>CAVYUD010000001.1:0-150118 GCA_963771615.1 uncultured Gammaproteobacteria bacterium
AGTGTTTTGTACTAGTGGAGCAACCCAGCCGCCGCAAGTTGATGACCGATGCGTTGAATTTGCGACTCACCCGCGATGAGCGCCTGAATCACAACTGCCTCGTTGGATGCTTCGAACGCGACAAATTCTCCGGCCGACACCGGCTCGGGCGTCCGAATGGCCCCGTCGGAGACTGCGAGCCAGGCCACTTCATGATCTAACGGGCGGCTGATAGGTCCACCGTTCACCGGCGGCGAGTTGAACGTCCAGGTAGTTGATACCCTTCGGGGAGTGAATTGCGCTCTGGGCGCGACCATAGGATCCCAAGATGACGCGCGCAGGCTTTTCCCCGGGCACATCGTCGGGTGACAGGTAATCGACTCTGGCTGGGTGAGTTCTCGAGTTCCTCCGGCAATGCGATCCACAACTGAAAGCCCTTAGCTTTCTGCAAGGCCGCTCCGGTATGCCAAACGCCGCCGCCGGCACGCATCCATTCGATCCCGTCGGCGGAAAGAATTCCTTTTACGCCAGTGGTCTCTTGATACTCGATCTCGCCTTCATGTAGAACCGTAAGCGTGGCAATTCCGGAGTGCGGATGCCAGCCGAAATTAGGCGCGCTGCTCGCCGAAATGTCGAAGAGATCCAAGAACACGAACGGCTTGATGAACTGGCCGATGTCCGACGGGCTGACCAGGCGCGTGATCGGTCCGTGGCGAAACCCCCGGGTCCGCAGCGCAATGGCGCGCTGCGTGACGGAGGTTTTCAATACCGCGCTCATGCCGCCATCGCCGCGATGTTTGCGCGCGCTTTCAACATGGCGGCTTCCTTGGCTTCCGGACCAAAGGCCAGTCCCTCCGCGCGCACGATCGTGATATCCGTCAAGCCAATGAAGGAAAGCACGCCGATGAGATAACTCTCGTGATGCTCGAGCGCGGCGGCGGGAGAGCCCGGCGTGTAGACATTGCCGCGCGAGGATGCGATGAACACCTTTTTGTTCTTCAACAACCCTTCAGCGCCGTTCGCGCCGTAGCGAAAAGTTTTGCCGGCAACGACCACGCGGTCGATCCACGCCTTGAGCTGGCTTGGAATCGAAAAGTTATACATCGGGGCGCCGATAACCACGATGTCGGAGGCAAGGAGCTCGTCCAAGTAACCGCCGCCTTTTGCCAAATCGGCACCGAGAAGAGCGTCCTCAATCGCACCGCCTTGCCAAGCTGCCAAGTGAGCTGACAGACAAGTGCAAGCGCCGCGTCAGCCGCCAAATCCCGGTACACCACCTTCATGCCGGGGTGCAAGGCGATCTGCCTCGCAACAATGTCCGCCGACAGTGCACGGCTTGCCGAGTTGGGTCCGAGAACGCTGGAATCGATATGAAGTAGCTGCATGACGGTCACTCCCTCGTTTGGCCAAATTGAAACTGAGGTGTATCCTGCGCCGGCAGGTATCCCCTGAGTAGCCGTTATGTTGCGATACTATCCATCTATAAACCGATATAAGGATCGAGAGTAGTGCTGGATGGCGTCTCTTTGGATCAATTGAGGGCCTTCATCGCCGCCGTCGATGAAGGCAGCTTTTCGGCGGGCGCACGCAAGCTGCATCGCGCACAATCTGCGGTCAGCGAACTGGTCAGTAACCTCGAAGCACAACTCGGTGTCGCTCTATTCGATCGTTCTGAACGCTATCCAAAGCTCACGCCGGCCGGCATTCAGTTGCTTGCTGATGCGCGCAGCGTTGTCGCTAACGTCGACCTGCTCAAGGCGCGCGCGAAAGGAATTTCACATGGCCTCGAGTCGGAACTCTCGGCGGTCGTGGACGTGCTGTTTCCGATTGAGGCGATTGCAGAATCGGCCAAGGAATTCAGGGACCGATTTCCTCGCACGCCGTTGCGGCTGTACGTTGAAGCGCTCGGCGGTGCGTACCAACCCGTGCTCGACGGTCGCTGCAGTTTGGGTGTCGTTGGGTCCCTGCCGATCGCACCGGATTCGATGACTCTAGAACGATTGCAAGGGCTTCCCATGATCATGGTTGCCGCGCGGGACCATCCACTCGCTCTCATCCGCGGCGTCATCCCAAAAGCCGAACTCGCCAAACACGTGCAGCTGGTGCTGACCGACAGATCCGAGCTGACGGCTGGGCGCGAATTCGGTGTCATGTCTCCACTCACGTGGCGATTGGGCGACCTATTTGCCAAGCACGCGTTTCTTCTGAAAGGACTAGGCTGGGGCGGCATGCCCGTGCACGCGGTGAAGCAAGATCTTTTGGAGGATCGGCTCGTCAAGCTGGCAATCGAAGATTTGCCGGAGGAAAGTTTGATACTGCCCATGTCGGCCGCCTACCTGACTGCGAAACCGCCGGGTCCTGCCGGTCGGTGGCTGATCGAGCGACTGAAGCAGTGCTGCGGGCAGCATGCCGTCGGCCCGCAGGTTGTGCAAACGCGCCCGCCCGAGAAAGTAGCGGTTCTTTGAACGGAAAATCGCGTGGCACTCGTTGTTTTTCTGCGAGGAATTAACGTCGGGGGTCACAGGACTTTCCGGCCCACCAAGTTGGCGCATGCACTTGAGGCACCTGGGTGCCGTCAATATTGGCGCGGCGGGCAGCGCTGGTCATTCGACGGCCGATGACCCAGGCCCAAGCACGCGCCGAAGTGGCACGCAAGCTTCCGTTTGCTGCCGAGATCGTTGTTTGCCAGGGCCGTGACATCGCAAGTCTGATTTCCAAGAATCATTTTGAGGGACAGTCGCTGCGAGGAGGTGTGGTTCGCTTCGTCAGCGTGCTGTCCCAGCGCCCTCGCTTAACGCCGGCAACACCCATGCGATTTCCGTCCAGCGGGCAGTGGCTGATGAAGATCCTCACGAGACGAGGACGATTCGTCATTGGTATGTACAGGCGTCACATGAAGGTCATCGGACTGCTGGGTACGCTGGATCGGCTTTACGGTGTTTCGGTGACCACTCGCAATTGGAATACCATCGCGGCGATTGCCAAGGTGCTCCGTAACGAATCTGCTTGAGCAAGCGGATTAATGGACCTGCCCAACGGAGTTGGCCAACCCAATTTGACACCCGTTATTGGTCGCAGTAAGTTGCCTGTGGGCTCGATGCAGCCCGCCGCTCGCGCCTTCCCCTGGGAGGTACGGTGAATGCACCGATGTCAGATCTCTGATCCCTAGCTGATGGCGAACGGATCAGCAATGCGAGCGCTGATCAATCCAGTTCGCCTTCGGCGGAGGATCAGTAGTGCACACTTGCAAAGATGCGAAAGCGATGGCGACGCGCCTTCGCCGGTCACTGGCTGCCAGAAGTGTTTCACTGTCGCACAGCGAGTGTCTGGAGATTGTCGCGACTCAATTGGGCTTCGCTAACTGGAACACTCTCTCGGCAAAGTTGGACGTGCAGCCGAGCCACCCTGCGGGCCCCAGTCCGGAACCGTTGTCTTGTTCGTTCTGTGGTAAGTGGCAGCATGAAGTCAGGAGTCTGATTGAAGGGGGATGCGGCACCGGGGAACGTCGCCGTGCGTTTTCATCTGCAATGAATGCGTCGCGCTTGGCGCGCAGATCAATGCTGATACACGCGATTCCGGCGGAATTAATTGACGTGAATTAAGGATGCACGAGCGTGTAATCAAAACCTCATTGTTATCATCGAAGGGTTCATGTCCAACTAAACGGGGCGTAGGTTGTTAAAGCGGGCAGCAACATAGGGAACGCGTATGCATGACCGACGAAAAAGTGACAACCATAGCAGGCTATCAAGTGTCACCGCCGCATCGAACTTCGCAACCTCGCGATCGCTGTGTTCTACCCGCAAATTCGCTCAACCACCCCTTTGCCTACTGCCGCTCCATACATTCAATCGCTCCGAAAGCCACAGCACGACAATCCGAACCCGCCGGAGAATGTAGCGAAACCTTGGAAGAAACCTTGGAATAAGTGAGAGTACCTTACAAGTGAACTAGCTGGCGCAAGAGTCCGTAGTCGCTCGACGAAGCGGCATCCATACCGTCGTTGCAGTGAAGTTTGCTCCTTTCTTAGAAATTTCAATCGTGCCACCGAGAACTCGAATCCGATGGCGCATTGATGCCAAGATTATCGCCGGATCTTCCGATTGCTTTTCCGTACTGGCTGTTCCGTCATCCGAAAATCTCATCCAGAAATTCGCGCGGTCCGCCCGCACAGACAGATCGGTTGATTTCGTGGAGACGCGCAAGAGAGTCATCGATAGGGCCTCTTGTGCGATTCGGAAGAGTGCGATAGCGGTGCCCGATTCGAATACCGGTTCGAGATCCGGGTATGTTGCGCTGGATAGGACGGTGGAGTTGTGCCAAGTCTTCTTGAGCTGCCACCGAAGTGCAGCAAACAAGCCAAAATCATCCAACGTACTAGGCCTTAAGTCCTCAATTATACGGCGTTTCAAATCGATCGCTTGTTGGAGCGTCCTTTTCACGCGATCAACACGTGTGATCGCATCTGCACTGAGCGCCGGTTTGACCCGGCTAACCGAGTCTAAATCCATTACCGCGGCGCCCATCAGCCCGCCGAGTTCGTCATGCAACAAGATGCGCGAGAGCGGTGTCTCTCAGCTCGGCGACATTTTGCAAATGCGTGACCAGCCGTTGAACCTGGAGCAGCGTCTCCTCAATTGATGCGGAGGAGGTGGGCAGAGTATGAGGTAGCATATCCTTTGCTTGATGTCGTTGAACTTCGAGCAACAAACCGGCTCAGACTCAGCTTAGAGCGCTTCGCCCCGCGGCGCTAGCGCAAAGCGGGATGAAGGCTCGTAAGACTCGCCCTACTCAACGCTGTGCTTTATCGCTCAGAGTAAGTGTTCGAGCGCACAGACGGAGCGCGCCATTAAATCTACTCTGACGCATGCTTCATGATTTTCTAATGACGAATCGCGCGCTCTTAATTGATCGGTGTCGCGGTATGGTGGCGGGTCGATCACCCCCTAAGCTAGCGCGTCCGGAACTCGCACATGGGATTCCCATATTTCTCGACCAGGTGGCCGAGACTCTGACGCTGCAACATCGCTGCCCGCTGGTGGAAGGCGACCACGTCGCAAGCTATGCCGGCCGCGAACGCGGCGTGAGCGAAATGGCAACGCTGCACGGACTCGATCTATTCGAGCAGGGATTTTCGATCGAGCAAGTGATCAGAGACTACGGGGATGTCTGCCAAGCGGTCACGAGCCTTGCGATGGAGGTAGGGGAGCCGATCTCAGCTGATGAATTCCACACCTTTAATCGTTGTCTCGACGATGCGATCGTGGGCGCGGTTTCAAAATATTCGCAGTTGAAGGACACGCAGACGGGTGCAGCCGATTCGGCGACGATCAACGTAGAGCGCGGGATCGAAGTTATGAAGCAGTTGGAAACCGAGTTGTTCCAATCCAGGAGCGCCTTAGCTGATGCCGCTGCAGCGCTTTCGAGCGCGCAGCAACATGCGCGCGATGCCCAAATGCGTGCTCTGCACGACTCGCTCACGGGACTTCCCAATCGAGAATTGTTCGATGATCGCTTGACTCACGCAATTGCACTCGCGGACCGCCATGACTGGACGCTGGCCGTGATGTTCATCGACCTGGACCAATTCAAAAGTCTCAATGACTCGCACGGACATACTGCTGGGGATGCAGCATTGAAGACCATTGCACAGCGTCTCATGCTGTACGTTCGAAACGAAGATACCGTGTGCCGAAATGGCGGTGATGAATTTTTATATTTGTTGATGAATCCGGGAGGCAAAAAGAATGTCGAGCAGATTGCGAATTCGGTGCTGAAGACCGTTGCTCAACCGGTCTCACTAGCTGATCTGGAATTGACCATCAAGGCGAGCATCGGGATTGCCATTTATCCCGAGCACGGCGCGAGCGGCGGGCAATTGATCGCAAGAGCCGATGCTGCGATGTATCTGGCGAAACAGCGCTCGCCCGGAATTGCATTTTTCGATCGGCGAAAGATGCGCGCAATTAGCGAATCGAGCAACGGGCTTTGAGACCTATCGACTCATGCTTTTTTCTCGGCGACTTCGTCGCAATCGGGCTCCGATTTCCGTTCGGGCCTAGCCGTGCGGCGCATCTCGAGGGGCCGGCCAAAGCATTTTGCGTACGCCTCGGCATAGGTCATCGGGCCGTCGCGAAAAAGCGTGTGCACTAGCTTGTGAGTATAGATCGCCACTCGGATGTACTCGCGGCGCTTATCAACGCTTAGGCTCTGCAGCAGCTCCCCGCCCGTGGAGAACTCCCTGACGAAATCCAGCTCCAAGTCTGGGTCAACGTGCATAAACATCCTTTCAAGTTGCTGCGTGATCGCGTCGGGCTCCCATTGCGAGGCAGATACAGGCTAGCCCGATCGCCTGCCTGCGTCTGTGCGTTGGCGCGCAGCGGACCGGAATATCGACATTGGGAACCATCAGGAGACTGCTTGGCTGGTCCTCGGGAGTATTCGATGTGAATCATTCACTTGATGATGATGACGGAGCTACGTGGATACTCGTCACTATGGAGTATATTTAATCCTTGGATCAACCGAATGCCGTCTCGGACCACGGCGTCAATCGAAGGATGTCCGTATGCCATTAGACCACTATGTGACGCTCGGCCGCTCAGGACTACGCGTCAGCCCGCTCTGCCTCGGTGCGATGACCTTCGGGGAAGACCTTGGCTGGGGTTCGAATGTGAAGGAGTCCGAGCAGATCATCGACCGCTTCCTCGAACTCGGCGGAAACTTTATCGACACCGCGAACTTCTACACGAAGAGTCATTCGGAGAAGATCATCGGCGATCACATCGGCCGTCACAAAGAAAAGCGTGACCGTCTCGTCATCGCGACGAAGTTCAGCGGCAATCTCTACCCGGGCGATCCCAACGGCGGCGGCTCGAGCCGAAAATCCATAGTCGCGGCGTGCGAGCAGTCGTTGCGTCGCCTTCAGACCGAGTACATCGACCTCTACTGGCTGCACAACTGGGACGTGCACACGCCAATCGAAGAGACGATGGCGGCGCTCGAGGATCTGGTGCGAAGCGGCAAAGTGCGCTATCTAGGGGTGTCCGATACGCCGGCATGGAAAGTCGCTGAGGCGAATGTGACGGCGCGATTCCGCGGCTGGTCGGCGTTCATCGGGTTGCAAATTGAATATTCGCTGCTTGAGCGTACCGTCGAGCAAGAACTCATCCCCATGGCGAGGGAACTGGGACTCGGTGTGACTCCTTGGTCACCCCTGAAAAGCGGCCTGCTAAGCGGCAAGTACTCCCGCAATAGTGCGCAGCCCAAGGAGGGCCGCTCCGCATTCATAGGTCATCTCCTCAATGAGCGGACCTTCGCACTGGTCGACGAACTCGAAAAGATCGCCCAAGCACATGACACGACCGTAGCTCGCGTCGCACTCGCATGGCTGCAGCTGCAACCTGCCGTCACCTCCATCATCATCGGCGCACGTCGCATGACCCAGCTCGATGACAACGTGAAGGCCTTGGAAGTGACGCTCACAGCGGCGGAACTCGCGCATCTCGATAAGATAACCAAGCCGGCCCTAGGATTTCCGGCGAATATGCAACCGATGTTTCCGGCGATCCACAATGGGGGCACGACGGTGAACGGTATTCATGCCGAGCCGTCATCTTTCGGGATATTGCGGGGCGAAAAGCCCTATTGACCGGACCGACATCATATTCGAAATAAGATTAGTATAATCATATATAATATTGATTATATTTGAGTTAATTCCTTATCGCACTGATCAAGTGCGTCGTCTTTGGCCCATCGCCGATTTGAAAACGACGAACCGCCCGCTCGGAAATTCGATCGGCCATCGTGACGCGCCGATGCAACCGCAAGTGTTCGAGCCACGAGTCCGTGAGGAAGGTCTCGATGAAGCGACCATCGTCGGCGGGGTCCTCGAAAATGCCCCAGTCGTATGCGCCGTCTCGGCGTCGCTCGCGTGAATTCTGACCGAGCGCATGCAGAAACGCGATTCGGTTTTTTGGATCAATACGGTATTCCACCGTGACCAGAACCGGGCCCCGGTCGGCTTCGATGGCATGAGTCGTGACCGGGTCAGGCCACTGCATGGAAGGCGAGAAGTCAACATTCGCGCCCGTCTGTAGTTTCCATCGCCACGTGAGGGGAATTGCGATCGCCGCGCCCGCCGCCGCGAGCAAGAGCGCCGCCGGCAAACCGGCAACAACCGCCAGTTGACCCCAAATCGCGCTCCCTATGCTCAATGCGCCGAACATCACCGTCACATACATGGCGAGACCACGACCGCGAACCCACTCGGGCAAGGCAACTTGCGCCGAGACATTGAGACTCGCCACAGCGGCGATCCAGGAGGCCCCTGCGATGAAGCTGGCGACTATTGCGGTCGCCGGGTGGCCGAGCCACAGCAAACAGGACCGTCGCGAGTGCCGTTCCGAGACTGGCTGCTGCCACCAGCGAATCGGCGCCTAATTTTTGCTTGAGCCGGCGCAGCAGGAACGCGCCGCCCACAGCTGAAGCGCCTATGGCTCCGAGCAGCACGCCATACAGCGCGGGGCCGCCCGCGATCTGCGTACGCGCCACCAGTGGTAGCAGCGCCCAATAAGCGCTGCCAAATACAAAAAATGCCACTGTGCGAATCAGTGTTGCTCGAAGATAAGTGTTGTATCGTGCATATCGCAGCCCGGTGCGAATCGCACTTCCAAAAGCTTCGGGAGGCAGGGCGGAGGCGCTTTTCTTCGGTGCGCGCCACCACACGAGAGCTGCAATGACGCCAATATTGCTGAAGGCATCGAGCCAGAAGGGCGCCGCAATGCCGACTGCGCCGACGATGATGCCGCCGAGCGCCGGGCCGATGGCACGGCTGACGTTGATGCCCACGCTGTTGGCGGCAACCGCGGACGGCAAATCGGCTTTGGGCACCAGCTTGGCCACTACGGACTGCCAGGCGGGCGCGGTCATTGCAGAGCCCACGGTTACAACGAAACTGAATAGCAGCAAACTCGCCGGTGTGATCAGATGCAGCCATACCAGCGCAGCAAACGCTGCGGAGACGATGGTGATCGTCGACTCGCCAACGATCAAAAAGCGCCGCTGATTGACAATATCCGCGAGCGCCCCAGCAGGAATTGCAAACAAAAACATCGGCAGGCTATTGGCAACCTGTACCATCGAGACGATAAACGCGTTGCTGTCGAGGCTCGTCATCAGCCAGCCCGAGGCGACGCTATACATCCAGCCGCCGATATTCGAGACGACCGTCGCGATCCAGATTACGGTGAACGCCCGATAACGAAACGGATTCCCCGCCGGGGCGACTGACTGAGAATTCGAGTTAGTCAGATGCTCGTTCATGAAAGCCTGCTGGGCGGGAGAATTAGCAACTACAGTAGATTATCGCTTCGAGGACCACGAAAGAGTCAATCACTGCATTGGTGCGGCGGAATGCTGATGCGCTCGGCCGCAAATGGGGTTATCAAAGAGAAATGTGTTGTCAGTTCCTCATAGCCTGGACGATGATTTAGGCTGCGAAGCACAAACATAGAATTCGATCCATGACTAATCCAGGTATCGATTGGAATCGGGTATTTGAATTCGGGTGGCGGATTCTCATATTCATCGTGGCTGTCGGCATCATCATCGTCGTCTCGACCAATTGGACCCGCTGGGAGGGCGGGGCGGGGTGGCAGACAACGAACGATGCATATCTGCAAGCCGATCTCACGCCCATCTCTGCGAAGGTGGCCGGCTACGTGCGCGAGCTGCCGATCCAGGACTTTGAGCATGTCCACAAAGGGCAGGTGATCGCGCAATTGGTTGACGATGACTATCGCGCCGTCGCGGCGCAGGCCGAAGCCGGCGTCTCCACCGCGATGGCGCAGGTCCAGGCGCTCAAGGCACAACATGCGCTGCAGCTTGCGAATGTCGAGGCGGCGCGCGCGGTAGTAGCGTCCACCGCGGCGTCCTTCGCACAAAATGATCGCGACCTTGCGAGACAGCACCGACTGCTGGAGACCGGCTCCTCTTCCACCGAGGCGAGCGAGAAGCTGACGACCACCCATACGCAGCTCGAGGCGCAGCTCACGCAAACCCGCGCCCAGGCGCTGGCCGCTGAGCGACTGCTCTCGGTCCTGGAAGCACAAATCGCACAGAGCGAGGCAACAATCGCGGCGCAGCGCGCCACACTCGACGCGGCAAAGCTCAATGTCGGCTACAGCACTATCACGGCACCCCAAGATGGCGTGGTCGGTCAGCGCCAGGTCAAACCCGGGCAATTGGTCGGTGTGGGCAGCCAGATTACGACCCTTACACCCTTGCCGAATGTATGGGTCATTGCCAACTACAAGGAAACGCAGCTCACTCACATGGCCGTGGGGCAACAGGCGAAAATCACGGTCGACACCTTCCCCGGACATACGCTGCGCGGACATGTGCTGGCATTCGCGCCGGCCTCGGGGGCCGTGTTCGCGCTGCTGCCGCCCGATAATGCCACGGGCAACTTCACCAAAATTGTCCAACGCATCGCGGTCAAAATCGTCATTGACGATGCGGATGGCCTCATCGATCGCTTGATCCCCGGCATGTCGGTGGAAGCCAAGGTCAACGCGCGAGACGGCGGGCATAAATGAGCGCGCCGGCGCCTCTACCCGGGTCAGTCTTGGCGGCGCCAACGCTGCCATCCCCGCCGACTTCCATACCCTGGCTCGGACTCATCGCTGTGCTCATGGGCACCTTTATATCGACCTTAAATGGGCGATTGTCCACTTTTGGTCTTGCCGACATACGCGGCGCCGTGGGCGCAGGATTTGACGAGGGTGCATGGATCACCACGGCGCAAACCGCCGCGCAAATGCTCATCACGGTCCCGGCCGTTTGGATGGGCGCGACGTTCGGTCCACGACGAGTATTGATCGGCGCGTCCATCGCATTTGCGCTCATTTCCTTGCTGACCCCGTCTGTCCCCGAATCTGCCCACGTTATTGGCGATGCAGTTCTTGGGCGGCCTGGCGACGGGATTCTTCATACCGCTCACCTTGAGCTTCATCTTGCTCAACATGCCACCCAAGTATTGGGCCTTCGGCATCGCCGTCTATGCATTGAACCTCGAGCTGTCGCTGAACATTTCTGCCTCGCTCGAAGGTTGGTACGTCGAGCACCATTCGTGGCGATGGATCTTCTGGCAAAACGTGCCGCTCGCGCTGATCATGTCGCTCTGTCTGCATCGCGGCATCGCCCTCAAGCCGATCACGGTACGCCCGCCCAACGACATATTCGGCCTCTTGGCGGGCGGCTTAGGTCTCGCGCTGATCTATGCGGCCCTCGATCAGGGCAATCGGCTCGATTGGTTGAACTCCGGCTTGGTGTGGGGACTGCTGGCGGCCGGCGTCTTGCTGCTCGTCGGCATTTTGATCCATTCGGCGCGCGTCCCGCATCCGCTTCTCAATCTGAAAGTGGTCTTAGGTCCGCCTTTGCCGATTCTGTTTCTCCTGATCGCATTTCTCCGCCTGACGATCACGTCAACGGCATTTTTGATTCCACTGTACTTGGGTTCCGTGCGCGGTTTTCGCGCGCTGGAAACAGGTGACACGCTCATCTGGGTGGCGGTTCCGCAGCTCATTTTCTGCCCGCTCGCGGCGTTGATGCTGCGCCGATCGGATGCGAGGCTCGTGGCCGCAATCGGATTTATTTTCATCAGCGTTGCTTGCCTCATGGTGGCCTACAACCTGACCCCGCTCTGGGGGTCGTATCAGTTTCTTCCATCCTCCTTCCTGCAGTCTCTCGGACAAAGCTTCGCCCTGTCTGGCGTCATCTTCTTCGGCATTCTTCACTTGAAACCCCAGGATGCGCTTACCTTCGGGGTCGTGTTGCAGACGGCACGCCTCATGGGCGGGGAGATTGGAACAGCGTTCGTGACGACACTCGCGCGAGTGCGCGAACAAGTGGCGTCGAACTTGATCGGACAGCATTTGCAAATCGGCGACCCTCAAGTCATTCAGCGCGTGGGAGCTTATGGGGCGGCAACAACCAAGGTGATCGATCCTGGCGGAGCGGTGGCTCGCGGCGAGCTGGTGCTGGGAAATATCGTGCGAACTGCGGCTAACACCCAGGCTGTCATCGATTGCTTCGTCGTCATCGGGGTCATGACCGTTGTGGCGTTGCTCATCGTGGTCATTCGCAGCGCAGCTCCCCAAGGCCCCGCATCCCCGATGACGCTGTTTCGCGCGCGCGGATCGAGCCCGCCATGATTCGATCGGGCTATGCGGTTGTTTTAGGTGCGGTCAGCGCATCGCTCGCTGGGTGCCGGGTGGGTCCCAACTATCACCCGCCGGCGCTTCCGACGGGCACGGACGCGCCGTTGGTGTCCTTGAATACGGCGGCTGAAACACCGACGCTGCCGCCCGATGCGTGGTGGCGTCTCTACGAGGACTCGCGGCTCGACGCGCTGGTGCAAGAGGCCCTGCAGGCGAACCGCACCCTTGCGGCGGCTGATGCAAATTTTGCGGCGGCTCGGGCGGCGGTGTCGGCGGTGCATGCGGAGCGCTATCCCTCGACCGCTGCCGTTGCAGGCGGCATCTACGGGCGCGATGCCACGACGGATGAAATTCTCGAGCTGACCGGACGCCCGCCGCAGACAACTTGGTTGTTTGAGGATATTTTTCAAGCTGCGTACGAGGTGGATCTCTTCGGTCGCGTCCACCGCGCCATCGAAGCGGCGAATGCCAACGCCGATGCTGTCGCTGCGGCTCGCGACGGAGTGCGCGTGGTGGTGGCCGCGGAAACCGCCCGCGCTTATGCAGCGATCTGCGCGCTCGGCGAGGAGCTCGGTGTTGCGAACCATTCACTCGCAGTGATATCCCGCGAAGCGGATATCACCGTGAAGCGACATGAGGCGGGCGCGAATTCCGATTACGATGTGGCCCGGGCGCAGGCTTTGGTGGCCCAGGTTCGTTCCACCATCCCAGAGTTTGAGGGCCAACGACGCGCGGCTCTGTTCGAGCTGACCGCGCTTCTCGGCCGCACGCCCGCGCAGGCGCCCAGTGATCTAACAACCTGCATCAGCCCGCCGCACTTGGTCGCACTCATTCCGGTGGGTGACGGGTCGGGACTCATCAAGCGCCGTCCCGATGTGCGTCAGGCGGACCGACGTCTCGCGGCCGCAACCGCTAAAATCGGCGTGGCGACCGCCGATCTGTATCCCACCATCCGCCTGGTTGGTCTTTACGGCGGTGCCGCGGTTCAGCTATCGCAGCTCAACACCAATGAGGGCCGTACCTGGGGCGTCGGACCTTCAATCAGCTGGACGTTTCCCAATATGGCGACGCCGCGCGCGCGGGTGCGTCAAGCCAAGGCGGAACAGGCCGCCGCGCTGGCGTCGTTCGATGGCGTGGTGCTGACCGCGCTCAAGGAGACCGAGCAAGCGCTCGCCTTGTACAGCGCGGCACTCGACAAGCGACAGGCGCTCGGCGATGCCCAAGACAAGGTGCACACTGCCTTCAGTATTGCTCACAATCAGTTTATCGCCGGCGCGCTCAGCAATCTGGACTTGCTCACGACGGAACAATCCTTGGTCGCAGTCGACGCTGCAGTTGCCTCATCTAATGCCGCCTTGGTTCAAGACCAAATCGCGGTGTTCAAAGCGCTGGGCGGCGGCTGGCGAAGCGAAAGCCAGGCCGTTCGTTAGGACTCGACCATCGCCGCCGCTCAAAACCTGCCGCGCCAGCTTAACCTTCGCGATCTGGTCCTGTCGCAGGTGCTTACCGTCGTCGGCAGCGCATGGGTAGGCATCGCTGCGGGTCTCGGCCATGCGCAAACCGTCGTTTGGCTGCTGGCCTTCGGCACTTTCTACTTGCCCATGGCCGCGGCGGTCTATCACTTAAATCGCGAGATGCCTCTCGAAGGCGGTCTTTATGTGTGGACGCGACGCGCATTCGGCGACACAGCCGGCTTTCTCGTCGCCTGGAACGTCTGGGCCTACGCGCTTTCCACCATCGCCACGATCCTGTTTCAAATCCCCAGCGAGTTCGCCTACATGGTCGGCCCGCGCGCCGCCTGGATTCCGGAGAGTCACCTTGTGGTTTTCTGCTTTCTCGCGGGCGTCCTGATCGTACTGGCACTCTCCGCTGTCCGTGGCCTCGCCATCGGCAAGTGGATTCACAACATCTCCGGCATGGCCATGATCGCTGCTTTCGCGTTGCTGATCCTCGCACCGCTTTGGGCGCTCCGGCATCACGCGCCTATCCATTTCGCAGCTTTCGATCTCAAGCTTCCCGACTCCAGCCCGACCTCACTCGCCCTCATCGGTCAGACGCTATTCGCGGCAGCCGGCATTGAGTATGTCGCCATCATGGCCGGCGAGTCGAAGGCGCCCAGCCGCGATATCGGCCGCTCCATTCTCATTGCCTCGCCCATTATTTTTCTGATGTTCACGCTCGGAACGGCCTCCGTGCTTGCTTTCCATGAGCTTTCCGGCGCGACGATCAACTACATCGCGCCCATCCCGCAGACGCTTCGCCTTGCATTCGGAGACTCGGGCCTTGCCAACTTCCTTGCCCGACTCGTCATTCTTCTTCTGCAGATCCGCATTCTCGGTGCCGCCAGTCTGATCTTCACCGGCGTTACGAGGCTGCCGATGGTGGCGGGCTGGGACCACCTCATTCCACCCTGGTTCTCACGTCTTCACCCGCGCTACCGCACCCCGACCAACTCCATCCTCGTAGCCACCATTCTGATCGCTGCGCTGCTCGTTCTTGCCTCCGCCGGCGTCCGCGCGGCCGAGGCTTTCGCAGTCCTCAACAATGCGTCCAATATTCTCTACGGCCTCGCTTATTTGGCGATGTTCGCCATCCCCCTGATCGGCGCAAAGCTCGTTCGCGTGCGCATCCCGCCGTGGGTCGCGGTGCTCTGTGTCATCGGCTTTTGCGCGACGCTCTTTAGCTGCGCCACCAGTGTCTATCCCTTTGTCGACGTGCCCGATCCCCTTCACTTCGCCATTAAAATCACCGCGACCATTCTCTTGACCAACTTACTCGGGTACGCCTTCTATCGCATCCGCGGATCGTCGCGGCCTGCGTTGGTGTAGGCGGCGTTACGCGCTGCTTGATCTGCCGAGGGCTCGGTCCGCGGCCTTCCGAAATTCATTGATGTCCCACAGCGCAATTCGCTTGCACTCGTTGGCGATCGATGCGACTTCTTCACGCGTTACTCCAACGACATTGAAACCGAGCATGGTTGCCCCGTCGCACGCGATAAATCGACCAACGCGAGATTCTTCCTCGTACACGTAAGAAAAACCTGGTTGTCGTCCGCTTACCATTTTAGCCAGATTGCCAGTATCTTGGACCGGGAACAGGAGCGACCTCGCCGTCGCCGTATCGTCAAGGTGCCACTTCGATAAATATATCTTTAGCGTATCGCGCATGAGTCCGATTCTCGGCCGGCCTTTTTGACGGTCCCGGCGCGCAGATAAAACGGAGAGAGTAACGATGCTGGTTGCCCCGCGACTCCCCCAATTTTTTCTGCATCGCCGGGTTGAGCTGATCCTCGTTCCATGTTCTATTCCTAGCAACGCCGTTGCTGCAAAACCCGATTCTGTGTCACAGGCTCCAATACGTTATGTGAAGAGAAGATGCGCCGCTTTAGCCGAACGCAGAAGCGGGTCCATCAGCCTTCCGATTTCGAATGAAACCCGTTGCGATCCACTTCGCGCGAGTTGACAACTAGCCGTGACGCCTCAATGGCCTTTCCATTGCACCTTGTAATCGCCTCTAGAGTGGCATATCGCGACGAGACAATTTCTTTGCCAGCGCGTGGGTTCCACCAAGTGAATTGGTAGACCGCTGTCTCAGCCATGGGGCCTGCTCCCTTGGTTTGACTGCCTCCGATGATACGGCTTGTTCGCGCCGAACTAAGCGCACGAGAGGACTGAGATGGGGAAAGTTTGGAGTAGTCGCCAGAAGCGATTGCGCTATGTTAAGGCATGTTTCGGTCGTCGACTAAAAAGAGATCTTGACCCCGCCGAAATAGGACCGCGGCATCGCCGGGCTCTGGAAGCGCGGATCGACGCCTGGATCTCCCAATTCACCGGCCGGCACTCCCGGCGCGCCGATGCCCGTCGGGTCGCCCAAGATGCCATACGTCGAGTAACGCCGGTCGAATAGGTTTTGGATGTTGGCGAACACCTGCAAGTGCTTGCCGAATTGATACGAGGTACGCAGGCTGGCCACGGTATAGCTCGGCAATTCCGGATTCAAATTGGCCTCATCGCCTCGATAGAAAGACGGCCCGACGTAGCTCAGCGTGCCGCCGACCGACCAGTGCGGCAACAGCACGATATCCGCACCGAGCTTCACGCGGGTCTTGGGTATCAACGGCAATTCGTCGCCCACACTCACTTGAATGTTGCCGTTCTCGTCTTGAAACGGATTGGCAGGCGAGGGTTCCAGCAGCGCCGATCGGAATGTCGCTTTGAGATAGCTATATTGCACATATGCATTGAGCTTCGCCGTTTGATAGGTCAGGCCGAGGTCGGCGCCTTCGCGGCGCGTTGAGCCGATGTTTTGGAAAAAGCCAGATGCGATCGAGGTCGAAACGCCGTAGATGTCGTTCTCGGAGTTGGTGCGATAGACGCTCAAATCCCAGCCGAACTTGCCGATGCTCGCGTCGGATAGGGTACCCCGCGCACCGACTTCGACGGTTTTCGATACGACTTGTTGCAGCGGCGGATCGGAAGCCAGGTTCGTCGGCAGCAAGCACGGTGCGGCCGGATTTGCGCACTCAAGTTCACTGGCAGTAGGAGCGCGATTGTTGATCGCGTAACTGGCATACACCGTCACGGCGGGCATGATCTTGTAAGTGAGGCCGGCGGCCGGATCGAAGTGGGTGAAGCGGTTGTTGCCGTTCAGCGCGTCACCATTGCGATCGGCGAGATCCACTTTGGCGATGTTGTAGCGACCGTTGAGCGTAACGGACAATGCGTCGACAACGTCGAACGTGTCGGTCAAGTACACGCTGTAGTACTTGTTATTGGCGTTAAGATTCACAGGGGTGGCGGTGATGTCGCCGCTTTCCGGTGTGGCAACGAAATACGGCGAAGGCAATACCGTCAATGACCGCATCGATCACGCCGAGCTCAGTGCCCGAGAAGAAATTGGTGGTCGAAGTATCCACCGTCGCCCCGACAGCGAATGAGTTGCTATGGCCGAGGAGCTTTTCGGTGCTGGAGAACTGAAGCGAGCCGCCCCAGGTTTGCGAGTGGATGGTCTCGAAATCGTTCTGGCCGATGATCGTCGTTCCGCCATTGGTGATGTCGGGAATATTTTGCCCAGAGGTATCGGTCAGCACGAAGTCGTCGTCGCACAAGAGGCCGGGAGCAGCATCGTCGTCGCAGGCCGAGTAGTCGCTATTGTCTCCGTTGGCGATCGTTTGCCGGTAGTTGCGGAAGTACACCACGCTCGATAGGGCCAGCTTCGGCGAGAAGTTGTGCGCCGCATTGAGCGTTATCATATCGAGATTATTGATGTTGTTCTGCGGGCCGGTAAAGACGTTTTCAGAACTGATCGCCAACGATTGCAGCGGAGCTGCGCCCTGACCGAACAGGCGGTTGTTGCCGCGCGAATAGCTCAAGTCCGCGGTGACGGTATCGGTGTGCAAGCTCAAGTCCAGGTAGTACTGCAGGATCACGATCCTGCGAGAAATGGCGCCAGCCGCCTTCCTTAAGCCCGTTGACCGCCACGTAGGCACCCAACGTGCCGTCATTGACGCCGTACTCGGTCTGCGCTTGGCGTTGATTGAACGAGCCGCCGGATAGCGTGGCGTCGAATCCGTCGTACGTAAAGCCGTTCTTCATCGTCACCGTCGCAGCGCCGCCCAGCGCGTTGAGGCCAAACACCGAAGTCGCGTTCAGAAAGTCGATGCGGTCGATGGCGATGTCCGGAATCAGGTCCCAATTGACGGTGTCGCCAAAGGCCTCGTTGATGCGGACACCATTCTGGTACACCGCCATGCCTTGCGGCGTGCCGAGCACCGGCGAGGCCTCGAAACCGCGAAACAAAACCTCGGGCTGGAACGGATCCGCGAGCGTGTCGTTGAGGTTGACGCCGCTGATTTGTTGGTCCAATGCATTGAGCACACTGGCTGCGCCGTTGCGGCTCAGGTCGCTTGACCTTAGGGTCTGGATATTGCCGGGGATCTTGTCTCTATCGACTTTGAAGCCCGGCACAGGGGTGACGCCGACGACGATGATTTCGTCGAGATCGTGCGTGTTCTGCGGCGCCTGCTGTGCCAGGGCTGCAGGCGCGACCACTGTCGATGTTATGGCCAAGACCCACAAGAAGGGCCGTAGGGCGCTCCTGCGCCTTGGATCAGGACACATAAACCTTCTTCCCTTCGAGAACGGGGGCTACCGGAGGGCCTTAGCGCCCAAGTAAAATCAAGCCGAATCGTTCCAGTTTCGCTCTACGATGGGAATAGGAGTTTTTCCCGTTTGCCCTCCCGGGAGGTGAATGCAGGGTAGTTGCATCAACGTCACAACGATCCGCTCAGAGCTGGCTGGTCACTTTCATCGGCCGTGACTGTGTCCACTTCGTCTTCATTTCATCGCTCAACTCTTGGACTGGGTCACCTTGATTTGCCCACGAAGGGAGTGCCTCCCAGTCCGCGGATCAGCGCAGGGTGACGAGAAGCTCGTCCAGTTGCTCGAACGTCTCTCCCATCGCATCCGCCGCCCCGGTGCCGGCGGCGTCGAGAGCTTCCTTCGAGGGATAAAGCTCGTGCATGACCAGCAACGTCTTGCCGCCTTTTTCCGCGAAGGTCACGGTGGTGACGGAACCCTCGTCACTTTCCTCATTGGTCCAGACGAGGCGCGAGTGCGGTGTTACTTCCTTGTACGTGCCGAAGAACGCCACCTGTGAGTCCCCGTGTGCGAACTCCAAACGGTACCTGCCCCCGACACGAACATCCATTTCGCAGGAAAGCAGGGACATTCCCATCGACTTCGGCACCCACCACTGCCTGAACAGCTCGGGCTTGGTCCACGCCTCGAACACGAGGCGCGCCGGGCCGTTGAAGGTTCGCGTGACGACGAGCTCACGCTCGGACTTCCGCTCCACCGTCGTGCGGTTCTTCATGGGCGTAAGCTCACTCTCTCTTCTTGCGTCCATCGACCTTCTCCTTCCGTTTCAATTCCTCGACAACTTTGTCCAGCTCGTCGAAGCGTGCGTCCCAGAGCTGGCGGTATCTCTCGATCCATGCCGCTTCCTCCTCCAGTCGGCGCAGGCCGAGCTTGCAGGTCCGCACGCGCCCGACCTTCTCCGTGGTGACGAGCCCCGCCCGCTCCAAGACGCCGACATGCTTCTTCATGCCCGTGAGGGTCATGCGGAATTTCTCGGCAAGGTCCGTGATCGAAGCGTCTGCACGCCCGAGCTGCTCCAGAACGCCGCGTCGGGTGGCGTCCGAGAGCGCGGCGAACGAGGCATCGAAGCCGGCTGTGGCTATACTGAACCATATGGTTCAGTATTTAACACACGGATCGGTGGCATGCAAGCCACCTGCATTTCGAGCGCCGCCACCCACTCGGGTGGCGGCGTCCGTCTCAACGCTATTCCGTATGACATGTGCGTGAGATGCGCCCGATCGACGCCGAAAGGCGCGTGCATTTCATGGCTATCGCCGTTCGCGGCTTGATGGTTGCAGCGCCGCCTCGGTCGTGCCAGGATAATTTACAAACGGCCGCGCTCGCTTTTTTGTCGCAGAGCAGCACCGCTCAAGAAGATTTCAATAATTAATGCAGCTTGGGAAGAAGCGGACTTCTTCGTCACCGAAGTCAGCAAGAGCATCAAATCGCCGCGATAAGAATCACTCAAATAAGAGAGGAGTTCCACATGAGCGAATCCACCACAGCCATGACCTCGTCCGCAAGCGTGTATGCCACCCGTGAGTTCTGGGAGCGCTTGTGGCGCACGGCCGGCCTCCAGTTCATCGGCTTTTTCATCATCGCGTACCTGATTTACGGCAGTCAGCCGCAGGTCGGTGCGTCGGCTGACTTCCTCGCTGCGTTCTATCACGGCGATCGCGTGCGCATCCTGATCGCCGTCGTGTTCGCCGGCCTGAATGTCCTAAACCTGATGTGGTTCGCGGCGGCGCTAAAGACCACTCTGGCGGACGCGGGACAGGAAGGTTGGGGCGCGGCAGTGACTGCCTCCAGTGCAGCGCTCGGTGGCCTATTCCTCCTGATGATCACGATCGTTGCGGCTCTCGCGTATTCAATCGCCGGCTCGGAAAATACCGCGCTAATATCGGTTCTAAACGATTTTCTATGGGTCAGCGTCGTACTGAGTTCCTTTCCCCGCGCGATGCTGATCATGGCCGGAACGTTCGGGCTCTGGAGGGCCGGGCTATTCTCGAACGCGCGCTTCGCGGCAGGCGTTGCAGCACTGTTGCTCGTCTTGTTGGGCGGCACTACTTGGCTGAGTGGTGGATTCTGGGCACCGGACGGCGCCTATTCGCGCTTCGTCTCGCCCCTGATCGGCCTTGTGTGGATTGTGGTCGTCAGCCGGATCCTCATGAGTCGAAGTTCTGCAGCCCGTGCTGGGTGGTAGCCTTGACGAGACCAGGCACTCATACGTCGTTCAGCCCCTTGAAGCAGATCGATGCGGGAGTCCTCAATGTTGGATACGCGGAAGAAGGACGCGGGGATGCTCCGCCGGTCATTCTCCTGCACGGCTGGCCCTACGATATTTACAGCTATGCCGAGGTTGCCCCGCGTTTGGCCACAGCCGGCTACAAGGTCATCATCCCGTATCTACGCGGTTTTGGATCTACACGGTTTATCTCCGACAAAACCTTGCGCAATGCTCAGCAGTCGGTGTTGGCTGTCGACACGATTGCCTTGATGGACGCGTTGCGAATCGAAACCGCGATTGTCGCTGGTTTCGATTGGGGAGCGCGGACGGCGAATATCGTCGCTGCGCTTTGGCCGAAGCGATGCAAGGGGCTCGTTTCAGTCAGTGGCTATCTGATCGGTAATCAGGAAGCGGGCAAACTGCCATTGCCACCCAAGGCTGAGCTCCAATGGTGGTACCAATATTATTTTGCCACGGAACGCGGGCGCGCCGGCTACGAGAAATACCGATGCGAGTTTTCCAAGCTCATCTGGAGCGTCGCATCACCAAGATGGGAATTCACTGATGCGACCTTCGATCGTACGGCAGCGGCCTTCGACAATCCGGATCACGTCAGCATTGTGATCGGCAATTATCGCTGGCGCCTTGGTCTGGCCGCAGGCGAGTCAAAGTACGACAATCTGGAAAAGCAACTTGCCGCAGGTCCGCTCATCGGCGTTCCCACGATCACCCTTGAAGGCGATGCCAACGGTGCGCCACACCTGGATGCCAGTTCTTATGCCGCGAAGTTCTCCGGCAAATACAAGCATTACATGATCACGGGCGGTATCGGCCATAATTTGCCCCAGGAAGCTCCCCATGCCTTCGCCGACGCGGTCTTAGAAGTGGCTGGGTACTGATGGCTTACCGGCGGTCAGCAATCGCAGCGCTGTGCGCAGCTTTCGCCTCGATGGCGCTGCCGCTGAATATAACGCCAGCAAAAAGCGGCGATATATCTATGCCTGCAGCCGGAGCGACTGAGTGGCTCAATACTTCACCGCAAACTTCCATCGATTTGCGAGGCAAGGTCGTTCTCGTCCAATTTTGGACCTACACCTGTGTCAATTGGCGAAGAACGCTCCCTTATATACGTGCATGGGATGCTAAATATCGTGGGCAGGGACTGGTCGTGATTGGCGTGCATACCCCGGAGTTTGATTTCGAGGAGGACGTCTCGAATGTGCGTTCCCAGGTGGGAGAGATGCGCATTGAATATCCCGTTGCGATCGACAACAAACGCGTGATTTGGAATGCGTTCCATAACGTCTATTGGCCCGCTCTTTATCTGCTCGACGCTCAGGGACACGTCCGCTACCAACAATTCGGCGAAGGTGAGTACGGACGCACTGAGCGAGAGATTGCAGAAGTTGCTGGCCGAACCTGGCGGCCATCCCTCGAACCAGCTTGCCGTAGTTGCGCCAGTCGGCGCCGAGGTCCCTGCGGATCTACGGAATCTAAGATCGCCGGAAAGCTACGTCGGCTATGAGATGGCAGAGAGGTTTGCTGCGCGCGGTGGAATAGTGCCGAACCGTCGCCATGAATATGTGGTGCCCCGTCGCCTATCCCTCAATGAATGGGCGCTGTCGGGAACCTGGATGATCGGGAGACAAGCGGCAGTACTCGAAGAAGCCAACGGGAAAATTGTCTACCGATTTCACGCTCGAGATCTCAACTTGGTAATGGCTCCCTCCACATTGGGTACCCCGATTCGTTTTCGCGTCCTCATCGATGGCCATCCGCCAGGCACTGCACGGGGTGCGGACATCGACGAACAGGGATTTGGCACCGTCGGCGAGGCACGGATGTATCAATTGATACGACAGTCGGAAAAAATCGCCGATCGGGAATCCGTAATTGAATTTCTCACGCCTGGCGTGAGCGTGTACGACTTTACATTTGGATAAAGGACTACTGCATTGAATTCAGCTATTGAGTGCACTCACCCTCACGCTCTTTACAATCATCTCGGAGGGATAATCGGACTGAATCAAATCCGCACCCGCCGACAGTCGTTCTGGCGAAACACCGTCGATGGGTTGCACATCTAATTCATTGAATGGCCACTTGCCGCCAACCGCGAAATTGATGATCAGGTACATATTCTGGCGCAGTGAGGCAGGTGTCGGCTGTTGCCAATAAACCTTGCCGTCAAACGATGCAGTCACTGTTTCGGATGTCCAATTGAGGTCATAGCGGTGGAAGCCGACGGAAGGGTCTGCGCCAATGTCGGTCCACATGCCAAACCCGCCTCCGGGAGTTCCCTTTGGCACCAACACGCCGCAGTGAAGCTGCTGTCGATGTTTCCCCCACGGCATTGATTCAAAGATGTCGATCTCGGGCGGCCACTGATGCGATTCTGTCAACAACCAAAGATCTGCCCAGGAGCCGCGCGCGGACGGCAATTTGGCGACCATGCTGATATTGCCGAACGTAAAGGACTTTCGCGACAGCAGCATGCCGGAACCAAAACGTCGATAGCCGCCGATGTCATATGCTGACTGCTGCGCGGTGTTCAACAGCGAAGCTTTGATGTGCAAACCGTCCGGCTGAATTGAAAAAGGGTCGTAGCGCAGTTCCACGGGAACAGGCCGTCCCTTGATCTTGTTCATAAACGGTGTGACATAGGTCTGGCATTCGGCATTTCCCGCCAACCAGTTAGTGCCATCTCCGTAGCTATCCGGCCATTTGGCTCCAGGCCAGAATGTAAAAGCCCATTTGCTGGAATCGGGATACAGCTTTTTGCTTCCGTCCGGCATGAGAATTTCTACACCACGAAAGTCATCTTCGATGAAAACAGATGACTTCGCAGGGCTTTGGACGTCGCCGAAAACAGACAACTGGGCCGCGTCGGGTAATGCTGCAAGACTGTGAATTGCAGGAAGCAATATGCCCGCACTCGAGGCGGTGTAGGAGAGAAAGTTGCGTCGATTCATGGGGCCAAACTCCGCAGCTGTAAGGAAAATCGTGGTTCGCTGTAACACAAACCTCAGACCATATGAACATTGTTCCGCCCTGGACTCAACGCGGTAACTCAGACTCTCAGATACCACCGAATTGAAACCTTAGGAGCTGTCGCGTGCTTACACCCGCACTACGCAATCAGCGTCTGATCCTTCTTGAGTTCAATGAATTATGCCCACATTTGGTGGAGCGCTTCATCGACGAAGGCTCATTGCCCAATTTCAAGCGCTTACGCGATGCGTCCGAGACATTCATCACTCATACGAATGAAGAGGTGCTCGAGCCGTGGATCCAGTGGGTCACGGTACATACCGGCGTGCCGCTCTCCGAGCATGGCATCAAAGATCTCGACGAAGCGGAAAAAGTAAGGCACAGCACTTTTTGGGACGGCCTCGTTGAAGAGAACGTTCTGTTGATGTCGCCTATGAACGTGAAATTTCGGTGCCGCAATCAATCGCTGTTTATGCCCGACCCGTGGGCGGCGTCGCAGGTCCCGTCAGCAGAACTTGAACCGTTTTACAATTTCGTTCGCGCCGCGGTCAACAGCCACGCGCGCACAGACCGGCTTGATTTCAAGATAGCGGCTCGGGCCATGCGCTTTTTACTGGCGCACGGACTGACGTTAAATACACTAGCCGCGGCTTGCAGCCAGCTGTGCGTCGAGAAATTCGGCAGCCACGATGCCAAGTGGCGCCGCGCCACGATACTCGATCGCCTCTTGTGGGATGTTTTTGCACATTTTTGGCGCGGATCGCGCCAACCACGCGTCGGAATATTCTTTTCCAATGCCACGGCGCACTATCAACACAAATATTGGTCGCACCACGATCCGTCGTTGTTCTCCCTGAAACCGAATGCTGCCGAAGTTGAAACGTACGGCAATGTCATCCGCTTCGGCTACCAAGCCCACGACCGGCTGATCGGAAAAGCCATGGATCTGGCCGGAGCGGACACCGCGATAGCGCTCTGCACCGCGTTGAGCCAGCAGCCGATGCTCGATTACGAAGTGCGCGGCGGGAAACGGATGTTTTTGGTCAAGGACTTCGCCGCCCTACAGGCTGCGTTGGGCGTGAGCGCCACTGCGCGGGCCGAGGCGTTGATGGCAGAGGAGTCATGGCTGCATTTCGCCACGGAGACGGACGGCGCCGAGGGGTATCGGAAAATCTCGTCTGCCAAGACCGGAGACGGCCAAGCGCTATTCAAGCTGCGTGGCTTCGACGGCAAGTCATTTGTCATCGGTTGCGGGCTCTTTGCCGGCGAAGTAAATGCGCGCTCAACCATCGTTAACGCGGCGGGTGCCTCGCTGCCGTTCCATAACTACTTCCAGCCAATGGAAACGGTGACCACGGCCAAGCATCATCCGGACGGCCTGTTTTGGATCATGTCTGGCCGCCCGTCGCTTTGCGCGCGCAGGATTGGCTTTGCCGAGACCCTGCCGCTGACCAAGGTACGCCGCAAACTCGAGCAGGCATTGGCGTTCGAAGCTTGATCACGCTTATCGTACCCACCCGCAATCGTGCGCACACCCTGCGTCTGGTCGCGCCGAGCTATTTTGCCCAGGATGGCATCAGCGAATTGATCTTCGTCAGCGATGCCGGTGACGACGATACACCCGCCGTAATCGCGGATATTGCCCGACAGTTTCCCGAGAAAGTGACGCGCGTGCTGCGCAATGAAACCCGGCTGGGAGCGTCGCAGTCGCGCAATGTCGGCGTCGCCGCCAGCACCAATGAGTTCATTTTGTTTTGTGACGACGACGAATATCTCGAGGCTGGCTACGCGCAAATTGTGCGGCAAAAGCTGCAGGCGCTGAATGCGGGCGCCGTTTCCGGTCGGCGCATCTACCTCACGCCGGGAGAGGGCAGGGCGCATGCATTACAGCGGTTCGGTTCGGGGATTGGCACATCAAAAGCGTTTCGGCCGCTGGTTTGTGAATATGTGAATGGCGCGAAATTTGCGGGTGACATTTCAATCCCGGTAACCAACGCAATAATCCTGACGAGGAAGAGCCTGCTGCAGCAATTTCCGTTCGATAACTATTACGCTAGAGGGAATGGCTATCGCGAGGAGACCGATTTTCAGATGAATTTGTTTGTGCACGGGTTTGACATCCACGTCACAAACGACTGCCATAGTTTTCACCTGCCCCTGTCCCAGGTTCGCACGGGAGGCCAGCGCACCGGGGCGCTCAAGCGGCTGTACTGGTCGATCTTTTACACGCACTATTTTTTCGGCAAATATTACCCGCGCTATGCGCGGCGCATGGGGCTAAGCTCGCCGCGTTGGGTTGCCCTGCTTGCGTTTGCGGTATTTGCCGTCTATCGCGAAACCTTGCGCCCCATTCTTCATGCCGGCGCAATGCACGTGTTGGCCCGCCGCCGTGCTTCCGCCGAACGGCAGCCGCGACTCAGCGGTGAATTGTGAGAGACACCATCGCCGAGCCGGCCACCCATGGCCAATTCAGGCCGAAGCGTTAGCCGCAGCAAAACGGCAAATTCCATGGTGTGGAGCTTGGTCGAGAACGGCGGTCTTGCGCTCATTTCCTTTGTGTCCCTGATGGTCTATCTGCGGATCCTGTCCATCGCGGATTTTGGCATTTTCTCAGCGGCACTCGCTCTCATTGAGTTGTTGGGCGTAGTGGTGACGATGCTGTTTCACAACGCGCTTGTGCAGCGGATGGATGCGACCGATCTGCATTTTAACACCGCGTTTACCGCGACAATGGCCTTGAGCCTGATCATGGCGCTCGGCTGCTGGGCGATGGCACCGGCTTTTGCGGCATGGATTCACCAGCCGAGCGCGGTTCGCGTGCTCGCGTGGATGAGCCTGATTTTTCCATGCTCTGCCGTTAGTGCCACACTGGTGGCCCGGCAACGGCGGCAATTTGCATTCCGCAGCTTGGCGCTGCGCTCGCTCATGGGCCGTCTCATTGGGGGCGGCATCGGCATCGCAGCCGCAATCTTGGGCGCGGGGCTTTGGAGCCTCGTTCTGCAGCAAATCTTGATAGCTGCCATCGGCTCATTCGTGCTGTGGATCATGGCGGACAGAACACCGCGACTGCAGTTTCGCTACAGTGAATTTAAGGAAATGCTTGGATTTGGCGTGCTGTCGGTGAGCGGACTGTTCCTCTCGACCTCGATAAAACGAGTTTTCACCTTATTGGCTACTTCGTATCTTGGCGTCGAAGCGGCCGGCTATCTTAATTTGAGCTTCCGCGTCGTCGATATGTTTTGGGTGATCGCGTCCACCGCCGTTGCTCAGGTTGCGCTCCCATTATTGTCCCGGCTGCAATTCGAACCTGCACGGCTCAAGCGAGCCTATCAAGCTGCGACGCAATTCTCCTGCCTGGCTATCTACCCGTGCTTCGTCGGACTGGCCTCTGTGGCCCCGGATATCGTCGACATGCTGTTTGGCCATCGATGGCAACCCAGTTCGCCTTATATCGCAGTGCTCGGTTTCCTCGTGCTGCTGCAGGTCCCGCGAATGGCCTTCACGCCCTTGTTGACCGCTCTGGGAAAGCCCCGGGAATCCCTGGTGGGATTGTTTGCCGAACTGGTTTTCATGCTGGCCGCCGTATGGCTGTCGAAGGTGCCTACGCTTCCCTGGGCCATCGGCATCTGGGCTGCGAGCGAGTGCGTGTCGGTCCTGGTTTCTGGCTGGGTGATGATGCGAGCGACCAGCTACAGCGTTTTAGAGCAGTTTCACGGGGTTCTAAAACCCATGCTGGCGTCCTTGTTAATGGCGTGCGTGGTCATCGAGACGGGGATGGCGCTTCCAGCCGAATTCAGTCCTATTCTGCGGCTTACGCTCCTAATTCCACTTGGGGCCGTGATCTTCAGCGCTGCGATCTTCCTGCTCGATCCGAAGCTCGTCAGGAATTTCTTCGAATTCGCGCAAACCGCTTTTGAACGCCAGGCGAGTAATCCTGAGACTCCATAATAATCCGTCCTGCTAAATTGGCCCAGTGAGATAAAAGAGTTTTCGACATTTTTGAACAGGGTCGTCATCAGAAATGTCTGAAAGCATATCGATGACGGAGTACTTTGCCTTGAGATACTGTATTTGTTGATCCTGCTGGAGAACAGACCCATTGGTCTCGAACAGCATCGAATTGGATTTGGACTGGGCAAAGTCAATGACTTGTTGCCAGTTCTCCAGCCACATGCAAACAGACAGAAGAAAGCAGATATCGGCTTTGCCATCTGGCATAAAGTCACTAATGAGTTCGAGCGGGTCTTCCTGCAGATCGACAACATAGAAGCTGACATTTTCTGAGGCGTTCACGCTTTTGATACGATTGGCTGCGTTGATCATGCGTGGGTCGTAGTCAATGCCAACACCCCATTTAATCACTGATCCGATTTGGTGAATCATGCCGCCTTGGTTGCAACCAAGGTCCAGAACACTCTTGCCGCGAAAATCAATTGGCGCGGATGCCAAGCGCTTTGCTGGGTCGCGCTGCCCCGCAACTTGCCGGCCATTTACATTGACGGTGTGATACGCGGCCGGGAACTGCTCCGCCGAGTAATGTGAGTTACTGGTTTTCGTGAAATTCAATATATTTTGAATTTGTCTGAATACGCGCTCGTCAGCATTTGTACAATTATGTGTTTCGATGCGTGCAAAGGCGTATTTGCGAGAAAACCTATGTTTGAGATTGCTGGCCAATGTGCCAAACACGGGCGTCGATTTAACGGCTCTCTTCGAGGCAGAAAGCATGCCCTGGGCGAGGTCTTTGATAGCGGCTGTCGGCAACAAGGTCAGTGTCTCCTTCATGACGTATAGGCTAATCGGGATCGGACCCCGGACCGCCGGCTGCTCCTGGGTCGCACCCAGTTCCTTGGCCAGCCGAACTGTATGGTTGGAGTATGACGTGTACGAATAAAACCAGCGGCGCCTACCAGTCCATAGCGCCGCCCAAATGAACCGCTCCTGAAAATGGATCTTCGCGATCTGTGCTTTGCTCATACGCAGCATAACTGCGTCGCCGTTCTTTAGATTCAAGCGCTCTCTCAAGTAAACGGTCGAAAGGATTTCTACAATGTGAAGCGGAGATTCGCGCCACCTGTAAACCCAAACGTTTATGCCGCCGAGCGAAGCTCGCCACAAAGTCCTGTAATCGCGATCAAACGCAAATCCAGCGGTGTCAAGAAGGCGCACGGGGTGATTCAATACAATATTCAGAGAACCAGGGCAGAGCGGCTCCTTGACTATGGCCTGCAGCTGCTTCCGCAACGTTACCAACTCAGCGCCAGCCAGTCCGCGGCCGGCAACGACTTGCCCTTCCAAGGCGACCTCGAGAGAGTTGCGATCGGAAGAGTTCTCCATCAGGGTCTCACGGCCTGATCTTGTACGTGACGCTCGCGGATGCGAGTGTGTCGTCGAACTGAAATCGCGCCTGGTTTGAATCGCGCTTATCGTAGCGGCCGGTCAGATTGAATATTAGCGAGTCCTTGGGGGCGTAAATCAGCCCTCCCTGCGCCGAGGTTAGCTTGTCGCGGCGCGAGACGAAGGCAATGGTGCTGGGGCTCGAACCGATGTAGTCGTGATTCTCGCGAAATAGTGTCAAAGATAACTTCAACTTTTGTGTCGCAATCCAAGTCGGCGCAAGGCTGACGCCGTTCGACACGAAGTAGTCCGACTCTGCATCCACATAGGCCAAGAGTTGGCGCCAGCCCGTCAAGACCCATTGGACCTGATCGGTCGGCTGCCACTGCAGCGCTGCACGCCATATGTCGCCCGAGAAGGTGGCGAATCTCGATTCCGGGTAGTCCCGCTTCAAATAACCCGCGCTTGCATCGAACTCCGTGGCCGCGCTGACTACATATTTGAGCAATATTCGGGTCGTCTGTTCTTCGTAGTCAGAGTTGAACGGCGCGCCATTCAAAAGAAATTCCTGCGGGAAATTGGCATTCGTGTATCGATATTCCAAGCCCACGGTATTCGAGGAGGAAGTCGCGAACTCAATTCCGGCAGTCCCCGCTTTGCTGCGAAAGTCGAACGGTTGCTCTGGCACGGCTGTCTGCGAAGTATCAGCGCCGATGAACCCGCCGTACAACGCCCAATGGGGCCCCACCTGGTAGCGGACAGTGCCGAAATAATCCTCCCGCTGCACCACGTCGCGGGAATAGAAACCGGTGTCTGCAAAATTCGCAAGTTCCCGCAAGTAGCTCACGCCTATTTGTCCCGACCAGTAGGTTCCCAGCTGCCAATCCCATTGCAGATTTCCCTTGCCTGAAACATTGTCCAAGGAGTCGTTGTGTATGAAGCGATTGTCGTCCGCGCGAAAATCCAAGGAAATAGCCTGGATGTCTGAGAACCAGCGGCTGTTGCCGCCCAGGGATACCGAATTGAAACTATCGGCGCGTGTCGCCATAGGACCCGCCACGGTGGTGACGTCGAAGCCCGACGGCAATCGGTAGAGATTATCGTCGTGGGTAAATTGATCAGCGATGAAGAACTCAATGGAACTAGGGGAGTCCCTGGTTATTTTAGTGTCCGTGGTCATGCGAAAGTCCGGTGCGTCCGCGAACGCCGATGACCCAAGCGCAAGGAGCGTACCGATTGCCGCGCGGCGTTTGGCGGCCATCGATTAGCCCACCGCAAGGTCGGCGCTCAAGCCGGAATCTTGCGGACTGTTGCCCGACCCGCGGGCGTCCGCCACCCGTTCTCGAATTGCCGCCATCGCCAGCAGCAATCGCCGACCCCTGACGTTCCAATCGAATTGGGCTCCGCCGAGCGCGAAGGCGCGTTCCTGCATGCGATTCAACTCTTCGATGTGGTCAATGTGCGAGACAATGTCGCCGACGAGTCCGACGAGACTGTCGTTCTTCAACATGGCGAGTTGAAGCTCCTCGGATAGACCCGCAACGGCCTGAGAGACCGTGGCGACGGGAACGCGCCCGAATATGTAGTCCAGAAATTTAAGCTTGAAACCGCCTCCGATGGATTCCGGAACGATCCCGATACGGGCGCGCGCCAGATATGGGGCAACATCGGTCACGAAGCCGTGAAAATGCGTTGCACGACAGCGGGCTTTGAGAGTGGCGAGAAACGCTTTTGGAATGTCTCCAACAACGTCTATTTCAATGCCATGTTTCTCAAAAATTGGATCAGCGATTTCCAGAAACCGTGTGAGGTTGACCTGCTTAACGACCCACTGAAACGAGCCCATGATGATGACCCGACGCGGTGTCGAAGCGCAGATACGCCGTGCATTGACCATCTGTCCCGAGTAGCCCGGTGTGATGGCGAGTGACCTGTCTTGGGCCACGGCCGCACCCAAGGTGCTTCGATCTTCGTCGGTAATGGTGGTCAGCAAATCCACGGCGCGCACCATTCGCCGCTCCAGAGTGGCGACCTTCATAGCGTTGCGTCGTAGTGCTAGTCGCTTGAGTGCCGATCCGCGGGTCTGGCGACCCAAGACGAGCCACACCATTTCTTCGTTGTTATGAGATACGTGTACAAGAACGGGTCGGCGCGTGCCTCGAGCCCTGCAATATGCTGTGCAACGATCTAGCGCCCATCCTGTCCCATAGCCGTCCAAGACTATTGCATCCCATGGTTCTTGCAGTTCCGCCTCGAGCAATAGGCGGTAGGGTTTGGTCGCGTCTATGGCCGCCGCGAAGGGCAACGCGCTAAGGGCGGCCACAGCCGCGCTGCGCTTTCCGCCCGGTACGGCCAACCACTCAACGCCCGCGGCGCATTCCGGCACCGCGGCGGCGCTGCCGAGGCCCATAAAACGCACAAATGCGCCTGCCTTCACCAGTGCCTGCGCCAGATTCGCGGAATAGACCTGTGCACCTCCCTCCATCGGAAAGGGAATGTAGCGTGCGATCCAAAGGCATCGAATGCCCTCTCCCAGCGACGTAGCGGACTGTATGGATGGAGTCATTTGCGGATCGAGGCGGCTGGAGTCCACGTCTGGTAGCGCTCGCCGCGGATCGAGCGCCAGACGCCCAAACCAGTCCCTGCAAAGGCTGCAACAATCCCCGCTATTTGCGCGAAGGGCTTCAGCGTCGATACGCACCCGACGAGCAAGGCGACGGCACCACCGAACATGAGTGCGACCGCACTGCGCGGATGTCCACCCAACATCAACGCAACCTCAAAGGCGATAACCGCCATCGCCAGGAGATAAATCGTGAACCAACGGATCAATTTGTGCGACACGTATTTATAAATGGTGATGCCATCCAACTTGCGCAGCTGCGGCCAAAGCAAGCGGTGAACGTTGAACGCCTGACAGGCAATGCGAATCTTGCGGTTGAATTCTTCCCGTGCCGACACAACCGATTCTTCGTACGCCAAAGCGTCGCTCGCTTGTATGACCCGATGGCCGCCGCACAGAATCATCAGCGAAACATACATGTCATCGATGATGTGATCCGGCGGTGCGACGTGCAACGAGCGCCTGATCGCGAATATCGATCCGTCCGCCCCCATCATTGAGCCGCTTTCCATCTCCAATTTCTTGATAACTTCTTCAAATCGCCAGTAGGCGGAGCCGGACAAAGCGGTTGCGGATTCGCCGCCGTTTGTATAGACGAGGTTGCCGCAGACGCAGCCGATTTCAGGGTCGGCGAAATAGCGCTGGAGATCGCCAACGCAGTTCAAATCCATCAGGACATTGGCGTCTGTGAAAATGAGTACCGATGCCTGCGCTTTTGACGCCAAATGATTCATGCCGTGAGTCTTACCGCGGCGTTCGGAGGCGATGTGCAGGCTTATTTGCGAGGCGTATTCCCGCAGGATATCCGCGGTCCGATCGCTGGCGCCATCTACATAGACGAGAATCTCAAGGCCCGGTTCACGCGCGCGCAGCGCCAGTAGATTCTGTACTTTGCGTTCGATGCCGCGTTCCTCGTTGTACGCGCAAACACAAATCGCACAACTCATAGGCGTTGGGGAAGGCTCGCTCGAGCGCGATCGCTTGACTGGGTACAGGGCTTGAAGAACCAACAACGACCAGGGATAGGTGATGAAGGGATGGCAGGCGGCGAGCAAGCACAAGCATCCGAAGATGAGGAGTGCGGTTGTCACGCCCGGATCCCTCGGACCACCGCCAAGGTAGATCCAGACACTGCTGCGCGACTCGGCTTGTAATCAGATGCAGCGGACCACACCCTAGCTTCAGGGACTGAATTCCATAACAGCAAGCTCAACGCCAGCCCATGCGCAAATGGAACGTATATGCCGTTCAAGAAGAAGGTGATGCCGACCGCAAGTATCACGAGGCGCGGGGCAGATGAATAATAGAGGCAGCTGAACAGGAAACCGAAATAGGCGATCGCGCCGACCAAACCGAATTCGAACACGATCTTGAAGAGCGCCATTTCGGCGGCAGCGTAATAGTGAACTCGCGACGAGTAGCTGACGAACGAACCGGCCCCGTAACCAAATAACGTTCGCCATAGATCCTGCCAAAGAAATTTATCGAACAGACGAAAGCCGCCGACGAAACGCATGTAGGCGCTGGACTGATTCGAGTCAAACTCGCCAATTCTGGCGAGCAATCGGTTGGCATGAAAATACAGTTGCAGCGGAATCACCACGGCCAAAATCAGCAAGCCGAAAACCAGCAAGCCCCAGCGGCGCTGCGCAACGAGGCACAACGGCAGACAGACCGCTAGCACAATGAGTCCGGTGCCTGAGTAGGAAACAATCAGCGCGAGCCCGTATACGGCCACCCGGCTCAATCTGCCTACAGTGCACAACTCTACGATGATGGCAACCGCGAGCACCTGGCTAAAAAAGGATGGCTCCAACATGAAAACGCCGTTGGCACGATACTCCTGAGAGCCGTACTCCATGGCCGCCTGATGATTGAACTGCTGGACGATAAAGCTGTCAGGCGTGAAATTCTCGATGGGAAAAAGAAAGCGCGGACTGATGAAGAATTGAAGACCGTACTGTGCAATACCACACCACGCAAAGACGGTAACGATTCCGAGAAAGAACTTGATGATGCGGTCTTTGTCATTGCTACCCGGGATCGCAAAAATGTAGGGCAGATGTACGGCGACCAGCAGCAGCAGCGAGGAGGGCGAAAAAGAATTCGGTTGGAATATCTGCATCAGGCCCAGAATCCCCACCATCGCTGCGAAAAGCGCCAATCTCCGCGGTTCGATGCTCAAGCCGCCGAGCACTGTGCCGGCCGCGACTACTCCCAGCAGAAAAAATATCGAAGCACCGATACCCATCGCAGCTAATGGGGGAAATCCAAACTTCGAAATAAACGTAGCGCCGATGAGGGGCGCCGCGAGCAATGCAAATCGCAGCCATGTCGGCGTCGAACCTGTGCCGACCATTACTTCGGGTTTGGCGCTGGAGTCTGCCATGGTGCACTAGCCGTCGATCACCGCGCCGACCAAGGAGACCCCTGCCGCCTCGAGCAGCGCTCTGACGCGCACTACGTCGCTCAGCCGCGTGGCGTGGCGCTTGGCGGCAAGCAGCGCGCCACCGGCGCGTGCTGCGATAACCTGAGCGTCTGCACACTGCAGCATCGGCGGCGTGTCGATGATAACGACACCGTATTTCGCAGCCGCAATCTCCATCAGATAGGCAAAGGAGACGTGCCCCAGGAGTTCTTGCGGGTTCGGAGGGGGTGCGCCGGCAATCATCACCGATAAGTGGTTGAAACCAGGCACATGGATGGCAACGCTGTCTAGATTTTGGCTCCCTTTGATAAAATCGACCAGGCCGACCTCCGATTGGAGGCCGAAGAGTTCTTGCTGCGCCGGTGCGCGCAAATTCGCATCGATCAGCAGCGTGCGCTCGCCCAACTGCGCAAAGCTCACGGCAAGATTGGCGGCAAGTACACTGCTGCCGTCGCCGGGCCGAGCCTCGACGATCGATAGGGCTCGATTGCCTCTGCCAAACCAGCGAAGGCTCAGCTCGCTGCGTAACGTCCGCACTTCCTCCGCACGAGCGCTGGCAGGCTGATACGCGGCGACCAGCTCCGGACTCAGATTGGACTGCCCAGGTACCGCTAAAGGGAATTCGGCGTGGCGAGCGAGCGCGCTGCGAACATCTTGCTCTTTCGCCGGCCCCAATCGCGAGGCAACCTCTCCGAACTGTTCACCCAAGACGTGCTGGGCCGCCAGTATGTCGCGAACGTCCTGCTCGGTGAGTGTACCGTCATGCCGCAGGAGTTCGCCCAGCCGAGCATCAGCCGAGCTGAGAGCGGCGGCAGTGCGCTGCGCGGAAGTCTTGGTAGGCGTCACTGGATTGGTCTCCATCATGCGGGTTCCACCCGCGGTTCTTTGTAGCCAATTCGCTGCTTGCGAGCCCGCCTATGCCGGCGTGACGAGGTGCGGGTGCGAGGCAATTCCGCGAGTACGGCGAGCTCTGCCACCTGCCACAGATCGGCGCGGAAATGAATACGGGGATCAAAGCGCTCTCTGATCAAGCTTGCGGCCACTGCGAGCATAGATCCCAAGATCATCGCCACCGCAAGATTGAGAAGCAGCTTAGGAAAGGAGGGCTTCATCGGCGGGTATGCATAATTCAAGATTGCCGTGTTGGTGTTGTTGAGCCGGCTTTCCAAGCGCGTCTCGCCGCCGCGTTGCAAAGAGGAGTCGTACGCGGCACGGGCGCTCTCCACCTCGCGTTTGAGCACGCTGTACTCGTCCTGATTGTGCTGAAGGTCGAGAATGTGCTTGCGTTGCTGCTCCACTGCGTGTTGTAAATCCGTCAGATTTTGTCTGGCGATCTGCGCTTCTCGCGCCACGGTGCCGACCGCATTGCTCATTTCGCCGGCCACTTTTTCACGCAGAGATTCCAACTCAGCCTGGGCGCTCATGTACTGCGGATGATTGTGGTCGTAACGCTGCGAGACGTCGGCGAATCTGGCTTCCGACCGCGCCAACTCGGTCTTCAAGTTTTGCAGCAGAGGATTCTGAAGTATGGAAACCGACTCGCTGGCGCGACCCTTCGCCAGTGCATCATTCATCTGCCTCTGGCGTGTCTCTGCGTCGTACATGGCTGCCTGTGCTGCGACCATGTGATTCGATATTTCAGTCAACCGGGCGGTCTCCACGTCCAACCGGTTGTTGTTGTTGCTGTCATCGTTCCCTATTACGCCGTGTTGACCCTGATAAGCCGAGAGCTTCTGCTGCGCGGTTTCCAGCGCGCTGCGAAGATCATTGACTTGTTGATCGAACCAACCAGCCTGACGCCGCGCGGGATCGACCTTTAGCTCGAGGCTGGTCGTGATGTAGTTGTCGGCAAACGAGTTGGCGATATCAGCGGCCGCGCGCGGCGTTTCGGCGGCGAACTGCAGAAAGATCACGTTGCTATCGCGCGATGGTTTCACGGTCAGCTCCTTCAGAAGCTCTTCCGCCTCCCAATCGCGAATGCTGCCGACCCCGTTTGTTTTATCGTTGAATTTTTCGATGACTTCCGGGTCCGCGGCCAATTTCATTCGATCGACAACTTTGAGGGCGACGCTGTGGCTGGCAATGACGTCCACCTGGGTTGCCACGAAGTTCGCCGCCAGTTGCACCGGCATCGCGCCTTGTTGCGCGAGCGGGTCGATTCCGCGTTCATCGACGACGACTGCAGATTCGCCGGTGTAGCGCTTCGGCAGAAAAACACTTGCAGCTACGGCTAGTGCAAGCGTCGCGACGACGATGCCGGAGCACATACTTCTGTGCACCCAGAGAATCCGAACAAATTGAGATAGGCGCATAATGATCTCGAGCTTCAGAACAAACTGGCTTTGATGAGCAGCACATCGTTGGGCTGCAACACATCCTCATTGCGAAGCGAAATTTTCCGCTCCTTGCCCGCCGCATCCATGCGCTTGACGATGGCACCTCGCTGCGTGCCTCGCGGCGTGAGGCCGCCGCCGATGGAAATGGCTTGCGAAATGGAGGTGTTACGCACGAGCCGATATTGCCCGGGATGTTGCACTTCACCGTAAATGTAGAATTGCGGCGCGTGCGCGACAAACACGGTGTCGCCGTCTTGCACGACGAGATTTACGGCGGGATCCCCGTCGAATAATGTCTGTAAATCAATGACCACACGGCTGCCGTTGGCGCGTACAAGTGTCGCATCGTCCGCCGCGGTGTCGTTCAGCACGCCGCCCGCCAATGCCAGGGCATCCAGCACCTTTTTCGAGGCATCGAGCGGGTATTGTCCGGGCCGCGCCACTTGGCCCATGACGGAGACCTTTTGGCTCTGGTAGTCGGAGACGAGGACGGATACCTGCGGCTGTTTTAAGAAGCCGCCTCCGGTTAAACGCGTGGCAAGAAGCAATTCTGCTTCGCGCGTGGAAAGCCCTGCGACCTGCACTTGGCCGATCAAAGGAAACGTAATATTCCCCGATTGACTGATCCGGGCGTCGACTCCGAGTTCATCGTGGTCGAACACGGCGATTTTCAGGAGGTCGCCGGCACCGAGTCGATAGTCCTCGGGCTTTGCACTGGCCTGCATCAACACTAACAGCGATATGGCGAACGCCACGACGCACGAACGCATGAAATCAATACGCATGCTGGTCACCCAAAAGTACCCAGATCGTTCGCACCATGATGCTCAGGTCAAACCACAGGGACCAGTTTTTGAGGTACTCCAAGTCGCACTCGATACGCTTTGTCATCGTTAACAAATCATCGCCCCCTCTGTAACCGTTGACCTGCGCCCAACCGGTAATGCCTGGCTTGACCTTGTGTCGGAACATGTAGCTAGGAATCAAGTGTCGATAATGTTCGTTGACTGCGATGGCGTGCGGGCGCGGACCAACGATGCTCATGCTGCCCTCGAGCACGTTGATCAGCTGCGGCAGTTCATCCAACGAGGTGCGACGGATAAACGCGCCCACTGCCGTGACGCGGCTGTCCTCCCGAGTCACTTGCGTATAGCTGGTCGCTCCGTCTTCCGTCACCGTCATGGACCGAAATTTGTAGACCATGATTTCCCGACCATCCAAGCCATAGCGGCGCTGCCGAAATAAAATCGGCCCCTTGGATGAGCGTTTGACCGCGATCGCCACGGCCGCGAGAACGGGGACCGCGATGATCAGCAGCAAGGCGGACAGCAAAATGTCGCTCACGCGTTTGGCCAAGGACCGTACGCCGAAGAAGGGCGATTCGTACACGGCAAACATCGGCATGCCGTGCACCACATCGACTCGTCCCTGAATGATGTTGAGCGCGTGCAGATCCGGAACAAAGTAAACAGAGGCGAGGGTGTCGCGCAGCCCATCCAATAACTGTAAAATGCCGGGGTGCGGCGAAATGGGTAACGTGATGTAGACCACGTTGACGCCGCAGATGCGCACAAATTCAGGTACATCGTCGATCTGGCCCAGCAGGAAGTCACTTTGGCCGGCGACCTCGCTGGATTCTCGGTCTTCAAAGAATCCCAACAGCTTGATGCGCAGCAGAGGCTGTTCCGCAATTCTCTGCTGCAGCAGAAAACCCAGCCTATTTGCTCCGATAATCACGGCCAGCCGCTCTTGCATGTGATTGATGCCGACATACAGCAATAGGCGCCTGACTCCAACGGTTCCGCTCCACAGCACAAACGGCGTGAGTGCAAACCAGATGAGCAAAACTCTGTCGGTCGGAATGATCATCACGCCCGAGACATAGAGGACGAGTGCGACGCACAATCCAATGGCGATCCAGCGCGCGACCAGGCCGAAGAACCAGCGCAGTTCCAGCGAAAAGTCCGCTTCGCTGTAGTCGATGCGAGAATCCCCCAAAAGCTCTCCGGCGCCGGCGAAGGCGAGTACCGCAACGAGAAAATACGTGCCCGAAAACCGGCGGTCTCCCAGCTCCAGGCAAAGTGCCAAGAACGCAACCACGGTCACGGGATAAAACAACGCCTTGATCAGAAATACAGCGCCGGAATCAAATGAGGTTACATCGTGAGACATCTGCGAGCGGGCGCGCGCGATGCGAGCCCCGAGAGATTGCCCGGTAATCACTTCAACCCTCGACTTGCGGAACTCATATAGGATTTCACAGCACCGCCATTTAAATTTTGCGTTCTCTAAAGACGGTTCGCGAATTCAGCGTTCAGGCGTAGGGCGAGATCTGCCGTTGCGGCAAGGATTTATGTTTGCGCCGTAGTTGCAGGACGATCATCCCGATTGCCGCCAGCAGCATCAACCCACGGTCGGCACTTTCATCTTTGACCACATTCTCTTTCACAAATGCCTTGGTGGCTCGCATCTCCTTGACGACGGTACTCCTAAGGCCGCCTAAGTTTCCCTGAACCCGCGGCGCAGTTTGTTTGCCATGCGCATGCTGCGCGGCTGATGCAGGAATTTCGAGCGCAACCTTGCTTGACTTGTTGTCGAGTGTTGCGCCGTACGACTTGTAATCGTTCGCGGCAGTGTTACTTGGGCTGGAAATGGCAGCGATGCATATCAAAATGAGAACGGTCTTCATAGCTGTGTATCCTTGCGTGTCCTGTCCGTCGCTGCGCGTATCCCACGATCTTGTGTTCCCGACTACACATCGATTCGGCTAGAAAGCAAACCGATCACATTAATGTAGCAAGCGACAAGCGGCTGTCGATACCGTCGCCTCTCGCCGACACGCGCTGCGAGTGCAAGCTCTAAACGCAAATTCGCAAAGCGTTTTCAGCCACTTTTTGTAGGACAGCTGCGCCGATAATTCCAGATTGACCAGCGGAGGGGCCGGGTGAATGCGTAGCAACACGCATGTGTTAAATCAAGGATCAGAACGCGCGTCGCCCGATCGCGATGCAGAGAAAAATATTTGCGCGGTAATTTTTCATCTCGGGTTGGAACCGAAACATTGATTCACCCAATTCGTGAGGCTAAATGAAATATGTTGAATTGAGCGCCTCAATCCTGTGCGACTTAAAGTAGGCGTAAGCTACTTGGGCGAGCGCGCCGCCCGCCGATTCGCCGGCACACCTCTGCGTTGCCTCGTCACGGAATTTCTTGTGTCGGCGGCCTCAAACAATTGCCGAAACCCGTGTGCCAACTCTTCGACGGCCTTCCCCAAGGCGCCGAGTTGAACAACCCGAACTATCGCGACGGATCGGCGCAGGTCGAACGATGGGGGACGCAATACTTTCACCGGATCGATAGAACGATTCCTAGCAATAAAGCGAGCGGGTAACAACCCGACCCCGTAGCCGGACTGAACGAACGCCAGCTGCATATGCATGTTGTGGACTTCAGCCGCTATTATGGGGGTGAAGCCGGCACGCTCCATCCGATCGATGAGGCTCCCCCGAAGAAAGCACCCGGGCGGATTGAGCACCCAGGGTGCTCTGCCCAAACTTTTCCAATCACCGTCAACGTTGCCTGCGGCGCCTTGAACGATCTCCATGCGGTCGCTTGCGATGACATTCGTCAGAAGAGGTGGAGGCGCGGTTTTACCTTCCGGCAAAAGCACGGCAGCAACGTCGAGTTCACCAGCGAGCAGCCGGTTAATTAATTCACCGGTCAGTTCGGTCGACAGCCGCAGTCGGACCTTGGGGTATTTCTCAGTCAGCGACTGTATGGGTTCGATAAGCGTCCCTTCGGCCAGGGCATGCGCGAGCCCGATGCGCAAGAGGCCGCGAGGTTCGGCGTCGCTCGATGTAAGAGATTTCAGTGCCTCCGTCCGCTGCAGCAGATCCCGCGCTTGTTCGAGCACTCTGGAGCCAAGCGAGTTCAGGCGCGGCGGCTTTACCGAGCGGTCCAGCAACTCGGCACCCAATGCAGCCTCCAGCCTTTGCACTTGACGGGTAATCGCAGAGGGCGTCCGGAATAGGCGATCAGCTGCAGCGGCGATGGACCCGGCATGGGCGAACTCTACGAGGGCGCGTAAATCTTCAAGCAAGGGAGTCTCCTAAAGCGTTTCGGACGACTAACAGAATCGTGCGTGAATGGTACTATTATCGTGATAATAATGAAGTAGTGGAATCTTTCGTCTTGCATCAAAATATCAGGAAGTTCAGGTTTTTGCGGAAGACTGTATGCCTCGTGCGATGCAAATTCGGCAGACGCGCGGTCCCGAGGTTCCATCTAACCCCGCATCCACAGGAGTTTGCCATGAGCAAGACCGCAATTACCTCGCCCGAACTTGCGCCGCCGGTCGGCCCGTTTTCCCAGGCGATCGAAGTCGGTGGTTTCCTCTACTTCAGCGGTCAGGTCGGCCAAGATCCGGCCACTGGCAAGGTGGTCGAGGGGGGTATTGTGGCCGAGACAGAGCGCGTCTTCCGCAATCTCTCGGCGGTTCTCAAGGCGGCCGGAAGGAGTTTCGATCACGTTGCGCGCGCCGGCGTGTATCTCACGAGCATGAGTGACTTCGTCGCGATGAATGGCATCTACGCCAAGTATTTCAGTCAGCCGTTTCCCGCCCGCACGACGATCGCGGTGGCCGCGCTGCCGCTTGGGGCCTGCATCGAGATCGACCTCATCGTCAAGGCTTGAGGCGAAGCACGGAGGTTGATCTCATGAAGTACACATTTCACATCGTCGATGTTTTCAGTTCAACACCGTTCGGCGGTAATCAACTCGCCGTTCTGCCTGACGCGGCCGGCATTTCTAGCGAGGGGATGCAGAAGATTGCTCGCGAATTCAATTTCGGCGAAACGACCTTCGTCCTGCCGAGGAAGGATCCTGCAAACACGTGCCGGGTGCGCATCTTCTCACCGCGGGCGGAGCTCGACTTTGCGGGGCATCCCACGGTCGGCACAGCCTGTGCGCTTGTGATTAAACAGCACGTACGACTTAGTGATCCAATCCGGCTCATTCTGGAGGAGAATGTTGGTCCCGTGACGGTCGACGTCGCTCAGCGAAATGGAGCGTTCCACGGCACGTTGACGTTGTCGCGGAAGATCGAGACACCGACCGGCGCACCTTCTCCGACTGATCTCGCCGCAGTCCTATCGATCGAGCCCGCCGAGGTGAGCCAAGTGCTTTTTGCGGGCGTCGGTCTTCCATTCTGTTTTGCGCAACTGAGCTCGAACGAGGTCGTCGATCGGGCGGCGATCAATCGGGCGGCTTGGGCGGCTACGCTCGCGCGCGCGTGGTCTCCGCACGTCTTCTTCTTCGCAGGAGATCTTCGGGATGGCGGCAAGCTCTATGCTCGCATGTGCGCACCCGCGCTGGGCGTCGAAGAAGATCCCGCGACCGGCAGCGCTTGTGCCGCCTTGGTCGGGGCCATGGCATCGAAGCCCGATTTTGGCGGGATGGCCTATCGCCTTTCGATCGAGCAAGGCGTCTCGATGGGGCGCCGAAGCGATATCGAAGCGGAAGCTCGCAAGCGCGACGGTGTGGTGACCTCTGTCAGCGTTGGCGGCGCGACAACCTACATCGCAAGCGGCGAGATCGAGGTGCCGCCGTCCGCGCTTGTGTCTTAGACAGTCGAGTGTGAGCCCATGGGGTAAACCGGAGAATTGATATGAAAATTATGCCTATCTTGATCGCAGTCCTCGCGCTTGTTTCCGGCGCGAATGCCTTGGACAACGCAAGTAATTCAACTGCCGCCACAATCGCGGTCGCCGATCCGTCGCGCCCGGACTCTGACACCACCCGGGATGCTGACCGAAAGCCGGCGCAAATATTAGCGTTCGTGGGCATTAAGTCAGGGGATAACGTTGCTGACTACGTCGCAGACGCAGGCTATTTCACGCGTCTCTTCTCTAGCATCGTCGGCTCCACGGGTCACGTTTACGCGGTGGAGCCCACCGCCTTCTTCAAGTTCGAGCACTTCGTTAAGGCTGTCGCGGAGCTGCAGGGCTATGCCGTCGCCCATCCAAATGTAACAGTTACGACTGCCGCGGCGCTCGAAGGACTAAAGTTCCCCGAGAAGCTCGACCTGTTCTGGATTTCCCGAAATTATCACGACCTACACGACGAGTTCATGGGCCCGGTCGACACCGCCGCGTTCAACAAGGCCGTGTACAGTGCGCTGAAGCCCGGCGGCGTATATGTAGTTCTCGATCACTCCGCCGCTCTGGGTGCTCCGGCAAATGTAACCGAGACCTTGCATCGCATCGAGTCCTCGACCGTGCGCCGCGAGGTCGAGGCCGCGGGGTTCAAGTTTGACTCCGAGAGTTCGATTCTCGCCAATCCGGCGGATCCCCGTACGGCGAAAGTGTTCGACCCGACGATTCGCGGACACACCGACCAGTTCATCCTGAAGTTCCGCAAGCCTAAGTAAAGAGGATGGCAATATTTGCCAATTCATGTTTTTTTCGAAAGTCTGGGTATATCAAAACACATCGAGGGAAAATGACTAAGACTATTATCTTATGCATGTGTCTCGTAGCTTGTTCACTTTCGCTCAATGCACGCGCCCAGGATGAGCGCGCTTATGCCGAGGGCCCGGTCACTGAGGTGGACTACATACAAGTTGAGTACGGGAGATTTGAAACGTACATCGATTGGCTAAATTCGACATGGAAGCCGACCATGGAAGCCACGAAGAAAGCCGGGCTGATCATCGATTACAAGGTCTTCAGGCTCACTCCAAAATTGCCGGATCAGCCCAATATAATCTTGTGGATCACTTATAAAAACGCGGCTGCGGCTTTGGATAAGGGCGTCGAGCTAGAAGCAGTGGCCAAGAAAGTAATCTGTAGCACCGAGTGCCAGAACAAGGCCAGAGTGGCCCGGAGTGAATACAGAAAAGTTCTGGGCACAGAATATGTTCGTGAACTTATTTTAAGATGAGATTGTTATACGTGTCTGTGGAAACCCAATCCGCGAGTGTGCGGTGGATCGCGAGGAATGCAAGATGCGGGAATATAAGGGCGGATGCCATTGTGGCGCTCTCGGAATAATCTATCGCACCAGCATCGATCCCATGGACTGGCGCCTGCGGCACGACGGCTGTTCGTTTTGTCGGCGCCACGGGGTGGTTGGCACATCGGACCCGACGGGCAATCTCTCCATTGACATCGAGAATCTCTCCAAGGTTCGGTACTATCGTTTCGCACACGGGACCGCGGATTTCTTGATTTGCGGTGAGTGCGGTGTGTTCGTTGCGGCGATCACCGACACTGCCGGAGGAAGGCGCGCAGTCATCAATGCACGCGTACTCGATGGCATCTCGTTAAATTGGGCCTCGGTGGCGGACGTGCACTTTGATGACGAAAGCCCGCAGCAGCGGGCGGATCGACGATCCCAGCACTGGACTCCCGTGGTCGGTGCCGCGAACCGGAAGTCGGCTTGAAAGGTTAGAGAAATCAGGAGAGGCGCGAGGCGACAAATAGAAGGGCTCTTGTAAGTTGCGCTCATGGTGAACGCACGCGAGAGCGAAGAGCTGCCCAGATCGCCGTGTCTGACGGATACGTCGGAGCTTCTCCGCGGGAAACGCGTCCTAGAAATCAATCACCCGGCGCTGCGACTTTTTTTGTTCCGATCCAGATCGAATCCGGACCGAGTGTTGCCGCACGCCTTATCGTGTAGGCGGCGGCTTTTACTGTGATTTGATCGAGCGCGCCAAATGGCGAAGCGCATGATAATGACTGATGTCGCGATGATCGGCAGCGCACGCTCGAGACTATTCAGCTTGGCCGTGTTGCGGGCTGCAGGCGGAGCAGCCTTTCATCCTTGGCCAACAATGGAAAGGGAAGGTAGGGCTTACAGCAAATATCGACTCCGGGGCTTGAGGGGTCACGGCAAATGAAGTTCAGGCTCGGTACGGCGCACGGGCTGTTTTCGGCGCTTACGCTGCGATTTTGGTTGCGCTCGTTGGATTCCATTTTGTGATCCGCATTGACGGTACCCACCCGCGGCTGCCACCTACTCGGGAAGCAATTTGGCATTTCGGCCCAAAGGTTGCACGCGAGCAGCCCTCGATTCGCCTCGATGAACATGTCGTATCCGTATGGACCAACCGAGTCCCTCGGCAATATAATGGTAGCGCTATCAGACGCGGCTTCAAGACTGCAATGCGCCGCGCCGGGGATGCGCTGGCGATAGGGCCGGCGCGCGTTGGTGGCGTAGCTTTTGGGGAAATTTCATGCATACGCTTGCCACAATTGAACCCGCCGATGGAACTTTGATGACGGCCACGGGCGCGTGGGGTTTTCGATCTACGACGTTTATCGTGGCACTGTTTTGCCTTGCGGGCTGCGGAGGCGGGTCCACTAACGGCGCGACCGGCGGCAACGGGGTGATGAACGCCGGTGGATCGAGCACCACCGCTGTTCTGGTGTCGATAGATACGACGCCAGCGAATCCGAGCCTCGCGGTTGGCACGCAAGTAAAGTTGATCATCACGGGACGTCTATCCGATGGCACTACCACGTCATCCGTTGCAGCTCCCTACTTCAGTTCCTCGGCGCCCACAGTGGCAGCGGTGGATCAAGCCGGGAATGTGAGTGCCCTGGCCATTGGGTCCACAACGATCACAGTCACAGTCAACGCCATCACGACGACGACGATAGTCACTGTGACTTCCGGCGTGGCATCCGTGTCGTACCTGTACTCCTTTGGACTCGTGCAGTCTGACGGTGCTCAGCCGGAAGGCTTCCTCCAGGCCAGCGATGGAAACTTCTATGGCTCGACCGCGACGGGGGGCGCAGGCAACGCATGCTCCGATATGGAGAACTCCTGTGGCGCAATCTTTAAGATGACGCCGGCCGGGAACGAGACGGTGCTGTACTCCTTCGGAGCGAACACCTCTGATGGATACTGGCCGGGTGGCCTCATACGCGCCAGCGACGGCAATTTCTATGGTACGACCGTAGACGGGGGGAAATATGGATATGGCACGTTCTTCAAGCTGACTCTCGATGGAGTCGAAACGTTGCTGTACTCCTTTGGCGCCTCATCGTCTGATGGGATCACTCCGGTGGGTCTCGTTGCCGGTTCAGACGGTAACTTCTACGGGATAACCTCTACCGGGGGAGCGAACTCTTGTGTACAAACGCCAGGCGCCGGCAACAACTGTGGCACCGTCTTCAGGCTGACTGCGGCTGGTGTCGAAACCATTCTGTATAACTTTGGGGCCAACGCGTCCGACGGCGTAGAACCGAACGGGCTGATACTTGCGACCGATGGCAACTTGTACGGAACGACTGCCTCGGGCGGCACCAATGCCTGCGGCGATCTCCCCGGAGAAACCAATGACTGCGGCACGCTCTTCAGAGTAACCCTCGACGGCACGGAGACGGTCCTTTTCTCCTTCGGGGGCGACCGACTGAACGGGTCATCCCCGCATGGGTCTGCCCCGCAGGGGGTTCTCCTTCAGGGGAGCGACGGAAATCTCTACGGCGCCACGGCGAGCGGCGGCGCGAACGGCCTCGGGTGCGGGATTATCTATCGAATGAGCCTGACCGGTACGCAGTCAGTCCTGCATTCATTTGGATCCTCGAATCCGGACGGATGTGGACCTAACGGTCTCATACAGGGCGCCGACGGAAACTTCTACGGCACCACAGGCAACGGCGGCGCATTCGGTGGGGACCTCACCGGTACCGCATTTGAGCTTACGCCTGCTGGAGTCGAAACAGTTTTATATTCGTTTGGGCCTCTCAACATCGCTCCGTCTCAACCGCATGGTCTACTTCAGGGCAGTGATGGGAACTTCTATGGATTGACTAGCTATTCCTTTCCCGGATCCGGAGCTGGCTCGCTCTTCAGGCTCGTGTTGACGCACTGAGCACAACTCGGGAACTGTACTTATGCCACTCGCACTCCAGCCTAAAGGAAGTGGTGGGCTACGACCAGCCGATGGGATTGGCTCCCCGGGACGGAGCCGAAATCATGCGAAAACCGCGGGAATTTCCCCGCACTTTTCGTGTCTGCGGATTTCCGATACCCGCAAAAACACCCCTGCCAAAAACATGGCTGCCGCCGGACGTTGTCGGATGACAGATCACCGGATCCGACAGAAAGCTACGAGATCGAACACACCGGATCGCCATCATTTATTCCAAATACACCGGCAGCGACTTCAATCCACGGAAAACCGGTGACGCGCGCCAACGAATTTCCGCGCGTGGAACGGCCAATCGAATGTTGGGAAATCGGGCGAGCAACTTGTTAAAGGCGATGCCCCGCCGGCGATTCATCAAGCTCGGCAATGACGCTGTGCGCGAAATGTACGATCGTTAGAAGCGTCTCCATGGCGGGTTCGGATGCGCGCCGCAGCAGGCTTGGAGGTTTATTTGCATACATAGCTAGATTTGGTCAGGCTGGCGGTTTAATTCCCAATCTCGCAGGGTAACGTCAATGAAATGGAAGGCGCCGGATCCACAAGCTAGGGATTGCCATCACGGCTTCGCGCATGGAAAGTGATGAAACCGCCAACTGCCGCTGGCGCAGCTCGCTTTGTTGGCTCTTGGACTGGGCGTCGTCACCGGCATCGGCGCGGTGTTGTTCCGCGATTTGATTGGCCTTATTCACAATCTATTCTTTACCGGCCACGCATTGCTTCACTACGATGCGAATGTTTTCACAGCTCCCGCGCCATGGGGCGCGTGGGTGATCCTGGTGCCCGTGTTGGGCGCGATTGGCGTGACGTTTCTGGTAACCAATTTTGCCCCGGAGGCCAAAGGCCATGGCGTGCCCGAGGTCATGGATGCGATCTATCACAAAGGCGGCGTCATCCGCCCGGTGGTGGCATTGGTCAAATCCTTGGCCTCAGCCCTGGCTATCGGCAGCGGCTCATCGGTTGGGCGCGAAGGACCCATTATCCAGATCGGATCCGCGCTCGGTTCGACTTTAGGACAGATCGTTCGCATGCCTGCGGGCCAGCGAATTGCCCTGGTCGCCGCAGGCGCGGGCGCGGGGATCGCTGCCACGTTCAACACGCCCATTGGCGGCGTGATGTTTGCCATCGAGCTGATGATGCCGGAGGTGAGCGTCGAGACTTTCCTTCCGGTCGCCATTGCGACGGGAACCGCGACCTTCGTGGGCCGCTGGTTCTTTGGCGATACGCCGGCCTTCCATGTGCCGCCGCTTCAGGCGATGGCCGTCGATTCAAACGCGCTGATCGTGCTGATCCTGTTCGCCGTGCTCGGTGCGCTGAGCGGAGTGGCCGCGGCGGGCTTCATCAAAGCGCTGCATCTCGCTGAGGATTTGTTCGACAGGATCAAGTCGCGCTATTTGCGCCACATGCTGGGCATGCTGATCGTGGGCGTGCTCATGTACGTGCTGTTGCGCATCTTCGGTCAGTACTACGTCGATGGGGTCGGTTACGCCACCGTTCAGGCGGTGTTGGCGGGACAGATCTCGACCTTTTGGCTGCTCGCACTCCTCGGCCTCTGCAAAGCGTTGGCGACATCGATCAGTCTCGGATCGGGCTCATCGGGGGTATCTTTTCGCCTTCGTTGTATATGGGCGCTGCCCTGGGTGGCGCATTCGCGGCACTCTGGAATGTGGCCGGCCTGCCGATTCAGTTAAGCGTTCCCGCGTTCGCGATGGTCGGCATGGGTGCGATGGTGGGCGGCGGCACCGGCGCGGTGATGACGGCCGTCACGATGATTTTCGAAATGACGCTCGACTACAGCATCGTGATGCCGATGATTGTGGCGGTGGCGATGAGCATCGGCGCGCGCCGCGTGCTTTCTCGCGAGACCATCTACACCCTGAAGCTGGTACGCCGCGGACGTGCGATTCCGAAGGCGCGCCATGCGAACATGTTTCTCGTCCGCTCTGCGCGCGAAGTGATGGACGCCGATATCCAGGTTCTGCCGGCGGAAGAGAGTTTCGATGAGTATTTGCGTCAGCCCGAGCATGCCGGCCGACTGCGCTACGTCGTTGTCACGGACAAAGGCCATCTGTTCGGCGTGATCCGCGTCAACACGGGACTGCGGCGAGGCTTGGAAGGTGCGAATACCGGCGTGAGTTTAGGCGATGTTGCCAACCGAAACTTCACCGTGGTGCGCGAAGATGAGACTGCTTTTGATGTCATCCGCCGCATGTGGCGGCGCAAGGCGATCATGGCGGTGGTTGTGCGTGGCCGCGGAGTCCCACGCGGCAGCGATGTCGCCGGCGTGATCACCAAGGAACACGTGGCGGACTCTGTTGCGGACAGCGTGAAGGCCTATCCGCAATAAGAAAATCAGGTTAGCGACTGCGTCAAACCGCCAAAATTGCTTCAGCTCCGGCGGGCGTTGGCAGACCTAACAGCTCCCATAGGTGAGGCGGACTGCTCGACGTTACGCCAAAGAGGCGGACTACTTATAAGAGTTTGCTGCCTTAGTCGCCCTGGTGGTCCCCTTGGGTATCAACAGGTGGTCGGCCGAAATTGGATTTATTCTAAAAAATTGGAAAAGCGATTTCGCAACCGCCCTCGAGCGCAATCACGGTCGCATTCTGAATATGGTAGCGCTATCATTTATGTCTAAGTAAAGGGGAGGCGGGCTGCAGCATGAGACGGTTCACCGTTACCGCTTTCGTATACCTGTTGGCATCAGCCGCCGCTTGGTCTGAAGATGCCACCCATCTCGCCGCTCCAGTCGCGAGCGCGAAGCGGCAGCCACCGGCACGAGGCGAGTCAAGCCTGCCGTATTTGGACACCCGCCTTACGGCAGAGGAGAGGGCCACCGATTTGGTAGGCCGTATGACTCTCGCCGAGAAGGCCGCGGAGATGCAGAACAATTCTGCGGCAGTACCGAGACTCAACGTCCCCGCATATCAGTGGTGGAGCGAGGCGCTGCATGGAGTCATTAACGACGGTGTCACCGAGTACCCTGAGCCCATCGGATTGGCGGCCAGCTTTGATGCGCCCGCCATCCACGCGATGGCGGCTCAGATCGGCATCGAGGGGCGGATAAAACACGTGCAAAATGCCCGCGAGGGACACACCGGAATCATGGGCGGGCTGGATTTTTGGTCGCCCAATCTGAATATTTTCCGAGATCCGCGCTGGGGCCGCGGCCAGGAGACCTACGGGGAAGACCCCTTCCTGACCGGACGCATGGGCGTCGCCTATGTGACCGGACTGCAGGGCGACGATCCGAGATACTACCTCGCCATTGCCACCCCAAAGCACTTTGCGGTCCATAGCGGGCCGGAGCCGACGCGGCATTTTGCCGACGTCGATGTCAGCCTACACGATGAGCTGGATACCTATGAACCCGCATTTCGTGCGGCTGTCGTGGAAGGCAAGGCTGCCTCAGTGATGTGTGCGTACAACGCCATCAATGGAGAGCCGGCATGCGCCAACCAGCACCTGCTGCAGGACCAGCTGCGCGGCCGGTGGGGCTTCACCGGGTACGTGGTCTCTGACTGCGATGCGGTTCGAGACATCGCCGCCAGTCATCGTTACCGCACCACGCAGGCGCAGGGCGTTGCCATATCCGTCATTCGAGGCATGGACAACGAATGCGTCACCTTCACCTCGAGATTCGGAGAGCCCGTCGAAAAAGCCTATGTGGACGCCGTGCAGCAGGGATATCTGCCGGAAGCCAAACTCGACGCGGCGCTGATCCGCCTGTTCACGGCTCGAATCAAGCTGGGCATGTTCGACCCGGCGGGAATGGTTCCCTATGCGGCGATCGACGAGAAAGAACTGGACAGCACTGAGCATCGTGCCCACGCGCTCAAGCTTGCCAACGAGTCCATGGTATTGCTGAAGAATGACGGCACCCTCCCAATCAAGAGCACCACGCAAAATATCGTGGTGGTCGGTCCGCTTGCCAGCCAGACCAAGGTGCTGCTCGGCAACTATTCGGGAAGGCCGACCCACAGCGTCTCCATCCTCGACGGTCTGAAGAAGGAATTTCCGACCGCCAAGATCACTTTCGTTCCGGGAATCCAGTTTCTGCGCAACGACGGCGAGCCGGTTGCGGACTCCATGCTCAGCACTCCGAGCGGACAGGCTGGGCTGACGGCGAAATACGGCGAGCCGAAAGGTGGTTTTGATGTCGCATCCGAGAAAGCGCTCGTCACCAGGACCGAAACCAACATCAATCTTTCCCAGTCCAGCCTGCCTTCGTTGCTCGCCGGAAAAAAGATCGTCACCGTGGAATGGACCGGTTCGATCGCGGTGCCGGAAACTGGTGACTATCTACTCGGCATGCGCGGCGTCGGCATTGCCGACCTAACGATCGATGGTAAGCGAGTCGCAAACCTGGCGGCTTACGATGACGCGGAGGCGGCCACGGGCCGAGTTCATTTCGTCCAGGGCCAGAAAGCCGCATTGACCGTGCATTACCGCAGCATGCCCAATGCACCGCGACTCCAGCTCATCTGGGCAAGGGTCGATGACGATGTCTCTCCCGACGCCCTCACAGCCGCCCGCGGAGCCGACCTGGTGGTCGCTGTCGTCGGCATCACCAGCAGGCTTGAGGGTGAGGAAATGCCGGTCTCGATTCCGGGGTTTCTGGGCGGAGATCGAACCAGCATTGATCTGCCCCAACCGGAGGAAGCGCTCCTTGAAGCGATCGCCGGCACCGGCAAGCCCCTGGCCGTGGTCCTTCTGAATGGCAGTGCGCTCGCAGTCAACTGGATGAGCAGCCATGCCAATGCCATTCTTGAAGCATGGTATCCGGGCGAGGAGGGCGGGACGGCCGTCGCAAAAACGCTGAGCGGTGAAAACAATCCTGCCGGCCGGCTGCCGGTAACCTTCTACACCGGCGTTGAGCAGCTGCCTCACTTTGAAGATTACGGAATGGCCAACCGGACCTATCGTTATTTCGAGGGCAAGCCGCTTTATCCATTCGGATACGGGCTTGAGCTATACGACCTTCAGCTACAGTGGCCTTCGCATTCCCATGCGCCCCGTGGCGGCGGGACAATCAGTCAACGCTGAAGCGACGGTCACCAACACCGGGAGGCTGGCGGGAGACGAGGTCGTTCAACTTTATCTTCAATTCCCGCCGGTCAAGGGGGCGCCGCTCGTCGCTCTTCGCGGCTTCGAGCGCGTCCATCTCGAGCCGGGTGCAAGCCGGCAGGTTCATTTTGAGTTGAAGAGCCGTGATTTGGGAATGGTCACGGAGGCTGGAAATCCGATCGTCGCCTCGGGGGACTACCGGGTCAGCATCGGCGGCGGTCAGCCGAATACCACTGCTGCCGTCGCGAGCGGGAAGTTCACCATCGATGGGCAGATCGCCCTGGCCGAATAGCGGATCGGGGCTAGTAGGACTATCGTAGAACCAGCAACGCGACGGAGAAAACAGAGGTAGTGGGAAAATTAGCCACCATGCGATGCCGCCGATCGCGATGGTCACCAATACGAAGCGGCGATCGTCGGTCGAACCAATGCTCTGTGAGTGCGCGCTCATCGCCTGAAATTGAACGGTCGTCATCTGCCGCAGAACTTCGTTGTCTCCCATGGTGGTAGGCGACCTTGGCGTCCCATTCGATTGCGATGAGATGCCGGCCGATTCGCAGCGGGGCGGGGCGGCGAAAGTAAGCGTTTTGTACGTATTTTCGACCAACGAAAACAAATGACTCCGTAGAGCCTCAAGGAGATAGCGTAAGTCATTGTTTTGATGGCTCCCCGGGACGGATTACTCGGCGACCTCGCCCTTCGGGTCGCCCTAAAGGGCGATCGCCGCCGCTGTCGCGGCGTCGTCGAACCGTCTTGTTCATGTCGGCGGTTCGAATCGACTTGGCTGACATCTCTCGGCAATAAGTCTGCGACCAGCCTTTCGGTGTGTAGTACCTGACACATAGCTTACTGCATATACCGGAGACATCGTTTACACCTCAAGGCTTTGGGAGTGCCCCAATGCCGTGGAAGGAGTGTAAGCGGATGGATGAACGGCTTCGTTTTGTGGCCCGCCTACTGGATGGGGAGAACATGTCTCGAGTGTGCCGAGAGTTTGGCATCTCTCGTCCTACGGGCTACAAAATATTCAACCGCTACAAGGATCTGGGTTACCAAGGATTGCTCGACCGCAGTCGACGTCCCTACCGACACGCCAACAAGCTGCCTTTCCAGCTCGAGAGTGCGATTGTTAGGCTGCGCACCGAACATCCGAGTTGGGGCGCTGCGAAGATCCGTGAGAAGCTGCTGCGCGCTTTCCCCATGGTGCCGGCGCCGGCCAAAAGCACCGTGCACGCGGTGCTGGATCGCAACGGCCTAGTCGAGCGGCGCAAACGCCGACGCCACAAAGCCCAAGGCACTTCTCTTACCGATCCGAGTTCACCAAACCAACTCTGGTGTGCAGACTTTAAAGGCGAGTTCATGCTCGGCAATCGCCTGTACTGCTATCCGCTGACAATCAGCGACTACAGCTCTCGATACCTGCTGGCCTGCGAGAGCCTCGAGTCGACCAAGTCTGCTTTTGCCTTTAACGTCTTTGAGCGAGTTTTTAAGGACTTCGGACTGCCCAGCGCCATCCGCAGCGACAACGGTGTTCCCTTCGCCTCACCCAACGCTCTGTTCGGGTTGAGCAAGCTTGCCGTATGTGTGGCTACGCTTAGGCATCCAGATCGAGCGCATTAAGCCCGGACATCCTCAGCAAAACGGACGCCATGAACGCATGCACTTGACGCTGAAGAAGGAAGCCACCAAGCCGGCCTCCTTCAACTTCCTGCAGCAGCAGAGTCGCTTCGATAAGTTCATCGAGGTTTACAACTCGCAACGACCCCACCAAGCCCTCGGCATGCGCTACCCAGCGGAACTGTATACACCCTCTGTTCGCCCTTACCGCGACCCTGAGCCGCCGCAGTATCCCTTCCACGATCGCACCGTGTGTGTCACGCAATGTGGTCGAATCTGCATCGGAAAGCGAAAAATCAACTTGAGCCAAGTCTTCTCCGGTCAACTCCTGGGTATCCGCGAGGTAGATGAGAAAATCTGGCTTGTCAGCTTCTTGGATTTTGACTTAGGTTACTTCGATGAGACGGAGGGACGGGTCGAACCAGGCCCCAATCCCTTCGCCGCAAAAGTGTTAACGATGCCACCGGTATAGTCTGTAAAGGATGTGCCCGGTACAGACCGTGCTGAATGGCTCCCCGGGACGGATTCGAACCGCCGACCAACGGATTAACAGGGCCTAACTTCGCGCATTCTTCTTACGGTTGCGCACGTAACTGCAAGATAATAAAGCACATCAGAAGCGGCAATAACGCTGCTTTTTCAGCTATTCCGAAGTGCGTTGCAACACGGTTGCAACTCAAACGAACCGCGAGTGACGGGAGTCAGACTTGGGTGGGAGGCTGCGGATCACTAAAGTCCCTGCCAACCTTGCGTCTCTTTCGCCATTTGTTAACGAGCCTGCGCAAACATCGGCGCCACCAGGCAGCTTTCCTCGTACTGGCGGGCGGCGACACTCCACGGGCTGGCGCCGTCGGTGTGTACCTCATTATCAAACCGGTCGGAAATACCAGACTGAGGACCTCACTGAGTTGCGTCGATATTGAGAGCAGTGCCTCAACGGTCCTAGGAATGTCAGCCTGCAGGTTTCCGGTGAGTTGCTTCAATTGCTGTACAAGATCAAATCCGACCATTTCCTCGACAACATGACTCGGCACGGATTCGCTCGGGCGCAGAACCTCTCGCGCGCGCTCTTGGAATCTCAAGTGAGTTTCATTGCGCATTTTGTTTGCCGCCAGAATGGAAAGGAAGGCCCTCTCGACCAATGACAATCTATTCAAGATGTCTGCATCGTGCGATTTGAGCAAGAATCCCAAACGGTCCATTGGGAGCGTCGATCGTTCATTCCACACAATCGTCATCGGAAGGTATTCGATATAGACAGGGTCTCGTTTCAATTTGCTACGCACCTCCAATGCTCTATCGACAAACGCCTGCTGATCATAATTGCGAATGACCGAATACATCTGTGCGAGGACCATGATCGCTTCGTTTCCGGCCGCAAGGTTCTCACGATGCTTCTCGCTGCCTCGCCGTACAGCCTCCAATGCGAAGGCGGCGACTGCAAAAAAAGCCGCTCCAAACTCTGCATATGGGGTGGACTCGCTCATTTTCTCACTTCCCTACCCGCGCGGCTTGAGCCGGTAAAGGCCGGTTTCTTTCCAGACTTCGATTACATCGCGTTTCGCGAGTAGTTCTGCGGCTTTCTTCGTCGCTTCGAGGCTTCCGATCTAGCCATTTGTCCGGGCGATCCGACGCCCATTCGAGCATTGCGAGCATTTGCTCCTGCACCAGGCGTTCTTGTCGCGTAAGTTTTTTCGCTGTCAAGCGCTGCCTGCGGGTCGACGAAATTCTTCGTCGGCTTCATTTCCATCCGTGTGCGCCGCTAGGCTGGGACCCATTACCCCGAGTGGTCCACCCGTGTAAAAGCGGTACCGAGTAAACCTGTCGTTCCCGAATGCGTCACGATAGCGGATTTCGCCAAACACAAAAATTGCTTTTTTCCCGCTCCGAAGATCTCCTAAAACTTCAGTGCTCAACACAACCCCCGATACCCAGAAAATAGCTCTGTTAGAGGAAGGACCCATGCTCGCTTTTGAGATTTTCGGATCATCAAATCGAGCCTTTGGCACAAGTTCCGTTATTAAGGGCCAATCAACGAGTTCTGTACTTATTGTCGCTTGGGCGTCGTAAGCTGGCGTCTGGCCAAAGTTTCTAAATTCGATAACTACACCTGTCCCGCCACCAGCAAATATTGTTCGGTTAGGCTCTATGAAGTTGCTATTTGCGTCCGCCGCGACAATCCTTGCGTTCTCAACAAAAACATCCGCCCGCAATTGCCTCACTGCTGTTCTTTCCGCATCTTCAACCAGGTTTCCGGTTGATCGCCAAAGCCGGTAGGTAAAGATTGCTAAGGCGGCTGTTATAACTGCGAGGGCCCCAGTCCCAACAGCAGTCCAAAATTCGATCCTGGATTTTCGCGTTTCTCTGTCATTTTCCAGACGAGTCTCCGTCAGAGGCTTGCTGATGATGATTGGCTGATCTGCAGTTCCGCGCCTGTCAGTCTCCGCCGTCGGATTAGGGTAGGCATCCGGGATTTCCGGAATGATGGTGGCGTGCGCAATTGCGAATGCGAGTAATCCCGTAAATGTCAGTCCGTGCCGCATCTTGTGGAGGCTCATGCGCCAATTGTAGCGGGCCGGTGTTGAAAAAGACCGTCCAATGTTGCGACCAGCCCTGCGGCCATTTCACAGATACCCGATCTGCGCTACATTCGCGGAGTGCTGATCGGCGCGAAAGTCCGAATCGATCCCAACACACCGTGCGGCGATTGCCCGCACGCGCCCAGCTGCGCCGCTTCTGGCATGGTCTGCGTGGCCTTTAATTGCTTCATAAGCAGCGGCTACTCAAGCCAGCGCTGGCGATCGCTGCCGCGAGAGCCAAGCGCAGCGATGACAGCGCACTCGCAGCAGCTGCATAGAAAGCAAACGGAGATGGAGCTTAAATGGCTGGCGAAGTTCGAGAAGCGCCAGGCGCGAAGGGGAAAGGCCACCAACTCGAGTCGCCCCGAATCGGTGGCCTGCTGATCAAGCCAGCGCGACGACCTGCACAGCGTGCGCGTCGCCTACGGATAATTGCCCTCGAAGCTCGGCCAGGTAGGTGAATAGGTTCTCGGTGAACTGCGAGCCCGTATAGCCGATTAGGAATTGAATTTCCTGCCGATCCAGTATCTCGACCAGCTGCGTATCCAGCACAATCGCATGGCCCGCCGCCAGACCAGGCGTAGAGACAATCTTTGCGTTGTTCCAGAGGGCGCTCGGCGCGGTTGCATCTACGTACTCACCAGTGGTCGCCCGCTCGGAAATGATATTGAAATAGTCGCTGGAATTCACTATCACCAAATCCGCCGCGTATCCGTAAGGCGGAAGGCCGTTGTAGACTGCATCGCCGATTTTGTCCCGATTCTTTGTCGCGGCCGACGTGAATGCGGTGCCCGCGTTCACTAAGCCAGTGATATGCCCATCGCTGGCGCTGCCTGAGCCGCTGATGATCAGATTCTCGTACTTGCGCAGCACGAAGAACGAGAGCCAGGACTGCAGGAAAGCTGGCAATGACGAAACATCATCCAGCAGCTGGCGGCTTGCATTCAGGAAGGTCGCAACCGTCGCCATCGGCAAGCTTGCGTGTGAACGGACATAGTGCTTTCGCCCTTCGCGCCGCCCTGGAATTCCTGGACGGCCGATCCATCGCTGCTGCTGGTAACTTCGGGGACAATCGCCGTGCCTGCTCCTGTCGGCCGATGCGGCAACGCCTGAAGCACTTGCAGTTTTCTGCCGGGCGAAGAAATTGGGACTGGCGAAATAAATTCTGTCGGCGTCGGGAAGCCGTCTTCCGGCGAAGATCCGCTGGTGCCGGTCGAGACAAGGACGGATTTGATCAGCATCGACAGCGAGCCCTTCTGGGTCAGCTGAATCTGGCGCGTCTCGCCCTTGCGCAGCTGCTCGATCTTCGGATCAGCGGCAAGCAATTCGCCGAAGTTTAGGCGGCCGCCGGCGCCACGATTGCCGCCGCTGCGGACGCTCTTCGCGACCTTCTGCTCAAGATCCAGAATGCGCGCATCGGTGGCCTTGGTGTAATCGCCGAGTTCGGCCAACTGCTTATCGACCTTCAGGCCGGAAGCCTTCGCTGCATCGCCGATTTCGCCGATAGATTTCGTGATCGTTGCAAGATCCATAAATTAATTCCTTGAATTGAAGTTTTGAGTAGCGCGCCTCGCTGCGGCAAGCACCGCCGTGATTTCTTGCGCGTCGAATTTGGGTTCGTGATCGTCTTCCGCCAAAAGCGGGCCGCACGCCTTTGCAATTTTCTCGGCCAGGCGGCGCGGCATCGGCGGAAGCTCGCCTTCGCGTAGCAAGCGCTCAAGATCTGCGCCTGCGAGATTCTTCACCGCCAAGATTCGCGATTCTCGATTCGATGGCGCTGCGACGGCGCTGATTTCGACCAGATCGACGCGCTTGAAGCGCTTGCCGCCGCCAGAAATGGCTTCCACATGCCCATCGTGCGGCATGAATCCGACGCTTAGCGAAAGCTGATTGGCGCGCGCAAGGGCCAACGCGCGGTCCGCAGATGGCGTGCCGGGTATGATTCGACCTTCGACGTGCAGGCCTTCGTCGGTTTCTTCAGCGCTTGTGATGCCGCCCAGCTGGTCGCGCTCCGAGTGATTGTTCAAAAGCGGGATGCGCTGCTTACCGGAATGCAGCGCGGCGATTGAATCGGCGAAAGCACCAGGCAAAATCTCGTCGCCATGACGATCTCGCGCCCAGCTCGATGCGAACCCTGCGAATGTGCCTGAATCGGCTGCGGGCGCGAATTTTAAAATCAATGGCTGCGAAAAGATCACGCGCGCACCTCAAAGGCCAGTAGAAAATCTGGATTGCCTTTCGAGAAGCGCGGTCGCACATTCTGAAAAATGCAAAGGCGCGCGGTCGCACAGCCTCTACGCGGCGGAATGTAGCGCATGGAAGCATGGCCGCACAAGACCGGCTTCACGATTTCGGGCCAACAATCGAGACATTCCTTCGGCCGGTATGCACACGCGATGCCTTCGCCAGGTCAGAAATTCCCTGGCCCATGCGCTTGAACCTTTGCAGCGCTATGTGCAGCGCGATCTTCGCGTCTGCGGCGGACATCGGGCCTTCGATCTGCCAGGAAATGATCAGTCCGTTCTGAATCGTCGCAACGCCGACGCATGCTTGATCCTTTCCCACATGCGGGCAATCGACGATCGCGTGGTCATCGGGTAGCGCGAATCCTGCCAGCTGATGTGCTTCGGCTTCGCATGCCGCGCAAAGCATAGGCGGCCGGAGGTGCGTGGCCATCAGTTCGTCGCCCTTGCGATGCGCGCCTGATACTGCGCCAGGCGCACCGCCAACATGCCGTTGATCTGCCGCATGGCGATTTTCAGCTGCTGCTCGTCCATCAGCCCGCTTGATGCCAGCAAAAGCTGCCCACGCTCGCCTACATTCAGGAATGTTTCGTACGTCATGCTATTCAGCAAAAGGATCAGCGCCAGCTGCGAAGTCTCTCGCGCTACGGGTTCGTCGAAAGTCGGTTCGGTCATCGGAATTCCTCTATTTGCCGGGAAAAAGTGAAACTGCTCGGGGGGGATGCTGCGAATTAAGCGACGGGGTACCATGCAATTTCGCGCAAAGGGGCTCGCGTTTGGACGATGGCCGCGCAAAAATCTTTCTAGGACGCGATCGCTTGCGCGCACCGCTTTTTACTGTGGACCGCCCTACGGGAGGCGGACCCGCCCCTATGGGCGATCATGGCGATTTGCCTTCGAGCGCCGCATAGCTCGCGATTTGAAAGTGGAGTAGGCCGCTCCATCCGCAGCCGCACTCAGCGATGCGGCTGTTAGGCAAATCGACATACCACCATCGAAAGCCGCGCACGCCATTGGGCGTTCGCTGCGTGTGCGCGATATGGTTGTGAACAATGGCCCGCCCTGCGATCCGTTCGGGCATTCTTCGTCCTGCGATCCGTTCGGGCATTCTTCGTTCTTCTGGCATTCCTCGCTGCGCTTTTGTTGTCTTCATTTCGAATCTCTCCTGCAGTTACGGGTTCAATCAATCGGTTCGTCAAAGCATTTCGCGCGCGATGATCTGCACCACATCGTGATCATTCATGCGCAAGCAGCTGGCGATATCGCGCGGCCGAAGTCCATCGCGATGCATGCGCAGTACTTCGCGGCGAATATCATCGGGATTGGTTGGCCGATGCATCTGCGCGCGCGCTTCGTAGTCGCGCGCTGATAGAATTCGATCAGCCATCAAGCGTTGCTCCTAGCGATTTGGTGGTTAGGCCGCGCGGCCGAAGAGTCGGTATGCTGCGGCCAACGGGAACCGCCGCTTAGACTCAAGGATCGGACTGCGCTGGCCGATTTCAAATTGCGGCGAATTTTCAATGCAGCGCTCCCGATTCGGACAGCGAAAGCTTGAGGCGCTCGACGTCCTCGATCGGCAGATTGTATTCACGGGCGAACCAAGTCAGCGCCTGGCTTGGAACGGCCGCCATCACTTCAAGCGCGAGCTTCTCGCGCTGATCCTTCGGCAGATCTGAAAATTCAGCTTTGCCTTTCATGACCCTCCGCAGCGTTGGCGGCCTGGCTGCTGGCGCTTCGGGCTTCGAGCTTTTTTTTTCCAAATCTTCCGGCGCGCGCGGTGCGGCAGCTTGCTGCTGCACATTACATGTACGATTATTTGGAGGGTTACCTGAAGAGTTAAGAGAAGAGTTAGTCGGCAATCCTTGCCGGGCGTCGTGTCGTAGATTGCCGGGCGTCGGGTCGTCATTTGCCGGGCGTTCCCACTTTGGGTCATCTACCCAGGGTTTTGACGTACGCAATCCGGCCAGCCGATCGGGAATCGTGGCCATGTACTCGTGAACGAACCAAGCTTTGCCCTTCTGCGCCTTCTGATAGATCCTGAGCCACTCTGCGTCTGCCGCTAGATTGAGGTGAGTGCGAACCGATCGCACGCTCAGTCCGGCTCGCTTGGCGATAAGCTCCTGGGCTGGGAAAGCGTTTTCGCCGACCTGATTCATATGCAGGGAGAGCACCAAAAGCACCAGCCGAGTACTCGGATCTGACGGACCATTTTCGCTTGCGATCAATTCGCGCCATTGCCAGCGCTCACACTCAAGCGCCATTGCGCGCAGCCACTACTTCAATCATCGCTTGTCCGTCCCGTATCCGTTCCAAGCCTAAAAGAAACGCGCCGAATATCCGGCGACCGATCAGCTTCAAAAAGACGCAGCGCTTGATTACGGGTCAAGCGCTGCGCGATTCCGATCAGGGCTGTGCTGCCGCGGCTTCTTTGCGCTGGCGATTCGGCGCTGTGCCGGTGCCAAGAAATTCCAACGCCTCGGCTGCAGATAGGTCGTATGCAAAGCCCGCCACCGCAAAATTCGATGCGAGATCAACGATCATAAATTTCCCGTGATTGCTGGCTGACCCGAGATGCCGCCGGCTTTTTCGAAGTCGGTAGCCATGCGCTTTGGCTGCTCGCTGCGCGCGCGCGATCTGCTTACCGGCGCTCATGCCGATGCTGCCGCCGCTTCTTTGCGCTGGCGATTCGGCGCGATAGAAAAGCTGGCGACGTTGGCGGTGTGGAGTTCAAGCCAGCGCTGGTATCGGCTGCCCAGCACAATCAATTCGCGGCCGACGCGGGCAAGCGCGCCCGCTTGGATCAGTGAATCCCGATTGGCGCGAACGACGTACGCGGCGCGCGAGCAGGAATTGGGGTAAATGTGGGCGGGCCAGTCGGCGATCGTCCAGGAATCTTGCTGCGCGAATTTGCGCGGCTTCGGGGTCTTGGCAGGCATATCAGCGGCTCCATCAAGTTTGGTACCGCTTACCTATATAAAGTACTTTTGCCCGAGTGGGGCGCGCGAACGGCGTTCACGCGCCAAATAATCGAAAAACTACTTGTTTTTGGCTGTCAAATCGCCCTCAGCTTCGGCGGTGATTTTGTAGATCTGGGAGTTGGTGAGCGCCAGCGATGATACCCAGTCAAGGCGGAATAGCTCGCGCATTGCATCGGATCGCTCGAAGCCCTTTTTGCGAATCTTCAGATATTCCTTTTTCAATTTCGCATGATCATTTTTCTTTCGACGCGCCTTACCTGAAGCTTTGCCAGCAGCACTCGCGCGCTTCGCGGTGGCGCTGCCTTTGCCTGATGCGATGGCGGCGTCAAAGGCCGCTTGATATTCGTCCATCGCGGCTTTCATGCTTTGCAAATCGCCGATCCTGATCGACTCGGACACCCGCGCAGCATGGATTTCGTGCGCACGCTTCGCTTCGTCTGAAGCAGCATCGATCACCGATACAAGATCAGCGATTGCCTTCGCAATCGGGGCTGGCTTCGCCTTGCCGCTCATTTGCCGCCCAACGCTTTATCAAGCGCGGCATGGCCAGTCACCGCCTTCGTGTCGACCAGGTGCGCATACCGCGCCGTTACAGCTGGCGATCGATGGCCGAGGACGCTGCCGATTTCCAGCAGGCTTGCGCCATTGGCGGCCAGGAGCGAAGCGCAGCTGTGGCGAAGATCGTGCCAGCGGAATCCCTGCAGGCCCGCAGCTGCGCGGATGCGGCGCCAGAATCGTTCGACCCACCATTGCGTCGCGGGCTCGCCGCGCTCATTGATGAACACGGCCGATGTAGAAACGACATTCGCGCGCTTCAGATCCCGAAGGGCAGCGGCAGCGGAGGAGGGCAGGTGCGCGCCGCGCGCGTCGCCATTCTTCGAAATGAGGATCCGAAGCGATTGCGCCTCGAAATCGACATCAGCCCACTTCAGGCGCAGCAATTCCCCCTTTCGCAAGCCGGTGGCGATCGAGACCAGCACCGCCGCATACATCGTCGGGCCCTGATCCTTCGCGGCGGCCAGGACGCGCGGAAGCTCGAGTTCGGTCAGATGCCGGGTGCGCGGCCGCCGTTCTGTCAGCAGCAGGCGCGGCGGCCAGACCTGATTCTCTGCCAAGTATCCGGAGGCGCGGCCCCAATTCCAGGCCGATCGAAGCGCCGATAGGTACCGATTGATCGTCGCGGGCGCGATGCCGGTCTGCGCAAGCTTGTCTCGCGCATCGCGAAGGGTGACCACGCCGACTTCGCGGATTCGCTTCTCGCCGATCTTATTGACCCACCAAGCCAGCCGGGCGCACGAATCCTTGTAGGAAAGCAGCCGCTGCGCTTCAGGGTCCGCCAGGTAGGCTGCGGCCAGCTGCGAGACCGTCAGGCTCGTAAGATCGGGCCGCGCATCGCCTGCCTTGCGCCGCTCAGCGATCAGCTTCGTTTTTTCGGCATCGGCCCAGGCGGCCGCATCATCTTTGCTGCGGAAGGTCTGCGATCGCGCGTGGAAGGGGCGCACGCGGACCATGGCCACCCAGGCTATCGATCCGTCCTGATTGACGCGGCGCTTGACGTTGCCCTTCCAGCTTCGCTTTGAAGCTGATCGGGATCGGGCCGTATGATTGGCGGTATCCATTGCAGCACCTCGATTGCTGTAGCGGCTAGGCCCTGGTCGATCCTTGCCGGGATCGATCGGGGCTGATTCTCAAGGCGCGCACTAGGCGCGTAGACGCGAATATGCGCCGCTCTGGGAGGCAGTTGCAACATGGCTTGCAACACGGCAATGCTGGCGAACCGCGGAAAGCGGCTTAAATACCTGTATTCACTGCGTTTTGATTGGCTCCCCGGGACGGATTCGAACCGCCGACCAACGGATTAACAGTCCGTCGCTCTACCACTGAGCTACCGGGGAATCGGAAGAGGCGCGGGATTGTCGGGAAGCCGCGCATTTAAGTCAAGAAAACAGACCCAATCAGGCTTGTCGCTTCGCGGCAGCCTCTTACTCTTACGCGCGTTTAGCGACCGCCGGAGCAACGGCGAGCCGGATGCGGCTCAACGCGTCCTTGAGCGTGTCCATGCTGCAGGCGAAAGAGATGCGCATATGATTCGGGGCACCAAATCCTGATCCTGGGACCACGGCGACCAAGGCGTTCGCCAGCAAGTATTCGGCAAACTCCGTGTCATCTTTCAGTCCGAGTGAGCGCATCGCACCTTCGACATTCGCGAAGGCGTAAAACGTTCCGGCACCTGGGCAAGCAGGAAATGCCTGGAATCGCATTCAAGTCCGGCTACCACAAAATCATGCCGTGCCTTGAACGCCTTGTTCATCTCGCCAACGCAGGTCTGGTCGCCGTTTAGCGCGACCGTGGCGGCGCGTTGTGAAATGCTCGATGCATTCGAGGTGGATTGGCCCTGGACGGTGGACATGGCCGCAACAATTTCCTTGGGGCCGCCGCAATAACCAATTCTCCAGCCCGTCATCGCGTAGGCCTTCGAAACGCCGTTGATGGTGATGGTGCGGTCATAGAGATTGGGATTCGCCTGAGCAAAGCTCGTGAACGGCTCCGGCGCCCAATAAATATGCTCGTACATCTCGTCCGAGGCGATGACAATCTGCGGGTGCTTGGCAAGGACTTGGCCCAAAGCCTGCAACTCTGATTTTGTGTAGGCGGCTCCGGTCGGGTTGCTCGGACTGTTAATGATGAAAAGCTTGGTGCGTTGAGTGATCGCGGCCGCGAGTTGTGCGGCCGTGATCTTGTAGGATTGTGAGGGCCCGGCATAAACGAAGACCGGTACACCGTCGGCCAACAGTGCCATGTCGGGATACGATACCCAGTAGGGCGCCGGAATGACGCATTCATCGCCCGGATCGAGCAGTGCGGCGCAGGCATTAAAACAAGTCTGTTTGGCCCCGGAGGAAACCAAGATTTGGCTTCGATCATAGGTTAGCGAGTTGTCTCGCTTGAACTTGGCAATAATTGCATCCTTCAATTCAGCCGTGCCGTCGACGGCGGTATAGCGTGTGATCCCCTTGCGAATGGCTTCGATGCCCGCATCTGAGATATGCGCGGGTGTGTCGAAATCCGGCTCCCCTGCCGCCAATCCGATGATGTCCTTACCCTCCGCTTTGAGCTTGGCGGCTCGGGCGGTCATCGCGAGGGTCGGAGAGGGCTTAACCTTTTGAACGCGCTGGGAAAGGGGCAAGGGCAAGGGGACATACCTATGTTAAATCGAGAGGGTTTGAGTGTACGAAAAAAGACCAACCCATGCCAGGAAACCTTAGCCTCGAGCGTGTGACATATGGCATTCCGAAAATGCGTACCGGTGCACCGCGCCATGCGCGAACGCCTCGAATCTTTGCAACGTGAGAGAATATGCAGACATGAAGTTCGAACTTTTTTCAGATTACCTGCCTGCAGGGGATCAGCCGCAAGCAATTGAAAAGCTGGTCGATGGCTTGAGCAGCGGACTTGCGCACCAGACGCTTTTAGGGGTGACTGGATCGGGCAAGACCTTCACCATCGCCAACGTCATCCAGCAGGTGCAGCGTCCGACGCTGGTGCTGGCGCACAACAAGACGCTCGCCGCGCAGTTGTACGGCGAGTTCAAGATCTTCTTCCCGAAGAATTCGGTCGAGTACTTTGTTTCCTACTACGACTACTACCAGCCGGAAGCCTACGTTCCTGCCTCGGATACCTTCATCGAAAAGGATGCCTCGATCAATGAGCACATCGAGCAGATGCGCTTGTCCGCGACCAAGGCGCTGTTGGAGCGGCCTGACTCCATCATCGTGGCGACCGTGTCCGCCATTTACGGCTTGGGTGATCCGAACGCGTACTTGAGCATGGTATTGCACATGTCGCGCGGCGACATTCTCGATCAGCGCAAGCTGCTGCGGCGCTTGGCCGACATGCAGTACACGCGCAACGAAATCGATCTGCAGCAGGGTACCTATCGGGTGCGCGGCGATGTCATCGACATCTTTCCGGCGGAATCCGAGCGCGAGGCGGTGCGCGTGGAGTTATTCGACGATCGCGTCGAGAGCTTGAGCTTTTTTGATCCTCTCACCGGCGAAGTGATGCGCAAAGTGCCGCGCCTCACCATTTATCCCTCCTCGCACTATGTGACGCCGAAGGAAAGAGTGCACTCCGCGGTCGATCAAATTCGCGATGAACTGCGCACCCGGCTGCTCGAGTTGAACGCGGGCGGCAAGCTGGTAGAGGCGCAGCGCCTGCAGCAGCGCACGCTCTTTGACTTGGAAATGATGCATGAGGTGGGCTACTGCGCCGGCATCGAGAATTATTCTCGATATTTGTCCGGGCGCGCTGCCGGCGAGCCGCCGCCCTGTCTGTTCGATTACCTGCCGAAGGATGCGCTGATGGTGATCGATGAAAGCCATCAGACAATCCCGCAGCTCGGCGCGATGTACAAGGGTGATCGATCGCGCAAGGAAACGCTGGTCGAGTACGGCTTCCGCTTGCCCTCGGCGCTGGACAATCGACCGTTGAGATTTGAGGAATTCGAACATTTGGCGCCGCAGGCGATTTACGTGTCGGCGACCCCCGCTGCCTATGAGAAGCGCGTTTCGGCCCAGGTCATCGAGCAGGTCGTGCGCCCGACGGGCCTCACCGATCCGCCGGTGGAAATCCGACCGGTTCGTGCGCAAGTGGATGATTTGTTGTCGGAGATTCGCATTCGCGCGCAGGCGAATGAGCGAGTGCTTGGTTACCACACTCACCAAGCGGATGGCGGAGGATCTGACCGAATATTTGAGCGAACATGGCGTCAGGGTTCGCTATCTGCACGCCGATATCGAGACGGTCGAGCGTTCGGAAATCATTCGCGATCTGCGTTTGGGGAAGTTCGACGTGATTGTCGGCATCAATTTGCTGCGCGAAGGACTCGACATGCCGGAGGTTTCGCTGGTAGCCATCCTCGATGCCGACAAGGAAGGTTTCCTGCGGTCCGAAGGTTCGCTGATCCAGACCATTGGACGCGCGGCGCGCAACATTTCTGGCAAGGCGATCCTATACGCGGACGTGCGCACCGGCTCGATCGAGCGCGCAATTGCCGAGACCGATCGGCGCCGCAACAAGCAAATCCAGTTCAATGTCGAACATGGCATCACGCCGCGCAGCATCATCAAGGCGGTCGCCGATGTCATGGAAGGCGCGCGCGACGTGCAAGACGGCGAACGCTATGGCTGCGGGCAGCGACGTCGCCCTGTTGGCGCCGGAGCAGGCAGTGAAGCGCATCAAGAAGCTCGAAATTGAAATGACAAAATTGGCACGTAATCTCGAGTTCGAACAGGCCGCGCGAGTGCGCGATGAAATCCAAAAGCTGCGGGCTTCGGCATTCGGATTGCCGAGCACTCGGGCAGGGTAGGTACTTATGGCAGTGGAAAACGGTCAGTCCCAAGAGCTGGACCTCGACAAGACCGACAGGCTCCCGATTCTCGAGGGCGTGCTGTTCGACGAAGATGTGGCGGACGATGCGGTGCGCCTGGATCGGCTGCCGACCGCGTCTTTGTTGGCGAGCAATCCACAGAATGACTTTGTCCGCCCGTCATCGATTGATCTGCCGTCGCTTGCGGAGAGCGTGCGCACGGTCGAAGAACGGATCGCCCGGCAGAATGCCGAATATGAGGCGCTGACGCGTTCCTACGAACGTGCCCGCGATGCCGAGACCGCGGCCGTAGCCCGGGCGGGCGCCGTGGAGCGCGATCTGGCTGTCGGCCCGCGCCGCCTTGGAGGCGGAGCAGGCGCGCTCTCGCGAGTTTGAAAAATCCTCCGCGGAAAGGGCTGCGGCGATCGACGCTGCAAAGTCACGCGCCGCGGAGGCCGCGCGTGATTCGGAGCGCCACCAGGCAGAGGCACGCGTGCTGCGCGAGTCTTTGGCCGCGCGCGACGCCACGGTTGTTCAATTGCTGCACTCCTTGAGTGAGCGGGACGCCCAGCTGTCTGCCGTGCAGTCAGAGCACGCCAAAGTGCTGCCCGTCCTCGAATCGCGCGTCAAGAGCAACCTACAATTGGAGAACGAGCTGGGCGCGGTGCGTGCGCAGCTGACAACAGTGTCCGCGGAACTCAAGGCAAGTCAGCAGCAGGCAGGTGCGCTCGGCGCGTTGGCTAAGCGCAACGAATCAGAGATCCGCGCCGCGCGCGCTGATTTGGCGCTCACCAAGACCCACGCTAGCTCCTACCTGGAATTGTTGCGAACTCGAGATTGGCGCAGCAATTTCCAACAGAATCTGTTTCGCGACATGGACGCGAAGGTCGCCGCGTCGGATACCGCACGCGAGACTCTCAAAGCCGAGCGCGACCAGATCGAGGCTCAATTGGCCTCGTTCGAAGCGAAGATTGCTGCGCAAAGCGCCACCATCGAGCAATTGCAAGGCGCAGCGGCAGCGCAGGCCGGCTCGGTCGCTGAACGTATGAAGCGCTTGGCCGAAGCTGAGCAGCAGCGCGTCGAGTTGACCAGCAAGCTCACGGTGCTGGAGACCGACCGAACGCGCCTGCGTAGCGAGCTTTCTGCCCGGGATCAGGCACTCGCCGAGGCGCAAGCCAGCGTGGCCACCGCCACGCAGCGCATCACGCAGTTGCAGTCCGAGCATGCTGCGAGAATTGCGCAACTCGAAACCGACGCGGAGACGCGCGAGCAGGAAATGACGGTGCTCATGGCACATCTGCAAGAAGCGCGGCGGCCGATCGAGATCGATCGAAGGCCGACGTCAAGCGCTTGAAAGACGAACTGGCCCTCAAGAGCGCCAGGCCATCAACGATCTCACGGAGGAGGCGGATAAGTTGCGCACGTCGCTCGAGCGCACACGCGGTCAGCTCGAGGAGCGCGAGTTCCTGATCCGACGCTTGGAGCGCAGCGAGAGCAACAATGCCAACGTGCTCGGCCGAATTCAGACCAGCATGGAACGGTTGGGATCCTCGGTCACGTCGAACGGGAACGGCGCGCCGGCTCTGGAATGGGCGCCGGAACTGATCCGCATGGACGGCGATCGAAGCATCAGCCATACCTTGGGCCGCCGCACGCGCATTGGGCGCGCGCCCGGCTGCGAGTTGCACATCGACTCCTCATCGGTGAGCCGCCACCATGCGCTCATACTGGCCGGAACGCGCGAGGCCATCATCGAGGACCTGAACAGCACCAACGGCGTGATCTTGAATGGACGCAAGGTGACGCGGCAGGTCTTGAACGATGGGGACATCCTGACGCTCGGGGAGATTCAATTCCGGTACGTGGCAAAACCGTCGCAGCCGGCCCTCCAGGGGTGATTTTCCAGCCAGCTCGGCGACTTTTGCTTTATTGGTGCCGGCGAATCCGGTATCTTTCGCGCCCGACGGCTTGCGCGCTTAGCTCAGCGGTAGAGCATCACCTTGACATGGTGGGGGTCAGTGGTTCGATCCCACTAGCGCGCACCATCCCTTTCAGACGAGGGATGCCGGCCCCCTTTGTTAAGATGCGTTCATGCCTGCGATTACTCTTCCTGACGGTAGCCAAAAACACTTCGACCAAGCGATTTCGGTGGCAGAGGTGGCCGCCAGCATCGGCCCCGGACTCGCCAAGGCGGCGCTTGCGGGCAAGGTGAATGGCAAAGCTCGTCGATACCTCGGCGTCGATCGATCAGGACGCCACTTTAAGCATCGTGACCGACAAGGACCCGGAAGGGCTGGAAATCATTCGCCACTCCACGGCACATCTGCTGGCGAATGCCGTGCAAGAACTCTTTCCCGACGCGCAAGTCACCATCGGCCCGGTGATCGAAAACGGCTTTTACTATGATTTCGCCTACAAGCGGCCGTTCTCCACCGACGACTTGGCAGCGATCGAAAAACGCATGGCCGAGATCTCCGCCAAGGACCTGAAGGTGCACCGGCGCGTGCTGCCGCGTGATGAAGCGGTGGCGCACTTCAAGAAAATCGGCGAGCATCTACAAGGCCGAGATCATCGCGGCGATTCCGCCCGGGGAATCGATCAGCCTATATGGCCAGGGCGATTGGGAGGACCTGTGCCGGGGCCCGCACGTTCCCAGCACCGGCAAGCTCAAGGCCTTCAAATTGATGAAGGTGGCCGGCGCCTACTGGCGGGGCGATTCCAACAATGAAATGTTGCAGCGGATCTACGGCACCGCCTGGGCCAACGAAAAGCAGCTCAAGGAATACCTGACGCGACTGGAAGAAGCGGAAAAGCGCGATCATCGGCGCATCGGCAAGGAACTGGACCTGTTCCATTTGCAGGAAGAGGCGCCGGGGGCGGTGTTCTGGCATCCCAAGGGCTGGGCGCTATTTCAACAGTTGATCGCCTACATGCGCGCAGCGCCAAACCGAGGCGGGCTATCAAGAGGTCAACACCCCGCAAGTGATGGACCGCGAGCTGTGGGTCAAGTCGGGCCACATCGAGACCTTCGGCGAGAACATGTTCATGACGCAGACACCCGATGATCGGGTGTTTGCGCTCAAGCCCATGAATTGCCCGGGTCACATCCAGGTGTTCAAGCAGGGACTGCGCAGCTATCGCGAATTGCCGCTGCGCCTGGCCGAGTTTGGCGCCGTGCACCGCTACGAGCCGTCGGGTGCGCTGCATGGGCTCATGCGCGTGCGCGCCTTTACTCAAGATGACGCCCACATCTTTTGCACGCCGGAGCAAATCACCGCGGAGTCCGTCAAGATCACCGAGTTGATCTTGGGGATTTACCGCGACTTTGGGTTTGACGATGTGCGCATCAAATTTTCCGACCGCCCGGCAAAGCGCGTGGGTTCTGATGAGATCTGGGACATGGCGGAAATGGCCTTGAGGCATGCCTCCGCCGCCGCCGGGCATCGAAACCACCTTGAATCCGGGCGAGGGGGCCTTTTACGGACCCAAGCTGGAGTTCGTTTTACGGGATGCCATCGGGCGCGACTGGCAGTGCGGCACCCTGCAAGTGGATTTCAATCTCCCGGTACGCCTCGGCGCCCAGCTACATCGGCGAGGACAGCCAGAAACACACCCCGGTCATGCTGCACCGGGCGATGTTCGGCTCGTTGGAGCGTTTTATCGGGATTTTGATCGAACATCATGCCGGCAAATTGCCCACTTGGCTGGCCCCGGTACAGGCCGTTGTGATGGGAATTACCAACACGTCAGGACAAATATTGTCTGGAAGTGGCGGAAAACCTGAAAAATCAGGGGCTTCGAGTAGAAACGGACTTGAGGTATGAGAAGGTAGGCTTTAAAATCCGCGAGCACACAATTAAGCGTGTCCCTTTCCTTCTGGTCGCGGGTGAGCGGGAAGTGGAGGGACGCACCCTGTCCGTTCGCACGCGCGCTGGCGAAGATCTCGGCACCATGGAGCTCCGAAGCTCTATGCCTTTCTTCGCGAGCAAGTCGCGAGCCGCGGACATTTTGTTTTGGAGGATCGTGTATCGCAACGTCGAAGCGGGTAAGGCGCAATGAAGAGATCTCCGCACCATCGGTGCGAGTGATCGCAGCCGATGGAAGCCAAGCAGGGGTAATGACACGCGCGGAAGCGCTGCAGATGGCCCTCTCGCAAACTCTGGACCTCGTCGAGGTCTCGCCGATGGCGGAGCCGCCGGTGGTACGAGTCATGGATTTCGGCAAATTCTTGTTCGAACAAAACAAGAAGGCGCACGCGGCGAAGCGTAAGCAGAAGCAGATTCAAGTCAAGGAAGTAAAGTTTCGTCCCGGGACGGAAGAGGCGGACTACCAGGTCAAACTGCGTAGCATCATCCGCTTCCTGACCGAGGGTGATAAGGCCAAGGTGACTTTGCGTTACCGCGGCCGTGAGCTCGTGCATCAAGACATCGGTCGCCGGCTACTCACGCGGATTTCTGAAGACCTCGCACCGTATTCGGTGGTGGAGCAGAACCCGCTGATGGAAGGCAAGCAGATGGTCATGGTGTTCGGGCCCAAAAAGAAGTGAGCGGCAGACCTTAAAAATCTGCCACCCCGCCTGTAGCGGCGACCTGGTCACAGCCGGGGCGCTTGTGAGCAGGGCTATAAAATTAGGAGTCGATCATGCCCAAGTTGAAAACTAAGCGGGCTGCGGCGAAGCGTTTTCGCAAAACAGCGAATGGCTTCAAACGCGGTCAGTCCCACCGTCGTCATATCCTGACGAAAAAACCGAGCAAGCGTAAGCGCCAGCTGCGCCGCGAGATGCACGTCAGCGAGTCTGACGTTAAGCGCATCAAGCAATGTTTGCCGAACGCCTAAAGAGTCAGGAGATAAAACATGGCACGAGTTAAACGCGGTGTCGTCGCAGGACGGCGGCACAAGAAAATTCTCAAGAAAGCGAAGGGCTATTTCAATGCCCGCCGCAAAGTATTTCGCACGGCCAAGCAGGCGGTCATCAAGGCCGGCCAGTATGCCTATCGCGGCCGCCGCGAAAAGAAGCGCGAGTATCGCGCATTGTGGATCACGCGCATCAATGCGGCGTCGCGGCTTTGCGGCATGACCTACAGCACGCTGATCGACGGCCTGAACAAGGCAGGTCTTGCCATCGACCGCAAGGTCCTGGCGGATCTTGCGATGCATGACATGCCGGCCTTTACAGCGATCGCGGAAAAAGCCAAGGCCAGCCTCGCGGCGTAAGCTCGTGGGCGCCGCCGAATCCTTGTCAGCGCTTGTCAACCAAGCGCTCGCCGATGTCGACGCGTCGACGGATCTGGCCGCGCTCGATGAGGTGCGGGTGCGGCTGCTCGGCAAGAAAGGGCTGCTCACCGAGCAGCTCAAGGGCCTGGGCGCGCTGTCCGCCGCGGAACGTCCGGCGGCGGGCCAGCGCATCAACGATGCCAAGGCGGCGATTCAAGCCGCACTCGAGATGCATCGAATCCGTCTCGAGCAGGCGGCGATGGAGCGCGAGCTGGCCAAGGGCACCATCGATGTCACCTTGCCCGGCCGCGGCCAGGAGCCGGGCAGTCTGCATCCCGTGACGCGCACGCGGTTGAGGATCGAGAAAATCTTCGGGCAAGCGGGGTTCGAGGTGGTCACGGGGCCGGAAGTGGAAGATGACTTCCACAATTTCGAGGCCCTGAATATTCCCAAGAATCATCCGGCGCGCGCCATGCACGACACGTTCTACTTTCCCGATGGCAGGCTGCTGCGCACGCATACCTCGCCGGTGCAAATCAGAACCATGCGCTCACGACCGCCGCCTTTGGCGATCATCGCGCCCGGCCGCGTCTACCGCATCGATTCGGACATGACCCACACCCCCATGTTTCATCAGGTCGAGGGCATGGTGATCGGCGAGAACATCAGCTTCGCCAACTTGAAGGCGATGCTGCACACCTTCTTCGAGCGATTTTTCGAACGGCGCTTGGCAATGCGCTTGCGGCCCTCGTATTTTCCGTTCACCGAACCATCGGCGGAAGCCGACATCGAATGCGTGTTCTGCGATGGCAAAGGGTGCCGGGTTTGCAAGCAAACCGGCTGGCTCGAGATCTTGGGCTGCGGGATGATTCATCCCAATGTGCTGAATGCGGCGGGTATCGATAGCGAGCAATGGCAGGGGTATGCTTTCGGCATGGGCATCGACCGTCTCGCGATGCTGCGTTATGGCGTCGATGATTTGCGGTTGTTCTTCGAGAATGATCTGCAGTTCCTGAAGCAATTTCCGTGAAGAATCCTCTGCCGTGAAAGTTACTTATCGATGGTTGCAGGAATTTACGCCGATCAGCCGCATCGCCTGCGGAGTTGGCGGCGCAGCTGACCATGGCCGGGCTCGAAGTCGAATCGCTGACGCCGGTGGCGCCGCCCTTTTCCGGCGTCGTGGTGGGCGAAGTGCTGGAGTCGGGGCGGCATCCGGATGCGGAAAAATTGTCGCTCTGCCAAGTCACCACGGATGGCACGAATCGATTGCAGATCGTCTGCGGTGCGAAAAATGTGCGCGCGGGTCTGAAGGTCGCCGTGGCCACGGTCGGCGCGCGGCTGCCGAACGATGTCGTCATCAAGCGCGCGACGCTGCGCGGGCAGGAGTCCAACGGCATGCTGTGTTCGGCGCGCGAACTGGGCTTGGGCGATGAACACGACGGCATCATGGAGCTGGCGGATTCGCTGCCGCTGAATCAAGATCTGCGCGAGGCCTTGGATCTGGACGACTGCATTCTCGAAGTGAATGCGACGCCGAATCGCGGCGATTGCATGAGCGTATTCGGCATCGCGCGTGATTACGCCGCCGCCAGCACGCGCCGTCACCTCAAATTTGAAGGTAAGCCCATCGGCGCGAGCCAACAGGCGGTATTCCCCGTAGCGTTGGAATCCGCCGCCTGTCCGGTGCTTGCCACACGAGTGATTCGTGGCGTGCGTCAAAACGCACAATCGCCGCAGTGGCTGCGTGAGCGCTTGCGGCGGGTTGGGATCAACAGCATTTCCGCCGTCGTCGATGTCACCAACTACGTCATGACGGAGTTGGGCCAACCGTTGCATGCTTACGATGTCGCCAAGCTGAGCCAGCGAATCGTCGTGCGCGCGGCAAAGCCGAAAGAGCGCATTACGCTTCTGGATGACAAAGAATACGAGCTCGATCCGGAATTCTTGGTGATCGCCGATGCCAGCGGCGCAATCGGCCTTGCCGGCATCATGGGCGGGCGCGGGACCGCGATCTCGGATTCCACCACGGATGTCTGTTTTGAGTCCGCTCATTTCAGGCCCGACGCGATCGCGGGCCGTGCGCGGCGCTTAGGTCTTTTCACCGATGCTGCGCAGCGTTTTGAGCGCGGCGTTGATCCCAACCTGACGACGATTGCCATCGAGCGTGCCACTGAATTGCTGTTGGAATGTGCAGGCGGCGCGCCGGGTCCTACGCAAGTGAGCCGTCTCAAAGACGTGCCTGTGCTCGAAGATCATTGGGTGACTTTGCGTCGCGATCGGGTGACGCGATTGCTGGGCGCGCCCGTGCCGGACAACGAGGTGCACGCCGTCATCAGTGCCATCAGCGAGCGCGTCGAAGCCATGTCGGGTGGATGGAGGGTGCGGCGGCCCTCGCATCGCTTCGATATCCGCATCGAAGCGGACCTCATCGAGGAGGTGGCGCGCTTGAGGGGTTTCGACAAGATCGAGGAGCATCATGCAACCGCTCCGCAAATTGCGGGTTCTGCAACCGAAGCGCAGGTTCCGAACGATCGCCTGCGTTGGGCCATCGCTGATCGGGGCTATCGCGAGATGATCAGCTACTCGTTCGTCGATCCGAATCTGCAGCAGCAGCTTTTCCCAGATGTCGCGGCCCTCAAACTCGCCAATCCCATCTCCGCGGACTTGAGCGAAATGCGCGTGTCGCTGTGGCCGGGCCTGGTGCACGCCTGCCGTGAAAATCTCCGCAGGCAGCAGTCTCGAGTTCGCTTATTCGAAATCGGCAATCGATTTGTCGTCAGCGCGTGAGTCCGGAAAGAACGACCTCGCAGGAGGTCGAGTCGCTCGGCGGAATCGCGACCGGCTCTCGATGGCCGCAACAGTGGGGCAGCAGTTCCGAGCCGGTGGATTTCTACGATGTGAAGTCCGATGTGATGGATCTGCTGACGCTGACCGGCGATGCATCGAGCGTGCGATTCGTGCCTGAGGTGCTGCCTGTGTTGCGCCCCGGTCGCAGCGCGCGCATTTATCGCAATGCAACGCCGATTGGCTGGATGGGAGAGATGCACCCACAAGTTGTCAAGGCGATCAATTTTCCGGCGACCGCATTTTTATTTGAATTAGATATCACATCAGCATTTAAAGCGAAGCCATTGAAATATCAGAAGATATCAAAGTTCCCCAGCGTGCGACGAGATTTGGCCATCGTTGTAGACGAAAGCGTCCCTCTCGCAGTTTTGCAGGAAAATGTTACTGTTAGCGCGTCAGGTCTATTGAGCGAGTTGCGGGTGTTCGATGTCTATCGGGGCCCCAGCATAGAAACTGGACGAAAAAGTGTCGCTTTAGGCTTGATTTTACAGGACTCTTCCCGCACTCTTACTGACGTTGATGCAGATGCCGTGGTGACCGCAGTGGCTACCCGGTTACGGGATGTATTGAGCGCCACAATAAGAGATCAATAAGCAATGGCAGCCCTAACGAAGGCAGAAATGGCGGAGGCCCTATTCGATCAATTGGGGCTGAACAAACGCGAAGCACGTGAACTCGTTGATCTTTTTTTCGAAGAGATTCGTGCGGCGCTATCCTCAGGCGAGCAGGTGAAGCTTTCTGGTTTTGGAAACTTCGATCTGCGCGATAAAAATCGCCGCCCTGGGCGCAATCCGAAAACCGGTGAAGAGATTCCAATCAGCGCCCGTCGCGTTGTCACATTTCGTCCTGGTCAGAAACTGAAGGCGCGCGTCGAAGCATATGCTGGAACCAAGCAACAATAGCGATCTGCCGCCGATTCCGGGGAAGCGCTACTTCACCATCGGCGAGGTGAGCGACTTATGCGGCGTCAAGCCGCACGTGCTGCGATACTGGGAGCAGGAATTCCCGCAGCTCAAGCCGGTCAAGCGCCGCGGCAATCGGCGCTACTATCAGCGCCAGGACGTGTTGATCATCCGGCAAATTCGCAGCCTGCTCTATGAGCAGGGCTTTACCATCGGCGGCGCACGTAATCGACTCACGGGCGACGATGCGCAGGTCGATCTGAATCAGAGCCAGCAGTTGATTCATCAGATGCGCCTGGAACTCGAGGAACTGATCAAGATTCTGCGCCGCTGACGCTCGCGCGATTCAAAGTCTTTGCGGCCCAATTGGGCTATGATTCCCTTCCGGTCGGGGCGTGGCGCAGCCTGGTAGCGCACTTGCATGGGGTGCAAGGGGTCGCAAGTTCGAATCTTGTCGCCCCGACCAATCTTACCAAACCGCGCGATTTGCACCCGGGGGCGCTGTCGATCCAGGGAAAGCGCCGTCAGTTCCTGGCAGAGGCGCGATTTGAAACCATCTGTCTAACTTTGCCATGCAAAGCACGTGTGAGATGCCGCATCTCGCTGCGTGGAATTGCATGCTGTATATTGGTCCCACGAGTATTGATTTCGAGGACTGATGGCAATGAAAACCCTGTTCTTGCATCCGCCTTCCTTCGACGGCTTCGATGGAGGCGCCGGTGCGCGCTATCAGATGAAACGCGAAGTGCGTTCTTTCTGGTACCCCACCTGGCTTGCGCAGCCCGCGGCGCTGGTGGAGGGCTCGAAGCTCATCGATGCACCGCCGCACGACCTTAGTTTCGACGACATCGTGCCGGAAGTGAAAAACCGCGACTTGGTGGTGATGCATACTTCCACGCCGTCCTTCAAATCCGACGTGAAGACGGCGGAAATGATCAAGGCGATCAATCCTGGCGTAAAAATTGGATTCATCGGTGCCAAGGTCGCGGTGGAACCCGAGAAGAGCCTGATTGCGGGGCGCGCCGTCGATTTCGTCGCGCGCAACGAATTTGATTTCACCATTAAAGACGTGGCGGACGGCAGGGATTGGAGCGGCATTAAAGGCCTCTCTTATCGCAACGCCGACGGCGTCATCGTTCACAACGAGGACCGCGCGGTTCTGGAGAACATGGATTCCCTTCCCTGGGTAACTCCAGTCTATAAGCGCGATTTAAATGTCGAGAAATATTTCGGCGGATATTTAAAACATCCCTACATCTCGTTCTACACCGGACGCGGTTGCAAATCGCGCTGCACCTTTTGTTTGTGGCCGCAGACGGTCGGCGGTCACCGTTATCGCGTGCGTTCGGTTGAAAACGTCGTCGAGGAAATGAAGTGGGCGAAGAACGCCTTCCCGCAGGTAAAGGAATTCTTTTTTGATGATGACACGCTGACCGACAACTTGCCGCGTGTGGAAGCGCTGGCAAGGGAACTGGGTAAACTTGGGGTTGTTTGGTCGTGCAATGCCAAAGCGAATGTCCCGCGTAAGACGCTGGAAGTCATGAAGGCGAACGGTTTGCGGCTGCTGCTGGTCGGCTATGAGTCCGGCAATCAGCAGATCCTCATCAATATCAAAAAGGGCATGCGGGTCGATTTTGCGCGTCGCTTCACCAAGGATTGTCACGAGCTGGGAATCGTCATCCACGGCACGTTTATCCTCGGTCTGCCGGGCGAGACGCGGGAAACAATTCAACAGACACTGGATTTCGCCAAGGAGATCAATCCTCATACGATCCAGATTTCGCTTGCGGCGCCATATCCGGGCACATTCCTGTACCGCCAGGCAAAGGAGAACGGCTGGCTTTATAACGAGGAAATCGATCTACTGACGCAAGAGGGCACGCAAATTGCGCCGCTCAGCTATCCACACCTGAGCCATACGGAAATTTTCCAGTCTGTCGAGGATTTCTATAAAAAGTTTTATTTTCGCCCCTCCAAGATTGCTTCCATCGTCGCGGAAATGATCAAGAGCCCCGAAATGATGAAGCGTCGGTTGCGCGAAGGCGTGGAGTTCTTCCACTTCTTGCGCTCGCGGCACGATGCTGCTTAAGACGGGCTCGTCCGCTTGAATTCGTCGCCGACGATGCATGATTCGAGTCAGGAGTCCTGCGCCGCAGGGCCAATTCGCTTCGGCAGTGAGGCGCACAAGACGCTCTTTTGCCGCACGCTGCTCGACACCTTCAATCCGTACAAACCGGCAGTAATCGATTGGCCGAAATTAGATGCTGAAACGCGCGCCCGTTTGGTCGAGCTGCCTATCTGGGACATCGCGGTGCAAACGGAGGGCCGAGCGCGGCTCAATGTCGCTTCCTACGGCGCGATCACTGCGGATCCGCTGCTGCGCAAGGCCATCGAGCTGAACGCATTTGAGGAGGGCCGGCACAAACATGTGCTTTCCAATCTTGTGGCGGCCTATGGCATCAAACTGGCGCCCGAGCCGGAATACGTCATGCGCGGCGATCCTGAGTGGGCTTTCATGGTGACAGGATATAGCGAATGTATTGATAGCTTCTTCGCGTTCGGGCTATTTGAATCAGCCAAGCGTTCAGGATTCTTTCCGGCGGAATTGGTCGACACTTTCGAACCGGTCATCCATGAAGAAGGCCGCCACATCCTGTTTTTCGTCAATTGGGCGGCCTGGCATCGCAGGAACATGCCCGTTTGGCGCCGGCCATTCTTCGAATTGAAGGTGCTGGCTGTGTGGCTTTTCTTGATCTGGGAACGTATCGGCATCGCACGCGATATGGGAAGCGGGGTGCAGGACAACAATTTTACGGTGACCGGTGCCAAGGCCGTCACCGATGATATAGACCTTGCCGAACTCATCGACATCTGCCTTGCTGAAAACGAGCGTCGCATGAGCATCTATGACCAGCGCTTGTTGCGGCCGTTTGCCATACCGGCGCTCGTGAAACTGGCGCGCCATTTCATGCGGTCAGGTCCCCGGCAAAAGAAGCCTGCTTAGGTTCTAAGTGAAATTGCGCATCCTCGTCATCGCGGCTCTGGGCGCCGCCCTGGCTCTCTATCTCATTGCGTTCGTCGGCGTGGGAGCGGTGTTGTCGGCCGCCGTCGCCTTGGGGTGGGGCGGCTTCGCCATTCTCTGCTTGTATGCGCTGGCACCGTTTCTGGTCTTGGGGATGGCTTGGCGCGCATTGCTGCCGGACTCGCGCAACAGCCTGTGGGTTTTCGTATGGGCGCGCATGGTGCGGGACGCAGCCACTGAAGTGCTGCCGTTTTCGCAGTTAGGCGGAATCGTATTCGGCGCGCGGGCGGCGATCATCAGCGGCGTTGGCACGGCCGTCGCCTTTGCATCAACAGTGGTCGACGTAACGGCCGAGTTGATGGCGCAAATTGTTTTCGTGGTGATCGGGCTCGGAATTCTAAGCGTCTGTGCACCACATACTCGCGTGGCCGGGTCGCTGAGTAGTGCGGTGGAGGTGGGCTTGGCTGTGGCGGCGCTCGCTTGTGGCGTGTTTCTGGCGTTGCAGCGCCATAGCCAGTGGTTGACTGGAAAACTCGGCACGCGCGTGCTGCGACGTGCAGGCGCCGCCGGCGCCGCGGTCGCGGCCGGCTTGGACCGCATTCATAGTTCGCCCGCGCGCATCGGCGTGTCGGCGGGGCTGCACTTGGCCGGATGGGTTGCGAGTGCCGTCGGGACCTGGATTGCGTTTCGCCTGATCGGAGTGCGCGTCGGTTTGCTGCCCGTGCTGGCAATCGAGAGTCTGATCTCTGCAGCCCGCAGCATCGCCGTGATCGTCCCCAACGCGCTCGGTGTACAAGAAGCCGCCTACGCGCTGCTCACGCCCTTGTTCGGGGTGGCGGCGGAGTTCGGCTTGGCGGTCTCGCTCGTGAAACGTGCCAGAGATATCGCCTTGGGGGTGCCCATTTTGCTGGTCTGGCACGCGGCCGAAGGGCGGCGGGCCGTCGCAAAACCGCCTACGCTATAATTTGATTTGGGGAGCGGTGTGGCCGTGCGGGACCCGATCAATGAATCAGGAAGTCAGCTTGGAAGGCTCGATTACGCAGTCGCCCTATGCCGGGCGCAGCGCGCAAATGTTTCCGCACCTCACGCCGGTGCAAATCACGCGGCTGAGCGCCCATGGCCGCAAGATCTCGACCCAAAAAAGCCAGATTCTGTCGGAACCGGGAGATCACCCGCCGATGTATGTGGTGTTGTCCGGCAGCATCGAGGTCATCCAGCCTACCTTGACCGGTGAATCCCTGATCGTGCTGCACACGCCGGGGAGTTTCTCGGGCGACGTCGGCACGTTGCGTGCCATCAGCTCGGTCGTGCGCATGCGCGTGCGCGAAGCCGGCGAGGTCCTGGCAATTGACGACACGCATTTGCGCGCCATCGTGCAAACCGACCCGGAACTGAGCGAGTTGTTCATGCGCGCCTACATATTGCGGCGCGTGGCGCTCATGACTTCGCAGGCGAGCGATGTGATTTTGCTCGGATCCACGCATTCGGCCGGCACTTTGCGGCTGCAGCAGTTCTTGACGCGCAATAGCTATCCATTCGTGAACCTCGATATCGAAACGGATGCCTCGGTACGTGCACTGCTCGAGCGCTTTCATGTAACGGTTGAGGACTTGCCTGTGGTCGTGTGCCGTGCCTCGATCGTGCTCAAGAATCCGAGCAACGAGGAAGTGGCGGCCAATCTCGGCATGAATCAACAGATCGACGATGATCGCGTTCGCGACCTCATCGTGGTCGGGGCCGGTCCGGCAGGCTTGGCCGCCGGAGTGTACGCGGCGTCGGAGGGGCTGGACGTATTGGTGCTCGAGACCGGAACGCCTGGCGGCCAGGCGGGATCGAGCTCCAAGATCGAAAACTACTTGGGCTTTCCAACTGGAATATCCGGCCTGGCGCTCGCTGCGCGCGCATTGATTCAGGCGCAGAAATTCGGCGCCGAAATCAGAACCGCCTATTCAGTGATGAGCTTGAGGTGCGACAAGCGCCCCTATGCGATCGAGTTCGCCAACGGACACGCCGCGCGAGCGCGCAGCATCATCATTGCGACCGGCGCGGAATATCGGCAGTTGTCCCTCGCCAATGCGTCGCGCTTTCTCGGGACCGGAATTTACTATGCCGCCACCAGTACCGAAGCGCGCCGCTGCGGATCGGGCGAGGCCATCGTGGTCGGCGGCGGCAACTCGGCCGGTCAAGCGGCCGTATTCTTGGCCGGCAGCTGCCGCATGGTCCATTTGCTGGTTCGATCCGCCGATCTCGCCGACACGATGTCGCAATACCTGATCCGTCGTATCGATGAAATGCCTAACATTACACTGCATGTACGCACGGAAATCACCGCGCTGGAAGGTCAGGATCAATTGACGCGCGTGACTTGGAGAACGGCCGGCGAAGAAGCGCAGACGCATGACATTGGCCATGTGTTTCTCATGATGGGTGCGGCGCCCTGCACCGGCTGGTTGAATTCCTGTATTGCACTCAACGACAAAGGCTTTGTGCGAACGGGTCCGGATCTGCGCGCAACTCTGCCCGAGGCGAAATGGCCGAACGCGCGTCCCCCGGAGTTTTTCGAATCCAGCATTCCAGGAATATTCGCGGTGGGCGATGTCCGCTGCGGAAGCGTCAAGCGCGTCGCGGCCGCCGTCGGTGAAGGCTCGGCTTGTATTCAGCAAGTGCATCGCGTGCTGCACGAAGGTGCTGACGCTTGATTCGTCAGCTCATCTGAGGCGCAGCCGCTCGCCATAGCCGGTCAATTCCAGATAGCCACGGCCGACCTGCTGAGTTTTGTCGAAGGCTCGGACGGCACCCTCCCAGTAGATGGCGCCGGTCGAGAGCCGGGTATCGTTCTCTTGGTCATCGAATAGCGGCGCCAAGCTCAATTCCCTGCCGTCCGCGCGAATGGTCCACGCCACGGGATAGATGATTCCGGTACGCGGCGAAGTCCAGCGCCGTTCGGCGCGAAATTCCACATCCTCAGGCTTCAGGATTTGCGAGACCCCCGCGCGCGTGCGAATCGTGCCGCCTGCCCACAGCGGCTTGCCATCGAGTCCACGAATCTGAAAGGCCATCAACGCACCGCCGTCCTGCAAATTGATGCCGATCCAATCCCATCCCGCGGCTTGCGGGTCAAGATACTCGCTGGACCACTCGTGGTCGAACCACGCTTCGCCGCTTACGCGGCTCAGGCGTCCCTTACGTGAGATGGTCCCGGCAACGCGCATGTGCGGCAGGCTGTAGTAATAACTCGCCGCTTGCGGCTGCGGTCCCTTGCGGCTGACTCCGTCCTCGCCATTGATGAGCATTGGCTGCGTTTCAGACAGCGTAAGGTCGAATGAAAAGTCCTCGGCTGCAATCTTGGCGATGTAAGTCTGCGCTTGGCGTTGAAGGGACCATCGATCAATCCAAACATGCGTATCGCCTTGCGCGGCTCCCGCGAGGCCCAACGCGGCGCGGCGAATTTTTTGGTCCTGCCATAGCGTGCCGCGTTTTGGGTCGCTGAGCGCGCAATGCGCGACGATGATTTGGCGGGGCGTGAAGCTGCTCGGGTTATCGGCATCAATGTCGGGTTTGGTACGAAAGAAGGTAATCTGAAATCCGAGGGATTCACCGCCCTCGCTGTCGAGCCAACCCGTGACGTACCACCACTCCGTACGGAATTGCGGATGGCTTCCCAAGTCATCGGGAAAGCGCAATGGATGGCCGGACGAGACGGGTGCGTAAAGGGCGTCCGCAGCGGCCATGATGCTGCAAAGGCCGAGTAGCAAGAGGCCCAGTGGCTTGCTCACCAGTCCTCGCGAACGGCGCGTACCGCATCTTGACTCAAGGCCGCGCGGCCGCTGAAGACTGCGGTGATGGCGGCTGCGCCGATCAATACCAGGCTCAGCAGCGCCAACGGCTGCAGCGGCACGTCGAGATCAATGCTCCAGTTGAAGGATTGTCGATTGATGACGTAGACCAGCACCAAGCTCAAGGCAAGGCCAAGCGCCAACCCATAGATGACGCCGAAGGCGCTGGTGAGGATGCCCTCGTCAGCCAACATGCCGACAATCTGCCGTCGCAGCATGCCGATGTGTCGCAGCATGCCGAATTCGGCGCGGCGGGCGAGGGCGGTCGAGCTGGCTGCAAAACTCACGCCGGTCAGCCCAATGATCACGGCGATGAGTTCGAGCGCATAAGTGATGGCAAACGCCCGATCGAAGATTTGCAGCGATCGTTCGTGCAGCGCAGCCGTGGTGGTGATCTCCGGCGTGTGCAGCAGTGGACGCAGCAACTCTACCGTGGGCGCAGCCTCGACGCCGGACTCAAGCCAGATTGAGCCCTCATTGGCGCTGGTGTCGCCTGTAGCCGCTCGATAGGCCTGCGTCGAGATCACGACCGAGCCGGACAGACGTGCATAGTCGCGCCAGACGCCGGCCACGGTGAATGTTTGTGTGCGGCCGGCCAACGGCACGGCAATGGCATCGCCTACCCTGTAGCCGTAGAGATCCTGGAGTGCCTCGGAGATCCAGGCCGGCCGGTTCTGAAGGTTCGGCGTCTGAGCACTTTGCACCAGAGGCAATTCCGCGCCGGTTTGTGCATCGGTTGCACCGCGCGCGATGAGTGTCACCGGCGCGCGCTTGGGGTCGAGCAGCACTTGTCGCGTTCTGCGAAACTCGACCCGGGCAACACCCGGGATCGCGGCGATATTGGCTTGATCGGCGCTGGACCAAAACGCGGTGTCATTGCCCAACGGCTCGCGCAACTGCAGGTCTGCCGGCAAGAGTTTGCCGAGCCAATGATCGAATGACACCCGAAATGAATGGATCATGATGGCCATGGCCACCATGAGACTGAAGCTGACGATGATCGACGCCAGGCTGAGCGCGGACAAGCCGACATTTTCCCGCAATTGCGCGACTGCCGTGTCCAGTACGATGCGGTGGGTACGCGGCGCGAGCGCCAAGCCTTTCAGCGTGATGGCAGGTACCAACAGCACCGCCCCGAGCAGCAGCGCCGCGATCGCAGCGTAGCCAAAAATCGGTATACCGCGGACGGGCGGCAGCCACGCGAGCGCTGCACCGAGCAATAACGATGCGAGACCGATGCGCCAACCAATACGCGCCACGATCTGGTAGTCGCCATCGCCGCCCTTTAAGGCGCGGGCCGGTGGCTGGCGTGCGGCATTGCGCGCCGGTACCCAAGCGCCTACCCCAGCCACGATCGACACCGATCGCAAAGAATGCCAATAACTGCCATGGTGACGGCTCGAAGCGACGCGCCGACTGCGCGAAGCTGGCCATTGCCAAGATCGGCGGTCAGATATCTCAATATCGCGGCTGCGATGCCAAGCCCGAGAATCACGCCGACGAGGGATCCGACTGCACCGAGCGCCAATCCTTCGCCCAGCAGTGCATGGCGCAACTGGCTTGTGTGACTCCCAGCGCGCGCAGCAACGCGAGTGCTCGCCGCCGCCGCAGTACGGAGAGTGACTGCGTGGAGAAGACCAGAAAGGCTCCAGTGAACAACGCCACCAACGCCAACATGTTCAAATTCACCCGATAGGCCCGGGTCACGCTGACTGCTCGATCGCGTTCCACTTGCGGTGCGATGGCAAGTACGCCCGGTGGAAGAGTTTTTTCGAGATCGCCGCGCAACGAATCGACATCGGTGCCCGACGCCAGGCGCAAATCAATGCGGTTCAAGCGGCCGACTAAATTGAATACCCATTGCGCCGAGGCGATGTCCATCAACCCCAGAGGTTGCGGATACGCGCTTTCCGATAAAATGCCGATGACCCGCAGCGTCTTGCTGGAACTGCCGACCATGACCGCCAGCGAATCGCCGCGGCGCAGTTTCAGCGCCTGCGCGGCGGCGCTGCTCAAGTAGATGGCATCGGGGTGCGAAAAGTTCGAAGATGCCATCGCCGATATCGGCCATGAGCGCGGGCTGCAAAGCTGCAGCTTGGAAAGGGTCGAGGCCCAGCACTTTGAGCGTGTCGTTACGGCCGGAAAGCGCGACCTCGAGTTCCAGCACCGGGCTCAACGCGCTGACCGAGGCGTTGGCCGCCAAGTCCACCAATACCTGTTCGGAAAATCCCTCACGCGGGCCGCGGATGACCATGTCGGCTTCACCGACGAGCCGCTTCGTCGCCAACCCAAACTCGTTGAGCGCGGAGTTGTTGACCAGATAGACCGATGAGCCGAGCGCGACTCCCAGGGCGAGCGCCACCACCGTCACGAGAAACCGCGTGGGTTGTTCACGGAGTTGGGCGAGAAGCAGTATCTGCCACAGCTTGAACGAGCCGGTAGCCTTCACGGCGCCGCTTCCAAGGCGCGCAAACCGTGTGCATCCAGCACCAGGACGCGATCGGCGGTATCCGCCGCCACTCTCGAATGCGTGATCAGAATGCCTGCGCCGGCGTTTGCTTTGACTTGCGCGCGCAACAGGGAAAGGATCTGGGTCGCGCTGCCCGAGTCGAGATTTCCGGTCGGCTCGTCCGCCAGCACCAAGCGCGGCCGGTGCACCAGGGCGCGAGCGATCGCGACCCGCTGAATTTCGCCGCCCGAGAGTTCTCGGGCATGACGCCGCGCCAGCGCTTCGATCCCCACCGCCCGAAGCATGTCGCGGGCGCGCTCGCCGCGCTGCGGATCGGCGACGCCGAGCAAGTCGAGCGGCAACGCGACGTTCTGTTCGACCGACAGATAAGGCAGAACATGAAACGCCTGGAAGACGAACCCAACGGCGCGCCGCCGCAGCAGGGTTACCGCGTCGTCATTCAAGGTAGCGAGGTCAACGCCCTCGAGCAGCACGCGACCGCTATCGGTTCTATCGAGCCCAGCCAACAGATTGAGCAGCGTGGACTTGCCGACGCCGGACTCGCCCATGATGGCGACGTATTCGCCCGCTCGAACCGTCAGCTCGACGCCCTCAAAAATCGCAGGCCGATCTTTCGAAAAGCGTTTGCTTAAATTCTCGAGGCGAACAATGGCGTCAGTCACTTAGACGCAGACAGGCTCCTCGCCTCAAGCGGCGTCGACTCCGATCACCGCTTTGACTTCCAGGAAATCGCGCAAGCCGTACTCGCCCCACTCGCGGCCATTGCCCGACATCTTGAAGCCGCCGAATGGCGTATTCATGTTGCCCGAGGCGCCATTCAAGGTGACTTGACCGGCGCGAATCTGTCCGCCGATGCGACGCGCATGCAGATTATCTTTGGACCATACGTATGCCGCCAGGCCATAAGGCGTGTCGTTGGCGATCTTCACGGCCTGCTCTTCGCTGTCGTACGGCAGGATGCAAAGCACCGGTCCGAAAATCTCTTCGCGCGCAATCGTCATGTCATTGCGCACATTGGAAAATATGGTCGGCTTGACGAAATAACCTTTGGATCAGGCCGTCCGGGCGCCCCGAGCCGCCGATGACGACCTTGGCGCCTTCAGCGATACCTTTCGCGATATAACCCTCGACCCGCTCGAATTGCAGTTTGGAAACGACCGGACCCAAGTTGGTTTTCTCGGAAGTAGGGTCACCCGTGATCACCGATTCGGCCACGCGCTTCGCAATCGCCTCGACTTCAGCCAATTTCGCAGCGGGCACCAGCATGCGTGTGGGGGCATTGCAGGATTGTCCGGAATTTTGGAATACGTGCAGCACGCTTTTCGTCACGGCACGTTCGAAGTCCGCATCATCGAGCAACACATTGGGCGACTTGCCGCCGAGTTCCTGATGCACGCGCTTGACGGAGGCAGCCGCGTTCCTGGCGACTTCCGAGCCTGCACGCGTGGAACCTGTAAAGGACACCATATCGACTTCACGGTGCGATGACAGCGGCGCACCGACGCCATTGCCGTCGCCGTTGATGAGGTTGAACACGCCCGCCGGAACTCCCGCCTCGTGCATGACCTTCGCCCAAATAATGGCGCTGAAGGGTGAATACTCCGAAGGCTTGAGCACCATGGTGCATCCGGCCGCGAGCGCCGGCACCACTTTGGCGGCCACTTGATTCATGGGCCAGTTCCACGGCGTGATCAGCGCGCATACACCGACCGGTTCCTGGACCAAGCGCACAGTGCCGCGCATTTCTTCGAATTTGAAGGTCTTCAACACGTCGATCATGGCGCTGATGTGGCCGACGCCGACGCCTGTCTGCGAGCCCTTGGAGAGGGTGATGGGAGCGCCCATCTCAATGGAAATGGCCTGCGCTATTTCCTCGTAGTGCGCCTTGTAGGCGGCGAGCATGCGCTCCAGCAGTGCGAGGCGTTCGGCCGGCGTGCTGCGCGAGTAGCTGTCGAATGCGCGCCGCGCGGCCGCCACGGCGCGGTCGACGTCCTTGCTGCTGCCCATCGATATGACGCCTGCGACCTCTTCGGTGGCCGGGTTGATCACTTTCAGTTCCTTGGGCTCGATTGGATCGACCCAGGCGCCATCGATGTAGAACTGTCGATTGTCATATTTCATTGCAAGACCCCTTCAAAATGGCCGTTACTTTCTGAGCCGCATTCTACCTGCTGAAGGGCGATTCGCAGGGTGATTGACCGTCCGAGCCGCGGTTGCGGCCGGGGGGTGCATCCCCGGAGTTGCTGTCTCCGGTGGCCGACTATTTTTGCTTCGGGCACCAACAGACATGATTCCACTGAGGTTTTGCAGCCATGGTTCGCATTTTGGCTGCTCTATTGTTGCTAGGCTTCCTTTATGAGACATATCAGCGCACTGTTCACCGTGACGGTCTTGGCGAGTTTCTGGGGCCTGACACCGGGCCCCGCTTGCGCCGGCTCGCCGGAATGGAATCCGGTTCGTTCTCATCCGGTCGAAATCGGACCGCAGGCCAGCCGGTTGGTGGTGGGCTTCCGGGCCACGCCCGGAAATTCGGTCATCAAGGAGATAAATCGCGGCGCAGTCAAGTACGTCCGCTTTACGAGGCGCAGACTTCGCGCGCCGACATCGCTGCGCTGACCCAGCGGTTGGGGCTTGCGACGAAAGGCTTCACGCCAATTTGCGCCGAGCATGCATGTCGTATTGCTTGAAAACACCTTGTACGGGGCAGACGTGGCTGCCGTGCTCGATAAGTTGCGCGCAGATCCTGCCGTGGCTTTTGCGGATGTCGATGAACGCCGCTATCCGCACGCGTTGCCGAACGATCCTTTGTTCCTGCCGAGCGGCCACCGCCAGTGGCCAGTGGTACATGCGAACGCCCAGCACCACGACACCCACCAGCGACGCCGCAGCGACGGACGCCGTGTCCGCATGGGGTATCACGCAAGGCAGTTCCGGCACGGTGATCGCGGATGTCGACAACGGGATTCGGTTCGACCATCCTGACTTGCTGAGGGCGGGCTTTGGCGGGCGCTTGCTGCCGGGCTACGACTTCGTTGGCCAAGACCTCGACTCTTCCAACAGCGCGCCGCTGGGTACTTTTCTAGTTGCCAACGACGGCGACGGTTGGGATCCGGATCCATCGGATCCGGGCGATTGGATCGACAGCACGGACTTGATGAACAGCACCGTGTTCCCCAGTAAGAACTGCAGCACGGAGAACAGTTCCTGGCACGGCACGCGAGTGATGGGTGTACTCGGCGCGTTGACCAACAATGATGTCGGCATCGCGGGCATGACCTGGAATCCCTACCTGCTGCCGGTGCGCGCGCTCGGCAAATGCGGCGGCTTGGACTCGGACATCCTCGCCGGAATCATGTGGTCGGTTGGCCTGACGGTGTTCGATGATTCGGGCAATCCCGTTCCGGCAAATCCCGTACTCCGCCGACATCATCAACCTGAGCCTTGGCGGGACCGGCGGCGCGTGCCCATCCGATTATCAAAGCTTGGTCACGCAGCTCACGAGCATGGGCGTGCTGGTGGTTGCTTCGGCCGGCAATGAAAGTGGTCCGGTCGACATCCCGGCAAACTGTTCAGGCGTCTTGGCAGTCGCGGGATTGAGAAATGTCGGCACCAAAGTCGGCTACAGCAGCTTGGGTCCCGAGGTCGGCATTGGCGCGCCGGCAGGGAATTGTGTCAACAGCACGGCAGGAGCTCCCTGCCTGCGATCCATTGATACCACGGTCAACGAAGGCCTGACGACCCCGGCGGCCAGTGGTTACACCGACCAGACCAATTCGAATTTAGGAACCAGTTTTTCGGCGCCCATCGTTTCGGGCATTGCGGCATTGATGCGCGCCGCTAACGCGAATCTCACGCCGCCGCAGCTCATCTGCACGCATGAAAGCAAGCGCGACGCCCTATCCGCAGCCGGTAACCACGCCGCCAACGCCGCAGTGCGTTAACGGCTCGACTTCCAGTGTCGAATGCGCGTGCACCGCGACCACCTGCGGTGCAGGTATGGTGAATGCATTCAGTGCCGTCAAGGCAGCGCTCAATCCGATCGCGGCGGTGAAGATTCCAGCGGGATTCACCTCGGGCAGCGGCACGTTCGATGCCGCCGGCAGCGCGCCAGCCTGTGGCGCCACGATCGCCGCTTACGCGTGGACCAGTACCCCGGCGATTCATATCGTTTCGGGCGCGGCGAGTTCCAGCGTAAACGTGATGGCGACCGGCGCAGGAACCTTGACACTGGTCGTGACGGACTCATCCGGTAACAGCGATACGGCGACTGTCACCTTCACCGCGAGCAGCGCAACGACGGCAGCACCCGCCATAGCCGGCAGCGCCGCTTCCGCCTGCATCGCGCCCATGACGGTAACCCCGTCGCGCCCGGGATAAGCGAGGCGTTTTCGCCGGCCAGCGTTGCCGCGAGTGCGCCCGCGATGCTGGTGGTGACACTCAGCAATAGCAACGCTTTTGCACTGACGCAATCTGCGGTTACCGTGCCGGTGCCGGCGGGCCTGACATTGGGGTCGCAAGCTCCGGCGAGCACCTGCAGCGGCGCGGCGTTGTCGCTGACCAGCACCTCGAGCAGCGTCACCCTGTCCGGAGCCAATATTCCGGCCAATGGCAGCTGTGATATCTCCTTCAGCGTCACCAGTGCCACAGACGGTGTCTATGCCGCGAGCATTGCTGCCAACGCGCTCGTGACCGGTCCTGCCGGAAGCAATGTCGATCCCGCCTCGGCGACGCTCACGGTAACGGCGGCCAGCAGCAGTCTGACGGGTGTGGCACCGGCGCCCGGCCATGGCGGCGGCGGCGGCCTCGACTGGATGGATATTCTGCTGGTCGCAGGCGTCCTGCTCGTCGTTCGAGGACATGCAGCGAGGCGATGACGCTATAATCCGCGCATGACCCATTCCAGCGCGCGGTGTGCGACGATTCAAGCGGTAAAGACCCATCGCGATGCGCGCGGTACCTTGTTCGAGCCACTGACCGACGCCGAGTTGCACGCCCAGAAAAACGTGCACGTTGTCTTGACCCAGCCCAACGAAGTACGCGGGAATCACGTGCATCGGACCGCGGTGGAAACCACCACGGTGGTGGGACCTTGCCGCGTTCGGCTCAAGGAGCAGGGCGAGATCAAGGACATCGATGTTGCGGCAGGAGACATCCTGCGCCTGACGATACCGCCAGGGGTTGTTCACGCGTTTCGCAATACCGGCAGTTCCGCCATGGTGCTGGTGTCCTTCAGCACCAACTTGCATGACCCGGAAGGGCTGGATACCGAGCGGGAGCAGATTCTTTAAGTCCCTGGCGGAGCGTTCCGGTGCAGGTCATTTCATTTAGAAACACCGCCCTGTTCAAGCGCGGGATTTGGCTCAGCGCTGCTGCGCTGGTGGTGTTTGTCGGCTCACCCGCGGCGCTTGACGGAAGACTTGTGGAGAACTCCGCTGCCGGGCGCCATTCCGCTCGGCGTTCTCTGTGCGGCATTGATTTATTTTCTTTTGGAAGACTCAAATGCATCGGCTCGCAGACGAGGTGCTGGATTGCGGCGACCGTCTCAAGGTTCGCCGCGGGCGGGTTGAGGAGACGATTCCCTTATCGCAGGTCTCCGTCGTCAGGTATCGAGCAGCGGCGGCTTTCATCGAATCACGATTCGTCTGCGCTCGGCCGCGCAGCTGGGTAATCGCATTGAATTCCTGCCGCAGGCAAGTTTGTGGTCGAACATCGGCGCGATTAAAAATGTCGCGCTGGATCTGACAGAACGCGCGCGATCCAGCGCCCCTCGGGTTCTTTAACCGTTACGGCGCGGCATCGCGGCGCCGTCGGGCACCTCGAGTTCGTAGCCTCGCTTGAAATCGCGAATGTGCTTTTCCATCCAGTCTTTGGCCTGTTCGCTCTTTTTCAGTTTTATCGCCTCGATGATCTTGCTCTGTGCGGCTTGAATTCGCGCCCGCGCCTGCGGCACGCGATCAATCAACTGCGTCAGCGCCGGCTCCAGCAGTAAGTTGAGCGGCGCCTGCGACAGGGCCAGTACCTGATTGCCGCTGGCCGCCGCGACCGCGGTAAAAAAATCCACCACGGCTGAAACGGCGCCGGCCGTATCGGTGATGTCGCGCTTGAAGCGCGCGCTGGCGCGCGTCAGGCCGAGCAATTGTGCCGCGGTGCGCCGCGAGGCGGCATATTGGGCGGCGGCGGGCTCGATGGCCATCATCGCCTCCCACAATTCCAGGAAGGTCACATCGTGCAGGGCCAAGCGCGCGGCTCACGCCGGAACTGACGCGGCGCGGTTCCGGACGCGTCACGCGCAGGCGCTTCTCGCCGCGTTCTCGCCCCAGCAGTCCATGCACTTCCAGTTCGCGAATGGCCTCGCGAATCGTCGAGCGATTGACACCGAACTGGCGGGCAAGGTCAGTCTCAGAGGGCAGGGCATCGCCGGTGCGCAAGGTTCGTTCGACGATGCGCTGCTCTATCTGGTTGGCGATCTGCCGGTAGGCCGGGTGATCGTCGAGCGGCGCGAATAAATCGCTCATCATCCCTCTCCAAACAGCTCGCGGCCGATCAGCATGCGGCGGATCTCCGACGTGCCGGCGCCTATTTCGTAAAGCTTGGCATCGCGCAGCAGCCGCCCCGTGGGATAGTCGTTGATATAGCCATTGCCGCCCAGCAACTGAATGGCGTCGAGCGAGGCGCGGGTCGCCGCTTCGGCGCAGAACAGAATGCATGCAGCCGCATCCTTGCGAGTGTAGTCGCCGCGATCACAGGCGGATGCAACCATGTATGCATAGCTGCGGCAGGCATTGAACGCGGCATACATGTCGGCGAGCTTGCCTTGCACCAACTCGAAGGTACCGATCGGCTGACCGAATTGCTTGCGTTCGCGCACGTACGGAACCGCCACATCCAGCGCCGCGGCCATGATGCCGAGCGGTCCGCCGGACAGCACCACGCGTTCGTAGTCCAGGCCGCGCATCAGCACGTTGACCCCATGATTTTCCACCCCCAGCATGTTGGCGGCGGGCACCTCGCAGCCATCGAACACGAGTTCGCTGGTGCTCGAGCCGCGCATACCGAGCTTGTCCAGCTTTTGCGCCGGCGTGAAGCCCTCGAAATCCTTCTCGATGATGAAGGCGCTGATGCCGCGCGAGTTCGATTCGGGCGCGGTCTTGGCGTACACCACCAGCACATCGGCCTCGGGCCCATTGGTGATCCACATCTTGCGGCCGTCGAGCACGTAAGTGATCGCCGTGGCGGATCGCCTTGAGCTGCATCGAGACCACGTCGGAGCCGGCGCCCGGCTCGGACATGGCGAGCGCGCCGACATGCTCGCCGCTGATGAGCTTCGGCAGGTAGCGCTGTTTCTGCGCCTCCGAGCCGTTCAGTGCCAACTGGTTTACGCACAGATTCGAATGCGCGCCATAGCTCAAGCCCACGGCCGCCGGAGGCCCGCGGAAATCTCTTCCATGGCCACGATGTGCGCGAGATAGCCGAGTCCGGCGCCGCCATCATCCGGGCTGACGGTGAGTCCCAAGAGACCGAGATCGCCGGCTTCGCGCCAAAGATCGCGCGGGAATTCATTGCTGCGGTCGATGTCCTGCGCGCGCGGCGCGATGCGCTCCTCCGCGAAACGGCGCACTTGATCGCGTACGGTGTCGATTACTTCGCCGAAGCCGAAAGTGAATTCTCGATATGCGGAATTGGCCATTTTTGCCGGCCCCCATTGTCATCGGACCAAGATCGTTGGATAATCGGACTGTCCGACAATTCTGCCACGCTCAGGGCAACAAAGCCAATGGCCAAAATAGCCTCGCAACTCGACACCCGATCGCAGGACTTTGCCGACAACCGCGCCGCCATGCAGGGGCTGGTCGACGATCTGCGCGCCAAGCTGCGTCACAACGCCGCCGGCGGCAGCACGGCCGCACGCAACAAGCACACCAAGGCCGGCAAATTGCTGGCGCGTGAGCGTATTGCCGCGCTGCTCGATCCGGGCTCGCCGTTCGTGGAACTCTCCGCGCTGGCGGCGCAGGGAGTCTATGGCGAGGAGTTGCCGGGAGCCGGGCTCATTACAGGCATCGGCCGGGTTTCATCGCGGCAATGCATGGTCGTGGCCAATGATCCCACGGTGAAAGGCGGTACTTATTATCCGCTGACCGTGAAGAAGCATCTTCGGGCTCAAGAGATCGCGGCGGATAACGCCTTGCCCTGCATCTACCTGGTAGAGAGCGGCGGCGCCTTCCTGCCAAGACAGGATGAGGTGTTTCCCGACCGCGAGCATTTTGGCCGCATTTTCTTCAATCAGGCTCGGTTGTCGGCTCAAGGCATCGCGCAGATCGCCGTCGTGCACGGCTCCTGCACGGCGGGCGGCGCCTATGTTCCGGCAATGTCCGATCACGCCATCATCGTGCGCAACCAAGGTAGGGTCTTCCTCGGCGGGCCGCCGTTGGTCCGCGCCGCGACCGGCGAGGAGATCGATGCGGAATCCTTGGGCGGCGCGGATGTTCACTGCCGCCGTTCCGGCGTCACCGACTACTACGCGGAAAATGACACCCACGCGCTGGCATTTGCGCGGCGCGCGGTCGCGCGCTTACGTGCGCCTGATCTGCGTGTGGCGTCATCGAGTTCTCCGGCGAGCGGCCTCGATAGCCCCTTTGACCCCACGGAACTGTACGGCGTCATTCCGCAGAACTCACGCAAACCCTACGACGTGCATGAACTCATCGCGCGCTTGGTCGACGGTGCGTGGTTCGATGAATTCAAGGCTCTCTACGGCACCACGCTGGTATGCGGTTTTGCGGATATTCACGGCACGACGGTCGGAATATTGGCGAATAACGGCATTTTGTTCTCCGAGAGCGCGTTGAAGGGCACACATTTCATTGAATTATGCTGCCGCGAGGGTGTCCCCTTGGTGTTTCTGCAAAACATTGCGGGCTTCATGGTGGGACAGGCGGCCGAAGCCGGCGGCATCGCCAAAGACGGCGCCAAACTGGTCACCGCCGTCGCCTGCGCATCGGTGCCAAAGTACACGGTCGTGATCGGCGGCAGTTTTGGCGCCGGGAATTACGCCATGTGCGGTCGCGCCTACAGCCCGCGCTTCTTGTTTCAATGGCCCAATGCGCGCACCTCGGTCATGGGCGGCGAGCAGGCGGCCAGCGTTTTGGCGACGATCAAGCGCGAAGCGCTGGAGCGCGGCGGAGAGAGTTTCAGCGCCGCCGATGAGGAAAAGCTCAAGGCACCCATTCGCGAGCAATTCGAGCGCCAGGGACATCCTTACTACGCCTCCGCGCGGCTTTGGGACGATGGGGTGATCGATCCGCTCGATACCCGCAGAATTTTGGGATTGGCGCTTGCGCTGACCCGCGCTCAGGAAATCTCCGCCACGCGCTTCGGCGTGTTCCGCATGTGAGCTGCGCAATGATCCGACGACTATTAGTGGCCAATCGCGGCGAAATCGTTTGCCGTATTGCGCGTACGGCGCGGCGTCTGGGAGTTACGACGATCGCCGTGTATTCGGATGCCGATCGCAACGCCCAGCACGTGCGCATCGCCGACGAAGCGTATCACTTGGGTGCTGCACCCGCCGCCGAGAGCTACCTCAATATCGGCAAGCTTATCGCGCTCGCCAAGCGTGTCGGTGCCGATGCCATTCACCCCGGCTACGGATTTCTTTCTGAGAATGCCGGCTTTGCGCAGGCCTGCGTCGATGCAGGCTTGATTTTCGTCGGTCCCCCGGCGGCGGCGATCAAAGCCATGGGCTCGAAAAGTGCCTCTAAGGCCGCGATGGCGGCGGTGGGCGTGCCGGTAGCGCCTGGCTATCACGGCAGCGAACAGTCGCTCCAGCGCCTCAGTGAAGAAGCGGCACGAGTGGGATTTCCGCTCATCATCAAAGCCAGTGCCGGCGGCGGCGGCAAGGGCATGCAGGTGGTCAATTCTGCCGCCGAGGTCCCGGCAGCGGTGGAATCGGCGCAACGTCTGGCGCGCACCGCATTTGGCGATGATCGGCTGTTGATGGAGCGCTACTTTCCCAAGGCGCGGCACGTAGAAGTACAGATTTTCGCGGATTCACACCAGCAGACCATCAGCCTCTTCGATCGGGATTGTTCGGTGCAGCGCCGTCATCAAAAGATTATCGAGGAAGCGCCGGCACCGGGTCTGCGCGAGGAGGTGCGCGCGGCGATGGCGCAAGCGGCGGTCAAGTCGGCGCAAGCCGTGGGCTACGTGGGCGCCGGCACGGTCGAATTCCTGGTCGACGATGCGCAGAATTTCTACTTCATGGAAATGAACACCCGCTTGCAGGTGGAACACCCGGTTACAGAAGCGATCACCGGCATCGATCTGGTCGAGTGGCAATTGCGCATTGCGCAAGGCGAGCCACTGCCCCAGACACAGCAGATCAAACGACGCGGATTTGCCATCGAGGCGCGTTTGTACGCCGAAGATCCCGCGCACGACTATTTACCGAGCGTGGGCCGCATCTCGCACCTGCGCTGGGCCGATGCAGCGCCGGGACTGCGCCAAGATACCGGGGTCGAAGAGGGTGACGAGGTATCCACCTATTACGACCCGATGCTTGGAAAAATCGTCGCTTGGGGAGAGTCGCGCGTCACGGCCATTGATTTATTGCGACGTGCATTGGGCGAGATCGAAATCGTCGGCGTGGCGACCAACCGCGCGCTTCTGTCCAGCGTGCTCGGCGATGAAGAGTTTCGCAGCGGGGCGGTGGCCACCAATTTTCTGGGCGCTCGAAAGCAGCATCTGCGTTTCGGCGAGGAACAGCCTTTAGCTGTCGACTTGGCGTTGGCGGCGGTTTGGTGTGCCGCGCGCCGCACTGACGGCAATGCTCTCTGGGAAGACACTCGCGGCTGGCGACTCGCGGCACCGGCGAGCACGACCTGGCGCTTCGGCGACTCGGTGGTGAGCGTCGAAGCGGCCGGGTCGGATTGCTACTGGGTGCGGATCAGGGGTCAGGAATTGTCGGTGCGGATTCTGGCGCGCGCTGCCGCATCGCTGCACGCCGAGTGCGACGGCGAAATCATGCAAGCTCGCGTATACGAAGCCGCTCCGGCGCTGCATCTATGGTTGAGCGGCCGCCACGCCGTGGTGAACGTCGTCGTACGGACGATGCTTTGCAGGTGGCCGGAACCGCGGAGCAGGGCTCGCTGCTGACGCCTTTGCCGGGCACCATCGTGGCCGTGCACGTTGCCGCCGGTCAGCAGGTTGCGCGCGGTGCGCCGCTGATCACCGTCGAAGCCATGAAAATGGAGCACACTCTGACCGCACCGTATGAGGGCGTCGTGTCGCGAATTGCCTTTGGCGGTGGCGGACCGGGTTCAGGCGGGCGCTGTTTTGGTGGAGCTCGCGCCGCTATGACGCGCCGTCAGGGCTTCAGGCGACCTGGGCGTCGGCAGCCAGTTCCAGCGCCGGCAGACGTCACTTTGAAGCGCGTCTCTCGGCCCACGATGCTGGCCAGTGCGATCTTGCCGCCGGCCTCGTGCACGTAGCGGCGCACCAACGACATGCCGCTGCCATGCTTGGCATCCCCTGGGCTGTCCGGCATGGTCGTAAAGCCGGACTTGAAAATTAATTTGATCGCCTGACGATCCCGCAGCTCGCGCGCCTCTTCCTGCGTCAACAGACCTCGGGCGACGGCGACATCGCGCACCTTGTCCGGATCCAATCCGCGCCCATCATCTTGAAACAACAATTCGAAGCCATTACCCGGAATCGAATTGAACTCCAGATGCAAGGTGGCATTCGGCGCCTTGCCGGCTTGCTCGCGCTCGGCGGTACTTTCAATGCCGTGGACCACCGCGTTGCGAATGAGTTGAATGGCGACGTTTTTCACCGTCGCTTGATAGCGCGGCGGCACCAGGTCCAGTCCACTGCACTCGAGAACAACGGTCTTTTGATTTTCTTGCGCCACCAGGTCGGTGAGCGTGGTGAGCGTGCTTTCAAGGCTGCCGACCGCAGCCATGCGCTGCGCGGGGGGCGATCGTGCTGCGCCGGCGTCTGCGAAAAACTTCGGCGACTCGATCACCTGAGTGCCGTTTTCGGTGACGCGCGCTTCCGGCGCGTCAGGCTCGGTTTCGCGCGCAGGACCTGCCTGCGAGGTCAGGGTGCGCAGCAGCGCAAATTGCCCATACAGCGAGTCGAGCTTGACGGCGAGCGGTAGGAAGTCGCTGCCGCTCAAGGTCTCGCGGCTGCGCAAATCCTGCAGCGCGTCTTCGAACTCACGCGCGGCGCTTTGCAGTCCGCTCAGCTTGAGCGCGGCCGCGTCGCGGCGTATGCGATCGACCTCCTCCAATGTCTCCTCGAGCTTGTGGCGAAATGCGCCGGCTTCACGCGCCGGCTTCTTCAAGACGCCATTGATGGTCTTCATCGAGGCGTCGGTTTTTTGCAAGAAGGACCCGAAACGCGTGCCGCCTGCGTGCAGCACGCTGCGTAGAATTTCACCTTGCGTGAGCACCTGGACGCGCAAGTCTTCCAATTCGCGCAGTTCCTGGGCGCGCGCGGTGATGTCGGTAACCCGTACCATCCAAGATCGCGGCTCGAGCGGCAAGTCGATGCTGTTGAATTCGAAGGAGTAGTGGGCCGTGACAAAGCTGCCGTCAGCATTCGTCAATTTCACTTCCACATCCTGCAGCGGATTGACTTCTTCCGCCTCGCCGCGAGACGGGTCGAGCAGGCGCGGTCATGTAGGTGCGTACGACGCTCAAGGTCTTGGCGCTAACCAGCGGGCCGATGAGCTTCTCGACGGTCAAATTGATGAAATCCTGGCGGCGAAACAGTGCCGCCAACGAGGCCGAAACCTGCGGTTGAACCTTGCCTTTCGAATCCATCAGAAAGAGTCCGATGGAACTGGTCTTCAGAATGGCGTCCGTAAGCCGATTGCTGGCGTTGATGAGTTCCTGTTTTTCGCGCTCATGGCGTTTAACGGAGATGAACATGGCCCCCACAGGGTGCCAAAGCGCAGCAGCGCGGGGCATGATGGGTTTCACAGCCTTAAGGCGGCGATTTACTTAATATTCGCCGCCGCCACGGCCTGTGACGGGCGTCACAGTTTCCGCAGTGATTATGCGACGGCGGCGATCGGCCCCAAGTCGGCGAGCAATTCATCCGCGGAGGCGTAGCGGGCGCTTTGCTGTTTCGCCATCAGACGATCGAGCAACGGTTGCTGCATCGAAGTCGCCTCCGGCAACAAGGGCACCGGCGAGCTGGTGTGCTGCGACATGATGGCGACAGCGCTGCGTCCGCCGTAAGGTCTCTGTCCGGTCAGCATCTCGTAGAACATGACCCCCAAGCTGTACAGGTCGGTGCGCACGTCCACGCGCTGCCCTTGCGCCTGTTCCGGGCTGATGTAATAGGGGGAGCCGAGCACCTGGCCAACGCCGGTGTTGCCGACCTCATCGAGCGAGCGGCGCGCCAGGCCGAAATCGATGAGTACCGGCGAATTGTCCTCGCGCAACATGACATTCGCAGGCTTCAAGTCGCGATGCAATATGCCGAACACATGGATGACGCGCAACGCTTCGGCGATGGCGCGCAGATAATAGAGGCTCTCGTCCACACTCAAGGGATTGCGCAATCGATCGCGCAGGTCGCCGCACGGAAAATATTCCATCGCCAGGTATAGATGACCCGGGCAGCGAACCGAAATCATGGATCTCGGCGATCGCTCGATGCGTAATGCTGGAAATGATTTCATACTCGCGTTGGAAGCGCTCGGCGTCGCCCAGTTCCCGTTCCGATTCACCCCGAGTCATCACCTTGAGTACGACATTTCGGCGCAGCCGCTCGCTGCGCGCCAGGTACACGGACGAAAAATTGCTGGTTGCAATCTCCTTCACGATCGAATAACCGGGAACTTCAATGATGGTGGAGTTCTCGCTTTGCGCCATCATGGCGGCTGCCTGCACGGCAATGCGCCGTTTGGCGCACGCCTCGCCGACTGCGGTGAGCAACTGATCGCGGGTGATCTGTGAGAGCGGCAGATAGTCCTTGGCGCCGCCTTTCATCGCGCGAACCGCCGACATTTCATTGCCGTTGTCGGCCAGCAGAATGCAATACAGCGCAGGCTGCATCCGCAGAAGCTGCGTCATGGTATTGAGGGCCGCACCGGCGAGCGGCTCGTTGGCAAAATCGGCTTGCAGTATGACGGCGTCGGGTGTCCGCTCGCTGACCAGGCGGCTCAAAGGCGCCGATTCACCCGCGCGCAGCGTGGTTACCTGGGCGCTCGGCCAGTGGCTGGTCACATGGTGGGTCAGCCATTGCAGCCGCTTGGTGTCGCCCCCTACCACAACCAGAATTGGACCCACGTCTGCCATCCGAAAGGGTAGTGGGTGTTGCCCCCGCATTACCCGTGGGGATTTCACATTTCGGGGCCCCAGGGGCTCGTAATACCTTGAAAATTACCCCAATTAGCCTGGAAAATTGCAACCAACGCCCCCAGGTCGGGTCAGTAAATTCATCCGGCAACATTTTAAAGGCTCAAGGACAAACTCAATGGGAAGCTTCAGAACTTGGTCCCTCGCCGCGATCGCCGGCATCTTTGTTATGGTCGTGGCGCATCAGCGCTCAAATGCCGACGCAGGGCCTGCGCAAGCGGCCGCGCCGATGCTGGCCGCCGCAGCCCCAGCGGGCGCTTCGACTGCGCGGGTGACCGGCCTGCCGGACTTTTCGGGCTTGGTGGCCGAAGCCGGCGGCGCGGTGGTGAATGTCCAGCGTGACCGAGAAGCCTCAGAAAATATCCGCGGCTCAACGGGCAGGGGGATGGCGACGATCCGCTGTCGCAATTTTTCCGCCGCTTCCAGCAGCCAACCCGGGCCCGATCGGGCGCCGCCCGAGCAGGGGCGTCGGCTCGGGATTTATCGTCAGCTCCGACGGCTATGTCTTGACCAACGCGCATGTGGTTTCCGACGCATCGGAAGTAACCGTGACCCTCACCGACCGGCGCGAATTCCCTGCGAAGGTCATCGGCATCGACAAAGCCAGCGATGTGGCATTGATCAAAATCGCCGCCACCGGCTTGCCGACGGTGCGCTTTGGCGATCCGTCGCAAGTTGCGTCCCGGTCAATGGGCCATTGCCATCGGTTCGCCGTTCGGGTTTGAAAACAGCGTGACTGCGGGCGTGATCAGCGCGCTCGGCCGGCCGCTGCAACGATGGCAGCAGCACCAGCTACGTCACCTTCATTCAAACCGACGCCGCGGTGAACCCGGGGAATTCGGGCGGGCCGCTGTTCAACATCGACGGCGAAGTGATCGGCATCAATTCCCAGATCTACAGCCGCACCGGCGGCTACATGGGCGTGTCGTTTGCCATTCCCATCGATCTGGCGCTTGAACGTCAAGGATCAACTGCAGAAGAACGGCAAGGTGGTTCGCAGCCGCATCGGCGTCTCGGTGCAGGATATTCGCCAGCAGCTGGCGCTGTCCTTCGGACTGACGGCGCCGCACGGCGCGCTCATCAGTTCGGTGGACCCCACCGGCCCGAGCGAGAAGGCGGGTTTGAAGGCCGGTGATGTCATCACCAGCGTCAACGGACGAACCATCGATCATTCCTGGGATCTACCCGCGATCATTTCGCAGCTGCCGCCGGGCAGCCAAGCGCGACTTGGGCATTTGGCACGATCGCAAAGCCACCGAGGTGACGGTAAAGACCGTCTTGCTGGAGGATTCGCCGACCCAAGCCGCGCGCGCCTCCGGCGAGGATGGCGGCGGCAAACTCGGGCTGGTATTGCGATCGCTGCAACCCAACGAACAGCAGGAATTGCATACCAAGGGCCGATTGTTGGTCGAGGATGTCAGCGGGCCGGCACTGGCCGCGGGCCTGCAGCCGGGCGACGTCGTACTGGGCGTCAACGGAGTCGGGGTCGCAACCGTGGCTGACCTGAAGCGCGAGGTCGCCCGCGCGGGACATAACGTCGCATTGCTGGTGCAGCGCGAGGATGCCCAGACCTACTTCCCGATTGATGTCGGATAATGAGTTTCGTTGTACTTAAGCCTTGTAATCAGGCCTAATCGCGGGCGTGCAAAGCGCCACCCCCCTGTTTTCGCAGAGTAGTACTCGAGTCGCCGGCGTAACGCCGGCGAGCGTTTCTGCCCACCACGCGCGCAGAGATGGCGGCGCTCGGCTGGACTCAGTGCGACGTCATCATCGTCACCGGTGATGCGTACGTGGATCATCCCAGCTTCGGGATGGCCATCATCGGGCGCGTTTTGGAGGCGCAAGGATTCAGAGTCGGGATCATTGCGCAGCCTGACTGGCACAGCACCCGAGACTTCGAGGCATTAGGCGAGCCGCGCCTGTTCTTTGGCGTGACCGGCGGCAACATGGATTCCATGGTCAATCGCTATACCTCCGATCGGCGGGTGCGCAGCGATGACGCGTACACGCCCTTGGGAGTTGGGTGGCAAGCGTCCCGATCGTTGCGTGATTGTGTACTCACAGCGGCTGCGCGAGGCATTCAAGCAGGTGCCCATCGTCGTCGGCGGCATTGAAGCGAGCCTGCGGCGAATCGCGCATTTTGATTATTGGTCGGAACAGGTGCGCCGCTCGGTCCTGGTCGATGCCAAGGCGGATTTGCTGGTCTATGGGAACGCCGAGCGGCAGATCGGCGAAATCGCGCGCCGGCTCGATGAGGGTGCATGCATCGGCGAAATCACCGATCTGCGCGGCACTGCTTTCTTACGCCGCGGCATGCCGGCCGGCTGGGTGGAAATCGATTCGAGTGAATTGGATGTGCCGGGCCCCTTGATGCCGCCAACCGATCCCTACGCCAGTGAAGAGCAGCGCAGGGCCGAGCTGCAGCCGGCGAAATCTGCTGCGGCGCCGGTGCCGCCCAGCACGCCCGCGCCGGCAGAGAAGGTCGTGAAGTTCTACCGCAAGGTACCGAACGCACAGCGCGAGCGCAGCGTCATCCGGATGCCGTCCTTCGAGCAGGTCAGCCAAGACCCGGTGCTGTATGCGCATGCGTCGCGCATTTTGCACATGGAATCGAATCCGGGAAACGCGCGGGCGCTGGTGCAGCGGCACGGATCGCAGGAGCTGTGGCTGAATCCGCCGCCCATTCCCTTGAGCACGGCGGAAATGGATGCAATTTACGAGCTGCCCTATGCGCGCCGCCCGCATCCTGTCTACGGCGATGCCAAGATTCCGGCCTATCACATGATTCGATTTTCAGTGGCGATCCAACGCGGCTGTTTCGGCGGCTGCACCTTCTGTTCGATCACCGAACACGAAGGGCGAATCATCCAGAGCCGCTCGGAAGATTCCGTCATCCGTGAGATTGAGACCATCCGCGACGATGTGAAGGGATTCACGGGCGTTATTTCGGATCTGGGCGGCCCGACGGCGAACATGTACCGGCTGCATTGCAAAAGCGCGGCGATCGAGTCCGCGTGCCGGCGGCCCTCCTGTGTGTTCCCCGCCATTTGTCCCAATCTCAATACCGATCATGCGCCGCTCATCAATTTATATCGCCGCGCGCGCGCACTGAAAGGCATCAAGAAGGTATTGATCGCCTCGGGTGTTCGCTACGATCTTGCGATCGAATCGCCGGAGTACGTGAAGGAATTGGCGACGCATCACACCGGCGGCTATTTGAAAATTGCGCCGGAGGCCATCGGCGAGGGTCCCTTATCCAAGATGATGAAGCCCGGCGTCGGCAGCTATTACCGGTTTAAGGAGCTGTTCGACAAATACTCCAAAGAGGCGGGCAAAGAACAATATCTGATCCCGTATTTTATCGCCGCGCATCCGGGGACCCGCGATGTGGACATGCTCGAGCTGGCCTTGTGGCTGAAGAAGAATGGATTTCGCGCCGATCAAGTGCAGGCATTTTTGCCTTCGCCCATGGCGACCGCGACCGCGATGTATCACTCCGCGAAGAATCCGCTGAAGAAAATCAGCCGCAGCAGCGAGGAGGTCGTGATACCAAAGGGCATCAAGGTGCGCCGCCTGCACAAGGCATTTCTCCGCTACCACGATCCGGAAAATTGGCCGCTGCTGCGAGACGCCTTGAAGCGCATGGGGCGTGCGGATTTGATCGGCAACGGCAAGCAGCATCTAATTCCCGCCTATCAGCCCGTGGCCGGAAGGGCGGCAATCCCAGCGCGCCCGTTTCGCACGCAACACACCGGACTTCCAAAGTCCGGCCGCGGCGGCAACTCGCGGCGCGGCAGGGCTTAAAACGCGAACGGAATCGCTTGCTAGCGTCCCGTGGCTGCGTTTAGAGTTCCGGGCTGTCTAGCGGCTTGCCGCCGCATTTCATCGATACCGCTGTAGGAGCGCGAAGAACGCCTTGGGAAGCCTTTAGGCGCGTGTGCAGAATGGATAAGTGGGTAGTACATAAATTTGGTGGATCGAGCGTCGCGGATGCCGCGTGCTTTCGGCGTGTCGCCGAAATTGTCGAAGCCTCATCGAAACCACGCGAAGCCATCGTTCTGTCCGCTTGCCGCGGTGTCACGGATGCCCTGCTCGAATTGGTGGCACTGGCCGAGCAGCCCCATAAGGAATTCGGTGCGGCGATTCGCGCCTTGAAGGCGCGGCATTTGGACCTGGCCGCAGAGCTGATATCAAAGCCCGCTTTTGAGAACTACAAGGCCCAGCTCGAACGCGACTGCCTCGATATTGCCGGCATGCTGCAGACGGTGCGCCTGATTCGCTCATCGACCTACTCGATGCGCGACATGATCGCCGGTTTCGGCGAGATCTGGTCCACGCGCCTATTCACGCCGTTTCTACGGGAGCGCGCGCGCATCAAGGGCGACATCCTGTGGATCGATGCTCGCGAAGTCATCATTGTCGAGTGGGGTTCTTTGGGACCTGCCGTGCAATGGTCGGTGAGCGCCGCCAACCTCGCGAAACTGGTACCGCCGAATTTTTCCGGCCGTCTCATCGTCACCGGTTTTGTCGCCACTACGACCACGGGCAAGCAGACAACCTTGGGCCGCAACGGCAGCGATTTCTCCGGTTCCATTTTCGGCGCGCTGCTCGATGCCATCGAAATCATCATCTGGACGGACGTCGATGGCGTGCTGTCAGCCGATCCACGCTTGGTCCCGAACGCCCAGGTCATCGATCAACTTTCGTACAACGAGGCGATGGAGCTGGCGTACTTCGGCGCCAAGGTGATTCACCCTCAGACCATGGCGCCGGCGGTGACGCGCGATATTCCGATTTTCATCCGCAATACTTTCGCGCCGCAAAAACGCGGCACGCTGATTTGCGCAAATCCGGTCTCGGCGCTGATCGTGAAGGGCATTACCAGCATCGATCCGGTCGCTCTGGTGAATCTCGAAGGCGCCGGCATGATCGGCGTGCCGGGTACGGCACATCGTTTGTTTGGCGCACTGCGTGACTCGGGGATCTCCGTCATCCTGATCTCGCAAGGCAGCTCGGAACACTCAATTTGCTTCGCGATTCCGGAAGCACAAGCAGTCCAGGCAGAAGAAGCCGTGCGCCGTGCGTTCGATGCCGAATTGCGCGACGGCCAGATTCAGCACGTGGAGATTGCGCGCGGCATGAGCATTCTCGCGGTCGTCGGCGACGGCATGGCCGGCTCCCATGGCGTTGCCGCAAAGGTTTTCAACTCGCTGGGCGACGCAGCAGATCAGCGTGCGAGCGATTGCGCAGGGAGCCTCCGAGCGCAATATTTCGGTGGTGGTCGATGGCAAGGGCGCAGCGCGAGCCTTGCGCGCGGTGCATGCCGCCTTTTACCTGTCCCCTAATACTCTATCGATCGGCTTGATTGGCCCCGGCACCGTCGGGCGCGTGCTGCTGGCGCAGATCGCGACGCAACTCGAACGACTCCGGGAATTGAACCTCGATTTGCGGGTCCGGGGCATCGCCAGCTCGAAGCGCATGCTGCTCGAGGAAAACAGCGTGGATTTGAGCCGCTGGGCCACGCGCATGGCGGAGGCCGGCGAGCCTTTGAACCTGGAAAAATTCATCAACCACGTTCAGGCGGACTATGTGCCGCACGCCGTGGTGATCGACTGCACGGCGAGCGCCGAAGTAGCCGATCAGTACCGAGATTGGCTGTCACGCGGGATTCACATCGTGACGCCAAACAAGAAAGCCAATAGCGGTACCCTCCCTTATTACCGCTCCTTGCAGGATGCTAAACGGCACGCCGGCACGCATTATCTATACGAGGCCACGGTCGGCGCCGGGTTGCCGGTCATACATACGTTGCGCGACCTGCGTGGAACCGGCGATGACATCACCCAAATCGAGGGCATCTTCTCCGGCACTCTGGCGTATTTGTTCAATGTCTTCGACGGCAGCGAGTCTTTTTCCTCCATCGTCCGCGCTGCCAAGGCAAAGGGCTATACCGAGCCGGATCCGCGCGACGATCTGTCGGGAGTCGATGTCGCGCGCAAGCTCATCATTCTCGGCCGCGAAATGGGTCTCACCTTGGAAATGGCGGATGTCCAGGTCGAAGGTCTGGTGCCCGAGGCCCTGACCCAGTGCAGCGTCGAGGAATTCATGTCCCGGCTGCCGGAGTCCGATGCCGCGATGGCGGCCGCTGCTCGCCGATGCGCGCAGGCAGAATCAGGTGCTGCGCTATCGTGGGGCGTATCGATGCCAGCGGCAAGGCGACCGTCGGGATTGATGCGCCTGGAGGCCAAGCATGCCTTTGCGAACATCGCGTTAACCGATAACGTGGTGCGGTTCGCGACGCGCCGCTATTGCGACAATCCTTTGATCGTGCAGGGCCCGGGAGCGGGGCCCGAAGTGACCGCCGCCGGCGTGTTTTCCGATCTGTTGCGTTTGTCCGCGTATCTTGGCGCCCACATTTAAGTAACGAGGACACTGTGCTCACCGACGTCACCGCCTTCGCCCCTGCCACGGTAGCCAACGTTGGTATCGGCTTCGATATTTTGGGCCATGCGGTCGATGAAGTGGGCGACCGGGTCCGTATACGGCGAATCGAGGACAACGAAGTGCGAATCCGCTCGATCAGCGGGGTCGCCGGCGAGCTGCCGGTCGATCCGCAGCACAATACCGCCGGACGCGCGGTTCAGGCGATGCATGACGCATTGAGGCCAGGCTTCGGATTTGAGCTCGACATCGAAAAAGGAATTCCTCTGGGGTCGGGCATGGGCGGTTCGGCGGCGTCTGCCGTGGCCGCGGTGGTCGCCGCCAACGCGCTGCTGGATGCCCCGGCGCCGCAGCTTCAGCTGCTGAAGTTCGCGATGGAGGGGGAGATCGTCGCGAGCGGCGCCGCGCACATCGACAATATCGCTCCTTGCCTGTACGGCGGCTTGACGCTTACCGTGGGCATCGACAATCCCCGCGTGAAGCAGATTCCCGTTCCGCGCGGACTGCGCTGCGTGCTGGTGCATCCGCATATGTATCTGGGGACCCGCGAGGCGCGCGCCATCCTGAACATCAATGTCAGCCGTTCGGATTTCGTTTGGCAAAGCGCAAATCTCGCCGGTTTCATCAGCGGCTGCTATTCGAACGATCTGGAAATGATCCGCGAGTCCTTCAACGATGTCATCATCGAGCCGCAACGCCACTCATTGATCCCAGGCTTCAAGGATGTCCAGCGCGCAGCCATGTCCGCCGGTGCCCTCGGCTGCTCGATCTCCGGCGCCGGGCCGGCCGTCTTTGCCTGGTCCGCGATCCAGCATGCCGAGGCGGTGCGCGGCGCCATGGTCGCCGCCTTCGCGGCGCATCAGTTGCAGTCGGACTCCTGGGTATCCGTGATGCAGAACTACGGCGCCCGAGTGGTAAAGGCCTGATGCCTGAAATGAGGTTTGCGAGCTCGCGCGGCGGCGCGCCGCCGGTGAGTTTGAGTCAAGCCATGACGCAGGGTCTCGCTCCGGATGGCGGTCTGTACGTGCCGATCGAGATGCCGACAATCGGTGCGCAAGCCGTTCCCGCGGGCGCGCCGCTACCCGAAATCGCGCGACTGGCCTTAGACGGGTTCTTCGCGGGGGACGGGTTGCGTGACGAGCTTGCGGCAATCGCTACAGCCGCGTTGAATTTCCCCGCTCCGACCACGCCCGTGATGGGCGCGCGCGATCCACTGTTTGTTCTGGAGCTCTATCACGGCCCGACTGCCGCATTTAAGGATTTCGGCGCGCGTTTTCTGGCGGAGTGCCACGGGCGGCTGCAGCCGGTCGCTTCCCCACGGCCGCAAACCATTCTGGTCGCCACTTCGGGAGACACCGGCGGCGCGGTCGCTGCCGCCTTTTACCGGCGTGCGTGGGCGAGAGTGGTCATTCTCTACCCCAGAGGGCTGGTCAGTCCGCGCCAGGAGCGCCAATTGACCTGCTGGGGTGAAAATGTGTTGTCGCTGCGCGTCGACGGTACCTTCGACGATTGTCAAGGATTGGTTAAGAAGGCATTCCGCGATGCCAATTTAAGCGCCAATTACCGCTTTAGCTCAGCCAACAGCATCAATATCGGCCGTTTGTTGCCCCAGATGGTTTATTACATCGCTTCCAGTCTTCAGATCGCGGCGAGCACCGGCAAGAAACCGTCCTATATCATCCCTGCGGGAAATTTGGGCAATGCGTGCGCCGCGCTATGGGCGCGCGCCATGGGCTTCCCGTTGGCACGCATCATCCTGGCGCATAACCTGAATCGCACGGTTCCGGATTTTCTATCCACGGGTCGATGGCAGCCCCGGCCCTCCATCGCGACGCTCGCTTCGGCCATGGATGTCGGAGATCCCAGTAACATGGAGCGCATTCGCGTCCTCTATCCCTCCTGGGAAGGAATGCGCGAACACTTGAGCGCAGACAGCGTCGATGACGCTACAATTCGCTCCCGTATCGGAGGAGACTTCATGCAGTTCGGACGCGAATGGTGCCCGCACACCGCGACCGCCGCGGAAGTCTATAACCGCTTGAGCACAGAAGAAAAGCGCGATCAGCCATGGGTTGTGGTGGCGACCGCGCATCCGGCGAAGTTCAATGAAATCGTGGAACCGATCATCGGCAGGCCGATCGGCGTTCCGGCAAGCCTCGCTGATCTTCTGCGCCTGCCCGAGCACCGCGCGGACATCCCGCCGACGCTCGAGGCATTGAGCGCGGCGCTCGAATGAGCAGCATTCCAATCGAGCCGCAGTGGATTGGGCTCGGCGCGGCGATCTTGCTGCTGGCGGCGCTGGCGTTTTTTGGGCTGCGCGCGTACCAGCGGCGAGCGCGGCGAAAATCTCTGCTACGCAGACTGGACCGGATTGCCTCGGCGGCCGTCCATCAAGTGCTGGTCCCCGACGGCATGGGCGGCTTCATTCACATCGACCATATGCTGCTGACCCCGCGCGGAATTTTGGTACTCGACACTCGTCGAGTCGCGGGCTTGATCTTCGGCGGCGATCAAATGAGTGATTGGACCGTCATGGGCCGCGGGCATCGTTATACCTTCGATAACCCACAGCCGGCCTTGTATGACCGCATCGCCGCCGTCAAAGCCATTGTCGGCGAAGTGCCGGTGGAGGGACGATTGCTGTTTTCCAACGTCGGAAAATTCACCAAGGGAATTCCGAAGTGGGTGGTGATGCTCGATGGCATCGAAGTGGAATTTCCCGCGTTCGACAGCCGCAATCCGGAATTCGCGGTTTCCGAGCAATATCAAGACGGCTGGAACCGGCTGGCCGCGCAATTGCGGCCCAGCCCGCACTTGTTTACGAATCTGTAAGGGCGAATAACGCGATTGCGTTGCGCGTGGTGGCGGCGCCAGTCGTTTCCAGAGCTTCGCCGCGCAGTCTCGCGACTGTCGCTGCAATATGCGGAAGATAACAAGGCTCGTTGCGTCGTGACTTGGGCTGCGGGTTCATGTCCCGGGGCAGGAGATAGGGCGCATCCGTTTCGATCAGCAGCTTGTCGAGCGGGATCCGCGGAATACTGTTGCGCAGCTCCAGTCCGCGGCGCTCATCGCAGGCCCAGCCGGTGATGCCGATGTAGAGACCGAGCGCCAGGTAGGCGTCCAGTTCTGCTTCGCCGCCGGTGAAGCAGTGCGCGACTCCGCCTTTCAGGCGGCCGGCGAAGTCTCGCAAAATCGCCGCAAAATCGGCGTGCGCGTCGCGTTGGTGCAGAAATACCGGTTTGTGAATCTGCGCGGCGACCTCCAACTGGGAAATGAAGGCTCGACGTTGCGCATCGGGCGGCGAGAGATTACGAAAATAATCCAGGCCGCACTCGCCGACGGCAACCACCCGCTGTAGGCGCAACAGGTCGATCAATTCGGCGCGTTGCGAGCCTGTGAAGGATTGCGCATGATGCGGATGCACGCCGGCGGTGCTCCACAGGCGAGCCGGATGCTCCGCGGCCAGCGCCGCCGCCTGCAGCGAACTCGCCAAATCTGCGCCGGTGATGATTTGGCGGCGCACGCCCGCCTGCGTTGCGCGCGCCATAACCGCGTCACGATCTGCTGCAAAGCTGTCATGCGTGAGGTTCGATCCGATATCAATCAAGTCCAGGGCCAAAGTTCGAAACCTCGTTGTGTTATCTTCGAATCTCATTGTAAGCGCGAGTTTTAGATGCTGATCAGAAACATTCTGTTAACTCTCATGCTCTTGACAGCCGCGCGAGTGATGGCGCAGGAAGGCGGCGATACCCAGGCGCAGATCGACTATGCCTATCAAACGGAAGATGGCAACCGGCTTGCGAATCTCATCCAAGGCCTGACGACCCGGGTGAAGGATAATCCGACAGATATCTCCCTGCGTTATCACTTGGCGCATGCCGACTACCGCTTCGGGCAACTATCCGCAGAACGCCATGCGCACGCGGCCGAGGCGGCATTTTCGGATTGCATCGACGCGCTCAAGCCGGCCATCGATAAAGATGTCAAATCGGCGGAGAGCATGGTGCTGCAGTCCGCCTGCTATTCAGGGCTTGCCGACTTGAAATCGCTGGAGGCTGTGCTATTGCGGTCACGCGCGGCGGATCGCCTCAATTCCGCGCTTAAGCTGCAGCCGCGCAATCCGCGCGCGCAGCTGCTGTCAGCCATGCAGGACCTGCGGCACGCGAAACCCGGCTCGCCGCAGGGCCAACGCGGCTTTGCTGAATTGCGTTCGGCGGCGGAATTGTTCGAGCAGACTTCCGGGACGAGCGACGATGCACCCGGTTGGGGACATGCGGAGGCGTATCTGGCGCTAGGCCGTGAATTGCAACTGCGCGGCGATCATTTGGGTGCGCGCAACTGGATCGAGAAGGCCCTGATCGCAGCGCCGGATTACAAGACAGCGCAGCGACAGCTCGCATCCTTGTCCAAGCCATAGGCTGCCGCCTCAAGCGGTGCGGTCTGTTGCATCGCTAACCTGGTATCATTTGCGCCGATGAAGCCACAAGGCACGCAGCTATCTTTGTTCGAGACGCGCAGCTCCAGCGATCCGTTTGCGGTCCGCGTCAGCCCGCGCGCACGGCGCCTGACGGCGCGCGTTCACGTGGGTGGCCGCGTCGAAATCGTCGTACCGGTCGGCGTCAACGCCCATGCCGTGCGCGATTTTGTCCAGCGCTTCACTCCCTGGATCGACCGCAAGGTCGCCGCAATGCGCTGCTTCGTCGCGCCGATGGAGTCGGTGCCGCCCTCGATTGAGTTTGCATTGACGGGCGAATGCCTAAATGTCGAGTGGAGCCGCGGCGCGGTTCGCAGGCTCGAGCAGCACAGCGATCGCATCATGGTGCAAGCCCCCGACGATGCGGCGGCTCGGGTTTTGTTGCAGGGCTGGCTGAGAAGCGCCGCGCAGGAAAGGCTCGCGCCGCAATTGCTCAAGCTGGCGGCGGAGCTCAAGTATTCCGTGTCGCGTGTCAGCATTCGTTGTCAGCGAACCCGATGGGGGAGCTGCTCCACGCGCGGCACGGTGAGCCTGAACTGCTCGCTGGTGTTTTTGCGCCCGGACGTAGTGCGCTACTTGTTTATCCATGAATTGGCGCATACCAAGCACATGAATCATTCGCCGAGTTTTTGGCGCTTGGTGGAAAAGATCGAACCCGATTACCGGCGCCTCGACCGGGAACTGCTGGCCGGTTGGCGTACCGTACCGGCCTGGGTCTTCAAGAGCTAATGAACGAAACCCCGCCACGGGTTAAACCCTTCGTGGACTTGAGCGACGAGCAGGTTCATTGGGACCTGGGCGAGGCCTTGAGCTACTCGCAATACCTCAATCTTGACAAGTTGCTGGATGCGCAGCATCCCCTGTCCTATCAGCATGACGAAATGCTGTTCATCATCATCCATCAAGTGTCCGAATTGTGGATGAAGCTGTGCTTGCACGAACTCGGCGCCACGGTCGATTGCGTGCGGCGCGACGATCTGGGGCCGACTTTTAAAATGCTGGCGCGGGTTTCGACCATCCAGCAACAGTTGCTGCAATCATGGGATGTGCTGGCGACCATCACTCCGCACGATTATTCCGCGTTTCGCAACACCCTGGGAAAGTCCTCTGGATTTCAGTCGCCGCAATATCGGCTGCTGGAGTTTCTGATCGGCAACAAGAATGCCGATACGATCAGGGTTTTCCGCAATGATGCTCAGGTTTTCGAGACGCTCGAGCGAGCCTTGCGCGCGCCCAGTTTGTACGACGAGGTGCTGCGCCTCTTGAGCCGGCGCGGCTTTGATGTGCCGCCGGAGGCCATCGATCGCGATTTCACGCAACCGTATCAGGCCAGCAAGCAAGTTGCCGCAGCGTGGCTCAGCGTCTATCACAATTCCGTCAAGGAGTGGGACTTGTACGAATTGGCGGAGAGGCTGGTCGATCTGGACTATAAGTTTCAGCTGTGGCGATTTGCACATGTGAAAACCGTGGAGCGAATCATCGGCTACAAGCGCGGCACCGGCGGCACGGGCGGCGTGTCGTATCTGACCAAGGCACTGGAGCTTAAGTTCTTTCCGGAACTCTGGACCATCCGCACGGCCATGTAACTGAAAAAACGTGGCTAACATTCTAGATCAATTGCAAAACGTCAACGTCGCCTCAAGCGATCTGTTGGCGACTCCCGAAGAGGTCAAGAGACGCCTGCCGTTGACCGCCAAGGCTGCGGACACCGTGCTGAAGTCGCGCGAAGCGGTCAGGTCAATTTTAGAGCGCCGTGATCCGCGCCTGTTTGTCGTCGTTGGGCCCTGTTCGATTCACGACGTGACTGCGGCGCGCGAGTACGCTGCGCGCCTCAAGGCTTTGGCCGAGCGGGTTAGCCCGACGCTGCTTTTGATCATGCGCGTGTACTTCGAGAAGCCGCGCACGACGGTAGGCTGGAAGGGATTGATCAATGATCCGGATTTGGATGATTCGTTCCACATCGAGAAGGGCATTTTGCTCGCGCGCGAACTGCTGCTGTATGTGGCGGAATTGGGCCTGCCTGCCGGTACCGAGGCGCTTGATCCGATCATGCCGCAATACCTGTCGGAGTTGATCACCTGGACTGCCATTGGCGCCCGCACCACGGAATCGCAAACGCATCGTGAGATGGCGAGCGGACTGTCGACTCCGGTGGGATTCAAGAACGGCACGGATGGCGCACTGGCGGCCTCCATCAATGCGCTGCAATCCGTGCGGCATCCGCATCATTTCCTCGGCATCACGCAACAGGGCCAGTCGGCCGTGTTTCGTACTACGGGAAACCGCCACGCACACATAGTGCTGCGCGGAGGGGGCGGTCGCGTCAATTACGACGCCGTCAGCATTGCCGTGGCTGAACGGGAACTGAAGGCGGCGGGACTTCCCGCCACCATTGTCGTGGATTGCAGCCACGGCAATTCAAACAAAGACGCGGACCTACAACCGCTGGTGGCCGAGAACTGCGTCACGCAGATTGTCGATGGCAATCGTTCCATAGTCGGCTTGATGCTGGAAAGCCACCTCAAGGCGGGTAGTCAATCGATTCCAAAGGATTTGAGCAAGCTCGAATACGGAATGTCGATCACCGATCCTTGCATCGACTGGCCGACAACCGAAAGTCTGTTGCTCAAGTTGCATCGCGCGCTCGAAGGCGTAGCAAGTCGCCAATCGGCACTGTGAAATTCAGCGGCTTGCCTGTTGGGCGGCACTAATTCCAATACGACACCGCAACATTCCATTTGGCTGCCAGGCGCCGTGCCGCGTTATCGCCGTTGACCAACAGCGCGCGATCCGCCTGGCGCATATGGTCCAGATCGGATGCGGAATTGCCGTAGGCGATCACCGCTGCACCAGGGTACTGCTCGCGTAACCATTCGAGACAGCGAAGTTTTTCCTCGCCTCTGCGGTTGGGCGTTTTGAGGCGCCCGTCAAGGCGCTCACCTTGCCAGACCATCTCGGTGCAGAGCGTGCGCTCAAAGCCAAGCAACTGGCCAATCAGCGGAACATAGAGGTCCGGACTCGCCGACAGCAACACCAAATGGTCTCCCGCCGCGCGGTGCGTCTCCACCACAGCAAGGGCAACGGGCCGAAATCGATGTCCAGGCTTTAGAGACGCGACGAAGGTTTGCGCCCAAGCATCGAGCACAGAGCGCTTTTCTCCGCGCATCAGCATGCGAATGACATTTGATTTGAGCTCACCTCGGTCCCGGTCCTGCCAATAGCGGACGAGGGCGAGCGGCATTCGCCACAACCCAAGTGCCCTATAGGGGCGTCGACGCAAGAATCCCAGCAAGAAGGGCAGCAGTGTATCGCGCCAGGTAAGCGTGCCGTCCAAGTCGAAAAGGGCTATCCAGGGTTTTGCGACGACCGTGCTGGCGGGTTTTTTCGGCAATGATTCACCTTTAAATACATCAAGATATAATACTTATATCGAAGGATTGTCATGCGCCGCGCGCGGGGCGTTTGTCAGCGGATGAGCGCATCGCACGGGTTGGAAACAATTAGAATCGAATATTACGTGGTTGAACGGTGGGCTACAGCATGTTCGAGAAGGGCAAGAGAATTTTGCGCACGATCTTGGCGAGCCTCGCCGTCGTGGCATTGGGTGGCGCCGCTGTGCAAGCCGCACCCGATAAGGCAACGGCTCTGCAAGCTGGGACTGGGGGATCCGCGGGCTTTTCCCACATCAAATCGCTCGGCGGCATCGACGAATATCGGCTCGACAGCAATGGTCTGACCGTGTTGCTGGTGCCTGATCACTCCGCGCCCGTCGTCACTTTCGAGGTCACTTATCAGGTCGGCTCACGCAATGAAGTGACCGGGACGACCGGTGCTACGCACATCTTGGAACACATGATGTTCAAGGGCAGCGACGCTTTCAATGACGCCAAGGGCAACAGCATCAAGCAGATGCTGGAGCGGGTGGGCGGCCAGTTCAACGCGAGCACCTCTTTCGACCGCACGAATTACTTCGCAACCGTTGGCCGCGAGAGCCTGGAGGGCTACATCGCAATCGAGGCCGATCGCATGCGGCATCTTTGGTTGCACGAGTCCGACCGGCAGGCAGAAATGACCGTCGTTCGCAATGAGTACGAGCGCGGCAAGAACGATCCGGAGAGCGTGCTGTTGGAGGAGGTCATGGAGGCCGCGTACGTCGCCCTGCCGTATCACCATCCGACCATCGGCTGGAAGAGCGACATCGAGCATGTGCCACAGCCTAAGCTGCGCGAGTTCTACGACACCTTCTATTGGCCGAACAATGCGACCCTGACGGTGGTCGGCGACATCGAGACCGACGCGGTCTTAGGCTTGATCAAGAAGTATTACGGAGTCTATCCGCGTTCGCCGGCGCCCATTCCAGCGATCTACACCGAGGAGCCGGCGCAGAGCGGCGAGCGCCGAGTCATCGTCAAGCGGCCCGGCGAGCTTGGCGCGATCATCGTCGCCCACAAAGTGCCCAACGGCCGCGACGCCGACCAAGCGGCGCTCGAGATGCTCGATGCCATTTTGAGCTCGGGTAAAAATGCGCGCCTATATCGTTCGCTCGTCGACCAAGGCCTGGCACTGAGCGCCGGCGCGGGCACCGATGTGCTGCGCGACCTGTCGCTGCATACCCTGTACGCGGCGCTGACTCCCGGAACCACGCATGAGCAGGTTGAGAGGGCGCTGGTGGCGGAGTTGAACAAGATCAAGACGGGCGGCGTAACGCCCGCTGAAGTCGCCAGCGTCAAGCAACAGTACATCGCCGAGGATGCGTACAAGCGCGATGGCACCGCCGCCGTCGCGAGCGAACTCAGCGAATGGATCGGCGTCGGCGACTGGACCTTGTACGTGACCTTTCCGCAACGCGTCCAACAAGTCTCGCCCGCGGATGTGCAGCGCGTCGCGAAGCAATATTTCGACGCGGATCAAAGCACCACAGGCTGGTTCGTGCCGGTGGCGCCGAAGACGGAGAAGGGCTCGTGATCCGAATTTTCGTGATGATGGCGTTGCTGGCGAGCGCGACATCCGCGGCGGCCGCCATGGCGGATCTTGCACATCGATCAAAAGTCGCTGGCATCGATCTGATCACTTATCGCAGCAATGTAAAGGATGTGGTGGTTATTTTGGGCGCATTGCCCGCGGGCGATGCCATGGCGGATTCGGGCAACATTGCCATCCCCACGCTGTCGGGCATGATGCTCGACCGCGGCACCAAGTCGCTCGACAAGTTTTCGATCGCGGAGAAGCTGGACAATGTCGGCGCCGAAATCAGCTTTACGCGTCGGCGTGCAGTCGCTCGAGATTCACGCCAAATGCTTGCGCAAGGATCTATCGCTGATCATCGCTACACTGGCGGCGGAGTTGCGCACGCCTGGCGCTGCTGGTCGGAGAATTCAACAAAGCAAAGGAGCAATTGATCGGCGAGCTCGAGGCATCGACTCAGGACAGCGGCGCCTTGGCGGCCGAAGCCTTTGGTCGGGCGGTGTTTCCGGAGGGACATCCGAATCGTCCGCACACTTTGAAGGAGTACATCGCAGCGGCGAAGGCCGCCAATCTCGAGGAGCTCAAGGCGTTCCAGGCAAAATACTACGGACCGGCGCACATGACCTTGGTGGTTGTCGGCGATGTGACCGATGCGGACATCCAGGCTGACATCACCAAAGCATTCTCCGGTTGGACGGGCGGTCAAGATTATCTGCGCACCGCAAAGCCTGCCGCTGTCGCCGCGGCGAGTGTGATCACGGTGCCTCTCGCGGACAAACCCAGCGTGACCGTGCTATTCGGTCAATCGAGCGGGCTTCGCTACAGCGATCCCGATGATCTGGCGCTGCGACTCGGTACCGCGATTCTAGGACGGGGCTTCACGGGAAGATTGATGAGCACCGTGCGCGACAAGGAAGGGCTGACCTATAATATCGGTGCGAGCATAAGCGAAGACAGCATTGTCGATGGCGCGTGGGAAGTCTCCGCCAGTTTCGCGCCGGCGCTTTTGAGCAAGGGCGTGGAATCGACTCGCCGTGAAGTGAGCAGTTGGTGGAAGGATGGCGTCACAGAACAGGAACTCGCTGCCCACAAACAGGGCGCAATCGGCAGCTATTTCGTGAGCTTATCGACGACCCAAGGGTTGGCCGAAACCATTTTGACCAATGCGCAGCGAGGGCTCGATCCGAGCTGGCTGGACGCATACCCCAGCGCCTTAAAGGCGTTGACCCGCGATCAGGTCAACGCCGCCATCAGGGCCCACCTCAATCCCAATACCATGGCACTGGTAGAGGCGGGCAGCATACCGCCGGCCGCCAAATAGTCAGGAGACTCCTGTAGCTCAGGCTGCCTTGCCCGGCGCCGCGAGCTGACGCAACACGTACTGCAAAATTCCGCCGTGTTGGTAGTAGTCGAGTTCCTTCGGTGTGTCGATGCGCAGACGCGCCTCGAACTCGATGGTTTTGCCGGCATCGGTTTTGGCGATGACTTTGACGGACTTCGCCGCGCCGCGGTTCAAGCCCACGATCTCGAAGGATTCCTTGCCGCTTAGCCCCAAGCTTTGCGTGTTCTGTCCGTCTTTGAATTGCAGCGGCAGCACGCCCATGCCGATCAGATTGGAGCGGTGGATGCGCTCGAAGCTTTCCGCGATCACCGCTTTCACGCCCAATAGCATCGTGCCTTTGGCGGCCCAATCGCGCGAGCTGCCGGTGCCGTATTCCTTGCCGGCGAGAATCACCAGCGGCGTTTTGGCCGCTTGGTATTTCATCGAGGCATCGAAAATCGACATCTGTTCGCCGCTCGGAATGTGCAGCGTCACGCCGCCCTCGGTACCGGGCAAGAGCAGGTTGCGCAGGCGGATATTGGCAAAGGTGCCGCGCATCATGACTTCGTGATTGCCGCGGCGCGAGCCGTAGGAATTGAAGTCCGCGGCTTGCACGCCCTGCGCCATGAGGTATTTGGCAGCGGGACTGGATTTGGAGATGTTGCCGGCCGGGGAGATGTGATCCGTGGTGACCGAATCGCCCAGCACGGCGAGCGCGCGTGCGCCCTTGATATCGCTCATCGGCGCGGGCGTCATCGTCATGCCCTCGAAGTAGGGCGGATTCTTCACGTAAGTGGAATTTGCATCCCAGGAATAGATTTTCCCCGCCGGGGTCTTGATCGCGGCCCAGTTGGCATCACCCAAAAATACGTTGGCGTAGCCCTTCTTGAACATGGCCGAGTCGACCGACGCGCCGACAGCCGCAGCCACATCTTTAGCGCTCGGCCAAATATCCTTGAGGTACACCGGCTTGCCGTCCTTGCCGGTGCCGAAGGGTTCGGTGGTGATATCGATATCCAGGCTGCCGGCGAGCGCATAAGCGACCACCAACGGCGGCGAGGCCAGGAAATTCATCTTGATTTCCGGATGCACGCGGCCCTCGAAATTGCGATTGCCGGAGAGCACCGCGCAAGCGACGACATCGCCCGCTTTCACCGCTTCGGAGATTTCGGGCTTCAAAGGACCCGAGTTACCGATGCAGTTATGCACGCACACGGTTCCCGCCACGAAGGCATGCAGGTCGTTGACGGATAAGTCGTAGACCGCGCGTTTGCCCGCCGGGCGGCGGTCGACGACTTTGAGATTGAGTGTCGGCAGCGTGAGCGCGTCTTTGGGCGTGCAGTAACGCTTCGCTGTACTAGAAGCGACAGCTGGACGAGCAAACCAATCGCGAACTCCCATCTCGCGGAATAGCTCAGCAGGCGATGGGAAATCACAGCTCTCCCGGTGCAGCGGCCGAAACGGACGTGCGTCCGCCGAAGGCAGTCGCGTGAACCGATCGTGGCCTTCCAACAAAGAGTAGTGCGGAAAAACCGGCGTCTCTAACGCGGTCAGTTCAGCGGCGGCAAGGCTTCGCGTATTGTTGAAGGACAGCCGCGTTTCACCATGCAGCGCTTCGAGACGATCTGCCATCCAGAGCCGCTGTCGGTTGATGGTATCTACCGTCCGCCAATAGACGGCGGCGGCGCTGGCGCGCAGCGCTTTGTCGACACAGTAGCGAAATCCAACGCGCTCAACAAACGACAGCCCCTCGGGCAGTTCGAGCCGGATTTCTCGCCGCGCCACGCCATCGCGCGCCGCAGGATACGTCGAAGCCGCGAAGCGCGTCGGATATTCGGACACTGCCGCCCCGCGCGCCTTGACCCCGCAACGCACCAGCAGCTTGATGATGTCGTGCATCATGCGTTTGGTTGCAGGAACGAATTCCGGCTTCGCGCTTTGCGAGTAAGCCGGTGGCGCAAGGCTCGCCTGATGCTCGCTTTTTCCAAAATAATGGAGGGCGGGCGCGTGACCATCGGCGCCGAATAGGCCGCCGAGAAATTCGCGCACAACGGCGACCGGGCAGTGATCATCCAATACAAATTCGGGCAGCCCCGGCTCTTGATCAATGCGCCGGCCGACTCGGATGCCCGGCAGCGCCAAGATCATTGAGGTCAGCACACGTGGCAGCGCGATGGACCATTTGCGTTCATCGTAAGCGCTCGCCCGTGGGCGTTTACCGCTCAGCAGTTCGATATCATTCAGCACCGCCTCCCGATCGAGCGCCTGACCAACGTTCATACGCGCCTGGCGCAAGCGGCTGATCGAACCATCGCTCAGCAAGTGACCGACCAAGCGTGCAAAGGCCAGGGTGCAATCGCGTTCAGATTCACTTCCCATCGAAAACATACGTTCGCCGGCGGAGAGCCGGTAGCCAGATTCGTCGAGACCAGGCTCATCGAGCGGTGCCTCGATACCGGCCACCACCCGGCTTTCACCCCGCATGAGTTGGTCAGCGCGCACCCATCGTCCGTCTGTGCATAGGATTTGATGGTCCGGCGTACAGACCAGTTTGCGTCCGTCTTGAAGCACCAGTGCGACGCAGTCTCGTTCGCCCTGAACCATCATTTCGCGCTGCACGGCGCGTGCGAGACGGTGCTCGCCGTCAGGCGCGTACACCACCGACCCTCCGGCCTCGGGTAGCTGTTCGATCGCGCGCGCCGTGCCGTTGGCGAGGAGCACAGGGGTCCCGGCGGCGATGCAAGTAGTACATCCGTAGCCGACGGTATAAAAGCCGAGCTGCTCCAAATCATGCAACAAACCGGCTTTGGTCAAGTAATCTGTTACCACGCGCGAACCCGGCGCGAGCGAAGTCTTTACCCAGGGCTTGACGTTCAGGCCTTGCTTCAGTGCATTGCGTGCCAAGAGTCCCGCGGCCACGAGCACTGCGGGATTCGAGGTGTTGGTACAGCTGGTAATCGCCGCGATCAGCACCGCGCCATCTTTGACCTCGAAACTCGCATTGCCCACCTTGGCCGGTGCGCTTCCGGTCGCCTTGGGGTTTTTCTGAGTGCGCTCCTCGGCCATTTTCTTGACACTGCTCTGATAGACGCTCTTGGCTTTTGTCAGCGGCACTCGGTCTTGAGGACGTTTCGGTCCCGCGAGAGAGGGTTCAACCGTCGACAGATCCAATTCGACCACATCGGTATAGTCCGCTTGCGGCGCGCCGTTCAGCCGCCATAATCCCTGTGCCTTGGCGTAGGCCTCGACCAGCGCAATTTGTTCGGCGGACCGGCCGGTCAGTTCCAGGTAGCGGATGGTTTCTTCGTCGATGGGAAAAATCGCGCAGGTGGAACCGAACTCCGGAGACATATTGGCAATCGTGGCTCGGTCCGCAAGCGGCAACCCTCTGAGGCCATCGCCGAAGAATTCGACGAATTTGTCGACCACTCCCTTCTTGCGCAATATCTCCGTCACCGTCAGCACCAGATCCGTCGCGGTCGTGCCCGCCGGCAGCGCGCCGGTGAGCTTGAAACCGATGACTTGGGGTATCAACATGGTCACCGGCTGACCCAACATGGCCGCTTCGGCTTCGATGCCGCCGACGCCCCAACCCAACACTCCCAGTCCATTGACCATGGTGGTATGCGAGTCCGTGCCGACCAATGTATCCGGATAAGCCGCCTTTTTGGCCCCCGACTCGTCCGAAAAAATGACGCGCGCGAGCCGCTCGATATTCACCTGGTGGACGATGCCGGTATTGGGTGGCACAACCTTGAAGTTGCTGAAAGCGGTTTGCCCCCAGCGCAGAAACATATAGCGCTCGCCGTTGCGCTGAAACTCGATCTCGTTGTTGTGCTGCAGCGAATTGGCGGCACCATATTCGTCTACTTGCACCGAGTGATCGATGACCAGTTCGGCAGGCGCCAACGGATTGACCTTTTGCGGATCGCCTCCCAGCTTCACGATCGCCTCGCGCATTGCGGCAAGATCCACGATGCAGGGCACGCCGGTGAAATCCTGCATGATGACCCGCGCGGGCGTGAAGGCGATCTCATAGCTCGGCGGCGCCTTGGGTTGCCATTTGAGCAGTGCCTCGATGTCGGCCTTCGTCACATTCACGCCGTCCTCGAATCGCAGCAAATTCTCCAGCAAAATTTTCAGCGAGAAAGGCAAACGGTCCACGTTGAGCGACTTCAGCGCCGCGAGACTCAAGATGTCGTATTGTTGCGCGCCCACCTTGAGCGTCGTTCGCGCCTTGAAGCTGTCCGTCATGACCCCTCCACCGAAAAAAGAGAATTATAAGTGATTCTTTCGGCGGCGGGCGCGAGCTCGGAATTGAAGCGATTCGCAATGATGCCGCCGCCGAGACAACGTTCGCCTTGGTAGAACACCGCGTATTGGCCCGGCGTGACGGCGCGCGCTGCACGATCAAGCGTCACACGCCAACAGTCATCGCCGCTCGGCTGCACCCGGCAGCCTAAATCGTTCTGCCGGTAGCGCGTCTTGACCGCGCAGGCGACCTGCGCCCCGGCATCCTCAGGATTGATCCAATGCATCTGCTCGACGCTGAATGCATCCGACAACAGCATTGGATGGTCCTGGTCCTGCACCACGATGAGGGCGTTGCGAGCCATGACTTTGTCCGCGACATACCAGGGTGCCGCGGCAGCGCCGGCGCGACCGCCGATCTTGAGGCCGGAGCGTTGGCCTAAGGTGTAGAGGGCGAGACCCGCGTGCTCGCCGAGGATTCGTCCGTCCGCAGTCTCAATCGGTCCCGGCTCGGTACGAAGATGCCGGCTCAGAAACTCTTGGAACGGCCGCTCGCCGATGAAACAAATGCCGGTGCTATCCGGCTTGTCGAATACCGGCAGACCGGCTGCGTGTGCCATGTCGCGCACCTGCGCCTTCTGCAAGCCACCCAAGGGAAAAAGTGTTTTGGACAAGGCAGAGACAGCGACGCTGTGCAGAAAATAACTCTGATCCTTGGCTAAATCAGCCGCCTTCAGCAATTCAGGATAGGGGCTGGTGTGCCGAATCCGCGCGTAGTGGCCGGTCGCAATCCAGGCGGCGCCCAAGCGCTGCATGTATTCCAAACAGATGCCGAACTTGATTTCTCGATTGCAAAGAACGTCCGGATTCGGCGTGCGGCCCGCCGCATATTCACGCAAGAACAGACTGAATACGCGCTCGCGGTATTGTTCCGCGAAGCTGACGCGATGCAGGGCAATGCCTAAGATCTCGCAAACGCGCCGCGCATCTTGGAAGTCCGCCGCCGTCGTGCAGTAGCCATCCTCGTCGTCCCAATTCGACATGAACAGGCCCTGCACGGAAAAGCCCGCATCGCGCAGCAGCAGCGCCGCAACGGCCGAATCAACGCCGCCCGACATGCCGACGATGACGGTGCCTGCAGAAGGGGAAATTGGCTTGAGGCTCGGCATCCGCCCATTATACGGGCAATGCGTAAGCCGATGGACTACATGAGCATTTGCCGCATTTGCGATTCTTGCATGCTCGTTTGCCACACTTCATCAAAGAAGTTCAAGTAGCGGCGCACGACGGCCGGATCGTTCATGTCGGATATTCCATCCCAGCGATCCGCCTGAAGACGATACACGAGCGCTTTGTCGTCAGCGATGATGAAGGCGCCGGCGCTGGCCGGGTACTCAGGGCTCATCGCACGCAAATCGATGCAGCTGGTCAGGCGGCGCGCCAGCGCGAGAAATCGATTGTTGTCCACCATCGCGCGTGACGGGTCGGCCAACAATACTCTGACTTTGGCATAGGAGCGTGCCAGCACCAGCCGCTTAATGGCTTCGAGGAAGGGTTCCTCGCCGTACACCAAAGGCTCCAAATCTTGCGTGAAAATCGATAGCAGGCGCTGCGCGGATTTGGCGACTTTCAAACTGGCGTCGCGAACCTCGGGCATCGTGCTGAGAATGGTGCGGGTACCGGAACCTAAAGAAGCATCGGCGCCTGGCGCGGATATCTTATCCGCCGCCGCCGGTTTTGAGCGTTCTTCAGTGTTACCCGCCATAAGCTTGACCCCGACCCCGCGTACTTTGAGCCTGATAGTACCGTTTGCGTCGGGCGGCCCCGTGCTAACTGCGTCACGTTTCAAGCAACCCTGGAGCCTAAAAACCGGGTTCTAAGGCGGTATTTCGCGTAGCGCCAGCCTCGGTGCCAAGCCTACGTAAGTGGCCGGTGTCAGAGCCATCAGACGAGCCTTTTCCTCAGCCGGCAGCTCCAGGGAGGCGACAAATTCACGCATGGCCTGCTCATCCACCGGGCGACCGCGCGTGAAGGTCTTGAGCCTATCGTAGCCATCCGGAATGCCATGGGCGCGCATCACGGTTTGCACAGCCTCGCCTAGTACCTCCCACGCGCGATTGAGATCCTCGGCCACCCGCGCCGCGTCCAGTTCAATCTTCCCGAGACCCGTGGCAAGGGACTTAAAACTGAGCACCGAATGACCGATCGCGACACCGAGGTTGCGAAGCACGGTCGAATCGGTCAGGTCGCGTTGCAAGCGCGACACCGGAAGTTTGTCGGCGAAGTGGCCCAAGAGTGCGTTGGCCAACCCCAGATTGCCCTCCGCGTTTTCGAAATCGATTGGATTGACCTTGTGGGGCATGGTCGACGAGCCTACCTCCCCGGCGATCAGCCGCTGCTTGAAATAGCCGATCGAAATGTAGCTCCACATATTCCGCGATAGATCCAACAGCACGGTATTCGCACGCATCAAGGCATGACAATACTCGGCGATCCAATCATGCGGCTCGATTTGCGTGGTGTAGGGATTCGATTGAAGTCCCAGCGATCCGACCAATGCCGCGCTAAATGCCGGCCAGTCGACCCTCGGCAGTGCGGCGGCGTGCGCATTGAAATTCCCGACCGCCCCGTTCATCTTGCCGAGAATGGCAACGCGCGCGATGCCGCTGCGTTGCACCTCGAGGCGCGCGGCAACGTTTGCGAGTTCCTTGCCGACGGTCGTCGGCGTTGCCGTCTGGCCGTGCGTGCGCGCCAGCATTCCGACATCCGCGTAACGATGCGCGAGCGCATCCAAGGTGGAGCCTAAATCCTTCAGCATCGGCAACAACAAGGCCTCGCGAGCGCTCTTCAACATCAACGCGTAAGCGAGATTATTGATGTCCTCCGACGTGCAGGCAAAGTGCATCCATTCCAGTTCGGGCAGGGTCGCGCCGCGCGTTTGCAACTCGGTGCGCAGCCAATATTCGACCGCCTTGACGTCGTGGTTGGTGCGCGCCTCGATTTGCTTGATGGCGCCGACATCGGTCGACTGTGGATTGCTCGCGAGCGATATCAGCAATTCGTGCGCGGCGCGCGGCAGCTTGGAGAGCGCATGGGCTGCAGGACCCGCTGCCAGAGCGAGAAACCAGGCGCATTCGACCCGTACTCGCTCACGCATGAGGCCGGCTTCGCTGAAGATGCGGCGCACTTCGCCGAGTTTGGCGGCATATCGGCCATCAAGGGGAGAGAGTGCGTCAGACAGGGAGATGGACATCGGAGCGCCGGCAGCTTGAGTGGTAGAATAGCTAATTCTACCGTAAACAACCCTGATCCTGCGGAGTAAGGCGCGATGACAGCAACAACCCGCGTCGAGCGCGACAGCCTAGGATCGCTCGACGTGCCTGCCGAGGCGTTGTGGGGCGCCCAGACTCAACGTGCGATTGAAAACTTCCCGCCCAGCGGGCTGCGCATGCCCCGCGCCTTTATCGAGGCGCTGGCGCTCATCAAACATGCCGCTGCCGGTGCCAATGCGGAAGCGGGCGATCTTCCTGCCGGCATTGCCAAAGCGATTCAAGATGCGGCGCTCAAAGTCGCTGCGGGCGCGTACGACGATCAATTTCCGGTAGACGTATTCCAGACCGGTTCCGGCACCAGCAGCAACATGAACGCCAATGAGGTGATTGCCTCGCTGGCCTCGCGAGCGCTCGGCGTTGCGGTGCATCCGAATGATCACGTGAACATGAGCCAAAGCAGCAATGATGTGGTGCCGACCGCGATCCACGTGTCCGCCGCGTTGCTGTTGCAGCGACAATTGCAGCCCGCGCTCAAACGCTTGCAAGAGGTCCTGGGCAAGCGCGCCGCAGAGCTCGCCGGGATCGTCAAGACCGGCCGCACGCACTTGATGGACGCCATGCCCATTACGCTGGCACAGGAGCTCGGCGCTTGGCAGTCGCAAATCGCCTCCTGCGAAGCGCGTTTGGCGGCGACGACCCCGCGCCTGCATGCCTTGGCGCAAGGCGGTACGGCAGTCGGCACGGGTATCAATGCCCGAGCGCAATTCGGCGCGGAGTTCGCGCGGCATTTGGCAAAGCGTACCGGGATTGCGTTCCGGCCGGCCGAGAACTTTTTCGAGGCGCTGGCGAGTCAAGACACCGCGGTGGAGCTCTCGGGTCAACTCAAAGTCTTGAGCGTCAGCCTGATGAAGATCGCGAACGATTTGCGCTGGATGAACAGCGGTCCCCTGGCGGGTCTGGCGGAAATCGCACTGCCGGCGCTGCAGCCGGGCAGCAGCATCATGCCGGGCAAAGTCAATCCTGTGGTGGCCGAGTCGGTGACCATGATTGCCGCACAGGTCATCGGCAATGATTCGACCATCACGGTTGCCGGCCAGTCCGGCAATTTCCAGCTCAACGTCATGCTGCCCGTGATTGCCTACAATCTTTTGCAGAGCCTGGAGCTGCTTGCCATCGGCAGCCGCAATTTGGCCGATCATGCAATCGCCGGTTTTAGCGTCAATCGCGAGCGAATCGAAGATGCGCTGGCGCGTAATCCCATCCTCGTGACCGCGCTGAATCCCATTATCGGCTACGAGAAAGGCGCGGCGATTGCCAAGAAAGCCTATCGGGAGGGGCGGCCGATACTGGATGTCGCTGCGGAAATGACCGACTTGAAACCAGATGAGCTGCGGCGCCTATTGGATCCGAAATCCCTCACCGAGGGAGGCATCAAGGGTGCGGGCAGTTAATTTTAACGATGGACTCGCTTTATACCAAACAGCACATCCGCGCTGCGCTGGATCCAGAGCCTTCGACGCCTGAGGAAGATATGCACTGGCTCGCTGGGGCGCCGCCCGAAGTCGCTGCGCGCGTGCGGTCAACGTTGACGACGCGACGTACGCCGGCGGCGGTGCTGATTCCGCTGGTTGAGCGCCCCGGCGGTATGACTGTGTTGCTCACGCAGCGCGCGAGCACGCTGAAAGATCATGCCGGCCAGATTAGCTTTCCCGGCGGACGCATCGAGCCGCAGGATGTCGATGCCTGGCACGCAGCATTGCGGGAAAGCTTCGAAGAAATTGGACTGAGCGCCGAGTTGGTGGAATTCGGAGGGTATTTGCCGGACCACGTCGTGATCTCGGGGTTTCGAGTGACACCGGTGGTGGGCTTTGTCAATCCGAGCTACCAGCTCACGATCGCCGCCGCGGAGGTTCATGACGTGTTCGAAGTGCCGCTCGAGCACATACTGGACGCGGCCAATCACAAGTCGCGCCAGCGAAAAATTGGTGAGCTGACGGTCGCTATTCACGACATCCCCTACGGCGAACGCAACATCTGGGGCGCCACGGCGGGGATGCTGATGACCTTGAGAGGGCGGCTGTTGTCGGCGCAGGCGCGAGCGCGCGCCGCGGGGCCGACATGAGCGCGCGCTTGAACGAACTGCTCGCGATCATGGCGCGGCTGCGGTCAGCCGACGGCTGTCCCTGGGATCGACAACAATCCTTTGCGAGCATCGCGCCCTATACCATCGAGGAAGCCTACGAAGTCGCCGACGCCATCGAGCGCGGCGACTTAGGCAGCCTCAAGGACGAATTGGGAGATCTATTATTCCAAGTGGTGTTCCATGCGCAAATGGCGAGTGAATCCGGCCAGTTTGATTTTGAAGCGGTCGCGACCGCGATCTGCGAGAAGCTCATCCGACGCCATCCTCATGTATTCGCCGATGGCGCGCGTCTGAGTGCTCCGGAGCAAACTGCCGACTGGGAAAACATCAAGGCGCAGGAGCGCGGCGCGGCGGACGTATCGGCGCTGCACGGCGTACCCAACGCCCTGCCGGCGCTGCTGCGCGCCTACAAGCTGAGCAAGCGCGCCGCGCGTGTCGGGTTTGATTTCGAACATGCCGGCCAGTGCGCCGATAAGGTGGATGAGGAACTGGCCGAAGTGCGCGAAGCAGCGCACGCCTCGTCAAATGATTCGGCCGAGATCTTTGAGGAAGTCGGCGATTTGCTGTTTGCAGCGGCAAATCTCGCGCGCAAGCTGAATGTCGATGCCGAAGCGGCGCTACGCGCCGCGAACGCAAAATTCGAGCGTCGCTTCCGCGGCATGGAGTCCCTCGCTGCACAGCGTGGAGAGGTGTTCTCTGAGTTGGATCTCGCGGCCCAAGAGGACCTCTGGCAAGCCGTCAAGCGTAGCGAGTAAGCCATGATCGACACAGATAACGCCGCGCGGCGCACCGCAGCGCGCGCAGCAGCGCAATTATTGTTCAAGCACGATCCCGAACTGCCCATCACCCTGAGGCGCGAGGCGATCCAACAGGCGCTGTCTGATCGGCAGGTACTCATCGTGGCGGGAGACACGGGGTCCGGCAAGAGCACGCAGCTGCCGCAATACTGCCTGGAACTGGGTCGGGGTTTGGCGGGGCTGATTGCCCACACGCAGCCGCGGCGTCTGGCCGCGAGGGCACTGGCTGCGCGCGTGGCCGAGGAATTGGGCCAGCCCGTCGGCCGCAGCGTGGGATTCAGAGTTCGCTTTGCGGATCAGGTATCGGACGCGACGCGCCTGGTGCTCATGACAGACGGGCTGCTGCTGGCCGAATTATCTTCAGATCCGCTGCTGCGCCGCTACGACACGGTGATCGTCGATGAAGCGCACGAGCGCACTCTCAACGTCGATTTGTTGCTCGGCGTGCTCAAGCGCCTGCTGCCGCGCCGACCGGAACTGAAACTCATCGTGACCTCGGCGACCCTTGATGTCGAGCGCGTGTCGAGGTTCTTCGACGACGCGCCGATCATCGCGGTGAGCGGCCGCAGCCATCCTATTGAAGTGCGCTATCGGCAATCAGAGGAGGGAGATGACGACCCGGATCTGCCGTTGGCGGTGCTGGCCGCTTATCAGGAAATCGCGACCGAACCCGGAGAGATCGGCAACGGCGATGTCCTGGTGTTCCTGCCGGGCGAACGCGAAATTCGCGATGTTGGTGAGCTGCTGGAGCGTGAACTCAACTCGCGCGTCGAAGTGTTGAGCTTGTACTCGCGCCTGTCATGGGAGCAGCAGAGCAAGATTTTTCAGCGCGGTTCGCGGCAGCGCATTGTGCTTTCGACCAATGTGGCCGAGACCTCGATCACCGTACCCGGTATACGCGCGGTTATCGATTCAGGCTTGGCCCGCATCAGCCGCTACAGCGCGCGCAATCGGCTGCAGCGCCTGCCCATCGAAGCGGTATCGCGTGCCAGTGCCGATCAGCGCAAGGGCCGCTGCGGTCGGCTCGCGCCGGGCCTGTGCATGCGTCTTTACAGTCAGGAGGATTTTGAGCAGCGGGCGGCCTTCACGGAGCCCGAGATCCTGCGCACCAATCTCGCAGCGCTGTTGCTGCGCCTTGCGGCGGAGGGTTTGGGGCAGGCAGAAGATTTTCCCTTCATCGATGCGCCCGATTCACGCGCCCTGAATGACGGGTATCGCCTGTTGCAGGAGCTGCAAGCGCTCGATGACGAGCGCCGCATCACGCGCCGCGGCCGGGCGATGGCGCGCCTGCCGCTCGATCCCCGCTTGAGCAGAGCGCTGCTCGAGAGCAAACGCTTTCATGCGGAAAGCGAATTGTTGGCAATCGTCTCCGGCCTGAGCGTGCCTGACGTGCGCCTCGGCGAGGATTCGCCGGAAGGCGCTGTCTTCGATGACAGTAAATCCGAATTTTCCGCGCTGCTGAAGTTGTGGCGTGCCTACCGCGCAGCGCGCGAAGGACCCCGGCGGGAGTTGCGTCGTTGGTGCAAGGAGCACCACTTGTCGGTGCTGCGGCTGTCCGAATGGGATGATGTCTATACCCAGGTGGTGGATCGGGCGCGTGAACTTGGGCTGGTGGCACAGCGCGCGAGCGCCAGTTACACCGGTGTGCATCGCTCTTTGTTGGCCGGCTTCTGCAGCATGGTGGGAACTCGCGGCGAGGACGGTGCCTACGTGGGCGCGCGCGGCGTACATTTTCATATCTTTCCGGGCTCGCCGCTGGCTCGACGTCGGCCGGGTTGGGTCATGGCCGCCAGCATCGTCGAGACCTCGCGGGTATTCGCGCGCCGCGTTGCAGAAGTCGAGCCCATGTGGATCGAATCCGCAGCCTCGCATCTGGTAAAGCGTGAATACCTGGAGCCGGACTGGGACGAATCGCGTGAACAAGTCGTGGCCCGCGAGCGCATCAGCTTTCTGGGACTCATCTTGAGCGCCGGTCGCATCGTGAATTATGGACCCATCGCGCCGGAAGAGTCGCGCCTCATATTTTCTCGCGAGGCGTTGGTCTATCAGCGGCTCAAGCAGCGGCCTGACTGGCTGCTGGCGAACGACGCTGCGCTGCGTGAGGCACAACAGATGGAGGAACGGCTGCGTACGCGCGATCTGGTGCATGCGGCAGAATCCTTTGTCGAATTTTACGATACCCACCTGCCGCGCCAGGTATCGAGTGCGGCGAGCTTGGACCATTTCAATCGACACCTGTCGGCGCAGCAGCGCGAGGCGCTGACGCTGACTCCCGAGCGTATTTTCGCGCGCTTGCCGGAAGCTGCGGCGCTGGCGCAATTCCCCGAGAAAACTCAGCTCGAGGCGCTCGCCGTGCCGGTCGAATACCGCTTCGCTCCCGGAGAGTCCCAGGATGGCGCAAACCTCAAGGTGCCGCTGCTGGCGTTGCCTTCTCTGAGCCGCACGGCGATTGACGCGGCGATTCCAGGCTTGGCCGCGCCACGCATTGAGGCGCTGTTGCGTTCCCTGCCGAAGGATGCGCGACGCAGCTTGATTCCGGTGGCGGCGACCGCCACAGCGTTTCTCGAGGACACGTCTGGCGCCGCTGCCGACGCAACGCATCTGCGAGCGTGGCTCAAGGAGCGGCGCGGCATTCCCGAGGCATTGCTGCGTTTCGATACGTCGGCCGTGCCGATGCACTTGACGCCTCACTTGACGGTCATTCAAGACGGCCGCGAGATCGCGCGCGGCACCGATCTGTCTAAATTGCGGCGCGAATGCGCGGCGGCGGGCCGCGCCGAACTCGAACGCCAGGCGCGCGCGGCCTATTTCGGCAGTTGGCGGCGCTTCGAGCTTGATCAGTTGCCTGCGCGCGTGCCTTTGACATTGGAACAAGGCACGGTTTGGGTATTTCCTACGCTTGCGAAGCGCGAGTCAGGACTGCACATACAATATGAATGGTCCGCCGCGGAAGCACAGCATATCTGGCGGGACGGATCGGTTCGCCTCGCGCGGCTGATTCTGGAGCGTCAAGCGCGAGATCTGGCCAAGGCCGTCGGCAGTTCCGTTGCACTGCTGCTGCGCGCCAGCCCATACCTTACCAGTGACGCTCTCATCGACGCGCTGTTGCAGCTGACAATTCGCTGCGCTTGTTTCGCGGAGGCAGAACCGCCACGAACACGCCCGGAATTCGAAGCCGCCGTCGAGCAGGGGCGGGAGCGCCTCTACCTGTGTCTCGAACAGATGAGCGCGATGATTTCAAGTTGGCTCAAGGAAGCGAGTGAAGTGCGCCAGGCGCTCGATGACTCGCGTGTGCGGCTGCTGGCGGCAAGCGCCGAGGAAACGCGCCGGCACCTGCAGGGGCTGCTGGACTTCACCACCCTCAACACGGTGTCGCTGGATTGGCTGCGCCAATTGCCGCGTTATCTTAAAGCCGAGCAGCGGCGCTGGCAGCGCAACGCAGTGCGCGGCAATGAAACCAGCCAGATTGCGCGGGAACTCGAGCAGTGGTCGGCGCGCTATCTGCACTTGGAGAGTCGTCTCGGCGCCGAAATGCGCTGGACGCCGGAACTCACCGAATTGCGCTTTTGGATCGAAGAATACCGAGTTTCGTTGTACGCGCAGGAGTTGAAAACGCTCGGTGCAATTTCCGCAGCACGCCTGAGTGCGCGTGCCGCGGAAATCGATGCGTGGCTCAGCCGCTAGCGCGAACCTTCTTGCCGGAGCCCTGCCAGCCGGCGCCCTTAAACATCGAAGCGGATTCCCTGTGCGAGCGCCATCTGCCCGCTCCAATTGATGGTGTTGGTTTGCCGCCTCATATAGGCTTTCCAAGAGTCAGAACCCGCTTCGCGTCCGCCGCCGGTGTCTTTTTCGCCGCCGAAGGCACCGCCGATTTCCGCGCCGGAAGTCCCCAGATTGACGTTGGCAATGCCGCAATCGCTGCCGTCTGCCGACAAGAACCGTTCAGCTGCCTGCAAACTATCGGAAAATATCGCCGAAGAGAGCCCGTAATCCACCGAGTTTTGTTGTGCTAGAGCGTCCTCGAGCGTATCAAAGCTCGTCAAGTACAGAATCGGCGCGAATGTCTCGGTGCGCACCACGGCCATTCCCGCAGGGGCGCGAATGATGCTGGGTTCGACGAAATTGCCGGGGCCGGGCAATACTTTTCCACCACACAAGAGTTGCCCACCCTCAGCCTGCGCCGCGGCGATGGCGGCGGAATAGCGCGCAACCGCGCCGGCATCAATCAAGGGTCCCATCAGTGTCCCGTGCTCCAGCGGGTCGCCGATACGCACCTGCGCGTAAGCGGCGAGCAGTCGCCGCTCGAGTTCGGCAGAAAGCGAGCGATGCACGAGAACACGTCGCGTGGTGGTGCAGCGCTGACCGGCGGTTCCGACCGCGCCGAATACAATCGCGGGCACCGCCAGGTCCAAATTGGCGTGCTCATCGACGATCAGTGCATTGTTGCCGCCCAGTTCCAGGAGGCTTTTGCCGAGACGCTGTGCAACGCGCACGCCGATCTGCCGTCCCACGTGCGTGGAGCCGGTAAACGACACCAGCGCGACGCGCCGATCATCGACAAAACGGCCGGCGAGCTCCGTGCCTGCGTCAATGAACAATTGGAAAATCGGCGGCAGTTCCAGCCGCTGCAATACTCGATTGCAGATATGTTGCACGGCGAGCGCACACAAGCAGGTCTTAGGGGAAGGTTTCCAAACGGTCGCATTGCCGCTGATGGCGGCCAGGAATGCGTTCCACGCCCAGACCGCTACGGGAAAATTGAATGCGGAAATTACGCCAATGACGCCCAATGGATGCCACTGCTCGTACATACGATGCTGCGCGCGTTCCGAATGCATGGTATTGCCATAGAGCATGCGCGCTTGTCCGACCGCGAAATCGGCAATATCGATCATCTCTTGGACTTCGCCATCGCCTTCCGCCTTGATCTTGCCGTTTTCCATCGAGACCAAGCTGCCGAGCGCGTCTTTGAAAGCGCGCAACTCTTCGCCGACTTGGCGCACGGCTTCGCCGCGCTTGGGCGCGGGCACGCGCCTCCAGGCGGCCGCGGCTGCGAGCGCTGACGTCATGACGTGTTCGTAATCGGCGAGTGTTGCGCCGCGCACCTGTGCCAGTCGCTGTCCGGTCGCCGGATTGATCGATTCAATCAATGGCCCGCTGCTATCGGTGCTCCAGCCGTGGCTGCCGGACCACACACCGGCGTTGATATCCCGAAGTCCCAAGGATTCGAGCGGCTTGCTGTGCTTCATAGTTCGATTCTCGAGTTTAACCACGGTCAAAGTAAGGGGGCCGCATTTTGACTTGGGTTGGCGTCCAACGCTAGCATCCCTGCCATGTCGAACACTCCCGCCTTGACCAATTGGCATCCTGCGACCTGGCAGAGCCGTCCCGCCGCTCAGCAGCCCAAGTACGCCGATGCGGCCGCGTTGGAGCGCGCTGTGGCCGCGATGAGCCGGCTGCCGCCCCTGGTGGTTTCCTGGGAGATCGAGGCATTGACCGCCAAGCTCGCGCAGGCACAACGCGGCGAGCAGTTCTTGCTTCAGGGCGGCGATTGCGCCGAAAGCTTCGAGGACTGTGAGTCGGACAATATCGCGCGGCGCCTCAAGATCCTGCTGCAAATGAGCCTGGTTTTGCTGCAGGGCTTGAAGAAACCCATTCTGCGCGTCGGCCGCTTCGCCGGTCAGTACGCCAAGCCTCGCTCCGCGGATACCGAAACGCGCGACGGCGTGACGCTGCCGACGTATCGCGGCGACAATGTCAATCGGCCCGGTTTTAGCGCGGCAGAACGCGAGCCGGATCCGGAACTGTTGCTGCGCGGCTATGAGCGCGCCTCTTTGACGCTCAACTTTGTGCGCGCGCTGATCGACGGCGGCTTTGCCGATTTACATCATCCGGAATACTGGGACTTAGGCTTCTTGAGGCAGGCGCCTCTGCGCGAGGCGTATCAGCAGATCGTCGATTCAATTGCCGAGTCGATGGATTTTTTCGAGTCGATGAGCGGACAGCGCGTGCACTCGGCAAGTCGGGTAGACTTCTATACCAGCCACGAAGGATTGCATCTTTATTCGGAGCAGGCTCAGACCCGCTATATCGAGCGCCAGAAGCGCTGGTACAACCTGTCGACGCATATGCCCTGGATTGGGATGCGCACCGCCAGTATCGACGGCGCACACGTCGAATATTTCCGGGGAATCTCCAACCCGATCGGCGTGAAAGTCGGCGCTTCGATGAGCGCAGAGTGGTTGCAAGAGCTGATTCAGGTGCTCAATCCACAAAATCAGCCGGGACGGCTGACCTTCATTCATCGTTTTGGCATCAAGGACATCGAGCAGCGATTGCCCGACATGATCCGCGCGGTTCGCGCCACCGGCTCGCCGGTGCTGTGGGTTTGCGATCCCATGCATGGCAATACCGAGACCACTTCAGGCGGCATCAAGACTCGGCGCTTCGACAATATTATGGGCGAAGTCGAGGCCGCGTTTCGCATTCATAATGAAGAAGGCTCGATGCTGGGGGGCGTGCACATCGAGCTGACGGGCGAGGATGTCACCGAGTGCGTCGGCGGGGCTAGAGGTTTGACCGAGGGCGATCTGGCACGCGCGTACAGATCACAGGTAGACCCGCGGCTAAATGCTGAGCAAGCGTTGGAACTCGCCATGTTAATTGCGCGCCACGCCGGCGCGAGTCATCGGATCGGCAAAACCCGGCTCACGTCGTAGGGCCGCGCGTGAGCCTCACGCAATTCGTCAAGGATCCCTTGGAAGGGAAGATCTCGCTGTCGCGCGTATTTTGGCTGTACTACGTTTTGGGTTCGCTGTTGTACGGTTCTTTGGAACTATTCCTCAATCCCGAGAACCAGTTTGTCATGCGGGTCTATACGATTCTGGGCTTGATCTTCTCGGTCTACGCTACCGTTGGCATTTACCGGTGCGCGAAGAATTGCAAGACTCCGTGGGTTGCGCGCACAGCGCGAGTCGGCGCGATCCTCACGTTGTTGCTGCTGCCGGTGCTCACCTATCTGGAGCTCAGCGGAGCTGTCACGATCTCTGATCTACTGGGAGGACAGTTGCCTGAGTGAGAGTGCCGCGGGGCTCGAAGTGGATCATGCCTTTATTGGCTGCAGGGCCCTGGCTCCCGAGGGCGATGCGCTGTTGCGGTTAGGGTTTGTCGAGGGATCCAGCAACACCCATCCGGGGCAGGGCACAGCCAATCGCCGCTTCTATTTCGATAACTTCATGCTGGAACTGGTGTGGGTGGCGGATCCGGACGAAGCGCGCAACGAAAGAACGCGCCGCACGCGCCTCTGGGAGCGCTGCGAAGTCAAAGACAGCCAGGTGAGTCCGTTTGGAATCATTTTTCGATCCACGAGCACACCGCCTGCGCCGGCGCCTTTCGCCACCTGGTCCTACACGCCGGTCTATCTGCCGCCGGGCCTCGCGATGCAAGTCGCCGAGGGTACGACTCTGTGCGAACCGGAGCTCTTCTATTTGCCGTTCTTGAGGCGCGCCGCGACACAGCGCACTGAGCCTGTGGCGCATGCGCCGCCGATCCGGCGCATTCGCGGTTTATCGGTGGGTGTGCGAGATCGAGCTGCGTTGTCGGCCGCTTCGCGTTGCGCTGAACAGCACGGCCTCGTGAGCTACTTCGAGTCACCGCAGCCACTGCTCGAGATTTTATTTGAAGGTCCAGCCGGCATGCGCGTCGACCTGCGACCCGAGTTGCCGCTGGTGTTTCGCAGCGCTTAAGTTCCAGGAGCACACGTGCACTATCTCTTGTTCTACGACTTCGTCGCCGACTATGTCGAGCGGCGTGCCGAGTTTCGAACGCGCCATCTGCAGCTGGCGTGGGAGGCGCAGGCCCGCGGCGAGCTCATTCTCGCCGGCGCCTATGCCGGCCCGGTGGATGGTGCGGCATTGCTGTTTCAATGCGATTCGCGCGAAATTCCCGAGCGCTTTGTCGCATCCGACCCCTACGTTCAATCCGGCCTGGTGACCAAATGGCGCATCCGCGAATGGACCACAGTTGTCGGCCGCGACGCGATCACCCCGGTGCGTTGATTTCGCTTTAAGTCCGTAGATAGCTCGCGCCGTTGACGTCGATCACGCACCCGGTCATTGCCGCCGGCGCGTCGAGAGCGCAGTACACGGCGGCATTCGCCACTTCATCGCTGCGGTTCACACGTCCCAACGGGTGCTGCGCCAGAATTGCGGGTCCATCAGGACCTTCGAGATGGCTCGTGGCCATTTCCGTTTCCACCCAGCCTGGCGCCACGCAGTAGAGGTACACGCCAGCGGCAGCGAGAGCGCGCGCCAGGGATTGCGACAGGGCATTGAGGCCGGCTTTGCTGGCCGCATAGGCGGGTGCATCAGGTTCGCCGCGAAATGCGCCGCGGGAGGAAATGTTGACGATTCGTCCGCGGCCGAAATCCGCAGCTTGGGGCAGGTCGCGTACCGCCATACTTTGCGCCGCGAGCAGCGACAAACTTGCTGGAGCAACGAGGTTAGTCGCCAGGGTCAGCTGCCACGCTGTTTTCCAATCCTCGTATGCGGTCTGCAGCGGCGGATGGAAAATATAAAGTCCGGCATTGTTGATGAGGATGTCGACGGCGCCGAGAGAATCGTTCACGCGCTGCCACAGCAGGCTCGCCTCCCTGGGGTCGGATAGGTCCGCATCAAAGTGCGCATGGCCCGTGCCCGGAAGATTTGCGAGACTTTCAGCGGCGGCCTTGCGGTTATTCCGGTAGTGAAGCGCCACGCGCACACCGCGCTGTGCCAGCTGCAGGGCGATGATGCTCCCAATGCCGCGCGATGCGCCGGTCACCAGCGCAACCTTGTTCGAGTCAGAGAGCGAATTCACGTCCTAGTATCGTCGCACGGGTCCAGAGGGGTGCCCAGAGTTGTGATGAGCAGGTGGTCGATGCGAATGCTCCGGCCTCCTATGCGCTACCAAGCCCGGGATAACGGTGTAGGAATTGCCCCCGGCCTCCGCGCCATAGTCCTCGGAGTATTGCTCCTCGTCGGCAGGTGCGCCCTGATCGGGGTAGCCCTGCGTGTAGCGCGGCTCGGATCCATAAGCGTGGGCGTAGTGGACCGCAGGCGTCGCACGCATCGTGTTGATGGGACTCACGTCAAGCAGTGTCGATTTTTCGCCGCAGGGATTGTTGGAGAAGGTTTTCACGCCTCGCGTCGTACATTGCCAAATCTGTCCTGCCTGTACTTCTGGTTCGACGGCGGTTTGTGCCTGGGGCGGCGCGAGCATGGGCGCCGAATCAGGTACCGAGGTGGGGGCCGAGACTTGCGCTGTCGAGGGCGGCGGCAACGCCGGCGTCGCAATAGGCGCTCGCACGGCAGGCTGTGCCGCGACAGCCGGTGTCGGTGCCAAGGTCGGCGCGTTCCGGTAGGTCGACACGGCCGCGAAGGCAACCGCGATGGTCGCCGCCGAGAGGCCGCCCAAAATCCACGGCAGCAAATTGCGTTCCTTGTTCATGCTCAGATTATCCTCTGCCGCGCAAGCACTGGCGATGAATATGCCGACAGTTTGGCGCTGATTCGACCGGAGCTCGTGGCCGCCCGATATTAATATACAATTCAGATTATCGTAGTATTATATTGTTTTTATTGAAGTTAATACCCTGACGATTTGCCCTTGCCGCTCGACAATACATAAGAAGGCGTAGGCGATCGGCTCAACATGGCGTGCTAAATTGCAGCCATGACCACGCTCGACCATCCGATCGCAGCCCCTGTTCTGCCGGCCCCGGTGCCGCGCCAACGCCGCCTGAGTTTTTTCGAGTTTGTCCGCGCGCTGCGCGACAGCGCGATCGACTCCTTCGCACAAGAGGCCTATGAACTCGACATTCTTGAGCGCAAGGTATTTGGGCGTCGCTTGTTCGTGATTAATGATCTGGCTGCCATCAAGCGCGTGCTCATCGACAATGCGGCTAATTATAAGAAGACTGAAATTACGCGGCGGATTCTTGAACCGGGTCTAGGCAAGGGATTGATCACCTCGGAGGGGGAGACGTGGCGGCAACACCGCCGCGCCATGTCGCCGGCCTTTGATCATCGGAGCATTGCCGCCTATACACCCATCATGACGGGAGCAGCGGAAGAACTGCTGGCGCTATGGGGCAAGGTTCCGGCGGGGACCGGCGTCGATGTCTCGACCGCCATGATGGAAGTAACCCTCAATATCATCTCGCGCACGATGTTTTCGAGCGACTCCGATGACATCGTCACCATCATGGGACGCAGCGCCGGCCGCTATCAGGCAGAAATGCGCCCAAATATCATGGATATGTTGGGCTGGCCCAGATTTCTTGCGGACCTGCCTAGAAGCGGGGTCGCTCGGCGCACGCTGGGCGAGTTCGACCGGGTGATCGATCGGCTGATCGATGAGCGCACACGCGATCCCGGAAATTATCCGAGGGACCTGCTGGCGAGACTGATCGCGGCGCGCGATGAGCAAACCGGCGGCGGGATGAGCGCGCAAGAGGTGCGTGACCACATCATCACAATCTTCTTGGCGGGTCATGAGACCACGGCCATGGCGATGACCTGGACCTGGTTCCTCTTGTCGCAACACCCGCACGAGGAATCGAGATTGCACGCAGAACTCGATTCCGTGCTTGGCGGCCGCGCGCCCACGCACGAGGACCTGAGCAATCTGACCTATACCCGCATGGTGGTTGAAGAATCGATGCGGCTGTATCCGCCGGTGCACACCATCGCGCGCGAGGCGATCAACGATGATACGTTGGTGGGCCGCCGTATTCCGAAGGGTTCCGCGATTATGATCGCGCCCTGGCTGCTGCACCGGCATGTCAAGCATTGGGATAACCCGGGCCGCTTTGATCCCGAGCGCTTTTCGCCCGAAGCATCCGCCGCTCGAGCGCGTTTCTCCTACCTGCCGTTTGGCGGCGGCAAACGCATTTGCATCGGCGCCGCCTTCGCGCTTACCGAAGCCATCGTTCTGCTCGCGACCCTGGCGCAACGCTATCGCCTCCGGGTTGTGCCCGGGCATCCAGTCGAGCCGCAGGGCCTGATTACGCTTCGGGCACGCTATGGCATGAGAATGCTGCTGTCGCTACGGAGTCCGTAGAGACGCCAGTATTGCATAATAATATTTTGATATTCAATTAGTTACGATGTTTACCTCGATTATAGTTTTATGACAGGCTGCAGTTTTTAAAAACCCGGCTTGCCCCGCTGCTGACAGGTGCTATTCTGGATCGGGAACCTTTCCCCGCAGCCGATCCTTAGGGCGCCTAAAGCCGCTTGAGTCGGAGCGCCAAGGAAAATATTGGCGGTGGCGAGGAATCTTTTCCCCAATGCGGGGGTCTGACATGGTTCTCAAGCCTTCTGGGCCAGGTTCAGTTGCGCTCGGGTTAGTCCAAAGTCCAAGCGCGATCGATGGCGGGCTACGCGGTGATCCGCGTAGCCCGTTTTTTATTGGCGCGCGGCATGTGATACACCTTTCCCCGAATGAACTCGATTTTTGACGTTGATTGCCGGCGCTGCCCGCGCCTCGCCGCGTTTCTGGATGCCGTCCACGCCGAGGAACCGAACTACTACTGCCGCCCGGTACCGCCGTTTGGGGATCCGCGTGCGCGGATCGTTCTGGTGGGCTTGGCGCCCGGAATGCATGGCGCGAATCGAACCGGAAGGCCCTTTACCGGCGATCACGCCGGCATATTGCTGTACCGAACTTTGTACAAATTTGGACTCTCAACCGCTCCACAATCGATCGCCGCCGATGACGGCTTGCAGCTGCTCGATGCGCGGATAACCAACTCCGTGAAATGCCTGCCGCCGGCAAACAAACCGCTGCCCGCCGAGGTCAAGCAGTGCAATGCGTACCTAGAGGCTGAGCTCGAGCAAAGCCCAGATGCACGCGTGATTCTTGCCTTGGGCGCGATTGCACACGTGGCGGTGCTGCGAGCTTGCGGCTTGCCGCCCGGCAAATTCCGCTTTGCGCATGGGGCACAGCACGAGTTGGGTGAAGGCCGGCTGCTGCTTGATTCGTATCACTGCAGCCGCTACAACACCCAGACGCGGCGGCTTACTACGGAAATGTTCGAAGCAATTGTCGACAAGGCTCGAGAGCTGGCGCTGCGTAAGCGTGAGGCGCCATGAGCGCGGTTTCCGCACAGTTCGACGCCAAGGTATTCGTCGACAGCCTTCCCGGCCGCCCGGGCGTTTACCGCATGCTCGATAGCGATGGGCAGATTCTCTACGTCGGCAAGGCGCGCAACCTCAAGAGCCGCGTCGGCTCGTATTTTCAGCCGAGCAATGTGCAGCCCAAGGTGCAGGCCTTGATCGCCAAGACTGCCAATATGGAAGTGACGATCACCAACTCTGACACCGAAGCGTTGCTGCTCGAGTACAACTTGATCAAGAAGCACCGGCCGCGCTTCAACGTGGTATTGCGCGACGACAAGAGCTTTCCGTACTTGCACCTGGAAACCCAACACGAATTTCCGCGCCTGAATTTCTACCGTGGTTCCCGCAAAGAGCCCGGGAAATATTTTGGGCCCTATCCGTCTGCCGGCGCGGTGCGCGATACGCTGCAGCAGCTGCAGAAACTATTTCGCATCCGCAATTGCGACGACACCTACTTTGCGAACCGCTCGCGGCCGTGCCTGCAGTACCAGATTCAACGCTGCACGGCACCCTGTGTGGGTTTGGTCTCCAAGGAACACTATCTGCGCGACGTGAGCGCCGCGATCAAGGTGCTGGAAGGCCGCAACGACGAAGTCGGCGAGGAGTTGGGCCGGCGCATGGATGCAGCGGCGGAACGCTTGGATTTCGAGGAGGCTGCGCAACTGCGCGATCAGCTGGCGAAACTCAAGGTGATCCAGGCACAACAAATCGTGACCGCGGGCGCGGATCATGACGCAGACGTCATCGCGGTTGCCGCTGCCAATGGCGAGTATTGTGTCGCCCTCATGTTTGTGCGGGCGGGCCGCAGCCTGGGCAGCACCACGTTTTTCCCGAAGGCGCCCTTCGCTGAGTTGCCGGAAGTCCTCGCGGCATTTGTCGTGCAATACTATTTAGAACGGGACGCTCCGGCGGAGATCATCGTGGAGCAGGACTTCGATGAGATGCAGTTGCTCGAGACGACTTTAACGCAGCGCTTGTCGCACAAGGTGCGCATCTGCAGTTCAGTTCGAGGCATCCGCGCGCGGTGGTTGGAAATGATGCACACCAACGCCGAGCAGGCATTGAACATGCGGCGGCTGGCACGCGCCGGGATCGAATCGAGCCTGGAGGATTTGCGCGAAGCCTTCGATCTTGAGGAAGCTCCGAATCGGCTGGAGTGCTTTGACATCAGCCACACCGGCGGAACCGATACGGTGGCATCCTGCGTGGTGTTCGGCGTCGAAGGCCCGCTGAAGAGCGACTACCGCCGTTTCAACATCAGCGGCATCCAGCCCGGCGATGACTACGCGGCGATGTACCAGGCACTGACGCGGCGTTATAAGCGAGTGCGCGACGGCGAGATCGTCAAGCCCGATGTGCTGCTCATCGATGGCGGCAAGGGCCAGCTGGCTGAAGCGGCCAAGGTTCTCGAGGAGCTTGGGGTCGGCGGAATAACGCTCATTGGCGTCGCCAAAGGCGTTGACCGGCGGGCAGGGCAGGAGCAGCTATTTCTGTTGGGCCAGGATACCCCCACCATACTGCCGCCGGACTCCCGTGCATTGCATCTGATTCAGCGCGTGCGCGACGAAGCGCACCGCTTTGCCATCGCAGGCCATCGCAAAAAACGCGCCAAACGTCATAGCCAGTCGATTCTCGAAACCATTCCAGGCCTGGGACCGGTGAAGCGGCGCGAACTGCTGAAGCAATTCGGCGGCCTTCAAGGGATACTGCGTGCCGGCATCGATGATTTCATTCAAATTCGCGGCCTCGGGCGAGAACTCGCCCAGGTGATCTATGAACACCTCCATCCCGGGCGATAAACCGAGATCACATTTCAACTTGCCCAACACGCTGACGTGGTTGCGCATTTTGATGATTCCGGGCGTAGTGGTCCTCTACTACCTGCCGTTTTGGTGGGCGCACCCGGCCGCAGGTGTTGGCTTCGCGCTCGCGGGCATCACCGATACGCTGGATGGTTATTTTGCCCGCAAGCTGGGGCTTACATCTCGGCTCGGCGCATTTTTGGATCCGGTCGCCGACAAGCTGATCGTCGCCGCGGCGCTGGTTTTGATCGTGAGCGGGGATCCGCGCTGGTTTGTCGTGATCATGGCCGTCGTGATTATCGGCCGTGAGATTGCGGTTTCGGCGCTGCGCGAATGGATGGCCGAGATCGGTGCGCGCGGCCGGATCAAAGTGTCGCAATTGGCCAAGTACAAAACCATCATGCAGATTACCGGCCTGTCGATGATGTTGTTTCATCATCAATTGTTCGGGATCGCCATTTATAAGCTTGGGGTGGTGTTGACTGCCATCGCTGCAGTGCTGACGTTGTGGTCGATGATTCTTTATTTGCGCCTGGCTTGGCCCGAGCTGCGCGACAGTTCAAGACTATAGCCGTGACTGTTCAAGACGCTGCCCTAGACCAAGGCGGGGCGCGCTTGCCTAGGGAGTTGCGCCTGGCGCTAGATCTACCTGAGGCGCTTTCAAGTAGCTCATCAGGAAACGGACCGACCAGCCCATAAAGTAGCCGGCGCTGGCGCCGGAGACGTAGATATCCCAATTCAGGTAGGTCGCGCTCGTGTCCGGATGAATGGCGGCCGCAACTCGCAGCACGTAGTGCGACCCAAAGATGATAACGATGCGTAGCAACGGCAGAACACTGCCGGGCAGGAGCACGCGTCGGCGCCCGTGATCCGCTTGCATGGGTATGGCGAACGCCAGTCCAAGCGCGGCGCCCAAAACCAATCCCACGCCCCAACGAACCAGCACCTCTGAAAATTCGCCTGGCCGCTGGAACAGCCCAAATAAACCCCACACGATGAAAATGCCCGGCGTGATCCAGATCTTCGCCAGATCGCGAACGCCTGGCCTCAGCCGGGAGGCGCCCGATCCATAGCAAATAAGCCAACAAAACGAACACCCAAATCGGTGTGCCGGACAAGATCTGCGCGATGGAGGGAGTCATTCCCTGAATGGTACCTGCGCGTCGTGAGCACAGCCATGGATCACGAAAATTACCGTCCAGTTCAAGGCTTTAGCGTCATATCGCGCTCAGTTTTCCTTGACTCTCAGCGGTACGGCCCTACAATTGCGCGTCTGTTTAGGGCGGGAATAGCTCAGTTGGTAGAGCGCAACCTTGCCAAGGTTGAGGTCGCGAGTTCGAGCCTCGTTTCCCGCTCCAATATTTTTCGAGTCTGCGGTACCGCGCGCATCAAATCATAGCGCCTTCCGCAGCATCCACCGCCGCATCAGCGCTACAGCGTCAAAGCATCTTCCGCGCATCGATTGAGCGATGCGCGGGCGAGCGCTATCCCTGCGGTCTTGAAGGTTGAGGCCGTTTTGCACGAGCGGCTGTGTGCGATAGCAGACTGAAAACCTGTGCCGTGGCGCGAATACTCGCCGCCAGAGCGTCAAGCGATCGCGAATCTCGCAGTGATTTAGAACATGAGCACATCCGAAAGGAATTCAACGTGTGTCGGATGGGTCTTGGCAGCGCTGCTAAGCGCGCTGGCCGCCGGATGCGGAAGTGCCGGGCGACAGGCGATTTTCGGAACAAACGGCATCGCCGGCTTCGCGCCCACGGTTACCGCGGTGACCCCGGTTGATGGTGAAACCGGTGTACCGATAAACACGGCGACCATTACGGCGGCTTTTAGCGAGCCCATGGCTTCTTTTGCGGGCGGGGCAAGTTTTGAGGTCACCTGTAACTCGCCCTGCGTGAATCCAACCGGAACGGTAGCCTTCAATCCCGCCAACCGGGTGGCCGCCTTTGCACTCGCCACCGACCTTGCACCGCTCACTCTATACACAGTCACGGTGTCGGGTGCTCGCAGTCTTGCCACCGGTATCTCGTTGGCGCATCCCTACCAGTGGCATTTCACGACCGGGGTCGCGCCCGATATCACGGCACCCACGGTCAGCTCGACGAGTCCACTCTCGAACGCCAGCGGTCTGGGCGTCAACGCATTCATTAGTGCGAGCTTCAGTGAGCCGATGGATCCGCTTAGCATCAGCACGGGAAATTTTTCGCTGGCCTGCCCTTTGGGAACTTCCATCACCGGCACGGTGGGCTATGCGATAAGCGGCAGCGTGGCGACCTTCACGCCAGCGAGCAACCTGCCGGCCAACACCCTCTGTACGGCCACGATCAACACCGGTGTGCAGGACGTGGCTCACAATGCTATGGCGAGTGCCTATGCCTGGAGTTTCACGACCGGGGCCGCGCCCGATACCACACCCCCCGCTGTCAGTTCGACGGGACCTGTGGCGGGTGCCACGGGCGTCGCCTTCAACACTCTCGTCAGCGCAAGCTTCAGTGAGCCGATGGATCCACTCACCATCACCACGGCAAACTATTCGCTGGCCTGTCCTTCAAGTACTCCCATCGCAGGCCGCGTGGGCTATGCGGTGAGCGGCAACGTGGCGACCTTTACGCCCGGAACCAGTTTGCCGGCCAGCACCCAGTGCACGGCCACGATCAGTACCGGTGTGCGGGACGTGGCTGACAATGCGATGGCCGGCGCTTACACCTGGAGCTTCACGACTGGAATCGCGCCGGACACCACGGCACCCATGGTCAGTTCAACGAGTCCGCTCGGGAATGCCGCCGGCGTTGCGATCAACACGCTCATCACCGCGAGCTTCAGTGAGCCAATGGATCCGCTCAGCATCACCACGGCGAATTTTTCGTTGGCCTGTCCTACCGGTACTCCTTTCGCGGGGACGGTGGGTTATGCGGTGAACGGCAACGTGGCGACCTTCACGCCAGTGAGCAGCCTCCCAGCCAGCACGAGCTGCACGGCCACGATCAACACCAGTGTGCGCGACGCTGCCCAAAATGGCATGGCTAGTCCCTTCATATGGAGCTTCATGACCGGAGTCGCGCCGGATACCACCCCACCCACGGTCAGTTCGACGAGTCCACTCGCGAACGCCGGCAGCATAGCCGTCAACGCGCTCATCACTGCAAGCTTCAGTGAACCAATGGATCCGCTCACTATCAACGCAGCGAATTTTACGCTGAGCTGTCCTGTCGGTACTTCGATCACGGGTAGTGTGGGCTATGCGGTGAGCGGCAATGTAGCAACATTCACTCCCGGAAGCAGTCTGCCGGCCAGCACCCTTTGCACGGCCACCATCAGTACCGGTGTGCAGGACGTCGCTGACAACGCGATGGCCAGTGCTTATACCTGGAGCTTCACGACCGGCGTGGCACCCGACACCACGCCACCGACCGTGAGTTCGACCAATCCGCTCTCAAATGCCGGCGGCGTACCAATCAATACGCTTATCACCGCAAGCTTCAGTGAGCCAATGGATCCGCTCAGCATCACCACGGCAAACTTTTCGCTGGCCTGTCCCGTGGGGACGCCCGTTGCGGGCACAGTTGGATATGCGGTGAACGGCAACGTGGCGACTTTCACGCCGGTGGGCAACTTGCCGGCCAGCACCATCTGCGCAGCGACCATTAACACGGGTGTGCAGGATGTCGCTCACAACGCGATGACCAGCGCCTACACATGGAGCTTCACCACCGGAATGGCGCCCGACACCACCCCGCCCACGGTCAGTTCGACCGGTCCTGTGGCGGGTGCCACCGGCGTCGCCTTCAACACGCTCATCACCGCAAGCTTCAGCGAGCCAATGGATCCGCTCACCATCACCACAGCTAACCTTGCACTGGCCTGTCCACTAGGGACGCCGGTCGTGGGGACGGTAGGCTACGCGGTGAGCGGCAACGTGGCGACCTTCACCCCGGTGAGCAACCTCCCGGCCAACACCATCTGCACGGCCTCGATCAGTACCGGCGTGCAGGACGTGGCTCACAACGCGATGGCGAGTGCTTACACTTGGAGCTTCAACACCGGAGTCGCGCCCGATACCACGCCGCCGACCGTGAGTTCGACCAGTCCCCTCGGAAATGCGAGCGGGGTGGCGGTCAACGCGCTCATCAGCGCGAGCTTCAGTGAGCCGATGGATCCGCTCACCATCAGCACCGCAAACTTTGCTCTGGCCTGTCCCGTAGGTACTCCCAGCGCGGGCACCGTGGCTTATGCGGTAAACGGCAATGTGGCAACCTTCTCGCCCGCAAGCAACCTGCCGTTCAGCACGAACTGCACCGCGACGATCAACACCGGTGTGCAAGACACGGCACACAACGGGATGGCGAGCGCTTACACCTGGAGTTTCACCACGGGAGTGGCGCCCGATACCACGCCGCCCACGGTGAGTTCGACCAGTCCACTCGCGGGCGCCACGGGCGTGGCCGTCAACGCGCTAATCACTGCAAGCTTCAGCGAGCCGATGGCTCCGCTCACCATCAGCGCGGCGACTTTTGCGCTGGCTTGTCCTTCGGGTACTCCCATCGCGGGCAGCGTGGGCTATGCGGTGAGCGGCAGTGTGGCTACCTTTACGCCCGGAAGCAGTCTGCCGCCCAGCACCAGCTGCACGGCCACCATCAGTACCGGTGTGCAGGACGTCGCCGACAACGGGATGGCCAGTGCTTATACCTGGAGCTTCACGACCGGCGTGGCACCCGACACCACGCCACCGACCGTGAGTTCGACCAATCCCGGCGATGGCGCCGTCGGTGTGTGTGTCAACAAAACCATCAATGTCACATTCAGTGAACCGATGGACCCTCTAACGATTACCACCGCCACGTTCACCCTGGCGGTCACTGCCGGCGCATCCGTCACGGGGGTCGTGTCGTACGATGCAGCGACGAATATCGCTTCTTTTACGACCTGCAGCTGCTCTCATCGGAACTCCTGCCACCAATTACACCGCCACGATCAAAGGCGGCGCCAGCGGGGTCAAGGACCTGGCGGGCAATGCACTTGGCAATCGATCAGAGTACAACGTTTACAACCAACTCATCGACCTGCACGGTCGCCCCTGCACTCGGCGCGGCTGCGAGTTTCGGGGCTTTCGGCGGGAGCGCCACACTGACGAATGATGGGCTTGCCACCGTCATCAATGGTGATATCGGAGTCAATGCGGCCTCAACCACAATAACGGGGTTGCACGATTCGGGAGGCAATGCGTATACGATTACGACGAATAACAACGGGGCTGTGAACGGGACTGATTTACACGCTCACGACGCCTACCGGCTCCGTCCCCGGTCAAGCCGTGTCGCTTGCTCAGGGCGCCGCACTGGCCGCATTCAACTCAATATCGCCCGCCAATCTTGCAGGAGGGATCGACGTATCGAACGTGGCGCAGTGCCCAAGTTGCGGCGGGCTTGGGGATGGCGCGGATGAACTGGCCGGCCGCACCCTGCCGCCTGGCATCTTCCGGTCTGCGACGGGTACGTACGACATTGGCGGAGCAGGGCGCACGCAAGCCAGTCTTACTCTTGATGCCGGTGGGGACGCGAACGCGGTCTGGGTGTTCCAGACCACGCCCGGCACAGGAACTCTCAACGTCGGCCTGACGGGACCGGCAACACCAGCGGTGCCCATCAAGGTTCTGCTCATAAACGGCGCGCAGCCGAAGAATGTCTTCTGGTACGTTCCGGCTGGAGCAACGCTCGGCACGGGCTCAACGGTAGTCGGGACCATGTTGGCCAATGCGTCGATCACGATGTCAACCACCGGCGGCAGCCCGCCAACGGCTGTAGTAACCACAGTCAATGGCAGGACGATTGCCCTAACGGCCGCAGTCACGATGACGAATACCGTCATCAATGTGCCTCCGCCATAGCTCCAGCAGGTGCCGGAATTCAGGACCACAGCTGCGCGAACCGCGCCTCTGCGAGCCCACGCTGAACTCGGCACCCTGCTGGTGGCGCGGGCTACGAGATCTCCGCAAGTGCGCGTGCGCCTTTCCGGCGTCACGGGCGCTGCCGGCGCTTCATCTCACGCTTAAATCAGGCGCCGAGTTCCAGGGTCTTGCGATGCGAAGGCCGTCGCGCGCTGATACCGCTCATTTCCTGTCAATTTCGATGTTGTCTTTGCGGCCGCTATTGGCGACCGAGATCATGATGCCAAAGCCGATCACAATCGCGAGTCCGATCAACGTCCACGCGGTACCGATGCGTTCAAGTACCCCGGTTTTCCACAGTGCGGCGAGGATGCCGCCCACAAGCACGACAAACCCGAGAAGATACATGCCTGCCCATTTCATGACGAATCCCCCGATAAATGTGGCTACACCCAGTATAGCAACGCGGGCATGGCGCGTTGCTATCTGGCTTCAATTGGCCGGCGCTGCTTGTAGCTGGCTGCCGACGACTTCTACGTCGACACGCCGGTCGGGCTGCAGACACGCTATCAATTGGGGGGTTCGATTCGCACCCGGACACTCGTCGGGCTTGGTCACCGGATCTGATGTCGTCCGTCCGCTCCCTGCGCGGTCACTTTGTCCGCCGGGATCCCGAGGTTTTCTACCAGGTACGATTTCACTGCCTCGGCGCGGCGCGCCGACAGCCTCATGTTGTAGTCGTGCGATCCGAGCCGATCGGTGTAGCCCGTGACGGTGATGACTTCGAATCGGGTGTCCTTCAGTTCTGCCGCCAAGTTGTCAAGCGCGTGCTTGCCGGCCGGCTTCACAGTGTCCTTGGCGAAATCAAACAGCGAGTCGGCCGAGAAGCTCACCCGGTGCCGTGTTGGCGGCGGGGGCGGAGGCGGGGGCGGAGGCGGAGGGGGCGGTCGGAGCGGGCTCGGCCACAGGCGTTACAGCGGGCGCCGGCGCGGGTGGCGGTGGCGTTGCGCGGCCAAACTTGAACACGAGTCCCGCCGAATACAGATCGACGTCTCCCTTGTTGCCGACGGCATCGTCGATTCTGTAGCGTTCCGCCTCGATACGCATACCGACAACGCGAGTGAAATCGTATTGCGGCGCCGAATCCGAATTTGTAGTTGGCGGCCCATTTGCTGCGGCGAGGGATCGATCACGGCGACTGATCCCGTTCCGGCGAAGGAGTCCTTGGCATGCGCGTAGTTCAAACCTGCGCGCGCGAACAGGGAGAATTTATCGCCGAGGGGCACACTGCCGACCGCGTCGAAGTTCGCGCCTTGGAGTTTGATATCGCCGCGCAAGCTGCCTGCCGGCGACGTATTCGCGGTAAAGCCAAATCTTCCCAAGGTTGAAATAGCCGGCTTCCAGCGCAAAATAGCGATTGAACTCATATCCGCCGAACGCCTTGAATCCAAAGTGACGCTCGTCATTGTTGATCGAGGTCGTCGTGAACCCATCGTCCAACAGATCATCGGCGATTCTTGTGTCGTCGATCTTCGCCCTGGACTGGCCGGCGTTGACGCCGATATACCATCCGGCGTCGTCGGCAAACGCCGGAGGACTAGCGCTGAGGGCGAACGTTGCACAGGCTTGCGGCAAGCCTAAGAGCTCGCGCAATTTTCATGATTCTGCTCCACGATGAATGTCGAACACGTTACGGGGCAGGCACATTGATGACGGTGTTCACCAGCGTGACCGAAGCGCCCAGGGACAGGACTCGGCCGTTCAAGGTCACAACCGTGGTATTCCCCACGGTCGAAAAGGCCGCCCCCGCCTGCGAAATGATCGTACCCACCATGGTTCCGCCGCCGGCCGCGTTGATCGTCGCAGCACTGCCGACCTGCCAGAATACGTTCTTCGACTGCGCGCCGTTGACCAGGATGATGCTCTGAGGGGCCGTCGCGCCCGGTCCTCCGACGGTAAGCGTGGTCGCCATCTGGAACACGCAGACCGCATTGGCATCGCCGCGCGCATCGAGCGTGAGGTCTCCGCCCTGAATCATGAAGCAGCCCGCTGCGGCGGTGTAGACGCCGGCAACCAAACTATGTTGGCCGGTTGCCGGCGCCGGGGTCGGGCCCACCGGGCATTGCCACCAGGGCGTTATAGGCCGTGAGCGCATCGGCGCGTGCCTGCATGGCGATCGCGGCCGTGGCCGCGGTGCCTTCGCTGGGGCAGCTGACTGTGGGCGGGGGCGGCGCCGTGAAAATCAAACCGTTGACGGCGCCGACGTTGGCAGCCGTCTCCGTATAGATGCAGCCCACTCCGGTATCGTGAAATCCAGTGACCAAGGTGGAGGCGGCGGTCGTGCCGATGTTGCCGTTGACGACCGTCAAAATTCCCGAATTGGTGGTTCCGGCCGAACCGCCGAAAGTTCCGAAAGGCGCGGCGGAGCGCAGCGGGACCGCGGCCGAATTCCACAGGCCGGAGGCGGCCGACCGTGAAGCTCCACACGAAGTTCGCGAGCATGGTGTTGCCCGGGACTGCCATGTCCGAAACCCCGTTGGCACCGCCTTCGAATCGTTGCCGTATAGGTCACGCCGCCCGTGAGAGGGTTCTGCGGAGTAAACGTCGCAATGGTTCCGGTGGCAGCGTCGAGACTCACCGATGCTGCGGCAACCGGCGTGGAGCGCGGGGGCGGGACCCGTCACGGTAAATGTAGTCGGAGTCACCGTGGTCGGGTCCATCCGTAGACCGGACGGCACCGTGAAGGTCGCGTTGATGCCCGCGGTCGGGCACACGGAGCTGGCATTGGCCGCAGGGTTGGTGGATGTCACCGAGACGTTCCCGGCGGCGTTCGGAGCGGCCGCGGTGAAGGTCCATATATAGCTGCTCGCCGCGGGCAGCGCCGCCTGATTGCCTGCAAGCGCATTGCCCGCCACGTCCGTGACCGCCGTGGTAATGGTGGCCGTATAGGTATCGCCCACGGTCAAGTTGGCGGCGGGCCTGAACACCGCGGTTCTACCGCCGACCGAGTAATTGACGCTGCCGGTCGGGGAGACGCAGGGGTTCACGCAGGTCACGGTAAAGTTGGTTGCGACGATGGTTGCGGGCGCCATGTCCTTGGTGAAGGTCGCGCTGATGGCGCTGTTGCTGGGCACGCCTGTCGTCGGTCCCGGAGTACTCGTCAAAGGGCTTGTCGTCAAGACGCGGGGCCGGGTGAGGTCGGGGGTGCCCCTACCGTAGTGAAGTGCCAGGTGAAGGGAGCCGCCATGGCGACGCCGCTGGAGAGGGCCGTGACGCCGGCGATGGTGACGGTATATAGCGTGGCTGTCGCCAACGCGGTGCCCGGCGTCAGCGTGAATGTGGCGACAGTGTGCGTGGCATCGAGGGTCACCGTGCCGCTGGCGTTGACGCAGGGGGCTGCGCACGTCACCGTCATGCTGGCGCTACCGGCTATTGGCGCAACCGGCTCATTCAACGTTGCGCTAACTACCGAATTGGTCAACACGCCCGTTGCACCGCTCAGCGGCGCAACAACGGTGACTGCCGGCACCAGTGCTGCAATTCCAGTGTTGCCGAAAATGGCATCCTTGTGGCAGCCCGCAACCAATGCGCCGAGGGCCAGCGGCACCAGCCATGCCGAGCACCGGGAACAAGTCAAAACCATATTCATGCACATCCCCGGTTTGGTGAATTGAAAACAGCTGCAGAACCCATGCTGCTGTTCCAGGCGCGCGGCCGCCTACAATTGCGTGGAATATGACGCGCGGCCGAGCGAGCGTCTGTGCGGCCGCGCACTTTGAACCGCGGGAAAAATTGCACTTTTTTCCAAAACTGGGCGATCCAAATCCTTTGATAGCGAAGCTCCGCTATCATCCACCCTGGTGCTTGAACTCTTTTTTC
>CAVYUD010000002.1:0-377437 GCA_963771615.1 uncultured Gammaproteobacteria bacterium
TCCCCTTTACGTGTACTTGGTTCGGTTGGTCTTGCTGCGCGGATTCGTTATCGCAGCGCCGGCGATTTTTTCGCGCCCGTTACCATTCGAACCCCCTGCGGCGGCGGCATTCGCGGCGGCCAGACCCACTCGCAAAGTCCCGAGGCCATCTTCACGCACGTCAGCGGCATCAAGGTCGTAATGCCCTCCAATCCGTACGACGCCAAGGGTTTGTTGATCACCAGCATCGAGGATGATGACCCGGTGGTGTTCTTCGAGCCGAAGCGTCTGTACAACGGCCCGTTCGACGGCGATCCGAACAAGCCGGCCGTGCCCTGGAGCACACATCCGAAGGGTCAAGTAGACGAGGGATATTACAAGGTACCGTTGGGCAAGGCGGACATCGTGCGTGCCGGCGCCGAGGTCAGCATCATCACCTACGGCACCATGGTGCACGTTGCGGTTGCCGCCGCCGCGGCGATGAACATCGATGCCGAGATCATCGATCTGCGTTCGCTGGTGCCGCTGGATGTGGAGGCGATCGTCGCTTCCGTGAAAAAGACCGGCCGCTGCATCGTGGCTCATGAGGCCACCCGATTCTCCGGATTCGGCGCAGAATTGCTCTCGATCGTGCAAGAGGAATGCTTCTGGGCGCTGGAAGCGCCGATACAGAGAGTGGCGGGCTGGGATACTCCCTACCCGCACGCGTTCGAATGGGAATACTTTCCCGGCCAAGCACGGGTCAAAGCGGCGCTCAAGACTGTCATGGAACCTGCATGAGTCAATTCACATTCAAGATGCCCGACTTGGGAGAAGGCACGGTCGATGCCGAAATTGTCGCCTGGCATACCAAGCCCGGCGATACGGTGAGCGAAGATCAGCTCATCGTCGAGGTGATGACCGACAAGGCCGCCGTGGAAGTACCGGCGCCGGTGAGCGGCCGCGTGGTGTCCGTCACGGGCGCGCCGGGCGACAAAGTGGCCGTCGGCTCGCCGCTGATCGTGTTCGAATTGGGCGAAGGCGAGGGCGCGAAGCCGGCCGAGGCGGCTGCCGCAGCCCAGCCGCCACCTCGCCGCCGGCGGCGGCCGCTGTGCCGGCACCAGCCCGGCGGCAGCCGTACGCCGTCGCTCCGGCCGTGCGCCAGGGCCGCGTCATGACGTCGCCGGCTAATCAGGCGGCGCGCCAGCGAAGCAGGCATTGATCTCAAAACCGTCGCGGGCTCGGGTCCCGGCGGGCGAATCGTGCGCGCTGATTTACAGGCGGCTGCGCAGAACACCGCGCCGCTTGCGAACGCGAATTCCGCGGACACGACCGAAATCAAAGTCATCGGCCTGCGGCGCTTGATTGCCGAGCGGATGAGCGAGGCCAAGCGCAACATTCCTCACTTCGCCTATGTCGAAGAAGTCGATGTCACCGAGCTCGAATCATTGCGCACGCATCTGAATCACTCGCGCCCCAAAGACGCAGGCTCGCTCAGCTACCTGCCGCTCGTCGTGCTGGCGCTCACTCGCGTGATCGAGTCCTTTCCGCAATGCAATGTGTTATACGATGCGGCGCGCGGCGTTCTGATCCGGCATCGCGCCGTGCATGTCGGCATTGCAACCCAGACGCCCGATGGATTGAAGGTTCCGGTCGTGCGCAACGCGCAAGCGATGGGCTTGTGGGAAGTCGCCGCGGAAATTCGCCGGCTTGCGGAGCGCGCTCGCACCAACAAGGCGACCCGCGAAGAGCTGGTTGGATCCACCATCACGGTCACCAGCCTGGGGAAACTCGGCGGCATTGCCTCCACGCCGATCATCAACGCGCCGGAAGTGGCCATCATCGGACTTAACAAGGCCGTTGAACGGCCCGTCGTCTATCAGGGCGCGGTAGCCGTGCGTCGAATCATGAATTTGTCATCCTCGTTCGATCACCGCTTCGTGGACGGCTATGATGCCGCGGCGATGATCCAAGCATTGAAAGAACGCCTCGAACATCCCGCGACCATATTCATTCCCACGGTGAAAGACCCATGACTCCACAACCCAAGCGTCCTGCATTCGGCACTCTGCTCACTTCGCACATGGCCGTGACTCACTATCGTGATGGCAAATGGAGCGAGAGCGAGATCAAGCCAGTCGGCTCGATCGAAATCAGCCCCGCGGCGCACATGCTGCACTACGCCAGCACCTGCTTCGAAGGATTCAAGGCATTTCGTCACGCCGATGGTTCCGTGCATGTGTTTCGCATGGATCGGCATATGCAGCGCCTGCTGCAAAGCGCCCGCTCGCTGGTGCTGCCCGAGCCCGACGTAGCCCAAGTGGCCGAGATGGTGCGTACGCTGATCAAGCGCTGCCGCGATGCGGTGCCGGAAGCGCCGGGTGCGCTCTATTTGCGCCCCATCATATTCGGCACGACCGCGAATATCGGTGCGGCCACGACGCCGACCACCGAGGCGATGCTGTTAGTGCTCGCCAGCCCGGTTTGGGATTATTTCGCCGGCGGCGAGAAGCCGCTGCGCATTCTGGTCGACGATCAGAACACGCGCTCCGCGCAGCACATGGGCATGGTGAAAACCGGCGGCAACTACGCCGCGGCGCTGGCGCCCATCATGAACGCGCGCGCGAAGCATCAGAGCCGATCAGGTGCTGTTTTGTCCCGATGGCCAAGTCCAGGAGACCGGCGCCGCCAACTTCATGTTGATCCGCGACGGCGAACTCATGACCCGCAGCTTGGATTCCACCTTCCTGCACGGCGTCACGCGCGACTCCTTGCTGACGATGGGCCGCGACATGGGCTACACCGTGACCGAGAAAAAATTCGACGTCCTGGAGATGCTCGACTGGGTTCGCAGCGGCGAAGCGGCTCTATCAGGTACCGCCGCCGTGCTCGCCGGCGTGGGCACGCTGATTTACGGCGGGATTGAGCATCGGGTGGGCACGGGACATGTCGGCGAGGTCACGAAAGCACTGCGCGCCAAGCTGGTCGCGGTACAACGGGGCGAAGCACCGGACGTGCACGGCTGGCTGGAGCGCGTTTAGTACTCTTCGCGATCCTCTTCGTCCTCATCGTCTAAATCGTCGTCGTCCTCGTCATCCTCGTCTTCGTCCCAGTCTTCGTCCTCATCCTCGTCTTCGTCGTCCTTCTCGGCCTTGGAACCTGACCAACCCTCAGGTTCCTCGGTCAATTCAAGATCCAACTCCGCCCAGTCGTCGACATCCAGATCTTCGGTGTCGCCATCGAGGTGTTGGATATGAATGGTTTCCTGGTCCTCGTCCACTTTGAGAACCTGAAAGGTTTCATCGTTTTCCAAGTCGTCGTACCACTGCCCGACGGTCGGTTCGTACTCTCTACCCACGGTTCATCCTTATTTGAAGACTGGCGCGCTTTAAGAGCTACGAATATTAGGTGAGGCCCGTGAGCTAAGTAAATGGCAATATCGGTGTCTTATGACCGTCGCAGACCGTAAAGTCGCTTCTCGTCGATTGACCGATGCGCGGCGCATCGTCGTCAAAGTGGGTTCAACCCTGTTGGTGGATGGCGACAAGGGGCGGTTGAATCGCTCGTGGCTGGAGAGCCTTGCGGCCGACATCGCGGGCATGCGCAAACGAGGTCAGGAAATCATCTTGGTCTCCTCCGGTGCCATCGCCTTGGGGAGGCGGCACCTAAATTTGAGTCCGGGAAAGCTCAAACTGGAGGAGAGCCAGGCGGCGGCGGCTGTAGGACAGATTCGGCTGGCGCATGCTTATAAAGAGCTGTTGGACGTACATGAAATCGCGGTGGCGCAAATCCTCTTGACGCTGGGCGACACGGAACAGCGCCGACGCTACCTTAACGCCCGCGGAACCCTGAACACCCTGCTCAGTTTGGGCGCAGTACCGGTGATTAACGAGAACGATACCGTGGCCACGGCGGAAATCCGCTATGGCGACAATGACCGGCTGGCGGCCCGAGTGGCGCAAATGATCGGAGCTGATTGCCTCGTCTTGCTATCGGATGTCGACGGGCTTTATACCGCGGACCCGAAAGAGGATCCGGATGCGCATTTTATTGCACGCGTGCTGGAGATTACGCCCGCCATCGAGGCCATGGCCGGCGGCACCGACCAGCACCATGGGTTCGGGCGGCATGCACACCAAAATTGCCGCCGCCAAGATTGCCGTGGGGGCGGGATGTCACTTGTGCATTTCGTTGGGATCCGCGGAGCATCCCCTGCGCCGCATCGAGGAGGGCGCGCGCTGCACCTGGTTTGTGCCCACCTCGACGCCGGTTGCCACCCGCAAGCAATGGATCGCCGGCACATTGAAGCCCGCGGGCGCGATCGCCGTCGATGAGGGCGCGGTTCGTGCACTGATGGGCGGCAAGAGTCTTCTGCCCGCCGGCGTTACCCGCGCGGTCGGTCGATTCGATCGCGGCGATACGGTCAGCATCATCGGCCCGGATGGCACCGAGATCGGGCAGGGGGATCTGCGCCTATTCGGACGTCGACGCGGCCCGGATCATCGGCCGCAAGTCCGCCGATATCGAGAAGGTTCTGGGATTTCGCGGCCGCGATGAAATCGTGCACCGTGATGATCTGGTTCTGCTCCGGATCCTGTGAACAACATCGCCGATTTGATGCAAGGCATCGGTAGGGCTGCCAGAGCTGCCGCCAAGCAGCTGGCGGTTGCCTCGAACGAGCAAAAGAACCACGCCTTGCTAAGTGCGGCTGCTGCGCTGCGTGACTCGCGCAGCCACATCCTCAGCCGCCAATGAGGCGGACATCCGCGAATCCGGGGTGGAATTGTCGGCGGCACTGCTCGATCGGCTTCGTCTGGACGATTCGCGCATTGAAGCCATGGCACGGGGTCTTACCGAGATCGCGGCCGCGCGCGATCCCATTGGCGCACGCTTGGCCGAGTGGTCGCGCCCGAATGGCATGCGGATACAGAGAGTCTGCGTGCCTCTCGGCGTCATCGGCATCATTTATGAGAGCCGGCCCAATGTCACCGCTGACGCCGGCGCGCTGTGCCTCAAGTCCGGCAACGCGGCGATTCTGCGCGGCGGTTCGGAAAGCCTACGCTCGAGCGGCGCCATTCACCGCTGTCTGCAGGAAGGGCTGGTCGCCGCGCAGCTGCCGGCGACGAGCATTCAACTGGTGCCCGACCACGGATCGCGCCGCGGTGGGCCATATGCTTGGCAACATGGCCGACAGCATCGATGTCATCGTCCCGCGCGGCGGGAAGAGTTTGATTTCGCGCGTGCGCAAAGAAGCGCGAGTGCCGGTGATTGGGCATCTCGAGGGTGTTTGCCACGTGTATGTCCACCGCGATGCCGATCTTACGATGTCGAAACGCATCGTGTTGAATGCGAAAATGCGCCGTACCGGTGTTTGCGGTTCGGCGGAGACGTTGCTGGTCGATCGCGGCCTGCGCGAGCGACACATCTTGCGCCTTTGGTGCAGTCGCTGCTCGCGGCCGGCTGCGAGGTGCGGGGCGATGAGATGAGTGCGCGCGTCGATGCCCGCGTCAAACCCGCCGATGAGCAGGATTGGTATAAGGAATATCTCGATGCCATCATTGCCGTGCGCGTGGTTGAGAGCCTCGATGCCGCCATCGCGCACATCGGGCAGTATGGCTCGCAACACACCGATTGCATCATTACCGAGGATGCGACCGCAGCCGAGCAGTTTCTAGCGCAAGTCGACAGCGCCATCGTGTTGCACAACGCATCCACGCAGTTTGCGGACGGCGCCGAGTTCGGCATGGGCGCCGAGATTGGCATCAGTACGGATAAGTTTCACGCGCGCGGCCCGGTTGGCGTCGAGCAGTTGACCAGCTACAAGTACTTGGTGCGGGGCGCCGGCCAGATTCGAGACTAGGCACCTTTGGGAGCCTTAAGGGTTCGTGCGTGCTTTTTCGCATATCTGCGACATTGCGGGAGGTCCCTAGTGCCCGCTTATGTAAAAGTGTCGGGCACCGCACAGATTTCAAGCAGTGGCGCTGATGCAATGCCATCAGGGTACCCCCTAAGCGGGCAATCGGCGGCTCAAGGACCTCATAATGCTGGAGTTGTTGCCTTACTTGTTGGCTGCCGCCGGCGGTGCTGCGCTCGCCGGCATCGTTTTGCGCGGGTTGTCCGTGCGCCGCCCCGGCGTCGACTTGCAATCGCCCAAGTTGCAACTTCCCAAGCAGAATTTTGCCGAACTGCAGCGGTTTCGGGCGGCCGTGGATACCTGCGTCGACTCGATTTACATGGTTGACCGCGAAACACTGAAATTCGTGGACGCCACGGCCACGGCGTCGAGCCGCACCGGCTACACGCACGAAGAATTGATGCAGATGGGGCCGCTGGACTTGCTGAAGGAAAGCCGCGAAGAACTGATCCGCAGCTACGACGCGGCAATTGCCGCGGGCGCGCAGGGCATTCGCACTGAATCCACCGTCCGCCTCAAGGACGGCCGCGAGACCGTCGTGGAATTGAATCGACAGGCCGTGCAGATAAACGGCCGCTGGATCATCGTCACGATTTCACGGGACATGACCGAACGAAAGCGCGCGGAGCTCGGCGCGCAGCGCTTCGCCCGCATGTTTGCTGCTTTGAGCGATACCAACGAGGCCATCATGCGGGCCTCCTCAGCCGAAGACTTATATCAACGCGTGTGCGAAGCCGCAGTGCACGGCGGCAGGCTCAAGGCGGCAAGCGTTTGCGTACCGCGCGAAGCGCGGGGGACGCGAAGGTGGTGGCGGTCGCCGGCGAGGAAGCCGAAACTTTGCGCGATGTGCAGATCTCCATTGACGGCACCACGGCCATCGGCCGGGGGCTCGTCGGCACCGCGTTCCGCACGCAAGCACCCTGCATCAGCAACGACTTCCAAAACGATTTCCGCACCGCGCACTGGCACGCGGCGGCCTGCCAGGCCGGTATCGCGGCGGCGGCTGCACTGCCGCTGGTTCAGAACGGCCGTACGATGGCGATTTTACTGGTGCACTCCGCTGACAAGAATGCATTTGAGGACGAAGTCGTGCAGTTGTTGATGCACATGGGGCGCAATGTCGTGTTCGCGCTCGATAACCTCAAACGCGAGTCTGATCGAAAAATAGCGGAAGAGGAATTGCGCGGCGCCGATGCCCGGCTCAAGCGCGCGACGCGCGGCGCGAACGACGGTCTGTGGGAACTCGACGTGGCGAGCCGCGAGATGTGGGTATCGGAACATTTTGCTGAAATGTTCGGCTACGAACAGCAGGAATTCCTCGGCAAGCGGCAAAAGTTCTTCGATATCTTGCTTCCCGAAGACGGCGTGCGATTGCGCGAAGCGATCGAGCGCAGCATTCGCGACGGCGTCCTCGTCGACGTAGAGGTGCGCGCCAAGACCCACGCGGGCGAAACGCGCTGGTATCGCGTGCGCGGCGCGCTGGAGCGCAACGCGGACGGCGTACCCTTGACGGTATCGGGTTCGCAGCGCGACATCACGCAACGCCAGCAATATGCTCTGGCGCTGCTCGAGGCGACGGAAACTGCCGCCGCGGCAAATAGAGCCAAGAGCGAGTTCCTGGCCAACATGAGCCACGAGATTCGCACGCCGATGAACGGGGTCATCGGCATGATGGAGCTGCTGCTGGAAACCCCGCTCAATCCCATGCAACTGGACTACGCCGAGACCGTGCGCGACAGCGCCGCCGCGCTGCTGACGGTGATCAACGACATTCTGGATTTCTCCAAGGTCGAAGCCGGCAAAGCTCGATCTTGAAGTCCTCGACATGGACATGCGCGATACGGTGGAGGATGTGGCTCGCCTGCTGGCGATCCAGGCGCACGCCAAAGGGCTCGAGGTGATCGCCCTGATCGATCCCAGCCTGCCTGATTTGGTGCGCGGCGATGCGGGCCGGCTGCGTCAGGTGCTGCTGAATCTCGGCGGCAACGCCGTCAAGTTCACCCAAAAGGGCGAAGTGTCGATCGAGTGCAAAGTCGCGCAAAAGGACGATGCGGGCGTGCTCGTCCGCTGCGAAATTCGCGATACCGGCATGGGGATGCCGGCGAGCCGCGTCGATGCCTTGTTCACGGCCTTCACGCAAGTGGATTCCTCGACCACGCGCCGCTTCGGCGGCACGGGCTTGGGATTGTCCATCGTCAAGCGCTTGGTGGAACTGATGGGCGGCGAGGTCGGCGTGTCGAGCGAGGAGGGCGTGGGCTCGACGTTCTGGTTCACCGCGCGCCTGGGCGTCGCGCAGGATGTCCGCCAAGGCGCGGCCCGCGCCGCCGGCTGAGCTTCGCGGCCAGCGCATCGTGATCGTCGATGACAACATGACCAATCGCAAAGTATTGATGGGTCAGCTGTCGCTGTGCGGGATGGACGCGGTTTGCGCGAGTTCGGCCGATGAAGCCTTGAGCCTGATGCGCATCGCTGCCAACGCCGGCCGCCCCTTCGAGGTCGCGCTGCTCGATCATCAGATGCCCGGCTGCGACGGCGCGACGCTGGGCAAGACCATCTTGGCGGAGCCGGCGCTGCGCGGCGCGCGCCTGATTCTGTTGACCTCCTCCGGGCCAGCGCGGCGACGGGCGGATGTTTTCGCGAACTGGGGTTCGCGGGCTACCTGTTGAAGCCGGTGACGCATCGCGATTTGACCGATTGCCTCATGATGGTGCTCGGCACGCAAGCAGAGGGCTGGCGCATGGCGACGCAGCCAATCGTGACGCGCCACGCCCTGCGCTCGCAGCGCCAGCGCGAGACGCACCATATTTTGTTGGCCGAAGACAACGTCGTGAACCAAAAAGTCGCGTGCCGCATTCTCGAGAAACTCGGCTATCGCGTCGACGTCGCGGCCGACGGACAGGCCGCATTCGAAGCCTGGCAGAGCGGCCGATACCACGCGATTCTCATGGATTGCCAAATGCCAATCATGGATGGCTACGAAACGACGCGAAAAATCCGCGAGCAAGAAGCCGGCGGCAAGCATGTTCCCGATCATCGCGCTTACCGCACATGCCATGAAGGGCGCGGACAATGAGTGCCGCGCGGCTGGCATGGACGATTACTTATCCAAGCCCATCGATCGAGCACAGCTGCAGGAAGCACTGAATCGCTGGCTCAACGACCCGGGCGAAAGCCGTCGGAAGAGCAAGCGGCGGGCTAGCACTACCGCGGCCTTGGCACTACCGCGGAGCCCACTCTAGCCGCCGGCGTGCTGGCGCGCTGCGCGCCTCATCAATCACGCGCGGCTGCGAATATCCCCGTGAGGTGTGCTCGATCAGCACGATGCCGCAATTGGGCGGAACGTGGGCATCCTGCCAATGCCCCGCGACATACGCCCAGAGGCACGCCATCACGCCGCCGTGACTCACCACAACGACGTCTTCTGTCGGGATGCGCGGCGGCGAGCCGATCCAAGATCGGTCCGACACGCGCTTGAACCTCTTCATAGCTCTCGCCGCCTTGCGGTTTCCACGCCCAGGGACGCTGCGGATCATAGTCGGGCTCCGTCAGGAAAGAATCGTATGAGCGGCCGCGATGAGCGCCTATCTCGCGCTCATGCAGATTGGACTCGAACTCCAGAGGCAGCCCCAACGCGCCGGCGATGATGCGCGCGGTCTCGCTCGCACGCTTATAGGCGCTCGTCACCACCAGCCGCGGCTGGAACAGTTCCGCAATGCGCTGCGCGGCCTGTTGCGCCTGTCTGTAGCCCAATTCGGTCAGCGGCAAGTCGTGCGGCGAAACAGCGTAGATGCGGTCGCGATTTCCGGAACTCTCGCCATGTCTGACCAGAATCATTTTGCTCATGCGCGATGCGAGTCGTGCAAAGCGGCTATCTGCCGCAGCCACATTCTAACGGCCACCACGTCCGGCAGGTGATATTGACCCTGCACACGATCACCGACGCCGACCGAAAGGCCGCCGTGCGCTTCAACCATCGCGAATCCGTCCTGATCGGTGAGATCATCGCCGACGAATACCGGCCGCCGGCCGTTGAACGGCGACTCCTTCATGAATGCCTGAATCGCCGTGGCCTTGGTGAATCCGCGCGGCTTGATTTCGAACATCATCTTGCCTTCCTGGACGTGATAGTTGCTGCCGAGCGATTTGGCGATTTCAAAGATCGATTCGCGCACGATCTGTTCGTATTGCGGTGCCATGCGAAAGTGCACGGCGATCGTACGATCCTTATCCTCGAGCAGCGTCCCGGGATGCGACTCGACCAACGCCTTGATTGCCGCGCGCGCGCCATCGAGCTGCGAATCGACGAAGTTGGCGCCTTGCACCGTGCCGTCGGCCTTGCGCCGTTCGACGCCATGCAACCCCGCAGCCGGTAATTTCAGCGGAGCAAACAGTGCATCCAGCGTGTCAATTTTGCGGCCGCTCACCAGCGCGACGGCGCCTCCCAAGCGCTCTGCAACTTCGCGCAGCAGAGATTTTATTTCCGCATCGGCCTCAGTTTGCGAGGGCGTGTCGGTGAGTTCGACCACTGTTCCGTCAACATCTAGAAACAAACACCAGTCGAGTGCGGGCGGCGGCGGTTGTTTCATGTGCTAAAAACATAGCGCACGCGATCCCTGCTGCCAATGCTTTGCGTATATATTTGTCATGTAAGTTTTACACAAATCGGTTGATTAAAAGCCAAGACTGTGCCATCAAAGTTCGGTATTTTGTGTTGGCGCTGCGCGCTTAATGGCTGAATATTCGGAGACGCGATGTTTCGCTCGATCATGCTGCGATTCGTACTGCCGGTCGCACTTGCGTCATGCGTCGTGGCATATTTTGGATTGCCCTATATTCAACGGTTGTTGGCCGAGTGGTTTCGATCCGACGTTGAATTGCGCGCGCAATTGGTCATGCATTCGGTGGAAGAGCCGATCACCGAGCTGGTCGAAACCGGCAGTGAAGCGCGGCTGCGCATTTATCTGACCAAGATCGCAGCGGATGAGCGCCTGCTGGCGATTCTGGTATGCCGCCCGGACGGTTCGGCCATTTTCAAGTCGGAGCGCACGCCGCCTGCCATTTCCTGCGATACCGACGGCAAATCGAGTCCCGCGCGCTCGCAAATCAAACAGCTGTCGTCCGGATCAGTGCAGATATCGCGCTTCGACTTCGATGGCGCGGAACCCAAACCGTTTCGCGTGCTCATGCTGCACGACCTGAGCTTCGTAGATCGCCGGCAGCGTACCGCGCGGGATTTCGTGCTGGCGTTTGTCGGCATATCGATTCTCTTGCTCGCGCTGCTGATCGTGCTGGTGGCGTGGCTGCAATTGCGCCGCTGGGTGCAGGTCTTGCTAGGCGATATCCGCGGCAAGCGATTTTTGGACAACGCGCAATCGCCGCGCTATTCGTTGCCGATTCTGTCCCAGGTGCGCCAAGTACTTGCCGAGGCCGAGGAGCAGCAGCGGCTGGAGATCGACTATCGCGAAAATTGGACGCCGCAGGCGCTGCAGCAGGTGGTGCGCGATCAGCTGAATTCCGCCCAAGTGATCATCGTCTCGAATCGAGAACCCTATATTCACAGCTTCGACACCAATCATCAGCCCGTTTGGCAGGTTCCCGCGAGCGGCATGGTGACTGCGCTCGAGCCCATCATGCGCGCCTGCTCCGGCGTGTGGGTGGCGCACGGTGCCGGTAGTGCGGATCGGGCAACCGTGGATCGAAACGATCAGATCCGTGTGCCGCCTGACGATCCGAGCTACACATTGCGCCGCGTATGGCTGACCGAGGAGCAGGAACAGGGGTACTACTACGGCTTCTCCAATGAAGGGCTATGGCCGTTATGCCATTTGGCCTATGTCCGGCCGGCGTTTCGCGCCAGCGACTGGCGCGCCTACGAGGAAGTCAACGCCAAGTTCGCCGAGGTCGTCGCCGCGGAATCGAGCACCCAGACGCCTGTCGTTCTCATTCAGGATTTTCATTTTGCGCTGCTGCCGCTGCTCATCCGCAAAAAAATTCCCGGCGCGACGATCGCCCTGTTCTGGCATATCCCCTGGCCGAATGCCGAAACCTTCGGCGTGTGTCCCTGGAAGCGCGAGATGTTGACGCATATGTTGTCGGCCGATATTTTGGGGTTTCACACCCGCTATCACTGCCAGAATTTTCTCGACACCGTGGATCGCTTTCTGGAGTGTCAAATCGATCGCGAGCACATGACGGTGACGCTGAAAGGGCGGGTCTGCCGGGTTGCGCCGTACCCGATCTCCATCGAGTGGCCGCCGCGCTGGCTGGCGTTTCTGCCGGATGTCGCGACCTGCCGCGCAGCGGTGCGCGAGCGCCATCAGATCGGCAGCGACGTGGTCATCGGCCTGGGCGTGGAGCGCTGGGATTTTACCAAGGGCATCATCGAGCGCTTCCACGCACTCGAGACGCTGCTCGACAACAATCCGCGGCACCGCGGCCACATCAGTCTGCTGCAGATCGCGGCTCCTTCGCGCGGCCAGCTGCCGGCCTACCAGGCGCTGCAGCAGCATACTTACGACGAGGTCGAGCGCATCAACTCGAAATTCGCGCAGGGCGATTGGCGTCCGATTGTGCTCATCGATGAGCACGCAGCCGCCGTTGCGCGTTTTCGAGCTGTACCGCGCCGCGGACTTCTGCCTGGTCAACAGCCTGCATGACGGCATGAACCTGGTTGCCAAGGAATTCGTCGCGGCACGCGACGATGAGGATGGCGTGCTGATACTCAGCACTTTTGCCGGCGCGTCGCGCGAGCTGGCCGAAGCGGTGCTGATCAATCCGTTCGATGTCACCGAGACCGCGAACGCCATGGAAGTCGCCATGCACATGGGCCGCGACGAGCGGCGCAATCGCATGAGCCTGATGCGTCGAACGGTCAAGGAGAATAATGTCTACCGCTGGGCGGGACGCATGCTGACGGACGCGGCCCGCATCCGTCAGCGCCAGAGCCTGCCTTCCATGGCGCGGCGCTTCGCGACTTTCGGCCGCTAGAGCGGTCGTAAGCCGTCTGCGCAAACGCACGCAGCCGCTCCGCGGCATCCCGCAGAGTCTCATCGCGCTTGGCAATGCACAGCCGCACCAGTGTCATGCGCGGCGGCTGGGCATAGAAAGGCGACAGCGGAATGATGGCGACTTTCGCCTCGCGAATCAGCCGGTCGGCGAACTGCATATCATCTTCTTGGCTGATCGCGCCGTAGTCGACCAACTGAAAATACGTGCCGGCGGCCGGCAAGGGTTCGAGTCCCGAGCCGCGCAACAGTCCCGCCAGTAAATCGCGCTTGGCCTCGAAAAATGCCGCAAGCCCTTGCCAGGCATCGGGATAGGCTGAAAGATAGCGGGCGATGGCGAACTGCAGCGGCGAGACGATGCTAAAGGTATTGAACTGATGCACCTTGCGAAGCTCGCGGGTTAATTCCGGCGGCGCTACGCAATAGCCGATTCTCCAGCCGGTGGCATGCAAAGTCTTGCCGAATGAAAACACCGCGTAGCTGCGCTCGCGCAACTCCGGGTGCTGCAAGACGGATTGGTGGCGCCGCCCATCGAAGAGCACGTGCTCATACACTTCGTCGGCAATCACCGTGATCGGCCGATCGCGGATGCATGCCGCCAACGCGTCCAGATCAGCGCGCGACGCAACCGTGCAGCTTGGATTTTGCGGACTGTTGATGATGATGAGCCGGGTGCGCTCGCTCAAGGCATGGCGCACTTCGTCCCAATCGAAGCGAAATGCCGGGGGCGAAAGCGCAATACGCACGCATCGACCGCCGGCGAGACGCACCGCCGGCTCGTACGAATCATAGGCGGGGTCGAAAATAATCGCCTCATCGCCCGGTCCCACGACCGATTGAATGGCGTCATAGAGAGCTTCGGTGCCGCCGCAGGTTACCGTGATCTCGGTTTGCGGATCGAAGCGGCGCTGATAGCAGAACTCGAGCTTCTTGGAAATCTGCTCGCGTAGTTCCAGCGTGCCTTCCATCGGTGCATATTGATTGCGCCCCTCGCCGACCACCGCGATCAGCGACTCGGATAGTCGCGGATCGATTGGGTAGTCGGGAAATCCCTGGCCGATGTTCAGGGCATTCTCGGCAACTGCGCGCCGCGACATGATGGTGAATATCGTGGTGCCGACCTCGGGCAACTTACTCGTAAATCGCACCTCAGCGCTCCAACCCTTGCAAGCCGCCGGCGAGAGAGCGTACCGCAAGGCCGTGCTTGCGCAGCGCCTGCGCCGTAGCGAGGCTGCGCTTGCCGGTCGCGCATATGAGCAATGCCTGGCGCTCAGCGTCGAGCAGTCCCGGATTTGCTACCAGCTCTTGCATGGCGATATGCCGAGCGCTCGTAGGATGGGCGGCCACTTCTTGGGCGGTTCGAATATCGATGAGGTCGAAGCCACGCTCCGCAGCCGCGGCCAGTGAATCGCAGGTGACCTCGATGTCGTGTTCCTCGCGCGCAAGCTCGCGGATGTGCGCGCACGCCGGTGCGCGGCACTCCGCGCGGCGCGCAGCTTTGATTTTCAAGCTGGTGAAATTCATGAAGTCGAGCAGAAGCAGCTCACCTTCGAGCTGCCCTTGCATCTTTAGAAGAATTTTCAGCGTGAGCAATGCTTGCAGCGTGCCGAACGCGCCGGGCACGGGCCCCAGTACGCCCGCTTCCGCACAGTTGCCCACCACACCATCGGCGATCGCCTCCGGCCAAAGGCAGCGCAGACACGCGTGTGGCGGCTCCGGTTTGTAGACCTGGAGCTGGCCCTCGTATTGATACACGCTGGCGAACACCGCTGGCTTCTGTGCGAGCACGGCAGCATCGTTGATCAAGAACTTGGTGCGAAAATTATCGCTACAGTCGACGACGATGTCATGTCGGCGGACCAATTCAAGCGCATTTTCCGCGGTAAATGCGGCCGCATGCGTCTCAACTTGTACCGACGGATTGATGCCCGCGATCGCCTCGCGCGCCAGTTCTGCCTTCGGCTTGCCGACGTCGGCGAGCTCGTAAATCGGTTGCCGATGCAAATTGCCGGCATCCAGCGTGTCGGCGTCGATCAAGCCCAAGAAACCGATGCCCGCGCCCGCCAGATACTGCATCACCGGGCTGCCGAGGCCTCCCAAGCCGACGATGAGGACACGCGCAAGCCCAAGTCTCGCCTGCCCTTGAGGGCCGATTTCTTTGAGCAATATCTGCCGTGAATAGTCGGGCTGCATTGCCTACTTGAGGTTTGAGGCGGCGCGATGACGATGCTCGTCGTGGGAATGCTGTGGTGGCGCCGCGCAACGCTCGCAATTTACCCATCCCGAATTGCCGCTGCGATAATGTTCCTTCTTCCAAATGGGCACGCGATGCTTGACTTCATCGATGATGAATCGGCAGGCATCGAAGGCTTCGCCACGGTGCGCGGAACTTACCCCAACCCACACTGCCATTTCCCCCAGGCTCAATGAACCAACGCGGTGAATGCACAGGGCATGTTTCACCGGGAAGCGCCGCAGCGCTTCCGCGACAATGCGGTCGCCTTCCTTCACAGCCAGCTCTTGATAGGCTTCATATTCGAGTCGAGTGACTTCTTGGCCCTCGTTTTGATCGCGCACCCAACCCTCGAAACTGACGTAGCCGCCGGCACCCAAATCCTGCAGCTCACGCCGCCCAGCTTCCGTGTCGATGGCGGTTTGGGTGAAACGGAATCTCATCAGCCCCCCGCCACCGGAGGGATGAACACCACGGCGTCGTTGGCGGCGAGCCTGCGGGACCAATCGCTGAACTCACTGTTCACCGCCACTTTCAACTGTTCGCGTGATAGCGTGAAACCGTAGCGCGCGGCAAGTTCGGCATACAAATCCGCCGGCGTAGTGGCGGAGGTCTGCAACGTTTCTTCGGAGCGCCCGGCTTGCTCGCGCATCAAGGCGTAATACTGAATTTTTACTTGCATGGGAGCTAGAGTCTCCAGGGCGGCAACCGCTTGTGAATATTCCTCGGGGGTATTGACATTGTCGAGTGCGCGGGGATCCGGGAGGTCGAGCAAATTTGCGCCGTGTCGGATCAGAAATTTTCGCGGACAGTGACCACCCGCAGCCTGGTATTCGGCGAGCAGCGGCGCAGCCGCGGGTTCCCAGATTGCGCACAGCGGCTCGGGCAGGCCGTCGTGCGCGCTTTTGTAGGCGGTGGCGCAATGCGCTTGGGTTGCGATGGCGCAGCAGCCCTTCAATTGCAGAGTCGGAGAGAAAGGGCAGATCGCAGGCCAGCACCAACCATGCAACTTTGGGATGCGCGGCCAGTGCGGAGCGAATGCCGACAATCGGGCCTTGCCCCTCCCTTGAGTCCACGATCATCGGCCGCTGCGCTCGCGTGGGATCCAAGGTTTGATCGGCGCGCAGGGAAACGAAAACCTGAGCGACATGCCGGCGCGCAAGCTCGAACGTGCGCTCCAATTGCGTCCTACCCTGATACTTGAGCGCCGCCTTGTCGCGCTGCATGCGTTTACTTGCGCCGCCCGCGAGAATGAGCCCATAAATCGGCGAGCTGCTCATGATGCCGCCGTATAGGCGCTCTTGCCGCCGTCCTTGGCCAGCAGGCGTACGCCGCTGATGATGATGTCGTGCGACAGGGCCTTGCACATGTCGTAGACAGTCAGCGCGGCGATGCTGGCGCCGGTCAGCGCCTCCATCTCGACGCCGGTTTTATGATGCACGCTGACCATGCAGCGAATGATGGCCGTATCGCCTTCCAAGTCGATGACGATGCGGCAGCTCTCGAGCCCTAAGGGATGGCAGAAGGGAATGAGCTCATGAGTGCGCTTGGCGCCGAGCACACCCGCGACGATCGCGGTGTCGAACACCGGACCCTTGGCCGAGCGCAGGCCGTTGTCGCGGAGTGCGGCGGCCACTGCTGCGGGGAACTGCACGCGTGCCTCTGCCGTGGCGCTGCGTTCGGTCGCAGCTTTGCCGCTGACATCGACCATGGTGGGGCGCTGATCGGCGTCCAAATGTGAGAAAGTCATGGATTTTAGCCGCCGATGTAGTACATCTCGATCTTCTTCGCCTCGGGCTCGGTGCGGCGCAGCTCATTGCGCAGCTCGCTGTAGCGATCGGTGCGGCCGATCCAAGCACCTCGAACGATGCGCAGCAGTTCTGCATCGTCGGCGCCCGCTCTGAGGTGGGCCCGCAAATCGATGCCGTGGGTCGCGAACAGGCAGGTGTAGAACTTGCCCTCGGAGGAGAGCCGCGCGCGGCTGCAGGCCCCGCAAAAGGGCTGCGACACGGAGGAAATGAAGCCGACTTCGCCGCCGCCGTCATCGAAACGCCAGCGCTGCGCTACCTCGCCGCGGTAGTTCTCCGATACCGGGTGCATGGGCCAGCGCTCATTGACGCGCGCCGCCAATTCGCGCGAGGGCACGACCATTTCCGGCCGCCAGTGATTGCGATTGCCGACGTCCATGAATTCGATGAAGCGCACGATCACCGGCGTGCCGCGAAAGTGCTCGAGCAGATCAAGCGCAGTGTGATCGTTCACGCCGCGCTCGATCACGGCGTTGATTTTCACCGGGGACAATCCCGCGGCGATGGCGGCGTCAATGCCTGCGAGCACCTGATCGAGTGCGCCGAATCCGCCGCTCAAGCGCGCAAAGATTTCCTTGTCCAAGGTGTCCAGGCTCACCGTGATGCGGCGCAAGCCGTTGGCGTGCAAATCGACCGCATGATTGGCCAGCAGCACGCCGTTGGTGGTCAAGGCAATGTCGTCGATTCCGGGAATGCTGGTCAAGTCACCGACCAGATCAGCCAGGTTGGCGCGCAGCAGCGGCTCGCCCCCCGTCAGGCGTACCTTGCGCACGCCCAACCCGGCGAACAGCCTGGTGAGGCGCACGATTTCATCGAACGACAATCGCTCGCGAGATTTCAGAAACTGATAATGCTCGTGGAACTGCTCCTTCGGCATGCAGTAGGGACAGCGAAAATTGCAGCGATCCATGACCGAAATGCGCAAGTCGTGCAAGGGCCGGCCGAGCCGATCGAGTGGGTTCTGTGCACCGCGAATGTCGTGGATCACGCCGGTCATGGACGACAGCTCACCAACGGTAGACGTTGGCAACGAAACCTTTGGCATAGGTGTTGGGCCCCGGCGGCAGTTCCACGAAACCGTCAGTGCCCGCGAGGCTCAGGAAATCACCTGATCCATTCGGCGGCCGAGGGGTGGCCCACGGGCGGCCCCAGTCATCATGCTCAATCGTCACCGGCAAAAAATACGCGAGCGAGTGCTTGAAGGTGACAGGACTGCGCCAGCGCCAGTCTCTCGGCCGGTGCGCGCTTGGTGCCCATGGCTTCAGCGATCGCCGGAATGACGTAGCGGATCAAGCACACCAAGGTCGAGACGGGATTGCCTGGCAGCCCAAAGACCGATTGGCCCTGCGGCCCGATGCCGAACCACATCGGCCTACCCGGCCGTTGGGCGACATTGTGAAACACTTCTTGCACGCCCAACTGCATCAGCGCCTTGGGCACCAGATCGAACTTGCCCATGGATACGCCGCCGCTCAAGACCACCACTTCGTGCGTAGTCAAATGCAGCGCCAGGCGTTCACGAAGTTGGGCTCTCATCGTCGAGCACGTGATCATTGCCCACCCGGCTGAAACCGCGCCTGCGGAACGTGGCGGCCACGGCGTACGCGTTGGAACGGCGCACTTGGAATTCTGCGATCGGATCGCCGGGCTCGATCAACTCATCTCCGGTCGAGACCACCATGATGGCCGGTTGGCTGCTGACGCGTACGCGGGCCATCCCGGCGGATGCAGCCACCGCGATTTCCGGTGCGCGCAGCAACGTTCCGGATTCCAACAGCAGCTGGCCCTGACGGCTGTCGGCGCCGCGCCGGTGAATATTGTGGTAGGGCGAATTCACCACGACCGTATTGAGCGATGCAAATCCGTCGCTCACATCGACCTGCTCGATGGGCACGACGTTGTCGCAACCGATCGGCAGGATCGCGCCGGTCATGACCTCGATTGCGTGTTCCGCGCTCTTGAGCTTGGTCGCCGGCGCGCCGGCGCCTTGGACTCCCTGGATATGAAAACGGCGCTGGCCGCGCCGCAGCGCTTCGCTGTCCACGGCCAATCCGTCCATGGAGACGCGATCGAACGGCGGAGCATCACGCTCCGCATAAACATTCTCGCGCAGCGTCCCCCCGACACACTGCGTTAGCGGCAGTGATTCGATGGGCAAACACGTCAGCCGAGAGTAGATCGCCTCTTCGGCCAGACGCGGGGTGATGAGCGTACTAGCCTGCATAGTTCAAAATCGGCGGCGGAGCGCTCCGCCGCACCGATGGTCATTACTTTTGTTTCGCTTTGAAGATTTTCAACTGCTCGTTGAATTTTCCAACCACTGCCTGCAGTTCATCGACGGCAGCGTTGTGCTTCTGCACCAGGACCTTTTGCTCTTGCTCGGCCTTTTTCTTCTCGTCCGGGGTCAGTTTCGAAAGATCCTTGGGCGTGGCATCCATTTCCAGATTCAGGCAGTCCAGATAAACATTCATCTCGCCGTTGTAGCGGTCAAAATCGTGCTTGGCGGCGATCATTTCGTCGCGGCTGGCCGTTGCGCCGTTGGGAGGCGCGGCCGGCGATTGCGGGTAAATGCACGTCGCCTGTGCGTGGGCAGCCAAACCGAATGCGAAAACAAGCGTAAGCGGTATCCAAGCCTTCATCGGGAATCCTCTAGTTATCGAGACAAATGAGGGGAAACGGAGCCAGTAGTGATCTTACGGCCAAGGGCGCGAGGCCGCCAGCGCGCTAACTGGAGTCTGTAAGCACCTGATTTGGCAGATCTATTTGAGCCATGAGGCAACATATAGTTCCCGCATATTGAGACCGGTCCATGGATGGGGCAAACACGGGGGCTGGAATTGCAGTATTTACCGGGCCGTTGAGCGAGAGCTCGCCGCTGGTTTCTTGAAAGTCCACGGGTCCGCTTGTCGAATTTACCCGGCGCGATTCGACTACAGTACGGCGAATCGCGCCTCAACGATGGAAAGCTCACATGAACTATTTATTGCTGATTTACACCAATGAAGCCGAATTGATGGGTCTCGGCGAGACCGCACTGCAGAAAGTCACGGGTGAGTACATGGATTTCACCAAATCGATCGTGCAGGCGGGAAACTTCAAGGCGGGCGATCGGCTGAAGCCCGTGTCGACGGCCTCCACGGTGCGGGTGCGCAACGGCAAGACCACGATCACGGACGGGCCCTTTGCCGAAACTCGCGAACAATTGGGCGGCTACTATTTGATTGAGGCCAAGAACCTGGACGAGGCCACCGCCATTGCGGCGCGCATTCCGGGCGCCCGTTTTGGCAGCATCGAAGTGCGGCCGGTCTGGCCGATGACTTGAATAGCCGCCGCTTGCGATGAGCGACGGCGCGGCCGCGCAGGGAATCGAGGAAGTCTTTCGCCGTGAGGCGGGTCGGGTTCTTGCAACTTTGATCCGCCTGCTCGGCGACTTCGATTTGGCCGAGGAGGCACAGCAGGAAGCATTCGCAGCGGCCGTCGAACAATGGCCTTCGCACGGCATACCCGCGAATCCACGTGCTTGGCTGATCAGCGCAGGACGCAATAAGGCCATCGACCGAATTCGCCGCGACATTTTATTCAGGACGAAAATATCCGGTGAGATCGGCGCCGCCGAATCCGACGTGGTCGCCGGCGATTGATGCGGCCGATGAGGAGGTTTTCGGCGACGATCGGCTGCGGCTGATATTCACGTGTTGTCATCCGGCACTCAACGAGGAAGCGCAAATCGCGCTGACGCTGCGGGAAGTCTGCGGGCTGTCCACGCAGGCCGTGGCGCGCGCGTTTCTAATCAGCGAAGAGACGATGGCGCAGCGCCTGGTGCGTGCCAAGAAAAAAATACGCGACGCAGGCATTCCCTATGAAACGCCGGATCCCTCGGTACTCGAGCAGCGAATCGAAGGAGTGCTTGCGGTGGTCTATGGGGTGTTTACCGAAGGCTACGCCGCGACTGCCGGCACGCGGCTGATCGACGTTGAGCTGTGCGAAGAGGCCATTCGTTTGGGCAGATTGCTCGATACGCTGTTGCCGGAGCATGCCGGCGTGATGGGCTTGCTGGCGTTGATGCTCTTGCATGATGCGCGGCGCGCGTCGCGGACCTCGGACACCGGTGATGTGGTGTTGCTGGAAATCCAAGACCGATCGCGGTGGGATCGCCGGGAAATCTCCGAGGGCCTGTCGCTGGTCGACAGGTCGCTGTCGATTCGTGGACAGGTAAGTTCGTATGCCGTGCAAGCGGCGATTGCGGCGCTGCATGTCAGAGCGGAGGACAGCCGGGCGACTGATTGGCCGCAGATTGTCGGGCTGTATGAAGTGCTGCTGCGCTTGCAGCCGACGCCGGTCATCGAATTCAATCACGCGGTCGCCGTCTCGATGGTGGATGGAGCGGCACGCGGGCTTGACTTGATCGACTCGCTCGCCGCGCGCGGCCGGGTCACGCAGTACCATCTTCTGCACGCCGCCCGCGGCCGTCTTTTGCAGAATCTTGGCCGCATGCACGAGGCTCGAGAGGCTTACGCCGCGGCATTGAGCACGCCAAGCTCGAACCTGAACGGCGTTTTCTCGCCGCCCGAATCGCGGCGATTCAGGGCCTTTCGAAGCGCCCGTTTCGGGTTGATGCGCCGCCGACGTCGGCTGGCACGGCGGAACTGCGCACCTCCGTCCGGGCAGCTTCATCAGGCGAGGGCGGAATTTCCTGCGCCAAGATGGTGGTGGCGTTGACCACCGAGGGATCGTCGCGCAGTTTCACGAACAGTGAGCCGCCTTTTGGGTGCGGTACCGGTAGCGCGGCACCTAAAAATCCGTCCGGCACTTTGACTGGATGGGTGAACTGCGCATCATCGGCGATCGAATCGATCAAGAAGAGGTTCGACCCGGATAGCTTGCAGGCGAGCTCGGGCGTGGCAGGGCATTTCAATTCCTTAAGGATCGGCAGACGCACCAGGTTTGCAAGCGGCTGCCAGTCGCCTACCACGCCCTTGGAGTTCACCCGAAACTGCAATGGACCGAATGCGGCGCCCCCAAACACTTTGGCGGGATTGAGCGTCGCAACGGCGACCTGCGAATTCTCCAACATCACTCCGCCGTTATTGAAATTCAAGGTTGCGATGGACGATTCGTCCATGGTCGTGACTTCGAAATTCTCATCATGCGCAAATGCAGCCGGCGATTGCGTGCGCACCGAGAATGTCAGGATTGCGTCTTGCGGTAGTTCGCTGGGGTGCGCCAACTGGATGTTGCTGTCATGGCTCGACACTGAAGGCTGAACGTTCATTCCGAGCAGTGTCACAGCAGGGCGCGGCGCCTCAACGCTGCCGAGAGACTGAAACACGCGGCCATCCTTTAGAACTATCTTCGCGGCAATGCCGCGCTCCGGTTTCAGGGCGCTGACTGAGGTCGGATCAGAAGCGACCATCGGCAGTTCATCCACGCCGTGAGTCGAAGTGAGTTCGCCCGGCACAAACACATTGTTCTTGAAAGTGAGGCTCGCGACCTCATCGAGTCGATTGCCCTTGAGCGTGCCGACGATGTCGCCGGCATGGATGGAAAATCCCTCCATGCGTCCGGCGTCCGCAAAGGTATGGATCGAGATCGGGTCGGGTTGAGTGTCGCCATACTGCTTGACGAGCAAGGTCATGGCGCCCGGCGTTGAGTCCTGGAGCGGAAGTTTTATCTCGACCTCATCAGGCCGAGTAGTCTTCCAATCCACCTTCAGTTCCTTGCCGCCCGGATCCTTCAGCATGATGGCGTCGACGCAGCTCACGCTGTCAGCTTGCAGGTGCACCGTGTCCTGACGGCCAACGATCAGCGCGGCTTCATCGCCGGCGGCAAGTTCCCAGCTCTTCGCATGCACGTTGATCAAGTGAAAAGTCGGACCTTCGTAGGGTTCGAATCCCCAATAGCCTTTCAAGCGATGCATGAATGCTGTCGCCCAGCGCGGTTTTGCCCAGCCCGGCGGTGTCAACCACGTAGCCGCCACGGATCGGGTCCGCCCTCGCCGGAAGTGCAATGGTTTTGCCGTCGCGCCCCGTCACGTTGAGCGCCAGGTCGTGCGCGTAGCTGGTGGAGAATGCCAGCGGGGCGCCATCGACGGGCAGCACGAGGGTGGCGCGGCGCACGCAGAATATTTCCTTCGGATCGACAGCGTGCAAGGGGGGCAATTGCGCCGACTCAACTGCCGGAAGCGCAATGACCATTACCGACATGGGAGAGTGGAAGGAAGGGGCCGTGTTCAGGGTCAATGCAATCTTGTCGCCTTGCGCCGACGCAAGAGCGGGGATGTATTGATATTGCGCGGTCCGAAACGATTCAAAGATACGCGCAACGTCCAGGACGGAGGCGATGTAAGGACTGTAATAGCCGTAGCTTAATTGCGGTGTGTAGCTGGCCTCCATCGCCAGATCGCTGCCGGGTCCCGACGTCAGCGCTTCGACAATCGAGGTGCTGTGGCCATCATTCAAAATGAGCGATTCTTGTCCCTGCGTGAGACAGGGCGCCTGCAGCTCAGGGATCCGGTCCAAACACTTGTCCTCGACCTTGATGGCGAGGCTGCGGGCGAGCAGCGGAGCCGCCTCCTTCAGTTTTGTCGGATCACCCTCGTTGAGCGTGCGTACGGCAGCGAGAAATCGCTCTAGCCGTGATCGGTCGAGCGCAGCTTGATTCAAGTCTTGCGAGGTCCGCACGAATGCCCCCGGCCGGCCGCGCACCGCGCCGACCAAAGTGCGCAGATCCCCGCCGGTATGCGGCGCTAGAAACACCAGCACCTGCTGCGCGCCTTGGGGAACGGTCACGGTCAGCCCCTCGCTGCCGCATTTGCCCGTCCATGTCTTGCAGGCGAAGAACCATTTCTCCGGCGGCGGGTTGGTTGAACCGCTCAAAAAGGCTGCAACCATTAAATATTGGACAGACTGCGTCTCAGGCAGATCCGCTTTTATCCACACACTGTCGCCGGGCGCAAGATTGGGCACCTCGGAAGCGGGCAGGGTGGTGTTGCCCCGGGTGACCTTAACCTGCAACACGGGGCCCGCAAGGTCGAATGGCGCCGGCACAGCCGATGCGACAGACGCGATTGAAATCGACAGCAGCACTAAAAGGCATCGAATAAGCATTTTTCGGCAACCTATGGGGTCAGTTCAGCGCTCACTTAGAGTGTATCGAGCCATAAGAGTTCGCCTGGGCCCTCAGCCGCCCATGGGTGCTAAGACTACTACATGCCCTTTTCGCTTATGCATATGCCTTCTTGGAATTTGCATCCCCTCCATGTGCCCCTATCTTGGCTCTTCAGCGAGTCCTACATTTTTTGGAGAGCCCTATGAGCAGTGCGCAGATCACCCATACCAGTGACGCGGCGTTCGAGACCGACGTGCTGAAGTCAGATACTCCGGTACTCGTGGATTTTTGGGCCGAATGGTGTGGTCCCTGCAAAATGATCGCGCCAATCCTGGAAGAGGCCGCGGGTCACTACGAAGGAAAGGTTCGAATCGCGAAGCTGAATGTGGATGAAAACGCCAGCGCGGCAGCAAAGTTCAACATCCGGAGTATCCCGACGTTGTTGCTGTTCAAGAAAGGCGAAGTGATCGCGCGTAAGGTCGGCGCAGTATCGCAAGCGCATTTGCGCGCTTTTTTAGATGGACAGCTGCGCGACGCCGTCGCGTGATGATGGTCGGCAATAGCAAAGACGGACAACTGGAGGGCTACCCATGACAATCAACACCGCGCAGTTGCGATCCTTTATGGGACCTGTCTGGCAAGAGATTAGCTCCTTATGGTCGGGAGTGGATTTCGCATTTTCTGATGTCTTGCCGGACTCCGCAGCGCAGCTCGAGCGGGAGCAGTGCATCGCCGAGGTTTCCCAATTGCTCGAGCAACGTTAGACTGCGCGCGGGCGCCCGTAGCTCAGCTGGATAGAGCACCTGGCTTCGAACCAGGTGGTCGGCGGTTCGAATCCGTCCGGGCGCGCTTAATTCACAAAAAAATCTTAGACGGCCAACGCGGCGCGATTTGCCAATTGGCGGTAATTCGAACCGCCGACAGACAAAAAGACGGTTCGACAACTTCGCGTCAGCGCAGTTGATCGCCCGTAGGGCGACCCCGCAGGGGTGAGCGCGCAGCGCGAATAATCCGTCCGGGCGCGCTTAAAATCAACTTTGCGAAGGATTTTGGCCGATCAAAGCCCTTTCGCATAAGACAAAATCTCCCATTGCTATCGAGGTGCCCTCGCAGCTGCAGTCACGATTCGATGGACACTGGCGTAGCTCAAGTCCAGCTTGCGCGCGATTGCAGCCATGCTTAAGCCCTCATGCACCAGCGCCCGAATCTCGGTGGCGTGTTTGGCGACGGTTCCCGGTCTGCCGATTGCTTTACCACTTCGTGTGCCGTATTTCTTGGCGTGATTCATGCCGGAGCATACACGCTCGGCGAATAGCTGCCGCTCGAACTGCGCGATTACAGACAACATGCCGGCAATCGCCTGCCCAGCAACCGTTGTCAGATCAATGCTGTCAGCTACGCTAACGAAGGCTACCTTGAGTTCGACGAGTTCCTGCATGTTGGCGACCAAATCTGCAAGTGACCGGCCCCATCTGTCGAGTTTTGTGACAGCGATCGCGTCGATGGAGCGGGCCCGAGCCGCAGCCATGAGCGCTTCTCGTTTCGGCCGCGCCTTCGCCCCACTGCCCAGTTCTGCGACCTCCAGCGCTACTACCCAGCCGCGACGATGCGCGTATTCGCGCAGGGCCTCGAGTTGCGCCGGTGCGGATTGTTGCCCGGCCGTGGAGACTCGGGCATATAGCGCGACCCTGATCTTTTTTTCGCTCATATCGATAAGGCGCACCGATAACTCGCTCGGGACTCGTAACTACAAGCCCGCCGCCACTAGATCGACTTCGAAATCCCGAAGAACAGTCCCCGCCGTGGGCCAAATTGCGGTGCACCCACACCGACGCCGGTTCCATCGCGGATCTCGTAGCGCTTATCGAGCACATTGATCACATCGAATCGGGTCGTGAGCGTGCCGGCATCTCCCAAGTGGAAGATGTGATTGGCGCCCAGATTCATCTGTGTGTAATACGGCAGATGCGCGCCGTTCGGGATTGAGCTGCCGTCCGGCAAGCTCAGGTCGGCCCGCAGCCCGCTGCCAACCAGAAAGTCGGCGCTGATGCGCGTGTGATCCCAGACATAGGACACGCCGCCCGAGGCCGTGATCTCCTGCTCGTGGTCCAAGTGGATATAGTTCTGAGCAATGTAGGCCAAATCATCCGGGCCGAAATTGAATTGCGCCGAATCAATATCCTTGCCGTGCGCGTACTGCCACGCGAGGTTCAAATAGGCGGTGAAGTCGTTAGCGTTAAAGCTGTTGGTCAATTCCAGGCCGTATTGCTTTCCGTAGGCATAGTTAAATGGCGTGAGAATGATGGGCGCGCCGAATTGTCCCTCATCGATCAAGTTATGCGACTGCTTGTAGTAGCTGTCCAGTCCAATGGTCAATTGATCGGTGATCTTCTGTTGGACGCCGACGTCATAGTAATTGGCTTGTTCCGGCAGTGGAGAGTCCGCCTGCGGTGATAGCGGCGCCGCAGTGGTATTCACGAATTTGGAGACGGTTTCATTGCCAACCAGCTCAAAGGGCGGCGGCGATAGATACCTCGAGTAGCCAGCGTGCACCGTGGTGTTGTCGAGTGCCTGCCATACGACATTGACGCGCGGACTCACCTGATGTCCCGAGGTGAACGCGGTGAACTTATCGAATCGCAGCCCATAGTTCACCGTCAGCGTGGGAATGAGCTTCCATTCGTCCTGAAGATAAAAGCTGTAAATCCATTCAGTTTTTGAGCCGTTGTCGACAATGTTCTCGGGGATATCGCTGACCTGATTCCCGGCATCATCCAATGCAATGACCGCCGAGGTGGTCAGGCTCTTGGAATGATCGGATTGCAGAAACACGCCCGTCCGCAACGTGTGCTCGTCGTTAAATTTATAGGCAGCGTCGGACTGCAGTGCATAGGCCACATTTTGCTTGTAGGCATTTTGCGCGATGCCGTCGAAAAGAATATCGCCCAAGGGATCCGGCACGAAATTTAGACTCGAGTAGCGTGCCGTCAATGACGTCTGCACATCGAATGCCCCTTGCGAGTGCTGCCAGCTCAAGATGGCAAAGTGATTCACTTCGCGTTGATTTTCGTTGAGGCCGTCGCTCGGAAATGTCGTCTGGCCATCGACGGTGAGCGGCGTACCGTCTGCGTTGGTAATGCCCGGGACTTGATTGGCGCGGTTAGGAATCTCGAATTTCCCCACCGAACTCGACAGCACGGCACTTAGGCGGTTGCTGTCGTCGAGAATGTATTCCAGATAGGCAAACCCATGGTATTGCGTGGTCTGATCGTGGTCAGGGCTTGATCGGCCGTCCGGCGACTCGATTCCCAGATCATTGCGCAAAAAGTCCCCGGAGACGAAATAATTGAGTCGACCTTCGCTGCCGCCGTAGTTGAAGCTCGGCTCAAACGTTCCGTGACTACCGCCGTATAGCGAGACGGAGCCACCCGGATCAATCACACCGCTTTTGGTCTTCAGGTCGATGATGCCGGCGGTACGCAAACCGTACTCGGCCGGCAGCGCGCCAGTAATGAGCGTCAGAGACGAAATGAGGCGAGGATCCAGCGACTGCCCGAACACGCTGATGCCTTCCGGCAGAATGATGCCGTTCAAGCGGTACTGCAGTCCGTTGTGCTCGCCGCGAACGTGGAATTGCCCGAAGGAATCCTGGGCAACATCCGGGGCTTGCATGATCACTTGATTGAGCAATTGGTTGTCGCCGCCGGGCTGTGCGGTGATAGCGGCTTCGTTGATCGTATAGATCGAGGCTCCGGTCTGCGTTTGAATGCCGTTGCGAGCCTCGTTGAGATGCTGCGCAATGACCACGATCTCATCCAGGGCGGGGGGCGAAGCACCTGAGCTGCTTGAGTCTGTGGCGCCATCTGCGGTAGCTGCCTCCGCATACGCCGACGCTAAGGCGCACGTCAAAAAGACAATAGAAGTCGTGGCGAGCGCACGGCACGCCGAAAAACGATGAATCTGGGACATGGATCAAGTACTCCTCCGAACACGCGGGGCCACAGAGAATCTGCGGCGCTATGAATCTCAAAGAGAGTCAGCGTGTTGCGGGCGGAGCGCGGGACCGGAAGGCTAAATAGGTACGATGATCGAGAAAAGAAGTGGGCGCCGCCGAGGGTTGCGCGCACTGAGCGGGTTGCAACGAGAACGCCAGGATCGCCGGTGTTCCGGCAGCAGAGAGCAATGGCGCGAAATTTAAGCACTCACCGCACAGTTCATGGCTTTGCTGCGTGGTGGAGGTTTGAGTCGATGGCTGATGCGTGTAGGCATGTGCGATCGCGCCCATTTGGGCAATGAAAAACGCCAGCACAGCCAAAGCTGTGATGCGAAATTCAACGCGATGAGACCGTTTGAACAAGGTCAGCCCTGAATACAAGAACGCACAAATGCTAGCACCGTCCGTGTCAACAGGGAACCACCTGGCTCGAAATGAGTCGTTGTGCGTCTACCCCACTATAGGGGCATGAACCTCAACGGTAATATGGGAGAGACCGGTGAACCGATGCAGGAGGGCGTGATAAAAGGCAGGTCCGCGCTGCGCCACATGACTCACTACCGAGACGACGGCCCCGAAGTGTCCGGGACCTATGCGCCAGATATGTAAATCGACCAATGTGTCGCCTGCTGCTTCAACCGCTGCGCGCACTTTGTTGGTCAGCGTGTCACTTGGGTTTAGGTCAACCAATATGGCGCCGGTATCGCCGATGAGTCCGTAAGACCAGTTTGCGATGACCAGCGCGCCGATAAATCCAGCGAGCGGGTCCATCCATAGCCAACCAAATGTTCTCGCTAGCACGAGGCCGATGATCGCGAGCATCGAGACGGCGGCGTCCGCCATGACATGAATGTAGGCGGCCCGCATGTTGTGGTCGCGTGCATCAACTTCGTGGTCGTGTTCGAAGAACTCGGCGGAATACGTCCCGTGCGGCAAGACTATCTGCACTTTGAAGGCATGCGGCTCCGGGATTGGGTGAGTTGATTCGAGATACCCTGGCCTCTGCACGAAATAAAACGTTTCGCGCGTGCCGTCATCCCGTTCGGTGGAGGCGGTAATCGAATTCGCTGGCAGCGCTACATTGTGTGAGTCAGTCCGAATGCGAAATACTGGCGGCGAGTTCTCCTCGAAGATCGAGAGCGCTAATGCGCCTCGCGGGGTATCAATAAGTCGCGTCTCGTCATGATGATGCGCCTCCTCGCCGTCGCTGCCGTGGCTATGACCATGATCGGCGCCGCTCAAGAGCCAGGCGCTGACGAGATTGACTGCAAGCCCCAACACTGCAATTGGAATTGCCTCGGTGAACCGGATCGTAACAGGCGATAGGAAACGTATCACCGCCTCGTAACCGATGAGCAACGCAATCATGGCGAGAATGACGGCACTGGTAAATCCTGCAAGATCTCCCAGCTTGCCGGTACCAAAGACAAAACGCCGGTCGTTCGCGTGTTTTCGCGCGTACCGGTAGGCAAGCGCCGCAATCAACATGGCGCTGGCGTGAGTCGACATGTGAAGCCCATCTGCCACCAACGCGAGGGATCCAAACAGGCTGCCCCCGATGATTTCGAGGAACATCATCGCGCCACAAAGTGCGATCACGGCCCAGGTTTTGCGCTCATTCTTCTGATGTCCGCGACCCAAAAAAACATGGTCATGGGTCAGGTCGAACGGGACGGCTAACGGTTGAATCATGGCGGACTCCGTTACGCGGCTTGGCCTGTCGCCTCTAGCCAAATTAGGCTCGCCAAGATACTCTACGGGAGTATAGTTCTCAATGGATCCTACGTGGGACACGTCGTAAAGAATCGGAATAAATTACTAAACCGCGTAAAAAGATTGCGGGGGCAAATCGAAGCGATTCAAAGGTCGGTTGAGGCGAATGACGAGTGCATACGGGTGCTGCAACAGGCCACGGCATGTCGCGGCGCGCTAGATGGCTTTATTGCCGAAATGATTGAAGGCCACATCCGCGAACATGTAATTGATCCGAAGCGTGGGCCAGATACTCCTGAGGCGTTGGCGGCAGACGATTTGGTCGACATCGTCCACCAGTATTTGCGACGCTAGAGCTCAGCCGACAGTGGCAATCGGCGTTTGCTTACGGCGCTCTCACTGCGCGTTCACGGGCGGTACGCAAGAAGGACCGCAGTACTGAAATTGCCGAATGTTTATCTTATCTTCTTCCAGCCGCTGTATCTGCTGCTGCAGGGCGTCGGCGCGCAAGCATTCCTTTTGCGAAATCCGAGTTCCCATGGGAGCGACGGTGCGGCAGTAATATCGAGCGCCATCGCGCATCACGATGTGATAGCCCATTTCTTTGGCTTTCCTATCTGAGTCGGCAATGCGCGGGTCGTAATTCGCCTGCGTCGCCGTAGCAGCCGTGGTGGCGGCGGTCGAAGCCATATGCGTGGGCTGCGGCGCGGAGGTGGCGCAGGCGGTTAGCGTTGCTAACATGAAAGCTATCAACAGTGGCTTTTGATTCATGTTTTTTTGCCTTAGGCTCCCGATCACTTGACGACGAACGCGCGAATCATCCCTGCTGTTAGTCACGGCTGCAAGTCTCTCCGCACTGTCTGTCCGGAGCGTGGAATCCTCCAAGCGCATTGCTCAATGAGAGTCCGCCGTAACGCGCCACACAGCATCGCCCACATCGTCCGCAATCAGCAACGCGCCGTCCTGATCCTGGGTGAGTCCCACCGGCGCGCCGAACAGATTTTTCTCGTCGGCGGAATAGAATCCGGAAACCACAGTTTCCGGTTTCCCGACCGGCTTGCCTTGCTGGAACGCGACGTGCACCACTTCGTAGCCGCTCAAGGGTGAGCGATCCCAGCTGCCGTGCTCACTGATGAACGCGCCATCGCTGGTACTTCTCCGGCAGCGCATTCTTGTCGGAGAACCACAACCCGAGCGGGGCGACATGCGAGCCGATCGCGTAATCCGGCACGATCGCCTTCGCGACCAGATCCGGTCGTTGCGGCTTTGACCCGGCGGTCGACGTTCTGCCCGTAGTAGCTGTACGGCCATCCATAGAATCCGCCGTCCTGCACGGAGGTCAGATAATCCGGCACCAGGTCGGCGCCGATCTCGTCGCGTTCGTTGGCGATGGCCCAGAGCTTGCCGGTTTGCGGTTCCCATCCCAGGCCGGTCGGATTGCGGATGCCCGACGCATAGATGCGGCTGCCGCGCGTGGCGACATCGACCTCCAGCACCACCGCACGCCGGTATTCCACCTCTAATCCGTTCTCGGTGACGTTGCTGTTGGAGCCGACGCCGACATACAGCTTGCTGCCGTCGGGGCTCGCTAACAGGGCTTTGGTCCAGTGATGGTTGACGGCGCCCGGCAGGTCCGCAAACTCAACGCCCGGCGCGGTGATCTGCGTGTCTCCCGGTCTGGTAGGGAAACTTCACGATGGCGTCGGTGTTCGCGACATAGAGGGATTCGCCGATCAGCTGCATGCCGAACGGCGAATGCAGATGTTCGATAAACACGTGCTTCTCCCATTCGCCGGCCGCCGCGTCCTTCTTGCGCAGCAGGGTGATCCGGTTGCCGCCTTTGCCGCCCTTTCCGGACAGATTCTTGATCTTGTTGGCAATCAGTTGCTTGGGCGTCGTCACAGGCTCGGTGCCGGGCCCATTGGATTCCGCGACCAGCACATCGCCGTTGGGCAGGACGTAGACCTGGCGCGGATGCATCAATCCGCTCGCGATCTTTTCGATCTTGAGGCCGGCCGCGACTTTGGGCGATTGCCCCTGCGCCCAGCCGACGCCAATGGGAACCTGCATCGGCGGCAGCAAGAAAGTCTCGCGCCTTCGGCAGCGGCGGCGCGTTGCCGGATTGCTGTGCGGGCTCGAGCGATGCTTTCTCGCTGCATCCGCTCAAGGCGGCCAGCAGTGCAAGTGCCAATACGCCCGGCACGACGGCCTTACTCATTGACGTATCCTCCCCGGGCTGCGCGCTCCAGCGGCAACGACGATGTTGCCAATGGACAGGAGAACGACGGTGCAGACCGAGAGCCACAGGCCGGTCGGAACCACCGCATAGGCATCGCGGCTGTGCACGAACGCGTTGACGATGGCCGAAGACGATCGCGAACAGATTGAGCCAGAAGTCCAGCTTGTCCGTGCGGGTCGCGGTTCGCCGGGAAGTGACCCAGACCTGCAGTCAGGTTGACCAGACGAGGCACCACGGCGAACAGAAGGCCAAAGACGATGAGCCACGCGGCTCCTTTGTCCCAAAGCATCACGGCCGTCTAGGAATAGATGATGTCGAAGATCAGGGCAGCGACGAAGCAACCGAATGGGATCGGATTGAGAAGGCCATAAATGCTCTCGGCGACGATGGAGCGACGTGGTTCGGGACGAAGGCTCATGGAACTGCTACCTCATTGTCAATCGGATTGCGGAAGGGACGGCATCGGACCTTACCGTATGTCAGTTTGGAGGGCGAGTTCCGCGAACCAGTAGCCCGCGACCAGTGTCTTGAGATCGGTGATATCGCCGCGGCGCACACGGTCGATGAACACTTTCGCAGGCAGAACGAGCGTTAGGATGTCCTCATTCTCTTCTGCATTGCCATGCACCCCTCCGGCCTGACTCGTGTCTACGGTGCCGTACACAAGGGAAATCTTTTCGGAGGTGCCGCCGGAACTGACGTAGGCCCCGGAGTGAATGAGAACGGGGTCACTCAAGAAAGACCGGTCTCTTCCCGCATTTCTCGGACCGCGGCCTGAAGCACAGTCTCATTCTTGTCGATCGTCCCGGCAATGAGATTATCCTGATACGGATAATCGCCGCCAACCATGACGCCAGGACGAAACTCATTTCCGAGCACAACTTCATTGCGGCTTGGATCATGCCCGAGCACGGCTACGGCATTGCCGCGCTCCATTAACTCCCGCGAAATGCGCGTGATTCCGCCCTCGTGTTTTTCGACGTCGAATTCATATTGGTACACCCGCAAAAATCCCTCGTGCAATGGTCTTCTGTTGTGAATAACCGCTTTGAGATGTTTAGGTGTCACTCGAGAACTCCCGATCTATTGGCCAACCCGAATCGCGCACCATCGTATCGCCTTATGGCGGGTTCCTAGCTCCTATTCGGTTGTATTGCTTAAGACTCAATCGTCGGAGTGACCTCAAGCAACGGGAGCAGAATCATGTTGAATATTTTCAAGCGGGAAGTCTTTATCGGCGCGATGGCGCTCATCGCCTCCTCGGCCTTAGCGCAGCAGCCGCCCGACAGCGTCGTGAGCGATCAAACCGGCAACACAGCAATGGGCAGCGCGGCGCTTCTTAACCTGAATAATGCCAACGGAGGCAACACTGCAGCCGGCGCCAGTGCGCTCATACGAGAATACCACCGGCGCCTATAACTCCGCGTTGGGATACCTCAGCCTGTTTTCCAACGTGAGCGGAATTTACAACACGGCAGTCGGCGCCGAGGCGCTTTACTTCAATACCACCGGAAACCTCAATACGGCCGTGGGAGCCGGAGCCCTGAATGCGAACACCACAGGCAGTAACAACTCGGCGTTTGGGCAAAATGCGCTGGTGGAAAACACGACCGGCATTGGCAACACCGCCAGCGGCTTCTCGGCGCTTTTCTCGAATACAACCGGTGCTTACAACACCGCCAGCGGTTATACAGCGCTTTACTACAATACGACGGGCGGGGGAAATACCGCCAGCGGCACGTACTCGCTTGCTGCCAACACAACCGGCAGCGAGAACACCGCCGTCGGAGTCGAGGCGCTTGGCAGCAACACCACGGGCAATGGCAACACAGCCACCGGCCAAGGCGCGCTTGTTTATAACAGGGGCGGCAACAACAATACCGCCAGCGGAAGCACCTCGCTTAACAATGCCACCGGCGGCTCGAACAACACCGCAATCGGCGCCAGTACGCTCTACAACGTTGATACCGGCAGTAACAACATCGCGCTGGGCTTTGAGGCCGGCTTTCAGGTCCTCGGCTCGAACAACATCGATATCGGGAGTCAGGGCGATGCCTCGGACAACGGCTTTATTCGCATCGGCACGAAAGGCACGCAGAAGGCGGCATTCATCGAGGGTATTTATACGACTTCAATGGGACCGAATGCCCTGCCGGTATACGTAAACGCCGCCGGGCGACTCTCCGTCGGAAACTCCTCCGAACGCTACAAGACGGCCATCCTGCCAATGGGCGAGAACACCGAGAAACTGCGACAGTTGCGACCGGTCACATTTCATCTGAAAGCCGATCCCGACGGTGCAGTCCAGTACGGCCTCATTGCCGAGGAGGTCGCGAAAGTCTATCCAGAACTCGTCATCCACGATGAGGCGGGCAAGATCCAAGGTGTTCGCTACGACGAGCTTGCGCCCATGCTGCTCAATGAAATGCAGAAGCAGCAGCAGCAACTAGCCGAAGTGGAGCAGCTCAAGCAGACCGTGGCGGAACTGAAGAGATGAACCAGTCGATGCAAGCGGCGATGGCAAAGCTGCTGAACGGTGACGCACGCGTGGCGATGCGCTGACGCGCCGCCCGGAAGTCGCGCGCGATCCGACCCCGGGCGTCCGACTTCTACTTTCTGCGGATGGCCCGAACGATATAGGGCTTTGTTTTCGAGGTGAAGCTTCTTATACAGTTCCCGCAGGACGATCCCGGATTTGAGATCGGAAGCCTTTACGGTTTGCCAAGATAGATATTCCGCAACCAGATAAAAACAGGTTAAGGCGACGCCGCTCGCCACCAATATCACTAATAAGTCATCGGACCTCATTCCCTCATCGTAGACCCATTTGGGGAACCGATAATTAAGATGGCTGCCTAAATCGACAAATCGAGTAGGGACGCGCGATTATGCTGTTTCGGGACTCGAAAACTACAAACAACTCGCGGTCAGGGGAAACGCTTCATGCGTTATGTGAAGATCGGCGTTGCTGCGCTGGCGGCATTGGTGCTTGTCGGTTTAATGGCGGTGATCACCCATGATCGATTGAGCCAGCCGCCGGCGCCGGCTCGCAGAAACCCTCATTGCTCAGGCGGCGCGCTATCACGCCCGGATCCAGCGCGACCATTTCGGCGTGCCGCACATCAGCGGCCCCGACTGATCCGGACGTCGCGTTCGGGTTGGGTTTTGCGCATTCCGAGGACGATTTCGCCACCATCCAGGATGCGGCGCTGATCTCGCGCGGCCAGCTGGCAAGCGTCCAGGGCGCGAAGGCGGCGGTGACGGACTATCTGGTGCGGCTGCTGAAAGTGCGCGACACCGTGGCCTCCCACTACGACACGGCCCTTCCGGCCGATGCCCGCGCGGTGCTGCAGGCCTATGCCGATGGCGTCAATTACTACGCGGCCCTGCACCCGGAGAAGGTCGAGCGTGGGCTGTTGCCGATGACCGGCCAGGATGTGGCGGCCGGGTTCGTGTTCCGCACACCTTTCTTCTATGGCCTCGATCAGGTGATCGGAAAGATCATGGCGCCCGCGCCGAAGGCGAGCCAGGTTGCCATGACCAGCACCGAGCCTGCCGATCGGCTCCAACGGCATCGCCGTGGCGGCCTCGAAGTCGGCGGACGGCGCGACGCGCCTGCTGGTCAATTCGCATCAGCCCTATGCGGGCCCGGTGGCCTGGTACGAGGCGGTGCTCGATTCCGGCGAGGGCTGGCACGTGGCCGGCGGCTTCTTCCCCGGCTCGCCCTTCATGCTGCACGGCCACAACGCCCACCTCGGCTGGGCCAACACGGTCAACGCCCCCAACCTGTCGACCGTCTATCGGCTGGACGTCAATCCGGCCAATCCGGACCAGTACCGGCTGGACGGGCAGTGGAAGAACTTCGAGAAGGGCGATGCAGCCATTCGCGTGAAGATCTGGGGCCCGCTGATCTGGACGGTGCACCGACCGCTGTTGTGGTCGGTCCAGGGTCCGGTGTTCAAGACCGATCACGGCGTGTTCGCGGTGCGCTATGCCGGCATGGGCGAGGTGCGCCAGTCGCTGCAGTACTATCGCCTCAACAAGGCCGCCAACCGCGACGAATGGCTGGCGGCGATGCGCCTGCAGGCCCTGCCCAGCATCAACTACATCTACGCCGACGAGAAGGGGAACATCGGTTACGTCTATAACGGCCAGTTCCCGGTGCGCGCCGAAGGAAGCGACTGGACCCAGGTACAGCCCGGCGACCGCTCCGACCTGATCTGGCACGGCTATCTGCCGTTCGACCGCGTGCCGCAGATCTGGAATCCCAAGTCGGGCTATGTGTTCAACTCCAACAACACGCCGTTCCAGGCCACCGGAGTAGAGGACGCGCTGAAGCCCGCGGACTTCAGCGCCACCATGGGCATCCAGACCGACATGACCAACCGAGCCTATCGCGCTCAGGAGACCTTCGGCGCCGACCCGGCCATCACCGCCGAGGCGTTCCGCGCCTACAAGTTCGACCTCGCCTACAGCGATCGCTCCGACTTTGCCCGAAGGATTGCCGAAGCGCTCAAGGTCGATCCAGGGTCTGACACGGATCTCCGTGCCGCGCAGGCGCTGCTCAAGGCCTGGGACCGACGCACCGATGTCGGCAGCCGGGCGGCGGCGCTGGCGGTGCTGACGGGCACTGAATCGGCACATTCCGGCAGCCATCCCGACGTGACTGCCCATCGATGCTCTGCGCCATGCCATCAAGACTCTGAAGACCCACTTCGGCCGCATCGATCCGGAGTGGGGCCAGCTCAACCGTATCCGCCGAGGCAAGCTCGACCTGCCCATCGACGGCGGCCCGGATATTTATCGCGCCGTCTACGGCGTTCCGCAGACGGACGGCACTCTGACCGCGTCGGCGGGCGACACGTTCATCATGTTCGTCACGTGGGACAAGGCGGGCGCTTTGTCCTCGGACAGCATCATCCAGTTCGGCTCCGCGACCTTGGATCCGCAGTCGCCTCACTATGCCGACCAGACGCCGCTGTTCGTGGCCATGAAGACCAAGCCGGTGCTGTTCACTCAAAGCCAGCTCGAGGGCAACGTCGAGGCCGACTACCATCCCGGCGATTTCGTGCATGCCGGCGCGATCAAAAGTTCACGCTGAAGCCGGTATCGAACTGATCTGCCCGCGGCCGGCAGCGGCCGGAATGTGGCGCCGGCGTAACCAGGCGGATATTGCGCCGACTGCCAGGTGCCGCCGAGCGGGCTCGAGTACCGGCGATCGAGCAGGTTGCTGACGGCAAAATCGAGACGCAGACTTCGCCAAATATAAGCTGTGCGAAAATCAACCAATGTGTAACCCGCCGTGGGCGGTTCGAGGCGCAGCGGATCGACATCGGTCTTGCGGTCGACGGCGTGGAATCGTAAGGCACTCGACCAAGATTTGAAATCATGTTCCAACCCCACGCTGCCATGTAGAGGCATCACGTGATACAGGGGAGTGCGCGTCGACAAATCCTCGCCGTGCGCGTAACCGACCGAACCTATGACTCGAAACACTCCGCTTACGGCGTTATCCGAGAGAGTGTAGGCAGCGTTCGCATCGGCGCCGTACAGGCGCGCCCTCTGATTGGCAAACAGCAATTGCGAGGCTGGCATTCCTGAACAGGCGGGAGCGCACAACGGCAGCACGCCAATATAGTTCTGTACGGCGGTGAAGTAGGAGGTCGCCCGCAACTGCCACGACTTTGCATCGCGGTCGTGCCAATTGCCGGAGAGACTCGCGGTATCGGCGGTTTCCGGCTTGAGGTCGGGATTGCCGGTGTAGCCGTTGCCATCGCCGAACCAAGTGACTGTGCCCATGGTGTTCGTACCCCAGGCATAGCGCTCATAAAGGTTGGGCGAGCGATTCTTGCGCGCAAGACCCAAAGTGTAATTTTCCTCACCGCTCGGTTGAAAGCGGATGAGCAGAGTTGCATCGAGGTTGGCATCGGTGCGGGCACGATGCATTGCGTTGAAGGATGCGGCCGTCGGATCGATTCCGTCATATCCTTGCACGGGGCCTGTATTCATCCACACCGTGTCGTTGCGCACGCCGAACAGCGAACTCCAATGATCGTTCCATTGCCGCTGCCATTCGGCGAACGTTCCCAACTGCGTGCGCGTCGCGCCGTTCAGGCTGATGTAGTCGAACATCATGCCCGCTGGCGGACCGGGCCAGCGGTCGTCCAGCGTCTGCACGTGCAATTCGTTGCCGATGCGTACCGTGTCGCGCATCGAGGCCACGATACCGGCGTCCGCGCGATAGCCGAGGTCCTGTCCCCGCTCGCGGGTTGGAAATTCTCCGAAGCCCGTGATGCTGAGACTCGGCGGGTAGCGATCCGATCCGTTGCCATTCATTTCGTGGCGGATGTGATCATAGTAGGCATTGATGTGCAGCTCGCCCCACCCATAGCCGCCCGCATAGCGGGCATTGAAAAACGCGCCGAGATTTCCCTGCATATCCATATCCGAGTTGGGAAATCCCTGGTAGGGAATGTGCTGCACCGCCGCTTGCGCTTCGAACAGATGCTGCCCGCTGCGATAGGCGGCGGTGAATTGGCTGTTCAGTGTCTCGAAGCGCGAGGCATTGATGCGTTCCCCGGCGCCGTCGCGGTAGTCGCCCGCGCGCGTTGCGGAACCCTGATAGGCCAGGCTGAGGTCGGTCGCTCGCCATGGAGGCTGTCGCGATGCCGCCGAACGCGGAGCTGTTGCTGCGATAGAAAGTCGACAGCTGGCCGGCGCGTTCAATTGCATCATCGGTCGCAGCGAATAAGGGCGGTGCGGATTCCACTCGATGGTGCCGGCGATGCTGTCGCCGCCGAGGCGTACCGGCGTCACGCCCGGCAGAATCTCGATGCGCGCCACATTGGAAGGATCGATGTAGGACAGCGGCGGATTCATGTGCATGGGGCAGGCGGCGGCCACCGGTACGCCATTCACCAAGGTGCGTATCCGGTCGTCGCCGAGACCATGGATCATGGGCAGGCCGGAGACGCCGCCGGCTTGGGCCAGAGTCGATGCCGCTCAGCAACGATGCCGTATCGCTGCTGCTGATTTGTCCCGCGGCGAGGACATCGATTTCGCCGACTCACCAAAATCTCCGGCGTCGTTCCGGCTGCGCCCAGCCGGCGACGAGCAGCACACCGCGGTGCGCGACCCGACGATCAGTCACAGCAGCGGCATTCTCTCATCTCGCATTCCGATCCACGCCGAGTTCGTGCAGGATTGCAACGCGCAGCTCCTGCACTTCAGGGCTGGTCAGCTTGCGTGGATGCGGCAGATCCACGTTGAACGTCGCTTGGATTCTCGTGGGTCGCGGCGATAACACCATGATCCGATCGGCCAAGTGAATGGCCTCCTCCACGTCATGCGTGATCAGCATGACCGTGTGCCGCTCCTCCTCGAGGACACGCAGCAATTCATTGCGCATGCGCAGGTTCGTCAGTGCATCCAGCGCCGAGAACGGTTCGTCCATGTACAGAATTTCCGGCTTCACCGCGAACGCGCGCGCCAGTTCGGCGCGCTTGAGCATTCCGCCCGAAAGCTCGTGCGGGTAGCTGCCTTCAAAGCCCTTCAATCCCACCATGGCTGCATAGTGATCGGCCACCCCCTTCTTGTCGGCTTGCGGGATGGTCATTCAGGCCGAACATCAAATTCTGCTGCACGGTCAGCCAAGGGAAAATCGAACCCTGCTGCGAAATCAGAATGCCCTTGGCATTGGGTTCGGCGCGCGGTACCCCGTCGATGAGGATCGATCCCGAATCCGGTTGCACGAACCCGACTACCATGTTCATCAATGTGGTCTTACCGCATCCCGACGGGCCGACGATTGCCACGAATTCGCCGTCCCCCACGGTGAGGCTGACATCTTCGACGACCTGCAGCTCGCGCCGTTCGATGCGAAATGCCTTGCGGATACTGCTCACTTCGATCTTAGTGCGCATAGCGCCACCTGACCGATTTCAAGCCCTCGAGCAGTCGCATCACGCCGTCCAATAACAATCCGATCAGTCCGATGATGATCATTCCGGCGATGACCAGATCGTAGCGATTGCCGGCGTTGCGGGAATCGATGATGAGATAGCCCAAGTCCCGAGCGCAGCGCGATCATTTCCGCCGCCACCACCACCAGCCACGCCACACCTAGTCCGATCCGCATGCCGACGATGATCTGCGGCAACACTGCGGGAATCACCACCTGGCGAAACAGCGTATAGCGTGTGACGCCGAAATTCTGCGCGGCACGCAGATAGCGGCGCTCGATGGTGTGCACGCCGGCGGTGGTCTGCACGATCATTGGAAATACCGACGAGATGAAAATGAGAAAGATCGGCGAGGCATTGCCGACGCCGAACCACAGAATGGCGATCGGAATCCACGCGATCGGCGAGATGGGCCGCAGTATCTGAAACAGGGGATTGAGCGTGGAGTAGGCCGCCTTGACCCAACCGAGCCACAAGCCCAGCGGCACGGCAACCAGAACCGCCAGCGAGAATCCAATGCCGACACGCATCAGCGACGCACCGATGTGCATGAACAGCGTGCCGTCCTTGATGAGCTCGGCCGTGCCGGTGACCACCTGCCAGGGCGTGGGAAAAATGACGCTGTGGGTTGCAGCGACGATCAGCCACCAAGCAGCCAGCAATACTGCGATGACGGCCATCGCGGGCAGGCTCTCTTTGATTTTTTTCATTACGCGACGACCCTGAAAATTCTTCGCGTTCTCCACATCAGCCGCCGCCAAGGGGTGTCCGGCCGTTCATCCACGACCACGGTCATTTGGCCACTCGCGTGTGCAGTGCAGGCAAATTGATAGCTACTGGCCACTTCGAACGGCAGGCGAAAGCTTTGACCCGGCATCATCAAGGTCGGGCCGAATATTTGCGGCACGTCATCCAGATTCTTCAGCAGCAATACGTCCCGGATGCCGAGGGTGAGAAAGACCTGCGAAGGCAGAATTTCCACCTTATTCCCCGCCATGCGCCGCGCCCAGGTTCCCTTGGGGATTTCAAAGGTTTCTTCCCGCGAAGCAAAAGTGACGGGCGCGAATGCCGCCCAGGCAACCGCAGGCTCAGCACGGCTGCGGCAGCGAGGACCACGATGACCAGTGGGCGTCGGTGCAACGGGCGCATAATATTCACTCGATCAATTCAACAGCATGGAAATATCGTGGACGTAGTCATCCGCCTTGTGCCCGAACGGCATCAGGGCTCGCAGCTTGCCGTCGCGGGTGATGAGATAGACAAATGACGAATGCGCGACAGCGTAGTCGCTGCCGCTGCCGTGTTTCTCGGCCGTGACGCCATAGCTCAGGCGCACCGCCGCCATTTCTGCGGCGGTGCCGGTGCCGCCCACGAAGGTGGGATCGAAGGCGGCCAGATATTGCTTCAACCGCTCGGCAGTGTCGCGCTCCGGATCAACCGTAAGATAGATGATCTGCACCTGCGATCCCAGAGTTCCCAATTTTCGATGCGCCTGGGCGAGAACGGCAAGAGTGGCCGGGCAGACATTGGGGCAGGAGGTGTAGCCGAACCCCAGCACGACGACCTTGCCGCGATAACGGCTGAGAGTGAGCGCCGTGCCGTCGGAACCATGAACGGAAAAATCCGGCGCCTGCGCGGCCGGATTGAAAACGCCGGCTTTGAGCCCCTCGAGTTCGGCGGCGTGCCCGGCCGCGGACAACAGCACGCAAGCCAATAACGGTCGCAAGCCGAGTCGCGTAGTTCATCGGGGTCTCACAAGGAAATGGCGGCGGCGCGTGCATTCTTGGCAAAGGTTTCATTCACGTAGGTCTCGTAAGCAATGGGATGCTTGATCGTGCCCGCAGCCATCGACAGCTGCATGAGATCTTCGAATTCGGCGCGGATCATGCGCAAGTCACCGTAGGTCACCCGATCCACCGGGTTCTCCATCACGAACTGGATGATCTTCGGATCTTGATTGAAGAAATCCCGGCCCGCGGCGATGGCGACGGCCTTGTTGCGGTTCTCCTGCTGTTGATCGAGCCATACGCCCGCGCCCAGTACTTGATTGACCAGGTCCTGAACCATCGCCGGATTTTCCTGGATCAACTCCTCGCGCACGGTCAGCACGCAGCAGATGTAGTTGCGCCATTCATCGCGGGTCATGCGCAGCGGACGCGCATAACCGGCTTGCTGAGCGGCGGCGCCGAACGGTTCGCCGGTGCAGTAGGCATCGACGGCCTTGGCGTACAGCGCCGCCGGCATATCGGGCGGCGCCATTTCCACGATTTGGATGTCGTTGGGCGTCATGTTCTCGCGGGCCAACATCTTTCTCAAAAACAGAAAGTCCACGGCGAAGCGGCTGGGAATCGCGATCTGCTTACCTGCCAGTTGCTTGAAGGTCTGATACGGTGAATCGCTCCTGACCATGATGACTGCGCCGGAGCGATGCCCGAGCGAGACGATCTTTACCGGCACTTTTTTGTCCGCTAGGTCCATGACCAGCGGCGCCAGCATGTATGCCGCCTGAATGCGGCCGGCCATCAAGGATTCCTTGACCTCAGGCCAGCCGCTGTACTTGCTGTACTGGTATTCGAAGCGGGGTTGGCCTGCGGCGAGGACGCGCGTTGCTCCGGGCCTTGGAAACACAGGCCACCGGAAGGGTGAGATTGCAGGTTACCGGCAGTCCGCCCACCACCAGCGGCTCGCCCTTGGCCGATGCCGCCCGTACCCTTTCCGCACGATAACGTGCCTAAGGGCAAAGCGGCCGCGATCAGCCCTTGCAATACTCGTCTGCGATTGAAGGCGTGCTGATCCAGGGTTTTCACATCGGTTGCAAGGACGCAACATGATAGGCAGCGTGTATCGGCAGAACAATCGAGCGCCGATAGATTTTCGCTATCGTGACCGCGAGCGAAGCTAGGCGGTCTGTGTCCGCAGGAATTCCTCGTGAGTGGGCAGGTGCGCCACCATGCCGGCAATGGCGGCTTTGGCGGTGGTCAACGCTGCCTCGATTTCGGCGTAGTCCATATTCTCGCACCCGCCGGCAGTAGACACTCGGCCTGATGCCCATGCCTTCGAAGACGGATTGCCAGCTGGAGGCGCGAAACAACTCATCGACTCCTTCGCGCAATGCACCGTGGCCGTCTGAACAGCTCGATTCGCTCTTGCAACGAATCGGGCAGCGTTATGTTCTTGCACCACTGCCAGAACGGCGAATCGTCGCGGGCGGTGGCGCTGTAATGCAGGACGATGAAGTCGCGAATTTCCTCGTAGTCCGCCACCATGCGCCGGTTGTATTCCCGAATTAGCGCGGAGTCGCAGTCTCGGTCCGGAAAGTAGCGCAGGAAAAAATCCATGCCACGCGCAATCAAATGGATGGATGTGGCCTCCAACGGCTCGACAAAACCGGAGGCAAGGCCGACGGAAAGACAATTGTGTTTCCAGAACTCTCGCGCGCTGCCCGGTGGTGAAGGGGATGACTCGCGGATCGTCGAGGGCGACCCCGCCCAGGCTGCGCATCAGCGTCGATTTCGCAGCGGCGTCGCTGCAGAATTGGCTCGAGTACACATAGCCCTGCCCCATGCGATGTTGCAAGGGTATCTGCCAGATCCAGCCCGCGGGCTGTGCCGTGGCGCGCGTGAAGGGAAGCAGCGGCTTTTGGCTGCCTGTCTTGGTCACGATGGCGCGGTCGCACGGCAAATAATTGGACCAATCCACGGAAGCGACACCCAGCGTTTGGCCGATCAAGAGTCCCTTGAAACCCGTGCAGTCGATGAAGAAGTCACCTTCAATCTCGCGCCCATCGGCAAGCCGCACGCTGTTGATGAAGCCGTCGTCTCGCTGCTTCACCTGCGTCACTTTGCCCTCGACGCGCTTGCAGGCCGCGCGCTTCGGCGTAGACGCGCAGATAGCGAGCTACCGACAAGGCATCCACATGCAGCGCGTAGTTTGCGCCGCCGATAGGGGTGTTGCGTGCCTCGGCCGGCGGGAAGAAGCGGCCGTTTTCAGCCATGACATTGCATGGCGAAAAATCCGCCAGGGAAGAGGTGTCGCCGTGGGCCCGGGCCTTGAGCCAGCACTGATAGAAATCGTGATTTCCGATCGACCGGCCGATGACGCCGAACGGATGGAAGTATTTCTCATTGCGCTGATGCCAGCCGACAAATTGGATGCCGAGTTTGTAGGTTGCGTCGGTGGCGCGAATGAACTCCCGTTCATTGATGCCGAGCCGCTGAATCAGGCCGACGAACGGCGGGACGGTGGATTCGCCGACCGCAATGGTGCCAATTTCTGTCGGATTCGATCAGCTGGATCCGGCACAGCTCGCGTTTGAAGTGATGGCACAGCATGGACGCCGCCAGCCAGCCCGAAGTGCCGCCGCCGACGATGACGATTTTGGATATGGGCCGCATTACCAGTTCCGATTTTCCACCAGCACACCGGGGGTGTCCTGATTGCGAGCCGTATTATAGTTCCAGAAGGCCGAGCTGCTGGCCTGAATGGTGCGGCGCAGCACATCGATGGCCTTATGTCGCGGGAAACTGACCCGCCACGCCAATATCAAAGTTCGTTTGGGCGCCGGGCTTGCAAAGGGGCGCGTGACCAGCAGGTTGCGGTGCATACAGCGGCGCCTCCGCGGCGGTTTGCGGCAGGATGGTCAGCCCAACTTCGAGGCCACCATGTGACGCAGAGCCTCCAAGCGTTCCGCCGCGAGTGAAATTGCGCTTCGCTGCTGCCCCCAACGCTTGCGGTGGACTCAAGCGCGGGAAAGCCGCCAGCACTTGGTCGCGGAAACGATCGCCTTCCGCCAGCAGCAAAATCTCCGCCGGGTCGAGATCGGCGGCGGCGATGACCGTTTTGCTTGCCAGCCGGTGATCGGCGGGCAACAGCAACACGAAGGGCTCATCGAACAACGGTTGGCTCACCACGTCAGGTTCGCTGAACGGGGCAGTGACCAGAATGGCATCGAGCTCGCCGTTGCGCAGCTTCAGCGTCAGCGATTCTTGAGCTTCCCTCCTCGACATAGAGCGAAAGTTCGCCGGCCGTTTTTTGCAATAGCGGAATGAATTGCGGCAGCAGATAGGGACCAATGGTGGGCAAAGTGCCCAGCGCCAAGGGCCCACGCAGCTGGTCCTTATCCGCGGCGGCGACATCCTTGATGGCCGCGGATTGATGGAGCACGCCGCCGGCCATCGCCACGATGCGCTCGCCCAACGGGGTGATCTGAACGCCGTTCTTGCAGCGTTCAAACAAGCGTGACGTCCAACTCCTCCTCCAATTTCTTGACGGCAATACTCAGCGTGGGCTGACTGACATGACAGCGCTCGGCGGCACGGCCAAAGTGCTGTTCCTGTGCCAGTGCCACGATGTAGCTCAGCTCGGTTAGTGTCATGGAGTTACTGAGTCCCTATTGCGCCGGATCTCGCGCACCGATCCGATCTTAGCACCTTGATTAAAAACAAGTACTTACAACTGCCGGCGCGGGACGTACGCTATGTCGAATATCTAGCGAAAGGCCCCGGGTTCGTCGCTTGACGGTTGCTGCGGCGGACTACATTAATATAGTAATTCGGCCCTGGGCCCATGTCCGAGCCGCCCCATTTGCATTTTCCATATTCACCGGGGAGTCGTTGATGAAACGAGCATTGATCGCCGCGCTTGCAATCCTGACTCTCGCCGCCGGTGCCACCGCTGCGGACAAGCCCAAAGCGTCAGACAAGCCAAACTATTCCGGCGACTGGAAGATGGATTCCGCCGCAAGCAACTTCGGGCAGATTCCGCCGCCGGATTCATTTGTTCGAAAAATCCAACATGCGGATCTGGCTCTCAACATCGTCGAGGAGCAGTCTGCGGGCGGTGCGGAATCCACGACTACACGCAAATTGACCACGGACGGTCAGCCGGCTGCGCTCGAACTCAATGGATTCCCGGCGCTGTGCTCGGCCGTCTGGGATGGCAAGGACCTCGTAGCCACGACGAACATGGAAAGCGCGGGATTGAAATTCACGGACAGAATGTCGCTGTCCCCCGATGGCAAGACGCTGACGAGCAAAGTGCAGATTGCCTCGGCTCAAGGCAACGGCGATATAACGATCGTATTCCACCGCCAATAGCGGCAGTTTAAGCCGCGGAGTCGACCGCTCCTTCGGGAGCGCCGCGCTTCAATACGTCGGGCAATGGCCTGCCACGCTCAGTGAAGGACAGAGAAACCGAGTTGAGGCAGTGCCGCTCGCCGGTCGGGCGGGGACCATCGGGAAACACATGGCCGAGGTGACTGCCACAGCGCGCGCAGACTTCTTCCACCCTCACCATTCCATAACTGGTATCGCGAATGCGCTTGATGTGCGACTCATCGTAGGGCTTGAAGAAGCTGGGCCAACCCGTGCCCGAATCGAACTTGGCGTTCGAGCGGAATAGCGGCAGACCGCAGAAGCGGCAGCAATAGGTGCCGTCCTTTTTGTTATCAAGGAAGACACCGCAAAATGCCGCTTCGGTCCCATGCTGCAAAAGGACGCGACTTCTCATCCGCGTCAAGACCGGCAGTGATGTCATGCCGCTGCGCTTCATTCGGCGGGGTGAGGTCGAATGCTGTCATGTCTTCTCCGTTATACCATTGCGAGATTAGTCGATCGGCCAGGACATTGCTTTTGGCAGGGTCGCCGTCGTTTCAGACTGGGGCGGTTGCGCCAGGGTGTCCACGCCGCGCCACCAGCCTTGCGCCCGCGCCGCCTGTGCAGGTTCGATTGCCTCACCGAGCCGGGGCATCACGAGCTGCGCGCCTGTTTTCTCGCCCAGCGTCAGTAATTCCTCGGCAGGCTGGTCCCAGGCGTGCATGGCCAAACTGAAGGTGCCCCAATGTACCGGCAGAAACGCGCCGCCGCCGAGCAGCGTCAGCGCTTTAAGCGCGTTTTGAGGTCCAAGATGAATATCGCCCCAGGCCGGGTGGTAGGCGCCGACCTCCAGCATCACCAAGTCGAATGGCCCGAGCCGGTCGCGAATCAGCTGGTATTCGCCCGTCAGGCCGGTATCGCCGCTGAAGAACACGGCGTGCCGTTCCGAGCGAATGACAAAGGAGGACCACAAAGTCGCGTTGCGATCCTTCAGCGCCCGACCCGAGAAATGCTGTGACGGCGCGGCGGTGATTGTGACGCCGCCGACCGCCGGGCGGTGAGATTCCCACCAATCCAACTCAGTGATGAGTTCGGGCACCACGCCCCACGCCTCCAGATGCGCACCGACCCCGAGCGAGGTCACGAAAGGTACATGGCGTTTGGCAAGCTCGCGGATGGTCGGATAGTCGAGATGATCATAGTGATCGTGCGACACCACCACGAGATCAAGCGGAGGCATATCGCGCAAGGCCACCGGCACAGGCTGGAAGCGCTTGGGGCCGGCGAGACGGGAGGGCGAGGCGCGCGGTCCCCATACGGGGTCGGTCAGGACGCGCACGCCGTCAATTTCGATCAGCACGGTCGAATGTCCCAGCCAGGTGGCGCGAAGTCCGCTGGAAGGCGTGCTTGCGCCATGTATCGAGCGGGTTTGATGAGGGCAGCGGTCCGCGCGGCACTCGCCGCTCCCCGCCGCACAGAAAATCGCTTAAGGAAGGCATTGCCGCGTTCGGATCGCGCAGCCCCGGAGGGATCGGATACACATTTCCGAACCGTTCGCCCATCCACCGCGGCGATGCTTTGATGCGCTCGAGCCTCGCGCCGTCGGCTTTCTTTCCGAGAGACTTCATTTGGTCGACCCGTTCAAGGGGGCATCCGCGCAAGTTTCTTGGCGTCCTTGGCAGGCGGGTACTGCGCCGCATTCAGTTGCATGGCGAGAAAGGTGTAGTAACCGACGATACCCGTCATGTCGACGATGCCCCTGGCACCAAACCGCGCCTTAGCCCGCTCAAATGTGGCGGCTGACACTTGCTTGTTCTTCAAAAGCTCGATCGCGTAATCGTAAACGATCTCCTCATCCGCGCTTAATGTCTTAGGAAGCCGCCCGTCGGCGATCGCGTCGGCAACCTCCGGTCGAATGCCGGCCTTCAACGCGATCGGGTAATGCACGGACCATTCATAATCTTGTGTCCATTCTCGCGCCGTCAAGAGGATGGCAAGCTCGCTGAGCGTGTTGCCGATGGCCGACTTGTAGCGCAGGTAATCGCCCATGGCGCGCGCCTGAGACATAACTGCAGGGCTATACATCATCGGCTCGAACGGACCAAACACCGGCACCTTTCGGGCGGCCTCAAAATCGGCGGCCGCCTGCCTTTGCTCGGCCGAGTATTGCGCCGGCGGGATGGTGGGCAACCGGTCTTCCGCATGCGCGGCAAGGCCGATAAAACCGAAACAGGCCAGACTTAAGCGGAAGTAATGCATTTTGCGTCCGTTTTGAATTGATCGCGCAATGCAATCATACCCTGGCGGGGCGCCGCAGTTTCCTTCCAACGGCCGCAAATCGCGCGGGCGGCCTCCCACGCGCTCGATTTTCACTCTCAACATCGCAATTAGAAATCCTTTAGCAAAGCCTGAGGAAGCCTTCAGGACTAATCGCAGCGTCACGCCGTAAACCTCTGCCTAAGCCACGGCGAGACCGATCTTCGTGGTGAGTGCTACCAAAACTGCTTTAAAAACTTAGGAGATGATCATGAATTCCACCATCCAAAACACGGCGCGCGCGGCGGCGATCTTTCTTTGCGGTGCGATCGCTTTGTCCACTCTGCAAGTGACGGCGCAGGCGGCCGACGACGCGCTGCCGTCAAAAAGAGTCAGCTATGCCGATCTCGATATTTCGAAGCCGGCTGGCGCGAAAGTTCTCTACAGCCGCATTACGGCGGCGGCGAAGCAAGTTTGCGCGCAGAGCGGATACAAGGACTTGGGCGCCATGCAGCGTGTGAACGGTTGCGTCGATCGTGCGATCAACAACGCCGTGAAGCAAGTCGATTCGCCGGCATTGAGCGCGCTGCGTCCGAGCAGCGTGATTCATTTTGCCAGCAATTGACTGAAGTCGGAGAGGGCGACCGGACCCTGACGGTCGCCCTATCGACATCCACTCTACAGCCAATCCATTAAAACTTAGGAGATGACCATGAATACCACCATCCAAAAACACGGCGCGTGCGGCGTCCTTCCTTCTGTGCGGTGCGATCGCCTTGTGCACCCTGCAGGTCACGGCGCAGGCGGCCGGCGATGCACTGCCCTCAAAGAAAGTGAGTTATGCCGATCTCGACATTTCGCAGCCCGCGGGCGCCAAGGTCCTGTACGTGCGCATCGTCAAGGCCGCCAATGAGGTGTGTCGTTCCACTTGGTTCAGTTCGTTTGGTGCGGTCCAAACGGTGACTCAGTGCATTGACAACGCAATTGACAATGCCGTGAAAGCGGTCGGTTCGCCGGCTTTGAGCGCGCTGCGTCCGAACAGCGCGATTCGCTTTGCCAGCAAGTGATTGCAGTCGGAGAGGGCGACCGGGACTCAACGGTCGCCCTGCCGATATCCGCTGGGGCCGGCTATTTCTGCTCCGCGTAGATTTTCACCAGTCGATACAGGAATTCGCGGCCCTCGAGCAGCGACTTGACGCTGACGTACTCGTTGAGTCCGTGAATATTTCCCAGATCGGGACCCAGGAACACCGGCTCGACACCGAAAGTCGGGATGCCGACGGCATTGGTGAATTCGCCGTCCGTCGCGCCCGCCTGCAGCACGGGCAGCACCGGCACGCCCGGGCCAAAATTCGGCGGTCAACTTCTCGATCGGGGCCATGACTGCTGGAGTCAGCGGCGGCGGCGAAGCCGTCGGTCCGCGCGTCTCGGGCGCGGTGATCTTCACCGCCGGGTCCGCCACCAATTCCTCCAGCTTGGCGCGCACGGCGTCCGCGGTAACGCCCGGGAAAATACGGCAATTGACGTTCGCCCGTGGCGCGCTGCGGCAGGGCGTTGGTGGCATGCCCGGCCTCGAGCATGGTGGCAACGCAGGTCGTGCGCAACGTAGCGTTCCAGCTCGGATCCTTGGCGGATACCAGCGCCAGGGCTTGCGTGTCGTTCGGATTCTTCAAGAACGAGTTCATGGCATTGGCGGTCTCGGCATCGCCTTTGGCGGCGAGGATCTTGGCCATGCCGGCGAAATAGGCCCGATTGCCATCAGTGAACTGCGCCGGGAATTCATAGGCGCTGATGCGCATGAGCGCTGCGGCGAGATGATAAATCGCGTTGTCCTTCACCGGCCGCGAGCTGTGGCCGCCCTTGTTGGTCACTTCCAGCCGATAGTTCTGCGGAAACTTCTCGCCCGCCTCGACTTCATGGGCGACCCGGTTGCCGCCGGCATCCAATTCGCCGGCAGCGCCTTCGTTGAGCGCAAACGCCGCGTCGATGAGCTCGCGGCGATTCCGCGTCAGCCAATCCGCGCCGTTGAATGCTCCCGCGGTTTCCTCGCCGCAGGTGAGCGCCAGTTTAAGCGTGCGCCGGGGCTGATACTTTTCCGACTTGAATCGAATCAGTGTATCGAGCCCAGATCGCCGCCTCGGCCTTATCATCGACTGCGCCGCGCGCGTAGAAATAGCCGTTTTCCTCGACCAGTTTGAACGGGTCGCGCGTCCAGTCCTCGCGCTTCGCTTCCACGACGTCGATGTGCGCGAGCAAAAGAATCGCCTTGAGCTTCGGATCTTTGCCCGGGAAAGACGGCGACCAGGCCGCCTTCCTTCGGATGATCGGGCGCGGCGAAGGGGTGCAGGTCGCTGTCGGGGAAACCCGCCGCCTTGAGGCGCGCGGCCATTCGCTCCGCGGCAAGCGTGCAGCTCCCCGCCGACAAGGTGGTATTGGTCTCGACCAATTCCTTATAGAGCTCACGAAAGCGCTGCTCGCCGGCGGGCGTATCCTGAGGAGGCGCGGCCAAGGCTGAAAGAGTGGCGAGGGCGGCAGCGGCGGCAAACAGACGTTTCATAGGAGCTCCGTGAGGGGTGCGGCCGGCATTAAACGATTACTGCGCGGCGAATATCAAGGCTTACCGAATTTCAAGGCTTAACTTCGCTGATGTGCGCGGCGATCAAGCGCCACCGTCCGTCGCGTTTCGCCCAGACGTGGGTGGCCTGATAGGGGGAACCGAGCGGTTTCCCCGCTTCGACCCACGACGACGTGACCAACACCAGCGCCCAATCGCCCTGTACGCGTATATCGACTTGCTGGTTCTGGTTGGTTACTCGTGAACTCGCGTCAGGTTTTTTGGCTCGAAGCCCCTCAAGCCGCTTCCTGCCCGTCGTGACGCGCCCATCGGCCATGGTTGAAACGAAGTCATCGGCCCACAAACGCGACAGCTGGTCGACATCAACCGATGAGAGCGCCAATGCGAGCTGCGCTTCAGCCGCACGTAACTCACGTTCCGCGGCCGCGCTACTCCGGGGTTGTGCCTGCGCAGGGCCCGGCAACATTTGGCTGAACATCAGCAGTGCGAAGGCGAGAGTCAATTGCGCGCCCGGAAGAGCGATGCGGTAGTTCATTGTGTAGCTTAGCGCGCCTGATGGGCTTTGACTTTCTCGACATACCGATCCCGCAGCTCGGTCTGGCGGGATTTCATCTCGATCGGTCGGCCGGCAATCCATACCTGTTCGGCGAGCGTCGAGAGCTCCAACGGATCGCCGCTCCAGAGCACCAAATCGGCGGCCTGACCCACGGCGATACGTCCATGCGTTGCACCCACGCCGAAAATATCGGCGGGTGTCGAGGTGATCGCCGCAAGCGCCGCCTCCCAGGGCAAGCCGTGAGCTACCGCATTGCCCGCGAGCTGCCGCACCAGCCGCGCTTGCGGCGTGTCGCCGCTGGAGAAGGCAATGCGAACGCCCGCGCGCTGCAGCCGCGCGGCGTTTTCCAAGGAGGAGGCGAGACGATCGAAGTCAAGCGGCAGATCGTCGAGCGGATCGAGAATGACCGGGACGTTGGCCTTCGCGAGTTCCTTCGCGACCAGCCAGGCTTCATCGCCGCCGAGAATGACGGGCTTGATGCCGGCGCGTTCGGCGAATGAAACGACTTCACGAATGTCGGACGGCGCGATCGACCTCAAAGACGATCCGCCCGCCCATCAGATAGCGGTTCAACGCTTCGCGGCCAGCCGCGTGCAGCAGGGCCCCTTGGCCCACTTGACCCTGTGCATGGGCTTCATGAATGGCCTGCTCGAGCAGCATGTACTCGGCGGCGCGCGTTCCGCCGGCCACTTTGGCGCCGGCACTGCCCATTTGCACGAACAGTGAGCGGCTGCCCGGCAATGCGGCATCGTATCGGCCATCCAGCGTCACCGCGGAACCCTGGCCGCCGATAATGCTGTCTTCGGCGCTCGGTGCGAGGACGGTCCATGTCACGCCTTCAACGCGTGTGATGGGCACCACGAACGAGCGCGGATTGAACGCCACGGTGACGTCGAGTTCTGGACGCCACTGCTGTTCCCATGCCGGCGACTTTTGGTTCAAGGTTGAATCGACGGTGGCGGATTCTGCCCCGATTTCCTCAATACCGACGTCAGTCACCCCGCCGAACAGGCCGGGCGTCAGTTCCTTGCCCTTCGCATCGATGACCGTCGCGTTCGGCGCCGCTGCCTCCGCGCCGATTGCGACGATGATACCGCCGCGAACCAAGACATCGGTGTTCTTGAGCGTGCCCTTTGCGGACGCGGTATGGACAGTTGCGCCGCGGATCACAAATTCCTGAGCGCGTTGCGCACTGCGCGCCGATGACGCTTGCGGCGAAAACAACCAGATGAAGCAACTTCATAGTGGCGACTCCGCAATGTGCCTGCCCAAGAGGAAATCGGATCTCGGCGTGTTTGTAGGATGCGCGCGATCGAAGCTCAGCGCGCCGTCGATGAACACTTGTTCCGCGAGCGCGTAAACGCTGAAGGGATTGCCGTTCCAAATGACGACATCGGCTCCCTTGCCGGTCTCGAGCGAGCCGATGCGATCCTCGAGGCCGAGAGACTTCGCGGGATTAAGAGTCAGCCAGCGGATTGCGCGTTCCGGTGGCACCATCAACCCGGCGCGCGCGCCATGGGCCATCGCCTTGGCTGCTTCCTGGTTCAGGCGCTGAATGCCATCGCCCGAATCCGAGTGCACGATGGCGCAACTGCGTTCGGGATAGTCGACGATGGCGAGATTTTCTTGAATCCCATCGTAGGCCTCCATTTTGAAGCCCCACCAATCGGCCCACATCGCCGCGCACACGTTTTTGTCGGCGAGACGATCGGCGATTTTGTAGGCCTCCACGGCGTGATGGAATGCGGTGATCTTGAAGCCAAATTCGTCGGCCACATCGAGCATCGTTGCCATTTCATCGGAACGATAGCAGTGCATATGTACGCGAATAGTGCCCTTCATCACTTCAGCCAGAGTCTCGAGCTTCAGATCGCGCTTCGGAGGACTCGGCGGCATGGGATCCTTGTCCGCTGCACTGTCCTTGTCCTTGGATTTCTTGGCGGCACCATCCGCGTGCTCCGCCTTCTTCTTGTTGTACTGCGCGAGTTCGCGCTGATACTTGTCCCACTGTTGCTGATAATCCTGCGCATCGGCAAAGGCTTGGCGGTATCCCGCGACGTTGCCCATGCGCGTTGAAGGCGCCTGATTTTTACCACCGTAGACGCGTTTCGGATTCTCGCCGCAGGCCATCTTGAGGCCGTAGGCGGCGCCGGGAAATTTCATGGCTTGATAGGTCACGGCTTGTACATTCTTGAGCACTACGGAACGGCCGCCGATGAGATTCGCCGAGCCGGGAAGAATCTGCAGGGTCGTCACGCCGCCTTCCAGCGCGGCCTCGAATCCAGGATCCTGCGGCCAGACCGAGTGTTCGGCCCAAACATTGGAAGTCACGGGACTGGTCGCCTCGTTGCCATCATCAAGGCCTTTTACGGCGGGACTGGCGTAAACGCCCAGGTGCGAATGGATGTCGATGATGCCCGGCGTGACCCATTTGCCGCGCGCATCGATGATGCGCGCGTCTGCGGGCGCCGTCAGCCCTTTGCCAATCGATTGTATTTTACCGTTGCTGATCAATACGTCCGTGCCTTCCAGGCGTTCACCGGTGCCGGTGAGGACGGTCGCGCCTTGGATCAGCACCGGTGCATTGACGGGCACTTGGTAAGTCGAAGGGAAGGGCTCGGCAGCCAACACCCCGGATACCGCCAAGGCTGTCAACAAGAGTAGCGCCACGCGCGAAGTTGCATTCATTGTGCCGATCACCCCCGATAGTCGTATAAGTTATCAAGCTCTGAGGACTGAACTAACAGAATCGCGGCCGCCTCGAGTCCTTCGCGATCTTCGTGGTTGAACCGGGATGGGCTCGGGCTGTCGAGATCCAGCACGCCCACGAGATGCCCATCTTGCACCAGGGGCACGACAATTTCGGAACGCGACGACGCGTCGCAGGCAATGTGTCCGGGAAATTCATTCACGTCGGGGACCACCAAGGTTTCCCTGCGTGCAGCGGCGGTACCGCAGACGCCACGTCCCAGCGGGATGCGGACGCAGGCCACCTTGCCTTGGAACGGCCCCAGCACCAACTCGCCGCCGCGCAGAAAGTAGAATCCCACCCAATTCACATCAGGCAGCATTTGGTACAGCAAGGCGCACATGTTGGCGGTATTGGCCAAGCCGTCGCGCTCGCCGGAGAACAAGCCGGAGAGTTGCACGCCGATTTCGCGGTAGGTGGCGGCCTTCGAAAGTGTTGGATCCGATTTTACGACATGCATGGCGATGACTAGATTTTCAGCCGGTAGACGCGCTGCGCGGTGCCGCTGAACAGGGCGGTTTTCTCATCCGCCGAATAATTCTTGGCCAGTATTTTGAAGGCGTTCCAGAGAACAGGGTAGCTGCAGCTGCCCATATCCACGGGAAAATTGCTCTCGAACATACAGCGATTCACGCCGAATAATTCAATGCAGGTTTCAATGTACGGGCGCCATTCTGCCGCAAGCTGAGTTGAGGCGGCGGCGGGCGACTGCAAGAAAGACGGAAAATTGCAAAAAGCCATTGCGAGACCGCCGAGTTTGACGCTCACATTTGGCAGCTCGGCAAGCTTGGCGATTGCATCGCGCCAGATCGGAAATCGCTCCTCGCGCTTGCCTTGATAGCCGGCAATTCCCAGCGGCGTCCCGACATGATCGAGAATTACGGGTGTGCCGGGAAAGGATCGCACCAGATCAATCAATTCGGGAAGTTGCGGCTCCAGCAACCATGCATCGAAAGACAGCTTGAACTTACCCAGCTGCGCAAAGCCTTCGCGGAAGTTTTTTTGCGCAAACAATCCAGGGCCGACACGCACCAGCGGTCCGAGCACATTCGAATCCGGATCGTACGAGGCGCTGTGACGAATGCCGCGAAAACGCTCGCTCGCGGTTTTCAGGTGCGCTTCCAGCACCTCGCTCACCACGGCGCCGGCGGTGAGATCAACGTGACCGACGATCCCGGCGCATGCTCGGACCGCTCCATAGGTGCCGCTCGCGCACATCGCCGCCACGCCATTCACGAATTCCGTTTCGCCGACGGGCTTGAACGCTTCTGGCCCATCGGCCCGGTACATCGCGCCGCATTGAACGAAGACCGTGGCGCGGATGTTGTGCCCGGTATTGAGGTCGGCCAGCAATTCAGGCAATAAATATCGCGGCGCGCGACGAATGACGGTGCTGAAACCATGCTCGGGTCGGGCGGCGAGCACCGCCGGCGGCCAATCCCACAAGTGATGGTGCGGATCAATGATCGGCAGTGCCGGTTCCAATATGGATTCGGTCGGTGCGGTGCTCGACATGCGGATCTCCGATGCGGATCCGGGTATTTTGCACGATTTTCCGTTCAAGGTCGCGCTCGAGCCGCGTAAGTCCCAATGCGCCAGGGCGCGCACCGGAGTGATCGATGTGTAAGTGACCGTATTCAACGACCGCGAAGGTCAGCAGCGCAAAGCTCAGGAGTCGGGCGCGAGGCATCGAGACTTGTATCCTTATCAGCAAAGGAGAACGGAATCGCCAGACTAGCCGCCCCGGCATAAAGAAAATGTAGAAAGCGGCGGGCTGGCCATGCGTGCGGGCCCGCAGCGCGCGAAAAAGCAAAAAACTACAAGAACTTTATATCGCCGCAACTAGCATTCTTCGGTATGGACGCCATTTATCTGCTGATTCTCGTCGCTCTCTACGGCGTTACGCACGCTCTGGTGTGGGCGTTCGAGCGTCTCGGGAAGACCTCATGATCATCTATGGCCTGGCGGCCGTGCTCGCGCTGTTTTTGTTCGGCTACCTGCTGTATGCACTGCTGCGCGCGGAGCAGTTCTAGTGGACGTCAATACGATGTTTGGCGTGATGCTGACCGCGTTCCTCGGCATCGTCTTGCTTTGTGTCAAGCCGCTCGGCAGCTACATCGCCGATGTCATGCAGGTCGATCGCGACCGAGAGGGGCCGCCGAACCTCGCCTTACGCGCCGGCAGTCGCGTCGAAAATCTGCTCTATCGCCTCTGTGGGATCCATTCCGCAGAGGAAATGTCCTGGACGCAATACGCGCTCGCCTTGCTCCTGTTCAATGTGTTGGGCGCGGTCGTCGTTTACGGCTTGCAACGCCTGCAGCTCTTCTTTCCGCTCAACCCGCAAAAGTTCGCGGCTGTCAGCCCTGACTCTTCTTTCAACACCGCCGTGAGTTTCATTACCAACACCAACTGGCAGGGATACTCCGGCGAGTCGACCATGGGATATCTCACGCAGATGGCCGGGCTCGCGGTGCAGAACTTTCTGTCCGCGGCTACCGGCATTGCCGTGGCAATCGCTTTGATCCGTAGTTTTGCGCGGCACACAGTCAAGACCGTCGGCAATTTCTGGGTCGATGTCACGCGCGCGACTCTGTATGTGCTGCTGCCGCTCGCCGCGGTGCTTGCGCTCGTGCTCGTCAGTCAGGGCGTTATCCAAAATTTCGCGGGCTACCGGGACGCGACGACCATCGAAAAGACTACTTATCAGAATCCAAAGACCGACGCGGCGGGCAATCCCATTAAAGACGCCGCCGGCAACGCCGTGACCGAGACGGCGACGACGCAGATACAAACGCTGCCGATGGGACCGATCGCTTCGCAAGAATCCATCAAGGAACTCGGCACGAATGGGGGCGGCTTCTTCAACGCGAATTCCGCTCATCCCTACGAGAATCCGACGCCCTTGACGAACTTGCTGGAGATTTTCGCAATTCTGCTGATCCCGTTCGCGCTGACTTATACGTTCGGCAAAATGGTCGGGGATACCCGCCAAGGCTGGGTGATCCTTGCCGCCATGCTGATCCTGCTTGTGCCGTTGGTGATTCTGGCTTTTCACAGTGAGCAACTCGGCAACCCCCTGATTCAAAGGCAAGGCATTGACCAGGTCGCTAGCACCCTGCAGGCGGGCGGCAACATGGAGGGCAAGGAAACCCGCTTCGGCATAGCCGCCTCGGCGCTGTTTGCGGCCGTCACCACGGCCACATCCTGCGGCGCGGTCAACACCATGCACGACTCAATGACGCCGATCGGCGGTTTTGTGCCATTGCTGTTGATAGAACTCGGCGAGGTAGCGCCCGGAGGTGTTGGCACGGGCGTGTACTCGATCCTGATGTTCGCCATTCTGGGCGTGTTCATTGCCGGATTGATGATCGGCAGAACGCCTGAGTACCTGGGCAAGAAGATCGAAGCGTACGAGATGAAAATGGCCTCGGTGTTCATTCTGACGACGCCATTTGCCGTGCTCATCGGTACTGCGGTTGCCGTGATGACGGTCGCCGGCAAGGCCGGAGTCGCAAACCCTGGTCCCCACGGCTTCAGCGAGATTTTGTATGCTTTCTCTTCGGCGGCCAACAATAACGGCAGCGCGTTCGGCGGCCTTACGGCGACTTCGGTTTTCTATAACGTGGCGACGGCCCTGGCGATGTTCATCGGCCGTTTCTGGCCGATCATGGCGGCGCTTGCCATCGCCGGATCGCTCGCGGCGAAGAAGCGGGTTCCGGTCACGGAAGGCACGATGCCCACACATGGGCCCTTGTTCGTGATCCTTCTCATCGGCTCGATTCTCCTCATCGGTGTCCTAACCTATGTCCCGGCGCTGGCGCTGGGGCCGGTCGTCGAGCACTTCATGCTCGCGGCTGCCAAGTAACGAGTTCTCTATGCCGCGGCAACAACTCTCGCTGTTTGATCGCAAGCTCCTTGGGCCCGCGCTGCTCGACTCGTTCAAGAAGCTCGATCCGCGCATTCAATGGCGCAATCCGGTGATGTTCGTGGTCTATCTCGGCACGATTGTGACGGCATTGCTCTACGGCCAGGCGCTCGCCGGACACGGAGAAGCGCCCGCCGGCTTCATTCTCGCCATCACCGTGTGGCTGCTGTTCACCGTCGTCTTCGCCAATTTCGCCGAAGCGCTCGCCGAGGGCCGCAGTCGCGCACAGGCCTCGGCACTGCGCAACATGCGCCAGACGGTCATGGCCAAACGCCTGGTGCAGAACAGCCCGGGCGCAAGGCAGACAACGCCGGTCAAGGCGGAGGACTTGAGGAAAGGCGACGTGGTGCTGGTGGAGACGCATGACACCATCCCGGCCGACGGCGAAGTCATCGAGGGCGTTGCCTCGGTCGATGAGAGCGCCATCACCGGCGAGTCGGCGCCGGTCATTCGCGAATCGGGCGGCGACTTCGCATCCGTCACCGGCGGTACGCGCGTGCTATCGGACTGGCTCATCGTGCGGGTAACGGTCAATCCCGGCGAGACCTTTCTCGACCGGATGATCTCCATGGTCGAGGCGGCGAAGCGCCAGAAAACTCCCAATGAGATTGCGCTGACCATTTTGCTGGTGGCTTTGACCCTGGTGTTTCTCATCGTGATCGTCACGTTGTTGCCGTTCTCGCTGTTCGCCGTTGAGGTCAGCAAGGTGGGCAGTCCCATCACCATCACCGCGCTGGTGGCGCTGCTGGTGTGCCTCATCCCCACGACGATCGGCGGACTGCTGTCGGCGATCGGCGTGGCCGGCATGAGCCGCATGATGCAGGCAAACGTGATCGCGACTTCCGGCCGCGCCGTGGAAGCGGCCGGAGACGTTGACGTGCTGCTGCTCGACAAGACCGGCACGATTACGCTCGGCAATCGGCAGGCGACCGTGTTTCTACCGGCGCCCGGCGTGACGGAGCAGGAGTTGGCCGATGCTGCGCAACTCGCTTCGCTTGCCGATGAGACTCCCGAAGGGCGCAGCATCGTCATCCTCGCCAAGCAGCGCTTCAATCTGCGTGAGCGGGATTTGAGCACGCTCGGTGCGACTTTCGTGCCGTTCTCGGCACACACGCGCATGAGCGGCGTCGACATCGGCGAGCGCCAGATTCGCAAGGGCGCGCCGAACACCATCGTCAAGTATGTCGAGGAGCTGGGGAAGCCATTCCCTGCGTTGGTCGAAGAAGCCGTGCAGCGCGTTGCGCGCCAGGGCAGCACCCCGTTGGTCGTCACCGATGGCGGCCGTGTGCTCGGCGTCATTGAACTCAAGGACATCGTCAAGGGCGGCATCAAGGAACGCTTCGCCGACCTGCGGCACATGGGTATCAAGACCATCATGATCACGGGCGACAATCGCCTCACCGCGGCAGCAATCGCCGCCGAATCGGGGGTCGACGACTTTCTCGCCGAAGCGACGCCGGAAGCGAAACTCAAATTGATTCGCGAGCATCAGGCTCAAGGGCGCTTGGTTGCGATGACCGGTGACGGCACGAATGATGCGCCTGCGCTTGCACAGTCGGACGTTGCGGTGGCGATGAACACCGGCACGCAGGCGGCCAAGGAAGCCGGCAACATGGTCGACCTCGACTCGAACCCAACCAAGCTCATCGAAATTGTCGAGACCGGCAAGCAGATGTTGATGACGCGCGGCGCCCTGACAACATTCTCGATTGCCAATGACGTCGCCAAGTACTTCGCCATCATTCCGGCCGCTTTCGCGATGACCTATCCCGAGCTGGGCGCGCTCAACATCATGCATCTGGCGACGCCTAACTCCGCAATCCTGTCGGCGGTGATTTTCAACGCGCTGATCATCGTCGTTCTGATTCCGCTCGCCATCAGAGGCGTGAAGTATCGGCCGCTCGGCGCCGGTCCTCTTCTGCGGCGCAACCTGCTCGTCTATGGGCTGGGCGGCATTCTCGTGCCGTTTCCGGGCATCAAACTCATCGACATGATCTTGTCGGCCGCAGGCTGGGCCTGAGGAGAATAAGTATGTTCCTTCAACTCATTCGCCCCGCGGTCAGTCTCCTTGCGCTCATGACGCTGCTGCTCGGGATCGTCTATCCCTTCGCCATTACCGGCGTCGCGAAGTTGGCATTCCCGCATCAAGCTGCCGGCAGCCTGATTTATCAGGACGGCACGCTGCGCGGATCGACTTTGATCGGCCAGAGTTTCTCGGATCCCAAGTACTTCTGGGGACGGCCGTCTGCCACCACGCCTCAGCCTTATAACGGCTTGGCCTCGGGTGCCTCGAACTTGGGACCGTTGAATCCGGCGCTCATCGATGCCGTGAAAGCCAATGCCAAGGCGTTGCACGATGCGGATCCGGACAACAATAGTCCGATCCCCGTCGAGCTGGTGACGGCGTCCGCCAGCGGTCTCGATCCGGACCTGAGTCCTGCGGCCGTGGAATACCAAGCCGCGCGCGTCGCCCGCGCGCGCCATGTTGAACTCCCTCGGGTTGAAACGCTGATCAACGCGCATGTGCGTGAGCGCCTGTTCGGCATCATCGGCGAGCGTCGGATCAATGTGCTCGAACTCAATCTCGCGCTTGATCGGTTGCCATGATTGCCCGATTGATTGCGCTGATTTGTCGATCAATAAGGAATTTTTTTGAGGATAAGTAGATGAAAAGCCAGTCTGGTTTGAAAACGCTTTTAATATTCGTCGCTGCCATCGGGCTTACAATGAACGTGCGCGCCGATGAAACCTCGGCGCCCGGGCATGCGCCCGGAGCGATCGTCGGTATCGTCAGGAACCCGGATAAGATTCCTGTTTCCGGCGCGACGGTGACGGCGGTGAGATCCGACGGTGGTGCGATTCGCGCGACGCTGTCCGGCAGCGACGGCATTTACTCGTTTGCCGATCTGCCGCCGGGTACGTGGTCCTTGACGCTGCAATTGGATGGTTATCCGGAAGTGCAGGTTCCCGCGCTGCAGGTCGTGACCAGCAAAGCCACGCGCCACGACGTGGTGATGTCCGTGCCGAGTGCTGCAGCGCCGTCAATTGCGGCGTCGCCGGGGATCGCAACCGCGGCACCGCCGGCCGCGGTTGCTTCAGTGACGGTACCCGAGGCCCTGCAGGCGCCGGACGCGGGCCCCGAAGTGGATACCAAGACCCCGTGGGCTCAGGTTGGCTACGTGGGCTGGATGAACGGCACGTCGCGTGAGAAGGCGCCGGTGTTCGATACGAAGTTCTTCACGCCCGAAATCCGCCTGGACGTGAATTATCTGCAGAGCCTGAATCATCCGCAGGATCACACCATCGTCGGATCCACTGAGGAGTTCCGCTCCGGGGAATTCCAGATCGAACAGGTGAGCTTCGGCGGCGACTTTCACTGGGACAATGTAAGAGCGCGCTTTTTGTCGATGTTCGGCATGTTCGCCACCACCACGCCGCGCAATGACGCCAGCTCCTCCGTCGGGCAATGGGATCTGGACAATGCCTACCGATATTTCTCGGAAGCGAATGCCGGATATCACTTCGATGTCAATCACGGACTGAACGTCGACGCCGGCGTGTTCGTGTCGTACATCGGCTTGTTCAGCTACTACAACTACGACAATTGGACTTACCAGCCGTCTTTCGTATCGTCCAACACGCCCTGGTTCTTCAATGGTCTGCGCGTCCAATGGTGGCCGACGCAGAATTTGAAAATCGAGCCCTGGCTCATCAACGGCTGGCAGTCGTATGCCAAGTTCAACCGCCGTCCGGGTTTCGGCGGCCAGATACTCTGGATCCCCAACGACTCGCTGAAGTTGGTCTTCAACAGCTATTCCATCGGCCAGGACAATTTGAATTGTCAAACGCAACAACGGCAATCAGGGAACCGTCGATACGTTGTGCCAGCCGCAAAACGGCGGCAATCCGAGCGCCGCGGCCGGATCCTTGGTGGGCGCCGGGCCGCCGATCAACTATTCGCAAGTGAAGCGCATTCACGAAGACGACAGCATCTTGGTGAAGTACTACGATGCGCACGGCCTGGGCGGCGACGGCGTGTCGAAGATGGCGTTCAGCTATACCGTCGACATCGGTTGCCAGTACGGCGGCGGCATCAACTGTACGCACGGGCCGAACAAAGACAACTTCTTCGGCATGATGCTCTACGACCGTACCTGGTTCCACAACGATCTGTACGCGGTGACGATCGGCGGCGGCTTCATGAACAATCCGGGCCGCTACCTGGCCCTGACGCCCCCGATCAATGGAGCGACGGCGGCCAGCGGGTCGCCCTATTTCACGCAACAGCCGGGACAGAAGCTGTACCAATGGGATACGCAGCTCAATCTGCAGTACATGCCCAAGGATTGGATTACCTGGTGGACCGAAGCGACGTTTCGGCACTCGAGCGTACCGTACTGGTCGGGCTCGGGCGGCGTGACGCCTCCGGGCGGCAACAGCGGTTCGCCGGCGAGTTGCGTCGGCGGCGGGGCGGATCCGACTACCGAATAACTGCAGTGCGAATGACTGGTTTCCGGATCTGCGCACGCGCGAGGTTGTCGTCGGCGCCGGCGTCATGGTCAAATTTTAACGGCTAGACCGCCAACGGGCGGCAAATGGGATGGTAAATCGCTCAGAATAGCGTTCGATGGCAACACCGACCGACCAACGCCCCGATCCGGACTTGCTGCTCGCGAAGGTCAAACGGCAGGAACTGCAGGCGCGGCGCGGCAAGCTGCGGATTTATTTCGGCTCATCGGCCGGCGTCGGCAAAACCTACGCGATGCTGGTCGCGGCGCGCAAGCTGGCGAGCGAGGGGCGCTCCGTGCTGGTGGGCGTGGTCGAAACCCACGGCCGCGCGGAGACTGCCGCATTGCTCGAGGGCTTGGAGGTTTTGCCGCCACAAGTCGATTGAGTATCGCGGTAAGACGCTCGCTCGAATTCGACTTGGATGCGGCGCTGGCACGGCATCCACAGTTGATTTTAGTCGACGAGTTGGCGCACTCGAATGTCGCGGGAACTCGCCACCCAAAGCGCTGGCAGGATGTCGATGAGCTGCTGGCGGCGGGCATCGACGTATTCAGCACGCTGAACGTGCAGCACCTGGAAAGTCTCAACGACGTGGTGGGCGGCATCACCAACGTACGCGTCTGGGAGACCGTTCCTGACAAGGTGTTCGACGCCGCCGATGAAGTCGTGCTGGTCGACATCCCCGCGGACGAGCTGCTGGCGCGACTGAAGGCCGGTAAGGTCTATGTCGCGCAGCAGGCCGAGCATGCCGCGCAGCATTTTTTCCGCAAGGGCAATTTGATGGCGTTGCGGGAACTGGCCCTGCGACGTACTGCGGATCGGATCGAGGGCGACGTGCAAGCCTATCGGGTCGATCAGTCCATCGAATCTGTTTGGAAGACCGGCACGGCGCTGTTGACCTGCGTCGGGCCGGATGCGGGCGCCGAGCGCGTGGTCCGCGCGGCGGCACGCTTGGCAGGGCAGCTGAATACCGAGTGGCATGCCATTTATGTTGAAACTCCGGGTCTGCAGCGGCTTGGCCCCGGCGAAGCGCGAGAAGATTCTCGCGAACTTGAATTTGGCGCAGCAATTGGGCGCGACCACGGCAGTGATCGCGAGTGCGGAGATTGCCGAGAGCATCGTCGCCTACGCGCGCACGAATAATTTGTCCAAACTCGTCATCGGACGCGATCCCATTAGGCGCTTGTGGCCTTGGCAGCGTTCCAGCGGCCAGAAACTGGCGCTGCTGGCGCCCGACATCGATTTGATCGAAGTCGGCCGCGCGGAAACTTCCGCCAGGGACAGCGGCCGCGAGAGTCCGCGCGCGCCCTGCCGCCCGCTGTCGACCCGGAGTCCCGCAAGCGGGGCAAGCTCAAACGTCTGCGTTATTTGTGGGCCGCGATCGCCTGTGTCGGCGTGACGCTGATCTCGGTGCCGCTGGCGGCGCACTTCGATAACTCCAACATCGTGGCGATCTTCATTTTGGCGGTGGTGCTGGTGGGAGTGCGCCTCGGAAGGGGGCCGGCCGCGCTCGCCGCGGTCCTGAGCGTGTGCGCCTTCGATTTCTTCTTCGTGCCGCCGCGCCTGTCGTTTGCAGTGAGCGATGTGCAGTACCTGTTGACGTTTTTTATCATGCTGGCGGTGGGTCTGATCACCGGCCAGCTGACTGCGGGGTTGCGTTTCCAGGCGCGCGTGGCATCACACCGCGAGGAGCGCGCCGGCTCGTTGTACGAATTCGCGCGCGATTTGTCCGGCGCCGTGCAGGTCGAACAAGTCGTAAAGATGAGCGATGACTCCATTCGACGGACATTTCGCGCAAACGCCGCGTTATTGCTGCCGGATGCCAGCGGCAGATTGATCGCGACCATGCCGAATGTCGCGGGATTGGCGGTCGAAATCGGCACCGCCCAGTGGGCCTTTGATCGGGGTCAGCCGGCAGGTTTCGGTACCGATACCTTGCCCGGCAGTGAGGTTCTATATATTCCGCTGCGCGCACCAACCAAGGCGCGCGGCGTATTGGCGGTTAAAGCCCACAACCGCCGGATATTGCGCATTCCGGAGCAACGGCAGTTGCTCGATACTTTCGCGGCGCTGATTGCGATTGCTCTGGAACGAGTCCATTACGTCGGCGTGGCACAGGATGCGCTGCTCAAGATGGAATCCGAGCGGCTGCGCAATTCGCTGCTGGCGGCGCTGTCGCACGATCTACGCACGCCCTTGACGGTGCTGGTGGGATTGGCGGAATCCTTGGCGATCACCGCGCCCAAATTGTCGAACGTGCAGCTGGAAACCGCGCAGGCGATCCAGGATGAGGCGCACCGCATGAGCACCATGGTCAGCAATCTGCTGGACATGGCGCGCATCGAAAGCGGCGAGGTGAAATTGAATTTGCAGTGGCAGCCTTTGGAGGAAGTGGTGGGTGCGGCGCTCGAGGCGGCGCGCAGCATGCTGCAACGGCACTCCGTCGTGGTGCAGCTGCCGCGCGATTTGCCCTTGGTCAAGTTCGACGCCGTGTTGATCGAACGCGTGTTGGTGAACCTGCTCGAGAACGTATCGAAGTACACGCCGCCCGGCAGCACCGTGACCTTGTCGGCGCAGGTGAGTGGCGATCAGCTCAGCGTGTCGGTCGCGGACAACGGTCCCGGACTGCCCGCGGGACGCGAGGAGGCGGTTTTTCAAAAATTCACGCGCGGTGAACGCGAGTCTTCTACCCCGGGTGTGGGATTGGGGCTCGCCATTTGCCGCGCGATCATCGAGTCGCACCAAGGAAAGATCACAGCCTCGCAACGTCCGGGGGGCGGCGCGATTTTCACGTTTACGCTGCCGCTGGGAACGCCGCCGCCTGCCCTCGAACCCGAAGACAAGGTCAACCATGGCTGAGCCGCTGCCCGTTGCGATCCTCATCGAGGATGAGCCGCAAATCCGCCGTTTTGTGCGCACCGCGTTGGAGGCGGAGGGCTGGAGCGTGCACGAGGCTGAAACGGTGCGGCAGGGATTGACCGATGCACGAACTCGCAGGCCGGACCTCATCATTCTCGACTTGGGGTTGCCGGATGGAGACGGTGTCGAATTCTTGCATGCTTTTCGCAGTTGGTCGAAGGTGCCGGTCATCGTTCTATCGGCGAGGGTTGACGAGCAGGACAAGATTGCGGCGTTGGACGCCGGCGCGGACGATTACCTGACCAAGCCATTTGGCGTCGGGGAACTGCTTGCCCGCGTTCGCGCCACCTCACGGCGGCACTTGGAAGCCGGCACGGATGCGGGTGCGGTATTCTGCTTCGGCGACGTCAAGATCGATCTGAACCTGCGCACCGTCCACAAGGCCGGGGCGTCAATTCACTTGACACCGATTGAGTTTCGTTTGCTCAGTCTGTTGATCGCCAACGCCGGCAAAGTGCTGACGCACAGGCAGATCTTGCGCGAGGTATGGGGACCCGCGCATTCCGAGGATGGACACTACGTGCGTGTTTACATGGGACATCTGCGGCAAAAACTCGAGGATGATCCGGCGCAGCCCAGGCATATACTGACGGAAACGGCCGTGGGATATCGATTGGTGCAAGAGGCGCGACCTTAAGCCCTTTGCACGGCCAGCAAAGTCCTACACACTTAAGGGGTAGCGCGATGACATTATTCAGTCGGACCAACGCCTACCCTGGTCTGCGCGGCGCCTTGATCAGCGTGGCGATACTGAGGTGAATATGCTGCATCAAGAGAGCCGGCATTCGTGCTGACCGATCAAGACATTTATTTGTTCCGCGAAGGCACGCACGGTCGGCTGTATACGGAATTGGGATCGCATCCGACCGCTGATGGCCGCGGTGTGAGCTTCGCCGTTTGGGCCCCCAATGCTTCGGACGTGTCCGTAATCGGCGATTGGAACGGCTGGAATGCACAGAGCAACCGGCTGACGCCGCGCGGCGATCACTCGGGGATCTGGGAGGGCACCGTACCGGGTGTGCAGCACGGCCAAGCATACAAGTACCACATCACTTCCCATGCGAACGGCTATCGCGTCGAAAAGGCGGACCCCTTCGCTACCTTCTGTGAGCTGCCTCCCGCGACGGCATCGCGCGTGTGGAAGTTGGATTACACGTGGCACGATGCCGGCTGGATGTCATCGCGCGCCGCCCGCAACGGGCTGGACGCGCCCATGTCCATCTATGAACTGCACGCCGGTTCCTGGCGCCGCAAGGACGGCAATTTTCTCAACTACCGCGAATTGGCACATGCCTTAGCCGACTATCTCAACGAGCTCGGATTTACGCATGTCGAACTGATGCCGATCACCGAGCACCCTTTCTATGGTTCGTGGGGATACCAAACCACCGGGTATTTCGCCCCGACGGCGCGCTACGGCACGCCGCAGGATTTTATGTACTTCGTCGATCACCTGCATGAGCGCGGAATCGGCGTCATTCTCGACTGGGTGCCGTCGCATTTTCCCGCCGATCAGCATGGGTTGGCGTATTTCGATGGTACTCATCTGTATGAGCATGCGGACCCGCGCCAGGGATTTCATCCCGAATGGAATTCATCGATTTTCAATTTCGGGCGCAATGAGGTGCGCAGCTTCCTGGTGTCCTCGGCGCTGTTCTGGTTCGAGAAATATCACATCGACGGGCTGCGCGTGGATGCCGTCGCATCCATGCTGTATTTGGACTATGCGCGCAAAGAGGGCGAATGGATTCCCAACCGTTTCGGCGGCCGTGAGAATCTTGGGGCCATCGAATTCTTGCGCATCCTGAATCAAGCCGTATACCGGGATTATCCGGATGCGACCATGATTGCGGAGGAATCGACCGCTTGGCCAATGGTGTCGCGGCCCACGGACATGGGCGGTCTCGGATTCGGCTTGAAGTGGAACATGGGCTGGATGCACGACACACTCGCGTACATGAAAGAGGATCCGGTCTACCGCAAGTATCATCATGGCCAACTGACGTTCTCGCTGATATATGCCTTCAACGAAAACTTCGTGTTGCCGCTGTCGCATGATGAAGTGGTTTACGGCAAGGGTTCGCTCATCGGCAAGATGCCGGGCGATGACTGGCAAAAGTTCGCGAATTTACGCACGCTCTATGGCTATATGTGGGCGCATCCCGGCAAGAAGCTGCTGTTCATGGGCGGCGGAATTCGGGCAGCGCCGCGAATGGACGCACGAAGGCGAACTGGAGTGGTGGGTGTCCGACCTGCCGGAACACGCCGGCATCAAGCGCCTCATCGGCGATTTGAACCGCGTTTACCGCCGCGAAGCCGGCGCTGCATCGAGCTCGATTTCTCGCCTGCGGGGTTCGAATGGGTCGATGTCGGCAATGCCGAAATGAGCGTCATCGCGTTTCTGCGCAAGTCGGCGAACGGCGGCGCGCCGCTGCTGGTGGTGTGCAATTTTACGCCCGGTGCCGCGCACCAATTTTCTGGTCGGCGTGCCTGCGCGCGGGCGTTTGGCGCGAAATCATCAACACCGATGCGCGGGATTACGGCGGCGCCGGCTGGGGCAACCTGGGCGCTGTCGAATCGGTGCCCGTGGGCGCGCACGGCCGCGTCGAATCGATCAATCTCACCCTGCCGCCGCTTGTCGACCCTCGTGCTGCGCTGGGAAGGCCGTGGCTAGCGCCAAGCGCAAGGCGCCGCCCGCCAAGCACAGTCTCGCTTCGACCGCGCCGCGTCAACAGCGATCGCCGGTCGACACGACGGCCGCTATCAGCGAGGGCAGGGTGCGCGCCGTCATCGACGCGGTTCTACCGATCGTCGATGGCGGCCGATTTCCGGCCAAGCGTATTGCCGGGGAAGGCGTTGCCATCGAAGCCCACTGCTTCACCGACGGTCACGACCAACTGCGCGTGGTGCTGCGCTGGCACTGCGTGGGCGTCCGCCAACGCCGACTTCGAAGTCGACATGCAGGCGCAAGGTAACGATGTGTGGACGGCGGAATTCACGCCGCCGCAGCCGGGACGCTATCCAATGCACGGTCGTGGCATGGGTGGATCACTTCGAATCCTGGCGGCGCGAGTTGGAACGACGCGAAGAAATGAGCGACATCCGCGTGGCCTTGAAGTCGGCGCCGCACTCATCGACGAGGCGGCGGCGCGGGCTGCGGGCAGCGATGCCGCAATTCTCACTGAGTGGTCCGCGCAGCTGCGCGACGCCTGAAGGCGCTCGGCGGCCGATGTCACGGCATTACGGGCCTTGGCGCTGGATCCGGCGCGCGCGCAGGTCGTTGCGCGGTATGCGGATCGCAGCCTGGCGGCGAGCGCCACCTTGGAGCTCATCGTCGATCGCAAGCGCGCGGCGTTCAGCAGCTGGTATGAATTGTTTCCGCGGTCGGCCGCGGCGCAAATCGGCGCAGCACGGAAAATTCAGCGATGTCGAGGCGCGGCTGCCGTATCTGGCGGAAATGGGCTTCGACGTGCTGTATTTTCCGCCCATTCATCCCATCGGCCGCGTCAATCGCAAAGGCACGAACAATGCCTTGCGCGCCAAGCCCGGCGATGTCGGCAGTCCCTGGGCCATCGGCGCCGCGGAAGGCGGCCACAAGGACATTCTGCCGCAGCTCGGCAGCTTCGAGGACTTCGAGCGGCTTGCTGGATGTGGCGCGCGCGCTGGGCATCGAAATCGCCCTGGACATCGCGTTTCAATGCGCTCCGGACCATCCGTACGTGACGCAGCATCCGCAGTGGTTCAAGCACCGCCCCGACGGCAGCGTGCAATACGCCGAGAATCCTCCGAAGAAATATCAGGACATCTATCCGTTCGATTTCGAGACCGCGCGACTGGCGCGCGCTGTGGGCCGAACTCAAGAGCGTCGTCGACTTCTGGATCGCACGCGGGCGTGCAAAATTTTCCGCGTCGACAATCCGCATACCAAGGCGTTCGCTTTCTGGGAATGGCTGATCAACGCCACCAAAGCGCGATCATCCGGACGTCATCTTCCTCGCCGAGGCCTTTACCCGGCCGAAGGTCATGCACCGGCTGGCCAAACTGGGCTTCTCGCAGTCGTACACGTATTTCACCTGGCGCAATACCAAGCAGGAACTGACCGAATATTTCACCGAACTCAGCGCAGGGTCCGGGACGCGAATACTACCGGCCCAATGTGTGGCCCAACACGCCCGACATCCTGCCGGAGACGCTGCAATCGGGCTTGCGTCCGGTGTATGCGGCACGGTTGATTCTTGCCGCCACGCTCTGCGGCGAACTACGGCATCTACGGGCCGACCTATGAGCTGATGGAAAGCGCTCCGCGCGAGCCGGGCAGCGAGGAGTACCGCGATTCGGAAAAATATCAGCTGCGGCATTGGAGCTCTGCGAGCAGCCGGACAGCCTGCGGTCGCTGATTGCCCGCATGAACCGCATCCGCCGCGAGAATACCGGCGCTGCAATCCGATACCGGCCTGCATTTCTGCAAAATCGACAACGATCAGTTGATCGCCTATCTGAAGGCGGATGCCGGCAGTACGCAACGTGATCCTCACCGTCGTCAATCTCGATCCGCACCACGCGCAGTCCGGCTGGGTGGACCTCGATGTCGGCGCGTTGAAGTTCGATCCCGATCAGCCTTATCAGGTGCACGATCTGCTGAGCGATCAGCGCTATATATGGCGCGGCCGGCGCAACTATGTGTTGCTGGACCCGCAGCGCGCGCCGGCGCATGTGTTTCGCCTGCGCCGGCGCGTGCGCAGCGAGCAGGATTTCGACTATTACCTGTGAAGCGCGCTAGATGAACGATGTCCAGGTTCCGGTTCTCGATACGGCGCCGCCGACCGGCATCAGCGCCAACGATGCGCTCTGGTACAAAGATGCCGTCATCTATCAGCTCAACGTCAAATCGTTCTTCGATTCCAACGACGATGGCATCGGCGACTTCAAGGGACTGACCTCCAAGCTGGAGTACATCCGCGACTTGGGCGTCAATACCATCTGGCTGATGCCCTTCTATCCCTCGCCGCTCAAAGATGACGGCTATGACATTGCCGATTACCAGAACGTGCATCCGCAATTCGGCACGCTCGATGACTTTCGCGACATGCTGCACGAGGCGCACCGCCTGGGCCTGAAGGTGGTCACCGAACTCATCATCAACCACACCTCGGATCAGCATCCCTGGTTCCAGGCCGCGCGCCATGCGCCGCCGGGCTCCGCGCAGCGCGATTTCTACGTCTGGAGCGATACGGACCAGAAATATCTCGGCACGCGCATCATCTTCACCGATACCGAAGACCTCGAATTGGACCTGGGACCCGGTGGCCAAGGCGTACTACTGGCACCGCTTCTTCAGCCATCAGCCGGATCTGAATTTCGACAATCCGCGGGTCATGGAAGCCGTGCTCAAGATCATGCGCTTCTGGCTCGACATGGGAGTCGACGGTTTCCGTCTCGATGCGATTCCGTATCTGGTCGAACGCGAGGGCACCAACAACGAGAATTTGCCCGAGACTCACGCGGTCATCAAGGAGCTGCGCGCCGCCATCGATGCCTCCTACCAGAACCGCTTCTTGCTGGCCGAGGCCAATCAATGGCCTGAAGATGTGCGCGAGTATTTCGGCGACGGCGATGAGTGCCACATGGCCTATCACTTCCCGCTTGATGCCGCGCATTTACATGGCGATCGCGCAGGAGGATCGCTATCCCATCATCGAAATCATGCAGCAGACGCCGGACATTCCGGAGACCTGCCAGTGGGCCATATTCCTGCGCAATCACGATGAGCTGACGCTGGAGATGGTGACCAGCAAGGAACGCGACTACATGTACACGACCTACGCGTCCGATCATCAGGCGCGGATCAATCTGGGCATCCGGCGCCGTCTCGCGCCGTTGATGGAGAACGATCTGGACCGCATCAAGCTGATGAACAGCCTGCTCTTGTCCATGCCCGGATCGCCGATTCTGTACTACGGCGATGAGATCGGCATGGGCGACAACTTCTTCATCGGCGACCGCAACGGCGTGCGCACGCCCATGCAATGGAGTCCGGACCGCAATGCCGGATTCTCGCGCGCCGATCCGCAGCGACTGTACCTGCCGCCCATCATGGATGCGGTGTACGGCTACCAATCGACCAACGTCGAGGCGCAATCGCGCGATCCCAGCTCGCTGTTGAGCTGGACCAAGCGCATGCTGGCGGTGCGCAAGACCAGCCAGGCCTTCGGCCGCGGCACGCGCCGCTTCCTGCGGCCCGGCAACCGCAAGATTCTGGCGTACTTGCGCGAGTTCGGCGAGGACACGATTCTGTGCGTCGCGAATCTGTCGCGCTCCGCGCAGCCGGTGGAGCTGAATCTCGTCGCCGTTCAAGGGCCGGGTGCCGGTGGAAATGCTCGGGCGAACCGCCTTCCCGCCGATCGGCGAACTGCCTTACCTGCTGACCATTTCCGGCTTACGGATTTTATTGGTTCCGGCTGTCCACCGATGCCGCCGCGCCCTCCTGGCACGAGCAGATCGTCTCGGTCGAAGAGCGGCCGGTGCTGGTGCTGTTCGACGGATGGATCAGCCTGTTTCGCGAGCGCGTGGTGCCCTGGCGCATCGGCATGGCGGAGAAGACCCGGCGCAATTCGAAACCGACACGCTGCCGCGCTACATCGAGACGCAGCGCTGGTACGCGGCAAAGGGCACACCGATCGAGCGGGCGCGCATCACGGAGCAGGTGCTGTGGCAGGAAGGCAAGGTGACCTGGCTGATGGCGCTGGTCGAGCTCGACGGCACCGGAGCCGCGCGCGAGCTACTTTTTGCCCCTGGCCCTGGCCTGGGAAGAGCGCGAGGATGAGCGCGTCCAAAATCTGTCGACCTCCGCCGTGGCGAAGATTCGCCAGCAGGCCAATGTCGGCGTGATGGGCGATGCGTTTGCGGATGAGTCGTTCTGCCGCGCGATGGTCGCGGCCATGGCGGCGGGCCGCGAGATCGCCACGTCCGCACGGCAAGCTGCGAGTTCAGGCCGACGCGCCGCGTTTGCAGAGATTGCGGGTCCGGACTTCGCGACCTTGCCGGTCGAGCGGCCGCGCGGCTCCAGCTCCAATACCATCGTCAATATGGGCGAGCGGCTGATGCTCAAGGGCTACCGGCGGCTGCGCGTCGGGATGAATCCGGAACTCGAGATGGGCCTGTATCTGACCGAGGTCGCGCATTTCGCGAACTGCGCGCCGTTGGCGGGTGTGCTCGAGTACGTTGGCAACGACGGCCAGACGCGCCTGCTGGCGATGCTGCAGGCCTACGTCGCCAATCAGGGCGACGGCTGGACTTATTCGCTCGAGTATGTGCGGCGGCATCTGGAGCAATACCGCACCACGCCGGCGAGCGATGCGCTGCCGGCCAATGCGCACGAGGCCTATCTCACGCTGATCCGCGTCCTGGCGCTGCGCACCGCGGAGCTGCACCGCGCGCTTGGCGCGGCCCACGCAAGGATCCGGCGTTTTCGCCGCAGCCGCTGACGCGCGCCGACATCGACGCCTACCGCCAGCGAGCGCTCGAGGAGGCGCGCAGCGCGCTTGATCTGTTGGCCGCCAATGTGCGATGCCGTCGCCGGCAGCGGATCGCGAGCGCGCCAATGCGGTGCTCGCGCAGCGCGAGCAGATTCTGGCGCGCATCGAGGACGTGCGCCGCAGCGACGCCGCCGGGCATGAAGATCCGCATTCACGGCGACTATCATCTGGGCCAGGTGCTGGTGACGCGCAATGATTTCGTCATCATCGATTTCGAAGGCGAACCGGGACACAGCCTGGAAGAGCGGCGCGCCAAGCAATCGCCGCTGCGCGACGTCGCCGGCATGCTGCGCTCCTTCAGCTACGTGCAGCAAAGCGCCCTGCGCAGCGTCGCGCACAATGAAGCGGAGGCGGCGAGATTGGCGCCTCTGGCGCGCGCTTGGGAGATCGAAGCGCGCAACGCATTCCTCTCGGCCTACGATGCAGCCGCGCGCGCCGGCGGCGGCGTACGAGGCGCTGCAACCCGGCCAGGGATTGCTGGGGCTGTTCGAACTGGAAAAGGCGCTGTACGAATTGCGCTACGAAATCGGCAACCGGCCGACCTGGGCCGGTATTCCGCTGCAGGGAATTCTGGATTGGGGCAGCTGATATGGAGGGCTCTCATGCAAAGCATTGATATGTTGGTGGATGCAACTCGAGAGTTTCTGCACCAGACCGCCGCTTTCCTGCCGAAGCTGCTGCTGGCGCTGCTCGTGGTCGCGGTCGGGATGGCTGCTGGCCAAGGTGGTGCGCTTTGCGGTCGAGCGCGCGTTGCGCGCCATCAATTTCAACGTACTGACCGAGCGCGCCGGCACCGACAATTTTTTGCAGCAGGCCGGCATGCACGGCGATACCACGACGTTGTTCGGGCTGGTGGCCTTTTGGCTGGTCATCATCGCCACACTCGTCATTGCATTCAATGGCCTGGGTTTGACCTACATTCCGGATCTCTTGGGTCGCGCGGTGTTGTTTGCTCCCAAGCTGCTGATCGCCATGCTGATCATGGTATTTGGCTCGTATTGCGCGCGTTTCGTCGGCAATGCGGTGCAGAACTATTGCCTGGATGCGCGGATCGCGGACGCCGACATGTTGGGACGGCTGGTGCGCTACGTGATCATGCTGTTCGTCGTGATGATCGCCTTGAGCCAGGTTGAAGTCGGCGGCGACATCGTGCAGCGGACATTTCTCATCATTCTCGCCGGCATCATGCTCGCCATCGCGTTGGCATTTGGCCTGGGCGGAAAGGAATGGGCGGCGGCGTTGCTGCAGCGCTGGTGGCCGCAGCATCGAAAGGACCGGGATCTCTGACTAAGCGGCGGCCTGCTCGGCGGGCGCGCCCTCGAGCGCTCTGGCGAGCACGTCCTCGATCCTCTCGGCCCACACGAACTCGAAGACCGGTGCGCACGCTGTCAGGGATGTCTTCGAGATCGCGGCGGTTGCGCGCCGGCAAGATCACGGTGCGAATTCCGGCGCGTGCGGCGGCGACGCATTTTTCCTTGATGCCGCCCACCGGCATGACCACGCCGCGCAGGCTGATTTCACCGGTCATGGCAACATCCGCGCGCACGGTGCGCTGAGTTAGCAGGGAAGCCAGCGACGTGGCGATGGCCACACCCGCGCTGGGTCCATCCTTCGGAATCGCACCCGCCGGCACATGAATGTGCAAATCGCTGTTGTCGAGCACGGCTGGGTCGATCCCCAATCGATCGGCTTGCGATTTGATCAGGGTAACCGCCGCTTGGGCGCTTTCTTTCATGACCTCGCCGAGTTGCCCGGTCAGGATCAGCTTGCCGGTGCCGCGCACGCGGCTGCGTCTCGATGAACAGAATGTCGCCGCCGGCCGGAGTCCATGCCAGCCCCGTCGCCACGCCCGGCACGCTGGTGCGCAGGGCCACATCGCTTTCAAAGCGCGCCGCGCCGAGAATGCGTTCTACCGCCGGCGGATCGATCGATACGTTTTGTGCCTCCCCGGATGCGATCGTGACCGCGGCGTTGCGCAATAGAGCGCCGATTTGCCGCTCCAAGTTGCGAACGCCGGCTTCTCGAGTGTAATCGGCGATGACCCGCCGCAAGGCCTCGTCGGACAGCTGCACCTGTTCTTCGGACATGCCATTGGCTTTCAGCTGACGCTTGAGCAAGTAGCGCCGCGCGATCTGCAGTTTCTCCTCCTCGGTGTAGCCGGTGAGTTCAATGATTTCCATGCGATCGCGCAGCGGCGCCGGAATCGAATCGAGCACGTTGGCGGTGGCGATGAACAACACCTTCGACAGATCGAAGGGCACGCCCAAGTAATTATCGCGGAAAGTATTGTTCTGCTCGGGGTCCAGCACTTCGAGAAGCGCGGAAAACGGGTCGCCTTGATAGCTCGCCGAGAGCTTATCGACTTCATCGAGCATCAACACCGGATTGCGTCGTACCGGCCTTGCGCACCGCCTGCACAATGTTGCCCGGCAACGAGCCGATGTAGGTGCGTCGATGGCCGCGAATTTCGGCTTCATCGTGCACGCCGCCCAAGCTCACGCGGCCGAATTTGAGGCCGATGGCTTTCGCAATGCTCTGACCCAGCGAGGTCTTGCCGACGCCCGGGGGCCCGACAAAGCACAGAATGGGACTGCGGCCTTCGGGATTGAGTTTACGGACCGCGAGGAACTCGAGAATGCGGCGCTTGATCTTCGCCAGACCGTAATGATCGTCATCGAGAATCTTTCGAGCCTGTTCGATGTCGACCTGCTCGGGGTCGAGTTTGGACCACGGCATGGCGAGCAGCCATTCCAAATAGGTGCGGGTCATGGAGTATTCGGCGGCCTGTTCCGGCATCCGCTCCAGGCGGTTGAGCTCGCGCTGCGCTTGCTCTTCGACTTCCGGCGGCATGCCCGCATCCTTGATGGCCTGCTTTAAGTCCGCCAATTCCGATTTGGCGCCGTCGGTTTCGCCGAGCTCCTTCTGGATCTGATGCAGCCGCTCGCGCAGCACCGCTTCCTTTTGCCGGTCATCGAAGGCCTCGCGGGTCTTTTCATCGATTTGACGCGACACCTTCAGCACCTCGATGCGCCGCGCCAAGCAGTTTCAAGACCCGATCGAGCCGCGCCTTCAGATCGAAGGTCGCGAGAATTTCCTGTTTGTCGGCGGCCTTCAAATCCATGAAGCTGGCGATCATATCGGCGAGCGCGGGTATGGATTCGATGTTGCGAATCGCGTTGGTCAATTCGCCCGGCGCCTGCGGCAGCAGCTGCACCGCTTCGATTGCCATTTCGCGCAGATTCACGCCGCGCGCTTCGATTTCCTGATCCAAGGTGGTGGTTTCTTTATGCCGCTCGATGCGCGCGACCAAGAACGGTTCGCGGCTGACATAGTCGAGCACCGTAAATCGCTCCTCGCCTTGGGCTATCAGGTGATGCGAGCCGTCAGGCGCGGTGATAAAACGCACAATCGAGGCGGCGGTGCCGACGCGATGCAGCACTTCGGGGGTGGCATTCTCGACGCTCTGGGTCGGTCTGCAGCAGCAGGCCGACGCGGCGCTGGGTGCGTACCGCTTCTTGCGCTGCAGCGAGCGATGCCGTGCCGGAAATCGCAAGCGGCAGCACGACGCCCGGGAACAAGCACGGTCTCGCGCACGGGCAGGATAATCAAGACGTCTTCGCCGCCGCTCATACGGTTTCCCTCGTCAGATGCAATTGCAAATAACCGTGATCCAAGCGCCGCTCAGTCAGCACATAGCGGCCGGGCGGCAACTCGATGCGCCGGCGCATGCGGCCATAGGGAATTTCCAAGCGCACGACATTCACGGCGGGGCCCAGGCTGGGGGGCGACACCATGGCGTCGATTTGCACGCCGGTCGGGCCCAGCTGTACGGTTACCTCATCGACGCGTGCTCCGGGCAAAGCAACCACCACGTGCACGTCGGGACCGTCCGCGAAAATGTCGGTCGGCGGTTCCCAAACAGGCCGGGTCGAGGTGGCGATCAGGTCAAAGAAACGCCGATGCTTGCGCTCGGCCTCTTCGAGCAGGGCGCAGGCCTCGGCCCACATCCAGGAGCTTCGACGGGTAATATTCATTGAACTGAAAATGCGGGCAGCCGCATCAAGTTCAAGGGCGATCGGCCCTCGGCTTGGGTCCTAATTCGGGCGTGGTGCGGGCCGGTCGATGACCTGCACGGTGTAGCCGCCGGATTTCTCATCCGGCCTGAGCTTGAGCAATCCGCGCTTTTCCGCATCGCCCAGCATGTCGTTGAACGATCTAAAGCCATAGAAGCGCTCGTTAAAACCGGGCTGGCGCCGCTTGATGGCCTGTTTGATCATGGAACCCCAAATCGGTTCGCTACCGCCGCGTTCCTCGGTCAGGGCCTCGACGGTATCGACGATCAATTCCATGGCCTCGCCTAGGTCAGGTCCCTTCTTCTCGGCCGGTGCGCTATCGGCGACGTTCAGCGCGGGCGCCGCGCCAGTGCTGCGCCGCGCGCGCCTTGGGCTCCCTGCGCACCAAATCGTCGTAATAGATGAATTCATCGCAGTTGTTGATGAACAGATCCGAGGTCGAATTTTTCACGCCGACGCCGATGACGGTTTTGGCATTCTCGCGCAGCTTGCTGACCAAGGGAGAGAAGTCCGAGTCGCCGCTCAAGATGACGAAGGTATCGACGTGGCCCTTGGTGTAGCACAGGTCCAGCGCGTCGACGACCATGCGGATGTCCGCGGAATTTTTGCCTGATTGCCTGCACATGCGGAATCTCGATGAGCTCGAATGCCGCTTCGTGCAAGCCGCGCTTGAAGTCCTTATAGCGCTCGAAGTCGCAATAGGCCTTCTTGACCACGATGTGGCCCTTGAGCAAGAGACGCTCGAGCACCTTCTCGATGTCGAAACTCGGGTACTTGGCGTCGCGCGCGCCCAGCGCGATATTTTCCAGGTCAAGGAAAACCGCCATGGTGGCATCGGATGCTTTGGCCGACATTCGAAAATCCTTCGATTTCTAGAACCAGTTGTAATTGAAGCTTACGCTGATTCGCTCGGCCTTGATGCCGATTGGGTGCGACCTCGTGGCGCAGCCAACTTTCGAACAATACCAGCCGTCCCGCGGCGGCTTGAAAGGTTACCCAGGGACGCAGTTCGCGCCGTGCGCCGGCGAGCTGCGCGGCGGCGCGGCCATGAATCGATCCAAGCGCGGATCCTCGAATTTGATGCCGGGAGAGCCTTGCGGCACCTGCACATAGTAGGTGCCGCTCAAGGTCGAGTGCGGATGCAGATGCAGTGCTGTGCACCGTGCCCGCGCGGCATGATGTTGACCCAGCAATCGGTCATTTCCAGTTCGCGGCCGCGCAAATCCCACTCGACCGCGGCGGCGAACAGGGCAATGTGGCGCTCGAGCTTCTTGCGCAGCGACTCGAAGGTCGGCGAGACCGTTCTGCAGACGATGCACCGACCCGTATGAGGTATAGCCGCCTGGATAGTTTTCCTTGGACCAGCGCTGTCCGGCCGCATCGTCCAGGCGCAGCTGCCGGCATTCCTTCAGCAGCTGGTGATTGAAGCCGCTTGAATCGCCGCGCTGCAAGGCGGCCGTATAGACCAGCGTCGGAAATAGCGCGTGAATGCTCACCGCGATCTGCTAGACGGAGAGTTTCACTTCGTTGAACTGGATGATCGGGGCCACATCCGTGTAGCGCGGAATATCCGCCTGCAGTTCGGCCGCGGCGGGTCCCCAGACCTCGAGGAACGCCGGGATGCTGTCGAAATAGAATTGGCAGCCGCCGTGGAAGGCAGGCGCCTCCCCGGGAGCAGTTCCCTGCAGGCCGGCATCGACTTCGGTCTTGCGCAGATTCTTCTTGAGCAGGCGCATCGCCAAGGGCATGTGCGTGCCGACGTAGTAGTCGATATCGAAGCGCGAGCCCGGCTTATTGGGATAGAGAATCGAGAGTTTGATCATCGGAGTACCTATTGAGTTACGGTGCGGCGGCCGAGCCTGCGGGCGCGCGCGAGTCGCTGGCGCCGTACAACACGCCCGGGCGCGGGAAATCGAGCGCTTTCGCGGCTGCGGCATCGGCGGGCGCGATGCCGATGGCCTCCACCGCGTTGCCCGTACCCCAGGATTCCAAGGGCACGATCTTGTAACCCATGGCGGTGAGCGTCCTTGACGGTATCGGCCGAGAGTGCAAACGGCTCCGCCGCGATCGTGTCCGGCAGCCATTGATGATGGATGCGCGGTGCATCGACGGCCTCTTGCAGCGTCATGCCGTGATCGATGAAATTGACGATGACTTCGAGCACCGTGGTGATGATGCGCGAACCGCCCGGTGTTCCGACCACGAGAACCGGCTTGCCATCCTTGAACACGAGCGTCGGCGTCATGGAACTCAGAGGGCGTTTCCCCGGGGCGACCGCATTGGCCTTGCCCTGCACCAGGCCGAACACATTCGCAACTCCGGGCTTGGCGGTGAAATCATCCATCTCGTCGTTCAAGAAGAATCCGGTGTTGCCGGCGATTACTTTGGCGCCGAAGGAGTCATTGATGGTGTAGGTAACCGAGACTGCGTTGCCGAGACGATCAACCACAGAATAGTGCGTCGTGGTGGCGTGCTCTTCAGCGGGCGCGAGTCCCTGCAGAGCAGAGGAGGGCGTGGCGCGATTCGGCTGGATCTGTGCGCGGATCGATTGGGTGTATTGCGCCGACAAGAGGCGTGCGGTCGGATTGTCGACGAATGCCGGATCGCCGAGGTAGGTATTGCGATCGCGGTACGCATGGCGCATTGCCTCGGTCATGACGTGAACGGCGCTGCTGGAATGGAAACCCATGGCTCTTGAGCGGATAACCTTCCAGCACTTGCAGCATCTCGCACAAGGTGATGCCGCCGGAACTCGGCGGCGGCGCGGAAATGACGGTATAGCCTCGATACGAGCAGCTGATGGGCGCCGATTCCGTCACGCTGTATGCAGCAAAATCCTCGTTGCTCAGCAGTCCGCCGTGCGCTCGCGACGCCGCGCTCACGGCCGCGGGGATGGCGCCGTGGTAGAAGGCATCGGCCCCGCCGCTGCTGATCGCGCGCAACGTGGCGGCGAGGTCCTTCTGCGTCAAACGATCGCCGGGCGCAAAGGGTTCGCCATGATTGAGGAATATCGGCCGCAACATTGGGCTGATCCGCGAAACGCCTTGGTGCCTTCTGCCAACACGTCGACATCGCCCCGAGTCAGCACGAATCCTTCATCCGCCAAGCTTGATGGCCGGCGCGATCAAGACGGCTCGCGGCAGGGTGCCGTATTTTTGCCGCGCCGTCTCCAGGCCCATGACGGTTCCGGGAACACCGACCGCCAGATAGCCGTCGAGACTTCGGTTGCTGACCGCGTTGCCCTGGGCGTCGAGGAACATGTCGGCGCGCGCGGCCAGCGGCGCCTGCTCGCGAAAATTGATAAAGGTATTTTTGCCGTCGGCGAAATGAATGATCATGAAGCCGCCGCCGCCGAGGTTGCCGCAGCAAGGATGGGTCACCGCCAGCGCATAGCCGACCGCTATCGCGGCGTCGACGGCGTTGCCGCCTTGACGCAGAATCGCCGCGCCCACATCGGAAGCGAGATGCTGCGAAGTAACCACCATCCCCTTGTCGGATTCGAGCTCGAGAGGCGCGGCCGCACGAGCCATCAGGCAGGGCGCCAGCAGCAGAGCCGATGGCCATTCGGTTGAACATGGCGCTTAGAGTAGCGCAATGCACCGTCCAGCGGCAGCACTAGTTATCGGAGTGCTAACACAGGTTGGTGAAGGCGCCTGGCAATGCGCGGATAGTCAGCCACGAAACGAGCAGACTAGTGGGGCAGCGCCGTCATGAACGTCCAGCGAAGCTGCCGAGAGTGCGGAACTGAATCGCCGCATTCGCAGGCTTCTGGCCGTGATGCGCTCGATCGCCGTCCACATGCAAATCCAAGCCCGCGACGCGGAGGACTCGGCCCTGCACCTGGCCGGCCGGGTGGGTGCCATCGGCCGTGTTGCCCTCACTCCCATTGCAGCCGGCGTCGATCTGGAAACATTGGTGCTCGATGAGTTGCTAGTGCATCGCGTGCACCGCTCTGGAATAATCGTCGCCGGTCCGGCCGTGCGTCTGAACGCCAAGTCGGCGGAACTCATCGGTCTGCTATTCCACGAACTTGCCACGAATTCGGTCAAGTTCGGCGCCCTGTCTCAGTCGCAATCACGGCTGCGCGTAGTTTGGCGGTTTAGCGGAGCGGCGGATTCGCGCTTGCATCTTGAATGGGGAGAGAGCGGCGTTCAGATGCCGCTCACGACCGGCAAAAAGCCGGGTTTTGGCTCGCACGTTGTCAAGCGCCTGATCGCGCGCGAGTTACACGGCGAGGGCAACATGGTATTTTTGAGCGAGGGAGTACTTTGCACCATAGAGCTACCGGCCGGCGAGGCGCTGCTTGAACACGAATAATCCGTTGCTGCGCAAACTTGCGAACTTCACAAAATTATCCGAGGAAGAGTCGAATGCCAGTCGAAGCGAGCACGCTCGATGTACGCGAATTTGCTGCCCGCGAGGATGTGATCTCGCAGGGCGACCGCACCGGCGGCGTGAAGCTCTTGTTGGAAGGTTTCGCCTGCCGCTACAAGATGCTGGAAGACGGCCGCCGCCAAATCGTTGCCTATTTCGTGCCCGGCGATCTGTGCGATTTGCGGGTGTTCATTCTCAAGCGCATGGATCACTCCATTGGCGCGTTGGTCGCCTCGAAGGTGGCGAGCATATCGCCGGAGAATATCCTGAAAATGACCCACAATTACCCAACACTGACGCGGGCATTATGGTGGTCCACGCTGGTGGAGGAAGCGATCGCGCGCGAATGGATCGTCAACGTCGGACAGCGAAATGCCCTGGAGCGCATGGCGCATTTGTTTTGCGAGCTTCTCTACCGCTTTCGGGCGGTGGGGTTGAATGAGGGCAACTCTTGTACTTTGCCGCTCACGCAAGTCGAATTGGCGGAAACACTGGGACTGTCGTCCGTGCATGTCAATCGCACGTTGCAGGAATTGAGGCGTCAGAAGCTGATCACCCTGGAGAGCGGCACCTTGACGATTCAAGACCTCGAAGCCTTGAAGGAAGTATCTTTCTTCAATCCTGACTATTTGCACTTGGATTACAGCAACGAAAAGCCGCACGGCGATGAGCGGGAAGGCACGTGATTTGCTTTATGTTAGGGCGCTGCGGGGCCGGAACGCATAAGCTTTGCCGCTAGAAAAATCGGCAAGCAATGCGGCATGCAGTACAACGAACATCAATTGGCGCAACTCGCGGCAACCGTGGCCTCGGGGCTGGTGCGCAACGCCGATTTGCTGCAGCAAAGCAGCGATAGAGAGAAAGTCCGCGCCTCAGCGCGCGAATTGGCGCGCGTAAGCTTGTTGGTCGCACGCCATATTCTGGTCGGCGCGCATTGCGCCGCGCTGAAGGTCGATGAGCTGGAATTGCTGTACGACGACGCGGACTATCTCTAGCCGGAATTATTTTGCCGCGGGCGCAGCCGCGGGCACCGGTGTCGCCATCGGCTCGCCTTTATCGACAATCCAGGCCGACACAGCCATTCCGCCATCCGACCCGGGTGCAACCACCAGACTGTGCACGGCGCCGCGCGGATTGAAAAAGCTGTCTCCCGGTTTCAATGGCCGGTCCGGTTGTCCTTGCGTTTTCAAGATCAGATTGCCCTTGATCACGTAGCCCGCTTCGTCGCCGGGATGTGTGTGATAGCCGATCGCGGACCCAGGCGGCAGCGTGGCCGTGCCTATCACGATCTCCTTACCCGGCACGCGGGATTGATCATGGCGCTCCATGATGTTGCGCACGGGTTGTGCGGCGGCCTTCGGTTCATCGGCGGCCGCATTCAGCGACAGGACGGCGATGGCGAGGATTGATGCAGTTACTAGTTTCATTGTGGTGTTCCTCACTGTGATGGAATCGATACGTTAGCAAAATAGCCGCTGACCGCCACGACGTCCGCCGCGCTCAACCGTTTGGCGATCGATCGCATCAATTCGCCGGCGTCGTTCCTGCGGGTATCTTGTTGATATGCGCGAAGCGCGCTCGCCAAATATTCGGACGATTGCCCGGCCAGATAGGGTGCTGCGTGCAGCACGCCGACCGCGTCGGGGCCATGACAGCTGTTGCAGGCTTGCACTCTGAGCTGCTCGTCCCCCTGATAGGCCAATTGGTGGCCGCGCGCCAGTTGCACCTGATTCAGGAGCCCGATGGGCGCGCCATGCCGCGCGGGCAGCGATGAAAAATGCAGCGCGAACTGCAGCCGTTGCTTGTCACTCAGCTGCTTGGAGAAATTTTGCATGATCGGATTCTCGCGCGTGCCTTGCGCATAATCATCCAGCTGCTTCTTCAAGTATTCCGCGGATTGACCGGCGATCATTGGTACGTGCGCCGCAGCCATGCCCTCTCCATGAGCGCCGTGGCATGCCTCGCACGGCGGTGTGGGGGTCGGTGCGGCGAAAGCGAAAGAACTCGCCAACAACAGCGAGTAGCTGCGCCAGCGCTGAAGCAGTCGGCGGATGCTCACGCCGCTACCAGGTGGCCGGGGCTTTTGAGGTACTTGTTTTTAATGGCATCGATCGACCAGTAGGTCAAGGCGCCGAGCGTGCACGTTGGATTCCACGAGGCGTTTTGCGGATAGTTGGAGGCGCCGATCACGAACACGTTGGGAACGTCCCAGGATTGCAGGTAGCGGTTTACCACGCTGGTTCTCGGATTCTCACCCATCACCGTGCCGCCGGTGTTGTGCGTGCTTTGATACTGCTGACTGGAGTAGGGACCCTTGCGTGCATAGCTGGCCACCTGCTTGGCGCCCGTGGCTTTGGCGATCTCGACCGCCTTGGCGGTCACATAAGCCTGCCATCTTGAGATCGTTGGGCGGGAAGTCGAACGTCATTCGCAGCAACGGCTGACCCCACGCGTCGCGATAGGTCGGATCGAGATCCAAATAGTTTTGCCGCTGCGACATCGAGCTGCCGTGCATGCTCAACGTCACGGTGTGGTTGTAGTGCTTGACCACGGCTTGTTTCCAGCTCTTGCCCCAATTGGCCGTTCCGGGCGGCACCGGGTGATAGTGAATCGGCCGGCCATGGCTGTTCACTGCGCCGATGTAGGCACCGCCGATGAAGCCGAGACCGCTGTGATCGAAGTTGTCGGCTGCGAAATCGTTGATCACGGTTCCCGTGGCACCCGATGCCATGAATGGGTTGGTGATCACATCGTCATCGAAAAACGCCGCCGCGGAACTCACGGTCTGGTAGGAGTAGTTGCGGCCGACGACGCCTTGTCCGCTGTCAGGGTCGTAGGGCGTACCGATACCCGATAACAGCAGCATCCGCACATTGTTGAGCGCGAACATGGAAGTGACGATCAGTGCCGCCGGCTGTTGGAACTCGCGGCCGACGGCGTCGACATAAGTGACGCCGGTCGCGTGCTTCTTCGTGGAATCAAGATCGATGCGCTGTACTTGGCAGCCGGTACGCAGTTCGAAGTTGGGATTGGCGAGCAATACCGGCAGGATTACGGTCTGCGGCGTCGACTTGGCGAAGTGTTCGCAGCCGAAGCGTTCGCAAAATCCGCAAAATACACAGGTATTGAGTTTCAAGCCTTCTGGATTGGTGTAGGGCTGGCTCAAATTCGACGAGGGCTGCGGAAACGGGTTGTAGCCTAGGCCGGCGGCGGCTTTGCGGAATATCGCGCCCTGAAAGAGTTCTTTTTGCGGCGGTGTCGGGTAGTCGCGCGAGCGCGGCGATTCATGCGGGTCACCGCCCGGCTGAATTTGGCCTTTGATATTGCCGGCCCTGCCGCTGGTTCCGAGCAGGTATTCGAAGCGATCGTAGTGCGGCTCGAGATCATCGTAGGTCACGCCCCAATCTTGAATGGTCAGGTCCGCATCGAGGAAGTTTTTCCCGTAGCGCTCGCGCGTGCGGGATGCAAGCTGAAAGTCGTTCGCGTGGAAGCGGTAGGTCTGCCCGTTCCAATGCGCCATCGACCCGCCGAGGCCGGTACCGGGTAGAAAGCCTTCCCACCGCCGCAGGGGCAGAGCGAGCTGCGAGCTGTGGTTGCGAAAGGTCACGGTTTCGCGGGTATTGTCCTGCATCATGGCTTTGCGAACTGCGAACCGCAGCTCGTCATGCATGGCCGGACTCTGAAACTCGGGAACCGTGAAGCGCGTGTCGCCGCGCTCCAACCCGACTACTTTGTAGCCGGCCGCCGCAAGCTCCTTGGCGACGATGCTGCCCACCATACCAATGCCGATGACGACGACATCAACTTCCTTGAGACGCTGCAGCATGGTGGACATCTCGAGAATGGCCTAGAGCTTTGCGGGAATGTCCTGGCGCACGTGGATGTGGCCTTTGCTGTCCTCGGCGAGGCTCATCGGTTCGCGCTCGAACTTCACCCCGTGCCGATCGACTGACTCGAAGTAGTCGGCATAGGCGCCGGGAAAACCGATCATGCGCCACGCAACCATGTCGCGATTGCCTCCATACACTGGATCACTAAAAAATCCCTCGACCGTCATATTCAGCAGCGCATCGAAGAATACGGGCGAGGGCACGCCGTCCAAATCGTGCGCGCCGGCCTCGAGGGATTTGAGATAGTTGTCCTGATCGTCCGCCGACATTTCATGAAAGGGTGTCTTGCGCTCCGCCAAGTCGCGAATGATGGCGCGCAGCGAAGTATGAAAAAGTTCGCCCGGCGTGAACGGCAATTGATAGCCCTGCGTGGCGGTTCCCGAGGCCCAGGGCCCGCTGCGGTAAAGCCGCTCGCCCGCGCCCCAGGCGCCGCCCAACTGCTTATCGAGATAGTTGGGAACCCCAGCGAGAAGCGCCCCGGGCCCAAGCTCATCCGCGGGGATCAGTCGTTCGCACGCTGCCTCGATGAAGCGCGCTTCATCGGCTGTAAAAGAAGAGATAGACGGGCGCCGTCGCCGCTTGGATTTCTGCCGGTTGCCGCTGCGCCGGCCGCCACTGCGGGCGCGGGCGGCAGTCAGCAAGCTGTGGCGGAAGCAACGCTCGCCGCACCGACCGTCGTGACAAACGATCGTCTGGTAACTTTGCCCATTCCGTTCTCCTGGCGTGCGCGAAGCATATTACATCGTTATCGCTGCTTAATGGCTGCGCGTTAGTGCGCGTACCAGACACGGTAGATCACATTGCCGCCATCCTCGCTCATTAATAGCGATCCATCGGCGAGTTCCGCGCTCGCGACCGGGCGACCCCAGACATGCGCGTCGTCCACGACAAAACCGGTCAGAAAATCTTCGTAATCGCCGGTTGGTTCGCCGTTCTTCATGTGTACCCGCACAAACTTGTAGCCGGTACGCAGGCTGCGGTTCCAGGAGCCGTGGAAACCGACGATCGCATCGCCCACGAAGCCTTCGGGAAATGCGGATTTTCCGCTGCTCGCCGCATAAAAGGTCATGCTCAGGGCCGCCGAGTGAGACTGATACAGCACATCCGGGAACCGATACTTTAGCGGCCAGGTCAGGCCGCTCGCCCTTCAAACGCGGGTCCTCGTTTGACCCGATGTAGTACCACGGCCAGCCGTAGAAGCTGCCGCGTTTCACGCGTGTCGAATAGTCGGGCACGAGATCATCTCCCAAGGCATCCCGCTCGTTTGTCGTGCACCACAGCGCACCGTTCGCCGGTTGCACGGTGAGGCTGACGCAATTGCGTATGCCGCTGGCGTAGGTGGCTGGCGCGCCGCGGAGCCGCCGCGTCGAATTCCAACACCGCCGCCCGATCGGTTTCCGCGTCCCAGGCGGCGCCCAGCCCATGCGCGGCCTCCCAGGACTTGATTTCCGCAGGCGTCTTTTTCGACATCGTTTCCGCGACATTCGAACCGGACCCGACCGAAACGAACAGCCGCTTGCCATCGGGCGAGAACGCGATATCGCGTGTGGAATGGCCCACGCCGCTGGGTAATTGCGCCACCACGATTTCGGCCGGCACCGCGCGGCTGCACATCGCCCACTCGAAAGGCATAACGCGTGACGCGGTTGGTTTCGGCGACGTACAGCCACTGCGGATTCTGTGCGTCGGGATAAAATGCCAGCCCGAAGGGCAGATTTAGTCCTTGTAGGTATACGTCGGTGCCGGCGGCATGGCCTGCCGTCGGATGAAGGATGCAGCACCGTGACCCGTCCGGCGCGCATCTCAGTGACCAGAATGTCGCCGTTGGAGGCGACCAACATTTTGCGCGGCCCCGTAAGACTCGAGATGAAAGGTTCGACATGAAATCCCGGCGGGACCGAAAGGGAAGCGCCGGACGGCTTTGGCACCACCGATGAGTTGTTGCGGGTCGAAGCCGTCGCAAATGGCGGTGGCAGCTCATTCGCGCTGATACGGTGTAGGCGCCCCGGCGCGTCCAGGCGCCAATTGGCTGATTGCGTGCTGCTGGTGGGTACCACGATGGGCGATTCCGGCGGCGCCGCTTGGTTCGAAACGCTTTGGAAATAGGCGATGAGGTTGTCGCGATCGGCTTCGCCTGGCACCGCGAGGACCATGGAGGTGCCCGGCACCACCGCGGTGGGGTCGGCGAGAAAACGCTTCAGCGTGCCGCTATCCCAGCTGAGCTTCGACTCGCGGAGTGCTGCGGTGTACGGAAATTGACGTGCGACCGCCGCGGCGCGTCCCATGACGCCGATCAAAGACGGGCCCTGCGCGCCGCCGTTATCGCCCGATTCCGCGGTGTGACAGACGCTGCAGCGCTCGCGGAACAGCGCTTTGCCGGCATTGGCATCCAAGCCAAGCGCCGGTGCGGCGGTCAGGGTCCAGCCAATCGCGCACCCAAGGAACGTCAAGTGTAGGGACATGGCATTACTCCGTCATTACGCTGGTATGGAAATATAGCGCTTCCTCGTTCAATCTTTGCAGCCATGCAGCTATTCGAAATTACCTTGATATTGCTGACGCTGGCGGTGGGGTTCCTGCAGATTGCGCGGCGCCTGCGCTTGCCCTATCCCTCATTGCTGGCCCTGGCGGGCGGTTGCGTGGCGCTCCTTCCCTTTGCGCCGCATTTGGGGATCCAGCCGCAGCTCGCCCTCGCGTTGTTCGTGGCGCCTGCGGTTCTCGACTCGGCCTTCGACATGCCGCCGCGCGAGATGCTGCGCATTTGGGTGCCGCTGGTTTCCCTCGCCGTGGTGCTTGTGCTGCTCACCACTGCGGCGGTGGCATGGGCGGGAGTGGCGCTTGCCGGATTACCGATTGCGGCGGCGATCGCCTTGGGCGCAATCGTTGCGCCGCCCGACGCCGCCGCTGCCTCAGCCGTATTGCGCGAATTCAGCTTGCCGCGCCGAACGCTGGCGGTGCTTCAGGGCGAGAGCTTGCTGAACGATGCCGTCGCGCTGTTGCTGTTCGGGTTGGCAGTTACCGCCGCCGTGGCACCCGATGGCGCGTGGCACGCCTTGGCGCCGCGCATATTGATCGCGGTCCCGGGCGGCGCGGTCCTCGGCGTGTTGTCAGCGCAGCTGGGCATGCGCATTTTCTCCAAGGTGGCCGGCACTTTGTCTTTGATCATCGTGCAATTCTTGATCACCTACGGGACATGGATATTGGCGGAACGGCTGCAACTCTCGCCCATCGTAGCCGTGGTCGCACTGGCGGCCGTGATCGCGCGCTACATGCCTCGCGCACCAGCGCCCGGGATCGCGTGAACTCCTACGCAGTGTGGGCGACGGTGGTTTTCGTGCTCAATGTGCTCGCGTTCTTATTGATGGGCCTGCAGGCGCGCGACATTTTGCAGCAATTGCAGAGCGATGCGCTCATGCACGCCTTGAGCTTCGCCGGCATCGTGCTTGGGATCGTGATCGGCGTGCGTTTTGCTTATGTCATGGCTTACGGTTTCGTGCTGCGCACATTCCGGCATTTTTTCGAGCCGAATGCTGCATTCAACAGTACCGACAGGCCTCGATCGGCGTTTTGGTGTCGTGGTGCGGGATGCGGGGCCTCGTGACGCTGGCAACTGCGCTCGCGTTGCCGCGGGAATTTCCCAGCCGCGACGTCATCGTGTTGAGCGCCTTTCATCGTGGTTCTCGGCACGCTCATTTTACAGGGATTTACGATTCGCCCGTTGATCGCGCTGTTGCGTATCGCGCCCGATACATCGCTCGACGAAGACGTCAGCCGAACGCGCAACGCCATGCTGGAGGCTGCCTTGCAGGAACTGGCGGAAATGACGGGCGAGGGCGCGGCGGCGCTGCGCGCCGAGCTCGGGGCTGTGCGGAGAGGGAAATGTCGGCCGAGCGCAGCCGGATACTGAATACGACAGTATGCGCCGGCGTGCCATTGCGGCCGAGCGGCGTCTACTGGCGGACTGGCGGCGGCGCGGGCGCATTCAGGACGACGCCTATCATCTCCTCGAGGATGAACTGGACCGCGCGGAATTGCACGTGGCGGGCGTCTCTAGCACTTGGTTGGAGGGCTAGGCAGTCGGTTTACCTGTAGGAGGTCGTGCCAACGCGACGATTCAGCCGCAACTGCGATCTGCTGTTACCATTGGACGCAAACTTTTGATCGTCGGAGGTGTCTGAAGCACCAACGCATAATCGTGGCAACCAAGGGAGACCACGGATGTCTTCACGAATCTTTGCATTCTTGACTATCGGCATACTGGCGACGCTCTCCGCGGTCTCGGCTGTCGGCCCTTCGCAGCCCATGCACTTGCGTCCGAACGCCCCCGGCAGTGCGTTGCTGCATGTCGCCGGCAGCCGCAGCGCGCAGCAGCGCGACAGCGCGAGCGGCTCGAAATTCGACGCATCGCTTGCCGAAATCGCGCGCCATGCGTAGCTAGCTCTGCGGCCGGAGTCTGCGCTGCAGGACTTGCACGTCTTGAATCCTGCCGCAAGATTCAGCGCATCCCGCCAATAGTGCGATGCCTCTGGTGCTAATCGATGCCATCACCAAGGGTGATCCGCAGAAATTGAAGGCCGCCCTCGTAAGCTTAGGCTTGCAGAGGGGATCGCAATATTCCAACGACGTAGGCGGTTGGCTGCCGGTCGATCAGTTGGACGCGGCCGCCGCGTTAACCGAGGTCCACGGGATCCGGGCGGCGATGATGCGCACCAAAAGCGGCGCGGTAACGTCCCAAGGCGACTACGCGCAGAACAGCGATATTGTGCGCTCAGACAATTCGCTCACCGGCGCGGGAATCACCGTCGGCGTGATTTCCGATAGCTATGACTGCTATCCGGTGTATGCCGCCAATGGCGTGCCGGCGGGCGGCTTCAATGGGTATGCCAACAATGGATTCAATACGACGGCGGCAGGCGATACGGCGACGGGCGATTTGCCCGCCTCGGTCAATGTAATCGAGGATGCGACCTGCATGAACTACGGCGCGCCGACCCAGCTGCCTTTCGGCGATGAAGGGCGCGCGATGATGCAAATCGTTCACGACGTGGCGCCCGGCGCGAGCCTGGCTTTTTATACCGCCGAGAACAGCGAGGCCGATTTCGCATCGGGCATCACGCAGCTGGCAAATGCCGGCGCCAAGGTGATCGTCGATGATGTAGGTTATTTCGACGAGCCGTTTTTTCAGGACGGACTAGTTGCGGAGGCTGTCAATGCCGTGGAAGCAGACGGTGTCGCCTATTTTTCTTCCGCGGGCAATAACGGGACACTGGCCTACGACAATAACGCCCCTAGTTTTGCGACGGCGGGTACCGGCGCAAACGCGAACGAGCATTTGCTGAATTTCGACACGACCGGTGCGACGACGGCCACGGCGCTTCCGATCACGATTCCATCGATGGCTCCGGGCGAATTCGTCGCAATCGTCGTGGAATGGGATCAACCCTACGTGACGGGCGCCGCGGCCAGCGGTGGTTCCACCAATCAGATTGACGTGTGCATCAGCGGCGCCGTCGGAAATGACATCATCACCAACTACAATGGTCAAGCCGCGACCTGCAGCGGACTCAACTCGCTGGGCCAGGATCCCTATCAGGTGATGATCATCGATAACCCCGCCAATGCGACCGCCAATAGTTCGCAGGAAACGCTGAATGTTGTCGTCGGGTTGGCTAACAGCTCCAGCGCCAACCCGCCCGGACGAATTAAAGTGGTGGTCGAAGATGACGGTTTAGGCAGCCAAATCAAGAGTTTTGCGGGCAACGGCGGCGGCACGGTGCAAGGCCACCCGAACGCCGTAGGCGCCGCGGCCGTGGGCGCGGTTTTTTTCGCGAACACTCCTTCCTGCGGAGCGACAACGCCTCTGTCGGTGAATTTGTTGGAGAATTTTTCCTCCTCGGGCGGTGACCCGATTCTGTTCGACGTCAATGGACATCGCCTTGCGACACCCGTGATGCGACAAAAACCCGATTTCGTCAGCCCGGATGGCGGCAACGATACCTTTCTGGGCTTCACCCTGGCGAGCGCGGGAATCACTGACAGCAGCACCGTGGCGGCGTGCGCCAACAATGCCAGCTTCCCGAATTTTTTCGGCACGTCAGCCGCTGCACCGCATGCGGCAAGCATCGCGGTATTGCTGTTACAGGCGGATCCCGCGCTAACGCCGACGCAGATTTATTCGATACTGCAGCAGAGTGCTGCGCCGATGGGCGTTACGCCGGTACCAACATCGGGGACCTTTAATTTTGACGCGGGCTACGGGTTCGTTCAGGCGAATCTAGCCGCGCAAATGATTCCTGCGATCATTCCAGCGGCACCCATGCTGACGTTGGCCGCACCATCCATCACCGTGGGGAGTTCCACGACGCTCACATGGTCATCGGTGAATACCACCGGCTGCACCGCTTCAGGCAGTTGGTCGGGCGCCATGGCAAGCAACGGCACCCAGACGGTCACGCCCGTCTGCGGTGGGATCGGATACGTACACGCTTGTGTGCTCAAATGTTGCGGGACCTTCGACTGCAACCTCAGTAACGCTATCCGTCACCGCGGCTGCACCACCGCCGAGTTCGGGCGGCGGCGGTGGCGGCGGAGCGCTCGGTCTTTCGACGTTGCTCGCTCTGCTGGCGCTGTGCGTAACGCGAGCGCGGCTTATGCTGCGCTCTCGAGCAGATCTGTCAGGGGCTGATCGCCGCCAGCGCTATAGCGGCCAAGCTAGCCCGTGCTTGCGGCTAGCTCGCTGCAGCTGGAATCGGCATGCACATTGACCGCGGAATCATTGCCGAGGCCCGACGTGTCGTCGTGTCCGCACTTCGCCGATGTCGCGTCGGCGCTGGTCGCAGTCCACGATAAGTTCGCATGGCCGGTCGCGTCCGCGATGGCGGACACCGGCACCGACGTGAAACCGTTGATGTGCGCATTTTGCAGCAAGATAGCCCGTGGGCTGGCATTCATGTCGTACACTGTGACGACAATGTCCTGCGTTCCGTTATTGGTAATCTTGACCTGGACGCCCTCGCCGGCGAGCGCCGTTCCGATCATCAACAGCGGCAGCGCCAAAATCAATGCAGCCTTGATATTGCCACTCATGTTAAGAACCTCCAGGTAATACCGGTAGGAAATTACCCACGTCTATCGTATGCATCGCGCTCTTAAGAAGACAGCGGCTGCAGTCCACTATGGTTGTGGGACAGGCCCTACGAAATTAATGTTGCAGCGGGGAAAACGGCGGCGCCATGCAGACAAGTGAGGTCAGTAAATCGCCTCCCGCCAAGGCTGCTTGGGCCTCTTACGGTGCTCTGGGCGTCGTGTTCGGTGACCTTGGCACAAGCCCCTTATATACATTGCAGACCGTGGTGCAGGCCATGGGCGGCCAGTTCTCGCCGCAAACCGCACTGGGCGTGCTTTCGTTGGTGTTTTGGACGCTGATCGTGACCATTTCGATCAAGTACTGCCTGTTTGTCATGCGTGCCGACAACCGCGGCGAGGGCGGGATCTTGGCGTTGATGTCACTGATCGGTGCCAATGGCTTTGCGCCCGGAGTGCGGCTGCTGACCGGCATGGGATTGCTCGGCGCGGCGCTGATCTATGGCGACGGGGTGATCACGCCCGCGATTTCGGTGCTGAGTGCGCTCGAAGGCGTCAACGTCGTCACCGAAACCTTGAAGCCGTACGTGATGCCCATGGCGGTCGTGATTTTGCTGGTGCTTTTCTCCGCGCAGCGCTTCGGTACCGAAAAGATCGGCCGCGCGTTCGGGCCGGTCATGCTGCTGTGGTTCCTCGTCATTGCGTTGCTGGGCATCATGTCGATTTTGAAGCGCCCGGAAGTCATTGCAGCGGTGGATCCGCGCTATGCGATCCGCTTCATGGCGGCTTCGGGCCGTGCCGGTTTTCTCGTATTGGGCGGCGTGTTTCTATGCATCACTGGCGGTGAAGCGCTCTACGCGGACATGGGGCATTTCGGCAAGGGTCCGATTCGCCGCTCTTGGTACGTCGTGGTTCTTCCGGCTCTGCTGCTGAGCTATGCGGGACAAACGGCCTTTTTGATCGATAAGGGTACGGTGACAGGCAATCCATTTTTTCAGATCGCTCCTGCATGGTCCGTCTATCCTTTGGTGGTGTTGGCGACGATCGCCACCATCATCGCGAGCCAGGCCATCATCACGGGTTCTTTCTCGATGACGCGCCAAGCCATGCAACTCGGCTGGCTGCCGGGAGTGGCCATTAGACAAACCTCGGATCGAGTCTACGGTCAGATTTATATCCCGGTGGTCAATTGGTTGTTGATGGCGGCTACCATCGCCACCACCATCAGCTTCGGTGCCTCGGATCGACTGGCGGGTGCCTATGGCACTGCGGTGTCGACCACCATGCTGCTCACCACTTTTCTTCTGTACCGAGCGATGCGCGATGTGTGGAAATGGCCGCTGGCTGTCGCGCCATGGTTGCCGGCGTCTTCATCGTGGTCGACACCAGTTTCTTCACGGCAAATCTCTTGAAGATTGCCGAGGGCGGCTGGCTGCCGCTGACGTTTGCCGCGATTTTGTTCGTGATCATGATCACGTGGCGCCGCGGCGTCGAGGCGATCCGCAAAACCCTGGTGCAGCCGCCGCAATCCGCGGAAAAATTTTTATCGGACTTGAAGAGCGGCGCAATTCCGCGCCTGGATGGAACGACCGTATTCTTGACGCGCAGTACCCAGAAAGTGTCGCGGCTCATCATGGATCATGTGCATTTTGTCGGAGTCTTGCCGCGCAACGCAATCGCCTTGAGCGTCGTGTTCGAGGCCATACCGCGCATCAGCGGTCCGACCTGCACGGTAGTCGACAATGTCGGCGAAGGATTGTGGCATCTGGTTGCGCGTTTCGGATTCCTCGAGATCCCGGATTTGCGCCGCGCTTTGCTCAGGACCCACGGGCTGCCCGCAGATGTCGATTTCGACAAGGCGATGTTCGTCGGCACACGCGATCTGGTGGTCTCTAGAGGCGAAAACGCCAGCCTGCGAGGCTGGCGTCTGGCGTTGTTTGCGTTTCTTTATCGCAATTCGGTCAGAATCGTCGATCGATTCAATCTGGAGCCTTCGAATGCGATCGAGATTGCCAGGCAAATTGAGATCTAGCGCCTAGCTGCGCGGCGCTGTGATCGTGAAAAATCGGACCCGGTTCGCGAAACGCGGGCTCATCATGTGCGGATCGGCGAGTCGAGATTTTGCACGACGGTGATCACGCCCCAAGCCAGCATCAGGCCGAGCCACATGAGCAAGAGCAGAGCGATCGCGATATCCATTGGCATCACCGTACCGAAAATTTACACGCGGATTATAAAATGCGAGTTCTCGCCGGGCTGTAGGAACAACGCTGATAACACTGTCAGCGCGGAAAAAGCGCGTTGCTTTTTAGGATCCGATCGCCGGCAACACGCGCCCATGGAGTTCGCCGAAGCCGATGCTCACGGCCCCGGGACGTTCGCACCAGCCGCGGAAAATCACGGTGTCGCCGTCTTCCAGAAAGGTGCGATGCTCGTCCTTGCCGATCGGCAACGCCTGCGTGCCGCCCTTGCTCAATTCCACCAGGGAGCCTGCCTCAGCCGGCGTCGGCCCCGACTGAGTGCCGCTGCCGAATAGGTCTCCGGGGCGCAAATTGCAGCCATTGACGGTGTGGTGCGCGACCAGTTGCGAAATGCTCCAGTAGGCGTGCCGAAAACTGGTCTCGGAGAGCCGTTGCGGCGGCTCGCCACGAGTCCCGCATTTTCGCGCTCTGAATCAAGGCTTCGAGCCGGATGTCGATGGCGCCCGCTTCTCGGTTCTCGCGCGAATCCAGATAGGGCAGCGGCTGAGGATCCGACTCTGGCCGGCTGAAGGGCACACGGAAGGGTGCGAGCGCTTGCAGGGTCACGATCCACGGTGAAATGGTGGTCGCGAAATTCTTTGCCAGGAATGGACCCAGCGGCTGGTACTCCCAGCCTTGCAGATCCCGCGCCGACCAGTCGTTCAGCAGGCACAGGCCGAAGATGTGCTTCTCTGCATCAGCGATCGGAATCGGCGCACCCGAGTGCATTGCCCGAGCCGATGAAAATGCCGAGCTCCAGTTCGTAGTCCAAACGCGTGCTGGGTCCAACCGTGGGAGCGCCGGCGCCCGATGGACCTCTGCCCTCGGGGCCGATGAAACTCTTGCCCCGAAACGCCGATCGATGAGCTGCGGCCGTGATAGCCGATGGGAATCCATTTGTAGTTCGGCAGCAGGGGATTGTCCGGCCGAAACAGCCGGCCGATGGCCGTCGCGTGATGAATGGAAATGTAGAAATCGGTGTAGTCGCCGATATGCGCGGGCAGCGAAAATACCGCCTCGCTCTGCGGCACCAGGCACTTTTTCAGCAGGCGCTTCATGCGCGGACCCTTGCGCCATGCGCCTCGAACAGCGCGCGGCGCAGCGCACTTGCGACGCGGGGCCCGAGACGCATCAGCGAATTCAGTGTTTCCATGCTGCCGGCAGAAACGCCTTCGGCGGCATCACCCGTGAAAAGTTGCGCATCCGCGAGCGCGCAAAGATCGATGATTTGATCGCCGATCGCCACACCGCCGCGAAAGCCTTCCGCCGATCGCGCATGGCGAAACACGCTGAACGGAAGATTTTGGATCGGGAATGCGCAGCCGCTTTGATTCGCAGATGGCAGCCAGCTGCGAGCCTGCGGATCGTGGGTCTCGTCCAGTGAAGGCATTGTCACGGCTTGGCCGGATCGAAGCGTTTTTTCAGACCCAGCCAGTGGCTCAAGTAGTCGGTTTGCAGCGGCGGCGTTGCCGTGCAGCGCCGCGCGAGTCGGCCTTGAGCACGCCGCGGGATTCGAACATGAACGCCATGGTGTCGCCGATGCGGACCGGAACCGAGGTGTCGGCGGCGCTCGCTTTTTCGAATGTGGCCGCATCCGGACCGTGTCCGCTCATGCAGTTGTGCAACGAAGATCCGCCCGGCACGAAGCCGGTGCTCTTGGCGTCGTAGACGCCGTAGATGAGGCCCATGAATTCGTTGGCGACATTGCGATGAAACCAGGGCGGGCGGAAGGTGTTTTCCATCGCCAGCCAGCGCGGCGGAAAAACCACGAAGTCGATATTGCTGGCGCCCGCGGTATCGCTCGGCGAATGCAGCACGAGGAAAATCGACGGATCGGGATGGTCGTACGAGATGGAACCCATGGTGTTGAAGCGCCGCAGATCATACTTGTAGGGCGCGTTGTTGCCATGCCAGGCGACGACATCCAGCGGAGAATGATCCATTCTCGCAGACCCACAAGCGGCCGCCGAATTTTCCGATCAGTTCGCAACTCCGTTTCGATGTCCTCGTAGCGGGCGACGGGCGTGAGGAAATCGCGCGCATTGGCAAGGCCATTCGAGCCGATGGGGCCCAGGTCCGGCAATTTGAACGGCGCTCCGAAATTTTCGCAGACATAGCCGCGCGCGGCGCCGTCCGGCAACTCCACCCGAAAGCGCAGGCCGCGTGGAATGACGGCGATTTCCTGGGGTTCCACTCTCAAGCGCCCAAGTTCCGTGTCCAGCAGCAGCGCGCCTTGCTGCGGAACAATCAGCATCTCGCCATCGGCGTCGTAAAAAAAGCGCCGCTGCATCGAGCGATTGGCGGCGTACAAATAGATGGCGCACCCTGAGTGGGTCTGCGGCGATCCATTGCCCGCCATCGGCACAAGCCCGTCGATGAAATCGGTGGGCGCGGTCGGCAGCGGCAAGGGATCCCAGCGCAGTTGATTCGGCGTCGCAGGCTCGTCACCGCTGCCTCATCCAGCAGCGGATGATTGAAGCGTTCGAAAGGCTGATGCGTGACCGCCGGACGAATCCGATACAGCCACGAGCGCCGATTGGCAGCCCGCGGCGCGGTGAACGCGGTGCCGGAGAATTGCTCCGCGTACAAGCCGAACGGACAGCGCTGCGGAGAATTGCGGCCGCGCGGCAACGCGCCCGCCAGAGCTTCGCTGGCGAATTCGTTGCCGAAGCCGCTCATATATCCATCGGATCCGGGAAGGACTGCGCTCACCGGGCCATTCTATGACACTGGGAGCCGAAGTTTCACGCCAAAGGTTGCGATGTCTTGGACGGTAGCGGGCCACGCTCACGCAGAGCGACGGCCAAGGACACGTCCGACTCCATGATCTCTTCGTCTCGGGTTATCGTCATGACGATGCGGACTCAAGAAGTCCAGCAGTTGCCCGCCGCCGGCGGTGTGGGAGGCGACCACTTTGAGCGCGGCGAGGGTCGGAGTCGCCAAAATGATGCCCGCGATTCCCCAGAAACAGCCGCCGAGCCACAACGCAAGAAACACCAGCATCGGATTCAATTGCAGGCGCCGGCCGACCAGCAGCGGCTGCACGAATTGTCCTTCGATCGTGGCGATGCACCAAATATGAGCCCGCCACTGCCACTGCGTGGCCTAGGCCGTCAAAGGAGATGATGGCCACGACGGTCAATACGATCAAAGTCGTGGTGGCGCCGGCATAGGGAATGAAATTGAGAATCGCGGCCATGGTGCCCCATAGGAACGGGTTGGGCATCCCGCACAACATCATGACGCATCCCGTGACGAGGCCTAGACCGACATTGATGAGCGCGGTAGTCGCATAGAATCGCCCCACCTCGCTCCGGACTTTTTCGATCACCGCGAGGATGTGCGCCGACTTAAGGTCACTAGCAAATGCGGAAGTCATCCTCGCCAGCATGGGCGGGCCGCCTGCGAGCAAGAAAAGGGTGAGGATGACAATGGTCACGCCTGAAAGCACCACGGTACGCGCACCGTCCAGCAACATCGCCGACGAGCTTTCCTGCGGCGCGGCTGCGGCCGGAGGCGGAGCCGCGGTCGTCTGCGCAGGCGGCGGCGCCGAGCCTAAATTGCCTGCAGAATTTCGCAGTTCGCCAACGCGCGCCATGAACTGTTCGAACGGCCTGATTTTGCGCTCGATCAGCCTAAAGGTGTGCGGGGCCGCAGCGAACCACTTCTGCGCGGGCTCCGACATGAAATTGACCAGCGCGACCATGATGCCAAGGATGGCGGCCATGATGACTGCAGCGCCGACGCTGCGCGGTACGTTCCGGCAATGCAAGGCTTCGACTGGACCAGAAAGCACCAGGAAAATTAGCAGCGCCAAAGCGACTGGAATGAAGGCGACGTGTGCGAAATACAGCAGCAAGCCCACAGCACCAACCAAGAGCACCCGCACCGACGTCACCCGCGATTTTATTTTTTTGAATTCCAGCGGCGTCCCCGCTCAGGCGGGCTGACCTGTCAGCCCGCCTGAAAGATTATTTTAGAATTCTGTTCTAAATCTCTTTGCGGTTCGATTTGTCACCGCCGGTTTGCTGGCCGGTGCCGCTGTTGTCGCGCTGGCCCTGGTTCTGCTGACCGCCTTGACCTGGCTTGTTGCCCTGGTTCTGCTGGCCCTGGTTCGGGTTCTTGCCCGGCTGGCCTTGATTCTTATCGGAATTCTGGTTCATGTTCGACATTTGAAAAGCTCCTGTGGTTTGTTACAGCACCACAGTAAAACCAGAGGCGAGCAGCAATGTAGGTGAATATCGGCCGAATCTAAGCGTGGGCGGACTTTGCCGCTGTAGGATGCTGCCGACAGACCACACTCGCTGCCGAACGTGCCGACCCGGGCAGAGTATGCGATCCTTCGCGGGGACAAAAAACAGGGTTTCAAAGGCATGTCACGCGAACAATTTCAATGGGATGATCCGCTGTTGCTGGATGCGCAGCTGACGGAAGAGGAAAAAATGATTCGCGACGCGGCCCGCGACTATGCGCACGGCCAATTGGCGCCGCGCATCCTCGAAGCCTTTCGCCGCGAGCACACCGATCCCGGGATATTCAAGGAAATGGGCGCGGTGGGGCTGCTGGGCGCCACGATTCCGACGACGTATGGCGGCGGCGGCATGAATTATGTCAGCTACGGCCTGATCGCGCGCGAGGTCGAGCGAATCGACTCGGGATTCCGCTCGATGATGAGCGTGCAGTCCTCGCTGGTCATGTTGCCGATTTTCAAGTTCGGCACGGAAGAGCAGAAGCAAAAATACCTGCCGTCGCATGGCTCGAGGCGAGAGCATCGGCTGCTTTGGGTTGACCGAGCCCGATCACGGTTCCGATCCCGGCAGCATGATTACGCGCGCGCGCAAGGCCGCCGGCGGTTATCGTCTCTCGGGCGCCAAGACGTGGATTACCAACAGTCCGATTGCCGATGTTTTCGTGGTTTGGGCAAAGACCGATGATGAGGTCATTCGCGGATTCATTCTCGAAAAAGGCTGGAAGGGACTTTCAACGCCGGTGCTGCATGGCAAAGTTGGCCTGCGTGCGTCCACCACCGGACAGATTCTCATGGAGGATTTGTTCGTCCCCGAGGAAAACTTGCTGCCCGGGCGTCACGGGGCTCAAGGGTCCGTTCACATGCCTCGATTCGGCGCGCTATGGCATTGCCTGGGGTGCGCTCGGCGCCGCGGAGAGTTGTTGGCACACGGCGCGCCAATACGTGCTCGATCGCAAGCAGTTCGGCCGGCCGCTCGCGGCCAATCAGCTCATCCAGAAAAAGCTCGTCGACATGCAAACCGAGATTACGCTGGCCCTGCAAGGCTGCCTGCGGCTCGGCCGAATGAAGGACGACGGAACCGCTTCGGTGGAGATTACCTCGATCATGAAGCGAAACTCCTGCGGCAAGGCGCTGGACGTCGCACGCATGGCGCGCGACATGCTGGGCGGCAATGGCATTTCCGACGAGTACGGCGTGATTCGTCATGTCGTGAATCTGGAGGTCGTGAACACCTATGAGGGCACGCACGATATTCATGCCCTGATCTTGGGCAGAGCCCAAACAGGGATTCAGGCGTTCTCGTAAATCGGTGAGCTGCGCCGCCGTCAATCTTAAGGATAGGACGGAGACGCGGCACCGGATACCCGCGGGACACGGATGATTAGGCTTAAGGCCAATTTGCCATTCCGCACTCACCACCGGTTCGGGACCGACCGCGACTTGCCGGCTGGTCGTCTCCTCGCCGCGGTCCATGCTCGGGTGCCATATTCGCACCGTATATTCGCCGGCCGGCAGGTCCGTGATCGAGGCCGTCCCGAGCGAGCCGGTCTTCGCAAAGAATGGAGTTTCTGAAACGTAAATGTAGCCGATCATCCAGTCGTGGATATTGCACCCGAGCACGACCACGCCGGGTTTATCGAAGATCACCGGCGGCGCGTTCGTGCCGCCATACAAGGGCAGCTCAAATTTCTTCGCCGGAGAAAACGAGTAGACCTGGTGCCGGATATTGTCGCTATTTGGGAAACGCACGGTCGAGCCGACGAATATCGGCTTGACGTAGGGTACGAACTGTTTGTCGACCTGATCCACCGCGTCCTGTGGGGGGCGCGAATGCAGGGCGTTTCGCGCGTCCGCGGCGACAGCCAGGACCACGGCATCCGCGATGTTCTTGCCTTTATGATCTCTAACCGTCACGCGCAACTCGGCCGAGTGCGCCAGAGCGGCGCAGCCAAGAATAAGTGCCAGCGTTGCGGCGAATATCTTGAGTTTCAAAACTGATAGTTCCATGTTAATTCCGGCATCGAGTTAGCATAGTCGTTGCCGCCTTGGGCATGCGTCTCGAGGCGCTGAAACCCAAAGCCGATCAGGTTGTGAGTGGTCAGCACGTATTCCAGCCCGAGCCTGGCGCCAAAAGTTGTGCCGTCAAGTCTGTAAGCGTAAGCGCCGGGACCAAAGGTCGGATCCGGTGCAACCGCCTTGGAATTGGCAAAAATGTTGGCTCCCGGCTGGGTAGTAGAAATGACATCGCCGTGTCTCAGCAGAGATCCCAACGTGAGCGAAATCGCTCATTCAATGAATATTGAACCCCGGTTTTGAAACTGTGTCCGCGCTGGCTGAACACATCGCTCGACACGCCGTAGATTTCCGGATTCGGCCGGCGCCGCGCGGCGGCGATCGAACGAGAACTTCGCCCACAAATTCCAGCGCTCATCGAGGCGCTTGCCCACCTCCAGCGAGGCGCAGTACAGCGTTGCGTCGCGGTAGCCATCATCATAGTCGGCACGGCCTACAGAAATTCCAGCGCGGCTCCAGAAAGCCAAGGCGCCCAACCCCCATTTCTTTTTGAGCGACAGCCATGCCCTCGAGAGACGCATTGTTCAGGCCCGAGAGATGATCATAGAGCTGCCCGGACAAATCGGCGCCCGCGGACAAACTGAAGCCACCGCCTAAAGGGAATTTGCTGGAGCAGGGATGCCATTGCCTGCGCACGCGAGTCGGCAACCATGCTCGCGGTATTTTGCGCATTGCCGACGTTGTTATCGTGGTTCAGCCCGCCGGAGGCGGCCAAAATCCAATCGCTGTGCGCAGTGTGACTTGCCGCACAAAACACCAGAAGTGCCGATAGCGGGGCGCGGATCGGTCGCATGGCCACATTATGCAATGTCGGCGCCGCGACGGAGGGGACCTAGGTCGCATCGCTTCGCGCCGGTCGACACATTTATAAATGCTTCAAGGCCACTCTACGGTCATGGTGCTCGATATTGGGCAAAAATGCCGCCACCATTCCCAGCAGCGGTAGGAAGGCGCAGATTCGGTACACAAATTCAATGCCGTGCTGATCGGCAAGACCGCCCAAGACGGCGGCGCCAATGCCGCCGATGCCAAAAGCGAAACCAAAGAACAGTCCCGACACCGCCCCGACGTTGCCGGGCATCAATTCCTGTGCGAATACGACGATGGCCGAGAAGGCCGAGGACAGGATCAAGCCGATGATGAAGGTCAAGACCCCGACCCACATCAAATCGACGTAGGGCAGGATCAAGGTAAAGGGCGCGATACCGAGAATTGATACCCAGATCACGCGTTTGCGCCCGATACGATCACCCAAGGACCCGCCGAACAGCGTGCCGAGCGCCATCGCCAGCAGAAACACGGCCAGGTACATCTGCGCGGAGCGCACCGAGATATGAAATTTCTCGATCAGGTAAAAACTAAAATAGCTCGTGATGCTGGCCACGTAGAAATATTTGGAAAAGATCAACAGCACCAGCACCGCAATCGACCAGCGCACCCTCGCCGGCGATACCGGAGCGATCGCGGCCGAAACTTGCGCAGGCTTGGGCCGATCGATGTGCTGGCGTTTGTACCAGCCGCCGACGCGTGCCAGTACCACGATGGCAATCAGCGCTGCGATCGCAAACCAGGCGAGACTCGGTTGCCCGTGAGGAAGAATGATCCATGCGGCAAGCAGCGGACCCATGGCGCTGCCGGCATTGCCGCCGACTTGAAAAATCGATTGCGCCAGCCCGTGCCGTCCGCCGGAGGCCAGGCGTGCAATGCGCGAGGATTCCGGATGAAAAATGGCCGAGCCTGCGCCGATCAGGGCCGCCGACGCCAACACGCTGGCGTAATTCGGCGCGAAAGCCAAAGTCACGATGCCTACCAGGGTGAAGCACATGCCCGCACTGAGCGAATACGGCTTCGGATGCTTGTCGGTATAAATGCCGATGAGGGGTTGCAATAAGGATGCGCATGCCTGATAGGTCAGCGTGATGGTGCCAATCTGCACGAAACTCAGGTGAAATTCTCCCTTGAGCAACGGGTAAATCGCGACGATCAATGACTGCATCATGTCATTGAGAAAGTGCGAGAAACTAAGTGCGCCCAACAAATTAAAGCGCGTCGGTGCCATTCCAGCGAGCGGCGAATCCGCCGTCAAACTTTTTGCCATGAGTGGACTCATCCAATGTGCCAATTATCTGCACGCCGAACCGCCTACCCTACTAGCTACTTCATTGTCTGTCCTGCGAGAATGCGCTGATGAACCGCTTCGAACTGCCTGCCTTTCTGCGCGACGTCATCACGCGATGGGACGTGCTGGCATTCATCGTGGTGATTGGACTCGTGGTGTTTCTGGGCGAGACCTCGCGCGGCCTATTCGCGCCGCTCACGCAGCTGCAAATGTCGCCCATCACGCTGGATCCCCGGCATTTGCCGGAATATGCCGCGCGCACCACCTTTCGTATGTTTGCGGCTCTCGCGCTATCGCTGCTGTTCACCTTGACCTATGCAACCTGGGCCGCGAAGAGTGAGCGCGCCGGCAAATTGCTGGTGCCCATCCTGGATATCCTGCAGTCGGTTCCGATCTTGGGTTTCATTTCCATTACAGTCGTGTTTTTCATGTCGCTGGCGCCCGGCCGGGTGCTGGGCGCCGAATTCGCGGCAATTTTCGCGATTTTTACCAGCCAGGCCTGGAACATGGCGTTCAGCTTTTATCAGTCCTTGCGCACCATTCCGATCGAGCTGGCCGAGGCCGCGGAATCGTTCCGGCTCTCTCCCTGGATGCGCTTCTGGCAGCTTGAAGTTCCTTTCGCCATGCCTGCGCTCATCTGGAACATGATGATGTCCATGTCCGGCGGCTGGTTCTTTGTGGTGGCCTCAGAGTCGATCAGTGTCGGTCATACGACAGTCGCGCTTCCCGGCATCGGTTCGTACATAGCACTCGCAATCGAACAGAAAAATCTGGTTGCCATCGGCTGGGCGATTGCCACGATGTTGATCGTCATTCTTTTATATGATCAGTTGATATTTCGGCCGCTGGTTGCGTGGGTTGACCGCTTCCGGGTGGAACAAGAGCCCGGAGCCCGGGTGCCGGACTCTTGGGCACTGACCATGATGCGTCGTTCCAGGCTCATTCAGGCGGCGACGTTGTTTTTCCACTCGACCGTCATGTTAACCAGCCGCGCCATCAAGCGCCGCGATGATCAACCGCTCAAACCGGAAACCAACAAGCCGAGGCGCTCGCTGGATTTGCTGTGGGTGTCGCTGATCGTCGCGGCCGTGGTGTTGGGGCTGTGGCATATCGTGGCGGTGCTCATTAAAAACACGCCCGTGCGCGAAGCGCTGCAAGTGTGCGGCTTGGCCGCCATTACGATGCTGCGGGTATTCATATTAATCGCGCTCGCCAGTTTGATATGGGTACCGATCGGCGTGTGGGTCGGTATGCGGCCGCGCGCCACGCAAATCGTGCAACCCATCGCACAGTTCATGGCGGCCTTCCCAGCCAATTTGTTGTTCCCGATTGCGGTATTCGGAATCGTTCGATGGAAACTGAATCCGGACATTTATTTGAGCCCGCTCATGATTTTGGGAACTCAGTGGTACATTCTCTTCAACGTCATCGCGGGCGCCTCCTCGATACCGGCGGAAATGCGCTACGTGGCGGCCAATTTTCGGATCAAAGGTTGGCTGTGGTGGCGCAAGGTCGCGTTGCCGGCAGTTCTGCCGTTCTACGTCACCGGGGCTATTACCGCATCGGGCGGATCTTGGAACGCGGCGATCGTCGCTGAGTTGGCGACCTGGGGGAATACTCAAATCGAGGCGCGAGGCCTTGGTTCGTACATCGCCGAGGCGACTACGGCGGGAGACTTTCACAAAATCGTATTGGGGATAGGCACCATGAGCCTTTTCGTCGTCGTGATCAACCGGGTTTTCTGGCGCCCCTTGTATTACTACGCTGAGCGCAAATATCGGCTTACCTAGGGTTGGGCATGAATAACTCTCCACTGCTGCAATGCACTGATGTTCGCAAGGCGTTTCCGAAGCCGGACGGCGCGGAGCTGTTGGTATTGCAGGGAATGAACCTGGAATTGCGCGAGGGGCAGATCGTCGGGCTCTTAGGCCGATCCGGCTCGGGCAAGTCCACCTTACTGCGCTTGATCGCAGGGCTGTCCGAGCCCAGCGCCGGGGATCTACAGTACCTCGGTAAACCAATTTCCGGTCCGGCGCCCGGCATTGCCATGGTATTTCAGAGCTTTGCCTTATTTCCGTGGCTCACGGTGTTTGAAAACGTGGCGCTGGGACTGGAGGCGCAGCGCATGTCGCGGGCTGAGATCCGCAAGCGGTCCTTGGCGGCCATCGATCTTATCGGCTTGGACGGTTTCGAATCCGCGTATCCGCGCGAATTGTCCGGTGGCATGCGCCAACGGGTAGGCTTTGCGCGTGCCTTGGTGGTTCATCCGAACATCTTGCTGATGGACGAACCGTTCTCTGCGTTGGACGTGCTGACGGCGGAGACTCTGCGCACCGACTTTCTGGATTTGTGGGCGGAAGGCCGAATGCCCATCAAGGGCGTCATCCTGGTCACGCACAACATCGAAGAAGCCGTATTGATGTGCGACCGGGTACTGGTATTCGGCAGCAATCCCGGCCGTATCCTGAGCGAGATCAAAGTGACCCTGCCGCAGCCGCGTAACCGCTTGGATCCGAGTTTCCGCGAGCTGGTGGAACGCATCTACGTGGAAATGACTGCGCGGCCGGCGGGCGGGGCGCCTGGGCGCAAAGAGAATTTCCCGGGCTTGGGAATCGGCAGCGTTCTGCCGCATGTCTCTTCCAACTTGCTCGCTGGTCTAATGGAGGCGGTCGCGGCCGCGCCTTTCAACGGCAAGGCGGACCTGCCCGAGATTGCTTCGGACCTGACCATGGAGATCGATGAACTCTTCCCGGTGGCGGAGACCTTGCAGATGCTGCGTTTTGCGGAGCTTGAGGGCGGCGACCTGAAGCTCACCGAAGACGGCATGGCCTTTGCCCACGCAGCGCTCGACGAGCGCAAGCGCATATTTACCCGCCATTTGCTGAGTTATGTTCCGCTCGCCGCCCACATTCGTCGGGTATTGGACGAACGGGCTTCGCATTCCGCGCGAAGGAGCCGCTTTATCGACGAATTGGAAGACTTTATGGATGAGGACGCGGCGGAGCAGAGCCTGCGGGCGGCGGTGAGCTGGGGCCGATACGCCGAAGCCTTCGCCTATGATGACGAGAATGCCATGTTCAGTCTGGAGAATCCGACTTAAAATAACCCCATGACCGAGATGGCGCCCTATTTGACGCTGAATGTACCGCCGGATGAGATGGTGAAATACATTCAGGATTTGATGACCTTGCCTCATGGCGAAATTGCGGCCGGTTCGGCGTTGGCGTTGGCGCAGCGGCATTGGGGCGGCGACACCCCCTTGGCGCGCGCGGCTCTGCTGCGATGGGGTGCACTCAACCTTGCGTTTCAGGACAAACGATTGGAAACCTGGACCGTCACCCGCGAACGCGATCGTATCCAAGTTCCCGCCGCCCTGGTGGCGGCAGCGGGAATCGCACCTCTGCTTTTGGACAACGAGCGCGCGGTTTTCGACATTCCTGCGCTCCTCGACGCCACGCTGGATTTCCAACCCCCAGCGGGTCAGGCCTAGGGCCACTAGCTCTTCATGACACTCCCCGTCGAGAAAGCGCCCAAGCCGCGCTTTGGCGTACTGCGCACCATCGCTCTTTACAAACTTGTGAAGGTGATTCTGCTGCTGTTGGTCGCTTATGGGGAGCTGCGCCTGCGCGACGCGTCGCTTGCGGCGAAACTACTCTCCTGGGCACAGGCGCGGCCGTACGGATTGGAACATCGTGTTGTCGCTCAATTGCTGGAATGGTTCAGCGGCCTCTCCGTGTCGCGCATTTACCTGTTTCGGATTGTGACCCTGGTGTACGCGGCGGTCTTCGCGATTGAGGGCATCGGCTTGTGGATGGAAAAGCGCTGGGCGGAGTGGCTCACCACCATCATCACCGCTTCGCTCATCCCGCTCGAGGCCTGGGAGATATTCTTGAGGCCGACGATCGGCAAGGTTTTGATCCTGCTTGCGAACGTGGCGGTCGTGGCTTACCTGGTCTGGCACGTCCGTAAAACGCAGGCATCGCGCGATGTGGCCATTGTGAAATGATCTTCATCTCGGCTGAAATGCCGGATTCCGTCGTATTCTTCGCAGCGCTTTAGCCCACACCACGTTTGGAGATCTCATGAAGAAGTCTGCGACCCTGATGACCACTGCCTTGTTGAGCTTGGGCCTCGCCGCCGCCTCGATGGCTGCTGATGCGCCAAAGGCCGGTACGCCGGCGGCTGCCGACACCTCAGCCCCTGCGCCCTCGGCCAAGTCCCATAAGCACTCCAGCAAGAAGCACAAGAAATCCACGACCGCTTCTTCGGCAACCAAGTAATATAATTGGTATAACGCCCCGACCGCTTCACGGCGGCCGGGGCGTTTTTTTTGGCGGCTAAGATGGCGGGTATATGGATTTCATAGTTGCAATCAAGGCCTTGATATTGGGAGTCGTGGAGGGACTGACGGAATTTCTGCCCGTTTCGAGCACAGGGCACTTGATCGTTGTCGGCAGCCTTCTCAATTGGAACGACGAGAAGGGCGAGGTTTTTGAGATTGTCATCCAATTTGCGGCCATTCTGGCCATTTGCTGGCTGTACCGTCAGCGGCTCTGGACCGTGATTGCGACCCTGCCGCGCGAGCGCAAATCGCAGCTTTTCACCTGGAATCTGCTGTTGGCATTCCTGCCGGCCGCCATCCTCGGCGTCATTTTCATCAATACGGTTAAAAAATACTTGTTCGCGCCGGTGCCGGTCGCCACCGCATTCATCGTCGGCGGCATTTTGATTTTGTTGATCGAAGGCCGCAAGCGCGCCGCCGGATCGAGAATATTGACGCGATCAAGCCGCCGGATGCGCTGTGGATCGGCATCGCCCAAACTTTATCCATCATTCCGGGCACCTCCCGCTCGGGAGCGACCATCATGGGCGGCTTACTGCGCGGCCTGTCGCGACCGGCCGCGACGGAATTCTCGTTTTTTCTCGCCATTCCCACGATTTTCGGCGCGACCGTTTTTCAACTGTGGAAGGCACGGCACCTGCTCAATGCCGATGATCTGGCGGTGATCGGCGTCGGCTCGATTGCTTCCTTCATCAGCGCCATGTTCGCGGTGCGCGCCTTGCTGCGCTATGTCAGCAGCCATAATTTCAAGGTATTCGCCTGGTATCGAATCGCCTTTGGGTTCGTCATCCTGGGCACGTGGTACTTCGGCGTGGTGAAGTGGTGAACACATTTTTCCCGCAAGCCGGCGATGTCGCGCATCTCATCCAAGTCGCGCTGACGCCCATTTTTTTGATTTCGGCGATCGGCGTGACGCTCAATGTTTTGACCAGCCGGCTTGGCACGGATCGTCGATCGGGCGCGCGCCATGGAGGATGTGCTGTGCCAGCCCGGATACCAGCCCGGCGGACGCGATTTGCATGCGGCACTCGGCGTGTTGGCGCGTCGTGCCCGTTACATCAACGCGGCGATCACGCTTGATCACGCTATCGGCGCTGTTCATCGCGTTGGTCGTGGTGATGCTGTTCGTCAATGCTTTCGCGCATTGGGAACTCTCGGCATTCATCGCCATCATGTTTATCTTGTCGATGCTATCTTTCGCGGCGGCATTGACAGCGTTTCTGATCGAAGTGCGCATCGCCACCACGACCCTGCAAATAGGCATCGAGGCAGCGTCGCGCCAATAAATCAGTTCATTTGGAGCCACCACCCGTGGTTCTGTTGCCGTTCATGAGGTCGCGGGCGCGTTGTTCTTGCAGCAGCATGTCTTGCGCGCTGCCGCAATACTCTTTTTCGAACCGCGAGCCAAGCGGGATTTCCTTCCGGCAGTACACAGTCTGGCCGTTGCGGGTTTTCTTTTTATAGCCTTCGGCCAACAAGCGTTTTTCCTGAGCGTCGGCTTCGTCCTTCGTGGGCGCTTTTGCCGCGGCCTCGGTCGGGGTGCTCGACGCGGCTGGCTGCGCAGGTTCATCCGCGGACCAAGCGCTCGAGGCCAGGCCAATGCTCAACCCTGCTGCTAATACGATGTGCTTAGAGCGCATAGAAATCTCCATACTGGTTAAACCTTAAGATGCGTCAATTCGCAGCCTTTCGCTCGCGCACGGGGATCGGCACATTGCACAGATCGATGCGGCCGGCGGCTACCTTGAAGAACTCTTCGGGTCGGTTGCGGCGCGATTCGATGACGGCTGTAAAGGTCGGCGTATCGGTGCGAAGGACCTCCAGATTCGATCGCTCGGCGGGCGGCACGTCCGCTGCCAGGCGAATCGACGTGATCGGCAGTGGTTTTTCGCTCTTGTTATAGAAGCCCATCTCCGCACTGCCGCGCGGCAAGCCAGAAAGCAGCTCGACGCCTTTGACGACTCTTCCGACGAGCGCGACGTTTCGGTCAAGATGCCGCGGCGCATGTCCGATCACGACGTACATTTCCGCGCCGCTGCCGCTTTCCGCATCCAAATCGCGTCCCACGCCCACCATACCGTAGCAGTGCGCCAACCAGACTTTGTGCAACGCGGCTGAGCGTGCCACGGGCAGGCTGTTAGAAAAACCGACCTCCGGCGCGTAGACATCGCCATCCGGCAGGCGGGTGAAGGCCATGTGCGCCGGGTACGCTGAGTCGAATTCCGGTGCGACCTTGCCGATGCCGGGCGGTAAAGGATGCCGGTTGTCGGGGTCGCCCCATTGCGCGACGTAGTTGTCCTGTTCGCGAATGACCGATAGGCCGTTGAAATATCCCGCGCGCGTCAGGGTTTTAATGTTGGCGACATGCAGCGGGGCGAAGGCAGGGGCCAGTTCGATGACCACTCGGCCGCTGGGCAATTCGACGTACAAGGTGTTTTCTGGATCCAGGGGGCGCCAGTCCGACGGTTTGGAGGCGGCCAGCACCTCCGGCATGCTCGGTTGTTTGGCTGCCAGCACCGGATGCGACAAAATAATCAGCGCGCAGGGAATTAAAAATCTAAAATTGGCGATCATGTACGAAGTATTGCATAAAACTCTCACCCGCCGCCTAGGGGGCGAAATGCGCCGCATTTTAATATGTTGCCTGGTGTTGCTAGCGACCGAATTGCACGTGGCGTCGGTTCACGCGCAGGGTTATCCGGGAGGTGGCATACCGCCAATCACGGGCAGCGGCGGCAGGACGCCGCAGTCGGAAGAAATTCCCTCAACGCCGCTGGAGGTCAAGCCCGACAAGGCGGCCGCGAAGGCTTATGCCTCCGCCATGAAGAGCATGCAGAAGGCGCACGATCTGGAAGACACCATTGCCAAGGCCACTGACCCGGACAAGAAAGCCAAGGCCATGGCGAAATTAGACGACACCTACGGCAGAGCGCTGGAGGAGTTCACGGAGGTCTTGCGCAATAAGAACGATATGTATGACGCCTGGAATAAGATCGGTTTCATTCATCTGCACTTCGGCGCCTACCGCGAGTCCATCGACGACTACAATCACGCTCTCGCGCTGAAGCCTGACTTGCTGGAGGCGATTCAACATCGCGGCGAGGCTTTCCTCGGGGCGGATCATCTGGACGAAGCCAAGGCCGCCTATATGGACCTGTTCTTTCATGCGCGGCCGCTCGCGGACCAAATGATGCTCACCATGCAGTCCTGGCTGCAAAGCCACCGAGCGACGGCTAACGGCATGCGCCCGGCCGATATCGATGCCTTCGATAAATGGTTGCAGGAACGCGAGGGAATCGCCAAGACCACGGCAGCGAACTAGAGGCCCGCTGCTGGGCGCGCCGCCTTAAGGGGTGCGGCTCAGCGCGGCGATTTTGACGCGCAATTCCGCCACGCTCTCCTCGAGCGCGCTGACGCGTTGACTTAAAGTGGGTGCGCTCGGATCGCCCGCAGCGCTCGAAGCTTGGGCGGCCTCGGGCTCGGCAGCGGATTCGATTGCGCCCGAGAACAAGTGTGCATAACGCGATTCGCGCGCACCCGGTGCACGCGGCAGGCGCGCAATGAACGGCCCGTCCTCGCGCGACATCAGGCCTCTTAGGGCAGTCTCAACCTCTTCCGCATCCGCGAATTCGCACAATCGATTGGTGCGCGAGCGCAGCTCGCCCGGCGTCTGAGGGCCGCGCAGCAGCATCACGCAGAGGATGCCGAGTTCCTGCTTGCTGAACTTCAAGGAGCCAAATTCGGTGTTGCAAAAACGGTGCTTGTACTTCGTGACGCGGCCGCCGTAGCCCGCGGATTTGTCGCTGACCATGTATTTTTTCATCAGCGAATCGACCGATTGCTGGACTTCGGCCTCGCTCAAGTCGAGCACCGGCTCGCGATTGGTCTTTTGATTGCAGGCGTTGGTCAAGGCGTTCAAGGAGAGCGGGTACTGATCGGGAGTGGTGATTTCCTTCTCGATCAGGCAACCGATGACACGTGCCTCGTTGGGCGTGAATACGATGTTCATGACAGCTTCCAACTCGGCGCCGGTTGATCTACCGTAGCGCTCTTGACTCCAAAGGACCGACAGGATATCCCGTAAATGAAAACAAAAGCCGCTGTTGCCACCGCTGCCCGCAAGCCCCTTGAAATCATCACGGTGGACTTGGACGGTCCGAAGGCCGGCGAAGTGTTGGTGGAAATCAAGGCCAGCGGCGTCTGTCACACGGATGAGTTTACCCGTTCGGGCGCGGATCCCGAGGGGTTGTTTCCCGCGATTTTAGGCCATGAAGGCGCTGGAATCGTGGTCGATGTCGGCGCCGGCGTCACCTCGGTGCGCAAGGGCGATCATGTGATTCCGCTCTATACGCCGGAGTGCCGGCAATGCAAATCCTGCACCTCGCGCAAAACCAATCTGTGCACCGCCATCCGCGCGACCCAGGGCAAAGGACTGATGCCGGACGGCACCAGCCGTTTTTCAATCGGCAAGGAACTGGTGCATCACTACATGGGCTGTTCGACCTTCTCGAATTTCACCGTGCTGCCCGAAATCGCGGTCGCGAAAATCCGCGAGGACGCGCCCTTCGACAAGGTGTGCTACATCGGCTGCGGCGTGACCACGGGCATCGGCGCGGTGATCAACACCGCCAAGGTGGAAGCGGGCGCCAACGTGGTGGTGTTCGGCCTGGGCGGCATCGGTCTGAACGTCGTGCAGGGCGCGCGCCTGGTCGGCGCCAATAAAATCATCGGCGTCGACTTGAATCCCGGGCGCAAGGCGCTGGCGGAAAAATTCGGCATGACGCACTTCGTCAATCCCAAGGAGGTCGGCGGCGATCTGGTGGCGCACTTGGTCGCGCTCACCGACGGCGGCGCCGACTACAGCTTCGAATGCGTCGGCAACGTCGATCTCATGCGCCAGGCATTGGAATGCTGCCATCGCGGATGGGGCGTGTCGGTCATCATCGGCGTGGCCGGCGCGGGCAAGGAGATTTCGACGCGGCCATTCCAACTGGTGACGGGCAGGGTGTGGAAGGGCACGGCCTTCGGCGGCGCGCGCGGGCGCACCGATGTGCCGAAGATCGTCGATTGGTACATGGACGGCAAGATCAACATCGACGATCTGATCACGCACAAAATGCCCTTGAACGACATCAACCGCGCATTCGATCTGATGCATTCCGGCGAATCGATCCGCAGCGTCGTGCTGTTCGCGTGAGCAGCTTGGTGCTGATCTCAGAGCACGCCTGTTACGGCGGCGTGCAACGCTTTTACCGGCATGAGTCGCGCGAAACTCGCGGTCCCATGAAATTCGCGGCCTATTTGCCGCCGCAGGCGAAATTGGCGCAAGGTCCCTGTTTTGTATTTTTTGTCGGGACTCACCTGCAGCGAAGAAACGTTTTGCATCAAGTCGCACGCACAAAAATATGCCTCTGAACTCGGCATCATGCTCATCTCGCCCGATACGAGTCCGCGCGAACCGCGCATACCCGGCGACGCCGATCACTGGGACTTCGGTTATTCGGCCGGGTTTTATCTGGACGCGACCCAGGCACCCTGGTCGCAGAACTACCGTATGTATAGTTATGTCGTGCGGGAATTGCCGGAGATTGTGGCGGCAGAGTTGCCGGCTTCACCCGGAGCGACGGGAATTTTCGGCCACTCCATGGGCGGCCATGGTGCGTTGACTCTGGCCTTGCGAAATCCGTCATTGTACAAGTCGGTATCGGCATTCTCTCCGATCGCCGCGCCCATGCAATCGCCTTGGGGGAGGAAAGCCTTTAGCAATTACCTGGGGCCGGACCTTCAAACCTGGCGCGCGCATGACGCGACGGAATTGGTGGGACGACGGCCTTACCCCGGGCCCATCCTCATCGATCAAGGAACCGCGGATCAATATCTGGCTGCGGAACTTATGCCGGAGAAATTCGCGGCGGCGGCGGCCAAGTCCGGACAGCAGTTAACGTTGCGCATGCAACCGGGCTACGATCACGGCTACTACTTCATCCAAACCTTCATGGCCGATCATTTGGCGCATCACGCGCGCGAGCTCGCGAGAGCGCATTGACCGGCTTGCGATAATCGGTATGATTCGCCCACGCGCAAGGTTCCCGCAAGGGACTTAAATCGGAACGCGGTGTAATGCCGCGGCTGCCCCCGCAACTGTGACCGGATAGCGAACGTCCACGAGTCCACTGAAGCTCATGCAGCTTTGGGAAGGAGGACGAGAGCAACGACCCGGGAGCCAGGAAACCCGCCTCGCGCCGTCGTCCTGTTACCGGCCGGGGTGCGCTGATAACTGCGGGGGAAACCGTCGCGACGACAGTGTTGGAGTCGTCGTCGCGGGAGCCTTCGGTTGGTGAATTCAAATTCCTATGCTTTCGCGTGCCGGCTCTTGGCCCCATACCAGGAGAGTCTCGTGCGTAAATCTTCCTTTCAAGCGTTGATATTGATTGCCCCGCTGGCGTGCCTCGCTTCCAACGCGAATGCGGAACTGACCGATTTGCCGGATACCATCGTGGTCACCGCGACGCGCATCCCGACGCCGGAAGAACAGGTTGCCAGCAGCATTACGGTCGTCACGGCCGAGGATATCGCGGCCAGGCAACTGCAGACACTGCCGGATCTGCTCAAGCAAGTACCGGGTTTAAACGTGGTGCAAACCGGCGGTGCCGGGGGGCAGACCTCGGTGTTCATGCGCGGCACGAATTCCAATCACACCAAGGTGCTGGTCGACGGCATCGATGTCAGCGATCCGAGTAATTCAGGCGGCGCTTTCGACTTCGGGCAATTCTTGACGCAGGATATTCAGAAGGTCGAGATTTTGCGCGGACCGCAAAGCGGTCTTTATGGTTCGGACGCCATCGGCGGCGTCATCAACATCATTACCAAAAGCGGGTCGGGTCCGGCGCAGTTCAACGCCGGCGTCGAAGCCGGATCGTTCGACACGTTCAACCAAACCGGCGGCGTGAGCGGCTCGCTCGGACGGATTCCACTATGCGGCGAACATCGCGCATGTGCATTCCGGCGCGACGCCCGTGACGCCGCTCGACCTGTTGGCGCCCGGCGAGCGGCGCATCGATGACTACTACGACAATTTCACCGCCTCGACCAAGCTGGGCTTCGATATCACGGAGAATTTCGATCTGGGACTGGTGGCTCGCTATACCGACACGCATTTGCGATTGACCGGGGAAAACGAGGATAACTTTCCGGCGGATTTTCCCGATTCGGCGCAGAGTGCCGAACAATACGCTGCAAACTTATGCACGCGCCACCGCGCACTTGCTGTCCTTCGATGGCACGCTCGAGCAGACCCTGGGGGCAGCCTACAGCAACATCAAATCCTCGGATTTTGCGCCGGAATTCCCGCGCAGCGATGCGTTCGGCGAAAGGGTGAAGTTCGACTGGCAGGGAATCATCAAGCTCGCCGCGAGTGAAAAGCTGGTGCTTGGCGCCGAGCATCAGCGCGATGAAATCACCGCGCCAATCTCCGCCAGCACCAGCATCGACTCAGGTTACGCGGAGCTGCAATCCAGCTTCGGCGACCGGCTCTTCGATACCATCAGCGTGCGCTACGACGACAATGATCGCTTCGGCGGCAAGGTAACTTATCGATTTGCGCCGGCGTATCTGCTCGAGACCGGCACGAAGCTCAAGGCCAGCATCGGCACGGGATTCAAGGCGCCGACTTTGAATCAATTGTTTCAAAGCTTTCCGGATTTCGATTTCTTCGCCAACCCCAATTTGAAGCCGGAAAGCAGCGTCGGCTGGGACTTGGGTTTCGAACAGGCGCTGGCGGGCGATCGCTTGAGATTCGGCGCGACCTATTTTCACAATAACATCAAGAATCTGATCGCCGACAGCGCCGACTTCACGACCGATATCAATGTCGGGCGCGCCGTCACGCAGGGCGTCGAAAGCTTCGTCGCATATCGGCCGATCCAAGCTTTGACGTTCAGGCTCGACTACACCTTCACGCAGGCGATGGACGAGATTGCGGACCAAGAACTGCTGCGCCGGCCCAAGCATAAGGGCAGCTTGAACGCGGCTTGGGCTGCGACCCGCCGCCTGTCTTTGAACGCAACCGTCCTCTCGGTCAGTTCCTGGGTTGACGGCAATCGGGACTTTTCGATCTCGCGGTTGAATGCCCCGCCCTACACGACCGTGGATATGGCCGCAGTGTTCGAGGTGAACAGCAATTTGAGCGTCTACGGCCGAGTGACCAATTTATTGGATCGGCGCTACGAAAATCCGGTTGGATTCCTGCAGCCGAGTCTCGGCGCATTCGCAGGAATCAAAACGAAATTCTAGCGCACCAGCACCTGGGGCTCGGAGGTGATGCGGCCGTCGAAATCCATCCACACATGCTGCGCGAAGTCGTACAGCTTGCAGCGGCGCACGGTGTTCCAGTAGTAGCGCCACGTGAACACTTCGGAGTTCAGTCGCTCGTCCAGGGTCGCAGCGAGTTTCGCTTGGGCTTCCTTGAGCCGATAGAGTGGAATGCCCATGTTCACGTGGTGCGCGCCGTGCTCGAGGATGTAATGGATCAAGCCGTCGAGCGGGCGCATGAGCTTGATGTGCACGGTGGTGGTGGCATAGCCGGCATTGGCGGTCCACTCGTCACGCCGTTCGTACCAGGCGACCCGCGGATGCGTGTGCTGCACGTAGATCACGAACCCCATCAGGCAGTTCCAGATGCAGAACGGAATGACGAAGCCGAATATCAGCAGCGACCAGATCGACTTGCCGCTATAAACGCCCCACACCACCAAGCCGCCGACCCACAGGGCGCCGAAGCCCGCCACCAATAGGCTGTCCCAGGTATAGCTGAGGCGCCGCGTGGCGACGTGCTTGCGTCCTGGGAAGAACAATTTCTTCCACCACATTTCGATCATGTAGTAGACGCCCTGCCCAAAGCCGCTGCGATAGATGCGTTCCAACAGGCGGCGTATCCACGGCAGCTTGGCGAATTCGGCCGGCGAGTAGGGCGTCCAGACGTAGTCGCGCCCTTTCAAATTGGTGAAGCCATGGTGGGCGAGGTTGTGGCCGATCTCCCAAAGACTGAAGGGCGTCAGCGAGGGCAAGAAGGCGATTCGGCCAATCCACTTATTCAGCGTTTTATTCGGTGTGTAGGAGCCGTGGCAGGCATCGTGACCGATGACGAACAATCGGGCGATCCATAGTGCCGCGACCAGCGAGGCGAAAACTTTGACCCACCAGGATTCGACCACCAACAGGCTGGCAATCGCGACGCCGAGCACCAGCCAATCGAGCAAGAACCAAATAATCGGCGTGGCGACGCCGGGCTTCACCGCAAACGGCTGCAGCAGCTTCTGAAACCTAAAACGCGACTTGTCAGGTGGCAACGGTGCCGGGGACACTGCCTTGGGATCCGAGACTTCTTCTGACTTAGGAACCGACGATGTTTGCACTCAAAGCCCCGTCTGCACGTGGAAAGGTGAACATCCTATTATACGCCCAGAAAGTCCGATAAGCACGGAATTGCGTCAGGCGGTCTCCGCGTCCGGCCACAGCAAAACCCCTAAGTGCTCGCACGCCTCAATTAGGGCGGTTGCCGCCTCGCGGGTGCTGGCATCCAGCCGCCTATCATGGGTTAACAGCCATGTCAGCCGTGCCCGGCGCGATCGAGCCGAGGGCTCGCTGTCGAAGAGCGCCGGAAACAGGCCCAGCGCATCGACAAATTCGCGCATTGCCGCCGTGGACGGGGCATTCGGCGTCGGGGTCAGCAGCAATTTCAGCCAGGTCACGCAGCGTTTGGCGAGGCCGGCGCGCGTCAGTCCCAAGACCCGTGCGGCGCCGCGACTCTCCGTCCGCCAGGGAATCGGCGAGATTGCGATAGCGCTCGATGGCCGATTCGTCCGCGGCCACGGACGGGCTGGCATCGGACAGGATGGCGCGCAGCACATCCCCCAATAACAGCGAAAGCGATTCCGCCAGAAAGCGTTGGCACTGTTCTGCGTCCGGACGCGAAAGCTGATCCCAGGAGAGTGGTCCTCCTATTCGTCGGGCATTCGGCGACTTAGACATGACTCCCAGTGTAGCGTCTCTATAGCCCATCGCAACTACCTCAAAGTGCGACGAACATCACTGACGCGAGAAATTCTGCCAGGAAAACGTGCCTGCTGTGCCGCTTGAGCATGAAGGCGCGAGAAAAATTTAATGATTGCGGATGTATGATGATCGTGATTGCACGCTAGATCTCAACTTGTTCCCGGTAAGGCCGTGTCCCTGGCGCGAGGCGTCCGCCGCATCGTGGCCGGCAATGCCGGAATGATGACCGGGCCAGGAACCAATACCTATTTGCTGGGTGAGCGTGAGATCGCCGTGCTCGACCCGGGGCCCGATGAGGCGCCGCACCTGGAGGCGATTCTCCTGCGGCGGCCGGCGCTGCCGATTCGTTGGATCATCGTCACCCATACCCATCGCGATCACTCGCCGCTGGCGGCGGAGCTTGCGCGCCGCACCGGCGCCACCGTCATCGGTTTGCCTGCGCCTCACGATGGCCGCCAGGATGAAAGCTTTCGTGCCGCAGCATCAGCCGGCCGATGGCGAGCGCCTGGCGCTCGGTGATCTTGAATTGACTGCGATCCATACGCCGGGCCATGCATCGAATTGCGTCTGTTATTTCCTGGCGCGCGAGCGCTTGCTGATCACCGGCGATCACGTGCTCGAAGGGGTATCTCCGGTCATTCTGCCGCCCGACGGCAACATGGCCGATTACCTGCACTCGATCGATAAATTGTTTGCCTATGACTTCGAAAAAATTGCGCCCGGGCACGGCGACCTGATGATCAAGGCAAGCAGGTGCTCGCAGGCGTTGCGCGCGCATCGTCTTGCGCGCGAAGACAAAGTCATGCGCCACCTGGCCCCAAGCGGAAGCAAGCGAGTCTCGATGCGCTGATACCGCTGGTGTACGACGATGTGCCTGCAGACCGGCACTCATGGGCGCGGCTGACATTGCACGCGCACTTGATCAAATTGGCGCAGCAAGGCCGCGTCAGCGAGCTGAACGGAATCTGGCGCCTGCGTCCATGAACGCGCGCCTGGCCGTTTCGCTGCGCGCCGTGGGCGTGCGGCGCGGCGACAAATGGGTGTTGCGCGGCATTACCTGGCAGTTGCGTCCGGGCGAACGCTGGGCACTGCTCGGCGAAAATGGCGCCGGCAAGACCCAATTGCTCAAACTGCTCAGCGGCGACATTTGGCCGACGCCCACGGCTTCGACCGCTGCGGTGCGCTCCTATCGGGCAGGCCGGCATGCGCTGGACTTGATCGATGCAAAGCAGCGCATCGCCTACCTAGGCGGCGAGCAGCAGGATAAATACGTCCGCTACGGCTGGAACTTGCGCGTACGGGATGTGGTTGCCACCGGCCTGCACCGGACTGATTTGCTGCTGTTGCCGGTGAACCGTGTCGCAAGCCAGGCAGGTCGACTGCGATGCTGCGCGCCTGCGGCATCCACGGCCTGGCGGCCCGGCCATTCCTGTCCTTGTCCTACGGCGAGAAACGCCTGACGCTGCTGGCGCGGGCGCTGGTGCAACAGCCGGACTGGCTGTTGCTCGACGAGGTATATAACGGCTTGGATACGCAATACCGCAGGCGAATCGACTGTGGTGCTCGAGATTGCGCGCCGCCAAGGGCAATCATGGGTTGCGACGGCGCATCGCGCAATGGACGTGCCCTCGGGAACGCGATCGTTGATTGAGCTGTCGCAAGGTCGAATTCGGCAGATGAAGCGGCTGTCCGCGGCAGACCGGGCGGGCTTGCGTGCTCGTGCGGGAGAGCCTGTATCGCGCGCTGCGCAGCCGCCGGCCGCGGCCAGCCGGCACTTCCGCGGCTGCAGGGCGCGCTGCTGGTGCGACTTACCGAACGTCGATCTGTATGTGGGCTACAAAGCGGTGCTGCGCGCGGTGAACTGGCAGTTGCGGCGCGGCGAGCATTGGTCGGTATTCGGCGCGAACGGCGCGGGAAAAACCAGTTTTTTGAAACTTCTGTACGGCGATTTGTCCCCCGCACTGGGTGGAACGATCGAGCGCGCGGGACTATCCTGCCGGCACGTCGATCTTCGAATGGAAGCGGCGGGTGGGCTATGTCTCGCCCGAATTGCAAAGCCTGTATGCGATCGAGCGTCGACGTGCTGGAGTTGGTCGCGAGCGGCCGTCATTCGAGCATCGGCCTCGCGGCGCCGATGACCGCAGCCGATCTGAAGACGCGCGCGAGCGCTGGCTCGCATTTTTCAAATTGCGGAATGTCGCGCAGCGCCGGCCGCGCGAACTGTCCTACGGACAGTTGCGACGCGCGCTCATCGCGCGAGCGATGGCGGCGGATCCGCAAATACTGTTGCTGGACGAACCCTTCACAGGCCTCGATCCCATCCAGCGAGCCGCGATGAAGCGCTTGCTGCAACGTCTGATGCAGCGCCGAGTGACGATCGTTGCCGCCGTGCATCATGCCGAGGATCTGCCGCGCGGCATGACGTACGGATTGCATTTACATAAGCGGCACGCGAGCGTCGCAGATTCTTATTTTGCGACGTGAGCGAGGGCGAGCCGCACTGACGCGAGCGAGACTGCATGCCCTTAAGCGAAAGGTCACGGAAGAGAGATTATGTTGCGTCTCACGACAGCTTGGCTTTGCGGCGCGGTAGTTCTCGCAGGGTGCGGCGGATCAGGTTATGTGGTGCGTCCCGTGCCGCGTATCGCGGCGGACACGGTCGGCAAACCGGTGAGCGTCTTGCAAGAAGCCTTCGGCGAGCCGCGCAAGGTCGACAAGACTTCGACCAAGCTGCTCTATGTGTGGTTTCTTCCGCAGAAGCCCAAGGAAGGCACGCCGTCGGGATTTCAGGGATGCGAGATGGAAGTCACCGTCGATGCGCGCTCGCAGCGCGTCTTGGGCTATTCGTTGTCGAACATCGGATTCTCGAGCTGCGGCGATGTGCAGCGGCGCATCCGCGTGGCGCAGCGCTAACACCCAAGCCGTTTCTCGCTACAATAGGCGGTGTGCCTGCCGAGGGCGCTTTGCAAACCTTAAGGGTTCGTCGCCGTTGTTACCCGTTTCAATTCTTTCGCTGCTGATTCAAGCCGCGCTCATCGTGCACGTGATCAGGACCGGACGTAACACCCTCTGGATCCTGGCCATTGGCTTCTTGCCAGGGATCGGTTCGTTCGCTTATCTCGTCGCCGAGGTTTTACCGGACTTGTTTCGCGGCCGTACCGCGCGGCGGGCTAAAACAGGCATCGGGCGCATGATCGACCCGAACCGCGACTTGCGCCGCGCCACCGCGGAAGTGCAAATCTCCGGCAATGTCGATGCCCGCCGTCGGCTCGGCGAAGAACTGTTCGAGCGCGCCCAGTTTGACGAAGCCATCGATGTGTACCGCGGCGGCCTGAAGGGCATTTTCGAGTACGATCCGACGCTATTGGTGGGCCTGGCGAAGGCGCAGTTCGGCAAGCAGGATTTTGCGGGCGCGCGCACTACCCTGGAACTGCTGGTGCAGCACAACCCGGATTTCAAGTCGACCGACGCCCAGCTTTTGTATGCCCGGACGCTGGAGGCGCAGAGCGCACTGGACGAGGCTGAGCGCGAATACGCGCGCATAGCACCGGGATATCCCGGCGCTGAGGCGCGCCTGCGCTACGGTTTGCTGCTCAAAAAACGCGGCAAGCTTGAAGAGGCGCAGCGGGTGCTGAAGGATTTATTGGACGGCGCCAAATTGGGTCCATCCCACTATCGTAGAGCGCAAGCCGAATGGCTGGACCGCGCGCGCCGAGAATTGAGCTAGAATCTCAGGCTCGCGTTTCAATTCCTCGAGTTGGAGTTCCTCATGAGCAATCGCATCGGCCGGTTCGGCTTTGTGTCCTGGTCGCCCTCGTCCTCGCGGCATGCGCCGGGCAAAAGGAGCCGGCGCAGAAGCTCATCGGCGACATCCAGGCTACCGTCACGGCGGCTTCACCGGAGGCCGCGAAATATATTCCGGATCAGCTCATGAATGTGCAGGGCCAATTGGCCGCGCTCAAAGCATCTTTCGATAAAAAGGATTATGCCGCCGTCGTCAGCAGCGCGCCGCCGGTACTCGCCGCCGCCGAAGGGCTGGCTACGGCCGCAGCCGAAAAAAAGGATGAAGTCCTCAAGGCACTCAACGACAAATGGACGGCGCTCGCCGGCAGCGTGCCGGGATACCTGACCGCCATTCAGAACCGGATTGAATCTCTTGCCAAGAAGTCCAACAAAAAAGCCGCCGCGGGTATCGATCTTGATGGCGCGAAGTCGGGCCTCGATGCGGCGATGTCGCTGTGGTCCAAAGCACAGGCGGCGTTTGCCACCGGCAACCTGGACGAAGCGGTAAAAACTGCCGAGGACGTGCGATCAAGGGCAGCAGTTATCGCGTCCAACTTGAAGCTCGATCTTGCGGCACCCCCCGCGAAGTCCTAGGTTCGCGCACTTTCAAAGCGCCAGGCTGCCCTCACTGATGATGATCGCGGTGCCCGCGATGTGCGCCGCAACGAAGCTGCCCTTGTCGATTTCCAGGCGAACTCTGACCTGTCCCGGCCGCTTCATCTGGTAGCCCTGCCGGCCGATGAAGGTGGTGGACTTTTTTCCAAACTGACCTAAGTCCCACAGGTATGCCGCGAGCATGGCGTGCGCATTGCCGCTGACGGGATCCTCTGGAATGCCCAGTGCCGGGCAGAACATACGCGCCTCGGTCCAGATCTCGTCGGAATCACGGTTTACCGCGAACAAGAAAAAGCCATCGGTTCCAAGTTCGCTGCCCAAGGCCATCAGAGTGTCGAAATTCGGTGCGATTTGCTCCAGAGTCCGGTGATCCGCAATCGGCACGAGCAGGCGGCTGCTGCCTTTGCGGGCGATCCGCGCGGGCATGACCTCATGCAATTGGGTAGCCGGAAGCTTGAGGGCTTCGGCAACGCGCAGCGTGGTCTTGAATGGCAGCGGCGCGTCGAGTTCCGGCGGCGTCTGTCGAAATTCGATCACGGATTCAGCGCCGAAAGCTCGCTGTTCGATTTGCGCGTTGACCTCGACGATCCCAACTCCGCAATGTTGGCGGCAAATACCCGTTGTGCGCCGGCCCAGCGCGAGCAGCACGGCGTGGGCGGCCACGGTGGCATGGCCCACGAAGGGCGCTTCCTTGCGCGAATTGAAGAAACGCAGCCGAACATCGTGGTCCGGCGCGTTTGCGGCGAACACGCATGCCAGTTCGGCGTGCGAAAATTCCCGAGCGACGCTGAGCAGGGTAGCGTCGTTCTGTCCGTCCGCATCGAGGAGCACGATCGCGGGATTTCCCGTGAAGCGAGTAGCGGTGAAGGTGTCAACTTGAAAAATGCGCAAAGCCATCTCCGAATCCAATGGCGGAGTTTTGCACGCATCGGCCCGGCAGGCTACACTTGCCTCAAACCTTGGGGTGGCTTGAAAAAGGCCTGAGACGCGGGACATCGAATTCTCGATGATGCTTGCGAACCCGTTGAACCTGACCCGGTTAGTACCGGCGTAGGGAGCAGGTAATTCATATGCGCGCAGCCGTCGAAATCAGCATGTATCCCTTGACGGGCGAGTATCGTCCGCCGATTCAAGCCTTCATAGATCGCCTCAACACGCATTCTGGCTTGATCGTGAGGACCAATGACCTGGCGACTCAGATCTGGGGTCCATTGGATCGAATCATGAGCGTCCTCACCGAGGAAATGACTCGTTCCGCCGGAAATCCGCCGCAACTGGTGTTCGTGATGAAGGTGCTTCCGGGCTTGGCACCGCCGCACTAGAGGCCGTGTGATACACGATCTGTCGATGCAGCTCCTGAGTGCCTGGCACGATACGAGCTGGATCGAACTCTTGGCGGCCGCCCTCGCGGTGGCCTATCTGCTGCTCGCGATTGCACAGCGCTTGAGTTGCTGGCTGGCGGCATTCGTCAGCTCGGTTCTTTACGTCTGGGTGCTGTTCAGCGCCCGGCTGTACATGGAGTCGGTGTTGAATGCGTTCTACGCGGCGATGGCGGTATATGGCTTTTGGCAGTGGCAGCATGGCAGGGGCGGCGGCGCGCTTGCGGTGAACCGTTGGCCGATCGCGCGGCACGCGCTCGCCGCGCTCGGCATCGTCGCATTGTCACTCGTCAGCTATTATTTCCTGCGACGTTACACGCCTGCGGCGCTGCCATTCGCCGACGCGATGGTGACCTGGTCCAGCGTCTTCGCCACCTTCTTGGTGGCACGCAAGGTGTACGAGAACTGGCATTGGTGGCTGCTGATCGATTCGGTCAGCGCGTGTCTGTACTACACACGTCACTTGTACGCAACGATGCTGCTGTTTGGGCTGTACCTCATTCTGATCGTGATCGGCATGCGTGAATGGCGCCGCAGTTTGCTGTTGACGGCCCATGCGGTTGCCTGAAGTCGAGCGGCTGTGCCGCGCGATCGTGCCCGGAGCGGGTAGCGTCGGTCTTGAAGCGCTTGGCGCAGGGCTGATCAGCGAGACGTATCGCGTTGTGCGCGACGGCATCGCATACAGCCTGAAGGTCGCGGCCGAACCTCGCCGGCTTTGTTTGGATCTGCCTTGGGAGGCGCGTGTGCTCGAAGTCGCGGGCAGCGCCGGACTTGCGCCGCGCTTGGAGTACTGCGATCTCGCCGCCGCCGTTTTACTCACTCGCTGGGCCAAGGGTCGCTCTTGGGTCTCGCATGAGGCGAGGGCGGCCGCAAACATAGAAAGCATTGCTGCGCTCCTGCGCCGGGTCCACACCCTGGCGATTCCGCCGCCGGCACGCGAGGTTACTCCGTTGCAGTGGATTCACACCTACGATGCAGCGTTGTCGCGCTGCAATTCGCCCGCGAGCGATCCGGCGCTGCGCAGTGCGGCCTTGGCCCGCACGCAAGCGTTGGCGGAGCTGCCGCGCGCCATCGGCGTCGTCTGCCACAGCGATTTACACAGTCTGAATTTGCTTCAAGAGGGCGATGCGCTGATTCTCCTGGACTGGGAATACGCGCATGTCACGGATCCCCTATGGGACGCGGCGGGCTGGTGCGCAAACAACGATTTCGGGGAGGACATGCAGCGGCGCTTGCTGACTTGCTATCTCGGCACCGCGCCGACCTCCGGCCAATGGCAACGTTTCAGATTGCTGCTTGCGCTCTACGACTACGTTTGTTTGCTATGGAGTCAACTTTACTTAACTGTGCGCAGCGAGGGGGCGGATGGCGTTGCCGAACGCGCGAGATTGCTCGACGCGCGCCTGCGCCTTCCGGCACACTACGCCGCTTGAAGAGCCCCTCGAGGGCAGCAACGGAGGTTTTTTGATGGCGCGGATGATTGTGGTGGATCGTGATGGCAAGGAACACGAGATTGAAGCGAAGACCGGCCTGAAGATCATGGAAGTCTTGAGAGAGCTCGATTATGGCGTCGCGGCCATCTGCGGAGGTCTTTGCTCCTGCGCCACCTGCCACATTTACGTGGATGAAAAATGGGTTCCGCTGTTGCCGAAGCGCCAGAGCGACGAACTCGAGCTTCTAAATGAGCTGCCGGACTTTCGGGAAGCCACGTCGCGGCTTTCCTGCCAGGTCGATTTCACCGAAGCCCTGTCCGGCATCAAGGTGACGGTCGCCGCCGATTCTTAGGTCTTTTTTTCAGTCTGGCGTTTCACGGCATCCTGCGCCGCGGCGATCGCGCCGGGATCGCCGAGAAAGCGCTTCGAGACCGGTTGCAGCTGTTCATCCAGTTCGTAGAGGAGCGGAATTCCGGTCGGGATATTGAATTCCACGATGTCGGCCTCGGACATCATGTCGAGCATCTTGACGAGCGCGCGCAGGGAATTGCCGTGCGCGACGATGAGTACGTCTTTGTCGGCCCGCAACTCCGGAACAATGCGCGATTCCCAATAAGGCAGCACGCGCGATAGGGTGTCTTTCAGCGATTCAGCCGCAGGCAGCCAGGTCGGGTCGACGTCGGCGTAGCGTGGGTCGAAGCGCGGGTGGCGCGGATCGTCAGCAGCCAGAGGCGGCGGCGGAATATCGTAGCTGCGCCGCCAGAGTTTGACCTGCGCCTCGCCGTGCTGCTCGACTGTTTGCGCCTTGTTGAGTCCCTGCAGCGCACCGTAGTGCCGCTCGTTCAGCCGCCAGCTGCGCTCGACTGGAATCCACATGCGATCGGTGGTGTCGAGGATTATCCAAAGCGTGCGGATGGCGCGTTTCAAAACAGAGGTGAAGACGATATTGGGTGCCAGCTTTTCAGCTTGCAACTCGCGCCCGGCTTGAACGGCCTCCGCGCGCCCTTGATCGCTCAAGTCGACATCGTGCCAGCCGGTGAATAGATTCTCGACGTTCCAAATACTTTGACCGTGGCGCACCAAGATTAGTTTTCCAGGCATTTCTTTCTCCTAGCGGCGCATCGCGGCGGCAAACAAGCCGTCAAAAACCGTCGCCAAAGCCGATCCTTCGTGCATCTGCACTTGCAAGCGGATCCGGCCGCGATCGGCGCGCATCAGCATCTTTTGAAATTTGTCGATGTCGGCAGCCGCCGGAGTCTGTATGCAGGCGCGCATTTCGCCATGCACCGGCTTCAGAAATCGCATGCTCGATTCTTGGATCACCGCCTCGGCATCGAGATTGCGCGTTGCGAGAAAGCGCGTAAGCCACGCCCAACCGGTCAACACTGCCAGCGAATACAGGCTGCCGCCGAATGCCGTGCCCTTGTGATTCGCGTTGGGTGCGAGCGGGGCGCGCAGCACCAGCCTCGCGTCATTCGCCGCTTCAACGATGATTCCCATGGGCCTTGCCAGCATGATTTCTCGATCGATCCGCTCCTGCAAATAGTCCGCGTCGAATGCACTGATCTTGAGCATATTAGTGTGCGAGCCGTCTGACCGCTTGCAGCGCCACGGAGATCGTCGCAAAGTCCGGCGGCGAGCCGGTTCGCAGATCCGCGACCAGCCGCTTTAAGGCATCGACAGGAGCGGAATGGCGCGAAAGCCATTGATCCACCCGCGCAGCGGGCTCGCGGCCTTTGGATTTCAGTACCGATAGCGTGATCCTGCCTTGCAACGCGTACAGGTTCTCGCGCAACGTGCCGCGCGCCACCCCCTGCCAGTGCCCATCGGCGGGCAGCGATTCGATTTGCTCTTTGATCCACGTCAGTCCAATGCGCTCGCCCAGATCGAAATAGGCGCGGGCGGCATAGCCTATCCGCACCCGCGCGCTCCTCGCGACTTCCGCCAAGTCCAACGCGCTGTGCAGCTCCTCGAGCGATGCGATGCGCGCCGCTAGTTGCTCCGGCACGCGCTGCTCGATCAATTGCGACCGCAGGGCGCTCATGCGCGCCTTCTGGGTGACGCCGAGAACGTCCCCCAATTCATGGAACAGCTCGCTTACTTTGCCCGCATAGCGCGAAACCGCGTGTTTGATATCCAGATCATTGCGCCGGTTTTCCAGCAGCCAGTAACTCATGTGCCGCAGCAGGCGTGTGGTTTGAAACATCGCGGTATATTGAACCGAGGCGGATATTTTATTATCCAAAGCCTCGATTTGCGACCAGATATTGCGCACCGCAAATACTTCGCGCGCAATGCTATAAGCGCGCGCAATGGCCGCGGGATCCGCTCCGGTATCGTCCTGCGCGCGCACCGGGAACACCGGACCCATGCGATTGATCAAACTGTTGGTGATCGCGGTCGCAATGATTTCGCGGCGCAGGCGATGCCGCCTGATCCGCTGCGCAAAACGCTTCTGTACGGGCGATGGAAAGTAGCGGTTGAGCTCAGCCGACAGATAAGGATCCTCGGGCACGTCGGAATGAATGAGCGCCCGGTAGAACCAGATTTTCCCATAACTCAAGATGATGGCGAGCTCCGGACGCGTCAATCCTTCGCCCGCCTGGCGGCGTTCGGCGATGTCTTCATCGCTCGGCAAGAACTCCAAGCTGCGGTTCAAATCGCCGGAACGCTCGAGCGCGCGGATGACGTAGGCATTCTCGGCCAGAAGCTGCCGGGTTTGAAATTCACCCATGCTGATTGCTTGGCCCTGCAAATAGTTATTGCGCAATACCAGCCCGGCCACCTCGTCGGTCATCTGCACCAGCAACCGATTGCGCGCCGCCTGTGTGATTTCGCGCGCGCGCACGGCGCCGTTGAGCAGGATCTTCAAATTGACTTCGACGTCCGAACAGTTCACGCCGGCGGAATTGTCGATGAAGTCGGTATTCAGGCGGCCGCCGCGCCGCGCGATATTCGACGCGCCCGAGCTGCGACACGCCCAGGTTTCCGCCCTCGCCGATCACTTTGCAATTCAGTTCCCGCGCATCGATGCGCACCGCATCGTTGCTGCGGTCGCCGACATCGCTATGGCTCTCGCTGCTCGCCTTGACATAGGTGCCGATGCCGCCATTCCACAGCAGATCGACGTGCGCCTTCAAAATTGCCTTGATCACCTCGTTCGGCGTTACCTGCGCCGGAAGTTCCAGCAGCGTCTGCGCCTCGCGCGACAGCGACAAGTTCTTGGAGGATCTCGAGTACACGCCGCCGCCCTTGGAGATTGCCTTGCGCGAATAGTCGTCCCAGGAAGAGCGCGGCAACTTGAACATGCGCTCGCGCTCGGCGAAGGAACTTGCCGCATCGGGTTGCGGATCGATGAAGATATGCTGGTGATTGAACGCGGCGATCAGCCGTATATGCGGCGATTGCAGCATGCCGTTGCCAAATACGTCTCCGGCCATATCGCCAATTCCGCAGACCGAGAAGCTCTGCGCCTGGGTGTCCATGCCCATCTCGCGAAAGTGACGCTTGACGCATTCCCAGGCGCCGCGCGCCGTGATCGCCATTTTTTTGTGGTCGTAGCCTGCCGAGCCGCCGGAGGCAAAAGCATCGCCGAGCCAAAAGGAGTATTCCTGCGAAATGGCGTTGGCGATGTCGGAAAACGTCGCGGTGCCCTTGTCGGCCGCCACCACCAGATACGCATCATCCTTGTCGTGCCGCACGACCATGCGCGGCGCAACGATCTTTTCGTCGACGATATTGTCGGTGACATCCAGCAACCCGCGAATCAGAGTTTGATAGCAGGCGATCACTTCGGCCTGCTGTGCCTCGCGTTCGGCGGGCAGGCGCTTCACGACGAAACCGCCCTTGGCCCCGACCGGTACGATGACTGTGTTCTTGACCTGCTGTGCCTTCATCAATCCGAGTATTTCGGTGCGAAAATCTTCGCGCCGGTCCGACCAACGAATGCCGCCGCGGGCGACGTAACCCATGCGCAGATGCACGCCCTCCATGCGCGGCGAGAACACGAAAACCTCGAACAGCGGCTTCGGCAGCGGCAATTCGCGCAGCTGCTGACTCTCGATCTTGAAGGACAAATATTCCTTGAGCTGACCCGACGGGTAGGGTTGGTAGGCGTTGGTACGGACTGTGGCGGAGAGCGCATTCCACAGGGCCCGCAGGATCCGATCCTCGTCCGAACGCGTCACCTCCTCGAGTGCCGAGAGAATGTCGCGGCCGAGGCGCGCCAGCGCTCGGGAGCGAACCGCCGCCGGCAGCTGCGGATCGAGTCGCGCCGTGAACAATTCTCCGAGCAGCTTGGAAATCGCCGCGTTGTTCCCCAGCACCTGAGCAATGTAGCCCTGGCTGAAGGGCAAGCCGGTTTGCAGCAAATAGCGGCAATAGGCCCGCAGCACCGTGACCATGCGCCACGGAATGCCCGCCGAAAGCGTCAGCTGATTGAAGCTGTCGTTGTCCATGCGCCCGGTCCACACCGCGGTGAAGGCACTCTTGATCTCGCGGTCCAGCGCCTCGAACGCGATGGCCGGCGGGGCCTGCATGACAAGTTCCAAGTCCTGAATCCAGCCGCGGCGGCCGGCGGCGAAATCCAGTTCATACGGCCGCTCCGCAATCACCTTCAGGCCCATGTTCTCGAGCATCGGCAATAAATCCGATATCGGGATGGCATCCTGGTTGCGGAAGATCTTCAGGAAAAATTTCTCTTTGCGTTTGGGATCCGGTCTATAGATGTCCAAGTGCAGGCGCGTCGGTTCCTTGTCCATCGCTTCGAGAAAGGACACATCCAAGGCCGCGGCCTCGCCGAGGAAGTCCTCGGTATAGGCCGCGGGAAAGGCCTGGGAATACTTGTCGAACAGCTGCAGGGCATAGGCCTCGTCGAATCGCGCCAGGAGCGCAGCCTTGAAGGAATCCAGCCACGAGCGCACTGCCGCGGCGACGCGGCGCTCCAACACGTCCGGGTCAACGTGCGCGCTTTCGGTCGGGGCGGTTCGAGCGACGATGTGGATGCGGGCAAGATTCGACTCCGCGATCTGCACTTGAGATTCCATGCTGAAGGCGGAAAACGCTTCGCTTATCACCCGTTCGATGCGCTGACGAACCTGGGTGTTGTATTTTTCGCGCGGCACGAACACCAGGCACGAATAAAAGCGGTGAAACAGATCGCGGCGCAACAACACGCGCACGCGCGGCCGTTCCTGCAAGCCGAATATCCCGGTCACGATGCGGTTGAGTTCGGCGACGCTCGCCTGGAACAATTCATCGCGGGGAAAGGATTCCAGGACGTGCTGCAGCGCCTTGCCGTCGTGGCTGTCGGGCGCCAGGGCGAAGTGCTCGGCCACTTGCGCGATTTTTTGGCGCAACAAGGGGATCTCTCGCGGATTGGCGTTGTAGGCTGCGGAGGTCCATAGGCCCAGGAATCGCCGCTCGCCCATCAAGCGTCCCTTGGCGTCGAATTGCTTGATGCCGACATAGTCGAGATAGCCGGCCCGATGCACGGTGGACAGCGCATTGGCCTTGGTTACCAAGCTCAAGTTGCGCGAGCGGCTCTGTCTTCTGATGTCGCTGTGCAGCATACGAGTGGTGCTCTCCGGCTTTCTGTGGCCCGGCCGCAAAATGCCGAGGCCGCTGGATTTGACCGGCTCGAGCCGCTCGCGGCCCTTGCCGCCCCTCAGCCGATATTCGCGATAGCCCAGAAACGTGAAGTGGCGATTTTCCATCCACTCGAGCAGCGCGCAGGTTTCGCCGAGTTCAGTCGGCATCGACGCGGGCGCTCATCGAGCCCAAATCCTGTATGGCGGTGCGGGCTGCGGCGCGCATGCGGCCCCAATCCGCGCACGCCACGCGCACATCGCGCATGCTGCGCTCGATCTGCGCCGCCAAAGATTTCAGCGCCGCGGGATCGACGATTCGATCGACCTCGACATGTTGGAAGGACTCCAGCCGCTGTTTCGTGCCGTCGAAGGGTTCGGTCCGCTTTTGCAGCTGCCTTCAAGTTGCCGGCGCGATCGCGCGTCACCGCGAAAATCGGATGCGCGAGGAAATGCAGCGTGAGCGCGCGTTCGGTCAAGCGCGAGGCTGATGGAATCGACCAGGAACGGCATGTCGTCGTTGACGACATCGATGATGGTGTGCGGCGAGACGAAACCATGCTCGCGCAATGTCGGGTTGAACACGCGCACCAGCGCGGCCCTGCGCCGCTGCTTCGCGAACAAGAGGTGCGAGAGTGCCGCGCCGGCAAGATCCTGCGGCTCGTGATCGGCGAGATCCTTGGCGTCGACGTTGGCAAAGTATGTCTGCAGAAACCGCCGCCAGTCCAAGCCGCGCATGGATTTCGGCGGACGCACCGGGCTGCGTAAGATTGCCGAAATGATATTGCGATGTTGTTCTGAGGAAACCTGATACATATCCTGATCCTTGGGAGCCGCTCACGCGCGCCAGGCGCGAATTATGCCAGTCCGCGACGCTTTCAGGGACGGTGTTGCCCCGCGAGATATTGCTGCGTCTGCATTTCGACGAGCCGGCTCGCCGCGCGTAAAAATTCCAATTGCAATCGCTCGCCGTGATAGAGCGATCGCCGGCGGGGCGGCGGCCGATACTACAACATTCACATTGCGATCGTAGAACTCGTCGATCAGCATGATGAAGCGCCGCGCAGCGTTGTCGTTGGCGCGCGTGAACTCAGGAACATTCGAAATGAACACGGTGTGATAGAGGCGTGCAAGCTCGATGTAGTCATTTTGACTGCGCGGCCCTTCGCAGATGTCCTTGAACTCGAACCACACCATGCCGGCGCCGGTGGCCTGGGCTTTAATGTGCCGGTTCTCCACCGACAGAGTGGTGGGGCCGCGCGCGCTGCCGCCGGCAAGCGCCGCGAAGCGCTGCTTGAGCTGCGCCGCGGTGTCAGGCAGACTTCGAATCCAGGTAGGTCGGCGCCTGCTCCAGTTGCCGCAATCGGTAATCGACGCCGCCGACCAAGTGCAGCACATCGACGTGGCTCTCAATCAGATCGATCGCCGGCAGAAATCGCTGCCGTTGCAGGCCGTCCTTGTACAAGTCCTGCGGCGCAACGTTCGAGGTGGCGACCAGCGTGACGCCGCGGCGGAACAAGCCGTCGAACAGTCCCGCGAGGATCATTGCATCGGCGATGTCCGCGACGAAGAATTCATCCAGGCACAGCACGCGCACCCGCGCCGCCAAGCGCTCGGCAACCGTGTCGAGCGGCTCGGCGCGGCTTTTGATCTTGCGCAGCTCCGCATGGATCTGGCGCATGAAGCGATAGAAGTGAGTGCGCTCGCCGAGCTGCGGCGGCAGCGAATCGTAGAACCAGTCCATCAGCATGGTCTTGCCCCGGCCGACGCTGCCCCAGAGGTACAATCCGCGCAGCGGCGTCTCGGCCGGCTGCACCGACAGACGCCGCAGCTGAGTGCGCAGCTTATGGCTGATGGATTGCGATTGCTCCGCGAGGCGTGTCGCCAATTCATCGAGGCGCGCCGCGGCTTCTTGCTGACTTGGATCGACCTCGAGCCTAAGGGCTGCGGTCTCTTCGCGCTAGGCGCGCTGCGATCGACTGACGTTTTTTGGCCAATCGATGCTTTTTTAGAGGCTCTGATAATTGGGGCCGGAGCCGCCTTCAGGCGGGACCCAGGTGATTTGTCCCGCATACGGCTCTTTGATGTCGCAGGCCTTGCAGTGAACGCAATTTGACGCATTGATCTGCAGTCTTTGGCCGCCTTTGCCGTCCGCGATCATTTCGTACACATTGGCCGGGCAGAAATTGGTGCAGGGATTGCCGTAGTCCTTGATGCAGCGAGTCGCGCACAAATTGGTGTCGGCCACATGCAGGTGCACGGGTTGATTTTCATCATGCGTGGTCGCGGCAAAAAACACCGATGCCACGCGATCGCGCGGCGGCAGCTCTCGATCGCCCCATCCGCGATCGGGCGAGACGTATTCATCCAGGCGTTTGAGCGCCGTGTCGTCGGCGTGATTGGCCAAGGTCCACGGCATTTTTCCCATGGTGAGGGTTTCAAATCCAAAATTCGCCGTTCCCAGCACCAGTCCGCGGCGGAACCCGGGCCGGATATTGCGCACCTTGTAGAGCTCACGGCCGCCGGGTGATTCGCGCCAACGCTTGTCGAATCCTTTGCTTTCGCCTTTTTCCACGTAGTGGGCGGCGGCGGTCATGCCGCTGCGGATGGCTTGGTGAATGCCTTTGATTTTCGGCATGTTGAGCGTGCCGCCCGCATCTCCGACCAGCATTGCGCCCGGCATTTCCAGCGTCGGCATGGACTGGTATCCGCCTTCGATGATGGTGCGCGCACCGCCCGCGATGATTTCGCCGCCCTTCAACAGCGCCTTGATGTCCGGATGATTCTTCCATTGCTGGAATGCCTCAAAGGGCCTGAAGCGCGGGTCCGCATAGTCCAGGCCAACTACGAAACCGACGTAAACTCGATCCTTGTTCAGGTGGTAGAGAAAGCTGCCGCCGTAGATGCTGTTGTCGAGCGGCCATCCTGCGGTGTGTTGGATGAGACCGGGTTGCACTCTGCCTGAGGGCAACTGCCACATTTCCTTCAGCCCCAAGCCGTAGGTCTGAGGCGATTTTCCGGCATCGAGCTTATAGCGGGCGATCAACTGCTTGGAAGTGCTGCCGCGGCAACCCTCGCACAGCATGGTGATCTTCGCGTGAATTTCTGGGCCCAGTGCAAAATTGGGACCGGGCTCACCGTTCTTTTCCACCCCCATATCGCCGATGCGCACGCCCTTGACGGCGCCTGCGGCATCGAACAACGCTTCGGCGGCCGCAAAGCCCGGGAATACGTCCACGCCCAGCTTTTCGGCCTCCGCCCCCAAAATCACCACGAGTTGGCCGAGCGAGACGATCAGATTGCCGTGATTGTTCATTTGCGGCGGCGTAATCGGCGAGCGATAGCGCTTGATGGCGTGTCATGAACATAAAATCATCGCGCGTGGCGGGCACGCAGATCTCGGGAGGATTTTCGCGCCAAGTCGGTAGCAACTCATCGAGTGCTCCGGGCTCCAGGACAGCGCCCGACAAGGAGTGAGCGCCCAAGCTGGCCGCTTTCTCCAATACGCAGATAGTCAGCGCGGGATTCAGCTGTTTGAGACGAATCGCGCAAGCCAAACCCGCGGGGCCGGCCCCCACGATGGCCACTTCGTACTCCATGACATCACGGCTTTCGCTCATCAAACCGACACCTAAAAATCGATAAGTTAAAACCGCCTGAAAATCGGCGCCTTAGTAGATCACAAACTGTCATAAGCGGGGAATTGTTCGCTAGATGGACAAGTCATGAGGGTATTTGCCCGCGGCTGTCGCCTTACCTAGTGGGGACTACCATGTTGACAGGCCACGGACGCCGTCTTCCAGGATGGCCAAGGGATTTGGGCATGGCACGGGCAAGGACGCCCACCCCTTTTGATGGCGGGCTAGTCTGCCCGCCAGGCGGGCTTGCGTTTGGCAAAGAATGCGGCAAACCCTTCTTGGGCTTCCCCTTGCACCCTTAACTTGGCGAGGCGTGCCGCCATATCCAGCGCCGCCGCTCCGCGTTGCTGCGGAGCCTGCTGGGCGTCACGGATGAGCGCTTTCGCTGCCGATTGTGCTCCGGGCGCGCCCTTTAGAATGGCCTCGACGATGCCGCCACAGGTGGCATCCAGCAGTTCGGCCGGTACCGCCTCATGTACCAAGCCAATTTCCTTCAAGGTCGCCGCGCTCATCGTTTCCGCGGTCAGAAAGTAACGCAGCGCCGCGTGTTCGCCGATTTTGCCCAGCACAAACGGAGAAACCACTGCGGGGATGATGCCGAGGCGCACTTCTGTAAAGGCGAATTTTGCGCTTTCGACTGCCACGACAATGTCGCACGCGGCAATCAAACCGAGCGCGCCGCCGTAGCCATCACCATTGACCCGCGCCAGCGTGGGCTTCGGAAATGAATCCAAGGCGCTCAAGACCCCCGCGAGCGTCCGCGCATGCGCCAGGTTCTCGGTCTCCGAGGCGTGTGCTTGCGCCTGCATCTCGCTTAGGTCGGCGCCGGCACAAAATACATTTCCAGCGCCGGTCAGCTGCAGCACCCGTACGCTGTTGTCGGCAGCACACTGCGCGAGCGTGGTGGCCAACGCGCTGAGCGTCGCGCTGTCGAGCGCGTTGCGTTTTTCCGGACGATTGAGCGTGACCTGCGCGATGCCGCCGGACACTGCCGTCGTGACCGGAGATCCAGTCGGCGAGCCTTGCGGCGAGCCGCCAGTCACATGAGTTCAACGGCGATGGCCGTCGCTTCACCGCCGCCGATGCACAGGCTGGCGATGCCGCGCTTTTTGCCGCGAGCTTTCAAGGCATAGAGCAACGTGGTCAGGATGCGCGCGCCGGTGGCGCCGATCGGGTGCCCGAGCGCGCACGCGCCGCCATTGACGTTGACTTTGGCATGTTCCAGCGAAAGGTCTTTCATCGCCGCCATTGGCACCACGGCAAATGCTTCGTTGATTTCGTATAGATCGACGTCCTTTGCCTGCCAGTTCAACTGCGTGAGCAATTTTTGGATTGCGCCGACGGGAGCCAACGTGAACCATTCCGGCTCGCGCGCAAAACTGGCATATCCCAGTATCCGCGCCAGGGGCTTCAAGTTCTTGGATGCGGCGAATGATTCTCGCGCCAACACGACGGCGGCGGCGCCATCGGAGATGGACGAGGAACTCGCCGCGGTCACGGTGCCGTCCTTTTTGAAGGCGGGTTTGAGCGTAGGAATCTTGGCGACGTCCAGCGTGAAGGGCGTCTCGTCCTTATCGACGACCACCTCGCCCTTGCGAGTTTTCGCGGTCACCGGCGCAATCTCGGCTTTGAAATCGCCTTTGTTGACGGCGGCGAGCGCTCGACGCACCGATTCGGCCGCGAACTCATCCTGGGCCTGGCGGGTAAATGCATATTTCTCGGAGGTTGAATCGGCGAAGCAGCCCATAAGCTGCCCGTCCCAGGGACTCTGCAGGCCGTCGAAAAACATGTGATCGAGCACTTCTTGATGGCCCATGCGATAGCCCGCACGTGCCTTGGGGAGCAGGTAGGGCGCGTTGGTCATGGATTCGATGCCGCCCGCCACGACGACTTGGGCATTGCCGGCAAGAATCTGATCCGCGCCCATCATGACGGCTCGCATGGCGGAGCCGCACATTTTGTTCACGGTGGTGCTGGGCGTGCCTGTGGGTAGTCCGGCAGCGAGGGCCGCCTGGCGCGCAGGGGCCTGGCCGATGCCGGCCGACAATACGCAGCCCATGATCACTTCGTCGACATCCCCTGTCTTTACGCCCGCGTCCGCCACGGCGGCCTTGATGGCGGCGGCGCCGAGTTGCGGTGCGGTGACGGTGGCAAAGGCACCTTGAAAGGCGCCTACCGGCGTTCGCCGCGCGCTTAAGATGACGACAGGATCTGATTGCATGGTGCTCCGCCCCTAGTGATGCCAACTCAATATTATAGCCGTTAGGCCCGTCTTCAAGGCGCCAACGGGTCGCCGACCGCCCGGGCAATGAGTTCGCGGCTTTTGATCCGCGCCTCATCGGCGGGTAGCACGGCGAGCACTTCGACGCGAATCGGCAGCCGGTGAATCGTCAGGCCGCCGGGTGGCATGACGGCGCGGGTGCCGTGGATGGCGACGGCCACGACCGGCATTTGCGCACGCGCCGCGGTGGTAAAGGCGCCGCCGAGGAATTTACCGATTTGGCGCGTTTCGTCGAAGGTCCCTTCGGGGAAAAACATCAACGACTGGCCGGTGGCTGCCAGCTTCAACACGCGGCGCGCGTCGGTCGCGCCTTTATGGCGGTCGAATCGCTCGACGAACTGCGAGCCCAGGCGACGCAATAACAGGCTGGCGAGGGGCACGCGTACCATCTCTTTTTTAATGACAAAGGCAAAGTCAGGCGGCAATGCGGCGACGATGGCAATGGCATCGATGTAGCTGGCATGATTCGCCACCACCACGCAGGGCGTGCTCGGCAGCCGCTCCAGACCTTCCACCGTGAAGGGTATGCCGGTTAGCCAAAGAAAGGCGCGCCCGACCGTCCCGGCCACCACGCGGCGCCGCCGCAAGCTAGGAAGGAAAAGGTTGATCGCCAGCACGGTCAAGCCGAGGACCGTGAAGGACACTAGGCAGTACGCAATGTAGGGCAAATTCACCACCGCGGCCGCCCTTGATTGCTTCACTTCTGTGATCTGGTTCTCCTTATGTTAATACTTAACCGTACTGTGATTCTGGTCACGCCGACCCTGAAGCACCCTACGCATACTGATGACTGATAGCGCGGACAGCACTATTTCGTGCGTAACTTTCGCGAGCAACTATGGCGACGGCTCTCAAACGGACGGTTTATACACGCACCTCGGGCACAGCGGTACCTGCCGTGCGCGAAGCCGCGGACCCCGCCCTGCAACGCTTCCTCGATGCGGTGTGGATGGAACGCGGCCTTTCAGCCAATACGTTGGCGGCCTACCGCGCCGACCTGACTGCGTTGGCGCGATGGCTCGAGGAGCGCGATAGCGCGCTGCTCAAAGCTACGCGCATTGAATTGTTGGGTTTCATCGCCGCCCGAGTGGAGGGTGGATCCCGGCCGCGGTCGACGGCCCGGCAGTTGTCGAGCTTCCGCCGATTCTTCCGCTTCATGATGCGCGAGGGATTGATTTCGCTGGATCCGACGGCGCAGATTGCCATGCCGAAAATTGGCCGCTCGCTGCCGAAGTCCCTGACCGAGGCTGAGGTGGATTCCCTGCTGGAAGCGCCCACGGTGGCGGAGCCCCTCGGACATCGCGATCGCACCATGCTTGAAGTACTGTACGCGACGGGTCTGCGAGTCTCGGAACTCGTGAGCCTCAAGCACAATCAGGTGAATTTGAATCAAGGCGTGATGCGCGTGGTCGGCAAAGGCAATCGCGAACGCCTGATCCCGCTCGGCGAAGAGGCCGTGAAGTGGCTGCAGCAATTCATGCAGGGCCCGCGCGTTGAAATTCTGTTGGAACGCCAGACGGATTATCTGTTTCCGACCCGCCGCGGCGATCGCATGACGCGCCAGGCCTTTTGGCACATCATCAAGCGCTACTCGAAAAAGGCCGGCGTCGACAAGGAGTTGTCGCCGCATACCTTGCGCCATGCCTTCGCGACCCATCTGTTGAATCACGGCGCGGACCTGCGCGTGGTGCAGATGCTGCTGGGCCACAGCGATCTGTCGACCACCCAGATTTACACGCACGTCGCCCGCGAGCGCCTCAAGGACCTGCACTCCCAGCATCACCCGCGCGGCTGAGTCTTAAAGGCGGCGGCCCTCGGTCTGGTAGAATTTGGCTGAACCTCCTGGTTCTCAAGGGGTCGATATCAGATAAGTCCGATGGAGCTTTAGCATGCTGCGATACTTGCCGCTGTTTCAGCGTTGCTGTTTTGCGCCGCAGTCGCGCAGCGTGCGCGCGGCACTCCGTCGAGCAGCCGCCGCCGCCGACCCGCGCGCCGCGTTGCTCAAGCTGCTGCCGGCCGGCTCCAAGCTCGACGACCTGAGGCCGTCACCGATTGCCGGCATCTACGAATTCACGCAAGGCGCCGAGATCAGCTACCTGACCGCGGACGGCAAGTATTTCATCGACGGCAATCTGTACGACATGAAGTCGCGCGATAACCTGACCGAGGCGCTGCGTACCCATGCGCGCATCGCGTTGATCAGCGCGGTACCGGAATCCGAGATGATGATCTTCTCGCCGCCGAATCCGAAATACACCATCACCGTGTTCACCGACGTCGATTGCGCCTATTGCCGGAAATTGCACAGCGAAATGGCGGAACTCAATCGCCTGGGGATTCGCGTTCGCTACATGTTCTTTCCGCGCATCGGTCCGGGAACCGAGAGCTGGAAGAAGGCCGAGGTGGTTTGGTGCTCGCCGAATCGCAACGAAGCGCTGACCCGCGCGAAGGCCGGCGCCACGCTGGACATGAACAAAATCTGCGCGCCGACGCCGGTGAAGCGCGAATATGAGCTGGGCGAAAACATCGGAGTTCGCGGCACGCCGGCGATCATCACGGAAAGCGGCGACTATATTGCCGGATACATGGAGCCGCGCGAGCTCCTGGATCAGCTCAAAGAGTTTCAGGTGGCGAAGCGCTGAAGCGGAAGCGCGCTACCAGAGCGTCACGCGCTCTTCCGGCGCCCGATACATTTTATCGCCGGGCCCGACCGAAAACCCGCTGTAGAAACTCGGCATGTGCACGACCACACCGTTGGTGCGATATTTCTCGGGCGAATGCGGATCGGATTTGACCTGTGCGATCGTGCTCTCGTCGCGCCGCTTGCCCAACCAGCTTTGCGCAAAGCCGATGTAGAAGCGCTGCTCCGCGGTCATGCCATCGATGACGGGCGGCGTGCGGCCGTTGAGCGATGCCAAGTAAGCCTTGTAGGCAATTTCGATGCCGGCGATATCCGCGATGTTTTCGCCCAAGGTGAGCGCGCCATTCACGTGGAATCCCGGCACCGGTTCGAAGGCGTCATACTCTTTGATCAGCAATTTCGGTCTTTGCCTTGAATTTCGCATGATCCTCGGGCGTCCACCAATCGCGTAGATTGCCGTCGCTGTCGTATTGGCTGCCCTGATCGTCGAAGCCGTGGCTGATTTCGTGGCCGATGGTGGCGCCGGCTGAGCCGTAGTTGAAGGCGTCATCCGCGCCAGGATCGAACGCCGGCGGCTGCAGGATGCCTGCCGGAAAAACGATCTCGTTCATGGATGGAGTTGTAGTAGGCGTTGACCGTCGGCGCGGTCATGTCTCCACTCCGAGCGATCAACCGGACCGCCCAACTGCGCGAGCTTGCGGTTTCTTTCGAACTGCTGCGCGCGCCTGATATTGCCGAGCAGATCATCCGGCAAGATCTTCAGCGTCGTGTAGTCGCGCCACTGCTTCGGATAGCCGATTTTCACATCGATCTTGCGCAGTTTTGCCTGCGCTTCGACTTTGGTGGCAGCGCTCATCCACGGCAACTGATCGATACTCACCGCATAAGCCTTGAGCAGGTTGCGCACCAACTCATCGATGCGGGCCTTGGTCGCCGGCGGGAAGTACTATCGCGACGTACATTTTTCCCGGAGGCTTCGCCCATCAACCGGTCGACCAGCTGCGTCCCGCGCTTCCAGCGATCCGGCGCATGCTGCGTTCCCTGCAGAACACCCTGATTGAAAGCGAAGTCTTCCTCGACGAAGGCGCGCGGCAGAAACGGCGCGCGGCTCGAGAGCACGCGGTAGCGAAAGTAGGAGCTCCAGGTCGCCATCGGCGTGGATTCAATCAGACCCGACAAACCTTGCAGATAATCGGGCTGACTTACCACGATGGTCGGCAACGCGCCCGTCAGGCCGGCCTGGGCGAAATAGCCATTCCAGTCGATCGCCGGCGCCTCGTTTGCCAGCTGCGCCGAGGTTTTCGGGTTATAGGTTTTCTGTGCGTCGCGATTCGCCACCCGCGTCCACTGCAGTCTGGCGATGCGCGGTCTCGAGGGCGATGATGTCGTCGGCCTCTTTCCCCGCGCCGGCGACGCCCAAGAAGTGCAGCATCTTCTCGATGTGCTCGCGGTACTTGGTACGAAAGGCGACCAGGCGCGCGTCGTCGCTCAAATAATAATCGCGGTCGGGCAGCCCCAAGCCCGCTTTGCGTGATCCACAAGGCGTATTGCGCGGAGTGCTTGGAATCCGGCCGCACGCTTACGGCGAGCGGCGAGGCAATGCCGATGCGATCCAGGTATCCCATCAGCGGCCCAATGTCGCTCGCTCGCTTGATGCCCGCGGCGAGCTGAAGCTCGGCGCGCAGCGGCTTGATTCCGAGGCGCTCAACTTGCGCCTCATTCATATAGCTCGAATAGAGGTCGCTGACCTTGCGTGCCTCGGGATCGCTCGAGGTCTGTGCCGCCTCGATCAGATCGCGCTGCTGAAGCAGCGAGTGCTCGCTCATCATTGAATCGACGCCGTAGGAGGCGCGATCCGGCGGGATCGGCACGTTTTTCAGCCAGGTGCCATTGGCGTATTGGAAAAGGTCGTCCTGCGGTCGCGTCGTCTTGTCCATGTCGGCGGCCTGGATGCCGGAGACGGGCCCGGAATCCGCGCGAGCCATTGGGGCAATGATCGAAAGCGCCACCATGGCCAAGAAAAATGGCGATTGCAGGGCGAACATTGACGCAAGTATGGCGCAGGCCGTTGAATGCGCAAAGCTCAAGCTTTAGAGGGAACGTGTCGGCGTCTGTGTGTTGATCGGCACCCTCCCTCCCAATTCGTCTTGGGACAAAGCGTTCCTCGTCGGCGATGGGTTATTCGTGATCGCGTTGATCTTGAGTCGCGTCAGGGACTCAGCGCTCCAGCAGCTTGACCTTGTCCTGTACGCCTTCCCACTGCTTGGCATCCGCCGGTGCGTCCTTCTTCTCGCTGATCACCGGCCATTTCTTGGCAAGTTCGGCGTTGAGCTCCTTGAAGTTTTCCTGACCCGTCGGTATTTCTTCCTCGGAGTAGATGGCCTCGACCGGACACTCCGGCTCGCACAGCGTGCAATCGATGCACTCGTCCGGATCGATGACCAGAAAGTTCGGACCCTCATGGAAGCAGTCGACGGGACACACCTCCACGCAGTCCATGTATTTGCACTTGATGCAGCTTTCCGTGACCACGAACGCCATGACTTACCCTTCTATTACGCGGTGAATTACTAGTCCTATTGTGCCACAGCGGCGAAATCGCTGGCGCCGCCGACTGCATCGATTGCCCGATTCACGGGCTCGATCGCCTGGTCAGTTCGGTGAAATGATGATCCTCGCGGCCTGCGCTGCGGTCGGCGAAGTATTGCCGCAACGCGTATTCACCGCTGGCAAATGCCAATTCGGTCCAAGGGATCTGCGCTTCTTCATATAGAGCAACTTCGAGGCTCTCCAATCCTGGCGCGAATTTTGGTTCGAGCAGTTTCGCCCGAAACATGACGTGCACTTGATTGGCGCGAGTCACATTGACGATCGCCAGCAGCGAGCCGACTTCCACCTGCGCGAGCGCTTCCTCCTGGCATTCGCGTGCGGCCGCTTGCTGCATGGTCTCGCCGTTCTCCATGAATCCCGCGGGCACCGTCCAAAATCCGAGGCGCGGCTCAATGGCTCGGCGGCACAGCAAGATTTTGTTCTGCCACTCGGGCACGCAGCCCAGTACCAGCAAGCGGATTCTTGTAATGCACCGTATTGCAACTGGTGCATACGAAGCGCGGCAAGTGATCCCCGGCGGGGATCTTGGATTCGACGGTTGAGCCGCAATTACTGCAGAAATTCAAGATTTACACTCTAAAAAGATCTGGTGCCCGAAGAGGGAATCGAACCCACACGGTGTCACCACCACCGGATTTTGAGTCCGGCGCGTCTACCAGTTCCGCCATTCGGGCATGCCAGACCGCGACAGTATATGCGATTGCCGCTCTTGGTAGAATCCTTGACAAGCATGCTGCGTACGGATTTTCACTTCGAACTGCCCAAGGAACTCATTGCACAACGACCCAGCGAAGTCCGTTCCGGCAGCCGTTTATTGACGCTCGATGGCCCGACGGGCGATTCGCCGACCGGCAATTCCGCGATTTTCCCGGCTTGCTCAGGCTATAACGATCTTCTGGTCTTCAACGACACCCGAGTGATTCCCGCGCGTGCCTTCGGCGTGAAGGACAGCGGCGGCCGCGTGGAATTGTTGCTGGAGCGCGCGCTGACGGCGAATACCGCGTTGGTTCATGTTCGGGCCAGCAAGGGACTGCGGGAGGGCGCCGTGGTGAAGCTGGCCGGCGATCAAACCGCGCTCATGCTCGGCAGGCAGGACGAACTGTTCGTGCTGAAGTTCTCCTGCGACGTGCTCGCGTTCTTTCAAGCGCATGGGCAGATTCCGCTGCCGCCTTATATCGAGCGCAGCGCGGAGCACGCCGACCAAGAGCGCTACCAGACCGTCTATGCGCGTGAGCCCGGCGCCGTGGCGGCGCCGACCGCCGGACTGCATTTCGATGCCGCAATTTTTGCGGACCTGCAAAGGCGCAAGATTGCGCATGCGTTCGTCACGCTGCATGTCGGCGCGGGCACGTTCGCGCCGATGCGCACCGACGACATCGATCAACACCAAATGCATGCGGAATACTTGGAAGTGCCGTTGCGCACATGCGAGGCGATTGATGCGACGCGAGCCGCCGGCGGCCGGGTGATAGCCGTCGGCACGACCGTGGTGAGAAGCCTGGAGACGGCGGCCGCTCGCCGCAAGGCGCGAACCGAATCGCGCCCTACCAGGGCAGCACCCGTATATTCATCAAGCCCGGTTACCGCTTTCGCGCGGTCGACGCCATGGTTACCAATTTCCACTTGCCGGAGTCGACGCTGCTGATGCTGTGCTCGGCCTTTGTCGGCCGTGAGGCGTTGCTGGCCGCTTACGCGCATGCGGTGCGCGCCCGCTACCGATTTTTCAGCTACGGTGACGCCATGTTTCTCACGCCTTCGGCCGAGGCTCGCTAGGGCCGCATGAGTTCCCTGCAATTCAACTTGCTCGCCCAGGACGGCGCCGCGCGGCGTGGCCGCCTGAATTTCGCGCGCGGCACGGTCGAGACGCCGGCATTCATGCCGGTCGGCACCTATGGAACGGTCAAGGCGATGACGCCGGAAGATCTCGAAGCCATCGGCGCGGAGATCGTGCTCGGCAACACCTTTCATTTGTTCTTGAGGCCCGGGCTCGAGGTGATCCAGGCCCACCAAGGACTGCACCGCTTCATGCACTGGCGCCGGCCCATTCTCACCGATTCCGGCGGCTTTCAAGTGTGGAGCCTGGCGGAGATGCGCAAGATCACGGAGGAGGGTGCGCATTTTCGATCGCCGGTGGACGGCGCCCGCGTATTTTTATCGCCCGAAGAGTCCATGCGCATTCAGCGCGCCTTGGCCTCCGATGTGGCCATGAGTTTCGATGAGTGCACGCCTTACCCAGCCACGCGAGGAACAGGCGCGCACTTCCATGGAGCTGTCCATGCGCTGGGCGTTGCGCGGCTTTCGCGAGTACTACGCGCAGCGAGCCGCCCGGCACTCTTGTTCGGGATTGTTCAGGGCGGCGTCTATGCGGGATTGCGGCTCGAATCGCTGGCGGCGCTCGAGCAGATTGGATTCGCGGGACTCGCCATCGGAGGACTGGCGGTCGGCGAGACGCAAGCGGAACGCGAACAGGTGCTCGAGCAGCTCCTGCCGCAGATGCCTGCGCACAAGCCCCGTTACCTCATGGGCGTCGGACGGCCGGAGGACATCATCGAAGCGGTGCGCCGCGGCATCGACATGTTCGATTGCGTGATGCCGACGCGGCACGCGCGCAATGCGCATTTGTTCACCCGGCAGGGCGTCGTTAACATCCGCAATGCGGTGCACAACCAGGACACCGCTCCGATCGAGGAGGGATGCGGCTGCTATACCTGCCTCAACTACAGCCGCAGCTATTTGCGGCATTTGGACAAGTGCGGCGAAATTCTGGGTGCGCACCTCAACACCGTCCACAACCTGTTCTTCTATCAGCGATTGATGAGAGAAATTCGGGCTGCGATCGTGGCAGGCACGTTCGAGAGCTATGCGCGCGAGTTCCACGCCCTCCGAGCCTGAAGCCTTGGGGTTAAGATTGCCGCTGCCTGCTGTATACTACGCGGCTTTGTGCAGCGGCGTCCGGCCGCACGAAAAGAGTATAACACTATGAATTTCCTCATTAATTCAGCATACGCGCAGGCCGCCGGCGGCGCTCCCGGCAGTCCGAGCCTGATCAGCACGCTGGCGCTGCCCGCGCTGCTGCTGGTGGTGTTCTATTTCCTGCTCATCAGGCCGCAGAGCAAGCGCGCCAAAGAGCAACGGGAAATGCTTTCCAAGGTCGCGGTCGGCGATGAGATCGCAACAACCGGCGGAATCATCGGCAAGGTGACCGAGGTGGGCGATCAATTCCTGAGCGTAGAAATCGCCGACGGTGTAATCATCAAGTTGCAGAAGTTCCAGGTCGCGCAGGTACTGCCGAAGGGCACGGTCAAGAGCGCATGATCGGCTATCCGCGCTGGAAGATCGTGCTGGTCGCGGTCGTGATGGTGATCGGGGTCTTTCTGGCGCTGCCCAATGTGTTCGGCGAGGAAAGTGCGCTGCAGTTGGCGGCGGATCGCGCGGCCGTCACCGATGCCGACGCCAAGGCCGTGGTGCAATTGCTCAAGGACAAGGGCGTCACGCCTTCGGGCGTGTTTTTGGAGCAGGGACGCTTGACGCTGCGATTCAGCAGCACCACGGATCAATTGAAGGCGCGAGATATCATCGCGGAGGCGCGCCCCAATCAATTCACCATCGCGCTCTCCCAGGCTTCGCGCGTGCCCTCGTGGATGCGCGCCATGGGGTTGAGCCCGGTCAAGCTGGGTCTGGACCTTCGCGGCGGCGTGTACCTGGTGTATCAAGTCGATGTGCAGGGCGCGGTGAAGCAGCTGCTCGATCGTCACGAGCAGGACTTTCGCGCAGCGTTGCGCAATGCCAAGGTCGCGTACCAGGACGTGGTCATCGACTATCCCGGTAATCGGGTGCGCGTTCTGTTTCGCGACGCCGACACTTTCGCCAAGGGCAAGGCCGCGATCCTCGCCGACAGCCGCAACTTGAATTTCACGGATGTAACGGTCGGCGGCTCGCCTGCCCTGGAATTGCAGCTGACGCCGCAGGAGATCAAGGAACGGCAGAATTACGCCGTTCAGCAAAACATCGTCATCCTGCGCAATCGCCTCAACAGCCCGGAACTCGCCGTGTCCGAGCCGCAGGTCGCGCAGGAGGGCGTCGATCGCATCGCCATCCAGCTGCCGGGACTGCAGAACTCGGCCGAAGTCAAAAAGATCCTCGGCAAAACAGCGACCTTGGAATTTCGCATGGTCGATGAGACCAACAATCCGCTCGAAGCGGCGGCCACCGGACGCGTGCCCCTGGGCTCGAAGCTGTTCTACACGCGCGACAAGCAACCGGTACTGCTGAAGCGCGACGTCGTGGTGACGGGCGACCAGCTGACCGACGCGACATTCCAGCCGAATTCGCAGGACGGGCCGGCGGTGTCGGTGGGCTTGGACAGCCGCGGCGCGTCGAAGATGCTGAAGAACACCCAGGAGAATCTCGGCCATTTGATGGCGGTCGTATTCATCGATCGCTCGCGCGAAAAGAATGCGCAGGGCGTGGAAGTCGACCGCACCACCGAAGAGGTCATCAACCGCGCGACCATCCGCGGCGTATTCAGCAATAACTTCTCCATCACCGGCGTCAATCCGATCGAAGGCCGCGAACTCGCATTGCTGCTGCGCGCCGGCGGACTGGCGGCGCCGCTGACGCCGGTGGAAGAGCGCGCGATCGGACCGAGCCTCGGCCAGGACAACATCGACAAGGGCATCAAGGCCATGGTGTTCGGCATGGCGGCCGCGTTTGTATTCATGGCGATCTATTACAAGGTCTTCGGCTTGATCGCCGACATCACGCTGGCGGCTAACGTGATATTGCTGACAGCCTTGCTGTCCTGGTTCGGCGCGGCGCTCACCTTGCCCGGCATTGCCGCCGTGGTGCTGACCGTCGGCATGGCGGTGGACGCGAACATCCTGATCTACGAGCGCATCCGTGAAGAGCTGCGCAACGGCGTCACGCCGCGCGCGGCGATTGCGGCGGGATTCGAGCGCGCCTGGTCAGCCATCGGCGATTCGAACGTGACGGCCTTGATCGCCGGCGTGGTGTTGTGGTCCTTCGGCGCGGGCGCGATCCGCGGTTTCGCCGTGGTGTTGGTGCTCGGAATTTTCACTTCGGTATTCACCGCGGTGATGGGCAGCCATGCGTTGGTGCAGATCATTTACGGCGGCAAACGCAAGCTCGAACGCCTGTCGATCTAGAGGATCAAGCATGGAATTTTTTCACAAGGTCACCCGCTTCCCGTTCATGCACACCCGCAAGGTGTGGTACGGGCTGTCGGCATTTTTGATCGTTGCATCGCTCGCCCTGGTGGCGATCCGGGGCTTGAATCTGGGCGTCGATTTCACCGGCGGCGTGGTGGTCGAGACGAATTTTCCGCAAGCGCCGAATATCGAAGCGCTGCGCTCTGCGCTGGCCGCGGCCGGGGTCGCCGCCGCGCAGGTGCAGGCGTTCGGCAGTTCGCGCGACATCTTGGTGCGCCTGCCGCCGGATCCGAACGCGAAAGGCGACCAGATCGGCGCCCACATCGCGGAGATTTTCGGCAAGATCGACGCCGGTGTGAAGCTGCAGCGTACCGAAGTCGTCGGTCCGCAAGTGGGGCAGGAATTGTTCATCAAGGGCGGCGTGGCCATGGCCGCGACGCTGGTGCTGATCCTGATTTACGTCTTGTTTCGCTTCACTCCCAAACTCGCGCTGGGCGCGATTTTTGCCGTATTGCACGATCCGATCTGCGTCGTGGGATTTTTCGCGCTGACGCAGATGACTTTCGACTTGACCGCCATTTCGGCGGTCCTGGCGGTGATCGGCTATTCGCTGAACGACACGGTGATCGTGTTCGACCGAATTCGCGAACGCGCGCGCAGCTCGCGCAAGCTCTCGATCGCGCAGGTCATCGATGAATCGATCAATCAGACCTTGTCGCGAACCTTGATGACCAAGCTGGTGACCTTGTTGGTGGTCGTGGCGCTGCTGGTATTCGGCGGCGAGACTTTGCGTGGATTTTCGGCCGCCTTGGTCATCGGCATCATCGCCGGCACCTATTCTTCGATCTATATTTCCGCTGCGCTGTCGCTCGACCTGGGATTGCGAGTCGATGATTTGCTCGAGCGCAAGGCGACTAAACCGGAAGAAATCGACGGCCTGCCCTAGAGGCTCTAAAGCCTGATGGATCTGCTCGCCGATCCGCAAGTTTGGGTGTCATTCCTGACTCTCGTTGTGCTCGAGATCGTCCTCGGCATCGATAACATCATTTTTCTGATCCGTGCTGGTTGAACGGCTGCCGAAGTCGCAACGTGGCAGCGCACGCATTCTCGGCCTTGGATTCGCGATGCTTACGCGCATTGCGTTGCTCTTTTCCATTACCTGGCTGGCGACGTTGCGCGATCCCTTGTTTCGCGCGCTCGGCACCGACGTCTCGGGCCGCGATCTGATTCTGTTCGCGGGCGGTGCGTTCCTGATCGTCAAGACCGTCATGGAGCTTCGCGACATGCTCAAGGGCAAGGTGCGCGCACGCAAGCCCGGTGTGATGAACAGCTTTCTGATGATCATCATTCAGATCGGCATCATCGACATCGTCTTTTCGCTCGATTCGGTGTTCACCGCGGTGGGCTTGGCAAAGCACATCGAGGTCATGGTGGCCGCGATCGTCATTTCGGTGCTGGTGATGATGGTGGTTTCCGGGGCGGTGAGCCGCTTCATCGACCGCTATCCCACCATCAAGGTGTTGGCGCTGGCGTTCTTGGTGCTGGTGGGCGCCGCGCTGATCGCCGAGTCATTGGAGCTGGATATCCCGCAGGGATACCTGTATTTCGCGTTTGTTTTCGCCGTGGCCGTGGAATGGATAAACATTCGACTGCGCAGGCGCATGAAGTAATAGTTTGCTAGCGGCGTGGGAAAGCCGCTAAAGTCCGCGCAGTATTCAAAAACGGGAGATGACATGAATTGGCGCATCAAACCGCTTGACGCTATTTTGGCGAGTGCCGAGAAGAGATCCCTGACCCGATCGCTCGGGGCCTTCCAGCTGACGATGCTTGGGAGTCGGCGCCATCATCGGTACCGGTATTTTCGTGTTGACGGCCGAGGCGGCACAGAAGGCCGGTCCGGGAATGATGGCCTCCTTCGTCATAGCCGGTTTCGTATGCGCGGTCACGGCTCTGTGTTACGCCGAACTCGCGGCGATGGTGCCGGTATCCGGCTCTGCTTACACCTACTCCTATGCAGTTTTGGGCGAGTTGATCGCCTGGATCGTCGGCTGGGCGCTCATCCTGGAATACACCATTGCGGCAAGCGCCGTCTCGGTGGGATGGTCGAATTACTTCGTGCCGCTGATAGCAAATAGCTTCGACATTCATATTCCGTTGTACCTGTCCAAGGGTTACTTCGCGGGCGGCTTCATCAATGTGCCCGCCATGTTCATCGCGGCGCTCGTCACCACGCTGCTCGCCCTGGGAACGCGCGAGAGCGCGACGGTGAATGCGGTATTGGTTTGCATCAAGGTTGCGGCCTTGGTGCTGTTCTGCGCGCTGGCGCTGCCCGTCATCAAGACGCAAAATTTCGAACCGTTCGCACCCTTGGGTTGGCTCGGCATCGGCGGCGCCGCGGCTTCGATATTCTTTGCGTATGTCGGCTTCGACGCGGTGTCGACCGCCGCGGAAGAGACGAGAAATCCCCAACGCAACATGCCGATCGGCCTGATCGGCAGCCTGGTCATTTGCACGATTTTCTATCTATTGGTGGCGAGCGGCGCGATCGGATCGATCGGCGCGCAGCCGGTGATGGACGCGGCGGGTCACGGCATCGACCCAGGCGGTCCGGACATGCTGAAAGCCTGCGTGGATCAGGCCAAACTCTCGACCCTGGTCTGCAGCGACGAACCGCTGGCGCATGTGCTCCGGGAGATCGGCTGGCCCAAAACTTCACGGCTCATCGGTTTGGCGGCCTTCCTCGCGTTGCCATCGGTGATTCTGATGATGATGTTCGGTCAGACGCGGGTCTTTTTCAGCATGGCGCGCGATCGTTTGTTGCCGGATGTGCTGACGAAAATTCATCCGCGATTCCACACACCTCATGTGGTGACGCTGATCACCGGCACGGTAGTGATGTGCGCCGCGGCGTTTTTTCCGGTTGGCAATCTCGCCGACACGTCCAACGGCGGCACCTTGGCCGCGTTTTTCTCGGTGGCCATGGGCGTGATGATCTTGCGGCGCACTCAGCGTGACCGGAAACGGCCGTTTCGAACCCCGGCGATCTGGCTCGTGGGCCCGCTGGCGCTGATCGGTTGTCTGGCCTTGTTCTTGCTGCTGTCGTTCTTCGCCAAGATGGTGTTCTTCGGCTGGGCGCTGTTGGGTTTGGTGTTCTATGCCGTCTACGGCCGCAAGCGCAGCACCCTGCACCCGGACTATGTCGAGCCCTTAGACCCGAAGTGATGCCGGCGTCAGGGGTCCGATGACCTCGAGCAGGGCCTGGTAGACCTTGGGGTTGCCGGCGACAATGTTGGCGCCGAGTGAATACTCGGCGCCCGTCGCCGTGCCGACCCGGCCGCCGGCCTCTTGGATGAGCAATGTCCCGGCGGCGGTATCCCAGGGCGATAGCCCGAATTCCCAGAAGCCGTCGATTCTTCCCGCCGCCACGTAGGCAAGATCCAAGGATGCTGCACCTGGCCGGCGAATCCCCGCGGCGCTCGACATCACCACCTTGAGCATCGCCAGGTACTCATCGACATAGGTCGCGCCGGCGCGAAACGGGAAGCCGGTGCCGATCAGCGCGCCTTCCAAGGTGCGCTGGCCGCTGACGCGGATTTTCTTGCCTTCCAGTTGTGCGCCGTCGCCGCGCGAGGCGGTGAAGAACTCCTGGCGCATCGGGTCGTAAACCACCGCGTGCTGCAGGCGGCCCTTTTGTTCCAATGCAATCGAGACCGCAAAAGTAGGGAAGCCGTGCAGAAAATTGGTGGTGCCGTCGAGCGGATCGATGATCCATACGAATTCATTCTCGCCGCTGCGGCCCGATTCCTCGGCCAGCACCGCGTGCTGCGGGTAGCTGCGGCGAATCGTCGCGATGATGTCCGCCTCGGCCTTGCGGTCGATATCGGTGACGAAATCATTGCGGCCTTTGGTGTCGATCTTCAGCGAATCGAGGCGCGACAGGCTTTTTACGATCAGATCGCCGGCGCGCCGCGCGGCGCGCATGGCGATATTGAGCAGGGGTTGCATAAGGGACGCTAGAATATCATCGATGACCAGCCTGGTTCGCGTTGTACTCATCGATCCCAGCCACCCGGGCAACATCGGCTCGGTTGCGCGCGCCATGAAGAACATGGCGCTCTCGGATCTGGTTCTGGTGCGGCCGCGCGCGTTTCCGCATGCGGAATCCATCGCCTTGGCGGCGGGCGCGGATGACATTTTGGCCGGCGCGCGCGTGGTAGAGAGCGTCGAGCAAGCCGTCGCGGATTGTGCCTTCATCGCCGGCACGACCTCGCGGCCGCGCTCGTATTATTGGGAGTTCACGACGCCGCGCGATGTCGCCGGACGCATCGTCGCATTGGCGCAGGAAAATCGCGCCGCGCTGCTGTTCGGCTCCGAGCGCTACGGACTGGCAACCGAAGATTTGAACCTGTGCAATGTGCTGGTGCGCATCCCGGCCAATCCGGAATATTGCTCGTTGAATCTCGCGATGTCGGTGCAGTTGGCGGCGTACGAGATCTTCATGGCGCGCGAGCAGCCGCAATCGCACACGCAATTGGAAATGGCGCTGGCGCCGTCGGGGGATGTCGAGCACTTTTATGCGCACCTGCTGGAGGTCCTCAATGAAATCGATTTCGAGGATCGCACCGGGCACTTGATGGAGAGGTTGCGGCGCCTGTTCAACCGCGCGCAGCTCGACCGCAATGAACTCAATATCCTGCGCGGAATCTTGAGCGCCGTGCAGGGCAGGCGTGGCCAATCAGCGCAACGCTCGCGCAAATGAGCGCCGCGCGTATGCCGGTGTATTTGGATCACGCCGCGACTACGCCGGTCGACGCGCGCGTCGCCGCACGCATGGCGGAGGTCTTGAGTTCCGAGGCTGAATACGGCAATCCCGCCTCATCGAGCCATGCTTACGGCGATGTCGCCGCCGCGCTGGTCGAATCGGCCCGCGCACAAGTGGCCGCGACCATAGGGCGCCGAGGCACGGGAAATCGTCTGGACGTCGGGCGCCACCGAGGCGAACAATCTGGCAATTTTTGGCGTCGCTCAGTATTACCGCGAGCGCGGCCGTCACATCGTTACGGCGCGAACCGAGCACAAGGCCGTGCTCGATCCCTGCCGCGAGTTGGAGCGCCGCGGTTGGGAGATTACCTACCTGATTCCCGATCGAGACGGGTTGTTGGATCCTGGCCAGATTGCCGACGCGCTGCGCCCGGATACCGTGCTGGTGTCCCTCATGCAGGTCAACAATGAGATCGGCGTGGTGCAAAACATCGCCGCGGTCGGCGCGATTTGCGCCCGGCACGGCGGAGCCTGGCTGCACGTCGATGCGGCACAAAGCGTCGGAAAATGCCCGGTGCATTTTGCGAGTCTTGGCGCCGATCTCATGTCGCTCTCGGCGCACAAGGTATACGGACCGAAGGGTGTGGGCGCCCTGGTGATCTCGCAGCGCGGCGATCCCGGCGGCCGCGGCGACCGCGCCCGCGTGCAGCTCAGCCGCCTTGCAATTCGGCGGCGGTCAGGAGCGGTCAATTCGGGCGGGGACATTGGCGACGCACCAAGTGGTCGGCATGGGTCTGGCGTTCGAGTTGGCCTCGAAGATTTCGTCGGTCGAAACCGCGCGCGTCGCGCAACTTCAGCAGCGCCTGTGGCGCGGACTGGCCGCACTCGGCGGCGTGCTGCGCAACGGCAGCGCCACGCGTTCCGTGCCGCACCTGCTCAACGTATCGTTCGAGGGCGTGGAAGGCGAAAGCTTGCTTGGCGGCGATACGCCCGCACGTGGCGGTGTCGACCGGATCGGCGTGCACATCGGCCTGGCGGAGCCCTCGTATGTCTTGCGCGCCTTGGGGCGCAGCGAACACCTGAGCGAAAGCAGCCTGCGATTCGGCCTGGGGCGCACACCACCGCGCAGGACATCGATACCGCGGTCGCGGCTTTGACGCGGGCCGTACAGTCGGCTTCGCAAGGTCGCCGGCGCCCCGGTGATTCGGAGGAACGCCAGTCGAATGAATGTACAACGAACTGACGCGCAAGTATTTCGAGACCGCCGCGAATGCCGGCGAGCTTCGAGGCCCCGGCGTATTTCGCGGCGCGGCCGGAAATGTGAGCCAAGGTACTTGGGTGCAATTCGATTTGCAGATCAAGCGGGAACCGTCTCGGAGACGAAGTTTTTGGCGTTTGCCTGTCCCCACGTCATCGCCGTGTCCGCATGGCTGGCAGAGCAAGCGGTGGGACGGCCGGTACAGCCGCGGCTGCCTGAAAGCGTGCAGGCGTTGCGCGAGCGATTTGCCGTACCCGTTGAGAAAATGGGACGTCTGCTGATCATCGAAGACGCATGGCTTGCCGCAGTGCTTCCAGCCATTGACTATCGCGGTTGAGCCCACATCTCAAATGAACGAGGATTAATTGAAAACGCGCTTTGGTTCCGTGCGGACCGGGTGTCGGCGTGTTATCTATGGTGTCCTTCTAGCTGAACTATTGTGAGGTACAGCGCAGCATGGCGATACTACTGACGGAATCGGCGGCCAACCGGGTCAGGACTCATTTGGCGCAGCGCGGAATTGGCGTCGGTTTGCGAGTCGGGATCAAGAAAACAGGTTGTTCGGGCTTCGCCTACGTGGTGAATTATGCCGATCAAATCAATCCGGAAGACGCCGTTTTCGAGGCGCGGGGCGTCAAAGTGGTGGTTGACCCTCAAAGTCTGCCCCTGATCGATGGAACTCTGGTCGATTTCGTCAAGCAGGGTCTGAACGAGGCGTTTAAGTTCCAAAACCCGAAGGCCAAGGGCGAATGCGGTTGCGGTGAGAGTTTCAACGTCTGATCGTTGGTTTTTCCAAGTAATACAGTGACTTCGGCCCTCATCGCGATTGCTTGAGCGGCCCCTCTCCAGTACACTTCGCGGTCTTTGTCAGCCCCACCGTACGGCTGATTTTTGTCCACCAGCGAGGTTTAAATGTCCATCGAGCGAACCCTTTCAATCGTCAAGCCGGACGGCGTCGGCCGTAACCTGATCGGCGAGGTTTACCGCCGGTTTGAACAAGTGGGTTTGAAGGTGATCGCCGCCCGCATGATGCGGCTGTCCCAACCGGAGGCCGAAGGGTTCTACGCGGTGCATCGCGAGCGGCCGTTCTTCAAGGACTTGGTTCGCTTCATGACCTCAGGTCCGGTGATGGTCCAGGTGCTCGAGGGTGAGAACGCGATCGCGAAAAATCGCGAGGTGATGGGCGCCACGGATCCGAAGAAGGCGGATAAGGGAACCATCCGCGCGGATCTCGCCACCAGCATCGATGAAAACATCGTTCATGGCTCCGATGCCGCCGATACAGCGGCGCGCGAGATAAGTTACTTCTTTCGCGAAATTGAGATCTGTCCGCGTACGCGCTAGCGTAGCGGCGATAAGAAGGGGGGTCTTAAGTGTCGAGCGAACGGGTGAATCTGCTGGGACTGCCCCGTGCGCAGCTCGAGACGTTCGTTGCGACGCGTCTCGAGCGCGAAGCCGTTTCGCGCCCGGCAGCTCATGAAATGGATCTATCGGCGCGGTGCTGCGGATTTTTCCAGCATGACCGATTTGGCGCAGGATTTCCGCTGCGCAGCTGGCGCAAGTTGCGGAAATCACCGTTCCGCAAATCGTGACCGAACAGCGCTCCCAGGATGGCACCCGCAAGTGGATGCTGCGCATGGACCAGGTGCAAGGCATCGAGACAGTCTATATCCCTGAACCCAATCGAGGCACGTTGTGCATCTCGAGCCAGGTGGGTTGCGCGATGGACTGCACTTTTTGCGCCACCGCGCAGCAGGGCTTCAATCGGAATTTAAGCGCGGCGGAAATCGTCGGACAGGTCTGGCTGGCGCAGCGCGAGCTGGCGCTGGCAGCCGGCACCGCGGTCGGCGAGGGCGATCGCAAGATCACGAATATCGTGTTCATGGGCATGGGCGAGCCGCTCGCAAATTACCGCAATGTGCTTCCGGCCATGCGCATTTTCCTGGACGATTTGGGCTACGATCTGTCGCGGCGCCGGGTGACATTGAGCACCTCAGGATTGGTGCCGCAGATTTACAAGCTTGCGGAAGAATGCAATGTTGCGCTGGCGGTTTCGCTGCACGCGCCGAACGACGAATTGCGCGACGAACTCGTGCCTATCAACCGCAAACATCCGATCGCCGAATTGCTCGAAGCCTGCTGGCATTACATCGATCAACAAAACGGACGCAGCATTACGTTCGAGTACGTGATGCTCGACGGCATCAATGACAAGCCTGAACACGCGCGGCAGCTTGCGCGTTTGATGCGCGGCCGTCCGGCAAAGCTCAATCTGATTCCCTTCAATGTATTTCCGGGCACGCGCTACCGCCGTTCCGCGGCCGCGGCGATTTTGCAGTTCCGCGACATCTTGAATGATCACGGCGTGATTGCGACGGTACGCAAGACTCGCGGCGATGACATCGATGCCGCTTGCGGTCAATTGGCGGGCAAGGTCAAGGATCGCACCCTGGTGCGCCTCGGGATCGAAACTCTCATCGGCGGCACGCGCTCAGCGGCGGAAATTCAATGATGCTGAATCGAAAAATGTTTCCACTTGGGTTCCGTGATTCTGACGGCGTTCTTACTATCGAGTGCTTGCAGCCATAATCCGCCGGCATATCAACCTCCGGTTCGCACCTACAAGAAGCAGCCCACCCAGGCAGCGGTGGCGAACATGCAGTTGGCTCTCGAGTATATGAAGCTCGGCAAGCTGGCAACCGCGCGCGAATGCATCGAAAAGGCGTTGAGCGAGGATTCCTCGAACTCCGCCGTCCAAGAAACGGCCGGCCTGGTGTACGAACGCCTGAATGAAATGGCCAAGGCGGAGCACGCCTACGAGACCGCCGTTCGCTTGGGCAAGAACGATCCGAATATTTCCAACGCTTTTGCCGGATTTCTCTGCCGCACGGGCAAGACCGCGGCCGGCGAGAAAATGTTCAACGAGGTGGCACGCAATCCCCTTGTACCAGACTCCGGAAGTCGCGCTGGTGAATGCCGGCGTATGCGTGCGCGGCGCCGGGAATCTGGTGGATGCCGAGCGTTATTTCACCCGCGCTCTCGCGATTCACCCGAACATGCCGGAGGGTCTCCTGCAGTTGGGCAATGTCGCCTTCGACCGCGGCGACGCGGCGCAGGCGCGAGATATCGTGCAGCGCTATCTGGCCCTCAATCCACCCACTCCGGAAGTGCTGTGGCTGGGCTTTCCGCGCGCAGCGCAAACTGGGCGACACGGTGGCCGCCGCCGTGTTTGCGACGGCGCGTGCAGACCGAATTTCCGAACTCAGAGCAAGCGCAAAATATGCGCAGCGGCGTTGATCGATGACTCCGGCTGCGGCACTCCCGGGACCTACGCTTAAGGCGGAACGCGAGCGCCGCGGTTTGAGCGCCCAAAAGGCCGCCGACGAAATGCACTTGGATCGATGGGTGATCGATGCACTCGAGGCGGATGACTATCAGCGCATCGGCCCGACGGTTTACGCCAAGGGTCATTTGAAAAAATACGCGGCACTGCTGGGGTTGCCGGCAACCGAGATCCTGGCCGGTTTCGAATCCCGCGCGCCATCGCCAGCCGATGCCTCCGGCTGCCGGCCCGAGCATGCTGTTGAGTACGCGTGATGATACGCTCGTCATCGCGCTTATTGCCCATCCAGATCGGGGGAGGCGTTGCCATCGTTGTGCTGCTCGGCGTGCTGTGGTGGCGGCCCTGGCATGTGCGTGCCAAGGCGCCGAGCGCGCCGCCGCCGGCGGCAACCGTACACGCGGCGCCGGCTGACAAGCCCATCGAAGCAAACATCGTCTCCGAGCGAGTCGCCTGCGCGGTCGCGGCCGAGCCAGCCCGCGGCCACTTCTGCGGCTGATTCCGGCCTGGCCGCCGGCACGGCTGCAGCTGCGGGCCTGTGCCGGGCGCGGGCCGCGCGCGACTGCGCTTGAGTTTCTCTGCGGATTCGTGGGTGGATGTCCATGACGCTGCAGGGAAGCGCACCTTCGCGGGCAACGGACTGGCCAATAGCGTGAAGACCATCTCCGGCGCGGCGCCGCTGCGCGTGTACTTGGGTATGGGCAGCGGCGTGCAGTTGGAAATCAACGATCGCGCCGTCGCGATTGGGCCGCAGTTTTTTGCCGGGGACGTGGCGCGCTTCGAGGCCGGCGCCGATGGCGTCCTACGGCGCGATTCGCGAGCGACCTTCGCGCTCCGATCAAACGCACGGTGCGCCGCCGCGCAGCTCGCGTCCGCCCGGCTGAGAAGCTTCTTGAGTAAGATCATCGAACCCTTGCGCGGTGTGCATGACGTATTGCCCGCGCAAATCGCAGCCTGGCAACACCTGGAGCGCATCACGCGCCAGGTCTTCGCGAGCTACGGCTATGAAGAATTCCGCGTCCCCGTAATTGAACAGACGCAATTGTTCAAGCGCTCGATCGGCGATTTCACGGACATCGTCGAAAAAGAAATGTTCAGCTTCGTCGATCAGGGCGAGGATCACATCACGCTGCGGCCCGAAGCGACCGCCGGGATCGTGCGCGCGGTCATTTCCAACGGGCTGCTGCGCGATGGACGCTTGCGGGTGTGGTGCATGGGACCGATGTTCCGGCGCGAGCGTCCGCAGGCAGGCCGCTTTCGGCAATTCCACCAAATCGATGCCGAAGCGTTCGGATTCGAGGGACCGGATATCGATGCGGAGATCATTCTGCTGTCGGCGCGGCTCTTGCGGCTTTTAGGATTGCGCGACGTGAAGCTGCTGGTGAACTCACTGGGGACGCCGGCCTCGCGTGCCGCCTATCGCGACAAGCTCAGCGCCTATTTCGGCGGGCACGTTGAGTCGTTGGATGAGGACAGCAAGCGGCGCTTGGCGGGCAACCCATTGCGAATCCTCGACAGTAAGAATCCGCAGATGCAGCGGATCATCGCCGGCGCGCCGTTGCTGCTGGAATCGCTGGATGCCGAGATCGCGGCAGCATTTCGAATCCCTATGCGTTCAGTTGCGCAGTGCCGGCATCGAGTATCATGTCGAGCCTCATCTGGTGCGCGGCCTGGACTATTACACACGCACCGTGTTCGAGTGGACCACCGATGCCTTGGGCTCGCAAAGCACGGTGTGCGCCGGCGGCCGCTATGACGGCCTGGTGGCGCAGTTGGGCGGACCCGATACGCCGGGGATCGGTTGGGCCATGGGACAGGAGCGCATCGTCATGCTCCTGCAGAAGCAGAACCTGGCGCTGCCTCAGGAGCGGCCGCAGATTTATCTGGTGTTGGCCGGGGAACAAGCCGAGATCCCCGCTTTCAAACTGGCGGAGCAATTGCGCGATGCCTGGCCGCGATCTGGCCGTGCAGATCAATCTGGGCGGCGGAAGCTTTAAAACGCAGTTCAAGCGCGCGGACAAGAGCGGCGCGGAGTTCGCGTTGGTACTGGGGGATGACGAGGTTGCCCGCGGGGTCGTGGCCGTCAAGGCGCTGCGCCGCGACCTGCCGCAGGAAGAATGCCCCATGATACGAATCAATGAACGGATCGGCATGTTATTGGGTCTTACAGGCGGGAGTGGAAGTAGCCATGGCTGAAGAATATTTAACCGACGACGAACAACTGGAGGCCGTAAAGCGCGCTTTTACTGAATATGCCCCCTGGATATTGGGCGGGGTCGTGCTGGGCGTGGGCGGTTGGTTCGGCATTCAGTACTACCGGTCGCATCAAAATGCCGTGGCGATGCAGGCCGCCGATCAGTTCACGCAAATGACCAACGCGCTGCAAATGAACGATTCGCAAAAATCCCTGCAGATCGCCGCCGGAATCATCAAGGACTTCCCGGGTTCTCCCTATGCCGACCAAGCGCAGCTGACGATTGCTCGCATCGACGTCGACAGCGGCAAGGCCGCCGAGGCCGTCGCGCCGTTGACCCAGGTCATGACCCACTCCAAGGACGCGGAGCTCAAGCAAATCGCACGGCTGCGGCTGGCGCGCGTTTTGATCGATCAAGGCAAGCCGGACGATGCCATCAAGACTTTGGCGGAAGGTACGCCGGGAAGCTTCGCCGGCCGTTACCACGCGGTACGCGGCGATGCGTTGTATGCCAAGAAGGACATCCCGGGGGCCGTGGCCGAATACAACCAGGCGTTGGCCACCAGCGAGGGCGGCGCGGAGTCCGCGATGCTGCAACTGAAACTTGCCGACCTCGCCTCGAACGAAAAGGCAAAACCCTGATGCGCTTATTGCTTCCTTTGAGTTTCGCGGCATTGCTCCTCGCTGCCGGCTGCAGCAAGGACAAAGACGTCGAGCCGCCCGCCACGCTGGTGGATTTTCCGCAAACACTGCCGGTCAAAAGGCTGTGGGACGATGGCGTTGGCGGCGGCAAGAAGCAAACCAAGCTGCGCCTAGGGTCTGGGACCCTCGATCGACAACGGTGTGGTTTTCGCCGCCAATCACAAAGGCGAGATTCTGGCGGTATCGCTCGAGACGGGTCGCGACGTCTGGGTCAAGAAGCTCAAGGTTCCGATCTCCGCGGGACCTGAGGCCGGTTTTGGCATGGTCGTGGCGGGCACCAGCAAGGGTGCGGTGATTGCGCTCGACGGCGCGACCGGGCGACAGTTGTGGCGCTCGCAAATCAATTCCGAGCTGCTTTCCTCGCCGGCGATCAGCGAGAAAGTGGTCGTCATGCGGTCGGTGGACGGCCGCCTGCACGGCCTCGATGCGCACACCGGCAAGGTGCTGTGGTCGGTCGAGCAGCAGGTGCCGCGCTTGAGCTTGCGCGGCACGGCGATACCCATTGTCGCCAAGGAAATCGCGATCAGCGGCTTCGACAATGGCAAAGTGATGGCGGTATCGCTCACCACCGGCGACACGATTTGGGATACGGCGTTGGCCTCGCCGCACGGCCGCACGGAACTCGACCGGCTGGTCGACATCGATTCGGCCGTTCGGGTGGTCGGCGACAATGTCTTCGCCGCGGGATTCCAGGGACGCACGGCAATGCTGGCGCTCGACTCGGGGCAGCTGTGGTGGTCGCACGATATGTCGAGCTATCGAGGCTTGTCGGTCGATGAGGACAATTTGTACGTCACCGAATCCGACGGCACGGTCGTGGCGATGCGTCAGCGGGACGGCGCGGAAGTTTGGCGCAATGACAAACTCAAGCGCCGCGGCTTGAGCACGCCCGTGGTCACCAGCACGGCGATCGCGGTGGCCGATTTTCAGGGCTATCTCCATTGGTTGGACAAGAATACCGGCGCACTCGTGGCCAGACAGCGCATCGCGAAGAAGCAGCGCGTTTCCAATCCGCCCGTCAGTGCGGGTGATACCGTCGTCGTGTTGACCGACGCCGGCACCCTGGCGGCGTATCGGGCGACTCCGAAAGTTCAAAGCCCGCGGCCCGCAGCCGCGCCGATCGCGGCACCGCACGGTCCCGCCCGATGCGCCACCGCCCGCTGAATCCGCGCCGGCGGCGACCGAGCCGCCGCCTGCCGATAGCCCAGCTCCCGCACCTCCGCCTCCCGCCGCACCTCCGCCCTGAAGACCCCAAGGCAAGGCAAATGCTGCCGGTAGTCGCATTGATCGGCCGCCCGAATGTGGGCAAGTCAACCTTATTCAATGCCATGACCGGCACGCGCGATGCGTTGGTTGCCGATCTGCCGGGGTTGACCCGTGATCGCCAGTACGGATTTGCGCGGCGCACCGAGGTCCCCTGCATCGTGGTCGATACCGGCGGACTGGTCGAGAATGCGGACGTGATCGAGAGCTTGATGATTGCGCAGACCGAGCGGGCAATCAGCGAAGCGGATCGTCTGATCGTGCTGGTCGATGGCCGGGCCGGCGTCACGCCCCAGGATCAGTTCGTCGCGCAGCTGGCGCGGCGCAGCGGCAAGCCGGTGTTCCTGGCGGTGAATAAGACCGAAGGATTCGACAGCGATATCGCGGTCGCCGATTTTTTTCAGTTGGGTCTTGGGGAGCCGCTGCCCATTTCCGCGGCGCATGACCAAGGCGTGATCTCCCTGTTGGAGACTGCCCTCGCCGGGTTGACGCCGGATCCGCAGGATGGCCCGGAAATGCAAGGCATCAAAGTTGCGGTGATCGGCCGGCCGAATGTGGGCAAGAGCACGCTGATCAATCGGCTGCTGGGCGAGAACCGCATGGTGGCTTTCGATCAGCCGGGCACCACGCGCGATGCCGTGCTGGTCCCCTTCGAGCGCGACGGCGAGCGCTATACCTTGATCGATACCGCCGGCGTGCGGCGCCGCTCGCGGGTCGAAGAGGCGGTCGAAAAATTCAGCGTCATCAAAACGCTGCAGGCCATCGAGACGGCGCATGTGGTGATCGTCGTCATGGACGCGCACGATACGGTGGCCGAGCAGGATGCGAGCCTGTTGGGGACCGTGATCGAACAGGGCCGGGCTTTGGTTCTCGCGGTCAACAAGTGGGACAACATTCCCACGGAGCAGCGCGACCTGATTCGCCAGCAAATCGAGCAACGTCTGCAATTCGCCGATTTCGCGCCGCTGCATTTCATCTCGGCGCGTCACGGCAGCGGCGTCGGCGAGTTATTCGCTTCGGTGCGCAAGGTTTATGCGGCAGCGATGCGCGACATGAGCACGCCGGAGTTGACGCGGGTGCTGGAGGCGGCGATTGAAAGCCATCAGCCGCCGGTGGTCAGCGGGCGCCGCATCAAGCTGCGCTATGCGCACCAAGGGGGCCGAAATCCGCCCGTCGTCGTCATTCACGGCAATCAGACCGACCATGTTCCCGATGCCTACCGGCGATACCTGGTCAATGTTTATCGCAAGGCGTTCGACTTGATGGGCACGCCGGTGAGAGTGGCGTTTCGCGGCGACGAGAACCCTTATGCCGGAAAACGCAACCCCTTGACCCCCGGCAAGTTCGCAAACGCAAACGCTTGATTCAACGCAATAAGCGGTAATATCGAACTGCGGTACCGGTAGGGATGGTTCCTTGCAGCAGTTCCTCAAATCAAAGACTTTCCGAATTGCCGCAGTCGTCGCGCTTCTGCTCGGCCTGTACGCGATGGCCGGATTTCTGTTGGCGCCGCGATTGCTGCGCAACGCCCTCATGACGGAAATTCCGAAAACGCTCGCCGGGCGTCACTCCCAGCGTTGGCGATATTCGCGTCAATCCGTTCCTGCTGCAGCTGCGAGATCAAGGATTTCTACCTGACGGGATCCCAAGGCACGAAGCTGGTCGGGTTTGCGCGGTTGTTCGTTGACTTTGAAGTTTCTTCGCTCTGGCACCGCGCTTATACCTTCAGCAACATCGACATCGATTCGCCTTTCGCCAACGCCATCATTTTCAAGGACGGCCGCTTGAATCTCGCGCAGTTGAGTCCTAAGCCCAGCGACAAACCAGCGCCGAAGAGCAATGAACCGATACCGGCATTGCGCATCGGTTCATTTAAGGTCAGCCCAGGGATTTTTGTCGTTTGATGATCGGCGGCGAGCCTCCGATTTCGCGACGCGTTTGGAGCCGATCAATTTTGAGCTGCAGAAATTCACGACCGGCGTCGAGGGGGGCCGATTCAGCTTCAGCGGCGTGTCAAAACTCGGCGAGCGGGTCGAGTGGCACGGGCACATCGCGGTTCAACCGATCGAGTCCGACGGCGAATTTCAGATCGCGGGACTGCAGGCGCACACGATTTGGGAGTACCTGGAAGATCAGCTGAACTTTCAAGTCAATTCCGGAAAGATCGACGTGAATGCGACCTATAAGTTCGCGCTCAAGGACGATGTCGATCTGAAAGTCGATGTGTCCAAGGTCGCCCTGACCGATCTTGCGGTGCGGCCGAAAAATTCGGATGTCGATTGGATCACCGTGCCGGAGCTGATCTTGAGCGGCACGACATTGGATCTGAAGCCGCGGCGCGCGCACAGCGAGTCTCTCAGCATCACGGGCGTGAAACTCCTGACCTGGCTGGAACCGGACGGATCGGTCAATTTGCTCAAGCTGGCTGCGATGTCGCCAGCCGCAGCCGCGGCGCCGGCCCGATCGCGGTGTCAGCCGCGGTCCCGGCGCCGAGCCCGCCGGCAACGCCGCCGCCGGCGACTGCCGGCCGCTTCGCACGCTCAGCCGCAAGGCGCCGCGTGGCAATTTGAACTCGGCGAATTTGCGCTTCGCGATGCCAGCATTTCCGCCGAGGATCGCCGCACCAAGCCGGCCGCGAAAGTGCTGCTTGCGCCGCTATCCATCAAGGTGACGGGCGCGAGCCTGGAGCTTGCCAAGCCTGTGAGCGTGACGCTCGATGCCAAAATCAACGACACCGGCACGCTGAATGTGGCGGGGGATATTACTCCGCAGCCCGTTGCGGCGAATTTGAATCTGAAACTTGGACGGCATCGAACTTGGCTGCCATTCAGCCCTACATCGCGCAATACACCTCGATGACGTTGCTGGCGGGCAGGCTGGGCGGCGATACCAAGGTGCGCTACGGCGCGCAGAAGCCCGCGCTGCAATTCAGCGGAAATTTAAGCGTTGCCAAGCTGCATACGGTCGACAATGCATTGCATCAGGATTTCATCAACTGGGATCGCTTGGATGTGCAGGGACTTGAATTTCCAGCATGATCCGGATCGGCTCGACATCGATCAGATCACGGCGCAGAAGCTCTATGCGCGCGTCATCATCGAGCCGGACGAATCGATCAATGTGAAGCGCATCTTGGCGGCGCCCGGCGCCACCGTCGTGGCGCCGAGCGGTAACGCGAGTCCGCCGGTCGCGGCCACAGCCGCTCCCGCGCCGGCCCCGCCATTGCCGCGCAAGGGCCGCAAAGCCGCCGCGGCGGCGCCCGTGACCAGCCGCCGCGCCGCCCGGCCGGCCCGGCAATGCCGATAGTCGATCAAGAAAATCGTGTTGCAGGCCAGCCAGGCCAATTTCGCCGACTTGTCGGTGACGCCTAACTTCGCCACCGGCATCCAAAAGCTCGAAGGAACCGTGCTCGGTTTATCGTCAAAACAAAATTCCCGCGCCAAGATCGATATTCATGGGTCGGTCGATGAGTTCGCGCCCGTCAGCATCACCGGCGAGGTCAATGTGCTGGGTGCGGCGCTGTACACCGACTTGGCAATGAGCTTTCGCAATATCGAACTCAGTACGTTCAATCCTTATTCGGGCAAATTTGCGGGCTACAACATCAGCAAGGGCAAGTTGACCACCGAATTGCACTACAAGGTCGATGGCCGCAAGCTCGACGCGCAGCATCACATCATCGTCGAGCAACTCGAATTCGGCGACAAAACCGCGAGCAAGGATGCGGTTTCGCTGCCCGTCAAACTGGCGGTCGCGCTGCTCAAAGATCGCGATGGGGTCATCGATCTCAACCTTCCTGTTACCGGCTCGCTCGACGATCCGACAATTCAAGCTGGCGCCGATCATCTGGAAGGTTTTCGTGAATATCTTGGAGAAGGCGGTCACGGCGCCGTTTGCGCTCTTGGGATCATTGTTCGGCGGCGGACCCGATCTGCAGTTTGTCGATTTTCAACCCGGCGACGCCGAACTGGATCCAGTCGCGCATCGAAAAAGCCGCAAAGCATCGTCAAGGCGTTGGATGCGCGGCCGCAGCTGAAAATCGAAATTCCCATCGCCGTGGTCGGTGATCTGGATCGCCCAGGTCTCGTCGAGGCGAAGTACCGGGCGCAGCTCCAAGAGGCGCTGGTTGCGACGCCCGCGCGTAAGAAATCATCCGCCGCGACCGCCTTTGAGCAATTGGATGGAGCAGCGCAGCTCGATTTGCTCACGCGCCTGTACGTTACCAATTTCGGCGGCGATCCCAAGTTTCCCGATTCGATTGAGGCCATCAAGACAAAACCGGAAAAGACGGCTGCAAAAAATGATTTCCTCGTTCATGAGCTGCATCAGCACATTGCGGTAACCGAGTCCGAGCTCACTGCATTGGGGCAGCAACGCGCGATGAGCGTGCAGCAAGCCTTGCTGACCGGCACACAAATCGCGCCTGAGCGGGTATTTTTGGTGGCCAACGATAAGGCGAAGAATCAGGACGGCAGAGTTCGCCTGGAGTTGTCGCTGCGGTGAGTGCGAGGCACGTCGCGCACCGCAATGAAACGTGAAGGGCCGATTGACGCCCTTAATTGGTGCATGAATGGGCGCTCTGACGGCCTGCTGTATCTTTAAGCTGCTGATCGCATTCAATACTTCGTTGCTGGCACAGGTGGTGCTTTCCGCCACGCAGCAGTAGGTTGCCCGAAGGACCCTAAGTGGGATGAAGCTCATTACCGCGATCATCAAGCCGTTCAAGCTCGACGAGGTTCGAGCGGCGGTCAGCGACGTCGGGGTGCGCGGTCTGACCGTCACGGAGGTTCGTGGCTTTGGCAGGCAACGCGGCCACACGGAGATTTATCGCGGCGCCGAATATGTGGTTGAGTTCGTCCCGAAGACAAAAGTCGAGATCGCGGTTGATGATGGGCTCGTCGATATCGTGATCGAAGCGATCATGCAGGCGGCAAAAACCGGCAAGGTGGGGGACGGAAAAATATTCGTTTTTGATCTCGAACAGGTCGTGCGTATCCGCACAGGCGAGCGCGACTCCAGCGCCATCTAGAGTACAGGGGATATATGAAAAAACTGCCGATGTTGGCTTGTCTCGCAGTATTGACCGCAAGCGTGCCCGCTGCGTGGGGCGATAGCGCGCCGACCGCGCCCATCTTGCTCAGCGCCGACAAGATTAGCGCGGGCGACACCGCGTGGATGCTGACCTCGACCGCCCTGGTGCTGATGATGTCGATACCGGGCTTGGCGCTTTTCTATGGCGGGATGGTACGCAAGAAGAACGTCCTGGCCACGCTGATGCAGACCTTTGCAATTGTCTGCATCGTGACCATTCTATGGTGGCTGGTCGGCTACTCGTGGGCATTTACGCCCGGCAGCAAATTTCTCGGTGGATTCAGCCGCGCGTTATTCGGCGGCATGACATTCATGCACGACCCGGTCAATCAGCTGACGGTGTCGCATTTGGCCCTGACCATCCCCGAAACCGTTTATGCCATGTTTCAGCTGACCTTTGCGGTCATCACACCCGCGCTGATCGCCGGCGCCTTTGCCGACCGGATGAAATTTTCGGCCATGCTGGTATTCATGGCGGTTTGGTCGCTGTTTGTGTATGCGCCGATCGCGCATATGGTTTGGGAGCCGAGCGGATGGCTGAACGCCGCGGGTGTTTTGGACTACGCCGGCGGCACGGTGGTGCACATCAACGCCGGCATGGCGGGATTGGCCAGCTGCATCGTGCTCGGCAAACGCTTGGGCTACGGCCGTGAACGAATGCCGCCCCACAATTTGACGTTGACCTTGATTGGCGCCTCGCTTTTGTGGGTGGGTTGGTTTGGCTTCAATGCCGGTTCTGCAGGCGCCGCCGACGGGCGCGCCGGCATGGCGATGCTGGTCACGCAGATGGCGACGGCGGCAGCAGCCTTGAGCTGGATGTTTGCAGAGTGGTTTGCCAAGGGCAAACCGAGCGTGCTCGGCATTGCCTCCGGCGCGGTGGCAGGATTGGTTGCCATTACGCCCGCATCGGGCTTCGTTGGACCGACGCCTGCAGTAGTCATCGGCTTGGTGGCCGGCGTGATCTGCTTCCTCGCCGCGACCTCGCTCAAGCATGTGCTGGGGTATGACGATTCGCTGGACGCCTTCGGCGTGCATGGCATTGGCGGCATGGTCGGTGCGTTGCTGACCGGCGTTTTCGTCAGCAAGGAAATCAGCGGCGTGGATAACACCGTCATGACGCAATTTCTGATTCAGCTCAAAGGGGTGGCCGTAACCGTGGTCTATGGGTTTGCGGCCAGCTACATCATCTTGAAAATCATCGATATGACCATTGGATTGCGCGTAACCGAAGAGCAGGAGCGCGAGGGCCTGGATATTACGCTGCATGGGGAAAGCATCGAGTAATCGGCGTAAACTTGGGGAACACCCTAAGGAGCGCCGATGCCCTTCCTCGACATCTTGGTAATCGCGCTGGTCGTGATTGCGTTGTCCGGCCTGCGCGTCGCGCAACAATACGAGCGCGGCGTGGTGTTCAGATTGGGACGCTACATGGGTCTGAAGGGCCCGGGATTGTATTGGATCATCCCGCTCGGCGTGGAACGCTCGGTGCGCGTGGACATCCGCACGCGTACGGTGTCCGCCGAACAGCAAGAAACCATCACGCGCGACAGCGTCACCATCAAGGTCAACGCCGTGCTCTGGTACCGGGTTGTCGATGCGGCGAAGGCGGTCATCGAAGTGGCCGACGCTCCGGCCGCGGTATACCAGCTGGCGCTGACGGGGTTGCGAAATATCATCGGCCAGCACGACTTGGATGAAATCCTGCAGGAGCGCAACAAGATCAACACATTGTTGGGCGACAATATTTCCGGCTCGACGGCGGCCTGGGGCCTCGAGGTGCAGCGCTTCGAGATGAAGGATGTGGAGTTGCCCAAGGCCATGCAGCAAGTGATGGCCATGCAGGCCGAAGCCATCCGCGAAAAGCGGGCGCGCATCATAAAGGCCGAAGCCGAACTCGAAGCATCGGTGAAACTATCGGCCGCGGCGGCGCAGATCACGCAGAATCCTGCCGCCCTGGAGTTGCGGCGCATGCAAATGATTTCGGAAGTCGGCGCGGAGAACAACAGCACCACCGTGATCATGATTCCGTCCGACTTCGTATCCCTGGCGCATAGTTTGAATGATTACCTGACACGGCAACGACCCATGAAATCGGGCGAAGATCTTGAAAGAAAGTAGGGCCCTTGGGCTGCTCATGTTGGGCAGCATGGTTTGTGCGGCCGCCTCGGTTGCGCCGGCGGCCGATGAGACAACGCCGCCTCCGGCCTCGAGCGCCGCGGCGCCGGCGCCCGCTCCCGAAGCACAGATAGCGTTTGCCAAAAGCAACATTTGGAACTGGCAAGTTGTGGACGATCAAACAGTACTGATTCAAGACCAGGGCCGTCGCTGGTACAAAGCTACGCTGTTCAGCCGCTGCATCGATCTGCCGTTTGCCGACAGAATCGCGTTTGACTCCAACCCAAGCGGTACTTTCGATAAATTCAGCGCCATTCTCGTGCGCGGGCAGCGCTGTCCGTTGAAATCCTTGGTCGAAACCAGCGCGCCGCCTAAAAAGATGAAGGCCAAAAAACCCGATCCTGCACCCGCGCCGCAGTAGCGCCTCAGCTTGGCGCTGAAGAGTTCAGCTGAGCGCGCGCAGCGCAGCGTCCGCTTTTTGCGACAAATCTCGTCGCGCCCAGTTTGCAGCGAAACGTTTCGTGATCCGCGGTCTCATTTTCGAACCGATTATGCCAGGTACTCTTCCCGTGCCTTAAAAGACCTACCAAGCCCACGGAGAACACCGCATGAGCAATCCCTATAACAGCGCGACCGAGCGAGCATCGATCCTAGGTCCGACGCTGTATTTCAAAGGCGACCTCACCGCCGAGGAAGATCTGTTGATCCAGGGCCGCGTGGAAGGTTCGATCACCCACACACAACGCTTGACCGTGGGCCCACAGGGCACGGTCAAAGCAAATATCAAGGCGCAGCTCATCATCGTGGAAGGCACGGTGGATGGCGATCTGCAGGCCGAGAAATCCGTGATTCGTGAAGGAGACAGCGAAAGTTTGCGGGAATATTTTTGCGCCGACCGTCAGCATTACCGAAGGCGCGAATTTCAGCGGCAGCATCGACATGGACGGCAAGAAGGCCGGCCAACAGACCGCCAAATTCGATCCAGTCCGTCCCCACAAAACCGCCGGTGGCGCCGCTTAACAATGTCGTGGTTCAAAAAACCTCTCGATGGAGATGATCTCATGATGAATGCCAATCCCAGCCGCTCGGGCGCGCCCGAACCTTCCCTGACGCGCCCCGAACCGCGCGTGCCCGGCGGCGAGCCGCGATCGTCCGCGCCGCGGGTCACCGAACCTGCGCGTGCGCCCGATGCCAAGGCGGCGGAGGCAGCTTCGCGAGCCTCGGTGCTGGGTCCGACGCTGCGCTTCCGCGGTGAACTGTCGGCGCAGGAAGACCTGATCGTTCAAGGCAGCGTCGAGGGCTCCATCACGCACACACAGAGCCTCACCATCGGCACCGACGGCACCATGAAGGGCGATATTCGGGCGCGCGTCATCGTCATCGACGGCAAGGTCGAGGGCGATCTGTACGCGACCGAGTCCGTCAATATTCGGGCCACCGCCAAGGTCAAAGGCAACGTCTTTGCACCGCGCGTCGGCATCAGCGAGGGCGCGTTTTTCCAAGGACAGATCGAAATGCAGCCTTCGGGTGCGGCGGTCCAGGAACACAGCGCGCGCCTGCGCCAGGCCGCGCTGCTGCCGGCGATCGAAGGCGCCGCCGTCGATCAAATGTTGAGCGGCGCAAAAGGCTTGAGAGCTTAGTTCACCACGAACAATTCCGGATCGACCCAGGCGCGATTGAGGCTCAGGCCCCAATGCAAATGCGGTCCGGTGACCCGGCCCGTCATTCCGACTTTGCCGAGCGTGGCGCCCGCGGCCACGCGCTGTCCGGGTTTCACGTCGATGGCGCTCAAATGGCAATACATGCTGATCATGCCGCGGCCGTGATCGACAAACACGGTATTGCCGTTGAAAAAATAATTGCCGGTATCGATCACGGTGCCTGCGAGCGGCGCCCGTACAGGCGTGCCGACAGGCGCGGCGATGTCCATGCCGCTGTGCGGATTGCGTGACTCGCCGTTGAAAATGCGGCGCATGCCGAACGAACTGCTGCGTACCCCGGGGATCGGCTGCGGCATGCAGCAGCGTCTCCGGCTGCTCGTCAGTCCAGCGGCTCATCGCGTGCTCGATGATCGGATTTGTCTCGATTCACGCGTTCCAGGTCGGCCTTCGATAAATTGACCTGCCCCGGAGCGACTTTGAGGGACTGGCTCGCATACTGTTTGTCGCCGATCGAGAAATTGCATTTCTTGCCGGACGTCGCCGCTGCGCACGATGACCTGTTGGGCTGCAAGCGGCGCCGCCAAGCGGGATGCCGATGATGGCGATCCAACTCGAACCGTCCTGAACGACCAGCGCTCGATGACCGTCGACCTCGACATACGGCATGGCATCGCCGTGAACATCGAGCTTGAGGATTTTGACGCCGCCCGGTACCGCGTTCTCGTGCGGCAGGGTATAGGCAAGGGCGAGCGCCGGGCTCACCAAGAGCAGCAGCGCGGCACATCGAAGCAGGTCACGGCGACTCAAGGCTGCTCCACTTTGGCGCGAATTTTTCCGACCGCCAGCCGCACTTCGATTGAGCGTTCCCGGAGTCACCTCCGCGGCGCTGCGCACAATGGCGCCGCTCACACGGCTGACGATGGCGTAGCCGCGATCCAGCGTGGCGAGCGGGCTAACGGCATTTAAGGTTCGCACCAAGGGTGTGAGGCGCTCGCGCGCCAAATGCAGGCGGGCGAGGGCGGCGGCGCGCAGTCTGGCGTACAGCGCGGCATGCCGGGCCGCGGTGCTGCGCACCCGGGCCACCGGGCTCATCTGCCATAGCCGGCTGCGCCTCTCGCCCAACGCTGAGCGGCGATCAGCGAGGATTTGTCGCAGCGCCCGATTCATGCGCTGCTCCAAGTCATCCAAGCGCTGCGTTTGCTGCGAGAGGCGCGCGCGGGGACTGACCAGGGCCGCGCGGCCGATGAGCCAGCGCAAGCGCTCGCGATGTGCCTCGACCCGGCGCAGCAGGCCCCGCTGCAGGCGATGCCCGAGGCGAAACAGGGAGATGAGCCATTCTTCGCCGTCGGGCACCGCGATTTCAGCCGCTGCGGATGGGGTGGGCGCACGTACATCGGCGGCGAAATCCGCGATGGTGAAGTCAATTTCGTGGCCAATGCCGCTGATGATCGGTATCGGCGAGGCCGCAATCGCGCGCGCCAGGGCCTCATCGTTGAAAGCCCACAGATCCTCGAGCGATCCGCCGCCGCGAGCCAGAATGAGCACATCGCACTCGGCGCGCCGGCCGGCTGAGCGAACCGCGGCGGCGATTTCCGTCGCGGCCGCCGCGCCTTGCACCGCCACCGGATAGATCAGAATCGGAACGGCGGCAAAGCGCCGCGCGAGCACATGCAGGATGTCGCGAATAGCGGCCCCGGTGGGTGAGGTGATCACGCCGATTCGCTTCGGGATCATGGGCAATGCGCGCTTGCGCTCCGGCGCAAACAGTCCTTCCGCTGCGAGTTTTGCGGACAATTCCTCGAACTGACGCTTAAGAGCGCCCAGTCCCGCATCTTCCATGTGATCGATGACAAGCTGATATTCGCCGCGCGGCTCATACAGCCCGATGCGCGCGCGCACCAGGACTTTTTGGCCATCCCGCGCCGCGAAGGCACACAGCATATTTCGTTGTCGGAACATGCAGCAGCGCACCTGTGCAGTCGCATCTTTCAGCGAGAAATACCAGTGCCCGGAGCTGGGCTTGGCAAGGTTGGAAATCTCCGCCTCGAGCCAGAGACTGGCGAAACCGCGCTCCAGCAGCACTCGCACCTCGCGATTGAGGCGCGAAACGCTATAAACGTCGCGATTTGCGGCGGTTTCCATGGCGCTATGATACTGCGGTTTACCGCGCCGCACCCGCAAGGTACAATGCGCCGCCTCTTAGATGAACCTGTGAACGCGACCCCTATGCGCATTCTTGAAGAGGCACTCACATTCGATGACGTGTTGCTGGTGCCGGCATATTCCGAAGTCCTGCCCCGCGATGTTTCCCTTGCAAGCAAGCTGACCCGCGAGATCCAGGTCAATCTGCCCGTGGTCTCGGCCGCCATGGACACCGTGACCGAGGCGCGCCTTGCCATCACCATCGCCCAAGAGGGCGGCATCGGCATCATTCACAAGAACATGTCGATCGACGCCCAGGCGCGCCAGGTCGATCGGGTGAAGAAGTTCGAGAGCGGCGTGATCAGCGATCCAATAACCGTGAATCCGGACATGACCATTCGCCAGGTTTTGGAGCTGACGCGTTCGAAAAACATCTCGGGCGTGCCGGTGGTACTCGGCACCAAGGTCGTCGGAATCGTCACGCATCGCGACCTGCGATTTGAGACCAAGTTGGATGCGCCGGTCTCCTCCGTGATGACGCCAAAGGATCGCCTGATTACGGTCCGCGAGAATGCTCCCAAAGAACAGGTGCTGGCGCTTTTGCACAAGCACCGCATCGAAAAAGTCCTGGTGGTTGCCGGCGATCATGAACTGAAGGGAATGATTACCGTCAAGGATTTCCAGAAGGCTACGGAATTTCCCAACGCCTGCAAGGACAGCGTCGGAAGTTTGCGCGTCGGGGCTGCGGTTGGCACCTCGCCCGACACGCTCGCCCGGGTCGCCGCATTGCGCGAAGCCGGAGTCGATGTCGTCGTTGTGGATACATCGCACGGTCATTCGCGCGGCGTGCTGGAGACCGTATCGAGGATAAAAGCGAAATATCCTGACATCCAAGTCATCGGCGGCAATATCGTGACCGCCGAGGCTGCGCTCGATCTGGTCAAACATGGCGCCGATGCCGTCAAGGTGGGCATCGGCCCGGGCTCGATTTGCACGACGCGCGTCATCGCCGGTGTCGGTGTTCCGCAAATCAGCGCCATTGCCCGCGTGGCCAAGGCACTCGAGGGAACCGGTATTCCGGTCATTGGCGATGGTGGAATTCGCTATTCCGGCGATATCGCCAAGGCGCTTGCCGCCGGCGCGCACTGCGTGATGATCGGCGGCATGTTTGCAGGCACCGAGGAATCACCGGGCGAAGTCGAGCTCTATCAGGGCGGCTCGTACAAGGCCTATCGAGGCATGGGATCCTTGGGTGCGATGGCGCAGACGCACGGTTCGAGCGATCGCTACTTTCAGGACACCACTTCAGAGCTTGAAAAACTCGTCCCAGAGGGCATTGAAGGCCGGGTGCCGTACAAAGGTAGCCTCGTCGCGATTCTGCACCAGCTTTCTGGCGGGCTGCGTGCGGCCATGGGCTACACCGGCAGCGGCAGCATCGAAGAGATGCGCACGCGTCCGCAGTTCGTGCGCATCACCAGTGCCGGCGTGCGCGAGAGTCATGTTCACGACGTGACCATCACCAAAGAAGCGCCCAACTATCGGATCGGTTGATGCCCGACATTCATGCGGACAGGGTTCTGATTCTCGATTTCGGTGCTCAGTACACACAGTTGATCGCCCGCCGCATCCGCGAAATCGGCGTGTACTCCGAAATTTATGCCTGCGATGCGCCGATCAGCGAGATCAAAGCCTTCGCTCCAAAAGCGATCGTGCTGTCAGGCGGACCTGAATCGGTTTACGACGCGAAAGGCCTCGAAGCGCCGCGCGAAGTCTATTCGTTGGGGATGCCGGTGCTGGGAATTTGCTACGGCATGCAAACCATGGCCGCGCAACTCGGCGGTCAGGTCGAAGGATCCTCGCACCGGGAGTTCGGCGCCGCGCAAGTCAGGCCAACGAACGCCTCGCCGCTGCTCGATGGACTGGAAGACAATCGCGACGCGCAAGGCCGGCGTTTGCTGGATGTGTGGATGAGCCACGGCGATCGCGTAACAGCGGTGCCGCCGGGGTTCAAGGTCATCGCCGCCAGCGACAACGCGCCGCTCGCCGCCATGGCGGATGAATCGCGGCGCCTATACGGGCTGCAATTTCATCCCGAAGTCACGCATAGCTTGCAGGGCGGCGAAATCCTGAGGCGCTTCGTGCGCGAAATCGCCGGCTGCAGCGCGAGCTGGGCCACTCGCAATATCATCGAGGACAGCGTCGCGCGCATCCGCGCACAAGTGGGCAACGACCGCGTGCTGTTGGGATTGTCTGGAGGCGTCGATTCCTCGGTGCTCGCCGCGCTTTTGCATCAGGCGATCGGCGCTCAGCTAACCTGCGTGTTCGTCGATCATGGATTGCTGCGGTTGGGCGAGGGCGATCAGGTCATGGCGACTTTCGCCGAGCACATGGGCGTGCACGTCATTCGAGTTGATGCCGAGCAACGGTTTTTGCAGGCGCTGGCCGGCGAAGCGGACCCGGAGAAGAAGCGCAAAATCATCGGCCGGGTCTTCGTCGAAGTATTCGACGAGGAGGCGGCGAAACTCAAAGACGTGAAGTGGCTCGCGCAGGGCACGATTTATCCGGATGTGATCGAATCCGCGGGCGCGAAGACCGGCAAGGCTCATGTCATCAAATCGCACCACAATGTGGGCGGCTTGCCGAAGCACATGAAATTGAAATTGCTCGAGCCCTTGCGCGAGTTGTTCAAGGACGAAGTCCGCAAGCTGGGTGTCGAATTGGGCTTGCCAAAGGAAATGGTGCATCGGCATCCTTTCCCCGGCCCCGGGCTCGGTGTGCGCATCTTAGGAGAGATTCACAAAGCGCACGCGGATCTATTGCGGCGCGCGGATGCGATCTTCATCGAAGAGCTGCGCACGCATGATCTGTACGACAAGGTGAGCCAAGCCTTCGCCGTGTTTTTGCCGGTGAGATCGGTCGGCGTAATGGGTGACGGGCGGCGCTATGACTATGTAATCGCCCTGCGCGCCGTGGAAACCATTGATTTCATGACCGCACGCTGGGCGCGCCTGCCCTATGAATTCCTGGATCGCGTCGCGCATCGAATCATCAACGAAGTGCCGGGAATTTCTCGCGTGGTCTACGACATATCGGGGAAACCGCCCGCGACGATCGAGTGGGAGTGATCGATCTTTCGTCATCTATCGCAACCGATCGCAGTGTTGCGCGAACTTGGCGCATAGGCTCAACGTATACGTGTCGGGATTTTGCGCAAAAATATTGCGTTTCGCGGCAGGTGGAAGTCAACAACTCAACGAACCGCTCAGTCGATCAGTTCCCTCTCGATCTGTTCGCGCAATAGGTATTTCTGCACTTTTCCCGTGATCGTCATGGGAAACGAATTCACAAAGCACACGTACCGCGGGATCTTATAGTGGGCAATCTGGTCGCGACAGAAGGACCTAATTTCCTCCGCATCTCCGAGCGCCCCCTCGCGAAGGCGAATCACGGCACAAACCTCCTCGCCATAGCGAGCGTCTGAAACCCCCACGACGCTAACATCCAGGACTTGTGGATGGCTGTATAGAAATTCCTCTATTTCGCGCGGATAGATGTTCTCGCCGCCGCGAATGATCATGTCTTTGACTCGACCCACTATATGGCAATAACCATCATCATCGAGCATCGCAAGATCACCCGTGTGCAGCCAGCCGGCCGCGTCGAGCACGTCGGCTGTTCGCTCGGGCTCCGCCCAGTAGCCGAGCATAACGCTATAGCCGCGGGTGCAGAGTTCGCCGCGCGCTCCCACCTGCACCGTATGTCCTTGAGGGTCGACTATCTTCACCTGCACGTGTGGATGAATTCGCCCGACGGTCGACACTCGCTTTTCCAAAGGATCGCTCACCGAGGACTGAAAGCTGACGGGACTGGTTTCGGTCATGCCGTAGCAAATCGTGATCTCGCGCATGTGCATCTCATCGATCACTCGGCGCATGATCTCCATCGGGCAGGGGGCGCCCGCCATGATCCCGGTACGCAAACTGCGCAGATCAAAGTCGCGAAACCGCGGGTGTTCGAGCTCGGCAATGAACATCGTAGGCACGCCATACAATGCGGTGCATCGCTCCTCCTCGACACACCGCAATACGGTTTCCGCTTCAAAGGCTTCAGCTGGAAAGACGATGCAGGCGCCGTGCGTGATCGCCGCCAGCACCCCGAGCACCATGCCAAAACAGTGATACATCGGCACAGGGATGCAGAGTCTGTCATCCGAATTCAGGTTTAGTGCCTCGCCGACGAAATACCCATTGTTGACGATATTAAAATGACTCAGCGTGGCGCCTTTCGGCAGGCCTGTGGTGCCGCTGGTGAACTGGATGTTGATAGGCTGGTCAGGGTCGAGAACCCGTTGCCGCACTGACAAATCTTCATCGCCAATCTGAGAGGAGCGTGTCAGTAGTTCGTGAAAGCTCAGAAATCCAGGAACTGTGGGGCTTCCCAGTTGCACCAGGAGTTTAAGATCGGGAAACTGCACGCTATCCAGTTGACCATACCCTCGGAAGGCTTCCAAAGGCATGAGCTGTCGGAGCATCTCGACATAGTTACTGGACTTGAAGTAGGGCGCAAACAGAAGTGCGCGACAGCCCGACTTCTGTAGTGCAAACGTAAGTTCGACCGGCCGGTAAGCTGGGTTGATGTTGACCAAGATGATCCCGACGGATGCCGTCGCGAACTGCACGAGAAGCCATTCGACACGGTTCGGCGACCAGATGCCAAGACGATCGCCGCGCTCGATGCCGCTTGCCATCAAGGCCTTGGCAAGCTCACGAATTTTCGAGTTGAATTCTTGGTAGGTAAGGCGGGTATTCTGGTGTCGCACGCAGACCGCGGGACGCTGCGGGTATCGCTGCGTCGTGGTCGACAGCGCTTCGCCGACCGTTTGGTAGAGCAGCCGCTTTTCAGTGCTGCCGCAGAGGTAGCTAGGATTTCGCACTTGTCTTCTCGGATGCGGTGTCGTTCATTCGATATCAACCGCTGCGCAGATTCCTGAGAGCAGGGAAATCCTCCTCCCAATATTCCAGAGGCCGTCGCGAGGGTGAACTGGATCGTGACTGTTCGGCGGCGCGCAGCTCTACACGCCGAATCTTCCCGGAAATCGTCTTCGGCAACGCTGCGAATTCAATCCGTCGGATTCGCTTGAACGGTGAGACGCGGTCGCGAACATGCAGCAAGATAGACTCAGCGACTTCCGCGCTTGGTTCATAGCCGCTCGCCAACATGACAAAGGCTTTCGCCACGGCCAGTCGCATCTCGTCGGGACTCGGCACCACCGCCGCTTCCACGACTGCCGAGTGTTCGATGAGCACGCTCTCCAGTTCGAAGGGGCTGATGCGATAGTCGGACGACTTAAAGACATCATCCAAGCGCCCGACGTAGGTGAAGTATCCATCCTCATCGACCGTCGCGACATCGCCCGTGTGATAGTAACCTCCGCGCTTTGCCTGTTCGGTTAGCAAAGTATCATCGAGGTAATTCTTCATCACCGGGACGGGATTTCCCCTTAGATCGATGCAGATTTCACCCTCATCGCCCTGAACACCCGCCTCGTTGATGAGCACGATCGGGCACCCCGGAAGCGCTCGACCCATGGAGCCCGGACGCACTGACTGCCCAGGCGTATTGCCGATTAGTGCAGTAGTCTCCGTCTGCCCAAAACCGTCGCGGATCGTCAGCCCCCATGCTTGACGCACTCGGGCAATCACCTCAGGATTCAGCGGCTCGCCGGCGCTGACGACTTCTCGAAGCACGACCGGCCAGTCCGTCAAGTTCTGCTGAATAAGGAATCGCCACACCGTGGGCGGCGCGCAGAAAGTAGTAACCCCGCATCGCACCAGTTGATGTAGCAAAGCGCGCGCATCGAAGCGGCTGTAGTTATACGCCACGACTGCCGATTGCGCGGTCCACGGCGCGAAGAAGCACGACCATGCGTGCTTGGCCCAGCCCGGTGAACTCAGGTTCAGGTGTTTGTCACCGGGTTGTAGCCCTAGCCAGTACATGGTCGACAAATGGCCGATGGGGTAGCTGGCGTGCGTGTGCGCGACAAGCTTCGGACGAGCCGTTGTTCCGGAGGTGAAGTACAGCAGGAGAAGTTCATCTGAGCACGTCATGGCACTCGGCTCAAAGACTTCGTCGGCATCCTCGAAGCTTTCGTAGATCAACCAGCCGGGTGCAGTACCAGGCCCTGTAGCGATTCGCACGGGCACGCTTCTCAGGGTGGCAAACTTATCGGTTAGCGCAGCCTGCGTGATGACGGCCTTGACGTGGCCGCGATCCATGCGGTCGCGAAGCTCCTCCCGCTCCAGCATTGTCGTTGCGGGAATGATGACCGCACCCAACTTCATCGCCGCCAGCATCGCCTCCCACAACGGCACGACATTACCGAGCATGATGAGGATTCGATCGCCGCGCGTGACACCGTGCGCGGCGAGGAAGTTTGCCAGCTGCGAAGAGCGCGTCGACAGTTCGGCATACGTAAAGATCTGATCGCCTGAAAAATCGTCAACCACGCGCAGCGCTGGCATCGCGTTTTCTTTCGCGATCGAATCGAAATAATCGAGAGCCCAATTGAAATGTTGCGGCCGCGGCCAGCGAAACTCTTTAAGAGCGGCGAAGAAATCGCTGCGCCGGTTAAGCAGCGCGTCGCGCGCCTCAACGAATGCTCTGTCGACGGACATAACTTCCCCGTTGTAGATGCCGCGTGCAAATCATCCGCTCACTCACCACCAACAAGCTCCACGTGTCAGTGTTCGCAAAGTCGTCGGTGTGAATCATCGAGGATGATTGGCACTTTTCGTCGGGGATGAAAGCCCGGGCGAGCGCAACTTGCAAGCCATTTTTCGGCTTTTCGCAACGAAAGTACTGACAGACATATTGAGAGTACTCCCAGCAACGCAGCTCGAATCTGCCTGAGATATCGTCGGCGCGTCGAGTCGCAATCAATTCGTCCGCGGCCCAGCTCGACAACTCATGAATACGGCGTGCGACGGGGAGAGAACAATGTCTGGCGTAATCTTCAAGAGGTCGATGCAGATTCTTGCGGGCCTATGCTTTGGCAGTGCGGCACTGTCGGTTGAGGCGGCGGGACTCGATGCAGGACCGGCTGACCTACAGGCGCAGGCCGCCGCGGCAAGCGCGAACAAAAACAGTTCCGGTGAAGTCACCCTCGAAGAGGTTGTCGTGACGGCCACGCGTACTGAACGAGACCTTGGCAGCGTGCCGATCAGCATCAGCGCCTTCACGCAAAAGAATCTCGATCAGCGCGGCATCAATACCATCGACGACATAGCGCAGTTCACGCCGGGTATCACCTTCACTCGCGGCAACGCGGGAGATACCACCGTGTCGATTCGCGGCATCAGCTCGGACGCGGGATCTTCTCCCACGGGCGTGTACATCAACGACACCCCCGTGCAGTCACGCGTCATCGGCTTCTCGAGTACCACGGTGTTTCCGATTGTGTTCGATCTCGAACGCGTGGAAGTGCTGCGCGGACCGCAGGGCACCCTATTCGGAGCAGGTTCGGAGGGCGGCACGATTCGCTTCATCACGCCGGAGGCGAGCCTCAACACCTATACGAGCTACGGCAAGGGTGAACTGGCCTTCACCGAACATGGCGATCAAAGCTACGAGGCCGGGTACGCTGTCGGCGGTCCTATCGTGGACGACGTCGTCGGCTTTCGTGCCAGCATTGCTTACCGCCGTGATGGCGGTTACGTGGACAAGGTGGACAAGTTTACCGGCAACTTGATTGCGACAGACCCTGACTGGAGTCGCTCCTACACTGCGCGCTTGGCCTTCAACATCAAGCCAGTGGACGAGCTGAGCATCAAGCCGTCGTTTTATTTCCAGCAGATCTATGTCAACGATGCGCAGACCTATTGGAACTATCTCTCGGATCCGAGTCACCATGACTTCAACAACGGTGCCACGGCCGCAGCGCCGTTCCAAGCGTCGACCTATTTGCCGGCCGTGAATGTGGGCTACGAAACCCCATGGTTCAACATCATCTCGAACACCTCTTACTTGGAGCAGAGCAACTGGAACAACCGCGACATGGGCTCCATCATCCCCAATGCGCTTGGCATCACTGTGAGTCCCGAACAGCCAAACCCCGTGGGCATTCCCGACTTTCGCTCGCAGGATCTATTCGTCGATGAACAACGCGCCTGGACGCAAGAGATTCGCCTGCAGTCGAAAGACAATCCCGATTCACGACTGAACTGGGTGTTTGGATTCTTCTTTCAGCGGGAACATCAGTCCTCGCATCAGTACGTCCCGGACACGCCTGCGGACTTCAACCTGCTATCGCTCGCGGCATTCGGACAGCCGGCGTCGGTGACGTTCCCGGACGGCCTGTATCTGGGGAAATACAGCTATCAGTCATTGATCGAATCGGAGGACAAACAGTCGGCGCTCTTCGGGCAGGTGGACTACAGGATCATCGGCGGCTTGACTTTGACCGCCGGCCTGCGCTGGGCGAAAGATACCTTCAGCGTCGTCAATACCTCGGATGGTCCCTTCAACGGCGGATCCACCGTGGTTCCCGGCAGCGAGTCAGAGACGCCTGTTACCCCGAAATATGGCATTTCCTACGCCTTCGACGACCGCAACTTGATCTATGCCACGGCGTCGAAGGGATATCGTCCCGGCGGTGCCAACTCCGGGATTCCCGCGCGATGCGATACAGACCTCAATGCGCTGGGCTATACCACGGCGCCCGCCTCGTATGGTCCGGACTCGGTCTGGAACTATGAAGCAGGATCGAAGAACAAGCTGCTCAACGGTCGACTCCAGCTAGCCGGCAGTGCGTTCTACGATAAATGGTCAGGGATACAGGAATCCGTCGAACTCCCGAGCTGTGCACTTAATTTCGTCGCCAATCTTGGAGAAGGCACGAGCAAAGGCTTCGACTTGCAAGGTGATCTGCTCGTGGGAAGCCAGCTAACCTTCGGGCTGGCCGTGGGGTATAACAAGGCAGAATATTCCAAGTCGCTGTACTCCGCGCCGAACCCAGTGACCGGTATCAGGAGTTCAGTGGCGCTGGAGGGCGATGCGCTGTCCACCAGCCACCCCTGGACGGTGGCACTCAATGGTAAGTTCGACTTCCATGTTTGGGATCGAGCCAGCTACTTTCGTGTCGACTATACCTATCAGAGCGCACAGAACACGCCCACTGCGGGTGAGGACCCGAGGAATCAGATCTATTCGCCGGGTTTCATCTTGGTGCCGGCCACGAACCTTGTGAACATGCGTCTGGGAACCACCAGTTTCGAGAATCTGGATATTTCCTTGTTCATGAACAATGTGTTCGATTCAACTACCCCTTTCTATCAAAATGGTGACGCTAAGGATCTGATTTATACGCAACGCACGTTCAGACCGCGAACGGTGGGGATCACCTTCTTGTTGCGACGTTAGCTTAGAATCCAGCGGCACCCAGACCCGAAACTAAAGAATTCTTGGTGGAGAACTTCTATGTCCAGCCGGAACTTCAATTATCTCGTCACGACGCTCCTGATTCTGCCCGCTTGCGCGGCTGCAGCTGCCCCAAGCTCGTGCGAAAGTTTGAAGGCGTTGAAGCTGCCCGACACGACCATCATCAGTGCCGAGGCATACGATGCCGGAAGATTCACGCCGAAAACGCCTTACTCGCGTGAGCAGCCTTCAGTGCCCGTAGCTTTCTGCCGCGTGACCGGCAGCATCAAGCCCACCGGCGACTCCGACATCAAGTTCGAGCTGTGGATGCCGGCTTCCGGATGGACGGGACGTTACGAGTCGGTCGGCAACGGAGGCTTCGCGGGGGGCATCCGCTACGACTCGATGTTCAGGCCCATCGCCGGCGGGTCAGCCGTAGCTTCCACCGACGATGGCCACACTGCTCCTGCGGTTGGACCGGGTAGCGCTACATGGGCGCTGGGTCACCCCGAAAAAGTCATCGACTATGGCTATCGAGCCGTGCATTTGACGGCAATGGCAGCCAAGCAGATCACTGCTGCTTTCTATGGCAAGCAGCCGCACCACTCCTACTTCGTGGGCTGCTCCAAGGGAGGTCAGGAAGGGATGATGGAAGCGCAGCGGTATCCCGATGACTTCGATGGGATCGTCAGCGGTGCGGCTGCCAATCAATGGACCAATCTGTTCTCGAGCTTCTCGTGGGGGGCGAAACTCAATCTGGCCAGCAAGGTGAGCTACTTGGGCGCAGAGGACCTACCAAAGATTGGCGAGGCGGTCGCCGCCGCTTGCGATGCCTCCGACGGCGTCAAGGACGGCATGATCAACGACCCGCTGGCATGCCGTGTCGAGCCGTCCAAGATTCAGCTCTCCGCGGCCAAGCTCAAGACTTATCAGATGCTTCACGATGGTCCGAAGAACAGCTCGGGAGAGCGGATCTATGATGGATTGCCGTATGGTGGCGAGACAATTCAGTGGAACCGGACCGTCACCGGTCCGAGCTTTGAGCAGGCGCCGGTGGAAGCCGAAGAAAGCATGTACGGCAACGGTTTTTTCGCGAACTTCGTCTTTCAAGACGCCAATTGGACCTTCCGCAGTTTCGACATCGACAAGACCCCGGTGGAAGCGCGAAGCAAGGTCGGTCAGATTTTGAACGCTGACGATCCTCACCTTGACAAATTCAAGCTCCGTCACGGCAAAATCATAGGCTTTCACGGATGGGCTGACTCGATCGTCACTCCGCTCGGCGCTATCAGCTACTACAACAGGGTCGTCGCCACCCAGGGTACAGGCGCCGCCGACAAGCGGGCGCTGGCAGAAACCCAAAAGTTCTATCGCTTGTTCTTGGCGCCGGCGGTTGGACATTGTGCAGGGGGCCCCGGGCCCAGCGAATTTGGCCAGAGGGGCGGTGATGGCGACGCCGAGCACGATTTGGTCGTCGCCCTTGAGCACTGGGTTGAGAAGGATGTCGCACCGGAGCGCATCATCGCCAGCAAATTCCAAGACGGCGACCTCAAGAAGGCCGCCACGATGACGCGACCTCTATGCGTGTTTCCTGCCGTGGCCAAGTACAGCGGCAAGGGTAGCACCGATGAAGCCGCCAATTTCTTTTGCGCCGCGAGGTAGGTCTTGCGAGGAAGATATTCGACGGTTCTTCAGATTGCGCTTCGGCCGCATCCGCCAAGCAGGCTCAACACCGCTTGAAACCTGCGCGAGTGCCCAGCGCGCCTGTGCCACGCCTCGAGAAGCGGGAAATCAGCGTTTTTGCCGGCACTACCCAGTTCGTTTGCCAAAAGAAGGGGGCTGCTCTATGCTGAAATACGCCGCAGATGCGAGGGTGATTTGATCAGGAGTAATCAGGTAGACCAAGGTGCCATCGCGACCAAGGGCAGCGCCCCTAACTTCGTTCCAGACGATGACCACTTGATCGGCTCCACTCGGGAATACTCCGACATTAAAGAGCGTTGGATCGGTTTCATTCATCGCAATCTATTCAGCTACAAGGTTGGTAGCACGCCGGCGGAGGACTCGTGCGTCGCAGTGGCAGCACGTAGTCGGGCCATGAATGGTTTTACCATCGCCCGCTTCACGACCACGAGTGGGAAGTACCGACTGGTGAGGCAGGCATCTGAGATCGGTGCCGACTGCCGTGATCTTTACGTCATCTACCTGCCGTTGCAGGGCGATCTCGAATTCGAGCAGTTCGGGCGCACTCTGCCCTGCCGTCCGAACTCATCCTTCGCGTTTCTGTCCGCCGCTGACCCCCTCACACACGTCAAACTCGGCAACAACGACACCTTGTGTTTTCTGATGCCGAGGCAATTCGTCGACCAGCGCTTGTTGGATGGGCCGGATCGATGCGCGAGGGGCTGTGAAGGCGCGTCGGGTATCGGGCATTTAGCGACCGCTAGTCTGGCCGCGTTCTCGCGCGACGCTGCCAACATGAGCGCCCAGGAATTCCAACGTGTCTGCCACGTCCTCGGTGATCTCGTGCTCTTGGCTATCGGCCGTGAAGCGGATCTGATGAGCGCGGAAACTCCGGTTCGCGCCGCCAACCTCGCTCGAATCAAACGATTCGTTCGCTCGCGTGTGGCGGATCCAGATCTGACGCCCGCCATCATAGCAAGGCAGTGCAAGCTTTCTTTGAGCTACGTGCACAATCTGTTTCGAGATGAGAAGCACTCTCTAGGCGAGTTCATCAAAATAGAGCGGCTGCAGCGCGCGCATCAGCTATTGAATTCGGCCGCCTACCCACACGTCACCGTCACCAGCGTGGCCCTCGAATGCGGATTCGTGAATTCATCCCACTTCAGCCGAGAATTCAGCCACGCGTTCGGCATTGCCCCCAGCGATGTACTGCGCGGTCGATCGAATGGAACTCGCTACCAGTAAATCTCGCGGACGGCCCTGCAGCTGAATGAGGCCCACCTTTTGTGTCCCGTCCGCCATTCCTAGTACCCGCGGACGGACGTGGGTGTGCCAGAGTCGCGGTAGCACCTTCGGCGTCAACGAGTTACAAAGCCAGGAAATTATCGACAGTGACCGGTCACGAAAATCAAAAGTTCCGGTAGTCAAGAAGGATCGCGAAAACTGACGCAATGCTGGGAGAGCGCGCGAGCTAACGCCTGGATAGCGAGGTTGATCAATGCAGAATGCGATTCGTATTCGCCGAGCGAACGAAGATGACGCGCTGGCGCTGTCGGTGCTTGCCGAGAAAACCTTCTGCGATGCCTTCGCGGACTCGAATACCGCTGAGAACATGCAGCTGCATTGTGCTGGGAGCTACGGACAAGCTTTGCAACTCGCCGAGATTCGTGATCCGAGTCGCGAGACGTGGGTCGCCGAAATCGATAGCAGATTGGTCGCTTTCGCACAGCTCCGGCTCGATGCAACATCGCCCATGATCTCGAGCCAGCGACCGGTTGAAATCCAGAGGTTCTACGTGGACGCTTCGCACCATGGGACCGGATTGTCTCACCAACTCATGGCGCACGTCGTTGCACGAGCCAAGGTGGGCCGCGCCGCGGCGCTATGGCTCGGCGTATGGGAACGAAACCCAAGAGCCTTGGCTTTCTACCGGAAATGGGGGTTTGACTTCGTGGGCGAGCACACTTTCAAGCTTGGCAACGATCTGCAGCGTGACTTGATAATGCGTCGCGACGTGCGTTTGACCGAGCAAGAACCAACTGGCAATCGCGGTCCCACGGAGCATAATGTCAGCGATATTTGACGCGCCCCTTAATTTCGGGGAGCGCGCTGCCGGGAGTGAATTTCATGATCCGCGTCGTCCTGGCGTTCGTCGCCCTCGCGCTCTTCTCTGTTGGGCCCCTGCACACCGCATGCGCTGCGGACGCGCCGTCGATCACAGCGGATTCGGGGCATTTCGACGCGGATGCCGCTACCGCCGCTTATCTAGCGACTATGACGCCGGCTGCGCGGGCTCGGTCGGATGCCTACTTCGAAGGCGGTTATTGGCTAACGCTCTGGGACTTCGTTATCGGACTTTTGCTCGCATGGGCGCTGCTTGGTTGGCGAATTTCGGCGCGGATGCGCGACTTCGCCGCACGGCTGACACGTTTTCGTTGGGCGCAGACCGCGCTTTATGCCATTCAGTATTTTGTTCTCACGACGGTGGTGACTTTGCCTTGGGCGGCCTATGAAGGCTATGTTCGCGAGCGCCAGTACGGCATGTCCAACCAGAGCCTCGCGGATTGGCTGGGTGACCAGGCCAAGGAACTCATCATCGCCCTGATCTTCGGGACGCTCGCGGCAGTTTTAATCTACGCGGTCATTCGCAAGCTGCCAAAAACATGGTGGCTGTGGGGTTCCGGGGTTGCGATCGGATTTTTGATTTTTCAAATAGCCCTTAGCCCGACCTACTTGGAGCCCGTGTTCAACAAGTTTTACCCGCTGGCGGAGAGCCCGCTCAAGCAGCGAATTTTGTCGTTGGCCCGGGCCAATGGAATTCCGGTCAATCAGGTCTACGAATTCGATGCTTCCAAGCAGACGACCAAGATGAGCGCGCATGTCAGCGGCATAGCCGGATCGGCGCAGATCAGTCTGAACGACAATCTGATGAATCGAGCTGCTCCGGAGGAGGTCCAGGCCGTGATTGGACATGAGATGGGGCACTACGTGCTGAATCATATGTACAAGGGCGTTTTGGCACTAGGCGTCCTAATCGTTATCGGTTTCGCCTTCATATCATGGGCATTCGGGCGGGTGACACTGAAGTTCGGCGAGCGCTGGGGATTTAGCAGCGTCGCCGACGTTGCCGGATTGCCCTTACTGGTCGCGCTATTCTCGGTTTATCTTTTCGCGCTGACACCTCTGTTGAATACGATCACCCGATCGATGGAAGCAGAAGCGGACGCGTTTGGTCTTAACGCGGCGCGACAACCGGACGGTGCCGCGCAGGCGGCGCTGCATCTGGCCGAGTACCGTAAGATGAAGCCCGGAGCCGTCGAAGAGGTAATCTTTTTCGACCACCCGAGCGGCTGGAATCGGATTCATCGGGCGATGATCTGGAAGGCCGAGAATCTTTCAGCAGCGGATATTGCTGCCTACGACACGTTGCACCATCCTCCCGGTGTTGGCAGGTAAGTGGCCTTTATGGCCGGTTGAGCGGGGCGTTCGGTACTGAGGTTGGAGGGGAGGACAGCTATTTCTTTTCCGCCAGGAACGCCGCGGCCAGTCCGTCGAGATCGCGCACCGGATTGTCGGGGCCCGAATGCCGGCCTTCGAGAAATTCGTTGAGCACGCGCCGCTTGCTGAACAGCCAATGGCCCTTCACGCGTTGAAGCTCGTCCTCGTAGATACCGAAGGTTCCCATCTTAAGCGTGCCGTTGGGACCGTCGTTCGCCATCTCGACCCATAGCGAGCGTGTCCAGGCATGGTCGGCTTCCACACGGATCACGGCCTGGAGGAGTACGTGGCGCAGCGTCGCCGGATTGCCCTCCTTGTCCTTGTAGAGCTTGCCGATGGCTTCCTTGAAAACCGCTACGGCCTTCTTGATCTCGGCGCGGCCTTTCGAGGTGCTGCGGGAGAATTCGAGTACGCCGTCCTCGGTAAAGGTCTCGACATAGGCATCGAAGTCTCCGTAATCCATCGCGAACAGATAGCGCGACATCAGATCCTCGATCTCGGCGCGGTCTTGCGCATAGCGCGCGCCATAGCTCGGCTGGGCGCTCATCGCCGGAGGCCCGCCAATTACCAAAAGGGCAGCAGCGGCGAACGCCAACGCATACGGTTTTCGGAATGTCATAGGATCACCTTTGATTGTCTGAGATGGTCGCCGTCGCCTATGGCACAACAGGGAGGATAAGTGCCGATGGTCGCGCTTTATCGTGCTAGACCACGGAACACATCGCTCGTTGCCTGCCCATAGTTGTTTTTCTCATCTCCTCCGAATGACTATAAACCCGAGGCTCATCTTGATCCAGGGAGGAAATCCTGTGATTTTTCTGATGAAATTCTCAGGCCTCGTGCGTGGCTGACTCGCGAGCGACTGGGGACCCCCTCGACCCTAACCGGTGGTGGTGAGAGTATCCGCAGAATTTCCGAGATTGGTAAAACTGTCAGCAGAACGCAATGTCGGAGGCAGTACGTGAATGAGAAGGACTCGTGTGCCTAGTGCCTGGCGCGCTGTGGCTGCGGGCGTCGTCCTTGCGCTGGCGGGCGGTGCCCTGTTGTGGCGCCATTCCTCCCCACATTCTTCGCCCCCGTCGGCAGTGACAACCAAAACAAGCGGCTCGACTGTCGCGGCGGCACCTGAGCCGTCAAGCCCTCGCGGCCCTATCATGTCCGAGTCGGTGAAAGGGCTTTGGGCGCGGCCCGCGCCACCAGTCGCGGCACGAAATATCCAACGTTGTGGAATCGGCGCGTCCCTCGCACCGATGGGTTCCAGGCCTAGCATCATTGACCGTTTCTCCGATGGAGACTTTGTCGGCGCGTTCTCGCAGCTCAAGGCGCAGGCACAGGCCGGTGATGCCTCAGCCGCCAACCAACTGGATCACATCGCGCATTTAACCTGTTTATTCGCGGCACTCAATGGTCCACAAAGCGAATCTCAGGCATCTGAGCTACGTGACAGCAACTCTTTGCCGGCAGCGGATGGCGATTGGTTCCGCGCCGTGCTCGAGCATCGCAATGCGTTCAAGCAACAGATGGTGAGCAGCTGTCAGCAATTACCGGACAAGAGCGAGATCGATACCTGGGTGACTGCTGCTGCGGCACGCGGCGATCCGGCGAGCGAGTATTCTCTGTGGCTGTTTGGGGGCAGCAACATCAGAAAATTCAGCGACGCACATCTGCGCGCAGCAGCTCTCGGTGGCTATCCGTGGGCTCAGTTCGTACTCGGCAGCAGGAGCGTCGGGGACAATCCCTGGACTATCACCGGCGGCGAAGCGTCTGATCATCCGGGAGACCTGTTAAGGGCGGCTGCGCAGACCATTCCCGATGCTGAAGGCCAGCTCGCCCGGTGCGAGTTTAGTGGCTGCGAGTACGTTGCTCAGGACATCCCGGCCGCGATTGCGGACGCGCGGTCGGCGGCCCAACAAGGTAGTATCGCTGCGATTCTTTCGATCGGGCCGCAGCTGCAAGCCAGCCAAATCGATCCCGATGAAGTCCGGGCTTGGCAGCTAATTAATGCAGCGCTGCAGCTACAGGGTTACGAGGGCAACATCGACGTTCGGATGATCAGATCGGCGACTGCCGTCCTTAAGTCCTCGGCCGTCACTCCAAAGGCGCGGGCCCTCGCCGATCAGTACTGGCAGCAGTTTGGCGCAAAGATACTCGCTGGGCTCGGCTGCGGATAACCAGATGGCCCCTCGGTCCGCTGTAAGGAATTAAATCCGTATGGAGTGACCGACGGGCGGGTAAGCCGCGCGATCAAGCGGGAACGTAGGTCAATTGAACCACGCCCTCGCCGACGAGATCGCTGGCCACGAGGCGCAGCGGCGGCCGCGGGCCGGCGAAGAAGGGCGTGCCGTGACCGAGCACGAAGGGGCGCAAATAGAGTCGATACTCATCAACAAGACCAAGGTCGGTCAGGCTTCGCGCCAAGTCTGGTCCGGCGACGTCAATCTCCCCGACGAGCCGAGCCTTGAGCTCGCGCAGCACGGTCCCGACGTCATTCTGGACCAGCGTGGCGTTGGGGCCGACTGACTTCAACGAGCGCGACACAACCCACTTTGGTAGGCTTCGCCACACCGCCGCGAAGTCGAGATCCTCCGCGTCCCAACCGGGCTGGTCTTCGTCCCAATAACGCATGATCTCGTACGTGCGGCGACCATACACACAGCCCGCTAGGTCGCGCACGTGCTCTGCGAAGTGACGAGAGAGCGCGGGGCCAGGCGGCCCCATTTCCAGGTGGTCGACGTAGCCGTCCAAGGACTGCTGCAAACCGAATACAAGCTTTGCCATGTTCTTTAGCCCCTCCGTTCTTCTCGAGGCTTTGCGGAACGCCTTCAAAACAGCACGCGAAGCCCGAGGCGCTACCGAAGGTGTTGAAGGACAGGCTGTTTCGGGCAACACCAATAGATCAGGAGATGTAACAGACGCCTCGCTTCTTAAAGCTGTTGCCGGTGATTGCGGTGGCGAGAACTGAGAGCGGCCCCCTTGGATCCAGACGGCATCAGTTGTGCCGAAGTGGAGATGAGTGTGTTTCCACTGAGGATCACAAGGGGGCCTGTCATGAAGCTTAGCGCTGCGCGACGAAGACATCCTTGGCCTGCAACTCAAGCAGACCGGCTTGCATTTCAACTACAAGCTTTTTGAGATTGCGTAGTTCCGTAGCCTGGGCCACCGCTTGCGCATCTTGAGCTGCGATTCGCTGTTGCTGCTTCTGCACCTCATTCAGCAGCATCGGCGCAAGTTCGTCGTAGCGCACCCCCTGGATCTTGCCCGTGGCATCGCGAATCGCCAGCTCCGGATAAACCTTCGCTACTTCCTCGGCGATCAAGCCGTACTGCACAACGCCATTGGGATCTGTTTTGAGATGAAAGCTCACGGGGCGAAGCTCCTGCAACCTCTCGGTAGCTGCACCCATCGGCGCAATCGCAGTCTTGTAGCGCTCGGAGGAGGCGAGAACTCCCAACTGCCCTGATGCAGTGACGTACACCGCAGCGCCGGTCACTTTGGTATTTTCGATTCCCGCAACAAACGTCGCGGTCTGTGTGCCCGCAGTACCTATCCTGATCGTGCCAGAGTCGCTGCTCGTTCCTTTATTGCCGATCTCGATATTATTGGAGCCTGAAGTCACGTTGTAGCCGGAATTGGCTCCCAATCCGATGTTGTTCGATCCCGATGTGTTCGAATACAGCGCAGCTTGGCCTGAGGCGGTGTTATCGCTGCCATGGGTGTTGGAGTAAAGTCCCCAGTCGCCGGAGGCGCTGTTTCGAATGCCGTCGATGTTGTAATAGAGCGCTTCGTATCCGGTCGCCGTGTTGTAACTGCCAGTCGTGTTGGAATAAAGCGCGAGATATCCCGTGGCATTGTTTTTAGTGCCCTCAGTATTGGATTCGAGCGCTTGGACGCCTGAAGCGGTGTTATAGCTGCCCGATGTAGTTGCCCCGAGCGCATACGCTCCCGACGCAGTGTTGCCATTGCCAGTCGCGAACCCGGCGGTGCAGCTAACGATGCCGCCCAGGCTGAAGAAACTCGACAGCGCAAAGTTTCCGTTCGCCGTATTCAAGCTGCCGGTCGTATTGCATGCGAGCGCCATATATCCTGTCGCTGAATTGCTGCTACCGGAACTGTTCCAAAAAAGGGCATAGGTCCCAACCGCAGTGTCTTGGTTTCCGGTTGAGTCGGAATTCAAAGCTGAGTACCCAACGCCGGTGTTGCGCTGCGCGCCGTAGAAGCCGTCGCGTAATCCCGTGTCTATGATCGGCATGACGTTGGACCCCATTGCCGTATTTTGAGCCTCATCGCTTGGCACCACATCGGGAGGCGCTTGAGCAAGTGTGGTTCGCGCTGCCGCCAGACCGATAAATAATATTGTCGAGAGAATGGGTAAACGCTTCATTGCATGATCCCTCATAGTTTTTGATTGGTGTTCTGAAATTCGCCGCGTATTCCTCGAAGCGCGATCAGCCCCGCAGAGCCGATCGATTTGACAATAGCTAGCTACGCCGTTTGCGACGTAGCGCAACCTTTTGGCTTCAAAAATGTGTCGCCAATCACAGACGCGGCCAGATTATGTAAAATAAGGGATTCGTTACTGACTTTTAGATTCGAGCACCAGCTCGCGGCGCGATCTGCGACTCACCTTTGACGCTGAATCTGAGCGGCCCGTGCGCGAATCGCGCTCAACGCGGCTGCTACATAATTGGCGTACTCAGCTTTCGAGAACTCGCTTAACGAACGGCCGCCCGACCAAATGCACGCATCTATCTCAAACAGAGGCGTCAGCTGCGCCAGTTCAGCACCGTGTTGCACCCAGTCGATACCGTCGTAGTTGGCCTCTTGGAAAATGAACGGAACCAAGGAAAGCGGCTCGTACGCCTCCCTCGGAACAAACCCACCGCTCAAGGCGTCTTTAAGACGTTTGAGGACCTCGGCACGAGCTTCAGCGATTCTACCGGGGGTTGCGTTGAGACGAGCCAGTTGCGCGTCGATCGCAGTGAGAACTTTCTCAAGAGCGAGAGTCGCAGAGCTCGTCGCCATTACTCCGCTCTCAGCCACACATGGTTGCGAAACCCAAAGCTCATAGTCGCTGGCGGATCTCGCCTAACCTTGCTTCATCATCGAGTCATACGCGTCAGCGAGCCCGAGCAGCGACTCCTTGCAGCGAACCTTTGTCGATGAGCCGTGCATGAGTGCAAGCATCTGCGGGTCGAGTGCCGCGAGATGACGGATCGTCGTGCCAGTAGCGGCTGAAAGCGCCGTTGCACGGAAAATCTCTTCAGCATCGAGCGCAGGCCCGACTATGTCTCCGTCGGTAAGAGCAGGGCCATCGCCGGCATGAGTGAATAGATCGCCGCAGAAAAGAGTCCTAGTCGTTTCTTCGAACAGAACCCGCGCTTCCCAGTTATGAGGAACGTGCGGCGTATCGATGTGCCGAATGCGCTTGCCACCGAGATCGATGACCTCGCCATCGGCCAACTTGCGGGGCGGTCTATCACACAGATCATCGAGCGAAACCAGGCAACCGAGTGCACCATGCGCGACCTCGGCGCGCGGCGCCGCGGCGAGAAATTGGTTCATCGCCCCGCACTCGTCCGACTCCACGTGTCCGAAGGTGATCCATCGGATTCGCTCGAGCGGAACGATGCGCGCTATGGCCTCGGATACCAGAGGAAACATGCGCCGCGGACCTGTGTGAAAGAGCAGAGGTTCCTCTGCGTCAATGAGGAACTGATTAAACGTGAACCCACCCGGCGCGGCGTCAGGGACGCAAGTTGATAGGCGATAAATCGAATCAGCTATCTCGTCTGTTTTTGTCTGCATAGGCACATCCTTACTTGGCGACCACGGGGCGCTCATGAAAGACGAAATGAATTTGCAAAGTATAGGCCTAAGAGGCCAGGGCAAATCCAGTTGGAAGCCACGTTCTCCGTCCGGCCGGGCCGTCAGTTCCGCGACGCTTCCGCATCCTGCTTCGCTGCGGACGACCCCGGATTGCTGTCCGGACGTTCGCCGGCGTGCGGCTCACTCTTGTCGCAACGGACATGACAACGTACAGCCAAACGGGAAAGACCCGCGCGCATCAGCGGGCGTTCATCTGTTCGTCGAGTTTTAGAATTGATCGATAGAGAACTTCGGTGCCGTTAGCGACATCGTCCCACGTCGAGAATTCTTGCGGCGCATGGCTAATCCCGTCGCGACTCGGTATGAAGATCATGCCCATCGGCGTAAGCCGGGAAATTTCTCCGGCGTCGTGTACGGCACCGCTTGGCATATCTGCGGTCGAAAGGCCGGCTGACCGCGCCGCCTCGCGTATGACACCCTGCACGGAAGCGTCACTGAGCGCGGGCGCAACATCACTGATCAGGGCGCAGCGCGTCTCGACGCCTTCCTCCTTGTCCGTCTGCGCAAACCTTTGCTGAATGTGCTCCCACATACGCTCAATAGTGCCAGCATCGAGATCGCGTAACTCGACCGGGAACTCCACGCGGCCGGGTATTACGTTGGGGGCGCCAGGCTCCGCCTTCATGTAGCCGACGGTACCTACCTGGCGGCCAGGTTCCGCGCGCACGACGTCGCGGACCGCCAGCAAGTCTTTCGCAGCGGCAGCGAGTGCGTCTTTGCGGCGATTCATGGGCGTCGTACCCGCGTGGTTCGCGAAACCCGTCGCGATGCACTTCCACCGCTTGAGGCCCACAATTCCCTGTACTACGCCGATTTGAACCTTGCTCTCATAGAGCTGCGGGCCTTGTTCAATGTGCAGTTCCAGAATCGCGGCCAGTGCTGCCGCGCGAAATTCGGGCGCCAGTCAAGTGCGCCGGATCTTGTCCATAGCGTCGAAGCCAGTCGGCGAGCGTGAGTCCCTCTTCATCCTTCCGGTCCAAAATCTCCGGTCCCAACGCGCCGGCGGCTACTCCGGAGCCCAGTGCGCTGATCCCGAAATGTGGGCCTTCTTCATTGGTCCAAATGACAACCTCGAGTGGATGTCGCGTGGTGACATGACCATCATTGAGAGCGCGAATGACCTCGATGGCACCCAAGCTACCGACAGTTCCATCGAAGTTACCGCCGTGGGGAACTGAGTCGATATGTGAGCCGAACAACAACGTCGGCAAAGGCGCGGTGCCCGTTCGGCGTCCAAATATGTTACCGGCTGCGTCAACCCGAACTTCGAGCCCAGCATCCTTCATCAGGCCCATTACGTAGGTTCGCGCGTCGATCTCAGTCTGTGAAAACCCAAGGCGAGTCACGCCTCCCTCGGGATTGCGACCAAACTCGCTCAATTTCTCGAGATTGCCTTGTAATCGTTGCGTATTGACGTGGCGCGGCTGTCCACTCGATGCGGCGGCCTGCGTATCGGGAATTCACGGATACGCGACTGTCAGTACCGCCAAACCGACCAAGGTCGCGCCGGTCATGGACGCATTCGATGAATGTGAGATTGATCGGAGCCACCATGACTTTTTTTCCCCAACTTCCCGGTCTCTCATTGTTATTCCTTATTCAAACCGCTCCTGAATAGCTGCGAAGCGGCGCCGAACCAGCGATTCATCGGTTCACAGAATCGGCTTGACCGGAAACACGGCAGCCGACGCAATACGCAGCATAAACCCGATCCGCTGCACTTACACCCTGAACGTCCCGTTCTCCGTTACTCCGGCAGATTCATCTTGCGCAGCAGCGCTTTGAAGCGAGGGTCGCCATTGAGTGGCACAAGCGCCGTGTCTACTTTGATGAACAATAGATTGGCATCCCTTTGGGTGAAGGCCCGCTCCAGCCAGCGCATCGCTTCATCTGGCTGGCCACGTAGGGCATATATATCGGCGATTGCGCAAGCGTAGGTCGCCGCATCCTCTTTGACGAACCAAGCGAGTGCTGCGTCCGATTCCGTCTTCCTGCCGAGTGCGTGTAGAACCATGGCCAATCCCAACTGTTTGAAGTCGCGGTTGGTCTCGCGCTGAATCTCGCTCAACGCACCGTCGCGATCGCCCTGCTCAACCAGTACATAGGCAAGGTCATAGTGCCCCCAAGCATGGGTCGGACTAATGTTCAACTCACGCCGCAGGGACGATTCAGCTTCGGTCAATTGGCCAAGGCGATCCTGAATTTCCCACATATAGATATAATTGAGGGGGTCGAGTGGATCGATTACGACGGCCGCCTTTATCCGCTTCAATGCATCGTCCCAACGCCCCAGGATCATGACAAGGATCGCCCCGGCCCGTTGCACATAAGGATCTCCGGGGCCGATTGACTCTGCCTGCCGGATCTCACGGTCGGCCGCGGCCCAGTCCCAATCGTATGAGAAATGAATATTAGCCAGCACGGCGTGGGCTTCGGCACTTCTCGGGTCAAGTTTTAGTGCCAACTCGGCCATCCGGCGCGCCGGCTCATACACGAGCCCCGGGAGGGCGAAGCCACTGTCTCCCTGCGAAACATAGGCACGACCGAGCCAAGACGCCGCGTCCGCCAGCGTGGGATCGCGATCGAGCGCCTGCTGAAACAGCGATACGGCCTCGTCTAGGCCTTCCTTGTCGAGCCGATCAAAGGCATGACGTCCACGCAGCATCAGGGCGTATGCTTCGGTATTTTTCAGGGCGGCGCGTGAATCCAGGTCAGCAGGAACCACGGTTAGCTGCAATTCCCTCACGACTGCCAGTGCGATGGCATCCTGCAGCTTGAGTACGTCTCCAAAGCGCCGGTCATAGGTCTCCGACCATTCATGCGCTCCAGTTCGCGTGTTGATCAGCTGCGCCGTAATTCGTATCTGCTCGCCGGAATTGCGCACACTGCCTTCCAGTACGTAGGAGGCATTCAACTTGGTCCCTATGGTGCGCAGGTCCTCGTTCTTTCCTTTGAACTGAAACGACGATGTACGACCGATGACCGTGAGCCCCGGGACTTTGGCCAGCAGATCGAGAATCTCCTCAGCCATTCCGTCACCAAAGTACTCTTGGTCGTGCTTCTCGCTCATGTCAGTGAAGGGCAGCACAGCAACGGATTTGGTGCTGATGTTCTCTGCGGTAGCCGATGTTCGTTCCGTGGCGCTGCGCTTACCAAGCCACAGTTTGTCCACGGCGAAATAGACCAATCCAAGCGCGACTAAGACGCCTAAAGCGAGTGCGAGGAACCTGAGCCCGCGGCTCGACGGTTGGAGCACGCGGGTCTGCTGCGAAGGGCTGGCTGTGGGACCTAAAGCGACCCCCGCTTGGGCCGGTGAGGCGATTGCGCGCTGTACGGCGTCGACAAGCCGCGGCAACGCGCTCTCAACGCTCCTAGTCGCATCGAGCCACTGCGACGTATTGAGAAAGTACTCAAAGTCAGCGGGCATGGGCGCAGCGTCGATCCTGAAGGCAACCACGGGGTGTCGCTTTGAAGTCGCACGTTCCACTTCCCGAAGCACGTGTTGCGACGACGCGCCATGCTCCGACAGGATGAGCACGATTAGCTTGGTGGCATCAATCGCATGGACTATCGCGCCAGCATAAGACTCGCCCGGAACGACATTGCGCGGCGCGATCCAACAGGCCACTCCGGCCACGCTCTAGTGCTTGACACACGGCGTCGGCCACGCCCTTGTCTTGCGAGGCGTAACTGATGAACACTTGCGCCGCCTGCACGGCATCAGTCGTTCCCTGAGGTTTGTCAGCTTCGACGCGGTCGGCCATGCATGGGCTTCTTCGTTAGGATTCTTATAGCCTACCCGAAGCTGCCAGCGTCCGCTTCGCGGCACTGGAACCAACGAATCGCATCAGCCAGGATTCGCCGAAATTGACGAGTCACTAAGAGGCCCTGCGCTTCTAGCGCATCGGAAAGGTGGCCCGCTGCCTGCAGGACGCTGCTAGCGTTATGGCAGCCGTACAACGCGAGGGAGGTTCAGAGCTGGGTCCTTCGGGTCGTAGGCTGATTTTGGCGGCTTGTAGGTGGCTGATAGGTAGGCGACGAGTGCGTCAATATCCTGTGGGCCGCCAATCTGATTGGTTCCCTGCTGTAAGACGCTAAAGTTTTCTCCGCCCGATGCCAGATAGTTGTCGACAGTTACTCGGTAGAGTTTTGTCGGATGCTGGACCACACCGTGATCGACGATCCGGTCAATCGGAGCGTCATTCGCGGGCATAAGCAATGTCACATTAACGATCTTCTGACATGGCGCCGCTGACACGCTCCAATCAACATGCAGGCCACTTGAAACTTGGAGTATCCGGTTGGCGGTTTGACCATTGCACCCGGGAAATTGTTGTTCCAACAGATCCTTAATTTCGCCGCCAGTGAGCGTCATAGTCACAAGAGAGTTGCCGAACGGGCGCACCGCAAACGCTTCCTGATAAGTAACGTTGTGCGGGTAGGTCGCTTCGGCCACGTCGAACCCGGGGGGACGCACACCCCCTGCGTTCACGAATGCAATGACAGCGCCGCCCATCTGCGCCGGTGAGGTTGCCGCGAATTCCGAGTCCGCAACCAGGTCTCCTGCCGGCTCTTCGCCACTCGGTCCTGGCGCGTTCGTCAGCGGCGCCGCGATCGCACCAATCACTTGGTTAGCCAGTGGTGCGACAGCGACGGCGTAATCTGCGACTAGCGCGCGCACTTGCTCGATGGACGGGGACAACAAAAAGGGATGTACCGGCGACGTCAAGGCATCTGCCGCCGGGTGGCTGACCACGAGATTGGATGCCGCGACGTGCGTCACCCGTCCCGTCAGGTTGTCCATACTGAGATCGATGTTGCTGAGAAGTCGGCCATAATAGCCGGCCTGTATGACTGGGATCAGCCGCCCGGCACTGTTCGGCAAACGGCAGTTGTAAGCCTTGTGGCTATGGCCGGATATGACCAGATCGACAGAATCGCTGAGACGTGAAACTACGCCCACAATCGGCGAATGCGTCGGGCCTCCGAGGCCGCCCGCGCAATCATTGATCCCACCTGTTGCGGGAGCAGTCGCCGGGCTTTGGGTGCCGCCTTGGTGAACCAGCACAATAATTGCGTGGACCCCGTGGGCATGCAGTTCTGGAATCAGGGCATTGACCGTTTCTGCCTCGTCTTTAAACGCGAGCCCCGCGACACCTCGCGGCCTCACAATGCTCGGCGTCCCCTTCAACCCAACGCCGATAAACGCGACGCGAACTCCTAGGAATGTCTTGATGACGTAAGGTGGGAAGAGGGTCTTGCCATTTGACGTGTACACCACATTCGCCGCCAGATACTTGAACGCGGCGCCGGGAAATGCGTGCTTCTCCAAGCATGTTTGAAGTCCGCTGGCAAAACATCCACCGTTCTGTTGCCGCAGCAATTCGGCGGGCCCCTGGTCGAATTCGTGGTTGCCGACGGCGCCGAAATCAAGTCCGAGCAAGTTCATCGCTTCGATGGTCGCTTCGTCACGATAGAACGCGGAGATCAACGGGCTGGCGCCCACCAAATCGCCAGCGCTCACGACCACGTGATTGGGGTTTTCGCTCTTCAACTCGGCCACGTACGCGGCCAAATAGTCGATGCCGCCGGCCGTGACGGCCGGCTCTCCAGCAACTGGCACATAGCTACCCGACTGAAGGTTGCCGTGGAAGTCATTTAACGCGATGATTTTGACCGTCACTGAGTGTTGCGTCGGGTGCGTGAATCCGCAAACCAACGCGGTCAACGCTACGGCACATCCAGCTAGTAGAACACCCATGTTCATGCGCCAATCCTACGGCACCGTGCGTTCCGGTGCCGCCATTTGGCGACCTTAGTCTTCCGGCGCGCAGTCCTTCCGCTGTATCTCACGGATTCTTTCACCGCGAACGGCCGCTTCAAGGCGGTGATTTCGTGAGGTCCAATATCGCGTGTTGGCCGCGTGCAGCCGGTTGCCGAGAACAATGGCCCGTAGTCCGCCTTCGGCCCTAAGCTTCCTTCGACTAGTCTCCGCTTCCAGGTATTAGAACCGCGAATCGCTTTGAGCTATTTTTAGGAGGCAGCGCTTATAGAGTCACGCACCGACCGGACCACCGACTCTACAAGTCCTCGCACCGATTCCGCATCAGACTGCCTCATGCATTGACATCACCTGGCGAACTCACCCTTTGGACCCGAAGCGGTCCATCGCGAAGGGCAGCTTTCGGGAATTAGAGCCGCATCGCTGCAACTGGATCGTTAGTCGACTGCCGATCTAGCGACGCGAGCCGGTGGCCGCGTGCGATGATGTGCCCAGAGGGCGGGAATCCGACAGAAATGCGGTTATAAGTGATACGACGTGTTCATGCTGATAAGCGAATGGAATGTTTTATGAAGCAACTGTCGGTAATAGCGATTTGCGTGGCTCTCAGCACGCAATCGGCGGCCGCCGCAGCGCGCATCGATTTGGGCGATATAGGTCCGGACTGGGTAGTTCAGACCAACGTTATGGATGAGATTTGGGTGCCGCTCAAGCTGAAGGGAGTTAATTACTTTGCATACGGGGCGGCCGTCAAACCAAATACTTTTGCTGCACGATCTGATGCTTCCTCTCCGCTCTATCAAGCTTGGTTTGGCGGGTACGCGATCAACGGTGGCAAGGAAGTCTTTGCGAGCGGTGTCAAGGCGCAAGAATTTGATTGGTTTTCCAAGTTCGCGGAGCTTGACCAAGTTTCATGGCTTGGGGCCATGGGTGATCCTCGTCCGAACGCCACATGGATACAGCACTCGAAACCTCAAACTATTTACATTGATGGTGAGGCTCGAACGCTCTACGTGGCGACGATGTTGAGTGACAGCGACGTAAGCGAGTCGTCGGATCATCTGACTGGGCTTGCGAAGTCGATAGGGATGCCGCAGGAATTGGCGTCAGGTCCGGTACCGGTCAAATCTTTTCATCCGCTTACTGTCAAGGGCCTCTATTCGTTCTGGTACGACTCGAAGCGTGACATGGTTTTCGTGGTATACGCGGTAGCAAGCGTATTCAAAGACTCCACAGGCCAATTGCACGATAACTACCCGCGTCTCTCCAAGCGATTTCGCGAAATGATGCAGAAGGTTAGGGTTATTGACTAGAGTCGAACGCGATGCGTGAGCCGCGAAAGGCCGCTTTGCGGTAAGCATTCGGCACTGCCGATGGCCGATTTTGGCCGGTCTGAGACGGATGGTTGCCCGGGGGTTATGGTCGTGCTATTAAATTAGCGCTTGCCAACTCAACTGGAGCCCAACCATGAGACTAGCTGCAGCATTCGTTCTTGCTATCGGCCTCTCAGGATGCGCGACTGACTACGTGTCGCAGCTCTATCAACCCAATTACGGCGTACGAGGGATGCATTACACCGAAAGTAATGTCGACCCAACGTTGCTGATGAACGGGTCCTACGCTTCCAAGCAGATGAACGGTTTCTACGCATCAAAGTCTTGCCTGACCGACTATCGCTGCGCACCTCAAGCGCAACAGTCCTCAAACGGTTGGAATCCTTAATTTTGTTTGGCTCTGGCTGTTCGCGTTCCTGCGCCCATCCGGCGGCGGCGAGTCGGGCGCGCGGGCCAGACTCGACGGCCGGATTGTTGTCGAAAGCGCCTGCGTCCGTTACAAACGTTCGTGTGGCGATTGAGCGCTGGTCTATTTCTTCAAGTCGGAGCCTTGCGACAGCACACACTGCCACTTGCCGTCCGGCATTTTCACATATGTATCGGCCCAACGAGCGTTGACGTCCAAGGGCTTGCCCTTGCTGTCCGTGCCTTTCGCCTTAAACACCATCGTAGCGATCGCCGTGTTGCCAAATACAGTGACATGCAAATCCTCAATGTCGATGCTGGCGTACTTAGTTGCTTTCGCCTCAGCTAGTTCTTTCGCACGATTGTTCATCGTTCCGTCTGTGTCGATCAAGATGAACTTGTCAGCTAATAACGGTGCGAGCAGATCCGGATTGTTGGTTCTTTCGGATTGCGTCCACTGCTCTTCTGCCGCGGCAACAGCCTTCTCCGCGGATTGCGCGTGCGCGATCGTGACAATCCCTAACGAAATCACTCCAAGTAGTAATGCAAATTTGGTTTTCATATTATTTTCCCATTCTTTTGAATTGTAATGATGCATCGCCACAGTGTCTGAGGCACTGCATTTTCGGATTAAATGCTTTGTCTCCGGCGATGTCCAGTTAAAGAGAGTTCTTGATCGTGAGTGCCAGCGCTTACAGAGTTCCTCTGGCAAAAGCTGTCAACTGAAAAATCGATGTGCTCGAACTTTTGCTCGAAGATCGCCAGGCGCATCGATGGTTCCCATCTCGTTCCGGAACTCATCGACGCAGGCCATCACGTGATCGGGCTTTGCCGAGCATCTGCTGGTGCCGATGCACTCACTCTCGCGGGAGCTGGCTGTCTTCCTTTCGCCGCTCTCCCACACAGCGCCCACGACACGATATCGCCGTAGTTATTCTTGTACCTAACGAAGGTATAGTGCCATGAGCCAAGGGTACGGACTGCCACCAGGCAACGACAGCGTCTTGGCCTTCGGTCTGAGGTGGCGATGCCAGTTCAGTGGGTGACCAAATTGTGAGGTATAGGATTATTGAAAATGCGCTGGCGCTAAGGGTGATCTCAAGCATCGGTCGCGGCGATCGCATCGTGGCCGTTCGCAGCGTCCTGCTGCTCATCGGTGTACTCGCTCTCTCATTCTCACTTGGCCGGACGGTGAGGGCGGACGGGCACCCGCCCGAAAGCCAGGCGCAGACTTCAACGACGGCTTTGGAGAGGCAACGGGTGCTTCCAGCATGGACAGAAGGCCATTTATATATCCACCACATCAGCACTGGTCGGGGCAATGCGAGCTATTTCGTCATGCCCGATGGCACGACGATGCTCATCGACGCCGGCGAGGCGGATCCGTCGTTCATCGCGCGCGTGGCGCCACTTAAAAGATTTCCGGAACGGCCCGACGCCGCCCATTCGGCCGGCTATTGGATTGCAGATTACATCCGCCACTTCGCACCAACTGGGCGGCCGCTCGGACTTGACTATGCGCTTCTCACCCATTTCCACACCGATCATATCGGCACAATCACTCCATCCAGCCCGATGTCGAAGGTAGGGCCTTACCGCTTGGCCGGCATTACCGAAGTCGCGGACTTGATCCCGATCGGGGTTCTGATCGACCGATCTGGGCCGCCTTATGTGACTCCGGTCGACCTCCGCGACTGCAAGGAGGGGGACGACGCCGCGTCCTTAGCCAACTACCTGAGCTTCGCCAATCATCGGCTGCGCAACGGTCAGGCGGTGATTGGCCTTCGTGCCGGGCTGCTGGATCAGATCCGGCTGCGGCAGCCAGACCGCTACCCGGATTTCCACATCCGCAACATTGCCGCCAGCGGAGTGATCTGGACCGGCCGCGGCGAAGCTACCGAGCAATACATCCCGCTGAATGCGGTAAAGGACTGCCATTTCGACGAGAACCCGTTCAGCAATGTGATCCGACTAAGCTACGGGAAGTTCAGGTACTACTCGGGCGGGGATATTCCAGGCGTCCCCGACTACACGCAGCCGTTCTGGCGAGACATCGAAACTCCGGTCGCGGCGGTGGTGGGTCCTGTCGATGTAATGACTTTGGACCACCACGGTAACCGCGATTCTACCAACGGCGCTATCCTTCGTGCCTTAAGACCTCGGGTGATCATTCAGCAGAATTGGCTCTCAGCCCAACCCGGCGAGGAGGTGGTCGTGAGAATGGCTTCTCATGAGTTCTACCCAGGCCCCCGCGACGTCTTTTCAACAGGCATGAGTCCCGAAACGAGGATTGCCATCGGTCCCATCATGGATCGAATCTACAAGAGTTATGAAGGTCATGTCGTCGTTCGTATCGCCCCGGGTGGAATGACATACGAGGTTTTCGTCCTTGACGACAAAGATACGCAGCGCAAAGTCATCGCGTACTTCGGACCGTATGATGCGGACTAGATGCTATTTACTTCGCAAATGTTCGACTGCCGGGAAGAGTCAAGCGTATCGCGCAGCAACAGATCCTTGGCACGATGGCTCATCCGTCGGTGTCGATGAAGATGAGCGTTTCAGCGAACAATCACGTTACAGTCGAGACTGATACTCTGTCTGCACGGTCTTGATTTTTTGATCGGTGCCGAAGAATGCATGCTTCGACATGTCCACAGAATACTTGCTGGCCTCCGGACGCCGCCCTAGGCTCTCGGCCAGGGCCCGAATGTGCTGAGGACCCGCACCACAGCAGACGCCGAGGTACTTGATGCCCATGGCGTAGGCCTCGCGCCCAAAGTCAAATATCTCCTGACGAGTGACGACGAATGGGTCCAGTCCAACCGGGAAGGCGCGCCGGTCCCCGCAACATGGATCAGTCAGCGACATGAATGATGGCTGTTCCTCTGTGGTGCGATAGGGCACGGGAAGTCGCGGCCACATCGCATTTGACCGCCGCGCGGATTTCTTTCAGCAGCGGAAGTATCGTCCTTGGGCCGCGATGGCAATTGAGCCCGACTACATCTGCGCCTGCAGCCTCCAGCCGCCGACAGGTCTCCGCGGCCGTCCAGCCCTCGCGCGTCAAAAGCTCGCGATGGACGGAGAAGGTAACCACCGCCGGCACCTTGGAGTGCTTCTTGATGGCATCGAGTGCCATCAGAGCCTCCTGTCCCCACGAGAAAGTCTCGGCCACGATGTAGTCGACGCCGGCGTCCGCCGCCCAGCCGACTTGCTCCTCAAAGATCCGCGCCACTTGCTTCAGCGCCTTGTTATCGTTGGGATCGTAAATGTTGGTGTTGCAGATGTCGCCGGCAAACAGCGTTTGAGTCTTACGCGCGACTTTCTTTGCGATTTTCAGAGCTACGTTATTCATCGCCTCGAGATCTTTCTCTCGGCCGATCACACGCAACTTTTCTCGATGCACGTAGTAGGTCAGCGCCTGTGTGACATCGGAGCCGGCATGCACGAAGTCCATATGGAGTTGCTCCACGACCTCGGGATGCTCCTGCAGAACGGTCGGCACGAAGGCGCCGGCCTGCAAATAGCCGCGCCGCTCCAGCTCGAACACATATCCTTCCGCGCAGACCACAGCGCCCGCGGCAAGGCGCTTCATCAAGCCTGGCTCTTTATATTTGGCCGACTGCACACTCTTGGGATTTGACGGATTCACGGGCGTGCCGCGGCTCTTGGCCCCTTTAACACCGGTTGATTTCTTCTTTATTACCATTTCGTGCCCCCGAATCGCCTGCGGTTCTTTCGCTGGACAGGGTAAACAGGCACCCACTCCCGTGCAACACCTTCTTGCTTTGCGATTGGACCGTGACGCTGCGGCGACCGGTCAGAATTACTTCAAAGAACCGTGCGCAACTCAAACCTGTCTAGTGCACGCGCGATGCCATTCCAAGTGATCGGAAAAGACTTGTCCGCATTCGAAATCGGCGCAATTGCTCGCCGCGCTCAATGCAGTGCCGCCGCTACACGTGTGAGTGGACTATTAGCATCTCGATCGGCCGCTTTCGGTCAACTGCCGCTGATAGCGGGAATACCAGAATCCTCAGAGTGCTCCCGCGCCGAAGCCATTCAGTCGGGAAAGCGAATGCGAGCGAAACGGCCTTCGGATTTTAAGATGTTGAGCGTTTCCCAAATGAGTCCCTTCTTCGGAATCCGGTCCAGCAGCTGATAAACGTTCGCACACCGGGCCAGATGTGCTTTTAAGGTAATAAGTTCGGAAGCCGTAGTCTTATAGCGCCCAAGATGCTCCCAGGCCTTTGACCCGGCGCGCCTAAACTCAATGACGATAAAGTCGTCGCTCACCGGGGTCATTTTGACCCTCTCTGGACCTTATAGCTAGCGCCATCACGTTGTGGCGTTTGATATTCTTGTCTGGAGCGGCTGCCGAGCAGATCTGAATGAATGCCCCCTTCCGCCAGACTCCGACAGCGACTCGCTAAGGCTTGGACTGCAGATCCGGCTTCATGGTCATTAGATCGACAGGTACCGAATTGTGTTCCTCGACGATGAGCCACTTGCCGTTCATCTTGCGGTATACATCGGTCGTTCGCGCGACAACCGCCAGCTTGGTGCCGTCCTTGCCCGTGAATTCACCCGTCTGGATGTTGTGTCCGTAAGCCAGCGAACCGACGATATGAATGGTCTGCTCCGAGATCGTGTTCTTAATAGGACCCGGGAACGCCGCAAATAGTTCTTCCCAGTCCTTCTTGAAGGCTTCCCAGCTTGAATACTCGCGCGGCGGAACGACGTCGAAAACGAACAGTTGTTTTCCAGGAGCATAGACTGACATTATTTTGTCCACGTCCTTGGAATTTAATCCCTCGTTGTACGTGGTTTCGAGCAATTGAATCGCCGCCTTGTCAGAATTGGCGGCAGGACCGTCCGCCGCGAGCGCGCTGGCTGAGACAAGAATGGCTGCACAAAGCGCTGTTACAGTTCGCATGTTGATCCCCGTGCAGATATCTGCGATTAGCGTTATTAGGATTAGCCGCATCTAATGTGGGACAGAATGAAGATGTTATCACTCCCGTGTTCACAGGACTAGGCACTGGCCTGCGGGCGCCACCCACCTGCGCGCAGAATCCGCTCAAATAGAGTTCACGCGATTGGCAGCTTTGTCGGTAGGCGATCAGCGACCTTATGACCGATGTTGGAGCGTCGTCGGCGACCCGAAGCCGCCCAACAGCCGGCGCGCCATCCGGCTGTGGCATCCTTGCGTGGATGTTTACGTCTCGAACCCGCAGGCGACGGTGGTGGCTCGCAGCGATCGCCGCGGCGCTGCTCGTAAGCCTGGCCGCGCTCTTGCTGAGACCCATGCTTGAGCACGCGGTGCGAGCGCGGATCGAGTCCGCTGCCGTGCGCCATGGTGCAGTTGCCCGAATCGGACTGGTACACGTCGGCGTCTGGCCGTTGCTGCGATTGGAGGCATTCGATCTCGACCTGGGGCATGGAGTGCGACTGCATGCCGACATGATCGCGGCCACCTGGCCCGGCCGCTTGCGTCTCGCTGTTCGCGCCGCCACTCTCGCGGGGCCAGCAGGGGTGAGTGTCAGATCATCGGCCACTGCTTGGGACATTGCGGGCATTTTCGGCGAGAACCTCCAGCTCACGCTGGTGGAACCACAGTCAGGTCTGTCAATCCGTAAGGTGGCGTATCCGGTGGGCAGCGCGTGGAACATCGTGGCACGTGGGCTCGAGGTCGGCCGTCTGCTCGACGTGCGGCGCGACCTCCACCCGCTGCTCGATGGTGGGATCGCGGACGGCCGCGTGGACCTTCAGGCCAGTACCGATGCGTTCCGTTTCCACGTGGACATGGGTGCGCGCGGCGCGCGATTGGGCGCGCTGGCGGATAACGCCGACGACGAGCCGCAGCTCGGTGATCCGACGGACGTTACCATACGATTCGATGGCACCTGGCGCCGGATCGGGGCCACGATCGAGATCCCCGAGGTCCACGCGACGGTGGCCGGTGCCGCCCTGTCGGGCTCGATGACACTGCGCGATTTCGACACCGATCCGGTTGTGGATCTCGCACTCGGCATGCAGCATCTGGACTTCGCGCAACTGCTGGGTGCATCTGGGCTCGCGGTACCCGAAAGCTTGGGAATGACGCCCGGCGCCGGCCGAGACCTTGGCTCGGCCACCATCGACGTGCGTGTACGCGGACGCCTGGCGGACCCTGCCGCGCTCTCGGTGAGCCAGAAGATCGACTTCAGGCCGCCACGTCAGATGCCGCCGGCGATCGCGCGCCTGCGCGGCGATTTTATCTTCAGATCCGAAGACGGCGCCGGGCCGCACCGCCCCATCGACGTCTCGCCCGCATCCCCCGACTTCATCGCCCTGCGCGACGTTCCGCCGCTGTTTGTGCGCACCCTGCTGCTTGCCGAAGACACAGGCTTTTACGGGCATCGCGGCATCGACTTGCGCGAATTGCCTGCCGCGCTGCTCACCAACTGGTCGCGTGGCGGCGCCGCGCGCGGAGCGTCGACAATCACCCAGCAGCTGGCCAAGAACCTGTTCCTGTCGCGCGACAAGCAGCTCGGACGCAAACTGCAGGAACTGGCGATCACGTTCCTGCTCGAGTCGGCGCTCGGCAAGGATCGTATCCTCGAGATCTACCTGAACATCATCGAATGGGGCCCGGACCTGCGTGGCCTGCGGCCCGCGGCCCGCCGCTATTTCGGTCGCGAACCCCGGGAGCTGACGCCGGCGGAGATGGCCTTCCTGGTCGCCATCATCCCCGGGCCCATCAAGTACCAGAGTTCATTCGCGCACGGCACGCCGGGGCCTGGGCTGCGTTCGCTGATCGACGAGCTGTTGGCGAAGTTGCGGTCGGTGGATGCGATCGGCGAGGAGGAATACCGGCGAGCGCTCGGCGAACCCATCGTCGTTGCCGGCAGCAGGCCGCCCGGGTGATCGGTGGCGAATGGAAACGCGCGGACTGTCCGCGACCCCGCAGGCGCCCTTCGCGGATGGCGCGCTCTCTAGCATGTTACTTCAGGCCCGAGGAAGCCTACTGCGAAATCATTCCAAGCGACCCCAGCCACTTCTCCACTAATTGAGGCCACTCAGACACGGGCAGCTTCGATGGCCTAAGACCAAACGCATGACCGCCTTGCGCGTAGGCGTGCAATTCCACGGGCACGTTGGCCGCCTTCAGTCCCATGTAATAGCTCAGCGCGTCCTCGATCCTGTCCACATGATCGTCCTCATTCTGCAAAAGGAATGTCGGCGGCGTCTGGGCGGTGATGTGACTCTTGATGTTGGGGTTTAGCGCGATACTGTTCGCGCTAGGGCCAGGTGTCCGGGATAAATGGCAATGGCGAAATCCGGGCGGGCTGCTTTCGTGGTCCGCCGCATCGAGAGGCGCATAAAGGTGAGTCTCGAAGTGTGTGCTTACCTCCGCGACCAAATACCCGCCCGCGGAAAATCCGAGCACTCCGAGCTTGTGTGGATCGATGCGCCATTCCGCAGCATGAGAGCGGACCAGCCTCAAGGTTCTCTGGGCGTCCTGCAACGACGGCGTCGATATTGACCTGTTGTGAGGACGGCAATCGCATTGCCAAACATAAGGCGCGCTCGGCACACGATATTTCAGCAATACGCAAGTGATGCCTTTGGATGTCAGCCAGTCGCAAACCTCCGTGCCTTCGAGATCTATGGCAAGCACCTGGAAGCCGCCGCCCGGAAACACAACGACCGCTGCGCCGGTGTTCTTCCCGCTAGGGGAATAGACCGTCATCGTAGGCCGAGTCACGTTGGTCACCGCTCCCGTCCGCATGGGTTTCCGGTCCCGGGACGGATTGCACATCGGGGGCCGCGCCTGGCCAGATCGGGATCTGCGTGTGACCTGGCGATGGCTGCCAACCGGCCGGTTCCGCGCTAAGAGCAGTCCCCCGACAGACCGACGCGAGAAGGAGTCCCGCTAGCGCCACGGCGCGAGAAAACTTCATGATGCTCAATGCTCCTCTGAGATTTCGTAAAGATGTCGCGCGATCGGATCGGCTAGACCTTGGGATTCACTTTACCTCAGCGCGCGAATGGCAACTTTGTGGCAGGGAGGTTTGCCCGCAGCGTTCCGTGCTCCCTGAAACGATCTTGCCTGTCGCCGCGAATTAGACGTAGTCTGCGCGTCTGCCAGGAGATCATAAATTGCGCCTATTTCTGACTGCGACCGTGCTCGCCGCAAGCCTCGTCGTACCCGCGACCGCCGAAATTCGGCCGGATCAGGTGAGATTCAGAGAGTTGTACAAGGAACTCGTCGAGACCAACACGACGCTGTCCGCCGGAAGTTGCACGCTGGCGGCAGAGCGCATGGCGGCGCGGCTGAAAGCCGCCGGATACAAGGAGGGCGATATCCGGCTGTTCGGCGTACCCGACCATCCCAAAGAAGACGGGTTGGTCGCGACATTGAATGGAGCGGACCCCAAGGCCAAGGCAATCCTGCTGCTCGCCCACATCGATGTCGTGGAGGCGAAACGCGAGGACTGGACTCGCGATCCATTCGTGTTGATCGAGGAGAATGGCTATTTCTACGGCCGCGGCTCATCCGACGACAAGGCGCAAGCTGCGATCTTCACGGATACGCTGATTCGCCTGAAACAGGCTGGAACCAAGCTCCGGCGGCCGTTGAAACTGGCCCTGACCTGCGGTGAGGAAACTGGCGAGGCGTTCAATGGCGCCAACTGGCTGGTGACCGAGCACAAAGACTGGATCGATGCCCAATTTGCCCTGAACGAAGGAAGCGTCGGCTTGCGCGATGCCAACGGCAAGAAGCTTTCACTCGGTATTCAGGCGGGCGAGAAGGTCTATCAGGATTTCCGTATCGAGGCGAGCAACCCCGGTGGCCACAGCAGTCGCCCGCGCCCGGATAACGCCATTTACAGCCTGGCCGCGGCGCTTGTTCGCATCGGCCAATATGAGTTTCCCGTGCAGTTCACCGACACCACGCGCGCTTACTTTACCGAGACGGCAAAACTCTCCGGAGGCGAAGCGGGCGCCGCGATGATGCGGCTGATCGCCGATCCCAACGACCTCGAAGCCAGCGCCATTGTGTCAAAGAATCCGACCTATCACTCGATGCTGCGCACTACCTGTGTTGCAACGAGGCTCGATGGTGGCCATGCCAACAATGCGCTGGCACAGCGTGCGGGTGCCAATATCAATTGTCGGATGTTTCCCGGCGACACCATTGACAATGTCCGCGCACAGCTGATGAAGGCCGCAGCCGACCCGTCTCTGACCATAACTCCGTCTGGAGAAATCAGCCCGACTCCAGCCCCGCCGCCCCTGACCCCGCTGGTCTATGGCACTGCCAAGACCCTTGCGCAGAAGCACTTTCCAGGCGTACCGATGCTGCCGGCGATGTCGACGGGCGCCACCGATGGCCGTTTCCTCAATGCTTCAGGAATTCCCACCTATGGCGTTCCGGGTCGGTTCTCCGACCCCGACGGCAACGGCGTTCACGGCCTTAACGAACGCAAGTCGGTCGAGGGCCTTTATGAGGAGCGCGACTACCTTTTCGAGCTAATTCAGGCCTACGCGAACAGCAAATAGGCGGGTTTCGCGAGGCCACGTCCTTGGCGTCAAATATCGATCCCCCAAATTGGAGATCCGAATCAATGCACGGCACCCAGCAGTTTAGTCGTAGGAAAATACTCCTAGTTGGCGGACTGGCAGCCGCCCTCAGCGTGCTGCCGGTCACAGCAAGCATTCTCAATGCGGCGGACAGCCAGAAGATGAAGATCGGCATCATCGGGTCTGGGCACGTTGGAAGCGCGCTTGGCGGAGTTTGGGCGAAAGCTGGAAATGAGGTGATGTTTTCCTCGCGCAATCTCGACAACGACAAGAAACTCGCTGCCGAGGTCGGAACAAATGCACGTGCCGGTACGCCCCAGGAGGCGGCTGCGTTCGGTCGGGTCATCCTGTTCGCCGTACCCTACAGCGCTTTTCCTGATCTCATAAAGAGCCTCGGCAATTCACTCAAAGGAAAAGTGGTCATCAACGCGAGCAATCCTTTCCCGCAACGCGACGGCGATATCGCCAATCAAGCGCGCGAAGAAGGGGCCGGACGCTTTGATGCGCACATGCTGCAGGGTGCATTCGTGGTTCGTGCATTCAACGCCGTAGGCGCATCACGCATGGCCAGCGCACACGAAGATCCGGGGAAGATCGGTATGCCGATCGCAGGTGATAACAAGGCCATCGAAATCGCTTCGCGGCTGGTCCAAGAGGCAGGGTTCGAACCCGTCGTCGTCGGCGGGCTCGACATCGCCAAATACTTAATGCCAGGAACTCCGCTGGCGGGCGAGCACACGCCGGACGAAGTGCGCAGCATCGCCGCTACGTTGAAACCCTGAGTAAAGCCCGACCAACCAACCGAGCACGACCATGACAAGCTTTATGTATACCAACTCAGTTCCTGTTTTCAAGCAATTGCTGACGGCTTTAAAAGGCATTTTGGCTCAGGCCGATGCGTACGCTGTCGCAAACTCAATTGAGCCAGATGCGTTTTTACGAGCACGCCTTTATCCGAACATGTTTCCTCTGGTCAAACAGGTGCAAATTGCTGCCGATTTTGCGCGCGGGATCTCGGCACGACTTGCAGGTGTTGACGTTCCCATCTATGAGGGCAAGGAGAAGAGCTTTGCCGATCTCGACGGACTATTGGCCCAGACACTGAAGTTCGTCGATAGCGTGGCCTCTTCCAAATTTGAAGGTAGCGAAGCAGCCGAAATCGTACTGCGTCCCGGTACGCCTAAAGAGAAGAAGCTGAGTGGTCAGGCCTATCTGGCCAACTACGGCTTGCCGCAATTTCTCTTTCATGTCACCACCGCCTACGCGATTTTGCGTCACAACGGGCTACCGGTCGGCAAGCGTGATTTCATGGGGGTGTACTAATAAAACCGGCTGACGCGGCTTGGCGGCCTTTTTCAGCCAGCCTGCGGCCTGGCGCCGCCGCCAGGGCTTTGTCAAATTCAGCGCGCGCCTCAGCCCGCCGTCCGCGGCGAATCAGAAACGCTCCGAGCAGTTCATGCGTAGGTTGGTCGATGGTCGGCGGACCGAAGGCGGAGGGCAGCGTCGCCTCTAGTGCGACGGCTCGGCGCAGCAACTTTTCGGCCGTTTCCAGGTGATGCTCTTGCTCGGCCGTTAGGCCCTCTGCCTCGTACACAAGTATCTCGGGTCGGACGCGGTTGGTCGGATCGGGATCATTGCGCTTCGTCTCCAAGTCGACGACGGAGCGAGAGAGGGCTTTAAGTTCCACGATAGCGTTTCGCGCGGCAGCGATGTGGCCCTGCGTGATCTCGCCGAGCGCGCGTGCGAATGCGAAGTCGAGCTGCGCGCCGGTCCCCGCATTCGTCGGCAAAGGCCAGCGTGCAATCTCGCCAGTCCAATCTCCCGTCTCGAGCAAATAGCGCAGTCTCATATTGGCAAACGAACCGGTCACGCTGTCGTCCGGATCCATCGAATGCGCAGAGTGCTCCATGGGAAGCGCGGCTTGCATTTCGGCACGGCACGCGACGAGTGCGCTTTTCGCGGACTGCATATTGCCAAGCTGCAGGTAGGCATAGCCGAGCCAGCTCGAGTAGTGGCCGCAGCCGACCGGAAGCTTGCCCGCGGCAGTGCGCGCGCGATTCACATCTGCGAGCGCGGCGATGTTGGCGTCGACCGTGGCAGGCCACATGCCGATCGCCAAGAAAATGTGAGAAGTCATGTGCTGGGCGTGACCCGCATCGGGCGCAATTTTGGAGTAGAGGCGAGCGGCGCGCAGCCCCAGAGGGGCGTGCACGGGATTGTCGTAGCTATGAATGAGATAGTGCAGTAACCCGGGATGCTCGCGGTGAGCAATCCAGGCTTCCTCGAGCAGGGCGGCAGCGCGCATGTAGGTCGCGGTGTCGCGGCCGGCATGGGCGGTGCCGAGAATGGAAAGTGCATAGAAGGCGGTGGCATCCACGTCGTCGGGATAGCTCTCATGCAGCTTTTGCATGGCACTTTCATAGCGAAAGTCGCGATCCTCTTTCGTGCCTTCGCCGTAAAGGACTTCTACTGCGTCTAGATAGCCCTGCTCGCGATCGGTGCGCGCCTTGAGGCGGCGGCTGTCTGCGGACGATGCGAGCTTTTGGAGGGCGGCACGGGCTGCCGAGAGGTCCTGCTGCATCCAGACGGGATGGTTAAAGGTTATGGCCTCGCCCCAATAGGCCATCGCGAAATTCGGATCCGCCGACTCGGCGCGGCGAAACGCGGCCGCGGCAGATGAGTATTCGAAGTCGTGCAGCAAGGCGAGGCCGGAAAGAAAATCGGCCTGGGCGGCGGCAGCGCCGGAGTTGTCGAACTCGACGTGGCCATACTCGGATGCAGCAACCGCCGATAATCCAGCAAGCAGCGCAGCTGCAAGGAGCACGACTTTCAGCGGTTGCACGATGAATCGATCTCGACCCGAAAGGTATAGCGCTCGAGCTCGCGGCGCAGGCTGTCGACCGCGCCGGTCATCGAAGGATCGGGCACCGCGAGGACGACGGCGATGGTGCCGCCCATTTCACGCACCTCGATTCCAATCTCACGACCTTCGTGAAGGCGCGCGGCGACATTTCTGACGCAATGCCGGATGGCATCGAGCCGCAGCTGTGGTTTAAAGATCTTGCCGACGGCAGTGAGCGGCATGGCTTCGATGATGCGCACGGTTCGGGGAATGGCGGCGCGCTCGGTAATCTCGCTGCGGCAATGGCCCATGAGTTCCGCCTCGCTCACCGACATGCCGGGACGTAACTGCACGTAGGCAACGGGTATTTCGCCCTTGTCGCGATCGGGCTCGCCGATCGCAGCGGCGTACAGGACCGCAGGATGCTCCACCAGCGCGTCCTCGATCATGAGTGGATCGATGTTATGCGCGGCGCGGATGATGAGATCTTTCGAACGCCCACGGTGCCAGACATAGCCGTCAGCATCGATCGTGCAAAGATCTCCGGTATTCAGCCACGTATCACCCGAAGACGGCATATCGAAAAAAAGCTCCGCAGTGCGTGCAGAGTCGAGATAGCCCGGCGTGACGCATGGCCCGCTGATCGCGAGAACACCCACGGCCCCGGGCGCTGCCTCGATAGCAGCCGTTCGCGAGCCGAGCGCCACGCAACGAGCCCGATGATATGGAAACGGGATGCCGATTGAGCCAATCCGAGGTTCAACTGCGCTGGGATTGATTATGAGACCGCCCTGCAATTCCGTCATGCCCCAGCCCTCGCGCAGCGGGACGCCAAATGTCTCGCCGAATTCGCGTGCAACTTGGATCGGAACCGTGGCGCCTCCAGACCAGAATCGAAAATCGGCCGGCGCCCGCGTGCCGTTGCAATTTGCCACGATCGCCGCGGCCGTGGTTGGTGCGGAACCCGCAAGCGTCACGCCGTGCGCTTCGACAAGTTCCCAGAATTGCGTGATGACGCTGGAGTCGCGATACCCGTCTGGACTTACGATAATCATTGTCTGTCCGAACACCATAGAGGCGAGAGCGAGGCACATCGCGCCTCCCACGTGAAAGTAAGGCATCCCAACCGCAACCACGTCAGCAGGCCGATTACCGTTCCACGTCCCGCAACACCACGCGTTAAGCAACATTCCACGCTCGGTAAGCTGCACGAGCTTCGGTGTTGCCGTAGTTCCACCGGTGTGAAGCAGCGCTGCGGTTCGGTGCGGGTCATCCGATCGCTCGAAGTCCAACAGTTCGCAGGCCGCGGTGCCGATCTGCTGATCGACCGACCACACCTCGCGCAGCGTCGGCACCATGGCGCGGAGCTTCCCGACCTCATTCCAGGCTCCAGGTCCGTCGGCTGCGGTACCACAGACCAGGACGGTCGTTCCGGCTGCATTCATGATGTTGGCTACATGTTCAACGCGCAAAAACGGGTTGATCGGGTTTGCGAGGCCGGCGGTCGCGCCCGCCCAAGACGCGATGAACGACTCAGCAAGCAGCGGAGTCAAAATTGATACGACGGGCCGGTGGTTACCGGAAGCTGCGTGCAGCCGATTTGCGGTCGCCCGAATCGCGGCAGCCAACTCAGTGTAAGTGAGTCGCCGGCCGGCACGTGTCGGCGCGCCCTTATCGAGTACCATGATCGCGGTCTTGCCCGGCACCTGCGCCGCCGCGTGTTCGATCATGCCGAGTATTGACCAGCTTGGAAGCAGATCCAAAAAAGGTGTGTGCTCGATTGCGCGGACGTCAGCAATCGACGTGACTTGCGCTCGCGCGACGGCTCCGCGGCGCGGCGGTTCGGACCAGACGCTCGCCATGCTCACCCTTTGCTGCCCGACCGTCGCGGCCGCCGGCTTAGACTTCGTCTTACGCATCCACAGGCGATGCGCCGACTGGTAATGAGATGTCAGGCCTGAATAGTAGCAGTCTGGGGCCTGCTGGACATGAGCCCGGAAGGCCGCGGCGATTTTTTTCCGAAGCTCAGCTACAAATAGATCCGGTTCTCAGCGGCGCGACTCGATCAGCTTCCAGCCATTCCCCGATGGGTCGCGAAAAGCGGCATCCACCTTGCCGTAACGGCTCACGGGCTCCTGCGTGAACTCGACCCCCACGGCATGCATGCGCTCGTAGGCGGCACGGCAGTCGTCCACGCCCAGCACGAGCGGCGGCATTGCGCCCTTGGCCACGATCGCGCGCAGCGTTTGTGCTGTCGCCTCATCGTGCACCGGCGGACCCGGCTTGAACAGGCCGAGCTGCAACGAGGGCTGGTCCGGATGCTGCAACGTGAGCCAGCGATAGTCGCCGTTCTTCACATCCGTGTGAACCCGGAATCCGAGCTTTTCGACATAGAACGCGAGCGCCTCATCCTGATCTCGCACGTAAAGACCGACTTCTTGGACGGATTGGCTCATGGGATCTCCTGGTGTTCAGAGGCCCTTTTATATCGCTCGCCGATCGGCGTCGCTTCTCCGAAACTGCGATCGTGAGGTCGGGGCGGTGCGCGGCACTGATGAAGCAGGGGGGTACGCGGCCGAGCTCACGCGCGGCAGCCCGCGCGCGCGCCCGGATCGCTCCCGGGCTCTCGCCGGTAACGTCGCGGAAGGTGCGTCCAAACGTTCCCAGGCTCTCCCAGCCCGTATCGAAGGCAATCTGCGGTGATGGGCAGATCGGTATCGCGGAGCAGCGCAGTAGCGCGCTCAATGCGGCGCGTGAGCAGGTAGCGATGCGGCGGTAGGCCGAAGGCTTGCTTGAACGATCGCGCGAAATGGGCCTCGGAGACTCGGCTTACCCGTGCGAGCCGCTGCACCGGCCAGTCCTCGTGCGAGGCGGCGTCCATTCGGTCCTTGGCTCGCAGCAGACGTCGCAACAGCTCTGGGTCTTGGCTTGCTGAATCCATGCTCATAGCGAAGTAGTCGAGGCCGCGATGAGGCAATTCTGATCAACGGTGCAGGCATTATCCGCCGTCGAGCCTTGGTATTCCACCGCACTGACCCCCGGAATGCGAGTGGTATAGCATTTGTCCTACTTCAAGTCGGGCTTTGCGGGATGGGCGTTGCGGATGACCGCTATTAACATTCCCCCTAATCGAGTGGAAAACTGGAGGATTCAAATGAGACTAGCGTTAAGCTGCGCGTTCTTCGCCAGCGCATTACTGTGCCTGTCAGCCTGCAACAAGGCCGAATCTCCTGACAAGGTTCAAGAAGACGTCGCCAAAGCCCAGGCCAAAGCGGCTGATGAGAACGCCAAGGCCGACGAAAAAGTGAAGCAAGTCGAAGCAGAGGCGGCTAAAGATCGGTCGGATGCGTTAGCCAAAGTGGCTGACAAGAGTGTCGGCGCTCTGGCGGATTCTGCAGTTACTCAAGCTGAGGGCGAAACTCAAGTCGCCCTGGCGAAGTGCCAGGCGCTTGAAGGTGATGCTCAAAAGACCTGCAAAGATCAGGCAAATGCACATTTGGATGCAGTAAAAGCGAGAGCGAAAGCCGCCAAGGCTGACTAGTTTTCGTGGCTTGGTTGAAGGCGGACCGCTGGGCGACGGAGCGCCTTGGAAGGCGGCCGTCTCGACTGCCCTTCTGGGACGTCGATCGCGTCGCCGTAGGTATCGCCTCGGCGATTACCCACCGCAATGAGCTTGGCTGTGGGCGTATAATTCTCGGCTAGTTTTTTAGCACACGAGGATTGTGTATGTCGCTTCGAATCAATGACACGGCGCCGAACTTCAAGGCGCAAACCACCCAAGGCCCGATCGACTTTCACCAATGGATCGGCGACAAGTGGGCGATTTTGTTTTCGCATCCCAAAGATTTCACCCCAGTTTGCACGACTGAGTTGGGGTACATGGCAAAGATCGAACCGGAATTTACGAAGCGCAATGCCAAGCTCATCGGCCTGTCCATCGATCCGGTGGAGAGTCATAACGGCTGGGTCAAGGACATTGAGGAGACACAGGGCGCCGCCGTGAAATATCCGATGATCGCCGATACGGATCTGGCGGTCGCCAAGCTTTATAACATGCTGCCGGCGGAAGAGTCAGGTGGCGCAGCGGGCCGCACAGCCGCAACCAATGCCACTGTGCGTTCAGTTTTCATCATCGGCCCGGACAAGAAGATCAAATTGATGTTGACCTATCCGATGACGACGGGGCGCAATTTCGACGAGATCCTGCGCGCTCTCGATTCAATTCAATTGACCGCGAAGCACAAAGTTGCGACGCCGGCGAATTGGAAACAGGGTGAGGATGTGATCATCGCCGGATCTGTGACCGATGAGGATGCCAAGAAGATTTATCCGGCGGGCTGGAAAGCGCCTAAGCCGTATTTGCGCATCGTCAAACAGCCTCACTGACAGCCCGAGGCTTATGGAGGAGAAGGCCAGCAACGGAGTGCCGCAGTTCGCGACGGCCGAGTATTCCGGGCAATCCGGTGCCGCGGTCTGCAAGTCATGCGGGAACATCGATAGCGGGCGCTTACTACCGCGTGAACGGCGTTGCCCGTCTGCTGGAACTGTACGCAACGGATCAAGGATCAGATGACGGTTGATTCGCATTCAGCGTTCGTTCGCGGCACCTCTTTCGGCGTGGCTGGCGCGATCTTGGGTCTCGCACTGTATGTCGGGTTTGCCCTCGCCACCGGCTGGATCGTCGGCTTTGTCTCGCTCGCCGTCGGTTATATCGTCGGTAAAGCCATCATGTTTGGCTCAGGCGGTGTCGGCGGCCGCCGCTATCAGGTGGCTGCGGTTTTGTTGACTTACATCGCCGTTTCCATGGCCGCGGTCCCGATTGCAATATCCAGCAGATGAAACAGAAAAGCGTTCAACAGCGCACGCAAGCGAGCGATCCTGCAATCTCCGCTGAGCCGAAGATGCGCCCGCTGAGAGCGCTCGGGGTTCTGATAGTGATCGGGTTGGCGTCGCCGTTTCTCGATCTATCGAACCCTGCGCACGGAGTCATTGGACTGATCATTTTGTTCGTTGGTATTCGGATCGCCTGGAGGCTCACGGCCGGCCGCGTGGTAAATATTACGGGCCCAATCAATGATCCTGCCCCAGCGGCGCCCGGGTGAAAAGCCCGGAGTGCCCTCGATGCAAGGGCGTTTTGGCGCCCGCTGCGTTGGTATGCGGCACCTGCCATGCATTGGTCCACTCAACGATGCTCGAACAACTCTCGGCCAGCGCGCGCCGGCACGAGGAGAGCCGTGAGTACGCCGAGGCCCGCAGCAATTGGTTGAAAGCACTCGAATTGCTGCCCCCGGATTCATCGCAGGCAGAATGGATCAGCGGCAATCTCAAACGGCTGGAGACACTGGCCGGAGCCCCGCCCGCCACTGATCGGCATGCGTGGGCCAAAAAGTTCGGGCCATTCGCACCGCTGATCATTCTGCTGGCGAACAGTAAATTTTTGCTGGCCCTGTTCAAGTTGAAATTTCTGCTCAGCCTCGGGGCATTCGTGGCTTTCTATTGGGCGTTATATGGCGTGCGCTTCGGCATCGGCTTTGCAATTCTGATTTTAGTGCACGAAATGGGCCACTTTTTCGAAATCAAGCGGCGCGGTTTACCTGCCGAGATGCCGGTTTTTCTTCCGGGGCTCGGCGCTTATGTGCGCTGGACGGCGCTTGGCGTGTCCACGCAGACGCGTGCCTACGTGAGTCTCGCCGGGCCCATGGCGGGCTGCGTTGGCGCTGCCGTGTGCGCATTGCTATGGATAAAGACGGGGGATGCGTTATGGATCGGACTGGCCTCGCTATCAGCGATGCTCAATGTGCTGAATCTCATTCCCATTTGGGTGCTGGACGGATCGCAGGCCATTACCGCGCTCAACCGCAGCGAACGCATCGTCTTGTCTGCGGGCACGGTGCTGCTGGCGGCGTATTTTTCGCAACCACTGTTTTTGCTCGTGGCAGCCGGTGCTGCCTATCGGCTTTTCACCAAGGATATTCCGCAGGCGCCGAGCCGTGGCGCAACCGCCTACTATCTCTTTGTGCTGTTTGCGCTCGGGTATCTCATCAGGCTGGCACCGTTGCCCGCTGCCGCCTAGCAACCCGCCGCGCAAGCTTGGGCGCGGCACGAGACGATCTGCCGCGCAAGATCGCCTGCAACACGGCGGCGTGATTGATCTTTGGGTCATGAGCTGCGTAAAGCAACGTGACATGTTCGCGCCGTGCGAGCTTGCGAAGTTCATCGACGGCCCCATTTGGGGCCAATTCCTTGCGGTAGCGGCGGCTGAATTCGGTAAATCGTTCTGGCTTATGGCCGAACCAAACTCGCAATTTTGGACTTGGCGCGATGTCCTTCATCCAAAACGCGAGCTTGGCGCGCGCCTTGCTGACGCCCCGCGGCCAGAGCCGATCCACGAGGATTCGCGTGCCATCCGCAGCGCGCTGCGGGCTCGTAAATTCGTTTTATGCTCACTGCCACGCAAATCCACCTCGGGTGAGATGCGAATAGGTTACGGCGAGTTTGACTACTCCGCTAGATTGACTCCCGAACCACCCATTTCCTTGGGCATGTCCTTGAACTTCGGCTTACCGTCACGAATGGGCAGCACGGTCTCCTGGTAGTGAACATGCACGCCCGGCTCGAACTTCATCTTAGGCAACATCGCTGCATAGATGTCCACGAGTCCCATGGTCGGATGGTCAGTAAACAGATGCCCTCCGCATTTCTTGCACCACTTGCGGAAGCTGATGGGGGTTTTGTTATAGGTCCCAATGTTCTGCGCGCCATGGGTCACTTTCAACGATTGCGGATTCCACAGCGTGAAGGCATTCACCGGACCTGCAGACCAATGGCGGCAGGACTCGCAATGGCAGTAACCCATTCCGGCCGGCTCGCCGGAAACTTCGAACTGCACTTCACCGCAAAAACAGCTGCCCTTGTGGATCTTTTCACTACCCATGTTGCATCTCCCTGTAATATCGAACGAGTTTCGATGGTCGGCATTGTACCGATCGGCCACGGCCGCTTGAATGACTGCGCGTCCGGCCCCTTTGCTCGAACGTCCGGAGAGGTAGATGGACGCATTGTCAGATGTGCTGCGCGCCGTGCGCCTAACCGGGGCCATTTTTTTCGACATCCAAGCATCCGAGCCGTGGGTGGCCGAAACTCCGTCCGGAGAGACGATCGTCGATGCCATGTTTCCCGGGTCGGAACATTTGGTTTGCTATCACGTCATCACTCGAGGAAGCTGCTGGGCATGCATTGCGGGTGAGCAGCCGATCAGACTTTCCGCAGGCGACATCATCGTTCTTCCGCACGGCGACACTCACGTGCTGTCGAGCACGCCCGGACTGCGTCGAACGCCCGATATGACGCTTTACCGCATGCCGGCCGACGGTAAGTTGCCTGTCAGCATTTCGATGGGTGACCCGCAAGGTGAGCCGGTGCACTTCGTGTGCGGTTTTCTGGGGTGTGATGCGCGGCCCTACAATCCTTTATTGACCGCGCTGCCGCGCGTCATCCTGGTTTCAGGACAAACCGGCGGGGCATTGGCCGCGTATGTCCAATTCGCGCTCACTGAATCGAAAGAGCCGCGCATGGGTGGACAATGCGTGCTGGGGCGTCTGAGCGAACTCATGTTCGTCGACGTGGTGCGCCACTACCTCGAGACCCTGCCGGCGGATCGAACAGGCTGGCTTGCCGGCTTGCGCGACCCCTTCGTTGGGCGTGCGCTCGCCGTGTTTCATCGCGATCCCGCAGCCAACTGGACGATCGAATTGCTGGCGAAAAGCATCGGACTATCGCGCTCGGCATTGGCGGAGCGATTCACGCAGTTCGTGGGCCAGCCTTTGATGCAATACATGACGAATTGGCGCATGCAACTCGCGGCGAATCATCTGCTGAGCGGGATGGACAGTATTGCTGCGATTGCCAATCGCGTGGGGTACGACTCCGAAGCAGCATTCAGCCGCGCATTCAAAAAGTCCGTCGGAGCACCGCCGAGCCAGTGGCGCAGAAGCCGCAACGAGGGCTTACATGCCAGAGACCCAACTTAACCGTCACGCGCTGGCTTTCATTTTTATCACGATGCTGGTCGATACGATCGGTCTCGGCATCATTCTTCCCGTTACGCCGAAACTCATTGCGGAACTGACCGGGCAGGGCATGAGCGAAGCCGCACGTTGGGGCGGCTGGCTATTCTTCTCGTACGCACTCATGCAATTTTTCTGTGCGCCCGCCATCGGAAACTTGAGTGATCGTTTCGGACGGCGGCCGGTCCTGCTCACCTCGTTAGCCGTGCTGGGCGTCGATTATTTGATTACCGCGCTGGCACCGACGATCTTCTGGCTGTTCATTGCGCGGCTGTTGTCGGGAATGGCAGGCGCGGCATATCCAACGGCGAATGCCTACATTGCCGATGTCAGTCCGCCGGAGAAGCGGGCGGCGAATTTCGGGTTGGTTGGTGCGGCATTCGGAATCGGTTTTGTGATCGGTCCTGCCATTGGCGGGGTACTTGGGCAGTATGGAACTCGATTGCCATTTTATGTTTCCGCCGCCATTGCGTTTTGCAACGCGCTGTACGGATTCATTGTTTTGAAGGAATCGTTGGCCTTCGATAACCGCCGCAAATTCGAATGGTGGCGCGCCAATCCGCTCGGCGCATTGTTTGCACTGCGTCGGTTTCCCGCAATGCTCGGTTTGTTCAGTGTAATCGTTCTCATGCGCTTGGCGCACGACGCGAATCCGGTCATCTGGACCTACTACACGATGCTTAAATTCAACTGGAGCCCGGCGCAGGTTGGCTACTCCCTGATGGTGGTTGGCGCGATGATGACTTTGGTGTACAGCTTTCTGACACGAATTATCATTCCGCGAATTGGCGAGAGCCGGTCGGTTTTTCTGGGCCTGGCGTGCGGAGCCATTGGTTTCATGGGCTACGCGTTCGCCACGCGAGGGTGGATGCTGTACGCCTCGATGGCGATATGGGTTCTGATGGCATTGAGTGGTCCTTCGTTGAACGCCATCATGTCGCGACAGGTGGGGCCCAACGAGCAGGGCGAGTTGCAAGGTGCCCTGGCGAGCCTCGGTAGCCTCACCTCGGTGGCCGCACCGCCAATTCTTTCAAACTGTTTGGGTATTTTACCAGCGCAGCGGCCCCCATCTATTTTCCCGGAGCAGCGTTTTTTGCCGGCAGTGTATGTCTCGCCCTGTCGGCGCTGGTATTTGCATGGGTGCGAAAGCCACCCCGAAGCGTTGCCGGCTAGCCCGGCATCATGCTAATGGACGGTAGAATGCACCGACGGGCTGCTTGGCCGAGTAAGATCTCAGGAGCACCAATTCGGCCGCAGCGCGGTTGTAGAACAAACTCAAGGTGACCAGTGCAAGAATTTCAATTCGAAGGGGTCTGCGGCGGCAATCACCGGAGCCGCCAGCGGCATCGGGCGCGCGCTGGCGCTGGAACTGGCGGCTCGCGGCTGTGATGTGGCGCTCGCCGATCTGGACCCAACCGGTCTTGAGTCGGTGGCAAAGGAAATCACCGCGGCGCATCCGCGGCGCGTTACCACCCGTACCGTTGACGTTGCCGATCCTCAGCAAATTCAAGATTTCGCGGCAGCGGCGATCGCGGATTTTCCATCGCTCAACCTGCTGTTCAATAACGCGGGCGTCGCATTGCTGGGTCAATTCGACGAATTCGATCAGACGCAGATGGCGTGGCTGATGGACATCAATTTCTGGGGCGTCGTGCGCGGCACGCGTGCCTTCCTTAAGCACCTGCAAAGCCGGCCGCAAGCTCACATTGTCAATATTTCAAGCATTTTTGGGATCATCGCGCCGGCCGGGCAGTCTGCCTACGCTGCATCGAAGTTCGCAGTGCGCGGATTCTCCGAGGCGTTGCGCCATGAACTGGCCGCGAACCAGAGCACCGTGAGGCTCTCGGTCGTGCATCCCGGCGGCGTCAAAACCAATATCGCACGCAAGGCGCGGACCGGGACGCAGTTGCGGGAAAGCGTGAGCATGAGCGAGGTCGGAGAGCGCTTCGAGCGGCTGGCGCGCACCACGCCAACCGCCGCCGCGCAACGCATCATTCGCGGGATCGAACGCAATGAACCCCGCATCCTCATCGGCAGCGACGCAAAAATTCTTGGACATTCATTCAACGCCTGCGGCCCGCCACTTACTGGGCGATCCTGGCACGCGTTTTTAACCGGATGACGGTCTAGAGACGGCGATCTTCGCCTAGTTAAGCTGCAATTCCGCCAGCAGTTGCTTCGCGCCATAGACCTTTTCGAGCGCCTCACGGATGATTGCCGGGTGCACGGCGATGGCGCGGTTATTGTCGGGATTGAACCAGTAGCGGCCCGCGATCGAGTGGATGTTGCCGTCGAACATCAGGCCGACGATCTTTCCGTCGGCATCGATCAGGGGACTTCCGGAGTTCCCGCCGACGATATCGTTGCTGGTGGAGATGCAAAATGGCGTGCTCATGTCCAGCTGCGCTTTCACGCGCATCCAGCTCTCGGGTATCTTGAACGGCGTTGCGCCGGTGGCGCGCTCGAAGCGCGATCAAGGTGGGTAAACGGCGGTACGGTGACGCCATTTTCCAGCCATCCTTGCACCGTGCCGTAGTTCAGGCGAGGGGTGAAAGTCGCATCCGGATAGGTATTGGTGCCATAGGCCTTGAAGCGAGCGGCGGCAATTCTTTCCGCCGCCGCAGCGATCGGCGCCTCGACTTCATCTTCGTATTGCCGGCGTATGGCGCGAGCCTCGGCATCGATCGAGCGCGCCAATTCAATCATGGGATCGTGGGAGGCATCGACCGCGGCTTTTCCGCCTTGCCAAAGGCGTTTGCGAAAAGCTGGCGTCGTTCATCTGGGTTTCGGCGATGAGTCGCGTCGCCAAGGCGTCCGGCGATTCTTTGCTCATCAATCGGCGTACTACGGGGTGATCCGGACCCAGCCATTCGCGCATGCGTTCCAGCGAGAACGAGAGAGTCAGCTGTTCGAATTCAGGATAAACCGGCACCTGTGCATAGAGATCGCGCTGAATGTGCGGCAGCTCGGTATCGGTAAATTCCCGCAGCCGATCTGCATTCGGCTTCAGACGTTCATCGCCTGCCCTGAGCAACAGCCGCGCGTTGCGAAACAGCGCGCTGCTGAAGCCCACCGCATTTTCGATGAAAATGTAGGGCAGATAGAGTAGCCGCTCGCGCGTTCGATGCCGCTGCGATTTCCTGCCAGGGATCCGGCCCGCTGATGCCGGCGACGGCGCGCAACGCTTGCTCCGCCTTGGACTTTTCCTGCAAAAGCGCCTCGTCATTGAGGGCGTCGAGTTCCTTGCGCCGCACCTTGATGCCATTTTGCAGGCTATTGAGCGGCGCCAGGGTTATGCGCTCGTCGCCGAGATTATTCTTTCCGAATTGAATGTAGCGGCCACGCAACTCGGATGCGCGCAGCAACGTGATCGGGCAAGGATACATCGCGATCGAACTCCAGTTGCGAGCGTGTTTGCAATCGTTCCGTCGTGCCCGGATCGCCCGAGACAAAGACCAACTGGTCGGCGTTGGGCCCGGCGAAATCGATCTGCAAATAATTGGGCGTGTGCGCGGGCTTGTTGTCCTCGTAAGCCCGAAGAACGGAGAAATCCAATGACCAGCGCGGAAATTGGAAATTATCCGGGTCGCCCCCAAAATTGGCGATGTCTGCTTCCGGCGCGAACACCAAACGCAGATCGGAATAGCGCTTGTACTTGTAGAGAAAATATTGGCCGCCTTGGTAGAGGCGCACGGATTGGCACTCGAGCTTGCCGGACTCTTGCCTTGGCGCTGGCCTGTTCGCAGGCCTGCTCGAGAGAGGTCAATAATTTCTTGCGGGCGGTATTGGCCGCGGCGTCGCTCAGCCCGGAGCCGGCTTTCAACACTGCATCCGTGATATTTTCCGTGGCGACCAGCACGTCCGCATGCTGCGCCGGGCAGCGCTGTTCATCTTTGCGCTCCAAAGCGAGAAAGCCGAGCTCCAGCAAGCTTTTCTCTTTGGACGACAATTCGGCAAGACAGGATTCGATGCAATGGTGGTTGGTGAGGATAAGTCCCTCGCGGGAGACAAAGGAGGCAGAGCAATTGGTCAAGCGCAGCGTCGATAGCCTCACGTGATCGAGCCACGCGCGGCGTAATGTCGGCTCCGAAGCTCTGTCTTACCGCGCCGCCGGAAAGTTATCGAAGGTCCACATACCCTCGTTGGCGATGGCGGGCAGGGATGCCGCGCATGCTGCAACCAACAGAAATCCGCGCATGGATGCCTCGTGTTATCGTTATCGCCAAGCCAACGCGATATTCTACTGAATTAGCGCAAGTCGGCCTCCGAATTCAACGCCAGCCGAAGTGTGGTCATGACTGAATCGCCGCTTGCCAGTTAAGGGCATTGAAGAAATTGGAACCTCAAATCGACGCGGCGCCTTTGCCAGCGACTCAAGCGAGCCGCATTTACCTCGTTCGAAAATCGCGATTTTCGGATCTTCTTTTTGGCGAGCAGCGCGGCAATGATGGCCGACAACATCGAGCATGTGATCTCTTATTGGGTGATTTTCCAAAAATTTCATTCTCCCGCCCTGGGCGCTTTCGCGGTGGTCTCGCATTGGGCGCCGTTTCTGCTCTTTGCCGCCTACACGGGCGGTCTGGCTGATCGCTTCGATATCCGCCGGCTGATTCAGGTCGGAATGCTGCTGTTTATGGCCGTATCCATCGGATGGGGCGTGATGTTTGCGACCGACTCGACGCAGCAGTGGAAGGCGGAGGTGCTGTTGGTCGTGCACGGATTGGCCGGCGTCATTTGGATTCCGGCTGCGCAAGTCCTGATTCATCGCATCGTCGGCGCGCAGCAGGTCCCGAGTGCGGTGCGACTCAACGCGACGGGTCGTTATTTGGCGTTTTTGGTGGGTCCTGCCGTCGGCGGCGGGCTACTGTTGGCGTTTGGGCCGATATACGGAATATTTCTGAATGCGCTGATCTACGCGCCGTTGTTCGTTTGGCTGATCCGAGCACCTTACGGCCCCGATCGCGCCGACGCGCCGCGGCCGCCGGGAATCCACGGATTCAGAGACATTTGGTTGACCATGCAAGTGGTGCGGCGCAGCCCGGTTCTGTTGTCGATGACCGTGCTGGTGGGGGCATCAGCTTTTTTTATCGGCAATGCGTACCAGGCGCAAATGCCGGGATTCGCCCTCGATTTGGGGCACGCGCGCGCGGCGGATTTCTCGTATAGCATTTTATTGGCGGCGGATGCGGCAGGCGGTCTCACCGCTGGGCTGATATTGGAGAGCCGCGGCCTGCTTCCACCGAGGGTTAAAACCGCCTATGTACTTGCGATGCTCTGGTGCTGTGCGCTGGCCGGATTTGCGCAATCGCATAACTATGTAGTGGCCATAACCCTGTTGTTCATCGCCGGATTCGTCGAGCTCGGATTCAATTCCATGGCGCAATCCCTGGTGCAGCTGAACGCGCCCGCCGAGATACGCGGACGCGTAATCGGCGTATTCGCCATGTCCGCAAATGGAATGCGGACCTTCAGCGGCCTGTGCGTCGGCCTTCTCGGCGCCAGCATCGGCATCCACAACTCCTTGAGTTACAGTGCCGCCGCTCTGTTTCTGTTGTACATCGCGATCTTTGTTGTTCGCTTCCTCGCGCGACGGCGGCCTGCGCTGGCGCCGCCGTGAAGCCAACGAGCGACAGCGAATTCATGCGCCGCGCGCTGTTGCTCGCGAAGAGAGCTGCGGAAGAGGGCGAGGTTCCGGTCGGTGCGCTGCTGGTGTTGGACGATGAAATCATTGGCGAGGGCTGGAATCAGCCTGTGGCCAGCTATGATCCGACTGCTCATGCCGAGATTATTGCATTGCGCGCCGGCGCATTGGCGCTCGGCAATTATCGGCTCGGCGCAGCGACGCTATATGCGACGCTGGAGCCCTGCGTGATGTGTATGGGAGCGGTGCTCAATGCACGCGTCGCGCGGCTCGTATTCGGCGCATGGGACGCCAAGGCAGGCGCCTGCGGCAGCGTCCTCGATCTGCCGCGCGAGCCGCGGCTTGCGCATGGCTTGGACGTGTTCGGCGGGGTGCGTAGCGACGAAGCCGCGGCTTTGCTGCGGCAATTTTTCGCGAGCCGCCGCTAATTCAAGACGGGTAGCGCGCGGGCCGGCGCCCCAGGCCCATTCGAGAAGATCTCGATAGCCGCGAACATTGTCGACGTAGCGCACGGGTTCCCATCCTCGCGCATAACCGTTTTCAGTCTGCGTATACCAGCGCTCCTCTTCGAGCAACGGCAGGAACGACCGCACGTCCTGCCAGGAGTCCGGATCGCGGCCGGCCTTTTGCGCCAACACCCGCGCATCCTCGACGTGCCCGTAACCGATGTTATATGCAGCGAGCGCGAACCAGGTGCGGTCCGGTTCGGGAACGTGCGCAGGAATCTTCTCGTACACCTGTCGGAAGTAACGGGCGCCGCCAAAAATACTTTGCCGCGCGTCCGACAGGTCCGTAACTTGAATTGCGTTGGCGGTCTCGACCTTCAACTGCATCAGGCCCCGGGCTCCGGCCGAGGAGGAGGCGCTGGGATTCCATTTCGATTCTTGGTAGCCGATTGCAGCCAGCAGGCGCCAGTCCTGGCTGCTTTGTTCCGCGGCTTCGACGAACCATTGCTTGTACAGCGGCAAGCGGCTCTGCAAATGCTGCATGAAGCCGGGCCTCCGGCAAATTCCGCATCCTCGGAACGTCCGTAGTAGCGATTCACGATCGTGGCGAGTTCGCCGTCGAGCTTGCAGACGGGCGAAATATTCCAGCATGTCCTGCGCAAATCCCGGATCGCGATCACTGCTCGCCCACGCGAGCGGGCGCTCTTCCGGGAAATCAAAGGCGATGCGCAGATCCGGGTGCACATCATGCGCCAAAGCGAATTCGGTGGAATCGGCAATCGTGTAATCGATGCTTCCGTCGGCGACGCCGTCCAGCAATGCTTGGGAATTGGTGCTGGCATTTTCGACCCAGACAAGTTCCGGATAGGCGTTGCGCGCATCTTCCAGTGCTTTCGCATGCGAACTGCCGGCAGCGATCTCAAGATCGGAATTTCCGATCTCCGATAGAGAGCCAGGTCGTGGCGCGCCGCGACGATAGATCAGGTGTTCATGGACACGCTGATAGGCGGGGCCGAACTGGACGCCGGGCACCGCTTGCATGGGTACCTTCAATCCTGCCGCGGCCAGGTGTGCCTGCCCGGAGGTGAGCGCCGCGTAAATTTCGGCATAGGTTCGCATTGGCGTGATCTTGAGCTTCACGCCCAGCTCATCCGCAAAGCGCCGCGCCAGGTCATATTCCGGCCCCTCCGCGCTACCGTCCGGTCCGCGATAAAAAGCAAGCGGACCCGTGCGCGTAACCACCCGCAGTTCGCCCAGCGACTTGATCTGATGGATCAAGCCGGGCACTGGCGCATAGCTGCTCAGCAGCACCACCGCGGAAACTCGCGATTGTGAGTTTGGTCCAGCGCGGCCAATTTGTTTCTATGGTTAATTTACGCACGGTTTAATAGTCCATTTGATTGCCGTGGTGCAGGGCAAGTTCCTATTCAAGAGGCGAGCCCTTTTCCGATACGCTAGAATAAACGAATATTTCTTTCCGCGAACCCTTGACAAAAGCGTTTATACAAGGTCTGTCGACTGCGTCAGGCTGAAATGGTGTTTAAGTTAATGTGCAAAACACATGGTTAAACGCCGAGAATTTTAAGTTAACTGGAGAGGTACCGAAGTGGTCACAACGGCGCCGACTCGAAATCGGATGGTCGGGTAATTCCGGCACGTGGGTTCGAATCCCACCCTCTCCGCCACATAAAAAACCCCTGTTTTCAGGGCATTTTCTTGCAATTTACGCATGAAGGTTCAGTTCACATTTTTTTGCCTCCTGGTTGCGCTATCGTCGGCGTGGACGTATGCGCAAACCCTGGCGGCGCCGGCGGCGGAGGCGATTTTCGTCAAGGCCGATAGACTGCTGGACGTCCGTTCCGGACGCTACATCGAGCAGGCCGGGATTTTGATCGAGGGAGGACTGCTGCGGGAAGTAGGGCGCGCTGCGGACATACAGCCCCACGTCCTGGTTGGTGCAAAAATCCTCGATCTGCAAAACACCACCGTAGTGCCTGGTCTGATCGATTGCCATACGCATTTGATGGCCCGTTTTGCCAACACGCCGGATGGCTACCTTCTCGGCCTCGCGCAAAAGTCCCAAGCCTACCGCGCACTCGAAGGCGCTGCGGACGCAAAAGCCACCTTGTTGGCCGGATTCACGACGGTGCGCGACGTTGAAAACGAAGGCTCTGGATACGCCGATGTAGCGCTGCGCGATGCAATCGAAGTGGGTCTGGTTGAGGGACCGAGGATGCGGGTGGCCACGCGTGGCATCGCCGCAGTGGGGCAGTACAACCCATTTGGAGTTTCGCCCGATTTGACAGACTTTCCTACGGGCGCGCAGATGGTCAGCGGTGGCGAGGAAGCGCGGCGCGCGGTGCGCGAGCAGATTGGCCATGGAGCTGACCTGATCAAGCTATACGCAGACTGGCTGTATCCCACGCTGACAGTCGAGGAAATGCGAATCATCGTAGAAGAGGCGCATAAGGCGGGGCGAAAGGTCGCAGCTCACGCGACCACCGCTGAGGGAATACGAAATGCCATTGCCGCGGGCGTTGATTCGATCGAACACGGGCATCGGGCGGATCGCAAGAGTCTCGAGACGATGAAGGAGAAAGGAATTTTTCTCGTGCCTACCGTTGGCGTGATCAACGAATCGATCGAAGAGCACAAGAACGATGCGATCAGCGAGGAGCGGCGGCGCCGGCGCGAGGCGTTTCTGCAGGCGATTCGGCAAACAGTTCAGACGGCGATGAACCTGGGTGTAAAAATGGCAACTGGTTTTGACGCCAGCAGCGAACGCAGGCACGGCCGCAACGCCCAGGAATTGGTGTCGCTGGTGCGTCTGGGCATGCCCCCGCTGCAGGCCATTCGTGCGGCCACCTTGAATGGAGCGGAGTTGATGGGCTTGCAGGACAGCGTGGGAGCGATCGAGCCAGGCAAATCCGCCGACCTGATTGCAGTGCGCGGCGACCCGCTTGCCGACATCACCGTATTGACCCATGTCGAGTTTGTGATGAAGGCCGGGAGCGTCGTTAAGGATGAGCTGAATGGATCTCAGCGATAAAACCGCCGGGAAACTGCACCAGGGCTGTGCGCCGATCAGTCAGCTCGTGGCAGGGCCCTAAGGTGCCGCGGGCACCAATCGAATTCGTGTGATTTCCGACGGCACACCGAAGCGATTCGGCGGGCCCCAGTAGCCGGTGCCGCGGCTGACATAGATCCACAGATTCTTCAATTGATGCAGGCCGCTGGAAAACGGCTGGAAAAAATGGATGAACAGGTTCCACGGCCAGAACTGACCGCCATGCGTGTGTCCAGATATTTGTACGTCGAAGCCCGCCTCGGCCGCCGCCATCGCCGAACTCGGCTGGTGTGCCAGCAAAACTTTCGCGCCGGCATCGATGGGCGCGCCGCGCAATGCCGCCGCGGGATCGCTGCGCTGCGCAGGGTCAAAATGATGCGCGCTATAGTCCGTCACGCCGGCGAGAACCAGCGATGCGCCGTCGTGCTTCAGCACTACATGTTCATTTTTGAGTACACGCAGGCCAAGTCGGCGGATTTCTTCGGTCCAAGCACGCTCTCCGGAGTAATACTCGTGATTGCCAGTCACGAAATAGGCGCCGTGTCGGGCGGTCAACCCAGCCAAGGGCGCCGTGTGCGCCGATAGTTGCTGCACGGAACCGTCGACCAAATCGCCCGTCACCGCGATCAGGTCAACCTTCAGGTCATTGACGAGTCGGACGATGCTCTCGACAAAACCGCGCTTGATGGTGGGCCCCACGTGCACGTCGCTGATCTGAGCGATCGAGAATCCATGCAAAGCATGCGGCAGGTCGACTACGGGTATTTTTATTTCAACAATACCCGGCCGGCGCCGCGCGATGATCAATCCGGCGAAGGTGACAAACAGCGCAAGATAAAGTGTCATCTGCGCGCTGCGCTGCATCCAAAGTTGCGCTTGGACGCTCGATAGGAATAAGTGCGCGACGAGCAGGACCACGTCGCGCAGCAGCGTTAGAACAAATAATGAGGAGAAAAACCCCATCGCCGTCAGACCGACCCACGCGATTCGGTCCGCTAATTTTCGATTTTGCAGTGCCCCGGGTTCGCATGGAGAACGGTATGAACAGGCAACATCCGATCAGCAGCGCAATGCCGGCGGCTGATCGCGACGGGACCAAAATTCAAGCCCGATAACAGGCGCCAGCCGATATATCCTGGCAGCGCAAGGAACAGCCAAAGGGGATGCAGAATCAGGCGTCGGACGGTCATAGTTCGGTGTCGCTCGAAACCCATAGGTTGGGGGCAGTACAATGACAGTTCAAGAGGCCTTGGGGTCCCTAACGTGAATCTAAGTTTCGTCGCAGGCAGCGGTGCAATGCCGTTGAAATACGAGACCATTGGACAGCGCGTTTGACGACGCTGCGCGGCGTTTCGCCTCGCGCGATGCGCTCATCGTCCCGCTGCAGCAGGTCCGCTGGAGCTACGCAGAACTCAAGCATCACGTCGATCTGCTGGCCGCAGGGCTGCTTTCGCTCGGCTTGAAACCGGGCGATCGAATCGGAATTTGGGCGCCGAACTGCTCGGAGTGGGCTGTGACGCAATTCGCCAGTGCCAAGGCAGGGCTGATTTTAGTGAACATCAATCCGGCCTATCGGTTGTCCGAATTGGAGTTCTGTCTGAAGAAAGTGGGCTGTCGAGCCTTGATCACGGCCGAACGGCTCAAGAGTAGCGACTATCTTTCCATGCTGCGCGCACTGGCGCCGGAACTGGATCGCTGTGCCGCCAACAACTTGACCAGTGCGCGATTGCCGCAACTGAAGCTCGTCATTCGCTTAGGCCGAACTCCGACTGCCGGATGCCTGAATTTTGAAGATGTGATGCAGCGGGGAACATCATCTGATCGTGAGCATCTTGCGCAAATTGGCCTCGAACTGCAGCCCGATGAAGCCATCAACATCCAGTTCACGAGCGGTACCACGGGCTCGCCGAAAGGCGCGACTTTGAGTCACTACAATATTTTGAATAATGGTTACTTCGTCGGTCGCGGCATTGGACTGACGGAACGAGACAGGATCTGTATTCCGGTGCCGCTGTATCATTGTTTCGGCATGGTCATGGGAAACCTGGCGGCGATTGCGCACGGCGCAGCGATGATTTATCCGGCGGAGAGCTTTGATGCGGCCCGCACATTGGAGGCGGTCGATCGCGAGCGGGCGACGGCGCTCTACGGCGTTCCCACGATGTTCATTGCGGAACTGGAAACTCCCGAATTTGCGCGCTTTGACCTGTCGAGTTTACGAACCGGGATCATGGCCGGATCCCCGTGCCCGGTTGAAGTGATGAAGCGGGTGATAAGCCAGATGAATCTCGCGGAAATCACCAATTGCTACGGAATGACCGAGACCAGTCCGGTCAGTTTTCAGACCGACACACATGACTCATTCGAGCGGCGGGTATCGACCGTTGGCCGAGTGCATCCGCATGTTCAAGTCAAGATCGTTGACTTGCACGGCAGATGCGTGCCGCGCGGCGTTCAGGGCGAATTGCACACGCGAGGCTATTCCGTGATGAAAGGCTATTGGGACGATCCGGAGAAGACTCGCGAAGTCCTGGACGATGCCGGTTGGATGCACACCGGCGATCTTGGATCATCGATGCCGAGGGCTACGCCAATATCACCGGACGTTTGAAGGACATGGTGATCAGAGGCGGTGAGAATGTCTATCCGCGCGAGATAGAGGAATTCTTATACCGGCACGCCAAAGTCCAGGCAGTGCAGGTCTGCGGTGTGCCCGATATCAAATTCGGCGAGGAAGTGTGTGCGTGGATTCAACTCAAGCCCGGCGCAGACAGCACGGCGGAGGAGATCCGCGAGTTCTGCCAAAACCAAATTGCCCACTACAAAGTCCCGCGATACATCCGCTTCGTCACCGAATTTCCGATGACTATTACCGGCAAGGTGCAGAAGTTCGCCATGCGCGAGCACATGGTCAAAGAACTGGGTCTCTCAGAAGAGAAAACCGCCTAACCTTGCCTCGGCCGCTGCGGCGCTTCAGCGCGGCTTTTGAAACTTGAGAACGAAGTTGTCGGCTTCGCCGATCGCGATGTATTTGTCGCGATCTTTCTCACCCAGGGTCAAAGTGGGCGGCAAGGTCCAAACGCCTTTCGGCCAATCCTTGGTGTCGCGGGGATTGGCGTTGATTTCGGATGATCCCACCAGCACGAACCCGGCCTTCTTCGCCAAAGCTATCGCATAATCCTGGCGTACGTAACCACTCTCAGCCTTTCGGATCCTGCGGCTGGTCGTTGCGTCCGCGATGTGCCTCGATTCCCAGGATTCCGCCGGGTTTCAGGGCAGTGAAACAAGCCGCCAGCGCCTGATCGGCATAGCCATCGTTCATCCAGTTGTGCAGGTTTCGAAACGTCAGTACCAGGTCAGCAGAGCCGGGCGGGGCGATTTCGAAGTGGTCCGTGGCCTAGGGTGGATCTCGTGAATGGTGCCGAGCCGGTCCTTCTGCTGCGGCGATGCGCGCGCGAAAGCGCGCGACGCCGGAATCGTCTTCGTCGCCGGATGGCGGCAGCGCAACCGTGTAGTGGCCGCCGCCCGGCGCCAGATAAGGACCCAGTATGTCGGTCCAATAGCCGCCGCCCGGCCATAGTCTCCACCACGTTCATCTTCGGGCTGATTCCAAAAAAGGTCAGTTCTTCGACCGGGTGACGCGATTTATCGCGCGCGACTGCAGCGGCGGGGCGTGCGGTACTGGCGACCGCGGCGGCTCAGGGCGGCATCAGCCGCCGTCGCGCTGCTCGCATAATCCCAAGACAGCAACGGCGGCGAGCACGATTGACGAGCGAACGTGCAAAGTTAGCATGATGAGACCTTCCTGATTTTCAATTGGGTGGATTATCGCCGCTAAATGCGATCGCGGTAGCGCCTGTGACAGCTCCCGACCGTCGCCTTGTCGCTCACGTAAAGTTTTACTTTGCGCTCGAACCGCAAGTCACCCTGAACGACTGCGCCCGGTCCGATGACAATCGTGGGCTCTTCACTGTTGAATAACGTGCTGCTCGGCTTTTCAACCAAAATGCCGCCTTCGACGTGGGAAGCACCCGCGATAGTGATGTTGCCGCTGATGGTTTTGATCCCGCCGCCCACGTGAGCCGCGTTGAGTTCGATCTTGCCGTTAACATTGGACAGCGCCCCGGAAACTTCCGCTCCGCTCGCCAAAGTGAGATCGCCATTCACCGAGCCCGCGCTGCCGGATACGTGAGCGCCATCGCCCAGCGAAATAGCGCCATTGACAGTTTTAGCCGAAGTTGCCGTCGCGTGCGCGCCCAATCGAACGCTGCCATTGATAGTTCCCGCCGAGGTGACCGCCGCGTTGTCGTCGACGTGGATCGATCCGTTGACAGTCCTGGCTTCTTCGGCGGCTTTGCCGGCCGGCACATGCACGGAACCATTAACCTTGGTCGAGCCATCTCCGTCGACCGAAATATCACATCCTGACAGGGCCAACATTACCGCTGCCGCGGCAATAATTCGATACCCGTTCGCCGTATGCATAAAGGGCTCTCCATTGGGCTGAACCGGACCGCTACTGTACCAGCACCGCCGAGGACCCGAAACACACGCGTCGAGCAGGCTGTGTCTCGAGGAAGTCTCTTAAATCGCCGCGGCGCGAGTTCCTGTTGGCAAAACACAATCGCGCAAGAACTGATGAGTCTTTGGGGACGAACTTGTGTCCGGTAGGGACGAACTCGAGGCCTCGAGGTGCCCAACTGGAGGCGGGCGGCCTGCACCACGCGGCGATGCCCTCAAGGATTATTCGCGCGCTGCAAGGCGGCGTTTACTTTTTTCGGACCGTTCGAGAAATGAAGGGCATCGTAAACGGCTTCGATGTCGCATGGAGCTTTTTGTACAGTTCGCGAATTTCGCGCATCGCTCTGTGATCAGCATCTTTTACAGTTCGCCAAGAAAGGCACTCGGCGAGAATATAGAAAAAGGTCAGGGCGACCCCGACAGTCAGAACGCCAATCAACACGTATGCCGTCGTCATCTAGCCATCGTAGCCCCATTTGGGTAGCTATAGTGCGGTATCGACGCATAATTCGCACTGCAACGCGGTAAAGCATTGTTGGCGCTGCCAGATAGGCGCCGTGGCGATACGCTCTGTCTGCGCTCAATCTTCATACTCAATCCTGGAGTTCCAATGATCGGCACATTCGTTCTAGTTCTAGTCTGGGGTAACACGACCGCCATCACGTCGCAATCTGTTACAGGTTTCTCATCCAAAGCGGCCTGCGAAGCTGCTGGCGCAGCCGTACGCACCGAACTTTATTTAGCGCGCATGGCGTGCATCGAAGTAAAATGATGTCTAGAGGGGGCTGGGCGCTGACGTCGCTGTTTTAGCGAAGCTGCCCTAGACCGCACTAAAAGGAGCGACGTCCGTGCCCGTCGCTCGGCGACTCATCATGCTCGCTTTTGGTAGAACTCATAGATGTGCCGGTAAGGCGTATCGGTCACATAGCGCCACGAGCCAAACGCGGGGAACCGAAATTTGTCGAACTGAGCGAGGCTCGCGACTTGCGGCAACTGCACCGAGGCGCGATGCGTCGGAATGTCATCCCAACCGATCAGCAAGTGCCCTTCGGGCGCGAGACAAGTGTGGCAGTTCGCGAAGGCGATCTCGCATTGCTCAGCGCTATCGAGCCCCCAACCGTAAACCCCATTACAGATGATGAGATCGAAAAAGCCGGGCTGGAAGTGGTGGGTCAGCTGCTCGAGCGGAGCGATCACGCATTGCTTCGATCCGTAGCGGCGCATTTCTGCGTTGGGCTCGATCGTCCAATAATCATGGGATGCGAAGAACTGCCGCTCGTAATGGGCGGTGTAGTTTTCACAACCGACAAACAGCACCCGTCTGATGCGCGGATCGGAGAGGTACCCGGGAAAATGACCTGCTCGAGGATTAGCCGATCGTGCGTGTCGATGGGCGTCGGCAGATGCAGTCGCCTGCGGATAAAGCGTGGCATGTAGCCATCCTCGGTGAGAAGCGCGACCAACAGCTTCAACGGTGGGTCCGGCGGCAGGTTCATCATGCTGCGATAAAGACGGCCTTCGAATGCGCGGCGTGCGCTTTCGCGACGGGCATCTCGGAAATACTCCCCGGCTCACGGAGCACTGAACCGCGCGTAAGATCAAGGGGCCCGGCCTCGCGGTCGCGATACGATTGCCCGAGGCGCCGCAACCGCCTCACAAGACTTGCAGTGCCGATCGAAACAACAAGAAAGGCGCAGAGTGTCGTGAGATCCTGCGCGTTTTCCACCCGTAAATCGAAAAGCGGCGTTTGAAAGAAATAGTCGAGGCAGAGCACGGCGATGAGGGAGACAATGATGGACGATACGAAGTCCATCCAGGACAGCAGTACGATAATAATAAAATAGGCGCAGAGGACCGTCGCGGAACTCAATCCGAGGCTGAAACACGCCCATGTAGCGAGCGACAGAGCTGCCGGGCCCCAGACCAAGGGCGCCGACAAATAGAGTCGGAACTGGATACGAGATCGATTCATGCGCGAAACAAAAATGATTAAACCAATCTAGAGTGTAGCAGTGTTCGACTGTCCACCGGTAACCGTTCTTGAGCATGAGCGGGGGTAGCCCCACGTCCCCTGTCGCCACCCGGCGGCTGTCATAACAGAGCAGGCAATCCGCCCGGGGCCGCTAAATTTGCTGCTGCTTAGGGAGAACGCGGGACCTATACTGATCGATACATGAACCCTCGCGCTCCAGCCTAGCGAATGACTCCCGAACCTCAGGTCACCTCCGACGCTACCGTCGCCTCGAAAAGCTTGTCCCAGGTCGCGGTGCTGCGCGCCTCGCAGTATCCATTCATCGTAATTTTTGCATTACTAGTGCCACGGATGATGGGGCCTGACACCTACGGCCGCTACGCCTTGTTCGTGTCATTGATAGCAATGATTGACGCATTTTTGGATCCGGGTATGGCGGAAATATCCGCTCGTGTGGTTCCTGAACTGCAGCAGCTTCGGAACGAAGCCGGCATCCGTACTTTTTTTTCCCGCATGGTCGGTTTCAAGATCGCCCTGGATTTGCTGCTCGGCCTGGTGGCCGCCGTGGGATTGCGCTTTATTTTCCCTGACGTAGTCGCGCCTAAGTTTCTATGGCTCATTATATTGGCCATATTCGTAGGCGACCTGGGTAGCGCGGCGTACGGGCTACTCTTCGGGCTGAATCGACAGAGTTTGTGTGCCGCCCGAGACCCGCTCCGACGAGCTGCCAGCGTCTGCCTGATCATTGTCCTATTTCACATGTTCGGCCTGAGCGGCGCGATAATTCTCCGTCGTGCTCGTTGAAGGTTTGCTTCTGATTATTTAATTTGGCGTTCGTTCGACGATATGTCTCGCTTTCGAGAACTCACTCCAAAGTGGTCTTACGTTGCACCGTTTCTTCGCTATGGTTTTCTCTTTTATCTCTCGTCGGGCGCCATGAGCATCTGGCAACGGCTCGGCAACACGCTGATAGGACAATTGCGCGGAGATTTTCGGCAGATCGCTCTATTTGATCTGTCCAACCAAATGTTTCTTACGGCCACGAGCTTTACGCTATTTGTCATCCTGGCGCTTGCGCCGACGTTCACGAGATTGCGTCTTGAAGGCAAAGAGGGAAAATTAATCGACTGGTCGCGCCGCATCTTGACCTACAACGAGATCGGCTGCATGGCCGCCCTAGCAGCCTGGCTATTGCTGGGAGTGGACCTCATTCCTATCCTGATTGGCCGTCAGTACGATGGCCTTTATGACAATGTCGCGGTGCTGCTATGTGCCGCATTCCCCACAGTGGTCATTCAACTCGGTCTTGCACTCGCGATTGCCTACGCCGAGCCCATCTGGTACTTCGCTGCCGTGTGTACAGGGGTCGTATCATTTGTCGTGACCTCCCTGATTTTGATTCCGGCGAGCGGTTCACTAGGTTGCTCAATCGCTACGCTGGTTTCCTGCATTTGTTGCGCCTTAGTGCTGGGACTTCGGTATAGGGCAAACATGCGTAAATCGCTTGCACCCTCACTGAAGTCCATCGCCTTGGGAGCCGTGCTCTTGGTGCCGTGCTGGCTGTTGCGCGGCCGCGCTGACCGCAACGTACTATTGCTGCTCGGCTTTCTAGCGACTTACGGATCGGCGCTCTTTTTGACCCGCGTCATCGTCCGAGCGGAAATTGAGCAGCTCTGGTCCGCGCTGCGCCACAAATCTGCTTGAGTAACGCGGGGACGCGAGTCAGGCCGCTTCAGGCTAGAACAGCCCGACGATGCGGCCTTTTTCGTCGATATCGATGTGCTCCGATGAGGGCACTTTCGGCAGGCCGGGCATGGTCATGATGTCGCCGCACACCATCACGATAAACTCGGCGCCCGCCGCGAGCCGAACCTCGCGGATGTTGACGGCGTGGCCGGACGGCGCGCCCCGCAGCTGCGCGTCGGTCGAGAAGGAATACTGGGTCTTGGCGACGCACACCGGGTAGTGTCCGTAACCGCTCTCCTGCAGCTGCTTGATCTCTTTGCGCACCTTGCTGTCGGCGGTGATCTCGGCGGCGCCGTAGATTTTGGTCGCGATCGCCTTCATCTTCTCCCACAGCGGCAGTGCGTCGTCGTAGACAAAACGAAACTCCGCTTGCCGTCGCTCGGCGAGTTCGACCACCGCGCGCGCAACCGATTCGGCTCCGGCGCCGCCCTCGGCCCAGTGCCGGGCCGAGATCACCGGCACCTGCAGGTGCGAAAGCTTGGACTGCAGCAGCTTGAACTCGGCCTCGGTGTCGAAGGTGAAATGATTGACCGCCACGACGCAGGGCAGGCCGTAGTGGTGATGCACATTGTTCACGTGCCGCTCCAGGTTGGCGATGCCCTTCTCGAGCGCCGCCAGGTTCTCCTTGTTGACCTCCTTGAGATCGCAGCCGCCGTGGTATTTGAGCGCGCGGATGGTCGCGACCAGAACCACCGCCGCCGGCTTCAGTCCCGCCTTGCGGCACTTGATGTCGATGAACTTCTCCGCGCCCAAGTCAGCGCCGAATCCGGCCTCGGTCACGACGTAGTCGGCCAGCTTGAGCGCCGTCTGCGTCGCCAGCACCGAGTTGCAGCCGTGCGCGATATTCGCGAACGGGCCGCCGTGGATAAAAGCCGGATTGTTCTCGAGCGTCTGCACCAGGTTCGGCTTCAGCGCCTCCCGCAAGAGAACCGTCATCGCACCCGCAGCCTTCAGATCGCGCGCTCGCACTGGCTTGTGATCGCGCGTGTAGCCGACGACGATGTTGCCGAGCCGGTGCTTGAGGTCCTGGAGACTGGTGGAGAGGCAGAAAATGGCCATGACCTCGGAGGCCACCACGATGTCGAAGCCGTCCTGCCGCGGGTAGCCGTTGCCGGGACCGCCGAGCGCAGCCGTGATGTCGCGCAACGCACGATCGTTCATGTCCATCACGCGCTTCCAGGTGATGCGCCGCACGTCAATGCCAAGCTCGTTGCCGTGGTGGATGTGGTTGTCGAGCAGGGCGGCCAGCAGGTTGTTGGCGAGCGCAATGGCATTGAAGTCGCCCGTGAAGTGCAGGTTGATGTCTTCCATCGGCACGACCTGGGCCATGCCGCCGCCGGCGGCTCCGCCCTTCATGCCGAATACGGGTCCTAAGCTCGGCTCGCGCAGGCAGATCACCGCCCTCTTGCCGATGCGATTGAGCGCATCGCCCAGGCCCACCGTGGTCGTGGTCTTGCCCTCGCCGGCCGGCGTCGGGCTGATCGCCGACACCAGAATCAGCTTGCCGTTCTTGCGCTCCTTCAAGCTGTCGATGAAGTCGAGCGAAATCTTCGCCTTGTGACGGCCGTACGGGTCAAGCGCGTCCTCGGGAATACCGAGCCGGGCCGCGATCTCGCTGATTGGTTTGAGGGTTGCCGCCTGCGCAATTTCGATATCTGAACGCACTTTTCCACCTGTCGTTGTTCCCATTTGGGCGGGGCAAATGCATTGTATCTAATTGACTGGCGCCGCGCGTTTCTCTCTGTAGCCTTGCGCCGGGCGATTCTTCTGCTCAAGCGCTTGTGAGCTTACTCGTCGTGTCTGATGCACTTGCCGAGCATGCCGAATAGTTCGATTCCGCAGACATGTGAGGCTGGATTCCGGCATATGCCTTCTCCTTCCAGTATTCCCATCGAAGATGCATCGCGATGAGCTGGTTGTGCAAATCTCGGCGGATCTCTTTCTCAGGGCGAACGTCTTCGTCTCCAACGGTACCGGGATTCTGCGCGGCCGACCAGGCACGTAGCCTGGCTGGGCGCGCACGCACGCTTATAGTTCTTATTCCCGCGGCCGCGCGCTTGCGCCGCGGCTGTCAACTCGCCAGCTTCGCAGGAAGCAGCCGGTCGTATTCTTTTTTTACCACCGAATAGCACTCGCAACTGCGTTTTTCCAATCCAGCGACGATCAAGCACCGTGATATGGCCGCGTGTGTATCGGATCAACCCCGCTTGTTGTAACTTGAGCGCACCCTCGGTCACGCCTTCGCGCCGCACCCCTAGCATGTTGGCGATCAGTACCTGCGTCATCACTAATTCGTTGTCAGGTAGACGGTCCAAGCTCAACAGCAGCCAGCGGCAGAGTTGCTGGTCGAGGGAGTGATGGCGGTTGCATACCGCCGTCTGAGCCATTTGCGTAATCAACGCCTGGGTATAGCGCAGCAACAGATGCAGGACAGGTCCTGCCCGATTGAACTCCTCTTTCAGCAGCTGCGATTTCAGCCGATATGCCTTGCCTGCGCTTTGCACCACGGCCCGAGTGGTGGTGGATTCGCCACCCATGAACAGGGAGATTCCGACGATCCCCTCATTGCCGACGACCGCAATCTCCGCGGAGGCGCCATTGGCCAGCACATATAGCAGCGAGACGATAGCGGTGGTCGGAAAGTAGACATAGCTCGGCGTGCTTTTCGACTCGTGCAAAACCGAACCGAGCGGCAGATCGACCAGTTCCAGAAGCGGGCGCCAGCGCTGCCATTCTGGGGTGGGCAGCACAGCGAGCAGGAGGTTTGGCTTCGGTTTCCAAGGCGATTCTACGAGCTCGATCATTTTATACGGCGTCCGGCGAGTAGCGCATAACCTAAGTGGGCTCCGCGGCGTCAAGGAGTGCTCTGGCTCGTCCCACCAACGATTCCCAGGAGTCGGGAAAGCCAATTGCGCGAAGGTATTCGTCTCCCAAGGTCGGGGAGTTCATTTCGTAGAGCGGTACATCAGCCGGCCGGATGGTCACCAGCAATGCATGCGCAATCTTGACCGCGCTCAGCACATCGAAGCAACTCTGCATTACCCGGAGCAGGTTCCTCGTGGTGCGCCACGCTCTCGACAATCTCGTAGGGAAGCCCCCATAAGCCTAGTAGATAGCCGCCGGCGACACCGTGGTTGATCGCCATATGCTGTTGCTCTGCCTGCGCGAGTGGCATCCCCGCAGCGGCCGCCTGCAGCGCGCGCTGCAGGCCGCCTTGATTTTGCCTCGCCAGGACTAGGAACCCAACATCGTGGAGTAAGCCGGCAAGAAACGCATCCTCGGCCCACGGCTTATCAGCCGCAAGCGAACGTGTAATTGCAGCAACGCTCAGCGCGTGTCGCTGCATTTGCTCGAGATCGAGTCCAGGCGACAGAACCTTGCCCGGCTGGAATAGTTCCGCTGACAGAACCATGCTTCGGACCGTGGTCATGCCGAGATAGCTCACGGCTTGCTGAATGCTGGCAACCCGACGCGGCAGGCGAAAGAACGCAGAATTGCAGACCTGCAGTACTTTTGCCGAGATCGCAGGATCTTTCTGAATGATTGCAGCGACTTTGTTGGAATCGACGTTCGGATCCGTCAGTACACGCTGCAGGTCTGCAAACGTGCTGGGCATCGGGGGCAGGACACCCAGCGCACCGAACTTAACGCGAAGATCCGCTGACTGAATGAGCGACTGCGTGGCGAGGCAGCGATCGATGCATTCCTCGAGTTGTTTCGGCCCGCAGGGCTTACTCAAATATCGATGCGCGAGCGATACAAGCCGCTGAGACTGATCGTCGTCTGCGTAGCCGGATAAGACCACGCGAATCGTAGCGGGAGAGTCCGACCGCGCCCGAGCGACCAGAGTGGTGCCGTCTATACCAGGCATTCGAAGATCGGTCACTAGAACGTCGAAGTGGGACTCACGCATCAACTCGAGCGCTTGCGCCCCACTTGTCGCAAAGTGCATATCCCAGTCCTTGCGCCGTGCATGCAGACTCGCTTTGAGTCCTTGTAAAATCAGCGGCTCGTCATCGACAAATAGCAGGCGCTTCATAACGTGCCTGCCGTTTGCACATCGAGTCGTAATTGCAACGTAAAGCAAGTGCCCATCCGCGGTGTGCGCTCAACACTGACGCGGCCTGGGTGCTCGTCGATCAGTCCGGGCACCACCGTCACGATCGGAATCGCAAACCCCGCAGTGTCTCTGGAACAGCGTCAGCGGACCGCTCGGCGTGTGGAGCGTTCACGGGCATTCGAACAACGAGAACATCGAGGTGGAACTCCGGCATCAACTTCACGACGTGCGTGCCGCTTGAGCGCCAACATCCGTGCGTAGAACATGTGCTCGCGCCAGGTTTCAGCTTCGTCTGAATCGCAGGTTGCATCGCTGGCGGGAGCCAGATTTCGCGGATCAGCACAGCATTCAGGTGTAGAGCGGCGCGAAAAGAGATGATTTACCTCCGAATTAGAAAATGGTCAGCGGAGCGTTTATCGACGCTCGTCCCGCAGTTGTTGAACGTAGCACCGGCAGGCCAACGACACTATTGTGCGTTGGTAAGGGGGATGCCTACGTTGGTAAAGGATGCCTTTACGAACTTTGTTAGTTCGTGGGGACGCTTCCCATTGTTTCGCTCATCCTGACAAGGTCAACAGTGGATGCAGCACCCATCTTCTTCATGAGCTGGCTACGGTGGACTTTGACCGTTGCCTCGCTAGTTCCAATTTCGGCCGCTATTTGTTTGTTGAGCCGACCGGAGACAACCAGATGCAGGACTTTCCGTTCGCCAGGTGTCAGGGATTCAAAACGTTCCCGCAGAATGGCAACTTCTGCCTCTCGTTGGCGGCGTTCGCGGTCCTTTTCCAAGCCGATGTAAATGGCGTCCAGCAGGTCCTGATCACGGAACGGCTTGGTCAGGAATTCGATGGCCCCGGCTTTCATGGCGCGGACTGACATCTGGATGTCCCCGTGCCCGGTGATGAAGATAATCGGGATTCTGATATTAGCGGCGGCAAGTCTACCCTGAAGATCGAGCCCACCTATTCCGCGCAGCCTGATGTCGAGGACAAGGCAAGCGGGAGCATCCAGTCGGTCGCTTTTCAAAAACTCCTGCGCCGAACCGAAAAGCTCCACCCGCAATCCGACCGAGCGAATCAGGCTACTGAGGGTCTCTCGCGTCGGCGCGTCATCGTCGATGACAATAACCAATGGTTCTGGCTCGCTCATGCAGCATCGGCTATTGGGAGGCTGAATTGAAAGACAGCACCGCGCCCGGAGCGCGATGCAGCCCACAAGCGACCTCCATGCGCTTCGATAATGGAACGGCTAATGGATAGCCCCATTCCCATACCACCCCGTTTAGTGGTGAAGAAAGGACGAAATAATTGCTCTACGTCTTCATGTCCCAGGCCCACACCAGTGTCTTGCACTGAGACCTGCACGGTACCGGAATCCGCTACCGTCTCGATGCGTAACTCCCGCGGGTGATCCTCAACCGAAATCATCGCTGCGATGGCGTTGGTGATCAAATTAAGTATCACCTGTTGGAGCTGCACGCGATCTCCGAGCACAGCTGGAGCATCGGCCGCCAAAGCGGTGTTCACTGCAATGCGTCCTTTTTCAATTTCGTTGCCAGCCAGCGTCAAAACTTCCCGGATCACCTCATTGAGATCGACGCGTTCTTTTGTAGGCGGTTCGTTCTTCAGCAGCGCGCGAATCCTGGTAATCACCTCACCGGCGCGAGTCGCCTCACGAACTGTCCGCGCGGCTGCTATTCGCGCTTCTTCCAGATTAGGGGGTTGCGTCGCAAGCCACCGCAAACATGCACTTGCACTATTGGCTACCGCGCCGATCGGTTGATTGATCTCATGCGCAATGGATGCGGCCAGTTCTCCTAGGGACGCAGCGCGACCGACACGCGCCAGTTCTACCTTTGTTTGCGCCAGAGCCAATTCGAGCGCTTGAGCGTGGAAGCGGCGATCCACAACCGATGACAGGATGGCGAAGCCGAGGACGAGAAGCGTGACCGTGATGATGCCGGTGGTTCCGAGCGAAGAAACAGTCACGGAATGGGACAGATCCGGTTCGGTTCCGGAAGACGTGAAAGTGGCTGCGGCCATGCCGGTATAATGCATCGCGCAAATCGCGGTGGCCATGACACAAGCGCTGCCGAGTTTTCTCCAAACTACTTTCTCTGTCGCGTCTCGAAAATGAAATGCAAGACGCAGTGCGGAGTAGGAAAACGCGATGGCAAAGACAACAGACAATGCCACCAGCACGAAGTCAAAGCGGAAATCGGCGGCCATTTGCATGGCCATCATGCACAGGTAATGTAAGGCCGCAATCCCACAGCCCATCACGACGCCGCTCCACACGGCGCGAGCGCTGCTCATCTGCTTGCGGCTTGCTACATAGAGCGCCAGCGCTGCGGCGACAACCGCAATGGCATAGGACAATGCAACGGTCGGCCAATAGTAGCTGACTGGAACCGGCAGGCTGAAGGCCAGCATGCCCGTAAAATGCATGGACCATATACCGGCGCCCATGGCGAGGGAGCCGCAGGTCAACCATGTCGCGAATGACCAGCCTTTCCCCGCAGCGACGCGTCCCGCAAGATCAAGGGCTGCGTAGGAAGCCGCCACCGCGATCACAACCGACAAGGCGACGACCAGGGGGTCGTAGGAGCCGGCCAGTGGCATTCCTGCAGGAATCATAATAAGTGGTCACAGCCGCCGAATTGCGCCGGCCGGCATGCGCCACGCAGGACCAGGGAGGGATTAAAGCGTCTGCATAACGTATTCCCTATAAACGCCACTGTAAAGCAAACGGTCGCGGAACCGTTTAAGCACCGGCTTTGCAGTTCAAAGCGTCGGGGTGAAAGAGGTCAGCGTCTACCCATGGAACGATTCAACGGGAGAAGCTGCAGGGTACGTGAAAGGCCGAAACACCAATTACTCGCCCGAAGGCGGCGGTCGCTGAGGTCGCATGAAAAGTCAGGGGGTAAACGTTGGCAATTGGCATGACGGCTGATGGCGCGTCAATCATTTTCCGTAACCGACAATTCCCTTGGTCTCGATGAATTCCATCATTCCCCAATCCGCATATTCCCTGCCGTTGCCGGATTGTTTATAGCCGCCGAACGGTGCGAAAGTGTCCCAGTCCGGATAGTTGATATTGACGGTGCCCGCGCGCAGATCGGCGGCCACCTTCCTTGCGTGGTCAAGATCCTTGGATGACACATAGGCGGCGAGGCCGTAGACAGAATCATTCGCATTGTCGATGGCCTCCCGTTCCGATTCATAAGGCAGAATGGAAAGAACGGGTCCGAAAATTTCCTCGCGCGATATCGACATCTCATGGCGGACATTGCCGAATACCGTGGGGCGCACGTAGTAGCCGCGATTCAGGCCCTCTGGCCGACCGGTGCCTCCCGCAACCAATGTGGCGCCCTCATCAATGCCCGCTTGAATCAATCGCTGGATCTTGTCGAATTGTGCTCGGCTTACTACGGGCCCAAGAATCGTGGTGGCAGCGCGCGGATCGCCGACGGTGTGATTCGCCGCCACCACTTTGGCAATTTCCAGCGCCCGCGCATGCTGCCGGTTTGAAACGAACATGCGCGTCGGTGCGTCGCACGATTGTCCGGTGTTGCTGAAGCAGGCCGCGGTGCCGCGAGTCACCGCGTCGTCGAGATCCGCATCGGGAAGAATGATGTTCGCGGACTTGCCGCCCAACTCCTGAGTTACTCGTTTGACGGTGTCGGCCGCAACCTTTGCAACCAGGACGCCGGCGCGCGTGGACCCCGTGAACGACATCATGGCCACATCGGCATGGCCCGACAGATATTGTCCGACGGTCGGCCCGTCGCCGTTTACAAGATTGAATACCCCCTTTGGAACCCTCGCCTCGTGCATGATTTCGGCAAAAATAATGCCGCTGATCGGCGCGATCTCACTGGGCTTGAGCACCATCGTGCAACCCGCTGCGATGGCGGGCGCGACTTTGCACACGATCTGATTGAGCGGCCAATTCCAGGGGGTGATGAGACCAACCACACCAATGGGCTCGCGTACGATACGTGTGCCGCCTCGATCGAACGAAAACTCAAATGAAGTGAGCGCCTTTATCGCGGCTTCAAGGTGTACTTGGCCGGCCCAAGCTTGAGCTTCGCGTGCAAACTTGAGAGGCGCGCCCATCTCGTCGGATACCGCTTCCGCGATTTCGTTGTAGCGCCGGTTATAAATTTCGAGAATCCTGTTGAGCATCGCCAGGCGCTGATCGCGATCGGTGCGCGCAAACGAAGGAAAGGCAGCTTTTGCAGCGGCCACCGCTCTATCCACATCGGCGGCATTACCGAGAGAAATTTTTGTATAGGCAAGTTCGGTCGCCGGATTGATCACATCGAGCTTCGACGAACCTTGAGGATCCACCCAGGCGCCGTCGATATAAAACTGTTGATGATGACTACTCATTGATGATCTCGCGGGATGGGCTCTTCCCAGGTTTTGCTTTTGATGACAGTGCCGTCCTTCAGTAGTGTTCTCGTGTACTTGTAAAAAAAGGTATGCGCATCGCTGACGACGTTCAGGCGACCGCGCCAGGTAAGGGTATGGTTCTTCACGATCTGAATGTACTCCGAATCGCCTTGGACACTGGCCAGCTCCGGATGGGCATCGTCAATCTCATAGATCAATCGCTCGGAATGATCAAAGCGTCCCCAAGGATAGGACACCGCCGCGGCGCCCTGCCAGGTCACCGTGCTGCGCTGATTGACCTCGTCGCGCAGCACCGTCCACGATCCGGGCCACGCACCTGCGCCGATCTGTTCAATATCGGCGGGTTTCTCAACGGGTTCGGGCGCGGCGAAGGGTGGCGGTGCCAGCCCGTGAAGCGCCACGCGGGGTGAATTTACCAGCGACGGCGCCCTGCCGCCGTAGCCAATCGAGGTGGTGAGTGCATAAGGTGTCGGCCAGTTCATGGGCCAGAGCGCGTTCGACACGGCAACTTGTAGCGATGCCCTGCTGGGAACACCCATGACGCAAGATGCAAATCAAGTGTGACAGCCAGACGGATGCCATCGCTCATCGGAATCCAGGTATTCTCGATGCGTACGCCGTGCGTCGGCGGGGAGGGAGGCAATGCCGCTAGCGCCATGGCAAACGGTGCGCTCATGATCAAAATGCCTAGCGATCGGCTCAACATAGTGGGCGTCCCCGGGCAAAACCTCTTAAAACATCGTATCGCATTCACCGAAGATCGTTTTCGCTGATACTTTCATCTTTTATGCCAGAGCAGAAACTCGGAGTTGGATTTCAGGATGCCTACGTACGCGCGCTCGGAATTCTCGAGCGCGGCGAGGCCGTTGCGGCCGAACGCGAATTGCGAGAAATCCAAAGGCGCTGGCCGGGAGAGGTGAACAGCAGACGAGTATTGGCGCTGTCGTTGCTGGCACAGGGCCGTAATGCCGAGGGAATCGGCATGCTCGAAGCAGTGCTGACCGCCGCACCTGACTTTGCGCATGCCATGCTCGATCTGGCGCGAGCCTATCGGGTCCAAGGTCGACTGCAGCGCGCTGCGGAACTGCTGCGGGAGGCTCTCGGACAAGACGCGAGCCTGCATGAAGGCTGGCGCTTGCTGGGCGATCTGCATGCAAACCTCGGCGATTTTGCAGCCGCGGGGTATGCATTTCAAAGGTTCATCGACACCGACGCCTATGGACCGATTCTAGCCGAGGCCGCGCAAGGTCTGGCGCGCGAAGATGGCAAGAAAGCCGAGACCATCTTCCGCAGGATTTTGCATGAAAACCCCAACCATATCGGCGCGCTGTGCGGTCTGGCGGCCATCTCATTGGCTGCAGGTTTCCATCGCGATGCGCAACGACTGCTCAAGCATGCGCTAAAGCAATCGGCCCACATGCCGCTTATTCGACGCGGACTGGCCCAAGCCTATCTTGACGCCGGAGACCTCGAGGAGGCAGAGGCGGCAGCGCGCCACTCTCTTCTCATCGACGGCAATTCATCGCCCAGCTGGGTGTTGTTAGGCTCAGTGCTGGCGCACAGCATGCGCCAGGAAGAGGCGCTCGATGCCTACACCAAGCGCTCAACATCGATCCGACCCAGTTTCGCGTGGAACTTTCGCGGGGCCACGTGCTGAAGACGCTCGGCCGGCGTGCGGCTGCCGAGGCAGCCTATCGTCGCTGTCTGGAACTGAAGCCGGAATACGCTGAGGCCTACTATAGTTTTGCCGATCTGAAGAACTACCATTTCTCCGACGCCGAGCTGGCTTCCATGCAAGAAACTTTGCAGCGAACGCCGATCGCCGACAAAAGCCGTGCGCAGATCCATTTCGCGATCGGGCGAGCGCTCGAACAACGCGAGAAATACACCGAAGCGTTTCGTCACTATGCCTCGGGTAACAGCCTGCGACGTCGCGACGCACCGTTCGACGCGCCAGCCTTCGAACAAAAATGCAGGCGGGTGGCCGCCACATTCAGCGCGGAGTTTTTGCGATCGCACAACGGCTGCGGAAGCGCCGATTCCGCGCCCATTTTTGTGGTCGGCCTGCCGCGCTCCGGATCCACCTTGGTGGAACAAGTATTGGCCAGCCACTCCTGCATCGAAGGAACCATGGAATTGCCGCATCTTTTGCGATTGGTGCGCGAACTCGATCAAAGCCAAGGGGCCGATGATACGTACCCGGAAAGCGTGCTTGGATTGAGCGAGCGGGGTTTCAAGGATCTTGGCGAACGCTACATTAGAGAGACCCGCATCTACCGCAGCGACAGGGCGCGATTCATCGACAAGATGCCGAACAATTTCAGCCATGTTGGCCTGCTGCAGCTGATCCTGCCGCAAGCGACGATTATCGACGTGCGGCGCAACCCGATGGACACGTGCTTCAGCGCCTACAAGCAGCATTTCGCCCAAGGGCAAACTTTTAGCTATGACCTGGAAGATCTGGGACGCTACTACCGCAGCTATATCGACCTCATGGATCATTGGGACCGGGTGTTGCCCGGCAAGGTCTTTCACGTGGCGTATGAGGAGCTGGTGCGGAATACCGAGGCGGTGGTGCGCCAGTTGCTTGCCCATTGCGGGCTTGAATTCGAGCCCTCCTGTCTGCGATTTCATGAGACCCAGCGCTCGGTGCGAACCGCCAGTTCGGAGCAGGTACGGGTGCCGATGTACGACTCGAGCATCGGTCACTGGCGCCACTTCGAGGCTGAACTTGAGCCGCTGCGGCGTACTCTGGGCGGCATTTTGACGCGATTTCCCTAGCAGTAGTCATTATACGGTCATATAAGAATTGTTCGATGGAGCCGGCGGCTGCATGTTGAAGTCAGTCGGGCACGCCCGCCGATCTGACGATTCCGTGCTGCGACGCCCCTAACCAGGCGTTTTGCGCGATATCTATCGCCTGCAGCTCAGCCCGTTGCGTCGCACCATCGGCTTGGCCGCAGGGCGCCCACATCGATATTGTAGTTATACAGTCATATAAAATGATTGACGAGCGGTGCGAGCGCAAGTAATGATGGCATCGACATCGAGTATGGGAGAACCGGGGATGAAGGTACGCGCCATAAATCGAGCGCCTGACGGGAAACTGTCCAGGCAAACGGCGCTGCGAGTGGCGATCGCCTCGATACTGTCCGGCGCGGCCGCGGTCAGCATGCCGGCGCATGCAGCCGACTCGGACGCACTGGCGGAAATTACCGTCACCGCGCGCAAACAAACCGAGAATCTGCAAGATGTTCCCCAGAGCATCGATGTGTTTACCGCGCAAGATATTCAGAACATGAATATCAACCAGTTCGAGGACTACGCAACCCGCTCGCCGTCGATTTCCTACATCAGCATCGGACCGGGCTATCAGGAATTCTTCATGCGCGGCGTCTCCGACGGCAGCAATCCGAATGTGTGCGAACACATCGACCACCGGGCTTTATCTGGACGAGCAAAGCTTAAGCTATTTCGGTGGCATACCGGATCTGCACATGTATGACATCCAGCGCATCGAAGTGCTGAATGGACCGCAAGGTACGCTGTACGGCGCGAGTTCGATGTCGGGCGCCGTCAAGATCATCACCAACAAGCCGGATCCGTCGGCCTTTGCGGCCGGAATCGATCTTGATGGCGGTCAAATCGACGGCGGCTTGCAGAATGAAATCGTTGAAGGGTATGTCAACATTCCGCTGATCGCAGACAAGGCCGCGCTGCGCGTGTCGGGCTTTTACGATCATCAGGGCGGCTTCATCAATAATCTGGAGACCACGCCGCAATTGGATCAACGGCACCACCAGCAATAACTCGGAGTGGGCGGGCAATAACTATAACCACGAACGAATCTATGGCGGCCGGGCCGCGATCAACTTACAAGTTCAATGATGAATGGTCGGCCATCCTCTCGGGAGATTATCAGACTCAATCAACGCACGGCGCCTGGGACCAAGATCCCAGCCGGTATGGCGAGCGCAATGTTTCGCGCTTCGGGCCCGAAAGCGGCGAGCGCATCAACCGCTTGATGTCGCTCACCGTCAGGGCGATGTGGGCATCGGCGATCTGATCTATGCCGGCGGCTATTGGAATCGGGCCAATCACACCATCAATGAATACTCGGAATACGTGCAGTACGCGCAAATTCAGCCGAATAACACTGGATATCAAAGCTACGCGGGCTGGGTGCAGAGCTTCGCCTGCGCAGACTTCCGCGCCCTCCGGCACGCCGGGCGTAGCCGACAGCTTTGCCGGCTGCAATGTGCCCACCATGTACACGGACTACCGCGATCAAGACCGATCGCTGGTCGCACGAACTGCGCTTGTCATCCAAGCCTGGCGGCTCTACCCATTGGACGGTGGGCTTGTACTTGGAGCAGACCCGCGACATCTACTCGGATTTCTACGCTTACCCCGGCATCAATTTAAACGGCCAGGCGGCGCAAACCGCCTTGAGCTACTACGACGGCGCGACACCGCTGCCCAGTGAGTGGTACAGCTACAGCAACCAGCGCACCGACAATCACCAGTTCGCGACCTTCGGCGAGATCACGCAGGATCTCACCAAGCAATGGAGCGTGATCGTGGGCTTCAGAGATTTCAAATCGCACGATTCGAGTTCCGACGATTGGAGCGGCTATTTCTATCAGCCCAAGGAGCCGACGCCGACGGAATCCGTGTCCTTCTCCAAGCGTCACGTACAAAGCGGGCATCAACTACAAATACAGCGACAACGCGCTGTTTTATTTTTCCTTCGCTCAAGGGTTTCGCGACGGCGGATTTAATACATCTGCCGGTCCAGCCAATCCCTTGGTGCCCGCCACCTACCAGCCGGATACGTTGGACAGTTATGAGATAGGCTGGAAGACCGTGATCGGACGGGGGCCGATTCCTTTTCAACGGCGCCGTCTACTACATGCCGTGGAAGAACTATCAGACGGCGGTGTTCGATCTGGCGATCGATCCTGTAACTTTCAATGCCAACATCGGCAATGCGCGTATCTACGGCGTTGAAAGCAATATCGAATACCGGCCCATTCACGGATTGACGCTGTCGCTGGCCGGCAACTACAACGATTCCGTCATGACCAGCAACGCTTACGACAATCCCGAATTCGTCGTTACCAGCGGCCAGCGCCTGCCCTTTGTGCCTTACTTCAAGGGCAGCGCCAGCGCGCGCTACGAAATGGACCATTGGGACCGAGCTTCAACGCCTACAGCTCAGTTCGACATTTCCTATACCGGCGACATGTGGAGCGATCTGAACACCAGCACGCTTGAGCGACGACCAGCCGTGAGCTTGCAGCCGGCTTATACCTTGAGCAACATTGCGCTTGGGCTTCAACAATGCCAGGGATAGCTGGGGCGTCGAGGCATACGTCACCAATCTTAGCAATACGCGCGCGGTGATTTACACCAATCGCTACAACTACGACGGGCGCGAGACCACCAATGAGCCGCGCGTGTTTGGCTTAAGATTGAAGTATCGATTCGGAGGCAAAGACCGGCGGCGGCTAGAGGTGAGGAAGATGAGATTCGGGCGGTATGCAGCCGGCATGCTGGTATTGCCTGCTCGCGGTGGCGATCGGCGGCATCAGCAGCATGTCGCGCGGCCGAGGAGAAGCGGCTTATTCATCTACAATTGGTCGGATTTCATCGGCCCCGACACCATCGCGAAATTCGAGAAGCTGACCGGCATCAAGGTCACCTACGATGTCTACGACGCCGAGGAAACCATGGAAGCGCGGCTCATGGCCGGCAGTTCCGGCTACGATGTGGTGAGCGCCTCGACGGATTTTTTCAGCCGCGAGATCAAGGCCGGCGTTTACGAGGCGCTCGATAAGAGCAAGCTGACGAATTGGAAGAACCTGGATCCGCGAATCTCGGCGATTCAGGCGCAATACGATCCGGGCAATCAGCACGCCGTGCCGTATCTGCATTCGATCAACGGCTTCGCCTACAACGTCGACATGGTCAAGGCGCGCATGCCGAACGCACCGGTCGACAGCCTCGATATGATATTCAAGCCGGAAGTCGTCGCCAAATTCGCCGATTGCGGCGTCACGTTAATCGATTCCGCCGAAGATGTGCTGCAGCTGGCGCTGAAGTATCTGGGACTGGATCCCAACACCACCAAGCGCGAGGACTTCAAGGCTGCCGAGGACACTGCTGCTGAAGGTGCGCCCCTATATCCGCTCCTTCGACTCCACCGAGTACATGAATGGCCTGGCAAACAAGGAAATCTGCATCGCGATGTCGTGGTCGAGCGATTATGCCTATTCGCGCGCCCGCGCCAAAGCCGTCGGCGTCGACGTGAATCTCGCCTTCACGGTGCCGAAGGAAGGGGCGAATCAGACCTTCTCCTCGCTGTTGATCCCGAAGGGCGCGCCGCACCCCGAAGCCGCGTACGCCTTCATCAATTTCATTCTGCAGGCCGGATGTGATCGCCGAGATCACCAATCAGATTTTCTACGGCAATGACAACATCGCCTCGCGCCCGCTTGATCGATCCGCAAATCCTCAGCGATGTGACGCTGTATCCCACGCCGGAAATCGAGGCGCGGCTGTACCGGTCCGCGGAGGTCAGCGCGGCAACCGAGCGGATTCGAACGCGCACCTGGACCCGCATCAAGACCGCGGATTAGAAGCCTCAGTGCTCCGCCAATCTGCGCATCGAGTACGCGCCTGCCGTTCGGTGCGCCGCATGAGGTAGCCTGCAATCAGCACACAGATGCCGACCAAGCAAATGATCAAACTGGCCAGTGCGTTCACATCGGGGCTGACGCCAAGCTTCACCTTCGAGAAAATCACCATCGGCAGCGTGCTGGCGCCGGGTCCGGAGACGAAGCTTGAGATCACCAAATCATCGAGGGAGAGCGTGAAGCTGAGCAGCCAGCTCGATGCCAGCGCCGGAGCGATAGCCGGCAAGGTGGTGTCGATGAATGCGCGCACGGGACCTGCGCCTAAGTCCATGGCGGCCTCTTCCAGCGAACGGTCGGCGCCGTGCAATCGCGACTGCACCGTGATCGTCACATAGGCGGTGCAGAACGCAATGTGCGCGATCACGATGGTGGTGATGCCGCGATGCGGCCAGCCGAACAGGTGCAGCATCGAGATGAACAAGCAACAGTTGCGTGATGCCCGTGACGATCTCCGGCATCACCAGCGGCGCATTGACCATGCCGGTCAGCAACAGCCGACCGCGAAACAGTTTGAATCTCACCAGTGCGATGGCAGCGAGGGTGCCCAGGATCAGCGCTCCGGTTGATACCATGACGCCGATGCGGAGCGACAGCCACGCGGCGTCGAGAATCTGATCGTTGTGAATGAGCTGCGTGTACCAACTGGTGGAGAACCCGCCCCAGACGCTGACCAATGGCGATGCATTGAAGGAATAGCCGATCAATACCAGCATGGGGATGTAGAGAACCGCGATTCCGATGCAGAGGATCGAGATCAGAAAGGGAGAGATGCGGTTGTTCATGCTAGGACTCGAGTTGCTTGGTGCTGTAATGCTGGTAGAGCGCGATCGGCCCGACCAGCAGCACCAGGAAAGCGATGGCGACCGCGGAGGCGACCGGCCAATCGCGGTTGCCGAAGAATTCATCCCACAAGCACGCGGCCGATCATGAGATTGTTCGGTCCGCCGAGCAGTGTGGGAATGACGAATTCGCCGATGGCGGGAATGAACACCAGCATCGAGCCGGCGATGATGCCCGGCATGGACAGCGGCAGCGTCACATCGAGAAAGGCCCGCCAGGGCGGGCTGCCCAGATCCCCGGCCGCCTCGAGCAGCGAGTGGTCGAGCTTCTCCAGCGTCGCAAACAGCGGCAGCACCATGAACGGCAGGTACGAATAGACGATGCCGAGATACACGGCAAAGGTGGTGCGCATGATCTGCAGAGGATGATCGATGACGCCGAGCCACAGCAGCGCCGTATTCAAACAGGCCGGTTTCGCGGATGATCCCTTCGAGCGCGTACACGCGCAGCAGAAACGAAGTCCAGAACGGCAATATGATGATGAGCAGCAGGATACTTTGAGTGCTCTTGGAGGTTCGCGCGATGGCATAGGCCATCGGATAACCCAAGAGCCAGGCAAACCAGCGTCGAGAAAAATGCGGTCTTGAGCGAATAAAAATAGGAAAGACCATAGACTTCGTCGGCGAACAGATACTTGAAATTGCCGAGATTCAGCGTCAGATGGATGTGCCAATCGGGGCTGACGGATAGAATGTCCGTGAACGGCGGCACTCGGACAGCCGTGTCGGCAAAACTGATCATCAGCGCGAAAGCAAAGGGAATGAGAAAGAAAACCGTGAGAAATAGCAGCGGCGGCAAAATGATCAGCCATTTGCCACGGCTCTTCAGCCAATCAGCGGCGGTGCCGCGAACGCTTGTTCGTTTCATAAGCGTCTAGCGGCATGCGCCACCGCAAGAAAAAATCCCGCCGCGCCCGCCGATACCGCGCGCCCGCAATACTCACAGCCGGCAGCGGCAGCAGCTGATCGATGCCTGCATCTCCGCACTGCATATCTACGGACCGTCGCGCACGACGGTGGAGAAAGTGGTCGCCATTGCCAAAATGTCCCCCGGCATCGTGAGATTCTATTTTGCTTCCAAGGCCGCGATGCTGGTCGCCTCGCTGCAATTTCTGGCGGCCGAGTTCGAGGAACAATTGCTGGTGCCGGTGGCGCGCCTCAAGGGCCAGCCCCGTGGCGGCGCTGCGAAATGATGGTTGATCTGTACCTCGATCCGGAAATCGCCAGCCCGCGTAAGGTATCCGTTTGGTATGCGTTTTGGGGCGAGGCGAGTTCACGGCAGGAATATTACGATATTTGCGGCCAGATGGATGAAGGCTTTGCCGCGCTGGTGCATGAGCTGATCGAGCGGCTGATCGTCGATACCGCGCAGCCGCATCTCGATCCGAAAGGCATCGCACTAGGGCTTGATGGGCGCGCTGGAAATGCTGTGGCAGGATTTCGCCTTCCGCGACTGAAGGCGGATATCGACCGGCCCGCGGCGAAACAGCGTTGCATGGCGTATCTTCAGTCGGTATTCCCCGGGCAATTTTTAGCGTCTCCTTCGTCCGGCGCATCACACACCAAAGTCGGCCCTCGGGTAGCGGATTGGGCCTACGATAACAATCGACTCTTCGCCTTGGAGCGGCAGCGGCTATTTCAGGATTCGTGGCAATTTGTCGGCCACACCGCGCAAGTTCCGAACAGCGGAGATTTTCTTGCGCCGGATTTGGGGTTCGAGCGGCCGTTGATTTTGCGCGACGGTGCCGGGGAACTGCACGCGTTCCGCAATAGCTGTACGGAGGCGCCGCACGTACTTGCGCCGGGACTGAATGGCCACCTGAGCGTGATCAAGTGCGCCGTTCATGGATTGGAGTTCAATCTCGACGGCACGCGCCGCGGCTCCCGAGAGGGGAATGATTTATCCGCTCTGGATTTGTGCCTGATCGGGGATTTAATCTTGGTGCGCTCGCGGCGGCGTGCGGCGCCTACTCCGCGGGGGGACGATGCCTGGCTGGAGCTCGCGCTGCCTGAAGGGTCACGGCCCTTGAAACCTCCTTCAGAAGTCTGCGTGTCAGCGGATTGGAAGCTGGTTGTAGAGCAATGCCTGGAGTCGGCGGCAGCGGCCGGGCGCGAAAGCGGTGCGGGCTGGAGTCGACGGTCGTACGATCGACTGCTGGGCTCCGCGGCGGAGTTCAACCTGCGCTTAAAATTCGTTGCACCCAACCATCTGATCGAATTGAGGCCTGACGGCTTTTCGATTCTGCAAGTGTTGCCTGTCGCGCCCGGCCGCAGCTTGATGCGCCGGCATCACTACACGCATTGCCCCGATCCGCGGCCGGCGCTTGCCGCGCAATATCTGGCATCCCGCCTGCACCCGCAGATGGGCAGATCGATGATCGTCGTCGCCGAGTCAACCCAGAAAGGCCTCGCGATTTTCGGGAATAGCGCAGCCCGGGCGGCGTCGAGTGCCACGGAGGTCACGGCATTTCGGCATTATTTGCTGGCTCAGGTCCCGGCCTTAGGTATGGATCAGCCGCCCGCCGATTTGTGAATCCCGTCAGGCAAACCGTTCGGGCGCTTGGGCTAAGGCAAATTCGGGAATTCGCGCTCGCAACAGGTCGTGAAACTCGAGCATCCAGCGCTCGAGCTGCGACAGAGGACCCGGTCGATAGCTGGGGGATGCCAGTCCGCGCTGCACCCGGCTGCACAGCCACTTATCCTCATTGTTAACCTGGGTGTTGATGCGCGAGCTCAAGTAGCGAACCGCGCGCATTTCGCGCCGTTCATCTGGTAATCCGAAAACGGCGCCTCGAATCAGGCAACGTCCCGGACCATCGGGCAATACCTGGAAAAAGTCCATTTGATCCGGGAACACATCGATTCCCAAATTCGGAAGCGCACTATAGAAGCGCCAGCAGCGGCGCAGTTCCGCGGGCAGATGCGTCGCTACCTTGCCGATCATGCGCTGATACCGGCCTTCAGCCCAGCGCGGCGAGTCATGCTCGCGCATCCAGCTCAAGCCGCGCGCAACGCCGGGCACTGCTTTTTGATCCTCGTAGTCCGGAGTGAACATGCGATAGAGCCCAGGATGGCCGATCGGCACGTGGTAGGACTCAAGGTAATTATCCATGGCGATTTTCCAGTCGACCGGCCAGCTCTCCTGAGTGATGGGGCCCAGTGGCACCATGTCCTGAAGGCGATAGGGCGCGAGCTCATCTGCCAGTTCACCCCACACCGTCGCGATGGGCGGCGGATCACCAGCCAGGCAGACCCACACGAAGCTCAAGGCAACCTCGACGCGCACAGGCCGTAGGCCGTGCAGGCTGCGATCGAGACCAGGAAAGCTTTCGCGGACCGGCATGCCGATCAGACCCCCATCATGCCGGTAGGTCCAGCCGTGATAGGGGCAGGTGACGGCCGTCGGACAATTGCCGGCGCCATCAAGCAGGCGTGCGCCACGATGGCGGCATACGTTGTGGAAGGCGCGTATCGAGCCATCGCGGTCGCGCAGCACCATGACACTGTCTGAACCCAAGTCCAGAGTTTGAAAGTCCCCAGTCTTGGGAATCGAATTGACGTGGCAAACAATCTGCCAGCTCGGCTTGAGCACGCGCTCGAACTCGAGCCGCGACAGCTGCGGATTGTTATAGACCCACGCAGGCAGGGCGTGTGGCACCCTGATCGCCGCAAGGCTCTCTGGATTCGCGACGGAAAGGGTGTTCATGCTGTGGCCCACAGATTATATGGTCATTTAATGTACTACCGGCGGCGATTGGTGGCAAGCAAGCCGCACTGCAGCAAGGAAATTTTGCGGTGATTGTGGCTATTTGTCGCTCAAGCGACTAAGTGAGCTAACCGCCCACAGGATCCTAAAACTATATGGTCATATAATAAATCTGGACGCGGTACGCGGCGAATGTTACGGTCTCAAACCTCGCCCTTTAGCCAGATAATGAGAGGGAAACCCATGGCTAGAAAATTGACCCAGAACAATGCCCATTTCCAGCGCGCCGTAAAGCGCTTGCCTCTCGGGGTTGCCTCCAACTTTCGCTACTGGGGGGAGCAGCGCACCATCTACGTCAAGAGCGGCCGCGGCGCCCGCATTACGGATCTCGACGATAACGTCTACGTCGATTACCGGATGGGCTACGGTCCGGCCATCTTGGGCTACGCTCACCCAGAAGTGGACGAGGCGGCGCGCGCCGGAATGGAGATCGGCGGTGTATTCGCCCTGTCCACCGAACGTGAACTGAAAGTCGCTGAACGCATTTCCAAAATGGTTCCCGCAGCCGAATTGGTGCGCTTCTCCAATTCCGGAACCGAGGCGGTGATGGCGGGACTGCGCCTGGCGCGCGCCTACACCGGCAAAGACGATTACGTGATTCTCGAAGGCGGCTATCACGGCCTGTTCGATGCGGCCATGTGGTTCACGCCCATGGATAAGTGGTCGCAAGTGGGCGATCCGGAAGTGAAGCCCTACAGCGAAGGCGTGCCGATCAGCACACGCAGCTTTGCGCACTTCGTGCAGGCGAACGATGCCAATCAGCTGGAAGATGTCTTCAAGCGCCATGCGCAGCGCATTGCGTGCATGCTGATTGAACCCATTATGGGCAATTGCCTGGGGATAGCCGCGGAGCCTGAATACCTGCGCGCCGCGCGCTCGCTGTGCGACAAGCACGGCGTGGTGTTGCTCATCGATGAAGTCAAGACCGGCTTTCGCGTCGCGCGCGGCGGCGTGCAGGAACTGTATGGAGTCAAGGCCGACCTTTGCACTTTTGCCAAGGCTCTGGGCAACGGCTATCCCATCTCGGTGCTGGCGGGCCGCGAAGAGATCATGCGCAAAATCGGCCGCGGCGTGGCTCACGGAGGCACCTACACGGCGCACTCGGTATCGTTGGCCGCCGCCGAAAAAACGCTGCAAATCCTCGACGAGACCGACGCGCTCGAGCGAATTGCGGAATATGGCAATAGTCTGCGCAGCGGCATGCGCGCCGTCTTGAGCGCGCGCGGCATCGCCCATAGCTTCGTCGGCCACCCTTCCATGAGCGGTCTGTACTTCGCGCACGAACCGCCGCGCAATTATCGGGCCTGGAAGAGCAGCGATTATTCCTTCTATGACGCCATGGCGCAGGTGCTGCATGACGAAGGTGTGCTGTGCGAACCGGATTCACGCGAGCCTTGGTTCGTCTCCGCGGCGCATGATGCTTCGTGCCTGGCCGATACCTTGAAAGCATTTGAAATCGCAGTCGATGCGACGCTGAAATCGAGCGGCGCCAAGCACAAAGTGCCGGCTTGAACGCGGTTTCCGCGGCGCACCCGCAGGATCTGGATGCGATCATCGTCGGCGCCGGCCACAACGGTCTGGTTGCAGGCTGCTACTTGGCACGCGCCGGACTCAAGGTATTGGTTCTCGAGCGCCAGCCTTACATCGGCGGCGCAGCGGTCAGCCGGCGCTTGTATCAGGACTTCACGTACTCGAACTGCTCCTATGTTTGCAGCTTGCTGCGCCCGGAAATCATGCGCGCGCTGGAGCTGCCTAAGTTTGGTCTTCAGATCATTCCCTACGAGGGCGGCTGCACGATGATGCAGGACGGCGGTCACTTGGCGCTGTACGACAACCACGATGCGCTGCGCCGCGAAATCGCGCGCCACTCGAGGCGCGACGCCGAGGCCTATGATCGTTACTCGCGCGATGTGATGCGCCAATGCAAATTTATCAAGCCGCTATTGATGCGTGAGCCGCCCGATCCCACCTCGTTCAAGCCGCGGGACATCCAGGAATTGCTGTACCTCGGCAAGCGCTTCCATGGAATGGGAGAAGCGCGCATGTACGACACGCTGCGCTTCTGGACCATGAGCGCCGCCGATTTTCTCGACGAATACTTCGAGAGTGAAATCGTCAAGGCGCATTTCGCGGGCAGTTCAATCATCGGCACGGCCTTGGGGCCGCGCTCGCCGGGTACCGCCTATGTTCTGCTGCATCACTATATGGGGGATATCGACAACACCGTGGGTGCCTGGGGCTTTGCCCGCGGCGGCATGGGCGCCGTCAGCAATGCCTTGGGCGCCTCGTTCACCGCCAGCGGGGGCACGATTCGCAGCGGCGCGCCGGTGGCGAAAGTGCTGGTGCGCGGCGGCCGCGCCCACGGCGTGGCGCTCGCGGATGGCGAAGAAATCAAAGCGCGGCTGGTGATATCCAATCTGGACGTGCGGCGCACCTTTCTGGAGACAATGGATGCGCAGGATTTGCCCGACGAATTCCTGCGCAGTATCCGAAATTTCAAGATTCGCGGCTCATCTGGAAAACTCAACATCGCCTTGGATGGGCTGCCGCGATTCCCCGCGATACCCGCAGGCTCGCCCTCCATTCGCGGCGACATGCATGTCACCGATACCATCGAGATGATGGAGCGCGCCTACGATGATTGGAAGGACGGGCGGTGGTCGCGCGCGCCTTATATCGACATGTTGATTCCCTCGCAAATCGATCCGACCATGACGCCGAACGGCAAGCACTACATGTCGGTCTTCGTTCAATACTGTCCGTACCAACTCGCCGACGGTGAATGGACCGCCGCCAAACGACAGGCTTTCGGCGATACCGTGATCAACACCATCGCGCGGCACAGTCCCAATTTCAAAGACCTGATTCTGCACGCCGAGATTCGGACCCCCTGGGATATCGAAAATGAAGTGGGCTTGACCGAGGGCAATATTTTTCAGGGCGAACTCACCATGGACCAATTGCTTTTCAACCGGCCGGTGCCCGGCTACGCGCAGTATCGGGCGCCTGTGAAAGGCATGTATATGTGTGGATCGAGCACCCATCCCGGCGGCGGCGTCATGGGAGCGCCGGGAGCGAACGCCGCGCGCGCGGTGCTTCGGGACTTGGGCAGGACGCACTGAAATGTCGAACCAGCAAATCCCCCCGCAGTATGACTGCGTGGTCATCGGTGCGGGTCACAACGGGCTCGTCTGTGCCGCCCTGCTGGCGCAGGCAGGTCGATCGGTGCTGCTGCTGGAGGCGGGGGCGCAAGTCGGCGGAGCTGCGGTAACCCGCGAATTCGCCCCAGGCTACAGGGTCTCCGCGGGTGCGCATCTTTTGCATTTGATGCCGGCGGATTTGCTGCGTGACTTGAAACTCGAGTCGCACGGATTGCAATGGGCCGGCCGACAATTGCCGACCACCGCGCTGATCGCTGGTGCAGCCGCGCTAACTTTAAGTCACGGCACCGCCGCGCAAGGCCTGTCGGCGGCCGATGCGGCCGCTTATAGCGCCTACCGCGAGCGCATGCGCCGCTTTGCGGCGGCCCTCGCACCTATTTTTTCAAGAATACCGCCGCGCTTGGGCACCGACGCATGGTCTGATCGCCTGAGCCTGCTGCGCATGGCGTGGCAGATACGCAAACTTGGGCGCAGCGATATGCGCGAGTTGCTGCGGATCGGCGGCATGAATGTTTACGATCTGCTGGAAGAGAATTTTGATTCGGCGGCGCTCAAAGGGGCGCTGGGCTTCGATGCCGTGCTTGGCGCGAACTTTGGTCCCCGCTCGCCGGGAACGGTGCTGACTTTGTTATATCGCCTCGCGGCCGAGTCGGCGGCGGGCAATACGGGGTTATCGCAACCAAAGGGCGGAATGGGCGCTCTGTGCGATGCGCTCGCCAAGGCGGCCGCCGCGGCAGGGGCCGTTATTCGCACAGGGTCTGCGGTGCACCGTATTCTGGTTGAAGCCGACCGGGCCTGCGGCGTTGTGCTCGAATCCGGCGAGCGTATTGTCGCCAAGCAGGTGATTTCGAATGCCGACCCGAAGACCACCTTTCTCAAGCTGCTGGGCACGGCACACCTCGACGCCGGATTTGTGCGTCGCGTGAGCCATATTCGCTCACAGGGTCTTGCCGCGAAAATCCACCTCGCGCTGCATCGTCTGCCGCCCTTTGCCGCAGTCGCCGAGACGGCGCTTCGCGGGCGCCTGCTGTTGGCTCCCTCGCTAGGCCATATCGAGCGCGCCTACAATCATGCGAAATATGGCGAATTCTCAGCATCGCCCACGATGGAGATCACCGTTCCCAGCATCAACGACGCCACCTTGTCGCCGACCGGCAAGCATGTGCTGTCGGCCATCGTGCAGTACGCACCCTATGCACTCAAAGCAAGGTTGGGACAACGGCCGGCAACATTTTCTGGATACTGCGCTCGACGCGCTCGAGGCCTTGGCGCCCGGGCTACGCGGCTGCATCGTTGCCGCCGAGGTGGTGACGCCGGCAGACATGGAAAAACAATTCCGCAGCAGCGGTGGACACTGGCACCACGGCGATTTGGCATTCGACCAGATCCTAATGATGCGACCCGTGCCGGGCGCCGCACAATACCGCACACCGCTCGAGGGGTTGTTCCTGTGCGGCGCGGGCTGCCATCCTGGCGGTGGCGTGATGGGGATTGCCGGTCGCAACGCGGCCGACCAGGTATTGAGAGGGGAGGCGAGGTCGTGACACTGTCCGCCGAATCGCATTTCACGCAGCCGCTGCTCAAGACCCCCTTTCATGAGCGTGCCCGCGCCTTGAGCCAAACCGATAGCTTCATCCCGTGGGCCGGCTATACCACCGTCGATGTGTTCACCACGGTGGAACAGGAATACTTTGCGATACGCAACGCGACGACACTGTACGACCTGACGCCGATGGTCAAATACCGGATTGTCGGGCGCGATGCGTTGGCGTTCCTCAATCGCTTGGTGACCCGAGACGTGAGTAAACTGAAACCGGACCGGGTGGCCTACTGCGTCTGGTGCAATGATCTAGGTCAGTTGATCGATGATGGCACCATTTTTCGGCTGGGCGAATGCGAATACCGGATTTGCACGGCGCAGCGCCAGCTCGACTGGCTGCTCGATTCCAGCCTCGGTTTTGAGGTCGAGGTGAGCGAGGTCACTGAGCAAGTGGCCGCACTGGCGCTGCAAGGCCCCACCTCGTGCGCGTTGCTCGAGGACTTAGGGTTGGCGGGCGTGGAAAGATTGAAGCTGTTCGAGATTGGCCGCTTTGAGCTTGATTCGCGCGCGGTCACCGTTTCGCGCACCGGATTCACCGGAGACTTAGGATACGAACTGTGGATGGATCCGAAAGACGCGGAAGCGAACTGGGACGCCTTGATGGCAGCCGGACGGTCGCGCGGCGTTCGCCCAATCGGTTCTCAGGCGCTCAATATTGCACGCATCGAGGCCGGCTTCTTGAGCCCGAATGTCGACTTCGTATCGGCCGACCATACCATCCGCATCGGCACCGAAAGGTCGCCGCTGGAGCTGGGACTCGGATGGCTGGTGGACTTTAGCAAGGGCCATTTCACCGGCCGGCGGGCGCTGCTCGAGGAGAAGCGGCGCGGTCCATTGCGCCAGCTGGTCGGCCTCGACATTGAGGGCAACAAGCCGGCTCATAATGCGCTCCTGTACACGAACAACAGCGGCAAGCGCGAAATCGGCAATGTGAGCTCGGCTATCTGGTCGCCGACTTGCAAGCGCAACATCGCCCTTGCTATGGTCGACGCGCCGTACTTTAAAGTCGGCTCAACAGTTTGGGCTGAGATCTATTTGAGCCGAGAACTGGTCTGGGAGCGTCGGATGTCACGAGCGCAGGTGGTCGAGCGGCCGTTCTTTGCGCCCGAGCGCAGGCGCGCGACGCCGCCCGGACAGTTCTAATGAGCGTGGCCGCCGCGCCTCAATCGATCGCCGATCGGCCCTGGCTCGATCCGGACGCCAAGCCGCAGATCGTCATTGAAAGCCTCAACAAGACCTTTGGCGCCTTCACTGCCGTCGACGGCGTCAATCTTCGTATTTTCAAGGGCGAAATGTTCGCGCTGGTGGGCGCTTCGGGTTGCGGTAAAACCACTTTGCTGCGGATGCTGGCAGGATTCGAAAGCCCAAGTTCCGGCCGAATCATGATCGAGGATGTCGACATGACCCACGTGCCCCCGCACGAGCGTCCGGTCAACATGATGTTTCAGTCGTATGCCTTGTTCCCGCACATGACAGTTACCGACAATGTTGGCTACGGCCTGCGGCGCATGGATCTTGAGCCGTCGGTCAGAAGGCAGCGCGTTGCCGACGCGCTGAACATGGTGCAACTCGGGCCGCTGGCAAAACGCAAACCCCACCAGCTTTCCGGCGGCCAACGGCAGCGAGTGGCGCTGGCGCGCGCGCTCATTCGCAGACCCAAAGTGCTGCTGCTGGACGAGCCTTTGAGCGCCCTCGATAAGAAATTGCGCGAACAGACGCAGTTCGAGCTGATGAACATTCAATCTCAGGTAGGTATCACCTTCGTCTTTGTCACGCATGATCAAGACGAGGCCATGGCGCTTTCAACCCGTATCGCAGTGATGAACCGCGGCCAGGTCGTTCAGGTCGGGACACCCTCCGAGATCTACGAATTTCCACAGGACCGCTTCGTCGCCGATTTTATCGGTACCACCAATCTATTCGAAGGCACGGTCAGCGGCGCGACTCCCGGACATCTCATCGTGCGCAGTGCCGAGGCCGGCTGCGATCTGGTGGTGGACGAACTGGGCCGCTTCGGAAATGGTCAGCGTGTCTGGGTCGCGCTTCGCCCGGAAAAGATCCGCCTGAGCAAGCAGCCGCTGGGCGGCGAGCGGGTCAATCAAATCAAGGGTGTGGTTTGGGAATTGGGTTATCTTGGAAATCGCTCAACCTATCGAATCAAGACCGAGACCGGAAAGCTCGTCACGGTTTTCGCACAGAATGAGCGCCGCACCTCCGAGTGGTCGATCGACTGGAGCGATGAGGTGTACTTGAGTTGGACCGCCAATTGCGCGGTGCTGTTGCATCAGTGAAGTTTCGCAGCTGCCTCCGCGCATTTGCCCTGTGTGTTGTCCCGTGGTTTGCGGCCGCACCGGTATTCGCGGCCAAGACCGAGAACCTCGTGCTCATCGTGAGCGACGGTCTGCGTTGGCAGGAAGTCTTCACGGGCGCAGACCCGCGCCTGATCTCGGATAAGACCGGGGGCAATTGGGTTTCGGAGGCGGATCTGCGCAAGCGCTACTGGGGGCCTACTGCCGAAGCACGGCGGGAATTGTTGTTTCCTTTCCTGTGGGGCACGGTTGCCAAGCAAGGTCAGATTTTCGGCAATCGTCTCAAGGGTAGCGATGCGCACGTCACCAACGGCAAGGCGTTCTCGTATCCAGGATACAACGAAATGTCGACCGGCTATCCCAATGACGCTATCGACAGCAATGAATATGGTCCGAATCCCAACGCGACCGTATTCGAATGGCTGAACAAATTCGATGAGCTGCGCGGACGCGTGGCCATCTACGGCACCTGGAATGTCTACGACAATATTTTCAACAAGAACCGCAGCGGGCTGGTCATGCAAACCGGGTGGACCCTGCCGCCCTCGAGCGGACCAGAGACGCCGCGCGAAGCGCTGCTGCGCGAACTGTACTCCACCACGACCCAGTTCGACGAAGAGGATGTCGGCAACTCCTTCCTTCAGGTGAGTCTCATCGACTATGTGCGCACCGGACAGCCGCGCGTCCTATTCGTCGGATACGGTGAAACCGACAATTGGGCGCATCAGGGGCGTTACGATCTGGTGCTCGACAGTGCCCACCGGTTTGATTACTTCGTGAAACAATTGTGGGAAACCATGCAGTCCATGCCGCGCTATCGAGGGAGCACCACGTTCATCATCACGACCGACCACGGCCGGGGTAGCGGCTTGGTGCAGTGGAAAGAACACGGAGTCGGAGCAGAAGGGCTCCGAGAACATCTGGATTGCCGTCTTGGGTCCGGACACTGCCGCGCTCGGCGAGCACACGCACTCAGCGCCGGTCACCCAGGCGCAAATCGCGGCCACGGTGGCGGCATTCGTCGGCAAGGACTACCGCGCGGCGGTGCCGCAGGCGGCACCACCGATCGCCGCTGTCCTGGGCGCTACCCCCGCAAGCAAATAGCAGCGAGCGGCCGGATCATGCCCGGCACTCTTTTTTATATTATACTCGTGACATTACAAAGATCGCGATGCTCAAGGCATATCAATGCGCAAGGTAAGGACTCTCGGGCTTCTCGGGACCGGCGTGATCGGCGGCGGCTGGGCCGCACGGGCGCTGCATTTTGGGATCGATGTCATCGCCGCGGATGTCAAACCGGAGATGGAAGAATGGATTCGAGGGGCGGTGGCAAACGCCGAACCGGCGCTGGCGCGACTGACCTCAGCTCCGTTGCCGCCCAAGGGCAGACTCATCTTTACGACTGATCTCAAGACCATGGCGGAACGCGCCGATTTCATCCAGGAAAACGTTCCAGAACAATTGCCCTTGAAGCAGCGGATATTGGCAGAGGTGAGCCGCTTCGCGGCGGCGGACGTGCTGATCGCATCGAGCACCTCGGGTCTCACCCCGACCGACTTGGCCAGGGACATGGTCGCCCCGGAACGCTTCTTGGTCGCGCATCCGTTCAATCCGGTTTATCTATTGCCCTTGGTGGAACTCGTGGGCGGGGAGAAAACCGCGCCGGCCGCCGTTGAAGCCGCGGCGAAGTTTTTTACCTACATTGGCATGCACCCGCTGCGGGTGCGGCGCGAGGTCCCCGGGCATCTAACCGATCGCCTGCAGGAGGCGTTGTGGCGCGAGATTCTGCATCTGGTGCATGACGGCGTCGCCACGACGGGAGAGCTCGATGAATCCATCGTATATGGTCCGGGTTTGCGCTGGGCGGCGATGGGGACGAATCTCATCTATCACCTAGCGGGTGGCGAGAGTGGAATGCGGCACATGCTGGCTCAGTTCGGTCCCTGTCTGAAGTGGCCGTGGACCAAGCTCGAGGCCCCGGAACTCACCGAAACGCTGATCGACCGCATGGTCGAGGGCACGCAGGCGCAGGCCGCAGGCCGGTCGATTCGAGAGCTCGAGCGGCTGCGGGACGATTCACTGGTGGCAGTCCAACAAGTGCTGCGGCAGACCAATATGGGCGCCGGCGCGACGCTGCGTGCCCTCGAGGAACGCCTTTACAAAGATGCAGCGGGCGCTGCGCCGGCCAGCGCGGATGAGCCGGGGACACCGCTGCGGCTGCTTCAGACCACGGTGAGGCCCGAGTGGATCGACTACAACCGTCACATGACTGATTTTCGCTACGGGCAGGTATTCGGCGACGCCATGGACGCTCTATACCGGCGAGTGGGGGCCGATGAATCCTATCGCGCGGGCGGACGCATGTATTACTCGGTGGAAAGTCATACCAGACATCTGGCAGAAGCCAAGGCCGGCGAGACGATTTACGTCACCACGCAACTGCTCGGCGTCGATGACAAGCGGCTGCATGTTTTCCTAAGGTTGTACCGCGGCCGCGATGACGTACTCATCGCCACGGCGGAACAGCTTCACTTGCATGTCGACACGGCGCGGGCAAAGGCGACGGCGGTGGATTCCGGCGTGCGAGCCAAGCTCGATGCAATTCGAGAGAGTCAGTCGGCACTGGGCAGGCCGCCGGAGGCTGGTCGTTCGATTGGACCCGCTTAAACCCAGCCATGCCCAAAGTCGTCGATCATGCCCAGCGCCGCGATGAGATCGCCCAGGCCGCCTGCCAAGCGGTTGCCAAGTACGGTTTCGAGCAAGCCACCGTGGCCCGAATCGCGCGCGCCGCCGGCTACACCACAGGGATGTTGGCGCATTATTTCGAGTCGAAGCAGGAAATCATTCTCGCCGCGCTGCGCCTGATTTTGCTGCGCATCGAGCAACGACTCACGCGGGAGCGCGACGGCGCGGAAACGACTCTCTTGGATGTGCTTTCCGAAGCGCTCGCGATCGATGAGCAGCGATTGGCGGAATGTGCTTTCTGGATGGCATTTTGGGGGCAGGTTTCGGCGGACAAGAAACTCAGGCGACTCAACGTGTGGGTGCATCGCGAGTATCTTCGGCTGTATGAGCGGTGCTTCGCCGAGCATTGGCCGGAATGGCAGCACTGGCCTGCCGCCGTGCGCGATCAGGTTCTTAAGTCCGTGGTGACTTTTATCAATGGATTGACCGCAGGGGCCGTCACCAGCCCGCGCGATTGGCCGGCGACTGCGCAAGTTGAACAGTTGCGCCTGCAATTGGAGCTGCTGCGGCGCTGGGCCAAGGAAAAGCGCAAGAGTCGGGCTGTTTAACGGGGGGCCGCCATGGATTTTTCCTTGAGTGATGAACAGCAACTCGTGATAAAAACGACGCGCGATTTCGTGCATAACGAACTCTACCCCCACGAAAAGGAGGTCGAAGAAACCGGCGTCTTGCGCGCGGATTTGCAACAAGAGCTCAAAGCAAAGGCCATTGATGCAGGCTTGTATGCGGCAAACATGCCGACGGAGGTGGGCGGCGCGGGATTGGACACCGTCACCTGGGCGCTGTATGAAAAAGAGCTGGGGTTTGCCAACTACGCACTGCACTACTCCTGTGTGGGGCGCCCCTCCAACATTCTGTTGGCCTGCGAGGGCGAGCAAAGAGAGCGCTACCTTTTGCCGACCGTGCGAGGTGAGCGAACCGAGTGCCTGGCGATGACCGAACCGAATGCGGGGTCGGACCTGCGCAGCATGAAGACCTCGGCCGTTGGCGTCGGCGATGATTTTGTCATCAATGGCACGAAACATTTCATCAGCCACGCCGAACATTCGGACTATGTGATTTTGTTCGCGGCCTCGGGCGAGGAGGCCGGCGCCCGTGGCAACCGCAAGAAAATCACTGCGTTTCTGATCGACATGGGACATCCGGGTTTTGAGGTGAGGCCGGGATACAAAAATGTTTCGCATCGCGGCTATACCAATAACATTCTGGAGTTCAACGATTGCCGGGTGCCCAAAGCAGCCATCCTCGGCGAACTGCACCGAGGATTCGATGTGGCGAACACCTGGCTCGGCGCCACACGGCTGCAAGTCGCCGCCACCTGTTTAGGCCGGGCCGAGCGGGCGCTCGAGCTGTCCAAGCAATGGGCCGTCGACCGCGTGCAGTTCGGACAGCAAATCGGCAAGTTTCAGGGCGTAAGCTTCAAGCTGGCCGACATGGCAGTGGAACTGCGTGCCGCGGAACTGCTGGTCCTCGAAGCTGCCTGGAAGCGCGATCAAAAGATCGATACGGATATGGATATGGCGATCGCCAAGTTGAAGGCCACGGAAATGCTCGCCATGGTTTCAGACGAGGCGCTGCAGATTCATGGCGGCATGGGCCTGATGAGCGACCTGCCGCTCGAAAGAATTTGGCGCGACGCGCGGATCGAACGAATCTGGGACGGCACCAGCGAGGTGCAGCGTCACATTATTTCCCGCAGTCTGCTGCGTCCTTTGGGAGGCTAGCAGCTAACGGCCGCTCCAGCGCGGACTGCGCTTTTCGGTGAAGGCACGCGTGCCTTCCTTGAGGTCCTCGGATCTGATCACGCGTTGCACCGCATCCAGCGCATCGTGCAGTTCGAAGGCCTCGTGCTCGGGAACCATCTCGGTATGGCGCAGCAGTTGTTTGATTGCCGGAAATAACAGCGGCGGTCCCGAGGCGAGCTGCGCCGCGATTTCTCGGGCTTTTTTCATTGCGGCGCCCTTGGGCACGACGTGATTGGCAAGCCCCCAATGTTTGGCTTCGGCCGCGTCCATCCATCGGCCCGTCATCAAGAACTCCACGGCCACATGGTAGGGAATGCGGCGCCGCAATTTGACCGTGCCCGCATCGGCCAGCACCCCGACTTGTATCTCCGGCAGGGCGAACTTCGCGTGCTCCTCCATCACGATGATGTCGGTTCCCAGGACCACCTCAAAGCCCCCGCCACAAGCGATGCCGTTCACGGCCGCAATAATCGGCTTGTTAAGATTCCTGGGATAATTCAATCCGCCAAAACCGCCGACGCCCCAATCTTCATCGGACTTCTCGCCGGCTGCGGCCGCTTTCAAATCCCATCCGGGAGAGAAGAATCGATCGCCCGCGCCGGTGATGATGGCGACGCGCAGAGCCGGGTCGTCGCGAAAGGAGGTGAACACCTCATTCAATCGGCGGCTGGCCTTCAAATCGATCGCATTCGCCTTGGGCCGATCGATCGTCACTTCAAGAACGGCGCCATCGGTGGCAGTGCGGATTCCGTCGGACATGATGTTTCCCCGTTAACTCAGTTTCTTCATCCGAATCATGGTATCAACTGCGACCGCGCCCCGGCCCACCGGGCGCACGATGATGGGATTGACGTCGAGTTCTACCAATCTGGATACGTTTGCGGCCGCGTACCTTGCCACGCTTAACACCGCCTGGATCAGCGCCTCGAAATCGGCGGCCGGTTTGCCCCGGTATCCTCCAAACAGCTTGGCAATCTTGAGCCGGCGAAGCCCCGCCGTGATTGCGCCTTCAGTCCAGGGCGGCAACAGGCTGACGGTGTCCGCCATGATTTCGGTGAACACTCCACCGGCTCCTAAGATCAGCACCTGTCCAAATTGGGAATCGGTGATGATGCCGACCAGGATTTCGGCAACGCCATCGGTGATCATTTCTTCCACCAAAAGCACGGGCGACAAATTCGAGAGTCGTTCCGCGGCCGCCGCGGCCTCAGCCGCCGACCGAATGTTGAGCACGACACCGCCCACCTCGGTCTTGTGCTCCAAATTCGCCGCCGCAGCCTTCATGACCACCGGAAACTGCAGTTCTGCCGCGGCCTGCGCGGCTTGGCGACCCGGCACAATCCGGCCGCGAGGAATGACCAGCCCAAAGGCCGACAACTCGCTCTTGCCCTGCTGCTCGCTCAGCGTCTCAACCCGCAGCGACTGCGCCTGAAACGGCGGCAAATTCAATTCCACGAGCGAGTTGGCGCGCCACGCCTCACCGACGCTGCCGGCGAGCGCCAGGGCTTCGAGCGCCTCGCGTTGTCCCTGCAGTGGGGTCACACCCCCCGCCAAACAATGCTCTCGTACGCTAGCGTCCAGTGTTTCGGGCAACGAGGCAATCAACGCGGCGCGGGTCGGCGCGCCGCGCGAGGCTTCGATGAACACATCGATGACCGCGTCGAAAGAGGCCGTGTCGGCCGGGGCGGGCGGGCAGTCGAGCATGAAGCCTGCCGCATCGTATCCTGCGTGCAGAACCTCTGAAAACACGCGCTTCAGCGCCGGCGGATCAAACCATAAATAGGTATGGATATCGAACGGATTGGCGATGGTGACGCGATCGGTCAAGATCGCGCTCAGCGCGGCGGCGGGCGCAGGCGGGATGGCGGAGAATTCCAACGCCAAGTTGCGCGATATGTCAGCGGTCATCGCCATGTCGCCGCCCGATGCGCCCATCACCAGTACCTTGTTGCCGCCGGTCGGTCCGCCGACATGGAAGAGCTTCAGCGTCTCGCACAATGTTGCCAAGGTATCGCAGCGGGCGATGCCGGCCTGCCGACAGAAAGCCTCAAACACCTGGTCGGCGCCTGCAAGCGCGCCGGTATGAGTGCGCGCGGTACGTGCAGCCGCCTCCGTGCGCCCGGATTTGATCACTGCAATGGGCTTGCCGGCTTTCCTCGCCAGGTCGGCCGCGCGCGCGAAGCGCGCAGGATCCTTGATGCCCTCGAGATAGAGGCCGAATGCGCTCACACGCGAATCCTCGCCAGGATCTCGATCAGATCCTCGACGGCGAGGCGCGTTTGATTGCCGACGGTGAACAAATAGCCGATCGGCAGCGATCGATCATTGAACATCAAGGTGAGCGCGATGGTGCCGCTCTGGCAGATCAGCGCCACGCCGCGTTCTACGGGGCCGCCCACGATTTGATCGGGCATCATGCCAACCCGATCGAAGAAATTGACGTACCCGTAGCAGTTGGGGCCGAAGAAGGGCAGGGCGCCGGCGCCTTCCAGCAACTGATCCGTTAAGCCTCGGCCGGCCTCCGAACCGGTTTCGGAGAAGCCGGCGCTGAAACAGACAAAACCACCGGCATCCTGCGATGCCAGAGCGCGCGCCACTCCAGGGACCTCATCATTGGGTACGGCGAGGAAAGCCGCATCCACCGTACCGGGAAGTTCGTCGATGGAGCGGTAGTAGGCCGTCGTCGCGGTCGAGGTTCTAGACGGATGCACGCGCCAAATCTTGCCCGAGTAGCCGATGGCGGCATTGCCGGCGGCAACGGCGTCGGTCCAAGCACCGGATCCGATCAAGGCGATGCTTCGCGGTGCAATCAATCGGCGTATGTCCGTCGACGCCATGCTCAGCGGCGCTTCAGTTCGATCTTTCGCGAGAGCGGTCCCCATGCATCGCGCGCGGCGGCCGACATTTTTTCGGCGTTTAGTCTTTCAATCACCGCTTGCGGGAAGGGTGCGCTCTCGGGCTTCTCGCCCTGATGAACGTGCAACAACATCACGTCGGCTGTCGCAGCAGGCTCGGCCAGGCGGCTGCAGACAAATGTGAAGCCGGCATGAATTCTTTTTCGATCGACATCCAGCACGGAAGTCGTGATCTTGAGATCGTCGGAGCTCTTCACTTCGTGCAGGAAGTGAATGTGCATCTCGAGCGTATAGAGGGTGCAGCGCGTGCTCTTCCGATAGGCCTCATCCAGACCCAGATGATCCATCAAGCTATCGATGGCGAAGCTCGCCGCTAGAGCGTAATAGGCGTCGCGCACATGCCCGTTGAAATCGATCCATTCCGGTTCGATCTTGACCTGATAGACCGGGGGTCCCGTCATATCGCAATGCTCAATGCAACTGCAGGCGCTCGCGCGCTTGGGCCGGGGTGAGTACCCGGGCGCCCATGGCCTCAATGATGGTTCGAGCCTTCTCCACTAATTGAGCGTTGCTGGCGTAGACGCCCTTGCTCAAGTACAGATTGTCCTCGAGTCCGACGCGCACATTGCCGCCCAGCAGCACTGCCTGGGCCACCCAGGGCATTTGCATGCGGCTGATCGCAAAGGAGCCCCAATTACAATTCTCCGGCAACGCGTTGACCATCGCCAGCAGGTGTCCCACGTCCGCCGGGACGCCGTAGGGGATGCCCATGCACAGCTGAATCATCGACGGAGCGACCAGCAATCCTTCCTTGATCATCTGTTTGACGAAGGACAGATTACCCGTATCGAATACCTCCAATTCCGGCTTGACGCCCAGATCCTTGCAAATGGCGGCCCCTTTGCGCAGGTAATTCGGCGTCGATACGTAGGCTCGATTGCTGTCGCCGAAATTCAAGCTGCCGCAATCCAGTGTCGCAATGTCCGGTCGGTACAAGCCTTCATGGCACAAATCGATGACATGACGCATGCGGTCTTCCTGGCTGACGAAGTCGCTGCCTGGGCCCGGCGTGCCCTTGAGGCCCTCATCGGAAACCACGATGTATCCACCCATGCCGCAGGTCAGATTGACTATCACGTCGACTTTGCTCTCGCGGATGCGTTTGACGACCTCGCGGTAATGACGGGTCTCCATGCTGAACTCGCCGGTTTCCGGCTCCCGAACATGAATGTGAACGATGGCCGCTCCGGCCTGTGCCGCGGCAATGGCGGTGGCCGCGATTTGTTCGGGCGTGATGGCGCAGTGCGGGCTCTTGGTCACCTTGGTGTCATCGCCGGTGACGGCGCATGAAATAATGACATCTTGATTCATAAGAGATTCTCCGCTGAACACCAACAGTGTTTTTATTATCTTGATAATAATATTTAAACCGATCGGGGGCAACTGTGGCGGGCGTCAGCACTGATTTCCGTTGACGAAGCCGTGCATTCGCTATCTGATGGCGAATCATGACTCGCCAATTCATCGAACAGCGCTCGATTGATTATGTTCCGCTCGCCGAGCGCCATGGAAAGGTCTGGCATCTGTGGCCGGTGTGGTTCTCGGGCGATGCGCATTTGGCGACTGTTGCCACCGGGGTGGTGGGGATTGCCCTGGGAGGCAGCTTTAGCTGGATGGCCCTTGCCGTGGTTCTCGGATGTGCATTTGGAACCTTCTTCATGGCGTTTCATGCGGCCCAGGGCCCGCAGCTGGGGTTGCCGCAGATGATCCAATCCCGTCCGCAGTTCGGGTACTTGGGCGCTTTGCTGGTATGGGGCGTCGCTCTGATCGCTTACATCGGCTTCAACGCCTTCAACCAGATTCTCGCGGCACAGACCGCGCACACGCTGTATGGAATTGATTCCAAGCAGGCGATCATGCTGGGCTTTACGCTGCTATCGCTATTCCTCGCGGTCATCGGCTACGACCTGATTCACCTCGCGCAGCGCTGGACCGCCTATGTGCTGATCGCGGCGCTCGTCTTATTCAGCATCGCGGTAGTCGTGAGAACGCCGCTTTCCCCGGCGCTCCTGGCCTGGGGAGAGTTCAACAAAGTAGCCTTCCTGGCACAGTTCTTTGCGGCTGCCTCCTATCAACTCTCGTGGTCCATGTATGTTTCCGATTACTCCCGATATTTGCCGCGCAGCGTGGGCGTCGGCGCGTCGTTCTGGTGGACGTATTTGGGGGCCACGATCGGCGGCGCCTGGACCATGCTGGTGGGCACTGTCGCGGCTGCCCTTTACCCGAATATGGAACTCGCGAAGGCCCTGCGCAGCGTGGCTGACGGGATGATTCCCGGCTTCGGGAAACCGCTGTTGCTCTGCTTCGTGATTGGCTTGGTCACCGTCACGTCGCTCAATTTTTACGGGGCCTCACTCACGCTCCTGAGCGTCATGGACTCTTTGAAGCCAAGCCGCCCGACGCTCACAAAGCGTCTGGCCACTCTGCTGTTTGCCGCCATCGCCGCGACAGTGATCGCCAACGCGTCATCGCAAGATTTCGTCGAACAATTCGGAGCTTTCCTGGCCGTGCTGTTGTACTTGTTCACGCCTTGGACTGCCATCAACCTGGTCGATTTCTACTGGGTCCGCAAAGGACATTATTCAGTCCGCGAAATCTTTAATGCGCGCGGCATGTACGGGCGATGGAACTGGCGCGGTTTGCTGGCCTACGGCGTCGGCTTCGTTGCGATGATCCCTTTCTTCAGCACGCCTTTGTATACCGGCCCTATTGCCGCCGCGCTCGGCGGCGCCGACATTGCCATGCTGGTCGGACTGCCTGTCTCCGCGTTGGTGTACACCGTTGCGTGCCGCTCGCTTGATACCGACGAGGACCGGAGGCTGGCCCGCGCCGCCGACGTCGGCCTAGATCCCGACACATGATTTCTGAAACCCCTTATCCGCGTGCATCGAATAATTCTAACAGGACTCTAGTAGAGGATATAGTAAGATTGGACAATGCACTTAGAGGTTTCGCCGGAAATGAGACCTGGTAGGGTTCAGGGGCGAGTGATATGCTCTAATTTGCCAGTAATAGAACCTCTAGTAGAGAGAAAATGAACGATGCCCGCTCTAGGCGTAACCGCGACGCCCGCCAAGGTCATAGCTAAGACGGTCGAGCGCTACAAGAAAGGCGAGCGCGTAGTGGCTTTGGCGAAGGAACTGGGCGTCTCTGAGGCGGCCGTTTACATCTGGATTAAGGCGGACAGGGAGCAAGAGCTAGAACGGATCAAGGCGAAGGGAATAACACCTCAGACGGCCGCTAAGGCGGAAAAGCGCGATCTAGCGCTAGAGAACAAGGCACTGCGGGACGAGAACGAACGCTTGTGGGCGAAAGTGCGAGAACTGATGCTTAAGACAGGAGAGCTTTAGCAATGTTGAAGACAAGAAGGGTAGCTATGGGGAGGGCGGGTCTCGGGGCAGCCGTTTTTCTAAGCTTCGCCGACATCCTATTTGCAAATCCGGCAGTAAGTTTTTGGGAACGAGCGGCAGCATTTGCGTCGCTTGGTTTTTTCGTCGGAATCATGTGTTTTAGCTATGGCGAATCATCACTTAAGAAGCCTTTAAAACTGCGGAATAGTACCCAAAAATCGCGTCCCAATCGTGTCCCAGACTAGGGGACTGGACGGGTGAGCCCCCGAAGCGGCGATTTCAGCGGCTTAAAAGATGCCGGCTGAGGGATTATTCGCGCTGCGCGCTCACCCCTCCGGGGTCGCCCTAAAGGGCGATCGCCGCCACTGCGTGGCGTCGTCGAACCCGCTTGTTTATGTCGGGGGTTCGACCGACAGGCTTTTCGGAGCTCAATTGCTACAAATAATTTTTTGAAAAAAGATGCCGGCTGAGGGATTCGAACCCCCGACCTACGGTTTACAAAACCGTTGCACTACCACTGTGCTAAGCCGGCTTCGGAGCCGAGTGCTGATTATAGCGGACACCGATTCCCGGCACTTAGGACTTAGGCCGGCGCCGGGCGGCGCGTCATTTTCATCAACAAGTGGTCCAGCGAAACGGGCCCGCCCCGGCGATGGCAAGCCACAGGAACAGGGCGAGGTATTCAAATTCGTCAAAACCGAGCAAGGTTTCGAGCGAATCGACGTCGCCCCATTTGGCCGCTTTGATCGCCACAATCATCGTCACGCCGAGCGCTCCGGCTGAAATACGCGTCAACAATCCCAGCAGGAGAAACAGGCCGCCGAAAAATTCGATGCCTGAAGTCAGCGGCGTAAAGAAGTGCGGGAAAGGGATTCCCCAGCCGACGAAGTTCTCGGTCACTTGCGGCAAGTTGTTGCAGCTTGCCCCAGCCACTCAACAAAAACACCCATCCGACCGTAATGCGCGCGAACAGTGGGGCAAGCCACATCAGATGTTTGGCCACACGTTCCGGCCAGGCAATCAGCCAATCGATCAATAGCCGCATGTCGTTAATCTCCCTGCGTTGAGTTCCTTAGGATGAGACCGGGCCCAGGCCGAAACCTAACAGCGTTAGCGTCGGTGACGCGGGCTTGGCGCCCAAAAGATCCACGGCCTGCTGATACAGTTTCGCGCGCACCAAGTAGCGTCTCGTTGGCGCGAGTGATGTAGCGCACCGAAATTTCCACGCCGCCGACCACGGGCTTGACATTTACGCCGGGCGTACCCGAAAACGACTTGCCGCGTTGCGCGGGGACGGCGCGTTGCCACTCTTGTTCGGCTTGGTGTGCGCTGTCGGCGCGTCGCTTCGCTCTACTTGCTTGGTAATGGCATCGACGATGGGATAGGGATCGCGTCCGATCGGAACGACCACTTGCAGTTGTCCCAGAGCCATTGTCCCGATGTTGAGAAATTGAAGTAGTGGCCTTCGATCGCAAAACTGTTCGTGAAGGTCACGCGCCTGCCCGTCGGATGACCGGAGTCGCTCCAATTGCCGGTCTCCAAGCAGCACGGTATGAAACATGCCGAGTTCGGTGACTTCGCCGCTGACGCCGTTGATTTCGACCCAGTCCCCGAGCCGGATGCCATTGCGGCCCATCAGCACCAGCCAGCCGAAAAAGGCCACGATGAAATCCTTCAGAGCCACGGTCAGGCCCGCGCCGACGATGCCGATCGTGGTGGCGAATTGGCTCGGCATACCGATGACGATCAACAAAATGATCAGTACCGCAACCACGCGCAAGCTCATGCGCGTAATGCTGCGCAGGGTTTCGACCTGGCGGCGATCCAACTTCGGCTTGTCCAGCAGATGCTGCAGCCAGCCGTCCAGCAACAACAACGCGATCAGCACACCGATGACGATCAACGCGTCGAGCAGCAGCCCGTGCGCAAGTGTTCGCGACTGCAGGCGTTACGACTGAAGCCCACTGGCCGTACACGCGCGCGAGCTGGTTTTGATCCGCGATGCGCCGATTGACCAGAGTCAATATCGTTTGATCGGCCGCAATGGCCTTGGTGCGTCCAACCAGCGTCGCGGCATCCTCGTGGCTGTGCTGCACCTGTGACGGTCTGCGGCGGCGCCTGGGCCGCATCTTTTGCAGCCTTGGTATGCAGAGCGAGTTCGGGAATGCTTCCCTTGGTGGCGTCAAGTCCGCTGGCTAGCGCTGTATGTCGCTGGCGCTGAGCGCTTGAGCCTTTTGCTGCGCGGCGAATCGCGCCGCCTCCAGCGCCTGCTGCTTCTGTCTTAGCTGCCACCAATCGCGAAATTTTCCGATTGAACCCCGTTTGTCTTCGGCCGCCGCTTGGGCAGCCGGTGGATTCGGCATGCGCCTTGGTCTGCGCATCATGCTCCTGCACCATCGATTCGATTTGCTGGCGCGGATTGCCGCCGGCCTCGACCAAATTTTGGTTGGCCTCATCCAATTCGTCCTTGTCCAGCTCCAATTGCGACTGCGCGAGGTCCAGTTGGTCTTGAATCTTGTCTTTCTGATCGGCCTTGGCCTGCGCAAGCGCGCCAGTGAGCTCATTGACGCGCTGTTGGTCGGCGCTGAGCAGAGCTTGGGACTTGGTAATGCGTGCTTGAATGGCCGCGGCGTCGGCATTCAAGGCGGGCGGGTGTGCTTCGGCATCGTGCAACGCTTCGGTGAAGGCGAGGTCGAGTTCATGGTCGGCGATCCGCAGCGCCGATTGGCTGAATGACTGCTCCTCGGCAGTGAACGCCAGTTGCGCCAAGCGTTGCGCCGTGGTGTAGGTGCTTTGGTCCACAAGATCGGTGGCTGTAATCGCTGCATCGGCTTTTCTGGCGCTGGAGCGGTGGGTGGGGCGGTCTTCCACCAGGCGACGCCGGCCGCAATCAGCAATAGCCCCAGCACGACGCTCAGAATTTTCTCGGTGAGTGTCAGTCGCTTCATGCGGTATCTCTAGTGCCAGCTGCCGACAGCGTCTCGAGCGGCCTGATTGAGGGGCCGGGCCACGAGCCCGCTCTGCGAGACTTTTATTTCATAGAGGGCGCCGTCCGCCATGGGCAGGAACGTGGCGCTTCCGTACAGCGCATCCAACCAGGGCACCCATGAGCGATAACGGTGCACCAATTCCCAAGGATCGATGCGGCCGGGCTGCATGCAAGTCGTAAACGGTGCGCGGCAGGTTGCGCTCATCCTCGAGGCGGCTGTAGCGGCCGCTGATGCGTTCCAAGCGATAAGCGGCGTCGAATCCGACCAGATTGGCAAAGGCATGCCATTTCAGGACTCGCGCATCGACCTGCCACTCATCGCCGCGCAGCGGAAAGCTGGCGTGTTCGCCGTCGGCGTAGGTCAAAACCGCATTGAACTGCCGGTCGCCATCCTTCGTCAGTTGCAACTCGCCCGCGGGTTGTTCATACGCCAGACGTTGATAGGTGCGCAGATTCGTGCCAATGAGCACCGCGCAGACCGCGGCCAGCAAGAATATGAGCGCCGCGGCGCCATGCGCCATGCCGCCCAGCATGCGCCGGCGGCGCAAGCGGCGGATCGCGGCGATAAAGAAAGAGCAGCCCGAAGAGCGCGCAGACAGCGATTAGTGCGGTGAATGTCATGGCGTGGATCTTAGCGGGAACCGGAACCGAACCTCATGGGACTAACAAAACACTTAGCCCGGTTCCGGCGTCTCGTTGCAGACCGGTGTAGTTTGCTTTGTTTCCAATGATTTGCAAGTGCTGTCGATCCCGGCCGCACGGACTTTCGTGTTGATTTCAAGATCGGTATCGGCAACTATGCTGAAAAGAGGTCAATCAGTTAATGTGGATCGTTCAAGTTGCGCTGCGGCGCCCATACACGTTCTTGGTGATGGCGCTGGTGATTCTCCTCGCAACGCCTCTGGTTCTGCTGAAGATGTCGACCGACATCTTTCCCGAAATAACATTCCCGTCGTCAGCATCGTGTGGACCTACGCCGGGCTGTCGGCACAGGAAATGGGTCAGCGCATCACGGCGGTGAACGAGCGCACGCTCACCACCACCGTCACGACATCGAACACGTCGAGTCGCAGTCCTTTTCCGGGCTGTCGGTCACCAAGGTCTTCTTTCAGCCGAATGCCAATATTCCGACGGCCATCGCCCAAATCGTGGCAACCGAGCAGCAGCAACTGAAGCAGCTTCCGCCTGGTGCCCTGCCGCCGCTGATCATTAAATACTCCGCCTCCGCAATTCCCGTGATTCAGCTGGGGATCTCCAGTCCAACGTTGACCGAACCGGCGCTGTTCGATGCCGCTTTCAATTTCCTGCGCCCGCGCCTGGTGACCATTCCCGGCGTCGCCGTCCCTTACCCATACGGCGGCAAATCGCGGCTGATCTCGGTGGATCTCGACACTTCGGCACTGCTCGCCAAAGGTTTGACGCCGAATGACATCGTCAACGCGGTCAACGCGCAAAATCTCATCTTGCCGTCGGGTACGGTCAAGATTGGCGCGACCGAATTTGCCATCGCGCTGAACGGATCGCCCGACACGATCGCCGGGCTGAACCACATCCCGGTGGTGACCAAGAACGGCGCCACCACCTATTTATCGGAGGTCGCGCACGTCCGGGACGGATTTTCGCCGCAGACCAACATCGTGCGGCAGAACGGCGAACGCGGCGTGCTGATGCCCATCATCAAGAATGGCGGCTCCTCGACTCTGGACATCGTCAGCAACCTGCGCGCGGTATTGCCGATTGCCGCTCAGATACTGCCCAAGGACATCGTACATAAAGCCTCTGTTCGATCAATCCGGCTTCGTCAGGGCGGCCATCAGCGGCGTGGTGCGCGAGGCGGTGATCGCCGCCTGCCTAACCGCGATGCTGATTCTGGTGTTTCTGGGCAACTGGCGCAGCACCTGCATCATCGCGGTATCCATACCGCTGTCCATTTTGTGTTCGATCATCACCCTGTACATCGTCGGGCAGACTTTGAATCTCATGACCTTGGGCGGCCTTGCGCTGGCGGTCGGCATCTTGGTCGATGATGCGACCGTCACGATCGAAAATATCGAGCGGCACATTCATCTGGGGTCGGATTTGCACAAGGCCATTTTGGACGGTGCCGGCGAAATCGCCGTTCCGGCACTGGTGTCCACGCTGTGCATTTGCATCGTATTCGTGCCGATGTTCTTCTTGACGGGCGTCGCGCGCTATTTGTTCGCGCCCTTGGCGGAGGCGGTGGTGTTCGCCATGCTCGCCTCGTATGTGCTGTCGCGCACGCTGGTGCCGACCCTCGTCATGCTGTTGATGGATCACACGCCGCCGCATGCCGATGCGCCGGTGAGCTTGTTGCAGCGGGTATATCGGTCATTTGATGCCCGCTTCGAAAGGATTCGCGCCGGCTATAAGGATATCCTTGCGGCGGTGTTGCAGCGGCGGCGCGCCTTTGCCGGCGGCTTCCTGGCGTTTTGCGTCCTCTCCTGCGGGTTGGTATTCCTATTGGGAAGGGATTTTTTTCCGAGCGTGGATGCCGGGCAAATTCGCTTGCATATGCGTATGCCCTCCGGCACGCGCATCGAGGAGACTGCGCGCGCGGCGGACCAGATTGAAGCCGTCATCCGCACGCTGATACCTGCGGGCGAACTCGGGACGGTGCTCGACAATCTCGGCGTGCCTGTCAGCAGCATCAACAATACCTACAGCAATGCCGGCGCCTTCGGCACCTTGGATGGCGAGATTCAGATATCGCTGAACGAAGGCCACGCGCCCGAGTCAGCGCTATATCGAAGCAATGCGGCGCGCAGCTGCCTAAGCGCATTTCCCGGCGTGGAGTTCTTTTTCCAACCCGCCGACATGGTGACGCAGATTTTGAATTTCGGACTGCCTGCCGCCATCGACGTGATGTTTACCGGCGCCGATGTGCGCACCAATTATGGCTTTGCGGCGAAGATCATGAAGCAGATCAAGCAAATTCCGGGAACCGTGGACACCCACATCCACCAAAGACTGGATCTGCCGACCCTGGCTTTGAAAATGGACCGTAGCCAGCTGCAATCGCTGGGGTTGAGTGCAAACGATGTGGCGCAGAATCTGCTGGCGACGACCGCCGGCACGACGCAGACGTCGCCCGGTTTCTGGTTGGATCCCGTCAATGGCGTGGTCTACAACTTGGCGGCGCAGTCGCCGCAATACCAAATCGACAGTGTGGATGCGCTGCTGCGCACCCCGGTGCGCACGGCTGCCGGAGGTGCGCCGCAGTTGCTGAGCAACTTGGTCACCGTCGCGCCCGCTGCCCAGCTCGCAGTGGTGTCCCGCTATAACCTGACCCCGGCCGTCGACGTGTACGTCAGCGTGCAAGGCAGGGATCTGGGCAGCGTCGGGGCAAAGATCAACGCGTTGGTCGATGACATGCGATCGCAATTGCCGCGCGGCTCGGCAGTAACCGTGCAGAGGGCAGGCGCAGACCATGCGCGCTTCTTTCATCGAGCTGGGCGTCGGCCTCGTGATGGCGATCGTCATGGTGTATTTATTGATCGTGGTGAATTTCCAGTCCTGGATCGATGCACTCATCATCATCACCGCCTTGCCGGCGGCGCTGGCGGGGATCTGTTGGATGCTGTTTCTCACCGCGACGACTTTGAGCGTGCCGGCATTCACCGGCGCCATCATGACCATGGGCGTTGCCACCGCCAACAGCATTTTGATCGTGTCGTTCGCGCGGCAACGCATGAACGAAGGCCTGGACCCGGTCAGCGCGGCGCGCGATGCGGGTGCGACCCGCATCAGACCGGTGCTGATGACCGCCCTGGCGATGATCATCGGTATGATTCCCATGGCCCTGGGCTGGGGTGAGGGCGCGGAGCAGAATGCGCCGTTGGGCCGCGCGGTCATCGGCGGACTGTTGTTTGCCACGGTCTCCACATTATTTTTCGTGCCGGTCATTTATGCCGGTTTGCATCGCCGTCTCGAACAGCGCAAGCGTGCGCGTGAGGATAATTTAGTATGTCAACGCCACCGCCGGTCCCGGCCGTGAAGCGCGCGAAGTTTATCGTCGGCGTCCTCGTGGGCGCCATGCTGGTCGGCGGAGTCGTCATCTTTGTGGTGCGCGGCTTCCAGGCGTCCGCACTCGCGGCGTCCACGGAAATTCATGCCAAGCAGTACGTCACGACCATCAATCCCAAGCCGGGCGGCGGCGGGCTGCCCGTGACGCTGCCCGGGACGCTGCAGGGAATCAATGAAGCCACGGTGTATGCGCGCAGCAATGGCTACATCTTGCGCTGGACCAAGGACATCGGCAGTTCGGTCAAGAAAGGCGAATTGTTGGCGGAGATCGCCGCTCCCGAAATCGATCAAGAATTATCGCAAGCCATCGCCGCGCAACAGCAGGCGGCGTCGAGCGAGGCCCTCGCCAAGAGCACGGCTGAGCGTTGGAATAGTCTGCGCGAAAAAGATGCCGTGACTCAACAGGAGCTCGATGAGCGCCAGAGCGCGTACCTGCAGGCGCAAGCGAACCTCGCGTCGGCACAGGCAAATACGGCGCGGTTGCGCAATTTGCAGGGCTTTAACAAGGTCGTTGCGCCCTTCGACGGCGTCATTACCAGCCGCAATATCGATGTCGGCGACCTGGTGGACGCCGGCAACGGCGGCGTTGGCAAAGCGCTGTTCACTATTGCCCAGGTCGATCCTCTGCGCCTATACGTGTTTGTGCCGCAAGCCTATGCGCAGCAAGTCAAAGTGGGCGATGTCGTGACGGTCAGTCTCGCCGAGCGCCAAGGTGAGCAATATCAAGGCACCATTGCACGCACCGCTCGGGCAATCGACGCCGGCACCCGCACCATGCAAGTCGAAATTCGCGTGCCGAATCCCAACGATGCGCTCATCGCCGGTTCCTATGTGCAGGTGATGCTGCCGATCAAACAAGACGGCGCGGCCCTGCTGGTGCCGATCAACGTGCTGCTATTTCGGCCTGATGGCCCGCGCGTCGCGACGGTCGATGATGCCGGGCATGTGCGCTTGAGCACGGTCAAGCTTGGCACCGATTTCGGCAGCAGCGTCGCGGTCTTGGACGGCCTCAAAGCCAACGATCGCATCATATTGAATCCCGCCGATTCGCTGGCGGACGGCGACATCGTGAGCGTGCGATAAGCATGAATTGCGCCGTGCGCTGCGCAGCGATTGCCAGCCGCCGTAGCGGCTCTGGCCGCGGCTGCGCGGTCGGACCGGACTATCACCGGCCTACGGCCGAGGTGCCGCCCTCGTGGCAGCCTGAGGCGCCTTGGCATGAAGCGGCGCCCGGCGATGCTACGCTGAAGGGCAATTGGTGGGAGCTGTTCCAGGATCCGCAGTTAAACCCATTGGTCGAAAAGCCCTCGGCAGCAACCAGAATCTGCAGGTGGCCGCCGCGCGTCTGCAACAAGCGCAAGCCCAGCTCAGCATCGCTCGATCGGCGCTGTTCCCGGCGCGTGGAACTCTCCGGGTCGGCGGTACGTGCGGCAAGGATTCGGCAAATCGCCCGCTGGCCGCTTATTCGGAGCCAAACCAGTCGACCGTACAGAATGATTTCCGCCTCGGCCCCTCGGTAAATTATGAGCTCGATCTATTCGGACGCGTGCGCCGCGAAGTGGAAGGTGCGCGTGCGAGCGCGCAACAGGCTGAAGCGGATTTCGAGAATACCCGGCTGATCTTGATGGCGACGTTGGTGTCCAACTATTACTCTCTGCGGGAAATCGATGCCGAAATGGAGGTAGTGCGCCGCAGTTTGGATTTGCAGCAGGACGCTCTGAAGTTTGTCTCGTCGAGACATGATTTGGGATTTGCAACGGGTTTGGATTTGGCGCAGCAAGAGGCGCTGCTCGATTCCAGCGCTGCACAGCTCGAGCTTCTGCAGAATCAGCGTGATCAATTGCAGCATGCCATCGCGACCCTGGTCGGTACGCCCGCTCCCGGATTTACGCTGGCGTCGTCGGTTCAAGTACCGCCGCTGCCGGCCGTGCCGCTGGGGCTGCCGTCCGATCTGTTGCAGCGGCGTCCTGATGTGGCTTCCGCGGAGCGCGCCATGGCCGCCGCCAACGCGCGAATTGGCGTCGCGCGAGCGGCCTATTTTCCCACCATTGATCTGGCGCCCGGGTTTGGCGTGCCAAGCATCGGTTGGGAGAGCAATGCCCTGGCAAGTTTATTCGCCGCGCCCAGCCGGCTTTGGTCGATCGGGCTTTCCGCGTCGCAAACTCTGTTTGATGCGGGCAAGACGCGCGCCAATGTGCGCTTTGCCGATGCCGACTACACGGCGGCGGTGGCAACCTATCGGCAAACAGTGTTGACCGCGATGGAAGAGGTCGAGAACGGCATCACGGGCCTGGCCTCGCTCGAGCGCGCCGAAATCCAAGCCAACGCCAGTGTGCGCAACGCGCAGCGCGCCTTCGATATCGCCAGCGAGCGCTACAAGGGCGGCGTGGCTACGTATTTGGATGTCATCACGGCAGAACAAACGCTGCTGTCGGATGAGCGCCAAGCGGTGCAGATTCAGGGCCAGCAGTTCACCACGGCAGTGTTCTTGGTAAAGGCGCTTGGCGGCGGCTGGAACCAGCCGGTAGCGCAGGTTTCTCGAGGAAACTAAATTCTTGTCCGTGCGCCTTTGTTCAAGCTGTCGATGGTCACGGCGGGCGAGATGGCGTTCGACTGAACGAAGTCCACGCCAAGGGCGGTCAACCATTCTTGTTCTGCGGCCGTGTCAGTGCGTTTGGCGACCGTGTGCATGCCTAAAACCCGCGCCATTTGCACCACTGCGGTGATCGCCGCCTGCGATACCTTGTCAGTGCGCATCCTCGAGGTCAGTTCCGACGCCAATTTTAGGTAGCGCACTCCAGGCAGGCGCAGCAAGTCGAAGCACTCGGTGCGCAGTGAGAAATCATCGAGCACCAGCGGGCAGCCCAGGCGATGCAACGCCGTGGCCACATCGCTGATCTTGTCTGCCAGGGTGAGCGCGGTCGGCGCGTCGATTTCAAATGCGATCGTGCCCTTGGGCAGCGAGGACTTGGCGAGGCACAACTCGATGAACTTGATGAAGTGTTCATCGTGCAAAGCCGTGGTGGTCAGGTTCACTGAGAACATGACTTCGTTTGTCTGCCAGCTGTCCGGGTGGCGTACCAGCCAGCCTATGAGTTCGGTGACGACGCGACGGTCAATCATCGAACCCAAGCCGTTCTCGACGGCTGCCTTCAGCATCGCATGCGGTGCGGAATTGGGCGCCTCCTCGGACCCGGAGCGCAGCAGAACTTCGTAGCGCTTCAATTGGCTGCCCTTGCTCAAGGGCACGAGGTGCTGCACGTACAGCACGATGGGACTCTTGCGCATCGCCGCGTTGAGGCGATCGATCTCCGGCGGAACACCTTTGTGCGCCGGCTGCCTTTCCACCAGCTCGGGCGCAGGCTCTATCGCTGCGACTGCAGGACGTGCGGGGGCTGCAGGGGGCGCTGGGGGCACCGGAGGCGCGGATCTTGCCACGTGCGGGGCCCCACGTCGCGGCGCCGGCAGCACTGGGGTCGCGGTGCGGGCGGCGCTCACATGGCTGACATAGCTGGCCGGACGTGAGACGGTTGCCGGGTCGAGCGTGGGCGCCCGCACTGGACCGCGCGAGACGATCTGCTCGAGCTGAGCGGCGATGGTTTTGGGCCGACCGCGAGCGGCGCGGATGCCGCCGTTGAAGCGCCGCCCGTGGTAGCGGCCGCCGCGGCAGCGGGGGGCGCACTGGGTAGGCGCAGTGCTTTTGCCGGGGAGCTGCGCGATGCCGCGGGCGCGGGCAGCGCGGCGCACGAGCAGCGCTGGGCGGCGTTTCGGGCGGGGCCGCAGGCCTCGGTCCGGACGCATGCCCGCGAACTGGACCAACGCCCGCTGCAGCTTCGGCGTCATCAGCTTTGGCGCACCTTGCGCAACTATGCGCGTGTCCATGACGATCATGATCAATCCGACGTAGGCACGTCGCGCATTCACTGCTCGAACCATCACGGCAGACTTCGAATCGCCCAAGTCGAACGACAAAATTGGTGCGGCGGCGGGATTGGCAAACGCTTCGGCGGCCTCGCGGACCGCATTGTGCTCATCCGGTCCCATGCGAACTTTCGCTCAGCCACAGCACATCGCCGTCTCGTCGTGCAACGAAACGGCATGGGTACGATTGGGTTCGACCGCCGCCCGCACTTTTTGACAGACGGCATCGAAATCGACAAGCGGACTCTCCGACTGCATCAAGGGTTTGCCCTGCTCCATAAATCCGCTACATGAGGTGAATACCCCTATATCTACCGTACCGGCAGCGTCGCTGATGTGATGTCTTCGCCAAAACACGACAGTAGAGGGCCGCAGCGCAACCGGGTTTACATATCGCCGGCAAATCGGGCAGCCGGCGGGCTACACTGGCGCGCTCATGAGCCACGCAATCGCACCACCGACAGTTCAAGTACTACGACTTTGTGATGGCTGCATATGTCTGCGTATCTGCTGTGTTCCAATCTGATTGGACCCGCAAAAGAGACCACCATCCGTCTGCCATTCGGCGGCAGTCGTGACCTTTCTCGCCGGTGTCTTGTTCTTCCCGATCTCGTACATTTTCGGCGATATTTTGACCGAGGTTTATGGCTACGGCCGCGATCGACGCGTGGTCTGGGCGGGATTTGCGGCCCTCGCCTTTGCGTCCCTGATGGCGGCGGTGGTCGTGCATCTGCCGCCCTCGGCAAGGTCGCTCGCCGATCAGCCGGCGGTGGAGACGATTTTCGGCAATACGCCGCGCATCGTGGTGGCATCGATTATGGCTTTTCTATGCGGCACGTTCGTCAACAGCTACGTGCTCGCCAAGATGAAGATCTGGACGCAAGGCCGCTGGCTGTGGACGCGCATCATCGGCTCAACCCTGTGCGGCGAGTTGGTGGATTCGGTGATTTTTTATTTCCTGGCGTTCTACGGCCGCATGCCCCTGGTCGCATCTAGCCCTGATCATGTTCACCCAATACGCGCTGAAAAGCGGCTGGGAAATCATTGCAACGCCCTTGACCTATCGCGTGGTCGCGTTCCTGAAGAAGGCCGAAAAAGAGGACTACTACGACATCGACACCAACTTCACGCCTTTCTCGCTGAAAGCATGAGCTGAAGGGCCGCTGTCCTGCAATTCGTCGTTGCGTCGCCATGATTTGCCACGACTCCATCCTCTGAGCGCCCGAAAGCGGGCCCTTAATGGCTGCCAATGGGGCGGCGGTCGCCGCCTCGAATGGCGAGGCAGCGAGGAGTTTGTCATGAGCACGAGATATTCCAGGTATTCCAAGTGGATGTGGACGATAGGGTTGATGGGCATCAGCACCGCGGCCTTGGCCGACGAGCCAAAACCGCGGCCCCCGCAGGAGCCGGCCGGATTCGTGGTCGGTGGGGTGATCGGCGCATTTGCAGCCGGTCCGATCGGCGCGGTTGTGGGCGCCGGGCTTGGCGACCTGGCTCGGCAATCGAGTGCATCGAGCGAGCGACGCCAAAAAAGCTGAGGTGCAAGTGGCCTTGCTGGAAAGCGATAAATCGCAATTGCAGAGCGAGAAATCGACGTTGCTGAGCGAAAAGAGCCAACTGGCTGACAGTAATCAAGCCCTGAGCGCCAAACTCGACGACTCTCGCAGAAGGTGCAAACGGCGCAGACCGCCAAAGCGACGCTTCGGAAGTACTCGATGGCCTGCAGGGCGATGTGCTGTTCCGCACCGGCAGCGCGGAGATCACGCCGGACATTGCGCATCAGATTCAAGTCCTGGCGCAGGCTGTATCGAAGTCCCCCGAACTGAAGATCCGCGTCGATGGATATGCAGATCCGCGCGGCACGATTGACACCAACATGAAGCTCTCGCAGGACCGCGCCAACGCAGTGCGCGACCTGTTGTTGGCCTCCGGCGTCGACCGATGAAGCGCTCGAGGTCAATGCCTATGGCAAGAGCCAGAGCATCGCCGAAGACAGCGACGGCTATGCACTGGAGCGGCGCGTGCGGCTGACGCTGCAGATGGAATCCGGTGCGGCGGTCGCCCAGGTCGGCAAGAATGAGTGACGGGTGAAAACTAAATCGAGGTGGTAGCGGCCCGGAGCATGACGCTCCGGGCCGCACTTGTTTCCGCGCATACGCTGAGCCTACGATAGCGCATGAGCGTGCCGCCCAAGATCGTGGTTCTTGATCGATATCAGACTGGCGAGTCCGCGAATCCGTCGCATGAAAATATCCTTGCCGGCATCCCGCGCACTCGCGTATCGAATCAGTACACCGAAGCGAGGGGCGAATTTTTTTGCGGAATTTGGACCAGCACCGCGGGCAAATGGCGCGTGCGCTACACCGAACACGAGTTCTGCGTGATCATCGAAGGGCCGCGTTCGCATCGAATCGGTGAGCGGCGAAAAGCACGAACTCAAGGCGGGAGACGCGTTCGTCGTTCCCGCCGGCTTCGAGGGCGTCTGGGAAGTGAGCGAGCCCTGCAAAAAGTGGTACTCGATCTTCGAGCCGAAAACCTGAGGGCGGCGAGCGCCCTGGCGATTACTCCGTCTCGCGAATCACCGCGCCCAAAGTCTCGACCATGCGTTCGATCTGTTTCGGCTCGATCACCAAGCGGCGGCGACATCGCGATGGTATCGCCCGTTTGACGCACCATGACGCCCCGCTCGAAGCACTTCAGGAACACATCAAAGCCGCGTGCCCCAGGCTTCCCTTGGCGCGGCTCCATTTCCACGGCGCCGATCAAGCCGTAGTTGCGTATATCGATGACATGCGGCAGGCCGCGCAGGGAGTGCACGGCGTCTTCCCAAGGTGGGCTCAATGCAGCGGCCCGCGTCAGCAGGCCTTCTTTCGCGTAGATGTCCTGGGTCGCCAGGGCCGCCGCGCAGGCGACGGGGTGCGCCGAGTAGGTGTAGCCGTGGAACAGCTCGATGGAATTCTCGGGCCCCTGCATGAATGCGTCGTAGATCTTTCGCTGCGAAAAGACGGCGCCCATGGGCACGGCACCGTTGGTCAGGCCCTTCGCGGTGGTGATCAAGTCGGGCGTGACATCGAATGCCTGCGAAGCGAAGGGTTTTCCGACGCGGCCAAAGCCGGTGATCACCTCGTCGAATATCAACAGGATGTCGTGCTTGTCGCAGATCTCCCGCAGGCGTTTCAAATAGCCTGCCGGCGGAAGTACCACGCCGGCCGAGCCGGAAATGGGTTCGACGATCACCGCCGCGATGGTCGAGGCATCGTGCAGCGCAATCAAGCGTTCCAGTTCATTCGCCAGATGCGTGCCCCACTGCGGCAGGCCGCGCGAGAACGCATTGTGTTCGATGTCCAGCGTATGAGGCAGATGATCCACGCCCGGCAACATGGATGAGCCGAAGAACTTGCGGTTGTTGACCATGCCGCCGACCGACATGCCGCCAAATCCCACGCCGTGATAGCCCTTCTCGCGGCCGATCAAGCGCGTGCGCTGCCCGGCGCCGCGCGCGCGATGATAGGCGATGGCGATTTTCAGCGCGGTATCGACCGATTCCGAACCCGAATTGGTGAAGAAAATTCGATCCAGGCCCGGCGGCGCGATTTTCGCGAGCCGGTTCGCCAGTTCGAACGCGATCGGATGTCCCATTTGAAAGGTCGGCGCGAACTCCATGGTCTCGAGCTGCTTGGTAACCGCCTCGGTGATTTCGCGGCGTCCGTGTCCGGCGTTCACGCACCACAGGCCCGCGACGCCATCGAGCACCTCGCGGCCGTCCGCGGTCGAGTAGTACATGCCCTTCGCGCGTGCCAGCAGGCGCGGATTCGCCTTGAATTGCCGATTGGCCGTGAACGGCATCCAAAATGCGTCGAGATCGGGATTCGTCACAGCGTCGGGGGTGAGGCGTGCATTCATGGCGTTATGTCCTTGCGAGGAGAGACGGAGGCGAGCCAATGATAAGGAAAATCAACACTAACCTCAATTTTAACGCCTCATCCGCTGATTCCGTCTATTATAATAGACACTATGAGTATCGACGTGGGCACCCATCTTAAAGGCCGTCAGGCAGATGTACGGTCTGTCGCAGCGCGAGTTGGCAAAGCGCGCGGGCGTCACCAATGGACTGATTTCCTTGATCGAGCAAAATCGGGTCAGTCCCTCAGTGAGCTCGCTCAAGAAGGTGCTGGACGGCATTCCGATGGCGCTTGCCGATTTCTTCACGATGGATTTGGGCGGCAAACCGCAAGTTTTTTTCCCGCGCGAGGAACTGGCGAACATCGGCACCGCCAGCGTGGAGCTGCGCCTCGTCGGCGGCCGCCTGGCCCAACGCAGCATGTCGATCCTGCACGAGCGTTATGCCGGCAATGCGGACACGGGCGAGGAAATGTTGACCCACGCGGGCGAGGAGGGCGGCGTCGTCGTGAAGGGCAGGATCGAACTGACCGTTGGCGGCGAATCACGCGTCTTGGGCGCGGGCGATGCTTACTACTTCAAGAGTTCCGTGCCGCATCGGTTTCGCAATCTCGGCCGGGAGGAATGCGAAATCGTCAGCGCGAGTTCGCCGCCGAGTCCTTTTCAGGCGCCGGCGCGCCGCATTTACCGGGGTCGAAGCGACCCCGTCCGACAATTGAAATTCGGCAGATCGGGTAGCATAGAGCCTCTATGAGCACGGTAACCGTAGCGGCCACGCAAATGGCCTGCAGCTGGGATCGCGACGCCAACATCGCGCGCGCCGAGAAACTCGTGCGCGAGGCCGCGGCAAGGGGCGCGCAACGTGATTCTGCTGCAGGAGCTGTTCGAGACGCCGTACTTTTGCAAGGACCATATTGCCCGGCACCTGGAACTGGCGTTGCCGCTCGGAGGGCATCCGGCGGTCGAGCATTTCCGCAGCGTGGCGCGCGAGCTCGGCGTGGTGTTGCCGATCAGCGTGTTCGAGCGCGCCAACAATGCGTTCTACAATTCCATCGCCGTCGTCGATGCCGATGGCTCGGTGCTCGGCAGCTATCGCAAGTCGCATATTCCGGAAGGGCCGGGGTATCACGAGAAATTTTATTTCTCGCCCGGCGACACCGGCTTCAAGGTGTTCGACACGCGCTTACGCAAAATTGGGCGTCGCGATCTGCTGGGATCAATGGTTTCCCGAGGCAGCGCGGGCGATGGCGTTGATGGGCGCCGAGGTGCTGCTCTATCCGACGGCCATCGGTTCGGAACCGCAGGATGCCAGCATCGATTCCAGCGGCCACTGGCAGCGCACCATGCAAGGCCACGCGGCGGCGAATGTCATGCCGGTGGTGGCTTCGAATCGCATCGGCACGGAAAAGGGCGAAAAGTACACGATGACCTTTTACGGCTCCTCTTTCATCGCCTCGCCGACCGGGGAAAAGCTCGCGGAGGCCGATCGGGAGAGCGAATCGGTGTTGACCGCGACGTTCGACTTGGATGAGATGCGCCGTTATCGGCAGGCGTGGGGCGTATTCCGCGACCGGCGGCCCGACCTTTACTATCCCTTGCTGTCGCTTGATGGACGCGGCTGACACCCTCGCATTCGTTGATTTGGAAACGACGGGCGGCAATCCCGCCTATCATCGGATCACCGAAATCGGCATCGTCCGCGTGCGAAACGGCGAGCTTCTCGAAGAATGGAGTTCGCTGGTCAATCCGCAATGTCCGATATCGCCCTACATCGAGGCGTTCACCGGCATCAGCAATGAAATGGTCGCGGATGCACCGCTGTTCGCCGATCTTGCCGCGACGGTGTTCGAAAAGCTGCGCGGCGCGGTTTTCGTCGCCCACAACGCGCGTTTCGACCATTCCTTCCTGCGCAGCGAGTTTCGCAAGGTGCGGAATGGCGTATTCCGCGGACGCGTTGTGCACGGTCAAATTGTCGCGCCGTTTGTTTCCCGAACACGTGCGCCACAATTTGGATGTGGTGATCGAACGCCATGGCCTGAACTGCAGCGCTCGGCACCGCGCGCTCGGAGATGCCAGGGTCTTGTGGGACTTATGGAGCAAGCTGGAGCGGGAAATCGCCCGCGGACGTGTTTGCCGCTGCGGCGCGCACGCGGTACTGAGCGCATCCGAAGCTGCCGGCGCAATTGCCGGCCGAGCTGGCGGATGAGTTGCCGGAATCGCCCGGGCGTCTATCGCTTTTTTGGCGCCGACGGCAGAGCTGCTGTACATCGGCCGCAGCAACTCGCTGCGCAGCAAGATTTTGTACCAGCTCGCCGAATCGCGCTCCGGCTCGCGCGAGCGAATTGGCGGCGCAGGTGCGGCGCGTCGATTGGCAGCAGACCGCCGGTGAACTGGGCGCGATGCTGCTCGAGGCGCAATGGATCAAGTCGCAACAGCCGCGCTACAACCGCCGCACGCGCAGCAATGCGGAATCCGTCACCTTGCGGCTCGCCGGACGCATCGGGCCGGGTGCGCATTCAGCGCATCGACATGCTGGAGCCGGAAGATCTCGCCGAGAGTTTCGGCGTGTTCCATTCCGAAAAGGATGCGCGCAAGGCGCTGACCGACATTGCCCGCGCCTCGCAGCTATGCCTCAAAGTGCTCGGATTGGAGGAGAGCGAAGGTTCATGCTTCGCCCTGCAGATCGGCAAGTGCAGAGGCGCATGCGCCGGCAAGAAGCCGCTGATCCTGCATGCGATGCGCGCTCAAATTGGCGCTCTCCGCGCTGAAGATCAAAAGCTGGCCGTTTCCCGGACGCATCGCGCTGCGCGAGCGGGCAACCGGAGCGTATTTGCCGGACGGCACGCGCGGCGGCGAGTTTCACGTGCTCGATCGCTGGATGTATTTGGGTTCCGCGCGCTCCGCAGAGGAGCTCGCGGCCTTGAGCATGCGCCGTGCCTACCCCGCATTCGATGTCGATGTGTACAGGATTCTGCAGCGCTATTTCTCGAATCATCCCAATCTCGACTGGCATGAGTTGCGCGCCCCCAATCCCGCAGACGTGCATTGAGCGTGAACGACAATGTCCGCTATTGGGTCGCGACCGCGCCGGTGGGCGCCGCCTCGGTGTTGGCGGAAGAACTCGCGCAATTCGGCGCCGAGGACATCCGCGAGCGCAGCCACGATGTGAAATTCCAAGGCACGCTCGAGGTGGGTTATCGCGCATGTCTGTGGTCGCGTACCGCGACGCGCGTGCTGCTGAGCTTGGGGTCGATCGATGCGGGCAGCTCCAAGAGCGTCTATGAGGCCGTGAAGCGCATCGATTGGCGCGAGCATCTGGCGCCCGGTGCAACCCTGGCCTGCGATTGCAGCGGCGGCAATGAATCGCATCCGGCACACGATTTACGGCTCGCAGCTGCTCAAGGATGCGGTTTGCGACAATCTGCGCGAAGCACCGGCGAGCGGCCGAACATCAAGCCCGAGCGCCCCGACGTACTGTTGCATCTGCACGTGGAGGGGCCCACGGCATTGGTATCGTTGGATTTCTCCGGCGAGAGTCTGCACCGGCGGGGTTACCGCAGCGAAGGCGGCCGCGCGCCCCTCAAGGAGAACGTGGCGGCGGCCGTGCTGTTGCGCGCGGGTTGGCCGCAGATTGCCGAGGCCGGCGGAATACTGCTCGACCCCATGTGCGGCTCGGGCACCTTCCTGACCGAGGGCGCCTTGATCGCGGCGGATGCGGCGCCGGCGATCGATCGCGAGTACTTCGGGTTCTTGAGGTGGCGCGGCCATGATGCGGCGCTCTGGGCGCGCCTGCGCGCAGAAGCGCTGGCGCGGCGTGCGGCGCGCGCGCCGCGGCGCTGCATCTTGGGCTCCGACATCGACTCCGAAGCGGTGCGCATGGCGCATTGACCAACGCGAGCCAGGCCGGCGTTGCCGACTGGCTGCACGTGGAAAAGCGCGCGCTCAGCGAGGTGTCAGAGGCCGCCGGGCGAGACGGGTTTGGTCATCGCAAATCCGCCCTACGGCGAGCGGATCGGCGCCGAGACCGGCTTGCCGGCACTGTACTCCGAGCTCGGCGCAGCTGCTGCGCGATCGCTTCCAGGGCTGGCAGGCGGCGATTCTCACGGGCAATCCGCCGCTGGCCCGCAATCTAGGGATTTACGCCAGGCGCACGCCACCGCGTATTCAACGGCACCATCGAGTGCCGGCTGCTGCGCTTCGACTTGAACGAAGCCAGCGCGCAGCGACCTGCTGAAGAGGTACGCGCCGATTGGTCGAGTCGGCCCGGCGCGCAGATGTTTGCCAATCGATTGCGCAAAAACCTGCAGCGCTTGGACCCGTGGGCGTTGCGCGAGCACATCGATTGTTTCCGGGTGTACGACGCGGACATGCCTGAATACGCCTTCGCCATCGATTTGTACGGCCGCGATTCTCGGCATGTCTACGTGCAGGAATATGCTGCGCCAAAATCCGTGAATCAGGAGAGCGCGCGCGAACGCCGCCGCGAAGCGCTGGCGGTGTTGCCGGAGGTCTTGGGCGTGCCGCTGCCGCAGGTGCATACGCGCGTGCGCAAACCGCAGAAGGGTGCCGAGCAGTACGAGAAACGCGACAGCGCCGCGGAGCGCCACGCCGTGCAGGAAGGGGGCCTGAAATTCTGGGTCAATTTTCGCGACTATCTGGATACCGGGCTGTTCCTCGACCATCGCATCGTGCGCGCAATGCTGCGCGCTTGGTCCAAGGACGCGGATTTCCTGAATTTGTTTTGCTACACCGGCAGCGCCACGGTGTATGCGGCGGCCGGCGGCGCGCGCAGCACCACCGGCGTCGATTTGTCGAACACGTATCTGGACTGGGCGCACGAAAATCTGCTGCTCAACGGCTTTCGCGGCGACAATCACGAGCTGTACCGCGCCGATTGCCTGGCATGGCTCGAGGAGCAAGAATCCGGCGGTGCGCGCTTCGACTTGATCTTCTTGGATCCGCCGACTTTTTCCAATTCCAAGCGCATGGAGGGCGTGCTCGACGTGCAGCGCGATCATGTCGGCATGATTCGCAGGTCGCTGAAGCTGCTGCGGCCCGCGGGCCGCCTGGTTTTTTCCACCAATTACACCCGCTTCAAATTGGACTGCGACTGCGCTCGCGGATCTTGCCGATCGAGGACATCAGCGCCGCGACCGTTCCGAAGGACTTTGAACGGCACGCGCGCATTCATAAGTGTTTCGTTGTGCGATTCAAATAAGGTAATCTCTCACCGCATGAAAAACCTCATCAGGCACGCGCTGCCGGCGATGCTGCTCGCCGCGGCCGCCGGCCTTACGCTCGCGGCAGCCGCTGCGGCTGAACCGGCCGCCAAGGACGCCATCAATCCTCCACCGACGCTGCGCCGATTGGCAGGCACTCGCCAAGCTGCCGGACTTCGGCGGGGTTTGGACCCCGGTCATCAGCGATCAAGTCGCACAGGAGCGCACGAATCCACCGCCTTGGAACGCGCAGGCCGCCAAGCAAATCGCAGCATATGTACGCGGAAGAAAAGGCCGGCCGCCCGTTCCCGGTCATCGATCACTGCTTTCCGACCGGCATGCCGAGCTACATGCTCATCACCCACAACGCCTTCGAGCTGCTGATCACGCCCGGGCAGGGTGACCTTGCTCGGCGAGGGCGACGGCAATCGCCTGCGCCGGATTTATACCGACGGCCGGCCGCATCCCGACGATCCCGATCCCAGCTTTCACGGCCATTCGATTGGTCATTGGGAAGGTCAAACGCTGGTGGTGGATACGATCGCGCTGCTGCCGCAGGTCTATCTCGCCGTCAACGAAGCGGTGGGCGTTCCGAACAATGGCGACATGCACATCGTCGAGCGCATCCATTTGTTGAATGCCGATACCCTCGCCGATGATTTGGAGATCACCGCGAACAAGCTGTTGTCAAAGACGTGGAAAACCACGCGCAAATATCTGCGCCAGCGCTCGCAGAAATACGACATCGTCGAAGGCGTTTGCGAACAGGGCAGCTACAACGAGGCTGTCGACAAGGACGGCAATTCGATCTTTGTACCCATCAAATTCCACAACGGCGTTCCCGTCGGATCCGACTCGAAGTGACGCAGGCTAACCATGAATTCATTCCCGACGAAGCTACGACTTGGCGCATTCATCTTCGCAGCCGTCACAGCGGCTTCCTGGCCGGCTTACGCGCATCACTCTTTCGCGGTGTATGACCGGACCAAAGTCTTGACCTTGAAAGGCAGTGTCAAGAGCTTTCAGTGGACCAATCCGCATTGCGTCATCTGGGTGCTGGTGCAGCCGGACGGCGGCGGCGAGCCGCAGGAGTGGAGCTTCGAAACCACCAGCCCGGGCGTGCTGACGCGCGGCGGTTGGACCCGCAATTCCGTCAAGCCGGGCGACCGGGTCGCGGTGGAGTTTAATCCGCTGCGCGACGGCTCGCACGGCGGCGGCTTGAATAGCCGTCACGCTGGTGGATACCGGCCAGAAACTCATCGGCCAGCTTTGCCGCTTCAGAAAAGCCCGAACTCAAATAGCGCTCCGGAGCGCTACAGCAGAGTCGCGCAACCGGTAGTAAAGCATCGCCAGCATGAGCGAGGGCCGGCGCAGCAGCGCGCCCGCCGGGAAAATCGCGATGCGGTATGCGCGCGAACACGTCGAATCGTTCCGCCGTTCCGGCGATGGCTTCACTCGCCAGGGCCCCGGCTAAACCGGCCAAAGCCACGCCGTGTCCTGAGAAACCCTGCAGGTAGTAAACATTCGTCGCCAGCCGGCCGAAATCCGGCGCGCGGCTCATGGTGATGTCCAGATAACCGCCCCAGGCATTCGCCACTTTGACGTCCGACAGCGACGGAAAGACGCGCACCATGCGCCGGCGCATGGATTCCGCCAGGCGCGGCGGCTGTACCGAGCTGTAGCTGACGCGGCCGCCGAACAGCAAGCGGTGATCCCGCGAGCAGCTGAAATAGTCCAGGATCCAGTTGAGGTCGGCAACCGCGGCATTGCTCGGCAACAGGCTGCGCGCGCGTTCTTCACCCAACGGCTCGGTCGCGATGATGTACGTGCCGACTCCGAGAATGCGCCGCGCCAGCGAGGGCGCCACCGCGCCGATATAGGCATTGCCGCATAAAACCAGGTACGCGCAGCGCACGGTGCCTTGCGCGGTATGCACGCGCACCTCGCCGCCATCTTCGTAGCGCAGGACTTCGGAGTTTTCGTACAGCGATCGCGCCGGCGCGCACCGCGGCACGCGCCAGACCCTGCGTATATTTCAGCGGCTGCAGATGCCCGCTGCGCGGGTCGAGGAGTCCGGCCAAATAGCGATCGCTGCGCACATGGCCGGCTAGCTGCTCGCGACTCAGCAATTGGGCCGATGAGTAGCCGTAGTTTTCATGCAGTTCGCGAGCCCATTGATCGAGCTCCCGCACGTGGCGTGGTTTCACCGCGACGTGCACATGATTGGGGCGGTAATCGCAATCGATGGCATGTTCGCGGATCAGCGATTGAGTCAGGTCCAGCGCCTCGGTTCGAAAGGTCAAACAAACGCCGAGCGTCTGCTCGGCCCACTTCGCGTTCGAGCTTGTGCTGACTTACCGCCAGTCCAAAAATCGTCTGACCCCCGCTGCGGCCCGAAGCGCCATAGCCGACGCACCGCGCCTCGAGCAGGGCCACCTTGTAGCCGCGCTGCGCCAGATGCAGCGCGGCCGAACAGCCGGCGATGCCGCCGCCCAGCACCGCCACATCGGCAGTCACCTCGCCGCGCAACGGCGCGCGGGCTGCCGCGGCGTCGTCCAAGCGCGTAGTAGGAAGGCGGCGGGTGGCAGGGACAGGCGCAGTGTTGGGCGCGAAAGTGTTTAAAATTTTAGGGCTATTGACAGAAATTCGAGCCTGTGAGCCTACCTAGGTTTTCCACCCGAATGCAACATTGCTGCATCGCGACAAACGCGTCTAAGTGTTGGAAATGCCTAAATCTTAGCCCTTTTGGCACGCGATCTTAGGACGAGGCGTGGCCGGTATGGTGTAATGGGGTCGTTCTTTGAGATCAATCGTCCATCCGGACGTTTAATATATTAAACATGTCGCGCCTGCCGCTCATTGGAATTCCGGCCGATCGCCGGCTGTATGGAAAGCACTATTTCCACATGGTCGGCGAGAAGTACATCGAGGCCGTCGCGCACGGCGCGAACGCTGTGCCGGTGCTCGTACCCGCTTTGGGGTCCGAGATCGATTTGCCGGCGCTGATGGATGCATGCGACGGATTGCTGCTCACGGGCAGCGCGTCGAATGTTGAACCGCAACATTACGGAGGACCGGCTGCCAGGCCGGGGACACTACATGACCCAAATCGGGATGCTACGACGCTTCCGCTGATTCCGCGCGCGGTCGCGGCCGGCTTGCCGGTGCTCGCGATCTGCCGCGGATTTCAAGAGATGAATGTCGCCTACGGCGGCACGTTAAACCCGCGCTTGCACGAGGTGCCCGGAAACCTCGATCACCGCGACGATGAATCCTTGCCGCTCGACGTGCAATACGCTCCTGCGCACGAGGTGCTGCTCGAGCCTGGAGGAGAGCTGCAAAAAATCGCAGGCCGAGACCGCCTCAAGGTGAACTCCCTGCATTCGCAGGGCGTTGAAAAATTGGGCGCGGACTTGGCCATCGAGGCGCGCGCGCCGGACGGCGTGATTGAAGCCTTTCGCGTTGCCGATGCACCGGCGTTCGCGCTGGCGCTGCAATGGCATCCGGAATGGCAATTTGCGCAGGATTCGTTTTCGAGCGCGTTGTTTGCTGCCTTTGGCGCGGCGAGCCGCCAACGCGCAAACGCTGCAAGGTGATGTATGGCGAGCACGATTCAACAATTCTTGAGAGAACACGGAATTTCAGAAGTCGAAGCGATCATTCCGGACATGGCCGGGCGTTGCCCGCGGCAAGCTGATGCCGGCCGAGAAATTCGCCGAAGAGGAGGGCATGCGCCTGCCGGAGGCGATTTTTCTGCAGACGGTGACCGGAGACTATCCGGAAGACCAAAGCGCGATGAACCCCTCGGATATCGACATCGTACTGAAGGCCGATCCGAAGACGGTACGCGTCGTGCCGTGGGCGGCCGAACCGACTGCCCAGGTGATCCACGATTGTTTCTACGGCGACGGCAGCCCCGTCACGATGGCGCCGCGCTACGTGCTGCGCCGGATACTTGCATCTGTATGAGGCTCAGGGCTGGGAGCCGGTGGTGGCCCCGGAATTGGAATTCTTCCTGGTCGAACCGAACATCGATTCCGACTATCCGTTGAAGCCGCCGGTGGGCCGCTCCGGCCGTCCGGAGATTGGCCGGCAGGCCTACAGCATCGCGGCCGTCAATGAGTTCGACCCTTTGTTCGACGACATGTATTCGTTTTGCGAAGCGCAGGATATCGAGATCGACACCTTGATCCATGAATCCGGCGCGGCGCAAATGGAAATCAACCTGCTGCACGGCTATCCCATGGGCCTTGCCGACCAGGCGTTCCTGTTCAAGCGCACGGCACGCGAAGCGGCGATGCGCCACAAGATGTACGCGACGTTCATGGCGAAGCCGATGGCCAAGGAGCCGGGCAGCGCCATGCATCTGCATCAGAGCATCATCGATTCGAAGACCCGCAAAAATATTTTCAGCAACCCCGACGGCTCGCCCTCGGAGCTGTTCTTCAGCCATATCGCCGGGTTTGCAAAAGTATCTGCCCGGCGCGATGTCGTTGTTCTGCCCGAATGTGAACAGCTACCGGCGCATCAGCCGCCATTCTTCGGCGCCCATCAACGTGCACTGGGGATACGACAACCGAACCGCCGGATTGCGCGTGCCCATGTCAGGGCCCGGACGCGCGGCGCGTGGAGAATCGAGTCGGCGGCGCGGACGCGAATCCCTACCTGGCCATTGCCGCGTCGCTGGCTTGCGGCTATCTGGGCATGATCGAGAAGCTCAAGCCCTCGGAGCCGATCGGCGGCAGTGCCTATGATCTGGCGATTGCCCTGCCGCGTACGCTGGCGGAGGCGTTGCGTCTGCTGCGCGAGTCCAAGCCCCTGGTGGACCTGTTCGGCGATCGCTTCGTACTCGCCTTTACCGCGGTCAAGGAGGCAGAGTACGAGACCTTTGCCCAGGTGATCAGTTCATGGGAACGCGAACACCTGTTGCTCAACGTCTAGGTTGACGAGGTCAACGTCTGGCGGCGATGGGGCTGCTGCGCTATAACTAGCGCGCTAAAAAAAAGGGGAAGCGTCGGATGTTGAGCGTTCGTCGGACGGCGATTCTGGCGCTTGCATGCGTGTTGGGTTTGAGCGGTTGCGGCGGCGGAAATTCCGCCGGCGATACGGCCGCGAAATCCAGCGGCGGCGCCAAGGTCCTCAATCTCTACATCTGGTCGGACTACCTCGCGCCGGACACATTGTCGAATTTCGAGAAGCAGTATCGGCATCAAGGTGCATCCTGCTTACTACGATACCAATGAAACCCTGGAGACCAAGCTGCTCGCGGGCAGCAGCGGCTTCGACATCGTGGTGCCTTCGGCTTCCTACTTCGAGCGGCAAATCAAAGCCGGCGCGTACCTGGTTTTGGACAAGTCCAAACTGCCGAACTTGCAGAACATGGATCCGCAACTCATGGCCAGGGTGGCGTCAAACGATCCCGGCAATGCCCACGGCGTGATCTATTTGTGGGGCAGCAACGGCATCGGCTACAACGAGAAGATGGTCAAGGCGTTGATGCCGGATGCGCCGCTCGACAGTTGGCGTCTGGTATTCGATCCGGCCGTCGCCGCAAAAGTGGCCAAGTGCGGCATCAGCTTGCTGGATTCGCCGGCGGAAATGCTGCGTGCCGTATACAGCTACATGGGCAAGGATCCGAATTCGCAAAGCGCCGAGGATCTTGCGCAGGCGGAGGCGGTGCTGCTCAAGATCAGGCCGTATATCCGAAATTTCAGTTCGTCCGAATACATCGAAGCGCTCGCGAATGGCGATCTGTGCATTTCCGTGGCCTATAACGGCGACGTGATGCAGGCCCGCGATCGAGCGCGCGAAGCCAACAAGGGCATCGAGATCAAGTATGTCGGTGCCCAAGGAAGGATCGATCCTGTGGTTCGACATGCTGGCGATCCCGAAGGATGCACCCGATCCAGACAGCGCCTACGCATTCATGAACTACATGATGACGCCCCAGGTTATCGCCGATGTTTCGAACTTCAAGCGCTACGCCAATGCGAACCTTGCCTCGCAGTCCGATGGTGCTGCCGGCGGTGAAGGAAGATCCGGGCATTTACCCGACGCCGGAACAGCGCCAGAAATTGGCATTGCAACTGGCCGACTCGCCCGAGCAGACTCGCGCGATCACTCGCGTCTGGCAAAAATTCAAGACGGGCCAATGAGGGCGGGCTCCTAGTGTCCACATCTGCGGGTGGCGTCGTCAAAGCCCAGCCCTGGAACGATCCATCCGCGCGGCCCTACGTCGAAGTCGAACGCATCAGCAAAACTTTCGGTGAATTCAAGGCAGTCAACGATGTTTCCTTGAAAATCTACCAACGCGAGATTTTCTGCTTGTTGGGTGCGTCGGGATGCGGCAAGACCACCTTGCTGCGCATGCTGGGCGGATTTGAAACGCCGACCGCCGGGAAGGATTCTCATCGACGGCGAGGACATGACGGGCATTCCGCCCTACGAGCGGCCGGTTAACATGATGTTCCAATCCTATGCGCTGTTTCCGCATATGAATGTCGAGCAAAACGTCGCCTTCGGCTTGAAACAGGACCGCCTGCCCAAGCACGAGATCCAAGAGCGCGTCGCGACCATGCTCGACCTGGTGAAAATGAGCGAGTTCGCCAAGCGCAAGCCGCATCAGCTCTCCGGCGGCCAACGCCAGCGTGTCGCGCTGGCTCGTTCGCTGGTGAAGCGCCCTAAATTGCTGCTGCTGGATGAACCCTTGGGCGCGCTCGATAAGAAATTACGCGAACACACCCAATTCGAATTGATCAGCTTGCAGGACAAGCTGGGCGTCACCTTCATTGTCGTGACGCATGATCAAGAAGAGGCAATGACCCTGGCGAGCCGCATTGGCGTGATGAATCACGGTGAAATAGTCCAGGCGGGCACGCCGTCCGAAATCTATGAATTCCCCAGCTCCAAATTCGTGGCCGACTTCGTCGGCTCGGTGAACATGTTCGAAGGCAAGCTCATCGAGGATGAGCCCAACTATGTGCGGATCGCCTCGCCCGAGCTCGGCGGCACGATTTATGTCAGTCACGGGATCAGCGCGCCGCCCGAAGCGGTCGTCTGGGCGGCTGTCCGGCCGGAAAAAATATTCATGTCCACCGCAGCGCCACAGGGCGGCGCCGACAACCTCGTGCGCGGCACGGTGCAAGACATCGCCTATCTGGGGGACTTGTCGATCTACTTGGTCAAGTTGCCGACCGGCAAGGTGGTTCGCGTCACGCAATCCAATACCTCGCGGCACGCAGAAGCTATCGGTTGGGACCAGCAAGTGTATCTTTCCTGGGACGCGACCAGCCCGGTGGTGGTGACTCGTTAGCTCTACGACGTTACTCGGACGCCTCAGGGTGGCCGGTATCACCGGCCGCGGCCTGGTTGTCGCGCTGCCTTATCTGTGGCTGCTGCTGTTCTTCGTCGTGCCTTTTGTCATCGTCCTGAAAATATCCTTTTCGGACGTCGATCTGGCGATTCCGCCTTACAAGCCGCTGCTGGAGTGGGTGGGTAAGAACTCGCTGGCCATCAAGGTCAACTTCAACAACTACGCTTTTTTGTTCACCGACTCTTTGTATCTGCATGCCTTCGCGAATTCGCTCAAGGTGGCATTCCTTTCGACGCTCATGTGTTTGGTTGTCGGCTACCCCATGGCCTATGGCATCGCGCGCGCCAAACCCGCGCTGCGAAATGTATTGCTGCTGCTGGTGATCCTGCCCTTTTGGACCTCGCTGCTGTTGCGGGTGTATGCCTGGATCGGGTTGCTCAAGGCCAATGGCGTGATCAACAACGTTTTGATGTCGCTCGGGAATCATTCATGAGCCATTGACGATGCTGTACACGCCCTTTGCGATGTACGTCGGCATCGTCTATTCCTATCTGCCGTTTCTGATCCTGCCGCTCTACGCCAATCTGGAAAAGATGGACTGGCAGCTGCTCGAGGCCGCCGAAGATTTGGGCTGCCGTCCCTGGCAGGCGTTCTACAAGATCACCCTGCCGCTGTCGCGCAACGGCATTTTGGCCGGCTCCATGCTGGTGTTCATACCCGCGGTGGGGGAATTCGTCATTCCGGCACTGCTCGGCGGCCCGAATGCGCTGATGATAGGCAGGGTTTTGTGGGATGAGTTCTTCTCGAACCGCGCGTGGCCTGTGGCGAGCGCAGTCGCAATCCTGCTGCTGATCCTGCTGGTGCCCTTCATGATGTGGTACCAAAGCGTGCAGGCGCGCGAGACGGCGGGCGCGCGATGAACTATCGCAGCTCGTATTTCATTCTCACCTGCATCGGACTGGGCTTCGCGTTTCTTTACATCCCGATTCTGTCCATGGTGGTGTTTTCCTTCAATGCCTCCAAACTCGTGACTGTCTGGGACAGCGCGAATTCGCCGACTCTGAAGTGGTACTACTCGCTGCTGAACAACGAGGAGATCCTCGATGCGGCGTGGATTTCTTTGAAGGTCGCCGTGATCAACGCCTCAGGCTCTGTGATTCTGGGCACGCTCGCCGGCTTTGGACTGGCGCGCTTTCAGCAATTTCGCGGCCGATTCACCCTGAATGCGATGACCACCGCGCCTCTGGTCATGCCCGAGGTGATCACGGGACTGTCGTTGCTGCTGCTGTTCGTGGCGCTGGAGCAGCTCATCGGATGGCCGGCCGGGCGCGGGATTACCACCATGACCATTGCGCACATGACCTTTTCCATGGCTTATGTGACAGTCATCGTCAATTCGCGTCTTGCGACCTTCGACACCGCACTCGAGGAGGCGGCCATGGACTTAGGTGCGCAGGCCCGTGAAGGTGTTCTTCGTCATCACCTTGCCGATTATTTTTCCCGCCATTCTGTCCGGCTGGCTCCTCGCCTTCACCCTGTCATGGGATGACCTGGTGATCTCGAGTTTTACCTCAGGCCCGGGCAGCAGCACGCTGCCCATGGTGGTGTTTTCCAAAGTGAGGCTCGGCGTCAGCCCGGAGATCAACGTGCTTGCCACCCTCACTCTAGGCGTCGTGAGCACGATGATCGTCGCTGTGAGCTTATGGATGGCGCGCAGGGCGCGGCTGGACAAGGCGGCGCCTTAGGCCGGCCTCTGTCGTCGATCAAGCCTCGTCGAAGGGTGTGTCGCCGCCGGTGAATTCGCTGCGAGCCTGTGCCAGCCGGTATTTGTGCTCCGCTCGCCAGCGTCTGAAGTCGCGCAAGCCCGCGATGGCGTACACCAGCTTGAACAGCCGCAGGCGCCACAGCACCTTGGGCGTGTCGAACAGGTCGCCGGCGAGCATGGAAATCACGCCTTGCTCCAGCTGCCAGGTGTTGCGCGGCTGGCCGAACATCTGCGCCATCACCGGCCCGTTGAATCGGTAGATGAAGAATGAAAAGCGCGCCATGCCGGCACGCAGGCGTTTTTCCAGCTTGCGCATCAGCGTGCTCTCGCGCGCAGGCTGGCGCAGCGCCTCATCAACCACGGCCGCCGCTTGCTCGGCGCCGCTCATGGCAAGAAAAACGCCGGAGGAAAACACAGGGTCGAGAAACGCGAACGCATCGCCCACCAGGATCCATCCCGGTCCGCCCATCCGCGTCGAATCGTAGGAATAGTTGCCGGTGACGCGCACTTCGCCGACGAGTTGGGCATGCTCGATGCGGCGCTTGAGAGCGGGGTTCTGGTGCAGCGTCTCCAGCAGGAATTCGCCCGTGCGTCCCTTGCGCTGCTTCAAATATTCCGGCCGGCACACCGCGCCGATGCTCATGATGCCGTCGGGCAGCGGGATCATCCACATCCAACCGTGATCGAAGCGGTAAATGCTGATGTTGCCGGCGTCTTCGCCGGGTCGCCGCTCGGCGCCGCGGAAATGACCGAATATGGCGGCGCTCTGGTGTCGGTTGTTCTTGCGGCGCAGTTTTTTCTTCGAAGCGACAAAGGCGTCGCGGCCGCTGGCATCGATCACGTAGCGCGCCTGAATGCTGTAGTTGCGGCCGTCATCAGCTTGCACCTCGAGCAGGGATTCGCGCGGACTTTTCTGCTCGACTTTCACGAACCTCCTGACCCTCGCGGGCGTCGGCGCCGCTTGTCGCGCGCGTGGTCGTAGAGCATTTTGTCGAAGTCCTGGCGCCACACCTGATAGGAATGCGGCGGGCTGTTGCCGATGGCGCGGGAAAAGGCAAAGGTGCTGTAGCCGCGCTCGTTGTCTGCCTGGAAATCGGCGCCGAGCTTGTGTACGCCGAGCGCGCGCACCTTGTCGAGCACGCCCAGACGTTCGAAGACCGGCAGATTCATCGGCAGCAGCGATTCGCCGATGTGAAAGCGCGGATGACGCGCCTTCTCGAGCGCAATGACTTTGTAGCCGCGCCGCGCCAGCAAGATCGCCGCGGTGCTTCCCGCAGGGCCGCCGCCGATCACCGCCACATCGCAAACTTCCGGCGGCAGTCGTCATGACCTAGACCAACACGCGTTCGATGCCGCCGGCATTGGCGCGCCGCACGTATTGCGGCAGCCAGTCGGCGCCCAGAAGATGCTTGGCGATCTCGACCACGATGTAATCGGCGTCCATCTCCGCATCGTCATTGAAGCGTTTCAGGCCCTGCAGGCAGGAGGGGCAGGAGGTCAGTATTTTCACCTCGCCGCGATGGCCGCCGGCGCGGATTTCATCGACGCCGACGCGCACTTCTTGTTCCTTGCGGAATCGCACCTGAGTCGAGACGTCGGGCCGCGTGACCGCGAGGGTTCCCGATTCGCCGCAGCAGCGCTCGTTCTTGTGCGATCGCGCCGTTCTGCGCGCTGTTCATCAGGGTGTTGACCACCGTCAAGGGGTCGTGCTTTTTCATCGGCGAATGGCAAGGGTCGTGATACATGTAGCGCACGCCGGTGACATTTTCCAATCGAACGCCTTTCTCCATCAGGTATTCATGGATGTCCATGATTTTCGAGCCGGGGAATATCTTGTCGAATTCGTAGCCCTGCAGCTGATCGAAACAGGTGCCGCAACTCACCACCACGGTTTTGATGTCGAGGTAGTTGAGCGTGTTGGCGACGCGATGAAACAGCACGCGATTGTCGGTGATGATTTTTTCCGCCTTGTCGAATTCGCCGGCGCCGCGCTGCGGATAGCCGCAGCACAGATAGCCGGGCGGCAGCACCGTCTGCACGCCCACATGCCAGAGCATCGCCTGGGTGGCGAGGCCGACCTGCGAGAACAGGCGTTCGGAGCCGCAGCCGGGAAAATAAAACACGGCTTCGGATTCGCTGCTGACCCGCGCAGGATCGCGGATGATGGGCACGTAGTTGCGATCCTCGATGTCGAGCAGGGCGCGCGCGGTTCGTTTCGGCAAGCCGCCCGGCATGCGCTTGTTGACGAAGTGAATGACCTGCTCCTTGATCGGCGTCTTGCCGGTGGTGGCCGGCGGATGGCGCGGTCTGGGACTTCGCCAAGGTGTTGAGCGCCCGATTGCCGAGCCGCTGCACCTTGTAGCCCCAGTCGATCATGATCTTGCGCGTCAGCTTGATGGTCTGCGGATTGGTGGCATTCAAGAAAAACATCGAGGCGGCCGTGCCCAGATTGAAGCGCTTCTTGCCCATGCGCCGCAGCAGATCGCGCATCGCCATGGAGACATCGCCGAAATCGATGTCGACCGGGCAGGGCGTTTCGCACTTGTGGCAGACCGTGCAGTGATCCGCGACATCGGACAATTCATCCCAGTGCTGGATCGACACGCCGCGGCGGGTCTGCTCCTCGTAGAGGAAGGCCTCGATCAGCAGCGAGGTCGCGAGAATCTTGTCGCGCGGCGAATACAAGCAGATTGGCGCGCGGCACGTGCGTGGCGCAAACCGGCTTGCACTTGCCGCAGCGCAGGCAATCCTTGATGGCATCGGAAATGGTGCTGATGTCGGACTGCTGCATGATCAGCGATTCATGGCCGAGCAAGCCGAAGCTCGGCGTGTAGGCGCGGCGCAAATCGCCCTGCGGCATCAGCTTGTGCTTGTTGAAATGGCCCTCCGGGTCGACGCTGCAGCTTGTAGCTGCGAAACGGCGCCAGTTCCGCCTCGGTCAGGTATTCAAGCTTGGTGATGCCGATGCCGTGTTCGCCGGAAATCACGCCGTTCGAGCCCGCGCGCGATGCGCATGATGTGCGCCACGGCGCGATTCGCCGTGTGCAGCATGGCGTAGTTATCGGAATTGACCGGAATGTTGGTGTGCACGTTGCCGTCGCCGGCATGCATGTGCAACGCCACGAACACCCGGCCCTGCAGAATGCGCTTGTGCATGGCATCGCACTCGGCCAGCACCGGCGCGAATGCGCTGCCGCCGAAGATGCGCGCCAGCGGTGGCGCGCACTTCGGTCTTCCAGCTGACGCGGATGCTGCGATCCTGCAAGACGATCGAAGACCTGTGCCGGACGTTCGCCGTCGCGCGCGCGTCCATGTTCTCGCAGCAGGTACTGCCAGTGCAGGCGCACGCGCGCCAACAGGTCGAGCGCCTCGGTTCGGCGGGTCGATTCGCCATCCGCGCGTGTCGCCGAGGACTCGGGCTGACCGCAAGATAATCTTCCAGCGCCGCCAACAGATCCAGCTTGTTGCGGATCGACAGCTCGATATTGATGCGCTCGATGGCGTCGGTGTATTCGCCCAGGCGCTCCAGCGGAATGACCACGTCCTCGTTGATCTTGAAGGCGTTGGTATGTTTGGCGATGGCCGCGGTCTTGGCGCGATCCAGCCAGAACTTGCGCCGCGCCTCGGGGCTTACCGCGATGAAGCCTTCGCCGGAGCGGGCATTGGCGAGGCGCACCACATGCGAGGTGGCGGCCGCCACCGCGTCCTCGTCCTCGCCGACGATGTCGCCCAGCAGCACCATTTTCGGCAGCGCGCCGCGCTTGGATTTGGTGCTGTAGCCGACGGCGCGCAGATAGCGTTCGTCCAAATGCTCGAGGCCGGCGAGCAGCGTTCCGGTGGGTTTGGCGTTCGCTCTCGAGGTACCTGCCGATCTCCACGATGCTCGGAATGGCCTCGCGCGCCTGACCGAAGAATTCCAGGCAGACGGTGCGCGTATATTTCGGCATCCGGTGCAAAATCCAGCGCGCCGCGGTGATCAGTCCGTCGCAGCCTTCCTTTTGCACGCCCGGCAAGCCGCCGAGGAATTTGTCGGTGACGTCCTTGCCCAGTCCGATCTTGCGAAACTTCGCGCCGTCGATGTCGAGTCGTTCGCTGCGCAGTATCTTGCGCCTCATCCGGCGGCCCGGGTCCCGTCTTTCCAGACCAACTCGAAGCTCGCGACGGCCGCGTCGTGAATCTTGCCCAGATTGTGATTCAGCCGCGTGACTTCGAGCCAGTTGCCCTGCGCATCGACCATGCGCCACCAGGCCAGGTTGTCGACCGCCGTTCCCCACAACACCGCTTTCTTGCCGCCCGCGTTCATCGCGATGTTGCCGCCGATGCAGGAGGCATCCGCGGAGGTCGGATCGACCGCGAACACGAAGCCGGCGCGTTCGGCTGCTTCGCTGACGCGCCTCGTGACGACGCCGGCGGCGGAAAAAATGCTCGGCGCTCATCGCGGTATTTCCCGGCAGCGCGAAGCGTTTCCACCGCGCCCAAGGTCTCGAGCTTTTCGGTGTTGATGACCGCGGACCAAGGCGTCAAGGGCACGGCTCCGCCGGTGTAGCCGGTGCCGCCGCCGCGCGGAATGATGGTCAGCCCCAGCTCGATGCAAGCGCGCACCAGCGCGGGAATCTCCGCCTCGCTGTCCGGCATCAGCACCACGAACGGCAACTCCACGCGCCAGTCGGTCGCATCGGTGACATGCGAGACCCGTGAGAAGGCATCGAAGCGAACATTGTCGGCGCGCGTGTGCTTGGCCAGGAGCCGCTGCGGCGCGTTTGCGCTTGGCCGCGAAGTCCGCCGAACTGCCGCTCGAAGCGCTGCACCGCCTGCGCCGCGGCGCGCAGCAATTCTGCCACCTTGGCATCGCGCGCCGCATCGGCGCCATCGCGCCGCTTTTCCACTTCGCCCAGACGATGATGCATCGCTGCGATGAGCTGGCCGCGGCGCTTGGGATTGTCGAGCAAGTCGTCCTGCAGATAGGGGTTGCGTTCCACCACCCACATGTCGCCCAAAACCTCGTACAGCATGCGCGCCGATCGGCCGGTGCGCCGCTCGCTGCGCAGGTCGTCGAGGACGTCCCAGGCGGGTTCGCCCAGCAGGCGGATGACGATCTCGCGGTCCGCCAGCGAGGTGTAGTTGTAGGGAATTTCGCGCAAGCGCGATTCCGGCTCTTTTTCCGCGGGAAATCGCGCGGCGTCGATGAGTTCGGCGACGGCGTTCATGTTCGATCGAGTTTACGCATTTTTCCGCTGAAGATGTGCATTAGGGCACGCTGCTGGCGTCTCAAGTCGTTGTTTCACCAGCCGTTACTCAGGGTGTGCTGCAGCCATCAACCCAATCGCAGCGAGAACTCGAAAACCTCGAGGCCGTGCATGGCTTGGTCGAGCAGCACATCGCGCGCAATGAACTCGCGATTCCGACTCTGCCTGACGGTCGCGGTCAAGGTTGTGCGCAGCGGCACGAAAAATTCCGGCAACGCGCATCTCTTGGCGGACATCATCCACACCGATCCGGCGCTGGCCAAGTACGTATTGAGCATCGCTTCCTCGGCCGCCAAACGGCCGTCCATGCCGATCACCTCGCTGCAGCACGCCATCGCGTGGCTGGGGCTCGACGATGTGGCCAACATCGCCTTTACCCTGGCCTTGCAGGGAAAGATGCTGCACGTCGAGGGTCAGCACCGCAAGGCGCGCCGGCTTTGGCGTCACTCGTTGGCAAGCGCGCTGTGGGCGCGCCAGCTGAGCGGCATGCAGGGCCGGGAAACCGGCCTATGTTATCTGTGCGGATTGCTGCACAACATCGGCAGGGCGGTTGCCTTGGGCGCCATCCATGAGGTCGCGGAGCGCGCCGCACTGCATCTGGTGGGCAACGAATACGATTGCTTGATCGACGTTTTCCAACGCGAGGTCGGCGCGCGGGTGGTTTCCGCCTGGGCCTTGCCTGCGCCGGTGCCCGCCGTGGTCGCTCATTGGCACAGCTACGCTTCGGCCGGCGCGGTGAGCTGGGAGAGCAATGTGATCAACGTCGCGCACAAGCTTGCGGATTTCACGCTGCACGAGCCTTGCATGCTGACGCGGGAGCTGCTCGTGCAGGATCCGGGGTATCGCGATCTGGGACTGCGAGCGCAGGACGCCGATCCGCTGTTCGATTCGACCGCCCCGATCAACGCGGAACTGGATCGCTATCTATCGCCATGAGGCTTGCCGTGAGGCTTGCCATAAGGCTCGCCACGCTCGAGCCTTCGCCATCCCGTTTCCTAAAATTGATGGATCGACTATCGTGTCTGCCCATGAAAAACACCACCTTGGTGAACCATCCGCCCGAGGTCGTCGGTTCCCGACGACAATCGGCCGCTGGTGGCGCCGATCTATCAGTCGGTGAAGTTTACCTTCGACGACGCGAACGAAACATTGCGCTACCAGCGCGGCGAGCGCGAGGGATTTTTCTATTCGCGCAACTCCAATCCAACTCTGACGCAGTTGCAGCGCTTGCTGAGCGAACTGCAAGGCCGGGACGATTGTCTGCTGACCGGCTCGGGCGTGGCCACGATCGCGGCCAGCCTCCTGGCGCTGTGCAAGGCGGGCGACCACATCCTGTTGTTCGTCGAGTCGTATGGGCCGACGCGCTACATCGTGCAGCACTTGCTCGCCAAGTTCGCCGTGACCCATACCATGCTGTCCATCGAGGATCTGGCCGGCATCGAGCGCGTGCTCAAGGAGACGCCGACGCGCTTGGTGATCTTCGAAAGTCCCACCAATCCGGTCACGAAGATCGCCGACATCGAGCATCTGACGCGGCATGCCAAAGCGGCCGGCGCTTTGACCGTGCTCGACAACACCTTCGCCGGCTTTCACAACCACGGCGCCTACGACATCGACATCTACCTGCACAGCTTGACCAAGTACGCCTCCGGGCACGGCGATGTGATGGGCGGCGCCATCATCGGGCGGCCACGAGCTCATCGCCGCGATGCGCAAGGACATCGGCCCGATGGGCCCCGCGCTCGATCCGCATGCCGCCTTCTTGATCCAGCGCGGCATGCGCACCTATTTCCTGCGCTACGAGCGTCAATGCGCCAACGCGATTCTGGTGGCCGAGTATCTGAAGCAGCATCCGCGCGTGAAGCGGGTGCACTACCCGGGTCTGCAAGAGCCACCCGCAACACGAGCTGGCGCGAAGACAAATGCAGGACTTCGGCACCATCGTGAGCATCGAACTCGACGGTGGCTTCGCGGAAGGCGCGCGCTTCGCCGAATCCCTCGAGTTGTTTTCAATCGCGGCCAGCGTGGGCTCCACCGAGTCGTTGGTCATGCCGCCGCAGCTCCTGTACGGCGGCGAGTACACCGCCGAGCAGCGAGCCAAGTCGTTGGTGGGCAAGGGCACGGTGCGCCTGTCGATCGGCTTGGAGGACGAGGGCGACCTGAAGGCGGACTTGGCCCAAGCCCTGGACCGAGCGTTCACTTAACGCATTGATTTGACATAAGTTATTAACATAATCTCAAGGCGCGCTCAAGCATCTCTCGCGAAATGCCGATCTATGGAGGTCGACAAGAACGTCGTGAAAGGTGCCAAGAAGTGAGTCTTCAATCCCCGGTTGTCGTTTCCCCGCTGCATTCGCAGGCGGCCCACGCTTATCTCACCGAGTCGCTGGCGAGTCCGCAGCACATCGCCCCCATGCCGCGCGTTTGCGCGCAGCTCGCGGAGCTGACCGCGCAGCAGGCGACCGATGCCGCGCAGCTTGCGCGGCTGATTCAGTCGGATCCCGCGCTGGCGGGCGAGATCATGCGAGTCGCGAATTCTCCGGCGCTGCGGCCGCGCTCGCCCATCGTGTCGCTGCAGCAGGCGGTGTCCTGGCTGGGCGTCGCCGAGGTGCGCAACATCGCCATGGCGGTGATGCTGCGCGGCGAGGTATTCGTGGCTCCCGGTCATGAACCGGAGTCCGAGGAACTGTGGCGCGAGGCCTGGCTGGCGGGACTTTGGGCCAAGGAAATCGCGCGCGAGCGGCGCAAGCACGTGGAGAGCGCGTTCCTGGCCGCGCTCATGCATCGCACCGGCGCCGCGCTGGCGCTGAAGATTCTCTCCGGATTCGAGAGCCAGCAGCGCACCGTCATGGATGCGAAGACCTTTGCCGATCTGGTGGTGGAATTCGAGCCGCGCTTCGGCCGACTGCTCATGAGCAGCTGGCGATTGCCGGACGATGTGCAGGACGCCGCCAGCGATTGGCGCGATTACGGCAAATCCAGTCACAGCGATCTGGCCGGCACCGTGCATGCGGCGCACCTGCTGGCCACGCACACCATGTATCCGCAGCTGTTGGACGAGGAGTTGGTGCTGCGAGAGCCCGGTGTTCGAGCAGCTGGGCGTCTTTCCCGACGATCGGCGCGCGATGCTGGCGAAGCGCGAACAGGTGCGCACGTTGGCGGGCATGTAAGTGCCAAGCCGCGGATTTCGACCTCATCTGCCTAGGCTCCGGCCCCGCCGGACAGAAGGCGGCAATTCAGGCGGCAAAAGCCGGTTTCCGCGCCTGCATCATCGAGCGCGAGCCGCAGGTCGGCGGCTCATGTCTGCTCTCCGGCACCATCCCGAGCAAGGCGCTGCGCGAGCAAGCGCTGCGCTATCGGCGCATGCAGGGCAGCGCGACCTCATTGGCGGTCGAGCTGCGCGGCGACGCGCCGTTGTCGGCGCTGCTGCACGGCGTCGATGCGGTCATCGCCGCGCAGGACAAATATTTGCTGGCGCAGCTGACGCGCAACGGCGTCGAGTTGATCCGCGGCAAGGGCACGTTTCTTGGACGCCCATCGCATCGAAGTGCAGCATCTGGACGGTACGCGTCGCGTCGTGCAGGCGCCGCGCATGGTGCTCGCCAGCGGTTCGCGGCCGCGTCACGTGCCCGCCATCGAGGTGGATCACGAACACATTGTCGACAGCGACTCCATCTTGAGCCTGCCGTACATTCCTCGCTCCATGCTGGTGCTGGGCAGCGGCGTCATCGCCTGCGAGTACGCCTCGATATTCGCCGCGCTGGGCTGCACGGTCACCATGCTGGACAAGGCCGCCGAGCCGTTGGGGTTTCTCGATCCGGCGCTGCGCAGCGGATTTCTCGCGGCGTTTCGCGCCATGGGCGGCGAGTACCGCGGCGGCTGCGAGGTCGGCGGCGCGCGCTTCGACGGATTCTCTCAGGTCGAGGTGCAGCTGCGCGGCGGCGCAACCCTGACAGCGGACATCGTGTTCGCGGCATTCGGCCGCGTCGCCAATCTCGACGGCATCGGTCTCGATCGGCTCGGTGTAACGGATCAGTTCGCGCGGCACGTGCAGGTCAACGAGCGCTTCGAAACCAATATTCCCGGGATATTCGCGGCCGGCGATGCCATCGGGCCGCCGGCGCTGGCCTGCGCCGCCGCCGATCAGGGCCGCCGCGCCGCGCTGGCGGCGCTTGGGCTGCCGCCGCCCGCGGCAACGAGTTTGGTGCCGAGCGGCGTATACACCATCCCGGAAATCGCCTGCGTCGGCCTGTCGCAGAGCGAGGCGGCTGCGAAGAAAATCGACCTGATCGTCGGCCGCGCCGATTTCAGCGAGGTGGCGCGTGCGCATATCGCGGGCGAGCCCTCCGGGTTTCTGACGCTGCTATGCGAGCGCGGCAGCGCAAAGGTGCTGGGCGTTCAGGTGTTGGGTGAGGGTGCGACGGAACTGGTGCATTTGGGGCAAGCGGCGATCGCCACCGGCGCCACTGCGGATTTCTTCATCGAACAGATTTTCAATTTCCCGACCATGACCGAAGCGTATCGGATTGCGGCATTCGATATCTTGAAGCAACGCCCGTGCCAGCGGCGTCTCGAAGCGGCGCCGGCGCCAGCGCGTCGACGGCGCGCGGCGGCCTGCCAGCCCGACCGCTAGAGATTCTCGAATCAAGATATCGCCGAATTCGCTGCACTTGACTTCGGTGGCACCCGGCATCAGGCGCGCAAAATCGTAGGTGACGGTCTTTTGCGCAATGGACTTGTCCATGGCGTTGATGATCGCGTCGGCCGCCTCGAGCCAGCCCATGTACCGGAACATCATTTCGCCGGACAAAATAACCGATCCCGGATTGACCTTGTCGAGATCCGCGTACTTCGGCGCCGTGCCGTGCGTGGCTTCGAACACGGCGTGGCCGGTCAGGTAGTTGATGTTGCCGCCCGGCGCGATGCCGATGCCGCCGACCTGGGCGGCGAGCGCATCGGACAGATAATCGCCGTTCAGGTTCATGGTGGCGACCACGTCGAACTCGTCCGGACGGGTGAGCACTTGCTGCAGGGTGATGTCGGCGATGGCGTCCTTGATGATGACCTTGCCGGCCTTTTTGGCCGCATCCATCTGCGCATTCGCTTCCTTCTCATCGCTGGCCGACTTGATGCGCTCCCACTGCTCCCAAGTAAACACCTGATTCGGAAATTCTCTTTCCGCCAATTGATAGGACCAACCGCGAAACGCACCCTCGGTGAATTTCATGATGTTGCCCTTGTGCACGATCGTCACGCTCTTGCGCTTATTGTCGATCGCGTACTTCACCGCTGCGCGGAACAGGCGCTCGGTGCCTTCCTTGGACGCGGGCTTCAAGCCGATGCCGGAGGTGTCGGGAAAGCGGATCTTGGCGTATTGCTTGGGAAAATTCTGCTTGAACAGGTCGAGGAATTTCTTGCACTCCGCGGAGCCTTGTTCGAACTCGATTCCGGCGTAAATGTCCTCGGTGTTTTCGCGAAAAATGACCATGTCGACTTTTTCCGGCGTCTTCACCGGAGAGGGCACTCCCTTGAACCAGCGCACCGGCCGCAGGCACACATAAAGATCCAGCAGCTGCCGCAACGCCACGTTCAACGAACGAATTCCGCCGCCGACCGGCGTGGTGAGCGGTCCTTTGATCGAGATCAAATAATCGCGGCAGGCGGTGACGGTTTCATCCGGCAGCCAGGTGTTGTATGCCTTATTGGCTTTTTCGCCGGCGAACACCTCCATCCAATGGATTTTGCGCTTGCCGCCGTAGGCCTTTTTCACCGCCGCGTCGAATACCCGCACGCTGGCCCGCCAGATGTCGCGGCCCGTGCCGTCGCCTTCGATGAATGGAATGATGGGTTGCTCGGGCACGTGCAATTTGCCGTTCGAGATGGTGATTTTCTCGCCCCCAGCGGGGATTTTGAGGGCGACCGGCTTGGCGTCTGACATTCCTTAAGCTCCTGTAAATGCAGCCGCAATGCTAGCATGCGCGACCGGAGACGAGCATTGCGCAACCTGAAATCAACACCTGCAAAAGACGGCTTTCGAATGCCCGCTGAATTTGAGCGGCATTCGGGATGTTGGATGCTGTGGCCCGAGCGATCGGACAACTGGCGCCTCGGCGCGAAGCCGGCGCAGACGGCCTTCGCCGCCGTCGCGACGGCGATCGCCGGCAGCGAGACGGTAACGGTCGGGGTCTCGGCGGCGCAGTTTCACAACGCGCGCGCGCGCCTGCCGCGCAACGTGCGCGTCGCCGAGATCACCAGCAACGATGCGTGGATGCGCGACTGCGGCCCAACTTTCGTCATCGATGACAAGGGACGCCGCCGCGGCATCGATTGGACTTTCAACGCCTGGGGAGGCCTGCAAGGAGGATTGTATTTTCCTTGGGACCGCGATGATCAGGTTGCGCAGAAGGTATTGGAGATGGAGGGCGCCGACCGTTATCGCACGTCCCTGGTGATGGAGGGCGGCGCAATTCACGTGGACGGACAGGGCACCTGCTTGACCACGGAAGAGTGCCTGCTCAATCCGAATCGCAATCCGCAATTGACGCGCGAGGATATAGAAGAGCAGCTGCGCCGCTACTTGGCGGTGAGCAAGGTGATCTGGCTGGACAAGGGCGTCTATCTTGACGAGACCGGCGGCCACATCGATGAGCTGGCCTGCTTCACCAGCCCCGGACATGTGGCGCTGACGTGGACGGATGATCGTTCCGATCCGCAGTTTGAAATCTCCCAGGATGCCTATCAGCGTCTACGGCACGCCACGGACGCACGCGGCCGCCGCTTGGAGATTCATAAGATTCATCAGCCCGGGCCCCTGTTCATGACGGCCGAGGAGGCCGCGGGCATCGATCCTCATGCCGGCAGCCATCCACGCCGAGCCGGCGACCGCCTGGCCGCCTCCTATGTCAACTTCTATATCGCGAACAAGTGCGTGGTCATGCCGCTGTACGAAAAACGCCGCGATGCGGCAGCGATGCGCACCCTCGAGCGCTTGTTTCCGGGCCGCGCCGTGCTCGGCGTTGCAACGCGCGAAGTGCTGTTGGGAGGGGGCAATATTCACTGCATTACCCAGCAAGTGCCTCGGCCGAGGGGCTAGGGCAGGCTCCAAAGGAAGGCAAAATGGAACTTTGCTGCGCGTAAGGTCTCGAAAGTCTTTATTCTACGCAGCCTTGATCCTCAAGTCGCCCCTCAATATTGGAATCTCGTCGTGCATTCATTGTTCAAGAATAAAGCTGCCAATCGACTGGTCGCGCTGTTCGGCGCGTGCGCGTTCGGCTTGGCGGCAGCGGGCTGTCACCATAACAATCTGGATAGCGGCTTCGGCGTTGCGTGGACCACCTTAAGCTCAACCGACGATGCGGGGCAGTTCTCGAGTTACATCGTCACGGTCGATTCGGTTGTTCTGGTCGGCAAAACTGTCGGCGAGGTTTCCGGCCATCGCGGTCCCCGAGACCATCGATTTCACCAAGCTGACGAATCTATCCGAGTTGTGGGCGACCGCGAGTCTTCCGGTCGATACCTACACCTCCGCGATCATCACCATGGATTACACGAGTGCGCAAATCTCGGTCATGGTCAATGGTGTGCCCACCGCCGCAACGGTCTTGGACCCCTCGGGTGCACCGCTGACCGCCGTGACGCTCACCGTCGATCTGGATCCGAGCAACCCTCTGATCCTGCAGCCGACCTTTGCGACCAGCAACGCTTTGCGGCTCTCGTTTAATTTCGACTTGTCGGCGTCGAACAGCATCGACCTGACGACCAGTCCTCCCACGGTGAAGATCAAGCCTTACTTTTCGATTTCAACGACCCAACCCGACCACAAGTTGATTCGTGTGCGCGGTGCGTTGATCAATTCGAGCGTGGTCACCGGCACTTACAGCGTCGTGGTGCGGCCGTTCTTCGACGAAGTCAACAGCTTGGGAATAGACACGATTTTCAATGACGCAAATACGATTTATACCTTTGGCGGCATTACCTATATCGGTACGCCGGGACTCACGGCCATATCGCAGGCTTCGGCGGGATCGACGGTCGTGGCGGCGTTCACCACATTCGAACCGACGACGACGCCCGCGCCCGGTGTGAACGCGGGAATCTTCCATAGCAAGTACGTCGTCGCCGGCGGCACGCTCGAAGATTTTTTTACCTATGGCGTCGAAGGCGACGTCACCGCGCGCAGCGGCAATACTCTTACCCTGCACGGCGCGACCTTGTTCGCGAATGCGGCCGCAAGAGGTGCAGTTCGAGCCGCTGGACTCAACCGTGCTGCTGGGACCGGCCACGCTCGTGACGGCCGACGGCGTTTCCACCCTGGGACCCTTGAACTACAACTCGATTGCCGTCGGGCAGCACATCACGGCGCGCGGCTGTATTCTCGCAGGCCGCGAGCGGAGCTGATCACACTCGATTCCACCGGAGCTTCGGCAACCGACACCGGTTCGGTCCGAATACAGTCGACGGAACTGTTCGGCTCAGTGCTGATTTCGTCGGCCGCCGGCAGCCTGGATATGAATTTGCAGTCCATCAACAACTGGCCGGTCAGTGTTTACAACTTTGCCGGCAACGGTGTCAGCGCGGCACAGGATCCAACGCCGAGTAATTTCCTCGTCAATACCGGCTCGCTGACCTTGCCGACATTTGCAGCCGGCGACCCGGTGTGGGTCGATGGTTTCGTCAGTCCCTTTGGATCGGCGCCGCCGGATTTTCTGGCGCAGTCCGTCAGCGCCGAAGCCACCGTCCCCGCCACGTTGGTGGTCAGACTGGACGGGTACGGGAACCACGACCCCTTTCGCCACGCTATCGCCGACCGGGCTGACAATCGATCTGACCAACGCCGCTTTCGGTTCGGGCCAGCTGCGCGTTGGAGCGGAGAGCGTCGACATCACGACCTTGAGCGCCAGCCCAACGGTGGTTCCGGCCGTGGCTACGACCGATCCAACGAGCGGTTTGCCGCTATTCTCGCCGGTGTTTTCGGTGGGGCCGGGCGGATCACGGAATCCGTCGTAAACCCGATTCAATCATTCAATGGCTTCGCCAGTTTTGTAACCCAGCTCAACACGACATTCGCGGTGCCGACGCCGGCGACTCAGTTCATTGCCCGCGGCTTCTTCGACCGCACCAGCAACACCTTTACCGCTTCAATTATCGACGTGGTGCTCTAAACTCTCCCCATCATGGGGAAACTCGCCGTACGTCTCGGATTGGCCTGTGCGCTGGCGACGAATGTTCAATGGGCTTACGCGGCCGAAGCCGCGGCCGCATCTCCGGACCCCGCACTGGTGCGCCCGCGCATCTGTCTGGTGTTGTCGGGCGGCGGCGCGCGCGGCATGGCGCACATCGGCGTGCTCAAAGTTCTCGAAGAGTTGAAAGTCCCCATCGACTGCATCGCCGGCACCAGCATGGGCGCCGTGGTCGGCGGGTTGTATGCCAGCGGCATGACCGCGGCAGCAGATCGACGCCACCATGCGCTCGGTGGACTGGCAGGAGGCGTTTCGCGATGCGCCGCCGCGCCGCGACCTGGCATTTCGGCGCAAGCAGGACGACCGAAATTTTCTGGTGCGTCTGCCGCTCGGCTTGAAGCACGGCCAGATCCTGCTGCCGAAGGGCTTCATCCAGGGCCAGAAACTGCAGGAGACGCTGCGCCAACTCACGCTGCCGTTCAGCAACAGCACGGACTTCGACTTGCTGCCGACGCCATTTCGTGCGGTGGCGACCGATCTGGTGACCGGCAACGCCGTGCTGCTGGACAAGGGAGATCTGGCCATTGCCATGCGCGCCAGCATTTCGGCGCCGGGCGTGTTTGCGCCGGTGGAATCCCAGGGCCTGACTGTTGGTCGACGGCGGACTGGCGGAGAATCTGCCGATCGATGTGGCGCGGCAAATGCACGCCGACATCCTCATCGTCTCCGATGTGAGCTTTCCCCTGCAGCCGCGCGCCGCACTTGATTCGGCGCTGTCGATTTCCAATCAAATGCTGGCGATCCTGGTGCGCAAGGATGCCGACCGGCAGCGCGCCACCTTGGGCGCCGCAGGATGTGCTGATCGAGCCGATCCTGGGCGCCGCGAGTTCCACCGATTTCACGGCGGCGAGTTCCACCATCAGCGCCGGTGAAAATGCGGCGCGCGAGCATGCTCGCGAGGCTCGACGCGCTGCGTGTCGGCGATGCGGCGTACACGCGACTATCTGGCGCGGCGCGCGGCGCGCGAGCCGGGTCTGCCCGACATCAAGTTCGTGCGCGTCGATGAGCAATCGAAACGCTACGAGAAGACCATCATGGCGGAGATGCAGCCGCTGGTCGGCAAGCCGTTGGATGTCGGATGCGGTCGGCACGCGAATCACCGAGTTGTATGGCCTCGGCAATTTCGAGACGTTGGACTACGCGCTGGTGAGATCAGGGCCAGGGCGCCGATGAGGAGTCCGGGACTCGAAATACGGGCGCGCCGCAAATCCTGGGGGCCCGAACTACGTGCGCTTCGGCTTGAATCTGGAGGACGATTTTCAGGGCAACAGCCGCTACAACGCCGCGGCGCGCTTCATTTTGACCGAGCTCGACAAGCTGGGCGCGCGAGCTGGTGACGGATGTGCAGATCGGCAGCGATCCGAAAGTCGTCAGCGAGTTCTATCAGCCGCTGAATGCCACGCGCACCTGGTTCATCGCGCCCAGCGTGCGCATCGAGGCGCGAGATCTGCAGATCTACAGCAACGACGTCGAGGTAGCGGATTATCGCGATCGCGAGGCGGAGGCGGATTTCGACGTGGGCCGCAAGCTCGGCAATTGGGGCGAAATCCGCGTCGGCTATCACCGCACCAACGGCGCCGCGACGGTGCGTCTGGGCGATCCGGCTCTGGTGGAGTCGCAGTACAACAACGGCGAGCTGTTCTTCAAGTTCAGCTACGACGACTCGACAATCGTGCATTTTCCGCGCGAGGGATCCAAACTTCAGCCTGCAATGGGATGCCAATCGCACCGACTTGGGCGCCGATTTCGCGCTTACGACAAAGTGCAGGCCGATTGGCTGATGGCCCGTTCGCGCGGCCGCAATACCCTGTTGCTGTGGGCCTCGGCGGGCAGCGTCGTGGACGGCAACATCAAACCGACCGCGTGCCGGATTTCTTTCCCTTGGGCGGATTTTTCAATTTGTCGGGACTTGGCGCCGCAATTCGCTGTTCGGCCCGAACTATGCCATCGCCCGCGCCATCTATTTTCGCAGGATCAGCCGCGGCGGCGAGGGATTCTTCGAATTTCCCGCCTACGTCGGCATGTCGTTGGAAATCGGCAACACCTGGCAGACACCGCGGCGACATGAGTTTCGGTTCGGCCCACAAGGACGCGTCGCTTGTTCCTGGCCTTCGACACCTATCTTGGGCCCGGTGTACTTGGGCTCGGGCTACGACACGGCCGGGCACAGCGCGTATTACTTGTTCCTGGGCAGAACTTTTTAAGAGCCGAGGAACCTGAGCGCGACGAGCGCGCTAGAAACTGCGGCTTTCGCCGAGTTTTTCCACTTTTTCAAACACCAGCGCCGGTTGATCGCCGATGCGCGAGTATTCGTGCTTGCGCGACATGTCCTCGAGACGTCGATCGCGTTCGGCGGCGGTAAAGAACCAATGCGTTTTTTGCCAATCGGCGCCGACCAGCTTGGCGAACGGATCGCCCGGACGCAGCCGCACGCGAATGCCGTAGGGTTGCGGCAGTACCGGAATGGTGCGAGTCATATTTTGCTGGTTGGCGATTCCCATTGGCGCGAAAGATAGCGGAATCGCCGGCGTACGGCTGCCAGCTCATTGCGTCGCGGTACAGCATGCTAGACTCCGCCGCCTTCACCAAAGGTAACTGATGGCATCGTCTTACACAGCCTCCGACATCGAGGTATTGAGCGGCTTGGATCCCGGTGCGCCGGCGGCCGGGCATGTACACCGACACCACCCGGCCCAATCATCTGGCGCACGAGGTGATCGACAACAGCGTCGATGAAGCGGTCAACGGCCACTGCGACAACATCGAAGTCACGCTGTTCAAGGACGGCTCCTTCCAGGTCGAGGACAACGGCCGCGGCATGCCGGTCGACATACACCCGAAAGAAAAAATCAGCGGCGTCGAATTGATTCTGACGCGCCTGCATGCCGGCGGAAAATTCAACGACAAGACCTACCAGCACGCCGGCGGATTGCACGGCGTCGGCGTCTCGGTGGTGAATGCGCTGTCGAAGAATCTGGAATGCTGGGTGCGCCGCGGCGGCAAGGAATACAACATCAGCTTTGCCGGCGGCAAGGCCGACCTCCAAGCTGGAGGTGGTCGGCGAGGTGCCGAAGTCCAAGACCGGCACGACCATTCGCTTCTGGCCCGATCCCAAATATTTCGATCACCGACAAGTTCGCGATTCCGAAACTCAAGCAGGTGCTGCGCGCCAAGGCGGTGCTGTGTCCGAAGCTTGCGCGTCACGCTGAACAACGAAGTCAACCGGCGAGAAGGACGAATGGTTCTACACCGGCGGCTTGCATGAATACTTGGCGGAGGAACTGGGCAAGGGCGAATGGCTGCCGGCGGAAACGTTTTACGGCAAGCGCGACATCGAGGGCGGGTCGCTCGATTGGGCATTTGCCTGGGTGCTCGAGTCCGAGCACAGCATCACCGAAAGCTACGTCAATTTGATTCCCACGGTCGAGGGCGGCACGCATGTCAACGGCCTGCGCACCGGCGCCGCCGATGCGGTGCGCGAGTTCTGCGAATTTCGCAATCTGGTGCCGCGCGGACTGAAACTCACGCCCGAGGATGTCTGGGACGGCGTGAGTTTCGTGCTCTCCATGAAAATGCGCGAGCCGCAGTTCGCCGGCCAGACCAAGGAAAAACTCTCCTCGCGCGAATCCGCCGGCATCGTGCAAGGCGTGATCAAGGATGCGTTTCGCGCTGTGGCTCAACCAGCATTCCGATCAGGGCGAGAAGATCGCCATGCTGGCGATCGCCAATGCGCAGCAGCGCTTCAAGGACAGTCAGAAAGTCGCGCGCAAGCGCGTCGTCGCGGGACCCGCGCTGCCGGGCAAACTGGCCGATTGCGTCAGCCAGGATCCGGCGCGCGGCGAGCTGTTCCTGGTCGAGGGCGATTCGGCCGGCGGCTCGGCCAAGCAGGCACGCGACCGGGTAACGCAGGCCATCATGCCGCTGCGCGGCAAGATCTTGAACACCTGGGAGGCCGACATCGGCGAGGTGCTGCAGTCCCAGGAGGTGCACAACATCAGCATCGCGATCGGCGTCGATCCGGCCGCCAGCGACCTGTCGGGCCTGCGCTATCACAAGATCTGCATTCTGGCGGATGCCGACAGCGACGGGCAGCACATCGCCACCTTGCTGTGCGCGTTGTTTCTGCGGCATTACCGGCCGCTGGTGGTCGCCGGCCACGTCTATGTGTGCATGCCGCCGCTGTTTCGCATCGATGCCGGCAAGGAAGTGATTTATGCGCTGGACGAGGCGGAGCGCGAAAAGGCCTTGAAGCGCATTGCCGCGGAGAGTCCGCGCACCAAGCCGGTGGTGACGCGCTTCAAGGGCCTGGGCGAAATGAGTCCGCTGCAGTTGCGCGAAACCACCATGGCGCCGCAGACACGCCGCCTGGTGCAAATGACCATCGACGCCAAGGACAGCCCCGATCAGCTGTTGGACATGCTGCTCGCCAAGAAGCGCGCCGGCGACCGGCGCGAATGGCTGGAGAAGCAAAGGCAACCTCGCGCAGGTTTAGCGCGCAACCGGCCATGAAAGATCAAGAACTGAATTTCGAAGGCGTCGAGCAGGAACCGCTGAAGAGTCCTTCGCCGAGCGCGCCTACCTCGATTACTCGATGTACGTGATCTTGGATCGCGCGCTGCCGCACCTGGGCGACGGCTTGAAGCCGGTGCAGCGGCGCATCGTCTACGCCATGAGCGAGCTCGGCCTCGCCGCGGGCGCCAAGCACAAGAAATCGGCGCGCACCGTCGGCGATGTCATCGGCAAGTTCCATCCGCACGGCGATTCGGCCTGCTACGAGGCCATGGTGCACATGGCGCAGGATTTCGCCTATCGCTATCCGATCGTCGACGGCCAGGGCAACTGGGGTTCGACCGACGATCCGAAATCCTTCGCCGCCATGCGCTACACCGAATCGCGGCTCACGCGCTACGCCGACCTGCTGCTGCAGGAACTCGGCGCGAGCACGGTGGACTGGGCGCCGAACTTCGACGGCTCGCTCGAAGAGCCCACCATGCTGCCGGCGCGGGTGCCGAATCTGCTGCTGAACGGCGGCTCGGGCATCGCGGTGGGCATGGCCACCGACATTCCGCCGCATAATCTGCGCGAAGTGGTGAACGCCTGCGTGGCGCTGCTCGACGATCCGGAATTGAGCACGCGCAAGATCATGGCGCACATCAAGGGTCCGGATCTGCCGACCGGCGCGGAAATCGTCTCGCCGCGCGACGAGCTGGTGCAGATGTACGACACCGGCTCCGGCAGCTTCAAGGCGCGCGCCACCTACGAAATCGAGGACGGCGAGATCGTCATCGATGCGCTGCCGTTCCAGGTGTCGGGCAGCAAGGTCCTGGAGCAGATCGCCGCGCAGATGCAGCAGAAGAAGCTGCCCATGGTCGAGGATTTGCGCGACGAGTCGGATCACGAGAATCCCGACGCGCCTGGTGATCGTGCCGAAGTCCAACCGCGTCGACATCCCGGCGCTGATGGCGCATTTGTTCGCGACCACGGATCTCGAGCGCAATTACCGCGTCAATCTCAACGTCATCGCGCTCGACGGCCGGCCGCGCGTCATGGGCCTGAAGGAACTGCTGCTCGAGTGGCTGGAGTTCCGCAAATCGACGGTGACGCGCCGCTTGAAGTCATCGCCTGGCGAAGCTGAACGCGCGGCTGCACATCCTCGACGGCATGCTGATCGCGTATCTGAATCTCGATGAAGTGATCCGCATCGTGCGCACCGAGGATCAGCCGAAGCCGGTGCTGATCAAGCGCTTCAAGCTCTCCGACGAACAGGCCGAGGCCATCCTCGAGACCAAGCTGCGCCACCTGGCGCGCCTGGAGGAAATGAAGATCCGCGAGGAGCAGAAGAAGCTCGCGGAGGAGCGCGATGAGATCGACAAGATCCTCAAGAGCAAGGCGCGGCTGACCAAGCTGGTGCGCGAGGAACTGATCAGCGATGCGCGAGGAGTTCGGCGATGAGCGGCGCACCAAGCTGGTGGAGCGCGAGGCGGCGCAGGCCATCTCCGAAACCGAACTGCTGACCAGCGAGCCGACCACCGTGGTGCTGTCGCGCCTGGGCTGGGTGCGCGCGGCCAAGGGCCACGACATCGATGCGCGGGCCTTGAGCTACAAGAGCGGCGATGAATTTCAGGCCGCGGCCAAGGGCCGCAATCTGCAGCAGGCGGTGTTCATCGATTCCACCGGCCGCGCCTACAGCCTGGATGCGCATCAGCTGCCCGGCGGCGCGCGGCTACGGCGAGCCGCTGTCGGGCACCGTGGATCCGCCCGACGGCGCCACTTTCGCCGCGGTGCTGATCGGCGAACCGGACGATATGTGGCTGCTGGCGAGCGATGCGGGCTACGGATTTGCGGTGCAAGCTTGCGCGAACTGTATGCGCGCAACAAGAAGGGCAAGTCGGTGCTCAAGGTGCCGGAGAATGCGCAGGTGCTGCCGGCGCAGCCCTTGGGCAACAAGGACGCGCTGGCGATTTTCGTCAACAACGACGGCGAGGTGCTGGCCTTGCCGGTCGCGCAGATCGAGGAGATGAGCGCCGGCAAGGGGCAGAATCTGTTCGGCATCCCGGGCAAGAAATCCGCGGAGCGCGACGAATACCTGGTGGCCATGGCGGTGGTGGCGCCGGGCGAAGTGCTGACCATTTACAGCGGCAACAGCGCGCCGATGAAGCTCAAGTTCGAGGAGCTCAAGCAGTTCCAGGACAAGAAGGGCCAGCGCCGGCAGCGATTCTCGCGCGCCTACAAGCAGGTCGATCGGCTCGAAGTCGTCGGCCGGCCTAGCGCTCGCTAGCGCTCGCCGGACATGGTGACATCCTCGGGCGCGTTCACGAAGTAGCCCTGGATGAACTCGATGCCGAGCTGCCACAGCACCGCCATGGTGTTGGCGTCTTCGACGCGTTCGGCCACCGTCTCGATGCCCTTGCGCTTCGCGGCCTCGACCAGGCCCTTCACGCGCTGCTGCTGGATTTGGTTGGTCGACAGCCCCTGCATCAGCGAGCCGTCGATCTTGATGAAGTTCATGTCGATGTCGGTGAGCAGCTTCAGCGGATCGCGGCCGGTGCCGAAGTGCTCCAGCGCGAAGCGGAAGCCGAGTTTGCGCAGGCTCTCGGCCAGCTCCTTGGTCTGCCGCACGTACTGAGTCGCGAGTTCCTCGGTCACCTGCATGCACAGGCGCTTGGGCTCGATCTTCAGCGATTTCAGCTGCGTCTCGAGCCAGCCGAGCAGGCTCTTGTCGAGCACGGTGTCCTTCGAGACGCGCACGAAAATACAGGCGGCCTTGCGGTTGGCGGCGAAGGACATGGACGCGCCGATCACCCAGCGATCGATGTTCTTCATCAAGTCGTTGCGCTCGGCGGCGGCGATGAACTCCGCCGGCAGCACCTCGTTGCCCTGTTCGTCCAGCATGCGCACCAGCACGTCGAACATGCCCTTGTCCTCGCCGAGCAGGCTGGCGATCGGCTGCTGCACCAGAGCGGAAGCGATTTTCCATCAAGGCGCTCTTGATGTGCTTCACCCAGATCTTGTCGTAGGCCTGCACGCGGGTGTCGGTGTCGGCCTTGTCGACGACATACATCTGATTGCCGCCGAGTTCGCGGCCGCGGCGCGTGGCGCTGACGGCATCGGTGATCGCCGGCGCCGACATCGGGATTGGCGGGCGGCAGCAGGCCCAAGCCCACGGTCACCGTGGCGGACAGGGTTTTCTCGTCGCTGCACGAACACATGTTCATTGACGCGCTTGACCACATTCTCGGCCCAGGTCTCCACGTCCTTGGCGGTGCCGCGCTCCAGCATCACCAGGAAGCCGTTGCCGCCGAAGCGGCCGCACAGGTCGGTGGGCGTCAGCTGCGAGCGCAGCAGCTCGGCCAGCTGCGCCATGAAATCCTCGCTCGCCAGCACGCCGATGGCATGCTGAATGTCGATGAAGCGGTCGGGCTTGATGTGGGCGAACTGGCGCACGCCGCCCTTCATGCTCTGCGCCGCGCGCTCGCGCATCGCGGCGATCAGATAGCGCTGCTGCAGGAACTGCGTGGTGGCATCGTTCTTGACCGCGTCGGCAAGCTGCACTTCCAGATCGCGATCTTTCTTTTGCAGCGCCGCGATGGCGATGCGCACCGCCGGTTCGTTCTCGTAGTCGGCCTGCGTCAGCAGTCAGTTCCAGCGCGCAGCGTCGAGCCGTCCGAGAGCAGCGCCTGCACTTTCAGGCCGTGGCCGCTCCACTTGCCCTGCAGGCAGGCGACCAGCGCGCCCTTCAGCGCCGGGATGCGTCTCCTGTTCGAACAGATCCATGAGCGGCGTGCCGTTCGAGCGCGTCGTTCTCGGAATAGCCGAACAGCTCGAGCCAGGCGCGGTTGGCATCGACGATGATGCCTTCCTGCACATGCGTGATGGCATCGGCGGAACCTTCGAGAAAGTTCTGCAGCTGCTCGCGGTATTCGCGCGCCGAGGACAGGGTGGTCGACAGCGCGCGCTCCAGGCGATGGGCGCGCAGCTCGCGCGTGGCGACCGCCTGCAGGCGGTTGCGGTTGGCCAGCGTGACCACGTCCTGGCAGCCCAGGCGCATGGCATCGGCGATCGATCGCCTCATCGACGGTCTCGCGCACGATCAGCACCGGCATGCCGGGCGCGTTCTGCTGCCTCACCTTCATGATGGAGGCGAGGTCCACGCCCAGCTCCTCGATGAAGGCAATCAGCATTTCCGGATTGAGCTGCGTCAGGGCATCGCCCAAGATCGCGGGCGTCGGGCAGCCAGGTGCAGTGCACCGGATGGCCGGCCTTGCGCAGCGTGCTGTTGATCGCCTCGACGTGGTCCTGCGACCGCGTCATCACGATCATCGGAACTGCACCCTGTTCGTTCACTGGAAAATCCTCGTCGATTGGCGCAAAGTGTAACACCTTAGAATTTGACGATTCTGGGACAGGCGTCTAACCCCCCGCGCAGGAAGCCTCGGTTTCGCGCCTAACTGGCCACAATCGGTGAGTTGCGGCTATGATACGCGCCCTTCAACGCGAGGCCTTCGATGGCGAACTACAGCACGAACGAATTCAAATCCGGCCTGAAAATCCTCATCGACGGCGACCCGTACGCCATCGTCGAGAACGAAATGGTCAAGCCCGGCAAAGGGCAGGCCTTCAACCGGGTGCGCGTCCGCAACCTGAAGACCGGCCGCACCATCGAGCGCACCTGGAAGTCCGGCGACACGGTGGAAGCGGCCGACGTGGTCGATACGGATATGCAGTATCTGTACAGCGACGGCGATTTTTTCCACTTCATGGTGCCCGAAACCTTCGAGCAGCTCACCGCCTCCAAGGAGGCGGTGGGCGAGGGCGCGCAGTGGCTCAAGGACGGCACGATCTGCGTGGTCACGCTGTGGAACGGCGTGCCGCTGCTGGTCACGCCGCCGGCGCACATGGAACTGAAGGTCATCGAGACCGATCCGGGCGTGCGCGGCGACACCGCGACCGGCGGCTCGAAGCCCGCGAAGCTGGAAACCGGCGCCATGGTGCGCGTGCCGCTGTTCATCAACGAGGGCGAAATTCTGCGCATCGATACCCGCACCGGCGAGTATTTGTCGCGCGGCAAGGGCTAAGCGCCGCTCGACGCTGTGCTACAGCATTCTCGATATTGAAGGCCATGCGCCGTCGACTAATTCGTCGGCGCCCAGGGCGATCGCGACCAGGCGGTCAAATCCAAGCGCGACGCCGGCGCAATCCGGCAATCCGCTGGTCAGCGCCGCCAGCAAATTTTCATCGAGCGGCGGCTGAACCTGGCCGCGCTGCGCGCGCAGCGCCAGGTCATGCGTGAAGCGCGCGCGCTGCTCGCTCTGCTTGCGCCAGTTCATGAAATCCGTTCGCCAACTCCAATCCATCCAGATACAGCTCGAAGCGCGCTGCCACGCGCGGCAGTCCTGGTTTTAAACGCGCCAGCGCGGCCTGGGAGGCCGGGTAGTCGCAGACGAAGCAGGGATGGTCGCGGCCAAGCCGCGGACCCACGACGAGACCCATCAAGAGATCCAGTTTGGCATCGCGATCCAGGTCGGCATCGCATTGAATTCCATGGCGTAGCGCCGCGTCGCAGCAATTCATCCTCGGTCGAGTCGAACGCCTCGACGCCGGCGTGGCGCCGCAACGCCTCGCGAGTAGCTCAAGCGTTCGGCCGGACCGATCGTCGCGCACCGGCGCCAGCAGTTCAGCGATCAGCGCTTCGACTTCGCTCATCAGGGCCGTATCGTCGAACCCGACCCGATACCACTCGATCATGGTGAATTCCGGGTTGTGCCAACGTCCGCGCTCTGCATCGCGAAATACCTTGCAGATCTGGTAGATGTCGCCGCTGCCGGCGGCCAGCAAGCGCTTCATTGGCGTATTCAGGGGACGGACACAGGTAGCGGCGGCCCGCTAGTCCGGCGACCTGGGTCGCCAGCGATTCGATCTGCGGATCGCTCACGGCGGCGGCGCTTAAAGCAGGGGTCTCCACTTCCAACACGCCGCGTTGCTCGAAAAAGGCACGCGTGGACTTCAGCATCCTTGCGCGCTGCCTCAAGGCGGGGAGTGCCGCGGTCGGCCGCCAGCTCATTGCAGTTGAGCCCAGCGATTCGCCCAGTCGGACCGTCGTGCCGGCTCGCACATCCTCGCGCCAGTGCGCGCGGTCTCTCTGAAATAGCAGAATCACCGTGGAGCCCATGTTGAAGCGGCCGAGTTCCTCGCCCCGCTCGAGCGCAGACCTCTTGCGGCGGCAGCGTGCTCACCACGCGCCGCGGCGCGGGCGTGATATCGCCCGCCCACACGGTGGCGATGCTGCCGACATTCAGTGCGCCAACCAGAACCAGCGCAAATTCACCGAAGGCGGTATCGAACCAGGTCAGCACTCGTTCGTTGCGTGCGAACAGCCGCGGCACCAGCGACGCGGTGACGGCATTGACGCTGAACAGACGGCCGGGAACATAGACGGTTTCGCGCAGCCGCCCATCGAGCGGCATGTGCACGCGGTGATAATTGAACGGCGCAAGATAAATAGTCGCGAATGAGCCGCCCTCGAAGTGCTTTGCCCAGGCTCGCGAGGCCAGCAGTTCATCGAGGGAGTAATGCCGGCCTTTGGCTTGCAGCAGCAGGTCGCCGTCAATGTTGCCTGCTTCGCTGATGACGCCGTCCACCGGACAGGCGATCTCGCGCGCGCCCCTGGCGATGCGCGCGCTATCGGGCTTCAGCGCGCGGGTGAAAAATTCATTGAAGCTCCCGTAGCGCAACGGATCGGGCTGCACTGCCTCGGTCATATCGACGGTGTAGAGCTTCAAGAAGCCGCTTGATCAACGCATTTTTGAACCATGGCGCGCGCACCCGAGTGGCGCGCAACACCAGCCGCGACAGCGCGTGCTGCGGCAGCACATGTTGAAACCAGACGAACAGCCGGCCGACAGCTTCATGCGCCGGCGGTCACGATGCGCCGAAAATCGCCTCGCAGGGCGTCGACCGTGAACGGGCCGGTCAGGATGGCGGCGAGTTTGCCGCCCGGATCGATGACGAACATCACGCTCGGAATGATCCACGATGTAGTTGCCGTTCGCTGCGGTCTGGATGCTGACCGCGACGCCCCATTTTTTGGCGAGCGCTTCGATGGCTGGCTGGCTGGCGGCGGTGAGGCCGATGAACTCCGGATCGAAATTAGGGCACGAACTCATTCAGCTGCGCAGGCGTATCGCGCTTGGCATCGACCGAGACGAAAATCACCTGCGGCGGCGGCACGGCTTTGGCGGCCCGCAGCTGCTTTTCCAGGGCCGCGAGCGTCGTCAGCGTGGCTGGGACAGTAGTCCGGGCAATTGGTGTAGCCGAAGAACATCAAGGACCAATGGCCGCGCAGATTCTCAGCTCCAAAGTTGTGGCCCTGATTGTCGATCAAGCTAAAATCCGCCAGCGCTCGGGCGGGTACGAGTAGGGTACCGCTCGCCAGAGCCACCGGCGGTTGCCTGGGCCACCATAGGAGCGCCGCGACCACACCGCCGGCTGCGAGAATGCCCAGAACCACGATGGACAACCATTTCGATCGTACTGTCATGCCGAGATTATCCCACACCGCCGCCAAGGTCCGACCGCCCGAAAGCATCGGCGCGGCCATTCTGCGCTGCGCGCGGGCGCTGCGTGCTGCGCGCGTCCATTTCGGTCATGGCACCGCCTGCGCGCGCGACGAAGCGGCCGAGCTGGTGTTCTTCGTCGCCGGACTCGCGCACGCCCTGGGCGCGAGCGCCTATCCGCTGAAGTTGACGCCGCGCCAAGTCGCGCGCATCGACGCGCTGCTGCAGCGGCGCATCGCCGAGCGCATGCCGCTTCCCTACCTTACGCATCGCGCTTTTTTTGCAGGGCTCGAGCTGTACGTCGATGAACGGGTGCTGGTGCCGCGCTCGCCGATCGCCGAGCTGGTGATCAATCGCTTCGCGCCGTGGATCCGATGCGCGCCGCGTGCGCCGCATCCTGGACATCGGCACCGGTTCCGGCGCGATAGCGCTGGCCTGCGCCAAGGCCTTTCCACGCGCGCGGGTCGATGCGGCCGATATTTCTGCCGCGGCGTTGCAGGTGTGCCGGCGCAATGTGCGCCGCCTCGGCCTGGGGAGGCGCGTCACGGCGCTGCGCTCGGACTATTTCAGCGGCGTCGCGGGCCGTCGTTACGATATCATCGTCAGCAACCCGCCCTATGTGGGGCGCGACGAGATGCGCACGCTTGCCGCCCGAATATCGGCACGAGCCGAGACTGGGCTTGGCCTCGGGCGCGGATGGCTTGGATTCGGTTCGGGCAATTTTTGCCGGAGCGCGATCCCACCTCGAGGATGACGGCATCTTGGTCGTGGAGGTCGGCAACACCGAGAAGGCACTGCTGAGGGCATTTCCGCGCCTGCCGTTTATTTGGCCGCGGATTGCGATGGGCGGGCAGGGTGTATTTTTGCTGAATGCGCGTGATCTATAGCGCGGCGGGAGAGAGGCGGCGTGGCGGGTAACACTTTCGGTCGGATTTTCACCGTGACCAGTTTTGGGGAGAGCCACGGCCCCGCGCTGGGTTGCGTGGTGGACGGTTGCCCGCCGGGACTTGAAATCACCGAAGCGGAATTGCAGGTGGATGTCGATCGGCGCCGCCCCGGAACCTCGAAATTCACCAGTCAGCGCCACGAGCCCGATACGGTGCGCATCTTGTCGGGCGTATTCGAAGGCAAGACCACGGGCACGCCGATCGCGCTCCTCGTTGCAAATGAAGATCAGCGCTCGCGCGACTACGAGAAGATCAAGGACCGCTTTCGCCCCGGACATGCCGACTATACCTACCAGCAGAAATATGGCTTTCGCGACTATCGCGGCGGCGGCCGTTCCTCGGCGCGCGAAACCGTGGTGCGCGTGGCGGCAGGCGCCATCGCGCGTAAATTTTTGCGCGAGCGGCAGCGCATCAGCATTCATGGATATCTCGCGCAGTTGGGGTCCATCGTGCTGCAGCCGGTCAACCCGCCGGCTGCCTACGAAAATCCGTTCTTCTGCCCGGATCCGAGCCGGCTGCAGGAACTCGAAGATTTCATTTGGCGCATTCGCGAAGCGGGAGATTCCATCGGCGCGCGCGTCACCGTGATCGCCCAAGGCGTGCCTCCTGGCTGGGGCGAACCGGTGTTCGAGCGCCTGGATGCCGACTTGGCGAGCGCGATGATGGGCATCAATGCGGTGAAGGGCGTGGAGATCGGCGCAGGCTTCAAGTCGGTTGAGCAGCGCGGCTCGGAGCATCGCGACGAAATGACGCCGCACGGCTTCAAGAGCAATCACGCCGGCGGCGTACTCGGCGGCATCTCCTCCGGCCAGGACATCGTCGTGAGCCTCGCACTCAAACCGACCTCGAGCATCATTCTGCCGGGTCAAACCATCAATATTCACGGCGAGCCGGTCGAGGTCGTCACCACGGGACGCCACGATCCCTGCGTGGGTATTCGCGCGACGCCGATCGCCGAGGCCATGCTGGCGCTGGTGCTGATGGATCATTGCCTGCGCTTCCGCGCGCAATGCGCGGATGTGGTGTCGCCCACGCCCGTGATCACGCGATGAACGCGCCTCGCGCTTTGCCGCGCATTGCCGTGGTCGGCGTGTCGAGCCTGATCGGCGCCGCGGTGATCGATGAGTTGCGGGAGCGGAAGATCCCGCTCGCCGAACTGCACGCGCTCGACGATCAGCGCAGTGTCGGTGCGCCGGTCGCCGAAGCCGAGGCCTTGACGGTGGGCGATGTCGCTGCGTTTGATTTCTCGCGCGTGGACCTGGTGTTTTTTTGCGGACGCGCGGCGCTCTCGGAGCGCTATGCGCAGGCGGCGGCCGCGCACGCCTGGGTGATCGACGGATCGGCGGCATTTCGCACGCGCGCCGAGGTTCCGTTGGTGGTGGCTGACGTGAATTCCCGAAGGCGCTCGAGGCCGTGGGCGGGCAAGGGTCTGATTGCGCTGCCCGGGAGCGCCAGCGTGGCGCTCGCCACCGCGCTTGCGCCGCTGCACCGGTTGGCCGGCCTGAAGCGCGTCGAAGTGGCGACCTATCAAGCGGTCTCGGGCAGTGGACGCGGCGCCATGGAGGAACTTGCCAGCGAAACCGTGGCAATGCTCAGCGGCAAGAAAGCCACGGGCAGGGCCTTTGGCAGGCAAATCGCTTTCAACGTCATTCCCGCGGTCGACACCCTGGAGGCCGACGGCGCCTCGCGCGAGGAGCATCGATTGTGGCAAGAGACGCGCCGCGTGCTCGATTTGCCCTCGCTCGAGATCAACGCCACGGCGGTGCGAGTCCCGGTGTTCTTTGGCCATAGCCTGGCGGTGCACGCCGCGTTTGAGCGGCTCTTTCAGCCTCGGCGATGCCCTGAGTGTGCTGCAACGCGGGAGCGGTTTGAGCGTCATTGACCCCGAATCGATTGCCGAATTTCCGACGCCCGCCACACTGGCGACCGAGCCCGATCGGGTATATGTAGGCCGTGTAAGGGCTGATTTGACCCGTGATCGAGGTCTAAATTTTTGGGTGGTCGCCGATAATGTTAGGAAATGTGCGGCGCATAACGCAGTTTCAGTGGCCCAGATTTTGGTAAATAGATCCCAGTGAGATATAGTTATTGGCTTATGTAAAAGGCAAGTGAGAATTCGCTTCCAAGCCCCTATAGCGCAATGATCTTTGTTCGCTTGCCCACCAGAATTCTGGGAGTAGAAATGTTTGTGACCCTGTCTCGCCTCGTGCTGATGGCGTGCCTGCTGATCCCATCGTTGTCGTGGGGCTTGGGCCTGGGTGAGATACACCTGAACTCGGCGCTGAACGAGCCCATGAATGCCGAAATCGACCTGATTGCGGCCGGCCCCGACGAATTGAATGCCTTGCGGGCGTCCCTTGCCCCCAAGGATGCTTTCACCCGCTATGGCATCGACCGCCCGCCGTTTTTAGTCATCGCTGACCTTCAAAGTCGGCAAGAGCAAGGATGGCCGCGACGTATTGCTGGTGCGGTCGACCGATTCGATTCCCGAACCCTTTGTGACGTTTCTGGTGGAAGTGAACTGGGCGCGCGGGCGCCTGATGCGTGAGTACACCGTGCTGCTCGACCCGCCGGTCTACACCCCCGGGGAGCGCGCCAGCAGCGCCGCGCCGGTGGCTGCGGCGACCACGGCGCCGAGCGAGCCGGCGCCTCGCCGGCTCCGCGCGTGCGCTCCACTCCCCTGGCCGCGACTCCCGCGGCGACCGATACCACGACGCCTGCCGCGACCCCGAAGCGGTCGGGCCGCTCTGGCCGATCCGCGAGCCGGGCCGCGCCGCGAGTACTGCCCCGAGCAGCGCGGCTCGCAAGCGCAACGCCTGACACCACTGCGGCTCCCAGTACCGCAGAAACGGGCGCTCCGGCTCCAGAGGGCACGTATCGCGTCGCTCAGGGCGACACCCTGACCAAGATCGCGCGCAGCTTGCATGCCACATCGCGCGGCGACATCGATCAAACCATGATTGCCATGTACCGCGCGAATCCCGAAGCGTTCGGCGGCAATATCAATATCTTGCGGCGCGGTGCCGTACTGCGCGTGCCGGGCGGCGATGAAATCGCGGCGCTGAATCAATCTGAGGCGATGAGCGAAGTGCATCGTCAAATGGATGCCTGGCGTGGCAACAGTGCGACCGCGTCGAGCGGCCACCTGCGTCTCGTGACGCCGGGTGCCGGCAACGGCACCAGCAATACCAGCAGCGAGTCCGCTTCAAGCGCGAAGCGCAGGCACTGAAGGGCCGCGTCAAGGATCTCGAAGGTCAGCTCGCGGACGCGCATCGTCTGCTCGACCTCAAGAGCAACGAACTGAGCGAACTGCAGCGCAAGCTCGGTGCCCAGGCGACGCCGGCACCGACGCCGCCGCCACAACGGCAATGGCGCCCACGCCGGCTGCCCGCGCCGACGCCGGCTCCGGTGGAAACGCAAGCCGCCGAAGCGACGCGCCGAAGCAACGACGCCCGCTGCCGACACCTGCGCCCGCCGAAAACTACCGCGACGCCGCCGCCGACGCCCGCACCCGCGCCGATTCCCAAGCCGGTCGTTGCGAAGAAGCCGGCTCCGGTCGCCGAGGGCGGATCGTGGATCGACTGGCTGCAACAAAATTGGTGGCTGCCGGCTGCGGTGATCCTTGCATTGATCGCCGGCCTGGCGTTCGCCTCGTGGCGTCGGCGCCAGGCAAACGACGGTGGCAGCGGCGGGGACTTCCCTGGGCTGGATTCGACCGACATTTCCGAATTTCGTGATCCGAGCGCGCGAGTCGCGAGCGGCCGCGGCGCCGATGATTCATTCGTCGTCGAGGAATCCGGCGAGCATCGCTTGCCGGATTTCAACGAGCCGGCGGCGCGCTACGGTGAAACCACCGCGGACCTGAAGGCCGCCGACGACACGATGTCGAGCGAGAGCGCCGTCAACCTCGATCAGGGCGATCCGCTGGCCGAAGCCGACTTCCACATGGCGTATGGTCTTTACGATCAAGCCGCCGACTTGGTGCGCATTGCGCTCGAGCGCGAACCGGATCGTCGCGATCTGCGCCTGAAGTTGTTGGAAATTTATTTCGTGTGGGGCAACAAAGACGCCTTCCTGCAAACGGCGAAAGGCCTGGAAGCGACTCGCGACCGCGCGCCTGCCGGCGAGTGGGACAAGATCGTCATCATGGGGCGGCAGATCTGCCCGGACGAACCGCTATTTGCCTCCAGCGCCGGCAGCGGCCGCGGCGCCGGTGCATTGGTCGATTTGAATCTCGAGGGCGGCGAGAACCGCGTCGATATCGACCTGTTCGGCGACCCGGAAGGCGAGCGCAGCATCGATCAAACCATCGCCAAGGATATCGACGACACGGCGGCCACCGGCGAGTCGCCCGGCGGCGATTTGGATTTCACCTTGGATCGGCCGGAGCGCGGCGCGGACGATTCGCCGACGCGCGAGATGCCGCCGGCCCGCGATGAGCCGACGGTCGAGTCCGAGCTGATGAATTTCTCCGACTCGCCCACGGCAGAGTCGCCGACATTGAAGCCCACCGATGTGCGCGGCCGCATTTCGTCCAAAGCTCGGACAAAGCGACCAAGGCGGATCAAACCGCCGAGGTCTCGATCGACGATTTGGGTTTGGATTTGGATCAGCTTGAAGGCGCGGCTTCCGGCACGTCGGTCAGCATCCCTCGACTCGAGGAAACCGATCATCCGTCGGATGCGCCGACCATGGTCGCGGGTCTCGATGAGAAATCGCGGCGCATGATGGCGGAAGCCGAGAGCCGGGCACGCGATAAGGATCTGACGGAACTCGAGCGTGAATTGGAAGCCTCATTCGTTGCCGACCTGGGCACCGACCACGAGGAGATCAAGACGGCCGTGTTGGGGCCTGAGTCGGCGCCCACGGTACAGATGCCGCGCGGCAACGCTCAAGACACCGGTCGCGACCTCGCGCTTCAAGTCGCCCGAGTTTTCGGACGTTCAAGAAGCGGAGCGGCCCGATGTGGATTCAACGTCGCGAATGCGCGGCCTCAATGCCGACAGCATCGATTTGGATCTCGACCGGCTCGCCAACGCATTGGGCTCAGGCGATACCGTCGAACAGCCGCGCGCGGAAGACGAGGTTTTCTCCACCGAAGTGTTCGAGGCCAGCCAACGCAACCGCAAGGTCGATCTGGACGTCGGCGAAGCCCTGAATGGCTCCGAGGCGGCCGCCACCAACAAGCTCAAGACGATCACCACCCAGCGCACCAGCAAGATCAAGACCGAAGAACTCGCGCTGCCGGAGACTGGAGCCGGTGACGATGAGCGAAGTGGGCACCAAGCTGGATTTGGCGCGGGCCTATATGGACATGGGCGATCCGGAAGGCGCACGCAGCATTCTCGAGGAAGTGGTCAGCGAAGGCTCGGCGAGCCAGAAACAGGAAGCGCAGCGCTTGATCGAGAATCTGCCCGGCTAGGAGCCAGTCTGCGTATTCCGCGTGAGTGAGCTTGGCCGCCGCGTTGCCGCCATCATCGAGTATGACGGCACGGACTACGCCGGCTGGCAATCGCAAGCGCACTCCACCTCGATTCAAGACGCGGTCCAAGCGGCGCTATCCTTCGTCGCCGGACATCCGGTCGTGGCAATCTGCGCCGGCCGAACCGACGCCGGCGTTCATGCGGTCGGTCAGGTCATTCATTTCGATACCCACGCCGTGCGCACGCCCCGGGCGTGGGTGCTAGGCGCGAACACCCGGCTCACGCCCGGCATCGCCCTGCAATGGGCGGGCGAAGTGAGCATGGGGTTTCACGCACGCCACAAGGCATCTCGGCGCATCTATCGCTATCTCATTTTGAATCGCAGCGCCCGATCGGCGCTGCAGCGCGCGCGCACCGCGTGGATTCACCGGCCGCTCGATGCCAAGGCGATGCACGCGGCCGCGCAGGCGCTCATCGGCGAGCACGATTTCTCGGCGTTCCGTTCCATCGAGTGCCAGTCGCAGACTCCGATGCAGACGCGTCGACGCCATTGAGGTGACGCGCGTGGGCGACTTGGTTTCGCTGCAGATCATCGCCAATGCCTATCTGCACCACATGGTCCGCAACATTGTCGGGACCTTGCTCGATGTGCAGCGGGAAGCCGATCCTGCGGGCCGCCATGGCGCGGGTGCTGGCCGAGCGCCGATCGGCGTTACGCCGGGGCTACCGCGCCCGCCGAGGGATTGTATTTGTGGCGGGTCGAATATCCCGAAGGACTTCGCGATCCCGGCGCCTCCAGGCGAAATTGGTTTAAACTACGCGTCCGATCCAGTCTTCCCGATAGGCTCCTAGCATGTCCTGGTTTGAGCGAATCGTCCCGTCGCGAATCAAAACCGAACGCCGTACCCGCTCGGTGCCCGAAGGCTTGTGGACCAAATGTCCCGCCTGCGATGCCGTGCTGTACAAGGCGGAGATCGAGCGCAATTTGTATGTCTGCCCGAAGTGCAGCCATCACATGCGCATCAACGGCCGCGAGCGCGTCATGAAATTTCTCGACACCGGGTCCACCACCGAAATTGCGGCCAAGGTCGAGCCGGAGGATCCGCTCAAATTCAAGGATTCCAAGCGCTACAAAGACCGGCTGGTGCAAGCTCAGAAGCAGACCGGCGAGCGCGACGCGCTGATCGTCATGGCTGGAAAACTCGAGGGGCTGGACGTGGTGGCCTGCGCGTTCGAGTTTCGGTTTCTGGGCGGTTCCATGGGCTCGGTGGTCGGCGAGAAGTTCGTGCGTGCGGTTGAGCATTGCCTGGAGCACCGCATGCCGCTGGTGTGTTTTTCGGCCAGCGGCGGCGCGCGCATGCAGGAGGCGCTGTACTCCTTGCTGCAAATGGCGAAAACCAGCGCGGCGCTCAAGCGCCTGTCCGAAGCCCGCCTGCCTTTTATTTCGGTGATGACCGATCCAACCATGGGCGGAGTATCGGCCAGCCTGGCGATGCTCGGCGATATCAACATCGGCGAACCCAAAGCGCTGATCGGTTTCGCCGGGCCTCGAGTCATCCAACAGACCGTGCGCGAAACCTTGCCGGAAGGTTTTCAGCGCAGCGAGTTTCTGCTCGAGCATGGCGCTCTCGACATGATCGTCGATCGGCGCGAGTTGCGCGACCGCATCGGCGCCATGTTGCGATTGCTGAGCGGCAAAGAGCCCGTCGCAGCTTAGGCTCCTGAGTCCGAACCTCATGCGGAGTCTGGAGCAGTGGTTGGCCTACCAAGCACAGGTGCACCCGCAAGCAATCGATCTGAGCCTGGAGCGGCTGCGAGTGGTGCTCGACCGGCTCAAGTGGCGGCAGCCCGCCATCCCCGTCATCACGATCGCCGGCACGAACGGCAAAGGCTCGGTCAGTGCCTATTGCGCCTCCATCTTGAGCGCGGCGGGCTTTAAGGTAGGTGTTTTTACCTCTCCGCATCTGCGCGACTACCGCGAACGCATCCGCGTCCACGACCGCTTGGTGCGTGCCGAGGAACTGGTGGCGGCATTTGAAAAAATCGAGGCCGCACGCGGCGCCGTGGGATTGACGTTTTTCGAATTCAACGCGCTCGCGGCGTTGTTGATATTCGAGGCGGCAGCACTCGATGCATGGGTGCTGGAAATCGGTATGGGAGGACGGCTGGATGCCGTCAATGTGGTCGATCCGGATGTTGCGGTGGTCACCAGCATTGGCCTTGATCATCAGGAATATCTGGGCGATACGCTCGAGGCGATCGCACGCGAGAAGGCGGGCATCTTTCGTGCCGGCAAGCCCGCCGTGATCGGCGGCCGCGAGCCCTCATTAGTGCTCGAAGGGATTGCGCGCGGCTTAAATGCGCCTCTGAAGCGCCTCGCCATCGAATACAACTACGTCCTCGACGGTGCAGGATGGCGCTATCGCGGCACTCACTGGAACCTACCGCACCTGCCCGCGCCGGCGCTCAAGGGCGATATTCAATTCACCAATGCGGCCACGGCGCTTGCTGCGCTCGAAGAGATTTCTCCCGCGGTTGAACATGCCCGCCGCCGCCATCGCGCGCGGACTCACCGACGTGCACTTGGTCGGCCGGTTTCAAATGATCAACCCGGGTGAGGATTCGCCGGCGTGGGTCTTGGATGTCGCGCACAATCCGGATGCCGCGCGGGTACTGGCGACGAATTTGAAAGCCGACCCCATCCCGGGCAGGACTTTGGCGGTATGCGGGATTCTGGCGGACAAGGATGCGGCAGGCATTGTCTCCGTGCTCGACGGCTGCATCGACTCCTGGTGGTGCGCGTCGGTCGAGGGCACGCGCGGCCGCAGCGGAGCAGCGTTGGCCGAAGAGGTGCGAAAAGTGGTGCGGACCCCCGTCGTCGCCGCGGACAGCGTCGCAGTGCCTGTGCCGCGGCGCTCGAGCGCAGCAAAACCGCTGGATAGAATCATCGTGTTCGGATCCTTTCACACCGTGGGGCCGGCCATGGATTGGCTCGAGTCCAAAGGATTGCTGCCGACGGCAGCGCGTCGCGAATATACTTCGCCGTGATGGACCGTCGCGTCAAAGAACGGCTGATCGGCGCATCGATCTTGGTTGCGCTTGCGGTGCTGGTCGTGCCCGAATTGTTGTCGGGCCCGAAACCGAATGCCGCGCCTGCGCCGACTCTTCCGGCAGCAGCGCCCGAGCCGATTCGCAATGTCACGGTGGATTTGACGACCAGCAAGCCGCCGGCAAACTCGGAACTCGAGCCGACAGCACCGCAGCCAGCCTCAGGCGCAGCCACCTCATCCGCCGCATCCGTCGCGTCCGCGTCCTCCGCCGCGTCCGCCGCGAATTTTCCCGCGGCGCAGACTCCTGCGCCGAGCGCTGCAGCCATCTCTATGCCAAGCGCTGCGCCCATCCCCGCGCCGCGGGGTAGCGCAGCGTCGAAGGCCCCGATCAAACCGCCGGCAGCGCACCGAGTAGCGGTTGAATCTCCGGCGGCTTCCCCCACATCAAGTGCACATGGTTCCTGGTCGGTGCAGCTCGGAAGCTTCGCGAGCCGGGCGAACGCGGACAATTTGACTCGCCAGGTAAAAGGACAAGGCTTTGCGGTGTTCGTTTTGCCCGGTGGATCGGGCAGCGCGGTTCGCTACCGCGTGCGCGTGGGACCCTTGTCCGACCGCGAATCAGCTGAGCGGATGGCCGCCAAGCTCAAATCGCTGGGTCATGTGGGAAGTCTGGTGGCTCCCGCGGCTTGATTTCTCATTTTGCGATCGATTCAGGACGGCGTTCACATGGCTCCGGTAGAATAGGGGACTGATAGGAGGAGTCCGAATATTGACCAGTGCTGACGTTCTGATTCTGTTGGTTCTGTTGGGATCAACACTGATTGGCGCATTGCGCGGCTTTATTCGAGAAGCGGTCTCGGTTGCCTTTTGGGTGCTGGCCATCTGGGCCGCCTGGCAATTCGGCCCTGTCATCGAACCGCATCTGGGCGGTCTGCTCTCGGATCCGAATATTGCGCCCTGGGTTGGACGATTGGTCATCTTAGTGCTCGTCCTGCTGGTCGGCTGGGTCGTGGGCATGGTCTTGAGTTATTTCACGCGCAGCTTGGGGCTGGGACCTTTGGATCGGGTTATTGGGCTTTTTTTCGGCATCCTGCGCGGCATGGTGCTGGTGGGCCTGTTGGTGATCGGCGGCGAGTTGCTGCATATGAATGGCGAGGAATGGTGGGATCGGTCGAAGCTGATCCCCTACGGCGAGACGATCGGCGATTGGTTGCGCGCGATGGTCGGCGAGAAAGGCGAGCCTTGGGCAAAGCTCGAGCGCCTGACCGGAGTGAAAGTCAGACCCAAGTAGCGGAGATCCCTCATGTGCGGAATCGTCGGAATGGTCGGAACCAGCGCAGTCAATCAACGCATCTATGATGCGCTGACGGTGCTGCAGCATCGCGGTCAAGATGCCGCGGGTATCATGACCGCCGCAGGACGGCGAGCTGTTCATGCGCAAGGATTCAGGTCTGGTGCGCGATGTGTTCCAGCAGAAGCACATGCTGAAACTCAAGGGCAACATCGGCATCGGACATGTGCGATACCCGACGGCCGGGTGCGACAGCGCCCATGATGCACAGCCGTTTTACGTCAATTCCCCGTACGGAATTTGCCTGGGCCACAACGGCAACCTGACCAATGCTCGCGAGCTGACCGAAGTATCTGGTGCGCGAAGATCGCCGGCACTTGAATACCAGTTCCGATTCAGAAGTTCTTTTGAATGTCCTGGCCTCCGAACTCGAGCGGGTTGGAACGCCGCGGGTGACGCCGGCGGACGTATTCGCGGCAGCCAACGCCGTTTACCGGCGCTGCCGCGGCGGCTATGCGGTGACGGCCATGGTGATCGGCCATGGCATTCTGGGGTTTCGCGATCCGAACGGCATCCGGCCGCTGGTGATCGGCAAACGCGACACCAAGAAGGGCACGGAATGGATGCTGGCATCCGAGAGCGTTGCGCTCGACATGCTGGGTTTCGACATGGTGCGCGACGTGGCGCCGGGCGAGGCCGTATTCATCGACGAGCAGGGACGTTTCTACGCGCAGCAGTGCGTGGCGATGGCGCGCCACACGCCGTGCATTTTCGAGTACGTGTATTTCGCGCGGCCCGATTCCATCATCGACAACATATCGGTGTACAAGGCGCGGCTGCGCATGGGCGAACGGCTGGCGGAGAAGATCAAGCGCGAACGTCCCGAGCACGGCATCGATGTCGTCATTCCGATTCCGGACACCAGCCGCACCAGCGCCGTGCAGGTCGCGCAATTGCTCGGCGTCAAGTATCGCGAAGGGTTCATCAAGAATCGCTACATTGGCCGCACTTTCATCATGCCGGGCCAGGAACAGCGCGCCAAGTCGGTGCGCAGCAAACTCAACGCCATCGATCTGGAATTCCGCGGCAAGAATGTGCTGCTGGTCGATGACTCGATCGTGCGCGGCACGACCTCGGCGCAAATCATCGACATGGCGCGCGAAGCCGGCGCCCGGAAAGTTTTTTTCGCCTCGGCGGCACCTCCCGTGCGCTACCCGAACGTCTATGGCATCGACATGCCGGATGCTTCCGAACTGGTGGCGGCCGGGCACACGGACGAGGAAGTGCGCGACATCATCGGCGCCGATTGGCTCATTTATCAGGACTTGGACGATCTGGAACATGCGGTACGCCACGACAATGCAAAGATCGAAAACTTCGATACTTCATGCTTCTCGGGCGAGTACGTGACTGGGGATGTAACGCCGGAGTATCTGGCGCGCCTGCAGGGCGAGCGCTCCGACGAGGCCAAGCAGCAGCGCCGCCACGGCGCCGGCCGCGGCCTCAAATCCGTCCAAATACTGTAGAAATCGCGCTGGATTAACCGCCGGCGCCGGTTTTCGGCACAAGAATATGCGCCTACTGGTGATTGCAGCCCGCGACGAATACCGACTGTTGGTCCGCAAGCACGTCGAGATCCAGTGGCCCGACGCCGCCATTCGTCGAGCATGCCTTGGGCAAGGAGCCCGATTTCGACGGCAATTTTGCCGCCGCGGGTTTCGATGCGGTCATCATCGTCAGTGCCCCGCCGACGGATGCAGCCATTGATTTCGCGGCGGCGCAGGCGGCCAAGCCGGAATTCGCGCCGATCATCTTGTTGCTGCTGGAAGAGACTCCGGAATTTCCCCTGCCCGAGACGAGCGGCGTAACGCGGCTCTACGGCCGCAAGATCGATCGCAACCGGCTGCTCAAGATGATCGTCACCGCTTCGAACGAGCATCGCAAGGCTCTGGCGTTGCTGCGCGCCAATCCGGACTACGAGAATCGCTATCGTTTCGGTACCGTGATCATCCGCGGCCATCGCTGCATCCGGCAGGTCGGCAGCGGCGGCATGTGCAAGATCTATCTGGCCGAGAGCGAACGCGCCGGAACGCTGGTGGTGCTGAAAGTGTTCAGCCAGGTGCCCGATGTTTCCGAGCGCTTCATCAGCTTCGATCGATTCCTGCAGGAATATGAAATCGTCGCGGGCTTGAATCACAAGAACATCGTACGCATTTACGATCTTGGCGTCGCCGACGATCATGCCTATATCGCCATGGAGCATTTCCCGGCAGGCGATTTGCGCCAGCGCATGCTCAAAGAGCCGCTGACGCCCGCCACGGCCTTGGGGTTTCTGCGGCAAATCGCCAGCGCGCTCGATGCCATCCACTCGGTGGGAGTGCTGCATCGGGACCTGAAGCCCGCCAATGTGATGCTGCGTGCCGATGACAGCGTCAGCCTGATCGACTTCGGTTTGGCCAAGGCGAACGAAAACGATATCTCGCTCACCGGTACGCGCGAGATTTTCGGCACGCCTTACTATATGAGCCCGGAGCAGGGCCACGCGGAGATCATCGACGCGCGCAGCGATCTTTACAGCCTGGGCGTGGTGTTTTACGAAATGTTGATCGGCCGCAAACCCTACAACGGCGCGACGGCCATGGAAGTGATTTACAAGCACAAGCGCGCCGAATTGCCGGAAATTGCGCCGCAATTTGCCAGTTACGAAGGGGTGCTGCGCCGACTGCTCGCCAAGGCTCCGGGGGATCGGTATCAATCCGCCGGCGAACTGCTGGCCGCGCTCTCCGCCCTGAAAATCTCCGCATGAGCGGCGCCGCGGCCTTTGCCCACCCGTTGCTGCGCGCGGCGACGCCGGATGCCTGGATTGCAGAAGCGTGCGCGTACCCTGAGCTGTTGCTGATCGATCACGCAAATTGCGAGAAAAAGGCGGCATCGACGGCGCTGGCGCTGATGTTCGCGTACGCGGAAGATTTGGAGCTGACCGATCAGATGTCGCGCCTCGCGCGCGAAGAGCTGCGGCACTACGAGCAGGTCGCCAAAATGATCGGGACGCTGAAAATAACACCGCAGCGCCTGGCGCCGGGACGTTATGCGATGCAGTTGCGCCGCTTGGTCGCGAGCAGCGAACCGCAGCGCGAGTTGGACCTGATGATCTGCGGCGCGTTCATCGAGGCGCGCTCGTGCGAGCGCTTTGCAGCGTTGCAGACGGCCATTGGTGCACCGCTGGATGAACTATTCCGCGGCCTGCACGAAGCGGAATCGCGTCACTATCAGCTCTATCTGGATCTGGCCGCACGGGCGGCGGCGCGAGCCAACTTGAGTTTAGGCGAGCGAATCGCGGCTTTCGCGGTGTGCGAGGCGCGGCTGATCACGGACCCGGATCCGGTATTCAGATTCCATTCCGGCCCGCCTCGGCAAGCCGCCGACTCTACCCACTGATGCTTCATCTGCGCGGCAGCGACTGAAGCTCGGGGCCGTGCCGATCCCAGCGCAGCACGCTGCCTTGATCGTACCAATCGCCCAAGACGATGCGGGTGCGAGGCCGCCCATCCACTTCCAAGGCATGAATGGCCGGCCGATGCGTGTGGCCGTGCAAAAGAGTCGAGGTGCCGGCGCCGCGCAATGCCATCGCAACGCTGTCTGCATTCACGTCCGTGATCGCATGTTCCATTGCGGCGGTATGCGCTTGACTGCCGGCGCGCGCGGCGCCGGCAAGCGTTCGGCGCGACTCGACCGGCAACGCCAAGAACTGGCGCTGCCAGTCGGCGTCCCTCACCGTGGCGCGCAGTCTTTGGTACGCATGATCGTCGGTGCACAGCGCATCGCCGTGCATCACCAACACCGCTTCGCCATAGAGAGTGATGATCAGGGGGTCGTGCAGCAATTGCGCGCCGCTCATTTCGCAGAACTGCCGCGACAGCAAGAAATCGCGATTGCCATGCATCACGAAGCATGGCACCCCGCTCGAGGTCAGGGTGCGCAGCCCGGCGATGGCCGCCGATTGCGCGGCGTCCGGCGCATCATCGCCGATCCACGACTCGAACAGATCGCCCAAGATGTACAGCGCCGCGGCGCTCTTTGCCTCGGTTTCCAGGAATCCCAAAAATTGCTCGATGATCGCCGGCCGGGCTGCATCGATGTGCAAATCCGAGATGAAGAGCGTCGTCACCGCGGCTTGCTTGGGCTGATCAAGGTTTTGGAGCGGTACCGCTGCTCGAGCCGCCAACCCGCTCGATCTTCAGGATTACGACCGGTTTTACCGGCGTTTCCTCTTTGAGCGGGCCGTGCGCGCCGGTGGCAACATTGCCGATCCGTTCAACCACTTCCATGCCGTCGATCACGCGGCCAAAGACCGCGTAGCCCCAGCGCGTGGCATTGGGATCGAGCGCGGCGTTGTCGTTCAGATTCACATAGAACTGAGCGTTGCCACCATGGGGATCTTGAGTGCGCGCCAAACCCACCGTTCCCCGCACATTGCTCAATCCATTGCCGGATTCGTTGTCCACTTTCAACGGCGCGGGTTTGGGCGCGTAGTCGATATTGAAGCCGCCGCCTTGAATGACGAAATTAGCGACTGCGCGGTGAATCAGGGTGTTGGTGTAGTGGCCGGAATCGACATAGGCCAAAATAGTTCGCCACGGTCAGCGGCGCGCGCTCGGGGTTCAATTCGATCGTGAAGTTTCCCATCGATGTGAACACCTGCACCTGCGGCGAATACGCGGCCACCGCCGGTTTGGCGGGGGCTTTCTGCATCAGCCGCCTTTTCAATCGCAATCGACGGGCGCACACAGACAATGCCAAGCAACGCAAGGGTCAGTAAGAGTTGTTTCATACGCCGGGATTCTACTCGAATAGGTACAATCTTGAGATATGTCCGCAATCAACGAGCCGCCGGTCGTTACGCGCTTTGCGCCCAGTCCCACGGGATCTTTGCACCTGGGTAATGCTCGGACGGCTCTTTTCAGCTACCTTTGGGCCCGCAAAACCGGCGGAAAGTTCATTTTACGTATCGAGGACACTGACTTGGAGCGCAGCCAGGATCGGTTTCGCGACCAGCTCATGGCCGACATGCGTTGGCTGGGACTGGATTGGGACGAGGGTCCGGATGTCGGCGGACCCTCGGGCCCCTACGCCCAAGCGCAGCGCGGCGAATTCTATCGGGAGTTGTACGCACAATTATTGAGCGAGGGCCACGCCTACCCCTGCTACTGCACGGCGGAGGAACTGGAACTGTCGCGAAAACTGCAGCGCATGTCTGGCAAACCGCCGCGCTATGCCGGTACCTGTAGAGCATTGACGGCAGCGGAGCGCGCCGAGCGAGAGGCGCGGGGCTTGAAGCCGACTCTGCGCTTTGCCGTGCCCCTCGACAGGCAAATCGAATTTACCGATGCGGTTCACGGGCCGCAGCGATTTGCGAGCAATGACATCGGCGATTTCATCATTCGCCGCGAGGACGGCACGCCGGCGTTTTTCTTCTGCAACGCGGTGGATGACTCCGCGATGGGCGTCACGCAGGTATTGCGCGGCGACGATCATTTGACCAACACGCCGCGGCAAATCATGCTGCTGGATGCGCTTGGCATGCGCTCTCCAGCCTACGGGCATGTTGGGCTTTTGGTAGGCGAAGACGGCGCACCGCTATCGAAGCGCCATGGCAGCACCAGCGTGCATGAGTTTCGGGAGCGCGGATTCCTGAGCATTGCGGTGCTCAATCATTTGTTTCGATTGGGCCATGCCAGCGACATCGACGGTTGGCTGCCCGCCGCCGAGATGCCGCAGCATTTTCGGCCGCAGCACCTGGGACGGGCGCCGGCGCGTTTCGAGGTGTCGCAATTGATGCATTGGCAGAAGGAGTCTCTGGAGCGTCTGGCGGCGGAGGAAATCCGTGCCTGGCTGGCAGCGGACGATTCAAGCGAGTTCATCGAACTGGTACGCCACAATGTGATTTTGCCGGCCGACGCCGATGCGTGGCGCAGAGTCGTGAACGGTGAGCTCGAGCCGCTGGCCGCGGAAGAGAATCGCATTGTCGCAGCCGCGGGCGCAGATTTTTTTTCCGCCGCGTTGAGCGCCTATGAGCTCTCGAACGGCGATTTGAAATTACTCACGCAGCAGTTGAAGCAGCAGACCGGGCGCAAGGGGCCGGACTTGTTCATGCCGCTGCGGGTGGCTTTGACCGGCCGCGCGCACGGGCCGGAGCTCGCGCAGCTTCTGAAACTGATGTCGCCGGATACAGTGCGGCGGCGGCTCACCAATTATGCTCAAAATCCATAACACCTTAAGCGGCGAGAAAGAGGAGTTCAAGCCTCTTCGATCCAACGAAGTCCGCATGTATGTCTGCGGCATGACGAATTACGACTACATACACGTGGGCCACGCGCGCATGCTGGTTGCATTCGATCTGGTGCAGCGCTATCTGCGTTCGTTGGGCTACAAAGTGACTTACGTGCGCAATGTGACGGATATCGATGACAAAATCATCGAACGCGCCGCGGCGAACGGCGAGAACTGGGCCGATCTGGCGCGACGCTTCACCGTGGCGATGCATGAGGACTGCGCCACGCTGGGCCTGCAAAACCCCGATCTCGAGCCGCGCGCCACCGAGTTCATCGCGCCGATCATCGCCATGATTCAGACTCTGATCGACAAAGGCTTCGCCTATGCCGCCGACAATGGCGATGTCATGTACTCGGTGCGCAAGTTTCCGAACTATGGGCGGCTATCCCGCAAGAAGATCGATGATTTGCGCGCCGGATCGCGCGTGCAAGTGGACGAGGCCAAGAACGATCCTTTGGATTTCGTCATGTGGAAACATGCGAAACCCGGCGAACCTTCGTGGCCGTCGCCCTGGGGAGCCGGCCGGCCGGGCTGGCACATCGAATGCTCCGCCATGTCGACCAGCCTGTTGGGAGACTATTTCGATTTGCACGGCGGCGGCGAGGATTTGAAGTTTCCGCACCATGAAAATGAAATCGCGCAATCGTGTGCTGCCTGCGATGCGCCCTTCGTGCATACCTGGATGCACAACGGCTTTGTCCGGGTCAATGACGAGAAGATGTCGAAGTCGCTCGGCAATTTCTTCACGGTGCGTGAAGTGCTGAAGACACTGCGCGATCCCGAGGTGTTGCGCTTCTTCCTGCTGAGCAGCCACTATCGCGGCCCAATCAACTATTCCGCGGCGCAACTGGCGCAAGCGGATGAGACGTTGCTGGGCTTGTATCGGGCGCTGAAGGACGCTGCGCCGCGCGGCGTAGTGGATGCTGCCGAACTGGAGCGATTTCGCGCCGCCATGGATGATGATTTCAACACGCCCGAGGCGTTTGCCGTCATGCAAGGCGTTGCGCGGAGTTTAAATCTTGCCAAGGCAGGCGGAAATGTGTCCGATGCAGCGAACGCGGCGGCGACGCTGCGCGCATTGGGCGCGGTACTGGGAGTGTTGCAGCAAGATCCCGACACTTATTTGAAGCGCAGTGCGGGAAGCCAAAGCCTGTCCGACGCGGAAGTCGAAGCGTTGCTGGCGTCGCGACGCGAGGCGCGCAGCGCCAAGAATTTTGCCGAGTCGGATCGGATCCGCGAGGTCTTGAGCGCCGCGGGAATCCTGCTCGAGGATAAGCCGGGAGGCCGAACGGAATGGCGGCGCGCTTAAGGCGCCGCCATTCCAGCGCTGCTAGTCATAGCGGCGTGAAGCGAAGATCCCCACCGCCAAGCCCACCAGTGCAGCGATTCCGATCACCTGCCAGGGATTGTCGCGCACGAACGTGTCGGTTTGTTTTCCGACTTGCTGCGCCTGATCGCGAAGCTGCGATGCCGTATCCGCCACCGCGCTCTTGGCAGCCGCCAATGCGATCTTTACCTTGGCCCGGACTTTGGCAATGTCCGGCGAGTCGACATCTTTCAATGCCTTGGTCAAATCCTCGACGTTGTCGAGAAAACTTCGCACCTGGCCATTGGCGTAGTCGCTGGCGCTCTTTGCTGTGTCTGATACTGTTTGCATCGCGTTCTCCTCCGTCCTAGACCCTGCGGCCCAAGCTCATCAAGAAAGTAACCACCGCGCCGATCAAAAACACGATGAACAGGATTTTCGCGATGCCGGCTGCGCCGACAGCGATTCCACCGAAGCCAAAAAACGCGGCAATCAACGCGATAACGAAAAAAACGACGGCATAGTGAAGCATTTGCGCACCTCTAATGATTCTTAAGCAGCAGTCCTGCGGGTGGCGGAAGTATCTGGAAAGCAGATCGTTATTACAGTCGGTGTGCGGCTTCCCCAATCGTAGGACATACCTCACGGAACAAAACCCATGAAAACGCTGTTGGTAGTCTATCACTCGATGACGGGCGGCACCTTGCAGATGGCACATGCCGCAGCCGCGGGGGCGAGGGTTGAGCCCGGCATCGTGGTCTCCCTGCTGCGCGCGGCCGAGGCGCGGGCGGAACATGTGCTCGGGGCGGACGGCTATGTCTTCGCGACGCCAGAAAACCTTGCCGGGATCTCCGGCATGATGAAGGACTTCTTCGACCGCACCTACTATGCCGCCTTCGAGCGGATCAATGGCAGGGCATTCATCAGCTTGATCTGCGCCGGCAGCGACGGGCGCAACGCCGCGCAGCAAATAGACCGCATCGCAGCGGGTTGGCGTCTCAAACGAATCGCCGATCCTTACATCGTCTGCACGCACGCGCAGACGCCGGAAGAAATTCTCAAGCCCAAGAGCATCGACGAGGCCTGCTTGGCAGGCTGCGAAGAACTCGGCAGGACGATTGCCAGCGGCCTGGTACTGGGAATCTTCTGACACGCTGTTCCGCAGATGCCCGATTCTAGAATCAAGTGCGATCCAGGATGGTTGCGGCATTACTACGTCGGAGACTGCAAATGGCACGTAAATACAGCAAGGGCAGCCAGAAAAAGGTCGAAAAAGTCATGCGCGAACGCAAGGCCGGCACGCTTCGCAGCGGCAGTTCGGGGAAGAAAGTAACCAGCCGCAAGCAAGCGATCGCCATCGGTTTATCGGAGGCACGGCGCGAGGGCAAAAAGGTGCCGAAGAAGAAGGCAGCCTAAGCCGGCTTTTCGGCCGCGCCGGGGCCTGGCTACCGCGGGAAGCTTTCCCGCCGTATGCTACGGCCCCATGAAAGCACCCACTCATCTGTCTTTTCTGCAGCTGCGTTCCCTCGCCAAGAAGAGCGGCGAGATGGAGCTGTCGCTGCAGAGTACCTCGATTCCGGCACCGGCAGCGGACGAGGTCATCGTTAGGATCGAGGCTGCGCCGATCAACCCGTCCGACCTAGGGTTGCTGCTCGCCAACGCGGACTGGAGGCATGCCAAGCCTTCCGGCACGCCCCAATCGCCGGTGTTGAGCGCGCCCTTGAGCGCCAACGCCGTGCAGGCCATGGCGGCACGAATCGACATATCCATGCCCGTCGGCAACGAAGGCGCGGGCGTGGTGACCGAGGCCGGATCATCTGCTGCGGCGCAGGCCTTGTTGGGTAAGACCGTCGCGGTGCTCGGCGGCGCGATGTACGCGCAGTATCGGTGCGTCAAGGTCAATCAATGTCTGGTATTGCCCGAAGGTGCCAGCGCCGCCGACGGCGCATCGTGTTTCGTCAATCCGCTCACGGCGCTTGGAATGATCGGCACGATGCGGCGCGAGGGGCATAAGGCCTTGGTGCACACGGCTGCCGCTTCCAATCTCGGGCAGATGCTCAATCGGCTCTGTCTCACTGACGGCGTGAGCCTGGTGAACATCGTCCGCAAGCAGGAACAAGAGGATATATTGAGGGCGGCCGGCGCGGTCCACGTGTGCCGCACGGATTCAGCCACGTTTTTGAAGGACCTCACAGACGCCTTGGCGGCGACCGGTGCCACAATTGCCTTCGACGCGATCGGCGGCGGCCCGCTGGCAGGGCAAATCTTGGGCTGTATGGAAGCGGCGGTGAACCGCGGGGTGAGCGTATACAGCCGTTACGGATCGACCACCCATAAGCAGGTGTATCTGTACGGCTCGCTGGACATGAGTCCGACGGTGTTGAATCGAAATTATGGCATGGCGTGGGGAATAGGCGGCTGGCTGGTTACTCCGTACATCGAAAAGATCGGCCCGCTGGAGTTTCAGGAACTGAAGGAGCGGGTTGCGCGAGAACTCAAAACCACTTTCGCCAGCCATTATTCGCAGGTCATCTCATTGGCGGAAGCGCTGCGGCCGGATGTGATCGCCGCATACTCTCAAACGTGCCACGGGCAAGAAATTCCTCATCAATCCGAACAAGGACCTGTAGGCGCGAGGGCTCTAAAGGCGGGGTGGCGTGCGCCCGTGCGCCACGGCCTCATAACCCGAACCTAACTTGATGAGTGTCGGTTCGCTAAATGCCGTGCCGAAGAAAGACAAGCCGATGGGCAATCCACGGTATAGGCCCGCGGGTACCGTAATGTGCGGGTAGCCGGCGATCGCCGCGGGCGAGGAACAGCCGCCGGTATCCGAGTCACCGTTGACTGTGTCAATCAACCAGGCGGGACCGGAGGTTAAGGTCACCATGGCGTCGAGCTTGTGCTCTGCCAATACGGCATCGATGCCATGGCTGCGCGTCGCGTTGAGGCAAGCGGCGCGCGCTTCCTGATAGGCCTTCTCGGTCAGCGGTCCCTTTGCTTGCGCCTGCCGCAGCAATTCCTGATCGAATAGCGGCATCTCGCTATCCTTGTGTGCCTCATTGAATCGGATCAATGCCGCCAAGGAGCGCACCGGCAAGGGTGGGCGGCAGGCGCTTGAGGTACGCATTCAAGTCGGTCTTGAATTCGTACAACAACACCTCCTGTTCGGGACGCGCCGGTTGTACCGTGCAGCGGCAAATCCGCCGGATCAACGATGACGGCGCCCGCGGCTTTTAGCGTTGCGATGCAGGCATCCAGAAAACCGTTCAAGGGAGCGTTGTCGGCAAAGAACTTGCGTGCAATCCCTAAGCGTGCTCCCTCCAAGCCCTTAGGATCGAGGTAACGCGCATAGTCGGTCTGGAACCGATTGCCCACGGCGACACTCGCCGTATCGGCGCTGTCCAGGCCCGCCATGATCCCCAGCATCACCGCGGCGTCGCGCACGCTGCGCGCCAAGGGTCCGGCGGTGTCCTGACTGTGCGAAATCGGTACGATGCCGCGACGGCTGATCAGACCCACGGTCGGCTTCAATCCGACGATGCCGTTGACCGAGGCGGGACTCACTATCGAACCGTCGGTCTCGGTGCCCACGGCAACGGCGCACAAATTCGCCGAGACTGCGACCGCCGAACCCGAGCTTGAACCTGAAGGCGTACGATCAGTCGCGTAAGGATTACGGCACTGGCCGCCCCGACCGCTCCAGCCGCTTATCGAATGTGTCGAGCGAAAATTGGCCCATTCACTCAAGTTGGTCTTGCCCAAAATCACGGCACCCGCCGCGCGCAGGCGCTCGACCAGCGGCGCATCCTGGGGCGCATACCAGCCTGTCAGCGCCAACGAGCCGGCGGTCGACATCATGTGATCGGAGGTTTCTACATTGTCTTTGATCAACACCGGCACCCCGTGCAACGGGCCGCGCGTACCGCGTGTCCTGCGCTCGGCATCGAGTGCCGCAGCGATTTCGAGTGCGCGGGGATTGGTTTCGATGACTGACCGCAAGCGCGGGCCGCGCCGGTCAAGCTGGTCGATGCGGTTTAAGTAGCGCAGCGTCAGCTGCTGCGAGGTCATGCGGCCATCGGCAAAGGCCGCCGCAATATCCGCAAGCGACAATTCCTCGATCGATGAGGCGGGCGTCACTCCTGCGGCCCTTGCTGTCGCCGCGATCGCGGCCGCCACGAGAAATCCGCGCCTATCCATCGGTCATCTTGGTTAGTTCTAAATCGCGCTCGGCTTCGAGGCTCTTCAGATCGCGGGAAACCGTGGCAACCGCCAGGATCCGGCCGCCGCGCCGGTATGTCACGGCGCAATCCCGCGACTTGAGCGAACCCTCGATCTCGATGGCATCCCAGCTTTCTGCGTGGCCGACATAATTAATGGTGAGATCGTAGTGTTGACTCCAAAAGAAAGGCACTGCGTCGAAGGGCTGCCTGCGCCCGAGAATATTGAGTGCCGCGACCTGACCTTGCCGCTCGGCGACCACCCAGTGCTCGACACGGATGCGATCGCCGCAATGAGGATCGGGCCAACGGGCGATATCGCCGGCGGCGAAGATGCCCGTGGCGCTGGTTTCCAGATACTGGTTGACTGAAACGCCGCGATCGATCGCGAGCCCCGCTTGTTCGGCGAGTTCGAGGGCGGGGCGCACGCCGACGCCGACGACGAGGAAATCGGCCTGGACGCTCGAGCCGTCTTTGAGCGTTACGCGCGTGCCGTCGACGTTTGCGACGGATGTGCCCAAGTGAAAAACCACGCCGTTGGATTCGTGAACTTCGCGCACCAGCGTGCCGAGGGCAGCGCCCAGGACGCGCTCAAATAAAACGCGCTTGGGGCCGACGAGGTGCACCTCGATGCCTCGCTGCCGCAGCGCGGCGGCCACCTCAAGCCCGATAAAACTCGCGCCCACCACCACCACGCGCTTTGCCGATGCGGCGGCGGCGACGATTGCTTGCGAGTCGGCGAAACTGCGCAAGTATAGGAGCCGTGCACCGCCAGTAGCGGGAATATCCAGCCGCACCGCTTCGGCACCTGTCGCCAACAGCAGTGTGTCGAATTCGATTCGTTGGCCCCCCTCGAGCTGCACGCTGCGCTGCTTGAGGTCGAGCGATTGCACCCGCGAGTTGAGCAGCAATTCGATTTTGCGCTCACGGTAGTCCTCGGCGCTGCGCAAGGGTATCCATTCCGCCGGCGCAGTGCCCGCCAAAAAATCCTTGGAGAGGTTGGGGCGATCGTAAGGCGCCGCAGAATCGGCACTAAGCATCGTAATGCCCCCTGCATAGCCCTCACGACGCAGGCGGTCCGCAGCCGCAAAGCCGGCCGCACCGCCGCCGACGACGGTTACCGAAGAGGGCAGCTTGCCGCCTGTAAGCGCAGTGGGGGTGAGTTCCGGTTTGCGCTCACGGACGAATAACTTTGTGCCGATGCGCTCCACGCGCCAACAGGCGATCGGATCCAGGGCCGGCGCGCGCAGCGCCGCGCCGGAGCGAAGACTGAAGCAGGCATGGTGCAAGGGACAGCGGATGGTGTCGCCGACGGCCAGCCCTTTAGCCAGGGCGCCGTGATAATGGGTGCATTGTGCGCCCACCGCAAAAACCTCTTCGCCGTGCCTCACCAGAATTGCCTCTTCGGCATCAACCCGGCCCGCCACGATGGCACCGTCCAAAATATCGCGGATTTCCATTCCACCCCGAAAGTCGGGAAGCTGGGAGAGGTCCATTTTTCTGCGCGCTCTGCTATAAGTCGGCCTACATACTATTGATTTGTTGGAGACGGGACAATGCGCGGGGGCCATGCGGCTTGCACTTACAGAACGGCCGATCGATGCGGCAAGGAATAATTGATATGAAGAGAATCAGTCAGCTAGGGATTTTCGCAGCGATTTTTCTGGCGGTCGGCGTTGCGAACGCGGGCAAGTATGAGGATACGATTTCGCTGTTCAAGAATGCGGGCGAGAGCGCGGCGTTTTTCAAGAACAGCTATGCCTATGCCGTATTTCCAAACATCGGCGAGGGCGGATTTGTCGTGGGCGGCGCGTACGGCAAAGGCCGTGTATACGTTCAGGGGCAGCTGGTCGGCGATGCGACCATGAAGCAGCTGAGCGTCGGCTTTCAGGCCGGCGGCAAGGACTACAGCCAGATCATTTTCTTTCAGGACAAACGCGCGCTCGAGCAATTCGAGTCCGGCAACTTTGAATTTTCTGCGGGCGCAAGCGCCATCGCGGTCACCGCCGGCGCCAATGCCAGCGTAGGCACCAACGGCGTCACCTCCGGCGCGAGCGCGGGAAAGAGAGACGCCAACACCGATGGCATCTACAACGACGGCATGGCGGTATTTACGATCGCCAAGGGTGGCTTGATGTATGCCGCTACGCTTGCGGGCCAAAAGTTCACGTATGAGCCGCGTGGAAAGAACTAGGCAAGCCGTATAAAAATAAGTTGGGGGACAGGATGAACAGCCGCCGATACGCATGGCACGGAGCGTTGCCCATATCCGTCGCATTGCTATGCAGCTTTGCCGGCGCCAAACCAGTGGATGGCGAACGCATTGCCAATGCGGATGCGGAGCCGGGCAATTGGCTCTCCTACGGCCGCACGTACGGCGAACAGCGCTACAGCCCGCTCACGCGGCATCAACGACAAGAACGCACAAAAATTAGGTCTCGCCTGGTTCGCGGACCTGGACACCAACCGCGCACAGGAAGCGACGCCGCTGGTCGTCGACGGCGTCATGTATGTGTCCACCGCGTGGAGCCTGGTTAAGGCCTATGACGTGCGCAGCGGCAAAATGCTCTGGGCGTATGACCCGCAGGTGCGGCGCGAGCTCGGCGAGAATGCCTGCTGCGATGTGGGAAATCGCGGTGTCGCCGTGTGGAATCATAAAGTCTATGTCGGCGCGTACGACGGGCGTTTGGTGGCGCTGGACGCGGCGACGGGCAATCCGGTGTGGAGCACGCTCACCGTCGACACCAGCAAGCCCTACACCATCACGCAAGCCCCGCGGGTCATCCGCGGACGCGTGATCATCGGCAACAGCGGCGGCGAGTACGGCACGCGAGGCTACATCTCCGCTTACGATGCAGAGACCGGGAAATTGGTGTGGCGCTTTTTCACCGTCCCCGGCGACCCCTCCAAGCCCTTTGAAAACGACGCGATGGCGCGCGCCGCAAAAACTTGGTCGGGTGAGTGGTGGAAATTAGGCGGTGGCGGTCCGGTGTGGGATGCCATTTCCTACGATCCTAAACTCAATCTGCTTTATTTTGGCGTCGGCAATGGCGTGCAGTGGGCGCGATCCGCGCGCAGCGCCGGGAAAGGCGACAATTTGTATCTTGCCTCGATCGTCGCGCTGCACGCCGATACAGGCGAGTACGCGTGGCACTACCAGGCGACGCCCGGCGAGGAGTGGGACTTCGATGCCGTCCAACAACTGGTGCTGGCGGACCTGAAGATCGATGGCAAGCCTCGGCAAGTGCTCATGCAGGCCAACAAGAACGGCTTCTTTTATGTGCTGGACCGAAAGAGCGGTGCGCTGATCTCCGCAAAAGCGATCGTGCCGGTGACCTGGGCGAGCGGCGTCGATTTGAAAACCGGTCGTCCGATTGAAAATAAAGAAGCGCGGTACAGCGACACGGGCAAGCCGGTTGACATCAAGCCCGGTCCCTTGGGCGCGCACAATTGGCAGCCGATGGCTTTCAATGCGAAAACCGGACTGGTGTACATTCCGGCGCAACAGGTTCCGATCCGCTACTTGCCGCTGCCGAGCCTGCCCATCGCTCCCATCGGCTGGAACTTGGGCGTCGCGCTGGCATCGTTAACTGCTCAGGACGAGGGATTTTTGCTTGCCTGGGACCCGGTGCGGCAGCGCGAAGCTTGGCGCGTGGCGTACAAAGGACCGTGGAACGGCGGCGTGGTCACGACCGCCGGCAACATCGTGGCGCAGGGCGATGCGGCGGGAAACTTCAACGTATACCGCGCGGACAATGGCGAGAAATTATGGTCGATGTTCGCGCAATCGGGAATCATTGCCGCACCCAGCACCTTTGAGGTCGCGGGCGAGCAATACATCGCGGTGCTTTCGGGCTGGGGCGGCAGCTATGCCCTGAGCGGCGGCAAGGCCGCGGCCATGTCGGGCAATTTGCGCAATGTCAGCCGGCTGCTGGTTTTCAAACTCGGCGGCACCGGCACATTGCCGCCGCTCGAGCCGCGCACAATCGCTCATCAATCCGCCGCCCGAGCCCGCCGATGCTGCGTCCATCGCACGCGGCGAGCCTTTGTTCGATCAGTATTGCAGCGCCTGCCACGGCGAGCACGCCATCGGCGGCGGCGTCGTGCCGGATCTTGCGCGCTTCCAATTTTCTGAGCATGGACTTCTTCTACAATATCGTCCTTGATGGTGCGCTAAAGGATGCGGGCATGGCTTCATTCAAGAGCGCTTTGAGCCGCGACGACGTTACCGCCATTCGTAACTTCGTCATTCATCGCGCCAATCAAGATAGTCGAGGCCGCGGCGCAGCATTGACCTGTGGGCGCGCCGTAAGAAAGCCCTTACATCGTTTCAATCGTTGCAGCGATATCGCGGCTCATTAATTCGCCGCAATATTCTTCCAAACAGATTTACGGGCGGCAGCGCCCTCTCTCCATAACTAACTACAAAAAGGGGCTTAGCATGGGTCGCGGAATACTGCTTTGGCTGTTGGGCGTTCCACTCCCGATCATCCTGTTATTGGCGATGTGTTCACATCGCTAAGGGGAATATCGTGGCAGAAACAATAATTGCAGGTACCGCCGTGCCAATGGATTCGGGGTCAGCTAGCTCCCAAATCCGCTGCCTCATGGCCTTCCATCATCGCCGGCGCCTTTGTCGCTGCGGGGGCGAGTGTCATTTTGATCGCCCTCGGCTCAGGTATCGGATTCGCCTCCATCTCCCCTTGGCCGGATCGCGGCGCGTCGGTAACCACTTTTGCCATGACGACGGCCATCTGGCTCATCGTTACCCAGTGGGTTTCAGCGGCTTTGGGCGGTTACATCGCGGGTCGACTTGCGCACGCGTTGGATTGGAACCCATGCGCACGAGGTGTTCTTTCGTGATACCGCGCATGGCCTCATCACTTGGGCGGTCGCCACGCATTCTCGTCGTCACCGTCAGCGCAAGTTCGTTCATGTCGGCGGCGGGAGCGGCAGGTCGCGCTGCGAGCGCGGGCGCCTCAGCCATGATTGCCGGCCCAGGCGCCGAGGCAGGCAGGATGTCCGCGAATGGCCCGCCGAATTCGCCGGTGTCGCCTTATGACATAGACAAGCTTTTCAGGGCACCGCCTTCCGGCGGCCCTGCATCACTGGCGGACGCGCGCATGGAAGCGGCGCACATCACAGCCAATGCGTTCGTCAACGGCAGCGTGTCTGCTGCAGACCGCGCCTATCTCGTCGAGCAGGTGAGTGCACGAACCGGCGCGTCACAGGCTGATGCACAGGCCCGGGTGGATAACTTCATCGCGACGATGACGCAAGCGCAGGAGAAGTTAAAGGCGGACGCTGATGCTGCAAGAAAAGCCGCGGCCGAGGCTTCCATATATCTGGCACTATCGTTGCTGGTTGGCGCCTTTATCGCGAGCATCTCGGCTGCGTTGGGCGGCCGGATTCGCGACGAGCACATCTAGGAACGCATCCAAGGAATGTACTCATGGACTCAACGCACAAACTCAACGATCTGTTTGACCAAACCGAGAAATTGCTCGATAAGCTGGCGGATGAGCGCGGCCCGGAAATCCAGGAATTGCGTGAGAAGACTGCATCGTTCGATGGGACAGACGCGCGTGGCCTTAAAGAGCGCTCCGCCACGAGAACACGTCAAGGTGCGCGACGTGGCCGCCTCCTTCAATGACTATGTGCAGAATTATCCCTGGATCGCACTCGCGACGGGGGTGCTGGTGGCCTCGAGCATTGGAATTCTCGCGACTCGCGCGACCAAGCGCTCGCTGAATCATCAGCGACGCAACACCTCAGCCCAAGCCGCCTGATCTCGACGACGGCAGCGCTTGGGTGCTGCGCTACAATGAGGGGTGCGCGCGCCCCTCATTGCATTTTAGCCCGTGTCTGTCCGAGCCTGCTTGGCGGCTGCGATCCTCGTGCATGCTGTCTGCGCACAAGCAGCGGATCAGACCTCGCCTTTGCCCTGGAAGCTCACTGTTGGCGAATACTTCTATTCCAATTACTCGGGCACCGACTTAAACCTGCGCTGGCGCGCCGACGACTCGAGCGCATGGGTGGCCGCGTATTCGGACCGGGTATTTGGAACTCAGGCACGCGCGGGCGCCGATACCTCCATCAACTTGGGGCAGTTCGTCCAGGTGCAGCCGTCCCTGCAGGCCGCATCCATGGGATTTCTGGGTGGCAGCCTCAACGTGCAAGCCGGTGCGACTTGGTATGGGTTGGTTGGTTTCGGACGTACCGACGCGCGGCCATACTTTAACCTCAATTTCGATCCGAATGATGCCCTGACATTCGGAGCCGGCTACCGCGTGGAAAACGGCGTCAGTTACTTAGTGTTCTTGGTAGCCGATGATCGCTTTCACACCGGCCAACGCGACTGGCATGCCAATGTACAGATTCCATTCGGGGATTCACATGCGACCCTGGATTTGCTGCGCAAAAGCGGGCTGACGGATGCCGGCGCGATTACCGGTTGGGGTTTCAGCGCGAATTGGGACTGGCGGCGATGGTTCCTGCGCCTCGCCTACGATCCACATCAGAATTTTTCGGCGCAAGATGCCTGGCGCTTCGCGACCGGCATCCGATTTTAATAGGACTTCTCCTACGCGCACTATTCGACGCAGGCGACAGCCGTCGTTCACGGTGATCGATAGGCTGCTGCGTTCACTATAGGAGACCGCCATGAGCCAGACAGTGGGTGAATTGCTGACGGCGACACTGGCGGACCTTGGCGTCTCTCAAGTCTTTGGAGTAGTGGGCGACGCGCTCAACCCGTTCACGGATGCCATTCGTCGGGAAGAACGCATCAAATGGCTCGGTGTTCGGCATGAGGAGGGCGCGGCGCTCGCTGCCACCGGCCAGGCGAAACTGACCGGGCGGCTGGGTGTTTGCGCGGGAACGACCGGACCGGGCGCCACGCATCTTCTCGCCGGCCTGTACGAGGCCAGGCACGATCACGCACCCGTATTGGCGATCGCCGGTGATGTTCCGAATCCCTTGGGCGGCATCGATTATTTGCAAGCAGCCGATCACGTGCAAGCGTTCCGCGATGTGTGCGTTTATGCGGCCTCGATCAATTCGGCGGATGCCGCGCCCGCGCAGATTCATGAAGCAATTGCCGCCGCCTACGGATCCAGGGGCGTCGCGCTGCTCAATGTTCCGCAGGACGTATTCGGTGCCAAGACCTCCAAATCGGTGAACAGTCTGGCTACGCTGCGCCCGCTGCCGGAAATTTCACCCTCCGATCTGGATCTGGCGGGCGCGGCTCGTCTCATCGACGCTGCATCCTCGGTGGTGCTGTTCGTAGGTTTCGGGGCGCATTCGGCGCGGGACGAGGTTGCCGCGTTGGCGAAGAAACTCTGTGCGCCCATCGTGCACACCTACCGGGCGCTCGATCTCTATCCCTTCGATGATCCCCAGGTGATTGGCGGCCTCGGTCTCATTGGTTCCAAGGCGGGCTACGACGCAGTGCACGCCTGCGATGTGCTGGTCATGATCGGCAGCGATTATCCCTATTCAGAGTTTCTCCCGCAAAAAGCCCAGGTCATCCAAATCGATGAGCGCGCGTTCGCCATCGGCCGGCGATTGCCGGTTGCGCAAGCGGTGCTCGGCTCGAGCAGGCCGAGCGTCTTAGGGTTGCTCGAGCGAGTCAAACCCAAGGTCGACGACCGCTTCCTGCGCTCCGCTCAGAAGGGCTGGCAAACATGGGTCGGCATGCTCGAGGAAAAAGCGGATCTCTCCAGAAGCAAGGATCGGATACACCCTCAGGCGCTCGCCCGCGTGGTCAGCGATCTCGCCGCGCCTGACGCGGTGTTCTGCGTCGACACAGGGGAGGTCACACTGTGGACGGCCAACTGGCTGCGCCCGCGAGATCAACAAAAAATCACGGGCTCGTTCAACAATGCGGCCGTGGGCGTGGCATTGGGACTGGCGAATGGAATTCAGGCGCTGGATCGGAAGCGCCAGGTGATTGCCATGTGCGGTGACGGCGGATTCGCCATGCTCATGCAAGAGTTCATCACTTCAGCGCAGCACGGCTTGCCGGTGAAGGTATTCGTGTTCAACAACTCGGGATGGGGACTCGTGCACCTGGAGATGGAGGAGGCGGGTCTGCCGGTATTCGCGCAGGGCGCGACCTTTAAGAATCCGGACTTCGCCATGTATGCACAAGCCTGCGGCGCGAAAGGATTTCGTGTGACGCAGCCGCACGCTCTGCGCGATACGGTTGCGCAGGCGCTGGCGACGCCGGGTCCGGTCATCGTCGATGTGGTGGTGAATCCTGCGGAAATTCCGGCCATGCCGCACATACACCTGGATCAAGTGTGGAAGTTCGGGATCGGCAAAATGCGCGAGGCGTTCAGCAAAAGTTAGTCGCGATTCGGCGCTCCCGGCGGAAAAAATGCGCGATAGGGGCGGGCTTCATCGACGGTCCGGGCGACGGAGGGCCGCGCCAACAGGCGCCGGCGATAGGCTTGCACGTGCGCGAACTCATCGCGGATCTCATGCACCCAGTCCGAATAGAAAAGCGACGGCGCGGCGGCGCAATCGCCCAAGCTGAAGTCGGCGCCGGCCGACCAATGTCGTTTTGCCATGACGCCATTCAGCCAGCCGTAGGCAGAATCGAGCAATGCACGCGCTTCCTTGACTCCCAGCGCGTCCCGATCGCTGCTCGGGCGCATAAAATCCGCGACGATTTTTTGCATCGGTGTCATGACGTAATTGTCAAAAAAGCGATCCAGCATGCGGACTTCCAGCGCCGCCTGCGGATCTTTGGGAAGCAGGTGAACGGCGCCGGGATAACGCAGCGCGAGACGCTCGATGATGACACTCGATTCCACGTAAGCTTGTCCCTCGTCGAGTAGCACGGGGAATTTCTTCAGAGGCCACAGTTGCGCCAATTCGCTCATCGCATTGGGATCTTCCGGGCCGAGATTGCGATAAATAAAGGGCGTGTCATTCTCGTAAAGTGCAATCAATACTTTCTGACAGTAGGACGCGAACGGATGTGCATATAACGACGGCTTCATTGATACCTCCGATTGAAACGATACACGAGGAACGCGCCGCGCGGGACAAGGCGCAGGTGATGGACTAAGATTCCTGGCCATGACAACTCCGAGTGCGCCATTGGACGGCTTGACCGTTCTCGATTTTTCCCATGCCCTGGCCGGTCCCTACTGCACCATGCTGATGGCGGCTTACGGTGCCACAGTGATCAAAGTCGAAGGTCCCGAGGGCGATATCGGGCGTACTTGGGGGCCGCCGTTCAATGGAACCGACGCCGCATATTTTGTCGGCCTCAACAGTGGCAAACAAAGTCTCGCCATCGACTTGAAGACAGCGGAGGGCCTCGCAGTCTGCCGAAAATTGGCGGCGCAGGCGGATATCTTGGTCGAGAATTTCAGACCCGGCACCATGAACCGCCTGGGTCTGGATTACGCATCGCTGTCGGCCGCGAATCCGCGGCTCATCTATGTCTCGATTTCTGGTTACGGGCAGACCGGTCCCCGGCGCCTCGAACCGGCTATGGATCTGATCATTCAGTCTGCGTCCGGGTTAATGAGCATTACGGGAACCGCCGCAGGCGAGACCGTCAAGACCGGACACTCGATTGCAGATATCACGGCGGGGCTGTTTTCCTTGATCGGTGCGATGATGGCGTTGGAAGCGCGCCATCGTACCGGCCGCGGACAGTTCGTCGATGTCTCCATGATGGATACCGTCATGTCGACCATGCTGCCAAGCTTTGCCCGCTACTTAGCCTCAGGGTCCATACCTAAGCCGATGGGGACTTTGTTCGAGGGCATCGTTCCTTATCGGAACTTTGTGTGCGAAGACCGGGAAATTACCGTGGCGGTGGCAAGCGACAAGCTTTGGAAGAGCTTTTGCGCGGCGATCGGCCGCGCTGAGCTCGGCACTCACCCTGACTACAACACGAATCCGCAACGAGTCGAGAACCGCAGTGTCCTCGAGCCGATGCTCGAAGCGATGTTTCGTTCGCGTCCGGCCGCTTACTGGGTCGAACTGCTTGCGCAGCATGGCGTGCCTGCCACGGTGGTGCGCAATCTCAAGGAAGTGATCGAGGATGAACAAACCGTTGCACGCAATATGACACCTGTGGTTGAGCATGCCGTGGCGGGCCCCATTCGTGTTATCGGCGTGCCGGTGCAATTATCCGAAACACCGGGACGTATTGGCAGGGCTGCGCCGCTGTTGGGAGCGGATACCGCCGCTATTCTCAAGGCAGTCAACGGGGAATGATTCTGGTCGAGGAGGCAAGCGGGCCGCTGACCTGGTACGATTGCCGCCCCGCGCGAGCTTCAGGTTTCTCGGGGTGTAGCTCAGACTGGTAGAGCGCTACGTTTGGGACGTAGATGTCGCAGGTTCGAATCCTGTCACCCCGACCATGACATACGCCACAATCGCGTCCGCGGCTTCCTCGGCCGAGGTCTCCACCGTATTGACGCGAATTTCCGGATTCTCGGGCGGCTCGTACGGCGAGTCGATTCCCGTAAAATGCTTCAGTTGACCCGCGCGGGCTTTCTTGTAGAGCCCTTTGACGTCGCGCTGTTCGGCCACTTCGAGCGGTGTTTCAACATAAATTTCGACGAACTCTCCGGGCAGCGACATCTCGCGCACCATACGCCGCTCGGCGCGGAACGGTGAGATGAACGCAGTCAGTACGATAAGTCCCGCGTCCGTCATGAGCTTGGCGACTTCGCCAATGCGGCGAATATTCTCGACGCGATCCGCGTCGGTAAAGCCCAGATCCTTGTTGAGGCCATGACGTATGTTGTCGCCGTCGAGCAGAAAGCTGTGCTTGCCGAGGGCGTAGAGCTTTTTCTGCACCAGATTGGCAATGCTCGACTTTCCGGCGCCGCTTAATCCCGTGAACCACAAAAGCCGCGGGCGCTGATGTTTTAGACGGGCATGTGCCTCACGGTCGATATCAAGCGGTTGCCAATGCACATTGCTCGAGCGGCGCAAAGCAAAATGCAACATCCCCGCGGCCACCGTCGCATTGCTGATTTTGTCGATGAGAATGAAACCGCCGAGCTCGCGGCTCATTTCGTAGGTTTCGAACACCAAAGGTTTGTCCGTGGACAGATTCGCGACGCCGATGGCATTGAGGCCCAGTGTCTTCGCGGCGAGCCGTTCCATTGTATTAACGTTGACCTGGTATTTTGGGCCGTACACAGTGGCCGTCACGAGCTGCGTCGCGAGCTTCAGCCAGTAAGGTCGCCCAGGAAGCAATTCCTCATCGGCCATCCAGACCAACGTCGCCTCGAACTGATCCGCGATCTCCGGGGAGTCCTCGGCGGCCGCGAGCACATCGCCGCGGCTGCAATCCAAGGCGTCGGCCAAGGTGAGCGTGACGGATTGTCCCGCGACCGCTTCCTCGAGATCCTTACCTAAAGTGACCACGCGCGAGACTGTAGATGTTCTGCCCGAGGGCAGTACGCGCACCGCATCGCCTGGTCGAACGCGTCCGTGCGCCACTAGTCCGGCAAAGCCGCGGAAATCCAGGTTGGGACGGTTGACCCATTGAACCGGCATGCGAAAAGGCCGCCGCTGCGCGCCCGCGTCGTCGATCGCAACAGTCTCGAGGTGTGAAAGCAGCGCATGGCCTCGATACCACTTCGTATTGCTGGACACGGAGGTAACGTTGTCCCCGGCGAGACTTGAAATTGGAATGGCAACGAAGTCTTTGATGCCGATGCTGTCGGCGAAGGCACGATAGTCGGCGACGATTGAGTCGAATGTCGCTTGCGCATAGTTCACCAAGTCCATTTTATTGACAGCCAGAACGAAGCTTTTTATCCCGAGCAGATGAGTCAGGTAACTGTGCCGCCGCGTCTGGGTCAACACGCCCTTGCGCGCGTCAATCAAGATGACCGCCAAATTCGCGGTCGACGCGCCCGTGACCATATTGCGGGTGTATTGCTCGTGTCCGGGTGTGTCCGCGACGATGAATTTGCGTTTCTCGGTGGCAAAGTAACGATAGGCCACATCGATGGTGATCCCCTGTTCACGCTCAGCAGCCAGTCCGTCGACCAATAAGGCAAAGTCGAGATTCTGTCCTTGTGTGCCGATCCGTTTGCTGTCGGCGGTCAACGCGGCGAGCTGATCCTCGAAGATCAGCTTGCTGTCATAAAGTAGACGACCGATGAGCGTCGATTTGCCATCATCCACTGAACCGCAGGTAATGAATCGCAACAACGATTTGTGCTGATGCTTGCGCAAGTAAGCTTGAATGTCGCGCGCAACGAGCTCATGGGCCTTGTACGCAGGCTCTGCGGGTATGCCGGTCATCAAAAATAACCAGCTTGCTTCTTTAGCTCCATCGAGGCGCTTTGATCATGATCGATCGCGCGGCCTTGCCGCTCTGAGGTGATCGTCAAGAGCATTTCCTGAATAATCTCGGGCACGGTTGTCGCGCTGCTCTCGACCGCTCCGGTAAGCGGGTAGCAACCGAGCGTGCGGAAGCGAATTGAGCGTTGCACCGGGATCTCGCCCGGACGCAGAGGAAAGCGCTCATCGTCGATCATGAGCAGCAGGCCATCGCGCTCAACCGTCGGCCGCAGCGCGGCGAAATATAAAGGCACGATAGAAATTTCTTCAAGGTAGATGTACTGCCAGATGTCGAGTTCCGTCCAGTTCGAGAGCGGAAAAACTCGAATGCTCTCCCCCTTGTTCTTGCGAGAATTATAAATATTCCAGAGCTCGGGACGCTGATTCCGCGGATCCCAGCGGTGATTGGCCGAGCGAAATGAAAATATGCGCTCTTTGGCGCGGGACTTTTCTTCGTCGCGGCGCGCGCCGCCGAATGCCACATCGAAGCCATACTGCGTCAAAGCCTGCTTCAACCCTTCCGTTTTCCATAGGTCGGTGTGCAGGCTGCCGTGATCAAAGGGATTGATGCCGCGTGCCACTGCGTCCGGATTCTGATGCACGATGAGCTGCATGCCGCTGTGCTTGGCGACCTGGTCGCGCATTTCGTACATGGCGCGAAACTTCCAGCGGGTATCCACATGCAGCAGCGGGAAGGGCGGGGCGCCCGGATGGAATGCCTTGCGCGCCAGATGCAGCATGACGGCGCTGTCCTTGCCTGCCGAATACAGCATCACAGGTTTTTCGTTCTCCGAAATGACTTCACGCATGATGTGAATGCTTTCGGATTCGAGCCGTTGCAGATGAGTCAGATTAACGATGTCATTCTGCGCCGGTTGTTTGTTCATGCTGTACAAACCTACGCGGACGCATGCGCAGCCGTCAAGCGCAGGCCCAATATAGCAAAATCGCCTGAAGTACAAGAGCAACTAAATGGTTGCGTAAATACCGCGACCGCTCTAATATGCATCCAGGAGGTTGCATATGAACACATCGACTGATCGCATCGAAAGAAAGGTACTCATTAACGCGCCCCGAGCCCGGGTGTGGCGCGCCTTGTCCGACGCGGGTGAGTTCGGCGACTGGTTTGGCGTTGACTTCAAGGGCAAGACTTTCGTGGCGGGAAAGCATGTGCAGGGCAAGATCACTTATCCGGGCTACGAGCACTTGACGATGGATGTGCTCATTGAACGGGTTGTGCCTGAGAAATTACTTTCTTGGCGCTGGCATCCTGCCGCCATCGATCCGAAGGTCGACTATTCGCAAGAACCCACGACGCTGGTCGAGTTCGAGCTCAAGGACGCCGATGGCGGCACGCTGCTCACAGTGGTCGAATCGGGATTGGATAAGATACCGCTGGCGCGCCGCGCGGATGTATTCCGCATGAACAGCTCAGGGTGGGATGAACAGATGGAGAATGTCAAAAAGCATGTCGCCAAAACGTAAGGCAGCGGCGGCGGCAAAGCCTAAGCCGCTGCAAAATTACGCGTCCGTGTTCGCTGCATTGGGCGATGAGATTCGCCTAACGCTGGTCGCCGCGCTGTGCGTGGGCGGCGCCATGTCGATAACGCAGCTAACTTCAGGTACCGAGATTTCGCGGCAAGCCATTACGAAGCATCTTGCAGTGTTGGCAGCCGCGGGGCTGGTCCGCGACCTTAAGGTCGGGCGTGAAAGACTGTGGGAGTTCGAGCCGGCGCAATTGGACGAGGCGCGGCGCACGTTGGAATTCATTGGTCAGCAATGGGAGCATGCCCTCGCGAAGTTGAAGTTCGCGGTAGAGAGCAATCCCTCCTGAAGCCTAAGGACGCTTCAAAACGCGGCAAACTGCTATATAATCCGCGCGCACTTCCGATTCGGTTTGCTTAGCTACCCGAGCATCGGCCTGAAAGATTACGTTTGGCGCTGTAACTTGTTGATTTGTAAAGCGCCCGTAGCTCAACCGGATAGAGCACCGGCCTTCTAAGCCGGCGGTTGCAGGTTCGATTCCTGCCGGGCGCGCCATCTTAAGAGTCGGACGTTTCGACGATGGTGGACGTAGCTCAGTTGGTAGAGCCCCGGATTGTGATTCCGGCCGTCGCGGGTTCGAGTCCCGTCGTCCACCCCACCTTCGCTGGGTGCGAGTCGAGAGTGCAGTGTTGGAAAAGGTTTTGGGGCCGTTAGCTCAGCTGGTAGAGCAGTTGACTCTTAATCAATTGGTCGTAGGTTCGATCCCTACACGGCCCACCATCTGTCCCTACTGCCTGGAGCAGCGCGACCCGCTGCTCCAGGTATTCGGCGTATAGGCTCCCATCCTCCTCGGGTAACATCCTGATTTGGCCGCCAAAATAATGCCTAAGGAGCACCTTAGCTTTAAGCGCCGCCGCTACGTCCCCGGCCAACCCTCGCTTAATTTGCTCTCTCAACTCTTTTGCTGCGCCCGGCAGCATTGCGATCACCCGCGCCCCGTCGGCTGGCGACGGGTTGGCCAGTAACGAGCGGCGCTTCTCCTCGGCCTTGACCAGCGCAGCCTCCAGCTCATCGGGGGCTAAGTCCGGGTCGCCGTTCCGCAGACGGGCTCGCAACCTCTCAATCCGCTCCTCGATAGCCTGCATTTCTGCCGGCACCTGGGTCGCTTTGGTGTGCTCCGCACGCTGGCTCTTGAGAAAGGCGGCCTGCAGCTCCTCAGCCATGCGTTCTACCCTTTTGGGCTCCAGCACCTTGTCATAGACCGGCATTAGCAAATCGGCCTCGACCTTGTCGCGCCGGATCTCGACGCCATTCGTACAGGCTCTTCCTTCGACATAGCCCGCGCAGCCGTAGGCACGGGCATTCTTCATGACGTAACTGGCGCCGCAGACACCGCATTTCATGATCCCGGAGAGGAGAAACTTAGGCCGTCCACCGCATTTGAGTTTCACCGCGGGATTGGGAGTTCTGCGCCGCACACAACGCGACCACAATTCGATCGAAACAATTCGCAAGGACTCATCGCGATAGGTCAGCCACTCGGACTCTGGTCGCTTGCGGCATTTGTGTACCCTGGTGTCGGGATCCCGCTCATAGCGATTCTGATTCCACTTCACGTGCCCCGTGTAGAGGTCATTCACTAGGATGGTGTAAATCGCGGACCCCATCCAACCCCGACAGCGGCGCACGCGCCGCCGCCAAGTTGATCCTGGGCTCGGAATTCCGCGATCGTTCAAGTCAGCCGCGACGGCGCGAGCAGATTCACCATTAGCGTAACGCTCGAACATCTCTAGAACGATCGCGGCCTGTTCGGGATGGAGTTCGATCTGCGAACCGATCCGTTTGGGCTGACCAAATGGGTCGCGCTCGACAGGATCGAGGATTTGCTTCAGCCGATATCCATAGGGTCGGCCACCCGTCCAGTAGCGCTTGATATGTTGGCCGGCGATACCGCGGTGGGTCTTGTCACGCAGGTCATCCAGGAAGATTTCATTCATCAATCCTTTGAAGCCGCGATGCATCTTGCGCGCCTTGCTCTCGGAGTCATAGCCATCGCTGGTCGCAATGATGCGCAAATTCTTGAATTCGAGTCGGCGGATAATGCGTTCTTGCTCGACCGAATCGCGTGCGAGGCGACTCAAGTCATCGAGGAGCAATACCTCAAATTCGCCGCGTTCCGCCGCTGCTTGCATGGCTTGATACTGCGGGCGGTTGCTATCACTGCCCGAGATCGCGGCGTCGGAAAACGTTGCGACAATCGTCCAGCCTTCTGCCTCAGCGCGCTTCCTGCAGTTGCGCGCTTGATCCTCGATGCTGGCAGTGCGCTGCATGTCGCTCGAGTAGCGAGCGTAAATGGCCGCTCTCATAGGGACACTTTCTGCCTCGGAGTTCTCAGCGTTGACACGTTTTCCCTGCCTATGTAACTCCTGACAGATTCTGCATTTTACTCCAGCTCGCTTTGCGGTGTCGGTTCGGCGGCGCCTGGTTCGACGAGTTTTTCGGGCAGGTGGCGCGGATCCCTGACCGCTATCCGGCAGCGCCAGCGGAAGTTCTCGTGTCGAGCAAGGCTGTTGGATGGCGTCACCTGCTTCGCGTAGCTCCTTCATGAGCCTGGTGACCGCCGCCTGAACAAAGCAGCGTGCCAACTCATCGAGAAGCGCCTCGCGGTCGGGCGGGGGAGTGAGTTCATCGAAATTCGAAGCCATCTTAAGTCTCTCGCGATTCGGGCGAGTGCGAGCGCCGAACACGAGACCGCCGCGAACGTCGCTTTAAGTCCATACAGGTGCCCACGCTTCCTTCGACCTGTATAGGAGTCGAACGTGAAAGCCCAGAGGCAATAATCCCTGGCGCGCATTGTGTGAGCGAGCATTGACGCCAGACGACGTGTGACAGCGTAGGACACGCAAATCCTTTGCGAGCCAGCGTCACCACGTCCGAGCGCAACCAACCGATATTGCGGCCGTGATAGCGATGTTTGCGTGGGAAACGGCCGAGTAGGGCGAGACTGAATACCATCCAGCGCGGCCGGCGCGTCAGACGCGCCACATCGTGGGCAGAGAGCATCTCCTCCCAGTTCGGCAATGGCTCGTTGACGTAAGGCGAGAGACTAACGCAATGAGACACAACCGGAGATGGCGGTTGCACAGGCAAGGATTTCTCGGAATTCATAAACGACCTTCATGTGTGGTTCCGGTCGTTTAGGGTCAAGCTGTCACGTATGCGTATATCCTGCCAGCAATACAAGCCGAAATCGAGCGCAGTTTCGCGCATAATTCAGCGAAACTGGTCGCGTATTCACTGCACGAGTTGTGCGAGCACATGGCGGAGTCAATCTTGGCTGCCCGACAGGCTAATTCCGAAGAAACGAAAGGACTTTCGAAGATCCGCACTGCGCTTAGCGTGCAATCGCGCCGGCGTGAGGCGGCGGTTAGCGTCCACCGGCCCGGGTGGCTGTCAATCTGCTGACTAAATAAAGATAATCCTATACCTATCTGCCGCAGCTCCCGCGACTATACCGGGCGCGGTTCTGGTGGCCCCGGTAACCAGGAATCTCACGGAGAGCCGAAGATGCGAAATCCCAAATACGTCGCCTACAAGCCTGCGGGGCCCTATTTTAATTTGGTTAGGGGGGCGCTGGGCGAACTCGTTGTCGGCGAGCACTTCTTCGACATCATTGCCGAAGACGTCATCTACGAGGTTCTCTACGACATCTCTGGTTGGCCTCGGACTATCCGGGGACGCGCCGATCTCATGACACAGTTCCGGGGCTATTGCGAGAACGTCGATCTTCAGTCTGCGGACAAGCTGATTACTCACAAGACAGACGACGGCCGTACCGTCGTCGCCGAATACGAAGTCCATGGAACCATCTTAAGGACCGGGGTTAGGTACAACAATCGGTTTTGCTCAATCATCAAAATTGAAAACCGGAAGATTGCGCACTGGCGAGACTACATGGACTCTCTCGCGGCCTGGAACGCGTTAAGGGCGCTACCGGGTTAACGAGTCTCTGACCCGATAGCACCGAAAAACGTCGTTCTAGAAATCCACGACAATACCCTCGCCAAGTGTTTCCGCTGGGTTCGAATCCATCTATCGGGAACGCATACGCTCATAGCAACCTGATCTAAATGGTCGGCGTACTGGCTGCTACGCTATTCGGGGCCTCAATTTGGCTCGCGTGATCTTTAGGCGAAACAGCCATGACCGACATACCTCTCTACGCGGGCGCGGGCCTTCTAGTCGGCACGCTGGTCGGCCTCACGGGCGTCGGTGGCGGATCGATGATGACCCCGATCTTGATGCTGCTGTTCGGGCAATCACCCTCGGTTGCGGTGGGTACTGATCTCTTGTTCTCCGCGACCACGAAGCTTGTCGCGACTGCTTCCTTCGGATTTAGTCGGCGGGTGGACTGGCCGATTGTTGGACGCCTTTTGCTCGGAAGTATTCCGGGATCGGCGGCGGTGGTTATCGGTCTCTGGCTTGCGCGCCGCACACCCAGCGCTGCCGATGCAGTTACAGTGCATGCTCTCGCGATCATTCTTCTGGTTACCGCCGTAGCGCTCATTTTCCAGACGCAACTGCAGCGCGTCGGCCTTAAGATCACAGCACGCGCGCTCGCTCTGGTCGAGCGGCATAAACTCCTGCTCACCGCACTTGCTGGGTTGACGCTGGGTGTCGCAGTCACGTTGACCTCAGTGGGCGCGGGAGCGCTGGGTGTTGTGATGCTAGTGGCGCTCTATCCGTTGAGGCTGACCGCAGGCCGACTTGTCGCGACGGATATCGCCCATGCACTGCCAATCACTCTCATCGCGGGTTTCGGGCATACGTTGTTGGGCCACGTAAATTTCAACGTGTTGGCTGCGCTCCTCCTTGGCTCGATTCCAGGCGTTTTGATCGCCTCGCGCATTAGCATCCGACTTCCCGCCCGAATCACCCGCATGCTCATCGCGGTCATGCTAGGTACGGTCAGTGAGCGCCTGCTCTTTGCTTAGGATTGCAAGGGATCGGCGCTTTATTCGTGCAGCCCGCACTCTCGCTTTAACCCAAAGAAACGTAGTTCGTCTGGGCTTTCTACTTCGGCGAGCGAACGGGTCGTGTGCCAATCGCCGATCGACGCATAGCCCTGTTTCCACAGCGGGTGGTACGGTAAGCGGTGTTTTTCCAGATAACTGTCCGATGTCGCGGTCGCTCCAGTCAAATAGTGGATGGACTTTGTAGCGCCCGCGCTTAAATTCAATTGGAAAAATGTCGTGAGCGCGTTTTGGCCTGCGCGCGGCGCAGCCCGGCAAACCAAGTGCTTGCGTGCAGCTCATTCAAGGCGCGGTCCAAGGGCTCCTGCTTGTTGATCCGATTGTAGCGCTCGATTCCTTGGAGGCCTTGGTCCCACAATTTACCGAATCGGGTCTCCTGCCAAGCTGCAGAAGCGTCGGCGCGAAACACCTTGAGGTTGAGTTTGAGCCTTTCGGTCAACTCATCGATGAAGGCGTAGGTCTCAGGAAAAAGATACCCGGTGTCGAGCAATACGACGGGCACGGCCGGCATGACCGTATTCACCAGATGCAACATGACCGCCGACTGGGCCCCAAAGCTCGAGGTCATAACATGCTCGCCCGGTAGGAGCTCAAGGGTGCGCTCGACCCGGTGAGCCGCCGCGAGGGGCTCGATCGCGCGATTGAGCTCAGCGAGTTCCGGCGCTACCTCGAGGGCCAACTCGTTCGACCACAATCTCAAAAGCTGTGCTTTGAAGTTCATCCTCATGCCGTTTTTACGGCGCGCTGAAGGCGCGTCGGATCTCTCCGATTTTATCGTTCATTCACATGTGGGCTTATCTCAAAATTGTATTAGCCCATAACCTCGTCATCGTCGAGTGCAATGACCATAATCTTATTCAATTCGAGCATTGGACAGCCATTTCGAAAATCCGAAGTATGCCTGCCGCATGGTGTGGTCTATCAACACGCGAGAGGAAAATCATGCGGCATATAGGGGTCTTGTTGTTGAGCGCCCTTGCGATTGCGATTCCCGCACGCGCGCAACAGAAGACGGGACCTGGCATCACCGGCGATGACAGCCTGACGTGGCATGGCATAACGCTGTACGGCGTCGTCGATATCGGCCTCCAATACGATACGCACAGTGCGCCGTTCACCCCCTATCGTCCCGCGGCGAGCGGCAACATCGTGCGGCAGAACAGCGGCGGGTCGGTGACGGGTCTCACGCCCAGCAACATGGGGCAGTCAAGAGTCGGGCCTGCAGGGCATCGAGCCGCTAAGCGATCGATTCGTCGGCTGTTTTCCAGATCGAGACGTTTTTCAATCCCCAGTCCGGAGAAATCGCCGATTCTCTGAAGTCGCTGGCGGTGAACAACGGCCGACCGCTGGCCTCCCAAAACGTCGGTGTCGATGGCAGCTCGGCGGGCCAGGCCTTTCAGACCGCCTGGGTCGGAATTAAGTCCGCGCGATTCGGTACGCTCACGTTTGGTCGCCAGGTCACACTGCTCATCGGAAGGCATCATCAAGTACGATCCCAATTACAACGCGACGGCGTTCGGCCTGCTCGGCGCCTCAAATACCTATTCCGGGCGGCGGCGAGCAGCGAAAACAACCGACTCGACTCGACCGCGAAATACTTCTGTGAGCTTCGACGATCGGGTGCACCTCGCCGCGCTCTATAAGTTCAACGGATCCAGCGGCGGCGGCCAATACGGCGTTCCAGGCGGATATCGGCGGCGAATACGCGGGCGCTTCGGTCGATGCCTATTACTCGAAGGTGAACAGCGCCATCACGGCGACGTCCTTGACCGCCGCTCAAGTCGCCAAGCTTCCGGCGTTGGGGTATTCGTCATCGAATGCTCTTGGCGGCGACCATCTCGGACAATACGGCGTATGCGCTCATGGCGTTCGTACAAGTTCGATCCGCTGAAATTCTTTGCCGGCTACGAGCACATCAAATACGCCAATCCAGACACTCCGTTGAGCGCCGGATTCAACGACATCGGCGGCTACGTTCTCGCTTTCGTCACCAACAATGCCTACAACAATTCGAAGACCGTGCAGGTGTATTGGACCGGGGTTCGCTACATCGCTCATTCCCCACCTCGATTTGACCGCGGCCTACTACGGCTATCATCAAAACGCCTACGGCACGGCGACCAGGCGGGCTGCTCGAGCATCGGCGCACAGCACTTGCAGCGGCAGCTTCGAGGCCTTCTCCTTCGATGCCGACTACCGATTTCAGCCAAGCACTTCGACGCTTACGTGGGCGCCATGTACAGCGGCGTGCACGACGGCGTGGCCAGCGGCTACATCAAGACGACGAATATCAATCCCACGCTGGGTGCACGCTACAAGTTTTGAGTCGGGACGACCGGCTCTAGGGCGGCGGCGAGGCGGGAATATTAGAAGGCGTGGATTGAGACGCGACCAAACTCATAAACGACCTTCATGTGTGGTTCCGGTCGTTTAGGGTCAAGCTGTCACGTATGCGTATATGGTGCCAGTAATACAAGGCGAAATCGAGCGCAGTTTCGCGGATAATTCAGTGAAACTGAGCCGCGCACTACTAGTCCATCAGTTCGGTCAGGATCGTGCGCGGATCGAGGCGCAGCGCTTTGGCGAGATCGATGAATTCAACGACATCAATCCGGCGTTCACCGATTTCAATGCGGGCAATGACGGTTTGCGAAGTTCTCAATCGAGACGCAAGTTCAGTCTGCGAAAGGCGTGCGGCTTTTCGGGCCGAAAACAAGGCCGCGCACAATGCGCGATGACGGCGAGATCGAAGAGTCTTCAAATGCATGCTCCCAATTGAGAGCACGTACATATAATGCGAAAATTGACTTATGCGATTTTTGACTAAACAGAGCGGTCAACCCGGGCCGACCGCGGCGTTTTCTAGCTTTTTGGAGGGGACAAATGCTGATCTTAACTCGCCGCCTGAACGAAACCCTGATGATCGGTAACGAGATTACGGTCACCGTGTTAGGCGTGAAGGGCAACCAAGTCCGCCTCGGTGTGAATGCGCCGAAGAGTGTCGCCGTGCACCGGGAAGAAGTCTTTGATCGCATCCAGACCGAGGACCGAGATGGCAATGCGCAGCGATAACATCGAGCAACGCGAATTCGCATCAGCGGCGCTCTTGCGCGGCCTGTGGTTCCTCGTGCGCCTCCCGGTGTTCACGCTCCTCGTGATCTTGGAGCCTGTCGTCGCGCTCGTATTCGGAGGCCTCGCGCTTGCGCGGTGTTCTCACCACGATTTTCTTCGTATTTATCCATGCGCCGCACTTCCCGGCATGGACGATGCTCATCATCTCGATTGGCTTTGGTATGGCGCTGATGTTCTACGAAGCTTTGCTGCGGTTTTTCTCGCGGTAAGCGAGCGGGATCGCAGTGCCAGCAATTGCGCGTGCCGTTGAATCGATCGATCAGCATGAGGCACCTGCAGCTGCGGCAGCGGCCGAGTTCGACCCGATCGGCTTGCGCCAGTGCTTCGCGAAGCATCATCAACTCGTCCAGCTCGACGTGCGTCTTAGGATAGACGGCGCGATAGGCTTCATAGGTCTCGCACAGACGCTCTCCGTACTCGAGCGAGATGTAAGAGGCAGGACGCGAAGCCAATTCCTCCTCGAGCGCCGGCAGCTCGAAGGCCGCGCACAGCGCCACGAGCGCCGCACCCTCGCAGCGCACGACTGGTTCTTTGAGGAACATGTCCAAGGAACTGGGCATCGGGCCGCGCCGGCGCGTTCGGCTGGGTACGCCCAGGCGATGGCGCAAGGTCTCCAATTGATTGCGCGTCAGGCCGGTGAGCCGACTGATGATCTTCGTGCGCAGCCCGTGCGAGATCAATCGGCGGCCGAGCGCCACGCGCCGGTTCTCCCGCTGCAGGGCCGAGTCGTCTATAGCATAAGGACCCATCACATCGCCTCGCTATTTGCGCTGATTACGGAACCGCCTTAATTTCTCGCGTCAGGATTTCACTGCAAATACCGCGAAACCCCACAACGCAAGCCCGGCGGCAGGATGGAAGATTCGCTCCCAGATTTCAGGGAGACGGATCGACCATGCGAAAGAAGAAGAAAATCCTGCGGCCGACGATCGTGCCGCAGCGTTGGCCGGGCGAGAGCGCCCTGGCGACGGTGCGCCAGTTGAACACGCGTTGCGTCGCGCTCTTGGCGGCCGAAAAAACCCACGACGACGAGACCCTCTCGGCGCTGTGGGCCCAAGTGGATGCGCGCGCGTGCGAGCGGGCGGGGCGCTGCCCGGTGATCCTGATCGACTTGAACTTTCAGCGCCCCGATTGGTGGCAACGAGCCAGCCAGCGAAGTGCCGATCCTCTGGCGACAGAAGGGGAACGCGCGCCCGAAACCGAGCGCGCCGTGTCGCTCGTTCGCGAGATTTTGATGGATGCTTGGACGATCGGTCGCACGATGCCGCGGGCGCTCAATCTGGTCTTCGGCATGGCATCTCCGGTTTCGGCCACGATCGCGCAGCTGGGGGCGCCCGAGATCGATCGCATCGCGACGCAAGAGGCGCGACATTTGAAGGCGCGATGGCCCGAGAGCCGCAGCTTTTGGAAAGGCCTGTTGGAGGCCTCCATCGGGTCGGATGATCAAGCGCTCGCGAATGTGCATCTGCACGCATTGCAGCTTCTCGGCAGCGAGACGGTAGCCCGGCATGTATAACGTTCTCCCTAACATCACGTTGCGCGGTGTGTTCCGGTACCGCCGTGGAGAAGAAACGCCTGCAGCTCAAGAGACAAATGCCGCAGGCGAAATTCAAACTGTTGAGGCCCCACCGCCTCACGGCGGCAGGGCTGGGAGGTTAAGAGTGGTCTGTCAGACGAAATGGATACGACTTAAGTCGCGCCACATGGCGAAACAGCCGTCCGAAACGGGTTATTTGCCCGTAACCCCCTGATTTGGCGAATAATTAGCCATCAGGAAATATTTGGCTTGAGGTATGTCCACTCGCCGCGCCAAACCGCTCTTATATATCAACAAAAGAGTGCTTTTGAGGATCATCGTTGGCTAAAGAAGTGAAACACAGCTTCGTCGCAGGCGTAGCCCTGAAATACGGTGATCGTCTGCGTCGCTATCTCTCGCAGCGCCTGCGCAATGTCGCCGACGCTCCGGATCTTGCGCAGGAAGTATTCTTGCGCCTGATGCGGGTCGAGCACCACGAGACATCCGCTTCCCCCGAGGCGTATCTTTTTACCGTGGCGAGCCACGTCACTGCATCAGCACACGCTGCTGCAATCGACGCGGCCAGCAATTGCCCTCTTACTCGTTCGTCGCCTTGCTGGCCGCGTCGATTGCAGCAGCGTGTGCTGGTGCAGGACGTGGCTCGCCACGGTAAAAGATACGCCTCGGGGGAGCGGATCGTTTCGTGGTGCTCGACCCGCATCAGGCGCAGGAATACTTCTTGCGCAAGATCCGGAGCGTCGGCGACATTGCGCAGGCGCTGCGAGAGGTAGCGACGCAGACGATCGCCGTATTTCAGGGCGATTCCTGAGACGAAGCTGTGTTTCACTTCTTTAGCCAACGATGATCCTCAAGAGCACTCTTTCTTGCTGATATATAAGAGCGGTTTGGCGCGGCGAGTGGACATACTTCAAGCCAAATATTTCCTGATGAGCTAATTATTAGCCAAATCAGAGGGTTACCGGCAAATAGCCCGCTTCGGA
>CAVYUD010000003.1:0-973369 GCA_963771615.1 uncultured Gammaproteobacteria bacterium
GCACGAGTAAGGATCCCAATCCCACCAGCTGCCGCGATCGTCAATCAAGGCAGCGCCGGACCAGTGCGGATGAGCCGGAGCGGTAAAGATGGCTTCTTCCAACAGATATTCCCAGGCGCCTGCAAACTCGCGCCGCGCCAAGACCCGCGCCGTTTGCGGCGGCGCGAAATCCTTTGCGCTCAGCACATGAACCTCGCTGCCGGCGCGCAACTCCGACGATGAGCCAAGCGGGACGGGAGGAGCATCCAGTTTTTGCAGAGGCAACACCAAGTCCGAATCCGGTCACCTGGTCGTAGGCCAGCGGGTGAGCCGCGATTTCCCGGCCGGCGGCATTGGTCAGCCACACGTCCGTGGCTTCAGTCATCAAGTAGCCGATGGTGAGCACCAGGCCGCTCGAATCGATGACCACACCGTTGCCGATGCGCTGCGATCCCAGAATGGCCGCGGTAAAGGCGTCTTCGGGAATATCGGCACGCAGTTTGGTTACCGATTGATTGATTGTCTCTAAATCCAGGGCCATCGCTTCGTTCCGCCTACACCGCGGTCCAATACATTACTGCAAAAATCGCAATCAAGGCTGTCGTCAATGTGAATTGAGAATCGTTCGCAATAATTGCCCAGCACGGAAATGCGAAATGGGGAAAAATGTCGCATTCTTCACTTCATAGAGGCGCTCCCATGCAACGCAAGATCTCACGTCGGTCCATCGTCAAGAGCGGATTCATCGCCGGTGCATTGTTGCCAGTCGTCGGTCTCGTATCCCGCAACGCCACTGCCGCCGCACTTCCGCCGCTCGACCCCAATGATCCGACCGCCAAGGCGTTGGGATTCGTCAACGACGCCACCAAGGTGGACAGCAAAACCCATCCAACGTTCAAACCCAGCCAAAAGTGCGGTAACTGCGCGCAATTTCAGGGCAAAGCAGGCGACGCGACGGCCGCGTGCACGATTTTCGCGGGCAAGAGTGTGCCGGAGGGCGGCTGGTGCCAGGTTTGGGCTCAAAAGGGTTGAATGAATAGGTTCCGACCGATCTCACGGAACTAACTCTCGCATCGGCGGAAACTTTGGGGATGTGGCGCCATCCCATCCTCAAAGTCGTGCTCGTCTGCTATATAGCATGGGGTGCCTGGCATTGGAACGCCAATCGTCCCGTGCACGCGCCGGACGGTGTGCTCGCGGCGGGGGAGCCGCAACAGACGCTGATCCCAGAACGGCAAGCTGCAAATGGGTCGTTGGAGCTTGACGGTGCGCGCAACCTATCAGCTCACGGCGCGCGTGCTGGCGCGCGAGTCCTACCATTTCGACGCGATGTCCGATTTGGTGCCCGAAGATCTGGCCTTAGGATGGGGACCGATGTCGGACAACAGCGTTTTGCGTACGATCGATATTTCGCAGTCCAATCGCTTTTATTATTGGCACGCAAGCGCAGCAACGCGGGCTCGCACGCGAGACCATCATTTCCCACAGCGCGAACACCCATGTCATCCCGCAGACGCCGGCGATCGCCAGAGTCTTGGCGCACCTGCGCCCCGGCGAGGTGGTCACCTTGAGCGGTGAGCTGGTGGACGCGGTCCGCGACGACGGACGATCGCTGAAAACCTCGCTGGTGCGCACCGATACGGGCGCGGGTGCCTGCGAAGTCATGTTGGTGACCGACGTCATAACCTGAGCAACCATTCCCGCAGAGCGATTACCACCGAACCCGGCCTTTCAAGCGGCGCCATGTGTCCGGCTCCAGGGATCTCGAACAGCGTCGCATGCGGAATTCTGCGGCGAATACTCTCTTGCTGAGAAACCGGCGACCAGGCGTCATCGCTGCCGCTCAACAACAGCGTGGGAACGGCAATGGTCGACAGCACTGACAGCACCTCCGGGCGATTCAGCATTGCGCTGACTTGACCGGCGTAGGCGTCGGCAGTGAAGCGCTGAATCATCGCACTGAGTCGCGGCATCAATGCTCAGTGCGCGCGCCGCGTCGCTGCCCATCATGGGCGGCAACCATTCGGCCGCCAATGCCGACATGCCATGCTCATAGGCGACTCGCAATAAGTGGCTGCGGCTTTGCGGCTCGCCGTCGCGCACCGCTTGCACACCGGTATTGAGCAGCGCCAGTCCGGTAACGCGCTCGGGTGCGAAGCGCATGATTTCCAGTGCGACCCGGCCGCCCATGGAGTGTCCAGCCACGGCAAAGCGCTGCGGGGCGATGTCGAGCACATGCTGAGCCATCGCCTGCAGCGAGGAGAAGCCGCGGAACGATACCACCTGAACTTCCGCGATGCCGGCAAGGCGCTGCGGAATATCGGTCCAAAAGGTCTCGTCGCACAAAAGACCGGATAAAAGCATCGCGGACTGCTTCATAATCGGCAGCATTATGGCACGCGACCTTTCCCAGGCCGTACGCGATGCATGCCTGTGGCTGCCGGAAGCCGAGGAGTTCGTGTCGCACGGATCACCGAATTTTCGGGTCCGTGGCAAAACGTTTGCGACTTACGTCGTGAATCACCATGGCGACGGGCGGGTCGCACTGTGGCTCAATGCACCGGCCGGCGCTCAGGAGATGCACGTTGCTGCTGAGCCGCGGCATTTCTTTATTCCACCCTATGTCGGGCCTCGCGGCTGGCTTGGCGTGATCTTGGACCGCGGTATCGATTGGCACAGAATTGCCGGGTTGGTGCGCGAGGCCTACGAAAAAGTCGCGCCCCACGACTTGCGCGGGCGAATCGGCAAGACGCCGCCAGATCAAGCCACCCGCCAAGGCGATGTCGGCGAGCCAAATCGATCCCTTCAAGTCCGCCCGTGCGCTCGCGGTGTTGGCAAAACTGCGCAAGATCTGCCTGAGCTACCCCGAATCCAGCGAAGGCAGCCAGTTTGGGCATCCGGTCTGGGCAGCGGGAAAAAAGACCTTTGCGATCGCGCGCTATGTCGAACAGCGATTGACGCTGTGCTTTTGGGTGGGCGTGGATCAACAGGGCCTGCTCACGGCGGATCCGCGTTATGAGATTCCCGCCTACATCGGCCACAACGGCTGGATCGCGCTTGAATGTCACCAAGCGAGTGCGACTGGCGCGAGGTCGAAGGCTTGGCGCTGCAGAGCTATCGGCACTTCGCACTGAAACGCATGCTGCAAAGTCTGCAGCAAGGCTAGCGGCTTTTGAGGGCGTCCACCGCCAAGCAGAGCGCTCCGAGCACGCCCGCGCGCGCTCCCAAGCGCCGGCGGCACGATATAACGCTCGATACTGCTCAGAATTTCGCGCCGATCAATATATCCGCCGAGCCAGTGCAGCGTGCGCCGCCGCACCAGGGGAAACAGAGGCTCGGCCATCACGCCGCCGCCCAGGATGATTCGCTGCGGCGAGACAGTCAGCACCAATTGCGCACAGAGCTTGACCAAGATAATCGGCCTCGATCTCCCATTGCACATGCGCCGCATCGAGATGCTGCAACTCGCTGCCGGTCCGCGCCAAGATGGCGGGCCCCGAGGCCAACCCTTCCAGGCAATCGCCGTGAAACGGGCAGACACCGGCAAAGCTTGCGTCGAGTTCGTGGCGCCGCGGGTGAATGTGTCCAATCTCCGGATGCATCAGGCCGTGCAGCGGTACACCCTCGATTAGTACCCCGCCGCCGATACCGGTGCCCACGGTGACATACACCAGGTTGGACGTGTCGCTGCCTGCGCCCCAGCGGTGCTCCGCCAGCGCCGCCGCATTGACGTCGGTGTCGAAGCCGACCGGACAGGAGAATTCGCGCGCCAGCATGGCGGCGACATCGGTATTGCTCCAGCCGGCTTTGGGCGTATTGCCGATGAAGCCATAGTTAGCGGCGTGCCGATCCAGAATGACGGGGCCGAAGCAGGCCACGCCCAGTGCGCGCCGGCGCCAAGTCGCCGTGAGCAACCTTGAAGAAATCGCGCACGCTGGCGAGCGTTGAGTCAGGATCCGCCGTGGGAAAGCGCGATTCGGCGAGAATCGAGCCGCTCTCATCCGCGATTGCGCATACGAATTTTGTGCCGCCGGCCTCGACGGCACCGAACAAGCGATCCTGGCCGTGCATCAATTCCTCTGGATTGGGGTTCGCTAGAGCATAGCGTACCCGAGCGGCTATAATGCGCAGTCCCTCAAGCATTGCGAGTCACTCATGAATGTTCCGAGCGCTGCGTCGCGGACGATGATCGAGCGCCTGATCGCATTCAACACGGTGTCGCGCGATTCGAATCTGGGACTGATCGAATGGGTGCGCGACTACCTGCAGGGATTCGGCGCGACCACGCGCCTCACGCACGATGCCACCGGCAAGAAAGCCAATTTGTTTGCGACCCTGGGTGACTCGAAAAAACCCGGGCTGATTCTCTCGGGTCACACCGATGTGGTGCCCGTCGACGGCCAGAACTGGGATACCGATCCTTTCAAGGCAACCGAGCGCGACGGCAAGCTGTACGCGCGCGGCTCGGCCGACATGAAAGGGTTTATCGGAATCATCTTGGCGCAGGCGCCCAAATTCGTCGCTGCCCTGAATGACCGGCGGCTCGATGCGCCGCTGCACTATGCATTGAGCTACGACGAGGAGGTCGGCTGCCTCGGCGTGCGCGGCTTGATTGCCGATCTCGAGGAGAACGGGATCCGGCCCGCTGGGTGCGTGGTGGGCGAGCCGACTTCGATGCAGCCCATCATCGCGCACAAGGGCACGCATCGGTTTCGCTGCGCCGTGCATGGCCGCGAGGCGCACTCCAGCTACGTCACTCACGGCGTGAATGCGATCGAGTACGCGGCGCGCCTGGTGGTATACATACGTCAGCTCGCGGACCGCCTGGCGCAACTCGAGCAGCGCGACTACGGCTTCACCGTGCCGTATTCGACCCTCTCCACCGGATTGATCCAGGGCGGCATCGCCGCCAATGTCGTGCCCAAGGACTGCGTATTTCAATTCGACATGCGCACCTTGCCGCAGGCCTCGCCGGATGCGCTGTATCAAGAAATTCGCCGCTACGCCGAGATGCTGGCGGCGGAAATGCGCGGCATCGACGCGAACGCCGGGATTGATTTGCAATGGGTGAGCCAGACCGTCGGGCTCGCTGCCGCGGAGAGCGACGCCATCGTGCAATGGGCCATGCAGTTGTCGAAGAACCCCACCGTCGGCAAGGTGTCCTACGGCACCGAAGCGGGGCTGTTCCAAAAAATGGGCGTGCCGACGGTGATTTGCGGGCCCGGGGACATTGCCGAAGCGCATCGCCCGAACGAATTTGTCGCGCTCGATCAGCTCGCGCAGTGCGAGAGCTTCATGGATCGCATCCTAGAGACTGGCTACGCCAAGGCTGTCTGAGCCAGCGGCGAGGCGATAGGCGGCGCAGGCGCTGGAGGCCGAGACGTAGCGCTCGTGCACGGCGCAGATACCATCGCTGCAGCGAACCGCGGCATACGCCGAACTCAAGGAAGACAGCCCCGGCAACGCCGCCTCCAGCTGCCAGCGGCTGGTTCTGGAAGTGCTTGCACTCGGCAGCAAGCAGGCGCAGCCCGGCCGCCTCATTGGCCCAACCGATTCCAAAACTCGCCGAACACCTGGGTCGACAGCACGAAGCCCAGGATCACATTGACCACCACGCCGATCGTGAACGCATAGAAGGGCCGCGCGCCGATGGAGGCGAACTCGCGCAGCCGGGTGGTAAGCCCGATGCTCAAGAAGGCAAACGTAAACGCCCAGGTCCGAAAGGCCTGCAACGGCGCGACCAGTGCCGGCAACACTTCCTTCTTGTAGGCGGCGTAGTCAAAGCCGCGCGTCACCAAGGTCAAAACCGCGGAGGCGATCAGGAAACCCAGTACAAATTTCGGAAATCGATTCCAAATCTCGGCGGCGCTCGCTTTGCTCTGCACGCCGGTGCGCTCCCAGCGCGTGGTCGCGATCACCGAGAGCACGAAGGCCCACACGCCGATCCAGACGTCGCGCCCGATGACTTTCATGAGCGTGAATGCGCTCACCGCCGCCTCCGGGCTTCCGGCAATGCCCGGCACGTTGCCGGCATAGCCGCCGTAGGTCTGCGCCGCCGCCAAGCCCGCTGCATCGGCAAATTCGGAGGTGCCGATCCAGGCGCCGGCGACGCCGGTCGACAGGCCCAATGCCCGCGACGCCAGCGGCAGCACGAAAATCATGACGATGGCCCAGACCACCACCAATGAGATGGCGACCGACACTTCTTCCTTTCTTCGCCCCCACCGCGCCGCCCACGGCGATCGCGCCCGAAACGCCGCACACCGCGCCGCCGGTGCCCAAGGTGGCGGCCAGGCGCCGGTCGAGCCCCAAGCCGACCGCGGCGAAATAGATGACCCCGAAGGTCACCAGGGACACGATCGCGGCTTGCACGATCGCGACGGGTCCCGCCCAGGCGATCAGCGTCAGCGGCAGGCTGGCGCCCAGCAGCACGATGCCGGTCTTGATGTAGAACTCGACGCGCAGTCCCGGGTCGAGCCAGCGCGGCACACCGACCGTGTTGGAGATCAGCAATCCTAGCCCTAGGGCCACCAGCGGCGGCTCCAAATTGTAATGCGCCGACTGGTCCCACAGCCCGAGGAAATAGAGAACGCCGGCGGCGAGATACACCAGCAGAAAGGCGGGCAGAAATCGGCTAATCTTGATGCCGAGCGCGGCGGCGCCGACGCCGAAGGCCACCGCCCAGAGCACGAACAGCGCCGCGTACTGCGCGCCGTGCGCTTTAAGCTGCTCGCGCACATCGGAAAGGTGGCTCCATTTCTGCGGCGCCACGGCGATCCACTTGATGCTGCTGCCGGCCGCAAAAAGCGCCACGGCGACGGCGATCAGCCCAAGGCCGATCCAGATGGCCCACCAATCTTCTTTGCGAAGCAACTCGCCCCACGGCGAGCGACGGGCAAGCGTGCCGCGACGCGGCAGACTGGGCGATTTCCGCCATAAAGGTCTCCGGACTAACGATGCGTAACGCTAGCCTCAAGCCCTCAGCGCGTCGAATAGTTAGATCGCATATCTAAGTGACGCGCGGTTATGAGAAAAAAGGGAGGCACGCTGCCCCCTGTTTCGCGAAATTGAAGTGCGCTGGCTTTCAACGACCGATATCCGTGCCCTTGTGAAAATCGGGATAGGGCGGAAGCGGCGACACCGGCACCGGATGCTCCTTCAACTGTTGCATGACGATCGCCACCGCACGCTCCAGCTGCGCGTCATGTCCGGCTGCCACATCCTTCGGCAATTCTTCCACCATCACATCCGGCGGAATCCCATGACCTTCGACTTCCCAATCCCCCTCAAGACCATAGATTGCATAACGCGGCGCCGTCACGGAGCCGCCGTCGATCAGGGTCGGATAACCGCCGATGCCTACCAAGCCGCCCCAGGTGCGCGTGCCCACCAAAGTACCGAGCGCAGCCTTGCGGAAATACCAGGGCATGGCATCACCACCCGATCCTGCAGACTGATTGATGATCATCGCCTTGGGGCCGAAAATGGCACCTTGCGGATCGTGGACCGGTTTGCCGTCGCGCTCGATGGCATTGCTCAGATGCTTCTGGCTCAGGGCGGTGACGACATAGTCGGCCAAGAGTCCGCCTTGATTGTAGCGCTCGTCCAGAATGACACCCTGCTTGTCCAATTGCGCGTAGAAATAGCGGTTGAAATTCGTGTATCCGGCGCCCCCCGTGTTCGGCATGTATACATAGGCAATTTTGCCGCCCGAGAGTGCGTCCACTTTGCGCCGATTGCCGTTGATCCAATCAAGATTGCGCAATCCGTATTCGGACGCGGTCGGGACCACGGTGACATCGCGAGCACCGCTGCCGTCTGGATTCTTGCCGACACGAAGTACCGTTTGCTTCCCGGCCGTGCCGTCAAAGAAACTGTCCACATTATCGGTGGCGTGCAGTTCACGGCCATTGACCGCCAGCAAATAATCGCCCTCGACGATATTGATGCCGGGCATGCGTCAGCGGCGCGCTCAGCGACGGGGTCCAATTCTCGCCGTTATAGATCTTTGCGAATCGATAACGGTTGTGCTCGATCGTGTAGTCCGCTCCGAGCAGACCGGGTTTCGGTGCATTCGAGGGCGAACGCGGGTCCGTTGACGAACATGTGGCCTACTTGGACCTCACCCAGCATCTCATCGCAGAGATACGTGAACTCGTCGCGCGATGCCAGGTTCTCGAGATACGGCTGGTACTTCGCTTCGATCTTGGCGATATCCAATCCATGAGTGTGCGGGTCGTAGAGAAAATCCCGCTGCATACGCCAGGTCTCGTGATACATCTGCTTCCAGGCGCTGCGCGGATCGAGCGTGGCCATCATGCCGTGATTGTTCACGGGCTTGCCGGGATTGGCGTCGGGTGAGCCCGGTTTCAGCTCCGCCACCGGCGCGAGAAACCAATTCTCCTCGCGCTGATAGAATAATTTTTCGCCGTCGAAAGATACTTTGAAACTCGTCAGCCCGCTTAAGATTTCCTCGGTCTGACGCTTCTCGATGGTGAAGCGCCATAGGGCCCGGATCGGCGAACCTGGATCCTCTGCCGAGCGGCCGACCGGCGGGCCCTCGGCAAGGAACAGCACGCCGCTCTTGCCGACGGCGAGGTCCAAGTAGTTCCGCGAGGGGATCGGCAAGCGACAAAATGCGATTGCCGATGTCGGCCAGGTCAATCACCGTTGGCTTGCGCGCAGCCTCGGCCTTTTTCTTTTCTTCCTTTTTCTCGTCTTTCTTAGCGGCGCTCTTTTTGCCGTCGCCCGTTTCGGCGGTAGCGTCGTCCGTCTTGTCGGCCTTCTTCGCTTCCTCGTCCTTCTTCTTGTTTTCATCATCGCTTTCGGGCGGAATCGGCGAGGCCGTGGTGCGTGCCAACACCGCGACGTAGACGCCCGCGTTGACGGCGCGATCCAAAGAGGACAGATCAATGCCGGCATCCGATGGGCCATTGTTGGTCGAAGCCGTGAAGTACAGATACTTGCCGTTCGGATCGAATACCGGGTTGGCGGCGTTGCTCATGCCATCCGTGATTTGCGTCGCGGCGTGCGAGGCCAGCGAGTAGAGAAACACCGCGTGCAGTTCGCTCTCCAGATCGCGGCGTGTAGGCGATCCACTGCGAATCAGGCGACCAGGAAAGCTGCGTTGCCGGCGCCAAAGCCGCCGCGCAGTCCCGTGTCGATCTTCACCGGCTTGCCGCCGGCGACATCGACGTACCAAATGCCCTAAATGCTTGTCGGTGAAGGCGATGCGTTTGGAGTCCGGCGACCAATGCGGGCCGTAGAAAAACGACGGGTGTGGACCCAAATCGATCACTTTGGGCGGCGACAAACCGTCCTGATCGCGGATGTAGAGTTGATACTCGCCCGACGCATCGCTGAAATAGGCTATGGATTTTCCATCCGGCGACCAGCTGGGATCGCGTTCCGCGCTTCCGGGTGTATTGGTCAGATTGCGAATGTCGCCTTTTTCCGCGGGCAGCGTGAAAATGTCGCCGCGCGCTTCGGCAACGACACGCACGCCGGTGGGCGACACTGCAATGTTCTTCAACCGCGCGCCGGCGCGACGCCCGCCAGATGCGGCTCGAGCGCGCGCAAGCTCGCCGTGGATCGAAACCGAAACGGTGCGATCCTGATGCGAACTCGGATCGTACAAATGCAGCGAACCAAATTGCTCATACACCAGCGCCACCGGATCCGGCGCTGACGGTCTTCAGATCCAAGTCCGTGATTCTCGAGCACCTGCTGCACTTGCTTGGTCGTCGGAGTCGTATGAGAACAGCGAAACCGAACCGTTGCGGTCGGACAGGAAATACAGCGTGTTGCCGAGCCAAACCGGGCTCGAGTCGTTGGAGTTCTCGCGCGGCACTTTCTCGACATCCAAGCGTCTTCATGTTCACCAGCCACACCTGCGAGGTCTGGCCGCCGCGATAGTGCTTCCATGCCGCCTGCCACTGGCGCACCGGGACATATGCGAGCGTACTGCCGTCGCTCGAAAAACTGCCCCAATCGACGCTCGGGCAGCGGCAGCACTTGCGCCGGTCCGACGCCGTCGGCGCGAACCTGAAACAGGCGTGGGTAGACCGATTTGCTCGCGCGCCCCGAGGTGAACAAGCACATTCTTGCCGTCCGCAGTCCAGCCCGTTACTTGACTGCCGGTGGGCTCCCACGTGAGGCGCCGCGGCACGCCGCCGTCGCTGGCGACGACGTAAACTTCATTGAGTCCGTGTTCCCGCGCTGAATACGCAATTTGCGAACCGTCGGGCGCGAAATACGGTCCCGCGCTCACCGCGCCGATCGAAGTCAATCGTCTGGCATCGCCGCCTTGGCTGGAACCGTCCAAATGTCCCCGCCATAGAGAAACGCAATGCGGTCTGGGCCTAGGCTCGGATTTCTGAGCAGCAGCGGCGCCGCGCCCGCGGTAGCGGCACAAAGAACCAGGCCGGCGAATGTACTCAAAGCAGCGCTTGCAGATACGCGGAAATTCATTTGCACCTCTAGGTAATGGAAACGAGAAAAACTCGGCGGAAACTATACATGACCGTTCCTAGCCGTTCACGAAGCGCATTCCTGTCTGGTCATAGCGGTCGCCAGCGGCAACGCCGCTCGGCGCAACAGCCGCGATACGCTTGAGATCCTTCGCGCTGAGCACGATGTCGACGGCGGCCAAGTTTTCCGCAAGGCGCGTCGCGTTGGTGGTTCCAGGAATGGGCACGATGTGCGGGCCTTGCGCCAGAAGCCACGCGAGCGCCAGCTGTGCGGGCGTGCAGTGCTTTTCCTTGGCGATCTCCTGCACCCGATCGACGGTGGCCAGGTTCTTCGCAAAGTTTTGCGCCTTGAAATCGCGGCGAATGGCGCCGGAAATCCCGTGCGTCCAAATCCTCGATGCTGCGATAGCGGCCCGTGAGAAAGCCGCGTCCCAAGGGACTGTAAGGGACAAAGCCTATGCCGAGCTCGTCACAGGCTTGCAGAACGCCGTCCTCCGGATCGCGACTCCATAGGGAGTACTCGGTTTGCACGGCAGTGATGGGATGGACCTTGTGCGCTTTGCGGATCGTCGCCGCGCTCGGTTCCGACAGTCCGATCGCCGCCGATTTTGCCGGCTTTGACCAATTCCGCCATCGCTCCGACAGTCTCTTCGATGGGCGTATCTGCGGTCGACCCGATGTTGATAATAGAGATCGATGCGTTCCACATTGAGACGCTTCAGCGATCCTTCGCAAGATGATCGAACATAATCCGGTTTACCGTTGATACCGCGCAATTTTGGATTGGAAGGGTCGCGCTGGATGCCGAATTTCGTTGCGATAAACGCCTGGCCGCGCCTCCCGGCGAGCGCCTTGCCGATGAGGATCTCGTTGCTGTACGGGCCATACATATCGGCGGTATCGAGGAAACTCAGACCGCGTGCGAGCGCCTTCTGAATGACCGCGATCGCGTCGGCCTCGGTAGCGGCGTCGGAGGCATAAAATTCCGAGAAGCCCATGCAGCCCAATCCAATCGCTGATACTTGCGGGCCTTTGCGGCCCAGTTTGCGCAGCTTCATTGGCATTCCTCTTGATTTGTCGAGAGCCCGTGAAAGGGGCGGCCATCATAGCTTGACGCACTATCCGAGGCGCGGCATTCTGCCGCGACTCCAAGCCGAATTTCCGCGCCTTCGAAAAAAGGATGAAGCATGCGCCAACAAACCATTGCCTTAGTCGGTGCTTTGATGTTGGCAATCATTGGGTTCGCGGGGCAGGTTGGTGTGGCTCGGCGGCGGATTCCGATCAGTACATCGGCACTTGGAAGGGCACGTGGGAGGGTGCCGGTGCCGGCGGGCGTTTCGATCTCACATTCTCTAAGGGCAGCGACGGTAAGCTGGCTGCCAGCGTATCGGTGGGCACCGACATGGGCGATTACAACGCGAAGTTCAGCACCGTGACGCTCACGGGCGACAAGCTGGCGGGCGCGTATGATTATCCGCCCGACCCGCAGGGAGAAGTGACCATCACCGGCTCATTCGAGCCCAAGGATGCCATCGGCACTTGGTCGTTGGGTGCGAAAGGAAAGCCCGGCGGACAGGCGATCGCCGGTACCTGGAAAGTGACGAAGCAGTAGCCGCTTGACGGTGCCGTCGCGCACCGTGCCGATCAGTTGGACAATGCGGATTGCAGCTGCAGCGAATCGGTGGATTTAAGAAAACGTATCACACCATCATCCAGCGAGCCGAATTTAAGGCTGAGCAGGTCTTTCACGTAATTCTGGTGCAGCTTCCAAGGAGTTTTGGAGCCCTGTTTCGGCAGCTTGTCAGCCACACGCTGAATGTAGCCCGGACGTGAGATTCAACCACGGCTCGGGTTAACGCTCGGGTCATCGTTTTGCGGCACACAGACCTTATATCCTTTTGCCTGCATATGATTCAGGACGCGGCAGATGTAGTCGCAGGTCAATTCGCTTTTCAGCGTCCAGGAGGCATTGGTATAGCCGAACGTGGAGGCCAGATTCGGAATTCCGCCATACATCGTGCCCTTGTAGTTCAGCGTGTTGGCCGGATCGATGAGACGGCCATCGACGCTGATTTGAATGCTGCCGAGCGCGACCAGATTCAATCCCGTGGCCGTGACGATGATATCGGCCTGCAGCTCCTTGCCGCTGCGCAATTTGATGCCGTTCTCGGTGAAGGTCTCGATTTCATCGGTGACGATCGAAGCTTTGCCCGCCTTGATTGATTCGAACAGGTCTCCATCAGGGACCAGGCACATGCGCTGATCCCACGGGTTGTAGCGCGGAGTGAAATGTGTGCCGACATCGTAGTCGGGTCCCAAAGCGCCTGTCGACGCGATCGAGGATCCATTTCTTCACCCGCTCCGGACTGCGTTTGCAGAGGCCGAAGAAATAGATTCCGAACAGGATGTTGCGCCAGCGAACCAAATTATAGGCAAGCATCGCGGGCAGATGCCGCCGCAAAAAATTGGCCAGCGCGTCTTGCTCAGGGCGCGCGACCACGTAAGTCGGTGAACGCTGCAGCATGGTTACTTGGGCAGCCGTCCTAGCCAGCGCCGGCACCAAGGTAACCGCCGTCGCGCCGCTGCCGATCACAATGACGCGCTTGTCCGTCGTAGGCCAAATCCTCGGGCCATTTTTGTGGATGCACCAGCGGCCGGCGAAGCGATTGCTGCCCGGAAAAGCCGGCGTGTAGCCTTCGACATAGCTGTAGTAGCCGCTGCAAATGAAGAGAAAACCGCACGTAAAGCGCGCCACTGGCTGATCCGGGCCGCATTCGGCTTCAACCGTCCACAACGCATCCTGCGACGACCAGGAGGCGCGCCTGACCAGATGATGAAAGCGGATGTTCTTATCGACCCCGTAGTCCTTCGCGGTCTCGTTGATGTAATTGAGAATCGAGTGGCCATCGGCGATCGCCTTGCCCTCGACCCACGGCCGAAACGAATAGCCGAGGGTAAACATGTCGGAATCCGATCGGATTCCGGGATAGCGGAACAAATCCCAGGTGCCGCCGATGCTCGCGCGCCCCTCCAGGATCGCATAGGTTTTCTTGGGACAGTTGCGTCGTCAGACTGCATGCGGCACCAATGCCGGACAGGCCGCCGCCCACGATCAGCACATCAAAGTGATTGCTCGACACTTAGCGATTCTCCCTGGTAAGGACGCTAAGCTGCATTGCGGGCGCCGATTCTTTCGGCAAATGCGGTGACCGTGGCGAAGGCATCTCGCGCTTCCGGCAGCAGCGTCACAAACACCGGCCAGACGTGCGGCAGCCGATCGCGCACGATCAATTCAACTTTGACGCCGGCAGCCGCGGCGCGTTCCGCCAGGCGCAGCGTGTCATCGCGCAGGATCTCGTGACGGCTGACAAACAATAGCATGGGGGGCAATCCTGCCAGATTCGCGTACAGCGGCGAGGCGCGCGGATCCCGCGCATCCGCGCCGGCGAGGTACATGGCGGCGGCCTCGCGAATGCCTCGGGGCGTGAACATGGCGCAGCTCTTGCATTCGCCTCGACCGATGCGCCGCGTGACCGCCAGGTCTGCATAGGGCGAGAAGGCGACGATGGCTTTGGGCAGTTTTAAGCCCGGCGTCGCGAATTCCGACTGCGGTCGCAATCGCCAGTCCCGCGCCGGCTGAGTCGCCTGCCAGCACAATGTCCGCTTCCGGATGGCGGGCGAGCAGCCACCGGTAAGCCTTGGCGGCGTCTTCGACCGCGGCCGGGAAGGGATGTTCCGGCGCCAAGCGGTAATCGAGTGCGTAGGCCGGAGCTTGGAAGGCCTTCGCCATGGCAATCAATACTTGCCGATGAGTTTTCGGCGAACCGAACAAGTAACCGCCGCCATGCAAATACAGCACGATGACCGCGGATCGATGCGCTGCGTCGCGCGACAAGTCGGCGACATCGAAATCCAGACCCTGATCGGTGCGCAGGCTCTCAACCGTATAGCCGGCCGGTATCGCCAGTGCGCTGCGAGGGGGATTTTTGGTCATTGCCCGCAGGCGCGCCAGATTGAGAGGTTTCTTCCCGTGGCGCTTCATGGTCAGGCGAAAAAACCCATTCAGAAGCATGGCTTGCCAACTCGGCATGGAAGAATTATGCACCAGGGAGCATGGAAAGCGCGAAATAGGTACCTAAATACCAAGATATACCGGGATTTACGTCTACATAAATCAGGGACTTATCGCATATTCTGGCGCTGTAGATCGGCAATTGTTACGGGCAGCCGCGCGACATTGCGTCACGCGAGTGCCTCTAAGGAGAGCGCCGGTGGCAGGAAAGACAGGCGAGATCAAACCCCAATTATCGGGAAACCAAGCCGCGCCGCAGCGCGCATCGAGTCGCTGGCACGCCGTCGCGATCAAGCCCAAGGGCCATTGCTGCGACGCGGTTCAGACCTGTCGGACAAGGCGATTCTTATCCAAAGACGCCCCCCGATTGCCCCTGTCGGAATGCAGCACCGCCGACACCTGTGCCTGCGTCTACAAGCATCATGCCGACCGGCGTGCGCCGCCGCGCCGCCAGGAAGAGCGGGACGGGCTGCGGCGCGGCAAAGTCGAACAAGAACGCCGCCTGAGTCGCGATCGGCGCAAAAGCGATTAGCCGCACTGCACCCTGCAAGGCCGCGCCGTTCGTATTCCTATCAAGGCTCGAGGGATAACCCCTGTAGGGCCATTAAATAGGAGATCGGTCCATGAAGATGCGAATGCTGAGGATTGCCCTGTTGTCCCTGTTGTTGCCGGGATTGGGGGCGGCGCAGGACGCCAAGCTCAAGCTACCGGAATTCAGATCGCTGGCAGGCAAGGCCACCGAGTCGGTCAATATCAGCCTAAGTCCCTGGCTGCTGCACATGGCCGGCTCCCTCATCGACGAAAAGGATGCGGATAGCGTCGCCACCAAGCATCTTCTGGCCGGCATCAAATCCATCGAAGTGCGCAGCTATCAGTTCGCAAGCGACAATGCCTACTCTGCCCAGGATATCGATTCGGTGCGCAGCCAATTGGCCGGACCCGGTTGGAGCCAAATCATGCAAGTTCACCATCGCGAAAAGAGCGAAGATGTGGACATGTACGTACTGATTGAGAACAACGCAACCAAAGGGTTTGCGTTGATTGCGAGCGAACCGCGGGAATTTACCATCATCAATATTGTCGGATCCATCAGCATCGACGACTTGCCGAAGCTGCAGAGCCACCTGCATTTGCCCAAACTCGCGGATTCGCAAATTAATTTGCTGATGTAGCAGTCGCGCGCTTGAATGAGGATGCCACGGACCTTTTGGATGAGCAGCTTCAGAAAGCGCGCTGCGGCGAGCGCGCCGCGCTCACGCTGCTAGTCCAAGCGCATCAGCGATCAGTTTACAGTTTGGCGTTGCGCATGCTCGGTACGCGAGATCTTGCGGAAGACCTGACGCAGGAAGTATTCATGCAAATGAACGGCAACTTGAGCGCGGTCGACTCAAATAGACACTTGGGGTTCTGGCTGCGCCAAGTGACCACCAATCGCGCGATCGATCAGTTGCGTCGGCGCGCACGGGTGCAAATGACTTCGTTGGATGAGGAGACGCAGTTATTCAGCACCGAGGATGCGTCTCGATCCCTTGTTGCAGCGGCACTTGCAGGCCTTGCTTGCGGAGTTGAGCCCGCCGGCGCGCGCCGTATTATTGCTGCGCTATCAAGAAGATTTGGATCCGCTGGAGATTGCTCGAACTTTGGGCATGCCGCTCAACACGGTGAAAAGCCATTTGAAACGATCGCTGGAGAGCATGCGGGAAAAAACTGCCGGCGTGCAATCCGTGCATTGCGAGGATAATTCATATGAGTAAGGATATTGAATCTCAGATGCGCGCCGCTTTGCGCGCCGTGGCCCCGAGCGAAGAGTTCTCGCAAAGACTGTTGGCCGGAGTAACCGACGGGGGTCTTGCGCGCAAGCCGCGCCGCGCCGCAGCGCGCCTGCATCCTCTGGCATGGTGGTTTACCGCGAGCCTTGCCGCATCTCTGATTCTGGCGGTCGGGGTGCATCAACACTTGCAACAAGCAACGCTTGCAGCAAACCGGACTCGAGGCGCGGCGCGAAGTCATGGAGGCGTTGCGCGTGACGAGTCAGAAACTCAACCTTGCGTACGAAGCGGTAAAGAGCCAGTCCACATCGCTGACGTCGAGCAATCCGGCGCTTGAGGCGGCCAAGGAATTTTTGTATGAGAAAGTGCACATCGCTTTTGTTGTTCGCCCTGCTCGACACCGGCGCTGGCGCTCGCTGCGCCGAACCCCAGGCTGGCAATCCCGAATTTTTCCGCGTTGGCGCAGAAAGCCAGCGAGTCAGTGACCATTAGCTTGGATCCGTCAATGCTGGGCTTGGCGGCGAGATTTCTCGATAGCGGCGACCCGCAAGAAGCCGCTACCAAGGAAGTGCTGAAGGGTCTGCAGGCGATCTATGTCCGCAGCTACACCTTTGATAAGGACTCTGCCTACCAACAGTCCGATATCGATGGGATCAGAAGTCAGTTGGCGGCGCCCGGCTGGAATCGGCTGGTGCAAACTCGCAGCCGCAAGACTCACGCGGATGTCGATATCTACCTCATGGTCGACCATAACCAGGCCATTGGCCTGGCGCTGATTGCCAGCGAACCAAGGCAATTTACGATCGTGAATATCGTCGGCGCGATTGATCTGGACAAACTGCACAAGCTCGAAGGTCAATTCGGCGTACCCAAACTCGATATTGACCCGTCGAAGGCCGCGCAAACGCCGCGAAACTAATGGCCCTTTGGTGCCCGTCTCACTCGGGTTGATCGAGGCTAAATCCTTGGGCGGCTGCAGGCGCTCTTTGCACGCGCGCATAGCATCATTGTATGAAAGGCTTCGATTGGCCGACATGCGTTTGGTCATGCACTCACTGAGCTGATGTTTTGCGAGCACCGCCGGCTTTTCGGGCTGCGCACTCACCGTCTGAGCGCCGATCAGAACACTGCTCCAAATGATCGCCGTCAAAAAAGACTTCATTGCCAGGCCCCTCATAGGTCAGCAGCTTGGCCGCCGTGCCTGCCGATCGCAAGGGCGCAGAGTCGCCATTGAATGTCGGGGTTGCACCGACAACTTGGACCGAAACTGGGCAATTGGGGGAGGGAGAGGGCGTGCAGACTCAGAAAGCGGGCGATTGCGTCAGCGTGGTCTTAACCGGCGCTGCGCTCTTTTCCGATGCCGCACAAAATCTCCCTGCAGGAGGATGCGGCTTCAATCCACATGCAGGAGATTTTCATGGCGCGCAACACACTCGAGGGCGTACGGGTTGCCATTCTGGCAACAGATGGATTCGAGCAATCCGAGCTGACCGAACCCCGTAAGGCGCTCGACGCCGCAGGAGCGGTTACCAGAGTCGTCTCGCCGAAGCCCGGCACGCTTAGAGGCTGGAATCACAAGGAGTGGGGTGAGGAAGTTCAAGTCGACCAGCTACTCGATGCCGCCGATCCCAAAAATTTCGATGCGCTGCTGTTGCCGGGGGGCGTAATGAATCCCGACGCGCTGCGCATGCAGCCGAAGGCTGTGGCCTTCGTCAAATCGTTTTTCGACGCCGGCAAGCCCGTCGGCGCAATCTGCCACGGTCCTTGGACGGTGATTGAGAGCGGCGCCGCCAAAGGGCATCGAATGACCTCCTGGCCATCGCTGAAGACGGACATTCGAAATGCGGGCGCGGACTGGGTCGATCAAGAAGTCGTTGTGGATGAGAATCTCGTGACCAGCCGGAAGCCGGATGACATTCCGGCATTCAATCGCGAGATCATCAACTTATTTGGCCAGTCGCGGCACTAGTCGCAATGAGACGTTGCAGCATGGTCGCATCCGACCATGCCGCGCCGGCGGCGGTATTGTCAAAGATGCACCAGGCTTGCGCCGCCGCACGCGCGGCGGCGGCGATACCCTGCAAAAAGCCGACTGAATAGGCCGAGTAATACATCCGCGGCGAACCATGTAGGCGAAAATAGGCGAAGCGCGGGTGATCCGGTGCGGCGAATTCGCAACCGGATGGGACCGGGTCCGCGACGACGCGGGTGATGCCATACCGCTCGAAAATAGCCGTTGCAGGGCGCGCCCACCAAGTCGGGTTGCGTGCCTCGCAGACGATCTGCGTCGCTGTCTCTTGGCGCAGCGCTTTAAAAAACGCGTCCACGACCGGCTCCTCGAATGCACGGCTCGCGGGCAACTGAACCAAAAGCACGGCCAGTTTATCTTCCAGGCCCCTCACGCCATCCATGAATGAGGTGATCTCGCTTTGACATCGCGAAAGCGCGAGCTCGTGCGTAATCACTTTCGGCACCTTGACCGAGAAGCGAAATGACTGCGGCACGCTGGCCCGCCAACGCTCATACGTCGAGCGGCGATGCGGCCGATAGAACGAGGAGTTGATCTCAACCGCATCGAACCGCTCCGCATACTGCTCCAAGATAGACTTGTGCGCCGACTCGCCGACGCGTAGCGCTTTCGGCAGCGCCCATCCGGCGGTACCAATGCGAAGCGTTTTCAGCGCCGAGCCGGCCACATGCGGGCCAGCAGCCGATCGCGCAATATGAACTGATGCCAAAGGGCAGCGAGCGCGTGGATGCCGGCGAGAGCGAACAAGGCATACGCCAAGTAGCCGTGTAAATCTTCGGTAGGATGAAAGATGGCGCTGTTCGACTTGATTCCGAAATCGATCTTGAAAATCCCAAAATCAAGAACGCGACCGTGATAGACGAAAGTGATGATTCCGACGATGGGAGTGATGAACAGCAGGAAATAGAGAGCGAAGTGCACCAGTGCAGCGGCGTGGCGCGACAGCGCTCCAACACTGTCCATGAGCGCGGGGGGCCGATGCCGGAGGCGCCACCAGAAGCGTGCAATCAGAGCGAACCACAGCGCGAGTCCGAGAATCGCGTGAATGTTGATCCAAAATCGCTGTGTTTGCTTCGGCCAGGAATCGTGCAACAAACCCAATACGCCGACGCAAATTACCAGCACGAACATGAGCCAGTGAAAAACAATCGCGCCGGACCCATAGCGGCCAAGGGTATTTCGGTAATGTGCTGTTTCCATCTCGCGAAGATACACTGCCAGGGGCGGGCGACCGCAAGCTCAGCATATAAACTAAATTGTAAATATCTTATGCATAATATTGATAAATATACAAATAATGGAGCCAGAGAAGCATGAATATTGCCGGAACAGGGGTGGTGATTACCGGTGGCGCCTCCGGAATCGGTCGAGCCGTGGCGCAGGCCATGGCTGAGAAGGGCGGGCGCATCGCCATTTTTGACCTCAACGAGGCTGCGGGACAGCAGGTGGTTGGGGATTTAGGAACCAGCGCACTCTTCGAGAAGGTCAACGTAGCAGAGGAGAGCTCTGTCGCTGCCGCCGTTGCGAAGACCATGAGCGCATTTGGCGCGCTGCATATTTGCGTCAATTGCGCCGGAATCGGCAGCGCCCACAAAACCTTTGGCAAGGATGGTCCCTTTCCCTTGGCGGCCTGGAACAAGACGATTGCCGTCAATTTAACCGGTACCTTCAATGTCAGCCGGCTGTGCGCCGAACAGATTGCGAAAAATCAGCCGCATGATTCAAACGGCGGACGCGGTGTCATCGTCAATATCGCCTCGGTGGCTGCTTACGATGGACAGATCGGTCAGGTCGCCTACAGTGCGAGTAAGGCGGGAGTCGTCGGGATGACGCTTCCCATGGCGCGCGACCTGTCGAGCATCGGCATTCGCGTCAATACCATCGCACCTGGATTGATTGAGACTCCGCTGCTCGGATCGCTTCCGCCGGAAGTGTTGGATGCACTCGCCAAATCGGTGCTGTATCCAAAAAGGCTGGGAAAGCCCGGAGAAATCGCACAGCTGGCGGTGGCGATCGTGGAGAACGACTACATCAACGGAGAGTGCATTCGAGTCGACGGCGGCATCCGCATGCAACCGCGCTAGCGCCGCTCACGCGAACGGCCATTGACCAAGCGTCATCGCCTGGTCAATGGCCTTCAAGATTTCGCTAGATCAGCGGCAGTGCTCGTCGCGCTCACCGCAGTCGTGCCAGCCATTTTCGTGGTAATAGCGATTATGTTCGCGGTCGTAGTAACCCTCATGGTAACCCGGCCCCGCGACCACGCACGCCGACGAGAGGGCAATCAACCCCAGTAGCATTCCGCCGCGAAGAATTCTTTGTATATTTGTCATGTATGCTCCAACGATAGAAGGGTTCATCTTACGCGTTGTTTGGTAGAGCAACCGTCGGCGGCTTCCACTCCTTCCTGTAAGCGATGGTCTACATCGCTCAAGTATTGCGCACAGGCGTCGATAACCAATGGATAGTCCCGATGAGCTGCAGGCGTATGTGCGATGCGTAAACGCAAAGATTTGGCCTCAATATTGATGGCGGCGCAGCTGGCGTTCTTTGCCTCGCCACTCGCCGCCGCTACCGACAATCTGACCGGTCTGCCTGCCTATCCAAACCTCAACAGCGCTGTGATGGACGGGACTTTCAAGACCGACACGCTTGGGCACTGGTGCATGCGCTTCTGGGCCGATACATCGGACTCGCTTTCCACCGTCGAGGCGTGGTACCGCAAAGCACTGATCGGCTCGAGCGAAATCGACCTGACGCACGATAAGACCTACAAAAATTACGCGGATTAGTCGGCGTGAAAATTGTGCTCGGCATCGACTACGTGGTCGTGTACAAGACTTCCAGTCAGGCGCCGACTTCCATCGACCTTTACCGCTGCAGTCCACTCAACTAAGGCAAGCACGGGATCGTTCGGCCTTTTTGTGTAAGCTTGAGACTGCAACCTTCACTGGGAAGTCTCATGAAATATGCGTCACTCGTCGCGCCCCTGGTTTGTTCATTCACTGCTGCAGCCGGCGCGCAGAGCCTCGACTCTTTGGTAGCCCCGCAATTGCCGGGTTTGGTGGACACCTATAAGGGCATCCACGCGCATCCCGAACTGTCGCATCATGAAGAGCACACTGCAGGCATTCTCGCCGCGGAACTGCGCAAGGCGGGCTATACCGTCACGGAACGCGTGGGCAAGTATCCCGATGGTTCTCAGGCATACGGTGTGGTCGGCATTCTAGAGAATGGCCCTGGTCCGAGACTGCTAATCCGTACGGACATGGATGCACTGCCGATCGTCGAACAAACCAATGTCCCGTATGCCAGCCACGTAATGAGTAAGAATGCTGCTGGCCAGGAAGTCGGCGTGATGCACGCGTGCGGGCACGATGTGCACGTCACTACGCTGATCGGCACGGCTCGAGCCGTGTCGGCCTTACGATCGCAATGGCAAGGCACGCTGATGTTGATTGGACAGCCGTCCGAAGAGACCATCGATGGCGCCAAAGCAATGTTGGCTGACCACATCTATGAGCGTTTCGGCAAGCCTGATTTCGCGATTGCTCTGCACGATACCAACGAGCTTGCGGCCGGCAGCGTCGCCTTGGTCAGCGGCGCCGCTCAGGCCGGCTCCACCTCGATTGACGTTACTTTGCGGGGGATCGGTGGTCACGGCGCCCACCCGCAATCGACCAAGGATCCCGTGGTCATGGCGGGTGAGTTCATCGTGCAGCTTCAAACCGTCGTCAGTCGACAGGAAGATCCAAGCGATCCTGCGGTGCTCACCATTGGGACCATTCATGGCGGCACCAAGCGCAACATCATCCCCAACGAGGTCAAGCTGGAAATCACGGCGCGCACTTTTAGCGAGAGGGCGCGCCAAATCATCATCGATGGCATTCGACGCGCTGCCGCCGGCGTGGCGCTATCCGCCGGTGTTCCCGAAAATCTCGCGCCCATCGTCAGCGTACTGGAGAACGAGTCCGCGCCGGTGACGTACAACGACCCTGCACTGACTGCCAGGGTCAAGACCGTACTCATCAACGCATTGGGCGCGCAGAATGTGCTCACTTCCTCTCCCGTCATGGAGAGCGAAGACTTCGGCAACTTCGGCTTGGACGGGCACCAAATACCTTCGCTGATGTTCGGCTTGGGGGCGATGGATGCCGGCAGATTGGCCGAAGCTCGAGCTGCCGGCAAATCCTTGCCCGGGCCGCATAGCGCGCTATTTCAGCCGGTGCCGGAACCGACCCTGCGCGCGGGGGTAACCGCCATGTCGTCGGTGGCGATCGCGCTGCTGCAAAAACAGTGAAAATCAGGGCCGCCTCGAGTGAGGCGGCCTATTACGATCGCTTGTAGTCGCTTATATTGTCAGCGGAACTGGAATCCGACACGGCCATAGACGAACCGTCCGCGCGGATCACCGTACGACAAGTCGTAACCACCGACGAAATTATTCGCCGACGAGGCGTAATTGGCGTACGGCGGAGGCGTATCGGCGATATTGATTATGCCGAAGGTTAGCGTCCACGCCTTGTTCATGTGATAGGACAGCTGCCCGTCCAAGGTGTCATACGAACTCACGTAGCGATTCGCCCCGGTCACGCTGGAGGCCGAGTCGTGATACTTCTTCTGGAAGTGTTGCGTGAGAGAGGCGTCGAAAGGACCGATGTCGTAGACCAACGACAGGGTATGGCGCCAGCGGGAAATAACGCCGGCGACGGTGGTCAGACCCTTATCGATTTGGCCTGTCCAGCTACCGTTTGGATTTTGGGTGGCAAATTTGAAGTAGTAGGTGCCGTCGCCCACGATACTGATGCGCCCGTAGTCGCCGATGTCGAAAGCGTATTTCAGATCAAGATCAGCGCCGCTGACATTTTCTTTGAACAGATTCGCGTTGGTCTGGCTGATGAAGACGATGTTGCCGTTCGCGTCGCGAGTGATGAGATTGGCAAACTGTGTGGCCGAAGCGGCATTTTGCAAAATCGTCGCGACCGGCAGACCGCCGACAACAATCGCATTCTTCAAGTAGATCCAAAAGGAATCCACCCCCAGGCTCAAGTTCTTCGCCGGTTCGAACACCGTGCCCAAGGTCAGGCTGGTGGACTTTTCCGGTTTCAGGTTCGGGTTGCCGCCCGTCACGGTGCTGAACTGGAAGCTGCAGGCCGGGTTGTTGGGATCGAACGTCGGGCACTTGATCGGGTCGCGGGTGCCGTTCGAGGTCACGCTGGTGGCCTGTGCCGCGTATAAGTCAGTCAAGGAAGGCGCGCGAAAACCGGATCCTACCGAGGCGCGCAGCAACCACCAATCGACCGGCTGAAACTTCAAGGAACCCTTGGGGTTCACGGTGCTGCCCACGCCCTGGTAATGGTCATAGCGAACCGCCGCATCGCCATCCAACGAATGCAGAAACGGCATGTTCACTTCGATATAGGCAGATTCCACCATTCGCGCCGCATCTTCAGGTAGCTGGTTGCCGCCTTCACCCGTGATGTCGCCGGTTTGAATCGCGGCGGAGGGATCGTAGACGAAGGTTTCACGACGCAACTCTGCGCCCACGGCGCCACTCAACGGCCCGCCTGGCAGATCAAACAGAGCACGGCTGGCCGAGCCCGATAAACTGGTGAGCGAGGTTTTGGAACTCCAGTCCTCACCGACGAATTCCGTGGTCTTCGCCGCCGCCAGCGCACTGGGATCGGTGAACGGCCCAAACGGATCGATGGTGCCGCCGTCCAGAAGCGGCATGATCTTTGAATACAAGGGGAAACCGGACTTCAAATCCTCTTTGACCTTGACCTCGCTGTAAAGAATTGACGTGTCAAAGTCCCAACCCAAGAGGTTGCCCTTCCAGCCGCCGACGGCTCGGGTGGTGTCGGACGTATCCATCTCCAAGCGCGGGCCATTGGCAAAGTCGCGATAGATCAAGTTCAACGGTAAACCCGCCATGCCATTGGCCGCGGCGAAGGCGGTTGGATAGAACGGGCTGGTGGGCGGCAACAGGAACGCTGCTGCAGTCGGTGTAATGGCCGGGTTATGGTAGGTCGGATATTGCGTCGCCAACAAATTGGCAAGAAACGGCAGATACGGATTGCTGGGCAACAAGGGGTTCTGATACGACAGTGGTACCGGCTGCACCTGCGTGAGGGTTTCGACGTGTGCGAAGCTCGCTTCCGCGTACAGCTGCGTGGTGTCGGTGATCTGGTAATGCGCACTCAACAAGCCGTTGCCCTTCTTCGTATCGGGTTGCAGCGAATCGAAGGGCGAGTTGTCAAAGCGGCACTGCGCCGGAAAGTTGACTGTCATTGAGCGAGGGCGCGCAATGTCCCGCCGCGGGATTTATCGTGGTCGGGCTGGCCTTTCGGGCGGTGCGGGAAATACCGCGATATTGGCGGGGAAGGCAAACGAGGAGGTGACATCGTTCCCGAATTGCGGGCTGTAACGAGTCGCGAAGGGGCGCGAGGCTCCGAGGATCTCTTGGACATGGTCGAATTCCAAGCCCAGGGTAATATTGTAGCGATCGGTCTTCAAGTCGCCGATGCCGCCGAAGAAGCTCGCGTGCTGCTCGGTGCCGCCGCCGTCCCGAGTCGGAGCGCCACCCGTGAAGCTCGCATCGACGCCCTGGAAATCCTCGCGCAGAATGAAGTTCACCACGCCGGCAATGGCGTCGCTGCCGTAGATCGCCGAGGCCCCGTCTTGTAAAATTTCCACGCGTTCGATGGCTGCGACAGGAATGGAACTGATGTCGACCGAGTTGCCCGCGGTACCGGTTGATCCACCGCCATAGGGAGCGGAACGGCGGCCGTTGATCAAAATCAGGGTTCGCGCGGAGGTCAAGCCGCGCAGTGATATGGTGGAAATGGAGCCGGTCTGGAAGCCGGTGGCCTGCGCTTGGACCGTGCTGCCTGAACTGCTGGCCGAACTGATGTAGCGGAACAGATCCTGCGCGGAGGTCGCACCGGTTCTGGCAATGTCCTCGGCCTTCAGCACCGTCACCGGTAGCGCACTTTCGGCGTCCAGACCCTTGATCGACGTGCCGGTGACCGTGATTTCAGCGAGCCCGGAATTGGCATCGCTGGAAGTGGTCGTGGTCGTCACGACGCTCGGGTTCTGAACCGAGGGAGTCTGCGCAGTCGTGGCCTGCGCAAGTTTGATTTCCTGACCCGATGGTGCCATCGCAGCGGCAAGCACCGGATTATTTATTTTTTGATAATCATTTCGCGCCGCTGCTTTGCGCTCGGCAGGCCCTGTGATGACCACCGTGCTGCCGTCCACCACGTCATAGTGCAGCGCCGTGTCCTTGAGCAGTATCGCCAGCGCGCTGCCGGCATTGAACTTGCCTACCACCCCCGGGGATTGCTTGCCCTCTGCAAGCTGGCCGGGAACCGTGACTTGGATGTCCGATTGCGCCGAGAATTTCAGCAGCGCCGAGGAGAGCTGTTGCGGCGCGATGTCAAACTGTCTTTGCTGCGCGAGGTCGATCGCCGCGAGGCTCGTGCCGACAGCGGCGATCGACAAGCCTAGGACGATAAATAGCGCTGCCGCGCCGTGCACTAACTGTTCGGCGATTCTCTTTGCGATCATTTGGCTTCCCCTTACGCGGCTCGATATCCGCTTGTTAGGTGATAAGACGAATGAGAAGTTAAATACGGGAACGCATTTTGACGTTTATATTAAAATAATTTCTGCTTGTTGTATGGAGGTCACAGGCGCTCGTCAGTGCGCTTCGGCACTGGGCCGCTCACAGGAATCGTGCTGTGGCCCGCAGACTACAAAGGGCTGTCGAATCATCCACGCTGTGGTCGAATTGCTACTGAGTTAGGGCAGCACCGAGCATCCTGTGCATTCCCGTTTTCAGCCTCTCGTTCGTCTAAGCTAGACTCAAGCTACAAAAAGAACTCCGCATGGGGATTGCATTGAGCACGCCGCCGCCGATCGTTAGGTCAACCCGTACCCGATGACGAGGAATCGCGGGCCAGCGTGGTTGAGCGGCTATTTCGCGAACACAATGAGGCATTGATTCGCTTTCTGCGGGGGCGGGTGGGTTCCCACAATGAAGCCCTCGAAGTTGCTCAAGAAGCGTATGTGCGGCTGTTGAGCTTGGATCAGCCTGGGGCTGTCAGCTATCTGCGGGCGTTTCTCTTCAAAACCGCCGCCAACATCGCCATTGACCGGCGCAGACGCAACCAAAACTTCGACAAAGTTTCCAGTCGCCAGTTCTTCAGCGAATTGACAGAGAACCGCACGCCGGAACGACAGCTATCCGGCGAACAAACACTGCATCACCTCGGGGCTCTGATTGAGAGCATGCCGCCAAAGTGCCGGGAGTCCTTCGTCATGAACCAGATCCACGGCCTTGATGCGGCCACCATCGCGCGCCGGCTGGGCATCACCGACAGCATGGTGCGGAAATACGTCGTCAGGGCCTTGCTCCACTGCCGCGCTCACATGGACTTTGAACGCAATGGCTGAACAACGCATGCCGTTTCCACATGAAATCGAAAATGACCCGCTCCACCTGGCAGCTGCCGATTGGTTCGTGCGGTTGCAGAGCACCGAGGTCTCGCTCGAGGAGACGCTCGCGTGGCAGGCGTGGCTCTACGAAAATCCCGCCAACGCCGAGGCCTTTGCGCGTATCGAGGAGATATCGCAGGCGTTACGCGATGTGCCGGCGCCCGCGGCGCTGCCGCCGGCGCTGATTGCACGCGATCGCTACGACGCTTCCATTCCCATTAGGGACTGGAAGCCGCGCGCCGCACGGCGTTGGCCTTGGGCCACGCTCAGTGTCGCCGCCTCGTTTGCCCTCATGGCAGTCGTCTTCGCGTTCTGGAAAACACCCGCCGCAATCGACGCATTTGAAACCGCCATCGGCGAGAATCGCAGCGTCACACTGGCCGATGGTTCGATCATTTCCCTCGGTGGCGATACGCGCATCGAGGTGGCGATGTCTGAGAACACGCGCTCCATCGAGCTCAATCGCGGCGAAGCCCTATTTAAAGTCGCGAAGGATTCGGCGCGGCCGTTCAAGGTGCGTGCCGGCGATGCAACCATCATCGCGGTCGGAACGGAATTCAATGTCGAGCGCGACAGCGATCGGGCCGTGGTTTCCGTCACCGAAGGCCGGGTGGTGGTCAAGCCGGTCGATGGCCTTTTGCCGGTGTCATTGCTTCAGGAATTTAAGCCTAAGCTGCGAAGCGTGCGCGTCAGCGCCGGTCAACAGACCACAGCCGGCAGCGCAGGGATCGAAGAACCCACGAAGATGGAAGATCCCGCCACGGGATGGCAGATCGGCCACCTCGCATTTCACCTCCAACCGCTGCGTTATGTCTTGGAGGATGTGAATCGCTACGCTCGCAAGCCCATTGTGTTGGAAGCCGAGAGCATGGGCACGCTGATCATCACCGGCACAGTCGAACGCGAAAATATCGGTGGGTGGGTGAAAAGCCTGGAACACGCCTTTGATCTTCAGGCGACGGAAGAAGCCGACCAAATCGTCTTGCGCGCGCGCTGATATCCCTATGACGATTCGAGAAGCGGGATTGGCGGACGCCGTCGCAATTGCGCAGTTGCACACCCATAGTTGGCAGACGGCGTACCGCGGAATTCTTCGCGACGACTTCTTGGAAGGCCCGCTCGAGGAGAACCGCCGTGTACTGTGGCATTCGCGCCTGTCGGACTCCGAGCGCACCGATCAGTTTGTTCTGATAGACACTCAAGGCGGAGCGATCCGTGGCTTCGCTTGCGCCTTTCTCGATGCGGATCCGGAGTGGGGCTGTTTGCTCGATAACTTGCACGTTGTTCCCGATCTCAAAGGCCAGGGCTTGGGAAGGCAACTCATGACTGCAGTGGCAGAGCGAGTCTGGCGGACGAATCCCAGCAGCCGCTTGCATTTGTGGGCGTACGAGCAAAACCTGGCCGCGCGCCGCTTCTACGAGCGGTTGGGAGGGGTGATCAACGAGCGCCATGCGGAGCCGGCGCTCGATGGAACTAAGGTGAACGCCGTGCGCTATGGCTGGTCAGATCTATCCGGGCTTGCCGGACAGCGCAGTTAGCGCCGGGGACAGCATCAAAAAGCCGGTTCGGTGACGAATGCATTTGCTAATGTCGCGTCATTGCACGGCCAATCAAGAGAACAGGGGAGTTATGCAGTTGCGCGGACCGATACTTCAATTGTTGAGTTTCTTTCTGTTATTGCAGTGGGGAGCCGCCGGCGCGGCGGACGACTCGGGCACACGCCTGTTGCGTCAACCCGCCGTATCGCAGGATCACCTGGCCTTTGTCTACGGCGGCGACATTTGGATCAGCGATCGCGACGGCCACCACCCCGTCAGACTCACCGCTCACCCCGCAGCGGAGTTTTCGCCGCATTTTTCGCCCGACGGGCATTGGATCGCGTTTTCAGCCAGCTATGATAACAATACCGATGTCTACGTCGTGCCCACGGATGGGGGCCAACCGCGACGTCTGACCTGGCATCCGGCCGCGGATGTGGTCACGGGATGGAGCCCGGATGGCAAGCGAGTGCTGTTCACCTCGAATCGCGAGGTCGCCAACAGCCGCAGCGGCCAACTCTATGAGGTTGCCCTCACGGGCGGGTACGAAAAGAAAGTGATGAAAGCCGTTGCTGTCGAGGGGACCTGGTCTTCCGACGGCAAGCGCCTGGCCTACCGCCCTTACATCATGGCCTATGCAGGAGTCAGCGGTTGGCGCCAACATCGCGGCGGCGATACGCCGCCGATCTGGATAATCGATCCCGCGGGCAACCTGCTCGAAAAGATTCCGCATATGAATGCCTCCGACAGCAATCCGATGTGGATAGGCGATGATGTGGCCTTCATTTCTGACCGCAACGACGGCGCAGCCAACCTATACCTGTACGACGCTCACACTCATGCGGTGCGGCAGCTGACGCATGAAGCGCCGTGGGATGTGCGCAACGCCGGCGCCTATCGATCACAGCATTGTGTATGAGGTCGGCGGCCAGTTGAAAACCCTGGATGTCGAGCAGCGGCCAGGTGCAGCCGCTGGCGATCCACCTGGAAGTGCAGTCCTTGCAGGCGCGGCCGCAGTGGAAGGATGCCGCCAAGAACATGACCTCCGCTCAACTGTCGCCGAGCGGCAAGCGCGTGCTGGTCACCGCGCGCGGCGACGTCTTCAGCGTTCCGGTCAAGGATGGTTCGGTTCGCAATCTGACGGCCACTTCCGGCGTGCGCGAATCCGATGCGATTGTGGAGCAAGGACGGTCAGCGCGTCGCGTACTTGAGCGATGCGGGCGGCGCTCAAGCGCTGCTGATCCGCGATGCAGCCGGGCTGGAGAAACCCATACGACATGCGCTAGGCAAGACGGGCTACTTCACGTTGCTCGGCTGGTCGCCGGACGGCCGCCGCGCTGTGTTTCAAGACAACCATCTGCATCTTTACGCCATCGATCTCGCGACCGACGCAGTCACCCTGGTCGACTCGACGCCTCGCCGGCTCAGCTTCCAGGTGGATTTCTCTCCCGACAGCCAGTGGCTCGCCTACACGGTGATCGGTGAAAATTATTTCACCCAGGTGCGGCTGCATAGCTTCGCCAGCCGCCAAGAATGTCGACCTGACCGACTCCTTCGTTCAAACCGACACGCCGATTTTCGGCAGCAACGAAGTGCTTTATTTTACTGCGTCAATTGATGCAGGCCCGACGCGCGTGTCGCTCGATATGTCGACGCAAGAGCGGCCGCTGCGCATGGCCATCTATGCCGCCGTGCTATCCGCCGCCGGGCATTCTCCTTTGCCGCCAAAGAGCGGCGATGAGGACGCAAAGGGAAACAAGGAGCAAGACAAGGATAACGATAAGGACAAGGATAAAGACGGCAAGGACAAGGACAAGGATAAGGTTAAGGATTCCGCCAAGTCTGACGCGACGGCCAAGTCCAAAAAGAGCAGCGATGACGATAAGGCCGACAAGCCGGTCAAACCCACGCGCGTTGATTTGACCGGACTGTCGCAACGCTTTGTGCCCATTCCCGTCGCAGAACGCAACTATGAGCGTCTCGTCGTCGGCTCGGATGGTGCCTTGTACTACCTGGCGCGGCGGCAGCCGGGATCCAGCCTCGAACCGCCGGGACCCAACGGCAATGCGGATGCCGATTTGTATCGATTCAACTTCGAGGAGCGGGAAGAAAAGTTGCTCAAGTCGCATCTGGTCGATTTTTCGGCCAGCGCAGACAAGAAGAAACTCCTCCTCACAGTGGGCGAAGGCAAGCTGGAAGTCGCGGATGCCAACGAGAAGCTCGATTCAAAGCCTGTCGATTTGAGCAATGTGAAGATGCTGGTCGATACGCGCCAGGAGTGGCGCCAGATCTTCGATGAAGCTTGGCGCATGGAACAGCAGTATTTCTACGATCCTAAGATGCATGGATTGGATTGGGCCGCGATTCACGCGCGTTACGAGCCGCTGCTGCAATTCGTGCAGCGCCGCGAGGATCTGAACGAATTATTGGTCGAAATGATCGGCGAAATGCAGGTAGGGCATAACCGCACCGGCGGGGGTGACGTCTATTCGGCGGCGCCGGCCGGGACCGGATTGTTGGGAGCCGACTTCGCAGTCGAGAACAACCGATATCGAATTCAAAAAATTTACCATGGCGATCGCTGGAACCCGTTTGTCGTCGCGCCGCTGGCTACGGCCGGAGTCGACGTCGAGGAAGGCGATGTAATACTGGCGATCAATGGTCATCCGTTGGACGGGGCCGTGAACATTTTCTCCCTGCTGGAAGGCACCGCCGGCAAACAGGTCTCCCTGACTGTGAGCCGCGCCGGCCAAACTGCCTCCCACACCGCGATCGTCATTCCCATTGCGAATGAGGCGGCACTGCGCCAGTGGAATTGGGTCGAAGCCAATCGTGAATACGTCGAGCGCAAAAGCGGCGGCAAAGTGGCGTATGTCTACTTGCCCGACACTGCCGGCGACGGCTACACCTTTTTCAACCGCATGTTCTTTGCCCAGGTCGATAAGCCGGCGGTCATCGTTGACGACCGGCGCAACAGCGGCGGCCAAGCCGCGAACTACGTTTTGGAGGTGCTGAATCGCAAGTATCTTTCGGGATGGAAGGATCGCGACGCATTGGTATTCAATACTCCGGCCGCCGCCATCTATGGGCCCAAGGCAATGTTAATCGATCAGGACGCGGGATCCGGCGGAGATTTTTTGCCCTACGGGTTTAGACGCCTTGGCCTCGGCAAACTCATCGGCACACGCACCTGGGGCGGGTTAATCGGGATATCCGCCAACCCGTCGCTGATTGACGGCGGCTTTCTCACCGTGCCGTTCTTCCGGGTCTTTACGCCGGAGGGCGAGTGGCGCGTCGAGAATGAGGGCGTTGCTCCCGATATCGAGGTGCCATTGGACCCGCTGGCCGTGAATGCCGGCAATGATGTGCAATTGGATGCGGCGATCGCCGATGTCCTGCAGCAGCTAAAAGATTCGCCGGAAATTCCACGCAAAACGGCGCCGCCGATTCCAGTGCAAGTAGGCAAGTAGGATGTCGCTGCACACCGTATGCCGCTCGCTCTGGATGCTATGCGCCTTGTGTGCGTTGCCATTGACGGGCTTTGGCCAAGGTTCGCACGTGGCGACGCTCGCGGAGTCCTTGAGCCGCACGAGCATTCGTGCACCGGCGATCTCGCCCGACGCACGCTCCGTCGCCTATCTACAGCGCGAGACCAACTGGAAGGAAAATGAGTTTGTCTGGCAGCTATGGCGGGTCGATGTCGGCAGCGGCAAGGCGGTGCAGCTGACGCGCGGCAAGAAGTCCGTGGGATCAGCGGCCTGGTCACCTGACGGACGGTGGCTCGCGTTTGTGACTGAACGCGAGGCAAACGTCATCGAGCCGTTTGCGGCGGTCGAAAAGGATCTGGCTTCCAAAGACGATGGCAAGAGCGCGGCTCCGGCATCAAAGCCGGCCGCAAAGCAAATCTGGGTCATTGCTCCGGATGGAGGAGAAGCCTGGCCGCTCACGAAGTCAGAGACCAACGTGGACGAGTTTCAGTGGACGAAGGATGGCAAGCGGATTGTCTTTACGGCGGCAGAACCTGCCAGCAAGGCCGGCAAAGCGCGTAAGGAGCGCTACAGTTCCTACGAGGTCATCGAGAAGGATTTCGAACAACATCAGCTTTGGTGGGTCGATGCCGACGCTGCACTCAAGGCGCTGCAGCCGCAAGCCGCGAAGCAATTGACGTCCGATCGCACATTGAGCGTCAAATCGTTCGCGATCTCAGCCGCAGTCGGACCGCATCGCTTTCAGCGCCGGCCACAATCCGCTGTTGGCCAATATCAATGACGAAGATATTTATTTGATGGATTTTCCGGCAGCCGGATCCGCCCCCGCGGCCGTGTCGAAAATCGTTGCCCTGCCGGGGCCGGACCGCTCACCCATGTTCTCCTCGGATGGTAAGCAGCTCGCTTTTGTCACCAGTCTGGCGCAGCCAAAATTCTTTTATGCCAACACGCACATTGCTCTGGTCGATCTTGGCAGCGTCATCAAGCGGCCCGCCATGACAGCCGTCGATGTCCGCGATTTGACGCAAAATTTCGACGAAGACCCGGAAGCTTTTGCCTGGGTTGCGGGTGGACTGTACTTCGCCGCGACCCAGAAAATGACGGCAAAACTGTTTCGCTTGGACGCCTCGAACTGGCGAATCGAGCCGCTCTCCAAGGATGATCATTTGATCGTCAACGAAGCAACAGTGACTGCCGATGGCGCTGCGATTGCCTTCACGGCAGACGATGCGACGCACCTGACCGAACTCTATGTCTCAAGCTCGAAAGCATTTGCGCCGAAGAAACTCACCGACCAAACGGCGCAGGTCAGCGGCTGGAAGCTTGGCAGCGTCGAGGTCGTCTCTTGGAAGAGTAAGGACGGCACGCTTATTGATGGCGTGCTGCACAAGCCCGCGGACTATGATCCGAAGCGTAAATATCCGCTGCTGGTCAAAATCCACGGCGGCCCCACGGGCGTTTCGCAGCCGCGATTTTTGCCCAACGACTATGCCTATCCGGTGCAGGCCTTCCTGGCAGAAGGGTGCTTTGGTCCTCGAGCCCAACTATCGCGGCAGCGCCGGCTACGGCGCCAAATTCCGCGCACTCAATGTGCGCAATCTTCGGCGTCGGCGATATGTGGGACGTGATGAGCGGGGTGGATTCGCTGATCGCCAAGGGGATTGTCGACCCCAACAAGCTCGGCGCCATGGGCTGGTCGCAGGGCGGTTACATCTCCGCCTTTCTCACCACTCATACCGATCGTTTCAAGGCGATTTCCGTGGGCGCCGGCATCAGCGATTGGACCACCTACTACGTCAGCACCGATATCACGCCCTTCACGCCGCAGTATTTGGGTGCCACTCCCTGGGATGATCCGCAGATCTACGCCAAGACCTCGCCGATCACGACGATTCGCCAAGCCAAGACGCCCACACTGATTCAGCATGGCAGCGCGGATCATCGAGTACCGGTTCCCGACGCCTTCGAGCTCTACCGCGGGCTTCTCGACCAGCACGTGGATGCGCGGTTGATCCTGTACACCGGATTTGGCCACGGCATCGATAAGCCGAAATCGGCGCTGGCGCTGGTGCAGGCGAATCTTGACTGGTTCAGCCATTTTATTTGGAACGAGCCGATTCCGAGGGATTCGGCGCTGTACGGAAGCAGCGAACTGGACAACGCGCATTGACGCGCCGACTTCTGGATCTTAAGAGACGAGCCGGGTGCCCAAACGCAGCCACTGCGGACTGATCGCGATTGGATAAGCCAGATTCAGCGCGGCAACGGCGATCAAACCGCCCCAGCCGAATGCCGCGTGCAGGTGGCGATTGCGCAGGGTATCGATCAACGCGGGGACTATCACGCATAGATCGAAGAGCAGCAAAATCGACACGTTACCGGAAACCATGAATGTGAGATTGAGCGGTATTCTCGAGAAGGCGGACGGCATCATGCAGGCCGTGGCCAGCAGCATCAGGCGTTTATGATAATCGGGACGACGGCGCATCCAGATTGCGGCCGCGACGAGCCCTGCAAACAATGCCATCTGAACGAGTTCCAAACACAACACAGTGACGCGAGCACTTGCCTCAACAGAATGACGGCCCACTTCACGGGCGGCAGCGTTGATGGTCGTGGTCGACCCCACTAGGACGACCCCGATTGCCACAAAAACGCCGATGCTTCCCAAGCGCCGATGCCACGGCGTGCGGCGAGCGGAAATCAGAATTGCTTGCACAAAGAACAGCACCAGCCAGGAACTCATCACGGCGCCGTGAATGTGCAGCCGCGTCGGTAGTGCCGGCGCACCGAAAATGAGTTTTAAATAATAGGTGGGCGCAAAGCCCCAAAATACCAACCCGACGGCAACAAGACCCGCACCGAGGTAGAAACGGCGATCAAAGTGGCGGCGCGCAGTGAGAAGGGCATTCATAGGCTCCTCTACTACAACCGGAAAAGGCCGCAAGTCCCGCCACGATTGGCCTAAGTATTTCTCGTCAGGTGAAGCGCGACAGCCAGCTCAGCACGCGTTCGATCGAGGGTTTGTAGGGCGGACGGATGATGCCTCCGCCCGAGAAACGCGATTGCATGAATATCGGCTTTTCTTTGGAGAATTGCCGAAATCCGAACTCGCCGTGGTAGTGGCCTTGCCCGGATGCCCCGACGCCGCCAAACGGCAGTCCTTCTTGGGCAATGTGCAGCAACGTATCGTTGATCGACACGCCGCCGGCAATCGTGCCGGCCAGGACCTGATCGCGCTTCGCCGAATTCGCGCCGAACCAGTACAGCGCCAACGGCCGTTCACGCTGGTTTATGTAAGCCAGCGCCTCTGTCAGCGTGTCGTAAGGAATGATGGGCAGAATTGGACCGAAGATTTCTTCGCTCATGACCCGCATGCCCTCGTTTACGTTGAGCAGCAACGTTGGGGCCAACTGCCTGCCGGCGGCAGCCAAGTTCGAATCCAGAGGCTCGACCTCAATGACGGTCGCGCCGCGCGCACGGGCATCCTCGATTAGTTCGCGCAAACGCCGCAAATGCCGTTCGCTGATGATCCCTGAATAGTCAGGATTTGAACGGAATTTAGGATAGAGACGAGTCATGCTGTTGCGTAGCAGCGCGACAAAGCGCTCGACGTCGCTGCGCGGCACCAGCATGTAATCGGGCGCGATGCAGGTTTGTCCTGCGTTGATCAGTTTCCCCCAAGCGATCCGGTCCATCACGCCCTCAAGGTTGCACGATGCATCGATGATGGCGGGCGACTTGCCGCCGAGTTCCAGAGTGACCGGGGTCAAATTCTTGGCTGCGGCCTGTGCGATTTCCCGGCCGACTGCGGTGGATCCGGTGAAGACGAGGTGGTCAAAGGGCAGGGCCGCGAATTGTTTTCCAACAGAGGCATCGCCCGTCACCACCGCAACCTCGTCCATCGCAAAGCTCCCAGCAATGCTCTCGGCCAAGGCTTGCGAGAATGCGGGTGTCAGCTCCGATGGCTTTAGCATGGCGCGATTTCCGGCCGCCAACGCGCCGATCAACGGCGCCAGCGCAAGTTGCAGCGGGTAGTTCCACGGGCTGATGATTCCGATCACGCCGAGCGGCTGGCGCATGAGCATGGACTTGCCGGGGCGGTAAGCGAGCGCGGTTGCCACGCGCCGCGCCTTCATCCAGCGAGCAAGATGACGAGTTGCGTGGCGAATTCCGCTCTGCAGAAACAACGTTTCGGTAATGCGGATCTCGATCGGGGATCGGGTACCAAAATCGCTCGAAATCGCCGCTGAAAATTCTTTGGCATGCGACTCGATCAATGAATTCAAGCGCTTCAGGCGATCCAGGCGCACAGCAAGAGCGGGCAACATGTCGGACTGAAATGCCGCCTGTTGAGCACGCAGCAGCGCCCGCAGTGCATCGGCCCGCGGATCGGAGAACGAGGTCATGGCGGAAGGAGCTGAACTCATTGGGTGTCTAGCCGACTCTCACCGGTAGTTTACTGAACCCGCGCACGAACGCTGAGCGTACGCGTGTCGGCTCGCCGACCACCTCGATACGCTCGAAACGGCGCAGTATCTCTTCCCACAAAATCTTCAGCTGTAGCTCGGCTAGCCGATTGCCCACGCAGCGATGAATTCCGAAGCCAAATGAGAGATGCTGACGGGGCCGTTCGCGGTCGACGATAAAGCGGTCCGGCTCTCGAATTGCGCTGGCATCGCGATTTCCTGACAGATACCACATGGCGAGTTTGTCGCCTTTCTTGATGTGCTTGCCGCCTAGTTCGGTATCGGCCATGGCCGTGCGCCGCATATACGCCAACGGCGTCTGCCAGCGAATGATTTCGGAGACCATGCCTTCAATCAGCGCAGGATTGGCGCGCAGTTTCGCCATCTCGTCGGGAAAATCATGCAGAGCAAGCAGGCCGCCGGTCATTGAGTTGCGGGTCGTGTCGTTGCCGCCGACGATCAGCAGCACCAGATTGCCCATGTATTCGAGCGGGCCCATATTGCGCGTGGCCGGGCCGTGCGCCAACATCGAAACCAAATCGGAGCGTGGCGCTGCGTTGACACGCTCGTTCCACAAGCGCGTGAAGTACTCCAACATCTTGCGCAGCTCGGCCATGCGGACCTCGGGCTCGGGAGCGTCGGGATTCGTGAGCTTGTTGGCGGTGGAAATGTCCGACCAAAACGTTAGCAGCCGCCGGTCCTGCAGCGGAAAATCGAACAAGGTTGCCAACATGTAGGTCGTGAGTTCGATCGAAACTTTGTCGACCCAATCGAATGTTTCATTGCGCGGCAAACTGTCGAGTACTTGGGCGGTACGCTGGCGAATCAGGTCGCGCCAATTGTTGAGATTTGCCGGCGCCACGATTGGGCTGACCGCCTTGCGCTGCTCGTCGTGCTTAGGCGGATCCATGGCGATGAACATTTTCAATTTTTGCTCGTCATCAGGGGGAAAATCCATCAGCGTAATTCCTCCCTCGGAGGAATAAATTTCGTGATGGCTGTCGACATGCATGATGTCTTGATAACGAGTGACTGACCAATACGTGTCGATGCCGGGGACGGGACTGTGAGAGCGGTGCACCGGGTCCTCGCGTCTGAGGCGCTCGAACACGTAGCCCACCGAATCGTCGACAAATCCTTGGGGATCGGCCGGATCAAGCTGGTCCAAGGGGAGAGCGAAAGCGCGTGCGCGTGCCTCGGTGCTGCGCGCTGCGAGGGAATGGGTTGCGTTCATGATGCGTTTCCCTTCAATGCTGTGATTCAGGTGTAATAACGATCAGACCATCCAAACTCGTATCCACATCGATTTGGCATGCCAACCGTGAAGTGTCCCGCAGCTCAGCCACTAAATTCAGCATATCCAGTTCGGTTGGAGTGCGCGCGCCTACCCGGTCAACCCAGGCTGGATCGATGTAGACGTGGCAGGTGGCGCAGGCGCAGTTGCCGCCGCAATCGCCGTCGATGCCATCGACCCGATTATCGGTGGCTGCGCGCATGAGTGTCGTACCAGGCGCAACTTCGACGGTGCGGCGCTTACCATCATGCGCAATAAATGTAATCTTTGGCATATCAGTTAGTTATTGATACTATCTCGAAGCGAAAGTAGCATAAGAAGCGCGTGCCAAGGCAAGCAAATCTCGCATGCCTTGCAACGAAGTCAAGGCTTCATCAGCAAATGCGCAATTGCTCAGCTCTCGGTCAATGTCGCGATTCGGCCATGATCAAACACCATCAAAATCTTGTTGAAGGTGTGCGCAAGCGATAAGTAGGAATAGATCTGGCGATAGGTTTTGATATCGGCGATCCATGCATCACTGGCCAGGATTAGCCATCGGTCACCATTAAAACTCGCCGGCATGCGCCTCTGCGCCATCGCGGCGATCTTGTCATGTAACGCGCGCATGGCATATGCCAGATCGGCGGGCGCGGGATCGCCGCTGAAGACGAACCCGATCACCTTGGCGCTCCACCCAGGATTCGGCTTCACCACGCGAAACCGGATGCGATTGCCGAGAATCGTTTTGCTTTCCTCACGCTCCTCGACGCCGGCTTTTATGTAGTCGAGGAGCAGCGTCGTCAGCGCGGCAATTAACTTCTTCGGCAGTTTGATGGGGGCGCCCAGGGTCAAGATTATGGACTTGTGGCTCGGCACCTGCGGACGCAATGCGCTCTCGATGTCCCGAAGCACTCTTCGCGCGACTCGATCTTCTCGCAGACGTGACGCGGAGAGCGCACGCGCACGGGGAGGCTGCGTTATGACCGCAACATCAAGCGCGACCCTACGCCCGCTGACGGTCGCGTAGGCGTCTGGCGGTCCTGCGCCCGTTGCGCAATCAGCGGAGAAATGCCTGGCAACCGCACCAATCGCAAACTGTTTTGTATTGTTCGGGGGCATGTCGCCAGGGGGATGGTTCGCCAGGGTGAAGTGCATCGACTTCGACCCTGCATTTTACGGTGAAAATTGCGCGAAAGTGCTACCATGCGCAGGCTTTTATATCGCCTAAACACTGCCAAGGAGAGGTTTGTGTGCGCATCGCTGAATTCGAGGGCGGCTGGGTAGTGCGGCTGCAGTTAGCGCGCTTAAAGCGCAGTGCTGTCACCACGGCGCGCCCTTGAACATATTTAGTCGGCCTCGATGATGGATTGCGTCGTCGCTTGTCGCTAGCGCTTTCTACTTTGATGTATGAGTGGCGCCGCTATCTCGCCGCAGTAATTGCGTTGGCGGTTGCTGCTGTACTCGTATTGTCCTTGACCGGCATGTTCATGGGCATCAGCAAATCGTTTACCGCGACGGTCGATCGTTCTCCTGGCGAAATCATGATATTGGCGCCGCAGGCAGAGAGCCTATTTTCGAATAACTCAGGTCAACCACGGCGGCTCATTCCCAAGATCTACGGGCATCCAGGCGTTGTCGAAGTTCAAGCCCTAAATTTCAATTTTGCATTTTGGTCCAATTTTCCCAAAGAAGGACAAGTGGCAAAGGCCGAGGGCGTGCAAGTGATCATGGTTGACCCGGTTCCGGGTGCCGTCACGCTGCCAACAGACTTCGGCGATGAGCTCGTGCAAGCCTTGGAAGAACCCTATTCCGTGGTGGTTGATCAGTCAGCTTTGAACAAACTGGGCGTGCAAATTGGAGACAAGGCAAAAATCAATAGCCTCGCGGTCACGGTCCGTGGCGTGACCCATACCTATCCCTCAATTTTCAATGCCATGGTATTCATGTCGCGCCAGACAGGGAAGCTGCTCAATCTCTTGAACGAGGGTCAGCGTGTCGGGCCGCTCATCGTGAAGATCCGGGAACCCGCGCTCGCGCCGCAAGTCGCCGCTGAACTCAATGCCGCGAGCGACGGTCACTACAAAGCCTGGTCTCGTGAGCATTTGTCCGAGTCAAGTCAGAAATCGATGCTCAAGGAGGGAGGTATCAGCGTCATGATCGGATTTGCGGTCGTCGTCGGTACCTTCATCGGCATCGTTATCACATGGCAGACATTGCAAGGTGCGATTCTCGCCAACATCAAGGAATTCGCGAGCCTGCGGGCGCTCGGTGTATCGATGGGTGCACTCAGGCGGATCGTGTTGGAATTAAGTTTGTGGGTCGGCGTCGGCGGCATGCTGCTGGCTGCTGCGATCACAGGGCTGGTGTGGGTGCTGGGCCGAATGTTTGGCGTACCCATGGACTTCCCGTTATTCATTGATCTTCCCGTGGCGCTTGCGCTCCTTGCTATCGCGCTCGCTTCAGGAGCGTTATCCCTGGGGGTATTGAAGAAGAGTCAGCCAGCGGATTTGCTGCGATGAGTTCGCTGGCACTCGAGGCGAGTGGGCTGAGCAAGGCCTACAAGATAGGCAAAACCCGCCAGCAGGTACTCAAGAACATAGACTTCACGGCCTATCATGGGCAAGTCACCATGGTGATGGGGCCTTCTGGGTCGGGCAAGTCAACTCTCATCGCTGCATTGTCGGGGCTGATGCGACCCGACGAAGGTAAAGTGATGGCCATGGGCGAGAGCCTATGGTCGAAGAGTGATGGCAAGATCGACAAATTCAGATTGAATCATTGCGGCTTTATTTTCCAAGGCTTCAATCTCTTCCCATCGTTGGATGCAATCGCTCAGGTCGCGCAAATACTTCGGTACTGCGGCATCAGCAAGCGCGAATCCCGAGCCCGCGCCATCGCCGTGCTGGAATCTGTCGGTCTCGGTGCGCGCCTGCACCAAAAGCCCGCTGAATTGTCCGGCGGGGAAAAACAGCGGGTCGCAATCGCACGGGCTTTGGCCAAGTCTCCCGCGCTGATTTTTGCCGACGAGCCCACCTCGGCGCTCGATTCAGTCAACGGTCAAATCGTCATCAAACTGCTGCATCAGGCCGCCAAGGAGCGGGGTGCAGCGATCGTCGTGGTGACGCACGATTCGCGCCTAGAGGCGCATGCCGATCGCATCATTCACATGGAAGACGGCAAGATTCTGAGCGATCACATGGTTACGCCACCCGCGATCATCCTCGCCAAGAGCAACACGGAATAATGCGCATGAAGCTTCGACCCGCCACGCCGCTCACCATACTGGTCGCGATGCTTTGCATCGAGTTTTGCTTGGGCGGCTGCGGGAAGAGCGGAGCCGGCACGCATACTGATAAAGCGGCGGGCACGGGCACCCCTTCACCATTTGCAACCATTGCCAACGGCAAGGTCGACATCGAAGGTGGCGTGATTGAGATAGCCGCACGTCGCTTTGGCGTCATCAGGGATGTACTGGTGCACGAGGGCGATGTGGTTCGCAAAGGCCAGGTACTCGCGCGCCAGGAAGACCAAGATACAATTCTGGCGATCAAGAGCGCGCGTGCAACCGTGGTTCAATCGCAGAGCCAACTTGTGTTGTGCGAGGTGAACGTCAGGACCGCGCAACGCGAGTACGACCGGCTCAGTAAACTCGCATCCTCCAATTCGGTCGCCATCCAGCAGCTCGATCAGGCCCGGGACAGCGTGGCCACGGCCCAGGCGCAGCTGGGTATTCAACAGTCAGCGATTCAAACAGCGCAGGCGCAGCTGGCCCAAGCCGAGTACAACGAGGAACTCACCAATATTCGTGCGCCGATGGACGGCAAGATCATCCGTCGCTATGCAAATCCGGGTGCCGGTGCTTCCACCCTCAATGTCTCGACCATGTTTGACTTGGAGCCGGATTTACCGCACATCATTCGCGCGGAAATCGTTGAGAGCGCCATACCGGACGTACACGTCGGTCAGGAAGCGCAGATCATTCCTGAGATCGACTCGAGCAAAGTCTGGACCGGGCACGTTATTCGCATTGCCGCAACCTTTGGGGCGCGCAAGCTGAAGTCGGATAGCGCCACTGAAGCCAGCGATGAGCGGGTGGTGGAAGTTGTGGTCTCGGCGGATAACGCGCCTTTCCTGATAGGCCAGCGCGTCATGGTCAAATTCATGAAGGCCGCGAAAACGTCTTCCCTATAGTGCGAATCAATGTGACGAGGTCATTGGACGGTCGGTGCGATTCTCAGGAGGCGTCGTCATGTCAGTCCGGTATTATGCTAGCTGTCGGGCGATCCGTGGCGCGCGCACAGCCCGCCGCAAACCCTGTATCTAGGAGCCATTCGTGAAATTAATCGTCATTGTTCTCGCTGCGGCTTGGCTCACATCGGGTTGCCTCACCAACCCTCCGCAAGGAGACGCCAGCGGAGTTGGACATCGGGATCCGCGCACGGGACTGTGCCACGATGCGACGCCGCCACCCTGCGCTCCCCCAAAAGACTAACGCCAATTTAGCGCGCAACCAGGCCACAATAGTCAAGCTATATCAAGTAGCTATGACGTATTGATCGAAGCAATCGAGATTTGAGGCGAGCCCGCTCGCGCGCGCGGCCAAGGCGGTCCATTACAAGTTACTTGATCTCGTCCGGCCGTCCGGCGACCGCTCCGCCGAGATCCTTGATCAATGCCAGTGTTCCACTGACGACGTAACTTGTGGGGGCCCGCGCGCAGAATTGACCCATAAACAGAAGGACAGTCGATTCGTCCGGAGGACTCACCTGACTGACTTCGCGCTGCACAGTTGCGTCGAAGAAACCTCTCGCGTTGTAGGCGGAGATAAAGCCCCAGACCCACTGTACGAGCACGTCCATCTGCGCTTTGTTGTTTGGTTGTTTTTGGTAGTCGATGAACTTGGCGCAAGAGAGCCCGCCGGTACCGATCATAGTAAAGGGAACATGATCACCGGCAGCAGGGGACGCCGCAGGAAGGGAGAGCGCGCAAGCGCAGATCAACCACCAGTGCCTCATATCAAAACCTCCCGCGTCGCGAACAGCGCCACCCCTAGATCCTCAACGTACTCGCTGTGGAAGAAACGGCCGCAGTTCCTCGGGGTGTTCACGAATATAGGCCATGACTTTGTGTCTTTTTTGCTGTCCGCGCAATGCGCCCTCGGTTGTCGGGAGCAACGCCGGATAGTGCCGGGCGCACTTCTCAAATATACCTGTCCAAGTGCGTTTGACCGCTGCCGGAGTGCGGCACAAACCATGAGCAAGGTCGGCGTTTTCAGCTCCGCGCAGCGCGGCGGCGAGAAGTTTTTTTTGACTCGGAGTGAATTCGAGAATTGGCGCAGTGCGATCTAAGAACAGTCTCGCTGCCACCGAGGCCGGATCATCCGAAACACTCTCGGCTGTCGCCTCGCACAGGGCTCGGTTGCCCGTCCAAACAGGCGGTACTCCCGGCAAATTGGGCACGCTCAGCCGCTTGACGATTCGGATGCCGCGATAACCCTTAAGTTTTTCAAACTCGTACTCATCCACAATCTCATAGAGCATCCTGCGCAGCCGGTAACCGACAAGCGATTCAAAATAAGTTCGTGCCAAGCAATTTCGAACTAGACCCAATTCATTTGAATTGAGGCTGCTCAGCTTCTCAGTGGAATACATGACGACATGATCGAGGGTTGCCGCGGCATTGGCCGTCTGCAAGTACCGATATGATGGGATAACGCTTCTTCCTGCATCAATGCTTTCGATGATTCTGCTATTCAATCCCGGCTGAGGATCGGCAAGCATTGCGTCCGCAAACGAGCTGCTGACAAATACCGCCAGCCCAAATCCGACAATCTCGTTCGAACCCAGGGTCATTTTCTCAACCAAACTGGCAACGCATGCGTGGCCGTCACTTAGGATGGTCGTCCAAGCGCGCAGTGCTCGTTTCATGCCGATGCGTTCGGCTCCAATACGGGCAGGCTGAAGAAACAGGCACTCCTCGAGTTCTGCCTTTCCGATCGGTCGGCAATGGAATTGATCGGCCATGTCTCAAGAAAGTACCCTTTTTGGCTATTTTTTACAGCACATTTCTGGAGCAGTGTCGGCTCAACGCGGCGCGCCAGACGCACAGGTATGACCTCGGATTTCTGCTGACGCCGAAATAACATATATCAGGCGCGCACCTGGCGCGAAAACCCAATAACTAGGAAGGGGAACCAAGAAATGAAAAGCATCGGACTGTCTTCTCTTGTCATTGTCTCAGCGATAGGAGGCTTGGCACCCGCCATGTCGATGGCCCAGGCGGCTATCGAGCCCACGCCGTTTGTGGTTGCCTCGGGTCTGCAGGGACCACGGGGACTCAGGTTCGGCCCGGACGGTAATCTGTATGTCGCGGAAGCGGGCACCGGCGGAACGACCAGTACCATCGGGCAATGCACGCAAGTTCCGCCGGGTCCGGGAGGTCCAGGCCCGGACACGGGGGGACCGAACGCACGAATTTCCAAGATCAGCTCGGGCGGCAAGGTCACCACCGTCGCTTCTGGATTTCCCTCGGTCACCATCGGCCCAGGCGGGGCCAATGGAACCATCGGAGTCGCCGACGTCGTATTTTTAAACGGAGATCTGTACGCGTTGATCGGCGGTGGTGGTTGCTCGCATGGCAATCCGAAACTCCCGAGCGGCGTTGCGAAGGTAAACCTTAAGAACGGCACTTGGCAATTGATTGCGGATATTGGCGCTTGGCTGAAAACTCACCCTGCCCAGTACGAAAGCGCGGACGATTTCGAGCCCGATGGCACGCTCTATAGCATGATCGCACTGGACGGTAGGTTGATGATGGTCGAGCCGAATCACGGCCAAGTGATCTCAATCTCAGCGAGCGGCAATGACATCAAGCAGGTCATCGATATTTCAGCCTCCGAGGGCCACATTGTACCGACCTCGATTGCCGCTCGGGATGGAGCCTTATATGTTGGAAATCTCAATCTGTTTCCCATCGATCCGCAGTGGGCGCGGATTCTGACCATCACTCAATCGAACGATTCCGATAACTTCGCGCCAGGATTGGCGCCGCCCAGCGGCCATCACATCGTTAGTTCCAAGGCGGGCTTCACGACGGTCGTAGCAATCGATTTTGGTCCGGTAGACGGCCTGCTGTATGTGCTGGAGCTCTCCGATGGCGCGGGGTTTCCGACTCCCGGCTTGGGCAAGGTGGTGCGGGTGTTGCATTCCGGAGCAATCGAGGATGTCGTCACGAATCTATCTGTGCCGGCCGGCATGACTTTCGGTCCTGATCGTAGACTGTATGTATCGAATCTCGGCGCGGCCCCTGCGGGCGCGGGTCAGATACTGCGCTTTGACATTGCACCGGGTTACTAGCGAGCAAAAAGCGTATTGACAAAGTCATCTGGGTAATCGAACGACCCGGTCTCAAGGCCGGGTCGTTCGGATGAAGACGAAAAGCGTGATTGCATAAAGACACAAAACCAGAGTCTCAGTGCCCGGGAATTTGCCGCCTTCATCCATCTACGCCCTAAATAGCCACAGAGGATGAATATGAAGTCGCTCGCCATGGGTGCCGCGATGGTACTCACCATGCAATTGTTAGGGAATGTTCAGGCGGCGACTCTATGGACGAAGGCTTCGGGCACCGATAGCGCAAGCTGTGGTTCGCAGGCATCGCCTTGTCGCTCGATAAGCCAGGCGATCGCCAATGCGCAAGACGGCGATTCAATCTACGTTGGCCCTGGCCGCTACGGCAACGTGAACGGCGACAGCTCGTTCTCGGGTCCCGGCGATGAGCAACCCGAGGCCGGAGTGGGGCCGTGGGACGGTTCAGGCTGCATCATTTGCATCAACAAGGGCGTGCACATCTATTCAACGGCAGGTGCCGATCTCACGGTGATCGATTCGGCTGGTTCTCCGCCGCAGTTTGAGTCGACGGTCCTGATTTTGAGCGATGGTGTGGACTTCGGCGCCGAGCGACAGGGCTTCACCATCACGGGCGGCAATACGCACGGGGTCACGATCGAGCCCAACTTTTCCGCCCGGGGTGTAGATCGCAACATTAGCGTAAACGGCAACATCGATATCGGCGACGGAGATGGCATCTATTTCTTCGGAGATGATTTCGACGGTGCGTCCTTCAGGGGATGCCCCCCGCCTCCGGCGTGCACATTCAATTCGCGAGTCCTCATTGGAGGCAACCGTCTCGTGAATAATGGCAACGGCGTCAACGTGGTGATGAATGATTGGGTGGGGCCGGGCTATGTTGTGATACGGGATAACCAGGCGATTCACGCCGGAAATGGCTACTCGGTCTTCCCAGGTTTCGCATTCGGTCTACCGAGGGTTTTAGCGTCCGACAACGTGCAGCTCATCAACAATATTGCAGCCAGCGGCAATGTCGGCTTTTTCGCGATTGAGTCGGGCCCAATTGAATACAATGCCGCTATCGACAACGCCCAGTCCGGATTCGTCGTCACGCCGGGCGGCGCGCCATTCATCTATAATGCAGCACTAGGCAACGGTGGTCCGGGCGTCCTCATCAACTTGACGCCGGATCCTTTCGATCTCGGCAGCACCCTGACTTTTCAATCGTTCAATGACAACGCCTTTGTCGGCAACGATCGCAGTAGACCCGCGCAACTGGTCTCGGGGTATTCGCAGGGCGTGGCCTTCAATCCCGGTCCCAGCGCTCACTGTGGAGTGCTCAACTTAGGCCCACTGGGCGCACTCGGCGGACCAAACCAGGTCACGCCGGTGCCTGCAACGCAAGTACAAGCGGCCAATAACTATTGGGGATCAGCCAAAGGACCCTCCAAGACGGGATCGGGAGATGCCGCCGGCGGCGCGTGCGACCAAAACAATGCGACCACTGTGGCCGCGCCGTTCCTTTCGAGCACGCCGCGAGGCACGAGGCCGCTCGATCCATAGGTTTCGTCTACAGCTGAGATCGGATCGGAACAAGCACCAGTTCGGCGAACTTTTCCAGCAACGGGCGCCGCTGCCACTGTGCAAAGTCATAGGCAGTCGAGCGCTTAAGATCTTCTTCAAAAACCTGCGTCATCTGCTGAGCAAATTTTGCGTTGTAAATGTTGAGACTCGCCTCATCGTTTAATTCGAATGAGCGCATGTCGAAGTTGGTCGAGCCGACCGAAACCATATAATGATCGAATATCAACGCCTTGCAGTGGAGCATGGTCGGATCGTATTCGTGGATCTCCACGCCGCTTTCGAGAAGCGGGCCCCATGCCCGTTTGGTAGCGATGCGCACGGTCTCGGAATCAAGATGTTTGTCAGGCAGCAGAATCCGTATTCGAACACCGCGAGTGCGCGCCTTGATCAACTCCCTGCTCATAAGCGGGTCCGGGATGAAGTAGGCTGCCTCGATATCGATGGATTCCTCCGCAGCGGTGATCGCCATCAAATACATCAGCCTCATGCTTTCGCTGCCGCCGGCAGGGGAACTGATGAACATATGCATCTTGAGTTCGCCTGCCGGGGCAAGTTCCGGGAAGTAGGTCGGCCCATTCAGCACGCGGCCGGTGGCTTTGATCCAGTTATCCAGGAACGCCGCCTGAAACTGCGCCACAACCGGCCCCTCAATCCTAAAATGCATATCGCGCCAATGGCCGGGGTCTTGGGCGTGTCCCGACCACTCATCGGCAATACCCACACCGCCTGTGAAACCGATTCTGCCGTCGACGATGAGCACTTTGCGATGCGTACGGTTGTTGAGCTTTCCCAGGCTAAACCAGTGCAGCGCATGATAACGCTCCACTTCGACCCCGGCTTGCAGCATGCGATCGACGAGTTGCGGGTTGATCTTCTCGCTACCGAGCCAATCCAGCATCAGATGTACTTTGACTCCGGCGCGAGCGCGCTCGATGAGGGCATCGGCGAATTCCTCGCCGGTGCGGCCCGACCAGTAAATGTAGGTCTCAAAGTTGATCGTGGACTGTGCGGCGCGAATTGCGCTCAACATTGCGGGAAAGATTTCATCGCCGTTTTGCAGGATGACAATTGCATTCCCGGGCAGAATTGCCGGGCCCAATAGAGTACCCATTTCCCGCTCGAACTGCGGATGGACGACGGGATAGAGGTGACGTATTTGATGCTGGATCGTTTTTTCGGGCGTCCGAAAATTGATGACAAGCACAACCGCAACCAATGTCGCAACGATGCTCGCAACAATGGTCCACACTCGGCGCAGTCCGTTTTTGTAGGCCGACATGATTCCTGCGGCGCTTAAGACTTTCCTAACGTGGGTCGGAGAAGATGGCGAGTGCCGGGAACGGAATACTTCCTCGCGCGGCTTCGCCCTTCAGTCATCCGTCATTTCAAATTCAAGGGTGATCCCGACCTCGCCGAACATTCGGCTGACCTCCGGCGGCAGGCTGAAGGTGTTCATGGCAGCCGCGGAAAGTGTGACCAGCAGGCTGATCTCGCCGCCCCCCGAGCGAATGGTGCGGAGCAATTCGGCGTGCATTTTATTCATGCGTTGCGCGCACAAGGCGAGCGCACCGGTGAGATTGCGCGCGATGGCTGCGTCTATGTGCTCCTGCGTGATGGCGAACTTGAGCGGTTCCGCAAATGGTGGATTGCCGAACCACGATGCGGGATTGACGGGCGCCAACCAATAAGATTCGCTGTGAACCGCAGCCGGGACGAGTCCACTCTTCGAGTGGCGCGGTTGACCAGCGCGGAAGGAGTGCTCGGGTTCTATACGAAGTTCCTTCGATATGTCTGCCGGATCCATTGAAGGATGCCTGATCCGCAGGGACAATTGGAAAGGGGGCGCCGGGACCGTTGCGAGTTTGGGGGCTGCCATACGCTGACTTCCTAAGGTGGATTGATCACTCGTGACCGTGAGTATAGTGCCAAAGTTCCGATCGTGTCAGGAGCCCAGCGTTACCCAGCCGGAATGTCGTCAAGCGGGATCGACAGGCTTACTTTCACGCGTTCGAGCGCCACATGCGTGTCGTAGCGGGTGACGTGCGGGTTTGATTCGAACCAGCGGCGTACGAAGAGGCCGTATGCTTCCATGCTATCGGCGATCACGATGACGACGAAGTCACTGGTGCCGGTGACGTGGTAGCACTGTTGCACCATCGGATGTTCGATCATCTGACGGCGAAAGCGATCAAGATGCGCACCGGGCGCCGGTGCCGCGGCCATGCTCAAGGTGACGATGCAAGTGATGATCGACTCTCCGATGACGCTTTTGTCGAGCACTGCAATCTCCGCCGCGATGACGCCGTCCGCACGCAGGCGCTTGAGGCGCCGCTGCACGGCGGCGGCGGACAGGCCTACCTCGGCCCCGATGGACTCTGCGATGCGCCGCGTGTCGTGTTGATAAAGATTCAAGATTTTGCGATCAATGCGGTCCACAATTTCGCTCACTAATGCGGCCAAGCCGCATTTTGTCTGCCCGAAACGCGTCTTAACGCCTCAGTTGTAAGGCTAAGCTATCACAAGCGTTTAATAGGACACTTTCATGCCACTCCATACGCAATGGCTCGTAGTCATCGGTGTCAGCGTCTTGGTCAGCAGCACGGTACGCGCCCAGGGAGCGCCGAAATCTGTTGATCACTCGCGCGTCGATGCGAAGCCTCTCGCGGAACTCGGGCATGCGATCGACCGCGGCGAATACCCGAAGACGACCAGCATACTGATCGTTCGCAACGGCCGATTGGCGTACGAGCAATATTTCGGCGAAGGCAGCCAAGAATTCCTTAACAATACGCGTTCGGCGACCAAATTCCTGACGACGCTGGCGCTCGGCGCGGCCATCGGTGATCATGCTATTCCGTCCGAACATGTTCGTGCCTTTTCCTATCTCGCCGAGTTGGAGCCATTCCAGAATGATTCGGCCGATAAGCACGCCATAACTCTCGAGGATATGCTTACCATGTCCTCGGCGCTCGCCTGTGACGACAACGATGACGCCAGCCCCGGCAATGAAGACAACATGCATTCGCAAAGCAACTGGACCCGGTGGGCGGTCGATTTGCCCACGATGCAGGGGTTTGCGCGCAACGCACAGGGCTTCGGGCCCTGGCGCTATTGCACCACCAATGCGTTTCTATTGGGCCAAGTCGTCCAGCGCGCAACGCATGTGCGGGTTGATCACTACACCGAGAGCAAGATCTTGCGGCCGCTCGGCATTCGCAAGTGGAACTGGTCCTATTCGCCGGCACAGGAGGTGATGACGGGTGGAGGACTTCAATTGCGATCGCGCGATTTGGCCAAGATCGCTTGGATGGTCGCCGACAACGGTCGCTGGAAGGGGCGGCAAATCGTGCCAGCAAGCTGGGTCGAATCTGCGCTCACCATCAGGCGCGCATCGCGCCCCGACCAAAATTATGGCTATTTCATCTTCGAGGAGTCTTACTCCACTACATGCGGTATACAACCGGTGTGGTACATGGCCGGCAACGGCGGCAGCCAAATTTTGGCCCTACGCAATCTAGAGGCGGCTGTAGTCATCACGCGCACCGCTTTCAATGTCCATGGCTCGTCGGCACAAACGGCGGATATGCTGAAAAAGTATATTTTACCGTCGCTTCCCTGCGCTCAGCACAATTGACTGAGGACGGAGCATGAAACGACCGGTCAATGATGCTGAGCGGGATTGGCTGGGTCTCGATGCGCCCATCAGCCGACGCGACTTTTTGAACGGCACCCTTGCCGCCGCGGGTAGCGCGCTGGCGCGACCCGCAAGTTCAGCCATTACGGACATCTTCACCGGGTACGGGGGCGTGGGCGACTATGCCCGCGCCAACGGCAATACGTGGCCGGTGGTGCAGGCTGCGCATCGCCTGCGCGATGGGGGCTATAGCGAGGCCGTCTTTGCCGCCGCAGCGGAGGCCGGCCGATTCGACTTGGTGGTGGTCGGCGGCGGCATCGCCGGCCTGAGCGCCGCGCACCGCTTTCGCCAGTTGCGCGGTGCCGCCGCCCGCATTCTGATTCTGGAGAACCATGCCATGCCAGGCGGCGAGGCTAGGCAGAACGAATTCGACGTCGAGGGAGTTCGTCTGCAGGGCCCGCAGGGCTCGAATGACTTTGGACTGCCGGGGCAGCGCAGCGATTCGCTCACCGACTCGTTCTTCGAGGAGTTTGCACTGCCGCGCGAGTACCAGTGGCAACGCTGGGACAGCGCGCTCAAGTCGTTGCGTTTCGCGCGCGACAATTATTCAAACATGGATGGCTTCCAGGAAACCCAGGTTGACGTCGGCTACTTCTTCGACCGGGCGCAGGGCGCCGACCAACCGTACTGGCGCCGGAACATCTGGTCGACTGCGTTCAAGGACACGCCCTACACCGACGCGGCTCGCCGCGACCTGTTGCGTTGGCGCGCCGATCACGCTGCGCTGAGCGAGGCTGAGCATCGCTACCTCGATACGCTCACCTATCGCGAGTATCTGGAGAAGGTGCGCGGCTACGACGCCGCCGTCACGCGCATGGTCGAGCCGATTGTCGGCTTGTTGGCGGGGGTCAGCACCGATGCGGCCTGCGCACGGTTGGGCCGGCAGTTGGTGCAAGATCCGACGCGGCCTATGGCGTTGTCGTTCCCCGGCGGCAATTCGCCATTTCCGCGCGCACTGCTGCGGTCGCTATTGCCGGCAGCGTTGCCCGGCCGGGATTTCGACAGTCTCCTGTATGGAAACCTCGACTTCCGAGCCCTTGACGGCGCCAGCCAGAACACGCGCTTGCGTCTTGAAGCCACCGCCCTGCGTGTGCGGCACTCGGGCGTTAATGCCAATGAAGTCGTGGTGATCTATGAGCAGGGCGGACGGCTACAGAGTGTGCGTGCGGGCCAGGTGGTCATGGCAAGCGGCGGTTGGGTGAACAGGCACCTGCTCGTGGACATGCCGGAGGACTTGCGCGCCGCCTACGCACAGTTCGGCTACGCACCGGCTCTCATCGTCAACGTAGCGCTGCGGCACTGGCGCTTTCTGTACGATCTCGACATCACCTCGTGCCGTTGGTTCGATGACACTGACGGAATCGGCTACTGCTGCAACCTTCGTCAAAACATGGTGACCGAGCGACATTCCCCACCCCTGCATCCGGACAAACCCGCCGTGTTGAGCTTTTACCTGGGCTTTCCCGTACCTGGGTTACCGGCGGCAACGCAAGGCATCGCGGCACGGGCGCGCCTCATCAATACCTCCTACGCAGACTTCGAACTTCTGATCCGCCGGCAGATGCTACGGCTGTTCGGTGCGTCCGGCTTCAACCCCAAGCGCGACATCGCTGCCATCGTGCTCAACCGTTGGGGTCACGCGCGCCTGGTAGAACCGCCCGGCTTTTACTACGGTGTCGAGGGTAAGCCCAGTCCGTTGGAACGCGTGCGGCAAGGCTACGGACGCATCAGCATCGGCCACTCGGAATTGAATGGCGCACAACACTGGGGCTCAGCGCTGGAATATGGTCGCAAAGCCGCTGAGAGGGCGGCCGCATCGGCCTAATGGGTGGCGGGTTTCGGGCCGCACTTTGGTTCTAGCTTATCGAAGGGACCTGCGAGCGCGCAACCGGCGGCAGATAGGGAGGCGAAGTCGATGAGATATATTCACAAAACAAGCGCGATGAGTGGATTTTTGCTCGCAACAATTATTATGGCGCCCAGCAGTGGCGCGATTGCAGACGAGGCAAGTCCGAATCGTACCATTCAAGTCTCAGGCACCGGCACAGATCTGCTCACTGGCACAATCGTCCATTCAAAGAAGCCCACGCCGACGGGTCTCATTCAAAGAGGCACGGAAATCGTCGAAATATCCGGGGATTTGAGCGGGAAGATTCTTTATCACGTAACGACGGTCATCGACAATCAGAAGGGTACGTTGACCAATACGGGTGACCAAGTATTTTCGGGCACCATTGCCGGTTCCGAGCCGGTGATGATCCACGATTCTCGGTTCCGATTCGAAGTGAACCTCGCCACCGGTGCAGAGAGCGGCTCGGTGTACCTGGTCGACCACATCGCCGGTCCACAGGTCAGCTGCGAATTAAAAGTAACCGGGACCGGCAGGACTAGTGATGGCAATCCGACATTCAGCTACACCGGCAATTGCCGGTTTGGTTCTGGCAAGCGGAAGAATTAAGCGCAGATCGGCTGGCGCGCATACAATGGCACTCCGACAATAAGGGAGTTGTACGCCATGACGGGTCAGTCACCCAATACACGCCGAATCATCCCGGCACCGCTACCCAGCCATCCGGATCTGCGTTCGACGGTGGTCAATGTTCATTGCGCGGCCGACGAGGATGTCGAGTGGCAGTGGACCGAAACGCCTAACGGCCGCTATGTTTCCGGCTATCGGCTCGTACCGCGAAAGAAATCCAGCTAAGCCAGCCATAGCGATGCCGGCTAATCGATATATGAGGAGCCACACATGAGCAAGATTACTTATCATATCGTTCGACACGATGGAGGTTGGGCGTACAAGGTCGATGAGACGTTCTCAGAGTCCTTCAGGACCCACGATGAGGCGCACAAAGCTGCGCAGCTGGCGGCGCGAGAACAAGCGGTGCCCGGGGAAGCGACTGTCATCTCGTATGAAGACAAAGAGGGCCACTGGCACAAGGAGAAATCCGCGGGGAATGATCGTCCGGAGGCGGAAGTCGACGGTTGAAAATGAAATCAATGCTGGCCGATATCCGCGTATATCGAGTGCTCTGCGCCATCCTGCTGACGTTCGGCGGCGCTGGAATGTCCCCGGCGCAAACCAATGTTTCGGCGATCACCCAGGATTTGCAGTGGCGATTGGTGGGGCCCTTTCGCGGTGGCCGCACGCGCGCGATCACTGGCGTGCCCGGCCAGCCTCATACGTTTTTGAGCGGTGCGGTCAATGGTGGCGTGTGGAAGACCGATGATGATGGGCGCACCTGGAGTGCCGATCTTCGATTCGCAACCCACGCAATCGATCGGCGCGATCGCCGTGTCGTCTTCGGATCCTAAGATCATTTACGTGGCGTCGGGCGAGGGTCTGCACCGTCCAGACTTGTCGGTGGGCAACGGCATCTATCGCTCGTCCGACGGCGGCACTTCCTGGCTCCATTTGTGGCTCGATGATTCACAACAGATTCCGAGCATTGCGGTCGACCCGCATGATGCCAATCGCGTCTATGCCGCAGTGTTGGGCCATCCCTACGGGCCGAGCGCGCAGCGTGGCCTGTACCGATCTCTGGACGGCGGTGTCACATGGTCGAAGGTGCTGGATCAAGGAGAGAATACCGGAGCCTCCTTCATCAGGATCGATCCGTTTGATGCCAATACTTTGTACGCGGGATTTTGGAATGCGCGCTCGGGGCCGTGGGAAGACAAGACCATGTACAACGGCCCGCACGGCGGGCTGTTCAAATCTGTCGATGGCGGTGATCACTGGCGGCCGCTGACAGACGGGCTTGCCGCCAGGGCCTATCGCAGATCGATGTTGCGGTGGCGCCGAGTGCGCGTGGACGATTGTATGCGACTGTCGCGACCAGCTCGAATCCGGCTGCGCAAGGCGGCGCGGCTCCGAGTACCGGCGTTTACCGTTCCGATGATGGCGGCGAGCACTGGCACATGGCCACGACCGATCCGCGACCCGGGACTGCGCATCGGCGGCGGTGATTTGTCCATTCTCGCGGTTGATCCTAAGAATGCGGATGTGGTGTACAGCGCGTCGATCGTGACGATGAAATCAACCGACGGCGGTTCACACTGGGTTCCCTTCAAGGGCGCTCCCGGGGGGCGATGACTATCAGGCCATTTGGATCAGCCCGGATGACTCGCAGCATATCGCTTTGGTCGGCGATCAGGGCAGTCTGATCACGGTCAATGGCGGCAGGACTTGGAGCACTTGGTACAACCAGCCGACTGCGCAGCTGTATCACGTCAGCGTCACGCCGACCTATCCGTATCGTCTTTGCTCCGGGCAGCAGGAGAGCGGTTCGGTGTGCATCTCGAATCGCGGCAACGACGGTATCATCACATTTCGCGAGTGGCACCCAGTTGGCGTGATCGAGTATGGCTATGTGGCGCCCGATCCACTCGATGCCGACGTAATTTATGGTGCCGGCCGAAACGTCGTGACCAAGACGCATCTGTCGACCGGTCAGGTGCAGAATATTTCGCCGATTCCGGTGCCATCGCCCGATGTCCGCACGGATCGCACCGAGCCGATTCTGTTCTCGCCGCAGGATCCGCACCGAATATATTACGCCGCTAACCGCCTGTATGCGAGCAGCGATGGCGGCGGGTCCTGGCAGACGATCAGCGACGATTTGACGCGGCCGGCGTCGGGTTCGCCGCCGTCGGTCGGGGAAATGCATGCGGACAAGGCTGAATTGCAGCGCGGCGTGATTTATTCGGTCGCCGCTTCGCCGGTGGCGAAGGGTCTGCTGTGGGCGGGGACGGATGATGGGTTGATCTGGGTGACCCACAATGAAGGCGGTGCCTGGAGCAACGTGACGCCTCCCGAGCTCGCGCCATGGAGCAAGGTCACTCAGATCGAGGCATCGCATTTCGATGCCAATGTCGCCTATGCGTCGGTCAGCCGGTTTCGACTGGATGATCTTAAGCCCTATGTCTACCGCACGCGTGACGGCGGCGAAGAGCTGGCAGTCGATCACGAACGGACTGCCTCAGGATGCACCCGTCAATGCCGTGCGCGAGGATCCCGTGCGACGCGGACTGCTGTTCGCGGCCACAGAAAGGGCGGTATGGATGTCCTTCGACGACGGCGATCATTGGCAGTCGCTGCAGCTCAACTTGCCGCACACCTCGATGCGCGACCTGGTCGATTCACAATCAGGACTTGATTGTTGCCACGCACGGCCGTTCTTTCTGGGTGCTCGACGATATCGGTCCGTTGCGCGAGGTCGTGAGCGCCACGGCCGTGACGCTGCTCAAGCCCTCACCGGCCGTACGAGCGCGTCGCAGTACCGGCACCGACACGCCGATTCCTCCGGACGAACCGTCGGGGCGCAACCCGCCTGACGGAGCTGTCATTGACTACTATTTGCCGCAGGCCGCCAAGGGCGCGGTAGCCATCGAGGTGCTGGATTCGAACGGTGCAGTGGTGCGTCGCGCATCGAGCACCGACCCGGTTGGCTTCAGCGCAACGGAACGCGAGAAGGAATTGATTCCCCAATATTGGATTCGCCAGCCCAAGGCGCTCGCGACAACGGCGGGAATGCATCGCTTCGTCTGGGATCTGCACGGCACGACTCCGCGCGCAGTCCGGCGCAGCTTTCCGATTTCTGCGGTTCCCAGCGACACGCCACAGGAGCCCTTGGGCCCACCGGTGGTTCCAGGGGTGTATCGCGTGCGACTCGAAATGGGCAGCCGCAAATGGGAGCAGCCGCTTACCGTGCTGCCCGATCCTCGCGTCAGCATCGATCGGCAGGAGTACGCCGCCCAGTTTGCCCTTGCCAAAGGCCTGGCCGAGGCACTGGATGCCAGCTAGTGCAAAGGCACAGGAAGTAAAGTCCTTGCGCGCGCAGCTCAAGAAACTCGGTACCGCCCAGACAGCGGCGATCGCAGCACAGGCCAAGGAGCTGGACGAGCGTTTCGAATCGCTCATGGAGCAAGGCGCCAAGACGCAGGCGAGCGATACGCACCGCGGGCTCGAGCGTGTCAACGGCGATATCTTGAGTTTATATACTCAAGTGCTGGATGCGGATGCGGCGCCTACCCGCGCCCAGCAATCAGCGGCGGACTCCCTGTTCCAAGAATGGCAGTCGCTTGCGGCTGTGGCGGCGAAAATTTGGCAGGACGATCTCACGGCTCTCAATCAAGCACTGGCGCGCGCAAAATTGCCAGTGCTGCGCAGCGATGCAGCCGCTCCAGAAGAAGGCGAGTCGACCGACGAGGAATAAGCGAGCCTACTTTTGACTTAGTCCTCGCCATAGGGTGAGTTGCGCCTCCAGTTTCTCGTGCAGCGAAGAATACAGTGCCCGCTGCTGAGTCGTGGGTGGTGAATCGGCATCCTCAAGCGTGCCTGCGAAGGCTGCAAGCTGCTCATTGAGCATGCCAGGAAACGCGAGGTTGGCTTCCGAACCATTCATGTTTACCTGCACGAGCGTCTCCTCAATGCGCGCCAGCTTGGCGTCGAGGCCGGCGGAGGCGGGGGCTGTTTTCAGCGCCTTGCGCCTGGCGCGGATGTCATTGACGGCGCGGTGCAGAGCATCGATGTCACGGTACGCTGCCAGCGCCAGGGCGGTCTTCTCGGCGATGGCCGCGTCGCTATTGGCCACTCGGGGATCGGCGATGACGGTGAGCGTCGCGGTGCGGGTGTTGATACCTGATGTCAGGCGCAATTGATATTGGCCGGGCGCGACAATGGGTCCGCGCGGCGCTTCTCCCTCGTAAAATGCGCCGGGAATTTGCATCGGATCGTCGTAGCGCAGGTCCCAGACCAGGCGATTCATGCCGGCCTTCGCGGGAATTAGATCGCTGGCTACGATTTGATCCGGCCACTCAGGCGGCTGCACTTCTTTATTGGTTTTGGTGCTGGAGAGATGCCGAATCAGCTCGCCCTTGGCATTGACGATATCCAGGGTGAGTTCTGTCGAGGCATCGGCAGGCAGCACATAGTCGATCACGGCGCCGGCCGGCGGATTCGCGCCCACGGGGCGGCGAGAATTCACCTGGTCGGGATAGTACAGGCGCAACGCAGTCTGCGGTGAATACAGCACGAGATCATCGGCAGGTGCTTTTGCCTGGCGCAGCGGTGTGAGGTCATCCAGGATCCAAAATCCGCGCCCATGTGTCGCCGCGACCAGGTCATTGCCATGCACAGTCAGGTCATGGACTGGACTGATGGGCAGGCCGTTTTGCAACGGCGACCAATGGGCGCCGTCATCGAAGGAGAGAAATACGCCCAGCTCCGTGCCGGCGTACAGCAGACCGCGGCGCACCGGATCCTCACGTACCACATGCACGACGGCGCCCAAGGGCAGGCCGGCGGCAATCGAAACCCACGACTTACCCGCATCCGCGGTCTTCCATGCATACGGTGCGATGTCATCGAGCCGGTGCCGATCAACGGCGATATAGGCGACCGCCGCTTCGAAATGCGACGGCTCGGTCATGCTGACGGTGCTCCACGCCGGCATCGCCGCCGGCGTCACGTTGTGCCAGTGCGCGCCGTCATCCTGCGTCATTTGCACCAGGCCATCGTCTGTTCCAAGCCAGAGGTTGCCTTTGCGCAGCGGCGACTCTGCCAGCGCAAAGATCGTGTCGTAGTACTCGACGCTGGTGATGTCCTTGGTCAACGGTCCGCCCGAGGCGGTTTGTTTGGTCTTATCGTTGCGGGTGAGATCGGGGCTGATGATCTTCCAGCTCATGCCCGTGATCGGTGGACTTCCACAGGACCTCCGAGGCGGCGTAGAGCGCGTCGGGATCGTGCGGTGAGAGCATCAGCGGCGAGGTCCAATTGAAGCGGTGCTCAAGTTCGCTCGCGGGGTGACCCGAATTATCGATCGGATCGGGACTGATGTTCTGAGACTGCTGCGAGCGATGATCAAAGCGCGCGTATTGATTCTCGGCATCGCTGTAAATGATGTTCGGATCGCGCGGATCGGGGACCACGAATCCTGACTCACCGCCGCCGGCGGGATACCAGTCGCGCGGTCCGATCACGCCCTCGTCGTCAAAACTGGCGATCGCAAGATTGGAATTGTCCTGCTGCGCGCCGTAAACGTAGTACGGAAAGCGGTTATCCGTCGCGACGTGGTAAAACTGGCCGGTAGGCTGATTGTCCTGGGTCGACCAGGTGTTGCCGCCGTCCAGCGAAACACTGGCGCCGCCATCGTTGGCGTTGATCAAGCTGTTGGAATTATTCGGATCGATCCACAGCGCATGATGATCGCCGTGGGTCGCGCTCACCAAATTAAACGTCTTGCCGCCATCGACGGAGCGCAGCATGCCGGTGTTGAGCGCGTAGACCGTATCGATGGCGTTGGGATCCGCATAAATCTTCGAGAAATACCATGCGCGCTGGCGCACGCGCCCGTCATCACTGACCCGGCGCCACTGCGTACCGGCATCATCCGAGCGATACAATCCGCCTTCTTTTGCTTCGATCATGGCGTAGATGCGCCGGGAATCGACTGCGGAAATCGCGATATCGATCCGTCCCAAGATTCCGTCGGGCAGTCCGTGCCCAGTCAGTTGCGACCAGGTCAGACCGCCATCCGCCGATCGATACAGGCCGCTGCCGGGCCCGCCGCTCGAGAAATTCCACGGCTGGCGCCGCACCTGCCAGAGCGCCGCATAAATGATCTTCGGGTTGTGGGGGTCGGAGGCCAAGTCGATGGCGCCGGTCAACTCATTTTTGTAGAGCACGCGACTCCAGGTTTTGCCGCCGTCGGTGCTGCGAAAGACTCCGCGCTGCGTGTTGGGGCCAAAGGCGTGTCCAACTGCGGCAACCAAAACCACATCAGGGTCACTCGGGTCCACATTGATTGCCCCGATTTGCCGCGTATCGGTCAAACCGAGATCTGTCCAGGTCTTGCCTGCATCCGTCGATTTGAACAGGCCGCCGCCCCACGTAACGTCGCCTCGCAAATTACCTTCACCCGTGCCGACGTAAATAATGTTGGGATTGCTGCGAGCGACCGCGATCGCGCCAATGGATGAGGCTTTCACCGCATCGAATATGGGCTTCCAGGTTGCACCGGCATCGATGGTCTTCCAGACTCCGCCTGCGGCCGCGCCAAAATAGAAGACATTCGGTGAACCGGGAACCCCGGCCACGGCGACCGCACGGCCGCCACGAAACGGACCGATGCCGCGCCATTTCAAGGCGCTGTAAGCGCTTTCCGGTGGAACGGCGCTCGGCGCTGGATCCGCCGCCCACGCGTTGGGCGTGTAGCAGGCTAATGCGAGACCGGGCAGCAAGGCTTTGACGACTTGTATAATCACGCTGCAATATCCCCCGAGTTGCTATTCCTGAATTGGTTTCTAGAAATCATACGCTGCGCCGGCATAGAAGCTGCGATCGCTCGCGGGCTCGAGCATTCCACCGAAAAGAAATACCCGCGAGTAGTAGTGACGATTAGTGAGATTCGAAATGCCGCCCAGGATTCTGACATGGCCGGCTATGAGATAGTCTCCCGCCAAATCTGCCACCGTGTACGTGGGAATATGAGCAGGGGTTGAGCCAATGGGTTTATCGCTGTCCTGGAAATATTGCGATCCCACGGTGTCGACGGCCACGCTGATCTTGTAGCGATTATCTTCTCGAGCCGTGAACCCGGCTTTGAAGACCCCGTGCGGAGCATAAGCGGGGACTTTGCCCGTCTGACCGGGAACAATGCTGCTGGTGAAGCGGGCATCCAAGAGGCTCGCATTGACAAACGCATCCAGATGTACGGTCGATGCGATCGTCGGGAACAGGCGCAACAGGTCGTAATGCCCTTCGAGTTCCAGGCCGCGGCTGCGGGTATTGCCGGTGTTGATATCGACGGTCTCGGTCTGCGTGAGCTGCTGGGACTCTATGCGGTCTTTGACATTGACCTGAAATACACTGAAATCGTAGTACAGCCCCAGCCTCGGCCAGCCGTGCACGCCTGCTTCATAGGTTAAATACTTGGTGGGATCCGGATTGTTCGCGGGGGAAAAATTGCTGAACGGACTCGCGATGTCCAGATAGCGCAGGGGGCGAAACCCTTGGGAGACATTCAGGTAAGTTTCGTTACCGTGACCGAAATCATTGCCAATGCCGATACCGAATAGCGGAATGTTTTTCGTGTAAGTTGCGTTCACGAGCAACGGATGTGGGGCGAGAGACTCCTGCGTGCTCAGTTCCTCGTGATCGAACCTGGCCGATGTCACTAAATGAAAGTACTCGAAGCGGAACACGTTTTCCGCGAAAACCGCACCGTACGTGGTCTTGCGTTCATCGTCGTAGAAAGGGATCCCCGACTCATCGTCCTTGTTGACAACCGGGTTGGTGCCAATCCATTCGTTGTACGGACTGCGGGAAGTATACAGCGGTATAGCCGACGGTCAATGCGTCGCCGGCGCCCCAGCGGTGCAGCCACCGTCCGTCCAGGCCGGTGTAGTTGAAGCGCTGACCGCTGAGCGTGGCGCCGGTTCCGACGGGAGGGACGCCCGCGGCGTAGGTGTCTGAGCGTGTCCACAAGTCTTGATAGCCGGACCATAGCTTTTGGGTATAGGAGTCTTTGTCGCCGAATTTGTTCTCGTACGTCAAAACAGTCGTGTAGCGATCCGCCCATAAGTGATCGTCCGGCGTCGTGGTCTGATTGTGATTGGCGAGAAACTGCGCGCCGGTCATGAGACCTGCCAAGCCGCTGTCGAGCGAATAGGCGTGAAAATCCAACGCTCAGCTTTTGTGAATCGAACAGGTAGCCCAGATGCAAATCGCCGGCGTTTAGCGCGTAATCGCCGTTCTGCCGTTGCCCGTCCGATTGCCGGCGCGAATAGTCCGCCAGATAGTTCCAATTGCCGTCGGTGCCCGAGATTTTGTTGAAGCTGGAAAAAAGCGAGTTACTGCCGCCGACTTGCTCGGTCGTGCCGGCGAGCGGGCGGGCGGAGGGCAGCCTGCGAGATAAAATTGATGACCGGTTGGGGTTCAGGGCCATATAGCAAGCCGGAGCCTGCGCGGATCATCTGCACCGAGCCGAGAGTCTGCGGCACGGGAATGTAGTAAATCGTTGGGTAGCCGATCCAATCCATTTCCATCGGAATTCCATCCTGCATCAGCAGGACATACTCGCTTTCCTGTGGATTGCCGAGACCGCGATAGCTGAAATTGAGCTCCGTCGGGTTTTGCTGTTCTGCCAGGACAATGCCCGGTAGCCGGTCGAACAACTCGCGTTGGTTGTTGTCGATGATGGTCGGAACATCGTTAAGCTGCACGACGCTCGTTTTCTTCGTCACCGTGATCGTTGGTCCGTCTACCTCGGGCAAGGAGTGGGCATAGCGGGTCTGCCGATTGAAAAGCCAGCGCTTCCCCTCAACGTACACCGAGTCGAGAGCGTCGTCTTGATTGGCACCCTTGGCCTTTTCCTTCGAAACGGGTTTTGCGTTTGGCGCCGAATCAGGCGATGCGACGGGATCCGGAGTCTCGGCCAATGCCATCGAACCGGACACCAGCAGCAGTCCGAGCAAACGCGTGCAATTGTCGACGCCCAACCAGGTATACGCGCGCCCGACTCGTGCATCTTCCATCATTAAACTGGCCCCTCAACTGCTGCGACTTAGGTGTCAACGGAGGGCCAAGGATACTTGGTATTGAGCCGGGTGACATTTTGAACCGTCGTTCTATCGCTCGGGGCGATGCGCTAGCAGATAGAAAGCGGCGACGTGCGTGATCATCAGCAGGGGCACGTAGATGATCGGTATCACATACGTGGCGCCGAATTCCCCTGCCAGCGCAGGAAGGCCCCTCTGGATGGCATGGTAGTAGTCGAGGATCAGGTCGGCCGTTCCCACGACGTTGAAGGCGACGATCAATGTCCAAAAGACCGGGCGTATCCTTACCGCGAGCAGCGCCAGCAGCGCGAGCACCCCGGTGGCGAAGTCGCCGTAGGCGGCGGGCTGCGCGAAGCCGGCTGGCAGATTCGAGCCGACCACGCCTGGAAGGATGAACACTAGCCCAAAGAAACGGAAGCTGTGCAGCGTGGCAATGGCACGCTGCGCTTCGACCCGGTTCATCGACTTGAGTCGAGGCCAGATATAAGCGCGGAAACACAGCAGCCAAGCGATATAGCCTAGGACGAGTTGTATCCCAAAGAGTGGCGCGGGCGACATTTCCTTCTCCTTGAAGGTTGATTGTTGCGGCATCAAACAGCGGCGATTCCGGGTTTCCAAGACAATGTACAACCGTTTGCTGCGAGCGACTATCCGCGATAATGTCGTTGGGGTATGAAGCAGAACTTCACAGTCAGGCAAGGCGCGCTGGACGGCGTCGAGACGTTTCTTGCGGTCGCAAAGCGCCGCAGCTTTCGCCGTGCGGCGGCGGATCTGGGCGTCACGCCATCGGCCGTCAGTCAAGCAGTGCGTGTGCTCGAAGCGCGGATCGGCGCGGCGCTTCTCGCCCGCACTACGCGCAGCGTTGGCCTGACCGAGGCGGGGCGACGCTTCCTCGAACGCGCTGCACCCGCATTCGATGAGCTCATCGCTGCCGGCCAGGCTGCGCGCGACCTAGGGCAACGTCCCACCGGGCTGTTGCGGCTTTCTGTTCCCAGAGCAGTCGTTCCGCTCATCCTGGAGCCGGTGATCACCTCATTCTGCCAGGCCTATCCCGAGATCGAACTGGAGATTGCCGTAAGTGACGAGATGGTGGATCTTGTGAGCGGAGGGTTTGACGCCGGTATCCGTCTCGGTCAGTTGATCGCGCCCGACATGGTAGCGGTGCGGCTTACTCCGCCGTTCCCCTTCGTGATCGTAGGCAGTCCGGACTATCTTGCGCGTCACGGCCGCCCAAAGCGTGTGGACGAACTGCGCCACCATGTTTGCTTGCGAATGCGCCGCTCGAACGGCGCCATCGCGCCGTGGCGCCTCGTCGACGGCAACAAGACCATCGAAGCGATCGTCTCTGGGCCGCTAATTGCGCACGAGTACTCCACACTGCTCGGAGCAGCCATCGGAGGTTTGGGGCTTGCACAGGTACCGAGCCCGCTCGCCAAAGCGCCGATCGCCGACGGTCGATTGCAAGCGCTACTGGCGTCCTTCGCCGTCAAAACGCCGGGGGTTTTTCTCTACCATCCTGATAGGCGTCAGGTTTTGCCCAAGCTGCGCGCATTCATTGAGCACGTGAAAAGCCATTCGGGCGCCAATTCCAAAAGCAGCAAGATCACGTGACCTTGTATTTTACTTCGATTGCAACATCTGTCCGGCGAGCCAGATGAGTGCGGCGAAGGTTGGATAGGCACTAAGGCCCATGCCCAGGGCTCGCGCCACAGGGTTTATAAGGTAGCCAATCCAAAACAGCGCGCGGCCAGCGACGAAAACGATGGCCATGGCCGGAATCAGCGTCAGCATCGCATGCGGCACAGTTAGCGCCAATCCTGCCCATGCAATCGCCGCGAGCGCGATCTGCTCGAGCGTATTTTGATTGTAGCGCAGGGTGATCTCGATCAGCCGGCTTTGCGAGGCGCGCGCGCCGTCTATCGCATCGGCAACAAAAAATCGCTGATTGGCCACGACGGCAACTCCGGCGAAAAGAGCCAACGCCGGTAGAAGCAGCCAGCGTGCTGCGAAGGCGAGCCGAGAAACCGCGTCGTCGGCGTCGGGCAGGGGCAGGTTCAGATCCGCCAGGTGCTCCCACAAGACCAGCAACGTGACAACCGCTGTAGCCATACCGATCGCGACGAAAATCTGTTTGCGCCACACCCCACCAGCATAATCCAATCGACGTCAGCTGGCTTTCGGCGCGTACAATGTTGACCGCAAAACGATTTTCGGGCCTGCTGGGCCGGAAGCAAATGGGAGTAGCCATGCCAAGACTCAAGCGCAAGCGCGCCTCTAGATCAGTGCCGCATGCTTATGAAGTGAAGGCCGAGATCTCTAACGCCACTCTCGCGAAGGCGAAGTCCGCGCTGACGCTGCAAATCTATCGCAAAGACCTCAAGCTGGGTGAGCTGCAGATCGGACGCGGCTCCTTATTCTGGGCAGGCGCGCGGCGCCAGTCCGCGAAGCGGATTCACTGGGGCCGGTTCGCGGAGATGATGGATAGGTTGGCGTACGGGACAAAGGTTCGGCAATGAAGTTAAAGGAATTTCGTCGAATTCGCGGAGGACGCGCACTACCCAAACTCATGCCGACGCGCGGCGTTTAATGAGCTCGTGGAGCGCGCGCGCCGCCGGTGATAGCTGCGCCGTTTTCCGCGTTACCAACACCAGGGAACGGGAAATTATCGGATCGACCAGCGGGATCATCCGCAGCCGCGGATATGCGCCTTGTTGCACCGCCAACCGCGGTACCACCGCGATCCCGACGCCTTCCCCGACCAACCCGAGTGCGGTCGAGCTGCGCTGAACTTCATAAAATAGCCGCAGCTTGACCTTGCTGCTGCCCAAGGCCTGATCCAGCACATTGCGGTTCGCGTTGGCCTCCCCGGCAAAAATTAGTGGGTAGGGCGCGAGTTGCTTCCAGGCCAAGCTTTTCTTGCTCGCCAGTGCGTGATCGTCGCGGCAAATCAATGTGAACTGATCGGTCAATAGTCGGCTGCTGGTGAGATCAGGGTGATGGGTCTGCGCGACGTTGATTCCCAATTCAGCCTCGCGTCGCAAGACCGCGTCCGCGACCGCTGCCGATGCATGATCCAAAATGGTAATCCTATTTTCTGGGAATGAGTCAGAGTACTCCTGAATGATTCTTGGCAAGAATTGAATGCCGGCGGTCGGCACGCATGCAATGCAGACATCGCCGCGCCGTGCCTTGCCAGATTCGAATATTTCTACGAGCGCATTCGACAGTTCACCCATCAGCCGCCTGGCCTGCGGGAGAAAATCGCTTCCAGTGGCGGTCAAAGCGACGCTGCGCGTAGTACGTTCGATCAGCTTCACCCCAAGATGCGTCTCGAGATTTTGTAAGCGTCGCGTTATTGCAGTCTGCGAGATGTGCAGTTCGTCAGCGGCGCGTTGGAAGCTCGCTTGGTCGGCAATTGAGATAAAGGCCTGAACCCCCAGGGTGTCGAGCTTCATGCATATTTCTCATGAATAGCAATAATAAATGCATTTTACTACGTCATGTTAGGCGCGCACAATCCTGAGCCATGAACAAGGCATCCGATTCGCTCATGCGGCAGTTTCTGGAGTGGCTTGACGAACGCCCAAGGACGCGCGAGGAGGCGCTCGATGTTTGGCGCACGAACTGTCCGCGCTTATCCATCTGGGAGGACGCGTGGATCGAGTGCTTAATCGAGGCGCACGTGGCGGGGCCGTGGATTATCGTGACTGCCATCGGCAGACACTTTCTGCAGGCTCACGCCTGAACGTTTCTGGACTTTGCCCTTCATGGAAGCGACTTGGCGACGCGAAATCCCATGATGAGGTCCCGGTAGTTGGAAGGGTTTCTCTCACGGGTGGCCGCGCGCAGCAGCCACGAGGCATAATACCAAGAGCCGCCCCGATCGACGCGCATGCAGGTGTCTGCCACTTCGACTGCACTCCCGTCCGTCGGTGCATTGGCGTAACTCTCAACGTAGCAGTCCTGCGTCCACTGCCAGACATTGCCCGCCATGTCGTAAAGCCCGAAAGGATTCGCAGATTTCGAACCCACGGGGTGGGTATGGCCGCCGGAATTGCCTTTATACCAGGCGTAGTCGGCGGCTCGGGTGTCGTCATCACTCCACCACAGTCGTGACGTGCTTCCCGCACGCGCCGCATATTCCCATTCCGATTCGCTGGGCAGTCGATAAGGACCATCCGCTGAGGCCGATCCACGTGGCCGCAGTTTGCCGTTCAGCCAGGAAATATAGGCTCGCGCGTCATGCCAGCTGACGCATACCACCGGGTCACGCGCAGTTTGATTAAATCCCGGATTCCGCCAACTTACTCCTGCTTGTTTGTCCCATTTTTCGCCATCGTGGCCACATCCATCACCCGCGGAATATCCGGTCTCTCGCACGAACGCTGCGTATTGACCCCTGGTCACATCGTACTTGCCCAGGGCGAATGATCGCAGCGAAGCAGAATGTTGCGGCGACTCGTCAGAAACGGAATCCGGCGTGGCACCATGAGTCACTGCCCAGGATTTTTCCGCGGGAGATGAGCCCATATTGAAAGTACCGGCTGGCAGCACGACCATCTCCGGGCAATCCGGACAATCGCGAAAGATGCTGCCCGGCGCGCGGTTCGAAGTCGCCGCAGCGGGAGCGGTCACCGGCGCCGCGTTCACCTGGTGGAGCACATCCTGTAAGCCGCTACGCACCTCGCTGCGCCGCTGCTCTGTATCAGACCACGACGACGCAGGCGCGCTATGAGAATCGAGAAGCGCCATTCCTTTTTCGGCAAGCTGGCGCGCCAGATCTTTTTGTTGGTCCTTCAAATACGCGTCGGCAAGATTGTTATGGGCGTCAGCCGAATCCGGATAGGCGAGCAGGTTGAGCTTGAAAAATTCAATCGCCTCCTTTATCTCGCCCGCGCGCACATGGTCACTGCCTATGATGTCGACGGCAACTTCCGGCCACAAATGCACCTGAGGATCCTTGCGACGGGCTTCAATCAGTTGCTGCCGCGCTCGAGCGATTCCGCCGGGCATCCGCAGTTGATTGAGGAGCGCGGCAGATGCCACGGTGTCCGCGGGCGCATGGCCTGGCGTTTTGATCAGCGTGGTCACAAACCAGTTCACGATGATGCCTTGCAGATCCGGATGGACTTTGAACAGGTCAGTGCCGTGTCCGCCGGTTGCAGGAACTTTGTCGGGATCAGCGGTTTCGTACCAAACCCACGGAGCCTCGTGCGCCGCCGAGTAATGCACGAACTTCTTGCTCGGATTCGAGGCGGTGATGTACAGCAACTCCATCGCTGCTACGGTAGGGGGGTATTCGTCGTCGTCGGCGACGACAAACAGGCCAGGCAGTTGTGACGCCTGCCGCATGAATTGCAGGCCATCTTGGAGAGTCTCTCCGGAAAGCAACACCAGTGACTTCACCTCGGCAGCGTGTTGACGCGCGACTTCGACGGAATGAAGAACGCCGAACCACCCAGCTCCGCCCACCCCAATGACATCGCGCTTGACGCCCGGCTGAGAAGCCAAGTATTGCCACGCCGTGTCGACGTCGCGCGGCCACATGTCGCGCACCCGCGCCTTTTCTGCGTCCGTCAGCTTGGTATAGGGCGAACCGCTTTCGCCAAACCCGCGCATGTCGAGAGTAAGCGTATTGATTCCGGCTGCCACTAGTTGCGCGGCCAGTTCATCCCAAGCCTTCCGTGTGCGGTTGCTCTGATGTAACAGCAGCACCCCGGGGCCTGATTTCGCCGCGGCGAAGTAACTTGCCTTCAGTTGGGCGCCGTCGGATGCTTTCAGCTCGACCCCGCGTGCAGCTGATGCGGCGTTAGCCGCGATGCTTTTGACGCACCATCCGGAGGCGCTTACGCCAAAGGTGATGAGCGCCAGTAGCGAGAGAATTGGCTGCCGCATTGGACCGCTCTGTTCAAGTGTCATGAGCCCCAAGCGCTACAGCCAAGCTCAGCTCTTCGCAGTAAAACAACAAGCTGTATGCGCCACTGTTTCGAAAACCGCCGTCAGTAATACGGTGCCGAACACCACGCCCAGAAGCGCATTCACCAGCAGACTGCGATGCGGCTGAGTGGCAGTGAGCCGCGCTAAGCGACGCTCAATAAAAGATGAAGCGCTCGCTTGCAGCAAGAACGCAGACTCGCGATGCGCCAGTTTCGCTAGTGCGGAAACGAGTTCTTGGCCACGCGCATTCTGAATGACGTGCTCGTCGCACGAAAGCTCCCGGTATAGGGCCAGTCGCGAGCCGGTGATCCACATGAGGGGATGAAACCACAGAACGCAAAGCCCAACTTCATAGATGAGCCGCACCAAGTTGTCGCGCCTTCGTGCATGCGTCAGCTCATGAATGAGGACAGCCTGGAGTTCGCGCTTACTCAGCAGCCGGTCAATTCCGTGGGGAAGCGAGATATGCGGACGTATGAGCCCATTCACAGCCGGGCCTCGCCTTGCACCGGCAAAATTCACCGATATGCCATGCGCGAGGAAACTCCGCTTCGGCAGCAGGACGCCTTGATCGAGTCTGGCACTGCGATGTTCAGAGCGAATCCGCAGACCAAGGCGCGTAAACATCAAGCTTGCGCCAATCAGCCACACCGCACACAGCACGAGGGTGGTCGGCGTGCTCTCCGAGAGGCGAACGCCTATATCACCAATAACGCCCAGCGGTGTCGCCCAGGAAAGATGCGGCGCGAATAGCTTGTCGCATATTGCGCCCAGAGGCAAAATGAAATTAAGTGCCGTTGCCAACCAGATCCAATGTCTCGTGGTGGCGCTGCCGCCAGGGATTGATGTCAGAGCCCACGCCGCGAGCCAGACCAGCGAGGTATAGAGGAGCTGGATCTCCGCATAGTAGATTACGCGCGCGATGTGCTCATGCATGACCTTTGCCTCCACGGCTGCGACCGCCCTTGCTGCCAGCCGCCGCGTCTTGCAGGGCCTTTAAATCCTTAAGCGTAATCGTGCCGGTTTCGAGGAGGTTGGAGACCAGCAGGCGAGGGGACCCGCCGAACAAATCCAACAGGTCTTGAACCAGGCCGCCACGAAACTCGCTTTGATTGATGGCAGGCTCGAATAGCTGCGCATTGCCAATTTTCTTAACCTTGCGCAGAGCTCCTTTCTGCTCGAGCCTATGAACAAGTGTCTGAATTGTCGTATAAGCCACGCGTTCTTCCTCGGGTAGACTTTCGAGAATCTCGCGCACGGAGCTGGTCCCCAGTCTCCAGTACTGCTCCAGAATTCGCGTCTCGGCCTTTGATAGACGTGTTTTTTGCAAGTCTCCTACCCTCCGCGTTAATGCTACTACATCATCCGTTGATGGCCAAGCATAAAATGGGCGAGAAGCGCCAGGTAGAGGCTGATCAAAGACCGCCCGCACTCACGACGTTTTTGACCCTAGTGCGTATCCACGTAGGTACGGGCTGTCGGTTGCCGGCAAGTAGTTGGTGTTCGGTCCCGGGCAGGTCTAGCTCAACCATTGATGCGTCGCGACGGCTCGGGCAAAAGAGATCACCGACATATGGGGGTGCGACTGGATTTCGAACAGATATCCGACGGCACCCATGATGAGGCTGTTCACCAACAGTGCGGCTGCGAGAGTGGTGAGTTTGGAAGAGAGAGTGTTCATGTGCGACTCCTGAAGTGGTTGCAATCGATCCTTACGCTCACAACACAGCAAGGGCCGTGCCAGTTGCAGGGATGCAGAAAAAAGGCTTTTGGAAGGCTATTTGACCGAGTAAAGCGCTGCGGGTGACCGCGGACAGTGTCCGCGGACAGGTCGGACAGATGTCCAAGGAAAACTAGCGAGGGATAATTCACGGTGGGGCTCCAAATAAGGCGAGTTCGCCCCCTATTTCGGGTGGCACGATCGTTGCTGCGATAGCTCCAGGGAGTCGTCGCATGCTCAAAATGACCGGTGTCTCGAAGGCGTATCGATCTGAGGTGTTGGAGATATTTGCGCTGCGCAACCTGTCGATTCACGTCAGGGACGGTGAATTTATCGCGGTGACCGGGCCTTCGGGATGTGGCAAGACCACGTTTCTATCGATTGCGGGAATGCTGGACGACTTTACGGAAGGCGAATACGAATTCGATGGAATCGACGTCTATCGAATGAGCGATCAAGAGCGCTCGCGGCTGCGCAACGAAAGGATCGGGTTCATCTTTCAGTCTTTCAATTTGCTTCAGGATCTGACCGTTCGCGACAATGTCGATATGCCGCTGCGGTATCGCGGCCTGTCGGCCGCGGAGAGGCGGCGGCGCGTTGAAGCTTCGTTATATCGCGTTGGGCTTTCTGAGCAGGGTATCTTTTATCCGGCGGAATTGTCGGGCGGTCAGCAGCAGCGTGTCGCCATTGCCCGCGCGCTTGCCGGCTCACCGCGGGTGCTGTTGGCGGATGAGCCGACCGGGAATCTGGACGAGGCGGCGGCCAAGAGCGTCATGGACCTATTGCAAGAGCTGCATCGAGACGGCGTGACGATTGTGGTGGTCACTCATAGCGCGGAAATGACGCGGCGAGCGGGGCGGGAAGTGCGCGTTGTTGACGGGAGCATCGTGCAGCATCCGCTGCTTTCGGAGTAGGTGAAAAGATCAGCTTCACGCGGCTGCAATCCGGCCGCTGGGTTCCGCAACCCGAGCTGCCCGCGGCACCAAAAATATGGCGACTGCGGCGAGCAGGCACGCTACTCCAGCGGTGTATACGGCCGGGCTATACGTCAGCAACATCGTGCGGGTAAGGCCTGCGCCATACGCGGCTGTGGCGCTGCCCAGCTGGTGGCATGCGAAGATCCAGCCAAAAATCATTGCCCCACGCTGCTTGTCAAACGCCGCGCTTGCGAGCTTCACGGTGGGCGGCACGGTGGCCACCCAATCCAACCCGTAGAACATGGCAAACAACGATAGCCCGTAGAGCGAGAAGTCCGAGTGCGGCAGCCATAGGAGCGATAGGCCGCGCAAGCCGTAGTACCAGAAAAGCAGTTTGCGATTGTCGAATCGATCGGAAAGCCAGCCGGAGCCGATCGTGCCCACGAAGTCAAACGCACCGATCATGGCGAGCACGGAAGCGGCCGGGACAGCGGCGAGTCCGTAGTCGCTGCACAAGGATATGAAGTGAGTCTGGATCAGCCCGCTGGTGCTCAAACCGCAGACAAAGAACGTGCCGGACAATACCCAGAAGGTTAAATTGCGCGAAGCCCTGGCCAAAGCCCTGAGCGGCTCGGCAAAGTCCGGACGCCACGGAGCGACCACTGGTATCCGCTCTGAATCCGCGCCGTAGGGAGCTAGACCCAGCTGCTGCGGTCGGTCGCGGAGCAGGCAAAATGCCAGGCCGGAAATCGTGAGACAACCCACGACGATCGGCGCAACCGCCACCCGCCAGCCATAATGTTGAATCAACGTCGCGGCGAGCGGCAGAAAAATGAGCTGGCCGGTCGCTGAACTCGCAGTGAGTATCCCAAGCACGAGACCGCGTCTTCGTTCGAACCAGCGGTTTGCAACCGTCGCTCCCAAGACCAGAGCAGTCAGGCCCGAACCAATACCGAGCACCAAGCCCCAGAGAACAAAAAGCTGCCACAAGGCACTCATCCGCGTGGCCAACAGAAGTCCTGCGGCAATCAACACCAGCGCAATGCACACAATGCGGCGCAATCCGTAGCGCTCCATGAGTATGGCGGCGAAAGGACCCAGCAGGCCGAATAACGCGAAACGTATGGCGAGCGCCGACGAAATCTGGCTCGTGGTCCATCCGAACTCGCGGCTCAATGGACGCAAAAACGCGCCCGGCAGTCCTAGCGCAGCCGAGGAAATCAGCATGGTTAGAAATCCTATGGCCATGACTACCCAGGCGTAGTGGATGCCTTTACGCTGAAGCCAGCCCGCGGCGGATTCGGCAAACACGCCAGGTTACCGCTTGCGGTGCCCGTCTGTGCGACTCAGACGGCGGCGTGCTGCTACAAGGATTTCATCGGAGATCGGCGCGCCTTGCGTCGCCTTGGCGAGCATCAATCCGCCCACCATGGTCGCGAAATCGGCCAACGCCGCCTCTCGATCGCTCGGCAGCGTTCCGGTGTCTTGTACACTGGCGAGGATCTTCAACAACTCCTCGAGGCCGGCCACATACGCGGTGCGAATGGGCGCATCGACGGGTTTGCGCGCTACGTCGCCGGCAAGACTGGTTGCCGGACACGAACCGTCGGGACCGCTGCGCGATTGCGAGGACAGATAGCTTTCAGTCAGCGCGGCTCTTGCCACGCTAGCACCATCTTTATCGGCTATTCGCTTTTTCCATCGTTCCGCCGACCGCCCGAATGCCCACCGGCATGCCTCGCCTGCCAGCTGTTCCTTCGACTCAAAATGTCCGTAGAACCCGCCGTGTGTAAGGCCGGCCGCTGCCATCAACTCGGCGACGCTGACATTATCGACGCCGTGTTCGCGGAACAGACGCGCCGATGCCTCGGTAATGGCGGCTTTATGGTGATCGGCTTGTTTTCTAGAAACGCGTGGCATGAGGCTTGGCTCCGGGCAGGGCTTATTAATGATACGCATCATATATAATAGATGTCAATTATCATGTATTTCTCATCAGGCCGATGCTTCCGTCCTGCGAACTACATCAAAGACCTTTTGAGCCCGCCTACGGTTAACTGGCGCCATGACCAAGATGAGTGCCGTCCTCAGGATTAAAGCCGAGCTAGCCCTGACGGAAGCGTCTAAGACACTTTTCGGTCACCAGACGGCCTTATGGGCATCGGCTGAAACAAGAATGTACGCTGACACCGTGACCGTCGTGCGCAAGGAACTCGATAAGCTGGTGGATATTCTCGCGGACGATGCGAGCGAGAAACACTGGAACGTAGCGGCTCGAGTAGCAAAATGTGCGGACTATCTCGCACTGGTACCGAGTCGCGAAGTTCAGGACGCTCGCCTCGATATGATTGCCGCGCACAAGGTGTTACAGGACGTGGAGGAAATCACGTTCTGATGCCTGTTGAGCGCGGGGGATCTCATTGCACCGATACCACCCGATCGTCGCGCGATCGCGAACTTGGCTGTAACGCCGTTACATAGGCCGCAATTTTCGCAAGACCATGCAGGAGCAGCGGCAGCAGAAAGAGATCGTCAACCACTCCCAATACCGGAACGGCGAAATTAAGGGGATCCAAGGCGAAGAACCCCAGAGCGAGTGTTGCCGGTAGCAGCCAAGTCGGTCGATTCGGGTGTCGCAGTGCCACCCACAGCACTCGAAGATCGTTGCGGCTCATCCGCCATAGTCTGAATATCCTACGCATACTGTCCTCACTTGGATTCGCCTGTTTGATGTTCGACTGCGTGCATTGAAAGTCGTTCAACTTGAAAGGTTGCGATGCCACGGATCTCATGCCTCAGCACCCACTCTACGCAAGTGCGGCGCCAATGCGATCGCAAGCGGGAGTATCAGCAATGCCGTTACCGCAGTCGCAATCGTGGCACCTACCGTGCCGATGGCATCACCCAAGACGCCGTAAATTATCGGAGCGACGGCGCCAGAACCAATCGTACCGGTATAGAAGAGGGCAAAGGCGTGCGCGGTGCGATGTGCGGGCGTCAATTCGGGCACCGTTCCGTACAGCACCGATGAAGTGCCGTTGAGCATTACACCGAGTGGCGGCAATAAAACGAGACACACCGTTAGAGGTGCGAGCAGTACCGCCAAGATGCAAACGGCAGTACCGGTCTCAGTGGTTAGCACCATACCGATCACGCCGAGCCGGGCGCCGAGCCATCCACAAACGAACTTACCTGCCGCTCCGCCGATAAAGACCAATGACAGCGACGCCCCGATCATCGCGAGCGAAGCGCCCTTTTCCTTCAAAAGAAAGGGTAGGAATAAAAGCAGTCCCATACGGACACCGGTATCGAGAACACCGATTACAAAGAGGAGCCTAAAGCCGCCGTTGCCGTTGTCGTTCTTCTGCGAGGTCAGGAGAGTCTTGGATAATCCGCGGGTTTGCGCCGGCACGAAAAGAGCAAGTCCGAGCGCTCCGACCATGCCCGCGGCAGCAATAATCCACAATGCGTGCCGCCAAGACATGAAAGTGATCAGCAAAGACGCCGATGCCGGAATGGCGGCTTTGCCAAGATCTCCAGAGAAGTTGTAGATGCTGAGCGGCCGGCGCGCGTCTTTTCCGTAAGCATGCGAGATGGCTGCCGATGCGATCGGATGCTGGGTACTCGATCCACATCCGGATAGAGTCAAGGCCGTGCACAGACCCACCATGCCGGTCGAAAATCCGGCGAGAGCATAGCCGACCGCGGCCAGCAACGTGCCGGCGGTCAAAATAGTCCGACCGCTGATACGGTTCGCCAATCGGCCCACCGGGAGCTGCAAACCTGCCATCGATCCTACGTACAAGCCCCGCAATACCGCCAATGCACCAAAGCCAACACCAAATTCGGATTGCCAGACAGGAAGCAGGATATAGATCAGGTCCGCGTAACCGTCATGCAAAATGTGCGCAGCACAGGCGGACCAGAGGGTTCGCCGCTGACTGTCAAGGTCTTGCGCGCTACGCCGCGGCATGGACCGCCAGTCTGAAACCTGCGCTCCAGCCCAACTCGCGGCGTGCCTTTTCGCTTGATACCAAACCGTTCTCCTCCGCAATGTTAAAGATGCCGGTCTGCGTTGTCTCTACCGCTAGGAGCGCGGCATGCGCGGCGGCGTCGATATGGACCGGTAGTGGCCCGTTCTGAGCGGTGTTCCAAGTACCTGGGCCATAGAACTGGCCGTAGCGTAGCACCACGCCCTTGAGCGGCGGTGAATTCAGCGTTAATTGTTCCAAGGCAATGACGCCGCGGACCGTCGCCGCCGATGGTGCTTGGGGATCCCAGTCGAGAGGATCACTTTCGCGATGCGGCGTAGGACCCGGCGCATACAACCAGCCGAGGCTCTGGGAAATGAAGCAGCGTGCACCCGCCACGATCGCGGCCTCGACGAGGTTAAAATGGTGGGGTGCCTTGCTACCTTGAGGGTTCGTGATGACATCTACGCGTTTGGCGGGCCTTGAACTTGAATTTCCCATTTTCCAGGCGCCGATCGGTGCGGTTGCTTCGCCCGAACTTGCCGGCGCGGTGTCTAACTCGGGTGGCCTCGGCCATCTTGCATGTACCTGGCGCACTCCTGAGCAGCTCAACACCTTGTTCGAACGAATGCGTACATTGACCACAAGACCCTACGGTGCAAACTTTGTACTGGATTTCCCGATCGAAGAGCAACTCGCTGTCGCGCTCGACCACGGCGTGCGGGTGATTTCGTTCTTTTGGGCGGACGCAAGTTCTTATCTGTCACGAGTTAGGGCTTCCGGTGCGGTGGCGATCCAGGTGGTTGGCGCCATTGGCGAGGCGAAGCGGGCGGCGGACGCGGGATTCGATTTGATTGTTGCGCAGGGCCGTGAGGCCGGCGGCCACGTCCGCGGCGACATGGGCACGATGGCCCTTGTGCCGCAGATAGTCGACGCAGTCGCGCCGTTGCCGGTCCTGGCGGCGGGCGGAATCGCCGATCGTCGCGGGGTCGCAGCAGCGATGGCGCTCGGCGCGGCCGGGGTCTGGGTGGGCACGTGTTTCCTCGCCGCGACCGAAGCCAATATCCACCAGCACTACCTGACCAGCGTGCTTGGCTCGTCGGGAGATGACACGCTGTACTCTTCATTGTTTGATATCGGCTGGCCGGCTGCGCCACTTCGCACGCTTAAGAACTCCACCACGCGGCTCTGGGAAGCAGCAGGGCGGCCCATGCCGCCGAATCGTCCCGGCGAGCGCGAATTGGTGGCACGTCGCGCCGACGGCTCCGAAGTGCCGCGCTATTTTTTCGGATCTCCTACACGTGATGTGATCGAAGGGGCTGAGGCGATGGCGCTCTATGCCGGACAAGCCGTCGGGCTCGTGCGCGCAACCGCAGCGGCAGCTCAAATTGTCAAAGAACTGGCGACCGGACTGCCGCAAAGGAGTTAAGCAGATGTCAGCCCGCATTCCACCGGCGCCGCGTCCGTTCAGTGAGGCGATTCAGCGCCGTCTCGAAAAAATCATGGGACCGGGTCACGAGCCGCTAGTGCTGTTTACAACCCTGGCTCGCGACGAAAGATTGTTCGAACGCTTCACGGGCGGCGGTTTGCTTGACCGCGGCCACCTAACTCTTCGGCAGCGGGAAATCGTCATCGATCGAGTGACCGCAAACTGCCGCTCAGAATACGAATGGGGTGTCCATGTCGCGATGTTTGCCGAGAAAGCGAAGCTGACTGCGGCACAGATCGTCTCGATTCAGCAGGGCAGTGCGCAGGATGCTTGCTGGGAACCCGTCGATGCCTTGCTGATTCGACTATGTGACGCCCTGCAGGTCGACTGTAATGTTGACGATACGCTTTGGGATGCACTGACAGCGCACTTCGACGCGGAAGCCATGTTGGAATTGCTGCTCCTCGCCGGCTTCTATCGAACGGTCTCTTATTTGACAAACGCGCTACGGCTTCCTCTCGAACCTTGGGCGGCGCGGTTTTGCAGTTGACGCTGGACAATGGCAAGATCGGCGGATTGGAGGCAAGTTCATGAAGTTGCTCAGAGCCCTCAAATCTAGGACTCGCCTGGTCATTTGTGGATTCAGCATGGCGGCATTTGCAGCGGAGCCGTCGGCCGCGGACGCGGAGCAGGGTGTCTGGCAGAAACACGAGTATGCTTTCCAATTCTTCGGATTTACAACGACCTATTCGTGCGACGGTCTTGCTAGCAAGCTCAAAGAACTCTTGATCGCGGCGGGCGCACGTGCAGATGCGAAGTCGACCTCGGATGGTTGCGTTCGCGGATATGGAAGTCCAGACAAATTCGCTCGCGCGCACCTCACGTTCTTTACGCTCGCGCCGCTTGGAAATGGAGAGAATGCGAGCCCGCCCATCGCCGGCGCTTGGCGTGCAGTTGCGATTGCCGATCGTTCGCCTCGCGAGGTGAGGCTTGGAGACTGTGAACTCGTCGAGCAATTTCGCGATAAGGTGTTGCCGATGTTTACGACTCGCAACGTCGAGAATCGGATGACCTGTGTTCCGAATCAATTGTCGGGATCGGTGATCAATCTGAAATTTGAGGTTTTTGCGGGCTTGCCGGCAGCGAATAAGAAGTAATCGTGAACGTTGTTGTCGTCAGCAGATCCACCGCCATTACAGCGTGCAATACTCGGCTATGCGAGTCTGAGTTAAGGGAAGGAGCGAGCAAACCATGTTAAGGACTTCCGTATTTGCCTTTGTGGTGGTGGCTGCGGGCTGCACCGACCTTAAACCTCTGGAAGCACGGATCGAGGATCTGCAGGAGCAGGTCAATAAGCTGCAGGCCAATCTCACGCAATCGGCGAACAACGCGACGGCCGCCAATAGGGTCACCGCGGCCTCTGCAGCTTCGGCTGCCGGCGACGCCAAACAGGCTTTGTCGATCGGGCAGACAAATTCTGCAGCCATTGAGGCGCTCAACGCAAAGATCGATCAGATGTTCAAGAGGCGGCCGGATTCCTAGTCAAATTCCGGATCGCTGTGCGGGCGTGATGCCTGCTCGGGAGTCACACCGCACTCGGTGCATACCCAGATTTGGACCGGTGAGGGTGGAAGCTACGGAGAGTCGGTCTACGCCCGGCGAAAAAACCATACAGCTAGCACGATAAGAAGGAGTGTTCCTAGACCGATATACATTTCAATCTCCAAATTAGTTTGAGGCGCGTGAAGCATGCCCGATTCGGAGCCAAAGCAAGAGTCCAAGCGGGCGGTCTCGACCGTAAGACCAAAGGCCTAATCTGTGTAGGCATTCCAGCGCGACCGTTGGAGATGCGAGGCATTCGTACGATCTGATGTCAACTCGCGAGGGCTCTGATGGCATCCGCGATATACGTGGCTTCGTTGGTTCTCGCGCGGCTTTCTTCGCGACCGTGCGGCGAGGATGCCAGTGCGCTATTGCTCCATAATGCGGCTCGCCTTTTGCAAATGGCGACGCATCGTTCGCGTTCGCGGTAAAGCATCTCGTCGGCGGCCTCTTCGAGACGCGCAGTAATCCTTGCGCCTAGGTCTATCGGAATTGGCCCGCTTATTTCATTGAGAATCTCTTGCGTAAGAATTTGAATCGCGGCGGCCGTCCCAGATGATTGATCACGCATATCGGCACACCTCTAAATTGCCATGCCGCCGGAGACTTCAATGCGCTGAGCGTTAATCCAGCGATTTTCGTCCGAAAGCAACGAAGCGATCATCGGGCCAATGTCATCGGGCTCACCGACCCGGCCGAGGGCCGTCATGGCGGCAACCTGTTTGTTCACCGTTGGATTGTCGCGGACCATACCCCCGCTGAAATCGGTCGCAATAGCGCCTGGAGCCACAGTATTCACAGCAATGCCGCGCGCACCTAACTCCTTCGCGAGATAGCGCGTGAGGACTTCGATCGCACCCTTCATGGATGCATAGGCCGACATTCCCGGCAGGGCGAAGCGGGCTAACCCTGACGAAACATTGACGATCCGGCCGCCATCGTTGATGAGCGGCAGAAGCTTCTGGGTGAGAAAGAACACACTTTTAAAATGAACGTTATAGATCCTATCCATTTCCTGCTCGGTCGTCGCGTCAAACGCCTTGTGCAACGATGTTCCCGCATTGTTGACGAGGTAGTCGAAGCGCTCAGCTCCGAGCTCTGCCAGCGCCTTGATCAGGCTTTGCACGAAAGGCTCAAGGCCGCTTAAGTTGCTGGTATCGAGTTGCAGCGCCACGGCCTTGCGACCTGCCCCGCGGATGAGTGCGACGACTTTGTCGGCGGCCTCCCGATTGGAATGATAGGTGATGATCGAATCGACTCCGCGCTTGGCAAGACTCAACGCGGTATTTCTTCCCAGACCGCGACTGCCGCCCGTTACGATGGCGATCTTGGGGGTCGTTGGCGTCGGCATGGTGTGCTTCCTTCTGTGTCGCTACTCAAGGCGCCAATTCTAGTTCAAACCTTGGGGCGAGCCGAGTGTCCCTCGACGGAGCGATGCGATGCGCTCACGCAAGGACGTACTTCAGACATAGAATGCGTCTATGAAAAGGGAAATCATACGTGTCGAACCGCTCTCGACCTATTTGGAGAACTGGAAGGCTCCCACATCGGCGGTTACTCGATACGGCGACATCCTGTACGTGTCCGGCTTCCCGCCATTCGACCCGGTCAGCGGCACGGTGCTCGAGGCGCCAATTGAGCGCCAGACAGAGATCGTGCTCGAGCAAATGAAGCTTTGCCTGGAAACGGCGGGCTCGTCGCTCGAGAATGTTCTCAAATGTACTGTGTACTGCACCTCCGTGGAGAAATTCGCAGCCGTGAACGCCGTTTACGCCCGCTACTTCCCGAAGAACCCGCCAGCGCGAGTCTTCGTCTGCGTTGCCGCATGGCCGGGCCCTTTCGACATTGAGATCGACTGTGTCGCGGCACGGCGCGAAGAAAAGCTCTAATATCCTTCGGCTTTCATCCGCCGTTGCATTTCCAGGGGAGCCACTTGCTCTTCGAGAGTCGCAATAGTCCAGACGTTGCCGAACGGATCGGCGACGCGTCCCTCGCGCGAACCGAAAAACATGCGCGTCATCGGCATCAGAACGGTCGCGCCAGCCTGCACCGCGCGGTCGAACAATGCATCTGAGTCTTGCACGTAGATTTGCGCGACGAGTCCGTGCGCAGGCCAGCCTTCCATCGATGTGCCGAGATTAAAAGTCGAGTCCCCGAGTCTGAGCTCGCAATGGGCGATCTTTCCATTCGACATCATCAATCGATAGGTCTCTGAGGCGCCGAAAGCTTGTTTTAAGAATGCTACGGCTCCCTCGGCGTCATCGACGACGATGTTGGGCGTAATCGTGTGAAATCCCTTTGGGAGCCACTGCGCGCTCATTGCGATCTCCTAATATTAATCTTGGGTGTGACCGGCGAGGTTGCCGAGCACGGCGAGCGAGTCGCTCGATCCCCCATAGAATACGCCTACGCAGGCGCAGCGGGGAAACTGGCTGCTGAGTTCATCGATGCGACCCGAGTCACATTCTTGCGCCGGCTGAAACGCGACAATTGTCTTGTACGTGGGAATGATCCCGTGGTGAGAGTTGCCATGAGATTCGCTATTGTTGTTGCGGCCGCTTACCTGCTGGTCCCGATTCCGAACGCCCAAGCAGCCGTGACGTTTACGTGCACCGTCAGTGCAAGCGGCATCGCCTTCGGTAACTATAACCCGCTAACCCCTACCGGTGACTCGGCTGCAGGCTCTTGGAGCGTCACCTGTAATGCTGTGGGCAGCGGTTCCGCCACCGTCTCTGGCACTTTGACCCTCAGTACCGGTTCCAGCGGCACGTATGCCGCCAGAACCATGAAGTCCGGCACGCAAGCTCTGCAATACAATATTTATCTCACGCCCAGCCATACGCAGGTGATTGGCGACGGGAGCGCCGGTACTTTCGCCCTTTCGGATTCCGGTACGGTGACGGCGGGCCAGATTTATCAGATCACCGGCAGCATGTACGGGTTCATGCCGCCGTCGCAAGACGTTCCGGCCGGAAGCTATTCGGACGTGATCGTTGTCACGGTGACGTACTAAGGTCGTCGAAACAAAGAAGCGTCACAATAGCTCAGCAATCGCGTGTTGTTCTGCGTTGCTGAGTTCAAAGTCAAAGATGTCAAGGTCGTCGCGCATGTGAGCCTCTGATCTCGTGCCGCTGAGCGGAACCACTCCTATCTGCGTGAGATAACGAAAAAGAATCTGCGCTGCGGTTCCTTTATGGGTCGACGCGATGACGGTGATCGTCTTGTGTGCAAGTATTTGCGGATTGGCACTCAAGGTCCAGAAGCTTTGATAAATGATTTGGTGTTGGTCGCAGAGGGCGCGTATATCGCGGTCGTAGTTCGTGTCGGCGTAAAAGCGGTTTTGGACCACGGCGGGTTTAATTCGGACGGCTTTGTGCAGGGCTCTCAGGTCGTCTAAGCGATAGCAATTACTGAGGCCGAGCTGGCGAATAGTACCTGCGTCGACGAGATTTTCGAGGGCGCGCCAGGCGGCCACCGTTTGCGTCAAGGTTGGCATGGGGGAATGCATCAGCACGCAGTCGAGGTAGTTGGTTTGCAGGTTCTTTAGGGATACCGCGACGGATTGAGCGACTTGTTGGGGCAAGGGCGCCTTTGGATCGTAGGGAATGCGGTTCGGATCCTGGCCCGAAAGCGACGTGAATTTGGTTTGCACGTAGAGATCGGCGCGGCTCAGTCCATGTCTGAGGCTGGCGGCAATGCCAGTGCCGACACCCGGTTCATCGTAGTGCTTCGGCTGGCAGGCGGTGTCGATACCGCGGAATCCGTTATTAATCGCGAGGCTTACCAAACGTTGCGTATCGGTCTTTTTCCAAGCGGTGCCATAGACAATTCTGGGCATACGAACCTCCGCGTTGGAAATGATGAAGGCGTTCATAGCGCCTCAATCGAAGAGCGATCCATACGAAGCGTCCCGGTCATCGTCTTGATATGTGTCGCGGCGCGGATTTCAGTTTGTGACGCATAATCGGTCGCGGCGGGAAATAACAAGCCACTGTCTTAAAGCCGGCGCGCGCGAAGGTCGAAGCGTAGCCCGTACCCGATGCGCTGGGTGTCGCGGCCGCGTCTAGCGGGTAGGCTTCCAGTTGCGGAGCTTTTGCACGCTTTGCGGCTTTGATTGCCGCTGCGATGAGCGCGGATGTCACACCGCGCCTGCGGAAGCCGATCCGCACGTAGATACACGATAGCGCCCAGACCGGCACGTCATCCACGCGCTTGAGCCGCCACTGCCGATCGAGCCAGGGCAATGCCGAGCGCGGGGTGAGTTGACACCAGCCCACAGCCAGATCGCCAGAAAAGGCGATAAGTCCTGGAGGGGGTCCTTTTCTCACAATCTGGCGAAATGCAGCTTTGTTTCTCGCTCGTGGTCGCTTGCGATACGCGGCACCGATGCGCCAGTACATGCACCAACAGCCGTTGCACGCGCCCCTCTTGCCAAACAGATCTTCGAGTGCGGGCCACAAATCAGCAGTGAGAGGACGGATGTCAAGATTCATGGAATAAGGTCGGCGCTAGGATGGGTAAGTATACCTATAGGCTTTGCGCGATAAGCACTAGTGGGGCTCGCTGTGTTTATCTACGAAGAAAAAAAGTCTCTAGAGGAGATATCAGGGCGGAATCGATTCGGCGAGACATGCCGCTCGTCCTTGTAACAGTCCCGCTTGCCCCAGTGTCGTTGTGTTAGAGAGAATTCGCTGCGAAGCTTTCTCTCAGCCTGAATTTTTAGTCATCTGGGGGCGGAGTGTGCATCGAAGAAGCTTGATTGGATCGGCAGTGAGCCTTCTGTTTCTGGCTGGCGGTTTGGTGCCTGATTTAGCGTTCGCTGATTCTAAGAATGGGCGAGTGCGTCGCTTCCGATCGCGCGTGCGCCCGGGCGACCGCGCATGGCCGTCGGCCTCGAGCTGGGCAAAGCTGAAGGACGATGTGGGAGGCAATCTGATCAAGGTGCGTCCCCTCTTCGGGGCTTGTGACACTGCACCCGATGGCGCGGACTGCCTCGACGCGTTGAAAAACATCGACAACCCGTTCTATATCGGCGATCAGCCTGGCGGCACGCAGGTCTGCGGTTGGTTCGACGCCTGGACGCCCGCGCCCAGCGCGTTTGCCGTGAAAGCCCGGAACACTGCAGACGTGGCAGCCGCTGTCAATTTCGCGCGCGACAACAATCTGCGGCTCGTTGTCAAGGGAACGGGCCATTCTTACCTCGGGACATCCAGCGCGCCCGACTCACTGCTCGTATGGACGCGCGGCATGAACGCGGTGACGCTTCACGATTCCTTTGTCGGTCAAGGCTGCGAGGGCAAGGTTGTGCCGGTCCCAGCGGTGACGACCGAAGCGGGCGCCGTGTGGATTGATCTTTACACTGCCGTTACTACGCATGGGGGCCGCTACGTGCAAGGCGGCGGCTGCACCGATGTCGGCGTTGCAGGGCTGGTGCAAAGCGGTGGGTTTGGCAGTTTCTCGAGGGGCTTCGGCACGGCTGCTTCCGGACTCCTGGAGGCCGAGATCGTTACCGCGGACGGCGCAATACGCATCGCGAACGCCTGCACCAACCCGGATCTATTTTGGGCTTTGAAAGGCGGGGGCGGCGGTAGCTGGGGCGTCATCACAAGGCTCACCCTACGCACTCATGATCTCCCCCAGTTCATGGGCTCGGCATGGGGCACAGTCAAAGCCCAATCGGATGAGGCCTTCCGGAAACTGATCGCGCGGTTTGTCAGTTTCTTTACGGAAAATCTTCTAAATCCGACGTGGGGCGAGCAGGTGCATTTCACGCCCGAAAATACCCTCGAGATTTCCATGGTGAGCCACGGGCTCGATCGGCAGTCAGCGCAGATGGTGTGGAAACCCTTCTTCGAGTGGCTCAGAGCATTGCCCAACGATTATCTCATCACCGATGAACTCGGCGCGAGCGGGCACGAAGCGCGGCATATGTGGGACGCCGCGAAAAACCCGTCGATGACCCTCGATCCAAGGGCGGGAGCGCCTAATCATCATGCCTGGTGGAAGGGCGACCAAGACCAGGTCGGCGCGTTTCTCAATGGATACGACTCGCTATGGCTGCCGTCACGGCTTCTGTATGAAGATGGAGGCAGGCGCCTCAGTGATGCGTTGTTCGCAGCCAGCCGTTACAAACAGATCGAATTGCATGTCAACAAGGGGCTCGGCGCAGCCAGCCCCGAGGCTGTCGCCGCGACGCTGGAAACGGCAACCAATCCCGCCGTTACCGAGGCCTTCGCGCTCGCCATTATCGCCGATGGACAGAAGGGCGCTTATCCGGGAGAGCCTCGCGCTACGATTGATCTCGCAGCAGCGCGCAACGATGCACGCGCCATCGACCTCGCAACGGCGGAGTTGCGCAAAATCGCGCCAAGCGCCGGCTCCTATGTGTCGGAGAGCAATTTTTTCAACCGCAACTGGCAGCGCGATTATTGGGGAAGGAACTATCCGAGGCTGCGGGCCATTAAAGCGAAGTACGACCCTGACGGACTCTTCTTTGTTCATCACGGCGTTGGCAGCGAGGACTGGAGCGCGGACGGCTTTACGCGTCGTGTTTAACTGAACTAGATCACCGGTGCGGGATTGCCGCGCCGTTGCGCCGTGTCCGCCGTGTAACCTTTCAGAGCCCACGGTAGCGCGCCAAGAGACAGCGCGGCGGCGCGAACGGGACTGTAGATGGACTGAGCGGCGCCGGCGGCAATCCCGCTTCTCCGCATCGTAGCTGCGGAATAGAATGCATTCGAGGCGTTGCTATACCGTCTCTTTGCGTCGGCAAACGGTGAGGTCCGGTGGCGAAACACACGCTTCTCGTTAATGGTGATTACCACGATATCGACATCGAGTCGGACACTCCATTGTTGTGGGTGCTGCGTGACGAACTCGGATTGACCGGAACAAAATTCGGCTGCGGCATCGGCGCCTGCGGCGCATGCACGGTACAAGTGGATGGCATCGCCACGCGTTCGTGCACGCTCGCGATTCACGCCGCGGCGGGAAAGTCGATTACGACCATCGAGGGCTTGGCGCAGACCGGCGGCCGCCGATTGCAGGAGGCCTGGCTTCTCGAGGATGTGGCGCAATGTGGGTACTGTCAGGCAGGTCAGCTGATGAGTGCAGCCGCGCTGCTCGCCCGCAATGCGGATCCGAGTGATGCGCAAATCGATGCGGCTATGGCAGGCAATATCTGCCGGTGCGGAACGTACCAACGTATTCGGCGTGCGATTCGTCGCGCCGCGCGGTCACACTCGTGAATCCCAATTCCCTCTCGCGCCGTGACTTTTGTCGAGTTTCGGCACTCGCTGCGGGGGCGTTTTTGCTCGAGGTAGGAAGTACTTCGACCACCACCTTCGCACTTAACGCTTCCGGCAGGACGGCATTCATTCCGAATGCGTTTATTCGCATCGATTCGGACGGCTTGGTGACGATTACCGTTGCGCGACCCGAAATCGGCCAAGGCGTTCGTACAGCCTTGCCTATGTTAGTGGCGGAGGAGTTGGATGCGGAGTGGAGCAGGGTGCGTATCGAGCAGGCGCTGGCGGTCGATCTGGCCGCATATGGCTCACAATATGCAGGCGGAAGCCAGAGTGTACGGATGGGCTGGGAGCCGCTGCGGCGTGCGGGCGCAACCGCGCGAGCGATGCTCGTGCTCGCCGCGGCCCGGGCATGGAATGTCGATGTTGGTAGTTGCGAGACACGATCTGGAGTAGTCAGCCACCCGGCCACGGGTCGGACTGTGGGCTATGGAGAGCTTGCAGCGGCCGCCGCTCTGTTGCCGGTTCCTAGCCAGATTTCGTTCAAGGATCGCACTCGTTTTTCGATTATCGGCAACCCGACCCATCAGCTCGACGGGCCTGCGATCGTCCACGGAGCGCAGCGTTTCGGTCTTGATACGCGAATTCCTGGGATGTTGTTCGCCTCGATCGAGCGCGCGCCTGTACTCGGCGCTCGGGTTGAAGCTGTCGACGACCGCGCGGCACGCGCGATCCATGGCGTCCGTAATGTGTTTCTCATCGATGCGGACGCCCTATTCGGGTTCGGGGACAACGATCCGCGACCGGCAAACGGAGTTGCCGTAGTTGCAATCTCAACGTGGATTGCGCTCAAAGCGAGGCGCGCGCTGCGGATAACCTGGTCTGGTGGCGCAACTGGCGAAGATAGCGATCGGCAGAGCAGCGAATGCCGACGACTGGCAGTGCTCACACCCGAGCGCATCGTACGCAACGATGGCGACGTCGATCGCGCTTTTGCCGAAGGGGCGTCTCGCCTAGAGGTCGTGTATGAGTTGCCCTTGCTTGCGCATGCGCCCATGGAGCCCATGAATTGCGTCGCCGATGTTCGCCGCAATCGTTGTGAGATCTGGGCTCCAACTCAAAACCCTGAAGGTGCGCGCGATGTCGCAGCGCGCATTAGCGGAGTTCCGCACGAGTCGGTGACCATACACGTTACGCGCAGCGGCGGCGGGTTTGGAAGGCGTTTCTATGCGGATTTTGTCGCCGAAGCGACGATGCTCTCGAAGGAAGCCGGCGCACCGATCCAAGTTGTCTGGACCAGGGAGGATGATATTCAGCACGACTTCTATCGCCCTGCTTCTTATCATCTGATGCGCGGCTCACTCGGCGTTGGTGGTGAGCTATTGTCATGGTCACAGCATCTGATCAACGCCCAGCGCGGCGACTTTCTGCAGTGGGTGCCGCCTAAGGGAGCCTCGGCAACGCCCGCCGGCGATGAACTCGGGCCATTCGACTTTCCAGCGGGCTTGGTGCCCAACTTGCGACTGGCGGGTACGGCGATCCGCAAATGCGCCGTACCGTTGGGACAGTGGCGAGCTGTGGAGGAATCGACCAATGTGTTTGTCTATCAAAGCTTCATCGATGAGCTGGCACACCTCGCAGGACAGGATCCTCTTGCATATCGCCTGAAGGTGATCGGTGCCGCGCGCGCGATACCCTATGAGAATCGGAACTACGACTCGGGCAGGCTAATCCAAGTACTCGAACTCGCTGCGCGCGAAGCGCATTGGGGTGTGCCATTGCCTGCGGGTCGCGGCCGCGGAATTGCGGCCTCATACGCCAACGGTGCCTTCGTTGCCATGGTGGCCGAGGTGGAGGTCGACGCGCAACGTGAAATTCACTGTCGGCAGATGGTGGTGGCAGCCGATTTCGGAACTGTCGTGAATCCCCTCGGCGCGACCGCTCAGATTGAAGGTTCCGTCATCTTTGGACTATCGGCCGCTTTAAAGCAGGCGATCACCGTGAAAGATGGATCAGTCGTCCAGAGAAATTTCATGGACTTTCCAGTCATTCGTATGCCGGAGGCGCCTCTCATCGAAGTGCATTTGGTCCCCAGCTCACAGCCGCCCCTCGGTGCGGGCGAAGCGGCCCTCCCACCGACTGCACCGGCGCTTGCCAATGCGGTATTTGCTGCCACCGGAATTCGTGTGCGTCGTCTTCCCATTCGGCCGAACGATCTCGCCGCCGGCTGAGACAGTCGATTAAACAGCAGCGCTGGTTAATCAGGCACCAGCGGAGGTTGCCGACGCGCGTAGATCTTCGGTCCGGTCGCCAATCCGCAAGAGTTCTTCCTCGTGGGGCTCGTCGCGGAAGGTCTCTTGAAGCGCTTCGGTGTACCACTTGCGCATGGCGCGCAGCCCCAATAGCTGTGCGACATATGCCGACGCTGCGGAGTTAAGCGTCAGGCCATAGGTCTGAACTCGAAACGCAACCGGCGCAAAGAATGCGTCCGCGGCTGTAAAGCTTGCGCCCGCGAGGAAGGGACCACCGAACCCGGATAAGCCATCGCTCCATAAGGCCTCTAGTCGCGCGAGTTCGCGCAGCAATGTGGCGGGTGTGTCGTGCAAACGGATGCGTACGCCGCAGCTCATGGGGCAACGGTTTCGAAGCTCGGTGAATCCCGAATGCATCTCGGCGGCCGCGCTCCTCGCAAAGGCACGCGCGGTGCGGTCGGCCGGCCAGACGGCGGCGTGCGACTCGGCGAGATACTCCGCGATCGCGAGCGAATCCCACACGCTTGTGCCGCGGTCTACCAGGCAGGGGACTTTGCCGCTGGGCGATATCGCTGCAAAGCGTTGCCAGCCACTCGAATCTCCGAAGTGCAGCAAATGTTCCGCAAATGGCACACCGAGTTCTTGCATCAGCAGCCAAGCCCGCAGCGACCATGACGAGTAGTTCTTATTAGCGATATACAAATCGTACATTATTGATGAATTGTATCTCGCAATCGAGCGCGATGGAGTTTCATTCCTCGCAACTCGCCCGCTTGTTTCCGTTTTCCGAAAGCGCGAGAACGGTTGTAAGAAGAACGTTGGCGCCTAAGGTCAAGTGTTCGGGTTCGGTTTGCTCTCTTGGGTTATGGCTGACGCCGCCGATACTGGGAACGAAGATCATCGCGGCAGGGCAGATACGGGCCATCATTTGGGCGTCGTGACCTGCCCCAGAGGTCATTCGACGGATTGGTTTTCTCCATGTCCTGGCACTCGTTTCAATTGTTCTGACGATCTCCGGGTCGAAGGCTACCGGCAGAAAGCGGGCCAATTGCTTCCTTTCGATTAGAACTTGGTCCTCGATCGAGAGAGCGTCCAAATAGTCAAGGACGCGCGACTCCGCTTCCTGCAATTGCACTTCCACGGGATTCCTCAAATCTAGGGTAAGAACGGCCTTACGGGGCACGACATTGATCACGCCGGGATCCAAATGGATGCTGCCTACCGTCGCAAGCTGCTGACTTCCCATGCTCAAGGCCATTTCACGCGCGAAGCTCATGATCTTGGCCGCCGTCTGAGCGGCGTCCTTGCGCCCGGACATGGGCGTCGTTCCGGCATGATTTGCCTCGCCATGGATGGTGATTTGTAGCCACGAAATACCTTGCAGGTTTTCCACGGCGCCTAATGGGATGCCTTCCGCGTGAAGGATTGGCCCCTGTTCGATATGCAGCTCAATGTAAGCGAGCGGCACCAGCGAACCACAAGGAAACTCTCCCGCATACCCAATGCGTTTGAGTTCCTCACCCAGCACGATGCCGTCTCGATCCTTGCTGTCGAGGGCGGCGTGCAAGTCCAGTCCGCCCGCATAGACCAAAGACCCCATCATGTCGGGTTGGAAACGGACTCCTTCTTCGTTTGTAAATGACGCGAGAACCAAAGGGCGGGAAGGGGCAATGCCACGCCGCTTCAGAGTTCGAATGACTTCCAACCCTGCGATGACGCCATACGAACCGTCGAGCCACCCTCCGGTCGAGACGGTATCAATGTGTGAGCCCATCATAATCGGCTTCGCGGCGACTCTACCTGCATAGGTACCGAAGATATTGCCAATTTGATCCACGCGAACGTCCAAGTTCAATTCGTGCATCCACCTAACCAATAGATCTCGGCCTGAGCGATCGGCGTCGGTCAGAGCGACGCGACGGCAGCTGCCGTCCGGCTGGCGATTGATCCGAGCGAGTTCCTCGAGGGATTTCAGTAACGAGACTTCGTCTATTGAGAGACCCGTGTATGACATGTCGGCGAAATGGAGGGCATTACGAGATCCGCGACATTGTGCGATGTTGGCCGAGAAAGCTAGTCCCAGGGACCAGGATTCACGGCCACTCGCAATTTCTGGTTAAATTCGGCAGCCTTAGTGGCCGATCCCGAACGCTGCGACGATTGTTCGCACGCGAAGGGATGGAACATGGTTGTCGCAGAAAGCCTAAATGAGGAGCGTATTCTATGTCGCTGGTGCGGGTTGCGGGCTTTTCGATTTCGATCGATGGTTTCGGAGCGGGCCCTGAGCAAAGTCTCAAAGATCCGCTCGGCAAGGGTGGCTTGGAGCTGCATCAATGGTTTTTCGGCACGCGCACCTTTCGTGCAATGAGCGGCGAGGGCGGGGGCTCGGACGGGATTGACGAAGCCTTCGCGCATCGTTCGATGGACGGGTTCGGGGCCTTCATCCTGGGCCGCAATATGTTCGGGCCGATCCGCGGTCCCTGGCCGGATGAGAATTGGACTGGCTGGTGGGGGGACAATCCGCCCTATCACGCGCCGACATTCGTACTGACGCACTATCCGCGCGCTCCGATCGAGATGAAAGGCGGCACCACTTTCATCTTCGTGACCAAGGGTATCGAGGCAGCGCTAGAACAGGCGAAGCTCGCGGCCGATAGACGTGACGTGAAGATCGGCGGCGGCGTCGACACGGTGCGTCAATACCTTCGCGCTGGTCTGGTCGATGAGCTGCATTTTGCGTTGTCGCCGGTCGTACTTGGCAAAGGCGAAGCGATGTTCGCCGGAATCGATCTGCGCTCGCTCGGCTATCGCGTTACCCAGCATGAGGCGACAGAGCATGCCACTCACATCCTGCTGAGCCGATAACAGCTTCAGTCAGCTAGCAGAAGGGCCATCGTCGGTTTCATCGACTGGTGGCTCGCGAGGCGGCGATTTGGACTTCTTGCCGCCCTCGTCTTCACCGCCCGAATAGGGTGGATCATTCGGTTTGTCTTGCTTCTTAGATGTCTGGGTCATTTGAACGCTCCTTCAGAGTGATTTCCAGCATGCTGAAAGGGTACTTTGCGCGCTCCTGCTACAAAGGCTGCATCCCCAAATCACTCGGTCAGATGTAGGACGGTGGTTCGATTCGCAGTGGCGCAGAGCGCCATCATGGAACGGGCGTCACTGACGCTAAGTTCGGTTTTAGGACGCGCGTCGCATTTATCAAGGCTCGGACGTATTAAGTTATAAACCGATAGGCCGTCTGGTGATGGCGGAGAAATTTCCTTTCCTTGGCCGATGGAATGCGGGAATTGTCGATGGGTATCGTGTATCCAAACAAAGCGATTGCGCGCCGATGGGACGGGGCCCTGCAGGCCAGGTTGCGTCGAGCGCCCTTGGAAGCGTTTTTGAGGGGGCGATCGTTAGTCCCAGCGCCCGCAGGGGCGTCCCGCGACACTGACAACCTGGTCCGAGCTACCGTGTTGATTGTCGAAGCAGGGCTTGAGCTTTACTCCGGTCATCGGGAGAAGGGGCTTGCCTTTAGTCAACGATCGGGTGTCGGCCATGTGGCTTGCCTCGTGAGCCTCGCCTTAGCGCAGCAGATCTCGCAACCCGACGCGTGGCGGACCGTTGCGCTAGTCAGTACGGCGCAATTATTGAGTCCTTCGATTGGGCTCAATGCCGCGGCCACGGAGTCTGCGACGGCTGCGCGACAGTTTCAAAAATTAATTGCGAAAGGAATTTCGCCGTTGGATTGGCGAATTATGAAGAGCGCCTCTGATGCGGTCAGCGGGTCTGGCGCCGTGCTCACGGCCTCTGCCAATATTGCCACGCGTTTACAGGCGGAAGTTCCCTCCGCTCCGGATGGGGCGCCGCAAGATTTGCGGGAAGTCGACCACGCTCGGTAATCCGTTTTTTTGAATCACTCACGATGCGCGAGAAATGGCCTATAGGAAAGATCCCATGCCACCCTTGCTAAGCGGCGATATGGGGATACATTCCTTCTTAGTGGCAGCTGCGGCGTGCTCGCGCGATGGACGCGATCGAGTTGGGAAATCGTCCCCTACCACTCTTAGACCTACTGCAGGCAGGCGACGTAGCCGCGACATGCTTGCGTAGAGTTTCAAATAATCTTGGGCCATATGCTGCGCTGTGAAACGGCGTTCGAATTCGCGACGAATTCGGTTTCGGTCGAGGATATGCAAATGCCGCACTGCATCAACAGCCTGGCACTCTGTGCTCGCAATAAAGCCGGTCAGGCCGTTTTCAAGCACTTCGGGTACTGACCCGTTGTTAAATGCGACGACAGGAGTGCCGCACGCCATGGCTTCAATCATGACCAGGCCAAAAGGTTCGCGCCACGCAATCGGAAAGAGGAGTCCTGCGGCATTTCCGAGAAATTCCTGCTTCTGGTCCTCGCGAATCTCGCCGATGAATTCAACGTCGCTTTGTCCGAGCAGGGGCTCAATCGTGGTTTTGAAATATTCCCGGTCGACCAAGTCCACCTTTGCGGCGATCTTGAGTGGAATGCCGGCGCGCGCGGCGATACGAATTGCCGCATCCGGCGCCTTTTCGGGGGAAATGCGCCCAAGGAAGGCGAGATAGCCGCCGCTTCCCTCGCCCTTGACCAGCAAATCCTTCGGCAACCCGTGGAAAACTGTGGCAATGAAGTTGGCTTGCGGCAGCGGCACGCGCTGTGAATCCGAAATCGAGACCACGGGTACGTCACCATACAAGCGATAGAGCGCAGACAACTCAGGGAGATCAAGGCGGCCGTGCAAGGTAGTCAGGGACGGCGTCCCGAGCCGGCGCAGCAATGGGAAGCCGAGGTAATCGATATGTGAGTGGACCACATCGAACTCATGCGCCCGCCGTGCGACCGTCTCAAGCTGCATGATCATGGGTACAAGATGATCCTTGACACTCGGGTCCAGGCGCAGTGCGCGAGGCCAAACGGGCGATAGGAACGCTTTAGTTGAGCTGTCACCTGACGCAAACAAGGTGACCTCGTGTCCCAACTCGACCAGGGCGTCGGTCAAATAAGCCACCACGCGCTCGGTGCCCCCATATAACTTCGGCGGGACGGCTTCGGCGAGCGGTGCGACTTGCGCAATCTTCATGTCATCCCTGCAAATAAAAGACCAACATCGGTAGAGGACATCTTATCGACTCACCAAGGCTTTGTCGGCTTTCAATTTGGAACTGAACGCTGTAAGAGGACTCTTAGGCAGTGAAGTCGCGCTCTGCTCCGTCGCGATGCCTCTGAAAACTTTACATTTTAGGTTGGAACTCCGAGTGAACAAATTCTCCATAATCGAAGCTGTAGCGTCCGCCGATTCGCATAGCGACATACCGACGCCGCAATTTGCCATCGCCGTCTCCGCCAACGTGCAAGAGCGGCGCACGCGGACATTGAAGAATGGCGACAGTTTTGCGGTTTTCGATCACCGCGGCGACATCGGCGGCGAGCCGGGCAATCCCGAGGGTTTGTACTATCGCGACACTCGCATGCTGTCGCAGTTCCAGTTGCTGCTCGCCGAGGAGCGGCCGCTGATGCTCTCGTCTATGACGCAGGATGACAATGCCGTCTTCACGGCCGACTTGAGCAATCCTGATCTGAAGATAGACGGCAAGATCGCTCTGCGGCGGGAGAACATTCATCTGAATCGCATGAAGTTCATGTGGAATGGAGGCTGTTATGAGCGTCTACTGGTGAAGAACTTCAGCGATTGCGCGGTGGACATCCGTCTGACCTACCGCTTCGACTCGGACTTTGCAGACCTCTTCGAGGTGAGAGGGGAGCGGCGCTGCGCCCGCGGAGAAGCCCGCGCTGCGTTGGAACGCGATCACGGCGTCGCGCTGCGCTACAGGGGTCTCGATGCGATAGAGCGGGTAACGAAGCTTGCTTTCTCGCCGGTGCCCAACACCCTGACCACGGCCAGAGCCTCTTTTGATCTGGCCCTCAAACCGCGCACCACGCGGCGAATATTTGTGCGGGTCAGCTTTGCTGAGACGACGCAAAGTGAGTGGAGTGGCCGTTTGTTTTATCGACAATTACGCGCCGCGCGGCGCGCCCTCAAGGAATCGAGCGCACGCGCTGCCAGCGTCGACAGCTCCAACTCCGTATATAACGAAATCGTCAGGCGCTCGGTGTCGGATTTGTACATGCTGCTCACGGACACTCCGCAGGGTCCCTATCCCTATGCGGGAATTCCGTGGTTCAGCACACCGTTCGGACGCGATGGAATCATCACCGCGCTGATGACGCTGTGGCTCGATCCGACAATCGCTAAGGGCGTGCTGGAATTTCTTGCCGCCACACAGGCCGACAAGGTTGAACCGGAGCGCGACGCGGAGCCGGGTAAAATCATGCACGAGATGCGCCACGGGGAAATGGCGAATCTGCGCGAGGTACCGTTCGGCCGCTACTACGGGAGCATCGACTCGACGCCACTGTTTCTGCTCTTGCTCGGCGAATATTTCCGACGGACGGGCGATCTGGAAACGGTGCGCTCCTTGTGGCCGAACGCCGAGGCGGCACTCGCCTGGATCGATCAATATGGTGATCGGGACGGGGACGGATTCGTCGAATATCACCGCCAGACCCAGGAAGGCCTTGCAAACCAGGGCTGGAAGGATTCGTTCGACGCGATTTTTCATAGCGACGGACGCTTGGCGGAAGGGCCGGTTGCACTCTGCGAGGTGCAGGGTTACGTCTATGGCGCGAAACGGCACGCTGCCGTGCTGGCCGAAGCGCTCGGACTTGCGCAGCGCGCCACGGAACTTTCAGCCCAAGCCGAATCGCTGCGAAAGAAATTCGAAGCGCAATTCTGGTGCGACGAACTCTCGACGTACGCGCTCGCACTGGACGGCGCCAAGCGGCCGTGCCGTGTGGTGACCTCGAACGCTGGCCAAGTCTTGTTCACCGGCATCGCATCGGCCGAGCGGGCACAGCTAGTCGCGCACACACTTTTGTCGGATGCGACCTTCGGCGGATGGGGCATTCGGACCGTAGGCTCAGCAGAATCCAGATATAATCCAATGTCCTATCACAATGGATCGATATGGCCGCACGATAACGCGCTCATCGCGATGGGCTTCGCCCGATATGGGCTGCAGAGTTCGGCGGCCCGAGTGTTCGGCGCTTTGTTCGACGCTGCCAGTTATATGGATTTGCGTCGTCTTCCCGAACTATTTTGTGGTTTTGTGCGGCGGCAGCATAACGGCCCAACGCAATATCCGGTCGCCTGTTCTCCGCAGGCTTGGGCAAGCGCGACCCCGTTATGCCTGTTGCAGGCCTCTCTGGGTCTCGAATTGCTCGACCGAACGGGTGAGGTTAAGTTCTATCGTCCCATGCTACCCAAGTTTCTGGATCATGTGCGACTGCGAAACTTGCGCCTCAGGACCGGCTCCGTCGACGTGCTGCTACAACGTCAGGATGACAATGTCAGCGTGACTGTGACACGTCGGGAGGGAGACGTCGTGGTTGTCACGCGGTACTAGGTGTTGAGAATAGCATCAGCAGCGCACAATCTTGCGCATCTAGCTCGATAAAATCTCGAGCGCTTACGGGGTGCCCCGGGTCGAAGTGTGCAACAGCGGGGCCAAATAAGCGGCAGTTTTGCTGGTGGAATGCGCGGCCACGGTCTGCGGGGTTCCGGCCGCAATGATCTTGCCGCCCCGATCGCCCGCGCCGGGGCCTAAATCGATAATCCAATCCGCCGCCGCCGCAACGCGCATTTCGTGCTCAGCGACGATGACGGTGTTGCCGGCGCTCACCAAGGCTTGGAGTTGAATCATCAGTTTATCCACATCGGCAGGATGCAAGCCGATGGTGGGCTCATCGACGATGTAGAGCGTCGCGCCGCGCGCTATGCGTTGCAGCTCGGTAGCGAGTTTAACCCTTTGGGCCTCGCCTCCGGACAGTTCGGTTGCGGGTTGTCCCAGGCGTAGATAGCCGAGGCCAATATCGCGCAACAACTTGAGCGGCCGGTGAATGCCGGGTTGCTCCGCGAAAAATTCGTCGGCCTCATCGACGCTTAGCGCGAGCACATCGGCAATATTCTTGCCTCGATAAGATACGCGCAGTGTGGAATCCTGGTAGCGCGTGCCGTGACAAGCGGGGCAGGGCGCGTATACGCTCGGCATGAACAGCAATTCCACACAGACAAAACCTTCCCCTTCGCAGGTGGGGCAGCGGCCGCCCTTGACGTTAAAGGAGAATCGACTTGCGGGGTAATGGTGCGCCTTGGCCGCCGGCGTGGCGGCGAACAACCGGCGCACCTCATCAAAAAAACCCGTATAGGTCGCGAGATTCGAGCGCGGCGTGCGGCCGATGGGCTTTTGGTCGATTACAACCACGCGGTCTATAAATTGGGCGCCGGCGGCGATGCTGCCGCGCGTAAATTGTCGGGCGCTCAATAGAGGTTCTTCAGCAGTTTCCTCTTGAACGGTTGCCTTTGCGCTTGCCAGGCGATCCGCCAAGAGCTCAGGCAGCGCCTCACTCACCAAGCTCGTTTTCCCCGCGCCGGATACGCCGGTGACGACGGTGAATACGCCTAAGGGAAAGGCAATGTCGAGTTCATGCAAGTTGTTGCGACTGACTTTGGCCAGTTCGAGCCAGCCGCGTGCAGCCCGGGGTTCTGGACGCGCGGGCTGAGCGTCGGCAAATAAATAGCGCGGCGTGTGCGATTCGGTCACGTTGCGCAGGCCTTGGAGCGGTCCGCTATAGAGAACGCGGCCGCCGTTGGCGCCGGCACCCGGACCCACATCCACGATCCAGTCGGCACGTTTCATCACCTCCAAATCGTGTTCGACCACGAACAGCGAATTGCCGCCCGCCTTGAGCTGCTGCAATGCCTCGAGCAGCGCTTCGGTGTCGGCGGGATGCAATCCGGCGGACGGCTCGTCCAAGACGTACACCACGCCGAAAAGATTGGAACGGATCTGGGTGGCCAAGCGCAGGCGCTGCAACTCGCCCGGTGAGAGCGTTGGGGTGCTGCGCTCCAGCGACAGGTAGCCCAAGCCTAGTTGCTGCAAGCTCGCGACGCGTTCGTGAAAGTTGCCGATGATGCGCTGCGCCGCCAGCCGCTTTTCCTGCGGCCAGGTTTGGCTTACCCCGGGCGCGGCAGCCTTTTCCAGCAGCGAAGTGAGTTCGTTCAGCGGCAGATGCGAGAGGGCATCGATGTTTTGTCCAGCAAAGGTGACCGACAACGCCGCGCGCTTCAAGCGTTTCCCGTGGCACATGGGACAGAGCGCCGAACTGATGAAGCGTGCCGCACGTTTCTTCATCAACGGACTTTGAGTCGTTCGAAATGTTTGCAGCACGTAGTTGCGCACGCCCGTAAAGGTGCCCTGATAACTCGGCTCCTCTTTCCGGCGCAACGCGCGCCGGGTTTCCGCGGGCGTGTACCCGGCATAAACAGGCGCCGTCGGTTGCTCGTCGGTGTAAAGGATCCAGTCGCGGTGTTTCTTCGGCAGCTTGCGCCACGGCGTATCGATGTCGTACCCCATGCTGACCAGAATGTCGCGCAGATTCTGCCCATGCCAGGCGCGCGGCCAGGCCGCAATGGCCCCCGCGCGGATACTCAACGAGGTGTCAGGTACCATGGCCGTCTCGGTGACGTCGTAGACAGAGCCCAATCCGTGACATTTTGGACAGGCACCCTGCGGCGTGTTCGGCGAAAAATCCTCGGCGTATAGCATCGGTTGGCCACGAGGGTAATCACCGACGCGGGAATACAGCATGCGCAGCAGGTTGGACAGCGTGGTGAGGCTGCCCACGGAAGAGCGCGTGCTGGTCGTACCGCGCTGCTGCTGCAGGGCCACGGCGGGTGGCAATCCCTCGATCGAGTCGACATCCGGAACGGCGATCTGGTCCATGAGCCGGCGTGCATAGGGACTGACCGATTCGAAGTAGCGCCGCTGCGCTTCGGCATACAACGTGCCAAACGCCAGCGATGATTTACCGGACCCGGAGATGCCGGTGAATACGACCAGCGAGTCCCGGGGGATTTCGACATTGATATTTTTGAGGTTGTGGACCCGCGCGCCGCGAACATGCACGAACCCATTGATGGGTGCCGGAGAAGCAGGGGGGAGTTGCATCGCCTCATTGTAGAGGGGCAATACTCTGGAAGCAGCGCCGCCCTAGCGGCAAATACGGGTCAGAGGCCCACCGGCCGCCTGTAGGAAATCCCCGAGTTCTCGGATCACCTGACTGCCGCGACGGGTTCGCGACTCACCAATTGTGAGACTGCATGCATCTGACGTGGCAACCTATTGATTGTGCGGGAGTGTGACGCCGTTGGCTCGACGCCGTACTAGCGTTACGCCATAATTGAGTCAGCGCTGCTCATGAAGGCGGCGCATAAAAATATCTATTCAGGGATCGATTCATGCCGGCGTTCAGCCTTGCAGCAAACCTAAGACGTTTCGCAGCGCTTCTGCTGATGACTTTCGCAACTTGTTACGCTCGCGGCGAGGACTGGTTGCCGATTTCAGCGGAAGATCTGAGCATGCGGAGCGCGCCGAAAGCGCCGAACGCACCCGCCATTTACCTCTATCGGCAAATCGATCGCGATGATAACGAACCCTCGGAATCCACTTACGAGCGCATTAAGATTTTGACGGAGGAGGGAAGGGATAACGCAAATATCGAGATCCCCTACCTCAAAGGCACTGAAAACATTCGCGCCATTCACGCTCGCACTATCCGGCCCGACGGCAGCATCGTCAATTTCGACGGAGAAATATTCGATAAGTCGCTGGTGAAAGTGAACGGTACCAGGTATTCGGCCAAGACTTTCACTCTGCCGAACGTGCAAGTCGGCAGCATTATTGAATATAGATACAGACACGATTTCGCGCCGAACCTTGTTTACGATTCCCAATGGATCTTGAGTCAAAACCTCTTTACTCAGAATGCGCAGTTCTCGTTGAAGCGTTATCCAGGTTTTGTGTTGAGAATGGCCTGGCCCAATGGCCTCCCACCGGGAGCGCTGCCGCCGAAAATGGTGTCGGAAAAGGTTCGCATGGAAGCGCACGACCTGCCGGCCTTTGTCACAGAGGAATTCATGCCGCCGGAGGACGAACTCAAATACCGCGTTGATTTCGTCTACGACTCGGGTGAGCTCGCGCACGAAAAGGATTCGACGTCCTATTGGAAAGCATTCAGCAAGGACGCCTATAAAACCGTCGAGCACTTCCTCGACCGCCCGCGCGCACTGTCAGCTGCCTTGGCACAGATCGTGGGCGCTGCCGATCCCGACACTGTGAAGCTGCAGAAGATATACGAGCGCGCCCAGCGTATCCGAAATTTGACCTTTGAACGATCGCGTTCCGAGGAGGAGGTCAAACGCGAGGGGCTCAAGGGCGCGAAGAATGTCGAAGACCTGTTGGATCATGGTTACGGATATGGGGACGAAATCACCTGGCTATTTCTAGGCTTAGTCAGGGCGGCGGGGTTCGATGCCTATCCGGTGCTGGTGCCGACTCGAAACAAGCGTTTCTTCAACCCCGCGATGATGAACGCCAGGAATTTGAACGACAATATCGTCCTCGTCATGGTGGGCGGACAGGCGAAGTATTTCGATCCCGGAGCCCGCTATACCCCTTATGGGCTGCTGCCCTGGTACGAGACTGCCGTCAGTGCACGACGCCTCGATAAGGATGGCGGCGATTGGGTAACGACGATGCTGCCCTCGTCCAAAGAGAATCACATTGAACGTAAGGCGCAGTTCACTTTGTCACCAAGCGGCGCCCTGGAAGGGAATGTCACGGTGACCTTTACCGGGCAGGAGGCGATGACGAGGCGGCTCACCGAGAACCTGGAAGATGACGCGGATCGCAAGCAATATTTGGAAAATGACCTGAAGTCCGCGATGCCCAGGAGCGCGGAAGTGCAATTGACCAATCACCCGGACTGGGACAGCTCCGTATCGGCGCTGGAAGCGCAGTACAGCGTGCGAATCGATGGGTGGGGCACGGGCGCCGGCTCGCGCCTGCTATTGCCGGCGCAAGTATTCACCGCGCGGCAGAAGAGCATGTTTCTGCATTCGGCGCGCGAACATCCCATCTACTTTTTATCGCCTACCGAAATGAGTGACGACATAACCATCGAAGTGCCGAAGGAATGGCAGGTGAGCAGCCTGCCGCAGGCGCGGCAGGTTTCGGAAAAGGCCTATGGCTACAGTAGCTCATTCGAAGAGTCCGGCGGAAAGATGCACATGCAGCGCTCTTTTCGGTTGGATCTGACGCTGGTGAATGTCAAATATTACGGCACGCTGCAGAGCTTCTTTCAAAACGTCCGATCGGCGGACGATGAATCGGCGGTGCTCTCGCGGCTGCAAAATACTGCGGCCCGATAGCGTGAGGTACAGCCGCCGAATCAAACTCCTTTCAATCGCCATGTGCTGCGCGATGGCGTTTTCAACAACGGCTCAGGGCGGTGCGCCGGCATGGATGCGGGCGCAGATGGGCGCTCAAGTACCGGCGCATGACGCGAAAGCGGATGCGGTCATTCTGTATCGCGACACCGTGCTAACCGTGACCCCAAACGGCAAGATTAAGCGGCTAAACCGGCAAGTCACAAAAATCTTGAGACCCGACGGTGTAGATCAGGCCAGGCCGAGATTTTACTATGGTCCGATGTACCCCATCACCGATCTGCATGGCTGGAGCATGACACCCGACGGCAAGGAGTACGAAGTCAAGGAGCGGGATGCGATCGATTCCGCTGACATCGATGTTGAGGGTGGGGAGTTGGTGACGGATCTGCGCATGAAGTTGCTTGCCATTCCCGGAGCACAGGTCGGAACCGTCATTGGCTACGAGGTCGAGCAGGAATTGCGACCCGAGTTCCTGAGCGAAGATTGGGATGTGCAAAACATCGTTCCGATCGGCGAGGAGCGATTTACCCTGATACTGCCGGCTGGATGGTCGTACGAGTCCCACTGGTTAAATCACGACACCGAAGCACCCCGAAGCCTCGGTCCAAATCAATGGGTCTGGGTCTTGAATCAAGTTGCACCGATCAAATTAGAGCCCTTCATGCCGCCTTGGTCGGGGATCGCGGCAAGAATGGTGCTGTCGATGAGCCCGCCCGGCAAGGGTTCGGGAATCAGCACTTGGAACGACATCGGCGTTTGGTATGGAAGGCTGATTGGCGATCGTCACACAACATCGGTGTCGATGAAACAAAAGGTGGGGGAGCTTACTGCAAACGCGACCACTCCCTTGGCGAAAATTCAAGCAATTGCCAAATTTGTGCAGACCGATATTCGCTATGTCGCGATCGAATTGGGCATCGGCGGCCATCAGCCGCACCTTGCGGCGGATATCTTCAGTCATCGTTATGGCGACTGTAAGGACAACGCTACGCTGCTGAGCACGATGCTCAAAGAAATTGGGGTCGAATCCTACTACGCCATCATAAACACGGAGCGAGGGGCAGTATCGGCAAGCACGCCGCCGAATCTGCAATTCAATCACGCGATTGTCGCCATCGTGTTGCCGGCAGGGGAAGGGACCGACTTGCCGGCGCAGATGCAGTCCGCGAAATGGGGACGGGTGCTGTTTTTCGATCCGACCGACTCCTTGACGCCATTCGGCGCGCTGCGCGGTGAGCTTCAGGCCAACTTCGCCTTGCTGGTGGGACAGGATGGCGGTGAGCTCGTGCAACTGCCGCAGCTTTCACCGGAATTGAGCGGCGTTACACGCACTGCGACGATGGAATTGGACGATGAGGGCACGCTCAAGGGCAAGGTGGACGAAGTCCATCGCGGCGGCCACGCTGCGCAACAGCGCGCACAATTGCGCGCCGCCGCGATCGACACGGATCGGATCAAACCGATCGAGAGATTGGCGGGAGGCTCGTTATCAAACTTTCAGGTCATCAAAGCATCGATCTTAAACCTGCACGCCGAAGCTCTGCCATTCGAATGGCACTACACGTTGGAAGTTGCCAACTATTCGAAAACCGCGGGCGACCTCTTGCTGCTGCGCCCCCGGCTGCTTGGCAATGAGGCCGCCGGTTTTCTGGAGGCGCCAGGCGCACGGGTCCACGCTGTGGAGTTTGACGAGCCGGAGCGCGACATCGATACCGTCGAAATACAATTGCCCGTGGGGTACGCCGTGGATGAACTGCCCCCTGCCACAAACATCGAGAATGGATTCGCCTCGTATCACAGCAAGACGGAATTCTCGGGTCGGACGCTCAGGTACACCCGTACATTGGAGATCAAAAAGCTGAGTGTGCCGCCCGAGAAGGCCGATGAACTGAAGCTCTTTTACCGCAAGGTCGCGGAGGATGAGCGGAGTTCTGCGGTTCTGAAGCGGCCGAAGCCACAAGCATGAAGAGATCAGCGCGATTTCTCTGCTGGTCCTTTTGTAGTTGCATGAAGCAAATGGTCGATCGTCTTTATAGCTGCCGTTAAGCCGTCTTCGCCGCGCATCGTTTGGCCCAGTGAGGCGGCGCGGTCGCGCATTTCTTTCGACCCGGCGATATCGATCATGCGTACTAGAGAAGCGGTATTGACCTGACGTACGCTGGTGTAGTCGGGCGTGACCCCAAGTAGTCGCAATCGCTCTGCCCAAAAGGGCTGATCGCCCGCAAAAGGCAGCACAATGGAAGGGATGCCGGAGCGTGCGGCGGAGTGCGTCGTTCCAGAGCCCCCGTGATGAATGATCAGTGAGGTTCTTGGAAACAACCATTCATGCGGGGTATCGTCGAGCACAAAGAAATTGTTCGGAAGCTGAAGTTCCTCGGTGCCGCTCCAACCCGGATAGAAGAGCGCACGACGACCGGCGACGGCGGCAATGAGGGTGTCTAACAAAGGCTTTCGATCAAATCCCACCATGCTCCCGAACCCGACATAGATGGGAGCCTCGCCGGCGACAAGAAAGTCCTTTAAGTATCGCGACGGTTCCCAGTTTTCGACGGGGTGTAGCCACTGGCCACAGATATAAGCATTGGATGGCCAGTCGGCGGGTTTTGGTAGCAAGCTGGGCGATATTCCATAAAGCATGGGCTGGTTCGTCCAGGGCTTTCGGCGCGGCGGTAGCCCCAGTGCCGTGCTGCGCGCCTCGTTGGTCGCCTTGCGAAAGGCCCACCACAGCAGCTGCACGACCAGGCGGTGGCTGAATCGGTTCAGCCATCGCGGCGTTTCTCGAGGTGGTAGGAACGGCGCTGGAAATTCGGCAGTCGGTGTGAGGGGGAACATACCCGCGCCGATGACTGGAATCCTAAGCTTCTCCGCGACAGATAAGCCGGCAAAGCCCGCAAGCCCCGCGCAGATCAGCGCCTTGCAGCCAGTGGCGACGTGCAACGTTTCATGCATCCAAGCCGCCGCGTTCTCGTTTGCAACACGTGCCAGAGCCCGCGCCTGAGCATTCGGACTCGTCTTTCCAGATAGGACCGTGGCGATAGACAGTAGGGCCCCGCGCATGTCACCCGTTAACGTCGCATGCGGCACATTGAGGTCCTGAGCCCGTCGCAGTGTCTGCCCAGCCGCCAACAGCGTTACCTCGTGACCGGCGTCCATTAGAGCACGACACAACTCCGCGATTGGCCGCGTGTCACCTTCCGTTCCGAAGGTCACTGCGGCGAGCTTCATGTGGCTTTCTCTGGCGATGTCGCCACCGAGCTAAGTTTCTTTGACGACCTTCTGTGCATCTTTGTCGTCTCGTAACCCGGCAAATTTTGGGTGCCTGAGGTGATCTGCGCTAGTCCACTCCGCAAAATCGATGCGAACCACTGTTTCAGGTTTTAGCCAGATACAACTCTTCATTTTCTCCGCAGTCAGACCTTGCCCCCAGCGGCCAGGCTCTTTCTGGGGCAGGTTGGCGAATGGGCATTTGGTGATTTTGAGGCCTTTGAGTTGGTCATATACTTCGCGCCGGCTCGCGGGGACAAAGCCTGCGCGGACGCGGGCGGCGAAAATGAGATCTTTGCCGCGGTAGAAGCCGATGATCAGGGCGTCGAATCCGTTGGCGCCGCGGGTGTAGCCGCCGATGACGAATTCCTGCTGGAGATTTAAGCGGTACTTCTGCCAGAGACCGGATCGTTTCCCCGGCTCATAGGGGCTGTCGGAGCGCTTCGCGATGATGCCTTCGAATCCATGCTGCTTTACAAATTTGAGCAACTTAGCGTAGGTGCCGTGCTCGACCGCGGAGCTGCTGATGTGCTCGTTACGGGGCAGAATTTTGCCCAACAGTGCGCGTCTTGCATCTAAAGGTCGCTGTGAGACGTCCTTGCCTTTGAGAGTCAAAATATCAAAGACGTAGTAATGGATCTCGGATTCAGCGGAGCGGAAATTCTGCAAGAGACCAAAGTCAGATTTGCCCTTGGAGTCGAGAGCGACGAGCTCGCCGTCCAGGACGGTATTGTCGGGGAGTTTCTTCAATGCCGTGGCAATATAGTGAAATTTGCGATTTAGAATATTGCCGCGCCGAGAATAGAGGGTTGTCTCGCCGTTTTTTTTTACTGCACTCAAGCGGAAGCCGTCGAGTTTAATCTCGTAGCTCCATTCGGGGCCTCGAGGGAGTTTGGAGACGGGCAGGCATTCCATGGATTCGATGAAGGTATCCTTCGTTTGGCCGGTAGCGCTTGAGCCGCGACGTACTTGAGATCGCGCCGGCGGTTTGTTTTTGGTTTTTGTCATGTGCGCCGACTTTAGGAAGTTATAGCTTTGGAGCTTACACGGCGAAACGCTTCTGAAATGTAGGAATAGCTCGCGTACGCGTCCGCAGGGCATAAACAATCGCCGAATTGGCGTGTGTTTGCCTGGGAAGATCGCTTTCTGCATCAGTTAGTGGAAGGAATGGCGTTTGGCGATGGGAAGGGTTCAAGGTGACAATGAAATCGTGGACGAAGCCCTTTAAACTCGCAGCATGCATGCGCGACATAGGTACAGATCGGTTCACGTTGGGCTCGAGACATTTCCGCGGGGCGCCGCGCCCTCCCGGCACCGTCATTTGGAGGGTTATGCGAGCGTGGTGCTGGCCGGCTCCTTTATAGAAGCCGGCTTTGGGGGTCGCGTGGAAGTCGGGCCCGGAGATGTGCTTTTCCATGGGAGGTTTGACTGCCACGCTAATCGCTCCAGCTGCTCGCGCGCGGTTCAGATTCTTCTCCTGCCCTGGATGGATGATTGGGCCGAAGGCCAGTACCGTGTCACTGACCCCGACCTCCTCGCGCGACTGGCCGAACGGGATCCCCGCGAGTCCGCGGTCGCTCTCGCGGAAAATCTCCAAGCGGTAAGGGCGCCTTTGCAGCATTGGACGGGCAGGTTGGCGTCAGCTCTGCAGAGTACTTCGTCCCTGTCACTGCGCCGTTGGGCCGGCGAGGTCGGCATGCGACCGGAGGCGTTATCGCGTGGATTCCACCGCGAATTCGGTGTGTCGCCAAAGCAATTTCGACTGGAGGCACGAGCAAGACGTGCATGGTTTGAAGTGTTGCGATCGCCTCAATCGCTGACGACGATTGCGCACGATTTTGGCTTTTCGGACCTCGCGCACTTGAGCCGAAGCGTGCGCTTCTTGACCGGTTACCCGCCAAGCGCGTGGCGGAGCCGCGGGCCAGACTCACGGCTGATGCAATTCCGTTCAAGCTAGCTGCGTGAAGATCGGGTAGGGTCTCCTATCGTCGCAGCGGTCAGATCGTTGGACCTTGGGGAAAACCACGCGCATGAAAATACTCACCGCCATCGCATTGTTTGGACTTTTGCTGTCGTTTCCGCTCGCAAGAGCCGACGTAAGGAAGGACTGTCATGTCGCCTCGTATCGCTTGAGCGACGGCACAACCCTAGATGTGGCGCCTTCGGATGGCGACAGTCTGCGCTGGCGGACGTTTACCGGCGAGACTGGACAACTTCATCCGCAGGCGAATGGCCCATGGAGCAGTACCTATGGGTGGACAGACCGTCCTGACGGCAAAACCGTGTCATTCTCAGATTGCGACAAGGGCGAGATAATTTTTGGAAACGTGTCAGGCATGCGCATCGCCTTTGACGCGCGCGATGCAGTTTTCGAGAGCCATGGCGTCAAGTTGGTCGGACGTCTGATACTGCCGAAAGGCAGCGGCAAGATACCGATCGTAGTGCTGGTGCATGGTTCGGAGCAGGATTCCGCGCTTGACTCTTATGCCTTGCAGAGAATGTTTCCGGCGCAGGGCGTCGGCGCGTTCGTCTATGACAAGCGAGGCACCGGCGTATCGGGAGGCACATACACGCAGGATTTCGACGTCCTCGCTGACGACGCCATTGCCGCGATGAAGGAAGCGAAGAGGCTCGCTGGCAGCCGGCTAGGACGCGTCGGCTATCAGGGCGGCAGCCAAGGCGGTTGGGTGGTACCGCTTGCGGTGAACCGCGCACCTGTGGATTTCGCGATCGTGAGTTTCGGTCTGGCAGTCACCGTATTAGAAGAAGATCAGGAAAGTGTCGCGTTAGACATGTATTTCCACCATCACTCCACCGCGGAGACTGCCAAAGCGCTCGAGCTGGCGCGCGCCGGTGAGCTTGTGGTCGAGACCGGGAGCGAGCAAGGCTACGAAGCGTTCGACGCTCTACGCCAGAAATACAAGTCTGAGTCTTGGTACAAGGATGTGCACGGCGATTTCGTATTCGTCGTCATGCCTCTCGACCGGAAGCAGATCATCGACGCAATCAGTCACGAGTTCAGTTTCATCCACACCACGCCGTTCCATTACGAGCCGATGCCGACTTTGCGCGCCTCCACTACGCCGCAACTGTGGGTGCTCGGTAGCGACGATCTGGAAGCGCCCAGTGCCGAGACCTCCAAGCGCATCAAGTCCCTGATCGCGCAGGGCAAGAACTATACACTGGCCGTTTATCCCGGCGCCGAGCACGGCATGACACAGTATGAGTTGAATGCGAAAGGCGAGCGCATTTCCACGCGCTTTGCGCCAGGCTACTTCCAGATGATGGCAGACTTCGTCCGCGACGGCCGTATTGCCAAGCACTACGGCAATGCGGAGATTACTCAGCCCGCGCGCAGTAGTCGCCACAAACTGGAATAGCCTCGATCACGTGGGCCGAAACTGTTGGCTAAATCCTGTGGCTTGGTGGCTGCGGCCGATCCCTAGGTTTCTTGCCGATCGCGACTGGATGTCCCAACTGGCCGCAAATGTGGCAACAACCGGATTCGATGCCGCTTACCTTCGGTCACTGCGCAACCGACATCGTCGATCTGGCCTAAACGAATGATGTCGAGGGTTGTCAAATTACCGGGGTGCCGTCTTGACCCCACGATACTCACGAGCCTGTGCGGCTCGCAAGAATCGTGCTCATGGTCTGAAACTTCCCTGGGGAGGTTTCGATTGAGCCGACTTCGGTGAAGGAGTTCGCCCTAATATCTTTGAACGTAACTCGCGAGGTGACGAGTTTGCCGTCAGGCGCTCTTTCCGGTTCATCGATGGTAAGTTCAGTGCCGTTCCACTTCACGACCACCGATTCGGCTGCGTCCTTCGGATCGCAGACGCTCTTGCCTTGGTTGTTGCAGTCCATCGCGTGAAGTTGATGGTCTTTGCTATCCCACCAGAGGATGCCGAGTAAAGACAGTTCAAGAGGACCCGCCTTCCACGACTCCTCGGACAGCAAAGATTTACCCGCGACCGCCGAACGCCAGGTTTCTTCGCCAGTTCCTTCGGTTCCCGCAGGAAAACCGGAGGCGGCTTCGAACTTGACGGTCAGCTTCCAGTGACCGCTGAACGCCTTGATAACTGTCGGAAGTGGCGATGACGGCTCTGATTGCGCAACAGTTTGGCTGAATGCGCATAAACTCGCCATGAGCGCGAACGCGCCCAGAATAACATTGAGTGTCTGATCGACAAGCGGGCGATTGGGTATCTGCATTTCCGCTCCCTCAGCAACGAGTTTGGGTATATACCAGAGAACCAATCTGCGATGCGTTTCCCGCCATGAGATCCGCGGCATGTGGGGTGGATGATGCGAGCGACGGCGCAAATTCTACTTTAACGGGTCCGGATTCGGCCACTTTGAGTAGTTCGATCAGCAGAAATGCGAGCCTGCAAGCTGCCAGTCTCGGAGCACGCTAGACTGCTTCAATGCAGCGCCAGAACGTCTCAGAGTGGTGGACCCTCCACTGCCTGACTAAACAGCGGATGATCAGCAGTACAAGAAGCTCACGGAGATTGCTATGCCCCCGTCACGTCGCGAGGTTTTGGTGTCGGCTGCGGCCTTGGCCTCCTTCTCCGCGGGGGGGATGATTCAAGCCTCGAATACGAAGACAGCCGCGTCTTGGCCGTCGGCAGGTATGACGGCATCAGGACCCCCAGGATCACGTAGCGGCAGCGCTATGACCGATGACGGCGTCAGACTCTATTTCGAAGAGACGGGTTCTGGCGTTCCCATTGTCTTCGTTCATGAGTTCGCGGGAGATCATCGCAGCTGGGAACCGCAGGTGCGCTTCCTGTCGCGGTGGTTTCGGTGCATCACATTCAACGCCCGGGGATACCCGCCCTCTGACGTACCCGAGGACGCGACACGGTACTCCCAAGCACGGGCGCGCGACGACATCCGCGATGTTCTCGCGCATCTGCGAGTCGAGCGCGCACACATCATCGGACTCTCGATGGGCGGTTTTGCGGCGCTGCACTTCGGCTTGGCATATGCATCCCGGGCACGGTCGCTTCTGATCGCCTCATGCGGATACGGAGCGGATCCGGATCGACAAGCGGAATTTCAGGCTGAGATGGAGGCCACCGCAGCTCGGATCGAGCATGAGTCGATGGCCCAGTTCGCAAAGAGCTACGCCCTTGGACCAGCACGCGTGCAACTTCAGAACAAGGACCCTCGGGGCTGGAGCGAGTTCGCCAACCAACTAGCCGATCACTCGACGCGCGGCTCAGCCTTGACCATGCGTGGAGTCCAGAAGCAGCGGCCTTCGCTGTGGAGCCTGCGGGGCTCGATGCGAAATATCAGTGTCCCGACCCTCATCATGACAGGCGATGAGGACGAGCCCTGTCTAGGACCGGCATTGATGATGAAGCGCACCATTGCGACCGCGGGACTTGCCGTCATTCCTCGGTCCGGACATACAATAAATCTGGAAGAGCCCGACGAGTTCAACCGCCTCGCATATAACTTCATTACGGCAGCCGAGACCGGACGCTGGAGTCCTCGGGATCCGCGAGCTGTATTTCCGACGATGCGTGACTAATGAGCTTCGGCATGATGCCTGACGTCAAGGTCGACAGATGGTCGGCCCCTTAAAGCGTCGTGTTGCTGTAATCTAAGAAAGTGGAATATATACGGACCGCGAAGCCGTCTCGCCTCTGAAGCATCGCGTCAATTCAGATAGGTATTATTGTGAAAAGGTATCGCATTGCGCTAATTCTCGCATTGGCTTCGGGCGATGGAATTGCGCAGACCTCCTTGGGCGAGCGTGATCCGGTTCTGGACCAAGAAAAGGCTATCGCAGCGCAGGTGCAGGAGCGAGCGCGCATTCGCAACTTTGACCTGCAATCGAAAATACCTGAGGTTCGAATCGACGCAGGTCCGAACCTGTCGTTCTACGGAATGGGAAAAGGCAACGTGGTGCACGAAGAACACTGGGAGAAAGTGCCGCCGCCTGAACAAGCCAGCTTTGTTCAATGGGCTACCTATACTGCTGATGAACCGACCGGCGCCGCACTATTCGAAGATATGTTTTATCGTTTCTTTTTTGTTCATGAGTTAGGGCATTGGATGCAAGACGAGGTGCTGCGACAACGGCGGGACCTCATGGCCAAGCAAGCGGATAAGAATTCTGCCACCGCACGTTGGCAGTACGAAACGGTGGCCAACCGTATCAGTGTGGCGTGGTGGCGAGAGCACGATCCACAGTACCTCGCCAAGTTAGTGAATGACTTTCGCGCTATCGAGGACAAGCTGCCTAGCCCGGTCCCTCAAGGAGAGTCGCCAAAGCTTTTCTTTACACGCGAGTACAAAAGGATTGCGGATGATCCAAACGCCTACGGCTGGTTTCAGCTACAGATGGTCATTCTCGCGTATGACGAGAAGCCGGCCCTATCCTTCCAACAAGCCATTGACAAGCTACCCGCGGAGAACTACAGCGAGTAGAGCGTAGTCCCAGGCCACAAGTGACCTGCCGCTGTGGGTCCGAGTTTCGCCGTTGGAGGTGGAAGACCGGCACGGTCGGCCTAGACTCCGGATTTGTGTCTTCTGTGACAAGGCGCGAAACTCTCACCCAGAGTGAGCCTAAGCCATCGCATCATCGCAGGGTTGTGGCTGTTGTTCGTTGCCTACTGGGCTGTCGCCGCGGTGGACGCGAAGCGCAACGCTAGCAATCGCTCGTGGAGTGGGAGAATCGGCCTGCGTCTGGTCGTGATCTTACTCATCGCCATGGTGCTGCGATCTCCATCGCTTCGAGAATTTCTTGAGGAAGCCCAGCGTTCTGCCAGCCAGTCCAGTCTTCTCGGCTGGACCGGCGTTGCGCTGTGTGTGGTTGGCTTCGGCTTGGCGATCATCGCGCGACGGTACCTCGGCCGCAATTGGGGCATGCCCATGTCTCGCAAGGAGCAGCCCGAACTGGTCACCAGCGGGCCCTACGCGCTCATACGTCATCCGATTTACACGGGGCTGATTTTGGCGATGCTCGGTTCCGCGCTTGGCGTAAACATTTTCTGGTTGCTGCTGCTGGTTCCGGTCAGCGCCTACTTCATCTACAGCGCTCGACGCGAGGAAGCCGTCATGTTGCAGCAATTCCCGGAGCAGTACGCCGCCTACATGGCACAAACCGGGATGCTCACGCCACGCCTATCCCGGCGGCGTTAAGGTCGTCCATCGATGAGATTTTCTTTCCGTCCGCGTGCATCTTTGCTGGACTCTTGGCAGGCAATGCAGCCACGATGTTCTTCACGCACTGGGTACGCGCTGTGACACCTTGAAGAAGCGGCCGACACAGGCGCACGTGTAAACCCACGCCATCCCATTGGATTGTCCTACTTCTTAATTTGCACGCGGCGCATAACCTCTTGCGCACACCCGGCGGAAAGCCCGCCGCTACTATTACTACCGCAAGTGGAGTCACGAATGAGCAGCAAGAATACAGCCGTATTTGGCATCTACAAGTCAGTCGAACATGCCGAAAGAGCAGTCGATAGTCTAATCGCGGCTGGCTATGCCAGCACCGCCATCTCTGTTCTGTTGCCTGATAGCCGCAGCACGAAGGAATTTGCGCATGAAAAGGACACCAAGGCACCAGAGGGAACGACCGCCGGGGTCACTGCGGGTGGCGTAATTGGCGGAACTCTCGGGGTACTGGCAGGAATCGGCGCACTCGCCATTCCGGGCGTCGGACCTTTGATCGCGGCCGGTCCCATCATGGCGGGCCTGGCGGGTTTAGGCGTCGGCGGAGCTGTAGGCGGCTTGGTTGGTGCGCTGGTAGGAATGGGTATTCCCGAATATGAAGCAAAGCGCTACGAAGGACAGGTAAAAGGCGGCGGTACACTTCTGTCCGTGCACTGCGACACGGCCGAACAGGTTTCTCGAGCGAAGGACCTGCTTAAAGGCACCGGCGCGACAGATATCGCCTCCACAGGCGAGGCGGCCGCCGATAAGACGACCACGCGCGTCGCCTAATCGGTTCAAGGGGGTCCCTCGGTCCAGGGGCCCCTCCTTTAATTAATCACTTGAGGAAACACCATGAATAAATCGACGATTCTGGCATTAGCTTTGACGAGCGTGCTTGTAACTCCCCTCGTCGTTGCGCAAGGCGTGCCCCCCGACAATTCGAGGAGCAACAAAGTCGATGCATCGAACGCAACGGCCAGTGCCGACGCACAGACAAACAACGCATCGGACCTCGATCTGACCAAGCGCATACGGCAAAGCGTGATTGCCGACAAATCGCTATCCTCCTATGCGCACAACATCAAGATCGTGACGGTGAACGGGAGTGTGACATTGAACGGTGTCGTGCGTTCGGAGGATGAAAAAGCTGCCGTCGAAATGAAGGCAGCCAATATTGCCGGAAAAGGGAAGGTCAGCGACGAATTGAAGATAGCGCCGAGCAAATAGTTGCTCGCATCGGACCCCAGTGTGGCAAATATGGATTCAATCACCTCTAGCATGCGGGTTGGCCGATCTTTGAGGGTCTTGCTGGTTGAGGATTCCGATGTGCTGGCTCAGCGGTTGAACGAGGCAATCCGTCCTTTACAGGGCATTAACTTAATTGGCGTTACCGACACGGAAGCGGTCGCGATCGCAGTCTCCCAGAAAGAGGATGTGGATGTGATCGTGCTCGACTTGCATCTGAAGCAGGGCACAGGCTTCGGTGTTATGCGGGCACTGACAACTGCGCAGCGCAAGCCCATCATCATCGTTTTGACGAATTTCGATTTGCCGGAATACATGCGTGCATCCCAGGGGCTTGGCGCGAGCCATTTTTTGGACAAGGCTCGTGACTTCGGGCGTCTTTCCGAACTATTGATAGAGATCCGGGACGAACAATTGAATTTATAGTGGATTGAGGCTTGTTCTCCGGGACGTCGCTGACTGTCTGGAGACACCTTCGAACGCTTTCGTGGGAAGACACCTACGTGCGGATAGGGCATACGTGAAAATCGCGGCATGTTAGGTTGGCCCCATGGCACGCGAAAAGAGCGGTGACGAGAAAGAAGGCCTGCGGCAAAGCGAGGAGCGTTTCAAGCTCTTGGTCGAGAGCGTCCGGGACTATGCGATTTTCATGCTGGATCCCGAGGGTCATGTTCTGACGTGGAACGCGGGAGCCGAGCGGTTCAAGGGATATCGAGCCGACGAGATCATAGGACAACACTTTTCGCGGTTCTATCCGCCTGAGGCGCTCGCAACCGGGGTACCAGCGCACGAACTTGAAGTTGCGAGCAAGACAGGGGTGTTCGAAGACGAGGGTTGGCGCGTCAGAAAGGACGGCACGCTCTTCTGGGCTAATGTCGTAATTACCGCCATGCGCGATGAAACGGGCGAGCTGGTAGGGTTCGCCAAGGTCACGCGCGACCTGACGCAACGGCGCGCCAACGAAGAAAACTTGCGTCGCAGCGAAGAACGTTTTCGCCTCCTCATCGAAGGTGTCGCCGACTCCGCAATCTTTATGCTCGATCCCAACGGACGGGTGTCTAGTTGGAACACCGGAGCCGAACGAATCAAGGGCTATGCTGCTAGCGAGATCATCGGGCAGCATTTCTCGATATTCTATCCGCAGGAAGTAAAAGACAGTGGATGGCCCGATCACGAGCTACAGGTGGCGGCGGAAAAAGGCAAATTTGTCGATACCGGATGGCGGCTGCGCAAGGACGGCACGTCATTTTGGGCCAACGTCACCATCACGGCACTTCGCGACGACGCCGGCAAGCTCTTAGGGTTCGCCAAGCTGACGCGCGATCTGACCGAGGCCAAGCGGGTCGAGGCGATGGAGAGTGCGAATCAGCAACGCGAGGAAATGTTGGACGCCGAGCGAAATGCGCGAATTACCGCGCAGCGCGCAACTCGCCTCAAGGACGAATTCCTAGCGACGCTGTCGCACGAGCTGCGCACGCCTTTGAGTGCGATTTTAGGCTGGACACAGCTACTGCTAAGAGGAGAGAAGTCCAGAGGGCCCGAGGAACAAAAGCGAGCCATCGAGGTCATTGAGCGCAACGCACGAGCTCAAGTTAAACTCATTGACGATCTTCTGGACTTGAGCCGAGTTATGACGGGCAAGCTCCGACTAGAGCTGCAGCAGGTCTCATTTACCAGCATCGTAGAGGCAGCTGTCGACTCCGCCAAGCCATCGGCGGACGTCAAAGGCATTCGACTCAAGGCGATTTTGGGCGCATCGAGCCAGGACATTATCAGTGCCGACAGTACACGTCTGCAACAAGTCGTATGGAATCTGCTGACGAACGCGATCAAATTCACTCCCAAGGGGGGACAAGTACAAGTCCTGCTGCAACGGGTGAATTCGCACCTCGAACTGAGCGTCAGTGATACAGGCATTGGCATTCCTGCCAACTATCTTCCGCATGTCTTCGACCGATTCTCGCAAAAAGACAGCTCCACGACTCGGACCTTCGGTGGCCTTGGGCTGGGACTCGCGATCTGCAAGCAATTGGTGGAATTGCACGGCGGCGCAATTAGAGCCGCAAGTCTGGGCGAAGGCAAGGGTGCGACTTTTTCCGTGCAGCTGCCCGTGTCCATCGTCCAGCTGGGCGACCAGAGCGGTCCGCGCATTCATCCGACCGCAGAGACTCACCCGGGAGAGATGCAGCCGCTTCCACGACTCGATGGTGTGCATGTATTTGCCGTCGACGATGAACCCGATGCGCGCGATTTGCTGCGACGGGTCTTGGAGGAGCAGGGTGCCAAGGTGACGAGTTTCGCGTCGGCGGAGCACGCACTGACCGTGCTGAAAACGACGAAGCCAATGGTCCTCGTCTGCGATATTGGGATGCCAAAAATGGACGGTTATCAACTCATCCGTACAGTGCGCGCCGAGGAGTCTCGAGCCGAGCGAATTCCGGCCTTGGCGCTAACTGCATTTGCGCGCGCGGAAGATAGAAAGCGCTCGCTGGTCGCGGGTTATCAAGCTCACTTGGCGAAACCATTCGATTTGGGCGAACTGATTCTCGTGGTTGCGGACTTGGTGGGAAGGTAGACCGGGCCAAACCTGTCTCCGAAGGGCAATGAAACGGACCTACCCTGACTATGGGTCGGAAATTACCCTGGCCTATTGCGCGAAAACACTTTCCAAAAATGATCAGCGGCCGCGAAGCCGCGCGACCGAACTCCGCTCTCCAAAGATTCCTACGTAGCGCTTGGAAGACATCTGCAATGGTATGGTCAACTTGCACAACTGCGAGCGCTGACTCGTGATGTAAGGTGTATGTATAACTATAGGGGGTTGAAAGGTCGAGTTGGCGGATTGGCAGCGGACGCGAATCGCCTATAACGCCGACATGAATCGCGGCACCGGCCGGCCCGCAGCTTCCAGCCAGTTAGCCATCGCTTTTACGACGGTGCGTGCGGCGGGACGCTGCGTCATACGTTCCCGCCAGTTGAGTAGGCGAGGCGTCGCAGCGGTAATCAGGACTCCGTGGCGCTCACCAAACAACGCGGCCATGTAGAAAGCGATGTCGGCGTACGAGTAGTCGCGTGCGAGCCAATCGCCGGCACTCAGCAACTCTTCCATTTCCTCGTAGTAACGGGTCGCCGCGGCTATGTTTGCCAGCGCGGCAGGATCCAGGCGTTGTGGAAGGTTCATAAGACGAATGATGTGCGGGAAATAAACCTCGTCAGATTCGAGCTCGAGCCGCCGAGCGCGGGCTCGGAGTTTTAAATCACGCGGCCACAGTGGTGGATTCGGCTGCAAATGCTCTAGATACTCAAAAATCTGGGTTGAATCGAAGATTTCGACCTCACCATGCGTCAGTACCGGCACTTGGCCCTTTGGGTTGATGCGCAACACTTCGGGATGCTTTGGCGAATAACCTTGAATTGAGTCATAGGCGACCATCACGACATCAAAGTCGAGAGCCTTCTCCAGGGCTGCGATCTGCACCTTGGCACCGAACATGCTTAAGGGACCGGAGTAAAGCGTCATCGCTGGCGGTTGGGTTTTCATGATGCACTTCCAGGCAGGGCGGAAACTTGCGCAGCTGTGTGTTCTGAGCCATCTAACTTGAAGATTAGCTCCTTAAGCCGACACAGGATGTCATCATTTCTATCTCGCCTGCATGACGAGCTCCCGTGGTGGGTTCATCTCCCAGCAGTTTTGAAATTGATCAGTCTCGCTTTCGCTCAAACCAAGTCAGTCTCGACCGAACAAAGCCGCATTTTTCAAAGAACAACTCGTTTCCTGACGGTATCCCAAAACCTAGACGCGTTGGCGCATGTCGGGCTAGTTCGGCATGAGTGCCCGCCCAATTCCCTGCCTTGGAAGGCCCTATCGACCATTATCTCGGGAACGGTCGCGAAGAACCCGTCACTCAATAGCCGGGCGCAACCCGACCAGCGTTTTATCCGAGCGGGTGGTGAAGTTCTGTGCACACCCGATGGCGTACTCAAGCGCTGGGATCATCTCCTCTTTTCCGCGCCCCCAGCTACGAATTGATAGATCGAGTAGCTCAACGGCTGTCAGTGCGGCAAGGGCCCAGCAAATCGAATACCGCTTGTCGTCAAACGTCCTCTCCTTGCACTTTGCCTCGCAGATTCGCGCCCCCGCCGATCTAGCTGGTTGCGATCACATGGTTGCGCGTAATGCCGGCGAGGGTTGGAGTACCTGCTTGACGCATGATGTGTCCCAACTCTCTATTGAGGATGTCAATGACCTGCTCTACGCCGCTTTGCCCGAAGGCCGCCAGGCCCCAAACCTGCGGGCGACCTATACCGACGCCCGTAGCGCCAAGTGCGAGTGCCTTGAATACATCCGTGCCGCGCCTAATCCCTCCGTCCAGAAACACGGGTACGCGACCGCGAACGGCAGCCGCAATCTCGGGAAGACATTCCAGCGTGGATCTCAATGTTTCCTCGTTTCGGCCCCCATGATTGGAGATGACGATGCCATCGGCGCCATGTTGTACACACAGTGCAGCATCTTCGCTGGTCACAATGCCTTTGATGATGAGCTTGACGCGGACGATCTTGCGCAGCTTGTCGAGATACTCCCAGCTGATCGATGTGGGCATGAGATTGTGCACTCGCGACATGTCGAGTCCCGCATACATCGGCGCTTTGTGGAGTGTGTCATGCGAGTTGTTGATGTGGCACTGGGTGCAAGTTCGGCTATCCGACTGCATCGCCCGCAGCAGGGTTTCATTATTTCTGTCAGGCATGGAATCGACGGTTAAAACGATCGCGGTGCAGCCCGCCTGTTCCGCACGCTTCACCACCGCCTCTGTGACATTCCAATCGTCGGTCGCGTAGAGTTGCTGCCAGATCGGGGCACCTCGCGCCTCGCTGACCGGCTCAACCGCGGTGGACCCAACATTCGATAGCATCATTTGCGCGGAGCGACTGCGCGCGGCCCGCGCGGTACCCAGTTCAGCGTCCGGATGAAAGGCGCGCTGCCCCGAAACGGCTGAAAGATAGATTGGCGACGGCCACGGGACGCCGTACACCGTAAGTCTGGTATCCAGTAGGCTCACATCGACGAAGCGCCGCGCTCTGATCTCATAGTGCGAGAAAGCATCGTGATTTCTCTGAACCGTGAAGTCATCGTCATTGCCAGTGGCGATGTAGCCAAAGTGTGCAGGCGGCAGCGCTTCTCGGGCGAGTGCTTCGAACTGCATGACGTTCAAGACCTGCGAGGCGGCCGTGACCGGGGGAAGCGGTTGCAGAAACGCGCGCGAAGGCGGCACACCTTGCGCGACTACCGCGCGACTCATCCACACTGGCAGGCTAGCCAAGCCCCCCAGTACCGTGCGCCGCGACAAGCTGACGATTTTGCCCATCGAATCCCCCATTCAAATGGTTGTAGTTCCTCCATCATAGCGGACGCCCCTATTGCATGCTGATGGTGTTGGGCTGGACTGGGACCGCGGATGCGCGGGCTAACGCCGCTGCTTTGTCTTGGCGCGCCTGATCTCGCTTAGGTGGAGATTTAGACAAGCTGCGCGATGGCGTTTCCGCGATCTGCCGAATGAGCAGATCGCGGAGACGTGAGTCAAGCTCGCCTTCGCGAAGTGTGAGGACGTGGGAGCGGAGTTCTAGTTGCTGCTTGTCGAGCTCGGCCAGGCGGCTGCTGTCGCGTTGCACGAGGAGTGCGCGGCGTTTGCCTTCCTCAAGTGCTTGCATCCACAGGGCTTCGTAGCTACGCCTTGGCCTGATTGCGAAATGGCAATTGGCGGATGCGTTTTCCGGTTGCGGCGAAAATGGCGTTGGCGAGTGCAGGCGCAGTAGGCGGAACGCCTGGCTCGCCGAGTCCGCCCATTGAGGCGCTGCTTTGCAGAAAATTCACCTCTACCTCCGGCGCTTCTGCCAGCTTCAGAATGGGATAGTCGTGAAAGTTCGATTGCACGACGGCGCCTTTTTCGAGCGTGATCGCTTCATCGACGCAACTCGACAAGCCCATGATGATGCCGCCCATGATCTGCGCGGCGCCGCCGTCGGGATTGACTACCTGGCCACAATCCACGCTCGACCACACTTTGTGCGCGCGCGGCCGACCGTTATCGCTGACAGAAGCCTCGATCACGTGGGCGACGATGGTATTGAACGATTCCACCAGAGCCATGCCGCGGCCGCGCCCACGGACAAGCGGGTTACCCCAGCCGCTGCGTTTTGCCACATCATCCAGCACCGCCAGGTGGCGCGACCCAGGATGTAAATGTTTACGGCGAAATTGATAGGGATCTTCGCCCGCCGCGACCGCCAACTCGTCCATGAAGCTCTCGCAATAGAAACCGTTCTGGTTGGAATTAACCGATCGCCAGGCACCATCGTGTTGATTGGTCACAAATTCATAATGCCGCAGGGCAAAAGCCGGCACGTCATAGAGAAACCGCGCTTCACGCGTGGCATCCTCGGACTGGGCATAGTCGGTACTCCAACCCACAATCCGACCATCCTTATCGAGCGCAGCCTTTAAATGAGCCGACGCTTGCGGCCGATAGGAGCCATGTTTCACTTCCTCCTCCCGCGACCAGATGAGTTTGACCGGATGGGGAGTCTGCTTGGCGATTTGAACTACCTGGCTAATAATCTCGCAATATCCTGGCAAGCGGCGACCGAAGGCGCCGCCCATGATCATCGGGTGGAAGGTGACCTGATCCACACTGATACCGGCCGCTTGGGCCGCCGCCTTACGGCTGTGCAGGGGATCCTGCACGCCGCCCCACAGCTCCAGCTTGCCATTCTTGAAGTGGGCGGTGAGTGCGAAGGGCTCCATCATGGCGTGATGGATGAATGGCACGGCATATTGCGCTTCGATGACCTTGAGGCCGCTCGCTGCAAGCGCGCCCGGCACGTCGCCATGACCGCTCTTGTGATCCGGCTTGCCGGTATTGATTTTGGCGGCTTGCGCTGCAGCGATCGAAACCGATGACAGCGCTGCGTGTCCCCCGTCGGAGAACTTGGGAGACAGTGCGCGCAGACCCGTGAGTGCCTGCCAGTAACCCTGGGCCACAACCACAACCGCATTGTCGAGCTTAATAACCTTTTCGACACCTTTGATCCCTAAGGCCGGCGCAGGATCGACACCCTCAAGTCTTCCGCCGCGCACCGGCGCCGCCATGATCGTGGCCACGCGCATGTCGGGCAGTTGCACATCCATGCCGTACAGCGCGCTGCCATTCACCTTTGCAGGAATATCGAGCCGCGGAATCGAAGTGCCGATCAAGCGATAATCCTTGGGCGACTTGAGCTTGGGCTCGTTCCTCACCGCCAGGTCGGCAGCCTCCGCGGCGAGATCGCCGTAACGCAGTGCCCTCCCGCTATTGGCATGAATCACTTGGGATTTGCTTGTGGTCAATTCGGTTTCGGGGACACCGAAGCGCTTGGCAGCGGTCGCAATCAGTGCCGTGCGTGCCGCAGCGCCCGCGACGCGCATGCCCATCTGGCCAGTGGCACGAACCGTGGAGGACCCTCCGGTCACTTGCAGCGGCAGGTTGCGGGCGATCATGGCGAAGGAGGATCCCACAATCCCTTTCAGAAAAGGGGGAACGGAAAAGGGCAGTAACTCCCCAGCAAATCCTTTCGCTAACGGTGCGTTGGCAAAATCCGCATTCACCGGCGCGGATTCGACCACAATCTTGGACCAGTCCGCGTCCAACTCATCGGCCGCCATCTGAGCAAGCCCGGTCACCGATCCTTGGCCAAAATCGACGTGGGGCGAGAAGATCGTGACTGTGTCGTTCTCGGCAATACGAATCCAGGTTTGGAATACGCCCGCTTTGTCCGAGGCGACTAGTTTTGCTGCCCGTCGCGATGCCGCTCGTTCGGACCAGGAAACGCCGAACAAGCCGCCACCGATCACTGCGGCACCGCCGATTAGAAACGCTCTGCGCTTAACGCCCATCCCGCGACTCCTGCACAATTGCAGCGGCCTGGCCGGTGGCGGCCAGGATTGCGTTGCGGATACGCGGATAGGTGCCGCATCGGCAAATATTGGTCATCGCCTCGTCTATGCGAGCCGGGCTGGGCAGCGCGGCTTTTTTGATCAAGGCGACGGCGGCCATGATCTGGCCGGACTGGCAGTAGCCGCATTGCGGTATCTGCGCATCGATCCATGCCTGCTGCACCGGATGCAAATCGCCGTTTGGCGCCGCGATTCCCTCAATCGTGACGATACTTTTGCCGGCAACGGCAGCGACAGGAACGATGCAGGAGCGGATGAGCTCACCATCGACATGTACGCTACAGGCACCACAGGCGCCAATACCACAGCCAAATTTTGTGCCGGTCAGTTTAAGCTCCTCGCGGAGGATCCAGAGGAGAGGCGTCTTGGGATCAGCCTCGATCGACAAGGCCCTGCCGTTGACCTGAACATCTACACTCATCAGTGATCTCCCGAAAACTTTCTTGTGGAGAACTTCGCTTATACACCCAGAAGTGCGTCGCTACAGGATCATCGGCGCTTTGTGGCCTTGCGTCGATCAGAATGTGAGCTCAATGCAGCAGGCTCTGGAGGAAATCGCTGGCACTATCACTCGCTCGGTCGACATGACAGATTTGGCCTTGGTTCAGGAACGCGCCGAAAGATGCAGCCGCAACTGCCTGGGGCAAGTCTGCGTCCTCCCATTAGGATAAAAGGAGCTTTGCCACCAAGCTTGAGCGCACACCGTATAGTCAGGTAAAAACCAGGGCGGAAGCGCAGCGGCTGTCTTGCGAAGGTGCTCTTCAATTGCCGCTGCGACCACTGGCTGCGCAATTTGGCCTCTGGACATAGGTCTACGCGAATATTCGCGCCTGATATTATCAACCGACGCACCAGTTTTGGGTGGTCCCGCGCTAGGAGCAGCGCGAGATCTGCACCGTCACTGTGACCCATGGGAGGGGCGCTGAGGCGCCAAGAAGGGAGGTCCCCAAGGAAGATGTGATTCGCGGAGCAACATTACTCCGCCCCTGTGCCCGCTCATATTCGAACATTCGGTTCAACACGGCCAAAAGCCGGCGAGGAGTAGTTTGGTCTCGAATCGCCAATTATGAGCAGCGGCCCAATGACGATGTCTCAGCTTGCGCAAAAACTAGGGCAGGGGGTGCATTGCCGCTGTGGACGGTATACGATCGTACCGCCGAGTTGACCGCGAATGCTCGCGACCATGAAATTACCCAGAAAACAGGGAGATTAGCATGTCACAACCGCCGACCGGCGTCCTCAAAAAGATGACGTGCAGGTGCTGTCGTTAATGGGTCTTCGGAGCTCATTGGATCGCCCCACCGCTCGTCGGTCTATTGCACGGACGCTCAATCGCCATGAACAAGTGCGTATTGGACTCCTATGCGGGAGTGTCAGCGCGGCATTCTTTCGCGAATTGCTGGCGGGCTGTGTTGAGCAGGCCAGTTTGTCTCACGCGCAGTTGGTGGTCGCGCGAAGCGACAATAGAGAACAACAGGAACAGGACGCTATCAAAGAGCTTTTGAACATGGATGTTGATGGCTTCATTTTGCCGCCCCCTCTCTGCGAGTCGAAGCGACTGCACGCCGCCGTTATAAAATCGGGCGCCTTGGCAGTTACCGTAGCCAGCGCACGTCCACGACCCGGCCTGCTATCCGTTAACATCAACGATCATGTCGCGGCTTTTGCGATGACTCGGCACATCGTCTCGCTGGGTCACCGTCGCATCGGGTTTATTACGGGGAATCCCGGTCAGTCAGCGAGTCCTCTGCGTTTGGCGGGATATCGGAGAGCCCTTGCGGAAGCCGACATTCCAAGTGACGATTCACTCGTGAGGGAAGGCCTGTTTACTTATGAGTCTGGAGTTCAGGCTGCCGAATCGCTTCTCGCCATATCCAATCCACCGACCGCAATTTTTGCCAGTAATGATGATATGGCGGCCGCGACCGTCGCCGTGGCTCACCGTCGACAGCTGGACATACCGAAGGAGCTGACGGTTTGTGGATTTGACGACACGGATTGTTCGAGATCAATTTGGCCTCGGTTAACGACTATCCGTCAGCCCATTGCCGATATGTCTCGCGCCGCCTTGTTGCTATTAGTTAAGAATATTAAGGCCAAGCGCAATACTGAGCGCGACCTGAATGAATCCATCGTTTTGGATTTTAGTCTCGTGCACCGAGATTCGGATGGACCACCAGCAGGCCACTAGCAGGGCCTTCTCGCATCCACTTTCGCGAAGATGGCGGGTAGCAGCAAGCGGGAAACGTCAGCCCTGTCCTGGCTGATGTCGATCGGCGCATGGGCTTAAGCAGGGTTTCTTGGTGGGTGGTTGCCGCCTACTCGCTGGCACTCGTAATGCTCGGAATCCTAGCCTCACGCCGCCGCGCGGCAGCTGTCGATTACTTCCTTGCCTCGCGCCGAACCCGATGGCCGGTAATCGGCCTTTCTCTCTTTGCCACGAACATTTCCTCAACCGCGCTGGTCGGCCTGACGGGCGGAGCGTATGCGTCTGGGCTGTCTGTCTTCGATTACGAGTGGAGCGCCACGGTCGTTTTGGTGATCTTCTCCCTGTATTTCTTGCCGTCAATCATCAAGAGCGGCATCTATACCATGCCTGAATATCTGGAACGGCGCTATGATCGAAGCGCCCGGTTGCTCTTCGCCCTGCTCACTCTATTTTTGAATGTGGCGGTGGACTCCGCAGGCGTACTCTACAGCGGCTCGCTGGTTTGTCAGTTGATCCTTCCCGCATGGCCGTTGATCGCGATCGTATCGATGCTCGGCGGCGCGGCGGCAATCTATACCATCGTAGGCGGTCTCCGCTCTGTAATCTATACGGAAGCTGTGCAAGCAGTAGTACTGCTTGTGAGCGCCTCATTAATTTCTTTGGCCGCCTTCCGGCACGCGGGTGGCTGGCAAAATGTCATGCAGTCCGTGCCGCGAGAATCGCTCTCGCTAATCCGTCCGATGTCGGATCCGGCAGTTCCTTGGCCAGGACTGGTTCTTGGAGTGCCGATCCTGGGTTTTTACTATTGGTGTACGAACCAAAGCATCGTGCAACGGATGTTATCCGCCCGCAGTATCGCGCACGCTCGCTGGGGCGCGCTATTCGCCGGGTTGCTAAAATTATCAATATTGTTTCTCGTCGTGTTGCCGGGAACTTGCGCATTGCTGTTGTTCCCGAGGTTACCCCGGCCCGATCTGGTCTATCCCAATCTCATCCTGCATTTGCTTCCGGACGAACTTGTGGGTCTCGTGGTCGGGGCCTTCGTCGCTGCCACTATCGTCGCCGTCGCCTCATTGCTCAACTCAGCTTCCACACTCATTACCATGGATGTGGTGCGCCACTTCCGACCGGATCTCGGCGATCGCCAGAGTGTCAGTTTTGGTCGCATTTGCACAGCCGGCCTGATGGTGTTCGCGGTGCTCTGGGCGCCAGAGCTCTATCGGTTTCCCTCGCTCTGGCAGTATTTGCAAGCGGTACTGGCCTATGTCGTGCCGCCCATCGTCGTTTTGTTCGTCTTGGGGAAATTTTGGAGTGGCGGTAACGCCCGCGGTGCGCGAGCAACGCTCTGGCTCGGCAGTCTCTTTGGATTCGCATTTTTCCTACTCAACGGAGTGTGGCAAGTCACCCACTTGCACTTCCTTTATTGCGCGCCGCTCCTCGTGGGCGTCGACGTGCTGATTTTCGTCTTCGTCAGCATGCGGCATCCAACCGCCTTAAGTGCCAGTCAAATCAAGGCCATGGCCTTCGCCAACGACCTTCCTATTGAGGCGCGACCGAGAATCTCGGCGTGGGCGGACTATCGGTTACAGGCAGTGCTGCTCATGATCCTCACCGGCGCCCTGGTCATCATTTTCCGTTGAGGTTTGGCGGGACAGCCTCAGCCATCGAAGAGAATGATAGACTCGTGCATATGACGGGGGCGGTTTGCTTAGGGAGTCCCACTACGGCACCAATCCATGACGTATCGCGTCGAGGATTCCTGAAATATGGCGCGTTGTCGTTGGCCTTCGCGTCGGCCATTTCAAGAGGACAGAGCGCGAAGCCACTTCGCGATACTACTGGCGGGGCGCCCGAAGCTGACACATCGTCAATCACCGCCGACACCGAGAAACGCCTCACCGTCGCCGTGCGCATCGATGGCAACGGACCTTATCGCTTTGTGATCGACACCGGCGCTGACCGGACAATATTGGCCACTGACGTAGCCGCCGAACTGGGCCTGGTGTTCAGCGATAATGTTATGTTGGAGGGAGCCGTACGCGCCGTCAAGGCGCAGACCGTTACAATTCGCGAGTTGTCCTTTGGCATCGTCCGTTACCAATCTCTAGTTGTGCCGACATTGCCGCGTTCCGCTCTGGCGGCTGACGGGTACCTTGGCCTCGATACTCTCGATGGCCATCGTGTGACCTTCGATTTTAAGAATCACACTCTGCAGGTGGGCGCGCCGCGTTCCAGGTTGAGTGCCCTGCTGGTAAGAGACAATGAGGCCCGCATTCGCACTGTTGGGTCGTCGGGACACTTGCGGGCGCTCAATTGCATGGTCGATGGCGTGCGTGCGGCGGCCTTCATTGATTCGGGCGCGGACTTGTCGGCCGGCAACCAGGCGCTGTTTGACGCCCTTACCAGCCGCAACCCCACTTATGGCGACATTGGTCGCATTTCTTTGGTCGATGTCACCGGCGGCGAGACATCGGGAAGCGTCACACTGGTTAAGAAGATCAACATCATGGAAGTTCAGCTCACCGACTGCCCATTGGTGATTGCAGACTTTAGGGTATTCGATGTGTGGGGACTGACTCGGCGTCCGGCGCTACTGATTGGAATGAATTTTTTACGGCGGTTCTCAACGGTGTCGATCGACTACCGACTGAAGGAACTTCGCTTCGATCAGGCCAGCCTTATCGCTCCCGTACTCGTCTGAACTTGCGCCGCTTCACTGAGAGATCAGTCTATTCGCTTCATCGGCATCTGGCGGCAGAACCGCCAGCATGCCGTCGACTTGGGAAGGCTTTGAGCGCTATCGAGAGTCCTAAGCCTCTCCTTGTGCGGAAAGGCGGTGCCCGTCCGCTTGGCCGACGCTTTCAGCGGGTGCAGGGGCTATGGCTGTTTGTTGATTGCGATTATTCATTTCAATTCTCCGTGTCCTGGTTCTTCCCACCGCATACGTGACAGCAGACCGATCCGAACACCGACCGGCAGGTTTACTCCCGGTTATAGACAATGATGCTCTGAGGCTTGCTTTGACCGACCTGGCGCACGGTCACCGTCAAGCTCTTAAGATCCGGAGAAAGCTCGATTCGCCGCGTGCCGGTGGTTTTGCTATTGAGTTTCTCTGTGATTTCCAGGCTGCGCGCGTTCACGCGGCGGCCGGCATAGGCAGTGCCCTTATCAGCGCCTTTCGGATCAAGGTCCGGATGATCGTTTCCATCCAACTCGATCCGTTTCTCCGTTTCCTCATCGGATCGTTTCAACAACAGGCCGTCGCTTTCGTAAGGCTGGATTTGCAGTTCGATTCCGGCTTTTACTTTCGCGCTCTCGCTGTCCCATATGCCGACAAACCCTGAATTGCCCGCCGTCCGCTCGTACACATAGGGCAAGAACAATGTGGAACCGCTGGGCAAAGGCTGCGAGAACAACGTCATGCCGTCGGGCAAATATTGCGTGAAGGCGTCGTTTAACACTTTGCCGTCTGCGGAAAGCGTCCACTGCGCTGTGAGGAGCGTGCGGCCCTTCAATTTGCGCGTGACCTCCCAGTTATTGGGTCCTTTCATTGTGACGGAGAGGGTGGTTCCGCTTAAGGCCGGCTGGTCACTGCCATCGGCCACGATCGTCTCCACTTGGCCGGGGCCAAAGGTGAACGTGTATCTGTTTGCTCCTGCGGCCTCAACCTGCATCTCATCGTTGAGCATGCTCTTGGACGGGTCCACCTTCCATTTACCGACGAAGGGATTGTCGGCCGCCCATAGGGAGCCTGACATCAGACAGCCGGCCAGCAGCGACAGAAGAGTGCGATTTTTCATTTAGTCTCCCCGCCATGTGTCGAGCAGAGCCCTTGATTTTATCTTTTCATGGGCCCGATTGTGTCGAGCTCGTCCCTGGCAGATACGCGACCGTCCCCGACAGCGTGAGAGTCCCTAGTGTTCTGTCCCAAAAGAAACTTTAGTCACAAATCGTGGTCTCACAGAGTATCGTTTGTACTCTGGAGAGCCCCCGATGCCGCGACCCACTGTATCGCTTGAGCTGACAGCCGAGGAACGTGTGGATTTGGAAGCCATTGCCACCTCACGCAGCATGCCGCACGGACTGGTGCGCCGTGCGCAGTTGATTTTGTGGAGCGAATCGGGCGTGCCGCTCACCGAAGTGGGCCGACGGCTCAAGGTGAGTAACCCGACGGTGCATCACTGGCGTTTGCGTTTTCGCAAGCTGCGTCTGGCCGGGTTGCACGATCAATTGAAGCCGGGCCGACCGCGCACGCACGATGAAGAACAGATCGCAGAACTGCTCAACACCGCTCTGACGCGTAAGCCCAAAGCCGCCACGCATTGGTCGGTCAGAACTTTGGCCGACACCACCGGCGTGAGCAAAAGCACCGTGCAGCGCTACTTGGCGCTCTTCGGTGTGCAACCCCATCGCTCCAAGTCCTTCAAGCTCTCGACCGATCCGTTCTTCATCGAGAAAGTGCGCGACATCGTCGGGCTGTATCTGAATCCGCCTGACCATGCGTTGGTGCTGTGCGTGGATGAGAAGAGCCAAGTACAGGCGCTGGAGCGTACGCAGCCGGTGCTGCCCATGGGCTTGGGCTACCTGGAGGGCGTCACGCACGACTACTACCGTCACGGCACAACCACCCTGTTTGCAGCGCTCGATGTCGCCAATGGCCAGGTGCTCGCGCAATGCAAGCCACGCCATCGACACCAGGAGTTCCTCGCTTTCCTGCGTCACATCGAACGCGCGGTGCCCAAGGATCTGGACGTGCATATGATCGTCGATAACTACGGCACGCATAAACACGCCAAAGTCAAAGCGTGGCTTGCGCGTCATTCGCGCTTTCACCTGCACTACACACCGACCTATTCCTCCTGGTTGAACCAAGTCGAGCGTTGGTTCGGGCTGATCACGCAGCGCGCAATCCGCCGCGGCTCCTTCACCTCGGTCACCGACCTGCGCCGTCAGATCGAACACTTCGTCACCGACTGGAATCAACATCCTCATCCTTTCAAATGGACCGCCACCGCAGAATCAATCCTCGCCAAACTCGAACGGTTAGGTAAAGTTATCTGTGGGACGGAACACTAGGAGCCTGTCTGAGTATTCCAACTTCGAAGGCATCCGCCCAACGGGCCCGCAGTCTGGCGCGTCGATTGGCGCTGCAGGCGCTCTATCAGATTCAAATCAATCCGCTTCCGTGGCAGGACGTCCAGAGCCAATTCGCCCGCGATCCGGAGGCGGAGCGGGTCGACCTGGAATACTTTCGAGACTTGATCGAAGGCATCGCGCCAAATCGCGAGGCGTTGGATCTGCGCCTGTCAGGACTGTGCGAGATCGCGCCTCCGGAACTCGATCCCATTGAGCACGCGGTTCTGTGGCTGGGGCTGCATGAATTGCAAGCGCATCCCGAACTGCCTTACCGCGTGGCACTCGCGGAAGCGGTGCAGCTGACCAAGCAGTTTGGCGCGACGGATGGGCATAAGTTCGTCAATGCCGTCCTGGACCGAGCCGCGAGGGAGTCGCGACCGCAAGAATATGGAACCTGAACTCGGCGAGTTCGAACTAATCCGCCGCTTTTTCATGAGAAGCGCTGCCGCGCGGCGCGATCCTAAGGTGCTGCTCGGAATCGGCGATGACGCGGCGCTGCTCGATCTTCCCAAAGGCGCGGACTTGGCGGTGTCTGTCGATACCATCGTGGCCGGGCGGCACTTTCCCGAAGATGCCGACGCGCGCTCGATCGGTCACCGCGCGCTCGCCGTCAATTTGAGCGACATGGCAGCCATGGGCGCGGTGCCGGCCTGGGCCACCCTGGCTCTGACGATCCCCAGCGCCGATTCAAACTGGCTCGAGAAATTTGCCGCAGGATTTTTGGATCTCGCCGATGCGCATTCAGTCGCGCTGGTCGGCGGCGACACGACGCGCGGTCCGTTGACCGTGAGTGTGCAAATTCTCGGATTTGTTCCGCACGGAAGCGGGTTGCAACGGGGCGGCGGCGGGGCGGGAGATATCCTGGCGGTCAGCGGTACGTTGGGCGATGCCGCCGCGGGCCTTGCATTTCTGCAAGCGCCGCCCGCGGCGAGACCGTCGCCCGAAACAGAGGAGTTGATTCGGCGCTTTAACTACCCTACGCCCCGCGTACAGCTCGGCGTGGCGGCGCGAGCGATTGCCAGCGCCGCGATGGACCTATCCGACGGCCTCATCGGCGACCTGCCGAAACTGGCCAACGCCAGCGGTCTTGCTGCACACGTCTGCATCGAAGCCCTGCCGCTGTCGAGCGCGATGAGCAGTTCGGTCAGTATGAGCCAAGCGCGAGATTGGGCGCTTGCCGGGGGCGATGATTACGAACTGCTTTTTGCCGTGCCAGCCAATCGCTTCACCGAGCTCAAGAGGACGGCAGATCAATTGAACTTAATGTTGACCCCGATCGGCGAGCTGCATGCCGGTTCGGGCGTCACGTGGTCGCTAAACGGTGCGGATTTCGCGCCCAAAGTCTCAGGTTTTGACCACTTCGCCCAAGGCTCGACCCAAATCACAGTTTAGCGCAGGCCACCCCAGTATCCTCGCGTCACTGAAGTCGAATGACGTCCCGCTGCGCACGGTTACCCTTGACCAACACTCGCTCCACTAATCTTGCGAAAGCCCAGCCGGGCCGTGGGTCGTTGCCCGAGAAAATCGGCAAGTACGTCATCATCAATGAAGTCGGACGCGGCAGCACCGGCGTCGTCTATCTTTCACATGATCCTTATTACGGGCGCGACGTGGCCATCAAGGTCTACAACGTCGATGCCAGCGGCGATGAAAATCGCAAGAAAATTGCGCGCAAGATGTTCTTGTCCGAGGCGCACATGGTGGGGATGCTGCAGCATCCAAACATACTGCCGATTTACGATGCGGGCGAAGAGAACGGTCATTGCTACATCGTGACCGAGCATGTGCACGGTGCACGCACGCTCGCAGCCTATTGCCGTCCCGATAATTTGCTGCGCATCGACGACGTGGTGGAGTTGGTATACAAGGCAGCTCGGGCACTTCACTATGCGCACAGCCGCGGCGTGATTCATCGCGACATCAAGCCGAGCAACATCATGCTCACGCTGGACAGCGATGTACGCATCATCGATTTTGGCATCGCGCTGGTCGCCGACTCGGAGATCTCGCGAATTGAAGGCATTGCCGGCAGCCCCTCTTACATGTCTCCCGAGCAGGTGCAATCCATCGAGTTGACCAATCGTTCCGACCTGTACTCGCTGGGCGCGGTGATGTACGAGCTGTTGACCGGTACGCGGCCGTTTCGGGCGGGCAATTTGCAGAAATTGCTGCATCAGATCGTGTTTGCAACGCCGCCGCCGATTCACATCCTGCGGCCGGAGATTCCGGAGGAACTCGAAAACGTTACGGCGATGGCGCTGCAAAAAGATCCGGAGAAGCGCTACAAGACCGGGCTCGACTTTGCCGCCGAGCTGACGCGGGTGCATCAGAAGCTGCGCGCCCAGTACAACCGAATCGATCAGCAAGAACAGTTCAGCTTGCTGCGGAAATTGAAATTCTTCCATGAATTCTCGCACGGCGAGATCTGGGAAGTGTTGCGCGCCAGCAGCTGGCAGGACTATGCCGATGCGGAGGAAATCGTCAAGGAAGGCGAGATGGACGACCGCTTCTACATCATCGTCCAGGGTAGAGTAGGCGTACAGCGCCACGGCAAAGCGCTGGGTTATTTGGAAAGCGGCGATTGCTTTGGGGAAACCAGCTACGTGCGGGGCGCGAAGCGCACGGCGACGATTTTTGCTTCCGGCTCCGTGACCGTCATGAAAGTCAGTTCGACACTCTTGGAACAGGTTTCCGCCGAATGTCAGCTGCGGTTCAACCAGGTGTTCCTGCGCAGCATGATCGGCCGTCTGCAAAGCGCGGAACGCGCTGTTTCCTAGGAAACCTGCGGCAGCCTTTTAAGCCGCATTCTCCTTGTCGTGCTCAATCATCGCGTACGCCGAATGATTGTGAATCGACTCAAAGTTCTCCGCTTCCACGATGTAGGCAGTAACGCGCTTGTCTTTATTGAGCGCCATGGCGACATCCCGCACCGTGTCCTCGACGAACTTCGGGTTGTCATAGGCGCGCTCGGTGACGTATTTCTCGTCCGGACGCTTCAATATTCCGTAAACCTCGCATGAGGCTTCGCGTTCGGCGATCTCGATCAACTCTTCCAGCCACATGTGCTCGGCGAGCTTCGCCGTCAAGGTGATGTGGGAACGCTGATTGTGCGCGCCATAGTCGGAGATTTCCTTCGAGCACGGGCACAGGCTCGTGGTCGGCACGACGACCTTCAGCCAAACTTCAGTTTTGCCGGCGCGATGTTCGCCGAAAATCGTAGCCTGGTAATTCATCAGGCTTTCGACGCCGGATACCGGCGCCTTTTTCATCACGAAATAGGGGAAGGTCATTTCGATATGGCCGGCGCTGGCGGCCAAGTGCTCCGTCATTTCCGCCAGCATGAGTCCGAAGGACTCGACGGATATCTCGCGTTCGTGACGATGCAAGATTTCCACGAAGCGCGACATGTGCGTGCCCTTGAAATTATGCGGCAGATTCACGTACATGTTGAAGTTGGCCACCGTGTGCTGCTCGCCGCGCGCCCGATCCTTGACCTTCACCGGATGATAGATGTCCTTGATTCCCACCTTGTTGATGGGCAATTGGCGCATGTCGGCATGTCCCTGGACATCCTCCACAGGCTTAAGTTGGGACTTTTTGGCGGAGAGAGCGGCGTTCATATTCACTAATTTTAGACCATTCGACCGGAGTTGGCTTCAAGACCTAAGCGTAAGGATGCAATCGACCGACAGGTGGAAATTGGGCACCACGGCGCGATTTTCAATACTCTCGGGTCTCAATTCGGCAGGCGAGGCTTCAAACGCGGCGTTCTATCACGTATGAGGCCAGCCAGGCCAAGACTCTTGATCCCTCGCCAAGCGGCGCAAGCCGCTGGCAGGCCCGCAGTTTCAACTCTCGAGCGCGGCTCTTGGCCGCCGCAAGCCCCATGACGCTGGGGTAGGTGGGCTTGGCGCGGGCGGCGTCGGCCCCGCTGGTTTTGCCGATTTCTTCGGTCTTGCCCTCGACATCGAGGATGTCATCTTGAATTTGAAACGCGAGTCCGATGTCTTGGGCATAGCCGTCCAACGCGTCCCAATTCGCAGCGCTTAAGGTCGGTGCACAAGCCGCCGCCATCAGCACGCTTGCGCGAATCAGCGCGCCGGTTTTGAGCCTGTGCATGGCTTCGAGTTCTTCCAGTGTCAACGCCCTGCCAACGGCAGCGAGGTCGATTGCCTGGCCGCCGGCCATACCGGCGGTACCGCTCGCATCTGCAAGGATTTGAATCATTTTCAAGCGCGCATCGCCGGTCACGCCCGGCGTGCGATCGCGCGAGAGCAACGAGAATGCCAATACCTGCAGCGCGTCGCCGGCGAGAATCGCAGTGGCCTCATCGAATGCGCGGTGCGTCGTCGGTTGCCCGCGCCGCAGATCATCATCGTCCATGGCCGGCAGATCATCGTGAACCAGCGAATAGGAATGGATGAGTTCCACCGCGGCGGCGGGCGCATCCAAGCATATTCGGCGGGAAGCTGCAACGCCTCCCCCGTGCAGTAAACCAACAAGGGACGTAAGCGCTTGCCGCCGCCCAATACGGCATAGCGCTGCGCGGCGTGCAATCGTTGCGGCACTAAATCGGCTGCCGGAAGCGCGGCGTCAAGGACCGCTTGCACGCGTGATTGATAATCACGCATTCGCGCTTCCATCGCGTCCGCTGTCACGATGCGGTCAGCCGTTGTTGGGTTCGTCGGGCATGAAGTCTTCAACTGCCGGTTCGCCGGCCCTTTTCAACAAGATCTCAACTTTTTGTTCGGCTTCTTTCAGGGCGCTCTGACAGGCACGTGTCAGCATCACTCCGCGCTCGAATGCCGCCAACGATTCCTCCAAGGGCAGGTCGCCGTGTTCCAAGCGCTCTACCAATTCCTCCAGGTCGCGCATGGCCGTCTCAAAGTCGGGTGTTTCCTGTTTTGCGGGTTTTGGCGTGGCCATGGCTGAGAACGGTACACATGCGCTCCCGCGCGGTCAAACGCAGCGCGGGCGCGAACCCAGGCAATACTCAGACAGGCTGCGACGCAGGAACATTGTCAAGTCGTGAGGCGCGTCACAACCATGGGGTCGCTTGACGGCCCGTTTTGGGTAACATTGCTGGTGGGAAGCTATATGCCAATGTCAATCAAATCAATGATCGCCTGTGGCTGTGTTGCCGCCGTCGTGCTATCGACGGCAGCATGCAGTCCTCGGCGTATTCCTCCGGTAACCGTATCGGATCTCATGGAGGACCGCGTCGCGCTCGACGGCGTACTCATGAAGTGCAATAGCAATCCGGAGAAGGCGCGCGCCGATTCGGACTGCTTGAATGCGCGTATCGCGATCGAGCGGCTCGCGGCGCGTGTCGATCCGGCGTTGGAAGCGAAGCGCGTCGAGGATTTTGAGCGCAGCCGTGAGCAACTGCGGATCGCTGAAGATAAGAAGCGGCAGGAGCAGGAATCCAAGGCAAAGGTGGACGCGTATCATCTGCCGGTGATACCCGTCGAGCCGACACGGCCTCCCAAGGATGCCCAGTCACCGACGGTCAGTCAGACGAGCCCTTAAGTTCACGGCGCTTCGCCTTCAGTAAAACATCCACGGCTTCCGGTCGGTCGTCCCAGTAGTCGAGGCGAATCCTCTCATCGGGCAATTGCGTCACCGTGGCCGGCGCCGCGCTGAAGGTGCAGTACCAACCCGATGGCAGCACCACTGCGTTTCGCGGTCTTCCCAGGCTGCGATCGAAAACCAGCTCATCACCGTCCAATTTGTAGCTCACGGGCGCGGTATAGGTCTCCGCAATGCGCAGCCGTAATGTCTGCCCTCGCTGCACGGGCGGAAAGGGAATCACCACAACGCGAGCCGAGGCGGGCGCCGCTTCACCCACATTGATTTTGGAGGCGGCCAATTCGGCACCGCTCATCTCCAGAGTCTTCAGTGCCTCGCCGGTATCCAAAATGCTGGCCGAAGGGTGGCTGGCGACGCTGCCCTCGCGAACGATATTCGCGTAGCCGCTTATGCCGGATCGAGATTCGGTGTAGTCGTGGTATAGACTGAATGCGTGCGTTTCCGGCTGCTGCAGGAAATACACTATGTCCCGGTCCTGGTGTGCGCGCTCAGAGAGCCGCTCCTGTTCGGTTTCGCCGGCGAAGGGTGATTCCCAACTGCGCGTCGCCGTCAACGCTTTCGGCAGTGCCGCCGCGCCGGTCTGCGCCGTCTTGGTCGCGCGCAGCACCAAGGGCGCTTCGCCGCTGCCGGCATGTAAGAAGCTGACGGCGATACGCCCGTCTTTTTCGGTCAGAATCTGCGAAGGGACCGTCAATCCCGTTACTTCGTATCCCAGCGGCAGCACGACTTTGTTGCGCTTTACGCCCAACGGCCGATCGAAGACGATTGTGTTCCCCTCCGCATAGTAACTTTTCGCGTCTTTATACGTTTTGACGATGACCACGCGGCCTTGGCCATGCACCGGGACCGGCCGCGGCAGCGTGACTTTGATGAACTGAGTATCCAAATCCGCGTCGGGCATCAGCGGATCCGTTCGTGCCTGAGCGCCGCTGACCACCTCGAAATGCAACGGCGTACCGCGCATCGCGTCGTAGACGCTCTCGTCGCTTGCGGCACTGCCCTTACGAATTGGATTGTAGAAATATTTCGCGCCGCCCGTGGTCGCGGTCACTTCATAGTAAATCTTGAAACTCGCCGTCTCGGGAGCGAGCAACTCGTATCGCGTGTATTCATCCGTTTCGGTTTGCGCGACCGCGGTCGGAAAATACAAGCCGTCCTTGGTCGCTTGCGGTGCCTCAGCCTGAGCGGCCGCCACACAAACCAGTCCCGATGCCAGCGCCGCCCAATGCAGTGTTTTCATATAGTTCACTATAGGCGCGCGCGGACGTTGAGGGAATCCATCAGTTACATCCCGCCTGCCTGCCGCTAAAATTGCCCAGACCGGACATAAATTCACATTTGGAGAACATTAATGAATCGATTCAAAATCGGTGCTTTGCTGGGTGCGGCCCTTGCGCTGGCATTGCCTGCGATCCTGGCTGCCGCGCCTGCACCGAGCCCCCCGGACAGAAAGCCCGACAGCGATTCGGAAAAATCCGACGGCGGGAAGTTCGAGCCGTTCAAGTCAGAGTCGGTCAGCAGCACCGGCACGGTGACCATCGGCGGCCAAGCCATTGCTTATCAAGCGATCGCCGGCACGCTTATCGTGCACCCCAAGGACTGGGACGATGTGCCGCGCGATCCCAAGTTGGAGCGCGCAAACCCGCCGACCGGCGACCAGGGTGGCGAGGGCAAGAATCCCGCGGCCGAAGCCTCGATGTTCTACGTCGCCTATTTCAAGAATGGCGGCGGCACCCGACCCGTGACCTTTGTCTATAACGGCGGCCCAGGCTCTGCAACCGTATGGCTGCACATGGGCGCTTTCGGCCCACGCCGCATCGTGACCGCAACTGACGCGCACACACCCGCGGCTCCCTACTCGTTGATCAACAACGCGTCGAGTCTGCTCGATGCGTCCGATCTCGTTTTCATTGATGCGCCCGGCACGGGCTTCAGCAGGATTGCCGGGAAGGATAAGGAAAAGGAGTTCTTTGGCGTTGATCAAGACGCCTATGCGTTCGCTCAATTTATCTCGCAGTTTCTCACCAAGTACGGACGTTGGAATTCTCCCAAATATCTGTTCGGCGAGAGCTATGGAACTCCGCGCTCGGCCGTGCTCATCAATCAACTCGAAGCAGACCGCTCCATTGATTTCAATGGCGTAATTCTGTTGTCGCAGATTCTCAATTTTGACTTGAGTCCCGATCGTCCCACCGGCAACCCCGGCATCGACTTGCCCTATCAGACCGTTCTTCCGACCTATGCTGCCACCGCTTGGTATCACAAGAAATTACCCGGCGATCACAAGGATCTCGAATCGCTTCTGGCGGAAGTAGAGCAGTTCGCCATGGGGGATTACGGGCGTGCGCTGGCGGCAGGCTCCGATCTCAGTGCTGCCGATAAACGCGCGATTGCGGACAAACTGCACGAGTACACCGGCCTGTCGGTGGACTACATCCTGAAAGCGGATCTGCGCATCGACGGCGGGGAATTTCGACAAAACCTGCAGGACGGCACGGGATTGACCACAGGCCGGCTGGACACGCGGTTTTCCGGTCCGGACATCGATCCATTGAGCCAGCGCGCGGAATACGACCCGCAGTCCACGGCATTGGGATCCGCCTACGTGTCTGCGTTCAATGAATATGTGCGCAAGGATCTTCGCTACGGCGGCGACCGAGACTTCAAACACAGCATTTCGGCCGGCAGGGATTGGAGTTTCGTCCACCAGCAGCCGGGTCAGAATCAGCGTTTTGGCTCGTCGCGTCAGGGCTCCAACGTCATGCCGGACCTTGCAAACGCGATGAAAATCAATCCGAACTTAAAGGTCCAGCTGAACGCGGGCTATTTCGATCTGGCGACGCCGTTCTACCAGGGCGTCTATGAAATGCACCACTTACCGATTCCGGCAGCTCTGGTTTCTAACATCGAGTACAAATTCTATGATTCGGGCCACATGGTTTATGCCAAGGACGCGTCATTGAAACTGCTGCACGACAATGTCGTCGACTTCATCCGCAGAACCAGCAACCAAGGCAAGTGAAACCCAAAGTGTCGCGCCGCGAAGGCGTTGCGCGACACTTTTCTTTTAGGACGCCGGCGGTGCGTCTTTCAGGTAGGTTGCGAGCCACTGGTGCACCTCTTCGTAGAAATGCCGGCTATCCTCGGGCTTAAGAATCCAATGCCATGCGTCCGGCCAGACCAGCAGGCGGCTCGGCACGCGCATTCGCTGCAACGCGCTCCAATTCTCGAGCGTATTGTTGATGGGCACCCTAAAGTCGCGTTCGCCGATGCTGAGAAGCATCGGCGTTTTCCAATTTGCCCCATAGGTGAGGGGACTTTGATCGCGCCACACCGGATTGCCTTCCCACGGCGGACCGCCATTGGTCACTTCGCGCCCATAGATGCTGTCGCTGGTGCCCCATTGGCTGGTGAGGTCGACTTCGCCGGCGTGGCTGACGATGCATTTGTAGCGCGTGGTGGTCGCTTCGATCCAGTTTGCCAGATGTCCGCCGTAACTGGCGCCGGCGGCGCACAGCCGCGAGCCGTCGATAAAGGGATAGCGCTTGATGGCCTCGTCCACCGCCTGGTTGATCTCATCGCCAGGTGTTTTCAAAGGATCCAGCTTGATGGCCTGCGCGAATTTCTCGCCGAAGCTGGTCGAGCCCGTGTAGTCCGTCATCAAGATGACGTAGCCGGGTGCCGCCAACAGATGGTAGTTCCAGCGCAACCCGATCTGATCCGGGTTGTTGCTCGCCGCCCCGCCGTGGATCAGAACCAGCATGCGGATATTTCTTTGTGGAGTCAAAAGCCGGCGGCAGCACAATCATGTTGTGGATGTTGCGGCCCTTGGCGCTGGTGAAATAGAAATGCTGCGGCGGCTGCCAGTCGATGGCCGCGGCGGCAGCGGTATTTACCTGGGTGAGATTGACTATGCGTGCGCCGCGCAGGATCGATGCGCACGATTTCTGAGGGGTTGACCGAGCTGCCGTAGGCGGCGATGAGAATGGGCTTCGCCGCCTTTCTGCGGGATCTCGAGCGAGGTATAGCCGCCGGTGGCGGGCTCGATAACCAAGACGGGTTTGCCGCCGTCCGCTGCAACTTGATAGAGATTTTCCTTTCCGGCATCCGGTACCAGCAGGTAGACCAGCTTGGCGTCCGGCGTCAGTGCATAGCGCGCAGCTTCCCGGTCGAAGTCGCGTGCCACGAGCGTCGGCTTCGCCGCCTGCCGGCCACGGGACTTTGTAGAGCCGCGGCAGGTGATAGACCTCCGAATCCTGCAGCTCATACTTGAAGAACAGTGATTTGCCGTTGGGACTGAAACTTGCCTCGACGTATTCGCCTGAAGCGGGACTCACGATGCGGGGCTCACCGCCGTCCGCGGCCATGCGATACAGGTGATAACCGACTTGGGCGAATGCCGCATTCCAATGCTCCGTTGTCGCCGTAAATACGACTTCGCGACCGTCTGGACTCCACAGCGGGGCGAGCGTCACGCCGGAATCCGTTTCCGAGCCCGAATAACCGGAGGTACGAGCCAAGGCGGTGGCGGACAGGAGGTCCTTGGGTTGTGACCCCGGCTCGACAGACTGCACCATCAGGGTAGGCTGCCGATCATCCAGCCATTGATTCCAAAAGCGGATCGGAAAGTGTTCATAAGTGCGCACGTTGTATTTGCGCGCTTTGCGATCCGCCGCAATTTTCTTGTTGGCTTCATCGTCCGTCGCGTTGGGATAGACAAACGATTCGAACAGAATTGCCTTGCCGTCCGGCCGCCATTTGGGATTGGAAGCGCCGGTGGAAATCGAGGTGAGCCTGCGTGCCTCGCCGCCCTCGGCAAGATTCAAAATATAGACTTGTTCAGCCTCGTCGGTCTCCCGCTTGGTCGTGAAAGCGATGCTGCTGCTGTCCGCAGACCACGCGACGCCACCTTCCGGCGCTTTGGTATTGGTGATGCGTCGCGGCGCCTTGCTGCCGTCCGCGGGTACCAGCCACAAGTCGCTCACGGCCTTTTCGGTGTCGTAAGAGGGCTCCAACACGGAGTACACAACCCATTTGCCGTCCGGACTCGCGACGGGCGCGCCGACGCGCTTCATCATCCAAAGCGCTTCGTGGGTAATTGGCTTGAGCGCGGCGGATGGTTGCGCCAGCGACGCGGCCGGCGTCAATACGCAGGCCGTCAGCACGTGCGCGTAGAATTTAAGCTGGGGTCTCATCGGGCGTTGCTCCTCAAGATCATTGCTTGTATGCAATCAACAAAACGTTGGCGAATCGCGTACCCTCGCTCATGGGCGTTGCCTGGACTTCGAAGCCGCATTCGCGCAACAGTTCGCTCCATTGACCCGCGCTTCGACAATGAGTGGCCACGGTGGCATGACCGCGGAACAACATCACGAGTTTGTCGATCCATTGACTGTAGCGAAAACGCAAGCCCCCCTCCGCATCGCCGATGCGCAACAGCAGCAGCCCGTGCGACTGCAACGCGGCGCGCGCCCGCTTGAGGACCTGCAACTGCTCCTCCCGCGGGATGTAGTGCAAGACATCGAGAAGCACTACGGCGTCCGGAGTCCCGAATTCGGCATGGCGGATGTCGCCTTGTGATATTTCGCACTCTGGGCCGAGCGCGATGCGGGCGCGCTGTACGTCGCGAAGCATCAATTCGATGCCCCGAGTCGAGCGCGGCCGGGGCGCGGGCGGCCAACCCTGCGGCCAGCTGCCGCTTTCGTAACAAAGCAGGGCGGCCTTGAGCCAGGCTGTCAGCAACCCCTGGCCGCACCCCAAATCCAGTATCTGGCCGCGTCCCAGCAACAATCCACGTTCCAATAAGGCGCGAAATACCGGATCACCGCGCAACTTGCCGCGCGCGAAATTGTAGGCGAACGCACCGGCGCTGCGATAGGGCTCGCAGGCGCGATCGACTAGAACTGTGTGCTCGATGCTCAGTGTGCGGATCCGAGCTAACGGATTTAGCCGCAGCTCCGCGGCTAATTAGGCTTGAGCTGTGTGCGGATCTCGCCGCCCTTGTGCTCCGCGCTGTGCACGTTGACGTACAGATTCCCGTCTTTGAAGCTTTTGTATTGGTCATCAGTCAACTTGGCGCCTTCGGGCACAGACCAGGTGTTGTCCGCGGCCTTGGTCAAGGTAATGATCGGCGGACCGTTCTTGCCGGGCTCGGCCAGATGGATGTGAGCGACGGTGCCTTCTATGCCGGTGGTCTTGATGCTGCCGCTCACCGTTTTATCGTTTTTGATGACAATGGTGCCGAGCCCGGTTGCGGCAGACGTGACGGGCGGCACTTCTTGATCGCCAGTCAGTTTTACCGCAACGTCGGCGGCATGCGCTGCGATGCCGGCCAAGGCAACGCTGGCGGTGAGAAAGACGGCAGATCGAAACAGTCGGATGAGGTTCATCGCGGTCTCCTTAGTATTTGTTCGGCGCAATACTAACTCTTTCACGCCAATGGTAGATGATGCGGACGCACCAGCATGTGCCAATCTTGATGTTCCTCGAGGATCAGCTCGATCGCAGCGCGAATTGACTCATTGATCGGCTCCGCCGCGAGGGCGCCGTGCGGCTCCAAAGTCGCGCGAATCGCTGCAATGGCGCCCTGCAATTCTCCCCACAGGCGCTCGGATGTCGATCCGAGCCGATAGGCTTCGGACTGGGCGAGGGCGCCGTGCAGCGACGCGCCCAGTGCCGGGAAGAAAGTCGTGAGTACGGAGAGCCAAATCGTATGCACGCCGAGATGCAGCAGCGCGCCAAGCGCGGTCAGCCCGAAAAGCCCGATATTCACCGAATGGACCCGATGCAGCAGCGCGTGCTGCCGGATGGCGACTCGATGATGGTAGTGCGCTTGCGCCTCCAGAATGCCCGTGGTCCAAAGCGCGTACTTCGCGATGAACGCCGGATCGGACCAGGCCCCATCAAGCAGTGTTCGCGCCAGAGACTCATTTTTTGCGCAAACCGTTTCCAATTCGTCGCCGCTTCGCAGGTGATTGCCCGGGTCAAACACCCTCATGTACCAATTCGCGGATGGCTCCGGTTGGGCAAAGTCTATGAGCGGCGCGACCAGCGGCAGATACCAAATCAGCTCTGCGGCGGTGCGGGCGCGCAGCCACTGCCCCTGCCAATCTTGCCGATGGCCGAGCCAATAAATGGTGCTCACTGTGCCGATGACGAACACTTCTGCGAGAGCCCATAGTCCCAAGACCGGGTGCTGCACGTGGCGACGATCGTCCCAGCCCAGTGCGAGCGGCAGCACCGCGAAAAGCACGGCGACCGCGCTCAATAAATAGATGGCCCAGAAGCCGCTGCGATAGCGGTGGCCATAGTGCACGGCGCGCGCATCAAACATGAGGTGGGCCGGAGCGAGCGCCTCAATGAGCGGCAATAACCGCTCCGGAGGGCTCGCCGGCGGCGGCGGCGGCGGAATCTGCAACCGGGCACCGATGAGAAGGACGCGTTGAATTGCTTGGTGCAGCGCCATTATCGGCTAACTCAAGACTTCATAGGTTGTCGCAAATATGTCGTGGGCCACGATGCCGAGGCTCCCATCCCCGTAGTCCACCAGCCAATCACCGGGATGACCGCTCAGCTTTGAGATTCCATCGCCGAGCATGACATCGAACGGTTCCTGCAGTTGCAGCGCCAGAATATGATAGGGAAGGCTCATATAATGGCCCGACTCGCCGGCGACAGTGGGAGGAATTGCCCGGTATTTATGCGCAAATTTCCCATGCGAGACGCGCCAGTGATGACCGCCGTTGCCGGTCAAAATCGCATCACCGGGATGTGCATGGACGACCCCTTCCGGCGTGCGCACGATGCAGGGGACGTCCGTGAACCGAACCTCGACCTCGCGTTCCAGTTTTCTCGCCTCGACATGATGGGGATTGCCAGACACTTCGGCGGAGTATCCGCTTTTACCGCTACAGCGAAAAATCAACGCATCGCATCCTTTATTGTTCTGTGCGGCTGGAATCATACACGGCAAGAAACCGAGTGACGCTCAGTTTTTGCTGATCTCGATCGACCAGTCTGGGCCGGATTCTATTTTGTGGAGCTTGGCGTAGCTGCGCTGATTGAGTGCAACGGCGAGATTCAACAAGCTGTTGACGTACACCAAGGGCTTGCCGATCGGCACTTCGCCGAAGGTCCGTTGGTAGGGTGCCAGCGTCTCATCGATCAGCTTGTCTTTACGGTAAATACGCACGTGCAGCGGCGTGCCCAGCGGGATTTGCAATTCGTCAAACAGCGGCTTCGGGATATTGGTCCAGACATTGCCGTATTGGACATCGAGTATCGGAATCATCCCCGACACCTTCTGGCCCACGTGCTGCGGCTTTCTGTATGCCAGAGTGATCAGGCTTCCCGGAGGCAGCGCCGGTCCCACTTCCTCGAACGTGATGACGCCGGCGGCGAGGCGCGCGCCGGTAAAGGCAAATACATCACGGCCGTGAAAGGTATGTGAATCGCCCGATCCCGGACGGCGGTTTATTTTTTCATCGATCTGGCGCAGCCCCTCGATGCCGTCCCTTTCAGCCACCAAAGACAACAGGCCGTTGTCCGGTCCGACGAAGAAGCGGCCTGTGCGCGTCTTCATGACCACCGAGAGCCGCGCCGTGCCGACACCGGGATCTACCACGGCAACGAACACCGTTCCTACCGGCCAGAACTGTTCCGTTTGGTATAGCCGATATGCGCCATCAAAAATACTCGGATTCTCATGGCTCAAATCAGAAATCAGCAATTCCGGGGATACACCATAGGCGACGCCCTTCATGGCGGATACCGCGCCATCCTGAGTGCCGAAATCCGTCAGTAGCACCAGTGGCGCGCGCGCCTGGGCGAGCGCCGCAAACAGCACCAGCAGGGCTGGCGGCAAGAATCGGCTCGCCGCGCTCCAGGGCCGCGGGCGAGATCGCCAAAAGTCACTTCTTTTGTTCTTCAAGCGGGTAGGTGCGCGCGGGCTCCGCGGTGGGCGCGATAGGCGCAGCCTGCCCCACGGTTGCAGGAACATCAGCCTGCGGCGCGGGCGAGGTGCGTATCACCGTGCCAGAGGCCTCCGCCAGCCGTTCGAGGAATCGATGCGCGGTTTCCGGAGCTGTCGGCGCCTGACCCGAAAAGATCTCTGACGCGGTAACTCCGCTCTTGTGATAGAACGACGCATTCGCCGATCGGTCGATCGATATCACGCTGCCGTCGAGCGCGATTCCGCCGAATAATCCGCGCGTGCGGGCATAGGAGTAAATTTCCGCATTGAAGTTCATATCCGTGGCCGCTGAGCCTTGGCGTCCCACCGGTCCTGTTGCGACAGAAGCGTCCGCGCCTAGCGTGAGCTTACCGCCGGCGATGCCCTCAATGCCGGTCTTCGTGGTGAAAACCAGGATGATATCCGAGGATTGCGCGCCCGCTTGAAAGCCCCAACTGCCGCCGGTCAGAGAGATGAACACCGGATTGCTCCACGGCGAGGTCAATTTGTCGCGCACCGACAGCACACCATTGCCGTGACGCCCGCCGAAAATGAATGCGACCTTGGTGACGTCGGGAATGACCGCGATGCCATAGGCATGTGCGAGCAGGGTATCCGGCAGCCGTACGTCGGGCATCGCCCGTACTTCTTCGAGAACCTCGGTTGCGGTGAGCAAGCGTCCTTCTTCGCGTGCACCGGCGTGTGCAACATTTACAAGACTCGCCGCAAAAATCGCGGCCAGTAACGCCGCACCTGGGTGTTTTCTGTTTGGCATCAAGGAACCCTCCAATAATGCGGCTAGTTTACCGCAAGACAGAGGCAGCAGGCTGTTTGAGTTCGCCGAGCAGGCGCGCGGCCTCGGCGTCACGATGATGTGCACGATAATATTCAACGAGCCGTTTCGTCGCCAGCTCCACTTCCGGATGCAGCGGTCCAACCGTTTTCAAGAGTTTTGATCGCGCTGCAACCAACATCGGTTCGCCTTCAGCAGAGTTATTCTCCGCAATCAGCAGCCAGCCCAAGCTCGCCTCAGTGCGTGCGGCACGCCAATCGCCGGGACCTGCAGATCCCACATCGATATCCAAGGCGGTGCGCAGTTCGGCTTCGGCCGCTGCCAGTTTTCCGCGGCGCAAAAGCACTTCGCCCAGCAAATGTCGCGAAGCGGCTACATACAAATGGCGCGGCGGCAGCGATTTCTCATAGATCGCGAGCACCTTGCGCGCCGTGCTCTCGGCGGCGTCCAGGTTGCCGGCATCGAGATACAGTTTCGCGACCGCATCCATGAAGTAGCCGGCCATGTAATTGTCGGGGCCCAGGCGCTCCGAGATGATTCTCGCGGCGTCCTGGAGTCATTTTCATGGCGCGCACCGGATCGCCTTCGCGCTCGTAAACCGTGCCGAGATCGGCTTCGATCGAGGCGACGCGCTGATTATCGAGCCCGAAATCTCCGCGTTCGATCTGTATGGATTCATTCAGCATTTGTTCCGCCTCGGCGTACTTTCCTTGCTGCATCAGCAGGTAGCCCAAGTTTGCCATCGCGGCCGCATAGTCGGGATGATTGCGGCCGACGGTCGCGCCCAATAAATTCATCGAGTCGCGCACCAATTGCTCGGCGTTGACAAAATTGCCCGACCATTGCGCGGCGCTGGCGAGCGCGCCCAAGGTAGAGGCGATCCCCAAGCGCTGATCTCCCGGAACGCTGCGATAGATGACGAGCGCCTGGTCGAACAGCGCCTTGGCAAGTTCTGGGTCGCTCTTGGCACTCAGCGAAAAGTGCCCGTACTGATACAGGATGTCGGCGGTCTCGACCGTGGGCGGCGACATTGCCGGCCTGAGACAGGGCCACGGCCTCTTTTATATTGGCCTCGGCCCCGGCCAGCCGGCCCGCATCGGTGAGAGCCTGCGCCAGATTGGCCAGCGCAGCGGCCAGCTTGGGGTTGTCGACGGGCCGCGCTTCGCGGCGAATGGCCACTGCTTGTTCGAACAGCGGAATGGCGCGATCGTTCGATCCCTGCCTGCCGGTACGCAAGGCCGATGCTTTCGAGCAGCTGGGCGCGTACCTCGGGTTGCAGATTCAGGTTTCCTTTGATCTTGTCGGCGCCTTGGTCCAGCAAGTCTTTCGCAGTAGGTACTTTGCCCTGGGTGTTGAACGGGTCGGCCTGCGAAAAGACATCGACCATGAAGGCTGAAACCTGCTGTGCCCGATCGCGCTCGAGGGCCGTCGCGTCGCGCGCCAGCAAAATGCGGTGATTTTCCCAAAGCGTCACCCCGGCGATCAAAGCCAGGCCGACGAATACGGCGCCCGTTGCGACCGCGGCGAATAAATTGCGGCGCAGAAACTTGGCCGTGTTGTAGCGCCAATCGCCGTGGCGGGCACGCACCGGCTGGCCGAGCAGGTGCCGGCGCAAATCATCGGCAAGCGCCTCGACCGATGAATAGCGCCGGTCCGGTTCCTTGCGCATGGCCATGCCGACGATGGCGTCCAAATCACCGCTCAATCGGGCGCGCAGGCGTTGCGGAGAGAGTCCGCGTCGATCCGAAATACGGCTGCGATCGTGGTCCGATTCGCCTTTGAGCTTGGCGACGACGACCTGGCTCGGGCGGGCCGGATCATCCATGCAGATGGCGCGCTCCAGCTGCAGCTGGCTGTAGCTCAACAGCCGATACGGCGATCGGCCGGTCAACAATTGATAGAGCAAAACCCCAAGGGCGTAGATGTCCGTGGCGGTCGTGATAGGCCTTCCCAAGACTTGTTCGGGCGCCGCGTTCTCCGGCGTGAGGATTCGTTCCTGCAGGCGCGTGACGGGCAGGGTATGCGAGAGATTTTCGGGCGCGAGCAATTTCGCGATGCCGAAATCGAGCAGCTTGGGATTGCCTTCATCGGTGACGAAAATATTCGATGCCTTGATGTCGCGGTGCACGACCAAATTGCGGTGTGCATAGTGAACGGCCGCGCAAACCGCGATAAACAGCTCGAGGCGTTCGCGAACGAACAGCGTGCGGCTGTCGCAGTAGCTGTCGATGGACTCGCCATCGACATATTCCATGACCAGGTACGGCGTGCCGTCCTCGAGGTCGCCGCTGTCGATGAGGCGCGCGATCGAGCCGTGGTCGAGCGTCGCCAGGATGTGGCGCTCGCTGTGCAGCCGGCTGCGCAGGCGCGGATGCACCGTGGCGTGCTGCAGCACCTTGATCGCGACCACTTGGGTGTATTGCGAGTCGTCACGCTCGCCGCGATACACGACGCTCATGCCGCCATGACCCAGAATCGACACGACCCGATAAGGGCCGACGCGCGTTCCGAGCAACCGATCCTGGTGATCCTCGAGCAGGGACTCGGCGGCGGCGCCGATGGCGTGCAGCAGCGGATCGTCCTTGTTGCTGTCGCGCGCCAATAGCGATTGGACCGAGGAGCGCAGGTCTGAATCGTCTCCGCAACACAAATCCAATTGTGCGGCGCGCTCGACGCCGTCGATGTCCGCCACTTGCTCGAACACCGATTTGATTTGGTGCCAGCGAGCGCGTGGAATCATCTGTGGGCGCCGATTTCGTTGAGCAGCCAGGCCTTCGCGAGCCGGATGTCGCGATGCACCGTGGCCGCGGAGGCGCCGACCGCGGTTGCGATCTCGTCGTAGGTCATTCCGCCGAAATAGTGCAATTCGATGACCTGAGCCAGGCGCGGCTCGAGCTGCAGCAATCCCTCCAAGGCATCATCGAGAGCCACCACATCGACATCGATCGGCAGCGATATTTGCGCGAAGTCGACGCCGGTGTGATCGCGAACGCCGCCATCACGCTTGACCCGCGAGCGCGACTTCGCATGGTCCACCAGCACGCGCCGCATGAGCCGCGATGCCAGTGCAAAAAAGTGTTGACGATCTTGCAGGTCGACATTGGCCTGCACCAAACGAAGAAACGCTTCGTGCACCACGGCGGTGGCCTGGAGGGTATGACTGCCGCGTTCGGTGCGCATGTAGCCGCGCGCCAAGCGACGCAATTCGTCATACACCAGTGGGGTCAAGCGCTCCAATGCCTCCGGCTGGCCGGTGCGCCATTCGGTCAACAATTGGGTGAAATTGGCTGGGACTTCCATCGTCATTTATCCACAACCATAGACGATTTCTAGGGGCTCCCGCCGTTTAGGGCTTTCCCCTAAGCATACATTGTTATGCAATGTGAGGGGAATTGCGCGCCAACGTCGCTTAACCAAGTAGGCCACGCGTACAGGTGCGCGGTCCTTTACCAACTTTTAACCGGAGCAATCAATATGAAAGTCAGTCTATCCGCTTTGAGCAGCGCTTGCGCAGTCACCAGTTCCACTTTTGTCTCTTTCGACATTCCGCCGACCGTCCCGCCGCATGCGCCTGCTGTGACTTTCGCCTAAAGGACCGTAACGATATGCATCGTAGAAGGATTACGGTGGCAGTCGCGGCTGTTTTTGCGATCGGCGCCGCATTTGCGGCGCAACCCACCTCGCTGCGAGCGGATTGGGGCCAAGGAGTGGTACAGCGGTCGCCGTGGATACCGGGCTCGGCCAGCCCGATGTCCGCACATGAGCCCTACGAGTCGCCGCCAGCTCCGCCGCGATAGGGCTCGAAGCCGGTCACGGGGCGGGGTTCCCTAGAACCTCGCCCCTGGTGCCGCGTACGCTAGACTTGGGCGAATCGATCAATCGGAGCGCCCCGTGTCTGCGACTGTGTCTGGAATCGTTGTCATTGCGCATCGCGGTGCGAGCGGGGAACGCCCAGAACACACCCTCGAGTCGTACCGCCTGGCGATTGACGAGGGCGCCGACTACATAGAGCCGGATCTCGTCATGACGCGCGACGGGGTGCTCATCGCACGCCATGAGAATGAGATCAGCGGCACCACCGATGTCGCGCAGCAACCTAGGTTTGCCGCCCGACGCCGCACGCAGATCATCGATGGCGAATCCTTTACCGGCTGGTTCACCGAAGACTTCACGCTATCGGAAATAAAGACGCTGCGTGCGCGCGAACGTCTCGCGGAATTGCGGCCCGCAGAATCGGCAGTTCGACGGGCATTTTGCCGTGCCCACATTCGATGAAATCATGCAGCTGGTCATGAGCGCGAACCGGCGTCCAGGCCGCAATCGCCCCATCGGGGTCTATCCGGAAACCAAGCATCCCGGCGCATTTCGCCGCAATCGGCCTGCCACAGGAATTGGCGCTGCTCGATACGCTGCGGCGTTACCAGTACGCGAAAGCCCGGCTCCCCCGTATTCATCCAATCGTTTGACCCGCGAAATTTGCAGCAACTGCGCCGCATGACGCAGCTGCCGCTGGTGCAGTTGTTGGAGCATGAGTCGGCGATGTTGACGCGATCGCAAAGTATGCCGACGCGATCGGCATCGCCAAGGCGCTGGCCACGCCCGCAGGCGGTTCGGGCGGCGCACGCCGCCAAGCTTCGGGTGCACGTATGGACGTTTCGCGCCGAGAACGAATTTTTGCCGGATGATCTGCGGGCCGGCAGCCGCACCCGCCGGACCACGGCAATCTCGAGGCTGAGATTCGACGCTACTTGGAGCGCGGCATCGACGGATTCTTCGTAGATTTTCCCGCGATCGGCGTGCGGGTTCGAGACGCTTATATTTCAGCGGCCCAGCCGCTGCACCAGCCGGCCGCAGACACGAGTTTGCCGGCAAACAGGTTGCAGGGACGGTAGGCGGCGCCGCTCGAGCCCTGCAGCAACAAGCAGTTGTCGCAACTCGAGCCCTTCACATAGGTCGGATATTTCTTGGCGTCGACTTGAGCCGCGTTTTCAACGTAGCCCAGCGCTACGGCCGCCGGATCCTTGACATCGAGATGCGGCAGGTCCGCGGCGCGCGCTGCGGGCGCTGCGCAGAGCTGCGGCCGCAGCAGCGGCAACGGCCACGCTCTTCAGCAGCGATCTGCGGTTCACTGCACTGTTGGGGTGCGGCTCATAAGTGCCCCTTCCTGCTATGCTGACGGTTTTTGGAATCCCCCGTGCCCAGCATACCGCTATTGCTCAAAGTTGCGCGAGTCGCGTTTTTTGCGGCGCTGATCTTCACCTTTCTACAGCGCCGTCGTGCCTCCCGCGCAGGCCTTGGAGTTGACGCCCTGGGACAAGGCCACGCATTTCATTGCGTTCTATGCGCTGACCGGCCTCGCGGTCGCCGCCTTTCCCAAACGCAACTTGGCTGCTACTCGCCGCGTCGCTGTCGGGATTCGGCGCACTCATTGAAATCGTGCAAGGGCTGCCGCTGGTGCGCCGAGACCGGGATTTTTGGGACTGGGTGGCGGATACGATCGCGATCGGCTGTGCGCTGGCGCCGATGCTGCTCTATTGGTGGCGTCGAGCAGGTCAGATCAGCTCAGAAATATACCGAGACGAAAACCTGAAACACGTTGGCGTTGAAATTGTACAAGGGCTCCGTGCCCGGACTGTACTGCGGAACGCCGAAATACTTGATATTGCGAAAGTCTAGGTAGTTGAAGCGAATGCGGCTGGCGTCGAACGTCACCGTGCCGCGCTTGAACATCTTCCAGCCTTCCGGCAAGAACGCATAGGTGACTTTGGCGCCGACGGTCGTATTGTCGAGGGCGGCGAGATTTTGATCGCGCGCCGTAAAGTTCTGCGAATCCGCAAAGGGAAACAAATCGCTGTAGAACGACGCCGGCAGTCTGCTTGTAATAGCGCACCCGTCCTTCGAATATCCAACGATTGCGAATCGGATGGGTGTAATCGAGTTCGTAGGTGTTGCCGACCACTCCCCAGGTGTCGTTGTAGTACCGGTACAAGCGCCGTTACCGCGGCGCGGTACGGTAGATAATATTTCCCCTGCACCTGCACTGCGGTGCTGGTGTGGGTGTCGGGATAGACCTGGTTGCCGAGGCTGTAGCCCTTGGGATTCGAAGGATCGAGATAGCGAATCGACCGATAGGGATTCGCCAGATAGCCTGCGTCGGTGATGACTTGAAGGTTTACGCCCGCGATAAAGTTCTTGGTGAGAATTTGCGAGACGCCGCCGCTGTACGCGCGCGTAAGGGCGTGTCCGATCCAGGCGACGTTCGGATCGTTGGCGGTGCCGTTGTTCTCGCCGACTTTGTTGTGCGTATCGGAAAATCCCAGCGTCACCGTGGTCAAATCGCCGAACATGTCCTGGCTCAAGCGAAAAGCTCGCGGTGTCCGAAATGTAGTCGCGCTCCACGCTCGAGGTATACGAGGCCGTATACGTGGTTTTGTCGTGCAAGTATTCGAGCGTGCCGCTTTTTTGCTTGCGTTCATCCTTGATGACGCTGGCCTGGCTCAAGACATCGATCGACGCGCCGCTGACCTTGTCGATGAAATAGTTGGCTTCGACCGCAAAGTTCTCGGTGATCTTCGCGCGCGCGGTGGCCGAATAGCCGGTGATGTCCATGCCGCCGCCGCTGTATTTGCTGTAGAACACATCGGCGCGATTGTCGGGCAGCACATCCGCGCTCGTGCTGCGCACCAGCAGCAGAGCAGCAATCACTGCTGCACGAGCGAAGATGTGCCGATGCATGTCATGCGATCATGCGTCAATTGCAGCCGCAGCCGCCGCCCGCGCCGCCGGTGGCGCCGCGCGAACCCTCTCTGGATTCCCGAATGTGATCGAGGTAAGCGCTCGAAATGGCATCGCGGTCCCAGGCCATGATGGGATCGGCCAGGCGATCGCGCTCATAGGGTTTCACCCACGGCTGGATGCTGCAGCCGCTCGACAGCAGCAGCGCGCCCAGCACCGTTCCCGACAGCAGCATCTGACGGCAGCGCATGGCTCACTCCCGGATGAGCTGACGAATTCGATCTTGGTAGTCGTTTTCGTCGCCGGGCTTGTAGCCGCGGTGAATGTAGCGAATCTGGCCTTTGCGATCGATGATGACCGAACTCGGCATTTCATCGACGTGATAAGCCTTGCTCACTTGGTTGGCCGGATCCAGCAGCACGGGGAAACTGACCGGCTTGCGCTCCAGCAGCTGCTTGACCGGCGGCGCTTCCTTGTCGACGTTGACGCCGATCAAGGTAAATCCCGCCGGCTTGTACTTCTTGTACATTTGATCGAGCAGCGGCATTTCCTGTTGACAGGGTCCGCACCAAGTGGCCCAGAAATTGACCATCACCACCTGGCCCTTGTAAGCGCTTAAGCCGCTCGGTTGCCCGGCAAGCGTGGTCAGCGTAAACGACGGGCGCGGGACCGGAGGCATCGCCGCCGGCCGCGAACGCGGTGGAGGCGACGACGATCGCCGCCATCGCACAGCGTTTCAATACATGACTTGGTACTAAGCATGGATCTTACTCCTCAATCAGTAGAAAACGGTTAAACCGATGGTGGCTTCGATGTTGTCGACATTCTTGGTGCGTCCGGTCAAGCTGGTTTCAAAAATGTGGTCTCGTACATCCACATGCAGGGCCAGCCAGTCGGTTATCAGAAGCCGCTCACCCACTCCGAAGTTCAGCGCGAATTGGTCCTTGTCGGCAAATTTCACATCGCCCATGCCGACCGTCACGTACAGGGCCGAATTGAAGGCGCGCCCGCGTCCGAGAAAAATCTCGCCGGGAAGTACGTTGTAGCCTACGTCCAGGTCGTAATACGTGAAGTGTCTCCCAGAGTCGCTGACAACCGTAATGTCCGGGAAAACATCCTCAAGACTGGTCGTGCCGGCCTTGGATCGCGCCAGAAATGCTTCCAAGAAGATGTCCTCGGACACGTGGTACGCGGCACGCACGCCGTAGAGCGGATTGGTGCCGAAGTCTTGAATGCTCAGCGCGCCGTAGTAGGCGCCTAATTCGAAGTCCTTGGCTTTGATATGAGGGGTTTTGACGACGCGCCGCGTGACCTGCGGCTCGACAATAGAGGGTTCGCCCTGCGGCTCCTCGGCGACGACCTCGGTCGGCGCCTTGTGGCCACGGTGAAACCAGCTACAGCCGGACAGCAGCGCGACGGCTAGAAGAATACAGCTAAGCCGAATTTCCATTCTTCTAAATCCTCATACACATTCAGGTCGTTGAAGACGACGTAGTGGCGCCAGTCGACGCGCCACAAAAATCGCCGGGTGATGAATCCGCGCGCCCCCAACGAGACGTAGGCCATCTGGTTGCTCTTCTGCAGCGGCGCCGGTGGCACTTTGTCCTGGATATACTGATATGCGGTGCCGATTCCGGCGGTCGGCGAAAACCATTTCCATTCCGGAATGAAGGTATGACGCATGCCGATCGACGCCACATAGCGATTATCGAGCGTGCCGAAGGCTTGTTGAACCGCGAACTCGACGTCGAGGCTGTTGGTCAGCCCGAAATCCGCATAAGCCGTGACGAGATTCTCGCGGTTATAAACGCCATAACCTGCGCCGAGTTCCCAGCGATGCGAGGCAAATTCGGGATAGGGCGGTATCGGCGCCGGCTCGCCGGACTCGAGCAGCGTACGGGCAAGATCGGCGCGGCGCACCCATCCTTCATTGCCATGCGGGGCGCGCACCTTGAACCAGTCGGTGCGGCTGTAGAGCACGGTGAGCACCTCGTCGCGCCCAACCACATAAACGACCGGAAATCCCCGCCCTGGCCCCGAGTGCATCTCGAGGTAGGGGTCGGTGACGACCAGTACCAGATTCTTTGCCGCCGCATTCGCAAACCCTAGATGTAACGCCTGCACCAACAGCACCAGCGCGAGCAGACGACGCATCAGGTCAGTTCGCTACGGGCGCAACAAACGGATCGTTGTAGAACTGGGCACCGATATCCAACCATTCGGCGATCAATCGCAACTCCGCGGGAGACAAATAACCAGTGTGATCGAGTACCGGGTCATGAAAACTACCGTCAAACATCCTAAAGAAAGTTGTCGAAGCCGCCGCGCTGCCGGCGGCCATCGGCGGCGCCAATGAGACGGGCACCATGATGGTCGTCGGCTGGCCGGTCACCGGGTCCGGAGGTCCGGGCGCGGGTACCAACAAGTCCTGCAGCACGCCCATATTAAGCGTCTGTGCATTATGTGCAAACAGAAGTTGCTCATATGAGGTGACGACAGTGGTGTCGACGTTCGATGCGGTGCCGTTCAAATCCAGCTGACCCTGGGGCACTTGCACCATCGCCATTGCATTCACCGGGTCGTGGCAAACCGAGCAAGTGGTCGAGGTCATGGCGACGCCGTTGACCGTATTGGTGCGGCTCGCAAGACTCCATACCGACTGCATGAAGAGTTGTTTCACCGGATCCGATGTCGTAATGGATCGTGATGCGGCATTGCGCGCTCCACGGCACGCAATTCGAATTGATCGGCGGCGATTCGTTGAGTCCTGCAACTCCGGAATAGGTGTACGAGAAGGGCGTATCCGCTTGCGGCGGCGTGGTGCCGGCGGTCCAGATGCCGTCGTAGATCACATCCGTGCTCAAGATCTGCGAGCACGGCGTGGTGGCGCCGCTCGGGGTCGTGCCGTTCGCCGTACAGGTAGTGAGCGCCAAGCGTCTGCGCCATGGTTGCGCCGGCGTTGGTCAGGGCGATCGCCGGATTGGTGTTCGGGAACGGCGAGCCGGTGGTCGGCGCGCCCGGATTCACCGGATTGGTCAGACCGGCGCGGCCGTGCGAAGTCATATTGGCGGTGGTGTGACAGCCGTTGCAGGTTTTGGTCTCTCCCGGCAGCAGCTGCAGCCAGCTGGTGTGCTGTGCGGTGACTGCGCTTGGCATTCACATCGACGATATCGATGGTGAAGGGCACGTTCGCGGGTACTTGAACCTGAACCGATCCGTCCGGTTGGATGGGTGCGTAGCCGAGAATCTCGCGCATGCCCATGCCTGCAGGTCCGAACGCGGAGTTGTTGATCTTGCGCACCGTCTTGCCGGGTATCTCCACGGATTTCTCGATTCTGATGAATCGGTAGGGGCGGGTATAAAACGTCGGCTTGCCCGGGTCTGGACACTCCGGCAATGTTCGGCGTCGCGGTATCAACGCCGTCGACGTCGTACACACTGCTGATATCCAGCAAGCCGACGCCCGCGGTGGCCATGGTAGCGGCCTGCCCCGGTGCCGGAGCGGCATCGACCAGGGTGACCGGTGCCGGTTTTCTCGGCTGCAAGATCACCGGTTCGACCACCATCGTGCCCACATCGGCGCTCAGCACCGGACCCAAGGTGCCCTTGTCCAGGTCATAGATCCAGAGCGTGTATTGCGGAGGCGCCAGTGTCACATTGGTGCCGGCGGTATTCGCTGCCGTGCACAGGTTGGTGGTGTTGGGCGTCACCGTGGTGTCGAGCACCAAGCAGGGAGACCAGCTCACCAGCATGCGATTGGTGCCGTCATACAGCGGAAACACAGACGCAAAGCGGCCTCCCAGCGAGGGCATGTTTGCATCGGTCGTGACGCCAAGATTGGTGACGCTCGCCTGCGCCGTGCCCGCGGCACCGCCCGGCGTTGCAGGCTGATGGATTTCGACGAAGCCCTGGGCGTTGATCTGAACGATATCGCCGCCCAACTGCGTGCCTAAAAAGGGGCGGACGACGGCCACCAGTGTGCCGTTGGCGAGTTCGCGCGCGTTCAGGAATTGAATGACGTTGTTGTTGGTGCCGGCAATATTGGCGCCGGTGGCGTGGCTGTTGGCGCCATAGAAGAGCTCAACTCCCGTGCCGTCGGGGTTGCCGTGATACAGGCTGATCTGACCGCCGTTGGTGGCCTCCCAGCGCGAGAAGACCAGCTGGCCGTTGCCCAAAACAGACGGCGCAAAATCGTGGTTGGTGTTGAAACTGATCTGATGCATGGCGCTGCCGTCGCCGTTCATCACATGCAGCAGAAAAATCGACTGCGATCGATCGTCCGTTTGCGCCTGATACTGCGGACGACCCTCGTCGAGCAGGATGGACTGCGTCGCGATCTGCCGGGACGAGGCGAACACGATTCTGCCGTCGGGCAAATAGCGCGCGCCCACATCGTGGCCGGCCGTGATGCTGTCGTTGGTCAACTGCGTGACCGCGAGCGTCGCGGCATTGTAGGTATAGATATGCCAATTCGGCTGAGTGGGGTCGGTGTTGGGCTTCTTCGGGTTCAAAGGAAGGCGCAGCGAAAACACGATCGTGGTGCCATCGGGCGAAACGTCGAGATCGCGCACATCGCCCATGCCCTTGGTGATCGATCCGGTGACGTTGACCTCGGCGCCGGCCGCGCTGGCCTGACTGCGAATATATAAGTCACCGCCTGTGATGGAAGTGATGAGATCGCGTACGTCGACATCCTTGGTCAGCACCGGACGCTTGATGTAGGCGAGCGGAAAATTCGTGATGCCGGGCGTCAGTGTCTGGCCGCCGGCGACGCCCGGCGCATGGCCGCTCGAGGCGCTGCTGCATCCGAGCACGGCGAGCAACGGCATCACGATCGCCGCGAGCTTCAGCAAACCGTGACCGTGTTCACGCAGTGTGAAAGTGTTCATATGGGCTACCTATTACTCATAAGTTTCGGTTCAGCGATCTGCCGGCATTGCGTGTTGCGGCGTCATTGAACTTAATCGGTCTCATGCGCACATCTTCGTTCGATGTTCATACGCATACTGTTAACGCACTCACAGAAGAACTTCTCCATATCCGTTTCTCTGTGCACGCCGCGCCAGACCGTGCGGGAATCGAGGCCAGGATATAGGTCCGTTATTAGCCCTCGGTACTGTCGCGAAACGACGACGTCGTTCAGATGAGACATTACTGGAGCGCAAGTTGGCTGCGTATATTCGCAACCCAAGTCGAACCCACAACTCACGCGAGTGGATGTGCATATGAAGAACGGGATGGAGAAACCAATGACGCAGAGTGCACGCCGTACAGCAGCGACGCCGAATCTTGTTGCGCGCGCAGTACGCGCAACCATCTGTGCCGGCGCGCTGGCGCTGGTCGGCAGCGAACGCGCTCGCCGCCGGTCCCAACGCGGACCAAGCGACGCGCATCTACAACCGCATCGCCGGCATACCGCCGAGCGCCGCGCAGCTTGCACAGATGACGGCGACCGGAGATCCGGTCAGCGCAGCTCTGATCGCAACCAACGATCCGGCGTTCTACAACAACACGATCCGCAACCTGGCGGCGCCCTGGACCAACCGCGACCAGTCGGTGTTCGTGCCGCTCAATGATTACACCGCCACCGTGATCGGCATGGTGAAGCGACAACGTGCCCTTCAACACCTTGCTGAGCGCGGACGTGGTCTATACCGGCGACGGAACCTCGGGCGAGCCGGCCTATTCGACCTCGAACAACGCCATGTACGATGCTCTGGACGCCAACAACGTCGATCTCAGCCAGCACCTGGTCTCCAAGCACCCAGTCCGCGCTCACCGGCATTCCGGCGGCAGCGACGGCGGGCGTGATGACCACGCGCGGCGCGGCGAGCGCCTTCTTCATCAACGGCACCAACCGGGCGATGTTCCGCTTCACGATGCTGAATCACCTGTGCAACGACTTGCAGCTGGTCATGGACATCACCCGACCGCCGGATCGCATTCGCCAGGACGTGACGCGCAGCCCCGGCGGCGTGAGCACGTTGTTCTTGACCAATTGCATCGGCTGCCACAGCGGCATGGATCCGATGGCGCAGGCCTTCGCCTTCTACAACTTCACCACCACCGACCCGACCACGACCGACACCACCGGGCAGCTCGTCTACACCGCCGGCCAAGTGCAGCCGAAGTATCACATCAACAATACCAACTTCCCGCAGGGCTTCAATACCATGGACGATGCGTGGGAGAACCGCTGGCGCACCGGGCCCAACTACATCTTGGGATGGAATGCGACGCTCCCGGGCAGCGGCAACGGTGCCAAATCTCTGGGAACGGAATTGGAGAGCAGCGCGGCCTTTGCCAGCTGCCAGGTCACCCGAGTGTTCAAGGATGTGTGCTTGCGCGCACCCAACAGCTCGGCCGACTTCACCCAGGTCAATTCGATGATTTCTTCGTTCCAATCGCATAACTACTCGTTGCGGCAAGTCTTCGCTGAAGGCGCCGCCTACTGCATGGGGACCTGAGCATGAACGTTACTCGCATCACCGGCTTAGCAGCGCTCGTGGCGTCCCTTGCCCTTAGCGCATGCGGTGGCGCCGGCGCACCGACGACGACCAATCCGGCTCCATCGCAGACCGTTACGGCGGATGCCTACACCGGACCGCCGGCGGCGACAGCCGACGTGCACGGCCTTCCAAGTCAATTTCTGGAACAACGTGCGCGTGCAGAACCGTTGCGGTCAGTGCCACAACGCGACCTCGCCGGCACAGATGCCGAACTTCGCGCGCAGCGACGATGTGAATCTCGCTTACGCCCAGGCCAACACCGTGGTCAATCTGGCCACGCCCTCGACCTCGCTCATCGTCACCAAGGTGGCCGGCGGCCATAACTGCTGGCTGGCCGACAACGGCGCTTGCGGCCAAATCTTGACCACCTGGATCGCGAACTGGGCCGGCGCCGCGGGCGCCTCGTCCGCAACCACGGTGCAGTTGCAGGCGCCTCCGGATCAGACCGTGGGTCAGAGCTTGAACTTCCCGGCGGCCTACACCGAATATCAGAACACGGTTTACACGCTCACCAGCAAGTATTGCGTGCGCTGTCATGCCACCACGGCCGACCCCTCGGTGGAGCAGTCGCCGTACTTCGCAGATCCGTTCGTTGCTCGTCGCCTACCCGGCGGCGATTCCGAAGATCGATTTCACGGGATGCGCGGGCGCCGGCGGCAACAATGGCGGCACCTGCGGCACCAACTCGCGCTTCTATCAGCGTCTGTTCACCGACAACCATAACTGCTGGGACAACTGCGCGGCGGACGCGGCGCTGATGCTCACGCAGATTCAGGCCTTCGCCGCACTCGATCACGCCGGCGAACATCGATCCCAGCCTGGTGACCAGTAAGGCGTTGACCCTGACCCAGGGCACGATCGCGAGCGGCGCGAGCCGCTACGATGCCGATACCATCGCCAAGTACGAGTTCCAGTCGGTGGTCAACAACACGACCTTCGATACCAGCGGTATCGATCCGTCGGCGGACCTGACCATCTCGGGCAACGTCACTCTGGCCGGCGGCTGGGGCATCAACGTCGGCGCCGGCGGCAAGGCGCAGGCGACGACCCAAGCGAGCCAAAAGATCTACAACATGATCCAGGCCACCGGCGAGTTCTCGGTCGAGGCTTGGGTCGCGCCCGCGCTGGTGGCGGTCGACAAGTCCTACATGGTCAGCTACTCGGGCGGCGACACCACGCGCAATTTCACGCTGGGTCAGACCAACCAGGACTATGACTTCATGCTGCGCAATTCGAACACCGCGCTGACCGGCCTGCCGCAGCTGCAGACGCCGGACGCTGCGATGGCGCTGCAGGCCTCCTTGCAGCACGTCGTGCTGACCTATGACGCCGTCAACGGCCGTCAGATCTACGTCAACGGCGCGCTGGTGCCGACGACCGATCCGCAGAAGGGCGGCACGATCTCCAATTGGGACAGCACCTTCGCGCTGGTACTCGGCAACGAGGTCTCGGGCGATCGCTCCTGGCAGGGACTCATCAAGTTCGTGGCCATCCACAGCCGCGCCATGACGGCGGCGCAGGTCATGCAGAACTTCAATGCCGGCGTTGGCGAGCGCTACTACGTGCTGTTCAACGTGTCGGACGTCACCGGCGTTGTCGCAGGCCTACGTGATGTTCACGGTCAGCCAGTACGACAGCTACAGCTACCTGTTCTACCAGCCCACGTTCATCTCGCTGGACTCCGACCGTCACGCCGAACAATATTCCTGGTGCAGGGAATTCGCATCGGCCTGAACGGCACGATTCCGCAGGTGGGCCAGGCCTACATTCCGCTGAATACGACGATCACGCTCGGCGAGCTACACGTACCCGCAGGGCGAAGTGCTGTCGAACATCGGCACGGTGATCGGCCTGCAGAGCCGGCCCGCTGACCGATCAGTTCTTCCTGACCTTCGATCGGCTCGGCAGCAAAACCAATGTGGTTGTCGAGGCGACGCCGAGTGCGCCGGCCCCGGCGCCGGGCCCGGTGGTTGCCGACATCGGTGTGCGGACCTTCGCACAGATCAATTCGACCCTGTCGGCGCTCACCGGGCGTGCCGACATCGAATCCGACTGTCAACGCCACGTACTTGGCGGTGCAGCAGCAGCTGCCGGCCGACGCCGACGCTCGAGGGCTTCTCGTCGGCGAACCAAGTGGGCGTCGCGCAGCTGGCGATTCAGTACTGCAACGTCGCCGGTGAATACGCCGTCGCTGCAAGCGGCGCTGTTCGGCGGCGCATTGAGCGCCAGCCAGTTCACGACTCAGCCTGGAATTGACTCGGTCACGACGCGCGATCGCTAACAAGGTGCTGGGCAGCGGACTGCACAGCATGCCGGCCGCTTCGACAGTCACGACCGAATTGAGCACCCTGATACACACGCTGTGCACGACGAACTCGTGCACCACGGCGCAGGGAACCAACGCGGTTGCCGCCGCAGCCTGCGCCACTGCATTCGGCAGCGCCGACATGTTGATCAATTAAGCATCGGAAGAGGTCTGTTACTTATGAGCAAGAAATCAAAGGTGCTGGGATTTGAACGAACCGCTCCGCCATCAAGATCACCCTCGGCCGCGCACGCGCCGCGAATTCCTCGCGCAGGGCTTCATGACCGGCGCGGCCACGGTGATCGCACCGACGCTGCCGGCATGCTTGCCTATCCGCGCGCCGCGCAGGCCACGCTGGCCTCGGACATCCAGGCGGCAGTGAGCGCCGTGCAACATCACCACCGGCGCCGGCAAGATTCCCTTCATCTGCTTCGACCTGGCAGGCGGCGGCAACATCGCCGGCTCGAACGTGCTGGTGGGCGGCCCGAAAGGCCAGCTCGACTTCCTGTCGGTGGCCGGCTACAGCAAGCTGGGCCTGCCCGGCTCCATGGTGCCGAACGCCAGCGCCACCGGCAACTTCGTCGATTCAAGCTTCGGACTGCGCTACCACTCCGACAGCGCGCACTTGCGCGGCATGAAGCTGCGCGCCAGCGCCGCAAGCCATGGCCGGCACCACCGGCACCGTGATTCCCGCGCTGTCGCAGAACGACACCAACACCAATCCTCACAATCCGATGTACGGCATCTATCAATTCGGCGCCCGCGGCGGGTTGCTGAATCTGATCGGCTCGGAGAGCTCGCAGTCGGGCGGCAATTCCATGGCGCCGCCGACCATGGTCATTTCCGCGGCGATGCCGACCAAGATTTCCAGCTCGCAGGACAGCAAGGGCCTGGTCAGCACCGGACAGCTCGAGCACATTGCTGCCGAACCCGGCCGACGTGACCAACGTGCTGGAGTCCATGAAGCGCATCAGCGACGCCAAGTACGCCCAAGTGCAGGCGTACACCGATCACCACGCTCAACGCACGCGGCGCTTGGATCCGGCGGGCATCCAGGCCTGCGGATACACCAAGGCGGCCTACATCGTCGACAAGTACAACAGTCCTTCGGCGGTAAATCCCGACGTGGATCCGAACATCGTCGGCCCGAGCGGCATTTTCACGACCGCGGAGTACCAGGCCAATTCCGATTACCAGAAAACCGCGGCAATCATGAAGCTGGTCATCGACGGCAATGCCGCCGCCGGCACCATCGAAATGGGCGGCTTCGACTATCACATCGGGCAATCGCATGGACGGCGAGGCGCGCGATCTTGAACCTGGGCAATTGCATCGGCGCCGTGCTGGAATATGCGTCGCGCGTCGGCAAGCCGGTCATGATCTACGTGTTCACGCGACGGCTCGCTGGCGAGCAGCGGCATGATCGACAACTCGGTCGGCGGGCGCGGCAAGGGCGTATGGACGGCGGACAACCAAAGCGTCGCGGCGACCTACTTCCTGGTCTTCAACCCGCCGGCAAGCCGGTGTCCGCGCAGGCCAATCCGGAGATGAGCTTGCAGATCGGCAACTTCAATCCCGACGGGTCGCATCAACACCACCGGCAGCCCCGCCGGCAACAACGTGCCCAACCTGGTGCAGATGGTGGTGCTCAATTACATGGCGCTGCACAGCGCCGAATGCGATCTCGCAATGGCCAACGCTGTTCCCGGCGCCGAACTTGAACAACACCTTGGGTTCGGGCACTGCGCTGGAGCCCTTGATCGCCTGCCAACCGCTCGCCGGTCTCGTCAACGGCAAAGTCGCGTAAGTCAGTCGACAGCAATTGGGTCTGACCGGCAAGGTCAGACCCTGTCGTTCCTGTCTCATTCCGGAGACAATACCCAATGCGCTTGCGCGGCGTGCTTGCGAAGCCGCGTTCGCTGCAATCGAGCAAATTTGCACGAATGTGCGCCAAGTCATACAGAAATCCAGTGAACGCGCAGCTCGTTGCGTTGACACTGCGGCTCGCATTGTGCGATTTTGCATAAGGTCTGATCAGGGCAAACTCGCTGAAAGGCGAGGGCGCAAAGCTTCCGGTACGGGGCCCATCTTCAAGAGAGAGGTCTAGCACAGCGGGGTTACCAGCGTGATTGATGAGTCGCGGCGCTTCGGCGTCATGTTAATCGTTGCAGCGCATGCGTAGAGCATTCCTTGCCGGCGGCCTGATTCTTGGGCTTGCGATCTGCGCCGCGTCGATTGCGGCTGCGCCCAGCATTGTGGGCAAGGCGGCGCCCGATTTCGTGTTGCGCGGCTTGGACGGCCGGAATCTGCGCTTATCGGAGTTTCGCGGCCAAGTTGTACTGGTTAATTTTTGGACGCGCTCGGACGGCGATTCGCGCCAGCAGATGCCGGCACTGGATCGCATCAACATTACCTACCAACGTGCAGGTCTTGTGGTTCTCGGCGTATCGGTGGATGAGGATTTGCGGCGATCGAAGGAATTCGCGGCAGCGATGAGCGTCTCGTACCCCATCTTGTTCGATACCGGAACCGAGATCGGCAAGGACTACTTCTTACAGAAAATGCCGATGACGATCCTGGTGGATCGCTCGGGTGTCGTGCGTTATTCGGCCGTCGGCTTCAGGCGCGGCGACGAGCGCGTATATCTGGATCACATCCGCGAATTGCTGCGCGAATAAAACGATAGGTCAGTTATGAATCTCAAGCACCGAATTGTCTCCATCGCAGCCTGCGTCGTGTTGCTGTCTGCCGGGCTGGTAGTCGCCCAGACGCCGTCGCCCGCACCGGCACCGCCCGCCGCGGACACACCGGCTGCGCCCGCCGAAGCGCCGCCGGCGCCCGCGCCCGACGCGCCGCCGCCTGAACTCAAGACCTTGGATCAGGAGGTTCAAGGGCTGAAGAAAGACGTGGTCGATCTGAACAAAGATCTGTTCGTGCTGCAGGAAGAGTTGCTGTTTCCCGCCAATACGCAGGTCGCTCTCTATATATCCATGGATGTGGGGACCTTTTTTGCGCTGGACTCGGTGACTGTCAAAATCGACAACAAGGAAGTGAAGAACTACCTGTACACGGCGCGCGAAGCCGATGCGCTGCTCAAAGGCGGCGTGCAACAGATCTATCTGGGAAATCTGAAGGTCGGCAAGCACGAACTCGTCGCCTTCTTTACCGGCAAAGGCCCGGTCGAGCGCGGCTACAAGCGCGGCGCGACGATCAACTTCGACAAGGGTGTCGGCGCAAAATATCTGGAACTTAAGATCACGGACCGTGTTCCCAAGCATCAACCTGAGTTCATGATCAAAGACTGGGAATGATGTGCAAGGCGTGATCAACAGACTGCGGCCGCTCTTCCTCGGCGGATTGCTGCTGGCGCTGCTCGTCGGCGGCGCGCAGGCAAAGAACGTCAAGCCGGACCCAAACGGTTTGGCGCCGCATCAGGTGCAGGATCTGGCGTACGGCGACGTGCTGTTCTATTTCTTTCAAGACGATTACTTCGATTCGATTACCCGCCTGCTGGCTGCGCGGCAACTCGGGCGGGTTCCGCATACCCAGGAAGAGGCCGAACTGCTGCTCGGCGGCTTGTACCTGTCGCTCGGCGAGCACGTCGAGGCCGGCAGAATATTCGAGGCGCTGCTCAAGAAGAACACTTCCGAACTGGTGCGCAACCGCGCCTGGTTCTATCTCGGCAAGGTCTGGTACCAGCGCGGCTATCTGGAAGAGTCCGAGCGGGCGCTGCGCGAGGTATCGGACAAGATCGACCCGCGCATCAACGCCGAACGCTACATGCTGCTTGCGCAACTCATGATGCGCCAGGGACGCTACGACGACGCCATTACCGCATTGAGCAGTTGGAAGGGCGCGCCTGACTGGACCGCGTACGCGCAGTTCAATCTGGGCGTGGCCTTGGTGCGCAGGGGCCGGCTGCAGGAAGCGATTACTTACCTCGATCGGGTCGGCACGATCAATACCCGCAGCGAGGAGCTTCTGGCCCTCAAAGACAAAGCCAATCTCGCGCTCGGCTTCGCGCTCCTGCAGGGCCAGCGCGCGGCAGAAGCGAAGCCGATTTTGCAGCGAGTGCGCCTCGAAGGCCCGTACTCGAGCAAGGCACTGCTCGGCGTCGGTTGGGCGGACGCCGCGATGGGCGAATTCAAGCGGGCATTGGTGCCCTGGTTGGAGCTGCGCAAACGCAGCATGCTCGACTCGGCGGTGCAAGAATCCTTTCTTACCGTGCCTTACGCTTATGTACAGCTCTCGGCGCTGGGTCAGGCGGCGGAGTATTACAATACGGCGATTCAGTCTTTCGACGACGAACTCAAGCAAATCGACGACTCGATCGAAGGCATTCGCAGCGGCAAGCTGCTCGATCGTTTGTTGAGCGATGATAAAAAAGACACGCTGACGTGGTATTGGCAGCTCAGCAATTTGCCGAACGCGCCTGAATCGCGCTATTTGTACGCGCTTCTCGCGAGCAACGAATTTCAGGAGGGCCTGAAGAACTATCGCGAGCTCAATTTCATGAGCCGCAATCTGGACGATTGGCGCGACGACGTGTCGGCCTATGACGATATGCTGGATACGCGCCAAGAGGCCTACAACCGGCGCGTGCCGAAGGCAGATGCGGTACTGGCCGCGACCGATTTGGATGGACTGACGCAAAAGCGTGTGGATTTCGAGTCGCGCATCAACGAGATCGAAAAGTCGAATGATGTCGCGGCTTTAGGGACGCCGCAGGAGCAAGAAACCTGGGCGAGATTGAAGAGCATCGAGGACTATCTCGCGGCTCACCCGAACGATCCTGACTTGGCCGAGATGCGGGAGAAACACCGGCTGATGAAGGGCGTCATGTATTGGCGCCTGTCGGAGAGTTTCAAAGCCAGGCTCTGGAACGAACGGCGCTCCGTCAAGGAACTCGAGGGCGAGTTAAAGGAAACCCAGAAGCGCGCCGTGCTGGTGCGCCAAGCGCGCGAGGGCACGCCGCTGACGACCGGTGGATATGCGTCGCGCGTCGCGGCGATCCGCTCGCGCATCGATCAGCTGCACGAACGCCTGGCCGATGTCTCCGGAGCGGCAGAATGAATTTCTGCAGTCCCTCGCCATCCACGAACTCGAGGGCCAGAAACAGCGCATCGAGACCTATGAAGTGCAGGCGCGCTATGAATTGGCGGCGATTTATGATCGCACCTCCAACGGCCCGGTGAATGCGGCGCCGAAAGCCCCGCCCAAGGACGAGGCGAAGCCATGAAGGTCGTGATCTCACAACTGACATGTGGCGCCGGCATACTGGCGGCGATGCTGCTCGGTGCCGTCGATGCTGCTCGCCGCGCCAAAAAAGCCGGCGACGATCAAGGATCTCGACAATCAGCAGGTCGATGTCAGCCCGGATCCGCCGCACAACGTCGATGCGGCGAAGACGATGGACAGCTACAAGCGGTTTCTCGATTTGAATGCGGGCGATGCCGCGTTGCGAGCCGAAGCGCTGCGCCGCCTGGGCGATCTGAATCTCGAAAGCTCGGAATCCGAGCGAATCGAGCGTGAACTCGCGACCAACGAAGGATTGCGCGCCACAGAAGCCATTCATTTGTACACAGCGCTGCTCAAGGCCTATCCAAAATACGAGCGCAATGATTCGGTGCTGTACCAGTTGGCGCGCGCCTACGAATTGAATGCTCAGCCGGATCGGGCGCTCGACTCCCTGGATCAGCTGGTGGCGCAATATCCCAGCAGCCATTTCATTGACGAAGCGCAGTTTCGGCGCGGCGAGATCTTGTTCTCGGACAAGGCGTACCCCAAGGCGCAGGCCGCTTACGAGGCCGTCATCAAGGTGGGTTCCACCTCCGGCGTTCTACAACCAGAGCCTTTACAAGCACGGCTGGTCGCTCTTCAAGCAAGGCGAGAATGAGCGCAGCCTGGATTCCTTCGCCGGCGTGCTGGATTCGGTGCTGATTTCCAAGCGCGACCCCAACGCTTTGATCGAGCTCGACACCTTGACCCGCGCCAATCGGGAATTGGTGGAGGACACCTTCAGAGTGATGTCCATTACCTTTTCCTACCTCGATGGTCCCAAGACCATTCAGGACTTCGTGAGGCGCCACAAAGCGCGCCCCTATTACTATCTTTTGTATGCAAGGCTGGGCGATCTCTACATGGAAAAAGAGCGTTACACGGACGCGGCCGACAGCTATCGCGCCTTCGTGTCACAGGATCGCAACAACGAGAAAGCGCCTCTGCTCGAGATGCAGGCGATCGAAGCCTATCAAAAGGGCGGCTTCCCGCAATTGGTATTGCAAGGCAAGCAGGAATTCGTCGAGAACTACAGTTTCGGTACTGCCTACTGGCAGGGCCGTCAGCCCGACAGCGAGCCGAAGGTTGTCGCGGTGCTGAAGACCAATCTCAAGGACGTCGCGCAGTACTATCACGCTCAAGCGCAGCGCACCAAGGATGTTGCCGACTATCAAGAAGCTGCGAAATGGTATCGCAGCTATCTTCGCTCGTGGCCGGATGAGGCGGGTTCGGCGGTGACCAATTACCTGCTCGCCGACACGCTCTTTGAGAGCAAGCAATATCTCGACGCCGCGCAGGAATACGAAAGTACCGCGTACCACTACGGCGATCATGACAAGGCGGCCGCCGCGGGATACGCAGCCATCATTGCGTACGGCAAGCAAGAGGACAGCTTGTCCGGCGAAGCGAAGGCAACTTTGCACCTAAAGACCATCGACAGCTCGTTGAAATTTGCGCAAACCTTTCCCGCCCATCCGGAAAGTGCGCAAGTGCTGACCAAGGCCGCCACCGAATTGTATACGGCGAAGGATTATTTGCGCGCCGTCTCGGCCGCGGAGTCCCTGCTTGCCAAGCAGCCGCCGGTGGACATTGCGAAGCAGCGCATCGCTTGGACCGTGATCGGCAACGCGAATTTCGATCAAGGCGTGTTCGACAAAGCGGAAGCGGCCTACACGCACGCACAGGCGGTGATGCCGCCGAACGATCCGGAACGCGCCGTGATCGTCGAGCGCCTTGCCGCATCGATCTACAAGCAGGGTGAACAAAAGAGCAAGTCCGGCGACAGCGCGGCCGCCGTCGATGATTTTTTGCGCGTCGCGGCTTTGGCGCCCACTTCAAAAGTTCGCTCGAGTGCTGATTTCGACGCAGCGGCGCTGCTGGTGACGCAGAAGCAGTGGGATCGCGCCATCCCGGTGCTCGAGGGGTTCCGCCGCAATTTCCCGGACAGTCCACTGCAGACGGATGTCACGCGCAATCTCGCCGTCGCCTATTCGGCGGCGAACAAGCCGGGGCAGGCCGCCGCGGAATTCGAAAAGATATCTCAATCGCCCAAAGAAACGCCGGACGTGCAGCGTGAAGCCACGCTGCAGGCGGCGGATCTCTACGATAAGGCGGGCAATTCGGCCAAATCTCGCGTGATGCTCGAAGCGTTCGTGAAGCATTTCCCGCAGCCGCTGAATCCCGCGATGGAGGCACGCAATAAATTGAGCTTGATCGCGGTCAAGGCCGGCGACTATAGCGGCCGCGACTACTGGCTGAGGGACATCATCGCCGCGGACCGCTCCGCCGGTGCCGCCCGTACCGATAGAAGCCGCGCGTTGGCGGCAAAAGCCACGTTGACGCTGGCGACTCCGGCGCGCGAGGAGTTCAAGAACGTCAAATTGGTGGTGCCGCTCAAGAAGTCCCTCGCCGAGAAGCGCAGGGCGATGGAAGCTGCGCTCAAAGCTTATGAGGCCGCAGCCGACTATCAAGTCGCCGAGGTCACAACCGCGGCGACCTTCGAGAGCGCGGAATTGTACCGCCAGCTGGGCAAGGACTTGATGAGTTCTGAGCGCCCGAAGAATCTTAAGAAGGACGAATTAGAGCAATACGACGTGCTGCTCGAGGAGCAGGCATTTCCCTTCGAGGAAAAGGCCATCAAATTGCATGAAGTCAACGTGGCGCGGACCAAAGACGGGACGTACGACGAATGGGTGCAGAAGAGTTTTGCGGCGCTCGCGCAACTCAATCCAGGCCGATACGGCAAGGTGGAGATCAGTGAACAGCAGGTTGAATCGATTCGTTAGCCTCGGCGTGCTCGCGCTGCTGACCGGCTGTCACAGCACGCCGGCACAGCCGTCGCGTGCGGCCGCGTCCACGGTGGCCACCTCTGCGGCGCCCACGAGCGCCGCCGAGGCGAAGCCGGCCGGGCAGAGCGGCGCGCCGGCCGCCGGCGCCGCGGCCGCGGCCGCCGATTCCACGCCGATTCCACCGCGCGCGGCACAGCAGTACAGCCAGGCGCTGCAAATGATGAAATCCAACCGCCGGACGGACGCGGAACTCGAGTTCAAGCAGCTCAACGCCGCCTATCCGCAATTCGCGGGACCGCAATTGAATCTGGGCCTGCTGTATTTGCACGACGCACGGCTGCCCGAAGCGGAGGCTGCCTTCAAGGCGGCTCTGCAGGTGGCCCCGGCAAACCCGATCGCGGGCGACGAACTCGGCATCGTAGAGCGTAAGCTAGGCAAGTTCGCGGATGCGGAGGCGGCTTACTTGCGTGCGATTGCCGCTGAACCAAACTACGCGCCGGCGCATCTTAATTTGGGAGTGCTCTACGATTTGTATTTGGCAGAGCCGCAGAAGGCGCTCGAGCAGTTTGAACGTTACATCGAGATAGCCGGCGAGAACAAACAGGTTTCCGGCTGGGTCATTGAATTACGCAAACGCGTCGGTGCGCCGGCGCCTGCCGCCAAGAAGGAGCCCGCATGAACGCGCTTAAAATCGCCAGCTTGACCGTGCTTTGCTGGGCCGTGAATGTGACCTATGCCCAGCAACCCACGCCGCCCGCCGCGCCAACTGATACACCCGTGCCGGCCGCAACTGGCGCAAGCGCCGCCAAGACGGCCGCCAAGTCGACCCCCCAGTCCGAGGCCGGAGAGCCCCGCGCCAACACTTCCCAACCCGCGAGTGCCCAGGCCGAGGCGGGCGAGCCGCGCGCCAACACCTCGCGGCCCGCGGCCGCTGCCGGCGGCCGCTCAAACGCGGCGGCGGGTCAAAAGGTTCCGGGAGCCACGGATCGGCTGGAATTAGGCACCGCCACTGTCACCGGCGATCGGGAACAGCCCAAGGTCATGTATATCGTTCCCTGGAAGAAGTCCGATATCGGGGATTTGGCCGGCAAACCGATGAACAGCCTGGTCGATGAGATCCTGGCCCCGGTCGACCGGGACGTGTTCAAACGGGAAGTCGTCTATTACAAGGCCGTACAGGCCGATACGTCCCAAAATGGTGCGCCGGGCCGCCCGTCGGACCAGGGTGAGAAGTAAGTCATAGCCGATTTTACGGAATCTGGTTGAATCGCATATTCGAAAGATAGAGTTTATCTAGGAGCGCGCAGATGAATTTCATGAGTTCGGCAGTCAATTTCTTCAAGGACGGCGGGTTATTCCTGTACCCGTTGGCCTTGATATTCGTGGTCGGCGTCGCCATCGCCATCGAGCGATACGTGTACCTGACGCGCGAAACCATTCGCAATCGCAGCCTATGGGACTCGCTTGTGCCGGCGTTGGCCGCCGGGAATTTCAAGCAAGTGGTGGGCCTGTGCCACAACTCCAAAGCCTCGATCGCCACCATCCTGAACTACGGTGTGGCGCGCGTCGCCAGTGCCCGCCGCCGCGATGACATCGAAAAGGCCATGGACGAGAGCCTGCTCGAAGTCATTCCGAGAATCGAGAAGCGCACGCACTATCTTTCATCGCTGGCGAACGTCGGCCTGTTGATCGGCTTGCTCGGAACGATCACCGGCCTCATCGGCGCCTTCAGCGCCGTGGCAACCGCAAATCCCGCCGAGAAGGCGAGCTTGCTGGCCGCGGCGATTTCGGTGGCCATGAACAACACCGCATCCGGCTTGTTCGTCGCCATCACGCTGCTGCTGTCGCACATGTTTCTCGAGTCGAAGACCACCTCGCTCATCGACAGTTTGGAGATTGCGTCCGTGAAGTTCTTGAACTCGATTACTGAGCGCCAGACCGATAAGGCTCATGAACCGGCGGCGCCGACGCCGTCGGTGAGAACACCGGCCGCCGCGCGCGGCAGCATCTAGTCGACAGCATCCTAGGTCGCCTCTCATGAAGTCCAAAGCAGCGCGCCTCGTCCGACGCAATCACGCCCGCTATCATCAGGGGCGGGATGATTTAAACATCGTGCCGATGATCGACATGATGGTGATTTTGGTGTTCTTCCTGATTTTTACCGCCGTGTTTTCCAAGACGAATATTCTTCAGCTCAACCTTCCGGCGAGCAACACCGCTCCTGTTGAATTGCCGAAGGGCTTGAAGCTCGAAGTCATCATTCGGCCCAACGATCTGGTGGTCAATGACCGCAATTCGGGCCCGCTGAAGGTCATCGATAACACGCCGAGCGGCTATGATTTGGATCATCTGTCGGAGTTCATGCGTCAGGTCAAGTCGCAATTTCCGCAGATGACGGACGCGACGATATTGCCCGGACCGGCCGTGCCGTACGATGTCCTGGTGCAGGTGATGGACACGGTGCGCGTCTATCAGATTCCGACGCCGCCGTTCTCCAAAGCGGAATTGTTCCCTGACATTGCCATCGGAGATGCGCCGACATGACGTCCTACCGCATCAAACGTCATCGGCAACGCCGGCACGGCGCGAATCACTTTGCGCTGATTCCATTCATCGACATGATGACCATTCTGGTGGTGTTCCTGCTCGCGCATACGGCCGATGTGGATATTCTGCCGAATACCAAGAACATTTCGATTCCGCAGTCGCTGTCGGAGCGCAAGCCGAGTGCCGCCGTGGTTGTGATGATCACCAAGGATTCGCTGTACGTGGACGGTGTTCTGGTCGGATCGCTGCAGCGAAGTGGTCGCCAACCAGGGGCCCTTCTTTGCGCCGCTCAAGACCGCTCTGTTGGCGCAAAACGAGCGCAGCCTGCGCGGCGCAGCAGACCGATATCGCCAAGCGCGAAGTGACCATCATGGGCGACAAGAGCACGCCTTACAGCGTGCTGAAGAAAATCATGTTGACCTGCAGCGAAGCCGAGTACGGCAAGGTGTCTTTCGCCGTGGTCGAACGCGAACGGGCGGCGACTTAAATGGCCGCGGCAAATCCTGCAAACCGAGTTCCGTCCGGCCTGGTGCCTTATTACCGCCGCTATGATCTGCCATGGGCGCCGTCGGAGGAGACCGAGCAGCGCTTCCGCGTCATTCTGCGCAATCTCGCGATCGTATTCGCGATCGTCGCGGTGATCATGCCCTTCCTGCCGCGCACCGAGCGCGTCAACAATACGGATTCGCTGCCGGAACGCGTCGTTCAGCTGGTCATGGAACCGCCGCCGCCACCGCCGCCGCCCCCGCCGCCACCGAAGGAAAAGCCGGTGGAGAAGGTGCCCGTGCAGAAAACGCCGACACCTCCGCAGCCGGTGGACCCGCGCGTCAAGGCCTCGAAGAGCGGCTTGCTCGCGAATCTCGACGATCTCGCCGCACTGCGCGACCAGATTGATCTGGATAAATTCCAGAAGAATCAGCAAAAGACCACCGACCCTGGCGATGTCACCCAGGTGACTCGCAGCATCATCAGCTCCAAGGCAGGGGGCACCAGCGGCGGCATCAACTCGCCCACGAGCAGCGGACTCGCCTCAGGTTCCGGTTCGTTACGCGGAATTTACACGACGCAGGTCAAGGATCCGAACCTCGGCGCCTCGGGCCAAGCGGCCACACGGGCGGGCGGCAGCGGCAAGGCCTCGCGCAGCGCCGATGAAATCGCCCTGGTATTCACCAAGAATAAGGGCGCCATCGACGCGATGTACGCGCGCGCGCTGCGCGACAATCCCGCGCTGCAGGGCAAGGTCGTCATCGAACTGACCATCGCTCCATCGGGCGACATCACGGCGGCACGCATTGTATCCACGGAACTGCACGATCCAGAATTTGAAAGCAAGCTGGTTGCGCGCATTCGCCTGTTTAAGTTTGATGCGAAGGACGTCGCAGCACTCACGGCCACCAAACCTATAGACTTCTTCCCCGCAGGATGAACATCCAATCAGAAATCGAGTTTTTCAGCGATCTTGGCCTGGTCGACAAGGCCCGGTTCATTTCGCGCTTGATTTGCGAGATCGCCGAGGAAGCCAAGGTCGGCAGCGGCGACGGCAGCGACGCGGTGCGCTACAAATTCGCCAACGAAATGAGCCAGAGGCTGGCGCGCTTTACTTACCAGCTGCTGGGCGAAGATCTGGCCCGGCCGCAGGATGACGTGGTGATCCGCATGTTGCTCGGTGCGCGCGCCGACAAAAACGCGCAGCGCATCATGCACAATGCCTATCGGCGCGTGCTGACCAGCTTCGAGAGCTTCGATACGACCGTATTGCTGAACCCGCACTAGAGCCGCGAATTTGAGCGGCTCGGCCTTTCAGGCAGGATGCTCAATTTCACGATGCTGAAGGACGCGTTGTCGTCGAACACCGGCCGGTTACGTCGGCATGTAATATCGATCGACCAGCGCTAAATCGATCGAAATCACCTGCTACGAATTCGCGGCAATACGCCGCGCAGATTCCTCCGGCTGCTCGCTGTCGGCCTCGAACAGGTGCAATAGCTGCTCGGCAGACTCGCGCGTGGTTTCCAAAAACTTCTTCTCATCGTCTTTCACGGCCGCCTGCTTGGCCATGGTCGCTTCGTCGTAGACGCGAAATTGATGCACCGTCTCCACCGCTTTGGATTTCGACAGGCCCAGGGCTTCGAGCACCTGCACCGATAGTTCGAGGCTCGATACCAGGGTTTCGCGGATGATGTAGCGCACGTCGAGATCCATCAGCCGAAATGCGTGCTGGCGATTGCGCGCCCGCGCGAAGATCTTCAAATGCGGGAAGTACTGGCGGATCAATGCCGCAGTCTTCACCGATGCCTCGACATCGTCGATGGCGAGGACGAAAACTTCCGCATTCTCGGCATGCGCGGCACGCAGCAGTTCCAGCCGCGACGCATCTCCGTAGAAAACCTGGTTGCCGAAGCGGCGCAAAAAGTCGACCTGGGTTTGACTGGCTTCGAGGGCGGTAAAGGCAATCTGCTTCGCGCGCAGGATTCGGCCGACGATTTGGCCGAAGCGGCCGAAGCCGGCGATGATGACTTTTGGATAAAGCTCGACCGGTGTATCGAACGGCCGGCCGTCGGACTCGTTTGCCTTGAATGTCACGTCATACAGAGCGAGCAGCACGGGACTCAAGACCATCGAGGCGGTTACCACCAGCACCAGCAAGTCGGCGGTCTGCGAGTCCATGATTTGTAAGCTAGCCGCGATGCCGAACAAGACGAAGGCGAACTCGCCGCCGGAGGGCAAGCTGATGGCAAAGCCACGGCTGGCATTCTGCGAGAGTCCCGAGATGCGGCCAATTGCCCATAGGACGAGAATTTTAAAAGCCACCAGACAAACTGTTAAACCCATGATAAGAAAGGGTTTTTCTCGGACCAGGCCCAGATTGGCCGACATGCCGACACTGATGAAGAAGAGCCCCAGAAGCAGGCCCTTGAACGGTTCAATGTCAGCCTCGAGTTCATGGCGAAATTCGCTGTCGGCGAGCAGCACGCCGGCCAGGAAAGACCCTAGGGATAGCGACAAACCGACTTGGCTCACGAGCAGAGCGGTTCCCAAGACGATCAACAGACCAGCCGCGGTAAAGGCCTCGGCGACCTGTGAAGCGGCGATGATGCGCAGCATGGGACGCAGCACAAAACGGCCGCCGAAGATCACCGTGCCCAGCACGGCGATGAGCTTGATTACCAGCCAGCCGCCCGGTCCCGTGGATTTTTCCGCTCCCACCGCGAGCAGCGGCAGCAGTGCGAGCGCGGGCATGACCGAGACGTCTTGAAATAGCAGGACGCTGAATGCGGAGCGGCCAAATTGCGAATTGAGCTGTCCGCGCTCCGCGAGCAGCTGCAGCGCGAGCGCCGTCGAGGACATCGACAGGGCAAAACCCACGACGAGCGCCGAGCGCCAGGACTGCTGGAAAAGAAAAAAAGCAGCGGCACCGACGCCGATAGTCGTCACCAGGACCTGGGCGGAGCCCAAGCCGAAAATCGACCTGCGCAGCACCCAGAGTCTGGAGGGCTGCAACTCCAAACCAATCACAAACATCAGCAGCACAATCCCGAACTGCGCGATATTCTGGGTGGCCTCGACGCTGCTGATCAGTCCTAAGCTGGCCGGACCGATAATGATGCCGGCAGTAAGGTAACCCAGCACCGATCCCAGCTTGAAGCGGCGGAAGATTGGTATTGCGATGACCGCGGCGGCGAGAAATATAGCGATCTGCGCCAACAAGCTCATACTATTTCTCCGTGATCTGCCCAAGAGCCTAGCATTATGTATCGCCAAAGCATCCAGTTTCCGGTCAAAGACACGGCGTTGCGCGAGGACGTGCATGCGCTCGGCGATTTGATCGGCGAGACGATTCGCGACCAGGGCGGCGAGGAGTTCTTCGAACTGGTCGAAGGCGATCGCCTCGCGGCGATCCGGCGCCGCGAGGGCGATTCACAAGGCGCGGCCGAACTCGAGAGCCGCGCCACCGGGCGATCGCCGAACGCAGCCAGGGAATTGACCCGCGCGTTTTCCACCTGGTTCATGGCGGTGAATACTGCCGAAAAAGCGCATCGAGTGCGGCGGCGCCGCGAGTATCTGAGTGATTCGAGCACTTCGCAGCCCGGCGGGATCGCCGATTGCATCGGTCGTCTGCAACGCTCCGGCGTGTCGCTGGATCAAGCGCTGCAGCTGATCGGCGCGATGAGCATCGAGCCGGTGTTCACGGCGCATCCCACGGAATCCACACGCCGCACGATCTTGCGCAAGCAACAGCATATCGCGCATGAACTGCTCAAGCGAACCGACCCCGGATCCACGCGCGCGGAGCTGGACAGGCTGTGGGCGCGCGCACGCTTGGAGATCACCAGCATCTGGCAAACCGAGGAACATCCTCGCGAGGGCTTGACGGTGGTCGACGAGCGCGAGCACGTGCTGTTTTATTTGATCGATATTCTGTACCGCGTCGTGCCGTTGTTTTACGAGGAGATCGAGGCGGCGCTGGCGCATGCCTATTCGGTCCCGGTCGAAACTCTGGACGTGCCCAACATCCTGCGCTTCGGATCGTGGGTGGGCGGCGATATGGACGGTAACGCGGATGTGCACGGCAAGACAATTCGCGAGACCTTGCAGCGGCATCAACAGCAAGATCGTCTCGACTTATTTCACCGAATGCGGATAGCTGGCGGAATCTTTGAGCCAAAGCGCAAATCGTGTCGAGGTTAGTGCCCATGCTTGCGGAGCGCATCGAATCCTACTCGACGATCTTGCCGGGAGCGAAATCGCTCGTGCCGACGCGCCACGATCGCATGCCGTATCGGGTGTTTTTCGGCCAGATCAGCGAACGATTGCAGGCAAACTACGAAGGGCGCCCCAACGCCTATCAGAGTCCTGACGAATTCTTGTCCGACATCGGTCTGGCGGCGGAAAGCTTGCTCGAAAATAAGGGACGTCATGCCGGATATTTTTTGGTGCGCAGACTCATGCGCCGCGCGCGGACGTTCGGATTTCATCTGGCCACCTTGGACGTCATTCAGCATGCCCGTGTCCACGATGAGGTCATCGCACAAGGCTTGGACCAGAAGGCGTTGGCCGGCGCTACCGCGCGCAGGAACGGCTGCGGCAGCTGCGCGATTTTCTGGTGCGCGATCTAGGGCCGAGCGCATCCTTCGACGCCATGGGCCGGCGCAGCCTGTGGGTTTTCCAAGCCATCGCTCAGGCGCGTCACAAATTCGGCAGCCGAGCCATCGGTGAATACATCGTGAGCGGAGCCCGCGGTCCCGAAGACGTCCTTGCCGTATTGCTGCTGGCGCGATGGGCGGATATTACCGACAAGCGCACCGGTGAATGTCCGCTCGATGTTGCTCCGCTGCTCGAGTCGATTGACTCTTTGCAGTCCGCGGGCGAGGTGCTGCGCGCGATTGCATGCCGAACCCGCCTATCGCCGGCATCTGGAATCGCGGGGCAATCGCCAAATGGTGGTGATCGGCTACTCGGACTCGAACAAGCAGGGCGGAATCGCGGCATCGCGCTGGGCATTGCAGGTGGCGCAGGTTCAATTGCTGGAAACGGCGCGTGCCACGGGAACGAATCTATTGATATTCCACGGGCGCGGCGGCACGCCGGCGCGCGGCGGCGGACGTACCGAACACCTGGTCGAATCGCTGCCGAATGGCGCGATGCGCGGCGTCTTGCGGCTGACCGAACAAGGCGAAGTCGTCAATCAAAGCTATAGCCTGCGGCCTCATCGCGATGCGCACACTGGAGCGAACCTTCGCCTCGGTGGCGCTGGCGACGGCCCACGCTGCGCAGACCGTGCCGGTTGCTCCTGATTTCATTGCAGCGATGGGCAGCATCGCGACGGAGAGCTTGAAGATCTACCGCGAATTGGTGTTTGGTGGTGCGGAGTTTTTCGAGTATTTCCGCGCGGCAACCCCGCTCGATGTCATCGAGCGTATGCATATCGCGTCGCGGCCCGCGGCGCGCTCGGGCGGCAGCGGAGTGCAGGCGCTGCGTGCGATTCCCTGGGTGTTCGCGTGGACCCAAAGCCGACACATGTTGCCGGGGTGGTTTGGCTTTGGCAGCGGCCTGCAAGCCGCGCTGCAGCTGCACGGCGAAGAGGTTTTAACGCGCATGATGGCACATTGGCCGTTCTTCGGCCACCTGCTCGATGATGTGGAGGCCATGCTGGGCCGAACGGACATGGACGATAGCGAGCTATTACGATGCGCTGGCGCCGGATAGGCTGCGCGTTTACGCCGAACCCATCGCCAAGGAATACGCGCTGACCGTGAAGCTCGTGCTGCGTCTGCGCGGTTCAGCGCAGTTGCTCGACACGGATCCGACGCTGCAGCGGTCGATCAGGCTGCGCAATCCGTACATCGATCCGATGCATCTCATGCAAGTGGATTTGTTGCGGCGATGGCGCGCGACGCAGCGTCAAGATCAGGCGTTGTTCGGTGCGTTGCGCGCGACCATCAGCGGCATCGCGCAGGGACTCCAGGCGACGGGTTAAATAACGGAATGGCTAGCATTCCGGAACGTTGACCGCGAGACCTCCTTGGGAGGTCTCTTTATAAATCGTGGACATATCGAGACCGGTCTGACGCATGGTATTGATCACCTGGTCGAGCGATACCTTGTGTGATCCATCGCCGCGCAGTGCCAGACGCGCGGCATTGATGGCCTTGACCGATCCCATGGCGTTGCGTTCTATGCAGGGGATCTGCACCAGGCCGGCCACCGGATCGCAGGTCAGGCCCAAATTGTGTTCCATGCCGATTTCCGCGGCATTTTCGATTTGTTCGTTGCTGCCGTGGAGCGCGGATACCAGTCCGGCGGCCGCCATGGAGCATGCGACCCCAACCTCGCCCTGACAGCCCATCTCGGCCCCGGAAATGGATGCATTCTGCTTGTACAACATGCCGATCGCCGCGGCGGAAAGCAGGAAGCGGATGACGCCGCTGTCGTCTGCCCCCGTTTCGAACCGCCGGTAGTAATGCAGCACCGCCGGAACGATGCCGGCGGCCCCGTTGGTTGGCGCGGTCACGACCTGACCGCCCGCGGCATTTTCCTCATTCACGGCGAGTGCATAAGCATTGACCCAATCCAGCGCGTGCATGGGGCTCAAAGGATCGCCGCTCATGAGTTGCCGATAGAGTTTTGGTGCCCGGCGCCTGACTCCCAGCACGCCCGGCAGAAGGCCTTGGGCATCGAAGCCGCGGCGCACGCAATCTTGCATGACTTGCCAGATGCGCAAGAGTCCCGCATTCACTTCCGCCTCGCTGCGCCAGGTGCGCTCACGGGCCATGATCAGCTCGTGGATCTCCAACCCCTGCGCCTTGGCGAGCTCGAGCAGCTGCTCGCCCGAGGAAAACTCGTACGGCGGCGGGCGGCGCGCGGCGCCTGTATTCACTTCCGCTCCGGCGCGGATGATGAAACCGCCGCCGATGCTGTAGTACTCCTCGCGCGCCAACAGCTGTTGCTGCGGCATCGTGCGCGGAGAAACGCATGCCGTTGGAATGCCCGGGCAACACTTGGTCGGTGTGAAACAAGAGATTCAACGGTTCGTCGAACTCGATCTCGTGCCTGCCCAGCAACTTTAGGCGTTTGGCGCCGCGAATGCGCTGCAGCGCAGCCTCGGCTGCGTCCGCATCGATGTTGTCCGGGCTCATGCCCTCGAGGCCCAACAGGATGGCGCGGTCGGTGCAATGCCCGCGGCCGGTGAGCGCCAGGGAGCCATAGAGCTGTGCCGAGACTTGGGCGGTGCGATTCAACAAGTCGCGCGCGCTAAGCAATTCGGCAAAATCGCGCGCTGCGTTCATCGGCCCCATGGTGTGCGAGCTGGAGGGGCCGATGCCGATCTTGAAGATATCGAAAACACTCAAACTCATGCGCGAAGAACCAAAGTTACGCCGGTAGCCGGTAGCCGCGCATAATACGCCGCCGTCTCGGTCGGCGCTCAAGGGAGCGGCTCCTGATCGCTGCCACGGCACAAGTGCTAAACTTTGCCGCATAACAAAGTGTTTCGCTGGCCGATAATTCAACGGAGTGTTCCTATGATTCGCTACGCCACGATTTTCGCAGCGTCGCTCGCCGCGACTCTGTCGCTTTCCGCCTGTATGCACGAACCCAACGCGCCCGGTGCATCGAGTGCGGCGGGCAATTCAGGCTCCATCGCCGCTGCGGTCGCCGACAGCAATCGGCCCGATTCGGACAAGCTGCGCGATGCCAACCGCAAGCCCGGAGCAAACGTTGGAATTTCTCGGTGTGAAGCCCGGCGAGCAAGTTGCCGAATTATTGCCTGGCGGCGGATATTTCACGCGCATATTCAGTAAGGCGGTCGGACCTTCGGGACATGTATATGCCTTGGTGCCCGAGCGTCCTGCGAATGCGCCTGCCGGATATGCCGGATCTGGCCGGGAAGGTCAAAGCGATCGCCGCTGATGCGAATTACTCCAACGTGACCGTCGTGATTCAGCCCCTGACCAAGTTGGTGACGCCGACTCCCGTCGATCTGGTGTTCACCGCGCAGAACTACCACGACCTGCACAATTTCCCGAGTCGATGTGGTGGCGATTCAACAGGACCATTCTGGCTTCACTCAAACCGGGCGGGCTGTATGTCGTGCTCGATCATTCAGCGCCGGCGGGCTCCGGGTTACAGGACACCAAGAGCTTGCACCGAATCGATGCCGAGGTCGTAAAACAGGAGGTGACTGCAGCCGGATTCGAGTTCGTGGGTGCCAGCGATGTCCTCGCAAATGCCAGCGATCCTCGCACTGCGATCGTGTTCGATCCCTCGATTCGCGGCAAGACCGATCAGTTCATATTAAAATTTCGTAAGCCCAAGAAATAAGGGGTTTTGGGCCAACTTCGGTTCCCGGGCCTCAAGCCCGGGTAGAAGGGCGTTTGTGGCCTTAAAAAGCGAACTCTGGGGCTTGTTTCCTGTCAACTGAGGGCCATGTTCGACGTTGAGTTCGAAAGGGACAAGAGGGTTTGAACGCATGAAATTCGTCAATTATCCGCGCCTTGCACGGGTCTCGGTGGGTGCTATTCCGGTTGTGCTGCTGGGGCTCCTGAGCGCCTGCGTCACGCCGCCGCCACGCACGTATGCCGTTCCGGCACCGCCGCCGCAGCGGGTATTCGTTTATCCGGCCCACGGCCAAAGCCCGGAACAAACCGAGCGCGATCGATACGAGTGTCATACGTGGGCAGTCCAGCAAACGGGCGTCGATCCCAGCCGCGCCGATGCCAGCGCCTACGAGCGCGTGATCGTGCAACCGTCCACGCCGCCCGGATCGAATGCGGTCGGTGGTGCCGTCGCGGGCGCCATCATTGGCGCCATCATTGGCGGGCCGCGCAACGCGGGCGCGGGCTTGGTGTTGGGCGGCGCGACCGGGGCGGTTATTGGTTCAGCCGCGGATGCCAATGCTCAGCAGCAGGCGCGACATGACGCAACAGCAAATCAATGAAAGCGCCGCCGAAGGGCGTGCTCGCGCCGACGCGTATCGGCGTGCGATCGGCGCATGCCTGCAAGGGCGCGGCTACACGGTCACGTAAGAAATCGGAAAGTCCATGAACAAGACAGCAAAAATTTCCGCCTTTAGTCTTACGATTCTGCTGCTCGGCGCAGCGCCGTGCAGGTGGCGGCCGCGGCAGATGAGCATGGTCGCCCCGAGGCGGCGCGCGCCGAACGCCCGCAGACACGAGGCCCGGGACCGGGCCGCGCGGGCTTTGACGGCCGCGGTCAGGTGCTCGACTCCCGCTACAACCACGGCCGCTATTATCCGCCGATGGGCACAGTCAGGCCGTCGTTGCCGGAAGGGTATCGGCCTTACTATCGCGGCGGAAATCGGTTCTATTTCAGCGGCGGGATCTGGTACGCGCCGAGCGGTCCTGGGTTCGTAGTCGTGCGCCCGCCGGCGGGCTTGGTGATTTCGGTGCTGCCGCCCTTATTACTCCACCGTATGGTTCGGCGGCGTGCCTTACTACTACGCGGATAACGTGTACTACAACTTGGCAGCCCGACCAAAATGGCTATGCAGTGGTCGATCCGCCCGAAAATGCAGATGCGCCCTCGCCACCGCCGGACAACGGACCGGCACAGCAGGATCTGATCATTTATCCCAAGAACGGGCAATCAAAGGAACAGCAGGCCGCTGACCAATTCGAGTGCCACACCTGGGCCAAAGGCCAGACTGGATTTGATCCGACTCAACCCGGCGGGGGCGCGCAAGGGGGCGCCGCGATGAATCGCAGCAACTACGACCGCGCCATGTCGGCGTGTTTGCAGGCCCGCGGCTACCAGGTTAACTAGCTTCCCGGCTTAACTAAATTCAGTGGGTGAAGTCCTACGGCCTGTCGCTGTTTGGCGCCGACTGTAAGTTCGCCGCGTATCGGGGCATGATGGGCCACAATCGGTGGATGTTCTAAAGGAGTAATTCGATGCTCGTCACCCAAATTAGCGCTGTCGAGGAGGAAAACGAGATCAACGTCGTTCGCCTCGGGCTTGGATCTTCCCGCTGCTGCTGCCAGCGCGTTCGAAGACATCAAACAAAAGTTCAGCAATCAGCGTCAGTGGCGCGAATTCGTGTCGGCAGTTCAGTGCTCGGTGAATTATCCCGCTGCGATCAATTCGCTGCGCTCCAGCACCAAGTGGTTCAGCGATGGCTTGGCGCAAGCTTCGACCTGCCTGAAGCAAACGCTGCCGGGTGGCTCGAACCCGATAGTTGGTCCTCTGCGGCTCAATTGTCGAGCCGCTGCAAATACCCGCCTCAGTTGCGATAAGTGATCGTCAAGCCGATCGTGCGCGGTCTGAAGGTGTACTGCCTCTCCAGCGATGGGGCGTCGCCCGGATAGATGGTGAAATTATAATTGGTGACCGTATGCGTGTCGGTGAGGTTGTCGACGAATGCCGCTGCCTGCCAATTGCCAAAAGTCATTCCCGCGCGCGCCGAAGCCAGATTGGTCGACGAAAGGGTATAAAACGACGGATTGAATTGCAGCGTGTTGGGGTCTTGAGCCGCGGACGGCCACTTATTGCGGCTTTGGTATTCATCATCAATTCGCACGAACGCCGGCAGATTGAACAGGTTGAATTTATATTCCAACCCCAGTGTGAAGGTGAATGGAGCCCCAGGCTGCCCGGGCGGCTCGCCGCTTTGACCGACAATGGCATCCCCCTTGGAAACGATGGGCTGAGCCTGGACGTCCGAGAATCTTGAATCCTGCGTATAGCGCGCGCTGGTATAACCGGTGGCGATCTCGGCCGTGAAATTGTCGGTCAGCGCTATTTCAGCTTGAATGTCACCGCCCTTCGCAACCGCGGTGCCCAAATTCGCGATGAAGGTGATTTGGCAGGTCGGCGGCAGAACGCTTTGTTGAATGTTGTTCCAGCGGATGTAGTAAATGCTGCTGTTGATTTTTATGCGGTTGTCGAAATTGTTCTTGGCTCCCACTTCGAAGCTGTTGACGGTGTCGGAACGGAAGGTCGGGGGCGATTCGGTAATGCCGAAACTCGCGAAGTCCGGGGCGCACGCCGCCTGCGGCACGGGATTGTTGGCGCCGCCGGGACGGAAGCCTTTCGCGTAAGTCGCGTAATACAGGTTTCGCGCATCGTACTGGTAGGAGAAGCTCGCTTTCGGCGTGAACGAATTCTCCGTGTTCGAGACATCCACCGTTTGCGGCGGCAGAAATAATTGCGGACCCCCGGTCAAGGAATCATTGGTGAATTTGACGCGCGAGTAGCGCCCGCCCAGCGTCAGCTTGTATTGGTCGGTAAAGGCGTAGGTTCCTTCGGCGAACAGGGCATATTGCTGATCGGTCGCCTTGGTTTGCAGAAAATAAGAGTCATTGGGAAAACGCGGATCGTAGGTAACGGGGTTGCCGTCCGGATCCACGAACCAGTCGGTATAAGGCGCACCCGTCGCCGCGAGCGACAACTCATTCAGCAAGGGATCGTGAATCTGCTCGAGATAGGTCTGCCGGTCGCTGCTGAAGAAGGCGCCCGCGGTCCAGAACAGCGGTGAGTTCGAATCTGCCGATTGCAGCCGGATTTCCTGGGTGATGTTTTGCTGCCCATTGTCGATGGAGTTCGGCGAACGATAATCCATGGCACCGGCGGGCAGGTGCAATCCGAGGTTGTCGAGCAAGGGATAGGGAGTGGACGCGGAGGATCCGTCGGCGTTTAGAAACACCCCGGCCTGGTAAAATCCCAAATTATAAAGCGTGCCCTCGTAGCCGGTTTGTTCCCTGCGATGGAAATACGAGGTATTCGAGATCAGCTTCGCGAAACCTAAATTGCCTTCAACCTTCATCGACGCCAGGTAGAAGCGATCCGGGTCGGAACGCTGATCCGGATCCGCATTGACGAATTGGTTGTTGCTGGGATTCGAATACAACGGCCAGTAGTCCTCAACCTGATTCCGATAGCGGTCCTGGTAGTAGATGCTGGGCGTGATCTTCCAATCATCCGAAGGTGCATAGACGAATGCCAGCCGGTAGAGCACGGTCTCGTCGAAGTTGGCATTCTTTTGCACGGTCGAGAGCGACACCGGGTCAATGAGGTCGATATAGCCGCCGTCGCGGCGGTACCAAACAGTCAAGCGCGCCCCCAACGTGTTGTCGATCAAGGGGCCGCCCGCGGCAATACCTCCTTCGTAGCTCATGGCGCCCCCTTGTGTGAAGGACACCTCTTCGCGGCTGTAAAAGCTATTTTGAGTGAGGCTGGGCTGGGTCGTGATATAGCGCACGGTGCCGCCCTCCGATCCTGCGCCAAATAGCGTTCCCTGCGGCCCGCGCAGTACTTCGACGCGGTCGATATCGAATGACTTCGGCAGCGCATCATCGGGGTTGAATGCGGTACCGCGGATTTGAATCGGGGTGTCGTCGAGGTAGATGCCGGTGGTGCCGGCGCCCCCGGTCGAGGCAATGCCGCGGATGGCAATGTTGTTGGTGCCCGAATTGTCAATATTGACGCCGGGCGTGAAGCGCACGATGTCCTGGAAATCCTTGATGCCGCGAAGATCCATGGCGTCCTGCGTGAGTGCGGTGACGCTGATCGGAACCTTGCTCAGGCTTTCCTCGTGGCGCGTCGCCGTGACCGTAACTTCCTGCAAAGGGCCGCTCGTATCCTCAGGCGCGGTGGTATCGGCCGCGTGTGCGGGCGCCGTGCCTAGTGCGGCCGAGGCGACGCAAATCGCAGCAAGCCGTCGCGGTTCGATCAGGCCAAAATGTATTTGGCGAAGTACTCGGACTTCCATATGAGATGCATCCCCAGCTTATTTCGAGCGCACGCCGCGCGATGATTGCCTTCACATTGCAACATAACGGCTTGACGGTTGAAAGACTAGGGCGTCGGCGTCGGGCCCCGGGCTGGTGCAGCCCAAGACGCCATGTGTCGAAAGTTATGGGATCATGGCCCTCATGAGCAGCCCCGCCGAGCGTCCCCGACCTAAGTCGCTGAATCCCTTGCTGGCGTTGTGGCCATTTCTGCGTCCCTATCGGGCCATGATGGTCGGCGCTTTCTTTGCACTGCTGATTGCTGCGGGCGCGCAGTTGGCATTGCCGGTGGCATTGCGGCAGCTCATCGACCATGTATTTGCGGAAAAGGATCTCGGGACCATCAACAAATGGTTTCTGGGTTTCCTGGCCGCCGCGGTGATATTCGGTGCCTTTGCCGCCGTGCGTTTTTACATGGTGACGTGGGTGGGGGAGCGGGTCGTCGCGGATTTGCGCAACGCCATTTACCGGCGTGTCGTGCGCATGGACCCGATGTTTTACGAAACCACCCGCGTCGGCGAAGTGCTGTCGCGCCTCACAGCCGACACCACACTCGTGCAAGCCATCGCCGGCGTCAATTTGTCCATCGTGCTGCGCTCAATCTTGAGCTTGATCGGCGCGCTGGTGTTGATGGGCTTTACCAGTGCCAGGCTCATGGGCGTAATCATCTGCTGTTGATTCCCGTGGTCATCGTGCCGTTGATTCTGACTGGCCGGCGCGTGCGCGGTCTGTCGCGCGCCTCCCAAGATCGTATAGCGGACACGAGCAGCCTGGCGGACGAGACGTTGAATGCCATCCAAACGGTGCAGGCCTTCACGATGGAGGAGCTGCAAAGCGAACGCTATGAAAAGGCGGTGGAAGACAGCTTCGCGACGGCGGTGCGGCGCACCAGGGTTCGTGCCGCGCTCACCGCGATTGGCGTGATGCTGGTGTTCGGCGGCATTACTTTTGTTCTCTGGCTCGGCGCGCGCCAAGTCTTGTCCGGCACCATGACCGGCGGACAGCTCGCGCAGTTTTTGCTTTACGCCGCCTTCGTCGGCACCTCGGCTGCGGCCCTCACGGAAATGTGGGGCGAAATTCAACGCGCTGCCGGTGCCATGGAGCGCTTGAGCGAATTGCTGCAAGCGCGGCCGGTGATCCGCGCTCCCGAACGGCCGCTCGAGCTGCCGGCACGCGTTCAGGGCAACATCCGGTTCGACAACGTCACATTCCACTACCCGTCGCGGCCGCAGCAGTCCGCGCTGGACAATTTCAGCCTGGAGGTACGGCCAGGAGAGACTGTTGCCTTCGTGGGCCCCTCCGGCGCGGGGAAGAGCACGACGTTTCAGTTGCTGCTGCGATTCTACGATCCGGATTCCGGACAGGTCCTGATTGACGACAAGCGCCTCGCGGATTTGCGCCCGGAAGACCTCCGCACCCAGATCGGTTTGGTGCCGCAAGAGACCGTGCTATTCGGTGCCAGCGCGCGCGAAAATATTCGTTATGGACGGCCCGCCGCCAGCGATGCTGAAATCGAAGCGGCCGCAATCGCCGCGGCGGCGGATGAGTTCCTGCGCAAATTGCCGCAAGGATATGACACTTTTCTGGGCGAGCGCGGTACGCGTCTGTCGGGCGGGCAACGCCAGAGGATCGCGCTGGCGCGCGCCATTCTCAAAGATCCACCCATTCTATTGCTGGACGAGGCGACCAGTTCATTGGATGCGGAATCCGAGCGCTTGGTGCAGCAGGCGCTGGAAAAACTCATGCAAGGCCGCACCACCATCATAATCGCGCATCGGCTGGCGACGGTGCTCAAAGCCGATCGCATCGTAGTGATGGACCATGGCCACAAAATCGCCGTTGGCACGCACGCCGAACTGCTGTTGCACAGCCCGCTGTATGCGCGCCTGGCGGCGCTGCAATTTGCCGCAGCCTCCCCGAGACTCTGGAGGCTGCGCTGATCTTACTTGATCAGTCCCTCGGCTTTCATCGCTTCGATGACTTTCGGGCGTTTCGCAATTCGAGCCTTGAATTCGGCCAGAACCGGCCACTTGGCAAGATCAATTTTGACGTGCCCGGTCCAGTTCAGCACCGTGAACAGATACGCATCTGCCACCGTGAAAGTGTTCCCCAGCAAAAAAGGTTTCTTGCCCAGGAAGCCGGACAGCCAGTCGAATTTTTTGCCCAAATTGGTGACCGCGGCTTCTTTAACTTCCGCTGAGCTTGCCGGATTGAACAACGGCGAGAAGGTCTTGTGAACTTCGGAGGTAATGTAGTTCAGTATTTCCATCAGCTGGTAACGCTCAAACGTTCCGGCGCGCGGCGCCAGACCTGATTCAGGCTTAAGATCAGCGAGATATTGGACGATTGCCGGGCCTTCGGTCAGCACCCTGCCGTCGTCCAACTGCAGGGCGGGCACGGCGCCCTTGGAATTTACGGTCAGATAGTCCGCGCCGCTTTCGGTCTTCTTGGTCTTGGGATCAATTTTGACCATGGTGTGCGGCAGTCCGGCCTCGAGCAGCACGATATGCGGTGATAGCGAACAGGCGCCGGCAAAGTAATAGAGTTTCATGAGCGTCCTCAATGTGGGTTGTCGAATGATACTACGCGCCTCGCTGCGATGAATCCTTTCGCATAAGGCTTCGCAAGCAGCGAGTCGACGCGTACACGGCCGCCGCTCGAGGGTGCATGAACAAAGAGCTGACGGTCGAGCGCAATCGCGACATGCAAGTCCTTGCTGGAAAGATGCATGAAGACCAAGTCGCCGGCTTGCAGGTCCGACCGCTGCACGGGGGAGCCGAATCGCAGCTGTTCTGCGGCAGTGCGCGGCAAGCGGATCCCGGCGTTTGCGGCCGCGTAAACCACCAAGCCGCTGCAATCGAATCCGCCGGGCGCCGCGCCGCCGAACCGATAGGGTTGTCCGATCATGGATGTGGCGCTGTCGATCATGAGTTGACTCGGCGGACTGCCGCTCACCGGAGATTTCAGCCGAGGATGCCGAATTCTTCGGATGCGAGACGTCGCGCAGGTGGCTGTGCGAGGTTGTCGCGCAAGCACCGAGCGTCAAGCGACAGCGAGCCGGCGAGAATCGCCTTGCTTCAGGGCCGCGGCGCGGATACCGTTGTGGCAAAAGCCGCGCCCACGATTCCCGCCTCCGCGCGCAAAGTTCCGACGCATAGGCGCGCCTCGCAATGCAGTTTATCCATGAACTTTTCCGGCTCTTCGGTAATGCCGCCGCATAAAACGATGAGATCGGGCCACAGCAGCCCATGATACTCATTGATCACCCCATTCAATTCGCTCGCCCACGCGTCCCAGCTCAATCCTCCTTCAACCTTGGCGCGCCCGGAAGCGCGCTTTTCCGCCTCGCGTCCGGCGACCTGCAAATGGCCGAACTCGGTGTTCGGCACCAGCCGGCCATCGACAAACAATGCACTGCCGATGCCGGTGCCCAGGGTCAGTAATAAGACCGTGCCCGGCACATCGCGCGCCGCGCCGTAGTGCAGTTCCGCCAAGCCCGCGGCGTCTGCGTCGTTGATAGCGACCACAGAGCGCTTTAGACGCTTTGCGGCAAGCTTTGCCAGCGGTTGACCAATCCATGCTTTATTGAGATTGGCCGCGGTGCGCACGACGCCGTCGCGAATTACACTGGGGAAGGCCAGCCCCACGGCGTGACCGCCCGGAATGTTCGAAACCACCGACGCGAGTGCGTTGAGCAGGGCATCGGTCGAATCTTGCGCCGGCGTCGGTGTACTGAAACGCTCGCCCGCGAAAGCCCCGGTGGTCAAATCGATGAGCGCGCATTTGATGGATGAACCGCCGACGTCGACGCCGACGGCCAAGGAAGAAGTCTTCAATCCGAGTGCCGCATTGTTAGGTTTGCCCCGCGTGCCCGATAAACATCCTTATAATAACCCCTAATATGGATTCAATTGACACCCAATTTGCCACTCGACGTAATGTGGCCCTGCAGCCTGGAACGTTGCATGCGGCGCTTTTGGACCGTCTCACCCGAACTCTTGGAAAGAGCCCCGAGTTGGCGACGCCGCGGGATATTTACGATGCGCTGTCGCTCGCGGTGCGCGAGGAACTCACGCTGCGCTGGCTGGCAACGCAACGCCGCGTCGCGAACGCGCATGTCAAAAGGGTGTGCTATTTCTCGGTCGAATATCTGCCCGGGCGATCGCTGATCAATGCTCTTTCCAGCTTGGACGGAGAACTGCTGCACGAAGCACGCACCGTGTTGCGCGCCATGGGATATGAGCTCGAGGACATCGCAGCACAGGAAGTGGATCCGGGTTTGGGCAATGGAGGTCTGGGCCGGCTGGCTGCCTGTTTCCTAGATTCATTGGCGACTCTGCACTACCCGGCGGTGGGCTACGGCATTCGCTATGATTACGGAATCTTCACGCAGGTCATTGACGCCGATGGCGGCCAGCGCGAAGTCGCCAGCAGTTGGTTGCGACTGCGCAATGTTTGGGAGACGCCGCGCGGCAACGCGGGCTACACGGTGCGCTTTGGCGGGCGCAGCGCGGCGCCGGCCGATACCGATGTCAGCGGCGCGCACCGTTGGGTCGATACCAACGACCTATACGCCATCGGATTCGATCAATTGATTCCGGGAAACGGCGGTCCCACCGTCAATCATTTGCGGCTTTGGTCCGGCCGCGCGATCACCCCATTTAAGCTCGAGGCATTCAATGCCGGCGACTATGCGGCCGCAGTCCAAGAGCAGTTGGAGGCAAAAAACCTGTCGCGGGTGCTGTATCCCGATGATTCGACGCCGCAAGGCAAAGAACTTCGGCTCAAGCAGCAGTACTTCTTCGTGAGCGCAAGCTTGCAGGACATATTGGCGACTCATTTGAGCGAGGGACGCTCGCTCGCCTCGCTGCCGGATTCCATTGCTATCCAGCTGAATGACACCCATCCGGCCGTGGCGATCCCGGAATTGATGCGGCTGCTGGTCGATGAACATGCCTTGTCTTGGGACCAGAGCTGGCAAATTACTCAGGCCGTCTATTCTTATACCAATCACACCTTGCTGCCCGAAGCGCTCGAATCCTGGCCGGTGGCGATGTTCGAGCGCTTGTTGCCGCGTCATTTGGAAATCATCTATCTTATCAATCGGGATTTTCTAAAGGCTGTGGTGTCGAGCTACCCCGACGATCCAGAGCGTCTTCGTCAGCTGTCGATCATCGATGACGGCGGCGGCCGGCGCGTGCGCATGTCGCACCTCGCCATCGTCGGCAGCCACAAAGTCAACGGCGTCGCGCAATTGCACTCCGATATCATGCGCAAACACGTGTTTCGCGATTTCGCGCAAATGTATCCCGACCGGTTCATCAACGTGACCAACGGAATTGCCGTGCGGCGCTGGCTCAAGCAATCGAACCCCGGGCTGTCCGCACTGCTCACGCAACATTTGGGGCGCTCCTGGGAAAATGATCTCGAAGAGCTCGGCCGCCTCGCCGGCGCGGCGGATGATCCGGAATTTCGCCGCCAATTCCGCGGCATCAAGCGCACCAACAAGCAAAGGCTTGCCGATGAGGTGAAACGCCGCTGCGGGTTGGAAATCAGCGTCGATTCGTTGTTCGACGTCCAGGTGAAGCGAATTCACGAATATAAGCGCCAATTGCTGAATCTTCTTATATGTCGTGACTCGTTATCAAAGAATCCGCCAGAATCCGCACGCCGAGATCGTGCCGCGAACCGTGATTTTTGCGGGCAAAGCGGCGCCGGGCTATGCGATGGCGAAGGCCATCATCAAGCTCATCAATAACGTGGCGCGCACGATCGATTCGGACGATCTTGCCCGCGGCAAGCTGCAGGTGGCGTTTTTGCCTGATTACGATGTGTCGCTGGCGCAAAAGATCATGCCCGCGGCGGATTTATCGCAGCAGATCTCCACGGCCGGCATGGAGGCCTCGGGAACCGGCAACATGAAGCTGGCGCTCAATGGCGCACTCACCATCGGCACGCTGGACGGCGCCAACATCGAGATTCGCGATCATGTGGGCGCTGAGAACATGTTCATATTCGGGCTCACCGCTGATGAAGTGGCGGCGCAGCGCGCGGCGGGTTATCAGCCGAGCCGGATGATCGAGGAAAACCCGGAACTGAGGAGCACACTGGAGCTGATCGGATCCGGATATTTTTCGCCCAGCGCGTCCGGACGATGCAAAATCGGTAATCGAGCGGTTGCTGAGCCCCGGCGAGCCCTTCTTGGTGCTGGCGGACTACGCTGCCTATGCGACAGGCCCAGGATCAAGTCGACGCTCTGTACGCCTTGGAGGATCGATGGAGCCACAAGGCGGTGATCAATTGCCTGAACATGGGTTATTTCTCGAGCGATCGCAGCGTTCGCGAGTACGCCGAACGCATTTGGGCGGTAAGGCCGGCGATTTGAAGGCGCCAGCGAATTGATTGAACAGGCGATGCGTTCGAAGACCATTGATGCGGGTGCGCCGCGACCCCTGGGCGCTACCTGGACCAAGCAGGGCGTCAATTTCGCGCTTTTTTCCAGCAACGCGACCCGAGTCGAAGTCTGTCTGTTCGATGCCGACACCGGCGCCGAGATCGCACGCCACGATTTGCCCGGCCGCACCGGAGATGTATGGCACGGGCTGATCTCGCCGCGCCGCGGCGCTCCGGGCACGCACTACGCGTTCTGCGTGCATGGCGCCAACGATCCGCAAAACGGCCAGCGCTTCGACCCGAGCGTACCCTTGATCGATCCATACGCGCGCGCGCTGTCGGCTCGGCTGCCGCTGCGCGCGCGGGTGATCGACCCGCATTTCACTGGGACGGCGATAGGCCGCCGACGGTGCCGTGGCGCGACACGGTCATCTATGAGCTGCACGTAAAGGGATTCACGCGGCTGCATCCCGCGGTGCCCGAGAAATGGCGCGGCACCTATCTCGGGCTGTCGGTCGCGCCGGTGATCGAGCACTTGAAGTCTCTCGGCGTGACCGCGGTGGAATTGCTGCCGTGTCAGGCCTTCGTCAGCGAGCCGTTCCTGCTGGAGCGCAAGCTCACCAACTACTGGGGCTACAATCCCATCGCCTGGTTTGCTCCGGCGAACGAGTATGCCATCGATGATGCCGTGCTCGAATTCAAGACCATGGTCAAAGCGCTGCACGCCGCCGGCATTGAAGTCATTTTGGACGTGGTGTTCAATCACACCGCCGAGGGCAACGAGAACGGGCCGCTGTTGTCCCTGCGGGGTATCGACAATCCGGTGTACTACCGACTGAATCCGGCGGATCTGCGCTATTACGAGAATCTCACCGGCACCGGCAACACAGTCAATTGCGCGCATCCGCGCGTGCGTGCGCTCATCATCGATTGCCTCAAGTACTGGGTCGAGGAAATGCACGTCGATGGTTTTCGCTTCGATCTGGCGACGGTGCTGGGGCGCGAGACCAACGGCTTCAACGCGCAAGCCGCCCTATTCAAGGCGCTGCGCGCCGAGTCCGCGCTTGCCTACGTCAAGCTGATTGCGGAGCCCTGGGACATCGGCTTGGGCGGCTACCAACTCGGGAACTTCCCGCCTGGTTGGTCCGAGTGGAATGACCGATACCGCGATACCGTGCGCGCGTTCTGGCGCGGCGACGGCGGCAAGCTCGGCGAGTTGGCGGAAAGATTCGCCGGCTCCAGCGATATATTCCGCCACAACGGACGCAAGCCGACGGCCAGCGTCAATTTTGTCGACCGCCCATGACGGCATGACTCTGAATGATTTGGTGTCCTACAACCAACGACACAACGAGGCCAATCTGGAGGAGAACGGCGACGGGCATAACAACGATTTGAGCTACAATTACGGTGCAGAGGGACCGACGAGCGATCCTGAGATCGTCAAGCTGCGCAAAAGGCAGATTCGCAATTTCCTTGCGACCTTGTTCTTGTCGCAGGGAGTTCCCATGTTGCAAGCCGGCGACGAATTCGGGCGGACCCAGGGCGGCAATAACAATGCTTACTGCCAGGACAATGAGATTTCGTGGGTCGATTGGCGCTTGCGGGCTGCGAATCCCGATCTTCTGGAGTTCGCGAGATTGCTGGCGCACTTGCGCCGGCGGTATGCGGAGTTTCGCCGCGAGACCTTCTTGAAGGGCGCCGCATCGCGTGCGGGGGTCAAGGACGTGACGTGGTTAAACGTTCGCGGCACCGAGATGACGCAAAGTGAGTGGCAGGATGCGAATCAGCGCACCTTAGGCATTTGGTTCGGGGGGCATGCGGGCGCGGTGGAACATCTCCTTTTATTGGTCAACGCGGCGGACTCGGAGCAGTCGTTTGGCCTGCCCGCTGCGCCGGCGGATGGACCTTGGATTTGCCTGTTCGATACCGCGGCGACGAGCCTGGCGGCGAGCAGCCTCGGCAAGGCAAAAAATTACGCGCTCAAAGCTCACAGCGTCGCGCTTCTGGAGTGCTGAATTGTGGAGAAGGCATTGATCGAAAGACTGGCGCAGCTGCGCGGCATCGGCGAGGCTTACCAAAACTATCGCGGCGAGTTGCAGCACTTCAGCCTGGAGACCAAGGCCGGCATTTTAAGTGCCATGGGTTGCGCGGTGGACGACGACGAAGCGCTCACTGCCGAGATCGCCCAGCTCGAATCCGTTCGGTCGCGCAAATTTCTGCCTGCGGTGGCCACGGCACGGAGTTCGAGAATCGGGTTTGACATCAATGTCACTGCCCGCGAGTTCGGCGGCACGATTTTGTGGCGAGCCCTTCTCGAGGACGGCACCCGACTGCAGGGTAGCGTCTCGAGCGCCGACTTGCACGGAAATCTGGCGCGGCGAGGTCGCAAGGGTCATGGATCACACGCCGCCGCTTCGAATTGGCTGTGGATCTGCCGCCCGGCTACCATGAGTTCGAGGCGAAAATTGCCGGCGGCGCGCTCGACCGCTGCTTGCTGATCATTTCTCCGCCGAGCCTGCTTCGAGCCGCCGGCAATTGCCGCCGGTCGAAGGCTGTGGGGAGTGACGGTGCAGCTGTATACGTTGCGCTCCGAGGACAATTGGGGAATCGGCGATTTTCGCGACTTGGAAACGCTGATTCGTTGGATGGCCTGCGTGCGGCGCGGGTTTCATCGGCGTGAATCCCCTGCACGCGCTGGCACCGGCGGAGCCGGAACGCGCGAGCCCCTATAGCGCGTCGAGCAGGCATTTTCTCAATGTCTTGTATATATCGGTTCCCGCGGTGCGCGGAGTTCGAGCAATGCCTCGCAGCACGTGCGCGTATTGCCGATCCGCAATTCGCGCGTCGCTTGCAGGGCCTGCGTGCGCAGCAGCTGGTCGACTATCGAGGCGTCGCCGATTTGAAATTCGAAATTCTCGCGCTGCTCTATCAGGATTTCCGCGACAAGCATCTGGCGACACGCAGCGAACGCGGCCGCGATTTTCTTGATTTCGTCGCGCGGCATGGACTGCCGCTGCAATTGCACGCGCGATTCGACGCGCTGGATCGCTATTTTCGCGCGATGCACGGCTGCGCATCCGGATGGATGAGCTGGCCGCAGGAATACCGCGATGTGAACGGCGGCGCGGCGGAACGCTTCGCGCTCGAACATCCCGCGGAAGTCGAGTTCTATGCCTACCTACAGTGGCTGGCCCACGAACAGTTGGTGCATGCGCAAGCGTTGACGCGAGAACTCGGCATGCCGATCGGACTGTATGGAGATTATGCGGTGGGCGCCAACCCTGCTGGTTCCGAGACCTGGGTGGATCAAGCCAGTTATTGTCTCGGCGCCGAAATTGGCGCGCCCCCGGATCCCTTGGCACTGAAGGGCCAGGGTTGGGGAATCCCTCCGCCGGATCCAGCAGTCCTGCAGGCGCAACACCTGCAAGGATTTGTGCAACTGATCCGCGACAACATGCGCTACTACGGCGCGCTGCGGCTCGATCATGTGATGTCCCTATGTCGTCTGTGGTGGGTTCCCGCGGGCTGCGCGGCGACTGCCGGCGCCTATGTCCACTATCCGCTGCGTCAGCTGTTGACCGTGCTGAGCCTTGAGAGTGCGCGCAGTTCCTGCTTGGTGGTGGGCGAAGATCTAGGCGTGGTGCCGGAGGAGATGCGCCAGGCAATGCCTGAATTCGGTCTCTATCATTACAAGGTGCTGCTGTTCGAGAAAATCGCCGGGCGGTTTCGCAAGCCTGAGGAATTCGTGAGGCAAGCGTTGGCAGCGGCCACCACGCATGATTTGCCGACTCTGCGCAGCTATTGGGAGGCGCGCGACATTGAACTGCGGCGTCGCTTGAATCTGTTTCCCAGCGCTGAGATTGAAAGCGACATCATCCGCGAGCGCGACCATGATCGTGAATTGTTGTTGAGCGCGTTGCGCGAACAGGGAATCAATCCCGCGCATCCCAGCGCGCCGTTGGAACCTTACACAGACGAGCTCGGCCACGCGTTGCATCTTTACTTGGCGCGCTCGTCGACCGCCTTGGTCGCCGTGCAGATCGAAGATCTGCTGGGCATGACCGACCCGGTGAACGTGCCGGGAACCTTTGCCGAGTATCCAAACTGGCAGCGTAAGCTCACTGCGTCGATCGAAGACATGGCGGCGCGCGGCGATCTTAATGCGCGGCTCGCCGAGATCAACAGCGCACGACTTTGACTAGTCCCCCGAATTGACCGGCGTCGCAGCCGCCTGGGCACGCGCGGCCCAGACCCACACGAATCCGCCGACCAGCACGGCCACGGGCAGAATCTTGATGGCCTGCTGCAGCGAGAAGGCGTCCGAGAGCGCGCCGACCATCAACGGCGACAACGCATCGCCGAGCAGATGAATAGCGAAGACGCTCAGCGCGATTGCGGTGGCGCGCTCGCTGGCGATGACGAGATTGATGATGGCGGCGTTGATCGGACCGGTAGAGAGGAACAAACAGAGTTGCGCCGTCACCATGTATGCCGTGTAGAGCGTCGTTGAGGTCGTGGTGAGGGCCAACCAGACAAAGGGCGCAGCGACCAGTGTGGCAGCAGCTGACAGCCACAAATACGCCTGCCGCGAATTCTTCGCAAAATAATCGCCCATCCAGCCGCCGACAAAGGTGCCGACGAATCCGGTGATCGACCACAATGGTGCCGAAATTGACGGTGGCTTCGCTGCGCGGAATGCCGCGCGCCCGCTCGAGGAATGCCGGCATCCAGTAAGCCAAGCCGCCGATGGCGAAGGTATAGGCTGCGTATCCCAACACGGTGAGCGCATAAGGCTTGTTGCGGAGCAATCGTCCGTAGGTTCGCCACGCGTCGCGGCTGATGCTGGCGCGCGGCTTACTCGGTGCGGCCTTGGCGCCGGCGGCCTGGTCCTGGATGCCGCGCGGCGGATCGCGCAGCAGTAAGCACAATGCAGCGAGCAGCAACCCGGGCACGCCGGCGACGAAAAATGCCGCGCGCCAGCCGTAATGCTTGTCCACCAGTCCGCCGACGACATAACCCAATGCGGAACCGACCGGAATGGCGCAAAAGAAAATGGCCATCACGCGGCCGCGCTGGCGCACTGGAAAATAGTCGGACAGCAAGCTCGGCGCGATGGTGACATACGCGGCTTCGCCGACGCCCACCGCCGCGCGCGCCGCAAACAGCGTGAGAAAATTGACGGCAAAACCGGACAGCGCGGTCGCGAAACTCCAGCACGCGACGCCGAGCGCGATCAGGCGCGGCCGCGATCGGCGGTCTCCAAGCGCGCCGAAAATCGGCGCGAGCAGCGTATAGACCACCAAGAAGCCGGACATCAAAGATCCTAAATTGGTGTCGGACAGACCGAGGTCGGAGTGTTTGAGGCTTTCCAGCACGCCCGAGACGACGTAGCGGTCGAGGTAGCTGAATAAATTGATGAAGGCAAGAATGGCGAGGCCAGCATTTGCCGAGGCAAGCCAGGACTTTTGTTTTTGTTCGACCACGCCGAAGTATAGTAGCGATACTGGCAATTGCACGCAGAAGCAATTTGAGTTTAAGAATAGCCATTAACTAATTGATTTATATAGTTTTAGGAGATTAATTTGGCAAAGCCGAACTACCGTCACGCGAAAAAGCAAAAGGAAGCCGCCAGAAAAGCTCGGCAAGATGCCAAACAGTCACGGCGCTCGGCAGCGCCGGAGGTGCCGGTCGAACCTGTGCCTGCTAAACCCGGCGAGTGAGCACTGCGCACAACTCACATCGCTGCGTACACGAGGCGCAAGCGGGATGATGAAAGGATTAATTTCACGCGCGCGGGCCGGCGCGCGTTCAGACTGTGCTGTCGCACCTCGGCGACGAATCCGCTGACTTCTTACCGCGACTTTACAGATCTTTGCCACATTTGCGCTTCTCACACAAGCTTGAATGGCACAACAATAGCTTGCATGCGAGACTTCATTTCAAAGCTATTCGCGTTGCCGCTGATGCTGGCTCTGCTGGCGATTGCGGCTTGCAGCGGCAGCACTCGTCGTGACACTGACCGCGACGCCATCATCGGATCCCTTTATTGCCTATCGGGTCGGGGTGGTGTCGATACAGCTTCGCACCTCGAGCGGCAAGCCGAGTCTGATGCTTCTCCCTGCGGAAACGACGGTCGATTTTACGAAGGTCACAGATCTCAGCGAAGTCCTAGGCAGCCCGACCGTGCCCAAAGGCACGTATGCCGGTGCGGAAATTACCCTCGATTACAGTACCGCGCAGATTATCTACGATGATGGCAGTCTAGACGGGATAGCACTCGCGCCCGTGGATGCGAGCGGCAAGGCATTGGGCTTGGTGCGAGTGATTGTGACGGTGGATCCCGCCGATCCACTGCGCAGTGCTGCCAAGCAGGCCAACCGGCTGTCCCTGAACTTCAATCTGGCCGCCTCAAACCTCATCAACCTGAACAACGACACAGTAACGATTACTCCATTGATCGCGGCGAGCATGCAACCCATCGATGCCAAGCAAGTGCGCCTGCACGGTCCGCTGCTGAGCGCCAACAGTTCCGTCCTGGCCACGGGAGTGACACCCTTTGATAGCGCTACGGCAGCGCTTGGCAGCCTCTCGATCGAACCAAGCGATACGACCACCTACGAGATCAACGGTTTTGTCTCGACGGGCGCTTCAGGCCAGGCGCAGATCGCGGCATTGCCGTCGAATACGTTGACGACGGTGTTCGGCACGCTCACCGCATCGAACTCGACCAGCGTTACGACCCGACCACAACGACGCCCGCCACAACGACGTCCGCTGCGACAGCCGGTAACGACATCGACCAGCACGACCACATCCACCGTGACATTCACCGCGTCGCAGGTATTAGTCGATGGCAGCACTCAGGGCGTGGCATTGGCCGGCTCTCGGGAACGGTGTCGGCGCGCAGCGGAAACACCTTAGGGATCGAGGAGGCAACCCTGGTCCAAAATGGCGGAACGGTCACGCTGGTCCCGGGCACGACCATCGTCGATGTGGGACCCGAGCACCTTGGTAACCTTTTTCGGGCAGGGGGTCGAGGACGCAATAAGCGTGCAACAAATTTCGGTGGGATCGGTCATCGAGGCTTTCGGGACGGCCAGCAACACCAGCACCGGCCAGGTGCTGCTTGATGCCAGCGCCGGCCGAGTGCGTCTCGATCTGACCACGGCTTCCGGCCTCGTAACCGTGCAGGGCAGCGATTCATTGACTCTCAATCTGACCATGTTGGGCGGGCGCGCGATCAGCGCCTTCGACTTCGTCGGCAGCGGCGCGGATCCGACTCAATATGGAGTCGCGTTTGGCAGCACGCCGGATCTTAGCTAATTCGACCGTGGGGGCGCCGGTCATCGTAACCGGCTTCCCCAATGCATTTGCGAGCGCAGCGCCTAATTTCACAGCCTCGACGCTGCTAGATCCGACGACAATCGAGGCGGAATTGGTGATCGATTGGAGCGGCGGCTCCGCGGCGCCGTTCAGTTCTTTTGACAGCTCGTCCATTGTGTTGGATCCTGCCACCAGCAACTTCGGCTTGCGCCATCAGATCCAAATCGGATCGCAGGTCATCAATTTGGTTGGGCTCGCGTCCGATCCATCGATTGCACCGGCAACGAGCGCGGCGGCGGTATTTTCGATTGGCCATGCAGCCTCCTCGACTGTGGAGAATTTCGAGACCTACCCGGCGTTCATTACACAGCTGCAAACGGAATTAAATGGCACCACGCTGGCGACGGGGATGACGGCAATCGGGCAATATACGGCCTCGACCTTTGCTTTTTCCGCGACGAGCATGACGATCTTTTTGAATGACTGAACGCTGAAACGCTGCGCAATGGGATAGGGATTTTTTGAGATCTAGAATTACCCGGCGCGATCTGCTGCGGGCGGCGCCGCTGCTCCTGCCGACGGCGTGGCCACGTTTGATGCCGGCGGCTGCAGCGCCGGCCGCAGCACCACCGCAGATCTATCACTATGCCTTCGTCGGCACCTACACGCCGAATGGCGGCGGTATTTATCTGTTTCGAATCGACCCGCTGAGCGCGGCGTTGACCCAACTGCAGGTCATCGATGACATTCGCAATCCGACCTGGCTGGCCGTGAATTCGGCACAGACCCGGCTGTATGCCGTCAGCGAGATCGACAACTACCAAGGCATGCACAGCGGCGCCATCGTCTCGTACGCGATCGACACTGAAAGCCTTGCAGCTCAAGCGTATCGGCGCGGTGAGTTCAGGCGGTGCGACGCCGGCGCACCTCAGCGTGCATCCGTCCGGAAAGTTCGTGTTCGCCGCGAATTACGGCGGCGGCAATGCGGCCGTCTTCCCGGTCGGAGCCGACGGAGCGTTGGGCGAGGCGACGGATGTCCGCCCGAGCGTAGGCCCGCGTCATCATGCGCGCGAGGCGAATGATCCGCCGGGTCAATTTGCGCCCAGCGACCACGACGGTCCGCATTTGCACATGGTGGCCGCCGATCCTAGCGGGCAATTTGTCATCGCCAATGATGCGGGACTCGATCTCACGCTGATCTGGCGCCTCGACGCGGTCGCCGGAAAGTTGCTGCCCGCGGAGGTGCCCGTGGTGCCGGCACCCCCAGGTTCTGCACCGCGGCATTTTGTGTTCCATCCCAACGGTCGAATGTGTTCTACAACCTCTATGAACACGATGCCAAGGTGGCGGTGTACGACTACGACGCGGCGCGGGGCGGCATGAAACTCAAGCAAGTGGTGCAGAGCTTGCCGCCGAAGTTTGCGGGCAGCAATCTCGCTTCTGAAATCATCATGACTGCCGACGGCCGGTTTCTGTACGTGGCAAATCGCCTGCACAATGCCGTCGCCATTTTTGGCGTCGCGCCGGACGGTCAACTGCGTCGCCATCGCCGAGACCTGGGTGCACGCCGATTCACCGCGCAGTTTGAGCATTGACCCGAGCGGCAGCATTTCTTTATTCCTGCAATCAGCGCGGCGATTCGATTACCTCGTTTCATTTGAATCCACTCACCGGCGCCCTGACCTTCACCGGCCGATTCGAAGCGGTGGGCAGCCCTGCCGTGATGACGATGCTCAGACGTCCGTAATCCGAGATATACTCAGCGGCGATGCGTTCGCGCGAACACGGTTGAAGAGCATGGAAATTGCAATGATTGGTCTCGGCCGGATGGGCGCGAATATGGCGCAGCGGCTGATGCGTGGCGGGCACACGGTGGTCGGCTACGATCCGGCGGAAGCGGCCCGCGCGCTCTTGGAAAAGAGCGGCGCGCAAACCGCCGCTTCACTCGAGCAGATGGTCGCCAAACTCAAGGCGCCGCGCGTCGATATGGCTCATGGTGCCGGCAGGCGAAATTACCGACAGCACCATTACCAATCTCGTGCCGTTGCTTGCCGCGGGCGATACCATCATCGACGGCGGCAATTCCAATTACCGCGATACTCAGCGTCGCGCGGCGTCGGTCGCCGCCCGCAAAATACAGTACGTCGATTCGGGCACCAGCGGCGGCATATGGGGCTTGGCGGAAGGCTATAGCCTGATGATCGGCGGCGATGAGGCCGTGGTGGAACGCTTGCGTCCGATTTTCGAAACGTTGGCGCCGGCGAAGGATCAAGGCTGGGGCCGGGTCGGTCCGGTGGGCTCAGGCCACTATACCAAGATGGTCCACAACGGCATTGAATACGGAATGATGCAGGCATACGCCGAAGGCTTTTCGATCCTGCAGCACAAAGAAGAATTCAAACTCGACCTGCACCAAGTCGCCGAGATTTGGCGCTACGGAAGCGTGGTGCGATCCTGGCTGCTCGATCTGACCGCCATCGCCCTGCGAAAAGAATCCGACGCTGGCAGGCATCGCTCCCTGGGTGGCCGACTCGGGCGAGGGTCGCTGGACCGTTGCGGACGCCATCGAATTGGGCGTCTCCGCTCCGGTCATTACGCTGTCGCTACTCGAGCGGTTGCGCTCTCGCGATAACGATTCGTTCACCGACAAGCTGCTGGCAGCGATGCGCAATCAATTCGGCGGTCACGAAATCAAAAAAGAGTGAGAATTCTGGTAGTCGGCGCCGGCGCCATAGGCGGCTATTTTGGCGCCCGCCTGGCAGCGGCAGGCCGCGATGTCACTTTTCTGGTCAGAGATCGGCGCGCCGAGCAACTGCGCCGCAATGGTTTGCTGGTGATGAGTCCCTTGGGCAATCTCAGCCTGCCGACTCCATGCCTGGTCAGTGCAAAAGAACTTAAAAATCCCTATGACCTGATCATTGTCAGCAGCAAGTCCTACGACTTGGAAAGCTCAATCGAGGATTTCGCGACCGCGATGGGCCCAGACTCGCGCGTTCTTCCGCTGCTCAATGGTATGCGCCACTTGGATGTGCTTGATGCACGCTTCGGTGCGCGGCGGGTGTTGGGCGGACTGGCACGTATTTCATCGACCGCTGGACGCGGATGGGCGCATTCATCAAATGGGCACATTCAACGCTCTCGCGTTCGGCTCGCGTGATGCCGGCGAAACTGCAATCGACGATTTCGCGCACGCCCTGAGCGTGCCCGGATTCGACGCGCTGTTGAGCCGCGACATACTGCACGAGATGTGGGAGAAGTGGGTGTTCATCGCCGCGGCGGCGTCGACGACCAGTCTCATGCGCGCGACGGTCGGCGATATCGTGGCGGCGGGCGCGCAGGATATTGCGGTGCGGTTATTGCAGGAATGCGGCGCGATTGCCGCCGCGAATGGTTTCCCGCCGCGAGAAGCCGCAAACAAAGCGGGCTTGGGCGTTCTGACGGCGCCCAATTCTGCCTTCACCGCATCGATGTTGCGCGATATCGAGCAGGGCAGCCGCATCGAGGCGGATCACATCGTCGGCGACTTGCTCAGGCGCGCCCGCAGTCGGTGCCAGTGGCGCTGCTTGACACGGCCTACGCACACCTGAGGGCCTACGAGGCGCGGCGCAAGCGCGAGTCGCGCGCAAGTTAGATCGACGGCAGCGGGGCCTTGTGACGGCTGACCGCGGCGCCGTCCTGATCTCGCAGCCGCGCGAACACGCAGGTGGACACGATGGTCAGCGTCGCCAGGCCCAACAGCGCCAGATGAATGCCATGCATCAGCTGCGGCGGCGTGGCGTGCAGTCGGTCAGGAATGAACAATGCGGCGGCGAGCGAGGCGGTGGCGACGCCAAAACTGACCGCCAATTGCTGCACGGTGCTGGCGATGGTGCTGGCGCCGCTGGCTTCGTGTTCGCCGATATCCGCATAGGCTAGGGTGTTCATGCTCGTGTATTGCAGCGAGGTCAGGAAGCCATAGATGAAGGCCATGAGCACGATGAGCCACACCGGCGTGCCGGGGTTGATGGTGGCAAACAGCATGATCATGACGCCGAGCAGGATGGTGTTGATGACCAGCACCGTCCGATAGCCGAATCGCTTCAAGATCAGCGGCATGGTCAGTTTCAGGCTCATCGCCGCGAAGGCCTGCGGCATGATCAACAGTCCGGATTGAATCGGCGAGAAACCCAAGCCCGACCTGATACAGCAGCGGCAGCAAAAATGGGATTCCGCCGATTCCGAGGCGCGTAAATAGATTGCCGCTCACCGCGACGCGAAACGTGCGGATGGCGAGAAGTTTCAGCCGCAGCAGTGGGTGAGCGGTGCGCTTGGTATGCAGCCCGTAAGCGGCTAGCAGCGCCGCTGAGATTCCCAGCAATCCCAATATTTCCCGCCCGCTCAAGGTGGTTTCGCCAAACACCTCGAGTACATAGGAAAGCAGCGCAATGCCCGAACCGAACAATACCAGTCCGATGATATCCAGCGGGTAGTTGCGCGTCTCGCGATAGTTGGGCAGATGCCGATAGACCAGGACGAGGCCGCACAGGCCGATCGGAATGTTGACGAAGAAAATCACGCTCCAATGAAAGTAGCCGATGATGGCGCCGCCGAGTACCGGTCCCAGCATGGGGCCGACCAATCCCGGAATGGCGACAAAGCTCATGGCATTGATGAGCTCGGATTTCGCAAAGGTACGCACCATGGTGATGCGGCCCACCGGAATCATCATGGCGCCGCCGCAGCCCTGCAGGATGCGGCACGCCACCAGCAAGTGAATGTCGCGGGAAATTCCGCAGAGCAACGAGCCGAGCGTAAAGATGCCGATCGCTGAGGCAAACACTTTGCGCGTGCCGAAGCGATTGGCCATCCAGCCGCTGATCGGAATGAAGACGGCCAGGCTCAGGGTATAGCTGGCAAGCACCGCCTTCATGCTCAAGACCGGCACATCGAGTGCCTGCGCAATGGCGGGCACGGCCGTATTGAGAATCGTCGTGTCCAACGATTCCATGAAAAATCCCACGGCGACCAGCCAAGGCAGCAACCGCTTGGCGGTGGCGGTCAGCGCGATGTCATCGAATTCCGCCAAGTGAGTGCGGCGCTATGCGCCGGCAAGCGCCGCGTCGACGATGCTCTGCGCCTCGCGGATCAGACGGCGCAAATGCGCATCATCGTGAAAGCTCTCGGCGTAGATCTTGTAGATATCCTCGGTTCCCGAGGGGCGCGCCGCGAACCAGCCGCCGCGCGAGGTCACTTTCACGCCGCCGATGGGCGCGTTATTGCCGGGTGCTTGCGTCAGAATCTGTTCGATCGGTTCGCCGGCAAGTTCCGTGATTTTAACTTGTTGCCGATCGAGCTTGCCCAGCTTTGCCTTCTGCGCCGCCGTCGCGGGTGCATCGATGCGGTCGGCAAATGAGGTACCGAGTTCCTGCGTCAATGCTTGGTAGTGTTCGCCCGGATCCCGCCCGGTACGAGCGGTGATTTCCGCCGACAAGAGCGCCGGTACGATGCCGTCCTTGTCGGTGGTCCAAACGCTGCCATCGATTCGGCTGAAAGAAGCGCCGGCGCTTTCCTCGCCGCCAAACCCCAATTTGCCATCGACGAGGCCTGCGACGAACCACTTGAAGCCCACCGGCACTTCGTAGACGCTGCGCTTGAGCCGGCGGCCGACCCGGTCGATCATGGCGCTGCTCACCACCGTCTTGCCCACGGCGGCGTCGGCGCGCCAGCCGCTGCGATGACTGAACAAATAATCGATGGCCGTGGACAAATAGTGATTGGGCGGCATCAGGCCGCTGCTGGCCGTGACGATCCCATGCCGGTCGTGGTCGGTGTCGCAGGCAAAGGCGATGTCGTAGCGGTCTTTCAGATCGATGAGCCGCTGCATGGCGTACGGCGAGGAGGGGTCCATGCGGATCTTGCCATCCCAATCGAGCGTCATGAATCGAAACGTCGGATCGACCGCATCGTTCACGACGGTAAGATCGAGGCCATAGCGCTCGGCGATGCGCGGCCAATAGTGCACGCCGGCGCCGCCCAGCGGGTCGACACCCATGCGGATCTGCGAGTCGCGGATGACATCCATGTCCAAGATGTTGCCCAGATCCTCGACGTAATTCGTCACGTAGTCGTGCGAGTGCGTGGTTGCCGCGCTGCGTGCCGCGCTATAGGCCGTTCTCTTGACGCCGAGTGCGCCCGGCCGCAACAGATCGTTCGCCCGATTTTCGATCCATTTGGTGATGTCCGAATCCGCCGGGCCCGCCGTTGGTCGGGTTGTACTTGAAGCCGCCGTTGTCAGGAGGATTGTGCGAGGGCGTGATGACGATGCCGTCCGCCAGTCCGGTGCTGCGGCCGCGGTTGTAGGTGAGAATGGCATGCGAGATCGGCGGGCGTCGGCGTGTACTCATCCTGTGCCGCAATCATCACCTCAACGCCGTTGGCGGCCAGCACCTCCAGCGCGCTGGCGAACGCGGGCGCCGACAGTGCGTGCGTATCGAAGCCCATGAATAGCGGTCCATCGATGCCGTGTCGGCTGGCGGTATTCGCAGATCGCCTGGCTGATCGCTAAGCACATGAGCTTCGTTGAAGCCAACGTCGAAGGAGGATGCCGCGGTGGCCCGACGTGCCGAAGGCGACTCGTTGCGCGGCGACCGACGGATCCGGCCGCTCGCTGTAATACGCCGTGATCAGCCGCGGAATATTGACCAGCGAGCGCCGCGGGGGCCGGCTTGCCGGCGAGCGGGTTCACGCCGCGAACTCAAGTGGTTGCCAGTGCGGCGCTCTTGTCCTTGATGCGCTGCATGAGTTCGGTCCACGACTTGACGAATGAGGCCGCGCCCTCGACCTGCAGTTGAGCGGCAAGCGCGTCAACATCGATGCCGGCTCTGGCAAAGCGCGCCAGCACGTCTTCCGCGTCGCCGCCATCCTTCGCCATGACCCCGCTCGAGCTTGCCGCTCTGCGCGAAGGCCAGCAGCGTTTTCTCCGGCATGGTGTCGATGGTGTCCGGCGCCGCCAGCGCCTCGACATACAGGCCGGGCGGGGCTTTCGGATCCTTGGTTCCGGTGCTGGCCCACAGCATGCGCTGCTTGCGCGCACCCTTGGCTTCCAGGTCTTTCCAGCGCTTGCCGGCGATCAAGTCGCAATGCGCCTCGATAGGTGCGCTGCATGATGGCGATGCCGAGCCGATTGACCAGATCCTGCGGCACTTTATCGGCGACCGCGCGGTCCCAGCGGCTGACGAACACCGACGCCACCGAGTTGATTTTCGGGTCCAGGCCCGCGGCAATGCGCCGCTCGATGCCGCGCATGTAGGCATCGGCCACTTTCAAATATTGTTCGCGCGAGAACAGCAGGGTTACGTTGACCGGAACACCGGCGAAGATCGCCGCCTCGATGGCCGGCACGCCCGCCGGCGTTCCCGGAATTTTCACGTAAAGGTTGGGGCGATCGGCCTGTTTGTGAATTCGCAGTGCCGCATCGATGGTGCCTTGGGTGTCGTTCGCCAGCAGCGGCGAGACTTCCATGGATACCCAGCCATCGATGCCCTGCGTGCGGTCGAATTCGGCCTGAAAAGATCAGCCGCGCGGCGCAGGTCCTCCAGCGCCAATTCGATGAATAGGTTTTCGCCCGACATGCCCGGCGGCCGCCTTTTGCTGAATGCCCTTATCGTAGGCGGCAGTTTTGCCGATGGCTTCATCGAAAATCGTCGGATTGGAGGTCAGCCCGGTCACCGAAAATTGTTCGATATAGCGGCGCAGCGTTCCGTCATCGAGAATTTCCCGCGTGATGTTGTCGAGCCACAGGCTCTGACCCAGGTCGTGCAAGTCTTTCGTCATGCTCATAGTCGCACCTTGAAATCGGTTAAGTTGTGATTGAGAAGATCTCCGATGCGGTCGATCGCCAGATCCGGCGCAGGGACTACCGAATTGGACTCGGGCGCCAGCGCGTAGTGCCCTTGACGCACAAATACCGTCGTCAATTGCGCACCCAGCACCGACTTCATCGCCGCCAAAAGATTGGCCTTGTCATCGACCATAACATAGTGCTTGGCCGGGTAGCGCCGCTGCACATGATCCAGCACCTTTTCCTTGTGCACATAGATCAGGACCCGGCCCTCGACCGCATCCCAAATGCCGGATCGCTGGATTTTTCGCGGTTGAAACACGATGTCGCCGTCCGACAGCACGACCGGCGGAGCCCAGCGTGTTCAGATGAGCGATGGCCTCAAGTGCGCGCGGAAACAAGCGGCTCGCGAAGGGATACTCGAGCAGGAACTGCGACATGTCGAGCAGCTGCGGCGTGATCATCCAGGCCGGCGCGAAATTCCTGCAAGCTGCCCAGGTAATCGGCGAGTCCCAGCGTCTGCGCGGCGCTTGCGCGAAAATGTCCCAGTAACGCGCGCGCTCGGCGGCGCCGAAGGACTCCTCCAGCCGATCGCCGAGATCTGCCGCGAAGCGATCGTTGTCCAACAAGGTGTTGTCGACATCGAGCAGAAAAACCGTCGCGGCTTCGGTTCAGCACGGGCAGGATTTCTCGATCTGAGGGTCATGCCAGGCTTCCCCGCCATTGACAATATTGGCCGGCGGCTTCCGGGCCCCAGGTGCCCGGCTCGTACTCGATCACCGGCAAACCGCCCTTGAGCACCGGATCAACCACGCGCCATGCGGCCTCCACGCACTCGTCCTGGGTGAACAAGGACGCATCGCCGCGCACCGCATCGCCGAGCAGCCGTTCATAAGGAGATTTTTCCTCCTGCGTGTTGTGGCGCGCAATCAATTCGACCGGTTCGCCGCGCATATCCTCGCCGTTGAGCTTTGCCAACGCGCCTTCGCCGATCACCACTTCGGGGCTTAAGCGCAGCCGGAAATAATTTGCCGGCATCTTGTCGCTGGGATCGAAAATGGCCAGCGGCGGCCGCTTCAGCATCACCCTGACTTCGGTTGCGGTGATCGGCAGATTCTTGCCGGCGCGAATGTAGAACGGCACGCCGGCCCAGCGCCAGGTATCGATGTGCAGCCGCAAGGCGGCAAAAGTTTCGACCTGCGAATCCTTGGCCACGCCGTTCTCGTCGCGGTAGCCGCGAAATTGGCCGCGCACGACCTCTTTTGGATCGAGAGGCCGCATCGCGCGGAAGATGCGCAGCTTTTCCGCCTGCATGGTTTTCGCGATCGTGGCCGACCGGCGCGTCCATGGCCAGCAAGGTCGATGACTTGCAGCAGATGGTTTTGCACCACGTCGCGAATCGCGCCTACTTCCTCGTAGAAGGCGCCGCGGCCCTGCACGCCGAAGTCCTCCGCCATGGTGATTTGCACGTCCTGAATGTATTCGCGGTTCCAGATCGGCTCGAGAAACGTGTTGGCGAAGCGGAAGTACAGAATGTTCTGCACGGCTTCCTTGCCCAGATAGTGATCGATGCGGAAAATCGAGGACTCATCGAATACCTCGTGCAGGGTTCGATCGAGCGCCTGCGCGCTGTCCAGATCCCGGCCAAAGGGCTTCTCGACGATGACCCGTCGCGTTTTCCGCGCATCCGCATTTCTGCAGCCCCTGTACCACGCTGCCGAACATGCTCGGCGGAATCGCCAAGATAGTGGATCGGGCTCTTTGCCAGACCCAAGCGCCTGCTTCAGCTTGGTGAAGGTCTGCGGATCCGCGTAATCGCCGTCGACGTAGCGCAGCAGCGCGGCCAGTTTGGCGAAAGCTTTGCTCGTCGTAGTCGCCGCTTTGCTTCACGCTGTCGCGCGCGCGCTCTGTGAGTTTGTCCAGATTCCATCCGGCGCGCGCCATGCCGATGATCGGGATGTGAAAGCCGCCTCGCTGCACCATGGCATACGAGCGCCGGAAAAATCTTCTTGTAGGCCAGATCGCCGGTCGCGCCGAAGAACACGAAGGCATCGGATTGAACGCTTGTTCATTAGCGTCTCGTTTGAAGTTCGCGGCGCAGCTGTGCGAGTTCTTCGAGCAATTCGAGCGCGAGCGCGACGCCGGCCAGATTCAGTTCCAGATCGCGCTCCAGGCGCACCGCGAGCCGCGCGCGCCGCAGCGCGTCGCCGCGTAAAATGCCACTCGCTGCGGACATTGACGGACGTTGAGCACGCCTTCCTCGACGAATTCCACGATGTGCCGCTCATCGACCGCACACATGCGGCTTAAATCCTGCGATGCTCAAGGTTGCGGATTCGTCGAATAGTGATGCCGGGCAATGCCCGGTCGTCTGCTGGGGACATATTAGACTCCAAGGCTGGCGCGAGGGTTGAACGGTAGAGCGGCGGCCAATGCCGCATAGGCGGCCTTGGCTTTGTCATCGTTGGCGGGCGGCAGGGCGATCTGCAGCACCACATAGAAATCGCCCGGCGGCGTTGCCGGAATTCCCCGGCCTTTGAGGCGCAGTTTGCTGCCGGCATGCGAGCCGGGCGGGAATTTTCAATTCAACGATGCCGCCGGGAGTGGGCGTCTTCACGCTCGCACCCAAGCGCGGCTTCCCAGGGCGCGACCGGCAATTCCAGGTACAGGTCCCGGCCATCGACCCGGTACAGCGGGATCGGGCTGGAACTCGACCTCGATGTAAAGATCGCCCGCGGGCTCGCTGCCGTGCGCCGCGCGCGCCCTGGCCTGCCAGACGGATTTGCTGGCCGGCGAGAATTCCCTTCGGCACTTGCACGTTGAGCGTGCGCTCTTTCGATACCAGCCGACCTTCGGCATCGATTTCGGGCATGCGCAAGGTGAATGAACGCGTCCCGCCGTTCAGCGACGCCTGCAGATCGAGCAACACCTTGGCGTGATGATCTTCGCCGCGTCCGGGATGAGTAGCGCCGCCGCGCCCGCGACCGGCGCGTGCCTGCGCGCCGAACAGCGAGTCGAAAAAATCACTGTACGACGCGTCGCCCGGCACCCGCGCCGCTGAATTCAAAGCCCGAATCCCAATTCGGCGGCGGCCTGAAGTCCTGTCCGGGACGATAGTCCTTGCCGAGCTGATCGTAAGCCGCGCGCTTTTCCGGGCTCTTGAGCACTTCGTAGGCCTCGCCGACTTCCTTGAAGCGCGCCTCGGCATCCTTCTCCTTGCTGACGTCCGGATGATATTTGCGGGCGAGTTTGCGGTAGGCCTGCTTGATCTGCGCGTCGGTCGCATCCCGCGCGACGCCCATGACTTTGTAATAATCCTTGAACTCCACCGATCACCTGCGCAATGGGAACGTGGAAGAATACTACGCGCAAAAACCCATTGATCATAAACCGTGTCAGATCAATCCTACGTCTACAACTGATAGGCCACGGTCAGCAGCAGACCTTCGCAAAGGTCGCGCAACAGACTCGGCTGGCCGGCAATCAAACTGGCGCGGTTTTCGGGATCAGGGCTTCGATCCAGCGGGCCAGCCAATTTATCTCGCCTTGGCCGTAGAAAACCACGGCGCATTCATAGTTGAGCAGCAGGCTGCGCGAGTCGAGATTCACCGATCCGGCGAGCGCCGAGCGATGTCGTCGAATACCACCGCCTTCGCGTGGCTCATGTAGGGCAACAAATGAACGTTGACGCCGGCCTGGCTCAAGGACCGCAGCGCGCGGTTGCGCGCAAAGTCCGCCAAGCGGTGATTGGAACTCGCAGGAATGACACAAGTCGATTTGCACGCCGCGCCGCGCCGCCAAGCGCATCGCCGTTTCCAGGCTGACATCGGGCACGAAATAGGGCGTTACCGCGAGCATGCGCTCGCGGGCATGAAAGCACGCATCGATCAACAGCGAATGCACCGTATCTTCGCTCTGATCCGGGCCGCTTGGCAGAAATTGCGCCTCGCCGGCGGCGCTGGTCGCAGCGCCGACGGTCCGGAATCGTTGCCGCCCGCCGATGCGGGCGATGCCGCCGGCCGCGACCCAGTCGACTTCGAATTGCGAGGCGGCAGCTGCCGCCACCGGGCCCTGCAAATCGAAGGTCAAATCGAGCCACGGCGCCGCGTCGGCGACGCCGGAGAAATATTCGGCCGCGAGGTTGCGCCCACCGGCCCACAAGCGCGTGCCGTCCGCGATCACCATTTTGCGGTGGTTGCGCAAATTGCGCGGACCTTGAGTCTTGCGCGCAAATAACGGACTGAAAACGGCGGTTTCGACGCCGCCAAGTTGCAGCATGCGAAAGCATGCCTTGGACAATTGGATGCGCGCCGACGCCGTCGAGAAGCAGACTGACTTCCACGCCGCTGCGCGCGCGCTCCATCATGCGCTGCATGACTTCGCGGCCGAACGCATCATCGCCGAGAATATAGGTGCAGATGTCGAGCCTCGATACTGCGCTCGACATCGTCGCGAAACAGAGCCGCCGCCGATTCGCGTGCCGTCCTGATGCATGGCGATCAGAGCGGGCGAGGACGGCGCCAACCCAAAACTTTCAATGAGATCCTTGGCCCACTGCCGCTCAGCGTGCGCTCGTGCCGGCGCGCGGCAACGTTTTTGCGCGGCAGCTTGCGCCGCCCAAACATCAAGTACATCGGCAAAGCGAGATAGGGCAGGGCGATCATTCCGAGCACCCAGGCGATGGCGATCGACGGCGGTCGGCGCACGCGTTGCGCGCGTGTAGTCAGAATGTAGAGCCAGTATGCTGACTACGATGACCAGAGAATGAAGGCTGACTGTCGGCAGCCAGATATTCATGGAACGAGCCTGTCCAGTTGGCGCAGAACAGCCGGCAACAGATCGGGTAGATCCTCTGCGATGCAGACCTGTTCCGAAACCGGCGGCCGCGGCACCATGCAGCCAAACGGCTGCAGCGGCGGCCGGAAAGGCGTCCATGTTCTGCGCCAGCAAGCCCAAGATGAATCCGCCGAGAACGTCTCCCGACCCCGGCCGTGGCGAGCGTTGCCGGCGCATTGCTGTTGATGATGGCGCGGCCGTCGGGCGCCGCAATGACGGTGTCGGAGCCCTTCAATACGACGACGGCGCCACTGCGGCGCGCAGCTTGACGGGCGCGCGCCAGTTTGTCGCCCGTGGCAGCGAAGATGCGTTTGAATTCACCTTCATGCGGCGTGATGACGCAGGCTCCACGGATGGCCTGGAACAGTTCCTCGGGGTTTGACGCAAATACGCTGATGGCATCGGCATCGATCACGACCGGCTTGCCGGTCTTCAGCATCTCGAGCGCGGCAAGACGTGTCGCGTCGCTGACGCCAGCCCCGGGCCCAATGGAAAATGCCGTGTATCGCGAGTCGACAAGCAGGCGAGCGAGGTCTTCATGCTGCGCGAGCGGCTGCGCCATGATGCTGGTGAGCGCCGCGGCATAGATCGCAAAGGCGTGTTCCGGCACGACTATCGTCGTCAATCCGGCGCCGCTGCGGGCTGCGGCGCGCGCGGCCATGCGAGAGGCGCCAGTCATTGGATAACCGCCGTACAGCAGTGCGTGCCCGCGGCTGTACTTGTTGATATTCGCACGCCGCTGCGGCAACTTGGTACGCCACAACGCCGGCGTGTTCTCCCAGGTATCGACGGCCAACGAGTTGAGCACAGCTTGCGGTATGCCGATATCAGCAACCACGACATCACCGCACACATCACGCCCCGGCAACAATAAATGTGCCGGCTTTTTGCGCATGAACGTGACCGTGCACACGGCCGGCGCCGCGCCGACATTCTCGCCGCTGTCCCCCATGATGCCGCTCGGAACGTCCACGGCAACGATGGGAAGCGCGCGGCGCGCTTGCGTACGCCAGCACATCGCTGACCAGTGGGTCCAGTGCGCGATTCAGGCCCGATCCAAACAGAGCATCGATCACCAAGCAGGCATCATCGATGCAAGCGGGATCCAGCGGTTCGATGGCGCCGCTCCAACGACGCGCAGATAAAGGTGCATCGCCGCGAAGTGTTTCGACAGCGCCAAGCAGGGCAATGCGCACCGGCCATCCGGTTTTCGCGAGCGCGGCAGCGGCAACAAAACCGTCGCCGCCATTATTCCCCGGACCGCACAGGATGCTGATAGCGCGGGGAGTAAAGCGCCGCTTGATCTCACACGCGACCGCCTCGCCCGCATTCTGCATCAGCAGCGTACCTGGCGTGCCGGCCGCCATCGCCAAGCGGTCCGCCTCGGCCATCTGCGCGACACGCAGTACTGCTGAGTTCATAGCCGTCCCACCGCTGCGCCGACGGCTGTGGTCACCGCCATCGCCAAGGCACTCCAAAACGCCACTCGCAAAGCGCCGACCCGCATGTTCGCGCCTCCGACCTTGGCCGACCAGCCGCCGAGGAAGCAGCAGGCACGCAAGACAGGTTACGGCGACCGCCGCGATCAGGTAACTCGACGGCGCGATCGCAACGACCGTGAGCGGCAGGGCTGCACCGACGGAAAAGCTGGCAGCGGAGGCCATCGCAGCCTGCAAAGGCTGCGCCCTCGACAGCGGCGAGATTCCCAATTCATCGCGGGCATGAGAACCCAATGCATCATGCGCCATCAGTTGGTCCGCCACCTGGCGCGCCAAAGCGGCATCAATCCCTCGGCGTATATAGATGTCGGTCAATTCACGGCGTTCGCCGACATAGTCCTCCCGCAACTCCGCCCGCTCCTGCGCCAAAGCTGCGGCTTCGGTGTCGGCTTGCGAATGCACGGAGACATATTCTCCGGCCGCCATGGACATGGCGCCCGCGACCAACGCCGCGGTGCCGCTCAGCAACAGGGTGGCGTGCGAGGCGTTGGCGGCGGCGAGGCCAAGCAACAGGCTGGACGTGGAGACGATACCGTCATTTGCGCCGAGCACCGAGGCGCGCAGCCAACCGGCCGTTCCCAATTTATGACGGTCATGATCTCTCGGACGCATGGATATCCTGTATATGCAGACAGGCAGTGGAGGCGGCCGAACCGCACCGCGGTGAATGTTATGGTAGCTAGCCGACTGCCGGCGGGGTAGTCTTTGCGGTAAATAATAATGCCTCGCCCGCGCGCGCCTCGAGCCGGTCAATCAAAGGGAATCCCATGCAAAATCCTCTGTTCTGGATAGAGTGGCTTGATCGTCTCGATCGCGTGCTGAGCAGCGCTCGGCAGGATGTCGCGCGGCTCAAGCGCGCAGTCAGCCCGCGCAGCCTCGAGGCGATAGATCGCTCCAAGCGGCAATTGGCTGCGCTCATCAACGATTTGCGATTGCTGGACCGGGATGTTGTCGCAGCAAGCGCAGAGCGTGCCGGCGCTGCAGACTCACTGCAATCGGCGCTCGAAGCGACCGTGGTGAAGTTGGCGAAGCCTGGCGGAAATTCCGGCCGCCAGCGCGCCGGGCGTGCTCGACCGAATGCTGGCTGCGAGCGATGCCGCTTTACGCGATAGCTGCTACGAAGCGGCGATGTTGCTGGTGCCGCACCGCCGTCGCGCGTAGGGCGTTGAAAAACTGTTCCTATGCTCTGCCGGTCTTCGGACCCCAGATGTACCAGAGAATGAATCCCAGCAGCGGCAGCAGAAAAACAATCACGATCCAGAGCACTTTATTGCCGGTGTCCGCGCTGCTTTGAAAGATGTTGACGATCGCCCAGACATCCGCGATCAACACAATCAGACCGAATAGGCCGCCTTGATACATGTGCTTTCCCCATCAAAGTTTCATAAGATCAACAGAATTCCCCCAATCGCGCTCAATAGCAACACCAATTGCTCGAACAAGTTTTGATTGACGTGCTTCAGCAGCCAGCGGCCGGCCAGCGCTCCCAACAGCACGGCGGGCGCCAGCATGAGATTGAAGCCGAAGCTTTGGGTGGTGATCAGCCCAAGATCGACCATGAAGGGTACTTTGAACAAATTGAGCAGCATGAAGAATACCGCCGCGGTGCCGACGTATTCCATTTTTGGCAGCCGCATCGCTACGAGATAGATGGCCATCAGCGGGCCGGCGGCGTTGGCGACGAGCGTGATGAAGCCGGCCGTCATGCCGATGGCCGCACCCACCGACCAGTGAAACGAGGCTGCTGTCTCCTCGGCGGGTGCCGATACGTATCTGCGCCAAAAACTCAAGGCCGCCAGCGCGACGATGATCCAACCGATGAGAATGCGCGCCGTGTGGTCGGAAATGCGGCCGAGCGTGAAATACCCGAGCACGACGCCCGCCGCGGTCCACGGAAACAATCGCCATAGGTAGTGCCACTGGGTGTGTTTGCGATAGGAGAAAACGGCGACGAAGTCGCCGAATATCAGCAGCGGCAGCACCAGGCCGCTAGCCTGTTTGCTGCTGGGAAATACGTGATTGAACAGGGCAATCGAGAGGATGCTCAGGCCTGTAATGCCGGCCTTCGAGACGCCCACCATAAAGGCGCCGAGCGCTGCGAATAGCCACAGCAGAGGATTGCTAATCATGCGGCCAACCTAACACGCCGCGCGCCGTTATGTCGGGGCGCCGGGCGGGCGCGAAGGTCAGTTGTTTACGTAGAACTGATGCAGCCGATGCAGATCGATGACCACGTCATAGCGTTGTCCGTCAGGCAGCGCCGGCCCTGTGGCAAAGTCATAGCGCGAGTCCAAGTTGGCAATCTCGGGATGCAAATCGTGCATCGCGCGCTTGAACATTTCCCGCGGCACCCACTCGGAATTCGACGACAGCGAGCCGAACTCATCGTGGTAAATCGTGGCTGTGGAAATATCCGCGGGTGCGGGCGCAATCGCGAAAATGCGGGGCCGCACGCCATCCAAATGCACGTGCTTGGCGCCGGCGACGATCAGTTGCCATTCATTGCTCTGCGGCACCGCGATCAGCGCATAGGCATGGTGTTGCGCGGCTGAAAAACGCGATCGAAATGACGAGCATGGCGGTCAAGCGGCGCGCCTTGACGCTCCAGCGCGCGGCGAGGGCGCTGACCGATGCGACCAGGAAACACAGCAACACCCCGGTCATCGCGAGAATGGTCCGGTACGTCGCATAGCGCTCCGAAGCCAGCATGCTCACGGCGAAGGCAAATACGGGCAGCCCCAGCAATCCGGACAACCAAACGATGCCGCGTTGCATGCCGTGGCGCCGCCACTCCAGCCAGGCGCCGGCGGCCAAGATCGCGCCGACCAGAGCGGCGCAGCCAAAATACAGCGCATGGTCGCGCTGATTGTTATCGTTCAGCACGAACATGCTCAGGGCATTCGGCAGCGGTTCCTGCAAGAACCAGGCGATTTTCTCGCCCCAATGCGTCTCGAAGGCAATTCGTCCGGATTTGACGAAGACATGCGCGATGTACAGCAGCGACATGGTGCAGTAGGCCAGTCCCAGCGTGCCTGCCACGAATCCGAGATGGATGCCCACCCAGCGCGCGGATTGCAGCAGATTGCGGCGGCGCTGCACGATCAGAGCGCCCGCGAGCGGTACCAGATAGAACATAGCGCTCGGCTGATAGATCAGAGCGCTCACCACCATGAGGCCCGTCGCCACGGCCCATTGTCCCACCGCGCGCCCGACGCCGGCTCGCAGACCTAGAGCCAATGCGCCCTCCACGGTAAAAAATCCGCCGATCGCAAGCAGTGCGGTCGCCGCATACGGCCAGCCGACCGCCCAGCCGGCGATGACTTGCGCGGACGGCACCAAGCTGATTAATACGGCAAAACACAGACTGGTATTGATCGACCAGCCGATCGCGCGCAAGCCCCGAAAGCTCACCAGCGAGATGGCGCCGAGAAGCAGCGCCGCGACGAATCGCAACCACTGCAGATTCTGTACGGAGGTGGTCTGTCCGTAGGTCGCCTGCAACAGCCAGCCATAGATAGGACGCGCATGCGAGGCGCAGAATTGCACTATCTTTCCGACCTCTTCATGCGCTTCGCGCAGGTTGGAATAGTCATCGCGCAGGCCGTAATCGTGAAAAGTCGCCGGCCAGTAAGCGACCAGCGGCACCAGAAAAAGCACGGCGGTGAGTAGCCAGGCGCGAACACGCGCAGAAAGTCGCGGCTCCGCGAGTGCGCTCGGCGTGCTGATCGGGACGGCGATTGCTGCCTCACTGAGCGCGGAGTCGCTGAGCATGGCTTCGCTTAGGACAGTTTTAGGGACGCTACTCATACTCGCCAATGACACCTAAATGCTGCGATGCACTATTTCGCGGACATCATCACCCTTACCGTGCCGTGCCGTCAGTAAAAAAGAAGGGTGGAATATCCCGGCTAGGAACTGATTCTATCGGCGACGCGCCAAAAATCAGTGCCGGAATCCGAGAAAATGCGTTAAATATCTGTTAACAAAGGGGATGGGCGCTTCAGGCGGCGACGCATAAATTCTTGCCGCCGTGCTTCGCTCGGTACAAAGCTGCGTCCGCGCGGTCGAAGGCCGCTTCCGCCACGTCGTTTTCTTTGAGTTCGGTCAACCCGCAAGACACCGTCACGCGCACCGGCGTTCCCCGGAAATGAAAGCGTAAGGATTCCACCGCGCAACGCACTTGGTTGGCGATGAGCATGGCTGGCGCGATTTTCGCCCCGCCCAACAGCATGACGAACTCCTCGCCGCCGATGCGGGCGACGAAGTCATTGTCACGCACCGCCGCCATGAAACACGCGGCCACACTTTGCAGCACGCGGTCGCCGGCGCGGTGGCCATAGGTGTCATTGATGACCTTGAAATTGTCCAGATCCCACAGCAGCATGACCACCGCCAATTCGGCGCGCGGCTTCTGCGCCATCTCTTGCGCGAGGCGTTCTTCGAAAGACTTGCGATTGGCAATTCCTGTCAAGGGGTCGACCCGGGCGCCTTGCTTTTCGCTGTCCAGCCTCGAGTGCAGGTCATTCGCTTCGCGCTCCAACTCGGCAATGCGCGTGCGCATGCGTTCCGCGCGCCCGTTGACTTCCAGAAGCCGAAATTCTTCCCGAGCGCGAAAATTGCTGACATGTTGCGCGACCCGCTCGAGGCGCGCATTTACCAAGCCCTGCAGCACTCCCAATTCGGTAGCGCCGGCGACCTCATCGGTGAGTTCGCGCATCTGCGACATGACCGTATCGTTGTAGGTTTGCGTGTCCTCGAAGTGACTGCGATTGGCGTGATTCGACTCGGACAGGTAGCCGGCCATTTCGTCGAGCCGCTTGGTGACCTCCGCGAGAATCTCCGCAGTCTGCAGGCGTTCGCGCTGCAGCTGCTCGCCAAACTCATGGATCAAGTCGGCCGCGCGCGTCACCACCTTTGCCAGAGCACTGTCATTCTTGGCGCTTGCCAATTCTGCGATCAATGCGGGTACCACGGGATCTTTCGACTCGCGCGCCGCCAGCTGCTGCAGCAGCGATTTGATGGCGAGCCGGGTTTGGATATCGGTGGCTGGGAAAGTGATCGTTGGGACAGGCGAAGTCGCATCGACGGCCACCACCGTTTTGGTCAACGAATCTGCCAGGCGGGCGAGCTCATCGGCGTCGGCATTGCGTCTGTTGGCAGCCGCGAGTGCAATCAACTGATCGTCGAGCTGAAGATTCACGCCCATGCCGGCGGCGCACAGGCGCCCCACCAGCCGGCGCAGGACTTGCTCGACTTGCTTCCAGCGAACTTCCTCAGCCTCCATTTCGATCAAGGAGTCGCGGTATTTTTGTTTCCAGTCGACCGTTTCGGACACGAATGTTGCCTCGGCGTAAACTTTGAAAATGTGCAGGTGCTATGTCAGCCCGGATGATGCAAGTATTGAGCGCGAATTCGAGCTCCTACCCATGGAGTGGAAATTCGCGGCGAATTTCAATACCACCCCGGCGCAAATTGTTGCCGTAATTCGCGCAAATAACGCCGAGCCCGCCTGCGTCATGATGCGTTGGGGACTCGGCACGCGTGGCAGTTTCAATGCTCCGGTTGAGACGCTGGCGAGCAGCGCTGATTTTCGTGAGCTTTGGAAACGAGGTCAACGCTGCATTATTCCGGCACTGGGTTTCTATGAATGGCATGTCAATCCGGACGCAAGTGAACAGCCATACTATATTCACCCTGATGACCAAGATGTGTTCGGCTTCGCTGGATTGTGGGCACGATCGGTTGCGGATGCGAACACCGTCACAGAGTGCTGCAGCATTGTCACTCTCCCAGCAAATGCGCTCATCTCGGAAATCCATAATTCCGGAGCGCGAATGCCCGCGATGCTGACGCGCGCGCAGCGCGAAATATGGTTATTCGGGACGGTGGAACGTGCCGGCACGGCGCTCGCGGCCTACCCAGACGAGCGGCTACTGGCTTATGCGGTGAGCGCTCGAATCAACTCGCCGTACAACAATGACGAAGCTCTCGTGGAACCGCTCGAAACCGACGTCGACTAGGCTATTGAGCACCCGGCAGGCCAATTTGCCTGTCGCGCAGCGGTTTCTTGATGCAGGTCCCATCGGCCAAACACCTGCCAGGATAGGCTTTGCGCGAAGGATCGCCACCCATGCCGCGTCTCGCCGTTCTCCTTGCAATCTTGCTTGCCGCATCGACGGCTGGCGCTACACCTAAGATTTACACCTATTTGGACGCTCAAGGCCAGCGGCACTACACCGACGTGCCGGACAACAACCGCTATCGGTTGTTGGTGCTCTCGCCCCAGGACAGGACTGCGAGCGGCGACCGCTATGACTTTCAGCTGCTGGCGAAAGCAACGCAATACGATTCCATCATCGAGCACGCCGCGGTGTCTTCGGCTTTGGAACCGAATCTCTTGCGGGCGGTGATCGTGGTGGAATCGGGATTCAATTCGCGCGCGGTGTCGAAGCGCGGGGCAGTCGGCCTGATGCAGTTGATGCCGGCGACCGCGAGCCGATTTGGGGTCTCCAATCCTTTTGACGCTCGGCAGAATGTGCACGCGGGCGCCCGCTATTTGAAGTTTCTCATCGATCACTTCGGGCATGATGTGCGCTTGGCACTGGCGGCCTACAACGCCGGAGAAGATGCGGTCGAGCGCAACGGCGGCCAGATACCGCCGTTCAGCGAGACGATGGCCTATGTTCCTCGAGTGCTCAAAATCTACAAAATGTTGACCGATCAAACCCGCGCAACTTGATTTGACTTTCGGTAAGTATTCACTTACCGTTAGTCATGGCTTACCAAGCAGCACTTCTCGCCCTGGCCGATCCGACCCGTCGGCAGGTATTCGAGCAGCTGCGGCACGGGCCGAAGCCGGTCGGGGTCATTGCGGCGCAGATGCCAGTGAGCCGTCCCGCCGTGTCCCAGCACCTCGGCGTTCTGAAGAAGGCCGGGCTGGTTGCCGATCGCGCCGAGGGTACTCGCCGCGTTTACTACATCGATCCTCAAGGTCTTGCGTCAATACGAATTTGGTTGGATCAATTTTGGGATGAGGCGCTAACTTCATTCAAAGCTGAGCTGGAGAAAGGGGGACCTAGCAAATGATTGCGATTGCGCCGGTGCGAAAATATGTGACGGTAAGCGCAAGTCAACGACGGGCGTTCGAGCTGTTCACCTCTGGCATGTCACGCTGGTGGCCGGCGACTCACTCGACACTCAAGTCTCCACTGAAAGAATATATCGTTGAACCGCGCGTTGGCGGCCGCTGGTACGCGGTCGCCGAAGACGGTTCAACCGGGCAGACCGGCTACGTCATCGAGTGGCAGCCCCCGCAGCGGCTAATCCTCGCTTGGCAACTCAACGGCGACTGGCAATTTGATCCGGAACTTGTCACCGAAGTCGAAGTTCGCTTCATCGCGGAGAGTGCAATGAGCACTCGGGTGGAATTGGAGCATCGCAATCTGCAGCGCATGGGCGAGAAGGCGGCGCAGATACGCGGCATGGTGGAATCGCCCGGTGGATGGACAGCGATTCTCGAATCTTTCAAAATTTGTGCGGCTGCTTGAAACGCGGAGAACGAATATGAGTGCAGTTAATAAAGCGCTGTTGTACTGCAGCTTGCTGGCGGCATTGTTGGGGGAGCCTGCGGCAGCCGAGGTGCAGAGCGTCGGCGCAACCGGCTTCGAGGTGCGCGAGACCGTGCATGTTGCGGCGACGCCGGAGAAGGTCTACGCGGCACTGTTGCAGCCTGCGCGTTGGTGGAGTTCGGAACACACCTTCTCGGGCAGTGCGGCGAACCTAGTGCTGGATGCGCGCGCCGGCGGATGTTGGTGCGAGAATTTGCCTGAGGGCGGTTCAGTCGAACATCTTCACGTCGTGTACGTCGCGCCTGGCAAGGCGCTGCGGCTGCGCGGCGCTCTCGGTCCCTTTCAAGGTCTGGGCGTGGAAGGCTCCCTGACCTGGACCCTGAAGGCCGGCCCCACCGGCACCGACATCTCCGTCAGCTACGCCGTCGGCGGCTACGCCAAGGATGGATTTGACGGCGCATCGAAAGGAGCCGATCACGTTCTCGGCGAGCAGATCGAGCGCTTGCGAAAATTTATCGAGACTTAGCCGGTTTGACGGCAACTCCCGCTATTTCGAAACGCGCACCGCGCACCAGTTTCGCAACGCCGATAAATGCACGCGACGGATAGTGGTCTTGGAAGTAAGAGCGGTAGACCGCGTTGAATTTTTCGTATAGGTCAAGATCGGTGCAATAAATAGTCACCGATACCAGATCGGTCATCGTCAGGCCGGCTCGCTCCAACGTCTGTTTCACCGAATCCAACACGAGATGAGCTTCCGCTTCGGCGTCGGCCGGAACCTTGCCGGTCGCAGGGTCGACCCCTAAGTGGCCGCTCACATAGTACGTGCCGTTGACCAACACGCCGCTGCTATACGGCGCCGCGACCTTGGGGTCTGCGCCGGGCGGCGTAATATAGGTTCGCCCCGAATCGGCGGCGTGGACCGCGGCGGCAAATAGCATGAGAGTGACAATGCTCAGTGATTTTTTCATGGTGATCTCGTCCTAGGCCTTGGGGACCGCGCCGGCGGGCGTCAGTTTGTCGATTGCCTGCGGCAATACTTGTGAAAGTTTCGCTGCCAATACGTCCGGCGACAAGCCGACTTTGGCGGCCAGTTCCTTGACCGTGTCAGTACCAAAGGCTTGGTGAATCTGATCGGGTGTAATGGCTTGATTTGCACCGGTACCGACCCACGAACGAACCGTGCCGCCCAAGCCCTGCTGTTCCAACTGGGTGACGATGCCTTGCACGCCCCCATGCTTTTGAATGAGTCCGTTGACTACGGTGGCCATCTCGGCACCGATCACGCCGCCCAATATGCCGTCGAACATGCCCATAACCCCTCCGTGAGATCCTCAAGGCTATTTAAAAACCGAACACCAGATTGACGCTCGCCAGCGTGTCGAGCTTCTTGAGCGGCGCCGCTGGTTTGGTATTGTCGGAGATTGTATAACCAACGCTCAAGGCAAGCTTATCCGACATCTTGACGGTGAGCGCAAGTTCGTCGTGCAACAAAATGTCGCTGGAGCCCGCTTCCGTCAGAAATTTATTGGTGAAGACGGTGGTTTTGTTGAAGGCGTGCGAAAAATCCACGCCGACCGTGGCGATCGCATCTCCCGTAGCATCCAACGGAGTGCGCGAAATCACGACCCCAGTCGAGTCCTTATCGATTGTTTCAGGCCGCAGGCGCCGATAGCCCGCGCCGACCTGCGCGGTCAATTTCGTGTCGTCGCGTCATTGATGAATTTGTAGCCCATGCCGCCGGTCACGCTTGCCTGATATTGAAAGCCGTCGAATAAATCGTGCTCATAGCGCAGACCGCCGAATGTGAACAGGTCCCCGGAGATGGTGTAGTTGGTCTGGCCGCGGGTCTCCCAGCGCTCCGCCGAAACGATGCCGGAATTTTTGCCGTACAAGCCACCGACATAGAATTCATTTTTCCAGGCTCCGTCGTATCGCAGCATGTCAATGTTGCCATTGATGGACTCGGCGTCGCTGTTGCCGTGCGAGCTCAAAAATCCGAACTGGCCTTTGCCAATCCAAACATCCTGCGGCGGCGGCGGCGGGCCTCGTCGGCCCAGGCGCAGAAGGCCGGGACGAGCGCCAAGAGAAATGCGAATGTGCGATGAGTCGGCATGGTGATCCTCAGAGTTCAGGTAAAAAAATAACGCGAGCGTCTCTCGCCGCGCATGCTGACTGCGCAGGATCCAACAACCCGACGCGGCGCCTCTTTTAGGCGCGCCTCGCCAGCAAGTCGCGAATCTCCTCGAGGAGCAGTTCGGACCTCGGCGGCGGTGGGGGCGGCGGCGCAACCGCCGGTGCCGGTTTTTTGAGCTTGTTAATGCCCTTGATGCACATGAACAGAACGATTGCGATGATCACGAAATCAAAAATTGTCTGAAGGAAGGAGCCGTACTTGATCAGTACCGCCTTGCCGGCGGGATCAGCGCCGAGACTGATTGCCAAGTCCGAGAAATTCACGCCGCCGATGACCTTGCCGAGGGCCGGCATGATGAGATCGCCGACCAGCGAGGACACGATCTTGCCGAATGCCGCGCCGATGATTACACCGACCGCCAAGTCAACCACATTTCCCTTCATCGCAAATTCTTTGAATTCTGATGCTATCCCCATGGCTTGCTCCTTGTGATCAACCCTGCCGGTACATGGAACCGAACGACTGCTTAGAACTGAGCGTGCAATCGTACAGCAATCACGGACACCGGCCCACGGTCGCGATTGTAAGCGGGGTGATCAATCCATTGATAGTCGAGGGTCAGGTGCGCGAAATTGAAAAGTGCTGCCGAATAGTAGCTCTCGACGATTTGTTCCGGACCCGGATGCGGTAGCCGGCCATCGCCAATCAAAATGCCCAACCCACCCGCGTTCAGGTAAGCCTCGCGTACACCGGAAATGGCGTTGTTGACTGCAGCAATTGCGACGGTGTCTTGCGGCCGATGCCAACGCGAGCCTTGCAGAGAGAGCCCTGCGGCCACAGTTCGATCGACATCTGTAAATTCGTATGTCTCGACGTTTCCGGTCGCCTTGCCGGCGCGCACGAACGCGCCCAATTGTGGTGCGAGCTCCTGTTCTACATTCATGCTGAGACCACCGCGGCTGCGATACTGGCGCACGGCGGCGATATCCACCGGCGCGCCGGCGCCTGCCGCTCGCGCGATGGCTTCATCCAACAAGCCCATTCGGCCGCGGCTCTCAAAGCCGGTGAGCAGCACACGACCCGGACGGCCGGCGATCTCGTGCCTATGTTCCAGCTCCAGATTCATTTGAAATTCATGAAAACCCGGCTCGAGATGCACGCTGTTCGGCACGTCGGACAGGTCGAACAGCCCACCCCGAAGGGTCCAGGCATGCATATACCATTCGATCGCGGCGCCTGCCGTGTAGCCCCAGGCATCGGCGGCATAATCGAAGGTGCCCGTGTCGATGCACGGTCCAGTTCAAAAAATCAGCGCGTGAGTCGTGTGCATATTGATTCGTGTCGAAAATGTCCACGACACTGAACTTGCCAATCGTGATCACAATGCGATCATCGCTGTGCGAGCCGCGCAACTGGTTGGCGGCCGCCTCTACCTCTTGCGGCTCGCCTCGCAAATTTAAGCGTCTGGCGCACGAACGCACGCTGCAGCGCGAAAGTAGGGCTGATTCTTTCCCACTTTGTAGGCCTCGCCGCTCGGAAATCCGGCTGCGCCCAACGTGTCGTCGAGTCCAAATCCCTGGTCGAGTTCGCCGTTGAGCCAGGCTTCTGCTCCCGGCCACAGTCTTGCGCCCAGGTACAAGAGTCGCATCGGTGGTTTCGGCGCCGCGATTGGGCGACAGGCTATTTGGGCCCGCGATAGGGCGCGTTGAATCCGGAAGTGTCTTGTTCCACATAGGTGAATTGCCCATGAACGGCAAATGCCTGCGTCGTCCGCCGCTGCGGTTGCGGCCACGCGACAGGAACAACACTCCGAATGCCCTCACGGCGGCTGATTGGGAAATCCAAAGCGCACGCGCCAAAAAGACGCACCCCAAGACGCAAATAAGAATCGCGGCGCCGAAGTGAATCGCCTTCAGAGGCAGTCGATCGGCAAACGCCTTGCCCATAAACACCACGGGCACGTTGGCGATCATCATGCCGGCAGTGGTTCCGGCAACGACGGCCAGCAGACTCGGATACGCTGCTGCGAGCGCCAAGCGTCGCGATTTGCGTCTTGTCTCCGATCTCCGCGATGAAAAAGCTGGTCAGTGTTGCCAAGAAGGCGCCCATCGCGCCGCCCGCGCCGGTATTCTCATCCAGCTTGTCGGGCTTCAAGGTCCAAATGGCCATCGCAATCATGCTGATCCCGACCACCACCTCGAGTGTGCGCGGCTTGAGCAAACTGCCGAACCACACCCCCAGCGCCCCGGCAACCGCATGATTCGCCAATGTCGCGCAAAATATTCCGGCGATGATGGGCCACGGCCGTCGATAGCGAGCAGCGAGCAGCAGCGACAAAAGTTGCGTGCGATCGCCGATCTCGGCAACCGATATGGTGGTAATTGAAACCAAAAAAGCTTCCATGGATCTCCGTGGCGCGCGACTGGACAGGCCAACACATATGCGGCAGGGTTATGAGTCTAATGAAGGATCAGCAATGAGCGCCAATGAATCCGACAAGGGCATCAGAGTTCTGGCTGCCAGCAGCGGCGTCGCTGATACCATGGATCGTCTCGAGAGCTTGGCGAAGCAGCGCGGCCTGATGGTGTTCGCGCGCATCAATTTTGCCAAGGATGCGGCCGCTGCCGGTCTCAGCATGCAGCCGACGCAGCTGTTGATTCTCGGCAGCCCGGCTGCGGGGACACCGCTGATGGTGGCGGCGCCGGGGACTGCGTTGGATCTACCGCTCAAGGTGCTCGCGTGGCAGGACCCCGAAGATCGCTGTTGGGTGTCGTTCAACACGCCGGAATATTTGCAGCAGCGGCACGGATTTCCTACGGCGTTGATCGCCAATCTCGCGGGCTTGGAAAAGCTGGTGCAGGCCGCTATTGCATCCGGTCAAGCGTAGGAAAGTGCCGCCGCGCGTAATCCAGGATCTGCGCGTCGGTCGGATGGTCGGCAGTCTCAACCGCGACGATGGAATTTCCCAGCTGCGGATACTTGTCGCGAAGATAAGCCGCGAACTCCTGCTTTGCCTCGGCGGGACCGATCAGCAAAATCTCGTGGGCGCCAGCCAGCGCTTTCGCGACATCATCGAAAAAATGATGATCGGCGCCGGAGCGATGACCGCCATGCGCGCTCTTGCGGCTGTGGACTCGCTGATGCTGATTTGCAGCATGCACGACGGTTTCTTCTTGGTCAGTCGGCGTGAAATGCCATGCGGTCGCTTTCTGGTGATCGATCCATACAATCGCATGGTAGTGTGACATTGTAATCTCCTTGAAAGCGTGTTCTCTTATTGTATCCCGTTGCGGCGACTAGACGTGCCTCCTACGTCGGTGTTTATCCTACGATGCCCCACATCTTGACCATCAATGCCGGTTCCTCGAGCGTTCGCTTCGCAGTATTTTTGAGCGGTGCGCGTCCGGCCCGATTGAGCGAGGGGAAGATGGAGCGTATCGGCGGTGAAGCGGCGGCGGTGACCGCGGATCGCTTGGCGCAGGAGTTCAAAGCGCAGGCTTCCATGGGGGCGCCGGATGCCATCGGCCATCGAGTGGTGCATGGCATGCTGCATAGCCAGCCCGAGCGCGTGTCGCCGGCGCTGCTCACGGAGTTGCGACGCATCGCATCTCTCGATCCCGAGCACCTGCCGCGCGAGATCGAACTCATAGAAGCGATGCAGCGCCACTATCCGGATGTGCCCCAAGCGGCCTGCTTCGACACGGCGTTTCATCGCGGCATGCCGGCAGAGGCGACGCTGTTGCCAATCCCTCGCCGTTATGCGGCGAAGGGCGTGCAACGCTATGGCTTTCATGGCCTCTCGTACACTTTTCTCATGCAGGAACTGGCGCGCCTGGGCGACGCTGCCGCAACGCGTGGCCGCGTGATCTTGGCGCACCTGGGCAGCGGTGCCAGCTTGGCGGCCGTGCGCGATGGGCACTGCATCGATACGAGCATGGGATTCACACCGGCCGCGGGACTGGTCATGGGAACGCGATCAGGCGATCTCGATCCCGGTGTAGCTAGCTACTTGATGCGCAGCGAATCCATGAATGCTTCGCAATTTCAAAAAATGATCAACGAGCAATCGGGACTCATCGGCCTGTCCGAGTCAAGCGCAGATGTGCGTGATTTGCTGGAACGGGAAGGCACCGACAGCAGGGCACGGGAGGCCATCGCGATTTTCTGCTACCAGGCAAAAAAGTGGATTGGCGCCTATACCGCCGCGTTGGGCGGCATCGACACCTTGGTATTCGCAGGCGGCATCGGCGAAAACTCAGCCGCGGTGCGGCGGCGCATTTGCGACGGATTGCAATGCTTGGGCATCGAGCTTGACGACACGCGAAACGCCGAGCATGCCGCGCGCATTTCGACAGGCCGTGTTGCGGTGCGCGTCATCCGCACCGACGAGGAATCCGTGATCGCCAAGTTAACGGCGCAGTGTCTGGGAATGTCAGAGGAATGAGATATGCAAAATGATCACGCAACCCCTGTGCTGGATACGGCTCTGGCCCGCAAGATCGACGCCTACTGGCGGGCTGCAAATTACCTGTCCGTCGGCCAAATCTATCTTTGCGACAATCCCTTGATGAAGGAGCCGCTGGCAAGTACGCACATCAAGCACATGTTGCTGGGGCATTGGGGCACCACGCCGGGCCAGAATTTCATCTACACACACTTGAATCGCGCCATCAAGAAATACGATTTGGACATGATCTACATGTCAGGACCGGGACACGGCGGTCCGGCCGTGGTGAGCGGAACCTACCTCGAGGGTACGTATAGCGAGGTCTATGCGAACATCAGTCAAGACGAGGCTGGGTTGAAGAGATTGTTCACACAGTTCTCGTTTCCGGGCGGCATTCCGAGCCACGCATCCGCCGAGTGTCCGGGATCGATTCATGAGGGAGGCGAACTTGGATATTCGTTGAGCCATGCCTTCGGCGCCGTCTTCGACAATCCCGCTCTGCTGGTCGGCGTGCGTCATCGGCGACGGTGAGGCGGAAACCGGGCCGCTCGCGACCTCATGGCATTCCAATAAGTTTCTGAATCCGGCGACCGACGGCGCGGTTCTGCCGATTCTGCACCTGAACGGCTACAAGATCGCCAATCCCACGGTGCTGGCGCGAATATCGCGCGAGGAATTGGTGCAATTGCTGCAGGGCTACGGCTGGACGCCGTTCTTCGTCGAGGGCGATGAGCCCATGCCCATGCATGAAGCCATGGCCGCGACATTGGATACAGTCATCGAAACGATCCGGCGGATTCAGGCGGATGCGCGTAAATCACCGCAAGACGTGCGGCGGCCGCGTTGGCCGATGATCGTGCTGGTTTCGCCGAAGGGATGGACGGGTCCGAAGATCATCGACGGGAAACGCATTGAAGGAAGCTTCCGGTCGCATCAAGTGCCCATTACCGATCCTGGAAAAAATCCGCAGCACCTCAAGCAGTTGGAAGATTGGTTGCGCAGCTACCGTCCGGCGGAGCTGTTTGACGAGGGCGGACGCCTAAAACCGGAGCTGGCGGCATCTCGCACCCCGCGGCGAACGGCGCATGGGTGCGAATCCCAACGCCAATGGTGGAATACTGCTGCGCGATTTGCGCATGCCGGATTTCGCGGATTATGCCGTGGACGTTCCAGAGCCGGGCATTGCCGGCATCGGCGATACCCGCGTATTGGCGAAATTTCTGCGCGACGTGGCCAAGCTGAATGCCTCGCCGCGCAACTTTCGTATATTCGGACCCGACGAAACTGTGTCGAACGGATTGGAGGCGGTGTTCGAGGTCACCAACCGTCAGTGGTTGGCGGAAACCATCCCTGACGATGATTATTTGGCGCGCAGCGGCCAAGTCATGGAAATGCTGAGCGAGCATCAGTGCGAGGGCTGGCTCGAGGGCTACTTGCTGACCGGAAGGCACGGGTTGTTCAACTGCTACGAGGCCTTCATTCACATCGTCGATTCGATGTTCAATCAACACGCCAAGTGGCTCAAAGTTACGGCGGGTCTCGCGTGGCGGCGCAAGATCGCGTCGCTGAACTATCTCTTGAGCTCGCACGTCTGGCGCCAGGATCACAATGGATTTACGCATCAGGATCCGGGCTTCCTGGATCACGTGGTCAACAAGAAAGCGGAGATCGTGCGGGTATACCTGCCGCCCGATGCCAATTGTCTGTTATCGGTGATGGATCATTGCTTGCGCAGCCGTCACTACGTCAACGTCGTGGTGGCCGGAAAGCATCCGGCGCCGCAGTGGCTGTCGATGGAAGCCGCAATCGACCATTGCAGCGAGGGCATCGGGATCTGGCAATGGGCCAGCAACGATCAGGGCGGCGAGCCCGATGTCGTCATGGCGTGCGCGGGCGATGTGCCGACCCTGGAAACGCTGGCGGCGGTTTCGATCCTGCGGCAGCAGCTACCCAATTTGAAGGTGCGCGTCGTCAATGTAGTCGACCTGATGAAGCTGCAGCCGCAGTCGGAGCATCCCCATGGCCTGAGCGACAGCGATTTCGATGCCCTGTTTACCACCAATAAGCCGGTGATCTTCGCTTTCCACGGCTATCCCTGGCTGATTCACCGGCTGACCTATCGCCGTCGCAATCATGCCGAGCTGCACGTGCGCGGCTACAAAGAAGAGGGCACGATTACCACGCCATTCGATATGGCGGTGCTCAACGACATGGACCGGTTTCACCTGGTGATGGACACCATCGATCGGTTGCCGCAAATCGGCGCGCGTGCAGATCATCTGCGTCAGCAGCTGCGCGACAAGCTGGTCGAGCACAAGCAATACATCGACCGTCATGGTCAGGACATGCCGGAAATCAGAAATTGGGTTTGGCCGCAATAGTTATTCTCCTACAGGGCGAAGAGCCGCGAGCCGACATGTCCTACGGAGCGGACGCCTACGCTTGCCGGATGCAGCAAGATTAATAATGCCTGCGGTATTCAGCCGCGCGTCGAGGGATTAGAAATTTCCAGCAATATTGAACGGGCAAAACAGACCGCGGGATTGCCGTTCCCCCGAGGCGCCAACTGGGATGGGCGAGGAGTCAACTTCTCGCTGTTTTCGGAATCATCCGAGTCGGTGGAATTGTGTCTGTTCGACGGACCGGGCAAGGTCGAAAGGCGCATCCGCATCCGCGAGCGCACCAATGGCGCCTGGCATATCTATGTGCCGGACATCGGCCCGGGCCAGCTATACGGCTATCGGGTATACGGACCCTATCTCCCCGAGAGCGGACTGCGATTCAATCCCAATAAATTGCTGCTCGATCCTTACGCCAAGGCGATCGGGCGGCAGTTGCAGTGGGCCGACGAGTTGTTTGGATATCAATTGGGCGATGAGAATGCGGACTTGTCGTTCGACGATCGCGACAGCGCGCCTTTCGCGCCGTTGGGTGCGGTGATCGATTCTGCGTTTCGACTGGAGCGGGGAGAAGCGCCCGTCCTATCCAGCGCACGAAACCCTGATTTACGAGGCGCATGTGCGCGGCATGACGCAGCTGCATCCGGACGTGCCGAAACATTTGCGCGGCACCTATGCGGGCATGGCCTCCGAGCCCATCATCAAGCATCTGCAAAAAATGGGGGTCACGGCGCTCGAACTGATGCCCGTGCATTACTTTGTGCAGGACCGGCATTTGGTGGAACGGGGACTGCGCAACTACTGGGGGTACAACACCCTGGGGTTCTTCGCGCCGGAGATGAGCTACGCCTCCACGCCGCAATCAGCCGGATCGAGGCAGTGCGCGAATTCAAAGGCATGGTCAAGATTCTGCACAATGCAGGAATCGAGGTGATCCTGGATGTGGTTTACAACCATACGGCGGAAGGCAATCACGCCGGACCGACGCTCTCGTTCCGCGGCATCGACAATTTGGCGTACTACCGCACCATGCCGGGCGACGCGCGGCATTACATGGACTATACGGGTTGCGGCAATACCCTGAACATGGTGCATCCGAATTCGCTGCAGTTGCTGATGGACAGCCTGCGCTACTGGGTGACGGAAATGCACGTCGATGGCTTCAGATTCGATCTGGCCTCGGCGCTGGCGCGCGAATTGAAGGATGTCGATCAACTCGGCGCATTCTTCGACACGATTTATCAGGATCCCACGTTGGCGCCGGTGAAATTGATTGCCGAGCCCTGGGATTTGGGCGAAGGCGGCTACCAGGTCGGAAATTTTCCGTTGGGATGGATGGAATGGAACGGCAAGTATCGCGACACGGTGCGCAAATTCTGGAAAGGCGACATGGGACTGCACTCGGAGATCGCGACCCGTCTCGCGGGCAGCGCGGATCTTGTACGAGACCACGCGCCGGCCGCCTTCGGCGAGCGTCAATTTCGTGACGGCGCATGACGGCTTCACGCTTGCGGACTTGGTGAGCTACGAGCAAAAACACAACGAAGCAAACGGCGAGGAGAATCGCGACGGCGCGGATGACAACAGTTCGTGGAATTGCGGCGTCGAGGGCCCACCGACGATCCGGACATCATCGAGCTGCGCCAGCGGCAAATGCGCAATTTCTGGTGCTCGCTGATGTTCGCGCAGGGATCGCCGATGATCAGCGGCGGCGATGAGCTGTCGCGCACCCAGCAGGGCAACAACAACGGCTACTGCCAGGACAACGAATTATCGTGGTATCACTGGGATCTGGATGCGCCCAAAGCAGGCGTTCTTGGAATTCGCGCAGCGGGTGATCAAGTACCGAAAGCAGCATCCGAATTTTCACCGCTACGCATGTTCTATGACGATGATCCGGACGCCAAGCATCCGGACAAGAACATCGTCTGGTTTCGTGCGGACGGCAAGCGCATGGAGAGCAAGGACTGGGAGGACGGCGGCTGGATGCGCACGCTCGGCATGTTCATGAACGGTACGGCATCCGAGATTCGCGACGCGCAAGGACAGTGCGCCGAGGACACGGATTTCCTGCTGCTGCTCAACGCGCATCACGAGCCGGTTGCCTTCCGCATTTCCCACGAGCTCTACCACGGGGGCTGGAAGATCGCATTCGACACGGCGCGGCCCACGCTGGAAATCGACAAGGAGTCGGTGAAGCGCAATCGCCTGGTCAATCTCGTCGGCGCGCTCGTTGGTGCTGCTCAGCCATGAGCGGTAGCTGGAGAGCGACTTACCGGCTGCAGCTCCATGCCGGCTTCCCGCTATCCGCGGCACAGCGAGTGCTGCGGTATCTGGCCGAGCTGGGAATCAGTCATGTGTACTTGTCGCCCTGCCTGCAGGCCGTGCCCGGCAGCCAGCACGGTTACGACGTCGCCGATCCCAGCAAGATCAGCGAGGATCTGGGCGGCGAAGCCGCGTGGTCCGACTTCGTAGCAGGCGGCGCGCAAATTGGAGCTGCGAATCCTGCTCGACATCGTGCCGAATCACATGTCCGCCTCGCACCACAACCCGTGGTGGGACGATGTGCTGGCGCACGGGCCGTTCAGCTCGTTCGCGAATTTTTCGATATTAGAAATCCGCACGGCCAAGCCGTTCTGCGTGCATCTGTGCTCGCTCGCCAAACCCTATGGCGCGGCTTTGGAAGCCGGTGAACTGAGTATCGAAGTCATCGGCGGACGAACCGCGCGTCAAGCACTATGAGAATACCTGGCCGCTCGCGCCGGCATCCTGGGGCACGCTGCTCGCGGCAGGGCGCGGAGCCATGCTTCGAGGAACTCGAGCGGCTGCGCAGACGTCGCGATTCCCGGCGAGGAAGAGCGACCGTGCCTATGGGCGCCATGCGGCACGAGCGCGCGAGGTTCTCGCCGAGGCGGCCCAGTCCGGGCGGTTGCAGGACGCCGTCGCCCGCGTAAAGGCCGATACGCGCGCAGTTGGATGCGATCTTGCGCAGGCAATACTACATGCTGCACGGCTGGAAGCTCTCCGGCGAGCTGACCAACTATCGGCGATTTTTCGATATCGACTCGCTGATCGGCATTCGCGCCGAGCGGCCCGAGGTGGCCGCGGCCACGCATGCGCGCATCGAAGCAGATGATTGCCAAGGGCGAGATCGACGGCGTGCGGGTCGATCATCCTGACGGCTTGCGCGATCCGCTGCAATACTTCAAGCGGCTGCGGCACACGCTGCCGCAGGGCCGAATTTACATCGAGAAGATCCTCGAGAACGATGAGCGTCTGAAAGAGGACTGGCCCATCGACGGCACCGTGGGCTACGAGTTCCTGGCCAAGGTAAACCGCCTGTGGATGGATGATCAACGCACCGATGTGTTGACCGCGACATATGCGGATTTCACCGGCCATTCGGTGAACTTCGGCAAATTGGTGCGGGAAAAGAAGCGCGCCATCGTCGAGACGACGTTTTCCGCATCGCATCGAGCTGCTTGCCGAGGCGGCGCTCAAGATCGCGCGCGGCGCCTGGCAAACGCGGGATTTGAGTCCGCGCCAGCTGCGCGAAGCACTGGCGAAGCTGGTCACGGCGCTTCCCGTCTATCGAACCTATCGAACTGCCGAGACGCTGGATGAGGAGGATAAGCGCATCCTGCTCGAAGCGCTGCAGAGCGCGCGCATCGGCTCTCCGGAAATCGACGCAGCCACGTTCGATTTTCTATCGGCACTGTTCACGAAATCGCGACTTGAGCGAGGCCGAAGCGGATTTCATCGCCAAGTGGCAGCAGTTGACGCCGGCCGTCATGGCGAAGGGCGTTGAGGACACGACGTTCTATTGCTTCGACCGGCTGGTGTCATGCAATGAAGTCGGCTCGCAGGCCTCGCTGGTCGGCATCTCGGCCGACAAGTTTCACGAATTTTGCCACTACTTGAGCGATCGGTGGCCGAACAACATGCTCGCCACCTCGACGCACGACAACAAACGCAGCGAGGATGTGCGCGCGCGCATCTCCATCCTGTCGGAGATTCCGGAGCGCTGGTCCGAGGCGCTGCATCAATGGTCGCAGCTCAATGCCACTGCCTGGCAGAATCGCCTCCCGGATCGGCATGCCGAATATCTCTTGTATCAGACGCTGATCGGCGCGTGGCCCATCGACCACGAGCGCGCCTGGGGGTACATGCTCAAGGCTTGCCGCGAGGCGAAGATCAACACCTCCTGGCACGAACCCAACATCAGCTACGAGGAGAAAATTCGCGGATTCGTCGGCGGAGTATTCGAGACGCCGGAATTCATTGCGAGCCTGGAACGCTTCGTCGAGCCGCTGATACTGCCGGGACGCATCAACAGCCTGGCGCAGACTCTCATCAAGATGGTGGCGCCGGGCGTGCCGGATTTCTATCAGGGCACCGAATTGTGGGACTTGAGCCTGGTCGATCCCGACAATCGCCGGCCGGTGGACTTTGCGCTGCGTGCACAGCTCCTGCAGCGCACGCCTGAACTGAGCGCCGCCGAGGTGCTGGCGCGATTGGGAATCCGGATTGCCGAAGCTGTGGATGATCGCGCGCGTGCTGGGCATTCGCCGCGAGCGCGGCGAGGATTTTTCCGCTGCAGAGCCAAGTATCAGCCTCTGGTCGCGCAAGGCAGCCATCTAGGAAGGCTGCTGGCGTTTCGCCGCGGCGAGAATCTCATTGCGGTCGTGCCGCGCTTCACCATGACGCTGTCGGGAGAGTGGGGCGATACGCGATTGCCCTTGCCGGGCGGTGTCGTGGCGCAATTGCTTTACCGGACGAGTGCGTGCAGCGCGAGGTGACGCCGGCTGCGTTGTTCGCGATCCTTTCCCGTGGCATTGTTGATCCGGGAAGCCGCATGATCTTTTCGGTCTGGGCGCCGCACGCGAAGTCGGTCGATCTGCTGCTCGATGAGCAGCGAATCGCGCTCGCGCCGCCGGCCGCGAGGCTATTGGCAGGCCGACGTTCCGGCGCATGCCGGACAGGATTATCAATATTCCCTGGACGGTGCAGCCGGCCTGCCGGATCCGCGCTCGCGCTGGCAGCCCGCCGGAGTGCACGGTGCATCGCGAGTCCCTCGAGGCGCTCGCTTGCGCGATCCGATGCCCGTTCGCAGCGGCTTCCGCGCCGTGCCGCTGCAGCGAGGCGATCATCTATGAACTGCATGTCGGCACCTTTACCGCCGAAGGCACTTATGCCGCAGCGCAGGACGAAGCTGGCGCATTTGTGCGAGCTCGGCGTCACGCATCTGGAACTGATGCCGCTGGCGACATTTCCGGGCGAGCGCGGCTGGGGCTATGACGGCGTCGATCTGTTCGCGCCGTTTCCCGCCTACGGCACGCCTGCGCGAACTGGCGGCTTTTGTGCGCGCCTGCCACGCATGCGGTCTCGCCGTGCTGTTGGACGTGGTTTACAACCATTTGGGGCCCGATGGGAATTATCTGGCGGCATACGCACCGTATTTCACCGACCGCTACAAAACCGGGTGGGGCGCCGCGATCAACTACGACGGTCCGCACAGCGATGAGGTGCGCCGCTTCGTCATCGACAACGCCCTGATGTGGCTCAAGGACTATGAATTCGATGGCTTGCGGCTGGACGCGGTGCACGCCATCTTCAGCTTCGAGGCAGTACACGTTCTCGAGGAACTGGCCCGCGCGGTGAGGGAACTGAGCAAGCGAATAGCGCAGGCCACTGGTGCTGATCGCGGAAAGCGATCTGAACGATCCGCGCCTGGTGCACTCGCCTCGCGCGCGGCGGATATGGATTGGATGCGCACTGGGCTGACGATTTCCACCACGCCCTGCATCGCTATTTTACCGGCGAGACCGACGGCTACTACGCGGATTTCACGGTCTGCGCGATGTGGCGACGGCGTTGCGCGATGGCTATGTCTATCAGGGCCAGTTTTCGGCGCATCGTGGCCGCCGGCACGGCAGGCCGCCCGCCGGTGTCGAGCCGCATCAGCTGGTGGTGAGCGCGCAGAATCACGATCAGATCGGCAATCGCGCACAGGGCGAACGCTTGAGCAGTCTGCTGGAGAAGGGCGCAGCTCAAGGCGGTTGCGGCGTTGACGCTGCTTTCGCCGTTCGTGCCGCTGCTGTTCCAAGGCGAGGAGTGGGGAGCGTCGACGCCGTTTCTGTATTTCACGGACCATCAGGACCCGGAGTTGGGACGACTGGTGGCGGAAGGGCGCAGCAAGGAATTCAGCGCGTTCCGCTGGCAGGGCGCGGTGCCGAACCCTCAGGAGCGGACCACATTCGAGCGCTCGAAGCTCGATTGGTCTGAGCTTAGCCAACCAAATCACGCCGAACTCTTCGATTGGTACCGGCGGCTCATCCGGCTCAAGAAGGATCGTCCTGAGATGCCGCGCGAAAGCCGGGTGGATGCACCTGCACCCAAGGTCAAGTTCGACGAAGCCGCGCAATGGCTGACGTTCGTTCATAATCGCGTGCTCGTCGTGCTGAATTGGAGCACTCGCGCTCAAGGCGTGCCGATGCCGGCCGGCGAATGGAAGTTGGTAATGAGATCGGATTCGGACCAGCTGCTCGAGAGCGGAGGCAATGCCGCCTCGAACGACATTCATCTACATCGGAGATGGCTAGCGAATGAATTCAGCGGCTTACGTCAGTTCATCGAGAATGTTTGGCAGACATCGATTGTCGAGCGGCTGCAGGCCTACGTGCGCATTCCCAACAAATCTCCGGCATTCGATCCTGAGTGGGAGCGCCACGGCTACATGGATCAGGCAGTCGAGTTGATGGCGGAATGGTGCCGCGCCCAGCCCGTGCCGCGCATGAGCGTTGAAGTGCGGCGCCTCACTGGGCATGACGCCGCTATTGCTGCTGGATATTCCGGGTGAGTTGCCCGAGTGCGTGCTGCTTTACGGGCATCTCGACAAGCAGCCGGAATTTACCGGCTGGCTGCCGGGCTTGGGACCCTGGGATCCTGTGATTCGTGACGGCAAGCTTTACGGGCGGGGCGGAGCGGATGACGGCTATGCCATTTTCAGTTCTTTGACGGCGATTGCTGCGCTCAAGGCGCAAGGCGTGCCTTTGCCGCGCTGTGTAGCTGATGATCGAGGCGACGGAGGAAAGCGGCAGCATTCACTTGCCGGCGCACCTCGATGCATTGGGAACGAGAATTGGCGAGCCTTCCTTGGTGGTGTGTCTCGATGCGGAATGCGGCAACTTCGAGCAATTGTGGACGACCACGTCGCTGCGCGGCAACTTGGTCGGTACGCTCAAGGTGCGGGTCCTCACGGAGGGGGCGCATTCCGGCCTGGCATCGGGATTGCACCCACGCCGTTTCGGCTTCTGGAGCAGCTTATCGCGCGCATTGAGGATCCGCTCACCGGCGAACTCACGCTAGGGGAACTGCACGCCGCGATTCCTGCGGACCGTCGGACGCAAATTGCCGCGGCGGCGCAGGTTTTGGGCGCGCAGTTTCTCGACAAGATTCCGTTTGCGCCAGGCGTGAAACCCGTGTCGGCGGACCGCGTCGAGCTGCTGATCAACAACACCTGGCGTCCGTCGCTGGCGGTGACCGGAGCGGAGGGCTTGCCGCCCTTAAGTGCCGCAGGCAATGTGCTGCTGCCGGAAATTTCTCTGAAGATTTCCTTGCGATTGCCGCCCACCGTGGACCCCGCGCGCGCCGGCCGCGCGGTTCAGGACGCTTTGCAGGGTGATCCGCCTTACGGTGCGCAAGTCAGCTTCGAGCCGGAGTCCTCGTCAGGAGGCTGGAACGCGCCCGCTTTCGCGCCCTGGTTCGAAGCCTCCATGCAACGCGCCTCGCAACAGATTTTCGGACGCGATGCGGTGAGCTTGGGCGGCGGCGGGACGATACCCTTCTTGAGAATGTTGGGCGAGCGCTTTCCGCAAACACAGTTTTTTGTGACCGGCGTGCTCGGGCCGCACTCCAACGCGCACGGACCCAACGAGTTCCTGCATATCGACTACGCGACGCGCCTTACCGAGTGCGTCAGCATGGTGCTCGCCGATTTCGGCGCGCACTGCCGGTCACAGGCCTAGCTTGCGCGAGAAATAGGTGTACTCGCGCGCATGCATTTTTGCGCGTTCATCCGGCGTGGCGCCCGCGCCGTGGCCGCCCTCGATGACCTCAAAGTAAAGATATGGCACGCCCATCGCCGCAAGCTTGGCGGCGAACTTTCTCGCATGCTGGGGACCCACGCGGTCATCCTTCGTCGTCGACCAAATGAGGGCCTCCGGATATTTCACGCCCGCCTGCAAATTGTTATAGGGAGAAATCGAGGCGAGAAACGCCCGCTCTGCCGGCACTGAAACGCTGCCGTACTCGGCCACCCAGGAACTACCGGCGGCTATTTGTTCGTAGCGCAACATGTCGAGCAGCGGTACCTGGATGTCGACCGCGCTCCAGAGTTGCGGGTGCTGGATGAATTCCACGCCCATGAGCAGTCCGCCGTTGGATCCCCCCATGATTCCCAAGTGCGCCGAACTCGTGAAACCTTTGGCAATGAGATCCTCGCCGACGGCAGCGAAGTCGTCGTAAATGCGTTGACGGTGCGTCTTCAGCCCTGCTTCGTGCCAAGCGGGACCGAATTCGCCGCCGCCGCGAATATTGGCCAGCACGAAAGCGCCGCCGCGTTCGAGCCAGAGCTTGCCCAGTTCCGCCGAGTAGGTCGGAGTGCGTGCGTCCAAGAAGCCGCCGTAGGCGTTCAAAATCGTCGGTGTACTGCCATCCATCTTCATCGCGACCGGATGCACGATGAAGTATGGAATTTTTGTGCCGTCCTTCGAGGTGGCTTCGAATTGCTCAACCACATCGCGGGAGGCATCGAACTTCGGCGGCAGTGATTTGCTGGCGATGAGCGTGCCCATCCCAAGATCGGCGAGCATCAGCTTGGGGGGCGCGAGAAACCCTGTCACCTGGATGAAAGCCTGCTCGCTGTGCAAATCCGTGTCGATCACATTGACCGAGACATTGTTCGGCAGATCGATCTGGCGCCGCGACCAGCGGTTGTTGGGCTCGGGCGTGTAGCAATAGGCGCGGCCGTTGACATTGTCGAGGCTGTGCACCAACAAGTGTCCGCGGGTGGCGCCGGCCTCGACGAAAGCCTCGCGCGGCGCGGGGGCGTAGATCAGGGACGGCTGTAGGTGTGCTGGATCTTTGGAAAGGGCGGCGAGCTCAAGCGACACCAATGAGCCTTGAGGCAGCGTCGCTTGACCGGCGCGCTTCCAATCCTCATGCAGGCTCACGATCAAACGGCCGTCGAGGAGCGTGAGCAGATCCGCCTTCATCGGCAGCTCTAACTTTGCGGGACCCTGCGGCGCCAAAAGATAGTACTCGAACTCGAAAATTGACACGGCGCGTTGGATGAACGCGACGCTGTGGCCCGCGCCGTCGCTCAACGAAATCGGCGACACACCGACATCATCCGCCGAACCCCGATACACCTCGACGGCCGCATCCAGCGGCTGGCCGCGCCTGATGCGTTTGACAACAAACGCATAGCCCGAGCGGGTTATTTCGCCCGGCCGCCACTCGCGCGCGAGCAGCAGCGTCTCGGCATCCTGCCACGCGACTTCCTGCTTGCCGCTCGGCAGCGAGAAACCGCCGTCGACAAAGGCCGATTTGGCCAGGTCGAACTCGCGCAAGGTCACGGCATCTTCGCCGCCGTCCGACAAGCTGACGATGCAGCGTTCCTCATCCGGCTCGCGGCAGATGGCCCCCTTCCAGAACCAGTTGGCCTTCTCGGATTTCGACAGTGCGTCCAGATCGATGACGGTGCGCCAATTCGGCGCGGCACCTTGATAATCCGCCAGGCTTGTTTGACGCCAAATGCCGTGCGGGTGGTCGGCGTCTTGCCAGAAGTTGAAAATCCGGCCGGCGATGACGGAAGGCTCAGGGATCCTATCCTTCGCCTCGAGGATCACCTTGGCATTATGGAACAGCGACTCAAAACGCGGGTCGCGCTCGAGCACGGCATCGGTCTTGACGTTCTCGGCTTTCACCCATTGCATTGCGCGTTCGCCATGGGCCTGTTCCAGCCAAAGAAATGGGTCCGTCGCGCCCGTCGGGGCGGCTGTCAAGCCTAAGAGTGCGGCGCTCAATCCTGCGAGAACAAAGTTGATTTTCATCGAGGAAATATACCTTAAAGGCTTCCCGGGCAGACGTCATGATTATTGTTGACACAGTGTCAATAATTGTCTATCGTTCAGCCATGTCATACATCGCCCAACGCCGAGTGGAGGAGAAGGAGCGCCGGCGGGCGGAAATTCTTGACGCCGCGGAAGCGCTCTACGCCAAGGAGGGCTGGGACCTGGTCACTGTCGATCAGATCGCGCGTGGTGCGCGCTTGTCGCGCGCCTTGGTGTATGTCTACTTCAAGGATAAAGAAGAGATCCTGTTCGCCATTGGCGAGCGGGCAATGTGCCTGCTGCGCGATCGGTTTATGGCGGCCGCCGCGGGCCAGGAAATGGGCGCGGACAAGGTTGAGGCCATTGGGCGCGCATACATGGCTTATGCCTTTGAATTTCCACATTATTTCGACTTCTGCTCGAAATTCCACGCGCACTCCGGCGACCCGGACTCTGGTTCTCATGAGCTTGCCTGTCGGGTCGCCGGTGACGAGGCGATTGGGGTTGTGGTCAAGGCCATCGAATGCGGAATTGCCGATGGCAGCATTCGGCCGAATGTTGGGGATCCGATCATGTTGGCCGTCACGCTATGGTCGTTCACGCACGGTCTCGCCCAACTCGCCATGGCGAAGGGCAGCGATATGGCCCGCTTTGGTATTGGCATTCCTGAGCTCAGCAATTACGGATTCGACCTACTGCGTCGCGTGACACAGGACCCGGCAGCGCCGCCGGACCGCAAAACCAGCTAATTTTTTTGCCATGCATTTGACACATGTCTAATTTTTATACAGGTGTAAAGGCAACCGCGGCAGGGATCGCTTTCCTAATGGGAGGACTCGCCCTCGCATCTTCACAGGCCGCGCCCGAGCCGGTCTTGTCGGTTGAGGAGGCCGTGGGCGGACTGGTGGCGGATGCTCTGGCAGCCAATTTGGAGTTGGACGCTGCTGCCGGTGGCGTCGCGCAGCGACTCGCCGCGCTGGATCAAGCCCGGGCACTGTATTTGCCTTCGCTCGACTTTTCAGCCCGCTACACGCGGGCGAGCGGCGGTCGGACCATCGATTTCCCGGTGGGCGATTTGCTCAATCCAGTCTACGCGACTCTGAATCAGATCACGGGCAGCTCGCGTTTCCCCACCGTTCAAAACCAGCAAATCAATTTTCAGCGCACGCGTGAGCAGGACACGGCAGTGTCGCTCACGCAGCCTTTGTACGATTCGCGCATCAGCGCCGGACGGTTGGCGGCGCAGTCGCAGTATGAAGCCGAATCCGCAGCACGGGTTGCACTGGCCGGACGCATCGAGCGCGATATGCGCGAGGCTTACTATCGATGGCTGCAGGCGCGCGCGCAGATCGGGATTTTCGATGCCACGCTGGAGCTGGCGAGTGAGAATCGCCGCGTCAACGAGAGTTTATTTCGAAACGGCAAGATCACCCGCGATCTGGTGTTTCGGGCCGAAGCCGATCAGCTCGAGGTGCAGCAATCGCAGCTCGGTGCGCAAAACGCGGAACGTCTGGCACAAAGCTACGTGAACCTGATCCGCAACGCGCCTTTCGGCCGTGCGCTGCCGAGCGTGATGGTGGAGGATCCCGACATCGATCGATTGCGCAACGATCTCGCTGCGCACGCCGCCCAACCCACTTTGAGTCTGGCGCCGCTGCAGGACATTGCGGTTCAGCAACGCTATGAACTGCGTCAATTGGATGCAATCTCGTCGGCGGCCGCCGCCGGCGAAAAACTGGCGCGCGCCGCGTTCAAGCCCAGACTCGCCTTCGCCTTCGATGTCGGCACGCAGGGCGAAACCTATGCTTTCACGAACGAGGACCGCTACCTGCTGGCCTCTGTAGTGCTGAAATTCAATTTTTTCGCCGGTGGCGCAGATGAGGCCGGCATTGCCAGCGCGCGCGCCGTAGAGCGGCAAGCCCGCGCCAGCCGTTCCTTGCAGGAGCAGCAGATCCGCTTCCAGGTTCAGCAAGCCCTGCAGGATTTCCAATTCACCGAAGCATCGCTCGGCACCGCTGCAAAGCGCGTCGAGGCGGCCGCGGGCGCGTTTCGCATTGCCTCGCGCAAGCGGGATCTGGGGCAGATCAATCAGGCTGAATTCATCGACTCGCGGCGCGCCATGACGGACGCGCAATTGAATCTCAATGTCACACGCTTTGCGGCGCTGGGCAGTCTCGCCGAGCTGGAATACGCACTCGGCGCCGACTCACACCACGTTCCGCCGGAAGGTCAACCATGACGCAACATATCTTGATCATTTGGATGGCCACCGCAGTCGCGACGTTTTCGGGGCTCGTGGGCTGCACCAGCAAGGGCGCAGCAAGCGCGGTCGGATCCGCGCGAGCGGTGCATGTTACCCGGGTGCAAATGGCAATCCTCGACAATACGCTGCGCGCGGTGGGACTGTTGACGCCGAAAGACGAAGCGCGATTGTCCTTCAAGATGGGCGGCGTCATCGAGTTCATCCGGGTCGAGGAAGGTCAAACCGTCAAGGCCGGCCAGCTGCTCGCGGTGCTGAAGCAGACCGAGATCGGTGCCTCGCTCGAGCAAGCGCGCCAAGCGACCGCCAAGGCGCATCGGGATCTCGATCGCGGCAAGGCTTTGCTCGCCGATGGCGTCACCACCGAGGAACAGGTTCAAGATCTGACCACCGCATTCCAGATGGCGAGCGCGGCGCAGAGCGGCACGGAGTTCAATGCGGCGCATGCGCGCATCGTGGCATCGGTGGATGGTGTCGTGCTGCGCAAGCTGGCTGAAGCCAATGAGGTGGTGCAGCCGGGGCAGACCGTGCTGGTGCTCGGCGGCGCGAACCGCGGTTGGGTGGTTAGGATTGGGCTTGCGGATCGCGACGCGGTGCGTACGCATCTCGGCGATGCGGCGCGCATAGAATTCGACGCCTGGCCTGGACGGGTGTTTGCGGGCCGTGTCAGCAACATTTCATCTGCTGCCGACTCCGGCACCGGAACCTTCATGGTCGAGGTGCAGATTGAGGCCGGCGGCGCGCGCTTCGTGCAAGGGTTGGTCGCGAAAGTCGCGCTCACGCCCCAGGGCACGAGCCAGGTGCAGGTCATCCCGGTGCAGGCGCTGCTCGAGGCAAACGACAAAGAAGCCGGCGTCTTTGTGCTCGATGAAGCCGCACAGGAGGTGCACCGCGTGAGCATACAAATAGGCCGCCTGAGCGCCGGTCAAATCGAAGTGTTGAATGGCTTGACCGCGGGCGCGCAGGTGGTGACCGACGGCGCCGCGTTCCTCGAAAATGGCGAGAAAGTGCGCGTGGTCGCGAGGTGAGCATTTGGGCCTTCGCGGTCCGGCGCTGGCAATTCACGCTGGTGATGTTTGCGCTGTTGATTGCGCTCGGCTTGGCCAGCTTCGCCAATATCGCGCGCTCCGAAGATCCGTCGTTTCCCTTTCCCGCGGCGGATATCAGCGTGGTATGGCCTGGCGCGAATCCGGCGGACATGGAACGCTTGATCGTGAAACCGATCGAAGATGCGGTCAATACGCTGGAAAACGTCAAAAAGATACAGAGCTCGGCATTCGACGGGCTCGCGGTGGTGCACACAGAGTTTTATTACGGCGGCGACCCTGAAAAGAAGCAGGACGAGGTGATCCGGGAATTCAATCGAATTCGTTCCTCGCTGCCGCCCGATATCACGCAAATCGATATTCGCAAGGACAGCCCGGGACTGGTCAGCATCGTGCAAATGGCGCTGGTCAGCGATTCCGCCAGTTGGCGCGAACTCAAAGAAAAGGCCGAGAACCTCAAGGATAGCTTCGAATCCGTACCCGGCGTACGCACGGCAGAGACGTGGGCATTCCCCAACCCGGAAGTGCGCGTGGCGATAGATCTGCAACGCCTCGCGCGGGCCGGCGTGAGTCTGGATCAGGTGATTCGAACCATTCAGGGGCAAAATCAAAACGTGCCGGGCGGTTCGGTCGATGTGGGATTGCGGCGCTACAATCTGCGCACTTCCGGCAGCTACACTTCGCTTGATCAAATCGCCGATACCGTCGTCGGAGCGGGTGGCGGCCGGGAGGTTAAGGTCCGCGACATCGCTGATGTTTCCTGGCAGACGGAAGAACAGACCTACACCGGGCGGTTCAACGGCAAGCGCGCCGTATTCGTGACGGCAAATCAAAAAGACAATACCAATATTTTCAAGGTGCGCGACGGCATTTACGCCAAGCTGGCGGAGTTCGAAAGGACGCTACCGGCGGACATCAAACTCGAACGCGGCTTCGATCAATCCAAAAACGTCTCCAATCGGCTCGGTCAACTCGGCGAGGACTTCGCGATTGCGATTGCACTGGTTTTGTTGACCCTGCTGCCGCTCGGACTGCGCGCCGCCGGCGTCGTCATGATTTCCATCCCATTGTCTTTGGCGATTGGTGTGGCGCTGCTTTATGTCGCGGGATTCGGCTTGAATCAATTATCCATCGCCGGCTTCGTGCTGGCGCTCGGTTTGCTGGTCGATGATTCCATCGTGGTTGTGGAAAATATTGCCCGCTATGTGCGTAAGGGCTATGGCCGCATGGAAGCGGCTGTGGCGGCCACCGATCAGATTTATCTGGCGGTCCTGGGGTGCACCGCTACGCTGGTGTTGGCATTTTTGCCATTATTGTTTCTGCCGGAAGGCGCCGGCGAGTTCATTCGGTCGCTGCCGGCGGCCATTTTGTTTACCGTGGTGGCCTCGCTATTTGTGGCGCTGACCATCATTCCCTTTCTGGCGAGCCGAATGTTGCGCGACAACTCGCCGCGAGCAGCGGCGGCTGCGGGAAAGCTGGGTCGATTGATCGGCCGCTTCGACTTGCTCGCCGATAGGCTGCTGCAGCGAGTGATGCAAGTCATTCACAATGTCTACGGACCGGCGTTGCGCTGGGCCCTCGCCAGGCCGAAGAGCACGCTGCTGGCGGCGCTGGGATTGTTCGTGGCCATTGCCGCGACGATCCCGGTTATCGGGTTCAGCTTGTTTCCCAGCGCAGATGTGCCGCAGTTCGTCATCCGGGTCGATGCTCCCGACGGAGCGAGTGTCGATGAAACCGATCGCGCGCTGCGCTTCGTCGAGGCACGTCTCGCCGAGCATCCCGAGGTCAAGCGTTGGTATACGCACCTGGGTCACGGCACGCCGTTTGTTTACTACAACTACTTCTCGCAGGGACGCACGGCCAACCTGGGTGAGGTGTTCGTCGAATTGCGCGCATTCGATCCGAAGCGCACGCCGAAGCTGTTCGAAGAGCTGCGCGCGCGATTCAACGAATATGCTGCCGCGCGCATTTCTCTGAAGCAATTTCAACAGGGCCCTCCGGTCGATGCGCCCGTGGCGATTCGCATCGTCGGCACGGAGATAGAGGGCCTGCGCCGCATCGCGGATCAAGTGGAGCAGGTCCTCAAGGCGACGCCGGGCACGCGTGACGTGAATAATCCGTCACGGCTGCTGCGCACGGACTTGGATCTCGGTATCGATACCGAGAAAGCGGGTCTGCTCGGGGTGTCGGCACTGGAGGTCAACCGCACCGTGCGTCTCGCGGTCGCGGGTCTTGCCGCAGGGCAATTTAGGGCGAGCAATGGCGACGAATATGACATTACCTTGAGGTTGCCGATGCACGAACGGCCGAGCATCGAAGCGTTGGATGCCATCGAAGTCGGTACCAGCAGCGGACGCCAGATTCCCTTGCGCGAGATCTCGACGCCGCATTTCCAGACCGTGACAAACTCCATTACGCGCTACAACCGCGAGCGCCAGGTGACGGTGTCCGCCAATACGCGGCCGGATTTCAATACGGCGCGTGTCACGGCGGAAGTCATCAAGCGTCTCGCTGCGATCGGCTTACCGCCGGGGTACCGCTTCGTGATTGCGGGCGATGCCGAGGCGCAGCAAGAGAGCTTCAGCGGCCTGTTGCCGGCCATCTTGGTGGCGGTTTTCGGAATTCTGGCGGTGTTGGTGCTGGAGTTTGGCAGTTTTCGTTCCACTGCGATCGTTGCCGGCGTCATACCCCTGGGGCTGACCGGCGCGCTGCTGGCATTGCTTGCGACCGGCTATACCCTGTCCTTCACCTCGATCATCGGCATGATTGCGCTGATTGGCATCGAGATAAAGAACTCGATCCTGTTGGTGGATTTTACCAACCAGCTGCGCGAGCGCGGGACGCCGCTGGATCAGGCCATCCAGGAAGCCGGCGAAGTGCGTTTCCTGCCGATTCTGCTTACCTCGGCGACGGCAATCGGCGGCTTGACCCCTCTGGCCGTGCAGGGCTCCGCGCTGTACTCGCCGCTCGCAATCGTCATCATCGGCGGATTGATCTCATCGACGCTGCTGGCGCGCCTGGTGACGCCGGTGATGTACAAGCTGTTGCCGCCGTCGGTGCAGTCCACCGAGTACGACCCACGTTTCGCGCTTACTTAGTGATTTTGATCGATATCACATGTTCTTCCGTGCCTCGACGTTTTCCATCCCCCTCAAGCCGCTGCGCTCGGTCGTGCGGATACCCGCGCATGCCAAGCGTGCAAATACGTGAGCTCGGCCGGCGTCTCGATGCCGATGAAGGTCGCGAAATCAATGGTGGTCAGCGCGACGATATCGGCCATCGAGAAAGAATCGGTCGCCAGATATTCGCGGCCCTTTTAATTCGTCATCGAGCCAATGCAAGGCCTTGAGCGATCTGGCGCGACTGGCCTCACCATAGTCCTTGTACTGCGTGCCTAGATGCGCCGTGTACTTGTGCGTGTTGATCCAGACAGCGCCGATGCGGCTCATCAACGCAAACTCGATACGGCGCATCCACATTTCTACCTGAGCGCGTTGCCAGGCATCGTTGCCGAACAGCGCAGGTGCTGGATGCAGCTCCTCCAAGTAACGGCAAATGGCGATGCTCTCCGACAACGTCGAACCATCGTCGAGCTCCAGCACGGGCACCTGGCCCAGTGAATTCTTCAGCATAAACTCCGCGCTCTTATGCGCGCCTTGCCGCATCGGCACGTGCACCAAGGGTATGGATATGCTCTTTTCCGCGAGAAAAATCCGCACCCGGCGCGGATTGGGGGCGGGATTGTGTTCGTCATAGAGTTTCATGGCACGACGTAAAGGTAACTGATGGCGCGCTCAATTATAATGAAGGTCAGTACCGGCTACGCACAATTCAGGATACTTCATGAGCTCACTTCCACTGCCGCAAGCCACGCCCGAAGATATCGGACTCTCCACCGCGGGCCTTGCGCGCCTCGGCCGGGTAATGCAAGAGGAGGTTCAACGCGGCCGGGTGCCTGGAGCTGTGGCGCTCGTCGCGCGGCGCGGCCAGCTGGGCTACTACGAGAGTTTTGGCCAGCGCGATCCGGTGAGCGGCGCGCCGATGGCGCGGGATAGCATTTTTCGTATCTACTCGATGACCAAACCCATCGTCTCGGTCGCGGCCATGATGCTATGGGAAGCAAGGGCGATTCCTACTCAGCGACCCGATTGCCAAGTTTCTCCCGGAACTGGGCAACCTCAAGGTCGCGGTCGCACAGGGCGCGGACTTGAGGCAGGTGGATGCCGAGCGGCCAGTCAGCATTCAAGATCTGCTGCGCCACACCTCCGGTATGACCTATGAATTCCGCGGCAACGGGCCGGTTCACAAGATGTACACCGCCGCGAGAATCTATGGTCGCGATCAAACCAACGCCGATCAGGTGACGAGCTTGAGCAAGCTGCCGCTGCTGCATCAGCCCGGCACGAAGTGGGAATACAGCCGCTCGACCGACGTAGTGGGGCGACTCGTGGAAGTCTTGTCGGGAATGTCGCTCGGCCAGTTCCTGCAGCAGCATCTATTCGCGCCGCTGGGAATGATCGACACGGCGTTCCATGTTCCCGCGCCGCTGCAGGATCGGCTGGCGGAAGGCTTTGCCAAGGATCCGGATACCGGCGCGGGCGTGCAGCTGATCCATGTAAAAAGTGCGCCGAAGTTTGAATCGGGCGGCGGCGGGTTGGTATCGACCGCCGCCGACTACGCGCGCTTCTTGCAAATGATGTTGAATTTCGGCCGGCTCGATGGCGTGCGATTCTTGAGCCGCAAGACCATCGAGCTCATGACGGCCGATCATCTGGGTCCCATCACCGGCGCGCCCGATCTATTGTTGCCGGGCTATGGCTTCGGCTTAGGGTTTGCCATTCGACTGCAGCCCGGCATTTCGCCCGTGCCGGGTTCGGTGGGGCAATATTTTTGGGGCGGCCTCGCCGGTACGACATTCTGGGTCGATCCAGCCGAGCAGTTGTTCGCCATCATGATGATTCAGGCGCCCGGTCAGCGCGATTACTTTCGGACCTTGTTCCGCGACTTGGTCTATGCGGCGTTCGACGATTGAGCGGTCGAGGCCGAAGCGGCCAAAGCTGAAGCGGCCGCCGGCGCGAGCGACGCTTGCGCGCGCCACCAGGCAGCGGTCAAAAGGCTGCCATGTTCACGCACGAATACTTCGCTCAAGGCTGCCGGTATGCCAAGAAATGGCAGCCACTGCTCGGGAAATACGTCCCGCGGTCCGCAATGAAACCATGGCTCGGCGCTGACTTCCTCCTCCTCGTTGCGGGCGCGAGGTAAGTCTCGAAAAACACAATCGGACACCAGGCCTATTTCATCGTAGTCATAGAAAATGACGCGGCCGTGGCTGGTAACGCCGAAATTCTTCAGCAGCAAATCGCCCGGGAACACATTGCTCGCCGCCAGGTCGCGCAGCGCATTGCCGTAGTCGATGATCGCCGACTCGGCGGCGGCGGGCTCAGCCTCGCGCAGGAATAAATTGAGCGGCCGCAGGCGCCGCTCGATGTAGCAGTGCTCGACGATCAGGTCCTCACCTTCGACCCGGCAGCTTTCGCTTGCTTCGCGCAGCAGTTCCTCGGCCAGATCCGGCATGAAGCGTGCGCGCGGCAGCCGCAGGCGCTTGAATTCTTGTGCATCGACCAGGCGGCCGGCGCGGTCGTGCCGGAACACGAATTGATAGCGCTCGATCACGTCCGCGCGCGTGGTTGTTTTGGGCGCGCCGAATTTGTCGCGAATGACCTTGAATACCAAATCGTGCGAGGGCAGGGTGAAGACGATCATGACCAGGCCGCGCTCGCCGGGCGCGTGCACGAAACTGTCGATCGATTTCTCCATGTGGCGCTGCAGGGCAAAGTAGCGCTCCGTCTTGCCCTGCTTGGCGCGGCCGAGCACGGTATAGAGCTCATCGACGGATTTGCGCGGCATGAAGGAGCGCAGCAACGTGATCGCGGCGCTGACCACCGGCAGGTCCACGTGAAAATAGCTGCGCGCATAGCCGAACAGCGAGCCGACATCGGCACGCGACAGCATCACGGCATCGACCTGCACCGCCTTCTGCAAGATGGTGAAGGCCAGCACCAGCGGCGTGATGAGCGCCATCGCCGATCACCCGGCCGACCGCGAATGCCTGCATGCCGCGGTAGAAAACCGGCTCGATCAACTCGATGGATTCCGGCGCGCCGCTTTGGCGCCCGGTGGCGAAATAGCGGCCGATTTCCGCGCTGATGCGGTGCACGGCGGCTTCGATATTGCCGATCGCAGCGCCGAAGGGCAGGTCGGCGAGAATCTCGCGCACCGCCGCGGGCAGAGATCCGCCCACCCGATAGACGCGGATCGGCACCGAGCCGGATGCGCGGCCCGCGGTCGTGGCGCAAAACTCCACTTCCCGGTTTACCCCGACGGTGCCGAACAGATCGCGCGTGACGGAATTAAAAAACGTGTGATAAAAATCGCTGTCCGGACGGCGCGCGACCAGCGTTTCGAAGGCCGCTTTGATTTCGATCCAAAGCGGCACATCGGTGCGCCGCTGCATGCAGCTGGCTGGCGACCGCTGCGACGCATCTCGCGACGCGGATCTCATACAGCTCGATCCGCGCGACGGAATCGACCTGTGCGGCGTGCCAATCCTCGGCAAGAAAATTTGCGCGCCGCGCGCCGCGTGATGCGCCCGAACTCTTCGTTGTAGAGACGAAAATGTTCGGCGATCTGCGCTGCCAAATCGGCGGCGAGATCCATGCGCAACGCGACGCTGCCCTCGGCCGCCACGCGTTACGCCACCACGCGTTCAGGCGCACCCGCGTGGAACTGTTCCGTCTCGGTGCTGCCGGCCATCGCCACGGTCGAGCTCTTGGCGCTGATCGCGGTCTGCACCGCATCGAAATAGCCGGTGCCGACGAATGCTTGGTGCTTGGTGGCGCGATAGCCCGCCGCCTCCTGGCTGAACTCGCGCTGCTGCAAGTGGGAATAGCCCAGCATGCCGTCCGCGCTGTAAGCGGAGGCCAGTTCGAACATCGACAGGTTCAGCGCATGCCAACCCGCAAGCGTAATGAATTGGAAGCGATAACCGAGAGCCGCCAGCTCTTCGCGCCACTTTTTCATCGCCGCCGCGTTCAGCTTTGCGGCCCAGTTGAAGGAGGGCGAGCAGTTATAGGCCAGCAGCTTGCCGGGAAACTTGGCGTGAATCGCCGCCGCGAAGCGTTTCGCCTCGTTCATGTCCGGCTTCGAGGTTTCGCACCAAATCAGATCGCAGTACGGCGCGTAGGCCAAGCCGCGGGCGATCGCCTGCTCGATGCCGGCCTTCACATAGAAGAATCCTTCGCTGGAGCGCTGCCCGGTAACAAACGCCTTGTCGCGCGGATCATGGTCCGTCAGCAGCAGATCCGCGGCGTCCGCATCGGTCCGCGCGATGATCACGGTGGGTACACCCATGACATCGGCCGCGAGACGCGCGGCGACCAGCTTGTTGATGGCTTCGGCCGTCGAAACCAACACTTTGCCGCCCAGATGGCCGCACTTTTTCGCCGACGACAGCTGGTCTTCGAAGTGCACCGCGGCCGCGCCCGCGCGGATCAGCGCCTTGGTCAGTTCGAACGCGTTGAGGTTGCCGCCGAAGCCGGCCTCGGCATCGGCGATGATGGGGGCCAGCCAATCAATGTCGCGTCTTGCCCTCCAGATGATGAATCTGGTCGGTGCGCAGCAGGGCATTGTTGATGCGCTCGACCATTTTCGGCACCGAGTCGACGGGATAGAGGCTTTGATCGGGATACACCTCGCCTGCCGTATTGGCGTCGCCCGCCACCTGCCACCCCGAGCAATAGATCGCCTTCAAGCCCGCCTGCACGGTTTGGATGGCCTGATTGCCCGTCATGCAGCCCAAGCCCGCGACCACCGGCTCGCTATGCAGTAGCCGCCAGAACTTCTCGGCGCCAAGGCGCGCCAAGGAATACTCGATTTTGACCGAACCGCGCAGGCGCGCCACGTCGGCCTCGCTGTAGGGACGTTCCACACCTTGCCAGCGGCTATTTACATGGGCGTTCAAGTCAATTCTCCTCAAGTCTTGCGTTAGGGGTTGCCGCAAGCTTAGAGTGTTTGAAGCAGCGGATTTACACATTAGAAATTTAACAGTGTGAATTTCACACAGGACGGCCATGGCAGGTCTAATCAGACAGGGACATTTCCTAGGGGCAAAGCTCCGTTCGCTGCGCAAGCGCAATGGTTTGACCCTGGACGAACTGTCGGCGCGCTGCGTGCAAATCGACGCGGGCGGTGCCCCGTCGGTGTCCTATTTGAGCATGGTGGAGACCGGCAAGCGCATGCCCTCGGCAGAAATGCTGGAAATGCTCGCGGGCATTTTCAGCAAGGATTCGCGCTGGTTTCTGGACGAGAATACGGCCGTCGAAGCTGCTCCCACGCCGCGCCAGCGCGGCGGCCTGGAGGCCATGCCATTGGAGCCGGCGTTCTTGTTCTCGCACGAGTTGCTGCAGAACGCGTTGCCGGAGTTGCTGTCGCAGACCGGCACGACGGGCCGGCAATTCGCACAGTTGTTGATTCGAGTCTGGCAGGAGACTCGGCACAATAATTTTCCCGATATCGAGCGCGCGGCGGAGGAGTGCGGCAAGCGGCAGATGCCCCTGACGCTCGACGCCCTCATGGCGATTTGCGAGCGCCATGGTTTGCAAGTCAAATGGTTCGACGGCGATGGCCGCAAGCCGAGCGGCGCATTGGTGCGTTCGCGATTCGAGGCGCCCGCAACCGTGCTCATCAATAAGCGCTTGCGCGGCCAAGAGGAGCGCCTGAAGTACGAACTGGCATTCTTCGTCGGCCACAAAATTCTTCACAACGGCGACGGCATGATATCTCCGCACAGCGCCGCCCAGTCGGGCGATGGGGAAGTCGCCGGGTTCCGCGGGCGGCATGGGCGCGCAGGATGTGCTGTACGCGTGGCGCGACTTCGAGTGCAGTTTTTTTGCCGGTGCGCTTCTGTGTCCGCGCATCCCGTTTCGGCGCTTCTTGATTCGCGAATCTCACAGCGTCAACGCCTGCCACAAGGTAGGCGTCACGCCGGCGCTGGTGATGCGGCGCATGACCGCCGTTTCCCCTTACCGGCACTGGCATTTCTTCGATGCCTATCCGCCCGGCTACCTGCGCGCGGTTTATCGCGGCAACGGCATCCCGCTTCCCTGGGGCAACATGAGTTTGGTTTCCGATCCCTGCCCGCGCTGGGCCGTATTTCGGCTGCTGCAGACGCCGGACGCGCCGTCGGTGCGTACGCCGAAATCGCAGATTTCGAGTCATGCAAGACGGCAAGCGCGCGCGTCTGTATTGCTGTCACTCGCTCCTGACCCGCGATGCCCTGGATGAATTGCATGTATTGTCCGTCGGCGTGGACTTGTTGCCGGCGCTGGACGCGCAGGGTTTCGACGGCGAGGAAATCGTTGCGGCGGTCGCCGAGTCCTGCCGGCGCGGCGGGGGCGATGGAGCGATTCCGGCCGGCTGCATCCAGTGCGATTCGCGCAGCGTCACAGGTGCTGAATATTTCGTGGATCGCGGATGCGCTCGGTGCCCAGGCGAGCGTCATTTGCCCGCGCAGCGGTGCCTGTCCGCGGCATCCCCACCCCTGCGCTTAATCATAGGGTTGTTTTCGCATGGTCGAGGGCAAATGGAAAATCACGATCAACACGCCGATGGGTGAGAAGTCAGGCGTGCTCGAATTGCTCGTCAACGGCAAGGCGCTGACCGGGTCGCTTTCAGATGCCGAACACCACGTCGCCATCAGCGACGGCAAAATTGACGGCAACCGCCTAAGCTGGCAGGCAAAGATCACCAAGCCCATGCGTTTGAATTTCAAGTTTACGGCGATCGTCGAGGAGGATCGCATCAGCGGCGCCGCCCGGCACATGTTGGGCAGCGCGACTTTCAGCGGAACGCGCGTCTAGTACTCGATCGGCGCGTACATCTCGGTTCGCAATTTCTCCACGGGCGTGTTGCCCGGATCATCGACGAACCAAGAGAAAATTGGCCCCTTTGCGGTGTAGCCATGCACCGCCATAAAAGCCAGCAGCTGATCGTGAGTCTTCGATAAGCCGTCATAGGCGCCCACGTGTGTGGTTTTCAGCGCGTTGCCGGCGTAGCTTTGCATCAGCCGCACTCCATCGGCACTCACGATATCGCCGCGGTCCACAGGGATACCCGCTTCGAACTTGTAGTTGCCGGGCGTCATCTCATCGTCTATGCCGAGCGGCGCGCCGGCTTGGTGTAGTTTGTTCTTCGTCATGAATTTGCCAATTTGTGTAAAGCCGTCGCCGTAGGCCTTTGCAATGCCCTCGAGCGGCGCGGTCTCGGTGACGACCAAGATCGGGACCGCTGCGAGCTGCACCGGTTGCGCGCTGAATCCTGCGATGTCGGTGTTCGGCATGCTCTCGACCAAGTTCTTGAGTTTGCCCAAGCCCGAAGCGAAGTCCTTGCCGAGCATGCCGTCCATCGTCAAGCCGACATAGTGGCCGATGGGGTTGGCGCCCATGTCGACATCGACGGTCCAGGTAGCGCGCGTCATGTTGCCGTCAGGTGTCAGCGTCACCAAGGATTTCGCTACACCCATATCGCCGAAGTCCAGATCGCTCGCCACCGATTGATCGGCGGTCGAGGCCGTGATCAGCTGCGTTCCCGAGCCGACTTTGTCGTTTCCCTTCCAGACCAGCTTGGCACCCACCCCGTCGCGCGGACCTTCCGTGGTTTGAATCATGTTGGGATCCAGGTCCTGCCAAGGAGACCACTTGGGGAATAGCACGAAAGAATTTACCGTCGCGTAAACCAAACTTGCGGGTCGATTGATCGTGACCGAACGCTTCACCACCACATGGCGCGGCAATATCAAGCCGATGACGGCAAGAACGACTAACAGGGCAATGAGACCGATGAGTATTTTTTTTATCATGCTGCTGCTCCCTCAATATCTGTTATGCGGAATTGCTTTCCTCTAATTCGCCGGCGGCGCTCTGCACGTAGTTCGGCAATCCCATTTTTTCGATCAGCCCCAGCTGCTCTTCGATGAAGTCGATGTGTTCTTCTTCGCTCTTTTGGATATGCACCAGCAGGTCGCGCGTGACGTAATCCTTGACGGTCTCGCAGTGCGCAATGGCCGTGGTGTACATGGGATGCGCTTCCATTTCCCGGCGCAGATCGCACTGCAGGATTTCCTGCACGTCCTCGCCGATGAATAGTTTTCCCAGATCCTGCAGATTCGGCAGGCCATCGAGAAACAGGATGCGCTTGACCAAGCGATCGGCATGCTTCATTTCATCGATGGATTCTTCGTACTCGAGTTTGCCGAGCCGCTTCATGCCCCAGTTGTCGAGCATGCGCGCGTGCAGGAAGTACTGATTGATCGAGGTGAGTTCGTTTTTCAGCGCTTGATTGAGGAAATCCAATACTTTGGCGTCGCCTTGCACGAGGGTCCCCTTATTCGATTGCGCATGAATTTGAGCCCGGATTGTAAGCCGGAACTCAAGACTCAAGGAATCAATTGGCGTTAGAGCGCGAATTCGGTGGCGGCGAATTCGCCGGAGGCCGGGGAGAAGAGGCCGGGCCGCGCGGAGTCACATGCTTTAAGCGAAGCAGCTAATGCCGATTTGGCCTCAGGCAAGCACTTGCCGCAGCAGGTTCCGACCCCCAAGTCGCGCGTCAGGTCGCGCAGGCTAGCTCGCGCCGCCTTTAACGGCGCTGCGGATGTGCCGGTCCGAAACGGCTTTGCATACACAAACGATCATGTGGTAATTGTGAACGCGAATGCGAATGATTGTCAATACCGTATTGCGCGAATTGCGATGTAATACGGGTCTGATAAGTTTGATTATGTTCAAGCGTCTTAACCTATGATGGGTTGATCCAACAGCAGGGATGCGGGCGTCGGATCTTAAGGAAAACGGGATGTTAAAGTGATAAAAATCAATACGTTAAGATCTGCTCGGCGTTGCCGCCTGTGCGCTCTTGACGCTCGCAGCTTGCGGGAAGTCCGCGGGCCCCAGGCACCCCCGCCTCCGCAGGTGAGCGTGGCCCAGGTATTGGAAAAGCGCGTCAAGGACTGGGACGAGTTCACCGGCCGGCTGCAGGCGGCGAGACGGTTGAAATCCGGCCGCGCGTCTCCGGCTACATCGACAAGGTCGCCTTCACCGAAGGCAGCCAGGTCAAGCGCGGCGACGCTGCTGTTCGTCATCGATCCGCGGCCTTATCAGGCCGAGTATGATCGCGCCGCTGCCGATGTCAAGCGCTACAAGACTGCGCTGGAATTGGGCCAAATCGAATTGACCCGCGTGCAGCAATTGAAGGACAGCGGCGCCGTGTCCCAAGAGGAGTTGGACGAGCGCAAGAGCACCGTGGCGCAGGCCGAAGCCAATGTCGCGGGCGCGCAGGCGGCGCTGGAGTCGGCCGCGCTCAACCTGAACTTCACCCGGGTCACCAGCCCGATCGACGGGCGCGTCAGCCGCGCGGAAGTTACTCGCGGCAACTTGGTCACCGGCGGCAGCAACGGCGGCACGTTGCTGTCCTCGGTGGTCTCGATGGATCCGATTTACCTGTACTTCGACGCCGATGAACAAAGCTATCTGCGCTACACGCAGATGGCCAAGCAGCGGCGAGCGTCCGAGTTCGCGCGACTGCGGCAACCCGGTCAACGTGGGTCTCGCCAACGAAGAGGGGTTTCCGCACGCCGGCACGGTGGATTTCGTCGACAATCAACTGAATCCGCAGACCGGCACCATTCGCGCCCGCGCCGTGCTGCAGAACAAGGATGGGTCAGTTCACGCCGGGCTTGTTTGCCCGCGTGCAGCTGCTCGGCAGCGGCGAATATTCGGCGATTCTGATCGATGATCGCGCGGTCAACACCGACCAGAGCCAGAAGTATGTGCTTTGTTCTGGGGCCGACAACAAGATCGAATATCGCAAGGTGAAACTGGGGCGCGTCATCGACGGGCTTGCGCGTCGTGCGCGAGGGCTTGAAGGCGGGCGATGTGATCGTGGTGAACGGTGCGCAGCGCGTGCATCCGGGGGTTACCGTGACGCCGCAGCGCGTGACCATGGGCGGCGGTGCGGCGCCCGCAGCCGCACATAGGCCATCCCGATGAATATTTCTTCGTTCTTCATCGAGCGGCCGATATTCGCCACGGTGCTCGCGATCCTGATCACGGTGGCGGGCTTGCTCGCGATGCCCAATCTGCCCATCAGCGAATACCCGGAAATCGTCCCGCCCACCGTGGTGGTCAGCGGCCAGTATCCCGGCGCCTCGCCCAAGACCATTGCCGAGACGGTCATCACGCCGCTCGAGCAGCAGATCAATGGCGTCGAAAATGCGATCTACACCAATTCGACCGCGACGCCGGACGGCACCTTCTCGATCACTGTGACCTTCAAGCTCGGCACCGATCTCGACATCGCGCAGGTGCAGACCCAGAACCGCGTCGCGCAGGCGGAGACGCGCTTGCCCGACGTGGTGCGGCAAATCGGCTTGGTGACGCAGAAGCGTTCGCCGGACCTCACCATGGTGGTGTTCCTGAAGTCGGGCGATGGCCGCTACGACTCCTTGTATCTGCGCAACTACGCGGTGATTCAAATCAAGGACGTCCTGGCGCGCATTCCGGGCATGGGCGATGTGCGCGTATTCGGTTCCGGCGACTATGCGATGCGCCTGTGGCTGGATCCCGGCAAGATCGCCGCACGCAACATGGATGTGGATGAAGTGCTGGCGGCGGTGCGCGAGCAAAACGTGCAAGTCGCGGCCGGTCAGATCGGCGGCCAGCCCTCGCTGCCGGGAACGCAGTTCGAATACATCGTCAACGCGCAGGGCCGCCTGCAGACCGAGCAGGAATTCGGAAACATCGTCGTCAAGAGCGGCGCGAACGGCGAGACGACTTACCTGCGCGATGTCGCGCGGCTCGAACTGGGGCCCGACAACTACGCGCTGCGCAGCATGTTGGACGGCGGTCCGGCCGTGGCGATTCCGGTGTTCCAGTTGCCGGGCGCCAACGCGCTGCAGCTCTCCGATGCGGTGCGCGCCAAAATGAAGGAATTGGCGAAGAATTTTCCTGAAGGCGTCAGCTACGAGATCGACTACGACCCGACCGTGTTCGTGCGCAGTTCCATCGAGTCGGTGGTGCACACCTTGTTCGAGGCGGTATTGCTGGTCGTGTTGGTGGTCGTGGTGTTTCTGCAGACCTGGCGCGCCAGCGTCATTCCATTGGTGGCGGTACCGGTGGCCATCATCGGCACGCTCGCGGCGCTGCTGCTGGCCGGATTCACCATCAATTCGCTGACCTTGTTCGGCCTGGTGCTCGCCACCGGCATTGTCGTCGACGATGCCATCGTCGTGGTCGAGAATATCGAGCGTAAGATCGAAGACGGCCTGAATCCGCATGCGGCCGCGCATGCCGCCATGGGCGAAGTGACGCGGCCGATCATTTCCATTGCCCTGGTGCTGTGCGCGGTCTTCGTTCCGGTGGCATTCGTCTCCGGGCTGACCGGGCAGTTCTACCGACAGTTCGGCATCACGATTGCGGCGAGCACCATCATCTCAACGTTCAACTCCCTGACGCTGTCGCCCGCGCTGGCGGCATTGCTGCTGAAGCCGCGCAACGCCCAGCCGGACGTGTTCCAGCGCAGCATCAACAAGGTACTGGGCGCGGCTTTCGGCTGTTCAACCGCGGGTTCGAGCGCGCTTCCCTGGGTTACGGCCACGGCGTGCGGCGGCTCACGGCCATTCGCGCAGTCGTGCTCGTGATATTTGCCCTGTTATTGGTTGGAACCTGGGGCATGTTTCGACTGGTGCCCGGCGGCTTCATTCCGGCGCAGGACAAGCAGTATCTCATCGGCATCGTGCAATTGCCGGATGCCGCCTCGCTGGATCGCACGGAGAAAGTCGTGCGGCAGATTTCGGCACTTGCCAAGGAGACGCCTGGCGTCGATCACGTCATCGGGTTCTCAGGGCTATCGGTGCAGGGCTTCGTCAATTTGAGCAATGCCGCGGTGCTGTTCTTTCCATTGACGTCCTTCGATGAGCGCAAGACCAAGAATTTGTCCGCGGGCGCGATCGCTCAAGCGCTCAACAGAAAATTCTCCACCATTCAAGATGCGGTCATTTTTGCCGTGCCGCCACCGCCAGTGCAGGGCTTGGGCACCACCGGAGGATTCAAGCTCTTTCTTCAAGACCGGGCGGCGCATGGTTACGATGAGTTGGCGCGAGTTACCAACGAGGTGCTCAACAAAGCGCGCCAGCAGCGCGAATTGAATCCCTATGCCACCTACACGACGTTTCAGAACAGCGTGCCGCAACTGTGGGCGGATGTGGATCGAGTCAAGGCCAAGCAGCAGGGCGTGCCGCTGTCGGAAGTGTTCGATACCTTGCAGGCATACCTTGGGTCGGTTTACATCAACGACTTCAATCGGTTCGGTCGAACCTACCGCGTGTACGCGCAGGCCGAGCCGCAGTTCCGCAATCAGCCCGAGGATGTCGCCAACCTCAAGATGCGCAATCTGAAGGGCGACATGGTGCCGATGGGCGCGGTCGCCGATATTCGCTTTCAGGCGGGGCCCGACCGCGTATCGCACTACAACGTATATCTGGCAGCCGATATCAACGGCCAGGGAGCGCCGGGAGTTTCCTCGGACCAGGCGGCCGCCGCCATGGAGCGCGTCTTGAATGAGACCCTGCCCAATGGCTTCGGGTACGAATGGACCGACCTGACCTTTCAACAGAAGTCCGCCGGCAACACGGCGCTCATCGTCTTTCCGATTTGCGTCATGCTGGTGTTCTTGATCCTGTCCGCGCAATACGAAAGCTGGGCATTGCCGCTGGCCGTGATTCTCATCGTGCCGATGTGCTTGTTGTCGGCGATGGCGGGCGTCTGGCTCAAGGGCTCGGACAACAATGTCCTGACGCAGATCGGATTCATCGTCTTGGTGGGCCTTGCCTGCAAGAACGCCATCCTCATCGTCGAGTTCGCGCGCGAACGCGTCGAGCACGGCCTGGCGCCCGTCGAGGCGGCGATCGAGGCTTGCCGCCTGCGGCTGCGGCCCATTCTCATGACCTCGTTCGCCTTCATCATGGGCGTGATTCCGCTCGTGACTGCCAGCGGCGCCGGCAGCGAAATGCGTCAGGCCATCGGCATCGCGGTGTTCGCCGGGCATGCTGGGCGTGACTTCGTTCGGCCTGTTTCTGACGCCGGTGTTCTTCGTCACCATCGAAACGTGGCTGGCGAGGCGCAAACATCATCCGGATTATCCGCCTCTGACGGCTACGACAGGAGCCTGCCCCGTGCGTAGTTGGCGCGGCGACTCGGCGGTCGGCCGTAGTGGCGGCCGCAATTTTGGCCGGCTGCGCCGTGGGTCCCAATTATCACCGTCCAAATACGCCGGTGGATGCGCAGTTTGCCAATTCCGCCGAGCCGGGTCTGGCTGCGGGCGAAGCGGTGGACGAATTACTGGCTGGGATTTTCCGATGCCACGCTGACGAGCCTGGTCGACGATGCCCTTGGGCACAACAAGGATCTCGCGGTCGCAGAGGCCAATCTGCGGGCGGCACGCGCGGCGCAGCAGAGTGGCCGGATTCGATCAATTCCCAACCGTGACGTTCAGCGGCGGCTACTCGCGCAACCTCGATGCCCTCGAGCAGCTGCCTGGCGTCGATATGCGTGACCGCGAGTTCGATGTCGCGCAAGCCGGCTTCGACGGTCTTTGGGAGCTGGATTTGTTCGGCCGCGTCCGGCGCAACGTCGAAGCGGCGCGCGCCGACGTGGGCGCCAGCGCCGCGACGGTGCGGGATGCGCGCGTCAGCGTGATCGCCGAGGTTGCGCGCGACTATTTCATCTTGCGCGGACTCCAGGATCAGCTGGCCCTGACGCAACGCAATGCCGAAAACCAGTTCAACACGCTGAAGCTGACGCGCAATCGGCTCGAGGCGGGCCGGGGAAACCAGCTCGACACGGCGCGTGCCGAGGCGCAGTGGCAGACCACCTTGGCCTCCATTCCAAGCCTGGAGGCCACGATTGCCACCACGATGTATCGGCTGAGCGTGCTCACCGGCCGGCAGCCGACGGCCCTGAACTCGACGCTCGCTGCGCCGGCGCCGCCTCCGGCGCTGCCGCTGATCAACACCATCGGCACCCCCGAGGAATTGCTGCGCCGGCGTCCGGACGTGCGCGTCGCCGAGCGCAGACTGGCGGGCGCGACCGCACGCATCGGCGTCGCCGTGGGCGATCTTTTTCCGAAGGTCACGCTGATCGGCGAAGTGGGGTATTTCGCCCCCACCTTCAACGAGCTGGGCGCCGGCGACTCGCGCTTCTTCTCATTTGGCCCGAGCATCTCCTGGGCAGCTTTCGATCTAGGAAGGGTACGCGCACGCATCGGCAGCGCCAGGGCATTGACCGATGCGGCGCTGGCGGCGTACGAAGGTGCGGTGCTCGGCGCGCTCGAGGACACCGAAGGCGCGCTGATCAACTACGGCCGGTCGCAGACCCGCCGCGATGCCCTGCAAGTGGCGGCGGCGGCGAGCGACAAGGCGGCGGATCTGGCGCAGAAGCGCTTCGAGGGCGGCCTCATCGATTTCCTTGAAGTGCTCGATGCCGAGCGCACGGCGTTGAGTGCGGAATTGCTGCTGTCGCAAAGTCGCACCGATGCCGCGACCTCGTTGATCGCCGTGTACAAGGCTTTGGGCGCCGGCTGGCGATCGATCCCGCAGAAATGAAGATTTATTCCTGGAACGTCAACGGCATTCGCGCCGTGCACAAGAAGGGTTTGTTTCTACAATTTCTCGAGGCGCACAAGCCGGACATCCTGTGCCTGCAGGAGACCAAGGCCGAGCGCGGCCAGATCGAAATCGAGTTGCCGAACTACCGCGAGTACTGGAACTCGGCGGTCAAGAAGGGCTATTCGGGCACGGCGATTTTCTCCAAGCAGGAGCCGTTGAAGGTCATCAACGGTTTTCCGAGCGAGTTCGCCAAGCGCTTCAGCTTCGCCGACGAGCTGAAGCGCGACAGCGCCGAGGAAGGCCGCGTCATCACGGCGGAGTTCGCGAAATTCTTCATGGTGACCGTGTATACGCCGAATGCCAAGGACGACTTGAGCCGGCTCGCCCTGCGGCACAAGCATTGGGATCCGGCCTTCCTCGCCTATTGCAAACAGCTGGAAAAGACCAAGCCGGTCATTTTTTGCGGCGATCTGAATGTCGCGCATACCGAACTCGACCTTGCGAATCCGAAGCCGAATCGCGGCAAGAAGGGCTTCACCGACGAGGAGCGCGCGGGATTTCAGGCGTTTATCGACGCCGGCTTCGTCGATACCTTTCGCTTGTTCACGCAGGGCAACGGCCACTATTCCTGGTGGAGCCATTTCGCCAATTCACGGGCGCGCAATGTCGGATGGAGAATCGACTACCTGATGGTGTCGGCGGCGCTTCGCAGCGCGGTCAAGAGTGCGGAGATCCATGCGGCAGTCATGGGCAGCGATCATTGCCCCGTGAGCATTTCGCTGGATTCGAGCTTCTAGAGCAGACTTCCATTACGGTGGCAATGCCTTGGCCGCCGCCGATGCATTGAGTGGCCAGGGCATAGCGTCCCTTGGTGCGCGCGAGCAACGACGCCGCCTTGCCGGTGATGCGCGCGCCGGTTGCGCCCAACGGATGGCCGAGCGCCATGCCGCCGCCATCGATGTTGATCTTGGCTGGATCAAGCTTGAGTTCCCGAATGCAGGCGAGCGCCTGCGAGGCGAATGCTTCGTTGATTTCGATCACGTCGAGCGCATCGACTTCGAGCGCGGCGCGCGCCATGGCCTTGCGCGTCGCTGGAATCGGCCCGATGCCCATCACCGCCGGATCGCAGCCCACCGTGGCGGCCGAACGAATGCGCGCCAGAGGGTGCAAGCCATGGCGCGCGGCAAATTCCTCGCTGGTCACCAGCACCACCGAGGCGCCATCCGTCAACGGCGAGGACGTGCCCGCGGTCACCACGCCGTTCTCGGAGAAGGCGGGCTTGAGCGCGGCCAGCGCCTCGAGCGAGGTGGCGGGGCGGATGCAGCCATCCTCCGACACCAATTCGCCGGATTCCAGGCGGATCGGCACGATCTCATCGCGCAGCCTGCCTTGTTCGCGAGCCTGCGCGGCTTTGCGGTGCGACTCGACCGCCATGACTTCCTGATCGTGGCGCGAAATGTTGTAGCGCTGCGCCACATTTTCCGCGGTCTGACCCATGCTGATGTACGCATCCGGGAAGCGGCTCAGCAACTCCGGATTGGGTGATCGGTTGAAGCCGCCCTGCGGCACCATGCTCATCGACTCCACGCCGACGCACAGATACGCCTCGCCAATGCCGGCCTCGATCTGGGCCGCGGCAATTTGGATCACGGACATGGATGAGCCGCAAAAGCGATTGACCGTCATGCCGCCGACTTCCAGCGGCAACCCCGCCAAGAACGCCACGATGCGCGCGAGATTCGATCCCTGCGGCCCTTCAGGATAGGCGCAGCCCAAGATCACATCCTCGATGAGCGCAGGATCGAGCCGCGTGCGCTCGAGCAGCCCGGTAACGACCTGCGCGGCCATGGTGTCGGGGCGTACTACGCGCCAAGGGGCCCTTGCGGGCGAAGGTCTGGGGCGAGCGCGCATAGGCGGCGATCAGGGCTTTCATGATTTTCTCAAGATATTATTTCAATTCGGTAATGACTGCATGTCCCCTGCCGCGGATCAGCAGTTCGGTGTGCGTGCGATCGCGGCGATTGAAGCGGATGTCGCCGAATTTATTTTCATTGACCGTGGCCTTGCCGTCGGGCGTTGTCGATTGCAACGCACCGGTTGCCTCGTACACCACCAGCGTATCCTTGTCGTGGAAATGCATGGGGCTCGGCTCATTTGGCCGCCACGTATAGTCCCAAACCACGACCTTATCGTTTTCCAACAGTTTCCTCGCATGAGGCCGCGGAAATGCGAGCGGATACCCTGTGGAATTTGCAATCGGCGGCAACGGGTGGTCTTTGAGCTCGACGATGACTGTGCGCACGCCGGCCTGGCCCGGTACGCTGCCCTCGCGGCCGAAATGGGCCGTGCCTTTGCGGGACAGCGGTACCGCCACGAAATCATGTTGTGCCGGCGGCAGCGCTTGCATCGTATCCCACACGGTGACACGGTCGTTATCAATCACAGGCTCCGCGCCCCAACTTAAGGCGGCAATGCCCGAGGCAAGCACGGCAAACGCAAGTCTTAGCATGCCTCTGATTGTACACGCCGCCGCTGGCGGCGGAAAATCGCCGCCTAAGCTATCGTAGGGGTTTAATGATGACGATCCTGCTGTTATTCGGTTCCAATGTATTCATGACTTTCGCCTGGTACGGGCACCTCAAGTACGGCCATGAATGGCCGTTGTGGAAGGCCATTCTCGTATCGTGGGGCATTGCCTTGATCGAGTACTGCATGGCGGTACCCGCGAATCGCTTGGGCTTCGGCGTTTTCACCGGATTTCAGTTAAAGATCATCCAAGAGGCCATTACATTGACGGTCTTTCTGGTGTTTGCGGTCGTCTATCTCAAAGAGAAAATGGCCTGGAACTATGCGGTGTCATTTGCACTGCTGATCGCCGCGGTGGTGGTCGCATTCGCGTTCAAGCCCGCACTGCAATCGCAATTTTAGGGAATGACCGTCGTGAACAGGTAGACGACAAAAATGACGAGCAGCACGATGCCGTGCAGGACGATGGTTCTGCCGGTGCGCAGCGCAATTGCCGTAATGAAAAGCGACAGAATCAACAGCACCGTCGACTTGCTGTCGATACCCAGCAGCAATTCGGTATGCATGTATAGCGACAGCACGCTCACTGCGGGAATGGTCAATCCAATGCTGGCCAGCGCCGATCCGAGCGCGAGATTTAAGCTGGTCTGCAAGCGATTGGCTCGCGCGGCGCGCAACGCCGCCAGAGCCCTCGGGCAGCAAAACAATGGCTGCGATGATCACGCCAACCACGGCATTCGGCGCGCCGACGCGCAACACTGCCGACTCGAGACTTGGCGCGAGTTTCTTTGCAAGCAATACCACCGCCGCCAGGCATGCCAGCAATAAAATCGCGGCTCAAGGTGGTGACGGCGTTGCTCGGCGGCGGCGCGTGCTGCGATTCCGCTGCCGAATCATCCTCGACAAAAATTCCTCGATGGCCGATGGTCTGCGCGAATACAAACGCCCCGTAAATGGCCAGTGACACCACGGCAATGAGCATGAGCTGACTGGGCGAGTAGTAGGGTCCAGGCGTTGTGACGGTGTAGTTCGGAAAGACCAGGGCCAAAATCACGATGGCGGCCAACGCAACCAGCGCTGCGCTGACGCCGTCGAGGCTGAAGGTCTGTTCGCGATGCCGCAGGCCTCCGACCAGTAAACACAGGCCGATGATGCCGTTGAGAATGATCATGACGGCTGCGAATACCGTATCGCGCGCCAGCGCGGCAGCATCGGTGCCGCCTGCTATCATCAGAGAGACGATCAATGCGACTTCGATGAGCGTGACCGCCAGGGCCAGCACCAGCGTGCCATAGGGCTCGCCGACACGGTGCGCGACCACTTCGGCATGATGCACGGCGGCGAATACGCTGCCGGCAAGGGCCAGAGCGATGACTGCCACAAAAATTCCGCTGGTGCCGCCAGCCGAAACTGGCCGCCCCCAGCACAACTGCCGCAATGATGGGCGCGACAATGGTCCACAAAGGCAGGCCGGCCAGCCCGGCGGGACGCTGAATTCTGGGTGTTTGAGTTCATTCGATTCGGTTATTCTTTCGAGCTGGTAATGCAGTTTCCGCGGGCCACTTATAACCGCTTGAGGCAAATAGTTGAAGTCAGATACCAATTGGCGCACCGAGGGCGTGCGGGTCATCAAGAGCGACCGGCTGGACAGCAATACGCCGCAGACTCCAGGCATGCTGCGCGCTGCTGCGGTGAATTTCGCGCGGGTCGGCTCGCAAAAGCTGTGGGCGGGCACGGTGATCATTCAACCCAACGCCAAGACCGGCGCGCACCACCATGGCGCGCTGGAGAGCGTCATTTACGTGGTGCGCGGCGCAGCGCGCATGCGTTGGGGCGATCGACTTGAATTTACCGCCAAGGCCGACGCAGGGGACTTCATCTTCGTGCCGCCTTACGTGCCTCATCAGGAAATCAACGCGTTGAGCGACGCGCCGCTCGAATGCGTGCTGGTGCGCAGCGACAATGAATCGGTGGTCGTCAATTTGAACATCGATGCCGCCGAACGATTCGAAGAGGTCTATTGGATCGATCCGATCCACCCCGCGCCGCGCTAGTTATTCTGCTATAGCGTGCGCAGCTCGTCCGTCTCGCGCTTCAAGTCCGCAAGGAACTTCTCAAGCTCAGCCTTGCGCTCTGGAACGCGAGCGCGGCCGGCAGGCGATAGCACGCGTGACGGAACCTTATTCAGATTGTCCGTCAGCATCGCCACCGCTTTCGGCGCGTCGGGACTGCCGCCGTGCGGATCAACGAGCGCGATGATGCGCGTCACGCCAATTGCGCCGAGCCAGTCGAGCGCATCGGCGTCGTGCAGGTACAGCGCTTCGGGCCCAACGGGATCTCGATAGTACATGTGCGTGCGGATCGCGCCTCGCACCGCATCGATTTTTTCCATGGGGAAACCGCTGCCTTTCAGTACCGTATCGACCACGCGCGCGCCCACATCCGAGTGATCGACTTTGACGTCTTCCCAAGGGGGAAAGGCTGCCATGTCGTGCAGGTAAGCGGCGGCGTAGAGCACATCGTCATCGAGCGCGACGTGATCCGCCGCCGCCAATTCCCGTGCCAAGGCATAGTCTCGCAGACAGTGAGAGTACCCCCAGGCAGGATTCTTGAAGTGATCCTTGGCAAGTTCGCGCACGCTCGCCCGCCAATCCTGCGCGGTCGGAGCTGCAGCGGCGCTGACTGCGGGGAGCGGGGCGGCAATGGACGCGGCCAAGAGCGCGGCAGGCAAAAATCCAAGCAATCTTCGCATCCGGCGAAGTTTACGCCAAGGCCTCGTGTATCAGGCGGATTTCTGCGTCGGCCCGATCGAGAATCGCGTTGCAATCCGCCTGCGTCATACCGATGCTCAAGAACGCGTTGATGCCATCAATGGCGGGATTTCTCGGCTCGGCTGCGGTGCAGGAATCGGACAGCACCAGGCTGGCGATCAGCACATCGACGAGCCCGGCTTCATGCTTGCGGCGGCGATCGACATCGCCCTGATCGCCCACCGCTTCACACAGTTCCTCAGCAAAGCCCCAGCTTTGCAGCACGGCTTTGCCGATCGAGGCCTGCCAGCCGCTGATGAGTTCCATCCATGATAGGTCGCTGCGAAGACCATTGGCTGCAAGCACTGCGCGCGACATGATATAGAGCTTGCCGATGCCGTGAAGCAGGCCCGTCAAAAATGCCTCGTCTGCGGGCACCTTGGTACGCGTGGCGACGAGCTTGCAGATCGAGGCAACCGCTATGCTTTTGTTCCACAACTCGGCAAGCGGCTCGGCAATGGTTCGCAGCGACGCCTCGTTCTTCATCTGCTGCATGGCATAGGACATGGCGGTGCTCTGTACCATTTGCTGTCCGAGCCGGGTGATGGCCGATCTTAAGTCGGCCAGAGGTTTGCCGGAACTGTTGAACGCCGCGGAATTGGCGGTCTGTAAGACACGTGCCGCGAGCCGCGGCTCGGCACCCACGATGGTGACGACTTTATCCGACGTCGTGCTGGGGTCCGCCAGTGCGTGGCTTATCCGGACGACCACATCGGGAAAGCAGGGCAGGTCGACGGTGCCCTTGGAAACTTCAGTCGCCAATTTCTGCAGGAACGCCAGTGCAATCGCGCGTTCTTCGAGCGTCGCGGCGGCATCGCTGGCGGGAACCGATTGAGCGCCGGAACGATAGGTGGGGGCCGTCACATTTGACATAGGCCCATTCAGTTCGGCCGCCGCGGGCAAAACTTGAGTGCCGGCAGCCGGGCGTTCGAGTACTCCCGCAGCGCTAGGTCAATACCGCCTCGCTGAAGCCGCGCCCGGCCAGCCATGCGTGAATCTGCCCAATGATGGCCAACGCAATGCCCTCGGGCGTCGTTGCGCCGATATCCAGGCCGACCGGTCCGCGAATTCGGCCGCTCAAGCTCTCAATGACCGGCCCCAATTCCTGAGCAAGGCGGTTGCGGCGCGCCTTGGGGCCCAGCAATCCGACATAGGCAGGCACACCTGCTTCCGCGAGCTCGCGCAAGTACACCTCATCCGACGGCAGGTGATGGCTCATCACCACGGCGGCGTGGCAATGCGCCAGGTCGATCTTGGTGCGCAAGCTCTTCGGATTGCCGATGTGCAATTCGGCGCCGGGGAATCGAGCAGCGACGCCATACGCGGGGCGGTGATCCACCACCGAGACCCGCCAGCCCAGGCTCCGTGCCGTGCTGACCACGGCTTCGGCATCCGGCGCCGCGCCGCATATCAAGAGGTGCGGAGGCGGGGCGAGCGCTTGCACGAAGGCGCGCGAACGCTCGTCAGCGGGCAATTCCTGGTCGTTGCGATAGGTGCCGAGACGCATCTGCGAAGAGTTGTGCACCATGACCAAGGACGTTGATTCGCCTAAGCGCGTGATGCGGCCCGCGGCGGCGAGCGCCGCCTCAGCCAGACTCATCGGGCCCGCCGGTTCCAGCAATACTCGCATGGTGCCCTCGCAACCTGCTCCCACGCCGAAAAGCGTGTCGTCCGGACCGCGGGTGTCGTAGTCGAACGCTCGGGCCGCGCCGCTTTGCAACACATCGCGCGCGTGAATCTGCAGGTCCGACTCCAGGCAGCCGCCGCTCAGCAACCCAATATGGCTGCCATCTGCCATCAGCAGCATGCGTGCGCCGGGCTTTCGATAAGTGGAACCCGCAGTTGCAACCACGGTTGCAAGCACACGCGATGCATGCGCGCTGGGGGCGCGCTCCAATAAGAGTTCGAGACTGGTATCGAGGCGGACTTCCATGGCACTCATTGTTCCACACAGAATCCCTGCAGGGCCACGTATACTGAGGTGATGCCGGGATCGCCGATTAAAGTGTTGCTGCAGACCACGATCCCGACAACAACGGACGACTGGAGCATTGCGCGATTCAGCCTTCTTGGACAGCACTTACGCGAACAGCAGCGCGAAGGCTTGCCTCTGTTCGAGGTGACGATGCGTGACCGAGAAAATCTTGGTGCATCCGATTCGGTCCTCGCGGCCCTTGATCGAAGCCAGTTCGATGAGATGTGGCTCTTTGCCGTGGATGTGGGCAACGGTTTGACGGCGGAGGATTGCGCAGGGATCTCGCGCTTTTTGCGGCAGGGGCGCGGTCTCCTCATAGCCCGGGACCACATGGATTTGGGATCCTCAATCTGCAATTTGGGAGGCGTCGGAGAGGCGCATCACTTTCATAGCCGCAATCAGGATCCGGATGCGAGCCGCCGCACTCCGGACGATTCGATCACCACGAGCATTTCCTGGCCGAACTTTCATTCCGGCGCCAACGGCGACTACCAAGAGATTCGCGCGATTGCGCCGCTGCACCCGGTGCTGAAGAATCCCAACGACCCGGGCGGCGCCGTGCGCTTCTTGCCGGCCCATCCTCACGAAGGCGATGTGAGCGCACCGAAGAATCAGCACGCCCGCGTGATTGCGGAGGGCAGGAGCAAGACGACTGGACGGCCGTTCAACCTTGCCGTGGCGTTCGAGCCGAATCCAAGCGCGGGGCCCGCCATCGCCGAGAGCAGCTTTCATCATTTCGTCGATTACAACTGGGATCTAAGCCGCGGCTGCCCGAGCTTCGTCAGCGAATCCCCGGGCACGGGCATGGCGCAAGAGCCAAACGCATTGCGTGACACTCACCGATATGTGCTCAACGTAGCCCTCTGGTTGGCTGGATTGACCCCGTAACCTGACCCACATCGCCCAGTCCTACGTCGGACTGTGGACCCCATATCGGTTCCTTCAGGCGGCATCGCAGATACTGCGGGCAAGTAACTAAATCTGTGCATGATTATGTCGAATAGCGGACCGTTTGTGCGACGCCCAGTGGCGCTGATCTAGCATGGCCAAGGCCGCCTGGATTCAAGCGCTGTTGCAGCGGCGACCGATCTGGCTGGCCGGGGTTGCCGTCCTGCTTTTGCTGCTATTGGGATCGGTCGCCTTCAGCCAGCGGGACTGGCACAACCGTGCCTTAGGTTTGGAGCGCGAGAACCTCAGTTTGCAGCTCGCTCAGTTGGGACGCGAATTGACGGCACAATCCGAGCAGCTGGCCGAGCGAACTCGCGAGCTGGCCGATTCAGACGCGGTCATCCGCTTGGTTCAAGAGACTACGGATCCCTCCGCCGATCGCTTGGAGCTTGCCGACGAGTCGCGGCGCAGCCTGGATGCTTTGCTGGTACTCAGCGCGTCGCGCGCCGTGCGCTTCAGCGTCACGGTCACCGACGGTCAGCTGAGTGAACAGCCGCCCGAGCCCGCGTTGATGCAGTTGGTCGAGTCGCTCGCCGCTTCTTCGGAGACGATGAATCGCGGCTCGCAATTGATGACCTTCGGCGATGATCGGTGGCTTGTTGTCCGGCCGGTCATAGGACATGCCTCGCCGGCCGTGATGGGTTGGGTGGCCGCAAGCCGCGCGCTGTCGCCGGCCCTGATCTCGCAGTTGGCGAAGTCGGTCGGAGGCACGTTGAGCGTGCAGCCGACCCAGGCATTGGATTCGGCTGCGCTGAAGGCGGACGGTGGTTTCGGCATCACGACCCAATTGTCGAAGAACGATGCCTCGGGGTTCGCGGTGTTGCACGACGCGGGCGGCCACGCGGTTCGAGTATTGCGGCTGGCGCGTGCGGAGTTCTTCGGCGAGCGCTGCGGAAATTCATTGGGTGCGCCAGAACAGTCCGGCGGGCACGGGGTTACATGTTCACCGGAATGCTCATGTTGCTGGCGATCGTCGGCATCATCGGCTTCGCGTTGCGGCGCTATTTTCGCCATCAGCGTTCAGTGGACGCGCGCTACAAGGCGCTCATCGATCAGGCCAACGACGGCATCGTCATCGTCGACTCGCATACCTACCAAGTGCTGTACACCAACCCCGCTTTTCTCGGCCGTCTCGGCTATACCAACGAGGAAGCGCAGTCGTTGACCCTGACCGACATATTCGCCGATCGCGATGCCACGCCAGAGAGTGTGCTCGTCGCGGCTCATCGAAGCGGATTCGCAAATGGCGCTGACCATGCAGCAGCGCTGCAAGAATGGTGCGTTCTTCGATACCGAGGTGCGCTGCAATGCGCTCGATGTCGATGGCCGCGATGTGCTCGCTTTCGTCACGCACGACGTCTCTTTGCGCAGAAAGGCCGAACAGCAGCTCATCGAGAATCAGCAGCGGCTCGACAAGATGGCGCATCACGATCAGCTGACCGGGCTGCCCAACCGCCATTACCTGACCGCCTTCCTGCCGCAGGCCATCGAGGAGGCGAAGGCTGCGAGCACCATGCTCGGCGTGGTGTTCTTGGATCTGGATCGATTCAAGCACATCAACGACACCCGCGGCCACGAGACCGGCGACAAGCTCCTGCAGGAGGTGGCGAGCCGACTGCGGACCTGCGTGCGCGATTCCGACGTGGTTATTCGCATGGGCGGCGATGAATTCGTGGTCGTGTTCCGCAATGTCAAGAACTACGATGAGGTCACTTTGGGCGCGGGCCGGATCATCGAGACCCTGAACCGCCCGATCATCATCGATGGCCATTCGCTGCAAACCACGGGCAGCGTCGGCGTCAGTTTGTATCCGCGCGACGGCGCGAACATGATCGAGCTGCTCAAGCATTCCGACACGGCGATGTACCAGGCGAAGGATCGCGGCCGCAACAATGTGCAAATGTTCAGCCATGCGATGAACCGCAAGCTCAAGCATCGCGTCGCCGTCGAGGCCTCGTTGCGCGAGGCGCTGCGTTTGAAGCAGCTCGATGTGCACTATCAGCCGTTCGTCAATTTGGTCACGCGCAAGATAGTCGGCCTGGAGGCATTGATGCGCTGGTCGCATCCGGTGCACGGCATGATTCCCGCCGATCAGTTCATTCCGGTCGCCGAGGAGACAGGCTTGATCGTGCCGATGGGCAATTTCGTACTGCATCGGACGCTGCAAACCATGAGCGCTTGGCGCAAGGCCGGCATTCCACTGGTGCCGGTGTCGCTCAATGTCGCGCCCGCGCAGCTGCAGCGCGGCGAGCTGCAGTCGACGATTTCGACCCTGCTGAAGTCGCACAATCTTCGTGCCGGAGATGCTGCAGTTGGAAATGACCGAGCGCGCGGTGTTCGATTCGCACTCTCCGGCCGGCGAAAATCGCCAGGACAGCATGGCGCGGTTGCGCGATCTGGGCATCAAGATCGCCATCGATGACTTCGGCACCGGCTATTCGAGCTTGAGCTACCTTAAGAATTGGCGGGTCGACGCGCTCAAGATCGACCGCAGTTTCGTGCGCGACCTGGTGACGGACTCCAGCGATCTGGCCATCGTCAGCGCGATCATCGCCATCGCGCGGCATTTGCACATCGAAGTGATTGCCGAAGGCATCGAGGCGTACCAGCAGGTGGAGATCTTGAGAAGGCTGGGATGCTCGGTCGGGCAGGGGTTTCTGTTCGCACGGCCCATGCCCGCCGATGAGATACTCAAGCTGCTGCGCAACGACGCCGAGCCGGCGAAGGAAGAAGAAGAGGATATGCTGGCGGTGTTCAGCGCCGGCCGCGGTTAGTCGTCAAGCAGGCTCTTGGCGTGCCGATAATCGCAGACCGGTTTCGGGATCGAACAGCAACACATCGGCCGCCTTGACGGAAATCCCCACCGACTCCTCGATGCCGGCCGTCACGCGCTCGGTGGTGAAAACCTTGATTTGCTGACCGGCAATCCGCAAATGCAAGATGGTGGCCAATCCCGTGGGCTCGAGAAAATCAATTTGTGCTGGTAAACCTTGAGTCGGCGCGCCCAGGGAAATTCTTTCCGGTCTGATGCCGACGATGATGCGACCATCCTTGGGAGTTGCGCGCGCGGGTGCGGCAATCCGGCACAGCCGCTCCGGACCCAGCATGACCTCGCTCTCATTGCGCAACATGCCGTTCAGAAAGTTCATTGCGGGCGTACCGATGAAGCCTGCGACAAAAAGGTTGGCTGGATTGCCGTAAAGTTCCGCCGGGGAACCGATTTGCTGCGCGACACCATCGTGCATGGCGACGATGCGGTCCGCCATGGTCATGGCCTCCAATTGATCGTGAGTCACATAAATGGATGTCGTTCCCAGGTCGCGCTGCAGTTTGCGGATTTCGTAGCGCATTTGTTCGCGCAGGCGCGCGTCGAGATTCGACAGCGGCTCGTCGAAAAGAAATACCTTCGGTTCGCGCACCATCGCGCGGCCCATGGCGACGCGTTGCCGCTGCCCGCCGGAAAGGTCTTTGGGCTTGCGCTCCAGCAACATTGCGATCTCGAGTTTCTCGGCCGCCGCCATGACGATCTGCTCGATTCGACTCCGCGCCACGCCGCGCAGCTTCAGGCCGAAGCTCATATTCTCGCGCACCGTCATGTGCGGATACAGTGCATAAGACTGAAACACCATGGCGACGTCGCGGTCTTTGGGCGGCAGCTCGTTGACCAAGCGGCCGCCGATTCGAATCTCGCCGCGGGTGCTTTGTTCCAACCCCGCGATCAATCGCAGCAGGGTCGACTTGCCGCATCCCGACGGTCCGACGAGCACGACGAATTCGCCGTCTTCGATGCAAAGGTCGATGTTGCGAAGAACCGCGGTATCACCGTAGTTCTTGCACAGACCGTCGAGCCGAATTGCGGCCACGTTCAGCCCTTTACCGCGCCGGCCGTCAGGCCTTGCACGAGGTGACGTTGAATGAACACAAAGAAAAAGCACACGGGCAACAGCGCCAGCACACCGGCCGCCATCATTTGCCCGAAGTCCACCGAGAATTTTGATACGAAGGCCAGCAAACCGACAGGGAAAGTGCTGACCGAGCTCGAGGAATTCAACATCAGCGCGAACAGCAATTCGCTCCACGCCGCGGTAAAGACGAATCCCAGCGTCGCGGCCAGCCCTGGCAGGGTAAGGGGCACGACAATGCGGCAAAATGCGTTGAAGCGATGCGCGCCATCGAGCAGTGCGGCCTCCTCGAGGTCCTTGGGGATGGCATCGAAGAATGACTGCATCAGCAGGCTCGCGAACGGCACGTTGAATGCCGTGTAGACCATCACCAGTCCGGTGAGCGAATTGGTGAGGCCCAGCGGGCTCAGCAGGCGAAATATGGGTGCGATGATCATGACCAAGGGGAACATTTGCGTGACCAGCATCAGGCCGACGATCCAACGCTTGCCGCGAAATTCAAATCTCGAGAAACCATAGCCGGCGGCGGCCGCAAGCAGAGTCGAGAACAGCGCCGTGGTACTCGACACGATGACGCTGTTGCGAAAGAACAAGGGAAATTGCGTGTGCGCGATCACCGATTCGTAGTGAGCGAAGGTGGACTGCGAGGGCCACATGCGAATGCCTTCACCGTAGAGCAGATCGTTGGGTGTCAGGGAAACCTTCAGCAGCCAGAAGAGCGGAAACAGCGCGAACAGCACGAACGCGCCCAGCAGCGCGTAGTGCAGCAGCCAATAGCGCCTGCGATGCGGCTCCACCAACATCAGTGTCGCCGCACCAGCAAGCCGCGCAGTGCCATCAATAGCAGGGCATAGGTCAGCAACAGCGCCAATAGAACTGTCGCGATCGCCGAGGCGTAGCCGAAATCCAGCCGCTGAAAGGCCTGCGTGAAAACATAGCTCGCGAGTATCTGGGTGGAATCAGCCGGTCCGCCTTTGGTCATGATGACGATCAAATCTGCGAAATTCGCGATCCAGACGGTGCGCAGCAGGATCGTGATGACCATGGTTGGCGCCAGATACGGCAGCGTGATACTGCGAAATCTCATCCACGGTCCCGCGCCGTCGATGGCAGCAGCTTCGTAAATGTCGGAGGGGATCGATTGCAGCGCGGCGAGCAGCGTGATTGCGAAAAATGGAATACCCCACCAGACATTGGCGGCGATCGGGCCCCACAAAGCATGGCGCGGGTCCGAGAGGAGGTTGTCGGGGGCGGACAGGATGTTCAGGGCGTGCAGCCATACCGGCAGCGGACCCACCACAGGATTGAAAAGCCAGGCCCAATTGAGTCCCGACAGAAAACTGGGAATCGCCCAGGGCAGAAATACCAGTAGTTGCACCAGGGCCCGGCCGGGGAAAACGCGATTGAGCAGCAACGCGAGCATCAATCCGAGGCTGAATTGCAAGGCAACCGATGCGGTCGTCCAGGTCAAGGTGTTGCGCAACGCATTCCAGAATGCGGGATCGTCCCGCAGCTCGCGAAAATGATCGAGCCCGATGAAGTCGCCGCTCAATGGATCGAGCAGCCGCACGTCGTGAAAGGCATACGTGAGCCCGACGAACAGCGGTGCCACGAGGACGGCGCAAATCAGCAGCACCGCGGGAAGCGTGTACAAATAGGGCTCTGATGCGAGCTGCGCCCGCCGCCAATTCATTTGCCGCTCATTTGCTTCGATTTAGCCTTGCTGAGATACGCTGCCCATTGTCGGTTCATGGCTTCGGGCGAAATCTGGCCGAGTAACGCCTGCTGGCCGGTTTTAACCACGAGCGAATCGGCAAAGTAGGCGAAGCCGGGCAGGTTGGTTGGCATGAGAGTCGGCACCTCATCCGCGTCCGCGAGTTCGGCAAACCAGCCCTTGAGCTGCTCGCTCGAATAAATCGGCGACTTTTCCGCAGCCTTGTAAACGGGTAGCGCGCCGATTGTCTTGATCCAAATTAAATTTCCGGCCGGATCGTCGAGAACTTTGATCAGCTTCCAGCTCAGATCTTTATGGGCGCCGGATTTGAAAATGGACCAACCCACATAGCCGACAGTTGGAAATGCCTTGCCGCCACGTCCCTTCGGCATGGGGGCGATGCCGTACTGATCCGGCTGCATGCGTTCAGCGACGGCAATCAGGGCATCCGAATCTTGATCCACCATCGCGCAGGTGCCGGAATAGAACCCGGCAACAACTTCGTTGAAGCCCCAATTCACGCTGTCCCGCGGCGCGAGTCCGTCTTTGTAGAGATCGACCATCCAAGTCGTGCCTTTGACCCAATCGGCGCTCCCTAGGGTGGAGCTGCCGTCGGGGGCGAAGAAAACATTGTTGCCGGCGATCGCGGCACCGAACATGATCCAGCCGTTGAGGCCGCCGGGGCCGCCCCGCATGCAATACCCATACTTCCCCGGAAGCGCGGAAATCTTTTTCGCATCGTCGCGAAATTCATCCATGGTCTTGGGCGGCGCGGCGATTCCGGCCTGCCTGAACAATATTTTGTTGTAGAACAGCGCCCGTAAATACAGGCCGTAAGGCAGCAGGTAAGCGGTTGCGTCGACGCCGCGAGCCATCTCGAGTGCGCGATCGTTCAGTCCCTTGGCCTCGCTCCACTGTGCAAGATAGGGTTCAAGATTCTCCAAATTGCCGTTCTTGACGTACAAGGACAACCAGCGATCTGGCATCTCGACCACGTCCGGCATATCGCCCGCGGAAACCATGGTCGCAAATTTCTCAAACGCCGAGCTCCAGGCGAGGGATGTGATCTCAACGTGCGTGCCTGGATTTTGCTTTTCGAACGCGCTGACCAGGCCCTTCAGTGTCTCGGTCCGCTCCGGACTGGTGAGAACCTCCACGAGCTTGAGTGTGGTATCCGCCCGAGCTTGAGCAAGCGGCAACACAAAGACGGCCAGCAGCCAGCTTGCGGCGCGCGCCGTCAACGTGCCGCCCTCTTGAAGCCCTGCTGCAGATCGGACCACAGCGTGTCGGCGCCTTCGAGGCCGACGCTCAAGCGGATCATGCGGGCCGGGACGCCGAAGTCGAGCGCCGAGTTCGGCCCTGCTGCCTGCGCGCGCGCAATGAGTGCGGGAATGATGAGGCTTTCATGGCCGCCCCAACTGACTCCCAATTGGAACAGATCGAGCGCGTCGCAAAATGAGGGTATGTCGATGGCGGCGTCGACTTCGAAAGAAAATAAGCCCGTCGTGCCGGTGAGTCCGGGTGGTAGCGGCGCCTCAAGTTTGGGATGGTGAACTGCGGTGACCTGAGGATGCCTGGAGAGGCGGTGCGCGAGATCGAGGGCCGAGGTCTCATGCGCCAACACGCGGACAGCCAGGGTGCGCATGCCTCGAAGCAGCAGCCACGCCTCGAAAGGCGCGAGCTTTGCGCCAAGATAGGGGCAAATCGTGCGCCTGACATGACCGATGAGATCAGAACGGCCGGCCAGCACGCCCGCGACGGTGTCGCTGTGGCCGCCAATGTATTTTGATGCGGAGTGCAGCACCAAATCCACGCCCAGTGTGATCGGCCGCTGGAATATCGGGGTAGCCCAGGAATTATCGATCACGCTGAGAGCGCCGTGCCGGCGGGCGAGTGTCGCCAAAGCGCCCACATCGAGAGCCTGCATGGTCCAGCTCGTAGGACTTTCGAGGTAAAGCAATTTGGCGCCCGCAAGCGCGGCATCGACCGCGCGCAGATCCCTGCCATCGACGTATTCGACGGTTACCCCGAACTTTTTCAGCAGCGTCTCGAAGAATCGATAGGCATCCGGATACACATGGCGCACGCAGACCATGCGATCTTGCGGCTGCACGAACGCCAGCACCGCGCCGGATATGGCTGCCATGCCGCTGGGAAAGCCGATCGCATCCTCGGCGTGCTCCAGGGCGGCGATTTTTTGTTCGAATAGGGTCACGGTTGGATTGGTCGTGCGCGAGTAAACGTTGCGCGCCCGGTTTCCGGCGAAAGTGTCGGCCATTTCCGCGTAGCTTGCGAAGGTGAATAGCGAAGTTTGAGCAATCGCAGGAACCACGGCTTCGCTGGCATGCGCTTCAGCATCATGCGCGAGCAGCCGCTGCGCGCGCGCCAGTTCGCTGTCTCTCGGATCCAAACTCACGCAGCGCTCTCCTTAAGTTCTGCCGCGCAATCTTCGCTGAGCTCGCCCTCCCAATTGGCCACCAACGCCGCGGCGACGGCATTGCCGAGCACATTGGTCGCGGTGCGGCCCATATCGAGTACATGATCGACGGCCAAGACGAATACCAAGCCTTGTTCCGGCAGGCCGAAATAGCTCAAGGACGCCGCAATCACCATCAATCCGGCGCGGGGCACGCCGGCAATTCCCTTGCTCGTTACCATCAGAATGAGCAACATCATGATCTGCTGATGCACGCTCAAGTCGATACGATAGATTTGCGCGATGAACAGCACCCCGAAGCGAACAATACATCGCGGAGCCGCACAGGTTGAACGAATATCCCAAAGGCAGCACGAAAGAGGCGATGCGGGTGCTGACGCCGAAGGCTTCCAGGCGTTCCAATGTTTGCGGATACGCCGCTTCGGAACTGGAGGTCGAAAAAGCCAGCAGCAGTGGCGCACGGATTTCCCGCAGCAGCGGCAATGTTCGCCGTCCAATACTGAGATACAAAGCGCAGCCGAAGAATGCCCACAACAGGATCAGCGCCAGATAGAAGCTGCCGATGTACTTCGCATACACCAGCAAAACGCTCAAGCCCTGGCTCAACACGGTCGCCGCAAGCGCGGCAAAGATCGCGATGGGCGCCAGCGCCATGACGTAGCGGGTCACTCTCAAGATGACGGCGGCGATTTCGTCGATGCTGTCGATGAGCGCGCTTGACCTTGGAGCCGAGACTCGACGCCGCGGCGCCAAAAAATAATGAAAACACGACGATTTGCAGTATTTCGTTATTGGCCATGGCCTGAACCACGGAGGTCGGGATGATGTGGTCGAGAAACTCCTTGAACTGCAGGGGCGCGGCCACGCTCGCGCCGGTGGCGGCTGCGGTGGCCGAAAGTCCCAAGCCCGGCTTGAACAGCTGCACCGCCGCCAGGCCAATCGTCATTGATATCAGCGTCGCGATCACGAACCAGCCGAGCGCTTTCCCGCCTATTCGGGCGATCGCTGCGGCGCCCTCCATGCGGGCGACGCCGACGACGAGCGTGGAGAACACCAATGGCGCTATGATCATCTTGATGAGGCGCAGGAAGCTCGTTGTCACAAGAGAAAAGGCGGCTGCGGCATTGTCTGCCGCGGGACCCTCGCCCAGGACTTGGTGCAAGAGCAATCCGAACAGCGGCCCGGTAATCATGGCGAGAATGACAAACCAGGTCAGGCGCGATTTCATGGCGTACTTTTAGCACAGAGTTTATGGATACACGTAGCACAGAACCCGAGCCGGCCCTGAGCATGCGGTTGATTCGCGAGGCGCATGCGCGCATCCGCGACAAGATTCATCGCACGCCCGTGATGACCAGCGAAGTACTGGATGGGATGGCGGGGAATCGGCTGTATTTCAAGTGCGAGAATCTGCAGAAGGTCGGCGCCTTCAAGGCGCGCGGCGCCACCAATGCGGTGTTTTTATTGACCGATGCCGAGGCGGCCAATGGCGTGGTGACGCATTCCTCGGGCAATCACGCCGCTGCGCTGGCGCGGGCCGCGAGACTGCGCGGCATCCCGGCTTATATCGTCATGCCGAGCAATTCGCCGCAGGCGAAGCAGGCTGCAGTGCGCCGTTACGGCGGTGATGTGGTGCTGTGCGAACCAACGTTGGCGGCGCGTGAATCTACTGCCCGGGAAGTCATGCAGCGCACCGGTGCAACATTCATCCATCCCTACGACGATTTGCGCGTCATGGCAGGGCAGGGGACCACCGCCATCGAGCTGCTGGAGGATGTGCCCGGCCTGGATGTGATTCTCTGTCCTGTTGGCGGCGGCGGGCAGCTCAGTGGCATTGCCGTGGCGGCAAAAGACATCAAGCCCGATGTGCGCGTGATCGGCGTCGAGCCTGCCGGCGCCGATGATGCCGCGCGCTCACTGAAGGCCGGTCACATCATTCCCATGCTCGAGCCGCGCACCATCGCGGACGGACTCAAGACCTCACTGGGGAAGAGGCCGTTCGCGGAAATCATGCGCCTGGTCGACGACATCGTGACGGTGCGGGAGGAGTCGATCGTGCAGGCAATGCGCCAGATCTGGGAAGTAATGAAGCTGCTGGTCGAGCCTTCCGGCGCGGTCAGTTATGCGGCCGTGGTGGAGGGCCGCATCGAGGTGTCGAGACGCGAGCATCGGCATCATCCTGAGCGGCGGCAACCTCGATCTGAATCGCTTGCCGTGGCAATGAACTAGTCGAGCAACAGCGGGCTTAGGGCATGTTCCTCGGCAATGCTGCCGGCGAGCGATAACGCCTGCGCGCGCGTAGGCGTGTCGCGCACCCACTGGGCGGGAGGAGGCAGCGGCTGGTCGGTCAGCAGCGCCAGCAGGCTGGCGTTGGTGGCTTCGACCGAATCGAAAGGCGTGCCATGGCGCGAGCCGCGAACGACCACCAGCTCGGCTTTGAGCTTCTGCGCCAATTCGCGCTTCTCGGCCAGCGGCGTGAAGTCATTTTCGGCGGCGATCAGCAAGACGCGGCTGGTCAAGCCATCCAATCGATCCAGGATTGCCCAGCGCGCCAGCGCCAATCCGGTGCCGAGGTATGAATTCGCGGGGACCGAGCCCATCACGCGGGCGGTATGCTCACGCATGGCGCGTTGCCAGGGCTCGGGGAACAGCCGCGCGGCCATCAAGCAGGCTGCCCGCGGCATGCCGACCATGCGCACGATGGTGGCCGACAAGTAGGTTTCCAGCCACTTGCGTAAGTCGCGCGGCTGATAGGTCGCCAGGCTGTTGATCAAGCCGAGCTTCGGTACGCAGTTGGGCCGCAGCGCGGCCATCTCGAGCGCGACTGCGCCGCCCAATGAAAAGCCAACGATATTCGTTGTCGTGGATCTGCAGATGATCCATCAGCCTCCACATTGCGTGCGCGAATCCTTCGATGGTGTATTCGGTACGCGGCGGCGAGCTGTGTCCGCTGCCGGGAAGATCGGGAATGATGAGCCGAAACCGATGTTCGAGAGCCGCTACTTGAAAGGCCCAGGCCGCACCGCTGCAGCCTAAGCCGTGGATCAGCAGTAAAGATTCGCCGCGTCCCCGCTCTAGATAGTGAATGGACGACCCATCATCGCGAAAGAAAGGCATCGATCTCGCTCCTCAACCGCTTCATCTCGGCTGGATGTCAACTCTTTGGCACTATTCTGGTCGGCGCGAGCCCCCTGCGTCTGCGCGCAACGCGGCGGAAATTCTGCTTCTTTTGGCCGATATTCGTGTAGGCCAATGACCGTCAGCAGTAACTGACAGAGCTCGGTAACCGCCATGAGGTTCCCTGATAGCATGCAGGCTTATCAGCGGCTTTGAGGTGCTAGATGACCTGGCGAGGATGGACGGCCTTTGTGGCGCTTGGAATCATTTGGGGCCTGCCCTATTTTTTCATCAAGATTGCAGTGCAAGAAGTCCCGCCGTTCGCCTTGGCATTCTGCCGCGTCGCGCTTGCCACCCTGGTACTGCTGCCGATTGCTTGGCGCCGCGGCGCGCTGCGTTCACTGGGCACCCGCAAGGCAGCCATCGTGGCCTTTGCGCTGGCGGAGTTCGCGATTCCGTTTTCGCTTATCTCGCTGGGTGAGCGCTGGATCAGTTCCTCCGTCACCGGGATCCTGATCGCCATGGTTCCGCTCTCTGTCGCCCTGATCCAGCGCTTCTTTGGCATTCGTGAAGCGCTGGGTGCTTGGCGCATCGCCGGCCTTGCGATCGGCTTCATCGGCGTCGCCGCACTGCTCGGGACCGGCCCCATCGCGGGTGTGCTGGGCTGGGCGGGCGTGGGTTGCATGCTGGTATCCACGCTGGGTTATGCGGTGGGACCGCTGATCATCCAGCGTCACCTGCAGGATCTCGATTCCATCGGCCCGCTCGCCGCGAGCTTAGGTGTAGCCAGCATCATCTTGCTGATTCCTGCCGCGCTCGAGATACCTTCCAGCCTGCCCTCGGCGAACGCCTTGGCGTCGATCGCTATACTCGGGCTCATCTGCACGGCCGTTGCAATGCTGTTGATGTTCTTTCTGGTTCGGCATGCCGGCGCCTCACGCGCATCGGTGATCACCTACATCAATCCGGTGGTGGCGACATTGCTCGGCGTGCTGGTACTCGATGAACACCTTGGTATCGGCGGCTTCATTGCTTTCGCGCTGATTTTGTTCGGATCGTGGCTCGCAACCCGCGGTAAGGTAATTTTAGCCAAGTGCTGCGCGCGAGGCGGCGCTTAACGCGTGAATCCGAGCAGCTATGCGAATCTGCCGCAACGGTTTTTTGCGCGAGTGCAGCCAACGCACGTCGCGGCGCCTAGTCTGGTCAAACTCAATCAAGCACTCGCGGCGGATTTGCAGCTTGATTTGGCCGGTCTCGATGCGCCGGGCTTGGCAAATTGCTTTTCGGGCAACACCCTGCCGCGCGGTAGCGATCCCATCGCCATGGCTCTACGCCGGGCATCAGTTCGGGCATTTTGTGCCGCAACTGGGAGATGGCCGGGCGATATTGATTGGAGAGATGCGCGACCGAGCCGGCGTGCTTCGCGATATTCAGCTGAAAGGCTGCGGCCGCACTCCGTATTCGCGCAGCGGCGATGGGCGTGCCGCGTTAGGACCGGTGCTGCGCGAATACCTGGTCAGTGAAGCGATGCATGCGTTGGGAATACCGACGACGCGGTCACTCGCCGCGGTAACCACAGGCGAGTCCGTGCGGCGCGAAACGCTGCTGCCGGGCGCCATCGTCACGCGAGTCGCCGCGAGTCACGTGCGCGTGGGGACGTTTGAATATTTCGCCGCTCGGGGGGATGCAGCGGGCACGAAAATCCTCGCCGACTATGTGATCGAGCGGCACTACCCGCGCTGCGCGCACGATAAGAATCCGTACTTGGCGCTGCTCGGGCAAGTCGTGGCGCGTCAGGCTGCGCTCATCGCGCGCTGGATGAACGTGGGTTTCATACATGGCGTCATGAATACCGACAACATGGCGGTGTCCGGCGAGACCATCGATTTCGGTCCGTGCGCATTCATGGATACATTCGATCCGGCAACCGTCTTCAGCTCCATCGACGAGCACGGCCGCTATGCATTATGCGAATCAGCCGAATGCCGCGCTGTGGAATTTGGCGCGGTTCGCGGAAACCTTGCTGCCGCTCATCGATGCGGACACGCAGCGGGCGATCGCGGCTGCCACCGAGAGCATCGCGACTTTTGAGACGCTATTCAAAGACTGCTGGTTGGACGGAATGCGCCGCAAGCTGGGACTGTCGAGCTCGGAGCCGGGAGATCGGCAGCTCGCTGAGGAGTTGCTGCAGACGATGCAGCGCAATCAGGCCGACTTCACCTTGAGCTTTCGCGCACTGTGCGCCGCGGCTCTCGACCCGCAAGACGATGGCGCGCGCGCGCAATTCAGCAATGCGGGCGATTATGACGAGTGGGCGCAGCGTTGGCAGGCTCGGATGAGCCGAGAGGTTGTGGCGCCCGCAATTGCGCGCCGAATCCATGCGAGAGGCAAATCCTGTCTACATTCCGCGTAATCACCGCGTCGAACAGGTGATCGTGGCGGCGGTCGAGCGCAGCGATTTCGCGCCTTTCGAGGAACTCTCACAGGTGCTTGCAGCGCCCTATGTTGAGCGTGCCGCCCTCGCGGCTTATGCAAATCCGCCGCGACCCTCTGAGCGCGTGCTGCAGACTTTTTGCGGGACCTGACAGCGTACTGCAATGTAATGGCGCAATCGCCGGTCTTATTTGACAGGAGTAAGATCGCGATACCATGACCATTGTCATCTTGGTGTTTCTCGGCGGCGTGCTGACCATTTTGAGTCCCTGCATCCTGCCCGTGCTGCCCTTCGTATTCGCGCGCTCGGAGCAAAAATTCCTGAGCAATGGCCTGCCGATGTTGGCCGGCATGGCCATCACCTTTGCCGCGATCGCCACGCTGGCCGCGGTGGGCGGTTCGTGGGCCGTTCGGGTTAATCAATACGGGCGCGTCTTCGCGTTGGTGCTGCTGACCGCGTTTGCGGCAACTCTGTTGTCGACGCGTTTGGCTGATTGGCTGGCCCGTCCGTTCGTCGCGCTGGGCAATCGGCTGGCGCAATCAAATCCCGGAGCTGCGGGCCGCTTTACGCTGCTGAACTCCTTGCTGCTCGGCGTGGCCACCGGCCTTCTCTGGGCGCCCTGCGCGGGTCCGATTCTCGGTCTGATCCTGACCGGCGCGGCGATCTCCGGTCCCAACGCCCGCACCACATTGTTGCTGTTTGCCTATGCCGCGGGCGCGGCGACCTCATTGGCCGTGGCATTGCTGGCCGGCGGACGGGTGTTCGCGTTTCTGAAGAAATCACTGGGCGCCGGGGAATGGATGCGGCGGGGCCTCGGTGTCGCGGTACTGGTGGCTGTCGTGGCCATCGTGTTTGGATGGGATTCGAGCGTGCTCACGCGCTTGTCGCTCAACGGCACGAACAGTCTGGAGCAGTCGCTGATCGACAAAATCAATCCGCAGACCACGGCGCGCACCGGACGGCAGCCATGATGGCCATGAGCAAGACCAGCGCGAGGCACGCGATGATGATGTCGGCTGCAAAGCCCGCCGGCGATTTACCGGTGGAAGGAGAAATGCCCTCGTTCGCCGGCGCGACGCTGTGGCTGAATTCGCCGCCGCTCACGCCCGAGAGCTTGCGCGGCAAGGTGGTGGTGGTCGATTTTTGGACTTATTCCTGCATCAATTGTCTGCGGGCGCTGCCCTACGTGGAATCGTGGTATCAAAAATACAAGGATCATGGATTGGTCGTCATCGGCGTGCATGCACCGGAATTCGCATTCGAAAAGGATCCGGACAACGTGCGGCGCGCGGTCGCGGATTTGAAAATCACCTATCCGGTGGCGCTGGACAACGACTATGCCATTTGGCAGGCATTCAACAATCAATACTGGCCGGCGCATTATTTCATCGACGCCACCGGGCGGATTCGCGCGCATCATTTCGGCGAAGGCAACTACGAGGAATCCGAACAGATCATTCGCACCTTGCTGACCGAGGCGGGCAAGACCGAGCTTGCCGCCGGCGGGAATGGGCGCGCGAAGGCCGTGGGTGTTCAGGCGCCGCCCGACGAGGCGCATGATCAGTCGCCGGAGACCTACGTGGGCTATCGCCGCGCCGAGAATTTCGCCTCGCCGGGCGGCTTCGTCCAGGACCAGGCGCACACCTACTCGGCGCCCGCTGCATTGAAATTGAATCAATGGGCGCTTGCGCGGGTCATGGAATGTAGACCCGGAAAAAGCCGTGCTCGGCGCGAGCGGCGGTAAAATTGAATTTCGCTTCTATGCGCGCGACCTGCACTTGGTGCTGGGACCCGGGCAGCGACGGCAAGCCGGTGCGCTTCCGCGTGACTCTGGACGGGGCGGCGCCGGGAGCCAGTCATGGCGCTGATACGGATTCAAGCGGCGCCGGAATCATTGACGGGCAGCGGCTGTATCAATTGATCCGTCAGTCCGGCGATGTTGGCGAGCATGTGTTTTCAATCGAGTTCTTGGATCCCGGCGTGCAAGCGTATTCATTTACTTTCGGGTGAGGGGCAAGTCATGCAGGCAATCATAAGTCGTCGTAACTTCATCGCAGGATTCTGCGCCGTGTCGGCGCTGCCTTTGATGCAGTCGGGCCGCTGCGGCAACGCTTTCGGGTCCAATGCTGAATAGCGATGTGTCGATCGAGAATTTCTCACCGGCCGGCAAGAGCCTCGGCGATCGTGCGTGTGGCGAAAATCGTCAAGACCGATGCCGAGTGGCAGGCGCAATTGTCGCCGCTGAGCTTCCGCGTCACGCGCCAGGCCGGCACGGAAGTGGCATTCACCGGCGAGTACGACAGGAATCACGCGGACGGCATTTACCACTGCATCTGCTGCGATACCGCGCTCTATGATTCGAAAACCAAGTTCGAGTCCGGCACCGGCTGGCCGAGTTTCTGGCAGCCGATCTCCGCGCTGAATGTGGTCAAGAGCAGCGATAGGACCTTCGGCATGCAGCGCGATGCGATCTCCTGCCGGCGCTGCGACGCGCACTTGGGCCACGTGTTTGACGATGGACCGAAGCCCACGGGCTTGCGCTATTGCATGAATTCGGTGGCACTGCATTTCGTGCCGCGCGCATAGCGCCGAGCACATAGGAGAGAGTTTATGGTAATTCGCAAGGATTCAATATCGCTCCGGCGTCATCGCTCTGGCCGGCGCCGCCGCGGCGGGCGCTTGTCTGTGGCACGCACCGCTGCTCGGCGCAGAGGCGCCGGTCATCATCGCCCCGCCGCTGGTCGATAATCCGAAGTCCGACAGGTCCTGCGCAGACCGCGGTGTTGTCCGGCGGCTGCTTTTGGGGCGTGCAGGGCGTATTCGAGCATGTGCGCGGCGTGAAAAAAGTGGTCGCGGGCTACGCGGGCGGCGAGAAGGCGACGGCGCACTACGAAACGGTCAGCTCGGGAACCACCGGGCATGCCGAATCGGTGCAAGATAACTTTCGATCCGGCAGCCATCTCCTATGGGCAGATATTGCAAATCGCATTTTCCGTGGTGCACGATCCGACCCAACTGAATCGACAGGGGCCCGATGTCGGCACTCAATACCGTTCGGCGATTTTTTACAGCCGACGAGACTCAGAAACGCATTGCGCAGGCTTACATCAGCCAGCTGGAGCAGGCGCATGCATTTCCGCGGCCAATCGTCACTCGCGTCGATCCGCTCAAGGGCTTCTATCCGGCGGAGGATTATCACCAGGATTATCTGATCCACAACCCGACGCAGCCTTATATCGCGATTTACGACATACCGAAAATCGAGAATTTCCGCCGGACCTTTCCGGAACTGTATAGCGGCGCGCCGGTGCTGGCGCACAACTAGCCGATGATGAAATCAAGATTGCGCGTCTGGCTGCTGCTGACGGCCTGTCTTTTGTGCGGCTGCCGGTCCCTGGCCGCGGACTCGGACAAAACGCATCACCGTGTTTGCCGCCGCGTCCCTGACCAATGTGCTGCAGGATTTGGGCGATGCCTTCACCAAGGACACATCGATCCCGGTGCGTTTCTCCTTCGCAGCGAGTTCGGCACTCGCCCGCCAGATCGAAAATGGTTCGCGTGCCGACGTGTTTTTCTCGGCGGATCTGGAGTGGATGGATTATCTGCAGGCGAGAAACTTGATTCAAGCGGCAACCCGACACGATATGTTGGGAAATCAATTGGTCCTGATCGCGCCGGTCGACAGTAAAATCAGTTTGAAGATCGAACCGCATTTCGCGCTGGCCGCCGCTGTGGGTAAGAGCCGCTTGGCGACCGGCGATCCGGATTCCGTGCCGGTGGGCCGGTACGCGCATGAGGCGTTGACCAATCTTGGCGTCTGGGACGAAGTCGCGGCGCGGCTCGTGCGCGCCGACAGCGTGCGTTCTGCGCTGGCATTCGTTGATCGAGGCGAGGCCGCACTTGGCATCGTTTACGCAACCGATGCAATGGTCGACAAAAATGTGCGCGTGGTCGGCATGTTTCCGGCGGACAGCCATATGCCGATCATTTATCCTGCGGCGCTTGACCAGCGGCGCGCGGCCCGATGCGGTCAAGTTTCTGGCTTATATTCGCGGTCCGGCCGGCGATTTGGCGTTTCATCACTACGGATTCACGCCGCTGCACTGAGCTTTAGCCGGTGCGGCCGCAGCGAGCGGCTGTTCGGGCGTCGCCGCCGGCAAAGCGGCGGGATCAATCGGCGGGAATGCCCTTGCGAATGTCCGCGGAGAATGTATCGCTGCGGTCCGACTGTCTGGCGCGCTCGGTGATCCGGCCCAAGCGCGCGCAACTCCTCGAGCGTGAAGCGCTGATCCAGGCCCCCGACGCGGTAGACATATGCGGGCAGATAACCCGTGAACAGCAACCGATAGCTCCAGCGGCAGATACCCGACGATTCGCTTCATCATGTGATAGACCAGCGTGGTGCAATTGACGGTAATGGTGTTGTAGAAGCGGGGCGTGTCGAGGAGCCGGTCAGCCTGCTCGACGTAGCCGAGAAACAGCGAGCGCATGGCCGGCTGTGGCATGCGGATGCGATACAGATAGTCGTCTTCACCGCGAATATTGGTGCGCACGCGGATGACGTCGCGCTCATCGGCCGCAATGATGCTGAGGCCGTCCCTCTTGAAGAAGCCGCCGAGTTCGGAATAGGTTTCATTCTTTCGGCGCCGTACCTCCACCGAGAAGGCGACGTGTTGGCCGTCATCGAATCCGAACGATATCAGCATGTGCGCGATCGCCCAGCCGTCCCAGTACGACATGATCATGTCGACCGACGTGAGCTTGTCGAGATCGTAGCTGCGTGTTTCCCAGCGCTGCGTGTATTCGCTGTTGCTGCGCCAATCGAAATTACGGACGTTGTGCAGCGTCACGCGGCTGCCTTCGATGCCGCCGTGGGTGATTTGCGCCACATCGTCCGCCCAGAGGCGCTCGTTGGTCGGGGTAATGCGCTGCCACCAGATGAGCAGGATTGCGAAGGCAATAGCGAAGCTCACAAAGGCGAGGCCGGCGCGGCCTTGCCACAGGGCGAACAGCACACCGAGCGTGAATGCGCTCCAGAGCAGGACAAAGATGCTTTTAAGTTGTCCTCCTCCGGGAGCCTGATACCAGAGTGCGAGCGCGCCCCACACCGCCGGGATGCCCAGCAGCAGAGTGGCCAGCAACATGGCGGCGAATCGCAGAACACTTGCGGTAGCGGCGGTCATCAGTTCGTTCATTGTGCCAGCAACCGGCGGGGCTCGGCGTTTGATTGACATGCACCAGCGCCGCAAGGTACGGTTTCGTGTGACTCAAACCAGCGCTTTCCGGCTCAATGTCCCTTTCATCAAAGAACTCGGAGTCGAATTCATCAGCGCCGCAGACGGCCGCTCGGTGGTTGCGCTGAATCTCGAGCCCTGGCATCTCAATAGTTGGTCGGTCGCGCACGGCGGCGTGCTCATGTCGCTGCTCGATGTGGCGATGGCGGTAGCCGGTCGATCACTCAACGCGGGCGCGGGCGGCGGCGTAACCGTCGAGATGAAGACCAGTTTTTTGCAGCCGGCGCAGGCCGGTACGCGCTTGATTGTCTCAGGATTCGCGTATCATCGCTCCACCACCATGGCGTTCTGCGAGGGCGAAGTCAGGGATACCGATGATCGCTTGATAGCCAAAGCGATGGGCACATTCAAATACTTGAAATCAGGAGCTGTAGCCGATGGCTAATTCTTATCGCCGCATCGTGCTGGTATCGCGTCCGCATGGCTGGTGCAGCCCAGAAAATTTTCGCCTCGAAGAGACTCCGAGCCCGCCGCTCGGCGAGGGCGAAGTGCGTGTGCGCAATCAGTATCTATCGCTCGACCCCTATATGCGGGGCCGAATGAACGACGCGAAATCCTATGCCATGCCGCAAATGCTCAACGAGACCATGGGCGGCGCGACCGTAGGCGAGGTGGTGGAGTCGCGCAGCAGCCAATTCGCAGTGGGGGACACGGTGCGCGGCATGCTGGGTTGGGCCGAGTACGGCGTGAGCAAAGCCGAAGGACTAGCCAAGGTGGACGCGCGTCATATCCCGCTATCGACGTATTTGGGCGTGGTCGGCATGCCGGGCATGACCGCCTGGTATGGCTATAACAAGATCATGGAAGCGAAAGCCGGCGAGACGGTTGTCGTCAGCGCGGCCGCCGGTGCCGTGGGCAGCGTGGTGGGGCAATTGGCGCGTATTGCGGGGGTGCGCGTGGTGGGAATTGCCGGCGGAGCGGATAAGTGCCGCTACGTCACGCAAGAACTTGGGATTCGATGCGTGCGTCGACTATAAAGCCGCTGCGGACGCCAAGGCGTTGGCCGCATTGATAGCGGCCGCGGCGCCCAAAGGCGTGGATGCGCACTTCGAGAATGTCGGCGGCGATGTTTTGAACGCCGTCATGTCGCTGCTCAATCCCTTTGCGCGCGTAGCGATTTGCGGTCTGATCGCCGACTACAACATGACGCCGGGATCTACACCGAAGAGCGCCATCTTAAATCCAGGCATGTTCTTGGTGGCCCGCTTCAAAATGCAAGGATTCATCATCTCGGATCATTTGAATCTCTGGCCCGAAGGTCTGACCGCATTGGGCGGCCTCGTGGCGTCGGGAAAGTTGAAATATAGAGAGACCATCGCCGAAGGTCTCGCAGCGGCACCGCAGGCATTCATCGGAATGTTGAAGGGTCACAATTTCGGCAAACAATTGGTTCGACTTTATTGAAGGAACATGCAAAAGCTCATTCTGCACCACTATCCGATGTCGCCTTTTGCGGAAAAAGTGCGATTGATATTCGGCTTTAAGGGGCTGCATTGGTCGTCGGTGCACATTCCCAATATCATGCCAAAGCCTGACCTAGTCGCGCTCACCGGCGGATACCGCAAGACGCCGGTGCTGCAAATCGGCGCGGACATCTACTGCGACACGGCGCTGATCGCCGATGTACTCGAGGAGCGCGCATCGAGCCCGACCCTGTATCCACGCGGTGTTGCGGGTGCATCGCGAATCCTGGCCCAATGGGCGGACTCCACTTTGTTTTGGACCGCGATTCCCTTCGCCATGCAGCCGGAGGGACTGGCACATCTTTTTGCGGGAACGCCGCCGGAAGCCATTAAAGCTTTCGGAGATGACCGCGCCGTGTTTCGCGCCAATATGCCGCGCATGCGTCCTGCGGATGCGAACTCGGCATTTGCGCTGTACTTGGAACGCTTGGATGAGGCACTCGGCAAGCAAGATTTCTTCTTCGGAACAACGCCCAGCATCGCGGATTTTTCGATCTATCACTGCCTGTGGTTCGTGTTGCGCGGCGGTCCTGTGGCCAAAATTCTCGACTCCTTCCCAGCGCTGCAAGGCTGGCGGGCACGAATGGCTGCCTTCGGTCATGGCACGCACGAGAAGCTCGACAGCGGTGCCGCCATTGCCATCGCGCGAGACGCCACGGCTGACAAATCACCGGGAAATCTCGACTCGCACGGACTTGCCATCGGCGATCGGGTGGTCGCGGCGGCAACCGATACCGGCGTCGAGCCAATCGAGGGCAGATTATACGGCGCGACCAAGACGGCGTTCGCGATCGCGCGTGACGATCAACGCGCCGGCAGCGTCGTGGTGCACTTCCCCAGATTGGGTTTCGAGTTGCGCCGGGCGAAATAACAACGCCTTGATGGCAGCTTAGACGGCGAGGCGGGGTGCCGGCGTGCGCCAGACTCGATAGCCGCCCAAAAAGGCGAACTCGTTGTTGCCAAGTCGCGCGTTCTTGGGCAGTTGTTTTAGCTTGCGAGCATTGCCGCCGCCCAGCACGACGTAATCGACTTCCAGCGCCTTGCTTAGTTGCTCGACTACGGTTGCGACCGTACGTCGCCACTTTTTGGCGCCGAGACGGCGGCGGCCGCGATCGCCGACATAGTCCTCGTAGGTACGGCCGCCCTTGTAAGGCAGATGCGCAAGTTCCATTGGCGCCACGGTGCCGTCGACAACGAGTGCCGAGCCCAGTCCGGTGCCCAAGCCCAAGAACAGCATGCGTCCGCCTTCATAGCTGCCAATCGCCTGCATCGCAGCATCGTTCATCAGTTGAGTGGGCCTTCCAAAAGCTTTGCGAAAATCGAAACCCACCCAGCCCCGCCCAAGATTGTAGGGTTCAGTCATGATCTTGCCGTGGACCACCACTCCCGGGTAGCCAATGGAAACGACATCAAACTTCAAATCGGCAGTCAGTTTGCGCACGCGCGCGACCATCTGGCGCGGTGTCATCGTCGGCCCGGATTCAAATGCGCGCGTTTCGCGGTGCCCCGAGACTTTTAGTTTTACATGTGACCCGCCGACATCGATGGCGAGCACCCGCCGCTGGGTCTTTCGTTGCATGATCCACGCACAATAGCGCACTTGAGTATCGCTCGTCAGTCCGTTCTCCTGACATAATGTGCCCATGAAAACCCAATCATCTCTCGGCCTCTGTCTTGCCTTGTGCGCGGTGCTGGCCGGATGCGCGGCAACACCGCCGGCGCCCGGACCCTTGCGCGTGCCTGCGGATCAAACGCTGCTCAAGCAGTTGCATGCCACAGGCGTGCAGATTTACGAGTGCCAACCCTCGAAGAATGATGCCTCGCAATTTGAGTGGGCATTTAAAGGACCGGAGGCCAACCTGGCAACGCGAGGCGGCCGAATCGTCGGCAAGCATTATGGCGGGCCGACGTGGGAAGCCAGTGATGGCAGCCGAGTGGTCGGGGAAGTGATCGGCAACAGCCCAAGCCCGAAGCCCAACTCGATCCCCTGGCTGCTGCTGCGGGCGAGGGCGACCGCCGGCAACGGGCTCTTCGCGCACGTGCAGTTTATCCAGCGCCTGAATACGGTGGGAGGCAGTGTGCCCGCGACCGGATGCCGCCGTGAACAGGCCGGACAACAGCTGCGAGCGTCGTACACGGCCGACTATTTATTCTATGGCGCGAAACATTGACCGCCGCCGAGGATGACCCGTTGGAACGGGTCCAATCCAAGATGGCTTATCTCGAGCGCGCCATCCTCGAGCTCAGCGATGCGGTGTTCCGTCAGCACCAGGACATTCAGTTGATCGCGGGGCAGCTCAAGGCAATCAAAGAGAGAATGTCGGCTACGCCGTCTGACGAGCCGCGCACATTGGAACAGGAGCGGCCGCCGCATTACTGATTTCTTAGGCTACGGGGTGACGGGCATGGTTTTGGTTGCGATCGTGATTGCATGCCTGCTCGGCGGCATTGCGGCATGGTTGATCTACCGGCGCGCGCGCGGGGTCAGCAAGACGCAGACGCAACTCCCGGCGCGCAGCGCGGCGAAAGACACTGGATCGCGAAGCGGGGCACCCACATCGGCGCCCGATGCGGCACGCGCCGAAGTCGCCAATAACCTGGTAACCGAGCGCCTCTGGAAGCTTGCGTTTGCGGCGCCGCCCGAGCCGCAGCTTTTGGAGCCCGCGCATGCTTGGGTCAGAGACTGGGCTTCTGCCGCTCTTCAGGCCAATGCGCTGGATCCGAAGTATTTTCCGCGACGCCCGACATTGATGCCGCAACTACTGCGCGCGATGGATGACCCGAGCACCGCCACCGACAAGCTGTCGCGCATCGTCGCGCACGATCCGGTGCTGACCTCTGACGTACTGCGGCTCGCGAACTCGCCGCTCCACAGAACCTCTCCCGCGCCCATCGAAACCATCCAACGTGCGATCGTGGTTCTCGGCGTGGATGCGCTGCGAGGCCTGGTGGCGACGGCCATGCTGCAGCCGGTGTTTCGCGCGACGCGCAGCAATTTTCCGCGTTTTCCGCGCATGTTGTGGGAGCGGACCGAGCGCGCGGCACGCGCCGCCGAATTGTATGCGCTGAAGGTCCTGCCGCAAGAGCGCTTCGAGGCCCAGCTTCTAATCCTGCTCAGCGCCTTGGGGCCCCTGGTTGTTTACGGAGCCACGCTTGATGTCTACGCTCAGCGCCCGCGGCTGGCACCGAATCCCTCCCTGTTCGTCGCCCTGACCGCGGCGCTCGGCCCGCAAGTCTCGGTGCGTATCGCCAAGCATTGGGAAACTTCGCCGCGGCTCGTCGCGGCGATTGAAAGATCGCCGGGCGAAGCTCTGACCATGGCGCTGTGCGCCGGTGAACTGCTGGGAACCTTGTCCTTGCTGCAAACCCAGAGCGTCATTACGGCTGACGAGGGACTGGCGACTGCCCAAGATGTCGGATTGGCGGATACGATCGTCGCGCCGATTTGGGAGCGACTGACGGCCGGCCAATAGCGCTATGGCATCATGCGAAAATGACATCTGCCAGAGATCCGATTGACTGGCTCGGAGACACTCAGCTGCGCTCCGACCGGCTATTCTTACGGACGCCGCAGGGTCGCAATTTCAGCTATGCGGCGCTTCGCGAGCAGTCCGGACGAATTGTCTCAGCGCTCATGCGGCGCGGAGTGCAGTTGCGGCGATCGTGTTGCAGTTCAAGTCGACAAATCCGCGGAGGCGGTTTTCCTCTACGTCGCTTGTCTGCGCATGGGTGCCGTGTTCGTGCCCATCAATGTTGCGAATACCGCCAACGAAGTCGAATATTACCTACGCGATTCGCAGCCGCGAGCGGCCATCGTTCGGCCACAAGACCGTAACTCGATCGAAGCGCTGGCTCGGCAATCACAAGTTGACTGCGTTGAGACGCTGGATGCGGACGGTACCGGCTCCTTGCCGCTGCTGGCCGGCGAGTCCGACGCTAATTTTGCCGCGCCACCTCAGCTCGAGAGCCGCTCGCTTGCGGCAATAATTTACACATCCGGCACCACCGGCCGTCCCAAGGGCGCCATGCTCACGCGCGCGAACCTGGGCTCAAATGCCGCCGTCTTGGCGGAGGCCTGGCGCTTCAGCGCAGCGGACGTGTTGCTGCACACGCTGCCGCTATTTCACATTCACGGCTTGTTTGTTGCGATCAACACCGTTCTCGCCTCAATGTCGAGCCTGCTGTTGGTTTCAAAATTCGATGCAGCTCAGGTGCTCGAGTATTTTCCCCAGGCTTCGGTGTACATGGGCGTGCCGACGCACTACACGCGCCTGCTGCAGCAAAGAGGTCTGAATCGCGAAGCGACGGCGACGATGCGCCTGTTCGTTTCGGGTTCGGCGCCGCTCCTGGCCGAAACTCACCGAGAATTTCTGCAGCGCACGGGACATGTGATTCTGGAGCGCTATGGCATGTCGGAAACCATGATGAACACCTCCAATCCCTATGAGGGCGTGAGATTGGCCGGTTCGGTCGGGCCGCCTTTGAAGGGAGTTTCGCTGCGCGTGCTGAACGTGGAAAACGGCGCGGTCGCGGTCGACGCGGATGTCGTCGGCACTCTCGAGGTCAAGGGCCCCAATGTATTTGCGGGGTACTGGCGCGACGAGCAGAAAACTCGCAGTGAGTTTTCCGCCGATGGATGGTTCAAGACGGGGGATGTTGGACGTATCGATCGCGACGGTTACGTGCACATCGTCGGCCGCGCCAAGGACCTGGTGATCAGCGGCGGCTATAACGTCTATCCCAAGGAGGTGGAAACCGAGTTGGACGCCATCGAGGGAGTTCTGGAAAGCGCCGTGTTCGGCGTGCCGCATCCGGATTTTGGCGAGGGAGTTACGGCCGCGGTCGTGGCGAAGCCGGGCGCGGTTCTCTCGGAAGAGGCGATCATAGAATCAGTCAAAGCGCGCTTGGCCCGCTACAAAGTGCCGAAACGGATTCTGCTGGTCGAGGAGTTGCCGCGCAACGCCATGGGTAAGGTACAAAAAAATGCGCTGCGCCAAGCGTTTGCTGCGATCTACGCAACAGGCTAGTCGCTCGGCATGAGCGTCACCAACGTCAAGGTTCGACTGCCCAGAGGCGCACCACCCGGCGATTGCTCGATGACCACGTAAAAGCTCTTCGATTGAGCGTGGCGAGCATTCCGTAAGGGAATGCTCAAAAAAACGGTCGACTTTCCATTCTCGAAGTACGCGAGCTGCGGCACGACGGCTGAGAAATCAGCGCCCGGTTTCGCGGTACCCGACTCGGTCCACCACGTAAAGCTAGTCTCGCCGCGCAAATTGCCCTTGCGGCGCACCGTCACTTCGGCTGCTGGCTGACCAGCGGGAACATCAACCGTGTCTGCAGCCAATTCAACCTTCGGTGCGCCCGTCGCGGATGCAGCGCGCGGCAGGTGCAGGCGCGAGCGATGCAGCGGGGGGTGCGGGCCTGGGAGATGCGGCGGCAGGTGGCGTCTTAGGAGTTTGCGCAACGGTCGGCTCAGGTGTTGCCGGCACCGAAGTCGCCGCTGGGGGCGGCAACACCGCTGATGGCGACGCCGCCGACGGCAACACCGCTGACGGCAACGCCGCCGCTGACGGCGCAGCATCAGAGGGCGCACGCTTGGGCGTGCTCGAATCGATGCGAGGCAGCATGTCTCGAGGGGCGAGTGCCCAGTAGCCTGCGAAGAGCAGGACGGCAACTGCCGCCACAATGCCGGCGGCGACCCAGGGTGATTTTTTGGCGGAAGGTATTTCCAGAAGCTCGTTGAGCGGGGCCAATCGCGGTGCCGCCCCGCGTATTTCCAATTCCTTGATCCACCGCTCCACATCGGATGGACGCTTTTCGCACTCCCAACGAAGCGCGCTGCGAAGGGCCTGCCACTGCCGGCCGCTGAGATTGGCTGGTCGGCGTATCCTGTATTTAGCCGCACGGGCTTCGATAGCTGTGCTCTTCGTGAATGGATGAGCGCCGGACAATAGCAAGTAGGCGATGTACCCAAGCGAGAAAACGTCATCTCGAATGTCAGGGCGCTCGCCCTCCAGTACTTGGCAACTCGCGCAGGTGGAGGCCGAAAATGGCAGCGTCATTTCCTGGTCAGGCGCTTGATAAGTGCGGCGTGCCTTGAGCGAACCCCCAAAGCCCATGACGCGCACTTCGCCCGGTCCAGTGATGAAAATATTTTGCAGATTCAAGTCGCCATGTACGGTGCCGTGCGCATGTGCATAGGCTAAGGCGGCGCCGATGTCGCGGATGACGGCCAATGCTTGCGGGCGGTCCAAGGGAACGAGTTTTCTCGCCTGCAATAAGCGACTGAGCGGTCGCCCCATTCAGCAGTTCCATTGTGAAGAATACCAACGGACCATCTCGGTCAAATTCAAACACACGGATAATGTTCGGATGCGACAGCAATTGCAGAGCCTGAAACTCTCGACGCAAGTCGGCCAGCAAGTCGGCACGCTTGGCCACGGCCGGATGCAAAACCTTGAGCCGCCAATGCGCTGAGTGCCTGTGCCCTTCGAGACGAAATTCATCCAGAACTTGGAACACCGTGCCCATGCGGCCGTGTCCGAGAACGCCTTCAATTCGATAGCGGCCCCGCAGCACGGCGCCTGGTTTAAGATCGTCCACCGAATCCGACGATTGCGTCTCCTCGCGTGCGGCAGGAACGTCGCGCATAGCGGCGGTATCGCGCGCCGCTGGCGTCGGCGCGCACGGCCGAATGATTGGTGGCCGATAGAGTCGAAGCCGGTGCCGGTGGGACAGCGCGGGCCGCGGTGTTATGCGTGGCCGGCGGGTCCGAAGCCGGTGCCCGCGGGGCAGCACGCATTGCCGAGTTATCCTTAACCGGGGCCTTAACCAGGGGTGGCGAAGCCGCCGCGTGTGCAGCTGTGCGCACGCTTGAGCTATCCAGCGCGGGTGAACTCGCACTGAGTCCCATCGCCGATTCAGCCAGCGCAGTTTTGATGGTATTGAAATACTTCGGTCTCGATTCGGCCGCGGCGATAGTACTGATCCAGCTGCGACAGGATTTCCCAGTTTTCGTCTGCCTCGGCGCCGAACCTGTCTTCCATCTCTTCGCAGAAAAGTCGGCGCATCGCAACTACCGCTGGCGAGCGCGTCCAGCCACGACTTGATGGCGTCTTCTTCCGCCACGTCAGCGGGCTGAATACGTACCGGCCGCATTCCCGGGCTCATACAGGTCCTCAGTTACACTTATCCGTCCATTGTACCGATTGGAGCGCCATAAGAATTAGGATGGATGACGCGCTGCACTTCTTTCTCTGTAGGAGATCAGGATGTATGAACTTTACTACTGGCCGACCATCCAAGGCCGCGGCGAATTCGTGCGTTTGGCGCTCGAGGAGGCGGCTGCGCCGTATCGAGATGTGGCCCGAGAGTCCGGAAGAGGCGCCGGGGTGGCATCGCTCATGCACTTTTTACAGGGGCGCGCGGTGGAGCGGCCGCCGTTTGCGCCACCCTTCTTGCGAGCCGGTAGGCTGGTTATTGGCCAAACCGCCAACATCCTGCAATTTCTCGGGCCGCGCCACTCGCTCGCGCCGCGCAGTCAGAGCGGGCGACTATGGACGCACGAACTGCAATTGACAGTCGCCGACCTGCTCGCCGAAGTTCACGACACCCATCATCCCGTCGCCGTTTCGTTGTACTACGAGGATCAGAAAAAGGAGGCGCGCCGTAAAGCCGCGGATTTCATTAAGAACCGGATGCCCAAGTATCTGGGGTATTTTGAAAAAATCCTGGCGTCGAACCGACCCGGGGACCGGTATCTCTTGGGGGCTAAATTAACGTATGCGGACCTGTCCCTGTTTCAAATCGTGGCGGGTTTAAGCTATGCGTTTCCCAAGACAATGGCCTCTGGCGCGCGCAAGTATCGGCATCTTTTCGCCCTGCATGCCCGAATACAGGATCGCCCGCGAATCTCGGCCTATCTTAAGTCTCCGCGACGCATTGCGTTCAATGAGGACGGTATTTTTCGCCACTACCCAGAATTGGAAGGCGTGCTCCCGCGTCTGCGGCGCAAGAGTCGATAGATCAAATCAGCCCGGGCATTTTCATCGCAGGCGCCTAGTGCAACGCATGTTTGCGGACGAGACGCCGGACATGGGTATGCCTTCTAGCCATGGATATGAATTCATCGATGGCCGCCGAGGCCCGCCTGCGGTCGCCGGTGCTCACGACTTCGATGAACAGGCCGTCGAAAACGGCGACGATCAGGCTTGCCAACGCCGAGGAGCGCTGCGATGGCTTCAATACCGTCTGAACCAACTCGAGCCAGTTGAGAGAATTTCGCTTCAAGAATCGTCCGTAGGTTCTATGGTCTTGTGCCGCGAGAATGTGCAACTGATACATGACGCGAAGCGGAGCGAAATTAGCGTCCTTCAGTGCCCAATCCCAAAATTGCCGCAGCGGTGCGGCACGAGAAGGATTCGGTTCAGCCAATAACTGAGCCAGCGAACGTTGCAGTCGCGCCTGCATCTCATCCAATACCTCGAGGAGCAGCCGCTCCTTCGAGCCGAAGTGAAAAATCAGCAATCGGGCGCTGGTTCCCACGGCGGCAGCCATGGGCCGCAACGACAGATCGGCGATACCGCGCTTGACCAAGTAGGCGATGAGGCTCTCCAACAGATCGGCTTTGCGCGTCGACATGCGCCGATCCTATGATGTAACGATCGTTACATTCAAGGGCGCACGGCCGTTCAATTGATATCCTCCGGGACGAGGATTATTGTTTGCCGTTGCCAAGAGTTGGTTATGCCAAAGACGTGGTAAAATCCATAAAATTCAATAGCATGAAATCATCCTGGGACATCCGCCATGCTCGATCTACTGCTCGCCATCGGCCACCATGTTCTGATCTTCGCGATCTTTGGAATCATCTGCGCTGAATTTTGGGCGGTACGTCCCGGCATGAGCAGCGCCACGGTCGCGCGGCTCGCTTCGCTCGATCTTTGGTATGGAATGTTGGCGGCAGCGGTGCTGGTGGTCGGCTTCTGTCGGGCAATATTCGCCGCCAAGGGCTGGGGCTATTATTCGCACAATGGCTTCTTTTGGGCCAAGCTGGGTACATTCGCAGCCATTGGTTTGCTGTCGCTGCCGCCGACGCTGGCTTTGATTCGATGGCGAAAATCGGGGCTCGCGCCGAGCGAGTCGGACGTGCGTTCCGTCAGACGCTATGTGCATTGGGAATTGGCGCTGTTCGTATTTTTGCCGATATTTGCTGCTGCCATGGCGCGAGGGTACGGAGAATTCTAGATTTGTGTCTCGCTTCGCAGTTATCAGGGAACCCGCAAGCCCTCTGCAAGTTCAAAGCTTGATTCGCGAGTAGCGCGTCACGGACGATTCCAATGCCCGCACTCGTCCCCAAATTTGTAAGGTTTGTCATGAAGGATCGCGCCGAATGAATCAGAAAGCTGCCCCGCCGCTCCCCGAGCAAAACGCGAGGTATCAGCCCGCCGCGGCGCCCCGAGAGCATGTTTCCACACCGGTGTCGTTGGATCCCGCGATGCGTGCCGGACGCGAAGCGGTCACGGCGAGCTCGGCTTGGATTCGCCCGTTGCAGCAGGAGATGGCACGGGTCATCGTGGGCCAGCGGCATTTATTGGACCGACTACTGATCGCGCTGCTTACCAACGGGCACGTTTTGCTCGAAGGCGTACCGGGCTTGGCGAAAACGCTGGCACTCAAGACGCTGGCAAGCTGCATCGCGCTGCATTTTAAGCGGCTGCAGTTCACGCCCGATATGCTCCCCGCCGATATCGTCGGAACGATGATTTACAACCCTCAGGACGGGGCATTCCGCACCAAGCACGGTCCGATTTTCAGCAATCTGATTCTGGCTGATGAGATCAACCGGGCGCCGGCAAAAGTTCAAAGCGCGCTGCTCGAGGCCATGCAGGAGCGGCAAGTGACGATTGGCGATGCAGACTTACTCGCTGCCCAATCCTTTCTTGGTGCTTGCCACCCAGAATCCCTTGGAGCAGGAGGGAACCTATCCGCTGCCAGAAGCGCAAATCGACCGCTTCATGATGAAGGTCATTGTCACCTATCCAAACCGCGCCGATGAGCGCGCCATCCTGGACGCGATGGCCACGACGGAAGCCATGCTTGTTCCCCGCGCCGTCGTGAGTGCCGAACAGATCGTTGAGGCTCGTCACGTCGTCAATACCCTGTATGTGGATGAGAAGATCCGCGACTACATCGTGGATCTGGTACTGGCGACGCGCCCTCCCATCGCGACTTCCCTAAATCTAAACGGCTACATCCAGAACGGCGCTTCGCCGCGCGCAACCATTGCACTGACGCTGGGAGCGCGGGCCATGGCGTTCTTGAACGGCCGCCATTTCGTCATCCCGCAGGATGTGAAGTCGATTGCGCTCGATGTGCTGCGTCATCGTGTCTCAGTCACCTATGAGGCAGAGGCCGAAAATATCTCCTCTGAGAACGTCATCGAGAAAATACTCAATACTCTACCGGTGCCGTAGTGGCGCAGGATACCGGCAAGTCCCACAAGGCCATCATGAGCAGCATGCGCCAGCTCGAGATTCGCACGCGGCGCATGGTCAATGACAGCCTGGCCGGTTCCTACCACTCCGTATTCAAGGGCCGGGGCATGGACTTCGATGAAGTGCGCGAATACAGCCCGGGTGACGAGGTACGTACCATCGATTGGAATGTCACGGCGCGTGCCGGGCGGCCGTTCGTCAAGAAATTCACCGAGGAGCGCGAGCTCACCATCTTTTTGCTGGTGGACATCAGCGCGTCAGGAAATTTTGGCTCTGCCGCCCTCAGCAAGCGGGATCTCGCCGCTGAACTCGCCAGCGTCCTGGCTTTTTCCGCCATTCGCAACAGCGATAAAGTCGGATTGCTGCTGTATACCGACCAGGTCGAAAGGTATCTGCCGCCGAAAAAAGGCCGCCGCCACGTCTTGCGCGTTGTGAGGGATATTTTGTATCACACGCCCGAACGTATCGGCACCGATACCGTCAAGGCGCTTGACGTCGCGAACCGGCTGCTGCACCGCCGTGCAGTGGTATTTCTCATTTCAGATTTTGAAACGCCGAAGAACACGGCCGCCGCGCGCGTCGATCTGCGGCGCGCCATGCGCCGCACGAATCGCCGTCACGATCTGATAGCCGTGCACGTCGAGGATCCGCGCGAGAAGGAACTTCCGGACGTGGGGATCGTCGCGCTCGAGGACGCGGAAAGCGGCGAGGTGATCGAGCTGGACACCGCGAGCGCAGTGATCCGCAAGCGCTTCAAAGAACTGTCCTTGGAAAGAGGCCGCCGCCTGGTCAGCGACTTTCGCTCCGAGGGCATCGATACCTTGCAGCTGCAGACCAATGCGCCCTACATGCCCGCGCTGCAGCGCTTCTTCAAAACCCGAGAGCGCAGACGCGCATGAACGGTCGGCTCACCGGCAGGCGCCTCCCGGCGGCTGCCGCACTGATCAGTATGTCGATCTGCGCAGGCCTGGCTGCCGCCCCGGTTGCAGAGGATATTCGCGATATCCGCGGCCCCAGGTATCTCCTTCCCGGCTGGGCTTGGCCGGCTCTCGCCGCGGGCGCGCTGCTCATCGGCTTGGGGTTCTACGGCTTTTGGCGCTGGCGGCGCAAGCGCGTGGCACGGGTTTTGTCGCCCTATGAACTTGCCCTACAGCGCCTGGAAGAACTCGGTGCGCTCATGCAGCCTGCGCGCGCGCGTGAGTTCTCCATTGCGGTATCGGATATTGTTCGCATCTACATCGAACAAAGATTCAAGGTGACGGCCACGCGCCGCACCACCGAAGAGTTTTTACACGATCTTCTCCAGAGTTCCGACGCTGCGCTTGCACGGCATCAGGGGCTGCTGGGAGAATTTCTGCATCAGTGCGATTTCGTAAAATTCGCCGCCCAGTCGCTGACCCAACAAAACATGGAGTCGCTGCTGCAAAGCGCGCGCGCGTTCGTTTTAGCAACCGCCGAGACGCATGACTCGCTTCCTGCAACCTGAGTGGTTTTGGCTATTGGCGCTGCTGCCGATCGTGCTGCTTTGGCGAGGACGGCGCGGGCCGGTCGCGGCCATCGAATATTCGGATGTCAGCCTCGCGCGCGACGTGGCGCGGCGCGGCCGCAGCCGAATGGGCCTTTTGTCGTGGCTGCTGCCGATCCTCGCCGGCGCATTGATCATCGTCGGGCTGGCTCGGCCGCAGCGCGCCCATGGCCGCACCGAAGTCACTGCGCACGGCATCGATATCGTGCTCGGCCTGGATGTCTCCGGTTCCATGCAGGCGTTGGATTTCCAAATCGATTATCAACGGGTGAATCGCATCGAAGTGGTCAAGTCCGTGGTATCGAAATTCATCGATGAACGGCCCGACGACCGCATCGGCATCATTGCATTTGCGGGAGCGCCGTATCTCGTCAGCCCCCTTACCCTCGATCATGACTGGCTGCAGCAAAATCTGGAACGGGTCACCGTAGGCGGCGCGGATGATGGCACGGCGATTGGTTCAGCAATCGCGGCCGGTGTGAACCGGCTGCGCCTAACGCAGGCGAAATCCAAGGTGATCATTTTGCTCACCGACGGGGTGAACAATACCGGCAAGATTTCTCCCATCGCTGCCGCGGAGGCGGCCCGCGCCATGGGCGTCAAGATCTACACCATCGGCGTCGGCGTACGGGGCGATGCGCCGATCCCCGTCCGGGATGCTGCTGGAAACATGCGGCTGATCATGGCTAAAGTTGATGTGGACGAGAAGACGCTGCAGGCGGTCGCCGACGAGACCGGCGGAAAGTTTTATCGCGCGACCGATACGAATTCCTTGCAAAAGATTTATGAACAAATCAATCGCTTCGAGAAAACCGCGCAAACGGTGCAAAAGTTCGAGCATACGGAGGAGCTGTACCCCTGGGTGCTGATACCCGCTTTGGGTATCCTCGGGCTTAGCCTGTTGCTGCAGCAGACGCGATTGCGGAGGTTGCCGTGAACTTCGCCAGCCCCGCGTGGCTGCCGGCGGGACTGCTGTCCTGTCTGGCGCTCATCTGGCTGTGGCGCCGCTACGATGCGCGCCAGCACGCGGCGCTTGCTCAATTCGTCTCGGCGCATCTGCGCCAGCAGCTCACGCGTTCGATTTCGCTCGGCCGGCGGCGCTTACAGCGCGCCTTGTTCCTCGGTGCGCTGATTTGCCTATTTGTCGCGCTTGCCGGTCCAGAAGTGGGATTCCACTGGGAGCAGGTAAATCGCCGCGGCAATGAGATTATTTTCGCAATCGACACCTCGCGCAGCATGCTGACTGCGGACGTGAAGCCCAATCGGCTCACTCGCGCGAAGCTTGCGATCGATGATTTTGCCAAGAAGCTGGAAGGCGATGCCGTGGGGATTGTGGCCTTTGCCGGCAGCGCCTTTCTGGCCTGCCCAGTTACGCTCGACTATGGAGCTTTTCACGAGTCGCTGGGCGCCATCGACACCAACACGATTCCACGCGGCGGCACCAACATATCGACGGCAATCCAAGCGGGGCAGGCCGCCCTGCGCCGACGCCCCGGGAGCGATAGGATATTGATCTTGGTGACTGATGGTGAAGATCTGGAGGGTAGTGCCTTCGAGGCAGCAGAGGCGGCGGCAAAGGCGGACAGCATTAAGATCTATACCGTCGGCGTCGGGACAGCGGCCGGTGACTTGATCCCGATACCGCCTGAGCATGGCGGCGGATTTGTAAAGGACGAGACGGGCGCATTCGTCAGGTCGCGGCTCGATGAGCAGGGCCTGAAGGCCATCGCGGGTGCAACGGGCGGTTTTTACGTGCCGCTGGGAACCCAAGCAGAGGGCCTGGAATTGATCTTCCAGACTGTCCTCGGCTCCATCGCAAAGCATGACCTGGCATCAAGGCAACAGAAAATATATATCGAGCGCTATCAGTGGCCGCTCGCCGCCTCCCTCGCATTGCTGCTGAGCAGTCTTCTTATCGGTTCACGGCGGCGTAGTAGGGCGCCTCTCGGGGCGCTGGCCGCCGCGCCCCTATCGATCTTGGCGCTGGCGCTATGGCTGCGCGCAGCACACGCTGGCCCGGTGCTGGACTCGAAAGCACCGGTGGTCGAATACAACGCCGGGACTGCTGCATACCGTGCGGGCCAATTCCCGCAAGCCGCACAATCGTTCCAGCAATCAATTACCCACTCCCCCTCGGATGATCCGCAACGATTGGCTATTCAACAAGACGCTTACTACAACCTTGGCAATACGTTGTACCGAACCGGGCAGAGAACCGAGCAGACTTCGCCGCAAGAGACTCTGCAGAAATGGAACGATGCGGTGAAGGCCTACGACACCGCGTTGCAAATGCGCGCCGATGATGCCGACAGCAAATACAATCGCGACTTGGTGAAGCGCAAGATCGATGCACTGAAGCAGCAGCAGAACCAACAGAATCAGGGCAACCAGCAGGATAAAAATAAAAATCAGAACCAGAATCAAGATAAGGATAAGAACCAGAAGCAGAACCAGGATCAGAAGCAGGATCAGAATCAGAAGCAAAATCAAAGTAACGATCGACCTCAGGATAAGGAGCAAAATCAGGGCCAAAACCCGCCGAACAATCCGCAACAAGGTAAGAGTCAGCCGCCAGCGCAAGATCCAAACCAAGGCCAGGGCGCGCCGCCGCCGCCGAAGGGCGGCGAGGCAAAGGGCGAGCAACCCCCACCTAGCGCCGGTCAGCCGCCGGGTTCTGCGGATGCGCAGCCGGCTGACAATCAACGTGTCCCCGGTCAGATGACCCAAGAGGAAGCGCGCGAGCTGCTCGACTCGGTAAAAGGCGACGAGCATCAATCCATGCCGATTCCCTGGGCGCAACGTGGCGCGATACAGCCACCAGACAAGCCCTTCAAGAACTGGTGATGGTCAGGAATCCCATTGCGAAGGTGTTGGCTGGCCGCCTTGGGGTTGCTGGGGGCTTTCATCGCTGCGCCGGCCTTCGCCGATGATCCACTGGTCTACGCTACCATTCAACCCGCGCAAATCTTGTTGGGCGAATCGGCTCAATTCACCATCACGAATTTAGGAGATGGCACGAACCCCATCACCATACCGGTTGTTGCGGGATTGAAATTTGAGATCATCGCCCGGACCCACGAAGTGCAACTCATCAATGGCACGACTCTGCCGTCATCATCGGTGGTCATGCGGGTGACGCCGCAAATTGCCGGCATCTTTACAATTCCGGCCGTCACTCCCAAGGCCCAGCCGCTGGTGTTACAGGTGAACGCAGCCGCGAGTGGCACGAGCATTCCGCGCTCGGCGGGGCCCGGCGCACCACCCCCGCCCCCAATTCTTTCAGGAGGATCGATACCGAAAGGCGTGCACTTGAGCGAAGACGGCTCAGCCTACGTGCGATTGAGCATCCCGAAGCGGGACGTCTATGTCGGGGAGAGTGTTCCCGTCGAAATGGAGGTGGGCATGCGTTCCGGCTTCGTCTCCTCGTTGAACGGCTTGCCCAAGCTCACAGACGACAATTTCGCGCTTAACAATCTGTCGCATCAACCCGAACGCACGGAAAAACTGATCAACGGAGAGCCCTTCGTGCTACTGACTTGGCGCAGTACTCTTGCAGTCGTCAAGCCCGGGGCTTTCTCGCTCTCGGCCGAGGTTCCCCTCACCGTAAAAGTGCGAACGCGGCCGAAGCGTGAATCCTCCCTGGATGATCGGTTCGGCGATCCTTTCTGGCAGAATCTATTTGGCGCCACAGTGCCCAAGGACATCAACGTGACGAGCCCGGCGCAAGAGCTGACGGTGCGCGAGTTGCCGGCGGAGGGGCGACCCGTTGATTTTCACGGCGCCATCGGCACGTTTAGTATTACCAGCGATGTGTCGCCCGCCAAGGCAGAGGTTGGCGACCCGCTGACATTGCGGATGCGCGTCAGCGGCTCTGGAAACTTTGATCGCGTCGACAGTTCCATGTTGGATCACCTCGATCAATGGAAAACTTATCCGCCGAAGTCATCGTTCAATACCAGCGATCCCGTCGCCTTTAGCGGCATGAAAACCTTTGAACAGCCGGTCATTGCGTCCAAAGCCGGCGTCCAAGAACTTCCAGGATTGACTTTCAGCTATTTCGATCCCAATACGCGGCGCTACGAAACGGCACGAAGCGCTCCTTTAAGCGTGTCGATATTGCCGTCGCTCGCCGACAGTCGGACGGCTCCGCAGGCGACATCGACGGCGGCGGCGGCCGAGAACAAATACGCAGCTGGATTGCGCGCCGATCACGTTGAGACCACTCAGACCGCTTCGCTCATTCCCCTGTATTTTCAGCCGCGCTTTCTTGCGGTTCCATCGATCGTCGTACTGGCATTTGCAGCCGGCTGGGCGGGCGCTAGGCGCCGTCGCGGTTTGGGGGAGAGGGATGCGCCCTCCGAGCGGACAGCCTCGAGGACCGCCAAGCGCGTGCTGGCGCAAATGCAAAGCGCAGCCCGGGCCGGAGATGCCGCGCTATTTTTCGATTTGGCGCGCATGGCCTTGCAAACCGCGCTAGCCGCGCGCTGGCAGCTCGCGCCGGAGGAGATTACGACCGCCGAGGTGGAGGCTCGAGTTGGGGCGGAAAGTGATGTCCGCGAGTTGTTTGCCCTTGCGGACGAAGCGAAGTATTCCGGCCGCAAACTCAATGCCACCGATTTTGCGCGGTGGCTGCGAATCGTCCGTCGCCTCCTGATGAGCGAGAGCGGCGCATGAACAAGCGTATGCAGGCTGCCTTGGTTTTCTGGTTGTTGCTCGGATCGGCCCCGGTGCATCCGGAATCAGAGCCCGCCGGCTATTCTGCCGCGGGGCTTTACAACCTTGCCAACTCGTATGTGCGCGCAGGCAAGCCGGGAATGGCGATTCTGAATTACGAACGCGCGAGCTTGCTCGCGCCGGGCGATCCCGATATCCAGGCCAATTTGGGCTATGTTCGCGCATCCGCCCATTTGCCCGCGGAAACGCCGGACACCTTGGATCATGTGGCAAGAATCGCCAATCCGTTTTGGATATCGTGGATCGGTGTCTTGGGCTTGGCGATACTGGGCGCGAGCGTGATCGCTGCGCAACTGTCGTCGCGGCATCGGCTGCTGCGCGGCGCCGCGACGCTGTTGGGCGTCTGCATGGTTCTTCTGACGTTCGCTAATGCGCTGGCGCTTTGGCCTCGATTGCACCAGGGCATCGTCATCGCAGCAGCGGCACGTGTGCTTGTCTCGCCAGTTCCGATGGGAGATCCGCTTTTCACGCTGCCGGAAGGCGAAAAAGTGAAAATTACGGCCGAGCACGAAGGATTCGCGCTGATCGAAACGCGAAACGGCCGCATTGGCTGGATAACGCACTCGAATCTCGCGCCGCTGGTGCCGCGCTAAGGCGGGCAGTTTAGTGCGGTCGGCTCTGTTTGGGCGCGTCCGTTTGCATCGGCAGCTTGGTCGATGAATCGTCGGATTTTCGCAGGGGACCGCGGCCGTCCTTCGGATTCGTGATGCCGTCTTCCTGCAGATTCTTTTTTGGCGCGGGCCGCGACGAGTCGATGGTCTTGTCCGGCATGGAATTTCTCCAAAATCTGGATTAAAGAATGAGCCCGTTGCGCAGTGCGTAAGCGGTCATGTCTGCATTGCTGCTGAAATTCATCTTCTCCAAAATTCTCGAGCGATAGGTGCTTACGGTCTTGACGCTCAGGCTCAATTCCGCGGCAATTTCGCCAACCCCGGCTCCTGCCGCGAGTTTGCCGAATATTTGAAACTCTCGGACCGACAATCTCTCGTGCAACGGTTGGTTTTGATCGTGCGGCGATTCGAGATCAGCCGCCATGGACTCTGCGAGCGAAGCGCTAACGTAGCGGCGTCCGACCAGCACCGTGCGCACCGCTTTCAGTAGTTCCTCCGGCGAGCCACCTTTCGATAGATAGCCGCTCGCACCCGCGCGTAGCACGTTGCGGGCGTACTGGGCTTCCGGCAGTCCGCTCATAATCAGAACCCGCACCTTGGGATAGCCGCTCGTCACGTGCTTCAGGATATCCAGGCCGCTGCGATCGGGCATATGAATGTCCATCAGCAGAAGATCCCACTCATGCCGGCGCAACTGATCCAACGTTTCGTTGCCGCTTGCGGTCTCGCCGATCGCCGTAATGCCGGCCTCGGCCTCCAGGAATTGCTTGTAGCCTGCCCTGACCACCGCGTGATCGTCAGCAATTAATACTCGCGACATTGTGATCCCGTTTTGTTAGAAAATTCCTAATGGACTTATGCGCCCATGCTTCAGCCAGGCGCAAGGCAGGAGGGCTGAATTGGGCGTCGGGAATGTCCTACACCGAGCTGCCGCGGGCGCTGGCTCACCCGGGTGACCTTTGAGGTCAGGTTTCATGGTTTTAGTCGGGTCAAGGTTGCGATGAAAGCCGGCGCCCAAGTTTTACCACCGTCGTTCGAATACGATTCCTCATAGCGATGCGAATCGGCTTTGATGTCTGACCAAACACCACGGACTAGAATCGCGCGGTCGTTGAATGTGTCGGAGGCGAAGAGTTCGCCGCGGCCGTCCTTAAAGGAACCGATCGTCGGGGTGCTGAGGACGCCGCTCTTGCTGTTGACAAACGACTGGCTCCATTGATGCGCCACGGGGTTGTAGAGAAACAGCGTCATGCCTTGCCAGTGTCCATTGGGCCCGTCAGCCTCGATCTCTTCCAGTTGCGCACCACCGCCCCAGATTTTTCTAACGGTGACCGTGCCATCGAGTTCAATCGATTTGCTCGAGCCCGACAGAGGATCGAGAATTCGCTTGATATGGCTTTTCCAAGTCCCGAAGTTGAAATCAAAATCATGCTGCCCGTCCCGCGCTTCGTTGAGCGGCTGTGGCTCGCTGAATGCCTTGAAGGGGAAGGCCCAACTGGCGGCCGAGGCGGCTAGGATGCCGATACCAATGCTTTTAAAGAGCTTCATCATGGTCTCCAAGGATTTCGGGATAAAGTCGGCCGTCGTGCCTGCGGCGGCGCTAAGCTGTCGTCGATGAGATCTTGTAACGAACCAATGCCTTTGCTGAAGGGCCACTTGGGGGAAAAATAATTGGGCCACCCTGGCATGCGTCATAGACGGGCGGTCGACCCATTATTCGAGATCAAACTTGACCTCAAACCCAGCGGTACACGCGAGACGTCGCGAAGCTTGCATCATGAGTTAAGGGCCGCCATTTTGGATGGCCGGCTCGCGGCCGGCGCGAAACTGCCAGCCACGCGAAAATCCGCGGCGTTTTTTGGCGTTTCGCGCAACACCGCGGCCGAAGTGTATGAAAGGCTGGTGACCGAGGGCCACGCGGTGACTCGCCATGGCGCGGGCACCTATGTCGCAGAGCGAGCCGTGGGTCCGGCCGCGGTGGGCGGAATCGAGGCGGCATCCGCCATGCATCGCTTGAACGAGTTTTGGCTGCGTGCCGATGTCACGGCGGCCATGGGCTTCTGGCAGGATTCGCGCGAGTCGTCGGCAGGGCGCAAGGGAGCGCTGGTCGATTTTCGCCCCGCCATGGTCGATTCGAGGCTCTTTCCTTTGGACGTGTTTCGCCGGGTCAGCGCCAAAGGATTGCGCGGACTGGAACGCAAGCCCGCGAGCTACAAGAGTCCGCAGGGAAATCAAGGTAATTTCCATCTTCGCAAGGCCATCATCAAACACATCGCCACTACGCGAGCAGTCGCTTGTCAGGCAGAAGACATTCTCGTCACCTCCGGAGCCCAGCAGGCCTTCGATCTGCTCGCCCGGGCGCTGGTCACACCTCATGAAACCATAGTTGCGCTGGAAGATCCGGGCTATCCGCCGATGCGCGTGGCGTTTGCTGCCGCCGGCGCGAAGCTCGCTCCGGTGGGAATCGATGAAGAGGGCCTGATTGTCGAGCAGCTACCCTCCGACGCCAGGGTAATTTGCGTTACTCCCTCCCATCAATTCCCGCTTGGTGTGACGATGTCGCTGCGGCGCCGCCAGGCCTTGATCGAATTTGCGCGCGCACGCGGAGCAGTCATCATTGAAGATGATTACGACGGGGAATTTCGCTATGCGGGCAGCCCGCTGCCGGCATTGCGCACCGCTGCAGCCGCGGATGTCGTGTTCTACGTCGGCACTTTCTCGAAGTGCATGCTGTCAGCGCTGCGCTTGGGGTTTATCGTCGCGCCCAGTTGGGCGATGAGTACGCTCACTGCCGCGAAGAATTGCTTGGACTGGCATTGTCCGACGCCGATTCAAAGCGCAGTCGCCGGATTCATAGCAGAGGGTCACTTGACGCGTCATGTCCGCAAAATGCGCGACATCTACAAGCAGCGCCGTGAATTGCTGTTGGAATCGATCCAGGACAAACTCAGCCCATGGCTGCTGCCCATTCCGTCGTTCTACGGCATGCACATTGCTGCGTTGGCCCGTTCCACGCTTGAACTCGAAGCGGTGGCCGACGATTTGCTTCAGCAGCACGTCAAGATTCATACCCTGAGCCGGTACTTTATCGGGCCTTCAACCCAGGCAGGGTTCGTGTTCGGCTATGGCACGGTCGATCTTCCGGAAATTCGCCGTGGAGTATCTGCGCTGCGCAAAGCTCTGCAAACCTGACGCCGTCATGCGACACACAACATGTAGGAATTACACGCACCGGATGCGACGATGGCGCGCACAACCGTGTAAAGTCCCATTGGAAGGGGCGCTGAGCACGTGACAGATCCGGCAACAAAAACTACGCGCACCGCAGCGGAAGCCAAGACGGTCCAGTTAGGCTTCCTGCGGCAATTATCCCTGATGATCCGGGCGATCTCGAGTTCGCCCGTGGGTAAAAAGATCGTAGTCCTGCTGCTCGTGATCATCGTCGTCATCGTGGCCACGGCCTACGGCCAGATCCGTCTCAACAGCTGGAATAAGCCCTTCTATGACGCATTGTCGCGCCGTGACCTTCGCGACTTTCTATTTCAGCTCGGCGTTTTCTTCGTGATTGCCGGCTGCATCCTGGCTCTCAACGTGCTGCAGAGATGGCTTGGGGAAATGCTGCAGGTCAGGTTGCGCGAGGGCCTGGTGCGCAGTCTGCTGCGGGATTGGATGCTGCCGCGTCGGGCATTTTGGCTCGCCAATACCGGCACGATGGGCGTCAACCCGGATCAGCGCATTCACGAGGATGCGAGAAAGCTTTGTGAGTTGTCGGGGAGCTTGGGAATTGGCTTGTTTCAAGCCTCGATCCTTTTCTGTACGTTTGCGGGCATTCTCTGGCGGCTGTCGAGTACCTTCAGTGTTCATTTCGAAGATCGGGACTATCTGATTCCCGGCTTCATGCTGTGGGCCGCAATCATCTACGCCAGTGCGGGTTCGTTGCTGAGCTTTTGGGTCGGTCGCGGACTCATCAATCGCAATGCCGATCGCTATGCCCGCGAAGCCGACCTGCGTTTCTCGCTGGTGCGAGTCAACGAGCACGTTGATGCTATTTCCCTGGCCGCGGGCGAGCAAGACGAAAGACGCCGCATCGAGCGGCGGCTGGGGGACGCGCTTCGCGCGACGCGCCGCATCGTCTGGGGCCATACCAATCTCGAATGGGTTACGGCCGGGTTCGGCTGGATCACCATCGTCGCACCGATACTGGTGGCCGCGCCCCTGTATTTCACAGGAAAGGTTTCATTCGGCGGCATGATGCAGGCCGCGGCGGCGTTCACTCAGGCGCAGTCCTCGTTGCGCTGGTTCATCGATAATTTCAGCATCATTGCAGATTGGCGCGCGACCTTGCTGCGCGTCGCGAATTTCCGTCATGCCGTGATCACCACGGATGAGCCGCGCGGTTTCGAGAGCCGTATCGTGTACGAGGAGGGCGATCCCGGCAGAATCAGGATCGAAAACTTGCATAGCATCTCTTCCGCCCATACCGACCTTCTCAAGGAATCAAAGGTAGTCATCGAGGCGGGCGCGCGCGTATTGGTACTCGGCGCGCCGGGAACCGGCAAGACGCAGCTTTTCAGGGCACTCGCTGGCTTGTGGCCCTGGGGTTCCGGCCGAATTATGCGCCCCCCGGGCGAGCAGATTTTCTATCTGCCGCGCGGCACACCCTACCTGCCTCGGGGGAGCTTGCGAGAAGTGCTCGCGTACCCCTTGAAGGCGGAGAATTTCACCGCCGATGCTTATGCTCGGGCGTTGTTTCGTTTGGGCCTCGAACGCCTGGCCCCGCTGCTCGACGAGACCCGTCGTTGGGATCGGGAACTGAGCCAGGACGAGCAATTGTGCCTGGTATTTGCGCGCATGTTGATTCAGACGCCGCCTTGGGTGCTCATCGACGGGACCTTCGGTCTGCTCGACGATGATGTGCTCGAGCTGGTCATCGACGTTTTCACCAAGGAGCTGAAGGCGACTGGAATCATTCATATTGGGGGTCCGGGGGAAGCCCACGATCTATTTTCCGCGACTCTGCACCTTGTCAAAGCCCCCAGGCAATCCGCCATGGCAGCGGAGAATATCGGGGATGTTGAGCGGGCGGCATCGCGTATCGAGCGCGGAAAGTCCCAATGAGGCAGATCACGAAGCTGCAGGTTCGGTTGCTCGACGCGTTCCCGGTACTCGCGGCGCTTTTCTTGTTTGCCATGTCGCCGGCGTGGGGCGCGCAGAATTTCTCGTTCAGAGCCCCCGCTTCGCCTGCTGATGCCGCCGCCGCCGTCAGCGATCTGGCGTCCCGGCTCATTCCCGTCTATCAAGACCCTGATCCGGAACGATACCTCGCAAATTTGTCCGCGCTGCAATTGGCCGTCGGCGACTATGCGGCGGCGGATATCTCGCGGCAGTCGCTGCGCGACCGGCGGCGAAAGTCAGACTTCGGGCATCCGGTCAGCCCCGGGCTGGTATTCGACATCTACGCACACGCCAAGGCGCTCGAGGTCGAAAACAAGATTACCTTTGCCGATGCATTTACCAACTCTTATCGAGAAACCATGCGGCGTCTCGATGACCACGACGCTCTTGCCGTAACCCGCTGGCTCGGTACACCGCCGTCGGCCTATCGGGACGCGTTGCAAAGGGCATTTGATCAGTACCGAGCCACGGACAGCATTGACGAATCCGACGCGATCGAATTGATTTGGAAATACGTGGCCTTTGATGCCCACCGAAGCTTCGGCGCGTTGGTCGTTTTGTTGAATGCTGAGGATGATCATCGGCGCTACACAACCGATAGCGGCACCCTCATTCGTATTCCAGGCGGAGCGAGCATTTCCGTCACCGTGGTTCGACCGACGAGCCTGAACAAGACTGTGCCCGCGCTGCTCGAATTTACGGCGAACGACGCGCTGAGCGACGCCAAGGAGTCCGCCGCCCACGGCTATGCGGGGGTCGTCGCGTACATGGCTGGGAAACGCAAATCCGCCGCGGGAATCGATCCCTTTGAATTCGCGGGCGCCGATGCGCGTCATGTGATCGATTGGATTGCGAAACAGACTTGGAGCGACGGACGAGTCGGCATGTATGGGGATGGTTACGGCGGATATGTCCCCTGGGCGGCCGCCAAGAAATTGCCCAAGGCGCTCAAAGCCATCGCGACATCGGTATCGCTGACCCCAGGAATCAGCTTTCCAATGGTAGGCAATATCTTTCAAAACTCTGCCTATGGATGGTCATTGCAGATGACCGACGCTGCCCGCGCAGATGAACCTGATTCCGCCGAAGCGCCCGAGTGGCGAGCGCTCAATGAAAAATGGTATCGGAGCGGCAGGCGCTACCGCGATCTGGGCCGGATCAATGGAAAGCACAACCCGGTCTTCATTCGGTGGCTAAATCACCCGAGCTATGACGGGTACTGGCAAAACTTTCTGCCCTTTCGGGAGCAGTTTGCCCATATCGACATTCCTGTTTTGACCATGACCGGCTACTACGCTGCAACCGAGCCGGGGGATTTGTATTACTTCACACAGCATCTTCGGTATAACCCGCACGCCAACCATACGCTGCTCATTGGACCCTACGATGAAAACATGATGCGGACCGGAGCCTCGGCCGTTTTGCGCGGATACCAACTAGACGCGGTCGCGCTCGTCGATTTTCGCGAGCTGCGTTATCAGTGGTTCGATCACGTTTTCAAAGATGCCGCCTTGCCGACGGAATTGTCCGATCGCGTCAACTACGAGCTGATGGGGGCCAACGAGTGGCAGCACGCGGCCTCGCTCGATGCCATGGCCGACGGGTCACTCAGGTACTTTCTCGATGCAACGGGTTCTGGCGTGAATCATCGCTTGAGTCTGCGCAAAAAGACCAACGATGCGTTCGTGCAGCACAACGCAGACTTCATCGACCGACGGGATGCGGCTTGGACTCCGCCCACGGACCTCATCAGCAAGAGTCTTGCCCCGCGTTTCGGCACGATTTTCGTGAGCGAGCCGCTACCCAAGGCGAGCGCGTTCAGCGGCTTGTTTTCCGGGCGCCTCGATTTTGTAGTCAACAAAATGGATGTGGACTTGAACATCACGCTGTACGAGCTGCTGGCAAACGGCGACTATGTGCGGCTCTTCAGCCCAAGCTACGAGATGCGCGCCAGCTACGCTCAGGATCGCGTGCATCGGCATCTCCTCAAGGCCGGCGAGCGCCAAAAACTGGTATTCAAGAGCGAACGACTCACCAGCCGGCAGCTTCAGGCCGGCAGCCGCATCGCCTTGGTGTTCAGCATCGCCAAGCGGCCGGATCGCGAAATCAACTATGGCACCGGCGGCGATGTGAGCGAGGAATCCATCGCCGATGGCAAAATTCCGATCAAGATCCGCTGGTATAGCGATAGCTATATCGACATTCCGATACGCAAATAGCAGTCCGTGCTTAGACCAGACGCTTGATCAGGGACATGGCTGCGGCCGGGTTATGCACCTTGTGGCCGCTGATCACATACAGAAAGACGTCTCGTGGTTCATCATTGTCGGTGTGTTTACCGACGTACTCCAAATCATCGGGTACCGACCCAGAAGCCCATGCACGCGCACGTGCTGCCCAGCGCACCAGCTGCGCATCCGAATAACCCGCAGCTTCGGTTGCACTCGTACCCATGATGCGCGCATAGACGAAGGGCGCCGAAAGATCGGCGATTTGCGGGTAGCTGGAATCGCCCGCGATGACCACGGCCACGCGATGCTTGCGCGCGAGCGCGACGAACTCGGGAGAGCGAAAGCTCTCGTGCCGAACCTCTACCGCGTGACGCAGCGGACGCCCAGCGACCTCGCGCGGCAGCAGTTTCAAAAAAGCTTCGAAGTCGACGGGCTCAAATTTTTTGGTAGGCAAGAATTGCCAATTGATCGGGCCCAGCTTTTCCTTGAGTTCCGCGACGCCGCTATTGAAAAATCGTGTGATTGTGCCCCCGGCTTCGGCAAGCACTGTGCGGTTCATGGCGAAGCGCGGCGCCTTCAGGGAAAATACGAAATCATCCGGCGTTTCATCGTGCCACTTGGCGTAGCTCGCCGGCTTCTGCGATCCGTAGTACGTGCCGTTAATCTCGATTGATGTGAGTTGACGGCTGGCGTGTTCGAGCTCGCGCTTTTGCGGCAGGCCCTCAGGATAGAACGTGCCGCGCCAGGGCTCATAGGTCCAGCCGCCGACGCCTACCCGAATTGTCCCGCCCATGGCATTGCGCTTGGGCATGGCTACTACGCGCTCAGCGAGTTGAGGTAGTTAAAGCTGATGGCAACGGACTCGAGTCGCGATTTGCTGAACGGCGGCTCCTGCTCCACATAAAACTGGCGCACCTTCGCCTGATACGCTTTCGCCAGCAGCGTCTTCCAATCGATAATGCCTTGTCCTACTTCACACGGGTCTTGGTGGAAGGCAAAATTAGGACGCGTGCTGGCTTTGACGTCTTTGACATGCATCGCCGAAAATCGGCCTGGATGGGCGGCCAGTAGGGCCACTGGATCCGCGCCGGCTGCGACCACCCACCCTGCATCCATCTCGAAACTGACGAGTGTGGGATCGGTATTTTGTATCAACTGGGCCAGTCCCGTGCTGCTGCCTAGCGGCGCGAGTTCGACATTGTGATTGTGGTAGGCGAAACGAAGCCCACTTGGCTTCAGCGCTGCGCCTTTCGCATTGAGGTAATCGGCATTCCACTTCCAATCGTCCAGTGTCATCGAGGCGCCGAGACGCGCCGCCATTTTGCCGAAATCTTCCCCCGGCATCGGCGTCAGAGAGAAGCGCTCCGGCGTGTTGAAAATCGGACAAACTATCGTGCCAATTCCTAAAGCATGCGCGGTCCCCGCAAGTGCTCCGATGTCATCGAGGTTCACGCCGGTCTTGGAGTGCGGCGGAACATGAATTGACGGACATTTCAGCTGCGTGCGATCGAGCGCCTGGCGCCAATCGGGGACCGAATGATCTGCAAGCCCGGCCAGTTCGACGGTTTGATAACCGATTTTCGAAACCGCGGCCAAGGTACCCTCAAAATCGCGCTTCAGATCGTCGCCGACTGTATAGAGCTGCAGCCCGATGGGCAGGCCGGTACGCCGGAAAAAAGGCGATGTGTTGGTGGCTCCCATGACGCGAGCGGCGCCCAGAAGCGTAGCAGCAACCAAAAGATCCCGTCGCGACAATGTAAGCATTATTCCTCCCACTCCACACGCAGATGTTAATGCAGCTTGAGTACATTACGCCGCCGGTCTCTTGATGATCAAGGAAGCGTGGCATTTTTTGCGCGAGCGCGTACAGTCCGAGGATGCCGATCGGTGCCTTAGATCACCTCAATGCGCTGTACGACCGACAGCGGTTGCTGTCGGAAGAAGCAGCGCGCCTCGAGTCGGAACGGGACGCGAGCCTGAAGAACGCCGACCGCTGCTACATTCTCGAACTGGAGATCATTGCCCTACGCGAGGAGGCCAGCCGGATCAGTGCTCGAATTGCCGACGTCCTCGAGCGGGACTTGCAGCGGTAAAGGCATCAGCCGATCGAATGCCGCGGCTATGCCTGCGACTGACGAAAGCCCACGAATACCTTGCGCTGCTCGTCCCATAAGCGAAAGGTAAGGAATTTGAGGCTGGCCAGCAGGGTGACGGGCTTGATCGTTTTGAAGAAGGGATCTGCCTCATGGCATTGCTGCAGATGATAGTTGGGAATGCGCGGGCTTAAATGATGAATATGGTGAAATCCAATATTGCCGGTAAACCACTGAAGGATCCGCGGCAACTTATAGAACGAGCTGCCCTGCAGAGCAGCGGCCGTATAATTCCAATCTTCGGAGCGCGCCCAAAAGGCGCCTTCGAATTGATGCTGAACGTAAAATAACCACAAGCCCAGTGCGCCGGCGAAAGCGGAAACTGTAAGCTGAATCAGCAAGAATGCCTTTAAACCGATCAGTGCGCTCATCATCAGCGCGATTCCAAGCAACGCCCAATTCGTCCGACGCACCGACTGACGTTCTCGCGTTGGCGCGTTAGACGCCGCAAAACGGTGATGGACGACAAAGACATACAGCGGTGCGATGACAAAGAGCACGATTGGATTGCGCGCCAACCGGTAAGCTAACCGCCGCCAGCGGGTGCTGCGAAGATATTCCTGCAGCGTAAGGGTCCAGATATCGCCCGAGCCGCGTCGATCCAGGTCGCCGGCAGTCCCATGGTGTAAGGCATGTTGCCAGCGCCAGTGTCGATAGGGCGTCAAGAGCAGGACGCCGGCAAGAGCACCGGTTGCGTTGTTGGCGCGTCTGGATTCAAAGAACGATCCATGGCCACAGTCGTGAAAAATAATGAAAATCCGCGCCAGAAAGCCCGCGGCAAGAATCGCGATCGGGAGCATCAACCAATACGACACGAGGAGTGCGCGGTCCATGGCAACCCAAAGGAGCGCGTAGGGTAGAAACGAATTGATCATCTGCCACCGCGCCCTCCACAGCGATGCCGCCTGAAACCTCGCCACGTTATCCTGCGAAATCTCCGATGCCGCGGCACCCCGAAGTGGGTCGATCGGGGCGAGCTTATCCATGCGAGTGCCGCGAGAGTTGCATGCTGCAAATCTGCACGCGCAGCGATTTTAAGTCTGTACGCCAGCGTACATTGAGAATCCCGACGTTGCCACACTCCGCCACAGTTGCCCCACGGTCGCGCCACAAAGCATCGCGAGACTGTATCCGTCGAGCCGGTGCGGCTTCGCAATGGGAGTGTGGCAACAATGTCTGGTCGCTTGGAGGGCTTTTTCGAGTTCGTGCGGCGAGGGCTCATTGAACCGCTGGGCCGGCTCGGCGTTTTTTTGGCGGCAGCCTTGCGCTCTCTCAGCTCGGGCTTGTGGCGCCGTCGCTGGCGCGCGCTGACTGTCGCCATCATAGGATTGATTCTTTATGGCGTTTGCACCCATCCGCCGTTTGAATCCGTTCGCCGCGGCGAGGTTCTGGCGCGCACCGACGCACTCGACGGATCGGTGAGGGTCTACACCTCCGGCACAGTTCTGGCGCTGCCCGGAATTCATCAGGTACGGCGCTACTCGATTCGCGATCAGGTGTATCGGCCGATCGACAGCGCAAGCGCGACCGGCTCGGCCCCGTTTCAGTCGGTCGAGGGGCTATCGATCGGCGTCGATCTCGCGGTGCGCTGGAGCGTGGATCTCGCCCGCCTCGCCGAGATGACCAAGGAATTTCCCGACGACATCAGCGCGGACCTGGTCGCGCCCGCCGTTGAGGGAATCGTCTATCCCACATTTGCGCGCTACTCCGTGCGAGAAATTTTTTCGCAACGACGGACGGAGATAAAGCAGGAACTCATCGCCGAGCTCAAGCCGAAATTCACCGCCATGGGTCTCGTGCTGCGCGAAGTCGACATCGGAAAGGTCGATCTGCCTCCCGACTATCGAGCCGGAATGGAGAAGCTCCTCTCCGAGGAACTGGAAACGGAAAAAATTCACTACACCTTGCAGCTCAAGGAGGCGCAGGTCAAACAGCAGCAGCTCGAGGCCGAGGCCGACAAGGTGCGGCGGCAAACGGCGGCGGAAGCCGCCGGTCAGGAGCAGGTCATCGCAGCGCGCGCGCAGGAGGAGACCATGAAGCACATCCTGCCCTTCAAGCAGAAGCAGATCGAGCAGCGGCAGCTCGAGGCGGAAGCCGACAAAGTCGCGCGCATTCGTACCGCGGAGGGCGCTGCGGAGGCGCGCCGCATCGAGGCCAGGGGCGAAGCGGATTCGCGGCAAAAACTTGCCGATGCGGAGGCTTATCGACTGGATCTCGTGGGCAAGGCGAATGCCGGTCAGATGGAGCGCGAGGGCACGTTGGTGGAGCGGTATCCGCTTCTGATCCAGAAAACGCTGGCTGACAAGCTCTCCGACAAGGTGCAGGTCATCATCGCTCCGCTCCCCGCAGCGGGTAAATTTATCGGCTCGAGCCTCATCGGCGAGCAGAAATCCACGAATCCGGTTGACGACGCGGTCGTCAGGGCCGCCAAGGTAGGTAACTCGCGGTGATTCTCGCTCTCGCAGCGACGCTGGCCATCGTGGTGCAGGACCACAGCGCACTGCGCGCCGCGCCGCGCGCAGGCGCCACCGAGCTCACGCGCCTGTGGCAAGGAGATGTGCTCGAAGTCCGCGGCGAACAATCCGGATACTTGAAAGTCTATGACTATCGCCGCGAGCGGGGCGGATACTTGCGAGGCGACGCGGCCCGGCGGGTCGAGCTCTCTGAGACCACTGCTCCCGAGCTTCTTGCGGTGCTGCGCTTCCTGCGTGAAACGCCAGGATCGGAGGCGCTCGGTATCAGTTACGGCGCGGCGTATCTCAAGGCGATAACGCCGCAATCCATGACTGCCGAGCCTTTCGACGCCATCGCGCAAATGGCCGAGCGGCTCGCCGATCGGGTGTCCGGCGGCGCAGATCATGGCGCCGATTTCGCGCCACACGTGGAAGTCGTCGAACAATTCGGCGTTCGCATGCGGAGTTTCGAGCGCAACGGCCGGATGCGAGTGTGCTACGACGGCGAACTGTTCAACCGCGTTTTGAGCTTCCCGAATGCGCAACAAGAAGAGCGTGCGCGTGCAATTCTTGGCCTGACGCGGTCCGATTGTATTGATCCGGATTTAGGCCCCATCCCGCGCGCGGCCATCGACACCGAGCGTGCACGATTGCTCGATCAGCTCAAGGACGACGGAATTGAACGCGATGATGCGCAGCCGTGTGCACGCGCGGCGCGCCGGGGTTTGGGCTTCGCTTGCCTTTGCGCTCGACCGCCGTGGCGAACCCGCCGGCGTTGCGGCGCAGCGCGCGCTCGCGGAGCTTCTCGCCGTGCATCCAGATGATTTGGGTGATGACCGGAGGCCCGAGTACTTGGATGCCGTGTTGCGCGTGGGTGCAATCCGCTGGGCTGCAGTGCCGCCCGCGCCGCAGATGGGGCCACTGACTTTACGCGCGACGCCCGGAGATCCGGGCCAAACGTGCATGGTCCTGGAGGATGCACATCGGCCGCACGCCACGGCAATGATCAGGCGCTGTACGTATGGGATCGTGAGAATGGCCTCGATACAGGTCATCGCGCAAGGCGCGGCGTTGGTGCTCGCGGTGCAGCCGCTAGAGGGGTGGCGCGAGCTCTGGGTATTTCACGAGAGATCAGGAAGTTGGGGAATCGATGTGCTCTCGCCGGGACTCGAGAATCCCGAGGAAGGCTACGTAGATTTCGCGGGCTACGCGCCGGGCACGAGGCGCCTGCTCATCGCCAGAGAGGTAAAGGATCGTGGCAGATTCCGGCGCAGCTTCGAGGAAGTCCGGCTCGATGATCTCGCTTTGGTGCGGCAGGCGAGCAGCCCCGAGCTGTTGCGAGACTTCGGTCGTTGGCAGGACGCGGCGTGGCGGCGGGATACCGTGGCGCTGCACTGAGCGGGCGATTTCGGAACGCTGCGCTATTTGGGCAGGGGCATCGAACGCGCCCGATCGCCGGCGCGCTCACCAAACCAGAGCGTATCGGCAGCGGGTTCGATCGCGGTGGGGGTCGCCAGGCCCTCCTGCAGCACCGTGATGACGGCGCTGTCGCCATTGACCGTGACCATATCGACTTTTCCCGCGCCATTTTCGGTGAGAAACAGTTTGCCGTTGGCGGCCCGCATGCCGTCCGGTCCCTTGACTGGTTTGTCCATCCAGATGTCAACCGGTTTGCCGGCGTTGCCGGCGGCGTCCATCGGAACGCGATAAAGTTTGTTGAAAATTACATTGTTCTCGTAAAGCGAATCGCCGACGAAGGTGATGCCGTCGATGCCGTACAGCGTGCGATCATCGCTGAACATTTCCGGCGACGCTGCGCCGGACTTGAGGCGCCAGATCTTCGCGCCGAGCGTGTCGCTGATGTACAGCGCCTTGTCCGGCCCGACCACGAAATCGTTGCACAAGTTCTTCTCACCGGGAAGTTCCCAGCGAAACTTGGCGGCGCCCGTTTTTAGATCAAAGCCACGCAACGCACTGTGCGGAGGGTTGCCGGGTTGGCTCGTATAGATTTGACAGGCCCAGAGCGTATTGGTCGACGCGTCGGACAATACGCCCAGAAAGGAGCCGCCCCCGTCGCTGCTGGCATCGACAAAAACCGCTGCAGTGTCAGAACCCTTCTTGGCGCGGAAAATTTTCGGGGTTGCCGCACTGCCGAGAATAAGATCGCCATTGGGCGCGATCGTGATGCTCTCAGGCTGCGATTTTTCGGGCACTGAGACGCTTACAGCGTGGGCAACAGGCGCGATCAATGCGCACAGGCCGACAGCACATACTGAATTGCGCATCACGACAACGATTTTATCTTCTCCGCATCGCCTGGTGTCGCCGGATTGTAGATGACCATGCTGAGATCCGGCCGACCCTCGACCGCGAATGCCGAGTATTCGATGGCGAGTGGACCGAGCACCGCATGCCGTATGTGCTTGACGACCTCTCCATGGCTTCGAACATCATTGTCCTGCCACATCGCCTTGAACTCCGGGCTGAGTCGGCAGAGTTCATCGACCAGTGGTTCCACCTCGGCTGCGGCTCCGGCACGTGCCGCGTCCACTCGGAATGCGCCCACCACGAATCGCGCGACACCGTCCCAGTCGTACTGAGCAGCGCGGATCTTGGGATCGAGGAAAATCAAACGCAGAATATTGCGCTGCTCCGGCGCAAGCGCGCCGTAGTCGGTGAACAGCAGGGTTGCAGCCCGGTTCCAGGCGACCACGTTCCAGATAGCGGTCCTAATGAGTGCGGGGCACGGCTCCAGTGCATCGAGCACACGTTGCAAACGGGGTGTGACGCCTTCGTCCTTCCGATAACGAACATCAGGCGAACGTCCGAGACCGAGGAGGAAAAGATGCTCACGCTCGACATCTGTCAACATCAGGGCCCGCGCGATTCGATCGAGTACGTTCGCCGAGGGCGCACCGCCGCGTCCCTGTTCGAGCCACGTATACCAAGTGGGGCTGATGTTCGCTCGCTGCGCGACTTCTTCTCTGCGCAAGCCTGGCGTGCGGCGACGCGTGGGCGCAAAGCCGAATGCTGTCGGATCGAGTTTCGCGCGGCGATCCTTCAGATAGGTCCCAAGCAAGGTCTCGGATCCAGTGTGCTGACTCATCCTGGTACTAAGTATACTACGATAAAGTCACTACTTTACCAGAATAAGCGTCGGGTGGACACTGGTCGCGGCAGAAACCGGAGGGCTTGTTATGCGTGTATTTGTCACCGGGCCGACGGGTTGGGTGGGTTCGGCAGTCGTCAAGGAATTGATTGTCGCCGGCCATCACGTGCTCGGTCTGACTCGATCGGACCGAGGCGCAGGGATTTTGCGTGCGGCGGGCGCCGAGATTCATCGCGGTTCGCTCGCGGATTTGGACAGCCTGAGGAGTGGCGCCGCCCAGGCCGATGCCGTGATTCATACCGCCTTCAACCACGACTTTTCGAAATTCGCGGAAAATTGCGCAGAAGACCAGCGCGCCATTGAAGCAATCGGCGCGGTCCTCGAGGGCTCCGAGCGTCCGCTGCTCGTGAGTTCCGGTGTGGCGCTGCTCGCCCCGGGACGTACGGCAACCGAGGACGATGTGCCGCCTAAGCCTTCCCCGTTTCCCCGCAAATCTGAGGAAGCGACGGCAGCGTTGGTGAAACGCGGCATACGTGCATCCACCATTCGGCTCGCCCCCTCGGTGCATGGGCACGGCGATCACGGCTTCGTACCGACGCTGATCGGGATTGCGCGTCAAAAGGGCGTGTCAGCCTACATTGGCGAAGGGCGCAATCGCTGGCCGGCGGTGCATCGTCTTGACGCCGCCCGCGTCTATCGACTCGCGCTCGAGCGCGGCGCAGGAGCAGGTCACTTTCATGCCGTCGCTGAAGAGGGTGTGCCGTTCAAGGAGATCGCCGAGGTGATCGGTCGCCGCCTCAGCATTCCGGTCGTATCGAAGTCGCCCGACGAGGCGGCCGAGCACTTCGGCTGGTTCGCGATGTTCGCCGCCATCGACGCGCCGACATCGAGCGCGCGTACCCGCGCGAAGCTTAACTGGACACCTGAACAGTCGGGGCTTATTGCCGATATCGATCATCCGGCTTACTTCGCTCAGTAACGATGGCGCCTGAACCAATCGCCCACTCTTTGCGCGATTGATTCATCAAACGGCCCGCTTTGTCCGGCATAAGCGCTGCGCAAGGAATCGTAATGCTCAAACGTGTGTCCCGTGTGGGCCAGCTCGATGGACTGCGCCGCCCCGGGCGAATTGCGATTTACGAGCTCGACCAGCAGCCGAAAGTCAGCCTCGCTCGTGATCCAATCAAATTCGCCGTGCATCGCCAGGACCGGCACCCGCACCGCTGACCAGGCCGCCATGAGGTCAAGGTCCTGCAGTTGTTGGAAGTAAGAGGTTGGGCGTCCGTATTGCTGACTGGCATCGCCTTCCCAGAGCGATTTCAGGTCTGGACGGGCCGAAAAAATTTCGCCCGGCGATTTCCGTTGCAGCAGGTATGCGCTGTAAAGGGATTCGACCGACTTCATGAGAGCATTGATTTCATTTGCGCCGTGACCCGCAAGCGTCAGGCGCCGGCGCTCCATCTCCAGCATGTGCTCGTACCAGGTTTTAATCCAACCGCCATCGATCACGTAGCCCTTGACCGCGGCGCCGTTGGCAACCAAGGGTGTGAATCCGCCGCCATTGCTGATGCCGAAGAGAAAAATTGCAGCGTTATCGACGAATGCGTAGCTGCTTAGATGGCGAAACGCTTGCTGATAGGCCGCAAGCTCCGCTTTGAAGTCGGTTGTGGCACAACTTCCGTCCGAATCACCAACTCCTGCCTTTTCGAGCCGAACCGTCGCAAACCCCTGAAGGCCCGCGATTGATCTAAGCATCAGTTGCGTCGCATCGGTCGTGCCGTCGCGCGCTTCAACCGTGTCGCAGCTCAGCCAACCGACAACGAAGATTACGGGAAACCGCGTGTTCGGTGTGTTCGGGTGCGTGGCGATTATCCGCAACCGATTTCCAATGCTGTCACGAATTGCGTCGTATAGAACCGTGACGCCGGCATAAGTCTCGTCGCGTCCGGGGCCGGGAGCTGCCCTGCGCGGCAAAGCAACTACCTCCGCGCTGCGGATTGACGAGGCAATGCCGCAGGCGATTAACGACGCGAAAAACATTGTTTTGACGGGCGCCATAAGCGATCCTTTTGACTCGTTTGATTTTGAACTCTGCCGCAAGGGGAGACTTAAGATGGCACTCGACGGGGCTGGCAAGTGGCTGCGAATTGGCGAATTCGCTCGTTTGGCCGGCGTGACCGTGAAAACGGCCCGCTACTACGCCAACTGCGGCTTGGTCGTACCCGCATACATCGATCCCAGCACCGCGTACCGTTTTTATCGCTCCGATCAGGTAGGCGTGCTCAGGCACCTTCGCCGACTGCGCCGCTTGGGATTTGGCATTGCCGAACTCAGATCCTGGTTGGCTTCGGCTGAAGGATCCGCTTCGAGGATGACTTTGCTCGAAAGCGTTCGGCGCAGAGTTCAACTGCAACTGGCGGCCGACGAAGAACGGCTCCGAACTCTGCAGTTGCTCGTTGAAAGGGAATTTAAGCGCCAGGCGTTGCGCGCAACGATCGATCCCACCGAGCGAGCCATATCCGAGATTGCCGCGTACACCATTCGAAACCACGGACGTTGCACGCCACACACTATATATAGAATGTTTGAGTCAGCCGAGGTGCGGGTCGCGAGACACGGCGCGCGCTCTAATCGTCCGCCGTTTCTAATGCTGCACAATGCCGAGTACGGCGCATCGCATACGGATGTAGAGGTATGCATACCCATTCTGAAGCAATCATTCCAAGCGATAGGCGGAAAACTCATCGACGGAGCGAAACGCGCCGTATGCGGACGCTTTAGCGGACCCTACGGTCAGGGAATCGGTGTTTTCGAGGGAATGCAGCGCTGGATCGAGTCGAGCGGAGAACGCGTGACAGGCCCTTTGCGCGAGGTTTATTGGCGTTATGGCGCAGATCAAAACGGATATTCTGTTCCGAAATCGCAACTGGCACGGGTGCCCGCTGACTACCTGACCGAGATTCAAATACCAATCGCGGTTTCGGGTTGAGACCAAAGATCTCAGCGCGGATATTGGGCATTGCGCTTCTTTCGGGTGTATTGCTTTGCTTTAGCTCGGTTCCTGTGCAAGCGCAGTCAGTGTCGTCAGGAACTGCGCCATTCGTTCTGGATGGGAATCGCGTTTACGCACAAGTGGAGTTCGTCACCGGGGTAGGCAAACTGCGCAAGGCTCTCGCATTCGTTGATCTTGGCAGTCAGTCGATGTTGATGTCCAAAGAGTTGTACGCAGAACTCGGTGTCGGCTCGAGCAAGATACTTGGAGTTCGAATCGGAGAGATGAGCATAAGCTTGGAATCTGCGGACGTCACGGACGATGCGTGGTTTCCCTTTTCGATTGGCGAGGATCGTAAGGTGGAGGCTTTGTTGCCGGCCGGCGTATTGCAAAATTACCAAGTGAGATTCGACTATGCGGCTCACGCGATGACACTGGCGCGGCCGGGGACTTTGCAGCTGCAGGGTACGGCGGTTCCATTTCGGCTCAATCCCAAAACCGGGCTAAGCGCCATAGATGTGAAAATCGACGGCCAAACCTATCCAATCACCCTTGACAACGGCTCTGGCTACACCTGGATTCGAATGGCCACCGCGCAGGAATGGTTTCCCCGTCATCCTGAATGGCAGCGAGGCATCGGCGCCGTAGGCCCCAGCAACATGCGCATGGCAGACGACGGGATTGAGACGGCAGGAGTACTGGTGCGCATACCCGAGATCAAACTCGGATCCTTAAGCGTTCGGCAATTGGGTGCGCTGGCGATAGTGCCGGACGATAACGGACAGGATTTCATGGATTGGTACTCGACAAAAAATGCGGTTTCGGTGATCGGTTGGCTCGGCGGAAACGTGCTGCGACACTTTCGAATCACCCTCGACTATCCGCAGCACATGTCCTATTGGGAGCGACAAAGCGCGCTTGATCCGCATGACCTTGATTATGTCGGGCTCACCTTGCAATCGAGGCACGGCGAGTACTTTATTGGGCGAGTCGCAACTCGAGGCGGCCGCCCTGCGGTTACGGGCGCTCAGGTCGGCGATAAATTGGTGCGGATAGGCGCGTTGCAAACGCACGGCGCGAGCCGCGAAGCGCTGTTCGGCGCAATGCACGGAAAGCCGGGCGCAGTTCGCCGGCTAGTAGTTGAACGTGACGGTCGACTGATTGAAATTAAAACCAGCGTGACGGCGTTTTAGCGCTACGCGAAGCGCTTTTTTCACTAATCCTCATTTTGTCTATCCTCGTGCGTTAAGTCACGACAGCGATTTTTCGAGCGGTTGCCAGTAGTTGGTTTTCCAACCCTGTGCCAGGTGTTCGGCCTCGCCTTTCGGAAATCCGGTATGGTCGAACGTCAGCAATGTTCCGGTAGCTCGCGCCGCCAACGAAAACCTTGCAATCGAATAGATGCCGGGGTCCCAAGCGCCAGTGCGCCAGGCTTGGACGATCCGCACATTCGGAACGAGTTCGATCTGGCGTCCGGAAATATAACCGCCAAACATCGCAAACTCGCCGCCGGCGACCGTGCTTATCTGGGCCGGCTGCGGGTCTTTCACCATGCCGGTCTTTACAGCACCGCTCAGCAGTACGACTTTTTGAAACTCTTTCGCATCGGTGAGCGCAGCGTACAGACGCTCCGGCGAAGCCTTGAACCTGACCTCGTGATGGATTGATTCCAGGTCACGGGCGATCTCTACTGTCTCTGCGCGGGCACTCGCTCCAAAGACTGCCGCGGAACTCAGACCCAATGTCAATCCTGCGATAACATCTCGGCGCGTTGCCGTTTGGCCATCTCTTTTGTCTACCTTCATATTTACTCCCAATGCCGTGCGCAACAGAACTTCGATATTCCAGCATCAGCGCAAAGTATGATCAAGATAATGCTTTGCGTCGAAACAGTCCGCCAACAACTTTTGCGAGTTCATTAGGAGCTATCCATGCCGTATCCCGCAGGTCATCGCGAAACCACCAGAAAGAGGATCATCGAAAGCGCGCGCAAGCTGTTCAACCTGCATGGATTCGAGAATGTGTCGGTGAAGCAGATCATGGCTGGAGCGGGAATGACGCACGGTGCGTTCTACGAATACTTTAAGGACAAGAGCGCTTTGTACTCGGAAGTCCTTAGTTGTTTCCTGACAGACCCGAATTGGCGTCCGCGCTGGGAGGGAGTCAATGTTGATCTAGCGGCCAGTGACGCGGGCGCGCAAATCATCCGTGCCTACCTGTCGCGGCAGCATTTTGAAGATGTTGAAAATTCCTGCCCTCTGGTAGCGCTTCCGACGGATGTTCGGCGCAGTAGTCCTGCCGTAAAAACAGCCTTCGAAACCGTATTTTTGGCCATGGTCGCTCTATTGGAACAATCTGTGTCGGGCCAAGGCCGCGTGCGCCGCGAAAAAGCGCAAGGAATCGCGGCTTTGTGCATTGGAGGGCTGATTGTGTCCCGGGCTCTGCGCGATGTGAGCCTCGCCGATGAACTTCGGGAAGCTTGTTCGGCGGTCGCGCTCAAACTCATGGATTCAAGCGCCCGCAGGGCGGTCGCGGCGCCGTCATCCGGTCGCGTTATGACAACTCCGCGCCCGAGACATTCTCAGAGATAGCGCTGAATTTTTTTATCCTCCGTTGACACGGATCAACCAGCGACTAACATGCTGGCGGGACCAAGCGCGGTGCATTGCTTGCAAAATTAACTCGAACCGCCCGCGCCGAGCATCTGATCCGCCAGCTTGATTAACACATAAAACAATTTCGGGAGTCTCCAATGAGGGTAGCTATCAACAGGACGTGTATCGCTGCGGCGATCCTAGGAATACTTGGGACATCGACGGCACTCGCCGGCCCAGCCTCGAAGGCAGTCGACGCCGGAGCTCTGACCGGCGCCCAAGCCAGTCAGTCGATCTCAGTCACGATCGCGCTCAAGTTGAGCGATTTGACGGGCGCCGAGTCGATGATGCAGCGACTGGTCACGCCTGGCGATGCGATGTACGGAAAGTTTTTGACGCCCGCCGAGGTGGAAGCACAGTTCGGGCCGAACGAGAGCGATGTCGCAAGAGTAATCGGAGTGCTGAGTGCCGCAGGTCTGACGGTAGAAAGAACGACTTCCACGACGCTGACCGCGACCGGCAAGGCCTCGACGCTGGAACAAGCTTTCCGCACCAGCCTGCATCAGTTCGTCATGCCGGCGACCGCAAAGCATGAATCGTTCACGTTCCGCGCGGCCAAGACGGCGCCGGTGGTGCCGGCCAACATTGCGTCGGTTGTGCGCGGCGTGATCGGACTGAATACCAACCCTGTGTTTTCGCCGCACCTGAAGTTTGCGCCCGCCAAACTGGGCGGGTCTCCCGTGATTAGAAATCCGGGTTCTACCTCCGGCGTCGACACCGAATCGGGCGCACTGACCGTGAAAGATTTTGCGACTCTGTACGATGTGAATCCGCTCTACTCCAAAGGAGTCACCGGTAAGGGCCGGACTGTGGGCATCGTCACGTTGGCGAATTTCACGCCGAGCGATGTCTTCAAATATTGGAACTCTCTGAAGCTGAAGGTGAATGCCAATCGTCTGACAGTCATCAACATTGACGGCGGACCTGGCAAGCCCAGCGACGAATCCGGCTCGGATGAAACCACGCTCGATGTTGAGCAGTCCGGGGGCATTGCCCCCGGCGCCAATATCATCGTGTATCAATCGCCCAATACCGACCAGGGATTCCTGGATGCGTTCGCACGTGCGGTACACGACAACAAGGCGGATTCGTTCTCGACCAGTTGGGGCGAGTGGGAGTTCTTCGACAGCACAGCTGCGGGAAATACAGTCACCGATGTATTTTCGCACGAGACGGTCAGTTCCCTGCAGGCGCTTCACGAGGTTTTGGTGGTCGCGGCCCTGCAAGGACAGACCACGTTTGCGGCTGCCGGCGACTGCGGCGCCTATGACGTGTTCGATGAGGTGCCGGCCAATTTTTCCACGCCGCTGACTGTCGACAATCCGGCGAGCGACAGCGCGATCGTGGCGGCCGGCGGCACCACGCTGCCGGGAGTCCAGGAGTTTCAGCTTCCTGATGGTTCGATCTTCAGCATTGACGTTCCGACGGAACGCGTCTGGGGTTGGGACTATCTCATACCCCTGTGCAATGCCCTCGGGTTGGATCCGATCAGCTGCGGGATCTATCCGGTCGGCGGCGGCGGCGGTGTCAGCGTGTTCTTCCCTCAGCCGCTCTATCAGTTCGGCATCTTCGGGACGCAGCTCAGTCAGCCGAATCAATCCTTCGTCGACAACAGCACCTCGCCACCGACGGTTGATTTCGCTCTGCCGGCGCACTTTTTTGGTCGCAATGTCCCGGACGTGTCCTTCAATGCCGATCCTGACACCGGGTACTCTCTGTTCTATACCTCGAACCATGACGGATTCGAAGTGGAGCTATTCGGGGGCGGCACCAGCTTTGTCTCGCCCCAGCTCAACGGCGTCACGGCTCTGCTGGCGCAAAATGCCGGCCACCGGCTTGGCCTGCTCAATGTCCAACTCTACAATCTGGCGCGCTTGGGACTCGCGCAGGGCCGTCATGCGGTGATCAATACCGTCTCGACGGGCGACAACTGGTTCTACAAGGCACGCGACGGGTATAGCCCGGCGGTCGGCCTCGGCACCATTGACGTATTCAGACTCTCGGAGGTGACGCGCTGATCCGGAGCCGCTCAGGCTTTGTTGCGCGCCGCTAACGCAAGGGCCTCGCGGGTCATGGCATGGTCCGCGCCCAGGCCATTCGTTAAGCAGCGCGCCGCTCGCTCGAGCAGAGGCTGGGCTTCTGCAGCTCGGCCCTGCGCAATTTCAGCCTGCCCAAGAAGGAGGAGCGCCTCGCCGACGTCGGCGCTGGTGTCAGGGCCGCGGGCCACGGCCTCGGCCACGCCCAGCAACTGGCGTGCGAAGCGCTCCCCCTCCGCAGATCGGCCCGACGCGAGCGCTGCGCGCGCGGCGAGGTTGAGCGACGTGCGCTCATCCAAAGGTTTGCCGTTCGCGCCGCCCGCCATGGCTGCGAGGGATGCCTTGGCACTCCGCAACGCTGCAGCAGGTTCACCACGCTTGAGCTCGAGAACCCCGCGAAGCCGGTCCATTAATCCCAGGAAGTGCTGATCTATGGCAGGGCCGTTGCCAAGCGCGATGGCCGTTTCCTGGATAGTCGATTCGGCATCGTCAAGCTGCCCCAATGCGATGTAGGCGATGCACATGGTTCGAAGCGCGAAGACACGCCAAAGGGTATTTCCAGAGCTGCGTGCGCGCGTGCTCGCGGAGCGAGCTACCTCAAGACCCTCCTGCAGTCTGCCGAGCCTGACCAGCCGATCGGCGTAACTGCCCGTCATCGACAGGGGCTCAGAGGAATCGCCCTGGATCGCCAGTCGCCGCTTGCGCACGTCCTCGATGGTGCCCATCGATGCCAGTACTTCGCCCATATTGAACAGAACCACGGCCTCGTTTTGCAGCGTCATGAGCCGCGCGGTGGTGCCGCCCCGGCCATACTTTTCATGTGTTGCTCCGATGAGCTGCGCCATAACGAGCGCTTGCGCGAGGCGGCGTGTATCGTTGTAAATGCCACCGAGTTCATTGAGCACTGACGTATACACAGCGCGATAGGCTTGCCCCGACTGCTCGAGTAAACGCCGCGCACTATCGAGGATCTGTTCTCCCGCAGCCATGTTGCCCTGTCTGACGGCAAGCGCGGCCTCAGCTCGCATGCAGTCGACCTGCAACGCGACCGATGGGGCGTCGAGCTGTGCGACGAGCTGCTTCGCCTCAGCGAGACGCTGCGGCGGGTTCGTCAGGATTCCTGCGCTGGCTTCGGTGTCCGCCGCCGCGCATTGTGCCAGCGCCATGAGCTCGGAATCGTGCGCGACCTTGCCAAGTTCATAGGCGCGTGTGTCGAGCGCAACGGCCTGCCGCGTCGCGGTCTGTCCTTGGTATTGCTTGCTGAGTTCAACCAGCATGCGTCCGGCGAAGCGCGGATCGTCGCGGTATTGAAGTTCGAGCATCTTGGCGCCCAAGTCGATGCGTCCCGCCGCTGAAAGCGATGCCTGGTTGGTACCACCATCGGACAGGAGCAGCAGATTCAGGAACTCATTCGAAGATTCCGCGCGACGCGCCTCGAACTGCGCCGCGTCGCGTTGGCGATTGGCCTCGAGCTTCTGGAGGAATGTCGTGACGGTCGCCGCGCAAAGCACCAGCACCGTGAGCAAGGCTGACAAAACACCGCCGCGATGCCGTCGCACGAATTTCGTCAATCGATAAGTTGCCGTGTCAGCACAAGCCTTGACGGGCTCGTGGCTCAAGTAGCGCTTCAGATCCTCGGCAAATGCGCCCACCGATGCGTAGCGTTCCGCCGGCTCCTTCTTCAAAGCCTTGCCCAGAATATTGTCGAGATCACCCTGCAGCGATCGGCGCCAGGTCGGCATGGTGGCGACGCTTGAAGCCTGCGGCGCGTCTTGCGTGAGTACGGCATGAATGAGCTGCACACTCGAATTCGATTCGGTGAGGATGGGATGCCGGCCGGTAAGCAGCACGTACAGCACCAGGCCGAGGGAATAGACGTCCGTCGCCGTCGTGACGGCTTTGCCCTGCAACTGTTCCGGCGCCGCAAATTGCGGCGTCAACGCACTGCCGCTTGATTTCGTCAGGGCGGCTGCACCGGTTGCGTCATCGAGCAGTTTGGCGATGCCGAAGTCGAGGAGCTTGACAGAGCCGGTGTGTGTAACAAAGATGTTGGTCGGTTTGATGTCCCGGTGCACGATCAGATGACTGTGGGCGTGCGCCACCGCCGCGAGGACGCCGAGAAACAACTCGACGCGCGCCTCGACGCTGAGACTCTTGGCGGTGCAGTAGGCATCGATGGCCAAGCCTTCGACATACTCGAGGACCAGGTAGGGGTGTGTCGCCTCGAGCAGGCCTGCATCAATGAGTCGGGCGATGTTTGGATGATCGAGGCGCCCGAGCATCTGTCCTTCGCTACGGAAACGCTGCTCGCCTTGCAGCCCGATCCAACTGAGATGTAAAAACTTGATGGCAACGGTGGTTTCGAAGCGATCATCTGCGCGCCGGGCACGCCAAACGCTGCCCATGCCGCCTCGGCCAATTTCCGCTTCGATAACATAGGGTCCGACATGGCGTCCAATCAGGGTGGTGCCGACGATGTATTCGTGGGATATCAGCGGCTCTGCCAGGAACTCGGCATAACCGGTGCGATGGCGCTGGGCAAGCGCTTCGGCGACCGCGGCGGCGAGTTCGGGACTACGTTCCGCAAGCGACGCCAACCACGCCGCGCGCTCCGCCTCGGGCAGGTCAAGTGCCTGGTCGAGGTACTCGCTGAACGGGCGCCATTGTTCGGGCGGCACTGTTGCCATCTTGATCCCCTGAAGCTAGCGGCTCGAAGCCGACCCCATTAACAGGAAATCGGATTTGCGGTGCGGACTAGGACATTTTTCGGTTAGCAAACCGCTCTATGTGCACTGCGCGTCATCAGGGGACACCGTCGGGACGTACCGGTAGCTGTCGTTGGTCTCGCGCCGCAGAGCCTCGAGCCGAGCCGCTAATTTTGCCGTTAGGGCGGCGTATTTCGGGTCGCCGTACAGATTGCGGATTTCGCCAGGATCGATTTGCAGGTCATACAACTCGTACTCCTGCGGTTCCGTAAAGTAGTGGATGTACTTGTAGCGTTCCGTCCTCACACCGCGGCAAGGTTTCACATTTTCGTAGCCTGGATACTCATAATATTCATAGAGCCAGTCCTCGCGCCAGGCGAGGTGTTGCTGCTGCGCGGCGAGCGGCATGAGGCTCTTGCCCTGAAAATGACTGGGGACCGGTAGGCCGGCTATTTCGAGCAGCGTGGGCGCGAGATCGAGGTTCAGGACCATCTTGTCCGAGACCGTGCCGCTTTTGATCTGCCGCGGGTGGCGCACCATCAACGGAATGCGAATGGACGGCTCATACATCAAGCGTTTGTCATAGAAGCGGTGCTCGCCGAGAAAGAAGCCATGATCGGAACTCCATAGCACGGCTGTCTGGTCCAGGAGCTTCTTCTTCTCCAATACGTCGAGGACTTGTCCGATGTCCTCGTCGTTGGACTCGATTCCGCTGTAGTGATCCTTAACCAGCTCCTCGAGCGAGCGAGGTGCGTCGCGCTGCAGGAACTGGGAGCCGATTTTGTTGCACGCGTCGATGACGCCTCGCGGCTTGCCCGCATAGCCACCCAGATACTCATCGAAGCTGTCCGGCTTCGGTATCGGGACCCCGTTGAAATCATCCACCATGCGCAGTGGTCGATCGAATGGAGCATGTGGCGCGTAGAACCACAGGAACAGGCAGAAAGGCCGCGCATGCGGCTCACTCAGCCATTGCACGGCCTTGCGGGTAAGCAGGTCATCGACATATTCGTTGTACTTGCGCGGCTCCGAGAACTTTCCCTTGATGCCCTCGACAATCACCGGATTGTAGTAATCGGCCTGGCCCTGAAATCCGAAGTAATAGTCCCAGTAGCGGTCCGTCAGCGCACCTTCTACATGCGACTTGCCGATGAATGCGATCTCATATCCGCCCTCGCGGATAAGATCAGTGACGATGGGGAATTTCTTCGGCACTTTGCTGTGCTGGTTGTCGACCGCTCCGGATGTATGCGAGTACAGACCGCTGAGAATCGTGGCGCGCGCCGGCAGGCACAGAGAGTTGATGCAGAAGGCGTTCCTGAAAAGGGCTCCTTCGCGGGCGAGGCGATCGATGTGGGGCGTCTTGAGCACCGGGTTTCCGGCGATCGAAGATTCGTCCCAGCGGGCGCCTTCTCCCAGAAAGAACACGATGTTGGGCGGAGCCTGAGATGTGCTCGAGGCGCGGCTCTTGCCGAACAGCGCAGATCCCATCACGACCGCGCCGCTCGCCGCGGCCTGGCGCAGAAATTCTCTGCGTGTATGTGGCAGTCCAGCGGGTCTGTTGCGCATGCATGCCATGTTAGTCGCAGCAAGCGGCTCGCGTCGAGTTGCCATCTCGCGTCAAGTTGCCATAGTTGGATCCGGGAGGCTACGATAACGTACAGGGTCAAAGGAAACACAGAAAATGCGGAGAGGTCGCGCGGAACTCGGCGGCTCAGCGCTCGAGCACTACGCGCTTAAAGGCTGGGTTGTCGTCCCGGGCTTCTATTCCGCGGCCCAGACCAAACAACTGGTGCGATTCGCGCAAGAGGTCTGCGAGCTGCCCGAGGTTGCGGGCAAACAGATGGTCTATCGCGAACCGAGCCTGATCGAGGCGCAGGCCCGGGTCTTCCAACGCATCGAAAATTTTTGTTCCTATCATCTTGGTTTCGACCAGCTCATTGGCGGCGGCCGATTGAAATCGGCAGTCGAAGAACTGCTGGGCGGCCCAGCGGTTCTGTTCAAGGAAAAAATTAATTTCAAAATGTCTGGCGGCGCAGGTTTCGAGCCGCATCAGGATCAGCAGGCAGGATGGTCTCGCTACGCGCCGCTGTTCGTCACCGCAATGGTTTCGATCGATCCTGCGACGATCGAAAATGGCTGCTTGGAAATAGCGAACTGCGTACGCCAATCCAAGCTGATTGGCCGAGAGTGGGAGCCACTCACTGCCTCCGAGATGGCTGGTTTCGAATTGATGCCGATTCCGACAGACCCGGGCGATGTCGTGTTTTTCGACAGTTTTGTTCCGCATGCATCCGCGCCCAATCTGACCTCGAGCCAGCGGCGTGTTCTCTATGTGACCTACAACCGTGCCGCGGATGGAGACCACCGCGTTGCCTATTATGCGGACAAGCGTGCGAGTTTCCCGCCGGATATCGAGCGCCTGCCCGGTGCGGCGTATCGCTTCCGCGTCTAGCAGCACCAGTCCAAGGCAATTCGTGAACGACCAACCGCAGAATGATGCTGTCTTCTATCAGACGTATGCGCATGCCTTCGCGCGGATCTTTGTGCGGCCTTTGCTCGGGACCTGGGTGCGGCCGAATCACTTGACGGTGCTGCGGTTGTCGAGCGGCCTCGCAGCCTGCGCACTGCTATCGGTGGGAACCCGCACTACCGCCGTGTGGAGCGGCATCCTGTGGGTCATCAGCTGCGTACTTGACCGAGCTGATGGCGAATTGGCCCGGATGGGGGATCTGCGAAGCGACAGCGGCAAGGTACTGGATTTTTACTCGGACATGATCCTCGACTCATTTTGGTTCCTCGGTGCCGGCATCGGTCTGCGCCACAGCTCGCTCGGCGCGTACGCGGCGCTGCTTGGAGTGCTTGCCTGCGGCTCGATGCTGCTGGTTATGTGGAGCTCTGAATTGTTGGAGAGGCTTAGCGCACCTGGTGTGAAGGCATTCGACTTCAAAGGCGTCAAACGTTTTCATCCTGATGACATGTTGTTCCTGCTCGCGCCATTCACGTGGCTCGGGTGGCTGGTTCCGATTCTCGTGGCATCAAGTATTTGCACGCCAATTTTCGCGGTTGTGATCACCGTGCGCTATTTCTTGTTGAAGAGACGTATGGCTGTCGTCTGACGCATGAAACTTGCAGCTCGTATTGCCCTGATCGCAGGGCTCGGCGTGATGATTCTGCTCATCGTCCATGAAGGCGCGGTGGGCATCATCAGGTTATTGTCGAAGGCCGGCTGGGTGCTGCTCTGGCTACTACCGCTGCATGTCCTACCGCTGCTGCTCGATGCAGCCGGTTGGCGCGCGATCATTGTCGTGCGCTGTAGATTGTTTACGCTCTTCTTGATCGCGGTGGTGCGCCAAGCTGTCAACGGATTGTTGCCCGTAGCCAACATCGGTGGTGAGCTCGTCGGAATAAGGCTGCTTGCGCGTACCGGTGTTGATGGCACATCGGCGGCGGCGAGCGTAATCGTCGAAGTCCTGCTGACGGTGGTCGGCCAATACCTTTTCGTGGCGCTGGGTGTCGTTTTTCTCTTGCAAATCACCCAGGCCATACAACTGACCAACGAGCTGCTGATAGGTCTTGCCGCGAGTGCGCCCATTATTGTGCTATTGATCTTACTGTTGCGCCATGGCTCCATATTCGAGCGTCTGCAACACATCGCAGCACGGCTCGGGCCCAACCTGCGGGAATCGGGTCTCACGCTGCGCGGCGCGGATGTCGATGCCGCGATAGGCAACCTGTTCAGGGCGCATGCCCGTTTGGCACGCGCAATCGGCTGGCAATTCGCAGGTCTCCTCGCCGAATGCCTGGAGACCTGGGTTACGTTGCGGATCTTGGGCGTGTCCGTCCGGTTCTCCGAGGCCTTGATCCTCGAGAGTTTGACCCAGGCCGCTCGGCAGTTCCTGTTCATCGTGCCTGCGGGTCTTGGCGTGCAGGAGCTGGGGTTCGTAGCTTTAGGTCACGTGTTGGGTATCGGCAGCGATGCCGCGCTCGCTCTGTCCCTCGCGAAGCGTATGACTCGAATTGTGTTTGGCGTGCCCGCGCTTCTCGTGTGGCAATGGACTGAAACACAGGAGGGACTTAAGCGCTTCCGCCGGGGGAGCGAAAGGTCCGGAGGATGAGGAACCCTGGCGAGGTCGGGCCTGGGACGGCTCAGCTGCCAGCGATCGGGACTAATTGACAAAAATTTCTGGCAGGCGTGCATCCGCGCGGCGAGTTTGGCCGAATGGCTTAGGAACACGCTGACAGGAACCTTCCCATGCCCCCATCCAGATCGACCATGATTTACCCGACCGACCGAGTCAAGCCGCCGTTGAGCTGAGCGCATGCGCGTCGCCGTGGTGGGATCGGGAATCGCCGGTATGGCATCGGCCTGGTTGCTGTCTCGCAAGCACCAGGTGACGCTGTTCGAGGCGAATAACTATTTCGGCGGCCACACCCATACACATGATGTGGAACAGCAGGGGTGCCGATACCGGATCGACAGTGGGTTCATCGTGCACAATCCCCGTCTTTACCCGCTGTTGACCCAGATGTTACGTGAGTTGGACGTGGCATCGCAGCCCACCACGATGAGCTTCTCGGTGCACAACGAGGCCAGCGGGCTGGAATACAACGCCGCCACGCTGGATACCTTGTTCTGCCAGCGGCGCAACATATGGTCGCCGCGATTCATTGGCATGGTTCGCGACCTGATGCGATTCTATCGAGAGGCACCGGCGCTGTTGATGTCATCGGAAAAAGGCGCGACGCTCGGTGACTACCTCAGCGAGCATGGGTACGGTATCGCGTTTCGCGACGAGCACCTGGTGCCGATGGCCTCGGCTTTGTGGTCGTCGCCGACGAGCGCAAATTCTCAGATTTCCGGCGCGCTACTTGGTCCAGTTCATGGCCAATCACCAAATGCTGCAGATCGCCGATCGCCCGCAATGGCGCGTGATTCAAGGTGGATCAGCTAGCTACGTACACGCCTTGCGGGCTCGCTGGCCGGTGCACGAGCGGCTCGATCTGCGCAATTCGCTCGGTTCGCCGCACTGTGGCAAGCGTCGCGGTCGAGAGTGCGGCCGGCATCGAACATTTCGATCATGTCGTGCTGGCTTGTCATAGCGATCAGGCCTTGGCGCTGCTGACCGATGCGGACGAGCGCGAGCGATCGATCCTCGGTGCAATGCCGTACCAGTCAAACGAGACGGTGCTGCATACCGACGCCAGCGTGCTGCCAATACGCCGCAAGGCCTGGGCGGCCTGGAACGCCTGGCTGCCGCGCGACTCCGGCGAGGCATGCACGGTCAGCTACTGCATGAACCTGCTGCAGGGGATCGAATCGCCTGAGCCTTTTGTTGTCACGCTCAACCGGACCGCTTCGATCAATCCGGCCAAAGTGCTGTCCCGGATGACATACCACCACCCGGTCTTTAGCCACGCTTCGGTGGCCGCACAGTCGCGCAAGGCAGAGATCCAAGGCCGGCGGCGCACTTGGTTCGCCGGCGCGTACTGGGGCTGGGGGTTTCATGAGGATGGGATGCGCAGTGCAGTTGAGGTGGCTGCCGCACACGGTGTGCGCTGGTCGAGCGCGAGCCAAACCGACCAGGCCGTGCCGACTCACGCCGAACGGAGCGTGGCGTGAGCGTGGAGGAGGCCGCAGCGGCGGTGCCCCTTGCGAGCGCGGTGTACGAGGGCTTGGTACGTCATCGTCGTTTCGCGCCGCACGCTCATGCATTCACTTATCGAATGACCCAGCTCTATCTGGACTTGGACGAAGTCGATCGCGTATTCAAACAGCGCTGGCTGTGGTCGCGCGAGCACCTCAACGTCGCGCAGTTTCGCCGCAGCTGATTATCTGGGTCCGCCGGAGTTGCCGCTGGCTGAGGCCGTGCGTCAGCGTGTCAAGAAGGTCACCGGACAGCGCCCTGCCGGGCCGATCCGACTGCTCTGTCATCTGCGTTATTTCGGTTTTGTGTTCAATCCGGTCAGCTTCTACTACTGCTTCGCCCGGATGGCCTCACCCTGGACTGCATTGTCGCGGAAATTACCAACACTCCTTGGAAGGAGCGTCACGCCTACGTGCTGCCGGTGGAAACTGCAAGCTGCCAAGGGCGAGCGCTGTACTGGCGCTTTCCCAAGACTTTCCACGTATCGCCGTTCATGCCGATGTCTCGCGAGTACGCGTGGCGCTTAACCACGCCGAGCCACGATCTGTGCGTGCAAATGGATGTGCTGCGCGATGGTCAGCGCGAATTTGACGCGACCCTCAACTTGCAGCGCCGTCGGATGAGCGGCGCATCACTCGCCCGCGTGTTGTGGCGTTATCCGTTGATGACCGCGCAAGTCATCGGCGCGATTCACTGGCAGGCGCTGCGCCTGTGGTTGAAGCGCAATCCAATCCACGCACACCCGGCTCTCAGTGACGCCAACGCAGCAAGGTTCGACCATGAATGATATTGCCGAATACCGCCGAATACGACGGTCCCAAGATCGGAGCCTTGGACCGTTACCTGCGTCAGCAAGTATTGAAGCAACTTGAATCATTGCGTCATGGACGGCTGCTGCTGGTGGACGAGGGCGGCCAGTTCGAATTTGGCCAAGTCGCTGCGACGCGGCCCGATCTGCAGATCCGCATGGAGATTCTCGATCCGGCCTTCTATCGCGCAGTCGTTGCCAATGGCAGCGTGGGTGCGGGCGAAGCTTATGCGGACGGCCTGTGGCGTTGCGACGACCTCGTGCGGGCTGGCGCAATTGCTGGTGCGCAACCGCGACGTGCTCGACGGAATGGAAAGCGGACATGGCCCGGCTCGGCGGCATGGCGATGCGCGCCTGGCATGCTCTGCGGCCCAATACCCGCGGCGGCAGCCGGCGCAACATCGCCGCTCATTACGACTTGGGCAATGAATTCTTCGCCCTGTTTCTGTCCTCGGACCTGATGTACTCCTCGGCCATCTGGACGGATGAATGCGACACGCTGGAGACCGCATCGGCGCGCAAGCTCGAGCGCATCTGCCGCAAGCTCTGGATCTCAAGCCGACCGACCGCGTGATCGAGATCGGCACCGGCTGGGGCGGCTTCGCGCTGTATGCCGCGCAGCACTATCGGCTGCCATGTCACCACGACCACGATCTCGCGCGAGCAGCATGCGCTTGCCAGCGAACGCGTTGCCGCCGCAGGGATGGGACGCGCATGTCGACTTGCTGCTCGAGGATTACCGCGATTTACGCGGGCGATACGACAAGCTCGTGTCGATCGAGATGGTGGAGGCGATCGGCGCGGCCAATCTCGACACTTATTTCGGCCAGCTCGGCGCGTTGCTGAAACCCGGCGGTCTGGCGCTTGGTTCAGGCCATCACGATCGAGGATCATCGATATGCGCAGGCATTGAAGTCCGTCGATTACATCAAGCGTCACATATTTCCCGGCAGCTTCATTCCCTCGATCAATGCTCTTCTGGCATCCAAGACCCGCGCCAGCGATCTGGCGCTGACTCATATGGAAGATTTCGGCGAGTCGTACGCGCTGACCCTAAAGCCTGGCGAGAGCGCTTTTTGGCGCAGCTGCCCAAGGTGCGCGCTCAAGGCTTCGACGAGCGCTTCGTCCGACAGTTGGGAATTTTATCTGTCCTATTGCGAAGGTGGCTTTCGCGAAAGGGCGACAGGCGTCGCGCAGACTGCTGCTGAGTCAAACCCGGAAATCCCGCATGAAGTTCTGGCTCAACTTGGTCGGTCTATCAACTGGTGCTGGGTTGCGGCCGTGATCGGTGCCGCGCAAGGACTGGCATGGCCGGGGATCGTCGGCGTGTTTGTCTACGCGGCATGCCAGCTCGGTGCGGCACGCCGCTTCAAGACTGATCTGTTGCTGATGGCGGTGGCAACTGCATGGGTCTGCTGTTCGATAGCGGATTGATCCGTGGCCGGGCTCGCGAGCTATCGCGGCGCCTTGGCCGTCGGCGGCTTTGGCTCCAGCCTGGATTCTTGCGCTCTGGGCTGCCTTTTCTCTGACCTTCACGCAGTCCTTGGCCTATCTGCAAACGCGCCTCTGGCTGGCTGCGTTGCTTGGAGCGGGCGGCGGTCCGCTGGCTTACGTGGGAGCGGCGCGCGGCTGGCATGCGGTGACATTCGCCAGTCCCTCTTGGCGTGCGCTGCTGTGCCTTGCCATCGGGTGGGGCTTGGCGACACCGGCGTTGGCATGGCTCGCGCGGCGCCGCTCGTCAACTGCGCCCAAATCTGTGCTGCTGCTCGGGCCGGTGCCATGAAGCCATGGAACCAACTGATTCTGCTGTGGATGCTTGCGGCATTCACCATGACCCTGGGATGGCTATGGCAACGCTCACGCGCCAACGCGGGTATTGTCGACGTCCTGTGGGCAGGCGGCACCGGCATGAGCGCCGTTTTCTTTGCGGTGTTGGGGCAGGGCGCAGCTTGGCCGCGCGTAATTTTGGCCGTCCTCGGTGGCCTATGGGGAGCGCGACTGGCCGCGCACTTATGGACGCGGGTCGGTAGTGAACCGGAGGACGGCCGCTATCGGAATTTGCGTGCGCATTGGAACGGCAGCCAATTCAAGTTTTTCCTGTTCTTTCAGTTCCAAGCGGTACTGATCGTACTGTTCTCGTTGCCCTTTCTCGCCGTCGCGCGCAACCCGCGCGTATTCGGCGCGTGGATCACTGTCAGCATCACGATCTGGTTAGTCAGCGTCATCGGCGAATCGATCGCCGATAGGCAGCTGGCTCGGTTCCGGTCCGATCACGCAAATCGTGGGCGCACCTGCCGCCAAGGTCTGTGGCGCTATTCGCGGCATCCCAATTACTTCTTCGAATGGCTGCACTGGTTCGCCTACGTCTGCCTTGCTCTGGGCTCGCCCGTCGCGTGGCTAACATGGTTCGGGCCGGCGGTAATGTACGTGTTCCTGCGCTGGATCAGCGGCATTCCATACACCGAGATGCAGGCGCTGCGCAGCCGCGGCGATGACTATCGTGACTATCAACGAAGTACATCGATTTTGATTCCCTGGTTTCCGAAAAGGATCGCGCCATGAATATTGCCGTTACCGATTCGAGTTGCGCCCAGGAGCAGCCCGCCGCTGGTGTGCTGGGACTGGCGGAACGTGGATGGCTCCCTGATGCTCTCGTGCGGCATGGCATACGGCGGATGTGCGCACAGCGCCTGCGCGAAGAAACGGCCGGCGGACTGGATCGACCAGGCCGCTCGCTTCGCCGAACGCATCGAGATGCTGCGCCACAGCCCGGTGGCAATCCACACCGACGCTGCCAACGCGCAGCACTATGAGCTGCCGCCGGCCTTCTTCGAGCTATGCCTCGGCAAGCGTCTGAAGTATTCGGGCGTGCTATTACCCGCGCGGCGAGGAATCGCTGGAGCAGGCCGAAGATGCCATGCTCGAGCTGTATGGCGAGCGCGCCGAACTCCAGGACGGCCAAGAAATACTCGAACTCGGTTGCGGTTGGGGCTCGCTGACGCTTGTGGATGGCCGAACGCTATCCTAACGCCAGGATTGTCGCCGTATCCAACTCAAATCAGCAACGCGAATACATCGAGAGCACAGTGTCGGCAGCGCTGCCTCGGCAACGTGCGTGTGATCACCCAGGATGTCAATCGGCTCGAATTGGACGCCGGGCAATTCGATCGCTGCGTGTCGGTCGAGATGTTCGAGCACATGCGAAATTATGACATCCTGCTCGGCCGCATCGCGAGCTGGTTGCGGCCGGCGGGCAAGCTGTTCGTGCATCATCTTTGCACACGGAACTCTGATGTATCCGTTCGAGACGGCGGGCGAGGACAACTGGATGGGCCGGCATTTCTTCACCGGCGGTCTGATGCCGGCATGCCGACACTCTGCTCTGGTTCCAGCGCGACCTGAAGATCGAGCGGCGCTGGCAAGTCGACGGCACCCATTACCAGCGCACTGCCAATCAATGGCTCGCCAATCAAGATGCGCGCAGGGATCAGGTCTTGTCCGTGCTCGTCAGCGCCTACGGCAGCCGGGCAGCGCCGTTGTGGCTTCAGCGCTGGCGCATGTTCTGGATGTCCTGTGCGGAACTGTTCGGCTACGCCAACGGCCAGGAATGGCTGGTGGCGCATTATCGGTTTGTGCGGCCATGACCGCCTCCGGCGCGCGCATCGCCGGACTTGCAGATTCGGAATTATTGCGTGCGGCTGCCGGAAGCTGGTTTCTCTTGGTTTTGGCTCTGGTTATCTCGGGTGCCCGCAGTTACGCGAACGATCTGCCACCGATCAAGCCGGTCAGCTGCAATCGATCTGCCGCGTTTCATGGGCGAATGGTATGTGATCGCGAGCATCCCCACGCATTTCGAGAGGAATGCATTCAACGCAGTGGAAAAATACACACTGCGGCAAGACGGCAACGTCGACACCTCTTTTCGGTTTCGCGACGATGGGTTCGATACCCCCGTAAAGACCATTCATTCCACAGGTTACGTGCAGGACGGCACCGGCAACGCGGTATGGGGCGTGCAAGTTTTCTGGCCGATCAAAGCCCAGTACATCGTGGCGTATCTTAAGAGCGACTACAGCCAGACCATAGTGGCCCGCGACGCACGCGACTACACCTGGATCATGGCGCGCACGCCGACTATTCCGGCGGCCGACTACGAATCTCTTTTGGCGTGCGTCAAGACGCTGGGTTATCCGCTAGCGAAGATACGCAAAGTGCCCCAGGCCTGGCCGGAAGCCAACGGCGCAGTCGTCCCCCAGCGCTAACACCACGCCCCGGATTATGTCTTAAGGGGGAAGCGAGCTAGGCAACGCCGCCATTGACTCTCGGTTCCCCGATCGCTAGGTTTGCGTGAGCGCTCACCTGCAAGCGCAATGAGAGCAAGAATAAAAAGGGGAGTTGCGATCATGAGTCGATTCTTCACTGTGGTTGCCATTGGAATTGCCTTGATGGGAGCACTGAGTTCTCCCGCGCAATCGGCAGGACTGCCGCTGATTGTCAGCGCTACGGTTGATTACACCCACAAGACGCTCGTCATTTCCGGCAGCAATTTCGGCAGCGCGCCGATGGTCACGCTGGATTCCATCACTTTTCCAACGCAAAGCAGCGCGGGCACCCAGATCGTCGCAAGTTTCCCTAGCGACAAGGCGCCGTCGAGCTTCGTACCGGGAACCTACTTCCTGACGCTGCTGTTCAGGAATCAACTGCCGGCAATCTTCGCCGTCGACATCGGTGCGAATGGTGCGACTGGGCCGGCGGGGCCTCCTGGAACGCCGGGGACACCCGGAGCGCAGGGCCCTGCGGGAAGTCCGGGGCCGGCGGGACCTCAAGGTGCCCCAGGCATGACGGGTGCGCCCGGTCCTCAAGGCCCCGTCGGACCGCAGGGGCTCACGGGACCCCAAGGACCGGGTGTCGATCCTGCGCTTCTTCAGCAAATAGCCAACCTTCAGGCGCAGTTGGATGCATTGCGACAAGCTGTGGCGGTCAGTGCGAACGGCAATGTACAAGTCACCGCTGCCACCAACCTGCAGGTGGTGGCCGGCGCCGGCAAATCCGAGACTGTGGGTGCGGCCTCGGACGAAACGGTTGGCGGCGCGCGAACTTCGGACGTTGGCGCGAGCGATACTCTCACTGTCGGCCTCGACCAGAGCGTCAGTGTCGCCGGCAACCAGAACATCAATGTCGGCGGCAATCAAAGCGTCGAAATCGCGGGCGGCCAAAACACCACAATCGTCAGCGACCAAAACACTGCCGTCGGCGGCAACCTGGCACAATCCGCCGGCAACAGCATGCAAATCAATGGTCCCAACGGCGCGCAGATATTCATCGACAAGCACGGGCTCATCACCATCAAGACCAACGACGGCATCCAGATGACGGCGGTCAAGGACATCATCATCCAGTCCCAAGGGAACGTCATATTGAGGGGAGCGAACATCCAGAACAACTAAAAGACGGCTAAAGTTTCGGGCGCTCGGCGTCGCGCACCCTGAATGCTCGGCGGCGCATCCATCTCGACCTGCAGTCCGAATACTCACTTAAGATGGACGCCTCGGAAGCAGTGTGGCTCGACAAATTCTTCGTGATATATTGGCACGGCCTCAACGCAAGGTCGCACCGATGACCGTTCCTGGATGCTGTTCGCCGCGCTCATTGCACCAGCCGCGCAGGCCGCGCAGGCCGCGCGTCATCGCGGCCTCGCTGGCAGCGTCACTGTGTGTTATCGCGTCGGCCTGGGCGGCGAACGATCAAGTCCCCTTCAGCTTCTCGGCCCGCGAGAAGCAGGAACAGGCCGATCAGCAGGAGGAGGCGGCTAGACGGTCGCAGGCGATCGCGGCGCTCGTGTCCGTGCCCTGTCGGCAGCGTCTTAAGAATCAAAGAATTCTCTTGCTCGTCGGCGAGACCCAGGGCAAGCGGACACTCACCGACCAGAATCGCTATCAACCGCAAGTACACGTGATCGAATCGCGTCTGCGCGCGCTGGGCCTTCAGACCTACACCCAGCAGCAGATTACCGCGGGTATCGCACAAGCGGAACTCGATGCCTACTTCAAGAACGATCCGGACGCGGCGCTTGCGGCGTCGAAAAAAATGGGCGCCAACTATATTCTGCGCGGCAACATTCGCAGCGACGCCGGCGTCAATCCGGTGGTGCGCGTCAACGAGGTTGCGGTCACGGTGTTGCTCACCTTGACGGGCGTCGACGGGCGCCCAATCTCGGATGTGAGCGCACATGCGGATTCATATTCCGGGAGCGATACGTTCGGCATGTCTCTGACGTTGCTCAACGAACAAGCGGACCAGCTGGTCGCACAACTTTACAACGATTATTGTCGGGCAGCTTAGCGGCCCTAATCCAAGAAAGGGGGATGTTTATGTTTCGCCATCGGATTACGCCAATTGCCCTTGCGCTGCTCGGATCATCACTGCTGCACCCGGCATGGGCGCAGTCGCCGCCGACTTGGGGTTCGAGCTCGAGCCCCTCGCCGACCGCGGGCCAGAGCGTTTCGCAGAAGGCCAACGATGCCGCGGACCGCTCCATGTATCAAGATGTGACTTACACGAACGCCGCTAAAATGGGTCCGCAGGTGATCGTGCTTCCTGGAGAGATCAAGAGCAACAACTCGACCTTCGGGCAGAAGTTCACGTCCAACAACATTGCCGATTTCGGAGAGTTGGAATTGACCAAAGCCAATTTCCGGGTGCTCGACCGTGCCGACTTGGGGCCGATGCTGAATGAAATTCAATTGGCCTATGCCGCGGGCGATCCGGCGGACGCCCGCAAAGTCATGCAGAAAGGCAAATTGAAAACCACCAAATGGCTGGTGAAGTTCGACATTCTCAAAGCTGAACAAGTGGCCCAGCAGAAGCAAGGCTTCAACGGCGGTGTGGCAAGTTCTCTGATCGGCATATTCGGCAAGAGCGGCCAAGCGACCAGCGCGGCCAGCACCGTCGCTGGCTCCACCGATACACGCGCTGCGGCCGGTGTTTGGGTGATCGGCATCCGCTACAAGCTGCTCGATGCAAGCACCACCGAACAAGTCGCGCAGGGCTATACGGAAGAGAAGATGGAGGTGGGTTCAACTTCCACATCGGTAGCAGGCGTTTCCAGCGGGGCCTCCGGGGGAGTCTCCCTGGATACGATGGTGCAGCGGCTGGTGCAGAAGAGCGTGTGGGAGATCGACAATAAGTACAAGTAGCCGATTCGTGCCGATGCCGGGCACGGGAGACTTGCGCGGATGAGCGCTACTGTCCCGCCGTTGCCGCAGAAACTCGGAAAGTACGAAGTGCGCCGCGAGGTGGGCCGCGGCGGCATGGGCATCGTATATGAAGGTTTTGACCCGCTGATCGGCCGGCGCGTCGCTCTTAAGACCTTCATCCAGCAGTATCTCGACAACACGCAGGAAGATAATTTGTTGGCGCGCTTGCAGCGCGAGGCGCAGGCCGGCGGTCGTCTCAATCATCCGCACATCATCGCCGTGTTCGATTATGGCGAGGAAACAATCAAGGACGCGCATGGAGACGACATACGCAGCGCCTACATCGCTATGGAGTTCGTCGAAGGCCGTTCGCTGCAAAGTTACTTTGAGGCAAACGAGCGTTTCTCTCTGAAACAGATCGAGCGAATCATGTCCGAGTTGCTCGATGCGCTCGGTTATTCGCATGCGCACGGCGTCGTGCATCGCGATATCAAGCCGGCCAATATTATCTTGCTGGCCGACGGCAGCGTGAAGGTGGGCGATTTCGGCGTGGCGCGCATCGAGGCTTCGACCCTGACGCAGGCGGGCACCGTGTTGGGCTCGCCGCGATTCATGTCGCCGGAACAGTTCATGGGCCAAACGGTGGATGGCCGCTCGGATTTGTACTCCGCGGGTATCGTGCTGTATCAACTGTTGACCGGAGATGTGCCCTTTACCGGCGAATTCACCACGATCATGCACCGCGTGCTGAATGAGCAAGCACCTCCGCCGACTGCCCTGAACGTGCAGGTTCCCAAGAAGTTCGACGATCTCATGCTGTGCGCCTTGGCTAAGCGCCCGGACGAACGCTTCCAGAACGCGGCAGCCTTCAAGGAGGCGATTTCGGCTGCCATGATCGCGCCGGCGGTGAGTGAACCGAAGCCGGCTTTGACACCGGACAAAACTCAGCTGCGCCAGACGACAGTGAAGCTGGCGCCGCGCCACACGATGAGCGCAGCAATAGTTGCTGTGCTCACGGTGCTCATCGCCGCCGCAGCCGCATATTATTTCTTGCGCTCGCCGCAACGTCCCGCCTCTGCCGCGGCCCAAACGACGGCTGCAACGGAGGCGGGTCAGAAGGGCCCGGCAAGCAAAACTGTCCAATCGCCTCAAACCGGCCCATTGCCCGAAGCTGGCTCACCGCCCCAAACCGCCCAAGCGGCAGCGGCGGCGGGTCCAGCGGGCGCAGTGCAGTGGAAGGATGGATCGACGATCATGAGCGCGCTGGGAGTCGCACGGCCGGGCGAGCCGGCAGGCGCCAGTCGAGGCGCGCTCGAAGGCGAGATGTGGAAAAACGCACGCCAACGCATGGTCGCCAAGGCGGTGGCGCTGTATGTGCAACCCGGTTCGCTGGCATCGAACTTCGGCGTCATTCGCACCAAGCTGCTGCCGCATAGCGATGAATTCATTACGGATGTACTCGATCAAACGACACCGCAGGTCGGCAGCGATGGAACGGTGCTTGGCACGCTGCGCGCGAGGGTGAAAGCCCGCGAAGTCCAGAAATTGCTTAATACGATCTCTGCGGACGAGCGCGTGAACTTCATTCGCAACAACGGTGATCCCAAGATCTCGGTGGGCGTTCGCATCTTGAGCGCGGCTGCCGGCCCGGGCGCCGCCACTGAGCCCTCGCCGGTTGCGGAGAATATTCTCAAGGAGCGTATCCGTTCCTTCGGCTTTACGGTCGTGGACGACATTCAAGGCAAGTCGCGCGCGGATTTTCGGATCGAGAGTGAGGCGCGTTTCAAGAAGTTGTCCGCAACCCTGCGTGCTTCGGGCATCACCATCGAGAAATTCGTGCTGACCTCCTGGACCGTAAAAGCCACCGACTTGAACACGGGCGAGGAGATCTATCACAGCACCGAGATTCCGGAGAAGCAAAGCTGGGTCAGCGAGGAACTCGCGCTCGAGGACGTAGGGCGCCTCATCGGCGCGAAATTCAGCAAGAGTTTTTTTCTGGAATATTTCGACTTCAAGCCGACGCCGGTGCGTCTGCGATTTTCCGCTCTGCCGCCGGTGCTCGCCAATGCGGTGCAGGCGGAGATCGACGCCAATCTGCTGGCGATCAGTTCGGCGGTGCAGACCCGGACGGGGAGCGATGTGGTGATCGACGCGCAGTTGTCCGGCGGTCCCGACAGCTCGATGACTCTCGTCAGGCAGCTAATCCGATCAATGAACCGCAAGGCGGCGGCGGCATGTTTTGCCGTCGCGGATGCGGCCGCGCCGAATGCCGCGCTACCCGGGGACGGGGCCGTGGAACTCAACATTCGCTTCGATGGCGCATGCACAAGCCCCGCGTCGATCGAGCGGCTGGAAATCGCGCCGGCCGGCGGCCTTGAATCCATCTAGGGCGGATTGCCGAAAAAAGATCTGAGGGCTGAGTTGTCAGCCGGCGAGATACACGGCATTCTGCGTTGAAACATGGGGGTGATTTTTGGCGGAAAAATATCGCCTCGCGATCATCGGCGCGGGTCCAGCGGGCTTGAGTGCGGCGGCACGCGCCTGCGAGATCGACCGCAACGCCAAACGCGCCACGCCCAGCTATGTCTTGCTGGAAGGGTTTGCGGCGCATGCCAAGACCATCCAGCGCTACCAGAAAGGCAAGCATGTGATGGCCGAGCCTGGATTTCTCGATTTGCGCAGCGACCTGCGGTTCGGCGCCGGCAAGCGCGAGCAGATCCTGGCGAATTGGCAAGAGGATTTCACGCGGCTCGGCGTCAATATCCGCTTCGATGCGGCGGTTCGGAAGATTTCAGGCAGCGCCGGCGATTTTGCCATCGAGACCCAACGCGGCGATGTGTTGCATGCCGAAAACGTCGTTCTCGCGATCGGGCTCGAAGGCAATCCACGCAAGGTCGGCGCGCCGGGCGAGGATCTGCCGCGCGTCCAATACCAGCTCGATGATCCGAAAGAGTTTCTGGACGAAACCATCCTGGTCCTCGGCGCGGGCGATGCCGCAATTGAAAATGCCTTGGCGTTGGCGGAACAGAATGACGTCTGGATCGTGAACCGGGGCAAGGAGTTCAGCCGCGCGAAGGACAAGAACTTAAGCGACGTGTTGGCGGGTATCAACGATCCGGAGAGCCGCATCGATTGTTTTTACGAGACGCGCATCAAGCAGATCGTCGCGCAGCCCGACCCGGCGCCGCCGCTCAAGGTGACGCTGGAAACCCCGGCGGGCGAGAGGGCGCTCGATTGCCACCGAATCATCGCCCGGCTCGGATCGGAACCGCCGCGGCGTTTCGTGGAATCCATCGGCATCCGCTTTCCCAACAGCCGCAGCGATGCCATTCCTGAACTGACGCGCCGCTACGAGAGCAACGTGCCTGGGATCTTCATTGTCGGCTCGCTGGCGGGCTATCCGCTGATCAAGCAGGCGATGAATCAGGGCTATGAAGTAGCTGAGTTCATCAATGGCAATGACATCAAGCCTGCGGATTTTCCCCTGCTCGAATGCCAGTTGAGCGGTTTGCCTTTCGATCAAGATCCGGACGAACTGCTGGCGCGATTCAAAGAAAAAATTCCGATGTTCCGGGCGCTCAATGCGCTCGCCTTTCGCGAATTGGTCATTGAGAGCGAGGTTCGAGTCGCCTATTCGGGCGCGGCTGATTTCAAAGACGCGGCCGACAAAGTGGCCGCGCTGGTGGCGCGCAACGCCGCCGCGGGAAAGCGGCCGCGGGTGACGCGCCTGATCCGTGAAGGCGAAGCGATCTACAATCCGGGAGAATTCGGCACCTCGTTCTTCACCATCGTCAGCGGCGAGGTGACATTGCAGCCGCAGGAGCCGGGCGGGGTGGCGACGCAGCTGCATCAGGGCGAGTTTTTCGGCGAAATGAGCCTGCTGTCCGGGCGGCCGCGCACCGAGCGGGCCGTGGCCGGCGAGGCCTGCATCCTGGTCGAGACGCCGCGCCGAACCATGCTCAAATTGATGAATTCCAACGAGGACGTGCGCAAGGGCATCGATTGGATTTTCATCGTGCGCGAACTGCAGCGCCACTTCGCGCCGCAAGCGACTTTGACTGAACTGCGCAACATCGCAAGCGAGCTGAAGGTGCGCCGCTACAAGGCCGGCGAGATTGTGTTTTCCGAGGGCGACAGCGGCGACAGTTTGTTCATCCTGCGCTCCGGCGGCCTGACCTTGACGCGCAAACGCGGCGCCGAGCAGACGTTGGTGGCGCAAATCCCTTCCGGACAATTGGTTGGCGAAATGGCGCTGATGGGGGATCCGCAGCGCCATGAGACCGCGACCGCAAACGTTGCCTCGGAACTGATTGAGCTGAAGCAAGCGGCGTTCATGCAGTTGGCGAGGCGCGGCGATGCCCGCATCAATGCCTTGCAGGTCGCGGTCAGCCACCGCGTCACCGACAACGCGCGCATGCAAGTGCGCCCGGAAGCCGGTTCATTGATGAATTTTATGATGGCCGAGGGTTTGGGCGAAGCGACGGATGTGCTGATCATCGATGAGTCTTTGTGCGTCGGCTGCGACAATTGCGAGAAGGCATGCGCGGAAACCCACGGCGGCATTTCGCGTCTCGACCGCAAAGCGGGCGCGACCTTTGCACAGGTGCATATCCCCGTGGCTTGCCGGCATTGCGAGCAGCCGCATTGCATGAAGGATTGTCCGCCGAATGCCATTCGACGTTCGGTGACGGGCGAAGTGTTCATCGATGACACCTGCATCGGCTGCGGCAATTGCCAGTCCAACTGCCCCTACGGCGTGATCCGCATGGAATATGAAGCGCCCAAAAAACCCGGCCTGCTGGCCTGGTTGCTCGCCGGCGCGGGACCCGGAATGGGCGAGGAGCCGGAATATCATCCGACCGCGGCGGCTAAGGATAAGGGTAAGAAAGCCGTGAAGTGCGACGCCTGCATGAGCGTCAAGAACGGCCCCGCCTGCGTCAAGGCTTGTCCGACTGGCGCGGCGATTCGCATCGGCCCGAGTCAATTCGTCGATTTGATCGAGGAGCAGCGTGGGTGATCCACGAGGGCGCCTTGCGCTATCGTGGCGCGCGATACTTGTGGGCGGCGCTGCTGTTGATTCTCGCCTGTACGCTCATCTACTCGACGCAGCGCGGCCTGCGGCCCGCGGGCGGCGGTACGTGGCAGGGCTATGTCCTTGGAACGATCGGGGCGCTATTGATCGTTTGGTTGACGTGGCTGGGAATCCGTAAGCGCCGCTACGCCTCCACGGTCGGTTCGGTGGCCGGCTGGACTTCCGCGCACATCTATCTTGGACTGTCGTTGATTCCAATCGCGACGCTGCATTGCGCCGCCAAGTTCGGCTGGAATGTGCATACCCTGGCGTATGTGCTGATGTGCGCCGTGATCTTGAGCGGCATCGCAGGCATCTACAGCTACTTGAATTTCCCGCAGCTGTTGTCCGCGAACCGCTCAGGAGGTCCGCGCTCGCAGTTGTTTGCGGAGCTTTACGCACTGGACAACGAAGGCCGCGAGGTTGCGGCGCACTGCAAGGCGGCGATCAACACGGCGGTGAAGAGCAGCATCGAACGCACCGCCATCGGCGGCGGCGTGCTGAGTCAGTTGTTCGGGCGCGATCAATCCTTGTTCATCCTCGAGGAGGCCGCCGCCGGCTCGAACCAAACCGGTCTCACCGAAAACCGCGATCAGCAGCCGGTCATTGATTACGTTTCGAATCGGGTGCCGCGCGCGGACAAACGTGTGGAAGCCGCCAACCTGCAGACTTTGGTGTTGATCCTATGCAGGCGTCAGGCAGTATTGCGCCGCATTCGGCTCGACGTGCGGTTGCATGCATGGCTAAAGATCTGGCTGTACGTGCACGTGCCGCTCAGCATTGCGCTGCTTGCGGCCCTCATCGTTCACATCGTCACCACTTTTATCTATTGGTAGCGCCGTGAACGTCCTGATTCGCTACCTCAGGAAAACCGCGGACGGCAACGTCGAAGCGCAGGACTCCGAGGTCGTGCTCGATGCCATCAGAATCGGCAGCGCGGCCGACCGCAACATTCAGCTGCTCGGCAGGGATATCGGCGCCAAGCATGCGCTGATCACCGGTTCCGCGGCAAAACTGAAAATCACGTGCCGGCGCGGACGAAAGATCCTGCTGAACGGCCAGGAAACCGAATCGGCCATGTTGGCCGTGGGCGATCGGATTCAGCTCGGCGGCCACACGCTCATCATTGTCAAGCCGCCTGCCGGATTTGATGTCGCAATCGAAGTGCAGCTCAATAGCAGCGCCGATGCCAGCGAATTTGAGACCGCGTTTCGCACCAACTTAAGTCAAACCTGGCTCTCGATGCGCGGCGGAGCATGGCTCCTGACGATACTGACCCTGCTGCTCGCCTTCGCATTGCCGTTGAGCAGCGTTTTCATGCATCGGCAGGGCACACCGACACCGCGAGGAGTGCCGGATGACACGCTATGGACGGCTGGTCCCTTGACGGCGCCGCATGAGCATGCGGCCGGCAAGAAATGCAGCGCCTGCCATCAGCAACTTTTCATTCATGTCCAGGATCGAGCCTGCCGCGAGTGCCATCAACCGATCATGGATCACGTCTCTCAACAGGATCTGCTGCTCACCCATTTGGGAACGCCGCAACGCTGCGCTCAGTGTCATCGCGAGCACGACGGCGGTGCCTCGCAACTGCTGATCAAGGATGACCAGTTGTGCGTTGCCTGCCATGCCGACTCGCAGCGCTTGTTCGGTACGCTCAAAGTCAATAACGTCTCCGGTTTTTCGCAAGGCGCGCACCCTGCCTTCGATGTCACGCTGCAAAAACCGGCGAATGTGTCGAGCGGGGACGCTGCGCCGCTGGCGGCTGCCCTGTCGGACTGGGTGACGGTGCGCGAGCCGCTCGCGACCGCTCACGAACAGTCGAACTTGAAATTTTCTCACGCGCAACACTTGGACGGGACGCGCGTGACCCGGGCCCGCGATGGCGGCACCCTGGGATGCGCCGATTGCCACACGCTGGCCGTCGACGGCGAACATTTTGTGCCGGTCAGCATGGCGCGCAGTTGCTCTTCCTGTCATGAGCTGACGTTTGATCCGAGCGCGCCGACTCGGCAGCTGCCGCACGGCAGGCCGCTCGAGGCGATGCTGGTCATTGAAGATTACTTCGCGCGCAAATTCAGTGAACCGGCCTCGGCCGCCGCGCGTCCGGTGCCGCCGCGCCGGCTGCCCGATCGCGAGAAGGACACGGCGCTAACCGCGGATATCTGTACCGGGCCTGCGTATGTATGCGCGAACAAGCGCGCGACGGCCGAAATTGAAAATCAATTTGCGGGGCGCGGCTGCGTGAGTTGCCACACTGTCACCGACAACCATGCCCAAGACATCCATGACCGCTTCCAGGTGCTGCCGATTCGACTCACGCGCGACTATTTTGCGGAAGTCCACTTCAGCCACAAAGCGCATGCCATCCAGAAAGACGCGGCCGGCAAGGACTTGACCGGCGATGCCGCCTGCCTGTCGTGTCACAAAGCGCGTCAGACCACGCAAACCGCGGACCTCATGATTCCGGATATTGGAAAGTGTCTGGAGTGTCATGGCGATCGGCACGTCGACAATCGGGTCACCGTGCAATGCGTGAGTTGCCACACGTATCACCCTATGCCAATAATGGGGGCGAATCGCGACCGCGAGGTAAAATAACAAGTGGGCGTTCGCAAGGGATATATCACCGTCGGCGTTGCGGCGATGTTAGTCGCATGCTCGGGCGGCGGACCGGCCGTCACCTCTTCCGGCACCAGCACTCCGCCCGCGGGCACCGAGTGCACGGGAAATTGTGCCAACGCCACGACGTTTTTGAGCGTGGCCGATGTGCAGCAGGTGATCGCACAGGGGGTCGCCGAGGCCGGCGCGCGCAACGTGAATGCCACGATCGCCGTGGTGGATCGCCTCGGCAACGTACTCGCGGTGTATCGCATGGGCGATCCCAGTACGCGAACCGTGGTCATCGGCTCCGCATTCGATTCGTCGGGTAATGCGCTGATCCACAGCGGTTTGGAAGGCATCAAGCTGCCGCTTCCCGGCCCATTGGCCACAATCAACATTGATGAGCTGGCGGCAATCGCCAAGGCGATCACCGGCGCCTATCTGTCTTCGGAAGGCAATGCATTTTCCTCGCGCACGGCCAGCCAAATCGTTCAGGACCACTTTAATCCCGGCACCAGTAATCAGCCGTCGGGCCCGCTGTTCGGGGTGCAATTCAGCCAGCTGGCCTGTTCGGATTTTGTACTTCGCGGCAGCGGCGCAGCGTCCGGCGCCGGCCCGCGCCCATCGCCCTTGGGGCTGTCCGCGGATCCGGGCGGGTTCCCGCTGTACAAGAGTGGCACGGTGGTGGGCGGCGTGGGCGTGATCGCCGACGGCATCTACGGTCTTGATAAAAATATCTCCGACATCGTCGTCGGTGCCGATGAGGCCATTGCTTTCGCCGCCTCGTATAACTATGCCGCGCCGGTAGATCGGCGCGCGGATCAAATCACCGTGAATGGCGTGTCGCTGCGCTTCAGCGATGTGACCGTGAGCGATCTTCTGAGTCCGCCCGGCGCGGCATCGCCGATGCCGGCCGGCACGACTTACCTGGCGGTGCCGGGTTATGCGGACGGCACTATCCATGCCGGCCTCGCCTTCGGCCAGCCCGGTTCCGGGATTCTCTCCGACAACAATGCGATTTTCCCGGGGCAAAATGCCTATGTCTTCGTCGACGACTCGAACGCGCCCAGGTTTCCGATCACGGCGGGCACCGATGGCGCCGCCGCGCTGACGCAAATCGAGGTGCAGCAAATGCTGCAGTCCGCGCTGGGCGTGGCGAACGAGGCGCGCGCGCAAATTCGCCTGCCGGTTGGTCAGAGCGCCAGCGTCACGATCTCCGTGGTGGACAGCAACGGTGCGGTGCTCGGCATGGTGCGCACGCGTGACGCGCCGGTTTTCGGCGCCGACGTATCACTGCAAAAAGCGCGTTCCGCGGTTTTTTTCTCATCGAGCACAGCCGGCGGTTTTCTGCAGAATTTGCCTGACGGCCAATATTTAGCCACGGCCGCAACCGGTCCGACACTCACGCCGGTCGCCTTGAGCCAGTACGTGACGGCGGTGCGAACCTTTCTGGCGAACTCCACGGCTTTGAGCGACGGCGCCATCGCCTATTCGGATCGCGCAATCGGCAATCTATCGCGGCCTTTCTTTCCGGACGGCATTGATGGAGCGCCCAATGGCCCATTCAGTAAGCCCGCCGGGCAGTGGAGCGTCTTTTCGACCGGATTGCAATTGGACCTGTCCATCAACGCGATTTTGCAAAACGTATTATTTGCGGCCGGGGCGATCACCACCGATGTCGCGCCGGGCTGCGCGGGAGTCGCGCTCACTCCGGCATTGCAGGCGACGCAAACGCTCCCGACCGCGGCGCTACAGCAGTTGGGTAACGGTTTGCAGATATTTCCCGGCAGCGTGCCGATCTATCGGGGCGCGACTCTGGTGGGCGGTATCGGCGTGTCGGGAGACGGCGTCGACCAGGATGACATGGTCGCGTTTCTAGGATTGCAGCGCGCGAGCACGGCGCTGGGGGGTTCCATTCAACAAGCGCCGGCGAACCGGCGCGCCGACACCCTGCAGCCCCAAGGCACGCGGCTCTTGTATGTGCAGTGTCCGCAATCGCCCTTCATCGACAGCAACCAAGAGAATGTCTGTGGCGGCTTCTGATTGGAACGCCGGACGGCAATGGCTCAGCGTGCTGTGCCTGCTGATCGCACTCATGATGATTGCGCGCGAGGCGCGCAGCGCCGATGTCGAAACTTGCTACAAGGATAGCTCAGGACGAATTTTCAAACGGCGCCTGCCTGGAGCCACGGAAGTGCCGTGTCCGGCGCCGAAGCCCGGCGCGGAGCCGGGCAACGAGACGCCCGGCGCCCCCAGTGTGCCCGGCGAGCAGCTGCTGAATACACCGGTGCGGCCCGGTGTTCCGGATCGAGGTCCGCCTCCCAGCGCCTCGCCCGTACCTCGCCCAGGCATGGCCGACTACGTGGATGCGGTGCCGGTGCCGGATCGATGGCGAATCGTGGACAGCCTCGGCTATCCGCAAAACTTCTGGGACCCGTACAACCGCAATGTGCTCAAAGCCGATAAGCCGGTGCATGGCGATTGGTTCTTCAACATGCGGCTGTTCTCCGATACCACGTATGTCTATCGAAATCTGGTCTCCCCGGTCGGCGGGAGCTCCAGCGCGAATCCGGGAGAACTCGATGTGTTCGGACACAGCCGGCAGTCGCTGGTCTCGCAGACCGTGGGCGCGGAATTCGTGTATTTCAAAGGCGATACGGTATTCAAGCCGCCGGACATCGAATTTCGTTTCTCGCCGGTGTTCAATTTCAATCGCGCCACGGTCAGTGAACTCGGCCAGATCAATGTCAATCCCGACGCCGGCGAGACGCGCACGGACAACTTTGTCGGCATTCAAAACGCATTCATCGACAAGCATTTGCGCAACGTGTCGGATCGCTACGACTTCGACAGTCTGCGCGTGGGCATCCAGCCGTTTTCGACCGATTTTCGCGGGTTCCTGTTCCAGGACAATCAATTGGGCATCCGCCTGTTCGGCAATCGCGACAACAATCGCTACCAATACAATCTCGCCGCGTTTCGGCGCATCGAGAAGGACACCAACAGCGGGCTCAATGACTTGGGGCAGCCGCTGCGCAGAGATTACGTGTTCGTCGCGAATCTATATCACCAGGATCTGCCGGTGTCCGGATTCACCTCGCAGCTGACCGTGGTCTACAACCGCAACCGCGAGAATGAGGAAGACCACTACGACTCGAACGGGTTTCTGGTCAGGCCGGCGCCCTTCGGTCTGCAAATCGCCCGCGCACTACGACATCGTGTATCTGGGCTACAACGGCGACGGTCATTTCGGCCGCTACAACCTGACCACTTCGGTGTACTACGCGTTCGGTCATGAGACGCCGCGGCGACTTCGTCTCGGGGCGCGACAATGTCAGTGCCTGGTTCGGCGCCCTGGAGCTGTCGCGCGATTTCGATTGGTTCCGGGCGCGCTTCTCCTTGCTGTACGGCAGCGGCGACAAGCAATCCCTACGATCACCGCGCGACGGGTTTCGATGCCATCCAGGAAAATCCGCAATTCGCCGGCGCCGATACCAGCTACTGGATCCGCCAGGCGATGCCGCTGGTCGGCGGCGGCGGCGTGACGCTGTCCGGTCCGCAACGGCGTGCTCGACAGACCTGCGTTCATCGAAAGATGAAGGCCAGTCGAATTTCACCAATCCCGGCATGCTCCTGGCGGGCATTGGCGCGGATTTCGACCTGTTGCCGCAGCTGCGCTTCGCGGTCAACTTCAACGATCTGTCGTTTGCCGACACCGAAGTGCTGGACGTGCTGCGCGCAATCAGGCGGGCGTCTCGCAAGCACATCGGCTAGGATCTTTCGGGCTCGTTGATTTATCGGCCGCTGATGTCGCAGAACATCGTGCTGCGCGCCTCTTACGCGAGGCTGATCGCCGGCCATGGCTTCAAGGCGTTGTTCCCCAACGCCGATCCGAATTATTTTCTGCTCAATGCGGTTTTCGCCTACTAGTTCGCGCGGTGTGATCATGTCAAAGCGCGCAAGGACCCTATTTTCTGATGCTCGCGGCAACGTTGGCCGGCAGTGCATGGCTGGTGCATGAGCGCGCGCGGGGGGGCCTCCAGCGACACTTCGGCATACAGCGAGACCCCGGTGCGCCGGCAGTACGTCACTGCGCCGCCTTCGCCCAAGGGACAGACGCAAGAGAGGCCGATGCCAAGAGCATCGGCTGCAAATCCTGCCATACGTACAGTCCGACCTCGCGACCATGCACGCGAATCCGGCGGTCAAGCTGGGCTGCACCGATTGCCACGGCGGCGACGCCAATGTGACGCTGGCCGTCAGGATTGCAGCGCGCCTCGCCGCAGTACAGCCAGGCGATGGACGCGCGCATGTGCTGCCGCGTTTCCCGAAGGCCTGGCACTATCCGTCGTCGGCCAAACCGGAGCGCACCTACACGCTGCTCAATCAAGAAAGCCCCGAGTTCGTCCGCTTCATCAATCCGTCCGACTATCGCGTGGCGCGCGAAGCGTGCGGCGCCTGCCATATGGACATCATCGAGGCGTCGTCCGCGGAGTTTGCATGCCACCGAGCGCCATGTTCTGGGGCGGCGCGTCCTACAACAACGGCGTCCTGGATTTCAAGAACTACATCCTGGGCGAGTCCTACAATCGCGACGGCATCGGCACGCGGGTCGTCGGGGCCGCCTCTGGACCCGCAGATCGCCTTCGATGCCGGCGATCGTGCCGCAGCTCTATCCGCTTGCCGGCATGGGAAACGGTGAAGCCGGCCGATGTGTTCCGCGTCTTCGAGCGCGGCGGCCGCAACATCAGCAATGTGTTTCCGGAAATCGGCCTGCCCGATGCCGCCGGCGAACTGCAGCGAATCGAGGAGCCGGGCCGGCCGGATATCCGCCAATCCAACCGCGGCCCGGGCACCGGCGCGCGCATCGCCATTCCGGTGCTCAATATCACCAAGACGCGGCTCAACGATCCGCACCTCTGGTTCATGGGCACCAACGATCAGCCCGGCGACTACCGTCAGTCCGGCTGCGCGGCCTGTCACGTCATTTATGCCAACGATCAGCGACCCGAAGCATTCGAGCGTGTATGCGCAGTTCGGCCATGACGGCAAGTCGCAGACGGTCGATCCCACCATCGACAAGTCGACCACGGCGCATCCGCTGCAGCATGCCTTTACGCGCGCGATCCCCTCCAGCCAGTGCATGGTCTGCCATATGCACCAGCCGAACCTGTTCATGAACAGCTTCTTCGGCTACACGATGTGGGACTACGAATCCGACGCGGCCAGCATGTGGCCGAAGCAGCAGCAATATCCTTCCAGCGCCAAAATGCACGAAGTGCTGGATCGCAACCCGGAGGGGGCGGCGCCGCGCGGCAATTGGGCCGACGTTGAATTCCTGAGAAACGTGTCCAAGCTCAATCCGCAGCTCAAGGACACGCAGTTTGCCGATTATCACGGCCATGGTTGGAATTTCCGCGCGGTGTTCAAGCGCGATCGCAGCGGCACGCTGCTCGATGCCGCGGGCAAGGAAGTCGCGGACAACGATCCCGCAAAATTCCAAAAAGCGGTGCACATGACCTCCTCGCACGTGGACGCCGGCATGCAGTGCGTCGACTGCCATTTCTCGCAGGACAACCATGGCAACGGTCATATCTACGGCGAGGTGGCCGCGGCGGTGGAAATCGGCTGCAAGGATTGCCATGGGACGGTGAACCGCTATCCGAATCTCTACAGCTCGGGACCGGCCGCGCTCGGCGGCGGCGCGGACCTGGCGGACCTGCGCACGCCCGACGGGCGGCGCCAATTCGAGTGGGTTGCCGGGACGTTGTATCAACGTTCGATGGTCGATCCGAATCTCGAATGGAAAGTGAGCCTGGTGAAGGACACCGTGACGCCGGGAAATCCGAATTACAACATCAAGGCGGCGCGCGCCAAGCTGATGAGCCTCGACACCAATTCGGCCTGGGGACAGGGCACCGCGGCGGGGCAGCCTGGCGCACGGCGATGACCGCATGGAATGCTACACCTGCCATACCTCGTGGACGCCGAGCTGCGGCGGCTGCCATCTGCCCATCGAGGCCAATTGGAAAACCGTGCGCCATCACTATGAGGGCGGCGAGACGCGCAATTACGCCACCTACAATCCGCAGGTGGCGCGCGACGACATGTTCCTGTTGGGGCATCGCGAGACTGCGGCGGGCGGCAAGATCGCGCCCTATCGATCGAGTTCCGCGCTGGTGCTGTCCTCGACCAACGCCAACCGCGAGCGAATCTACGTGCAGCAGCCGCCGGTGTCCGCGAGCGGCTTCAGCTCGCAGGCTTTCGATCCTCACTACCCGCACACCGAGCGCAAGGTCGAAACCAAGACCTGCAGCGATTGCCACTTGTCGGCAGACAACGACAACAACGCCATCATGGCGCAGCTGCTGATGCACGGCACGAACTTCGTCAATTTCGTGGGCTACAACGCCTGGGTCGGCGGCGCGGGCGAAATCAACGCGGTCACGGTGACCGAATGGGACGAACCGCAGGCGGTGATCGGCTCCTATCTGCACCGCTATGCCTATCCTGACTGGTACGCCGAGCACGAAAAACGCGGCAAGGAATTGCAGCACGCCTCGCAGCACGAATCCGGCAACGCGCAATGCCTGCAGTTGCGCGGCGAGTACTTGTACGTTGCCGAGGGCAGCCGCGGAATGCGCGTCTACGACGTGGCGAGCATCGGCAACAAGGGGGTTTCGGAGCGGATCATTACCGCGCCCTTCTCCCCGCTCGGCCAGAACACGCATGTCTTCGGCGAACGCCACGTGCGTCGCGCTGCCCACCAACCAGCCGATCAATCCGGCGCGCAACGCCGGCGATAAAATGCGCGTCGCGAACCAGGAGCCGGCATTCGCGCCGATCTACAACTACGCCTACATCACCGATGCCAAGGAAGGCCTGATCCTCACCAACGTCAACACGCTCGCCGACGGCGAGCCGCGCAACAACTATCTCAAGCGCGCGTTGACCTGGAACCCGGACGGCGTCTTGAACGGTGCGCGCCATATCACGATCGGCGGCAATAATCTGTATATCGCACGGCGCAGGGCGTGGTGATCGTCGGCGCTGGAAGATCCGCTGCATCCGCACGTGATTGCGCAGCTGCCGCTCGCCGGCGTGCGCAGTCGACGGCGCTGCAGTTCCGCTACCTGTTCGTCACCGACGCGCAAGGACTGGAAGTCATCGACGTGACGCACGTGGAGTCGCCGAGACTGGTGCCGCACAACAGCATCGCCGATTCGCGATGCGCACCGCGTCTATGTGGCGCGGACCTATGCCTATGTGGCGGCAGGCGCCGAAGGCTTGGTCATCGTCAATGTAGAGCGACCCGAAGCCATCGCGGAGCTGTCGCGCTTCAACGCGGGCGGGCAGCTCCGCGACAGCCGGGATGTCATCGTCGGCGCGACCAACGCGTCGCTGTTCGCCTATGTCGCGGACGGCAGCGGTGGTCTCAAGGTGATCCAGCTGATCTCGCCCGAGTCGCAGCCGAAATTCTATGGCTTCAGCCCGGAACCAAAGCCGCAACTGATCGCACACTACCGCACGGCGAAGCCCGCCTTGAGCTTGTCGAAGGGATTGGATCGCGATCGCGCGGTGGACGAGACCGGCGGCCAAATCGCGGTCATCGGCCGGCGCGGTGCGAAGCCGCTGACGCCGGAGGAAGTGCGCCGGCTGTACTTGGATGCGAACGGCAATCCGTGGTTCACCTCGGACCGCGCGGCCGATTCCAGGGCTGCGCACCGTTGAGCGTTTATCGACACCTGTTCGTTGCCGTGTTCATTGCGGCCTTGGCGCTATGCGGCTACGCCGCCCACACGCAAACCGCCATCGGTGACTATAAGCATCTGGGCGTGGCGTCCTGCGCGTCGAGCGTGTGTCATGGCAAGAGCAAGGCGCAGGCCAACCAGAACGTGGGCCTGAATGAATATCGGATCTGGATGGATCAGGACTTGCACGCGCAGGCGTACCGGGCGCTCGAATCACCGAAGTCGAAACAGATCGCCTTGAAACTCGGTCTGCCGAACGCCAGCAGCGCGAAGATTTGCCTGGACTGTCACACCGATAATATTGCCGCGGCGAAACAGGGGCCCAAGTATCACATCACGGACGGCGTCGCGTGCGAAGCATGCCATGGAGGGTCTGAAAAATGGATCGAAACCCATGCGCAGAAGGACGCGACGCATGCCGCCAATATTCAGCGCGGCATGTACCCGACCGAGCAACCGTTGAAGCGCGCCGAGCTGTGCCTGTCGTGCCACTTGGGAACGCAGGACAAATTCGCGACCCACGTGATCATGGGGGCAGGCCATCCGCGACTGCGCTTTGAGTTGGAAGTGTTCACGGCCTTGCAGCCCGCGCACTTTCAAGTCGACGCGGACTATGTGCAGCGCAAGGGCAAGATCGAAGGCATGAATCTCTGGCTGACCGGGCAGCTGGAAAATGCCGAACGCTTCGTGACCCTGCTGCAAGGTCCGCTGCTCACGCCGGGGGGCATGATTCCTGAATTGTCGTTCTACGATTGCTTCAGCTGCCATCATCCGAAAGATAAAATGCGCTGGTCGAAAGAGCGCGCCGGTCCCGGAATCAAGCCCGGCACGCTGCGCCTGCAAAAGCATTCGCTGATCATTTTGCAGGCAGTGGCCGAAGCGCTGGGCTCGGCCAACACCGTGGCGGATCTGAAAAGCAGCACCGAGGAGTTGGTGCGCGCCGGACAGACCGATCCTACGACCTTGCGCGCCGCGGCCAAAGCCACGCTCGATCGCTTGCGCGCGCTGGAGCCCTGGACCAAACGAACCTATACCCCGGCCGAGGTGGCGGCGGTGCGCAAAATGCTGTTGCGCTATGCGGCACAGGACCGGGCCAGCGACTTCGGCACCGCCGAGCAAATCGAGATGGGCGTGGAGAGCCTGAGCTATTCGCTCGGGGATCACGATCGGCGCAAGGCGCCGCTGGAGGCGCTGTTCGTGGCCGTGAACAACGATTCGGAATTCAATGCCGTGCAGTTCGCTGAGATTGCGAAGCGCGCACAAGAACAGTTCTAGCCGGGGCTTCAGTCCATGACCACAATCGTCGGACTCACACATCCCGGAAATCGCCCAGGCGAGAACCAGGACAGTATCGGCTGGGACGAGAAACGCTGCTTGGCCTTGGTCGCCGACGGCCTCGGCGGTCACGCCGGCGGGCAGGTCGCGAGCCGGATCGTCAAAGAGACAGTGCTGAACTTCGTGGGTACCCTAGGATTGCCGGCGGCGTTGCTGCGCGCTCACTCGGCGATCCTCGAGGCGGCCAAGCAGGGGGATGAGGTGCGCGGGATGGCCTCGACCATCGTAGCCGTGCAAATCAAGCGCAGCAAAGCCACGGTGATATGGGTCGGCGACAGCCGGGCGTATTTGTGGCGCGGCGGTGCTTTGACCCGCCTGACGCGGGATCACTCGGTCGTCGAAGAGTTGCGGGCTTCCGGCGGACTATCGGAAACTCAAATACGCACGCATCCGCTGCGCAATGAGGTTACGAATGTATTGGGTGCGGGTGAGCCGGAGCCGGACCGCAAGGAGATCGCCTTGAAGCCCGGCGATTGGATTATGTTATGCAGCGATGGATTGCATGGCGAGTTGCGAGATGAGGAGATGGCACAATTGCTTGCTGGAGCCACATCGAGCGGTGCGCCCCAGATGCTGATCGATGCCGGCGCTGGAGAAGGGCGGCCGTGACAATGTCAGCGTCGTCGTAGTTGCCTATGATGGGGCAGGCGGCCGCTGGCCGGCTCGGCTCAGCGAAGGGGCCACCAATTGGTTGGCGGTCCTGGGCGGGATCGTTTTGGCAGTATTGATTGCGGCTGCGGCCGTGTGGATTGGCCGCAAGCGCTAGGGGCTCGAAGCTAGGGGTAAGTGAGGACATGTCGACCACGCGTCTGGTGTTGAAAAAGGTCCCGCAGGGCAGCGAGATCGCGATTGTCGGATTGATGAGCGTGGGACGCAGCGAGGAGAGCACCTTGCGCTTGCTCGAAGGCAAGCCGTCGCGGAATCATGCCGTGATCTCCACCGACAGCGCATCGGCGTTCGTCGAGGATTTGGGATCCACCAACGGCACCTTCATCAACGATCGGCGCATCGATGCGCATGTCAAAACCAAGCTCAATGCAGGCGATCGGGTCCGTTTCGACACCGAGGAATTCGTCTTTGGCGATGCCCCGGCCGCGCCGCCGGTGGATGCCGACAAGACGCAATTTCGGGCGCCCCCTCCGCGCAAGCCCGAAACCGAGCCTGCGGCGGCGGCGCCCGCGCCGGCCGAACGCGCGCCTGCGGCAGTCAAGGCGGACACAGCGCCGAAAGCGGCCGCTCTACCCGGTGCCTTCGAGGATGACGGCAGCCACACGAAATTTGTGCAGAGAAAGAAGACTCCCATGCCGACCGATCTGGGCCGCGCCGGGCCGGCTGAAGCTCTGGGAGGCCAGCCTTATTTGCTGATCATGTCCGGCGCCAATGCCGGCTCGCGCATCGAATTGCCGGCGGCGGCCGGCGCGAAAAGAGTTTGGACTATTGGCAGCGGCGCTGATCGCGATATATGCCTGGCGGAGACCGGCGTGTCAGCCAAGCATGCCTCCCTGACGCATGATTTGAACCGCTGGCTGCTGGTAGATGACTTGTCGGTCAGCGGGACCTACGTGAACGACAAAAAGACGCTGCGCAGCTTTCTGAGCGATGGCGACCAGCTCATGTTCGGGCCGATAGAATGCATCTTTAGAGTGCCCCCGGCGGAGACCGAGGAGGTTGCCGCGAGCGCTCGATTCAAGAAGATCGGCGTGATCGTTGCGGTCGCTTGTCTCGTCACGCTGATCGCGATCTTCGTGCTGGCAAGGGTGCTGAAGTAGGCTCATTTGGTGCGAATTTGTCCACAAAACTACTAAAATAAGGTGGAAAGTCGTAGGATCGTGAGACCGATCGCCAAAAAAAGCGCCTTGGAGGAAGGCGACTCATGATCGATCAGCATGGCGCGACGCAGTCCAACATCGCCGATCTGATACGTCCGGCCGCAACGGAGGCGCCGACTGTTATCGACAACCGCTATGTATTGGAAAGGCGGCTCGGCGGCGGCGGTATGGGTACCGTCTATCGCGCCCGCGACAAGCTGATGGAAAGGCACCACGATCGTGATCCTTACGTCGCTCTAAAACTGATCAACGATTCGCTGCGCGACAACGCTGAAGTGCGCACGCTGCTACAGCGCGAATGCAGCCGCGCGCAAAAACTATCGCACCCCAACATCATCCGCGTTTTCTATTTTGGGTGCGATGAAAAAACCGATGCTGATTTTTTGACCATGGAGCTGCTGCGCGGCGAACCGCTGGAGCACCTCATCCGTGATCATCCCTCGGGCCTGCCCTGGCATCGCAGCTCGCGGTTGATCGAACAGCTCTGCGGCGGCCTGGCCTACGCGCATGCGGAAGGAATCGTGCACTCGGATATCAAGCCGAGCAACTTGTTCATGACCGATGCCTCGATTCTCAAAATTCTGGATTTCGGTATTGCCGCACCCTTGCGCAGCGCCGAAACGGGCAGGGAAGAAACGCTTATCAATGCGCGGCGTTCGGGCGCGGTGTCCGACCGTTACTCGTCGTTGGAGATGCATTTAGGATTGGATGCGGACCCGAGCGACGATGTCTACAGCGCGGCCTGCGTGATTTATGAGCTGCTCACTGGAAAGCATCCCTACCGCAAGCTGAAGACGCCGCAGGCGGCTCACGAAAATCTCAAGCCTGCGCCCGTCAAATCGCTCAACAAAGCGCAAAATCGCGCCTTGATGAAGGCGCTGAATTTTCGGCGCAGCGAACGCACCGCCGCGATCGAAGAATTGAAGGTGGGATTGCTGGCCACGCCGCCGAGCATCTCAAAAGTAAGCATTGGATTCGCAGCCGCCGCACTGGTGACGGTCGTTATAGCGATCGGAGCCGCTGCCCTGCTGCGCAGTGGGCTCAAGCCGAGCGTCACGCCGCTGCCCAGCGCGGCTTCGAACGTCACCCTGTCCGCGCCGAAACCGCAGAACGCGAGTACTTCCGCGCCGCCAGCTGAGAGCCCAGCGTCACAGAGCGCCGTGACACCGCCGCCCGAGTTAACGGCGGCGCAATCGGTGCCACCTCAAGCGACCGTACAATTGACTCCGCCGCCGGCCGCTGAGAAGAGCGCGCAACCGGTCATTGAGAAGAGCGCAGCGCCCGCAGCTGAGAAAAGCCCGCCGCCGGCGACCGAGAAAAACATGGCATCCGGGACGGAGAGCAAGCCGCCCAGTCGCGTCGCGCAGAACGGGCCGGCGACGCCGGCCGCTAAGGCGCGGGTCGCCCAGAAGAAACTCGACCGACGATGCGCATCGATCGATGAACGAATTCAGCTAGGGGAGACAATCAGTGAACAAGAGCGTTCGGTTTACACACAAAGATGCCAGTAGTCCCGTGCGCGCGGGATTTGCCGCCGCCGGGCTGATCGTGCTCATGGTGGGCTGTGTGCCCAGACAGGGTGAAGAGGACGCACCTCAGAAACCCACGCCAGTCGCAGCGGCGCCGGCACCCGTTGCTCCCGCGCCCGCGCCGCCGGCTGCGCCACCGCCACCGCCACCGCCGATCTTGGCGTTCGATGAGGCGGTGTCGAATGCCGCGCATCGCGTATTCACCACGGCGCCTGCACCGGACAGCGGCGGTGCAATGATCGTCATCGATCCCTTGGTGGATGGCATGACGGGTTATCAATCGAAGGCGACCAAGAGTATTCAGGATCGCATCGTCGGCGTCGTCAAACACGACTTTCCGCAATATGCCGTGCAGCGCATCACTCCGGAAAGCCTGAAACAGAAACCGCGGATCCTCGTCGGTACATTCACGCCGGTCAATGCGCAGATGAAGACGACCGGCGAGCGTGAAGCCTATCGGTTTTGCCTGGTAATGGGAGACCTGCAGACCGGCAAGATCGTTGCGAAGTCGGTCGCACGCGCGCGCATCGATGATGCGGACGCAACTCCCACGGCTGCGTTCGCGGACAGCCCCGTTTGGACGACCGATCCTAGTGTCGAGGCGTATGTCGCCACGTGCCAGGCAAGCAAAGTCGGCGATCCGATCAAGCCCGAATATATCGAGGGGTTGCTCGCCGCGTCGCTGATCGCAGAAGCCATGGATGCCTACGATGATGGGCACTACTCGGACGCGCTGGATTTATTCAAGACCGCGCGCAAAACTTCCGCGGGAGACCAGCTGCGCGTTTATAACGGGATTTACCTGTCGGAAACAAAGCTGGGGCATTCTGAGCAGGCCGCGGCCGCATTTCGCGATGTCGTGGATTACGGACTGCGCAAGAAGCGGCTCGCCGTAAAATTCCTGTTCAGGCCCGGCTCCGTCCGGTTCGCGACCGAGAACAAATTCAGCGGGACCTACGGGATGTGGCTGCAGCAGATTGCTTCGGAGACCTCGGCAAGTCATGAGTGTCTGCAAGTAACCGGCCACACCAGCCCCACCGGGCCGCCGGCTCTCAATGACAGCCTTTCTCTACTGCGCGCCGAGTACATTCAGTCGCGACTCGAGGGCGATGACCCGGCGCTCAAGAAGCGCACGGTTGCCGCGGGCGCCGGATCCCGTGAAAACTTGATCGGCACAGGAAAAGACGATGCCACCGACGTGCTGGATCGACGCGTGGAACTGAAGCCTATCGAGCCCTGTTCCACCTAGGGGCGATCGGTGTTGGTCAGGTGCAGAACACCATGCCGACAATGATCGCACCGATGCAGCCGTATTGGAGCAGCGAGATGCGCTCCTTGAGGATAAGGGCCGCGAAAGCGAGTGTTACTACCGGATAAGCGCCGGTCAACGGAATGACGATCGAAATGGGCCCATAGCGGCTCGCGATCATTACGCCGAGGTCGCCGCCGGCCATCATGCCCATGGGCACGAACGAGTGCAGGTACTCGCGTGCCGAGTGCGCTCCTTGGCGGCCCTTGAGGAATCCGTACAGTCCCAGGGAGAGGATGCCGCCGACGGTGTTGCATACCATGAGATTGATCTCGCTCGCCTCGGCAAACGAATAAGCGTGTTTGACAATTGTGTTGGAGGTCGCCCAGCACATGAGCGCGAGGAAGGCGAGCGGAATCCAGCGCCGGCTGAGAATTTTTGCGGCGGGGTCCGGCGGTGAATAGGACAGCCCGAGGCAGCCTCCGATCACGAGAGCCACCGCCGCGTACTGCACGGCGCCCAATTGCTCCCCCAGGAAAATCCGCGCGAACAGAACGGTGAGTGCGGGGTACGCTGCCGAGAGGGTGCCGACGATCGTGATGGGACCCGCGATAATCGACTCGAAGTACAGGATCCAGCCGGTGCCGTCGATCATATAAGCGAGGACACCCAGCTCGAGGAAGGGCCGGCCGTCGGTGGACGACAACGGCGGATGATCGTGCGTGAAAAACCACGCCAAGTTGACCATTGCCTTGGCAAGCACGAAGTACAGGCAGAAACGCGCCGGCGACACCTCGCCGATGTATTTCTTAATGAGCCCCTGCCCGATCCCATAGAGGAACAACGCAAACATCGAAGGCGTCAGCCAAACAAGCACAGCTGTTGCGGCGGGTGTATTTAACATCACTCAGGCATCATAAGCGGATGCATAAGATATTGATCAACGGCGAATGGCTTGACGCGCAGAGCGCCACCAGCCGTGAGATTAGAAATCCGGCGACCTTGGAGCTGCTCGGTACGGTGCCGGACTGCGGTCCTGCCGATGTGGCCCGCGCGGTTTCAGCGGCAAAGGCCGCGCAGCGCAGTTGGTGGAAAGTGCCGGGCGTTGAGAAGGCGAAGCTGCTGCGCGAGCTCGGCGCGCGAATCCGCGTCCGCGAGCACGCGCTGGCGTCGCTGATGACCGAGGAGACGGGTAAACCGCTATGCGAGGCCATCGACTGCATTGATTGGGTCGCGGCGTGTTTCGAGTACTTCGGTGAAGTGGCGCGCTCGTCCTACGGCAATTCGGTGCCGCCGGTCGCGCCGCACCAGCTCAACTTCACGATTAAGGAGCCCTTCGGCGTCGTCGCGGCGATCGTGCCGTTCAATTTTCCATTGTTGCTGATGGCCTGGAAAGTGGCGCCGGCAATCGCGGCCGGCAACACCGTGGTCTGCAAGCCGCCGCATCAGAACCCGTTGTCGAACCTCATGCTGGCAGAAGTCTACGACCTATTGCCGGCAGGCGTCGTCAATGTGCTGACCGGCGCGGCCGACACCGCTACCGCACTTGTTGAGCATCCGGACGTGGACTTCATCGCCTTCACCGGCTCCAACGCGGTCGGTCGCAAGATCGCGGCGGCCGCCGGCGCACAGCTCAAGAAAGTCAATCTCGAACTCGGCTCGATCGATCCGTTCATCGTTTTCAAGGATGCCGATCTCGATGTCGCAGTCCCGGGCGTGGCCTGGGCACGGCTGCTCAACGCCGGCCAGGTCTGCACCTCGAGCAAGCGCATCTACGTCGAGCAGCCGATCGCGGCGGAGTTTACGGAGCGGATGCATAAGTACGTCGCGCAGCTCAAAGTCGGCAATCCCAAGGCGTCCGACACGGACCTAGGGCCGTTGATCTCGCTCGAAGCGGCGCGGCGCGTCGAAGATCAAGTTGCGCGTGCGGTGAAAGATGGCGCCAAGCTCACACTCGGCGGTGGAATGTCGCGGCCGGCCGGGCTTCCCGGACACTTCTTCCAGCCCACCATTCTTACCGATGTGCGCCATGGCAGCATCGCCACGCGCGAGGAAATCTTCGGGCCGGTGCTGTCGATCACGACGGTGGCCGATGCGGACGAGGCCATCCGGTTCGCCAACGATTCCGAGTACGGGCTGGGTGCCTCCATTTACACCAAGGACCTCGCAACAGCGATGCGTGCAATGGAATCGATCAAGGCGGGTACCTTCTGGATCAACGATCCGTTGACCGACAATGACGCAGCGCCTTTCGGAGGCATGCGCCACAGCGGCATCGGGCGCGAGCTCGGGGCCGAAGGGCTCGATGCGTTCCGTGAGCCAAAGCACGTTCACTTGGATTGGCTGATGGAGCGCAAACCCTGGTTCTTCCCGTACCGTGATCGTAAGCGGTGAGCCTGGAAGCCCGTGTTGCGTGACAAATTCGTGAACGCGATTCTCGTCAGGGACGGTCGGCTCAGGTAGCCTACGACGATTGATTGCAACCCTTGTGGAGGTTCCGTGCTTGTCGTGACAACAGAGAACGTGCCGGGACAGCGTGTGCGCGAGGTCAAGGGTCAGGTCTTCGGCGTGGTAGTCAGAAGCCGCGGGCTTGGCGGGAATATCATGGCGGGGCTGCGCTCAATCGTCGGCGGCGAAATAACCGAGTACACACAACTGCTCGAGGAGGCGCGCCGTCATGCTGTCGACCGTATGGTGCGCAACGCGAGCCTCATGCACGCCAATGCCATCGTCATGATGCGATTCGATTCGGCCGAGATTGGCCAGACGATGAGCGAAATCGTTGCGTATGGAACCGCAGTGGTGTTGGAACCGGCAGTCTGACCCGATGCGCGCAGTCATAGTTGCGGTGGCGGCAATCCTCACCTGCGTCGGTATCGTCCTCATAGCCTGCGGAATTTACGCGCCCGGCTGGCAGGCGCTGGCCCTCGGCGTGATCGTCCTCATCGGCACGCTGTTCGAGCGCTGGCGTTACCGTCGCATTGAGGAGCCGTCCAATGGCCGCTGGCAGCGGACCGATGAGAAATTCATCGATCCGTCGAGCGGGGATCCCGTCGAAGTCATGTTCGACCCACGCACGGGTGAGCGGCGCTATGTCGCCGGGAAGTCACGTGCGACCAAGGATCCGGCACCCTAACCCGCAGCCCCGGGAAAGCAAATCAGTCGGTCGGCGCTCCGTGCGGCATATACTCGTTGCCGGAGGATCCCGGGGATGTCGACAGAGCAATCCAATGCTGCGGTTCAGATTGGGGATTGGACCATTGAACCTGCGCTCGATTCGATTTCCCGCAACGGCGAGACTCAGAAACTCGAGCCCCGCACCATGCGGCTTCTCATGTGCCTGGTGGAATCCGCCGGCAATGTGGTGAGCATCGAACAGTTGTTGAGCGAGGTTTGGACGGGCGTCATCGTCGGATCGGCGTCCGTTTACCAAGCAGTGTCGCAATTGCGCAAAATTCTCGGTGACACGGATCCAGAACCCACCTATATCGCCACGATACCTCGCAAAGGCTATCGGCTTATTGCCGCCGTGCGCACGATCGCGGCACCGCAATCGACCAGTACGCGTGGGCCCAGTTCCAAGACACCGTCCGGCATCCTTACTCATCCACCGCATCGGTTGTACCTGATTGCCGCATGCGTGGCGGCGTTCATGGCGTTGACGTTGATCGCGTGGTTCTTGCTGCGAAAACCCTCGCCAACGGATGTCGCGGTCTCCTCGATTGTCGTTCTGCCGTTCGTCGACATGACGGCCGAGAAGAACGATCAATTCTTTTGCGACGGTCTCACCGAGGAGATCTCCAACTGGCTGGCACAGATTCCGGCCATGCGTGTCGTAGCCCGCACATCGGCGTTTGCCTTTCGCGGACAAGGCGAAGACGTTCGCAAGATTGGCAAGTCTCTCGGTACGAACCATGTTCTGGAAGGTTCCATGCGGCGATTTTCCGACCATATGCGGGTCACGGTGCAGCTGATCGACGCCGACAGCGGGTATCACCTGTGGTCGGCCAATTACGATCGACCCATGACCGATACCATCAACATGCAGGAGGACATCTCTCGATCAGTCGCCGAGAGCTTACAGATCCGTTTGACCGCGGACACCGCGCGGCGATTTGCCGCACGCCGAAGCGAAAATCCGCAGGCTTTTCAGTCGTATCTTCTCGCGCGCCACTACCAGCAGCTGCGCACAGGCGCCGACAACGAGCACGCCATTCAACTATACCGACAAGTGCTGAGCGTGGATCCGAAGTTCTCCCTGGCCTATGTTGGGCTGGCCTATGCGCTGCTCAATCAAAATTGGCTGGGCGATCGACCCATCGACGAGATCGCTGCCGAGGCTGAACCGTTGTTGAGCGCCGCGCTCAAGCTCGATCCGGATTTATCAGATATCTACGCCGTTCGAGGCGCGTTGCGAGCGGAACAGTTCCTCAATGACGCGGCGTCGAGCGACTTTCAGCGCGCGATCGCGCTGAATCCAAGCGATAGCGTGGCTTTCACTGAGATGGGCCGTCTTTTTCTGATCAACAAGGGTCAACCGCGGGACGCCTTGGACAGCTACACGCAGGCGGCCGCTCTTGACCCGCTCAATTCTCAGCCTCAGGCGCAGCGCTGCGTCGCGTTGCAGGATCTAGCGCGGTACGAGGAGGCAACGATCGCCTGCGACAAAGCACGCGAATTGCAGCCGCAGGGATACTGGCCGCTCACCGTCACGAGCTGGTTGATGTCTGCCCAAGGGCGGCTGGACGAATCCCTGAAATGGAATGCACTGGCCCTCAAGGTTGCCCCCGACGTACTCCAGTCGTACACGGAACGGGCCAACACTTTGCTGACGCTGGGGCTTGCGCAGCGCGCGCGCGAGTTCTTGGAAATTGCTCGAGTCCAAACCAAACAGGCGCAAGACGTCGATCTGGCGCTCGGGCAAGTTGCCTACTATGAAGGCGGTGCAGACGCGCTGCGTGCACATCTTTCGACCGCGCGATTCGAGGATTCCTCCCACGCGCAACCGCTGTTTGCAGCCGCCTACTATCAGCTGTTGGTTGGCGACGCCGCCGCGGCGGCGCGATCGATTCAGCGCGCGCTGAAGGCTACCGATATCACGGCAGGAGCGCTCGATGACCCGTGGGACGCATCGCGCTGGGGACACGCCAACGAATTGACCATGGCGATCGCGGAGCTGCAGACCGGAGATAGGCAGTCCGCCATGCGGCACTTGGATGCTCTATCCACGATGCTGGATCATCTTGTCCAAGCGGGCGAGAGGCGCTATGGAGTCGACGAACTTAGAGCGGCCGTCGCGGCGCTGCGCGGCGACGGCGACGGCGCAATGCGATCTTTGGCGACCGCTGCGGAGAAGGGTTGGCGCCGCTCTTGGTGGGCCGAGCGCGAGCCGGACTTATCCTCGCTCTGGGCACGAGCCGACTTCCGCGCGCTGATTGCGCGCGTGAACCGGTCGAACGCCGAAATGGCGGCGAAAATTGAGCGATAGCTAAGGCGCCAAGGCCTCAAGGTCCTTGAGCGCTTGTGCCAGAGCCTTGTGCGGGCCGCCTCCGCCATGAGTCCCCTGCGAGGCAAGATCAGCGACGGTATAAGGGTCCTTCAGGCTCACAGTCGCTCGGCTTGTAATGGCAATCACTGTCAAGCTCGTTTGCAATCTGATGTCCGCGTCTGACACTCCGGCCGAAAAATCAGTCCGCTTGAGAAAATCGGCAAGTTCTCTAACAAACTCGGTATTGCTGCTCATTGGCGTTTCCTTCTGATGTCGCTTGTTGTAAGGGTTCTACACGCGATCCGCCGACTTTGCGGCCGCATGGGGCAAAGGTCAAATGAGTTGGTGGATGCATGGCCCGCGCTCAGTGCCAGTGGGGATTACCTGGCGGTGGGCGTCCCACTGGACGCCATTCGCCTAGCGCACGAACTCCCCCGGGTTCTCCAGTGCCAATCTCTGCCAGCCACCCGGAGTCTTCGCGGTGAAGTAGCCCCGCAATGGCTGTTTGGCGAGCAGAACCTGACCATTACCGGGGTTCCGCGTCTTCTACCTCGGTTCGGCCTCGGGCACTTGCTTGTGCACTCGATACATCAGAGCGAACGCTACAAGTGTCATAGCCATCACGACATAGCCCACCCAATCAAAATGAGCCAACGAGCCATTCGGCCTCTGAACGATGAGCCAGCCGGCCAATGACGCTGACACCCCACCCGAGAATTGTTGCAAAGAAGCGCCGACGGCGTTAAAGGCGCCGCGCTTGGCGGGCTCCGGAATAGCCGAGATCAGGGCCTGAGCTGGGATCATCCGCGAGAAGATGCCCGCGAACAGGATCACGTTCATCACTATGACCGTGGCCAGCGGCACGTGGCCGACATTCGTCCAAATCGGCACCAAAATCAGCGTCACGATGCTGCCGACGCAGAACATGGGGAACTTGCCGAAACTGTCGCTGGCTTTGCCGACCAGCGGGCCGACAAAAATAGTACTCACCCCAGTCACCAGATAAATCACCGGCAGCACGGCGAAGGTCAAACCGACATTGTTCACGATATAGGCGGTGCCGAAGGGCATCAACATGTAGCCGCCGGCCGGCAACAACATGACGAGGAGGAACGCGATGCGGTAGCGTGGCTCGGTGATCGTGTTGATGAGATGCGTCAGTGGGCTGCGCTCCTGCTTGAGCGCGAGGTGCCCGACGACTGGCCGCATGAAGATCATGATGAGGACACCCGCCGGCACACCGACGGCAATGATGGCAAGAAAGGGGGCATGCCAATCCCAATGGCTGGTCAGATACAGCCCAGCGGGGAGTCCGAGCACCTGGCTCGCGGCAAAGGCGGTGGAAATCACCCCCATCACGCGGCCGCGCATTCCCAGAGGAAACAGGTCCGTGGCGATGGCGAATACAACGGAGCCAATCACCCCGCCGAACAATCCGGTAACGATGCGCGCCAGCAAAAGCAGCGGGTAAGTGGTGGCTAAACCGCATAGCAAGGTGCCGAGCATGAACCCAAAATAAAAGAACAGCAGCAGCCGTTTTCGGTCGAAGCGATCGGCGAAGCCTGCCGCAAGAAAACCCGACACTCCGGCGCTGAAGGCGTAGGAAGAAACCGCGAGGCCGAACTGCTGTGGGCTGATGTGCAAGCTCGGCATCACAATCGCCCCGAGAGGCGAGATGATCATGAAGTCCAAAATGACGGTGAATTGCAGAAATCCCAGAATGCCGATAACGACCTTCTCGTACCGTGAGAACATGATGCGAACTGGGGCGCTTGTTGCCGGGTTATCCATGGGGTTCCTGGGTCGAGAAAGCGATCCTAAAGGCTTGGCACCAGCGTACGGGATCCTAAACCCAGGCGGAATGTTTTTTAAAAACTGCAACAAACGAAATCGAGCGGGGGGCCGTGACATTCGCACCTGTTACGATGGCAGACGTTTGTTTTCGAAGCGGAGGAGGGATCGACGATGCAGAGAATACCGATGTTGAGAGATGACGCCGGCAAAGGCGGCGGCGGCCGGCGCAACGAGCCCAAGAATGTGCTGGGCGATCGACTCGAAGTCTGCTCGTTGAGCCCGATGACAGGTTTTTTTCGCGACGGATGCTGCGACACCAGCCGCGAGGACGTCGGCAGCCATACCGTGTGCGCCGTTATGACCGCGGGATTTCTCGAGTATTCGAAATCCTGCGGCAATGATCTCTCGACGCCGGTCCCGGAATTCGGCTTTCCGGGACTAAAGCCCGGTGATCGCTGGTGTCTGTGCGCACCTCGGTGGCAGGAAGCGCTGCAAGCGGAGCGTGCGCCGCGTGTGGTGTTGCGTGCTACCCACGCAGGAGCCTTGAGCTTCTGCTCGCTCGCGGACCTCAAGCGCTTGGCAGTCGACCTGGATTGAATCGCCGCAGGCGCCGCCCGGATGCGCGATCAAGGGCAAACCAGAACTCTGCGCGCTCCGCGCGACTTAGCTCGGGATAGGCACCTTGCAACCGAAACGCTGCGCGGTCATCAGGGACTGGTAGGGCCGTCACTCTCCGAGTCCGGTTGCAGGACTTTAAGATCCATAATGTGCGCATCTCTACGTATGCGCTTGATCTCATCCTCGCAATGGTAGTCGGTTGCGGGCCCAATGAGGTCGACCGTGGCGGTCGTGTCATTTCCCTCCACCCAAACGATTTCGTATAGCGGGTTGGCAGTAAGAGCGCTCAAGAAACTCGGATCGCGAGGATTGGGGATATCCGGTGTCAGCTGCAGCAACAAGCGGGCGTGGCATCTTTCCGGTATCGCGCTGTCGGCATCGTTGATGCACAGCACTGCCGCGAGAGTGCCGGCGGCAAGCAAGCCGGCACGCACGTTCACACTAGCAGTAGATCTACGAGAGCCGATGGCTGACACCCGTCTCCTCCCCTTGAGGCCGTGCGCGCTGCGCCAGCCCGAGTTTTCCGGCGCCTGCGTGTAGGCCGCACATCCCAATTATAGCCGTCGACGTGAGTCAATCACTTGATCTTGATCAAGGGCGTGCCGCGATCTACGCTGCGCCTTGCGATCTTAGGGAACCCGCGATGCCTACTACGATGTCACGAAGAAACCCTGATCCAATGATAGGCGGACCCCTGGAAATAGCGGATGCGAACGAAATGCCGGTGCGCTGGACGGTCACCTAAGGGCAGCTACGTCCCCCCGGCCCCCCACTGAGGCAAGGCGCGCGTCGCCGGGAGAACTACGTTTTCCGGCCCGCAGGACGGAGCGCCATCGCTCCATCACCGAGCAGATACAAGACGGCGAGGGAGACAGCCCAGAACGCCGGATATTCCCAGCCCCCGCCCTTGTTGGTGAACAGCCAGCCGTTTGCCCCATGCACGAGAAAGATCGAGCCGAGCATTTCAAGCGCAAGCGGCACAGCGATCCACGAAGCGTAAATACCGAGAATCAGCGCAATGCCACCAAACAATTCGAGCGCAATGACGCCATATGCCAGAATCGAGGGGAGCCCGAGCGAGCCGAAGTAGCCGACGAAGCCGTGAATAGTAAAGACGAAGATCTTGAGTGCCACGTGTGCGAGGAACAGGATCCCAAGGCTGAGACGCAGTATGAGTGCAGCGTACGGCGCGGTGGATGAGTTGATCATTATTCGTTCTCCTTTGGCCGTACGGGAGTCCTCTTGCGATGGAAAAAATAACCGACAACCCGATGATCGTCGATGGCTTTACCGCGACGACAGGATCGTACGGTGTGCACGATGCAGCGCCTTGATGCGCATCAATTGCGGCGCGAGATGTGGTGTCGCAGAGTCGCCACGTTGGATTTCGCGATCTCGATCTTACGACCGCCGCCGGAAAGGATGAACTCGATAATCGCGTCAAGGCGGTGGCGAAAGAGGCTTCCAACCAAATTCAAAAGCTGTATCCGCTGGAGCAATGGGATACCGATACCCGCGCTTGTATCGCGGACGCAGTTAAGCGCCTACCCCTGTTTCACGCGTTTTCGGTGTATCGAGGGTCATGAGGTTTGCGACTGAAAATCTGCCGTATCAACGGTTCAAAGTCCTCGAGCGGTAAAGTCGGGAAGGCCGGATCGAACGATGCTTGGTCGTATCGCTCACAAAAATTGATGCAGGCCTCATAGTAGGGATGGTCACGGAAGCGCTCACGGGCGTTGCGGTCGCCGCCATTGAAATGAACGTAGTAGTAGTTTTGGAACAATCCGTGTTGCTCAACAATCCAGGTCACCTCGGCGCGCACATACGGACGAATGATGCCGGCCGCCACTTCCGCGTGATTGTAAGGGGCCAGTATGTCGCCGATGTCGTGTATCAACGCGCCGGCCACTAATTCCTCGTCGGCACCATCGTTGCGAGCCCGCGTCGCGGTCTGCAAGATGTGTCCAAGTCGGCTGACAGGGTAGCCCTCAAGCGAATGATCTAAGGCTCGCAGAGCCCCGAGTATCTGGTCGGGCAGGCCACGAGCGAAATTTCGCTCGGATTCATCGAGTAGCGCATAGTCCTCTCGCGTTCCGTGCTTCATTTGCGTAAAGCTGACGATGCGGTTCATGCGCTCCTCCTCCGCAGGACCCGATACCAGCTCCTGGGTCCGTCCGAATCGATGTAGCAGCCTTGTAAGTGGCGCAGCCCTTCTGCCGGGTTGAAGCCGGTGCGGCCATGCAATAAGCGGCGGTTGTCCATCATTAACAACTCGCCCGGGTTGAGTAAAAATCGGATCTCATGTTCAGCCGATCGCAATCGATGATCAAAGGCGCGCCGCGCTCGATAGTAGGCGTTGAGCCGCTCTGGCGGCATGATTGGCACATAATCGAGACGCGGACTGAAATGGATGGCGCGTAGTGCACCGGTGACGTCCAGTTCAATGGGCACAGCGCTGGCCGTGAGGTCGGTGGTGGTATCACGGTAACGAAATCGCACCGGCGTCTGAGTCAAAATTCGATAAGCATCCGCATCCTGCTTTCGCAGTGCAGTCGCCACCGCGAATCCGTCCACCAAGGTCGACAGTCCACCGGTAGTTTCGTTGGCGAGGCAATGTAGCAGTTGAATACCGGGCACTGGATCGCGATAGGGATTGTCGGTATGCGCATCCAAGGGCACCGGCGTATAGGCGAGATCGGTGGCCTCCGGGGTCGAGCGCACGTCGAACAGGGCACCAAAATTGGTCTCACGGGGAAAGCCAAAGGTTCTCGCCACTTTGAGTACCGACCCTGCGGTGGTCGGCACACCTGAGAAGATGATGAACCCCCACTTCAGGAAGGCCTCAAGCCAGGCCGCCTGCGGTGGCGAAAGCTGCGGGGTCGCGGGCCAAGCCGCGCGCGGAAAATCGCTCAGCGAGGCGTCCCAGAGTAGCGGCGTGGGACAATCATGGTCACCACTCGGCAGTGCGCACTCGCGCAGAATCTCAGCAGCGCAGAACTCCGCCTCGTGAGCGTCGCTAAAGCCCACGCGATAACGGTTGCCTGGCAGCGCGGAAATGGACGTAATCTGCAATTCCAGCGGCAGATCGGAAGGGTCGGCCAAACGCTGGCCGGTCTTTCGATCTAGGCTGGCGGCATCCTGGCATCGCTCGCGCAGCCAGAGCGGGTGAATCGGAAAGCTCCAACCATCGCCAGAATCGAGCGTCAATTCACTATTCGAAGTAATCTTGAGTGCAAGCATCTTTCATGTCCTGACCCAATAATTGTACACACTTCGCGAGCGTGCACTCACCGTAACGATTTTTGTACAATTCGACATCATCGGGGTTTCCGAAGCCGAGGCTGAGAAGTGCTCCTGATTGAGACTATCCGGAATGAGACACGGCGGCTCCCTCTTTTTCTCGGCAACAAGCAGTCGGGCAGTGCCGCGAGTACGCCGAATGGGGTATCCACGATTTTCTGGAAGTCAAAGCCATCATTGACTACGGCCCTTCGGAATGACCTCATAACCTTCCGCTTCCGGCTCGTCGTCCGCTATTTCTGCCGGGAAACCGATACCGAGTACGCGCACCTGGCAAGGCTCTTCCAGCCGCTTGATGATATTGGGCGAGTGTTCGCGCGGGCCGTATCGGCGTTGACCGTCCTTGAAAATTTCGAGCACCAGCGGCGAGATTTCCAAAGGCACTTTAAGCTCCTGCGCGAGCTGATCGAACAAGCCGACATCCTTAATGACGAGATCCATCGTAAAACCAATGTCACGGCTGCCATTGAGAATCACCTGTGATTCAGTCTCGTGAACAAACGAGTTGCCTGATGAAATACGGATGGCCTCGTACGCGGTATTCATATCCATACCCGCGACCTTGCACACGGTGAGGGCTTCAGCCAGTGCGGCCAAATGAACCGTGCACAAATAGTTAGTGACGACTTTGAGCTTGGAGGCCGAACCCAAGGGTCCGGTGTGGAGGATCTGCCGGCCGAGGATCATCAGAACGGGCAGCACTTTTTCGAAGGTCTCGCGAGCCCCACCGGCGAAGATCGCGATATTTCCCGTCGCCGCCCGATGGCAACCGCCCGAGACGGGGCAGTCCATGGCTTGCCCCCCCTTGGCAGCGATCAGCGCGCCCAAGCGAATGACTTCCGCTTGATCAGTGGTACTCATTTCCAGCCACACCTTGCCGGGCGTGAGGCCGGCGATCACCCCATCTGGACCCTCAAGAACCGCGCGGGTGGCGGCGGGTGAGGGCAGACAGGTGATAAGGAGATCGACGCGCTCGGCCATCGCTTTAGGGGAATTGGCGGCGTGCGCGCCCTGGGCAACGAACTCAGCCACCAGATCACTATTGAGGTCCCGCACTGTCAGATCGACGCGGTGACGCAAGAGGCTCCCAGCCAACTTGCCGCCGACGTTGCCTAATCCTATGAAGCCGATACGTAAGTCATTCACGAAATCACCTATAGCAATCGGAAATCTGCTTGATGCCTTTTGAGGTAGGCGGCAACGCCGCGCCTGGATACTGAGCAGTCATGGACGCGCCCATCAGCATCGCGTTCCAACTGCTGAAGGCAGGCAGCTGGTCATCGGGCCTGAAACATATCGACACGGATCAACCGCAGTTGCTTTTTGCGCCGCATGTTTTCGAGCGCAATGAGTGACATATAACGACTAAGTTCCGTTTCTGAGTTCATCTGTCGGTATAGGGGATTTACAGGCGTGGTCGGGAGCGTCTGGGTCGCCCAGTTGGTGCGTACATAAAATCAATGCTCGGGTTGACGGGGTTGGAACCTGCGACTCCTGCGTCCCGCAGGTTGCTTCGCAATGCTCAGTCCATAACTCGACCGATGGTCGCCTATATTTATCGTGTTATATTACTAGTTACTGTTACGGTACGGAAATAACGTATGGCTAAGAAGGATAGCGCGGCTCACGAAAGAGTGCGGGTGTATCGGGCGAAGATGAAGCAACAGGGGTTTCGGCAGATCAGCATTTGGGTTCCGGACACCAAGTCGCCGAAGTTTCGCCAGGAATGCCGACGTCAATCTCGGCTCGCGAGTGCGGCCGATCAATCAGCAGAGTTGGGCGATTTGCTGAATGTTGCCGCGGGCTCCGTGGAAGGCTGGACTTGAAGCGCGGCGACATCGTGACCATAGCGCCGCCGGGCGATTACGGGAAACCTCGGCCGGCCTTAATTGTTCAGGCGGACGTCTTCAACGATATTCACGCCAGTATCACAGTGGTGCCGCTGAGCAGCACGATTATCGATGCCCCGCTGTTTCGCATCACTCTCGATCCAAGCCGGCAAAATGGGCTCAGTCGCGTATCGCAAATAATGGTCGATAAAGTGCTGACTTTGCCACGTGAAAAGATTGGCAGGCGGGTCGGTCACTTGGGCAACTCCCTCATGACCCGAGTCGGGCGCGCCTTGTCCGTCTGGCTGGGTATGTCGTGAAATGGTCGGGGTGACAGGATTTGAACCTGCGACTCCTACGTCCCGAACGTAGTGCTCTACCAGGCTGAGCTACACCCCGAAATCGGCCGCCGATTCAGTTCTTACGCGCTACCGCGAACTTCGCAAGTTCGCTCAAACCTTCTTTGAATGCACTCTCGGGAAGGGGCGCCAGCGCCGCAAGCGCCTGATCTGCCTCGCATTGAGCGAGGCGCGCAGTGTACGCAAGCCCCCCAAGGCTTGCAACGGCACGCGTGATTTCTTCCAAATGGTCCAATCCGCCGTTCTCGATGGCATGGCGGATCATGGTTCTCTGGGTTTCGCTGCCGTGCTGCATTGCGTAAATCAGCGGCAGGGTGGGTTTGCCCTCCGCCAGGTCATCGCCCAGGTGTTTCCCGAGACTGGCTTCGTCGGCCTGGTAATCGAGCGCATCGTCGACCAGCTGAAAAGCCGTGCCGATGTGCCGGCCGTAGCAGCGCCAGGGATTCCTCCATCGCCGGCGTGCGCATCGCTCAATACCGCGGCAATCTGCGCACCGGCCTCGAACAGCCGCGCGGTCTTGCGCCGGATGACGTCGATGTAGCGCGCCTCGGTGGTATTGGGGTCGCGCGCGTTCATCAGCTGCAGCACTTCGCCTTCGGCGATGGCGTTGGTGGCATCGGCGAGAATTTGCATGATCCGCATGCGGTCCAGCGTCACCATCATCTGGAAGGCGCGCGAGTAGAGGAAATCGCCCACCAGAACGCTGGTGGCATTGCCGAATACCTCATTGGCGGTATCGCGGCCGCGGCGCAGCGAGGATTCATCGACCACATCGTCGTGCAGCAACGTGGCGGTGTGGATGAATTCGATGATGGCGGCGGCATCGATATGCCGCTCGCCCGAATGCCCGCAGGCCCGAGCCGCGAGCAGCACCAACAGGGGGCGCAGGCGCTTGCCGCCGGCATAGATAATGTAGGTGGCGACCTGGTCGACCAGCGCCACTTTGCTGTGTAAACGCTGTTTGACGACCCTGATCCACGGCCTCGAAATCAGCGGTTACCAATCCACGAATCTGTTCTAGTGTCATGCAGCGCTCAAGCGAATGCGCCATGGTACCTAAGATCGGCAGTGCTAGCGCGGTGAGCCTGGCGGTACGCACTCGCAGGGGGCGGCCAGGCGACGATTGCGCCATTGGTTTGACCTCATAACGACCCTCGGCGCGCGATACAATTCGCGGCTCTTTTGCGGCCCCATCGGCCGTCCTCGGAGTTGCAACAATGTATGCCGTGATCGCCACGGGCGGTAAACAGTACCGCGTCCAAGAAGGTGCCGTGGTGCGTATCGAGAAGCTCGACGCAGACCAGGGTGCGAGCGTCGAATTCAATCAGGTTTTGCTGGTCGGCGCGGGTTCGTCCGTCACCATTGGTGCTCCCTATGTCGGTACCGCCAAAGTGACCGCGACGGTCGAAAGTCATGGCAAGGGCGACAAGGTTCGCATCGTCAAGTTTCGCCGCCGCAAGCATTACAAGCGCGAGAAGACTCATCGGCAGCCCTATACCGATGTGAAGATCACGTCGATCGTCGCCTAAGAGTTCGGAGACTAGTTACATGGCACACAAAAAAGCAGGCGGCAGTACTCGCAACGGCCGCGATTCCCATTCCAAGCGATTGGGCGTCAAGAAGTTCGGCGGTGAGGATGTGCTCGCGGGCAACATTCTGATCCGTCAGCGCGGCACGCAATATCGTCCCGGCGTGAACGTCGGCATCGGCACCGATCACACCTTGTTCGCCAAGGCGCACGGCACGGTGGAATTTCGCGTCAAGGGCAGCGAGCAACACACCTACGTCAACGTCATTCGAAAGTAACGTCATTCGGGCGGCCTCAAGCGCGCAATAGAATCGAAGGGGGCAGGGCAACCGAGCCCCCTTAATTTTTTGCAAGATACCATCATGAAATTCGTCGATGAAGCCAAACTCAAAGTGCAGGCCGGCAACGGCGGCCGCGGCTGCGTCGAGTTTCCGGCGCGAAAAATTCGTGCCCTTCGGCGGCCCGGACGGCGGCGACGGCGGCCTCGGCGGCAGCGTCTATTTAAAAGCGGTCGAGGGCATGAACACGCTGGCCGATTTTCGCATTTCTCGCACCTACAAGGGCCAGAACGGCGAGAGCGGCAGCGGCAACGACTGCACCGGCCATGGCGGCGATGACACCTACGTGTCCATTCCGATCGGCACGGTCGTGACCGACAAAGACACGGGCGAGACCTTGGGCGATCTGACCGTCGAAGGCCAGACGCTGCTTGGTTGCGAAGGGCGGCAAGGGCGGTTGGGGCAATACGCGCTTCAAGTCCAGCACCAATCGCACGCCGCGCAAATCCGGGCTTGGGATTGCCGGGCGAGAAGCGCGAGCTGCAGCTCGAGCTGAAATTGATCGCCGATGTGGGCTTGCTGGGGTTGCCCAATGCCGGCAAGTCCACGCTGATCCGCGCGGTGTCGGCGGCGCGGCCGAAAGTGGCCGATTATCCTTTCACCACTTTGCATCCAAACCTGGGCGTCGTGATCCGTGGGCCTGGGGCGCAGTTTCGTCATGGCGGATATTCCCGGGCTGATCGAGGGCGCTGCCGATGGCGCGGGCCTGGGCATCCGCTTCCTGAAGCATCTGCAGCGAACGCGCGTGTTGCTGCATCTGATCGACATCGCGCCGCCGGATCCCGACGGCGGACCCGGTCAAGGATGCGCGCACCATCGTCGCGGAACTGAAGAAGTTTGCCGCCGATCTTGGCCGCGAAAGAGCGCTGGCTGCTCATCAACAAGATCGACCTGTTGGAGCCCAAGGAAGCGCGAAAGGCGTGCCAAGGAAATCGTGCGGCGCTTGCGCTGGAAGGGGCCGGTTTTGCTCATTTCCGGCGCGACCGGCGCAGGGCACCGAGGAACTGAAGCAGGCCGTGATGCGTTATTTGGAAGAGCACCCGCGCACGCCGGCCAAGTCTGCCGCGACAGCCCGCGAATCAATCCCATAAAAAAGCCGGCAGCGCCGGCTTTCGTGCCTGCATCGACTCAAAGACCCTATTTCGCGAGAGCGCGAACCTGCTTGGTCAGGCGGCTCTTATGCCGGGCGGCTTTATTGCGGTGAATGATGCCTTTGTTGACCATGCTGTCGATGACCGGCGTCGCTTCGTCCAGCGCCGTTGCGGCCTCAGCGTGCTTGCCGGCCTTAAGTGCCAGGGTCGCCTTGCGGATGGCGCTGCGCAGCTGCGAGGTGAGTGCGTCATTGCGGGCGCGATGCGCCGTCGACTGTCGGGCAGCTTTTTCAGCAGATTTCGTATTCGCCAAGCGAGACACTCCTTTAAAAGAGCCGCGTAGCTTGCCGATTGACCTGCGGTTGTCAATTCGCGGCCGGGACGCGCCGCGAGCGGCCTTGCTATAGTGGGAGCCACTGAAAAGCAGGAAACCTGAGTATAATCTGAGCGTTTCGCCATGGAACTAGTTCGCGGTCTGCATAATCTGTCGCAGCGCCACAGAGGGCTGCGTGCTTACCGTGGGTAATTACGACGGTGTGCATTTGGGGCACCAACAGATGATCGGCGTGCTCAAACAGCGCGCCGCGGAATTGCGCTCGACGGCCACGGTCCTGGTTTTTGAGCCGAGCTCCAAGGAGTTCATCGATCCCGAGGGCGCGCCGCCGCGCCTTACCCGATGGCGTGAGAAGTATCTTGCGCTGGCGGCGCTGGGCGTCGATCGGTTGGTGACCCTGCGGTTCGACGAGACCATGCGCGCGATGACGCCCGAGAGCTTCGTCAGAACTGATCGTCGAGGGCTTGGGCACTCGGCACATCGTGGTGGGCAATGATTTTCGCTATGGGTGCAACGCCGGCGGCACGATCGACAGCCTGCGCGCGGCCGGCGCGGCACGCGGCTTTGGCGTGGAGCAGATCGCACCCTTCGTTTTCGATGGGGTGCGCGTCAGCAGTACGGCAGTGCGGGAGCGCTTGGGCCGAAGCGATTTTGCTGGGGCGCAGCGTTTGTTGGGGCGGCCCTATCGAATGCTCGGCCGAGTCGTGCATGGACGCGAGTTGGGCCGCACGTTGGGCTTTCCGACGGCGAACTTGCGGCTCATGCGGCGCAGGCCGCCGGTGCAAGGGGTCATGGCGGTGCGCGTTTTTGGCATCGACGCCGCAGCCGCTGATCGCGGTCGCGAGCTTGGGAACGCGGCCGACCGTCGATGGCACGGAGATGTTGCTGGAAGTGCATGTGTTTGATTTCGCCGCCGATCTGTATGGGCGAGAGATCGAAGTTGAGTTCATCGCCAAATTGCGCGATGAGGTCAAGTTCGATTCGTTGGACGCGCTGATTGTGCAAATGAAGATCGATGCCGCGCAGGCGCGCGATTTGTTGACGAAGGTGAGCTGTGACTGATTACAAGAGTACGATTAACTTGCCGGTGACGGGCTTTCCCATGAAGGCCGACCTCGCGAAACGCGAGCCTGAAATGCTGGCCGCGTGGGAGCGCGACGACGTCTACGGCAAAATCCGCAAGGTCGCGAAAGGCCGGCCGACGTTCATTCTCACCGACGGGCCGCCTTACGCGAACGGCGCCCTGCATCTAGGGCATTCGCTCAACAAGATTCTCAAGGACATCATCGTCAAGTCGCGCACCTTGGATGGCTACGATGCCCCGTATGTGCCGGGCTGGGACTGCCACGGCCTGCCGATTGAGATGCAGGTGGAGAAGACCCACGGCCGCGTCGGCCAAAAAATCAGTCCCAAGGCGTTTCGCGCGGCGTGCCGCGAATACGCGCATCAAGCAGGTCGATTTGCAGCGCACCGAGTTCAAACGCCTGGGCGTGCTCGGCGATTGGGACCATCCATACCTGACCATGGCGCCGCGCTTCGAAGCCGAACAGCTGCGCGCCTTCTCCTTGATCATCAAGAACGGCCACTTGTACAAAGGTTTCAAGCCGGTGCACTGGTGCCTGAACTGCCGCTCGGCCCTGGCCGAGGCCGAAGTGGAGTACGAGGACAAGACCTCGCCGAGCGTCTATGTGCGATTCGCAGTTGTCGATCACGCCGACTTGGCGCGTCGTATGGGGATCTCGCACGAACAACAGCCCGGGCTATCGGATGAGCCGACCTCGATCGCCATTTGGACCACGACGCCCTGGACGCTGCCGGCCAATCGCGCGGTGGCCCTGCATCCGCAGTTCTCCTACTCGCTGGTGGAATTTGAGCTGGGCGGCAGGCGCGAGCGGCTGTTGTTGGCCGACGAGCTGGTCGCCGCCGTAATGCAGGCTTTGGGTGTGACCACCTGGGTTGCACTTGCGCAGGCCAAGGGCGAAGCGCTCGAGTATTTGGCCCTGCAGCATCCTTTTTACGAGCGCCAGGTGCCAGTCATCCTGGGCGATCATGTGACGCTCGATGCCGGAACGGGCGCGGTGCACACCTCGCCGGGTCATGGCCTCGAAGATTACATCGTCGGCCGGCGCTACAACTTGGAAATCGATAATCCCGTGGGCGGCGATGGTCGATTCTTGCCCGGGACGCCAATTTTCGAAGGCGAACAGGTTTTCGATGCGAATGCACACATCATCAAGGTGCTCATTGAAAACGAGCGCCTGTTGAAGGATGAGCCCTACCATCACTCCTATCCGCACTGCTGGCGCCATAAGACGCCGGTGATTTTTCGCGCGACGCCGCAGTGGTTCATCAGCATGGAACAAGCGGGACTGCGCAAGGCAGCACTCGAAGCGATTTCGCATGTCGACTGGATGCCGGCTTGGGGAGAGCAACGGATCACCAGCATGATCGCGGCGCGCCCGGATTGGTGCGTGTCGCGGCAGAGGACTTGGGGAGTGCCGATTCCGCTGTTCGTCGACAAGGTGTCCGGAGAGTTGCATCCGCGCACGCATGAGCTGATCGCCGAGGTGGCCAAGCTGGTGGAACGCGACGGCATCGATGCCTGGTTTGATCTGGATGCAACCGCCCAACTAGGCGTTGACTTGAATCAATATGACAAGGCCACCGACGTCATGGACGTGTGGTTCGATTCCGGCGTGGTGCATCACTGTGTTTCGGTCATTCGCCCGGAAATTACGGCGCCGAGCGATTTGTACTTGGAGGGATCGGACCAGCACCGTGGCTGGTTCCATAGCTCATTGCTGACCTCGGTGGCAATGCATGGCCGCGCGCCGTACCGCGGCGTGCTCACGCATGGTTTCACCGTGGATGAAAACGGCCGCAAGATGTCCAAGTCTCTCGGCAACATTCTTGCGCCGCAGAAGCTGACCAGCACCTTGGGCGCGGATGTGATTCGGCTCTGGGTTGCCGCAACCGACTATGCCAATGAGATGAGCGTGTCGGAGGAGATCTTCAAGCGAATCGGCGATTCCTATCGGCGCATGCGCAACACACTGCGGTTTCTGTTGGGGAATCTGCACGGTTTCGATCCGAAAACCCACGCGGTGCCGTTCGACGACCTGGTGGCAATCGATCAATGGGTGATCGCGAAAACCTTTCACTTGCAAAACGACGTCGTGACGGCGTATCGAAATTACGAATTTCACAAGATCTATCAGGAGATTCATAATTTCTGCGTCGTGGAGCTGGGCGGCTTCTACCTCGACATCATCAAGGATCGGCTCTACACGACGGGGGCGCAGAGCGCGCCGCGGCGCTCGGCGCAGACTGCCCTGAATCACCTGGCCCAAGCCATGGTGCGATGGCTGGCGCCCATCTTGAGTTTCACAGCGGAAGAAGCCTGGAGTCATCTGCCGGGAATTCCCAATGAATCGGTTTTCTTCAATACCTGGCATCAATTTCCCGCAGGAGCCGAGCGCAACTCATCGATCAACTGGCCCGCGTTGATTGCGCTCAAAGCCGACGTCGCGCGCGAGCTCGAGCGCTTGCGGACCTTGGGCTCCTTGGGTTCGTCGATGGAAGCTGACGTGACGGTATTCGTGCCCGATGCCCTAACCGCGCAATTCGCGGCGATGCACGATGAGCTGCGTTTCTTGTTGATCACCGGCGATGCCAGGGTTGCTCCTTTGAGCGAACAGTCGGCGACGGCGGTTAAAGCATCCCAAGAAGACGTCTGGATCGAAGTCAAGCCCAGTACCCATCCTAAATGCGTGCGCTGTTATCAGCTGCGCGCGGATGTCGGCAGCAACCCCAAACATCCGCAGCTTTGCGCGCGCTGCGTGATCAATGTCGAGGGGCCGGGTGAGCAGCGGTGGTTCGCATGATCACAGCAGCGCAACGCAGCCGAGCGGCAAGGTGGCTGTGCTTTTCGGCTTGCATCGTTTTGCTGGATCAGCTCAGCAAGAGCTATATCGCACAGCGCTTTGGCGAATTCGAGCACATCAGCGTGCTGCCGGTTCTGGACATTACCCGCATGCACAATGTCGGGGCGGCGTTCAGTTTTTTGGCCACTGCATCCGGCTGGCAGCGCTGGCTGTTCGTCGGCCTTGCAGTCGTCGTGAGCATCGGCATCATCGTGTGGTTGCTGCGATTAAAGAGCGGAGCCCATACCTTGCTTGCCTGCGGGCTCGCACTCGTGCTCGGCGGCGCGCTGGGCAATCTCATCGATCGGCTGCGTTTGGGGCATGTCATCGATTTCATCCACTTCCACTGGAACGGAGCGTATTTTCCGGCGTTCAACGTCGCCGATTCGGCCATCACGGTGGGCGCGGCGTGTCTATTGCTGGATGCACTGTTTGAAGGACGGCAAAAACCTGATGCAAATCCTATTAGCTAATCCACGCGGCTTCTGCGCCGGCGTCGACCGTGCCATCGACATCGTCGAACGGGCGGTCACATTATTTGGCAAGCCCATCTATGTGCGCCACGAAGTGGTGCACAACAAATATGTCGTCGATCGCTTGCGCACGATCGGCGCGGTATTCGTCGAGGAATTGAACGAAGTGCCGGATAACGCCACGGTCATCTTCAGCGCACACGGCGTGCCGCGCGTGGTGCAGCAGGAAGCGAAGCGCCGCTCGCTGAATGTGTTCGATGCGACCTGTCCCTTGGTGACGAAGGTGCACATGGAAATCACCCGCTATGCACGCGAAGCGCGCGAAGTCTTTCTGATCGGTCATGCGGGACATCCGGAAGTGGAGGGCACGATCGGCCAATTCGACGCCTCCCTCGGCGGCTCGATTTACCTGGTGCAAACCGTCGAAGACGTCGCTGCCTTGAAGGTGCGAAACCCCGAGCACGTGGCCTTCGTCACGCAGACCACGTTATCCGTCGACGACACGGCTTCCATCGTGGCGGCATTGCGCGCCCGCTTCCCGGGCCTGAAGGCGCCGGTGAAAGAGGATATTTGTTACGCAACGCAAAATCGCCAGGACGCGGTGAAAGATCTGATCGGCCGCTGCGAAGTGTTGGTGGTGGTCGGTTCCAAATCCAGCTCCAATTCCAATCGACTGCGCGAGATGGCGGATAAAAACGTCAAGCCCGGCTACCTGGTCGATGGACCTGAGGATCTGCGCCGCGAATGGTTCGAGGGGATCAAGACGGTCGGCGTGACGGCCGGAGCCTCCGCGCCGGAGGTTTTGGTGCAGGGCGTGATTTCCCAATTGCGGCAATGGGGCGGGGAAGTCGCCGCCGAATTGGACGGCCGCAAGGAACACGTCATATTCGCGCTGCCGAAGGCGCTGCGTGATGTCGGAAAGCTGAGTACCAGTCTTACTTCAGGTGATGTCCCGGGTTAGAATGCCGCCCGCTTCGAAAACGCCGCAATAGCTCAGTTGGTAGAGCAACGCATTCGTAATGCGTGGGTCAGGGGTTCGAATCCTCTTTGCGGCACCAGAAAACATCAATAAAATCAGATAGTTATTGGATTTTCGCGCAGATGCGCGCGCTACGATTTTTGCTTCTCGCGGACCGGCCGGAGTTCTTTGGCGCCAGCAGGTCCTTCTCCCGCCCCAGCGCTTCCTTCGCTAGGATCAGATCGTCGAGCGACATGACGCGGCAGGTGCGCTCGAACAACTCCACTTCTATCGAGGCGGCCCGTACGCGGTCAAACTTTCCGACACCCAGAATTGAAGTCAAATATCCACGGGACCGAAGTCGGTTCTCGATACAGATTGCGAATCTCGACGCCCGGATCGGGGTTGTCCAAGAAGGAAGTCTTCTGTGAAGTCAGACGATGAGCGGGCTTTAGGTCACGCCGACGATGACGAACTCGATGTCAGCATCGCAAAGACGCTGTAGCAGTCGGTTGATGTCGATCACGGATCCGCCGGCCGGCGTCTTCCATCTCAAGCGCCAGATTGAGCGCTGCTTGATGAGAAAGCGCGCGCTGCTCGTATGAATAGCTCAAGCTCTCGTCAATCAGGCTCAGGTCGAAGCCTGCGCGCTCGGCTTCCTCAATTGGATTTGGAGTACGGATCACGCGTTCAGGTTAGCCGTGCTACGCCGTTGTTGGCAAGTCCCGGCGGCGGGTGTTTCGCTTCAAGCCGAGCTTCGAACCGGGTGATCGCGTCATGCTCCTGCCCATCGAGGCGGCGCGGGCGTTCACGCGAACCAATGCCTACCGCAGCGATGTCGCGAGAGTAAATAGCACTTCCAGTCACGGATGGGTTGGGCCATCCTTTTCGAAGTGCGTATCGCTCGGACCCGCTCCGGTTATGAAAACTGTCGCGGGCTGGTCACCCGTGAAGGCGAAGTGGGGCGTGTTAGCGGGTTCTGTATAGAACGCGCCCTGCGCAAGCGCGCTCGTCTGAGCGTCGTCGGCCTTGCTGCCATATCCAAAGTGCCATTCGCCCGAGACAACCATTGCAAGCCGATTGTCGCGGTGGGAATGGGCCGCGATGTGAGTATGCGCCGGTATCTTGAGCTCGATGGCGTAAGGGCCGGCCTTGGAAGGATCGCCGGACAGCACAATTGTCTGAATTCCGTCGACTCCCGATGTTCCGACACCCGCACCCGTTCGCGCCAAGGCACCAATCTCCGCAACACCGAGAGTGCGTGAGTTTATGGATCGGTCGCCGGACAGGAAATCCGCAATGACTGAAACTGTCGCTTTGGGCTGCTCTTCCATCAGCCAGTGGCCTGACGCCGTGATGACGACCTCACGAACATTGTCGGCCGCAAATCTCATGATGTACGCCATGGTTGAACCCAGGGAATGATCGCCTCCGACTGCCAACACGGGCATTTGCAGCCGGGAACGTCCAACGGCGGCTTTGTTATCGATGACGTCCTGATCGAACGCTGCAAATTGGGCAAACCCTGCGTGCATGTGCCCCGGTTTTGCATAGAGTTGCGCATAATGCGCGCGTGAGGCCTCGTCGAACTTTGAAGGGTCTGCGGCAAAGTCATTCCAGAAGCGATCGAGATAGATGCGCTCGCGGCCCGCGACCAGCCTCTCCATGTCGACTCCACCAAACCTGAAATGCCAGAGCAGAGGGCTTTTCAAAATATCATCCCATGGCCCAACCCCAGGGACGGGCGCGTCCATCATCACAAGCTTTGTTGTGCGCTCCGGATACCGCTCAGCAAATGCAAAAGCGACCATATTGCCAATGTCATGACCGACAATGCCTGCGCTTGCAACATGAAGCGTGTCCAAAACGTCCGCAATGTCTTTGGCTTGATTCATCTTCTCAAAACCATGGTCTGTAACAGCCGACAGACCCATACTGCGAAGATCCGGCACAATCACCGTATGATCGGCGGCGAGCGAGGCGGCAAGCGGTGCCCACATATCGCCGGTGTCTCCAAAACCATGCAGCAGCACCACGGCAGGTCCCGTTCCGCCAACCCGGACATGAAGCGTAGTTCCGTTAGCTTGGATCTCTTGAACCCTGAAACTGCTTGGATAAGCCGGGATGTTTGCAGCTGCCGGAAGCGCTGCAATGGACAGCAAGAAGGCACTGAGCGATTTCAAAGGCATAGACCCTCCGCTAATCGATTTTTCTTTACGAGAGCACAGCTCGCCAACGCCGCGTCATAAATGACTTGCACAAACTCGTTCTATACCGATCGGTACTTAAGTATTGACTCCGTCATTGTTAGATGTCAACCAATTTATGTACCGACTGGTCTAGAGTCTTTGAAGAGGAGAAACCCTGAGTGATTGGTCGTCCCAGAGAGTTCGACATAGATGGAGCACTTGAGCGCGCCATGAAGCTATTCTGGCGACAGGGCTACGAGGGCACGTCCCTGGCCGATCTCACGCGGGAGCTTGGTTTAACCCGCCCAAGCCTTTATGCCGCTTTCGGAAGCAAGGAGGGGCTCTTTTTGAAAGCGCTCGATCTATACGAGGCACGCGCAGGGTATAGGCAAGCCGCACTCGAGGCGCCGACGGCAGCCGCCTATGCGCGCGCGTTATTGGAGGGCGCTGCCAATCTGCACGGCGACAAAAGAAACCCGCCGGGATGTCTGGGAGTCCAGGGTGCTCTTGCTTGTGCGCCCCAGTCGGATTCGATCCGTAAGGAGCTCATTCGGCGCCGCAAAATCGGCGAGAGCGTCATTCTGGATCGACTGAAACGCGCCAAAGCAGAAGGAGACCTTCCTCCGGACGCCGATCCAGCTAATCTCGCTCGTTATCTGTCGGTCGTGATATATGGCATCACGATACAGGCAGCCGGTGGTGCTACGCGAAAGGAGCTACGAAGCGCCGCGGAGCTCGCCCTGCGAAGCTGGCCGCAAGCTCCCAACGCGAAAGGAAGACAGGATCGTTAGGTTTGTTGAGTACGAGTGCGGGTACGCGGTAATTCGTCCCTACAAAGGAATTGAATAGTCAGCGGTTTAATGTTGATGTTCGAATCCTCTTTGCTGCACAAAAAAATTCAATAAAATCGAGTCGTTATTGTTTAGAGACACCCAGGCTCACATCGAACCTAGAACTCTTGTTCCGATCGGCCTAACCCCGAGGTACGCATCACATGAAAACTTCAGTCGCGGTTCTGGGACTGCTCCTCGCTCCTTCATTGCTGTTAGCCGAATCCATAAGGTGCGGCAGCCAATTGATTGAGAAGGGAAGCACAAGCGCGGATCTACTTGAATATTGCGGCAAGCCCACGCAGGTAACGAAGAACGGGACGGTCCATGGTCTAGTCGGCAACACATCCACGGCAGACGGCATCACTAGCCAAGCGACCGGAGACTTTGATGTCGAAACCTGGACATACGACTTCGGTCCGAACCTGCTCATGGAACGGGTTCGCATTGAGAACGGCATCGTGGTTCAAATCGATTCGTTGGGCTACGGCCATAATCAGCCGTGAGGGCTTTTTAGGAGAGGCAACGTGGCGATGTCGTTCGCCATGACTTCGAGAACCGAGCGGCGGGTTTCCGCGGCGCGCCAATGGCGCCGAAGACAATGGTTACCTGGCGATCTTCGCCTTCGATCCTGTCAATCGCACCAGCGGTCTGGTTAAGCCCGTGGCCGTCACCCGCCTGCCCCAGCGCGTCCCGCAAGGCCTGCATGGAAATTGGATTCCGAAGGCTCGAAATCGGCTTTCTGCGGTTTCGCATTTTGCATCATGCGATTTGCACGCTGACCTCGAGACTTTTAAGGCCGCGCAGTGTGTTGTTGAGGGCACGCTCAACGCTGCGCACTTCGAAACGCTTTACCCGTTTCGCCAAGGCGGCCAGGAGCGATTTCATTTCCAATCGTGCCAGCGGCAGCCCAATACATAAATGTTCGCCGTGGCCGAATGCCAATTGCTCCGCTGCTTTACGCCTTACATCGAAGTGTTCCGGATTCTGCCACTTTCGCTCGTCGCGGTTCGCGGAACCATATACGACAATGGCACGAGAGCCGCCCGGCATGGATATCCCCTCCACGTCCACATCGCGCGTGACATGGCGCGAAAATGACTGGATCGGCGACTCGACGCGCAGCACCTCGTTAATTGCGGAAGGAATCAATGTTGGGTTTCCACGGACCAAGTCCCATTGGTCGGGATGATTCGCAAAAAGCCATATGGCATTGGTAATCGCAAATATCGTCGTATCGAGGCTCGGCGCGACGTAGTCGAGAATCAGTCCGCGCGCCTCATTTTCCGTAATCTCTCCGCGACGCGCCGCCTCGAAGGCGCTCCACGCCCAACTCTGCGGCTTGAGCTCGGTAGGCACTATCTTGGTGAATGCATACTCGATGAGTCCCATCGCGGTCGGCCGCGCCTCGAGACCGCGAGCGTTGGCAGGACCTAAGGTCTCGAATGCCGCGTTCCCCCACTCAAGCATTCGTTCACGCCCATTTTCCGGCAGACCGACCAGATGCGAGACGACGGTGAGCGGCAAATGCTGCGCAAGCTCAGTGGCGGCATTGAAATGCTGCTTGTCGACGAGACGCTGCACCAGGGCCTCAGCCTCGGTCTCAATCAGGGTGGTGACCTCGCGCATCGCGTCAGGCATCAAAGGTCGAACCAGAATGCTGCGAAAATGCTGATGTCGCGGCGGATCACTGCCGAGGGTGTTGCCGGCGATGGCCTGGTTGATTTCCTCATTCATGGCAACGCCGCGCGCCGAGGAAAACACCTGCCAATTACGCAATGCATCGCGGACGTCCTCGAAGCGCGTCAGGGCATACATTCCGATTGGCTTGAGCCAAACTGCGGGCGCTTGATCGCGTAGTTGACGATAGAAGGGATACGGATCCTGCAAAACCGAGTCTGTGTAAAGATCAATGTCGGATTCTGGACGATTCGAATTCATTTGATTCCTTTGCGCGACGAGCGGCGAAACACCAGTGAGATCAAGAACAAGATCCGCCTGAAACTTAAGATACGAAACGCTGCGCGCATTTCTTCCGGCCGAATCTTGGCCGTCAGCGGCATGGCGCCGAAAATCCGGCCCTTCACCACCAACTCATTCCCCTCGGATTCAATGGCCGTCACATTCATCAGGACTTCATCTTGGGCGCCATAGACGGTCATTCCGGCGCTCGATGCGATTTCAGTTGCAGCGCTTACCTCAGAGTCCTGGGTCTTCCTTGCAGGACTCATCGCGGGCCTTTTGTTGCCGTCGTTGGGCTCAGCACCGGCGGTTGCCTCAAAGTTCAAGCCCAAGTCTTCAAACATTTTGATTGCCGTCGCGCGCCCGGCGCCAAATACTCCGCCTCCAGGGTGCATAAAAGGGCCCACCAAATAGAGTCGCTCGACGCCGGGAACGGTGTACTGTCCAAGATCAGGGGTCGGTCGATGGGCGGCGGTCTGATAAAAAAACGGCGCCACTCCATGCACATCGCCGCGCACCATGCTGTTCGGTGAGCCCCGCTCCAGGTCGAGCGGCGAATAGACAGATCGCGCGATGATGTTATCCGCAGTCAGATTAGAGACGAATTTGCGGTAAGCGTTGAGACTGCGATCGCCTATCTCTTCCTTGATCTCATCCCACATGCCGGGGCCGCCGTCCGCGAGATCATACGGCGCGAAAGTGATGCCATGGAACAGGCCTTTGCCCGGCGGAACGCGGCTGGGATCATTGATGCTCTCGTCCCCACCCGCGATTAAGCGCCTATTGGAAATGCGGCCGCGGCGCAGCGAATCAAAATCATCCAGCATTTCCGACAGATTGCTGGTGCTGAGCATTTCCAACATCGTCGCGCGGCCAACGTCTTCGCCGGCGTAGAACTTCGCCTGGCTGTGCAAATCGTAGTGGCTGACAAACAGGCTGAAGCTCGCCAGGGTGGCTTTCTCGGCGCGATTGAGCACCGCCTCATCGACGCCGCTCACGAATTGACGCAGCTTGATGCGGGTGGATGGCGCCGATCACGGCATCGTTCGCGAGGATCTGTTCGCCATCCGCCAACTCGACCCCGGCCGCCCGCCCGGAATTCACCACAACTCGCCTGACTTCGCTATTGCAGCGGACTTCGCCGCCGTAGTGCTCAATGCAGCGGATGAGCGACTCTGATAATTTGCCGCTGCCGCCGACGGGTTGCGATACTCCGTAGCCATGAATGATGCCGGGCATGAAGTACATGCCCATCGCCGTGCCCAATTCATCCGGCATTTGCAGATTCTCCGACACCAAGCGCAGCAAATGAATCTTCACTTTGTCGCTTTCGAATACTACGGTTGGCGACCTCGAGGGAGCTGCGCTGCATGGCATGGAACATGGCCCGGCCTTCCTCGCTCTGGTCGAGCATGGCGACCAATGCGCCCATGGGCAGGGGCGGCGAGTACAGGCCTGAAAGAATCAGCGGCAGCATCTTCGCGCTGTTGGCGGCGAATTGCCGGTAGGCCTCGGCGTCGCGTGCCGACACCTTGGCGATCGACTCGCAGGTCTTGTCCAAATCTTTGTAGGTGATGAGCGTGCTCTGATCATCGAAGATGGTCGCGTGCGGCACGTCGGGATAGTTGTACTTGAGTCCGAAGCGGTTGGACAAGTCCCAGCTCGTCCGAGGTAATGAGCGGGATTGCCTTGGATCATGATGTGCACGCTGGAGTGCTCGTCGTGCCAATAGCCGGGGGTGTTCAGTTCGCGGGTGGACACTCCACCGCCTGCCCAGCGCCTTGCGCTCGAGAACCAGGACTTTCTTGCCGGCCTTGGCCAAGTATGCCGCCGCCACGAGACCGTTATGGCCGGCACCGAGTACGACCACGTCGTGCGTCTTGCTCATGGCGGCAACTCCTTGGTCTGCAGTTGTTTGCCTTGGCTGAATCGAACATGGAAATGCCTCGCGACAGCCAGCGCGCCGGCAATCAGGCTGACGGCACCCAGGGCAGAAAAGGCAGGCAGCAGTCCCCCTAAGACCTTCGCGAAGTAAGTCATGGTGATGCCGGATCCGAATTGACCGATGCTAAAAACCGCTGTCCACAGACCCGTGCCCCGCCCGCGGACCTCAAACGCGAGACCGCGGATCGCCCAAATCAACAGCGTCGGCAAAATCATGCCGCAGCCGATTTGATTCAAACTTGCTGCCAGCAGATACAGCCGATAGTCGTGCGCGTTACCCATGCCGATGAAGCCGGCTGCGATAATGAAAAATTCGATTGCGAGCAGGTAGCTCGTGGAGAGCCGCTTGGTGGCGCCGCGAAAAATGAATGTGCCTAAGGGCACGCCGAGACTCGCAACGCTGGTGAGCACGCCGATCCTGGCGGGATCCGAAATACCGAGAATATTCCATGCGAACCCGCCCTGCGTTTGCATGCTGTAGAACATGATGGAGGCGAGCAGCGTGACGCCACAGACGCCCAGCATGTGCAGCCAAGGGAATACCGCGTCGTTCGATTGAACTGTGCCCGATAACGTCCGCGTTCCGTCGACTTCCCATGTAAAGGCGATGAGCGCCGCGGCGAAAAGAAAGCCGCTGGCATAGACCGCAAAGGGTCCGCGCCAGCCGTACAGGCTTCCGAGGGCGCCACCGACGATGATCAACAGCACCGCCGAAATTGACGCAACCGCCGTTTGGCTCGCCAGCCACTTTTCCCGTGCGTGTCCGCTGAAATAATCTCCTATCATGGTAGTGCTCAACGTCAGTATCGCCGCTTCACATAGGCCTACGCCGATGCGGCTTGCAATGATCGCGTACAGATCGTCGAGAAAAATTGGCGAAATACCGACCACGCTATAGAGAATCACAGCACCGATCAGCAGCCGTCGTCTGCCCACCGCGTCGGCGAGCCAGCCGGCAAACGTTGAAAACAAGGCAATGCACAGCGCCGGCATGGTCAACACGCCGCCCTGTATGAGGTAGTCGGCATTGGCCACGGTGCTGAAGTGCGCGTACATCTGCGGAACGATTGGGACCAGCAACACGATTCCCATCGTCGATAGCGTGCAAGGCAGAAGCAGCGTAAATCCCTGGATTTTTCCGGGAGTGCGACCTAGCATTTCAGTTTCAACTCCGGCCAAGTCATCTCCCCACCCGGCTTTTTTCTTATGAGACAACCGTACCGCTCAGTGGTACAGTGAATACATACTAGTCCAAGCGCTTGTTTGTGTACAAGAATGGCACGGATCAGAACCATGATGAAATTCATACTGGCGGCGCGGCGCAAACCTCAAGACTCGCAGGAACGATATTTCTATGAGTGGGGCATCATCCATGTGGCCCTCATGATTACCACGCCATCTGTCATGCGCAGCTTCAAACGTTACGCGCAGCACTATTCGGTAAGCGGAGTTTCGAGCGATGCTTTGATTTATCCGCTCTCGCCAATGGCATGGGACAACATGGCTGATCACTGGGTACAAGATATTGAAAGCCTGGTATTGCCGTTCAAATCGGCCGACTATTGCGAGCGCATGCAACCGCATAGTTTTGGCGATAGCAACTTTGCGTTGGAACTCACGAGTACACATCCAGTATACGAGGCCCCCGATTTCAAGTCCGGCGGAGTCAAGCTGGTGCACTTTCTAAAGCGGCGTGCCGAGGTTTCCCAGCAAGAGTTTGTAAATCATTGGCGGACCGAGTACGCGCCCGTCGTTGTGAGGCACATGCAGCGCCTCGGGGTTTTGAGAAAATATCAACTCAATCCGCAGTTGACCTTAAATCCGGAAATCTTCAAGGGCACCTTGTTCGAGCGGGGCGGCGTGGGCCTGTACGGCGGCATCGAGGAGATCTGGCTCAATTCCCTGCATGACCTCGCGGTGTTGCGTAACGATCCGCGTGCCTATGCCGAAATTCGCTCCGCGGCGTCCAAGATCGTCGCCGTCGAAGGTACTTTTTCAATGGTGACGACCGAACGGGTCATTTATGATTATTCGGTTCCCGGTAAAGAAAGCCCGCTCCCTGCGGTTTTGCGATCGGGCAGCTTGGAAAGTCTCATCGACGCCCAGGGCTATAAGTCCTGGAATCTAACGGGCTCGTAGATCCTGCCTTGAACGAGAAACGATGCTGTCGAATCGATTGAAAGGCAAGGTAGCCATCGTTACCGGCATCGGCAGCGGTATCGGAAGAGGCTGCGCGTTGATGTTCGCGAGGCATGGCGCGCAAGTCATGAGTTGCGACATCGACGTGGCGACAGCCGAAGAGGGTCTTGAACTCGCTCGGAAAGATCAGCTTGCCGTATCAAGCATACATCCGTGCGATTTAACCCAACCTAAGGACGTCGAACGCTTGGTCGAGGCAACGGTGGAAAGATTTGGCGGCGTCGATATTCTGGTGAATGCCGCCGGCTTCGGCGCATTCGCACCGATTCAAGAGATGGATTTTGAAGATCAATGGCGCCGCACGCTAAGTGGAGAGCTTGACGTGGTATTTCTCGCCTGCAAAGCAGTTTGGCCAAGAATGATCGCGCGCGGCGGTGGATCCATCATCAATTTCGCATCCGCCAACGCGCACGTGGTGCTGCGGGGTTCTCCCGCCTTGGCGCACTGCGCGGGGAAAGGCGGCGTGTTGGCCATGACGCGTCAATTGGCCTTAGAAGGAGCTGAGCACGGCATTCGCGCCAACACGATCTCGCCCGCATTGGTGGTCACCGGCGCCACGGCACCGCGGTTGCAAGATCCGGTTTTTACTTCCGCGGTGCTTGCAAAGAGCATGATCCAGCGCCTGGGACAGCCGGAAGACATTGCCTGGTGTGCCACTTATCTTGCCTCGGATGAATCGACCTGGGTGACCGCAGCCGATTTTCGGATCGATGGCGGCGCCACACATTGCTGAATCCTTTTAAAGATTGGAGCCTGTTAATGGACTACGTCGTTTCGCATGATGAATTGGGCACGCACCTTGACTGGAAACACGACGAGGTGACGGCGCGGATGATCGATTGGTTCTGGAGCAATATGGAGAAGGGATTCATCCTCTGGCACCCGGAGCAGCACGAGCCGTTGCTTTGGCCCGTACCGGTGGTGCACGGCAATCCGCTCGGGGCCATCCATAACGCTCCGCAAACCTGGGACGACGGGCGGCGCCAGAATATTTTCATACGCTTCGAGAGATTTGAGGACGTTCCCGATCACATTCGCGACGTCATCACGCACGAACATGTAGTGATCTGTGCCGGTCTCGGAATGGATGAGGAATCCATGCGCAAGCCGGACCCGATGGGTTATCGCATTCATCAATGGTCCGCGACGGATTACGGTGTGGTCGGCAGATCCTCGGGGATAGGAACTCGGCGTAAGGAAACCAAGGAGGACGGCGTCATCTGGGCAAAACATTGCGGACAGGAAATCGGCAACTGGGGCGTCTTTTTGCCGCGCCTTTACGATCTATACAAGGTGGTGACCGATCCGAAACGCAATCCTTTTTCCGACCTGTCGGTTGAGGGCCGAGGGCGCGCAGCACGTTATAAATTCATAAAATAGTTTCTCTATGAATTCGCCCGCTATTCCGGTTCTGCATCAGCATCACGTCAGCATTTCCGTCCCCGATATTGAGCAAGCAATTTCGTGGTACGGCGAGATCCTCGGGTTTGCAGTGCATTCGCGCTTCGATATTCAGGCGATTTCGGCGCAGGGCGCGTTTCTCAAGCGCGACGCATATTGGATCGAACTGTGGCAGATGGGGACGGGTTCACAAGTGCCGAATCTACGCAAAAATCCCGATACGGATTTATTGAGCGGCGGTACCAAGCACATGGCGTTCCGCGTACCTGATTTGCAAGCTCATCTGCTCGAGCTGATGAACCGCGGCGTCGATATCGCGGCCGTGCAGCGTGATCCAACCGAACCCATGCAGGGCGAAATCAATCCGGCGGCCGAAAACGCGCGCCCGGCGTTTGCCGCATTCATACGCGATCCCGCGGGAACCTTAATCGAATTGTTGGATCACGCCGCTTTGGTCAAGATGAACATGGTCTAGCCGCTCAATCTCCAATCAAAAATTGAAGCGGACGCCAGTCATGGGCGTCCAGTCATTCTTGAACAGAAAGCCGCTGGCGAGGCCGTTTTGAACCAACGAGTAATTCACTCCCGCGTAGCCGTCAAAACGCCTGGAGAAGTGATAGTCGGCCACGATCGAAGCGTCCTGCAATTCGCCGGCGCAAGTGGCCGCGCTGGCATCTCTGCAGCCATTGGCCGCGTTGGACTTCTGATTGTAGACATAGTAAGCGGCCGTCAAGTCGAACACCGGCGTCACGGACCAACGCGCTCCCGCCCATGAGTACTGCAGTATTCTTTGAATGTTGAATGCAGTATTGCTGACCACGCTCAGCACGTAGCCACCTATGCCGATGCTTCCCGCCGGCAGAGAATGCTCAGGGTTGTTGTACTTGACCCGCTCATAACCCGCGTACAGCTTGATCGGAAAGTAGTCCTTGGCGTTGTAGCTCGCCAGCACCGAATAAGACGTGTTGTCGGAAACGGTGGCCGAGAGCGAGTTCGCCGGGACCCCTGTCGCCAGCTGCGCGGCCGTCAAGGACGTTGCGGACACCGCGCCATGTTGCAGCCCGTACAGCACATCCATCGAGATGCCGCCCAAATCCACGCCCACGTCGATCTGGTTGCCGTTTTGGGGTACATACGCGTCGCTGCCGAACTGATGCATCAACGCCAAGCGTGCCGGCCCGATGCCAAGCACATACTTGATGGAATTGTCGAGACGGGCGCTTTCGGTATCGCCCATTCCGGCCGCGTTACCGGAAAGCCCAATCGGAGAGAACGCCTGAGATTGCTGCTGCGGGTCGTACTTCACGAGATTGTCCAGCTCCAAGCCGTTTTGCCGCCCGAACGTCAATGTGCCGTAGGTTTTCGAGCTGATGCCCGCATAGGCTGCGCCTTGGAAAGGCTGCCCTTCGCGGCTGGAATCGCCCGAGGAAATTTTCGTGCTCGCCGGTCTACCGTTATCTGCGACCAATGAACCCGCCGCATCCACCAGTCTTCCGGACCAGGGATCAAATCCGGTTTCCAAGCGGAAGACACCGGTGAAATCCCCGAACCCTAGCGACTCAACACCTGACAGACCCACTTTCGATTGGCTCAAGGCATTGCCGCCGATGGTCAAGATCGAGTGATTACTGTAATTCTGCACAAAATAGGGCAAGCCCGGCCCCCAACTGGAACTCAACGGTGCGCCGTGGCTCAAGTAAGCAACACCCAAGTCAATCGTGCCGTACAGCGTCACGCCGGCAAAGGTCAGTGCTGGGACCTCTTTTCGCTTGCGCTCATCGGTTGCCGCCGTGCCCTGATTGGTGGGCGCGGGCGGCGCGACAGTCCCGGTGGATTGCGGAGCACTCAGCTGATCGATCTTTTGTTGCATGGCCCGCACTTGGTCTTTGAGGGCCTGTATATCCGATGCGTCATCGGCGAGCGCCGTTAGCGGCGCCAAAGCAATGATCGCGCAGCCAGCGGCAAGCAGCCGTAGAAACGTTCCCATGGAGAGATCTCCGCCATCGTTATAGTTCGTTGGCTATAGCGTGTCAGATCGGCGCATTTAGCGCAATGCGCTGCGTTTCGCGATACAAGTGGGTACCATTCCGCCATGGGCCCGCTGCAGTCATTCGATCTCTTTCCTTCGCGCATCTGGCAGGCGCATCTGCCCGCGCTCATGCCGCAGCTGCAAGCTTGGACGAAAACCGTGCTGGCGATGCGCGCGGCCACTCCCAAGCCTGCCGGCCGCACGGTTCGTCAAGGTTGGAACAGCGCGGATATGGCGGTACTGGCGCGACCTGAGTTCGGCGCCCTGAATCAGGCGATTCGCGCCGCATGCGCCGAGGCCTTGAGCGAAATGGGCCAAGACAAAGTCGACTTTTCGCTGCAATCCTGGATCAACATGCACGATCGCGGCGGGTTTAACTTTCTGCATATGCATGAAGGCTCGCTGCTATCGGGTTCGTTTTATCTAAGCGTACCTCGCGGCTCGGGACAGTTTGTGTTCCGCGATCCGCGCCCCGGGGTCATTCTCGGTTCCGTGAAAGGCGGCGTTCCCAATGGTCACGCAGATATTCATCTGACACCTAGCGACGGCCTGCTGGTGCTGTTTCCATGCTGGATGGAACACTACGTCGAACCGCATGACAGTGACCAGCCACGCATCACCATTGCCTTCAATGCCATCGATGAGGCGCCGCCGGCGAAGCCGTAGTGCGGGTTGCTAGCGCTCGGGGACGGCGTCGAACGCGACGGTGAGGCGGGGCTGGCTGCTCTCAAAAGGAACCGTCCCGTGCCAGAAATACGAAGGGAACAGCACCAGCATGCCTACGCTGGGCTGGACCGTGTATTCCGTGCTCAAGGTTGGCGTCGTCAGGATGCTGGGCTGGCCAAACGTGAGGGCTCCTTCATCGGTACGCGCATGGTTCATGCAATCGGGCAGCTCGACATAGCAGGCGGAAGATATCCAGCCGCGGGGATGCACGTGGCTGCGGTGATGTCCCGCGCGACGCAGCCTGACCGACCAACTGCCGTTGAACCTCCACGCGCCCTTGTTGCGACGGCGCAAGGGATCGGTTCCCTGGCCCGCCCGTTGAAGATACTCGCGGATCGGTGCGGCGAAGCTTTTGAAAAGCGCTTGAATCGCCGCATCCGGATTGCGCGACAGATCCTGGGTGGTTTCGGTGCCGTGGCGCAGAGATTGAAACAACAGCGGATGACCGTTCGGGTCGTGCAGGCGGTTGAGGCTGACGCGCAGGTCGGCAATAAAGGCCGCCAGATCTGTCCACGGCGGCGGCGCCTGGAGCTGAACGGGGAATATGAGATTTTTGTAATCGCAGAAAATCTCGTACCGAGGATCGCCGAGCAGGCGCCAGGCGACGGTCTGAAGCGAAATCAGATATTGGTCATCGGGTGCGTTGGCCAAAAGAGTTTCGCAGTGGGCGAGGGCGCCGCCTGCGTCGCCGACGCCGAGTAGCGCCGCGACCAGCAGCGTTCGTGCCGCCGCATTGTTAGGCAAGGCGCGCAGTGCGCGCTCGGCCAGAGCCAACGCACTCGCTGAATCGAATTCCAATGCCGCGAGGCCCGCTCGGACCAACAGCATCGGCGGACTCTGCGGATGGCTGAGGCGCGAGGCCAAGCAGGCGTAGGCGGCCGGAGCGTCCCCGCCACCCTGCAAGATGGCTGCCTTGGCAGCCCACAGAGCATCTTCATTGCCAAACGCTTGCAGGGCGCGATCGAGCGGGGCGGTTGCCTGGGCCAAATCGCCCGTGCGCATCCATATCAAATGCGCAAGATTGTTTTGCGCTTCGATCAGGCGCGGTTCGATCTCAAGGCAGTCACGCAAGACAGCTTCGGCGCGCTCGAGAGCGCCCTCAACAATCAAGCTGCGCGCATAAGTGTTGTACAGCGCAGCGGATCGATTGCCGCGCGACAGCGCATATTGCGCGACGCGTGCAGCCTCTGCATGCTGATTGGCCGCGTTCAGGGCCATCGCCAGGCCATGCGTCATTGCCAGGTTGTCGGGTGCGGCGGCGACCAGACTCCGATAGCCGGCGACCGCTTCATCTTGACGGCCCAATGAACTGAGCGCCGCGATGTGCTGCGCGGCCAATTCCGCATCGGCTTTACCACTGACGCAAAGCGGTGCGGCTACGGCGAGCGCCTGTCCGGGTTCGCCCAAGTCGTTGTAGTAACGCGCCAGCAGCAACGCGGCGCGCGGATAGGACGGCAAGGCAGAAACCGCGCGCCGCAACAGCGGTTCGGCTTCGCGGCCGCGACCGCTGCTGAGCAGCAGTTCGCCGAGTGTCGCAAGAGTGGGAGTCCAGTTAGAGTCGAGTTCGAGCGCGCGGCGCAAGAGTTTCTCTGCGGCCTGCGGATCGCCCAGTGCCTGTTTGGTGCCCGCGAATAGGCGCAACCCTTCGATGAACTCGGGATTGGCGGCGACGATGCTTTCGAGCTGATCGTGAGCAAGCCGGAAATTGCCGGCTTGCAGCAACGCGGATACACGCCGCATGGCCTCGAGGAGTGTGGGAGTGATCACGGGCATTCTGTGATCGAGGCTAGCAGACCGACGCCTTCGAGTCGCGCCGTGCGTTGCCGTAGCCTTAAAGGCTTTACAAGAAACCCTCTCGCGCCCAGCGACGCGAGAGGGTTATCAACACTAACAATCAGAACTTATCTTTAGAACTTGTACTTCGCTTCGATTTGCACTTCGCGGCCTTCGATGGAGCGCGCCAAGAGCACCCCGCCGACACCGGACGCGGCGCCGAACTTGCGCGCATTGCCTTCCGTGAGACCGATCTGATCGGTCAAATTGGTTCCTTGCACACGAAACTGCCAGTTCTTGCCGTAGTTGGCAACGAGGCCGGCAGCCAGAGTGTAATAGGCCCCCAAAGGCTGCAGCCCCGACTGATCTTCGTAGCGTTGGCCGACATGTTCGTAGGTCACATACGGCGTCACATCACCCCAATCTGACACCCAGGTGTAGCTCGGCGTGAACAGGAAGCGCAGTTTCGGCTGACGCTGCAGCGGCTCACCCGTGATGGGGGAGCACTGCGCATTGCCATTGATGTCGGTATACGGCGCGCATCCATTGTAGTGCGTGTAATGACCGTCCATGTAGTTGGCGATGAGCGTGAGGTTCAAATGCTCGATCGGCGTCAAGGTGCCGGTCAGGTCGATGCCCTTCGAGTCGGAGCCGTAGGTGGTAATCGGTCCGAAACCCACGCCCGTAGCATTGGTTTGCTGATACTGCAAACCCGTGAACTGCCTGTGATAGGCACTCACATCGACATAGGCAAAGGCTGACTGATATTTGAAACCGCCTTCGTAGTTCTTGACTGTTTCCACAGGGGCAAAATTACCGTCGGCTCCGCGTATGCCATTGTCGAAGTCGTCGAAGTGCGTGCCGTTATTCGCGCGCAAGTAAACGCTCATGTTGTGGAAGATTTCGTAATTGGCACCGACCGTCCAGGTGGTCGCGTTCTTGTTGTAGTGCTCGACATCGTAAGTGCCGTTGCAGATCGGCACGGCATTGTCATACAAGTCTTGCGCAGTGCCCAATTGTTGATTGGTCCTATTGCAAGTCTCTTGACGCACGTTGATATGCTCATAGCGCACGCCCGCGTCGAACAGGAAACCCGCTATTTTCCACTGGTCCGATATATAGGGTGCCGTGTTCTGCCCGGTGCCGTCTTCGAGGATGTTGAAGTTGCCGTTCATATTGACGATGCCCTGCGGGCTGGTCAGATTGAAGGTTTGGCCGCCTTGCGTGTAATTCAACACGATCGGCGTCGCATTCGGCGTGTTGCTCATCAGCATGGTGTTGCCCAACGACCAGTTGTCGTGGTCGGTGTAGTGGGCGATGTACACGCCGGCCGTCGCGGTATCACCATCAAAGATCTCTTTGCTGACACGCAGATCGTTGTTGATGTTGTTGAGCCGCTTCTGGATGTACCACCAGCCCTGCGCAATGACGCTCTGGTTCGGATCCACCAACCCGCCGCCGACATAGTGCGCACTCACGTTGGTGCTGACCGGCAGACCTTGGCCATTGGGTCCCAAGTTGTTGCTGTCGATCGCCGTCGTACCGTTGCAAAAGCCTGCGGGCTGCGCAACGCCGCAACCATACAGGTAATAGCTCAGGGGCCGTGGATTCGGTCCGGAGAACAAGGCGTTGGTATTTAGGTCGCCAATATTCCAAACGAATTTGTCCGACACTTTCCAGCCGTTGAAATCCTGATCGTAATTCCCGCCGAAAAAGTTCATGTTGGCGCCGCGCCCGTTGGCCAGGTCGGCTTGTTCGAACCCACCGGCCGGATTAGGCAGGGTGACATTCTGCATGGCCTTGCTGCCATAAGCGGACGTGGTAGCGCTGAAGCCGGGATAGTTCGAAAAATCTCCGTTGGCATTCTCAATGACGGGAACCGGCACGATGAACTGATTCTTGTCGTTCAGCGCGCGTCCCCAGAGCAGGATCGAACCGCTGTCCCAGTCGTGCGACAGGGTGGCAGTGAACTGACCGCCGTCATCGGCAGGGAACTGCGGGTCACGCACGCCGTCCGATTTCCGATAGAAGCCGCCGGCGCTGGCAAACCAACCATCGATAACCTGGAAGCCAAAGAAGGCATCGATTCTCTTCATGCCCTCTGAGCCGTAAGTGAGTCCAACCGAACCGCTGGGTTCTGCCGTACCTTTTTTCAGGATGAAGTTGGCGGTTGCGCCCATTTGACCGGGGCCGAATATGGCGCCCGGGCCGCCCTGCACGATTTCCACGCGATCAATCGTATCGTCGATGCGCAGCAATGAGCTCGAGTCCATGAACGAGAGCGAGGACATGCCGTACAGCGGCGAGCCCTGGATCATGTTGGAGAAGTACGGTGCGTCGCCGCCGCCGTGGGAAAGCCGGCGATTTCGATGTTGGCGCCGGTTTGACCGCCGGACGATTCCGGCCAGATTCCGGGCGATAACTTCAGCAGGTCCGCCGTGCTCTTGGGGTTGAATTGCTGGATCGCACTCGAGTCGATGGACACGATGTTGTAACTGGCGTCGAGCTTTTTCACGCCCGTCGCCGAGGCGGTCACCACCACTTCTTCCAGGGCAGATGATTCGCTCGGGGCGGCCGCTGCCACTTGAGCTTGCGCAGGGCTTGCGCCACCGGCGCAATACAGGATACCGGCCACCGCGACGGCGAGGGTATTCACGCCGAGTCCGCGGATGGTTACGCCGCGTGCGATTGCTCTCGGGTCAGGTAGTCCCAATGCCGGCCAGCTAGCTGGCCCTAATCGGACGGCTGGTGCCGCAGAACGTGGTTGTTTGTTGCGTTTTTGACTCATATATCATTTCCCCCGGAGTAAACTATTTGAAGCAGCAATGCGTTACGCATAATTCGAATTGTTGAAACCTTGGCATCGATGAGATGCCAAGACGTCGCCAAGTGAGGTGGGTGCCGGCCGTGAATGCGTCACGGCGGGGCATTGAATCGAAGTTAAACAGTTGGTCGCGCAGCGATCAGCTGGAAAGCTCTGTAAAAACTGCAATTTCCCCTCCCCCTGTCCTCGGTCTATCCGCGGTGTTTGAACCGCAGACGGGAAGGTCATCGAGCAAAAGTTCGACCACCGGCGTTGGCTGCTAGCGCAGTCTTCTTTCGCCAATGGGTTGCTTCTGAGCCACGTTCGCTGACGACCAGACCCGGGTTGAATGTAATTGTTATTCTGTTCAATAGCAACCCATGCGGCTAATTAGCCACAAATGAGGTCGCGGTGGTTGTAGGCGCCCTTTAGGGGGCCGGTATCGCCAGGTAGACCGTGCTCCAAAGTTGTGCAGCGTTGGACTCATCGGCGTCAGACGCATTGGCGCCAAAAGCCGCGATCTCGAAATGTCCGTTCGCGAAGGTCCAAGTCCAGAGCTCCGAATTGCGCATGTTGTGTGCCTTTCCAATGGCTTGCCACAACCGGGCCTGCGCTGCACGCAGAGGCGCCATGAGCGGGAGCGGCAGATCCTGGCGCCGCAGTTGCCGTCTCAGTCCCGCGGCCAGTACTGCCTGCTGCCAGGACCAGACCACGGTTCCATGATAGGCGCTACGGGTCAGCTTCCCTTGGATAGCCGGCGGCGGCGTACACGGGATTGGCGACCACCACCCCCACGGGCGTCAGCAGTCCCGCGGGGAAGGGCCGCATGAGCGCAGTCACTGCTTGCTCCAGTCCCGCCGAACTGGGCCGGCCAAACAGCAGATCGAACCCGATGTCAGAGTGAATCACGGGAATGGTGTTGTGGTCGGCGGTCAGCGCCAGCGCTGGAAAAGACACCGCCGAATCGTCCACGGAGCGCAGTGCGTCAGCGTCGGGAATCTTCAAGGAAGCTGCATAGTCGCTAATGTCTTGCTGAGCCGTCGCGTTCGGGACGCTTACATCGAAGATCGGTCCTGCTTTGATGCGCCAGGTCTCCGCCATGGCCGCGGCATGGGAGAACAATCCCCGCTCAGCAGAGTCCAGATAGGAATCGAGCATGCCACTGGCAAAAAAGCGGCCGGCCGCTTGGAGCGCCGCCGGCACAAATACCGCATTGACGTCATAGGGAAAACGCCCGCCGCCCAAGCCGTCGTTGCTGTCGCGCCATTGGCCCGCGTCAAATCCTGGCTTCAGCGCAATCAAATTCTGTGCGCGCGGATCATCCGCAAATTTTGCCGCGGCTTGCAGAACGAACTTGAGGTTCCCAACCAGATCCGCGCCGAACGACTTGGGGTTCTCGCGACGTCCGTCCGTTCGTTTCAGGAATGCGGCGGCTCGTCTGCCGCCACGCGCATCATCGAGCAGCCACTGAGCGGCCACCGGCGCCAACATGAAGCTGGCGTCGATCATGTTGTAATTGAAGGTCGGCGCGTCAGACTTCTCGCCGCCGGCGCGCAGATGATCGAGAATGGCAAACTCTCCGATGTCCTCCTCATGCGCCACCTCGCCCTGCGGTGACAGACGCGTCAACACCGCCCCCAATCCGGCTTCAATCGCCTCGGGTGCCAGCACGGGCATCAGCAGCCGCACTGACATCAAGGTGTCGCGACCGAAATACGTATTGAAGCGCCAGGAACCGGCGAGAAACTTTTCCTTGTAGCTCAAAAATGTGAGCGCGTTGCGAGCCGCCGTGTCGGCCTGCGCTTGATCATTGAGCAAATGCTCGCCGCCGAGCGGAGTCAGGGGCACCTCGCCGCTCAGCGCGGTAACTTTGAGAGCGATCTTACCGTCGCCTGCCGCCCTCATTTCGTCCCCATGCAACGTCCCATGGGTGACCTGAATGCTGAGTCGATATCCGGCCGCACCGTCGAGACGATCGCGTGCCCAGGTAATGGTCGAGTCCCGCGTCGTCGGCTTGACCGCGACCTCGGCGGGAAAGCTGCCCAAGGCTTGATAGTCCCGCAATACGCGCACACTGGAGAGAACCGCCTGCTTGAAACTCAAGTTCGTCGGGCCGGTCAGCGTCACGTCGGCCGTCATCCCATACAGCGGGCGCCCACGCGGGTCTTGGGTGGTGAGGGGCTGAGGCCGCCCGCGCAACGCCCACTTTACCGGCTGGGCGGCGTGCGAGAACCATAGACCCACGCCGCTGTTGCCGGCGGGAAAGGCGACCAACAGGCGAGGATCCAATCCTGAGCGCAACAGCAGATGTGCGGCGACCGGGCCTTCGCGCAAAAAACTATTGAGATTAGGGCCCTCATTCACGTCGAACGAGAGCCGCGGCTCAGTAGCATGTCCCACAGCGGCAAACGCCGCTGCGGCGATCAGTATCGTGACCCGTGCAAGGCGCCGGATTGACCGCACGTTCAGGGTACTTCCTCGATGAAAACCAGGTCAGAGGATAAGGGCAAAGCCAGCCTGACGTCGACGCCCAATTGCACCAGCGACTCGCCCGTCAGTTCTCTGTTCGCGGCAGGATTATCCTGGAAGGTCAGCCGATAGCGCCTGCCGCGATCCAGCCCGCTCAAGCGGAATCGATGCGCCGGCAGATCGCTCGCGCTGCCGCGAAAGGCGTACAACACACCGCGCCGCAACCGGGCGGAATAGTATTCGATCCCGTCCCAATGCACGCCGTCAGGACGATCTGCGAGGTGATACAGATCCGCTTCGCGAATCAGCGGACGCAGCATCGTCTTGTAGAGCGCAAACTCACGCTGCGCCGCCTCGCGCTGCTGCGCAGTCCATTGATTGGCGTCGAGCATCAGCGAGAACCAGCCGAGCATTCCACTGCGCAGTGCATAGCGAAAGTTTTCGATGCGCGGTGCCGGGTAGCTCGCCACATAGCTCTCCAGCATCGCGGGCGGCAACACATAGCTGGCATCGTAAAAAGCGCGTCGGTTCGCGAGAGGATCATACGTGTCGGTCGACGAAAAATAGTCGCCGTGCGCAGCACTGCCAAAATCGATCATGCGGCCGCCGTCGTTGCATATCTCCAGCAGCAGGGTCGGGTGACGCAGGCGCAACTGGTCGTAGATTGCATAGTAGGCTCGCGTCGCGTGATAGCTCACATCGGTCGAGTTGGAGCCTTCAACCCAGAGAAAACCGGAATTCTCGCCAATTTGCAGCGTTGCGGGATCCGGCGGCGCGGCGGGATGATCGGTCCGTGAACTGCCCTGCGCCACGAGATAACCGTCGTGCTCGAGCATGTCGAGATGATAGTCGCTGACGATGCGTTCGAGCTCGCGCTCCGCCCAGAGTTTGGCGGCGGGAACCCCTAAATCGATCGTAATGCCCTTGAATGGTTCGGTGTGTTTCCAACCGGCGGGCGGATCCGCAATCAGCCAGTCCTTAATGGCGGGATCATGGACATTGAGAGCACCGGGTTCGCTCGACGTGCCGGCCTGGGTCCAATCCAACCACAGGCCAAACTTGAGGCCATGCTGATGCGCGAAGTCGGCGACACTCGTAATGCCGTGAGGAAATTTGCTCGCGTTGGCCTGCCAATCGCCGACCGCGCGAAACCAGCCCGCGTCCAAATGAAACATTTCCAACCCGAGCTGTGAGGATTGTTCAATCATTCGATGCGCAAGAGCTTCGTCCACCGCCATGCCGCTGCCCCAGCTGTTGTTGACCAGCAGGGGATAGGACGGGATCAGCCAGCGTGCGCGGGTTGTTGAGCACTGCTCGTATCCAGCGACGCAGCGATATTGCCCGCGCCGTCCGGCCCGCCGCGAAACGCGCCGATGAAAATCGTCGGGGTTTCGAAGCTGCCGCCGGGCGGCACACGCGTGCGATAGGGGCCCGGGCTCGGATCGAGCCCCGCCTCGCCGACCAGCGATGCATCGCGCGCTTCAGCGTGATACGGGTGCGGCCGCTGAACTCGATGCCGATATACCAGCCGCGCCGGGCTGCCGAGGCTCATCGACCAGCAAATAGGGAATCATCTCGCGCGGCTCGGCCGGGCCGGGGATCGCATACGTGCTGGAGGTCCCTGCCAAGCCTCGCCCGTCGTCAGCGCATCGAGATGCGTGCCACGCGAGGAGGGCGATGTCGGCGCCTTTTTCCACCCAGAATCGCTCGCAGGGCCGCTTTAGGATCGATTTTCCAGTCGAAACGCAAACTGGGCTGCAGCGGCAGCCATAGCGGCGCGTCGCCCAGGTTTTGAATCGATAGACTGTGTTCGATCGGGCCGTGCGCCGCGCGCGCCTGCCAGCGCCAGACCGCTTTGAGGCGCGGCGAGTCCGCGACGTACACGATTTCAATCCGCTCGATTCGAAGCGCGTTGCGTCGCGATCCAAGCGCCACATCAACGGCTGCGCTACGCCGTGAATCTCGACGTTCTCGGGCAGAGTTTCCTCGCGAGTATTCTTCCAAGGCACCGCGCCGCGAAACGAGAGCGTCAGGAGGCGCGGTGCGTGCTCGCCGGCCTCGACCGTAATGGCTGTCTCGGCGGTGGTGATCTCTCCCTGCGGTTGCGCAGCGTCCCCCTGAGCCGCGCGCATCGCGCCGCAGGCAAGGAACGCCACCAGTGCGAAACAGGGTTTTCGCAATCAGGACGGCAGAACCTTCTGGTATGCGCTATAAGCTTCGCGGTCGATATCGAGAAATGGCTTTAGTTTGACTGTTCCGGAGTCGGTCGTGACATGCCATTCATGCCCGCCGATCGGCATCGCGCTGCGCGCGCGAGCAGGCTGTCGCGCCGAATCGGCGCGGCTGCAGCGTCGGCGTCGAGTATGCGCATGAGCACCAGCGGTCCGGCCAGCAAGGCAACCGTGTCCGGGTGCGCCGCATCGACGCTTTCCAGCCTTCTCGTGTCCGGCAATTCGAGTTCAACTTTGTCGGCGGAGCGCCATTCGCGCCGAATCGCTGCGAAGTGCCCGGGTTGCGGCGCCTGGCGCTTGCCGTTGATCAGCACCGCGCGTCCTGCGCCCAGGCGGGTATGCGCAGATTGAGCGTAAACAACTGCGCACTCGGCAGCTGCAAGGTCATGCTCACGGTGGCGTCATACGGATAGTCGGTCTCGATCGAGAGGCCGCAGACGCACATGATTCTGCGTCCAGGTGATCAGCGCCGGCACATAGAGATTCACGTAGATGCCTTGCGGATCGGTGAAGCAGGTGCTGATGGCATAGTCGGCTGCAATCATCGGCAGCGTCCCGGAGCAGCACGGCCAGCGGTCGGGATGAAAAGTCTTCTTTGCCTGCCGCGTGTAATCGGAATAGTAGAAGGCGTGCCCATCCGGCTGGATCGGCAGCGCGCCCAGCACGGTGTTGTACGAGCACGCGCTCCATGCTGTCGCCGTAGCGCGAGTCGCGAGTGATGCGCAGCAGATAGCGCGTGAGCTTGAAATGCGCATAGGCGCCGCAGGGCGTTTCAAAACTCTTGTTCTGACCATCGAGGCTTGCGCCGAGCGCGCCGCTGCCCGGAACGACAAAATGCTCGTCCGGCCCCCATCCGCCGGTGGCGAAACTCTGTGCCGCGATCATCTCGAAGCCCTGTTGCGCCGCCGCCAGATACATCGGATCGCCGAGCGACAAATAGGCCTGCGCCGCCGAACTCAACGCGTTGACATGGCTGTAGGCATGTTTGCCCGGAAGCGCATTTTCGCCGCGCGCCAGCGCCGCGAAGAATTCGTCGTAGAGAAATCGGCGGCCGAGTTCGCAGATGAGCGCGATCGCCGGTCACGGCCCACGCCTGGAATTGATTTTCCGGCAGCGTGTAACTCTCGTCCCAGGCATGCTGGCTGAAGTCCTCGCCGGGCTGGGCATGCTCGTTGCGCGGGATGGCCTGCGGCGGCAAGTACGGTACTGCCGCCTGCGTGGTCGCGGGCGAGAGTCGCGAGTGCCGTTTCGTCGCCGGCCCAACCTCTCGCGCATCGAGCAAGCCTCCGGCGAGCTTGTCGTAGGTATACGAGGGGAAGCGGTTGTTGCGGTAGAAACTGCCGCCCGTGTCGATGGTCGCCGCATAGCCGCGCACCAGACGCTGCACCTTGGCGCGCGTCGCGGCATCGCCGGTGATCGCGTAGTAACGCGACAGCGCGCTCATCCATTGTCCGAAGGTGGCGCCCGGCGCAAACGCGTAAGTGTCGTACCAGCCGCCGAGTTCCTGGCCGGGCGCGCGCTGTCCCGCGCGTACGCGGAATGGCCGCAACAGCGCGTCCTCATCAAGTCCCAACACCAAGCGATGATTTTCGCGCGCCTGGCGATCGAGCGGGCCGTCGCTGAACTGCACCTGGCCATAGGCCAGTTCCGCGAGCGGAGCGGGCAGGGTATCGGCGGTTTTGCTCGTCGCGAATGCAGCCTGGCGCCAGCCAATGGCGCTGAGCACGCCAAAGCCGAGAAGATTGCGCCTGCCGCGATTGATGGTGTCCGACATGACTGTCCCAGTGCCGTTTTGCGCAGGATGCGACTCGCGCGCCATTGACGCAAGCGGCTTGATCGACACAGCATGCGTATCGGCATCTAATAGACCGACGGGCCGTGGCACCGGAGCGCTGATGAAACATCGAAACTTGAGACTCTTTTATCTGCCGCTAATCTGCGTAGCCGCAGCGATTCCCGCGCTCGCCGCCGAGGACACCTTTACTCTGAACGCCGGCGCCGAGGATTTCGACAACTACTTTCCGAGCTATCTGGCCAACGGCTATTTTTCGACCATGACCGCGCCGCGCGGCACCGAGGGCAATCTCGCCTACATGGTCGCGTTCATGGACTACGCCAAGGATGACATGGCGCGTCCGGCCGCCATTCCGGGCTGGAGCGAGATCGACTACTCGACCGGCGACTCCGCGGCGGGCCACTTCTGGATGAATCAGGTCCCGCTGAACGCCGCGCTGTTCCAGGATTACAGCCAGGACGCTTGAACATGAAAGAGGCGACGCTGACGACGAGCTATCGCTACGTCGACCACGAAGCGCAGCACGCAGGTCAAAGTCACGACCTTCGTCAGCCAGGCGGCAACCCATCTGGCCGCGACGCAGATATCGCTGACGCCGGACTTCGACGGTACCGTGCAACTGTCATTTGCGCTTGAATCTCTGGGCGCCGCATCAGCCGCGTTTGCCGATCGCCAAGTTGAGCGGCGAACGAAATGCAGGAAGCGGTGGCTGCGCACAATATGCAGCTCGTTGCGATTCCGCCGGCGACTCCCGACCGTGCCGCCGTCTGGTATCACGGCGACACGCATGTGCTGGCGGCGGACGGCGATGTCAAGGAGTCTGACCTGTGGCTCTTGATGGCCGCGCGGAGCAGGGCTTGAGCATGGCCGAGGCGGCCGCCGTGCAGCATGCCGGACGGCATAGTGCCGAGCGATATCACGCTCTACAAGAGCCAGTATCGGCTCGCCTTGAACATCAAGGTCAAGCTGCAGAAAGACAAGACCTATACATTCACGAAGTTCGTTGCAGCCTCGCGCGAGGGTTGGGGCGGCGATGCGCAAGCCGATACTGGCGCTGGCGATCGCCGCGCGCAGCGGCGGCTTCGATGCGCTTCTCGATCAGCATCGGGCCGCGTGGCGCGACCTGTGGCGCTCGGATATCGAAATCGACGGCGATGTGCAGGCGCAGACGGTCGGTGCATTCTGATCTTTACTATTTGCTCGCGACCTCAACCGCCGACACGCGCTGGCCCATGGGCGCCTGCGGCCTGACACCGGGATACACCGGCCACGCATTCTGGGACAGCGATACGTGGATTTTTCCTGCTCTGTTGTTGCTGCACCCCGAGCGCGCCAAGTCTCTGGTGGTGTTCCGCGCCCACACGCTGCCCGCGGCCCAGGCCCGGGCGACAGGCAGGGGCTTTAAGGGTGCGATGTATCCCTGGGAAGCGGATCCGGAAAACGGCAGCGAGCAGACGCCCTTTTTTGCCTATGTGCTCAGCGAGCGTGAAATCCACGTCAACGCGGATGTCGCCATCGCGCAGTGGCAATACTGGCTGGCGACGCAGGATCGTGAATGGCTGAAACGCGACGGCTGGCCGGTGATTCGCAATGTCGCGGATTTTTGGGCGAGCCGCGCTTCGTGGAATGCGCAGCAACGGCGCTACGAGATCGTGCACGTGACCTCTGTGGCTGAAAGCTACAACGATGTGCCGAATGACACCTTTACCAATGTGTCTGCGCAAAAGGTCTTGACGATTGCAGCAAAGGCGGCTGCGTTGGTCGGTGAGCGGCCCGATCCCCACTGGGCCGAGGTTGCCTCGAAGCTGTACATTCCATTCTCGCAAGCCGAGCAGCGGCATCTGGATTTCGATGCCAGCTGTGCCGCGCGAGCCCTTGGAGGGCAGCACGCTGGGACTGCTGATCATACCCGTCGCTGGATTTGCCGATGAGCGCGCAAAGTCCGCCGCAATGACTTCGACTACATCATGATTTCGGTGCGCCAGGGACACCACGAGCCGCACGGCATGAGCCTGGCGCCGGCTTCGATTGCCGCGGCCGCCGTGGGCGACACCGCCTCGGCGGTCGCCTGGCTGCAACGCAACTTCACCAGCGGCTTGATCAAAGCCCCTTCAATGTGCGCACCGAGACCGCGACCAACAACACCGGCTACTTCGTGACGGCTTCCGGCGGCTTTCTACAAAATCTTCTTTACGGATTCAGCGGACTGCGGGTTGCGGAGAAAGGCCTCGTTGAGGCCTATCCGCCCATCCTGCCGGCGGAATGGAAATCGATGACCCTGAAGGACGTCACGATCCGCAAAGAGCACTACGACTTCGTCATCAACCGCGACGCGGCTGGAAAAGTCAGGCTGACACGCATGCCGCTGCGTCCGGAGCACTAGGATTGCATATTCCATCCCGCGCGATACTCGCGCGTCAGGTATTGATTGGCGTCGGCAAAATTCGTGACTTGTCCCGTTTCGCCGTCGTACAAAATCTTTTTGCCCTGTCCCGCGCGTAGCGCAACCAGCCCCAGCAGCATGGTCTCGGTGAGCTGCGCCGCATACTCAATCGGCGAGCTGGCTTTGGCTTCGCCGCGGATCGCTTTGGTCCAGTTGAGTTCATGGCTCCACGCAATTCGCGGCATGCTCTTGGGCACGGCGGCGGCGGCCTCGCCCAGTGTTTGCGGATAGAGCCGCGGATTGGAACCGTACGTATCGTGCAGCAGAATGCCTTTTTCGCCGATGAAGATCACGCCGCCTTCGCTCTTGAGCGTGACCTCATCCGGCAGCTCGTCCGGACGCGGCGGATAAATGCCGCCGTCGAACCATGACAGTTTCACCGGCGGCTGGCTGCCGCGGGCGGCGAATTGATAATGCACGCAGGTCGAGACGGGATAGGACACGGGCTTGCGCGGCGCGCGGCCTGGCGCAGCGTTTGCGACTGCCGGATCAGTGGGCGGCAAGGGCATGGTGCCCCATTGCGTCGAGGTCGCCTCGATACTCGAAGGATAGGTCAGACCCAAGGCCCAAAAGGGATGATCGATGAGATGCGCGCCCATGTCGCCCAGCGCTCCACATCCAAAAGCCAACCAGCCGCGCCAGTTGAAAGGGTGATAGACCGGATGGTAGGGGACATTCTCTGCGATCGGACCTAGGTACAAATCCCAGTCGAGCCCCGCGGGCGGGGCGCCGCCGCTGCCCATGGCGGCGGCGAGCACATCTTGTAGGTAGCGATAAGTCCAGGGATTGCCGAAGGCGCCGGACGCTTCTACCGCCGGTACACTGGTGGGCCGCGCCAAGCCTTGCGGCCAGTAGACAACCGGCCGATTGGTCCACACATGGACCTCGCGCACGGGTCCAATGACGCCTGCGCCAATCCATTCATTGATGAGGCGCGCGCCTTCGCTTGAATGCCCCTGATTGCCCATTTGGGTGACGAGCTTGGGATGCTTGAGAGCGAGCTCGCGCAGCATGCGCGCTTCATGCACGGTTGCGGTCAGCGGCTTTTGCACATAGACATGCTTGCCCGCCTCCATCGCGGTCTTGGCGACCACGGCGTGTACATGATCGGCGGTCGCCACCACGACGCCGTCGATGTGCTTCTCCTTCGCCAGCATCTCGCGAAAATCGGTATAGCGCTTTGCTTTGTCGAATTGCTCCTTGAGCTTCAGCCCTTCGGGACGCGCTTGGTTTTGCCTGTCGGTCAAGAGATTTGCGACACAGCGTTCGCTATAGCCCAAATCGACATCGCAGACCACGCCAATGTGGTCGGATTGCGCCAGCACTTGCGCATTTTGCGATCCCATCGAACCGAACCCGACGACGGCGAGATTCACTGTGTCGCTCGGCGCCCGCTGGCCGCGGCCCAACACGCGGCGCGGCAGGATCATGGGAGCGGTCACCGCGACCATGGCACCCAGGGCTTTGCCGGCGCCGGCGACGAATTCGCGGCGGGTCAGGTCTATGGTCTTCGGCATGGCAATGCTCCAAGTGAGGTCTCGAACCGGATCGGCCCGATTCTGATGCTTTGACATCGCGATGGGAAGGCACGACCATGGCGCGGCTGGGACACGCGAGGATATTCCATGAGTTTTGCAGTTTCGATTGGCCGCGGGCTCTTGAGTGCCGCGCTGATTCTCGTCGTGTCCATGGCCGCGCAGGCACAGGCGCAGACGCAAGCGCCAATGAAGGCGCAGCCGCAGCCGACCCCGGCCGCCTCTGCCCAGACGCCGCAAGTCTTATTCAAGAATCTATTCGTCGCGGTGCAGAGCGCGCAGCTTTTCCCCGACAGCAAGACCTTTGCAGACGCCGTGCCGAAATCCGCGCCGGCTGAGATCCTGGCGCGCTTCGATGCTGCCAAACCTAACTCGCATGAGGCATTGCAAGCCTTTGTCGCGGAGAATTTCGTGTTGCCGGCGCAGGTGAGCGGTACCGAGCTTCCCGCCGCCGAACATGTTTCCATCACTCGGCACATCGATTTGCTGTGGGATCAGCTGACGCGCACCAGCACCACCGCTCCGCCATATTCCTCGCTGCTGCCGCTGCCGGAGCCCTACGTGGTCCCGGGCGGACGTTTCCGCGAACTGTACTACTGGGATTCCTACTTCACGATGCTGGGGTTGGTGGAAAGCGGTCGGCACGATTTGGTCGAGCACATGGTGCGGGACTTTGCCTCCCTGATCGATAGCTACGGTCACGTGCCGAACGGCACGCGCAATTACTATCTGAGCCGCTCACAGCCGCCGTTTTTCTACGCGATGGTCGGACTCCTCAATACTGAAGATCCGGCGGCTGGCTACTCGCGTTATTTGCCGCAGCTGCGGCGCGAATATGCTTTCTGGATGCAAGGCGAGAAGGGATTGGCGCATGGCACGGCGCATCGCCGAGTCGTTTCCATGCCCGACGGTGCCGTGCTGAACCGCTATTGGGACGACGCCGACACGCCGCGCGATGAATCCTATCGCGAAGACACGGCGCTCGCGCAACGCAGTGGACGCATTCCAAAGCAGTTGTATCGCGACGTGCGGGCGGCGGCGGAGAGCGGCTGGGATTTCAGTTCGCGCTGGTTCGCCGACGGCAAGAGTCTCGAGACCATCAACACAACGGAGCTCATTCCGATCGATCTCAATAGTCTGTTGTTTGGTCTGGAGGAGGCGATCGGTGCAGGTTGCGCGCGGGCTCACGATGCCGCCTGCGTCACGGAATTCGCGCACCGTGCAAGCGCGCGGCGCGCGGCGGTGAATCGTTATTTATGGGATCCGGCCGCGGGCGTGTTCCGCGATTATCGCTGGGTGAAGCAGGCGCAAGTGCCGCGCCTCTCCGCAGCGACGCTTTATCCCTTGTTTGCCGCGATCGCAAGCGAGGAGCAGGCGGCGGCCGTGGCTGCGGCTGTTTCGCACGAATTGTTGAAGGCAGGCGGCATCGTCACCACACCGCTGGTGTCGGGGCAGCAGTGGGATGCACCCAACGGTTGGCCGCCGCTGCAATGGATCGGCATCTCGGGGTTACGTCACTACGCTCTTTCGCCCCTGGCCGAGAGCGTAGCCTGCCGCTGGATGGTCGGCGTCAATCGCGTTTATGTGCAGAGCGACAAGCTCGTAGAGAAATACGACGTGGTGAGCACCGGCCGGGTCGGCGGCGGCGGCGAGTACCCGCTGCAGGATGGCTTCGGCTGGACCAATGGGGTGATGCGCAAACTCATGGCGCTGTATCCGAAGTACGCTGCCGCCAGCACGCCGGAATCTTGCGGGACACCCGACGCCGCGCATCCATAACTGCAACCTATTGAACAATAAGTCTAATTTATTGAACGCCCGAATCGATTGGACACATATATCAGCTGACACCATACTGAATACCCCGTGTCGCGGAGTTGATCATTGACCACTACGGTGATTCCCATCGCACCCGTCGGCGCCAGCAAAAAGCGCAAACGAGAGGCACCCAGAGGCCGCCAAGTGTCGCCCGAAGCGGTCGCCGAGGTTTCGGCGCTGATTGGCCCTGCGCCCTGGCGCCACGACCTGCTGATCGAATACTTGCACTGCATTAACGATCGCTATCACCAGTTGAGCGCGCCGCACATGGCGGCCCTGGCGCGACTTCTCGGATTGGCGCAGACCCAGGTCTACGAGGTCGCGACCTTTTATCATCACTTCGATGTCGTGAAGGAAAATCCTGACGGCTCGATAGCTGCTCCCGCGGCGTTGACGGTTCGAGTCTGCGATGGCCTCAGTTGTGAAATGGGCGGCGCGCAGCAGCTACTGGAAAAATTGCCTGCCTTGCTCGGCCGTGAAGTGCGCGTGATTCCGGCGCCGTGTGTCGGACGCTGTGAGCAGGCCCCGGTAGCAGTAGTGCACCAAAAGCCCGTGCCGCAGGCCACCTTGGAGGCCGTACGCGACGAGGTGCAGGCAGGACACTTCACCGACCTGCCGGGGAACTACATCGACTTCGACGCGTACTCGAAAGACGGCGGTTATTCGCTGTTGCGCGATTGCATGGAACACCGGCGCGAGCTCGAGGGCGTGTTGAAGACCATGGAGGATTCCGGCCTGCGCGGCTTGGGCGGCGCGGGTTTTCCCGCGGGCCGCAAGTGGCGCATCGTGCGCGGCGAGGCGGCGCCGCGACTGATGGCGGTCAACATCGATGAAGGCGAGCCCGGCACCTTCAAGGATCGCGTCTATCTCGAGCGCGACCCGCATCGTTTTCTCGAAGGCATGCTCATCGCGGCCTGGGCGGTCGGCATATCGGCGATTTACATCTACCTGCGCGATGAGTATCACGGTTGTCGCGCGCTGCTGCAGACAGAGCTCGCCAAGCTGATGGAAAATCCGCCCGTGCCGTTGCCCAAGATCGAATTGCGGCGCGGCGCGGGTGCTTACATCTGCGGCGAAGAGTCGGCGATGATCGAATCGATCGAGGGCAAGCGCGGTATGCCGCGCCTGCGTCCGCCGTATGTCGCGCAAGTCGGACTGTTCGGGCGGCCGACTTTGGAGCACAACTTCGAAACGCTGTACTGGGTGCGCGAGATCCTGGAAAAGGGCGCGCCTTGGTTTGCCGCCCAGGGGCGCAACGGCCGCAAAGGTTTGCGCAGCTTCTCAGTCTCCGGCCGCGTGAAGAATCCCGGCGTGAAACTTGCGCCGGCTGGTATCACGGTGCGTCAATTGATCGAAGAGTTTTGCGGCGGCATGAAACCGGGCCATACTTTTTACGGCTACCTGCCGGGGGGCGCGTCCGGCGGTATTCTGCCGGCATCCCTGGGCGACATCCCGCTGGACTTCGACACCTTACAACCCTATGGGTGCTTTATCGGCTCTGCCGCGGTGATCGTGTTGTCCTCGCAGGACACCGCCAAAGCGGCAGCGCGCAACATGATGCGTTTTTTCGAGCATGAATCCTGCGGTCAATGCACGCCCTGCCGCGTCGGGACTGCGAAAACGAATGCGCTCATTGCCAACGACAACTGGGATAAGCCTTTGCTGGCCGAACTCTCCCAGGTCATGCGCGACGCGTCGATTTGCGGCTTGGGGCAGGCGGCCCCCAATCCGGTCGATACCGTCATCAAATACTTTCCGAACGAGTTGACGTAAAGGGACACAGCATGAGCGCCACCACTCCCGATATGCGCCTCGCACCCGAGGCCCCCACGGTTACCTTCCTGCTGGATGGCCGTGAAATGACGGCGTTGCCGGGCGAAACCTTGATCGAGATTGCCGATCGCGAGGGTATCGAAATCCCGCGTCTCTGCTACAAGGAGGGGATGGAAGCGGTCGGCAACTGCCGCTCTTGCATGGTTGAGATCAAAGGCGAGCGAGTGCTCGCGGCTTCCTGTTGCCGAGCGCCGACGGCCGGCATGCAGGTGACCACCAACAATGAACGCGTGCGCAAGGCGCAGCAGATGGTCATCGAGCTGCTGCAGTCGGATATGCCGGAGAGAGAATATACCCGCCACAACGAGGTCGATGAGTGGGCGGCGAAACTGAATGTGGGCAAGCCGCGATTCGCGCCGCGGCCCGCAGTGCAAGCGGATCTGTCGCATGCGGCGATTGCCGTCAATCTCGACGCCTGCATCCAGTGCACGCGCTGTGTGCGCGCCTGCCGCGACGAACAGATGAACGATGTCATTGGTTTGGCCGCGCGCGGCCAACACGCGAAGATCGTCTTCGACATGGACGATCCGATGGGTGCCTCCACCTGCGTGGGATGCGGCGAGTGTGTTCAGGCCTGTCCCACGGGCGCGTTGATGCCGGCACGCGAGGTCGCGCTGACGGTTCCCGACAAATCGGTCAAATCACTGTGTCCGTATTGCGGCGTGGGCTGTCAGCTGACCTACCACGTCAAGAACGACAGCATTCTTTACGTCGAAGGACGCGATGGCCCCGCCAACCATTCGCGGCTGTGCGTCAAAGGACGCTACGGCTTCGATTATGCGCGTCACCCGCAGCGCCTCACGGTGCCGCTGATTCGCCGGTCCGATGCGCCGAAATCCGGCAAGTTCGTGATGGATCCGAACAATGTCATGCAAGTGTTTCGCGAGGCGACCTGGGAAGAGGCGATCGCCCTGGGCGGCGGCACGCTACGCAAATTGCGCGACACGTACGGTCCGAAATCGCTCGCCGGGTTCGGCTCGGCCAAGGGCAGCAACGAGGAGGCATACCTGTTTCAAAAGCTGGTGCGCTTAGGCTTCGGCAGCAATAACGTCGATCACTGCACGCGCCTCTGCCACGCTTCCAGCGTCGCGGCGCTGCTCGAGGGTATCGGTTCCGGCGCGGTCAGCAATCCGGTGATGGATGTCACGCAGGCCGCGGTGGTCATCTTGATCGGCGCGAATCCGACCGTGAATCATCCAGTGGCCGCGACCTTCCTCAAGAATGCGATGCGCAACGGCACCAAGTTGATCGTCATGGATCCGCGCCGCAGTGAATTGGCGCGCACCGCGTACCGTTTCTTGCAGTTCAAGCCCGACACCGACGTGGCCCTGCTCAACGCCATGATGCATGTCATCATCGAGGAGAATTTGGTCGATGCCAAATTCATCGCCGATCGCACCCTGGGCTATGCGGAGCTCGCGAAAAACGTGCAGGGCTACAGCCCCGATCTGATGGCGCCGATTTGCGGCGTTCCCGCGGATACCATTCGGGAGGTCGCGCGGCTGTATGCGCGCAGCTCCGGTTCCATGATTCTCTGGGGCATGGGTATCAGCCAGCATATTCACGGCACCGACAATGCCCGCTGTCTCATCGCGCTGGCGTTAATGACGGGACAAATCGGCAGACCGGGGACCGGACTGCACCCGCTGCGCGGACAAAACAATGTGCAGGGCGCTTCGGACGCCGGGCTCATTCCCATGATGTATCCGGATTATCAGCGCGTCGACAATCCCAAGTCCATCGAACGCTTCTCGAAAGCCTGGAACGTACCCATCGACAAGCTTGACGACAAACCGGGCCTGACGGTGGTCGAAGTCATCAAGAACATCCTCGCCGGCAACGTCAAGGGCATGTACATCATGGGCGAAAATCCCGCGATGAGCGACCCCGATGCGGATCATGCGCGCGAGGCACTCGCCAAGCTCGATATGTTGGTGGTGCAGGATATTTTTCTCACTGAAACCGGCTATCTCGCGGATGTGATTTTGCCGGCCTCCTCGTTCGCCGAGAAGACCGGAACATTCACCAATACCGATCGATTCGTGCAATTAGGACGCCAGGCGCTCAACCCTCCCGGCATGGCGCGGCAAGATTTGGAGATCATCATCGATCTCGCGCGCCAGCTCGGCCTCTCGTGGTCCTACGGCACCGGAGAGCAGGCGGTGGCGGCGGTGTTCGATGAAATGCGCCACACCATGCCGAGCATCGGCGGCATTACCTGGGAGAGGCTGCAGAAGGAAGACAGCGTCACGTACCCTTGCGAGAAGGAAGGCGATCCCGGCGACTCGGTCGTATTCATCAACTCGTTTCCGACGCCGACCGGCAAAGCGAAATTCGTGCCCGCCGATATCATTCCCGCCGACGAACGGCCGGATACCGAATATCCGATGGTGTTGATAACCGGGCGTCAGCTCGAACACTGGCACACGGGCAGCATGACGCGCCGCTCCGGCGTACTCGACTCTCTGGAGCCGGATCCAGTCGCGATGCTCAATCCGGTTGATATGGCGGCGCTCGGCGCCAAGCCGGGACAGCTCATCACCATCCAGTCGCGCCGCGGCAAAGTAAGTTTGTACGCACGCGCCGACGATAGCTCACCGCATGGCGCAGTGTTCGTGCCATTCTGCTTCTACGAAGCGGCGATCAACAAGCTCACGAATTCCGCGCTCGATCCCTTCGGCAAGATCCCCGAGTTCAAGTATTGCGCCGTACGCTTGAGCTTGGGCGGGACGACGCCCGTGCAATCGAGTTTCGGCGGCGGTCAGATTCTCGAGCCGGTCATGGCGGGCGAGGATTGATTTGCAATTCCGCCAACTCGCTCGGTGTGTTGGCATTCGCGAACGCAGCAGCGTCATCGAATATGACTTTGGCGCCGTGATGCTGCGCGGCGAACAGCCCGGTCTTGCGCTCGCCGCTATTGATGAAGGCGCGCAGAGGATCACGCAGCGCGACCTTCATCAGGCAAAACACCGGCTGCGCCCGCAGTTCTCCTGCTTCGCGCGTGTACGCGGTTGCCAAATCCGCACCGGAACTCACGAGGCCTTGCCCGAGCCGCGCAACCAAGTTGGCGGGAAAGTTCGGCGAATCGCACGGCACGCTGACCAAGTAGGACGTATGACAATGCATGAGGCCGGCGAGCATGCCGGCAAGCGGGCCGGGATAATCGGGCGTCTCATCCTGCCAGACGGGGACGCCCATGGCTTGGTAGGTGGGCAAGTTGCGATTGGCGTTGAGCATCAATGCGGCAACTTGGGGCTCGAGACGTTGCAGCGCGTGCTGCGCGAGCGGAACGCCTAGATGCAGCTGCAATCCCTTGTCAGTGCCGCCCATGCGGGTGCCGCGGCCGCCCGCGAGAATCAGTCCAGTGATTTCGATACGTTTGATCATGAGTGTTCGCCGCCGTGGAGCATCGTAACGCGTGTCGGCGGAGGCGGCCATCGAGACTCCTAGTATCGAGGCTTTCGAGGTGCAGCCCGAGGCGCGCTTGCTGCCGCCGATCGCGAACGCCCCGCGGCTTAGCGCGGCATCGTCTGACTCCATGCGCGAGATCAGCATCGTCGATGAGCTCGGTGCTCGGCGCACGATTTATATCCCCGCCGAGCGGCCCTTGACCGTGCTTTTGGATGATCGCGAACTGGTGACGCTGATGACGCTCGGCGCCTCGCCGGAACTGCTGGTGTTGGGATTCCTGTTCAATCAGCGCTTGATCAAGAATGCGGCCGCCATCGAATCGATTTCGGTGGATTGGAACTCGAGCACGGCCACAGTCAGAACCCACGGCTTGCAAGTGTCCACACCAGCGCCGCGCAGCGTTGCCTCGGGCAGCGGGCAAGGGTCGGTGTTCTCGCGTCTGCTCGATCACATCGATACCATCAGGCTGCCCACAGCCGCGCAGGCGCGGATTCGAGGCAGTGCTCTGCGCAGCCTGTTGGAGGTAATGCGCCAGCATGACAGCATCCATCGGCACGCAAGATCGGTGCACAGCTGTGCCCTGTTTCAGGACGCTCGCTTGCTCGTGTCGGTCGAGGACGTGAGCCGGCACAATGCGCTCGACACCATCAGCGGCTGGATGGCCTTGCACGGCATTGCAGGCGGCGACAAAGTGCTGTTTACCACGGGTCGACTGACCGGCGAAATGGTCATCAAGGCGGCGCAGAGCGGTGTGCCGATTCTCGTGTCGCGCAACGGCGTGTCCGCCATGGGCTATGAGCTGGCAAAGAAATTTGGGATGGCGTTATTTGGGCGCGCGCTGAATCGGCGCTTCCACTGCTACGTCGGCGAGGAGCGCTTAGACCCTGATTTTTAAGCGCTCGCGTGCAACGTATGCACGGGCGTTCATATTGTTGGCACCAGCTCGTCATGCTACACAGCTCGCAAGCGGCCGTCGCGCCGCCCTCAATCCATTCGACGAGATTTCAATGAGCCAATCGATTCGCTTTGCAATAGTGGTTGCTCTGTGTCCTGTTGCCTTTGTCCCGACCGCGAGTGCCGAAGAGGCCGTCGCCGACGCGCCGCAGACGCAGGCCGGACTGCCACGCGTAACAGTGATCGGCAACAAGGATAACGAGGACTACCGGGTCGAGTCCGTTGATTCGCTCGGACCCTTGGGCTCTTTGAAAATTCTCGATGCGCCATATTCGATAGGGGTGCTGTCCGAAGATTTGCTCAATAACTCCATGGCGACGAACTTCAAGGATGTCTCCAAGTACCTGCCCCTGGTCGCCTACCAAGAACAACAAGGCGCTGATATTTTGCGTCCTCAAACCCGCGGCATGCAGGGCGGAAATTTTCAAAACTCGCGCATGGACGGCATGCAATTTTTCATCACCGTCGCCAACGCGGTGGAGCAGTTCCAGCAAATCGAAGTGCTGAATGGCGTGTCGGCTTCACTATACGGACCTGCCAATCCGTCCGGCATGTTCAATTTCGTCTCGAAGCGACCGACCGATTATGACTTGCGCGATGTTACGGTCAGCTACGCCAGCGACAGCATCGGCACCGCGCACCTGGATTTGGGCGGCAAGATCGATGGCAACGGCATCGTCAGCTATCGCTTCAACGGCCTGTTCGGGGAGGGCGACGCGTGGGTCGATCATAGCCACGCCAAGCGGGTGCTCGGCAGCCTGGCCATCGATGTGCGCCCGCTGCAGGACACCGTGATTGAAACCAACTACAGCTACTATCACCTGATCGATACCGGCTATCCCGGTTGGTTCAGTTACAGCGAAACGATCAAACTGCCGCCGGCGCCCGATCCGACCAATGCGGGATACGGTCAGAACTATGCAGGCGTGGATCTATTGACACGCATGGGCAGCGTGCGCTTGAAGCACGACTTCAATTCCGATTGGCATTTGGTGGTGGGCGGCCTCAATCAAGACGCGTCGCGCAACATCAACACGCCGGTCAATAACCTGACCAATAACAACGGCAATTACACCTCGTCGTTGGCGAACGGCTTTGCACCGCGCTTCATCATGACCAGCGATGCAGCCTATCTTGACGGCAATTTTACGGCCGGGGGAATTGCGCACGACCTGACGATTGGCACGGCCGGCTACAAGTCGCAATCCTATTCGGTGATAACACCGGCAACGCCGGCAAGCGTGCTGCTGGGGACGGCGAACATCAACAGCCCGGTCATTTTCCCATTTCCCGCCGCGGGTTTGCCGAATGTGGGCTTGAACTTTGATTCCTCGACCACCTATCAGCAGGGAGTGAATGTAGGCGACACCCTGCGCTTCACCGATGCGTGGTCGGCGCGCCTGGCGCTGAGCCAGGATTGGTTTCATGTCGATAACTACAACGCCAAGGCAGTTGAGTTGCCGGAATACGCCGATCACGGCTTGAGCCCCACGGCGAGCGTGATGTACAAGCCGCAGAGCAATATGACGATTTACACCACCTGGGCCAACAGCCTGCAGGCGGGTGACTTGGCGCCGGCCGGCACGCTGAATGCCGGCACGAGTTTGGCGCCATATCGCAGCACCGAGTGGGAGGCCGGATACAAGGTCTCTCTCGCAAAAATCGACTTCACGGCGGCGGTATTTCGGATTGACCGGCCATTCGCCAACACGGTCGCCCTTACTGGTGGCAATAAGGTTTTCGAGATTTCCGGCGATCAGGTCAACAAAGGCTTGGAACTCTCCGCGGTCGGCGATGTGGTCGAAAACTTAAGGGTTTATGGCGGCTTGACGCTGCTCAATGCCAGGCTCGAGGAGACTCCCACGCTCGCAACCAACGACAAATATTATGTGGGTGCGCCCAAGGTGAAAGGCAACACGCTGTGGGAATACAGCATCCCCGCCGTGCCGGGACTGGTGGCTACCTTCGATTGGCAGTTCTCCGGCACGCGCCCGGCGAATGACACCAACTCATTCTTCGTGGCCGGCTATAACTTGTTCGACATCGGCGCGCGCTACAGCTCGACTGTCCTGACCAAGAAAGTCACCTGGCGCTTGGCCGTGGACAATGTCACGGACAGGAGCTATTGGTCTACGGTTGCGCCGAGCAATCTGACGGGCGCCAACACGGGAAGTCTGCTGGCGCACTTCGGCACGCCGCGCACGGTGCTCGCGGCGGTGAGCTTCGATTTCTAAAACCTTAGGAGAGTCGCCATGATTCGGTGCTGGTTGGGTTTGACTGCTGCGGTGCTCGCCGCGCTTTCAGCGGCTGCCGCTGATGCTCCTACCGTGCGATTACACGCCGCCGGCAGTTTGCGGGCCGCCATGACGGATATCGCCAAGGCGTACTCGGACGCCTACGGTGTGACCGTCACGCCAACCTTTGGCGGCTCCGGTTTGCTCAAGGACCGGCTGCAAAAGGGCGAGGCCGGCGATGTTTTTGCGTCAGCCGATATGGGGAACCCGCAGGCACTGACCAGCGCCGGAAAATCAGGGCCCACCGTGCTGTTCGCGCACAATCATCTGTGCGCCATTTTGCGGCCCGGCCTGAAGGCCACGCCGGCATCGCTGCTGGCAACGTTGCTAGACCCGTCGGTCAAAGTGGGGACCTCGACTCCCATTGGCGATCCGGGCGGAGATTATGCGTGGGCAGTATTCAAAAAGGCAGACACGGTGCGCCCGGGCAGCCGCGCGACACTCGAAGCCAAGGCCGTCAAAATCGGCAATGAACCGGGATCGTTGGCGGTGCCGACAGGCGTAACCAACGGGCTCGCATGGCTGTTCAAGGAGAAGCGGGCGGACGTCTTTCTCGCCTACTGCACCGGTGGCGCGGCGGTTGCCGCCGAGCTGCCCGGCACGACGACGATTCCGCTGCCGCCGACGCTTGCGATCGAGGTGAATTACGGATTGACCATTCTGAAAGATGCGAATCAGGATCGAGCGGCGCAATTTGCGCTTTTCATTTTGTCGCCCGCGGGACAGAAGATCCTGGCCGACCAGGGTTTTGATGCGCCGCTGCTGATCTCGCCTTAGGCTTCCGCCCCAAGGTCCAGCCCCTGTTACAATTACCTGAGAAGAAATGGGGCGAAAGCGCGCGGGGCGGTGGATGCGGAACACCAAAGTTGCAACGATGGCTGAGACTGCTCTCGGCTTGCACTTGCGGTATGCGTTCGAGCCCGGCGAGCAGCGCGGCGCGACGCTCGGCAATCCGCTGTTCGATCTTCTCAGTGCGGTTTTGCAGCTCGGCTCGATACGCCAGGCGGCCCAGTCCTTGGGATGTTCTTACCGCTACCTGTGGGGCTCGCTGAGAAAATGGGAGCAGAGGCTGGGCGAGCCGCTCATCATCTGGTCGCAAGGACAACGAGCTCGCCCGACGCAGTTCGCCGAAAAGCTGCTGTGGGCTGAACGGCGTGCGCGCACCCGCATGCAACCTCATATCGAAGCCTTGCGTTCCGACCTGGCACGCGTGGTCGACGAAGCTCGCGATCAGCGCCACCAGCTGCTCGCTGTTCACGCCAGCCACGACATCGCGCTGTCCTTGTTACAGAAGCATGTCGCCGCCACCGCGGACCTGCACCTGGATATTCGATTTCAGGGAAGCGAGGATGCGCTGCGGGGATTATCCGATCGGCAATGCCTGGTGGCGGGCTTTCATGTACCGGCATTGCGCGGTGCCGCACCGGTGTTTGCCAAGGCCTTGAAGCCGCTGCTCAAGCCCGGACGGCATAAATTGATCGGCTGCTCGCGGCGCATGCAGGGCTTGATGGTCAGACGCGAGCATGCGGCGCTCATTCGCACCTTCCCTGACGTGGCACGGCACCGGCTGCGATTCGTCAACCGGCAGGTCGGTTCCGGCACACGGATGCTCATCGATCATCTGATGCGCGAGCACTCGATGGACCCCGGCGACTTGCCCGGCTACGGCGGGCTGACCGAGGAAACCCATGTTGCCGTGGCATTGTGCGTGGCGAGCGGTTTGGCCGATGCCGGCGTCGGCGTCGAGGCGGCGGCACTCGAGTTTGGACTGCACTTCGCGCCGTTGGTGGAGGAGAATTATTTTCTCGCCTGCCTGAAGGGGAATCTCGGAAATCCCGCCGTGCTGCGTCTGTGCGCGGCATTGGCAGGGCCGGGTTGGCGCGACATTTTGAAAAGTCTACCGGGCTATCGGCCGGCGTTGGCGCCGGGAAAGGTTCTGGTGATGACCGACGCTCTGCCGTGGTGGCCGAAAATCAAGTCCAAGCCGAAGGTCCGCAGAACCGCGTTGGCGCCGAGCGCAGCAATTGCGGCGGCGGCGGAGCAATTGGACTAACCGCGCGACCACTCGGCATTCGCCGTGAAGCGCTGCGGATTCGAGTAGACGTTGCAGTGCTTCTCGCGCAAGAAACCCACCAGCGTGAGGCCCGATGCCAAAGCCAGATTGACGGCCAGGCTCGAGGGCGCGCCGATGGCGGCGAGTATCCCCACTCCGGTGCGCAATGCCTTTTGCGTCAGCTCAAAACTCGCGCGACCGCTCAGCAGAATCACGTGCTCGTTGAGCGGCAAGCGTCCGGCCATCAAGGTTTCGCCAACCAGCTTGTCGAAGGCATTGTGACGGCCGACATCTTCGGCCACTGCAATGAGCGCGCCGGAAAAATCGAACAAGGCGGCCGCATGGATGCCGCCGGTGTCGCCGAATTTGGACTGTGCCGAGCGCATGCGCTCGGGCAAGCTGAACAGCAGCGCCAACTCGATGGCGCGGGTCGGCGCAATTCGTGTCGCGGCCGCGCGCGCGATCGCAGCGTCGAGTCCGGTGGTGCCGCACACGCCGCAGCTCGAACCCGCCGAAAAACGCCGTGTCGCGGTTTGCATTTCCATGTGTACGTCCGGTCGCAGGCGCACATTGACCACGTTGGGGCGGCGCGTGCTCGATTCGACGGCGTCGATATCGCTTGCGTGGTTGACGATGCCTTCGCCGTACAGCAATCCGATTGCGAGATTCTCATCGTCGCCCGGCGTTCGCATCGTCGTACCGAATGACACCGGCTCGAGTCCGAGCGCGGGGTGATGCAGCATGTACTCGAGCGGCGCCTCGACCGCGACCCGGTCTTCTTTGCCGACGTGGGAATCCAGACCCGCACGGATGATATGGACTTTCATCGTGCCGCCCGCCACGGGCGGCTCTTGGCCGGGTGCGATAATTTCTGCGCTACTCACTCAGGCATGATAGCGCTGTTCGCTTTTGCCGGCTGCGAAACCGTTCAAAAACAGTGTGTTAGAATTTGGGTTTGCGGTGCGAACGAAGCCGTTCGCGGATATCCATGCTGAAACTTTTGTCACGCCTGCCTTGGGCCGCGCTCTACGCGCTTTCTGCGTTTCTCTACTTTCTTGCCTACTACGTGGTGCGTCACCGCGACCATGTCATTCGCGAGCAGCTCGAAAAAGTCTTTCCCTCCTTGAGTGCCGCTGAACGCGAGGCCATTCACAAGCAATTCCTGAGGAATTATTGCGATGTCGCGATTGAGTTGTTGAAGTCGGTATCGATGACCGAGGATGACATGCGCCGCCGCATGCGCGTCGTCAATGTCGAATTGGCACGCCAATACCTCGACGCCGGTCAGACCATCATGTTCATGACCTCACATCTCGGCAATTGGGAATGGCTGCTGCATGGTGTGACGTTGCAACTCGGCTACCCCGTGGATGCGGCCTACAAGCCCTTGCACGACGCCTGGGCGGAGCGCCTGATGCTCAAACTACGCTCGCGTTTCGGCGCAAGATTGGTGCCCGCCAAGGACTTGCTGGCTGACTTTTTGCGCAGGCGCGGCGTGGTTCGCGCCCTGGGCATGAATGCCGACCAAGCACCGGTGTCGACGGATCAGCGCTACTGGACGCAATTTCTGGGCCAAGACACCGCTTTCTACGTCGGCGCCGAGCAGATCGCGCGTGCGATGCGTTTGCCGATCCTGTATGCCCATGTGCGGCGGGTGCGTCGCAGCTACTATGAAGTTGAGTTTCTGCCGCTCTGGGACGGCCGTGAGGCTGCTGACAGCAACCAGATGACCGAGCGATATGCGCGCGCCTGCGAGGCGGCCGTGCTCAAAAGTCCGGCCGATTGGCTCTGGTCCTACAGACGCTGGCGGCTGAAAAAACCATTATACGGTGCTGCCGGTTGAGCTTGGATTATGATCTGATCAGCAGCCTGCCGAACCCACGAGCCGGAGATCGCACATGAAACTGGATGAAAGCCCCCGAAGCGACAACGTCGAGGATCAGCGCGGCTCAGGCATCGGGCGCGGCGCGGGCATCGGCATCGGCACCATCGTCATTGTGGTCGTTGGCTATTTCCTGGGCATCAATCCCGCGACTCTGTTGAGCCTGCTGAACGGCGACCCGCAGTCGGTCACGGCGCCGGCCCAAGCTCCCACGGCGGCCGATCCCAACGATCCGCAGGTGGATTTCGTACGCGCGATCCTGGGGGATACGGAAGCCGTCTGGGGCACGTACTTCCAGAACATGGGCAAGGTGTATACGCGGCCCAAGCTGGTGCTGTTCAGCGGACAAGTCGGCTCGGCTTGCGGCCTGGCGAGTTCGGCCGCCGGGCCCGTTCTATTGTCCCGGCGATCAAAAGGTCTATATCGATTTATCTTTTTATCGGCAACTCGCCACGCAATTCGGCGCCCCGGGAGATTTTGCGCGTGCCTACGTCATCGCGCACGAGGTGGGGCACCACGTACAAAATCTGTTGGGTATCACCGATAGCGCTGCGCAGTCCGAACGGCGCGCGGGCCGTGTCGGAGCCAATCAAGTGTCGGTGCGGGTTGAACTGCAAGCCGACTGCTTCGCCGGCGTATGGGCCCAGCAGGCCAATCGAGCGCGAAAAATTCTCGAACCCGGCGATCTGGATCAAGGCCTCGCCGCGGCCTCTTCGGTGGGAGATGACACCTTGCAAAAGCGCACCCAGGGTACCGTCGTGCCGGACAGCTTTACGCACGGCACCTCCGCGCAGCGGGTACGCTGGTTTCGCCGCGGCTTCGATTCCGGAAAAATCGATAATTGCGATACCTTCAGCGCCGGGGAGTCGCTTTGAGCTTGCCTTCCAGATGCTTCGCCAATTGCGCGATGGTGGGGTAGTCGAACAGCTCGGTTAGATCGATGAGTCCCGGGAAGTCCCGATCGACGCTCTCGTGGATTTCGATCAGCTTGAGTGAGCTGGCGCCGATCTCGAACAGGTTGTCGTTCACATCGATTCTTTTTCCCGGCAGAGCGGCTTCGCACAGCGCCTGCAGGCGAGCCTCGAGTCCGGCAGCCGCTTCGCGCTCCGAGCCGCCGCGGGATTCGCGCAGCCTCTTGAGTTCGGCCAGTTCGCCGTCAAATTCGCCGTCAATGTAGGCTTGTTCCAATAGATGGCGCTGAACTTTGCCGCTGGTGGTCTTCGGTATGCGCTTGGTCGGAATGACTTGCGCGACTTCGATCCCGGTGTGCTCGTTGATGAGCCGGCTGACCGCGTTCGCCGTGGGCAGGAAGTCTTCCATGCTGCCGCGATGGAGCACGAACATCACCAGCTCCTCGCCCTGAGATCCGGGCCTTGCGATGCCGGCGGCGACGATCTTGTTCAGATCCATGCCGGGCGCGCGTTGCGCGATATTCTCAAGATCGTACGGATAGTAATTTTGACCGTTGACGAAGATGATCTCCTTCGCGCGGCCGACGATGAAAAGCGAAGCCTCGTGGATCACGCCCAAATCGCCGGTGTCGAGCCAGCCATTCGCGTCGATGGCCGCCGCCGTGGCCTCGGGATCGCCGTAGTAGCCGCGCGTGACGCTGGGCCCGCGAATCAAAATGTGGCCGACGGTTTCGTCAGGCAGACCGGCGCGCGAGTCGTCCGCGATGAGCATTTCGGTGTTCGGCACGATGTGGCCGACGCTTACCACCTCGAGCGCATCGCGCGCTTCGACCGGATTGAGTTCGATTTTCGTGCCGACGCTCAAGCGGTGGCGGTTGAGGCGAATCCAGTGGAACTCGGAACCCTGCGGCGGAAAAGTGACGCCGAGACAACCTTCCGCCAAGCCGTACACCGGATACATGGCGTTGCGCTTCAACCCGGTATAGGCCAGCGCGTTCATGAATTCGTTGCAGAGCGCCGCTGAAATCGGTTCCGCCCCATTGTAGATCTGTCGGATGCAGGACAGGTCCGTGTTCTCCAGGCGCCGGTCGCCCAGCACTTTCAGAAAATGCCGATAACCGAAGTTGGGAGAGCAAGTGAGCGTGACGCGTTTTTTGGCGGCTGTTTGCAGCCACAGCAGCGGCCGTCGCACGAACAATTCGGTCGGCATGAGATTGATGTGCACGCGATTCGCGAACTGCATCAAGTAAAGCCCAATCAAGCCCATATCGTGCGTCAGCGGCATCCAGCTTAGCGACGTATCGTGCGTATTGTACCTGCCGATCTTGGTTGCGCCCTGAATGTGGGCGATCAGATTCCCATGGGTCAGCATGACTCCCTTGGGTTCGCTGGTGGATCCGGACGAGTATTGAATAAATGCCAGGTCGCTCGGGCTGGGGCGCACGAGCTTTCCGGCTTTCGAGATGTCCGAGATCGATTCCACCAGGAAAGTGCGGCTTTTGAGCTGTGCAAACAGCGCGCTTTCACCTACCTGCTCGGCGAGGGCCCCCAATCGTTCCAAGCTCTTGGCGTCGGTGTACAGCAGCGGATTGCCGAGCTTGCGCGCGACCCGGAGCAACTTGTGGCGGTGCTCGTCGCTGATGCCGACGGCGAGCGGCACGGGAACGATGCCGCCGCTCATGGCCGCCCAGAAGCCGTCGAGAAACTGCTCGTTGTTGCTCAAGAAAATGATCATGTTGTCGCCGCGGCGCGCACCGGCGGCCTGCAGGTGATACAAAATGCCCATGGCGCGCGCGTACACCTGCGGGAACGACACTTGCCGTTCGTTGTTCTCCCCTTCAACGTAGGTCACGCGTCGGTCGACGTCGCGATTGTCTTCGAGAACCTCGATGAGGGTGGTGTACGAGGCAAGCTTATTCACATCATTCATCGCGTTTGTACCGTCATCATGAGATTGGACCGAGGCCGTAGATTGATTTGCGCCTCGAATTCGATGGGTTCGTCCGTGGCGCGTGTCAGGCGAAAACGCCGCATCATGGTTCGCATGTGCACCAGCATTTCGAACATGGCGATGTTCTCGCCGATGCAGTGGCGCGGGCCGACGGCAAAGGGAATATAAGCGAATTTGTGGCGCTCGTCGGCATCGGCCTCAGCAAAGCGCTGCGGTTTGAATTCTTCCGGATCGCTCCAAAACTGCGGATGCCGATGCAGTATGTAGGGGCTGATGAAAACATCGGTGCGCGGTGCGATCGGGAAGCCGCCGAGTTCGTCGGCTTCGATGGAACGGCGCGGGATCAACCAGCCGGGCGGATAGAGCCGCAGCGATTCCTGCAAAACCTGGTGAGTGAACGACATCGCTTCGGCCGCCCCCAACCTCAATACGCCTTGCGCGCTGGTCTGGTCGGCTTCCGCGTGCAGCTGTTCGGCGGCCTGCGGGTGGCGGCTGACGAGATACCAGGTCCAGGTGAGCGCGGCGGCGGTGGTTTCGTGGCCCGCGACGATCAGCGTCAGCACCTCGTCGATCAATTCCTTGTCGCGACATCGGCTCGTCGCTCTCGCGGTCGCGCGTCAGCATGAACATGCTGAGAAAATCGAAATGCTCCTCCGCTGCGTGACGGCGCTGTTGAATCAGCTCGCCAACCAAGCGCCCCAGCGATCGAAATTGAAACGCAAATTTCAAATCGCGGTTTGACTGCTTGGCGACCACCTCGAAAGGATTGACGCCCATTTGCCGCGCCAAGCGCTCCAGATCAGTGCCGAAGATGGACTTGAGCACGATCTCGAGCGTCAGTTCGCTGGTGTCGCTCGAGATGTTGACCGGTTCGCGGCGCGCGGCCAGCGCCGCCCAGCGTTCGGCGTATTTTTCGTTGACCTCGTTGATCAGAAGGCTGAACTGATCGATCACGCGCCGGTGAAAGGAGGGCTGCATCATGCGTCGCTGCCTGCGCCAGAACGCCCCTTCGCTGGTCATGATGCCGTTACCGAGAAGGATCTTGACCCGATCGATACCCTCGCCCTTGGTGTAGTTGCGGTGATTGGTGAGGAGCACGCGCTTGATGTCATCGGGATGATTGATGACGTAGTTGAATACGCCGCGGCTCGGCGCGAATACGCGGTAGATGTCGCCGAACCGCCCGAAATAGTCCTGCAGGCGCGCAAGCGATTCCTCGCTGCCGCCGATATCGAAGCCTTCAGCCGGTCCCGGCGGAATCGCTATGGTTTGCATGCCGGCATTGTAACTTAGGCGTTGCGCAGCACGGAGCGCTTCCCGACAATACCAGCCGTGCAAAAGAAACGAGACGACGGCGGCCTGCGCAACAGCATTTACGATCAGCAGACGCGCTCCGGACGCCGACTGACGAAGAGCCGAGAGTGGCTGTACAAAATCTCGGCGCCAATCGCGCTCGCGCTGATGCGTCTCGTAGTCGGCTTGGTGCAAGGTGGTGCGAGTCCTCGGCGCGGAGCACATCGGCGCAGCGCTCGCGCGCGAACCTTCGTTCATTCCGGTCTATTGGCATCAGCACCAATTGTTTTGCGCCAAGTATCTATTCGATCAGCGCGCTGCCGGGGTGAAACTGGGCCTTTTGATCAGCCCTTCAGTCGATGGCGAATTCGGCGCAATTATCGTGCGAAAGCTCGGCGGCGAAGTGATTCGCGGCTCCTCGACTCACACCGGTGCGCGCGCGTTGCGCGACTTCTATCAGGCGTTGGTGCACGAGGGCATCTCGCCGGTGATTGCGCCGGACGGGCCCCGCGGGCCGCCGTGGAAGTTCAAGCCGGGCGCGTTGCTGCTGGCGCAACTCTCGCAACGGCCCATTGTGCCGCTGAGCTATTGCGCGTCGCGCGCGTGGAAAGTCAGCTGGGATCGATTCGTGATCCCGAAATTCGCGGCGCGAGTCGTGATTGCGGTCGGTGAGCCGGTGTACGTTGCAAAAGGCCTGGATACGGCAGGCCTCGAACGATTGCAAGCCGATATGGAACAGAGGCTTAGACTGCTATTTGAGTCTGCGAAAGCGGCGCTCAAATAATTTTCACACCGGATTGGCATGGCTTTTTACCCGAAGCCCTATTAATACAATCGCTTAGCTTGTAATCCTGATAACTTATGCGAGAATTCAGGCGTAGCTGCGGGATGGCGAGTCCGAGGAACTGTGTGACGCATTCGCGTTTCGTACGGGATTGAGTGGCAAACTATTGATATACAACCGTTACTCTCTTCGTGGGACCAGTGAAGGCGCATGGCAATAGCTCCAACCGATCCCCGCCACGCAGACCTCACCGCCTCGGACATATTGTCCCCGCAAACCTGGCCGCGGCGCGGCCAGAAGGCCCCAGTCGGCCTTGATGTAATTTGCACCAAGATTGCGGTCGACTTTCAGACCATGACCGCCGCGAACGCACTCGACACCATTATTGTCAACTTGGAGCTGCTGCGCGAAGCGACGCGCGTAGACACGGCGTTTCATATTGCGCTCGACCCCGAGCTGGGCGTGATCGGCGATGTGCAAGTTGCCCGCGGCATGTTGGCCACCGGCAATCCCGAACAGCTGCGCGGTCAGTCCATGGATGAACTGCCCTGGCTGCAATCGCGATTGGCGCCGCTGCGCGTGTCCGAGTTGCGCGATACCGGCGCGCCGCGCGAGGACCAGGCCGACGATGCGGCGGTGTGGAATCACTTAGGAATTGGATCGGTGCTCATGATCGGCTATTCGATCAAAGGGCGATCCGCGGGTTTGCTCGGCATCGCCAATGCGCAGCCGCGCGAGAACTGGGAAGTGCAGCTGCACCTGCTCATGAAGCTGATGGGCCGCAGCCTCGCAACCGGACTCGAGCGTATCGAAATTCAGCGCCAACTTGAGGATCTGGAGGAGCGCAACGAACTCGCCATCTACAGCGCGAATGACGGCTTGTGGGATTTCGATACGCTCAACAACCGGGTTTATTTGTCGCCGCGCTGGAAGGCCATGCTCGGCTACGATGAGAGCGATGTGGGTCAGGCGCCCGATTGGCGCACGCTGGTGCACTCGGACGACATGTCGCAGGGTGCAGGCTGCGATCCGCGATCACGTTGCGGGCAAGACGCCGATATTCGAGAGCCTGCATCGCATGCGTCATGCGACCGGCGAGTGGCGCTGGGTCATCAGCCGCGCCAAGGCCAAGGTGGATGACAAGGGCCGCTTGCTGCGCCTGGTCGGCGTCGAGCTGGACATCACCGAGCGCAAGCTCTACGAAGAGGCGCTGTTTCGCGAAAAAGAAAGCGCGCAGATCACGCTGCAGAGCATCGGCGACGGCGTCATCACCACTGATGCCAAGGGCGTCATCGACTACGTGAACCCCGTGGCCGAGGCGCTGACCGGCTGGCGGCTCGAGGACAGCCAGGGCCGCGCCATCGAGGAAATCTTCCGCGCCTTTCACGAGGAGACCTGCGAGCCGCTGGAGAATCCGCTGGCGGTCGCGATCCGCCGCACCCGCTCGATCAAGTCGGTGCGGCCGATGCTGCTGATCCGCCGCGACGGCAATGAAATCTATGTCGAGAGCACGGCCTCGCCGATCCGCGACGGCAGCGGCGCGGTCTCGGGCGGCGTGCTGGTGTTCCACGACGTCAGCGAAGCGCGCGAACTCAATCGCCGCTTGAGCTATCACGCGAGCCACGACGTGCTCACCGGCCTGGTGAATCGGCGCGAATTCGAGAATCGCATGGAGCGGGCGCTGAAGAGCGCCAAGGCGCGCGAAACCTCGTACGCGCTGTGCGTACCTGGATTTGGATCAATTCAAGATCGTCAACGACACCTGCGGCCACAGCGCCGGCGATGCGCTGCTGGGCCAGGTCGGCGCGCTGCTGAAATCCAAAGTCCGCTGGCGCGACACGCTGGCGCGCCTGGGCGGCGATGAATTCGGCATTCTGCTCGAGAGCTGCTCGCTGGATGAAGCGATGCGCACCGCGGAAGCGCTGCGCGAAGCGGTGCGCAATTTCAAGTTCACCTGGGAGGAGCGCACCTTCCGCCTCGGCGCCAGCATCGGCGTCGTGCCGATTTCGGCGGACAATGCCGATGTCGCAGCGGTGCTTGAGCGCCGCAGACAGTGCCTGCCAGGCCGCCAAGGAAGCCGGCCGCAATCGCGTCCATAGTTTTGAAGAGAACGACATCGATCTCATGCGCCGCCGGCGCGAGATGCAATGGGCGGCGCGCATCAACAATGCGCTCGAGGAAGGCCGCTTCGAACTGTTCCGGCAAACCATCATGCCGCTGCAAAAGACCGAGGCGGGTGCTCACTACGAGCTGCTGCTGCGCATGCGCGATGAGGCGGGCAAGATCGTCGGACCGGATAATTTCATGACCGCCGCGGAGCGCTACGGCATCACTCCGAGCATCGACCGCTGGGTGATTGAAAACGCCTTCCGCTGGCTGGTGTCCGAGGCCGACGAGCGCGAAAAACTCACGATGTGTTCGATCAATCTATCCGGCCAGAGCTTGGGCGACGATAAATTCCTGCCCTACGTGATCGATCAGTTTCACCGCAGCGGCCTGGATGCCACCAAGATCTGCTTCGAGATCACGGAGACCGCGGCGATCGCCAGCTTCTCGCAGGCCAATCGATTCATTCAGGCGCTCAAGGAATTGGGCTGCAAGTTCGCGCTCGATGATTTCGGCACCGGCTTGTCATCGTTCGGATACTTGAAGCATTTCCCGGTCGATTACCTGAAGATCGACGGCAGCTTCGTCAAAGAGATCCTGCACGATCCCATCGACCGCGAAATGGTGCGTTCGATCAATGAGATCGGCCATCTGACCGGCAAGCAGACCATCGCTGAATTTGCCGAGAATCAGGAAATCATCAACATGCTGCAAAGTTTGGGCGTCGACTACGCGCAGGGCTACGGCGTCTCGCAGCCGACGCGCGTGCTGAAGGCCGCCAACAGCGTTTGATTTCCCGCCGCTTGCGCGCTTAGGCGCGCCACTCAAAGCGCATTGACAGATCCACGGCCTGCACATTTTTAGTGATGCTGCCGACGGAAATAAAGTCCACGCCGGTCTCGGCAATGGCGCGAATCGTCTCGCCGGTGATGCCGCCGGAGGCCTCGAGTTTCAAGGGACGTTTCGCCTGGGCGTTGCGCGCCACGCCCTCGCGCATGGCCTCGAGCGAGAAATTATCCAACAACGCAATGTCCGCGCCGGCGTCAATCGCCGCCTGCAGTTGCGTCAGATCTTCAACCTCGATTTCCACCGGCACTTTGGCCGCCGTGCGTTTCGCCGCAGCGACAGCCGGCGCGATTCCTCCGGCCGCGGCAGATGTGATTTTCCTTGATGAGAATTCCGTCGAATAGTCCCATCCGATGATTGTGGCCGCCGCCCACCCGCACCGCGTACTTTTGCGCGGTTCGCAACCCAGGGATGGTCTTGCGAGTATCCAGCAGGCGACAGCGGGTTCCGGCCAGCAGCTGCGCGTAGTGGTGGGCCGCGGTCGCGGTGCCGCTCAGCAATTGTAGAAAATTGAGCGCCGTGCGCTCGCCCGTCAGCAGCGCCCGCGCGGGTCCGTCAACGCTGAACAAAACCTGATTTGCGCTGATGGCGTCGCCCTCGAGCACACGCCAGTCGAAACTCACGCGCGCATCGACCTGCCTGAACACAGCCTCGACGTAGGGGATGCCGCAGAGAATGGCGGCCTCACGTGTAATGACCGTGGCACGTCCGTTTTTCTCGGGCGCAATGAGCGCAGCGGTGAGATCACCGCCGCGAACATCTTCCATGAGCGCCGCTGCGACCTGCTGCGGCAAATCGACAGGAACCGGTACCGGCGGCTCCAAGGCGGGCCGCGGCGCCCCCGCCATCTAGAACGGCAGTCCGTGCATCGGTCCGATCATGCACATCAACATGGGGATGGAGAGCAAAAAGTTCGTGCGCGACGCATACAGGGCAACTTTGCGCGCCTTCGCCTTTTGTTCATCCGTCGCGGGAACGATCCCCAGGATCTTCTTCTGATTGGGCCAAATCAGTCCCCAGACATTCAAGAGCATGATGGTGCCGAGCCAGGCGCCGATGCCAATGATGAGATTGGGGCGCGAGGTGGGGTGATCGAGCAGGCTCAAGGTGAAGGCACTGACGAAGCGGCCGGGGGTCTGTGAGAGCAGCCAGGCGCCCAACAGCCAGGTGGCGAGGGCTGACCAACGAAACCACAACAGGGCGCGCGGCGCGATGTATTTGTTGACGCCGGCGCCGCCTGGACCGCCTTTGTCGGCGGCCGCGGCAGCCATGCCCGGTGTTTGCACCGCATTAAAGTAGTACAGCAGGCCGATCCAGAACACCCCAGCGATGATGTGCAGCCAGCGAGTGAGCGCTGCCAGGGTGATGGAGTTATAGGTGAGGCCGCCCTCCACAAAGGCTGCTATCACTACGGCGAGCACGAATCCGAGGATCAGAGGCCATTTGACGGTATTTAACGGGTTCATGCGATTCCCCTCCATAAGATTTTACGTCGGATCCCACCACGGCGCGGATCGTGCGTTGCGGCAGCCTGGAAGAATAGGGGACTGACCCCAATAATTCAACGATGCAAACGGGTACAGCCCGGACTGTTATCGTACAATTGCAGTGAATAACGTGGAGATTGTCGACTATGGACGCGATTGAACGAATCAAAAGCCAGCTATCTGCCGCCCCGGTGGTGCTTTACATGAAGGGCACGCCGGATTTTCCGCAATGCGGTTTTTCCGCCCAGACGGTGGGCGCCCTGAAGGCCTGCAAGGCGAAGTTCGCGCATATCAATATTTTCGAGGACCCGGAAGTGCGCGAAGCGCTCAAAACCTATTCAAAGTGGCCTACTTTTCCCCAGCTCTACGTTAATGGCGAACTGGTGGGCGGTTGCGACATCACGCTGGAGATGTACAAGAGCGGCGAATTGAAGCAGTTGCTGGCCGAGGCCGGCGCCGTCGCCGCCTAACAGGCTGGAGGGACCTCGGGGTCCGCCTCGACTTCGAGCGGCCCCATGGCCGCCAAGCGCCTGCGGCCCGCATCGAACACGCCTTGAAACTGATTGCAGACGATGCAGAAGAGGTCGGCCGTGCGCTCCGCGTCATAGGCCGCGGAATGCGCCGAAGACGTATCCCACTCGAGACCTGCAGCCAAGGTGGCGCGCATCAGCACGGTCTGGCCGAATGCGATGCCGCCCAGGGTGGCGGTATCGAAACTTGAAAAGGGATGGAAGGGATTGCGCTTCACTTGCGCGCGCGCGACCGCCGCGTTCAAGAAGTTCAGGTCAAAGGATGCATTGTGGCCGACCAGCACCGCGCGCGTGCAATCCGCGGTTCGAATCGCCGTTCTCACTTCCTTGAAGATGCGCTGTAGCGCATCCTCTTCGCTGATGGCCGGGCGCAATGGATGATGGGGGTCGATCCCGGTCACCGCCATGGATGCGGGCTCCATATTGGCGCCCGGAAATGGGATGACGTGATAGCGATGCGTTTCGCCGCGCGCCAGCGTGCCATCGCTGCGCATCTCGAGCAATACCGCTGCAATCTCCAGCAGCGCATCGGTCTGCGAGTTGAAACCGCCGGTCTCAACGTCGATGACCACCGGCAGAAATCCGCGGAAGCGCGTTGCAAACGTAATAGGCGGGAGCTGCGACATGCTTAAGGTGAGGCGAGACGCCAGCCGATCGGCTCCCCGGCGCGATAGGGGATCAAGGTGCCGCTACCGAACGCGAACTGCTGCGGCCCGGTCCAGGCTTCCTTGAGCAAGGTAATCGTGTCCGCGTGACGCGGCAGACCGTAAAAGTCCGCGCCGAAGTGACTGGCAAACCCTTCCAGCCGATCGAGCCCGCCGGCGGCTTCAAAGGCTTCGGCATATAGCTCGATGGCCGCGTGCGCGGTGAACATCCCCGCGCAGCCGCAGGCAGTCTCTTTGGTGCTGCGTTCGTGCGGTGCGCTGTCCGTGCCCAGGAAATAGCGCGGATTGCCGCTGGTCGCGGCCGCGAGCAGGGCCTGCCGGTCTTTCTCGCGCTTGAGGATCGGCAGGCAATAATAGTGCGGGCGAATACCGCCCGAGAAAATCGCATTGCGATTATGCAGCAGATGCTGGGGCGTGATGGTAGCTGCGACACCGCTGCGGGCGGTGCGCACGAACTCGACCGCGCGCTCGGTCGTGATGTGCTCGAAAACCACTGACAAGGTCGGAAAGCGTTCGAGCAGCGGTGCAAGCACCGTGTCGATGAAGTGCGTCTCGCGATCGAACACATCGACGTCGATCGCGGGCGACTCGCCATGTACCAGAAGCGGCATGCCGACTTTTTCCATGCGTGCCAGCGCAGCATAGACCCGCTTGATGTCGGTAACGCCGTCCTGGGAGTGTGTGGTCGCGCCTGCAGGATAGAGCTTCACGCCATGGATAAACCCGGAATTCTTGGCGCGCTCGATTTCCTCCGCGGCGGTGTCGTTCGTCAGGTACAAGGTCATCAATGGTTCGAATTGGCTGCCGGCGGGCAGTGCCGCCAGGATGCGCTGCCGATACGCACCGGCCAGCGCGGTGGTGGTAATCGGCCGGTTTGAGATTCGGCATGACGATGGCGCGCCCAAAGCGCTCAGCGGTGAAGCGCGCGACGGCCTTCAAGGCCTCGGCGTCGCGCAAATGCACATGCCAGTCATCCGGCCGTTGGATGGTCAGGCGATTCATGCCGCTGCCGCCGGCGCGGGCCAACCGCGGCGCAGCAGATCCAGCGTGTAACGCACACCAAACCCGGTGATTTCAGTCGTGATATGCGCAAGCCCGCCGTGACGGGTGCCGGCGGACAGGTCCAGGTGCAGCCAGGCCACGCTCATTCGGCACGAAGCGACTCAAAAATCGCGCCGCCAAGATGTGATCACCCTTGGCATCGGCAGAACACTGCAACACATCGGCAACGTTGCTTTCCAAATCCGTGTCGAAGTCGATGTCCATCGGGAAGCACCAAACGCGCTCGCCGCTGCTGATGCCCGCCGCCTCGATCAGGTCGCGCGCCTCGGGACGATTCGTGAACGCACCGCTGTAGCGCTCGGTAAGTGCGTGGACGCAGGCGCCGGTGAGCGTTGCGTAGTCGATGATGGCGCGGGGCTTTCTCGCCGCGGCCAGACTCAAGGCATCGGCCAAAACCATCCGACCTTCGGCATCGGTATGAATGACCTGGATGGTGGTGCCATTCGCGGCGCGCACCACATCCTGCGGCTTGTAGGCGAACGGACCGATGCGGTTTTCCGTGATCGCGAGCCAACAATCGACCGGCAGCGGCGAGCGCAGTGTCTGCAGCGCGTACAGGCTGCCGAGCGCGACGGCGCTGCCTTCCATGTCGGTATGCATGTCCAGCATGCCTTTATGGGCCTTTAGATTGGTGCCGCCGGTGTCGAAGCAAATACCTTTGCCCACCAGGCTGACGGCGGGTGCTGCAGCGCCGCGGGGACGATAAGAGAGCATGGCGATGCCCGCGTCGCGCATGGCGTTGCCGCGCGCCACCGCCAGGAAGGCGCCGCACCCCAGACGCTTCAGCTGGGTCTCGCCATAAAATTTGAAGCTCAATTTCAAACGTTGCGCAAATTGCTTCAGCAGCCGCCGATAGGCGGTGGCATCCAAGGTGTTGGGCGGCAGAGTGGTCAGCCAGCGGGCAAGGTTGTTGCCGGCTGCGGTGGCCAGGGTCAAATCCATCCCGTGCAACTTTCCGCGCCGCGCGAGGTCAACATGCAGCAGCCGCGCACGTGATTTGCGGCTTGCTCTTGAAGCTTTCAAAGCGAAAGGCGGCAGCTTCGAGCGCCGCGACGCATCGCGTGGAAGCTCGCGTCGGCAGCATCCTGGGTACAGCCCTGCTGCCATACCAGCAACGTTTTCGGATCGCCCTCGAGCGCGCTGCGCGCCAGTTTGCCCGCGGCTAGCAAACGCTCAAAGGTACTGGCCTCGTTGGCGAGGCAGGCGACCACCAACAACGTTTGCGCCTGCGGACCCACTCGCAGGTGAAAGGTATCGCCGGCCTTATGAATCTTGCGCTCGTGCAACGCGCGCAGCATCGGGGCGTGCGGCAGTGCCTGCCAGTCCGCAGCGGATGGCGCAAGCGGCAAAAACAGCACTGCGCTCGCGTAACGCGAGAGACTTGATGCGCTGACCCGGGCGCCGGTTTGGCGCACGGGCACGAGAAGACGGTCTAAGGGCAAGCGAGTCGGCATGTTAATGCGGCTCACGCGGAATACTCAGACAGGCTCCTTCTTGACCGTGAAAAACCAAACCCCGAAGATAGCGCGGGTCAACAACGTAGTGGCAGTTGGCGCAGGGGCGCTGTAACGTGCCTGCCATCTTATCAGGACACGTGGGTGTGTGCATTTCTATGACGCAACAATCGCCGTTCGAAGACATCGATCCTACTGAAACCCAGGAGTGGCTTGAGTCGATCGATTCGGTTATGCGTGCTCAGGGCCCGCAGCGTGCGCATTTTCTGCTTGAAAAGCTGGTGGATTTCACGCGCCGGTCCGGCGCCTACCTGCCGTTTAAGCCGAATACTGCGTACCTCAATACGATCTCCAAAGCGCAGGAACCAGAATATCCCGGAGATCGTTCACTGGAACGGCGCAATGAAGCCTACATACGCTGGAATGCGCTCGCCATGGTGGTACAGGCGAATCGCACGAATTCCGAATACGGCGGCCACATCGCGACGTACGCCTCGGCGGCGACCCTCTATGAGGTGGGCTTCAATCATTTCTGGCGCGCGCGCAGCGCCGCCAATCTTGGCGATATGATTTTCATGCAGGGGCATTCCAGCCCCGGTATCTATGCGCGCGCCTACCTGGAAGGACGCTTGGATGAGAGCCAGCTGCAGCGCTTTCGCCAGGAGGTGCGCGGCGGCGGACTGTCATCCTATCCGCATCCCTGGTTGATGCCGGATTTTTGGCAATTCCCGACCGTGTCGATGGGATTGGGCCCGATGATGGCAATTTTCCAAGCGCGATTTCTGCGCTATTTGGAGCATCGCGGAATCGTCCCGCCGTCAGATCGAAAGGTCTGGGCATTTCTTAGGCGACGGTGAAATGGATGAGCCCGAATCGATGGGCGCGCTCACCATGCCGGTGCGCGAAAAACTCGACAACCTGATTTTCGTGATCAATTGCAATCTGCAGCGGCTCGACGGGCCGGTGCGCGGCAATGGCAAGATCATTCAAGAACTCGAAGCGGCCTTCCTGGGCGCGGGCTGGAATGTCATCAAAGTTTTGTGGGGCGGGCGCTGGGACCCGCTGTTGGAGCGCGATACGAAGGGTTTCTTGAAGCGCGTGATGGAAGAGTGCGTCGATGGCGAGTATCAAAATTTTAAGTCCAAGGGCGGCGCTTACACGCGCGAGCATTTCTTCGGCAAGTATCCCGAGCTCAAGGAAATGGTCGCCAACATGTCGGATGAGGAGATTTGGCACCTCAATCGCGGCGGCCATGATCCGGAAAAAGTCTATGCCGCCTACGCATCCGCAGTGGCCAACAAGGGCGCGCCCACCGTGATTCTGGCTAAAACGGTCAAAGGCTTCGGCATGGGCAAGGCCGGCGAGGGACTGAACTCGACGCATCAACAGAAGAAGCTCACTGACGAGAATCTCAAGGAAGTGCGCGATCGCTTCAACATTCAGATCACCGACGAGGAGATCGCCGGCCTGTCGTTCAGAAAACCGGCGGATGACAGCGAGGAGATGCGCTATCTGCAGGAGCGACGCGCGGCGCTCGGCGGCTACTTGCCGGCGCGCAGTTCCCTCGCGCCGCCGCTGACGATTCCGCCCCTCGAAGCCTTCAGTACCCTGCTCGAGGGTACGGGCGATCGGGAGATCTCGACCACCATGGCGTTGGTGCGCATGATGACCACCTTGGTCAAGGACAAAAACATCGGCAAGCACATCGTGCCCATCGTGCCCGATGAGGCGCGCACCTTCGGCATGGAAGGGATGTTTCGGCAAGTCGGGCATCTATTCTTCGGTGGGTCAGCTATACACGCCCCAGGATGCCGACCAGCTCATGTTCTATCGCGAGGATAAGCAGGGGCAGATTCTCGAGGAGGGCATCAACGAGGCGGGGAGCCTGTGCTCCTGGATTGCCGCGGCCACGGCGTATTCGAATCACGGCGTGAGCATGATTCCGTTCTATATTTACTACTCGATGTTCGGCTTTCAGCGCGTCGGCGACTTCATCTGGGCGGCGGGCGACAGTCAAGCGCGAGGATTCCTGGTGGGCGGTACTGCCGGACGCACCACGCTCGCGGGCGAGGGCCTGCAGCATCAGGACGGGCACAGCCAGTTGGTGGCGACCACGGTGCCCAACTGCGTTGCCTACGATCCGACCTATGCCTACGAACTGGCGGTGATCGTGCATGACGGCCTGCGGCGCATGTATCAGGAACAGGAAAGCGTCTTCTATTACATCACCTGATGAACGAGAATTACGCGCATCCGGCGATGCCCGCGGACGCGGCGCAGGGCATTTTGAGCGGCATGTACCTGCTTCAAACCGGCGGACGCGGCAAAGTGCGGGTGACGCTGTTCGGTTCGGGCACGATCTTGCGCGAGGTGCTGGCGGCGGCCGAGTTGCTCGAGAAAAGTTACGGCGTGCCGGCTGATGTTTATTCGGTGACGAGCTTCAGCGAGCTGCGCAAAGCCGCCCTCGCGGTGGAGCGCTGGAACATGCTGCATGCAAGCGAGCCGCGCAAGCAGACCTACATCGAGGAAGTTCTCGCGGATCGAAAAGGTCCGTTCATTGCCGCCACCGATTACATGAAGACGGTCGCGGATCAGATTCGCCAATGGGTGCCGGGATCCTACACCGTGCTTGGAACCGATGGCTTCGGCCGCAGCGACTCGCGCGCGGAGCTGCGCCGATTTTTTGAAGTTGACCGCCATTACGTGGTGGTCGCCGCGCTCAAAGCACTATCCGATGAGGGCAAGATCGACGCGCAAACGGTGAACAAGGCGATGCAGAATTTCGGCATCGATCCGGAAAAATCCAACCCCGTGTCGGTCTAAGCGATCATGGCAAGCCCCATTGAAGTTTTGGTGCCGGATATCGGCGGCTTTAAGGACGTCAACGTCATCGATGTCCTGGTCAAGGATGGCCAGCAAATCGAAAAGGAAACACCCTTAGTCACCATCGAAACCGAAAAGGCGGCGATGGATGTGCCGGCTCCGGTCGCCGGTAAGATCGCGCAGGTCAAACTCAAAACCGGCGATAAGGTTTCCGAAGGTTCCCTGATCTTGGTGCTCGAGCCCGCGGCGGCGGAAGCTGCGCCCGCAGAAAAGACACCGGCGCCCGCAGAAAAGACACCGGCCCCGGCAGCAGCACCGGGCGACGCTAAGTCGGGCCCACCTGCGAACGAGGCCAAGTGCGGATAAGAAGCCCCCACCTGCACCCGCTGCGGCGGCGAAGGCAAGTGCCGCGCCTGCTGCTGCGACGAGCGGCGCAGCGGCGACGAGCAGCGCGCCGCGCGAGGTACGCCCGGCCGTGATCGATGAGCGGGCGTTCTCGAGTGCGCATGCCAGCCCATCGGTGCGAAAGTTCGCGCGCGAGCTGGGCGCGGATCTAGGCAAGATCCAGGGAACCGGGGTCAAGGGCCGCATTACCCAGGACGACGTCAAGGCGCACGTCAAAGGATTGCTGATGGCGGCCGCCAGCACCGCGCCGGTGTCGTCGCTGCCGCGAGTGCAGGCCGTGGATTTCGCGCATTTTGGGCCGGTCGAAGTCAAACCCCTCTCGCGCATCCAAAAGATTTCCGGCACGCGATTGCAGGCAAGCTGGCTGAATCTGCCGCACGTGACTCAGCACGAGGACGCTGATATCACCGATCTAGAGGCAGCGCGCGGGGCCCTCAAGGACAAGGCGACCCAGGAACAAGTGCGCCTGACTCCGCTGGTCTTCATCATCAAGGCCTGCATTCTGGCGTTGCGCGAATTTCCTCGATTCAATGCCTCGCTGGACGAAAGCGGCGAAAATCTGGTCTTGAAGAAATACTTCAATATCGGTTTCGCGGCGGATACGCCGAATGGATTGGTCGTCCCGGTCATTGCCAATGCCGATCAGCTGAGCATTTATGACACGGCGCGCGCATTGACGGCGCTTTCGGAGAAGGCGCGTGCCGGAAAACTCAAGGCCGCGGAAATGCAGGGCGGCAGTTTTACGATTTCGAGTCTGGGCGGAATAGGCGGCACTTACTTCACGCCCATCATCAACGCGCCGGAAGTGGCTATTCTCGGAGTATCGAAGTCGACCCAGAAGCCGGTTTACGAGCGCGGCGGCTTTATCCCGCGGCTGATGCTGCCCTTGTCCCTGTCCTATGATCATCGGGTCATCGACGGTGCCGAGGCAGCTCGCTTCGTGGTGTTTCTCGCAAAAACGCTCGGTGATGTAAAGGCTTTGCTATGAGCAGCACCGTAGAGGTGCGAGTTCCCGATCTCGGCGACGTCAAAGGGGTCACTGTTCTTGATGTTCTGGTCAAGAAGGGCGACAAGGTTGCCGTTGAAGATCCGCTGATTTCCCTCGAGTCCGATAAGGCGGCGATGGATGTGCCTTCCCCCGTCAGCGGCGTGATCAGCTCGGTCGAAATCAAGAAGGGCGATTCGGTTGGGTCGGGCACGTTGATCGCGATGGTGGAATCCGATACTGCCGCAGCAGCGAAGAGCGCCAGTCCCGCGCCGGCGAGTGCTGCCGCGCCGCCTGCAGCGAGCGCCGCACCAGCAAGCCCAGCGCCGGCGAGTGCCGCACCGACGAGTGCCGCACCGACGAGCGCCGCACCGCGGCGCTGCGCCGGCAAGTCCAGTTCCGCCAAGCCCGCGGCCAAACCAGTAAGCGCCGCCCCCGCCGGAGCCGTCGACTTGGTTGTGCTCGGCGCCGGTGTAGGCGGCTACACGGCCGCATTTCGCGCGGCAGACTTAGGCATGCAGGTAACCTTGATCGAACGCTGGCCCGTGCTCGGCGGCGTGTGCTTGAACGATGGCTGCATCCCTTCCAAAGCCTTGTTGCATGCGGCCAAGGTAATCGAAGACGCTGCCGACATGGCGGCCAATGGAATCGTGTTCGGTGCTCCGCAAATCGACCGTGATCGGCTGCGAATTTGGAAAAACAAAGTCGTCACGAGATTGACCAATGGTCTGATGCTGCTGGCAAAACAACGCAAGGTCACCTTGATCCAAGGCGAGGCTAAGTTCGTCGGGCCCTACACTTTCGACGTGAAAGGCGAGGACGCAACGCGTCGCCTGGATTTCAAGCAATGCATCATCGCGGCCGGCTCCGAGTCGGCGCTGCTGCCAGGCTTGCCCAACGATCCTCGCGTCATCGATTCAAGCGGCGCGTTGGAGTTGCCGCTGGATTGCAAACGCCTGTTGGTCATCGGCGGCGGCATCATCGGCCTGGAGATGGCCTGCGTCTACGATGCGCTCGGCGTCGAGGTGACGGTGGTGGAACTCAGGGACGGCCTCATGCCGGGCACCGATCGCGACCTGGTTCGTCCGCTGCAAAAGCGCATTGAAAAGCGCTACGAAAAGATTTTGCTGAAAACCAAGGTGGCAAAGCTCGAGGCGCTGCCTGAAGGTCTGCGGGCTAGCTTTGAGGGGCCGGATGCACCCGAGCCGCAGGTGTTCGATCGGGTGCTGGTGGCGGTCGGCCGTACTGCCAACGGCAATGCCATCAATGCGGCGCGGCGGGCGTCGAGGTCAGCAACCGCGGCATCATCGATGTCGATAAGCAAATGCGCACCAACGTGCCGCATATCTTCGCGATCGGCGATATCGTCGGCGCGCCCATGCTGGCGCATAAGGCCAGCGCATGAGGCCAAAGTGGCAGCCGAAGTCGCAGCCGGACACAAGGCCGCGTTCGACGCGCGCTGCATTCCCTCGGTGGCGTACACCGATCCTGAAATTGCCTGGGTGGGCGTCACCGAGACTGAGGCGAAGGCGCGCGGCATCGAATACGGCAAGGGCACTGTTTCCGTGGGCGGCCAGCGGGCGATCGCTGGCGCTCAACCGCGATGAGGGATTCACCAAGATGCTGTTCGACAAGGAAACTCACCGCGTCCTCGGCGCCGGCATCGTCGGCACCAATGCCGGTGAATTGATTGCCGAAGTGGCATTGGCCATCGAGATGGGCGCCGATGCGGCGGATATCGGCTTGACGATTCATCCGCACCCGACCTTATCCGAAACGGTCGCGTTCGCGGCCGAGGCCTTCGATGGCACGCTCACGGATCTATACATACCGAAGCGTAAGCAAGATGCTTAGAAGAGTCTGTGCCTCGATCCTTCTCGCAACGGCATTTGCGATTGTGGCGCCGGCGCTGGCGGACGATGCGTGCGTGGATTTCAAATGGGATGTGTCGCCGGAGCGCGCATTGTTCGCAGATGCAGCGACACCTGTGGCCGCGGCAACGGATCCAAAATCCGCCCCGGTACTGCTGTTGAATCACCTGTACGAGCTCAAGCTCTCGAAGCAGGAACAGGTGAGCTTTGCCGTCGCACCCGGCAAGAAAAGCCCGCGCGAGGGATCCTACGGCGGTTTGGTGACTTTCAAAATTCCCGCCAGCGGTAGCTATCGAGTCGCGATCGATATGCCGTTCTGGATCGATGTGGTGTCAGACGGTGCATTGGTTGCGGCGAATGATTTTCAAGGTCAACACGGTTGCCGCTCGCCGCACAAAATCGTTCAGTTTGATTTGCTCGGAACGCGGCCGTTCTTTCTGCAATTGAGCAACGCCGCGCCGGACAGCGTGCGGCTCACCATTACCGCGACACCCGCGCGGAAGTTATAAGGCTTAAGGCCGCTCTGGCGGGAGCCGCCGGCTCGCTGAGATGGGCTCTTGCGGCGCCTCGATGCAACTCTTCAGAAACGCGGTCTTTTCCGCCCCGATCAGCTTTTTTGTCTTGGCCTGTTTGAGACAGGCGGTACGCTTAAGATGTTTCGCGGCGGCATCGCCTGGCGCCGGCGCTGGGCTTGCGACCTCGGTGGCGGTTGCCGCACCCGGCTCGGACGCCGAAACCGTGCCCGGCTGTGCGGTCTGGGTCAGAAAGCCGAGACCCAGAGCGCTGAGGCTCAAGGCGCTCGCGGCTAATGCAAGACGCATGGCGAATCCTCAAACGGCTAATTGAATGGTGAGCACGCCAGGATAGCCGCGGCCTGCCGCCGCCCCGATGAAGCGCGCATGAAACTTCGTTAACCTTTGCGCCAGACTAGGCCAGCCGCTTGCGTGCCAATACTAGATATTGCTGCTCGTCGGGTGCCCGGCCGTCTCGCTGTGCCATCCATAACTCTTCACCCAGAGCTTCCATCAGCGCGTGCTCCGCTCGATGCTCATCGCCGTAGCGGCTTTGCAACTGGCGCTTCAGATCGCGAATTCCCGGAGGGCGGTCGACGCTGAGTTGCTCGCGAACCGCGAGGTGCAGGCCCATATGTAAAAAAGGATTCTCGGAGCCTTCAGCGGCGTTTTGCTCAAAACCGACCGCGCTGTCGGCGTCGGCCACGATGCGCTGATACTCCGGGTGCGCTTCGATTACATCCGCGATCTGCGCTTCGAGCGGCGCGAGGGGCGAGCGCGCCAGGTGCTTTGCCCAGGCCTGCGCGTATGCGAGGCGCAATTGATCGCGAGAATAGCCATCGACGAGGCTCATGCGGGCGTCTTGTGACGGTACTCGCACAGATCCGCGATGATGCAGGCCGGGCACTCGGGACGACGGGCTTTGCAAACATAACGGCCGTGCAAGATCAGCCAATGATGCGCATCCAGGCGGAACTCCAGCGGCACGAACTTCATTAACTTCTCCTCCACCTCGCGCACGGTTTTGCCCGGAGCGATTCCGGTTCGATTCGCGACTCGAAAGATGTGAGTGTCCACCGCAATCGTCGCTTGTCCAAAAGCGGTATTGAGGATGACGTTGGCGGTTTTGCGTCCGACGCCGGGCAATTCCTCGAGCGCTTCGCGAGTCGTGGGCACTTCGCCGGCGTGATGCTCCAACAGCAAACGGCTCATCGCGACGAGGTTCTTGGCTTTGGCGTTGTACAGTCCGATGGATTTGATGTACTTCGAAAGGCCCTTTATACCGAGTGCCAGCACCGCGGCGGGCGTGTTCGCTGCGCGGAATAATTCGGCTGTCGCCTTGTTCACGCTCTTGTCGGTTGCCTGCGCGGAGAGGATGACGGCAACCAACAGCTCGAAGGCGCTGGCATAGATCAGCTCAGTTCGCGGCTGGGGATTTGCGGCCCGAAGGCGCGCAAAGATTGCCTGGCGTTTCTGCGGATTCACGGCAGCGCCGGCCGGCGCGTGGCGGTGGCCTTCTTGGCATCCAGTTGCCTTTGCCGCTCCGCGGCTTGCGCGGCGAGCCGGCCCGTGTGCGCGGCGTAGCGTTCCTTATTCAGCACGGGCTCGTTCACGATAGAGTGGGGGGCCTCGCGCATTTCGATGCAATCAACGGGACAGGCTGGCAGGCACAGGTCGCACCCCGTACAGCGATCGGCCAGCACGGTGTGCATATACTTCTGCGCGCCGACGATGGCATCCACCGGACACGGCGCAAGACAGCGGGCGCAGCCGATGCAGCGCGCTTCGTCGATCCAGGCGATTCTTGGCGGGGACTCGACGCCGTTCGCGGGATTTAAGGGCAGTGACGGACGATTCAGCAAGCGCGCCAGCGCATCGATCGTGGCTGCGCCGCCGGGCGGGCACTGGTTGATTTGCGCCTCGTCGTTGGCGATCGCCGCGGCGTACGGGCTGCAGCCGGCATAACCGCATCGGGTGCATTGGGTTTGCGGCAGCAATGCGTCGATGCGCGCCGCGAGCTTGCGCGCGGTCTCGCTCATATTATTTTACGCGCATCCCGGGCGTCGCCCCTGAATCCGGCGAGAGAGCGAAAATGTCCTTACCGCCCGGTCCGGCGGCCAGCATCATGCCCTCGGAGACGCCAAATCGCATGGTGCGCGGCTCTAAGTTTGCAACGACGACAATCAGCTTTCCTACCAGGGTCGCGGGGTCGTAGGCCGCGCGAATGCCGGCAAAGATTTCGCGCTCGCCCAACTCGCCAACATCGACCCGCAGCCGCAACAATTTGTCAGCGCCGACGATGAAATCGGCGGCCAAAATTTTGGCGACGCGCAGATCGATGCGCAAAAAGTCATCGATCGAAATCAAATTGCCCTCGACCGACGCTGCCGCCGCCAACGTCGCCGCATCGGAGGCGCCGGCGTTGACCGGTGTGGGTGCGCCAGGCAGCGCTGCCGTGGGCGCCTCAGGCTCGACCAACCGGGCCACCGCCTTGGGATCCAGTCGAACCGCCAGCGCCTCGTACGCATTGATGGAGGTGCCGAGCAGCGGCGTCGCCGCCACGCTCCATGTCCACTTGCTCTCCTGGAAGAAAGCGCAGGCCCGCGCGGCCATGTTCGGCAGCACGGGCTCCAGGTAAATCATCAATACTCGAAACAGGTTCAGAGGCTTGCGTGCAGACGCTCTGTACTTCAGCGGCATTTTTCGGATCTTTGGCAAGCATCCACGGCTTGCGCGAATCGACGTATTGATTGGCGCGATCGCAGAGCGCCATGATGTCGCGGATCGCTGCAGCCGTATCGCCCCCCTCGTAGCTTTTCGCGATGCCATCGCCGGCGCCGACGAATGCTGCATACAGGTCGGCATCGGCCAAGCTGGCCGCCAATTTACCGGCCGAGGTTCGGGCAATAAATCCGGCACAGCGGCTGGCAATATTGACGAGCTTGCCCACGATCTCGGAATTCAGACGCGTGGCGAACTCCTCCAAGTTCATGTCCATATCGTCGATGCCCGGGCCCAATTTCGCCGCGAAATAGTAGCGCAGATATTCCGCCGGAAAATTCTGCAGGTACTTGCGCGCGGTGATGAATGTGCCGCGCGACTTCGACATTTTTTGGCCGTTGACGGTGAGAAAACCATGCGCATGCACGGCAGTCGGGCGCCGCATTTTCGAGGCTTGCAAGACTGCCGGCCAGAACAGGGTGTGAAAATACAAAATGTCCTTGCCGATGAAATGATGCAGCTCCGCGCCGGAATCGGCCGCGAAAAAATCATCAAATTTCAAGCCGCTGCGGGCGCATAACTGCGTAAAGCTCGCGAGATAGCCGATGGGGGCGTCAAACCAAACGTAAAAATACTTGCCGGGCGCATCGGGGATCTCGAAGCCGAAGTACGGCGCATCGCGAGAGATGTCCCAGTCCCTAAGGCCTTGGGTGAACCATTCATCCAGCTTACGCACGACGCTTTCCTGCACCGCGCCACTGCGCACCCAGGTGTGCAAGGGCTGCTCGAATGCACTGAGCTTGAAAAAATAATGTTCCGACTCGCGCCAAACCGGGACGGTTCCGCTCACCACGGAAATCGGGTTCTTCAGATCCGCCGGCGTATAGGTGGACCCGCAGTTTTCGCAGTTATCGCCGTATTGATCGGCAGTGCCGCAAACCGGGCAAATCCTTTGACGTAGCGGTCGGGAAGAAACATGTTGGCCGCTTGGTCATAGGCTTGGCGCACGCTGCGCCGGTCGATGTAGCCACCCTCCCGCACCGTGAGATACATGCGATTGCAGAGCGCTTGATTCTCGGGCGAGTGCGTCGAGCCGAAATTGTCCATGCCGATGAGCATCTCGTCCAAATCGCGCTTGTGCTCAGTATTCACTTGCGCGATCAATTGCTCCGGCGTGATCCCTTCGGCTTGCGCCTTGAGCATGATGGGTGTGCCGTGGGTGTCGTCGGCACAGACGTAGTAGCACTCATGGCCGCGCAGCTTCTGGAACCGAACCCAGATGTCGGTTTGAATGGTTTCGAGAATGTAGCCCAGGTGCAGGGGGCCATTGGCGTAAGGCAGGGCACTGGTTACGAGGATTCGGCGTCGTTGGGTCATGCCAAATTATGCCATGACAAGCAAGCCGGGGTTGCGGCAGCGACCGGCGCCGCGCAGCAAAGCCTACTGCGAAGGCGGCGCTGATCCGTCGCGGAACTGTTCGAATTTGGATTTGTTGATGGCCTTTTTAAAGGCTTCTTTACCGGTAATTTGCTTTGAATCGAGCAACCCTTGAATTGCGGTGTCCATCAGCCTCATGCCGGTCGCTGCGCCGCTTTGCATGGCATTTTCGAGCTGGTCCATTTTGCCCTGACGAATCAGGTTGGCCACCGCCGGGGTATTGACCAGGATCTCCAGAGCGGCGACGCGCCCCTGTTTGTCGGCCTTTTGAATGAGCTGTTGCGAGACGACGCCGCGCAAGCTGGTCGACAGCATGGTGCGTACGTGCGGCTGCTTGTCGGCTGGAAATGCATTCACCAATCGATCCACGGTAGCCGCCGCGCCGTTGGTGTGCAGAGTCGCCATGACGAGAATGCCCATTTCCGCGGCGGTGACGGCAATGCTCATGGTCTCCAAATCGCGAAGCTCGCCCACCAGAATCACGTCTGGGTCTTCGCGTAACGCGGAGTGCAATGCGGAAGCGAATGATGCGGCGTGCACGCCGATTTCGCGCTGACTGATGAGGCAGTTCTTGCGCGCATGGACAAACTCGATCGGATCCTCAATGGTCAGGATGTGGCCCTTTTCACGCCTGTTGATGTCATCGATCATGGCGGCGAGCGTCGTGGACTTGCCGGACCCGGTTTTGCCGGTCACCAGAATCAGGCCGCTGTTGATCTTGCACATATCCATGACGGCCGGCGGTAGCTTCAGTTCCTCAGCGGTCTTGGCATTGGAAGGAATGGCTCGGAACACCGCACCCATGCCGTTGAGCTGCCTCATGACATTGACCCGAAAGCGGGCAATGTTCGGCATGGCGTAAGCAAAGTCGGTGCCGTCTTTTTCTTCGAAGCGCTCGACTGCCAGCTTGGGCATGATTTCGTACAGCGTGGTCTTGACCGTATCGGCGCTCAAGGGCTGGTCGCTCAAGCTCTTGAGATCGCCATATTGGCGCACGCGCGGCGGATCGCCCGCCAAGAAATGCAGATCCGAGCCGTTGCGCTCGAGAATCTGAGACAAAAATTGGTCGATGGCCGGCATGCTCAGCTTCCTATGGCGGCGTTGCCGGCTCGGCGAGCGGCACGCCGGACATGTCGGTGACGAAACGCTGGAACTGGCGCTTGTCGGATGCGTACGTGTAGGCGTGCTCGGGATCCACTTCTTTGGCGTTGATCGCCGCGAGCAAGGCTTGGTCCATGACCTGCATGCCATATTCCTTGCCCATTTGCAGCTGGCTGGGAATCTGATGCGTCTGGTCGGTCATGATGAGTTTGCCGATGGCCTTGGTCAGCACCATGACTTCGCACACGGCCTTGCGCGCGCGCTGATCCGGCGTCTTGAGCAGAATCTGGGTAATGACCGCGATCAGGCTATTGGCAAGAAACGACTTGGTCTGTTCGCGCTCATCGTTCGGCAGCGCATCGATGATGCGGTCGATGGTCTTGGTCGCGCTGGTGGTGTGCAGCGTGCCCAGCACCAGGTGTCCGGTTTCGGCCGCAGTCATTGCCATGGAAATGGTTTCGGCGTCGCGCATTTCGCCCACTAGGATGACGTCGGGATCTTCGCGCATGGCGGCGCGCACGCCCTCGGCGAAGGAGGGCAGATGCGTGCCCAATTCACGCTGTATCACCTGGCTGGTCTTGCTGCGGTGAACGAACTCGATCGGATCCTCGAGACTGATGATGTTGAGGGCCCGGGTCGAATTGAGGTAATCGATCATCGATGCCAGCGTCGTGGTCTTGCCGGTACCCGTCGAACCGGTCACGAGAATCATTCCCTGATGGTAGTCGCACAGCTTTTTCACGATCGGCGGAAGGCCCAACTGATCCATGGTGGGCATCGTGGTCGGAATCGATCGAAACGCCGCGCCGATACCGGTTTCCTTGCGAAACACGTTGACCCGGAAGCGGCCGCCCTCACTCGAGACGTAGGAGAAGTCCAGGTCGTGACCTTCGCGCAGAACCTTGAGCTGCGATTGGGTCAGAACTTCGGTGATGTATGCCTCGAGTTCGGCATCACCTAAATTGCGGAATTTGATCGGCATCAAGTCCCCATGCATGCGCAGCATGGGCGGCACTCCGACCGCAAGATGCAGGTCCGAGCAGCCTTGGGCCACCCCCAACTTGAGGAACGCGTCGACTCTTGCCATAACGCGTAAGGCTACTCGTAAGGGATTGGTTTTTCGAGCGTTTAGGGCGCCGTATTGCCCATAAACGTGAGGTCCGTCAAGCGCTAAAGGAATTTCTCGAGGGACAGGCGCAGTTCGTCCATGCTTTGGGAGCGCTTTGCCTTGTCCAACGACATGCACTTCATGACCAGATTATTCAGTTCCACGGGCAGGTCTTTGTTGATTTCCATGGGCTGGCGCGCCTTGCCCTGGACATGCTGGTACATCACCGACATGTGATCGCCGCGCGAGTAGGGCGGCACCCGGCAAACATCTCGTACATGATGACGCCCAAACTGTAGATGTCCGCCCGCTCGTCGACCTTTTTACCCAAGATCTGTTCGGGTGCCATGTACTTGGGCGAGCCGATGACATAGCCGGTCTTGGTCAACTGGGTATCGCCCTGGGTCTGGGCCGCGGCCACCCCGAAGTCGACGATCTTCAGCAACGAGTCGTTGTCGATCAGCACGTTGGCCGGCTTCAAGTCGCGGTGCACGATGCCGGCTTGATGCGCCACCGCCATGCCGGTCGCGATGTCGATGGCGAATTTGACGGCGCGCTTCAGCGCCACGGGCTTCTCGTTGACGATCTCGCCGCCCAAAGTGTGCGACGGGAAATATTCCATCGAGATGGCGTAATTGCCGCGAATGTACAAGAAGTCGTAAATGCGGATCACGTTCTTATGAGTGATCTTGCGGCTGTAGCGCAGCTCGTGCACGAAACGCTTCATCATCTCTTCGTCGGAGGAGACGTTGGGGTTCAAGAACTTGAGAATCAGCCGCTCCTCGACCACGGTATCTTCCATGAGCAAGACGGTGCCGAAGGCACCCTTGCCAATCTTCTCGATGAATTTGTAGCGGCCCTCGATGACGTCTCCGGGCTTCAAGGTCGCAATATCCAGCTTGGCCGAAGCCGCCGTTTCTTCCGCCTGCTTGACCACATTGGCGAGCGACGCATTGTCGATGAGCAGCGTCTTGGCCGGTTCCTGCATCTTTTCCGCGCGTTTGTTCGCCGCGATTTGCTGCGTCGAGAACCGATTGTCGAGTTCTTGCATGGCGCGGGCGACCGCCTGGCTCAGGGTGCCATCGGCGCTCGTCGACACCGCTTGCAAGCGTACGCGGATGGTGTCTGCACGGCGCTCGTCCGCGAGCTTCGCCAGTGCCGAGATGGCCTCGACTTTGATCTCGTTCTCGGTCCGCGACAGCATCGGCAGCAGGCTTTCAACGCTGCGCTGATCGCCGATCTTGCCGATCGCGCGGATCACTGTCGGCAGGGATTTGGCCTCACCCTGCAACATGTCGATGAAGCGCGGCAGGGCCTTGCTGCTGCCAATCTCCGCCAGCGCGTCGACCGCGCGTTCGCTGACCCACCAATCCGGATCGCGGGTGGCTTCGATGAGCTGTGCGACCGCGCGCTCATCCTTGGTTTGATTCAAGATCTCGATGGCCGCGCGGCGAATATCCTGATTTTCATCCTTGATGAGGGCAAGTACGGCGTCGACCACGCGCGGGCCGCCGATCTTGCCGAGCGCGTCGGCCGCCCGCGTGCGAACCCACCAATCGCTGTCCGCGATCACTTCCAGCAAGTACTTAACGGACTTCGAGGTACCGACGACGTTCAGCACTTCTACGGCCGCGCGCCGGGCGTACTCGTTCTCGTCCTTAAGGACCTCCACCAGGTATTTGATGGTTTCCGGATGGTTTGCCTTGACGACGACGTCCACGGCCTTGTTCTGCACCTCGATTTCCGGATCGCGCAGCATGCCGACGACCAGCGGCATATCGAACGGGCCGTCCATTTTGGAAAGAGCGGTCAAAGCGGCCGAGCGTATGAACTTGCTGTTGTCCTTGAGCTGCTTCTGCACCGCCTGCTGTACCTTGGGCATGTTGAATCGACCCAAGACATTGATGATGTGCAACCGCGCCACCGGATCCTTACCCTCGATCCGCGCCAACAAATCGTCCACGGAAGATTCGTCGGCGATCTCGGAAATGATCTTAAATAGCCCGTTTCGTTCGCTCGGTTCTTGCGTATAGGCCGCGTTCAACAATTCGCGCACCGTGTAACGCGACTTTTGAGCAGCAATCACATCCAAGAGAGCCTGTTTCGGCATCCCAGGCTTGGATAACGCGTCGAGCAGGGCATGCGCGGGATAGTTCTTGCTCGAGGACAGCGCCCACGCGATTCCCGACATGGCGCGGCCGTTGGCTTCAGACATGGTCTTGAGCAGAATCGGCAGGGTTTTCGAATCAATCAGCCGGGATAGCACCTCGACATATGCGGTGGTTTCCTTTTTTTCCGAGGTGGCGAGCGCATCCACAATGGGGTCGATGGCGTCGGATCCCAACGCGATCAATTTTTCCAATGCCTTGAGCGCCGGCGGGCTGGCTGGATTGCCGCTGGATTTAACTTCGGCAATGAGCCGATCGGCACGATAATTGGCGAATAAAGTCATTCGGCGCCTAAGCTAAACATTCCCCGGAGACTCACCCATTGTTACCTTAATTCAGGCGCCACCCGCGGTCTTGATTCTCAGTATGGAATTATGCCACACGTCACGGTTTTAGCTGCCTGCGGTACAATCGCGACCCTTATGAATCAACCCCCTGCCGCGGAAAGCGTCATCCGCGAACACTTAAGCGCCTATACCGATCCTTACCTGGGTCAGACCTTGGGCGAAGCCAAGGCGCTCAAGTCGGTCGCAATCCAAGGCGAACTCGTCACGGTCGAGCTCGTACTGGGGTTCCCCTGCGCCGATTATGTGCCTGAAATGGAGGCAGCGCTGCGCTCGCACCTCGGGCCTGCTCTCGGGGGCGCAAATTTGGAGCTGAAACTCAGCGCGCAGATCACCGCGCACGCGGTGCAACGGACGCTGAAACCACTCGCAAACGTCAAGAACGTGGTCGCGGTCGCCTCGGGCAAGGGTGGTGTCGGAAAATCCACGACGGCAGCCAATTTGGCGCTCGCCTGGGCTGCGCAGGGAGCCAAGGTAGGGTTGTTGGATGCCGACATTTACGGTCCGAGCCAGCCGTTGATGATGGGATTGGCCGGCGCCAAACCGGTCAGCACCGATGGGAAACACATGGCCCCGCTGCGCGCGCATGGTGTGGAAGTGATGTCCATCGGCTTCATGATCGACCCAGAGCAGCCAATGGCCTGGCGCGGACCGATGGTGACCTCGGCGCTGACCCAGTTGCTCGGCGATACCACGTGGGGCGATCTGGATTATTTGGTTGTCGACATGCCGCCCGGAACCGGCGACATTCAGCTGACCTTGGCGCAGCGCGTACCCGTGAGCGGGGCCGTGATCGTGACCACCCCGCAAGACATCGCCCTCTTGGATGCTCGCAAGGGACTCAAGATGTTCGAGAAAGTCGAAGTGCGGGTACTGGGTGTGGTGGAGAACATGAGCGTGCATATCTGTACCCAGTGCGGGCATGTGGAGCACGTATTCGGCAGCGGCGGCGGCGCACGCATGGCCGCCCAATATGGGGTGCAGCTGCTCGGCGAGCTGCCGCTGGACATTCGCATTCGCGAGGAGGCTGACGGCGGCACGCCGACCGTGGTGGCGGAGCCGGCCAGCGCGCGTGCTCGGGCTTATTTTTTGATGGCGCGCCGCACGGCTGCCCGCTTGGCGACCTTGAACAAAGACTACAGCCGGGCATTTCCAAAAATCACGGTTGAAGCAACCTAAGAGCCTAGATATCGAATGAGCATCAAGAGCGATCGTTGGATCAGACGCATGGCCGCGGAACAGGGGATGATCGAACCGTTTTCAGCGGAACAGGTGCGCGTGCAAGACGGCGGAAAAATCGTTTCCTACGGAACATCGAGCTACGGGTACGACGTGCGCTGTGCCGACGACTTCAAGATTTTTACCAACATCAACTCGACGATCGTGGATCCGAAAAAATTCGATGAGAAATCATTCGTCGACTTCAAAGGTCCGGTGTGCATCATTCCGCCAAACTCTTTCGCGCTGGCCAGTACGGTGGAATATTTTCGGATTCCGCGCAGCGTAATCGTGGTCACACTGGGAAAATCGACGTACGCACGTTGCGGAATTATATGCAACGTAACGCCTTTAGAACCTGAGTGGGAAGGGCACGTGACGCTGGAATTTTCCAACACCACGCCGCTGCCCGCGAAGATTTATGCCAACGAGGGCGTGGCGCAAATGCTGTTCTTCGAATCCGATGAAATTTGCGAGACTTCGTACAAGGATCGCGGCGGCAAGTATCAAGGTCAGCGCGGCGTGACTCTGCCGAAAACTTAAGGATCACTGGTTCCCGTATTCAGTACCAAGCCCTTAAGGTTTGAGGTGCGGCGGCTCGATTGCGATCAAGTGATCGACGCTTTTGATTCGCATGCTGATTTCAACCTTGCCATCGCGGCTGCGCTCCGCTTGCACGGGCACGAATCCCAGTGACGGCGCAAACCACATGCGTAGGATGCGGTTATTGCCGCTGCGTTGGCTGGTCACGATGACGGTGTCGAGCGGGCCAATGGCCGTGTGGATCCTGGCGGCGCCTTCCTGGGTGTAGTTGAATTCCTTCAACTGGTCTTTGTCGATGATTTGGAATGTCTTGGGTAAATTGCCGTTCTTCAAGTCGAGCATCACTTCGACCTGACTGGACATGACGTCCTGGGCGCCTTCCGGGAGCTTGATATCCACCGGCTTGGTTTCCGACACGCCGGTCGCGCGTTTGTCGTGCCAGTCGAAATTCAGCTCCACCGTCCGTGAGCCTTCTTTGCCGAAGTATTTATCCGGGCGTACATGCTCGCCGACTACCGTGACCCAGCTCTTCTGGACCAGATCGTCGCGATATGCGATGCGAAAGAATCCCTGCGCACTGATGGTCCAGACGTACATGTAATGCCCGGGCTCGGCGCCGCGCGTCAATTGTATTTCGCTGGTGCCGATTGTCATGCCCTTCCACGCCGCCTCATATTTCGCGATGAAAGGCGCGACACCGCTGCTGTCGGATGTTTGCGCCGCCGCATCCACGGATGCAATGGCCGCAAGGAACAGCGCGCCTGCGAGTGTCTTCATAAAGATTTCTCCGCTAGCGCGTCGCTAATTTGCACTGGCTCATTCAGAGGCCGGCCGTCCAACAGCGCCTTCCCGGCCTCGCAGCGCAATCTTCCCTGGCAAAACCAATTGACGGCCAGCGGATAAATGATGTGTTCCTGTGTCAGCACGCGTTGGCTCAATGTCGTTTCCGTATCGCCCGGCAAAATGGGCACACGCGCTTGAAGTACGGGCGGGCCGCCGTCCAGTTGTTCGGTGACAAAGTGCACCGTGACGCCATGCTCGGCTTCGCGCGCCTCGAGAACGCGCCGATGCGTGTGCATGCCGGTGTATTTTGGCAGCAAAGAGGGATGAATGTTCAATATCCTTCCGGCGAACTGCTCCACGAATGAAGCGCTCAGGATGCGCATGAATCCAGCCAGCACGATCAGCACCGGCGAATACTCCGTGATCACCGCCGCCAGGTTGCGATCGTACTCGGCGCGTTCGCTGCCGGTTGCTCGCGGCACCGCGCGCGCCTCGACGCCCAGGTGCCGCGCGATCTCGAGCCCTCCGGCATCGGCTCGATCGGAGAGCACCGACACCACGGAATAAGCGGCATCAGCCGCCTGGCTGCGCTCGATGAGCGCCCGCATGTTGCTGCCGCGCCCTGATATCAGGATGACGATCGGCTGCCGCGCTGTCCCGTTCAAGCGATAACGACGCCGCGTTTTCCCGCACGAACCTCGCCGATCACGAGCGCCTCTTGGCCTGCGGCACGCAAGATGCCGATGGCGCGCTCTGCGTCGGCCGCCGATACATGGACGGTCATACCGATGCCGCAGTTGAACACACGGTACATTTCCGCATCGGCGATATTGCCCTGCCGTTGCAGCCACTCGAATACCGCTTCGCGGCGCCATGCGCGGCGCTCCAGCACGACTTCGAGTCCATCGGGCAATACCCGCGGAATGTTGTCGACCAGGCCGCCGCCGGTGATGTGCGACAGGCCATGCAGCGATACCTCGCTCATCAGCTTCAATAGCGGCTTGACGTAAATTCGCGTCGGCGCCATGAGACGATCGATCAGGCTGACACCTTGCAAATCGCTCTGCAGGTCCGCAGCGGAGAGCTGCAGGATTTTGCGAATCAAGGAAAAGCCGTTGGAATGCGGGCCAGAGGAGGGCAGCCCCAACACGATGTCGCCGGCGCGGGTCTTGGTGCCATCGATGATGGCCTCTTTTTCGACCACACCGACACAGAAGCCTGCGAGGTCGTAGTCCGCACCATGATACATGCCGGGCATCTCGGCGGTTTCTCCGCCGACCAGTGCGCAGCCAGCCTGCACGCAGCCCTCGACGATGCCGGCAATGACGCGCTCGCCGACATCGACATCGAGCTTTCCGCTGGCATAGTAATCCAGGAAAAACAACGGCTCCGCGCCCTGCACGATGACGTCGTTGGCGCACATGGCAACCAAATCGATGCCGACGCCGTCATGCCGCCGGGTGTCGATGGCCAGGCGCAGTTTAGTGCCGACGCCATCGGTTCCCGATACCAGCACCGGCTTGCGGTAGCGGTCCAAGGGCACCTCGACCAATGCGCCAAAGCCGCCGATGCCGCCCGAGCACCTCCGGCCGCATCGAGCGCTTCACTCGCGGCTTGATTCGCTCGACAAGTTCGTCGCCGGCGTCAATGTCAACCCCGGCGTCGCGATAGGTCACGGGCGCGCGTTCAGTCATTAAAGGATCCTTCATTTAGGACTTGGGCTGAAGCGGCTGGCACTTCAGCTGTGGTATTTTACAACACCATGGCACAGTACTTACGGCGCTTTTCTATCGTGTGGATGTGTCTCGCCGGCCTTTGCCTTGGCGAGGCTGCCGCCGCGCTGACGCGCGCCGAGATGTATCAAGCAACGGCGCCGGTCGCCGACCGCTCAGAGGCGGCACAAACAACCGCCTTCCAAAATGCGATGAAGATCGTGCTGATTCGCGTCACGGGTCGTCGTAATGCAGACGAGGATCCCGCCTTGAGCTCGTTGGTCAGCAATGCACGGCGCTACGTTCAGCAATATCGGGCCGCGCCGGATAGCCAGCTCTGGGTGGCCTTCGACGGCCCGGCCATCGAGCGCTGGCTGACGCAGAACGGGCAGCCTTTGTGGGGTCACGAGCGGCCGACGACCTTGGTGCTGTTGGGCGTGCAAACCGGCGCACAGGGCGGCAGCGTCGTGACCACCGATGAAACGTCGGATCTCAAGTCAGCGATCGATGCCGCCGCCGCCGTGCGCGGCGTGCCGTTGGTCTGGCCGAGCGCCGCGGAACTGCAAAAGTTCCATATTGATTATTCCGCGCTGAGCACGGGTTCGCCGTCCACGCTTCGCGGAAATTGCCCGGCGCATGGGCAGCGATGGCGTACTCGTCGGGCGGGCCAGCAGCGCCAGTGCGAACGCCAATGTGCGTTGGACGCATTTGTTTCAGGATCGAAGCAGCGAATATTCCGGCACCTTGGAAGGCGTGAATCGCGCCGCCGATTTATACGCAGGAATGTTTGCCGCAAGCGGTGCGCTGGTGCCGGTGGATATCGAAGTCAGCGGACTCAACGATTTGCGCGACTATGCCGAGTCTCGAGAGCTATCTCGAATCGCTGACCTTCATCTCGCATGTAAGCGTCGAGTCGCTGGCGGGCGATACGGTCAGATTCCGGCTGTCGACGCGCGGCGGCCAGGATTCATTGCAGCGTGCGCTGTCGTTAAATGGGCGGTTGCAGCCGGTTGCCGCCGGCGAGAACGGGATTCAGCGCTTCCAATTGCATCGCTAGTTGGAGCCTCGCTGAGCATCGGTCCGTGCGCCACATACCGAACATCATCAGTGTGATCCGAATCATGTTGGTCGTGCCGATCGCGATGGCGCTGGCCCATCAGCGCCTTATGCTCTGTATCATTTTGTTCGGCGTCGCCGCCGCTGTCGGACGCCGCGGATGGCTTTCTCGCCAAGCGATTCGGCTGGCAGAGCGAACTCGGCGCGGTGCTCGATCCGATCGCGGACAAGGTGCTGCTGGCCACGGTATTCGTTACCTTGAGTTTGATGAAGCTGGTGCCGCTGTGGCTGATGGTGGCTGCGGTCGCGCGCGATGTGATCATCGTGTCGGGCGCCGCCGCCTACCGCATCTTCATCGGACCCCTGACCGCGCATCCGTCGCTCATCAGCAAAATCAACACGCTATGTCAGGCAGGCTTCATCTTGCTGGTCGTGAGCCGGGCAAAATTTTCCCTGCCTCCCGAATGGGTCATCACGTGGCTGGGCGCGCTGGTGTTTGCGACCGTCGTCGTCAGCGGCATCGACTATGTGCTGGTTTATGGCCGGCGGGCGGCGGCGGCATGAAACAGCTCGCCTCTGGGCGTGCGAGCTGCGCGCCGGTGCGGTGTTTGAAAGTTTTGCGCCGGGTCGGAACACCGAAGTGCTGACGGCGCTGCGATCAGCGAGCGCGCTGCCGGTGTGGCTGTGGGGCGCGCGCGGGTCCGGCAAGACCCACCTGCTGCAAGCCGCTTGCGCGCGCAGCGCGGCGAGAGCGCCGCCTATTTTCCACTGGACCGCGGCGTCTGCGTTGCCGCCCGAAGCGCTCGCCGGATTCGAGCGCAGCCCGCGTGCTATGCATCGACGATGTCGATGCGGTGGCCGGCGATCAGGACTGGGAGCGGGCGTTGTTCCGCCTATTCAACGAGGCGGCCGAATTGCGCAGCCGATTGATATTCGCGGCCGCCGTGGCGCCGCGCCAGGCGCCATGGGTGCTGGATGACTGGCGCTCCCGGGCCGCGGCCTGCGTCGTGTATCAGCTGCGCGAGCTCGACGATGAGGGGCGCATCGAGGCGCTGCGACTGCGCGCGGCGCAGCGCGGCCTGCAGCTGCCCTACGAAACCTCGGAGTATTTGTTGAAGCGAATGCCGCGCGATCTGCCCTCGCTGTTGCGAGGTTCTGGATGAGCTGGACGAAGCCTCGCTGGTGGCACAGCGCCGCCTGACCATTCCGTTTATTCGCGATGCACTCGAGAAGCACGCAAAAATAAAATCATAGTGCAGAACCACGCGAACACCAGCAGCAGGCTCATGGCCGCGACCCAGCGCGCCTGCGGATTGACCAACAGTTCGGTGACGGCGAACGCCAGATAAGGAATGGCGAACAGTGTCGCCCAGGCGTAGGTGTAGCGGCTGCCGCGCACCAGGCCGTTCAACGGCGCGAGCAGCGGCAGGACGGCGAGCACGCAGAGCAGCCAGGAATAGCCGGCGAGCGATCCACGCCAGCAGACTTAAGGCGACGGCCGCCCACAGCCAGATGGTGAGCGCGCGCGAGGTCGATTGCAGCGCTCATGGCGAGCTGCAGAGCCGGTCGGCCAGAGAGGCGACGCGCGTACCCAAGGCGCGCGCCAGTGCGCTCTCGTGATCGGACAGTTCGCCATGCGCCGTGAGCGCTGCGACATGGCTTGCGCCATAGGGCGTGCCGCCGCCGCGGGTGTCGGTCAATCCGGGCTCGGTGAAGGGCAGGCCGACCAGGTACATGCCGTGGTGAAGCAGCGGCAGCATCATCGACAGCAGCGTGGACTCCTGCCCGCCGTGCAGGGTTTGAGTCGAGGTGAACACGCCGGCCGGTTTGCCCGCCAAGGCGCCGGACATCCACAGGGCGCTGGTGCCATCCGAGAAAGAATTTCAGCGGGCGCCGCCATGTTGCCGAAGCGCGTCGGGCTGCCGAGAATCAGGCCGCAGCATTCGACCAGATCATCGTGCGTGGCATAGGGCGGGCCGACGTCCGGGCACGGCCGGATCAAGCGTTGCGTCGTGGCGGCGACGGGCGGAACCGTGCGCAATCGCGCCTGCATTCCGGCAACCGCCTCCACGCCGCGGCAGATTTGCCGAGCCAGCGCGGCGGTGCTTCCTTGGCGCGAATAATACAGAACCAGAATTTCATTCATCGGTAGGTCTTCCGTGGAATCACGCAGGATTGCGCGCGCTTGCAGCGTCGGCGCAACGCATTAAGTCAGGCTAAACACGTATTGTATAACGGCGGCTGGTTTGACGGCTTTGGCGCTATTGCTAGTGTCGCCAACCCTATGTTGCGGCTCATTGCTGTTTTGGTCGGTGTCGCCTGCCTGCTCGGCTGCAGCAGCGGTCCGCCTGTGCAAGAAATGAGCGATGCGCGCCAAGCCATCGCGGCCGCCGCAGCGGCGGGCGCCACCCCGGCACGCTCGCCCGAATACGATGCGGCGCAGGCGGCCATTGCCCGGGCGGAAGCGCATTTGCAGGCGCAAGAATACACCCGCGCCCGTCTGGCGGCGTTGCAAGCCAAGCACCATGCCGCCGCCGCGCTTGCCAGCGCCCAGCACGCCGAATCGGCCCCACCCGCTTCCCATCAATAGCTATCGGTATGGCTGAGCGTGGTCCGCCGCTTCTCGTCATCGGCAAGGTGCAGGGCGTGTATTTCCGTCATAGCACGCGGCTCGAGGCCAAGCGACTCCACATTCGCGGGCGTGGCGCGCAATCTGCCGACGGGTCCGTGGAAGTGTTGGCGCTGGGCAGCCCACCGGCGGTCGCAGCGATGCGCGAATGGTTGAAGCGCGGCCCCGCGCAGGCCGGGTCGAGCGAGTCCTGGAGAGCGACGCGGCCGCTAGACAGGGCGAAATACCGGCGGATTTCGAGGTACTCTAGAAGCGCCAGGCGCTTCTGCCAGCGCTGCATGACCAGGGCCGGATAGGTGTTGCGGCCCGACGCTGCCGTTGTAGCGCGCGAGCGCCGCGTCCAATCGTGATTCTCGACCCGTAGGTAGTAGCGCAGAATCTCGCAGCCCATGCGGATGTTGGGCGCAACTTTGCACCAGCTGATTCTGCACGCCCAGTTGGCGCGGCCAGAAGGGCATGACTTGCATCAGGCCGACCGCGCCGGCGGGTGAGACGGCCCAGCGATCGAAGCGGCTCTCCACTTCCATCAAGCGCCATCACCAGGTCCGGCGGGATTTGCAAGCGTCGGATCGCGCTTCGCCTCGCAGTACACATGATCCAGGATCTCGACGCGTGCCTCGTGCGTGGGCACGAACTGCGCCAGGCGCGGCTCCATGGACTTGTACCAGACCTCGGATTCGTACTTATCGGTGAAGCAATCGGCGCTGCCGATGATTTTCTGCAGCAGGTCCTTGAGCTCCGGATCGCGCTGCTGATCGGCACGCGATGCGCCGGATAGGGCAAACGAGACGATCAGCGCAAGCAGTACCGCCTGGGCACTGCCGCATGGGGACCTCAGCCATTTAACTTATGCTCGAATATAGCCTACCGGATCTGCGGCCGGGATTTCCGTCGATTCGGTCTCGCGCCGATGCACGATATTCGAGATTTCCCGCGGCCAAAGTCCGCGCTCGCCGATCACGATGCGGTGGGGAATGCCTAGGAGCTCGGAGTCGGCGAATTTGACGCCGGGCCGCGCATCGCGATCATCCAGCAGCACATCGATGCCGGCGGCGTTGAAGTCCCGATACAGCGCATCCGCCGTCTCCTGAACCTTGCGTCGATTTTTGATAGTTGATGGGCACCAACACCACTTGAAAGGGTGCAATGGCGTCGCGGCCAGATGATGCCGTTGGCATCGTGGTTCTGCTCGATCGCCGCGGCGACCACCCGCGTTACGCCGATGCCGTAACAGCCCATGAACATCGTCAAGGCTTTGCCCTGTTCATCGAGCACGCTGGCGTTCATGGCCGCGCTATAGAGTTGTCCGAGCTGGAATATGTGCCCCACCTCGATGCCGCGGGCAATCTGCAGCTTGCCCCGTCCCGTCGGACTGGGATCGCCCTCCTGGACATTGCGGATATCGACCGACGGCTGATCGGGGAGATCGCGGCCCCAATTCACGCCGCGGTAGTGCATGTCTTTTTCATTGGCGCCGCATATGAAATCGGCCAGGTGTGCCGCTGCGTGATCGACGTAAATGCGCCCCTTGAAGCCAATGCGGACCGATGAACCCCGGTTCCGCGCCGGCGCCGGTCCGAATCCGTTCCGCGCCGGCCATCTTCAGAGGACTGGCCACGCCGTCGAGTTTCTGGGACTTCACGGCATTCAGTTCATGATCGCCGCGGATCACCAGTGCGACGATGCCGCCGTCGGCGCCGTCGACCAGCAGCGTTTTGACGCATTGCGCCGGCGTCACACCCAGCTGCGCACTAAGCTCGGCAATGCGTGCGGGCGTTCGGCGTCGGCACCTTTGTCAAGGGCTGTGCGGCGGCCGCGCGCGGCGCGGCAGAGGCCACCGTAGCCGCGGTTTCCAGATTAGCCGCATAGTCATCGCCGTCGGAGAAGGCGATCGCGTCCTCGCCAGATTCTGCGAGGACGTGAAATTCCTGCGAGGTATCGCCGCCGATACTGCCGCCGTCGGCTTGTACAGCCCTGAATTTGAGTCCCATGCGGGTAAAAATACGTGAGTACGCGTCGTACATGCGCCGATAGCTTTCGGCCAGGCCCGCCTGGTCCGCGTCAAACGAATAGGCATCCTTCATCAAAAATTCTCGCGCGCGCATGACGCCGAATCGTGGCCGGATCTCGTCGCGAAATTTGGATTGAATCTGATAGAAGTTCACCGGCAATTGTTTGTAGCTGCGCAGCTCCCGGCGCGCGATGTCGGTGATGACTTCCTCGTGGGTCGGGCCGTAAAGGAAGTCACGGTCATGGCGATCCTTCAAACGCAGCAACTCCGGGCCGTACTTACTCCAGCGGCCCGATTCAATCCACAATTCGGCGGGCTGGATGGTAGGCATGCACATTTCCAGCGCGCCGGCGCGGTTCATTTCTTCGCGCACGATGTGTTCGACCTTCTTCAAGGTGCGAAGCCCCATCGGCAGCCACACATACAGACCGGCCGCGAGTCGGCGGATCAGGCCCGCGCGCAGCATGAGCTGGTGGCTTACGACCTCCGCGTCGCCAGGCACCTCTTTGAGGGTGGAAATGGGGTATTGGGATAAGCGCATAGCCGCATATCTTACATGAGCCCCCCTGGTATTATGGGGGCCAATGGGCGACGACGACGACTCACCAGCACGGCGGCGCGGAGTTTATTGGCTCCCGAATCTTCTCACCACCGGCGCGCTATTTGCCGGCTTTTATGCCATCGTGGCCGCCATCGATCTACGATTCGAGTATGCCGGCATCGCGGTGTTCGTCGCGATGATTTTCGACGGGTTGGACGGGCGCGTAGCGAGATGGACCAACACCGCGAGCTCGTTTGGCAAGGAATACGACAGCCTCTCCGACATGGTGTCCTTCGGCGTCGCGCCCGCCATTGTCACGTATCAATGGGGTGTCGCGCGCATCGCCGAGTATGGTCCGCTGTGGCGGCGGATTGGCTGGCTGGTGTGTTTTTTTTATGCCGCGGCGGCGGCGCTGCGGCTGGCGCGGTTCAATTCGCGTGCCGCCACCCAAGATAAGCATTACTTCGAAGGCTTGCCCAGCCCCTCCGCGGCCGCCATCGTCGCGGCTCTGGTGTGGCTCGCCAGCGATCAAATCAATATCGGGTTGCCGGGATTGCTCCTGGCGTTTTTTGTCATCGCCAGCGCCGGCGCGCTGATGATCAGCCGTTTCGCGTTCAACAGCTTCAAATATGTGAATGCCGGCGCGAAGATTCGCTTCACATACATCATCCTGGTGCCTCTGGCTTTTATTTTGATTTTTCTGCACCTGCCTACCAGCTTGCTGGCGATATTCGGCCTCTATGCCCTGTCGGCCCCCTCCATTTGGGTCTACCGCAAGCTGCGGCGCAGAAGCCGGCCGGTGGCTCACACGCATGAATAGCCAGCTGCGCCGAGAATACCTGGATGCCCTCGGGCTCGAGTCGTGGACGCTGCGCGACAAGTCAGGATCGGCCGGCGCGCCACGCGCGGTACCGCCCGCGTGTGAACCATCAGCCGCGCGCGAGGCGGGAGCAGATTGGGATGAGTTGCGGGTGCGCGTAGCCGCATGCACCCGTTGCAGCTTGAGCGCCACTCGAACTCAAACCGTGTTCGGCGTCGGCAATCCGCAGGCTGACTGGCTCGTCGTTGGGGAGGCGCCTGGCGTCGAGGAGGATCGCAAGGGCGAGCCGTTCGTCGGCCGAGCGGGGCAACTGCTCAATTCCATGCTGCACGCCATAGGATTGGCGCGCGAACAGGTATACATTGCGAATGTTTTGAAATGTCGGCCGCCCGGTAATCGGGATCCCGGTCCCACCGAAGCCGCCGAGTGTTTGCCTTATTTGGAACGGCAGATAGCGCTATTGAAACCTAAGATCATGCTGGCTGTGGGGCGCATCGCGGCACAGAATCTGCTTCGCACCGAAAAGACTCTGGGCGCACTACGCCAGCAGGTACATCGATTTGGCGTCTCGCAGGTGCCGCTGGTGGTCACCTATCATCCGGCCTATCTATTGCGCACGCCGACCGAAAAGCGCAAAGCCTGGGATGATCTGAAATTTGCCCGCGACGTGATCTCGCGTGTCTAGCGTCAAAATCGAAACCTTTGCGCGGGTCGAGGTGCGGCCCATGCACGAACTCGATATTCCGGTGGTCGCGGCCATTGAAAAGGCGGCCTATCAATTTCCCTGGAGCGAGGGGATTTTCCGCGACTGTCTGCGCGTCGGCTATGTTTGCCGCATCATCGATGTGGCGGGAGATGTGGGCGGCTACGGCATCATGTCGGTGGGAGCAGGCGAGGCGCATATTTTGAATGTGTGCATACGCGATGAGTATCGCGCGCGAGGCTTTGCGCGCAAGGTCATGCTGTACCTGCTCGACAGGGCGCGGGCCGCAGGCATGAGCGAGGCCTTTCTCGAAGTGCGGCCATCGAACGTGGCAGCCGCGCGTCTTTATCATTCGCTGGGCTTCGAGCAAGTCGGCATCCGGCGCGGCTACTACCAGGCGAGCGTCGGGCGCGAGGACGCCGCGGTGCTGCGCCGTGTGCTGTCACCCGACACGAAGTAAGCTGCAGGCGCCGCTGCTTGGCGCTCGGCACGCATGGAATAAATTCTTCAGCCCGACAGTCTCTTGAGCATAAGGCCAATCAATCGTTGAGCGGCTGTCAACCCGGAGACTTCGATGCAAACACCAGTTTCAAAATTCTCGCAGCGCTTTGGTGCAGCGGCCGTTGCGGTCGCGGGACTCATCGCCGCTGCAACCGCCCACGCCGATCCCGGCAAGGACTTGAGCGCAGCGCCGCCTCTAGCCCTGCAGTCACCTCAGCAATGCACCGATGTCGACGCAATGCTGGCGAGGCTTCGATTTCCCACCGGAACTACATTTCGGCTGACAGACGCAGGCTTGGTCGTGCTCAAGCAGCCCAAGGCGGTGAGAGTCCGCGAGCCGGAGTTGGAGCCGGAGCCTTGGGCGAACAGCGGCGGCTGATGTGGACTTCCGCCCAGTGAGTCTTGCAACGCCCTGCACGGGGCGCCGCAAGACTCATTAATAATTATATAAAACAATAAGTTACGATGTTTTATTAATCCAAATAAACATACGTGAGTTTCCTCTACAATGCGCACGCGCTGACGGTCGTAGCTTGAAGAGGAACTGTGAGAATCATGGCGAGTGGCTCATTAGCCGAGGAAATCCGCAGAAGAAGAACTTTTGCCATCATCTCCCACCCCGACGCGGGCAAGACCACGCTGACGGAAAAACTGCTGCTGTTCGGCGGCGCCATTCAGATGGCCGGCACAGTCAAAGGCCGCAAGGCCACGCGTCACGCGACCTCTGACTGGATGCGCTTGGAGCAGCAGCGCGGCATTTCCGTCACTTCCTCGGTGATGCAGTTTCCCTTCGATGACTGCATCGTCAACTTGCTGGACACGCCGGGTCACGAAGACTTCTCCGAGGATACGTACCGCACGCTGACCGCGGTCGACTCGGCGTTGATGGTCATCGACTGCGCCAAGGGCGTCGAGGAGCGCACCATCAAGCTCATGGACGTGTGCCGCCTGCGCGACACGCCCATCATGACTTTCGTCAACAAGCTGGACCGCGACGGCCGCGCGCCGATCGAATTGCTGGATGAGATCGAAAGCGTGTTGAAGATTCAATGCGCGCCGATAACCTGGCCGATCGGCATGGGCCGTGACCTGCTCGGCGTCTATCACTTGATCGAGGACACGATCTACGTGTACGTGCCGGTCGAGAAGGGCCGGGTCGGCACGCACGAAACCATCGACGGCATCGCGAGCGACGAGGCGCGAGGAGTTTCTCGGCGACCGCTATCCAGCAGTTTCTCGAAGAAGTCGAGCTGGTGCGCGGCGCGAGCCCGCAGTTCGACTTGCAGCGCTATCTCGCCGCGAAGCAGACGCCCGTGTTCTTCGGTTCGGCCGTCAATAATTTCGGCGTACGCGAGTTGTTGTCGCTCCTTCGTCGCGCATCTCGCCGCCGCCGCAGCCGCGGCCGACGCTGCAGCGTCCGGTGAAGGCGGATGAAGCCAAAGCTCACGCGGTTTCGTTTTCAAGATTCAGGCCAACATGGATCCCGGGCACCGCGACCGGATCGCTTTCATGCGCCTGTGTTCCGGGCGCTACGCGCGCGGCATGCGCATGCACCATGTGCGCCTCGACAAGGACGTGCGCATCGCGGATGCACTGACCTTTCTGGCCGCCGATCGCAGTCAGGCCGAGGAGGCCTTCGCCGGCGATATCATCGGCTTGCACAATCACGGCACGCATCAATATCGGCGACACCTTCACCGAAGGCGAGAACCTGACTTTCACCGGCGTGCCCAACTTCGCGCCGGAGCTCTTTCGGCGCGCGGTGCTCAAGGATCCGCTTGCGCATGAAGGCGCTGCAAAAGGGCTTGTCGCAACTATGCGAAGAGGGCGCCACGCAGCTGTTCAAGCCGTTGCGCAACAACGATTTGATCTTGGGCGCCATCGGCCAACTGCAGTTCGAGGTCGTGGCGTTCCGTCTGCAGGATGAGTACGGCGTGCAATGCGTGTTCGAACCGATCAACGTGGCCGTGGCGCGCTGGGTGCAGCTCGCAGGATGAGAAGCGCTTGGCGGAGTTTCGCGTCAAGGCGTATGACAATCTCGCCGATCGATCATGCCGGGGAGCTGGTGTACCTCGCGCCCACCCGGGTGAATCTGGGTTTGACCGAGGAGCGTTGGCCGGAAATCAAGTTCTTGAAGACGCGCGAAAATCTCGCCGCCTAGGGCGCGATGCTTTTACGCATTCCGCGGTTGTCGTAAAACGCCACGCCGGTTTCATGTGCTTTTTCCGCGATTTCAGCGACGAAAGCCTTGCCGATGGCGCGCTGCTCGATATTGCCCCACGGATCGGGCAGCAACTTTCCGAGCCAGCCTACCCAAGCCGGTGTGTGGGCATTGCCGACGATGATGCCCGGACGGTAAATCGCCAAGCGCGGAAAGTTCACCGCTTGGAGCGTGGCTTCTTTTAGGCCCATGATGCGAGCATATTTAATGCGGCTGGCCGGGTTGGCGCCGGCCGCCGACAGCAAGCAGAATTGCGCCACACCCGCTTGGCGCACACCGCGCGCGAAGGCGCCGACCACACCGATTTCCAACCGTTTGAGCTGCTCTTCGGTCCATTGCGCCGATCCGCTGCCTACGCCGACGCAGCTAACGGCCGACACGCGATCGCCCGCGGCGACCACTTCCCCCGCGAGAACGGCGACGCGCGTTTCGAAATCAGCAGCGCCCGTATCCATCACCATGCTACGCAGGCGCGCGGGGTCAGCGCTCTCCACCGGTTTTCGGCTCACCATGACCACTTCGCGGCATCGAGATTCACCAAGCAACGCTTGCACCACAGTGCTGCCGACTTGTCCGGTACCACCGATGACGATCACGCGAAACTGTGGGTTCATCAGCCTGTGACTCTTGGCCTGAAAGCGCGCACGGCGGCTTGAAATTGGCCCAGAGTAACGCTTGCTGATGGGGCTGAATAGCGCAGGAAGGAATACTGCCGGCATAAATTCGTCACGACGCCGGCCAAATCCGGGCGCCGGGCCGCGACGCGCAGCGCGTAGGCTTCGGCGCCTTCGTGCGGCAGGCGTGGAATGCCCGCGGCGGCGAGTTTCGCGCAGAGGCGCGCGTAGGCGCGGGCTGTCTCGTCTTTCGAGCTCCGCTCAAGTTCTCGACGTACCTGCCAGGTCAGCCATCCCAACACCAGCGACATGGCAACCGCCAACAACATGACGAGTTTCTGGCCATCGGGATCGGGAATCTTCAGAAACTGCAGCAACTTGCGCTGCGAGTCCTGGTCGAAATCCAAAATACGCTCGCGCCACATTTCCTTGACCGCGTCGAAACGCAGCCGCAGGCCCGAGAACCAATGGGTTCTGCGCTGCCAGGCGCTGGCCGGCGATTCGTCGGCGCTGGCGACATCGGCCAGGCCGCGCTCGACTCGTTCCGGTGCGATCGCAGCTGTCGGATCAATGCGTACCCAACCGCGTCCTTCGATCCAGACTTCGGTCCAAGCATGCGCATCGCTTTGCCGCAAAATCCAATAGCCGCCATAGGGATTCAGCGTTCCGCCATGGTATCCGGTGACCACGCGCGCCGGGATGCCGGCGGCTCTCGCGAGGGCGGCAAATGCTGAAGCATAGTGGCCGCAAAAACCGCGCCGCGTATTGAATAGAAATTCATCGACCGAGTCGTCGGACAGTTTCGGCGGAGTCAGCGTATAAAAAAATGGTTGTTGCGCGAACATCGTCAGTACCGCCTGTACGAACTCCATCGAGTCGGCGTGTGTGCCGCGCAGCTCCAGCGCCAACGCCTTGGTGCGTGGGTTGCGATTCTCGGGCAGCGTGAGATCGCGCTTTCGCGTGCGCGAGTTCAAGGGTTCGGTGGATTGAACCTTGGTATACGAGGTGCCCAACACATCGACGGGACGAGACAAAGGCTCCGCCTGCATCAGGGTGTAGTCGCCGGTGAGCCCAGATCGCGGAAGATTCCAACTGTTCGGCCAGTCGAGCATGAATATCCATCGATGCCGATGCGGCTCCATCATGACCGTATATTGATAACTCGGCCCCAGCGGCTGCAGCGCGGCTGCACCCGCCTGCAGGGCCTGCGATCGCGACCAGGTGTGACCGTCGAAGACATCGAGCACGGGTCCGCGCCAATAGCGTTCGCTGTTTGGCGGTGTAGCAGCCTCAAAACGGACTCGAAAGGCCACCTCATCGGACAGTGCCAATTGCGTGATATCGCCCGGACTCATGGTGTCGCTCAAACCCGATGCGGCGGTTTGCGAATCAGTGGGGATATGCCACAGCGGGCCGCCAAATCTGGGGAACAGCAACCAGAACACCAGCGCGAGCGGCATGGCTTGCGCCAAGACGCGCCCGCCGTAGCGTAAACTGCGGCGCCAATCGGGAGCGGGGCCGCTGCTGGTCAGGCGCAGCAAGGTCGCGGTCGTGAGCCAACAAACCCCGATCAAATAGGCCAGCAGCCAGAAGGAGTCGCCTTCCAGGAGCGCCGCCAGACTCACGAAATAGATGATCAAAGTAATGATGTAGATATCGCGCCGAGTTCTCGTTTCCAGCAGTTTCAACCCGGCGGTGACCGAGAGCAGCGCGCTTCCAGCGACCAAGCCATTGAAGGTGTGGAAGCGCACCAACAACAGCGGCACGACCAGCGCCGCCACCGTAACGAGCACGCTGCCGGAGGGCGCGCCGCGCCCGCCACGTGCCAAGGCGAGGCGCGTGAGGCCGCAGGCGACTACGATGCCCGGCACCCACAGCGGCAGCGTGGTGATGTGCGCCAGCAGCGCCAACGCCAGGCAGCCGGAAATCCCCAGGAGTTGTTCATAGGTGACGCGGTCGGTGATCACGTTTCACCGACACCGAAAGCGGCGAGCGCCCGCAAGCACGCGAATCGGTGTGCCGCGCCGCCCGACGGCGCAAGCTCCTTGCCGGGAACACGCAGCCCATAGGGCCGCTGCGCGGCATCGCTTTCCAGCACCCAAAGGCACAGCTGCGAGAGCCGCGCCTCCGTGTCCAATCCCTCCAACATAGACCAGTCCAACCACTCAGGTTGGGCCGCCAAACTCGAGTAACTGCGCACCACGGGTTCACCGCCGCGCGCCAGCACTTTCCAAGCCATGTGCTTCAGGGGCATTCCAGGCTGGTAGGCCCGCAGCCCCGAGAAATCTTCATCGCCCCGCGCTTCGGAATGGGAACCCGTGCCCTGAGCGGAACCCGACGGCAGGGCTCGATTGCCGAGGGGCGCCGGGGCGACAAAGACCGCGATGGACCCTTGCACATAGGTCCAAGAGTAAAACCATCCGAATGGATAGCGGGTGCGCAGCTCGAACTGGCTGATACGCGTCACGCCGCGTTGCGCCACCGGAGCGATCACGTCGACAGTCGCGCTTTCCCCAGCGGCAACGCTGTTCATACCGACGGCGCCCAAGCAGCGAACTTCGATGTCGCGCCGATCGACTTGCGACCCATTGCGCAGCTCGAACTGGAGCAGCGCCTCGCGCCCGGCAAAGGCATCGACCTCGGTGGTCACATCCACGGACAGCCGCAGCATGTTACGGTTGCAGTGATGCATGGTCACCAAGGCCATACTGGACATCAGAAACGCAAAGGCCAGCGCCAAGTTGCTGTTGTAGTTGAGGCCGGCGATCAACATCGCGGCGAGAATGGCGCCCAGCATATAGCCGAAGCGCGTCGGAAGAATGTAGATACGGCGTCGATTGATGCTGATCGGCAGGCTGTCGCGGCCGTGGCGCCGGATGACTCGGGCACGGAGTTGATTGATCGCCGCTTGACGCAAACTGACCAAGGCTTCGATCCTTACGACTTAAGGAACCGGCACGGCCTCAAGCAGGCGCGCGACCGCAATGGAATCGCTGCTGCGTTGACGAACGCGGTGTTCGACCACGGCCGGAAATATGGCTTGCACGTGCTCTGGAATGACCGCATTGCGGCCGTGGATCAAGGCCCAGGCGCGCGCGGCGCGCAACAGTCCAATCGCGGCTCGCGGCGACAGCCCGGCATTCAAGCCGGGGGCGCGGCGGGTGTGCGCGACCAGCGCCTGCACATAATCGAGGAGGGCGGGAGAGACATGGATCTCGAGCACGCTCTGCTGTAGCTGGCGCAAACTCTCCGGCGTCATAATGGTCTGCAGCGCTTTCACCAGATCGCGCCGATCGACGCCGCTCAGCAATTCGCGTTCGGCGGCGGCGGCCGGATACCCTAGGTGAACACGCATCAGAAATCGATCCAGCTGCGATTCGGGCAGGGGAAAGGTACCAATCTGATCCTGAGGATTTTGCGTGGCGATGACGAAGAACGGCTCCGGTAACGCCATCGATTGACCGTCGAGCGTGACTTGGTGCTCCTCCATCGCCTCGAGCAACGCGCTTTGCGCTTTGGGCGAGGCGCGGTTGATCTCATCGGCGAGCACCAGCTGCGCGAAAATCGGACCGCGCTGAAAGCGGAATTTGCCGGTTTCGCGGTCGAAGATCGAAACTCCGAGTACGTCAGCGGGCAACAAGTCGCTGGTGAATTGGATGCGCTGAAACGACAGGCCGAGAGTCTGCGCAATGCGCATGTGCCAGGGTGGTCTTGCCCACGCCGGGAATATCCTCGATCAGTAAATGGCCGCGCGCCAACAGGCATGCAACGCACAGCCTAATCTGCGCATCCTTGCCCAGGATCACCCGGTTCAATTGGGCGAGCACTGCTTCGACCTGCGAATGCAGCGCGTTCATTGGCTTTTGAGCTTGCTCACCCGGGCAGTTTGGGCTGATAGTTGGCCGATTTCCGTGCGCAATTCCTCAAGGCGCTGCTGGTCCTTGGCCACGATCTCGGGCGGCGCATTCTTGGCAAACTGGCTGTTGCCCAGCTTGACCTCCAATTTGCTCAAGTCGACTTCGGCTTTGCGTAATTTTTTTGCCAAGCGATCAAGTTCGGCGGCTGGATCGATCAGGCCCTTCATGGGAACCAGTATTTCGAGATTGCCCAGCAACGCCACCGCGGAAATCGGCGCCGTCTCGCTCGGCCGAAGCGCGCGCGGCGACTCGACGCCCGCCAGGCGCACCAAATAGTGCAAATGGCGTTCCAGATATTCCAAGTCACGGGCGCTTGCGTTCTGCAGCAGAACTTCGAGCTTGCGGGTCCAAGGGATATCCATTTCGCCGCGGATTTGCCGCACGCCGAGGATGAAATCCATGACCCAGCGCATCTCCGGTTCGGCGTGGACGTCGGCGGTTATCGATTCGGCGCGCGGAAATTCGGCGCGCATGATGGTTTCGCCGCCGACGCCCGCGAGGAGGTGCACGCGCTGCCAGATTTCCTCGGAGATGAAAGGAGCGAGCGGGTGCATGGCGCGCAGCAGCACTTCCAAGGTATGGATGAGCGTAAAGCGCGTGCCGCGCTTGGCCGCCGCGGAGGCAGAATCGGACTGCAGCACCGCTTTGGACAGTTCGACGTACCAGTCGCAGAATTCGTGCCAGGTAAATTCATACAACGCGTTGGCGACCACATCGAACCGATAGTCCGCAAATCCCGTCTCGATGCGTCCGAGCATGTCCTTGAGGCGCGAGCTGATCCAACGATCCGCCAGGCTGAACTCCGCTCCCGCCGCCGAGAGATCCTGATTCTCGACATTCATCAGCACGTAGCGCGACGCATTCCACAGCTTGTTGCAGAAGTTGCGATACTCCTCGACCTTGGCCATGTCGAAGCGCAGGTCGCGGCTTTGCGTGGCGAGCCGCGCAATGCATAGGCGCAGTGCATCCGTGCCGTACGCAGCGATTCCTTGCGGAAACTGTTTGCGCGTCGCCTTTTCGATGGCTGCCTTCATCTGCGGCTGCATGAGGCCGGAGGTGCGCTTCTCGAGCAGCGCGTCCAGCGAGATTCCATCGACAATGTCGAGAGGATCGATGACGTTGCCCTTGGATTTGGACATCTTCTGGCCGTCTTGATCGCGAATCAGACCATGAATGTAGACCCGGTGAAACGGCACGTTCGCCATGAACTTGAGGCCCATCATCATCATGCGGGCGACCCAGAAGAAGATGATGTCGAAACCCGTCACCAATACGGAAGTTGGGTAGTAAGTTTGCAGCTCTGGAGTTTTCTCGGGCCAACCCAGCGTGGAGAACGGCCATAACGCAGATGAAAACCAGGTGTCCAGCACATCATCGTCCTGGCGCAGAGCCACTTCGGGGCCAATGCCGTACGCGCGCCTGGCGTCAACTTCGCTGCGCGCGACATAGCAACGGCCCTCGGCGTCATACCAGGCTGGAATGCGGTGGCCCCACCACAGTTGTCGGCTGATGCACCAATCCCGGATCTTGTGCATCCAATCGAAATAGACGCTGCTCCAGGTATCAGGAACGAAGCGCACCCGACCTTCCTCGACGGCGCGGATGGCGGGCGTCGCGAGCGGCTTGATGTCGACGAACCATTGATCGGTGAGCAGCGGCTCGAGAATCGCGTTGCTGCGATCGCCGCGCGGCACCGTGAGCTTATGCGGCTCGATGCGCTCGATCAGACCCATCGCATCCAAATCGGCGAGAATTTTCTCTCTCGCGGCGAATCTATCCAGACCCCGATAGGGGCGAGGGACACTGTCATTGAGCGCGGCATCGAGGGTCATGATGTTGATCATGGGCAGGTTGTGGCGCTGCCCCAGTTCATAGTCATTGAAGTCGTGAGCCGGCGTGATCTTGACGCAGCCGCTGCCGAACGTCGGATCCACATAGGTATCGGCAATGATCGGCAGTTCGCGTTCCGTCAAAGGTAGACGCACCTTGCGGCCGATCAGGTGCCGATAACGTTCATCGTCCGGATGCACTGCCACGGCGGCGTCACCCAGCATGGTTTCCGGCCGCGTGGTCGCGACGACGAGATATCCAGGGCCGTCGCACAACGGATAGCGCAAATGCCAAAGCGAGCCCGACTCTTCGTCCGCAACCACTTCAAGATCAGACAGCGCCGTCTTTAAAATCGGATCCCAATTCACCAAACGCTTGCCGCGATAAATCAGGCCGTCTTCGTACAAGCGCACGAACACTTCGGTCACCTTCAGCGACATGGCGGGGTCTAGGGTAAATACGTCGCGCTGCCAATCGACCGAAGCGCCCAAGCGCCGCATTTGCTGGGCGATTATTCCGCCCGAGGTTTCCTTCCATTGCCAGACTCGCGCGACGAAGGCATCGCGTCCCAATTCGATGCGGCTTTGCCCCGCGGCGTTGAGCTGACGCTCCACCACCATCTGCGTGGCGATGCCGGCATGGTCGGTGCCTGGCTGCCACAACGTGTTGAAGCCGCGCATGCGATGAAAGCGCGTCAAGGCATCCATGATGGTGTCTTGGAACGCATGGCCCATGTGCAGCGTGCCTGTGACGTTCGGCGGGGGGATGACGATTGAAAATGCGGGCCCAGTGCCCGAAGGCGCGAAATATCCGCGAGATTCCCACTGTGCGTACAGGCGCGTTTCGATATCCGCGGGGGAATAAGCCTTATCCATGATGATCCGCGCGCTCAAACATCCGCAGTGTCATCAATCTGGTGCGTCTCCAAAGGCAGTTTGAGATCGCGATACGCCTTGAAACGCTCGCGTCCCTGACGCCTGCGTTCCTCGTCCGCATCGATCACTTCGGCGATGCGGGAATAGCGTTGAAACTGCGCCGGCAGCCGATACGCCAAATTCACCAGCAGGTCCGCGGCAGGTATCGCTGCCTCCACCGTGAGATGGACGGCGGTCGCCGGGTCGACCGACTGTTCGTCGAGACACACTTTGTGAGGGATGAATGAGCGCTCGTTGAAAGTCCAAAGCAACTCATCCAGCGCTTGAGCATCGGCGAGGGTATCGCTGACAATCACAATCTTCAAATCTTTGAGATAGGCTTTTTCGGTCAATCGGCAGGCAAAAGCCCAGCGCTGTCGGGCCGATGCACTTTTGAGCACGTAGAAATCGACGCGCTCCGTCATGACGCCTTGGCGCGATGAATCAAAAAATCGACCAGCAGCGGTACCGGACGCCCGGTGCTGCCTTTTTGTGCGCCGCTGACCCAGGCCGTTCCCGCCACATCCAGGTGGGCCCACTTGAGATCCTTGGCGAACTTGCCGAGGAACGAGGCGGCGGTACAGGCGCCGCCTTCGCGGCCGCCCACATTGGCGATGTCGGCGAAGTTGCTCTTGAGTTGATCGACATACTCTTCGCCGATGGGCAGACGCCATGCGCGATCGTCGGCGCGTATGCCAGCCGACTCCAACTCCTGGGCCAAGGCCGGCGTATTGCTCATCAAACCGCTGATGTGATTGCCGAGCGCAACGATGCAGGCACCGGTCAGCGTGGCGACATCGACCACGGCGGCCGGTTTGTAGCGTCGGCTGTAGGTGATGGCATCGCACAGCACCAAGCGGCCCTCGGCGTCGGTATTCAGGATTTCGACCGTTTGCCCCGACATGGTCGTGACGATGTCGGCCGGCTTGACAGCGCTGCCGCTCGGCATATTTTCAGCAGCCGCGACAATCGCCACCACATTGAGCGGCAGCTTGAGTTCCGCGATAGCGCGCATGGCACCGAGTACCGCCGCCCCGCCGCCCATGTCGAACTTCATCTCATCCATCGCCGGAGGTTCCTTGAGCGAAATGCCCCCGGAGTCAAAGGTGATGCCTTTGCCCACCAAACAAATCGGCGCGCTGTCCTTGCGCGCACCGCGATACTCGCACACGATGAGGCGCGGGGGCTCCTCGGAACCTTGCGCGACCGCCAGAAATGCGCCCATTTTGAGCGCCTTGATGCCGCTCTGGTCCAACACCTTGGTTTTAATACTCGAAAATTCTTTGGCCAACTGCAGCGCGCGGGTCCCCATATAGGTCGGCGTGCAAACATTGGGCGGCAGATTGGCAAGATCACGCGCAAAGGCCAGACCGCTGCCAATGGCGGTGCCCATGCGCAGCCCTTCCGCCGCGGTTTTCGCCGCGCGCGCATCAGCGGCTGCCACGTTGACGGTGCCTAAGCGACGCGCCTTCGGCTTCGGAGAGGTCTTCAAATCAGGGATTTTGTACGCCTGAGATGAAAATACTTCCGCGACGATGCGCGCCCGGTACTGAATGTCGAGCTCGGGCACCGGCTCCATGGCAAGGTAAACGGCCGCATCGCCGGCTCCAGTCTTGGCCAGCGCCTGCGCGCTGGCCAGTATCGCCTTGCGATATTGTTTCCGGCCAAATGCGGCGCGCGTGCCGAGACCGATCAACAGCAGTCGAGAAGCGGCCGATCCGGCGGGCAGCGGCAACATCAGGGAATCGCCCAGCTTGGCACTGAAATCTGCGCTGCCAAGCAGGCGGGTGATCAGACCCCCCAGTTGCTTGTCCACATGGCGGGCCGCCACCCCCAGATCGCCATTCTCATAGATGCCGATTGCCGCGCATCCCGACGGCGCGCGCGCTTTCGCGTCAACTATTGCCATGAATTCCATATCATTCAGCTCCGTTTTCGTTCGGTTATGCACTTAAGGTTTGTGCAAATAGTTTACTAGATTATTGGGAAGGCTCTAAGCTGACCGCATGAAATGGACAGTGCAAAGATATGTATTGCGCGAAGTCGTGCAGACATGGCTGGCCGTGACGGGCGTTTTGGTGGCGGTCCTGGTCTCGAATCAGCTATCACGGGTACTGGGCCAGGCCGCTGAGAATCAGTACGGGCGGGCCGTCGTCTTCAATTTGATCGCGCTGGGCGCGATCATGAATCTATCGGTGATCGTGCCGGTCGGACTATTGCTGGCCATGGTCCTGACCCTGGGGCGCATGTACCACGACAGCGAAATGGCGGCGCTGCAGGCGTGCGGGTTTGGCCCGTCGCGCTTGCTGGCGCCGCTGTTCTGTTTTGCCGTGATCATCGCCGCGGGCCTAGGATGGCTGGCGTTCGTCCAAGTGCCGCGCGCCGACAGTCAAGTGCAGGCTTTGCGCCAATCAGCGATAAAAGAAGCACAATTCGGCCAGCTCGACGCCGGCCGATTCCGCGGTTTCAGCGGCGGTGATGCGGTCTTCTATGCCGAGCGCGTCGATCAGGACGGAGTGCTGCATAACGTGTTCGTGCAGCGCGAGGTGCAGCAAGGACGAATCGAAGTGGCGCTCGCTGACACCGCTACGTATACCAAGGCCAATGCAGCCGGAATGCATTTGGTGACTCTCTTCAACGGCCGGCGCTATGAAGGTGTGCCCGGGCAGGACGATTTCCGGGTCATCGAATTCCGCGAGCACGGCATTCCCATCGCGACGCCGCAGGACGTCCGAGGCTCTCTCGATCCCGATACCAAGCCAACCGCCGCGCTCTTGGGATCGCACGACCCGTCCGACGTTGCGCAGCTGCAATTCAGGGCATCTTCACCAATTATGGCGCTTGTGCTGACCCTCATTGCCGTGCCCTTGAGCAAATTGCGGCCAAGGCAGGGCCGCTATGCGCGAGTCGGCTTCGCGATCGTGGTGTATGTCGTCTATTCGATTTTGCTGTCCGGTTCGAAGATCTGGCTGGAGAAGAGCGAGTTGCCGCCGGCCATCGGCGTTTGGTGGGTGCATGCCGCCGCCTTGGGCTTGGGTTTATATTTACTGATGCGCGACGCGAGGAAGGCGTGAACACGCTCGATCGGTATCTTTATCGCACCGTGTTGCTATACACGCTCATGACCATGGCGGTGCTGTTGGCGTTGGGCGCGCTGGTATTGTTCATCAGCCAGCAAAGCGATATCGGCGTCGGCAGCTATAGTGCGGGCGACGCCTTGTTGTTTACTTTCTTGAATCTGCCGCAAACCGCGTTTGAGCTGCTTCCCATCGGGGCAATGATCGGTGCGCTGATGGGGCTGGGCAATTTAGCCGCAGGCAGCGAACTGGTCATCACGCGAGCATCGGGCGTATCGGTTTGGCGCATCGCCTGGCCTGTGGGTCTTGCCGGATTGACTCTCGCGATCATCATGTTCGGAATTGGCGACTACGCCGCTCCCACCATGGGGCAATTCGCCAAGCGCGAGAAGACCACAGCCAAATTGGCGGATGTCAGTTTTGCAGGTTCCAGCAGCGCCTGGGTCAAGGACGGCAATCGAATCTTGCGGGTGCAAACCGGCGAAGTCGATCGAGCGTTCGGTGGTGTGTCGGTGTTTGAATTGGACGGGCCAACGCGACTGCTGTCAATTCAGAGAGCCGCGCGCATCTCGGTCGCCGATCCAGTTCGATGGAGCTTGCACAACGTGGCGACTTCGCGCTTCGAGAAGGACAAGGTCGAAGGCGATACGGTCAGCGAGCTGACCTTGCGTTCCACCGTGAACCGGGAGTTTCTGAGCCTCGCGGCCACCGATCCGCAAATGCTCACCCTGCATGGATTGGCGTCCTATATCGACCATTTACGGCGCAATAATCTCGACACCGCTTTGTATGAAATCGGTTATTGGTCGCGCATCGCCAGACTTTTCGCGGTGATTGTCGTGACGCTGCTGGCGCTGCCGTTTGTATTCGGTCCATTGCGGACTACCGGCGCCGGGACTCGCACGGTGGTCGGAGCGCTGCTGGGCGTGGTGTTCTTCCTGGTCACGCGCACCGTCGAGAATGGCGGGCAGCTCTTCAATCTCAACCCGGCCTTGGTCGGATGGTTGCCGACGGCGGCGGTCACGGTATGTACCCTGATCGCGATATCAAGAACGCGATAGGCGAACGACCCGGGTCTTCGACAGCCGGTCATGCAGCGCCAAGTGCTCTGGATCGAGGTACAGCCACAACACGCCCAATGCGGCCGGCGCCCACGCAATAAATCCAAAGATCGCGCGCAAGATCACGGCGCTCCATGTCAGCGGCTGATGAGAATCACTCACGGTGCGTAGGCGCCACGCTCGCATGCCGAGGGTTTGCCCGCTACGCAGCCAATTGAGCGCGTAATAGCCGACGATGACCAGCAGCAAGCCGCCACGATACACGTAGACCCATGCGCCCGCGGTAGCCGGCACCACGGCGGCGCCGTGCGTGAAGAAGAGCGCGCCGCCGGTAAATATCATCAACAGGGCGGCCAGAAGGAAGGCGTCGTAAATCAGTGCCGCCAGTCGGCGCCCGAACCCGGCACTCGCGCCGTTGCTCACGGCTTCGGCGCGGGTACCGGTTTTTTGGCGCTAGGCGGTGACTTTGCGCCCGGGGCCGCAGGTTTGGCAGCCGGCGCAGGCTTTGGCACCAGCAGTTGTTCCAAAGGCTTGAATATCTGGTCGTAGCGATAGGTCGCAATTTCGAATGCGCGGCCATTGGTCTTGGCGCTCAAGGAAGCATCTTTTGGCGCGGCCACCTGAATCCAGCGCTTCTCGCCGACTGCGGCACCGGTCAGGGTGATGCTGCTGCCGTCGGACAGAGTGAGGGTCAGGGTCGAAGGCTTGCTGAAATCGATGTCGGCAATGGGTGCGACATCATCATCGTCTAGATTGCTGAATGCCGTCGGCGAGGGGCTTAAAGTGTTGGAATCGGCAGCCTGCCGGCCGCTCGGCACGCCGTCTAGAACAAATTTACTGGAAGCCGCTGCGGCCGGTGCAGCGGGTGTAGTTGGTGCAGTTGGCGCATTGGCCGCGGGCTTGGGCGCCGGCTCGGTCACACGCCGCAGCGTATAGGCAGGCCCCGTATCGGGCTTGAATTGGATGCTCTGTATCTTATCGGTGGGAATGTCGAACAGATGCGTATCGATCCAGTAGCGTGGCTCAGCTTCGAAGGAGATGCCTGGTTCGACGATGTAGCTGCTCTTTTCGCCGACGCGCCTGACGAAGTTACCTTGGTCGACGGGCTTGCCAACAATTAGGTCGCTCTTGCCCTGTTTCGTAATCAATTCGATCTGTGCGCCTGTTGCGCCCGGCTTGGTCGGGTCTTCAACACCGATGATCGAATACTTGGCGGGATCGGAGGTCTTCTCTTCACGGATCTTGGCGTCGCTCAGGGACAACAGTAACCTGCGCAACTTCGGCACGTCTGCCGGGTAATTCGCCCGCTCGGCCACGGTCCATTGTTCGCCCTGTTTATGGACGGTGACGGAAGGTATTGCGCTGCCTTTCAGCACGCTCAAGGAAGTCGCGGTGTTCAGTTCGCTCGCCAGCGACGGCAACAACGACTGGCCATGAACCTCGCGGGCCACGTTGCGCTGCGCGCTCAAATATACGGCTGCGGATATCGCCGCCAACGCCGCAATCAGCAGGGCGATGAATCGCTGCCGGCTCATGTCGAGTTCTTCGTGGCCAGAGATGCGCCGGTGCGGCGCCGGCGCCGCATGGTCAGAATGAGCACGCCGGCTATCGCGACGGCGAGCGGCGCGAGGGCAATGTTGATGACCTTCAAGCGCGAATCCAATCGGTTGATGTCGACGTCCAAGCCGCGCTGAGTCTCGCGCAATTCCTTGCGCACGCGAGTCTTCTCAGCAGTGAAGCGTTTTAGCTCCGCTTCTTGTTCAGGCGAGAGCATGATGGAGCTCTGATCGTTTCTCTTGCTTTGCAATTCGGTCAGCTTGCTTTCCGTCTGCTGCAGTTCCGATTGCAACTCCAATGCCTTGGCGCGCAGGCGATCATCTGCTTGCCGCTTGAGCGCATCGACCCGTTCGAAGGGGCGCGAAAAGGATGCGCGCCCGCGGATGCTGATCAAGGCGCTGCTGCCGCTCAAATTGTCGAGAATGTTGGCGATCAAATCGCCGTTGTTGGCGAAAGCTTGCGCAATCCGCTGGCCGAACAATTCGCGTTGCTGCACCCACAGGTAGTCCATCAAAAAATCGGTATCGGCGATCACGACGATGTTGGCGGGCGTGCTCGATTTGGCCAGGTGGGCGATCGGCGGGCCGGCGACCGGCTTCTGATCCGGCGGCGGTCCGTTCGGATAGGCGGAATCCACCGGGCCCGTGATGCGCGCGGCAAGCGTGTAGCGGATGCCCGTCGACTTGAAGCCATCCCGCAAGGTCGACGGATCGACCAACGCGTTGAACCGTTGTGCGGGCAGAAGCTCGGCGTCCGTGGAACTGGTTAGCAGGGGCTCGAAGCTGGTCTTGGCGCCGGCATGCTGCGATAGCGAGCCGACAGTCGCCAAGTTGATGGACTCCAACGAGGATGTGACCACGTCCTTGGGATTCATGTCGGCGCGCCGCAGTCCCAAGATGCCAATGTGGCGAACCGGGCCCGAGGTAGGATTGGTGCGAACCTCCAACCCACGCTGCAAATCGCCGACGACTTTGCCGGCGTCGTAGTCGACTCCCCAGGCCGCGAGCAGCGGTTGCAGGTCAGAGGAATGATTGGCCATCGCAGCCGCCATTGGATTGGAGGGATTCTGTCCGCTCAAATCGGCGCCGGCATCGGGATCGACCAGCAATAGCATTCTGCCGCCGCGCATGACGAATTGATCAATGGCGTAGAGGGTCTTGGGTTGCAGTTGCTTTGGATGCACCAGCATCAGTACGTCGACATCTTTGTCGATGTGATCGAGATCCGCCGTCAAGCTTCGCACGGTGAATAGTTGCTGCAGTTGGGTATAGATGGGCCACGGTTCGCCCATCTGTCCGGTCTGGGGATTGAACTGTCCCTGCAGACCGATGGAACTCAATAGACCGATCACGGGCTTTTTCGGCGTGCCGAGCTCTTGAATGAGCTTTGCGACGTCGTATTCCAGGAATTCCTCGCGATCGGGTGTGAAGTTGGGAATGGCCGAGCGGCCATCCGTCGAGTTGGTTCCCGCCAGGCCAAAGTACAGCGACTCGCCGGTATTGCCGGCCGGCAACGCCTGCAGCCCGAACTCGGCGGCGCGATCTTCATCGTCGGAAAAAGGCTGTGGATCGACGACGTGCAGCTGAATCTTGCCGCCGGCGCGCGCTGCGAGTTCTTCCAGAAACTCCCGCACGCGCGAAGCATAAGGAAGAATCAGCGGCGACTGTTTGGCCGCAATGTCGCGCGAAAAATAAAAGTATAGATTGACCGGTTCCTTCAGGTCGTGAAGCACCTGTTGCGTGCCGCTGCTCAATGTGTAGAGCTTGTTCTGCGTCAAATCCAGGCGCATGCCGCGCAGCCCCACGTTCGAGAGCATGACCACGCCCAAAAACAACACGGCCAGCAGAACCAGACCGCCGACGCCCATACCCACTCTTTGCCAACGATTACCGTTCACTTATTCCGCCTTTTTCATGTCGAGCACCACTGCCGTGGCGGCCAACCAAAAGCCGATCAGCGCGGCAAAGTACACCAGGTCCCGCAAATCGATCACTCCCTTGGAGATCGCGTCAAAGTGCGTGAAGAAGCTCAATGATGCGATGGCATCCACGATCGTTTGCGGCAGCACGCCGCGCACGAAATCCAGCACCAGCGGAAATCCCGCCAGCAGGAACACGAACCCGACCAGGGCCGCGGTGATGAAAGCCACCACCTGGTTGCGCGTCGCCGCGGACAGGCACATGCCGATGGATAAGAACCCGCCCGCCATGAGGAAGCTGCCGATGTAAGCGGCGACAATGGCGCCATTGTCGGGAGATCCCAAGTAGTTGACCGTAATCCACACCGGAAAGGTCAACAGCAGAGCAATTCCGGCAAAGCACCAGGCGGCGAGAAATTTGCCCACGACCGCCTGCCACAAGGTGATCGGAAATGTCATCAGCAACTCGATGCTGCCGCTGTTGCGCTCTTCCGCCCAAAGCCTCATCGAGATTGCGGGGATGAGTACCAGGTACAGCCAGGGATGCCAGCGGAAGAATGACTGAAGGTCGGCCTGGTTGCGCTCGAGGAAGCCGCCCACTTGAAAGGTAAATACCGCGGCGAGCACCAGAAAGATAACGATGAACACATAGGCCAACGGAGTCGCGAAATAGCTGCGCAATTCGCGCCGGAAAACCACCAGCACTTTGTTCATGCCGATAGCTCCGCGGCGCCGGCGACATCGATGCCCTTGGGATCGGTCAGCGTCCGGAACACCTCATCGAGGCGCCCTGATTCCAAGTGCAGTTCCGGCACATCCCAATCATGCTTGTCGATGCTGGCGCTGACCGCGGCCAACACGTTGGCGCCGGGCTTGGGCAACGCCGTCAGGCGGCGCTCGCGCGCATCCGACTCGACCGCCGAAATCTCCGGCAGCAGCGCGAATTCGCGTATCGCCGCTGCGAACTCGGCGTCTTTTTCGAAGCGCAAGCTCACCGCGTGGTGATAGCGCGAGCGCGATTCGAGCGCGGTCGGGGTTTCGTCGGCGACGATGCGGCCATTCGCGATGATGATTGCCCGCGTGCACACCTCGTGCACTTCTTCCAAAATATGCGTCGAGACGATCACCAGTTTGTCCTTGCTCAATTCGTTGATGAGGCGCCGCACTTCATGTTTTTGATTGGGGTCAAGCCCATCGGTGGGTTCATCCAGAATCAACACCTGTGGATCGTGAATCAACGCCTGCGCCAAGCCGACGCGGCGCCGAAAACCTTTGGAAAGGGTTTCAACAACCTGATCAATGACGGGTGCGAGCCCTAAGCGGTCGATCACGACATTGCGCCTCTCGCGTCGCCGCTCGCCGGTCAGGCCGCGGATGTCGGCGACGAAGTCGAGAAACTCGCTCACGGTCATTTCGCCGTAAGAGGGTGCGCCTTCGGGCAAATATCCCATGCAGGATTTTGCCTCCACCGGGTTCTTTTCGATATCGTGCCCGCAGACCGAGACCTGCCCGGTCGTGGGCGAGATGAAGCCGGCGATCATGCGCATGGTGGTGGACTTGCCGGCGCCGTTGGCACCCAGAAAGCCGAGCACCTCGCCCGGCGCCACCGAGAATGTCAGATCATCGACGGCCAACTTGTCGCCGTACCGCTTGGACAGATTCTTAATTGTAATCATTCGCGCCTTTGAGCCTGTTCTTCGCAGGAGGTTCCCTAAAATATTATTTTATACGGCGGAGCGATGCACTCAACCGCGGCGGGCCGGGCTCCTACGGGTTGCCGGCCTTCTTTTCGATCGCCACTTTATTTTCCTTCAAAATACGTCTTACATCAGGCAGGCTCGGACGGTCCGCCATGCGGGCGATCAGTTCCGGCAGCTCAAACCATTTCCGGCCCCATTGTACCAAGCGCGCCGCGTCTGCGATCACTTGATCTCGGGCGGCCTCGGATGGTCCGGTGCGTTCGGGTTGCGCGCCCGGCTTCTTGGGGGGCAATTTAGCTGGCGCCTTTGGCGCCGGTTTTGGGGCGGCAGCCGGTTTGCGCTCGTTGCGAGCGACCTGGGCGGTTCCCGACGGCGGCGGCGCGCGCTTGGCGCCGAGGAATTTGGGCATTTCACGCGTGGCCGTGACGGTTCCTGGCGCTTGTATCGTGCTGTCGGAACTGCGGTCCGCCGCCTTCGAGGATAAGTCACGCTCGTTTCGAGCTTCCGCGACCGGAATGAAGCGTTCGATGTGTTCGGCACCCACCAGATTGGCAAGAAATGCCATCAGTTCCAGCGCGTCGGAAAACTGTGTGTCGCCTGCTTTGGCGCGCTGCTCGACTTGGGCGCGCAATGCCACGGTTTTTTGTTTGGCTAAATCGACGATCCAGCGCGTCGGTCGCTGATGTTCCGACCAAGGCTGGACTTGCCAATAGCTGTCGTCATCCAGCGACGAATATTTGCTGTGCAGCTCGAGACTCTCGAGCCATCTTCCAAGCATTTCCAGCAATCGTTGATCGGCGGGTGTTGCCATACTTCGCAGCTCCAAGCTGCACCCTAAACGAACCGTTGCCTCATGGCTAGCGGTAAGCGTCACCTCATCCGCAACGGTACATCACCACTGGGCCGCGTTAGACTGCGGGCATGTGTGGCATAGCCGGGATTATTGGCTCGCAAGCGAGTGCGGAACTTGCGCTCAACATGGCGCAGCGCATAGTGCACCGCGGCCCTGACGGCGATGGCGTGTGGACTGAGGACGGCGTCGCCCTGTCTCACCGTAGGCTGGCGATACAGGATCTGACGGACGCCGGTCGGCAACCGATGATATACGGCTCTCATGTCCTGACCTACAACGGCGAGCTCTACAATCACGAGCGTCTGCGCGCCGCATTGCCGGGACCATGGGCATCGAGCGGCGACACCGAAGTGGTGCTGCGGCTAATTGCGACGGAGGGGGCTGCCTGCTTGACGCGCTTGGTCGGCATGTTCGCTTTCGCAAGTTGGGACAGCCGCTCGAGAAGCCTGTTGCTCGTGCGCGATCGGCTCGGGATCAAGCCGCTTTACTATCGTCTGCTGCCGGACGGCATTGCTTTTGCATCCGAACTCAAAGCGCTCATGCTGCTCGGCACGCCCGACATCGATCAGAGCGCGGTGCGTGACTTTCTATTTCACGGCTATATTCCTGCGCCAAAATCCATCTATCGCGGAATCTACAAATTGCCGGCGGCGCACGTCCTGACTTGGCACGCCGGCAGGGTGAGCATTGAGCGCTATTGGAACCCCTCGACCGAGATCGTTGCGCGCAGCGCCGAAGACACCGTGCAGCAACTCGATGCGTTGCTGCGCGAGGTGGTTCCGCAGCACACCGTGTCGGATGTGCCGGTCGGCGTCTTTTTGAGTGGGGGTATCGACTCCGCTCTCACTACCTACTATCTGGATGCGCCGCGTACCTATACGTTGGGCTTCGAACAGAGCGGACGCTCCGAGGCAGATGCGGCGCGGCAAGTCGCCGCACATCTGGATACCGAGCATTTGGAAATGACGGCGCCGCAAGCGGATTTTGCGGGAGCGCTGGATAGAATGCCGGGCATGTTCGATGAGCCATTCGGCGATAGTGCGGCTTGGTCGAACTATCTGGTGGCGCAATTTGCGCGCCGCGAAGTCACCGTGGCATTGAGCGGCGAGGGCGGGGATGAGATTTTTTGCGGCTATCCACGCTACTGGTCGCGCGTGGGCGGCCGGTCGAATTTTCTCACCAGAGCATTGGCGCGTTCCTTGCCGCCCCTGTCGCGCTTTGCCTCCTCGATGCAGCGCCGGGGCTATGAAGGCCTGCCCGCATATGCCGCTGCTCTGGGCGGAATGACGGCGCAACAGATCGATTCTCTCCTGGCATCCTCGTGGAGGGCACCGGATTACGATTACCTCTGGTTCTACCGCCAATACTGGCGCGATGATTTGCGGCCTCTGGCGCAGCTGCGCTGGCTTGATCTCAATACGGACCTGGCGGAGGGATTGCTGACCAAGGTCGACAGAACCAGCATGGCTCATTCGCTGGAGGTGCGGCCGCCGCTGCTGGATCATCGCTTGGTCGAATTCATGCTGAGCGTGGATCCGCAGCTCCTGGTCGATGAACGGCGCAAACGGGGCAAGTTGCTGGTTCGCCGCCTCATGGAACCGAGATTGCCGCCCGATCATTTGAATCGGCCCAAATCAGGCTTTGGTCTGCCGGTACATCGTTGGCTGAAGCAGCACCCGAAACTGATGCAGGACGCGGTGCGGCGCCTCATGCAGCGCGGCGTTTTGCAGCGCGCGGTGGGCTCCGAATTTAGGCGGGCCTGGTATGTGTTGATACTGGATCGCTGGTTTACGGCCTTTGGTTGACGCACCGCGCATCCTGTTCGTGCCGGTTTCCGGCCCCTTTGGCACCGGCGAATACGCACGCAGTGCGGCTATCGCGCGCGCGGCGCAGCGGCGCTGGCCGCGCGCCGACATTCATTTTGTCTTGAGCCGCCAGGCGCCGTACGCAGCAACCGTGCCGTTCGCGGCCACGTTGCTCGATTCATCGCCGACGTTTCACAGCGCAGCCGTCACCCGGTTGATCAAAGAGTTCAGGCCGACCATCGTCATTTTCGATAATGCGGGGCGCAGCGCGCAATTGCGCGCAGCACACCGGCACGGCGCAAAGATCGTGTTTATCAGCTCTCGCTCGCGCCAGCGACGCAAGGCGTTTCGCTGGCGTTGGATGCGTTTGCTGGATGAACACTGGATTGCCTATCCGCAGTTCATCGCGGGCGAATTGGGATGGTTGGAGCGGTTCAAGCTCAAAACACTGGGTAGGCCCGTGGTTCGCTATCTGGATGTCATTTTGTCGCGCATCACAGCCGAAGAAGATTCAATCTTGGCACGTGTTGGATTGAAGCAGGCTGGGTACCTGCTCATCGTGCCGGGCGGCGGCACCGGACACCCGGACGCCAGCGATGCCGCGGAGCAATTCTTGGGGGCTGCCAATTCGCTGGCGGAAACCGAAACCGTGGTATTTGTGGGTCCGACCAGGCCGGCGGATGCGGGCGCGTCATCTCGCGCGCAGTCAGGCAATGCAGTCTTACCGAATGCGCGACTGCGTTGCTTCAGCTCGCTGCCCCAGGCGGATCTCGCGGAACTGATGAGCCATGCGCGGCTGGTCGTCACCAACGGCGGCTCCACGCTGCTGCAGGCCATCGCCTGCGGCCGGGCTTGCGTCGCGGTTCCGATCGCCAAGGACCAGGCGAAGCGCATTCAGCATTGTGCGGCAGCCGGCGTAGCGGTGGCAGCCGAGCTGAATGCCCCCAGCATGCTGCGGGCGGCGACGAAACTCTTGCGCGATGAGCCCGCGCGCGCCGCCTTGGCGCAGCGCGCCGTCAATCTTAAGCTCGCCAATGGTGTCGAGATCGCGCTGAACGCGCTCTCCCACTTGGCTGAGACCGCCTAGGGCCGGCGCCATGTCGACCGTCATGTTGCTGGGGTATGGTTTGGAGCAGCCGTCCTTTCGCCACCGCATGCGCAGCCTGATCGAGCCGCTGCAAGCGGCGGGCTGGCAGGTGCGCGCGGAGCAATTCCCGAGCGGGCGCTATGGACTTCGCACCTGGGAACGGCGCGCGCTGCTGCGATGGGCCGATGTCACCGTACTGCATCAAATCAAGCTCAGCTCGATCGAGGCGAGATTGTTCGCCGCCTTCAGCCGGCGGCGCGTGTTCGATGTGGACGACGCCATCTACGTGCGCAAGCCGCGAAGTCTTGGCGATCTTCCCGATGAATCGCCCTGGCGTAAGAAAAAATTTGCCGCCACCTGCCGCTGGGTGGACGCGGTCGCCGCCGGCAATGACGTCTTGGCGGGCGTGGCACGCGCCACGGCCAAGGAAATCGTGGTTCTGCCCACGTCAATTGATACGACCTGTTACGAAACCACATTCGCGGGCGCAGGCGATGCACCCACGATCGCATGGATCGGCAGTCCCGAGAATCTGATCTATCTGGACATGATTCGGCCGGCCTTGGCGCGTCTGACGCAGCGTTACCCGACGTTAAAGATGCGCGTGATCTGCTCCGAGTTTCCGGAGTGGAACGATGTGAACGTCGAACCGGTAGCATGGAGTTCCGCCACTGAGGCGCATTCTCTGGCCGGCGCGCACATCGGCGTCATGCCGCTCACCGATGACGCTTGGTCGCGCGGCAAATGCGCGTTCAAGCTGCTGCAGTACATGGCGGCCGCGCTGCCGTGCGTCGCCTCGCCGGTGGGCGCCAACACGGAAGCGGTGCTCGATGGGATCAACGGATTTCACGCCAGGGACGTCGATGAGTGGGAGCGCGGCTTGGAAAAGTTGATCGTCTCGGCGGAACTGCGCGCAAGGTTCGGCAGCCAAGGCCATCAACACGTGCAGCAGCGCTATGCGCTCGCACGCTACCGCGCAAAATATTTGGAACTGCTGACCCGACTAGCCGCAGGTAAGACCTCGCCGCAATCGGATTAAGTCGGTATGCTTCCGGCATGCATGCCGTGCATACATATCAGATCCTGAATCACTACACGTCCCGGCAAGATCTCGATCCTGGCTTCGATGTTCTGGATAATTCGACCAATGAGCGTCCCGATTGGTACGAATATTGGCCGATCAGGAAATTCTTGCTCACCGAGTCCCTGGACGAAGACGCTTTCTACGGTTTTCTGTCGCCGAAGTTCAAGCTGAAGACCAACTTGAGCGCAGTGGACGTGGTGAATTTCATTCAAGCAGCCGCCGCGGAAACGGACGTCGTGCTCTTCAGTCCCAGCATCCACAACAGCGCGTTTTACCTGAATGTCTTCGAACACGGCGACGCGGAGCACCCGGGACTGATGCGCGTCGCGCAAGAATTTTTCGCGCGGATCAACCATTCGCAGCCGCTTGCGAGCCTGATTTCGGATTCCCGAAATACCGTGCATTCCAATTATTTCATCGCCAAGCCCCGATTCTGGCGGGCGTGGCTGAAGATCACCGAGCAGTTGTTCGCGATCGCGGAATCTGCGCAAGACCCGCTCGGAATTCAGTTGCGTACCGCGACGCAGTACCGGGGACGGCGCGATGTGCAGATGAAGATCTTTCTGATGGAACGGGTGGCCACGTGGATTTTGCTCACCGACCCGAGCTTCGCCGCGCGCGCGCGTGATGCGTTCGTTTCCCGCTCGCGAATTTATAAGTTGCCGGTCGCCATCATTTGCGACGCCTTGAAGATTGCCTATTCGACGCAGGGAAGACGCCAATACCTCGATGTATTTTTGCTGTTGCGTCGCTTTGCGAAATTCTGGACGTTCCAAGTTCGAACCAGCGATGCGTTGGGTGTGGGCGGCGCACGGCCTTACCTGCAAACCCTGCGATCCTATTGGGACAAGAAGGCGGGCTAAGTCATCGCATCGTCCATGGCCACGTTTTGGCGCAATCGGCGCGTGTTTTTAACCGGGCACACCGGCTTCAAGGGCGCCTGGTTGAATCTCTGGCTGCAATTCCTTGGTGCGAAGGTGACAGGCTACGCCCTGGCGGCCCATACCGAGCCCAATTTGTTTGCCCTCGTGGGCGGACAGTGCTTCTCGCACATCGCGGATATCCGCGACGCAAATAGAGTTCGCGACGCCCTGATCGGCGCGGATCCGCAGGTCGTCATTCACATGGCGGCACAAGCGCTGGTGCGTGAATCGTATCGTGATCCGCTTGCAACCTACGCTACCAATGTGTTGGGCACGGGCAGCGTGCTGCAAGCCTGCCGGGCTTTGCAGCAGCTGGAATGCGTGCTGGTTGTTACGAGCGACAAGGTTTATGAGAATCACGAAGAAGGCCGGCCCTTTGTCGAAGGCGATCGTTTGGGGGGTCATGATCCTTACAGCAACAGCAAGGCATGCGCCGAGCTCTTGACTGGGAGTTTTCGAGATAGCTTCTTCAACCACGGAGCGCCGATTGCAACCGCGCGCGCCGGCAATGTCATTGGCGGAGGCGATTGGTCGCAAGATCGTCTGATCCCGGATTGCGTTCGCGCCCTCAAAGCGGGCGAACCGGTGTCGTTGCGATATCCCGATGCAATTCGTCCCTGGCAACATGTGCTCGAGCCGCTGTCGGGCTATTTGGCATTGGCGCAGGCTCTGGTGCAAGCGCCTGCTGCGAGCCCGCGCGCTGTCAATTTTGGCCCGAACCCGTCATCCTTTTGTACGGTGCGCGAGGTGGTTGAAGCGTTCAGTGCGAGGTTTTCGGGGCGTCCCGGTTGGCGGCGCGATGAGGGCACGCACCTCAAGGAGGCGAGCGCTCTGACGCTATCCTCGGCCTTGGCGCAGAATACCTTGGGTTGGCATCCTCGATTATCCGTTGGTGAATCGCTCGCCTGGACCGCGGACTGGTACCGGGCGCATGCGGCAGGGGAGAACATGACGAAGTATTCCGAGGCGCAAATCGCGCAGTACCAGTCCTTGCCGGCGGCAGGCTCGTGAAGTGCGTCATTCTGGCGGGCGGCAAGGGTACCCGCATCGCCGAAGAATCAAACACACGGCCCAAGCCCATGGTCGAAATCGGTACGCGGCCGATTCTCTGGCACATCATGAAACTGTACGGCGCCTTTGGCGTGAAAGAGTTCATCGTCTGCCTCGGCTACAAGGGGTACATGATCAAGGAATATTTCGCGAATTATTTCTTGCATCAAGCGGATGTCACCTTCGACATGGCGGAGAACCGCGCCGAGTACCACGATTGTCGCGTCGAGCCGTGGAAAGTGACGTTGGTCGACACCGGCGAGGACACCATGACGGGCGGCCGGCTGCTGCAGATCGGCAAGTTCTTGACCCCGGGCGAGCCGTTTTGCATGACCTACGGCGATGGCCTGTCGAATATCGACATCAAAGCGCAGATTGCCTTCCATATCAGTCATGGCCGTCAAGCCACCGTGGCCTGCGTCAGGCCGCCGGCGCGATTCGGCCGCATCGTGACGCAGGATGCGCGGGTCGTGTCATTCGAAGAGAAGCCGTCAGCCGAAGGCGGGCTCATCAACGGCGGGTTCTTCATTCTCGATCCGGCCGTCCTGGAACTGATCGAAGGGCACGATACGGTCTGGGAAAAGGAACCGATGGAAAGTCTGGCGGCGGATGCGCAACTGGCGGCGTGGGTGCATCGCGGCTTTTGGCAGCCGATGGATACGTTGCGCGATAAACAATATTTAAATTCGCTTTGGGAAAGCGGCGCGGCGCCCTGGAAGCTGTGGGAAGGGTAACGCGAGGATGGTAGGGCCCGTCTCGGTTTGTCGCGCCTGCGGCGGCCGCCTGACCGTGACGATGGCGGATTTGGGGTTGCAACCCGCATCGAACGCCTTTATCGAGAACCAAGCTGCAATTCAGCACGAAAAGCGCTATCCGCTGCGTGCCAAGGTCTGTGAGACCTGCAAATTGGTGCAGGTGGACTACGACGTCGCGCCGCAGGAATTGTTTGGCAATTACGTCTATTTCTCATCGTATTCGGATGACTGGCTGGCGCACGCCAAGGCGTATTGCGACATGGCGCGGCGGCGTTTCGCGCTTGATTCGTCGAGCATGGTGGTCGAACTGGCCAGCAACGACGGCTATCTGCTGAAGAATTTCCTCAGCTATGGGCATACCCGTGCTCGGCATTGATCCGTCCGACACGGTGGCTGCCGCAGCTGAAAAAATCGGCGTGCCGACTCTGGTCGAGTTTTTCGGTCAAAGGGTGGCCGGCGAGTTGGTGCGCCAGGGACGTCAGGCGGATCTCATCATCGGCAACAATGTGCTTGCGCATGTGCCGCAACTCAATGATTTCATCGCCGGCATTGAAGCTCCTGCTGCGTCCCGAGGGCAATATCACCATCGAATTTCCGCATCTTTTGCAGCTGATGCAGCATGTGGAATTCGATACGATCTATCATGAGCATTATTCGTATTTTTCGGTGTTACGCCATCGAGCAGGTATTCGCGCGCCACGGACTGCGTCTCTACGATGTCGAGCGCTTGCCCACGCATGGCGGATCCTTAAGAATATTCGCCGCGCACGCGGCGCGCACGGATCTCAGCGACAGTTCCACGTTGCGCGAGGTACGCGCGCAGGAGAGCGCCGCGGGGCTTGCGGAACTTGCGACCTATATGGAATTTTCAAAGCGTGTCGATGAGTGCAGGGACTCGTTGCTGGCATTTCTGGCGGCCGCCAAGCAGGAGGGCAAGCGCGTCGCAGCTTATGGCGCTGCCGCGAAGGGCAATACGCTCCTCAATTTCTGCAGCGTGACGCCGCGAGACATCGCATTCGTGGCGGATCGAAATCCTCACAAGCAGAACAAATTATTGCCGGGAACGCATATCCCGGTGGTGTCGCCGGAGGAACTGATGCAGGCGAAGCCGGACTACGTCTTGATCCTGCCGTGGAATCTTCGCGACGAAATTCAGCAGCAGCTGAAGGGCATTGCGGCGTGGGGCGGTCGATTCGTCACGCCGGTGCCGTTGGCGCGGATCTTTTGAGGCGATGATTTTCACGGAATCGCCATTGCCGGGGGCCTTTCTGGTCGACCTGGAATTGCTCACCGATGAGCGAGGTTTTTTCGCACGCTCCTATTGTGCGGATGAATTTGCCGCACACGGCCTAAGCACGCCGCTGCGACAATGCAGCGTTTCGTATAACGCCCTCAAGGGCACCCTGCGAGGACTTCACTATCAGACCGAGCCTCAAGAGCACAAGCTGGTGCGCTGTACGGCGGGCGTCATTTTTGATGTTATCGTCGACATCAGGCCGCATTCACCTCACTTCCGGCAGTGGTTCGGGACTGAACTGTCGGCACAGAATCGCCGTGCAGTCTTCATCCCTCCGGGGTTCGCGCACGGATTTGTTACCTTGAGCGATGATGCAGAGGTGTACTACATGATTTCGGTGCCGTACTCGCCGCAACATGCGCAAGGTTTTCGCTGGAGTGACCCGGCGTTCGGCATTCAATGGCCCGTAGTCCCACGCGTAATTTCCGCGCGCGATGCTGCATACCCGTTGCTGGACTTGCCGGCCTAACGCAGTGATGGAAGCGAAGCGCGTATTGGTGACCGGTGCCGGCGGATTCATCGGCCGATCGAGCATTGCGCCGCTGTTATCCCTAGGGTTCGAGGTACATGCGGTTTCATCCGCCCAGCGCGGCGGGACAGCCTTGCCCGGTACCTCATGCGGTGGCGACGCATGGGGCGGATTTGTTGAATGAGGGCCAGGTCGGTGCGTTATTGAGGCGCGTCGCGCCCACCCACCTGCTGCACTTTGCGTGGATCGCAACGCCGGGTATTTACTGGCACAGTGCCGATAATTTTCGCTGGCTGGCTGCAAGTCAGAACCTGCTGCGGGGATTTCGCGCACGCGGCGGCGTCCGCGCGGTCATGGCCGGTAGTTGCGTGGAATACGATTGGTCCAAAGCGAGCGTGTGCAACGAAACCACAAGCCCGTTGGTCGATCCATCCACGGCGCCGACTCCCTATGCCGCCGCCAAAGTTGCTCTGCAAAAGGCAGCGGCGCAATTTGCCGCCGCGGAACAGCTTTCGAGCGCTTGGGGCCGGATATTTTTTCAGTTTGGTCCCTATGAACACCCGGATCGTTTGGTGCCCTCCGTCATCCGCCACTTGCTCATGAATGAGGCGGCGCTGTGCACGCATGGACGCCAGATCCGTAGCTTTCTGCACGTGGCCGATGTCGGCGCGGCGTTCGCGCAGCTCCTCGACAGTGATATTCAAGGTCCGGTAAATATCGGTTCCGACGAAAGAATCGCGGTCGCGGAGCTGGTCGATCGAATCGCGCTCGAGATCGGCCGACCCGATCTGGTGCGGCTCGGCGCCCGCAGCGCTGCCACCGACGAACCACCGCTGCTGGTACCCGACTTGCATCGGTTGCGCGACGAGTTGCAGTGGCGGCCGCAGTTCTCGTTGGGCGCGGGGTTGAGCGACACGATCGCTTGGTGGCGAGCCCAGCTCCGCGTGTCTCCACCGACATGAATTCTTTGCCCACCTGGCATCCTTTGCTGGTGCATTTTCCGATTGCACTGGTGCTCTCGGCGACGGTGCTGCTGCTGGCGGCGCGATTGTTGCGCAGCGAATCGCTGGCGGGGACCGCCGCGACCGTGGGAACGTGGAATCTGTGCTTGGGTGCGGTGGCCGCCGTATTTGCATTAGGCTCAGGCCTCGGCGCCGTGTTGGATTTGGACGTGAGCGCAGCGGCGCGCGCGGCCATTTCTGTGCATGTGAAATGGGCGATGTTGACGACCCTGCTGTTGGTGCTGCTCGCCGTCTGGCGCGGGGCGGGTAGCGCGTCACGGTCGAGACCTTCTTGGATCTTTCTCGTCGTGCTGTTGGCCGCCAGCGCCGCCTTGTCCTTTACCGGGTATCGCGGCGGGAAAAACGTTTTCGAGTACGGAGTCGGTGTGAGAAAAATCGCCGCGCGGTCCTTCGAGGCGCCGCGCGGCGAGACTGCCGTCAACTGCCCTTATTGCGCCGGCATGGAGCCGGTGTAGTACGCCATCACGTAGGCCTTCAAGGTCCCGTCAGACTGCGGTATTCCGTACACCTTGACCGGTTCACCCGCGGTCAAGTTGTTGGTCAGGGTTGAGAGCCCACTCGCGGTCGTGATGTCGATCGGGCTGACCGTGAGCACGCCGTTGGTGAGATCCACCTGGTAGACCAAGGTTGCGCTACCCGAGGTTGAACTGACATCCACCGTGGCCGCATTCGCGCCGCCGGGTATGGTCATGGTGAAGGCGTTGCTGGCCAATCCGCTGGCGACAAATCCCAAGGGCAGCGTCGAGGGCGTGAGAATGGTCGCAGCCGCTGACCAGCCGTTGGCATTGGCCGGGTCATTCCAGACCGCGAAGCTGACGCCGCGTGAGGGCACTGCGCCCACCGTGCCGCCGAAGTCGACGCTGTCGTTGGTGGCCGCGATGAACTCGCTGATGGCATTCGCGCCGCTCGTCACGACCGTCGGAAAGGCAAAGTTCCACCACTGATAACCGGTGATCGCATTGCCCATCGGGTCGGTGCCATTTGCGGTCGCGCTGTCGATGTAGTTCAGAGTTACCGTGTAATCGTCTTTGGCTGTCGCGAACACTTTGGTGTAGGTGAAGCCGGTCATGTCCGGTGCGGAAATCTTGCCGTCGTATTTGGCGACTTCGATATCCACAGTCTGCGCGACCAGCGGCGTCGCCAAGGGATCGACCACGCTGGCGTGCACTTTGAAGCCGCGTACCAGGTCGTTGCTGGCCAAAAACGCGGGGCCGGTGCCGATCGGCGTCGCATCCGCGAGGCCGCTCTGCGGCTGGCGGAAGAAGAACTGCGTATTGGCATCGACCACCAAGTCCACGCCCCGACCCGACTCATTCTGAACCGTCATCACGTCGGTGTTGGTGTTGACATGCAGCACATGGCCTTCGGGGCTCAGCCATACATTATTGAACTGACTGCTCGCCCAGATGCGGGTTGCAACCAGCGTGCCGTTCTCCTGATAGCGCGCCGCCACACGCACGAATTTCCCATTGACTGAAGCTTCCGAGGAGAAATCCTTGATCACGGTGCGGGTCTTCGCATCCACATCGTAGAAGATCGTGCCGTTGGTGGCGTCCGCCAGGATCTGCAGCGACTGCGTTCCGGCGACGGCGGTCTCGGGCGTCACGACCGGCTCGGTCGGAAACTCCTTGGTGATGGTGATGCTGGAATTGTCGCTGGCGATGGCCGTGACATCGCCGTACGTGTGACGCAACACCAAGCGCGCCAAATCATGCAGCGGGTGATGCCGCACAGGGCCGTCGAAGTTGACTGCCCAGAGCGTCGTGCCTGCGCCCGGCGGTACGTGGCCGACGAGGAATGCAGGGTGGCCCAAGTCAAATTCAAGATCCAACGCGTTATTCTGATTCGCGGTCACGACGAGCGGCGAGACGAAATTGACATTTACCGGTACGGTGAGATTGGACGCCATGCCCGTGGTGTGCTGTATCTGTATATCCGCGGCCGGAATTGTGGTTGAAGCAGCGGCCGCAAAACCGGCTTCCGGGTCAGCGGAGGTGGTCAACAGGATGTCGCCCGCGTTGGCGCTGATCGTCAGCACAGCGCCGGTATAGGTGCCGACCGGCACGCTCACATTGCCGAGGATTTCGGCGATTTGATCGAGTTGCGCCAAATTGACCGTGGGCGCCGGCGAGGGAGCCGTATACACGGTGACATTGCTGCCGCCGCCTTGCGGGACCAGCGCGATGGAAAGAACTTTGACGCCGATCGTTGCCCAGTCCTCACTCGAGGCATCGCTGATGAGCATCGAAACATTTGCACTTTGCGGTGCAGAGGGCGGCGGGTTCATGGAACTGCCGCTCGAACCGCCGCCGCCGCACGCGGCGAGTACTGCGCTGGCGAGACTCATCGCCAACAATCGAGATTTATTCGAGACCATGGCTGGTTTCTCCTCTATTTAACCATAAGTAATTCTTGTCAAATCTCGGCGCATTGCTCAGCGCCGCTAATGCATGCATCAACGGCGCATGCAGACTCGCGTTGACACCCACCGCACGCGTGCGAGCTTGTCTAAAAAAAGCGACAGTGATTTTTTGAGCGGCGCGGCACGCCTGGTGCGCGCACTAAGATGGGAGCAAAGCGTGCGCCAAAAAAAACCGCCGCGAATCGATTGCTCGAGGCGCGGCGGCTCAATAGTTGAAGATTTACCGGCTCTGGACTATTGCAGCGTGCCGTTTTGGCAATCGATATCCGTGGTGGAGCTGGCGCCCGTCGAGCCATCGGCAGATTGCGGCGTTGAACTGATTTGCAGTTGTTGCGCCGAGATCGTCAAGGTTTCGGTGCGCGAGCTGGATACGCTGTCGCCGCCGAATAAAACCGACGTGATGGTGGCATTCTTCAGCACGAAGCGAAGAAACTCATGATCGTTGCCTCCGCTGAGCGCCGCCAGCGTGACAGTGGCGAAGCGTTTGCCGCTTGCCGCCGCGAGTGCGAGTTCGGGGCTCGTGCTATCAAGAGGTTTGATCAGCACCAAGGGCTCGCACATCGGTTTCGAAGCGCCGGCGCCGCTGCCGCCGTTTGCGCTCGTCGGTGTGGTGATTCCCGTGGAGAATGAATTGACCGAGATCCAGCCGTGATATTTCGAGAGGTTGACGGCGCCGTTGATAGTCGGGATTTGCAGCAGGAACACATCGCCCGGCGCCGCCTGCGCGCCCAAGCCGATCAGTAAAGTCCCCACCAAGAGTAGAAGTTTGTGCATTGGGTCTCCCAGTGAATGATTCTCGAGCGATGTATCGCGCGAGTCGGAAATATGACAAAACCGCGGCGCTCAAACTACCCGCACAAGGGGGTGCGATTCGAGTTCGGCATCGCGAAATTGTGCAGCGTGTCGCGCGCGCCGTCGCGTGCCTCCTTGGGCACGTGATGGCAGTCACATTTACGCTGCGCCCAATCGTGCTTCACATCACGAACGCATGAGCGATTGGCGCGCTATCGTGCGGCGAGCTATCAATGGAGTTCTTATGGCAAGCAGCAAATCGCAGTGGGTGTTTGGAATTATCGCATCCGCGACGCTGGCAGGCTGCGCATCGACTCCTACCGGAGTCGTGCCCGCAGGGCAGGACGCCTACCAGGTAAGCGTATTGGGTGCGCGCTACGAAACGCAAACAGATACGAATCTCAAAGCGCTCAGCGTCGCCAATCAATACTGCGACCAGTTGGGCAAGCATGTGATGTTCCGTCAATCCACCGAATCGAGCGCTCACGCCTGGTCGCCGAAACAGGAAGACCTGACCTTTGTCTGCATGGATGAGAAAGATCCTTCCTTTATGCGCGCCGCTGTCGATCGCGACCCGCCGGTGGTGGCGAAACAGGATTAGCGCGCGCTGCGGCTGTCAGGCTTTGGGCGCGACCAGTAATTGCACCCAGAACAAGCCGCGTCGCGAGGCTTGGCCGGCCGCATAGGCAATCCCCATTTCTGCGAATCGCGGATCCATGATGTTTTCGCAGTGGCCCGGACTGTCGAGCCAGCCCTGCACCACTTCCTCGGCAGACTTCGGTCCATAGGCGATGTTTTCGCCGACTAACTTTTCCTGATAGCCGACAGCGCGCACCCGATCTGCGGGCGAGCGTCCCGTAAGATCTTCGTGCTCGAAGTAGTTGTGCTTTGCCATGTCATCGGCGTGCCCGAACGCGACACCCCCCAGCGTCGTCGATAGCTTCACGGGCGGCGCAGGTGCAAACGAGCGATCGCCGCAACGTGCGCCGCGCGCACGCACTTCATTGACGAGCTGCAAGGCGCGAGTCGCCTGCATCGGCGCTTGTGCGTTCATCGGCGCCACATAGCTCGAACCCAGCACCAACCAACTATCCGCGCCGCGTTGATAGAGGCCGACATCGCGCAAGGAGGGATTCGTCACGGTGCCGCAACCCGCTTGCTTGAGCAGCCGGATCGTCGCCGACTCGGGGCCTTTTATGTGCAAGCCTGCTGTGGATTCGGCCTCGTAACCGCCCAACAGAGCGGCTGCTGCCAGACTACGCCCGGTAGCCCATTGCTCGGCCGCTCGATCCAACGAGCCAATATGACGCAGCGGACGGGCAGGGGGCAAAATGCCGCCGCAACCGCCTTCGCGAAGCCGTTGCAGATCGGAAATGGGATCAGCTTGCGAACTCAACGATGCCGCAAGGCCGCCGATGAGCAGCAGCAGGCGCCATTGCTCGTGAAATCGCCAATGCTTGTGAAATGAGAAGTCCACGGTAGGGAGCAACGCGAGCAGGGCGGAATGGATGACGCCAAAAGCCGGCACTCGCTCACAGAATCCCGAGAATCTCGTCGGCATCGGATCTGCCCAATCGCGGAAAGGCAGGCGCCGAGCGGTGAGAGCACCGCTCGGCGCGAGTTGCTAGCGGGCTTGGCCCGATGCCAGCAAGATGGGCTTGGAAGCTCCGTTCTTGGCATTGGCGACCGTGAACAGCGCCGGCTCGTTGATCGCATTTATCGCGTCGCTCATTGCCTTTTGCACGCATGCAGTGAAGGCTTTGTGCGCGCCGAGATCGGTGGAGTTGAGAGGGCGGAAGGGGTGGCATACTGAATCCGCCGCGCCGCGAATGCGATTGTAGAGCGAGGTCGCGCCTGAGGTGCTCGACACGTTCAGGTCACCGTACTTAACCTTTACCTGTAAGGCGTCGGCGCTGCCGGATGCGAAGGACACGGTGGCGATGCCGCTGGTCAGGGCAGCGAAAATCGTTGCGGCGAGGATGCGGGAAGCTGTGAGTGGAAGTAGTCATTGTCGTCTCCTGGATGGTCGATTAGGTGGCTTGGCTATTGGCAGATCGGCGGTCCGTTTTGCTGCCTCACTCATCCAGACGCATCCCGGAGGCGAAACACGACATTGGCCCCAAATCATTTTTCTGAGCGCCGTGGCGCTCGACCAACGGAAGCGCTATCTTGATTCGATCGAACCTAAGCGGGATGCCAGGGCCCTCGATGAATCAGCTCACCGAGCTACTCGGAAGGATGCAGTCGGGTGACGCCGACGCGCGCCACGCGCTTTACGCTGCTGCTTATCCCGAGCTTCACCGCTTGGCGCGCGCCCGGTTGCGCGACGGCGGCCGCAACGCAGTTTTGGACACGACGTGCTTGGTGCATGAGTCGTATTTGCGGTTCGTGCAGGCCGGGGAGTTGCGCGCCGAAGACCGGCGGGCCTTCTTCGCTTACGCCTCGCAAGTCATGCGATCAGTGATTGTTAATAGCGTGCGCGAACGGATTGCGGAAAAACGGGGTGGCGAATTGCGGCCTCTAACCCTATCCACCAACCTCGCGGCCAATGTCGCGAATGACGAAGAAACCGTTCTGCGAGTTCACGAGGCGCTCGAGGATCTGGAAAAAGCCGAGCCTCGCCTGGCGCAAGTGGCGCAAATGCGCTACTTCGGCGGCTACAGTGAGCAAGAGATTGCCGAGACTTTGGATGTTACCGAGCGCACAGTGCAGCGAGATTGGGAGAAGGCGCGATTGATTCTCGCGGCGGCATTGCGTTGAGCTGCGATCGGCCGCGCGCGCCATGACTTTATCCGTTGCACAGATGGCGGCAATGAGCCGTCTGCTCGATGAAGCCCTGCCGCTAGATGCCGCGGGGCGGCGTGCATGGCTCGACGCATTGCCCGCGCAACACCGGGAACTAATCCCATACCTGGAGGGCGCACTGCTGGCCGAGGAGGCGCCGCCGGCGGGGCTTGAACCACTATCGGCACGGGCAAGGGCGGCGTTTGCCGACCGTGCGGATGCCAGGCGCGCGAGCCGCCTGCAACCCGGCGCCCGGGTGGGCCCGTATGAATTGATCAGACCCCTGGGGTCGGGCGGGATGGCCGAAGTTTGGCTCGCTCGGCGCGCCGACGGCGCTTTTAGGCGCGAGGTTGCCTTGAAGCTGCCGATGTTGAATCAACTGCGGGGTGATTTGGAAGCGCGATTCGCGCGCGAGCGCGACATATTGGCGAGTCTTGAACATCCTTACATCGCGCGATTCTACGATGCAGGTGTCGATCCGAATGCTTCGCCCTACCTGGCGATGGAGTATGTGCAAGGTCAACCGTTGACCGAGTGGTGCGATGCTCAGCGGCTCAATGTTAGTGCGCGGCTCGAGTTATTCATGCAGGTGCTCGAGGCACTGCAGTACGCCCATCAGAAACAGGTCATTCATCGTGACCTGAAGGCGTCCAACATTTTGGTGACCGAGTCAGGGCAAGTCCGATTGCTCGACTTCGGGGTCGCGAAGCTGTTGGAAGCAGACGAAGGCGAGTCGGCGCCGCTGACGAGCGTGTATGGGCGCGCATTGACGCCCGACTACGCCAGCCCGGAGCTGTTGTGCGGCGAATTGATCGACGCACGCAGCGACATTTACTCGTTAGGGGTTCTGCTCTACGAGATGCTGACAGGCGTTCGGCCCTACAGGCTTAGGAGCGCCGCCTCGATCGGAGCGCTCGAACAGGCCATGGGCGCTGTGCAAGTGAGCAAACCCAGCGCGCAGCAGGAAGCAGATGCAAGCATTGCCCGCAGCACGACGCCGGAGAAACTGGCGCGCGAATTGCGCGGGGATTTGGATGCCATTGTGCTCAAAGCGCTGGCGAAACGGCCGCTCGATCGCTACCAAAGCGTCGCAGCGCTCGCCCAGGATCTGCGGCGTTACCTCGATAAAAAACCGATCGAGGCTCTGCCGGCCCGCTTCACGGATCGGCTGGCCAAGTACCTGCGGCGCAATAAGTCGACGGTCGCGATCAGCACCGCTCGCGCTCGCCGCCGTTCTGGCAACCGTTGCATTGATCGTGTGGGGACCGGTGCGGCAGGGCGCGGACGGCGTCCGCGACCCCTTGGCGGAGGCCAAAGTTACGCGTCTCACCGATTTTGCGGGGACCGAGCAGGCGGCTGCCATCTCGCGCGATGGCCGATTTGTCGCATTTCTGGCGAATCGAGACGGAAGGATGGACGCGTGGCTGACGCAAATCGGCAGTAACCGCTACCGCAATCTGACCGAAGGACAGATTCGTGACATGACCAACGCGTCGGTCCGTACCGTCGGCTTTTCGCCCGACGGCGCGCTGGCAACGCTGTGGACCCGCAGCGCTGACGGTTCGCGTCCCGAAGATATCAAGATTGTGGGCGCGCCTACCGCCGGCGGCCCTCTGCAGGTCGTATTTGAACGAAGTTGCCGAGTACGACTGGTCAGCGGACGGAAAGCAGCTGGTCTATCCACACCACCGCGCCCGGCGATCCGCTGTTCTTGCGCGCAGCGAAGGAATACGGACTGCACATCAGATCTATGTCGCACCGCCGGGCATTCACTGCCACTTTCCGATTTGGGCGGCGGACGGACGCTTCATCTATTTTCTGCGCGGTGAGCCTCCCGCGCACTGGGACGTTTGGCGGCTGTTGCCCTCAGGCGAGGGGCTCGAGCAAATCACCTTTCACAACACCAAGCTCAGCTATCCTGTGGTACTGGATTCGCGCACGCTGATCTATTTGGCGACCGATGCGGACGGTTCCGGGCCGTGGCTGTACGTGATGGATCTTAAGCTGAAGCGAGAGCGCCGCATCAGCTTCGGTCTCGAACGGTATCTGTCGCTGGCGGCGAGCGCGGACGGCAAGCGATTGGTGGCCACCGTCGCCAATTCCCGTTCGGACCTGTGGAGTGTGCGCATCGACGGAAATGGGTCGCCAGCCAATACTGCTGCGCCGTTGATGCCGGCGCTGCAGAATGCCGAGGCACCGCGCTTCGGCCCGGGCTTCATGGCTTATAGTGTCGACCGGCGGCGGTCGGCGGGCAATTTGGAAACTCGCGAATGGCGTACCAACCGAGTTGTGGAACGATGCCGAGGCAGATCGCGTCGGGGCCCCGGCCGTCGCGCCGGACGGCCGCCGGATTGCCTTTAGCGTCGAGAAGCATGGCAAGACGCAGCTGTATGTCGTCGACAGCGACGGCGGAAACGCGCGGCTGGTGTCAGCCACGCTGGCGCTGCGCGGCGATCTGGCGTGGACGCCCGATTCGCAATCGATCGTCGGCGCGATCGTGAAAGACGGCGAACCGAATCTCGCCAAGATTCCTCTGGATGGCACCCAGCCTCAACCCATGACGGCGGATTATTCCGTCAATCCGGTCTGGTCGCCGGACGGAAAATACCTTGTTTATTCCGGCGCAGACGTCGGGATGAGATTCCCGTTACGAGCCTCTGCCCCGGACGGCAGGCCGTTCGGCATGGCCAGTCATGATTCTCACGCGCGGCGCGCGGCGCGTTGCGTTCGCGCGAAACTCCGGGTTCACTCGTCATTCTGCGCGGCGAGATCGCGCACAAGAATTTCTGGCTGTTGAATCCGCAGACCGGCGCCGAGCGACAGCTAACCGACCTGCCATCAAGCTTCGTCATCGGCGATTTCGACGTGTCGCCGGACGGAACAGAAATCATCTTCGATCGTGTGCAGGATAGTTCTAGCATTGCATTGATCGAACGCGCACGCTGAATGGATCATAAAGCGGCGAAGCTTCGGAGGTTGGCAAAATGAAAGTGCTCATGGGATTGATTGGCGTCGTGTGCCTTCTCGCCGCGGCGACAGCGCATTGGGCGATGTGCCTTGCCAGAAATGCACACACGATATGCAAGTGCAATATCGAAAATGCATGCAGAGCGGAAAGTCGCAAGAAATCTGCACGAAGGAAGAACAAGAGACCGCGCAAATATGCGTGGCCATCTGCAATCCGAAGCCCATCGAGCCCGCCAGCGAGCCCGTGCCGCCGGTTAAGCCTGGTGTTTTGTCGCGCTGATATCTTCGGCTATATGCAGGGCCGTTCGCGACAAATGCTTGCGCAATTGCTCGCCGCGCAGATCCGACTCGCTATGAGGCAGCTTTAGCCTCCTGACTTGTGAGCCCATCGTGACGACAATGTGTCCCGAAGCTTGATCCCAAGTCCATGTGCAAAGCGGCTTGCCGTTGTCGTCGGACCAGGCTCCGGCAAGATCAGATGTATCCGCGAAATTGTGAGTGGCTGCCATGGGGTTGCAAGTATCCTGTGAGTGACGTCAGAGGACACTTTACAACGATAAGGCGGCGGACCCAAAGGGGCCCGCCGCTTTTCGGCGCTGGAGCGCCTTACACCTGCTTCAGACGAATGGAGCCATCTCCCGTGTGGATGGTGAGTGTCGAGCCGCCGCCGTTCATTTTGCCGCGCAGCTTCGACTTGCTCATGATTCCTTCCACCGTGACCGGGATGTCGGAGCTGATGCGCCCGTCGCCCGAGCTGGCGTCGATATTCGCGGGCAGATCAGCGGGCACTGCAACGTCGATGCTGCCGTCGCCCGACGTGATGCTCCAGCTTGAATCCATTTTGGAGCCGTGCAGCGCTTCGATACCGACGCTGCCGTCGCCGCTCTTGGCGGTCAGCACGTCAAACCGACCCGAAAGCCGGATGCGGCCATCGCCCGAAGAGGCGTCGCATTTGCCGTCTAAATCGCTGGCCTCGATCGAGCCGTCGCCGGTATGCAGGCGGACCGTGCCCTTCAGGGAACCCACCGTGAGAGCGCCATCGCCGCTGCGCAGATCGACGGCGCCTGACACGCCGTTGGCCTTGATGGAGCCGTCGCCCGTTCTGACTTGCAGGTCCGCATCCTTCGGCATGCGAACTTCGATATGCAATCGCCGCATCACCCCAATTGAGAAGTGCCACCTGCCCGGAATGCGCGCGATCAGTTCAACCTCATCGCCATGTTGGTTGGATTCGATTTCCAACGACTTATTCAGCACATAACCCTGATATTCGACCCGGAATTCAACCTCTTTGGTGTCTCCAGTGATCACATTGACGCTGCCGTCGTTCGTGTCGACGCGCACGTTGGCGCGATTCGAAACGGTATAGGTTTTGGCGAAATCATCCGCATGCGCGGCGGCGCCAAACGCTGCGGTGACGAGGACCGCCGCAGCGGTGATCACTGATCGACGAGCGCGGGTTCCGTAAAATTTTGGAGTCATTGCCAAAGCTCTCCCGATGTTACCAAGAGGAAAAATCACAGCACTACCCTGGGGCGTGCCGCGTATTGCCACCCACCGCGGCTGGCGCGTGCCTACAAAACCCGGCTAGACGCTAAAAGTTGCAATTGCTAATTTAGCGCGAATTTTCCTGCAACCCCTCGAGTTGAAGGTCGGCAACGGCCAGTGTGCGCTTGAAGTGATCGCGTTCCCCGTAAATCTTCAGAAGTACATAGCAGCTTCCGAGTTCGGACGGGATCTACCGCGTAATGAGCCACACCGTAAGGATCCCGCAAAGGCAATTCGAGCCCAAAAAAGTTGAATACATCAATGAGTGGCGGCCAGTGGCGCCGATAGTCCGGATCGCAATTGAATACTTCTGGGTTGTGCCGGCCATCGGTCGCATACAACGTCGCGCTGAAGCAAAAAGGTGCCTGTTTGATTGAATCGCAGTGCAGCGTAATTGTATTCCCATCGTGGGTGGTGGCGCATAACCCGATGTCGGGTGACCGCAGCTCACCGTCGAGCGCGGCAATCTTATGCTCCGCATCCACCTTCACGAGCGTCAGCCAATAGTCCATTTGCAGGCGCGCCGGCGCGGCCGAAGACTTTCGCAAGACGTCGCCGGGAATTTCGATCGTCTGATGGGCCGGTCCCGGCGCATCAGCCGGATCGGCCGCGAGCAAGCCAGGAGACGGATCGGCGTCCGGGCCGCGGTACAACAAGCCGCCATCTTGGCTCGAAAGTTGAATGTGCAATCGGTCCACCAACAACATTTCTGCGGCGGATGTGCCCCTGGCGTACACCGGAAGGTCGACCATCACAGGCGCGTCTCCCCGACGCGCGCGACGGTGCAAATTCTCGAATGCTTGATCCACATTACCGTGCAAGAGCAGCTGTGCGGTTTGCCGCGAAGCCGCGCTTCCCGCGCCGGTAGTGTTAAGGCTCGGCGCGCGCTCGCCGAGCTCGAGCGCAATGGCTGAGACTTCGCCACTCGGTTCGGACAGCCATCGTTCAATGGCGAATGCGGCGCTCCACGGGATTTGTACGAACACGAGCGCAGCGGCTCCCAAGAGAGCAAGTCCGCGCGCCATGGCGGATCGGCGCCAATAATATTGCGTGCAAAGAATGACAATCGCGCCCAGCAGGGTGCCGGCGTGCTGCAAGAGATGCTGCAACCAGGACATGCCGGTGTGGCAGGTCGGACACCACGCGGGCCCAGAGAGGAATGCACTAAGGCTCAGGCTCACCGCGAAGATCACCAGGAGAGCCGCTCCGAGGATGACGAGTTCAGTCAGGTTGCGCGTGGTTGAAGCCAGCGCCGCCACAGGAACGACAAAACTTACGAAGATGAACAGTTCCTTCGCAAGGACCGCCGTGAGCGATGACGCGAAAGGCATTCCCATCGCCAACGCATGCGCTAAATTCAAGATGAACATCGGCGCACTAATCGTCAAGGCGAGAAAGATCAGCTTGGCCAGCAACAAATCGGTCCGATGCAACGGACGGATCAACCAGTCTTGGTCGACGCCGGGGACCGCATCCTGCTGAACCACTGCGGCCGAGAGCGCGGCAATGCCGATGAGCCAGGCCAGCATGAGCGGGCGGAGCAGGGCTTCCGCGCCCGTTTTGTGTTCCAGTAGTCCCGAACTCCATGCCGCCCACTCGTAACCCACCTGAATAGCCACGACCAGGGCGACCATCGGCCACAGGAGCTTCCAATCCTTCTTCAAGATATGTCCGATCATTGCGGCGTGGACTCTTTCGCGGCTTTCCTCGCAGCGCGCAGCATCGCGACAAAAATATCGCGCAATGACGGGTCGTTCGACTCTCTGCATACCTGCTGTTTCAAATATCAGACCGGGCGTGCTCCGCGAGCGCGCCCACCGAACCCTGAAACAGCAGCCGCCCCTCATGCAGAAAGCCCACGTGCGTCGCAAAGCGCTCGACTTCATCCAGTTCGTGCGATGAGATCAATATGGTGGTCTCGTTTGCCAAGTGCATGAATCCGCCGATGAGTTCGTCGCGGGCCAAGGGGTCCAGGCCGCTCAGCGGCTCATCGAGAACCAACAATTTCGGGTGAAAAGACAGCGCGCAGGCCAGCGCCATCTTCATGCGCATGCCATGCGATAATTCGCCGATCTTGCGGTTGGGCGGCAAGGCCAATTGGCCGCGAATCTGCTCTTCCAAGCTCCTGTCCCAATCCGCATAACAGGGCCGCAGATACTCGAAAAAATCTTTGACCCGCAATCGCAGCGGTAACACCTGGTTCTCGGAAACGTAGCCGATTTTGGCGAGAGTCGCGGGGCCGATCGCCCGCGATGCGGCACCCAATAGCGTGGCTGTGCCGCGTGTCGGAAAGATTATATTGAGCAGAATTTTGATGAGCGTCGTCTTGCCGGCTCCATTCGCGCCCATCAATGCGAACACGCTGCCAGTCGGTACTGAAATATTGAGTTCATGTAGCGCCACGAAACGCCCGTAAGTCTTGCAAAGACCCTGTGTTTCAATGAGCGGAGCGATTTGTGGCGCAGGCATCATGCTGGGAAGAATCGTATCAATTTCTGTTTCGGCTAACTTAATCTGACCATTTAACTTAGCGCATGGGCACGTGTGACCGGCCCCGCGTCCCCGCGCAATTCGTGTGCGCCGCTCCAATGACAGGACAACAATAGTAGAGCTAATAAGACTAACCGCATGGGGAAGCTATCAATGAAAACCAGAATCATCGTATTGGGGAAAGTCCGTGTCTGAGTCAGCCGTCTATCGTTTCGCTTGGTGGGACCGACATGAGGGTAAAGATGTAGTCTCGCCTCGGTTCGCTACCCCGAATGCGATCGCGAGATGCAACGGCAGGGTGCTCGAGGAATCGCGTTTGGTAGTCGATTCCCGCGAAATAGACTGCAACGGCTTTTACTCCATGCGGGTCGGTTAAAGCGGCAGCCGCGGCTCAAAACCGGCTCAAATCGCAGCGCTTGCAGTGCCGGCGCCATACTAACTGTTTGAATTAACAAGATTGTATGGCGCTCCCTACGGGATTCGAACCCGTGTTACAGCCTTGAGAGGGCCGTGTCCTAGGCCTCTAGACGAAGGGAGCGGACTGGCGGATCTTTGGGCCTTGGGGCCCAAGAGGGCTGGTAGTATACGGGCCAATTTTTTGGACTCAAGCGGAACCCCTCTTTTTGAACTCATCGCCGACGCCACTCCCGCCCGTAGTCATTCCGCGGTCTGAACATTCGATATCGCGGGCGGCTATTTCGCCGAACGCGCTGAAAGTGCTGTATCGCCTCAAGGAGGCCGGTTATCAGGGCTTTCTTGGTGGGCGGCGCGGTACGCGACTTGTTGCTCGGGCTTAAGACCCAAGGACTTCGACGTCGCTACCGACGCGTTGCCCGAGGAGGTGCGGCGCCTGTTTCGCAATTGCCGCCTGATCGGCCGTCGATTTCGCCTGGCGCACGTGTATTTCGGCAACGAGATCATCGAAGTGGCGACTTTCCGCGCAGCCGCGGCTCCGGAGCGGGAAGATGCCGAAGATCTGGACGCCGACGTCGGCGCGGAGGTCGGCTCCGAAGCAGGGGCGGACGGCGAGGCGGAACCGAGGACCGATGAACCCGTTGCCGATTTCGTGGCACCGTCGGATTCTGAGCATCGTGCCTTCGACACACGCGGCCGAATTCTTCGCGACAACATTTACGGCACCATTGAAGAAGATGTTTGGCGGCGCGATTTCGCGGCGAACGGCTTGTACTACAACATCGAGGATTTCTCGATCTGGGATTTCGTCGACGGTGTCAACGACGTCAAGGCGCGTCGCCTAAAGATGATCGGCGATCCAGAGACACGTTATCGCGAAGATCCGGTCCGCATGCTGAGAGCAGTGCGCTTCGCGGCCAAGCTCGACTTTTCCATCGAGCCCAATACCGAGGGTCCGATCAGGCGGCTGGCCTACTTGCTGGACGGAGTTCCGCCGGCGCGGCTGTTTGACGAAGTTTTGAAATTGTTTCTGTCAGGATTCGGCGCGAAGGCCTACGAGCTGCTGCAGGCAATACGGTTTGTTCGAGCATTTGTTCCCCCAATCCGCCGCAGCGTTCGCATTGCCGCCGTACGCCTACGCTGCGGACATGCTCAAGCTGGGTCTTGATAATACCGATACGCGCATCGCCGCCGACAAGCCGGTCACACCGACATTTTTGTTTGCGGTGTTGCTCTGGAGCGCGGTGTTGCGTGAGCTCAACGAAATGCAAGCGGGCCCCACGCCCGATCTGGCGCTGCTGATGCAGGCCTGCGACCGCGTGCTCAAGGTGCAGCAATCGCGCGTCTCCATTCCACGCCGGTTTTCCATACCCATGCGCGAACTGTTGATGCTGCAGCCCCGCTTCAATCGCCGCAGCGGCGTCAAATCTTTGAGTCTGCTGCAGCATCCGCGCTTTCGCGCGGCTTATGATTTTCTGTTGCTGCGCGCGCAAGCCGGCGTTGCGGATCCGGAATTGGCGAAATGGTGGACCGATATTCAGGTGCTGCCGCAAGAAGAGCGCGTGGCGCTGGTGCAGGCGCGTCCCCCGGAGCCCGCACCCGAGGGCGGATCGCCTGGGCCGGGCCGGCGTCGCCGCCGCCGTCGGCGCGGCGGAGCGGCGCGCACTTAGCAATGAGCACGCTCTGGCGCCCAGCGTACGTGGCGATCGGCAGCAACTTAGGATCCCCTCGCGATCGTGTGCTCGAGGCGATTGAGCGATTGGCGGCCTTGAGCGCGGCGAACACGCTGCTGCGATCGCATCTATATCTCTCGCGTCCCATGGGTCCCCAGGATCAACCGGATTTCGTCAATGCCGCCGCGGGTCTGCTGACACAGTCGACTCCGCAGCAATTGCTGGCGGCGCTGCTCGACATCGAACGCAGCATGGGCCGCAATCGCCGTGAACGCTGGGGTCCTCGCGTGATCGATTTGGATTTGCTTGGATGGTTGATGCAGCCGTGAACGAACCGGGCCTGACGGTGCCGCACCCTGGAGTGTCGATACGCAACTTCGTCCTGTATCCTTTGGCGGATATTGCCCCGACGCTCATGATTCCAGGGATAGGCACTGTGCTCGATCTGAAGCGCAGAGTGGGCGGCGACGGGATTTCGGTCTTGGAATAACCAGAGTCTTCAATGCCAGTTGCAGTACCGCATCGTTTTATCGTCGTCGAAGGGCCGATCGGCGTCGGCAAGACCAGCTTGGCGCGCCGCCTGAGCCAGTCGATGGGCGGCCAACTGGTGCTGGAGCAGGCCGATCAGAATCCTTTTCTCGAGCGCTTCTACAAGAACCCGCGCGCGGCCGCATTTCAGACCCAGCTATTTTTTCTGTTTCAGCGCGCGCGGCAATTGGAGGAAGTTCGCCAAGAGGACCTGTTCGGGGCCGTGCGGGTTGCGGATTATTTATTGGAGAAGGATCGGCTGTTTGCGCGAGTCACGTTGGACGATGCGGAATATGCGCTGTACGAACGGGTCTACGAGCGCGTGGTGGTGGATGCGCCCAAGCCCGATCTGGTGGTTTATCTGCAGGCGCCCGTGGACGTACTGGTGGACCGCATCGCCAAACGCGGCATTCGCTACGAGCAGCACATCGAGCGCGCCTACCTGGAGAAACTCACGCAGGCCTATGCCCGATTCTTCCACAGCTATGACGCATCCCCATTGCTGATCGTCAACTCGGCGGCCATCGATCCGGTCAGCAGCGAGAAGGACTACGCGCAACTATTTACCGAGATCGCCAAAGCGCGGCGCGGCAGGCATTTCTTCAATCCGGCGGGTAGTTCGCTGTTGCCGGCCGGCTGAGCGGGCCGAGCCATTCGATGGGCGGCCTCAAGGGGCTCGGTGCTGGGCGAGTGCCCATTGAACGTGTTCGCGCACCATCGCCGATGAGTGCTGTTGGCGGGCAGCGAGCGCGGCAGTCACCGCCGGCGAGGCGGGTGCGTTACCGAGCGCAATAGCGATATTGCGCAGCCAGCGCTCGTAGCCGATGCGCCTTATGGCGCTGCCGCTGGTCTTTTCCTCGAAATCCGCTTCACTCCAGGCAAAAAGATCGGTGAGTTGGGAATCATCCAAGCCGTGCCGGACGGCAAAATCTTTCTCAGCCGTGGGGCGCGCGAACTTGTTCCAAGGACAGACCAGCTGACAGTCATCGCAACCGTAGATGCGATTGCCGATCGCGCGGCGAAATTCCACGGGGATAGTTCCGGCGAGTTCAATCGTCAGGTAGGAGATGCAGCGCCGCGCATCGAGACGGTAGGGCGCGACAATGGCGCCGGTGGGGCACGCGGGCATGCAGGCGCTGCACGAGCCGCAGTGCGCCGTGCTCGGTTCGTCCGCCGGCAATTCGAAATCAACATAAATCTCGCCGAGAAAAAAATACGAGCCGGCATTGCGATCGATCAAGTTCGTATGCTTGCCGATCCAGCCCAATCCGGCATTGCGTGCCAATGCCTTTTCCAGGACGGGCGCGCTGTCGGTAAAGACGCGGTGGCCGAAGGGCCCGACCGCATCACGAATTCGCTCAGACAGTTTCTGCAAGCGCGCGCGCAGCAGTTTGTGATAGTCCCTTCCCAAGGCATAGCGAGATATGTAGCCGACGCTGCCATCCGCCAGCGTGAGATCCGCACTCGCGGCTTCCTCGGGCCAATAGTCCATGCGAACGCTGATGCAGCTCACGGTGCCGGGAATCAGTTCCGGCGGCCGAGTACGTTTCACGCCATGGCGTGACATGTATTCCATCTCGCCGTTGAACCCCGCTCGCAGCCATTCGAGAAAATGGGCTTCATCGGCCGGTAGGTCGATGGCGGCGATGCCCAGTCCGGTAAAGCCCAATTCCGTGGCCCAAGCTCGTAGCGAGGAGAGCAGAGCTGCGGGAGCGGGGCGGCGGTGTACGGAGGCAATCATGATGCGCCCCTATAATAAACCGATGCCGGAAGCCCCCTTCGAATTTGATCTGCCCGATAGCACGCCACGGAGGCCGTGGGTGCTGCGCTCGCGAAGAGTTTCCCCGGCGCAAGCGCTGGCGCAGTCGTTCACCTGCGGGGCGAGCTGGGCAGCGGCAAGACCACCTGCGCGCGCAGCCTGCTGCATGCGCTTGGCGTGACGGCGGTGATCCGCAGTCCCACTTACACCCTGGTGGATACCTACAGTGTCGCGTCCTTAACCTGCGTGCATGTCGATCTGTATCGAGTACAGAGCGTCAACCGAAGTCGAGGAACTGGGCTTGCGGGATATGACGGGGCCTGGGTCTCTCATGTTGATTGAATGGCCGGAGAAGGGCGGCGGTGCCGTGCCGCCGGCCGACCTCAATCTGCAGCTTGTCTACCAGGGCGAGGCTCGATGCGCGGCCTTGAGCGCCGGGACCGGCCTGGGCAAAGCGTGGCTCGCCAAGCTAGTAATCGACACTAGCTTAGCGCCCTATGTGTCTCATTCCACTTGAAAAAGAAGCAGATTCAGCGTTAACTTATTGCATGACTCGACTGCTTTGTCAGTGGGCTGGTGGATTTTTGCTGACAACGCTTCTGTTGCAGCCTGCGCGCGCGGTCGATGTTCGCGGCATTCGGCTCTGGGCAGGGCCGGATAACACGCGGGTCGTTGTGGATCTCTCGGGAACCGCGCAGCACAACTTGCTTCTGCTGCACAATCCGGAACGCGTGGTTCTCGACGTCTCGGGTGCTCGCCTCGGCAAAACCGCGCACGGCGTACCTCGCGGCGCGGGTGCCGTCAAGAATATGCGCATGTCGCGCGGTCCATCGGGCAATTTTCGCCTGGTCCTCGATCTGGACCGGCCCATTCAAGCGAAGAGCTTTCTAAGCGCGCCGAACGCGCACTATGGCTATCGGCTGGTGGTCGATCTCGGCGGCTGCGAATCGCGTCGACAAACCCATTAAAGCGAAACATGCGCCCTCCGATGCGCGCGATCTCATCATCGCCGTCGACGCCGGCCATGGCGGCGAGGATCCCGGCGCCATCGGCAAGAACGGCACGCGCGAGAAGGACGTGGTGTTGGCGATCGCGCGGGAACTGGCGCTCAAGATCAACGCCGAAGCCAGGCATGAGGGCGGTGCTCACGCGCGGCGGCGATTACTTCGTGCCGCTTCGCGATCGGATGCGCCGCGCGCGCGCGCAGCAAGCGGATCTGTTCGTGTCGATTCACGCCGATTCGATTCGCGACCGCAGCATCGATGGTTCTTCGGTCTACATCCTGTCGCAGCGCGGCGCGACGGACGAGGCGTCGCGATGGCTCGCCGAGCGTGAAAATGCCTCGGACTTGATCGGCGGCGTGTCCTTGGACGACAAGGACGATGTCCTGGCCTCGGTACTGCTCGATCTGTCGCAATCGGCGTCGTTGAACGCCAGCCAAGTGGCGGCGGAACGGGTACTGCACCAATTGACTCAGGCCGGCGAGGTTCGCAAGCATGAAGTGCAGCAGGCACGCTTCATGGTCCTGAAGTCGCCGGACATTCCTTCGATGCTGGTGGAAACGGCCTATATTTCGAATCCGCAGGAGGAGCTACGGCTGCGCACTCCGGCGCATCAAGCCCTGCTCGCCGCGGCGATCCGTCAAGGCGTGCACGATTATTTTTACGCCAATCCGCCGCAGGGGACGCGTATCGCGCAACTCGCCGCGGCCAATTCCGCGCGACCGGTGCTCGCCACGGCTTCGGCGCTGCCGGCGGCGCGGGCGAGTGACGGCCTTGCGCTCTGCGGGTCGCGCGCCCTTAAATCCTTAAGCTTGTGCGAAAATGCGCGACCCGAGGTCGCCATTGCCCATTCAATTCCTTTCCGATTCCCTCATCAATCAAATCGCCGCCGGCGAGGTGATCGAGCGATCCGGCTTCCGTGGTCAAGGAGCTGGTCGAAAACGCACTGGATGCGGGCGCGCGTCGCATCGAAGTTGAACTCGAGCGCGGCGGCTGCGGGCTGATCCGGGTCTCAGATGATGGCATCGGGATCGATGCCTCGTGACTTGAGGGCGGCGCTGGCCCGGCATGCCACGAGCAAGATTGCCTCTTTGAAGGACCTGGAAAACGTCGCGACCTTGGGGTTTCGCGGTGAAGCGCTGCCGAGCATTGCCTCCGTTTCCCGCCTGTCGTTGGCATCGCGTACCGCAAACGCCGCGCATGCCTGGGTCGTCGATGCGCGTGACGGCGAGATCAGCCCGCCGGCGCCGGCCTCGCGCGGCGCGGGAACCAGCGTCGAGGTGCGCGATTTATTCTTCAATGTTCCCGCACGGCGCAAGTTCTTGCGCACCGAGAACACCGAATACCAGCACATCGTACGCATGCTGGAGCGCATGGCCCTGTCGCGCTTTGATGTGACGTTTGTGCTCATCCACAACGGCAAAAATGTGTGGACCCTGAGCAGTGCACAGGGCAGCGCGCAGCGGCTGGAACGGGTCGCCCGGATTTGCGGTGAGGAATTCGCGGCGCATGTGATCGAGCTGCGCCATGAAACCGAAGTCCCTGCGGCTCGAGGGCTGGTTGGCGTCGCCGACCTTTTCCCGCAGCCAGGCGGACCTGCAGTTCGCATATGTAAACGAGCGCTTTGTGCGCGATAAGCTCATCGTGGGCGCGGCGCGGCTCGCCTATCGGGACGTGCTTTTTCACGGCCGATTTTCCGCCTATGTGTTGTATTTGCAGCTGGATCCGAGCCAAGTTGATGTCAATGCGCATCCGCAAAAGCTGGAGGTGCGGTTTCGCGATTCGCACCGCATCCACGACTTCGTATTTCGAACCGTGGAAAGAGTCCTGAAGGATACCCGGCCGGCTGCGGATTCCGCAGGCAGCGCCCCCGCAGACTGGCTCACCGGCGCATCCAGCTTCGCAGCCGGCGCTCCCTCACAAGCGCATTTTTCCCTCCCGGAAGCGCCGCGGCGCACCTCGGCCGATGCCTACCGCCCCTATCTGAACGCCGCTACCGCGCAAGTGCGCGATGACGCCCCTGCGGGACACCTCCGCGCCCTTGGGCTATGCGATTGCGCAGCTTCACGGCGTCTACATCTTGGCGCAATCCGCCGAGGGCATGGTGCTCGTGGACATGCACGCCGCGCATGAACGCATCATGTACGAGGGCATGAAGAAATTGCTGGCAGGCCACACCGCGCAGCAGCAGCTCTTGATGCCCGAGGTTCTCAACGTGACGCCCGCGCAGGCGGATATGGCGGAAGAGCACAGCCAAGAATTTTCGGCCTTAGGCTTCGGTGTCACGCGTTTGGGTCCCGATCAACTCGCACTGCGGGCAATTCCCACCCTGCTGGCGGGCCGGGATCCGGCCGGCATCGTGCGTGACGTGCTATCGGACCTGCTGGAGTCGGGTCACTCGCGCCGCGTCGAGGAGTCAATCAATCATCTGCTCGCGACCATGGCCTGCCATGCGGCCGTGCGCGCCCAGCGCTCCTTGAGCGTGCCGGAGATGAACGCCTTATTGCGTGAAATGGAGAGCACTGACCGCGCCGATCAATGTAATCACGGCCGTCCCACTTGGGTGCGCTTGTCGATGGGCGAGCTGGATAGATTGTTTCTGCGCGGGCGGTGAGCGATCTGAGGCCGAAACGCCGCTCGGCGGTGTTGTTGATGGGACCGACGGGTACCGGCAAATCGGACCTGGCGGTGCGGCTGGCGGAACAATTGCCGCTGGAAATCATCAGTGTCGACTCGGCGCTGGTGTACCGCGGTATGGACATCGGTACCGCGAAGCCCACTTTGAGCACTCGCGAGCGTATCCCACATCATTTGATCGATATCCGCGATCCCAGCCGCGGGCTACTCGGTGGGGGAATTCACGCTCGACGTGCAGCGGGCAATGCTCGAGATCTGGGCGCGTGGCAATCAACCGCTGTTGGTCGGCGGCACGATGATGTACTTCCATGCACTTACGACGGGAATAGCGGATTTGCCGGAGGCGAACTTCAAGGTTCGCGCCGAAATCGATGCGCGGGCAGCAAAGGCGGGGTGGGCGGCGGTTCATGCGGAGTTGGCCGCGGTGGATCCGGTGGCCGCGGCTCGCATTCACGTCAACGACCCGCAGCGCATCCAGCGGGCCCTCGAAGTCCATCGCGTTACCGGCCAAACCATCACAAAACTGCAACAAGCGCGGGTGTCGGTATTCGACGACGTAAATGTCATGGAATTTGCACTTGCCCCCCTTGAACGCGCCGAGTTACACACCAAGATCGAATGGCGGTTTAAGGCAATGCTCGAAGCCGGCTTTGTCGAAGAAGTCAGGGGCTTGTACGAAAGAGGCGATTTGAGCCCGGAACATCCATCCATGCGTGCGGTCGGATATCGACAGCTGTGGCGATATTTGACGGGACAATGTGCGTTGAAGGAAGCCGAAAATCAGGCTATTGCGGCGACGCGACAACTCGCTAAGCGGCAATTGACCTGGCTACGTCGGCGCGCCGCTGCACGGTGGTTAGATTCCATGCGTCCGGACGTTGCACACGCGATTTTTGATGCACTATCGGAGGGCGGATTTGGCGGTCTTGTTTAAACTTGCGCCATTGCGCTGTGCTAGCATTAATCGGGTATGTGCCTCGTGCCGCATGGAAGTGATACGGCAGTACAAACGACACTAAAAACAAGGAGCTTTACTCATGGCCCGTGGCCAGTCTCTGCAGGATCCATTTTTGAATGCCCTGCGCAAAGAAAGGGTGCCCGTTTCAATCTATCTCGTGAACGGCATCAAACTACAAGGACAGATCGATTCATTCGACCAGTTCGTCGTCTTATTGAGAAACAGTGTTAGTCAGATGGTTTACAAACATGCCATCTCCACGGTTGTGCCCGCACGCAATGTGCGCTTGCCGACCGGCGAGGATGGCGAAGTGACGGAACCGGCTATCGTCGAATGAGTGGGTGGCGCTCTGCAATTATTTGAACGCCCACAAGGCGGCGAGCGCGCCGTTTTGGTCGGCGTCGGCATCGGGCATCCGGTCGATCCGAACGACATCGCCGAATTTGCGGCGCTGGCGGCCTCGGCCGGTACGGTCTCAGTCGGTACCGTGTTGGCCGCGCGAGCGAGGCCCGACCCCAAGTACTTTGTAGGCTCGGGAAAGGCGGAGGAGATCCATGCCTTTGCCGAGGCGCAGCACGCTGACCTGATACTGGTCGATCAAACGCTGACGCCCAGCCAGGAGCGCAATCTGGAGAAACTCACTGGTCGTCGAGTATTAGATCGTAACGGTTTGATTTTAGACATCTTCGCGCAACGCGCGCGCAGTTTCGAGGGCAAGCTGCAAGTGGAACTTGCGCAGCTTTCGCATCTGGCCACGCGCCTCGTCAAAGGCTGGACTCACCTTGAGCGACAAAAGGGCGGCATCGGGTTGCGCGGCCCGGGCGAAACTCAATTGGAGACCGACCGGCGCCTGATCGCCAAACGTATTCGCACCCTGCGCTCGCGCTTGGAAAAGCTGGATCGGCAGCGGGATACGGGAAGGCACGTGCGGCGCGAAGTGCCGGTGCCTACGGTCGCGCTGGTCGGCTATACCAATGCCGGCAAGTCGACGCTGTTCAACGCGCTCACCGGTTCTGACAGCTTCGTCGCCGACCAACTATTCGCGACGCTCGATCCCACCGTGCGGCGGGTCAAATTGGCCGACGTCGGCGAGGTGGTATTGGCGGATACCGTGGGATTTGTGCGAGCGCTGCCGCACGAACTCATCGCCGCATTCCGTTCCACCTTGCAAGAGGCGCGCGACGCGGATTTGCTGCTGCACGTCGTCGATGCCAGCGATCCGTTGCGTGATGAGCGCATCGACCAGGTACGCGACGTGCTGAAGGGCATAGGCGCCGGCGAGATTCGCGAGTTGCTGGTTTTCAATAAGATCGACCTGAGCGGCGACAATCCGCGAAGCATCGCAGGCGCCGACGGCGTGGCGACGCAGGCGTGGGTATCTGCGGCGAATGGCGCTGGTCTTGATGGATTGCGCGAAGCGCTGGCGCGCGCCGTGCGTCCCAATCAGGTGCGCCGTACGTTTCATTTGCAATTGCAAGCGGCCGCCGTGCGCTCTGACTTGTACTCGCGCAATGCCGTGCGTGCCGAACGGCAGTGCGAGGATGGCAGTTGGGATTTGGAGGTGGAGTTGGATCTGAGCGAGGTTGCCAAATTGTCGGGCGCCAAGGGCGTCGTTCTTTTGAAGCCTGAGCGCGCGCTTGCACAGCGGGTCGCTTGACGGCGCGTCATCTGAGTTCTCTAGGTAGCTAGCGGGTCGCCTGATAGAATGCGCGGCTCCTTATAATTAGGCATATCTCATGGCTTGGAATGAACCTGGCGGGGAAAAACGCAATCCCTGGAACCGACCCCAACAATCGCAAAACGATTTGGATGATGTGCTGCGAAATTTCCAGCGCCGCTTGAGCGCGTTGTTCGGCCGCGGCGGCGGCGGCGGCGGTCTCGGCAGCGGGCAAAGTCTCCAGGCTTCAGCAAAGGCTTGAGCAGTATTTTGGTCCTGATCGCGGCGGTATGGATCGGCAGCGGCGTGTATCGGGTTGACGCGCAGGAGCGCGCGGTCATCCTACGCTTCGGCAAGTACATGCAGACCACCGGGCCCGGGTACAACTGGCATCTGCCGTGGCCGATCGAGCAGAAGCGCATCGTCAACGTCTCGCAGCAATCGAGCATTCACGGACGATGCGCGAATGCTGACCGCCGATACCAATCTGGTCGAGGTCAAATCGGCGGTGCAGTACACCAAGCCGGAACCGCGCAAGTATTTGTTCGAGGTCAACAATGTCGAAGAGACGCTGGTGCAGGTAAGCGAGAGCGCCATGCGCGAGGCGGTCGGGCAGGCCTCGATCGACAAGGCGCTGGCGTTCGATCCTTCGATCACCGACCGCGCCAAGAAGCTGTTGCAAAAGACGCTCGATAACTACGACTTGGGCGTCAACATCATCAGCGTGCAATTGAACGACGTCATCGTTCCCGAGCCCGTCCAGGATGCGCAGCGCGACGCCATCAAGGCGGATAAGGACCGGCAGCGCTATCAGCAGGATGCGGAAACCTATCGCAACGATGTCGTGCCGCGTGCGCGCGGCCAAGCCGCCAAGAATCTCCTCGATGCGGAGGCCTATCGCCTGCAGGTGCTGGCGATCGCGCAGGGCGACACCTCTCGATTCGATCAGGTCTTGAACCAGTACGAACATGCGCCGGCCGTGACGCGCGAGCGCATGTATCTTGAGACCATGGAAAATGTCTACAAGAATTCGCGCAAGGTGCATCGTCGACGTCAAGGGCGGCAACAGCATGTTCTACCTGCCTCTGGAGAAGTTGATTTCCTCCGGGCCGCAGTCGATCTCCAATCCCAACGATACGATGACCGTCGCTCCGCAGACGCGGCTGCCGGAGATCCAGGTGACGCCGGTGGAAGATCCCGCCCGCGCGCGTGGGGTGCGCTGATGCAAAACCGGCTGCTCTATATCTTGCTGGCCCTGGTGGCGGTGATTTTGATCGTGCGCGCGAGCCTCTTCACGGTGAGCGAGGGACAACTCGCCATCAAATCGATCGGCGGCGAAATCGTCGAGTCGAACTACAAGCCCGGGCTGCATTTTCGAATTCCGCTGGTCAACGAAGTGAGCCGCTATGATGCGCGAATCCTCACGCAGATGTACCCGTCGGAGCATTTTCTGACCCGCGAGCAGGAGCAGCTGAACGTGGATTTCTACGTCAAGTGGCGCATCCATGAATTTGCGCCGCTACTACGAGTCCACCGGCGGCACCGAGGAGGTCGCCAATGCGCGCCTGGGCGAAACCGTCAAGGACAGCATCAAGAGCGTCGTCACTCAGCGCACATTGCAGCAGGTGATCACCGCGGAGCGCGCGGAATTCACCGATGCCATGATGAAAACCGCGCGCCCGCTCGCCGAACAGCTAGGCGTCGAACTGGTCGATGTGCGCATCACCAAGATCGATCTGCCGCAGCAGGTGCAGGACTCGGTATTCGACCGCATGCGATCCACTTTCAAAGCGCAGGCAGCCAAGCTGCGTGCCGAGGGCGTGGAGGCGTCGGAGAAAATCCGTGCCGAGGCCAACAAGCAGCAAACCGAAATTCTGGCCGATGCCGCACGGCAGGCAGCTCAGACTCGCGGGCAGGGCGATGCGTCGGCGAGCGAGGTGTACGCCAAGTCCTACTCCAAGAACGCGGAGTTCTACAGCTTCTATCGCAGCATGCAGTCGTACCGAGAGGCGATCGGCACGCAGGGCGACATGCTGGTGATCGCGCCCGACAGTGCGTACTTCAAGTATTTCAACAAGCCGCAACCGCTACCGCCGTCGCGCTGACCCGTAATTCATGATGGATATTGGTTGGAGTGAACTTGCGCGCTATTTGGGTGGCGCGTTCGCTTTGTACTTGGTGATCGAAGGAACACTGCCCTTCGTCAATCCGGCGGCCGCGCAGCGGCTGATGTCGAAACTTGCAAAGGCCGAGCCGGCGCAGCTGCGCTGGGGAGGACTCATCAGCATGGTGGCGGGACTGGCATTGCTGTGGATGGTGCGTAGTGGGTAAGAATCTGGTGGTGATCGGGCTGCAGTGGGGCGACGAAGGCAAGGGCAAAGTCGTCGATCTGCTGACCGATCAGGTGCAGGCGGTGGTGCGTTTTCAGGGCGGCCATAACGCCGGCCACACGCTGGTCATCGGCGGCAAAAAAACGGTTCTATCGCTGATTCCCTCGGGGATCCTGCATGCGCACGTGCAATGCCTCATCGGCAACGGCGTGGTGCTGTCGCTCGAGGCATTTTTCAAGGAAGCGGAAATGCTCATCGCGCAGGGCGTGCCGGTATTCGAACGCCTGCGCGTGAGTCCGGCCTGTCCGCTGATACTGTCCTCGCACGTTGCGCTCGATAAGGCGCGCGAGAAGGCGCAGGGCGAGAATGCCATCGGCACGACGGGGCGCGGCATCGGGCCGGCGTATGAGGACAAGGTGGCGCGCCGCGCGCTCAGGGTCGCCGACTCTATTTCATCGCGAGCGTTTCGCGGCGAAGCTCGGCGAAATCCTCGACTATCACAACTTCATTTTGCAGCGCTATTTCAAACGGCGCCGGTCGATTTTCAGCAGGTGCTGGAATCGAATCTTGGCGCTGGGCGAGCGTTTGAAGCCGTTGGTGGCGGATGTCGCAGGCATCCTCGAGCAACTGAGCGTGCGAGGGCCGCAATGTGCTGTTCGAAGGCGCGCAGGGCGCCATGCTCGACGTGGATCTCGGCACCTATCCGTACGTGACCTCCTCGACCACCACCGCGGGCGGCGCTGCGGCCGGCTCAGGCATCGGACCGCGGCAGCTGCACGAGGTGCTGGGCATCGTCAAAGCCTATGCCACGCGCGTCGGTGCGGGTCCTTTCCCGACCGAATTGCTCGATGAGACCGGCGAGTATTTATCCCGCGTCGGCCATGAGTTCGGCTCGGTCACAGGCAGGCGGCGGCGCTGCGGCTGGTTCGACGCGGTTGCGTTGCGCCGCTCCATCGTGCATAACAGTTGCTCGTTGCTGTGCGTCACCAAGCTGGACGTGCTCGACGGCTCTGGACACGATTCGGGTGTGCGTGGGCTACGAAACCGATGCCGGCATCGCGACCACGCCGCCGCTGCTATCGGGAGACTACGGCGCCTGCGAGGCGGTGTACGAGAACATGCCGGGTTGGAAGGAGAGCACGGTGGGGATAACGAACTATGATGACCTGCCGGTGAATGCCCGAAAATATCTTGGAGCGCCTGCAAGCGCTGGTCGGCGTGCCCATCACCATCATTTCCACGGGGCCTGATCGCGAACAGACCATCATTCGCCAGAATCCCTTCGCCTGATGCACGTCGCGGCCGGCAATTCGAACGAGACCGTCCAGGCCACCTATGCGCCAGGTTTGCAGGCATTCGTGTTCGTCTTGTTTTTCGCTTTCGGCGGCATCACCAGCCTCAACGATGTATTGATTCCGAAGCTGAAGGCGATTGTTCACCTTGACCTACGGCGAGGTGATGTTGATTCAGTCGCGTTTTTCGCCGCTTACTTCATCATCTCGATCCCCGCCGCGGCGCTGGTGCGGCGTATCGGCTATATGCGCTCCGCCGTCACCGGGCTTTTGATCATGACGGCCGGATGCGTCTTATTCATTCCCGCCTCATCGCAAGGGCTATTCGGCTTATTTCTGCTGGCGTTGTTCGTTCTGGCCGCCGGCATCACCACCGTGCAGGTCGTGGCCAATCCGCTGATTTCCATGCTGGGAAAGCCCGCCACGGCGAGCAGCCGCTTGACCTTTGCGCAGGCCTTCAATTCGCTCGGCACGACCATATTTCCCTACGTCGGATCGATCTTGATTCTGGGCACGCTTGGCGAAAGTGGATCCGACAGACGCTTGTCGGGCGCCGCGCTCGATGCGTTCCGCACCACTGAGACCCAGGTCATCGTGCACACTTATCTTGGGCTTGCGATAGCACTGATCGCTGATCGCCGCGGCCGTCTGGTGGTACCGCAAGGCTTTGGTCGAACCGCCGGCCTCGCACACGCCCATCCTGCGGGCATTCAATCTGCTCACCCGTCCGCGATTTGCTTTCGGAACGTTGTGCATCTTTTTGTACGTCGGCGGCGAAGTGGCGATCGGCTCGCTCATCGTCAATTACCTGATGCAACCGAATACCTTGGCGCTGGATGCCGAGTCGGCCGGCAAGCACATCCAGTTTTATTGGGGCGGCGCCATGGTGGGGCGATTCATCGGCTCCTATGTGCTGCGGCTTTTTTCGCCGGGCAAAGTGTTGGCCTGCGTCGCCGCCGCCGTCATTGCCTTGCTGACGATTTCGGCCAACACCTCGGGCGCGGTATCGGCCTGGTCGCTGCTCGCGATCGGCCTGTTCAACTCCATCATGTTTCCGACGATTTTTACGCTGGCAAACGAAGGCCTCGGGGAGCGGGCGGCGGAAGGTTCCGGCGTAATTTGCATGGCGATCGTGGGCGGCGCCATCGTCCCGCTGCTAACCGGCAATGCGGCTGATTATTGGGGTTTGAAATATGCGCTGGTCGTGCCGGCGGCTTGTTATTGCGGCATTTTCTTGTTTGGATGGTTTGCCCGACGGCCATTGCGGGCGAGGGCCTAATTTAAGTTCAGATCGGGTCGCGAAGCCGCGACATGGCGATAAATTTCGCCGTGAGTACACTTAGACCTCCCCAATTCGCAGGAGGCCATCATGGCAAACATTGCATTGACAGGCAGCGAGCGCGTCGCCATGCCGGGCGCGCGCGTGGTCGCGCCTGCGGATCCGACCGAACGGCTGGAAGTGACGGTACTGGTGCGCCGTCGCTCTGCCTCGGAGTTTCATGCACGCGCAGCTCAATTGGCAGCGGGCCAAGGCGCGCCCTTTTATGACACGCGAGGAGTTTGCGACACGCCATGGCGCCGATGCCGCCGATTTGGCGGCGGTGCGCGCCTTCGCAGCAGCCCAGGGACTGGCTGTCGTGCTGGAACATGCGGCACGGCGAACCGTGATGCTTTCCGGTACGGTGGCGCAGTTCAATGCGGCCTTCAATGTCCAATTGCAGCGCATGCAGCACGACAGCTGCAGCTACCGCGGTCGCACCGGCAGCATCGAGTTGCCGAGCTCGCTGCAAGGCGTGGTCGAAGCAGTGCTCGGCCTCGACAGTCGGCCGCAGGCTGCGGCGCATTTCAGGGTGCGACCGGCGGCCAGCGCCGCCACCTCGTTCACACCGACGCAAATCGCCGCGCTGTATGGCTTTCCGGCCGGCACCGGTGCGGGCCAGTGCGTGGCGCTGATCGAGTTGGGCGGCGGTTTTCGCCCGGCGGACCTTGATACCTATTTCAAGGGTCTGGGCGTGGGCTCGCCTACGGTCACCGCGGTGTCGGTCGATCATGCTCAAAATACGCCGACGGGCGATGCCAACGGTCCGGATGGCGAGGTGATGCTCGACATCGAGGTGGTCGGAGCGATCGCGCCGCAAGCAACGATCGCGGTGTACTTCGCTCCCAATACCGATGCCGGCTTTCTCGATGCCATCACCACCGCCATTCACGACACGACCAATAAGCCCTCGGTCATTTCCATCAGCTGGGGCGGCCCGGAATCCACCTGGACATCGCAGGCCATGACGGCCATGGACGATGCCTTCCAGGCCGCCGCCACCCTGGGCATCACGGTGTGCGTCGCCTCCGGCGACAACGGCTCCAGCGACGGCGTTACCGACGGCGGCGATCACGTGGATTTTCCCGCCTCGAGTCCCTTCGCGCTCGCCTGCGGCGGCACCAGCCTCAAGGCCAGCCGCGAGCGCCATCAGCGAGGAAGTGGTTTGGAATGACGGCGCGAGCGGCGGCGCGAGCGGCGGCGGCATCAGCGCCTTCTTCGCGACGCCCGCGTGGCAGGCGGGCCTCAGCGCCGTGACGACCCAAGGAACGCGCGCGCCCTTGAGCATGCGCGGCGTGCCCGACGTCGCGGGCAATGCCGATCCTGAAACAGGCTACGAGGTGCGCGTCGACGGCACCGACAGCGTCATCGGCGGCACCAGCGCGGTGGCGCCGTTGTGGGCGGCACTGATCGCGCGCTTCAACCAAATAGCGGGCAAGCCCGCGGGCTGATCAATCCGCGGCTGTATCAGGCTCCCGCGGCGCTGCGCGACATCACTTCCGGCAACAACGGCGACTTTGCCGCGGCCGCGGGCTGGGATGCGTGCACCGGATTCGGCAGCCCCAATGGCGCGGCGCTGCGCGGCGTTATCTGAAGTGAAATGACCCGCCGGTGCCGAACAGGCCCAGCAACCCGATGACGATCAGATACAGCGCGACGATGTAATTCAACAATTTCGGCATCACCAGAATCAGGATGCCGGCGATCAGCGCGACGAGCGGCGCGAGACTCAAATTGATATGCATGGGCGTACTCCGTCTCGCCGGGAGTCGCCCGGCGTGTTATTGAAATAATTTCAAAGCGTTTTCAAGCGTTTTCCACGCGCCCCACAATAACGGAATTCCGACCACAAGCCATAGCAAACCGAGCCGAGCGTTCATGATGCTTTGCCTCCTGCAGGTGCCGCTGCTCGTCGCGGCACCCTTGTAATGGTATTTCTCATCGACGGGGCGCATCGCGAAATTGCAGATGAAGCCGATGAGCAGCAGCCCGCACATGATGTACATGGTGACCGAATAGGCCTGCGCCTTCGGCACGCCGTTGTCGATCTGATAGGCGCGAATATAATTGACGAGCACCGGGCCCAGCACGCCGGCAACCGACCATGCCGTCAGCAACCGGCCATGAATGGCGCCGACTTGGAAGGTGCCGAACACATCGCGCAGGTACGCCGGGATGGTGGCGAAGCCGCCGCCGTACATGGACAGGATGATGCAGAACGCGGCCACGAACAGCGGCGTCGAACCCAGATGCCCGAAGGTCGGCACCAGCGCGTAAAGCAGGATACCGAGGATGAAGAACACCATGTAGGTATTGCGCCGGCCGATGTAGTCGGAGGTGCTGGCCCAGAAGAATCGGCCGACCATGTTGAACAGGCTGATCAGGCCGACGAAACTCGCGGCCGCGATCGGCGTGATGCGGCCGGGGAACATTTCCTGAATCATCGGCGAGGCTTGGCCCAGCACGCCGATTCCCGCGGTCACATTCATGCAAAGCACGACCCACAGCAGCCAGAATTGCGGCGTCCGCCACGCCACATCGACCGACACATTGGCTTGCGTCACCAGCGGCCGCTGATGCGCCGCCGGGACCCAGCCGGCGGGTTTCCAGTCCGTCGGCCGGCACCCGCACGGCGATTACACCGATCATCATGAACATGAAATAAATGACGCCCATGGTCACGAAGGTTTCCAGCACCCCATTCGAGGTGGCGGTGGCAAAGTGCTTCATCAGCAGCACGGAAAGCGGCGCGGCGATCAGCGCGCCGCCGCCGAAGCCCATGATGGCCATGCCGGTTGCCATGCCGGGCCGATCAGGAAACCACTTGATCAGCGTCGATACCGGCGAGATGTAGCCGATACCCAGCCCGCAGCCGCCCAGCACCCCATAACCTAGATAGATAATCCACAGCTGGTGCAAGTGGATGCCAACCGCAGAAACCAAGAATCCGCCGGCAAAGCACAGCGCCGAGACGAACATCGACTTGCGAGGGCCGACGCGCTCCACCCACCTCCCGAAAAGGGCGGCGGAGGAGCCGAGAAACACGATCGCGATGGAAAAGATCCAGCCCACATCCTTCAAATTCCAGTCACCGGGCGCGGACTGCGTCAGCCCAATCAGTTTCGTGAGCGGCAGGTTGAAGGTCGAAATGGCATAAACCTGACCGATGCAGAGATGTACCGCGAGGGCTGCCGGCGGCACCAGAAAGCGATTAAACCCAGGGCCGGCAACCGTGTTCTCGCGATCAAAAAATGATGACATAAGCAGCCCTATCCTTCTTTATGCTTTGTTGCGGGGCGAGATATGTGTATCGCGACGCCCAATATGCTCCCTTTCCGAGCGATCTTGTCACCCTCGTCGTTCGCAGGACGGCGTAAGCGCCTGCGACTTGCATCACACTCGGCCGGCGCCTGGGCGCGAGCCTCGAGCGCCGATGGTGCAGAAGTTTAAAACCGTGACTTCAGGTAACGAACCGGGGCGGCGAAACCCGTAATTTCCCAGCGATCATGTGTAATCCCACGTATGCGGGCCGGCGTGCTTCCCGAAGCGGGAATAGCGGGTATTTTCGCCGTGCTGATGCTGTCGTGGACGCTGGCGTTTCAGCCGGCCGAGGCGGCTTGCCTGCCCAATGCGGACCCGGCCATCCGCGCATTGCAAATAATGGTCGATCAGGACGCGAATGCGGCGCTCAAAAAGGTCGCCGCGCTTCTGAAGACCGAACTCGCGGACGCCCATTCCCAACCCACAGCGCCTCGCCTCGCTGTATAGCGTGCAAGCACAGGCCTACAGCATCCTCGAGCTGGAATCCAAGGCCCGCGACGCCGTCTTCAAGGGAATGAAATATGCGACCGACAATACCGATCCGGTGCGCATCATGCTGTTGTCGCTGTACGCGGAGAATGTGTACGACCAGGCCGGGATTGCGGCTGCCGCCAAAGTCACCGAAGAGGCGCAAGCGGTGCAAAACCGCGGATCGCTCGAAGATATTTGCCTGCTGATCGGGCGCGGCCTGTTGCAATACCGACAGGACCGCGAGGACCTGGCGATCGGCAGCCTCACGCAGGCTTATCGCTCCAGCACCACGCCGGCATTCGCGGAGCCGCACGTGCTAGCCGCGGGAGTGCTCGCCACGGTTTTGCGCAGCATGGGCGATTACCCGCAAGCGCTGGCCTTGAATCAGGAAGCGATCGATTGGGACACGGCACAGCACGCGCCGCTCGCGCTGTCCGTCGACAGATTCCTGCGCGGCCGAATTCTCATTCTGATGCAGAAGTACTCGCAGGCGATCGATGAATTCGAGGATGCGCGCAAGTTGAGCGCCATGCTGAATGATACCCAGGGCGTCGCGTTTGCCGATGTGCGGATGTGCGAGGCGCGCATCGAACTGGGCCAGCTCATCAAGGCGCGTTCGACTTGCGAGAACGCGCTGTTCACCTTCATCGCATCCCGATTTTCGGATGAGGTCAAAGAGACCGAGGCGCTGCTTGCGCGCATCGACCTTGCCGAAGGACATCCTGAAAAGGCACTGGCGACTTTAAACGAAGTGCTCGATCACAGCGGCACCGACGTGCTGCCTTATCGCGTCGCCTCGTTGTATCAATGGCGCGCGCGCACCAATGCCGCGCTGCATAACTACCGGGATGCGTATAACGATCTCGCCGAATACATGCGCCGCTATGTCACGGCCAATGACTCCGACCGCACCAAACAGGCGGTTGCGCTGCGCGCTCGCTTCGAGACGGATCGCGAGATCGAGCGCAATGCATTGTTGAAGCGCGAATTGGACCTGTCCCACGAACAATCTCAGCGCCAAGCGCAGCAATTGCGCTGGAATGCGATCGCCGCCGTTTCCGCGGTGCTGGTGATCGCGCTGCTCATTTATTTCCTGGTCACGAACCTGCGCTTCCGCCAACAGCTGGTGCGCCTCGCCAGCCTGGACGGATTGACGGGATTGCCGAATCGGCGCCGAACGGCGGAGTTGGCGACGGACGCGCTGGCGGCGGCCAAGCATCGGAAAAGCCGCTCACCATCGCGATCATCGACATGGACCACTTCAAGTTCATCAACGATCGCTGCGGACACGCGACCGGCGATTATGTGCTGCGGGAGTTCGCGCGCTTGGGGCGCGAGTCGATTCGAGCCGGCGATGTGCTCGGCCGCTGGGGCGGTGAGGAATTCCTGTTGATCATGCCGGACGCAACACCCGACGTGGCGATGGCGACGCTCGAGCGGCTGCGCACGCTGGTATTCGGCATCAATCTGCCGCCGTCGGGCGCCGGCCTGCGCGTCAGCCTGAGCGCGGGGCTTGCCATGCGCGAGAATCAAGTGCGCTCGCTCGATGAACTCATCGCGCGTGCCGACGCCGCACTGTACTGGCGAAGAACGAAGGGCGCGATCTGGTGCGCATCGCCGACGAGCAATTTCTGACGACTGCAGGGATTCGTCGCGCCACACGTCAGTGACCCAAAGGTAGACGAAAGACAAAGTAAGGTAGACGAAAGATAAAGTGATTCCGGCTTTTGCCAAGCGGGCGACCAGGCCTTCTCCCAATCCGGTCACCGGCGTGAGTACTCCGCCGCCGGCAAAGGGCTTCACCCGCGAGTGTCCCTCCTTCAAGTCCGCCAACAGGAACGCGGATTCGCACAAGCACTTGACCGTAATGCGGTTGCCCGCATCACCCTGTCCTTTAAAGACGCCGCGCACGCGGCCGCCGTTGCTGTCCGTCGCGATCAACTCGCATTCGAAAAACCCCTCGCTCATGACCTTTTCCGATGGCCCCTCGCCGGGCTTCGGTAGCAGCCGCTTGAGAATGCGGCGTCCGAATCCCGACGCCGCAATCGATTCGAATACTTTGCCGGCGAGCATCACTGCCGCGCGCCGTTCTGGACTGCCGATACGTCGAGTACTCCTGATACTCGAAATGCGTACCCAGCAGCGCCTGCGTTCGACGGACGACTCGCGTATTGATCGCTCCCATGAGAAACGGGCCCACCCATTTCTTGAGGGTGATCATCGTAACAAACGCCGCCGGGGTCCGCATTGCGATCGCGCTCCTCCCGCGTGTGCGCAGCAGGATCAGGATCCAAAAGAAACGGATCACGGGAAACAATGAGTTGATTCGTTTCCAGCATATGAAACAACGACGCCAATGTTCCGCCATTAATGCCGCCGCCGACCCGAAAATAGGCAGATACGCTCGAGGCTTCCGAATGCAGCGCGTCGTGCAGGTGCCGGCAAGTCAGCCATGCGCCGAAATCCGACGGTATCGAGTCGAAACCGCAGCCCGGCACGATACGGGTTCCGTCGGCAGCTGCTCGCGCGTGATGCCGGTCGATCTGCTGACGGATCCAAGGGGTCTCGCCGGTGATATCGCAGTAATGAGTACGGTTGCGCACGCACGCGTCGACTAGCTTCGTGCCGTAAAGACCAAAGGGTCCTGCAGTGCTCGCGACAACCCGGGTCTGTCGTGCCAGATCATCCAGCGCAGTGTCATCTTGGGCGTCGGCAACCAGCACGTCCGCGCCCGCCGAATTGACGCTCTCTAGTTTGGAGCGATTTCGTCCTGCGATTGCCCAGGATAAGCCCGCAGGAGCAAATTGTTTGCAATACTCGACCGTCTGCCTGCCGGTGAATCCCGAGGCTCCGTACAGAACGATGTCGTATTTGCGGTCATTCACCGGTAAATGGAAAGTCGGGATCAAGGCAAGCGAGAAAGTCGCTCTAGCGGTGGTGCCCAGGAGAGGACTCGAACCTCCACGAATTGCTCCACTGGTACCTGAAACCAGCGCGTCTACCAGTTCCGCCACCTGGGCAAGATGGGTCCGCCATACGCGAGGCGCAGAAATGTACGCACTGGGTTAATGCTTGTCAATCTAGGGGCCTGCAGCGCCTCCAGGCGAGTTAAACTGCGCATGTCTAAATTCGCAACGCGGGGTATCAGAACATGCGAATGGGCAAATGAGCGACAAGAAGGCCCGCGCGCAACCCGCGGCGATCGATCCCGGTTTACGGCAGCGATTCTTGCACGGCATGAGCCATGCCGCGTGTACCGTCAATGTGGTCACCACTGACGGCTCCGCGGGTCGCCATGGCGTGACGGTATCCGCCATGGTATCGGTCTCAGCCGATACTCCGCAGCCCACTCTGCTCGTATGCATTCACCATCGCAGCGCGGTTGCCGCCGCGCTGCTCGAGAACGGCGTTTTCTGCGTCAACGTGCTGCGCGACGATCAAGCGCACATCTCGGATAATTTTGCCGGCCGCAGCGGCGCTCGCGGCGACGCGAAATTCGACTGCACCGAGTGGGCCACTCAGGTGACGGGTGCGCCGCGCGTGCTCGATGCCTTGGTGGCATTCGATTGCCGCGTGACCGCAAGCGAACGTGTCGGATCGCATTTCGTGGTCTTTGGCTCGGTCCAGGATATCCATGTCGCGGGCGGCGGCGCGCCTCTCATCTACGCGAATCGTGCCTACGGCGTGCCGCGGCGCTTCCATCAGCGGCGCACCGCGAGACGCGCCGCGGCGAAATTAGCGCTGACCCTCGGCTGCTACCAAGTGGTTGCGCCCTTCGTCGTTCCGGCGCTGGTCGCGCGGCTGACGAAGCTGCATCCCGGCATCGCGCTGACGTTGCTGGAGGCGGATCAGGAGCACCTGATTGCGAGTCTGCGCCGCAATGACGTCGAGGTCGCGCTGCTTTACGACTTCAACTTGAGCACGGATTTGAACATCACGCCGCTGGCGGAATTGAGCTCCCTATGTCCTGCTGCCCGAGGGCCATCCGCTCAGCCGCGCCGCAAGCATCGCGCTCGATGATCTGGTGCGCGAACCGATGGTATTGCTGGATCTGGAACCGAGCCGCGAATATTTCTTGTCGCTGTTCCGCAGCGACGGTCTTGAACCCACCGTCGGGTTTCGCACCAAGTCCCTGGAAATGGTGCGCGGTTTCGTCGGCCACGGGCTCGGCTACAGTATCTTGGCAACCAAGCCCGCCAATAACATGACCTACGACGGGCGCGCGTTGGTGGCTCGGCCGTTGAGCGTTGCGGTGAGCAACAGCCGCCTGGTGCTCGCGACCTTGGCAAGCCGCAAATTGAGCCCGATGGCACTGGAATTTGCGGCGCATTGCCGTACATTTTTTGGGGCCGGCGAGCCGCGAGTGCAGGCGTAACGGACCACCGCTGCGCCAATTTACGCCTGCCGAAGCGCAAAACTGATAATCTGCAACAGTAAATCGCCTCCACGCAACGGTGGAAATCGGCGATTTGCCCCCACCTCACAGGTTTAGCCAATGCATTGCCCGAATTCCACTTTTAATTACCTATGACACGACGCGGATCGAGCGGCTCATCCGGGCCCAAAAGCCACCGCACTGCCAAACCCGCTGCCCATTGGCGCGGCGAGGATCCGAATCTAGAACATGAGAAGTCGCGCTACGCCGATCCGATTGCGAGCCGCGAACTGCTGCTGAAGCATTTGCGCGAGGCGCCGGAACCGTTGAGCGCCGCGCGGCTCGCCAAGCGCTTGGGGATGAGCACGGACACGCAACGTCAGGCGCTCGCCAAACGCTTGGCCGCCATGGTGCGCGATGGCCAGGCCATTGAAGGGCCGAATGGCTTCGCGATCGCCGGCGATGGCGAGCGGGTCGCGGGACGCGTGCGCGGCCGCGCCAATGGCGATGTACTGGTGATGCCGGATGACGGCTCGGCGCCGCTGATACTGGCGCGCGCCGACACCGCGACTTTGATGCACAACGATCGCGTCGAAGTGCTCGCTGTGGGAATGAATGAGCGCGGCAGGCGCATAGCGCGGCTGATCCAGCGCATCGGCGATGCGCCGGCGCTGATCGGCGGGGTCTGGCACGCCGGCGAGAGCCGCGGCCACGTGGAGCCGGAAGATCCGGGTCACTGGTATTCGGTTGAAGTCAAATTGGCTGATCGGCACGGCGCGCGCGAAGGCGATGAGGTCATCGTCGAAGTGACCAAGCGTCCGCAAGGCGAATCGCCGGCGCAGGGGCGCGTCGATCGAAGTGCTCAACGGGTTGCGGCCGTCGGATCTCGCGGCGCGATTTGCCATTTTGAGGCACGACCTGCCGCAGGAATTTCCGCCCGAGGTGTTGCAGCAGGCAAACCTATATCCCCCGGATGTCTTGCCCGAGGATATCGAGGGCCGCGTGGACTTGCGCGATCTGCCGTTGGTGACGATCGATGGCGCGGACGCCCGGGACTTCGACGATGCCGTGTTCGCCGACGCGCAACCCGGCGGCGGCTGGCGCCTGATTGTCGCCATCGCAGACGTGAGCAATTACGTACGCTACGGCACGCCGCTCGACTTGGAAGCGCGGGCGCGCGCGACGTCGGTGTATTTCCCGGATCGCGTCATACCGATGCTGCCGGAACATCTGTCGAATCATTTGTGTTCGCTGATGCCGCGCGTCGAACGATTGGCCTTCGTCTGCGACATGCATGTGAGCAAGGCCGGCAAATTGAGCAAGTCGCGATTCTACGAGGCGGTCATTATTTCGCATGCGCGGCTGACCTATGATCAGGCGTGGAGCTATTTGCAAGACCCCAAAAAGCATGCCGGCGATGTGGCGCCGGCGGTGGGCGCCTCGCTGCAGACTTTGTACGCGGTGTACGGTGCGCTCAAACATGCGCGCGATGCGCGCGGTGCGTTGGATTTCCGCGGCGGCGAGGTCAAGGCGCGCATCGGCGAGAAGGGCACCATCGAAGGGCTTCTACGCCGTCACACGCAACGATGCGCATCGCTTGATCGAGGAGTGCATGATCGCCGCCAACGTGGAGGCCGCCGTGGCGCTGCGCTCCTCGAAATCCAAAGGCCTGTACCGGGTGCACGGTCAACCCGAGGATAAGCGCGTCACCGAACTGCAGAAAGTGTTGACTGCACTGCAGGTCAACGCGCAGTTCTCAGAGAAGCCTACACCGCGAGAGTTTCGGCAGCTGGTCGAACGCTTGACTTCGCGGCCCGACGGACTGCTGCTCGAGGGTTTGGTCATCCGTTCTCTCGCCCAGGCCGTGTACCAGCAAACCAACATTGGACATTTCGGCCTGGCGCTCGAAGAGTACGCGCACTTCACTTCGCCGATCCGCCGCTATCCGGACCTGCTGGTGCACCGGGCCATCAAGGCTGCAGCCGTGCCGCAGTCCGCCATCGGGACATCGCTACACCGCCGCAGAACTGCAAGTGCTCGGTGCCGAGAGTTCGCAGCGCGAGCGGCGCGCCGACGATGCTTCGCGCGATGTCATGGGATATCTCAAGTGTTTGTACATGCAGCCGCGTATCGGCGAGATCTTCGATGCGACGATTTCGAGCGCGCTGGAATTCGGTCTGTTCGTCCAGCTGAAGGAGATGCCCATCGATGGCTTGGTGCACATCTCGGCGATTCCCGGCGATTATTGGGAACTCGAGCAGGGCGGCATGGGCTTGGTCGGTCAGCGCACCGGCCGGCGCTGGCAATTGGGCGATGCGGTGCAGGTGCGGCTTGAACCGAGTCGACCTGACGCAGCGGCAGATCGACTTCGAATTGGTCGATGCCAATGCCTCGGCAACCCGCGGCACGGTGCGAGCGCCTCGGCAGGGTCAGCGCGCGCCGCAGGCGCGGCGCGGCGCGAGCCAGAGCCGTCGAGGCCAAGGCGGCGGCAAGCGCGGCGGACGCGGCGGTCGTGGCTGATTCAAAGCGCAACTTCGTCTATGGTTTGCATGCAGTCAATGCCGCGCTCGAGCGAGCGCCGGAGCGCGTTTTGGAACTCTGGATTGCGCAGCCGCGCGAGGCGCAAGTGCGTGTTCGTGAGCTGCAGGAGCGCGCACAGCTGGCGGGGGTGCATATTCATGCGGCAGCGCCTGAGGCCCTCCTTAAGCTGGTGGGCGATGTCGTGCACCAGGGCGCCGTCGCGGCAATGCGCCCCTTGAAGGGCTGGGACGAGCACGATCTGGCCGGCTTGCTCGATCAACTCAAGGCCGATCCACTGTTGCTCGTCCTGGACGGGATCACCGACCCGCATAACCTCGGCGCGTGCCTGCGGACGGCGGATGCCGCCGGGGCCCATGCCGTGATCATCCCGAAGGATCGAGCCGCGACACTGGACAGCGTCGCGCGCAAAGTGGCCGCGGGCGCCGCCGAATTCATTCCGGTCGTCAGCGTGACCAATCTGGCGCGCACCCTGGAGGCGCTCAAGCGACGGGGTATCTGGGTCGTCGGGACCGAGGGGGAGGCCGCCCAGTCGCTCTATTCGGCGGATCTAAAGCGTCCCGTGGCCTTGGTTCTGGGGGCCGAGGGCAGCGGCATGCGGCGCCTGACCCGGGAAAAGTGCGATTTCCTGGTGCACATACCCATGGCAGGCCATATGGAGTCGCTGAATGTCTCCGTAGCTGCAGGAATCGTGCTATTTGAGGTCTTGCGCCAGCGCTCTGGTTGACCAAAACTGCCTTTAAACGTATCCTTCGCGCTCTTTTTTGCCGGGCAACCGGCTTTAGTCCTTGCCTCACCGCTCGCAACGGGAGGCTTAATCCTTAAGGAATACAATGCGACATTATGAAATTGTGCTTCTGGTCCATCCGGACCAGAGCGAGCAAGTCCCCGCGATGGTTGATCGCTACCGAGGCATGATCAGTGCGGGCGGCGGCGCGGTGCATCGATTCGAAGATTGGGGCCGCCGTCAGCTGACCTTCCCGATCTCCAAAGTGCACAAGGCGCACTACATCCTGTTGAACATCGAGTGCGATCAGAAGACGCTGACGGAGCTGACCGGCTCGTTCCGCTTCAGCGATGCGGTGCTGCGCAATCTGGTGGTCAAGATGGACGCGGCGGTCACGGAAGCCTCGCCGATGGCGCGGGCGCCGGATGAGAACGCCCGTCGTCATGACGATTTTGGTGACGAAGGCGATGATGACGACATGCCCATGGGCATGCGGTAAGGAGCCACACATGGCACGTTTTTTCCGTCGCAAGAAGTTCTGCCGATTCACGGCAGATGACGTCAAGCAGATCGACTACAAAGATCTCGCCACCCTCAAGAGCTATATCACTGAAACCGGCAAGATCGTTCCGAGCCGCATCACGGGCACGCGCGCGCATTATCAGCGCCAGCTGCAGCTCGCGATTCGCCGCGCACGGTTTCTTGCCTTGCTGCCCTACACAGATCAGCACTAAACCGGCGAAGGCACATGGACATCATATTGTTGCAGAAGGTCGCAAACCTCGGTCAGATCGGCGATCGCGTCAAGGTCAAATCCGGGTACGCGCGAAATTTCCTGGTTCCCACGGGCCGCGCCACCATGGCAACGGCGGCGAACATTGCCAAGTTCGAAGCGCAGCGCCATGAACTCGAAGCCAAGGCCAACCAAGATTTGGCCGCGGCGCAGGCTCGCGCCGCGAAGTTCGAGAACTTCAAGCTCGAACTCAAGGCCAAGGCGGGTGCGGAGGGCAAACTGTTCGGCTCGATCGGCACTGCCGATATTGCCGAGGCGGCCGTCAAAGCGGGCCAACCAATCAGCCGCAGCGAAGTCCGCATGCCGACCGGTCCGATCCGGGTCACCGGCGATCATCAAGTCCAGCTGCACTTGCATACGGACGTTGATGTGACCTTGTTGGTCTCAATCGTCGCCGAAGAGTAGCGGCGGGCTCGCGAAGCCCATGTCCGCTCGCGTCATCAATCGAACCTTGGGCGCCAGGCGATGGCCTGCGCCTGCCGCCGCATTCAATCGAGGCAGAGCAATCCGTACTCGGCGGCTTGATGCTCGATTCCGCTGCCTGGGATCAGATCGCGGATCGCGTCACCGCCGAGGATTTCTATCGCAACGATCACCGGCTGATCTTCGAAGCAGCCGCCGTTCTGATCGAGCGCAGCCAACCCTGCGATGCCGTGACCCTGTCCGGCCATTTGGAAAGTCTGGGGCTGCTTGGACCAGGTCGGCGGTCTGTCCTACTTGGGTCCCTGGCGCGCGATACCCCCACCACTGCGAATATTCGCGCCTATGCGGACATCGTGCGCGAGCGCTCAGTGCTTCGCCAGCTGATCACGGCGGGAAATCAGATCGTCAGTACGGCCTTGGATCCGGAAGGCCGAGAAGCGCGCGAGGTGGTCGACGAAGCCGAGCGTGCGGTATTCGAAATCGCGGAGCGCGGCTCGCGCGGCAAGATCGGATTCAGAGCCGTCAAGAGCATTTTGCCGGATGTGGTCAACCGTATCGACGAGTTGTATCACTCGGACGGCTCGATTACCGGCATCGCCACCGGCTTTAAAAAGCTCGACGAGATGACATCGGGCCTTCAGCCCGGAGACCTCATCATCATCGCCGGCCGCCCCTCGATGGGCAAGAGCACGCTGGCGGTGAACATTGCGGAAAACGCGGCACTGGGCTCGAACAAGTCGGCGGCGATCTTCAGCATGGAAATGTCGGCGGAGTCACTGACCCTGCGCATGATCTCCTCGTTGGGCAGGATCAATCAAAGCAATCTGCGCTCCGGGCGTCTCGAGGAGCAGGACTGGCCGCGAATCGATTCAGCGATGACGCAGTTGAGCAGCGCCAATATCTTCGTCGACGAGACACCCGGACTGACGCCGACGGAGATTCGCGCGCGTTCACGCCGCTTGAAGCGCGAGCGCGGTTTGGATCTCATCGTGGTCGATTACCTGCAGCTCATGCAGGTGGCGGGAACGAAAGAAAATCGCGCGACGGAGATTTCCGAGATCTCGCGCTCGCTCAAGGCGCTGGCGAAAGAATTGAAGGTACCGGTCATTGCGCTGTCGCAGCTGAATCGCGGCGTTGAACAGCGCGTCGAGAAGAAACCGGTGATGTCGGATCTTCGTGAGAGCGGAGCTTTGGAACAGGATGCAGACGTTATTCTGCTGATTTATCGCGAAGAAGTTTACGATGTGAACACCACGCGCAAGGGCATCGCCGACATCATCATCGCCAAGCAGCGCAACGGCCCGACGGGCGATGTGCAACTGACGTTCCTGGGCCAGTACACCAAATTCGAGAATTACGTTCCGGAGTCCTACGCCGAGGGCGTGTTTCGGTGACACCATGGTCAGTGTGACCATCGACACCGGCGCCCTACGACACAACCTACAGGTGATTCGGCGGTTCGCGCCCCAGTCCCGCGTCATGGCCGTGATCAAAGCCAACGCCTACGGACATGGGCTCGTCGCCGTAGCCAGAGCACTCGATGCGGCGGATGCCTTTGCGGTCGCGCGAATAAGCGAGGCGGTTGCGTTGCGCGACGCCGGAGTCAAAACGCCGATCTTGCTCCTCGAGGGTGTCTTCGACCGCGATCAGCTTGCAGCCGCCGCGGCAGGCGATTTTGAACTGGTCGTCCACACCCAAGAGCAAATCGACTTGCTGCTGGCCGCGCCGCCGCGTGCGCGATTCAAACTATGGCTGAAACTCGACAGCGGCATGAACCGCCTGGGGTTCAAGGCTGAGGAGTTTCCAGCAGCCCACGCGGCGTTGAGCAAGGCGCCGGCGCTCAAGGCGCCAGTGAATCTGATAACGCATCTCGCCTACGCCGATACGCCGGAATTACCGGCTACCGCCGAACAGTTGATGGTGTTCGATAAAGCGACGCGATCTTTGGCAGGGGAGCGCAGCCTCGAAAGCTCCGCGGCACTGCTCTGTTTTCCGGACTCGCAGGCCGATTGGGTGCGGCCGGGACTGTTGTTGTACGGCGTATCGCCATTCAAAGGTTCAACGGGAATGGACCATGGCGTTCGCCCCGTCATGACCATGCGCTCGCAGATTATTTCAGTCAAAAAACTCGCAGTCGGAGACCGGGTGGGCTACGGCGGGGAGTGGACTGCCGCACGTCCCACGCGTCTGGCGATCGCGGCAGTGGGTTACGGCGACGGGTATCCGCGCAGTGCCTGCTCGGGTACGCCGGTACTGATCAACGGTGAACATGCTGCATTGGTTGGTCGGGTATCGATGGACATGATTGCGATCGACACGACGGATCTTCAGCGCGCGCCGAGGGTGGGCGATCCAGTCGTTCTGTGGGGCGAGGGGCTGCCGATTGAGGAAGTTGCGATTTGCGCCGAGACCATTCCTTACACTTTGCTGTGCGGCATCAATCAACGCGTCACGATGAGGATTTTGTGATGAAAATTACGCTCAGAGCAGGCCGTCCCGAGGATGCGCAACGCGGCGGTTTGATCTGCTACGAAGCCTTCAAAAACATTGCGGAGAAACACGGCTTTGCGCCTGACTTTCCATCGGCGGAGGTCGCGGCCGGATTGATGTCAATGCTGCTCGCGGATTCGGATGTCTATTCGGTGGTCGCTGAAATCGACGGCACCGTTGTGGGCAGCAATTTCTTATGGGAGAACGCGACGATCGCGGGAGTCGGCCCGATAACCGTCGATCCAAACGTACAAAATGGCCAGGTCGGCAAGCAGCTGATGAACAATGTGCTGGAGCGGGCGCGCGCGCAAAAGTTCGCGGGCGTGCGTCTGGTGCAGGCGGCTTATCACACTCGTTCGCTATCGCTCTACGCCAAGCTGGGCTTCGTGGTGCGGGAGCCGCTCGCGACCCTTCAAGGTCCGGCGCTTGGCTATGAGATCAAAGGATTCAGTGTGCGGCAGGCCACGGAACGCGATTTAGAAGCCTGCAGCATGCTTTGCCGCAAGGTGCACGGCCACGAGCGTAAACTCGAACTCCTCGATGCGATCAAGCAGAAATCCGCGAGTGTTGTCGAGCGTGACGGGCGAATTTCAGGATACGCGACGATAATCGGCTTTTTTGGACACACGGTGGGTGAGACCAACGAAGATTTGAAGGCGTTGATCGGCGCGGCACCCAGCATCGCCGGTCCGGGCCTGCTTCTGCCGATGCGTAATGCGGAGCTATTTCGATGGTGCCTGAATCGCGGATTGCGCGTGGTGCACCTCATGACCTTGATGAGCCTGGATCTTTACAACGAGCCTGCGGGAGCGTTTCTGCCTTCGGTCATTTACTGATAAATCACGGCGATTCAAGCGTGATGCTCAGTGTCCTCATCATGGCTGTATCCTGCGCCAAGGCCTGCGCCTCCCGCACCGCCGCCCAGGCCGCCGCCTGCGGCGCCCTTCGAGCTGTTCTTTTCGCCGTCTTTGCCAGGCTTTGAGGCCATCGCACGCGACGGCCCCTGTTTCGGAATAACGAGTTGCGAAGGCACCGGCTGCAGATCCAAAACCTGTCGAATAAAATCGCGCAAACTGACCACCAGCGCAGCGGTTTCCACCGGCCGCCCGGCGGCGAGCTCAGCAGCGGCCGCTGCTGCCAACCGTACCTGCTCCTCGGTGCCGAGAAGAATGATGTCAGACAGCGCGGCTTCGACCGCGTCGCGAATGCGACGCGAGCGATCGGAGCGGGGGCGTGGGTTCAAATCCCTCAGATGGGCAGGATCGACGGCAAGATCGCCCGTGAAGGAGCCGCCCAAGGTTTTGTAGGCAGCAATCAAGGTACGCAAACGCTCGTTGATCTGGCGGTTTTCCCGCTCGCGGCGCTGCTGAATGGTCTGCATCGCCAGCAGCCGGATGCCGACTCCGATCAGCGTAATTACGCTGAGTCCGAGCAGAGTCGAGAGCAGCGCCGGCCAGGAAGTAAAGTCTAGATTTCGCACATTCGTGGACTATTCGGATTCCATCAAGCTGAATTTCAAGAATGCCATGGCGCTGTACGGCCGTGGCATCGACAAGATGCGGCTGGGGCGCACGGAAGAGGGGCAGGCGGATCTGACCGAAGCTCTGTTGCAGGAACCGCGCATTGCAGACGAATTCGCGCTGCGCGGAATCGTCCCTTAGCTCTCGAAGAACCCCATTTTCACGCCGGCGAGCTGCACGACATCATTGTCGTTCAGCCGACGCGCTTGCGGTCCGATCGGCACGCCGTTGACCTGCGGATAATCGTTTTCTTTTCCGCTATCGACGTGCACGATGAAGTAGCCTTCAGAGCGGCGCGTAATGGCGGCGACCTGCACGCCGGGACGACCTAAGGTGGTGAGCGCCTTGGTCAGCTCGAGTTCGCGACCGGCGAACGCGCCGCTGAGCACCTGCAATTTCGCCTTAGGTAAAGCCGTCGCATTGTCCGGCACGCTGGGGCGCTTGGACGAGACGGCCTTGGCGGCCTGATCCACCGCCGCGGCGACCTTGCGAATGCGGTCCTCGCCCTGCGAGCTGGGCGTGATGACCATGGTCTTTTCAAATTCGTCCTGCTCGACCTCGCCATCCTGGCTGTCGACAAAGCGTAATTGGTGATGCCCGACGGTAATGACGTCGCCATGCTGCATCGCGTGTTTCTTGATCAGCTTGCCATTGACGTAGGTGCCATTGGTGCTGTTCAAGTCCTCCAGGAAGGAGTCGTTCAGAATGTTGATGATGAGCGAGTGATGACCGCTCACAGCCGGATTGTCGATACGAATATCGTTGTCCGGGAGGCGCCCAATGGTGTAGCGCTCTTTGTTCATGTTGTATTCCGCGAGGACGTTACCGTCCAAGCTGAGCATCAGGCGTGCCATTCAGACTCCATTTCGCTAGCCGAACCATCCCAAGATTTTGTCAAATATACGCCGGTGCGCCGGGAACGGCTCCTCGACGTGCGCCATAATTACAGAGACATTATCCCGGCCGCCGTTATCGTTCGACAGCTGTATCAGCTGCTTAGCAACCGTATCAAGATTAGCACTAAAGGTGCTGATTGTTAAGTGAATGTCCTCGTCCTCGATCATGTCAGAAAGGCCATCCGAACACAGTACGTAGTAGTCACTTTTCTGCGCCGGCTGCTCGTGGATTTCGACTTCCACATTCTGCTCCACCCCGAGGGCCCGTGTAACATAATTCTTGTTGGTGGCCCGCTGCGCTTCCTGCTGGGAATAGAACCCCCGGTCGACCAGCTCCTGCAGGAGCGAGTGATCCAGGGTCATTTGCTCGAATCGGTTGTCCCGTAAGCCGATAGGCCCGGGAATCGCCCGACATGGGCGATCGAGACCTTGTTGTCGTGGAAAAGACAGGCGACCACGGTAGTACCCATCCCCTCGCATTGCGGCTGGGTCTTCGAGGTGTGATAGATGATTTTGTTGGCTCTGTGAATCGCGTCACGCAGGATGATGCTCGGACGCGTCAGGCCGGATTCCGGGTCCTTAACGCTGAGGTCTTCCCGGACGAAGGCATCGCGCACCAGGTTGATGATGGTCTTTACCGCAATGCCGCTCGCCACTTCGCCGGCGTTGTAGCCGCCCATGCCGTCGGCCAGCACGAACAGGCCGATGTCGGCCTCGCTGCCGATCATGTCCTCGTTGTGCTCGCGGACCTTGCCTGTGTCGGTCAGCGCCACGCTGGCGATTTTCCCCTTCAAACTCATGAGCCTTTTGCCGCTTTTCGTATCATGTAGTTATATCCACTCACGGCGATCCGCTGGCGATTCGTCCTCGACAGTCATCCAGCGCTGCCGCCATTTGCGCGCCTGAGTCGTAGCGTGCTTCAGGATTCTTGGCCAGTGCCCGGTCGATGACGCTCTCGACGCAGGCGGGCAAGTCCGGTCGGAATGCTCGCAGCGGCGGATGCGGCGCTTCGGCGATCTGCTGCATCAGGCCGGTCATCGAATCAGCAGTAAAGGGAAGCTGGCCGGTTAACAATTGAAATAGGCTAACACCCAGGGAAAACAAGTCCGAGTGACCTGTCACAGTTCGTCCCTCGAGCTGTTCGGGCGACATAAAGCTTGGCGTTCCGAGAACGATGCCCGTTCTGCGTACTGCCCGCGCCGCTCAAGCGCGCGATCCCAAAATCCGTGATTTTCAGCACGTCGGTGCTCGGGTCATACATGAGATTGGCGGGCTTGATATCGCGGTGTACCACTTGCTGTTTATGGGCAAACCCGAGGGCCTCCGCGGTGCGGCTGATGATCTCCAACACCTTGCGCGGTTCCAACAAATTGTTCGACTTCGCGTAGTCGCTCAAGTGGCGCCCCTTCAAGTATTCCATTGCGATGTAGGCCAAGCCACGTTCTTCGCCCACATCATAAATCGTGACGATATTTGGATGATTGAGCCGGCCTGCCGTTTCAGCTTCGCGAAAAAAACGTGATCGCGCTTCCACCAATTCGGCGTCGCTGAACTCTGCGGCGAGTGGAATGGCTTTGATCGCCACCATCCGATTGATCGCGGTATCGCGCCCCAGGTAGACGACGCCCATGGCGCCACGGCCGATTTCGCGCTCGAGCTGATAGCGTCCGAGCCGCTCGGTGTCGGGCACCGCCGCGGCAACGGCGGCAGAGACGGGGCGCTCGCGCGGGGCCGCATGCAGGTTCGGGGTCGTCGCAGCCGTGACGGGCGCTGCAACGGAGGTTGCGGCAGCCGCCGCTTTGGGTTTGCGCTCAGCGTCCATGAGACGCCGCAAGCGCGAGGCGACGTCGCGGTAGGTGTTGTCGAATCTCGCCAGATGGCGGTACACCGCGGTGGCCTGGGTGACGCGGCCGCGCTGCTCCAACTGGTTGCCGAGGGCGTAAAGATCTCCTAAGACCGTGGCGCTGGGCTTGCGCCCTTTAAGCTCGGCGAAGCGCTGTTCGAAGTTGTCGAGCAGCCGCGCGGTATCGGTACCCACTGCCGTCTTGGCATTGGGCATGGGAATGGCAGGAGCGCTCTTGCCCATGCGAGTCCAGACTGCAAGCGCGCCGCCGACGGCCAAGAGGCCCGCGCCGGGCATCCATAGCCAGGTCAGAGTGGGACGATTGGCGAGCAATCGGAGCAAAAGGCCGGCTGCAAGGATCCCAAAGCCCACAATCGCTGCGATCAGTCCAAATTTCCGCATGCAATAGACATAATCCGAGTCAAGAAGCCCGGCAGTATAGGTGATCGGGCCACAATACCGGCAATCCTAAATTCACATATCGATGCTAAGGAAGCCCATGGCGAAGTCGAAAGAGGTTTTTGCGTGTCAGAACTGCGGCGCCGCTTCGCCAAAATGGCAGGGGCAATGCGCCGCCTGCGGCGAATGGAACACGCTGGTCGCGGAGATTCTGTCGGCAAATCCCCGCAAACCGACTCAGGCGAAGCGGGCGCAAAGCGACGCGTCGTCGTCGCTCGCTGCCGAGGCCGTGGCCGAATCACCGCGGCTGCTCACCGGCTCAGGCGAACTGGATCGCGTGCTGGGCGGCGGCCTCGTGCCTGGCTCGGTGACCTTGATCGGCGGCGATCCGGGCATTGGTAAATCGACGTTGATGCTGCAAGCGGCTGCGGCGCTCAATGCCTTCGGTGCGGTCTTGTACGCAACCGGCGAGGAGTCGGTGAAGCAGGTTGCGCTGCGGGCCCGGCGCTTGGGACTGGAAACTGCGACCGCCCGGTTGATCGCCGAGACTTGTGTGGAGGACATCGTCGGGCGCCGCATCGCGTCTCTCGGCACAGGTGCTGATTGTCGACTCCATCCAGACCATGCATTCCGAGCGCGTCGAAGCAGCGCCCGGCGCCGTGTCGCAATTGCGCGAGTGCACCGCGGAACTCGTGCGCTTCGCGAAGTCGAGCGGTACCGCGGTGTTGTTGGTAGGGCACGTAACCAAGGAGGGTCAAATCGCCGGACCGCGCGTGCTCGAACACATGGTCGACACCGTGCTGTACTTCGAAAGCGACACGGGCAGCCGCTATCGAGTGCTGCGTTCGGTGAAAAATAGATTCGGCGCAGCCAACGAAATCGGCGTGTTCGCCATGCTGGAGCAGGGCCTGCGCGAGGTAACGAACCCGTCCGCGATTTTTTTGTCTCGGCATGCGGAGCCGGTCTCCGGCAGCGTCATCACCGTGATGCGCGAGGGAACCCGTTCGCTGCTTGATCGAGGTTCAAGTATTGGCCGACCAAGCCTTGAGCGCCAATCCGCGTCGCGTGGCGGTCGGCATCGATGGCAATCGTCTGACCATGCTGCTCGCCGTCGCGCATCGCCACGGCGGGCTCATGCTGCACGGACAGGACGTGTTTGCCAATGTGGTGGGCGGCGTGCGCCTCGCGGAGACGGCGGGCGACCTGGCGATCGTAATGGCCGCGCGCTCCTCGTCTAAACAACTCGCCCGTGCCGGGATCGTTGATCGTGTTTGGCGAGCTGGGACTCGCCGGTGAAATTCGTCCGGTGCCCTTTGGCGAGGAACGGCTGCGCGAAGCCGCAAAACATGGCTTCAAGATGGCGCTGGTCCCGGAAGCGAATGTGCCGAAGCGTCCTCCCGAGGGAATGAGCGTGCGCGGCGTGGCGCGGCTGAATCAGGCGCTCGATGCATTCTAATTCCTGCGGCCTAGGGCGGCGTTGGTTGCGGCGGGCGGATGCGCACGGTTTTGATGGCGTTATCGCCGGTCTGCAGCACTTCGAGCATGTAGTCGGCCATTTTCAAGGTCGTGCCCGGTTCGGGGATGGTTTCGAGGAACTCGACGATCAAGCCATTCAAAGTTTTCGGCCCGTCCGTCGGCAGGTTCCAGCGCATGGAACGATTCAGCGCACGGATGGTGGCCGAGGCGCTGGCCACGAAACTGCCGTCGGCTTCCGCATGCACATCCTTGTGCATCATGGTGGCGGGATCGGTGGTGAATTCGCCGACGATTTCTTCGAGGATGTCCTCGATTGTCACCAAGCCCTGAATGTCGCCGTACTCATCGACCACGAATGCCATGCGGCGCTTGTTGCGCTGAAAGTTCAGCAGCTGCGTGTTGAGGGTGGTTCCGGAGGGAACGAAGTACGGCTCGCGCGCCTGGGCCGCGGCCGTGAGTGTTTCCAGATCCAGGTGTCCGCGAGCCAACTCATGCACCACTTGCTTCATGTGCAAGCAGGCCGATGATGCGGTCGATTTCGCCTTGATACACCGGCAAACGGGTGTGCTGACTCTGACGCAGCTGTTCCATGATCCGGTCCCAATCATCGTCGATGTCGATGCCGACGATTTCATTTCGCGGCACCATGATGTCCTCGACGGTGGCGTCCTCCAGATCCAGAATACTGACGAGCATCTGTTGGTGGCGCCGCGGAATCATGGCGCCGGCTTCGGCTACGACAGTGCGCAGCTCCTCGCTGCTCAAGGAGTGCGCCGCCACCTGCCTCGAGACACCGAACATTCGCAGCACGCCGTTCGCGAAGAGATTCGTCACCCAAACGAAGGGATACAGGACAAACAGCAGGGGCGTATAGATGTACGCGGCCGGCAACGCCAGACTCTCGGGATGCAGGGCCCCGAATGTTTTGGGTGCCACCTCGCAAAAAATCAGCAGCACAAATGCCAGCAGCAACGCACCGAAAGCCACCAGGAATTCGCCGCCAATGCGCAGGGCAATGAAGCCGACCAAAATCGGCGTGATCACATTGACTATGCGTGCTGAGAAACAGAATCAATCCGATCAGACGATCAGGACGCGCAAGCAACGCTTCGGCCAAGCGTGCGCCGCGGCTGCCTTCACTGGCACGATGCCGCAGCCGATAGCGGTTCAGACTCATCAGAGCGGTTTCACTGCCGGCGAAGAAAGCGGCGAGGATCAGCAATCCTGCCAGCGCGGTGAACAGAAGTCCTAGGGACGGGTGTTCCATTCTTCGAAAATCAGCCGGAGGCGCCTAGCCCCAGTGCCGCCCGAACAAATCTTCGAGGACGAATTTCACGCCGAAATAAGCGACCGCCAAGATCGCGAAACCGCTCAACGTCCAGCGCACCGCCGAGCGGCCGCGCCAGCCAAAGCGCAGGCGCCCGATGAGCAGCACGCCGAAAATCAGCCACGCAATGAGCGACAAGACGGTCTTTTGCACCAGATTCTGCGCGAACAGGTTGGTGACGAAGACGAAGCCCGTGATGAGCGCCAGCGTCAGCAGTCCGAAGCCCGCTGGCCACCAGCCGAAACATGATTTTTTCGAGGGCGTCGAGCGGCGGCAGACGCGCTCGGATAAATCCGCGATGCGCCGGGTGCGCAGGCGGCGATCCAGGAATACCAACAGCAGGGCGGTAACTGCCGCGGCAAACAACAGTGCGGCGGCGCCCATCGACAACAAGATATGCGCCGTCAGTTCCCAGCCTGCGGTGGCTTCGGCGTAGCTGCGCCGGCACCCGTCAACGCGCCTGCCGCGGCACCGACTGCGGCGCTCAGCAACAGAATGGCACCGAGAACGCGGTTTTGCTTGTCGATCGAAATCACGCAGGCCAGCACCGCGAGCGTCCAGCCGAGCAGCGACATCGCCTCGAACAGTCCGATGGAGAAGCGCGCATTCGCGCGCATCATCTGCATGATGACGTCGCTGTGACCGATGATGGCGATCAGGATCAGGATCCATGCGATCGGTTCCAGCCGCGGCTGTTTCACACTGCGCAACATCGCCCAAGCGCTGAGCGCGTAAAGCAGAAACAAAATGGTGGCAGGAATCACGGCTGGCCTAATGTGTAACGTTCCGATTGCCACATAGTATAATAGCCGCACTATGTTTGACCGATTAACCAGCAGTCTCTCCTCGGCGCTCAAGTCGCTTTCCGGCCGCGGCCGACTCACCGAGGACAACATCTCCGAAACGGTGCGCGAAGTTCGTCTCGCGCTGCTCGATGCCGACGTCGCGTTGCCGGTTGTCAAGAGTTTCACCGATGCGGTCAAGGCGCGCGCGGTCGGCGTGGAGGTGACGAAAAGCCTCACGCCCGGGCAGGCATTCATCAAGGTGGTGCATGAGGAACTGACCCGGCTCATGGGCGAGCCGAGCACCGGCCTCAACCTGCGTGCCCAGCGTCCCGTGGTGGTGATGCTCGCCGGATTGCAAGGCGCCGGCAAGACCACGAGCGCCGGCAAACTCGCTCGCTGGCTGAAGGAAAAACAAAACAAGAAAGTCTTGATGGTCAGCACCGACGTGTATCGCCCGGCGGCCATCTTGCAATTACAGACCCTGGCCGCGCAGGTGGGCGCGGGCTTCGCGGCCGCCGACGCGAGCGAGGCGCCGGTGGCTATCGCCAAGCGCGCGCTGACCGAAGCGACGCTGCAGGCCTACGACGTGCTGCTGCTCGACACCGCCGGACGGCTGCACGTCGATGCGGAGATGATGGCGGAAGTCCGCGAACTCGAGGCGGCGATCCAACCGCATGAGCGCTTGTTCGTGGTCGACAGCATGGCGGGTCAGGACGCCGTCAACGCCGCCAAAGCCTTCAACGATGCCTTGAGCCTGACCGGCATCATTCTCACCAAGGCCGACGGCGATGCGCGCGGCGGCGCGGCGCTGTCGGTCCGGCAAGTGACCGGCAAGCCGATTCTCTTCGTCGGTACGGGCGAGAAGTCCGAGGCCTTGGAGCTGTTCCAACCGGAACGCATTGCCTCGCGCATCCTCGGCATGGGCGATGTGCTGTCCTTGGTCGAACAGGTGCAGGGCCAGGTCGATCAGGAAAAGGCCGAAAAGCTCGCCAAGAAAATCACCAAGGGCAAGTCTTTCGATCTGACCGATCTGCGCGACCAGCTCACCCAACTGCAGAACATGGGCGGCATGGCGGCCTTGCTCGACAAGCTGCCTGCTCAAATGCAGGCCAATGCGGCGGCGGCTGCCGGTGCGGTCAACCCCAAAACCCTCAAGCGGCAGATGGGCATCATCGATTCGATGACGCCGCAAGGAGCGCCGGCGTCCGGAAATCATCGATAACTCGCGCAAACGCCGCATCGCCAACGGGGCGGGGGTGCCGCTGCCGGAGGTCAACCGGCTGCTGAAGCAGTTCGACCAAATGCAGAAAACCATGAAAAAAATGGTCAAAGGCGGGATGCTGAAGAACATGATGCGCGGGATGGCGGGCCGGATGCCCCGGGCGGGTTCGGTCCGGGCGGTTTTGGACGATAAAACGCGCTAACCGGATTGGTTGCTCTTAACCCCTGATTGTCATTACAATTAGCGGCTTGGCATCCCGAAGGTGAATTAAGATGGTGACGATCCGTTTGACTCGACGCGGCGGCAAGAAGACGCCCTTCTATCATGTCGTGGTGACCGACAGCCGCAAGCGTCAGGGCGGCACCAGCCTCGAGAGCGTGGGTCTGTTCAATCCCGATCGCGCGCGGCGGAGAAGTCAAATTGCGCATGGACGTCGCGCGTATCGAGCATTGGTTGAGCAAGGGTGCGCACATGTCCGACCGCGTCAAATTTCTCCTCACCAGCTTCCGCAAGCAGGCCGCGTAAAGGCTTAGAGGGCACGATGAGCGACGAATCATCGGCGCTCATCCAACTAGGGTTTGTGGGCGCGCCGTTCGGCGTCCGAGGTTGGGTCAAGCTACGCTCACATACGGATCCTCCCGAACGCCTGCTGGAACACCGCAATCTGCAGATCGGACGAGAGGGTGCTTGGCGCAGCTATCGCATCGAGCAAAGCGGCCGCAGCGGCGGGGCATTGACGGTCAAATTGGCCGGCGTCGAGGATCGGGATCAAGCGATGTCGCTTGCGCGGCGCTGCAGATCCGGGTGCCGCGCGCCGAATTGCCGCAGCGCGACGATAAGGACTTTTACCGCGCTGACTTGATCGGCTGCGAGGTGGTGAATCTGGCCGGTGTCGGCTTAGGTGTAGTGCAGCATTTTGTAGAGACTCCGGCGCAGGCCCTGATGGTGGTGCGCGGGGAGCGCGAATACTGGGTGCCGGCGGTGCCGCAGCACCTTCGGCGGGTCGATTTGCGGGCACGCCGGGTGGTGGTGGACTGGGACGCCGCGGCGGATTGAGTATGCGAATTGCGGTGATATCGCTGTTTCCGCAGATGATCCGCGAGGCGCTGAGCATCGGGCGTGGTGGGGCGAGCGCTGGAACGAGGTGTGTTTCAGGTCGAGTGCTTCGACCCGCGCGACTACACCAGCGATCCGCACCGCACGGTCGATGACCGCCCGTTCGGCGGCGGACCGGGCATGGTGCTGAAAGTGGAGCCGGTGCGCAGCGCGGTGCGCGACGCGCTGCAGGTTCTGCCGCCGGGCAGCCGGCGGGTGTATTTGGGCGCGGACGGGCGCCGGTTTGAACAGAGCATGGCGCGCGAGGCTTGCGGTTGGCCGGGTCTGGTGTTGGTCGCCGGACGCTACGAAGGCATCGACGAGCGCTTCATCGAGCAGGAAGTCGATGAGCAATGGTCCATCGGCGACTACGTGTTGTCGGGCGGCGAGTTGCCGGCGCTGGTGGTCATCGATGCGATAGCACGATTGATGCCGGGCACGCTGGGCAGTTCGGAATCGGCGCTGCAGGAGTCCTTCAGCGACGGATTGGTGGATTGGCCGCATTACACACGGCCGCAGGATTGTGGACGGGCACGAAGTGCCGGCGGTTTTGGCGTCGGGCGATCATGCGGCGATTCATCGCTGGCGGTTGCGCCAGGCGCTCGGACGCACCTGGTTGCGCCGGCCGGAGCTGCTCGAGCGGCGCGGCATGAGCGATGAAGAGCGAGAATTGTTGGAAGAATTTAAGAATGAACGTGCGAGGCAATAGTAATGAATAAGATCATCCAAGAACTCAACGGCGAGCGCGCGACGCGCAAGCTTCCGGACTTCAATCCCGGCGACACCATCGTCGTGCAGGTCAAAGTGGTCGAAGGTGATCGCGAGCGCGTTCAAGCCTATGAGGGCGTGGTGATCGCGAAGAAGAATCGCGGCCTCAATTCTTCTTTCACCGTGCGCAAGATCTCCCACGGCGAGGGTGTGGAGCGGGTGTTCCAGACTTTCAGTCCCTCGATCAGCGAAGTCAGCGTCAAGCGCCGCGGCAATGTTCGCCGCGCCAAGCTGTACTACCTGCGCGAACTGTCCGGCAAGGCGGCTCGCATCGACGAGAAGATCTGAGCATTGAATGAGCGCCGGATCCGCTCTTAGGGGATTCTTCGGGCTGGTCTGGTTAATCCTCGATGGGTTGCGCAAGGTGCTGCACCTGGCGCTGATGCTCATCATTTTCGGGTTTGTTCTCGCGGCGCTGCATACTTCCATTCCGGCCGTGCCGCGCAGCGCGGCCCTGGTCATCTCACCGCAAGGCGAATTGGTCGAGCAGCTGTCCGGCGATTCCGTACGGCGCGCACTCGGCGAGGCCTCCGGCGGCCCGGATCCCGAGACCTTGCTCAGAGACGTGACGGATGCCATCGCCGCCGCCAAGACGGACTCCCGCATCAAGCTCATCGTCCTGGATCTCGACGAAATGGACACGGCGGGCCTGTCGAAACTGCAGGAGATCGGCGCGGCGCTGCGCGATTTTCGCAGCTCCGGCAAGCGCGTGATCGCGATGGGCGACTCCTTCAGTCAGATACAGTATTACCTGGCGGCACAAGCGGGCGAGGTGTACCTCGATCCCATGGGCGAAGTATCCATCCATGGCTTCAGCTATTACCGCATGTACTACAAGGACGCGATCGACAAGCTGCAGATCGACTCGAACGTGTTCAAAGCCGGCACGTTCAAAAGCTATACCGATCAATTCTCGCGCAGCGACATGGCGCCGAGCGAGCGCGAAGAGACCTCTCTGTGGCTCGAGTCCTTGTGGAACGCTTACAACCAGGACGTGACGCGTGCCCGATCGCTGCCCGCAACTGCGCTGAAAGACTTCATCGCCGCGCAACCCGCGTCCGTCCAGGCCGTCAACGGCGATTTGGCCAAAATGGCGCTGCAGCGTGGATTGGTCACCGCGCTCAAAAGCCGCCGGCAGGTTGCCGACGATCTGAAAGGCTTGGTGGGCGAGGACGACAACAACCATTCCTTCAATGGCATTGGAATGAATCAGTACTTGGCGGCGGTGCGCTCCCGGCGCGTGCTGAAATCAAAATCGGATTCCAAGATCGGCATCGTGGTCGCGTCAGGCGAAATATTCGACGGCCGTCAGTTGCCGGGCAAGATCGGCGGCGATAGCACGTCGGAGCTTTTGCGCGAGGCGCGCTACGACAACGCGGTCAAAGCGGTGGTGCTGCGCGTCGACAGTCCCGGCGGCAGCGAATTCGCGTCCGAGAAAATCCTGCGCGAGGTGCAGGCGCTGCGCAAGGCGGGCAAACCCGTGGTCGTATCCATGAGCAGCTATGCCGCGTCGGGCGGCTATTACATCGCCGCGGCGGCAAACGAAATTTTTGCCAGTCCGACCACCATCACCGGATCGATCGGCGTATTTTCCTATATCCCGACCTTTCAGCGCAGCTTGGAGAAGCTCGGCGTGAAAGTCGACGGCATCGGCACGACGTCCGCTGGCCGGCGACATGCGCCTCGACCGGGCCTTGGGACCCGTCACCAAGCAGATCTTGCAGGCGTCGGTCGATCATGCCTATCAACAATTCCTGCGTCGCGTCGCGGACGGCCGGAAAAAGCCCGTTGAAGAGGTGGACAAGATTGCGCAGGGCAGGGTATGGGCAGGAGTGGATGCGGAGCGCAACGGCTTGGTGGATCGTCTCGGCGGATTGAAGGACGCAACCGATGCGGCAGCGAAATTGGCTCAACTGGGCGCAGACTATGATGTGGATTACATTGAGACCGAATTGAGCTTGCGCGAACAGCTGCTCATGCAGATCCGCTCGCAAGCCGTGCGCGTCGGCGAATTGGCAGGCCTCGTGCCGGAGCGCAACGAAATCGAACGCATTCTCGATCCGTTGCTCGAGCAGGCTCGCATCATCGCCCGGCTGAAAGATCCGCGCGGGCTGTATTCGTATTGTTGGTGTAGAGAGCCAATCGGGCCGTGAAATGCTGTAAATCACAGGCTCGACCAATCGAGCGTTACTTTCCCGGACTTGCCGGAATTCATGATCTCGAAGCCTTCCTGGTAGTCGTTGATTCCCAATCGATGGGTGATCACCGGTCGAATGTCCAGTCCGCTTTGCAGCATGCTCGACATCTTGTACCAGGTCTCGAACATTTCCCGGCCATAGATGCCTTTGATCGTCAGCCCCTTAAAAATCACCTGATTCCAGTCGATCGCGGTGTCGCCGGGGGGAATGCCGAGCAACGAGACGCTGCCGCCATTGTTCATGGTTCGCAGCAGCTCACGCAGCGCGGCCGGATTGCCGGACATTTCGAAGCCGACGTCGAAGCCCTCTTCCATTCCCAAATCGCGCATGGCGTCATCGAGTGACTCACGCGATACATTCAGCGCCCGTGAGGCGCCCATTTTCTTGGCCAGCTCCAATCGATAGTCATTCACGTCGGTAATGACCACATGCCGAGCGCCGGCATGGCGCGCAATGGCCACCGCCATCACGCCGATCGGACCCGCGCCGGTGATGAGCACATCCTCACCAACCACATTGAAGGCAAGCGCCGTATGGGTGGCGTTGCCGAGCGGATCGAGTATCGAGGCGATCTCATCATCGATGGCGGTCGGCAGCTTGAATACATTGGAGGCCGGGATGGTCAGATATTCCGCAAACGCGCCGGGACGATTCACGCCCACGCCCGAGGTATTGCGGCACAGGTGGCGCCGTCCGGCACGGCAATTGCGGCAGTGGCCGCAGGTGATGTGGCCTTCTCCGGACACGCGATCGCCGGTGTTGAAAGCCGCGCACTTCGCTGCCGATTTCGACGATTTCACCCGAATATTCATGGCCGACTGCCATGGGCACCGGTACGGTCTTTTGCGCCCACGCGTCCCAATTGTAGATATGCATGTCGGTGCCGCAGATGGCGGAACGATGCACTTTGATGAGGACATCGTTGTGACCGACGGTGGGTTCCGGAACGTCCTGCATCCAGATGCCGGGTTCCGCGCGGGCCTTGACGAGTGCTTTCATGAGTTTACCTAGTGAATCACGCCGAGGTCGCGTGCCGAACGACCAAACGCGGCGATGACGTGATCGAGTTGCTGAATAGTGTGTGCAGCATTCATCTGGGTACGGATTCGCGCTTTTCCATGGGGCACAACCGGAAATGAGAACGCGACGACGTAAATTCCCTCCTGCTGCATACGCTCTGCGAGACGCACGGCTAGCGGCGCATCTCCCAGCATCACGGGAATAATAGGATGCTCGCCGGGGACCAGATTGAAGCCCAGGGCTTGCATCGATGCACGAAAGTGTCGGGCATTGGCGTGCAGACGATCGCGCAGTTCTGGAGAACTCTCCAACAGGTCCAATACCCGAATGGTGGCCGCGGCGACCGTCGGCGCGATGCTGTTCGAAAACAAGTAGGGCCGCGAACGTTGCCGTAGCCACGCCACGATCTCCTTGCGCGCCGAGACAAAGCCGCCGCTGGCGCCCCCCAGGGCTTTGCCCAAAGTGCTGGTGATGATGTCGATGCGGCCCATGACGCCGCGGTATTCGTGCGAGCCGCGGCCGCGCGCGCCGACGAAACCGGTTGCATGTGAATCATCGACCATGACCAGCGCGCCATAGCGGTCGGCCAGATCGCAAATCTCGTTGAGCCGCGCGATCGATCCGTCCATGGAGAACACACCGTCGGTTGCAATCAGACGTACCCGACAGTCCTGAGAGTCCTTGAGGGCCTGCTCCAGTTCATTCATGTCATTGTTGGCGTAGCGCAAGCGGCGCGCCTTGCAGAGCCGAATCCCATCGATGATGCTGGCATGGTTGAGCGCGTCGCTGATGACGGCGTCCTTCTCATCGAGCAGCGTTTCGAACAGTCCGCCGTTTGCATCAAAGCAGGATGAATAAAGAATGGTGTCATCCATCGATAGGTAGGCGCTCAAGCGCTGCTCCAGCTCGCGGTGCACGCTTTGCGTGCCGCAGATGAAGCGCACCGAGGCCATGCCGTAGCCATAACGGGTCAAGCCCTCGTGAGCGGCTTCCAGCACGGCAGGATGGTTGGCCAGGCCCAGATAATTATTGGCGCAGAGATTGATCATCTCCTGCCCATCCTGCAGCTTGATGACCGGGCCTTGAGCCGTGCCGATTACTCGCTCGCGCTTCAGCAGTCCCGCGGCGTCGAGCGCCTCGGTGTCGCGCTCGAGACGCTCTCGAAATTCATTACCATACATCACGCTATTATAGCGATTTCGTCCGCGCCGGCCTTAGGTATCCGCAAGACCGTTTAGTTATGACTCCTACGGGAAAAAGCGACAATCATCGTCTCGACAAGTGGCTTTGGCATGTCCGTTTCTTCAAGACGCGCAGCCTGGCCACGGCAGCGATCAATGGCGGCAAAGTGCATCTCAATGCGGAGCGCGTCAAACCGGCGCATCGGGTGCGCGTCGGCGATCATCTGAGCTTGTCGTTGCAGGGCATCGTGGGGGAATTTGAAGTTCTCGGCCTTCCGGTGCGGCGCGGCCCTGCGGCCGAAGCACTGAGTCACTATGCCGAAACTCCCGCGAGCGCAGCGCGCCGAGTCGTGCTCAAGGAGCAGCAGCGTCTCGCCAATCTATCGCGGCCACGCCCCGACACCCGGCCCGACAAGCGCGAACGCCGGCGTCTGATGAAGCTGCACCGCGACCAAACTTAAAAAACTTGCATTGCGCGTCTCATGTGTTACAGTCCGTAACACTATGACCAGTAACACTACGCAAAAGCATGATCCTGCGGAATTGGGCGAACTCGAGCGGGCGGTTCTCGAACTCATCTGGGAGCACGGCGTGCAGAGCGCCGACCAAGTGAGGGAGCATCTCGTCACGCAAGGCCGTCCGCTCAAGGAATCCACCATTCGCACCGTACTGCGCCGGCTCGAGGAGAAGGGGTATGTGTGCCACTCCATCGAGAGCCGCACTTTTCTGTATCGACCCGCAGCCTCGCGGCAGGCGGTCGCCGGTAGGGCCGTGCAACGCATCGTCGATTGGTTTTGCGCAGGATCCGTCGAGACGCTTCTCGCCGGCATGGTGGATTCCGCTGTGCTCGACCGCAAGGAACTTCAACGCCTCGCCGAACGCATTGCCGCATCCAAGAAGGGGAAGAAATCGTGAGCACTCATCTGTTGCTTGAAGCCGCCGTACGCTCCCTGGTGATGGGCGCAATCATCTTGGTTGCACTTCGATTGATGCGCATCGAACAAGTCCGCGCGCGGCGCACCGCGTGGTTGCTGGCGTTAGCCGGTGCATTGGTTATGCCGCTATTGGTGGGCGCACAATTCGGTCCGCGCCTGCTGCCCGAATTCGCGGTCGTCAAACAGCTCGTAGCGCCGCGTTTCGCAACGCGGGCGGCGAAACCCCTGGCGCAAGCTACGCTGCTGCCGACTGAATATGGCGACTATCGCGGGCCACTGTCCACAATGCATGCCAGCATGGTGCAGGATGGCCGCTTAGTCGATGCCGCCCCGGCCAACGATAATGGCCACGACGAGCTGCAACTTGCCAACACCGCATGGTCGCTCGCGGTATTTGGCTACTGCGTGGTGGCTGCCGTACTGTCGCTGCGTTTGTGCGCCGGTGTCGGATTTGCATTGCGCCTGCGCGATCGGGCCGAGCGTGTCATTTTCCCGTTCGACCCTGAATTGGATGTGCGCACCAGTGATCGGGTGAAGAGCCCGGTGACGATCGGCTCAAGCGTGCTGTTGCCCGACAATTATGCTGCTTGGGACGCGGCAACGCTGCGTATCGTGCTGTCGCATGAGCGCGCGCATGTGCATCAGAAGGATTTCCTTATCCATGCGCTCGCGGGCTTGCACTGCGCTATTTTCTGGTTCAATCCCTTCAGTTGGTGGCTGCAACGGCAACTCGCCGAGCTGGGCGAGGCATTGAGCGATTGCGCGGCCGTGGAGCAGGCGGAGAGCCGCACGCTTTACGCCGAAATCTTGCTGACGTTTGCCACGCGAGCGCGTTGGCCGCAGACCGCAGTTGCCATGGCAAGCGCGAGCAATCTCACGCCGCGTATCGAAAGGTTGCTGAACGATCGGGGTTTTGAACGATCGTTTGCCAAGGCGCGCCGGCTGCCCTTCGTTGCCGCTGGGGTGGTTGCCTTGGCCATGTTCGCATCGACCTCGATGGTTCGGGTGCATGCTTCGCCCGCGGACGTCCCGCCCACGCCCGCGGCACCCAATCCGCCGGCAGCACCGGGCGCGCCGAGCGCGCCTGCGATGCCCGGCTCGCTCGCGGCGCCTGCCAGTCCTCCTGCGCCCGCAGCGATCGATACGCCAGCGCCGAAAAAGGCCGTCAGAGTCAAGAAGTCCCACATTTTTATCACTAAGGACGAGGGCGACGCAGATAGCGTGATTGAGAATGACGATGCCTATAAGAACGAAGAGGGCGTGCTCGCCATTCATTCAGCACATTCAAACATCATGTTCGACGCCGGCGATCGGCTGCCTGCGCGGAGCGGCGACTATATTTATTTTCAACACGACGGCAAGCCCTACCTGATCCAGGACCCGCAGATCATCGCGAAGACGCAGGCGTTGCTCGAGCCGATGAAGTTGTTGGGGGAACAGCAGAAAATGCTGGGCCGTAAGCAGTCGATGCTGGGGGCGCAGCAGCGGATGCTCGCTTCTCAGCAGCGAACCATCAAGCTGGTCGAAACACCCGAATTCAAGCAGCACATGGCGGAACTGCAAAAGACCATCAAAGAACTTGACCTGCCGCGCCTGACGGCGCAGATCGACGAGCGGGCGTTGGCCGAAGTACAAGCTCACCTGGGCGAGATTCAGGCTCAGGTCGGGGAACTACAGTCCCAATTCGGGGATCAGCAAGGAAAATTCGGCGAGGAGCAGGGCAAGATCGGCGAAGAACAGGGCAAACTGGGCGAGCAGCAAGCACTATTGGGCGAGCAGCAGCGCAAGATTGTCGAGGACGTCAGGCGTCAGCTGAAGCCCATCATCGAACAGGCAATCCGCGAAGGCAAAGGCACGCAGGTCGAGGATTAGGACACGCGACTCAAGATTAATCGAGTTCGCTGAATCTCAATCCCATAGTTGCTCCATGTCTTCAGGATCGTCGATTTCGCAACTGTCGGCCGACTCGGGCTGCAGGGTCGCCCAGTCCGCATGGTGCCAAACGGCGGTGGCGATGCCGGCGGTGGCGAGTTCGCGCGGCTCCGGCTTGGGTCCGAAGCGGCTGGCAATGGAGCTCAGCCCGGGATTGTGGCCGCAGATCATGATATGAGTCAGTGATGCGGCGCGATGCGCCAGCAACTGCCAGGTCCTCTCCGGTGTCGCCAGATACAGTTCACGCGCGCATTGCAGCTGTTTCGCATCGAGCTCGCAGGCCGCGGCGATGATTTCCGCGGTCGCCCACGCCCGCTCGGCCGGACTCACCAAGATGAGGTCGGGCACGAGATTGCGTTTGACGAGACGCGAGGCCATCTCCTGTGCCTCGATGCAGCCGCGGTGGGTGAGCGGGCGCTCGTAATCCTCCGGATACGCGTCGACGGCTTCCGCTTTACCGTGCCTGAGCAGCGTCAGCCTGCGCGTACCCACAGATGACCGTTCTCGATCTTGGTTTCGAATACGCGCACAGGTTCGTAGGCGGGCGGCGTCAATGCTTCGCCGGTCCGCAAGCAAAACCGTGCACCATGGCGCGGACAGATAATCTCATTCCCCTCAATTTCGCCACCGGTCAATTGGGCCCCATCATGAGTACAGATGTCCTCGATCGCGTAAAAGTTCTCGCCGTCGCGCACGATCGCTATCATGCGGCGGCCGACCGGCATCGACTTGGCATGGCCGTCCGGCAAATCATTGGCGAGCCCCGCATCAATCCAGGTCACGAGAAAAACCTCGCATCGCTCACATCATGCCCGTCTGCAGGCGCGCCTCGTCGGACATCATGGTTTGATTCCAAGGGGGATCAAATACCAATTCAACATTCGCTTGCGCGACTGTCGGGATGATTTGCACCTTGTCGCGCACATCTTGCACCAACACCTCGCCCATGCCGCAACCCGGCGCAGTCAGAGTCATCTTGATGTCGACCGTGCGCGTCGCGTCTTGGTTCTTGCTGACATCACATTCGTAGACCAGTCCCAGATCGACGATGTTGACCGGTATTTCCGGGTCATAGCAAGTCTTCAGCTGCTGCCAAATAATATTCTTGATGTCCTCTTCCGATGCGCCGGGCGGCACCTCCGGGGGCTTCGCCGCGGTTTTGCCGATGGCATCGGCGTCCTGACCCGCAATGCGGAATAGATTGCCATCAATGTAAACCGTGAAACTTCCGCCCAGGGCCTGGGTGATGTAGCCGACCTGTCCGAGCTTCAAGTTGACCTCGGCGCCCGCCGGTATGGCGACCGCCTTGACGTCGCGCTGCACGACGATGGGTTCATTTTCGTAGCCGCGCACTTCAGCGTCTCACTCGGTCGACACCGCGGGCACGGACTTCAAATCCGCGGCTTTGAGCGCGGATGCCAACGTATGCCAGCAAAGACTCGCGCACTTGACTCGCGCGGGGTACTCGCGCACGCCGGACAGCGCCGCCAACTTGCCCAGTTCATCAGCAGGCGGCGCTGCATCGTCAGTCAACAACTGATGCACGCGATCGAAGAGTTGCAACGCTGCTGCGCGGCTCTTGCCTTTGACTGCCTCGGTCATGAGCGAGGCGGAGGCGGTGGAAATGGCACAGCCCTCGCCTTCGAAGCGAATGTCGCTGATGGTGTCATCGTGCAGCTTCAGGCGCAGAGTCAAGTGATCGCCGCAGAGGGGATTAAACCCCTCGACACTGGCGTCGGCTGAGTCCAGGTTCCCAAAGTTCCGCGGCCTGCGGTTATGGTCGAGGATCACGTCACGGTAGAGGTCGTTGAGTTCCACAGGCTTGCCTCAGGCGAACATCTTGCGTGCGCGTTCGATGCCGGCCGCAAGCCGGTCGATCTCATCGAAGGTGTTATAGAACGCAAACGAGGCACGCGCCGTTGCCGGCAATTTGAAAAATTCCATGACCGGCATGGCGCAGTGATGGCCGGTTCGCACCGCAATACCGTCCTCGTCCAAGATCGTGCCCAGATCGTGCGGATGCACGCCGGCGACCACGAACGAGACGAGGCTGGCTTTTTCCGGCGCCGTGCCCACGATGCGCAGCCCTGGAATTTTGTTGAGCGTTGCCGTGGCCTGCTGTAGCAGCGCATCCTCGTACGCATGCGCCGCGTCCCGATCCAGGGCCGACAGAAAATCGACCGCGGCGCCCAAGCCGATTCCGCCCGAAATGTTGGGGGTACCGGCTTCGAACTTATTCGGCAGCGCGTTATAGGTTGTCTTCGCGAATGTTACGTTCAGGATCATTTCGCCGCCGCCCTGCCATGGGCGGCATTCGCTCGAGCAGCTGCTCGCGTCCATAGAGCACGCCGACACCGGTGGGGCCGTACATTTTGTGGCTGGAAAAAGCATAGAAATCGCACCCCAGCTCCTGCACATCCACCGGCATATGCGCAATGGCCTGAGCGCCGTCGACCAGGGTGACGATGCCGCGGGCCTTGGCGGCGGCGACAATGCGGCGCACCGGCAAAATCGTGCCCAGGGCATTCGATACATGCGCGCAGGCAAGAATCTTGGTGCGGGCGCTCATCAAGGAACGATGGCATCCAAATGCACCTCGCCTTGAGCGTCCATCGGCGCAACAACCAATTTGGCGCCGGTCTGTTCGCACACCATCTGCCACGGCACGATGTTTGCGTGGTGCTCCAAATGGGTGATCAGGACTTCGTCGCCGGCGCGCAAGAGGGGTCTTGCATAGCTTTGCGCCACCAGGTTGATCGCTTCGGTGGTGCCGCGTACGAAGATGATTTCGTTGCGCGAGCGCGCATTGATGAAACGCTGCACGCGATCGCGCGCGCCCTCGTACATTGCCGTGGCTTCCTGGCTCAAGGTATGCACACCGCGATGAATATTGGCATGGTGGTGGCGTTCGTAATCATCCACCGCATCGATTACGCATTGCGCACGCTGCGCGGAGGCGCCGTTGTCCAAATAGGCCAGCGGCTTGCCATGGATCATGCGGGTCAGGATCGGGAATTGGCGCCGTGCGGCTTCGACATCGAAGATCCGGGGGCTTTCGGCTAGGGCGATATTGTTCATCTGAAATTCCGCAGTATTTGCGAATCGGGTAATTGGCTGATCAGTGCATTCTCGATTGCGGAACGCGCCGAGCTCACCGACATGCCCGTGAGGACGTCGGCGAGGAAGGCGTAGACCAGCAGACTTTGCGCGGTTTCGCGATCGAGCCCGCGCGATAACAGGTAGAACAGCATGTCGGGATCGAGCCGGCCGGTGGTGGCGCCGTGCGCACACTTGACCTCATCGGCATGAATCTCCAGCTGCGGCCGGGTGTCGATCTCGGCGCTGGGCGATAGCAGCAGGCCGCGGCACGACTGCTTCGAGTCCGACCCAATTGCGCCGGCGTCGACGATCACCTTGCTGTTGAAAATCACCCGGCTGACATCGCTGGCAATGGCGCGCGCCGTTTGTCGGCTGCGCGTGTCTGGCGCCGCGTGGGTCACGATGTTTACGCAGTCCACGTGCCGCTCCTGGTGTCCGACCAGCAGCGAGTAGCTTTCCAAGCTCGCGCCGCGTTGATTCAAGCGAGCCTCCAACGATGAGCGCACCAACCCGCCGCCCAGCACTATCGTGAATTGCCGGCACTGGCTGTCTTGGGACTGATGGATGTCGAGCGAATCGAAATGGGTGGCGCCGGCGCCCGTCGCATAGACGCGGTAATGTTCCAGCTGCGCATCCTTACCAAGCGCGATATGGGTGTTGGAATTGCTGAGAGGCGCGACATCGCCCTGAGACACATGATGCTCAATGATGGTCGCGCTCGCGCCGGGGCTTGACATCGATGATGATCCGCGGGTGCGCAGCCTGCGCTGCCTCTCCTGTTGAAACATGCAGAATCACCAGTGGCGTGGACACCGGCTTGCGTGATTTTCAAATGCAGCCCGTCGATGAATAACGCCGTGTTGAGCAACACCCAGCGGCGCTGATCGGCGTCCGAAGCGGATTCGAAAAAGCCTTTCAGCTTTTTAGAGTCTTGTTTATAAAGATCTCTATGCTATTGATTTCAATGCCATTTATGACAGGCAGATCGGCATTCAGCAGCGGGCAGCCATTGACCATTCAGTGTTGGCGGCATGTTGTCCGGCGTTCACCAACGATAGCGATTCATCACCGCTCGTCGCGCTGGTAGCTGCGGCCGCGGCAGTCGCAGCTCGCTGCGCCGAAGCTCAAGGCGGCAAGACTGCGCAGGTCCGTATAGCGCCAGGTTTCATCGCGCAGCGAGGGCAGGCCCAGCTTCATAAACCGCTGCATCGCCTGTTCGCGGATCGGCTGCAACGCATCAGGCGTGCGCGCACGCCACTGCGTTTCAAACGAGCGCAGCGCGGCACTCATGCGACTTCGAGCTCCCATGACCCAGTCGTAGCCGCGGCGCTCGAGTTCTTGTGCAAGGGACTTGTCGCCGGACTTGACGATGCGGCCGCCGGATAACACGTGCACGAAATCCGGAATGACGTAGTCCAGCAGGCGCTGATAGTGCGTCACCAACACCACCGCTCGCGTAGGGTCCCGCAGGCTGTTCACGCCCTGGGAGACCACCTTGAGCGCATCGATATCCAGCCCCGAATCGGTTTCATCGAGAATCGCAAGTTTAGGTTCGAGAACCAGCATCTGCAGTACTTCATTGCGCTTTTTCTCGCCGCCGGAGAATCCTTCATTCACGCCGCGCGTCAGAAAGGTCTCGCTCATCTGCATGAATTTCATCTTCTGGCGGATCAGCGCCAGAAATTCGTAGGCATCAACCTCCGGCTCACCGGCGGCTTTGCGCTTGGCATTGAGCGCCGCCTTCAGCAGGTACACATTGTTGACTCCGGGAATTTCCACCGGGTATTGGAATCCGAGAAACAGGCCGGCGCGCGCGCGCTCCTCGGCGCGCATCGCCAGAAGATCCCGGCCTTCGAAGGTCACCGAGCCGCGCGTCACTTCATAGTCCTCGCGCCCGGCGAGCACTTGCGCGAGGGTGCTCTTGCCGGAACCGTTCGGCCCCATGATGGCGTGGACTTCGCCGGCGTTCACCGTGAGATTGACGCCATTTAGTATTTCTTTGCCCGCGACGCGGGCGGCTCAAGTCGGAGATTTCAAGCAAGATAGTTCTCTCTTCGAGCCGCCTAACCGACGGCTCCTTCCAAGCTCACACTGAGCAGATTTTGTGCCTCGACCGCGAATTCCATCGGCAGTTCCTTGAACACGACCTTGCAGAAGCCGCTGACAATCATATTGACCGCGTCCTCGGCGGAAATTCCGCGCTGCAGGCAATAGAACAACTGGTCCTCGCCGATCTTCGAGGTGCTGGCCTCGTGTTCGACCGTCGCCGTGGGATTCTTGACTTCCATGTAAGGAAAGGTATGCGCCGCGCACTTTGGGCCCATCAACAACGAGTCGCATTGGGTGAAATTGCGGGCGCCGCTCGCGCTCGGCAGAATTTCGACCAGGCCGCGATAGGTATTTTCGGCATGCCCCGCGGAGATGCCTTTTGACACGATCGTGCTCTTGGTATTCTTGCCAATGTGAATCATCTTGGTGCCGGTGTCGGCTTGCTGATAATTGTTTGCCACCGCCACCGAATAAAATTCGCCGATGGAATTCTCGCCTTTGAGCACGCAGCTGGGATATTTCCAGGTGATGGCGGATCCGGTCTCGACCTGCGTCCAGGAGATTTTGGAATTGCGCCCGCGGCACTCGCCGCGCTTGGTGACGAAGTTGTAGATGCCCCCCAGGCCGTTCTCATCGCCCGGATACCAGTTCTGCACGGTCGAGTATTTGATCTGCGCATCATCGAGCGCGACCAGTTCCACCACGGCGGCATGCAATTGGTTTTCATCGCGCATCGGCGCGGTGCAGCCTTCCAGATAGCTGACGGAAGCGCCCTCGGCGGCGATGATCAGGGTTCGCTCAAACTGCCCGGTCTTCGCCGCGTTGATGCGAAAGTAAGTCGACAGTTCCATCGGGCAACGCACGCCGGGGGGCACATAGACGAACGAGCCGTCCGAGAACACGGCGGAGTTCAAGGCCGCGAAAAAATTATCTCCGGGAGGCACGACCGTGCCGAGGTAGCGTTCAACCAATTCCGGGTGATTGCGCACGGCATCCGAGAATGAACAGAAAATGACGCCGGCCTTGCCGAGCTTTTCCTTGAACGTGGTCGCCACCGAAACGCTGTCGAACACCGCGTCCACCGCGACGCCCGCCAGGCGCGCGCGCTCATGCAGCGGGATGCCCAATTTCTCGTAGGTGGCGAGCAGCTTCGGATCGACCTCGTCCAAACTCTTGGGCGCGTTGGCGGGTGCGCGCGGCGCGGAATAATAAGAGATGTCCTGGTAGTCGATCGGCTTGTAGTGGACATGCGCCCAGGTGGGCTCTTGCATCGTCTGCCAGTGCCGAAATGCCTTCAGCCGCCACTTGAGCAGGAACTCGGGTTCGTGTTTCTTTTTCGAAATCGCGGCCACCACATCCTCATCGAGTCCGGGCGGCAAGCTGTCGGACTCGATATCCGTGATGAACCCGTGACGGTATTTCTGGCCGACTAGCGCTTCGACTTCTTGGGATTTGCTAGACACGGGATTCCAGGTGTTCGGCGATACGCACGCCTTTAGCGTCGAGGCCCGCCAATTGGTGCAGCGTCACATCTTCAAGCGCACGACGAATGGCCGCGTTGACTCGTTGCCATGCGCCCCCGACCCGGCACAGTCGCTCGATTCCGCATTGGCTGGACGCACCGCTGCATTCAGTGATGGCGATCGGTCCCTCGAAAACATCGAGAATCTGCACCGCCGTAATCTCCTCGGGGCGCCGCGCCAGCTTGTAGCCACCCTGCGCACCCCGAGAGGAAATCACCAGGCCAGCGCGCTGCAGACCCTTGAGGACCTTGCTGACCGTGGGGCGGCTGAGGCGGGTGCGCTCGGCCAATTCAGTCGCGGCCCGGTGTGCGGCAGGCTCTTGCGCTAGACTGGCGAGCACAACGGTCGCGTAGTCGGTCATTTTTCCCATACGCAGCATACAGAGGGTCCTTCGACTTGCGATTCATGTGGGACTATTTTAGTCCTATTTGACTCTGAGTTCCACCCGGGGGGCGGACTGCAGGCGAGGTTTGTTATCCTTGGGTTAAGTTAACCGTCAATATCAGCGAGATGCGTACGAATGAATATTGGAGAGCTCAACGCCATTGCGCGTGCCATGGTCGCCAAAAACCGCGGAATTTTGGCCGCCGACGAAAGCAGCAGCACCATCAAAAAGCGCTTCGACACCATCAAGTTGGAGTCGACGGAGGAGAATAGGCGCGCCTACCGCGAGATGCTGTTCACCGCGCCGGGCGCCAAGGATTACATCAGCGGCGTCATCATGTATGACGAAACCCTGCGCCAAAAGACCAAGGACGGGGTGCCGTTTCCGGCCTATCTCGCCAAGGCGGGCATGATCCCCGGAATCAAGGTCGATTTGGGAGCCAAGCCATTGCCAGGATTTCCCGGCGAAACCATCACCGAAGGCCTGGATGGATTGCGCGAGCGCTTTGCCGAGTACCACAAAATGGGCGCGCGCTTCGCCAAATGGCGCGCGGTCATCAATATCGACTCCGGAATTCCCACCCGCTATGCCATCGACGCAAACGCTGAATGTTTGGCGCGCTACGCCGCATTGGCCCAAGAGGCCGGGATCGTGCCCATCGTGGAGCCGGAAGTGCTCATGGATGGCGCGCATCCGCTGGAGCGCTGCGAGGAAGTCACGAACATCGTGCTGGACAGCGTGTTCAGCCACTTGTTTGCCGCGCGCGTGGTTTTGGAAGGCATGATTCTGAAACCGAACATGGTGATTCCGGGCAAGAAATGCGCGGATCAGGCGACGCCGGAGCGCATCGCCGAAGCGACGGTTCGAACGCTGAAGCGCCAAGTTCCCTCGGCGGTGCCAGGCATTGCGTTTCTGTCGGGCGGGCAGAGTCCGACTGATGCCACGATGCACTTGAACCTCATGCACGCCTTGGGACCGTTGCCGTGGGCTCTGACGTTCAGCTACGGACGCGCTTTGCAAGAAGACGCGCTGAACGCGTGGGCGGGTAAAGGAGAGCGGATTTGCCGGCGGTCAGAAGGCCCTGGCGAAGAGAGCCAAGCTCAACGGATTGGCGGCGGTGGGTCAGTACAGTGCCGCTTTGGAATCGGCCGCGGCCTAAGAGCGGCGCCTACGGGCCGCGCCCCGAAAGGCGCGGCTGCGTCATAACACCATTGAACCAATCCACCCCCATCGTCGATATCCGCAATCTGGATTATTCGGTGAACGGCCGTCCCGTGTTTGCGGGTCTCGACATCCAGATTCCAGCGCGGCAAAATCACCGCCGTGATGGGGCCGAGCGGCACGGGCAAGACCACCTTGCTGCGTCTGATCACCGGGCAGGTGTCGGCCGATAACGGCGCCATCGAGGTGGCGGGCGAAAATCTGCGGGTCATCACGCGCGCGAATTTATATGTGCTGCGCCGGCGTATGGGAATGCTGTTCCAGAACGGCGCGCTGCTGACGGATTTGAGCGTGTTCGAAAACGTCGCCTTCCCGTTGCGCGAGCACACGGATCTGACCGAGCGTCTGATCCGGCAATTGGTGCTCGCGAAATTGCAGGCGGTGGGGTTGCGCGGCGCCGCGGAGTTGATGCCGGCGGAACTGTCCGGCGGCATGAGCCGGCGCGTGGCACTCGCGCGCGCCATCGTCATGGATCCGGAACTCTTGATCTACGATGAGCCTTTCGTCGGGCTGGATCCCATTTCCCTGGGCGTGATTTTGCGGCTGATTCGCCGCTTGAACGACACGCTCGGCATCACCAGCATCGTCGTATCTCACGACGTTTCGGAAATTTCCACGGTCGCCGATCAGGTATTCCTCCTGTCGGGCGGCAAGGTGGTCGCCAGCGGCACGCCGCAAGAACTCAAAACCAACCCGACCGAGATCGTCAAGCAGTTCATCGGCGGTCTGGCGGACGGGCCGGTGCCATTTCACTTTCCCGCGCCGGATTATTTTGAAGAACTGTTATCCCGCAAAGAGGTTCTTTGAGCATGTTCAAGGAACTCTGGGAAAGTTTTACCGAGGCCTTGGAAGGCCTGGGGTCAGTCGTTCATTTTCTGTTTCGACTGGTCGTCAATTCGCCGCCGGCGCTGCTGCGATTCAGCCTGATCTCGCAACAGATTTTCAACTCCGGTGCATTTTCGCTGGTCATCATCATGCTCTCCGGCCTGTTCGTCGGCATGGTGCTTGGGGCTGCAAGGCTTCCAGCTATTGCAGCGCTTCGGTTCGGAGGAAGCGTTGGGTACCGCAGCGACCATCGGCTTGGTGAAGGAACTCGGACCTGTGGTGACCGCGCTGCTGTTCGCGGGCCGGGCCGGCACGGCTTTGGCCTCCGAACTGGGATTGATGCGCGCGACGGACCAGATCTCTGCGATGGAAATGATGGCGGTTGATCCCATTCAGCGCGTGGTCGTGCCGCGATTCTTGGGCGGCGTCATATCCATGCCGCTGTTGGCCGCTATTTTCAGCGTGATCGGCATCTACGGCGCGCAACTGGTCGGTGTGCAGATCATGGGGGTCGACTCGGGCAGCTTTTGGTCGCAAATGCGTGCCGCGGTAGGTCTCTCCGACATCACCGAGGGCATCGTCAAAAGCCTGGCGTTCGGCGTTGCCTGCAGTTTGATCGCTGTTTATCAAGGATATTATGCGACGCCCACTGCGGAGGGCGTCGGTAGAGCCACCACTCGCACGGTCGTCACCTCTGCCGTGGTGATTTTGTTCTTGGATTACTTGATTACCGCAGCGTTTTTGTAGGAGTGTTCTAATGCGCAAGTCACGCACGTTGAATCTAGGCACCGGCTCGTTTGTACTGCTGGGCTTCGCGGCGCTGTTTTTTCTCACCACGCAGACCACCAGCCGCGGCTTGTCCTGGTTTGGCCCGCCGCACTACGAGGTGACGGCGAAGTTCGACAACATCGGCGATCTCAAGGTTGGCGCGCCGGTGTCGATGTCAGGCGTGGAAATCGGACGCGTGGTCAAGATCGACTTCGATTCCAACGAATACAAGGCGGTCGTGCAGCTGCGCTTGAACGAGCGCTACAACAAAATTCCGACCGACAGCGATGCGAGCATTTATACCCAAGGATTATTGGGCGGCAAATTCATCGGATTGACCGCGGGCGGCGCGGATACCTATCTCAAGGACAAGGGTCAAATTGACTTCACGCAATCTGCGTTCGTGCTGGAAAATCTGATTGGCCAGGTCCTGGCCAATTTCACCAAGTCCAAGGCGGATGAGCAGAGTGCCGCCGCCACGCCCGCGGATACGAAACCGAACGCGGACACCAAATCGAAGGAGAAAACCAAATGAACAGACTGACTATCACTGCGATGCTGGCGGCGATGCTGGCGATCGGCGCGCACGCTGCAGACACGCCGGCGCCCGTCCCGAACGCGAGTGCGCTATCGCCGGAACAGCTCGTGGAAAATTCCGCCAAACGCATGCTGCAAGAGTTGGACGCCAACCGCGCCATGTACAAGGCCGATCCGGCCAAGCTCGATGCGCTGGTCGGAAATGTGCTGTTGCCGAATTTCGATACCGAATACTCGGCGCGGTTGGTTCTGGGGCAGAGCTGGCGCACGGCGACCCCTGAGCAACGCAAACGGTTTGTCGACGCCTTTTATCACTCGTTGCTGCGAAATTATGGCGCGGCGCTGATCGATTTTACCGGCGATCGATTCGTCGTTCTGCCCTACAAGGGCGATCCGAACGACACTTCCGCGACAGTGCGAACCGAAGTAAAGAAATCCTCAGGCGACAAAGTCCCGGTGAATTTCAGTCTGCGCAAGACTCCCGATGGCTGGAAAGCCTGGGACGTCGTGATCGAGGGCATCTCCTACGTCAAGAGCTTCCGCACCGATTTCGCATCGGAGATCCAGCAAAAGGGCCTGGACGATGTCATCAATCGCCTGGAAAAGGAAGGCCGCGTGGGCCCGGCGAGCGCGGCGGTCCCCCATTGAACAATAGTGCGGTGATCACTGCCGTATTCGAACCCCAGGAGGGCGAGCGCTCGCGCGTAAATGGCGTGCTGCACTTCACCACGGTCACGGCACTGCTGCGCTCGGGAAGTGAAGCCATTGCCAACGGCCGCGCCGCCGTCATTGATCTGTCCGGGGTCAAGGACAGCGACAGTTCAGGACTCGCGCTGCTGGTCGAGTGGCTGAGCATCGCGAGGGCCGAACACAAGACTCTGCGCTACGAAAACATTCCGACGCAACTGCATCAACTCGCCCGATTGAGCGATCTGGAAGAATTGCTGACCGCGGGATAGGATTGCGCATCCGTTAAACGAAGCCCGCAGAGGCTGCCAGGGATGGAAAAGACAGCAAGAAATCGACTCATGCCGCTGCTCAAGGCTGCCGTGGTTGCGGCCTGCACGGCGCTCGGCGCTCTTGCCGGAGGCGGGTCTGCAGCCGCGGCCGATGCTGTTCCTGTTCCCCTCGAGGCTTTCGGCCGGCATGCGAGCCTGGAAGATGTGGAGATCTCGCCCGACGGCAGCAAGATCGCGTTCGTCAGAACCAATGGCGACTCGAGAATTCTCGCTGTTGCCACCGTCACCAAGCCGGAAATGCTGGGCGGAGTGCGCGTCGGCGAGGTGAAGTTGCGGCGGCTCACGTGGATCGACGACGACAATCTACTTTTGACGTTCTCCACGACCAGTCCCCCGCCTTTCGGTTTTACCGGTCCCACCAGCGAGTGGTTTCAGATCGCCAATTTCAATATCAGCAAGCGCAAGCTCGAGCCAATGTCATTTGAAGTCGGCAGAATGCGCACCTTCAACGTGATTACCGACGATCCGACGCTGCGTGAATTTTCGGGTCACATGACTCTGTATGCACGCGGCTATTGCGTGCACGACAGAACGGTGCCCTGTCTATTTTCATTTGCCTATCCCGATCGCGGCACGCGGTTGATTGCCGAGGCGGGAGAGCCGGGAACCGAATGGTTCATGGACGAAGCGGGAAATATCGCGGCGCAATCCATTTATTACGACGCCAAAGGGCTTTGGGAAATCAGAACCCACAAGGATGGTCGCTGGGCCCTGGCTGCATCGGGAACCGCAGCAATTGACATGCCGCGCGTCCTCGGATTCAGCGCCGATGGAAATAGCATCATTGTGCGATTCCTGGTCAACGGTGATCCGCAATGGCGGCCCCTCAATCTATCGAACAATACCTGGGGTGCGCCGCTCGCGAGGGGCGCCGCCTTCTCGCGAGTAGTCGAGGATCGCAAAACGGGACGCATCATCGGCGGCATTCACGAGGTCGGCAGCAGCGAATATGTATTCTTCGACAATGAGTTGCAGGCGCACTGGAATGCGGTGCTGCGTGCGTTCCCGGATGAACGCGTCAAGCTGATCTCGCACTCGGACGATTTCTCGAGGATGGTGCTGGAAGTATTCGGCCCCAAGGACGGCTACATCTATGCGCTCTACGATTGGTACAGCCACCGCGCGACGATACTCGGACGTGTCTACGAACAGATCGTTGCGCCGGCGGAGAAAAAACCGATCAGCTATCCGGCGGGCGACGGGCTCAGGATTCCGGCGTTTTTGACGCTGCCTGCCGGTGCGGCAAAGGATCTGCCGCTAGTCGTCTTGCCGCATGGCGGACCCGCCGCGGCCGACACGCTGGAGTTTGACTGGTGGTCGCAAGCGCTTGCCGCGCAGGGCTACGCCGTGCTGCAGCCTAATTTCCGCGGCTCGACTCTCAGCTCGGATTTCCTGCAGGCGGGATATGGCGAGTGGGGCCGAAAGATGCAGTCCGACCTGTCCGATGGCGTGCGCTATTTGGCGCACGAGGGCATCATCGACCCAAAGCGCGTCTGCATCGTCGGGGCGAGCTATGGTGGATATGCGGCTCTTGCCGGCGTCACCCTCGAGTCGGGCGTGTATCGCTGCGCCGTGTCGGTCGCAGGCCCAGCGGATTTGCGCCGGCTTCGCAAATGGACAGGTCGTCAATAAAGTGGGCTGGTCGCAGCGCTATTGGGACCGATTCATGGGGGCGGCGGACCAGAGCGACCCGGCGCTCATCGCCATTTCTCCAATCGAGCATGTCGCCACTGTGAGCGTGCCGGTGCTGCTGATTCACGGCCGCGACGACACCGTCGTGCCTTATGAACAAAGCGATGTCATGGTGAGTGCGCTGAAGCGCGCTGGAAAATCGGTGAGCTTGGTGACCCTGAAGCATGAAGATCATTGGCTGTCGCACAGTGAGACGCGGCTGCAGATGCTGCAAGCCACCGTGGATTTTCTCAAGGCCAACAATCCGCCGAATTAGCGGTGAAGGTCTGCCGCGCAGCTTAGGGATTGGTTTTCGGCGCGTCCGGCGGCTGCGGCGGAGGCGTTGGTGCGGCCGTATCTGCGTCATCGGCGCCCGGATCGACCAGTTCCTCGTCTTTCACTTTGCCGTCGGCCACGAGGTAAGCGCGCCGCTGCAAATAAGCATCGCGAACGAACGCATACGGGTCGAAAGTCTTTCGCAGTGTTTCATCCAGCGACAACAGATCCGCTCGCGCATCGACCAAGCCGACACCGTAGATGCCGTATGAAACCCAGTTATTGCTGATGTAATGCGTGGGCCCCGTGAAGATATCCACGATGCGCGCCGGACCGTCACGCGTGTCGGACGGGCCCAAGAATGGCAGTTCCAAGAACGGCCCGGGCGGCACGCCCCAGTGTCCGAGAGTCTGGCCGAAATCCTCGTCGTTCTTGTTCAAACCCATTTGCGATCGCCGGATCCAGCAGACCGCCGAACCCTATCGTGGTATTGACCACCAAGCGCGCCAGGTCATTGCCGGCCGCAAGGAATTTGCCCTGCAAGGCATCGTTGATCATGACCGTCGTGGTGCGCAGATTCGCAAGAAAATTACTGACGCCGGTGCGCGCCGGCGCCGGTACTGCGCGCACATAGGTACGGGCAATGGGTTTGGCAACCGCGCGATCGAGCTTGTCGTTGACCTTGTAGACGCCGCGATTCCACGACTCCCAGGGATCCTGCGGAGCGGGCTTACTGTTCGGCGGCAGCGTGACGCATCCCGCCAGAATGACAGTCAGTACGACGCCAAGCAGTGCGCGCACGTGCTCTACTCTCCGCATAGCAAATCTCTCCCGCGTCTCTTTGTCTTGACGCCAAAGATACACCAAGTCGCGGAACTCCGCGGGATTGACGCGAGGGGTTCTTATCTGGCGCTATTGACGCGGCGCTCATCCGCGACGGTATTTCTGTTTTTCTTCGGCATCGCCGCGCGCACTTCCTCGAGGCGCGCGCTGTAGCGTGCGCGTTGCACGGCGTCGAGTCCCGGGAGGGTCAAGGCAAGCTGCAATTGATTGGCCGCCATATTGAGATTGCCGGTCATCAAGTAAAACTCCGCCATGTAACTGTACGAGTCGGCGTAGTCGCCGGCGGTGCTCGCGGCCTTCGCGATCAGCCGGGTCTGATCCGGCGTGGGTTCGACCGTATTGAACAAGTCCAGCAGCACCAGATGGGCGCGCTTATTGTCGCCGGAATGCATCAGGGATTCCGCCAGCCGAATCGTGATCGGCACATTGCGCGGGAACAGAATCATCGCTTGCTCAAGAACCGCCGTCGATTCTTTGAACTGATTGTTCGCCAGGTATGCCTGCCCAAGCGCGCCGTAGAATTGCGGTGACTTTGGGATATTCGCGCACCAGTTCCTGCAGATCGGCGATGGCGGGCGCCGGGTTCTTTAATTCGATGTCCGCGACATCCCTGCCATAGCGCTCTTGAATGGTCTTGCCGCCGCCGTTCTTGAGCAGGTTCGCATAGTATTGGCGCGCCACGTGCGGATCCGCGGCAACCGAGCGCAAGCGCTCGCGGATCAGCAAGAATCCCAACGAATCCTCATGGTGGATCCGGCCGATCTGATTCGGCGCGATCCTGCGCTTCGGCGACGCGATCTGAAAAAATCGGGTGATCGATGAGGAACTGGATGGCATTGACGCGGCTCGGTTCCGGTCCGGTGCGGCCCATGTAATCGAAGAAGCTGGCCATTCCCAACGGATCGTAGCCCGCGTTCGCCATGGTGCGTGATGCCGATGCGATCCGCTTCGAACTCGTTGGCGCGGGTGTAGTTGATCTGATGTTGAATCATGGCGCTCTGGCCCGCCAGAACGGCGCCCTCGATGGCGTCGGGCGAGCCGCGGCCTGCCGTCGCTCCCAGCAGAATGGCCGCCAGCATGGCGGCGGAGGCCAAGAGACCCTCGTGGCTTTGGTCGATGAGCTGGCGCACGAGGTGGCGTTGCGTGACGTGCGCGGTTTCGTGCGCCCAGCACGCCCGCCAATTCATTCTCGTTGCGCACGGCCGCGAACAGTCCGCTGTGAATGGCGACGAAGCCGCCGGGGATGGCAAAGGCGTTGACCGTCGGGTTCGCGGATGACGAAGTAATAGAACTGATGCTGGCCTTCCTCCGCCTGGCTGGAGAGGCTATGGCCAATTTCCTGAGCATATTGCTGGACTTCGGGGTCAGTGAGGATGACGCCTTCCTTGCGTATCTCGTTAACGAAGCCCAAACCTGCGTGGTACTCATCGTCGATGGAAATCGCCGCGTTTGCGGCGCTGCCCAATTCGGGTAAATCTTGATTGGTACCTTTGGTGGCTTGAGCGACGCCCTGCGCATAACCCACGCTCACGCTCGCTGCGACTGCAGCGGCGGCGAGAAACGCGGTTATGGATTTAAGCGCTGACATGGTGACCCTAGACCTTGGAGTGTAGGCGCATACCAAAGTTCGCTCAAAACAAGAGCAAAATCAAAGAACTTCGGAGGCGTAATCGGCCAGGCGCGAGCGTTCGCCCCGAACCAGCGTGATATGTCCCGAAAACGCCCATCCATGAAAGCGGTTTACCACATAGGTGAGCCCGGTCGTGGTTTCGGTGAGGTAGGGGGTGTCAATTTGCGCGATATTGCCCAAACACACCATTTTGGTGCCGGGCCCGGCGCGAGTGACCAGCGCCTTCATTTGCTTTGGGGTCAGATTCTGGGCCTCATCGATGATGATGAAGCGGTTCAAGAACGTGCGGCCGCGCATGAAGTTCAAGGATCGAATCTTGATGCGGTGCCGTAGTAAATCGTTGGTGGCACCGCGACCCCAAGTGCCGCCGGGCTGGCTCTGCGTCAGGACCTCCAGGTTGTCCATCAGCGCTCCCATCCACGGCTCCATTTTTTCCTCTTCAGTCCCGGGCAGAAAGCCGATGTCCTCGCCCAGCGGAATGGTGACGCGCGTCATGATGATTTCGCTGAAGCGATTGTGATCCAAGGTTTGCGCCAGGCCCGCTGCAAGGGTCAGCAGCGTCTTGCCGGTGCCGGCAGGGCCCAACACCGTCACGAAGTCGATTTCCGGATCCATCAATAAATTCAAAGCCAGATTCTGCTCGCGGTTGCGTGCCGTTACGCCCCACACATTGTTGCGTTCGGTTCGATAGTCGGTGGTCAGTTCGAGAATCGCTGAATCGGACTCGAGCTTGCGCACGATGGCTTCCACGCCATTGGCGCCGGGATCATAAACGAATTGATTGGTCTTCCACTCGCGCACCAGCGGGCCGCGCACCCGGTAGTAGGTGCGGCTCTGCTGCTGCCAGGACTCCATGCCCTTGCCGTGCTTTTCCCAAAAATTCTGCGGCAGCTGCTGCACGCCGCTGACCAACAAGTCCGCATCTTCGATGGTTTTGTCGCTGGAATAGTCTTCGGCGTGCACGCCGAGAATGGCCGCTTTGATGCGTAAATTGATGTCCTTCGAGACCAGCGTGACGCGTGCGGTGCGAAATTTCTGCTGCAGGGCCAGCGTGTTGGCCAGAATGGCATTGTCGGCGCCCTGACCCGGCAGGCTGTCCGGCAGCACCGATTCGAGCAACTGCGTCTGGAAGAACAGCCGTCCGCCGGGAGGCCGCTTGCCATGATTGATCGGTACGGCAGTCGGTAAGGGCGAGACCTCGATCGATTTGTTTCTTGGTCGCGCCCTGCATCAGTTCGTCGAGAAAGCGGCTGACTTGACGCACGTTGCGTGCCGGCTCCGACAAGCCCTTTTTGCCCGCATCGAGTTCCTCGAGCACGGTCATCGGAATATAAATGTCGTGCTCTTCGAAGCGGAAGATGGCTGTGGGATCGTGCATCAGGACATTCGTGTCGAGCACGAATATTCGACGCTCAGCCTTGCCGTGACGGCTCTTTAGTACAGCGGCCCCTAATGGCCGCACGTTGCCGGTCACAGTGCCTTCACCGCCGCCAACACCGCCTCGGCATGATCCTTGACCTTGACCTTGCGCCACTCGTGGCGCAGCACGCCTTGAGCATCGATGAGGAAGGTGCTGCGCTCGACCCCCATGTACTTCCTGCCGTACATGCTTTTTTCCTTGAACACTGCGTAAGAGGTTGCACACCTTCTGCTCCGGATCGCTCAGCAGGTCAAAGGGAAAGGACATTTTTTTCTTGAATTTCTCGTGTGAAGCCACGCTGTCAGGCGAGATGCCCAGCACCATCGCCTTGGCTTTTTTGAACTGAGCGTTCAACGCGGCAAAGTCCAGGCCCTCCTGAGTGCATCCGGAGGTGTTGTCGCGCGGGTAGAAATAAATGACCACCGCCGCGCCCTTGCCGTTCTCCAGCGACCAAGTCCCGCCGGTGCCTTCGAGGCTAAACGGCGGCGCCTTCTTGCCGATTTCAATCTTGCTCATGGCCTAACTCTTCACCGGTTCAAAAATCGCGTCCAAATTCAGATGATCGCAGAAGTCCATGAACTCTTCACGCAGTACGCCGATATGCAGACGGCTCGGGCACATTGACGATCATCTGCACAGAAAACATCGGCGCGCCGGTATGCGCGGCGGCGTACGAGCGCGTCGACAGCTCGGCGATGTCGACGCCGCGTTGCGCGAAGAATCCCGACAGTCCCGCGACGATGCCGGTCTGATCGAGGCATACCACATCGATCGAATAGGGCAGCATGTCGTTGCGCGCCGAGCGCTCTTCGGTGCGGCGCAACTGAATATTCATGCCCGTGGCGTCGGCGAGTTTCTTGAACTCTCCTTCAAGTTTGGCCAGGGTGTGCCAGTTGCCGTTGACCAGCAGCAGCATGGCAAACTCGTTGCCGAGCGAGGTCATGCGGCTTTCGCTGATGCTGCCGCCGCAATCGGCGATCGCCTTGGACAACTCATGGACCATGCCGACGCGGTCGCTGCCGACCGCGGAAATGACGATATGTTGTTTCATCGGCGTAAATTCTACCGGATGGGCGCTTGCCTTAGGTGCTGTCTGGCACTTAAGGTAGCGATATTTCCCGCGGAGCTCTTGATGTTTTCCGGAAGCATGGTAGCAATCGTCACCCCGATGACGGCCGATGGGGCATTGGATTGGCCTGCGTGGGATCGGTTGCTCGATTTTCACGTGCGCGAGGGCAGCGATGGAATCGTGGTGGCCGGCACCACGGGAGAATCGCCGGTGCTGTCCGGAGCGGAAGTCGACGAATTGACTCGGCGGGCGGTGGCGCGCTGCCGGGATAAGCTCAAGGTCATCGTCGGCGCGGGCAGCAATGCGACCGACTCGACCGTGGCACGCACACGCGCATTGTCTCGGTTGGGCGTCGATGCGGTGATGCTGGTGACGCCGTACTACAACAAGCCGCCGCAGGAAGGCCTTCTCAGGCATTTCACGGCGGCGGCCGATGCGTCCGCCGTGCCCGTTATTCTGTATAATGTGCCGAGCCGAACGGCGGTGGATCTGTTGCCGAGCACCATCGCACGTCTCGCACGACACCCGCGCATCGTGGCGATCAAAGAAGCGACGGCATCGTTAAGCCGCGCGCGCGAGATTGTCAGCGCCTGTCCGCCGGAGTTCGTGCTGCTGTCGGGCGACGACGCGACGGCGGTGGAACTGATGGGCGTCGGTGCGCGCGGGGTGATTTCGGTGACGGCCAATGTCGCGCCGCGCCGCATGCATGAGGCCTGCAAGGCTGCGCTCTCGGGCGATCTGGCCGAAGCGCGGTCGATTGACGCGAGTTTGCAGGCTTTACATAAGGATCTGTTTGTCGAAGCGAATCCGATACCGGTGAAGTGGGCCGTGGCCCGGATGGGCATTATCGGGAACGCAATCCGCCTGCCGCTGGTCGAACTGGCAGCGGCGCACCATGAGACGGTGCTGCGTGCGATGCGGGCCGCCGGAGTTACCCTCGAGGACCAAGCTGCATGAGATTTGATCGAGTTTTAATGTTGGTTGCGGCAAGCGCTTTGATGAGCGGCTGTCATTTATTCAGCAAACTGATTCCCGACTGCCACGCGGCGCAGGAATATCAGCACGCACTGTCGGCTCCGCCCTTGAAAGTACCCGCGGGCCTGGATTCGCCGAATACCGCAGGGCGCGTTGGCCATTCCCACCGTCGCCGATGCGCCGCCGCCGCCGGGGCCGCATGACAGCTTGCTACGATGTCCCGCCGCGCTACAAGCCCGCGCCCTCGAACAAGGCTGCCAGCGGCTAGGAGCGTGTCTGGGCTGCGGGATTTGATCGCCAGGGTCCGCTCCGGTACCCTTGCGGCCGCGAGGAGAGGTGGCCGAGCGGTCGAAGGCGCACGCCTGGAAAGTGTGTAACACCTAACCGTGTTCGTGGGTTCGAATCCCACCCTCTCCGCCAAAGTTTTTCGGCAGCTACCGTTTATGGTGGCTCGCGTTTGCATCTTCGCGACGACTGGCCACGAACCCCGTCAGGCCCGGAAGGGAGCAGCGGTAGAGGCTTCAAGTCGGGCGCCGAAGTCCTGCTGGCGCGGGCCGCCTCCTATAAAGGCGTGCGACAATATCTTATGAGCTACGTCGTACTAGCGCGCAAGTGGCGCCCCAAACGATTTGCCGAAATGGTCGGGCAGGAGCACGTGCTGCGCGCGCTCAGCAATGCCCTCGACAGCGGCAAAGTGCACCATGCGTTTCTGTTTACCGGCACTCGCGGCGTCGGCAAGACGACGGTGGCGCGCATTTTGGCGAAGTCGCTGAATTGCGAAACCAATGGCGTGAGTTCCAATCCCTGCGGCGTCTGCGCCGCCTGCCAGGAGATCGACGAGGGTCGATTCGTGGATCTGATCGAGGTCGACGCGGCCTCGCGCACCAAGGTGGATGACACGCGCGACATGCTCGACAACGTGCAGTACGCGCCGACCCGGGGCCGCTACAAGGTGTACCTCATCGATGAAGTGCACATGCTTTCGACCCATTCCTTCAATGCGCTGCTGAAGACGCTGGAGGAGCCGCCGCCGCACGTTAAATTCTTGCTGGCGACGACCGATCCGCAAAAACTGCCGGTTACCGTGCTGTCGCGCTGCCTGCAGTTCAGCCTCAAGCGCCTGCCCGCGGCCTTGATCGGCGAACGCTTGAAATTCATCGCCGCCGCGGAGAATCTGTCGTTCGAGTCGGCGGCAATCGCGCTGCTGTCGCGCGCTGCCGAGGGCAGTATGCGCGATGCCTTGAGCCTGATGGATCAACTCATCGCCTTTGGCGGCGGCGCCATCAGCGAGGTCAATGCCCGATCGATGCTCGGCACCATCGATCGCGGTCATGTCGGCCGGCTGGTGGAGGCGGTGTCGCGCGGCGACGGCGCGGCGTTGATGGCCGAAGTGCGCGAACTGGATCGCGATGCGCCGGACTATGATCGCGCGCTGGTCGATTTGGCCACTCTGCTGCAGCGCATAGCCATCGTGCAGATCGTTCCCGAGGCGGCTCCGCAGGACGAGGAGTTCGATGCGGCATTGTTGACGCGGCTCGCGCAGGCGATTTCGCCGGAGGATGCGCAGCTGTATTATCAGATTGCGCTCGCGGGGCGGCGCGACTTGAACATGGCACCGGAGCCGCGCATCGGTTTCGAAATGACTTTGCTGCGTATGTTGGCATTTCGTCCGGATGCGGCCGCGCAACCGTCGAAAGCCCTCAGCATCGCAAGCACCGCGTCGGCTGCCGGCACGCCCCCCGCTGCGGGTGCAAAGCCATTCGCCGGCGCAGGGTCCGGGATCATCGAAGCGGTGCGCCTCACGAGCGTTGATGCCGCAAATTGGCCCGCCGTGGTCGAGGCGGCGGGATTGAGCGGCATGGTGCGTCAGCTGGCGCTCAATTGTGTGCCCGCCGGTTTCGAGCACAACCTGTTGACGTTGAAACTTGATCAAGCGGCTTCGGATCGGCGTACGCGCCCGATTGAAGAGAAGCTCGTGCAGGGCTTGTCGAAGTACTTAGGGAGAGACATCCGGCTCGCATTCGAAACCGCTGAAGCGGAATTGAACTCGCCGGCGCGCCAGCGGGTTCAGGCAGAGCAGGAGAGAGTTGCACGCGCGGCCAGCGCGTTCGAGTCGGACTCGGCTGTGAAAGGGCTGCGCGAACGTTTCGGTGCCGACGTGGACACCGCGTCGGTAAAACCATCGAACTAGCAGGAGGACCTCTTATGATGAAAGGTGGATTGGGAAATCTGATGCGCCAGGCACAACAAATGCAGGAGAGCATGCAGAAGGCGCAGGCGGAATTGGCTGAAATCGAAGTGACCGGTGAATCGGGCGCTGGAATGGTCAAAGTGACGTTGAATGGCCGGTACGAAGCAAAAAAGGTTTTGATCGAGCCGAAATTGCTGACCGAGGACAAGGACATGCTCGAGGATCTGTTGGCGGCCGCCATCAATGATGCGGTTCGCAAGATCGCCGCGCGCACCCAGGAGAAGTACTCCGGTCTGATGTCGGGAATGAATTTGCCGCCCGGAATGAAGCTGCCGTTTTGAGATGACTCTTAGATGAAGTACACACCCACGCTCGCGCGTCTGATTGATTCGCTGCGCTGCCTGCCCGGCGTTGGCCCGAAGTCGGCACAGCGCATGGCGTTCTACCTCTTGGAGCGCGATCGCGATGGCGGCAGGACATTGAGCCAGGCATTGGCGGAGGCGCTGCAACAGGTGGGCCATTGCAAGCGCTGCCGCATGCTGACGGAGAGCGAGCTCTGCTCCATCTGCGCCGCCGCTCAGCGCGATTCAACGCAGCTCTGCGTAGTCGAATCCCCCGCCGATGTGGTCGCGATCGAACAGTCCGGCGGATTCCGCGGACGCTACTTCGTGCTGATGGGACATTTGTCGCCGCTCGATGGGGTGGGACCCGCTGAGCTGGGTCTTGATGAACTCGAAGGGTTGCTGAAAGCCGGAGAAGTTCGTGAAGTGATTCTGGCGACCAATCCCACCGCCGAGGGCGAGGCCACCGCCCACTATCTGGGCGAGATGGCATTGCGCTTAGGGTTGAAGGCGTCGCGAATTGCGCACGGCGTGCCGGTCGGCGGCGAGCTGGAGTACGTCGATGGCGGTACCTTGGCGCATGCCCTCGCCGGACGCACTCGAGTCTCGTAAGTGCGTGTGCAGCCTCAAGAGGCCAGGCTTTGGTATAGACGAAACAACCGCCGGTAGCTTTCGTAGCGGCGCGCCGAGATCTGTTGATTGATCACGGCGCGTGCGCACCGCGCAGCCCGGCTCTTCCATATGCCGGCAATCCTTGAAGCGGCATTGCACGCTGAGCGCATGTATTTCGACGAAGCCGCGTTCCGCGGCGCGCACCAAGTGCGCGGGTGGAGCGAAGTCGCGCACGCCGGGCGCATCGATGATGGCGGAGGTCGCGTCCAGCTGGTACCAGCGCGCGGTGGTGGTGGTATGCCGTCCCTCCGCATCGCGCGTCAACTCCGCGGTCAGCGCCTCCGCAGCCGGGGCGAGGGCGTTCACCAGCGATGATTTGCCGACTCCGGATTGCCCACCAACAGATTCACACGGCCGCTCAAGGCTTGTGCGAGTTCGGCAATGCCCTCTCCGGACTGACAGCTCACCTCGATGCAGTTCAGGTTCAAGCGCCGATATTCGGCGAGTTGCGCCTCGATCGGAGCGGTTCCCAGGTCTTTCTTATTGACAATGATCAGCGCATCGAGATCCTTGAGCGCCGCGCCCGCCCAGTAACGATCCACCAGAAACCAGTCCGGTTCAGGTTGAGGAGCTGCGACAATGGCCAGCCTGTCGACATTGGCCGCCACCGGTTCAGCGCGCCCGCGCGCGTCGATTCGCTCGATCAAATTGCGGCGCGGCTCGACGGATTCGACCGAGGCGCCGTCGGCCGATGGCGGGTATCCCCACACGACCCGATCTCCGCACACCACGCGCAACTTGCGGCCCTTGAGGCCGCAGCGCACGAGGCCCTGCGCTCGCCTGCACCAGAACGCTTCGACCGAAACTCGCGAGGACGATGCCGGTTCCGCCTGCTACCATGCCCATCAGCTCTGTAGAAATGCCATGAAATCTCCCGATAATCTCATTTGGATCGATCTAGAAATGACGGGCCTGAAGCCCGATTCGGATCTCATCATCGAGATCGCGACGATCGTAACCGACAAACACCTCACCGTGCTCGCCGAAGGGCCGGTCATCGCCGTGCAACAGAGCGAATCGGTTCTCAACGCCATGGACGACTGGAACCGAAATCAGCACGGCCGTTCAGGACTGGTCGCCCGGGTGCTTGCGAGCGACATCGATGCGGCAACCGCCGAGCGGCGTACCTTGGAATTTCTCGCCTCTTGGGTCGAGCCGAAACGTTCACCGATGTGCGGCAACAGCATTTGCCAGGACCGGCGCTTTCTGGCGCGCTACATGCCGTCTCTGGAGGCTTTCTTCCACTACCGCAATCTCGATGTGAGCACGCTCAAAGAGCTGGCCTTGCGCTGGGCTCCGAATATCGCGGAGGGCTTTCGCAAGGCCTCGACCCACCTCGCGCTCGATGATGTGCGCGACTCGATCCGCGAGCTGCAATATTATCGCGAGCGATTGTTGCGACCGTTCTAGAAAACTGAATTACTTCTGCGCATCCTTGGCCAGGAACATCCAGGTCTCGACCACGGTATCCGGATTCAATGACAGGCTGTCTATGCCTTGTTCGACCAGCCAGCGCGCCAATTCCGGATGATCCGAGGGCCCCTGGCCGCAAATGCCGACGTACTTTCCCTGCGCCTTGCATGCTTTGATGGCCATGGACATCAGCGCTTTCACAGCCTCGTCGCGCTCGTCGAAGGACTTGGCCACGACGCTGGAATCGCGGTCCAAGCCCAGCGCCAGCTGCGTCATGTCGTTGGAGCCGATAGACATGCCGTCGAAGTATTCGAGGTATTTGTCCGCCAGCAGCGCGTTGGTCGGCAGTTCGCACATCATGATGTGCTTCAGGCCGTTGTCGCCGCGCTTCAGGCCATTCGCGGCAAGCAGCTGCGTCACTTCCTTGGCTTCGCTCACGGTTCGCACGAACGGCACCATGACCTGCACGTTGGTGAGTCCCATTTCATCGCGCACGCGCTTCAGTGCGCGGCATTCGAGTTCGAAGCAGGGCCGAAATACTTTGTCGATGTAGCGCGATGCGCCGCGGAATCCCAACATCGGATTCTCTTCGTGCGGTTCGTAATTCTTGCCGCCGATCAGATTCGCGTATTCATTCGATTTGAAATCGGACAGGCGCACGATCACCGGTTCGGGCGCAAATGCCGCCGCGATCTGGGCGATGCCTTCGCTCAGCTTGTCGATATAGAAATTGACCGGCCCGTCATAGCCGGCTATCTGTTTGTTGATGGTGTCCTTGAGCTCGGCGCTCTGCTTGTCGTATTCCAGCAGCGCGCGCGGATGCACGCCGATCATGCGATTGATGATGAACTCGAGACGCGCAAGGCCCACTCCGCGATGCGGAATGCCGGCAAAATCGAATGCGCGGTCCGGATTGCCGACATTCATGGTGATCTTCACCGGAATCGCCGGCATCGCATCCATTTCAATGCTGCGCTGATCGAATTCCAGCATGCCATCGTAAACATAGCCGGTATCGCCCTCGGCGCAGGAGATCGGTAACCGCCTGGTCTTCCTTGATGTCGCTGGTGGCGGTGCCGCAGCCGACCACGGCCGGTATGCCGAGCTCGCGCGCAATGATGGCGGCATGGCAGGTGCGGCCGCCGCGATTCGTGACGATCGCCGAGGCGCGCTTCATCACCGGTTCCCAATCCGGATCCGTCATGTCGGCGACCAGCACATCGCCGGCCCTGCACGCGCGACATTTCCTTCGCGTCCTTGATGATTCGCGCATGGCCCGCGCCGATCCGCTGGCCGATGCTGCGTCCGGTGGTCAGCACCTTGGAGCGAGATTTCAGCGTATAGCGCAATATCGTGCGCCCGGCGCGGCTTTGCACCGTCTCCGGACGCGCCTGCAGGATGTAGATCTTTCCGTCGCTGCCATCCTTGCCCCACTCGATGTCCATGGGAGCGCCGTAATGTTCCTCGATGATGAGCGCCTGCTTCGCAAGCTCGGTGATGTCCGGCTCGCTCAAGCGAAAAGCGATGGCGGTCGGCATGCGGCGACATCGACGGTGCGCACGCGCTGCTTGGAGCCCGGATCGGCGTAAATCATCTTGATCGATTTGCCGCCGAGATTCTTTCTGACGATCGAGCGGCGGCCGGCGCGCAACGCCGGCTTGTAAACATAGAATTCATCCGGATTGACGGCGCCTTGCACCACCGTTTCGCCCAGGCCATAAGCGGCCGTGATGAAGACCACATCGCGGAAGCCCGAGTCTGTATCCAGCGTGAACATGACGCCGGCCGAGCCCAAGTCGCTGCGTACCATGTGCTGCACGCCGACGGACAGCGCCACGGCGCTGTGGTCGAATTTGTTGTGCACCCGATAGGATATCGCCCGATCGTTGAACAACGAGGCGTACACTTCGTGCATGGACTTGAGCAAGTGCTCCTCGCCGCGCACGTTAAGGAAAGTCTCCTGCTGGCCGGCAAAGGAGGCTTCGGGAAGGTCTTCGGCGGTTGCCGAGGAACGCACGGCGACTGCGAACTCGGCCGGATCGCTGCTGCCCTTCATTTTGCGCCAAGCTTCCAGCGACTCGGTTTGCAAGCGCTCCGGAAAAGGCGTGGCCAGCATCCAGCCGCGAATTTCCGCGCCAACGGCCGCCAATTTTTGCACATCATCGACATCGAGCGTCGCGAGTACGGCGCGAATGCGTTCATCGAGGCCGCCTTGCGCCAGGAAGTCGCGGTAGGCGTGAGCGGTCGTGGCAAAACCGCCCGGCACCGAAACCCCCAAGTTCGCCAATCCGGAGATCATTTCTCCGATGGATGCGTTCTTGCCGCCGACGAGTTCGACGTCTTTATTTTTCAGTTTTTCAAACGGAATGATGTAGGGCTTCATGGTGCGCTGCTTGTCCGACGCTAGTTTAAGTGAAACACTTTACGGCGAAAGCGCCGACTTGATGAGGTTATCGTGATTAAACGAACCGTATTTTTCGTTTCCGACCAAACGGGGATTACCGCAGAAACAATGGGTCACAGTCTCATGACGCAGTTCGACGGCATCGAATTTCGCCAAGTGACTGTGCCATTTATCTCCACCGTTGACAAGGCAATTGAGGCCGTCCGCAAGATCGATCTGGTGGCGGCGCAAGAGGGCGTGCGGCCGGTTGTCTTCAGCACATTGGTGCAGGAAGACGTGCGCAACGTAGTGCGCGGCAGCACCGGATTCTTCCTGGATTTCTTCGATCCGTTCCTAGCACCGCTCGCCGGCGAACTCAAGACGCAATCGAGCCATACCGCGGGTAGGACGCATCGTATGGCTGACACGCACGCCTATGCGACGCGCATCGACGCTACGAATTTCGCGCTGGCAAACGATGACGGCTCGGTGGTGCGCGATTACGAACGCGCCGATGTGATCTTGGTGGGTGTGTCGCGTTCCGGCAAAACTCCGACCTGTTTGTATTTGGCCATGCAATATGGAGTTTTCGCGGCGAATTATCCGCTCACCGACGATGATCTGGAATCGCGCAAAATGCCGCGCGCGCTCGACGGCTACCCGCAAAAGCTATTCGGCCTGACCATCAAGCCGGATCGATTGCAACAAATTCGCAACGAACGCAAGCCCGACAGCCGCTACTCCTCCGCCGCGCAAGTGGCGTTCGAAGTGCGCGCCGCGGAGTCCTTGTTTGAAAGGCACGGCGTTCCCAATCTGGATGCAACCGAAGTCTCGATTGAAGAAATTTCCACCAGAATATTGGATCGCATGGGCATCGAGCGTCGACTGCGCCCCTGACATCTTTAAGCTGCGTGGTATAGTTCAAGCATGATAGCGGACCAATGGTGTGCGACAACTTGGCGGGCGCGGCCCGGCAGCTTTGTCAGCCTGATGACGCTGTACGAAAGCAACTTCGTGCGTCTAGGCTGGATTGTGGACGAGCTTCGCAAAGTCACCACTCAGCGCGTATCGAAGGTGAGCTCGGACTGTGATCTGTATCTCACCCCGCTGGAACTATGCCGCTATACCAGCGTATTTCGGCTTACCTACGAGTTCGAATTCGAGGCGTCGCGGCTCCGCGACCCGGATTTGGAGGTTTGCGTGTATCACGACGCCCGCCTGGCCGAAGTACGCAGCTTCCGGGGCTTTCAACGCCACCCGCAACTGGCCAAGCTGCAGTCCGGACTCAAGCGTGAACTGGATCAGCGCTGGGCGCGGAACATGATGCTAAATAAATGGCTGGAATACTGCGCCGAGCGGGGACATCACTTCTAGCCGCGAAGATTGGCTTCGTATCGGGTGACCTGCGGTTGTCATGGGATGAGGCGGGACTTTGATCGATAAGCTGACGTTTCTAAAAGGCGGTGCGGAAGGAGGCTCAGCAAGTGCCGACGAAGAACGGCTCATGCAGCTGTTCCAAAATCGTGCGGGTCTGAAGAAAGCCTACGCCGACCTCAAAGACGAATTTCACTTGCTGCGCGACCGGCTCAAGCAGCAGGAGGGCGCGACCCTCCGCATTCAGGAACAGATGGACGCGCTCGGCGATTTGCTGGGCGATCCGAAAACGGGTTTCGGCGCGCTGGTGTTCTTTCAGCTGCGTGCGCTGTGGAAGGCCTGCCATCAGCAGCTATCGAGCTTCGCCGGCGATCTGACCCGCCAGCAGGAAGCGCGCGAGGTCGCAAAGCACAAGGCCGATGTTGACGCGGAAAAAAACGCGCGGCTCGCCGATGCGGATCAGCGGCTGCGCGCCGCCGGTGCCGAAGCCGACACGCAGCGCCGGCATCTGGCGGAGGAGCAGCAAGAGATCGGCAGATTGACGGCCTTCTGGCATTACTTCAAGCGCCGCCGCCGCCTCAAATCATTGGAGCTGTTGCGGAGTAACGTGGTGCTGGCCGATGCCGCCGTCGGCGATCTGCATTCGGAGCGCAGCGCGATCGAGAATGAAGCGTCGCCGGAGTTTCCCGGGCTGTCGCTGGCCGCGCGTCGCAACATCAATCTGGCCATCATCAGCTACGCTGAATTGCTGTGCGAGAATGCGGATGCGTTCGGGCTGGCAGCGCGCGCCAAGGAGGCCGTGGCCCGGCGGGTGCACGAGATGAATTTCGGCACGCGCGCGGAATGCGAAAGCTACATGCAGCGCGTGCAGAAGGCGCAGGCGGCGGTGGCCAATCAGAAGCAGATCGGCAGTCTGATCAAGGCCAAATTGGAGCGGCTGCGCGCGAATTGCGATTACCGCAATGCGGCCGATACGGTGCCGACGGCGGATTCTCTCTCCCCGCCGGTGACCGAATTGGATTTCGACAAGCCCAAACCCGCCCCCGCCAACACCTGGAATGTGTTGGCGGAGGACTACTGGGATCTGTACACCCTACTGTTGCGCTAGCGGCTGACGGTGCGCCGGATTGGCGTCCGTATCATTGCGCCGCGCTTGGGTCGGCGCCGCCCGCTTGGCCGAGACCACGACCAGATCGGCGGCGATTTGCGAGGCCTCATCCAGCAGAATGCCCGCAGTGGCATCGTCCTTGATCTCCTCGAGCGATGCCACCGGCTTGACATCGTGCGCGGTGCGCCATGCGTTCTCGCGCGCGAGCCGTTCGCTTTCCACGCGCTTGCGCTCCGCCTCGCGCGTCTTGATATTCAAAGACAGCGTCTTCTGGTTGCGCATGGCGTCCAACGCCGCGATGTCCTCACGCAGGTATTTGAAGTCGGCGCTGCCCGCCGTGCGTTCCGCATGCAGTTTTTCCAGTGAGGCGGTGATCGGCTTCAAATCGCCCTCGACCCGAAAGCTTGCCGGCTCGATGTGATCCCAAGGCAGCGCACGATCGCGGGTGCTCTCGCCGACCTCACTCGCATCGATGAGCGAAGGCAGGGCGATATCCGGGGTAACCCCGCGATCTTGGGTGCTCTCGCCGGTGATTCGGTAGTACTTGCCGATGGTCACGTTCAGCTGGCCCAATTCGGGCTTGCGTCCAAAGATCGTGTAGTTCAGCGGATGCGCATTTTGCACCGTGCCCTTGCCGTAGGTTTGCTGACCGACGATGAGGCCGCGTCCGTAGTCCTGGATGGCACCTGCGAAAATCTCCGAGGCCGAGGCGCTGAAGCGATCCACCAGTACCAGCATCGGGCCGCTGTAGAAAATAGCGGGGTTGGGGTCATCGTCGACTTCGATATGCCCGGTGGTGTCGCGCAATTGCACGACCGGTCCACGATCGATGAACAAACCGGTGAGCGATTCCGCTTCGGGCAAATAGCCGCCGCCATTGGCGCGCAAATCCATGATCAACACCTCGGCGCCGTCCTTACGCAGCTCGCCGATCAAACGCTGCACGTCGCGGGTGGTGCTGCGGTAGTCCTTCGCGCCGGCGCGGCTGGCGTCGTAATCCTGATAGAAGCTCGGCACCGTGATGACGCCAATCTTGATTTCCTTGCCATTGCGTACCACGGTGCGCATCGCCTTGTGCGAAGCCTGCGCTTCGAGCGAAACTCGATTGCGGGTAAAGTCGATGACTTTCTGCACCGAGCCGGGCGCGGCGCCGGCCGGCAAGATCTGCAGGCGCACCGTCGTGCCGCCTGGACCACGAATCTTTTGCACGACATCATCCAGGCGCCAGCCGATGACATCGGTCAGCTCGCCGGATTTTCCTTCGCCCACCGCAGTGATGCGATCGCTCGCTGCGAGCTTGCCGCTGGCGGCGGCGGGACCGCCGGCGATGACATCGATGACGGTGACGTAGTCGTCGGTCAATTGCAGCGAGGCGCCGATCCCCTCGTAGCTCAAGCTCATTTGAATGTTGTATTCCTCGGAATTGCGCGCCGAGAAATAATTGGAGTGCGGATCGAGCGACAGCACGAAGGCATTCATGAACGCCTCGAACACATCGTCGGGTTTGCTCTGATCCATGCGCTTCGCGACATGCTCGTAGCGCTTGCGCAGCACATCGACCACCTCGGGCCATTGCTTGCCGGCGGTGACCAGCGAGAGCGCATCGTTTTTCACGCGCTTGCGCCATAATTCATTCATCTCGGTCGCGTTCGCGGGCCAAGGCTCTTTTTCACGGTCGAAATTAAACGACTCGTCAATATCGAAATCCGGCTTCTTGCTGAGCAACTCGATGGCGTAGGCCATGCGCTCGCGGCTGCGCTGTTGGTAGCGGCGGAAAATCACGAACGCCGGTTCGACGTCCCCGGTCTTGATGGCATCGTCCAGCTCGTAGCGAAACTTCTCGAACTCCGCGATGTCGCTGGCATAGAAATAGCTGCGCGCGCCGTCGATGGCGTCGAGATAGCGGTCGAGGATCAGGCTCGAAAGATGATCATCGAGCGGCGCGCGGCGGTAATGCTCGTGCGCGATGATGTCGGCAACGCGCCGCGCGACGTAGTTTTCCTGTTCGGTGGGGGCGAGGATGGCTGCCGCTGCGGGTGCCGCGGCCGGCGGCGTCATGGCGGCGCCTAACAGGGCGGCAAGACCGACTGCGCTCGCGCAGATTGCTATGCCGGTTATCCATCGCGAACGAGTGGCCTTAAGCCGATTGAGTATCACCGTCGCCGTTCTCCTGTAAACTTTCCGTCCCCACTCCCTTCAAGGCTAGAGAAGCTTGTGCCTCCTAGCAAGTGTATATGAGCCGAAGGTTATGCGTCCGTTCACGGTTTTGATTGGCATAATCCTCGGAACCGCCGCCTCCTTCACTTTCGGCTTGGGAACGGTCCTGATCGTGTTCCTCGTGCTGGGGCCCCAACACCCGGAACTGCCGCGCGAATTGCCTCGGGTGGCCGGCAGCCTGGCTGCCTTCGGGATTTTGACCGCCGCCAGCGCGGGGAGTTTCCTCGGCGAGGCCAAGGCCAGACCGTGGCGCGGATGGGCGCACCTGGCCACGGGGATTTGCCTATGCGCCGTGATTTTGCTGTATTGGCCCCGCCGCAGCTAAGCCATGTTGGTGAGCACTTATGAAAGTTAGGCGACTTTTGCTGATTTTGGCCGTCGCAGGCCTCCTGCCTGGCTGTACCCCGCACCCCAAAGAGCCGCCTCCCACCACCGACATCGATGATACGGCCTATGGCGATCTGGTCCGCGTGCTGGCCTCCGATGATTTTCAGGGCCGCAAACCGGGAACGCCCGGAGAAGACAAGACGGTCAGTTATCTGATCGAGAATTTTCGCAAGCTCGGGTTGAAGCCCGGCAATGACAAGAGTTATGTGCAATCCGTGCCGCTGGTGCAGATCAGCGCCAGTGCGGATGCGACGCTGACGCGTGAGCGGCGCAGGCGGCAGCCGCAATTTGGTGTTCGGCAAGGATATGGTGATTTGGACGAAGCGCGCCGTGGCTGAAATCAGTCGTTGCGCACAGCGACATGATCTTCGTCGGTTACGGCATCGTCGCGCCTGAATATGCATGGAATGACTACGCGAATCTCGATGTTCACGGCAAGACGGTCGTGGTGCTGGCGAATGATCCGGGCTATGCCTCGAAAGATCCGACGGTGTTCAAAGGCAACGCCATGACCGAATACGGCCGTGACGCCTATAAGCTGGAGGAGGCTGCGCGGCAGGGCGCGCAAGGCGTGCTGCTGGTCCACGATGCGGCGGTAATCGGCTACGGCTGGAATGCGGTTCAGGCCACCTGGAGCGGCGCGCAATTCGAACTGCAGGCGGCGGATGCGAACGCCGGCCGTGCCGCGCTCGAGGGCTGGCTGCAAAACGATGCGGCGCGAGCCCTGTTCAAAGACGCGGGAATCGACTTCGCTCGAACTGCGGTGGCGGCGGCGCATCCGGGCTTCAAAGCCGTGCCGCTCAGGCTTACGCGCCGACGCGACGCTGCACAATGCGATCCGCACCTTCAGCTCGCAAAATGTCCTGGCGATCTTGCCGGGGCGCAAATCGCATGAGTACGTTCTGTATACCGCTCATTGGGATTCATTGGGCGTCGATGCTGCGCGGCCCGGCCACAACATATTCAACGGCGCCGTCAATAACGCGACGGGTATCGCCGGCTTGCTGGCGCTCGCGCAGTCGTTCAAGCGCACCATCGATCCCAAGCCTGACCGATCGATCGCTTTTCTGGCCACGACCGCCGCGCAACCCGATCTCCTCGGATCTCAGTACTACGTCGAGAATCCGCTTCTGCCGCTGCGCCAAACGCTGGCCGTCATCAATATCGACATGTTGATCAATGCCGGCCGCAGCCGTGATGTGAGCATATTGGGATTTGGCAATAGTGATTTGGACGACGCGGCGCGCGCCGAGGCGTTGTTGCAGGGACGCGAGGCGCATCCTGATCCCAACCCGCAATTCGGGCTGTATTTTAGGTCCGACAGTTTCAGTTTTGCTCACCGCGGCGTGCCGGTGCTGTACCTGCAGGCGGGTATCGATAACGCTGCGCGCGGTCCGGTTTGGGGCAAGGCTCAGATCGAGGATTATTTCGCGCGCCGCTATCCGCCAACCCAGCGATCAATATACCGCCGATTGGGATGTCGGCGGGCCGGTGATCGACTTGATGTTGGACTACCGCCTAGGAATTCGCATCGCCAGCAGCAGACGCTTTCCGCGCTGGTATCCGAACAGCGAATTTCGCGGCTCGCACCATCGCGCGAACCCGTCTTCCGATGATTAGGAGCCTGGCCGCTAGCGTTTTCCGACGCGGGTCCAGTTTTTGGTGCGATCGAAGCTGCCCGATGAATTGTAGGGATCGGCGCCTTGTTCTTTGTAAGACGGCTTCTTGGGACCGGGATCCAACGCCAATGCTTGTGCAACTTTGGCCCGCCGCAGTTCGCGCACCGCGAAGCTGAAGTCGGACTCGTCGTACTCGGCCGTTTTGTAATTGCTCGCCATCGTCAACGCCTCTCCGAAAAAAACCAACGCCTTGTCAATCTTCTAGTTGTGATCACTCCACTGACCGCATGTTCCCAAATTGCGACAGGCAAGAATTAACTGCATCGCAAATCTGTGACATGCATCAAGTCGATCCAGACATAAGATCGGCGCAGCGCGACTTAAGTCGTGTATAAGCGCGGCGCTCGCGCGCTAGCCGCTTTTGGCGAGAGGCGTGGAGAGTTGCCGATCGAATGGCACCGAGCGGTTGCGGCCGCGCAGTTTGGCGGTGTAGAGCGCTTGGTCGGCTGCCTTGATGAAGTCGGTATAGTTTGGAAATTGAATTTGCGCGCCATGGGTTGCGCAGCCGATTGAAACCGTGACTTTGGCATGGTGCGAGCCGACCACATGCCCGGTATTGCGAAATGCCATGACGATGCGCTCGCAAATGCTGTGCGCGGTATCGGCATCGGTTGCCGGCAGCACCACGACGAACTCCTCGCCGCCGTAGCGCGCGATCGTGTCGGTCTCGCGGGTATTGCCGCGCAGAATGCGGGCGGTCGCCTGCAGCACGCGATCGCCGGCCTGGTGCCCGAAGTTTTCGTTGAGCAGCTTGAAGTTGTCGAGATCGACGAAGGCGACGCTCAAGGACCATTTGTGGCGGGTCGAGTTCTCGAATTCGCGCGCCAGGAATTGTTCCAGATAGCTGCGGTTATATACGCCCGTCAACGCATCGCGCCGCGTTTCCTCCTCGAGCTCGACGGATTGCGACGGCGCGGGATCCGCCGAGGCGCGCAGCGTATTGATCTCGCGCAGCGCATGCAGGCTGCGCAGCATCAGCACTTCGCGCGCCTGCTCGAGAATCAGGTCGGGATGCTGTTTGGCCAGCAATGCTCGGATTCGAAGATCGCTTCGGTTTCCGGAATCATCGAGCCGATGGTCCCCAGCACCTGGCCGAATGCCACGCGATCGAGGCCCAAGACTGCGTTCCGCGCACAGCGCGGTCTCGGCGAATTGGCGCTGTTCCGGATCCAGGAGGAAAAGGTCGGCGACCGGACCCGAGAGGGCGACGCAGCGGTCGAAAATACCCGCGGGGTGAGCGCTGTAGCTCAGTTCCAATTGATGGCTGTGCTCGATGGCGCGATACAGGCGTTCCGGTAGGTTCCAGGTGCGCATCAGCCAACCGCCGACGAAGGCATGATCGGCTTGCACGCGCTTTTTTTCATGCTCGGCGAGGGCCGCATGATCGCGCTGCAGCTTTTCAGCCGTCGCGATACAAATCCGGAACGGCCTGATCGAGCGCCAGCATGCCGACGTCCTGCAGCAGAGCCGCCAGGAAAATTTCTTCCGCCAAGGTTTGGCGCATGGCATCGCCGAGCGCGCGCGCGGCCGTGGCGGCAAGCAGTGCACGGCGCCAATACAATTTGTAGTTCAGGCCGTTGGGTTTCGCGCCGCGCAACGATTTGACCAGAGAGAAGCTCAACGCGAGCGTCAGCGTGGCATTCAGTCCGAGCACGACCAGGGCTTGGCGCAAGTTCTCGCTCTTGCGGCGCTGCGCATACAGCGGCGAGTTGGCGATGCGCAGGACTTTGCTGGATAGCGCCGAGTCCATGCTGAGCGCCTTGGCGACTTTGCCCATTTCAATTTCAGGATCTTGCGCCAGCTCGATGATGTGCGTCGCCACTCCCGGCGGCGACGGGAAATTCACTGATCGGCGAAGATGGGCTTCGATCTCGGAATTCAAAACGCGACTCCAGACGCAAAAGCGGAAGGGATCCGCTTATGGCAAGTTAGCGTCCGCGCCGAGTGAAACTTGAGGTCTAGGTCAACCGGGCGCTGGCGCGCCACCAGGCCCGCAGGGCCCTGAAAAGAAGATATAGGCCATACGGCCCCAAAAACACCACCCACGAGGCGATGGAGGCCTCTCGCAGGCCTGCAAACAGGCTGGAATACAGGTGCCCCAGGCTTGCCCCATCGAAGCGGCCCAAGCGCCGCGACGCCCGCATAAAAAATCAGCACCGGCATCAGGGTAACCCCGAGCAGCAGGCCAATCCCGGCCACGACCAATTCCGCCGCCCAGGGCCGCTCTTCGGCGAGATGCGCAAGATTGAACGACCATGCGCAATTGTAAACGAATCCCGCCGGCACGCTCGCCGCTGTAGAATCCTGGGCTATGCGCTCCTGGACGCCCCAGACTCTGTACGACGTCAAACCCTGGGCGTTCATCGTGGTGGGCGCGATCTTGGGCGTCGGCATGATGCTCTGGTCGCTGTCGGCCGGGCTGTGGACGGTGTGGCGCGGACTGCTGTGTCTGGGCGGCGCGGCACTGGCCATCGTGGGCGGCGCCACCTTGCAAATGCGTCAGGATTATCGCGCCAACAGCAAGTGGCGGCGAGACGACCCGCCTTGATTCGCACCGCAGTGATCGGCTTCGGCTACCTGGGCCGATTTCACGCGCAAAAATATGCCAGCCTGCCGAATTCTCAGCTGGTGGGCATTGCCGACCCGTCCGCCGCGTCGCGCGCTGCGGCCGCCGCGGAACTGAAGGTCGCGGTGCATGCGGACTATCGAGATCTTCTGGGCCGAGTCGATGCGGTGAGCATCGTGACGCCCACCGCCTTGCATTTCGAAGTGGCCAAAGCTTTTCTCGAAGCCGGCGCAAACGTGCTGGTCGAGAAGCCGATGACCGTGAGCATCGCCGAAGGCGAGAGCCTCATTGAAATCGCAGCGCGCTTCAAGCGCATTTTGCAGGTGGGCCACTTGGAGCGTTTCAATGCCGCGGTGCTGGCGGTACAGCCCAGCCTGACGGTTCCGCGCTTCATCGAGTCCGCGCGGCTCGCGCCCTTCAAGCATCGCGGCACGGATGTCGACGTCGTGCTCGATCTGATGATTCACGATATCGACTTGATCTTGAGCATCGTGCGCTCGCCGGTCGTGTCGGTCGATGCCATCGGCAGCAGCGTATTTTCCAAAGAGATCGACATCGCCAATGCGCGCTTGCGCTTCGCAAATGGCTGCGTCGCCAATGCCACGGCGAGCCGCGTGAGCTTGAAGACCGAACGCAAGCTGCGGCTGTTCCAGGACGATGCCTACCTGTCGCTCGATTTGCAGCAAAAGATTTTGACCGTGATTCGCAGGGGCGAGGGCGTGGGGCCGGACGGTATGCCGCAGGTGGCCATCGATGAGAAAACTTACGAGCAGGGCGATGCACTCAAAGCGGAGATCGAGGCATTCCTGGACGCGGTTGCCGCCGGGCGGGCGCCGCCGGTGACCGGCGAGGACGGACTACTGGCGCTGCGCACGGCGGTGAGCATCGGCGAGCAAGTCGCGAGCTCGATGCGAAAATTTTCCTAAACTGCCACGTACCTTATGCGCATGGCGCGCGACAGCGCAGCGCGACGCAGCGAACGGCCTTAGCGGGGCGGAGTTGTCGGGGTTGTTGCGGGTGCGGCCGAGCCAGCCGGCGCCGGAGCAATCGGGGGCACCGCTGGCCCGGTACCTGCCTCATTGTCGGTGATGGTCACCCTGATCGACGAAGTAGCGCGTATCGGCAAAACAGTTGGTTGGAATGCCGGGATGCTCGGTGTAATGCAATTGCACCCGGCGACCTACGGCTTTGGTCAGCTGCTCCGCGACTGACTTATCGCGCACGCTAAAGTCCCACAGCTGCGGGGAGCTGCCCGGACCCAGGTACTGGCCGCCGCCGTAGTACAGCGCAATTTCGCCTTCCTGCGTTTTGCACACCCAGCCGCGGCGCACGAATTTTTGCAGCACGCCCGCGCGTTCGCCATCGGCATAGGCCCAGGCAAGCGTCAGCCAAGTCCACAGACCGCTGCCGACGACGATCAGCAGCAGCAAAATCATGAACCAACGGCCGGCACGTCCTGAGCGGCGCCTGCCGGGGTTATTGGGAACTTCAATTCTTGTCATAAATAAGTGGATGGAGCCGGGGGAATCGAACCCTCACCGAGACCTTATACGCCAATGGCTTACGTAGAATCGAGTCCTATTCGTGACCCAAGCGGCCATGCCCGCATCGGCTGGCCAACTCATAGTCTGCGTTCGTTGGCGCACAGACGCAAAGCGGGAAACCAAGTAATTCTTACAATCTAGTCGAACATAAACCGGAGCAAAGCTGCAATGCCTAGGTCTCAGCGGGCAACCGCGATGTTAAATTCTTCGCTCTACGATTGGGTCGGCCTTACGTCCGAAGAGATGTTACTTACGCGAGCCGAACAAGCGCGTTCTGTAGCAAACATTCGTTTGTGGAAGTCATACCTTCCCGCTGACTGCGTAAGGACGATGGTCGCGATGGGATGGGATTTAACGACCTAGCCTAAGGCCTTCAAGTTATGAGCATGATCAGTCCGTGGCAAGTGGTGTGGATTGACGAGAAACGACCTTCGATGGGCGAGACGTCCGACGCCTGTAATAGCGAGGCGGAAGCACTCGAGTTCATTGCGAGCAAAGCATCTCAGACTAGCTGGCAGGTAATTCGCGTCGTTCGCCCTGACGGCTCTATTCGCCCTTATCCATAAGAATTTCCACTGCGAATTTCCCTGAACGCATATTCAGGTAGCTGTAGGTGAGGTGACGCACAGACGGAAACTCGCCGCGTGATCTAGCGTGTGCGTATGTACTACAGAGACATGACGCGCGCAGCGTCTACGGCTCGGCACGAGGTTGATTTGTCGATGGCAGACGGTTCTGCATTGGATGCGCTAACGGTCTACCTCATACGATATGAGCATATCCGCGAGTGCTGCACCGTCTCCGCCCCTGAGGTCTCACCTGAGGATGCATCGACGCCGACGGCAGTCTGAAATCCTCGTTTCAGCCGCCAAATTGGTGGAGCCGGGGGGAATCGAACCCCCGTCCATAAGTCCTACGCTACAAGATCTACGTACGTAGCCACGTCTATTGTTCTCACCGCACACTACCCAACGGGCAGGGAAAGCGCGCAGCCAGCCCGGTAATTTTTCGTTGAACACACCCCAGGCACGTGTGCTCCACTATCTGATGAGCGCTACACTTAAACATTCGCATCAGCACGAGCTGCTTAAGTTTCAACCGCGATTAGGCGGCTAGAGCGTAGTTGTCTTGATTGGCAACTATAAGTTTGCAAATAGTTTAACGAGGAACCTGCACCTCGGTACGCACCTGCAGTTTCGCAACCCATGTCGAAACCGGTCGGCCCCAATCGAGCCCCTAGCTTACGCTTTTTTGGCCTGTGGCGTCAGTGACCGCGACTCGGCGGCAGCGCATCGCCTAGCGGCGCATCGCCTTCATGATTCGGCCCTTGTCGCGCTGCCAATCGCGATCCTTTTCCGAGTGGCGCTTGTCGTGCTGCTTTTTGCCCTTCGCGAGGCCGATCTCCAGCTTGGCGCGGCCCGCCTTCCAATACAGCTCGAGCGGCACCAAGGTATAGCCGCGCCGCTCTACCGCGCCGACCAAGTGATCGAGCTCCCGGCGGTTGAGCAGCAGCTTGCGCGTGCGGGTGGGGTCGGTCTCGACATGGGTGGAGGCCGAAGTCAGGGGATTCAAGTGCGCGCCAAACAGGAACGCCTCGCCGTTCTTGACATAGACATAGGCCTCGGCGATCTGCGCCTTGCCGGCGCGCATGCTCTTGACCTCCCAACCCATCAGGGAAATGCCCGCCTCGAGGCGCTCCTCGATGAAATAATCGAAGCGCGCTTTGCGGTTGACGGCGATGGGGGGCAGTTTTTCAGTCGTAGTTTTCATCTTAGTTGAGCACATTATAGGACGGGGCCGCCCCGGCCCCGGGAATAGTTGCGCGAAGCGCATGACGAGTCCGCGCTTTTGCCGGACAATGCCCGTATGCAGGTAGTTGAGCGCAGCGCCCTGGTGACCTTTACGCCCGCTCAAATGTTTGCGTTGGTGAATGATGTGGCGCGCTATCCGGAGTTTTTGCCTTGGTGCGTCGCAGTTCGCGTGGACGAAGTCTCGGCTACCGAGCGCATCGCCATGATGAAGATTGCGCGTGGAGTTTTGCAGACCGAATTCACGACGCGCAACACGCTCACGCCGGATGCGCAGATCGACATGCGACTGACGCATGGACCGTTTCGCGACCTCACCGGCGCCTGGCGCTTCAATGCCATCGGCGCTCGCGGCTGCCGCGTGGACTTCAAAGTGGAATTCGAATTCAAGAATCGCCTTACCTCCGCGGCTTTCAATGCCATATTCGAAACGCTGTGCGGCAGCATCGTGGATGCGTTCGTGGTGCGCGCGCAAATCGTCTACGGTTAGGGATCGTCCGTGCTTCGCATCGAAATCGTCTATGCGGAGCCGCAGCGCAGCGTCGTCAAACACCTAAGCCTGCCGCAAGGTACGCTGATTGCCGATGCGCTGACGCTGGTGGCGGCGGATCGGGATTTTTTCGGCATCGATTTGTCCGCATCGGCCGTGGGCATCTTCGGCAAAGTGGTGCAGCGAGATCAGCCGCTCCGGGATGGCGATCGGCTCGAGATCTACCGGCCGTTGGCGGAAGAACCAAAGCTCGCCCGCAGAAAGCGCGCCAGCCGGAATACGCACGGCGCTGCCGGACCCAGCGGCATCAAGGCTAGTAAATCCGGCCGTTCTTGATTTTGGCGGCCGACGCATCCTGCGCGGCGGCTTCAGCATCCGAGGGCTTGTCCAATCGAGCGACCTTGTCGCCGTCGAAATAAACCGTGACGCGGCGCGAATCGACGTGCCGCGAGCGGCCCTTCTTGAGATAATAAATGTAGTCCCAACGTTCCTTGTTGAAACTGTCGGCCACCATCGGTGTGCCCAACAGATACCTGACTTGACTGCGCGTCATACCCTCTTTGACGGTATCGACTGCGCCCTGATTGAGGAAGTTACCCTGCTGAATGTTGATGCGGTACACGCAGCCCGATGCCACCAAAGACACCGCGCAACAGAGAGCCAGACACTGAATTATTTTCATGGAAAGTGGTGAACAGCCATCAAATGATTGATAATCAACGCCTATCATACCGGAAGGCCCAGCATGCCGCAGCGCCTAAAGCCTGACTCCACCAGCGAAAGCAATGACCTGCGCAACGCCGGTCTCAAAGTAACGCTGCCACGTCTGAAAATTTTGGACATCCTCGCCGATGGCTCCGCCCGCCACATGAGCGCGGAGGATATCTACAAAAAGCTGCTGATCTCCAATGAGGATATCGGCCTCGCCACTGTGTATCGAGTGCTCACCCAGTTCGAGGCCGCGGGCCTCGTCACGCGCCATCATTTTGAAGGCGGCATGGCCGTATTCGAGCTCAACCAGGGCGCGCATCACGATCACATCGTCTGTGTTGACTGCGGCAAGGTCGAGGAGTTCATGGACGGCGGCATCGAAGAGCGCCAGCACGCCGTCGCCAAACGCCTCGGGTTCGAGATCAGCGATCATGCACTGATCCTGTACGGGCATTGCCGCAAGGCGAACTGCCCGAATCAGAAACGCACCAAGGCGCCTTCCTAAGACAAGCTTTCAGGGCGGCGCGAAGGGCATTACCGCGACGCGTTGCGCGAGCCTTTTTTTGCGGGCTTTTCGCCAGGCACGGCTCTGCTGAGCATGTCGCGCGCATGCGCGCGGGCCTGCTCGCTGATATCGATTCCGCCCAGCATTCTGGCAATCTCGTCAGTGCGCTCCGCGGCGCCCAATGGCTTGACGGCCGTGCGCGTGATTTTGCCGTCGCTGAGCTTGGTGACGCGAAACTGACTGTGAGCCTGAGAGGCGACCTGCGCGAGGTGCGTCACGCACAGCACTTGCGCCCGCTCGCCCAGCTCGCGCAGCTGCCGGCCGACAATTTCGGCAACCGCGCCGCCGATACCGGCATCGACTTCGTCGAACACCATGCAAAGCGGCGAGGAAGATGCGCGACCGGCCACTTGCACCGCGAGACTGATGCGCGATAGTTCGCCGCCTGAGGCAACCTTGGCGAGGCTCTTGAGCGGCTGCCCCGGATTTGCGCTCACCAGAAATTCCACCTCATCGCTGCCGTAAGCTGAAAATTCCGAATCGCCAGGGCTGACCTGAACCGCGAACTCGCCGCCCGCCATCCCCAAGGTTTGCATCAGCTGCGTGACTTGCACGCCCAACAGTTGCGCCGCAGTTTGGCGCGCGTCGCTCAAGCGTTTAGCCGCACTGCGGTATTCAAGCGTCGTCGCGCTCACTTGCTGCTCGAGTGTCGTCAGGCTCACCCCGACGTTATCCAGCGCAGCCACCTCGTGCTCGACGCGTGCGAGCTGTTCGGGCAGCTCCAGCACGCCGACGCGATGTTTTCTCGCCAGTGCCTCGAGCGCGGCCGCGCGCCGTTCAATCTCGTCCTGGCGGGCCGGATCAATATCCAGATCATCCAAGTAGCGGCGCAGAGACTCCGCTGCTTCCTGGGTGAGGATGGCCGCTTCCCCCAAAAGTTTGGCGGCCTCTCCGAGCTGCGGGTCGATGTCCGACACACCGCGCAGCGCCGCGGTGGCTTTGCCGAGCAGATCATGCGCGCTGTCGCTGTCGGCTTCGTAACTCGCGGTGAGGGCGGTGCGGGCCGCGACACTCAAGCGGCCGCGCGCGGCCACGCGCTTTTGATCGGCAAAGAGTTCCTCGATTTGCGCCGGCGTCGATACCTCTGCCTTCAGTTCGCGCAATTGATAGCGCAGCAAGTCGAGTCGCGCGTCGCGGTTTTCCGCCGCGCTTTTCAAGGCCTCGAGTTCGCGCCGCTTGGCGCTGTAACGCTCGAACAGTTCGGCGACGCTGCTCTTCAAGGCAGGCGTGCTCAGGCGCTCGTCGAGCAAATCGCGTTGCGCGGCGCGGCCTACCAGATGCTGGAACTCTTGTTGACCATGGATTTCGATCAGAAACTCGGCCAGTTGCCGCAAGGCTTGCAGAGGCACCACCTGGCCGTTCACATACGCGCGCGAGCGGCCATCGGCACCGATGACTCGGCGCACGATGAGTTCGCCGTCGAAATCGATCGACTGCTCTTTTAGCCAAGCCAGTGCGGCCTGCGGCAGGGCCGAAAAGCTCGCAGTGACCTCGGCGCGCTCCGCGCCCTGCCGTGCGATATCACCGGCGCCGCGGCCGCCGGCGATCAACAGCAAGGCATCGACCACGATGGATTTGCCCGCACCGGTCTCGCCGGTCAGAGCGGTCAGGCCGCCGCTGAATTCGAGCTCGGCTTGATCGACCAGAACCAGATCCCGCAATTGAAGATGCGTGAGCACAGGTTAAGCGTCGGGGTGTCCGTTGTGAGCGCCGCGGCCCCAGTGCAACTTGGAGCGCAGCAGCCGATAGTAATCATATCCCGGCGGATGCAGCAGGGTGATTTGCGCATCGGCGGCCTCGACGTACAAGTTATCGCCTTGCTCCAAATCGCCGATGGCCATGCCGTCGCAGGTCACTTGCGCGCGCGATTCGAAACGATCCGACATACGCAGCGCGATCTTGCTGCCGGCGCGCACCACGATCGGCCGGTCGCTCAAGGTGTGCGGCGAGATCGGCGCCAGAACCCACACCTCGAGGTCGGGCTCGACGATCGGGCCGCCGCAGGACAGGGCATAGGCGGTCGAGCCGGTCGCCGTGGCGATCACCATGCCATCGCCGCCGTGCGAATTGACGAATCGGCCATTGATCGAGGTTTCGAAATCCATCGTGCGACCGGTCTCCCATTTGTTGACCACGACGTCGTTCAAGGCCAGGGCACGAGCCACGTTGCCGGTATGGCTCTCGAGCCGCGCCGCGAGCAGCGAACGTCGATCCTCGCTGTAACCGCCGGCCAGCACGGTATCGACATCTTCGAGCATCGAATTGGGGCTGACGTCGGTGAGAAATCCCAGCCGGCCGCGATTCACGCCGAGTAGCGGCACCGAATGGCCGGCCACCAGCCGCGCCGCATACAAGAGCGTGCCATCGCCGCCGATGGCAACGATCAGGTCGGCGCGGGTTGCAAAGGATTGCTCCGGGCAGAGCATGACGCTGCCCGCTTTGAAGGCCAGGCCGACGCTGGGATCGACCAGCACCGGCACGCCGCGAGCTTGAAAGTGCGCGGCCAGGCCCAGCATGCATTCGGCGACGCGCAAATCTTTGGCGTTGCCCACCAACGCGATGGACTTAAATACCTGAGGCATGATCGATTATAGCCCTCCCGCGGGACTTGACTTCGGCCGGATGCGCTAGGTAGCTTCAAACATGTTATATGGACCTACTATGACAGAAGGTACCGAGGAGGGACTTAATGAGCGTGCGCAGCTGCTGCTCAAGGCCCTGATCGAGAACTACATTCGCGACGGGCAGCCGGTGGGATCGCGAACCCTGTCGCGGGACTCCGGACTCAGCCTGTCATCGGCAACCATCCGCAACGTCATGGCGGACTTAGAAGACTTGGGCTTCGTTGCCTCGCCTCACACCTCCGCCGGCCGCATACCCACCGACAAGGGCTACCGTTTTTTTGTCGACACGCTGCTCAAGCTTAAGCCTCTGCATCACGAGGAAATCGAGGACATCGAGCGGCGCTTGGGGTCGGACGCGGCCAATGGCCGATCCTTGGTGCAGACCGTGTCGCAGATGCTTTCCAGCGTCTCGCACATGGCAGGTTTGGTGACCTTGCCGAATCCGCACTACGTCGCGTTATCGCATATCGAATTTGTCGGATTATCCGAGAATCGCGCGCTCGCCATCATGGTCATGAGCAATCGCGAAGTCCAAAATCGCGTGGTGCAGCTGGATCGATACCACTCTCCGGAGGAGCTGCGCCGCGCCGCCAACTATTTGAATGAGGCCTTTGCCGGCCGCTCCCTCCCCGATGTGCGTGCCCAGTTGCTGGCGCAACTGCAGGAGACGCGCCAGCACATGGACCAGATCATGCGGGACGCCATTCAAGTGGCGCAGAAGGTCTTCGACTCCGCCCCCGCGGAGCGCGTGGAATATGTCATCGCCGGCGAAACCAATCTCATGGGATTCGCCGAATTGTCCAATGTCGATCGGCTGCGCCGGCTGTTCGAGGCCTTCAACGAGAAGCACGACATCCTGAAACTCTTGGACAGCTGCCTCCGGGCCGATGGAATCCAGATCTTTATCGGGCAGGAGTCCGGCTACCGCATTCTGGACGACATCAGCGTCGTCACGGCGCCCTATATGGTCGACAACCAGGTGGTCGGAGTGCTGGGCATCATCGGGCCGACCCGCATGGCCTATGAGCGCGTCATCCCCATCGTCGATATCACGGCCAAGCTCTTGGGTTCGGCCTTGAACGCCCGTAAATAGTCCCCAAAATGATTCCTTCGAGCGGCTCTTTAGGCCGCCTTATCCTCGAGGGCCATCACGCGTGAACGACAACAACCCGCTTTCCGAGGCTGAACTGGCCGATGGCTCAGGGGCCCCAGGTGGGGCGCCCGCAGCATTGGCGGCCGCGGAAGCCAAGGCGAGCGAGAACTGGAACAGCTATCTACGTGCGGTCGCGGAACTGGAAAACTACCGCAAGCGCATGGATCGGGAGCTGGAGAATGCCCGCAAATATGCGATCGAGCGCTTTGCCCAGGAATTGGTCAGTGTCGCGGATTCGCTGGAAGCCGGCATCAATGCCGGGACGGCGAATTCCGGGTCCGCTCTGCTCGAGGGTTCGACCGCAACCTTGAAGCAATTGCTGCGGGCCTTCGATAAGGCCGGCATCAAGGTCATCGATCCGCAGGGTCAGCCTTTTGATCCGGCCTGGCATGAGGCGATGGTGGCCCAAGAGAGCCGCGATCAGCCCCCCAACACCGTGTTGTCGGTCATTCAGAAGGGCTATTCCTTGAATGGGCGCTTGCTGCGCCCGGCGAGGGTGGTGGTCAGCAAGGCACCCGGCGGGGACGCCAATTGAAAAATACGGCGCATGTCCCCAAGTACGGTCACAACGTTCGATTTTTAGAGGGTTTTCACAATGGGTAAAATGATTGGTATCGATCTCGGCACAACCAATTCTTGCGTCGCGATCATGGAGGGCGGCAAGCCCAAAGTCATCGAGAACAGCGAAGGTGATCGCACCACGCCGTCCATTGTTGCCTTCACCAAGGATGGCGAGGTGCTGGTCGGACAATCCGCCAAGCGCCAAGCCGTCACCAATCCGGCGAACACCATCGCCGCGGTCAAACGCCTCATCGGCCGCAAGTTCACCGACGATGTGGTGAAGAAGGACATGGGCATGGTCTCCTACAAGATCATCAAGGCCGACAACGGCGACGCCTGGGTCGAAGTACAGGGCAAGAAAATGGCGCCGCAGGAAATCTCCGCGCGCGTTCTCATGAAAATGAAAAAGACGGCCGAGGACTATCTGGGCGAGACCGTCACGGAAGCCGTCATCACGGTACCGGCCTATTTCAATGACTCGCAGCGCCAGGCCACCAAGGATGCCGGCCGCATCGCGGGCTTGAACGTCAAGCGCATCATCAATGAGCCGACAGCGGCCGCATTGGCGTACGGCCTCGACAAGGACGGCGGTGATCGCAAGATCGCCGTATACGACTTGGGCGGCGGTACCTTCGACGTGTCGGTGATCGAGATCGCCGAAGTCGACGGCGAGCGTCAATTCGAAGTGCTCTCGACCAATGGCGATACTTTCTTAGGCGGCGAGGACTTCGATCTTCGCGTCGTCAATTACTTGGCGGACGAATTCAAGAAGGAAAGCGGCATCGATGTGCGCAAGGATCCGCTTGCCATGCAGCGCCTGAAGGAAACCGCGGAAAAGGCCAAGATCGAGCTGTCCTCGAGCCAGCAGACTGAAATCAACCTGCCGTACATCACGGCGGACGCGGCGGGCCCGAAGCACCTGAACATGAAACTCACCCGCGCTAAGCTCGAGTCGCTGGTCGAGGACCTGGTGCAAAAGACCATGGAGCCATGCCGCATCGCGCTCAAAGATGCGGGCTTGTCCATGAAAGATGTGGGCGAGGTCATTCTGGTCGGCGGGCAGACCCGCATGCCGATGGTGCAGAAAGCGGTGAAGGACTTGTTCGGCAAGGAGCCTCGCAAGGATGTGAACCCGGATGAAGCCGTGGCCGTGGGCGCCGCGATTCAGGGCGGAGTTCTGTCCGGCGACGTGAAGGACGTGTTGCTGCTCGACGTGACTCCGTTGTCCTTGGGGATCGAAACCCTGGGCGGCGTCATGACCAAGGTGATTGATAAGAACACCACGATTCCGACCAAGGCTGCGCAGACCTTCTCGACCGCGGACGACAATCAGACGGGCGTCACCATCCATGTATTGCAGGGCGAGCGTGAGCGCTCGTCCGACAACAAGTCGTTGGGGCGGTTCGACCTCACGGATATTCCGCCGGCGCCGCGCGGCATGCCGCAAATCGAAGTCGCCTTCGACATCGATGCCAACGGCATCTTGAACGTCTCGGCGAAGGACGTGAAGACCGGCAAGGAACAGCGCATCGTCATCAAGGCCTCGAGCGGTTTGTCGGAGGCGGAGATCAAGCGCATGGTGTCGGATGCCGAAACGCATGCCGAGGAGGACAAGAAGTTCCGCGAGCTGGTGGGTGCACGCAATAAAGCCGATGCCACCATTCACTCGGTGGAAAAGGCGCTGAAGGATGCCGGCGACAAAATCTCCGAGGATCAGAAGAAAGCAGCTAACCGATGCGGTGGCGGCGCTGAAGAGCGCCATGAGCGGCGATGACCGCGATGACATCGAGAGTAAGACGACGGCACTGGAACAGGCGTCAACCGCTATCATGCAAAAGATGTACGAGCAGTCCGCGGCTGGTGCCGGCGCCTCGAGTGCCGGTGCGGAATCCGGATCGGCGGGACCGCAGGCGCCCAAGGATGACGTGCTGGACGCGGAGTTCGAGGAAGTGAAGGATAGCGATCGCAAGAAGGCCTAACCGGCCTTGCCTAAGCGGCAATTGTGATGCGATAGATTGCTGATTGAAACCGCCGGTATGCATAGTGCCGGCGGTTCGTTTTTATGGGACAGGCCCCTAGGGTAAGTAATGGCGAAGCAGGATTACTATAAGCTCCTCGACTTGCCGCGAAACGCGTCGGAAGCCGACATAAAAAAGGCCTACCGCCGCCTCGCGATGAAATTTCATCCGGATCGCAATCCCGACGACCCGGAAGCGGAACACCGCTTCAAAGAGTGCAAAGAGGCCTACGAAGTCCTCTGCGATACGCATAAGCGCGCCGTTTACGACCAATTTGGACATGCGGGCCTGGAGGGCAACCGCGGCGGCGGCTTCAGCGCCGGCGAAGCATTCGGCGATATTTTCGGCGAAATGTTCGGCGATATCTTTTCCGGCGGCCAGCGTGGCCGATCGCAGGTGTTCCGTGGCGCCGATCTGCGCTACGAACTGGAATTGGATCTGGAGAAGGCGGTGTTCGGCACCGAGACCGACATTCACATCCCCTCCATGGGAGAGTGCAAAACCTGCAAGGGCAGCGGCGCGGCGAAGGGGTCCACGCCGAAGACCTGCGACACCTGCAATGGCCAGGGTCAGGTCAGGGTGCAGCAGTCCATCTTCACCATTCAGCAACCCTGTCCGCGCTGCAAAGGCCGCGGCAAGATCATTTCCAATCCTTGCGATACCTGCTTCGGACAGGGGCGGATCCGGCAGGAGAAAACGCTGCCGGTCAAAGTCCCCGCGGGCGTCGACACCGGTGATCGCATTCGCTTGAACGGCGAGGGCGAGGCGGGCCGCAACGGCGGTCCGGCCGGCGACCTCTATGTCGAGATCCGCGTGAAAGAGCATGCCATCTTCGAGCGCGAAGGCAGCCATCTATCCTGCGAAGTGCCCATCAATTTCGTCACGGCAGCGCTCGGCGGCACGGTCGAGGTGCCGACGCTCGATGGCGAGGTGATTCTCAAGATTCCCGCCGAGACCCAATCGGGCCGCGTGTTTCGCATGCGCGAAAAAGGCGTGCGGCCGGTGCGCGGCGGCGCCGCCGGCGATTTGTTCTGCCGCGTCGTGGTCGAAACGCCGGTAAGCCTGCGCGGCGAACAAAAGGAATTGCTGAGGAAGTTCGCCGAGTCCCTGGAGCAGGGCAGTCATCACCCGAAGGAACAAACGTTTTTTGAGGGCGTGAAGAAATTCTTTACGCGCGCGGTAGAGTAAATGCGGCATGCACTGACCGTGTTCGGCATTACCGGCCGCATGGGACAGTCCTTGATTCGAGCGCTGCGCGAGGCCTCGGAGTTCGAGCTGCGCGGTGCGACCGCCTCCCCAGGAAGTGTCCGGCTGGGTGAGGATGCCGCCGCGGAGGGACAACCAACCGGCATCGCGATCACGGCGGATGCCGCCGCGGCGCGTTCAGGGAGCATCGGTGGCGCTGGACTTCAGTCTGGGAAGCGCAGTCGCCCTGCACGCGCAGGTGTGCGCCAAAGCATCGGTCCCTCTGCTCGTCGGCGCCACCGGGTTCGACGCGACGGCGCAGGCAGAATTGGCGCGTGCGGCAAAGTCGATTGCCGTGCTGATTGCGCCCAATACCAGCGTTGGTGTCGCGGTGTTGAGTGAATTGGCGGCGGCGGCAACCCGGGCACTGGGCGGTGCCTACGATGTGGACATTGCGGAGACGCATCATCGACAGAAGCGCGATGCACCGTCCGGCACGGCATTGAGTCTGGGCGAGACCATCGCGCAAGCGCGGGCGGTGACCTTGAAGGAGGTTGCGGTCTATGAGCGCCACGGCACTGATGCGCCCCGGCGCCCCGGCAGCATCGGCTTTTCGGTGGTGCGGGCGGGCGACATCGTGGGGGAGCACACCGTGACATTCACCGGTGCGGGGGAGAGGCTGGAAATCACGCATCGAGCCACGGACCGGATTACCTTCGCGCGAGGGGCGCTGCGGGCGGCCGCCTGGCTCATTGGCCGGCCCCCGGGCCTGTACGGAATGAAAGATGTGCTGGGACTTGTGAAGAAGCATGGACAGTGATCGCGCGCATCGTTAATATTCGCGCCCGGAAACTGATCGCGAATCAACCTAAAAGCGGGAGGACGTTCTTAAGAGCGCCTCCCGCTTTGCGCATCTGAACGCGCCGATGCGCGAAGCGAGGAACCGGAGTGTCGACCCCTGCAGTGCTAGCTCTCGAAGATGGCACCGTGTTCCGAGGCGTCTCAGTGGGCGCAAAAGGCAACACGACAGGTGAAGTAGTTTTCAATACGGCGATGACCGGGTACCAGGAGATCCTCACCGATCCTTCGTACTGCCGACAAATCGTCACCCTGACCTATCCTCATATCGGCAACACCGGCACCACGCCGGAAGATCTCGAATCCGGCGCGGTTTATGCGGCGGGCCTGGTGATTCGCGACCTGCCGCTGCTGCATTCGAATTGGCGCGCCACCGAGTCCCTGCAGAGCTTTCTGCTTCGCTGCAAGGTGGTGGCGATCGCCGATATCGACACCCGCAAGCTCACCCGCCTGCTGCGCGACAAGGGCGCGCAATCCGGCTGCATCATGACGGGCGAGAACATCGACCAGAACGCCGCCGTGCGCGCCGCCAAGAAATTTCCGGGCTTGAAAGGCATGGATCTGGCCAAGGCGGTCTCGACCAAGAAAATCTATCAATGGAACGACGGCCTGATTTGGAAGACGGCAGCCAAGCCGCCGCGGCCGCAGAGCCGCTTGCATGTGGTTGCCTACGACTATGGCATGAAGCGCAGCATCTTGAGGATCCTCGCTGAACACGGTTGCCGCATGACCGTCGTGCCTGCACAAACACCAGCAGATCAAGTGCTTGCGATGAATCCTGATGGTATTTTCTTATCTAACGGCCCGGGTGATCCTGAGCCCTGCGATTACGCCATCGCCGCGATCGCCAAGTTCTTGGAGACCGACATCCCGGTGTTCGGTATTTGTCTCGGGCATCAACTGCTCGGGCTCGCGAGCGGCGCCAAGACCATCAAGATGAAGTTCGGCCATCACGGCGCGAATCATCCCGTGCTGGAGATCGATTCGGGCCGCGTGCTGATCTCCAGCCAGAACCACGGATTTGCGGTCGACGAGAGCACGCTGCCCGACACCCTGCGCCCGACGCATCGATCGTTGTTCGACGGTTCCTTGCAAGGTGTGACCCGCACCGACAGGCCGGCTTTCAGCTTTCAGGGACATCCTGAGGCGAGTCCGGGCCCGCATGATCTGCGGCTGCTATTCGAGCACTTCATGTACCTGATGGTGAAACGCGTGCAGGCCAACTCCCGCGGGCGAACTCCGCTCAAGCAAAAATCGGCGGAAGGCTAGTGCCGAAGCGTACCGACCTCGACAGCATCCTCATCATCGGCGCAGGGCCCATCATCATCGGGCAGGCCTGCGAGTTCGACTATTCCGGCGCCCAAGCGTGCAAGGCCCTGAAAGAAGAGGGATATCGCGTCATTCTGGTGAACTCCAATCCGGCCACGATCATGACCGACCCGGAAATGGCGGACGCCATTTATATAGAGCCGATCAACTGGCGCACCATCGCGCGCATCATCGAGAAGGAACGGCCCACCGCACTGCTGCCGACCATGGGCGGCCAGACGGCCCTGAATACGGCGTTGGACCTGGTGCGCGAAGGGATCTTGGAGAAATTCAACGTCGAAATGATCGGCGCTTCGCAGCGTGCCATCGACATGGCCGAGGATCGCGAATTGTTCCGCCGCGCCATGGCCGATATTGGTTTGGAAACCGCCCGCGCCCGCATCGCGCACAGCATGGAAGAGGCTCTCGCGGTGCAATCGGAGATCGGCTTTCCCACCGTGATCCGGCCGTCCTTCACCTTGGGCGGTTCGGGCGGCGGCATTGCCTATAACCGCGAGGAATTCGAAGCGATCGTGGCGCGCGGGCTCGACGCCTCTCCCACCAATGAGGTGCTGCTCGAGGAATCGGTGCTCGGATGGAAAGAGTTCGAGATGGAAGTGGTGCGCGATCACGACGACAACTGCATCATCGTCTGCTCCATCGAGAACATCGACCCGATGGGCGTGCACACCGGCGATTCCATCACGGTGGCGCCGGCGCAATCTCTGACCGACCGCGAATACCAGCGGCTGCGCGACGCCTCGATTGCCGTGCTGCGCAAGATCGGTGTGGATACGGGCGGCTCCAACGTGCAGTTCGCGATCAACCCGGAAGACGGCCGGGTGCTGGTCATCGAAATGAACCCGCGGGTATCGCGTTCCTCCGCGCTCGCCTCCAAGGCTACTGGATTCCCGATCGCCAAGATTGCCGCCAAGCTCGCCGTGGGCTACACCTTGAGCGAGCTGAAAAACGAAATCACCGGCGGTGCGACTCCGGCATCGTTTGAGCCGACCATCGATTACGTGGTCACGAAAATTCCGCGCTTCACATTCGAGAAATTTCCCGGCGCCAATACACGTCTCACGACCCAGATGAAATCGGTGGGCGAGGCGATGGCGATCGGCCGCACCTTTCAGGAATCCATGCAAAAGGCGCTGCGCAGCCTGGAGACCGGCTACGACGGTTTCAATGAGCAGCTGACGCTGCCGCTGACCGAAGAGGCGGCGGAGAAGCTCTCATATGAGCTGCGCTGGCCGGGTCCCAATCGGATTCTGTACGTGGCGGATGCGTTTCGCGCCGGCTGGACGCTTGAGCCAAGTATTCGATACCACCAAGATCGATCCTTGGTTTTTATCGCAGATCGAAGATTTGGTGCGGCGAGGAAGCGGTGCTCGCCAAGGAAGGATTCGAATCCTTAAATGCTGCGCGCCTGCGCGCCTTGAAGCGCAAGGGCTTCTCCGATTCGCGCATCGCCAAACTGGTGGGGCGTGACGAGACCGACATCCGCCGGGAACGGCGCAAGCTCTCGCTGCATCCAGTCTACAAGCGAGTCGATACCTGCGCCGCCGAATTCGCCACCTCGACGGCGTATTTGTATTCCACTTACGAAGAAGAATGCGAAGCGGCTCCCACCGATCGGCGCAAGATCATGATTTTGGGCGGCGGCCCAAATCGCATCGGTCAGGGAATCGAGTTCGATTATTGCTGCGTGCACGCCGCGATGGCGCTGCGCGAAGACGGCTTCGAAACCATCATGGTGAACTGCAATCCGGAGACCGTCTCCACCGACTACGACACTTCCGACCGTCTTTACTTCGAGCCGCTGACTTTTGAAGACGTGATGGAAATCATCGAAAAAGAAAAGCCCGAGGGCGTCATCGTGCAGTTTGGCGGACAGACGCCGCTGAAATTGTCGCGCGCGCTCGCCGCCGCGGGCGCACCCATCATCGGCACGACGCCCGATAGCATCGATGTGGCCGAGGACCGCGAACGCTTCCAGAAGCTTGTCACGAGCTTAAAACTCAAGCAGCCCGCGAATGCCTCGGCGCGCACCGAGGAACAGGCCATCGTGATGGCGCGCGACGTGGGTTTCCCGCTGGTGGTGCGGCCGAGCTACGTGCTCGGCGGCCGCGCCATGGAAGTGGTGTTCAACGAAGATGATTTGCGCCAATACATGATCGATGCCGTGAAGGTCTCGAACGACAGCCCGGTGCTGCTGGACCGCTTCCTGGACCTGGCCATCGAGGTGGACGTGGACGCGGTGAGCGACGGCACCGATGTGCTGATTGGCGGCATCATGGAGCACATCGAGCAGGCCGGTGTGCATTCCGGCGACTCGGGATGCTCGCTGCCGCCGAATGGCCTCTCGCGGGAGGTTCAAGATGAGATGCGGGCGCAGACGCGAAAACTGGCCAAGGCGCTCAATGTCATCGGCTTGATGAATATTCAGTTCGCGATTCAAAGCGGCGTGATTTACATCCTCGAGGTCAATCCGCGCGCCTCGCGCACCGTGCCGTTTGTGTCCAAGGCAACCGGCATTCCCCTGGCCAAGGTTGCGGCGCGCGTCATGACGGGCAAGACCTTGAGCCAGCAAGGACGCACCGCGGAACGCATCCCGCCGTATTTTTCGGTCAAGGAAGCCGTGTTCCCATTCATCAAGTTCCCGGAAGCCGATCCGATCCTGGGGCCGGAAATGAAATCGACCGGCGAGGTGATGGGCACGGGCAATACCTTTGGCGAGGCCTATGCAAAAGCGCAGGCGGCTTCCGGGGTAATCCTGCCGACCCGAGGATTGTGCTTCATCAGCGTGCGCGACCGCGACAAGCCGGGCGCGGTAATTTTGGCGCAAATGTTGATTGCGCGCGGCTTTGAGATCGCTGCCACCGGAGGCACGGCGAAGGTTCTCGAAGAAGCCGGCATCACCTGCCGGCGGGTCAACAAGGTCCGCGAGGGTCGTCCGCACGTGGTCGATATGATTAAAAATGACGAGGTGGCGCTCATCGTCAATACCACGGAAGGCAAGCAGGCGGTGCGCGAATCGCGCTCCATCCGTCGCGAGGCGGTCGCAAGGCGAGTAACCTATTACACGACGGTGGCCGGCGCACGCGCGACCTGCGACGCGCTGGATCACTTAGGCGACATCGAAGTGAATCGACTGCAGGATTTGCACCAGGAAATGGCGTGACTCGAACTCCCATGACGCTGCGCGGCGCCGAACGGCTGCGCGCGGAACTTAAGCAGCTCAAGAGCGAGGCGCGGCCGAATGTCATCAAGGCCATCGCCGAGGCGCGCGCGCACGGCGACCTGAGCGAAAACGCCGAATACCATGCCGCCCGTGAGCAGCAAAGCTTCATCGAAGGCCGCATCAACCAAATCGAGAATCGCTTGAGCAACGCCGAGGTGATCGACGTCACCAAGCTGACGGCCAACGGCCGCGTGGTCTTCGGATCAACGCTCGAGCTGGAAGACCAGGACGGCGGCAACAAAGTCGTGTATCAGCTCGTCGGCGATGATGAGGCCAATATCAAGCAAGGACTGCTGTCGGTGTCCTCGCCGATTGCGCGTGCGCTCATCGGAAAATCCGAGGGCGACGTCGTCGCCGTCACCACGCCGGGCGGAACGCGTAGCTACGAGATCGTTTCCGTCCGATACGTATAAGGAATGGTGAATAACCTGGCGCGTCCGTTTCGGGTGCTGACGGCACTTTGGGCCGGCAGCCTCTGGTCGCTGCTGTGGGTCGCGGCGGTACTGTTCCAATTTCTGACCGATCGACATACGGCCGGACTCATCGCCGCGAGGCTGTTCAGCATCGAGACGTATCTGGGCCTCGCCGTGGCCGCCCTTGCACTGCTGTTGCCGAACCGCGGCCGATTTCGCCTCGGGATTTCTCGCCGTGGCGCTCTTGGCCATCAACGAGTGGATCCTCAAACGCGTGATGAATTTCGCGCAGGCGCATGGCAGTGCCTTGAGCTTGGGTTTCGGCGCTTGGCATGGCGTCGCGGCGCTGTTGTATGTCGCAGCTTGTGTCGCCGTACTGATCCTAGTCTGGAAGGAGGATTTTCGGTAGCTCGGAGCTGCGCCGGTAAAAGACGCCGACATTGCCGATACGCTGCACGATTTCGCTGCAGGTCTGCTTGGCCAAATCATCGAGCGCCGCGTCCCGCGCGCTGCGCTCCCCGACTCGCGCAGATACCTTGACCAGTTCGTGATCGGCGAGGGCGCGCTCCAATTCCTTGACGACGTTTGGCGTCAAGCCGGCGTTGCCCAACATGACGATCGGGCTCATCGGGTGCGCAAGACGGCGCAGATGTTTCTTTTGTTTCTCGGTCAATGGCATTCGAGCGATTATAGTCGAACAGTGACAAATGCCCAAGCGCTCCAAAAGCAGTTCCCGTTGGCTCACCGAACACGCCAACGATGAGTTCGTGAAACGCGCGCAGAAAGAGGGCTGGCGCTCGCGCGCCGTCTTCAAGCTCGCGCAGATTCAGGAAAGCGAGCGGCTGTTGCGGCCGGGAATTCGCATGGTCGATTTCGGCGCTGCCCCGGGGGGCTGGAGCCAGTACGCGGCGCGCATAGTGGGCGGCAAGAGCAAAATCGTCGCGACGGACATATTGCCCATGGAAGCGATAACTGGCGTCGAATTCGTGCAGGGCGATTTTCGCGACGAGGCGGTGCTCGAACAGGTTTTAGAGCGGGTTGGGGCCGACAAAATCGACCTTGTATTGTCGGATATGGCCCCAAACATGGCAGGAATCGATGCGGTGGACCAGCCTCGCTCGATGTACTTGGCGGAGCTCGCCATCGAGTTCGCAGATCGTGTTTTGGCGCCCGGAGGCGATTTGCTCGTGAAATTATTTCAAGGCGCCGGTTTCGAACAGATCATCCGGGATGCCCGCACTCGATATGGCCGAGTGGTGACAAAAAAGCCGAAGGCGTCACGAACTCGCAGTCCTGAGATCTATCTGTTGGCGCGACAGTTTAGGATGGTGTAAGTTGAGGAACGCCCGTCAGATTTGCTGGTCTAATGTGATGACGGTTGCAGGTGAAACTTGAACGATCTGACGAAACAAATTCTCTTATGGGTCGCGTTGGCGGTCATTCTGCTCGCGATTTTCAGCCAATTCGGCATGCGCACCGGCCAGCCGGCGCAAATCGACTACTCGCAGTTCCTGACCGACGTGAAGAGCGGCGGGATCGAATCGGTCACCTTGAAAGGCGAGATTATCGAGGGCAAGAAGCGCTCGGGTGAGCAATTTGTCACATTCAACCCTGAGACCAACAACGGCGCCTTAATCGGCCTGTTGCAGCAGCAGTCGGTGAAGTTCCGGGGCGAGCCGCCCAAACAGCAGTCGGTGTTCCTGCAATTGCTGATCTCCGCCTTCCCCATATTGATTCTCATTGGCTTTTGGGCCTACTTCATGCGCCAGATGCAAGGCGCCTCCGGCGGTCGGGGGGCCATGTCCTTCGGCAAGAGCCGCGCGCGGCTCCTAGGCGAAGATCAGGTCAATATTACCTTCGCCGACGTGGCGGGGGTCGAGGAAGCCAAGCAGGAAGTGGTCGAAATCGTCGATTTCCTGAAAGATCCCGGCAAGTTCCAGAAACTTGGCGGCAAGATCCCGAAAGGTGTGCTCATGGTGGGCTCGCCCGGCACCGGCAAGACCCTGCTGGCGCGGGCCATCGCCGGCGAGGCCAAGGTGCCCTTTTTCACGATTTCGGGCTCCGATTTCGTCGAAATGTTCGTTGGCGTGGGCGCCTCGCGCGTCCGCGACATGTTCGAGCAGGCCAAGAAGCACGCCCCATGCATCATCTTCATCGATGAAATCGACGCCGTCGGCCGGCACCGAGGTGCGGGCCTGGGCGGCGGTCACGACGAGCGCGAGCAGACCCTGAACCAGTTGCTGGTCGAGATGGACGGCTTCGAAGGCAATGAGGGCATCATTGTCATCGCGGCCACCAACCGTCCCTGATGTGCTCGATCCGGCGCTGCTGCGTCCGGGCCGATTCGACCGTCAAGTGGTCGTGCCGCTGCCGGATGTGCGCGGCCGCGAGCAGATCCTCAAAGTTCACATGCGCAAAGTGCCGCTCGGCGACAACGTCAAGCCTTCGGTCATTGCGCGCGGCACGCCCGGGTTCTCGGGTGCGGACCTTGCGAATCTCGTCAATGAAGCGGCGCTGTTTGCGGCTCGCGGCAATAAGCGTTCCGTGACGATGGAAGAGTTCGAGCGCGCCAAGGACAAAATCATGATGGGCGCGGAACGCCGCTCCATGGTCATGACCGAAGAAGAGAAGCGCAATACCGCTTATCACGAATCGGGCCACGCCATCGTGGGCTTGAGCGTCCCCGAGCACGATCCGGTGTACAAGGTGACCATCATTCCGCGCGGCCGCGCTTTGGGCGTGACGATGTTCCTGCCGGAAGCCGATCGCTATAGCACCAGCAAGCGCCAGCTCGAGAGTCGCATCGCCACGCTGTTCGGCGGTCGCATAGCCGAGGAATTGGTGTTCGGCGCGGATGCCGTCACGACCGGTGCCTCCAACGACATCGAGCGCGCCACGGAACTGGCACGCAACATGGTAACGCGCTGGGGTCTTTCGGATCGCTTGGGCCCGCAGACCTACAGTGAAGAATCCGGCGAAGTGTTCCTGGGCCGCAGCGTCACGCAGCACAAGCAAGTCTCCGACGTCACGGCGCACGTGATCGATGAAGAAGTGCGCCGCGTAATCGACAGCAACTATCAGCGCGCGTACAAAATTCTTCAGACCAACATGGACAAGCTGCAAACCATGTCGGAAGCCTTGATCAAGTACGAGACCATCGATGAGGAAATGATCAAGGACATCATGGAAGGCCGCGCACCGCGTCCGCCCCGTGACTGGGACGACACGCCGACACCGACGCCGCGAGGACCATCTGCGGAGAAGCCGGCGACGCCTTTAGTCAATCCGGCTGGGCAGCACTAACAGGCGGGCTTCGGGGGAATTTCCCCGAACGCCGTAAATCCGTCCCTGGAGGCTGCGGGAAAAACATCCTGTTTTTTTCACGCTCGGGGAAATCCCCCCGGAAGCCCACCTAGGGTTGGTCGACGACGCTCAATCGATCAAAGCCGTCCACGAGAGTCACTTACAATCCCGACATGCTTTGGCGTTGCCGAAATCGCTGCATTGATCTAACTCGGCCCGTGGTCATGGGGATACTCAACGTCACCCCGGATTCGTTTTCCGATGGCGGGCGCTATGCGGCGCTCGATGCGGCGCTGGAGCGGGCACGGCAGATCGTGGCGGAGGGGGCGGCCATCATCGATGTGGGTGGTCAGTCGACTCGGCCCGGCGCGGTTGCGGTGGAAGCCGCGGTGGAGATCGCGCGGGTGGTGCCGGTCATTGAACGTATTGCGGCAAGCTGCGATGTCGCGATTTCCATCGATACTTCCAAACCCAGCGTTATGACCGCGGCCGTGGCTGCCGGCGCCTGCATCATCAACGATGTCTACGCCCTGCGAGAGCCGCATGCGCGCGCAGTGGCGGCCGAAGCTCAAGCGGGTGTCTGTCTCATGCATATGCAGGGTGAGCCGCGTACGATGCAGGACAATCCGCACTATAATGATGTGGTGGGCGAAGTGATGGAGTTCCTGGCCCACGAACGCCGCGAATGCATCGAGGCCGGTGTCGCGAGCGATGCCATTGCGCTCGATCCTGGATTTGGATTTGGCAAAAACTTGGAGCACAACTTGACGCTATTGAGAGAACTGCCGCGTTTTGCGGCACTCGGTGCGCCGCTGCTGGTCGGCGTGTCGCGCAAGAGCGTCCTCGGTAAAATCTTGGGTAAAGGCCTGCACGATCGATTGTATGGCGGCTTGGGGTTGGCCGCTCTGGCGGTCGCTCACGGCGCACACATCATTCGTACTCATGATGTCAGTCCCACCCTTGACGCGGTGCGCAGCGTCAGCGCCGTACTCCGAGGATCTGCGACTTGAGCCACCATTTCGGCACCGACGGTGTCCGCGGCCGAGTCGGCACGGCGCCAATGACGGTCGATTTTGCCTTGCGCCTGGCCAGTTCCGCGGCGCGAGTTTTGGCCCCGGGCGGCGGGCGCGTGCTCATCGGCAAGGACACGCGCGTTTCTGGCTATATGTTTGAGTCCGCGCTCGAGGCGGGTTTCGTCGCGGCCGGCGTCGATGTGATGCTGATTGGTCCCTTGCCCACACCGGGCATTGCGTACATGACGCAGCGTCTAGGCTGCAGTTTTGGCGTCGTCATCAGCGCGTCACACAATCCTTACGAGGACAACGGCATCAAATTCTTTGACGCCACCGGCAGCAAGTTGTCGGACCGCGTCGAGCAGGAAATCGAATCCTTGCTGGATCTTCCGGTGGTGACGCAGGAATCGCAGCACTTGGGACGGGCGATTCGCATTGACCGCAGCCGTACGCAGTACCAGGATTTTTGCGCATCGACGATCCCTGCGGGCATGAGCCTGAAGGGTTTCAAAATTGTGATCGACTGCGCCAACGGCGCCGGCTACAAGGTGGCGCCGCGGGTGCTCGCGGATCTCGGCGCGGAAATTGTGCCGATTGGCTGCTCGCCCAATGGCCGCAACATCAACGACGGCTGCGGCTCCACCTCGCCGGAGTTGCTGCAACTCACGGTGCCGGGAGTGCGCGCGCAAGTGGGATTGGCGCTCGACGGCGATGGCGATCGGGTAGTGATGGTGGATGAGTTGGGGCGTTGCGTGGACGGCGACCAACTGTTGTTCATTCTTGCTACCGCACGGCATCTGGCCGGGGAATTGAAAGGACCGGTGGTGGGCACGGTCATGAGCAATTTGGGGCTACAGCATGCGCTGGAGTCGCGCAGCATCGAGTTCTTGCGCGCGCAGGTGGGCGATCGCAACGTTCTGACCATGCTGAACCAGTCGCGCGGCACCCTCGGCGGCGAGACGTCCGGTCACATTCTGTGCCTGGATAAAACCACCACCGGCGATGGCTTGATCAGCGCCTTGCAGGTTCTGGCCATCATGAAGCAGACCGGTTCGGGATTGGCGGAGCTCGCCGCGGCGATGAAAAAATATCCTCAAGTTCTGCTCAATGTGCAGGTCCTGAAGCGCTTCGATCCGCAGGCTGAACCTGACATCTTGCGGGTGGTCGAAGAGGTGGAGAGGCGGCTCAAAGGACGCGGTCGAATCGTGCTGCGCGCTTCGGGCACGGAACCCGTTATTCGGGTAATGGTTGAGGGCTCGGATGCGGCTCTGGTCAAGAAGGGCGCCACGGATATAGCTGCCGCCGTCGCGGCCGCATCCAGCGCCAATCTCTAACGGGGGCTTGCAGTTACGCGGCTGCGCGGCTAATCTTCGCCGCCTTTCCCGCAGGGCGAATGCCCAAAGGTTGGCTATGCGTCGTCCGATGGTCGCGGGCAATTGGAAAATGCACGGGTCCCAGGCCCTCAATCGAGCGTTACTCGCCGAACTAGAAGGCTATATCAAGCCGGACTGGCCGATCGACGTCGTGGTATTTCCGCCGTATGTCTATATCGCCGATGCGGTGCGGGCTTTAGAAGAGGGACGCATCATGGTGGGCGCGCAGGATGTGTGTGCCGAATCCGGCGGCGCTTTTACCGGTCAAGTGGGCGCCGCCATGCTCAAAGACGTGGGATGCAGCTACGTCATCATCGGTCATTCCGAGCGGCGGCGCTGGTATCACGAGGACGATGCGCTGGTGGCGCGAAAGTTTGCCGCCGCCTTGTCGGGAGGCCTGACGCCGCTGCTTTGCGTCGGGGAGACCCTGGAAGAACGCGAGGCCAAGCAAACCGAAGCGGTGGTGGGACGCCAGGTCGATGCAGTGATTGCGATGCACGGGGCAGGCGGCTTTGCCCGGGCGGTGCTCGCCTATGAGCCGGTCTGGGCCATCGGTACCGGCCGCACCGCATCGCCGGAGCAGGCGCAAGCCGTGCATGCCTTCCTGCGGAGTCGGATTGCGGCCCATGATGCTAAGATGGCGGGCCATTTGCGCATTCTGTACGGCGGCAGCGTCAAGGCCGGCAACGCGGCGGAGCTTTTTGCGATGCCCGATGTGGATGGTGGATTGATAGGCGGCGCTTCATTGAGCGCCGATGAGTTTCGACAGATTTGCGCGGCTGCGGCCGTTCGCCACTAAAAGAGATTTTTATGCTGCGTGGTTTGATATTGGGCGTGCATGTACTGCTTGCATTGATGATTATCGGACTGGTGCTGCTGCAGCGGGGCAAGGGCGCCGAAGCGGGCGCCGGATTCGGTTCGGGTGCGTCTGGAACGGTATTCGGTGCGCGCGGTACGAGTACCTTGTTTTCGAAGTTGACCGCCGTGTTTGCCGGCCTGTTCTTTGTCACCAGTTTGACGTTGGCGTATCTCGGCTCGCACGCACCGGCGCAGCCCACTTCGGTGCTGGAACGCGCCGCACAAGCTGCGGCCGCGGCGCCGACGAAAGCACCGGCGCCGGCATTGACACCCACACCGCCGCCGCAGCCTGTGACCGCGCCGGAACCGGCGAATCCAACGCCGCCTCCGAAGTGATCGGGCAGCGAGTGAATTATTCTTCCCGGCGCTCAGCGCCGTTAATTTGCGGGGTGCGCTCGGCGAACCCCGGGAAAAGTTTGGGCGCAGCCCATTGCAAAGCCGACGTGGCGAAATTGGTAGACGCGCTAGTTTGAGGGGCTAGTGGGGCAACCTGTGCCGGTTCGAGTCCGGCCGTCGGCACCATTGTTTGATACAATTATGGTCAATCCGTGTAGTCAACGGCGTTGATAATGTTGCGACAGTACTTACCGATTTTGATTTTCCTAAGTTTGGCCACGGTTCTGGGCCTTGCGCTGTTTACCGTTGGTTGGATCTTGGGGCCGCGCCGCCCGGATTCTGAAAAACTCTCTCCTTATGAGTGCGGCTTCGAGGCCTTCGAGGACTCGCGCATGCGGTTCGACGTCCGCTACTACCTGGTCGCCATCATTTTCATCGTGTTCGACTTGGAAATTGCGTTCTTCTTTCCCTGGGCGGTGTCGCTGAAGATCACCGGCACGTTCGGCCTCGTGGCCATGCTGATTTTCGCGTTGGTGTTGGTGGTCGCGCTGGCCTATGACTACAAGAAAGGGGCCCTGGAATGGGATTAGAAGCCGACAACACCGCGCGCGGCTTCGAAGTGACGACTGTCGATAAGCTCATCAACTGGGCTCGCACCGGATCGCTCTGGCCGATGACTTTTGGCCTGGCCTGCTGCGCGGTGGAAATGATGCATGCCGGCGCTGCGCGCTACGATCAGGATCGCTTCGGCATCATTTTTAGACCGAGTCCGCGGCAATCCGACGTGATGATCGTCGCCGGCACCCTGGTGAATAAAATGGCGCCGGCGCTGCGCAAGGTGTATGACCAGATGACCGAGCCGCGTTGGGTGATCTCCATGGGATCCTGCGCCAACGGCGGCGGTTACTATCATTATTCCTATGCGGTGGTGCGCGGCTGCGATCGCATCGTACCGGTGGATGTGTACGTGCCGGGCTGTCCGCCGACCGCGGAAGCATTGCTGTACGGCATCATTCAGCTGCAGAACAAGATTCGCCGCAACAAGGCGATTATCCGATGAGCGCGGACCCAAGCATCTCGGCGGCGGTTGCAACACCGACCCGCCTCGAAACGCTGGCCCAAGCGATCACGGCCGTGTTGCCCGGCAAGCTGACGGCGGTTGCGAATCACACCGGTGAGTTGACCTACGAGGTGCCGGCGAATGAGCTGTTGACGGTCGCGCAAGTGCTGCGCGAGGCGCCGGCGCTCAAGTTCGAAATGTGCATGGACGTGTGCGGTGTGGATTACCTGTCGCACGGCCGCGATGAATGGAATACCGAGACCGCGACTTCATCCGGCTTCAGCCGCGGGGTGGCGCGCGGCGCGCAGCGCTCAGGCAAGCTGCCGCCGGGACGCCGTTTTGCGGTGGTCTATCACCTACTCTCGATTTCCTTGAATCAACGGCTGCGCCTGCGGGTGTTTTGCGCCGACGACGATGCGCCCATGGTGGACTCGGTGACCGATATTTGGGCCGCCGCCAATTGGTTCGAGCGTGAAGCCTTCGACTTATTCGGCATTCTGTTCAAGGGTCACCCGGACCTGCGCCGCTTGCTGACCGACTACGGCTTCATCGGCCATCCGTTCCGCAAGGACTTTCCGCTGTCGGGCAATGTGGAAGTGCGCTACGACCCGGAGAAAGGCCGCGTCGTCTATCAGCCGGTGACCATCGATCCGCGCGTGCTCGTGCCCAAGGTGATACGCCACGATAATCGCTACGATCCCGCGCTCACCAATGCGCCCGTACACACCACGAGCATTGCCAAATCCGATGGCTGAGATTCGCAACTACACCATGAATTTCGGTCCGCAGCACCCGGCGGCGCATGGTGTGCTGCGCCTGGTGCTGGAATTGGATGGCGAGGTGATTCAAAAGGCGGACCCGCATGTGGGCCTGCTGCATCGAGCGACCGAGAAGCTGGCGGAGAGCAAGCCCTTCAATCAATCGATCGGCTACATGGACCGGCTGGACTACGTCTCCATGATGTGCAACGAGCACGCTTACGTCATGGCGATCGAGAAACTGCTGGGTCTTCAGCCGCCGTTGCGCGCGCAGTACGTCCGCGTGATGTTCGATGAGATTACGCGCATCTTGAATCACTTGATGTGGCTCGGCGCGCACGCCATCGACATCGGCGCCATGACGGTTTTCCTGTATTGCTTTCGCGAACGCGAAGACCTGATGGATTGCTATGAAGCGGTGTCCGGGACGCGCATGCACGCGACGTACTATCGTCCCGGTGGTGTGTACCGCGACCTGCCTGATTCCATGCCGCAGTACCCGTATTCGCAGTGGCGCAGCAAAAAAGAAGTGGATCGCCTGAACGCCCGACGCTCGGGTGGGCTGCTGGATTTCATCGCTGATTTCACCCGGCGTTTTCCCGCCAACGTGGATCAGTATGAAACGCTGTTGACGGACAACCGCATTTGGAAACAGCGCACCGTCAATATCGGCGTGGTGAGTCCGGAGCGTGCCATGCAGCTCGGATTCTCCGGGCCGATGCTGCGCGGCTCGGGCGTCGAGTGGGACCTGCGCAAGAAGCAGCCTTACGATGTGTACGATCAATTGGATTTTGATATTCCCGTCGGCCGCAACGGCGATTGCTACGACCGCTACCTGGTTCGGGTCGAGGAATTACGCCAGTCGAATCGCATCATCGAACAATGCGTGGCGTGGCTCAAGGCCAATCCGGGGCCCGTGATGATCGATGATCGCAAGGTGCGGCCGCCGCGGCGCGAGGAAATGAAGGGCGACATGGAATCCCTGATTCACCACTTCAAATTGATGACCGAAGGTTATTGCGTACCGGCAGGCGAGGTGTATGCCGCGGTCGAGGCGCCGAAGGGCGAGCTTGGCGTGTACTTGGTGTCCGATGGCGCCAACAAACCCTATCGGCTCAAAGTAAGGCCGCCGGGATTCGCGCATCTGGCGTCGCTCGATGAGATGGTGCGCGGCCATATGCTGGCGGACGTGGTCGCCGTGATCGGCACGCAGGACATCGTATTCGGCGAGATCGACCGATGAGTGCGAAACTGTCCGAGCACGTACGCGAAGAGATTGATCACTGGCTGGCCAAGTTTCCGCCGGATCGCAAACGCTCCGCCGTGATCTCGGCCTTGCATGCCGTGCAGCACGAGAACCAGGGATATCTCACCACGGATCTCATGGATGCGGTCGCCGAGTATTTGGAGCTGCCGAACATCCTGGTGTATGAGGTTGCTTCCTTTTATTCCATGTTCGAGACCAAGCCGGTGGGCCGCCATCACATCTCGGTATGCACCAATATTTCCTGCATGCTGCGCGGCTCTCAAGAGGTAGTGGATTACGTCGAGAAAAAACTCGGCATCAAGACCGGCGACAGCACGCCGGACGGGCGCATCTACCTCAAGCGCGAAGAGGAGTGCCTCGCCGCATGCTGCGGGGCGCCGATGATGATGGTCGATCATGTCTATCATGAGAACCTCACGCCGCAGAGCATCGACAAGATCCTGGACGAATTGACTTAAAGATAGAGAGCCGCTGATGCCTTACGAACAGAACTTGGTGTTATTCGAAGCGCTGAAATACGAGCGCTCGTGGACGCTCGAGGGGTATCGACAGTTCGGCGGCTATCAGGCGTGGGAGAAAATCCTGCGCGAGCAAACGCCGCGTGAAAAAATCATCGATGAGGTGAAGGCCTCGGGTCTGCGCGGCCGCGGCGGCGCCGCGTTTCCCACCGGCGTGAAGTGGAGCTTCATGCCGCGCAGCTCTCCCGTGCAAAAGTACGTGGTGTGCAACTCGGACGAATCCGAGCCCGGCACCGCCCATGATCGCGAGATCCTGCGCTTCAATCCGCATTCAGTCATCGAGGGCATGGCCATCGGCGGCTATGCGATGACGGCCACCGTTGGCTACAACTACATCCGCGGCGAATTTTTGGCCGAGCCAATCCCGCGCTTCGAGGCGGCTTTGGCCGAGGCCTATGCTGCGGGGCTGTTGGGCAAGAATATCCTGGGTTCGGGCGTCGATTTCGACCTGCACACCTTCATCGGCGCCGGCGCCTATATCTGCGGCGAGGAGACTGCGCTGCTCGAGTCCCTCGAGGGCAAACCCGGCAAGCCGCGTTTCAAGCCGCCGTTTCCGGCCAACTTTGGTTTGTTCGGCAAGCCGACCACCATCAACAATACGCAGAGCTTCGCTTCCGTGCCCACCATCATGCGCAAGGGCGCCGCGTGGTTTGCCGGATTGGGTCCGGTGAATTCCGGCGGCACCGTGATTTTTTCCGTTTCCGGCCATGTGGAGCGACCCGGCAATTTCGAATTGCCCATGGGAATTCCTTTCAAGGATCTGATGGAGCTGGTGGGCGGTGTGTGGAAAGGCCGCAAACTGAAGGCCGTCATTCCCGGCGGGTCCTCCTGCATGGTCGTGCCCGCGGAGATCATGTGGAACACCAATATGGACTACGACTCACTGAAGAAGGCCGGCTCCTCCTTCGGTACCGGCGCGGTCATCGTCATGGATGAAACCACTTGCATGGTACGGGCGCTGGAGCGTCTGGCGCGCTTCTATATGTCTGAGTCCTGCGGACAGTGCACACCCTGCCGTGAAGGCACGGGATGGCTCGATCGAATGCTGAAACGCATTATCGGGGGGGAGGGCAGAAGCGAGGATTTAGGCTTGCTGCTCGATGTGGCCAATCGCATCGAAGGGCACACGATCTGCGCGTTGGGCGATGCCGCGGCGTGGCCGGTGCAGAGTTTCCTGAAGCATTTCCGGCCAGAATTTCAATACATGATCGAGCACAAGGGTCGCTCCATCATGGAAGGCGCCACTCACTTGGACGGCCGGCCGGCCGTCGCGGCGTAAGACATGGCAGACGATACGGTCAATATCGAAGTCAACGGTGTCGCGCTGAAGGCCCGCAAGGGTCAGATGATCATGCAGGTCACGGATCCGGCGGACATCTATATCCCGCGATTTTGCTACCACGACAAATTGACCGTGGCGGCGAACTGCCGCATGTGCTTGGTGGAGGTGGAGAAAGCGCCCAAACCCTTGCCGGCCTGTGCAACGCCGGTCACCGAAGGCATGAAGGTCTTCACCAAATCGCCCAAGGCCGTGGCGGCACAACGCGCCACCATGGAATTTTTGCTCATCAACCATCCGCTCGACTGTCCGATTTGCGATCAGGGCGGCGAGTGCGAGCTACAGGATTTAGCGCTGGGTTTCGGGCGCGATATTTCGCGCTTCAGCGAGGGCAAACGCGTCGTCAGGGACAAGAATTTAGGCTCCTTGGTTTCCACCGACATGACACGGTGCATCCATTGCACCCGCTGCGTGCGTTTTGGCGCGGAAATTCAAGGCTACCCGCAGATGGGTGCGACCGGCCGCGGCGAGCACATGGAAATCGGCACCTACATCGAGCACAGCGTCGATCATGAGTTGTCGGCAAACATCATCGATCTGTGCCCGGTCGGCGCGCTCAACAACAAACCCTTCCGTTACCACGCGCGCGCCTGGGAAATGACCCAAGCCGCTTTGGTATCGCCGCATGATGCCTTCGGCACCAACCTGTACGCGCATGTGCTGCGCGGCAGGCTGATGCGCATGGTGCCGCGCGAGAATGAGGAGCTCAACGAAACCTGGATCGCGGATCGCGATCGCTTCGGCTTCGAGGGAATGTATGCCGCGGATCGGGTGTCCCAGCCCATGCTGCGCATCGACGGCAACTTGCAGGCAGTGGATTGGGAAGTGGCGCTGAACGCCGCCGCGGAAGGCTTGCAGCGAGTCGCCGCCGTGAGCAAAGACGCCACCGGATACTTGGCTTCGCCGACTCGCCACAGTCGAGGAGCTGTTCCTGCTTTCGCAGATTGCGCGCGGTTTGGGTTGCGGCAACATCGATCATCGCTTGCGGCAGCTGGATTTCCGTGCCCAGGAGAATGAGGCCGCTTATCCGCATCTGGGGCTGAAAATTGCGGAGGTCGAACACCTCGAAGGGCATACTCATCGTGGGCTCGGACCTGCGTCATGAAATGCCGATGCTCGCGCATCGCGTGCGTAAAGCCGCGATCAAAGGCGGCGCGCAAGTGGCGTTCCTAAATCCGCACCGCTTCGACTACATGTTCCCGGTAGCCGGCTACGTGGCGCAGGTCGACATGGTCGCCGAGCTTACCGCCCTGGTGCGTGCCGCTGCAGGCTCCTCGGGTAAGCCTGTGCCCGCGGGCGTGGGCCAGGCGACGCCCACCGACGCTCACCAATCCCTGATTGCCGCACTGTCTCATGGGTCGCGGCGTGCCGTGATTTTGGGCACATTGGCTCAGCGTCATCCAGCCTACTCACAGTTGAAGGCCTTGAGCGCGGCGCTCGCCGATCTTTGCGGCGCCAGCGTCGGCTGCATCACCGAGGGACCCAACGCCGCGGGTGCCTACCTTGCGGGCGCCGTGCCGCATCGCGAACCCGGCGGCGCGCCGCTCGCCGCGGCCGGCTTGGCGGCGCGGCAAATGTTCGATTCGCCGCTGAAAGCCTATGTGCTGCTCGGCGGCATCGATCCGGCCAACGATATCGGCGTCGATCCCTGGGCGCTGGCTTCGGCGGATTTGGTTGATTGCCGTGACCTCGCATTTACCGGAATCCTTGCGCGGCGTCGTGCACGTGGTGTTGCCCATCGGCACGTTTGCCGAAACTTCCGGCACGTACGTGAATGCGGAAGGGCGTTGGCAGAGCTGGGCGGGCGCCGCGAAATTGCCGGGCGAGAGCCGGCCGGGATGGAAGGTGCTACGCGTGCTCGCCAACCTGCTGAACCTGCGCGGCATGGATTACGACAGTTCGAAGGAGATTCGCGACGCGTTGAAAGCGTTGTGCGGCGCGCGCATGGAAGCCGCTGCTGCCGCGGTCGGCGCCATTCCTAACGGGGAGGTTCCCAAGGGTTCCTGGGTGGAGATTCCACCGTATCAAAGCGATGTGCTGGTGCGCGGCTCGGAGCCGCTGCAAAAAACCAAGGACGGGCGTCTGAGCCCGCGCCGTGATTTAGCCATGTGGGATTGGACGCCGCTACGCGATTGGATCTCCGGCTATATCACGCCGTACTGGACCACGCCGTTGCTGCTCGCGGTGCAGACATTGATCATGATGATTTCGGTCATTTTGGTGATGGCGGTCTACACCCTGGCGGAGCGCAAAGTCATCGGCTGGATGCAGTACCGCCGTGGGCCAAATCGCGTCAATCTTTTCTGGATACCGGGCTTGGGTCAACCGTTCGCGGATGTGATCAAACTCGTATTCAAGGAGATCATGATTCCGGCGGACGCGAACGGATTTTTATTTCGCGTGGCGCCCTTCCTTGCGTTGGTTCCCGCGCTGGCCTTGTGGGCAGTGATCCCGTTGCGTCCCGAGCATGCCTTCGCGAATATCGATGCGGGCCTGTTGTATGTCTTGGCGCTCACCTCGATGGGTGTTTACGGCATTATTTTGGCGGGCTGGGCGGCGAATTCCAAGTACGCCTTCTTGGGTGCGATGCGCTCCGCGGCGCAAATCGTGGCTTACGAAATCGCCATGGGTTTTGCCATGGTTGGCGTGCTGATGGCGTCGGGCAGCCTGAACATCGGCGAGATCATCCATCGGCAACAAGGGATGTTCGGTTGGAATTGGACCTGGCTGTTCCCGCTGTTGATCGTGTATTTCATTTCAGGCGTGGCGGAGACCAATCGCGCGCCCTTCGACGTGGCCGAAGGCGAATCGGAAATCGTCGCCGGGTTTCACGTCGACTATTCCGGCATGGCGTTCGCGCTGTTTTTCATCGCCGAATACGTCAACATGATTTTGATTTCTACGTTGACCTCGATTTTTTTCTTCGGCGGCTGGCTGTCGCCGCTCGATGGTTGGCTTGGCTCGGATTCGTGGCTGTCGCAGCCGAGCTTTTTCTGGCTCGCGCCTAAAGTCTTTTTCTTCATGTTCGTATTCCTCTGGTTCCGCGCGACGTTCCCTCGTTACCGTTACGACCAAATCATGCGCTTGGGCTGGAAGGCGCTGATCCCCGTGACGCTGGTTTGGTTGTTGGTCGAAATGGTCATGGTCTACGCCCAGGTCGGTCCGTGGAGAGGGAAACTAGCCATGCAAGGCATTCGCAGCTTTATCAAAACATTCTTGCTCTGGGAGCTGTTGCAAGGTCTTTGGGTCACGCTGAAGAGCATGTTCGCGACCAAGATCACGCTGAACTACCCGGAGGAAAAAGCGCCGCAAAGCAGCCGCTTCCGCGGCTTGCACGCGCTGCGCCGTTATCCGAATGGCGAAGAACGCTGTATCGCCTGCAAGCTGTGCGAGGCGGTATGCCCGGCGCTGGCGATCACGATCGAATCGGACGTGGCGAGCGACGGGACACGGCGCACCACGCGCTATGACATCGATTTGTTCAAGTGCATTTACTGCGGCTTTTGCGAAGAGGCGTGCCCGGTTGATGCCATCGTCGAGACCCGGATACACGAGTACCACATGGAGAAGCGCGGCGAGAACATCATGAGCAAGGATAAGTTGCTCGGCATCGGCGAGCGCTACGAAGCCATGATTGCGGCGGATCGGGCCGCCGATGCGCGGTATCGCTGAATGTTTCCAACGATTTTATTTTTCATTTTTGCGCAGCGTGCTGGTTGGCGCGGCGTTGGGCGTTATTCTGTCGCGAAACCCGGTGTACTCGGCATTGCTTTTGGTGTTGTGCTTCTTCAATAGCGCCGTCATCTGGATGCTGCTCGACGCGGAGTTCTTGGGGATCGTGTTGGTTTTGGTCTACGTGGGTGCCGTGATGGTGCTGTTCCTGTTCGTGGTCATGATGTTGGATGTCAATCTGGAGCAGTTGCGCAAGGACTTCGTGGGCTACTGGCCCCTGACTGTCGCGGTGGCGGGCTTCGTGGTGTTTGCCATGATCAACGTCATCGTCGTCAAGCACCTGGGCGGCGCGGCATTGAAAACCGCGCCGGCGATTGCAGCCGATTATTCGAATACGCGCGATTTGGGGGTGCAGTTATTTACGCGCTACGCGTACCCAACGCAGATCGCCGCGGTGATCCTGCTGGTGGCGAGCATTGCGGCCATTGTCTTGACCTTGCGGCATCGCAAGGGCGGCAAGCCGCAAGACATCGCGAAGCAGGTTGCGGTGCGCGCCAAGGACCGGGTCCGAATCGTCAAAATGGCCTCCGAGAAAAGACCATGATTTCTCTGACTTATGTGCTGGCGCTGTCGGGCATTTTATTTGCCATCGCGGTGGCCGGCGTGTTCTTGAACCGCAAGAACATCATCGTCCTATTGATGTGCATTGAACTCATGCTGCTGGCCGTGAATTTCAATTTCGTCGCCTTTTCGCGCTTTCGCGGCGATATTGCCGGGCAAATCTTCGTATTTTTCATTCTGACGGTTGCGGCGGCCGAGGCAGCGATCGGCTTGGCGATTCTGGTGGTGCTGTTTCGGGAGCGCAGCAGCATCGAGGTCGAAGATCTCGACACGCTCCAGGGCTAAGAAACCATAATGCAGTCAATTTATCTCATCATCGTCTTGGCGCCGCTGATCGCCTGCATCGTCGCGGGCCTGTTCGGCAAGGCCGTCGGCCGGGTCGGCGCGCATAGCATCACCATCTTAGGCGTCGGCATCTCCTGCGCGCTGTCCTTCTATGTGCTCTACCAGCAGATCTTCGCGGGCATGCCGCCGTTCAACGGGACGGTTTACACTTGGTTATTGAGCGATGGTTTGCAGCTCAACGTCGGATTTTTGATCGATCATCTTTCCGCCATGATGATGGCGGTGGTCACTTTCGTTTCCTTGATGGTGCATATCTACACCATCGGCTACATGGCCGATGATGATGGCTATCAGCGCTTCTTCAGCTACATCTCGCTGTTCACTTTTTCAATGCTGATGCTGGTGATGGCGAACAATTTCTTGCAGCTGTTTTTCGGCTGGGAAGCGGTGGGCGTGGTTTCCTACTTATTGATCGGTTTTTGGTACAAGAGGCCGACCGCCATCTTTGCCAGCCTGAAGGCCTTCCTGGTGAACCGGGTAGGGGACTTCGGCTTCGTTCTCGGCATCGCCGCGGTGTTGCGCTATACCGGTTCTTTGGATTACGCCACGGTGTTCGGTCACGCCTGGCAGATTGCCGCCGCGCAAATCCAAATCACGCAGCACGGTGAGCTGGTCAGCGATCACCTTTACATGCATTTGCCTGTTTGTGGGCGCGATGGGCAAGTCGGCGCAAGTGCCGCTGCACATTTGGCTCCCCGATTCGATGGAAGGTCCCACACCGATCTCGGCCCTGATCCACGCGGCCACCATGGTAACCGCCGGGATTTTCATGGTGGCGCGCATGTCGCCCCTGTTTGAATTGTCCGAGACCGCGTTGTCCTTCGTCTTGATCATTGGATCGACGACGGCGTTCTTCATGGGCCTCATCGGCATCGTCGCCAACGACATCAAGCGCGTCGTGGCCTACTCGACGCTCTCGCAGCTGGGTTACATGACGGTGGCGCTCGGCGTGTCGGCCTACAGCGCGGGCATTTTTCATCTCATGACGCATGCCTTCTTCAAGGCGCTGCTGTTCCTCGCGGCAGGCTCGGTGATCATCGCCATGCACCATGAACAGGACATGCGCAAGATGGGGGGTCTGCGCAAGTACATGCCGATTACTTATTGGACCTGCCTGATCGGCTGTCTGGCGTTGATTGGCTTTCCCGGCACCTCGGGATTTTTTTCCAAGGATTCGTTGATCGAAGCGGTCGGCGCTTCGCATCGCGTCGGCTCGGGTTACGCCTACTTCTGCGTGGTGACGGGGGTGTTCGTCACGGCGCTGTACACGTTCCGCATGTTCATCATGACCTTCCTCGGCAAAGAGCGCATGGACCATCACACGCAGGAACACCTGCACGAGAGTCCGTGGGTGGTGACGGTGCCGCTGATCCTGCTCGCGATTCCCTCGGCGCTGATCGGCTGGTTCACCGTCGCGCCGATGCTGTTCGGCAAGTTTTTCGAAGGCTCCATTTTCGTGTCGCCGGCCAACAATGTGCTGGAACCATCGGCGAGGAATTCCACGGCTCCGCCGCCTTCGTGGTGTCGGCATTCCTGGCGCCGCCTGTTTGGCTCGCCGGTTTGGGCGTGTTGACCGCTTACTCTGTTCTTCTTGTGGCGGCCGACGCTGGGCGGACGCGGCGCAGGCCAGGTGCAAATGGCTGTACATCGTCTTGATCGATAAATTCGGCTTCGACTGGTTCAACGAACACGTCATCATGGCCGGCGCTCGCTTGCTGGGCGGCGGCTTGTGGCGCGTCGGCGATCAACTCGTCATCGATGATGGATTGGTCAACGGCAGCGCACGCACGGTGGGCTGGCTGGGATCCGTCATGCGCTATGCGCAGTCCGGCTACTTGTATCACTATGCCTTCGCGATGATACTAGGATTGGCCGCACTGCTGCTGTGGCTGATCTGGCGATGATGCTGGGCACCCACCTACTGTCATGGCTGATCTGGCTGCCCATCGTGGGCGGATTCGGGGTCCTCGCCTTGGGCCACCGCGTCACGCTGGCGAAGTGGGTTTCACTGGCGGTCAGTTCGCTCGCGCTCATCTTGAGCATTCCGCTGTGGAGTTGGTTCAAGACAGGAACGGCGGAAATGCAGTTCGTGGAACGCTCGCCGTGGATCTCCACCATTCATTCGGAGTTTTATATCGGCGTCGACGGTATTTCGATGCCGCTGATCTTGCTGACCACCTTCACTACCGTGCTGATCGTGATTGCCAGCTGGCAAAATGTCGAAAAACGCGTGGCGCAGTACATGGCGGCGTTTTTGATCCTGGAAGGCCTCATGATAGGGGTCTTCGCGGCGCTCGACGGCGTGCTGTTCTACGTGTTTTGGGAAGCGATGCTGCTGCCGATGTTCATCATCATCGGCGTATGGGGCGGGCCGCGCCGCGTGTACGCCACCATCAAGTTCTTCCTTTATACCTTCATCGGGTCACTCTTGATGCTGGTCGCGCTCATTTATTTGTACTTGAAGTCGGGAAGCTACGAGCTGGCGGTGTTTCAGCACATGCCGCTCACTTTAAGAGAACAGACGTTCATTTTCCTCGCCTTCTTTGCCGCCTTCGCCGTGAAAGTGCCGATGTTTCCGGTGCATACCTGGCTGCCCGATGCGCACGTCGAGGCGCCGACCGGCGGTTCGGTGGTGCTGGCCGCCATCATGTTGAAAATGGGCGGATACGGCTTCCTGCGCTTCTCACTGCCGATTGCGCCCGATGCCAGCCGGGAATTGGATTGGCTGGTCATTACGCTGTCGTTGATCGCCGTCGTGTACATCGGCTTCGTGGCTCTCGCGCAGCGAGACATGAAGAAGCTGATCGCGTATTCATCGATTGCGCACATGGGTTTCGTCACGTTGGGCATGTTCATCGGATTTCAAATTGTCGCGCACACCGGCAAGACCAGCGGCATCGAACTGGGATTGGACGGCGCGTTGGTGCAAATGCTCTCGCATGGCCTGGTCTCCGGCGCGATGTTCCTGTGCGTGGGCGTGATGTACGACCGCGTGCACAGCCGCGAGATCTAGGCCTACGGCGGCGTGGTCAATACCATGCCGAAGTTCGCGGCCTTCATGGTGCTGTTCGCGCTGCCAACTCGGGGTTGCCGGGAACCTCGGGATTCGTCGGCGAGTTTTTGGTGATTTTGGCCGCGTTCAAGGCCAATGTGTGGTACGCATTTTTCGCCGGCACCACGCTGGTTCTCGGTGCGGCTTACACGCTGTGGCTGGTGAAGCGCGTGATTTTCGGCGAGGTCGCGAACGACAAGGTGGCGGCGCTCAAGGACATCAACGGCCGCGAGTTTCTCGTGCTGGGAGCGCTGGCGGTCGCAGTGCTGTTGGTCGGACTGTGGCCGGCGCCGTTGCTCGATGTGATGCGCGCGACGACGCAGCATTTGGCCGAGCAGCTGCTCGTCTCGAAGGTCGCTCTTTAAGGTACGTATGATCGCAGGCGCATTCAATCCAGTTTCTTCAACTCCGGCCTGGTGTACGCCTGGCCGGAAATCTTCCTGTCGCTCGCCGCCTGCGCCATTCTGATACTGGACTTGCTGCTGAACGATACACAGCGGCGTTGGACGGGCTGGTTGGCGATAGTCAGCTTGATCATTACAGCGGTGCTGGTTGCGGTCCAGCCGCTGCCGGCCAAGATCCTCGCGCTCGGCGGCCTGTTCGAACTGGATCGCATGGCGCAGATCTTGAAAATCGCGACGATCCTGATCGTTGCGGCCGTGTTCGTCTATTCCACCGATTACCTGCAGCGCCGCTTGATCCTCAAAGGCGAATACTTCGTGCTGGGGCTGTTCGCCACCGTCGGCGGAATGGTGCTCATCTCGGCGGCGAGCCTCATCACCTTGTATTTGGGATTGGAGCTGATGTCGTTGTGCCTGTACGCCATGGTCGCATTTGACCGCGACTCAGGTATAGCGGCGGAGTCTGCCATCAAGTACTTCGTGCTGGGTTCGATGGCGTCGGGCACCTTGTTGTATGGCATGTCCATTGTCTATGGCGTCACCGGCAGCCTGGAACTCGCCGCAGATCGCCACGGCCGTGCGCAATGCCGGCATCGGCGGCAACATCGGCCTCTTGTTCGGCATTGCCTTCTTGATCGTCGGCATCGGCTTTAAATTTGGCGCGGTGCCTTTTCACATGTGGATACCGGACGTGTACGAAGGTTCTCCCACCTGCGTGACGGTGTTCATCGGCACGGCTTCGAAGCTGGCTGCGTTCGCCCTCGCCATGCGCTTGCTGCCCGAGGCGCTCGGCGCCTCGCAGCCGGATTGGAGCCAGATGCTGGTGGTGCTGTCGGTCTTGTCCATGACCATCGGCAACATCGTCGCCATTGCGCAGACGAATTTGAAGCGCATGCTGGCGTATTCGACCATTTCGCACGTGGGCTACGTGCTGCTGGGAATTCTCTCGGGCACGGCGCAGGGCTACCAGGCCGCGATGTTCTACATGATCAGCTACATCCTGGTCGCGGCCGGCTCGTTCGGCATGATTTTGTTGCTGGCGAAGCAGGGTTTCGAGGCGGACAAGATCACCGACTTCAAGGGCCTGAATGCGCGCAGTCCATGGTTCGCCGGCATGATGGCGATACTGATGTTCAGCTTGGCCGGCCTGCCGCCGTTCATCGGCTTCTGGGCAAAACTCGGCGTCATCCAAGCGGTTCTCGGCGTGCACATGACCTGGCTTGCGGTGGTGGCGGTTCTGTTCTCGGTGGTGGGCGCGTATTTCTATTTGCGCATCGTCAAGCTCATGTACTTCGATGAACCCACCGAGACCTCGATCATCGGCGGGTCCTTGCTGATGCGAACTGTGCTCAGTGCCAATGCGTTGTTGGCGTTTGCGCTCGGGATCATTCCCGGCACACTGCTGCAGATCTGTCAGCGCGCCCTGCAGTAGGGAGGAGCGTAAGCAGAATCAAGGCACGAAGAGACAGTGCATTGATTCTGCTTAGGGCTAAAATCTAGACTCGCCAGGGGAGGGATCATGATCACGCTGTACCATTCGCCGCAGACGCGCTCCGGGAGCATCGTATGGCTGCTCGAAGAACTCGAGGTGCCCTATCAAACCAAGATCGTGGATTTTCGACGCATGGACGGCAGCGGCTCACGAGATCCTGCGAATCCGCATCCACACAGCAAGGTGCCCGCGCTGGTCGACGGTGAGGATTTCGTGTTCGAGGGCAGCGCCATTGCGTTGTACTTGACGGATAAATACCGCAAGAAAAAACTGGGCCCGGCAGTGGGGGAGCCGAAGCGCGGCGAGTACCTATCCTGGCTGGCCTATCGACCGGGCGTGATGGAGCCGGCGCTCATCTCACGACGCTTCGACATCAAGCATGTGTTTGGCGCCATGGGCTGGGCACCGGCGGATGAAGTGGAGGAGGTGCTGAATCAGCATCTCGCCTCGCGCAATTATTTCCTGGGAGATGAGTTTTCGGCGTTGGACATCATGCTGGGCGGCGGCGTTTACTTCATGATGATGGCCAAGATGATCAAGGACACGCCGGTGATGAAGGCTTACGCGGCGCGAGTGATCGATCGGCCGGCGTATCGGAAGATGATGGAATTGGACAAGAAGTGAAGGATCGCGCCGGCTTCGCCGGCTTGCTTTAGCTGCCTGGCCAGGTACAATGTGCGGCTCTTTCCGGTGCGGGGTGGAGCAGTCTGGCAGCTCGTCGGGCTCATAACCCGAAGGTCGTAGGTTCAAATCCTACCCCCGCTACCAATTTACACGTAATTGATTGATTCATAAGAATATTATTGGCTCTATTGTGGCGTCACTCGCTACTCAATTGAGCGGCTTCCACTTGATTCCGAGAGCCGCGAAGCTGCAGTCTAGAGCAACTCCAGCGGGATCAAGTACGCGAATGCATCTGCAATCCTGTAGGTAGCTGGAACATAAAGTGTGATTTGCAAAAGCCGCATTTCTGAACTTCTTTCGGCGCCGTTCAATCTACGAACTCCAGCGTCGGTTGCAGAAATAAGCGAATTGCGAAAGCAATTTTCAATGAGCATGAGCTCGGATTACTTCGAGTTCCTTCTCATTGGTAATGGAGGATGCGGAGACGTTGGCTCAGGAGACTATGCGATGTTTTGGGGAAGTGATGAGATTCCCAGCTATAACTTAGAAGCGTAGCGAATGACTTGGCCGGGCTGGGGAGGGAAGAGAGCCATCCAATGGCGGCTAAGTCATCTCGTGATTGTAGCGAGCGGCTTCCGATGGAATTTCCACACTTTCCAGAGCGGCTAACTCTTCGTCAGTCAAATCGGACACATGCATGGCTCGCCGATCCAGGCTTCGTAGACGCTGATATTCTTCCGCCGAAAGAAGCACGACGTCGTCGCGGCCATGGCTAGTTACGATCACTGCCTCTCGATGGGCGACGCCACGTAAGCGGCCAAATTCTCGCTGAAATTCGCTGGCGGGCACTCGTGCCATGGGGGATCACCGGAGCCAAGATACTCGCCATTATACGCAAATTGCGCATTTTACGAAGTCCGATACAATCCGTCACTCCCTGGTTGGGCCTTTTTCTATTGTGGACAACGGGTTAGGCTCGCTGGCACGATCGGCAGCGCAAGCGGATGCGTGATACAAAGATCAAATCCTACCCCCGCTACCAATTTACACGTAACCATTTGATCTCAATAGATTATTTTTGAAGTCGGCAGCGCCTTCTGCTAGCAACTGTCACCGGCCCAGCTTTGACTTCGCGACGCAGTCCATGCATGGTCTGTGTATGGCTACCAAAACCATTTCGATCGAAATCGACGCCTACGAACTCTTGGTGCGAGAGAGAAAGGACCCTAAAGAGTCCTTTTCACGCTTCATCCGCCGTGTGCTTTCGGAGCGACCCGCTCTGACCGCCGGCGATCTGCTCGACGCCATGAAGGCCTTCGAAGGCCGAGGCGCTGGGCCGCGGCGGCGCCGATCACGCGATGCTGCTGCTTGATATCAGCTTCCTGATTGAGTTCGAGGATGAGCTGACCCATCGAAATGAAGGTCCCGCGCGCGGCGCGCTGGCGGCACATCGACGCGAGACAGTGGCGATCAGCATAATAACGTTCGGCGAGTTTGCCGAAGGCTTTGCCGATCCGCGTGCACTCGTCGAATTTCTGGCGCCGTTTCGAGTCGTAACTCTCTCGCGTGCCATTGCCTGGCGTACCGCGGCGCTGCAGAGCTCGCTCTCTCGGCGACTCGGGGAAAATGATGCGTGGATCGCAGCGACGGCGTTATCTTATGAAGCCACCCTGATCGGCCGTGAGAAAGCGTTCGAGCGAGTACCTCGACTCGATTACTTGTCGTTCTAGGTGAAAAAGCCCACTGACGATTTTGAAGGAAGACGAATGGCGCCGGCGCGAACGCGCGAACATACTAGCGGCGATCGAAGACGGTGCCGCAAGGCGAGCCGTCGACCCACTCTGCCGGCGCGCGCCGGCATCGCCGTTCTCGTTCGGCCGCGGTCGATCTCAACACTAGCACTCGCGTAGCGCTTCGCTTGGCGAGTCTCTAGTGCGGCCGGACCCAGATTGTCACTTATCCCCGCGATCACCGGTCTGCTGAGCATGAGAAACAACTTTCGGCTCGTGCTATTGGCCTCCAGTTTGTCTCGTCGGATTCATGGCCACAGCAGGCGCTGAGACCCGCCCGGTGGTGCTCGAGTTGTTTACCTCGGAGGGTTGTAGTTCCTGCCCGCCAGCGGAAGTCATCGTCAATGAATTGGCGCAGCGGCCCAACGTGCTGCCGCTATCGTTCCATGTTGACTACTGGGACAACTTGGGGTGGCGGGACCACTACTCGCTCGCGAGCGCAACGGAGCGCCAGCGCGTGTACGCTCGGACGTTGCGTCGGTCTTCCGCCTATACACCTCAGGCGGTGATCGATGGCTCGCGCGACATCGTGGGTTCGCAACGAACTGCTGTGATGGAAGCCGTTTCTGGGCGTCGAGATGGGGTTGCGACTAGCGTGTCCGTCAACGGCGGCAGCATTCAAATCCACGTGGGATCCGGATCGGATGCGGCCACCGCTGATGTGCTACTGGTGGGTTATCTGCGGGAGGCAACCACTTCCATCGGGCGAGGGCGAGAATGCCGGTCGCACCCTGAAGGAGTCCAACATCGTCCTCTGGCTGCATGATTTGGGGCGGTGGAACGGAAGGCCGCGCGAATTCGAGATGAGCGTGAGCCGACTTCCTGAGAATGTGACCAACATCGCCGTGCTGGTTCAGTCCGCCGGTCAAGGGGCGATCCTTGGTGCGGTGGCACAGCCGCTTCGGTGACCGCCAGGCACCTCACAGTCTCGGGCTGCAACTGCAGAAGCGCGAAAGGAAAGCGCCCGCCGAGGTCATAAACAACGGTCTCATTCGGTCTTTTAGCCATGCACAATAAAGTTGATGTTGCGGGATGGTCACGGTTCTGGTTTGCGCGGCTCGCATTCGTGCGTTCACTCGCGAGCCTATGGAATTCGCTGGCTCACAGACTAGCGTGGCCTTACGTCGAATTACTGATTCGTCTGTGGATCGCGAAACTCTTTTTCTTTTTTGGCGTCCAGGAACTCATGCATTGGACAACGGCCCTACAGATTGCCGTTGAGCAGAATCCCTTTCCGCCGCTGGCGCCGACAGTGTCGGCGTATCTGAGCACTGGCGCCGACTTGATCTGCGCGATATTGCTAGCGCTGGGGTTTATGACGCGCTATGCATCGTTGCCGCTGCTGATACTTGCGGCCATCACGCAATTTCGCTTCGAGCCCTTCGACACTCAGCTGTTCTGGATCGCCTTATTTGGCTGGTATGGCATCCATGGCGCAGGTCCAATTTCGCTCGACCATCTGCTGCGTCGCGGCCTCGCGGATAGCGCGATCCCACTCATTCCGGCGGCGATTCGATTCTCCCAATGGCTGAGGTCCGTCGGCACGCCGTGGTACCTCATGGCGTTGCGTGTATGGCTGGCAGCGGCACTGATAGTCGCCTCCTCAGCGGACGCGCGTCTATTACTGGGTACGAGCGGGGAGAGGTGGTTGCCCTTGGACGTCGCGACGCGGGTGCCGATGGTTGGCGCACTGATAGGCGGCATTGCGTTGATGATAGGCGCTGGTACGCGACAAGTAGCGTTGCTGCTGCTGCTCGGCCTGTTCGCATACTCGGTGGTTGATCCGCGTCTCAGCGATTCGATCTACCTATTGATGCTCCTTGCCATACTTTCCATACACGGCGGCGGCTGGCTGGCGATCGACGATCTGGCGAAGCGATGGCAAAGTCGCCTCTCTTCTATTCCGAGTGCTGCCGAACTGGCTTCGCGGAATTTGCCTCGAGTGGTTATCGTCGGCGCGGGATTTGGCGGCCTGCGCTGCGCACAAGCGCTCAAGGACGCGAGCGTGGCAGTTACCCTGATCGACCGAAACAACTTTCATCTATTTCAACCACTGCTCTATCAGATTGCTACCGCCGCGCTGTCCCCGGGTGACATCGCTGTGCCGACGCGGCAAATCTTCCGAGACGCCCCCGCAACGAAGTTGCTGCTAAGCACGGTCACCGGGATCGATACAGAGAAACAGCTGGTGCTTACCGAACGCCGCGAGATTCCGTACGACTACTTGGTGCTCGCCACCGGTGCTACCCATAGCTACTTTGGCAAGGATGAGTGGGCACGCCACGCGCCGGGGCTAAAGTATGTCGAGGACGCCCTGAACGTTCGTCGGAGAATTTTGACCGCCTTCGAACGCGCCGAGGAGAGCATCGATCAGTCGGAGAAGGCGGCGCTGTTGACGTTCCTGATTGTCGGCGGCGGCCCAACGGGCGTCGAGCTCGCCGGCGCCATCGCGGAACTAGCCCGATTTGGATTGAATCAGGACTTCAGGACTTTTGATCCGGCCCATGCACGCATCATCCTTGTACAAGCGGGCCCGCGGTTATTGCCCAGTTTCCCGGAACGCCTGTCGCGAATTGCGCAGCGCGAATTGGAGAATTTGGGCGTGGAAGTCCGGCTCGAAAGTCGCGTGAATCATATCGATGAGCGCGGTGTTGGAGTCGACGGTGAACGTATTGAGGCGCGCACTATCCTTTGGGCGGCGGGCGTCGCGGCATCACCTGCCGCGATGTGGCTGAAGGCGCCATCGGATCGGGCGGGTCGCATAGTCGTCGGCGAGGATTTGCGCGTGCCTGGGATGAGCAATGTATTTGCTGTCGGGGACACGGTGGCGAGTAACGCATGGAATGGTCAACCTGTCCCTGGATTGGCTCCTGCCGCTAAACAGGGAGGCGCATACGTGGCCAGGCAGATTCGGGCTCTCATCGATGGTCGGGCCCCTTTGCCGGCGTTTCGCTATCGTCACCTCGGCAGTCTCGCCACCATAGGACGCAAGGCAGCCGTCGCGGATTTCGGCGCTTTCAAACTGTGGGGCGCACCAGCATGGTGGCTGTGGGGCATCGTGCACATAGGCTTCATGTTGGGCGTCAGAAATCGCGTTGCGACGCTTCTCAACTGGTTCTGGTCCTATCTTAAGTTTGGCGGCGGCATCCGCTTGATCACGGGCGATAAGACATAGGCGACAGGCCACACCGGCCGATACCTCATGAGCGTGGCACGCTTCCTACGGTGCGCGACGCGATTCAGCAACGGCAATTTGTAAGGCAGCAAGATCGCCGATGCCGGTGGACACATCACGGCCAACTAGTAGACCCGGAGTTCCGCGCATTCCCAGCGAATGCGCCTCCGCGTTGTTGCGCGCGAGTATGGCATCGATCTGCGCGCCGTGAATTGCAAGAGTCTTCTTGAGCGCCGGCAGGTTGATGCCGGCACTCTGCAAGGCCTCATCGACTTCTGCCGCCTGCGAGAGGCGGGGAGCGCGGATCAACGCGTCGTGGGCCGTCAGGTACTTCCCTTGCCATTGCGATGCAAGTGCCGAGCGGGCAGCGTAGACGGAAATGCCACCAAATATGGGCCATTCCTTAAAAACTACGGCGACCTTGTGGTCATTGTTCACGAGAGCATGAATGCTCGGTGCCAACTTGCGGCAATAGGGGCAGTTGTAGTCGAAATATTCCACCACTGTCACCTCGGGATTCGCCGCGCCTAATACGGCTGTGCCCGAATCTTTCAAGATTAATCTCTGTTGCTCTACCGGAATGACCACGGCAGTTGCCGCCAAGGTGTCGCTCCACGCCAGGGTCGCGATCGTTCCGACCGCAAACAAGGAGGCGAATAGGGTGAGACGCAGGGCGCTTTTATTCATACGATCATCCAGGAAGCGCGGCGATGGCCAATTAGAGTTGTCATGTCCTTCCTTTGTTTCCTCGGTCTCTCTTGAGAGACCGGGCGCGCGTTAGGCTTATTACGCCAGCCCCATGGATAATGATTCGTTGGGCTCCCACGTCTTGCTAACGGTTGACAATTACAGTTGTGGAAATTGCCATTTACGCGTAAACAAGAGCGAGACAGGTCCAAGCAACACTCCTAAGAATAAAGACATACGGGGCTCCCATGGCTTTTCCAATCCTAAAGCGCACATATGGCCGGGCGGCGGTTTTTGCCCTGAGTATCGGCGGCTGTATCATCTTTTGCGGCGCTCCGGCATGGGCGGACGGCAAAGAGCCGCTCAGAATAGCCGTGATCGCCGAGGCGCAGTCGGTCGCCGGTTCATCAATCCCGGGTGCGGTGCAATTGGCTGCCGACGAAATCAATGCCCATGGCGGCGTCGATGGCCGAAAGATCGAAATCATAACCTACGACAATCATTCTTCGGCGGCCGATTCAGTACGGGCCTTTCAGCGCGCGGTCAGCGACGATCACGCCAATGCGGTGATCGCCAGCTACGTCAGCGAAGTTGTGTTGGCCTTGGAGCCCTGGGCGTCGCGGCTAAAGACGGTGATGATTACACCGGGCGCGGCGTCCGACGTCATCACCCAGAACATCGCCAAAGACTATGACGCGAATAAATACACCTTTCACGGCTATCTGACCTCGAGCGCGATGGGCAGCCTCATCTGCGATGCCGCCAAGGATATGGCGGTCAAAGCGCTTAAAATGAAGTCGGCGGTGATCATCAGCGAGGACGCCGCCTGGACCACGCCCCTGGACGCCAGCTATGAACAATGTCTGCCGGCCGTAGGACTCAAGGTTCTGGACCATATCCGTTTTTCCCCCGACACCACGGATTTCACGCCGATCTATAACAGGATCGAAGCCCTGAAGCCCGACGCGATTGTCACCGGCTGGTCGCATGTCGGTGTGCAGCCGACGGTGCAATGGCAGAGTCAGCAAGTGCCGATTGCGATTATCGGTCGTTCCAGCCAAGCGACGAATTCTGCGTTCTGGAAGGACACCAACGGCGCGGCGGAAGGTGTGATTTTCTGGGACCTCAATGGCCCCAACGTCGCAGTGACGCCCCGAAGCATTCCCTTCGCCGAAGCGTATAACAAGAAGTTTGGGAATTACCCGTCTTATTGCGGCTATACCGCCTATGACGAGGTCTATTACATTGCCGAAGCCGCGCACCGCGCCGGATCATTGGACAGTGACAAGTTGGTGACGGCGCTCGAGCAGACCGACTTTGTGGGGACTGTCGGTCGCGTTCAGTTTCTCCCAAAGGGTGATCCCCATGTGCATGGATTGCGCACCGGCGGCAATGGCATCAAGGGCTTGGTCATGCAATGGCAGAAGGGCAAAGAGGTGACGGTGTGGCCCGCCAACCTGGCCAATGGTCAGATGATCTTTCCGACTTTTGTCAAGCTACCCAATTGAGCTAGCACCCACCGGCAAAACGGGGACACGACATTCTCGCGCTCCAGATCCTAATCGACGGTTTCGCGATCGGGGCGTTGTATGCGCTTGGCGCCACCGGATTTACGCTGATATTCGGCGTGTCCGGCGTACTCAATCTGTCCCATGGCGCGCTGATGGTCGCGGCAGCGGTAGCCGCTTGGGCTGCCAACAGCGCGCTGTCCGCGGGCAATTTTGGCGGCGCCGCTGTCGGCATACTGACCAGCCTGGTTCTGTCACTGATCACCTATGGCTTGATTGTGCGGCCCATCCAGAAATCCACAGCGATTCGCAATGAAGAGCGGGAAATCTTCATCCTGACCGCGACCCTGCTGTGGGGAATCATGATTCAGGAACTCATTGCCTTCTTTTTCACCAACAATGCCAAGACAGTTCTCCCGATTCTGGTCGGCGTTGTTTCCGTTCTGGGTGTGCGTACGCCGAAGAATGAAATTTTCACCGCTGTGATCTGCTGGGTGGTGATCGGCGCGTTGTGGCTCTTGGTCAATCGTACCCGCATCGGCAAGTCGGTGCTGGCGGCGTCGATGAATCCGCGCGGTGCCACCTTGCTTGGCGTCGAGCTATCGCGAATCTATCTGTTGGTCTGGGGGATCTACGGAGTGCTCGCGGGTATTGCCGGCGTTTTGCTCGGCATGTTTCTCGGCGTCTCATCCTATTCCGTCGGCCCGCTCACCGCCAGCGCCTTTACCATTGTCGTATTGGGCGGCCTAGGCAGTGTCACTGGCTCACTGCTTGCGGCCTTCATCGTCGGCTACCTCGAGACCATTACCGCGTATTTGATTTCACCGGCATATCGCTTTTTCCCGTCTTTGTTCTTATTGTTGCTGGTGATGTACATACGGCCCCGCGGCTTGCTAGGGCGCCGCTGAATGGTGCCCGCCACTTTGCGCACGCAGCGGACTCTGGTGGTTGCCGTCATCATCGCAATCGCCGCGCTGCTGCCGCTTGGCGTTTCCGGCTATATCTTGGGACTTCTGACGGTCGCCTATTATTTCGGCGTGTTCTCCATGGCCTGGGACCTGTTATTTGGCTTCGCCAACGAAGTAAATTTCGGGCCGACTTTTTTGGTGGGTCTCGGTGCCTACACGGCCGGCATTTTGGACAATCGTTACGGTCTCCCGATCCCGGTTTGCGTTGCATTGGGGACGCTCGCCGCCGTAGTGGGCGGGGTCGTGTTGGCTTTGCCGGCCTTGCGGATGTCTGGGCCCTATTTCGGGCTGACGACCTTGGTGGCGGTGCTGCTCTTGCAGAATCTCGTCGTCGTGTTTGCCGGACTGACGGGTGGCGAAATCGGATTGACCGTGCCGGACGTGATCTCAATCAGCGGCCCGGTCAATTATTGGATCGCGCTGGCGTTCATGGTGGCGAGCGGCAGCGTTCTCTACATCTTGTCGCGCTCGGCAGCAGGACTCATCTTGCAGGCCAGCGGCCAGGACAAGATTCAGGCTGGGGTACTCGGATTTAATGTGGTCAAACACAAACTCTTCGCCTTCGTCGTCAGCGCTTTGTTTTCCGGCCTGGCCGGCGCGTTCTTGGTGTTTTATCTTGGCACCGCGTCAGTCGGGACATTGATGGACATCACTGTTGGAGTGCAGATCATCATCGCGGCCATTCTCGGCGGCCGGCGTACCATCATTGGCGCCGCCATCGGCGCCATTTTTCTGATCGCCATGACCGAGGCCCTGCGCTCCACCGGCGAGCTCGCCACGTTCATCGTATCTGCAATCACGCTGCTGGTGGTAATGCTCTTTCCCAACGGCTTCATGGGTATGCTGTCGTGGCGACGCAAGTGAGCGAGGCGCGGCCAGCCGTGATCGAGGTGCGCGGGCTTACCAAGAAATTTGGTGGATTGATGGCGGTCCATCAGCTCGATTTCTGCCTGCGGCCGGCCGAGATCCTAGGCCTGATCGGACCGAACGGCTCCGGCAAATCGACCGCATTGAAACTCGTCATGGGCATCGAACATCCGACCGCGGGTTCGGTGCGCCTGGACGGGGTTGAAACCGCCGGCCTGCCCGCGCATCGCATCGCGCGCATGGGGGTGGGACTGGTGTTCCAGCACTCTCGCCCGCTAGAGCGGCAGACGGTGCACGAGAATATTATGCTGGGTCTGTTACCGGACAGCCTGCTCAAACTTCGAATCAGTACGGAGATCAGGGAGCGGGCGCGCGACATCGCAGCGCAGGTCGGCTTGAGCGCGGTGCTCGAACGCCGCCCCTCGACATTGCCTTTCGCAGATCTGAGGCGCTTGGAACTGGCCAAGGCCATCGCTCGCGATCCCAGGGTGATCCTGATCGACGAACCGTTCGCCGGTCTGACGATGGCGGAGGCGGCGGTGTTTTCCGAATTATTCGCCCGCTTCCGACGCGATGGCAAGGCGGTGCTGCTGGTCGATCATAATGTGAAGAGTGTGGCGGCACTGGTCGACCGGGTGATTGCGCTTTGCTTGGGTGAAAAGATTGCGGAGGGCACCGCGACCGAAGTAATGGCCGATGCCACCGTGCGCCGCGTGTATTTGGGCGGTTCGATCGAGACGGCGGCGCGACCGGAATCAAGCTTCGCTGATCGCGACAAGCCTTTGCTCGATGTGCAGGATCTCAGCGTTTTCTATAACAAGGCACAGGCGCTCGAGAAGGTATCGCTGCATGTGCATCAGCGCGAATTCGTCTCGGTCGTGGGCATTAATGGCGCCGGTAAGACGACGTTATTCAATGCAATTTGTGGCCTGCTGCCTTATCAAGGGGACATTTTGTGGCAAGGGGCATCGCTGGCGAGGGTGCCACCCGCACGGATTGTCCGCGATGGTGTCGTGCAATGTACGGAGACTCGCGACCTATTCGGCGAGATGAGCGTGCGCGAAAATCTAGATATGGGCGGGCAGCACCAAAGCAAGGCGGTCGCCGATGATCGCCTGGCCTGGTTGTTCGATCTGTTCCCCATCCTAAAATCGCGGCAACGCCAGAATGCGGCAACCTTGTCGGGCGGCGAGCAGCAAATGCTGGCAATCGCGCGCGCACTGATGACCAATCCGCGATTGTTGATTTTGGATGAGCCAACCTTGGGTCTAGCCCCAATCGTTCTCGAGCAATTGTCGAGGGCGCTCGAGTCCTTGCGGCAATCCACCGAGATCACGGTGCTGCTCGGCGAACAGAACGTGACCTTTGCCCTGCCGCATGCGGATCGGGTATACGTGCTCGATCACGCCCGGATCACGTGGGAGGGTAGTCCGGATCGTTTCGCGCGCGAAGCGGGAAGTGGGTATCTCTAATGACGGCTACTTAGACCCAATAAATGGAAAGACTGCCAAGAAGTTTTCGCGCCGCGGCGTTCGAAAATCCTAACTCGGTTCTGCTTGAAACTGCGCGTTTCGATGCCGCCAACACACACAGCTACGTGTTTCTCCAGCCGCTGCGCGTGCTCATCGCGAAGCAATTGGATGAGATTCCGGGGCTCTTCGCCGAAATCGAAATCGCCTTGCAAAGCGGATTTTACGTAGCCGGATATCTCGCGTACGAGTGTGCGTACCACTTTGAACCCATGGACCAGGCGGCACTGCCATCGGGAGCGCCGCTGGCGTGGTTGGGCGTTTATGACCGCCCGCAGATATTTGACCATTCTCGATCGGGCGGCAAGCAGCACCCAAGCCAAGAAGTCCAAGCTCATGCCCAAAAAAACCAGTTCACTGGTGCGCTCGGCATTCCCCAGGATCAATACTTCGCGAATATTTTGAAGATCAAAGCATACATTGCCGCAGGTGATACCTATCAAGTGAACTTCACCGATTCGGTTTCGATGCGCACGACAAGCTCGCCCGCCGATCTTTTTGCGACACTTGCGACGCGTCAGCCGGTCAGCTATAGCGCGTTTATCAACATGGGCGCATCCTCGATCTTGTCCTTTTCTCCGGAACTCTTTTTTAGAATACAAGGCGGGAAGATCGAAATGCGGCCCATGAAGGGCACGATGGCGCGCGCCGCGAGCGAGGATGAGGATCGAGAGGTACCGCGGCGGCTGCAAAACGACGCTAAGAATCGCAGCGAGCACGTCATGATCGTCGATTTGTTGCGCAGTGACTTGGGCCGTGTTTGTGCACCAGGCAGCGTCATGACGGAGGATCTCTTCACCGCGGAGAAGTATCCGACGCTCTATCAAATGACTTCGGTGGTCAAGGGCACGCTTCTGCCGAATCTTAAGTACTATGACATTTTTCGCGCCTTGTTCCCGTCGGGCTCCATCACCGGCGCACCCAAAATTCGTACTATGCAAATCATCCGAGAGTTGGAGCGCAACGCTCGCGGTGCTTATTGCGGGGCCATCGGATTTATCGCCCCTCATGGCGTGTCGGTGTTCAACGTTGCCATACGTACGCTGGCCATGAAAGATGGCGTCGCAACGATGGGGGTCGGTGGCGGCATCGTGGCAGAGTCCGATCCGCGAGAGGAATATAACGAATCCTTGTTGAAGGCAGCGTTCCTCGCCGAGCCAGATCGATCATTTGATCTCATTGAGACTCTGCTGTGGGACGGCGAATTTCGCTTTCTAGCGCAGCACTTGGAGCGCTTGCAGAATTCTTCCGCACATTTTGACTTTGTTTTCGAGCGCGGCGTCATCGCTGCGCAGCTTCAGGAATTGTCTGCTTCCTTTCGCCGCGGTCTGCGCTACAAGATCCGCTTGTTGTTGGCTGTTAATGGGCAGCTCAGCCTACAGTCCACAGAATGCGCCCCCGGCGGCGCGGTTGCCCGCGTTAATCTGGCGGCCGAACGTACCTCATCCGGCGATCATTTCTTGCGGCATAAAACTACGCGTCGTGAGATTTATGATCGCTCGTATCATCGCGCTCGGCTGGCGGGATTCGACGATACGCTTTTCGCCAACGAGAGAGGCGAGATCACCGAAGGCGCGATTAGCAACATCTTCATTGAGAAAGCCGGCCGGTGGTTCACACCGCCGCTTAGCAGTGGCGTGCTACCTGGAGTCTACCGGCGCTACCTGCTCGAGTCGCACGCCGGCGCGACCGAACGCGTATTGACCCTCGAGGATCTGCGACAAGCGGATCAACTGTATATTTGCAACGCGGTGAGGGGATTGCGCAGAGCGACATTGCACTTAGACCGCACGATTGCGGCGGCGCAGTCTTGAACTGCCGAAAAGCACCCGCATGCCAAGACATGCGGGTGTTTCTTGGCTCTGAATGTCTCGTCTACATCTTCACACGCACAGTGGCGTACCACTCGCGCGGCGGACTGTAGGTACCCACCACTTCGCCTGCCGCGTAGTTGACGGATCCCACCTGGATGAAGCGGTCGTCGGTCAGGTTGGTCCCGCCGACGATGAACTCATACTTCGAGTTCTCCGGAATGTAATGGATTCCGGCGTTCACGATATTTGTCTGGGGCCGCTCGAGCAGCGTGGTATTGGGGCCGTCATTGAACATGTGCGCGGTGATGGTGTAGTCCGCCTGTAGGCGTACCGTGGCATTATTCGGCATGTGGATGTCCCAGGTGGGACTGATCGCGACCTTGTACTTGGGCGTCTTGGGCAACTGGCTATTCAGCGTGAATTGACCGCCGCCCTGAGTGATCTGCGGGCCGCTGGCCGCGGAACAAACACCATTTGCATCGGCGTTATACACCAGGCAGGGGTTGAGGGTGGTGTAGTAAGCATCGAGGTAGCCGGCCGAGAGGTTCAGCATGAAGCCGCCCCCCAGCACGGACTGCAACTCGACCTCGGCGCCTTTGATGGTGGCATCACCCGCGTTTTGGTAAACCGGCGATGGGCCTTCCTGGACATTCAGCTGGATGTTGGAGTACTTGCTATAGAAAACCGCAACATTCGCCTGCAGATGACGGTCAAACCAGGTCGACTTAAGACCCAACTCGTAGGTCTTGTCGTATTCAGGATTGAATCGGGCAAGGCTCGGGGATGAGATCGGGTCAGACAGACGCGTGGTCCAGCCACCGGATTTGAAGCCCTTCGAGAAGCTCGCATACGCCATCATGTCCGGCGTGATGTGGTACTGGGTCCCGACGGTCGGATCGAACACATTCCAGTTCTGGTGATCCACGACATCCGGGAAGTAGCGCAACGGTTGGCCGGGCACCGGAAATCCGAGCACCTGCTGACAGGTAACGCCGGCCGGCACTGTGCCGAAGCCTGGGAACGTATTGGCGTTCGCGTTCGGATCCAGGCAACCGCTGATCTTGTAACTGAACCCGTCGAGGTCGGCCTGGCCGCCGAGGAATTGCTTGCGCTCGTCCGAATAACGGCCGCCGGCGGTCACACCCCAGTTGTCAGTGATCTTGTAATCGAGGTGGAAGTATCCTGCATAGGATTTCGTGCTGACGTCGTTGCTGTAGTCGTAGACGTAGAGGTAGCCCGTGTCGAAAGGCACGTAGTCGTGCACGAACCCGCCTTCCTGGAAGTAGTACAGCCCGGCAACGTAATTGAGGCGATCGCTGAAAGCGTCGCCGGTCAACTGGAACTCCTGCGAGATCTGGTGCTGAGCCTGCGAGTCGGTGACCTCTTGCATCGACTCCGGGCTGCCATCAAGGTCAGTGCCGATGTTCCAGACAATCTCACGCCACGCCGAGATCGATTTCAATTTCATCCGGTCGGCGAGCGCCCAGTCGAGCGTGACGGAACCGCCGTACGCATCTGACTTGGCGAAGCTCGGCCCGTTGGAATAAGTCGAGTCCTTGTTGCCGGTCTGCGTGTTGGCGAAGTCCCAGTAGATGTGCGGCGTCTGGCCTGGGAACAGCAGGCTGCCCACTGAGGCGCCCGGGGCGATATGAACGTACGGCGCGTAGCCCGCCGGTAGCGAATTCAGCACGCTGACCGGTACATTGATCGCGCCGGTTCCGCCTAGCGCCGGAGCACCGGGATACCCGAGGCCATTGCCCGAGAGCTGACCCGTGGTCGAGTTGAACGTGCCGGCGCCAAGCGGTCCGCACAGACCGTTCGTCGTGTTGAACGGCGCGAACAGACCGCCTGAGTTCAAGTCCGCGGCCGAGGTGGTGATACAAGCGTTGTACAGCGCGCCGAATATGTTGGGCCCGAACAGAGCGCCGGCGTTCGCCAAATTCGCAGCCAGGTAAGTCGAGCTGTTGGGCACGAAGACGCCGAGCACGGTGTTCGGGATGCCCGACTGGTCCTCATGCGTCCAATCGGCCGACACGGTCACGTCGAAGTTCTCGGCCGCATGCCAGAGAATCTTGCCGCGGACCACTTGCTGATTCTGCCCGCCGTTGGTCGTTGAACTCTGATTGCCGGCGGCTTTGGGGTAATCGGCCTGACCCAGCACCTGGTAGGGCGCCGTGGCCGGGAACGGAATGGTGTTCTGGTAACCGTTGCGCGTCTGCGAGGACACACTGAACGTGGTCAGCAGCGAGGTGGAGATCGGCATGTCGGTCGTCAACAAGATATCGTGACGCTGGTAGGAGCCGACCGTCGCCTGGCCGTTGATCGAAAACTCCTCGCCCGGAGTATGCGTCACGATGTTGATCGCACCACCGATGGTGTTGCGGCCGAACAGCGTGCCCTGCGGGCCCTTGAGGATTTCGATGCGATCGACGTCCAGCAGATTCTGGTTGGCACCGATGGTACGCGCTAGGTAGACACCGTCCAGGTATACCCCAACACCGGGGTCGAGGTTGAACGCGAAGTCGTCCTGACCGATACCGCGAATGGAGGCCGACAGCACCGAGCTGTCGCCGGAGAAGGGAGCGCCGCCGTCGAGATTTACGTTCGGAGTGAGGTTTGAAAGCCCATGAAGATCCGTGATGCCGCGGCTCTGCATCGCCTCCCCGGTGAAGGCAGTGATCGCGATCGGTACGTTTTGCAGGTTCTCGGAACGCTTCTCTGCGGTCACAACGATTTCCGCGAGCGCATCGGTCGGCGCTGCAGCTTTAACCCCGCTCGAGACGAACAAGGCGGTCGCGACGGCGAACGCCGCGCCTCGCCGAAGTCCCACACGGTTCACGAATCTGCTGTTCATTTGGCCCCCTTGTAAGCCCAATTGACACCCTGGCATGTTGTAGTTCTGCCTTACGCGCAGGATCTGCTCCCGCCGCAACGGCGGCGCGGACTACAGCGCAAGAATTCTCGTCCGACAGTGCAAGACCTAGCGGGGGAGGGACTGATTTGCCGCAGCGCGGTTGCGCGCGCTCAAAACCTCAGAGATTGTGCGACTTCAACTCTCGCGCGATGTACTCGGCCTGGCGCAACGCGAGCGCAACGATCGTGAGCGTGGGATTGGCGGACCCCGGTGTGCTCAACGCGCTGCCGTCGGATATGAACAGGTTGGGGATATCGTGTGCCCGCCCGTGCGCGTCAACTACCCCGTCGCCGGGGTTCTTGCTCATACGCGCCGTGCACATGTTGTGCGTGGCCGGCGTCTGCCGCGAAGTCGCGGTGCGTATCGCGCCGACCGCATCGTAGATTGCCCGGCCTTGGCGCTGTGCATGGGTTCGCATGGCGGTATCGTTGTCATGCTCGTCCACGTGAATGTGCGCGACGGGCAGTGCGAAGCTGTCTTTGACGGTTGAATCGAGCGTAATGCGGTTCGTCGCGCGCGGCATATCTTCGCCGTTGACCAGCATGCCTGCCATTTTGTCGTAGTGATCCATCAGAAAACCCAGCTCGCGTCCCCAGAGCGTGCTCGGGAATCCCGCCAGCGGCAGACTCGGCAGGTCCAATGCGGCGAGCTCCAGGTGGTAGCCGCCGGCAAAGCCGCGCTTGGGATCGTGCTTGGTTTCATCCTCGACGATGCCGGCGAGCGTGGCGCCTCGCCAGAAGTGGATCGGCTTGTCAAAGACTCCCCAGATGAATCCCGCCGTGTGCCGGCAATAATTTCGTCCCACCTGGTCGCTGGAATTGGCGAGCCCATGAGGGAATCGTGCGGACTCGGACAGCAGCAACAGGCGAGCCGTCTCGATGCTGTTGCAAGCGACGCAGACGAGCCGCGCCTGTTGACGCAGTTGCTGGCCATTCGCATCCCGGTAGACGACGCCGTCGACGCGTCCGTTCTCGCCGTGCTCGATCCGCAGCGCCCGGCACGAGATCCGCAGATCGAGATTGCCGGTCGCTTCAGCGCGAGGAATTTCCGTGTACAAGGTGCTCCATTTCGCGCCCGTCTTGCATCCCTGAACGCAGAAACCCTGTTGTATGCACATTCCTCGCTCGTCTGCGGGGCGAGTATTGATGGCCAAGTAGCCGGTGTGCACCTGCTTGTAGCCGATGCGCTTCGCGCCGTTGTACATCACCTTGAAATGACTCGATGCGGGCATGCCGGGATTGCCATGCCGGCGGGTGACGATGAGTCGCCGTTCGGCAAGCTCGTAGTAGCGCTCCAACTCGCTGTACTCGATCGGCCAGTCGATGAGCGATGCGCCGGCGACGGCGCCGTATGTGGTGCGCGCACGCACCTCCCACGGACGAATGCGCGGAGTCGCGCCGGTCCAGTGCACCGTCGTGCCGCCCAGTGTCTTGCAAGTCCACGAGGGCAGACCCGGGTAGTCCTCTCGCACCGTCCAGGTGCCGGAGGTCGTGCGCGGTTCGAGCCAGGTGAGCTGCGCGAAGGCCTCGCCCGGGTTCTGAGAGAAGCTACCGAGTGACTGGCGCGCGCCCGCCTCGAGCAGCACGACCTTGATGCCGCGTCGTGTCAGCTCGTGGGCCAGTGTTCCCCCGCCGGCGCCCGATCCGATGATGACGACCGCATCCGAGTCGTCGCGTGCAATCTGGGCCACGTTAACCTCCGCCCACGCCAGGTCCGCTATCTTGCAGCGGCACGTCTGGCAGCCAGTGCAGATCATTGAATCCGCGTGTGAGGTAGCCGCCCTTCGAGAAGGCTTCGCCCTCATAGCCAAAATGAGCGTACGCAAGCGTCGAGGAGTAGAGATTCGCGAGCGTGCTCGCTCTCAACAGCTGAAAGAACTCCGAGTGTTCCACGCTCTTGAGAGCGGCAATTCTGGCCGTCTCGGTCTGTGAGGCGAAGTTTGCTCCGAGGCCCGCCAATCCCGTCGTCAGCAATGCGCGGACGTGCTCGTCCGCAGCCGCGGCGGCATCGATCGCCTTCACCACCAGCGCGTAAGCCGCGTCTTCGAGGCCGTCATGCGGCGCAATTGTCCGCGCAACGCTCATGAGCGCGGCGCCTTGCGCGCTCGTCAATACTTTCATTTCGAGCGCCCAAGCACGGCCGGGCGCGATGAGGCTTAGCGTGCTGCCCGCTGCGAGTAGTCCAGACACAAAGCCGCTCGCCGCAAGAAAAGTGCGGCGCGGAATAGGGCTCATGGTGCTCACTTAGGACTCCTTCGCTGCTGAGAATTGATGAATACTCAATGCCGGATGGTCGATAAGGCGCCGCCATCCACGGCCCAGGCCGCGCCATTCACGAAGCTCGCCGCATCCGACAGCAAGAACGTCACGACCTCGCCGACTTCCGGCGGTGATCCGATTCGATCCAGCGTCGCTACCTTGCCGAGCGCGCGCTTGCCGGCTGCCACATCGCCCGCAAACATCATGCGTAGCATCGCCTCCAAGAGCGGCGTGTCGATCACGCCAGGCATCACGGCGTTGACGCGGATGCCGTGCGCGCCCACTTCGCTGGCCGCCGTACGCGTCAGCCCGATCACTGCATGCTTCGAGGCATTGTAGGCGCAGGCACCGGCGAGGCCCCGCTCGCTGGCGATGGAGCCGGTGTTGACGACCGCACCGGACCCTTGCCGCAGCATGACGGGAAGAACATGGCGCAAGCCAAGAAATATTCCCTTGAGGTTCACCGCGATGATCTTGTCGAATTCCGCCTCGTCATATTCGTGCGTCGGCCCAGAGTTTGCCCTCGACGCCGGCGTTGTTGAAGAAGGCGTCGATGCGGCCGAAAGCCTGCAAAGCGCGCTCAACGTAAGCCGCGACATCGGGTGATTTGCTGACATCCGCCACCTGCGTCTCGACGCGAACGCCGAGTTTCTCGATGGCGCCGCGGCGCCTCTTCAGGGCCTCCGCGTCGATGTCCACCAACATGACATCGGCGCCCGCCGAGGCGAGCGACATGGCGGCCGCGTGACCGATCATTCCCGCGCCGCCGGTAATGACCGCAACTTTTCCTTTCATCGAGGTCGTCATGCCTTCTCCCTCGGGCCCGGCGTGGATCTGCGAAACGGCATCGTCAACAGAAACAAGATTCCCCGCAACCGTAACAGTTTCAACCCTTCGCGGACCTCAGCGGGCGTCAGGATCGCCGTCAGCGGCATGGTGCCGAATACTTTTGCCTTGATCACGAGTTGATTGCCGCTGCGCTCGACGCGGCTCACCGTCATCAGTTCCCGCTTGTCGGTACCGTACAGTTTCATGCCGGCTGTTCCAGTTTTTGAAAATCGATGCTCAAATCTTCGCACATGACCTGGGCCGTTGCCCGCCCGGCGCCGAACACACCGCCGCCCGGGTACTGAAACGGACCCACCAGATACAATCGGTCCACTCCCGGTACTCGGTACTGGCCGAGCTCCGGCGTGGGACGATGCGAGCCGCTTTGATAACTCGTGGTGGCAATGCCGTGCAAGTCGCCGCGCAAGAAACTGGGTGAAGTGCGCTCCATGTCGATTGGGCTGTCGCAGTGAAAATCCAACAGCACTTCGTCTAAATTGGCGACGAAGACGCGAAAACGGTCGAGCATGCTCTTGGCGTAGGCTTCTTTGGCATCATCCCACGGAAGTCCATCGGGGCGCACATAGGGGGCATAGTCCCAGAGATGCGCGATAGCCTTTCCCGGCGGCGTGCGACTGGCATCGAACATGGAAAGCGATCCCAGTCCCAGCAGGTGCGTGCGCATAAAACCGCCGTAGCGCAGGTCATCGAAGCATTCGCGCAGCTCGCGATACGTCGCCGGCATCAGCTCGATCATCACCGAATGCACCGGATCCGACGTTCGAAAGCGCAGCGGGCCATCGAGTGCCGCATGAACCGTGATGCACGCAGCCTCGGTGATCTGCGTAGCCTCCGCCGCTCGGCGCACTTCTGGATCAAGCCCCGCAACCAACGAGGAGAGCTTGTGGGGATGAATGGCGCCAATCACGGCATCGTTAGCCAGATGCCGGCGTCCGTCCGCAGTGATGACGCCGGCGGCACGGCCGTTGGCGACGATTACCTCACGCACATCTTGGTTGGTGAGCACCGCACCGCCATAATCCTCGATGCAACGAATCAAGGCTTCTGTCAGCTTGCCGCTGCCGCCGACGGGCACGCCGAAGCCATAGGCCTCGAGGAAGCCCAAAAAAACGAAAATGCCGAGTCCTGTTGCCTTCTCATCCGGCGAGACCAGGTTCTCGCCGGCCACGCGGGCGAAGTGCGCTCGCACGCGATCATGCTCGAAATAGCTCGCGAGGATTTCGTGGCTGCTCATCTGCATGGTGCGCCAGAACTCGCGGCCTTCGCGGCTTTGATCCATCAAGGCGAACGCGGCGCCCTGCGGCGCAGGTGGTGTGTAGAAAGTCGACACCATCATGGGCAGCCACGCCGCCGCCTGCGCAGACAGGCGTAGGAAGGCTTCGGCATCGCGTGCCGAGAATTTGGCGATCTGCGCCGCCGTACGGTTTCGATCCCGATACAGTGTCAGCGTCGAGCCGTCCTCAAACACGGACATCATCGGCGACTCGGGAAACAGGTACTTGAGCCCATAGCGTCGCTTCAAGCCGAGTTCGTCCTGCTGCAGCAAGGGATTGGCCTGGATGAAAATATGCGCCATCGAATGTTGATCATGGCGAAAGCCCGGCAGCGTCAGCTCGCGCGACACCACGCCGCCGCCCGGCCACGCGTTGCGTTCCAGCACCAGCACGCGCTTGCCGCTCTTCGCCAGATATCCAGCCGCCGTGAGTCCATTGTGACCGCTGCCGATGGCCACGATGTCATAACCGGTCGATGCCCTATCTGTGTTTGATCGTTTAATCATATGATCGCTGTCCGACGGGGAGAGGAGAGATTGCATGGGCCAGACGAACGCGCAGAGCGAAACGACAGTGCAGAAATTTTTCGGGCTGCTGAATGCCGAGGATCTTGAAGGCGTGCGGGCACTGTTGACGGATGATGCGGCCTGGATTCCGCAGGCGCGCGACATGCCGGGGGCCGGCGAGTATCGCGGCCGCGATGTGATCGTGGATCAGTTTCTGAAGCCGATTCGCGCCCTGTTCGCGAAGGGCAGCCCCAGCAACCGCATTCTGTCGCTGGCATCAAACGGCGCGCTGGTGTTGGTCGAGACACACGGCACCGGGCACTTGAGCGATGGCCGGCCGTACGACAACCGCTATGCCTGGGCCTTCGAACTGCGCGACGGGAGGATCGCAATGATTCGCGAGTACCTCGACAGCTACTACATCGTGCGCCTGTTCGGTCAATCAGCATAGAGGCGGATCGGCAGTTTCGCGGGACCGTGACCGACGGTCGTCATCCAGGGCTCCGGGTCGCCGGCGATTTCAATGCGTGCAACCCGCCGTGCCACTTCCGTCAGCAGCGAGCTCGCTTCGAGTTGCGCCAGCACGCGGCCGACGCACGCGTGCACGCCATAGCCCCAGCCAACTTGTTTTTTAAGATCGCGGCTCAGATCGTACCGGTCAGGATCGGACCACGCGCGTGGGTCGCGGTTCGCGGCGGCGAACATGAGTCCGACCCGCTGTCCGGCAGGAACGGCATATCCTTCGATGTCGACCTCGCGGGTCGTAATGCGTCCCGCCATTCGCGAGGGCGAGTCCCAACGCAGGCTTTCATCGAAGGCGGCGCGCACCAGGGTAGGATCGGTGCGCAGTTTTCGATACTCCTCAGGGTACAGCGCAAAGGCTCGAATGGCATTCGCCATGGTCAGGATGGTGGTGTCCGCGCCGGCCGCCAGTACGGTTTGCAGCAGCAGCTTGGCTTCCGCCTGAGTAATGACCCCGCTGTCGGCCAGGCCGTACAAGCTCATCCCAATGCCGCCCGCGGAAAGGTTATCCCGATCGCAGCATTGCTCCAGCCACTCGAGCACCGGCCCCAGGTTGACCATGGCCTCGCGAAACAATTCGTTCTCCGGCCCCATGGTCGCCCACACCATGTGACTGAAGGCGTACATGTGCTCGCGGCCGCGAATACCGAGCCCGATGGCGTCGGGAAGCGCTTTGTAGACGAAACGTTGGGTCATCTCGCGCACTGCGTCGAGGCTCTCTCCCTGGCGCAACAGCAGAGTATCGAGCAAGGCTGCCGCATCCCGCTCGAATGCCGGCCGCAGTTTCGCCAGCGCTTGCGTGGAGAGGACCGTGGTCATCACCTGGCGCACGTGCGTGTGACGCGGCGGATCGTCCGTCAGCAGAATCTCTGGGCGCAAGGACTTAGGATCATGCCAAGGCCGCGACTTGGACGAAAAGGTGTGCCAATCCTGCAGTCCCGCCGTCACGTCCGCGTGCCGCGTAATCATCACCGTGCCGTCGGCGAGCCGCACGACGGGCGCAAATTCTCGCAAGGTGTCATCGACCACGCGCGCATCGCGCACCGACGCATGGCTGAACAGATCGATCTCATAAGTCGGAATCGCCAAGCCCATCGCGTGCCCTCAGTGAGGCGAGTTGAGTTTCCAGGCATCGCCATGTCGCACGATGTAGCCGGCGCCGGGATCCGCAAAGTGACTGCCGATCACGAGCACAGGTTTCTCCTGGAAACGCGTAACGAATTCAACACGGGTTTTTGCACCCGCCGCTTTGTCCATGTCGAAAGTCGCGGGGTGCGCCGGCATGGCCACTTGAATCGGATGGTGCATCACGTCACCTGTGATAACCGCGTGCTCGCCCTCCGATTCGATCAGGACACTGACGTGATCCGGCGTGTGGCCAGGCGTCGGCAGCAGCCGTATCTCGTCGCTGATCCGATGTTCGTGATTGATAAAATCTACTAGACCCGCTGCCACAACCGGATCAACGGAATCGGCGAGGTGGTTGACGCCGTGATACCCGCCGGTCTCACGCAGCATCAGCCAGTGCTCGTATTCCTTACGGCTGAACAGGTAGCGCGCGTTAAGAAAAGTCGGGACCCAGCGCCCATCGACCAAATGCGTGTTCCAGCCGACGTGATCGAAGTGCAAATGCGTGCACAGAACGGTGTCGATGTCTCCGGGCGCAATGCCGATCGATGCGAGATCCTCCAGAAATGTGGTGCGCATGCGCGTGAAGACGGGAAATTCGCGTTCCCGATCCGCGCCCACGCAGGTATCGATCATGATCCGCCGTTTGCCGATCTTGATGACAAAGGCCTGAAAGTTGATGAACATGCGGCCTTCCGGCGTTGCGTGATGCGGCAATAGCCACGGCTGCGTGAGAACGATCGCCGCCTGGCCGCCATCCAGCGTCATGCCGATGTCATCCTCCCACTTCCAGACCTCGACAATGCGCGTGATCTCGACGCGCCCGACCCGCCAGGTCTTCATGTGCTCTACTGCCATGCCGGCTCCCCTTGTGGTGCGCGTTGTTTAGTTCTAGTGTCAAGTTGCGCGGGCGCGAGCAGCGGCCGCTGCCGGATCAGGTCGGCAGCCTTTTCGGCAACCATCACGACCACGGCATTGGTGTTTCCTCCGACGATGCTCGGGATGACGGAGGCATCGACCACGCGCAGGCCTGAAAGGCCGAGCAGCCGCAGCTGCGGATCGACCACGGCCTCGCCACCGTTACCCATACGGCAAGTGCCGACCTGATGATGGACCGTGTATGAAGTCGAGCGAATGAAATCAGCGATTTCGTCGTCGCTTTGCACGCCCATCCCGGGTGCGAGCTCGGTTGCCCTATAGCGTGCAAAATTCGGCGCCGCCAGAATGCGTCGCGACAGCTTGATCGCACGAATCAGAGGATTAATATCTTCCGCAACGCTGAGCAGCTTGGGATCGATTAGAGGCGGGGAGTGTGGATCGGATCCTTGTAACGTGACGCCTCCACGGCTCTTGGGGTACAGCCCGACCGGGCTGATCGCAAACCCATGACCCACGGGCAGCGGGAAGGTCGGTTTGGGACGCGCCGCAGGCTGGAACACGAACTGTACGTCGGGACGATCGAGTCCCGGTGCAGTTTTTAGAAAGGCGACCGACTCGAATACGTTGCTCGCGAACGGTCCCGAGCGCAGCATCAGATATTCAAAGACATTCAAGATTCCGCGCGGCAGTGCCCGCAGCGATATACCGTAGGAGGTGGGATCCTCGGTGTGCATCATGACCGGACACGCCAGATGATCGTGAAGATTGCGGCCGACGCCCGGTAGGTCGAGCACGGGCTCGACGCCGGACAATTTCAATTCCGCAGCCGGACCGATTCCTGAGAGCAGCAACAGTTGTGGTGTCTGCAAGGCGCCGGCGCTCAAGATCACTTCGCGCCGGACGCGGACCTCATGCTGCTGACCTTCGCGCTCATAGACCACGCCCGCCGCGCGGCCATGCTCAACAATGACTCGCAGGACCAATGCCTCGGTGTAGAGAGCGACGTTGCCGCGGCGAAGCGCCGGCCTGAGAAACGCTCGCGCGGTGGTTTCACGTTTGCCGGCGCGAATCGTTCCTTGGCGAAAGCCGACGCCCTCGGAGTCGGCAGCCGTGAAGTCCGTTGAATGTGGAAACCCCAGGCTCTGCGTCGCCTCGATGAAGTCGCTATTGAGGCGATTCGGACGCGCGGGCCAGCGCACGTTCATGGGCCCGCCGCGACCGTGGTGCAATGACGCCGGCAAATCCTGGTTGTTCTCCGAGCGTATGAAGTACGGCAATACGTTTGCATAACTCCAATCGCCGGCGCCGGCTCTGGCCCAATCATCGTAGTCGAGAGGATTACCGCGCGAGTACACCATGCCGTTGATGGAGCCGGATCCTCCGACCACCTTGCCGCGCGGCTGCGGAATCTTTCGCCCCCTCAAATGAGCCTGCGGGACCGTTTCGAAGCGCCAGTTCAGGCGCCGGGTGGCGATGGCCGCGGCCACCATAGAGGGCGTGCTCACGAGTGGATGCCGGTCGCTGCCGCCGGCCTCGATCAAACAGATCCGCGTGGCCGGATCTTCCGCCAATCGTCCCGCGAGCACGCAACCGGCGGTGCCGGCGCCGACGATGACATAGTCGAATGTGGCGTCGCTAGCCATTGCGGTCTATAGCGCAGCGGCGTGCACGATGTCCGACAGACGTTCCCAGCGCCACAGGTTGTCGATCGTTTTCATCAGACCCGTCATGAGTCCGACGAAGCTGATGTCGCGTTCGGGATCCACCCAAAAAATCGTGGTTCCGGCGCCATGCGCTCCGAAGGCTCCCGGCGAGGCGAGAGTACCGAACAGCGACGTGCCCATCTGCGGGCCGCGAACCGAGAAGCCCAAACCGATGTTTGCGGGAGGCGCAATGCCGCCCGCGGCGCGAATACCGTTCGCATAAAACTCATTCGGCTTGTCGCCGGTCCAGATCGTGCGCGCGCGCTCGACCATTGCGCGCGAAACGATGCGCCGCCCATCCAACGTGCCGCCGCCGCGCAGCATCTCGGCGAAGCGCATCATGTCGCTCGCCGTGGAGACACAGCCCACCCAGGGCATTTCCGCGTCCTCTTCTTCGAAGGCGCCGTTCGGACCGAGATTGCTGTGACCCAAGTGCTGGATCGGGTAATTGCCGCGAAATTCAGGAATCAAGTGCCGTTCCTTTAAGTCCCGACGTACTCCCATCGAGGTATCTTTCATTCCCAAGGGCGCGAAAAGATCCTCATGCAATATTTGCCGATACGAGCGCTTCTTGAGATCGAGGCGGCGCGCGGTTTCGCCCAACAGCGCGTGATTGAACAGCGGCGCGTAGTCGACACGCACGCCCGGAGCTTCGATGGGTAATGCCACTTGGCAGATGGCGGCGATGACTTCCGCAAGTCGATCGATGTACATGCCGGGGCGGGCCTCGAACATGCTCGGCAGCCCGGCGCTATGGGTCAGAAGGTGAAAGACGGTGATGCGATCGCGCAGCCCGCCCGCGAATTCCGGAATGATCTTGGCGACCGGCGTCGTGAGCGTCAACAAGCCGCGCTCGATCGCCTGAAAAATGAGGATGTTGGTGAAAGCCTTGGTGACCGAGAACAGGCTGAAGACCGAGTCCTCCGCAACCTTCCGATCCTTGGCAGGACTGCTGTGGCCGAATGTCTTGTGATATGCAGGTTGCCCGCCGCGCTTCACGCTGATCACGCCGCCGAAATACAGGTCCGCTGCAATGTCGCGCTCGACGGCGGCGGTCAATGCGTCAAGACGCGCGGAATCGAATCCTGGATGCGATGTCATTGGTGTTACCTGCTATACCTTAAAACGCAATGTACAACTCGCCAAACTAACCGCCGCCATCGATTTCCGCAAAGGTTTCACGGGCAATGCGGAAGCTGTCGACGGCCGCGGGAACTCCGCCATAGATTGCCACCTGCAGCAACACTTCCCGAATCTGCTCACGGCTGAGGCCATTGGTGATGGCGCCGCGGATATGCGCTTTGAGCTCGTGCGGACGATTCAAGATGCTGATCATCGCGAGATTGATCATGCTGCGTTCGCTGCGCTTCAAGCCTTCGCGGCCCCACACGGCGCCCCAGCAATATTCAGTGACCAGTTCCTGCAAGGGCCGGTTGAATTCGTCCATGCCGGCCTGCGCCTTCTTGACATAGGCCTCGCCCAACACCTCGGTGCGAATTTTCATGCCCTTATCAAACAGTTCGCTCGTCATAGCACGCTCCAAACTTAAGGTGGGGGACGCTGCGGATCCAGTCCGGCGTCGGATTCGACTATCTTGGTCATCGCGGTGAAGTCCGAGTCCGCGCCCAAAGTACCGACGGTGCGCTCCAGCAGCTCGCACACCGCGCTGCCAACGCCGAGCGGCACCCCAAGCGTGCGCGCTGCAGTGAGACACAGGCGCACATCCTTGAGGCAGAGGCCGGACGCGAAACCGAAATCAAACGTCCGCGGCAGCACCGCACGCGGCCATTTGTCCAGGGTCGCGCTATTGCGGCCGCTGGAGACATTCAGGACTTCGATCATGCGCGCAGGATCAAGCCCTGCCTTCACGCCGATCGTCATGCCTTCGGCGGTGATGGCGATCGCACACGCGCCCAACAAGTTATTGACCAGCTTCATGGTCTGACCGGCGCCGGCGGTCTCGCCCATGAAGAACGGCCGGCCGAAGATCTCGAGCAGTGGCCGTACCCGATGCCAGGCGGTTTGCGGGCCTGAGATCATCAACGACAGCGTGCCTTCGCGTGCGCCCTTGATCCCGCCGGAAACCGGCGCTTCGAGCGATGCGATGTTGCGTTCGGCCAGGCCCGTAGCGAGTTTGATCGCAGCTTCGGGACCGGAAGTTGATAAATCCACGCATACTTCGAGCCGCTTACCGGCCATTGCCCCGTGCGCACCGAGCATCGTGTCCACGACGACCTCGGGATTCGGCAGGCTCAGGAACACCACGGGCACGGCGTCGGCCACCGCCGGTGCGCTCGATGCAATGCTCGCGCCGTGCGAAGCGAGTGCATCGCAAGCGGTGGCGCTTACGTCGAATGCGACCACGCGATGTCCCGCCTCCATGAGGCGCCGCGCCATCGCGCCGCCCATCCGGCCCAAACCGATGAATCCGCACTCGCTCATGCAGCCCCGCGCTCAGCAGGCGCCAGGTCGAGGCGCACGATGTCGCGGATTCCCGCCTCGGCCGGAAAGCGCGTGAGCACTGCTGGATCGTGCCCGGGAATGATGTGATCGATCGAGGGCGCCAGCCTGCGCAGCGCGTGCAGCGACTCAAGATACTGCGGCACATCCGCAACGACGGGATAGGGCGTCTCGCGTTCCAGATTGGCCCAGAAGTGTGCCGCGTCCGAGGCCAGGACCACCGGGCCGCGGCCGGTTTCCACCCGCACCGCCTGCAGTCCCATCGTATGGCCAGGCAGGTGGTGCAGCGTCACGCCTGGATACAACAGGGAGTCGCCGGCGTGAAATGCCACGCGGCCATCGAAGACGCGACGCACCATTTCGGTGACGTTTTCCGCATCAAAGAAATCCGCCAGATGACGATGTGTCATCGCGCGGCCCGTACAGTAGGCCATCTCGGCATCCTGCACATGAAAGCGCGCGCGCGGGAACAGCGCCGAGTTTCCGGCATGGTCGTAGTGCATGTGGGTAATTACAACATCCCGCACCTCGCTCGGATCGACATCAATGGCCGCCAGACCCTCGGCAACGTGTCGGGTTAGCGTGCGCCCCCTGCTGGCGGCCTGCCGCGAATCGAAGCCCGTGTCCACGACGATGCTGCGCGCGTCAGCCTTGATCACCCACACGTAGTAGTCGAGCGGCATGTCGTTCGCATGATCATCGCCACCCAGAAAATTCCCGTCGCTGGTGCGCTCGAGATGACCGTAGCGGATGGCATAAATGCGGTGCGTCACGAGAGGTTCCTTTCGCTCACGCAGAGGCGAGAAAGCCGCCGTCGACATGCAGAATTTCGCCGCTGACGAACGAGGCCGCATCGCTTAGCAGATACAGCGAAGCGAAGGTTGCGTCTTCCTCGCGTCCGAGGCGGCGCAGCGGAATCCGCGTCGCGCGCCGCTCGTACTCTTCGTGGGGAGTAATGGCGACCGCGCCGGGCGTGGGAATGGAGCCGGGGGCCAACGCATTGACGCGTACGCGGCGCGGACCGAGTTCTGCGGCAAGGGTTCGAGTTAGCGTACCCATTGCGCCTTTCACCATGCTGTAGACTGCAGTGGTTGGAAAGCCGCGTTCTGCGGTGGGGGAGGCGAGATTCAAAACCACGCCGCCGCTTGCGGGATCCATATGGCGCAGCAGCGCCTGAACGCCCCACACCGCACCCTTGATTCCGATCGCCAGCATACGATCGAGAGTGGCCTCATCGACCGCCTCAATCGCGTCGTATCGGATCAGCATGGCGTTGTTGACGACGGCATCGATCCGACCGATTCGGCCCGCAGCAGCCATGAACGCCGCGCGATCGACAACATCCACCACGTAAGTGTTGATCGTTGGGGACGCGCGTTTCAATTCAGAGAGCAATGCCGCGTCGAGATCCATCGCCGCGACAGTGGCGCCGGCCTGCACGGCGCCAATCGCCAGCGCCCGTCCGAGTCCGCGCGCCGCGCCGGTGATCAGAATGGATTTTCCTGAAAGATCGAATGTCGTTGCCACCGTTCCTCCGCCGCTCCACGATACCTCAAGCTTTGAGGGCGGTGCTAAAGTTTGGCATCAGTTTGTGGGTGCGCTTCATCGTCAGACGGCGCAGGTTTCGCTCTTGTGCGAAAGTGTATTGCATGTGCCGTGGTATGTTTCGACATTCCAGACGACCGGGAAATTGCCGGAGGTCTGCGCTCGCACACGATCCTGGAGCACAGTTGAGATACGGTCCGTGACCGCGCCCGTCTTGCCGACTCTCGCCGAGTGGAAGCGGATGTATCGGACACTGTGGCGCATCCGTATTTTCGAAGCTCAGGTTCAGCGGTTTGCAGCCGCAGGGGAGCTACCGGGATTTCCACACCTATCGACCGGCCAGGAGGCAGTCGCCGTCGGCGTTTGCGCGCACCTGACGCGCGAAGACGCGCTCTTTACCAGTCACAGGGGCCACGGTCACACGCTTGCCAAAGGCAGTGATGTGCAGGCCACCTTTGCAGAAATCATCGGTCGCGACAGCGGACTGTGCCGCGGTCGCGGCGGCTCGATGCATCTGGTCGATGCAGCCAACGGCATGCTTGGCGCAACCGGAGTCGTCGCCGGAAATCTGCCCCTGGCCGCCGGCGCGGCGTGGGCCTTTCAGACCAGAGCCGAGACCACGATCAGCGTCGTCTTCTTCGGCGACGGCGCCACGGGAGCGGGCGTCTTTCATGAGACCTTAAACCTCGCAGCGCTGTGGAAACTCCCCCTGTTGTTTGTCTGTGAGAACAACGGCTACGCAGAGTTCACGAGCCGCGAGGAACACTCGAACGTAAAGCACGTGAGCGCCTTCGCGGCCCCCTACGGCATGCCGGCAAAAACGATCGACGGCAATGACTTGCCGGCAGTGCATGCCGCGGCGGGTGAAGCCGTCGCCGCGCTGCGCCGTGGCTCGGGCCCCTATCTTCTGGAGTGCATGACCTACCGCATGGCCGGCCATTTCGTCGGCGACGCACAACATTATCGCTCGAAGGAGGAGCTCGCCGCCGTCAAAGAGAAATGCCCAATCGAGCGAATGCAACGCCGTCTCATCGAGCAAGGGGTGCAACAAAGCGAGCTCGACGCAATCGGTGAAGAGGCGAAACAGGAAGTGTTGCAGGCGGTTGCGCATGCACGTGCCGCGCCGCGGCCGGATCCGGCGACCGTGCTCGATTACGTTTACAGCGCGCCCTCTTTGGCGGCGACCTCTGGCTTGATGCCGTGACTCAGACATTCATCGAAATCCTGCGCCGCGCGCTCGATGAGGAGCTGCAGCAAGATCCGGCAGTCCATCTGTTGGGTGAAGATGTCGCTGAGGGAGGGGCATTCGGTGTCACGCGCGGCCTTGCTCAGAAATACGGTGCACAGCGTGTGCGCAACACCCCTATCAGCGAAGCGGCAATCACCGGCATCGCCACCGGCGCCGCGCTGTGCGGAATCAAGCCGGTGCTGGAGATCATGTTCATCGATTTCGCGACGCTGGCCCTCGATTGTCTGGTCAATCAGAGTGCGAAGTATCGCTACATGTCGGGCGGACAACTGGCCGTGCCGATGGTGGTGCGCACGCAGGCCGGCGCGGCCGGCGGCGCGGCTGCCCAACACTCGCAGAGCCTCGAAGCCTGGTTCATTCACGTGCCTGGGCTCGTCGTCGTGGCGCCTTCATCGCCGGTGGAGGCTTACGGTCTGCTGAAGAGCGCCGTGAGGCTTGGCGATCCTGTTCTCTTCATCGAACACAAACGTCTCTACGCGCTCAAGGAGGCACTCGTCGACGATGGCGAATTGCCGCAAATCGGCAAGGCGCGGGTGGCGCGCGTCGGGTCCGACGTGACGCTGATTGCGTACTCGGCGATGGTCGGCAACGCGCTGGAGGCTGCGGAGGAACTCGCGCAGTCGGGTCTTTCCGTCGAAGTGATCGATCTGCGCACACTGCTGCCGCTCGACATGGCCACCATTGCCGCGTCGGTGTCGAAGACTCATCGTGTGGTGATTGCGCACGAGGCGGTGCAGAATGGCGGTGTGGGCGCAGAAATATCCGCGCGCATCGGCAGTGAGCTGTTCGATGAGCTGGACGCGCCGGTGACGCGCGTCGCTTGCCCCTTCGCACCGATACCCTTCGCCCCGGAACTGGAGCGGGCGCTCTTGCCGGGTACGCCGAACATCGTGCATGCCGTGCGTACCTTGATTGGTTGACCCGTTGTCAGGAGAGTAGAAGTGGCTTTGGTGGCGCTGGAAATTCCCAAGGTCGGTCTCGTAATGGAGAATGCGCGCCTCGTTCGCTGGCTCAAAGAGTGTGGGAGATCTGGTGCAACAGGGAGAACCGTTGCTGGAACTTGAGACAGAGAAGTCGGTCGTGGAAATCGAGTCCACCGAGACCGGACGGCTGGTGGAAATCCTATTGCAAGCGGATCAGGAAGCACGCGTCGGTGATCGGATCGCGTGGCTGGAGAATAATGCGCCCGGTGCGAAGGTTGCGGCGAGTGTCTTACCCTCCGCGCCAGGGCAATCGATAGCATCGACGCGAATCCAGCAAATCGGCAATCGTGAGGGAGAGGTGGAGCGGATTAGGAGTTCTCCGGTCGCGCGACGTTTCGCCGCGGAACATGCGCTTGAACTACAAGGCATTTCCGGCTCGGGTCCGCGCGGACGCGTGCAGTTGATTGACGTCGAGCGCACCCTCGAGTCGCAGGCAATAATGGGAACGGCCGCCGGGGCGCCGCCTGAGCTTGAGCCGCTCTCGAACATGCGACGCGCACTGGCACGCTCGGTGACATTGAGCAATGCCACCGTTCCGCAGTTCCACGTTGAGCGCGCCGTCGACTGGACTGCGCTTAAGACTCTGCGCGCGGAACTGACCGCGCAATGGCCGGCCGGGACGCCGGTGCCGACGCTAAACGACTTTCTGCTGCAGGGCATCGCACGAACATTGCTAGCCTTTGCGGCGCTCAATGTCACGTTTTGGGGCGACGCAAACTCGCCCGACGCGGGCATCGTGCGCGCGAAGAGCACGCACATCGGAGTGGTGGTCGCCGTCACCGGTGGTTTGCTCGTGCCCGTCTTCCATGGTGTCGAGCAGCTCGGGCTCGTCGAGCTGGCGCGCCGGCGCCGGGAAACTATTGAGCGCGCATTGCAGGGCCGCCTCAAGCGCGAGGAGCTGGAAGGCGCAACCTTCAGCATCTCGAATCTCGGTGCAGGCGGACCGGATCGCTTCAACGCCCTCATCAATCCGCCGCAATCCGCGATTCTCGCCGTCGGCCGCCAGCGAGACTGCGTCGTCGCGCGCAGCGGCAGCATTCAGGTGAGACCGATGTCCCAGCTCACGCTCACGGTGGATCATCGCGTTGCCGATGGCCGTCTCGCGTCGGATTTTCTGGCGGCTCTGGTCGCCATGCTCGAAAGCGACGCGTGGCGGTTGGCTCATCGGGAAACAGAAATATGACGCAGTCTCAGCTTCTCGGATCCTATTGGACCTTGGCAGTCGGCGCGGACCCGACGGGCGACAAACTGTGCCTCCACGATTTTCGCGCACGCGTGGAAGCTGCCGCCAAGGCGGGCTTCACGGCGATGGGCTTCTGGCATACAGACTTGCGCGAAAACCGCAAGAAATTAGGCTTTCGGGAGATGAAGCGCATCCTGGACGGCAATGGCATCGACGCGATAGAAGTCGAGTGGCTGCTGGACTGGTTCTGCACCGACCAGCGACGGGCGGTTTCGGATGAAACCCGCCAGCTGTTGCTGGACGCCGCCGAAGCAACTCGGCGCGAGCCACATCAAGATCGGCGACCTCGGCAACGATTGCGCCGACATTGCGAAAATTGACCGAAGAGTTTGCCGTGCTGTGTCGCCAGGCAGAGGAGCGTGGCACGAAGGTATTGTACGAAATGCTCCCGGCGGCGTTCTCGCGCGCGCCGTCGCTCGATGCAGTGCTGGCGATCTGCAAGGGGGCAGGGGCCAGGAACGGCGGCATCATGTTGGACAACCTGCATCTGCAGCGCACCGCGACGCCGCCGCAGGACATCGTTCGCAAGATACCGCGCGCGCTTCCGCTCGGCGTTGAAATCAACGACGGAATGCTCGCCATGCCGGTGAATCTCGTAGGACTCGGTCATCAACAAACGGCTGCTGCCGGGCGACGGGGAATTCGACATCGCCGCTTTTCTGCACGCGGTTTGGACGCAGGGCTATCACAGGCCCGATCGGCGTCGAAGTGCTGAACGAGTACATGCGCAAATGGCCCTTGGAGACCGCGGCCACAGAAGCCTTTGCGAAAACGAGACGAGTCGTCGCCGCGGCGCGCGAGCAATGGGAAGCGGCCGAGGTCAAGCCGCAATTACTCCACAGGAGAGGAAAAAATGAGCCTGCAGCCACCCAACCCCGAGCGGCAGATCTGGATATTCACCCAGATGCTGCGCATCCGCACCTTCGAGGAACGCGTCAAGCGCGCCTTCACCGAACATCCCGGCGTGATCCGCGGCCATACGCATCTGGCCGATGGCGCAGAAGCGCTCCATCGTCGGCTCGCTCAGTCACTTTCGAGAGGGCGATGCGGCTCTTGCCACCTATCGTTGCCACGGCTATCCGCTGGTTCTCGGCAGCGATCCGAAAGCGATGATGGCGGAGATCTTTGGGCGGGCGGATGGGCTTTGCAAGGGACTCGGCGGCTCCATGCATCTGACTGATGTGAAGCATGGCTTTCTCGGCACCTCGGGCATCGTCGGCGCCGGCATCCCGCACGCCGCGGGCGTGGCGTGGGCGGCGCAGATTCGCAAAAAAGGCGACGTGGTTCTGAGTTTCTTCGGCGACGGCGCCGCCAAACAGGGCGCCTTCCATGAAACGCTCAACATCGCCTCGCTGTGGAAGCTCCCGGTGGTTTTCGTCATGGAGAACAACGGCTACAACGTGGTCACGACCACTGTGCAGGAAGATGCCAATGCGGCGGCGGGCGAACCGCTCGCCATCAAGGCGAAGGCGTATGCCATGCCCGGCGTGACGGTGGATGGCAATGATCCACTCGCGGTGCACGCCGTGGTCGGCGAAGCCATTGAGCGAGCGCGTGCGGGGAAGGGTCCGACGCTGGTCGAATCCAAGGTTTATCGCCTCTCCGCGCACGGCAATATCATTGCTCCGCCGGGAGTGCCGTTGCACTATCCGGAGCACGAGGCCATCGCCACATTCGGCAAGCGCGAAGAGTACGAAGCCGCATTGCGTGGCGATCCCGTGCCGCGATTTCGCGGCATCTTGGTGAAGAGCGGCGTGCTCACCGCAGCCAAAGCGGATGAGCTGACGACGCGGATTGCGAACGAGATGCAAGAGGCGGTGACCTTCGCGCTCAAGAGTCCGTTCCCGAAGCTCGAGTCCGCACTCGAATACAACTACGCCTGAAGCCGCTGCGCCGGAGACTGCCATGTCACAAATGCCCTATATCGCCGCCATCGATGCGGGAATTCATCAGGAAATGAAGCGCGACCCCAACGTGCTGTATTTCGGCCAGAATCTCGCCACCACAGAGAATCATCATTTCCTGGCCGCCTATGGCTCGGACCGCGTGCGCGTGACGCCGATCTCGGAAACGGCGGAGATCGGAATCGCAATCGGCGCAGCGATGGCTGGATTGCGCCCCGTAGTGGAACTCTACATGGCGGAGTTCATGCTGGTCGCCATGGATCAGGTGGTTAACGAGGCTCCGCGTTTTCGCTACATGTCAGGCGGACAGGTCAAAGTTCCCATCGGTGCTGAAGGCGGGCTACGGATTTACCGCCGGATGGGCGGGCCAGCACACCGGTTCGCTCGCGGCGCTCTTCATGGGAGTTCCCGGGCTCAAAGTCGTGGTGCCTTCGACCGCCGCGGATGCCAAGGGACTCATGGCCACCGCGATTCGGGACGACAATCCGGTGGTGTACCTGCACCACTACATGCTGACCTTGGAACCTGGCGAAGTTCCGGATGGCGAGCATCTCGTACCGTTCGGCAAGGCCGAGATTCGGCGCGCCGGCGGCGATGTTACCGTCATCGCAACAGGATGGATGGTTCCGCGCGCCTTGGCGGCTGCCGAGCTTCTCGCCAAAGAAGGGATCAACGCGGAAGTGATCGATCCCCGCACGGTGGCGCCTCTGGATCTGGAAACGATTTTGAAGTCGGTCGACAAAACGGGTCGTGTCGTTCTCGTCGATCAGGCGACGCGGCACGCGTCGGTGAGCGGCATGATCGCCGCGGACATTGCCGAGCACCGCTTCAAGGCTCTGAAAGCGCCGATTATTCAAGTGACCGCGGCGGATACGACCATTCCGTACAGCCAACCGCTCGAGGCCTATGTCATTCCCGACGAGGCGCGCATCGCGGCGGCGGTGCGAAAGGTCTTGAAGTAGGGGAGCGCGGTGTAGGCAGCGCACTGTCGCGCGATCTTGTCGCTACTGCAGCCTGCCGGCAGCGATATCGGCTCCCTCGCGCAGCGCACGCAGTTTCTTCCAGGTCACTGCCGGATCTATTTTGCCGTAGCCTGCAAAGGTGCCGAAGCCGCAGTCGGTGCTCGCAAGCACGCGCTCCACGCCGACGATCGCGGCGAAGCGCTCGATTCTCTGCGCAATCAGCTCAGGATGTTCCACGTAGTTGGAGCAGGTGTCGATCAAACCCGGCGCGAGCAGTTTGTGGTCGGGAATCTTGCTCTCAGCCCAGACCTTCCATTCGTGTTCGTGGCGCGGATTGGCCGCCTCGAACAGGATCGTGGCCGGCCGCGCTTTCAGAATGATGTCGATCACGCGCTCAAGCGCGATGTCATGGTCGTGCGGCCCCTCGTAGTTTCCCCAGCACACGTGCATGCGCATTTTATCGGGCGCGATAGCGGAGGTGGCCGCATTCAGCGCCTCGACGTTGGCCTCTGCGGTTTTCAGGAACTGCGCCTCGGTGAGATCTTGATAAGCGGTATGCCGGGACATGGCCAGATCGGGGCAGTCCAGCTGCAGCTGAAAGCCGCTCGCTGCAATCGCTTCGTATTCCGGGCGCATGGCAGTGACGAGATCCGCGAGGTAGTTCTCATGGGTAGCATAGAACGCGTTGGGCTGAAATGCAGTGATCAGGCCGGGAGATGCCGAATTCATAAACCCCTGCGGTTTCCTGCCCGTCATGGCTTTCTGAAAACGCCGAATATCTTCGTGGCAGGGCTCGAGATTAATCAACTTGACGGCAGCGATGCAGCTGGCCCGCACGAACTCCTGCTCGCCCATGATCGCCGCGAGTTTCTTGCGCAACTCCGGAAGCGGTGCGAGATCGAGCGCCGGCTTTCGCGCGACGTTGCCGCCGAATCCGCAGAGACGCTCCGTCACATAGGTTGAGTAGCCGACCTTGCCCAGCTCCCCGTCGCTGGCGATGGATACGCCGGCGGCCTCCTGCTTCGCCACCGCCTCGTTGACTGCCGTCTGAACGAGTCGATCGAAAGCCTCAGCATCGTACGGCTGGCCATGGTCGCGGGCGAGCAGCAGCGGGACCAGTTCATTGCCGCGCGGCAAGCTACCAACGTGTGTTGTCAGGATGGGCCGCATGGTTTTATCTTGCGCTCAGTATGCCATACATACAAAATTCGGCGATGGACGAGACGAACACATGGGCTGCGAAGGCAGCGATCTGCGAGTTGATTACCCGCTACGCGGCGCTCAATGATGCAGGCGACTGGGACGGCGTGGCGGCCCTGTACACCGATGACGGTCGCATGAGCCGGCCGACCGCGCCTGATGATTTCATCGCCGGGCGCGCCGCCATCCTGGCAGCCTTCCGGTCGCGCCCGTTGCGCGCCGCGCGGCACATCATCGCCAATGTGTTGGTGACTCTGGACAGCGAAACCGAAGCTCACGCCACCAGCCAGATTCTGCTTTTCACAGCCGTGTCCGCCGGTGAGGGCTTGCCGATTCAGTCGACGGCGCCGCCGTTGGTGGGGAGCTATCGCGATCGGCTGACGAGAACTGCTCACGGCTGGCGCTTCGTCGAGCGGCGCGGGAGCCTGGATTTTCGTGCCTTGACCAGTGGCTAGCTCAGGTGGTATGCAAGACATACAAACGACAGAGAGGCACGGGCTGGTGGAAGGAGCGGATCATCGCGGCGCGGCTGCTGCAGCTCGTGTCAGCGGGTTGGAGGGCCGGCACGTGCTGGTCACGGGCGCCTCCACCGGCATCGGTCGAGCGACCGCCGCGATGCTTGCGAGCCGCGGCGCCAAGGTGTTTCTCGTCGCGCGCAACGAGTCTCGGCTGAAGCAGGCAACCGCCGCTATCGCAAGCGAGGGCGGCGCCGCAGCCTGCGCGGCGGCCGATGTAGCGGATCGCTTGGGCCTGATCGAGGCCATCGATGCAGCCGAGCGCCGGTTTGGCGCGATCGATGGATTGTTTGCCAACGCGGGTACGGGCGGGAAGTTCGCGCCTTTGGGCGAGTATGACGCCGAGGTGTTCGAATCCGTGCTTCGAACCAATCTCACCAGCGTTTTCTGGGCCATGAAGCGCATCCTGCCCGGTATGATCACACGCAAGCGAGGCAGCATCTTGGTAACGGGCAGCCTCGCCAGCGAGCGCGGCATGGCCAACAATGCCGCTTACGTCGCCTCGAAGCACGGCGTTCTCGGCCTGGCACGGGCCGCCGCCATTGAGGCCGCACCCCACAACGTACGCGTCAATTGCGTGCTCCCCGGGCTCATCGAGACGCCCATGATCATGCAGCTCGATCCAAACGCATCGCCGCAAAAGCTGCGCGACCTGCTGGGAAAGGGCGTACCCATGGGCCGCATCGGGACCGCCGAGGAACTCGCGCAGCTGGCGTGCTTCCTGCTCTCTGATCTCGCGAGCCACATCACGGCGCAATCGATCGCCGTCGACGGCGGTATTCTGGGTACTCACACCACACGATAGGATTACGTATGACTCTCAAGTATTACCACGCGGAGCCGCTGGCGAATTCCCTGAAATCCATGGTACCGCTGGTCGAGAAGGGCCTGCAGTATCAGAGCGTGTACGTGGATCTGCACAAATTCGAGCAGCATTCAGACTGGTTCGTGAAGATCAACCCAGAGGGCCAGGTCCCGGTTCTGGATCACGACGGCGTCATCATTACGCACACCACCGTGATCAACGAGTATCTCGAGGATGTCTTTCCCGATGTACCGCTGCGTCCCCGCGATCCGGTCGGAGCGGCGCGAATGCGCTACTGGAACAAGTTCGTCGACGAACACGTGATGAATCACGTGTCGATGCACGGCTGGCACCGCATGGTCGGCATCATCGCGCGTAAAATCGACAGCGGGGAATTCGAGAAGCTGATGGAGCATATCCCGTTGCCGGATCAGCGCAAGAAGTGGAAAACGGCGCGCTCGGGATTCAGCGAGGCGGATCTGGCCAATGCCACCGAGAAAATCATTTACGCCGTCGACAAGGTGGAGAAGCAGCTCGCGGAAACGAGGTGGCTCGCGGGGGCTGAGTACACGCTCGCCGACATCAATTTCTATTCGATGTGCGGAATGATGGTCGAACGCATGTTCCCTGAACTCGAGATTGCCGCACGGTGCCCGCGCCTCGTGGAGTGGCGCGAAGCGGTTACGGCGCGACCCGCCGTAGCCAAGGCGCTGGCCGGCGAGGACCGCACCGCTCCGGGGCTTCGGACATGGTCAGGTCACGATCGCTAACTGGGGAGTCCGATATCCGGCGCATCCGCCCAATTGCCGTGCAGCCCGAAGCGCATGCGGATGGGAATATTGATCGTGGCAATCGGCCCTTTGGCGATTTCCAGCGCGTCGAATAACAGCAGATCGCTGCGCTGCTCATCGAGGCGGTTGCAGATCTGAACTATCCAACCATCGCCTTCGGATGCACTCTTGCTGCGCGGTATAAAACAAGGCTCCTGCAGGCTCGACACCGGTCCGCACCACCAATGCTGCTCGGCGCCGGAAGCCAGGTCCTTGTGAAACAGGCAATTCATCAGCAGTCCGCCGGCGCTTCCGCCGCGCAATTCCACCGGGCGGCGCATATCCATTTCCAGCATCCAGCCGTAGCGATACGTGCGCCCCGCGAAGCGGTCATCGATGCGCGGAAATTCCGCCGCCGTTTCACTTAGCCGGTCCACGCTCGCGAAATCGGTCGACTTTGAACCCAAGTCCACCGTCCAGCGGGTCAAGTGGCTCATGGCCTCCATGCCGTTGAACGGGGCGCCGTGAACGTCCGGGAAGAAAGGGAACATATTGTTCTTGGCTTCCGGCGTGTCGAAATGAATTTTCTTGCCGTCCTGGTGCGCGTTCATGACGTGACTTGCGAAGCAGTTGCCGCGCTTGAACCAGCGAATGTCCTCCGCCGTCGCACCGGGGTGCCGCGGCAGAACACCCAGATACACCGGCAGTGTGGTATCGAATCCAAAATGGGGCAGGCCTTTCTTGAGACGCTCCCAACTGCCGATCGAGGGCACGATGTGAAACAGCGCGTAGTCCTCCGTGATCGCAAAGTCGTGCATCATGCAGTAATACGGTGCCTGGAACGGTATCTCGCGAATTAATTCGCCTTCGGGTGTCACTTCGTAATAGGTGCAATCCTTGGAACACAGTCCGGAGGAGGCATAGCCGAAGGCAATCATGTTGCCGGTTCTGGAATCAACCTTGGGGTGCGCCGTAAAGGTCTGGCCCGTCATCTTGCCGTGAAAGGAGGTGTAACCTTCGGTCTCGAGGGTCACCGGGTCCATGACGAGGGCGGGCGAATCCTCCTTGAGACGCGTACAATTTGCCGCCGTGAATCCATGCGTTGGTGTTGGCGGTGCCGCGGATTTTTCCCTTGACCGACTCATCGTCCGTGAGCGGGTTGCGGTATGCGCCGAACATGGCCTTGCCGGCCGCTCTTTCAATTTTCCATTTATCGGTTTTCGCCCAGCGCTGCTTGAAATCGCACTCACCGTCATGCACGTGGAAACGCGTAATCATGCCGTCGCCGTTGAAGGAGATGTCATCGCCCAGCCGCGGTGAAAATTGTGGATCGGGCTGCACACGGTAGAAGGCGCCGTTCAACCCATCAGGGATGGTTCCCTGATGCACGAGACCCAGGATGTCTGCTTCGATACGCGACGGCGTGTTGAATCCGGTGAAGCTGAGCGTGTTGGGGAAGTGGGCCATGGCTCTTGACTCATTCTGGCGTTCGTTAGTGATACCGACAATTATAACAAGGGCAGTTCACTTGACGGCCTTGGACTTGTCGTAAGGGCCGAGTCCTGGCTTGTAGGCCTTGTCGTCGAGAAACTGCTTCATTCCGGCGTGACGACCATCGGACCGGTCGTGCCAATTGAGCGCCTCCTGCGCACGGATGAGATAGTCCTCGGCATTGTCATAGGTCATTTCGCGCACGCGACGCATCGCATCCTTGGTCGCCTTGAGAGTCTCCCAATTCTTCTGCAGCAGTTTCTCGGCCACCTCCGTGACTTTTGCTTTGAGCTTGCTCGCCGGCACCGATTCGTTGACGAGGCCGGCGGCCTCGGCCTCCCTGCCGGAAAGATTCTCTCCGAGCAGGGCGTGATACATCGCCTTTCGCATGGGCATCAACTCTGCGGCGACCTTGGTGGCGCCGCCGCCCGGAAGGATTCCCCAGTTGATTTCCGAGAGGCCAAATTGCGCCTCATCCGCGCAGAAGGCCAGATCGCAGGCAAACAAGGGCCCGTAGCCGCCGCCGAAACACCAGCCGTTGACCATGGCGATCGTCACCTTTTGACACCAGCGCAGGCGCTGCCACCAGGCGTAAGCACCGCGCTGCGATTCGCGCACGCCCTTCAACCCCAAGGCCTCGGAATCCCGGAAGTATTCCTTCAAGTCCATTCCCGCCGACCAGGCCGCTCCCTCGCCCGTGAGCACCAGCACGCCGACGTCGTTGCGAAACTCCAGCTCCTCGATCACCCGCAGCATTTGGCGATTGAGCTTGGGGCTCATGCAATTGCGTTTCTCCGGGCGGTTGAATTTGATCCACGCGATTGCGCCGTTGACTTCGCATGCCACCGTGTCGGATTCAGCGCGCTCACTCATGATCTGCTCCTGGTTCGTATGCACTACATATAAATCAGATCGGAACCTCCGTCCATTTCGCCGCGCCCGTCCTACGCGGCCACTTGGGGTCGCTTCGTGCTTGCGAAGAGGCGCACTATTATCGAATATCATGAAGTGCGCCCGAGGCGCACGACCTTAAAGGTAAGAAAACATGACGCTTGCTGCAATCGCCTACGCCGGCCGCGGCGTCGCCCGGCCGCGATATCATTCCAACGATACCAGCGGGGACCTGCTGGACATTCAACCGCTGCAGATGAGCATCCGCGATGCGCGCGGGCAGCAGATGTCGCTAGACGGCGCGGGGTTCACGCTGTGCGAGCATCGCAGCGCAGTCGCGGACTTCACCAACCGGGCGGCGGTGGAGGCCATTTACCGCGAGGAAATCGTCAGCCTGATCGGTACCCTGTCGGGCGCGGATTTGGTGCTGGTGAACAGTCCCGGCGTGCTGCGCTTCAGCGAGCGCTCGGCGCTGTCCGGGCAGTTGGATAACTCCCGGCCGGCCCGTTTCGCGCATGTCGACATCAGTGATGCCACGGCTGCCGCTTTTGCGCAGCGCGCGGCGCCGGAGGGGCGGCGGATTTCGCGATTCGTGCACTACAACATCTGGCGGGTGATTTCGCAGCCGCCCCAGGATGTGCCGCTGGCCGTGTGCGACGCGCGCACCGTAACGCCGGCCGATCTGATTTTCGCCGATGCCGTATTCAATGCGCCGAATCGGCCGGAATGGTCCTTCGAAGGCATCGTCGTGGCGCATCATCCGGGCCATCGCTGGCACTGGTATTCCGACATGACGCGCGACGAGGTGCTGGTGTTCAAGACCAACGACAGCGACTTGAAGCGGGCGCACTGTGTGCCGCACGTGGCATTTGACAATCCAGAAGCAGATTCGCAAGTGGCGCCGCGCGCCAGCATCGAGATGCGAGCGATCGCTCTATGGTTCGGTTAATGCGCCTTGCCAAGTCGCGATGCGCCGGCGCACTATTAACTTAACATTTGTTAGCATGCAGGGTGCAGATGAAGCGCTATCCGGACGCGCCTGAGTTCACGGGTTTGAATGCACCGCTCGGCGAGGAATACGAGATCCCGGATCTCGCGGTCGAGGGTCGAATACCGGCCGACGTCGAAGGCGTCTTCTTCCGTGCCGTGCCTGATCCCGCCTTCCCGCCGTTCATGGAGGATGGGGCCGCCGTCCTGTCGGGCGACGGCATGATATCCGCCATTCGCATCGCCGGGGGCAAAGCAAGTTTCGGCATTCGCTATGTCCAGACAGAGCGGCACAAGGCGGAGCTCGCCGCGGGACGCGCGCTGTTCGGTAAATATCGCAATCCGTTTACCGACAGACCCGAAGCCAAAGGGTTCGATCGCAGCGTCGCGAATACCACGCCGGTCTGGCACGCGGGACGACTGCTGATGAGCAAGGAAGACGGCCGTCCCTATCGTGTGAATCCGCACACGCTCGAGACGATGGGCAGGTACGATTTTGACGGCAAGCTCAGATCGCAGACGGTGACTGCGCACGTTCGCGTCGATCCGGAAACTGCCGAGCTGTTCTTTTACGGCTATGAAGCGGACGGCCTCGCCTCGACCAAGGTTGCCTACTGCGTAGTCGACCGCAACGGAACCTTAAGCAGCGAGCAATGGTTCGATGTGCCGTACTGCGCGATGATGCACGATTTCACCATCACCAAAAATTACGCGCTATTCCCGGTTTATCCGACGACTTGCGATGCAGAGAGGGTGAAAAAGGGCGGCGATCATTGGGTGCATGAAATGCAGCGCGACAGCTGGGTCGGGGTGATGCCCCGTTATGGCTCGGTCAGCGAGATGCGCTGGTTTCGCGGACCGAAGGGCGTCTCCTGCTATCACATGATGAACGCATTCGAGGATGCCGAGGGCCGGATTCAATTCGACCAGTGCCTCTCCAGCGTCAACGCGTTTCCTTTCATTCAGCGCGCCTCGGGGCTCGAGATCCCCCCGGGGGAAAGCGGCGCGCGTCTGGAGCGCTGGACCATCGACCTAAGCAAAAGCAGCGATCGCGTGGCTGCGACCGTCATTGGACCGCCGGGCGATTTTCCGGTGATTCCGGCGACCGTGCAGGGCAGGCCGTATTCGTATGCTTGGATGTTGACCATGAACCCGCAGATGCAGGGCCCGCCGGTCGCCGGCGGCCCGGTCGGCGCGATGTTCAACATGCTGTTGCGCCTCGATTTTGCAGGCAAGCCGCCGCAAGCGCTGGCGTTGCCTCCCGGGTCTTGCTTTAACGAACCGGTTCACGTGCCGTCCGCTGCTGCCGGCAGTGAAGGCTGGCTATTGACCCTGGTTGACCACCAAACCGGCCCGTCGGATTTCAAGCACGCTTTGTGGATTATTGATGCCGGCAATGTGAGCGCAGGACCCGTCGCCAAGGCGGCCATACCGCATCGGCTGCGTCCTCAAGTGCACGGCTGGTGGGTGGGCGCGATCGAGTTGCAGCGGGCGTAACCGCTGCCGATCAGTTGGCGAAAAATGCGATCGCCCGATATTCGATCGAACGGCGCTCGTGCGCATCAGGACGGCTTGTATCGCGAAACGCGGTGTGCGGACAACGCCACGCGGTGCGGTGATCCGAATCGTAGAACTTGATGAAGATCACCTCATCCGGCGTCATGTCCGGAAAATACCACCAGCGATGGGCGGGCGAATGGTGAAAGATGGTGGCGGCGGACATGTTCTCCTCGCCTTCGATCGGTGCAAACAGGGCATCGCCCGTGGGGATTTCGTCCACGTCGACTTTGGTGTTGTGCGTCCCCTCATCGTCGCGCACTGAACGGCCTTCGCAAATCGCCAGGGGCATATCTTGCGGCGGCGGCGACAGCGCGCGCCACAAGCTAAAGGCAATGAACCGGCGAAAGCCCAGTCCCTGCGGATCATGTTTTGCATACATCCTGCCGGCAATGCGCTCGGCGCAGCGCTGCGTGAAGTCCACGTGCGCCTCGGCGGCCGGTGGCTGCACGGTCGCGCTGGTTTTCCCGGAGCTGCGCAGCATGCCGCCTAAAGGTACGACGAAATCCGCGCCGCTCAAGCGCTTGGCGACCGCGCATACTTGTTCGGCATAGGGTGTGTCGGGGCCGTAATTGCGTTCCCAATCAGTGATGTCAGTGCGGTGAATACCTAGACAGAAGCCATGTTCGTCGAGCGTGAAAGGGCCGGCCAATCGCGCGTTGCGGATGATTACGTTTTGGGCAGCGTAGACGCCGGTATTGAACTCCTTGCCGGGCGCCCAGAAACGCCGGTTGATGCGCGAGGTGGGAACAAGGTAGTCGATGCTCGACTGCACACTGGCGGGGGCGGTGCTCATGGCGCAATTCCGGTCACTTGAATCCTTCGCGCGCCCGGCTGTTGTCAAGAACGATGGGTTTGCCGGTCACCGGATGCGGATAATGAAAGGGAATGGTATCGGTCGCCGGCCAGAGCCGCGGCGTCGGTTGAATGAGAGCATCGGGACCCAAGGGATCCTCGGGATACAGCGTCTTGGCCATGGGAATGAAATCAATCGGCGTCTTCGGCCAGCCTTCGGCGAAGCTGCCGTGCCAGAACGGGAAATAGCGCAGCGCCTTGATCTTCCATACGCCATTCTCGCGCACGAAGTCGTTCTCGTAGATGCCGCCTTCCCACCAGGCGCGCTGCTGGCCCTGTGCCGTCTCGTGCAATCCCGCTTGCATCATGGACCGGCCGCGCAGGCTGGCGGTCTTGCGATCCGGCGCGACGTCGATGACCATCTGCAGCTGCGGATGTTCCAGCAGCCAGCCGTAGCGCGGGCCGTTGTGGCCCTGGGTGAAATTAGTCTGAAAGCGTCCGATGTAGAGGCGCCGCACGCCGGCCTTGCCCTGGTAGATGCCGCCGAGAAACCACACGTCGCCGTCGTCCGCGAACAGGTCGACAACCTCGTTGTACTGCGTCTTGTCGATGAAATATCCGTATGTGTATTGGATACGGCGAATCTGATGGATGTCCTGCTGAATCGCGAGCTCGTGTTCGAGCTTTTCGATTCGCGCCGTTAACGCTGCAATATCGCTCATGCATGCTCTCCAAGTTTGCCCTCGCGATTTTCCGCGCGCGGTGCTACCTTGCAATCATAACAACATAACAATTGTTAGGGTAAGAGCCAAATCCAACGGCACGTTCTGACACGGAGAATACCTATGCGTAGTCACCTAATTCTATGCCTTGCGGCGCTGACGTTGGCCGGGGCCAACGCGTCGGCCGCAAACTGCTCGTTGAAGCCGAAGCAAGTCGTCACGCAATTCATGACGCGTTTCTACGTCGACAAAAAAGTGCGTGAGGCCTTCGAAACCTGGGTGGACCCTGGCTACATTCAGCACAACCCCCTCGCCGAAACCGGCCGCGATGCGGCAATCAAATTTCTCGAGCCGTTCTTCGCGAGCCATCCGGACATTCATTACACCATCGCGCGGATCATCGCCGACGGCAACTTGGTGGCCGTCCATTCGCACGGCGTATTCGCGGCCGGCGAGCGCGGCCTCGCGATCGTGGACATTTTGCGCGTCGAGGGCTGCAAGGTGATGGAACACTGGGACGTGGTGCAGCCCGTGCCCGAGAAGTCGGCGAACACCAACGGCATGTTCTGACAGGCGTTTAAGGTCGCCTTCAGGTCAGGTCTCCGAGATTGATCCGCTTGCCGGCGGCAGCGGCGCGATTCGCGGCGCGGCGCAGCATTTCGATCTGCAAACGACCGTCCGGCACCGGCTCCTTTGGCAGGGCCGCAATCGATGCCTGATAGATCTCCGCGAAGTCGTCTGCAAATTCAGGGTGCGTGAAGATCACGGCGCGGTTCTCAAGTATGCCGGCAAGTGTCTTGTCGCCGACTTCCAAAGGGTCCATGCCCGCATCGAAAGCGGCGCCGAACTTTTCCAGCTCCGCCCGATCGGGCGGGGCGAAGCCCGATTCTACGAAGTTGGCAGGCCGCTTCAGCGCGCTGTCCCAGGCACGAGTCTTGGTCAGCCCCGGACACATGAGCGACACTCCGATGCCGTACGGGGCGAGGTTATAGCGCAGACACTCGGTTAAGCCGCGCAGAGCGAATTTGCTGGCGGTATAAATTCCTGCCTGGGGTCCTGACAAATAGGCGGCCATTGAAGCGACGTTGACGATGTGCCCCTCAGTGCCCTGTGCCTTCATTCTGGGGATGAAGGTAACGAGACCGTTTACCGCTCCGCCAAAATTGACCCCCATGATCCAATCGTAGTCCGCATAGCGCGCTTCATCCGTCGGGCCGAACACACTCACGCCCGCGTTGTTGACGAGGATATGCACGGGACCCGCTTGCTTCGCGAGTTGCGCCCACGCATCGCGATCGGTGACATCCAAGTGCGCGAAGCGCGGGGCGGGGCGGCGGTTATCTCGAAACCACCGTGCCGCTTCGGTTCGATAGCCCTCATCCCGGTAAGTCAGGATCAGCTCGATGCCCGCGGCGCTAAAGGCGCGGGCGATGCCGAAACCGATTCCCGACACCCCGCCGGTGATGAGCGCGGTCCTGCCCGTAAATTTCATGAAATCCCCTCGCTTCCTTTCGTAACGTTTGTTAGCGTCTCCGCAAACGAGAGCGGGGGAAGTATGGCAGATCTCGAAAAGCGGCTGGCGGTTCTGGAACACCGAGTCGGAGAACTCGAGGACATCAACGCGATTCGACGTTTGCACTGGTCCTACGGGTACTACATCGATTTCAACCGCGCAGAAGACGTGGTGCAGCTGTTCGCCGCGGATGGGGTGGTGGTGTTCCTCTCGGGGGAATATCACGGCCATGCGGGGGTGCGCCGGCTCTACGGCACGTGGTTCCAAAACTACTTTACCCAGGGTGTGAATGGCCCGGTACACGGATTCTTGCTCGATCATTTCCAGATGCAGGACGTCATCACGGTGGCGCCGGACCGGCAGAGCGCAAAGGGCCGATTTCGCGGATTGTTGATGGGTGGCTGCCACGAAAGCCGCGCCTACAAACCAGACGGCTTGCCGCTGCAGTTCTACGAGGCGGGGCTCTACGAGAACGACTATGTGCGCGAGGCCGGCGTCTGGAAGATCAAACGGCTCGATTACATGATGCAGTGGCAGGCTGACTACGAAAAAGGCTGGTCCAAGACTGTGGCGCACCTGCAGCCTGCGGCGGTCGCGTACCCGCGAGAATCCGCTAGGGCCGGATGTGATTCTTCCGGCGGCCCAGATTCGCAAAACCTGGCCCCATCGGCAGGATGTGCCCATGCATTTCGCGCACCCGCGATTCGGGGCGGTGCTGGCGGCCCAGGTCTGACCAGATACGTCAGGCTCTGGGCACATGCGGACGGCGCTCGGCCGGTTGCCAGGCCATGACCTGCCGGTCGAGTTTGCCCAGTATCTTCCTCAAGGCTTGGCGTTCGGCCGGTTTCAGTGCCCCGAATAGAAAACGCGCGATTTGTGCGATGCGCGGCTGCAGAGCGATGTGCGCCGATGCCCCGCGTCTACTGATTCGATAGGGTTTGCGGCGCCGGTTCTTGGAATTCCTTGCCGCCTCCACCAGGCCCATTGCGTGCAACGATGACAGCGCGCGGCTGACGTTCATCGCGTGCATGCCCATCAGCTCAGCGAGGTCGTGGCCGGCGGATTCGCCTTCGCCGGACAAGGCCATCAGGATGCGCAACTCGTTCGAGCTGAAACCAGCGGGGTCCGCCACGCCGTCGCGCATCGGACGACTGATGATGGAGGAGAATCGCAACATGGCCACCAGCAATTCGATTTCGTGGTTTTGCCGAGTCCCGCGCTTCAGTTTCGCCATGTTTCTCGCGTCCGTTCTCTATGAGCATAGAATTATTGCGCAAAACCGCGAGTGACGGAGCGGTAACCGGCCGAGTATCCACACTCTGAGCCGCAAGACGGCGTTGTAACGCTAACAATTGTTTGCGTGTTGCAATGTCGAAACTTGTTTGTTTTACTTACAAAAAAGAGCGCACTGACTCGTGGCATTCGCGATTCGCAGCGTAAAAACAACAGTGAGCCGATCCGGAATCGGTCGGCGCGGGGGTATATGCGGCGTTTTGAGATCGTGGCGTCGAACGCGCCGAATTGATCTGGAAGCACAAATGCTGGCACGCATAGAGGAGCAATTCATGAGTACGTCAATCCAAGCCACCTTTGGGGGCATCCTGCGACTGTGGGGCGCAGTGATAGCCGCCGCGCTGATATGCGCATGGCCATCGATGGCAACCGCTCAAACTGCGACAACCAATACGACGGCAGCGCAGGACAATGCCGCCCTCCAAGAAGTCGTGGTGACCGCGCAATTTCGCAATGAGAACCTGCAAGATGTGCCGCTCGCCATCACCGCGGTCAACGCCGCCATGATGGAGGCGCGAGGCCAGACATCGCTGCATGATCTCGGCCAGCAGGCGCCCAACGTGCAGCTGGTGGAAACCGGAGGAGCGTTTGGTCCCGGCATGACCGCCTCCATCCGCGGCATCGGGCAAGCTGACTTTGACCCGGCGTTTGCACCGGGCGTCGGTATCTATATCGACGACGTCTACTACACCAGCCTCACAGGATCGAACTTTTCGCTTTTGGACCTGGACCGCGTCGAAATCCTACGCGGACCTCAGGGAACACTGTCGGGGGCGAATTCCGAGGGTGGTTCCATCAAGATTTACACGGTCAAGCCGCAGGGCGATGAGACCGGCTCGGTCAAGGTCAGCTACGGCCAGCGCAACTACATCGACGTGCAGGCGATGGCCGATGTCCCCCTGATCAACGACACGCTGTTCATGCGCGTCTCCGGCATCACACACCAGCAAGATGGCTACGTCACGCGTATCGACTATGGATGTGCGTTTCCCGCTTCCGGCGTTCCAGCCGTTGGCGGTCTGCAGCAGGATTGCGTTTCGGGTAAGGAGGGTGGCAAGGACTACTCGGGGGGTCGCGTGGCTCTGCGTTGGTTGCCGGCGGAGAATTTCGAAGCGAACCTCACGGCCGATGTCACGATCGACAAGTCGCAGACTGCCGCCGTCACGCTGCTGGCGGTCAATCCCGCCTCGCCGGGCGCGTTTGCGACCACTCTCAATTCGTTCCCGAACGGCAACCCGAACAATGTGGCTTACGATAATCGCTTCGTTCCCAACAACCCCTATATCAGCTATGCGAGCTTTTGCGGTTATGGTCTGGCCGGCAACAACTATTGTTTTTCGCCGGATACCTACAACAAGCAGTGGGGTACGAACCTGACTTTGGATTGGACACTCGTGCCCGGGCTGGCGCTCAAGTCGATTACCAGCTATCGCGAATTCGACACGATGTGGACCGAGGACAATGACGTTTCGCCGCTGTCCGGATCTCTCGGAGCTGAACACCTGCTCAACCACACGTTGACGCAGGAGCTGCGGCTCAGCGGTAAGGTCGCTAGCGTGATCGACTACACCGTCGGCGGGTTCTACCTCGATCAGGTCACGACCTATCCGACGCACCAAGTCCTCGACTACGTGATCCCGGGGCTTAATTTCGAGTTTCTGGGTAACGACCCGATCCAGGAAACGGACTACGCCGGCTTCGCAAACGCCGCCTGGCACATCGTGCAGGGGCTGGATCTCAATGCCGGTGTGCGCTACACGCATCAGGAGAAGGACTACACCTACAATCGCTACAATCCTCCCACCATCGGCGGCGGAGGCAGCATTTTCTTCCCGCCGGGCTTCTCGGGTACCCAGGGAAAGTTCTCCGGCGGCAAGACCGATTATCGCGTCGACTTGGACTATCGTTGGATACCCGAGCTGATGACCTATGTCAGCGTGTCAACGGGCTTCAAGGGAGGCGGCAGCAATCCGCGTCCTTTCATCGCCTCGCAGATTGTGCCGTTTGGTCCTGAAACGCTGACCAACTACGAGCTCGGCGTCAAATCCGACTGGCTCGATCACACCCTGCGGGTCAATCTGGCCGGGTTCTACAGCAAGTACAAGGACATCCAGGTCGTGCTGCTCAGCTGCCCGCAATTCTCGGGCGGCAATGCGGCGGAGCCCTGCGCGGCCCCGGTCAACGGCGGCGATGCGAAAATCTACGGCGTCGAGTTCGAAGGCTCCTATCGTTTGGGCGGCCTGACCATCGATGCCAGCGCCAGCCATCAGCACTTCGAATACACCGACATTAACCCGCAGAGCGGTATCCCCCTGGGTGTCCCGCAAGCGGGATTCCAGCCGCTCAAGTGGAGTGTCGGCGCGCAGTACGATGCCCACCTCGGGAACGGCGGGACTGTTTCGCCGCGCATGGATTTCATTTACGCGAGCGGTTACCAAACGGTTGCCGTGCCGGATCCATACAGTTATTTGCCGGGCTATCACGAACTCAATGCCCGGGTCAGCTACCGGCCGGAGGCGGATAAGTGGGAAGCCTCCGTCGTCGGTACGAATCTTGCCGGCAAGCTCTGGTATACGCAGATCTTCGATCTGTCCGGGCAGTCTGGGGCGGATTACGGCATTCCGACGGCGCCGCGCACCGTGTGGGTCGAATTCAAGAAGAAGTTCGGCGCCGCCGCCGCCGGCGCCGCCGCCAGTAGTCAGAGAAGTGGTCCGCGAGGTTGTCAGAGAAGTCGTCAGGGAAGTTCCCGTGCCCGCGCCGGCACCGGTCGTGCCTCCGCCACCGAAAGGCGATATTGTCCTGCAGCGCGTGATTTTCGCCACCAACTCGGCGGACCTGATACAGGAATCGATCACCGAATTGGATCGACAAGTCGATACATTCAAGGCGTATCCGAACCTCGTGATCCAGGTGCGCGGTTACACGGACAGCCGCGGATCGGCGGAATACAACTTAAAGTTGTCGCAGCGACGCGCCGAGACTGTGATGCATTATCTGCAGCAGCACGGCGTCACCAACCAAATGACCGCAAAGGGTTTCGGCAAAGAGAATCCCATTGCGGACAATTCCACCAAGGATGGACAGCTGGCGAACCGCCGCGTGACCTTGCACATCGAAAGCGGTGCGCCCTGACAGCGCCTGAGAAGGGCGCAACGAACGGGGACTGTTTTGGCGACCCCTCGCGTCATCAGACGCGAGGGGTGAGCGCTGAGCTTCAGAGTTTGATGATGACGGTCTTCAATTCCGTGTAGGACTCGATGCCCTGGCGTGCCTGCTCACGGCCGAATCCGGATTGTTTGAAGCCGCCGAAAGGCAGCGCCGGATCGATGATGGCGTGGCAATTGCCCCACACCGTTCCCGCCTTGATCTTCGCGGCGAGCCGGTGCATGGCGGACACATCCTTGGTCCAGATGCCCGCGCCTAGACCGTAGCAGGTGTCGTTGGCTGCCTTGGCCACTTCATCGAGATCGTCGAAGCGCTGTGCAACCACCACGGGTCCGAAAATTTCCTCACGCACGACGCTCATGTTCGGTTTCACGTTCACCAGCACCGTGGGGTTTACATAGTAGCCATTCGAGGCTGGCGCATCGCCGCCGACCGCGACGGAGGCGCCGTCGCGCTTGCCCGCCTCGATGTATCCCATCACCCGGTCGAACTGTTCCTTCGATACAAGCGGGCCCATATGTCCTTGAGGATCGAGCGAGGGCCGCGGCTTCCAGAAGGCCGAGGCTGCCGCAACGCCTTCCACCATGCGATCGAAAATCGAGCGGTGCGCAAACAAGCGCGAGCCGGCAATGCACACCTGGCCCGAGTTGAAGAAAATCGCCCCCGCGGCGGCGGCCGCCACCTCGTCGATGTTTACGTCCGGCATCACCACCACCGGTGACTTGCCGCCGAGTTCAAGCGTGACGCGCTTGAGCGTGTCGGTGGCATTGCGATTGATGATTTTTCCGACCTCTGTCGAGCCGGTGAAGGCAATCTTGTCGACGCCCGGGTGCTTCACCAATCGATCGCCCGCTGTGTGGCCGTTGCCCGTGATTACATTGATGACGCCCGGCGGGAAACCGGCTTCGACCACGAAGTCTGCGAGGCGCAAAGCGGTGATGGAGGTTTGTTCGGCAGGTTTCAGAATGAGTGTGCAACCTGCCGCCAAAGCCGGCGAGATCTTGAGCGTTGCCATCAACAATGGGAAATTCCACGGCACGATTTGCGCGGCGACGCCGACCGGTTCGCGCGACACATAGCTGAACACGGTGCCGCGCGGCATCGATTGCGGCTCGATTACATCGCCGCCAAGCTTGGAGGCCCATCCAGCCATGTAGCGCAGATGATCCGCGGCTGCGGGAATGTCGACGACAGTCGCCATGCCAACGGGTTTGCCGTTGTCGATGGCCTCGAGTTCGGCAAATTCCGCCGCATGGGCTTCTATACAATCGGCGAGCTTGTTGATGATGCGTTCGCGCTTGCCGGGCGGCAGATTCGACCACCGTCCATCATCGAAGGCCGCACGCGCAGCAGCGACCGCGCGGTCCACGTCCGCGTCCGAGGCATCCACGATGCGACCGACTTCTCTGCCCGTCGAGGGATCTTCGACAACGACGGTTGCGCCGTGGGTCGAGCTGACCCATTCATTGTTGATGAACAGCGCCGGCTTTCGCGCCAGTACACGCTTCGCCGCGCCGGAATACTCCAGCTGCGACAGCGATTCTGCAGGATTGACTTGCGATAGAACTGTTGCCATTTTTTGGCCCCCCAAAAGGATGATCGGGATGTGAAAACGCGAAGGCCGCGGCCAGCGTGAGATGGTTGGTGTAGCATACTAATCGGCGCTTGCCCGGTCAATTTGCACGGCTGATAGAGGGTGCCTGTCATGGACTACAAAAACGTAGTGCTTCGGCCAATTTGCTGCGCGCGGCGCGCCTGGCGCGTCGCGGTTTTCGCAGCCTTCGCTGCCTGCGTCGCGGCGGCAGCGTGGTCCGCGGCGGCGACGCCCGCAAAGCAGCTGCGGCTATACGTTTTGGACTGTGGCACGATTTCCGCGATGGACCCGGCTTTGTTTGGCCTCAAGCCGGCCGAGGTCAACCGCGAAGTCACCTTCGTCACGCCTTGCTATTTGATCGTGCATCCCAAGGGAACACTCATGTGGGATGTGGGGCAGGTCCCCGACCAGGACATCCCCGACGATGGCACCGAGGTCGTGCAACAGGACATCCTCAAGGCCAAGCGTCGCTTAGCGCCGCAACTCGCGGCGCTAGGCTATCGCCCCCAGGACATCACCTACCTCGCGATGTCGCACTATCACGCCGACCACACCGCCAATGCCAACATGTTTGCAGGCTCAACCTGGATCGTGCAACAGGCTGAATACGACGTGATGTTTAGCGACGCGCAAGTCGGCATTCGCATGCCCGGTACCTACAAAGATTTGAAGACCGCCAAGCGCATCACCTTGAACAATGCCGATTACGATGTGTTCGGGGACGGCAGCGTGATCATCAAGACCGCACCAGGCCATACGCCGGGGCATCAGATGCTGTTCCTGAAGCTCAAGAAGTTCGGACCGTTGCTGCTTGCGGGCGATCTCTACCATGTGCCCGAGGAGAGGACACTGGATCGCGTGCCGACCTTCGACTTCGACGCGGCCATGACGCGTGCCACTCGCAAGAAGGTTGACCAATTCCTCAAACAGACGGGTGCGACACTGTGGATCCAACACGACGCGCCGACCTACGCCGCGCTGAAGAAGGCCCCTGAGTACTACGACTGAACAAATACGTTGATGCGCTCATTGTTTCTTCTTTCAGGCCTGCTGTGCGATGAGACGGTCTGGGTGGAGGCGGCGCAGGATCTGGCAGCCACCGCGGATGTGCGGATCGCCTCGTTCGCGGGATACGATTCGATACAGGCCATGGCGAAATATGTTCTGCGAATCTCACCGCCGCAGTTCTTGGTCGTGGGCCATTCCATGGGCGGGCGGGTTGCTCTGGAGATCTTTCGACAAGCGAAAGAGCGAGTCCTCGGACTGGCGCTCCTCAACTCCGGCGTGCATCCGCTCCGAGCGGGAGAAATCGAGAGTCGCGGCCGGCTGGTGAAATTGGCCCGCGAGCGCGGAATGTCCGCAGTTGCCGCTGATTGGCTTCCACCCATGATGGGCGCCTCGAAAGCGCGCGTGGCGCAGGTGATGCCGAAACTTCAAGCCATGGTCGAGCGCCAGACTGCGGAGAGCTTCGGCGCTCAGACCAAGGCGCTGCTCGAGCGGCCGGATGCCGTTCGCGTATTGCCCACTATAAATATTCCCATGCTGCTCGCGAGCGGCACCGCGGATACTTGGTCGCCCATGACGCAGCACGAAGAAATACGCCGGCATGTACCGGGGGCTACGCTGGTGGCCATCGAGGATGCGGGGCACATGGCGCCTGCCGAGCAACCGCAGGCGGTCGCAGCGGCTCTGCGTGCCTGGATCGCACAGGTATGAATCCTCGCGCGGCGCCTCAGGCCGCTCCCTGTTCCAGCGCCTCGAGCCGTTCGACTTCCCGGCCGTAGGGCTTGATTCCACGAGAAATGGCGAAGGCCGCGGCGGGCATGAGGATCGACGCCGTCAATACGATGGTCTTCCATAAATCCGCGTCGGAGTGAAAGACCCGCTGAGTGATGGAGCCGATCAATTGACTGCCGAACGCTCCAAACACAATGAACATGAACAGATAGATGGCGGTGATCTGTCCGCGCATCCGATTCGGCGTGATGCGCTGGATGGCTGAGTTTTGCGGCACCGCCGATGCCAGTCCGCACATCGTTGTCACGCCAAGGCACAGCAAGGAGAGTTCGCCCGAGGGCATGAGCGGCGCAATGATTTCAAATGGCGCCGCGGCCGCAAACAGAATGGTCGCGGCGCGTACGTTGGCGTCCTTGTAGCGCTTGCTCAAGCGTTCGACCAATACAGTGCCGACGACGGCGCCGAGCAGCGATGCCGTCAGGAAAGTGAATCCAAACCAATTGCCGATGCGGGCCTCATTCCAGCCATAGGTTCTGATCAGAAACGGCGCGCGCCATGCCTGCATGCCGATTGACTGCGTGGCGCTGAAGGCCAGCCCGATGAAAAGCGGCAGGTAGATGGCTTTTCGCGACCAAATCTCACGCAGTACCGCCGTTATTGGCGGCGACTTCTCCTGGGCCGCCCCCCGCCGTGGCGGTTCCTTCGCCAACAGCAAGAGTGCGGCAATCAGCAGCCCCGGCGCGCCGACCATCATCAGAATCCATTGCCAGCCGTGGATGGTGAAACCCATCCATTGGCTCACGGGCCAGGTGGTAGCCCAGTAAACGAGGTGCCCGCCGAGGAAAATTCCCAGCGCGCCGCCGCCGATGAAACCAAGTTGCAAAAAGCCGATGGCGCGCGGCAGCCGCTGCGGCGGGAACAGATCGGCAAGCATCGAATAGGCACCCGGTGCATGCGCTGAGCCGCCGGCACCCACCAGCATGCGACTGGAAAAAAGTTGCGTGAAATTTTGCGCCAGGCCGCCGAGCGCGGTGATGCCGCCGATTGCCGCGATTCCGCACGCCAGCACGATTTTGCGCGGGAAGATGTCCACGAGCCGCGCCATCGGGATGCCGACCAACACATAGAACACGACATTGGCCGGCCCGATCAGAAATCCCAGTTGTTCGTCGGTCAGATGGAAGTCGACCTTGATGCGTTGCGCCATTATTGCAAACACACCCGCATCAAAAAAATTCAGCATCGTCGCGAGAATGATCACGGCGAGCGCGTAATAGGCGGCCCGGTTCGAAGGCCAGGGCTGCAGGCCTGCTGCCGGTGATGCGGTTACGATCGCTCCAGGAGCCGCCATTGCCATGCATTCACTCCCCGAATTGCGCTACTTTGATTTGTATGTGTTCGATACAATGTCACAAACATCATACATAAGAGGATTAGATTGTATGCAGAATTTGGCTGGCAGGACCGCGTTCGTGACCGGCGGCGCGAGTGGCATCGGGCTTGGCATAGCCAAAGCGCTGACGGGCGCGGGCATGAACGTCGTAATCGCGGACATTCGCGACGATCATTTGCAGGCGGCCAAAGCCGAGCTCGGTGAGCCGAAGCGAATCCTCGTGCTCAAGCTTGACGTGACCGACCGTAAAGACTTCGCGCGCGCGGCCGATGCCGCAGAAGCACGCTTCGGCAAGATCCACGTGCTTTGTAACAATGCCGGGGTCGCCGTGGTCGGGCCCACGGCGCTTGCCACTTACGCCGACTGGGACTGGGTGATGGGTGTGAATCTCGGGGGCACCATCAACGGTATCGTCACCATCCTGCCGCGCATCCGAAAGCATGGCGAGGGCGGGCATATCGTCAACACGGCCTCCATGTCGGGTCTGCTGCCGCACTCGGGTGCAACCATCTATGGGACCTCTAAAGGTGCGGCGGTCGCGATGATGGAATGCATGCGCGGCGAGCTTGAGCCGGAGGGCATCATCTGCTCAGCTTTCTGCCCCGGCGCCGTGCAATCGAACATTGCCCAAGCAGCACAGACGCGTCCGGCCGCCTTGATCGACACCGGTTACGCCGAGGCGGACAAAGGTCGCCAACAAAACGACAAGTTCTTTCATCTCTTCCGCACCAAGGAAGAAATCGGCGAGCGAGTACTGCAAGGCATCCTCAACGACGAGCTTTACATCATGACCCACAGCGAGTTTCGTCAGGGGGTCGAGGAGCGCGCGCAGGCGATGTGCGCGGCGGTTCCGAACCTACCTGAAAACGAGGAATACAAGAAAACTTTCGCTTTCCTGTTTCGCAACCCCATCCATGCGGCAGAAGCCGCACGCCAGCGAGGATTAAAGTCATGAAAGATTTTGCGGGCCGCACGGCGTTCGTCACCGGCGGCGCCAATGGGATTGGCATCGGAGTGGTGCGCGCATTGCTGGCCGAGGGCTGCAAGGTCGCAATAGCCGACATTCGTACAGAGTCGATCGATCAAGCCTTGAAGGCGCTCAACAATCCAAGAGCGATGGGGGTGCAAGTCGACGTCTCGTCGCGCCAGGAGATGACGCGCGCCGCCGATCAGGTCGAAGCGAAATTCGGGCCCGTCAGCTTGCTGTTCAACAATGCCGGCATCAACCTGTTTCAGACGGCCGAGGACTCGAGTTACGACGATTGGGACTGGGTGATGGGCGTCAACCTGCACGGCCCCATCAACGGTGTGATGACTTTCGCGCCGAGGATGATCAAGGCAGGCAAGGGTGGCTATATCGTCAATACGGCCTCGATGGCCGCATTCCTCGCTGCCGGCGTGCCGGCCATCTACAACACCACCAAATTCGCGGTCCGCGGGCTGTCCGAATCGCTGCGCGCCAGTCTCGCGCCGCATGGTATCGGCGTTTCAGTGCTCTGCCCGGGGCTGGTGAAGTCTTACATCTATGCCAGCAACGATATTCGTCCTGAAAGCTTGAAGCGCGAGGCAAAACCGGTCGATGCGGCCAATGTAAAGCGTCTCGCCGACATCCATGAGTTCGGCATGGAGCCGGACGTGATCGCGGCGCGGGTGCTGGAAGCGATGCGCGAGAATCGCTTTCACATATTTACGCATCCTGAGTTCAAGGAGGAACTCAGCGAGATGTTCGCCGAGGTGCTGCAGGATTTTCGCGACTATCCTCACGATCCGGGATTCGAGCAGCGGACTGGTTTTGAGAAAACGCGCCGCGAGAGCTATAAAAAGCAGAGGAAGGGTCTGAAAGGCTCCGCCTGAGGTACGTTGCGCTCAGGGACCAGGTGTGTTGCGCGCTGGGGCGCGCGTATAGTGGATTGCCGACGCTAGTATGAGGTCTCGAAGCGCATGAACGCATTGTTAAAACCCAAGCAATTCCCGCTGCCCAGCTCGTTGCAGGTCGTGCCTGGAACCGAACGTGCGCAGGCGGCTTACCCGTACTACACGCAGTTCTCCGCGGCGGATGACGAGCGCTTCTGGTTCTACAATTCCATGCATTTTCCGGAGCCGATGTCCGCATTCGACATGGTGACCGCGGAGGCCGCTTACTGTGCGCTCGGTGCGGTGAACACGCGTGTTCATTGCCTGCCGACGACCTTGGGGATAGACCACCGCATCATCAACGGACGCGTGTACATCGGCGGTAACTCGGTAACCGATCCGGCCGAAATCGCGATTCGCCTGGAGGAGTTCAAGAAGCGCGCGTTCTACTATTATGAAAACTGGGAACGCCTCTACGATCAATGGCGCGTGAAAATGTTGAAGTTGATCGAAGACGCGCAGTCGCTTCCCAAGCCTGAGCTGCCGGAGCTGGAACCGCTCGCGAACGTACACGCCGGCCGCGGAGTCGCATCGAATCACCTTCTGTTCGATACCTACCAGAAGACCCTCGAGGGTTACTTCCGGATGTGGCATCACCACTTCGAATTTCTTCTGCTCGGCTACGGCGCCTACATGACGTTCTTCGAGTTCTGCAAAAAGGCGTTTCCGGAAATCACCGACCAGACCATTGCGCGCATGGTGGCCGGCTTCGATGCTGAAATCTTTCGCCCTGACGATGAATTACGACGGCTCGCCCACTGCGCCGTGCAGCTGGGCGTCGACAAGTCCTTTCAGGAACATGCCTCCGTGGAGGAAATCATCGCCTCGCTGAAGCAGAAGGGTGAAGCGGGGCGCGAATGGCTCGCGGAGCTCGAGACATCCCGCAATCCCTGGTTCAACATCAATGTGGGCGACGGCTTCTATCACTACCATCGTGCGTGGAATGACGACTTGTCGATGCCGTTTGCAAGTCTTTCGGCGTACGTTGGCAGGCTCAACGCCGGCGAGTCTCTGCATCGGCCCATCGAGAAGCTGCAAGCCGAACGCCGTCAGCTCATCGAGGATTACCGCGAGCTATTGGCCACCGATGACGACCGCGCCGCTTACGATCAGATGATCACGCTGGCGCATCGCGTCTTCCCCTACGTCGAGGGCCACAAATTTTATTGCGAGCATTGGTATACAAATCTGTTCTTCAACAAAATCCGGGAGTTCGGCGGCTTGCTCGCCGCGCAAGGTTTTTTCCCCGATGCGGAAGATGTGTTCCAGCTCACTCACTACGAGCTGGAATCGGCCATCATCGATCTCATGAATGCGTGGTCCACCGGCTCCAAGCCGCGTGGACCCGAACACTGGCCGGCGCTCGTCGCCGAGCGTCGCGCGGCGCTCGCGGTATGGGCCAAGCACGCAGCGGCTCCCGCTTTGGGCGCGGTGCCGGACGTGATCGACGATCCCGCCATCGTGATGCTGTGGGGGATCACCCGCGAGAGTCTGGACCGGTGGCTATCCGCCGACAGCGGTCCCAACCAGAATGAGATCAGAGGGGTCGCCGCATGCCGCGGCGTCGCCGAGGGCATCGCCCGCATCATTACGACGGTGGAGCAAATGTCGCGCCTCAAGAAAGGTGACATTCTGGTGTGTCAGATCACCAATCCCACATGGGCGCCGATCTTCGACAAGATCGCCGCGGCCGTGTCCGATATCGGCGGTTCCATGAGCCATGCTGCCATTGTCGCGCGCGAATACGGGCTTCCGGCAGTCGTGGGTACCGGCAACGGCACGACCCGTATCAAGGACGGTCAACGTATCCGTGTGGATGGCGGCCGCGGCATCGTCACCATACTGCACTAACGGGCAATGGGCTCATCAGCGCTGGTCGGCTGGTTCGCGGACATCGGGCTTGCCGATCGACTCGAGGTCGGCGGCAAGGGCGGCAGTCTCGGCGAACTCACGCGCGCCGGCATTGAGGTGCCGCTGGGCTTTGTTCTCAAAACCGCCGCATTCGAGAGATTCATCGAAATGCTGGAAGGTGAGTCGCCCGTGCGCGAGCGGGTCGAAGCGCTCGATGCAGAGGATCTTGGGGCCATGACGCTCTTGTCCGCGCAGCTCCGCGCAAGATTTGCCGCAACCCCTCTGCCGGCCGAGGTGGCCGACGCCATTGCCGGTACTCTTGAAGAACTCAGCAACGGCGCTGCGGGGTCCAGCGTCGCGGTGCGCTCGTCGGCGACCACCGAGGATGCCGTCGATGCCAGTTTCGCCGGTTTGCAGGATACGTATTTGTGGGTGAAGAGGCAGCAGGTCGACGAGCGGGTGCGAAGCTGCTGGGGGAGCCTGTATTCAGTGGAATCCATGAGCTATCGACGCAGACGGGACTTCAAGGAGAAAAATGTGTCCATGGCCGTGGTGGTGCAAACCATGGTCGACGCGCGAACGGCTGGAGTCATGTTCACGCGAAGTCCGTTGACCGGCGACCGCTCGGTGATGACCATTGAAGGTTCGTGGGGCTTAGGCTCAGCCGTCGTCGGTGGGGAGGTCACGCCCGATCGCTGGGTGGTGGGTAAAATCACCGGCGAAATATCCGTGCGGGAAATCTCGGCAAAGCTGATTCGTCATGCGGCCGCCGCCGCCGGCGGTATTGAAACCGTGTCGGTGCCGGAGGATCTGCAGTGTGCTGCCTGCATGAGCGATGATGAGATCCAGCGCTTAAGGGCCATCGGCCGCAAGGTCGAGCGTCATTACGGCCGATCGCAGGATATCGAATGGGCAGTCGAGCGCGACAGTCAAAAAATTTTGCTGCTGCAGAGCCGGCCGGAGACTGTCTGGTCCGCGAAAGAATCGGCACCGGTCGGACGCGCGGTCTCTGACCCTTCGTCGCACGTGCTGTCGATCTTCGGGGGCCGCCGATGAGCCTCACCGCGGCCGACGTCGCGGAAATTCTGCGCTTGGTCGAGGGCTCGAGCTTCGATGAGTTCTCGCTTGAACTCGACGGGCTCAAACTCAATTTCAAGCGTAGCGCGGACGGCTCGGTAACAGCCGAGCCACCTGCCGATGCGGCTTCGCCGCCGCCCGCGGTGGTGGCGCCCTCGCAGTCACCGGCTGCCGTTGCCGCGGTGGACCCGAATCTACACAACGTTAAAGCGCCGCTGCTCGGGACCTTTTATCGTGCGCCGAAGCCAGGGGAGCCCGCTTATGTGGCTGTGGGCGATGTGGTCGAGAGAGATACGATTGTGGGCATCATCGAGGTCATGAAGCTGATGAACACCGTGCGTGCCGAGGCGAGCGGTACGGTGGCTGAAATTCTCGTCGCCGATGGGGCGTTCGTGGAGTACGGCGAAATCCTCCTGCGCATCGCCAAGCCGGTTTGATCCGTGGCCATCCGCCGCATCCTGATCGCCAACCGCGGGGAGATCGCAGCGCGAATCATCCGTACTTGTCGGATGTTGCGCATAGAAACCGTTCTCGCAGTTTCCGACGCGGATCGCGACAGCGTGCCTGCGGCACTGGCGGATCGCACGGTATGCATCGGGCCCGCACGGGCGAGCGAAAGTTATTTGAACGCGGCCAGCATCGTCCAGGCGGCCCTCGGCACGCGGGCGGACGCGGTGCATCCGGGCTACGGATTTCTCTCGGAGCGCCCGGCGCTCGCGCAACTATGCGAAGCCAGCGGCTTGGTGTTCATAGGTCCCACGGCCGCGCAGATCGAAGCGGTTTCGGACAAGGTGCGCGCCCGAGGCGAAGCGCAGCAGGCCGGTATTCCAATCGCGCCCGGTGCGACGGTGGCGACCCTGGACGAGGCGATGGTCGCGGCGCGCGAGATCGGCGCGCCGCTTTTGGTCAAAGCGGTCGGCGGCGGAGGCGGCCGGGGAATGAAGCGCGTGGGCCGACTGGAAGAACTGCCTGCCGCGATGGAAGTGGCGGCCGCCGAAGCGCAGGCCGGATTTGGCGACCCACGGGTATTTCTGGAGCGCTTCATTGCGCGTGCACGCCATGTAGAGGTGCAAGTCTTCGGAGACGGAGCCGGGGGCGTGGTTCATATGGGTGAACGCGATTGCTCGGTGCAGCGCCGCTATCAGAAGCTGCTGGAGGAATCGCCTGCGCCGGGACTGTCGGAGGATTGTCGGCGAAGGCTGCATGCGGCGGCGGTGCGTTTTGCCGCACGTCTGTCTTATCGCGGTGCCGGGACGGTCGAGTTTCTCGTCGATCAGCACAGCGACGCATTCTTTTTCCTGGAAATGAACGCGCGTATTCAGGTGGAGCATCCGGTCACCGAAGCCGTGACCGGACTCGATCTTGTTGCTGAACAGATTGCCATTGCAAGCGGCGCCGGCTTGTCGTTCGCGCAATCCGAAATTCGTTTCCGCGGCCACGCGCTGGAGTGCCGGGTAAATGCCGAGGATCCCGCCAATAACTTCGCGCCGAGTCCAGGATTGGTGCGCGAGGCGAGTTGGCCGAGCGGCGAGGGGATTCGCGTCGACACGCACATCGCTTCGGGCTCGCGCGTGCCGCCGTTCTATGATTCGCTGCTGGGGAAAGTCATCGCCCACGGAGCGGATCGGGACACATCGTTGGAGCGCCTGCGCTCCGCCATGGCGGCGGTGCGCATCGTTGGGATACAAACCAATCTGTCGCTTCATGCCATGCTGCTCGCAGATCCTGAGTTTCGCGCCGGCGGCGTCGACACGGGTTTCGTAGAACGCCTGCTCGAAGGCCGTCAGCAGTTCGCCGAGGTTCGCCATGGCTGAGGTCGGCATCGTTGAGACTTCGCTTCGAGACGGCAATCAGTGCCTCTGGGCGGCGTTGGGCATCGACACGGCACGCACCTTGAGTATTGCGCCGACCCTGGACCGCGTTGGCTTCAAAGCCATCGATTTCACGACCTCCACCCATATGGGGGTAGCGGTTCGCTTCAAAAAAGAAGATCCGTGGGAGCGGATCCGGCTGATGGCCGCCGCAACGCCGAACACGCCGCTGCAATTCATGTCGACGGGATTTCGATTCATCTCGTGGGAGACCGCCGGCCCAGATTTCATGGCACTGGCGTTTCGGGTTCTGGCACGCAACGGCATACGCCGGTTTTGTCTTGCGGACCCGATGAACGATGCGGATTCAAATATCGCCTGTGCCGCCATGGTGAAGCGCGGCGGCGGCGAATATGTCATCGCCGCGTTGGTCTTCACCTTGAGTCCGGTTCACGACGATGCTCACTACGTCGAGCGGGCCCGCAAGCTCGCCGCCTGCACCGACATCGATGCCGTGTATGTCAAGGATCCCGGCGGACTGCTCTCGCCCAACCGCGCCCGCACGTTGCTTCCGGCGATCAAGGCGGTGATCGGCAACAAGGCGCTCGAGCTGCACTCGCATTGCACGATCGGACAGGCTGAGCTCGTCTACATGGACGCACCGGACTACGGCGTGACCGCGCTGCAATGTGCATCCGGTGCCGCCGCCGACGGAATTTCCAATCCGCCGTCTCTGCGTGTCGTGAGCAACCTTCGCGCGCTCGGCCACACGCCCCTGGTCGATACCGAGGCCCTGGCTGAGGTGGGAAGCTACTTTAGCCAGCTCGCAGCCGCGGACGGATTACCGGTCGGCGCGCCGCAAGCCTTTGATGCGGCCTATCTACGGCATCAGTTGCCGGGCGGCATGGTGGGCACGATGCGCCGACATCTTAAGGAGAGCCGGCTTGCGCACCTCGAGCAGGCCGTGATCGAAGAGTTGGGACGCGTGCGCGAGGAGTTAGGATGGCCGATCGTGATGACTCCATTCGCGCAAATGGTATTGGCGCAGGCGGTCATGAACGTGACCGGCTCTGAGCGCTATGCAGTCATTCCCGATGAAGTCATTCGCTACGCACTTGGGCGCTTCGGCAAGCCCAACGTTTCAATCGACCCGAAAGTGATGGAGCGCATCGAGTCGCTGCCGCGTACGCGCGAACTGCGCATGGAGCCAGTCATGGCTCCCGTCGAAGAGCTGCGGCGCCGAATCGGCGCGCGGCTTTCGGACGAAGAGTTCTTGCTTCGGGCCACCATGCCGGGCGGCCAGGTCGATGCCATGCTGGCCGCGCCTGCGGCCAGCCGGGTCTATAATCCGTCGACGAAACCCGTCATGCATCTCATCCGTGAATTGACGGCGCGGCGGGATCTCGATCGGATATCGGTACGCAAGCCGGCATTCAGTCTCGAGCTGCGGCGCAGTACCGCAACCAAGACGGCGAAGAAATAATGACTCGCAGAGCCGGCCCCAAGGCGCCCGCAAGCGAGATGTCGGCCGTCAAGGGGTTCATGTTCGATCTTGACGGCACGCTGGTGTTGAGCGACCGCTCTCTGGGCGGCTACGAAGTGCTGCCCGGCGCCATCGAGGTGCTGTCTGAGTTGCAGCGACGGACCATTCCGTTTGTGGTGCTCACCAACGGCAGCGCCTATCGGCCGGCCGAGCAGGCAAGCCGATTGCGAAGCGTTGGTCTGCCGCTCGAGGACGAACAAATGCTCACGCCGAGCAGCGTCGCAGCCGACCTCATGCGTCGCGCCGGCATTACCCGGGCTTTGATTCTGGGCAGCCGGGGAGTGGGTGCGGTTCTGGCCGACAGCGGCATCGAAGTCAGCTTCCCCGCTGAAGCGGCGTCGCAGGACGTTCAGGCCGTCTATGTAGGTTGGCACCCTGAGTGCAACATGAAGGACATTGAAGCGGCGTGTAATGCGATCTGGGCCGGCGCAAAACTATACGTGGCGTCCGATGTGCCGTTTTTCGCAACCAAGCAGGGACGCACCATGGGGTACTCGTACGCCATCGTCGGCGCCATCCGCCGGCTGACCAAGGCGCGCATGCTTCTTACGGGCAAGCCTTCCTTGCATGCGCTGCGCTTCGTGGCGAAGAAATTAAAACTGCCCGTCCGCAACATCGCTGTGGTGGGCGATGATCCGCTGGTTGAGATCATCATGGCGCGCCGGGGCGGTGCGACTGCGTTGGGCGTGGTGACCGGGATGACGAAAATCGAGGATTGGGCGCGACAACCTGCATCGCATCAGCCGCATCGCGTGCTCGAGGACATTCGCGACATCCTGAACTGCGGCGTAGTGTGCGCGTAGACGACTTCTAAACATCGAGAGACGAATGAAAGATCCACGAGATTTATTGGCGACCAGTCCGATGAGCTTGGCGCAGATCGTCGTCATCGCCATCACGGTCGGCCTCAACGCATTGGATGGCTTTGACGTTCTCGCCATCAGCTTCGCATCGCCCGGCATAGCGCGTGAATGGGGCATCGACCGCGCGGCGCTTGGCTTCGTGTTGTCGATGGAGTTGATCGGAATGGGGGCGGGATCCATTTTCCTGGGCGGCGTTGCCGACAAAATTGGCCGGCGCCGGACTCTGCTCGGTTGCCTCGTTGTCATGAGCATCGGCATGGTCATGGCCACGCAGCCGAGGAATATATATTCGTTGTCGATATGGCGGGTGATTACCGGGCTTGGCATCGGCGGTATGTTGGCGACGATCAACGCCGTGGCCTCGGAATTCTCGAACTCGCGCCGACGCGCTCTGTGCGTATCCTTGATGGCCATTGGTTACCCTATCGGCGCCGTAGTGGGCGGCTCGATCGCGGCAATGCTGCTCAAGCACGGCGATTGGCGCGCCGTGTTTTGGTTTGGCGCATCGGTAACCGCAGCATTTATTCCCCTCGTGTTCTTTCTGGTGCCGGAGTCGATTGAGTGGCTCTGCCAGCGGCAACCGGCAAATGCGCTGGCTGCGGTAAATCGCAGCCTCGCTCGCTTGGGCCGTACGGCGGTCGATGCGTTGCCGGCTGTCTCGACTGAAATGCGCAGCCGCTCGGTGGCAGGTATTTTTAGTCCGCAGTTTGTGCGAATCACACTGCTGATGTCGTTTGCCTATTTTCTGCACGTCATCAGCTTTTATTTCATCATCAAGTGGATACCGAAGATTGTCGTTGACTTGGGCTTTACTCCCGCATCGGCTGCCGGTGTTCTGGTGTGGCTCAACGTCGGCGGCGCGACCGGCGGCGCTGTGCTCGGACTGCTGTCCCTGCGCTTCAACCTCAAGGGCCTCACGATGTTCGTGCTGGCGATGTCGACGGTGATGCTCGCGGTCTTCGGCCGCACGCCGGCGGATCTGACGCATTTGGCGATCGTCTGTGCGATCGCGGGTTTCTTCACGAACTCCGGGATCGTGGGGTTATATGGAATCCTGGCGCAGGTATTCCCTACCAATTTGCGGGCGACGGGAACCGGCTTCGCGGTGGGAACCGGCCGAGCCGGATCGGTCCTTGCGCCCATCATCGCCGGCTTTCTCTTCAGCGCGGGCTACGGTTTGGAAACTGTCGCCATTGCCATGGGCATCGGGTCATTCGCGGCCGCGATTGCACTCTGGTTCCTACCGTTCAAGTCCCAGCCCGGCGGGGTCGCGGTGTGAGCCGCGGCTCTTGCGGCAGGCCGGGGCGGTCTCGGTCAGTGAAAATGCCAGGACACCCGCGCCGGCGCACAGTCCGATCATGATCCACAAGGGCGCTCCCAGACCCGTGAGGTCTGCCGCCCAGCCCGCGGCGGCGGGAGAGATCACACCGCCGACGACCTCTCCCGATCCGATGATGATTGCCATTGCAGTTGTCATGTGCCGGGCACTGACGGTTTCTGACGGAATCGTTCCCATGAACAACGGGAAGGCGCCGGTCAATGCCCAGCCAAAGAAAAAGATTACGGCGAGAATCCAGATTGAACCGTGGTAGAACAATGCGCCCAGCGGCAGTATCACGCCAAGGAAGCAGGTAAATACGATTACCGGTCGGCGTCCTATCCGATCCGAGACGCCGGAGACGACAAAACTGCCGACGGTCGCCGAAAGCCCTAACGTGCCCATGAGCCATCCCATCTGCGCGGGCGCAAATCCTCGTACCTTGGTCAGAAACAATGGTGTGAATGCCCAGCAAATCACCAGGTACGACACCAGCAAGATGGAGATGCAAACGCATATCTGCATATTCCGCTGCGCCAAAATTTCGCTCACGCGACTGCGCAGCGATTGCCGCGCTTCCGACGATGCCGTCGCGACGCTTGCAGGTTCCTCAATGAAGCACCAGAGCAGGAACGCAGAAATGAGTCCGGGAATGCCTGCAAGATAGAAGGCCTTGTGCCAGCCGTAGGCAGTGGCAAACGCGACTAGGAGAACGGGAGCCGCGAAGGAGCCCAGCAAGTTGGAACCGAAATTCTGCATGACGCCCATGGCGAGACCGCGTCGAGCGGGCGATACCGTCAGCGCAGTGATGGTCTGCGAGATGGGTGCGACGCCGCCTTCGGCCAAGCCCATCAGCAACCTCGATCCCAGCAGCATGAGAAAAGAGCCGGCGAGCCCGCTGACAAATGAACACAGCGAGAACGCGATCGTCGCGGCAATCAGGAATGGCTTGCGCCGTCCGCCCCGGTCGGCCGCCGCGCCGACGAACAAGGCCGAGACTGCCCACGCGAAGGAGAGTGCAGAAGCTGTCAGGCCCACTTGCGTGTTGGTGAGCCCGAGGTCTGGTTTGACAAAGGGCATCACGAAATTCAATGCATTGCGGTCAAAGAATAAGATGCCGAAATTCAGGCTCAACAGGCCAACCAGGCACACCTGATAAATCGCACTGCGCGGCTGCGAGGCTTTAATATCTGCCACTTGTTTTTCTCGCTCTTAAGAGATTTGAAGCATCTTAAGCGCTCTGCGAGCGCCCGGTGGGAGCATTGCGCTGTGCACGCGGAGCCGCGGCGGGAGTTCCTGCAAAAGCGCGGCTCCGTTCGCTGTTAATCGAGCTTCGGTGTGCGATGCGCCTATAGCATTGTTGAGTTCGCACCGATCGGAGAGTCATGGACCGCCGCGAATTCTGCCTCGCCGGCGCCGTCATGGCGACCAGCTTTGCCGTCGCTTGGGGTTTCCCGGCGTCGCCCGTCCTTTTAGATGCCGTTATTTTCGATTCGCGCTTTCCGATCGCCAGCAGTTTCGCTGCGGCGGCGCGCGGCAAGGGTCAGAGGACGCTCGCCATCCAGGGCGACGTCACGGCGCTGTGGCGCGATGAGCTTCGAGTACGCTGGGACGCAGGCGCAGCGGCGATCGCCGGCATGACGACCGAGCGTTCATTTTTTTGTCTGGAGCAACTCGCCAAGGACCATTGGCTGCGCGTCGTCACTCGCCGCAGCGTGCCCCTCAATGAGCAGCTGGTGTGGTGGGTGATCGGAGGAGCGCGCGCATGAGAGTGCCGCCGGGCGTCAGCCAGAGCGATTTTTCCGCCGCCATCGCCGAATTCGAGAAAGTCGTTGGAAAGCAATGGGTCTTTACCAGCGACGAGGATCTTGATCTGTATCGCGATGCCTATTCGCCTTTTCTCAACGAGCCCGAGGAGCGGATTGCATCTGCGGCCGTTGCACCGTCCGCGACCGAGCGAAGTGCAGCAAATCGTGCGAATCGCCAATCGCTATCGCGTACCCCTGTACGCCATCTCGACCGGCAAGAATTTAGGCTACGGTGGCTCGGCGCCCGCGTATTCGGGTTGCGTCGTGCTCGATTTGAAGCGCATGAACCGCATCATCGAGGTCAATGAGGCGAACGCTTTTGCGCTGGTCGAGCCGGGAGTCAGCTACTTTGATCTGTACCGTTACATTCAGGATCGCAAGCTCAAGGTATGGATCGATTGCCCCGATCCAGGCTGGGGAAGCGTGGTAGGAAATGCCATCGATCGTGGCGGCGGCTACACGGCAGCGAACTATCGCAATCACTTCGATTCGCATTGCGGCATGGAGGTTGTACTGCCCAGCGGCGAACTGCTGCGTACCGGAATGGGCGCGATCCCCAAGGCCGAAACCTGGCAGCAATACAAGTCGGGTTGCGGTCCGTGGATCGACGGCATCTTTTCCCAGTCGAACTACGGGATCGTCACCAAGATGGGATTTTGGCTGATGCCGCAGCCGGAGGCCTACATGCGCGTGCACGGTGTCGCTGCCGAGGTACCGCGATTTGGGGCCGATGGTCGAGACGCTCAACTATCTGGAGAACTCGCGCATCACGGCTGGATTTCCGGACATCGCGTCGCCTCTCATCGGCTATCCGCCAATCGCTCAGATCCAGCTTTGGAACGAGAGCGGACCGCCGCACATGACCGACGAGCATCGCAAGCTACTCACCGCGGTTGACTTAGGTTACTCGCGCGAGCTCGAAGCCTATGGCATCAAGTCGCAGATTCCCTATTGGCAACTGTGGCTGAGTTTTCACGGGCCCATGGAAGTGATTGAGGCTCAGTGGCAAGCGACGCAGCGGCACTTCGCGAGGATCGAGGGAGCGAAATTCAACATCGTCGACCGGGTCAGTCTGCCCTTGAATCCCGCGAACATCGAGCAATTCCACGAGCCGGAATTCGGCATCCCCTCGCTGCGAGCCTTCTCGATCGGCGCCCGCACGCCGTGGAATCCCACTCCATCCAAGGGTCACATGTGGTTTTCGCCGATCATACCGCGCACCGGCGCCGCCATTATCGAGGCGAACCGGGTCTTCAGCCGCGCAGCTCGTGATCTGGGTATGCCGCTGTTTCGCAGTTTCACTCTACCCGCCTGTTTTTGGGAGCGCAGCTTCATTTTCATCCTGGCCACTCCCGTGACCGAGGACCCCGAGACGAACAAACGCTATCGGGAAGGATTCAAGAAGCTGATTGAGATCGGCGGACAACAGGGCTGGGGCGAATATCGCACCGCGCCGGTATTCCAGAAGTCGGTGATGGATGTCTACTCATTCAACAATCACGCATTGCAGCGTTTTCACGAGACGCTGAAGGATGCCATCGATCCTAACGGGGTTCTATCGCCCGGCCGCTATGACATATGGCCCCGACACCTGCGCGGCAAGCCATCATGAGCGGCGTGAGATTGGTTTTGAGTTTATTCGCGGTGGGCATCGCCGCGGCAGCTCTACTCGGGCGCGCATCGTGGGCAGAGGATTCCCAAACTTTCGCGGCGGGCCGCGCCGTCTACACCAAGTGGTGCGCGCCGTGCCATGATCCAGGAGTGACTCATCCGGGAACGCATGCACTGAGCGTGAAGTATCAAGGCGTGAAATCCGGTGTGCTGCTCGAGTGGCAGGACCTGCCGGTTAACACGGTGAAGGTCTTAGTCCGCCACGGCATTTCGGTCATGCCGCAGTTTCGCAAGACTGAAATCAGCGATCAGGAATTGGATGCGCTGGCCGCGTACTTGGCTCGCAACACACCCTCCAACTACTAACCGATGCGCGCTGCCGTCTACCATGGTCGAGGCGACGTGAGGCTCGAGTCCGTGCCTGAACCGGAGCCGGGTCCGGGAGAGGTCAAACTGCGGGTGATGTACAACGGAATCTGCGGCAGCGATCTGCACGAGATTTATGACGGCCCGATTACCACCCGCACTACGCCGCATCCGCTGACCGGCGTCAAAAATCCGGTGATTCTCGGCCACGAGTTGTCGGGAGAAGTTGTTGCCTGCGGCGAAGGGGTTCTCGATCTTACGGTCGGAGATCTTGTCGCCGTGGAGCCGCTTGAAACTTGCGGTCATTGCCTCTGGTGCCGCGCGGGGCAGTACAACCATTGCCCGCTGGTGGCTTTTCACGGGTACAACCGCCATGGCGGCGGCCTTGCCGACTACACGGTGGTTCGCCGCTCGATGGCGCACCGCTTACCCCGCGGCATGAGCGCAATGCAGGGCGCACTCATCGAGCCGCTGGCGGTTGCCTGGCACACGGCGAATCGCTGCCGGCTCGAAGCGGGGCAATGGGCCGCCATTCACGGCGCGGGTCCCATTGGCATCGGCGTGTACTTCGCGCTCAAGGAGCGGGGTGTCAAGGTTATTGTCATCGATCCCTCGCCGCTGCGCCGCGCGGTGCTGGCACGCTTGGGCGCGGATGAAGTCCTCGATCCCACCGACACTGATCCGATTGCGGCGATCCGCGACCTGACCGAAGGCTTGGGCGCGCATGCTTCGGTGGATGCCGCGGGGGCACCCGCGTCATTCAAAGCCATATTGCACGGTACGCGGGTCGATGGCACCGCCGTGGTGGTGGCTATTCATCATCATCCGGTGGTGATTCCGCCTTTCGATCTGTTGATGCCGGAGATCAACATCACGGGCGTTGCCATGTCGGTGAACGCCTTTCCCAGTGTGATTGAAGGCATGGCGCGCGGCAGCTATCCGCTCGAGGGATGGGTCGAAACCATTGCATTCGAGAATTTGCTGGAGCAGGGGCTGCAGCGCTTGCGTCGCCAGGAGGGCTTGAAGATTCTCGTCGAGATGGGCGCTGCCGCCGCAGCCTCGCAGGAGCATGCATGAAGATCAGTGGATTGTTCAGCGTTCAAGGCTACGGCGTCATCGTCACCGGGGGCGCCAGCGGGCTCGGACTCGGGCTGGCAGAGGCCATGGCTGAAAATGGCGCCGGCGTGACCCTGCTCGACATCGATGCCGTGCGCGTCGAAGCGGAGACGCGGCGCCTCAAGGGACTGGGCTATCAAGTGCGCGGCGAGGTTGTCGACGTAAGCGATCATGCGGCTCTGGATAAAGCATTCGATGCGGCGCACGGCGCGCATGGCCGGCTTGATGTCGTTTTCGCCAATGCCGGCATTGATTCCGGTCCGGGCTTCGTGAGCAGTTGGGTGGGAACCGCGAGGCCGCGCAATCCGGAGGGTTCGCTTGAACGCTATACGGACGAGCGCTGGAACCGGGTCATCGATGTGAATTTAAACGGCGTATTCGCGACGCTGCGAGCGGGCGCGCGCCTCATGCGGCCGCAGCGCTCCGGACGAATGATCGTCACGACTTCGGTGGCGTCATATCTTTGCGAACCGGTCATCGGCTCCGCCTACATGGCTGCCAAGGCCGGGGCGGCACACCTGATGCGTGCGGTTGCTCTGGAACTCGCGGCCTATCAAATCACCGTCAACGCCATCGCGCCCGGCTTCTTTGTCACCAATATCGGCGGCGGCCACGCCAAGCAGCCGCAGGTTCAAGAAGCCGTGGCCAAAGTAGTCCCGATGCATCGCGTGGGATTTCCCGAAGATATCAAAGGTCTCGCGTTATTCTTAGCTTCGCCCGCCTCATCCTACTTGACGGGCCAGCAGATCTCGATCGACGGCGGTTGGACGCTCGGTGTCGCCGATTAAGCGGGGCTGATTTCACGCGCTGATTTTCAAACCCTTAGGAGAGTTGCCATGGGTCTTGTGGGATTTGGTCAACCGGATGATGGCATCATTCAAATGTGCTACGTCGTACCGGATATACGCGCAGCCATGAGCGTGTGGGTCGATAAGCTCAAGGTCGGTCCATGGTTCTTGCTCGATCACTTCACGGGCGGCAACCCCAAGTACCGCGGCCGAGATTCGACCGCCGACGTGGCGATCGCCATGAGTTTTGCGGGACATATGAACATCGAACTCATCCAGCCGAACAACGATGCGCCATCCGTGTATCGCGAGTGGATCGATCGCCGCGGCTACGGCTTCCATCACTGGGGACGCGCGACGACGAATTTCGACCAGGATGTCGAGCGCTATCGATCGGCGGGACACGACTTGGCGTTCATCGCCTCCGTGCCGAGCGGCGGGCGCGTGGCGTACATGGATACCACGAACGATTTACCCGGCTACGTGGAGCTGATCGAACTCGGCGCCGCCTTCGAAGCGTTGTTCAGCAAATTTTATCGCGCCAGCATCGGCTGGGATGGCGAGGAGCCGGTGCGATCGTTTATTTGACGCGCACTTCCAACAGCATGGGCGATGCCGCCGCGAACACCGTGCGCAGCGCGCCGTCGAGGTCCGCGCAGCATGTCACCAGGATTGCCTTGACGCCCTGAGCTTCCGCGAGCCTGCAAAAATCCAGCTCCGGCAGATGCACGCCGGGCAGAACATCGATGGCGAAACGACGGCCGAACTCCTCGAGCGCGCGATAACTCGAGTTGTTGACGATGATGAATGCCACGGGCAGCTTCAATTGCGCTGCGGTCCACAGCCCTTGGATGGAATACATGGCCGAACCGTCGCCCAGCAGGCCGATCACCTTGCGCCCCGGCCGTGCCAGGGCGACACCCACTGCTGCGGGAAGTCCGTGGCCCAATCCGCCGCTCGCACAGGTATGGAAGGAGTCGCGCTCGAGCATGGGCAGGTGGTCGTGCATGGCGCCGCGGCTGCTCGGCGCCTCCTCGACGATGATGCTGTCGGCAGGGCGGAGGTCGGCAATTTGCTGCATCAGATACCGATCGATTAAATCACCGGCGCTGACCCGCGGAGTCCGAGGCGGAATCACGGGCGGGCTTCGCGTTGCCGTCGGCGGACAGTCAAGCAGCGCGGCCACGCCGAGCTTTAAATTGGTGACGATGGAAGTGCCGATGGGGCACCAGGCCGCGGCGCCGGGATCATCGGTCAATTGCACCAGCGACGCGCCCGCAGGAATGTGCGGACCTTGTCCCTCGACGTGATAGGTGAACACCGGCGCGCCGAGCACTAAAATGAAGTCCGCTCCGTCGAGGCGCTCAACGATTCGCGCGCGATCAGCCGGCAAGAAGCCGGCGAATAAGGGATGGAGTTCCGGAAAGCTGTTGCGCGCCGACATCGGGCTCACCCAGACCGCGGCGTGATGCTCCTCGGCAAGGGCGATGACCTCATCCCAGGCATCATCGCGCGCCACCGATGCCCCGACCACGAAGACCGGCCTCCGGGCTGCGCTGAGAGCCGCGGCGGCGCGCGCAAGCAGCGCGGGATCCCCGGCGATGGTTTGACTGACCGGCCGCGCCGTCAACTGATCGCAAGGCCGGTCCCAATCATCCACTGGCACCGACACAAAGGCGGGACCGCGCGGCGGCTGCATGGCGGTGTAGTAGGCGCGAGCGATCGCCGCCGGCACATCCGCGGCACGCGCCGGTTCGCAGCTCCATTTGACATACGGTTTCGGCAGCTGCGTCGCCTGCTCCGAATACAGAAACGGCTCGAAGGGCAGGATGGAGCGTGCCTGCTGACCCGCCGTGATCACCAGCGGCGTCTGATTACGAAACGCGGTGAAGATGCTCCCCAAGGCATGGCCTACGCCGATGGCGGAGTGCAAGTTCACCAGCGCGGGCGCGCGGCGCGCCTGCGCAAATCCGTCCGCCGTCGCGACCACCACCGATTCCTGCAGGCCAAGCACGTAGCGGAAGTCGGCAGGAAAATCGCGGAACATCGGCAGCTCCGTGGAACCAGGATTGCCGAACACCGTGGTCAGCCCGAATTCGCGCAGCAGTGCGAAGGTCGCGTCGCGTACGGTGAACTGCTCGCTCAAATACGCACTACTACTTTGCCGAAGTGCGCCGCGCTCTGCAGATGGGAATAGGCCGCGAGCGCATCGTCGAAGTCGAAAACCCGGTCGATGACGGGTTCGAGCCGGTGCAACGCAATGGCGGCATTCATACGTTCGAAGTGGCCGCGCGAGCCGACAAAGACACCATGCACGCTGGCTTGTTTGCCGAGGAGGCCGTACGGACTGCCCGCCGCGACGGGACCTGTGAGCACGCCGATCAATGCAATCCGCCCCCCGACCGCAACCGAGGCAATGGAACGGCTCAATGTGCCCGCGCCGCCGACCTCGAGTATGCAATCGACGCCGCGCCCGTCGGTGTGCTTCAGCACCTCGCCTTCCCACTCAGGTGTGTTGCGATAGTTGATGCAGCCCTCGGCGCCAAGTTTGCGCGCGTGCTCGAGCTTGGCGTCGCTGGAGGAAAGGATCAGAACGCGCGCGCCGCCGAGACGAGCGAATTGCAGCGCGAATATAGACACCCCGCCGGTTCCGATCAGCAACACCGTATCACCGGGTACGATCCGGCAAATCTCCATGAGCGCCCGCCACGCCGTGACTGCCGCGCAGGGCAGCGTCGCAGCGGCCTCATACGATAGATGCGCAGGCAGCGCGACAGCGTCTTGCTCGTCGAACACCGCGTATTCGGCGAGCACGCCGTCGGCAGGCGGTGCGCCGAGTGCAAACAAGGGGCCGCGCGGCGGTCCGCCGTCGATCCACTGTCGAAAGAAGGTGCCCGCGACGCGTTCGCCCACGCGAAACCGCGTCACTGCAGCTCCCACCGCAGTGACTTCGCCGGCCCCGTCCGATAGGGGAATGATGCTGGCGGCCACTGGTCCCCCCATGTAGTGGCCGCGCGCAATCATCAGGTCGCGGTAATTGAGTGATGCCGCCTTCATCTGCACCAGTATCTGTGTCGCCTGGGGCTTAAGGTCGGCTCTCTCGCAGCGCTGTAAACCGGCGAGAGAATTGCTGCCGGCGCTCAACTGATACGCGCGCATTGCGTGCCCTCCGATGGGTTAGCGCTCGATTGCACCCGAAGAACCGATTGTACGTTCGACTGCCACTGAAACTGCAGTGTACTCGCAGGGAAGACGAGGCCGCCTCTAAGTCTCTTGCGCCAGCCGAATCACCAGATCGCGGAGCCAAGCGTGAGCGGGATCCGAATCGTGACGCTTATGCCACAGAAGGATCTCATGCGAGGGCGGCGTGGCGAAGGGCAGGGGAAAGGATTTTATGTGAAGAGTTTCGGGGAGCATCCGCGCGATGCGCTCGGGCATGGTTGCCACCAGGCGAGTGCCCGGCAAAACCAGCGGCAAATGCAACAAGCTGGGCAACGAGTAATGCACCGCCAACTCGACGTCCAGGATGCGGCGCACCAACTCCTCGGACGATGCGGTATGCCCGCTGGGTCGGCCGAAGACATGCGGCAGCGAAAAATATTGTTCGGCCGTGATGCTGTCGCCTACGGTGGGATGATCGCGATCGACTGCGCAAACCCAGCGCACCGGCCGCAGCCGCACGTTCGACAATGTGTCGGGGAACGAACGCACCTCGAACAGCCTCAGGCTGTCCAAGCACAGGCACAAATCGGCGTCGCCGTATTCGAGCCGGTTCAGCGACGCTTGCGATACCAGATCGAACTTGATGCGGATCCCGGGCGCTTCAGCGCTGGCGTGCTTCAGTATCGCCGGAAGCAGGCTGGGCACCGCCTCCTCGGACACAATGAGCGTGAATTCGCGCTGCGTCGTGGCGGCCGTGAAGGTAGGCTGCGTGCCGAGCGTTGCCTGAATCAGCAGCAAAGCCTCGCGCACAGGCTCGACCAAGGATTGACCGCGTGCCGACAACTCCATGTCGCGGCCGACACGCACCAGCAAAGGATCGCCGAAAAAGTCGCGCAGCCGGTGCAGTGCTGCGCTCATCGCGGGTTGTGAGACGAACACCTTCTCGGCGGCCCGAGTGATGTTCTTCTCGCGCAGCAAGGTGTCGAGCGCAATCAATAAATTGAGGTCAAAACGCTGGAACTGCATGCATTGCGCTGGTCGGAAAGGTCGCGTATTTTACCAGACTTGCGCATTCCACGTTTCTACGGCTGGACCTTGCTGGCAACGCTTTGGGGCGTGGTGTTCCTCAATCTCGGCTTTCCCGCTTACGGGCCCGCGGTGATCAACGCCGCCATGGCGGGGTCCCTGGGTCTGCATCGCGAGACCCTCGGCAACATGTTCTCGGTGTACATGATCATGTCCGGCTTGCCGGGGCCGCTGGTTGCCATGAGCGTCCATCACTTCGGTGTACGCAAGACCCTGGTGTTGGGCAGCCTTTTCATTATCGCCGGAGCCGTGTTGATGGCGACCATCGTCACGGGCGGTATCGGGGGAATGTTGTGCTTCGGTTTGTTGGTCGGCACGGGCGTGGCGACCGGCGGAGCCATGGCATCGCAGGCGGGGCTGGTGCGCTGGTTCGTGCGCAGACGCGCGCTCGCGCTGGCGCTGTTGTATTCGGCCGGAGCCATCGGCGGATTCGTCGCTGCGCCGCTTCTCAATCAATTGATCGAGGCGACCGGCAGTTGGCGAGCGGGCTGGTGGCTCATCGCGGCACTGTCCGCCGTCGCCGCGGCTCTCGCGCTGATTTTTGTGCGCGAGCGCCCGGAAGATCTGAATCAGATCGCGGACGGATTCGGCGCAGCCGCAACCGGCACTGCGCCGCCCGATACCCGTCCCGCGTTTGTCAGCCGCCGCGAATGGTCCTTTGCCGCCGCGGTTCGAAATCCCGCCTATTGGCTGCTGTTGGTCTCAATGCTCGGCTGCAGCGGCGGCTACACTTTGTTTCTCGCGCATGGCGTCGTTCATCTCAAAGATCTCGGCCACTCGGCCAGCATCGGCGCTTGGGCGGTCGGCATCGTGACCGTGAGTGGTCTCATCGGCAAGGCGATATTGGCGAGCTTGGGCGACCGCCTCGACCCGCGCTATCTTTTTGCGCTGTTCATGGCGGTGTTCGCCGTCGGACTCGTCGTGGTCGTCGATGCAACTGCGCTCTGGCAAGTATTTCTATTCGCCACCTGCCTTGGCATCGGTTTCGGCGGCGGTCTGGTCTGCCTCATGACGGTATTGAGCAACTACTTCGGCACTCGCGCCTTTGCCTCGCTCGCGGGTTTGGCGATCGCGATCAACACCACGCTTTCCGCCATTGCGCCGAAAGTGGCGGGCCGGCTCTTCGACCAGGGGGTCGGGTACGGCGTGACATTTTACTTCCTGGCCGCGTGGTGCTTCCTCGGGGCGGTCGCTTTGATTTTGGCGAAGCGGCCGTCCGCGGAATTGGGGGATCGCGCCGCTGCGGCGCCCGCCTGAAGAGCGCTCGTCTCCGTTCTCTAATGATCGAATCAACGATCTTCATCGGTCGAGCCTACTGATTGGCGAGTGGCGCTTCATGTCGCAGCGACCCCGCCCGAGATGCCTGTGGAGTGTCTTCCGTGAACGCAAAATTCAGCGCGACTGCCGCCGGCGATTTGGCCAGGGCGCTCGTCGTGTTTCTCAGCGCCGCTCTCGCTGCTTGCAGCCCGCCCGCGCCAACGCCGCCGCCCGCCGCGGCGCCGCCCGCAAAGCCGGCAGCCGCCGTCGATATGGCGCGGCTGCTGGCGGCAGACACTGAGCCCGGCAACTGGATGGCTCCTGGCCGCACTTTCAGCGAGCAACACTTCAGCCCGCTCGAGAACATCGACGCGAACAATGTGAAGCAACTCGGTCTGGCGTGGAGTTACGACCTCGACACGGCGCACCGCGGCCAGGAGTCAACGCCGTTGGTCATCGATGGAGTCATGTACGTCACGAGTGCGTGGAGCAAGCTGTTCGCGCTTGACGCTAAAAGCGGTAAGGCACTCTGGACATTTGATCCAAGAGTGCCGGGCCAGGCGGCCGTCAATGCTTGCTGCGATGTGGTGAACCGCGGGGTCGCGGCTTGGAAGGGTCGCATCTACCTGGGCACGCTCGATGGCAGGCTGATTGCGGTGAATGCCGCGAGCGGCACGCCGGCTTGGGAAGTGATGACTGTGCCCGCCGGCGGGCGTGCCACGATCACCGGTGCCCCGCGCGTCGTGAAGGACATGGTCTTGATCGGCAATGGCGGCGGCGAAATGGGCATGCGCGGCTATGTGACGGCCTACGATGCCGAAACCGGCCGTCAGGTCTGGCGTTTCTACACCGTTCCCGGCGATCCCAAGCAGCCATTTGAAAGCGATGCGCTCAAAAGCGCGGTGAAAACTTGGAGCGGCGAGTGGTGGAAGCTAGGTGGTGGCGGTCCCGTGTGGGACTCGATGGCCTATGATCCGAAGCTCGATCTGCTGTATATCGGCGTCGGCAACGGCTCGCCGTGGAATCGCGGAAAAACTCAGGGCGATGCACTCTATCTTTCGTCGATCGTGGCCTTGCACGCAAACAACGGCGAGTACGCGTGGCACTACCAAACCACGCCGCAGGATGAATGGGACTTCGACGCCTGCTCACCGCTGATCTTGGCTGATCTGGAATTGGGCGGGAAAAAGCGCGAAGTCATCATGCAGGCGCCCAAGAACGGCTTCTTCTACGTGCTCGATCGTGCCACCGGCGAATTGCTCTCGGCCGATCCTTATGCCACCACGACCTGGGCAAAAAGCGTGGATCCGAAGACGGGTCGGCCTAACGTCGTGCAAGCAGCGCGTTACGGCGAAGCCGGTAAGCCCTTTGTGTCCATGCCGGGTCCCGGCGGGGCGCACAGCTGGCAGCCGATGTCGTTCAGTCCGATCACGCAGCTCGTGTACCTTCCGGTTACCGAACTTTCATTTCCTTTTTTCCCGGGTAAAACCGACAAGCAGTACCAGCTCGCATGGAACACCGGGGTTGATTTCAATTCCGGCAGCCTGCCTCAGGACCCGAAAATCAAGGCGCAAATCAAGAGCGGTTTGAAAGGCCATCTCGCCGCCTGGGATCCGGTGGCGCGCAAGGAGGTGTGGCGTGCCGAGCTGGGTCACCCGTGGAATGGCGGCGTGCTGACAACGGCGGGAGGTCTGGTGTTTCAGGGAACCGGGATGGGCGAATTCATCGCCTATCGGACCGATACCGGCGAGCGGCTCTGGTCCGGGCAGACGCAGGCCGGCGTGCTGGCGGCGCCAATTTCCTATGCCGTGGACGGCGAGCAGTACGTGGCAATCGAGGTGGGGTGGGGCGGCGCCTTTGGGCTGGCTGCGGGCGAACTGGCGCGCGATTCGCACATCGCCGCGAATTTGCCGCGCGTCTTGGCATTCAAGCTCGGCGCGAGCGCCCAGCTGCCGGCGCTACCGACGACAGTGCCCGCGGTGCTCGATCCACCGCCCGATACCGCAAGCGCGGCCGCCGTGACCGATGGCAAGAGGCTCTATCACATGTACTGCTCCACCTGTCATGGCGACAGCGCGACGGGCAGCGGCGTGTTGCCGGATCTGCGCTATTCGGGGCTGCTCAAAAACGCCGCGGCGTGGGATTCGACGGTGCGCGACGGACTGCGCGCGGACAAGGGCATGGTGGCATTCAAGGATGAGATCAGTTCGGCGGACGCCGCACTCATTCGCGATTATGTGATTCATCGCGCCAACCAGGACAAAATCGCCGACGCTGCGGCTGCGCAGCGTTCGAACCCTTGAGCCTCTCTCAGGAGATTTCGCTCTTGAGGCGCCGAAATTCGCGCGGCGTCGCATTGTACTTGGCGCGAAATACGCGGCCAAAATGCGTGGGACTGTTGAAACCATAGTCGAACGCGATGGCGGTCACGGTGCGTCCGCGTTGCGATCCCGATTGTAGCGCACGCGAACAAGCCTCGAGACGGCGCCGCAGGATGTAGCGCGCCACAGTCTCGTCCTGGTCGGAGAACAAATGATGCAAATAACGCGCCGTCATTTTGCAGTTTTCAGCGATTTTCGTCGGAGTCAGGTCCGGATCGTGTAAATGCGCCTCAATATAATTGATGATGCGAATGCGATGCGCCGTGCCGAGTGACGAGCGGTCGGCAAGCGCCTGAGGCAGATCCGCATACGCCGCGCCGATCAAGTCGAGGATGGCAATCGATACCCGACTGCCGGTCTGCTCATCCAGTCCGCGGTGATACTCGCTCCAGTACTGACGCAGCAGCTGAGACAAGAGGCCGCTGGCGCCGCGGTTGCCCGGCATGGGTATCGCGCAAACGCACTCCGGCCAGCCCACCTGCCGTCGTAGCTTCGCGCTCGGAATGCCAAGCACCAACATACGGTTGGCTCCGGTGAAGGTGATTTCGTAGCGGCGGGTGCTGTCGCAAAGCGTAAAGTCCCCGGCGCGCAAATGCGATTCGCGGCCGTCCTGCCGGCTGATGCTTTCGCCCTCGAGCATCAATTGCAGGAAGAAAAGCGAGTTGGTGGTGCGTGCCACGTGCGAGCGCGAGTGGCTCACGAGCTGCGCGTCGGAATAGGCCTCTGCCAGGCTCATGTCGCCGATGGAGCCGCGCACGATGGAGCCGTTGAAGGTGCGGATATCCTCGGGCTCGGAGACCAAGGGCGAGAAGCTCTCGCTGGCGCAGTCATTCCAGAAGGCAAGCTTGCGGCGTGGATCAAGGCCAGCCGTCGAAAACGACTCGAGATGTGCCATTGAATTTACTCCCCTGCAGTGCCTGAAATTTTGCTTTTGTGTATCTGAGCCTACACTTAGTTATGTACTAGTTATACGAGACAATCATTTGCCGAAACCAATAGTTTCGGCTTATAGCTACTATCCGCCAAGCTGAGGGGTACATTTTGCTGCGATGCAGCAGTCCAGGATTTCTCCAGACTCGGCGGCCATTGGTATATCACTCTGCGTCGAGTATTGGCTTACCGGTAGCGGCAAGATCCCGTTTCAGGTCGGCGTCAGCCGATGCAGCGCAGGTGATGGCGCAATGCGTCCCGGGACAAGAGACGTGCGCGACGCACAACCGGAATCGTGAAAATGACGCCGCTCAACGGTCTCATCGGCTATGCATTGCGCCGCGCGCAACTGGCGATATTTGCCGATTTCAATCAAACGCTCGCATCTCTGAATTTGCGCCCGACTCAATTGGCCGTGTTGATGTTGATCGATCAGAACCCCGGTACCAGCCAGTCAAGTGTCTCCGAGGCATTGGGCATTCAAAAGGCGAATTTCGTGGCCATCATCGCGGAGCTGGCCAACCGCGGTCTGGTGCGGCGCCGTAAATCTGAAACCGACGGCAGGACCTACTCGCTGGGTCTGACAGCCCGAGGCCGATCACTGCTCGAAGATGCGGAAAAACTTCAATCAGTGCATGAGGCGCGGGTGATCGCGCAAATCGGCACTGAAGGGCGCGTTCAGCTGCTCAACCTCCTGGAACGGGTGACGCGTCTGCCATGAATGACGTGACTCTGTATCACTGGGAACCCAATGCCAATTCAGGCAAGCCGATGCTTGCCCTGATGGAAAAAGGCGTGGCATTCGACAGCCACTACCTCGACCTGCTTAATTTCGATCAACACAAGCCCGACTATTTGGCGATAAATCCGCAGGGAACGATTCCGGCCATGAGACACGGGAACCGCGTGCTCACCGAGTCGACGGCCATCATGGAATACGTCAACGAGACATTTAGCGGCCCCGCGCTCATGCCGGAGCATCCGAGGGACCGCTGGCGTGTGCGCTGGTGGATGAAATTCATGGATCAATGGCTTGCCCCCAGCTTTTCCATGATCGGGTGGAACGTCTTCGTGGGACCCGCAGTCCGTTCGAAGGATCCTGACGAATTGAAAGCTGCGATCGAGCGAATTCCGTTGCCCGAGCGCCGGACTGCTTGGCGCAAGGCCATCTACGGACTGTTCGGCGAAGAGGAAATGAACGAATCGCGACGCCGCGTCGCCGTGGGCATTCGCATGCTGGAGGCCGCGCTCGGCGAGCGCGAGTGGCTTGCCAGCGATCGATACAGTCTGGCGGACGTCAACGGTTTCAACTTGGGCTATGCCCTGCCGTTGTCGCAGCCCACGCTGTCCAACGATGAATTGACGCCGAATATCCTACGATGGCTGCGCGCCATCTATGCGCGCCCGACGACCAAGGCGTGTTGGGCGATGGGCAGGACCGCCATGGTGAAGCGCGTCGCCATTTTAGAGCAACAGTACATCGGCTTGGAGCAGGCGAAGTGAGCATGATGGTCTATCATGGCGAGCCCAATGGACCGTCTTTCACCGTGTTGGCCGCGCTGTTCGAAACAGGTCTCGATGCGGCACTGGTGTACATCGATCTGGCGAAGGGGCAGCGTCACACTCTGGCCTGCGCGCAGCAAGCGGAAGTTGCGATGAGCGTCGAGGGCGAAGGCCCGGTCGTCGTGGTGGACGAGGAGGGCATGACGGACTCGGTTTTCATTGCATGCTATTTTGACGATGTCGGCAAGGGCAGCGCGCTGCGTCCTACGGATCCTTTCGCCCGTTGGGAAATGATGACCTGGTGCCGTCAGCTGATCGAGCGCACGGCGCCCGCCGCCGCATATCTGGGTTTACACGCGCATCCCCCAAAAGCCGACGCGGCGATGCTGGCCAAAATCGGCAGCGCGGATTTGCGCGCCCGATGGCAGGACGCGGTGGACGGCTTGAATGCCGAAGACCGGCTGGCCGACAGCAAGACGAAGATCGCGCAGACGGTGAATAAGATCGAGGCGCGGCTCGACGGCCGTGAATGGCTGATGGGCGAGTTCTCAATCGCGGATCTCGAAAGCTACGCGTGGCTGGCCGGGATGGTGGAGCTGGTAGCATTCGCGTTTGCGGACAGGCCGCGTACGGCGGCCTGGATGCGACGCGTTCGGGCGCGCCCGGCGGTGGCGAAGGCGCTGTCGTTGGCGCGCCAACCGGCGCCCGCCGCGTGTTGGGCGCCAGGCCCAGAAATCAACCGCTGGGGCTGAATCACGCACTCTGGCGAACCAAGGCAAGGAGTCATTAGTGGCAATTACCCTGTACACGGCAGCGACGCCGAATGGCTGGAAAGTCTCGATCGCACTCGAGGAAATGGCTCTACCATACGAGGTTCGGGTGATTGATTTCGCCACAAACGAGCAAAAAGCCGACTGGTACGTCAAGTTGAATCCCAACGGCCGAATTCCCACGCTCACCGACGACGGCTTCGCATTGTTCGAGTCGGGAGCCATCCTCATTTATCTCGCCGAGAAGACCGGCCGGTTCCTGCCGCAGGATACCCAAACCAGAAGCCGCGTGATTCAGTGGCTGATGTTTCAAATGTCTGCCGTCGGGCCGATGATGGGGCAGGCAAACGTATTTCTGCGCTACTTTCCGGAAAAGATTCAGCCCGCCATCGATCGCTACCAACGCGAGGTTACGCGGCTGTTTGGCGTGTTGGATCGGCAGCTCGCAGCAAACGAATATATCGTCGGCGATTATTCAATTGCCGACATGGCTCTGTGGCCGTGGGTTTCCGGTTACGAGTGGTCCGGCGTAAGTGTCGAGGAATTTCTTAATTTGCAGCGTTGGCTCGCCAAGGTCGGAGAGCGGCCCGCGGTTCAGGCGGGCCGGGACGTGCCCATCAAACGCGATCGCGCCGCGGAAATCGAGGCGGCAAAGAAAACCGGGCCGAAGATGCTGTCATGATTTGGCCAGCTGCGGAGATCGCCTGATGATCGATTTGTCGAAGATTCGCGCCATCGACGTGCACGTGCACGCGGAGGTCTCCTGTCACGATCCAGAGGATCCAGTGATGGGAAAATACTTCGATGCAGCCTCTGCGTATTTCAAAGCGCCGCGCGAACGGCCCAAAATTCCGCAGATCATCGAGCTCTACCGCGAACAGCAGATCGCGTTCTGTCTGTTCACGGTCGACTGCGAAAGCGCCATCGGCGCAAAGCGTGTCAGCAACTACGAGATCGCCGAATACGCCGCCAAGAACGATGACATCGTCATCCCCTTCGCCTCGATCGATCCGCGCAAGGGCAAGATGGGCGCCCGCGAGGCGCGCGACCTCATCGAGCATCACGGTGTGCGCGGCTTTAAATTCCACGGCATCATGCAGGATATTCATCCCGCGGATCAGATCGCGTACCCGATCTATGAGGTAATCGCCGAACACCGCTTGCCGGCCATTTTTCATACCGGGCATTCCGGCATGGGCACCGGCATGCGCGGCGGCGGCGGCGTGCGTCTCAAGTGGGGTCAGCCAATGCTCATAGACGATGTGGCGGTGGACTTTCCGGACATGAAAGTCATCCTTGCGCATCCGAGTTGGCCATGGGTGGATGAGAGTTTGTCGATGGCGCTGCACAAGGACAATGTATTCATCGACCTGTCCGGTTGGAGTCCGAAATACCTCCAGCCTCAGATCATCCAGTACGCAAACGGACAGCTGAAGAAGAAAATGATGTTCGGCTCGGATTTTCCGCTGATCCGCCCCGACAAGTGGATTGAGGCGGCCAAACTGGTGGGGTTCAAGGAGGACGTGCTGCCGGGCATTTTAAAGGACAACGCGGCGCGTCTGCTCGGACTGTCGTGAACGGCTAATTTACGGCAGCCGATTGTTTGTTTAGCATACAAACAGCCGATGTGGCATCCGTGCAGGTTTTCATTTAAGAGAGGACATATTCATGGCGGCGCGCAATCTGGAAGAGGTTTTGGCAGCAGCAGGCAATACCGTCAAATTGCTGCGCAATTCGCAGCTGGGGGCCTATGTATATCCGGTGGTCGCGCCGGAGTTTCACAATTGGCGCACCGAGCAATGGGCCTGGCAGCACAGCGCGGTGCTGTTCGACCAGACGCATCACATGGTGAATCTCTACATCCGCGGCCCGGATGCGCTCAAGTTGCTGAGCGACACGGCGATTAACTCGATGCAGGGGTTCGCCGTCAATAAGGCGAAGCAATACGTTCCCACCACGCCGTCCGGCCACGTGATTGGCGACGGCATCCTGTTCTACCTGGCCCCCGAGGAATTCTTGTACGTCGGCCGCGCGCCCGCGTCCAACTGGCTGCGCTATCAGGCAGCAAGCGGCGGCTATAAAGTGGACCTGCAACTGGATGATCGTTCTCCGATGCGTCCGATGGGCAAGCCGGTGATACGTTCGGTGTGGCGCTTTCAGATTCAAGGCCCGAACGCCTGGGCCATCATTGAAAAGCTGAATGGCGGCAAGCTTGAACAGTTGAAGTTCTTCACCATGTCGACCATGAACATCGCCGGAAGAACGGTGCGCACGTTACGCCACGGCATGTCCGGCGCACCGGGGTTGGAAATTTGGGGTCCCTACGAGCAGCAGGAAGAGGTTCGCGCGGCCATTTTGAACGCCGGCCAGGAATTTGGAATCGTTCCCTGTGGCAGCCGCGCGTATCCTTCCAATACGCTCGAGTCGGGTTGGATCCCCTCGCCGCTGCCGGCCATCTACAGCGGCGATGCGCTGAAGGGGTATCGCCAATGGTTGCCGGCGGACGGCTACGAGGCCACCGGCTCCATCGGTGGCAGCTTCGTGTCCGACAAAATCGAAGACTACTATTTGAACCCGTGGGAGCTGGGCTACGGTCAGTTCGTCAAATTCGACCACGATTTCCACGGCCGCGAGGTACTGCAGAAAGTTACCCCGGACAGTCAGCGCAAAAAAGTGACGCTTGCGTGGAATCCGGCGGACATGGCCAAGATCATGGCGTCGCTGTTCAATCCGGACGGAGAACAATACAAATTCTTCGACGTGCCGCTCGCGAACTATGCCTCCTCCAATTATGACCGCGTGGTCGACGCCGCTGGCAAGACAGTGGGCGTGTCGATGTTCACGGGATACAGCTACAACGAAAAGCAGGCGCTCAGTCTGGCCACCATCGATCCTCGAATACCCGTCGGTACTGAAGTGCGCGTCGTGTGGGGAGAGGAAAACGGGGGTACGAAGAAGACGACGGTCGAGCCTCATCAGCAAATCGAGGTTCGCGCCGTCGTCAGCCCGCTGCCCTACAGCCGCGTCGCAAGAGAGACATACAAGGAAGGCTGGCGTACCAAGGGCGCCGCTTGAGGCAAACGGCCTGCGGCTCAATCGCCGAAGAAGTTGAGCTCGAGCAGCACGCTGTTTGGATCAAGGGTGAATATTTGCCGCAGGCCAATGGCCGTGACCTCGTTCAACCGGTGAGCGAGGCCGCGTGCATCAAGCTGCGCCAAGGTTTCAGCGAAGCCGGTGCAATTGAGCGCCACATGGTGCAGTGCTCCGGTGGGCCCGGGTTCTATTGCCCGGTCGAATAATCGCGGACAATCGACATGGTTGATATGGATGATCGCGCGGCCGGCGCCGTCATGCATCCATTGCGCGTTCTGCGGAGTGAGCGGGGGCGGTGCATTGCGCCGCTCCAGGCCAAATAACTCTGCATAAAAACGCGCCGTGCCTTCAAGATCAGCAGTGATGATATTGACGTGATCGAGCGCGTTGACTCGCATTGCTCAGCGCGCCCGCAGATTGCCGGGTAGGGTTTGCATGATATTGTATCTAACACATACAGTTCGCTGGTTGTAAAGCGGATTGCGTAAGGAGAACAATGATGGCACTGGGCGTTTCCTTGGCGGGAGAACCGTGAATTATCCGGCCCTGCACATGATTATCGACGGTGAGCGGGTTGCCGTGGGTACGCGGCGTACGCACGCCGTCTTGAACCCGGCGAGCGGTGAGATACTCGGGCAACTGCCATTGGCCGATGCCGCGGATCTTGACCGGGCGCTCGATGCGGCGCGGCGCGGCTTCCGGATCTGGCGCGATGCGCCACCGCAGCAGCGCTCGGCCGTGCTGGCCGGCGCGGCCCGCTTGATGCTGGAACGTCAGGAGCAAATTGCCCGAATCGCCACCCTCGAGGAGGGCAAGACCCTGGCGGAGGCGCGGATTGAGGTTGGAATGGTCGTCGCGCTGTTCAACTTTTATGCAGGCGAGTGTCAGCGAGCGTACGGGCGGTTGTTGGCGCGGCCGACTGGCTTGCGCTCGGCCGTGACCTTTGAGCCGGTGGGCGCGGTCGCCGCCTTTGCTCCCTGGAATTTCCCCATCGGTAATCCGGGCCGCAAGCTGGGTGCGCCCATTGCGGCGGGCTGCTCGGTGATCATGAAGGCGTCCGAAGAAGCGCCTGGTTCGGCGCTCGCCGTTTTGCAGTGTCTTTTGGATGCGGGCCTGCCAAAGGAGGTGGGCCAAGCGGTATTCGGCATCCCTGACGAAGTGTCGCGGCATCTATTGGCCTCGCCGGTGATTCGCAAGGTGAGCTTTACCGGGTCCACCGCGGTCGGCAAACACTTGATGAAGCTTGCAGCGGACGATTGCAAGCGAACCACCATGGAACTGGGCGGACACGGCGCAGTATTGGTATTCGACGACGTGGACGTCGAGCGGGTGCTGAACACGATGGTGGCCTCAAAATTTCGCAATGCCGGCCAGGTGTGTGTCTCGCCGACGCGTTTCATCGTGCAAGCCAATGTCTTCAAGCGCTTCAGGGACGGATTTACGGAGCGCGCGCAGACACTGCGGGTCGGCAACGGGCTCGAAGAGAGTTCGCAGATGGGCCCCCTGGCCAACCCGCGCCGTCCGCATGCGATGGAGCGGTTGATTGAAGGTGCGGTATCGGCCGGTGCGACTCGCCACGTCGGTGGGAATCGCCTAGCAAAGCAAGGCTTTTTCTACGCGCCGACGGTGTTGTCGGAGATCCCGCTCGACACGGCCGTCATGAACGAGGAGCCTTTCGGCCCGCTCGCCCTGATCAATCCCTACAGCAAGGAGGAGGACATGATCGCCGAGGCCAATCGTCTGCCGTATGGGCTGTCGGCTTTTGCATGGACCAACGACGCAGCACGTCAGAAGCGGCTCGCCAGGGAAGTGGAAACCGGCATGTTCTGTCTCAACACGACGATGCTCGGCGGCGGTGATGCGCCGTTCGGCGGAGTGAAATGGTCCGGTCACGGACATGAGGAAGGCATCGAAGGTGTGATGGCGTGTTTGGTTCTCAAAACAGTTCACGAGGGATAGCCATGCTCCACCCATTGAATACCGGAGGCGATCGCGGCTATTTGCGCATCGCGACCGAGGAAGCCTTCGCCACCCGCGAACAGATTGACGTGTACCTGCGCATGGTGAAAGACGGCACGGCCGATAAAGGCATGGTGTCGCTGTGGGGTTTTTACGGACGGAGTCCGTCTGAACGCGCGACGAAAATTCTCGAACGCTTGTTGGATCTCGGCGAACAGCGTATTCGGCATATGGACGAAACGGGTATCGACAAGGCCGTCCTGGCACTCACCTCGCCGGGCGTGCAGCCCCTGCTCGATCTCGCCGAGGCCAAAAACATTGCGCGCCGCGCCAACGACTTTTTGGCGGAACAGGTCGCCGCGCGACCCGACCGCTACGTCGGCATGACCACGGTAGCGCCGCAAGATCCCGCCTGGTCGGCCGCGGAGATCGCGCGCGGCGCCACGCTTGGCTTCAAAGGCGTGCAGATCAACAGCCATACCCAGGGCGAATATCTCGATGAGCCAAAATTCGACCCCATTTTCCGGGCGCTCGCCGATACCGGACAACCGCTCTACATTCATCCCGCGACGCCGCCGGATTCCATGATTGGACCCATGCTCGAAGCGGGGCTTGACGGGGCCATTTTTGGATTCGGCGTGGAAACCGGCATGCATTTGCTGCGCCTCATCACGGCGGGCATTTTTGATCGCTACCCGGATCTGCAAATCATGGTCGGCCATGCCGGCGAGGCACTTCCATACTGGGCTTACCGCCTCGACTACATGCATCAGGCGGGGGTGCGCTCCAAACGCTACGCGCGCATGAAGCCGCTCAAGAAAACCATTCTCGAGTATCTGCGTTCCAATGTGCTCGTCACCACCAGCGGGATGGCGTGGGCACCTGCGATCCTATTTCTGCAACAAGTCCTGGGCGAAGACCGTGTGATGTACGCGATGGACTATCCCTATCAATACGAGGCGGATGAAGTTCGCACGCACGATCTGCTCGATGTCCCGATTGAAACCAAGCGCAAGTTGATGCAGACCAATGCGGAGCGCTGGTTCAAGCTGCGCTAAGCGCCAAGCAAGCTAAGCGCCAAGCAACGCCTCGCCGGCAATCCTCGCGAAATGGTTGTACGTTATAATGATAGATAACTATAACAAGAGGTTTGGATGGTGAAGCAAAAAGAGACGCTGACGATCACGACCCCGCACGTTGCGGGCGATGAGGATATTGGCGCAATCCGCAACATTGTCGGATTTCATATCCGCTTGGCGTACGGCGCGGTGTACCGCCACTTTACCGAAACCTTTGCGGATCTGGAGCTCACCCAGAAGCAGGTGTCGGTGCTTTGGCTCGTCGATGACCATCCGGACATCGCGCAAACCGACCTCTCCAACCGCATGCGAATGGACCGCGCCACAACCATGGCGATCGTCAATCGACTCGAGTCCCGCCGCTATCTGGTGCGCGGCAAGTCGAACAGCGACGGACGCAAGCAGACGCTTAATCTGACTCATTTAGGCCGCAAGGCGCTGGTCACGGCCAAGGCGGCGATCCGACAGCACGAGCAGTGGCTCAAATCACGTTTTACGGCCCGAGAGGTTGCGAAACTGATCGAGCTGCTGACGAGAATTCACGAGTAGCGAACCGACACGGCGGTCGGATTAGAGCACGTAATCTTGCTGCCGCTTGACGTAGTCGATGAAGAAATCCAAGGCCGACGCATCGGCCATGGCGCTTGGGTTGGCGGCCTTGGCGGGCGCGACCCCCATTAAAATCCGACGCACCGGGACTTCCATTTTCTTGCCGGTCAAGGTGTAGGGAATTGCCGGCACTTCATAGATTTTGTCGGGCACGTGGCGCGCGGTGTACTCGCCGCGCAACAGGGCGCGAATCCGCGCTTCGATCCCGGCGTCCAATTTGATGCCCGGCGAGAGCTTGACGAATAGCGGCATGAAAAAACCGCCGTCCCGTAGGTCAAGGTTGACGATCAGTGAATCCTGCACTTCGCTGAGCAGCGCCAGGGTGCGGTAGATCTCCGCGGTGCCGATGCGAACACCGTAGCGGTTGAGCGTGGCGTCGGAGCGTCCCAGCACCACGCTGCTGCCGGCCGCGTTGATCTTGAAGAAATCTCCGTGTCGCCATATCCCGGGATACTCTTGAAAATAGGTCTCCAGATAGCGCTGGTCACCGGGGTCGTTCCAGAATTTCAAGGGCATCGACGGCATCGGCTCCGTAATGACCAATTCGCCCACTTGATCGATGACGCTCTGGCCCCGCTCGTCGAATGCCTTGACACTGACACCGAGCGAGGGCGCTTGAATCTCCCCGGCATGTACCGGCAGGGTCGGCACGCCACCGACGAATCCCGTGCAACAATCGGTTCCTCCACTGCCGTTCGCGACCCATAAATCCGGCTTTACATTGCGGTAAAACCAGCCCATGCAGTCAGGCGTGGCCGGGGAGCCTGCCAGGCTGATGGTGCGAAGGTTGGCGAGCGGATATCGCTCACCCGGCACAATGCCGGCGCGCGCTAATTGATCGACGTAGGTGGGGCTCGCGCCGAACAGGGTCACGCCGGCCGCATCTGCTATTTTCCACAAAATGTCGGGCTGGGGCTGAGCAGGGTGACCGTCGTAGAGCACCGGAACGGCGCCCGTCAGCGGCGTACTGGTAAGAAAGTTCCACAGCATCCAGCCGCTGGTGGTGAAGAAGAATAGACGATCTCCTGCATGCAGGTCGAAGTGAAAAGTCGCGTTTTTCAAATTCTCGAGCAGGATGCCGCCGTGTCCGTGCACGATCGCTTTGGGCAGGCCCGTGGTACCCGATGAAAACAAGATCCACAGCGGATGATCGAAGGGGACCTGTTCGTAATGAAATTCGGCTGCGGTGATCGTTGGGCCCTGCATGAACGAATTCCAATGAACCGCCGACGGAGTCGGCATGTCGGTGCGCTGCGCGTCGAGGTAGGGCAGACAGACGACGTGCTGCAGATCGCTGAGCCCGCCAATAATGCGGCGCAATTCTTCGCGGCGGTCGATTGCTTTGCCACCGTAGCGATACCCATCAACGCAAAAGAACAGCTTCGGCTCGAGCTGTGCGAGCCGGTCGAGCGTGCCGCGTTCGCCAAAATCGGGAGAGCAACAGGCCCATATTGCCCCGATCGCGGTGGTTGCAAGCATTGCAACCATCGTCTGCGGAATGTTCGGCATCCAGGCGACGACTCGGTCCCCGGGCGCCACGCCGATTGCACGCAGCCGAGTGGCCAGCGTGCGGACCTGGGTTCCTAAGTTCTGCCAGCTGACCGGCTCGAGTGGATGGGTTTCGCTTGCGAACAAAATGGCATCGCCGCCGCCGTGCTCCCGCCGCAGCACGTGTTGCGCATAGTTGAGCCTCGCGCCCGGAAACCATTGCGCGCCGGGCATGTTGCGCTGCGCGAGTACGCAGCGCGGCGGCACCGAACAGTCGATATGAAAATATTCAAAAAGTGCGTCCCAGAAACCCTCCAAGTCCTCAACGGACCAGCGCCACAAGGCAGCGTAGTCGCTGAACCGCAATCCGCGTTCGCGTTCCAGCCACCGCGACAATGCCGTTACGTTGGCATCGCGGATGCGAGCGGCAGTAGGGCTCCAAAGTAGTTCGCCGGGTTTCATGCCTTCTTATTGGCGAGTGCGCCAACCATCGTGATATGCCTCGCGAGCGTCTCTGGCATACGGCGTAGGCGATACTTTGACGCGAATCTCAATTTGCGCGTGCGGTTCGACGGTGGGCTTGCTGGTCCCGCCGCCTTCCTCTCCCCAGACGAGCGTCAAAACATCGCCGATCTGGATGTCTGGTTCCACCACTCCCAACGACAACACGGTTCTTTCGTTGTAGCTATATCCACCGAACATCGACAATCCTGCGAGCTTGCCGCCGCGCAATACTCGATCAAACGATGATGTCGCGTAATTGCAGTTCGGAAAATCGAAATACTTCAGGTTCGTCTCACCCGGAGCGAGCAGTGATGCAAAGATCTTCAGCATGTCCTGCGCATTCCAGGCAAAGGTTACCTTCTTGCGATGCGGTGCGTCCGCCATCTTCTCGAGCGCCTCACGGCCGATGAAGTCGTGATCAAACTTGACCAGCGGGCCGTAACCGAGGGCATACGGCGTGAGGTAGTAGTCTTCAATGCGCTTCGCTACATAGCTGCCACCGATCGAAGCCGTGCCTTCGTAGCCGCCCGCCGGCAGCCATTCGCGGTAGGGCTTCATCTTCTCGCCGGTGTAAATGGCTGGGAGCGGCGAGGGAATCCAACCCGATTCGAGCGTGTTGCTCGAATAGCAGCGCGCCCCCGCCTGCGTCAGTCCAAAATCCTTCCCAGCTTCCACGATCGTCTCGCGAACTTCGTCGTATTCAGCATACGGACCCCAGATCTCGAGCCCGGGTGCCCCAGCCATGCCGTGGCGAAGACAGCGAACTTTGCGCCCGTTGATGTTGATCACGTCCATGTTGAAGAATTTGACCTCCGGCAGCGGAGCGCCATGGAGTTTCTCGAGGACCTGCCGCGCATTCGGGCCCTGAATCTGGAAGCGATAATGGCGGCGCACCACCGGCTTGCCGCGCGGATGAGAAGGCGAGCGATCGTCGCGAATCATGTCGACTTTATAGCCGCCGGTCTCGCCTTGAAATTGAATCCAATTTACGGTCGGGGTCCGACCGACGAACAGGAATTCCTCCTTGTCGAGATAAAACAGAATGCCGTCGCCGATCACATAGCCCTCATGGCTGCAGGGCACCATCTGCTTGGCCTTGTTCGGTACGAAGTTGGCGAAGGTGTTGATGGTCAGGCCATTCAGCATCCGCAATGCGTCGGGTCCCTTAACCGTTATCTCGGCCATGTGGTGCGATTGATCGAAGAGCACCGCAGTTTCCCGCCAGCTGCGTTGTTCCATGCGCCAGTTGCTGAACTCGCTGGGAACGACCGGATAGACATACGCGCCGATCTGCGAGTTGCGCAGCATGCGCACCGTGTCCCCCGTCCTCGCCAACAGATTTTCCAAACTCTCTTGACTCATGCCAGCCTGCCTCCGGTGAAACTTGCGCACATCAAGAACAGCCGCCATGTCAGTCAGCCTGCCGTCGCGCGTTTGATTTTCCGCTTGGCGCGCTCCCGGCGCCACTCGCGGGCTTGAATAATAAATTAGTACGTGTAACATACAATTAATCGCGGCGAAAAAAAAGCGGCGTTGGCCATCGAATGCAGAAATAGAGCTGAATGCTCAGGAGCCACGCATGCTGGCCGATTTGTTGCGAAATTACTCCGCCGAGGTCACGTGCGGCGATGCAAAGTCGATCCGCGCTGCAGCGGCGCTCATGCCGCCGGGCTCGGAAGTCTTCGTCACCTCGTTGCGGTCAGACACCGCGGACGGTTGCGTGGCCGTCGCCGCCCAATTGCGCAATGCAGGGCTGGTTCCGGTACCGCATATCGTAGCCCGCAATATTGGAAGCCGCGCGGATCTGCAGGTCCTCTTGCGGCGTCTTACCAGCGAAGCCAGGGTCGATCGGGCATTGATTCTCGGCGGCGATCGAAGCGAACCGCTTGGCGAATTCGATTCGAGTCAGCAGCTGCTCGAGACAGGATTATTTGACGGTGTCGGCATTCGCAAGATCAAGTTGAGCTGGTATCCCGAGGGTCATCCGCGCATATCGGACTCCGAACTCGCCAAGGCTCGTGCCGCCAAACTTCGCATCGCGGCGGCTCGCGCTTTCGAGGTGGAGCTCGTCGGCCAATTCTGCTTCGAGTCGGCGCCGATTATTGCGAGCGCGCGGCAGCTGCGTGCGGAGGGCATTCAATTGCCCTTGCGTGTAGGTGTGGCGGGCCCCGCGAGCCGCGCCTCGCTGCTGAAATACGCCGTGATTTGCGGCGTCGGGGCTTCGATGAGAGCACTCAAGGAGCGACCGGGCGCGCGCTCACTGCTCAGCAGTGAGACACCGGAACGCTTGTTGCGCGAGGTGGCGCATGCCCAGGCGGAGGAACCCAGTCTCGGCATCCACCGGGTGCATTTCTTTACCTTTGCGTCGCTTGCTTCCACCGCTGAATTCGTGGAACGACATGCCGCGCAGCGACTTCCTGCGTGACACGATCCTGATATACGCCCCGCCATCTAATACGATATTTATCGAGAGTATTCATTGAGTTATGGAATTTATCTCGAAAGAATAGAGGTAGCGGTCGCGCGCTGCAATTCTGCAGGTCGAATCTTGCCGTTCTCGCTCGTTGTTACAATTGACGGTAACGATTCCATGGGAAAGACAAATGCGCAGTTCTTACTATCGCTGGGTGATAGTCGCGGCCGGCGGAATCTTGGGCTGCGTCGCCATAGGCGCCATGTTTTCACTGCCGGTTTTTCTTCGGCCCATCTCGCGGGACACTGGCTGGTCGATCACCGGCGTATCCAGCGCCATGACTTTCGGCTTTCTCGCCATGGCGTTGGGAAGCATCATCTGGGGAAATTTGTCGGACCGCTTCGGTCCGCGCTTGATTGTGCTGACTGGATCCAGTGTCCTGGCCGCGGCTCTGGCGCTGGCGAGTCGCGCGACATCGCTAATTCAGTTTCAGCTGATCTTCGGCCTGGTGGTCGGCGGTGCGACGGCGGCCATTTTTGCGCCGATGATGGCTTGCGTGACAGGCTGGTTCGACACCCATCGCAGCCTTGCCGTGTCTCTCGTTTCCGCCGGCATGGGAATGGCGCCCATGACCATGTCGCCATTGGCAGCGCGGCTCATTTCCACTCACGATTGGAGAACCTCCCTACAGATCCTCGCCGCACTCGCCGCGGTCATTATGATTCCGGTGGCGTTGCTGGTGCGTCGTCCACCGGCCTTGCGCTCCGAAAGTGAGATGCTTGCCGCACACCAAGAGCCGCAATCGGGGATCACTCTAAGACAGGCGATTAAGTCGCCGCAATTCATCACGCTGCTGCTGACGAATTTCTTCTGTTGCGCCACGCACTCCGGACCAATTTTCCATACGGTGAGTTACGCAATTAGCTGCGGAATTCCGCTCGTTGCCGCGGTTTCGATCTACAGCGTGGAAGGACTCGCAGGTCTGGGCGGGCGTGTCGCGTTCGGCTTTCTCGGCGACCGGTTTGGTGCAAAACGCGTTCTCGTCTCAGGTCTGCTGCTGCAGGCTTTCGGCGCACTGGCCTATTTCTTTGTGCGCGAGTTAAGCGCGTTTTACGCCGTGGCGGCCCTGTTCGGTTTTATCTACGCCGGTGTCATGCCTCTTTATGCAGTACTCGCACGCGAAAATTTCCCGCTGCGGATGATGGGGACAATCATCGGTGGAACGGCAATGGCGGGTAGTTTGGGTATGGCGACCGGCCCACTGGCTGGAGGTTTGATCTACGACACGTTCGCCAGTTACGCATGGCTCTACATCGGTGCGTGGGGAATCGGTATGGGCGCTTTCCTGATTGCATTGACCTTCAGACCTTACGCAGCCAAGCCGACGCCAGAACCGGCGCGCGCCGCGGGTTAGCATTCATGCAATGGCGACATAATACGGGCAGCGCCACGGACATAATTTTCCACAATTTCTCGCGAGGGTGAACCAGCGCTCGAAACCCCTCGGAGTTGTCGCCGGCCGCATCACACATTGACTGTAGGGTTTATCCCTACAATTTTCGCGCCTGCAATGAAGCAGGCGATCGTGGAGTCAATGAATGACCCTGCTGCGTGCAACGCGTTTCGCGCGCGCGTTTGTTGGTGGCCGTGAGTCGCTGATCGCGCTTCACCTGCTATGCGTCATGGCGTTGGTCAGCGCCTGTCATTCCTCGTCCGGATCTTACTCGCCGCCGACGGCGCAACTTGCTTCCATCGCGGTGGGGCCGCCGGACAGCAGCGTTGCGATGGGCTTGTCGAGTCAGTTCACAGCCACTGGTGTGTACTCTGATGGATCTAAGCAGGACATCTCGTCGCAAGTGACATGGAGTTCCGCGAATGCGGCCGCGGCGCCAATCAGCAGCGCGGGACTGGTGACGGCGGCCAGCCCGGGATCGACCATGATCACCGCAAAAATGGGGAAAATGTCCGGCTCGACCACTCTCAACGTGACTGCTGCGACTTTGGTGGTAATCGACCTAACGCCGACCAATGCGAGCCTGGCCAGCGGCCTAAGCAATCGCTTTGTCGCGACCGGCGTCTATACGGATAACTCGGTGCACGACATTTCGACTTCGGTAACCTGGAATTCTTCCGTCAGCAGCGTCGCGGCGATCAGCAATGCAACGGGTTCAAATGGCGTGACTACGACCAGCGGCCCGGGCTCTACCGCGATCTCGGCGACTCTCGGCGCCGTGTCAGCATCCACTATTTTGACAGTGACCTCTGCGGCCCTGGTGTCGATCGATGTCACGCCAACCAATCCGAGCATTGCCAACGGCTTGACCGCTGCACTCAAGGCCACCGGTATCTACACCGATCAATCGACTCATGATCTGACGGGTTCAGTGACCTGGAGTTCCTCGGTACCCGGCGTCGCATCGGTCAGCAATGCGCCAGGCACGAATGGATTGGTCAGTACCGTAACCCCCGGTTCAACCACAATCACGGCCACCTTCAGCGGGATATCCGGATCGACCGATTTGACTGCGACTGCCGCGACGCTCGTCTCGCTGGGGGTCACGCCGGCGAACCCCAGCATCGCCAAGGGCCTGAAGTCTCAGTTCAGCGCGATCGGCACCTACACCGATAACTCCACGCAGGATCTCACGGCACAAGTTCAGTGGAGTAGTTCCGATCCGACGATCGCGACGGTGAGTAATGCTTCGGGGTACGACGGGCTCGGTGTAGGTCTCAATCCTGGGTCCGTGACGATCACCGCTACGTTGGGCAGTGCTTCGGCCTCCAGCGTCTTGACCGTGACTCCCGCAACACTCGTGTCGCTCGGTGTCACACCGGCGAATCCGAGTATTGCCAACGGTCTCACCCGTCAGTTCGCTGCGACCGGGGTTTATACGGACAACTCGACTCAGGACCTCACCGCTTCCGTTGCCTGGACTTCCTCCGACAGCACGGTCGCCTCGGTGAGCAATGCCTCCGCTTCGCATGGACTCGCCACGGGTGTCAACCCGGGTTCGGTGACGATCACCGCTGCCACCGGCACGGTATCCGGGTCCGCGACTTTATCCGTTACGCCCGCGGCGCTCGTCTCGATCGCTTTGATTCCCGCGAACCCCAGCATCGCGAGCGGCACGCAGCAACAGTTCGCTGCGACCGGCATCTATACCGACGCTTCAACACACGATGTCACTGCGGCCGTCACCTGGAGTTCCTCGGACACTACCATTGCCGCTATCAGCAATGCATCCGGTTCCAACGGTCTCGCCACGTCAGTCGGTCCGGGTTCGGTCACGATCAGCGCAACTCTGGGCACGATCGTCGGCTCAACCGGCTTGACGGTCACGCCCGCGGCGCTGGTCTCGATTGCCGTGATCCCGGCGAACTTCAGCATCGCGAACGGCACCGGCCAGCAGTTCGCGGCCACCGGGATGTACACGGACAACTCGACCCAGCCGCTGACAAGTTCAGTTAACTGGAGTAGTTCGGACACGACGGTCGCTTCCATCAGCAACGCGTCCGGATCCAATGGATTGGCAAGCTCGGTCGGTCAGGGATCGGCCACGATCACCGCAACGTTGGGCGCGATCTCTGGTTCAACCGGCTTGACGGTCACTGCTGCCACGCTGGTGTCGATTGCAATCACGCCCGTCAATCCCAGCGTCACCGATGGAGCCACGCAGCAGTTCACCGCTACGGGGACCTACACGGACAACTCGACGCAGAACCTGACCGCATCAGTGATGTGGGCATCTTCCGATACGACGATCGCCTCGGTCAGTAATGCAGCTGGCTCGAACGGACTCGCGACGGCGGCGGGTGTCGGCACGACCTCGATCGGCGCCTCCTTGGGTTCAGTAACGGCGCCGGTGGCGACGTTGTCTGCCGCCGCCGCACCGGAATACGCGTACGCGTCAAACCAATCGGACAACACGCTGTCGGAGTACACCATTGGTGCAAACGGCGTGCTGACCTCGATCGGCACGCAAACAACCGGCGTTGAGCCCAACGCCATTGCGGTTGTGCCCTCAGGCCGCTACCTGTATGTCGCAAATTGGACCGACAACACGCTATCGGAATACACGATTAAAAGCGACGGCACGCTCACTGCCATCGGCACCATAGCGACGGGAGTCAATCCCGCGTCCATCATTGTCGACCCGACGAGCAGCTATGTATACGTCGCCAATCTGGCGAGCAATACCGTTTCGGAGTACGCGATTGGTTCAGGCGGTTCGCTCTCGAGCATCGGTACCATCGCGGCCGGCAGCGGACCTGCATGCATCGCCATTGATCCCACGGGCAGCCACGTCTACACCGCGAATCAAAACAGCAATGACGTCTCGGAGTTCGCCATCGGCGCCGGCGGCACGCTCAGTTCCGTAGGCACGGTGACGGCAGGCAACCTGCCTCAGTCCGTCGCCATTGATCCCACCGGCCGCTACGCCTACGTCGCGAACTACAACGACGGCACTGTCTCGCAGTACACGATCGGCGCGGGCGGCACGCTCAGTTCGATCGGCTCAATCGTTGCCGGTAGCCTGCCTGAGTCGCTGGTGATCGATCCCACCGGCCACTATGTATATGCGGCCAATCACGGCGGCAACACCGTCTCGGAATATCAAATTGGAACCGGCGGCGCGCTGGTTGCCATTGGTGCCATAGCGGCTGGAAGCGGTCCCTGGTACATCAGCGTGGACGCCTCGGGCCGGTATGTCTATGTCGCGAATTTCAACGATAGCACCGTCTCTCAGTACACGCTCGGCACCGGAGGTGCGCTGATCTTCATCGGTACGGTGGCAACGGGGAGCGGACCCAACGCCGTTGACACGGGTCTGTGATTGACTATTTAGGCGGGTAGGGTGTGCCGTCCTTGTGCGCAAAGTTTCCCGCGCCTGCGCGCAGGAAGCGCATGTCGATATCCGAATATTCCCCTTCGTCGTGCTCTTTACGCGAACCTACTTCGAGCACGAGCGCGTCGCGCGACGATCGATTCTGCAAGTGGTGACCGTCCTTCACTCCCGCCTTGAATCCGGCGCTATCGCCGGCGAGAAGCGTTTCCTCTCCGGAATCGGTGATCAGTACGACCTCGCCTTCGAGGACAAATACGAATTCATCCTCTGCCGTATGCCAGTGCCTCTGACTGGACCAAGTCCCCGGCGGCAGCCGCAGCAGATTCACTCCAAAGTCAGTCAGGCCCGCCCGATCTCCAAGCCTTTGCCGGGCCCGCGCCGCGCACGGCTTATCGAAGGGCGCCGGGTATCCCGAACCGACGACCACGGGCACGCTTTGCAACTCAACTCGTTTCGGCATCGCCGACTCTCCTCGTTCGAAACATCGCACGCCGCTCACCAATCGTAATTCGCCACAGCAAGCGCTGATGTCCTTGATAACCGCCGGTCGCGGTATGCAACACGCAACGATTGTCCCATAGGGTCAAAAGTCCGGGCGACCAGCGGTGGCGGTAAATGAACTCGGGACGGCTCTGGTGCGCGAATAGTTCCATCAGAAGAGCATTCGCTTCCGTCTCGTTCATTCCATCGATGCCGATGGTGTAGCCCAAATTGACAAATAGGGCAGGGCGGCCGGTTTCGGAATGCATTCTCACCACCGGATGCAACTGAGTCGCCATCGCCCGTTCCGAATACCGAATGGCCATCGAGCGCCCTTTGTCGCGCTCGCCATAGACGCCGCCGGGAGAATAGCTGCGGCGGGCCGAGTGGATACCGCGAAGCGGCGCAATTTTGGCTTTCATCGTTTCCGACAGCGCGTCGTAAGCGGCGTACTGATCGGCGAACAGCGTGTCGCCTCCGACGGGTGGAATGATTTTGCCGTACAACAGCGTGCCGGCGGGCGAGGATTCGAGAAAACTCCAGTCGGAGTGCCACGCCTCGGCGAATACGGGTGTGGTCTCATTTGCTTCGCGACGCACTTCGACGACGCGCGGATGACCTGGGATCGATGCAATAAAAGGATCATCGCCATCCGGCCCGAGGGCGGCGGCGAAGCGCTCCAGATCGGTGATTTGAAGATCTTGACCGCAAATGCCGATGACCTGATGTTTGAGCCAAGCCGCGCGAATGGAATCGATCTGTCCTTGCGAAAGCGGCTGCGCAAGGTCCACGCCATAAATCAGCGCGCCGCAGCTTGCTGCGGATGGCTCGACGCGAAGTGTCATTGGGGTTTCCTCATCGGGAAAGCGATCATTGTTCGGCACGATCGGCGCGTCAATAAACAACAACTGCTCGCCATAGCTTGTTTCGAGGAATTTTTGCTGTCACCGCGACCAAGTTCGGGCCATGAGCGGCCGTTGCCGGCCGCTGCGCGCGATGTACCCTAAGTGATTGAAAAATAAAATATATCTGGATTTGGTTGCATGCTGCAGGCCCATTGCGGAGTCCTACAAAGGGACGCATTGCCTTCATTCGCTCTCATCAGAGTGAACATTGACTGCCTTAATAGTTAATGTAACTATTCCGCTACGCGCCAATAGAGCGCACCTGAAACGCACGGGGGAGCTATGAAGATCCAAGAATGGTGGTTGAGTGTTTCCGCGGTCACGCTATGTGGGTGCGGCACCGCCGTAGCGCAAACGGCGCCATCCGCGCCCAGCAGCAGTTCCGGCGATACGCTCTCTGAAGTCGTGGTGACGGCCGAACGCCGGCACTCAGATCTTCAGACAACGCCAATCTCCGCAACCGTCATCAGCGGCGGTGATCTCGCCAATCTTGGCGTCACCGCGATCGATGCGCTGCAATTCGCGACGCCGGGCGCCACGGTCAATAATTTTGGTCAAGGGAATGACTTCAATATTCGCGGTGTTGGTAAAGCGGAGCACAACTCACAGACCACGGTCGGTGTGGTGACATACCGTGACGGCGTCGCCACCTTCCCGGGCTACTTCCAGGGCGAGCCGTATTACGACGTCGCGAATGTCGAAATCTTGCGCGGACCGCAAGGCACGTTCGGCGGCCAAAATGCCACCGGCGGTGCGGTATTCGTGACGACCAACGATCCGGTTATCGGCGGCGACGTGGGTGGTTACGTGCAAGCACAGGTCGGCAATTACACCGACTTTGGTTTGCAAGGCGCCATCAACCTGCCAATCAGCGACACGCTGGCGGCGCGCTTCGCTTTCGACAGCGAGACCCGCGACAGCTTCTACAATATCACCGGCCCAAACGGCGGTGCCTACAACGGCAATCCCGGCAAGGTGCGCATTGGCAGCGGCCGAATCGGCTTATTGTGGAAGCCTGATGACGCACTGACGATTTCTCTCAAAACTGATTTCGATTATTTGAATTTCGGCGCTTACCCCGCGGATCCCTACAATTCGACCGAAGATCTTTTCAATATCGGCGTGAACTCGCCGCAGCAAGCACTCGACCGTTTCGGCCGGACGATCTTGAAAGCAGACTATGTGCTGCCGGATGGCATCACCTTGCGCTCGGTAACGGGTTACCAGAAAGGCGACACTCAATATCAGGCCGACTTGGACGGCACAAATGTAGGCAATAGCTATTTTGCCGACAATGTTTGGGAAACCCTATGGTCGGAAGAATTCAATATTATTTCGCCCGAGAAAGGCTTCGTGACCTGGGTGCTCGGAGCCTATGCGGACGGCGACAAATATACTTTCGTCCCCAACTATTATTTCTTGATCGGCACTCCGCCGGGCAATCCCCTCACCGAATATCGGCTGCAGGGCACCAACCCAGAATCGGCCGTGGCCGCTTTCGGCCAGTTGGGTTTCCAACTTACGAGCGGCTTGCAGCTGCAGATCGGTGCGCGTTATACCGAATCGAAGACCACCAATCATGTTCAAGTGCTGCAATACGGCCTGCCATTGGCCGACGATCAGGAAGCGAAGTACGTAAACACGTCGGGCAAGGTTTCCCTGAATTGGACCATTGATCCGAACAACTTTGTCTATGGTTTCGTCTCCACGGGTTTTCGTCCCGGGGGCCTCAATGTGCCGGTGGGCCTCGGCACTCCGTCAGCGTTTGGCGCAGAGAAGTTGACGAACTACGAAATTGGCTGGAAGAACACCGGCTTCGATGGCCATGTGCGCAGCCAGATCGACTCTTTCTATTATGACTACAAAAATTTCCAGGTGATCGTTGGCTATCCTCAGTTTCCTTCCTTCGGCTTCGAACTGAACAACCCAAATCCGACGCATATCTATGGATTCGAAGCGCAAGAACAGGCGGTGTTCGGACAGTTTTCGGTGGACGGCGGCCTCGCTGTGATGCACAGCTCGCTGGGCAGATTTTTCGCCACCGATCCGCGCATCGCGGCCTTCACTCCCTGCGATCCTGAGGCAGGTCCCGCGAGTTCTTCCTGTATCGATCTCACCGGGCATTCGCAGACCTACGCGCCCAATTTCACGTTCAACGTCGGCGCACAGTACAAATTCCTGATGAGCGACAAGGACTCACTGACACCCCGCCTTAATTTCGGCTATGTCGGGCCGCAGTGGGCGACGCTGTTCGAAAACACGTCCCTCGGAGATCACCTCTCGGGGCGCGACATTGCCGGTGCGCAATTGGCTTGGCAGCATGCACGCTTCGTGACGACGCTGTACGGAACCAATCTCACCGACCAACACTATGTCGGTGCTCTGAACTCAGGATTGCGATTTGCAGGCTATCCGCGTCAGTACGGTCTGCGCTTCCTGACGAGTTTCTAGCGGCGACGCGGCGGCCGCCGTGCCGTAATGGCCGGCGGCCGCAGTTTTCACTGCCACGTCTTAGCTTACGTATGCAACCCTTTGCTCTGACCGTCGACAAGTTTCTTGATCACGCCGCCAAATGGTCGGGCGATCGAGAGATCGTTACTGCGGAATCCGGCCGGCCGCTGTTACGTGTGGGCTACGCCGAGTTGAGGAATCGAAGCAACCGCCTGTCTGGCGCGCTCGCAGCACTTGAACTGCGCTGCGGCGATCGTGTGGCCACGCTCGGCTGGAACACGCAGCATCATCTGGAAATGTATTACGCGCTCATGGGCAGCGGCATCGTGTGTCATACGCTCAATCCGCGCCTGACCTGCGCTCATCTTGCCGCCATGATCAACGAGGCGGAAGACCGCGCCCTTGCCATTGCATCGAACCTGGCGCCGCTCTGGTCCGAGCTGGCGCCGCTGTGTCCGAACATCGAGAGCGTAATTCTGATGGACGGCCCCGGCCCGCGAGGCGAGGTGGTTCGCGGTCATGCCGCGCAGCTTTGGGGCTATGAGGCCTTGCTCCAAGCGCATGGGGTTCCAAGCATCTGGGGGGATTTCGAGGAGGAGACGCCCGCTGGACTGTGCTACACCTCGGGTACCACCGGTGCGCCCAAGGGAGTGCTGTACACGCATCGCTCGAACTACCTGCATACACTGCGCGCATTGCAGGCGGACGCGATCGCACTCTCGCGAAGCGACGTGCTGCTGGTCGCCGTGCCCATGTTTCACGCCAATGGCTGGGGGCTGCCTTTCGCCGCGCCGGCAGTCGGCGCGAAAATGATTTTGCCCGGACGTCATACCGACGGCGCGAGCCTAGCCGCGATCATGCGCGATGAGGCCGTCAGCGTTGCGGCGGGTATTCAGACCGTGTGGCTGGGAGTGCTCGATCATCTTGACGCCGTGGGCGGCGAGCTCCCGGACCTGAAACGAGTATTGATCGGCGGCGCAAATTGCCCCGACGCCTTGATCCGCCGCATGGAGGCCCGCCTCGGCGCGCGCGTGCAAACCAGTTGGGGGATGACCGAACTCTCGCCGCTTGGAACGATCGCGCCGCTCGAAGCGCCGCTGACAGAGACGCGAGCTTCTGGCCGGCCGCCCATGGGTCTCGATTTAAAGCTCACCGATGCCGGCGGCGTCGAGCTTCCACGGCAGCGCGGCGTGGTTGGTCACCTTAAGGTCAAGGGCGCCAGCGTGATCGAACGCTATTTCAAAGCTCCCGCCAGCGCGCTGGACTCGGAAGGTTATTTCGATACCGGCGATCTAGCCAGCATCGATGCGGCCGGCAATGTGTCCATCAACGGACGCTCGAAGGACCTGATCAAGTCGGGCGGCGAGTGGATAAACCCGGCAGAAATCGAAGATATCGTGGGCACGCATCCAAGCGTGGGTCTCGCCGCGGTTATTGCGCGCTCGGATGACAAGTGGGGCGAGAGGCCGGTTCTAATCGTGGAGTCACGTCAAGGAATGGTGATGAACGCCACGCGCCTTGCTCGAGTTTCTGCGCGGCAAAATTGCCAGCTGGTGGCTTCCCGATCAGATTCTCGAGATCGATGCCATGCCGCTCGCAGCCACGGGAAAGATAGACAAGAACCAATTGCGCAGTCACTACGCAAATGGGAGACTCAATGCACGTGAAGAGAATAGTTGACCAATTTCGGCGCCTGGAGTTTCGCCGCTCGACAAAGGGCTGGGTAGGTGGCAAAAGCTCCTAAGCGCCAACGGCGCAGCAAGGCGCAACAGCGCGCCGAAAGCCTGGAACAAATCCTCGACGCCGCTGAGTACCTGTTCTCAAAACACGGCTTGGACGGAGTCACGTTGCGCGACGTCGCGCAACGAGTCGGCATCCATACGACTCTCTTGCATTACTATTTCAAGGATAAGCGTAATTTATTTGAGGCGGTCTTCGCGCGGCGAGCGACCATCACCAGCAATCGCAGAATCGCGGCGCTCGAAAAATACGAAGCCGAAGCCAAGGAAAAGCCCACCGTTGAAGGCGCGCTGCACGCATTTTTGGACACTGACTTAGACCTCTACTACGAGGGCGGCGAAGGCTGGATGAACTACGGCGCGTTTGGCGCCCGCGTCAGCAACACGCCCGAAGGGGCCGCGCTGATGGATGTTTACTTCGATCCGGTGGTTTTAAAGCTGGTCGGGATCTTGAAGCGTGCGCTGCCCGATTATCCGGACGAGGATATCTTCTGGGGCTATCACTTCGTTACCGGCGCACTCATGAACACACTCGCGCGCACGGGACGCATCGATCGTCTCTCGGGCGGAATCTGTCATTCGGACGATTTCCCCGCGGTGAAGAAACGCATCGCGAAATTCATGGCAGCGGGCTTCCTGACCCTCAAAAATCGCTGATTGGACCTCGGTGGGCTAGCCTATACCAGGACTTCGAGAACCTGCTTTAGCGCGCGTCGCGATTCTTGCGCCGCGCGACCCCAACTCTGTCTGCCCGACAGCTCGCTATGGCCAAACGCGATTCGACCATAGCGTTCGCGAATGACCTCGAGCGGCGCCGGGTTGGCGCTGGTTCCAAAATAGAAACCCGGTTGAGGCGCAATGTAGGCATGGCCCCAGCGGTTGAGGACAATTCCCGCGATGTCGCGTTTGGCATCGAACCCGGAATCGCCCAGCATCTGCTGCAGTTGTTTGCGTATCTGCAGTTCGAAATCCGCGTACGTTGTTGCGAACAGCCGGGCGCGCGCGGCGCTGGTTTGGGCATCGATCGGAACCCCAGATTGGGGAAACCCGACATAGAAGGTGAGCATGGCAGGCTTTGCGGGATCGAGCGGCACCGGGATACCGTTGATTTTCATCGGCTGACGAACATTGACGAAGAATCCGAAACCATCAAACCAGTGTGCGGCGGAAATGCCGAGCTTCGCAAAAGCCTTCCAATTGCGCACCGCGACGTTGGCGACCAGAATCGGTCCGTGATGAAACCGCGCATATGCGGCCGAATAGGACGGCGGCAAATCGCGCACGATTCGGCGCGCAATCCAACCGCCGGCGGCGACGATGGCGCTCCTGCCGCGGACGCGCATGAGTTGATCGCCGACGAGGTAGGTGACGTTGACGCCGCTGGACGCCTCAGGGGTGCCGTCGTGCCGAACCGCCACTACCGTGGCGCCGAGTCGAATGCGCGTATGCTGCGGCCGATCGAGTGCGGTGAAATCGATCGGTGCGAACAGCACGTCGGCAAAGGATCGTGTCCCCGTGATGGCATCCGGCAGCAGCGCCTTGACGATGTGCCGCAGGATGGCGGCGTTGCCGCCGGGAAAGGAGAAAACGTCGTCGCTGATGATGTTCTCGCCGGTCCCGGGAAGCCCGAGCAATTTCGCGCCGTATGCGGAAACGACGTCGGAACTCACGCCGTAGTCGCCCGTCGCAACCAGTGGATCCGACAACCGGAACACATCCTTTGACAGCCCAAGTTCACGAACGATCAAATCGCCATAGGACATCGAATCGAGCCAACGATCCGTGGCGGCCTCATCGCCGTGCGTCAGAATGGGCGTGTGCTTCTTCCACTGCAGCCAACTGCGGCGCGCCTCGGCCGAAATAGGCGCCCGGCGCAAATCATCGGACCAGGGGTCGACCACCCACGCACGTTGCGACGCGAATGGCTTGTCGAAGTAGTAACCCAGAGTGCTCGAGTTCTCGTTCCAATACATCGGATCGTAATGGTCGCGCGCGAATTTCAAAGACGCTGCTGTGCCGGTCGGCGCAACGAAGTCGTAGGAGCGCGGCATGCCGATTTCGTCCCACAATCCGGCGACGTGCGCGTAATTGTTGTCGGCGCGCGGAATGACCGCATCATTGGAACCTTGCGGACCGGTGAGCATCACGCCGTCGACGAGCATTTGGTTCTGCTTGGCCTCGCCGCCGAAGACCGGATGATTGTCGAGCACGAGGCAGCGCGCATTGGGGCGAGCCTTGTGAAACTCGTGTGCGGCGATCAGGCCGGCGAAACCGCCGCCAATGATGATCAGGTCGTAGAGCTCGTCGACCTGCGGCGCCGAATCGATGCGCGTTTCGTAGAGGCCATCGCGGATGCCGTGCGCCGCATTGACGACGGAGGCGATGTTGCCGTTTGAGCGGCTATAGTCGCCGATACCGGCGTAGCCGTTCCACGAGGCGTTCAGTCCTTGCCCGAACGCCGGCGCCCGTGCGCCCAACAGGATGGCTCCAGAGCCGATCAACGTCGCGCCGACGAAATCACGCCGCGTGATCTGCCGGTCGAGACCCAGGGATCGAGCTTCGCCATGCCACGAGCGCGAAACTTTCTTTGTCATGGTCGAATCCTCGTTGTTTTTGTTATCGCACTATCGGCAGTGAGCGTTTTCTGTCGGCAGTCGCGGCGAAATGACCCCTACGTTCCAGTTCCATGCCAAATCGCCGCTTGATCGACGCCGACAAACAGCCTGTTCGTGCAGCGCATACATCCCGGGATCAAGATCGATGGACGGGTGCGGCACATCCGTAAATTCCATAAAGGCTCTGGTCGAACCGTAGGCGGGCCAATCCGGTTGGTTCGCGGCGCGCGGAGCTGCATTGCGAGTAAAGCTGCTCCAGTAGTCAAGCATTGCGTCGGCGAGCGCCGCTTCATTCGCAGTGGCCGGAATCTTCGGCCAGTGCGGCGGTGTCTGCTGCAAAGTGCCAAACACGAAGGGCAGTTCACTGGCGTGGAAGCCCTTTAATCCGGCGGCCTCGGCGCTCGGATAGGCGTGGTCAAACAGGTAGAGGAACGAGGGCAGTCCGAGCGCCGCTTGCTGGGAAACCAGACGCTCCGCGGTCCAGCCATACAGAGCGTCGCGCGTCGTTGCCAGGATGCTCTCGCGCATGTTGCTGCTGGGATAAAGCCGCAGGAACTCCTCGGCGAGATTTCCATAGCGTTCGCGAATGATGCGTTCGTATTCGGCCGGAGTCGCTGGGGAGGGCGGCGCGAGGAAGACCAATGAGCGAATCTCGCCGCTATTGAAGCCCGCCAGCAGCGGCACGTGCGCTTGTTCGCCCCGATCGAAGACATCGACCAGCTGCCGCGGCAGCACGTGCTCATCGACCACGCCGAACGGCGCGAAATAGGCCGCGGCGGCGGCGTCCGTCAGCGCTTGCGGCTCGATCGCCCGCAGCGCCGCGACATTGGGTGCGTGCAGTGCGGCCGCGAGTTTCGCGCCGGCTTCCTCGGCGGCCGGGGCGCCGAAGCGCTGCCGCTTGAGCTCGGGAGTGGAAATCATGTACGCGCTTTGCGCAATAGCCTTGGAAAAAAGGCCGCGCGCCTCGGGTGAAGCCATCAGGTACATCACGCTCAAGCCGCCCGCTGATTCGCCGGCAACCGTGACATTTGCGGGGTCGCCCCCGAAAGCCCCGATGTTGCGCTTTATCCAGCGCAGCGCCTCGATCTGATCCTGCAATCCATAGTTGCCCGAAATGCCCAGGGGCGATTCGGCGCTGAGTTCAGGGAGCGCCAAATAGCCGAGGACTCCGAGCCGATAGTTCATGGACACGACTACGATGCCGCGGGCCGCGAAGCGCGCCCCGTCATAAAGCGCTTCTTTGCTCGATCCTGACAGCAGGGCGCCGCCGTGGATCCAGACAAAAACCGGCGCACGAGACGCGTCAGCGGGCGCCCAGATATTCAGCGTCAAGCAGTCCTCACTCGTCGGCCTGAGGTCATTTGCATAGATGCCGCTATCGCGAGGCGTGGGCTGAGAGCACGCCGGCCCGAAATCCATTGCCTTTCTGACGCCGGACCAGCGCGGCATGCTGGAGGGCGGTCTCCAGCGCGCCTCACCCAGCGGCGGCGAAGCATAAGGAATGCCCTTAAAGACTCGCAGGGTGCCATCGCGTCGTCCTTCGAGTGCTCCCGCCGGCGTGGTCACGATCGGTCCCCGCGCCGCGAGGGCATGCGACGGCACCGAGCCACCCAGCCTCGTGCATGCCAAGGGCAACATCGCGACAAACGCGAGCAGGGCGCGAGCAGCGTAGCCGTGGCAATGGAATTGCATTGGCATTCATGATAGCGAAAGCAATGCGCCCGACATAGCCTTGGGCCCGACAACGCGCAAGGCTGGATAAAGCGGCCCTAGGCCGCAACGGCCCTAGGCTGGATAGAGCGCGTTCCTTTGAGCGGTGGCATTCGTGGTGAGTTCGATGGCTTCGTTGATATCAATGAGTTGAGACCGAAGCCAATGGCTGTACTTTCGATTGGCCGCAATGGGATCCAAACTGGCGTCGCACGCGGTAAAAACCCCTCTTTCGTGTTCACCAATTTGCCGCTCGATCCGATCTCGCAGGTCGAGCAATATCTCGATAACGTCATCCATGGTGGGCCCTCCAGGGACTGAATACACTTCAGCGTAGCGTTTCCGGCCGAGCCCCACACTAGGGTAAACGGAGAATCGCTTGTGGGGATTCGTAACCCGTCTGTCGGAGACCCGCATCTGAGAACGCCTTATCAGTCTCAATTGCATATTGTCACTTCGGCTAATTTCAGCATTTGGGCGGTGCTAAGCTTGCTTCCATGCCTGTGTATCGCGTCCGCATAAGCACATACATACGCCAAACCACGGCGCATATTCCGTCTTGTCGCTTCGTTCAGTACGGTGCCACGGAAGGTCGGCATCCTTCTGGCGATGAGTTGGTCGATCGGGAGGCGACCGATCCAAAAGCGGTGTTGCTGGACTTTGAAATGCACCAAACCCAAAGCTTGCCGGAGCGCTTGTACAAGGTGTGCCGCTGCGCCGGTGGGCCCACGGACGAGCATTATTAGCTCATCGAAATAGTCGCGGCGCGAATTCATTCAGATCGCGTCGCCAGGTTTGCCACTCGTGCGCCGTGCCGCTTGACTCGAAGTACTCCAAGCGCACGCCGGCCTTGCGCAGGGCCTCCACGGCGCTCCCGATCCCGGTGCGGAACTGGTCCGACTCCGCGCTACCCACGCCCAGCCAAAGCAGCTTCACGCGCTTGTTGAATGTCGATGGATCCGAGAACGCGCCGCCGTAGGCTGTTTTGGCGTCGAACGGCTGCGCTTGAAGCCTGGAGGCGTTGAGATCACCGACCTGAAGGTTTGCAACAATGGGACCGCTGAAAGAGCCGATGTAGGCAAACGAGTCCAAATGCCGAAGCGCGATGAATAACGTCTGCATTCCACCCATGGACAAGCCCGCCATGGCCCGATGCTCCCGGTCAGGAATCGTTCGGTAGGAGGCATCGATCATCGGAATTAGATCCTGAATGACGACGTCTTCGAACGACGTGAAGGCGAGATGTAGGTTCTGCAACCAGGCATTCGGTCCGCCCGTCGGCACCGGTGCGCCCGGCCGCAGCGCGTAACCGCGATCCATGACAACGATCATCGGCCGCGCCTTGCCGGCGGCGATGAGATTGTCGAGTATGAATTGCGCCCTGCCTTGGCGGGTCCAACCCGTCTCGTTCTCGCCCGAGCCGTGCTGCAAAATGAGCACGGGATAGCGGGCCGTCGAATGTTCGGCGTATCCCGGCGGCGTATACACAAAGGCGCGGCGCCACTCGCCCGTGGTTTTCGACAGATACCACTTGGCGCGCACTTCGCCGTGAGGAACGTTCTGGATGGCATAGAAATCCGCGCCGGCTTCGGGCACTTCGACGCCGCTGGTCTCCTTGCCGTAACCAAAATAGGTCTCACTGGCGGGATCGTTGACCGCAACGCCGTCGAGTACGAACCAGTAGTAATGAAATCCCGGCACGCTCGGCGGTGTCATGACGCTCCAGGTACCGTCCGCGCCCTTCGTCATCGGAAACGGTCCCTGTCCCAATCCGTCGCCACCCGCCACCTGCACGCTGGCGGCGTCGGGGGCTTTGAGCGTGAAGGTAATGCGGCGCTGCGAATCGATGCTCGGGGTCAGTGCGCCCGGCACGTTCGAGGTGGCGGGCACGCCTGGCTCCTCGGCTCGCGTCGGGGATTGAGCGAGCGCCAGCACTAGTACGAAGGCAATGGCAGTGCTCGAAAAACATTTTTTCACGCAGATCTCCCCGTTTCGGTGTGCCCGGGCCTCAAACTGGCCGCTCGCATTATATCGCGCCTTCAGTGCTGTAATTCGGCTAGGTTTGATAGGATGTGGCGAGGAGTAAGGAACACGGACGGGTTATGCGGGCAGCTTTCGGCGCCATCGTTGTTGCGTATTTCATCGCCGCTCCGCTCGCGAGCGCCGGAGAAGTCGTCATGTCATGCGCGGTAGAAGAGTCGGGACCGCACCATGCGCGCCGCGTATGGGAGCTGACGTTCGACCAAACGAATCAGTTGGTCCATATCGCCAATACCTCATCCACCGCTGCAATCGACGACAGCAAAATCACTTTTCGCGTGGACTTAGGCAACGGTGTACCGTTGAACTTCGCGATCGACCGCTCCACCGGTTTTATCCGCGTCACCGATAGCGCAGGTTCCCTGTACAGCGGACAGTGCAAGATCGTCGATCCGCGGCACGCCGGGTGATTACTCGGGCTTGAAAAATTCAGATTTCGCCGTCTCCGCGCCACGCGCGGCTTTCGGAATCGCTTGTTCTGAACTGCGATTATTTTTTGCGTAGATCAACTGCTGCAGGCAGTCCGCCTTGTTTCGCAGCTCTCGGCTTTCTGCGCACAGGGTGAGTTTTTGCGCTCTGTAGCGTTTCGCTCAATTGCTTCGCTTCCCGGTCGCGTGAGTCGGCGCGCAGCCTCAGCGACCTGATATCGCTCCACAGTTCGTCCATAGGATCGGAGCCGCGATCCGCTCTGCTGACCAAGAAACCCGTGGCGTCGAGTTCAGAGTCGTCCACCGCCATGCGAGACTCCCACATGGGTTCACCCTTGCTCTTGATGGCCTCGAGCGTTGCCCGGCGCTTCGAGCTGACGAGCCTGCCGCTCGAGCGGTCGCGGATCAAGAAGTAGTAAACGAAAGCGTCAGGCATTGTAAGTATAATTGAGGGGAAACGCAACCGGCAAGCGCGCGTTGACGCGACGACCCAAAAGAATCCGGATCTAGCGGTCGCAGGCGTCTTGCCGATGAAGTCCTTCAAAAGCGTCTCAGCATCGTGGACCGTGAGACGCTCGGCTTCCTTGAGGATCTCAGCCGGCACCCATGCGGGATACGCCGTGAGATGATTCACGTGCCTGCCGGAGGCCGTATGCTCCTGGCGCACCTGCGCGAGTCGGTCGGCATGAAAACGGCCTGCCAGCTTGACGATCGCAGGCCAGAGCCGCCGATGCACAAAGGTCTCGCGCCCGGCGATGAATCGGCACACCAAGATGTCCGGAGAATCGCCAAGTTTTTGCAGGATTGCAAAGATTTCATGACTCTTGCTGTGGCCCCACCAACTTCCTTTGATGGGCTCGCCCGCAATCGCTTCCGTCAGACGCGGCGCGGGACCCTTGGCGGAAACGAGGACGATGCCGCGCCGTCGCACGAATGCCATCGCTGCATCTGCGTCCATGCGAGGGCCTCGCTCAGCGCGTCAGGGTTGCACCCGTCAATCTGCCTATCGCGCCCAAAGTGGTTTGTGCCGCATTCAGCCCTAAGCGAAAGTCGGCGTCGGAGTAAGTAGCATAGACGTCGGTGGGTTGATGCCATTGCGGGTCCCACCCGGCGCCGATTTCACGGCCGCGCTCGTTTTCGCGCAGGCTGAGTGCCGGCACGAGATCCATGAAGGGCGTGCTGTCGGTGTTGGTCATGTGTGGTCCGACCGCTGCCGGATAATCGGTGGCGTAGGCTTCGTTCGCGGCGTAAAGCAGCCACGCTAATTTTTGCGCGCCTTTCGCCGCCTTGGAAAGCGCCTGAAATTCGATGTTCACATCCGCTTCGGGCCGCTGCTGCTTCGATACCGTGCCGTCAGCGCGCGGCATGCCGTGGTCGAAAAGCATCATGTCGTGCTGGATCATCCCCAACCACTTAGGTTCGGGGTAGCGGCCGGACCCCGCGGGATCCTCTTTTCCTTGCAGGGCGGCTCGCTGATCGACGTAGGCGCGAGCCCCATTGAGCCCGGTTTCCTCGTTGTTCCACAATGCGAAGCGAATCGAGCGCTCGGTCTTGACGTCGGCAGATGAAAACACACGCGCCAATTCCATGACCAACGCAGTGCCCGAGCCGTCATCATTCGCAGCCTCGCCCCACCCGTGACCGTCCATATGCCCGCCGACGATGTACATCTCCTCGGGATGCGTCGAGCCGACTTTCGTGCAATACACCTCTTCGCGCTCGCCGGGCTCGCTAGGCTGGGAATTCAGGGCGCGCAGTTTCTCGTCGGGCTGCAATTGCGGGTCAGTATTCACGCCCGTGGGGCCGCGCTGCCCGCGATAGCGGCCGCCGCCTGACGCGGCATCCGGCGCAACCGGCGGTCCGCTGGGCCGGCGGGTCTCCGTGGGCGAATACTGGTATTTGATGCGCGAGATATTCGAGCAACCATAACTTTTGAGCTGCGCCTCGATCCAGTCGACGGCGGCGCGATTGCGATCGGTTCCTTGGCGCCGATCGCCAAATTTGGTCAACCCCTTGATGGTGGCCTTGTATTTTTCTAGATCCAACCGTCCGACGAGGACCTCGACCGGGTCTGCCGGTGCCGCCAGCACGGGAATCGTCGCTGCCAGAAAAATGCACGCCGCAAGCGCCGCCCTTCGAATCATGTGCTGTCCCTCGATTGGTGCAAAGTAGTTTACATGAGGCGAGACTTGTCACTAGCGCTCGTAATCAATGCAGCATCGATACCACCGCAGCGCGGGACTTTGGCGAGTGCAGGGGCAGGGCGAGGACATCGCCTGGACGCGCCCATTGCAGCGCGTAGCGGGCGGCGTCAAGTTCGTTGTCGCGCACGCGCAGCGCCGATTCCGGAAGTCCGAGACGCCGCAATTCATCGCGGATAATGCGCGGGAATTTCGCCCGGCGCCCGGCCGCGCAGCTGCGTCTCGTTTTCCTTGACGACGATCAGGTCAGGATTAAAGTCGGCTGCCACCCGCGCCAGTTCGGCAATGTCGGAATCCTGGCGGTTGCCGGCGTGCCCGAGCAGCAAACCCAGGCGGCCCTTACCGCGCAATTGCCTGGCCACGGATAAAAATCCGCGCAGTCCGTCAGGATTGTGCGCATAGTCGATGAGGACGTGTGCGCCCTTGAATTCGAAGCGCATCATGCGGCCGGGGTTGTCGGCAATTTTTTCGCCGAAGCGCGCGAACACTTCCGCGATGGTGCTTGCCGGAATCCCGAGCGAAACCGCCAGCAGCGCGGCTGCGGCGAGATTGGCGATGTTGTAGCCGGCAATGCCGCCGATCGACAGGGGCATCGCCGTCACCAGACCGAGATCATGCTCGCGGTTGGGGTCCTGCAACCATAGCCGCCCATCGCGTACACCGCAGGTGGAGGCGCCCTGTGCACGATATTCGCGCAGGTGCGATTGATCCGCGTCACGGGCGAACCAGGCGGCGTTTGCGACCCAGCCATAGCGCAGCGCGAGCTCACTGGCCTTCATCCGCAGCAACGCATCGTCGGCATTGAGTACCAGGCAGCCGCGTGCAGCGATCACCGCGGCCACGCTGAGCTTGACGTCAGCCAAGCCCGCCAGGTCATCAATGCCGTACTCGCCGAAATGATCGGAACTGACGTTGGTGACGACCGCTGCATTGGCGCGCGCCACGGCGAGGCCGCGCCGCAAAATGCCGCCGCGCGCAACTTCGAGGATGGCCGCTTCGGTGCGCCTGTCGCGCACAACCAAGCGCGCGCCGGCGGGTCCCGAGTAGTCTCCGCTCGCCAGCGTCTCATCACCGATGAACACGCCGTCGGTGCAGTTGTAGCCCGGCCGCCAGCCATGCTCGCGCGCACAGGCGGCGACCAAACGGACCGTTGTGGTTTTGCCATTGCTTCCCGTCACGAGCGCAGTTGGAATGTCCGATAGCTCGTTCCAAGGCACTTCATCCGTCGAGGGCAAGCGGTCGAGCAAAAACGTCCGGCCGCCCCGTCCGGCCCCCAGGGTCAATTCAGTGTCGTCGGCAAAGTGCGGCAGCGATCGGTCGATGGCGGCTTGGATGAGCGCGCGCAGCTTGGGCGCAGCCTCCAAGGCCGAGAGCCTCTTGAATCTTGCCAGTGCAGCGCCTTCCTCGATGACCGGTAAGAGCGCCGGGGCGAGTTCAGCACCCGGATCGGCGTCCTCGATTGCTGCCGCCACCAGCGCATCCTCGAGGCCGGCCCAGCGTTGCGGGTCGCTTTGCGCGAGCGCTGCGCACAGCGCCCACTCATTGACCTCGGTGGCGAGCAACAATTGATCAGCGGGCGCGGTGAGGGCCAATAGTACGCCGCCCAAGTGGCGACGAGCGATGCAGCGGCAATCGGGCCAACCTAATTGTGCGCCGACGCGCAGCACCCTGGCGCGCCAGGCGCTGATCTCTGTCTCGTCGAGGGAAGCGCGAACGACATCGAGCACGGCACCGGTCGTTGCAAAGAATAGGTTAGCTCCCGTTAAGCGCCTCGAATCCTCAAACGGCAATTCGCGGGAAACGTTCAGTCGTCGCTCTCGGGCGCCAAGCGCACGCCGCGCTCGTCGCGGATCAGTCCGTCCATGTTGAATTCCGCACTCGCGGCCGTGACCTCGGTTGTATCCGCGGCGACGGGCTCCAGAATGCGGCGCGGCGCGCGCGGCGCAGGCGCGGCGGCGACGGCACTGACGGACTTGAATTTTGTGATCTGCTTCCACGAGCGCACCAGGGCGTCGGCAAAAACAAGCAGCAGGTCGCCCGCTTCGCCCATGCGCAGCGCCGCATCGATGGCGTCCTGCTCATCCGGAATGATCGAGATCGCGCTCTCCGGCACGCCCGCGGCGCGCAGCGCCTGCGCTTGTATGCGCGGCACTTCATCCGCGGCGCGATTGCGCAGGTTGTCATCGCGGCGGCAGATGTAGTGGTCGAAACGGCCGGCGACGGCTTTGGCAATCGCCACGAGGTCCTCATCGCGCCGGTCACCCGGCCCGGCCAGTACCACGATGCGGCGTCCCGTCACGTCCAAGCGCGATGCCAAATCGGCCATCATGCCGACCGCGTGCGCATTGTGGCCATAATCGAACAGCACTTTGAACGGGTGCTCGTTGAACACATTCATGCGACCCGGGGCCTGGAAGAAGGTGGAATCGAAAGTCCTCAGGCCCTGGCGGATGGCGTCTAATTTGATACCCAACGAAAATGACATGGCTGCGGCGAACATGGCGTTCTGCACGTTGTGCGTGGCGCGGCCCTCCAAGGTGGCGGGAATCAAATGTGTCCACAACAACGGAATGTGGCCGCCGCGGTCATACAGCGTCATCATTTGGCCGTTGACCCCGGCCTCGAGGGCGCAGGCGCGGCCGCCGGCGCGAATGTGCTCGCGCACCAGCGCATGATGCGGATTCATGGTCACGTAGCAGATGGTCTTGGCTTCCGTGTGGCTCGCCATTTTCAGCACCAGTGGATCGTCGGCGTTGAGCACGGCGCAGTCGGTCGCGACTTCGATGACGATGCGCTTCAGTTCGCTTAACTGCTCGAGCGTATCGATGCCCTTCAATCCCAGGTGATCGGCTTGTACGTTGAGCACGGCGCCGACATTCACTTCGGTCACGCCCATGCCGGCGCGCAGCAATCCGCCGCGCGCGGTTTCCAGCACGGCGATATCGATCTGCGGATCCGCCAGCACCATGCGGGCCGACACAGGACCGGTCATATCGCCCGGCACCGTGCGTTGACCATCGATGTACACGCCATCGGTGGTCGTGAGTCCGGGCGTGTAGCCCGCCATCTTGGTGATATGCGCCAGCATGCGCGCAGTGGTGGTCTTGCCATTGGTGCCGGTCACGGCGGCGATGGGCACGCGCACCGAGGTGCCGGCGGGGAACAGCATGTCGATGACCGGGGCGGCCACGTCGCGGGCTGTGCCTTCGCTCGGCGCGACGTGCATTCGAAACCCGGGCGCCGCGTTGACTTCGCAAATGCCGCCGCCGATCGTTCGGTAGCTCTCGGTAATATCCTTGGAGAGAAAATCAACCCCGCCCACGTCGAGGCCGATCGCGCGAACCGCGCGCTCGGCCATTTCGCGGTTGTCGGGATGGATGACGTCGGTCACGTCCGTGGCGGTGCCGCCCGTCGATAGATTGGCGGTGGAGCGCAACAGGACGACTTGCCCTGCGTCGGGTACTGAATCCGAGCGCATATTCGCTTGTGCGAGCATTTTTTGCGCCTGCGCATCGAGCTCCAGGCGGGTCAATACTTTTTCGTGGCCCACTCCGCGGCGCGGGTCTTGATTGACGATCTCGACGAGCTGCTCAATGCTGTGCTTGCCGTCGCCGACCACATGTCCGGGTGTGCGCCGGGTTGCGGCGACCAGGTTGCCGTTCACCACCAGCAGGCGATGATCGTCGCCCTCCAAAAAGGTCTCGACGATGACCGAGCGCGCGTGCTCACGCGCCACCGCGTAGCCGTGCGCAACTTCCTGATCGTTGAGGAGCCGAATCGAGATGCCGCGGCCATGATTGCCGTTGTAAGGTTTGGTCACGACCGGAAATCCAATGCGCTTGGCGGCGCGGATGGCTTGCGCTTCGCTTTGCACCAGTTCCTGTTTTGGCACCGGCAATCCAAGGGTCGCCAAGATCTTGTTGGTCTCTTCCTTGTCGCTGGCCAATTCGACCGCAATGTGCGAGGTGCTGCTGGTCACCGTGGCTTGAATGCGCTGCTGAAACTTGCCATGGCCCAACTGCACCAACGACTGATCATTGAGACGCAGCCAGGGAATGCCGCGCTGTTCGGCCGCGCGAACCAGCGAGGAGGTCGAAGGCCCAAGCGCGCGGCGTTGCGCGAAACGAATGAATTCATCGCGCGCCTCCTGCCAATTCCAATCGGCTGGGACCGAACCCTCCGGACGAATGGCGGCGGGCAACAGCGAGCACAGCAGCCGCAATCCGAGCTCGCCGGCCGCGATGCCTTCGTCGCGCTGCGCGTACTCGTAAACCACGGTGTAGACACCCGGTGCCCCGGCGCTGCGCGTCTTGCCGAACGTGACTTCCTCGCCGGCAATGTTTTGCAGCTCGATGGCGACGTGCTCGAGGACATGACCGAGCCAGGTACCCTCGTCCTCGCGCATTCGCCGAAAAAAGCCGCCGGGCTCTCGATAGGAACAGCCATGCTGCGCCAGGCCCGGCAACGCTTGGCTAAGCGCGTCGACAAATTCGCTACCGAGGCGACCGGTGGGCCAGGCCTCCAGGGCTCCTAAATCGAGTTCCAAGCGAATGACGGGAAAGCGTGCATACAGCGATGGACCGACATAGACGGAACGATCAAGGATTCGCATGAGTGCTTCGCATTCCTTAGGTTTTTTAGTCTTTGGCGGCGCTCAGTTCGCCCGCCGATGCAATTCGGGTGTGCAGGTTGAATGTTGCTCCCGCCACCAAGATGTGCAGCCGCAGGCCGAGCACGCAAACCGGTTGCCCCTCGCTCACTTCTCCGATGGAAGAGAAGCTGACCTCGGAGGCATCGACAATTGTGACGCCGCCGCTGCCTTGCACTTCAACGGTTTCGTCTGGGCCTATAAATGCGGCCGTGTCCTCGTCGAGGCCGATACCGATGGCGAACGGATTGTAGGCGAGGGCCGTGATGAGCCTTCCTAGGCGATCGCGTTGGCGAAAATGTTGATCGATGATGAATCGGTTGGTCAATCCCAAGCCGGGTGCAAGGCGCACGCTGCCGGAGATCACGGCCGACCCTTCATCGCCGAAGGCAATCATGTGTTCACTCAAGATGCTCGCGCCGGCGCTGGTGCCGCCAACTGTGACGCCATGGGCATTGCGGACGCGGATCAGTTTCGCGACCGGTGTGCCGCCCAGCAAGGTGGTGAGGCGCAGCTGGTTACCGCCGGTGAAGAAAATGCCGCTTGCTTGCTCCAAACGGCGCAGTCGCCCGGGTTCCTGGCAATCGCGCCGCGTGTCAAAGTCCATGACCGCGACCTCCGCCGCGCCGATTTCTTTGAACAGTTGTTCATAGCGCGGCCCCGTCTCGTGCATCCGGCTGGCGGTGGGAATGACGACGATATTCGCCTCGGGCCCGCCGGAAACGCGCACGAAGCGTTCGAGGATTTGGCGATCGTTTTCCTTATTTTCGGCGCCGCCGATCGGAACAATCCACCCGCGTGTCTCGCCGTCGGGAATTTTGCTGGGCATTATTTGCTGCGGTTCCTTTGAGTTATGCAGCGTGAATCATGACGGTTTCCACGCCGCCTGTCGTGCCTACGTGGTCAAGCGCCGCCCGCCCGCGATAGAGTCGGATGCCGGGCGCGATCAATATTTATATATTTATTAGATATATTTCCTAATTTATTGATAAATAACATGTTACATACGTTAAACGGCGTGGTTTCTCGACACTGAGACTGAAAACGGTTTACCGTCCATCTTATAAAACGGGGGCAGGCGCGATGGCGTTGGGAGAGGAAGTAATCCTTGAGACTCACAGTCTGGTTAAGGAATTCAACGGGTTCGTCGCGGTCGATGGCGTCTCGGTGCGTGTCAAACAAGGTGAGATCCACGCCCTGATCGGCCCGAACGGCGCGGGCAAGACCACGTTCTTCAATTTGCTCACCAAGTTCTTGCAGCCGACCTCCGGCAGCATCTTCTATCGCGGCAAAAACATCACTCGCGAACGCCCCGCCGACATTGCGCGCCGCGGCGTCGTGCGTTCCTTTCAAATCTGCGCAGTCTTTCCGCATCTCACCGTTCTCGAGAATGTGCGCGTGGCCCTGCAGCGCCCTTTAGGTACGTCCTTCTATTTCTGGCGCTCCGAGAGGAGTCTCGCCAAACTTGATCGGCGCGCAATGGAGCTGTTGTCGGAGGTGCATCTGGAAAATCACGCCCGCACCTTGGCCGCCGATCTGCCCTATGGCCGCAAGCGCGCATTGGAACTCGCGACCACCTTGGCGCTCGAGCCGGACCTGATGCTGCTGGATGAACCAACGCAAGGCATGGGGCATGAGGATGTTTCGCACGTCACGCGGTTGATCAAGCAAGTGTCGGCCAACCGCACGGTGCTGATGGTGGAGCACAACATGAGTGTGGTCGCGTCCATCGCCGACACCATCTCCGTGCTGCAGCGGGGCCGCGTCATCGCCGCGGGTCCTTATGCAGAAGTTTCGAAGAATCCCGCGGTGATCGAAGCCTACATGGGCGCATCGAGCGATGAGTTGTCGGGACTCGCCTCGTGAGCCGCGAGATGCTCAAAGTCTCCGGCCTGCAGGCTTGGTATGGCGAGTCGCACATTCTGCATGGCGTCGAGTTCACGGTGCAGGAGGGTGAAATCGTCACGCTGCTCGGCCGCAATGGCGCGGGCCGCACGACCACCCTGCGCGCAATCATGGGATTGGTCGGGATCCGCGCCAGGGTTCCGTAATGATCGAGGGAGTCGAATCGGTCGAGTGCGCGCCCCACCAGATCGCGCGGATGGGTGTAGGGTACTGTCCCGAGGAGCGCGGCATTTTCGCGGCGCTCTCGACCGAAGAGAATTTGCTGTTGCCGCCGCGGCTCAAGGGTGCCCAGGGGATGCAGCTCGAAGAGATTTACGATATTTTTCCGAATCTGCTCGAGCGCGCCGACAGTCCCGGCACGCGACTGTCGGGCGGGGAGCAGCAGATGCTGGCGGTGGCGCGAATCTTGCGAACCGGCGCGCGCTTGTTGCTGCTGGATGAGATCTCCGAGGGGTTGGCGCCGGTCATCGTGCGCAAACTCGGCGAGGTGATTCGCACATTGAGGACGAAGGGGATGACGGTGGTGCTGGTCGAGCAGAACTTCCGGTTTGCCGCGCCGCTCGCGGATCGGTTCTACGTGATGGAGCGCGGCCAGATCGTCAAGCAGTTCGGACAGGCCGAGCTGGCGTCGCAAACGGCATTGCTGCAAGAATTCTTAGGCGTTTGAACATTTAAAAAGGATAACGAGATGACGCGCAAATCAACAATCTTGGTGCTGGGCGCACTGCTTGGCGTGTACGCAGCTTCGCAGGCAAGCGCCGCGGCGGATCAGGTGGTCATCGGCGATATCGACGACATGTCGGGGGTGTATGCGGACGTCATGGGCCAAGCCGGCATCGACGTCATCAATATGGCGATCGCCGACTTCGGCGGCACGGTGCTCGGCAAGAAAATCACCGTGCTCAGCGTCGATCATCAGAACAAGCCCGACATCGGCGCGTCGAAGTTCCGCGAATGGGCCGATCAGAACGGCTTGACCCTCGTGCTCGGCGGATCGAACACCGGCGTGAGCATCGCCATGTCCAAGGTTGCGGCGGCCAAGAAAATTCCCTTTATCGCCATCGGTGCGGGCGGCGCCTCGCTGACGGGCGCGGATTGCACGCCGTATACCGTTCACTACGCCTACGACACGACGGCGCTCGGCAATGGCACGGCGAGCGCCATCATCAAAGAGGGCGGCAAGACCTGGTTCTTCATCACCGCCGATTATGCTTTCGGCACACAGCTGCAGGACGCGGCGACCAAGGTCGTGCTCGCCAACGGCGGCAAGGTGCTGGGCGCGGTTCGCGCGCCGCTCGGCACGACCGACTACTCCTCGTTCCTGCTGCAGGCGCAAGCCTCGGGCGCGCAGGTGCTCGGGCTTGCGAACGCGGGTACCGATTTCTCGAACTCGCTCAAGGCGGCCAACGAATTCGGCATCACCAAGACCATGAAGCCCGCGGCGCTGCTGGCTTTTCTCACCGACATTCACGCCGCGACGCTGCAAACCGCCCAGGGTCTGTACCTGACTACCGGGTTCTACTGGGACCTCAACGATCAGACGCGCGCGTTCGGCAAGCGTTTCTTCGCCAAGGTGAACCGCATGCCGACCATGGATCAGGCCGCTGTCTACTCCGCCACGACTGCAATACTTGAACGCGGTCAAGGCGGTGGGCTCGACCGATTCGGACAAGGTCATGGCGCAGCTCAAGAAGACCAAGATCAACGATTTCTTCGCCAAAGGCGGCTACATTCGCGAAGACGGTCTGATGGTCCACGACATGTACGTCATGAAGGTGAAGACGCCCGCGGAATCGAAGTATCCCTGGGACTACTACAAGGTCGTCAAAGTCATGACGGGCGAGGAAGCCGACGGCGCGCAGCCCGATCAGAGCTGCCCGATGCTCAAGAAGTAATCGAGCATACGCTCAGTGGACGCAGCGCTGCCGAAGATGGTATCTGACCCGTGACGACCGTCTTCGGTGTGCCACTGCCCGCGATTCTGGGCCAGCTGATGCTGGGTCTGGTAAACGGCTCTTTTTACGCGCTGCTGAGCTTGGGATTGGCCGTGATCTTCGGCCTGCTCGGCGTCGTCAATTTTGCGCACGGCGCCTTTTACATGCTGGGCGCATTCGCGGCCTACATCGGCCTGGCATCCTTCGGCGTCAACTATTGGTGGGCATTGCTGCTCGCGCCGCTCACCGTCGGCCTGTTGGGCATCGTGATCGAGCGCCTGTTCTTGCGGCATTTGTATCAGGTCGAGCCGGTGTACGGCTTGCTGCTGACCTTCGGCATCGCCTTGATCGCAGAAGGGGTGATGCGCAGCCAGTTCGGTGCGTCGGGCAAATCGTATCCGGTCCCGCCGCTGCTGCAGGGCGGATTCAATCTGGGCTTCATGGTGCTGCCCATTTATCGCGCCTGGGTCATTCTGGCCTCGGTGACCGTGTGCTTCGTCACCTGGTTCCTCATCGAACGCACGCGCTTAGGCTCGCGGCTGCGCGCCGCGACCGAGAATGCGAAGCTGGTGCAGGCATTCGGCATCAACGTGCCGCTGCTGGTCATGTGCACCTACGGCGCGGGCGTGGCACTCGCCGCGCTCGCCGGCGTGCTCGCGGCGCCCGGTCGTGCAGGTCAGTCCCTTGATGGGCTCCTCGCTGGTCATCGTGGTGTTCGCCGTGGTGGTCATCGGCGGCATGGGCTCGATCATCGGCGCCATCGTCAGCGGACTGGTTCTCGGACTGATCGAAGGACTGACGAAAGTCATTTATCCCGAGGCCTCGAATATCGTGGTCTTCGTCATCATGGCAGTGGTGCTCATCTGGCGGCCGGCCGGCCTGTTCGGCAAAGAGCAATAGATGCGCGCGCAACATTATCGTGTACGTGGTATTGGCTGCTCTGGCGCTGATCGCGCCATTCTTCGGATTGTATCCGGTGTTTTTGATGAAGCTGTTGTGCTTCGCCATGTTCGCCTGTGCCTTCAATCTGTTGCTCGGCTTCACCAAGATGTTGTCGTTCGGTCATGCGGCTTATTTCGGTGCCTCGGCGTATGTCACCGGATGGTTGGTGACTGCGCAGGGCTGGGGAACTATCGCGGGCATCCTTGGCGGCGTCGCGGTCGCGCTGCTGTTGGGGCTGGTGATCGGTGCGATCGCGGTACGCCGTCAGGGAATTTATTTCGCGATGATCACCTTGGCGCTGGCGCAGCTGGTGTTTTTCGTCTGTCTGCAGGCGGACTTCACCGGCGGCGAGAACGGTCTGCAAGGCATTCCGCGCGGCAGCCTGTTGGGGGTGGTCGGCCTGGGCAACGATCGGGTGATGTATTACTTCGTGCTGGCGGTTTTCGTGGCCGTGTTTGTCCTGATTCGCCGCATCGTGCATTCGCCGTTCGGTCAGGTGCTCAAAGCGATCCGCGCCAATGAGCCGCGCGCCGTCTCTTTGGGTTACAAGGTCGATCGCTACAAACTGATGGCCTTCGTGCTGTCGGCCAGCCTTTCAGGTTTGGCGGGTTCCCTAAAGGCCCTGGTGCTGGGCTTCGTCACGCTGTCGGACGTCAGCCAAACCAATTCTGGCGAAGTCATTCTCATGACGCTGTTGGGTGGCAGCGGAACATTCCTGGGACCCGTCATTGGCGCCAACGTGGTCGTGACGCTGCAGGAATATCTCTCCGACGTCGTGGGTGCGTGGGTCTCCGTCATCATCGGCGCGATCTTCGTGGTCTGCGTGCTGATTTTTCGCCGCGGTTTCGTGGGTGAGATTCAGCGGCGATTTGCACAGCGTAGCAGTAGCTCGGCGCTGTGACCTTGAGCGGCAAGAGCGCGATATTTCTGAGCTATGCTTCGCAAGATGCGGAGGCTGCCCAAAAGACTTGCGAGGCTTTGCGCGCGGCCGGCATCGAGGTTTTCTTCGACCAGAGCGAGCTGCGGGGTGGGGACGCGTGGGATCACAAGATCCGAAAGCAAATCCGCGAATGCGAGCTCTTTCTCCCGATCATCTCTAAGAATACGCAGGCGCGTGCGGAGGGATACTTCCGCCTGGAATGGCGGCTTGCGGACCAGCGAACGCATATGATGGGTCGCAGCCGCGCCTTTCTCGTTCCGATCTGCGTCGATGACACGCGTGAAGTAGACGCGGATGTGCCTGATTCATTCTCGGAAGCGCAGTGGACACGACTTGCGGGCGGCAAGCCCCCGCGCGAGTTCGTTGAGCGGATACAGAGCCTGCTGTCCGCCGAGACTTTCCCGGCCGACGAGTTACCGGCGCCGGCGGCCCCGTTGCGCGCTGCAGTTTCTGTCAGGCCGTCGAACGCGCGCAGGCCATGGAAAGCCGCCTTGATTGCGATCCTTGGCCTCATCGTGGTCGCGATTGGCTACGGTGCGCTCAATCGACTCGTCTGGTCGAGGGGCCCTGTTGCAGACGCGTTCAAGCCGCCGACACATTCGGTCGCAGTATTGCCGTTCGTGAATATGAGTGGCGATAAGGAACAGGACTACTTCTCCGACGGACTGACGGAGGAGTTGCTCAATGCCCTCGCGCGTATCAATGAGTTGCAGGTCGCCGCGCGCACATCGGCGTTTTACTTCAAAGACAAAGACCTCAACGTAGCCTCTATCGCGCGACAGTTGAACGTGGCTTCCCTTCTTGAAGGTAGTGTTCGCCGCTCTGGAAACACGGTGAGGATCACAGCGCAACTCATCAACGGAGCAACCGGATTTCACCTCTGGTCTGAGACCTATGACCGGGATTTGGGCGATGTGCTCAAGCTCCAGACCGATATCGCCAATGCAGTGGCAGGGGCGTTGAAGGTTACACTGTTCGAAAACGTGACTCTGAAGACCGAACTCGGTGGCACCCACGATCCGGCCGCATTCGACGCGTATCTTCGCGGCCTAAAGCTCACGCGCATCGCAATGTCCACGACGCCGATGGACTGCCGGGGCCCCATCGATGCATTTAGCGAGGCCATCGCACATGACGGGGAGTACGCCTTGGCTCACGCCAACCGGGCTGTGATCACTTGGGCGTGCGCGACCAACAGCCCCGACTGGCTGTCGCAGCAGCAAGCGGGTCAAAAAACGGTGCGTGCGGATGCTGAGCGTGCCATCGCACTCGCTCCGAACCTTGCCGAAGGATACGTGGCTTTGAGCGAGCTCGAGCAGGGGTTGCTGCACTTCGGAGCCGCCGATCGAGCCTGCGCTCGAGCCAGTGAGCTCGCCCCAGGCAGCACGCTGGTACTCAATCGCTGCAGTCTGCTCGCAGCATATTTTGGGCAAGTGGAGACGGCGATCTCCAGTGCGCGTCACGCGGTCGCCCTGGACCCTCTTGACCCGCTGAGTCATAGAATTCTGGGGGATACGCTCCGGTTTGCCCGGCGCTACGGTGAGGCCATCTCGGCCTATCAGGCATCAATCGCCATCGATCCCGGGCATGCCGCCGAAGCCTACGCTCTGCGCGGCCTTTCGTTTTACTCTGCCGGAGATCTCGCCGCGGCGAGATCCTCGTGCGAAGCGAATCGCGACAATTACCGCAGCCAAATTTGCTTGGCGCTGGTCTATCACGGTCTCGGTCGCGCGGCCGATGCTTCAGCCGTATTCGAAAAGCTAAGGCAATTTGCCGGTGAGGCCTCGGCGTATCAGTACGCTGAAATTACAGCCCAATGGGGAGAACGCCAGCTGGCGCTGCGGTGGTTGGAGAAGGCCTTGCAGCTGCGGGATCCTGGCATGTCTTACGCCAAGACCGATCCGTTACTCGATCCGCTGCGCGAGGAGCCGCGCTTTCAAGCTGTGTTGAGAGAATTGAATTTTCCGAGCGATCCGGCTGCGCCAAGAAGTTAGTGGCAGGAGGGGCGCGATCGCAGCGGTTCCGTTTGCTAGTGAGCAGATGATCGGACAGGCTCCCCTAGCTGCGAGCCGCTTCGAGATGGTGGCCGTTGGGGCCTGCCTCGCGCCGCCATAGCAGCACCGCCGAGAGCAGCGCCGTCAGGCTCAAGAGGAAGAAGAACACCAGCATGACGTCGTAGCCGGCTGGATTCTGCGCTCCGGCGCCGGCGATGTCGGCGAGTCTGCCCGCGGCCAGATTCGATGCCGCCATGCCGAGCGCCTGAATCAGCGTTATTAGGCCCAACGCGGTCCCCAGACGGTGCGGCTCGACGATGAGCGTCGTGGCCGGCCAGATGATGGCGGGCACCAAGGCGAAGCTGATGCCCATCATCACGGTCGAGACCCACAGGTTGAGATTGGTGAGTCCCAGCACCACGAAGGTCAACGGCAGGAGCAACGTGCCAAAGCTCAGCATGAGGGCGCGATGTCCGAGCCGGTCCGCCAGCAGGCCGAAAAAAGGTGTGGCGAAAATCGCGGCGAAGAACACCCAGCTATTGGCGACCCCGGCCTGCTGCAGCGTGAGCCCTTTGGCATGCTGGAAATACTCGATGGCGTAGGTGGTGCGGAACGGGAAGAACACCGCGGCATAGAGCACATGCAGCCCGAGGATATACCAGTAAGACAGATCGAAACTCAGCAGCTGGCGCCACTTGATTTGCTCCACGATGCCGGCCGAGGCTTTCGGCCGATGGCGCAGATCGAGCCAGTAGTACATCGCGGCCGCGCCTAGGCCGATCGCGCTGACCAGGGTACCCAGCCACAGCGGCGCCTGCCAGCCGCGTTCATAGAGCGGGTGTGCCCACGCCGTCGAGGTATCGACGGCGTAAGAACCGACGCGGGCGAGACTTAGGTACAGGGCCGTCGCGAGTGCGATACCGCTGCGCGGAAACCATTGCGCCAATCCAGCCACGAGCGCAATGAAAATCGCACCTTCGCTGATGCCAAAAATAAACCGCCCTAGCACCATGAGCCCGTAGGGTTCGCCAATGGCGGTGAGCGCCGCGCCCAAAACGCCAATCCCCGCCAACCAGAACGCCATGCGAGCCGGTCCGAAGCGATCGATGAGCAGCCCGCTGATGAGCGCCAGCGCGACATTCGGAATGCTGATCACGCCGTTCAACATGCCGAGCTGCGACTGAGTGAAGCCGCGCTGTCGGTGCAACAGGTCCGCGATCGGGCCGATGACGTCGTCTTCGTAGTAACTGCTGGACACAGTAATGGCCGCGAGCGCCAGCACCCACCAGCGCATCGGCGAGGCGCCGCTGCTGCTGCTCACCGGAAGCGCGCGCCTTGCCGTGCCAGCTCTTGTTGAACGGCGCCGATGTTCAAGTGTTCGAACGCCTCATTTCGCTGCAGGGAGACAGCGGCGGCGACGCCCGCACCTTGTCCGCTGACGGCGCAGCACATCATGTTGCGCGCGGAAGCGTGGGACATCTTGTCGCCGCCGATGCATCTTCCCGCGACCAGCAGGTTCGCCACGCCCTTAGGTACGAGGGCTCGATAGGGCACCTGCCAGTAGCGCCCGGTGGTCGGCAGGATGAGGACGCCGTAGCCATCGATAAACTCCGGAAAAATGCCGATGGCGTCCTCGAATCGAGCCTGCTCGCGCACGTCACGGCCCGTGAGATTGTAGAGCGCGTCGATTTTGCGCGTGTCGCGGATGCCTAAGGTCATGCCGAAGTTGCGCAGCTTGGCATCCTCGCAGCCCGGCATGAAACCGCGCAGAGCCTCGAGGGCGTAAATCGCCTCGCGCCGCCCGCGCATTTCACCTATCGTCAGGTCATTCGGATCGGTGCCGTCGATTTCCGGCAGGTGCACCAAGTTAAGGTAGGTCAAGTCTCCCTGATCCGACACCGACCCCCACGTGCCGGCGATGGTACTCAAGCTGGCCGGGATGATGCCGGCCGCGAGCGCCTTTTGAAACGGCTTGCGCAAAAAGGGAGAGAACAGCTTGTCCTCTTTCCCCGTGGTCTCATAGTCCCACTCGTTATTCCCGGCCCAATCCGCATAAGTCTGCGGATCGGCCTTGACCGCATCGATGAAGCGGCGCTTGTTGACGCCGCTCATCGAGAACATCACCGAGGCGGACATCATCTCCTTCTTGGGCAGCTTGTGGAATGGCGCCCCGGCGCGGCTGGCAATGTCCGCATCCCCGGTGGCATCGATGACGCGCTTGGCCAGGATCGCTTCGCGGCCGGCTTTGCTCTCGACGATCACGCCGGCAATGGCGCCGTTCTCCATGATCGGCGCCACACACAGCCGGTGCAGCAGCGGCGTGATGCCGGCTTCTTGCACCAGCGTGTCCGCGACCCACTTGAACATTTCCGCATCCAGCGCGTGGCTCAGAGACTGCGGTTCAGGCATCGCCGCTCCCATCTGCGCGGCGCGCTTCTCCATTTCAATGCCGATGCCTTCGGCGTCGACCGTGTGCTCGTGGCGGTACCAGGCAAAACCTTCGACGCCGACTTGAGTGATATTGCCGCCGAAGCAGCCGTTGCGATCGATCAATGCCGTGCCGACGCCGGCGCGCGCGGCTGCGAGTGCCGCTGCCAGGCCGCCGGGGCCGCTGCCCACGACCAGCACCTCGGTTTCCAACACCACATCGATCGAGCGGGCCGCTTCATTTATCTTTTTCATGCGGCACGGATCAGCGTTTTGCGAGCGCACGAATGATTTCGTGCTCGCCGCATACGCCGAGAATTTTGCCGTCCTCGGCGACCAATACCGGGTGACCTGAGTTCTGGCGCAACTGAATGATGGCTTGCAGCGACATCGAGGCGGGCGCAACTGTCAGCCCGGGCTCGTCTGCCGCGATGTCCACCTCGTCTCGAATATAGCGCAGCGCGTGGACGATGCCGTCGAGCGTCAGACTCAAAGCCTGGCCGGTCGAATTCAGCGACAATTGATAACGTCGGCCGGGATCCAGCCACACATCGGTGCCGTCACCAGCCAAATGAGCGCGCCGCTGCATCACCATGCCGCCGGTCAGCACGGTGAGAGGATTCATGTGCAGGACGAATTCGGCGACATAGCCGTCGGCCGGCGTGAGCACGATTTCCTCTGCGGTGCCGGTCTGGATGATACGTCCGTTTTGCATGATCGAGATTCGGTCACCAAGCCTCAGGGCTTCGTCCAGGTCATGGCTGACGAAAAGGATGGTTTTCTTCACACGCGCTTGTAGTTCGAGCAATTCATCCTGCAATTTGGCGCGGATCAGCGGGTCCAGGGCTGAGAAAGGTTCATCCATCAGCAAGATATCGGCTTCGGTGGCAAATGCTCGCGCCAGACCGACGCGCTGCTGCATGCCCCCGGACAACTCCGCGACATGGCGTTCCGCCCACTGCGTCAGTCCGACGAGTTCGAGTTTCTCATCGACGATGGCTCTTCGCTTAAGGCTGCCGTCACCGCGCAGCTCCAGCCCAAATCCAACGTTTTCCCGCACCGTGCGCCAGGGCAACAGACGCGAACTGCTGAAATACCATGGCAATCTTTTCGCGCCGCAGCCTGCGCAACTGCTGGCGATCGCAGTGTGCGACGTCGATGGAGGACTCGCCGTCGCGCACGAGAACCGACCCGCGGGTGACGGTATTCAATCCATTCGCCGCGCGCAGCAACGTGGACTTGCCCGACCCCGACAGTCCCATGAGGACGGAAATTTCCCCGCGAGCGACGGTGAGGTTGGCGCCTGCCACGCCCACGATCGCGCCAAACTTATCCTGGATTTCCGCGCGGCTTCCGCCGGCATCCAAGGCGCTCAACGCATCGCGCAAGGTCTTGCGGCCACGGGTGCCCGGCTTGCAGAACAGAATGTCCACCGCTTGGAAATCCACAGCAGATTCGGCGCCAGTCATCGCGCGGGACCCCGTTCCTTCGGCCTGCTGATGCGATCCAAGATGATCGCGAGCAGCACAATGGTAAAGCCCGCCTCAAAACCTGTGCCGACCTGGACGGAGTTCAAGGCCCGCACGACCGGGACGCCGAGACCGCCGGCGCCGACCAGCGCCGCAATCACCACCATCGACAGGCTCAGCATGATGCACTGGGTGATTCCCGCGATGATGGTCGATGCCGCGCTGGGCAATTCGACCTTCCACAGCAGCTGCATGGGTGTCGCGCCGAAGGCTTCGCCCGCTTCAATGAGCGGCCGCGGAACTGAGGATATCCCGAGGTGGGTGAGCCGGATCGGCGCCGGCAGGGCAAAAATGACCGTCGATATCAATCCGGGCACGACCCCTAAGCCGAACAGCACCAGCGTCGGGATGAGATAGACGAATGTCGGCAAAGTCTGCATCAAATCAAGGACGGGACGAAGCGCAGCGAAGAGCCGGGGTCGATGCGCCGCTGCAATCCCCAAAGGAATGCCTATCGTGGCGGAGGCTACAGTCGCCACCACGACCAGTGCAAGGGTCTCCAGGGTGGCTGCCCAATAGCCCTGATTCAAAATAAACAACAGAGCCGCGCCAACAAAGGCGGCGAGCGGCAACGAGCGGCGCAGTCCCCACGCGAGTATGCGCCGCGGCGACAATCAATGCAGGTGCGGGCAATGCGCGCAATGCGGCGTTCACGGCGTCGACCATCCCTCGAATGACAATTGAAATACCGTCAAACAAGTACGTGCCGTGGGCTTTGACATAGTCGATGGCTACCGCCATGAAATCGCCCACCGGAATCTTGTGACTGGTGACCCACTGTTCGAAGCCGGAGGTGCGCGGCAGCACCGCCGAATGTGACAACGCCGTCAGGGCCGGACGGCCGTCGAAGGTCAGCACGCCATCCAGCCACGTGTTCATCACGCCGGGATTTGCTCTCAACCACTCGGTTGCTGCGACATCCGGCGGCTCATGTCGATCCAAGATTGCCGCCATCATTTCGCTCTCGCCCCGCAGGGTGAACTTCAGATTGTTGAGCAGCCGTCCGACATTAGGGCAGGCGTCCGCGTAGCCTTTGCGCGTCACCGTGTAGATGGTGGCGCCGCCATAGTTGGGCCCGAACACTTCGTCTCCCCCCGACAGATACTTCAAATCGAACCGCATGTTCATCGGATGCGGTTCCCAGGCGAGAAACACCACCGGCTGCTGGCCGCGCACGGCCCGCTCGACTTGCGCCAGCATTCCTTGCTCGCTGGATTCGACCAATTTGAACCCGCCGAGATTGAACAAATTCTCCTGCAGCATTTTCAACACGAGCCGATTGCCATCGTTGCCGGGCTCGATGCCATAGATCGAATTGTTGAGCGCCGGCGCGAAGCGCTGAATGTCCTTGAATTCGCGCAGGCCCGCCGCGAAGGTATAGGTGGGAACCGCCAGGGTATATTTTGCGCCCTCCAGATTCGCGCCGACTACGGTTACCGAACCATCTTCGAGGTATCGACCGATGTCGGCTTTTTGGGTCGGCATCCAATTGCCGAGAAAGACATCAATATCCTTATTCTGCAGGGAGGCAAACGTGACCGGCACCGATAGCACGGTGATCGCAGGGGAGTAGCCTATCGAGCGCAGCACCTGGCTCGCCAGGGCGGTGGTCGACGTCACATCAGTCCAGCCCACGTCGGCGAACCGAACGGTTTGACAATTCGGTCCATCGGTAGTGCTCGCCGGTGCTGCGCCGGCGGCGCTCGCGAATAGGGCAATGATCGCGCTGATCCAACGCAGCCGCGGCCGCAAGCGGGCGAGCGATGATTTGGGGGGGTTGACCGTGCGCCCCGCCCAGCGGCATGATTGAAGCCGCGGTTGCGACTTTGAATGATCGTTTAACAGGATTCGGCTACAGTTCACCAATGTATCCCTAATGCCTGAATTTAAAGTATAAATTATCTAAGCTCCATCTTAGGCATATCTGTCATAGCACGTCCACAACGCTACCCGTCAGTTCTAAGGCTGCAAAATTGAACAATCAATCAATGGTGTCTGAAGACACCTATTCTGAGCCAATCGAAGAGATGCGGCGCCGCGAGCTGGTGGAAGTCACGATCGATAGCCTAGCGGAAGTAGGCTTCGTGGGCACGACGCTCGCGCAAATCGCAGCCCGCGCCGGTGTGTCTCCCGGGCTGGTCGCGCATTACTTCGACGACAAGGACGGGTTGCTCGATGCGGCATTCCGATCGTTGGCGCGTCGTGTCGGCATGCAAGTGCGAGCGCGCTTGCGCCTGGTCGCGACACCGCGCGGCAGGATCCAGGCCGTCATCGATGCAAATCTCGCACCGGAAGAATTCGATCAGCGTACCGGTAGCGCTTGGTTGGCGTTTTGGGGTCAAGTGTTGCACGTCGAGCGCTTGAAGAGGATTCAATCGGTGTATCAGCGCCGTACTCTGTCGACGCTGCGAAACTCCTTGCTCAAGCTGGTTGCGCCGGACGAAGCGCACAGCCTCGCCGCGATGATTGCCGCCATGATCGACGGCGTGTGGCTCCGAGCGGCCCTGTCGGGATGGCGTGAAGCCGATAGCGAGAGCGCGAGGGCCATGCTGACGGCATTCGTCGATGGACGGCTCTCCCAATCTGCGCGCGCGCTGCAGGCCGCCGCCGACGTGTCTGCGAGCCCTGCGCCAGGTCAGCGATTTGCATCGATTAATCCCGCAACGGGCGAGATCCTCGGCCAGTTCACCGTTTCGGGCGCGGCGCAGGTGAACGCGGCAGTGGCTGCCGCCGTGCAGGCACAAATAATCTGGGCTGCCAAGACCTCCGCCGAGCGCGGCCGAATACTGCGCCGAACCGCGGACCTGTTGCGGTTGCGCAATGAGGAATTGGCAGAGCTTGAAACCAAAGACACGGGCAAGCCGATCCAAGAGACGCGCGTCGTGGACGTCGCCTCCGGAGCGGATTGCTTCGAGTATTTCGCGGGCATCGCGCAGAGCTTGAGCGGGGAACACATCGATTTGGGGCCGCAAGCGTTTGGCTATACGCGGCGCGAGCCTCTGGGCGTCGTAGCCGGCATCGGCGCTTGGAATTATCCGCTGCAAATCGCGTGCTGGAAGGCGGCACCTGCGCTCGCCTGCGGCAATGCGATGATTTTCAAGCCCGCCGAATTGACGCCGATGCACGGCGGTCAAGCTGCAGGAGATCCTGGGCGAGGCGGGCGCGCCGGCCGGCATCTTTCAAGTCGTGCAAGGCTTCGCGGAGACGGGCAGGTTGCTGACGGCTCACCGCGACATTCGCAAGGTCTCCTTGACGGGAGAAGTGGGGACCGGCAAGGCCGTGATGAGCGATGCCGCCCGCACGCTGAAGAACGTGACGCTGGAATTGGGCGGCAAGTCGCCGCTGATCATATTCAACGATGCGAACATCGATAACGCCGTTTCCGGCGCGCTGTTGGCAAATTTTTATTCGTCCGGCCAGGTTTGTTCCAACGCCACGCGGGTCTTCGTGCATCGATCGATCAAAGCTGCGTTTCTCGAGCAGCTCCTCAGGCGCGTGAACGCCATGCGCATCGGCGATCCGATGAATCCGGAGACACAAGTCGGCTCCCTGATATCGGAAGAGCACATGCACAAGGTCCTGAGCTACATCGCGCGTGGGCGCGCCGAGGGCGCTCAGATTCTCACGGGCGGCATGCGTGTGACCCGCGGCGAACTCGCCAAGGGCTTCTTCGTCGCGCCTACGGTATTCGACAATTGTCGAGATGACATGGCGATCGTTCGCGAAGAGATTTTCGGACCTGTCATGGCGGTGCTCGAATTCGAGGACGAAGAGCAGGTCATCGCGCGTGCCAATGCCACCGAGTTTGGTTTGGCCGCCGGCGTTTTCACGAACGATTTGACGCGTGGTCACAGGGTCATTGCCCGCCTGCAGGCGGGAACCTGCTGGATCAACCACTACAATGTCACGCCGGTCGAACTGCCGTTTGGCGGCGTGAAACTTTCCGGCTTGGGCCGTGAAAATGGCCGCGCGGCGCTGGAGCACTACACGCAGCTGAAGAGCGTCTACGTGGCGATGGGCAACATCGACGCGCCGTATTGATGGACTCGCGTGAGGAAACCTTTGATTTCGTGATCGTCGGCGCAGGCTCCGCCGGCTGCGTGCTTGCCAATCGCTTGAGCGCCGACCCGGGCAACAAGGTACTGCTGCTGGAGTACGGCGGTTCCGACCGATCGATTTTCATTCAAATGCCATCGGCCCTGTCGATACCGATGAACATGCCCAAGTACAATTGGTTCTACCACACGGAGCCTGAACCGCACTTGAACGGCCGGCGCATGCATACCCCGCGCGGCAAGGTTCTGGGCGGATCCTCTTCCATCAACGGCCTGGTCTACATCCGCGGCAATCCCGCAAGACTTCGAACACTGGCAGACGCTCGGTGCGCGCGGCTGGGGCTACGGCGACGTATTGCCCTATTTCAAGCGTGCGGAACGGCGCGAGGAGGGGGGCGATCGCTACCGTGGTGCGGCCGGCGAGTTGCGCACCCGCTACGGAACCTTGCGCAACCCGCTGCACGCCGTGTGGCTGCAGGCGGCCGCCGAGGCCGGCTATCCGCGCAGCAGCGACGTGAACGGCTTCCAGCAAGAGGGCTTTGGGCGCATGGACATGACCGTGGGCGATGGGCGGCGCTGGAGCGCGGCGAATGCCTACCTCAAGCCCGTCATGCACCGCCGAATTTGAAGGTGCTGACGCACGCGTTGGCGACGCGAATCGTATTCGACGGCAAACGCGCAGTGGCGCTCGAATATCGGCACGATGGCGCAGAGCGCCGCGTACGCGTAAACGCGCGAGTTGATTGTGAGCGGCGGTCCCATCAATTCGCCGCAGTTGCTGAAGCTTTCAGGGGTGGGTCCCGAGGCAGAGCTTCGCGAGCAGGGCATCGCCGTCGTTCAGCATCTGCCGGGCGTCGGTGAGAATCTGCAGGATCATCTGGAATTTTATTTCCAGGTCGCCTGCAAGGAGCCGATCACGCTGTATTCATCGATCAATCCTTGGAGCCGCGCGCTGATCGGTGCGCGCTGGCTGCTGCGCAAAGATGGTCTCGGCGCCACCAATCATTTCGAGACCTGCGGCTTCATCCGCAGCCGCCCCGGCATCCCTTATCCTGACATTCAATATCACTTTCTGCCCATGGCGGTGGCCTATGACGGCTCAAGCTTGGCGCAGGAACACGGCTTTCAGGCGCACGTGGGCCCGATGCGCTCCAAGAGCCGCGGCTGGGTGCGCTTGCGCTCGCGCGATCCGCTCGATAAGCCGCGCATTCTGTTCAACTACATGAGCGATCCGGATGACTGGGTCGAGATGCGCGCCTGCGTGCGATTGACGCGCGAGATCTTCGCGCAGCACGCCTTTGACCGCTATCGCGGCACGTGAGCTGCAGCCGGGCGAAGCCGTGCAAAGCGACGCGCAGATCGATGCCTTCATCCGCGATAAGGTCGAAAGCGCCTTCCATCCCTCGTGTTCCTGCAAGATGGGCGCGGCGCAGGATGTCATGGCGGTGGTGGACCCGGAGACCCGAGTGCGCGGTCTGGAGCGGCTGCGCGTGGTGGACTCCTCGATCATGCCCAGCGTGACGACCGGCAATTTGAACGCGCCCACCATCATGCTTGCGGAGAAAGCCGCCGATCACATTCTCGGGCGCGCCCTGTTGCCGGCGGAGGACGCGCCTTTCTATCGGGCAGCGAACTGGAGCACGGCGCAGCGCTAGTTTTGCGACGCGTCAGAATTTGTAGCTGAAGGACCCACCGATGATCCGCGGCCGCAGCGGTGTTTGCGCGACGATGAATTGATCGGTGCTGGTGAAGGTGCTGGCATTCGAATTGCTTAAGTTCTCGGCGAACACGTTGAAGACCCAGGCGTCCTTCGCAACGCCGAACGAGGCATCAAAGGTCGTGTACGCGGGATTCTCGAAACGCAACCTCCCCGTAGTGATGCCGGCCACGTCAATCGACGGATTCGAGCCGGCCTGGGTGAATGAATGGCCGGTGTGGGAGGCGCCGAATTGAACGTAGGGTTTGTAGTCTCCGATGTTCCAATCGTAGCGGCCGCGCAGGCTGAACTGCACGGGGGGAGAATTCGCGCTCGGCGCGCCGACCGGACCGAACGGGTTGGTCACGGGCACGCAATTCGCGCCGGTGCTGTCGCAGTTCTGCGTGATTGGCTTTCCGAAGTTGTTGCTCCCCGGAACGTTGTCGATCAGCGCCGGTGAGTTCGTTTGCCGGCTATGGTTCCAGGATGCCGCGCCTTGCAGCGTCAGGCCGCTGATGACGCGCACCATCAGCGACGTCTCCCAGCCCGTGATGAGGAAATTCTGGCCGTTGGTATTGTAGAAAATATTGCCGACCAAGCCCGGGTCGAAGAACGCGACTTGAACGTTGTCCCAATTCTCGCGGTAGTACGCGCCGTTCCATTGCAGGCGGTGATCGAACCATTCGGTCTTCCAGCCGAACTCCTTGTTCGTCAATTGATCGGACGTGTACGAGCTGGGCAACATGTATTGGGGCACGCCATCGGTGCCGAATGCGTGTTGCGCACCGCCGTTCTGGTTGAAGCCGCCGGGGCGAAAGCCCTGCGAATAAGTGGCATAGACCATGGCATCCGGCGTGATGTGCCACGTGATGTTTCCCCTGCTCTTGAATCCGGACTCGGTGTCATGCAGGTTTTGCGTGTTGAGATCGAAATTATCCACGAGGCAACCGCCGGCCGGCACGCCCTGTTCGAAGCAGCCGAAACTGCCCGTGACGCTGCCCACCGAGGAATTCGCGAAGCGGAAGTGGCGCGTGCCGGCGGTCAGGGTCAATACTTTCGGGATGATATCGAAGTCCACCGAGGCAAAAAACGCCGTCTGTTTGGTTTCGCGCATCGTGTCCTGATAGAACGAGGTCGTGGGGCCCTGAACGCCGGGATTCACGACGGTGGCGTCCGTGCGCCGTTCCGATATTCGTAAAGCAGCCGGCGTTGCCTCCGGTCCCCGCGGGATCGTTCGTCGTACACGACGGAACGGTCTTGTATTGCCAGCCGGTCTGGTCGAACAGCTTGTTGTCCTCCCAGTACGCGCCGACGATCGCGCGCAAACGCCATTCGTCGGGCGTGCTCAAGCGGAATTCATGCTGCTGGTGCGTGTTGCGCTCGTTCGAGTGCCAGGTGGCGCTCGGCGAGTAGCAGGTGGCGTTGGGGTTGCCGGCAGCTCCCGAGCCTGCGCCGAAGCACTGATAGTAATCGGCGTAGAAACCGCGCGCGTAATTGGTGTAGTCGCCCTCCTGCTGTACGTTGCGTACCAGATAGCCGCCGGTGTAGACGGCCTTTAGGTCGCCGAATTTGCCATTCAACGTCCACGCAGTGTTTTCGAACTTGTCCTTGTCGTAGGAAGGATTGAACAAGGTGACCTGCAGGGGTTGCAAGGGCGCGCCATCGGAGGCATTGGGCTGCTGATAGAACACACCTTCCGAATTCATGTTCTGGTACGACTGCGTAACCAGAAAGTCCCAGTCATCGGTGAACTTGTACAATGCCTCGACACGCGCTCCCTGGTACGTAACCGGGTTGATGGCGCGTGCCGCCACGGTGGCATTGTTGATCGAGGGGCTGCCGGGTGGCACGCAAAAACCATTGTTCGGCAATCCGTCCGGGCACGCGCCGGTGGCCGACGGCCGCATAGTTGGCGTAGTGAATGCCGATGTCGGTGTTCTTGCGCGTGAAGGTCGCCGGCACGTTATCGATGTAGCCGCCGCGACGGTCGTTGTAGATCACGGCGCGCACCGCCATGGTGTCGGCGATCACGGCAAATTCAACACCGCAGTTATGTTGGTGTTTGGATCGCCGTGCGCGGTGACGCTGTAGCCGGCCTTGATGTTGCCCTCCGTGACGTCGAGCTTCGGCGCATTGGTGATGTAGCGGATGGCGCCGGCCTCGGCGCCGGAACCGAACAGCGTGCCCTGCGGGCCCTCCAGCACCTCGATACGATCGATATCGGCGGCATAGATATCCAGATTGCGATTGGGCAGCTGGCCGGACTGATTGTCGAGATAAATGGCGACATTGGGATACAACCCGGTCGAGCCGCTGCCCTGACTGGGCTGCGCGCCGGCGCTCAAGCCGCGCATGAAAATCTCATTTTGTCCGGGGCCGTTGTTCGCCGAGGTGACGTTCGGCAAATATTTGATGTAGTCGTCGAATGTCGAGATGTTGAGTTGCTGCAAGCGCTTGGCCGGTAAAGGCCTGCATCGCAATGGGCACGTCCTGCATGCTCTGCGAGCGGCGTGTCGCGGTGACGGTGATCTCCTGTAGCGTGTCCGAATTGACGTCGCTGGTGCTGCCGGCTTGGTCGGCTGCAACGGCGCCAAAGGAAACGCTGCCCAAAATGGATGCGATCGCGATTGAGAGCTTCGAATTCATTGTTCATCCCTTCTGCAATTTTTCGCGTTGAACGCGCAATCAATCATTCTCGATATGTCGCGTTAGGGCTATCTTGTCTCAAGCTCAGATCGGACGCAACGAAAACGTGATGCATAGGCAATATATTTAAATAACAAATACTTACGTTATTTAACTCGATTGATAATAACGTCGTGTTTTCCGCGACGACATTGAATGACCGTTTAAGACGCGCCGGAAGAATTCGCGCGCCGATCTCGCTGCAGCAGCGCTTGTGCGTAAGCCTGGAACGAGCGCCATACTTCGAGGTGAAACGCATCCGGCGCCGTGCGCCAGAGCACGATCTCCGCTTTGGCCAGCACCGTGCGCGTGCACATCTGCACGGGAAACTCGCGGGGATCCAAATCGAGCGGACAGGCGCCGGCGAGAATGGTCGCAGCGTGCGGACCGAAGATTTCCAGCGCTACTTGCCGATGGGACACATCCACCAGCGAGTGGGCGTGGGTTGCAAGAGCCCTCTCCAGTTCTGCGATGGGCAGCGCGCTTTCGCGCGACGCCTGCCATAACAGGTGCTCGTCGGGTCCGAGCCACAGCGTGGCGCGCTCGCCGAGGGTGTGCGCGCGGCAACGTTCCTCGGAGAACGGCACGCCCCAAACGGCGGCCGCCGCGCTGCGCGCCGCCGCATCGCATTGCAGGATCAGCCGCGAGCCGGGCGGCTTCACACGCATCCAAGCGTCAGCCATTGACGCGCACTCCTTGCGGGATCGTAAAACACCGGCGAGGTGACTTCGACCTCGACATCGCCCGTAGGCTGGGGCACGTACAAGGTCGCGCCCATCCGCGCCCGCCCGCCGGCAACCATCGCCAAGGCGATGGGAAATCCGAGCGTCGATTCGGCATAGGAAGAGGTCACATGGCCGATCAGCTGCATGGGCGGCCGCTGCGCCGGCCGCTCGCAGACCTGCGCGCCTTCGTCGAGTACGGTGCGCCCGTCCTTGGGCTTGAGGCCGACCAATTGCTTGCGGTCCGCGCGCTTCATCGCGGGCCGCTGCAAGGAGCGCATTCCGACGAAATCCGTCTTGTTCTTGCCGATCGCCCAGGACAATCCGGCATCGTCGGGCGTGGCGGTGCCGTCGGTCTCTTGTCCGACGATGATGTAGCCTTTCTCCGCGCGCAGCACATGCATGGCTTCGGTGCCGTACGGCGTGATGCCGAACGCGGCGCCCGCCGCGTACACCGCCTCCCAAACCTCGAGTCCATGCTCCGACGGCACGTTGATCTCGAAGCCCAGTTCGCCGGTGAAGCTGACGCGGAACAACAGCAGCGGCGCACCCACAGATCTTGCCGCGCGCGACGCTCAAGTGGGGAAAGGCCTTGGCGGCGATGTCGATGCCTTCGATGAGCGGCTCGATCACCTTGCGCGCATTCGGCCCCTGCACGGCGATGACGGCCCATTGCTCGGTGGTCGAGGTCAGCCACACCTTGAGCTGCGGCCACTCGGTCTGCCGATAGTCCTCCATCATCGCCAGCACCCGCGGCGCGCCGCCCGTGGTCGTGGTCACGTGAAAGCGATCCGCGTCCAGCCGCGCGACGACGCCATCGTCGTACACGAAGCCGTCTTCGCGCAGCAGGATGCCGTAGCGCGTGCGTCCCACCCCAAGATTGCTCCAGTTGTTGACGTACAGCCGATTCATGAACTCGGCCGCGTCCGGGCCCGACCACTTCGATTTTGCCCAACGTCGAGGCGTCGAACATGCCGACGCTGTCGCGCACCGCGCGGCATTCGCGCGCCACCGCCGCGTGCATGGTTCTCGCCGCCGCGCGGAAAGTAGTGCGCGCGCTTCCACAGCCCGACGTTTTCGAACACGGCCCCCTGCGCCTGCGCCCAGGCATGGGTGGGCGTGGTGCGCATCGGATCGAACAAGTCCTTGCGCGAGACTCCGGCGAAACTGCCGAAGGTGACCGGCGTATAGGGCATCCGAAAAGTGGTCAGTCCCACCTGCGGGATGGGCTTGTCGAGCTCTTCGGCGACGATCGCCATGGCGTTCAAATTCGAGGTCTTGCCCTGATCGGTCGCCATGCCGGTGGTGGTGTAGCGCTTGACGTGCTCGATGGAATGGAAGCCTTCGCGGGTCGCGAGCTGCAATATCGCGCGTGGTGACATCGTGTTGCCAGTCGACGAAACTTTTGCCGGCGCGATGCCGTCGCCGGGCAGCGCGCCCAAGATAGGAATCGTGGCGCCGTTCGGCAAGGCGTCGACTTCGAATGCGTTGAGCGGCGCCGGCAACTCGAGCGCCTGCGCCGCGGCGCTCGCGCCGTCCGCCAGAACCGCTTCGAGTCCATAGATGCCGCGGCAGGCGCCCGCCGATCGTTCGGCCTCGGCGGAGCGTCCGGGCACAAAGGCTTTGAGCGCATCGCTCCAGTCGAGCTTGCCGCGAGATTGCGAGAATAGGTGCACGCTCGGCGTGTAGCCGCCCGACATCAGCAGGACATCGCAGTCGAGGTCGCTGCCGCTCCGTGGCTGCACCGTTGCGCATGAGCCCTAGGGTGACACCGCTGACACGCTGGTCGCCGCGGGTATCCAACACGGTGGATTGTGCGCTGACGTTGATTCCGGCGCCGCGCGCGGCCGCTGCCAGGGGCCCCTCGATGTTGCTGCGGACATCGGCAATGGCTGCAATCTCGACGCCGGCGGCTCTGCAGGTCCAGCGCCGTCTGATAGGCGTCGTCGTTGCTGGTGACGATGACGGCCTTGGAACCCACACGCACGCCGTAGCGATGCAGGTAGGTGTGCGCCGCCCCCGCCAGCATCACGCCCGGTTTGTCGTTGCCCGGAAAAATCAGCGGCCGTTCGAGTGCGCCGGTGGCGAGCAGCACCGAGCGCGCGCGTACCTGCCAGAGCCGTTCGCGCGGCAAGTGATCCGGCGGCACTGTCCAGATGATCGGTCAGCCGCTCATTGAGCCCGATGAGGTTGTGCGGGAAGTAGCCGAAGGCCGTCGTTCGCGGCAGCAGCGAAACCCGTGCGTTCTGCTTCAGCCTCGCAAGGGCGCTGTCAAGCCACTGCGAGGAATTCCTGCCCTCGATGCCGACCGCCGGATCCGACAAAAGACTGCCGCCGAGTTCGCACTGTTCATCGCAGAGAATAACGCGCGCGCCGGCATCGGCAGCCGTGAGCGCGGCGGCAATCCGGCAGGGCCCGCGCCGACAATGAGCAGATCGCAATGCGCATAGCGCTGCGCGTAGCGATCCGGATCGGGAAGCGTCGGCGCCCGACCTAAGCCCGCGGCGCGGCGAATCACAGGCTCGTACACGGCCTTCCAGGCGCCGCGCGGCCACATGAAGGTCTTGTAGTAGAAGCCCGCCGGAAAGAACCGCGACAGCGCATCGTTGATACGGCCGACATCGAATTCCAGGCGAAGGCCAGCGATTTTGGCTATGCGCGTTCAAGTTGCGATATAGCTCAACTTGTGTGGCGCGCATGTTCGGCGTGGTGCGCGCGCTGTCGCGGCGACGGTGACGAGCGCGTTCGGCTCCTCGGCGCCGGCCGAAAAAATGCCGCGCGGCCGGTGATATTTGAAAGAGCGTCCGACCAGGTGAATACCGTTTGCCAGCAGCGCCGAGGCCAGCGTATCGCCGCGAAAGCCCATGGTAGGTCCGGCCGTCGAAGGTGAAGGGCAGGAGTTCGCTTGCGATCGATGCGCCCGCCCTCGGGAGTTCGAAACTTCATGTTGGTCTGGGCTCGCCGCTCTTGTAGACGGCGACGAAATGATCGGTGGTGGTATCGCGCAGCGCGTTGAAGAACTTGCCGCAGCCGCGGGCGTGGCGCCAGCGTTCGGCATGCACGCCCTTTACGTTTTCGCGCATGTACAGAAACTGCGTCCAGGTCTCGTCATCGACTTGGGCTGGAGGGCTGGGGCGGATCAAGTGCGCCTCGCCGCCATGAGTAAATTCGATTTCCGGGCGCTCGCCGCAGTAAGGGCAGGGGATGAGCAGCATGGCTCAGTGGGCGACCGCGGCCGCGGCCGCTTCGTCGATGAGATTGCCGTCGCGGAAGCGCTCGATGGTGAACGGCGCATTGATGGGATGCGGCTCATCGCGCGCGATGGTCCATGCGAACAGATGCGCCGAACCCGGCGTCGCCTTGAATCCGCCGGTGCCCCAGCCGCAATTGACGTACAGCCCGGGCACCGGGGTCTTGGCGACGATGGGCGAGCGGTCCGGCGTCACATCGACGATGCCGCCCCAATTGCGCAGCATGCGCAGGCGGCGAAATTGCGGAAACAATTCGCAAATCGCTTCCAGGGTGTGCGTGTTGATGTGCAGTCCGCCGCGCTGCGTATAAGAGGTGTAGGCATCCGTGCCGGCGCCGATCACCAGCTCGCCTTTGTCGGATTGACTGATGTAGGCATGAATGGTGTTCGACATCACGACACAGGGAAAAACCGGCTTGATGGGTTCGGACACCAGCGCCTGCAATGGAAAGCTCTCCAACGGCAGATGCACGCCGGCCATGCGCATGACGACACTGCTGTGACCCGCGGCGGACACGCCGATCTTGGGCGCTTGGATATAGCCACGCGAGGTTTCGACGCCCGCTACGGCGCCGTCGGCAGCACGGCGAATGCCCGTCACCTCGCAGTTTTCGATGATATCCACACCCAGGGCATCCGCGGCGCGCGCGTAGCCCCAGGCCACGGCGTCGTGGCGCGCGGTACCGCCGCGCCGCTGCAGCGCCGCTCCGAGCACGGGATAGCGAATGTCGCGGGCAATGTTGAGCGGCGGACAGAAAGCCTTGGCTTGCTCCGGTTCGAGCCATTCATTGTCCACGCCGTTGCAGCGGTTGGCGTGCACGTGGCGTTTGATCACCTGAATGTCGTGCAGCGTATGCGCCAGCATCATGACGCCGCGCTGCGAGAACATCATGTTGTAGTTCAAGACGCTGGAGAGATTTTCCCACAGCTTCAGTGAATGATCGTACAAGGCGGCGCTTTCGTTGAACAAATAATTGGAGCGGATGACGGTCGTGTTGCGTCCGGTGTTGCCGCCGCCGATCCAGCCTTTTTCCAGCACCGCGATGTTGGTGAGTCCGTGCTGCTGTGCCAGGTAATATGCCGCCCCCAATCCGTGTCCGCCGCCGCCGACGATGATGGCGTCGTATTGCCGCTTGGGTTCAGGCTTGCGCCATTGCTCCTGCCAGCTGCTGTGGCCGGACAGACCGCGCAAAAAAAGCGAAAGCGCCGAGAAGGATTGCTTGCGCATGATTGGCGCTTAGGCGCGAAGGTCCTTGTTTTCCGGATCATAGGGCGAATCGACCAGCACCGTCGCATGGCGACGTTCACCCAAGATCTCGATTTGAATCTTGCTGCCGGGCAGGGCGTGTTGCGGAACGATATAGCCCAGCCCCAAGCTCTTCTCGAGTGCGTGACCGTAGTAGCCGGCGGTCGCCCGCCCGATGATATTTCCTTTGGTGTCGAACAGCGGCTCGTTGCCGAGCGGATCGGCATCGCCGACATCGTGTACTTCGAATGTGACGAATCGATGCGGCACGCCCTTGGCCAACTGCGCCTCCAAGGCGGCCTTGCCGGTGAATGCGCCCTTGTTCATGCGCACGAAGCGGTCCAGACCTGCCTCGAAAGGCGAGTAGTCGGGTGTCAGGTCGCTGCCCCACATGCGATAGGATTTTTCAATGCGCAGCGATTCCATGGCGCGCATGCCGGCCATGCCGATATCGAATTCGGCGCCGGCCGCGAACAGCGCATCGAACAAGTGATGCGCATATTCGATCGGAAAGTGCAGCTCCCAGCCCAGCGCGCCCACGAAGTTCACCCGCAGCAGGTAGACATCGGTGGCCAGCCCCACCTCGCACACCTGAGCGGTGAGCCAGGGGAAGGAGGCATTGTCCAACGGCACGTCCACCAATTTGGCCAGTACCTCGCGCGAGCGCGGACCCGCCACCACGAAGCAGCCGCGCGACATGGTGATATTGCGCAGCGCGACGCTGCCGTCGCTCGGCAGGTGTTTGCAGCAAATAATCGCTGTCGTAGCGTTCCGCGGCGCCGGCGCTCACGACATAGAAATGTTGATCGCCGATCTTGGTGATGGTGAATTCAGAGCGAATGCCGCCGCGGCGGGTGAGCGCGTGGCACAGCGACATGCGCCCGATCTTGGTGGGCACCTTGTTGGCCACCAGCGAATCCAACCACGCTTCCGCGCCTGGACCGCTCACCTCGTGCTTGGTAAAGGGAGTGAGATCGATGACGCCCACCTTTTGGCGGATTCGCAGCGCCTCGCGGCCCACGTGTGGGAAATAATTGGTGCGGCGGAAACTCCAGCGATCTTTGGCTTCGACACCCAACGGCGCGAACCAGTTGGCGCGCTCCCAGCCGTAGCGCTGACCGAACACGGCTCCCATGCGCTTCAACTTGTCGTAGACCGGACTGGTTTTCGCCGGTCGGGCATCGGGCCGTTCCTCATCCGGGTAGTGAATGACGAAGACATTGCGATAAGTTTCTTCGTTCTTTTGCACCACGTAACGCTTGCTGGTGTAGGGACCGTAGCGGCGCGGGTCCACCGCCATCATGTCGATGCCGGGTTCACCCTCGGTGATCCATTCGGCGAGTTGCCAACCGGAACCGCCGGCCGCCGTGATGCCAAAGCTATGTCCTTCGTTGAGCCAAAGGTTGCGCGTACCCCAGGCCGGGCCGATCAATGGGCTGCCATCCGGGGTGTAGGCAATGGGACCGTTGACGATGTCCTTGATGCCGCAGGAGCTCAAGGAGGGGACGCGCCGCTGCGCGGCTTCCACGTGAGGCAGCAGGCGGTCCAGATCGCCTTCGAACAAATTTTTGCCGAACCAATCGGGCACTCCGTCGGCAAAGCGCGCCGGTGCGCCGGCTTCGTAGGGACCCAAGATCCAGCCCAGGCGTTCTTCGCGTAAATAGTAGGATTGGTCCGATTCGCGCAGCACCGCGAGTTCACGGCCGCCGGCCTTGCGATACGCCTTCAGTTCCTCCGACTCGTCGTACACGATGTATTGATGCTCGACCGGAATCGAGGGCACATTCAAGCCAAACAGGCGGCCGGTCTGGCGTGCATAGTTGCCGGTGGCGCAGACCACGTGCTCGGCAATGATGTCGCCTCGGGTCGTCGTCAGTTGCCATTCGCCGGAAGGCGTCCGCTTGACCGCAGTCACTTCCGTTTGTTCGTGAATCTCAGCGCCGCGCGAGCGAGCGCCCTTGCGCAGCGCCATGGTCAGGTCGGCGGGTGCAATATGTCCATCATCAGGGTGATACAAGGCGCCCACGATATTCGCAGTCTCGGCGCCATCGCCGAGTTCCACCAGGGGCCAGAGCTCCTTGACCCGTTTGGGTCCGATGATCTGGAAGGGCACGCCGATGGTATTGGCCGTGCCGCAGTACTTTTGATACTCATCCATGCGTTCGGCGCAAGTGGCGAGTCGCAGATTGCCGGTGACATGGAAACTGACTTCCTGGCCAGTCTCCGCCGGAAGACGTTTGTAGAGGTCCACCGAGTATTTGTGCAGTTGTCCGACGGTGTAGCTCATGTTGAACAGCGGCAACAAGCCCGCCGCATGCCACGTCGAGCCGGCAGTGAGTTCAGCGCGCTCGAGCAGCACCGCATCCGTCCAGCCTTTCAGGGCCAAATGGTATAGCGTGCTGACGCCTACCACGCCGCCGCCGATCACGACGACGCGGCTATGTGTCTTCACGTGATGATCTCCCAACGCAAATACGTCCGGCAGTGTAACCAGCAGAGAATATGGCAACACGCCAATTGCGACAGTCACTTGCGAAAATGCGACCGAACAATGGCATAATTCGCCGGCGCGAAAATCTGTCGGTTCTCCGAGGAGGGGCCGTTTGGAAACCCCAGCAGTACTCCGGAAGTGTAAGTACGCGTTTCTAACGCTACCCAATTACTCGTTGATCGCGGTGGCCAATGCCATCGAGGCGTTACGCATGGCCAATCGTGTGATGGGTCAGGAGATCTATGAATGGCCCCTGGTGAGTCTCGATGGACGCGCCGAAGAGGCGAGCGGCGGGCTGAATCTCTCGCCTACCATGGCTTTGGAAAAAATGGGACGAGTGGACATTCTGTTCGTCTGCGGCGGAATCAACGTGCGCGAAGCGGTCTCCCCCGCATTGCTCACCGCGCTGCGGCGACTGGCAGATCGAAAAGTACCGCTCGGCGGGCTATGCACCGGCGGTTTCGCGTTGGCCAAGGCCGGCTTGTTGGATGATTTTCGCGCGACCATTCACTGGGAGAATCTCTCGGCTCTGCGAGAACAATTCCCGCAAGTGCGCATTGGCGATCAATTGTTCACCATCGATCGGGACCGCTTCACCTGTTCCGGCGGCACGGCACCTCTCGACTTGATGCTGCATCTGATTCAATTGCGGCTGGGGTCCCGAATCTCACAATTGGTCTCTGAACAATTTGTGCTTGACCGTGTGCGCAAAGACACCGATCGGCAGTACATTCCGCTGCGGGCGCAGATCGGCCTTTCGCACCGCAGTTTGATCCGGGTCGCGCAACTCATGGAAGATAACATTGAGAAGCCGCTATCATTGGAATCGATCGCGAAATCGAGCGGATTATCGCGCCGCCAGATCGAGCGACTATTCAAGAGGGAATTGAATTGCGTGCCCAAGCGCTACTATTTGGAAATGCGCCTGCGACGCGCGCGCGAGCTGCTGTTGCAGACAGCCATGTCGATTACGGATATCACTGCTGCCTGCGGCTTCCAATCGCCGCCGCATTTCTCGAAATGCTACCGCAATGAGTTTGGTCATCCGCCGAGCGCGGAGCGCAAGATCGAAGGCTAGACCCGTGGTCCGTGCGGACAGCGGTAGTCGCCGTCGCTGCGAATTGAACCGCCGACTCAGGCTCACGGCTGGCGTTTATTGCTCATATGACTGATCCACTGGCTTCTTTACTTGCGCAGCGGCCTTGGCTGCTCGCGGACGGTGCGATCGGAAGCAATCTTTTCGAGCGCGGCCTGACATCGGGCGACGCGCCCGAACTTTGGAATTCCGAGCATCCAGAGCGTATCGCTCAGTTGCATCGCGCCTTCATAGAGTCAGGCGCGGATATCATCCTGACGAATAGTTTCGGCGGCACTCGGTACCGGTTGAAGCTGCATAAGGCGGAGGCGCGTGTCGCGGAGCTGAACGAGAGGGCGGCGGCACATCGCCCGTACCGAGGCCGATCGCGCCGGACGCATGGTGCTGGTGGGCGGAAGCATAGGGCCGACCGGAGAGATTCTCGAGCCCTTGGGACCGCTGGGCCTCAACGCAGCTCGGGAGGCCTTCGCCGAGCAGGCGGCCGCTCTGGCGCGCGGCGGCGCGGACATGATTTGGATCGAAACGATGTCCTCGGTTGAGGAAACCGAAGCGGCCATCGCCGGCGCGCGCACCACGGCTCTTCCCATCGTAGCCACGCTGAGCTTCGATACAAACGGTCGGACCATGATGGGTATCACGCCCTCCGAACTCGCTACGCTGCACCGCAGCCACCAACTCGCGGCGTGCGGAAGCAACTGCGGCACCGGACCTGCGGAGCTCGTCGCCTGTATGGTCAATCTCGCGACAGCCGTGGATCGCGGCGCCATTCTGGTCGCCAAGGCGAACTGCGGTATTCCCCAATTCGTCGATGGCGCAATCCGCTTCAACGGTACGCCGGAGCTGATGGCGGAGTATGCCCGCTTATCGTTGGATGCCGGGGCGCGGATCATCGGCGGCTGTTGCGGCACAACGCCCGCGCACTTACGCGTCATGCGCGAGACGCTCGAGAACCATGTACCAGGTCCGAAGCCGGATCTGGCGACCATCCAGTCCAGGCTGGGCGCCATTTCGAGTGGGGCCGCGGCACAACTGCGCGGCGAACTGAGCCGCGAAGCCGGGGCCGCCGCCGGCGCACGGGCCAGGCGCACGACGAGTCGCCGGCCTTGAGCGCAGATCAAGGGTACTTGTTCTCCACCACGTCTCGCACGAGATGCGTGTCGTAAACCAGGACGACAGATGCGATTCGGCCGGTTTCAGGATCGAAATTGAATACGTCGGCGCATTCAAACGCGACTTTCGAACCGTCTTTCAGCTGCCAGTCATAAAGGTAGTAGGCGACCGCGCGCATGTGTCCTTCGGCGCTGATCAGAACATCATGCACGGTGAGGTGGCTGGCGCGCGACGCGGCGGCGACCTTCGCGATGTAGTTGCGCACCGGAATACGGCCAAGAAAGGGTGACTGAACCCAGCCATTGGGCGTGAACAGCGCTGCCGCCTTGTCAACATCGCTTGCTTCCAGGGCTTCGAGATACTTGCGCACAGCTCGCTGCATATGCCGAGCTTAACCATCCAAGCACAACAAGGCAAAAGGCGGGCGCTGTGGGAATCCGGTATGTTATGCCGCGCAACGGAGCGGCACCGCCGCCGCAGCCTGGGGACCATTGATGAGTGCTATAGATTCGGGAACGGGCCTGTGGCTCGGCCTCGACACCGGCGGAACGTTTACCGATGCAGTGCTGTTCGAAGAGGGCCGAGGCGTCATCGCGTGCGCCAAGGCACTGACCACCCCCTGGAATCTTGCGATCGGCATCGGCACAGCGATAGTCGCGGTGCTGGACCTGCTTCCGGCCGGTTCGAGCCGCAAGGACGTCAGCCTGGTCTCCGTGTCAACGACACTCGCCACGAATGCGGTGGTCGAAAATCGCTTCAGCCCGGTGTGCACGTTGCTGATCGGCTTCGATGACGCCATGGTCGAGCGCTCCGGCCTGCAGCGTCCTGGCGCCGGCGGCGTGGTGGTTCGCGTCGAGGGTGGCCACCTCGCCACCGGCGAGGAATCCGCGCCCCTCGACGAAACTGCGGTGCGGTGCGCGGTTGCTGAGCACGAGTCGCGCATCGAGGCGTTCGCCGTCGCAGCGAATTTTTCCGTGCGCAATCCGGCTCACGAATTGCGCGCGCGCAAGCTGATTCGCGCATTGACGCCGAAGCCCGTGACCTGCGCGCACGAATTGAGCTCGAAACTCGACGCCCCGCGGCGTGCACTCACGGCCGCGCTGAACGCACGCCTCACGCCGCAGATCCGCCATCTGATCGAGGCTTTGTCGCGCGTGCTGAGGCAGGAATCCATCGATGCGCCGCTCATGATCGTCAAAGGCGACGGCTCGTTGATGAAGGCCGAAATCGCACTGGAATATCCGGTGGAAACTATTCTCTCGGGCCCCGCGGCCAGCGTCGTCGGAGCGGGTTACCTGACCGGGCTGAACGACTTCGTCGTCGCGGACATGGGCGGCACCACCACCGACATCGCGGTTGTCTCCAACGGCCGGCCGGTCATCAGCCGCGAGGGTGCTTTGGTCGGCGCTTGGCGCACGATGGTCGAAGCTATCGATGTGCGTACCTGCGGCCTCGGCGGCGATAGCGAAGTCCACTTCGACAGGCTACATCGGCTATGCGTGGGTCCGCGCAAGGCCATGCCGCTCAGTTTGTTGGCGCATAGTTTTCCCACGGCGCTCGCTTGCATAAGATCGATGGCGGAACTCGAGCGCCTCCCGGCCTATCCCGCGCACTTCGCATTTCGCAATCCCGACCGGGCACCGCCCACGCATTTGTCGGCGCTCGAGCAGCGCGTGTGGGACGCGCTGGGATTGGAGCCGCGGCCGATGTGGGAGGTCGTGCGCAGCGGCGCCGGGCTGGACGCGCTGCGTCGTCTCGCCGATTCCGGGCTTGCAACCATTGCCGCCTTCACGCCGAGCGATGCGATGCACGCGCTCGATCGGCAAGCCGGATGGTGCCGGGAGGCTGCCGAGCACGGTGCGCGCATTCTCGCCACCGAGGAGCGCAACGCACGCGCCGCGCGCGCCGCCGTTTCGCCGCGTGCGATCTGCGAGCGAACATACGAACATGTCGTGCGCGAAGCCGGCCGCGTCCTGCTCTCCGCAGCCTTGGCGCATGATCCCGGACTTCAGGCTCGTGGGCGCGGCTGGGGCGAACTCGGGGACCGACTCATCGAGGAGACGGTCGCCGGGCGGCGCTTCTCGAATCTCCTGCAGGCGACGATAGGCCTCGCGCGGCCGTTGGTCGCGATCGGCGCGCCTGTCGGCGGCTATTATCCGGAAGTGGCGCTCCGCTTGAGCGCGCCGCTGTCGATCCCCGCGCATGCCGCGGTCTGCAATGCAGTGGGTGCAGTCGCTGGGATCGTTTCCCAAACTGTCGAGATATTGGTGAATCAACCGGCTTTCAACGTCTTTCGAGTTCATGATCCGGCGGGAAGCCGGGATTATTCGGATCCGCAACCCGCACTCGAGCATGCTCAGCGCGTATCGCGCGCACTCGCGCTGTCGGCGGCGCGCCGCGCCGGCGCGGCCGATCCGCACGTGGAAACCAGCGTGACCGAGAAGCTGGCGCACACCGCGACGGTGGAGGGAGCGGGAAGCGATTATCTCGCGGAGGCGGTGGCTCGTTCGACTGCGACCGGCCGGCCTCAGCTCTCACAGCGCGGCCACAGCGATGCGCCGCATAACGGATAGCGGCGCGCGGCCGCATCGGCCTATCGGATAAAGGCATAGCGCGCAAAAAAATATATTCCTGCCGGGTGCGAAAAGTGCGTGGACCCGCACGAGACAGCGCGGCGTTTCTTTATAATCACTTCCCGCCCGTAAGCTCATGAGCAGCACTTGAAACAACCTGAAGACACAGTTGGCCGACGCAGCAGACGCCGATCCGGAGGCGCCGAAGCCAGCCATGCGGTCTTCGACCGCACGCCCGCATACCGTCATTTGCGCAACCCCTTCACGCCGATGAAGGTATTCTCCGATGATCAAGTGGCCGCCGTTCACGAAGCGGCGCTCGTCATACTGGAAACTCAGGGCATGAAGGTGCTGTCGGCCGATGCGCGGGTCCGGTACAGAAATGCCGGTGCCGAAGTTGAAGAGGCGACGCAGATCGTGCGATTGCCCCGCGAGCTCGTCAGCGTTTCGCTCGCCGCCGCGCCGCACGATATTACGCTGCACTCGGTCGATCCGGACCGGCATGTTCCGCTGTCGAAATCATGCGTCGCATTTGCGGTCACGTCGGGGCCTCCGAACATCATGGACAGCGCCGGCGGCCGGCGTGCCGGCACGTTCGAGGACTTCTCCAATCTGATGAAACTGTGCCAACGCTTCGAGGTGATTCACGTGCTCGGCGGAGCAACCGAGCCGCAGGACATTCCGGTTCATATCCGGCATCTGGAAGTGACGCGTGCCCAGCTGCTGTTAACCGACAAGATCCCCTTCATTTTCTCGCGCGGTCACGGCCAAGTCGCCGACAATTTCGAGCTGATTCGCATCGCGCATGGAGTCTCGCGGGAAGAGTTCCGCTCGCGTCCGTACACCTACACCATCATCAACACCAATTCGCCGCTGCAGCTCGACATACCGATGGCGGACGGCATCATCGATTTTGCCGCGGCAGGGCAGGTGCTCATCATCACGCCATTTACGTTGGCGGGAGCGATGGCGCCGGTGACAATTGCCGGTGCGCTGACGCTGGCGCACGCCGAGTTCCTCGCCGGCCTCACGCTGGCGCAGATCGTGAATCCGGGCGCCCCGATTGTTTACGGCAGCTTCACGTCGAACGTCGACATGAAATCAGGGTCGCCCGCGTTCGGCACGCCCGAGTACGTCAAAGCGGCTTTCGGTGCGGGTCAGCTGGCGCGCTTTCTCGGCTTGCCGTGGCGCTCGTCCAACGCGACTGCATCGAACATCCCCGATGCCCAAGCCGCCTACGAATCGCAGATGAGTCTGTGGGGTGCCATTTTCGGCGGCTGTAACTTCATCCTGCATGCCGCCGGCTGGCTGGAAAGCGGACTGACGACCTCGTACGAGAAATTCATCCTCGATATCGAGATGCTGCAGATGTTCGCCGAAGTGTTTCAACCGGTTGGAGCGGCGCCATCCGACCTCGCGCTCGAGGCGGTAGCCGAGGTTGGAGCGGGAGGGCATTTCTTTGGTTGCGCGCACACCATGGAGCGATATCGCAGCGCGTTCTACGCGCCCTTGGTTTCCGACTGGCGCAACGCCGGCAGCTGGGCCGAGGACGGTGCCAAAACGGCGACGGAGCGGGCGAGCGGCATCTGGCGGAGCGAGTTGCAGCATTATGTTGCGCCGGCTCGCGATCCGGCAATTGTCGAGGCGCTGGACGCCTATGTCGAACGGCGCAAGGCGGAGGGCGGCTCGCCACCCGTGACCTGATGATGTCGCGTCTGGACAAGCGACCGTCGCGATAACACACGCCCACACGGCGGTTGCGTCCTAATATGGAACGCGACAATGAGCCTGTAAGGTTCGGATGCGGTTCGAAAAATAACCGAATGAGGAGCGTAGATGACGGAGCCGACTGAGGGTGAATTCGACCTTGCCTCGCTCAATGATGAGGAACTCACCGAACAGGTGCACGACGACCTGTACAACGGCCTCAAGACCGAGGTCGAAGAAGCGACGCGGATTTTCCTCACTCGAGGTTGGTCGGCCGAACGCGTTTTAAACGACGCCCTGGTGGAAGGCATGCGCATCGTCGGGATCGATTTTCGCGACGGCATCCTGTTCGTGCCCGAGGTGTTGCTCGCCGCGAATTCGATGAAGGGCGGCATGGAGATATTGCGGCCCTTGCTGGCGGAAACCGGCGTGGAGCCGATCGGCAAAATCGTCATCGGTACCGTCAAAGGCGACATTCACGACATCGGCAAGAACCTGGTGTCCATGATGCTCGAAGGCGCTGGATTTGAAGTCATCGATCTCGGCATCAACAACCCAGTCGAGAAATACCTGGATGCGCTCGATAAACACAAACCCGATATCCTCGGCATGTCGGCGTTGTTGACGACGACCATGCCGTACATGAAAGTCGTCATCGATACGCTGAAGGAGCGCGGCATCCGCAATGACTACATAGTGCTCGTCGGCGGCGCACCGCTGAATGAAGAGTTCGGCAAGGCCGTCGGCGCGGACGCGTACTGCCGCGATGCCGCGGTTGCGGTTGAGACCGCCAAAGGGCTGATCGCGGCTCGGCGAGCCGGCGCGGCGGCAAACTGAACGCGGAGCACGCCATGGCGCAGGGTGAGGGCATGCTGATCATCGCCTGTGGCGCGCTGGCTCACGAGATCACGGCGCTGCGCCGCGCCAACGCCTGGGATCAGCTGCACGTGCGCTGCTTGCCCGCTGAACTGCATAACCGGCCGGAAAAGATTCCCGGTGCCGTGCGTGCGCTCATTCGCGCCTCGCGTGATCACTATCGTTCGATTTTCGTTGCCTACGGCGACTGCGGCACGGGAGGATTGTTGGACGATGTGCTTCGCGAGGAGGGCGTTGAGCGTATACCGGGCGCCCATTGTTACGAGTTTTTCGCGACAGAACCCGAGTTTGCCGCGCTTGCCGAGGCCGAGCCGGGTACGTTCTACCTCACGGACTTTCTATTGCGCCATTTCGAACGGTTGGTGATTCGCGGTCTTGGGCTGGATCGGCATCCGGAGCTGTTCAAGGTCTACTTCGGCAACTATCGCAAGCTGATTTATCTGGCGCAGGCGCCGGACGCCAACTCGCAGGTGCAAGCACAGGCGATCGCGACGCGGATGGGCTGGCAATATGAATATCGTCGAACCGGCTACGGCAACCTGGCGACGAAGCTCGAGACTGCGGTGAAGCGCAATGAAGAGGTCGTGGCATGGCATCGCTGATCGTCATTTCCTGGCGCGACATTCCCGCGCAGGTCATCGTCAAGCGCGGCCGCGAGACCGCCAAGGTTCAACTCTCGCACCGCTTTCAAGAAGCGGTGGACCGCGCCGCAATGCGTGCCGGGAAAGGCAGTTCGGACGCGTATCTCGCGGACTGGGCGCGCAGCCCGCCGCGTCCCTGCGGGGATGATCTCAATGCCGAGGCGGCCGCAGAGGCGGCACGGCTCGAAGCGAAATATACGGACGATGAGTTGGAGCGACTGGTTCGCGCCAAGGGCGTTTATGCCGGCGCCGTTACTGATTCCGGAGCCGCGCCGGCTTCCGAGTCCGCCTGATGTATGCGGTGAGGCTATGGTCAGTGCGCCACGCGCGCGGCTTGCACGCTTTCTATAGCGGTTTTGAAGCGATGCTGCTGCACCTGAACGGCTTGTTCCGCGCGCTCGGATACGAGCGCATCGAACGGCCGACGGCGGCCGTCGAGAAAGCCGTCAAAGGCTTGTTATTCGACTGCCGGATGTGCGGTCAATGCGTGCTCAGTTCAACCGGAATGTCCTGCCCGATGAACTGTCCCAAGAACTTGCGCAACGGCCCGTGCGGCGGCGTGCGCGCCGACGGCAATTGCGAAGTCAAACCGGACATGAGATGTGTTTGGGTCGAGGCCTACCACGGCAGCGAACGCATCCCGGGCGGCGTCGAGTCGATGAGCAAGCTGCAATTCGCAGTCGATCAACGGCTACAAGGGCATTCCTCGTGGCTGCGGGTGACGCGCGAGAAAAGTGCCGCGAAGGGCGCGCCGTGAAATTCGAGGATGAACCGGTACCGGGCTATCCGCTGCCGATCCTGCCCGGTCATACGTCTCCAGGGCGCTTCGAGCGGGTGTTGCGCGCGGGGGCCTTTGCGATTACCACTGAACTTGCGCCGCCGGACTCGGCCGACCCTGAGGAAGTATATAAGCGGGCACGTGTTTTCGACGGCTATGTCGACGCAATCAACGCCACCGACGGCAGCGGCGCGAATTGCCACATGTCGAGTCTCGCCGTCTGCGCGTTGCTGACGCGGGTCGGCTACGCTCCCATCATGCAGATCTCCTGCCGCGACAGGAATCGCATCGCGATTCAGGGCGATATTCTAGGCGGCGCCGCGATGGGAGTCTGCAATATGCTGTGCCTGACCGGCGACGGCGTGCAGGCGGGCGATCATCCGCAGGCCAAGCCGGTGTTCGATTTGGACTGCGTGTCGCTGCTCGATATCGCGCGCACCCAGCGTGATGATCACCATTTTCAAAGCGGGCGCAAGATCAGCTTTGCACCGCGCGTATTTCTCGGCGCTGCTGAAAATCCCTCGGCTCCGCCTCATGTTTGGCGGCCGCAACGCCTGGCGAAGAAAGTCGCGGCGGGTGCGCAATTCATTCAGACGCAGTATTGCTATGATTTGCCGCTGCTGCGCGGATTCATGGATCAGGTCGAGGCACTCGGTCTCTTCGGCAAGGTTTATATTCTCGTCGGCGTCGGTCCGCTGCGCTCGGCAAAAGCGGCAGAGTGGATGCGCAAAAACGTCCCCGGCATGCATGTGCCGGACGCCATCATCGCGCGCCTCAGCGGCGCGCACGATCAGGCGCAAGAAGGCCGCACTATCTGCATCGAGCTGATTCAGGCGATACGCGAGATCCGAGGCGTCAGCGGCGTGCACATCATGGCGTACCGCCAGGAAGAATCGGTGGCCGAGATTGTCGAAAAATCCGGCATTCTTCAGGGCCGCTCTCCCTGGTATCCGGAACGCGATGCCCCGCAATATTCTCACAGGACAGCAGCATCATGACCGACACCGTAGTTAGTTCCGCCACCAAGGAAGTCGTCATCGGTTTCGACCGGCCTTTCGTCATCATCGGCGAGCGCATCAATCCCACCGGCCGCAAGATTCTAGCCGCGGAAATGACGGCAGGCGATTTCACGCGCGTCGAGGCGGATGCGCGCGCGCAGGTCGAGGCCGGCGCACATATGCTGGATGTCAACGCGGGGATTCCGTTGGCCGATGAGCCGGCAATTCTCGCACGCGCCATACAACTGGTGCAGTCGATCACCGACGTGCCGCTGTCCATCGATTCATCCATCGTCGCCGCACTCGAGGCCGGGCTCGCCGTCTACAAGGGCAAGGCGTTGGTCAATTCGGTTACCGGCGAAGATGAACGATTGGAGGCGGTGCTGCCGCTCGTCAAGAAGTATGGCGCCGCGGTGATTGCGATTTCGAACGATGAGACGGGAATTTCCGAGGACCCGGACGTGCGTTATGCGGTCGCGAAGAAAATCGTCGAGCGGGCGATGGACCACGGCATTCCGGCATCGGACGTTGTCGTGGATCCGCTCGTCATGCCCATCGGCGCGATCAATCAAGCGGGCGTGCAGGTCATGCGCCTGGTGCATCGCCTGCGCACCGAACTCAAGGTCAACACCTCCTGCGGCGCCTCGAACATCAGTTTCGGACTGCCGAACCGGGACGGCATCAACAGCGCATTTCTGACGATGGCAATGGCTGCCGGAATGACCTCCGCGATCACCAATCCTTTGCATGTCGAGGTCATCAAGGCCTGCATGGGCGCGGACGTCATGCTGGGTCATGATCCGGACTGCGCGCGCTGGATTCGGCGCTTCCGCGACGCGCAGCCGCCGGCCACAGCCGGCGTCGCCGCCGCGGGCCCAGCCCCACGCGGCCGCCGCGAAGGCGGCCACCGTCCACGGCCCGCCTGAGGGCGGCAATTCGCATGACGACTCGCGACCCGCTCGTCGTATTCACACCTTCCGGGAAGCGCGGCCATTTCCCAGTCGGCACGCCGCTGCTGCAGGCGGCCCGCACTCTCGGCGTGGACATCGACTCAGTCTGCGGCGGCCGCGGCCTCTGCGGCCGTTGCCAAGTGTTGGTCGCGGAGGGTGAATTTGCCAAGCACGGCGTGTTCTCATCCAGCGCCAGCCTGTCGCCCTTCAGTGAACCGGAAAGGCGCTTCTCACGGCGCGTGCCATTGGCGGCGGGGCGCCGCCTGTCGTGTTCGGCTCGGGTCGAGGCCGATGTGGTCATCGACGTTCCCGCCAGCAGTCAGGTCCATCGTCAGGTGGTGCGCAAGGAGGCCGATGCGCATGTGATCGAGCTCGATCCGGTCTTGCGCCTGCACTACGTGCAGGTGAAACAACCCGACATGCACGATCCGTCCGGCGATCTGCGCCGGCTGTTCGAGGCGCTGGAATCGGAATGGAGCCTCAAGGATCTGACCTGCGATTTATCGGTGATACAAACGTTGCAGCCGATCTTGCGCAGCGGATCCTGGCAAGTCACCGTCGCGGTGCATGCCGCCAAGCAAATCATCGGGGTCTGGGCCGGCCTCCATGAGCGCATCTACGGACTCGCGGTCGACGTGGGGTCAACGACGATTGCGGCGCACCTGTGCGATTTGAGCAGCGGCGAGGTCGTCGCCTCCGCCGGCGTCATGAACCCGCAGATCCGATTTGGCGAGGACTTGATGAGCCGCGTCTCCTATTCGATGATGAATCAGGGCGGTGCCGCATTGATGACCACGGCCGTGCGTGAGGCGTTGTGTGGACTGGCGCTTGAGGTGGCACGACAGGCAGGCATTTCTCCCGAGGACATCCTCGAGGCGACCCTGGTCGGCAACCCGATCATGCATCACCTGCTGCTGGGCATCGATCCGGTGGAACTCGGGGGCGCGCCGTTCGCGCTGGCCGTCGATCACTCGCTCACCTTGCGGGCGGATCTGATCGACTTCAAATTGAACCGCAACGCACGCATTTACGTGCTGCCGTGCATCGCCGGTCATGTCGGCGCGGATGCCGCGGGAATGGTGCTGGCCGAGCGGCCGGATCTCGGCGCAGAAATGACCCTGCTGGTGGATGTCGGCACCAATGCTGAGATCGTGCTCGGGAATAGTCAGCGGTTGGTCGCCTGTTCCAGTCCCACCGGCCCGGCGTTCGAAGGCGCCCAGATAAGCTGTGGTCAACGCGCCGCGCCGGGAGCGATCGAGCGCGTGCGCATCGATCGCGGCACGCTCGAGCCGCGCTTCAAAGTCATCGGTTGCGACCTTTGGTCCGACGAGCCGGGTTTCAATGAAGCGACTGCGGCCACCGGCATCACGGGTGTGTGCGGATCCGGCATCATTGAAGTCATCGCGGAGATGTACCTCGCCGGCATCATCAACCAAGACGGCGTACTGGACGGCAGGCTCGCCGCGCGCTCGCCGCGCATCGTCGAGAACGGCCGGACGTTCGCGTATGTGCTGCATCGAGGCGCGGTGGAGATGAAGATCACGCAAACCGACGTGCGTGCGATTCAACTCGCGAAGGCGGCACTCTATGCCGGCATCGCGCTGCTCATGGAGCGGCTCGGCATCGAGCACGTCGATCGCATTCGTCTCGCGGGTGCATTCGGCAGCCATATCGATGTCAAGTACGCGACCATTCTCGGCATGATTCCCGATTGCGACCTCGAGCAAGTGCGCTCGGCCGGCAACGCTGCCGGAACCGGCGCACGCATCGCACTGCTGGATGGCACTTCACGCGCCGTCATCGAGAATTTGGTTCGACGCATCGAGAAAGTGGAAACCGCGATCGAGCCGCGTTTTCAGCATCACTTCGTCGAGGCCATGGCAATTCCTCACAAGACGGCCGCTTATGCGAACTTGCGCAAGATCGTCGCGTTGCCCGCGGCCAAAGAATCCGCGAGCCAGAGTGAAACGCGCGGCCGCCGGCCGCGCCGCGTCAACCCATTGAAGTCAGACATTTGAGTCGGGGAACGCGGCCTTGCGCCTTGCCACGTAGTCGAGCAGCGCCTCGTCGATGGCGGGATCCATGGGTGGCAAAACATACTCCGCCAGCTGTTTCTTCCACAGGGTATTCGCGCGTTTCGTCATGTCGGGCGAGCCTTCGGCCTGCCACTGTTCGTAGCTGTTGTTGTCGGCGAGCGGTGAGCGATAGAACGCGTTCTCGAAATTCGCCTGGGTGTGGGAGCAGCCCAGGAAATGCTTGCCGGGACCGACCTCGTGCATGGCATCGAGCGCTTGACCGTTCGCCGACAGGTCGACGCCTTCGAGCAGCTTGTGCATCATGCCGGCCTGGTCCGCGTCCATGACGAACTTTTCATAGCCCATTGCCAGCCCGCCCTCGAGCCATCCCGCTGTGTGCAGCACGAAGTTGACGCCCGCAAGACAGGTGGGTAGCAACGTGTTCGCCGATTCATAGGCCGCTTGCGCATCCGGGATCTTCGACGCGCACAGGCTGCCGCCGGAGCGAAACGGTATCCCGAGGCGTCGCGTGAGCGCGGCCATGGAGTACAGCACCAGGGCTGGTTCGGGCGTTCCGAAGGTCGGCGCACCCGATTGCATCGAGATCGACGAAGCAAAACTGCCCAGCACCACCGGCGCGCCCGGATTGACCAGCTGCACGAATGCAAGTCCCGCCAGCGCTTCAGCGAAAGTTTGCGCGACGGTACCGGCGACCGTGACGGGCGACATGGCCCCCGACAGAATGAAAGGCGTGATGATCAAGGCTTGATTGGCGCGTGCATAGACCTTGGCGGCGCCGAGCATCGTCGAGTCGTAGGTCATCGGCGAGTTGACATTGATGAGATTGATGATGGTCGTCTTCGGCCGACCGGTCAGCGGATCGTTCAGTTCGGCGCCAAACACAATGTTCGCCATCGCGACGGAATCCGCGGCGCGCTCAGGAGCGGTCACCGAACCCATGAAGGCCTTGTCGCTATACTTGAGATGGCTGTACACCATGTCGAGGTGCCGCTTGTTGACCGGCAGGTCGACCGGCTCGCAGATCGTGCCGCCTGAATGGTGCAGGGAATTGGCTACATAGGCGAGTTTGACGAAATTGCGGAAGTCCTCGATTCGCGCATAACGCCGGCCTTCGTCGAGGCTTCGCACGAACGGCGAGCCATAAGCCGGCGCAAACACGGTGTTGTTGCCGCCGATGACCACACTGCGCGCCGGATTGCGCGCGTGCTGAGTGAATTCACGCGGTGCGCTGCGCTGAATGAGCGAACGGCACATGCCTCGCGCAAAACGCACGCGCTCGCCCTTTACATCGGCCCCGGCAGCCTGCCAGATCGCAATTGCCTCGGGGTCGTCGCGAAAATCGATGCCGATCTCCTCGAGAATCGTATCGGCATTGTGCTCCATCAGTGCGAGACCTTCCTCGCTCAGGACTTCGTAATAAGGAATCTTTCGGGTGATGAAGGGAACCGATGCCTCGGCGCGGGCGGCACGCGCAGCCCGCTTCGCGTCGCGGCCGCTGGGCCGCCGCGCGTGACTGGTTTGCGTGATCTCATCTGGCATAGGCGCTCTCCTGATTGATGGGAGCATCTTGCAGCAGTCTGTCCTCCAGATGAGTGCAATACCAGTGCACGAATTGAGTCACTCCGGCCTCATGCACGGGCGAATAGGGCGCAGGATCATATGCCGGCGAGTTCACGCCGATCTGATTTTCCTGGCAGTTCCGGGTGTCGGCCGCGTTGGTGGCCAACCACACGCCAGTCAGCTCTCGGAGGTCGTAGTCTACGCCTTCGACCGCATCGCGATGCACCAGCCACTTGGTCGTCAACTGAGTCTGCGTCGGGCTTATCGGCAGCACGCGAAAAGAAATGGCGTGGTCGGCCAGCACGTGGTTCCAAGTCGTCGGGAAGTGAAACATCAGTAGAGTGCCGATGTCCGGTTCCGCAATCGAATCCGCCAGCGACCGCCGCACGGCGGCCTTGCCGGACATGGTGAAGCTGACCGATCCCTCCAGCAGCGGCGTGCGCACGGTGCGGCACTGGCCATTGGGCGATATGTGAAATTTACTCGGCAGTCCGATGGCTTCCCAGTAAGCCCATTTCGCGGCCGTTTTCGGATTCGACGCGGCGTCCTCGCCGTCGGTCGCGGTCGGGTCCTCCGGGAAAGTCCGGATCAGCTCGGGGTGGTTGGCCGCGCAGTGATAGCACTCGCGATTGTTCTCCCAAACCAGCTTCCAATTGGCTTGCTCGATGATGGTCGACTCGAATGCAATCTTCGACTGATGAAGGTGATGAGGTCCAAAGTACGGCTCGATGTGCCGTCGAATCGCCTCGAAGTCCGGTGCTACTCGCGCCAAGCAAATCCAAATATAACCGCCGACGCTCGCGCAGTGCACCGGCTTTAGGCCATATTGCGATTTATCGAAGTCGCCGCCCATGTCGCGCGCCGCAATCAAGCGGCCGTCGAGCGCGTACGTCCATTGATGATACGGACAGACCAGACGCGGCGCCGTACCGTGCTCTGCCGAACATATTCTTGATCCACGATGCCTGCAGGTATTGTGGAAGGCGCGCAATCCGCCGTCGCGGTCGCGCAGAACGACGATCGGATAGTCGCCGATCTGCACCGTCAGATAATTGCCGGGATTCAGTACTTCGCAGTCGTGACCCACAAACAGCCAGTCGCGGTACCAAATCATGTCCAGATCGACTTGATAATCCTCCGGGCTGCAATAGAAATCTCTTTCCAAAGCGGTTTCAGGATTGCGCCCCCGCAATCGGTTCAGCATGGCATCGCGCGCGGTCATGATGGGATTCCGGGTGCTCATAACCGTACAATATCAATGTTCTGCGTAGCGTCGGTGCTTCAACGCGACGCTTTCTACGAAATTTACGACAGCCGGATTTGCGATGCTGAGGGCAGGGGTCGCGTGCTTATGGGGAACCCTCTGTAGGGCGACGCGAATGGACGGTCTTCTTTCTGTCAGCGCGCCGCGCTGGGTTCAAGATTGGGTTTCAACGAGTGTTCCGACTCATCCGTCAGCGGTTTTGCCACGTCCACCCACAGCCATCCGAGGGCCGCGACCAACGCGCAGCCAAAACCGATTGCAAATACCGCTCGCCATTGTCCGTTCCCGGACAGGTAGGCGACGATCGGAATGCCGATCCATCCGCCGGCATTTCCGCCGGTATTGAGCACTCCGGTGGCGGCCATGGAGTCGCCTTGTCCGATTCGCATCGTGCCGGCCCAGTAGGAGGCCTCGTTGAGTTCGATCGCCAAGTACGCCCCGGTCAGCGCGATCACGGCCACATAGGCGTTCGAACTGTAGGTCGCGAGCAGCAGCAGCGCCCCGGCGGAGGGCAGTGCGATCAGCGGCATGAGCCTGAATCCCCAAGTCGCGCCGAATCGCACGCTCAACGCATCTGTGACGCCGCCGCCGATGAAGGCGCCGAGTGCGGCCCCGATGGGCGGAAGGCTGGCCAACAGGCCGCCCTCGAGCACCGTGAAATGCCGCTCCTGGATGAGGTAGAGAAATGACCAGTTGGCCAAGAGGTAGAACACGTAGTTCATCAGCACGTAAGACACGGTCAGCATCAGAATGCTGCGATTTCGCAAAATGGCCGCGATGCGCCCGAAGCTGATAGTCGTGTCCGGCGGCGGCGGCGGGGTCGAACCGAGTTCCGCGAGTTCCGCGCGGGTCACCGAGGCGTGTTCGCTCGGCGTATCGCGGCCGTACCAGAACCACAGAGCGATGAGCGCAAGGGGCGGCAGCGACACCCAGATGAGCGCGGGCTGCCAGCCGAGGAGCGAGATCAACATGACCAATACCGGCGGGGCGATGGCCGCCCCCACCTGGCAGCCGAAGGTGTGTATGCCTTGCGCCAGAGCCCAGCGGTTCCTGGGCAGCCAAGCTTCCATCGTGCCGGCGCAAACGGGCATGAAGGGCGCATGGGCCAAGCCGAGCACGAACTGACTTAGGAACAAGGCGATGAACAGCGGAGTTCCTTGCAGGATGTACGGCGAGAGCGGAGCGGCGAGCGAGGCCGCGACCGCAAGAAGCAGCAGGGCCGGACAAGGCCCAGCGCGCGCCCAGACGCTGCCCGAGGATGCCCCCAGGGAACTGCAGGAGACCGTAAGCGAGCACAAATCCCCACTGCAGCCAGCCGATCTGCATCTGGCTCAACGACAGCTCGGGCATGATCCTTTCGGCCGCGATCGAGATCGAACGTTGTTGGAAGTAGACGATGGCGGCAGCCACGACCAGCATCGAGAAGATGCGCCAACGAATGCGCGGTCTTGCAATGCTTCCCGCCGGCAGGCGCGAGTCTATGGCTGTGCTCATAATTTCACCCTCGCATCCGTGATCCACCCGCGGTTCGCCGGTCGATATTAGGCTGTGGCGAGCCCTTTGTCCGCCGCTGGCGCCCGACGATGCCCCGACGCTCGGCACGGGTCTCGTTGTGCGTGACGATCTGCGCTTCGGAGCTCCGCTAACCGGCCGGTGGGGCGCCGCCTGCTTCGATGCGCCGCCGCCGAAATTCCTCGAGCGCCGCCAGGATCGCGGCATCGAGGGCTGGCGGCTTGAAGTTCTCGAGCGTCGAACGCCACAGGGCCGCGGCCCGCTCGGTCGCTGTTTTGGCCCCATCGTCGCTCCAGGCGCCGTAGTTGCGCCAATCGGACACCAGGGGCGAGTAGAAGGCGTCCCGATAGCGCGCCATGGTGTGCTGAGTCCCAAAGAAGTGGCCACCGGGTCCTGCCTCCACGATGGCATCCACCGCAAAGTCATCATCCGTGGCTCCCAAGGGCTGCAGCATTTCGGCGAGCATCTGCAGTTGCTCGATGTCGAGGATGAACTTTTCGTAGCTCGCGGACAGTCCGCTCTCGAGCCAGCCGGCGGCGTGCAACACAAAGTTCGCACCGCCGCACAGCGCGCCAAACAGGCTCGTCTGCGATTCATAGGCGCCCTGTGCATCGGGTGCGTTCGAGGCCGTGGCATTCGAGGATCGCCACGGTAGCCCCACGAAGCGCGCCATCTGACCGGCGCCGAGTTGCGCCTTGAAGTACTCGGGCGTGCCGAACGCCGGAGATCCTGACTTCATGTCGACATTGGAGGTGAAGCTGCCATAGACCACCGGCGCACCGGGACGGCAAATTTGTGCCAGAACCAGGCCACCCAGCATTTCGGCGTGAGCGAGCGTCAGCGCGCCCGCGATCGTCACCGGCGCCATCGCACCGGCGAGGGTGAAAGGCGTGATCATTTGCACTTGGCCAGCGAGTGCGAAGTCGATGATGCCATCGGCCATCGGCGCATCCAGCACGCGCGGCGAATTGGTGTTGATGATGGTGTAGGTGCAGGGCGTATCGCGGAACGCTTCCTCGGACAGACCGTACGCGATTCGCACCTGTTCGAAGCAGTCCGCCACCTGCGCATGGCCGCGAGAGTAGGTATGGGGGATCTTGTCGGACAACGTGAGTTGCGCGTGCAGCATCTCGAGCTGCCGGCACTCGACCGCAATGTCCTGCGGCTCGGTAAAGGCACCGAGCACCTGGATGACCTCGAACGCCTGGCACAGGCGCACGCCGTTAGCGTAGTCGAGGAGTGCTCCGACGCGACGTCCTCCCGCCAGATCCATGACGTGAGGGGGACCGGAGACCGGGCCGAAAGAAAGGGCAGTCCCGTCAAGCACCACATGGCGCGCGGGATTTCGGGAGTGAAGAGTGATCTTTGCCGGCGCGCTCGCCAGCGATCGTGCAACCAGTCCCCGGTCGATGCGCACTAATTGCGTGGCCTCATCGACGGTCGCGCCGGCCCGGCGAAACCGCGCCCGGGCATCCGCAGACAGGACCTTGATCCCCTGTTCCTCGAGAATGCCGAGGGCCGCCTGGTGCAGCGCCTCGACCCGATCGTCGGAGAATACGCGCCAGGGTTGAAACGGATTCCTCAAGGTGCGGTAGTGACGGCTGCGGCCATCCGCAGCCGAGGCCGCCGCAGGCGGCGCGCGGCGCCGGGCACGTGGGGTGTCACGGGATGGTTCAGTCATAGACTTTCTCCTACATGCGCATGCGCGCACCCTCGGGGTCGAACAGAGGGTCCTTCAAGATAGACGCGGGGCGCTGCTCACCCAGAATCTCGATTTCGAAGGCGCCTTTACCTAGGTCCTGGGCGAGAGACGTTGGGACGTAGCCTTGCGCCAACGAGCGATCGACGTAGTGACCGTAGCCGCCGGAGGTGATCCATCCCACGACCTTACCGTCGTGCCAGACAGGCTCGTCACCGAGTACGTCTGCATCCAGCGCATCGACGGCGAAGCTGACACGGCGCAGTTTCCCGCCGCTGGCCTTTTCCGCGAGCGCCGCTTCGCGGCCGATGAAATCGGCTTTGCCCAAATCCACGAACCGGTCAAGCCCTGCCTCGAAGGGGCCATATATGGGCCGTAGCTCGCGATACCACGTGGGAAAGTTCTTCTCGAGGCGCAGCGCCAAGAGCGCCCGCATGCCGAAATGAATGAGTTTGAGGTCCTCGCCGGCCGAGCGGATCCCCTCGTACAGGCGACGCTGGTATTCCGGCGCGACCCAGATCTCATAGCCCAAATCGCCGGTGTAGGTCACACGATTGACCACGGCCGGACAGTGCGCGATATCCATCGCACGATGGTCCATGAAACGAAACGCTTGGGGCCCGACGTCTTCATCGGTCAGCCGCGCCAGGAGCTCCCGCGAACGCGGGCCGGCAATCGAGAGGCCGACCATGCCCATGTCGATGCGCGTGAGGCGTACTGAGCCATCCTGCGGCTGATGCGCCTCGAACCAGCGCATGTGGTAGACCTGCGCTTGCGACGATCCCCACATCAGGAATCGTTCGGGTGCGGCGCGTGCAATCGTGAAGTCGCCGATCAACTTTCCGTTCGAATTCAGCATCGGAGTCAGCACCATGCGACCCACTTTGGGCATGCGGTTGGTCATCAGTCGCGACAGATAGCCTTCGGCGCCGGGACCTGCGATCTCGTACTTGGCGAAGTTGGCAATTTCGGTCACGCCGACGCCGTTGCGAACCCCAAGGCACTCCGCTTTGACATGCGGAAAGTCGTTGGAGCGGTGGAATGACACCACGTCTTTGGGCTCGATTCCGGGCGGCGCGAACCACAGCGGGGTCTCGAGACCCCAGCTGTCGCCCATGACGGCGCCCGCCTTCAGCATCACGTCATAGAGCGCGGTGGTCTGCTGCGGCCGTGCGGCCGGCAACTCTTCGTTCGGGAATCGGATCGAGAAGCGCCGCGAATAGTTCTCGCGCACTTTCTCGTTGGTGTAGCTGCGCGTCGCCCAGCCGCCGTAGCGCGCGACGTCCATGGCCCAGACATCGAAGCCCGGGTCACCGTTGACCATCCACTGCGACAGTGCGAGTCCGACGCCGCCGCCCTGGCTGAATCCGGCCATTACGGCGCAGGCGCACCAGAATCCGGGCAGGCCCTGCACCGGCCCGACCAAGGGATTGCCGTCCGGCGAGAACGTGAAGGGACCGTTGATGATGCGGCGGATGCCGGCTCGTGCCATGGCGGGGAAATGTTGGTAGCCGATCTCCAGCGAGGGCGCAATGCGATCGATGTCGGGCTCGAGCAGCTCGGTGCCGAAGTCCCAGGGGGTGTTCTTCGGGCTCCAGGGCACGCAGCCTGCGCTCATAGGTGCCGAGCACCATGCCGTTGCGTTCCTGGCGCATGTAGATTTCTGCCTTGAAGTCGATCGCATGCGGCAGCTCGTGGCCGCGCTCGCGATTGAAGGCGACCACCTCCGGCATGTCGTCGGTGACGAGGTACATGTGCTCCATGGCGAGCACCGGCAGCTCGATGCCGACCATGCGTCCGACCTCGCGCGCCCAAAGGCCACCGGCATTGACGACGTGCTCGGCGTTGATGGTCCCTTTCGGTGGTCACGACATCCCAGGTGCCGTTCGGCCGGCGCGATAGCGCGGTGACCTGGGTCTTCAAGTAGATCTCCGCGCCGCCGATTTTTGCCGCCTTGGCGTACGCATGGGTGGTGCCGTAGGGATCGAGGTTGCCATCGGCGGCATCGAGCATCGCGCCGACGAAGTACTTCTCCTCGATCAGCGGCAACAGCTGCTTGGCCTCGCTCGGGGTGAGCAGCGAGGTCTCGAGGCCAAGATAGCGCGCACGTGCGTGCGCCATCTTCAGCCATTCCATGCGCTCGGGCGTATCGGCGAGCAACAGCCCGCCGGAGCGGTGCAACCCGCAGGACTGGCCGGAGATCCGCTCGAGCTCGTCGTACAGGCCGATGGTGTAGCCCTGCAGCTTGGCGACGTTCGGATCGCCGTTCAGGGTGTGGAAGCCGCCAGCCGCGTGCCAGGTCGATCCTGAGGTCAGCTGGTCGCGCTCGATCAGCACCACATCGCTCCAGCCGGCCTTTGTGAGGTGGTACAGCACGCTGCAGCCAACGACGCCGCCGCCGATGACGGCGACCCGGGTGTGTGTTTTCATTTCATGCTCTCTGGTAATACCGTTTCATAACCAAACGGGTGCGCGGCATCGAGCAGCACCTCCCAAATGAAGGCCGCGAAGGTGCGCAGCGCGAAGAACTCGTAACGATCATCGCCCGCGCGCAGCAGTAGCCCACCGATGTGGTGGATGCCCGTCTGCGCGAACCCATCGATGGGAAAGACCGAGGGGTGTAGATCGACGGCGATGAGCCGGCTCAAAAACGTGCGGGTGGCCCGCCCCTCGATGAAAAGATGTGCGCGAGCGCCCTCGAGTGAGGTGACGCTGCCGGCAGCGGCGGGGATGGCCTCGCGCAACCGTGCCTCCACGCCCGATTCGCCGCCCACCACCCAATATTGGTCGGCCGCAATATGCATGATGAGACGATCGCCCCTGCGGGCGGCAGCCACCGAAGAGTCGGGCAATTCCCCCAAGATGGGCACCAGGGCAGCGGCCACCGCCGCAGCCCCGCCCGGGTAGACGCCTATTTGAATGAGCGATGTACCTGCGATCTCACCGAGCTTGAGCGCCCTGCTTCCATCGGCGCCGTCGACGCCGGGCAGCATGCGGTAGCTTGCGAGTGCGGACCGGGACTTAAACATGCAGACGCTTCCCTTCAGGATCGACAAACATCGGCGGCACGATGCGCGCGCGAACCTCCTCGTTGCGCAAGGGATAGGCGCAGATGATTTCCTCGCCCTGGTGAGTCAAGCCGCCGCGATAGAGTGCGAGCGCGATGGTTTTCTTGAGAACCGTCGAGTACGTCACCGAGGTGATGTAGCCGCGCCCATGACCTGCAATCGCATCGTCTTTGGCAAAGAGGATAGCGCCACCGCGCAGCCGTACGCTCTCATCGAGGCACTCGAGGCCGACCAAGCTCCAGCGGTCGGGTGCCGTCAGTTCCGCGCGCTCTTTGAGTTCGCGGCCCACGAAGGCCTTTTTGCGCGACGCCATCTTGGCAAGCCCGAGGTCGGCAAGCGTGTTGCGATGATCGAGCTCGAGGCCTGCGACGTGCCCCTTTTCGATGCGCAGCGAGGCGAGCGCTTCCAGCCCGTAGGGTTTTATGCCAAGCGGCGCAGCGCGCTCGAGAATCGTCTCCCACATCGCGATGCCTCTATCGGCCGGTAAGTACACCTCGTACGCGAGCTCGCCGGAAAAACTGAGGCGCAGCACCCGCACGGGCGTGTCGTCGATGCCGTGTTCGCAAACCCCCATGTGCGGCAGTGCTTCGTCGGACAGGTCAACGCCCGGAAGCGCAAGCGTTAGTGCTTGACGTGCGCGGGGACCGGCGATCGACATGCCGGCCCACCGGTCGGTGACCGACAGAACCTGCACGCGCAGATCCGTCCACGCCGTTTGTAGCAGGAACTCGAGGCGTGACATGACCTCGCCCGCCTGCGCGGTGGTGGTCGTCAAGAAGTAACAAAATTCCGAGAAGCGCGCCGTCGTACCGTCGTCGAGCACGATGCCGTCATCGTTGAGCATGACGCCGTAGCGGGCCTTGCCGATCGGGAGGCTGGCAAAGTTGTTGACGTAGAGGCGATCCAGGAACTCAGCCGCGTCGGGACCTTGCACTTCGATCTTGCCGAGCGAGGAGGTGTCGGAAATGCCGACAGTCGTGCGCACCAGCTCCATTTCAGCAACGTAGGCGCTCGCGGCATCCGTGCCCGCCCAGGCGTAAAACCAAGGCCTGAGCCACGGACCCGCCTCAATCATGGTGGCGCCGTTTTTGAGGTGCCAATCGTGCATGGGCGTGCGGCGCGTTGGCCTGAAGTGGGCGCCGATGTTACGGCCTGCCATGGCGCCCACCGACACCGGTGTGTAGGGCGGCCGATAAGTGGTCGTACCACCGGCAGACAGGTCGACGGCGCGCAATTCGGCCATCAATTGCGCGGCGGCGAAGTTGCTGGTCTTGCCCTGATCGGTTCCCATGCCGAGGGTCGTGTAGCGTTTCAGATGCTCCAACGATTCGTAGCCCTCTTCGTGAGCCAGCACCACGTCGCTGGTGGTCACATCGTTCTGGAAGTCGACAAAGGCCTTGACGCTGTGCGCTTCGTGCTTGATTTGTGCGGCGTTGGTCCAAAAAGTCGTCCAATCGCCGGGCAAGGCGATGGGCTCACCGCATTCACCCAAGGCTCCAACGGAGCGGGCAGCGGTGGCGCCGGCGGTATGCCCATCGGTAAGCGCATCGCGCTCCTCCGCACCAGTGACGGCGCCCGTGCCGGTGATTCCAGCGGGCCAAGGGCCGGGCCGCATGGCACCGATACGGGCGTCATAGACCGGGCGCACGCCCGTATGCGAAGTCAGGTGTACGGTCGGCGACCATCCGCCGGACATCGCGATCAGATCGCAGTCGATCCAGCACGTCGCGGCGCTTTGGCTGCGCAATTGCGCCCCGCGCACGGCGCGAGCGCCACGCGCGAACACCAGATGCGTCGCAAGATGTACTTCGATGCCGGCGCGACCTGCCTCCGCCTGCCAGGCGGCGCTCGCTGTTGGCCGCTCATCGGCGAGCGTTACGTGCGTGCCGGCCGTGGCAAGGTCAATGGCAGTCGCCCACGCGGAGTCATTGTTGGTCGCGATCAGGACTTTAGATCCTAACTTGAGCGCGTAGCGATTTAGATACGTACGCACGGCGCCCGCGAGCATCACGCCGGGAAGATCGTTGTTGCCGAAGATCAGCGGACGTTCGAGCGCACCTTCGGCGTGGACGATGGCACGAGCACGCAAGGTGATGAGGATCTCGCGAGACTCCCCTTTCGCAGGGTCGGGGCGCAGCGCGTCGCGACGTTCGATCAGTACCGCTGTCAGCCCGTCATAAACACCCATGACGGTGGTTCGCCGCAATATGGCAACGTTCGGCAACGAGGCAAGTTCCGCTTCGAGCGAGCGGCGCACCGCCTCGTCGGGACCACCTACGGGAGTGCCGAGGATGCCGCCGCCCAACAGAAAATCCTGCTCCACCAAGGTGACCCGGCAGCCAGCGCGGCCCGCGGCTCGAGCTGCCGCAAGTCCCGAAGGACCCGCGCCAATCACCAAGACGTCGGTGAAGGCGTTGGCGGTCTCGTAGCGGTCGGGGTCGGGAAGGTGGGTGGCACGCCCGAGACCCGCCGCCCGCCGAATGAAGCGTTCATAGAACATCCACGAGCCGCGGCGCGGTCCCATGAAGGTCTTGTAGTAAAAACCAGCTTCGAAGACTGACGCGAGCCGGCCGATGATGGACATGAGGTCGAGGTCGACGGAGGGCCAGCCGTTCTGGCGCTCGCAGACGAGACCTTCGTAGAGTTCCGTGGTCGTCGCCGGTACATTTGGTGTGCGGCGTCCACCGATTCCCAGCGTCAGAAGCCCGTTCGGTTCCTCGACGCCCGCGGCCAGTATTCCGCGCACCCGGTGGTACTTGAAGCTGCGACCGACGCGACGGACGCCGTTGGCGAGCAGCGCGGATGCCAGCGTGTCGCCCTCAAAAGCCTCAAGCTCCCGCCCCTCGAAGGTAAACCTCAAAGATCGCGCGCGGTTGATCCGCCCGCCGCCACGGAGGCGTGTGCTGCCCGAACTCATGGCTTTTCCCCTTCACGCGCAAGCCACGCTCGGCCGACCGTGTTGGTAGAAGTGTCGCGTTCCAGAACCAACCACTGTCGACAGCCTTGCACGTGTTGCCAGTACTCGCGGTGCGCGCCTTTGGGATTGTCGAACAGGAACACGTGCTCGTACCACGCACGCCACTCGGGGGTGCCATGGGCGGGGCGCTGCTTGGTGGCATCCCCGGCATAGAGGAACTCGGTGTAATCGCGCAAGCCACAGTGCGGACAGGGGATTCTGAGCATGGGTTACTGTTTGTAGGTCCAAAGACCCAGACCGTACTCATCGGCGCCGTTGCCGCGCTCGAAACGATCGAGGGCCAGATGGCGGATCAACGGATGCTCTTCGTCGTGGGCGAGGGTGTGCGCCATACACCAGCCGGCGGCCGGCGTCGCCTTGAAGCCCTGATAACACCAGCCGGCGTTCAAGTACAGATTCTTGATCGGGCTACGACCCATGAATGGGCTCCCGTCCGGCGTCATGTCCTGAATCCCGGCCCAGTGGCGCAACAGGCGCAGCCGTGACATCGCCGGGATCAGCGCCACAGCGCACTCCGCCACGGTCGCCGCCTTGGGGAATTGTCCCCGCTGCGTGTACGAATTAAAGCCGTCGATGTGTCCCCCGAATACCATGCCGCCCTTGTCCGACTGCGAGATGTAGAAGAGCTCGGCGCCAAACGACACCACGCAGTTGAGGAATGGCTTGATCGGCTCGGTCACGAAGGCCTGCAGCAGGTGGCTTTCGATGGGCAGCCGCAGGCCAGCCAAGCGGGCGACGTGCGAGGAGTGGCCAGCGACTGAAATCAGCGTGCGCCCCGCATGGATCCGTCCGCGGCTGGTCTCGACGCCAGTGACCGCATCCCCCTCTCGCGGGAAACCCGTGACTTCGCAGTTCTCGATGATGTCGACGCCCAGGCGGTCGGCGGCGCGCGCGTAACCCCAGGCCACCGCATCATGGCGCACGGTGCCGGCTCGAGCTTGGAACAGTCCCCCGTAGATGGGAAAGCGGCAGTGCGTCGAGTAGTCCAGGAAGGGCAGAAACCGCTGCACGTCGGAGCGATCGAACAGCGTGCACTCGATGCCATTCAAGCGCATGGTGTTGCCCTTACGGGCCAACACATCGAGCTGAACGGGACCGTGCGCCAGTACCAACTGTCCGCGCTGGGACAGCATGACGTTGAAATTGAGCTCGTGGGACAACCCTTCCCACAACTTCAGTGAGTGCTCGAAAAACTCCGTATTGCCGGGCATCTGGTAGTTCGAACGCACCAGCGTAGTGTTGCGACCGACGTTGCCGGACCCTAAGTAGCCGCGCTCGAGCACGGCGACGTTGGTTATGCCATGCCGGGAGGCGAGGTAGTACGCCGTGGCGAGTCCATGTCCGCCGCCGCCGACAATCACCACATCATAGGTTTTTCGGGGATCGAGCTTACGCCACGCACGCTGCCATTTGGAGCCAAAAAGAGCGCGCCGTGCCAAGGCGAATGCGGAATAGTGCGAAAGGGCGCTCACGAGGGGTGCAGGGGCTTACCGTAAAATCCGTGGACGGACGTTCCTGGGGCTTGATCCTAGCGACGCCGTAGGCCTCACTCAATGCGAAGATCTACGAGGGCTTGCAGAAAATCTTACGTGACGGACGACTTGCGTTACAGGCCTAATAGATGTGTGTGGCTAACCATCCGGATCGAGGTGGACGAATGGGGTACCTGACCCGAGGTGTCGGTGCCTTCATGGCCCTCGTTTTGGCTCTCGCCGCCGGCGACTGCCTGGCTGCGAGTGAGGCGGGTCACACCCTCCACGAACACCCCTCCGAGGCGCACGTCGTGCGAGGTCAGCTCGGCGAGGTGCACTTCACAAACTCGGGGTTGAGGAGTGCCCAGCCGGCATTCAAGCGTGGCTTGCTGTTGCTGTACAGCTTTGAGTACTCGGCCGCGCGGGACGAGTTTCAGAAAGCCGAGAAGCTCGATCCGAGGTTCGCGATGGCGGCGTGGGGCGAGGCGCTCACCTACAACCACACCCTGTGGTACGAGCAAGACACGGCAGCCGCACGCCAGGCCATGGCGAAATTGGGCACGACGCCGGAGGCGCGCATCGCGAAAGGGCGCACGGCGCGGGAGCGCGACTACTTGGCCAGTCTCGAGAAGCTTTACGGACCCGGGAACAAGGCAGAACGAGATGCAGCCTATAGTGCTGCGCTCGGCGATCTGTCCAGGAAATACCCGAAGGACCTGGACGCGCGGGCCTTGTACGCCCTGTCGCTGCTGGGGCTCTCGCCGAAGCGCGACGTCAAGACCTATATGCGAGCCGCCGCGGAGGCCGAGGCCGTCTATGACGTCGACAAGCGCCATCCGGGAGCGCTGCACTTTCTGATCCATGCCTATGACGACCCGGTACACGCCCCGTTAGGGCTCCGGGCGGCGCGGCTCTACGCCAAGGTCGCGCCGGCCGCCTCGCACGCGCAGCACATGACCTCCCACATATTCTTCGCGTTGGGACTCTGGGACGATGCGATTGCGGCCAACGAGGCCTCGGTGCGGGTGGCAGAGTCGCACGGCGAACACGCTTATCACTCGCTACTCTGGCTCGAATATGCCTACCTTCAAAAAGGTCGGCGTGCGCCGGCCGCCGCGATCGTGAATTCGATTACCCACGATGTCGGTGCAGGTCCCACCAAGGAAAATCGCCTCCGTGCCGCGTTTTCGCGCGCTACCTGGCTCATCGAGACACGCGGCGCGGCTGACGCGGACGCGTTCCAGATCGTCGATAGCAGCGGGATCACTTCGATCGGATATTTCGCGGTTCACGACTTTGCGCGCGGCCTCGCGCTCGCCGCCGCTGGTGACGTCGCCGGAGCGAGAGCCACGCTGACGCAGCTGTCCAATCGCATCAGTGCGGCTAAAGTCGTTCCTGTCGGCGAAAACCGCAACTGGTTCGACGCGTTAAGCGAGGATGACCTCGCGCAGGCGCGCACACTCGCAACCGCGCTCGATGGTGCGATCGAATTTGCCGAAGGTCAGCATGCCGCCGGGCTCGACCGAGTGCGGGAGGCCATTGCGGCGACCGCTCACATGGAGTTCGAGTACGGTCCACCATGGTCCGCCAAGCCGTTCGAGGAGCTGCTGGGCGAGCTGTTGCTCGCGGACGGACAAAAGGGTGAGGCCGCAGCGGCCTTCGAACGGGTGTTGGCTACTTATCCGAACCGGCGACAGGCGGTTGAAGGGCTTAAGGCGGCAAAGGCGGGTCTATGATGTTCCAAGGTAAATATGGGTTCATCGTCGCAGGATTGGCGGTTGCCGCGCTTTGCATGGCCGGCGACAGCGAACCACGAACCACCCAGAAGGACTTGGTCGGCGCATGGCGTCTCGTCAGCATCGAAGTGGACGGGCGCGAGTTGGATCCGTTTTATCACGGCCAAAGTCGCGGGCTTCTGATCTTCGATGCGTCCGGCTGGTTCTCGGTGCAGATCGAAGGCACTCACCGGCCTGACATGCAAGTCCCTGCAGAGAGGCCCGCGAATGATCAGAGCGAAGCCACGACGCGATTGAAAGCGGCGGTGCTCGATTCCTACTACGCGTATTACGGCACCTGGTCGTTCGACCCCGAGACATCGACCGTCACCCATCATGCAAAAGGAGCGCTTTATCCCTCCGAAGATGAGGCGACTTATCAGCAGCACGTTGAAGTCGTGGGCCGTCGGATGGTTTTCTCGCGCATGCAGAACATCGCTGGTCATCCGACCGTGCAAACCAAGCGATGGGAGCGAGTCAGCGGCCGCAGCGGTTAGCTCGCGAGAACGGGGACCTGAGAGTCGCGACGAACACTCCCCTCCGAGCGCAACCATTCGACAAACGCGCCCATGGTCCTATTGCGCTTATTGGACTCGGCGTAAACGATGCAGTAATCGTATTGGAGCGGCATCCAGTGAGGGAACGGAGCGACGAGGTCCCCTGTGGCAAGCTCAGCTTCCGCGAGCATCTCCTGTCCTAAGACCACGCCTCTGCCGCTGCACGCCAAATCGATGGCAACGCTGGAAGTGTCAGTGGTGTGCCCAAGCTCGCGGCGTGGATGCCAGGTCATTTCTTGACTGGCAAACCAGTCCGACCAGGTGGGATAGGAAGCAAATCCTGCGCGCCAGGCTACATGGATCAGCGCATCGTCACTCAAGGACTGCGGTACCGCTGCATCGATGCACCAGCGCTTGAGGAGCGCTGGGCGACACATGGCAGTCACTCGATCGCGCCTGAAGGGAACCGTGACGAACTCGGGATACAGGTGCTCGCCATAACAAAGCCGTACTTCGATCCGATTGCGAAAGAAATCGACGGGATCTTCCTCCAGGCGCAAATCCAGGCGCACGTTGGGGTGCGAATCCAGGAACTCGGGCAGTCGACGGTTCAGCCAACGAACGCCGATCGACGGCAATACGCTCACGATCAGATTCGATCGCACCGGACCACCAAGCAGGCGATCAGTGAGCTCCGCAAGACCGTCCATCATCTGCGAACTCGCCGCGAGGACGGTGCGCGCGATGTCCGTCAGTAACAACTGATTGTTGCGGCGGATGAACAGCTGCCGCCCATAGAAGTCTTCCAGCTTTTTGATGTGCTGCGAGATGGCGCTCGGCGTGACGTTAAGCTCCGCAGCCGCCAGCACAAAACTCCCCAGGCGGGCGCTGGCCTCGAATGCTTTGAGGGCGTTAAGCGGCGGTATTTTGCGTGACACGATTGGGTGGAGGCGAGGGTATTCCTTTAGCTTTTCTACTCCTTAGGGTTCTAGTCGGCAATATTCATTTAATATTTCTAGGTGATCTGCGCACGCTCCCCGGGGATCTGCGACAGCGGTCGTGCTATTTCGGCCGATCGCCGATGATGGTCGCCCGGTTCATGACACGCCGAGAAGGCCGATAATCATCGGTGGCGTAGTGCTGCGTCAGGCGGTTGTCCCAAAACGCCACATCCCCCTCGCGCCACTTCCAGCGCACCACGAACTCCGGTTTCGAAGAATGCGAGTACAGCATGGGCAGCAGCGCGCGGCTTTCGGCCGGCGAGAGTTCGTTGATGTGGGTGGTGAATCCGTCATTGACGAATAGACCGCGCCGGCCCGACACCGGATGAGTGCGCACGACAGGGTGAGACACCGGAGGATTGTTGCGCTTGGCCGTCTCCAGACGCTCCTGCGTCTCAGCGGTCATGGCAAAACGTTCGGTGGGAAAGGATTGGGCGATGTTGTGCGTCGCCGTCAGCGGCTGCAAAAAAGCCTGCATCGCGGGCGAGAGCGCCTCATAGGCGGCAATGTTACTCGACCACAACGTATCGCCCCCCTGCGGCGGGAGCATGCGGGCGACCAAGACCCCGCCCATTGGCGGGGTCTGCGTGAACGTGACATCGGTGTGCCAGATTGCGTTGTCTTGAAGATCGACCAGGTCGGTGTCGAGGACGATGATTTCAGGTGCATCGGCATGCTTGGGATAGATAGGGTGTATGTGCAATTGACCGAAGCGTGCGGCGAAATCCCGATGCTGCGCCGGCGTCAGCGTTTGCCGCCGAAAAAACAGCACGTGATGTTCCGCCAATGCAGCGATGATCGCCTCGCGCGTGAGTTCATCGAGAGGATCGGACAAGCGAATTCCTTGGACCACGGCGCCGATGCTGGAAGTCAAACGGGTGAAGCTAATCACGTTTATTCGCCTCGTTTCGTGAGTGTAGCGCCCTTGAGGCCGAGCCGCGGGGCTCCCATTGCCGGGGCGCATAGATGGATCCCGCCGATCGCTGCTTGGCCCAGGTCAAGCTCATCGGCGGCGACAGGCGCCGCTAAAGGCAGCGCGGCTGCGCCGACGGCGACACTCAATACCAGGCCGAAACGCCGGCGCGCGGCGAAACTCAGCAACAGCAATCCCAAACTGATGACACCGAAGAGTAGGGGGGTGCGCTGATCTGGGATGAACGCCATGGCGAGAAGGATGCCGAGCATCCCCGCAATGGCCAGATAGGTGAGGTAGGGATAAGCCCACATGCGCAACCCCAACCGTGCCGGGTCCTCGCGCTCCAATCGCGCGCGCAGTCGCAACTGCGAGATGGCGATCGACACATAAACAAAGACGGCGACCGTGCCGTAGGAATTTACCAGGAAGGCGAAAACCGTGGTCGGCGATACGTACGACATCACGACAGCGGCATAGCCGAAGAGCGTGCCGAGCAGAATGGCGCGCGCCGGCACGCCATTGCGCGCAAGCTTGGCCAGGGCACGCGGCGCATCGCCGCGCCGGGTCAGCGCGAACAGCATGCGCGAAGATGCGTAGAGTCCCGAATTCAGGGCCGACAACACGGCGGTGAGCACTACCGCGTTCATGATGTGCGCGGCGCCCGGAATACCCATGGCGCGCAAGGCGCTGACATAGGGTGTGGAAATTTGCGGGGAATTCCACGGCACCAAGCACACCACCAGCAGGATCGAGCCCACGTAGAAGAACAGCACGCGAGTGATGACCGAGTTCGTGGCACGCGCGACCGCCTTCGCAGGTTCAGCTGCTTCGCCGGCCGCAACCGCGACGATTTCCACGCCGAAGTAAAAGCCGGTGGCCGCCACGGCCCCGGTCAGAATGGGCAGCAAGCCATTGGGCGCGAATCCGCCTTGCGCCGTGAGATTGCGCGATGCTCGGTGCGATCCCCGGCCACAAGCCGGATACATACACGCCTGCCACAACCAAGAACAAGACAATTGCGGCGACCTTGATGGAGGCGAACCAAAACTCGAACTCGCCGAAGGATTTCACCGAGACTAAGTTGGTGACGGTCAGGGACAACAGCACCGCCAGACTGATCAGCCATGCCGGCACGGCAGGGAGCCAAAATTGCACCAGCGCCGCGCCGGCAACCGCTTCAAGCGCGACGACGATGACCCAAAAGTACCAGTACATCCATCCGGTCAAAAACCCGGCGAGGGCACTCAAAGCCGGCCGATCGCGCCATGCCAGCCGCGCATACTCGTAAAATGAGCCTACGGCCGGCTGGGCCACCGCCATTTCGCCAAGCATGCGCATGACCAATACGATCAGGAGTGCCGGTGATCGCAAAGGAAACCACCGCCGCCGGGCCGGCGGCCTTGATGACCACGCCGCTGCCAACAAATAGACCCGCGCCGATGACGCCGCCAAAGGCAATCATCATCATGTGCCTTTGCTTCAGCGTGTGCTGAAGGCCGCTCGCACCAATCGGGCGCAGCTGCCTCAATGCCGGCTATGCGCGAGTCACCCGTAGCGGCTGACTCCCATGTCGCGCAGCGCCCCGCCGATGGCGGCCACCGCGTCGCGCAATATGCCGGGGCCGATGGCGCCGATGCAGCCGACTCGAAACGTCTCGACCGTGGTCAATTTGCCGGGATAGAGAATGAATCCGCGCTCGCGGACCCGCCGATAAAATTCGGCGAAATCGTACTTCGGATCGGGCGGGGCGTGAAATGTCACGATGATCGGCGCCTGCAGCGCATCGGGCAGGAAGGTCTTGAAGCCCAGCGCCCGCATGCCGGAAACCAGCGCGCGCGCAGTTTTCGGTGTAGCGCTGCCAGCCGCGCCGCTGGCCGCCCTGCGCCAGGATACTGGTCCAACGCGGCGCGCAGCGCGGCGAGCACATGCGTCGGCGGCGTAAAGCGCCATTGGCCGGTCTTCTGCATGTACTGCCACTGATCGAGCAGGTCCATGGCCAGCGATGCGCTGTTGCCTGCGCCGAGCTTTCCGAGGCCGTCGCGGCGGGCGATCACGAACCCCATGCCCGGCACGCCCTCGAGACATTTTCCCGACGCGGTGATCAAGCGCGTCGAAGCGCACGCTGCGGGCATCGATGGGAATGGCGCCAAAGGAACTCATGGCGTCGATGATCAGCCGCCGGCCGTGATTTGCCACGATCGCGGCGATCTCCGGCAGCGGATTCAAGATTCCCGTGCCGGTTTCGCAATGAACTTGCGCCACGTGCGTGATGCGTCGGATCGGCGGCGAGCGCAGCGTCGATGCGCATCAGGATCCGACGGTTCTTGTTCATCATGAGGCAAGACACACCGCCTCGCGGCCTAGGTACTTGAGGATCCGCACGATGCGCTTGCAGTAGGCGCCATTGTCCGGCACCAGCACCTTGCCGTGCTTGGGTACGAGCGTGCCCAGCGCCGCCTCGACCGCGAAGGTGCCGCTGCCCTGCAGCGGCACGCAGACGTGATCGGTCTGCGCGTGCACGATGGCGAGCAAGATCGCGGCACACCGATGCGGTCATGGCGTTGAACGCGCCGTCCCACGAGCCCCAGTCCGAGAGCATCGCTGCCTTGGTCTCGCGTCGAGGTGGTCAACGGACCGGGCGTCAGCAATATCGGATCGGTCATTTGCGAACCGTACCTTGGGGTCGAATTGCGGTACCGCTCAAGTGCATCTCCCAGCGCGGTTTTGAGTGGTGCGAGCCATGGCTCGAAATTTTTCCATTGGTCGAGTCCCTCACGAAAAATGGGCTGGCGAACTTGCTCCGAACTGGCGGTGCGTACGCTGCGCTCGGTTTTGTGGAAATCCAGGCAGGCGGACTCGAACTCGAGTCCGCAAAAATCGAGGATGCGGCGGACATTGGCGTCGAGATCCTCGACGATGTCCTCGTGGTCTATCTTGAGGATTCGTCCCGGCAATACCGCGTTCCAGTGATTCATCAGCTCAAGGTAGGTTCGATAATAGCGCGCGATGTCCTCGAGGCTGTAAGTAAACTCCTGACCGGAGGCAAACAGCTGCTTGAAATTGCTGAAACAGCAGGCCATGGGCTCGCGGCGCGCGTCGATGATCCTGGCGTTCGGCAGCATCAGATGAATCAGACCGATGTGCCGGAAGTTGTTCGGCATCTTGTCGATAAAGAAGGGCTTATCGGTGCGGTAGATGCGCGTATCGTTCAGGTACTTCTCACCCAAGCGAAGCAGCTCCTCGGCGCTCAGTTCCGCAAGCACCCGCGGATAGCGCGGATTCGCGCTGCCGACTTCCTCACGGCCTTGCAATTCATGGACGATTCTTTGGATGTCGGCAAGCTCGTGCGTGCCTTCAACGCGCGAATGAGACGCGAGGATCTGCTCGAGCAGCGTCGATCCGGAGCGGGGCAGGCCGACGATGAATATGGGATCCGGCGTCGCTCGAGCCGTCGCCCTTGCGGCGCTCGAACAGCTCGCGCGTGCAGGTGCCGATTTGCATGCGGGTATTGCGTTCGATGATTTCGGGCCGGTAGCGTATTTCGGCATGTTTGAGTTCGATTGCCGCGCTCGTAATAACGATAAGATTTCTCGTAGTCGCCGCGATCCTCGAGGGCTTTGCCCAAGGCGAAGCACAAATGGTAGCGATCGGCCGGGGATATTCCGGGCCGCGCTTCCTCTTCTGACATGCGCGCGAGTTCATCGTCGGTGAAGCGGTAGGTCTTGAGGTTGGCGAGGCTCCAATAGGCATCGCCGTAATCCGGGCGTGCGGCGCTCGCCGCCCGGTAAGCATCGATGGACTCCTCGCGCCTGCCTAGAGTCTTCAACGAGTGGGCGATCGAAAGATGCAGTTCCGCCGGTTGCGGGGCGTCGACAAGCAGCTGCCGGTACAGGGTCAGCGCCTTCTCGTTCGCGCCTATCCCGACACAGGCGGTGGCGAACAAGGTTTTGAACTGCCGGTTGTCGGGCTCCTGCGCCAGGAGTTTCTCGAGCTCCTCGATGGCGCGGGTGTGTTTATGCCGATCGAGCAACACCCGTGCATATTCGAAGCGCGCCTTCCTGTAGTCCGGGGCAAGCTCCAAGACGGCTTCTAACAAAATCTCCGCATCGTCCAGCACATCGTGCGCAATGCCGATACGGGCCAGCAGGCGCATGGCCTCGACGTTGTTGCCGTGCTTCTGCAGGTAGGTCCGAATAATGGATTCGGCGGCGGCCAAATCGCCATCCGAGAACAAGGCTGTCGCGGTGACCACTTCGGCGGGCAGATTCTTCAGGGTGGCGACATGATCGGCGGCCATAGCGGCGTTTTGCCGATTTCCGGTCATGCGGTACAGTCCCTCGAGCTTGGCCCAGCTTGCGGGTAGCGCCACATTGATGTTCACCGCCGCAAGATAAGCCTCGATCGCGCGTGGTGCGTCTCGCAAAGCCACATAGCAGTGACCGCGCTCTTGGTGCAGACGGCTGAACCGAGGATGGTGCCGTTCGAGGCGATCGAGGGTTCCGAGCGCCGCGGGAATCTGACCGAGGTAGCGCAGGCTGACGGCCGCCATGTACAAGACGTCGCGGTTCTCGGGGACCTGCTCGGCGAGTGCGTTGGCCGCCGCGAGAGCGTCGGTGTAGCGGCTTTGCTCGAGCAGTCCGCGAATGCGAATAACTTCGGTCTCGACCGGCGAGGCCGAAGAAGCGCTCAACTTAAGGTCCGTCATCATGCGCAAGGCTCAAGCTCGGTGAGGCTTCGCAAAGCACCCAAATATTTTTCGTAGTTGCGCCAGCGTCCCGCGGCTGAGGTGCTGATTCGCTGTCGGACCTGCCAGTTGCTGGCGGTGATCACGGTCCGCTCGGTCTCGTGAAAATCAAGGCAACGCGCGTCCCACGGCAAACCGACGAACTGCACGATTTCTCGGATCCACGGTTCGGGGTCCGACACCAATTTCTCGTAAGGCACTTCCAAGATCGTGCCCTCGGGTAAGGTTGATCGCCAGTGCGCCATGAGGCGGGAGTATTGCGAGAAATAATGCGCAATGTCTTCCAGGTCGTTGGCGTAATGATGCGTGTTGGAAAAAATCTGGAAGTAAATCGATAGACCCGTGTCCAGCGGATTCCTGCGCATGTGCAGGACGCGCGCATGGGGAAGGGCTGCGTGGATCAACCCCAAATTCATGAAGTTCGCCGGCATTTTGTCGATCACGCGAGCCGCGCCGGCTGAAAAACTCTCCAACAGAGTCAAGTATTTCTGCGCTGTCGCGGCTACGGATCCGCTGCCCACGGCTTCATAGTCGACGCGGGCGCTATGCCAGAAGCGCAATTCGCCGCAGCCAAAGGCGTCCGGATGCGAAGCGAGGATTTGCTCGGTCAAGGTCGTACCCGAACGCGGCATGCCGACGATGAAGACCGGGCGCGCGAGACTCATTGCCCTGCAGGCGCTGCCTGCGCAGCCAATCTGCATCGTATAACGCGATGATTTGGTCGACGCGTCGGGTAATACGCGCGGCATCGTACTTTGGAGCGCCGCGCTTTTTCAGCTCATTGGCAAGGCGGTAGCTGGAAAATGCATTGTCGAAGTCCTGCACGTCATCGAAATATTTTCCCAGGGCATAGCGCAGATTGATCTCCTGACCTACGCCTAGGGGCTTGCCGAGAACTCTTTGCGCCGCCGCGAGCCAAGCAGCGTCCGGCTGCATTTTGCGGTAGCGGGCGAGGCCGGCCCAGGCCTCAGGTTGATCCGGAGCGATGGCAATCGCTCGTCTGAACAGCTGCTCAGCATCGTCAAAACGGCCACGGTCGGCCTGAATTTCACCGAGCAACGCCAGCGCCTCGCTCGAGTCCGCCGCGAAACCCAAGGCCTTGCGGCAACTCGCTTCTGCCTCAGCGATGCGGCCGATCTGACGCAGCACCTTGCCGGCGGCGATATGCGCCTCCGTGTATTCCGGTTGAAGTTCGAGCGCCCGCGCATAGCTGGTGGCCGCCTCGTCCAATAACCCCAAGTCGAACAGTGCATTGCCCTTGAGCAGCTCTGCCTCGGCTGAATCCGGTTCCAGCTCCAGCGCACGCCGGCAGTGAATCAAGGCCTCTTGGGGGCGGCCCAACGCGTACAGCGCATTTCCCAGATTGGCATGCGCGCCGGGAGCATTAGGCCGCAGGGCGAGGGCTCGGCGATAACTTGTCGCAGCCTCCTCGAAGCGCTTCAAAGAGAGCAGCGCGTTGCCCAAGTTATTGTGGGCTTCAGCCAGATCCGGCCGCAGGTCGAGCATGCGACGGTAGTGAGCCACCGCGTCCTCGACCTGTCCCAAGTCCACGAGTGCATTGCCCAAGTTGCCGTGCGCTTCCGCAAAGCCCGGCCGCAACTCAATGGCCCGCCGAAAGCTGGCGGCGGCATCCGCGGGCTGCCCCGCGTCTTGCAGGACCGCGCCGAGACTATGGTGCGCGTCGGCAAAGTCCGCTTTGAGCGCGATGGCCCGCCGCAGGCTGGCCGCGGCATTCGCAAGATCACCATGATCGTGCCGCGCGTTGCCCAAATGAAACTGCATTTCCGCGTCTGTCGGCAACAGTTCGCCGGCGCGTTGCATCGCGGCGAGCGCCTCCTTGCCCTGGAGCATCAGCGCGCCGGCATGCAGCTTCCAAAGCGGTCCAACGTTCGGGTGAAGCTCGAGGAGCGAGCGAGTCCTCAGCTCCACCTGCGCGTACTGCCCCTTATTCATCAAGGCCGTCAGTTCGTGCACATCAATGGTCGACGCCGGCGCCGGCGCTGGCGTCGCCGCTTTCCCGAAGGCGCTGAGCTCAGCACAACATCTCTTATATTTTTTCCCGCTGCCGCAGGGGCACGGATCATTTCTGCCGGGCGTCACCATCTCAGGGGCCAGCTTAGCGCATGCGGCGAAGGCGGGCATTGCTGCCCGCCTATCCGATCTACCTAGAACTTGTAGCCGATCCGAAGGCCGACTATCCGGGGCCGCAGCGGAACCTCGGATTTGATGAACTGCGCCGATGAAGTGAAAGTGCTGGCATCGGAATTGCCGAGGTTGGTACCGAACAACTCCGCGGTCCAATTGTCCTTGGCAACCCCCGCCGACGCATCGTAGGTCGTATAGCCCGGCTGGAAGTACCGCAGCAGGGTTGTGAACGGATTGCCGACATAGTTGGTGGTGCCGTTGTCGATCTGGTTGTACATGCCGCCCACGTGGTTGGCACCCGCCATGACAAACGCCTTGTAGTCGTTGATCGCCCAGTCGTAGCGCGCCCGCACGTTGTATTCCAGTTTCGGCGAGAACGCCGGCTCACCGCCTTGTGGGCCAAACACGCTGTTGAGAGGCACCAAAATGCCCGCCGGATTCACGACCTGCGTGATGCACTTGCCGAAAGTCACGCTGGCCGGATTGTTGGAGAGCAGACAGGGATCGTTCGATTGTTTGGCATCGTTGTAGGACATCGACCCCTGCAGCGTCAGGCCCTGCGTCACGCGAGCCACGACCTGCAACTCGACGCCATTGATGCGGTAGTTGGCGCCATTGGTGACGAAGGTGGTGTTGCCAAGCGCATTCGGATCGAACAGAGGATCTTGTATCTCATTCCACAGCATGTGGTATGCGGACAGATTGACCTGCACGCGATGATCGAAGAATTCCGATTTCACGCCGACCTCGTTATTGGTCAACGAATCGGGCGCGTAGCCGGACGGTTTGAATAGCTGTTTCTTGCCGTCAGGGCCGGTGGCGACCAGACTCAAACCGGTTTCGCGGTTAAAGCCGCCCGGGCGATAGCCTTGCGAGTAGGTGTAGTACAGCAGAATGTCCGGCGTGACATGCCAGGTAATGTTGCCGCGGCTGCGAAATCCGTTGTAGGTCTTGCGCAGGCCAATCGCATCCAAGTTCTTGCCCGCGGGGCAGGGATTGGGGTGATTGGCGCAGGAGGTACTCGTAAAGTACTCGGACCCCGTCTCGAATTCATCGTAGTGATACCAGCGCGTGCCGCCGGTTACGGTGAGCACTTGGGGAATGATGTCGAAGTCAATCGAGGTGAACAGCGCATCCTGTTTGTAGCCGCGCTGCAAATCCTCGCCGAAGGCCGTGGTGTCGCCGCGCTGGCCCGGATGGGTGGCCGTGGAAAGCGGGTTGGTCTCAGTATCGCCCGCGCACGCCGGCCCGCCCGACAGAGCCACCGCCAGGTTGGCGGGATTGCACGCCGGAATCGACTTATAGTTGAAATTCATGTCGTCTTGGATCTGGAAATTCTCGTAAAACGCACCGAACAAACCGCGAATCCGCCAATCGCTGGGCGTGCTGAAACGGATTTCATGAGTCTGGTGGGTGTTGCGCGTCCAGTCGTTCCAATCGGTCGCCGCGGTGTAGCAGCGTAACGGGCCGGTTTTCGCAACCGTCCCGGGCGCGCCGGTGCACTGGTAGTAATCGCCGTAGGAGCCGCGGGCGTAGTTGGTGTAGTCGCCTACCTGTTGGGTGGTGCGAATCAAATAGCCGCCGGTGTACACCACATTCAAAAAGGCGATCTTGCCGTTCACCGTCCAGGAGGTGTTTTCAAACTTGTCCTTGTCATAGGCGGGCGTGAATGAGGTCACTTGCAGGGGCTGCAGCGCCTGGCCGTCGGAGCCGATGGGATACTGGGTGAAGACGCCGTCGGCTTCCATGTTCTGATAGCTCTGCTGGAGCAGCAAGCTCCAGTCGTCATTGATCTGATACAGGCCCGAGACGCGAAGACCGTTGTAGTCCACCGGATTCTGATTGTCCTTCGCAACCGTGAGGTTGTTGGTGACGGGCAGACCGAGCGGCACGCAGACGCCGTTTGGCAGACCACTTGCGGGGGCGCCGGGAGCAAGTCCGTTGGGGCAGACGCCTGCGGTCGGGCCTACGCCGAAGCGGAACGTGCCGTTGTCGGTGTTCTGGCGCGTGAAGGTGCTCGGTACGTTGTCGATATAGCCGCCGCGATGGTCGGTGTAGATCACCGCGCGCACTGCCAAAGTGTCTTGGATGAGGGGCAGGTTGATCACGGCGTTGATGGCGCTGTTCGGATCGCCGCCGGCCGTGACGCTGTAGCTCGCGTCGGCGCTGCCCTCGGTCACGTTGAGCTTCGGCTTGTTGGTGATGTAGCGAATCGCGCCGGCTTCCGCGCCGCCGCCGAACAGCGTGCCCTGCGGGCCTTCGAGCACTTCGATGCGCTCCATGTCCACCGCGTGGATGTCGAGGTTGCGGCCGGGAAATTGCACCGACTGATCATCGAGATACAACGCGACGTTCGGAAAGGACGCGATCGAAGACTGCGACTGGTTGCCCGCCGATCCCGGGCTCAAGCCGCGCATGAAGATATTGCCCTGGCCCGGGCCGTTGGTGGCGAAAGACACGTTCGGCAGGTACCTGACGGCGTCTTCAAAATTTGCGATGTTGAGCTGCTTCAACTGATCGCCCGAAAGCGTCTGAATTGTAATGGGCACGTTCTGCACGTTTTCCGTGCGGCGCTGCGCCGTCACCGTGACTTCCTGAATGGCCTCGGAACTAACCTCGGTATCCGCGGCTGCGGCCGATGCTCGACTCGTGAGACTTGCCGCCGCGCAACTGCTCAAGATTGCGGCAATTGCATACGACAACTTTGGATTTGAGTTCATGCTTCATCCCTTCCCTTAAATTGAAAACCGCCCGGTCCAGTCGTCATTTTTATAGTCCTGCCGAGGATAGCATCGGGCGCAGGCAGCGTAAGGTCTAATTATTGCAGCAATGCTTCAAGCGATATGCAGAAATTGGATTCGCCAATGCGAAAATTGTATCAGTCCCTTGCGCAGCACCCAGAAGTTGCAGGGCCCATCTCACCCCAGAGGCCGGTCGATCATCTCAAGATGCAGCTTGTCGGTTTCGGTGTAAGGATTCGCGAGAGCGACAGTCTCGTTGAGTTCGACGCCGAGGCCGGCCGCGGTCGGCGGAATCACGTATCCCGATTCCCAGCGGATCGGTGCTTTCAAGATGCTGGCGTGAAAGCCGCCCCATTGCTGAATCCCCTCCAAAATCAAGAAATTCGGGCTACACGTCGCAATTTGAATATTGGCCGCGCCCACCACGGGGCCGCAATACAAATGCGGCGCGATTTGTGCGTAATGCACCTCGGCCAACGCGGCGATTTTCTTAGCCTCGAGCAATCCGCCGACCCGTCCTAAGTTGATTTGCAAGATATTCGCCGCCCCCGCAGCCAACACCCGGGCGAACTCATACTTGGTGGTCAGCCGCTCGCCGGTGGCGATCGGAATTCTCGTGCCGCGCGCAACGATTGCCATCTGTTCGGGCATTTCCGGCGGCACCGGCTCCTCAAACCACAGGGGATCGTAGGGCTTCGAGCAGGCCCGCGAGGCGAATCGCCCCCGATGTGGTGAATTGGCCGTGCGTCCCCAGCAGCAGGTCTGCGCGAATTCCGACGGCCTCGCGGATCAGTCGAACCAGACGAACGGTGCGTTCCAAGGATTCCTGGGTGGGCTGACGCGGGTCGTAGGCGGAATACCCGCCGGTCGGATCGAACTTCAGTGCCGTGAAACCCTGCGACACGTATTCGGCCGCCCGTTGGGCGGAGCGCTCCGCGTCATGGTAGAACTCATCGCCTTCGCCCTTTGCGCGGATAAAGATAGGTGTAGCTGCGCAGACGTTCGTGCACCATGCCGCCGAGCAGATTGTAGACCGGCTGATTGAGCGCCTTTCCTATGATGTCCCAACAGGCCATTTCCAGGCCGCTCAGCACGCTCACGAGTGACAGATCGGGACGCAGCGTGAAGCCGGAGCCATAGCTTTCGCGCCAAAAAGCCTCGATGCGCATGGGATCACGCCCCAACAAACGCCGTGCGAACAGATCTTCGATCATCGCCGCAATGACTTTGGGTCCGAAGGTGGCGGCGTAGACTTCGCCCACCCCTTCAATTCCGCAGACGGTGCGCAGTTTTAAAAACACGAAGTAGCGGCCGCCGAAACTTGGGGGCGGATTCGCCACGATGAACACTTTGACGCTGTCGAGCTTCATGTGCGGTTCCTAGTTCTTATTCAGCGAGCATTAAAGCAGCGGCTTTTTGCGCCACCATGACAGTCGGTGCGTTGGTGTTGGCGGAGGTCACCGTGGGAAATACCGAGGCGTCGATGACGCGCAGGCGCTCGATGCCATGTACACGCAGCGATGGATCGACTACCGAATCCGCGGGCGTACGCCCCATGCGGCAAGTGCTGACGGGGTGGTATACAGTCATCGCGCGCGCGCGGAAATCCGCCAGAATTCCGGCGCCGTCCAGCGCATTCAAATCCGGCGCGATGGGTTCAAGGATGAGGGAACGCATGGATCGCGTTTGCGCAATCATCTGCAGCAGCCGTCCGCAGGCAATGACGTCTTCTTCGTCCTGGCGCGTCGATAGATAATTGGGGGCAATCACCGGCGCCTGCCTGAAATCCTTGCTCGCGATGTCAATCCGCCCAACGCTGGTCGGCCGGGTCGGCTGGAAGCAGAGGTAAAATCCAGGGAATCCATCCACTTCGATGCGCTTGCGGGTCGCATCACCCGTGCTGTAGGTGACTGGATTGAAGTAGAGCTGCACGGCGGGGCGCGTATCGCCGGGACCCAACGCTAGAAAACCGCCCATTTGATTGACGCTCAATGCCAAAGGCCCGCTGCGCGACAGGACGTAGCGAACGCCTGCGGCCAACTTCCCCAGCGTGGAGTGCAGCGCGTTGTTCAAGGTGGGTTGAGTTGCCTTAAAGGAATAGACCACGGCGAGATGATCTTGCAGGTGCCCGCCGACCGAAGGATTGTCCAACACCGGATCAATGCCCAAGGCGCCAAGCGCCGCGGCCGATCCAATGCCGGAGAGTTGCAGCAACTGCGGTGAATTGACCGTGCCCGCGCATAGCAGCACTTCGCGCTTGGCGGCCGCAAATTTCGCTGCACCCCCGTGCGCGTAGTCCACACCGATCGCACGCCGCTGCTGAATACGTATTTTGCTCACCCACGCGCGCGTCTCGAGCTTGACGTTGCCACGGCGCAGCGCCGGCCGCAGAAAAGCGTCGGCCGCCGAGCGGCGCATGCCATTGCGGATAGTGACTTGGTAGCAGCCCAGCCCGAGCGAGTGCTCGCCGTTGAAATCGTCCGTCCTCGGCAAATGCAGCTCATCGGCGGCTTCCAGCCAGTTGCGGCGCATGGGATGAAGGTAGGGCGTCACGTCTGCAACATCGAGTTTTCCCCCGCCATGAGCAGTCCCTTGCGGATCGATACGCCGTTCCGACATTTCAAAGTAAGGTTTGACGTCCTCCCAGCCCCAGCCGACGTTTCCCATCTGGCGCCAGTCATCGAAGTCCTGCGGCGCGCCCCGACAGTAGACCAACGCATTGATGGAACTGGAACCACCGACCACCCGTCCGCGCGGCCAGTACATGGTTCGACCATTAAGGCCGGGGGAGGCCTGCGCTTGATACTTCCAATTGACCGATGGATCGGCAAATGTGCGTCCGTAGCCGATCGGTGTTTTGATCCAAAAACGATCGTCGGATCCTCCGGCCTCCAGCACCAATATGCGGTCACGGCCGCTTGCCGATAGACGCTCGGCCATCACACAGCCCGCCGTGCCGGCGCCGATGATTATGTAGTCAAATTCTCCCACGCTTCAGAGCTTAGTCTTTCAACGAGTTGGCGCTATGCCATTTCGCGATCCGGCCATGTTATTTTTCGCAACGCTGGTCGCTCGCGGCCACGCGCAATAGCAGACAGGCTCCTTGAGTCGCGCGGCGCAATTGAACCCTGTATGGTTGCGGGAGTTCAATTTGAGGTTCACGATTGAGCGCAACCGCATTTGACGCCGGCCGGACCCACGCGCCCTCATCGATTGAGCGCTGGTATGTGCTCATATTGGTGTGCCTGATCTACGCCATCAATATTGCCGATCGTTATGTCGTGTCCACCGTGCTGGAGCCGATACGGCTCGATTTGAAGTTGACTGATGCCGGCGTGGCTTTTCTCACCGGCACGCCGCTGGCATTTTTTTATGTCGTGTTTGGAATCCCGATCGCCTGGTTGGCCGACCGATATAACCGGCGCAATATTCTTGCCGGATCGTTGGTGATTTGGTCTGCGTTCACGGCGCTGTGCGGGCTGTCGACGACTTACCTGCAATTTCTGCTGGGACGCATCGGCGTAGGCGTAGGCGAGGCCGGCGGCACGCCGCCGTCGACCGCCATCGTCTCGGATTGCTTTCCGGCGGACCGGCGCCCCATGGCCATGGCCGTTCTGGCGCTCGGTGCGCCGATCGGCGCGTGGTTGGGCGCCGACCGGGCGGGCGCCATTGCGCACGCGTACAACTGGCGGGCAGCCTTCCTGGCTCTCGGCGTGCCCGGCGTCATCGTCGGAATAATCGTTTTTCTCACCATCCGAGAGCCAAACCGCGGCCGTTTGGACGCAGTAGTCGAGGACATCAAGCCCTCGTTGATCGCCTGTTTGAAATTCCTTTGGCAGCAAAAAGCTGCGTTTCACATCGTGATCGGCGGCGGTCTGTGCGCGCTTTGGGGATGGGGACTCATCTATTGGACGCCGACATTTCTGCAACGTGCGTACAACCTCGATGTCGGCCAGGCGGGCGCCGTCACCGGCAATATTCATCTGTGGGGAGGCTCGCTCGCCACCGTGGCAACGGCATGGCTGCTATCGCGCTCCTCCATGGCTGACCCGCGCCGCGTGGTGTGGTTGCTGACCGCGGGGATCGCCTTGGCAACCATCCCTTCCTTCATCGCCTATTGGACTCACTCCCTATTGCTGTGCAAGGCCATGTTCTGGTTATTCATCCCCGCCATTTACTTTTATATCGGCCCCATTTTCGGCTTGCTCAATAATCTCGCGCCATGCCGTATGCGTAACATGTTTATCGCCATCTCGCTGCTGGTCGCCAACATATTGAATCTGATCATCGCTCCCTGGGTGGTCGGCCTGTTGAGCGACTGGTTCGCAGGTCCACGGCCAACTGACGCAGCTTCACTGCGCGCGGCGTTGCTGGTACTGGCGCCCACCGGACTTTGGGCCGCATATCATTTATATTTGGCCACCAGAACCATCGTCGCCGATCAGAAACGTGCGATCGGCTATACAAAATCCTGGGCAGCCTTGAGCATGAGCCAATTCGCATATAGACCGAAGATGGCTGCCGTTGAACGCCTTGCGCGCCTTCGAAGGGGTCGCGAAGCATTTGAGTTTTACCGCTGCGGCCAACGCGCTGCTGATATCGCAGAGCGCGTTGTCGCGCCATGTGATCGCGCTCGAAAAAATGATCGGCGTGCAGTTGTTCGAACGCCGCCCGCATTCCTTGGTGCTCACCAAGGCCGGGCAGCATTTGCTGCCGGCGGTGATGAAGTCCTTCGATCGCCTGGAATACGCGCTCGACGATATACGCAACGATGGCGCGACCGGTACACGTACGCTGCGCGTGCACATGCCGCCTAGTTTTGCGGCATACCTAGCAGTGCCGATTCTGCGCGATTTTCGCCGCGCGGCGGCAGAAGTGGAAATCGATCTGGTCAGTCCTCACAGCGTGGGCCCGCCGCCCGCGGACGTCGATGTTGCGGTGGTCTACTCAAAGCCGACCGTGACAGATCTGGTCACGGATCTACTGTGGCCCGTGCATTTGAGCCCGCTGTGCCACCCGACAGTCGCTGCGCGCCATGCCGGCAAGAGCCTGGAGCAGTTCGTGGAGGCGAATGAACTGGTGCATGTGCGCATCTCTGAACTGCCGCGCCATCACCTATGGAAGCAATTTGCGCGCGCCAACAATCTGACCAACCTCAATGTGGAGCGTGGGGTGGTTTTCGATACTGCCATGCTGGCCGTGCAATACGCGTTGAGCGGCGAGGGCGTCGCGCTGCTCGACACCTACTTATTTGGCGACCACATTCGTTCCGGACGTCTGGTCAAACCATTCAACAACAGCTTGGATGATGGTTACGGATATTATTTGATCACGCATCCGGAGGCCCTGAGCGATACAGCGGTGGCGTTGTTCCGTTCTTGGCTGATCGAGCGTTTTGGCCGCGGTGGTGAGCTGACGCAGCCCAATCTGCACCTTGCGGTATCGAATGATTGAGACCGAGAGTTGCGGTGATTGGCGGGGGAGTGGTCGGCGCCAGCGTTCTCTATCACTTGACCAAGGCTGGATGGAAGGACGTGCTGTTGATCGAGCGCGCCGAACTGACTTCGGGATCGACCTGGCATGCAGCCGGTGGCATGCACACCGTCAACGGCGATCCCAATGTCGCTAAGTTGCAGCAATACACCATCGAGCTCTATAAAGAGATCGAGCAAATCTCCGGGCAGTCATGCGGCGTACACATTACCGGCGGCTTGATGCTGGCAGGCACGCGCGAGCGGCTGGACTGGCTGAAGATGGCAAAGGCGCGCGGCCGATATCTCGGAATGGATCTCGAAATCATATCCGTCGATGAGGCGGCCAGACTCTTTCCGCTGCTGGACAAAAAGCATTTCAAGGGCGCGATGTACGACCCCATCGAGGGTCACGTCGATCCGTATGGCGTCACCCATGCGTACGCCAAATCCGCACAACTCGGCGGCGCGGAAATCGTCCGACACACTCGCGTGACCGATCTCAAAGCACGCAGCGACGGATCTTGGGATGTCATCACCGACCACGGCAATGTACATGCCGAGTATGTGGTGAACGCCGCCGGATTGTGGGCCCGCGAAGTGGGACGCATGGTCGGCATCGAATTGCCCATTCTGGCCATGGAGCATCAATACCTCATCACCGGCGACATGCCGGAACTCGTGGGCAAAAAGGAACAGCTGCACGCCATCGACTTCGAAGGGGAGCTGTACCTGCGCCAAGAGCGGGGCGGCATGCTGCTCGGAACCTACGAAAAGGCCGGGGTGCCTTGGTCCGCGACCGCGACTCCATGGGACTTCGGACAGGACCTATTGGCGAACGATCTCGACAGGATCGCTCCCAGCTTGGAGGTGGCATTCGAACATTTTCCCGCGTCTGGGCGATGCCGGCATCAGGAAAGTCGTGAATGGACCGTTCACGTTTGCGCCGGATGGCAATCCTTTGGTGGGGCCGGTCAAGGGTCTGAAGAATTTTTGGGTGGCTTGCGGCGTCATGGCCGGCTTCAGCCAGGGCGGCGGAGTGGGTCTCGCTTTGTCGCGCTGGCTGATCGATGGGGATCCGGGCGCCGACATCTGGGCAATGGACGTGGCGCGCTACGGCGACTGGACCACGCTGGCATACACCAATGCCAAAGTTCGCGAAAATTATTCGCGTCGGTTCAGCATTCGGTTTCCCAACGAAGAGCTTCAAGCCGCCAGGCCGCTGCGTACGACGCCGATTTATGAAAGGCTCCAAGCTGCCAACGCCGTGTTCGGCGACTACTGCGGATTGGAGCACGCCCTGTGGTTCGCGCCCACCAGGCAAAGCGCCAAGGACGAGTTCAGCTTTCACCGCTCAAATGATTTTCCGCATATTGCCGCCGAATGCGCAGCAGTGAAGAATTCGGTGGGTCTGATCGAAATCTCGAACTACGGTAAGTTCGAGGTCAAAGGTCCCGGAGCCGCGGACTGGCTCTCGCGAGGTGATGGCGAACCGGGTTCCCGCCGTCGGCCGCATCGCTTTGACGCCGATGCTCAATGAACGAGGCAAATTGATCGGCGATTTCACGATGTGCCGCGTCGCCGCCGAGCATTTTTTGCTCATCGGCACATACGCCGCGGAGACCTACTACCTGCGTTGGTTCGAGCGTCAAAATCCAGGTGCCGGTCGTATCCATCCGCCCCTGCGCCATGGAATACGTCGGACTATCCATAGCCGGGCCGAATTCGCGCGCTCTGCTGCAAGAGTTGGTGCGCGATGACCTGTCGACCGCGGCGTTTCCATTCTTGTCGTTCAAGCGCATGGAAGTCGGCACGGTGCCGGGTTACGTCGGCCGCGTTTCGTTTACGGGCGAACTGGGATTCGAAATATGGGTGACAGCCGATTACCAACGGGCGCTCTATGATCTTCTGGTCAGCGCCGGGCGAAAATATGACCTGCGGCTTTTCGGCGGTCGAGCGCTCAATTGCATGCGCGTCGAAAAGAGCTTCGGCACCTGGGCTCGTGAATACCGTCCGATCTACGCCCCTGCCGAAGCGGGCCTCGGCCGATTTGTGGATTTCAAGAAGGAAGAGTTCATCGGCCGTGCCGCGGCAATGGAGGAGAAGAGCGGCGGCGGCACATTGCGGCTCTTGACCTTCAAGCTGGAGACCAAGGATGCGGATGCGTTGGGCGATGAGCCCATTTGGCACGAGGGCAAGGTCGTGGGCTGGGTGACATCGGGCGCCTTCGGTCATCGCGTCAATCATTCTCTGGCTTTGGGTTACGTGCCGGCGGAGATCGCAGGCGCTAGCTCGGGTTTCGAGATCGAGATCATCGGTGAGCGGCATCATGCCCAGCCGCTATCGGAGGCTGCGTACGATGGGAAAGGATTGCACATGCGAACCTAGCGCACGCTGCGCATTTCCTGCGATAAGCCGATGGCACCCACCAAATAGTGAATAGCCGCCCAAGCATAGAGCAGCACCGTCGCGATGATGCCTTGCCGCGACGACAGCGCAAGGGTGGATTCGCAGGCCTGTCTTAGAACCGCGCTTACCGCGCCCGACGCCTTTCCCGAGCCACAAATCAATTTGAAGGAGCCATCGAGTCTCAAGGCGGTGAAATTGATTTCTGCGAGGTCGATCGATGAGCCAGCCCGTGAAGGGAGGACCGAACCCGAGGCAGAACACGGTCAGAAGAATGTAAACCAATGCTGTCGCTGTTGCGCGGCGGCGCGTGTCCATCACGTTCTGCACCACACCCACGGTGGGCCCAAAGGAGAGGTATTGAAAGAATCCTGCCGCGCCCAAGAACAGGGCGCTCATTCTCCAATCAGCTTGGAGAAAGGCCAGCACGAATAGGGGCAGCGCGATGATGAGCCCGCCGGCAGGAACAAGTGCGTACCACTTCGGGTCGCGTGCGCCGAGCGCATCGGTGAGAATGCCGCCGGCAGCGAGTCCCAATCCCACCATGGCGCCGCCGGTGATCGCGGAAATGATGCCGATCGTCGTGTAGCCAAGTCCGAAGGCACGGCTGAAGTAGGCAGGCACAAACGCATACGAGCCCTGCGCAGCGAATGAGGCGACGATCAGCCCCACGAGCATGTTCGCGATGGGCCGATTTTGGAACAGCGCGCGTGCCGTTTGCATCACCTCCTTGAGTTCATCGGCGAACCCAGGGCGCCGCGAGGGCGGCGCGCGGCCGCGAATCGTGCGGACGCGGGTCGGTGAATCCGGCAGCTGGTCGGAATAGCCGCGCGGCGGCTCTTTGATCAACCCGCGCAGAAGCAGGGCGACGCCGATGCCCGGCAGTCCAGCCACCAAGCATGCGGTCCGCCAGCCATAGTGGGACGCGGCATAACCGCCCATGACGGCACTCAGCATGTAGCCGAACGAAATCCCGCACGAATATATCGACAGGGCGGTACTACGGCGCGACGCTGCAAAGTAATCCGATATCAAGGAGTGTGCCGGCGGCGTGCAGCCGGCTTCGCCGACGCCGACTGCCATCCGCAGCACCAACAGTTGGGTGAAGTTCGCCGCCGCCGCGCACAGAGCAGTGAGCGCCGACCAGACTGCCAACGCTGTCGAGATGATGATCACGCGATTGAAACGCTCGGCCAAGCGCGCAATGGGCAGGCCACTGAAGGCATAGAGCGTCGCGAATGCCGTGCCGATGAGAACGCCGAGCTGCGTGTCGGTGAGATTAAGATCGACTTTAAGCGGCTGGCCGATGATGGCGATCAGCGTGCGATCCGCCGAATTGAGCGTATAGGCCAGCGTCAACAGCAGGATGACGGAACGCTTGTAGGCGGGCGAATAACCATACGATCGGGTTTAAGACCGCTCAAGCTGGATCATGCGCGCGCGCGGCTCGGGCTTCCTCGGTCCAGTCCGGCTCGATGTAGAACGGACCCGGTTTTTCCCGCAGCTCTTCGTATTTGCAGATCTCGGGCTCGGGCCCCAAGGGAGTGGAAACGCCGCCGCGAAAGGTCCATTCGCCGCGGTCGCTGTCGTTTGCACGAACATAACTGCTGATCATGAAGCGCCTATCGTAAGTTGCTGACGTTGGGGGCGGAGCCATGCACGGTGTACAAGGTCCAGAGCAGAAGGTCTCCGGGCTCCATGGTGCAGGTTACGATCGAAGCCGGGTCGAGCCCTGCCCGAACAAGATCCTCGTCCGGCGTCTGGCCCGTCATCAGGGTCTGGTCTTCCGACAGCCCAAGATAGCCGTGCAGATGACTTCGCGGAACCACGCGCAACGCGCCGTTCTCCACGGTCTGCCGGTCGATGGCAAGTCCGGTATTGATGCTGCCGTAGAGCAGGTTGCGAACGGCTGGCGCGATTGCGAAATTTCGCATCTTGATGGTAGCGATAGTAGGTATATTTTGCGCCCGGCGGTTTCCAGTGAAGCTGGTGGGTGATCTGTTTGATATCAGGACCGAGCAGGGGTCCCAGCAATTCGAAATATTTCGGGTGCCGCCGCATGCGTTCCAGATAGGAGCTGATCCAAGCAGTCCAGTGAGCTTGAATGACCACGCGCCGCCGCGCTTTGGGATCCTCGAGCACCTCCAGCAGCAGGTTTTTGTGGCGATAAGTCGTGTGATGCTTGAGGCCTTCCTGGTAGATCCGGTCGGTCTCACTACCGATCTGCCGCATCTCGTCGGCATCGAAGAATCCGCGCACGATGGCGTAGCCTTCCGAATGCAGTTGCTGCTGTACATCGTGCATCTTTAAGTCCCGGAGCGTCTTTCGCGTGATGCTACGATGCACGCCATCAAGAAGCAAAGAGCGTTTTCGTGATGGCCAGTGTCCACGTTGCGGAACTTCCTCTGCGCTTGCGTCAAGCGACCGTCATCGCGCTGTTGTTCGGCGGCTATGCGTCGCTGTACTTCTGCCGGGCGGACCTGTCGGTGTCGACGCCGCTGCTGATCGACGAACTCGGAGGGCGCGGAGTCAGCCACGCCGATGCCATCGTGCGTCTGGGTCAGGTCACATCCTTGGGGGTTCTGGCCTATGCACTCGGCAAGCTGTTCTTGGGAGGCTTGGGCGATTTATGGGGCGGGCGAGTCAGCTTTCTCATCGGCCTGGCGGGTGCCGCCGCGTTCACCCTGTTGTTTACGGTCGGCGGAACCGTACCGCTGTTCATGCTCGCGTGGATCGGCAACCGGCTCACGCAGTCGATCGCCTGGGCTGGGCTCATCAAAGTTTCATCGAAGTGGTTCGACTTCACCTCCTATGGCAGCGTCATCGGCGTACTCAGCATCAGTTACCTGGTCGGCGACGCGGCGGCGCGCCAGAGTATGGGCGTGCTGATGCAACACGGGTTCGGTTGGCGGGCGCTGTTTTATTTCGCCGCGGCCGTGGCGGGGGCGATGCTCCTGTTCAATGCGTTGTTCTTGCGCGAATCGCGCAAGGATTTGAAATTCGATGAAGCCAAACCCAATCCGCTGAATTTATTCGGCGCCGCAGAGTCGCGCCCGACCCTGCGCAGCCTGTTGCTCCCCCTGCTGCGCAGCCGCGCATTCCTGCTGATTTGCTTTCTGTCGTTAGGGTGCACCATCATTCGAGAAACCTTCAATACCTGGACACCGGTGTATTTGCGTGACTACTTAGGCTACGGCGTGAGCGATGCGGCGCGCCTGAGCTCGATCTTCCCGGGCGTGGGCGCCGTGTCCGTTGTTGCGTCGGGATGGCTCAGCGATCGGATCGGCGTCAATGGCCGATCACTGGTGCTGTTTCTCGGTTTGGCGGCCACCGCGGCCGCCCTGTTGCTGCTCATGTCGATGCGATCGAGTGCCGCCGGTTCGCTGCTACCGCTGGTTGCAATCGGCATCATTGCCTTTTGCTTGTTGGGGCCGTATTCATACCTTGGCGGCGCTTTTGCGCTTGATTTCGGGGGCAAGCGAGCTTCGGCGGCCTCGTCCGGAATCATCGATGGCATCGGCTACTTGGGCGCGGTTGCCGCCGGCGACAGTGTGGCAAGACTGTCCGTGTCGTTCGGTTGGCAGGGGGTATTTGTGACTCTCGCCGCGGTAAGCGCCGTGGCGGCGCTGGGCGCGGGCTATTTGTTTTACTTGAGCGCCTGCGCGGCGCGTGCAGGACGGCATTTGCCATGAACATTCCAGGCACTCTCAAGGCTGTGCAGACGAATGCCGACTCGCTGACCTTGCAGTGGGCAGATGGGCGGAGCAGCCAGTTCGCCGCCATCTGGCTGCGCGACAACCAATCCGAACAGCGTGATGTTCACAGCGGCCAGCGACTGCACGATATTGCGGATTTCCCCGCCGCGCCGAAGATTCGCAGCGCCTCGCTGCACGCAGGAGAGGTGCAGGTGCAGTGGGAGAACGAGCCGCATGGCGCATCGTTCGATGTTGCGTGGCTGGCCGCGCAGGTGGATACGCCGTTCGAGCACGTGCCGATGCAGGCATGGATTGGCGGGTCCCTGGACGCGTCCCGCGATTTTGCCTGGTTGAGCCTGCGGCAGGCCAGGGAAAACGCGGCGGATCGCTCGCGCTGGCTCACACGGCTCCTGACGAACGGCATTGCATTCTTGAGTGAGGTGCCGGCGACAGAGGACGCCATCCTCGAGGCAATGTCCTCGGTCGGCCGCGTTGCCGAGACCAACTACGGGCTCGTATTCGACGTTCGCTCCGTCGCGCAGCCGGAAAACCTGGCGTTCTCCGACTTAGGGTTGGGTCTACATACCGATAATCCGTATCGAGAACCCGTGCCGGGTTTTCAAGCTCTGCACATGCTGATCGCATCGCCCGACGGCGGCGAGAATCTGTTTGCCGATGGCCTGGCTCTGGCTGCGCACCTGCGCCGTCACGAACCTGATGTTTTCGCACGACTGACCAGCACCGCGGTGCCGTTCCGGTATCGATCCAAGGATGCGGACCTGTATGCCGAACGGCCCTTGATCCAACTGTCCTGCGACGGCGCGGTCACGGCCGTGCACTACAACAATCGCTCGATTGCGCCGCTGCGGCTGTCGCTCGCCGACACGCAGGCTTTCTACGGCGCCTATCGGAAATTCGCGCTGCTGCTGCGCGACCCGGCATTTCAACTCAGGTTGCGGCTGCGCAGCGGCGATCTTGTGGTGTTCGACAATCAGCGCATCCTGCATGGCCGTACGCCATTCTCGTCGGCGAAACATGCGCGCCATTTGCGCGGCTGTTACCTGACGCGCGACAGCGTCTACAGCGAATCGGCGCTGTTGCGCCGGCAACTGGACACGGTGCCCTCCGCATGAGCCTGGCCGATGAGATTGTCGCCCTTTTCGAGCAACGCGGGTCGGGAGCGTACTACGGCGAGTCAGTGTCGATGACGGAGCACATGCTGCAAGCGGCCTATTTCGCGCAAGCCGAGGCCGCGCCGGCGGCGCTCGTCGTGGCTGCACTGCTCCACGATGTGGGCCATCTCATCGAAACAGTACCCGACGATATCGCCGATTGGACCACGGATGCGCGTCACGAAGAAGTGGGTAGCCGCTGGCTGGCGCAACGCTTTCCCGCTTCAGTTTGGGAGCCGGTGCGTCTGCATGTTCCGGCCAAACGCTACCTCTGCGCCACTGACGCGGCCTATTTTGCGAAGCTCAGTCCGGCTTCGGTGATCACACTCAAGCTGCAGGGCGGTCCGATGACCCGCGACGAAACGGCGCGCTTCGAGTCCGAAGCCTTTTATCGCGAGGCCGTGCGCGTCAGGCGCTGGGATGACGCCGGCAAGGTTGCCGGCTTGGCAACGCCGCAGCTCGATGACTATCGCGCGCTCATCAATTCAATGAGTGCGCCGCTTCGATAGCGTAGGGCTTGATCGGGGCCGTCTTGCGCAGAAAGTACAGCGCTGAAAGGCCCATCAATATCGTTCCGATCACGCTGGTGCCGTACGCACTGGCGGTGAAGACTTGCAGCCAATTAAGCTGCACCAGGCCGAAGTTGCGCCACAGCAGGAGCGCGCAGCTTCCCAAATATCCGGATGCGTCGGCAACATAAATGAGAAACCCCGCTGTGCCCACCGTACCGCTCGCGGCGATCAAGCGATCAAACAACATGGCGTTGAAGGGCACATAGGCCATGTACAGTCCCGCGCCGCTCAAGATCATCCAGGCAAGCGGTGAGAGTACGCCCGCTTGAAAGGCCAGCGTCGATGCGCCGAGCAGCAGGAACCCGGCAATCACTACGCCGTGAATCACCAGCAGGGCCTTGGTGTTGTCGCGCACGACGATGATGACGGCCAGCACCGTCAGCGACAGCACGGCCACCGGCAGCTCGCTGGCCGTGAACACGGCGGCAGCATGTCCGAATCCCAACGCCGTCCAAATTTCGGCTGCAAAGTTGTCGCGGAAGTCCCGGATCGCCGTGGTCAGAACATAGCTGAGCACCAGCAGGGCAATACCGGGTCCATAGCGGCGTAGAAACCGGCTGCGCGCGGCGCCATCCATGGGCGCTCGCCGTACGCGTGCAGCCTCATCTTGCGCGCTGGGCGGGGGCAACTGCGAAAGCACCCACACTGACAGGCCCAGAAGCGGAAAAAATAGCGCACCGGCGGCGGCCGGCATCCAGAATGGGCCGACATTCCAGACATCCATGAGCAATTTGCCCACGGACTTTACAGCGCCTGAGGAGACGATGAAGCTTGCGCACAGGATCGCGCCCAAGACTTCAGAAGTGCGGCGTCCCTCCATGAAGCCAAACACCAAACCCCAGATCAATCCCAAGGGCAGGCCGTTTAAGAACATCGCGAATACATTCCAGGGTGCCGGGATGAGCGCGAATAAAATGAGCGCCAGCCAGGCTAGAAGTATGAGCACGAGTATGGCAACGGCGCGCTTATTCGCGGTGATTTCCGCTATCAATTTCACGCCGATCAGTTTTGAAACGGCATAGCCCAGCACCTGCGCCAGCACCAGAGCGATCTTGTAATCCAACGCAAAGTGCCATCCCGGAACGTCGATAAAAAGCGCGACGGAGAACGGCTTGCGGAATGCGTACATGGAGAAGTACGCCGCAAATCCGGCGAGCCCGGCGAAGATCGTGAAGACGACGGGATTGGCCCTTTCAAGGACCTGATGGAGCCTGGAAGTCACGCGCGCGAGACTACCATACGATGAACATGACTTGCCCCTTCTCGTCGGGGATGTATAACTGTGGGAAACATGCCGATGCAAATCATGGGTTCCTCATTCGCCGTGTCCGGTGTCTTCGACCTTGCGGTTGTCGGCGCGGGAATCATTGGTCTTTCTTGTGCGCGCGCTGCCGCGCTTCGGGGGCTGCGCGTGGTCGTCATTGATCGCGACGCGCGATCAAACGGGGCGTCGGTGCGAAATTTTGGATTTGTGTCGGTGACGGGCCAAGAGCGGGGAACTGCATGGACTCGCGCCCGCCGCACGTGCGCGATTTGGGAGGAAGTTGCGCGTCGAGCCGCAATCACGATCACGCAGCGGGGCGTGTGGATGATGGCGCGGCGCGCGGAAGCGGTGTCGGTGCTCGAAGCGTTCGTCCGAACAGAAATGGGCGAGGGATGCCGGATCTTGAGCCGTGCCGCCGCAACGGCGCGCTGCCGCGAGCTGGCGGGTGCCGATGTGCAAGCAGTGCTCGAGAGTTCAATCGAGCTTCGCGTCGAATCGCGCGAGGCCGTCCCGAAAATCGCCGCCTGGCTTGCCGAGCGTTACGGCGTGGTGTTCCTGCTCGAGACCGCGGTACTGTCGGTCGAGCCGCCGCGGCTTGAAACGTCGCGCGGTATCGTTGAGGCCGGTGCCGTACTGGTGTGCCCGGGAGACGACGTCGCATCGCTTTTCCCGAATGAGATCGCCAAGTACAACGTGACTCGCTGTAGTTTGCAGATGTTGCGTCTTGCAGACCCCGGATTTCGTCTGCCCGGCGTGTTGATGTCCGATCTTGGGCTGGTGCGCTATGCAGGCTACAGCGCACTGCCTGAGGCGACGGCGCTGCGTGAACGCCTGTCGGCGGAGCAGGGCGAACATTTGCAGCACGGGATTCACCTCATTGCGGTGCAAAGCAGCGATGGCACACTGGTGGTGGGCGATAGTCATCAATACGCGCCGACGCCGGATTTCTTCGCGCACGAGCGGGTCGATCAGCTCATTCTCGAAGAGTTTGCCGCGGCGACCGGTCGGGCGCCGAGCGCAGTTCGCGAACGTTGGACTGGCACTTACCCGTCTTGCACCGACCGCACCCTGTTCATCGATGCTCCGGCGGCTGATGTGCGCATTGTCATGATTACCAGCGGCTCGGGCGCTTCCACCGGATTTGCAATTGGCGAAGAAGTCGTGGCAGAACTGTTTTCATGGAGTACCCCTGATGGGCATTCGCGATAGCTTCGATTTGGTCATTCTCGACTGGGCAGGGACCATGGTCGACTTCGGTTGTCATGCGCCGGTCAACGCATTGCGCGCGGCCTTCGCGCAGCGCGCCGTTGCGATCAGCGATACGCAAGCGCGCCGCGACATGGGAAAGGCCAAGGAGGATCATGTGCGCGCACTGCTTGCCGACCCGATCATCGCGCAAGCCTGGGAACAGGCGCACGGCCGCGCGGCCGAACGATGGCGATGTGCGTGATCTCATGAGCGATCTGGGTCCGTTGATGCGCGATCAGGCGGCGCGCTCGGCGCAGCTCATCGATGGCGCGCGAATGGCCGTCGAGGCACTGCGTGCCGAGGGCGTCAAAGTGGCATCTTCAACCGGCTATACACGCGAGATGATGCAGCCCGTGCTGCAGGCTGCGGCTGCACAGGGCTATGCGCCCGACCACTTGGTGTGCTCGGGCGAAACGCCGCAGGGACGGCCGACACCGTTGATGATCTACAAGGCCTGCGCCGAACTTGGCGTGTGGCCGCTGACGCGCGTCGTCAAAGTGGATGACACGGAAGCCGGCGTACGCGAGGGGCGCGCCGCCGGCTGCTTCACGGTCGGAATATCTGCATCCGGGCAACGAAGTGGGCCTGTCGCGCGAGGCGTTGTTGGCGTTAGCCGCCGCCGATCGCACTGCGCGCATCGCTAGCGCGGAAAGCCGTCTGCGCGATGCGGGCGCGGACATCGTGATCGAAACGGTTGCACAATTGATTCCGGTGCTGCAATCAGCAGCCGAGCGCCGCGTGCAGCGAGCCTAACTGATGTTCCGCGTGTCTCAAGATCTCAGCGCAATTTTGCGGGCTCAGGTGCAATCGAGCGAATGATTTGATTTGGTCTGTTTCGACCGAACGCGGGCCGGGTTTCGCGCAAGACCCGCGCGAGTGCGACCGCGACCACCAAGATATCGGTCAGATCGGGTTCATGTTTGCTGCTGCGATCATGGTCGTCCTGGTCGCCGAGCGCCTCGCACATGTGATCGTCAAATCCCCAGTTCTCCAATACCGCCTTGCCGATGGCGGGATGCCAACTTGCGATCATGTCGACGAAGCTCGGATCTTGATACAACTTGTCCGACTTGCCGACTGATCGCACCATGATGTAAAGCCGGCCGATGCCGTGGAGCAGGCCCGTTAGGAACGCTTCCTCCGGACTCACGCGCGTGCGCCGCGCGACGACCTGACAGATCGCGGCGACGGAAATGCTTTGTTCCCACAAAACATTGAGCGGCTTGGAAATCGCCCGCAGCGCCGGCGCCAACCGCAATTGTTTCACCGCGAAGGACATTGCCGCGCTTTGCACCGGGCGATGACCCAAGCGCGTAATCGCCGCACGCAGGTCGGTCAAATGTTTGCCGGCGGGATTGAATGCGGCGGAATTCGCGGCTTGCAACAATCGCGCCGCCAGCCGCGGCTCGGTGCCCACGATTTTGACGATTTCGCTCAGGCCGACGTCGGGCGCCGCGAGCGCTTTGCGAATTCGCATCACCACGTCCGGAAAACACGGCAGATTAACGGTGCCCTTCGACACTTCGGTGGCCAGATTTCCCAGAAACGCAAGCGCCGAAGCGCGTTCATCGGCGCTGGTCGCGGCGGCGGTTTTCGCCACGGCCGCAGCCTGGGAAGCCGGCTTCTGAGCGACCGCTCGCGGCGAGGATGCGGTTTTAGCTTGAACCGATTCCTTCAGTTTGGGAGTTGCTGGTGCGACATTCGCCATAGTTGTAACTTTACTAATGAACTGTGCACGCGCACGCGAAGTGCGTCCATGCGCGTCTTATTCCTTTAAATTTCGGCTCGGTCCAGTAAATCTTGACAAAATATCTCAGGGTCCGATCAGGAAAACCCCTAGCAATCGGTCTTTCTGCGACGTAGGGCACGGCTTTGCAGTAACAAAATGCTGCGATGCAATATAGCAGCAATTGCATCCAGCCGCGCAAGTTGCGATTTTGAATTCCCTCGGCCACCATGAATTGATGGTACCCGAAACTGAACTGCTTCCCGAGATCAGAAAAACCGGCCATCGTATGGCGGATCTAGCCGTCGCATTCAGCGCCTTGTTTGTATCGCTCTGCTCACTCGGCATTGCGTTACATCATGGCCGCACCATGCAACGATTGGTCGAGGCCAACTCGCGCCCCTTTATTCAATTCACGACGAGTAACGGCCATCCGGCGGCGGATAGCCCCTTGGGTCAAGCATTCAGTGTTCTCATCAGCAATCCGGGCGCCGGTGCAGCGCGGGTGGAGCGCTTTTCCATACTGGTCGATGACAAGCCGGTGAAGGATATCGGCGAAGCGTTATTGCGCCTTGCGGGACTGCCCGCCGACACGACAGACGAATCAGCAGTCCTCGGCCCGATGACCTATTCGGCAGTGGCCCCTTCCTACATCAAAGCCGGTAGCGATCAACCCGTGCTACTTTGGCCTCGCACCGCCAGCAACGCGTCCGTCTGGGACAAGGACGCCGCGGCGGGATTGAATCGCGTGAAGTTCGAGGCCTGCTATTGCTCAATCTTCGATGAATGTTGGGTCGAAAACTCACATAGGTTCAGGCCCACCGCGGTCCCGAGCTGCAGTTGAAGCACTGCTTCAAAAACGCGGCGCTTGGTTCGGTGCTCGCCGCGGTACTTCCCGCGGCGCTCCAGGCCGCCACCACCTTTCAGGTGTACGTCACCAATGAAAGATCGGGAGATGTCACGGTCATCAACGGCACAATCTAGAGGTGACCGCCACGATCCCCGTGGGCAAGCGGCCGCGCGGCATTCATGTCAGTCCCGACGGCAAAGATCGTGTACGTCGCCTTGAGCGGCACGCCGATCGAAGCGCCGCCGCAGCTCGATGCCCACGGCAATCCGATCTTCGACAAGAAGAAAGGCGACGATGATGACAATGCTGACAAGTCGGCCGACGGAATCGGCGTGTTGGACGTCGGCGCGCAGAAGCTCAAGATCAAGCTGAACGCCGGGTCGGACCCGGAGGAATTTGCGCTCAGCAAGGATGGGCGGCAGATTTACATCTCCAACGAGGACACCAAGTCCGCCAGTGTGATCAATATCGCCTCAGGAAAACTGCAGCACATCATTCCGGTCGGCCAGGAGCCGGAGGGCGTGACCACCACGCCGGACGGCAAGCAGTTCTACGTCACCTGTGAGGCCGGCGGCGACATTTACGTCGTCGATGCCCACTCCTACTCGGCAGTCAGCCACTTCAAGGTGAATGGGCGGCCGCGCAGCGTGGCATTTCTTTCCGCGGGCGGCATCGGATTTATTCCGTCCGAATCGGCGGGCGAGTTGAACGTGATCGATTCGGTCAATGCCAAGGTGCTCAAGACCATCACGCTGCCGCCCGGCTCGCGGCCGATGCGGGTCAAGTTGTCGCCGGACGAAAAGCGGCTGTACGTCAGCAATGGCCGCGCCGGCACCGTTTCCGTGTTTGACAGCCACAGCTATGAGTTGCTGGACACCATCAAGGTCGGGCACGCGTCCCTGGGGCATCGGCATTTCACCCGACGGCAAATTTCTGTTTGCAGCGAACGGCCCTTCGAACGATGTCTCGGTGGTCGACTTGAAGACCAACAAGGAAGTGTCGCGAATCAAGGCTGGCTCGAGTCCCTGGGGCATCGCTATTTCTTCCCGATGATGAAGACCTGCTGAGCGGTGATGCTGCGAGTAAATCCTTGCTTGAAGGCTCGCGCGCGCACGACTGCGGTAGCCGCTCAACCTGATCGGCTTTTCATAGAGGATATCGGTCGTTCCGGGCACGCTGCCGTCCAAGGTGTAGCGTATCTCGGCGCCGGGCTCGCTCGCCGTCAAGGAAATCTCCACCGGTTGTGCAAATGTTCCGCCTTGCGGAGAAATGCTCGGCGGCGCGAGCACCATGGGTCCCGGCATGCTGTTGATCCACTCACCCAGCAAGTGCACGCCTTTTTGATCGATGGTTTCGCGCGCCAGCGGCGGCATGCGGATATCATCGACGGTGTTGACGCGCATGTAGGCAATCGAGCGCCAGATGTCGTGTGGCGCAATGACCCGCGGCCGATCGATGCCCTGATCGATCAACACCGGCCCATCGATGAGCGCCTGTTTGTCGAGCGGCGTGTCATAGCGCGCATCGAAATTGGCGACGGTGCCGCCAGGACGATGACATTGCGCGCAATTTGCATCGAGATACGAGCGCGCGCGATCTTGCAAAGATCGCGTGGTGTCGTCGGCCGGCGGCGAGCGCGGCAAACTCTTGCAGCGCTTCATCCTTGAATGCCGGCGCGAAAAGCCCCAGATGATTCCAGGTGCGCAGCTCGTTGTCGGCGACGCCGGAAGGGTAGGTGAAGGAGCGATTCAACTGCCGGGTTTTCACGCCGAGCACTCCGCCGGCGCCCGCGGTGTGGCAGGCCAGGCAATCCTGCCGGCTGGGGTAGTACCAGGTCTGCTCATGGACTACGCCTGCTGCGGACTTGAGCGGAATGTTCTCGGTCGTGCTCGGCACTCAGCAAATCCGCATCGCTGCCGTCCGGCCGCCATTTATAGACCACGCCATATACGCCACCCCTCGAGTCGCGCACCAATAGGCGAGTTTCCAGGCGGCGCTTGAATTCGGGATGGGCGGCATCCGTCGGCCAAGTCGAAATTCTTCACGAACACGGTGCCGGCAGGGAAGCGCCATTCTCCCGGACGGCGAAAAATCGATCTTTCCTTCTGGGAATGGCGATCCAACGCGACTTATCGGCGCCGTCGGACCAGAAAGGCAACGTTCAGTTGGTATGGGATCAAACCCGAACTCGCGATCCGCTTGGGCGTGTCACTGAAGGCACCCGTTTGGGAAAGCAACGGCGGCACGATGCCATCGGCCTGCGGTGGCATCCCCAAGTAGGGCTTGGTCGCGATTCGCGCGCCGAGCCCGTAGGGTGCGGTGCGCGAACAGCTACCGAGCGCGATGAGCAGTAACGCAAACCCGACTCCAGCGCGCAGCCTTCAGTCCGAGTCTCCTCATCCGCCCCAATATATAGTAATGAACTCGCCACCTGCACCTTAAGAGATCGCCCATGAAACCAACCGTGCCCGTACTTCTCAGTGTCAATGGCGGATATGTCGATGCCGCCGGCTACCTCGCGCTGCACGGATTATTTACCACGCACGTCACCGGCAACTTTGTCACGCTCGGCGCTGCGCTGGTATCGGGAACGAGCGGCGCCCTTGCCAAGGTATTGGCGCTGCCCCTGTTTTGCGTCTGGTCGTCATGGCCATTCGATTGCTCAGCGTGGCGCTCACGGCAAAAGGATTGCCGGCGCTGCGCACTGATTCTCGGCGTCAAGGTCTTGCTCTTGACCGTGGGGGCGGTGCTGGCGATCACTTTTGGACCATTTGACAGTGGCGATGGCTGGGCGGCGCTGTCGACCGGAATGGTCCTGGTTGCGGCGATGGCGATCCAAAATGCCATCCACCGAATTCACATGGGCGCGTTGCCGCCGACCACCATCATGACCGGCAATACCATCCAGATCATGATCGATCTGGCGGATCTGATGCGGGGCGTACCGGCGGCGGCGCGCGAGGCCATCCGGCTTCGTCTGTCGCGAATGTCGCTTAGCGTGACGGCCTTCGCCGCAGGCTGTGCGGCCGCGGCGCTGATTTATGCAAAGCAGGGTATCTGGTGTTTCTTGCTCCCGCCGCTTATCGCGGCGTGCACGCTGTGGTTGGGGGAGTCGCTTCCAGAAAAAAACTGACTGGCACCTGTCCTCAACGGTCTGCGGTTTTCGATGTACTCGGTAGGCCAACGATTTACCGGGAGGCATCATGGAAAACACACTGGACGGCGCCGCAGGCGCAGTATCGAGCCCAGAATCTGCAGTGCAGAACGCTGAAAACGCTGCATCTACGCTCAAGCTCGTGCTGGTCTGGCTGGCGGTGGGTATTCCCATGCTTTGGGGCATGATGAAGGCGCTGGAGGACGTGCCGGCTTTGATTTCTCTATTCCCCTAAGAGGGCGATAACTCCCCGCCTCACGGGCTGGAGGCGCTTTTCCCTGCGGTATAATGCCGCGGAAATAAGGCACAGGGGAGTTTCATGATTAGATCGATTCTCGCGATCGCGACCATTGCATCCTTGGGGCTGGCGATTTATTCGGCACGCGCTCAGGACGCAGCGGCCGCTCCCGCCGCTCCCGCGCTACCGACTACGCCAACCCCGATGTCTGGCTCTGCCGGCCGGGCCGGCAGGATGCATGCTCTGCCTCTCAGGATGCGACGATCGTTGCCGTCGAATGGCACCCTGACCCACGAGGCTTTTCATCCTGCCAAGAATCCGCCGATCGATTGTTTCTATGTCTATCCCACGGTGTCCACCGAGCCGGGCGGCAATTCTGACTTAAATATCACCGGCGCCGAAAAGTCTGGTGGTGAATGCGCAGTTCGCGCGCTTCGCTGCCAAGTGCCGCTTATTTGCACCCATGTATCGGCAAGTGACGCTGACCGCACTGCGCGCGATGATTGCGGGCAAGCCCATTCCGGTTGATCGGGACTTAGGCGTATGGCGATGTACTCGCGGCTTGGAACTATTATCTGGCACACGACAATCACGGCCGCGGCGTCGTCTTGGTCGGCCACAGCCAAGGTTCCGGTGTGCTCACGCGCCTGATCAAGGATGAGATCGACGGCAAGCCGGTTCAAGGCAAACTGATCTCGGCCATTCTCATGGGAACCAGCCTGCCGGTGCCGAAGGGCGCCGATGTCGGCGGCGCGTTCAAGCACATTCCCGTGTGCCGATCCAACAGCCAAATCGGATGCGTCATCGCATTCGCGGATTTCCGCGCCAATGTCCCGCCGCCGGAAAATTCTCGCTTTGGTAAGGCGCCCGAGGGCATGCAAGCGGCGTGCGCCAATCCCGCTGCACTGGCCGGTGGCTCAGGAGCGCTCGATGCGTACTTGTCTGCGGGCCGCATCTCCACCGGCTCCGACGGCCCGCGCGAACCATTCGACTGGACTACGCCGGCAAAGCCGATCGACACCGCGTTCGTCAAGGTCCCGGGACTCTTGAGTGCTGAGTGCGTGGCAAATGAGCATGGCTCCTATCTTGCCGTGACCGTTCACCCCAGCCCGGGCGGCGTGCGCACCAATGACATATCGGGCGATGTCGTCGTGAATGGACAGGTGTTGCAAGACTGGGGATTGCATCTGATCGATGCGAATTTGACCATGGGCAATCTGGTCGCGATTGTGGGCGACGAGACCAAGGCATACCTCGCAAAGGCTAAAAAATAGATTTGGTCGCGACGCGGCTGCCATGATGCTGAGACGTCTCGTTCTGGCCGGATTTGCCCTGGCGTTGATGGGAGCGAACGCCCCGGTCGAGTATTCGATCGAGGCAATTCGCTATGGCGTGTCTCCGGACATTCCGGTCGGTGCGTTGGTCGTGGGCGGCCCTGAAGGACGAGAAGGTCGATGTCGACTTCGTCGTCTGGCTGATTCGAGGCGGGGGCCGCAACATTCTATTCGACAGCGGCTTTCACCGCGAACGCTGGTTCAAGCAATGGAAAGTCACCGATTATCTGCGTCCCGATGAAGCGGTGCGGCAGGCGGGCGTGAAGCCGGAAGAGGTGACGGACGTGGTGATCAGCCACGCGCACTGGGATCACATGGGCGGCATCGATCTGTTTCCGAAGGCAACCGTGTGGATTCAGAAGGACGAATTTCGCTACTACACCGGAGATGCTTGGCAGCCGGGCGGCCACAACGGCGGCATCGATCCGGACGATATCCAGGAATTGGTGCGGCTGAATACCGAAGGACGGCTGCGGCTGGTGGATGGCGACAATGTGGAGATTCATTCCCGGAATTCGCGCGTTCGTCGGCTCTCGGCACACCTTTGCCTCGCAGTACCTGCGAGTCGAGGGCAAGCTGCCCTTCGTGCTGGCATCCGACAATGTTTATTTCTACCGCAATCTTGCCGAGCACAAGGCGAGCGCCACATTCAGCGATGCCGACCACCCGGCGAATATCAACGCGCAGCAGCGCATGATCGAGCTGGCGGGTTCAGTGGATCGCGTGGTGCCCGGACACGATGCGCTGCAGTTTCAGAAGTTCCCGACCGAAGGACGCGTGGCCAAGATCAGGTAGCGGGTGAAAGCCGCAGTCTGCCCGTGAAATCGCGTTTACCGAGCGGCAATTTCTTCCAGCGCAGGATGTCATAAGCCGTGGTCGCGTGAAAATAGAAATTCGGTTGGGAGAAGGACAGAAGAAAATTCTCGGCAGTGAAGTGCATCTGATGTTCACGGAACTCGAAGCGCATATCGCGACCAATAAAGCCGTCTATTTCGGCGGCATCGATTGCCTCCAGCGCCGCCAGCGTATCGGCGATCGTGCTCTTGAGAGCGGAGAAAGTTTGCGGCGGCGGCGTCATGTCGGGCGAGAAAACGCCCTTCCGCAATCCTTCGATTGCGCCCAATGAATGCACGGCCGTGGACTTCACCTGATATGCGAAGGGCAGCATGTCCGGGGACAAGGCGTGCCTGGATGATCTCCTCGGCCGGGAGTTTCTTCTCGGCGCAGTACGACTCTGCCTTGACGATCAAGCCGCCGACTGCGCCTAAGATTTGCCGATAGGACGGCAGCGTCGCTTCATACAATGAAAACGCCATATTCGCTATCCGCCTTTCTTATGCTCAGCCTGCCACTTGGCGACCGCTGCCATGGTGTTTTCAACGTGCTTATCGGGACTCAAGGCCGTGTATTCATAAATGATGGTGCCATTGGGCGCAATCACGTATGACGTGCGGTTCGAGTAGGACGTAATGAACAAGTTGGCATCGTACGCGGTGGAGATTTTCTTGTCGGCATCGGAAGCGACGGCAAACTTATTGCGGCACTCACTGACGGAGAATTTATTCAGCGTGTCGATGGAATCATGCGAAACACCGATGACCGTGGCGCCCATGGCCTTGAATCGATCGGTTGCCTCGGCAAATTCGTGCGCCTCGACGGTGCACCCTTTGGTGAAGGCCGCGGGATAAAAGTACAACACGACCGGTCCGCTCTTCAGAGCGTCCGCCAAGGAAAACGTAAACGGCTTTCCGGCAAGGGTGGCGGAGGTCGTGAACTGCGGCGCTTGCGCACCGAGTTTCAACGCTGCGTAGAGCGGCGAGGCGAACAAGCAACACCCAAGTCCCAAAGTGATCAAGCGCCGCATGTCGTTCCTTCCTGGTTGAAATGATCTCAGCGTAACGTAATACATTTCGTGGGCGAAGACGCTTTGACCAAAGGCTTCGGCTGCGCGGCGCTCAGTGTACCCTCCGCCGCCAGCTGATCAAATGCTACCTGCTGCAGGGCGCCAACCTGCGGTCCCGAGAGCCCCAATTCGAAGCCTGAACACTCAAACTCGCCGAGCGCTCGCGGATCTTTGCCGGTGACGGCTCCGAACACCATGAGAGCTTCCAGATAATCGCCGTAGGTGCTGGCGTGATAACCGTCATATGTCCACAGATTGACTTTCCCGGCTTCGATGCCGTCGTAGGGGTTCGGATCCGCCAATCCGCTTCGCATGGCGCGAATCCAGGCGTCGCCTACGGCAATCACGCTGATACCCGGCGTAGCGGCGGCGGCGCGGTTATAGCCGTCGCGGACATCGTGCGCCATCGCCTCAATCGGTTTTCCGTACCAGGCTCCTTGCGGCTGGTAGGTTTGATCCGCGCGCGGCCAGGTTGCCATGACGCGCATGTCCACTTTGGAGTTTTTTGCGCGCAAAACTTTAGCCATCTGCCGCACGCTTTCGATCAGTACGCCTGGATCGCCCGGCTTTTTCGGATCCAAGGTGCTATATCCGTGCATGACCACCGTATCCCAGCTGCGTTGTCCGATGAACTTCCAACTTATGTTCGAGGTGCCAATCGATGCCGACCCCGGGCTGGGTTTCAAGGTAGACGTCGTACTTCAAGTCCGCCTGCGCGGCGAATGATTTGAACAGAGCCGGCACACCGCCTTGTCCTTCGCTGTTAAGATCGGTCACCGTATCTACGCGGTAGTATCTGACCGGCGAGCCATAAGCAAAGGTAAAGCTATTGCCGATGAACAATATGCTGCCGGCCGATGCATTGCCCGCGCATCAGCAGCGTCAGCAACGCCCATTGGGCACCCCAATGCGAGGGATGTAGAATCGGTGCGTTGCCATCGTTAGTCGTCATCCGCCGCATGTTGCCACCTAAGATTATGCGATACCAGCAAAAATGAGCCGAGACGACGAAGATCGCATCCTGCACGGTTTGTACTACTACCGCGAGAACATCGACGAAGATGTGCAGGTCTCGAGTCAGCAGTTGTTGTGGCTTGCCATGCATCCCTTGGCGGAAGGAGAAGCCTGGAGCAAGGATGGTAAGTTGCAAAGCCTGGATCCTTCTGAGTTTCCGGAAGAAATTCGCGGCAAGCTCATCACCGCCAAACTCGAATTACCGCTGCGCTATTTGCAGTATCGGCGCTTGATTACTTACGCGAAACGCAGCGATGGCATGCTGTACGCGGCGGTTACATTTGCAGGCGCCGACCGGGCCATCCGTCTGCATACGCGGCGCGGGCGCATCGATCTGTGGTACCGCGAGCATCGAGACGGCGTGGTCGGCATGACCATCACGGTCCTGATCTCCTTCATCACGGCGCTCATCACAATTCTCGCCGTAGACAAAGTATTGCGGCTTTAGCTCGTTGCCTCGAGCAGTGCGCATTCGCAAAGTGCTTATGTCGCATGTCGATTTAAGCCATTACACGCATCGCGCACGTGCAGCATGAATTTCTTCTATTGACATAAGTGGCGCGGCGTCGGGAATCGCGACCTCGGCACACGGATGTTATGGTGACTGTCGCTATTTTTAGACGGTGCGAATCACCGAGAATGTTGCGCAGTACACGAAGACCGAATGACCGATTGGAAAACGCAACATGTTAGCGAAGGCAACACGCGAACGGAATTGGTTGCCGGCGCTGCTACTCGGCTTAACGCTGTGCTTGAGACGCGCGTAATTTCCAAAACGATCGCATCCCGCCCTCCCGGCGGCGCGCGCCAAGCCTCGAAAGGGCGGCCGGCGGCGGCATGGCCCGCCGCTGGGATCGGCGGCTGCATCCGAGTCCATCCCCACCGCCGCTACATCGTGCAGGCCGAGAGCGCGCGATGCGGGGGAAGATGCCGTGACAGGAGCAGGCGGAATCGTGAATGGCGATCTTGAGCGTCATCCGTGCAGTCGCCGCGGCGCTTGATGAGCGCGAACAGAGGGGCGCTGCGCGCCGCGCGGACATCCGCAACTCCAGGTCTATGATGATTCGGACGTCGTCGCAAGTTCCATGAGGGAGCGTTTCCGGAAACTTACTATCCGAGCGAGGTCGATGCCGCAAATCTGCATGTCGGCGGCATGACCGGGCGCGGCGTCACGGTAGCGGTGATCGACTCGGGTCTTTGGAATCAGCAGGGGCCGTTGCAGACGGCGCGCCGGGCGAAGCCGTAGCCGCATCCTGGCCCAATACGATGTCATCCTGGCGCGCCAGAATCCTCACTACTACCTGCCCCTCTGCTCGAGTCGTATAGCCGGAACATCAATGATCCCTATGGTCACGGCACACACGTAACCTCCATCATCGCGAGCAGCGGTGTTGCCACGAGCGGGCCATTTCAGGGCGTCGCACCGGGCGTCAATCTGGTCTCCGTGCGTGCCTTGGACAGCAACGGTCAGGGTCTCTATTCGGATGTGATCAGCGCGGTTCAATGGGTGATCAACCAGCGGCTGCGCTACGGCATTCGTGTCCTGAATCTATCCTTGGGCGCACCGCCTTCGGGTCCTTACTGGCAGGATCCGCTGAACCAGGCCGTCATGGCCGCTTGGGCGTCCGGCATCGTGGTCGTCACCGCTGCGGGCAACCGTGGCCGGACCCACTGTCCATCAACGCGCCTGGCAACGTTCCTTACGTCATTACCGTGGGCGCGGTCACCGACAATTATTATCCATTGCAGCCGGCCCAATATCGTCTGGATTCGTTCTCGTCCGCCGGCCCGACCTTCGAGGGTTTCGTGAAGCCGGACGTGCTCGGAATGGGCGGTCACAATCTGGCGTACGCGCCGAATAACGGCACCTTGGCCAAAAGAGTATCCGACCTGGTTCACCGAACCCTACAGCGACATGACCATGTCCGGCACCTCGCAAGCCTCCGCGGTCGTCAGCGGCGTCGTCGCCCTGATGCTGCAGGTGAATCCGAACTGACGCCGGACCAGGTGAAGTGCCATCTCATGTCGGGCGCTCATCCGGCCGTCAATTCGTCCGGCAACCTGGCTTACAGCGTGTTCCAGCAGGGCGCAGGTTTGGTGGACGCGCACGATGCCGCCTACAGCAACGCCTCGGGTTGCGCGAACCAGGGCGTCAACGTGCTGCTCGACCTGCTCGGACTGCAGCACTACGGCGGCCGCGCGAACGAGGATTCGAACGGCAATTTCTACATCATGGCTCAAGCGCCAGTTCGGCGCAGCTCACCGGTGAAGGGCTTGCTGAGCGGCGTTGGTGGCCTGCTGAAGGCTAGTCGGCACGGCTAGTACCTTGACTGCTGGTGCCGTTGGTCGGACCTCTGCTGAAGGATATGCCCTTGCTCGGTGATGGGTTGTTGTGGAACGGCGCCTACACGGCGAGCAGCGGTTATTCGTGGAGCGAGAGGCTACTCGTGGAGCGAGCGGCTATACCTGGAGCGAGCGGCTATTCCTGGAGCGAGAGGCTACTCATGGAGTGAAGGCTATTCCTGGAGCGAGAGGTTACACGGGCGTCGATGTGCCGCAGCCGGAATAGCTACGCATTCACGTGCGAATCGCAGGCGCATTGTGTGATCTTCTGGTTGCCTGCGCGGCGGCGGCACTTGGGCGCGCCGCAGCGGCGGCGCCGATTCCCGCGGCACGCCCCATGTACTTCGAACATCTCACGATGCGCGATGGACTCTCGCATGAGCACCATCAACAGCATGCTGCAGGACTCGCAGGGCTACGTCTGGCTGGCGACCGAAGCCGGCTTGAATCGCTACGACGGCGAGTGCATGCGTCAGTTCCGCCGCGACCGTGGTAATCCGCGTGGGCTCGCCAGCGATTACGTCTGGTCGATCGCCGAGGACGCGCAGGGCGATCTCTGGCTCGCCACCGACGGCGGCGGCGTGCTCGCGTTGGGAGCGCCATACAGAAACGTTCCAGCAATTCAGGCACGATCCGCAGCAGCCGCAGTCGCTGGCCAGCGATACGGTGCGCACGTTGTTGATCGATTCAAAAGGGTTGATCTGGGCATGCACGAAGGATCATGGTCTGGACGTACTTGATCCGAAGACAGGCGCGGCGCGGCACTACCGACATCGCGACGCGGATGCCTATTCCTTGCCCTCTGATGCCATCGGCGCGCTGTACGCTGATCACGAAGGCCGAATCTGGGTCGGCAGCGACGGCGGTCTGAGCCGCTATGAGGTCATGATCGACGAATTCGTTACCTACGGGAAGGATGAGGTCGCCAAAGATACGCGACTCGCGCGTGCGCGCCATTCGCGAAGATCACAATGGTGCGCTGTGGATCGGCACCTATGACGGTCTGGAATGATAGGCTCGATCAGTAACAGGCAACTCACCGCGTTTCGTCACGAGGCGACCGATCCTCACTCGCTGAGCCATGACCACGTTTGGGCGGTGCTGGAAGACGACGCAAAGCGTCACTAGGTGGCGACCGCCGACGGACTGGATCTATTCGATCAGAATTCGGAATCCTTCGACCGCTACGGTCACGATGCCGACAATCCGCAAACTCTGCGCGACAGCGATGTGTTATCGCTCTACCAGGATCGCGGCGGCGTGCTCTGGGTTGGCACGCGCGAGGGCGGCGCCAGTCACTGGAACCCACGCAGCTGGCTGATGGGTCACTACTTCAGCGAGGCGTTTCGCGGCGCGCAAGTGAAATCCTTTGCGGCAGATGACGCAGGGAAATTGTGGGTTGGAACCATCGGCGGTGGATTGATTGAAATCGATGGCACAGACGCAGCGAGCGTCGTTTGGGCGCGAGACAAGTCGGCGGCGTGCAGCTCTCGGACCAACGAGTCATGTCATTGCTGAACGATCACGCAGGAGTTCTATGGATCGGCACCATGTCAGGGGGACTCGACCGCCTGGATCTGGCGAGCGGCAAGCTGCGCGTTTATCGTTCGAGTCCGGACAATGCTGAGACGCTGCCGGCAGACGGTGTCATGTCATTGTATGAGGATCGGCTCGGCACGCTCTGGATCGGCCCCTCCGGGGGCGGCCTGGCCAGCATTGATCGGGCTAGCGAGAAGATCACGCGCTATCCTGGGGGCAGCAAAGAACGAACTCGCTGAGCAGCTCGAAGGCCAGTGCCATCGTCGAGGACTCACTCGGCAATCTCTGGGTTGGCACCGACGGTGGCGGACTCAATTTATTTGAGCGCGCAAAACCGGCCGATTCCATGCTTACCGCCGCGATGATCGCGATCCCAAGAGTCTCAGCGACGACACGGTGTACGCGTTGCACATCGATCCGCACGGCGATTTATGGGTGGGAACGGCGGGCGGCGGGCTCGATCGGGTCATCGGTAGCTCAGCGAAGCCGGATGCCGTGCAGTTCGAAAGCCAATCCGGGCTCCGGGGCATGCCAAGCCAGGTGGTCTATGGCATTGAATCCGATCGTGAAGCGCGCCTATGGCTGAGCACCAACAACGGCCTGGCGAGATTCGACACGCGATCGCATACCGTCAAGGTTTTTCACCAAGTTCATGGCCTTCAGGACGACGAATTCAACATCAACGCGCACTTCCGAGGTGCCGACGGCATTTTGTATTTCGGCGGCAATCACGGCTTCAATGCTTTCTCGCCGAATCTCATCGCTTCCGAGGGGCCCGCGCCGCCGGTGGTGTTGACCATGGCCTCCAAACTCAACCAGCCCATGAGCGCGCAAGAGCTGCCCAGCGCCACGCGTCCATTGGCATTGGCTTACGACGACAAATTAGTGACTTTGGATTTTTCAGCCCTGGATTTTACTTCGCCTGCCGACAACCACTACTCATATCGGCTGGAAAGGATTTGACTCCGGCTGGATCGATGCGGGAACCACGCATCGGGCAACCTACGCTAACTTGGACGCGGGCAACTACACGTTCGAAGTGCGTGCTTCGAATGCCGACGGCGTCTGGAGCGAGGAGAGCTTGACCATTCCCGTGCACGTGGCGCCCGCTCCCTGGAACACCCTGGCTGCACGCATTGTGTATCTTGTCATCGGCTGCGGCATTCTCATTTATCTATGGCGCTTCCAGCGCCGGCGGCGCGAGCGCGAACTGCGCCACAGCCGCGAACTTGAACAAACGGTGCGGGATCAGAACGCACGAACTCGAGGAGCGCAATCAACAGCTGCAAGTGCTGAGCCGCGCCAAGAGCGACTTTGTGGCGCGCATGAGCCATGAGCTGCGCACGCCGATGAATGGCGTTCTCGGCATGACCAGCCTGTTGCTCGATACGCATATTGACCCGTCGCAGCGGCGCTTTGCCGAGGCCATTCATCGCTCCGCCGATTCGCTGTTGGCGATCGTCGATGACGTGTTGGATTTCTCCAAGATCGAGGCAGGCCGACTGCAGTTGGAGTCTGCGGAATGCGATTTGATCGAGATCCTGGAACAAACCGTTGAGATGCTGGCCGCGCGCGCCGCGACCAAAGGTATCGAGCTGCTGTGCGATTCGCCGGCAGCCAGGCTGCCGCGGGTGAAGCTGGATGCGGTGCGGCTGCGCCAGGTATTGGTGAATCTCGGCGGCAACGCGGTGAAATTCACGCAGCACGGCGAGGTCATTCTGCGCCTGAGCTCAACGGGCGCCGCCGACGGATCGCTTCACATTCGGGTCGACGTGGTAGACACCGGGGTGGGCATCGCACCGGAGAGCCAGGCCAAAATATTTGATGAATTCGCCCAAGAGGATGCCTCGACCACGCGTCGCTTTGGCGGCACCGGTCTCGGCCTGGCGATCTCGCGCCAGCTCATTGAACTCATGGGCGGCCGGCTCGAAGTGAGCAGCATGCCCGGCAAGGGCTCGACATTTTCGTTCGAATTGTCGCTGCCGCTCGCCGATCCGTCGTCACAGATGCCGGCGCCGCCCCGCGGCCTGAACGACATGCGCGTGCTGCTGGTGCATGAGAATTCGGTGGCGCGCATGATGCTGGGTAAGACCCTGCGCGCTTGGTCGGCCCGCCCAACCGAGGTCGCCTCGTTGGCCGAGGCGCTGAGCGCTTCGGCTGGTCCGGGCTACGACGCGCTCGTGATCGATGATTGCTTGATTGCCGAGTCGGCGAGCCTCTGGCAGGAAGTGCGCAGCCGATTGGGGAAGAATCTGCGAACCATTCGACTGCTGAGCTTCGTCTCGTTGAGCTCGAGCGGCGCGGCGGACGATTCTTCGCTCGACACGGAGATTACCAAGCCGGTACGACTCGCCGAGCTGCACCGAGTGTTGATCGGCAGTTCCGATGACGGCACGCCGCTGACGGAAAGAACCATCGCATTGAAAAAGCCTGGTGCAGCACTGTCTGCGCTGCACGGCAAGGTTCTGGTGGTCGAGGATCAGCCTTTGAATCGCGAAGTGGCCATTGGTATGTTGACTTCCTTGGGGCTGGAGGTTGAAACGGCTCACCACGGTCAGCACGCCCTCGACATTACTCAATCGCGCTCTTTTGATGCCATCCTGATGGACTGCGAAATGCCCGTGATGGACGGGTTTTCGGCGACGCGGGCGTTGCGTGCCCGTGAGCAGGCCGGCGTCCACATTCCCATCATTGCTCTGACCGCCGACGTGACGAGCACCGGGCGTGCAGCGTGTCTCGCAGCCGGCATGGACGATCACTTGGCCAAGCCTTTCAGACGGGAGGCGCTGCACGCCATCCTGGCGCGTTGGCTGGGTAATCGAGTGCTCGAGTTAGTGCCTGCAAGCACGGCGATGCTTGGCGCGTCGGCACCCGCCAATGCGCCGCTTCTCGATGGCGCGACGCTGGATGCGTTGCGCGCCTTGCCGCGCAGCGGTCCCAAGGACATGCTCACGCACATTGGCGAGCTATACTTGCTGGACTCGCGCCGCCTCATTGCAACGATTGAAGAATCGTTGGAGTCCGGAAACGGCGCGGAACTGGCGCGTGCGGCCCACGCCTGGCGTTCATATAACGGCAACGTCGGGGCCAATGCGCTGGCACAGCTCTGCCGTGATCTCGAGGATGCGGCGCGCGGGGCGAATTTCGCCGGCGCGCGCGCGACCTACACCCAGATCCAGACGCTGCATGATCGGGTGCGTGACGAGCTGCAGCTAGAAATGCGTAAATCCGCATGACGTCGCTCGCCAGACCGGTTCGCGTGCTGATAGCCGATGACGACGCGATTTTGCGGGAGATCGCGGGCGCGATGCTCAAAGAGGCGGGTTTCGCCGTGCAGTCGGTGGCGAGCGGCGACGCGGCGCTCGCTGCGTGCGCGCAGCAAATGCCGGATATTGCGCTGCTCGATGTGGAAATGGCGGAAGGCGACGGCTACCAAGCCTGCAGCAACCTTCGCTGCCTGCCGGGAGGCGCTGATTTACCCATCGTGATGGTGACCGGCTGCGATGACACCGCATCGATCGATCAAGCCTATCAGGCAGGCGCGACCGACTTCATCGTCAAGCCGATTAACTGGACGCTGTTGACGCACCGAATTCGCTACGTAATGCGCGGCGCGCGCACCATCGAGGCGCTGCGATTCAGCGAACAGAAGAATGCGGCGTTGCTGCAGGCGATACCCGACGGCATCTTTCTCGTGAACAGCGCAGGTTCCATCGGCCATTGCTTCAGTGCCATCGACGCATTACCGCATATTTCCGAGGCCGGTAAGGAACCGCAATCGCTGCTTGATCTTTTGCCCCTGGCCAGCCGCGGGCATGCGATGGATTGTCTGAGTGCTGCGCTGCGCGGCGAGCCGGCGGTTTTTGAATTTTCCCTGGATGGCAAGCCCGCGCCGCTTCGCCACTTTGAATGCCGCTACCTGCCGAATTCCAATGGCCAGGTGCTGGCCATCATTCGAGACATTACCGCTCGCAAGGAAACCGATGCGCGGATTCACCGGCTGGCTTATTTCGATGCGCTAACCGGGCTGCCAAACCGCGAATGGATTCGCGAGTACTTGTCGCAAGCGCTGTCAGAGGCGCGACGGCGACACCGGCACGTGGCGTTGCTCTACGTCGATTTGGACCAGTTCAAGCGTGTCAATGACACCTTGGGTCATGGAACCGGGGATGCGTTGCTGCGCCAGGTGGCGGAAAGATTGCAGAGCACGGTTGATCAGCTCGGGATCGACGGCGTTCAGGGGCAAATTGCGCGTCTGGGGGGCGATGAGTTCATGATTGTACTGACCGGCTTGCGAGATGCCATGCAGGCAGAGCAGGCCGCGGAGAGAATGCTGACTGAGCACGCGGTGCCGTATTGGCAGGCAAGTTACGAGCTGGTCGTGACATCCAGCGTCGGCATCGCGAAGTATCCCGAACATGGCGATGACGTGCAGAGCTTGCTCAAGAATGCCGAGGCTGCCATGTACGAGGCAAAAGCGAGCGGCCGAAATCAGCTGCGCGTTTACGACTGCGCGGTCAGTGCGCGGGCCTTGAAGCGCTTGTCCCTGGAGATGGAATTGAGGCGCGCGGTCGAGGATTCCGGTCTCGAGGTTTACTACCAGCCAAAATACGACGCGCGATCGCTCAAGCTGGTGGGCGGCGAGGCGTTGCTGCGCTGGTTCCATCCCTCGAGAGGTCAGATCCCGACCGCTGATTTTATCGCCATCGCTGAGGAGACCGGGCTGATTGCTGATATCAGCAAGTGGACCTTGCAGCGAGTTTGCCGCGATCTTGCGCAATGGCGAGCTGCGGGACTGGCGCCGCCGCGCATTGCCGTGAATGTCTCGGGACGGGACTTCGCGCATCCAGAGGCATTGCTCAGGATCAGCGATACCGTCGCTCGGGCAAATCTCTCGCCGTCGCTGTTCGAACTGGAACTGACTGAAGGCGTTCTAATGCGGGATGCCGAAGCTGGGCGCCGTTCGCTGTTGGCGCTCAAGGAATTCGGATTTGCGCTCGCCGTCGATGATTTCGGTACCGGCTATTGTTCCTTGAACTACTTGAAGCGCTTCCCGCTCGATACTCTGAAGATCGATCGCTCATTTGTCGCGGACATCAGCGAGGATCCGGACGATGCGGCTATCGTGCGCGCCATTATTGCGCTCGGGCACACATTAAGCCTCAAAATCGTGGCCGAAGGCGTGACTACGCAAGCGCAGCTCAAGTTCCTGCAGGCCGAGGGCTGCGATGCCATTCAGGGCTTTCTGATGAGTCCGGCGATCGCCGCGGATGCGTTTATCGAACTATTGCGGGAGTCGCCATCCCGAGCGGCGCGCAATACCGCCGCACCTATACGCCACGTTGGATGAGCTGGCGGCGCGCGTGCGTGCAGCTGATGAACGCCGCGTAGCTCCATGCCAACTGCTGCGCAGAGCGCTGCACCCCCGTGTGCTGATCAAATTGTTCGGACAGCTCGCCGCTCGGCGGGGTGTAGGTGCGCACCGTCTCTAGGAATGCATCGCCGCGTTCAGTCAGGTGCTTCTTTGCCGGGGACCGCGCCGCGGCTCGAAAGCAAAACTCCGCAGCCGCCAGGGTTGAGAAATAATAGGCGCCGCCCGAATAGTAGACATCGCCTGCGTAGCGACCCATCGCCGGTCCGCGCGCCGCTCCGCGGTTTTTGTTGATGGCGTAGTCGGCATCAAACAATGCCTCCAATCTCGCCAGCGTCGAATGCATACGCGGATCGTGCACCGAGTGGGTGTCGGAGTCTCCGCCCGCGTGAATGGCGGCGAAAATGACCGAGATATCCAGCTCCTTTGTGGAAGGTGCCTGCGATTCCAATATGCGCGACTTGTAAAACTGCAAGTCCTCGCGCCAGAAGCCATCCAGAGTGCGCAGGATTGCAAGCGCTTCAGAGCGGCAGGCCTTGGCATCCGCCTGCTCTCCTTGCTGCTCGAACCAATCGGCGCCGACCTCCAATGCCCGCGCCGAGGCGCGCAGCGTGTAATAGTGCAGTCCCTTCTCTTCCTCCCAGATGTCGAAATTAGCTTCACGCCAGTGATGCAACGTGAAGCGCAGGTCCGCCCGGAGCAGGGCAGCGACCAGCGCCGCGAGTTCACCCTCAAAGCGCACCGTGCTGTGCCAATGCAGCAGCGCAATGGCGCGCATCGCCGGGCCGTCATATTGCGGACGCGGCCAGTTGGAAATGTCCAGCGTGCCGTCTGGATTGACCCGGGTCTCGCCCAACAGCGCCTCGCCATGCGCTGCCGAAAGATCCGCCTCAGCGCGCACATATTGACGATAGTCGGGGGCAACCGCATCGCGCCAAGGCAAGGCGTTGAGACGGCGCCCGTCCAAATCCTGCAGCGATAAGCTGAAGCGCACGAAGTCCGCGAAGTGCGCGAAGAACTCGCCGTCCCGCGCATGCTCTTCGAACAAAATGCGCAAGGCATCGATGACGACGGCGGCATCGCGAAACCAATGGAAGAAATAATCCGGCTCCGGATCGTAAGCCCCCAGCACCGGCGAGGCGACAATGGAGCCTTTGCGCGGGCGCACGGTTTGCGCGAAACCCGGCCGAGTCTTGACGATGCCGACCGCGGAAACGCTGCGCATCATGGCGACCGCGCTGTGCCGGTATTGACGTTCAATCCACTGATCAAGCGGCTCCATCAGCGGCTGAAGCTCAAAGCCCGCAGCCCTGCTTGGATTTCGGGCGCCTTCATGAAGAGATTCCACAGCAGGCCGGTGCGGTGATTTTCAATCATCACCACGATCGGCCCTTGATCGATGGCGAGATAAGTGTCGGCGTACCAATCGCGCGACTCGCAAAACGCATCGACGAAGCCAAAGCGGCCCCAAATTTTCTCGCCGTAAACGTTTAGGAAGTGACGCAGCGCCTGCATCGATTCCTTGGGCGCGTAAGGCATGCTGGACAGCGCCGCGGTCGGCGAGATGGTGCCGTCGTCGTTGTCGGGGGCGTGCGTGGCGTAGCCATCGGCGCCGTCGCTCGATGTCAAACCCCAGCAGGACGCGCCATAGCCTTGATGGTGCAATGGATTCTTGACACAGTGCGCGTGATTGATCCGTACATGGCTGACGTTTTGTTCCCAATAATCGGCGTAGCGGTCCTTCAAGCCGCGCGGATCGATTCCACAGAAGGAATACTGCGATAAAAAGAGCGGGCCGCCGAAGGCCGCGCCCAACGGCAGCGTGATGCCGTAGTACGGCTTACCGTTCAGGTAATTCCGTCCGCCTGCGAAACCTTGGTGATATGCGCTCGGATCGATTGGATAACGCGGCGCGGAAGCGGCGAGCACGTAGGTGATCAGACACTCGTTCCAACCACGGATATCGAGCTCAAGTGCCCAGCCGTTGTTAGGGCTCCAATGCCACTGCAGCACGGGCCGGCCGCGGGTGTACCAATTCCATTCGACGTCGTTCCAGATGTAGTTCACCAGCCCGCGGATTTTGGATTCGTCAGCGCCGGCCCCAACGAAATACTCTCTGGCGCACAACAGGCCCATCATCAGCAAGGAGGTCTCGACCAGATCGCCGCCATCGTCCTTACGCGTGAAGGGAATGGTGGCACCGGTGCGTCCATTCATGAAATGTGGAAACACGCCGTGATAGCAGGTCGCGCGGGAAAGCAATTCCAGCATGTGTCCGAGGCGCTCAGCGGCGGCTGCGCGCGTGATCCAACCACGCTCCGCGGCGACGATGAGCGCCATCGCGGCGAATCCGGAACCGCCCGTCGCCACGAGATCGTCGCCGGGTCCGGGACTTGTTTTGCAGCGATCCGGTGCGAGACCGCTTACCGGGTGTGCCGCCTCCCAGAAAAAGCCGAAGGTCTGCCGCTGAACCGCTTCGAGCAATTCCTCGTCGGCCAACTTTGCGAGCTCGGCAGGACTCGAGTTGCGGATTTTCAAGGTTTTACGCTCGTCGCCGCAGCGGGCGCCGCAGCCCCGGCCGCAGCGGGCGCCGCAGCCTGAGCAAGGGTTTTTAGCTTCTTGGCGGTGGGATCCATGATCAAATGCAACACTCTGGAAAAGAGATGATGTGCGTCGGTGCGTCCGATGTAAATCACACCCGATTGTGCAAGATCCTTGGTGAAGATGTCGACGACGCGTTCCAGCGCGGTGTCATCCAGCGGATCGAGCACTTCGTCGATGAGCACCCAGGGAGCCTTGTGAATGATCACGCGCGCCATTGCCAGCGCCTGCTGCTCATCCTCGTTCAACTCATGATCCCATCGTTCGGTTGCATCGAGTTTTGCTGTTAGGCGCTTCAGGCCGACGCGCGCCAGAGCGTCGCAGCACGCTTTGGCGTCGAACTCGCTCGTTGGCTTAGGGTAGGCGAGTACTTCCAGCAGCGTGCCGGGCGGAAGATAAGGCGTGCGCGGCATGTAGAGTATTTCCTCGCCGCCCGGGTGTATGACGGTTCCCGAGCCCCACGGCCATAGCCCCGCGAGCGCGCGAAATAACAGGGTCTTGCCGGTTCCGGACTCGCCGACGATGAGCACGCGCTCGCCGCGCTTGATTTGCACCTTCTTCTCCCGAAGCATGGTGCTGCCGCTCGGCGATGAAATCTGCAGATCGTTGACGTCGAACTCGCCCGCCGGGCCGGTTGAATACGCAATGCGATTCTCAACGTCGTGCATGACGTCAGTTTCGATCACGGCGCGCCTAAAGCCCGCCACGCGCAGCAATGTCGCACGCCAGTCAGCGATGGTGCTGAAGTTGTCAACGAACCAGCGTAACGAAGATTGAACTTGCATGAAGGCGCCGGAGGCGAGCATCAGACCGCCAAAGGTGAGGTTGCCGGCGAAATACAACGGCGCGGCAACCAGAATTGGCGCGACCAAGCGTGAACCATCCATAGCCCGCCGTGATCCAGGTGAGGTTGGTCAGACCCGTCACCAACCGCGCCGTTGCGGCAAGCACGCCCTTGAAATCCAATTCGATGCGCCGCAACTCGTCGGTCTCACCGGCGCTCAAGGCGATGGCGTCGATGTGCTCATTGACACGTACCAGCGAGAAGCGCATATCCGCCTCGCGCGCATAACGATCGGCGTTGCGATCGATCAGATTGCGGCCCACCCAATAGCTGAGCAGCGACGCCGAGCCTGAATACACCACTGCCGCCCAGACCATGTATCCGGGAATAACGAGTTGGCGTCCGTCGAAGTGAAAGGCAAAATTGTTGGACAGGCTCCAAAGTACTTTCACGAAACTCGCCAGCAAAATCGATGATTGCAGCAGACCGATGCCAAGATCGCCGGTCAGCTCGGTGAGGTGGCGCGCATCCTCGTGCATGCGCTGGTCCGGATTCACGCCCATCGGGCCCGAATTCGCCAGCCGAAACGCGCGGCCGGGTACCAGCCAGTTTTGAATCAGGTCTTGGCCCAGGCCTTGACGCAGCTTGAGCTTCAAGGTCTCGCCGAGCCAACGCTGGCCCACGTTGAGTACCAGCAGCGTTCCGGCGATCAATCCAAAGACGCCCAGTTGATCGAGGAATTGCGCAAAGTCCCGGCGTGACAGGGCATCATAGAAGGGTTGATTCCAGGTATTGAGCCGAATTTGCCCGTAGGCGGTCGCGGCAACGACAAAAAATATGGAGCCCGACAATAAGAACAGTGTATTGCGCACCGGTGAGTGCCACAGGGCCCGGGCCATCATGTCGAGTTGCGGGAGCAAGCGCGAATTCGCGCGCTCCTCGTTTTCTGCAGGATCCGCCGTCTGCGGCTTATCTTTGTTCATGCACTTCTCTCTCAGGGTTGTTCCTCTATTATCATTCACTACGCCAGCTTTCAGGGAGCTAAAGTGCAGTGAGCCGCGTCGAAAGTTTAATCAGCCGCATGACGTTGACCGAAAAATTCGGGCAACTCACCATGACGGCATGCGGGCAGGCCGTGACCGGTCCCACCATCGCCGGCGATTCCACGGAGGCGATTAAGAGCGGCGCAATCGGCAACTTGCTGAATCTACATGGCCCGGAAAACGTGCGTGAAATGCAACGTCTGGCGGTCGAGGAATCGCGGCTGGGAATTCCCTTGCTCATCGGCTACGACGTCATTCACGGACACCGCATTCTCTTTCCGATCCCGCTGGGCGAGGCGTCGTCATTCGATCCTGAAGTGTGGCTCTCGAGCGCCCGCGAGGCGGCCAAGGAAGCCGCTGCCGATGGGCTGGCCATGACGTTTGCACCGATGCTCGATGTCGCGCGGGATCCGCGCTGGGGCCGCATCGCGGAGAGCCCGGGCGAAGACCCGCTGGTGGGCGCGCGCATGGCCGAGGCTAAGGTGCGCGGATTCCAGGGCGCCGATCTGGCGCACGCGGATGTGCTTGCCGCGTGCGCCAAACACTATTGCGCTTATGGATCCGTGACGGCCGGGCGCGACTACGCTCCGGTCGACATATCCGAGAGAACGCTGCATGAAGTCCACATAGTGCCGTTTGCGGCCGCCGTGGCCGCGGGTGTCGCAGCGATCATGCCGGCCTTCACCGATCTTAACGGCGTTCCGATGACGGCCCATCAGGGCTTGCTGCTTGACTGGCTGCGAGGCCGCCTCGGATTCGATGGCGTCCTCATTAGCGACTACAACGCCATTGCCGAGTTGATCCGCCATGGCATTGCGGCGGATCTGGCTGAGGCGGCAGCACTGGCGCTGAAAGCCGGGGTGGATATCGACATGATGGCCGATGCGTACCGGCGCGGCTTACCCATTGCCTTGGAGCGTGGTGCGGTCAGCGTCGCGGAAATCGACCAGTCCGTCCGCCGCGTGTTGAGGCTCAAGGAGCGCCTCGGATTGTTCGAGGATCCGTATCGCCGCGGCAAGACTCCTGAATTGCCTGCGGCGCACACGCAGCGGCGGCAGCTTGCGCGGCAGATCGCCGGCGGTTCGATCGTCATGCTCAAGAACGAGGGCGATACGCTGCCGATTTCGCGTGACGCCAAGCGCTTGGCCGTGATCGGCCCGTTGTCGAATGCGTCAGCCGAAATGCGCGGCGTGTGGTGGGGTGCAGCCGCGCCGGAGGGCCACGTGACTGTGCTCGAGGGTGTGCGCAGTGCGTTCCCCCAGGCTGAGATTCTGCATTCGTCAGGCGTTGATATCGAGAGCGCAGAGCTCGACGGTATCGCCGGCAGCGTAGATCAGTGCGCGCTCGCGCAAGCAATTATCCTCTGCTTGGGCGAAGCGGCTGTGATGAGCGGTGAAGCCGCCAGTCGCGCGCATCTGGGATTGCCCGGCATGCAGCGGCGGCTTGCGGAAGCAATCTTCGAACGCGCGCAGCAATCTGCGATTCCGGTGATCGTGATTTTATTTTCCGGTCGCCCCCTGGTCGTGCCGTGGTTGGTGGAGCGCGCCCAGGCGGTTCTTGCGGCTTGGTTCCCGGGCAGCGAGGCCGGAAATGCAATTGCCGATGTGCTCACTGGGAAGCTAAGTCCCAGCGGGCGAACGCCGGTGACTTGGCCGCGGGCGGGCGGCCAAGTGCCGATTTTCTTTAGCGAGCGTCCAAGCGGCAGACCTTTCGATGCGCAGGATAAATTCACCAGCAAGTACCTCGATGTCGCGAATGAGCCGCTATTTCCGTTCGGATTCGGGCTCACCTACGGCCGCTTTGAACTGTCGAATCTTAGGCTTTCCGCGAGTGCGATCGGCATCAAGGATGCGCTGACGATTCAAGTGGATGTCGTCAATCGAGGAGCGAGACAGGCGCAAGAGACCGTCTTTTTGTTTACACACGACAAGGTCGCGAGCGTCTCGCGGCCGAAATTGGAGCTGAAGAACTTTGGCAAGATTACTCTGGCGCCCGGCGAGATCGGGACGCTGACGTTGTCGTTGCGCGCCTCCGAGCTGTGTTTTCTCGACATGCAGCTCAAGCCCGTGTTCGAGCCCGGCGAGGTCGAAATATTAGTGGGTCCGCTGTGCGGATAGAACGCAATTGCTGGTGGCGACGATTCAATTGGTCGCCACCCGCGCGAAACGATTCAAAGTACCGAAGGCATGACGGCGACGCGGTAATCGGTGGTAATTTCAGAAGATTATCTATTTATATATCAATCGATTACAATAAATATTAATAGTTATTTCTGGAAGCTGATTCGCCTTACTGGCGAGTCTTGCTATTACCGGCTGCGCACGCCCAGTGGTAGATGTTTTCGCTGGGTGTGCCTGGCACGATCGGCACCCAGACCGCCTGTTTCACATCCGTGGCGTCGCTTTCTTCGCTGCCGGTAATGTTGTTTTCCGAGTAATAGATGATCAGCAGGGCGCGCGCCCGCTCATTCGAGCAGTCGTATTGGAGCTTTTCCACATAGCTCCAATAAATGCCGCCGCTGCTGCTTCGCTGCGGTTCGGGATACTCCTGCCGCAGCCAGGCGGTCACGAGATGTCCTGAGCGTTTGAGCTGATGCTCAGTGCTAAAGGATGCCCACGACCCGTCAGGCGCGACCGAGCGGAATTGCCAGCCACCCTCGGTGAGTGGGTTCAAGGTGCGAACCCAGCTCATGGGATCGGCCTTGCGCGCGGCGCGCTGCGCCGCCAGCTTCTCTGCCCGGTTCTTTTCATCGGCCTGTGCCTGCGCACGCTGCGCATCCCACAGTTTTTGCTGCTCAGGTGTTTGCGCGACGCAAATTGCAGGTCGCAGCAGACAAAAAGCGACGAGGGCGCCCGCAATCAAACAGCAATACTTCGGGTTCATGGCTGTCATTTTAAGTCATTGTCGTCATGCGAACGATAGTTAAAGGCGGTGCGGTGATAGTAGTGGCGGATGAGGATGCCGTCCCGCATCAGCACATCATCCTCGATCGGCCCCAATCTCTCCACCCGCGCATGAATGAACTCATCGTCCAACTCGCCTGGAGTCCACGCGACGAGCAAAAGATTGCGCCCATCTTGCAACTTCGGCGGCAGCCACTGCCCGTACATCAGGCCCATGCCGCCGAATAGATGGCTGTTCCCAGTCGCAAGTCCCGTGGCCGAGTGCGCACCTCCGTAAAACGCCAGTCTCACTGGCGATGGCATAGCGATCCATGCCCACGATGAGCGGCGCGCTACCCGTTTCTTTGGCATGCGGCATTCGCCGTCTCGATGACGTGCGCGCTCAGATCGCGCCATCCCACCGGAATCACCTCAATGTGTTTGTCGTAGCCCACGCCCGGAATCCCCAGCACCAGGTAGTGCAGGCCGGCGCCGTAGATCAACAGCATGAGGAGCAGCGTGGGCATCCAGGCAACGCGCACCCATTGCGCGAACCTTCCTACAAGTAGATCTGGATTCATCATCACCAAGGCCATCGCAGGCAGCGCTGCGGTCCACGGTGCGCCGGTCCAATCCAGCTTCACTTCATGGCGCAAACTAAATACGGTGAACACCGAGAGCGGAAGGAGAATGGCGAGATTCAATAATCGACGGCGGCGAGCCGCATCGGGCCTCTCCGTGCCGGCGTGCCGACTTGACAGCGCCGCAATAACGGCCAGCAGTCCGGTCGGCGTAATCAATATGATGACGGAGCCGATCAGCTTGTGCAGCGCGAATTGCGGCATCTCCGCGAGCCGGCGTGAGGTTTGAAATGCGAAGGATGCCCACTCGTGCTGCGAATTCCAGACGATGACGGGCGAAAAAATTGCCAAGGCGAGCACCGCGCCGACATAGGGCTCACTGCGGGTCCACCAGCGGCGCGATTGCGGATCCCACGCCATGAATATGGCCGTCACGGGGACCAACAGCGCGATGGAATATTTGGAAATCATTCCTATGCCGAGGGCGATACCGGCGCACCACCAGGCCCGCGATCGGTTGCCAATCAATGCGCGCTCGAGAAAGTACAGCGACGCCGCCCAGGCTGCGACCAGCACAGCATCCGGGGTCATGAGCAGCCCGGCAAGGAAGAAAAACGGCAGCGTTTGGACCAGCAGCAAAGCACCCAGCGCCGTCGCGGCGCCGAAAAGATTGCGTGTCAGCTTATAAACAAAAATCGAAGTGATGGCTCCGCAGAGCAGCGCTGCGGCGCGCACGCCAAACTCCGTCTGCCCGAACACGGCTGTGGCAACGCGGATCAGCCATGCCACCATGGGCGGATGATCTAAGTAGCCTAAGTCCAGGTGCCGTGAATAATTCCAGTAGTAGGTTTCCTCCGGCATCATTTCGACGGCGCCGGCATAGACCAGCCGCAGCACGAAGGAATAGACGATGAATGCAACCGCGGTATTGCGCCATTGCGGCGCGCTAACCGCGAGGCCGAGTGCGACTGCGAACAAAATGCTGACTTGCGGCGTCCACCCCCAGCGCTGCACAAGCAGTGCCAGCATGCCGGCGCGCAAGAACAACGCCATGAAACCGACGATTGCGCTGCGCAACAAGACGCGCCAAGCCGCAGGCGCATCCTGGGCGGCGCGCAGCGCCGGCCAGCGCAGCAACACACTGAGGGCATAGCCGATGGCGAACGCGTAAGCGTTGCCGCCGCGCAGCGACTGACCGGCGGCCAGTGAGCGCGCAAAAAACGCGAGAATGTCGAGCAAGGGCGCCAGCAGAATCCCGAGGCGCCGAATCCGGAGCGCGGCTATAGCCACTTGGCTCTTTTGAATCGAAAATAAAGCAGCACGTCAATGGCGCCCATGACCAGCAGAGAAATTCCATAGCCATAGCGCCATTTCAGTTCCGGCATATGTTCGAAGTTCATGCCGTAGATACCCGCGATCATGGTGGGTATCGCCAATAAAGCGGCATAAGCGGCAAGCCGCTTCATGGTTTCATTTTCTTGCAGCGTAATGAAGGACAAATTCACGGAAATGGCCGTCGCAATGGTTTCGCGGACGGAATCGGCGGTCTGGTTCAGGCGTAACAGATGATCATAAATATCGCGGAAATACTCGGTGATATTGACGCACAGCGCCGGCACTCGCGCCGCCGGAGAGATTTGACACGCCTTCGAGCAGCGGAGCGACGGCATGCTTCATGATCATCAGACGTTGCTTGAGCGCATAGAGCGCTTCAATATTGTCACGCGGCGCGCCCTGCGACGCGAAAATCCGCTGTTCAATGCCGTCCAAGTCGTCTTCCAAAGTGTCGAGAATCGGGAAGTAGCGATCGACTATGGCGTCAATGACTGCGTACAGGACGAAGCCGGGACCTTGGCGCAGCAGTTGCGGTTCTCGCTCGCAGCGCGCACGAACCTCGGCCAGGCCTTTTTGCGCCCGGCTGCGCACCGTGAGCTATATAGTTGGAGCCCGCAAAAATGGCCAGCTCGCCCACGTGATACTCGCCGGCGCCGGGCTCAACCAAATGCAGGACCGCGAACAGCGAATCGCCATATTCCTCAATCTTGGGCCGTTGGTGTCCCACCAACGCATCCTCAACGGCGAGAGGGTGCAAGTCGAACGCTACTTGCATTTCCGCGAGTTCGGCCGCGGACGGGTCTTGCAATGCCACCCAAACAAAGCAATGCGGCCGGCGTAGGTATTCGGCGATTTGCGCGGCCGTAATATCGCCGATTTTGGTACCGTCCTGGTACGCGACGCAGCTAATGAGCATGCGCCAAATTCTACGGCAAAGAGGCCAGGGTCGGGGGTACAACCACCTCGCTCGGCGGCGAAGCTTGCAGTTCCACGTCCCGCAAAGAGTCGCTCGAGGCTTCGATCGGCACGCGTCATCACCACGCGCAAACCCGGGACTGTTATCGCGCAGCTCGAGCGCGCTGCCATGCAGCTTTGCCACTGCCTGCACCAGGCTCAGTCCCAGACCGACGCCGGGCGTACCGCGGCTGGCGTCGCCGCGATAGAAGCGCTGCATCACTTTGGCCTTTTCCTCTTCCTCGATGCCCGGTCCGTTGTCTGAAACGGAAATCTCCGCGCGCAGATCATCGCGTCTCAGCACCGCCACTTCGATTGAACCGCCCTGCGGCGCGTATTTGAGCGCGTTGTCGATCAGGTTGCTCAGCGCCTGGGCGAGCAGCACCGGATCCGCAGAAACCCGCAGCGGTCCGCTCGAACGCATCGTCAGTTCGATATTCTTCAGCTCCGCGGCCGGTTCATAGAATTCGACTGCGTTAGCGGCGAGGTCCGATACATCCAGCGACACGAAACCGGAGCGGCGCATGCCGGCATCGATCTCCGCCAGTCGCAGCAGCGCATCGAAGATGCGAATGACCCGGTCGACATCCGCCACCGCACCGTCAATTTCTGCATAGGTCTCTTCGGTCGATGGCCGAATCAGCGACAACTCTTCGAGACGCGAGCGCAATTCGGCCAGCGGCGTGCGTAGGTCATGGGCGATGGAGTTCGATACATTGCGAACGCCATGCACCAGCAGTTCGATCTGATCGAGCATGCCATTGATCGTGCGTGACAGGGTATTGAGTTCGTCATCGTTCAAATGGGTGGGCAGCCGATGCTTCAAATCGCCGTGAATGATGGCGGAAACAGTCTGGCGGATGCTGTGCACGCGCGACATCAGGGCACGGCGCGTGATCAGGCCGACCAACAGTCCGGCGATGCACAGCACCGCAACCGCGGCGCTCAATCCATACCAGAATCGAGTCTGCAACGGCTGAAACAGCGCGTTGTCCCGGCCGACCAGCAAGTAATAGTTGCCCAGAATGGCAACATGGACCAGCGTTGGTTGATTGCCGTGCGTGCCCACGTTTACCGGAATGGTGTAGTTGCCCGGCACTTGCGGCACGCTGGCGGGCCAGGCGCGCAAGTTGCCGGCCAGCGGATGCATCGAAGCGTCGGTCAGCAGCAAGATTCTCTCGCCGGCGATTTGCATGCTGACGCGCGTATCGATAAAGGTCTTCACGGCATCGGCGCCGTCGCGCTTGTAGATGTCGGTGAGACGCTGCGCGTCGGCTTGCAGGATTTCGGCACGCCCGTCTTGGATGGTGACCTGCCACGCGTACCAGAGCGGCGCGGCGAACAGCACGAGGGCCGTCAGCCCCAAAGCAACATAGCCCAGCGCCAGGGACAGCGCGGAAGAGCGGATCACGCTAGTCACCCGCGGTCACCGTGTAGCCGGCATTGCGGACGGTTTTCAGCAGCGGCCGCTCGAACTCCGCGTCGATCTTCTGACGCAGCTTGCTGATGTGCACATCCACCACATTGGTTTGCGGATCGAAGTGATAGTCCCAAACATTTTCCAACAGCATCGTGCGCGTCACGACTTGGCCCGCATGCCGCATGAGGTATTCGAGCAGCTTGAATTCGCGCGGCTGCAATGTAATCGGCCGGTCGCCGCGGGTTACTTTGCGCGTCAGCGGGTCCATGTGCAAATCACCGACGGTGAGCGGAACTTCATGGTCGACGCCCTCCGCGCGGCGATGCAGTGCGTCAATGCGCGCCAATAGTTCGCCAAAAGCAAACGGCTTGGTCAAATAATCATCGCCGCCGCTGCGCAGGCCGCGAATGCGATCGTCGACCTCCGACAATGCGCTCAAGATCAGGATCGGAGTGCGCTTGCCGGCTTTGCGCAGCACCTCAATGATGGCCAGGCCATCGATCTCGCCAGGCAACATGCGATCCATGATGATCACATCATAAGGCTCGCTGGCCGCCAAGAACATGCCGTCCCTGCCGTTGGCTGCATGATCCGTCGTGTGTCCGGCTTCCTGCAGTCCTTTGATGACGAATTGCGAGACGCGTTCGTTATCTTCGACCAGCAGAATCTTCATGTGCGCTCACCCAGCGGCGCATGCGTCTCGGCCGGCTCGGCCAGCGCCGCTTCGGCCTTCGCTTCATGCTTCTTTTTCCGCCGGCCGCGCATTTTCGCGCTGAATTCGTCCAGATAGAGGTAGATGACGGGCGTCGTAAACAGCGTCAGCGCCTGGCTCAAGATCAGCCCGCCCACCATGGTGTAGCCCAATGGCCGGCGCAGCTCCGATCCGGTGCCATGCCCGAGAGCCAACGGCAACGCGCCGAGCAAGGCGGCCATGGTGGTCATCATGATGGGCCTGAATCGCATCAGGCACGCCTGGCGGATGGAATCGTGCGGCGAGAGATGCTGCTCGCGTTCGGCCTGCAAGCGCGAAATCAACCATCATGATGCCGTTCTTCTTGACGATGCCGATCAGCAGGATGATGCCGATCAAGGCGATGACCGAGAGCTCGATATGGAATAGGAGCAACACCAGGAGCGCGCCGACACCGGCGGAGGGCAGCGTCGATAAAATCGTCAGCGGATGAATATAGCTCTCGTACAGCATGCCGAGAATGATGTACACGGCCACCAGCGCCGCCAAGAATCAGGTACGGCTGACTCTTCAAAGAACTTTGAAACGCCTGCGCGGTGCCTTGGAAGTTGCCGTTGATCGTCGCGGGCAAGTGCATCTCCAGCGAAACCCGGTCGATGGCTTTGACGGCATCGCCGAGTGCAGCACCGGGGGCAAGGTTGAACGACAGCGTCACCGCCGGAAACTGTCCCTGATGTTGGATCGAAAGATACGTCACGTGCTGGGTGTCGAACTTGATCATCGCGGAGAGCGGCACCATTTGGTTCGTCAGCGGCGATTTGAGGTAGATCTTTTTGAGCGACTCAGGATCGCCCTGCAGCGAGGGCGTGATCTCCATGACCACGTGGTAGCTGTTGGCCTGGGTAAAGAACTGCGCCGCCTGGCGTTGTCCGAAGGCATCGTAAAGCGCCTGGTCGACCGCCGCGGGTTGAATGCCGAAACGCGAGGCTTGATCGCGATCGATGGTCATCGACAGCATGCCGCTGCTGGTTTGTTGATCCGAGGCCACGTCGCGCAAGGTCGGCAGCTTCTGCAAGGCCGACAGCATCTTCGGCGCCCACTCGTTCAACTCGTTGATGTCCGAATCCTGCAGCGTGTACTGATACTGAGTGCGCGAGGTGCGGCCGCCGACGTTTAAATCCTGGGCCGCCTGCACGAACAACTGAATGCCGGGCACCTTGGCCAGCTGCGGCCGCAAACGCGTGATGATCTGATCGGCATCCGACTTGCGCTCATCGCGGGGTTTAAGACCAATGATGACAAAGCCATTGTTGATCGGACGACTTCCGCCTATGCCGGTGCCATAGCTCGCGATGTCCGGATCTTTCGAGATGAACATCGGTCACCAAGTGCTGGCGGCGCACCATTTCATCGAATGAAATGTCCTGTGGCGCATCCGTGAGGCCGGAGATGATGCCGGTGTCTTGCTGCGGAAAAAATCCCTTGGGGATGTAGATGTACAACAGCACTGTCGCGGCCACCGTGATGATGAAGGTCAGCAGCGTTGCCGCGCTTGTGGTCCAGGACAAAATCAAGACCCCGGGTATAGCCGGCGAGCAGTTTGTCAAAGGCACGCTCGATCGCCATGTACGCCTTGCCGTGCTTGGCGTGCTTTTCATCACGCAAAAACAGTGCGCACATGGTGGGCGAAAGGGTCAGCGCGACGAAGGCGGAAACGACGATGGTCATCGTCATGGTGATCGCGAATTCTCGAAACAGCCGGCCGATGATGCCGCCCATCAACAGCAGCGGAATGAACACTGCGACCAGCGAGATGCTGATCGACAAGATGGTGAAGCCGATTTCACCGGCACCCTTGAGCGTCGCCTCCATCGGCGTCATGCCGTCTTCGATATGGCGGTAAATGTTCTCCAGCATCACGATGGCATCGTCCACGACAAAGCCCACGGCGATGGTCAGCGCCATCAGGGACAGATTGTCCAGGCTGAAGTTGAGCACATACATCATCGCCACGGTGCCGAGCAGCGCGAGCGGCACGGTGACGCCGGGAATGATGGTCGCCCAGGCAGTGCGCAAAAACAGAAAAATCACCAGCACGACCAGCACGATGGTGATTCCCAGCGTGATCTCCACGTCCCGCACCGAGGCCTTGATGGTGGTGGTGCGGTTGGCGACCGTATCGACTTTGATGGAGGGCGGTACGGAGGCCAGCGCATGCGGCAGCAAAGCTTGCACGCGGTCCACAGCATCGATGACATTGGCGCCGGGCTGCTTGTAGATCAGCAACAAGATGCCCTGGCGGCCATTTTGCCACGCGGTGATCAGCCGATTCTCCGGCCCATCGACCGCAACGCCAATGTCGCGCACGCGGACCGCCGCGCCATTTTTATAGGCGACGACCACATCGTTCCACGGCGCAGCCTTCAATAACTGGTCGTTGTCGTAGATCGTCATCGAGCGCGTCGGGCCGTTGATCGACCCCTTCGGGGCGTCGACGGTGGCGGCGGTAATGACGCCGGCGACGTCCTCCAGCTGCAATCCCAGCGCCGCCAATTTGGTCGGGTCGATCTGCACGCGCACGGCCGGTTTCTGCTGGCCGCCGATGCTGACTTGCGCGATGCCGGGAATCTGCGAAATCTGCTGCGCCAGAATATTCTCGGCGTAGTCGTCTACGGTGGTGACCGGCAATACATCCGAATGCACCGAAAGAATCAGGATGGGCGAATCGGCCGGGTTCACCTTCTTATAGGTGGGCGGCGTCGGTAAGTTCTTCGGCAACTGTCCGCCTGCCGCATCGATCCCGGTTTGCACGTCTTGGGCCGCCGCATCGATGTTGCGATTCAAATCGAACTGCAAGGTGATGTTCGTGGACCCCAACGCGTTGGTCGAGGTCATTTGCGACAGGCCGGAGATCTGCGCGAACTGCGTCTCGAGCGGCGTGGCGACCGAGGAGGCCATGGTTTCCGGACTCGCGCCCGGCAACGATGCCGAGACTGAGATGGTCGGAAAGTCCACTTGCGGCAGCGGCGCAACCGGCAGCAGCGGAAAGACCACGAGGCCGACCAGGAAAATTCCGCCCATCAACAGCGAAGTGGCAATCGGCCTGCGGACGAATGGCTCCGAGATGCTCATGATGCTTTCGGAGCCGCGGCGTTATCGCGCACGTGCACGCCGGCCTGCAACCGGTATTGATTGCTGGTCACCACGCGTTCATTCAAGGCGAGGCCTTTCTTGACGACCGTCAGGCCGCCGCTTTCTACACCAAGCTGCAGGGGCCGCACTTCCACGGTCGAATCGCTCCTTGACGACATAAGTAAAGGGTCCGTTCGGGCCAAGCTGTACCGCAGCCGAAGGCACGGTAAGCACGTCGCGCTCGGTACGCACCAGCACCCGTGCATTGACGTATTGGCCGGGCCATAGACGTATTGTGGGCGTTGCTGAACGTCGCCTTGAGTTTTGCGGTGCCGGTGGCCTGGATCGATTTCATTGTCGATCAGCGTGAGCGTGCCTTGATCGAGCACGGTGTCACCGTCGCGCGACAGCGTCGTGACTTGGACGGGCCCGGCCGCAAGCGCGCCGCCGACCGCCGCAAATCCTCCTCGGGCAAGGTGAACACAACCGAGATGGGCTGCACCTGGGTGACCACGACGATGCCGGTGGTGCCGGCCGCGCGCACGATATTGCCCGGATCGATCAGCCGAATTCCCGTGCGCCCGTCGATCGGCGAGGTGATGCGCGTGTAGTCGAGTTGCGTGCGCGCGTTGTCGATCATGGCCTGATCGACCTGCAGCTGCGCGGTAAGCTGATCGACCGTTTGCGCGTGCCGTATCGACCGTTTGCTTGCTGGCGAGATCCTGGGGTTGCAGCAGGATGTAGCGGTCGAGATCGCGCTTGCGCGTTCGCCAGCTGCGCCGCATCTTTCGCCTTGGTGGCAACCGCTTGCTCGTAGGCGGCTTGATTGGGCCGAGGATCGATCTGCGCCAGCAGGTCGCCCTTGTGCACCGTTTGGCCTTCGGTAAAGCCGATTTTCTGAATTTCGCCATCGACCCGCGCGGTCACCGTCACGGTATAGAAGGCCTGCACCGTGCCCAAGCCCCTGAAGATAGATCGGCACATCAGAGTGACCCACGGCGGCCGTGTCCACGGCGATGGCACGGCGGCGGGTTGCGCGACGCGGCGTCGGCCGAGCGTATGAAAGATCACTCGCCACGCAATGATCAGCAGCAGGACGCCAGCGCGAGACCGCCAAGGAGCGTGCGTTTTTGGAGTGTCGAGAGTTTCGTCATCTACCTTATCCTTGTTGCCATCCGCCGCCGAGCGCGGTGTACAAATCCACCATCGATTGCAGATGCAGAGTATTGAATCTGGACCAGTTCATCCTGCGCGCTGAACAGGGCATTTTCGGTGTTGAGCACGGTCAGGATGTTGACTGTGCCGGCCGACATTTGCGTTTGTGCGAATTGAAATGCTCGACGCGCTTTGTTCACCGCGTCCTGCTGCCGCAATTGCTGCTCCTGGGTCTGCTGCGCCGCTACCAGCGCGCTTTCGACATTGCTGAACGCCGATATCACCGTCTTGTGGTACGCGCTCAGCAGTTCCCGATAGCTGGGCATTGCTGAACGCCACTTGTCCGCGCAGCGCGCCGCCATGAAATATCGGCTGCGTGAGGCCGGCGGACAGCGCTCCAAACGCGGCTGGCAGGATTGATGACGGAGGAGAGCGCCGAACTCGCGTAGCCGCCGTCGGCCGTCAATTGAATGCTGGGAAACAGCGCCGCGCGCGCAACCGTGATGTTCGCATTGGCGGAAATCAGCTGTTGCTCCGATTCGGCGACATCAGGCCGGCGCGCCAGCAGCGCTGAGGGCAGGCCCTCGACGACTTGCGGGCTCGTCAGTGCGGTGAGCGTGCCCGTATCGACATCGATCGTTTCCGGAGTTTTGCCGAGCAGCACCGCGAGGGCGTTGACCGCTTGCCGGAACTGCTGCTGCAGCGGCGGGATCGCGGCGTTCAGCAATGCCACGGCAGTCTCTTGCTGGGCGACGTCCAGTCCGGTGGCGATGCCCGCGGTCTGCTCGAGCTGCAAGGCCGTGCAAAATTTTGTCGCCATTGGCGAGATTTTCGCGCGCCACCTGCAGTCGATCGCGAAATTCGAGCGCTTGGAAATAGGTGCTGGCGACGCTGCTGACCACGGTGAGCGCGACGGTTTCCTTGTCGTAGCGGCTGGCCAAGGCGGTGGCGCGCGCGGCGGCCTTGAGCGCGCGGTTCTTGCCCCAGAAATCCAGCTCGTAGCTGGCGCTCAGTACCGGACTGAAGCTGTTGAAGGTTTCACGGGCCGACGCCGGTGACCTGAGCACGCTGGCGCGTGGCGTCGGCGCCAAAATCCACGGACGGCAGCAACGCGGCTCCGGCAATGCGCACCTGAGCATCCGCTTCTTCCACTCGGGCGATCGCGGCGGCCAGATCGTCATTGCTGCGCTGCGCCTCTGCAATCAAATCGTCCAGAGTCTGCGAGCCGAATCCATGCCACCAATCCGCGCTGGGCCATACTCCTGAGGCGTCCTCGGCGCGGTGCTTCGTTGCTGCGCTCGTGCCATTCTGCGGGCGCAGGAATGTCGGGCCGCTTATAGGCCGGGCCCACGCTGCAGGCGGCAAGCGCCAGCAGCGCGCAGGCACAAACCACCCTTGCGGATAGAGATCTACTCATGAGCGTCACGCTGGACTGGGAGCGATTAAACGCGAGTGGCTGGATTGTTAAGATAAGTTAATAAGCTGGGTTTACACTTCGCGCATGCGCCTACGCCTCACGATTTTATCCGCGGCACTCATGTCAGCCGTCCTGACCGGATCTGCTTGGACCGAGGAGACACCCGATGCGGCGATGGCCACGGCGCTCGGTCGCATTCGCGATGCCGGGCTCGCCGATGATTGGGCCTATCGGCGGCTTGCTGATCTATGCGACAAAATCGGCGCACGTATGAGCGGCTCGCGGCAAGCCGACGCAGCCGTCGAACAGCTCGCCGCAGCATTGCGGGCAGCCGGACTGAACGTCACCCTGCAGCCGGTGAAAGTGCCGCATTGGGTGCGAGGCGAGGAGCAGGCCGAGATGATCGAGTACCCGGGTCGGCCCAGCGGCGTCGTTCAACATTTGCATCTCACCACGCTCGGCGGCTCGGTTGCCACCCCGGCGCAAGGCATCGTGGCACAAGTTCTGGTGGTGCATAGCTTTGATGAATTGCGCGCGCATGAGGCTGAAGCTCGCGGCAAGATCGTGGTCTTCGATGTGCCCTTCAATGAGACCCTGGCGCAAAACGGGCGGGCCGGAACAGCCTACGGTCAAGGCGTCGCTTACAGGGCGCAGGGCGCGAGCGCCGCGGCGCGCGTCGGTGCGACGGCGGCGTTGGTACGCACCGTCGGCGGCGCCAACTACCGGCTACCGCATACTGGAGAAATGGACTACGAGCAAAACGTCACGAAAATTCCGGCTGCCGCACTGAGCGCGGAGGATGCCATGTGGGTCGCGCGTCTGGCGGCCGAGGGTCCGGTTACCTTGCGCGTCAAACTGCTGCCGCAATCGTTGCCAGAAGTCGAGAGCCACAACGTCATTGCCGACTGGGCGGGGCGTGAGCGGCCCGACGAGGTGGTGATCGTTTCAGGTCATTTGGATTCCTGGGACCTGGCGCAGGGTGCGATCGATGATGGCGCGGGCGTGGCGTCCGCCATGGGAGCGGTGCGTTTACTGCAGACGCTCGGTTTGCATGCGCGCAGAACGGTTCGCTTTGTCGGCTGGATGAGCGAGGAAAACGGCAGTGCCGGCGGCCAAGCCTATTTCAATCTCAACAGCGCCGCGCTCGAGCGGCAGATTGCCGCGATCGAAAGCGACAATGGCGCCGGGCGGCCATTGGGCGTCTCTGCACACGTACCGCCGGCGGCATTGCCGCAATTCAGTCCGCTCATGGCGGCCTTGTCGCCGTTGGGGGCCACGATCTTGGATCGCCGTGAAGAGGCGGGCGGTTCTGACGTTCGCTACTTGGATGCCGGCGGGGTACCGACGTTGGCGCCCATCGTCGACACTCGAACTTATTTCGATTATCACCATAGCGCAGCTGACACACTGGACAAAATCGAGCCGGAGAATATTCGGCGTCAGGTTGCGCTCATGGCCATGATGGCCTACTTCGTGGCGGAAATGCCCGAGGCACTGCCGCGGCTTCCGCCGTCGAAGCCACACACTCACTAGGTGCTCGATGTATTCCGCGCGGCCGGGGCAGGGCGCTTCCAGCGAAGCAGAAAGTCCGTCACTGCGCCGGTTTGCATATGGCGCATGGCCTCGAATTCGCCGCTCTTCTGGCTGTAGAGCAGTTTGCCCTTGGCGTTGAGCACAGCGATGGCGGGAACACCCTGCGTCAATGGGACTTGGTAACGCGCGGCGATGTCCAGATTGGCATCCCGGCGTCCGATATTGACGTGCACCAAAATGTAATTAGCCTCGAGAAGCGGACTGTTGGTTGCGTCGTGAAAGTACAGATCGAGAACGTGGCAATCGGTGCACCAATTGCCGCCGAAGTCCAAGATCACGCGCTTGTGCGACGCTGCGGCGCTCTTGAGCGCGGCGGCAATGTCGGCCGAGGCCTGTTCCGGCGGCGGATAAATGTCCGGTTGCGCCGCGCGCGCCGGAGAAGCTACCGCGACAATGAACGAGGCAAATGCCGCAGCCAAAATAGTTTTGACGGTTTGCATATCAATCAACCGGTTTGCATATCCATCAACCATAGCGCCGCGGGCGTGGGCCATCAACTCGTGCCGGAGCTTTGCTCGGTGAGCAGCGTCTTCAGCACGTCGCGCCAACTGAGAATGCCGACCGGCTTGCGCGCCTCGTCGATGATCGGAATGCAGGATATTCGATGGTCGAGAAACAGCTTGACGGCCTCGGTTACCGAAGCGCGCGGGTGCAGGGTAATCAAATTTCGGCTCATAATCTGGTGAACTCGCTTGCTGAGCGTGGCGAGGTCGCGGGCATTTTCCGCGGCGCTGCCCACGTAAGGACTCAAAGCCTTGAGCAAATCACGGTCCGAGACGACCCCCTTAAGCGCTCTGCGGTCGTCGACCACGAGAAGATGATGAAATTTAAGCGTGTCGAAGATCTTCTTGACGACATCGAGCTGATCATCCATTTCGACCGAGACTACGCGCGTCGTCATGATGCTGCCTACATCCATGCCGCAGCACTATACGCCCCGCAGCACCATACGCCGTCGTTTAGATCGGGCACGGCACCACGTGTGGCCGCGCCGCGCGAGACCTCACCTGTTTGGCACCGCCATTGCGGTGATTTTTCAAGCCCTCAACCCGAGCCTTCAATTCTGTTGGCTGTCGTCCCGACCGTCCTTGCCGGTCAAAGGCAGGGAATCGTCCTCGAGTTCCAAGCCGTCCTCGTACAATGTGTCTTCCTCGCCATCCAGACGCAATATCGCGTCGGTGTTGCGAGTTTCATCGGCCACCAAATGTGCCACCGATTTCTTTTGCTCAGGGCCGTCGAGAGCCGCCCCTCGCAGACTTGATTCCCCGGTCGTGTCGATGGGGACGCTGTCCCCGTCAGTTTGAATGTCGCCCATGCAGTGCACTCCTTGATTGGACCCGCTGCTACAGAGTATGCCTCGATCACGTTACAGAGTATGCCTCGATCGGAACGGCCCCTATGCCGACCGTGGAGGAGTTCCTGTAGGCGCAGGCCGACACTTGGAACGGGAAACCGCACGAACCTGCTAGCCTAGTACCTTGAATGAAATCGACTATCTTCACATTGTTGTTTCTGGGCGCGTTTGGCTGGGCCTGCAGTGCCCGCGCCGCCGATCCGCAGGCCTATCAGGTCAGTCTCGCCTCGGTGGGAAACAATGATATCGATCAGACCCTGAAAGGCAACATCGGACCTGTTGTCGCTGCGCTCATCGGCACCGGTGAGTCCCTTCGGATTGATCGCGCGGGCCCGCAGCGATACGGACCGGCTGAAGACGGCGCTGGAGAGCTTCGGCTACTACGAGTCGCACGTCACCATCAATATCAATGGAATACTGCTGACCGATCCCAGTCTCGGCGATGCGCTGACGGCACTGCCCAAGGGCAGTACGGCGCGTGTGACAATCAGCTTCACGTTGGGCACGCTCTACCACTTGCGTCACATCGACATCGACGGGGAGGTGCCTGCGCCGATCAATGCGCGCGATACTTTGGGCCTAAGAAGCGGGCAGCCCGCGGTCGCCGCCAGCGTGCTGGCCGGGGGTGCGCGATTGCTATCCGCTTTGCAGGAACAGGGCTACGCTTTTGCGAAGGTCGATCCGCCGATTGCCTACCAAGCGGCGGATGCCCCAGTGCTCGATTTGAGCTTTCACGTGGCGGCCGGCGGCAAAGTGCGCGTTGGCGAAATCCATGTGCAAGGATTGCAGCGGGTGCACGAGTCGCTGGTGCGCCGAAGGCTGTTGCTTCACAGCGGCGATCTCTACAAGCCGTCGGCCATCGAAGCGGCGCGCCGCGATCTGTTGGGAATGAATGTGTTCGGACAGGTCAGCGTCGAGGTCGGCTCCAAGGCCGACGAATCGGGCGGCGTGCCCATTACGTTCCAATTGCGCGAACGGTTGCGCCATGCCATCAGCGTGCTCGCGGCGTATTCGAGCGACTTGGGCGGCAGCGGCGGGGTAACCTGGACCGACCGCAATGTCTTTGGGAACGCGGAGCAGCTCAGTTTCGCGGCGTCCGTGATCAATCTCGGCGGCAGCGACACGACGGGCACGGGCTACGACACCAGCGCGAAGTACTTGATTCCCGATTTCCTGCATCGCGATCAGTCGTTGCAGTTCGTGCTGAGCGCCATCAAGCAGCAGCTCCAGGCCTACGATCAAAAAGCGCAAACAGCCAGTGTCACCTTAAGCCGCAAACTTTCCAGCGTGTGGACCGTGAGTGCAGGTTTTTCGACCACCGAGGAGACGATCCTGCAGGTGATCGACACCAGTTCAGTGCCACCGTTCACCCCCAATCCCGCGACGACATTCAACTACACCTTGGTCGCGATGCCCTTCAAGGCGGTCTACGATTCCACCAATCTGCCCACGCCGCTGGAGGATCCCCGCCATGGCTTTCGCGGCTCTTTGAGCCTCACGCCTACGCTCGCGATCGGGCATCCCAACGCGACTTTTTTGATCACGACGCTCACGCTTGCGACTTATTTTGATCTGAATAACCTATTGCCCATCGCCCCGGGGCGCAGCGTGCTGGCCGCCCGTGCTCTGGCGGGCGTCGCGCAAGGCGCCGGCGAGTTGAGCCTGCCGCCGGATCAACGCTTTTACGCCGGCGGCACCAGTACGATTCGCGGCTACGGCTATCAGTTGGTCGGCCCCATGTTCTCGCATACCGATATTCCGACCGGCGGCACCGCGATCACCACCGGCGGGGTGGAATTTCGTGCAACGCCTGTACACCAATTGGGGCGTGGTTGCGTTTGTGGATGCAGGGCAGGTGAGCGCCAGTCTCAAGCCCCTGCCCGACGATACTCGCGTCGGCACGGGAGCGGGAATGCGTTACTACACGCCCATCGGACCAATTAGATTCGATATCGCCGTGCCCGTCGGCCGTCGCCCAGGCGAGGACTCCTTCGAGGTGTACATCGGATTGGGTCAGGCATTCTAGTGCGGCGTCCGCTGAAAATAATTGCTTGGACGGTGCGGCGGCCTGGCGTTGCTGCTCATGCTCTTGATTGGCGCGGTATTGATCGTGGGCAACACATCGGCCGGCCGGGTGCAAATCGAGAAGCTCGTGGCTCGACTGACCAGCGGCAACGTGCAGCTGTCAGGATTGGCCGGCGCGTTTCCCAGTCACCTGACGCTCGAGGAACTCGAACTCAGGGATGCCGCGGGAGTGTGGCTCACCGCCAAAAAAATCGAACTGGACTGGACGCCATGGGCTTACCTCGATGGCCGCCTGCAGATCGATCGATTGCAAGTGGCCAGCGTTGACATGGAGCGCCTGCCGCAAAGCTCGTCGACGCCAACGAGTCAAGGCGAGGCATCCATTCCGCGCATCGATGTGGCGCAGGCGTCCCTCAATCGTGTCCATCTGGGCGCGCCGCTCGCGGGCGCACCGACATCCCTGGTGGCGACCGGCAGCGCGCATTTGCGTTCCGTACGCGACATGCTGTTTGACGCATCCGCTCGGCGCATCGATGGCGATGGTGAATATGAGCTGCATCTGCATTTCGATGCGCAGCGCATGGATGCGGCGCTCAAGCTGCACGAGCCGGCCAACGGACCATTGGAAAATATTCTATCCCTGCCGGGCTTGGGTGCGCTCGAGGCGACGCTGAATTTGCACGGACTGCGCAGCGCGGAACAGCTGGAGCTGTCGCTGCAGGCCGGAGAACTCCAAGGACACGCGCAGGGCAACTTGAATTTGAACGATCTGTCGGCGGATCTCGTGTTCGCGTTCGAATCGGGGGCTATGTCTCCCCGGCCGGATTTGGCATGGGAACGGGGTGTGCTGCGCGGGCGCTGGCGCGGCAGCGTGCGCTCGCCCAATGCCGACGGCCATGTGGAAATCGTCCGGCTGCGCATCCCGGGGCAGTTGCAAGCCGCATCGTTGACTGCCGAGCTCGCCGCCGATGGCGGCAAGGCGGACCTGCACGCGCTGATCCAAGGCCTGCGGATTCCCGGATCGCAGCCGCGGCTGCTCGAGGCGGATCCACTGAAAATCGATGCCTCGGTGCGCCTCGATGATCCTGCGCGCCGCGTGCAGTTGACGGCTTCGCATCGCTTGTTTGCCTTGCAAGGGACAGGCGGTCACGGCGGGAGAGCAGAGCGCGACCCTGGAGCTGCGGCTGCCGAACTTAGCGCCGCTGGCTGCCTTCGCTGCCCAGGACCTGCGCGGCAGCGCCGTGATCAATGCGCGATTGGCAGGCTATCCGGCCGCCACGCGCCTCAAGCTCGACGCCAACGCGGCGCTCGCACCGGGAACGCAAGTGTGGGCGAGTGCCGTGGGGGATCGTGCGCGCTTCGAATTTTCAGGCACGTTGAAGGACGACGCGCTGCTCATTGACAATGCGAAACTCTCCGGCCGCGCGATGTCGCTGTCCGCCAGCGGCAGCATCGGTAGCCGCGCCGTCGATGCACGCTGGGAGTTGACGTTATCCGATCTGAGCGCCGTCTCCGCCGCGCTCGCAGGAAATTTAAAAGGCGCAGGTTCGGTGCAGGGCCCGATGACGGCTCTGACAGCGGATGCCAAGCTGAGTTCGACGCTCTCGGTGCGCGGAACGCCGAGCGGCGAGTTGGCCGCAGAACTGAAAGTTCGCGGCCTGCCATCTGCGCCGAACGGCACGCTCGCTGCGAAGGGAATCCTGGATGGAGCGCCATTGAATGTCGATGTCTCCATGGAGCGCAGCGCCGAGCGCGTGTTGCATGCCGCTATTCATCAGGCAACCTGGAAAAGCGTCCGTGCCGAAGGCGATCTGAACTTGACGACCGACAAGCAGCAACTTCATGGTCAAGTGACGCTGTCCGTCGCGCAGCTTGAGGATTTGCAACGCCTGCTGGGAGTGGAAATCGCAGGCAGTCTCGCCGGCAACTTAAGGCTACAACCCGAAGGTCAGCGAACCCGGGCGCACCTGCAAGTGGACGCGAAGGATTTGACGTTATCCGGTCTGGCCGGCAGCGTGCATGTCGCCGGCGAGGGGTTCACCGATTCCTTTGCGTTCAAAGCGGGCCTGGAGCTGCCGAAACTCAATGGTGTTGTTGTGAGTCTGGGGGCGAGCGGTAATTTCAATCTGGATGAGCAGGAGATTTCGCTCGCGAGCGCATTAGGCTCTTACGGCGGCCAGGAAATACGCTTGTTGGAACCGGCACGAATCTATTTTGCCAATGGCATGGCGGTCGATCTGCTGCAAGATAGGTGCGCAGAAGGCAGAGTTGGACGTGCAAGGACAAATTTCTCCGACCCTGGCGCTGCGGGCGTCGCTACGGCAGGTAGAGCCCGCGCTCGTCAACGTTTTCGTGCCAAATTTATTGGCCGCCGGCGTCATCGAAGCGCATGCCGATTTGCATGGCAGCGTCAAGTCGCCGACGGGCGAGATCACCATGAACGCTTTGGGGGTCCAATCCGCCGATGACGCCGCGCTCGGCTTGCCGCCGGCCAACATCCGGGTCACCGCAGGATTGCGCGGACATACCGCGGATATTGACGCGCGTCTCGATGCCGGCTCGGCATCGCAATTGACTGCACTGGGTCAGGTGCCCCTGGCTGCCGATGGCGAAGTTAATATGAAGATCAACGGCAAGACAGATGTGGGCTTGATGAACGCCTTCTTGGAAGCGCGTGGCCAGCATGCGTCCGGGCAACTCGACATCGATGCGACGATCACCGGCGACGTGGCGGCACCGCAAATCACCGGTACCCTCGAATTGAAAAACGGCAAGATCAACGACTACGGTCGCGGCGTCAGCTTGTCGGATATCACCGCGCAAATCGTCGGCAACGAAGGCACCTTGCAGATCAAAACCTTTACGGCGTCGGCGGCGCCGGGCACCGTGTCGATGAGCGGCAGCGTGGGAATTCTGCAGAAGGGCATTCCGGTCGAACTACAGATTACCGCGCGCAATGCCCAACCGCTGGTCAGCAAGCTGATTACGTCGAATCTCAACGCGGACCTCACGATCAAAGGCACCGCGCGCGAACGGCTCGATGTGGCGGGAAGCATGCACCTTAATCGGACCTTGATCGGCATCCCCAACGGCATGCCGCTCAACGTCGCGGTACTCGACGTCCGGCGCCGCGGCACCAAGAAACCCGTCCCTGAAAAACCGCTCGTCATCGGGTTGAACGTCGCGGTGCAAGCGCCGGATGAGATTCTGGTGCAAGGCCGCGGCTTGGACGCCAGGATGCGCGGCGATTTGCAGATCGGCGGAACGACAGATTCACCGCTGGTGAGCGGCGGCTTCGATCTCGAGCGCGGCACCTTTTCGCTGGCCACGGGTCGATTGAATTTTACCGAGGGCCGCGTGAGCTTCAACGGGGCCGGGTTGCAAAATAAAATCGACCCGACATTGGATTTCACGGCGCAGACCACCATCGGCGATACCACCGCGACCATGCATATCACGGGCCTCGCCGACGCGCCGGTTTTTGATTTCAGCAGCTCACCGGCGAAGCCGCAGGACGAAATCATGGCGCTGTTGCTGTTTGGCGCGCCGACGCAGCAGCTGACGCCGCTGCAGCTCGCCCAAGTTGGGGCTGCACTCGCCTCGATGAGCGGCGTGGGCGGGAGCAACAGTTTGAATCCCTTGGTCAAGATCCAAAAGAGCTTGGGGCTGGATCGCCTGAGCATCGGTGCGGGCACGACCAACGCGCAAACCGGACAGGACTCCGGCGCCAGCATCGAGGCGGGCCGCTATGTCTCCAAGCGGGTCTACATCGAGGCGAAGCAAAGTACCGCCGGCACCAGTCAACTCGAAGCGGACGTGGACCTGACCAAACACTTGAGACTGCAAACGCGCTTGGGAAATGGCACGGCGGTTCAAGGCACGACGCCAGATAATGATCCAGGCACAAGCATCGGACTGATATATCGATTCGAATATTAGGATACCAATCGCGCTCTCAGCGCTACAATAACGCCTCACTGACCCCTGGGAGTTGCAAAATAATGGATTTGAGTATCCGCGGATTGATGTGCACCGCTATCTTAAGTATGGCGCTCGGTGCATCGCCTTCTTTAGCCGCCGAGCGGACCGTGAGCGATGCGCCGGACACCAAAATCGCGGTGGTGCCCGATCCGACCGAGTCGCCGCGCTATTTGAAAGACGAGCAGCAAGCAAGTTCAGGCTCGGTGACGATCGGCGGTCGAGCGCTGAGTTATCAGGCCGAAGCGGGCATTATGGTGGTGCATGTCAAGGATCCCTTGGATGATGATCCGCCGCTGCCGAAAGAAGATCGGCAAGGGCCGCCGCCGCCGCAGCCGCCCGAAGTGGGCATGTCCTATGTCGCATATTTTCGCGGCGACAAGGAAGACGGCCATCGGCCGATCACCTTTATCTATAACGGCGGCCCGGGTTCATCGACTGTTTGGCTGCACATGGGCGCCTTCGGTCCGAAGCGTGTCGTAACCGCGGACGATACGCACAGCCCGGCTGCGCCTTATCGCCTCATCGACAATGAGTACACGCTGCTCGATGCCAGCGATCTGGTATTCATCGACGCACCGGGCACGGGCTTCGGTCATTTGCGCGGAACGGACAAGGAGAAGGCGTTTTTCGGTGTCGATCAGGATGCCCACGCGTTTGCGAATTTCATCGTTCAGTTTCTTTCCAAGCACAATCGATGGAATTCACCGAAGTACCTGTTCGGCGAAAGCTACGGCACGACGCGGTCGGCAGCCTTGGCCTATATCCTGGAAAACGAAAAATCGATGGATTTGAACGGCGTAATCCTGCTTTCGCAGGTGTTGAATTTCGACGACGGCGTCGATGCGCCGCAATTCAATCCGGGTATGGATTTGCCCTATTCACTGGCGCTGCCCACGTATACGGCCACGGCATGGTATCACCACAAGCTGCCCAATCAGCCGGCAGCGCTCGAGCCGCTGTTGCACGAGGTGGAGGCGTTTGCAATGGGCGACTATCTGCAAGCCCTCGCAGCGGGCTCGACCTTGAGCCCGGAACACAAGACCGAGATAGCAACCAAGCTGCACAACTACACCGGGCTTCCTGTCGATTACATTGAGCGTGCGAATTTGCGCGTAAATGGCGGTGAGTTCGAAAAAACCCTGCTGGGCGCGGACATTACGACCGGCCGCTTGGACACGCGGTTCGCCGGCCCCACCATCGATCCGATGAGCAAGGAGGCCGATTACGATCCGCAGTCGGCCGCCATTTCCTCCGCCTATGTCTCGGCATTCAATGACTATGTGAGGACAACGCTCAAATTCGGCCAGAAGAAAATCTACAAGGCGGAGTACTTTGACGCCGGCAATCATTGGGATTTTCTGCACCAACCGCCCGGTGCGCCGAGCAAGGTTCCTGGCCCTGTGAATGTGATGCCGGATCTGGCCGTTGCCATGAAGCAGAATCCCAATCTGAAGGTGCAGCTCAATGGCGGCTATTACGACCTGGCGACGCCGTATTTCGCGGCCGAATATGAGCTGCGGCAGCTGCCCATCCAGAGCACGCTCGAGGGGAATATCGAGATGCATTTCTACACCTCCGGCCACATGGTGTACGCGCATGAGCCGGATTTGAGGGCGCTGCACGGGAACGTCGCCGCCTTTATTGAACGCACCAGAAACGCCACGGGCAAGTAGGGCCGTCGCGTGAAAGTTTTGGGGTGAGGATGTAATAAATTCAGCGAAAAAGGCCGGGATGTCTGGAATTCCCGGCCGATTCGTGTTGGTATGCGAATTGCTTGGTCTCGTATACGCACGTCGGAGTGTCTATATGAATAATCAAATGCACACTGAATCCGCATTGAGTTCCGAATCCCCCGCAACGACGCCCCCCTCCGGGGCTGCGGAGGCGCAGAGCGGCGCCGGTTACCGCGGCGGCGAGCAAGCCGCAGAGCTGTTGCAACGCTTATTTCGCCGTTATCCGGGAGCCCTTACTTTAAGATTGTGGGATGGCACGGTCATCCGCGCCGGGACGCACGCAGCAGTGGGCCCGGACTCGCCATTTACGCTCGTATTCCGTACCCCCGACACCGTTTGGTCAGCGGTGCTCGGCAACGATCCGCTGGCGTTGGCTGATGCATACTTCCGCGGCGAGCTGGATATCGAGGGCGACTTCTTCGCCGCTCTGAGCCTGAAAGACCACTTGGATGCGCTGCAGATGCCGCGTGCCGAGAAACTGCTGGCTGCTCTCACCGCATGGCGCTTGCGGATGTTGAATGCCGCCGCCCGCCAATCCGAGCGGCTGTTCGCACCCTCCGATGCACCGCGAATCAAGGCTCATTCGAAATCGGAAAATCGCGATGCCATCCACTTTCACTACGATGTTTCGAACGAATTCTACGCATTGTGGCTGGACCGAGCCATGGTGTATTCATGCGCCTATTTCGAAAACCCCGAGGTCGATCTGGACACTGCGCAGCAAGCCAAGCTCGATCACATTTGCCGCAAGCTGTCATTGCGGCCCGGGGAGAAATTCCTCGACATTGGCTGCGGCTGGGGCGCGCTGGTGATCCATGCGGCGCGCCATTACGGCGTGCACGCTCAAGGGGTGACCTTGAGCTCGCAACAGTTGAAGATAGCGCGTGAACGCATTGATGAAGCCGGGCTTGCCGATCGCGTGAGCGTGGAATTGATGGACTATCGAGATTTGCCGGGAGATGCGCTGTACGACAAGGTTGCGAGCGTCGGCATGTTTGAACATGTGGGTCTCAAGAATCTACCGGTCTACTTCGCCACGGTGAATCGCCTGCTCAAGCCGCGCGGCCTGTTTCTCAATCATGGCATCACACACGATACCGAGGGCTGGCAGCCAAACGTGTCCACGGAATTCATCAATCGCTATGTGTTTCCGGACGGCCAGCTCGATACCATCAGTAACGTGCAGCGCGCGATGGAACGCGCAAAGTTTGAAATTGCCGACGTCGAGGGACTGCGCCAGCACTACGCGATGACCTTGCGGCACTGGGTGGCGCGTCTGGAGAGAAACCGCGCGTTAGCGTTGCAGTACGTCAACGAAGCGACCTATCGAGTCTGGCGACTGTACATGTCGGCGTGCGCGCTGCAGTTCGAATCCGGCGAGATCGGCATTTATCAGATATTGGCGAACAAGCGCTCGGCCGGAATTCCCGACCTGCCGTTGACGCGGCGGCATCTGTACCAGTAAGCGGGGCGACCGAGGTTCGCTAACGATCTTCTTGCTTCTCCTTGATGGCGTGCATCAGGGCGTGGGTGTCCGCGGGCTTGGTCATTTCGTGCGCTTCCGTCGTCGTGTCCGGCCGTGCTGCGCCGCCAGCTCGCGCCGCGGCGCATCGATGATCTGCAGCAGTTTAGTCACCTTCTGCTCGGTCAGCAGGTTGATTTGCAGATCGAGATGCGCACGATGCTCCGCGACCTGCGCCATGCGGTTTTGCCGAATGAGCACCGCGACCGTCAGCAATAGGGCATTGCAGCTCACCAGGCCCTGCAGCCAAAAAAACGGCGGGCTGTCGACGTGTCGCCAACCATGCTTCATGCCCCACAGGTTGATGGCAATCCACATCGCGATGAATACCAGTGCGAATGCGAAGAATGCCGGACTGCCGAAGACGCGGCTGACGCGCTCGATGGCGAGCTGCAGGCCGGATATCTGCGCCTCTTCACGGTCATTGAACTGAGATAAAACCTCGAGATTCTCCTTCGCGGACGAAGGCAGATTTCGCGGCCGAGGACTGCGCATTGTCGTTGGGCATGCGCCTAAAGATACCTGTTAGCGCCTCTAATTTCGCGCCTCGGAGGGTCGCGACATCGACAATCCTTGTAGGCAAGCGCTGACAGCAGGCGCGCTCTGTATGCGCTAGACGCGGCCGGCGGCATGATCCACATTAACGCCTGGATACCCACATTAATGCCCAAATACATCGTAGGAAATCCGTATGCCAGCCATTAGAGCCGTCGCGGCCGCTGCTGCCGTTCTCTGCATCATGGCGCCGCTGGCGCAAGCCGCAAATGATTGGCCCAGTTATAACCGCACGCTGACCTCTGACCGCTATGCGACGCTGGAAAAGATTGACAACAAAAATGTCACGGGCCTCAAAGTAATTTGCAGTTTTGATACCGGCGAACAGATTTCGTTTCAGACCGGTTTGGTGGAAGTGGATGGCGCCTTATTCGGCACAACCGAGCGCGACACGTTTTCCATTGATCCGAATAGCTGCAAGCTGAATTGGCGCAGCCACGAAGACTCGCCTTCGGGCGAATTGAAAGTCAATCGCGGCATTGCGTGGCTCGATCATCGAGTGTTTCGCGGAACTGCCGACGGCAAAGTGATCGCCTACGATGCCAAGAACGGCAAGCGCATCTGGGCTACGACGATTGCGGATGCTGCCAAGGGCGAGTCGGTACCGGCTGCGCCGATCGCTTGGAACGGCTTGGTGTTTATCGGCAATGCCGGGGGCGATAACAAGGGCGTCAAGGGGCGGATGTATGCGCTGGATGACAAGGATGGTCACATCGTCTGGGAGTTTTATCTGGTGCCGAAGGGTGCCGCCGACGTGGCGCGTGGGCCCGCGGCGCCGGATCCCAAGGCGGCATACGCGGCAAGCTGGAAGGAAACCAAGGGCTTCCCCATCACCGGCGGGGCAACCTGGACTTCTTATTCACTCGATCCGGTAACCGGGCTATTGTATATCCCTGCCGGCAACCCGGCGCCCGACTTCATCAAGGAACCCAGGCAAGGCGAGAATTTATTTGCCAGTTCGATCGTCGTGCTGGATGCGAAGACCGGCGCCTACCAGCGGCATTTCCAGCTGGTCAAACGCGACTTCCACGACTGGGACGTGTCATCGCCGCCCGCTTTGTTTCTGAGCAATAAAGGCCACCGCATGTTGGCCGAAGCGCCCAAGGACGGGCATTTGTACTTGATCGATCTGAACACCGGAAAACTGGTTTACCGCATGCCGGTCACGACCGTCACGAATGCCGAGGCACCGATGAGCCCGCAAGGAACGCGATTCTGTCCCGGCACGCAGGGCGGAGCGGAGTGGAATGGCGCGGCCTTCGACCCGGCGGACAATATCATTCTCACCGGCGAAGTCGATTGGTGCACGACCGTGCAGCCGGTCACCGTGAGTAGCCTGGAAAGCTCGCCGGCGGGCAAGCCCTGGGGCGGCGCGACTCAAGGATTCGGCAAGCAAGACGATCCAAAAATGTGGTCGGGCTGGATGACCGCCAGCAACGCCGATACCGGCGAACGCAAATGGCAGTTTCACGCACCGTTCCCTGTGATTGGCGGAGTGACGCCGACTACCGGACGCCTGGTTCTGTTCGGAGACATGGGCGGCAATTTCTATGCACTTGACGCCGCGACCGGCAAGAAGCTGTGGTCAAAGGATTTGGGCGGCGCAATCGGCGGCGGGGTGATTACCTATGACACGGGAGTGGGGCAAAAAATCGCCGTGGCGGCCGGGATGACCTCGCCGATCTGGCCCACTGCGAAGGTCACCGGTAAGGTTGTGGTTCTGGGGTTATGAAGATTGCGCGGCGCAGAACAGGCGCAGCGCACTCATTTGCTCGCCCCACCACAAGCCGATCATGCGGGGAAATTCCGAGCCCTGCAGACCGTGCCGTGCCGGATGATCGGCCGGTAGGCTCGATAAGCCGCTATGAGTCACCGTCACCAGCGTGCCGGCGACGGTAGGTTCAAACTGAATGTCGACTTCGGTTTGCTCGTGTGGGGCGAAGTTGGCATTGCGCCAGGTGAAGGCAAGGCGGCGGGGCGGCTCCCAGACATGCACGCGACCGACCTCGACGACCTGCTCTGTTCCTTCTGCCGCGAAGGACTCAAATAACCTGCCGCCCACCTTCGGCTCGATGCATATCAGGCTGCGCGAGGTCGAATTCCGAAACTTCATGCCGCGGCGCCACCATTGGTCGATGTCAGCGGTGAAGATCTGGAAGGCGCGCGACGGTGGGATCGCGACGCTGACGCTGACGCGGGCGCGATCGCCGCTCACGGCTTCAGTCTGCCGCCCCGACGTGGGTTTTCCGCAAAGGTCTTGAAGGCGTGAAGCTGGCGGCGCCACAGGTCTTCCACCTGCGCCATCCAGTCCTGCACCGGCTGAAAAGCAGAGGGGTGAACGCTGTAGATCCGCACGCGCGCGTCCTTTTCGACACCATGCTCGGAAACCAGTCCCGCCCTGCGCAACACACGCAGGTGTCGGCTCAAGGCTTGCGGACTCATCTCGACGCATTCCGCCAGTTCGCCGGCGCGCCGCGGCTTGTGCAGCAAGAGCCGAAGCATTTCACGCCGCGACGGGTCGGCGAGAGCACCGAATGCTGCGTTCAGTTGGAAATCGGCCGAGCGTTCCATGCCGGGTCACTAGCCCGGCGAAGGATTGCGCAGGCGCTGCGTTACCCACCACAGGTGACCCTCAGGATCGGCCGCACCATAGCTGCGATCCGACCAGTAATCCTGACCGTAGTCGTGAGTCGCGGGTTCTTCGATGATTTGCGCGCCGTGCGCGCGCGCGTGCGCACAGTGTGCATCGGCATCGTCGACAAAAAACATAATGCTTTGGGTGCTAGCGCCTTGCAACGATTTGGGACTGCGCATGGTGCGTTTCCAGGGGCGCGGCGACTCCGGCGTTTCCTGGGCGACCATGATCAGCCCCTCGCCATAGGTTAGTTCGCTGTGTTCGATTTGGCCTTTGTCGCCTTCGACCTTGAGTCGCACCTCGAAGCCGAATGCATCGCACAGCCATTGGATGGCGGCGGCCGCATCCTGATACACGACCGCGCTCGACATGCGCGGCCAATCGCTCGGAGTGGGTTTCATCATGGGCTCCAAATCAAATATTAACGAATATGGATAAAGTTAACATGTACGTTAACTAACTGCAAGCGAGGGGCTGCGCGCTGGCGGCGCGGGTGTCAATATTTTTGCGGGCGAACTCTCAACCAAGTGCGCAGCGGCACTGCTGGTCCTATCGATCTTGCCCGTCCTCTGAGAGTAGGCCGCACTTCGAAAGTGCGAGGTCACGCGACTTGTTGGGGCGCAGGGCGCAGCACCGTGCACCCTCTCAGCCCAGGCGGCTGGCCTCAGCCATCGCATGTGTCGGAGAAATGCAACACAACGCATCGCCCGGAATTGGCTGAGAATGATATTTCAAAATTATGAAATACATGATTTTAGTCGGATAAAAACCCCGGAATTTCCACCCTCCGGCGCATCGCCGGCACCACGCCGTGGAGACTTGGCCCACTAATTGCACCCCGCCTGATGGCGACAACGCATTGCACGCTGCAATTGCGCAACGCTGATGAATCACAAACATAAGGGGTGCCAGATGCTGATAGCCAATAGTGAGGCCGGCAAGTCAATGACGCTGAATCGGGATGATGCACGATCGCGTAGGTTGCGCGCGTCAATCGCACTGCTTTGCGCCGCGGCGGTATGGCCGGCTGTGCACGCAATTGCGGAAACGCCGGCAACCGGCGAAAGCGATTTGGACGAGGTGATCGTGACCGGTTCGCGTCAGACCGGAATCAAAGCCTCAGACAGCGCGGCGCCCATTCAAATCGTCGGCGCGGAGGCGCTGAAATCTGCCGGTGCGCCAGACCTGATGTCGGCCCTGTCGACCCTGGTCCCTTCGCTGCAAATGCAGGCGTTCGGCTTCGACATGGCCGGTCAGACCTTGTTGGCGAGATTGCGAGGCGTCAGTCCCAACGATGTCCTGGTGCTGGTCAATGGCAAGCGCCGGCACACGACCGCGAATCTGGCGGTTGATACCGGATCGCCGTTTCAGGGCGGCGCCGGCGTGGATTTGAATTTCATCCCCTTGGATGCCATCGATCACGTCGAAGTGCTGACCGAGGGCGCAGCGGCGCAATACGGTTCGGATGCGATCGCCGGAGTGGTCAACATCATTCTCAAAAAGAACAATTCCGGCGGCACGCTCTCAGGGCTCTACGGACAGTACGGCAACGACGGCGGCGGCCGAACCGAGGATGTCAGCGGCAACGCGGGTTTTGAGGCCGGCCAAGGCGGTTTTTTCAATCTGACCGGCGAATTTCGCAGCCATGGCCATAGCAATGTCGGTGAGATCGATCCGCGCGGACCGCCGCGACCACATACCCTGACACCAACATTCAGAACGTGCCCGGCTACCCTTACGAGAACATGATCTCGGGTGATGCCGCCGTGCGCCAGAAGATGTTCGCGGTGAACTCGGGCTACGATTTTGCAGACGGCACCGAACTTTATTTATTCGGAACCTACGGCCACAAGGACGCCGCTTCCTATGAGAACTACCGCGTGCCTTCCAAGGTGCAGTACACCCCGCCGGGCGGCGCGACAATTTATCCGTTCCCGTACGGCTTCAACCCGCAAGAGGCCAGCGATGAGGACGACTATCAATTCAATCTCGGAGTCAAAGGCAGCATCGCTTCCTGGAACTGGGATTTGGCGACCGGATACGGCGGCGATCACGTCGACGTATCGACCATCCAGTCGTACAACGCGGGCACTTACAACACCACAGGGGTCCCGACGCCCGTCAATTTCTACGACGGCTTTCTCCAGTCGACCCAATGGACGACGTCGCTCGACTTCGCGCGCGACTTCAACATCGGATTGGCGGGTCCACTGACGGTGGCATTCGGCGGTGAATATCGCCGCGAAACCTACGAGATCGGGGCCGGAGTGCCGCTTTCCTACGCATCTGGAGGCGCGCAGTCCTATCCGGGCTTCACGCCCTTGGACGCCGCCACGCACGATCGCACCAACTATGCGGCCTATATCGATCTGGCGACTCAGCCTATCGACGGACTGCGCGTCGATGGTGCAGCTCGATTCGAGCACTACAGCGATTTCGGCAATGCCACGGTCGGGAAACTCACCGCCCGTTATGATTTTACGCCCGAGTTCGCCCTGCGCGGCACCGTCAACAATGGCTTTCGCGCACCGACACTGGCGGAGGAATATTATTCGTCGACGAACGTCGGACCAACGACCGCGTATATCCAGTTGCCGCCTGACTCGCCCGCGGCTGCGGCGCTGGGGCTTGGGCATCTGCAACCGGAGAAATCCATGGACTACAGCGTCGGCTTGGTGTGGCGTCCGCTGCCGCACATGAGCACGACGTTGGATATCTACCAGATCACCATTACCAACCGCATTGTGGGCAGCGGCCAGGTTGCCGGTGCGATCAATGGGGTAGTTCAGCCGGGCGGCAGCGGCGATCAACAATGCGATCGCCATCTATTCGGGCGGCACCGATGTCATCGATCCGGATGTGTTGAAGACGGGCTCGTACGGGGTGAGCCTGTTTGCGAACGGGATCGATACCCGCACTCGAGGCGCCGACCTGGTCTTCGATTTTCCATACGACTACAACTTCGCACGGGTCAATTGGTCGATCGGAGCGACCTACAACGACACCACGCTCACCAAACTGGGCACGACACCGGCGCCGTTGGTACCCAATGTTTTGTACGATCAAGAGGCTTACTCCGAGCTGACCACCGCGACGCCGAAGTACGTCATCAATCTCGGTGCGCTGATCAACATCGAGAAATTGACCATCAATCTAGTCGAGAAAATCTACGGTCCGTCCTCGGACTACGAAAATGACGACGGCGACAATCCCTCCGGCAGTTTCCAGTATTTCCAGGACAAAATCGGCGTTACCGCGATCACCAATCTGGACCTCGCCTATGGGTTCACCGATCACCTGACTTTCTCAATCGGCGCGACGAACTTGTTCAACCGCTTTCCGAACAAGCTCAACAGCAACATTCTGAACCGCGAAATCGCCGCCGGCGACAACGCGGCGGTAACTCAATACCCGCTGTACTCGCCGTTCGGCATCAACGGTGGGTTCTATTATGCGAAGGCGTTGTATAAGTTTTGAGGTGCTGAAAGGAAATTCCGGGCGGCATCGCATGCGAATGCCGCCCGGCTTTTAATTCTTGAGCCGGTAGCCGGTTTTGAAAATCCAGGCCACCAGCGCCAGGCAGATCGCAAAAAATCCCACGGTCACAGCGAAGCTGATGCCGACGCTGACGTCGGCCGCACCGTAGAAGCTCCAACGAAAGCCGCTGATCAAGTACACGATGGGATTGAAGAGGCTGAAAGCGCGCCACGCCGGCGGCAGCATATCGATGGAATAAAACGCGCCTCCTAAAAAAGTCAGCGGGGTGATGACCAGCATCGGGATGAATTGCAGTTGCTCGAATCCCTTGGCCCAGATGCCGATGATGAAACCAAACAAACTGAAGGTGGCGGCAGTCATCAGCAGAAAGGCAACCATCCAAACGGGATGCAGGATCCTGATGGGTACGAACAGCGATGCGGTCGCCAGGATGATCAATCCGAGCACGATGGATTTGGAGGCGGCCGCGCCGACGTAGGCGATGACGATTTCCACGTAAGATACCGGTGCCGACAGCAGCTCGTAGATTGTGCCGGTGAACTTCGGAAAATAGATGCCGAAGGAGGCATTCGACAGGCTCTCGGTAAACAGGGCCAGCATGATGAGTCCGGGCACGATGAATGCGCCGTAACTCACGCCGCTGGCGGTCGTCAGGCGCGATCCAATCGCGGCGCCGAATACCACGAAGTAAAGAGAGGTCGTGATGACCGGCGTGACCAGACTTTGTACCAGCGTGCGCAGCGCCCGGGCGATTTCGAATTTATAGATCGCCCAGACGCCATGACGATTGAAAGCGGCGGGGAAGGCCGGCGTACTCATGCGCGTTCGCTCACTAGCTTGACGAAGATATCTTCAAGCGAACTCTGATGAGTCTGCAGATCCTTGATGACGATCCCTAGATCGCTGAGGCGCTTCAGCAGCGTGGAGATATCGACGCCGTCGGCGCTATTGGTGGTATGGACCAAATCATTGCCCTCGGATTTCAGTTCCAGATCCCAGGCTTGCAGTTCACCGGGAATTTGCCGCAGCGGCGCCGCAAGGTGCAGCGTCAGCTGCTTCTTACCGAGCTTTTTCATCAACTCGCTTTTGTCCTCGACCAGCATCAGTGAGCCTTTGTTGATGACTCCGACGCGGTCGGCCATCTCCTCGGCCTCTTCGATGTAGTGGGTGGTCAAAATGATGGTCACACCCCGTCTGCCGCAGCCCGCGCACCAGCGCCCACATATCGCGCCGCAATTCCACATCGACGCCTGCGGTCGGCTCATCCAGGAAGAGTATCTGCGGTTCATGCGACAGCGCCTTGGCAATCATGACGCGGCGCTTCATGCCGCCCGACAGGGTCATGATCTTGCTGTTGCGCTTGTCCAGCAATGACAGATCGCGCAATAGGCCCTCGATGAATTTCGGATTGGGTGCGCGCCCGAATAACCCGCGGCTGAAGGTCACGGTGGCCCACACGGTTTCAAACGCATCGGTGCTCAGCTCCTGCGGCACCAAGCCGATCATGGCGCGGGCGGCGCGATAATCGCGCACGATATCGTGGCCATCGGCGGTTACGCTGCCGGCGCTTGCGGTGACGATGCCGCAAACGATATTGATCAGCGTGGTCTTGCCCGCGCCGTTGGGTCCGAGCAGCGCAAAGATTTCACCGCGTTCGATATCGAGATTGACCAGCTTCAACGCTTGAAACCCGGTGGCGTACGATTTGGTGACGCCCTGGATGGAAATGATGGGCGGCATCGTCTGATCAGCGGCCGATGCGTGCGATCAGCGCGCGCGTGAATTCCGCGGTGTTGGCCTTGCCGCCTAAGTCCCCGGTGCGCACGTTGTCGGCGTTCAGGGTTTGCTCGATTGCTGTCCGCAGGCGGGTCGCCATGTGCGGCAAGTGGCAGTGGTCGAGCATCATCGCGGCGGCAAGCAGCAGCGCGATCGGGTTGGCGATGCCTTTGCCTGCAATGTCGGGGGCGGAGCCGTGCACCGCCTCAAAAATGGCGGCGTCGGCGCCAATGTTGCCGCCCGGCGTCATTCCCAATCCGCCGACCAACCCGGCAACCAGATCCGACAAGATGTCGCCGAATAAATTCGTGGTTACGAGCACGTCGAATTGCCACGGATTCAACACCAGCTTCATCGCGCAGGCATCGATGATGACGGTTTCCAGGATGAATTTGCCCTTGTACTTGCGTTCGTACAGCTCGAGCCCGGTTTCGAGGAAAATTCCAGTGAGGGCCTTCATGATGTTCGCTTTGTGAACGATCGCGACTTTCTTACGGCCGGTCGCGACCGCGTGCTCGAAGGCGAATTGCAGCAGGCGGCGGCTGCCTTGGCGCGTATTGACGCCCGTGGCCATGGCTACTGCATGCGGATCGTCGTCGATCGGGATGTACATCTCATGCCCGATATACAGTCCTTCGAGATTCTCGCGCACCACCACCAGATCAATGTTGTCGAATCGGCCGCCCGGGATCAGCGTGCGCGCCGGGCGCAAGTTCGCATAGAGCTTGAACTCTTCGCGTAGACGGACATTGGAAGATCGATAGCCGCCGCCGGAAGGAGTTTCGAGCGGGCCCTTCAGGGCAAGTCGGGTGCGCCGGATGCTTTCCAGGGTCTTGGGCGGAAGCGGATCTCCCGCGGTTTTGACGCCCTCCAATCCCGCAATTTGTCTTTCCCATTCAAACGGCGCACCCAGCGCCGCCAAAACACTGAGGACAGCTTCCATGATTTCAGGTCCGATCCCATCTCCGGGGATCAGCGTGGCAGGAATCGTTTGCGGCATCGAGACGCTCTCAAAAGGTCGAGGGCGCATAGGATACTCGAACTATGATGGTCAGACAGGCTCCCAACCAAACTGCCTTGAAGGATTGAAGAGAGAATTGCAAATTCATAGCGATGAGATTGTTTGCGCGACGCGGCACTGGCTGGAGAGAGCAGTGATCGGCCTCAATCTATGCCCGTTCGCCGAAAATCCGTACCGCGCCAAGCGCGTGCACTTCACGGTCAGTGAGCAACGCAGCGCCGCCGGACTGCTCGAGGATCTGCGCTCTGAGTTGCAGGCTCTCGCGGCCGCCGACCTTGCGGTTCGAGAGACCACGCTGCTCATTCATCCTTGGGTGCTCGCGGACTTCACCGAATACAACGACTTCCTCGAAGTCTGCGATGCCACCGTTGCCGAACTGAATCTGGAGGGAGAGTTGCAGGTGGCAAGCTTCCATCCGCAGTATCAATTCGCGGAAACGCAAGCCGATGACATTGAGAACTACACCAATCGATCTCCCTATCCGATGCTGCATTTGCTGCGTGAGGCCAGCGTGGAGCGCGCCGTCGCGGCGGTCGGCGACACCGAAGAAATTTACCGGCGCAATATCCGCACCTTGCGTGCCCTGGGGCATGCGGGTTGGCAGCGCCTATGGCGCGACTAGCGATTTGCGCATGGGGATGAATTCGATGCTCTGTCCCGAGCCGACGTCGAAATGCACCAGGGGACTGGCGGCATACCCGCGAGCGGTGTAGAGCTTGGCACCCGGCAGGGTCGCCATGAGTTCAACTTCCCGGTATCCGTGGGCGCGCGCTTGGTTTTCACAGTGATCGAGCAACAGCGAGCCGATGCCGCGGCGGGCATGGCCGGGATCGACAAAAAAGGCGCGGATTTTCGCGGCGTGGGTGTTGGGATCAAGGATTGATGAATCGCGGCCCGCGCGGGCGTCGCCTCCGAACAGCGTCGAGCGAAAGCTCCATCCGCCGCAACCGACGAGTTGGCCGGCGTCCTCGACCACGAAATAGGTCTCATCCGTCAACAATTGGGTGTCGACGCCGAATGCCCCGCGCAATGCGCCTTCGATCTGTTGCGGCCGATACTCCTCGGCGCTCAATCCGCGTGCGGATCGAGCGATCAGCGCATTGAGCGCGGCTATGTCCGCATGCACGGCCTTGCGTAGCGTGGGCATTTATTCGAAAGTGTAGCGGGTTGAGGAGTCGTGTTAACCTCTAATTTACAAAGATTCAGGGAGAATCGCCGTGTACACGATACCGACAGAGCCGCGCAGCATCGGAGGGGTACTCGATGACGGCCTGCGCCTGTGGCGGGCGGCCTTTTCCAGAGCCTGGCTGATCGCACTTATGGGACAGCTGTTGCTGGCGGTCCCGTTGGTCGTTTATTGGGCCAAGTTTGGTGCTCCGCTCGGAGCCCGGCAGCCGTTGGTCACGATGATGATGAGTTCGGCGGGCCTGTCAGTTGGCTTACTTGGTATTTTCAATCGCCTCGATCGGGTTTCATAACGCGGTCATTGCTCAGACGGATGCCACGGCGAGGAACGAAGGGGCAAGCATCGGACAAAGTCTATCCATCGGGTTTCGTTTGTTGGGGCGCGCGTTTCTGATGGGCTTGTTGGTTGGCGTTGCCGTTGCACTGCCGACGGTTGTCTTGTTTTTCATCCTGGCCGGCGCGTCCACCCTGGTGCGCCTGATCGTTGGGGCGGCGGCGTTCGTGGTGTTTTGCTACGCGGTGGGGAAAATCATCCTGGGTGCTGTGATATTGATCGTCGAGGACAAGGGAGCGCTTGAATCTCTGCGCCGAAGTTGGACCATGACGACGGGGAATTGGTGGCGGGCCGCGACAATTTTAACTGTGCTGATCATTGTCATTGTCGTGTTATTTCTGGTCATAGGCATCATCGCGGGCGTTGTCGCGGCCAGCATGGGATCAACCGGCGGGATACCGGGGTTGCTGATCCAGGCTAATTTCTCTGCTTGGCAATGCACTGATTTCGCCGCTGTATGCGGCGGTTCTTCTAGCCATTTACTACGACATTAAGCTGCGCAAAGAAGGCACGGACCTAGCCGGCCGGGTGAACGCCTTAGCAGTCTAGTGACCACGCTAATCGAAGAGTCTGCGGCCGCGGCTGATTCTCGTGGGCTTGGGTTTGCTCATGTCGAGCTGGTACGCGCGCCTTGCCGCGGCACCGCTCGACGTGGTGCGTCAATGCGCCGACACCGCATCGCCCTACCCTCAAGGGCGTCAAGGCGCTCGAAGCCGCTTGCCCGGGCCTGCAAGATGCGCTCACCGCTACGGGGTTCGATGCGATTCTCATTGACGGCTGGCAGCAAAAATTGAACGCCCATGCCCTTGCAGACATGAGCGAATTGGCGCAGCAGTATTCGCGCGCTCGCGTGGCGCGCGCCCGATACGGCGGCCCTGCCTAAAATTCTCGAATCGTTGCAAGAAAAGACGCCGCCGGTCTCGACATGGTGGCAGACCTTTAAGACCTGGCTCAAGAATTGGCTGTCGCGCAGCGATTCTTCGCTCGCGGGATGGTTGAATCGGCTGTGGGAGCGCTGGTCGGCCCAGACGGAAATGTCAGTAACCTTTCTCAAAATAATCACCTATTGTTTGACTGGCCTGGTGGTCATTGCGGCGGTGCTGATCGTGGTCCGCGAGATTAGAGCCGTACGGCTCGGGTCGGCGCGCGCAGGGACGGGGCGCCGGCAAAGTCATCGAACGGAATCGAGGCATACCTTGAACCCAGACATCGTTCCAGCGTCCGCAACGGATGCCTTGACGGTGTTGCTGCGCGAGCTGGTCGTAAGTTATTGCAGCTGGGACGACTCCGAGCCGATCGCAGCTTGACGCATCGCGAACTCGTGATGCGCAGCGTATTCGACAGCGAGGAGCAGCGCGCCGCCTTCGCCGGCGTCGCTCTTGGCGCGGAATCGAATTTTTACGGACCGCGAGACAGGGCGACCGAGCCCGCGGACGAGGTGAAGCGGCGCGGCGAAGCTCTTCTGGCGCAGTTAGCAGAATTGAAAAGCAGATCTTGAAGGAGCGACTGGTCACCGTTGCGCTCGCGGCCGGCGCACTTTTTTTAAGCTACGCATTATTTTTTCCGAAGCCTGGCGCGGATGAGCAGGCGCCGCACCGGCCCTTGAGCGCCGAGCTGGGTCCCGCTGGATATCAGGGAGCATGGCGCTGGCTGAGCGGCGAAGGGGTGCGGTTGGCGGCGTGGCACGAGCGTTTTGACCGGTTGAGCAGCGATACCTCTCTCAGGGCAAGCGGTAATCTGCTGTTGACGACGCTACCGCATGAATTGCCCGTACATCCCGCTGAGGCGATGCAACTGGATGCCTGGATTGCACGCGGTAATACCCTCGTGGTCGCCGCGGGCCTCGATGACACGCCTGAATGGGCGTTGGCTGGAGGCAGCAGGCTTGTCAGGGATGTGGGCCGCTTGACGCGGCTCAATTTCGATACAGTGGATTCGGCTGTCGATAAGCAGCCCGACAAGGCCGGCTCGGTGCGAGCGTTGCGCTCGGCATTGACGCGATTGACTCAACCTCGCGACATCGTCATGACGCCGCGCGGCGTTCATCCGCTCATGCAAGGCGTCCGCTCACTCCGTGTGGTTTCCGATTTTCCAGCCTCACGATGGCGCGCGACGCCGATGGATGCTTCCGCGGTACTGCAGATTGCGCAGACCAACGAGGGCGAGGGCGCCATCTGGGTCGAACGGCAAGGAAAAGGCCAGATTGTTACGCTGGCCGTTGCCGGCCTCTTCAGCAATCGTGAAATTGGCAGCGTGGACAACGCCAAATTTCTGGGGAATCTCATCGCTTGGTCGTTGCAGGACGGCGGCGTGGTCTTATTTGACGATGCGCACCAGGGTTCGGTCAGCTACTACGATGCCAAGGCATTCTATGCTGACCCGCGTCTGCATCGGACACTTGCGTGGCTCGTGCTTCTCTGGCTGGTGTTCGTCCTCGGCGTGCAACGGCTGCGCGCGCACCTCAACAATTGGCGGCCCGCGGATGTCACGGCGTTTGTCAGCACGAGCGGCGATTTTTTCGCCGCCACCCTGACGCCGGCCGCTGCGGCGAATCGCATGCTGGCCAATTTCTTCAATTCGATCCGGCGCCGCCTCGGAGCGGCGCAAGACGGTGCGCCGATGTGGGATTGGCTGGCGGCGCAGGCTACCGTGTCGCCGCACGAGGTGACGGAATTGCGCGCGCTGCACCGTCAGATACAACACGGCGCTCGATTCGATCTGGGCCGCCTGCAAAATCTTCTTTCTTTGCTGCGAGGAAAAATCATATGAGCACCGCCTTGGAAGGCTTGGAACAGCGACTGCAGGACTCGCTGGGGATTGCCGTCATCGGCCTCAAGCCGATCATTCGCGCTCTGACGATTGCAGTCATCGCGCGCGGTCATGTCCTGCTGCAAGGACCGCCCGGGTTGGGTAAAACGTTGCTGTCGAAGTCGTTGGCCGCAGCGCTCGGCGGCATGTTTCGCCGCGTGCAGGGAACGGCGGATCTCATGCCCTCCGACATCATCGGAATTCACATCTTTGACACGGGGAAACGCGAATTCGAGTTTCGACCCGGGCCGTTGTTCGCCGATGTATTGCTGGTCGATGAGATCAATCGCGCGAGTCCGAAGACTCAGTCGGCGCTGCTGGAGGCGATGGAGGAGCGCCAGGTGACGGTGGAGCGTCAGACCTACGGCTTGCCGCCGCAGTTTCTGGTGATTGCCACGCAGAACCCGGGTGATTTCGAGGGCACCTATCCATTGCCGGAATCGCAGTTGGATCGTTTTATGTTGCGCATCGACATGACCTATCCGGAGCGCGCAGATGAGCAAGCGATCCTCACGCAATACGCAGCGCTCAGCGGCCCACCGGCAAGACTCGACGCCGGTCATCTCGCAGACGATGCTGGAGGAGGCACGCGCTGCGGTCGATGCCGTGCATGTGGCGCCCGAATTGCTCGGGTATGTATTGGATCTGGCGCAGGCATCGAGGCAGCATGCGCACCTCACCCTGGGCCTGTCGACTCGCGGTGCGTTGGCGGCGTTGCGTGCCGCGCGCATCGCAGCGGCGCTGCGTGGGGGAAGCTTCGTGAATCCGGACGATGTAAAAGACGTGCTGCCCACCGTGATTTCGCACCGCCTGGTGCTTGCCCCCGAGGCCATGCTCGAGGGCATTACGACGCAAGTGATCGTGCGCCGAATCCTCGAACAGACACCGGTACCCCGATGAGCGGCGCGAGTCTGCGCAGCAACGCCTTTCTATTGGTGTTATTGACGGCGGCCGTTGCAATTGCCAGTGATTGGAGCGGCGATTCAAGCTTGACGGGTGTTTGGCGGGTTCCCGCCGCGCTGCTGTTGCTCGGACTGGCCTATGAATCCTGGATCGTTTCGCGCAGCCGATTGGCTTTTACGCTCGAGGCACCCGCGCAGCTATATCTCGGGCGTGCCGCATTGTTTCGCTTCGTGGGCACGCATTCCCTCAACCGCAAATTGAAGATTGAGGTCGCGCTCACGGCACCGGAGTATTTCGAAGTTGAGTCGCAGATTGAACGCCTGAGCGTCGCCGGCGGCGCGGGCGCGCTCATCGAACGCCGCGTGCTGCCTTGTCGGCTTGGCGAGCACGAGTGGCGGCACCTTGATACCCGGATCGCGGGGCCGCTGGGGCTTGCTTGGTGGCCGAGGAGAGTGGTTTGCGCAGAGCAGCTCAGGGTATTGCCGGATTTATTTCGCAGCGCGGCGGAGATCAGGAGTGTCTCGGCAGCGGGGTCTCAAGCGGGACTCGACGGCGGCGCCGGCGCAGAAGTATTGCGCTTGCGCGAATACCGCAGCGGCGACCCGCCGCGAGTGATCGACTGGAAGGCCACCGCACGCGCGGGCCGCTTGATCAGCCGGGATTTCTCACAGGACCGCGGTCTGCAAATCGTCATTCTCATCGACGCCGGGCGCTCGAGCTCGCTGCGAGCCGGTAACCTGGATCGATTCGGCCACTATGTGAATGTGGCGGCGCGCTTGGCCCAGTTCGCGGTCGAGCGCGAGGATCTGGTGGGATTGATTCTGTATGCCGATCGTCCGTTGGCCACATTGGTGCCGGCGCGAGGCGCCGGCGCCGTGGTGCGGATGCGGGCACTGCTGGCGGCCGCTAAAGTCGAGCGCACCGAATCCAATCCGCTGTACGCGGCGACCCGGGTGCGATCCCTGGTGCGGCACCGCAGCCTGATCGTCATGCTCACCGACATCGACGATGCATCCGCCAACAGTCAACTGACGCAGGCGGTGCGGTTTCTGCTGCCCAAACATCTACCGTTCGTCGCGGGCTTATCGAGTGCAGCCGTCGAGTCGCTGGCGCGGGCACCGGCGCGGCAGTGGCTCGATCCTTATCGTTCCCTCGCTGCACAGGAGTATTGCATTGGCTTGGAGCGGAAAGTCCGCGCATTGAACGCGCTCGGCGCGCCGGCATTGGTCGCGAAGCCGGATCAGCTGGAGCACGCTGTGTTTGCTGCGTATGCTAATTTTCAGCGGCAACGCCGCGCTTAAACACGGCGCCGCTCATGAAAATGCACATGAGCAGCCAGTAGGCAACGCCGATCGTGATTCGGCTGGCCATGGGAAAGCGCGGATCCGGAGAGACAAAGCCTTCGATGAATCCGCAGCCGACCAGCAATAGCGCGCACAACAGCAACACCGGCGCGACACGATGCGCACACGCCTGGAAGGAATCGCGGCGCGATTCGACGGCCGGCCGAATGATGGACTCGCCGAGCGCGATGCCGCTCGCGCCGGCAATGCAAATCACGGACAGTTCCACCGGGCCATGCGCAATGATGAACTCGAACAGCGCCCGCGCCAATCCGTGCTGATGGACGAAGGCAAATACCGCGCCCAAGCATGAGGCCGTTCATGGCAACCAGATACAGCGTGCCCAATCCTAGAAATATTCCCGCGCAGAAAGCCAGAACGCTGACCACGATATTGTTTGCCAGGATGCCGATGGACAGAATCGATGATGGCATGACATTGATGATGCCCTCGGTCCACAGGTGGCCTTGTTCGACATGCTCGATCATGTCGTCGCTCGCGAACAGGCTGATCAGCGTGGGAAACGTTGTCACGAGCCACCAGCCGGCCAGCGCGCTCAACGCCATGAGCAAACCCATACTGGCAATGCGCGCCCGCAACTCATACGCCGCCGTCGGGATTTGATCGGCGAACAACAGGCGAAGGGCGGCAATTCCGCCGCGCGGCCGCCGATTGACCACGCCGTGCAATTGGCCGTACAGGGATTCGAGGCCGGCGGTCATGCGGCTGTTGGGCGCCACGCGCCGCGCGGTCGCCAGGTCTCGGGCAAGTCCACGATAGGCATCCACGGCGCCCAGCGCCTCATCGACGCTGGCGTGGTGTTGCGCTCGCAGCGCTGCGACACGCTGCACCACACTGCGCCATGCGCCCGCATGCGACACCAGCCATTGCCGGATGTGGGAGGCATCAGACATGGGCAGCCGCCGGGGTGGAGTTCAAATGCGCCTGCAGCATGGCCCGCAGATCCGCATCGGCCAATCCTTGCAGTGCGTCCACATCCGCGGCCGGGTCGAGCCGCCGCAACAGTGAGCTGGCGATTTGGCGGCGATTCGCGCTTTCGAGCGAGTCCCAACGCTCCAGGACCTCATCGACCAGTTCCAGGGCGTCGAGCGATAACTGCGAGCGAGTCGCGAGCGCTTCGATGCGCAGCAACGATTTCTCGGCTGCGGCATTGTCGAGCACCAACAGCGTACCGGCGGCCATATCGCCGACACGAACCCGATTGGCCGTAACGAAACAGGTGATCAGCCCGAGCACGTATGCCGCCGGCAGACTGTCGATGAGTCGAAAAATATTGCGGATCAGCAATCCTGAGGTCCCCGGCGGACCGCCGTCGCGGCTGACGATGCGGACCCCCGCCATGCGCTTGCCCGGCGTGCTTCCGCGCAGCGCCACCTCCAGGATCGGGTGGTAGAGAAAGTAGATGATCGGAGGCCGGCAGGAGGCTCAGAAAGCCGGCTGCGGACTTTACGGTCAGTGCGATATCGAATACGTAGTAGGCGATCAGCAGCCACGCCGCGGCGACGAGCACGCGTATGTGCCAGTCGATCACGAAGGCATAACTTCGGGTTCCGGGACCGGCGATCTTGAGCGTGAGGTCTACCCCGGTCACGCTCTGGACGCTTAACTGCTCGTCCGTCATGGGTTCGGAGCGGGGTTGCGCGAATCGCGACCGTAATAATCGGGATAGTCGCTGCTGAGTCCCTTGAAGCGCCGGTGCACCCAGAGGTACTGATCCGGCACCAGGCGAACCTGCGCTTCGAGCAGGCGGTTGTAGCGTTCGACGTCGTCAACCGGATCGGGCCCGGGAAAATTCTCGAACGCAGGTCCAATCACCACCCGGTAGCCGGCGTTGCCGGGCAGCCGTTCGCCAAAATAGGTCATGACGGCCGCACCGGAAATGCGCGCCAAGCGCGAGGTTGCCGGATTGCTGGCGGCCGGGATGCCGAAGAAATTGACCATCGCTGCGCCCTTGTTGCGGTAGCTCTGGTCCGGGGCGAACCAGACCGCTTCATTCCTCTTCAACGCCCGCACCATGCTCCTGATGTCGTCTTTAGGGATAGGGTTGCCATGGCGGCAAAAGCTTTCGAACATAATGTGCGACAGCAGGGCGTTTTTCATGGGGCGGTAGACCACATTGAGCGGGACCACCGTTCCCAGTATGCGCGTGGAGATTTCGATGGTCGTGAAGTGGCCGCCGACCAAAATGGCGCCCCGACCCTTGGCAAGTGCCGCCTCGAGATGGTGAAGCCCCTCGATCTTGGCCAGTCCATTGAGGCGGCTGTCGCTGCTCCACCAGGTATCGGCGGTCTCGCACAAAGCCATACCTAAGCTGCTGCAATGCCGATCCAGCAGCGCTTCGCGTTCGGCGGCTGATAATTCGGGCAGGCACAGGGCAATATTGCGGCGCGCGATACGCAGATAGCTCAAGGGAAGGCGCCGCAAGAGCGCGCCGATCGCATCGCCGACGTGGATCTGCACGCTGTAGGGCAATAATTCGACGGCGCGCATCACCCCCAACCCTACCCAGGTCATCCAATACTTGGGTAGCAGATAAGCTAGTGGCATCCGAATGCGGTCATTAGAATAATATTTTCGGCTGATGCGACAGCCGATGAGAATAGCTGCCTTAGGGACGGCTTACCAGGATTGATGCGATGCAGCATGAGCCCCGATCGGCTGGAATATTCGTACTTATCCGCAAAATCCTGTAGTATTCGCGCCGGTTCGTGATTTCTACTTGGTCCGTTTTTGGTCACCGCGCCGCTCCGGCGTCACCTTGGCCACAACCCACAAAGCAGGTTTCTTCGATCCAGGTGGCTGGCATTCCGCTATAAGGTTCAGTACTCGAGGCACGCGTGACCGGCCGATAGTTTCTTTTGTAGTAGGTATTCTTCACATGACGAAAATGTATGTTGGCAATCTCCCGTTCTCAATGGACGAGTCCGCAGTGCGCGCGCTGTTCGAAAAGCATGGCGCGGTACAGTCGGTGGCGTTGATCAATGATCGCGACACCGGTCGGCCCCGCGGCTTCGGCTTCGTTGAAATGGCCAGCGCCGATGCGGCGCGCGCTATGCAGGCTTTGAATGGCCACGATGTCGACGGGCGAGCGCTGAAGGTGAATGAGGCTCAGGAGCGCACCGGTGGCGGTGGCGGCGGTGGTGGCGGTGGCGGCGGATCTCGCGGTCCGAAGCGCTGGTAACAGTGGCTTAAGATTTAAGCGATAACGGGGGCCGCAGTGATGCGGCCCTCTCAATTTACGGCAGTTGCACAATCAGGGTTTACGCCCGAAGAGGCATTGCCTATAATCGCGGCCCTCGGCGGGGCTTGAACTGGCGCATCGGCTTGGGAGCAACCCAAGCTTGGCGGCAACGGCACGCGAATTTTTTTAGGTTCGGCCCCTTCTAGGGGCTTTTTCTTAAGCGAATGGAAGGGGGCCGATGGTCCCCTTTTTGTTTTTCAAGAGGCCTTTTAAGAATGCGCGACACCTTGATCCGCTTGCTGGAGCCGCCGATCGAGGCGCTTGGATTTGAGTTGGTCGACATTGAGTTTGCGCGGGAAGGGCGCGGCGGCGTGCTGCGGATTTTCATCGATCGGCGTGCGGAGGATTCCGCGGCCGCTGTCACGGTGGACGACTGCGCACGCGTAAGTCACGCCGTGAGCGAGGTGCTCGAGATCCATGATCCGATCAAGGGGCATTACACGCTGGAGGTTTCCTCGCCGGGCTTTGATCGGATCTTGCGCACGCGCGCGCATTTTGAGCGGTTCGTCGGCGAGAGGATTTTTGCCGAGTTGAAGCTGCCGATGGAAGGGCGGCGGCGGTTTGTCGGGCTATTGAAGTCTGCGTCAAGCGACACGATTGTAGTGGAAGTCGACGGCAAGGCCTATGAGCTGCCGCTCGAACGAATTCAGAAGGCGAGATTGCGGCCGGAGTGAGCGAGGAGTCTTAAGGTCTATGAACAAAGAAATACTGTTGGCCGTCGACGCGGTTTCCAACGAGAAGGGCGTCGACAAGGAAATCATATTCGACGCGCTCGAAGCAGCGCTTGCATCCGCGACTCGCAAGAAACACGGCGAGGAGCTGGACGTGCGCGTCTCGATCAACCGCAAGACCGGCGGCTACGACACGTTTCGCCGCTGGAAGGTGTTTGCGGACGAGTCCACCGAGCTGGAAGTGCCGGAGCGCGAATTGCGCCTGGATGATGCGCGCGATATCGACAAAGACGTCGAGCCGGGCGGCTTCGTCGAAGAGCCGATGGAGTCGGTGCCGTTCGGGCGCATTCTGGCGCAAACCGCCAAGCAGGTGATCGTGCAGAAGGTCCGCGAAGCCGAGCGCGCCCAAGTGGTCGATGCCTACAAGGATCGGGCCGGGACGCTGGTCAGCGGCATCGTCAAGCGCGTCGATCGCAACGGCGTGTACGTCGATCTCGGCGCCAATGCCGAAGGATTCATTGCGCGCGAGGAAATGATCCCGCGCGAACCGGTGCGCTCCCAAGATCGCATCAAGGCCTACTTAAAAGAGGTGCGCACCGAGCCGCGCGGCCCGCAATTGTTCCTGTCGCGCACCGCGCCGGAATTCTTGATCGAACTGTTCAAGCTGGAAGTGCCCGAAGTCGGCCAAGGCCTGATCAATATCCTGGCGGCCGCCCGCGATGCCGGCGTGCGCGCCAAGATCGCCGTGCGCAGCAACGACCCGCGCGTCGATCCGGTGGGCGCGTGCGTCGGCATGCGCGGCTCGCGCGTGCAGGCGGTCTCCAACGAGATCGCCGGCGAGCGCGTCGACATCATTCCTTTCGATGAGAACAATGCGCAGTTCGTGATCAATGCCATGGCGCCTGCCGAAGTCACCTCCATCGTGGTCGATGAGGATTCGCATTCCATGGACATCGCGGTCTCCGAGGACAAGCTCTCGCAGGCCATCGGCCGCGGCGGCCAGAACATCCGTTTGGCGAGCGAACTGACCGGCTGGGAATTGAACGTGATGAGCGAATCGCAGGCTGAGGCCAAGAGCGAGACCGAGTCTCTGGCGTTGCGCGAAACTTTCATGAAGCAGTTGGATGTGGATGCCGACGTCGCCAGCATTCTGGTGCAGGAAGGCTTCTCGACCATCGAGGAAATCGCCTATGTGCCGGCCAGCGAATTGAACGGCATCGAGGAATTCGACGAGGAAATCGTCAAGGAGCTGCGCACCCGGGCGCGCGACGTGCTGTTGACGCAGGCGATCGCCAGCGAGGAATCGATGGACGGCGCCGAGCCCGGAGCGGATTTGATCGAAATCACCGGCGAGGCGTTGGGCAAAACACTGGCGCGCAAGGGCGTGCGCACGCGCGATGATTTGGCGGACCTGGCGGTCGATGAACTGGTCGAGATGGGCAGTATCGATGAGAAGAAGGCCGGCGAACTGATCATGGATGCCCGCAAGCACTGGTTCGCGGAAGAAGCTAAGGTTTAGGAGCAAGTATGGCAGACGTAACCGTCGCTCAATTCGCGGAAGTATTGAAGGTACCGGTCGACCGGCTGCTGCAGCAGCTGGATCAAGCCGGCATCAAAGTCGACGGCGCCGAAGACATGATCAGCGAGGATGCCAAGCATGAGCTGTTGACGCATCTGCGCCGCAGCCACGGACACGACGAGTCCCAAGGGGATGCCGCGCCGCGCAAAATCACCCTGCGCCGCAAGTCGCAGTCCGAATTGAAGCTGGCCAGCCCGCAAGGGCGTGCACGCACGGTGAATGTCGAAGTGCGCAGCAAGCGCACCTACGTCAAGCGCGAAGTCCTCGAGGATCAGGCGCGTCATCAACAGGAAGAGATCGACAAGCTGCGCGAGACCGAGGAGCAGGCCAAGGCTGCCCTGGAGCGCGCGGAAAATGAGCGCTTGGAGAAGGAGCGCCTGGATCGCGAGCGGCAGGAAGAAGAAAGCCGGCGGCGCAGCGACGAGGAGAACCGCAAGCGCACCGCCGAGGAAGAGGCGCGCCGCGCCGCCGAAGTGCAGGCGCGCGAAGTCGCGGAGCGGGAACGCAAAGCAGCGGCGGCGAAGCCCGGCAAGGCGTCGCGCGAGGTGGTGGACGACAAGTCGACGCGCTACGGCCGGCAGGAATTGCACATCGTCGGGGATGTGAGTTCGCGGCATAAAAAGAAGAAATCGCGCGACGGGCGGCGGCGCTCGATGGGCGGCGAAGCCGACACCAAGCATGGTTTTGAGATGCCGACCGCGCGCGTAGTGCGCGAAGTGGCGATTGGCGAGGCCATGACCGTAGGCGAGCTGGCGCAAAAGATGGCCGTCAAAGCCACCGAAGTCATCAAGGTCATGATGAACATGGGCGTGATGGCCACGATCAATCAGATGATCGAGCAGGACACCGCGGTGTTGGTGGTCGAGGAAATGGGCCACACGGCGGTGCTGCGCAAGGAAAATATCATCGAAGATGATCTGCAGGGCGAAGCGGATACCTCTCTCGAGGTGTTGCCGCGCCCGCCGGTCGTGACGGTGATGGGACATGTCGATCACGGCAAAACCTCGTTGCTCGACTACATCCGGCGCAGCAAGGTCGCCGCGGGCGAAGCCGGCGGCATCACGCAGCATATCGGCGCCTACCACGTTGAAACCGCCAAGGGCATGGTGACCTTCCTGGATACGCCCGGCCACGCGGCATTCACCTCGATGCGCGCCCGCGGCGCCCAGGTCACGGACATCGTTATTCTCGTGGTCGGTGCCGACGATGGCGTCATGCCGCAAACCATCGAGGCCATTCAGCACGCGCAAGCGGCGAAGGTGCCCATCGTCGTGGCGCTCAATAAAATGGATAAGCCCGAGGCCGATGCCGAAAAGGTCAAGCAAGAGTTGACCAAGTACGGCGTCATTCCCGGAAGAGTGGGGCGGTGAAAATATTTTCGTGCCGGTATCGGCGCGCACCGGCCTGGGCGTGGATCAGCTGCTCGACAGCATTCTGCTGCAGGCGGAAGTGCTGGAGCTCAAGGCGCCGACCGCCGGCCTTGCCGCCGGGTACGTGATTGAATCGAGCCTGGAGAAGGGTCGCGGCGCTGTGGCAACGGTATTGGTATTGCGCGGCACCCTCAAACTGGGCGATCCGCTGCTGATCGGCCAGGAATTCGGGCGCGTGCGTGCGTTGTTCGATGAAGCCGGACACCCGGTCGATGCGGCCGGACCTTCCATTCCCGTGGTGGTGCTGGGCCTGTCCGGCGCGCCGAACGCGGGCGATGAACTGCTCGTGGTGGAGAGCGAGCGCAAAGCCCGCGAAGTGGCGATGCACCGTCAATCGAAATCACGCGATGTGAAGTTGGCTGCAAAAGCAACCAATATGCAGGACGTGTTCTCAACCATGGGCGAGAGCAAGGCCGACCTCGTGCAGATATTGGTGAAAGCCGACGTGCAGGGCAGCGCCGAAGCCTTGCGCGATTCGTTGAATGGCTTGTCGACGCCCGAGGTTGCGGTGAATATTGTTGCATCGGGGGTCGGCGGACTCACCGAGTCGGACGTGACCCTCGCCGCTGCGTCGAAGGCGCGCATTATCGCGTTCAACGTGCGCGGCGATGCGGCGGCACGCGCGGCCATCAAGGAGCATGGCGTGGATGTGCGCTACTACAGCATCATCTATGAAGCCATCGACGACATCAAAGCCGTGCTGACGGGCATGCTGTCGCCTGAGGTCAAAGAGCAAATCGTGGGCTTGGCCGAGGTCAGGAGCGTCTTCCGCTCGAGCAAATTCGGAACGGTGGCAGGCTGCATGGTCATCGACGGCTATGTGCGCCGCAACTTCCCGATTCGCGTGCTGCGCAACAATGTCGTGATTTTCGAGGGTGCATTGGAATCGTTGAAGCGCTTCAAGGACGATGTCAACGAAGTGCGTGCGGGCACCGAGTGCGGCATCGGCGTGAAGAATTACAACGACGTGCAGGAAAAGGATCAGATCGAGTGCTACTCACGTGTTGAAGTTGCTCGGACTCTTTAAACCAACATCGGGCGGGGTCGCTTCGACCCCGTTAAAGGTGGCGCTTGGCGCCTAAACAAGATAATCCGCGCGCGAAACGCCTCGGCGAGCAGATACAGCGCGAGCTCACCGAGCTGCTGCGGCGCGACGTCAAGGACGAGCGGATCGGCAACGTGACGATTACTGCCGTCAACGTGAGCGGAGATTTGCGCACCGCCAAGGTCTACTATCTGATTTTCGGCAAGCAGGGTCCCGACCCGAAGGTGCAGCAGGGCCTGACGAGTGCGGCGGGCTTCCTGCGCAACGCCTTATCGAAGTCGCTGATGATCCGCTATACACCCACTTTGACGTTCGAACTCGACACCACGATCGAGCATGGCGTGCGCCTGACCCAGTTGATCGACTCATTGAAGAAACCGGAAACTTCCGGCGCGGGAACGCCCGGCGCTGGGACGTCCGGCGCGGCGACCGATGAGCACGACCATATAATCGACGAGGGCTGAAATTGCCCGTCGACATTCATGGCATTCTCCTGCTGGATAAGCCCTTGGGCGTGAGTTCCGCAGGCGCGGTTGCGCGCGTGAAGCACCTTTTCAATGCGCGCAAGGCCGGGCACACCGGATCGCTGGACCCGCTGGCATCGGGCTTGTTGCCGATTTGCTTTGGCGAAGCCACGAAGTTCGGCACGCAATTGCTGGAAGCCGACAAGACCTATCGCGTGACGGTGCGGCTCGGCGAGCGCACGCCGAGCGCGGATCGCGAGTCCGAGGTGATCGAGATGCGCAAGCTGCCGCCGTTGTCGCGCGAGCAATTGCAAAGCGCGTTGGCCGCGTTTCCGCGCGACTACCGGCAGATTCCTCCCATGCACTCCGCGCTTAAACAAGATGGCAAACCGTTGTATGAATATGCGCGAGCCGGCATCACCCGCGAGCGCGCGGCGCGCGCCATCACCATTCACGAGCTGCGGCTGCTCGACTGGCAGATGCCCGACCTGTCGTTCGACGTGCGCTGCACGAAGGGCGCTTACATACGTGTGCTCGCCGAGGATCTGGCGACACAATTGGGGACCATCGGCCACTTGATGGCCCTGCGCAGACTGGCAGTGGCCCCGTTTATTACGGAACCCCAATGGACGTTTGAGGCTTTGGAGGCCTTGAGTCTGGAGGCCCGCCATCGGGTCCTGCTGCCGGTAGACGCCGCTTTAAGCGCCTGGCGGCGGTTCGACCTGCCCGCCGGGGGGGTCAGTGCCCTGCGGCAGGGCCAGTCGCTCAATGTGGCCGTCGAACTCCCCGGAATGGTGCGTATCTACGCGGCCGACTTCGGATTTTTGGGCTTAGGTGAAATCGAAGCGGCGGGCCAACTTAGGCCGCTGCGCCTGATTTCGTCCGCGACGAATCGTGCTTGAGAGCGGGTGCCGCGACGCGTACAATGCGCGGCTTCTTAAAAGGTCCTAAGTTATTGATTGAGGGTTCGATTTCAATGCCACTTACTCGTGAAGAAAAGACGGGCGTCGTCGGTAAATTTCAGCGCAGCGCGCAAGATACCGGATCTCCCGAAGTTCAAATTGCCTTGTTGTCCGAGCGCATTAACGGCTTGAGCCAGCATTTCACCACGCACAAAGCCGACCACGCATCGCGCCGCGGACTGCTCAAGATGGTCAATCAGCGCCGCAAGCTGCTCGATTACCTGAAGAGCAGAACTCCGGACAAGTACACGCAATTGGTCGAACGCTTAGGGTTACGCCGCTGACAGGCGCCGCTGCAGGTGCACAAGTTTCGCGCCTGCGTCTTTCACTTCGGATTACGCAAAGGGGCTCTAAGTGAGCGCTATCAAAAAGAGTTTTAAATACGGGGATCACACGGTAACCCTCGAGACGGGCGAACTCGCCCGCCAGGCCGACGGTGCGGTACTCGTTTCCATGAACGAGACGGTGGTGTCTGGTTACGGCGGTCGGCCTGAAAAAGGCCACCCCGGGACGCGATTTCTTTCCTCTGACCGTGAACTACATCGAAAAAACCTACGCAGCGGGACGCATTCCCGGCGGTTTCTTCAAGCGCGAGGGACGTCCTACTGAAAAGGAGACGCTGACTTCGCGTCTGATTGATCGGCCGATCCGCCCGCTGTTTCCCGAAGGTTTCATCAACGACGTTCAAGTCGTAGCTCAAGTCATTTCCGTCAACAGCGAAATGGATCCTGATATCGCCTCGTTGCTCGGCGCGTCCGCGGCGCTCGCCATTTCCGGCATGCCATTCCTGGGTCCCATCGGCGGCGCCCGCGTCGGCTACATCGACGGCAAGTACATTCTGAATCCCACGAGCACCCAACTGGCCACGTCGCAGCTCGACCTGGTGGTAGCCGGCACCGCGGAAGGCGTGCTGATGGTGGAGTCGGAAGCCGACGGCCTCAATGAAGAAGTCATGCTGGGTGCGGTGACGTTCGGTCATGAACAGATGCAGATCGCCATCAAGACCATCAACGAACTCGCTGCCGAAGCGGGCAAGCCGAAGTGGTCATGGGTCGCGCCGGAGCCGAACAAGGAACTCCAATCGGCAGTCAGCGGATTCGCGGAGACGGCGGTTGCCGCCGCCTACACCCTCACCGAAAAGATGGAGCGCTACGCCAAGATCAAGGAAGTCAAAGCCGCAGCGGTCGAAGCGTTGAGCAAGGGCGAGACGCCGAAATTCACCGCCGAACAAGTGGCCGCCGAGTTTTCCAATCTGGAATATCGATTGGTGCGCGGCAAAATTCTCGATGGTCAGCCGCGCATCGACGGCCGCGACACCAAGACGGTGCGCGCCATCAATATCCGTACCGGCGTGCTGGCGCGAACTCATGGTTCGGCGTTGTTCACCCGCGGCGAGACCCAGGCTCTGGTCGTGACGACGTTGGGAACCGGGCGGGATGCGCAAATCATCGACGGCCTGATGGGCGAGAAGAAAGAGCCCTTCATGCTGCACTATAATTTCCCTCCGTTCAGCGTCGGTGAGACCGGCATGATGGGCTCGCCGAAGCGGCGCGAAATTGGCCACGGCAACCTGGCGAAGCGCGGCGTGAAAGCGGTCATGCCGGGCGTCGACAAATTCCCGTATGTGATTCGCGTGGTCTCGGAGATTCTCGAGTCGAATGGCTCCAGTTCCATGGCTTCGGTGTGCGGCACCAGCCTTGCGCTCATGGACGCCGGCGTGCCGATCAAGGCACCGGTCGCAGGCGTGGCGATGGGGTTGGTCAAGGAGGGCGCGCGCTTCCAAGTGCTGACCGATATTTTGGGCGACGAGGATCATCTCGGCGACATGGATTTCAAGGTCGCCGGGACCAAAGATGGCATCACGGCGCTGCAGATGGACATCAAGATCACGAGCATCACGCGCGAGATCATGAAAGTGGCGCTGGATCAGGCGCGCGAGGGCCGCCTGCACATCTTGGGAGAAATGAACAAAGTACTCTCCAAGCCGCGCGAGAACATGTCGGAATGGGCTCCGACCATCATTACCTTGAAGATCGATCCGGAGAAGATCCGCGATGTGATCGGCAAGGGCGGCGCGGTGATCCGTCAGATCACCGAAGAGACCGGTACCTCCATCGATATCGAGAACGATGGCACCGTGAAAATTGCCTCGGTGCAAGGTGCCGCAGGTCGTGAGGCCCAGCGTCGTATTGAATTGATCACCGCCGATGTCGAAGTCGGCCGGGTGTACGAGGGCAAGGTCGCCCGCCTGATGGATTTCGGCGCCTTCGTGACGATTTTGCCGGGCCGCGACGGCTTGGTGCACATCTCGCAGATTTCCGAGGAGCGCGTCGAGCGCGTCGGCGATAAGCTCAAGGAAGGCGATGTGGTGCGCGTCAAGGTGCTCGAGGTCGACCGCCAGGGCCGCGTGCGGCTATCCATGCGCAACGTCGACGCTGCGTAAGAGCCTAGCGCGGCAGCGCGAAGTGCCGCGCACGCGCGTGCGCGCAGCGTGCGGACGAGCGTTAAGTTAGCCGTCTCTGACCTAAATTCGACGCGACTCGCGGACGCGGCACTTCTCCGCCGGCCACAGTCTTTGCGCGATCCCGAAGTTGCGCCGTTGGCTGCTGGTTCAAGAGCTGCTTGAGGCTCTGTTCCAAGTGCGGACTGACCTGGCCTTGCAGACTCGTGCCATAAGAGCGAATCACGTTGACCATGAATTCCTGGCTCAAGATCGGCTCGGCCAAATGCTCCTGTTCGGCAATGACTTGCAGCAAAATGCTGCGCGTAATGTCGGCACTGTTTTTCTTGTCGACAACGACGAATTCTATCCTCTCGACCACCAGGCGCCTGACGTCTGCCAAGGTGATGTAGCGGCTTTCGACCGTGTCATAGAGGCGTCGATTCGGATATTTTTTAATCACTCGCGGTTCGCTCATGGGGCTCCTCGCTCGTGTTGGCCGGCACCACCGGAGGATGCCGGTTCGTGCCAGTCCACGTCTGATCTGTCAATGGACTACAACCCAAGAATAGCGCAATGCAGCGCTAAGGCAAACCAGCATTTTTTCTTAAGCTTATTAACCGTTTACGGGCAAATAGAGACGTTTTGGGACCTTGTTGAGGCTCCATTGGGCAATCGCCCAATCCCACGCGGCGGCGATCGTGGCAGAGCCAAGCGATGGCGGGGGCGCCAATCCCAACAGCGAAAAGACCGAGCACAGCTGCGGCAGCGGGAGCATCGGCGCTCAGACGCACACTGCGGCGAGACTTGGCGAGCTTGCCACCATCGGCCTCCGTCAGAACCGGCACATGCGCGTAGCTGGGTTGGGCCAGTCCCAATAACCGCTGCAGATAGATTTGGCGAGGCGTGTTGTCCAAAAGATCGGCGCCCCGGACGATGTGGGTGACGCCCTGCGCGGCGTCATCCACCGTGACTGCGAGCACGTACGCATAGATCTGATCGCGGCGCTTCAAAATGAAATCGCCGACGGCGTCCGCCACGTTTTGCCGATATGTGCCTTGAATGCGGTCGGTGAACAGCACCTGTTCCGAATCGACGCGCACGCGGATTGCTGCAGGCGTGCCAAACTCTAGGCTGGCGAGTACGACACGTTCCGGGATAGCGCAGTTCGTCCTCGAACTGCGCGTGTAGTTGTGCGCGGCTGCAACCGCAGGCGAAAGTTCGCTGCTGTGCGCGCAAGGAGGAGAGCGCCTGTTCGTAGAGCTCGGCGCGCTCATATTGGCGGGTGACGGCTCCGTCCCATTCGAAGCCGAATTGCTCCAAGGTGCGCAGAATCCCGTCCGCCGACCCGGCGACTTCGCGGGGACGATCGAGATCCTCGATGCGCAGCAACCAACGGCCGCCCTGCGCCCGAGCATCCAAGAAGCTCGCGACCGCCGTGTAGAGGGATCCTGAGATGCAGATCGCCCGACGGGGTCGGGGCAAAGCGGCCTACGTACGGCGCCGCGGGACTACCGGTATCGGTCGTCGCGGTCGCCGTATTGCTTTTCGCGGCGCTCGCGCCGCTCCTGGGCTTCGACCGACAGGGTAGCGACCGGACGGGCTTCCAAGCGTTTGATGCCGATCTCTTCGCCGGTTTCGAGGCAGTAGCCGTACGAACCGTCTTCGATGCGTTTGAGCGCTTCGTCGATTTTGCGAATCAACTTGCGCTCCCGGTCGCGGGTACGAAGCTCGAGGCTGAACTCTTCCTCTTGCGTGGCGCGGTCGTTGGGATCGGGAAAGTTGGCAGCCTCGTCCTTCATGTGCAGTACCGTGCGATCAACCTCGACCATGAGGTCTCGTTTCCAAGTCTGCAGAATGCGGGCGAAGTGCTCCAACTGCTCCTTGTTCATGTATTGCTCGCCGCGGCGAGCAATATACGGTTTAACGTTGCGCGGGCCGGCCAACAGGCTGGCAGACGTCGCGCCCTCCGCGTCGCTGTCTTCGTCGTTTTGCAGCGGCCGCGGCATCACCAACGGACGAGGATCGAATTTAATAGGAGCAATTTTTTCGGCTGTGACTTTCGGCGCCGGAGTCGGCACCGGTTTGAGCGCCGTAGGTTTTGCCTGCGGTGCTTTTGTGATCGCGGGTTTTGCGCTCACGGGTTTAGTTGCGGGTTTGGTCGGTTTCACTGTTACCTTTGATGTGGCGATGGGCTTTGCTTTCGTCGGCGGCCGCGCCGCCTTCTTCGGAGCGGCTGCTTTATGCGTCGCTTTTTTGGGTGTCGCCTTACCTGGCCGCTTAGCCGCTTTATTTGGTTTCTTCGAGGGCATTTTGAATTTTCCGCCTCCTAACGAAAGAGCGCGCGATTATACCGACGCATTCAGGCGTGTACAGAGCGTCGGCGAACATATTTCACTAACTTAAGTCTATGATCGGGAAGCAAAAATTTACAGGCCCGGGCTTCCTGTAGGACTACAGCCCCAAGCTGACCTTCGCTAGGGCAATTCGACCGGCGCGGCGGCTAACCAGCCGGCGGCGCGATGCTCCGCCGCGACCGTGGTGTAAATCCCGCCGCGCACGTTGAATTTGGCCAAAATCCGCATAAATCGGGGGGCCGTCGCCGCCACCAGATCCTGCAGAATTTCATTGGTGACCGCTTCATGGAATGCGCCGCGGCTGCGGAATGACCAAATGTAGAGCTTCAGGGACTTCAATTCGATGCATCGCAGGTTGGGCACGTACTCGAGTTCCAGCGTGGCAAAGTCCGGCTGGCCGGTTTTCGGGCACAGGCAAGTGAACTCAGGGATGCTCATGCGGATGGTGTAGTCACGCTCGGGTGCGGGATTGTCAAAGACTTCGACGTGCGTGGTGGGTTCTGTCATTCGGGAATCGGGTGCCGTTAAGGGGTTTACCTATGTGACGTTTACTTTACACTACGCGCCACAAGTGGCCCACGACACCGCGTGAACAATGCGCTTAACGAAACTCAAAATTGCCGGCTTCAAATCGTTCGTTGATCCAACGACCGTCACCTTTCCCAGCAGCCTGACCGGCGTGGTGGGGCCGAACGGCTGCGGAAAATCCAACATCATCGATGCCGTGCGCTGGGTGATGGGAGAGATCTCCGCGAAGCATTTGCGCGGCGAATCGATGGCCGATGTGATTTTCAACGGCTCCTCATCGCGCAAACCCTTGGGTAATGCGTCAGTGGAATTGGTGTTCGATAATTCCGACGGAAAGATCGGCGGTCCTTACGCGAGCTACAACGAGGTCGCGCTGAAGCGCGCGGTGAGCCGCGATGGCACCTCCGATTATTTCATCAATGGCCTCAAGGTGCGCCGCAAGGACATCACGCAGCTGTTTCTCGGCACCGGATTGGGCACGCGTAGCTATGCCATCATCGAGCAGGGCATGATCTCGCGCGTGATCGAGGCGCGGCCCGACGACTTGCGCGCATTCTTGGAAGAGGCGGCGGGGATTTCTCGCTACAAGGAGCGGCGCCGTGAGACCGAAAGCCGCATCGGACACACCCGCGAGAATCTGGACCGGCTGAACGACTTGCGCGAAGAGGTGGAAAAGCAAATCCGCCACTTGCAGCGCCAGGCCGCGACCGCGCGCCGCTACCAGACGCTCAAGGAGGAGGAGCGCAAACTGTCGGCGGAACTGCTGGCATTGCGGCTGCAGAGTCTGGACTTGGAGGCCGGGGTTCGCGATGCGGCGACATCCGGTTGCGAGACCGCGATGCAAGCGGTGCTGGCGGATTTGCGTGAAGCCGAAGCGCAAATCGAGCGCATTCGCGCCGACCAATCGGCCAAGGCCGACGCGTTGAATGCGATTCAAGGCCGCTATTACGAGGCCGGTGCCGAGGTGACGCGGATCGAGCAGGGCATCGAATATGCGCGCGAGCTGCGCGCAGCGCCAGCGCGCCGACCTGGAACAGATCGATTCGCAGACCGCGCGAGCTCGACCGGCGTGGTGCAGCTTGACCGCGTGCAAATGGAATCACTGTCCATGGAGCTTGCGACCATGGTGCCGGGACTCGACCAGGCGCACGATCGCGAACGAATCGCATCGCAGGCGCTCGAGCGCTGCGAGCAGGCGCTGACATCGTGGCAGTTCTCCTGGGACAACCACGCTCAGGCGGTGGCGCTGGGGCAGCGCGAGACGCAAGTTGAGCGGGCGCGCATCGAGCAATTGGAAAGCCAGCAGCGGCGGCTGCTGCAGCAGCAGGAGCGCCAAGAATCGGAGCGCGAATCGTTCACGCAGCACCAGCCCCCGGCATGGCGCTGGAAACCCTCGCTGAACGCGCCGATGCGGCGCGCGCCGCGGGCGAGAGCGCCGCTGCAGAGCTGCAAGAACTCTTGACCGAGATCTCTGCGACGCGGGAACAGCGAGCGAGAGCAGAGTCAGTCGCTCAATACGCTGCGGGCCCGCCTGCAGCAGGCGCAGGGAGAGCAGGTCTCGACCGAAGCACTGCAGCAGGCTGCACTCGGCAAGGCCTCCGGCCGGGTGACGCAATGGCTGAAGTCCCAGTCCCTCGATCGCCAGCCCCGGGTGGCGCAGCAGTTGCGGGTAGACAAGGGTTGGGAGCGCGCGGTGGAGACGGTGTTGGGTTCCTACCTCGAGGCTGTGTGCGTCGACGGCTTGGACAGCGTCACGGATCTGTTGGCGAGTTTCGACGGCGGCTATCTGGCGGTCGTGAGCACCGGCGAAGGCGCCGCGCGGCGCGCACGCTGCCGCCTCGCTGCAGGCAAAGGTGCAGGGCGCGACGCGTGCTCGGCTCGGTGCTGTCAGCGGTGTTGACCGCCGACACATTGGCCGAGGCGCTCAAGCTGCGGCGGCAGCTCAAGAGCGGCGAATCGGTGGTGACGCGCGACGGAATTTGGCTGGGCGACGATTGGTTGCGCGTGTCGCGCGACGCGGATGCGCATGCCGGCGTGATCGAGCGCGAAGAAGTCCTGCGTGACGATCGACGTTCAGGTCAATGCGCTCGAGAGCGAGCTAAAGCAACTTGAAATTCAGCTTGGAACAGACCCGGGAACGGGTCCGTGAGCACGAAGATCGCCGCGAGCGCTGCCAGACGGAAGTAAACCGGCTGCACCGGGAACATGTCGACCGCCGCGCCGAACTGAACTCCGCGCAATCCCGAACCGACGATGCTGTCGCGCCGATTGGAGCAGCTCGAATCCGAGCTCGCCGACGTGCGCGTGGAGTTGTCGCGCAGCGAAACCGAGCTGCGCGCCTCGCGCGGGCGCATGGAGACCGCCATCGATGCTCTCGCGGCGCTCGAACCGCAGCGCATGGATCTCGAGCAGGACCGCGAGCGGATGCGCTCGGAATTGAGCGAGGCGAGAAACGCGGCCGACAGCGGCGCAACAGCATGCGCGCGAGCTGGCGGTTCAGGTGGAGTCGCGGCGCTCCTCGCACACGGCATTGATCACGACTGTGGGCAGACTGGAGAAGCAGCTCGAGGACTTGCAGGCACGGCGTCTGGAGCTGCTCGGGCAAATCGCCGAGGGCGAAGCACCCCTTGCCGAAGCGCAGGCACAGCTGGAGCGCGAATTGCGGCAGCGCGCGCAAGTCGAGGCGGAATTGCGGGCGGCGCGCATCGCCAGCGATGAATTGGATGGCTTGCTGCGCGAGCACGATGCGGCGCGCTATGCGGTGGAACAGCGCCTTGAAGCGGCGCGCTCCAGCCTCGATGAGGCGCGCCTGGCGGCGCAGCAGGTGCGGATACGCCGCGAAGGCGTTGCCGAACAGCTCACCGCGACGAATTTCGAATTCGCACGCGCTGGTGGCGCAAATCGCCGCGGACGCCACCGTGGACGCCTGGGAGTCGCAACTCGAGGATACCAAGGGCAAGATCGAGCGCTTGGGCCAGGTAAACCTCGCGGCGATCGGCGAATTCAAGGAGCAATCCGAGCGCAAGGAGTACCTGGATCGGCAGTGCAAGGACTTGACCGACGCACTGGAGACGCTCGAGTCGGCGATGCGCAAAATTGATCGGGAGACCCGCACGCGATTTCAGGATACGTTCGATCGCGTCAACGCCGGTTTGAAGGAGAAATTCCCGCGGCTGTTCGGCGGCGGGCATGCATATCTCGAGTTGACCGGCGAGGAGTCGAATGCCGCGGGCGTCTCGGTCATGGCGCGTCCGCCCGGCAAGCGCAACAGCACCATCAGTCAATTGTCGGGCGGTGAGAAGGCGTTGACCGCCGTTGCCTTGGTGTTCGCCATTTTCGATTTGAACCCCGCGCCGTTTTGTCTGCTGGACGAAGTCGACGCACCGCTGGATGAGAACAATGTCGGCCGCTTCTGCGACATCGTGCGCGACATGTCGCGCAGCGTGCAGTTCATTTTCATCACGCACAACAAGAGCACCATGGAGATGGCCTCGCAACTGGTCGGTGTCACGATGAACGAGCCCGGCGTTTCGCGTCTGGTGTCGGTGGATGTCGATGAAGCAGTGCGCATGGCCGCGATGTAGCGCGGAAGTTTCATGGCTGCCGAGTTGCGTTGGATTTTGTTGGCCCTAAGTCTGGTGTTGCTTGCCGGCATTTGGTGGTGGGGCCAGACGCCGTTCATCGCAGGCTCCCGGCGATGCGCAACTGCGCGAGATAACACCGACCGTTGAAGCGCAGCGTCCCGAGCCGGCTGCCCGCGACGCGCAATCCGAGACGCGACTGGGGCGTGCCGCCGTTCGAGCCGCTCAGCATTCGCACCCAGGACTATGAACGCGTGCCGGTACTGGACGGCCCCATGATGGTGAGCGCGGATCCGGCTCCGATCAGTGCGGCACCCGCTGCCGCAGTGGCGCCGGTCCGCTGGCCGTGTACCGACGTTGCTGCCTGAGATCACGCCGCGCCCCGAAGTCACGTCGCGTCCCGACGTCACGCCGCGCCCCGAAGTGACGCCGCGTGCCGACGTCCTGCGTCAGGAACCCACAGAACGCATGGCAGCGGCGCCTGCGCAAGCGCCCAACGCCAGCGAGCAGCAGAAGATCGTGACGGTGCGGGTCTGCGCGCCCGGCGAGGTGCGCTGGTCCGGCGCCACGCTCCTCTCGGCTTTGGAGCTGCATGGCCTTGCTTATGGGCGTTATCAGGTTTTTCATCGCCGGCATGTGGATGGCCGCAGTTTGTTTTGCGTGGCCAGCTTGATCGAACCTGGCACGTTCGATGTGGCACGAATGACGACGGAAGAGTTTCGCGGCATCACGCTGTTTGCGGTACTGCCGGGCCCGGTCGAGCCGCTTCTGACCGTGGATGAGCTGCTGGGTGCTGCGCGCGGCCTGGCGCAGGAACTGTCCGGAATGGTGCAGGACCAGAAAGGCATGCCGCTCTCGCCGCAGCGCGCAGCGGCGCTGCGCGACGACGTGGCGCGCTTTCAGGCATCGTTGCCGCGAGCTTAGCCCGAGCGTGTGTGCGCAGAAGACAATCCTGCCGCCCAAAAAAGCAGCGGCGCGCGCGGCGCAATTGCGGGAATTGCTGCAGCGTTACAACTACCGCTATCACGCGCTCGATGATCCTGAAGTTCCGGACGCCGAGTACGACAAACTCATGGTTGAATTGCGGGCGCTGGAGACTCAGTTTCCGCAGCTGCTGATCCCCGATTCACCGACCCAACGCGTGGGCGCCGCGCCGCTATCCGCTTTCGGCGCCGTGAAGCATCGGGTGGCGATGTTGTCCCTGGACAATGCCTTCAGCGAAGAGGAGGTGCGGGATTTTGACCGCCGCATTCAAGAACGGCTGAAGAGCAGCGGCCCGATTCGCTATTCGGCGGAGCCGAAGCTTGACGGTCTGGCGGTCAGTGCGCGCTATGAAAATGGCAGTTTCGTGCAGGGGGCAACCCGCGGCGACGGCGAAACGGGCGAGGACATTACACAGAACTTGCGAACCATCAAGGCACTGCCGTTGAGGTTGCAGGGCGCAAAATTTCCCAAAGTGCTCGAAGTGCGCGGCGAAGTTTTCATGCCGTTCGCCGGGTTTCGCCGCTTCAACGAGGAGGCGGCAGCCCGCGGTGAAAAAAGCTTCATCAATCCGCGCAACGCCGCCGCCGGCAGCTTGCGTCAGCTCGATCCGCGCATGACTGCGGCGCGCCCCCTGGACCTGTTCATCTATGGTGTCGGCGTGATCGAAGGAGGCGAGTTGCCTGCGTTGCATAGCGAGACCTTGAAGCAGTTGCGCGCACTGGGCTTCAAGATCTGTCCCCAGTCGAAGGTGGTCGAATCGATCGAGGGTTGCCTCGAGTACTATCGGGAAATGGGCGCGGCGCGCGCAACGCTGCCCTACCAAATCGATGGCGTGGTTTACAAGGTCGACGATGTGAACCTGCAGCGCAAACTCGGATTCATTTCACGCGCGCCGCGTTGGGCCATCGCGCACAAATTCCCGGCCGAAGAGGCGCTGAGCGTGATACGCGGCATCGAATTTCAAGTGGGCCGCACCGGCGCACTGACGCCCGTCGCGCGCCTGGAGCCGACGTTCGTCGGCGGCGTCACGGTGAGCAACGCGACGCTGCACAACATGGATGAATTGACGCGCAAGGATGTGCGCGTAGGCGATACCGTCGTCATCCGCCGCGCCGGCGATGTGATTCCTGAGGTGGCACGCGTTTTGCCTGAACGCCGCATCGCCGGCGCGCAGCTGGTGCTGCTGCCGAGCGTCTGCCCGGTGTGCGGCAATCCGGTCGTACGCGAGGGTGATCAGGCGGTGGCGCGGTGCAGCGGCGGCCGGCGCTGCGCGGCGCAGCGTAAGGGAGAGATCCAGCATTTCGCCTCGCGCCGCGCCATGGACATCCAGGGACTCGGCGACAAACTGGTGGAGCAGCTCGTCGACAGCGATTGGGTGAAAACGCCCGCGGATCTGTTTTCCCTCGAGGCCGATCGCCTCGCGACGCTCGAGCGCATGGGCGAGAAGTCCGCGCAGAAATTGCAATCAGCCATCGAGTCGGCAAAACAGACGACCCTGCCGCGCTTCCTGTACGCGCTCGGCATTCGCGATGTGGGCGAAGCCACCGCTTTGGCGCTGGCGCAATATTTCCCCGAGATCGCGGACTTGCGCCGCGCCGACGAAGAGGAGATCCAACGCGTGCCTGACGTGGGTCCGGTGGTGGCGAAGCAGGTCGCGGCCTATTTTCGCGATGCGGACAATGCTGCCGCCGTGGATCGCCTGCTTGCGGCCGGAATCAGCTGGCCGCGTATTGCGCCGGTGAGCAGCGGCGGCGCGCAGCGCGATAAGATTTTTGTTCTCACCGGGACCTTGAGTTCGCTGACGCGAGAGGAGGCCACGGATGCAATCCAGCGACTGGGCGGAAAGGTGAGCGGCAGCGTCTCGAAGAAAACCGACTATGTGGTGGCAGGCGCCGAGGCGGGATCGAAGCTCAAAAAGGCCGCTCAGCTCGGCGTTGAGATTCTCGATGAGGACGCTTTCTTAAAGCTATTGAAAACGTAGCGGACCTTTCATGGTCCGCTACGTGTCCTCGGTTCGAGCTACAGCGTTTTCTCGATTTTCGCGGTCTTCTTCAGGCTGTCCACATATGCCTGAAGTTTCTTCTGCATCACGCCATTGCTCACTTGCTGTTTGACCTGCTCAAACGGCGGCGGCGCCGTCTCGCGCGTATCTTCCAGCTTGATCACATGCCAGCCAAATTGCGTTTGCACCGGCGTTGTAGTCATTTCGCCTTTCTTCAGTCCCTTCACCGCATCGCCGAATGGCTTGGCCATGCGCGTCAGGGTGAACCAGCCGAGATCGCCGCCGTTGGCCTTGGAACTGTCGGTGGACTCCGCCTTGGCGACATCTTCAAATTTCGCGCCACCTTTGATTTTCTTGATGGCAGCCTCGGCCGCTTCCTTGCTGCTCACCAGGATATGGCGCGCGTGATACTCGGTCTTATCCATGGCAGCGACCGCCGAATCATATTCGGTATGCAGTTCCGCATCCGTCGGCTCCTTGTCTTTCAAGTACTTCGCCGACTCCGCATCCGCCATGACGCGCATGCGCACCACCTGGAGCTGCGCGGCGACATCCGGATCCTTTTCGACGTTCTCTTTGGCTCCCTGTAGAGCAAGCAGTTGCATGTTGATCAATTCGTCGAGAACCTGGTTTCTCTGCTCGGTCGTGAGTTCAGTGGCCGGCCGGCCGCGCAGCAGGCTCTTCAGATACGTTTCGTATTCCACGCGCGAGATCGGTGCGCCATCAATGGTGGCGACGGGCGGGGTGGCAGGGGCCGCCGCCTTTTCGGGCGCCGCCGGTGCGGCCGGTTGGCCTTTTCCGCAGGCCGTCACACCCACGGCGAATGCAATCACAGCGGCGATGCGGATCCAGGGTGTACTCAAGAATTGGCTCATTTGTTCCTCTACGCAAAAAAAAAGCGACTACGGCCGTAATTGGCCAGCGCGCCCGGGGGCGGAAGTTTAGCCTCAACAGAGCGATCTCACCAATTTTTGATGCATTTCCCGCGTGTAAATGCCAATTGCCGCGGCGCAACATCAGTCTCTGTCAAGATTTGTCGGGCGGCAGCGCCTCGATCGCCAGCGCATGGATGTCGCTCTTCATCAGATCGTCGACCGCCGCGTAAATCAATCGATGCCGAGCCACCGACGAAATGCCGCGAAACGCTTCGGCGACGATACGAATTCGAAAGTGGCTTTGCCCGCCGGCCGCCCCGGCATGGCCCTCGTGCAAATGGCTTTCGTCCTCCACGGTGAGCTGCGCCGGTGCAAAGCGGCTCTCCAACCGTTCGCGCAAGCGCTGCGCGCGATTGCCGGCCGGAGCAGCAGCAGATGCGGGGGCCGAGGAAGCCTTGCTGGCCAGCCAGAATACCTGCGGTAGCATGAAGAGCATGGTCGCCGCAGGAAATCCGAAGACCTTGAATTTGACCCAAAGGCTGACAGCGAAGTTCTTTGCCACATATAGATTCAGGATCGCGAAAGCGGCAAACCATGCGGCCCAGAGAGAGTTGATCAGCAGCCAGGCGCGTGCGGAGACCGCCAAGGGTTCGGGAAATGCGGCCTCGAGCAGGCGGCGTACGAGCGGTTGTTTGCCAATCAGCATACTGCCGACAAAGACCGCGGACGTCAGGCCAAGCAAAACCGTGAGCTTCCATTGGATGAAGCGCTGATCGTGCAGTAGCAGCGTCGCAGTGCCTAAAACCAGCACTACACAGGTTGTGATGACGTGCATGGTCTTGAAGCTGCCGGCGCGCAGACGATGAATCACAAGCTGCAGCACACAGGCAAGCATCAACGCCGCCGTGGCCCAGTAAATGTCCCGTACTTCAAAGGTCACAAAAAAGACAATCAGGGGCAGCCATTCGAGGAGTTGATTCATCCGCGTATCATAGCCGACGCGATGAGCATCTATCTGCAACTGCACCCGGTCACGCCACAGCGGCGCTACATCCGCCAAGCGGTGGAAGCGCTGCGGCGCGGCGCCGTGATCGTTTATCCGACCGATTCGTGTTATGCGCTGGGTTGTCATATCGGCGATAAGGCTGCGCTCGAGCGCATCCGCGAGATTCGCCAGACAGACCGCAATCATCACTTCACGCTGGTATGCCGCGATCTCGCGGACGTCGGCAAATACGCGATGGTCGACAACTGGCAGTATCGATTGCTGCGCGCGCATACGCCGGGGCCTTACACCTTTCTGCTCAAGGCGTCGCGCGAGACGCCGCGGCGCTTAAAACATGAACGGCGCGGCACGATCGGCTTGCGCGTTCCTGATCATCCGGTCACGGCGGTGTTGCTGAGTGAACTGGGCGAGCCGGTGATGAGTTCGACGTTGCTGCTGCCCGGCGAAGAACATCCGCGCACCGATGCCAAGGAAATCTACGAGCGGCTCGAACATAGCGTCGATATGGTTCTGGACGGCGGCAATTGCGGCATGATTCCTACTTCGGTCATCGACCTGTCTGCAGATCGCGCCGTCGTGGTTCGCGAAGGGCGTGGCGATGTCAGCCCCTTTGCGTCGACGGCCACCGTATAATGCCGGTCAATGCGGGCGACTATGCTCGTGATTTATTTAAATAACGAGTGTAAGCATTGGATTTATCTGTATTTCTTGCCAACTTATCCATCTGGGCAATTCCGGTTTTATTTGCCATTACTCTGCATGAGGTAGCGCACGGCTGGACCGCGCGCTATTTCGGCGATCACACGGCGCAGCTGCTCGGCCGCCTGAGCTTAAACCCGCTGCGGCATGTTGATCCGCTTGGCACAGTCATGATTCCCGGAACGCTGCTGGCGTTTGGATTCTTCCCGCCCTTCGGTTGGGCGAAACCGATGCCGGTGGAAACGAGCGGTCTGCGGCATCCCCGCAGCACCCTGATCATGGTCGCACTCGCAGGTCCCGCCGCAAATATATTGATGGCAATTCTGTGGTGCGGTGTGTTGGCATTGGTGTTGCAAATTAGGCGCGGTCAAACTCTGGATAATTGGGTGCTGCTCATGGCCCAGGCCGGCATCAAGGTCAACGCCGTTCTCGCTGTCTTCAATTTGTTGCCCATCCCGCCCCTGGATGGAGGGCGTGTGTTGGTCGGCCTGCTGCCCGCGCGATTAGGCGCAAGGCTCGAAAAAATTGCGCCCGCCGGCATGTTCATTGTGGTGGGCTTATCGGTGCTGGGATTGCTCGGATGGCTTTTCCGTCCCGCCTACCGCGCGGCCGGCCAGCTCATCCACGTCTTGGGTATTGGGCTTTCCGCATGAGTGTCCCGGTACAAAACCGGCGAGTCTTGTCGGGCATGCGTCCCACCGGGCAACTGCACCTGGGCAACTATCACGGCGCCCTGAAGAATTGGATCGAGCTGCAATATCAGTATGAGTGTTATTTCTTCGTCGCCGATTGGCACGCGCTGACCACCGGCTACGAGGACACCTCGAAGCTCGAGGAAAACACCTGGAGCATGGTCATCGACTGGTTGGCCGCGGGCCTCAACCCGGGAGTGGCCACGCTCTTCATTCAATCGAAGGTGCCCGAGCACGCTGAGCTGCATCTGTTGTTGTCGATGATCACGCCCTTGGGTTGGTTGGAGCGGGTGCCTTCCTACAAGGATCAGCAAGCTCAGCTCGCCGACCATGACTTGAGCACCTATGGTTTTCTCGGTTATCCGCTGCTGCAAAGCGCGGACATCTTGCTGTATCGCTCGCAATTCGTGCCGGTCGGCGAAGATCAGGTCGCACACGTCGAGATAACGCGCGAGGTTGCACGGCGCTTCAATCACATCTATGGCCGCGAGCCCGAGTTTGAGCAGAAGGTGGAGAAAGCCATCAAGAGCTTGGGCTCACGAAACTCTGCCATGTACCGCTCGCTGCGCAAGGCATTCCAAGAAAAAGGAGACGCCGAGGCGCTCGCCAAGGCGCAGGCCCTGGTCGAGGCGAACGCCCGGCTTACCGTCGCGGATCGCGACCGCCTGCTTGGATTTCTGGAAGGCGCGGGAATCGCGATCTTATCGGAGCCCGACGTCCTATTGACCGCGACGCCGAAGGTCCCTGGGCTCGATGGACGCAAGATGTCGAAGTCCTACGGCAACACCATCGGCCTTCGCGAGGATCCGGACTCGATCGTCAAAAAGCTCAAGGCCATGCAAACCGACCCGGCTCGCGTGCGTCGCACGGATCCCGGCGATCCGGAAAAATGCCCGGTGTGGGATTTGCACAAAATATATTCCACACCTGAGACCCAAGAGTGGGTGCAGAAGGGTTGCCGCTCCGCCGGAATCGGTTGCTTGGAATGCAAGGCGCCGCTCATCGAGAAAATCGTGGAGGAGGTGTCGGGCATCGCCAAGCGCGCGCAAGAGTTCGAGGAGAATCCGGACCTGGTACGCGGTATCATCGCGGAAGGGTGCGAGCGGGCGCGGACCGTGGCACGCGACACGATGGATGCGGTGCGACAAGCAATGGCCATGAATTACAGATGAAACCTGAATTGACGCTGGTTCAAAACACGGCGCCGCCACCGCCGCCTGCCGGCGAGAGCGCGCCGGCACAGGGTGAAATGCCATTTGCGGTCGTGGAGGGCCAGCCCATCGTCGAGATGCCGCGAGATTTGTACATTCCGCCGCAGGCGCTCGAGGTGTTTCTCGAGGCGTTCGAGGGGCCGCTCGACATGCTGCTGTATCTCATTCGGCGGCAAAATCTCGATATTCTCGACATTCCGATCGCTGAAATTACGCGCCAATACATGCGCTACATCGAATTGATGCAGGTGCTGCAGCTCGAATTGGCGGGCGAGTATCTGTTGATGGCGGCAACCCTGGCCGAGGTGAAGTCACGCATGTTGCTGCCGCGAATCGGCACGGATGATGCGTCCGAGGAGGCCGACCCGCGCGCGGAACTGGTGCGACGCCTGCAGGAGTACGAGCGCTTCAAGCGGGCGGCGGAGAACATCGATCGGATGCCACGGCTGGACCGCGATACGTGGGTCGCGTCGGCCGAACTGGTCGATCGCAAGGTGGTGCGCATTCCCCCGCAGGTGACATTGCAAGAAATGCTGATTGCGTTTCAAGATGTGTTGTCGCGCAGCGACATGTTCGCCCATCATCACGTGCAGCGCGAACCGCTTATCCGTGCGCCAGCGCATGGCGGATGTTTTGACGGCGCTGCAGACCAATGCATTCGTCGATTTCGTGCGCTTGTTTACTCCCGAAGAGGGACGTCGCGGGGTCACCGTGACCTTCGTGGCCATTCTGGAACTATTGCGAGAAGGGTTGATCGAACTAGTGCAATCGGAAGCCTATGCGCCCTTGCATGTGCGCCTGGGCAATCCAGCCCGGAACCTGTCGCTGGTAGCCGACGACGGCGCGGCCAACGATGATATTGCGAGAACCCAATGAACCATCAATACGTGAAGAATGTCGTTGAAGCAGCGCTGCTCGCCGCGGGGCGGCCGTTGACGCTCGAGGAATTGATGAGCGTGTTCGACGAGCGCGACGGGTCGATCGCCGACGAGGTCAAGAGCGCCATTGCGGCGCTGACCCAAGAGTACGAAACGCGCGGGCTGGAGCTGCTGGAAGTGTCGAGCGGCTTTCGCATTCAAATCCGGGCCGCGGTTGCGCAACCGGTGGCGCGTCTATGGCAGGAGCGGCCGGCCAAATACTCGCGCGCGCTGCTCGAGACGCTCGCCTTGATTGCGTATCGCCAGCCGATCACGCGCGGCGAAATCGAACAAATTCGCGGCGTCGCGGTGAACCCGAACATCATCAAGACCCTGCATGAGCGAAACTGGATTCGCGTGGTCGGTCACCGCGACGTGCCCGGCAAGCCGGAATTGCTGGGTACAACGCGCGAGTTTCTCGACTACTTCAGCTTGAAGAAGCTGGACGATTTGCCGACGCTTGGCGCAGCTCAAGGAACTCGAGGATTTGCGCGTGCAGTTGACGCTGCCCGGGCGCCGAGGCGCAAGTCTTGAGCAGACCCCACGACCCGCCGGACAGCGCGGAACTCGAGGCATCGAGCGGACGAGGATGAAGAAACAAGCGCGCAGAGCGCCGCGCCGCGAACGCAAGGGTTGGTTGCAAGTGGTGCCCAAGATGATTCTCAATTGATGGCCGCGCGGCCCAAGGCAGTGCGAGCGCGAAAGGGCGCATGCGCCACGCAAGACGGCGGCGCCGCTTGACGATCCGCCGAGCGGCGAGCGCATCCAGAAGCTGCTGTCCGCGGCAGGCATCGGCTCACGGCGGGAGGTAGAGCGCTGGATTCGTGAATCCCGGCTGAAGGTCAACGGCGAGTCCCGCAACTCGGCGCGAAGCTTACCGCCCGCGACCGCATCACCCTGGATGGCCGGCCGGTACGGCTGCACACGCCGGCCGTGAAACAATCGCGGGTCCTGCTGTTTCACCGCTCGCCCGGCGAGAATCTCGACCTCAAGGCGGCGACCTCGCGTGCCGCCGAACATTTGAACCTGCCGCGCTGCGCTCGGGCCGGTGGCTCGCGATTCAGCCGATGCCGCCTGTCGATGGGGGTTTGGAGATTCTTACCGACGATGGATCGTGGGCGAATCGCGTGTCGCGCGGCGTGCACGCCTTGACCATCGACTATGTGCTTCGAATGCGCGGCCCGTTGAACGAGACTCTCGTCGATGAATTTCGCGCCGCGACGCGATTGCGAGGGTGAAGCCATGAGCATTCTGCAGGCCGATGCAAAATACGGCGAAGGATTCAATCATTGGCTCAACGTGACCGTGCGCGCGACGCGATCGGCGCAGGTGCGGCACTGGTTTGCGGCGCGGGGCATCATCGTGAGCCGACTGATGCGGGTGCGCTTCGGCCCGGTGCATCTGGCGCATGATTTGCCGCGAGGCCACTCCCGCGCCATGCTGCCGAGTGAGCGCAATGCGCTCGTCAATGAAATCGACGCGGCCTCTCGAGCCGCCGCGGCCCCGCGAGGCGGCGGCTGTATCCCCGTCGCCGCCGGACTAATTAGCCGGCGGGCTCTTCGAGGCGTCGAGCAATTGCGCGAGGTATTGCTGCCAAACAGCGGCCCAGGTATGGGTGCCGTGCCCATGGGTTTGATCCGAAGCGGGCAGCAATATGAAGCGCCCATTCTTGACGCGTTTGATTTCGCGCTCGGCGATGCCAAGTTCCGGCGGATTGATGAAATCATCGGCCGAGTTGATTTGCAGCAGCGGCGCCTTGATCTTCTCCAATCCCGCGGAGGGGTCATAGTCCCTCGAGGCGTTGACCTGGTACAGAAAATCATTGGCGTCTAAGTTCTCCATCTCCCGCGGCATGTATTTTTCCAGGAATTCATCCGCCGCATCCCGAGTCGGCAGGGTGATCTGCATCTGAATGGGCGCGCTGCCCGCAATCAGGAGCAACCCCGCGACCGTGCGCAGGGCGCTCATGGGCTCGGTCGTATAGTCACCTTTCATCCACTGCGGATCATTGCGGATGGCATCCATGGTCAGATCGCGCCACAGGCGGTTGCGTCCCGCAATCTGTACCGGCAAACAGGCCAGCGGCATGAGCGCATCCATGAAATCCGGATAGGTCTCGCCCCACACGAAAGTGTGCATGCAGCCCATCGATGTACCCATGACCAACCGCAGATGGTTCACATCGAGGCCCTTGGTGAGCAAGAGATACTGCGCCAGCACCATATCCTGATAGGAATATTGGGGAAAATGCATGCGCAGGGCATCGCTCGGCTTGCTGGATTTTCCATGACCGATGCCGTCGGGAAGAATGATGTAGTACTTCTCCGCGTCCAAGAGCTGTCCTTTTTGGAACAGCACGCCGGAAAACCGATCGTTGATCAGGCTGTGGCCCGATCCGCCCGTGCCGTGCATGATCAACACCGCATTGGTGACGCGCCCCGATGCATCCTTTTTTGGCTTGCCGTAATACGTATAGTGCATGCGCAGCTCGGGCAGCGTCTCGCCCGAAGCGAAATGGAAATCGTGGATGACATAGTCGGCTTCGAGCGGCCGCGCCTCCTGGCCGGCGGCGTGGGCTGGCAGTGCCCGCGGCCAACCCGAAGCATGCCAATAGTGCGCTCGAGTACAGTTTGCGTAAATGCATCCGTGTGTTCCTCAAATAGCTATTGCGCGTCTATGAACTGACCATCAATACCGCGACCGCGTTCGCTCAGCAAGTACAAAAAAGGACCGGTCACCGATTGCGGCGTGGGAACGCTGTTCGGATCTTCCGCGGGATAGGCAGCGGCGCGCATTGCCGTGCGCATCCGGCCGGGGTTGACGCTGTTGATGCGGATGTTCGGTTCGCCTTCCAGCTCTTCGAACAGCATGGCGCGCACGGACTCCAACCCGGCTTTCGACACCGCGTAGGCGCCCCAAAACGGCCGCGATTGCTTCACCACGCCGCTGCTCACAAAAATGATCGAGGCGTCGGCGGACTTGCGTAAATCCGGCAACAGAACCTGGGTCAGAGATAAATGGCGCGGTGAGATTCACATGCAGGACCTTGCACCAGGTCGGTACGTCGTACTGCTCGAGAGGCGAGCGATCGCCCAAGAGGCCCGCAGCGTGGACCAAGCCGTCGAGCTTGCCGAATTCCGTCCCAATGGTGCGGGCGAGCGCGTCGTACTCAACGGCCGTCGCGAGCGCCAAATCCAGCACGGCAATGGCCGGTTGCGGCGCGCCGAGGGACTCAATCTCGTCATAGACGCGCTCCAGCTTGGCGCCGTTGCGGCCCGACAAGATGACGGTGGCGCCGGCGCGCGCGCATTCGATGGCGAGCGCCCGCCCAAGCCGCTGCTGGCGCCGGTAATCAGGATCGTGCGTCCTTGGAGCAGCGCGGTCGTCCGGAAGCAAAATCTCTTGGGATCAGTTGCGGCATCAATATTTATCCATGAGCGCGGCGCGCGGTCGACCACGCCAGCAGCATATCCTGCAATCGCGCAGACTCAAGGTTCGAGGCGTGCAGCTGCAAGTGTTTCAGCCCCAGCGCACGCCAGTACCAGCAGATGGCGCTGTTGCGCTCGGCCAGCCGCGCGACAGCGCCCGCGCGGCGGCCTGGTAGCTTTGAGTGGCGCGCGCGCGCAGCTGCTGCAGATAGACCGCGAGCTTCGGCCGGCGCTTGAGCGGCGCATAGATCGGTATTGTCGACTCCCGCCGCCAGCAGTTCTTCCACGGCAAACGGCACGCGCCCGAGGCGCGCCTGGCGCCGGTAGTCGCGGGTCGCGCGAGCCAAATAGTCCGCCACCGCCAAGGCGCGAAGACAGTTTCCCAAGCCGGCTTCATCCGAGAGCGCCGCCGGCGAGCCGGGATGCGATCGCCAGAGGCGCTGCGCGCAGCGCGCAGGCATGCGGTTCGAGCTCCGCGCTTCGCTCCAGCGGTACGCCGCTCAACTCCGCGACCGATGCATCGATGGCTTGGCGCAATGGCGACGAAATCGACTTCGGCCGCCCGCGGCAGCGACGCCAGATACACGCAGATCGGATGCAGGGGCGCGCGGGCGATGAGGCGCTCGATCTCCTCCTGCCACCAGGCCAACTTGATCCGTGAGGCGCTCGCTTCGGTCGCAGGATCCATCAGTGCATTCCATTCGGCGAGCAGCGCGTAAACGCCGAGCAGCGGCGCGCGTGCGGCCGGCGCGGCAAACAGCCAGCTCCAGTAGCGCGTCGATCCCAACGGGATGGCGCGCGCTCGATAGGTGGCATCAAGTGTCTTGGGAGCCGGACTCACCGGAGGCCTCGCGCTCGCCAGGTTCGGCGCGCGGCTTGCGAGCCAAGCTCTCGATCGGGTCGATGGGCTCGATCTGGCGCGTCACTCGCAGCCCCAAGGATTCGAAACGCCTGGCCGCGGGCAAAACTTGTTGTTCCAGCGAGCCGACGGCCCGGTTAAAGGACTCGACGCTTCCGCCCAGCGATTTTCCGAGCTTGCCCAAGTGTTCGTGGAATACCGCCAAGCGCTTATAAATATCCTCACCCAGTTGCCGCACTTCGCGGGCGTTTTCGGCCAATACGGTTTGTTTCCACCCGTAGGAGATCACTTTGAGCAGCGCGATCAAACTGGTGGGCGTTGCCAGCATGATGTTCTGGCGCATCGAATCATCGATCAAGCCGGGATTTTCCTGCAGCGCCGCCGACAGAAACTGATCTCCGGGAAGAAACAGCACGACGAAGTCGGGGCTGCGCTCAAATTGCGCCCAGTACTGTTTGGACGCCAACTCGCGCACCCGAGCGCCGACGATTTGCGCATGCCGGCGCAATTGCGTGGTCCGCTCTTCATCGCTCTGGGCCTCGACCGCCGACAAATAGGCATCCAAAGGCGTCTTGACATCGACCACGATGTCGCGCTGCTCCGGCATGTGCACGATCATGTCGGGCCGGATCGAGCCCGTGTCGGTGCTGAGATGCTGTTGCTCGGTGAAATCAACGTGCAGCGTCATCCCGGACAATTCGACCACCCGGCGCAAGGTGATCTCGCCCCATTGGCCGCGCACCCCCGGCCGGCGCAACGCCGTCACCAGATTGCGCGTCTCGCGCGACAACAGATTTTGACCCGTCGCCAGCAGGTCCATTTGCGTTTTCATGGTTGCGAACGAATCGATGCGGTCGCGCTCGATGGCCTGAATCTGCTCCTCGGTTTTTGCCAGGGCTTCGCGTATGGGTCTTACCAGGGATTCGATCGCGGATTCACGTTCCTTCAACACCTGCCAGGCATCCTGCTGCTGACGGCTCAAGCGTTCGCGTGCGAGATCGAGGAACACTTCGTTGTTACCCTGCAGGCTCTCGCGCGCCAATTCGCCGAACACGCCTTGCAATTGCTCGCGGGTGTGAGCCGCCGCCTGTTCGCGTTCCGCGCCCAGAGCTTTCCTCGCTCTTGACCCGCGTGCGCAGCACCTCCAGCTCGACGCGCAGCGCCTGCTCGCGGCGCGCACGCCAAATCAGCGCCGCCATGGCGCCCAACGCAGCACCCAGGATCAGTGCCAGCCACAGCCCCGAAGTCATTCATAGGCGCCCGCTTGCCTTGAGCCAGTCCAAAAGATCCAGCGGTGCTGGCCAAATAGCCGTCGCCGCCCCAGCGGCTCGAATCTTCGTCCGAGCGCAGATAGCCGTAGTTGGCCACCAAAGCGGGCATCGCCGCCGCATGCGCGGCCTGCACGTCACGCTCCGCGTCGCCCACATAAATGCACTCGCTAGGCGCCACTTCGGCCAGCGCCGCGGCGTGCAGCATGGGCATCGGATGCGGCTTGCGCTCCGCCACCGTATCGCCGCTGACCACGCAGGCAAAGCGCGCGCGCAGCCCCAGCTCCTCGAGCAGCGGCTCGGTGAGCCAGGCCGGCTTGTTGGTGACGATGCCCGCTTTTGATCCCTGAGCTGGCCAGCGCATCAAGCACTTGGTCCATGCCCGGAAAGAGCCGCGTCTCGCGGCTGAGCGCGCCGCGATAAATTTCCAAGAAGCGCTGCTGCAGCTGCAGCGCTGACTCTGGGTTCGCATCCGGGAACCCGGCTTTCACGACCCGCGCGGCGCCATGACTGACCACGCTGCGAATTTCGTCGTAGGGCAGGGGAGCGCGCAATTCCTCGCGCCGCAGCGCGTTGAGTGCGCCGACCATATCCGGCGCGGTGTCGAGCAGGGTGCCGTCCAGATCAAATAACACCGCCCTGGTAAGCGCCATATCAGGCGGAACGTTTGAAGTGCGCAAGATAGTTGACATCGGTGTTCGGCGAGAGCCGAAATGCACGCGTCAAAGGGTTGTACGTGATCCCGGTCAGATCGACCAAAGTCAGGCCCACCGCGCGGCCCCACCGAGCCAGCTCCGAAGGACGAATGAATTTCAAATATTCGTGCGTGCCACGGGGCAACACGCGCGCAATGTATTCCGCCCCGATGATCGCCACTGCAAATGCCAGCGGCTTGCGGTTCAGCGTGGAGACGATGACATCGCCGCCAGGTCGGGCGAGTTTTGCCAACGCGCCGAGGGCCGCCGCCGGGTCCGGAACGTGCTCGAGCATTTCCATGCATGTGACCAAATCGAAGCTTGAAGGCTGCGCGGCGGCCAGCTCTTCGGCCGCGACGGCCTTATATTGAACCTGCAGCTTGGCTTCCAGCGCGTGCAGTTCCGCCACGTCGAGAACGGCTTGCGATAGATCGATCCCCAGCACATCGGCGCCGCATTTCGCCATCGCCTCGCTTAAGATCCCGCCGCCGCAACCGACGTCGAGCACACGCGCGCCTCTCAATGCCGCCGCCTGCTCGATGTAACGCAGGCGCAGCGGGTTGAGTTCGTGCAGCGGCCGCGACGGACCGGCAGGATCCCACCAGCTCATGGCCAGCGCACTGAATTTGGCAAGTTCAGCCGGATCGGCATTTCGTGTCGAAGCACTCATCGGTTAACCTCGCGCGGCCAGTCGAGCGACCCAGGCGGCGGATCGCCCAGCCACATCAGTCCAATCGAGACGCGTCAATTCCCCGCCCGAGAGCAGCTGGCGCCCTGCGACCCAGACATCGCTCACGATGTCACGCGCGCCGCCAAAGACCAATTGCGTGAGCGGATCGCTTATCGGCTGCATGCCGGGGCCCGATAGATCGACGCAGCACAGGTCTGCCCATTTTCCCGTTTCCAGACTGCCCACTTCGTTTTCAAGTCCCAGGACCGCAGCGCCGCCGTAGGTTGCAGCACGCAGGGCATCCCACGCATTGGTCAATAGTGCGACGATTTTCATATTGCCCCAAATGTCATGTCCCAACACCGCGGCGCCAGCGCTGCCGATGCCGACTCGGACCCGGGCCGCGGAAAAAGCGGCGATGGGGGGCAACCCATGGCCGCGTTGCATGTCGCCTTGCGGGCACAGCGTGACGGATATCCCGGTGCGCTGCGTGAGGGCCATATCCGCGTCATTGAGATGGACCATGTGTGCGGCATTGAGCGCCGGGGTCAGCAATCCGAGATTCCATAGACGTTCAAGCGGCCGCATGCCATGCGCCGCGACGCACTCGTCGACGTCGCGCGCGGATTGATGCAGGTCAATCATGATGCCGGCATCCAGTTCATCAGCCAGCGTCACGAGACGTGAGAAGGTCGCATCGCTCAGTGTATTCGCCGCGAGCGGCGCAAAGGCGGTGGAAATCAGCGGATCGCTCTTATGCCTATCGCGCAGCTCAAGCGCGCGCGTCAGTGATTGGGCAGCATCCTTTGCCCAGGGCGTGACGCCATCGGCGACGGGCATGCCGATCATGGCGCGCATTCCCTGTTCATTGGCTGCTCTTGCCGTTTCTTCCGGGAAATAATAGCGATCGCAGAAACAGGTGATTCCGGACTTGAGCATTTCCGCGATGGCCGCCAGAGTTCCGTCGCGCGCGAAATCCGCACTGGCCATCCGGTCGATTCGCGCCGCGTCCGTTCGCGCGGCGCCGGTATGCACCGCGCCACCATTCGCGCCGCGCGACAACAGCGTGGCGGCGGCGGACTGCGCATTGATCATGCCGGGCATCAAAAGATGGGACTTTCGCGTCAGTACCGCCGTGGCGGAATAGCGCTCGGCCGCAACCGCACTCGGTAAAATGTCGAGAATTCGTCCGTCGCGCACCAGCAAGGAATGATCCTCGAGGACCACGTTTCGCGCGGTCATCGGGGCGATCCAGCGGACCTCGATGCGTAAATCGGCGGGGGCAATCGGCATGCGGCAAGTATATCGGCAAAAGCCGCGCGGTAGGCTTAAGACCCCCATGGATATGTGCTAGAATTCCGCCATGTTTCAGACCTGTCTTGCCTCCTTTAAACCCACTAAATAAAGTCCGATAACTCACCGGACTCTCGCAAATGGCCGAGATCGCACGCGAAATATTGCCCGTAAATCTCGAAGACGAGATGCGCAAATCCTATCTCGATTACGCGATGAGCGTGATCGTCGGCCGCGCTTTGCCCGACGTTCGCGACGGCCTAAAACCGGTGCATCGGCGCGTGCTGTACGCGATGCGCGAACTCAGCAACGACTGGAATAAAGCCTACAAGAAATCGGCGCGCGTGGTCGGCGATGTCATCGGCAAATATCATCCGCACGGCGATGCGTCGGTGTACGACGCGATCGTGCGCATGGCGCAAGAATTCTCGATGCGCTACTTGTTGGTCGACGGGCAGGGAAATTTCGGCTCGGTCGACGGCGATCCGCCCGCGGCCATGCGCTACACCGAAGTGCGCATGTCGAGATTGGCCGGCGAATTGCTGGCGGATATCGACAAAGAAACGGTCGATTTCAATCCCAACTATGACGAGTCCGAGAGCGAACCGGCGGTACTGCCGGCGCGGATCCCGAACCTGCTGATCAACGGTTCCTCAGGGATTGCCGTGGGCATGGCGACCAACATCCCGCCGCACAATTTGACCGAGATCATCACGGCCTGCATCGCGCTGATCGAAAATCCGGAAATCACCCTGGGTCAGCTGATGCAGATCGTTCCGGGCCCGGATTTTCCGACCGCGGGATTCATCAACGGAGCCATGGAGATTGTCGCCGCCTATAAGACGGGCCGCGGCCGCTTGCACCTGCGCGCGCGCACGCACTTCGAGGATGTCGGCAAGGGCGAGCGCCAGGCCATCATCATCACCGAACTGCCGTACCAGGTGAACAAGGCGCGCTTGATCGAACGCATCGCCGATTTGGTGCGCGATAAGCTGATCGAAGGCATTGCCTCGGACGGCCTGCGCGATGAGTCCGACAAGGACGGCATGCGCGTCGTGATCGAATTGAAGCGCGGCGAGGTGCCGGAGATCTTGCTGAACAATCTCTATGCGCAGACGCCCATGGAGCAGGTGTTCGGCATCAACATGGTGGCCCTCGTCGATGGCCAGCCGCGCCTGCTCAGCCTCAAAGAGATGCTCGACGCGTTTTTACGCCATCGCCGCGAAGTGGTTACCCGGCGCACTGTGTACGAGCTGCGCAAAGCGCGCGAACGCGGACATGTCTTGGAAGGCTTGGCCATCGCGCTCGCCAACATCGATGAAATCATCGCGGCGATCAAAGCCTCGCCCTCGCCGGCCGAGGCCAAGATCGTCCTGATGGCGCGAGTCTGGAAGTCGGGCGCCGTGCCGGAAATGCTGGCGCGCGCCGGCGCCATCAGCACCCGGCCCGATGGCGAAATTGCCGCGCTCGGGATTGTCGAGGGCGGCTATCGGCTGACGGACACGCAGGCGCAGGCAATTCTGGAGATGCGCCTCAATCGGCTCACGGGGCTGGAGCAAGACAAGATCATCGGCGAATACCAGGAGCTGTTGGAGCAGATCCGCGATCTGGCCGACATTCTCGCGCGTCCGGAGCGCTTGCTTGCAAGTCATCCGTCAGGAATTGGAATTCATCCGCGACACCTTCGGCGACAAGCGCCGCACTGAAATTCTCGTCAATCACGAAGATCTCACCACTGAGGATCTCATTTCGCCCGAAGACGTCGTGGTGACCCTGTCGCATGGCGGCTATGCAAAGGCGCAGCCGGTCTCCGACTATCAGGCGCAGCGCCGCGGCGGCCGCGGCAAAGCCGCCACCAGCGTCAAGGATGAGGATTTCGTCGACAAGCTGTTCGTCGCCAATACGCACGACACGCTGCTGTGCTTTTCGGACCGGGGCAAACTTTATTGGCTCAAGGTTTACCAGTTGCCCCAGGCCAGCCGCGGATCGCGCGGCAAGCCCATCGTGAATCTGTTGCCGCTCCAGGAAGGCGAGCGCATCAGCGCCATGCTGTCGATCAAAGAGTTCGAAGAGGGCAAGTTCGTCTTCATGGCGACGAGTTTGGGGACGGTGAAAAAGACCTCGCTTGCCTTGTTCTCGCGGCCGCGCGCGAGCGGCATCATTGCCGTGGCGCTGGATCCGGGCGACAAGTTGGTCGGCGTCGCCATCACGGACGGCACCAAGGACATTCTGCTGTTTACCACCGCCGGCAAGGCGATACGCTTCGTCGAGGAAGAAGTGCGGGCGATGGGCCGAGAGGCGGCCGGCGTGCGCGGCGTGAAGCTCAGCGATGAGCAGCGAGTCAATGCTTTGATCGTCGCGCAGGACGGCTTCATCCTCACGGCATCGCAAAATGGCTTCGGAAAGCTGACCCCGCTGGAGGATTTCCCAAAACATGGCCGCGGCGGCCAGGGCGTCATTGCCCTGCAAATCACCGACCGCAACGGCATCATGGTCGGAGCGCTGCAGGTGAGCATGGACGATGAGATCATGCTCATGAGCCAGAATGGCGTGCTGGTGCGCACTCCGGTGAAGGACATTTCGGTGGTCGGACGCAACACGCAGGGCGTGCGATTGATTCGCTTGGAGGAGGGCGATCAGCTGTCCGGGCTGGAGCGCATCGAGGGATTGGCGGGTGAGGGTGAGGGCGAGGGCGATGACGCGGAGCCTGGCACCGAGCCCGGCGCCGAGGCGGGAGATCCGCCGGCCGGCGACTCGTAAGGCGCCCGGCCAGGGACCCGCGTGCGCGCATTTAATTTCTCGCCAGGACCTGCCGTATTGCCGCTCGAGGTCCTGGAGAAGGCGCGTGACGAGCTGCTCGATTGGGATGGCAGCGGCATGTCGGTCATGGAAATCAGCCATCGCAGCAAAGCCTTTGTCGAGGCCGTGGCTGAACAAGCCGAAGCGGATCTGCGCGAGCTGATGTCGATACCGGCGAACTACAAAGTTCTGTTCATGCAGGGCGGCGCATCGGCGCAGTTTTCCCTGGTGCCGCTGAATCTGTCGCAGCCCGACTCCACCGTGGACTACATCAATACCGGCCACTGGTCTCAGAAGGGCATCACCGAGGCGGCGCGATACTGCGCGGTTCATGTGGCCGGGGATGCCGGCGGCGACTACAGTCGCGTGCCGCCGCAAGAAGAGCTGCGTTTCAGCGGCCGTGGGCGCCTATGTCCACTACACGCCGAATGAAACGATCAGCGGCGTCGAATTTTCGTTATGTGCCGGAGACCGGCCGGGTACCGTTGGTGGCGGATATGTCATCCAGCATTCTGTCGCGCCCGGTCGAGGTGGCTAAATTCGGCATGATTTATGCGGGTGCGCAGAAGAATATCGGGCCTTCGGGCCTCACCGTGGTCATCGTGCGCGAGGATTTGCTCGGGCGCGCGCGCCCGGATACGCCTCACGTGTTCGACTACCAAGCGATTGCGGACAATCAATCGATGCTGAATACGCCGCCGACTTTCGCTTGGTACATGGCGGGGCTGGTCCTCAAATGGCTGAAAGCCCTGGGCGGCGTGCGCGAGATGGGCAGACGCAACCAGGCCAAGGCTGCGATGCTGTATGCCTGCATCGATGCCTCGCGTCTGTATAGGAATTCGGTCGCCGCCGATGCCCGATCGTGGATGAATGTGCACGTTTACGTTGAGCAATCCGGCGCTCGATTCCGAGTTCCTGGCCACGGCGGCCGCGGCCGGCTTGAAAGGACTCAAGGGACATCGTATCGCGGGCGGCATGCGCGCCAGCCTGTATAACGCCATGCCGCATCGAGGGCGTCGAAAAGCTGTGCACGTTCATGCGCGACTTCGAGCGCGGCCACCCGTGAAGCGCAATTAAGCCCAAGGCAAAGCCGAGGCCAAGGCGCGAGATCACAGATTGCGCCCGCGACGCCGGCAGGCGCGGGTCTGGGCAATATTCGCGACAGCATCGATGCCATCGACGCGCGCATTCATGCCTTGCTGAATGAGCGCGCGCGTTTCGCGCAGTTGGTCGGTATTTCCAAATCGGCGTCGGGCAAGGCGGTCGATTACTATCGGCCGGAACGCGAGGCTGAGGTGCTGCGCATGGCGCTCAAGCGCAACCAGGGACCGTTGCGCGACGAGGAAATCGCGCGCCTGTTTCGCGAAATCATGTCGGCCTGTCTTGCCCAGCAAGAGCCGCTGAAGGTGGCCTTCCTGGGTCCGGAAGGCACATTCACGCAGGCGGCGGTCCTCAAGCACTTCGGTTCCTCGGTTCGGGCCCTGCCGTTGACGGCGATCGACGAGATATTCCACGAAGTGGAGGGCGGGGTCGCGGACTTCGGCGTGGTGCCCATCGAAAATTCCAGCGAGGGCACCGTCAATCACACACTCGATATGTTTTTGACGTCGGGACTGAAAATCTGCGGCGAAGTGGAACTGCGCATCAGTCACTATTTGATGGGAAAGATGAGCGGTTTCGAGTCCATCAAGCGCGTCTGCGCTCACCCGCAGGGCTTGGCGCAGTGCCGGGGTTGGCTGGACGATCAGCTCCCGGACGTGGAACGAGTGGCCGTCTCCAGCAACGCCGAAGGCGCGCGACGCGCGCGCGATGAGCGCGGCACGGCGGCCATTGCGGGCCGCGCCGCGGCGGAGATCTATTCGCTCAATGTGCTCGCCAACGAGATCGAGGATCGGCCGGACAACACCACGCGATTTCTGGTGGTCGGGCGCAAGCTCTTCAGCGCGAGCGGTGCGGACCGCACGACATTGTTGGTCTCGACCAGCGATACCGACGATTCCGGTGCATTGTTTCAATTGCTGCAGCCGCTCGCGCAGCACAAGTGTCAATATGACCCGAATCGAGTCGCGTCCCTCGCGCAAGCGCAAATGGGACTACGTGTTCTTCATCGACATTGAGGGGCATGTGACCGATCCTGCGGTAGCGAAGGCGCTTGGCCGCCCTGGAAGAACGCGCCTCGCTGTTCAAGGTTTTGGGCTCGTATCCGCGGGCCGTGCTCTGATGTCCGGATTCAAAGCGCATCCGGCGATGCGCGTTTTCGGCACGATGAGCGTGCCTGGCGATAAATCCATATCGCATCGCGCGTTGATGCTTTCCGGTATCGCGGAGGGGGTCAGCGAAGTGAGCGGGTTCCTGGCCAGCGAGGATTGCCTGGCGAGCCTCGCGGCCATGCGCGCGCTGGGCGTGCGCATCGAGCAGATCAGCGCGACCCACGTGCTGCATTCACGGCGTCGGCATGCATGGCCTGCAGGGCGCGGCCGGGCTCTCGACATGGGCAACGCCGGCACGGCGATACGCCTGTTTACCGGGCTGCTGTCTGCGCAGAAATTTGACTCGCAGTTGATCGGCGACGCTTCCCTGATGAAGCGGCCCATGGAGCGTGTGGCCAAGCCGTTGCGCGAAATGGGCGCCGATGTGCGCACGCGCAATGGCACGCCGCCGGTCGATATCGGCGGTATGCGGCGCCTGCACGGAATCGACTATCAGATGCCGATCGCCAGCGCCCAAGTCAAATCGGCGATTCTGTTGGCCGCTTTATATGCGGCCGAACCCACCGCCATCGCCGCGCCTGCGGTGAGCCGCGACCACAGCGAGCGCATGCTGAAAAGTTGCGGGGTAAAGCTGGACGTCGATGGACTTGCGCATCACCTTGCATCCGCCAGCAGCGCCTGCACAGCCAAAATATCACCGTGCCCGGCGATTTTTCTTCCGCCGCGTTCTTCATCGTGGCGGGACTTCTGGCGGCGCCGGCGGAGGGGTTGCTGATTCAAAACGTGGGACTGAACCCGACGCGCACCGGACTGCTGACGATCTTGCGGCGCATGGGCGCCAATATCGAGATATTAAATCCGCGCGAAAGTGGTGCGGAGCCGGTCGCGGATTTGCGCGTCTTGGCGTCGAAGCTGCATGGGGTGCGGGTACCGGAGGACTTGGTATCCCTGGCCATCGATGAACTGCCGGTGCTGTTCATCGCCGCTGCATGTGCGCAAGGCGAAACCTGGGTGACCGGCGCAGAAGAACTGCGCGTGAAAGAAAGCGATCGGATCGCGGCCATGAGTGCGGGATTGACGGCGCTTGGCGTGGCGCATACCGCCCTGCCCGACGGCATGCAGATCGAGGGCCGTGGCGCAGGGCAGCGCTTTCACGGGCGGCGAGGTCGATAGCTATGGTGACCACCGGATCGCCATGTCATTTGCGATTGCGAGCCTGCGCGCCGCCGGCGCCATTGAGATCCGCGACGTGGCCAACGTCGCCACCTCATTTCCCGGGTTCGTGTCCCTGGCGCAATCGGTCGGGCTGGCCATCAGCGAGAGTCCGTAAGGGTCGCCATGAATGAAGTTCCCGTCATAACCATCGACGGACCCTCCGGCTCCGGCAAGGGTACTATCAGCCGCGCGGTCGCCAGGCACCTGGGTTGGGCGCTTCTCGATAGCGGCGCCCTGTACCGGTTGGTGGCATTGGCGGCGCGCCGAGCCTCGATCGGCCTGGACGACGCCGCGGCCCTGGGGCGTCTGGCCGAGCGATTTAACATACGGTTCGGCTCCACTGAATCGGGCTGAGGAAGCGGTTTGGCTGGATGGGGAGGAGGTTAACCGGGCAATTCGCACCGAAGAGGCGGGAAATGACGCCTCCAAGGTCGCCGCATTGGGGCCGGTGCGTGCAGCGCTCCTGGAGCGCCAACGCGCGCTTCGCGGTACCGCCCGGTTTGGTGGCGGACGGGCGCGATATGGGCACGGTGGTATTCCCCCAGGCCAAGGTGCAAGATTTTTCTCACCGCCAGCCCGGCGGAGAGGGCCCTAAGACGCTATAAGCAGTTGAAAGAAAAGGGGGTTACTGCTAACCTTGCCGCCCTTTCGCTGGAGATAGCGGAGCGTGATGAGCGCGATTCTACGCGTTCCGCTTCGCCTCTTGTGGCAAGCGCCGACGCCACCATGTTGGATACAACGGGTATGTCCGTCGATGACGTGATTGAGCGCGTGTTACGGATCGCTCGGGCTTTGATTTAGGTTGCGGCTTTCAAGGATCGATCGCCGATTTTAATGGTAACCCTCGGGACAATGGATCGTGCCCAAGGATTCAGTAAGAGAGAACATGACAGAAAGTTTTGCGGAACTGTTTGAACAGAGCATTGCGAGCCAGCGCATTCGTCCTGGCACCATCCTCAATGGATTGATCGTCGAAGTTGGCCAGGACTACGTGATCGTCAATGTCGGACTGAAATCCGAAGCGGTCATCCCCTCCGATCAATTTAAGAATGAAAAAGGTGAAATCGAGGTCGCCGTCGGCGAGACCGTCGAAGTCGCCTTGGACAGCGTCGAGGACGGTTCCGGCGAGACGCGACTGTCGCGCGAAAAAGCGAAGCGCGCGCGAACCTGGACTCGGCTCGAAACAGCTTTCGAGAAACAAGAGGTCGTCATCGGCATCATCACGGGGCGCGTCAAAGGCGGCTTCACGGTTGAGATCGATAATGTGCGTGCGTTTCTGCCCGGTTCGTTGGTCGATGTGCGGCCGGTCCGGGATCCGTCGTATTTGGAGAACAAGCCGCTCGAATTCAAAGTCATCAAGCTCGATCAGAAGCGCAACAACGTCGTGGTATCGCGGCGCGCGGTCGTCGAGCAGGAATACAGCGCAGAGCGTTCTGCGCTGCTGGATAATTTACAAGAGGGCGCCGCGGTCAAGGGCGTGGTCAAGAATCTCACCGATTACGGCGCGTTCGTCGATCTGGGCGGCATCGATGGCTTGCTGCACATCACCGATATGGCTTGGAAGCGCGTGAAGCATCCATCCGAAGTGGTCAAGGTCGGCGAAGAAATCGATGTGCGCATATTGAAGTTCGACCGTGAACGACAGCGGGTGTCGTTGGGCCTGAAGCAACTCGGCGCCGATCCCTGGCAGAATATCGCGCGGCGTTATCCGGCCAACACGCGCCTGTTCGGCAAGGTCACGAACATCGCCGATTACGGCTGCTTCGTCGAAATCGAAGAAGGCGTCGAAGGTTTGGTGCACGTCTCGGAAATGGATTGGACCAACAAGAACGTCAATCCTGCAAAAGTTGTGCACGTCGGACAGGAAGTCGAGGTCATGGTGCTCGACATCGACGAGGAGCGCCGGCGCATCAGTTTGGGCGTCAAGCAGTGCAAGGCAAATCCCTGGAAGGAATTCGCCGATAATTACAATCGCGGCGACAAGGTCAGCGGTCAAATCAAATCGATCACCGACTTCGGCATCTTCATCGGATTGGCCGGCGGCATCGATGGTCTGGTGCACCTATCGGACATTTCTTGGGACATGCCGGGCGAAGAAGCCGTGCGCAGCTATCAAAAGGCGCAGCAGGTCGATGCCATGGTGCTGTCGATCGATCCGGATCGGGAGCGCATCAGCTTGGGCATCAAGCAACTGGCGAAGGATCCGTTCTCGGCATATATCGCCGAACATCCGAAAAACAGCGTCGTCAAAGGCGTGGTACGCGAAGTGGACGCGAAGGGCGCGATCATCGATCTCGGCAACGGCGTCGACGGTCAGTTGCGTGCTTCCGATATTTCACGCGATCGCGTCGAAGATGCGCGTCTGGTGCTCAAGGTGGGCGACGAAGTCGAGGCAAGATTTACCGGCGTGGATCGCAAGGGCCGCAGCATTTCGCTGTCGATCAAGGCGAAGGATATCCACGAAGAGCAGGAGGCCATGCAGAATTATCGGACCGATTCGCCCACCGGAACGAGCCTGGGAGATCTACTAAAAGAGCAAATCTCCGGCCAGGATTGAGGGACCTAAGGGCGGCTGCCGCGGATCTCGCAGCGACCGCTCTTTAGTTAAGTATGTCTGATGCCCACGGATCGATAATGACGAAATCGGAACTCATCGAGATCATATCAGCGAAGCAAAAGCATTTGCCGGCGAAGGATGTCGAGCTGGCGGTCAAGCAGCTTCTGGAAATCATGAGCGACGCATTGGCGACGGGCGAGCGCATCGAGATACGCGGCTTCGGCAGCTTCTCGCTGCATTTTCGCCCGCCGCGGCAAGGACGCAATCCGAAGACCGGCGAGGCCGTTGCGCTTGCCGGCAAGCACGTGCCGCATTTCAAGCCGGGCAAAGACCTGCGCGAACGCGTCAACGACGGTGCGGATCAACCGATCCGCGACTAATCCTTTAGCGGCCGCGGGCACGTGCCCGATTTACCGCTGCTGAGTTGGGGCTTCGTGCTGGCGGCGCTGGTGATCGGAATTCTTGCCGGTCATTTTGGCTGGGGCAAGCGCTGGCCGGCTTCCTTGGGCAAGCTGCATCCCGATTATCTGACCGGCCTCGATTACCTGGTCACCGAGCAGCCTGATCGGGCGCTCGACATGTTCCTCAAGTTGATGGATGCCAACGCAGAGACCATCGAAACGCATTTTGCGTTGGGGTCGCTGTATCGTCGGCGCGGCGAAGTCGAGCGTGCGATCCGCATCCACCAGAATCTGTTGGCGCGCAAGGAATTGGCCTCGGAACATCGCGAACAGGCACTTGCTGGCACTGGCGCAGGATTATTTGCGCGCCGGCGTTCTGGATCGGGCCGAGGGCTTGTTTCAGCAGGTCAGCGAGGTGCCGCGGCTGCGCGCCAGCGCGCTGGATGCGTTGCGCGGCGTCTACGAGCGCCAACATGATTGGCAACAAGCGCTCGGCACGTATCGGCAATTGGCGCGCATCAAGGCGGCGCCGGCACGCACGGTTGCTGCCCACTATCTGTGCGAGCTCGCAAATGTCTCCATCGAGCGCGGCGACTTCGAGAGCGCACGCCATTGGTTACGCGATGCGCAGTCGGAGGCGTCGCCTTTTCCGCGCGCCGCTCTGCTGAGCGCGCTGATCGCGGAGCAGGAACAGCAGCCCGATCTCGCCGTGCAACTGCATCAGACAAGCTCTCGCCGATTCGCCCGCCTTGTTGCAGGAGGAACTGCCGCACTTGCTCAAGCTGGTGGGGCTCACCGAGCGGGATGCAATACTCGCCGAGCTGGTCGCGCAAGCGGAATTGCGCGATCCTAGCGAACTCAAGCGCTTGGTTTTTGCCGCGATCGCAGCCGATCTGGGCGCAGCCGCGCCGCTCAAGAGCTCGATAGAAAAAGTCTTCTCGCAGGATCCCACGCTGCAGGCCGTCTGGCAGGAGGATCCGACGCAATCGGCGCGAATCGCGCAAGAAATCGGCGCACTTCTGGCGCAGGCGGAGAAATATCGCTGCAATGAATGCGGATTTTCGGGGCGCAATTTTTATTGGCACTGTCCCGCATGCCATTCCTGGGATAGTTTCGAGGCGTACGCGATCGTCAAGCTGCGCTGAGCAATGCAGCGGGATCGGCCGTGTGAGAAATCTCCGACGGCGTCGCTCGGGTAAATCCGTTATGCTTTCGTTATGGCACATCCAGTAAAAGCAGTCGTTTTCCCCGTTGCCGGGACGCGGCACAAGATTTCTGCCCGTAACCAAGGCAAGCCCCAAGGAAATGCTGCCGATCGTGGACAAGCCGCTGATTCAATATGCGGTCGATGAAGCGCTTTCCGCGGGCGCCGACACGCTGATATTCATTACCGGCAGTTCGAAGCGCGCGATCGAGGATCATTTCGATTCAAATCCGGAACTCGAGGCGGTGCTGCAAGCGCAGGGCAAGCAGGATTTGTTGGATACGCTGCGCGGCATTCTGCCCAGCTGGGCATCTTGCGTTTACATCCGCCAGCCCGCGCCGTTGGGTCTGGGCCACGCCGTGCTGTGTGCGCGCCCGGTGGTCGGCAATGCGCCCTTCATGGTGCACCTCGCGGACGATCTGATCGATGCAAAGACCCCTTGCCTGAAGCAAATGGCCGAAGTCTTCGAGCAAGCATCAGTGTCAGCGTGCTGGGCGTGCAGAACGTCCCCAAGCAGGACACGGACAAATACGGAATCGTGTCTCTGGAGAGATCGATTGCTCCCACGGATCGGCAAGATGTCGCATATCGTCGAGAAGCCGAAGCCGGACAAGGCTGCTTCGACTTTGGCCGTGGTGGGTCGCTACTTGCTGACCGGCGCGATCTTCGAGGATCTCGCGAAGATCGGCAAGGGCGCCGGCGGCGAGATTCAACTCACCGACGGCATTGCGCGGCTCATGCAGCGCGAGCCTGTGTATTCCTTCGAATTCGAGGGCAAGCGCTACGATTGCGGCAGCAAGCTCGGCTACTTGCAGGCGACCGTGGAATACGGCCTGAAGCATCCGAGCTTGGGTACCGAGTTCGCCAGTTATTTGCGCGATATGGTTCCCAAGCTGTAATAGCCGGTCAGGCTCCTACCGGAATCGGCCGCGCTGCGGTTGGCCGAAGCTTCGCGTGCCGCTAGATGCCCCTGATCCTGTGCCTGTATGCGATCGCGCAGCCGAGCTCGGGGGGCGGCGCGAATCGCGGCGCTCGGAATTTCCGTCCCGTCGCCCGCCGCTGTGGTGGTTCGGGCCGCCATGTCTGTGCTGCGAGTGCTGAGGCCGGCTTTCGCGGCCGGCGCAGGCGAGGCCGATTCGAGGATTTTGAATACGGGGGTCGGCAGTGTCGGGATGCTGCGGCGTAGAACTCGCTCGATGTCGCGCAACAGTCCGGACTCATCGGAGGACACCAACGAAATCGCTTCTCCCGCAGAGCCCGCGCGGCCGGTGCGGCCGATGCGATGCACGTAGTCTTCGGGCACGTTCGGCAACTCGTAGTTGACGACTTGCGGTAGCTCCTTGATGTCGAGACCGCGCGCCGCCACTTCAGTGGCGACCAAGCAGGTAACTTGACCGCGCTTGAACATGTCGAGCGCTTTGACCCGCGCAGCCTGACTCTTGTTGCCGTGAATCGCGGCGGCTTGGATGCCGGCGCCTTCCAACTGCTGCGCGAGACGATTGGCGCCATGTTTGGTGCGCGTGAAGATCAAAACCTGGCGCCACTGACCTTCCTGAATCAGATGCACCAGCAGATGGCGCTTCTGCTCCTTCTGCACGCGATAGGCGCGCTGTTCGACCAACTCGATCGGCGCGTTGCGCGCAGCCACTTGCACCGACAAGGGGTTGTGCAATAGACGCTCCGCCAGGCTGCGAATATCGTCCGAGTAGGTCGCGGAGAACAAGAGATTTTGGCGCTTTTGCGGCAGCAATTTGATGATGCGGCGAATGTCGTGGATGAAACCCATGTCGAGCATTCGGTCTGCCTCATCGAGGACCAGCACTTGAACTTTGGAGAGATCCAAGGCGCGTTGCTGTGCAAGATCGAGCAACCGGCCCGGGGGTCGCGACCAAGATGTCGCAGCCGCCGCGCAAGGCGCTGATCTGAGGATTGATGCTGACGCCGCCAAACACCTGGTAGGTGCGCAGCGGCATATGCTTTCCATAGTCGCGCGCGCTTTGCGCGACCTGCGCAGCCAGCTCGCGAGTGGGCGTCAGCACGAGCGCGCGCGGCGCGCGGCTGGCGGCATTCGCCACATCGGCCGCGAGACGCTGCAAAATGGGCAGCACAAAACCGGCGGTTTTCCCGGTGCCGGTTTGCGCGCCCGCGAGCACATCGCGTCCCGCGAGTACCGCAGGGATGGCTTGGATTTGAATAGGCGAAGGCGTGTCGTAGCCCTTATCGGCGACAGCACGCAGCAATTCGGGCAATAGCCCGAGATCAGAAAATGACATTATTAAACCTTATGAAAATGGACTCGCACGACGGGCATTTAAGCGTCCGCAGCGGTCAGCAGCGAGGGGGGTGATAAAACGAAGTGCGTCGAGGACGGACCGCGAGCTAAGGGCGGCACTGACCGAGCACCATCCCTATAAAGCTGCGCGCAGTATACACAGATTGCCCGCGCGTCGAATGAGCCGCCGGCCGAACGCGGCGCCGGCAGCGTAACCCGCCAGCTGCAGATCCTTAGGGCAGATCCTGCAAGGCCCCGAATGTCCCGGGCGTGACGGTACTTTGCAGCAGCACGCCCGGATGCGTCGTCGCAACCCCGCCTTGCATCGGAAAAGTCACGCCGTTGCTGACTACGATGTCCGAGTTTGCCGTCGCCATCGATGTCGGCGATCGCGATCTCCGTTGGCGCCGGCGTGCAGGATAAAGGTTCGCCGGCAGGAATTTGCCGGGATTGGCCGGATCGTGCAGCAGCACCGTGACGAACTTCTGCCCGCCGATGACGATGTCGAGTTTGCCGGTTCCCTGCAGATCACGCAGCAGGATGGACTGCGGCCGGTCCTGTGTCGCAATGGCGTATCCGACAGGCGTGAGAAAGCTGCCGTGACTCGCCGGATTTTGAATCAGGATGTAGACGGCGGTGGACATGCCGCCGGTCGGGCCCGGATCCGTAATCACCAGGTCATTGAGGCCGTCGCCATCGACGTCGCCGATCGCAATCACATTGCCGCCGACGACGTTGAAATTCTGCGTTTGCGTAAACACCGATACCGGCGCTGCAAAAGTCGTGCTGGACGCCGCACCCGTGTGCATCAGGACCTTGACGCCGACGCTGTCGGTGAGCGCCACATCCGCAGCGCCGTCGCCGTTGAGATCTCCCAACGCAACCCAGTTGGCGCCGCCCGCATACAGGCCGATCGGCGCGGCAAATGTCCCCGGCGATGTCTGGACGAACAGCGAGACGTTGAAATCAGCGGAGACTAAATCAGGCAGGCCATCGCCATTCATGTCGGCGATCGCCACTTGCGATGCGCCGGGCGAGTTCAATACCAGCGCCGGATTGAAGCTGCCCGGGAGTGGTTTTGTTGTTGAAGAACACAGCCAACGCGCCATCATCGTAGCTGGCGGAGACCACATCCATCAGGCCGTCGCCGTTAAGATCGGCGCTGGCCAGATACAAAGGATTGAATCCATCCGGGGTTGCGACGGGCGCGGCAAATACTCCCGGCGGCCGTCGACAAGTAGGCTTTGATGTTGGAGGCGATCGGCAGACTGCCGATGGTTGCACCGTGCTCAGCGCAACCACATCGGCGAAACCATCGCCATTAAATCAGCGCTGACGACGCCGTTTGAAAATTCCGTGGTGGGTGTAAAATTGCCGCAGCCATAACAGCCGTGATCATGATAGTCCCCGCAGCTCGTAAGCATGGCGCACGAGCCGATGAGCGCCCAGCCAAGCGAAGTAACACGAATAAGTTGGTGTAACATGCTGATATTTCTCACCTTTAAAAGCCAAAAAGCATGTCTGCGGGCAGCGTGCAGTCGCTAAACGCTGGCGCTGGCGGCGTATCTTTGCAATTGAGACCGGCCACGCCGTGCTCTGGTTCAACGTTTGACCAAGGCTCTCGATGACAACCAGTGAAGTTTTATGTGCCGAGGCTATACTGCGTGACCCGCAATAAGAGCTGCCAATAATGGGGCCGATGATCAGTTACCGTTTATCCGCGCTTTATGTTTCGCCGCCGCGCTCGCCGCCTCAAGGCGCGGATGCGCGCCGCGCGCCGTTTGACGTCACGGAAATCACGATTGCAGAAACGCAGCGCGCCATCGCTGCGCACCGCGTCAGCTGCCATCAAATTATCCAGCAATACCTTGAGCGGATTCGCGCCTACGATCAAACCACGCATTTGAATTCACTGGTGTTGGTCAATCCCAATGCGATGGCCGAGGCGGATCGAGTTCGATGCAGCAATTCAAGCTCACGCAAAAAATCCGCGGCCTCCAATGTATCGGCGTCATCGTCAAGGACAATTATGACACCAAGGATTTGCAGACGACCGGCGGTTCGCTCGCAATGAAATGGTTTATCCCTGCGACGGATGCCTTCATGGTGCAACGAATCCGCTCGGCCGGCGCGATTATCTTGGGAAAATCAAACATGGCGGAGTGGGCCTTCAGCCCGTATGAAACCGTGAGTTCGATCGCCGGGCATCACGCGCAATCCCTACAACTTGGATTATCGTGCCTGCCGGATCGAGCGGCGGAACGGCCGCTGCCGTTGCAGCAAACTTCGGCGCCGTAGGCTTGGGCACGGATACGGGCAATTCGATCCGCGGGCCTTCGTCGCACAACGCTCTGGTGGGAATTCGTCCGAGTATCGGACTTACCAGCCGCGATGGCATCATTCCCGCTATTTCTCGGCGCCGATGTCGGCGGACCGATCGTGCGCACCGTGGAGGATGCGGCCGCGCTGCTCGATGTCGTTGCAGGGTACGATCCGCAAGATCCGGTGACCAAGAATTCCGACGGTCATATACCGGCGTCCTACAGGGCATTTCTCGACGGCATGGACTGCACGGTGCGCGCATCGGGGTGTTTCGCACCTACCTGGATGCACCGTCCGGCGACCCGGAAATCCGGGCTCTCGCCGAGAAAGCCATTCGGGATTTGAAGTCGCAAGGCGCAACGATCGTGGACCCATTCGAGGTTGCCGATTTTGAAGCATTGACCAAGGATATTTTTTGCGGCGACTTTCAATCCGATTTGAACAGCTATCTGGAGAAGCACGGTCAGGGTGCGACCTACAAGACTCTTGCCCAGATCATCGAGTCCGGACTGTACCTCCCTTACATCGAGAGCCGCCTGAAGAGCACCGCGGCGGCGAAACCGGCTAGCGAAGCCGATCGCACCGTGTGTCCGGATGTGTATCACAACGAAAAGAAAATTGCGTTTCGTGCGGCAATCCGCGCCGCAATGGCCGCGAACAAAGTCCAGGCTATTATCTATCCGACCTGGAGCAACGCGCCCCGCCGCGTGGGAGACGAAAAGAGTCCCGCCGGGGACAACAGCCAGGTACTCTCGCCCCAGACAGGGTTTCCGGCGATCACCGTACCCATGGGCTACACGCACGGAGGGATTCCCGCGGGTCTTACGTTTCTGGGTGATGGCTTCGACGAAGGTACGTTGATCAAATTCGCATACGCCTACGAGCAAGCGACGAAGCATCGGCATGCGCCGGCGCTGTTTCCGCCGTTGAACTAGCTGCCGCTACCATTGCGTGTCCGCCATGCCATAGTCTACTTTATGCCGCGCTGCTTGGCCGCGACTGGCGTCAACGCCGCGGAGAACTCCGAATTCCCGGAATGGGCCTTTCCGCCCTGCGATCGAACACCGCCGGACACGTCCAGCCCGATGGGCGCCGGCCCTTGAGCGTGGACGGGATCAAAGGTCCACTTTACGCGGCGGATTTGGCCCACGCCTGGATTGACCTCCGACTGGTTCCCGCAGGAGCATGCGAAATTGCCGGTGGCCGTGGCGGTCAGCCACTCCGACAAGAAAATTCGCCTGCGGTTATTGCCATTTGCCGGACGGCAGCGGCCGCCCAGAAAACGCCAAGGTTTCTGGGTCTGCCGGCTCGCTTACATCATCACTCAGGTCCGGAGCATCCAGACACAGGAAAGGCAGCCGGCAAAGTCAGGATGGCCGCCCAGCACGCTGATGAAGGATGCGATCGCGGATCTTTCGGACAAAGAAATTGCCGAGGCTGCGGAGTATTTTTCGCGCCAAAAGCCAAGGTCCTATGTCAGGGTGGTGGAGCGCGAATTCGTGCCGCAGCACGGCGTCTCGTGCGGCATATTCATCTCCGCTGAAGGGCCTCTCACACGCTTGCACCAGGCCATTCTCGAGATGCCGACCGATGCCGACCGATTCGAACGGCGCGATCCGCATACCGAGATACATCGCATACGTTCCGAAGGGTAGCATCGAGCGCGGCCGCAAGCTTGCAAGCTGCGGCGACGATGGCCGTACCCAGCCTTGCGCGGCTTGCCACGGCGCGGACTTGCGCAGCGGGCCGGAGCTCGAGGGACCGCCGTTGGCGGGGCGATTCGCGAGCTATTTGTTCCGGCAGCTGTACGGGTTTCAGTCGGGCGCGCGCGCCGGCGATGCCGCCCAGCCCATGCAGACCGTGGTTGCAAAGTTGACGCAGGCGGACATGATCGACTTGGCGGCGTACGCCGCGTCTCTCACTCCATAAATGCTCCGGGAGAGTTTGAAATGTCCCACCGAACTTTAGTCGCATGATTGCACATCGGCTGCTGGCATCTGGCTTTGCCGGCGCACTCGCAAGCCGGCCGGCAGCCGGAAACTTCACATCCGATCGTCCTGCACGCCGCGCGCTTGCTCGAGATCGATACCGGCCGCATGCTTGCGCCGGGCGAGATTCTGGTTGAAGGCGAGCGCATTGTCGCCGTCGGTGCCGCGGTTTCGCATCCAGCGGGCGCTCAAATCCTCGACCTAGGCGACAGCACGCTGTTGCCGGGCCTCATCGACGCTCATGTGCACCTGTTTCCTGCACCCGGGCGCCGAAGATCTGCAGACTGTGGAGGAATCCGTGCCGCAGCGGACCATCCTGGCGATGCTTGCGGCCAAAGATGACTTGATGGCGGGTTTTACCGCTGAGCGGGACATGGGCACCGAGGGCGCGGGTTCGGCCGACAGTGCGGTTCGTGACGCGATCAACAAGGGACTGATCTTAGGTCCGCGGCTTGCGCATCTCGGGAAACGCGATCGACATTCTGGGCGGCCATGAGGACGCCAATCACTTCAATCCCGCGCAGCAAGTGCTTTCCAACGCAACCTACGCCAACAGCGCAGATGAAATTGTTGCCGCGATAAGGCAACAGCATAAGGAAGGATCAGACTTCGTGAAGATGTATGAAACCGGCCCTGACTCGATGCGCGATGGCGCGCTGCATACGCCGTATCAATATACGGTGGCGCAACTCAAGGCGGCAATTGATGAAACCGCACGTTTCGGCGGTACCGTCGCGGTCCATGCAACCGGCGAGCCCGGCACGTTATATGCGGCACAGGCGGGCGTGGCATCGATCGATCACGCCACGCAGCTGAGCGATGAAACCATGCGGATCATGAAGGCGAAGGGGATTCCCGCCGTGCCGACTTTTGCAATCTTCGAGTACTTTCATGAACGAGTCAGAAGCGGGAGCACAGGCGCGAGCGCCCGATGCTCGACTACAAGGTGAAGGAATTCAAAAGGCAGATCGCGGCGGGAATTCCTTTTGCGGTCGGTTCCGATGTCGGGCCCATTTCCTCACGGTACTCAGGCCCGGGAACTGGAGCTGATGGTGAAATATGGAATGAAGCCGCTCGCCGTGCTGCAGGCCGACATGATCAATGGCGCAAAGCTGCTGGGTTGGGGCGGCCAAATCGGTGAGCTCAAGTCCGGTTACTTTGCCGACATCGTGGCGGTGCCGGGTTCGCCGCTCGAGGACATCGCCGCGGTGGAGCATGTTTCTTTCGTGATGAAGGGCGGCGCCATCGTGAGAATGCCCACGGCTTCGCGGTAACCCACGCATGCAGCGGAAGGCGTGAAGGCTCTGTTCTTCGATGTCTTCGGAACGTTGGTCGATTGGAGATCGGGCGTGGCCGCGGCGACGCAGGCGCTGCTGAAACCTCAAGGAATCGTGTTGGACTGGACTGGCTTTGCCGATGCATGGCGCGATCAATATCAGCCTGCGATGCAAGCGGTGCGTTCGGGCAGCGTCCCGTATACCAAGCTGGATGTGCTGCATCGGCACACGCTGCAAAAGATCCTGCCGCAATTTGGCCTCGTCGATCTCGCAGGAAATGGACTTGGACCGACTCACATTGGCGTGGCACCAGCTAGACGCTTGGCCGGACGTGCAGGCCGGCCTTTCAAGACTGCGCCGGCGATACTTGATTGCTCCCGTGTCCAATGGCAACACCGCTTTGCAGTGCGATCTCGCCCGGCGCAATGACCTGCGTTGGGACGCGATCCTGGGAGCGGATTACGCCAGAGCTTTCAAGCCGATGAATGAGGTTTATCTGGCGGCGGCGGACGCCTTCAACTTGCTTCCCGGGCAGTGCTTGATGTGTGCGGCGCACGGCAGCGACCTTGAAGCCGCCGCAGCGAACGGTTTGCGGACGGCATACATCGCACGGCCGCAAGAGCGACCCGGTTTTAATCAAAGCGCAGCGCCGATCTCAGCCGATCTGTCCGCTGCTTCTCTCGTAGATCTTGCGGTGCAATTGGGCGCCTAGCGCTGATTGCGCGCGATCGCGCTTTCGACGCCCTCGTCCAGCAATCCAAGTTTCGATTTCGGCAGGACGTTGCGCGGATTGACGGCCGCATCCCCATCGCGGATCTCAAAGTGGACGTGGGGACCGGTGGAGTGGCCCGTGTTGCCCAGCAGTGCCACCAAAGCACCCTTGCTCACGTGATCCCCCTGCTTGACCTTCAGTTCGCTGTTGTGCGCGTATAAGGAGGTGGTTTTACGGTCGTGCCGCACGATGACGACGTTGCCGTAACCAGTCAATCCATCGCCGGCGTAGATCACTTCGCCATCCGCAATGGCGTACACCGGTTCACCAACGTGCGCTGCCATGTCCATGCCCTTGTGCACCTTGCCCCAGCGCTCGCCATATTCGGAACTGACGATGTAGGCATCGAGCGGCCATCGCATCGCGCCCGAATATTGTTCGGGAACGTTTATTGCCGGCGGCTGCGCGGGCTGCTTGGATGGCCGGGCTTGGCTGCCGGCGGCGGGTGGGTGCGGTGCCGTTTGCTTCGCGATACCGGATTTATGCAGCACACTCAGCACCGCAGTTTCGCTGTGCTCGCCGGCATCGTAAAAAGTCTTCAATACATCTTTCTCGGCCAAATATTGCTGCATCCGCGCGTAGGCTTTTGAAGCGGTCGTGGAGGTTATCGCGGCGGCCTTTGACGCCGTGGTCTGGGTCACTTCGACCGCTTTAGTCGATGCCTGCTTACTCTTTTGATACCAGGCTTCATCGCCATATTTCTGATCGACCGTGGCGCATCCGGCAAAATAGACGCCAACCAAGGCAGCGGCTGCCAGGAGTCGTGTGCGGGCCAACGGGAAGGATTTCTGCAATTGGCGATAGAGCTAGCGTTTCGCGAGAGCTTACCATGACAGAATTATGCTGCCAAAGCTTCGCAGCAGCGCTAGGCTACGAGCCATGGACACACCCGGCAATTTGCAAACCGCTGCGCCGCCGAGCTTGGCCGCAAGGCTGCTGCAAGCGGCCGGTCAGGTCGACTTATCGAGTAAAATCGCGATCGCTTGCGTCTTCTTTGGCTGGTTTCTAGTCGACACCCTGGTCGTGACGTTAGGCTCACTCCAACATGGCGTACGCTTCTTTGACCTGTCGGCGGTAATAGCCGATCCCTCGCGGATGTTCTTCGGCTTGCAAGGGTCATTGCACCGGATATTCTTTATACCGCTCTGCATTCTCTGCTTGCTCGCGCCGCTGCTGCCGCAGTTGCCGAATGTTCGCCGCAACAGGCTGCTGTGGCTGAGCTACGCCGCACCATTGGCTCTCATGGTGACTTGCGGCGCGCTGCTTTTTTCGCGAACTTCGGGGGAATTTATCGCCGCTCCAAGCAATGCAGGCCGAGTCGCGGGAAACCTCATACAGTTTGCGAATGATCTGGTGCATCGCGGCGGCGATCTCGTGGCGCGCCATGTTTCGATCGGGATCGGCGGTTACCTGGCGCTCGCCGCCAGTATTGTGCTGGCGCTGCAAGGAATCCGCCGGCTGCGCAGAACGCCTTAGCGAATGCGGCCCGGCGCCGGCACTAGCCGGCCTGTGCCTTGCGCTCGATTCTGCGTGCGGTGAGGATGCCTTCGGTATAGCCGTTGGGCTGCTCGCGTCCCTTGAAAATCAAATCGCAAGCGGCCCTGAATGCGGTATTCCGATCGGGATCATCCTCGAGGCGTTGGTAGCCGGCGTCGCCGGCGTTTTGCTGGTCCACCACGCGAGCCATATTTTTTAATGCGGCCATGACCTGCTGCGGAGAGCAAATGTCATGCAATAACCAATTCGCGACATGCTGGCTCGAGATGCGCAAAGTCGCGCGATCCTCCATGAGAGCCACATCGTAGTAGTCCGGAACTTTAGAGCAACCAACACCCGAGTCGATCCAGCGGACGACGTACCCTAGGATGCTCTGCGCATTGTTGTTTATCTCCTCCTCGATATCCGACTTGCTCCACTGCGGCGCGGCGACGAGCGGCGGCGTTAGGATTTCATCGAGAGACGCGCGCGGGCGCTGCGCGAGGCGGGTCTGTACTTCCGCGACATTTACCGCATGATAGTGCAGGGCGTGCAACGTCGCGGCCGTCGGGGAGGGCACCCACGCAGTATTCGCCCCAGCCAAGGGGTGAGCGATTTTGGCTTTGAGCATGTCGGCCATGAGATCGGGCATGGCCCACATTCCCTTGCCGATTTGCGCGTGTCCTCGCAGTCCGCAGGCCAAGCCGATGTCGACGTTCTGCCGCTCATAGGCATCGAGCCACACCGCTTTTTTGAGTTCGCTTTTGCGAGGTACCACGCCCGCCTCCATGGAGGTGTGAATCTCATCGCCGGTGCGGTCCAGGAAACCGGTATTGATGAATGCCACCCGCTGACGCGCGCCGCGGATGCATTCCATGAGATTGACACTGGTTCGACGCTCCTCGTCCATGATGCCGATCTTGACTGTGTTTCTCGGCAGCCGCAAAAAGTCTTCGACGCGCGCCGAAGAGTTGGTCCGCGAAGATAACTTCGTCGGGACCATGCATCTTGGGTTTGACGACATACACGGAGCCAGTGCGTGAATTGCGGTGCGCACCTTGGCCGCGCAGATCGTGCATGGCGATCAGCACCGTGACCGCCGCATCGAGAAAGGTTTCGGGGATCGCTGCGCCCCCCAACGTCACGCATGCTGCTGAGCATGTGATGACCCACATTGCGAATCAGCATGAGGCTGCGTCCCGGCAGCACGAGTTCCTTGCCCCCAGGGCGTTAGATACTGCCGATCCGGATTGAGCCGGCGAATGATCGGCGTATCGCCTTTCTCGACGCGCGCCTCCAAAGCGCCCTTCATCAAGCCAAGCCAGTTGCGATAGACGTGAATTTTATCCTCAGCATCCACAGCGGCGACCGAATCTTCGCAATCCTGAATCGTCGTGATTGCCGATTCCAGCACGACGTCGCTGATTCCTGCTGGATCATCGCGGCCGATGTAGTGCTTGCGATCGATGTGCAGTTCGACGTGCAAGCCGTGATGCTCCAGCAACAGCAGGGTGGGGGAAGCGCTGCCGCCCTGAAAACCCTGAAATGCCGCGGGACGCTTGAGACACGTGGTCTGGTTATTCTTGAGGGTAACCTCGAGCCCGTTCTCTGCCGTCGCGGTAAAGCACTGAATCGTGATGCGAGCCCTCCGCAAGCGCGAAGTTCTGATCCAAAAAATCTCTCGCAAAGGCGATGACCTTGGCGCCGCGCTGCGGGTTGTACTTGCCGCCGCGAGGGGCGTCTTCCTCCGGAATGGCGTCGGTGCCGTAGAGTGCATCGTACAAGCTACCCCACCGAGCATTCGCTGCATTCAGCGCATAGCGGGCATTGCTGACGGGTACCACCAGCTGTGGCCCGGCAATCTGGGCGATCTCTGCATCGACATTTGCCGTGCTGACTGCAAAGGGCGTTCCCTCCTTGACCAGATAGCCGATCTCGCTCAAGAAGGTCTTGTACTTGGCGCGATCGAAGCCAGGTCCGGGATTCTGTCGGTGCCAGGCGTCGATCTTTGCCTGCAATTCGTCCCGCTTGCGCAGCAGTTCGGCGTTGCGCGGCGCGAGGGCACGAACCAGCGCCGCGAAGCCCTTCCAAAACTCCTGAGCTTCAATGCCGCTGTCTGGGATCGCCTCGTCATTGACAAAGTCGTACAAAGCCTTTGTCGATTTTTAGTTCATCTATGCTAACCATGGCTCGCATCGGCAATTCCTTGCTTGAGACAATCGCAATGCTGCGGGCATTGCAGGGCCAAATCAATGGCCATGTAACGCGAAATTGCGCCATGGAATCGGCGTCGATCGGAGCGTGGACTACGGTATCCTTGCCAGGTCCGTGTTTGCGCCGGGAGCGCGAACCCCATGAAACAGTTGAGGTTTGATCCGGGTGGCTGCACCACTGAAAAAGGGCAATAGTAAATGAGATACGGAATTGTTTTCGGCGTGCGCGCTCGCGCAACTGATTTGGTTGCCCGCGCGCGCCGATGACTGGGTGATCGAACACGTCACCCTGATAGACGGCATCCACGCACCGCAATCCGACATGACGGTGGCGGTAGACGGCGATCGGATCACCGCGGTCACGCCCAGCGCGATCGCACGCGGACTTAAAGGCCGCCGCATTGCCGGCAATGGCAAGTACTTGATACCCGGCCTGATCGACGTGCACATTCATCTGCGCGGCGGCTTCGATGTCAGCGGCAAGGTGAATGCGCCGCTCGGTCCGGCCAATCGCGAGGAAGGGCTGGCTGCGCTGGCCAGTTTCTTATATTCCGGCGTCACAACCGTGTTCGACGCCGGCAACCGCGCCGATCACATACTGCCGCTGCGGGCCGACGAGCGCGCCGGCAAGATTCTTTCGCCGCGAATCTTTGCGACCGGAAACCTGATCACCTACCCGGGAAGTCACGGCGACAGTATCGCGGTGCGAATCAGCGATTTCGAGAAGGACAAGGCTCTACTGGACAAACATATTGAGGAACAGCAACCGGACATCTTAAAACTTACACTGGAAGAGGAAGGCTGGGGCTCGAGGCCCATGATTCCCTTGATGCCGCTCGAACTGTTGGAGCAGATAACTCGCTACTACAATCAACATGGAATTCGCACGACCGTGCACGTTTCAAGCGAATTGCGTTCGCTCGAGGCGATCTATGCGGGCGCCGACACCCTTGCGCATCCTGTCATTCAAGGACCCGTCAGCGACTCCTTCGTTAAATTGATGGGTGCGAAGAAAATACCCTTCGCCAGCACGCTTACCATCGGCGAGAATTACAGCCGATTGGCTGAGCATCCAGAATATCTGGACCAGCCGCTATATGCGGCTTCGCTCAGCAGCGGCGGAACGCGAGCAGCTAAAGACCAAGACCCGAGCAGAATGGCAGGCACGACCCTGGACTTGGTGGATGAAAATCATGACTCCGATCGCCGAGGAGAATGTGCGGAAGATCGATGCGGCCGGCGGCATCGTGGCCTGCGGGACGGACCAAAGCAGCGGGCCGGCCACCCAGCGCGAACTGGAGCTTTTGGTTGCGGCAGGTCTTTCGCCGCTTGAAAGCCTGCGCATTGCCACTTATAACAGCGCAGTGTTTCTCGGCAAGGCAGATCAGCTCGGCTCGGTGGACAGGGGGAAACTCGCCGATCTGGTGTTGCTGAGCAAGGATCCGACGGTGGACATCAACAATGCCAAGTCCATTGTATTCGTCATGAAGGGAGGTCAAATGATTGACGAAGGCCAACTCCCCTTAGCGGGTGGTAAGCAGAAGCGGCGCTTCGTCGGGTCTTGAATGCCATGTGGAAGAGGTACGAGAAATGGATGAGAACGATTTGAAACCGTTCGATCCGGCGGACATCGATGAAACACTGACGCGCGTCGTCACGCACGCAGGCAAGACGCATTTATTGTTTCCGTATATCAATGGCATCGCGGCCGAGCCCAAATACAATTCGCTTGGCATCACGATCGCCGGGCCGGCGGCGACGGTTCGGGACTTTCACGAGTTGACGCTGATGGCGAAAAGAGCCGGCGAGGGCGCCGTGTGGCGCATAGTGTTCAATACACCCTGGCTGGTGAGGTCTTCCGAGGGAGGCGAATCCGAACGCAAGCGGCGGGGCTGACAACACTACGCGAGCAGGCTTTTAACTCGGCTCGCAAGCACCTCCATGGCAAAGGGCTTGGTCAGCACCGACATGCCGGACTCAATATGGCCGTGACTGAGCACCGCTTTTTCTGCGAATCCCGTTATGAACAGCACCTTCACCGCGGGGCGCAATCTGCGCGCCGCTTCGGCGACCTGTCCCCCGTCCATATCGCCGGGCAGACCGATATCGGTTATTAGCAGATCGATGCGCACGGCTGAGCGGAGTATTTTAAGTCCGGTTGCGCCGTCTGCCGCTTCGATCGCCGCGTAACCGAGTTCCCTGAGCACGTCCGTGACCAGCATTCGCACGAGCGGTTCGTCGTCGATGACCAATACCGTTTCGCCTTGCGTCGCATGAGCCATATCCGACAATTCAGCCGGCGCTGCAACAGTCTCAGCCTCGCCGATATGTCGCGGCAGATACAGGCACACGGTCGCGCCCCGACCTACCTCCGAATAGATGCGGACTTGGCCGCCCGATTGGCGCGCGAAACCATAGGTCATCGACAACCCGAGTCCAGTGCCGGCGCCCAAGGGCTTGGTCGTGAAAAAAGGATCAAAAGCGCGCGCGATCACGGCAGGGGTCATGCCGGTGCCGGTGTCGGTGACGGACAGCGTCACATATTGCCCGGCCGGCACATCGCGCTCGCGAGCACCGCGCTCGTCGAGCCACTGGTTGTTGGTCTCGATCATCAATGCGCCGCCGTCCGGCATGGCGTCGCGAGCGTTGATGCACAAGTTCAGCAGAGCGTTTTCAAGTTGATTCGGATCGACTTCCGAGGTCCCCAGGTCGGCGGCGCCGACCACTTCCACTTTTATCGATGGGCCGACCGTGCGGCGAATCATCTCCTCCATGCCGGCGACCAGCCGGTTGATGTTGGTCGGTTTCGGCTCCAGCGACTGACGCCGGGCAAAGGCCAGCAACCGATGCGTGAGGGCCGCGGCTCGTTTGGTGGCGCTCTGCGCGGTGACAATGTAGCGCTCAGCTTCTTTGAAGCGCCCCTGCATGAGGCGACCGCTGAGCAGTTCGAGACTGCCCGAGATTGCCATCAGCAGATTGTTAAAGTCGTGGGCAATGCCGCCGGTGAGTTGTCCGACGGCTTCCATTTTTTGCGACTGCCGCAGCTCATCGAGTGCCACCGCCAATTCGGTTCGCACTTCGCGCTCTTGCGTAATATCGCGTCCGCTGCAATAAAATTTGCCGGCTTCCGGTACCGCAGCCCACGATAGCCAGCGATATTCGCCGTCGCTACGGCGGTAACGATTCTCGAATTGCCGCACGGAATCGGCTCCCGCCACCTCTTGAAGGCTGATCCGGGTCTTGACGACATCATCGGGATGAATCAGATCAAAAATCGAGGTGTTGAGAATCGTCTCCGAATTCCAGCCAAGTGCCACCTCCCACGCGGGATTGGTGGTCTCGAAATAGCCCTCTGCATTGAGGATGCCGAGCAGGTCGCTACTCACTTCCCAGAGCCGACCACGATCTATCGATTGGTTGCGCAGTGTACTGAAGACGACATTTGTTTTTGGCACGCGCCTCCCTTCAATGGCCGCGATTTAGATCGAACTTGGCACTGAAAGGAATGCCATGACACCTCTGCAGAGCGACTGTCGGAACTCGTGCGGACAACGCATTTTAGTTGCTTAGCGCGCAGTCCTTCCGTACGTTACCGTACATAGGAAATAGCTTTTCGCGAAACGGCAGGCTATGCGCGTTTTCGCAGCTTCCGAGCCACTAGGACAGGAAAGCGCGAGTAGGTTTTTCGTGCGGCTTCATAGCATCCACAGGTTGCAGATTCGAGCGCTTTGCGATTAACGATCGTCAGCACGCCACGCACATACTTGATCATGCCCATGCGCTGGAATTCGGCCGCCGCTGTTGCGATCCCGACCCGGCGTACTCCCAATAAGTGAGCAATGAGGGCCTGAGTCACGCTGAAGGAATCGGCGTGTGTGCGATCGTGAGTCATCAACAGCCAACGCGCCAGTCGCTGGTTAATTTGATGGAAACGTACACATCGCGCCTCGGCGGTGAGCTGCAGCAGAGTCACTTGCAAGTAACAATTGAGGTTTTGCTGAAGTGCGCGGCTGTCAGCCAATTCACGGTTAAATGGCGCGGTAGCAATGCGCCAGGCCGTCCCCGAACCGCGGACGTTCGCCTGCAGAGGCACGTTGCCGGCGTCTAGAACTACCTGCAAGCCCAACATGCCTTCGCTTCCCACCATGCCAACCTCGAGTACGGGAGAATCGTTGCTGGACGTCATTAGCGATAGGATGCTGCCGGTTGGAAAGTAGACATGGCGAGTGTGCGTGTCGCTGCCCGAGACGACATGGCCCGAGACCAAATCAACCGACTCACAAATCGAGAGCAGACGGTTTTTGGCGGTACGCGGCAGCGTATCGATCAAGGTGTTCGTGACGAGGGGCAAAGGCGACTCTCCGCAACTGTCCACGGATAGCTTAGGGCAAAAGATTAGGACCCGCTGTCTGCCAGCGCACAGAGGCGGTGCTAGATCGCGACTCCAAGGGGAAGCAATCGATCGTACTCGCGCTTGACAACCGCGTAACACTCGCAGGTGCGACTCTCGAGTCCGGGCCGGTCCAATACCGTAATATGCCCGCGTGCGTACTTGATCAGCCCCAATTTCTGCAGGCTCAGGGCGCCTTCGGTCACGCCTTCGCGCCTCACCCCGAGCATGTTGGCGATCAGTTCCTGCGTCATCACAAGTTCATCGCCTTCCAGGCGATCGAGGCTCAACAGCAACCATCGACACAGCTGTTGATCGAGCGAGTGATGGCGATTGCACACCGCCGTCTGCGACATTTGGGTAATCAAAGCTTGCGTATAGCGCAACAGCAAATGCAGTACCGGGCCGGCCTTGTTGAACTCATCCTTCATGATCTGCGCCTTCAGCCGACAGCCGGAGCCGGCGCTTTGCACGACCGCGCGGCTCGGGGTCGATTCGCCACCCATAAATAGGGAGACTCCGACAATCCCTTCATTTCCGACCACGGCAATTTCGGCCGACGCCCCGTTTTCCATGACGTATAGGAGCGACACGATCGAGGTGAGAGGGAAATAAACATAGTTGAGCGCAACGCCCGGTTCGTAGAGCACCTGTCCGAGCGGCATCTCCACCGCTTCGAGCGACGCAGACCAACGTGTCCATTCCATTGTCGGTAAGGATGCGAGGAGTTGGTTTTTTTAAAGTGGTGTGTGAGCGGCACGCAGTGAGATGGACAGTGAGGGAAAAAGTGCGGGGGCAGGGAAAGCCGGCCACATTCAGGCAGGCTAACAACACCGAGAACAACTGTATGTTCGCTAACGCACACTGTAACACTATGCAGCGACGGCAGACCATATTCGCGCGATCGTCCTACACGCAATAGGTCGCGACACCTACTTCTAATTGCCCGATTGCGCGCACACTAGCTCGGCTAGGCGTTCTCCGATTACGTATCTAGCCCTAATTTCGTATCGGTTCAACAAGGGCGCCCACGCACCTTATTCAGGCTTGGGGATCGCCACACCTTCTTTCAAGAATGGGATGCGGCCTGTCATGGCCGCTGTAAATCAGTTGAATCACCAAAGGTACTTACGTATGGATACACGATTTTTGCATTCAAGCGGGGCGGCCATCGCCCTAAGTCTCATTGTTACGGCGGCATACGCCAGCAACCCGCTCGCCGATGAGACCATTGCGGTTGCAAAAGCCGCCGTGCAGCGCGCCGAGCAATCCGGTGCGCCACAGGCAGCGCCGGTCGAACTGGCTTCAGCGCGCGACAAACTCGCTCGCGCCGAGAGGGAGAATGCGGTTCACCACGCGAAACCCGCGATAGCACTCGCGGACCAAGCGACCATCGACGCGCAGGTGGCAGAGGCGACAGCTCAGAGAGAACGCGCAGCCAAGGCCGCGGCTGAATTTGATGCCAGCATGCTAACGCTGCGGCAGGAATCAAACCGCAATTCAACTTCCAACCAGTAGGGACACAGTATGAACACTAAAGTTTTAATCGGAGCAGCAATCGCGCTGGCCATGGCGGGCTGCGCATCCACACCCAAACCCAACGAAACCCTGGAGAGCGCACGCCGTGTCGTCCAGGCGGCAGAAGCGGATCCGAACGCGGCCAAGTATGCGGCGGTGGACGTGCAGACGGCCAAGTCCGATCTGGCGGTAGCGGATGCTGCCTTTACCAGACGTGATGAGCCGGGCATTGCACAGCCGGCATATATGGCAACACAGAATGCGCGGCTCGCGCAGTTGCGCGGGAGCGGCGAAAGCGGATGATGCTCGCGTCGCGGCTGGACAGGCAGAGCGTGACAGCATCGTGCTGGCGGCACGGAACAACCAGGTTGACAGTGCCAATCGCGCGGCGAGTGCCGCAAATCGCGCCAAGGATGACGCAAATCGCGCCAAGGATGACGCAAATCGCGCCAGCGACGATGCGAAAATCGCGCGCGACCAAGCGACCGAAAACGCCGCGCGGCTGCAGGCGGAGGTTGACGCGCTCAAAGCAAAGCCGACCGATCGGGGCTTGGTATTGACTCTCGGCGATGTGCTATTTGAGACCGGCAGCTCCACATTGAGTCCCGGAGCGGGACGCAACATGGATCGGTTGGTGCAATTTCTGACGGATCACCCCGAGCGCATGGTGCAGATTGACGGGTTTACCGATAGCGTCGGCACCGACTCATTTAATCAGGACCTTTCCCAGCATCGTGCCGACGCGGTGCGATACCAACTGGTATCTCGGGGTATCAGTTCAACGCGTATTGCGACTCAGGGTTACGGCAAGGCCTTTCCGGTCGCCAGCAATTCAGAGTCGAGCGGTCGACAGCTGAACAGGCGGGTTGAAGTAGTTATTGGCTCGGATAACGGCAGCGCAGTCTCGGCTCGGCACAGCTAGAGCTCGAGGTACAAGGGCAGGGCATTCCCACTGGGGGGTGCCCCGCCCACTTCTGGCTCAGGGCGACACTGAATAATGCGTGAAGACCAGGTCCTGAGTTTTGGCGGGCTGATGGCATGGGAAGCAGGTTTTCAGTAATGCCTCGTCAGCAGGTTTGCCGTCCTTGAATTGAGCGAATCCCCAGCCTTCCGTCGCTGCATATTTTTTCGAATCTTTCACCATAAACTGAAGGTTAATCGGCGCGCCGGCGACAAAGGATTGGGCGCGGCCAAAGACCTTGTTGTTTTCCTCAGAGGCCACGTAACTCCACGCCAGGCGCGCGATAATGCTGCCGTCGGGGAACGGCAGTTTTCCTTCACGATAGGCCTTGACCGCGACTTCGTTGCCTAAAATGGCGCGAAGATCGTTGTTGTTGCCTTCCTCGTGAGCCACTGAAATCAACTTCCAGTCGCGATATCCGGGCGGAACTTTGATTCCGTAGATCGGGGCAGCCCCTGCATCGTCCGGATCAGACGCGTGAGCCAGGTAGATGACCGATCCGGCCAGCGTTACAACTGCACCCAACAGGTACGCTTTCACTGTCATACGCGCTCCTCCTGCCTACGTCTATTTAAACACGCAGAGCTGAGCGCTGCGAGCTTGCGTAGGCTCGCGCTGTCCAACTTCTTAAAATTCAAGCAGATAACGTAACGTTTGGTTTTTTGGTTGAAGGAACGACCCCGGCAGCGAACACGCACGCGGATTTGATTTGACGCGAGTGCTGCCGGATTTCAGAATCATAAATTAAAGGAGGGAACCATGGCGAAGAATGAGTCGAGTGACCGGAGCGGCGCTAAGCGTCGTCGCAGCGCACCTTTAATCACACCAACGGATCTCGGAGCAGCTGCTTCGGCGGACATTGCCGGCGGGATGAATGCGATCCTCGCGGATGTGTTCGCGCTTTATCTTAAAACCAAGAATTTTCACTGGCACATGAGCGGTCCGCACTTTCGCGATTATCATTTGTTGCTGGACGAACAGGCCGATCAGCTTTATGCGATGACTGATCCTATTGCGGAAAGAATTCGAAAGACAGGCGGCTCAACCCTTCGATCGATCGGACATATCGCGCGCATTCAGCGAATCAAAGACAACGACGCTGAATACGTCGCGCCGAACGACATGCTGGCAGAGCTGCGCGAAGACAATCAGACTCTGGCCGCGCGTCTACGTGAAGTGCATGACATGGTCGATGAACACCGGGACATTGCGACCGCCAGCTTGATAGAGAACTGGATCGACGAAACAGAGCGGCGCACGTGGTTTTTGTTCGAATCGAGCCGGCGTGAGGGCTAGATGAATTGAGCACTACGCACGATCGGATCCATCAAATGAACACGCCGGTGTCCTGGCTGCTTTGATATAGCAGCTGGGTCACCGGAATCCGCTTGGCGGCGCGCAGCCATTCAAACCAACGAATCGCGTGACTCGAGCTGAATTGAATCTGCGCGAGATCGTAGTGCGCGACCTGCGGATGCGCGTGGTGCACGCCGTGAGTCGTAAAATGGAGTACCACCCAGCGCTCAATCCACGCGGGAAGGATGATGGTCCGCGTGAACAGATCCTGCACTGCCAGCGCGAACGGCTTGACCTTTGCCCCATTTGTTTTGCGCAACGGTAGATGTACATGTTGACTCAACAAGATTGGGTCGCCGATCATGAGAAAGCAGAGAAACGCCACGCCCCAGACCTCAAAGAAACGAGCGCCAGCCATGGCGATTGCGAAACCGTATACCGCAATCAACAAAGCGACGCTGAACAGCACCCGCCGTCGTTGCCGGCGCGAAGGTGCCACGACTGCTACCGCACTAACGTTCCAAAAAGTCGAGAGCGCAAAGACCAGAGAGAAAATTGGAATCCAAAATCTCCAGCAGAAGTTCATGAATCGTTGGACGTAAACAGGCGGTAGTTCCTCCGCGAGCGCGCGAGTCGTCGGATCCTTGTCCATCCAGCCGACCCAGCGGTGATGCTGAGCGTGAACGTATTGCCATGAGGTGTAGGGTACCAGGCAGAAAATGGATGCGACGTGGCCAAATACGTCGTTCAATGCCCTGTTGGCAAACAGCGCGCGGTGTCCGCATCCGTGCATTAGCACGAACCACTGAAAGAACAGCAACCCAAGGAGCAGCTGACTCGCCAACCAAGCAACGACCCAACCGAAGCCGTTGTCAATGCGGTGGAAACAAAAATAGGACAGGGTGAGCATCACAACCGTGCACGTCGCTTCACCCACTATCCACAGCACGCCGCGGCCGTTAGTGGGACGTGGTAGGGCCACGCGCCTGACTTGCTCCTCGGATTTCAGTTGCATCGAATACCCCTCAAGCCAGTGCCGCATCCTCGAAGAACCATGCGGGCTTGCTAAAATTAGCGCCACGCAAGGCGATATTCGTCGTGGAATCCGCGGCGCTGACGTTGTATCGAAAGGATACTCGCGGTAATCCGCTAACGGCCGAGCACAGAGGATCATCGTCCGCACAGGTGTACAACACGAAATGCTCGTGGCGGGCGCGCGCTTCGTTGACCGCTCGCCGCACCAACGAGTTCAGCGACTCTTCGTGGCCGTCGGCAAAGGCGGCATGACGAATGTACCGAAAGCAAAGCAAAGTGCCGACGTTCGGAAAGGGCGGCAGCGCGGTGATATGCGATACCAATCGGGCGGTTGTGCACAGCGAACGCAGCCACAGCGGCATGCCGACGACGCGCGTGTGTCTGACCGGGCTTGCATCCCACAATGCGAGTGCAGCTACAATTCGGCCGTGACGTCTTGCGAGCAAGTAGTCGGAAAGCTTCGCGCCGGTGCAGCGGCCGAGTAGTTCGCCCAGGCCACCGCCACCAAACACAGGTGAGCAGTGGCGGCGTCGATGAAAATCATCGAGGAAGCCGACGAGTTCGTCCTCATCCCGAGGCTCGGCGGCGCCGATATCGAGGCCGACTGAGATTCTGAGCGCGACGACTGGAAATAGCTGCCAACTCGTGATGCGAGCAAGCGGCTCGCCACTGGTGCCGAATCTGCTCGTCAACCGTTCTACGGCCGAGTTGCCGGCGCCGGTAGCAAGCAAGAAAGGCACTTGCGGCAGAGTATCGAGAAATTTGTCGAGCTTCGATACAAGCTGAGTGGCAATACCGCGACGGCGTTGGCCCTGAGCAATCCGCAGATCACCGATGTAGCAAACATCGCTCTGACTCCCGCCCAACCAAGCGCTATGGCGCCACGTGCTGATGCATCCGACCACAGCGCCGTCAACCTCGGCCAAGAATGTACTCGTGTGGCCACGGGCGCGGCTGAGCGCAAAGAAGTCCGGATCGCGCTCGACAATCAAAGAAATGTCAGCTCGCATCGGACAGCGTCGTACCAGTGAATTCAGCGCATCATTGTCGGCAGCCGTTGCAGGACGCACCGTAATCGCATTGGGTCCCGGCATCTGTGCACTAGTCATGGGCGCCAGCCTTTAGTTTCTGCGCTGCAGAGGGTCCATTGACGGAATCGCCCGGCCACCAATTCAGTCGTCCGGCGAGACTAATGAGCGCCGGTCCGAGCGCCAGGCGTACCAACGTCGCATCGAGTAGGACCGCCACGCCAAGCGCAAATCCCAAGATTTTCACTAATATAAAACCCCCAAGCACGAAGCCACCAAATACAGCCACCATCACGGCGGCGGCCAGGGTAATCACGCGGCCGGTACTCGCCAGCCCCTCTGCAAGTGCCTGGCCATCCGCGAGACCTGCTCGATGTGCGGCTGCGATCCGGGAAACAAGAAAGACCTCATAATCCATGCTGAGACCGAACACGGCACAGAACACCAGAACGGGCACGATAGGAAAGCCGCCATGAAGCCCATGAGCAAGACCAAAGACCTGCGAGCCATGTCCGTCTTGGAACACCAGTACGACCGCGCCGAAGGCAGCTGTCACCGACAGCAGATTGAGTGCTACGGCTTTCAAGGAAATGAGCACACTGCGGAAAACCATCGACAACACCAGCAGAGTGGCGCAAACCACGCTCACCACCACTCGCTTCAGGGAATTTGACATGGCGGCCTCGTAGTCCGCATTGAACGCGGCCACGCCTCCGACGCGCACACGAGTCCCCGGCAATTTGGACAGGGATGCGGCATTGGCCGATCGAATCTGCCGCAGCAGGGCGTCGGTATCATCTGTCCCCAGGCCCTCTTGGGGCAACAGTTCAATCAGCGCTTGCCTGCCATCGAGGCTGATGAGGGTGCGGCGTGTCTCGGCCGACAAGGTAGGCAGCGCACTTCGAGCGATGCCTTCGGTAACCGCCCAAACGCGGTCTATCCGTTCATCGCTCACCAGGACCGACGCAATATTCGACACGGCTGACCAGCCTGAGTCGCTGTCGATCGTCACTCCCTGCGGAAGATCCACGATAACCCGGATTGTCTGACCAATATTGCTGCGACCAACCGACTCTAGCTCGTTCAGCACCCGTACCGATTCGACATTGGCCGGCAGCCACGAGTCGCGCGGCAGATCCGTTCTCGCCGCGGCGCCTGAGCCGCCAGGTATAGCACCGGAATACCGGCAAGAATCAGCACCGATAGAGGGTGTCTATCGACCCAGAAGGCCCAGCGTCGCCAGTGAATCCGGTCGTTCTCACTTCCGAGCTTGGCTATGACTAAAAAAGTGGTGGAAACAGCCAGGTAAATAACCATGAATAAAACAGTGTTTAAAAAAGCATTGAAGCTGATGGGTAACAACTTTGAAATAAGTGTAGTTGCTACGAACGAGGCATGGGCAAACGATTGTATAGATGCTGCTGTAAATGAAATTAAACGCATTGAAAAGCTGTTAACTACTTATGACAACAATAGCGAAACGAATTTAATAAATGCCAATGCCGGGCTTTTGCCGGTAAAGGTTAGCAAGGAAACATTCAACATTATTGAAAGGTCCATAAGGATATCCAATATCACACAGGGCGCATTTGACATTACCTATGGTTCAGTTAGATAAACGGCTTTGGAATTTTGATGCCGGCATAAAGCCTTGCCGGATAAACAAACAGCAAAAAAAATCATAGGCTGGGCGTGATTTACCGCAACATTATACTGGATAAAGAGCAGTCAACCGTATTATTAAAAGAAGCGGGCATGCGGATTGGTTTTGGCGGAATCGGTAAAGGTTACGCTGCAGAAAAAGCTAAACAGGTAATGAAAGAACTGGGAGTGAGAAAGCGGTATCGTAAATGCCTGGGTGATCTTACCGCATGGGGTTACCAGCCGGATGATAAACCGTGGACGATTGGCATAGTTAACCCCGATGCATCGCAACAATTGTTTTCTTATCTCAACATCACTGATATGGCGCTGGCCACCTCTGGTAATTATGAAAAATATATAATGGTGGACGGAAAAAAATATTTCGCATACCATTAACCCCAGAACAGGCCTGCCAATAACAGGTATTAAAAGTAACGTTATCAGCCCCAATGCAGAGATTGCCGATGCCATGGCAACGCCGGTAATAATT
>CAVYUD010000004.1:0-654826 GCA_963771615.1 uncultured Gammaproteobacteria bacterium
AGAGATGGCCTGGGGGCGGGCTTCCACCAATGCATCACGCTGGAAGTGAGCGGCCTGTAGCGTGGTGTCGCGGCTCTGCGCGAGTTCGTAGAACTGCTGCAAATCGTTGGCAGCGGCGACCTCGCCCAGCAACGCCAACGCGCTCAACACGAATGCACATCGATACATGACTTAAGGACAAAGCAAGGCTCGTGCCAGCGTTCGCAGCCGCATAACCCATTGTTTACAATGATTTTATTGTTTAGCTCGCGGCGTACGGTGTCCGCGGACAGTGTCCGCGGACGTTTGCCCGGACACCGGCTGCGGCCGATCGGTCTATCGATTGACGTCGACGATGATCCGGCCGCGAATCTGGCCTTGAAGAAACAGTGCGGCTCGCTCCACTGCCTGCGCCAGTGAGATTTCCACCGTGAGCAGGTCAAGCTTATGGACCTCAAGATCGCGGCTCAGTCGCCGCCAGGCTTCCACGCGGTCGGGGCGCGGACGCATAACGCTGTCTATGCCCGCCAAGGTGACGCCTCTCAATATGAACGGTAAGACCGTCCCAGGGAAATCCATGCCGCCCGCTAAGCCGCAGGCCGCCACCACACCTCCGTAGCGCAGCGACGCGCAGACGTTGGCCAATGTATGGCTGCCGACCACGTCGATCGCGGCGGCCCAGCGCTCCTTCGCCAGAGGCTTGCCTGCCGCCGCATACGCGGCTCGATCGACTATCTCCGCGGCGCCCAACTCTCTGAGGAAATCCGACTCAACCGGGCGCCCGGTCATTGCGGCGACCCGGAAACCTAACCTCGACAGCAAGGCAACGGCAACGCTGCCCACGCCTCCAGCCGCTCCGGTCACCAAGATTTCGCCGTCGCCCGGCGTGATGCCATGCCGCTCCAGGGCCATGACGCAGAGCATGGCGGTGTACCCGGCGGTACCCACGGCCATTGCCTGTCGTGCCGTCAAAGCTCCTGGCAGCGGAATCAACCAGTCCGCCTTGACGCGCGCGAGTTGCGCCAGGCCGCCCCAATGAGTCTCTCCCACCCCCACCCGTTCAGCAGGACCTTGTCGCCGCTCTTGTAAGAGGGGTTGCTGGAGTGCTCCACGGTACCGGCGAAATCGATCCCGGGCACCAGGGGAAAAACTCGCACCACCGGCCCTTTGCCGCTAATGGCCAATGCGTCCTTGTAGTTGAGGGTGGAATATTCGACGCGCACGGTGACATCGCCTGCCGGCAATTGCGACTCATCGAGTTTTTTTAAGCTCGCCCGGTATGGCGGCGGGTCGCGCTCGACTAAAATTGCGTTGAACACGTGCGCATCATAACAACAGGGAGTTCACAGAATGAGCATTAAAGACCGATACACCAGCGGTACACAGGACAATCCCCGCTGGGGCGCGATTTTGCGCGACGGCATCATTTTGCTGGCGGTTTTGATTTTTCTGACGAAAATGTGGCCGTTCTATTCAGTGCCTACCGGCAGCCGAGGCGTCGTCACCCAATTCGGCAAGATCGTCGGAATCGAGCAAGAGGGTCTGGCCGTGTTTCCGCCGTGGCAGAAGCTCACGCTGTTTTCAATCCGCGCCGAACAGGCGGACATCGAGAATGCCGCCGGCTCAACCTCCGACACCCAGCCGGTGACGGTCAGCCTCACGGTGCGCTACAGCATCAGCCCCGACAGGGTCGTCCGAGGTGTACGAGAAGTACAGTCACAACGGCGACCTGTCGATCTACGTCCAGACCGCGACACATGAGATCTTCAAGGCGGTGACCGCCAAGTACTCGGCGCCGGATCTGATCGCCCAGCGCGCGAAGGTGTCCGCGGACATCTACGCGGCGCTGCGCCGAGAAGCTCGCGATCTATGGCGCGCAGGTCATCAACATCGACATGCGCAACTTCTCCTTTCAAGAATCGTACATGCGGGCGATCAACAGCAAGGTGGAGCAGGAGCAGCTGCGCCTGGCCGCGGAGAACAAGCTGCAAGACGGTCGAGGCCGAGCAGAAGCAGAAGGTCGCGATCGCGGAGGCCGAGGCCGACTGCCGTCAAGGCCACGGCCGACGGCGAGGCCTATGCCAGCTCGAAGATCGCCACCGCCCAGGCGGAGGCGCTGCAAGATCCAGAACGCCGCGCTGGCGCAAAACAAAGACGTGCTCGAGCTGCGGCGTATCAAGGTCGAACAGACGAAGGCGGAGCGATGGAACGGCCAGCTGCCGCAGAATGTCTATGCCGGCGCGCCGATTCCGTTTCTAAATGCGAGTAAACAATGAACCTTGCCCGTTTCCCAAGAATTCGCTTCGCGCATCTGCCGACGCCGCTCGAATACCTGCCGAACTTGACTAAAGCGCTCAACGGCCCGGAGATTTGGATCAAGCGCGACGATTGTACCGGGATGTCCACGGGCGGCAACAAGACGCGCAAACTCGAGTTCCTGCTGGCCGAAGCCCGAGACCAAGGCGCAGACATTGTTCTGACACAAGGCGCCACACAATCAAATCATGCGCGCCAAACCGCGGCGTGCGCCGCAAAAATGCGCATCGACTGCCACATACTGCTCGAAGATCGCACCGGTAAAACCGATCACGACTACACGATGAGCGGCAATGTGCTCCTGGACCAGTTGCATGGCGCAAGCATCGAGCGATGCGCCGCCAATCCGGACATGAATGGCGAGCTCGCCAAAGTCGCGGCAAGGTTCAAGAGCGAGGGACGCAAGCCCTACCTCATTCCGGGCGGAGGATCGAATCCCACGGGAGCACTCGGCTACGTCAACGCCGCCATGGAACTCATCGGGCAGGCCAATGACTTTGGGCTGCGGATCGATCACGTGGTGCATGCGACGGGCAGCGCCGGCACCCAGGCGGGATTGATCGCCGGACTCGCCGGCACGCGATCCGGCGTGCCCTTGTTGGGTGTCGGGGTTCGTGCACCTCGCGACCGCCAGGAGGAGAACGTGTTCAAGCTCGCTTGCGCCACCGCCGAGCTCTGCGGTACGCCCGGCGCGGTGCGGCGCGAAGACATCGCCGCGAACTGTGACTATGTCGGCAAGGGATACGGATTCTCCACGCCCGGATCCCTCGATGCCATCCAAATGCTCGCGCGGCTCGAAGGCATCTTGCTCGATCCCGTTTACACCGGCAAAGGCATGGCGGGCTTTATAGACTTGATCCGTTTGGGACTATTTCAGAAAGGACAGAACATCGTGTTTATCCATACGGGCGGCAGCGCGGGGCTATTTGGATATGTTGATGACTTCGGATATGGCCAGGCGCGCCAGTCCAAAGCAGCTTGAAATTGGCAACGATGCATCGCGTCGTGGGCATCATTGGCGGCATGGGCCCCGAGGCCACATTGGATCTCATGCGCCGCGTACTGGCGAAGACGCCGGCGCAGGGCGATCAGGATCACATCCATCTGATCGTGGAGAGCAACCCGAAAATCCCCTCGCGCGTCGCGCATTTGATTGAGGGTACGGGCGCCGACCCCACGCCCGAACTGATCCGGATTGCGGGAAACCTGCAGCGGGCGGGAGCCGAGGCACTGGCGATACCCTGCAACACCGCGCACGCCTATGCGCACTCGATTCGGCGCGCAGTCAGCATCCCGCTGCTTGATATGGTACAGCTGACCGTCGATCAAATCGCAGCCTCGCGTCACGTCGCGCGCGTAGGTTTGTTGGCATCCTCGGCGGTGCTCGCCACTGAGCTGTATGCGAGGGCATTTTCAGCGCACGGCATCGACGTCGTCCATCCTGCCCGGCAAGATGAACTGATGTCGCTGATCAACGCGGTCAAACGCGGCGACACTGGAATGGAGGTCCAAACGGCGCTCGCAGCAATCGCGCATGATCTAGCAAATCAAGCCGATGTATTGCTGGTCGGCTGCAGCGAGCTCTCGGTGATTGCGGCTGGAATCAGCGCACCCTTCGTCGATTCATTGGACGTGCAGGCCCAGGCCATCGTGAATTTCGCGGCCTCAAGCGCCTGACTTGGCCGGTGCCAGAACCCGCACCTTCTCCTGCAAGATGCCCGGGCCGAAATTGCGCGCGCGCTCCATGAAAGCTTCGGTCACTTCGAAGCCCTTCGGTACCAGCAGCGTGCCGATCTGCGTGTACAAATCGTCCATGAACAGCATTCCCGGCGTGAGCCGGCCGACCGCGACTTCCTTGACCTCGGGCGCGCCCGTGGCGAGACCAACCAGGGATTCGAGATTCTCGACCAGCTTGTTATCGAATCGCCCCGATTGGGCGCGAATGGACGAGAGCGCGACGCTGGCGCTATGGCCCTGGACAATCTGGGCATCATATTCGAGCACCAGGCGCAGGATATTGGCGCCAAGCTTGACCAATCCGTCGGGGAGCTCGGGTTTGGATTGACGGCTTGCGGCGAGTATTTCCATGACCGGCTCGAGCCGCGGAATCCGGCCGAGCAGTTTCTGCGCCACCGAGGGCGCCCCATCCGCGAGCACGCGCTCTTCGGGCGTCAAGCGCTTGCCATAGTAGAGCTTTTCCACCAGCTCGATCGGCAATGAAATATAGCCGATTTGCGACAGCATGGCCGCCGCCTCGAGTTGCCAGAACCCGGCATTGCCGCTGCAGGCGGCCAACTCGGTGGCCAGGCGCTTGACCCGGGCGGAGCGGCCGAAGGCAACCGGATTCGTGATGGCGAGGATGTCGACCAGCGCTTTGATGCAACCGATCAGGGTTTGCTGCAACAGGACTTTTTCTGCAATCAGAAGCCGGTGATGCAGCACGCCCGCTTCAATGGCACTGCGCAATTGCTCCGGCGGGCAGGGCTTGGTCAGGAAGCGGAAGATCTGTCCTTCGTTGACCGCGGAGATGGCGGCATCGCGCCCCGTCTCGCCGGTCAGCAGGATGCGTGTGGTCTCGGGATACAGTTGCTTGACGTGCTTGAGCAGGGTCGCACCGTCCATCCCCGGCATGCGCATGTCCGAGACGATGACCGCAGGGGCACCTTTCTCCTTGAGGATTTGCAGGGCGCTGTTGCCGCCGTTGGCGGAGAGTACCTGGTAGTCGCGGCGCAGATGCACCGCCAAGCCGTCCACGACTCGGGCCTCATCGTCAACACAGAGAATGCTAGGGAGTTCTTCGCGGTTCATGATTTGTGCCGTATGTTCAAAGGTTCAAGTGGGCCGCAGTGCGCTCGCTACGCGAGCCTGGGCGGTCTGCCAATCGAAAGGCGCGTTAAGACTGGCAAGATAATCAGCATTCACACACGCATCCGGCGCGGTAGGAGCAACGATTGCAAAAGCGTTAGCAGGATCGAGCAAAGCGTGCGAAACCGCCAGGGCCCCGACAAGATCGTAGCCATGCGGCGTGACGGCAGTGGGCGTGTGATGCAGGGCAACCGCCTCGACGATGGCGTAAGGCAGACCCCACAACCCAAGCAAGTAGGCGCCGATCTCGGCATGAGTCGCGCCGGTGACTCGACGCTCGCACTCCAAGAGCGACAGACCTTCGGCGCGGGCCAGCTGCAACGCGCTTGCCAGTTCCTTCGGGCACTCCTGAATCAGTATCCAGTAGCCGATGTCGTGCAGCAAGCCGGTGAGCCACGCATCATCCGGCGACGCACGTCCCCCGGCGAGCGCCTTACAGGCCGCCGCCGCACATTGTGCATGGGTTTGCAGCCGCTCTGGATCAACCTCGTCCAGACCCTGCGGTGCCCCGCCATTGTGAAAAGATTTCGGCCGACAAGACCAGATTGCGTACGGTGGCGAAACCCAAGTACGTCACCGCGTCCTTGATGCGCACCATCGGCTTGCGCAGCCGAAAAAAAGCCGAATTCGTGATTTGCAGCACCTTGCTCGCAATGGCGGCGTCCGCGTTGACGATGTCGCCGATTTCAGCCGCGGTGACGGTGGGCTGCGCGAGCGCTGCCTGCAATAAACCATAGGTTTTCGGCATCGCCGGCAGCTTGCCGATGCTGCCGACCACCCGGCGCAGCGACTCCTGGCCGAGCAATTCCTGCAAATAAAAACAGCGTTCGATGATGTTTTCCAGTTCGCGGCCGTCGCAGGGCTTCGCGACGTATTGGTGAGCCAGAGAGGTGAGCCGCACCGCTTGCACCGGATCCGAATAGCCCGAGACGATGATGCGCATCGCGTCCGGCCAGCGCTGCTTCACGACGGTGAGCAATTGGCCGCCGTCCATCCCCGGCATCCGCACGTCCGAGACAACCAGATCAAAGCGCTGCTGCTCCAGCGCCGCAATGGCTTGTTCGCCGCTGGCCACAAACTTCATGTTCCAATCGTGCCGATGCTTGTAGAGCCGCGCCCTTAGGCTCTCGAGCAGTTCGCGCTCATCGTCGACGAACAGAATGTCCTTCACGACGGTGCTCGCGCCGCGCGGCCCGCGATCGGCAGCCTCACCGTGAATTGCGTCCCCACGCCAACTTCGCTGCTCACGCTGATGTCGCCGCCATGCTTGTCCACGACAATGGAGTGACTGATGGCCAGTCCCTGTCCGGTGCCCCGCCCCACTTCTTTGGTGGTAAAAAAAGGATCAAAGAGCTTGGAAAGATTTTCCGGCGGAACGCCGCAGCCGTTGTCGCTCACGCAGATCACCGCCTGATCGCCGTCTGCCGCGACGCGGATCACGATCTCGCCGCTGTCGACGTCCTTGCCCGAGTCCTTGATGGCATGGGCCGCGTTGACAATGAGGTTCAAGAACACTTGATTGAGTTCGCCCACGTTGCAGACAACCTGAGGCAACTCGCCAAATTCGGTGCGCACCTTGGCCACATACTTGTACTCATTCGAGGCCACCAGAAGTGTTGTTTCCAGCGCATGCGGAAGATCCACGGGGCTGTGTTCGTTCGCATCCGGATGCGCGAACTCCTTCATCGCTTTGACGATGTTGGTCACTCTCTCGACGCCGTCAAATATCCTTGTGAACGCTTTCGGCACTTCGGCACGCAGATACTCCACGTCGTGTTGCTTTTGCAACTCGGCAATTTCTTGCTGATAGGCGGTGCGCAGCGCGTCCTCCGGCATCATGGCGGCGGCGCTTGTCATGCCCTCGAACAATTTGTCCAGGTCCTCGAAGGCGCTGCGCAAGAAATACACGCTGTCGCCCACATATTGAATCGGCGTGTTGATCTCATGGGCAATGCCCGCCGCGAGCCGGCCGACCGACTCCAGTTTCTGCGCCAACTGAAGTTCGATCACCATGCGCTCGCGTTCCTGCATTTCGGCCACGAGCTTATCCTGAAGTTCCTGCTTCTTACGCGTTTCGATGCGCTTCGCCGTAATGTCGGCACCCACCGCCACCGAATGTGTGACGCGCCCGGCACTATCGAATAGAGGTCTAATGGAAACCCCGAGCCAGAACGTGCTGCCATCCGGACGGGTTACTTTCTCTTCGAATTGCGCCGTGCGACCGGCCTGCAGCGCCGCCTGGATCTCTGCAAAATTGTTTGGATTGTTTCCGACCCATTGGGTCAGCAGGGTAATCGGTTTGCCGATCAATTCATCGCGCGCGTATCCATGCGTTTCAGCCACGATGCGATTGCAGTAGACGATGACGGGCGCCGGGTGCTCTTGGCGGGTGATGACGAAGAAAGATGGCGTGGCGTCGAGCGCATGATCGCGCAGCGTCAGCTGTGCGCGTAGCGCCTCGTTGTCGGCGCGCAGGGCAGCCGCGACCAATTCGATTCTCTGTCCATCCGCCCGTTGGCCCGCGCTCATCGTTTTGTGTCCTTGCGATAAAAACGCGCTGGCCGCCAGCCGCGCAGCATTGCCGCCCCCGTAACCATCATGGGGACGTGCGGCTCCCATGTCGGCAGTTATCGACGCCACAGCGAAAAACTTGAGATTGATTCGCAGGTTCGTGCGTAAGCATGGACGAAATGTGAACCACATAACGATGCGCGGTAAAAATTACAAACATCTGGCTAACATCGGGGCTAAAGACAATCTGAGAACATACTCACAAGTCTCGTGTTTTAAGGTTTGCGCCAGTTCCGGACGGGTGCAGTCTTGGCTCAGTCTTCTACGACAGCACGACCGTGATTCAAAGGACGATGAAATCGTGGCGGGAATGATCAGACGGAATTGGTTCGTCGGTGTCTTGATCGTGTACGGCTGCGCCTCGACCGTGGCGACAGCTGACAATGCTGCGCCAAGTATCGGCGAGCTCAAACAACTCAATGTTGAAGACTTGATGAATGTGCAGGTGACCTCCGTTGCCCGCCATCCGGAGAGACTCATCGAAGCGGCGTCCGCAATCCAGGTCATTACGCAAGAGGATATCCGGCGTTCCGGGGCGACCAGTATTCCCGAAGCGTTGCGCTTGGCGGACAACCTGCAGGTCGCCCAGAAAAATTCGCATGACTGGGCAATCAGCGCTCGCGGTTTCAATACCGCGTTGGCGAACAAACTGCTGGTCATGATAGACGGCCGCACCGTGTACACGCCGCTGTATTCAGGCGTCTTCTGGGATGTGCAGGACTACGTGCTTGCGGACATCGATCGCATCGAGGTCATCAGCGGGCCCGGCGGCACGCTTTGGGGTGCCAACGCGGTGAATGGCGTCATCAATATCATCACGAAGAGCGCCAAGGATACGCAGGGTCTTTATGTGCAGGCGGGCGGCGGTTCGCGCCCCCAGGATTTTACTGACGTTCGCTACGGCGGCGCGCTCGGCGCCGATACCCAATTTCGCATTTACGGCAAGTATTTTGACCGCGGCAGCGAGGTGCTGGCCAACGGAGACTCCGCATCCGACTCTTGGCGCCAGGGCCGCGGCGGGTTTCGGTTGGATTCGGATGCCACTGCGAACGATAAACTGACCGTGCAGGGCGATGTCTACGGCGGACACGAAGACGAGCAAACCGGCGGCGCGTCAAACTCGAGTGGGGAGAACGTGTTGGGCCGATGGTCGCGCCGCATTTCGGACACGTCGGACTTTGGGCTTCAAACGTACATCGACCGCACCCATATTTCGAATCCCGCCGCACCGCTCATCATCAACGGACTGGAGTTCGCGGGACCCGGGCTGTTTCTGGACGATCTGACCACGTACGATGTGGATTTCCAGCATCGATTTCGAATCGGTACGGCCAACGGCATTGTCTGGGGCTGGGGATTTCGCTACTCGCACGATGTGGTGAGCAATGCGCCGGCGCTGGCGTTTCTTCCGCCCACGCTGGATCGCGACCTATACAGCATCTTTGCGCAAGATGAGATTGCGTTGCGGCCCGACCTGTCGCTCACGCTCGGTTCCAAGCTCGAGCGCAATGATTACACCGGATTCGAAGTCGAGCCCAACACCCGCTTGAGCTGGATTTTGAATTCAAAGGAAGCCGTGTGGGCCGCGGTGTCGCGCGCAGTGCGCACCCCGTCACGCATCGATCAGGATTTCTCGGAAGCGGCGCCGCCGCACTTCGTCCTGTTGGAGGGAGGCTCGCACTTCACCTCTGAATCGGTGGTGGCATACGAACTGGGTTATCGCGTCCAGCTCGATCAGCAACTGTCGGCCTCGCTATCGAGCTTTTTCAACCATTACAATGATATTCGCAGCACGACGATCACGCCGACCACGATTCTGCCGTTTTTCTTTGCCAATGGCCTGGAGGGAGATACTTACGGCCTGGAATTCAGCAGCAACTACCAGGTCACCGATATCTGGTCGCTGCATGCCGGTTACACCCTCCTGAAGGAGCACCTGCATGTGAAGCCGGGCCAAATGGACATCAACGATGCGCTCAACGAGACCGCGGATCCCCAGCATCAGTTCTCGTTGCGTTCTTCGCTCAACTTACCGCGGCACACCGAATTCGACACCGCGCTGCGCTGGGTCGATACGCTGCACAACAATAATGGCGCGGTGGTCGGAACCGTGCCGAGTTACTTTGAGCTGGACACGCACCTCGCCTGGCACGCCACCGATCGGCTGGAGTTTGCGCTGGTCGGTCAAAACCTGCTTCACGGTCGCCATGCCGAATACGGTTTTCCGGACCCAGCGCGTCCCGAAGTTGAACGCAGCGGCTACGGAAAATTTACATGGCGTTATTGACGGGGAAGCTGCGGCTACTTTTAGTAGCGGGCGCGTGCTTTTTTGTCACGCAGGCCTTGAGCGCCTCGGATGCGCCCACGGAAAATCAGGTTCAGGCCGTTTTCCTGTATAACTTTTCGCGTTTCGTTGAATGGCCGCCCCAAGCTTTCGGCGCGCCCGGTGATCCCTTTGTCATCGGCATCGTGGGAAGTGACCCGTTCGGAGCGCACCTCGATGAGGCGGTCCACAATGAGCAGATCAATGGCCATACCCTCGCCGTGCGCCGGTTCCGCAGTATTTCCGAACTCGCGAATTGCCAGATCCTGTTCATCGACCGCTCCGAGATTGCCAATCTGGGGCAGATTCTTGCCGCTCTGGATCACCACAGCACCTTGACTGTTTCCCAAGCCGACGGCGCGGCGCAGCGCGGCGTCATGATCCAGCTGGCGACCGAGAACAGTCGGATTCACCTGCGCATCAATGTGGACTCGGCTCGCGCCGCGGGGCTGACCATCAGTTCCAAGCTGCTGCGTCCAGCCGAGATCATTGGCGCTGCGCCTAAGGAGCCATGATGAGCAAGTCATCTACACCTATACGCCGCACATTGATGAACATGATATTTCTCGCGAGCGGCGTCGTCTTGCTGGTGACCTCGTCGGCGTTTTGCGCTTATGAGTTTTTCACTTTTCGCTCTTCCAGCATTCAGCAATTGCAAATATTGGGCAGGGCCATCGCCAGCAACAGCACAGCGGCACTGGCGTTCGAAAATGCCGAAGATGCTGCGAATGTCCTGACCGCTTTCAAGTCAGACCCGCATATCGTGGCAGCCGCGCTCTACGATGTGCACGGCAAGGTTTTTGCCACATACCCCCAAGGGCTGAAGCTCGATCGGTTGCCGGCGCAGCCCGGCGCAGGCCTTAGCTTTGGCCGCTCCGCGCTGGTCGGTTTTGAACCCGTCGTAGAAGGCTCTAAAAAACTCGGCGTCCTGTACGTGGAATCCGATCTCAATGCCATGTATGCGCGCTTGGAGTTGTACGGACTCATTCTCGCCCTGGTCGCCGCGCTCTCCTTATCGCTCGCCTTTCTGATCTCTCGCAGGCTGCAGTACCGGTTGCTGCAGCCCATTCTTGCGTTGGCGGAGACGACTCGGGCCGTATCAGAACGGCACGACTATACGGTGCGCGCTGTGCCCACCGGCGCCTACGAATTCGACCTGTTCACCGACACCTTCAATCAGATGCTCACGCAGATACAGGAGTCCGAAGGCAAGCTGCAGGCGCAAGTCGGCCGCTTAAGTCTCCTGCAGCACATCACTCGGGCAACGGGCGAGAGACAGGACTTACCCAGCATATTTCAGGTCGTGCTGAGAAGCCTGGAGGAAAATCTGCCGATCGACTTTGGGTGTTTTCTGCTGCACGACCCGGGCGCCAAATCGCTGACGGTCGCGGCGCTGGGCCGAAAGGGTAGCAGCTTTGCCGAGCGCTTGAGCTTGTTGCCGCAAAGTTCCGTGCCAATCGATCCCAATGGTTTGTCGCGCTGCGTCGCCGGAGAATTGGTGTACGAGCCCGACGTCGCACGGGTGCACTTTCCGTTTCCTCAAAGGTTGAGCGCCGCAGCTCTGCGCTCGGTGGTGTTCGCACCGCTCATCGTCGAAAGCCAGGTATTCGGCGTGTTGGTGTGCGCGCGCAGCGCAGCCGAGGCTTTCAGCAGCGGTGAATGCGAATTTTTGAAGCAGCTGAGCGAACACGTCGCCCTCGCGAGTCACCAGGCGCGCCTGTACGGCGCCTTGCAGCAGGCGTATGACGACCTACGGCAAAGCCAGCACACGGTAATGCAGCAGGAGCGGTTGCGGGCGCTCGGTCAGATGGCAAGCGGCATCGCGCATGACATCAACAATGCCATTTCGCCGGTTTCTCTCTATACGGAATCGCTGCTCGAGCGCGAACCCAATTTGAGCGAGCGCACGCGCAATTATCTGACCACGATTCAGCGTGCAATTGAAGATGTCGCCAGGACCGTGGCGCGCATGCGCGAGTTCTACCGCGAACGCGATGCGCAACTCACGCTCGAGCGCGTCGAGATCAATCGTGCTGTACAACAAGTTGTGGAGTTGACCAAACCGCGATGGAGCGATCTGCCGCAGGCACGCGGCGCGATGGTTGACCTGCAGACTTATCTGACGGAATCGCTGCCGGACATCATGGGAGCGGAACACGAAATCCGCGACGCGCTCACCAATCTCATCTTCAACGCCGTCGACGCCATGCCCTCCGGCGGCACGCTGGCGGTACGCACGCGACGGGCGACCGTCGCGGATGGCGAGACGCGGGTGTTGATCGAGGTGACCGATACCGGCGTCGGCATGGATGAGGACACGCGGCGCCGTTGCCTGGAACCTTTCTATACCACCAAAGGCGAGCGCGGCACCGGGCTCGGCCTGGCGATGGTGTACGGGATGATCCAACGGCACAGTGCCGAACTCGAGATTGATAGCGAGCCGGGCAAAGGCACCACCGTGCGCTTGAATTTCCCGGCGGTCACCTCCTCCGTCGTTTCTCTACCCAAGGTCAAGAGCGCGGCGGTGGTGAAACGGCGTCTGCGCATTCTCTTGGTTGACGATGACCCGCTATTGATCAAGTCGCTGCAAGACACGTTGCAGGAGGACGGCCATGTGGTGACGGCCACGCATGGCGGCCACGAAGGCATCGAAGCCTTTGCCGCCGCCACGAAACGCGGCGAATGCTTCGACATCGTGGTCACGGATCTCGGCATGCCCCACGTCGACGGACGTAAGGTCGCGACCTCGGTCAAGGGCGTGTCTCCGAACACCCCGGTAGTTCTGCTTACCGGTTGGGGACAGCGCCTCATTGCCACGAACGATGCGCCTGCGCATGTGGACAAGGTGTTGGCCAAACCGCCGCGCCTGCACGAATTGCGCGCGGCACTGGCGGAGTTGGTGGCATGAGCGCCGCTGCCCGATTGCTGATAGTCGATGATGAGGCTGCGCAATTGCGCGCCCTGTGCGACACGCTGCAGCTCGAGGGCTACGTCACGCAAGGATTCAGCTCCGGGCAACAGGCCCTGGCAACTCTAAGGTCGGGCGAGTTCGATTTGTTGCTCACTGACCTGATGATGCCGGGGATGGATGGCATTACGTTGATCGACGCCGCCAAGAAAATCGATCCCTCCATCGGCGCCCTGGTCATGACCGGTCACGGCACCATTGATACGGCGGTGCGAGCCATGCAGGGCGGCGCGCTCGACTATATTCTCAAGCCCTTCAAACTCAATGTGATTTTACCCGTCATCGCGCGCGCCCTCGATGTGCAGCGATTGCGGCGAGAGAACGCCGAATTGCACCTGCGCGAGAAGCAGCGATCGGCGGAATTGGCCGCTGCCTATCATGATTTGGAATCCTTTTCGTATTCGATCTCGCACGACCTGCGCGCGCCGCTGCGCTCCATGGATGGATTCGCAGCCATACTCGAAACCGAGTTCGCGCAGCAGCTCGGCGATGAGGGCCGCAGAATCTTAAGCATCGTTCGGGCGGGCAGCCAAAAGATGGACCAACTGATCGTCAGTCTGCTGGAATTTTCCCGAGCCGGCAGGTCAGAGTTGCAGTTCGATCGCGTCGACATGACCTTGCTCGCGGACGCAGCGGCCAACGAGGTGCGGGCGCTGTACCTAGGTCCTGAACCGCAGATCGACATCGCCGATTTGCCGCCCGTGCAGGCAGACCCGGTAGTCATTCGCCAAGTGTGGTGTAACTTGATCGGTAACGCGCTCAAATACAGTGCGAAGCGCGCCACACCAAAAATCTCCATCAGCGGCCGCATCGACAACGATGAAGCCATTTATCAGGTGGAGGACAACGGCGCGGGCTTTGATATGCGCTACGCAGACAAACTCTTCGGGGTGTTTCAGCGTTTGCACCGCAGCGAGGAGTTTTCCGGCACTGGTGTAGGACTGGCAATTGTGCATCGCATCATCGCGCGGCATGGAGGTCGCGTCTGGGCTAAGGGTTCCCCCGATGCGGGTGCCTGTTTCCAGTTTGCGCTCCCCCTCAGGTCGGCCTCATGATCCTCATCAATCGGCCGAATCACTTACGATGAAGACCCAATTGAAGCTGGTTGTCGTGGAAGACAGCGTGGCGGATGCCGAGCTGTTGGCCCGGCATTTGGCCAAGGCCGGCCTCAATTGCGCCATCAATCGGGTCCAGACTGAACCTGAATTCCTCGCTGCGTTGCGCGGCGACAAACCCGACCTGATTCTGTCGGATTTCTCCTTACCCAGCTTCAGCGGCCTGCGGGCGCTCGACCTTGCGGTGATTCACGCCCCCGATACCCCCTTTATCTATGTGTCGGGAACCATCGGTGAGGAAAGGGCTATCGATGCGCTGCGTCGGGGCGCCACAGACTATGTGCTCAAGAGCAATCTGTCGCGGCTCTCCTCCGCCATTGAACGTGCGCTGCGCGAGGCCAAGCTCAAGGCCGAACGGCGCCACTCGGAGCAGGTGCGCACCGAACAAGAAGAACGCTTGCGCCGCCTGACACGAACCTACCGCATGCTCAGCAGCACCAGTTCGGCCATTCTGCGCTTGCAAAATCGCGCCGACTTGCTTGACGAGGTTTGCCGCATCGCCGTGCAGCAAGGTGGTTACCAGCGCAGTGCAATCAGTCTGATGGATTCCAGCACGAAGGTTTTGACCCAGTTGGCGTGCGCAGGGCTTGATTCGCAGCCGCAGGAAGGGACCGATCACGTCATGGATCCGTTCGGACCGCAGTCGGATTCGATGGAGCAGGTGATTCGCAGCGGATCGCCCGTTGTCCATAACGATTTGCACCATGAAGCGCCGAGCGAAGCACTGCGCGAAAGCGCGATCCTGCTCGGCTACCGAGCAGTCGCCGCCCTGCCCCTGAAAATCGACGGCGCCACCATCGGCATGATCAGGCTATTCAGCACCGAGCCCGGTGTATTCGACGCCGCAGAGCTCGGCGTATTGCTCGAGCTGACCGCGAACATCAGCTTTGCGCTTCAATATCTCGAGAAAGACGAAGCGGTGCATTTCCTATCGTATTTCGACAGCCTGACGGGACTCGCGAAGCGGCCTCTGTTCTGCCAGCGGCTCGCTCAGACGCTCGGCAAAGATACAAACGAAGATTGCGGTCGCACGGTGTTGGTTTTTGACGTGCAGAAACTCGGCGCGATCAACGATTCCTTCGGGCGCTACGTCGGCGACAGTCTGATCGAAAAAATTGCAGCCCGGTTGAAGCAAACGTATACCGATTCGGAATGCGTCGGTTATTTCGGCGGCGGAACATTTGTCATCAGTCTGGCAAATTGCAGCGATACCTCGGACACCGGATTTATGACGCAGAGCGCGGCAGCACCTCTGTTCGTCGAGCCCTTCTATATCGATGGACAGGAATTGCGGCCCACCATCCGTTCGGGACTTGCCTTTTTCCCGCACGACGCAAAAACCGCCGATGCCCTGGTACAAAATGCCGAAGCGGCGCTCAAGGCAGCGCGCGAAGACAATGAAAAGTACATGATGTACGGATTCGTTACGCAGCGTCCGACGTCGCGAAGCCTGGCGCTCGAAGCCCGGCTGACCCGCGCCCTCGATCGCGAGGAGTTCCTGCTTCATTATCAGCCGAAGATCGATATCAAGAGCGGCAAGATTCAAGGTCTCGAAGCTCTGCTGCGTTGGCAAGACTCCGAAGACGGCATCATTCAGCCGTCGGTATTCATCCCGTTGCTCGAACAATCCGGCGCCATCGTTGATGTCGGCGAATGGATCTTTCTCCAAGCACTAAGGGACATCGGCAAATGGCACAGCGCGGGATTGCTGAACATCACGTGTTGCAGTCAATGTCTCGCCGCTGCAATTGCGGCGCCGGGACTTCGTCGAGACGGGTACTGGCCAGCATCGCACCCGCAGGCTCGTCAGCCGCGGGCCTGGACATCGAGATCACCGAAAGCATGTTGATGCATGATTTGGAGTTATCCATCCGCAAGCTCTCCCAATTTCGCGAGGCAGGGTTCGGCGTCGCGATCGATGATTTTGGCACCGGCTATTCCTCGTTGCGCCTGCTTGCAAAACTTCCGGTCGATACCCTCAAAATCGATAACTCATTCGTGCAAAGCATCGCCGATACGCCGAATGTCGCGACGCTCGTCTCCACCGTGGTATCGCTGGCACGAGCCTTCAGCATGAAAACCGTTGCGGAGGGAGTCGAGACGTCTGAGCAACTACAAAAGTTGCGGCAAATGAGATGCGACCAGGCTCAGGGATATCTCTTCAGCCGGCCGGTGCCGGCCTCAGAGGTGCCATCGGTCATTTCTCGATTGGAGAGTGCACAGTCCACAAAAATTCACGCATTCCCCAATCCGGCTGATTCGACCGGGTAGACTTCCATTCGCGAATGATCACGCTAAAATCACGTAGCGTCGGGCGGGATGGGATATGCATTTTCGACTGAAAGCCTTTTCATTGCACTTACTATCAAGTGCCACCGTACTCACACTCATACTTGGGTGTCTATATTCCGGTTGGTATCATTGGCCAGGCTGGTATCTAACCAATGTGACGACAGTGGTTCTTGTCATGGTGTGCGTGGACGTCGTCCTCGGACCCACGTTAACCCTGATCATCGCCAACCAAAATAAGCCTCGGCGAGAACTTGCACGCGACATCAGCATCATCGTCGCAGTTCAGCTTTGTGCCCTCGCCTATGGGTCCGTACAGCTTTGGAACGGACGACCTCTGTACTACGCTTTCTCCGAGGGCGTATTGCAACTCGTGCAGGCATACGATATCAGTGCCGATGAAGCCAAGCTTGGGCGCGAGCAGAATCCGACTTTGGCACCGCATTGGTATAGCCTGCCGCGCTGGATTTGGGCACCGCTGCCTCAAGATCCAGAAATCAGTCAACAGATCGTCCTAGCTACCGTAACGGGAGGCGACGACGTCATTTCTATGCCCAGATACTTTAAGCGATGGGAAGAAGGTCTACCCACGCTTCGTAGTCAACTCAAGAAAGTAGACGACCTTCCTTATCTTGCTAAGAGCGAGAAAAAGATATTCAAAGAACAAATGAAAGCGGCGGGACTGTCCGATGATAAACTGGACACCATGCCGCTCACAGGTAGGGGCCATCCGCTTCTCGCAGTGTTCGACCCCATAAGCCTAAGATTAAACGCCATATATAGATCAAAATAGACAACGAGAAAACGTGAACTGAATTCACTCTGTCGCCCACGAATCCAGTCAAATTCCCGCGCGGCAGGAGAGAACCGATCCGCAACGCCTATGATTCTCGGACTGCGGGAACATACCGGCCGCGACCTGCGCGCTGCAATCCAATGGGGCATACGCTTGCCTCTGCTATAGTCGGACGCCTCAAATGTCACGGCGTGATCAGCGATGCAAATCCGCCAGAGGTCATAGGATGCGAGATTCCAAGATGACTCCGGTGAACGTAGCGACCGTATCGGCAGGCAGCTGCCAGTCAGTTGCATCTGTGAGTCCCGCACTTGCAATGATCGATGAAGGAAATGCGCTGCAGGACCAGGGACGGATACCAGAGGCAATGGCGCGGTACGACGCGGCGATCGAGATTGATCCGCAATGCGCAAGAGCACATCTAAACCGCGGCAACATTTTGCTCGGTGCGACCAAGTTCGATGAGGCTCGCAGCTCATATCAATTCGCCATAGACTGCGATCCGCGCTATGCAGCAGCTCATTTCAATATGGGCAACTTGAATTATAAAATAGGCGAATTCGAGCTTGCGTTGCGTAACTATCAAGAAGCCGTCGACATCAGGCCAGATTTTGCTGATGCGTGGGTGGCGATGGCAAATGCATTTGATAACCTTGGCCGCACCGCCGAAGCAGTGGAGAGGTACCAGCGTGCGCTGATCATCATCCCGGACTACCCCGAAGTTCATTTCAATTTGGGTAGTCTCGCAATGGCCCAAGGGCACCACGCCATGGCCGTTGAGAGCCTGCTACGCGCCTTCGAGATTAAGCCTGAATTTTCTGAGGCGCGCCGCGCGCTTGGGATCGCGTTGCGTAAACTCGAAGACCTCGATGTAGCGGAGGCAAGCTATCGCCGCGCCTTGGCCATCGAAGCGGAATCAGAGCAGTTTCTCCATGAACTCGCGATGATTCTCGCAGCGCGCGGGAGGGCCCCAGATGCACTTCAGCTGCTGATGCCGGCAATTGAGCGTGGGCCCACCTGGGCGATCAAAATAGCCTTTGCTGAATGCGCCGCACGTTTGAGATTTAAGGCCGACGACTCAAGAATCCGTGCGGCGCTCAAAACCGCCATCGCCGAACCATGGGGGCTGCCGTTCCAGCTTTGCCTTCCGGCACTCAGTCTCATCCTAGTCGACAGGCGGATCGCAATTTGTGTTAGCAATGCCAACGCTTCCTGGCCGACACGATTACCAAAAGCGGTCCTATTCGGCGCTGACGGGCTTACCGCCCTTGCGGAAGACTCCCTGCTGCATGCAATGCTCGCAGCAACGCCTGCGAGGTCGATCGAATTTGAGCGTTTCTTGACTTGCGCGCGCTATGCACTCCTCGAGACCGCATTAAGCGGGCAAGCGCCGGGGCACTCGGACATCGCCGCGCTTGGATTCTACGCCGCACTCTCCCAGCAGTGTTTCGTCAACGAATATATCTTTGATTGCGATGACCGAGAAATGCAACTTGCAGTTGCCTGTCGCACGGAGTTGCTGGCGCGGCTGGACGCGAACGCTGTGGTGCCGCCCTTGTTACTACTTGCCGTAGCCGCGTACTTTTCGCTTTACACTCTCCGCGGCGTTAGTCAGCTTCTTGATTCCTATTATCCCGCACCGATTGACGCAGTTCTGCGCCAACAAATTCGTGAACCCCTCGAAGAGCAGGCACTGCGCGCAAGCATCACATGCCTGACGCCGATCACCCTAGGGGTCTCCGAAGAAGTGCGCAGCCAGTATGAACACAACCCCTACCCGCGTTGGGTGAAACTGCCAAGACACGAGCAGTCGGCGTGCTTCAATGAGACATTGCAGAGCATTTTGCGATTCGGGCCGTTTAACCCAATGGCTGATGATAGCGCACCGGAAGCGCTGATCGCTGGGTGCGGCACCGGTAGCCATCCGATCTTAACGACTCAGCGATTCCGCGGCGTTCGTGTTCTGGCGATAGACCTGAGCCTCAGCAGCCTAAGCTATGCCAAACGGAAGACGCAGGAGCTGGGTATAACAAACATTGAGTACGCGCAGGCAGACATTCTCAAGCTTGGTGGTCTCGCTCGCACGTTCGACATCATCGAATCAGTCGGAGTGCTGCATCACCTTGCCGAACCCTTTGCCGGATGGCGAACGCTCCTGTCGCTATTGCGCCCGGGGGGATTCATGCTTTTGGGCTTCTACAGCGAGATCGCGCGGAGGGACGTGGTCAAGGCGCGTGAAATTATTGCCGCAAGCGGATACTCCAGCACCCCAGATGACATTCGTCGGTTCCGCCGTGACCTCGCCCGAAACCCAGACGTTGAGCTCGAATATCTGAGCGAGCGCCCAGACTTTTATTCGACCAGTGATTGTCGCGATCTACTTTTTCACGTTCAAGAGCATCGATTAACCATACCCCAAATCCAGTCTTTCGTAGGCGATAATGGCCTTCATTTCGTCGGCTTTGAATTGGATCGCAAGGTAATAGAAAAATATCGCGCACTTTTTGCCGGCGACTCCTCGTGCACTGATTTGGGCAACTGGGGATCCTTTGAAGCGGATAACCCGGACACGTTTATCGGAATGTACCAATTCTGGATTCAAAAGCCGATCATTGCGTGACGATCGAGTCGCCAGCTCTATCTCAGACGACCCGTGGAGACGCTTGCGACTGCGTGTTCTCGCTACAATCGTTGTGCATCCGAAGAGATTGTTTCGGCGCTGCGCGCCGGCCCTTTGCAAGACCACCGTCACTACGCTCCAATGTCCAACTTGGCCGTTCGAACTCGTCCTATCGGGGCCAGGGGTTCGAATGGCAACGACAGGCTAATACTCGTGAGCCAGAATGCCGCCTAAGTCTAGGGACTTCACACAGATTTGATTGGCGCGCCCGGAGAGATTCGAACTCCCGACCTCCTGGTTCGTAGCCAGGCGCTCTATCCAACTGAGCTACGGGCGCAAGGGGCGCGAATATTACCACAACGATTGCGGATCACCATTCGGGCAGCACGCCCAAAGGCAGCAGCTGCAACAGCCGGCCACTGCACGAAATCAATCACATACAAGGCTTCCGCGCCTTGAATGCTGGCTCGGAATTGTGTTGATCTTCGGAGCGCGCGCTGGTGGCGGAGAGGGAGGGATTCGAACCCTCGAAGGGCTTTTGACCCTTACGCCCTTAGCAGGGGCGCGCCTTCGACCACTCGGCCACCTCTCCGGATTAGCCTTAAGCGGCCCTTCGCGGAGCGCGGGATCATACCCGCCCGGAGCAGTCTAGGTAAAGCTAAGGAGCTAACTGCCTTTTTCAGGCGTCATCGATCATCTTGGCGGGCGCCGCACCCACATTGCCGTCATGATCTTGTTCGCGCTTGATGCGCTCGTAGATCTCTTCGCGGTGAACCGCCACGTCCTTTGGTGCATTGACACCAATCCGGACTTGATTGCCCTTCACGCCCAGCACGGTCACCGTAACCTCGTTGCCAATCATGACGGTCTCGCCGACACGCCTAGTCAATATCAACATAATCCAGCTCCTTGCTTACTTGGCACTCGCAGCGGCAATTATTTACCGTGCTGCAGGCCGCTCCGCGTCAAGCGTTCGTTCGTGAATCGAACGGTGGTTGCTATGCCCACAAGAAATCTTCAGTCGATCGTCGAAGAATACAAGAAAACCAATCTCAATTGTTACAACTTCTTGTCAGAATAATACAATCGTTCAATTAGACAGCCGGCTGCGCACCAAGGACTCAACCCCCGCAAGTGCGGCGCCTAGATTTTCGGGCTGCGTGCCGCCCGCCTGCGCGAAATCCGCTCGTCCGCCGCCGCGGCCCCCGACTTTCGCCGCCACCAGCCCGACTATCTCACCGGCCTTCATCCGAGCCACCAAATCGTCTGAAACTCCCGCGACCAAAAGGACTTTGCCGTCCTGGACGCTGGCAAGTACGACGACTGAGGATCCGAGCTTGCTCTTGAGCCGGTCCAGGGCATCTCGCAATGACCTGACATCCGCTCCGTCGATTTGCGCGGCCAAAACCTTAATTCCGCCGATATCCTTCGCGCCGGCTGACAAATCACCGCCGTGGCCGCTCGCTAATTTGGATTTTAGTTGCTGAACCTCCTTTTCCAGCCTGCGAGAACGCTCGACGAGCTCGCGGACCTTTTCATCCACGTCCTCTCGGCTGCCGCGAAGCATCGCAGCAATGTCACGCAGCACTTGGTCGGTGTGCACAACCCAGTCATACGCCCCTCGGCCAGTTAGGGCTTCCACTCGGCGGATTCCGGCAGCAACGCCCGATTCGCCCGTGATCTTGAACAGACCAATATCGCCAGCACGTTCGACGTGAGTTCCGCCGCATAGTTCCATCGAAAAATCTCCGATCGACAAAACTCGCACATCGCTGTCATATTTCTCGCCGAATAGTGACATCGCCCCCGCGGCTTTCGCTTGGTCCAATGCCATCACGCGCGTTTGCGCGGGCGCATTTTCGCGGATTTCGGAATTGACCAGATCTTCGACCTGGCGTAATTCGTCCGGCGACACTGCCTGAGTGTGCGAAAAATCGAAGCGCAGCCGGTCGGCGGCGACCAACGACCCTTTTTGCTCCACATGTTTGCCAAGAATTTTTCGAAGCGCTGCATGGAGCAAGTGCGTCGCGGAGTGATTGAGCGCAATCGCCTTGCGACGCTCTTGGTCGACCTGTGCGTCCACGGTATCCCCGACCCGTAGTTCGCCCTTCTCGAGAACGCCAACATGGGCAAACGATGCGCCGATTTTTTGCGTGTCGCGGACAGTAAAGCGCGCATTCGCACCCAAGAGCAGGCCCGTGTCGCCGATCTGTCCGCCGCTTTCCGCATAGAAGGGCGTGTGATCCAGAACAACTTGACCCTCCTGGCCCGGCCGCAGCACCTCGACCAGCGCGCCGTCGAATATCAGAGTGGTCACCCGCGCAGCATCTGCCATTCGATCGTAGCCTGAAAAATCGGTCTTACCGGTTAGCTTGACCGTATCACGCAGATCCACGCCGAACTTGCTCGCGGCCCGCGCTCGGCCACGCTGCGCTTCCATGGCGACGTCGAAGGCCGCCTGGTCGATGGTGAGGCCGCGCTCACGCGCGATGTCGGCGGTCAAATCCGCAGGAAATCCATAGGTATCGTAAAGCTTGAATACCGTTTCGCCGGGAATCACAGACGATTTTAGCTTCGCCGTTTCGGCATCCAGCAAGGCCATGCCGGTCGCAAGCGTTTCAGCAAATCGGATTTCTTCTTGCGCAAGCACTTGAGCGGCACGTGCTTCACCGCTCGCGAGTTCTGCGTAATAGGAGCCCATTTCCTGCACCAGAGTTGGAACGAGCTTGTGAAAGAAGGGTTGAGTCTGACCGAGCTTATAACCATGGCGAATAGCGCGGCGGATGATGCGCCGCAAAACGTAGCCGCGGCCTTCGTTGGACGGCACTACGCCATCGATGATGAGAAAGGTGCAAGCGCGGATATGGTCTGCGATGACGCGCAGACTCGCCGATTGCAAATCTTCGGTTCCGGTGACATCCGCGGCTGCCCGAATCAAGGATTTGAACAAGTCGATGTCGTAGTTGCTGTGGACGCCCTGCATTACCGCCGCGACGCGCTCCAGGCCCATGCCGGTATCGACAGAGGGTTTCGGCAGGGGTACGAGCACGCCATCCGATGAGCGTTCGTATTGCATGAACACGAGATTCCAAATCTCAACGTAGCGATCGCCATCTTCTTCCGGCGTCCCAGGCGGCCCGCCGGCAATCTCGGGGCCATGATCGTAGAATATTTCAGAACACGGACCGCAAGGCCCGGTGTCGCCCATCGCCCAGAAATTCGACTTCTCGCCCAAGCGCGTGCAGCGCGTCGGGTCCACGCCGATTTCTTCAACCCAAATGCGTTCAGCTTCATCGTCTTCCGTGTAGACGGTCACCCATAACCGGTCCTTGGGGATTTCCAGCGTCCCGGTGACGTAGTTCCACGCGAAGTGGATTGCTTCGCGCTTGAAATAGTCGCCGAAGCTGAAGTTGCCGAGCATCTCAAAAAATGTGTGATGGCGCGCCGTGTAACCGACGTTCTCCAAATCATTGTGCTTGCCGCCGGCGCGCACGCAGCGCTGCGCCGTCGCCGCACGCGAATAATCGCGCACTTCTTTGCCGAGAAACAGATCCTTGAATTGGACCATCCCGGCATTGGTGAACAATAGGGTCGGGTCGTTGTGCGGCACCAGCGAACTCGAGGGCAGGACCGCATGGCCATTCTTTCGGAAAAATTCCAGAAAGCTGGCGCGGATTTCCGAGGTCGTCATCGATTTCAATTTTGCGTCGCGTTTCATGTGTCTTCAGTGTCTGAATCGAGTTCAATGTCAAAGCCTAAAGCCATTCGTATCTGAGCGCTCGTGAAACCTCGGTAACTCAAGAATCGCGCCTGTATCTGCCTATCCGCGTAATTCTTCGCCGGTTTCGCGCCAAATTTCTTCAGGCGCGCCTTTTTCGAGCAGCCTGATCCATTCAGGGTAGGCGTCGAGGTATTCCTCCACCAGCGGTCCCTGCAAACCGTGCCGACGCAGGTCGAGACGGATACGAAGCGGCCCTTGGCCCCTCGCGGCGTGATAAGCCACGAAGTTCTCCAAGTAACGCTGATCATCGAGTAATTTTTCGCTGCGCAGCGCATCGAGCAAGGGCAGCACGACAGAGCCATCGTAACCCTTCTCGAGCAGTTTAAGGCGCAAATCCTCGCAGGAATAGTCGCGCCGGGCCAACGCATCGAGTGCCGTGACTCGGGCCGCGCGCGCGTCCAGGGGCTCGACAGGCCCGGCCGACCGGGGCATTAGGCCTCTTTGACGTCGCCACCCCGATTCATGGTCGCCTTTTCCGGAATCAGCTTGGCGCGAACCTGCGCCTCGATATCCTTGGCGATCTCGGGGTGCTGTTGCAGAAATACGCGCGCGTTGTCCTTGCCCTGCCCTATCCGCTCACCCTTGTAGCTGTACCAAGAGCCGGATTTCTCCACCATGTTGTGCAGGACGCCCAATTCAATGAGTTCGCCTTCCTTGGAGATCCCGGTGCCGTACATAATCTCGAATTCGGTCTCCCGGAATGGGGGCGCGACTTTGTTCTTGACGACTTTAACGCGGGTCATTGAGCCGACGACTTCCTCGCCATTCTTGATCGCCCCGATGCGCCGGATATCCATGCGCACGGATGAATAGAACTTCAGCGCGTTTCCGCCGGTCGTGGTCTCGGGATTACCGAACATAACGCCAATTTTCATGCGAATTTGATTGATAAAAATCACAATGGTGTTGGAGCGCTTGATATTCCCGGTCAGTTTGCGCAGAGCTTGCGACATGAGACGCGCCTGCAACCCCATGTGTTGATCGCCCATCTCGCCTTCGATTTCAGCCTTGGGTGTGAGCGCGGCGACCGAGTCGACGACCACTACATCGACCGCACCGGATCGCACCAGCATGTCGGTGATCTCGAGCGCCTGCTCTCCGGTATCAGGCTGTGAGACCAACAGGTCGTTGACCTTGACGCCCAGCTTTTCGGCGTATACCGGATCCAGGGCATGCTCCGCATCCACGAATGCCGCCGTGCCGCCATTGGCCTGCGCCGAGGCGATGATGGCGAGGGTGAGCGTGGTCTTGCCCGAAGACTCCGGACCAAATATTTCGATCACCCGCCCGCGTGGAATGCCGCCGACGCCGAGTGCGATGTCAAGACCCAATGAACCGGTGGGAATCGAATCCACCTCGTAGGTGGCGCCGGCGTCGCCCAAGCGCATGACGGAGCCTTTGCCAAATTGTTTCTCGATCTGGCTCAAGCGCAGCCGCGAGAGCTTTTTTGCGATTCTCTTCCATAGTCAGTCCTCAACAAAGTGTGACGCCATTATTTCATATTCAGCGCACAACGCTCATCTGATATGCAATGAATTCGCAGAGATTTCTCAAGGATTTTCTGTTTCATCCAGTAGTGGCCAGGTGTCGAGTACTGTATACGCGGACTCGACGCCGCCGGTGTCGGAGCGAATCAAACTAAAGTTGGTTGCCTGCCATTCGATGGGTGACATTACTTGCGGCACAGGGGCTTGCGCGACCTTTCTCGCGAGCGTTACATGCGCATGCAGCCGCTTCCGTGGTAATCCAATCGCATCATTCAATTTCGCCCAAAGAGCAAGCAGTCCCGGCGGCGCCTCACCGACGGCGGCCACAACAACCAGCGAATCCCGCCAAAATTCGATCGAATCGCACTTGAAGGCGAATCTAGAGGCGCGCAAAGATCGACCGATCTGCTGCAGCAGCGCGAGCCTTGCGTCAGACACTTCGCCGACAAAAGCCAGAGTCACATGGTAGTTCTTGGGATTGACCAAACGGCTGCGGCCTTCAAAGTGCAGCCGGCCGGCCGTTTGAGTGAGTTGCCGCCTGACGTTCGTATCCGGCCAAAGTGCAAAAAATAATCGCAATGCAAACCTTGACGCTTAGGCTACAGGTCAGCGCGTCAGCAATCCTTGAAGGGCGGCGCGCACGGTCTTGCGCCGCACCGTCTCGCGGTCGCCTCGAAATCGTCGCAATGCGGTGACGATCCGAATCGCGCCACTCGTGCGCGTGGCCCAAGCCAGCCAAACGGTTCCCACGGGCTTCCCGGGAACTGCGCCGCCCGGGCCCGCGATCCCGGTCACCGCCACCGCTGCCTGCGCTTTGCTGCGGCGAAGCGCGCCGCTCGCCATGGCTCGAGCAGTCGCTTCGCTCACTGCACCGTGCCGCCGCAACACTGCGCGCGGCACACCGAGGCGGCGCACCTTTGACTCGTCGCTGTAGGTAACAAATCCCTCCGAAAACCACTGTGAGCTGCCGGCAATATCCGTCAGCGCCTTGGCAATCCAGCCGCCGGTGCAAGATTCTGCCGTTGCCGCGCGACGCCGTGCTTTGAGCAGGTGGCGGCCAACCCGCTCGGCAAGACGTTTCAACTCCAGGTCGCTGTCTGTCATTGTCACGAGTTTACTGCTTTAGAATTTCTTATGCTGCCTGTCGCCGCTCGGTCGCGGCGCCACATTGCTCCGTTGACCTGACTAGACTAGACTAACAAGATCAAGCAGAGGACATTCCCATGACCGTGGTCAACATTTATGATGCCAAGACCCAGCTTTCCAAGCTGATCGAGGAGGCCGCGGCTGGTAATGACGTAGTCATAGCGCGCGGCGGCAAACCTGTAGCGCGGCTTACTCGGCTGGAGCCGTCCAAGCGTAAGCTAAAGTTTGGCGTCCTCAAAGGCAAGATCAAGGTCTCCGCGGATTTCGATGCACCGCTGCCAAGCGAAATCTTACGACAATTTGAGGGGTCGTAATGCGGCTGCTGCTCGATACGCACGTTTTCCTGTGGGCAGTCACGGCCAACCGACGTTTGAAGCCGAGCACGCGTGAATTTCTGGCGCAGGCTGACGCCGTCTATGTGTCCGCTGCTTCGATCTGGGAAATCGCCATCAAGGCACGATTGGGGAAGATCGAGGCGGACGCAGCCTTTCTCGTTGAGGCAATCGACCGCAGCGGTTTTCAGGAACTCCCGGTGAGCGCCAAACATGCAGCGGCGGTAACGAAACTGCCGCTGCATCACAGCGATCCGTTCGACCGTCTCTTGTTGGCTCAAGCCTTTTTGGAACCCCTACGATTCGTGACTGCCGATTCAATGCTCGCAGCGTATGGAGGCCCGATAGAACTGCTGTAGCGATCAACTGTGGCAATTCATCCGGCATGCGACTGTGAAAGAGTCCGGCACCGGCGCGAAGTCAGGAAATGATTCAAAACCCAACCAACGATCCAAAAAATACACCCGACCACACGCCGATGATGCAGCAATATCTGCGCATCAAAGCGCAGCATCCGGACGTACTGCTGTTCTATCGCATGGGCGATTTCTACGAGATGTTCTACGATGATGCGCGGCGCGCTGCGGAACTTCTCGACATCGCATTGACTCAACGCGGCGCATCCGGCGGTGCTCCGATTCCCATGGCCGGCGTGCCGGTCGTGACGCTTGATGGCTACCTGGCCAAATTGGTGCGCAAGGGCCAATCGGTCGCCATTTGCGAGCAGCGCGGCGAGCCAGGAAAGACCAAGGGCCCGATGGAGCGCGAGGTGGTGCGCATCGTTACGCCCGGCACCGTCACGGATGAGGCGCTCTTGGAGGAGCGGCGAGACACCGTTTTAGCCAGTGTCTGCGGCGAGAACGGCCGTTATGGTCTCGCCTGGCTCGATCTGTCGGCAGGCCGCTTCAGTGTCATGGAACTCGACGGTCTCACCGCGCTTGAAGCAGAGGTTGAGCGGCTGCGCCCTGCGGAAATACTCGCCCCGGACGGCGCACGGCCCGCTTTGGCTCGCCCTTCGGCGGAGGATCGGCCTTGGCGAGCTCGAGCCCCATGGCACTTTGAGATCGACTCGGCGAGGCGCGCGCTGACCGAGCAGTTTCGCACCCGCGACCTGGCCGGATACGGTTGCGCCGACAAACCTCTGGCCATCGCCGCCGCGGGCGCCTTGCTCGCCTATGTGCGCGAAACACAAAAATCCGCGCTGCCCCATTTGCTGTCGATCACGACTGAAGAGCGGGATGCCGCCCTCATCATGGACCCGGCCACACGCCGCAATCTCGAGCTCGACGAGAGCGTCGCCGGTGCGTCAGAACTCACGCTCGCGGGTGTCTTCGATCGCACCACTACGGCAATGGGTGGTCGATTGTTGCGTCGTTGGTTGCATCGACCGCTGCGGGATCGAGACATCTTGCGCGCCCGCTATGATGCGGTCGCGACGCTGATTGACCACGATCAACACGCAGCCATCGCCGAAGAACTGGCGGCAGTCGGTGATCTGGAAAGAGTATTGGCGAGAATCGCCCTGCGTTCAGCGCGGCCTCGCGATCTGGTGCAATTGCGCGCGGCATTCGGCACGTTGCCTGCACTGCGGCAGCTCGTCGCCGGCGCGCAGTCGCCCTTGTTGCTGCAGCTGGTCGCCCGCATCGGCGATCACCAGGCCGAGCATGGCCTGTTGCAGCGTGCAATCGACGCGGCTCCGCCGCACTACCTTCGTGAAGGCGGCGTGATTGCTCAAGGATTCGACGCGGAATTGGATGAACTGCGCGCGCTTGGCAGCAACACTGAACAATTTCTGATCGACCTGGAGCAGCGAGAACGCGAACGCAGCGGTCTCTCCAGTTTGAAATTGGGCTTCAATCGGATACAGGGCTTCTTCATCGAGGTGAACCGCAGTCAAGCCGACAAAGTCCCGGCCGAATACCTGCGCCGGCAAACGGTCAAATCGGCGGAGCGTTTCATTACGCCGGAACTAAAATCTTTCGAGGATAAAGTCTTAGGGGCGCGCGAGCGCGCCCAAGCCCGCGAGCGTCTACTCTACGAGGGCGTACTTGAACAGCTGTCGGCAAATCTATCTGCGCTGCAGGCCAGTGCGGCGGCGATCGCAGAAATCGATGTCTTAAGTTGTTTCGCCGAGCGTGCGACGACGCTGCAGTGCGCGCAGCCGGAGTTGGTCGATGAGGCCATGTTGCGGATCGATGGCGGGCGCCATCCGGTGGTCGAACGCGCGGGACGCGAGCCCTTCATCCCCAACGATCTGCGCTTCGACGATTCGCGCCGCATGCTCATCATCACGGGCCCAAATATGGGCGGGAAGAGCACGTACATGCGGCAGACGGCGCTGATCGTCATTCTCGCGCACATCGGCTGCTTTGTGCCGGCGCAGCGCGCAATTCTGGGGCCCCTGGATCGCATTTTTACCCGCATCGGTGCCTCCGATGATCTGGCGGGCGGGCGCTCGACCTTCATGCTCGAAATGACCGAAACGGCAAACATCTTGAATAATGCCACCGACAAAAGTCTGGTGCTGATGGACGAGGTCGGGCGCGGCACGAGCACCTTCGATGGCTTATCGCTCGCTTGGGCCTGCGCGGCATTCATCGCCACCAAAATCCGCGCCTTCACTTTGTTCGCGACGCACTATTTCGAACTCACCAGCCTCGCCAGCGAGACGCCAGGCGTGGTCAATGTTCACGTCGAAGCGGTTGAGCACGGCGAGCGACTGGTATTCTTGCACAGCGTCAAAGACGGGCCCGCCAATCAAAGTTATGGGCTGCAGGTCGCGGCACTCGCCGGCATCCCGAAGGCCGTGACCATGCAGGCGCGGCGCTATTTGACTGAACTGGAGCGCGAACGCGACGCGCTGCGAAGTTATAATTCGCCGCAGGGCGAATTGCCGCTATTCGCGCCGGCGCCCGAGCCGGATCGAAAATCAGCCGCCTTGGAAGCGCTGCGCGCGGCAGACCCCAACACCTTGAGCCCGCGCGACGCACTGGATCTGCTGTTCCGTTTGAAAGGCCTGGATCGCGGCGAAACTAACGAATAAAGCTTCCGTCGTTCAAGAACGCCGCGGTTTGCCGCGCGACCACCGAAGAAAACGGCAGCGCCGTGTGGCTGATTCTCACGACCAGGTGCTGCGATATACCCGGCAGTCGCGTCTCCTCGCACGAAGACAGTGCCATCACTGGGTGCGCCGTGCACGCCCACCAGCCTTCCCAAGCCGATTCCAACGTTGCCGGCGATGACGCCAAGTTCTCGCTGTCCCATCCAACGGCGTTGACGTTCCGTGAGCAATTCCTCGTGCACGCCTCTGCCTAGGATTTTCCTGCCGAATGGCAGACGCGCTAGATTCTTCGCAGCGCGGCTGCCGTTCAGCGGCGAACCCAAGAGCACGATTCTCCCCGGCGGCAACTGCGCGCCTTTGCCGCTCTCGAACAGCTTCAATATCACCAGGCCGCCCAGGCTATGGCCTACCAAGTGCAGCGTGTCTGCGCGCTGCTGCGATAAGAATTTTCCGAGTTCCTGCGCACTGTCGCTGATGTTCGACCTCACCGACGGGTAGGAAAATGCGCGTGTCTTTGCATTCAGCTCCCTGGCTAGCCGTCTGAGCAGGATGCCGGCCTCGTTGCCGGTGAGCCACAGCCCATGGACGTACACGACCAGTGTGCTCAATGGCATCAGGGACTACAAGCGCAGTTCGCCGATGACCGCACGATTCGTGCTGGAAGATGCCGTTTCCATGGCCTCAGCGGCCGACACCCAGCGGAACTGCACATGCTCCGCGTCGCTTAACGACTACGGGCACCCGCTCCTGCAACCGCAATGAGAAAGCATGTTCAAGATTCCGCGTAACCCCCGGTGCATAGACCTTGCCGAATGCCGGCAAGAATCTCGTACACCTGCACCCATTGTAAATTGACAAGCACGCCTTGCCTGATCCCGGTTTCCTCAATCACTTCGCGTCGAGCCGCAACATCCGCCGCTTCACCCCACTCCAGGCTGCCGGTAACGGATTGCCAAAACCCTGGCGGCCGGCGGCGCTCGAGCAGCAGAAATTCGCCGCCTTGCGTGTGGATCACGATTAAGACGGATTCGGGCCGGCGAAATTGTTGCAAGCATCACTCGATCTTGGGAGGAGTTCGCACGCGAATGTGCAGTTCTCTGAGCTGCGTTTCGCTGACTTCAGTCGGCGCATCCATCAACAGATCCGCCGCCGTCTGAGTCTTCGGGAACGCGATCACGTCGCGGATGCTGTCGGCTCCCGCCATCAGCATCGCCAATCGGTCAAGGCCAAAGGCGATTCCGCCATGCGGGGGAGCCCCGTACTTGAGAGCGTCGAGCAAGAATCCGAATTTCTGGCGGGCCTCTTCAGCGGATATGCCCAACAAATCGAACACCACCGATTGCAGTTCTTGATTATGGATGCGAACCGATCCGCCGCCGATTTCCGAGCCGTTCAACACCATGTCGTAGGCCTTGGCAGTCGCTTCCCCCGGACTTGCCGCGAGCGCCGCATAATCTAGGTTCGCCGGACTGGTAAAGGGGTGATGCATGGCTTGCCAGCGCTTTGCCTCCGCATCCCACTCGAACATCGGAAAGTCCACAACCCACAAGGGTCGCCAGCCCGCAGCCACCATTTTCAGATCCTGTCCGACTTTGAGGCGCAGCGCGCCCAGCGCATCGCTCACGACCTTGCCGCTGTCCGCGCCGAAGAAAATCAAATCGCCGTCCTGTGCCGCGACGCGCTGCATGATTCCGCTGATGGCCGAATCGCTCAAGAACTTCAAGATCGGCGACTGTAAGCCGTCGCGCCCTTTGGAAAGCTCGTTGACCTTGATGTACGCCAGGCCTTTCGCGCCGTAACGCGCCACATAGGCAGTGTAGTCATCGATCTCTTTTCGCGACAGCTTGCCGCCTTGCGGCACGCACAGTGCCGTCACCCGTCCGCGAGGATCGGCGGCCGGGCCCGCGAACACCTTGAAATCGCAGCCTTTAACCAAGTCGGCAACATCCACCAACTCCAATGGCACACGCAAATCGGGCTTGTCGGACCCATAGCGGCGCATCGCTTCCGCATAGCTCATCCGTGGCATGGGACTGGGCAGTTCAACGCCCAAGACCTGCTTGAAGAGATAGTGGACCAAGCCTTCCATCAAGCGCTGAATCTCCGCCTGATCCAAGAAGGAAGTTTCGATATCGAGCTGCGTAAACTCGGGCTGGCGGTCGGCGCGCAGATCTTCGTCGCGAAAACAGCGCACGATTTGATAGTAACGATCGAATCCGGAAATCATCAACAATTGTTTGTAGATCTGCGGCGACTGCGGCAATGCAAAGAATTTTCCGGCGTGCGTGCGGCTCGGCACCAAGTAATCGCGGGCGCCCTCCGGCGTCGCCTTGGACAACATCGGCGTCTCAATGTCGACGAATCCCGCCTCATCGAGATAATGGCGCATGGCGCGTGTGATCCGGTGGCGCAGCAGCAATCGTTCTCGCATTTCTTCGCGGCGCAGATCCAAGTACCGGAATCGCAATCGAACTTCTTCGCTCACGGTCTCGTCGAGCTGGAATGGCAACGGCTCGGAACGATTCAGGATCTCGAGTTCCTGACACAACACTTCGACCTGCCCCGACTTGAGATTCGCATTCGCGGTCCCGGGCGGCCGAGCCCTTACCAGCCCAGTTACCTTGAGGACGAACTCGTTGCGCACGCGCTCCGCCAAAGCGAATACCTCGGCCTTGTCGGGATCGAATACGATTTGCAGCAGTCCCTCGCGATCGCGCAAATCGACGAAAATGACGCCCCCATGATCGCGGCGACGATGGGCCCAACCGGCCACGGTGACGGCCTTTCCGATCGATGACTCATCGACTCGGCCGCAATAATGAGTGCGCATAAGCAAGAGCAACCAAAAAGGGGAAGCGCGGGATGCTAAGGCTTGAGGCTCGCCCGGGCAAGTGCTTAGATGGGTGCCAACCAAAGGAGGGTTCCCATGGCTCCCATCCCAGTAGGTGCGATTGCCGGTCTGATCTTAAGCTCAACCAGCAGTTTTCTTATCACCGGACGTTTGTTCCATCCCTACCAAAAGAAGACTCCCTCGACCTGGCGCACCGAATCGTGGCGCCAGCACCTCTTCGCCATGCTGTTGCAGACGATCGCCGGCGCGGGTTTGGGAGGCCTATTTGCAATTGGCGGTGCTCCCACTATCGGCATCAGGCTCTTCGATCTGGGAGCGGCGGTGTGGATGGTTGTCGCAGCCTGCATCTTGATCCAGGCGCTTTACGTAAATTGGGACCGCGGCTTTGTGGTTGGCTTAAGTCTCGATTGGACCGTGTTTGTCGCGGGCGTATTGCTGGCCTGCGCGTGGTTTAGCGCCGGCGGCTGACTTTGATGGGTTTGCGCTTGGAACGCCCTGCGCTCCTCGTGCCGCTCCTTGCGGAAGCCGGCTTCTGAGCGGTGTCGCGCGAGGACTTGTCCGCAGGTTTGTCGGCGGGTTTGTCCTTCGCGGCGGGCGACTCCTTCGCGGCGGGCGAGTCTGCCTTCGTCTCGCCGGACTTGGTCTCGACGGACTTAGCATCCTTGCCATCCGTGCCCTTCTCGTCCTTAGCCTTCGTGTCGGTTTCCTTCGTATCCTTGGGGGCATCGTCGGGCCGGTCCGCCAGATTGCGTTGATTGTCCTTGTCGCCCTTAAAATCGGTTTCGTACCAGCCGCCGCCTTTGAGTCTGAAAACCGGTGCCGACATCAACCGGGTCAGTTGCGCCTTACCGCAATGCGGGCATTTTTTGAGCGGCGCATCGCTGACCTTCTGCATGGCCTCCAACTCATGGCCGCAGCTCTTGCATTGATACTCGTAAAAAGGCATGAAATTCCTCTTCTGGAGATCGCGCCGCAAAGTATAGCGAACTTGGCTCGCCTACTCGCGGCGCCAAACTTTAGTGCAGGCGTTCCTTTTCGAACACCAGCGCGTCGCGCTTGAGCTTGGCGATCACGCGATCGCCGGCAATGAAGTCGCCCTTCAGGATCCGCTGCGCCAACGGATTTTCGATCTGCGATTGGATGGCGCGTTTCAGCGGCCTCGCGCCATACACCGTGTCGAAGCCCGCCTCGCCGATCTTGTCGCGCGCATCATCGTCAAGCCGTAGCGTGATGTCGCGCTCCGCCAGGCGTTGCCGCAGCCGTCCCAATTGAATGTCCACAATGGATCGGATCTGTTCGCGTCCCAGCGAATGGAACACCACAATGTCATCGACGCGATTGATGAATTCGGGCCGGAAATGCTGCGTCACCACTTGCATCACCGCCTCTTTCATCTTGGCGTAATTTGCCTCGCCCGAAAGTTCTTGAATGACCTGTGATCCGAGGTTTGACGTCATGATCACCACGCAATTGCGGAAATCCACCGTACGGCCCTGGCCATCGGTGAGGCGCCCGTCATCCAGCACCTGCAACAGCACGTTGAACACATCCGGATGCGCCTTCTCGATTTCATCCAGCAAAATGACGCAGTAGGGCCGGCGGCGCACCGCTTCGGTCAAATAGCCGCCCTCTTCATAGCCCACATAGCCCGGGGGTGCGCCGATCAAGCGCGCGACCGAGTGCTTCTCCATGAACTCCGACATGTCGATGCGGATCAAGGCATCTTCGGTATCGAACATGAACTCGGCCAAGGCCTTGCACAGTTCCGTTTTGCCCACGCCCGTGGGGCCTAAGAACATGAACGAGCCGCTGGGTCGATTCGGATCCGACAATCCCGCACGGGTGCGACGAATGGCATCCGCGACCGCCTTGACGGCTTCCTGCTGACCGACGACGCGCTTGCCGAGCACTTCTTCCATTCGCAGCAATTTGTCGCGTTCGCCCTCGAGCATCCGCGATACCGGGATACCGGTCCATTTGGAGACGATTTCGGCGACTTCGGTCTCCGTCACCGAATTTCGCACCAGCTGATTGGGTTTCTGCTCGACTTCCAGCGCTTGGGCCAATTTCTGCTCGAGCGCGGGAATGCGGCCGTATTGCAGCTCGGACATGCGCGCCAAATCCTGGGCGCGACGCGCGGTATCAAGATCCTGGCGGGCACGCTCCAATTCTTCCTTGATATGGGCGGCGCCTTGCACCGTGGCTTTCTCGGCCTTCCAGATCTCTTCGAGGTCAGAGTATTCCTTTTCCAATGCGGCCAAGGTGTCATTCAGCGTGCTCAAGCGCTTGCGGGAGGCCTCGTCGCTCTCTTTTTTGAGCGCCTCGCGTTCGATCTTCAATTGAATGATGCGCCGATCCAATTTATCGAGCGCCTCAGGCTTGGAATCGATTTCCATGCGGATCAAGGAACCCGCCTCATCGATCAGATCGATGGCCTTATCGGGAAGCTGCCGGTCCGCAATGTAGCGATGCGACAGCGTCGCCGCGGCCACGATCGCGGGATCCGTGATTTCCACGCCATGATGCACTTCGTAGCGCTCTTTGAGGCCGCGCAAGATCGCGATGGTGTCCTCGACCGACGGCTCATCGACCAAAACTTTTTGGAAGCGCCGTTCGAGCGCCGCATCTTTCTCGATGTATTTACGGTATTCATCGAGCGTCGTGGCGCCCACGCAGTGCAGCTCGCCGCGCGCCAAAGCGGGTTTCAGCATATTGCCGGCATCCATCGCGCCCTCGGCCTTGCCGGCACCCACCATGGTGTGCAGCTCATCGATGAACAGAATTACCTGACCTTCCTGTTTGGCCAGGTCGTTCAGCACCGCTTTCAGACGTTCCTCGAATTCACCGCGAAACTTCGCGCCCGCGATCAGCGCGCCCATGTCGAGCGCCAGAATGCGCTTGTTTTTTAAGCCCTCGGGCACCTCATCGTTGATAATGCGTTGCGCCAGACCCTCGACGATTGCCGTCTTGCCCACGCCCGGCTCGCCGATCAGCACGGGATTATTTTTTGTGCGCCTCTGCAGTACTTGAATCGTGCGGCGAATTTCATCGTCGCGCCCGATCACCGGATCAAGCTTGCCTTGGGTTGCGCGCTCGGTGAGATCGATGCTGTATTTTTCCAGCGCCTGACGATTTTCTTCCGCGCCGGCGTCGTCGACTTTGGCGCCGCCGCGCACTTCCTCAATGGCCTTCTCCAGATTGGCGCGCGTCGCGCCGTTGGCCTTGAGCAGCCGACCCAACTCGCCCCGATCATCGCACGCGGCCAATACGAACAATTCGCTCGAAATGAACTGATCGCCGCGCTGCTGCGCCAGCTTATCGGTGACATTCAAGAGCTTATTCAAATCGTTGCTCAGCAGAACTTCGCCCCCCGCGCCGTCGACCTTGGCAATCCGCTCCAGCGCGGCTGCCAGGTCCGAGCGCAGCTTGGGCACTTGGACGCCGGCTTTCTCCAGCAACGGCCGGGCAGTGCCGCCTTGTTGGTCGAGCAGTGCCACCATGAGGTGTACCGGCTCGATGTACTGATTGTCGCGACCAACGGCTAAGGACTGGGCATCGGCCAGTGCCTGCTGAAACTTGGTCGTCAGCTTGTCCATTCGCATAGGTTACCCTTCGAAAATCGCTTGGAATTCGCACTCAAATGGGGACGGAAAACCGCTAATTCAACGGTATTGTTCACCCTTCTCGCCAGATAAATGTCGCCTGCCGGCCGGTGATGCCGTCGCGCCGATGTGAAAAGTACCGGTCCGCGAGCGTAAAGGTGCATTCACCGCCGCCGTAGATGCGGCTCACGCCAAGGGCCTGCAACCTTTGACGAGCGAGCATCTCCAGATCCGCCATGAATCGGCCGTTGGGATTCGGCTCGAAGGCCTCGCCTGACTTAGGGTCAGCCATCAAAAACGCGTCCCGCACTTCCGAGCCGACTTCGAAGTGCTCACGCCCGATGGCGGGTCCCAACCACGCCATCAGGCTTGCTGGGGGCATAGCCCATGGCGCGCACGGTGGCCTCGAGCACTCCGGCTGCCAAGCCCCGCCAACCCGCATGAGCCGCGGCCACGGTATCGCCTGAGTCGCACGTGAAAACGACGGGAAGACAGTCGGCGGTCAGGATCGCGCACACCTTACCCGATCCTCGCGCGATCGCGGCGTCCGCGGGGCCGGGAGCGGCATGTGAATCGAGGTCCGCGACCCCAATCCCATGCACCTGTGACAGCCACGAAGGCTCGTTGGGCAACCCGGCGGACACCTTCAAGCGGCGACGATTCTCTGCGACCGCCCTCGGATCGTCGCCCACGTGATCACCCAGATTCAAGCCGCTGTAAGGATGCTTACTGGCCCCGCTTCGCTGCATCACCACGCAGGGTCGATATGACGCGCACACCCCGCGGCGCCGGCCAGTCCGGCTCGAACCAGGGCATTGTCATGCTCGCTCGGACTCCGCCGCGCGCGCGTCATCGCGCAGTGCTAGCAGCAGGTGTTTGAAATCGTCCGGGACCGGGCTGTCTAATGCCACGCGTTTGCCGGTTCGGGGGTGCTCGAACCCGAGCGTCGCTGCATGCAACGCCTGGCGCTTGAAGGCGCGCAAGGTTGTGAGCAGGCCTTGAGATGCGCCGCGCGGCTGCGCAAATCGACCGCCATAGACGGGATCACCGACAATCGGGTACTTCAGATGCGACAAGTGCAGGCGAATCTGATGCGTTCGCCCGGTCTCGAGCTGTACTGACAGATAGGTATGCGCTCGAAAGCGCTCGATCACCCGGTAGTGCGTCACCGCCGGCCGCCCACTTTCGCGAACGGCCATTCTCAAGCGGTCGCTGCGATTGCGACCGATGGGTGCATCGATGGTGCCGCCGCCCGTCATGACACCCACGCAGACCGCCAGATAATTGCGCGTCATCGTGCGTGCCATGAGCTGCCGCGACAGGGAGGTTTGCGCCTCGGCGGTGCGGGCCACGACCAGCAACCCGCTGGTGTCCTTATCCAGCCGATGTATCAGGCCGGCGCGCGGCAATTTTCCCAGGGCGGCATCCAGTCCCAGCAAAGCATTTTGCAGGGTATGACTGGGGTTGCCCGCGCCGGGGTGCACGACTAAGCCGGCGGGCTTGTCGATCACGAGCAGGTCGGCATCCTCGTAGGCGAGGCGCAGCGCAATGGCCTCCGGCTGGGCCAACGACAGCGGCTCCTCGGCCCGCACTTCTACGCGGACGCGGTTGCCGGCCTCGACCAGATCGCGCGGCTTTAAGCGCTGTCGGCCCACCAAAACCGCGCCTTCCTCGATCCATCCCTTGATTCGCGTGCGCGAATGTTGAGGTAGCAGGCGTGCCAGGGCGCTATCCAGCCGCTGTCCCGCCAATTCCGGCGGAATTTCGAGGTCGATCACTTGGAACTCTGCACTCATAGGGGCACTCGAAGCTACCGTCGGGGCATCGGGTATACTGCCGCGCTTTCGGGCCCAGCCAACCGGGCCGTCTATTGTAAGGAATCGCTTGTGAGACTGCGTGATCTTGTCCAACCGGGCCGTGTTTTGGTCATTGCCGTCGGCTTAATGATGCTGGTCACCGGCTGCCGCAGCCATCGCGCCGATGACGCCAAATCAGGGCCCGAACAGATCTATGCCAAGGCGCAGAAAGCAATCAGGAGTTCCAACTTTGGCGAGGCGGTCAAACAGCTGGAGGCGCTGCAGTCCCGTTTTCCCTTCAGCGAACCCGCGCGTCAAGCACAGCTGGATCTGATTTACGCCTACTACAAGAGTAACCAGGTCGACCCGGCGGTCGACGCTGCCGACACCTTCATTCGCGAGAATCCTACCAACCCCCGGGTCGACTACGCCTATTACATGAAGGGATCTGGTTTACTTCGAACGTCAGTCGAATTGGCTGGAACGGCGCTTCCGCGTAGACCTGTCGCAGCGCCCGCCGATCAATGCCAAGAAATCCTTCGATGCGTTTCAGCAACTCATCGAGAAATACCCGCACAGCCAGTACGTCGGCGATGCCCGGCAGCGCATGGTTTACCTGCGCAACCGCTTGGCAGACTTCGAATTGCACGTAGCGCTTTACTACATGCGGCGCGGCGCCTATGTCGGCGCGCTCAATCGCGCCAAGTACTGCGTGGAAAACTACGACGGCGCGCCGGCGGTCAAGGGCTCCATGCGCGTCATCGTCGCCGCCTACTACGATCTCAACATGACTGATCTGGCAAAAGATGCCGAGCGCGTGTACGCCGATAACTATCCCGGGTCCTCTCAAGGATCTGGAGCCGAAGAAGCACTGGTACAAGCGCATCCTTTAAGCTGGTGCTCGAGGACTAATGCGATTTGTAGCCGCTGGTAATCGGATAGCGCCAATCGCGGCCGAAAGCCCGGCCGCTCACGCGTACGCCCGGCGGCGCTTGGCGGCGCTTGTATTCGTTGCGCTTCACTAAATCCAAAATGCGCCCCACGGTGGCACGATCGAAACCGCGCGCAGCGATTTGATCGACCGACAAGTCCTCCTCGATGAAGGCCTCGAGTATCGGGTCGAGAATTTCATAGGGCGGCAAACTGTCGGTGTCTTTCTGATCGAATCGCAGTTCGGCAGAGGGCGGCCGATCGATGACCCTCGCGGGAATCACCTGCGGACTGAGCGTTTCGCCAACGGCACAGGCGGTAGACCAATAGCTTGCTGCAATCCTTGATGGGTGCAAACCCGCCCGCCATATCGCCGTACAGGGTGGCATATCCCACCGCCATTTCGCTTTTATTGCCGGTGGTCAGCAGCATTTTCCCGGTCTTGTTGGAAATGCCCATGAGCAGCACACCCCGGCACCGCGATTGAATATTTTCCTCTGCGGTATCCGGTGCACGCCCCGCGAACTCGTTCTTCAAGGCGGCCAAGGTCGCCTCGAACATGCCCTCGATCGAAATTTCACTGTGCTTGACGTGCAAATTCTTCGCCTGCAATGCAGCGTCGTCCTTGCTCATTTGCGAGGTATAGCGCGAGGGCATCGCCACCGAATGCACCCGCTCGGCGCCCAGCGCATCGACCGCAATTACCAGCGTGAGCGCCGAATCGACGCCGCCCGACAGTCCCATCACCACGCCCGGAAAGCGGTGCTTGGTGACATAGTCGCGGGTGCCCTGCACCAGCGCGCCGTACACGCTCTCCTCCTGGCCCTGCAAAGGCGCGATGTCGGATGGAATGGGGCGCACGCCGGCGGATGCATCCACCCCCAAATCCACGACGTACATGCCCTCGGTGAAGGCAGGAGCGCGCTGCGTCACCGATGCCATCGGCACTCATGACAAAAGAATTGCCATCAAATACCAACTCATCCTGGCCGCCGATCAAATTGCAAAACACCACCGGAATGCCGGTTTCCTGGATCCGCTCCCGCACCACCTGTTGCTCACGCATGCTCTGCTTATCAACTTCATAGGGCGAGGCATTGATGATCAGCAGCACCTGCGCGCCCGCCTCGCGCGCTTGGCGCGCGGGCTCTGAATCCCAGGCATCCTCGCACACCAAGACGCCCGCTCTCATACCGTTGATCTCAATGATCGTCGGATCGCTGCCCGGCGTGAAATAGCGCTTTTCGTCGAATACCCGATAGTTGGGGAGGCAGGCCTTGCGATGATTGGCGAGCACCTTGCCGTCGCGAATCACGATGGCCGAATTGAAAATCTTTGACGCCAGAGTATTCGGGATAGCCCGCGATCAGGGTGATGCCGCGCACTTCTTGTTTGAGGCGCTCGAGTCGAACTCGCCACTTGCAAACGCATGCCGGAGTGAAATAGCAGATCCTCGGGCGGGTAACCCGGATACCGCGAGTTCAGGCAGCATGACCAGATCCGCACGATACCGATCTCGCGCTTCGTTGGCGGCAGCGACAATGCGCGAGGTATTGCCGTCCACATCGCCGACAACCAAGTTGAGTTGAGCCATCACACAGCGGACTTGCCGCGGCACGGTCAAAACCATTCCCTCATTTCAGCCGCTTGGCGATCGCGGTACCCATATCCGCAGGCGAATGCACCGTCGTGATGCCCGCCGCCTCGAGGGCCTCAAATTTTGCTGCGGCCGTGCCTTTGCCGCCGGCCACGATTGCGCCGGCATGGCCCATCCGCTTCCCCGGCGGCGCGGCGACGCCCGCTATGTAAGCGACCACCGGTTTGCTGACATTGTTGTGAATAAATTCTGCGGCCGCTTCTTCGTCGCTACCGCCGATCTCGCCCACCATCACGATGCCCTCGGTCTGCGCATCATTTTCGAATAGTGCTAAGACATCGATGAAATTCATGCCGCGCACCGGATCTCCGCCAATGCCCACACAGGTGCTTTGGCCCAAGCCAATATTGGTGGTTTGGAACACAGCTTCATAGGTAAGGGTTCCGGAACGAGAAACAATGCCCACCCGCCCCTTCTTATGGATGAATCCCGGCATGATGCCGATCTTGCATTCTTCCGGCTGTGATGATGCCGGGGCAATTCGGACCGATGAGTCGGGTCTTATAGCCGGCCAGCGTCGCCTTGACACGCACCATGTCATTGACGGGAATGCCCTCGGTGATACAGACGATCAATTCCACGCCGGCGTCCGCCGCTTCCAGGATGGCATCCGCCGCGAAGGGCGCAGGCACATAGATCATGCTCACCGTAGCGCCTGTCTTGGCGACGGCCTCCTGTGCGGTGTCAAACACCGGCAACCCGAGATGCTTTTCGCCGCCACGCCCCGGCGTTACCCCTCCCACGACCTTGGTGCCATACGCCAGGCATTGCTCCGAGTGAAAGGTGCCCTGTTTGCCGGTGAATCCTTGGCAAATGACCTTGGTTTTCGTGGTCGACCAAAATACTCATGCTTGGGCCCCCGCCATCCGCACCGCTTTCACGGCGGCATCGGTCAAGTCGCTAGCCGGCGTGAGTGCCAGACCGCTGCTCGCCAGCATCTGGCGCGCAATGAGACGCGTTCGTGCCCTCGAGCCGCACGATGACCGGCAAGCTCACACCCACCTCCTTGACCGCCGCGATAATGCCCTCGGCGATAATGTCGCAGCGAACGATTCCGCCAAAAATATTGATCAGAATCGCACTGACCTTGGGATTGGAGAGAATCAACTTGAACGCCGCGGCGACGCGTTCCTTGGTTGCACCGCCGCCGACATCCAGAAAATTCGCCGGCTTGCCGCCGTGTAATTGGATCAAGTCCATGGTTGCCATGGCAAGGCCTGCGCCATTCACCATGCAGGCGATATTGCCGTCGAGCGATACGTAATTAAGATCGTGCTCGGCGGCCTTTCGCTCCATCGGGTCTTCTTGCGAAACATCGCGCCAGGCGGCCAAATCTTTGTGCCGAAACAGCGCGTTATCCTCGATGTTGATCTTCGCGTCCAAAGCCAGCAGATCGCCGTCCGCCGTCACAATGAGCGGGTTGACCTCGACCAGACTGGCATCGCGCTCCAGATACAGTCTGTAGATCGCGTGGGCGATTTTGCCGAATTGCGAAATCTGGGCACCCTTGAAACCCAATGCGAAGGCCAATTGACGGCACTGAAAATCCTGCAACCCTGCCGTGGGATTCACTGTGACGCGAATGATCTTCTCGGGCGTGTGCGTCGCTACTTCTTCGATATCCATGCCGCCGGCGGCGGAAGCGACGAAGGCCAAACGTGCCGCATCCCGATTCAACACCAGGCTCAAATAAATCTCGCGCGCGATCTTCGAGCCCACCTCCACATACACCTGATGCACCGGCAATCCTTCGGGCCCGGTCTGGTGGGTGACCAGGGTGGTACCGAGCATCGCCTTCGCAGCCGATCGCACCGCTTCGAGATCTTTGACCACTTTGACGCCGCCCGCCTTACCTCTGCCCCCGGCGTGCACCTGGGCTTTCACCACCCACAAAGAACCGCCAAGACTCTGCGCCGCGGCCACGGCCGCCTCCGGCGAGTCGGCAACTCGGCCCCTTAGGAATAGGGATGGCGTACTCGGCAAACAACTCCTTCGATTGATACTCGTGCAAATTCATGAATTGTTCCTAAGTGCCGATCCGGTCGCGTAAGGCGGGCTATTCTGAATTAAGCTTGCGTACAGCGCAAAGTAGCGGGATGCAACGCAATTTGAATCGCCAATTCGATCGACGCATTAACTTCGCCGCCAACCGCGACCCCACGGTGGCTTGGCGAGTGCTCGCGGTGCTTAATTTATACCGGGTCTTGGTGCCCTTGGTTCTGCTCGGCCTTTACTCCTTAGGAGGGGCGCGCGGCTTCGCCGTTTATTCCCGCCAATTGTTCTTTGGCGCCGCTGTTTTTTATTTTTGCTTTGGTCTAGTTAGCGTCGTGTTTGTGCGTCAGCGAATGGCAAGCGCAAAGGTCCAAACGATTCTGCAGGCCGCGGTTGACATGTTCGTGCTGGTTTTATTGCTGCATGCTTGCGGCGGGGTTGCCAGCGGTCTCGGAGTTTTGTTTTTGGTGCCCATCGGTGCTTTGGCGTTCTTGCTGCCGCCGCGCAGTGCGCTTTTCTTGGCGGCGATTGCTGCTATCGCCATTCTGATAGATACGATTACGCAGCAACTCGGCGGCACTACCGACATCAATTCTTACGCCGCCGCAGGATTGCTGGGCACTGTGCTCTTCGTAACTGCCGGCGCCGCCTCGTTCGCGGCGGTGCGAATGCGCGAGAGCGAAGCGTTGGTTCGCCAAAAGGATGTCGATCTCGCGAATCTGGCGGAGCTTTCTCAATACATCGTGCAGCATTTGCGTGAAAGCCTTTTGGTGGTTGACGCGGCGGACAAAATCCGTCTGATCAACGAATCGGCAGCCGAAATACTGGGTGACAATCACGCCGTTCCCGGCGCCTTGGTTGGAGAGGTCTCTCCCCGATTGCTGTATTCGTTGTCGACCTGGCGGCAGCGGAATCAAAATGACGATGCGCCATCGAGCTTCGTGGCTGCGGATGGAGCGAGGGTGATTCAGCCACATTTTGCGCCCCTTGGCGACGAGCCCGGGCCTACATTGATTTTTCTCGAGGACACAAGCCTTTTCGCCGAGCGTGTTCAGCAAGGCAAACTCGCTGCTCTCGGCAGACTTTCAGCCAGCATTGCGCACGAAATTAGAAATCCGGTCGGCGCCATGAGTCATGCAGGCCAGCTTCTCGCTGAAAGCGTCAATATTGGAGAGGATGAGCGCCGGCTGACCGATATCATTCAAAGCAACTCCGAGCGCGTCAGCACCATCATCAACAACGTGCTGCAATTGTCGCGGCGCGAAGCGACGAAGCCCTCGCGGCTGTTGCTCGGCGACTGGCTGGAGGATTTTTTGGAAGAATTCTGCGAGACGATGCAAGTACCAGAGGCTCAGATCGGCGTTCACGAGGCCACCGAGGCCTTGGAAGTGCGGTTCGACCCCAGCCATTTGCATCAAGTGGTTTGGAACCTATGCGACAACGGTATCAAGTACGGCGAACTGCGCGATGGCATCGCAATAGAAATCAACCTCGGGCGCCTCAATCCTAGCAATCGGCCCTTTTTAGAGGTCTCGAATCGCGGGCCCGGAATCGAGCCGCAGGCGGTTGACCGTATTTTCGAGCCGTTCTTTACGGGCCGCAAGGGCGGCACGGGACTGGGACTATTTATCGCGCGCGAATTGTGCCAACTCAATCGTGCCATATTGCTGTACGAGCCGCGCGGCGGCGAAGGAAGCATCTTTAGGGTGGTATTCAGCGATCCGCAGCGATGGGAAGAGTAAGGACTAGATTTCAGCGCGGAATGTGCGCGATGACGAAGCGCGCATCGGCTTTGCTACCCTGAACTACCTGCCGCTGGTCATCGGCACCCAAGTACCATTGGTCAGCGGCTGGGTTACTGGAAACTTTCACGGCGTCGGGCCAGTTCTGCTTAATAAACAGCGAATCCAAGGGTTCGCCATGGCTCACCAGCAATAGATCCTTGTTTCGAAGCAGCGGATCACTCTGAACCATGTCCGCAAGATAATAACCCTCCCAAAGGATGAATGAAATAGACGTTGTTGCCGGGCTTTTTTGGCGGGACAAGCTGCGCGAGATGCTGCGTGATGAAGTGGTCGATTTGAATGAGTTGGAAAGGAACCAAAAACAGCAGGCTTAAGATGACGGCCGCCCCGGCGAATGACGTCACTCGACTGTTCGCAGGAGATCTATTAGCCATCGCGCAGCCAGCCAATATTGGCACCACACCCCACGCCGAATGAAAATATCGATATCCCCAGCCATGACCCTGATCAAACTTGACAAACATATATGCCACGAAGGTCAGGATTGCCGAGGATGCGAGCAGACGCACGCGCGCGTCCCCACGCCAAAGTACGCATCCCAATAGCGCCAATGCAAACAGCGAGGGCATTGCCCAGACACACATTTTTACAAGCGCTGCGATCCGAATATTTAATAGCACTTCATTGGGCCACGCAAAGACCCCGGCCGCGGCGTCCTTTATGACTGCTAAGTCAGGACCGCGCGATCCCCACGTATCGCGGAAAAGCAGCCACCCGATCCCCAGTGCCACCCCAGGCAGATAGCCGACGAACAAAGGAAGCAGATACCGGCGCCGACTGGGCGCGAACGCCAAGCCCACAATCCACGGAATGGCGAATAGCGTATGGGGTACCGGGTTGTGCAAGATCAACGCAAGCGAGCCCACTAGCCCTGCTGCCAATGCCCGCTTTGTGGACGGCTTCAAGAGCAATGCAACGAAGACGAGATTTGCCGTCAGATGGGCCTGCATTGAGTAGTAGGAGATGCCGGCGGCGAGAAACGCGCCCGAAGCCAGCGCGAACAACATCGCCCAAGCCGCCGCCCTTCTATCGGCACTGATTTCCTCGGTGATCCGGTAAATGAGAAAAATCGAGAGTCCTGATAGACACGGATTGCACAGCCAGGGAACGGCGAGAAATTGAAATGGTGCCAACAGCAGCGCAAATCCTGGCCAATAGGTTTGGGTTATCTTCCCGGTCGTAGGCGAAGCAATGAAAAACGTGCCATTGAAGCCGTGAACTACCAGCCAATCGACCAGGTCGGGTGGCACCTGTGCTGCCATCTTGCCCGAGGCAAAGATCTTTGATTGAAAAACAGCCGCATATTCGTCCATGGAAAGCGGATAGTCATGGTAAATCACGAGCGCAGTGACTGCGAGCGCAGCCGTGCTGGCCGAAGCGACGCCTGTCGGATGTCGCGCTATGCAGTCTACTAATCGCAGGATCGGCGCCGGCAGTCTCCACAAGACGGCCAAGATGCAAATTACGAGCGCGAGCCAGGCTGCATGGACGTCATACTTTGTCAGCAAATCGCGAAAGATGGGTGAAAAGTGAGCGCTCGAAAACACAACGCGATCGAGCAAGAAGAAATAAGCTACGCATGTAGCGCATAACACAACAGCGGTCGCACGAACGTCGCGCTCGGTAAATCGGCCCAACATTAACCTCGCGAGCCTCCTCGATCAACTGAGCGCATGCACTTGCGCCGTCGCCGCCTCGTGCATAATGCGATGTTTACACAACAACTCTAGCAATGCACCGAGTCGAGCCACCAGTTCCACTCCAAGATCGCCGGCGCTGCCTGTCTTACTGACGGCCGTTGCGACTTGGCTATTGCTGCGCGGCTATCAGGGACTTCTTGGCGATGCGCAGCTATATGCATTTCAGGCACTCTCGAGAATACATCCGCCGCTCGCCCAAGACTTATATCTTCAAAATATTTCGCAGGATCAATTCACAGTTTTCTCGCCAGCTTACGCCTGGTTCATCGAAATAGTCGGGGTCGAACTGGCAGCGCGCTCGCTCACCTTGCTCTTTACCGTTTGGTTTCTAGCGGCGGCATGGGTTGCGGCCCAGAACCTGACCAATCGCGATGGCGCGTGGTTAGCGGTCATCTTCCTGCTGATTGTCGATGGGAGTTATGGTGGCTCGGGTGTTTTCAGACTTGCTGAGCCTTTTTTGACGGCTCGGCTGCCGGCGGAGGCGCTCATCGCGACTTGTCTCGCTTTTTTCCTGAGGGGTTCCCGGATTCTCGCCGCGTTAGCGGCGGCGGCGGCGCTGTGTGTGCACCCACTAGTCGCCGTACCGGGGCTGTTGCTTCTGATGTGCATTGCGCTTCCCATCCGAACAAGCTTCCTCGCTGCAATCGCAGGTGTGATCGCAGGCTATCTCATTGTCATCTGCGCGGTCAGCGTGCCTTGGATGACGAAATTATTGCCAATCATGGACCCGGCATGGTTGGCAATTGTTGAAGAGCGCTCGCAGTTTTTGTTTTTACGATTCTGGACTTTTCGAGATTGGGAAGTCAATTCGCGGCCATTCTTCTATTTGGTGTTCATTGCGTTTGCTACCCAAGACGATCGCGTGCGCAAACTCTGCTGGGCGGCCTTTATCGTCGGTGTCGCAGGGTTGGCCGTCGCGTTTATCGCCGACGCAGTCAGCCCAGTCGCGATATTGGTTCAAGGCCAAGCGTGGCGATGGGTGTGGATTCCCGTGTTTGTCGGCGCCATGCTGCTACCTTTTACGGTGTTGCAGGTTTGGCCCGACAACATATGCGGACCGCTATGCGCGGCGTTGTTGCTACTAGGCTTAACGCTTCCGGCGGCCAACGGAACGGCGTGTGTTTCCTTGGCCATGATCTTGTGGCTGATGAGACCACGTTTTTCTATTCGCGCGGCTTTAGCCCTTCGCTGGATCTTTCTGGGCTTAGTGCTTGCGGTTGCCGTATGGATGGCGATTCATGCGTGGGAAATTGTCTTGCCGGCATTTCACAAACCGAGGTCGACGGCAGCAGTGCAAGTGCGCGATTTTTTCGCACTCAAGATTCCAGCCGTGCTCGGCGCGGCACTCATTTGGTGCGCGTTAAAAAGGTGTGCAGGTGTTCGGGTACCCGCGTTGCTTTGTTTCGGTTTACTTGCCTCGTCTATTTTTGTTTTGCCCGCGGCATTCAAGCAATACCGCTCTCTGGCCTCCGCTGCGGACATTCGCGAGTTCTCGGACTGGACAAGGGTAATTCCTCCGACAAGCACGGTCCTGGTAGTACCCGCTCGCGATGTGGGAACGTTTGTTTGGTTTACGCTGGAGCGGCCGAACTATTTGGCAGTCGATCAGTCCGCCGGCGTAGTCTTTTCGCGTGCTACCGCCCTGGAAGTTCAGCGGCGGTCGCAGGTGCTGTTGTCCGTCATGGATCCGAATTGGAAGATACGGTCCGAGCTTCGTGACGCTGCGGCTTCAGGCAAGCATCAGATAGTCGCAGAAAGCCGGCCACTCACCGCGGCAAATCTAACCGAGATCTGCGGGGACGCGCTGCTCGGATTTGTCATTACATCGCAACATGTCGGGTTCGATGCTCTGACTCATAAGAATAGCGGGCCATATATGGATTGGGATCTCTACGACTGCCGCAGTGTGCGAAACTCGGCGACGCACAAATGAACGGAAGTCAAAAGAAGATTGCCATCATCGCCGGAGCTGGACCTGCGGGACTAACGGCAGCCCTCGAACTCTTGCGGCAATCCGATATTAGACCAGTCGTGTTCGAGGCCGACGGTCAAGTCGGTGGAATCTCCAAGACGATTAATTACCGTGGCAACCGCATGGATCTCGGGGGCCATCGTTTTTTTTCCAAATCAGATTGGGTGATGCGCTGGTGGCAAGAGATATTGCCGCTCGCACAAGATGAGCCGGGCGAATCCGGCGCCCTTCGGATCAGCTATCGAGGAAACTCGCGCACTTTGACGCCCGATAAAATTGCGCCGCAGGATCCGCGTGCCGTCATGCTAGTGCGGCGGCGGTTGTCTCGCATTTTTTATAGACGCCGATTTTTTGATTACCCGCTTGCCTTGAACCCAAGCACTCTGGGGAATTTGGGAATTACGGAGGCGTTGAAAATCGGGATGAGCTACGGGAGAGCGCAACTGAAGCGCCGATCGCCGGAATCTTCATTGGAAGACTTTCTCATTAACCGTTTCGGCGCGCGTCTCTATGAGACTTTTTTTAAGGGATATACGCAGAAGGTGTGGGGGGTTCCCTGCGGCGAGATCTCGGCGGAATGGGGCGCGCAACGGATAAAGGGGCTATCGATTGCGAAGGCGCTTTCGCAAACCCTCGGTAAGATTTTCAAGGCCGACGATGCTGCGCAACGAAACGTCGAGACTAGCCTGATCGAGCGCTTTCTTTACCCTAAACTCGGACCTGGCCAGATGTGGGAAGAAGTTGCTCGCCGGATCTCTGATCAGGGAGGACACATTCATCTTCGGCATCGAATTGCCGGAATTGAACAGACTTCAGGAAGAATCACCGCAGTCAACGTGCTGGACGAAAGCACGCAACTCATGCGGCGCACGGAATGCGATCATTTCATATCAACGATACCGGTATCAGATCTAATCGAGTTTTTGCGCCCGTCCGACTCACGAGTCCAACGAATTGCAAGCCGTCTTCCTTATCGCGACTTCATGACGGCGGGTTTGTTGCTGCGCAGGATGAAGCCCGCGGCGGATCCGCGGGACAAGCGCCAGGCAAACGGAATGCCTCCGGATAATTGGATCTATGTTCAAGAGACTGATGTCAGGATTGGGCGCATACAGATTTTCAACAATTGGAGTCCGGCCATGGTTGCCGACCCGAGCACAATCTGGCTAGGTTTGGAGTATTTTTGCTCCAAGGATGATGATCTATGGTCGATGAATGACGGCAAGTTCATTGACTTCGCGGTTTCGGAGCTGGAAAAGATCGGCCTGGTAGACCACGAAGATGTGATTGATGGCAATTTGGTGCGCGTCCCGAAAGCTTATCCGGCGTACTTCGGGGCCTACGAGGAATTTGGTCGAGTAAAGGCTTACTTGGATCAGATTTCCAATCTTTATCCTATCGGCAGAAACGGAATGCACAGATACAATAACCAAGACCACTCGATGCTGACGGCGAAGAGCGCGGTGAATTCCATCATCAATCACGGTACCGGCAAACAGGACATCTGGCGCATCAATACCGACGATGAATATCATGAAGGGCTGGACACGACTTCTTGATCGATTAACGAAGTTCTACTCGTGGAACTGACGATACTCATGCCTTGCCTCAACGAGGCTGAGACGATTGCGATCTGTGTGCGAAAGGCGAGCAATTTTCTCGTCAGCTCCGGTATCAAAGGTGAGGTCATTGTCGCAGACAACGGATCGACAGACGGTTCTCCGGATCTTGCGATTGCATCGGGCGCACGGGTAGTGGGCGTCGCTGATAAGGGCTATGGGAATGCGTTGATCGGCGGAATTAACGCTGCTCGAGGTCGGTTTGTGATCATGGCTGACGCGGACGATAGTTATGATTTTTCGGACTTGGGCTCGTTGGTCCAATCACTGCGTTCCGGGAATATGATGGTGATTGGCAATCGATTTCGCGGTGGCATCCGTTCAGGCGCGATGCCGTTTCTGCACCGTTTCATCGGCAACCCTCTGCTCAGTCTCATGGGTAGGATGTTCTTTTCGTCCGACATCGGAGACTTTCATTGTGGCCTTCGCGGCGTCCAAAGAGCAGCTGTGCAGAAATTGGGACTGCAAGCGCCCGGGTATGGAGTTCGCAAGCGAGATGATCGTCAAAGCCACTCTGGCCGGTTGGCGGATCGCCGAGGTGCCGACCACCCTTTCGCCGACCGGCCGTTCTCGCCGGCCGCATCTGCGCAGCTGGCGGGACGGATGGCGTCATTTACGCTTTCTTCTCATGATGAGCCCCCGGTGGCTCATGCTGTACCCTGGCGTCTGTCTGATCGCGATCGGCGTTGTCGCACAAATTGCGATTGCGCGCGGCCCGGTTGTGGTTTCCGGAATTGGATTTGATGTCCACACGATGCTTTACGCAGGAGGCGCGGTCATTCTCGGTGTACAGCTCGTGCTGTTCTCCGTCTTGGCGCGCGCCATTGGCGTGCTGAAAGGTGCATTGCCGATGCGCCCGGCATTTTCTCGATTTCTAAGGGTATTCACGCTTGAAGGCGGCATCATTCTTGGGTTGCTGCTGGTTGCCGCCGGTCTAGGACTTGCTGCGTATTCACTTGCCACCTGGGCGCATGCTCATCTTGCAGCTCTTGAACCAACGGTTGTAATGCGCGTGGCGATACCTTCTGTGACTTTGATTCTTGCAGGCGCCGAAATCATTTTTTCCTCATTTCTGCTTAGGTTCATCGACGTCGGTACAACCGACATCGAACAGTGAACGCACGTGGCTCTTGGACCATTAGTCCGACGTCTTTTAGGACCGCGACTTGCCCAACGGGTCAGGCGACTTTTACCGCGCGATTTTCGTCGACTTGGCAAAATTAGCCGGAGGCCTGGCTGCGGTGATACCGCGCAATGCGCACGTGCTCGACGTCGGCGGGGGTGACGGCCAGCCTCGTCAATTGCCTGATGTCGATACGCCCAGACGTGACGATTACAACGTTGGATCCTGCACCCGTCCGTCGGTCAGTGGATCTACGAACGCTACAAGGGCAGGGTTAACCGCTTGCCGCGAACCAGCCTCACGGAATTCTGGCGGATCCGCCAGCAAGAGCCGTGACGTAATTTTAATCGCGGACGTGATGCACCACATTCCAAGGTCCGCGCGGCAGAAATTTCTCGATTCCATCCGGGATCCTAATCGAACGCGTACCGGGACTATGCATTATCGTAAAGGATGTCGAGCCCGGGCACTGGCGTGCGCTGCTCGGCTTGTGGTCCGATCGATACATCACCGGAGATCAGAATGTCAGTCTGATTTCGAGAGACGCGGTGACGCGCCTCTTCGAAGAAGTATTGGGACCATTGCATCGCGAGGACACCGATCTGATTTGAAACGGACAGCTCCGAACTACGCTATCGTTCTTCATCGGTAAGCAAGCGAACAAATGCAAGATCGATATATCGTCGCCATCTTGAATTCCGTCATTTGTCACGCCGGAAGTGCTTTGTTAGTCTCGCGGCGGCGTAAGCGCCTAAAGACGATTGGCGCGATATCCGAGTCTATAGAGATACGCGAGTCCGGCGGCAACCGGCCTCGGCCACAGCGCGTCAAAATCTCTCGGTCCTCACGTTCGCGCGCGCGGTTGGCGATGGTCGCCGTGGTCTCGCTGCCCTCATGCACGCCCTTCGAAACCAGCCGTTCTCGCACGTACACGAAGCCGCCGGGCCGTCGCGCGAGTTCAAGCCACGCCATCCAATCCAAGTTGGTCTGAAAACCGGCTGGAAAGCGAAAATCGGCAAGCAACGATCGATTGAACATGACGCTCGGACAACAAATCGGATTCCCGAGCGACAGCAAGCGAACCTTGTCGCGTGCTCCAGTATACATTCGTGAGGCCGAAGGCTCGTCGGCGAAGCGCCCGCTTGATCCGCAGGTTGATATTGGTCGGGCGCGCGCCGAGTGGCGTGTGCTCCGAATAGTCGCAGAAGGCCAATCACTCCTCCGGGTGGCGCTCTAGTGCGCTACTCAACCGCGCAACGTAGGACGACGCGAAATAGTCGTCCTGATGAGCCAGCGTCACAAATTGGGTTTGGGCCGCTGAAAGGGCGAAATTCCAGTCCGATGCGATGTCGGTGCGCTGTGGATTGATGTGCAATGCCAACGCACGACGCTTTGCAAAAGCCTGAAGCTCCGCCGACGGCGTCGACGTAGCCAGCAGGATTTGGCTGGAATTCCCCTCTTGTGCGCGAAGCGATTCGACCAGAATAGCCAGATTAGGCGCCGCCAGGTATATCGGGATAGCAAAGGTATGGTCCATGATGCTATAGCTTAGCGCGCACCGCGCCCACAGCCGCGGCTAACGCTACAATGGGAGCCATGCCCAAACCCGCCGTATTGGTAGTCGACGATGAACCCGATATTTGCGAGCTACTGTCCATCACCTTGCAGCGAATGGAGCTTGAGTCCCCGAACGGCTAATACCCTGGCCGCTGCACAGCGCCTGCTCAAGACGCGAGCCGTTTGATCTGTGCTTGACCGATATGCAATTGCCGGACGGCGACGGCTTGGAGCTTGTTGAATGGATGCAGCAATACACGCCGACCGTTCCCGTCGCCGTAATCACTGCCCACGGAAACATGGAAACAGCCGTGCGGGCGCTCAAAGTAGGCGCCTTCGATTTCGTCTCGAAACCATTGGACCTAGCGGGTTTGCGCAAATTGGTGGCGGCTGCCATCAAGCTATCGGGTACCAATGATGCTGACACAAGCGTGTTCGGTCCCCGCTTGCTCGGTGCTTCGGCCGCCATGCAGCACCTCCGCGAAATGATCGGTCGCGTCGCGCGCAGCCAGGCGCCGGTACACATTTTCGGGGAATCCGGCACAGGCAAGGAATTGGTGGCAAAACTCATTCATGAATCCGGCCCACGGCGCGATGGCGCCTTCGTCCCTGTCAATTGCGGCGCGATTCCCACGGAACTGATGGAAAGCGAACTTTTCGGCCATAAACGCGGCAGCTTTACCGGAGCAATGAGCGATAAGAAGGGTCTCATTCAATCCGCGGAGGGCGGCACGCTGTTTCTCGATGAAATCGCCGATTTGCCACTTCATATGCAGGTCAAGCTGCTGCGCGTCATTCAAGAAAAAGCCGTGCGCCCGGTGGGTGAACAGCTCGAGGTCGCTATCGACGTCCGAATTCTATCGGCCACTCATAAGAATCTTGCCGCAGCTGGTCGCGGAAGGAAAATTCCGCGAGGATCTATTCTACCGAGTGAATGTCATCGAATTGCGCGTGCCCTCGCTGCGCGAACGGCCGGAGGACATGCCGAACTTGCCGAGTCGATCCTGCGGCGGCTCGGACGGCGCATGAAAATCACGCCACCGATGCTGGGCAAGGACGCTCTGGCTGCGTTGGAACGCTACGCCTTTCCGGGCAATGTCCGCGAACTCGAAAACATTTTAGAGCGCGCGATCACCCTTACGCACTGGCGGCGAGATTGGTGCCGCTGATATACAGCTGAGGTCGGCGGTACTGGGACCGATCGGGACCCCAGCGACAGACACTTCGCCGGGCGGTGCGTTAGGCGATCATCTCGAGGATATCGAGCGGGATGCCATAGTCCGAGCACTGGAGCAGAACCGATATAACAAGACGGCGGCTGCAAAGGCGCTGGGTATGAGCTTTCGGGCGCTGCGATACCGGATCAAGAAATTGGGAATCGAGTGAAAGTGTGATTAACCTCATGCCGGTGCACAAATCACGGGCACCGCCAGTCGGTTTTGGATAACCTCCAGCTTATGTTGACTTATACCGCCGTAACTTACCACTAAAGCGCCAGTAATGATGCTCAAATGGTTCAATGCACGCGAGGCTGCGGACCTGGGGGCCGCGCTGGCGAACGAGTTCGCAGCTGCGGCCGCGCCCCAGCTGCATCCGTGCGCGGTTCGGAGGGAAAGCGGAAGGAGCACGCTTCGGCGCTTGAACGATTGCAGGAGCGGGCCGATCGCGAGGTGCGCCCGCTTGAATTTAACTTTTACCAGAAAGCGCGGTTCGCCAACGCATTCAAATGGAAACTGATCGAAAATGGGGTCGACGCGGGACTGGCCGATGGCGTGACTCAGTCGCTGATCATGCATCTCTCTCGAACGCCCGAGGACGCTCCCACGGATCGCGGCTGGACGACCGCGCAATCGGGTCGGGGCCCAAGGCAAGACCCCGCCTTTACTGGCGCGTGGCGAGAAGGCCTTCAAGGCAGGCGACAATGCCCAAGCGGTGGAGCTTTTTGAAGAGTATGTATCGCTTTTCCCGGATCGAGCGGACGTTCTGAATGCGCTCGGCGTCGCGCTTAACCGCCTAGGTCGGTATCAAGAGGCAGAGCAACGTTTCCGAGAGGCAGTCGACGTCGATCCCGAATATGCCGACGCCCTGGTCAATCTCGCATCTCTGCTGCAGGCAAACCCGGCCGCAGCCGAACCATTGCTGCGACGGGCCCTCAAAATAAATCCGAAATATCCGGGAGCGCGGGCGATGCTCGGCCTCATGCTCCTTTCCTCCGGTCAAGAGCATGAGGCGAAGATTGCTTTTCGCAAAGCACAAAAGGTTTCTCCAAGAGATCATGTGGCTTTGCTGGGCCTCGCGCACATCGCTCGCGTGGAGGGCCGCTTCGACGAAGCACAGTCGTTGCTGAAGCGTACGCTGGAGATCAGTCCGAGGATGCCGACTGCCTGGGCGTCGCTGCATGGCACACGCAAGATGACCGCCGCTGACAGCGACTGGTTCGCCACGGCCGAGGAGATCGCAGGCAGCGGGGTGCCCTCTTTGGATGAAGTCCAATTGCGTTTTGCCATGGGCAAGTATTGTGACGATATCAAGGACTATGAGCGAGCGTTTGCGAACTTCCGCCGTGGTAACGAACTGCTAAAAAGCGTGGCTGACCGATATAATCGAAAAGAGCATGTCAGCTTCGCGGATGACTTAATTCGGGTCCACACGCGCGAGAAGTTGGCGTCGATAACCGAAGGGGGTTCGGGATCGGCGAAACCTGTCTTCGTGCTGGGTATGCCCCGCTCAGGCACTTCGTTGACCGAGCAAATCATTGCGTCCCATCCGGCCGCCAGCGGCGTGGGTGAACAAGATTATTGGCTGAAAGCCGTGCGCGCGCATTACGACGAGATACGTCAGAAAGTTCTCGAGCTGCCGGCCAGGAAAAAGCTCGCTGAAGACTATTTGCGTCTCATCGAGCGCCGCTTTCCGGACGCTCGACGCATTGTTGATAAAACTCCCACGAACTCCGATTTCGTGGGCTTAATTCGCACCGTATTTCCGAATGCGCGCATCATCCGCATGCGCAGAAATCCCATCGATACCTGTTTGTCCTGCTATTTTCAGAATTTTTCCACGGACCAGACCTTTACGATGGACCTTGATGATCTCGCTGCTTATTACCGAACTCATCAGCGCCTGATGGATCACTGGTGCGGTACATTGCCTAAGGAAGCGATTCTTGAGGTGCCGTATGAAGAGCTCGTGGCCGACCTAGAGACATGGACACGCAGGATTCTGGATTTCCTCGGCCTCGAATGGGATGAGCGCTGCCTCTCATTCCACCAAACCAAGCGCTCCGTAACCACGGCCAGCGCTTGGCAGGTGCGCCAGAAGATCTACCGGCATTCTGTGGAACGCTGGCGCAACTACGAAAAATTCATCGGTCCGTTGAGAGGACTGTAGAGACTAGGCAGATTCGTTTAGGCTTCCTCTGCGACGCGGCGATACGTGACAAAAATTGTCGGTACCTGACTCTGCGCGTCAGAGCCGCCGCCGGAAGGCGACGGTTCTATGTCAAACGAGCATGGCGACCATCTAAATTATCGAAGTATTTTCATGTACTTAGATAGTCAGAACAGTCTGGCACAGCACTTGCTATATCCCGAGTACCGGCGCAAGCCGTTGCTTGAAATTAAGAACTTTCTAAATCAGGAGTTACGAATGTTTAAGAAAGTGCAACAGGGTTTCACGCTCATCGAATTGATGATCGTGGTAGCCATCATCGGTATTTTGGCCGCGATCGCGATTCCCGCCTACCAGAACTACACCATTCGTGCACAAGTCACGGAAGGGTTGAATCTGATGGACGGTTGGAAAGTGCCGGCTGCGGAATACTATGCCAACAACGGCACCTTCCCGACCACCGCTCAGCTCACCGCCGCCGGTCAGGTGACTGGGGTAGGCAAGTACGTCACGGGCATCGTTAGCACGCTCGGTGCGCATAACTGCGACCTACGGCGTTGCAGGCGAATACAAAGATCGCAGGCGCGACTTTGTCTCTGAATGCCTATACCAATGCCAACAATGACATCGTTTGGGTGTGCGGTACTGCGGCAGTTCCTGCCGGTGCGGGCCTTGCCTGCCGGCGACGCTGTCGCCGCGTCAACGCTCGCCACTGGCGACTCCGCAGTATGTTCCGACGACTTGCCACGCCTAAGGTGGCCTAGCAGGATCCCGGGTCTTACCTGAGATCATGCGGAAGCCCCTCCTCGGAGGGGCTTCTTCTTTTGGGCACGGCAATCCGTAAGCCTCGACGGCGCCTGAAATTCGATATTGGGAGCAAGGTCACGCAGAGGGTCTGTAGTGATATGCGACCATCTGGCGGAGATTTGACAATTGCTCGCCTGGCTACAGGTAGTAGACTAGGGTTCATCTGCGTGGGGTTTCCTTAAGTCCATGAATGACAACGCAATAGCGACAGTGGCGGCACCAGCCGCGTGGCACTGGGGGGCTTGCCCAGCGACTGGTCCAAGACGGGCTGCTGGACGAGTCGGCCATGCAGGATGCTATTGCCAAGGCCAAGGAGAAGCGCCTCAGTCTGGTGACCCATCTCGTTACGATCAAACTTGGCGACTGCGCGCGATATCGCCATTTCTGCCTCGAACGAGTTCGGCGTGCCGTTGCTGGATCTGGATGCGGTCGCTCCTGACATGGATGCGGTGCGCGCGGTGAGCGAGAAGCTGCATGCAGAAGCATCGCGTGTCTGCCGCTGATGAAGCGCGGCAAGCGGCTGTTTCTGGCGGTTGCCGATCCGACCAATCTGCATGCGCTGGATGAGATTCGCTTTCAGACCTCGATGAGCATCGAGTTCGTCGTCGTCGAGGACGACAAGCTGCAGATGGCCGTCGGCAAGGCCATCGATCAGGCCGAAGCGGTCATGCCGAGCCTGACCGATGATGACTTCGATCTGGAGAATCTGGAGGTCACCGGCGGCGACGAGGACCCCAATGCGGAAGCGCTGGGCCGCGACGACGTCGAAGACGCGCCCATCGTCCGCTTCGTCAACAAGATCTTGCTGGATGCAATCAAGAAGGGCGCGTCGGACATTCACTTCGAGCCCTACGAAAAGATGTTCCGTATTCGCACGCGATTGGACGGCGTGCTGAAGGAGGTGGCGCTGCCGCCGGTGCAGTTGGCGGTCAAGATCGTCGCGCGCCTCAAAGTCATGGCGCGCCTCGACATTGCAGAGCGCCGCGTTCCGCAGGACGGCCGCATCAAAATGCGGCTGTCCAAGAATCGCGCCATCGATTTTCGCGTCAGCACCTGCCCGACGCTTTTCGGCGAAAAGGTCGTCACCCGTATTCTCGATCCCTCCAGCGCGATGCTGGGCATCGATGCGCTGGGCTATGAGCCGGTGCAGCGCGAGCTGTATCTCAAGATATCTGGCCAAACCGCAAGGGCATGATCTTGGTGACCGGGCCGACCGGCAGCGGCAAAACCGTATCGCTTGTACACGGGTCTCAATATCCTCAATACCGAGGATTGCAATATCTCGACCGCGGAAGATCCGGCGGAAATCAATCTGCCCGGAATCAACCAGGTCAACGTCAACAACAAGGTCGGACTGACTTTTGCCGCCGCCTTGCGCGCTTTTCTGCGCCAAGATCCCGACGTCATCATGGTCGGCGAAATTCGCGATTTGGAAACGGCCGAGATCGCGATCAAAGCCGCGCAAACCGGGCACTTGGTGCTTGTCGACTCTGCACACCAACGATGCGCCCGCAGACTTTGACGCGATTGGTCGACATGGGCGTCAAACCCTATGCGATCGCCACTTCGGTCAGCCTCATCATCGCGCAGCGCTTGGCGCGCAAGCTGTGCACCAACTGCAAGCAGCCGATCGATATTCCGGCCGAGGCCGCAAAGAAGGAAGGATTTGAGGCGGCGGATATCGAAGCCGGCATCAGAGTTTACCGGGCGGTCGGTTGCGGCCAGTGCACCGACGGCTACAAGGGCCGCATGGGCATCTACCAGGTCATGCCGGTCACCGAAACGATCGGCCGCATCATCATGGAAGGCGGCGGCGCAATCGAATATCAACGACCAGGCGACCAAGGATGGCATTTGGAATCTGCGCCGTTCGGGCCTTGCAGAAAGTGAAAGACGGCGTCACGAGCTTGGAAGAAGTCAATAGCGTCACTATCGACTAAGTAGTTACTGAAAGGATTGATTTATGGCGATATCCGCAACGGCCTGCGAAGAAAGAAACCCAATTCATTTGGGAGGGCAAGGACAAGCGCGGCAACAAGGTCCGCGGCAAGTCCCTTGCCGCGAACGAAGCTGCGCTGCGCGCGGATCTGCGGCGCCAAGGGCGTCGCGGCCACGCGCGTCAAAACCCAGAGCCGCGGCTTCGGAGCGGCGGGAAAGTGACGCAACGAAGACATCGCGGTGTTCGCCCGCCAGCTCGCGACGATGATGTCGGCCGGCATTCCGATGGTGCAGGCATTCGAGATCATCGGCAACGGCCATGAAAAGCCCGCGATGCAAAAGCTGGTCCTCGATATCAAAGCCAACATCGAGGGCGGCAGCACCCTGCACGAATCGTTGGCGAAATATCCGCTGTATTTCGACGACCTGTTCGTGAATCTGGTCGAGGCCGGCGAGCAGGCCGGTGCCCTCGAAACGTTGCTGGACAAGATCGCCACTTACAAAGAAAAGACCGAGGCGCTAAAGAAGAAGATCAAGAAGGCGCTTGTTCTATCCCGCCGCGGTCTTGATCGTTGCCGTGGTCGTGTCGGTCATTTTGCTGATTTTCGTGATTCCGCAGTTCGAAGAATTGTTCAAAGGCTTCGGCGCCGATTTGCCGGCGTTCACGCAGATGGTCGTCAACTATCTCGCATTCGTGCAGCACCAAGGCTGGTGGATGGTCGTGCTTGATCGGCGGCGGCATTCTATGCATTTCTTCTATTTCAAGAAGCGCTCACAGACACATGCAGCTGCTGCTCGGATCGGGTGATGCTGAAAGTTCCCGATCATCGGGCCGATTCTTGCAAAAGTCGGCCATTGCGCGCTTCGCGCGCACGCTGTCGACGATGTTCGCGGCCGGCGTGCCGCTGGTTGAAGCGATGCGATCGGTCGCCGGCGCCACCGGCAATATCGTTTACGAAGAAGCCGACGCTGCGCATGAAGGACGAAGTGGCCACCGGCCAACGCTTGCAGCGCGCCATGGAAAACACCGGCCTGTTCCCCAACATGGTGGTGCAAATGATCGCGGTCGGCGAGGAATCCGGCTCCTTGGACACCATGTCGGCCAAAGTCGCCGAATTCTACGAGGCCGAGGTCGACAACGCGGTGGACAGCATGTCGAGCCTGCTGGAGCCGCTGATCATGGCGGTTCTCGGCGTGCTGGTCGGCGGCATGGTCATCGCCATGTACCTGCCCATCTTCAAACTCGGCTCAGTCGTCGGTTAACGCGTCGCTAGCGGCCACGAGTCGTCGGTTTAGCCCATGCTGAACGACCTCGCCGCGCTCTTACGCGAGCGAACCCGCGTTTGTTCGCGGGCTCGGTGTTCGTACTGGGCCTGGTGGTCGGCAGCTTTCTCAACGTCGTCATCTATCGGCTGCCCATCATGCTGGAGCGCGAGTGGCGCGCCGCAGGCGGCGGACGTGCCTGCGCCGGCGAGCGCCGCGGCCGGCACGGCACGCCGCCGCACCTCGAGCGCTTCACCTTGAGCACCCCCCGCTCCGCCTGCCCGCACTGCAAGGCGCCCATCAAGGCCTGGCAGAACATTCCGGTGGTGAGCTGGCTGGTGCTGCGCGGCCGCTGCGCGTCGTGCAAGCCGAATCTCGGCCCGCTATCCCTTGGTCGAGCTGGCGACCGGCGTTGCTTGTCGGCCTGGGTGGCCTGGCATTTCGGCTTTGGCGCGCCGGCGGCCTGCGCGCTGCTGGTCACCTGGGCCTGATCGCGCTGACCGGCATCGACATCGACCATCAACTGCTGCCCGACAGCATCACCCTGCCGCTGATGTGGGCCGGCTTGCTGGCGGCGGTCGTCGTCGGGCCCAGTGCCGGGCAGCCCACTGCCGGTGTCCGCGCGCGATGCCATCATCGGCGCGGCCGCGGGCTATATGAGCCTCTGGCTGGTGTTTCAGCCTTTCGCTGATCACCGGCAAGGAAGGCATGGGATACGGCGACTTCAAGCTGTTCGCCGCCTTGGGCGCCTGGCTGGGCTGGAAGTCCTGCCGTTGGTCATCCTGCTGTCCGCCGCCACCGGCGCCGTGCTCGGGATCCTGATGATCGTGCTGCGCGGCCGCGACCGCGCCGCGCCCATGCCCTTCGGGCCCTACCTGGCCGCTGCCGGCTGGATCGCCATGATGTACGGCGATTCGCTGGTCGACGGCTATCTGCGCGTGTCCGGCCTCAAGCATTGAGCCATGGCGCGACGCGCTGCGCATCGGCCTGACCGGCGGCATCGCCAGCGGCAAGAGCACGGTCAGCGCAGCGCTTCGCGGAACTCGGCGTACCGGTCATCGACGCCGACGAGGCCTCCCGTGCCGTGGTCGCAGCCGGGCACCCCGGGCCTCGCGCAAGTGATCGCAGCGCTTTGGCACGCGGCGTCCTCGCCGCGGATGGCGAACTCGACCGGCGCGCGCTGCGGGATCTGATATTCACCGACGCATGCCGTCGCGGCAAGACCTGGAGGCCATCCTGCATCCCTGATCCGCGCCGACATGGAACGCGAGGCTGCCGCAGGCGTCGGCCCTTACCTGATCATGGCGATTCCGCTGCTCGTGGAAGGCGGCGACGCGCGATCGCAGTCGATCGCATCCTGGTGGTCGATGTCGACGAAGCGCTGCAGTGCAACGGCTTCATGGCGCGCGACGGCAGCACGCTCGAGGACAGGCCCGCGCGATTCTCGCCTCGCAGGCGAGCCGCGCCGCGCGGCTGGCGCGCGGCGGACGATGTGCTCTCGAACGCCGGAACCGTCGCGGAATTGCGACAGGCGGTCGATCGACTGCACGAGCACTATCTACAGCTTGGCGAAACATTGCTCCGAGCCGCGATTTAACCTAAATCCAAGGTTTACCCTGGGCCTTGGGTTGGCTCAGAATAGGCGGATGAACTCTTACCCCGAATCCACACCCAAGCGGAGCCCGAGGCGGCGCCGGTCGTCTACGAGCAGCCGCTCAACGAGCGCATGCGCACCTTTCTGCGCCTCGAATTTCTCTACACCCAAGCCACCTATCACAGCGAGTCGCCCAATCCCTGGAGCGCGCGCGCCGCGGTGGCGAGCCTGCTGGAGATCCTGGCCATCACCGCGCGCGGCGACTCGCGCAGCGAGTGCTGAAGGAACTCGAGCGCCACGTCAATGTGCTCAAGGAATACCAGAGCCAAGACCGGCGTCGACCCGGCCGGCTCAAGTCGCTGATGTCGAACCTGGTGAAGCTGCGCGACGATCTGTCCACGGTCGGCGGCAATTACATGGGGCCGCTGCGCGATTCGGAATTCCTGAGCGCCATCAAGCACCGCAGCGCCATCCCGGGCGGCACCTGCGATTTCGACCTGCCGGACTACTCGTACTGGCTCAATCGGCCCGCCGAGGTGCGCGCCGCCGAGTTCGGCAGCTGGCTGGCGCTGATCCGGCCGCTGTGCGACAGCATCGCCGAGCTGCTCTGGCTGACGCGCCAGAACGCCAAGCGCAAATCCGAAATGGCCGTCGGGCGGCATATTCCAGCTGCAGTTCGATCGCGAGAATCCCTGCCAGCTGGTGCGCGTGACGTTGCCGCCCGGACATCGGATCTGTTTCCGGAGATCAGCGGCAGCCAGCATCGCTGCACCATCCGATTTCTGAATTGGCTGGACGCCACCAGCCGGCCCGTGCACGTCGAAACGGATGTGCCGTTTCTGCTGACCTGCTGCGCTTGAATCGGGCGGTGGCCGATGGCGACGATCGTCAAATGTCCTACCTGCCGGCGGCCGGTGGAGTGGTCTGCCGAATCGCCGTATCGGCCCTTCTGCAGCGATCGCTGCCGGCTCATCGATCTTGGGCGCGTGGCTCACCGAGCAGCACAAGATTCCGGACGAATCGGCCGAGCCGCCGACGAGGCTCCGCGCATCCGATTCGACCGAGGAATCTTGAGCGATGCAGCCTGAGTTCTGGCACGAGCGCTGGCGCAGCGGCCAGATCGGCTTTCATCAATCGGCCGTCGAGCCGCAGCTCGAAGCAGCTATTGGCCGAGCTCGCAGCTCGGCCAGCGGACGCCGCGTCTTCGTCCCTCTGTGCGGCAAGAGCCTCGATCTGCTGTGGCTGCGCGATCGCGGCCATCCGTGATCGGCGTGGAGATTCTCGGCCGTCGCGCTGGAAGTCTTTCTGCATGGAGAACGGCATTCCGGCGCGGCGGCGCGAGTGCTGCGGCAACTTCGAGGTCTACGAAGCCGCCGGACTCGAGCTCTACTGCGGCGATTTCTTCGCGCTCACTCCGCAACTGCTCGGCGACGTTGCGCGCCGTCTACGATCGCGCCGCGCTCATCTCCTGGGCCCCGCGAATTGCGCGAGCGCTACGTCGAACATCTGACGGCGCTGACGCGCCCGGGCACGCAGACTTGTTGATCACCCTCGAATATCCCGCAGGCGCAGATGTCCGGACCGCCCTTTTCCGTGATCGCCGCGACGAGGTCGAGCGGCTGTACGCGCACCATCATTCGATCCGGAGCTGTGGCGCGGCACGACATCTTGGCAACGAACCCGACTGCGCGCCGCGGCGTCACCGAACTGCACGAAGTTCGTTACCGGCTCACGCGGCTGTAATACACTTCGCTCGCGAAACGCATCCTCGAAACTCACGAACAGGCTGACTTTCCATGAGCCGACTCTCGCAATTCCGGCCGCTACCTGGCGCCGGCACTGGTCGCCTGCGCGTCGCCACCGGCGCCGCGTGCCGCTGAACTGACCATCGATCGCCTGTTCGATGCACGCCGCCGCTGGCGGGACCCACCATCGTCGGCTTGAAGATTTCTCCGGACGGCTCGCGCGTGACTTATCTCAAGGGCAAGCCGGACGACAAGGACCGCCTGGATCTGTGGGAATACAACATTCACGACGGCACAGGCCCGAATTCTGGTCGATTCCAAAGTGCTGGCGCCGACAGCAGGAGAAGCTGTCGGACGAGGAAATCAGCCGCCGCGAGCGGCAAAGAACCGCGGCCCTCTCCGGCATCTTGGAATACACCTTCGCGCCCTCGGGCGATGCGCTGCTCTTTCCCTTGGCGGCAAGCTGTACTACTACTCGATCTCGCCAACCGCGAAGCACAAGCCGGTCGGTGCGAGCTCATCGACACGCATGGCTTTGCGACCGACGCGACCATCTCGCCGGCCGGCGGCTATGTCGCCTACGTGCGCGACCAGAATCTGTACGTCTACGACATCGCGACCAAGACCGAGAAGGCGCTGACCAGCGACGGCGGCGGCGCCATCAAGAACGGCATGGCGGAGTTCGTCGCCCAAGAGGAAATGGACCGCAGCACCGGCTATTGGTGGGCGCCCGACGGGCGGCACATCGCCTTCGCGCGCGTCGATGAAACTCCGGTCAAGGTGACGCAGCGCTTCGAGATCGCCGCCGACAATGTCGCCACCTTTGCGCAGCGCTATCCGGCCGCCGGCGGCCCCAACGTGCTGGTGCGCCTGGGCGTCGCCGACATTCAAGAGCGGCGCGGTGACATGGATGGATCTGGGCGCCGATCAGGATATCTATCTCGCGCGCGTCAATTGGCTGCCGGACGGCAAAACGCTGGCGATGCAGCGCGAGAGCCGCGACCAGCGGCGGCTGGATCTGCTGTTCGCGGACATCGACACCGGCGAGACCGGTCGTCCTGACCGAAACCAGCGAGACCTGGATCGACTGAATGACGAGCTGTCGTTCCTCAAGCAATCCCCCGAATTCATCTGGGCATCAGCCGCGACGGCTATCAGCATCTTTATCTGTACGACTACCGACGGCCATTTGATCCGCCAGCTTGACTGCGGGCGATTGGAACGTCGATGATTTCCGAACCCGCGCCATCAAGGGCATCGACGAACAAACGCGCATGGTCTATTTCACGGCCACCGAGAAGAGCCCCACCGAGCGGCATTTATATCAGCACCTCCCTCGACACGGCGGATCCGCAGCAGGTTCGCCGCATCACTCAGGAAGCCGGCGTGCACGGCATCTCCATGTCGCCCGATGCGCGCTTCTATATCGATAACTTCACCAGCATCAATCCAGCCCCCGCAGGTCAGCTTGCACGCCGCGGACGGCGCGCTCAAGTCACTGGCTGCTGGAAAATCGATTGGATGCCCACCATCCGGACGCGCCCTATCTTGCGGACAACTCGGTCCCCGAATTCGGCACCCTGACGGCCGCGGATGGTCAGACGCTGTACTATCGGCTGTTCAAGCCGCTGCACTTCGATCCGGCCAAGCGCTATCCCGCCATCGTCGATGTCTACGGCGGTCCGGGCGTGCAGCGAGTCGTCAACAATTGGACCGGCAGTTCGTTCACGCAGATCCTGACGCGCGCCGGCTACGTGGTCTTTCAACTCGACAACCGCGGCAGCGCCTTTCGCGGCACGGCGTTTCAAGCATCCGATCCACGACCGCATGGGCGATGTCGAGGTCGCCGATCAAGTGCAGGGCGCACGCTGGCTGGGTTCGCAGAGCTTCGTCGATGCAGAGCGCATCGGCGTGTGGGGCTGGAGCTATGGCGGCTATATGACGCTGATGCTGATGTTCAAGGCACCCGACGTGTTTCGTGCGGGCGTGTCCGGCGCGCCGGTGACGGATTGGACGCTCTACGACACGCACTACACGGAGCGCTACTTGGATCGGCCTCAGGACAATGCCGCCGGCTATGCGGCGAGTTCGGTGTTGCCCTACGCCAAAGATCTCAAGGGCAGCTGCTGGTGATGCACGGCATGGCGGATGACAACGTGCTGTTTCTCAACAGCACCAAGCTGTTCCGCCGGCTGCAGGATCTCGGCAAGCCATTCGATGCCATGGTGTATCCGGGTGCCAAGCATGGGCTCATGCGCCAGCACGATGGGCGGCACGCCTACGAGATGATCAAGCGGTTTTTCGACGAGAATTTGAAGCCGCCCTGACGCCCGTCTCGCCGATCTCGGCAATTCCGGTGGCGCCGATTTCCCACGCCTCCTCCAAGCCGACCCCGGTCGCGTACACCGGAACCGCGACCAACTCGCATATCGAACCGATGTCAGCTCGCGGCAGCTCATTTCGCATCACCAGGAAATCCACGCCGGCGTCGGCGGCGGCCATCGCATCCGCCATGCCTGCGCAGAACACGCCGTGCAGCCGGCCGCTCGATTCAGGGCGGCCGAGTTCGGTGACCGCATAGTCATTCGCCAAGACGTGCGTCAGCCGCTCCGGCAACTGCAACGCCGCGACGATCGGCCCATCCGCCGGCAACAGTTCCACGGACTCGAGTTCATCCAGCGAACACCAGCGCAAGGCCTGGCCATCGAGTCCGCGTGGCTCGCCGCCATACCGGCTCACCACCCACATATCGATCAGCACCTCGCCGAAGTCGTATGAATGGCGCACCCGAATCAGCGGCCGGGGTGGCGCCGACAAGGTGATGCCGAGTTCTTCGCGCAGCTCGCGCGCAAGACCCGCGCGGCGTTGCTCGCAGGGCTCGAGTTTGCCGCCGGGAAATTCCCAACCGCCCGCCAGGTGCTTGCCCGGCGGGCGTTGCGCGATGAGCACGCGGCCCGCAGCGTCGATCAGTGCAGCGGCGACGACATGCGTCAGGGAGTTAATTTGGCGAGTCAACCGCTCGCTTGCTGCAGAGCGCCGTGGCAGTGCTTGTACTTGCGTCCGGAGCCGCAGGGACAGGGCTCGTTGCGGCCCACCTTCGGCACCGCCCGGACGAAGGGCGCGGCCGCGGGGGCCGGCGCGCGCGGCTCCATTTCCATGACATTGCCTGCGGCCGCTGGCTGCTGGCCGAGATCTTCCACGCCGGGCTGCACTTGGATCGGCGACACCGCCTCGGCATGCTGCGCCTGCAGCGCCCGCGCGAGACGCTGCTGCCGCTCGAGTTCTTCGCGTTCGATCTCCTCTTCGCTGCGCACCTGGATCTTGGAGACCGTGGTCACGGTGTCGAATTTGATGCGATCCAGCATCGCGGAGAACAGTTCAAACGCCTCGCGCTTGTATTCCTGCTTGGGATTTTTCTGCGCGTAGCTGCGCAGGTAAATGCCCTGGCGCATGTAGTCCATCGCCGCCAGATGCTCGCGCCAATGCTGATCGAGCGTGCGCAGCATCACTTCCTTTTCGATGTAGCGCATCACCTGCGCCCCGACGTTGGTCTCCTTCTGGTCGTAGGCCTCTTCCAGCGCGTGCACGATCTTGCCGCGCAGCGCGGAACCGTCTCCCGCCTCCTCGGCCTTTACCCACTCGACCACCGGCAGCGCAGGTCCGAAATCCCGTTCGATCGCCTGTGCCAATCCGGCCGCATCCCATTGCTCTTCGGGCGCGCCGGCGGGCACATATTGGTCCACCAGCTGCGCGACCACATCCTCGCGAATGCCCTTGATCGCCTCGGCAACATCCTCCGCGCTCATCAGATCGGTGCGCTGCTGGTAAATCACGCGGCGCTGATCGTTCGCCACATCGTCGTATTCCAGCAATTGCTTGCGCGCATCGAAGTTGTGCTGCTCGACGCGCCGCTGCGCGCGCTCGATCTGGCGCGTCAGCATGCCGCTCTCGATGGCCTCGCCCGCCTTCATGCCGACGCGGGTCATGAGCGCCTTCATGCGCGTCGGATCGCCGAAAATGCGCATCAGGTTATCTTCGAGCGACAAATAGAAACGGCTCGAACCCGGATCGCCCTGGCGGCCGGATCGGCCGCGCAATTGGTTGTCGATGCGCCGCGACTCGTGGCGCTCGGTGCCGATGATGTGCAGGCCGCCTGCGGCGAGCACCTGTTCATGCCGCTTGCGCCACTCCGCCTGGATGCCTTTGAGGTCTGCCTCGTTCGGGTTCTCGATGGCATCGATCTGCGTCTGCGTGCTGCCGCCCAAGCACGATGTCCGTGCCGCGGCCCGCCATGTTGGTGGCGATGGTGATGGCGCCGGGCCGGCCGGCCTCGGCCACGATATGCGCCTCGCGCTCGTGCTGCTTGGCGTTCAGCACCTCATGCGGGATCTTCTCGGTCTGCAACAGCTTCGCGATCCGCTCGGAGGCCTCGATCGAGGTGGTGCCCACCAGCACCGGCTGGCCGCGCTTCACGCAGTCCTGAATATCCTCGAGAATGGCCTGGAACTTGTCCTGCTCGGACAGGAACACCAGATCCGACTTGTCCTTGCGGATCATCGGCTTGTGGGTCGGGATCACCACCACTTCCAGGCCATAGATCTGCTGGAATTCGAACGCTTCCGTGTCCGCCGTGCCGGTCATGCCGGAGAGCTTGGAGTACAGCCTGAAATAATTCTGGAAGGTGATGGACGCGACCGTTTGGTTTTCCTCGCGCACCTTGACGCCTTCTTTGGCCTCGACCGCCTGGTGCAGGCCATCGGACCAGCGCCGTCCCTGCATGGTGCGGCCGGTGAATTCATCGACGATGATGACCTCGCCCTGGCGCACGATGTATTCCACATCGCGCTTGTACAACGCGTGCGCGCGCAGCGCCGCATTCAGGTGATGCATCAGGCGGATATTGGTGGCGTCGTACAGACTCTCGCCCTCGCGCAGCAGCCCGAGCTCCGCCATCAGCTGCTCGACCTTCTCGTGGCCCGTCTTCGGTCAGGGTGGCCTGCTTGGTTTTCTCATCGACCGCGTAGTCGCCGGGACCGTCTTCCGTCTTCTGCTTGGTCAGGCGCGGGATCAGCGCGTTGATCTTGATGTAGAGCTCGGTGCTCTCTTCGGCCGGACCCGAAATGATCAGCGGCGTGCGCGCCTCGTCGATCAAGATCGAGTCGACTTCGTCGACGATGGCGAAGGACAGCTTGCGCTGCACCCGATCCTCGAGACGGAACGCCAGGTTGTCGCGCAGATAGTCGAAGCCGAATTCGTTGTTGGTGCCGTAGGTGATGTCGCAGGCATAGGCCGCGCGCTTCTCGTCCGGCGACTGGGCGTTCTTGATGACGCCGACTTCGAGGCCGAGGAAGCGGAACACCGGACCCATCCAATCCGAGTCGCGCTGCGCCAGGTATTCATTCACCGTCACGACGTGCACGCCCTCGCCGCTGAGCGCATTCAGGTAGGCCGGCAGGGTCGCCATCAGCGTCTTGCCCTCGCCGGTGCGCATTTCGGCGATCTTGCCGGCGTTCAAGGCCAGGCCGCCGATCAACTGCACATCGAAATGGCGCATGCCCAATTTGCGGCGCGACGCTTCGCGCACCAGGGCAAACGCTTCCGGCATCAGTTCGTCCAGCGGCGTACCGGCCGCGAAGCGCGCCTTGAGTTCCCGGGTCTTCTCCGGAAATTGCTCGTCCTTCAAGGCGCTGACGCTGGCCTCGAACCCGTTGATGGCCGCGACGGTGCGGCTCATCTCCTTGATGAGTCGCTGATTACGGCTGCCAAATACTTGCGTCAGAAGCTTCCACACGCGGGGGGAGTCCTTTAAGAAAACTGGGTATTGTACGGATAGACCGGAAGACCAGGAAATCGTTTCGACATCGGCCTTTTCAAGGGCCTAGCGCCTCGTTAGGGACTAACGATCCTCGCCAATAAAGCGCAGCGGGTCGACCTGGGTGCCGTTTTTCAAGACTTCAAAGTGCAGGTGCGGTCCGGTCGAACGGCCGGTCGAACCCATCAACGCCACATCCTGGCCCTTGCGCACCATATCGCCCTGCTTCACCAGCAGTTTTTCGTTGTGGCAGTACCGAGTCGCCAATCCATTGCCATGATTGATTTCCACCATCTCGCCGAAACCCGCGCGATCGCCGGCATAGGTCACCAGACCCGGCCGCCACCGAGCTGACCTTAGTGCCTTCCTGGCCGGCAAAATCCAAGCCCTTGTGCACTGCGGAATAACCGGTGAACGGATCCGCGCGCCGGCCAAAATACGAGGATATCCAGCCTTCCTGAACCGGCCGGCCTTCCGGATAGACCTGTTTGTTGAGTTCGCGCGTCAAAATCAGGTTCTCGAGCACGCCCAGCTGCTGCTCGCGGCTGGACAACTGGGTTTGCAGATCATCGACCATGGCGGTCAGGTCGGGGATTTGCGCCGGCTGGCCGTCAGCCCCGCTCTCCGCGCCGCCCAAGGCCGGCGGGTGGCCGAAATCGAACTCGCCGTCGTCCAGATTCGCCATGCGGGTCAAGCGCTTACCCAGGGCATCCAGGCGGATGACATTGGCATTCATCTGCCCCACGCGCATCGCCAGGGCGTTGACCTTTTCCTGCAGTACGCGCTTGGTATCTTCGATCTGTGCCTTCTGCTGCAGCAGTTCGGCCGACCAATTGCCCAATTGGTCGATGGGATTGCCGCCGCCGTGCCGGGCGCCCAAACTCACTCCAACCGAGAACGCCGTGCCGAGGATGGCGAGCACCAACAGCACCGCGGCCGACACGATGACGGGATGTCGCAGGTCAAATTGTTTCACTCGGCCCGACTTGCGGCCGACAAAAATGACATTCATACGGATTTATGCCTCGAGCAGTGAAGGTAGACTATGCAGATAACTGTCTTAAAACAAGGATTTCCGTACGGTTCCTCGCCGTAGGTCCGCAGCCCGGATTATTGTTGAATGCAAAACTCCAAGAGTCTCAGCGAGTTACTGGCGAGAGGTGGCAAGCGGCTTTCACTTCTCAAAGACCGGGCTGCGCAACGTTCTGAAATTGTGGAGCAGGTCCGCGCGGCGTTGCCGGCGCGACTTGCCCAATCGGTGGTCAGTGCGGGCCTCGAGGAGGGCCGCTTGACCATCGGCGTGGTGGGGGCAGTCTGGGCCTCGCGCTTGCGCTATTCCAAGGAGCCATCTGCAAGCGCGTCGCCAAATCGGCAGGCAAGGAGTTTTGGGGATGCGAATCCGGGTGGTACCGCCGCTGCCTTAGAGGCTCAAGCGTGCGCCGCCGCGGCGGCGACGTAGGAAATCGGCGCATCGGCCAGGCTCTCGAAGGTCACTTCCTGCCAGGCGCTTTGCGTCGCGATGAGGCTGCGCAGCAACTTGTTATTGAGCGCGTGGCCGGATTTGTAGCCGCTGAATTCCCCGATCAAGCTGTGGCCCAGCAAGTACAGATCGCCGATGGCATCGAGAATCTTGTGCTTCACGAATTCATCTTCGTAGCGCAAGCCGTCTTCGTTCAGCACCCGATAGTCATCGAGCACGATGGCGTTATCCATGTTGCCGCCGAGCGCCAAATTGCGCGCGCGCAGGCTTTCCAAATCGCGCATGAAACCAAAGGTTCGCGCGCGGCTGATCTCGCGCAGAAACGAGGTGGTCGAGAAATCCATCGACGCCACTTGCGAGTGCTTCTTGAAAGTCGGGTGATTGAATTCGATCTCGAAATTCACTTTGAATCCATTATAGGGATCAAAGCGCGCCCACTTGTCGCCGTCATCGACCTGCAGCGCTTTCCAGAATGCGGATGAAGCGCTTCGGCGCCTTTTGCTCCTCGATGCCCGCCGATTGCAGCAGGAACACGAAGGGCCCCGCGCTGCCGTCCATGATCGGCACTTCGCCCGCGCTCACCTCCACCAACGCATTGTCGATTCCGAGTCCCGCGAGCGCCGACAGCAGGTGTTCGACCGTGGAGACCTTGACTTCGCCGCGATGCAGCGTCGTGCCCATCATCGTGTCGCCGACATTTTCGGCATGCGCCCGGATGTCGACTGGGCGATCCAGATCGGTGCGGCGAAACACAATGCCCGTGTCAGGCAATGCAGGCCGCAAAGTCATGAGAACCTTCTTACCCGTATGCAACCCCACGCCGGTGGCGCGAATCGAGTTCTTCAGTGTTCTTTGATTCAACATTAAGTGAAACCGGACTATGTTAGCTGCCAAAGGTACCACACGCTGCGCCCTTCCCTGAACTCCAAAGTCCATTTTTAGGGCTAGGACGAGCGCTTTGCGTGGCGCAATCTTTCTTTGCACTTCTCGACAAGACCGGCGCCCTTGGGATTTTCCCTGAGGGCGCCAAATCTGGAATGTCGAAAAAGCCGGTCTCTTTAGTCTGCTTGACGCCGCAAAAACGCCGGTATATCCAGCAAATCCTCCGAGTCGATTTCAGCGCGTATGCCATCGCCCACCGCGCGTTGCCGCTGCACGGTCGGCTTGTCGAGCATGGCGTAATCGGTGGGCACCATCGGCGATCGCTGCCGCATCACCCGCATGGTCAGCGGCGGCGCGATGAGCGCCTACAGACACCGGCTGCGGTTGAGCGCGGGCAACGGGCTTGCCCAAACCGGTCGCCACGACCGTAACGCGGATTTGGCTGTTCATTTCCGGATCGATGACCGTGCCGACAACCACGGTGGCATCATCGGAGGCAAACTGCTTGATGACATTGCCGACTTCCTGGAACTCGCCGATCGACAGATCCATGCCGGCGGTGACGTTCACCAAGATGCCCTGCGCGCCCGACAAATTGATGTCCTCGAGCAACGGGCTGGAAATGGCGGCTTCGGCCGCTTCGCGTGCGCGGTCGTCGCCCGATGCCGTGCCCGATCCCATCATCGCCATGCCGGTCTCCGACATCACGGTGCGGACATCGGCGAAGTCGACATTGATGAGGCCCGGCCGCGTGATCAATTCCGCGATGCCCTGCACCGCACCTTGCAGCACGGTGTTTGCCGCCTTGAAGGCATCGAGCAGCGTGGTGGTGCTGCCGAGCACGGACAGCAACTTCTGGTTCGGAATCGTGATCAGCGAATCGACATACTTGGACAATTCCAGCATGCCTTGATCGGCGACGCGCGAGCGCTTGTTGCCTTCCATTTCGAACGGCCGGGTCACCACCGCCACGGTGAGAATCCCGAGTTCCTTGGCAACCTGCGCCACCACGGGTGCAGCGCCCGTGCCGGTGCCGCCGCCCATGCCGGCGGTGATGAACAGCATGTCGCAGCCTTCGATCAACTCGATGATGCGATCACGGTCTTCCATCGCCGCCTGACGGCCCACTTCCGGGTCGGCGCCGGCGCCCAAGCCCTTGGTGATGTTGCAGCCGATCTGCAGCGCGGTGCGCACTTTGGAGTGCTTCAGCGCCTGCGCGTCGGTGTTGATGCATATGAAGTCGACGCCCTCGAGGCCCGCTTGCACCATGTGCGAGACAGCGTTGCCGCCGCCGCCGCCCACGCCCAGCACCTTGATGACAGCGCTTTGGCTATAAGAATCCATCAGTTCGAACATTCCAGTTCTCCTACGTTAGTTGTCATTAACTCAGTCAAAAATTGCCTTGAAACCAAGCCTTCATTCGATCCAGCAAACTTTTCACGCCGCCCGCGAGCAGCGGCGCTTCTGTGCGTTGCGTTTCCATGCTGCTTTTGGCGTACAGCAACAGGCCGACGCCGGTGGCATGGATTGGATTGCTCACCACTTCCGATAAACCGGTGACGTATTGCGGCACGCCCAATCGGACCGGCATGTGGAAAACTTCTTCGGCGAGTTCGATCGCGCCTTCCATCTTGGCGCTGCCGCCGGTGAGCACGATGCCGGTGGCCACCTGCTCTTCGAGTCCCGCGCGGCGCAGTTCATCGCGGATCAAGCCGAACAGTTCCTCGTAGCGCGGCTCGACGATCTCAGCGAGAGTCTGGCGCGCCAGGCGGCGCGGTGGGCGGTCCCCGACGCTCGGGACCTCGATGGTTTCGTCGGGGTTCGCTAGCTGCGATAGGGCGCAGGCGTACTTGATCTTGATGTCTTCGGCGTACTGCGTGGGCGTGCGCATCGACACGGCGATGTCATTGGTGATCTGGTCCCCGGCGATCGGAATCACCGCGGTGTGGCGGATCGCGCCGCCGCCGAACACGGCAATATCGGTGGTGCCGCCGCCGATATCCACGACGCATACACCGAGATCCTTTTCATCCTCGGTGAGCACCGCATAGCTCGAGGCCAGTTGTTCCAACACGATGTCATCGACCGCCAGGCCGCAGCGCTGCACGCACTTGACGATGTTCTGCGCGGCGCTGTCGGCGCCGGTGACGATGTGCACTTTCGCTTCCAGGCGCACCCCGGACATGCCGATCGGATCGCGGATGCCTTCCTGCGAGTCGATGATGTATTCCTGCGGCAGCACATGCAGGATCTTCTGATCCGCCGGAATCGCCACCGCCTTGGCGGCATCGATCACACGCTCGACATCGCCCTGCACGACTTCCTTGTCCTTGATGGCCACGATGCCGTGCGAATTGAGACTGCGCACGTGGCTGCCGGCGATGCCGGCGTACACGGAATGAATTTCGCAGCCGGCCATGAGCTCGGCTTCCTCCACCGCGCGCTGAATCGACTGCACGGTGGATTCGATGTTCACCACCACGCCCTTCTTCAATCCGCGCGACGGGTGGCTGCCGACGCCGATGATTTCAAGCGCGCCGTCGGCCTTGATCTCGCCGACGATGGCGACGACTTTGCTGGTGCCGATGTCGAGGCCGACTAGTAAATTGCGATCAGAGCGCTTTGCCATGTCTTTAAAAAGTTCCTCTAGGCGTCGGCATCGTCGGGATGTTTGGCCGTCAAGCCGGGCGTGCCTTGATTGCGCCAACCGATGGCAAAGCCATTGGAGTAGCGCATGTCCACGTAATTGATTTCCGTCAAACGATGGGCGATGACTTGCGATGCGGTGTGGATGAAGCGATCGATGCGGGCATCGACGTCGCGCCGGCCCAAGCGCACGGTGACGCCGCTGTCCAAGTCCATCTCCCACGCGCCGCGTTCATCGAGGCGCAGCGCAGCGATGCGCATGCCTGCTTCGAGCATCCGCCCCTGGAGCGAGAGATAACGCTGCGCCACCTGCGATTCGCTGCCTTCCGGACCGCTCAAGCGCGGCAGTTCCGCGGGTACATGAGTCGCGGCTCTGACGAACAGTTCGCCGCGCGTGTTCAGCAATCCTGACTCGCCCCAGCGCGCCGCGGCGGTCTGCTCGCTCACCGTCACGCGCAGGCTGTTCGGCCAGCGCCGTGCGATGCGCGCGTGGTCCACCCAGGGCAGCGCCTCGACCGCATTCTGAATTTCGGCCAGATTCGCGGACATGAAGCCTTGGTTGGCGAACGGCGCCACCGCCTTTTCGATCTGGCCCGGGCACACGCGTTGGAAGCTGCCGTCGATTGAAATTACATGCACGGGTCGATCCAGCGCCCAGACCAGCGCGCTCAACGCACCCACCAGCGTCAACACCAGCGCGCCGCGGCGCGCGTAGCGGCGCCAGTCGCGAAGAAACGCCGGCCACTTGAAGCGCCGCTTTTCCGCTTTTGCCTTGCTCTTGAATCGATTGCGGTGCATGAGGCGGCCCATCATCATTTGCGCGCCCTCGAGAAACTGGTTTCCAGCACACGCCACACCAGCTCCTCGAAATCCATGCCGGCTTGGCGCGCAGCCATCGGCACCAGGCTGTGACTGGTCATGCCGGGCGTGGTGTTGATCTCTATAAAAAAGAACTTGCTGCTGGCTCGATCGCGCATGAAATCGACGCGGCCCCAGCCTGCGCAATCCGTGACCTTGAAAGCGGCAAGCGCGGCCGCCTGCAATTCAGCCTCGTCCTTGGCGTTCAAGCCGCTGGGGCAGGAGTACTGGGTGTCGTCGCGGAAATACTTGGCCTGGTAGTCGTAGAACTCGGTCGCCGGCCAGGATGCGGATCGCGGGCAGCGCCGCACCCTGCAGAATCGAAACGGTGAATTCGTCGCCGCTGACGAAGCTCTCCGCGAATACCACCGGGTCGGTGGCCTGCGCCGCCGCGTAGGCTGCGCTTGAGTTCCGATGCGCGCTTTGACTTTGGTCATGCCGACGCTCGATCCCTGGATCGCGGGCTTGACCATCATGCGGCAGGCCGATGCGCGTCGAGCGGCCCGCAAGGTCCGCTGCACTCGACAACACCGCATATTCGGGCGCCGCGTAGCCCGCGCCGACCACCACGCGCTTGGTCTTGAGCTTGTCCATGGTGAGCGCCGAGGCGAGCACGCCGCTGCCGGTGTAGGGCATGCCGATCCATTCGAGCGCGCCCTGCATCGTGCCGTCCTCGCCGCCCGGGCCGTGCAGCGCGATCCACGCGCGCTCGAATCCCTCGCTCGCGCAGGCTCTGCATCGGCGATCCTCGGATCGAAGGCATGCGCATCGACGCCGCGGCGCTTCAAGGCGGCGAGCACCGCATTGCCGCTCAACAGCGAAATCTCGCGCTCACTCGAATCGCCGCCCAGCAGCACGGCCATCTTGCCGAAATCCGCGCGCCGATGCGTCACGCGCTTGAGTGAGCTTTCTGGTATGAGCAGGCTCATGCGGCCTCCCCGACGATGCGCACTTCGGTGTGCAGCTGCGATGCCGTGCAGCGCGGCGACCGTCTCTCTGCACGTGCAGGATCAGCGCCTCGATGTCCGCGGCGCGCGCGGCGCCATGATTGATGATGAAATTGGCGTGCTTCTCGGACACCGAGGCATCGCCGATGCGAAATCCCTTGAGGCCCGGCGCTCTCGATCAGCCGCGCCGCGTGATCGCCGGGCGGATTGGTGAACACCGAGCCGCAGCTCCACTCGCCGATGGGCTGCGTCTCGCGGCGCTTGTCGAGCAGTTCGCGGATGGCATCGTCGTTGACTCCCGGCTTGCGCTCGAATTCCAGCCGCGCGCCGATGAACCACTCGTTCGTCGGGTCCCTTCACCTGTCGATAGCCGATTTCGTAGTCGGCCGGCGTGCGCATGTGCCGCATGCCGCGCGCGATCGAGCACTTCCACTTCGACCACGTGCCGCCAAGTCTCCTCGCCCCAGGCGCCGGCGTTCATCGCCAAGCGCGCCGCCCAAGGTGCCGGGGATGCCGGCAAAAAATTCGGCGGGCCCCAAGCCCCACTTCACGCATTGCCGCGCGATGCGCGCGCAGGGCACGCCCGCTTCCGCACGGATACGCGTCGCGCTCGTGACGTTCGAGCGCCCCCAGTGCGCCGTGCGTGGACACCACGGCGCCGCGCAAGCCGCCGTCGCGCACCAGGAGATTGCTGCCCAGCCCCAGCCACAGCACCGGCACGTCGGGCGGCAGCTGGCGCACGAAGGACGACAGATCCATGATGTCGCGCGGCGTGAAGAACAGGTCGGCCGGCCGCCGGCATGCCAGGAGGTGTGCTTGGACATGGAGACGTCGTGCAGCACCCGGCTGCTGAATTCCGGCGCGAGATCCAGGTACGTGCTGTGCGTTCATGCCGCCGCTCCTGCCGCAAAGCGGCTCTTGAGATCCTGCGCCACGGTGCCCATGTTGCCGGCACCCATGGTCAGCACCACGTCACCGTCGTGCAGCACGCCGCGCAACGAATCGGCCAGATCATCGACGCGCTCGACGAACACCGGCTCGACGACGCCGCGGCGTGCGCACCGCGCGGCAGATGGCGCGGCCGTCCGCGCCGGCGATCGGCGCTTCGCCCGCGGCATACACTTCTGTGACCAGCAGCACATCGCATTCGCTCAAGCGCGCGGCCGAAATCGTCCAGCAAATCGCGCGTGCGGGTGTAGCGATGCGGCTGGAACGCCAGCACCAAGCGGCGCGTCCGGCCAGCCCTGGCGCACCGCCTCGAGCGTCGCCGCCACCTCGGTGGGGTGATGGCCGTAGTCGTCGACGATCAACGCGCGTGCCGCCCGGCCACTGAATCTCGCCGAGCTGCTGCAGGCGCCGATCGATGCCTTGGAAATTCGCCAGCGCCCGCTGGATCGCCGCGTCCGGCGATATTCAGTTCGGTGGCGACCGCCACCGCCGCCAGCGAATTCAGCACATTGTGGCGGCCCGGCAGATTGAGGGTGACGCTCGAGCGGCGGCGCGGCCCGGCGCGCAGCGCCTCGTAGCGCGACTGCAAGCCCGATCGCTGCACATTGACCGCGCGCACATCCGCGCTCTCGCCGAAGCCGTAGGTGACGAACGGCCGGCCGACGCTCTCCAGGATGCTCTGCACATGCTCATCGTCCGCGCACAGCACGGCGAGACCGTAGAACGGCAGGTTGTGCAGGAAGTCGACGAAGCTCTGCTTGAGACGCGCGAAATCGCCCTCGTGCGTGCGCGAGGTGATCGTTGTCGATATTGGTGACGATGGCGATCATCGGCTGCAGGTGCATGAAGGAGGCATCGCTCTCGTCGGCTTCGGCGACCAGGTAGCGGCCGGCGCCCAGGCGCGCATTGCTGTCGGCGCTCTTCAGGCGGCCGCCGATGACGAAGGTGGGATCGAGGCCGCCTTCGGCGAGCACGCTCGCCACCAGGCTCGTGGTGGTGGTCTTGCCGTGCGTGCCCGCCACCGCGATCGAGTAGCGAAAGCGCATCAGCTCGCCCAGCATTTCCGCGCGCGGCACCACCGGGATGCGCCTGGCCAGCGCGGCGGCCACTTCCGGATTGGCGCGGCTGACCGCGCTCGACACCACCACCACATCCGCCTCGCCCAGGTGCTCGGCGTCGTGGCCGATGAAAATCGTCGCGCCCAGGCGCGCCAGCCGCTGGGTCACGGCGTTGCGCCTTGAGGTCCGAGCCCTGCACCTCGTAGCCCAAGTTGAGCAGCACTTCGGCGATGCCGCCCATGCCGCTGCCGCCGATGCCGACCAGGTGAATGCGCTGAATGCGGCGCATCCGGTCGTTCAGTGAACGGCGTGCGCGCTCGTTCATGCCGGCGCTCCGGCGGCGATGCACAGATCCGCCAGCCGTGCCGCGGCATCGATGACGCGCGCGGCGCGCGCCGCCTGCGCCATCTGCAGCATGCGGCCGCGGTCCGCGCGTGAGCTCGGCGATGCATGTCGCTCAAGCGTCTCGCGGCGTCAGATCGCGTTCCTGGATGATGCGCGCCGCGCCGCTGCCCACCATGACCGCGGCATTCTTGGTCTGGTGATCGTCGGTGGCGATCGGGAAGCGGCACGAAAATCGCGCCGAGGCCCGCGGCCTGCAGCTCGGCAACGGTCATCGCTCCCGCGCGGCACACCGCCAGATCCGCCCAGGCATAGGCCTTCGCCATGTCGTCGATGAAGGGCAGCACCTCGGCCTCGACTTGCGCTTCGACGATAGGCGGCGCGCGCCGCTTCGAGCCCGCGCTCGCCGGTCTGATGCCGCACCTGCGGACGATGCTCGCGGCTCGAGCGCGCGAGCGCCTGCGGCACCACCGCATTCAGACGCTGTGCGCCCTGGCTGCCGCCGAACACCAGCAGCCGCGCGCGCGACTCGCGTGCCGGCGAAGCGCTCCGCCGGCGCGGCGATCGCCGCAATGTCCGCGCGCACCGGATTGCCGATGGTGCTGGCGCGCGACGTGCGGGCCGAAGCTGCCGGGAAATGCCTCCAACACTTGCGTCGCCAAGCGCGCCAGCCAGCGGTTGGTCAAGCCGGCAATGGCGTTCTGCTCGTGGATCAGCAGCGGAATGCGCAGCAACCACGCGGCAATGCCGCCGGGACCGCTGACGTAGCCGCCCGCGCCCAGCACCGAGCGCGGCCGCACGCGGCGCAGCACCCGCATGGCCTGCGCCACGGCATTGGCGATGCGCAGCGGCGCCAGCAGCCAGGTCAACAGCCCCTTGCCGCGAATACCCGCGACGCGGACCCACTCGATCGGAAATCCCTGCGCCGGCACCAGCCGCGATTCCATGCTGCCGGGAACGCCCAGCCACACCACGGCGACGCCGCGGTCGCGCAGTACTTTGGCGACCGCCAGCGCCGGGAACACGTGGCCGCCCGTGCCGCCCGCCATGATGAGCACCGGGCCGCCGCTCATCGGCCGCACTCCCGGCACGCGCGTCACGGCCGAGCGCGAACTGCACTTGACCTCGTGATAGATGCGCAGCAGCACGCCGAGCCACGCCAGGCTCACCAGCAGGCTGCTGCGGCCGTAGCTCAAGAGCGGCAGCGTCAGCCCTTTGGTGGGCAGCACGCCCATGTTGACGCCGATGTTCACGCATGGCCTGCAGCCCGAGCCAGATGCCGAACGCCAGCGCCAGGTAGGCTTGAAAGCGCATGCCGGCCTGCGCCGCCAGGCGCGAGATGTGAAACGCGCGCCACACCAGCGCGACGAACAAGCCGATCACGCCGATGACGCCGACCAGGCCCAATTCCTCGGCCAGCACGGCGAACACGAAATCCGTATGCGCCTCGGGCAGATAAAATAGTTTCTGCATGCTGCTGCCGAGGCCAACGCCGAACCAGGAGCCGCGCCCGATGGCAATCAGCGATTGAGTCAGCTGAAAGCCGCCGTTGAACGGATCGTCGAAGGGATGCAGGAAAATCAACAGGCGCTTCAGGCGATACGGCGAGGTCAGCGCCAGCAGCGCGAAGGCCAGCACGGCGGTCGACACCAGCAGCGCCACGTAGCGCAGGCGCGCGCCGGCGACGAACAGCACCGCGAAGCCCGTGGCGAACAGCACGGTGGCCGCGCCGAAGTCCGGTTCGATCAACAGCAGCAATGCCGGTTACCGACAGCAGCCCGACGGGCTTGAGCAGGCCGGGCAACGTGGTCTCGAGTTCCGTCGCGCTTGCGCACGCAGTAGCTGCACACCCAGGTGAGCACCAGAACCTTGGCGAGCTCGGACACTTGGAAATTCAGCAGCCCGATGCGCAGCCAGCGGCGTGCGCCATTGACGCGCGCGCCCAAGCCGGGAATCAGCACCAGCGCCAGCAGCAGCAGTCCCAGCAGCAGCAGCGCGAGACTGTATTTGTCCCACAGCTCGGTCGGCACGCGCGTCACCAGCCCACGCAAACAGCACACCGGCGACAGTCGAACAGAATTGGCGCTCGAGAAAATAGAAAGGATCGCCCATGTCGCGTGCCGCGATCGACATGGAAGCCGAGGTGACCATGACGAGACCCACCAGCAACAGCGCGGCGACCAATCCCAGAGTGATCGAGTCCCAGGCGAAGGGCATGCGTTCCCGCGCGCGCACTCCGTAGGACATGCGTGGCGGTGCTCATGGCGAACGCACCCTCGAGCGCGCGCACCGCCGCGGCGAAATACATCGCCGCGATGTCCATAGTCGCGAAACATGTCGAGGCTCGCGCAGGCCGGCGACAGCAGCACGGTGTCGCCGGGCTGCGCCGACGCGCTGCGCCGCGGCCACCGCCTCCTGCATCGACGCCGCCATCGCGCGTCGTCGCACACGCCTTCGAGCGCCGCGGCGATGGCGCGGCGCGTCCTTGCCGATCAGCACCGCATGCGCGCACCTTGCCGCGAAACGCCTGCCGCCAGCGGCGTGAAATCCTGGCCCTTGCCCTCGCCGCCGGCGATCATCACCAACGGCCCGTCCATGCCGGCAACCGCGGCGATGGTCGCGCCCACATTCGTGCCCTTGGAATCGTCGATGTAGCGCACGCCCGCCGACATCGGCCACCCACGCGGAGCGATGCGGCAGGCCGGGAAAGCTCTCGAGCGCCTCGAGCATGGCCGCCATCGGCAGTCCCGCCGCCTCGCCCAGCGCCAGCGCCGCGAGCGCATTGGCGGCATTGTGCAGGCCGGAGATTTTCATGCGCGCGACGTCGAGCAGCGTCTCGCCGCGGCGCGCCAGGAACGTCTGCGCGCGCCGCTGCGCACCAGCGTGAAGTCCGGCATCGGCGCGCTGCATGCGAAAAGGTCACGGTGCGCGCGGCGCCGGCCGCGTGCGCGTGCCGCACGCATCGCCGCCACCAGCGGATCGTCGGCATTCAGCACCACGGTCGGCGGCATGCGCGAAAATCCGCGCCTTGGCGCGCGCGTAGCCTCCACCGAGGCGTAGCGGTCCAGGTGATCGGCGGTGACGTTAGCACCACGGCGGCCTGCAGCTCCAGCGAGGAGGTGGTCTCCAGCTGAAAGCTCGACAGCTCGAGCACGTACAGATCCGGCATCGGCTGCTCGAGCAGATCGAGCGCCGGCTCGCCCAGATTGCCGCCGGCGAGCACGCGCCGCCCGGCCGCGGCGGCCATGCGCGCCACCAAGCTGGTCACCGTGCTCTTGCCGTTGGTGCCGGTGATGCCGATCACCGGCGCGCGCACCGCGCGCGCGAACAGCTCGACGTCGCCCAGCACCTCGATGCCGCGCGCGCGCGCCGCGCGCGGCGATCGGCTCCTCGAGCGACACGCCGGGCGACATCAGCACCTGCGAGGCACCGTCGAGCAGCGACAGATCGAAGCCGCCGAGCCGCATGTCGACAGCGTGCGGCGAGCGTCGCCGAGCTCGGCGAGGCCCGGCGGCGCGCGGCGCGAATCGGTGGCGCTCACGCGGCAACGCCGCGCTTGGCGAGATAGCGCACGCACGAAGCGCCCGTTTTGCCGAGACCGACGACGACGCTGTGCATCAGCGGATCTTCAAGGTGGCGAGACCCGCCAACACCAGCACGAAGCTGATGATCCAGAAACGCACGATCACTTTCGGCTCGGCCCAGCCCTTGAGTTCGAAATGATGATGAATCGGCGCCATGCGGAATATGCGCTTGCCGGTGAGCTTGAACGAGGCCACTTGCAGCATCACCGAAACGGTCTCGAGCACGAACACGCCGCCCATCACGAACAGCACGATTTCCTGGCGCACGATCACGGCCATCGTGCCGAGCGCAGCGCCGATCGCCAAGCGCACCCACATCGCCCATGAACACCTGCGCCGGATAGGAGTTGAACCACAGGAATCCCAGGCCCGCACCGACCAGGGTGGTGCTGAAGATCAGCACTTCGCCCACGCCGCTGATGAAGGGGAATCTGCAGATAGCGCGCGAAATTCACGTTGCCGGTGGCATAGGCGAAAACGCCCAACGCCGCCGCGACCATCACGGCGGGCATGATGGCCAGGCCATCGAGACCGTCGGTCAAGATTCACCGCATTGCTGCTGCCGACGATGACGCAATAGGAAAACACGACGAATGCCAGCGTCGACATCGGCACCGCTACGGCCTTGAAGAAAGGCACGTACAAAGAGGTTTCGGCGGCCGATTGATGCATGCCATGCAGCGAGAACGCGATGGCGAGTGCCGCAATCGACTGCCCCAGGTACTTGTAGCGCGCCGCCAATCCCTTGGAGTTCCCCACCACGATCTTCAAGTAATCGTCGTAGAAGCCGATCAGCCCGAACGCCAGCGTCGTTCCGAGCAACACCCAGACGAAGCGGCTGGACAAATCGGCCCACAGCAGCGTCCCAATGCCCATGGCAACCAAAATCAGGCCCGCCGCCCATGGTGGGCGTGCCCTTCTTTTGCAGATGAGATTGCGGGCCGTCGTTGCGCACCACCTGGCCGATTTGATAGTGGCTCAGCAGCGAGATCATGCGCGGCCCAATGAGCAAGGCCATCAGCAAGGCTGTAACCGCAGCGAGGATTCCGCGCAGCGTCAGGTATTGAAAGACGTGAAATCCGCTGTAGAACTTCGCCAGATATTCGGTCAGGATCAGCAGCATGCGCTAGCTCGCTCTCATCATGGGATTGGTCCCCGTGCCGCCGCCGGTGAGCGCTTGCACGACGCGCTCCAGACGATTGAAGCGCGAGCCTTTGATCAACAGGGTCACGCCGGGCGTGAGTTCCGCTTGCAGACGGCGCATCAGCGAATCGGCATCCGCAAACCACTCGCCCCCCGAACCGAAGGTTTCCACGGCGCGGGTGCTCAACGGTCCCATCGCAAACAGCCGCTTGATGCCGCATTCGCGCGCGTACGATCCGATGTCGGCGTGGCTGTCGTGACTGACTTCGCCCAGTTCCGCCATGTCGCCCAACACCAGCCAGGTCGCGCCCGAGAGCGTCCGCAACAGTTCCAATGCCGGCGCGCACCGAGCTCGGATTGGCGTTATAGGAATCGTCGATGATCCAGCTGCCGCGCGTGCCGGCTTTGAGCTGCAGCCGCCCCGCGACGGGACGAAAATCGGCCAGGCCCAACGCGATATGCTCGAGCGATGCGCCGGCGGCGCTCGCGGCTGCGGCAGCGGCGAGTGCATTGCCGATGTTATGCGCGCCGCCGGCCTTCAACATGACGGCGCGCTCACCCAGGGGCGAGATCAAAGTGAATCGTGTCGCGAACTCGCCGCGCTCGATGCCCTGACCGATATTCTTCGCCATGAAATCCGCGTGCGCGTGCGCACCGAAAGTCATGATGCGTTTCGCGCCGGATATGCCGCGCCAGTAGCCGGCGTAGGCGTCATCCGCGTTGATGACCGCGGTGGCATCCTCTCTGAGACCGGACACGGTCTCGCCCTCGCCCTTGGCCACGCCATCCAAATCGCCGAACCCTTCCAGATGCTCGGCGCCCGCGTTGGTGATCAGACCTACAGTGGGCTGCACGATCTGCATGAGCGCAGCAACATCGCCGACGCCATTGGCGCCCATCTCGACCACGGCACTTCGGTGTGAGGCATCCAGGCGCATGAGCGTCACGGGAACGCCGATGTGATTGTTGAGATTGCCGCGCGTTGCCATGCAGGGACCGACGCGCGACAGGATGGCTGCCGTCATTTCTTTCGCAGTGGTCTTGCCGTTGCTGCCGGCGACGGCAACCACGGGCAAAGTAAATTCGGCGCGCCAATTCTTGGCGAGCTCTTGCAGCGCACGCAGCGCGTCGGGCACCAGCACTTGCGGCAACGCGCCGGGCGCCGCACGTTCAACCAGCGCGCCGATGGCGCCGCGCGCAGCAGCCGCCTGCACAAACGCTGCGCCATCAAAATTTGGACCGCGCAACGCCACGAAAAGCGCGCCGGGTTCCAGGGTGCGGCTGTCGGTGCAGACGCAGCCGTACTCTCGGTCCTCACCGAGCAGTTCACCGCCGACGAGCCTCGCCGCCTCGCTCAAGGTGCGCTTCATGCCGCAGCCTCCAAGACGCGCAGCGCCTCGCTGCGATCGCTGAAGGAGCGGCGCGTCTCGCCGTAAATTTGATAGTCCTCGTGACCTTTGCCCGCGATCAAGACCAAATCGATCGCCTGGGCCGCCTTCAATGCCGTGGCAATGGCTTCGCCGCGATCGTGTATCACCCGTACATCGCGGGACTTGATGCCCCGCAGAATGTCGCGGGTGATGGCCTGCGGATCCTCGGAGCGAGGATTGTCGTCGGTCACGATGATTTGATCGGCGAGACTCTCGGCGATCCCGCCCATGACCGGGCGCTTGCCCGAATCGCGGTCTCCACCGCAGCCGAATACGCACCACAGCGCACCTGCTGCAATGTTCGCGCGCCGCGCTCAATGCCTTTGCGAGCGCATCCGGCGTGTGCGCGTAATCGACCACCACGGTCGGCTTGTTGGGAGCATCGGTTTTGACCACTTCCATGCGTCCCGGTGCCGGCTTGCACTCGGCCAATGCTGCGGCTGCTTGGTCCAAAGAGACGCCCAGCGACAGCAGGCAACCCAAGACCACCAAAGAGTTTTCCGCATTGAAGCGGCCCATGAGCTGGGTCTTGACCGAAACTTTGCCGAAGCTGCCGTCCAACTCGATCGAAATGCCGCGCCTCTCGGTTCGCACCTGCGTTGCATGCAACGCGCGATCGGCCAGCCAGGCTGAATCTCCCGCGCCCACCCAGACCGCGATCAACGACGCACCGCCGACAGGATTTCGGGCCAGGGCGCGGCCGAACTCGTCGCCGATGTTGAGCACGACGTGCTTGAGGTCAGCCGCTTGAAACAGCTTGGCCTTTGCCGCGCCGTACGCCTGCATGTCGCCGTGATAGTCCAGGTGATCGCGCGTCAGATTGGTGAATGCGGCGATGTGAAAACGCACGCCGTCGACGCGTCGCTGATCCAGGGCATGCGACGAGACTTCCATCGCGACCTCGCGTACGCCGGAGCTGCGCAGTTGCGCGAGCGTGCGATGCACGCGTGACTGCGTCGGGGGTCGTGTGAGTGGGTTCCGCGAGGGCGGCGGGACGTCCCCAGCCAATCGTGCCCATATAGGCTGCGGCGAACCCCAAGCCGCTCGAGACATTGCGCCAGCAAGAAGGCGCAAGTGGTCTTGCCGTTGGTGCCGGTGATGCCCGTGATCCGAAGTTGCGAGGACGGCCAGTTGAAAAAACGGTCCGCGATGCGCCCGACCAAAGTCTTCAAATTCGGAATCGCCGCTGCAAACACGCCGGGCGGCAACGTTGGCGGCGCCAGATCGGCACGCGGCTCCCAGAGGACCGCGCTGGCGCCGCGCGCGGCGGCATCGGCCGCAAACCTAAGACCGTGCTCTTTGAGCCCGGGCAATGCGAAGAACAGACTGCCGGCGCGTACTTGCCGGCTGTCGAGCGTCAGATCAGACACGCGCGCTTCGCTCGCGGGAATCTTCGCGATGCCATCGAGCAGCCACATGAGCGCAGCGCTCACTGCGGGCCATTCGCTTGCACCAGCGTCGCCGCCGGCACGTTCTGCAAATCATCCGGAGGAATGTCCATCAGGCGCAGTGTTCCGGACATGATGCTCGCGAATACCGGTGCGGCGACCGTGCCGCCCTGAGCCAGCGTGCCCACCTCTTGAACATCGCGGCTCGGCTCGTCGATCACCACCACCGTTGCGAGTTTCGGGTGCGATGCCGGCACCAAGCCGGCAAACACCGCCATGATTCGGTCGGTGGAGTAGCCTCCGGCTATCGATTTGAATGCGGTGCCGGTCTTTCCGGATACTCGATAGCCAATGAGCGAGGCACGCGTCGCCGTGCCGCCCTTTTCCACGACCTGCTCCATCAACTGCATCAGCTCATGCGCGACCTTGGGATCGAGCACGCGCTCGCCGCGCACCGGGCCGGTCACCCGCTCGAACGAGATGGGGCGCTTGATGCCGCCCGCGCCGATGGTGGCGTAGGCATGCGCCAACTGCAGCGGCGTCACCGATAAGCCGTAGCCATGCGACAGCGTGGCGATGCCGATCGGCCGCCAGTGCGAATAGTTGCTCAGCATGCCGGCTGATTCGCCCGGATAGTTGCTGCCCGTGACCTGGCCCAAGCCCAAGGCCGGTCAAGCGTGCTCCAAATTTGTTCGGGCTGAAGCGACAGCGCGATCTTTGCGGTGCCGACATTGCTGGACTTCGCCAGGATGGTCGCCAAGATCGATCACGCCAAGGTTGTGTTCGTCCTCCTCCACCTTGTTGCCGACCTTGAAGAAGCCGGGCGAGGTGTCGACCACGCTGTCAGGGTCGATACTGTCCGGAGGCCAGCGCGGCGGCCATGATGAAGGGCTTGATGCTCGAGCCCGGCTCGAAGATATCGGTCGCGGCGCGGTTGCGATACAAACCCGGGCTTCAACTGCTCGCGGTCGTTCGGGTTGTAGGAAGGCTGGTTCACCATGGCCAGCACTTCGCCGGTGTCAACGTCGATCACGATCACCGAGCCGGCGTGCGCGCGGTATTCCTGCATCGCCGCCTTCAGTTCGCGATACGCCAGATACTGAATGCGCAGATCGATGCTGGTGACCAGATCGCGGCCCGGGCGCGGCGCGCGGATGCTTTCGACATTCTCGACATAGCGGCCGAGAGAATCCTGAATGACGCGCTTCGCGCCGTCTTCGCCGTTCAGCAACTGATCGAATCCCAGCTCCGAGCCCTTCCTGGCCCTTGTCATCCACCGTGGTGAATCCGACCACGTGTGCCGACACCTCGCCGGCGGGGTAGTAGCGGCGGTACTCGCGCAGCAAGTACACGCCGGGAATGCCCAACGCCTTGATGCGCGCGGCCTGCTCCGGCGGCATGTGGCGCACCAGGTACAGAAACTCGCGGTCGAGATTGCTGGTGATGCGGCGCGCGAGGGTCTGCTGGTCTTCCTTCAGCGCACGCGCGAGCCTCGGCAATTGGTCGATGTTGTCATTGATCTCCTGCGGATTGACCCAGATGCTGTCCACCGGCGTGCTCACCGCCAGCGGCTCGCCGTTGCGATCGGTGATCGCGCCGCGATGCGCGGCGATTTTCACGACGCGCATCGAGCGATCATCGCCCTGCTTGGCGAGAAAGCCGTGATCGACCAGCTGCAGTTCGACCGCGCGCGCTGCAAGCCCAATGGCGCCGAGCACCACCAGGCCCAATACCACCGCGGAGCGCCAGCGGTAGGAATTCGCCTGCGCGTGGTTTTCGCCGGGACGCAACTTCACGGGCGGACGATCCTCACATCGCGCGTCTGCGGCAGATTCATTTGCAACTTGGCGTTGGCGACGCGCTCGACGAAGGCGTGGGAGGACCAATAGCTCTGCTCGAGCTGCAGCCGTCCCCATTCCATGTCGAGCGAGTCGCGCTCGGCGTTGAGCTTTTCCAGCCGCACGAACATGTCGCGCGCCTGGTGGCGTGCGTAGATCACCTGCACGGCGGAGCCCAGCACGGCCAACCACAGCACGGGCAGAACGAGCGGCAGCCAGCGGCGGTATTTCATGCGGCGATTCCTTGTCGAGACGTTCGGCGACGCGCAGACGGGCGCTGCGCGCGCGCGGATTGACGGGCGATTTCGTCGTCGTCGGCCTCGATGGCCTTGCCGACCAGCCGCAGCTTCGGCCGCGCGTGCGCGGGGATGTGCGGCAGGCCGGCATACATCGGGATCGGCCAAGCGAGTGGCGGCGCATGAATTGCTTCACCATGCGATCCTCGAGCGAATGAAAACTGATCACCGCCAGCCGGCCGTGCGGCGCGAGGCGCGCGAGCGCCGCGTCGAGCGCCGTCTCCAGCTCCTTCAGTTCGCCGTTGACGTGAATGCGCAGCGCCTGGAACACCCGCGTCGCCGGATGCTTGTGCGCGTCTCGCTTGCTGCGCGCGACGCGCGCGATCATTTCGGCCAGCTGCAGCGTGCGCTCGAACGGCTTGGCGTCGCGATCGGCGACGATGGCGCGCGCAATGCGCGGCGCGAAGCGCTCTTCGCCGAAGTCGCGAAAGATGCGGATGAGTTCGCTCGAGCGGCGCGCCGTTGACCACATCGGCGGCGCTCATGCCCTCGCCCGGCGTCATGCGCATATCCAGAGGGCCGTCCTGCATGAAGCTGAAGCCGCGCGCGGCATCGTCGAGCTGCGGCGAGGAGACGCCGAGGTCGAACAGGATGCCGTCGAACTTGAGGCCGGGCTCGAACCTGATCGGCGCAGCGCGCGAGCGAGGAGAAAGGCGCGAGAAAAATCGCGACGCGCGGATCAGCCGCGAAGCGGGCTCGGGCGGCGGCGACGGCCTCGGGATCGCGATCGAGGCAAAGCAAACGGCCGTTCGCGATGAGCTTCTCCAAAATCGCCCCTGCATGTCCGCCTCGGCCAAAAGTGGCGTCCAGGTAGGTGCCACTCGCCTGAATGTTCAACGCCGCCAGTACCTGTGGTAACAGGACCGGCTGTGTGAACCCCCGCAATCTCTTCCACCGCACCGACCGGCTAGAACGACAACGTGTCGAGATCGGCGGGCAGGTCGGTGGTGCTCTCCGGACTCGCCAGCCATTCATCCGCATCGCTCGTTCCAGCGCGCCTCATCCCACAATTCAAATCGCAATCCCTGGCCGATCAACATGGCATCGCGCGTCAGATCCGGCGAATTCGCGCAAATTCGGCGGGCAATAGCACCCGTCCGTGCGCATCCAGTTCCAGATCCGTGGCATGGCCGACCATCAGGCGCTGCAGGCGCCTGCGCCTGGGGGTTCAACGTGGGCAGTTTCGTCGAGCTTGCGTTCGATGTCTTCCCAGTCCGGGAGGGGGTAGATGAGCAGGCACTGATCCTTGTCGACCGTAACCACCAGATTTCCGCCGCAACGCTCCTGCAGCCGCTCGCGATACCGGGTGGGCATCACCAGCCGGCCTTTCGCATCGAGCGTTAGTTTGTTGGCACCCCGAAACATATTTTCATGGGCCCGAAGACCCATTCTCTCCCACAATTTCCCACCGGCTGCCACTATAGGGATCGAGGGAGACGGACTGTCAACGCCTTAAGTTAAAAAAAACCCGTGCCGACAGTGACTTAGGTCACATTTTGGGACAGCGCAACGCAGCTGCGATCAGGGGTCCAAGTGGAATCAGTCTCTTAGGAGATTTTTGTAAAGATAATCACAGCACGCATTTGTCGCGATCTTCTTCGAACTTCGCCGATCGTGCATGCAATGACAATTTTTCGAGGCGGGGCCGTCTCGGCCCCGTCGGAATTGGCGGGGCGTCTAAGCCGCGCTAAGAAAAGAGTCGGCCGATAAGCCGGGTTCTGTCGTGGACAGTCATTCCTCTGGGATACGCGTCGCCGCGCAGCTCAAGCGACCTACCCGGAAGCCCATGTGGGCCACATGTTGCGGCCGATTAAGCGCCGCTTGCTTCCCTATTTGGTCTTGCTCCAGGTGGGGTTTGCCGTGCCGTTGGTGTTGCCACCCGCGCGGTGCGCTCTTACCGCACCATTTCACCCTTACCGGCACCGCTTGCGCGGCACTTAGGCGGTATCTTTCTGTTGCACTTTCCGTAGGCTCGCGCCCCCCAGGCGTTACCTGGCACCGTGCCCTATGGAGCCCGGACTTTCCTCCATGTGCAATCGCACACAGCGACTGCCTGGCCGACTCTGGCGCGCACCATACGCAGGTCTGGCCCTTAATGCGAGGCCGATTCGCTCTTTGAGTGCAAGCGCCCGCTTATAGGCCTCGTTGTCGCGCGCGCCGGTGATTTGCGCCGCGAGGCGCGCCGCCTGCTTCAGCGGCAGCTCCGCCAGCAGCACCTCGAGCACCCGGTCCAGCGCGCCGCCGTCGCCATCGGCGCCGCCGTCCGCGCATCCGGCGCTGCGGCGCGCCGCCGATGACAGCACGATTTCGCCGCGCGCGAAATCCGCATCGCCGCCGGCGCGCGCCGCAGTTCGCCCAGGGAGCCGCGATAGAGCGTCTCGTGCAGCTTGGTGAGCTTCGCGCGCCACCGCGGCCGCGCGCGTCGTCGCCGAAGGCCGTCGGCGCAGTCCGCCAGCGTGTCGGCGATGCGATGCGGCGACTCGTAGAACACCAGCGTGCGCGGCTCGTGCGCAAGCGCCTCCAGCCGCTCGCGCCGCGCCGCTGCCGCGCGCCGGCAGAAATCCCTCGAAGCAAAAGCGATCGGTCGGCAAGCGCGCCGATCGACAGCGCCGCGATCGCCGCGCACGGGCCCGGAACGCGATGACCTCGATACCGGCCGCCGCCGCCGCGCGCACCAAATCGAAGCCCGGATCGCTGATGGCCGGCGTGCCCGCATCGCTCACCAGCGCCACCGACACGCCCTCGCGCAGGCGCTGCACGAGTTCCGGTCGCGCGCTGCGCTCTCGTTGTGATCGTGCAGCGACACCTGCGGCGTCGTCGATGCCGAAATGCTTGAGCAGCACGCCGGTGTGGCGCGTGTCCTCCGCCGCGATCAGCGCGCAGCTTCGCAGCGTCGCGCGCGCGCGCGGGCTCAAATCGCCCAGATTGCCGATCGGCGTCGCGACCACGTAGAGCCGCCCGGCAGCGTCGCGTTTGTCACTTATAATCCGCGCCTGTATCAAGATTCAGGAGCGAAGGGTATGGCAGCGATCTCACGGCGTCCACGGCTGACGCATACTGCGGCGCTCGCGCTGTCGCTGCTTGCCGCGGCCTGCAGCCTGGTCAAGCCCGAGGAAGCCGCCCGGACAAGCAGGAACAGGCCGCGCGACTGGCGCACGACGGCAAGCATGCGGAAGCGGCGCGAGCCTACGCCGAGCTCGCGCTGCAGCTGCCGGCCGATCACGACAACTATGAACTGCTGAGCGCCGAGCAATGGGTGGCCGCCGGGCAATGTCGCCGCCGCCAAGCAGGCTCTGGCGCAGGTTTCGGCGGAGGCGCGCACCAAGCTGCCGACGCCGCGCGCGCTGGTTGCCGCCGAAATCGCCTACGCCGAGAACGATCGGCGCCCGCGCCATTCGCGAACTCGACCAGATTCCGGTGCCGACATCGCAGGAACAGGCGCAAAACTACTATTGGATTCGCGGCCGCAGCGCCTTTCTCACCGGCCATCCCGTCGAGGGCACGCGCGCACTGGTGGAGCGCGAGCGTTTCCTGACCGATCCGGCGGCGCTGCGCGCCAATCGCGATGAACTCTTCGATCCGAGTCCGCGCGGCCGCCGAGCGCGGCCAGCCGCTGAAGGCGCCGCCGAAAACCGACCCCATCGTCGTCGGTTGGCTGGACTTGGGGCCGGTGGCTGTGGAGCTGGAGCGCAATCCCGCGCGCGCCGCTGCGGCGCTGGACGCCTGGAAGCGGCAGTATCCGCAGCATCCCGGCCAACGACAGCGTGCTCTCCGCGGCGCAGACCCAGATCGCCGTCGCCACCGAATATCCCGAATCAGATCGCGCTGCTGCTGCCGCTGTCCGGCCGCGCCGAAGCGATCGGCGTCGCGGTGCGCGACGGCTTCATCGCCGCTTATCTGAGCAGGACGCCGCCGCCCGGCCGCGCCTGAAAATCTACGACGTGGCCGCTGAATCCGTCGGCAGCGCCTACAACCGCGCCATCGCCGACGGCGCCGGTTTCGTGGTCGGGTCCGCTCACCAAGGAAGATGTCGCGGCGGTCGCGCCGCTTGAGCGGCGGCCGCACGCCGGTGCTGGCGCTGAATTTCCTCGGCGACACCGTCAGCGCCGCCGCGCAACTTCTATCAGTTCGCGCTGCTGCCGGAAGACGAAGCGCGCATGGTGGCGCGGCGCGTGGTCGCAGATGGCCGGCCCAACGGCGTGGCCATCGTGCCCACCGGCGAATGGGGTACGCGCGTCGCCGCGGCCTTCGCCGACGAGCTGAAACGTTTGGGCGGCACGGTGCTCGACAGCGGACGCTACGACCCCGCGCAAGTGGATTTCTCCGACGTCATCAAGACGGTCATGCAGCTGCAGATCCACGAAGGTCAAAGGGCGAAGCCGCCGCCGACCCATCGCAGCGATGCGGCTTTCATTTTCGTCGCGGCGAGCACCGCCGGCGCCGCGCGCCTGATCCTGCCGCAGCTGAAATTTCATTATTCCGGCGACGTGCCGGTGTACTCGACCTCCGACAGTTTCGAACCGGATCGCGGCCGCCAATTCCGATATCGACGGCATGATCTTTCCCGACATGCCCTGGATGGTGTCCAACGATCCGGTCACCGCGCAGATTCGCGACAGCGTGCGCGCAGCCTGGGCCGCGCGCACCGCGCGCCGCGACCGGCTGTACGCCTTTGGATTCGACGCCTATCGCTTGGTGCCCGGCGCTGCGCTCCAATCCGCCGGCATCGAGCGACAATCGCCGGCGTCACCGGCAAATTGCACCTCGATGAGCACAATCAAGATTCGCCGCGATCTTGAGTGGGCGCAGATCAAGGGTGGCACGCCCGCTGTCTTATAAGATGCGAGTCGCGCAAAGCACGCTTGCACGGCGCTGTGGCCGCCGTGTTCGGGCGGCGCCGCCATCGCGGCAGCGCCGGCATCCTCGCCCGCAGCGGCCGCAATTCAGCGGCGGCCGATCTCATCGTCCGCAACGCGCCGAATCTGGACCGTCAATCCCAAGCAACCTGAGGCCGATGCGGTCGCAGTGCTGAATGGCCGCATCGTCGCGGTGGGCTCCGAGGCGCGGTCATGCACTGGCGCGGACCGGATACGCGCATGGTCGACGCCGACGGCAAGCGGCTGTTGCCGGGCTTCAACGACGCCCATGTGCATTTCTCGGACGGCGGCGCGGCCTTAAGCGCCGTGCAACTCGAATGAACGTCACCAGCGTCAAAGAGTTCGTGCAGCGAATCGCAGACTTATGCAGCCGCATGCCCCCAAGGGCGAGTGGATTCGCAACGGCGAATGGGACGAGACCAAGTGGTCGCCCGCTAAATTGCCCACGCGCCAAGATATCGACGCGGTCACGCCCGACAACCCGGTCGCGATCGACCGCTACGATGGCCACATGCTGCTCGCCAATTCCAAGGCACTGGCGCTCGCCGGCATCACCGCCGAAACTCCGGACCCTCCGGGCGGCATCATCGTACGCGACGCGAACGGTGAGCCAACCGGCGCGCTGAAGGATGCCGCCACCGAGCTGCTGCAGAAAGCACAGCCGCCGCTGAACTTCGCACAGCGGCGCCGGGCTATCGACAGCGCTCTGCACGAGGCGGCGATGCGCGGCGTGACCAGCGTGCAGGACATGTCCTTGGATTACGGCGATCTTGCGGTATATTCGCAGCTGCAGGCCGAGAACAAGCTCACGGTGCGCGTATATGGCGCGCCGCTCATTGCAATGGTCGAGGATCAGGCGAAGCTTGGATTGGGCCGTGCGTTCGGCAGCTCATCCTTGCGAATCGGTGCGCTCAAAATGTTCGCCGACGGTTCCTTGGGTTCGCGCACCGCTTATTTCCTCAACCTTTCACCGATGAGCCGGAGAATCGCGGCCTGCTGTTCTCGGACATGCTGCCGCTGATCAAAGCCGCGCGAAAGATTGATGCGCGCCGACGCGGCCAATCTGCAGGTTTGTACGCACGCCATCGGCGATGCCGCCATCAAGACCACGCTCGATCTGTATCAAGCGGTGGATAAAAACGACGGCCCCAAAGATCGTCGGTGGCGCATCGAACACGCCCAGCACATGGCCGAAGACGACTTCGAACGATTCGCACGCTTGCACGTCATTGCCTCCGTGCAGCCCTACCAGGCCATTGACGACGGCCGCTGGGCGGAAGCCCGCATCGGACATGATCGAGCCAGCAGGACATATGCGTTTCGAACTTTCATGCAGCACGGCGTACGGCTGGCCTTCGGCACGGATTGGCCGGTGGCGCCGCTCGATCCGATGTTGACACTGTATGCAGCCGTCACCCGCGCGACCTTGGACGGGAAATACCCGCAGGGCTGGTTTCCCGAACAAAAGCTGTCGGTCCAAGATGCCATCGCCGCATACACCATCGGCTCCGCATTCGCGGAATTCCAGGAGCGCGACAAGGGCTCCATCGAGCCAGGTAAGTTGGCGGATATGGTGCTCGTGAGCCAGGACGTGCTGACGATTGCGCCGGCCGCGATTCGCGACACGCGCGTGCTTAAAACCTTCCTCGGCGGCGTGGAAATTTACGACTCGGCGACCGCGCCTCGGCCCGGGCGGCACTGAGGTATGATTTCTTTTTTCTTCTGAGACACCGAATGCGCACTCAATTCAATGCATGGCTGCTGCTCGCGGGTATTTGCTTGGGATTGGCTGTAGCGCCGGCCAGAGCCGCCGATGGCGATCGGTACCTCGGCACCTGGTCCGGAACCTGGGCGGGCACTGACGGTTCATCGGGCCATTTTCAACTGGCACTGGAGCGCGGCGGCGACGGTAAATTGACCGGATCGATCGCCGTCTCGCAGGACGGCGGCGGCGGCTCCGACTACACCTCGAAATTGAAAAACGCAGCCTTCGCCGGCGACAAATTCAGCGCAGCCTACGAACCGCCGGATGGCCAGTCCGAGATCAAGATGAATGGCACCTTCGCAGCAAGGGACGGCGATGGCGAGTGGTCATTGGGGGCGAAGGATCAGCCGTCGAGCCCCGCCATGGCGTCGGGCACCTGGAAAATCACCAAACCATAATTTGCGCGAATGCGCCGGATATGTCGGCTGCAAGATAGTCTGCGCGATCGCATGATGGCGCATGAACGATGTGCGCATGCAGCGCGGCGTGGCCGCCGAGGAACTGGCGGCACAATACCTGAAGGTGCGAGGACTCAAGGTTCTCGCGCGCAATCTGCGCTGCAAGGCCGGCGAACTCGATTTGGTGTGTTTGGATGGCGACGGTGCTGGCCATCGTTGAGGTTCGCCAGCGCGGCAGCGTCGAGTTCGGCGGCGCCTCCGCCTCAGTCACCTGGGCCAAGCAGCGCAAAATCATCCGAGCCGCTCAATTTTTTCTGCGCCGTCAGAGGCACTGGAGAGATTTCCCGCATGCGGTTCGACGTTCTGGCGATCGAGGGATTACCGCAGGGTGCGCATCGTGTCGATTGGGTCAAGGACGCTTTTCGCGGCGATTGACCATTCTGCGGCGACTGACGCGCTCTACTTGACGACCTGCAGCTTCGGCCGCTTGGGCGCAGCGGTGCCCGGTTTGCCGTTGCCGGGACTGGCCGGCGGGCGTATCGGTCGGATCGGGATCCGCATCGCCCTCGGGAAAAATCATGCCCTGGCCGGTCTCGCGCGCATAGATGCCGAGAATCGCGCGCACCGGCACCTGCACCGCGAAACCCACGCCGCCGAAGCGCGCCTCGAAACTGACGAAATCGTTGCCGAGCTTCAGCATCTGCGTCGCGGTGAAGCTCACGTTGAGCACGATCTTGCCGTCCTTGACGTACTGGCGCGGCACGGTCACGCCCTCGGCGGCCGCATCGACCACGATATGCGGGGTTTCGCCGCTGTCGGAGATCCACTCGTGCAGCGCGCGCAGCAGGTAAGGACGCCGCGGCTTCAATGGCGCATGTCCCGTTCCGCATCGCTCAGGCACGCGCGGAACGTGGAGCGCGCAAAAATCGTGTTCATGTACTTGGTGATGGGCTGCGCCTGCGCCGGCAGCTCGATCCCGTAGACCGGCAAGCGCCACAGGATGGGCGCGATGCTGGCATCGACCAGCGAGAACTCATCGCTCAAGAAAAACGGCTTGGCCTTGAACACCTCGGCGCTGGCGCAGATCGCCTCGCCCAGCACCTTGCGGCTGTGTTCCGCGGTCTTGCTGTGCGGATCGACCTCGATGTCGTGCGCCAGGGCGTACCAGTCGCGCTCGACCCGGTACAACGCCACGCGAAATTGCGCGCGCGTCACCGGATCGATGGGCATCAGCGGCGGATGCGGAAAACGCTCGTCCAGGTACTCGATGATGACGCGCGAGTCGTACAGCACCAGGTCCCGATCCACCAGCGTCGGCACGCTGTGATACGGATTGAAGTCGATGAGATCTTCGGGCAGAGTCGTTCGGGTCGACATTGACCAATTCGATGGCGATGCCCTTCTCGGCCAGCACCAGGCGCGTCCGATGACTCCACGGGTCAGCCGGTGCTGAGAACAGGGTCATCACCGAGCGACGTGCCACTAACGCGATCTCCTAGCGATGACTCAACGGGACGGCCCCGCTGCGTCAGTGGACGTCCTTCCAATATTCTTTCTTCAGCAAGTACGCGAACACGAAGAACACCAGCAAAAACAGCATCACAAAGATGCCCATCGATTCGCGCTTCGACTTGATGGGCTCGGCGGCATAGTCCAAGAAATTGGCGATGTCCCGAACGAATTGATCATACTCCTCCGGCTTCATGGACCCCGGGGTCATTGGCTCGACGCCCGCCAGCACCATTTTGGCGCTGCCGTGCTCGTCCTTTTCATTCTTGATACGCGGGCTTTTGCAATCCCTGGCGGTCACGAGCAGCATGTGCGGCATGGCCGTGCCCGGCAGATACAGATTATTCACGCCCCAAGGCCGCGTCTTGTCGGCATAAAAACCCTTCAAATACGAAAATAATGTAATCGGTGCCGCGTTCCCGGGCCATCAGCGACAAATCCGGCGGCGGCTTGCCGAACCAGCTCCGCGGAGTCCGCCGGCATGGCGAGTGGTGATGCCCTCGAACGGCTTGTCGGCGGTGAACATCAGATTCTTGGCTAGTTCCGCTTCCGGGATTTTCAGATCGGTCGCCATGCGGTTGTAGCGCAGATATTTGAGCGAATGACAGCCCGAACAGTAGTTCATGAAATTGCGCGCGCCGCGCTGCAGCGACTCGATGTTGTTGATGTCCGTGCCGGCTTGCAGCAGCGGAATGTCCGCCCTCCTCGGCCAGCGCGCTGCCGGCGCAGAGGAGGCCAAATGCGACCAAAACGACAGGCTTTAATCATGTCCCGTAACCCTTTCCGGCACCGGCTTCACGCGGTCGAACTTCGTGTACCAGGGCATCAGCAAAAAGAACGCAAAATAAACACCGTGCAGACTTCGCGCCAGCATCGGATAGATGCCCGAGGGCGGTTTCATGCCGCAGACCGCCAAGCGAAACGAAGGACACACGAAAATAGCGCCAGCATCACCTTGTAGATCGGGCCCCGGTAGCGGATCGAACGCACCGGCGAGCGGTCCAGCCAAGGCACAAAGAACAGCATGAGGACCGCGGCGCCCATCACCATCACGCCCCACACCTGCGTGCCGACGAACGAGGGCACGGCGCGCAACATGGCGTAGAACGGCGTGAAATACCATACCGGCGCGATGTGCGGCGGGGTCTGCAGCGGGTTGGCCGGCTCGAAGTTCGGCGATTCCAGGAACAAGCCCGCCGAAGGTCGGCGCAAAGAAAATCACGCCGCAGAACAGCAGCAAGAATCCGGCCACGCCCACCGAGATCCTTGACCGTGTAATACGGATGAAACGGAATGCCATCCAGCGGATGGCCTTCAGCGTCCTTGTGCTTCTTGATCTCGATGCCGTCGGGATTGTTGGAGCCGACCTCGTGCAGCGCCATGAGGTGCGCGATCACCAGGAAAATCAGCGCCAGCGGCAGCGCCGCCACGTGCAGCGCGAAGAAGCGGTTCAGCGTCGCATCCGCGATGTAGTAGTCGCCGCGAATCCATTCCACCAGCGTGCCGCCGATGAACGGCAGGCTGCTGAACAGCGACACGATGACCTGCGCGCCCCAATAGCTCATGTTGCCCCAGGGCAGCACGTAGCCCATGAACGCCTCGGCCATCAGCAGCAAGAAAGATCAGGCAGCCGAAGATCCACATGAGCTCGCGCGGCTTGCGGTGCGAGCCGTACAGCAGCGCGCGGAACATGTGCAGATAAATCACGATGAAGAACGCCGACGCGCCGGTCGAGTGCATGTAGCGGATCAGCCAGCCCCAGTCCACATCGCGCATGATGTATTCGATCGAGGCGAACGCCTCGGCCGCCGACGGCTTGTAGTTCATCGTCAGGAAAATGCCCGTCACCAGCTGGTTGGCGAGCACCACCAGCGACAGCACGCCGAAGTAGTACCAAAAGTTGAAATTCTTCGGCGCGTAGTACTCGGAGACCTGCTCCTTCCACAACTTCGTCAGCGGAAAGCGCTGATCGATCCAGCCAATGAATCCTTTGCCGGTGCCGGCGGATTCAGGTGCTGCGGCCATCGCTTACCTCTTGTCGTTACGAAACTGTTTTGGGAGCGTCGTCGACGCCGATGGCGATGCGCGCATTCGCGGCGAACGCGTACGGCGGCACGGTCAGATTCTTCGGCGCCGGCATGCTCTTGAAGACGCGGCCGGACAAATCGTACTTCGAGCCGTGGCACGGGCAGTAGAAGCCGCCGGGCCAGTTCGCGCCCAGATCCGCGCCGGCCACTTGGAACGAATTGTTCGGCTCGAATGCGCCCGAGCGGCGAGCAGCCGAGATGCGTGCACACCGCCAGGCCCACCCAGTACTCGGGATTGCGCGCGCGCACCGCGCCGGTCGATTTGATGTAGTCGGGCTGCATCGAGTCGTCGGACTTCGGATCGGCCAGCATGTCGTCGTGACCGCCCAGCTGATCGACCACTGTCCTTGACGCGGCGCACGACGAACACCGGCTGGCCGCGCCATACCACCTTCAACATCTGTCCGGCCTCGAGCTTCGAGGCATCCACTTCGACCGGCGCGCCCAGCGCCTTGGCGCGCGCGCTCGGCTTCCACGAAGCGAGAAAGGGCACCGCCGCGAACGCGACGCCGATCGCGCCGGTGCCGACCGTGGCCGCCGTCAACAAGCGGCGCCGGCTGTGGTCAACCTCATCACTCATTCATCGCCCTCGAAAATTGTTGACAAATCTTCACGCAAACCCCTATGGCCGCAGTGTTTCCCAAAGAATATTGGGAGCGCATTATACACAGATTAGCGCCAGTCACCCTTAAGGCTCGAGGAGCGATATTAATTGCAGAACACTCGCGTCCTCGTGAGTTTTTTGGTCAGAGCGGTCGTGGTCGGCCTGGCGGTGGCGTTTCTCGTGGTCTGGTGGAACCCGACGCTCTTGGGGGCGCGCACCACCGCAAGCCCGTCACCGCCTGCGAGCCCTGCCGCCTCGAGCGCCGCGCCTGCCGCGACGAACGTCTCACCCGCCGCGCCCGTCGTCATGCAGAGTTTCGCCGATTCGGTGGCGCGCGCGGCGCCGGCGGTGGTCAACATCTATACCGCGCGCGTGGTCACCGAGCGCACTCAAGCGGCGCCGCTTGAATCAGTTGTTCGGCGATTATTGGCCGAGCTATCGCCAGCGCATCGAACGCAGCTTGGGCTCGGGCGTCATCGTCGATGCCATGGGCACCATCGTCACCAATCAGCACGTCATCGCCGGCGCCGACTCGATCCGCGTGCAGCTGGCCGATGGCCGCATCGCCGATGCCACCATCGTCGGGCAGGATCCCGACACCGATATCGCCATCCTGGATCTGGAGATCGGCAACCTGCCCATCATGCCCTTGGGCCGCTCCGACACGTTGCGCGTCGGCGACATCGTGCTCGCCATCGGCAATCCCTATGGCATGGGTCAGACCGTGACTCAGGGCATCGTCAGCGCCACCGGCCGCGGCCAGCTGGGGCTGGCGACTTTCGAGAATTTCATTCAAACCGATGCCGCCATCAATCTCGGCAATTCCGGCGGCGCGCTGATCGACGCGCACGGCGATCTGGTCGGCATCAACACCGCGGTGCTCAATCGCAGCTATGGCGGACCGGAGGGCATCGGCTTCGCCATTCCCGTCAATCTGGTGCGCGGCGTCATGGAACAGATTCTCTTGAACGGCCACGTGGTGCGCGGCTGGCTCGGCTTCGTGCCGCAGGATTTGACCGACGAGCAGGCCGCGCAAGTCGGCACGGCGGGCGGTGGCGTCACGGTGGTGAATATCCTGGTCGACAGCCCGGCCTACGAGGCCGGCGTGCGGCCCGGCGATCTGATCACCGCGCTGGGCGGCGAGCCGGTGCGCAGCGCCCAGGAACTGGTGAGCCGCGTCGCCGCGCTGAAGCCCGGCGCCGGCGTGGAGCTCGAAGGCCGCCATGCGCGGCGAGGCCTACAAGATCAAGCTCAAGGTGCGTGGAGCGGCCCACGCGCCCCATGCAGCAGCGTTGACAGCGCGCCGCGCGGGCCTCAAGGCGTGCGCCGGATCTTCGCGCCCAACTGCTGCAGCTTCTCCTCGATCGCCTCATAGCCGCGATCGATGTGATAGATGCGCTCGATCTCGGTGCGGCCGTCGGCGACCAGCGCCGCCAGCACCAGGCTCGCCGAGGCGCGCAGGTCGGTCGCCATGACCGGCGCGGCGGTCAGCCGCTCGACGCCCTTGATGATGGCGGTGTTGCCCTCGAGGCGGATCTCCGCGCCCATGCGCCGCATTTCCAGCATGTGCATGAAGCGATTTTCGAAAATCGTTTCGATGATGGTGCCGACGCCGCTCGCCACGGTGTTGAGCGCCGCGAACTGCGCCTGCATGTCGGTGGGAAAGGCCGGATACGGCGCGGTGCGGATGTCGACGGCCGTCGGCCGCCGGCCGCGCATGTCGACCTCGATCCAGGTGTCGCCGACGTCGATGCTCGCGCCCGCCTCCTGCAGCTTGCCGATCACCGCATCGAGATGATCGGGCCGCGTATTCTTGACGCGAATGTGGCCGCCGGTGATGGCGCCCGCCACCAGATAGGTGCCGGTCTCGATGCGGTCCGGCAGCACTTCGTAGGCGGTGCCGTTCAGGCGCTTCACGCCCTCGATGACGATTCGATCGGTGCCGGCGCCCTTGATCTTGGCGCCCATCGCGATCAGGAAATTCGCCAGGTCCACCACCTCGGGCTCGCGCGCGGCGTTCTCCAGCACGGTCTCGCCGTCGGCCAGCGTCGCGGCCATCATGAGGTTTTCGGTGCCGGTGACGGTGACGGTCTCCAGCACCAGCCGCGCGCCTTTGAGCCGGCCGCGCGCGCGCCTTGATATAGCCGTTCTCGATGTGAATATCGGCGCCCATCGCCTGCAGACCGGCCACATGGATGTTGACCGGCCGCGCGCCGATGGCGCAGCCGCCGGGCAAGCGACACATCCGCCGCGCCGTAGCGCGCCAGCAGCGGCCCCAGCACCAGGATCGAGGCGCGCATGGTTTTCACCAGCTGATAGGGCGCGAAATATTCCTTGATGGTCGATGCATCCACCTCGATGCGCATTTTCTCATCGATGGTGACCGACACGCCCATGCGGCCCAGCAGCTCGATCATGGTGGTGACATCCTGCAGATGCGGCACGTTCGACACCGTCACCGGCCCGTCGGCCAGCAAGCAGCCGGCCAGAATCGGCAGCGTCGCGTTCTTCGCGCCCGAGATGCGGATCTCGCCCTCGAGCGGGATGCCGCCTTGAATCTGCAGCTTATCCACGGCCCTGCCTTGCGTATTCCTCCGGCGTGAACACCTGCAGCGCCAGCGCATGGATCTCATTGCCCACGGCCGCGCCCAAGGTGACGTACACCATTTGATGGCGCTGCACGGCGCGTTTGCCGGCGAACGCCGGCGCAATCACGACGGCCTCGAAATGCACGTTGTCGGCGCTGCTCACCAGCGCCTGGCTGCCGGCGAGACCCGGCCTCGATGCAGCTGCGCTACCTCTTGTGCATTCATGCCTGCTCCTCGAAATTGCGACAAGCATACGCGGTATCATTCGCCGATGAATTCCGACTTCACCGACGAACGCCTGGTCGAACTCGGCCGCCAGGCGCTCACCATCGAAATCGACGGCTTGCGCGCGCAGCTGCCGCGCTTGGGGGCGGATTTTGCACGCGCCTGCCGCATTTGTCTTAACTGCCGCGGCCGCGTCGTGGTCACCGGCATGGGCAAGTCCGGCCATATCGGCGGCAAGATCGCCGCCACCCTGGCCAGCACCGGCACGCCCGTCGTTTTTCGTGCATCCGGGCGAGGCCAGCCACGGCGATGTCGGCATGATCACGCGCGACGATGCCGTGCTGGCCCTGTCCAATTCCGGCGAGACCGGCGAAATTCTCACCATCCTGCCGGTGATCAAGCGCTTGGGCGTGCCGCTGATCGCCTTCACCGGCAACGCGGACTCCGCGCTGGCGCGCATCGCCACGGTGCATTTGGATATCGGCGTGCCGGCCGAGGCCTGCCCCTTGAATCTCGCGCCCACGGCCAGCACCACCGCCGCGCTGGCGGTGGGCGATGCGCTGGCGGTGGCCTTGCTCAAGGCGCGCGGCTTCACCGAAGAGGATTTCGCGCGCTCGCATCCGGCCGGCAATCTTGGGCCGGCGTCTGCTGTACGTGCGACGACGTGATGCGCACCGGCGAGCACATCCCGACGGTGCGCGCCGACACCACGCTGGCCGACGGGTTGATGGAAGTCACCTCCAAGGGTCTGGGCATGACCGCCATCGTCGATGACGGCGACGCACGTGCTCGGCGTGTTCACCGACGGCGATTTGCGCCGCGCGCTGGATCGCGCCGCGGATCTGCACACCACGCGCATGGATCAGGTGATGACGCCGGCACGCCGAAGACCGTGCAGCCCGGCACGCTGGCCGCCGAAGCGGTGCATCTGATGGAGACGCACCGCATCACTTCGCTGATCGTGCGTCGATGCGCACGACAAGATCGTGGGCGCGCTCAACGTGCACGATCTGCTGCGCGCCGGTGTGATTTGAAGGCGCGCAACCGCCACGCCGCTGGCGCAAGATCGAGCTGCTGGTGCTGGACGTCGACGGCGTGCTGACCGACGGCCGGCTGTATTTCGGCGCCAAGGGCGAGGCGCTCAAGGTGTTCCACGTGCGCGACGGCCACGGCATCAAGCTGCTGATGGAGCGCGGCGTCGCAAGTGGCGGCGTTCAGCGGCCGCCGCTCCGCCGCCGTCGCGGCGCGCATGCGCGAACTGCGGCGTGCCGCACGTGGTGCAAGGCTGCAGCGACAAGGTCGCGGCGCTGCCAGCGCTTGACCAAGCGTCTGGACATCGATCCTCTGAACTGCGCCTGCATCGTCGATGACACGCCGGATCTGCCGCTGATGTCGGCGGTGGGCTTCGCCGCCGCGGTGGCGGATGCGCACCCGCTGGTGCTGTCGGCGGCGCATTGGGTCGCACGGCCGCCGGCGGCCGCGGCGCGGTGCGCGAGCTGTGCGACGCGCTGCTGCGCGCCCGCGCCGGGCAGCGCGCTGATGCTGTTCCGCGTCTTTACCGTGCTCGCCGTGGTGGCGCTGGCGATCAGCACCTGGATCTTGAGTTCGCCCGCGCACGCCGGCCGCCGCGCTGAGCCGACGCGAGCAGGCCGACCTGCCCGGCTATTACTTGAAAAATGCCGTGCTGACGGATTACGATGCGCCGGCGCGCCCGGCATCCGCATCGAGGCCGAGCGCATCGACCAGATCGACCACGGCAACGAAGTCGCGCTGTCCAACGTCAGGGTCGACTATCAGCACGCCGAGCGGCCAGACCTGGATCATGTTCGGCGACACCGCGCATGTGTCAGCCGGGCGGCAAGATCGTCGATGTCGCCGGCAATGTGCGGCTGGAGGGCGAGAGCCACGGGCACGACCGGGCACCGCCGTCATCCACACCGATACGCTGAGCTACGATGTTCCGAACGGCATCGCCACCACCAAGAGCGACGTGCGCATCGACTTCGGCGGCACACGTCCTGACCGCGCGCGGCCTGAGTCGCGAATTTGAAAGAGCGCACCATGCGCCTAGAATCGAAAGTCAATGGCCGCTTCCACCCGTAAACTGCTCGCCCTGCGTCGCACTGCTCGTCGCCGCTGCGGATTGCGCAGGCGCCGCGCCCGGTCGCCGCGCGATCGCCAAGCAGCCGATCACTGCTCGACGCGCAGTCCGTCGAAATCGACCTGCAAGAACAACAATCTCTTCTTCGCAAAGTGCGCATCTCGCAGGGCAACATGACGATCACCGCCGATCAGGGCCAGGCCAACAGCAGCGCTCGGCGACTGAATTTCGACAACAGCGTCTGGGTTTTCCGCGGCAACGTGAAGATCACCATGGACAAGGCCAGCTGCAATTCCGACGAGGCGCAGGTCACCTTCGTCAACAAGGTGCTGACGCAAGGCCGTGGCCAACGGCAAGCCGGCCACCTTCCAGCAGAAGATCGCCAAGACCGGCAAGATGGCCAAGGGCAACGCCGACACCATCGACTACGATGCGTCCAAGGGCATGGTGCGGCTCTCGAACAATGCCTATTTGAGCGACGGCAGAATGAAATCCGCGGCGAATCGTTGAAGTACAACGTGCTCGCCCAAAGGTCATCGCCGAGCCGCGGAACAGGATTCGCAGCGCGTGCACATCATCATCACCCCGCCGCCGCCGAAATCGGCGCAGCCCAAGCCTAATCCATGAGCGTATTGCGGGCGCTGAACCTCGCCAAAAGCTACAAATCACGGCAGGTACTGCGGGATTTGTCGCTGGAGGTGGAAAGCGGCGAAGTGGTCGGGCTGCTGGGCCCCAACGGCGCCGGCAAGACCACCGCCTTCTACATGATCGTCGGCCTGACCCGCTGCGAGCATGGCGAGATCTTCTCGACAATCGCGATATCAGCCGGCTGCCCATGCACCGCCGCGCGCAATTGGGCTTGGGCTACCTGCCGCAGGAGCCCTCCGTGTTCCGCAAGCTCTCGGTGGCGGACAACATCATGGCCATCCTGGAGACCCGGCCCGGGCTTGGACGATGCCGGCCGGGCCGCGCGCCTGAAGGAGCTGCTGGGCGAGCTGCACATCGGCCATGTGCGCGACAGCTTGGGGATGAGCCTGTCCGGCGGGGAGCGCCGCCGGGTCGAAATCGCCCGGGCCTTGGCGGCCGATCCGCGCTTCATGCTGCTGGATGAGCCGTTTGCCGGGGTCGACCCGCTCTCCGTCGCCGATATCCAGCGAATAATCAAGCACTTGTCCGACAAGGGCATAGGAGTGTTGATTACGGATCATAATGTGCGGGAGACCTTGGGTATTTGCGCCAGAGCCTATATCGTCAGTCAAGGTAGCGTCCTCGCCTCCGGTTCTGCGGACCAGATTCTTGCCAACCCGCAGGTCCGTGAGGTGTACTTGGGCCAGGATTTCAAATTGTAGGCTTGGTTCGAAAGCAATATGTTGAAGCCAAGTCTGCAGCTTCGCATTGGTCAGCAGCTGACCATGACGCCGCAGCTGCAGCAGGCGATTCGGCTGCTGCAGCTGCCCTCGCTCGACCTGCAGGCCCATGTCCGCGAGACCCTCGAAACCAATGTCATGCTCGAGGGCGAGGAAGAGACCTGAGGCGCCGGACGCGCACGCGGGAGCGCGAAGAACTGCCGGTCCGGCTCGAGGAGAAATACGCGCGAATTGGATGGCATCAGCACACCCGTCGATCAGCGCGAAACGCCGGAAGTCGAGATCGCGGATGAGGCCTGGGGCGAACAGACCAGCGGACCCTCGGATCGACGCTATGGTCGGGCGATGACGATCGCAGCAGCGATTTCAGCGATCAGCACGGCCAGACCCTGCAGGAGCAGCTGATCGAACAGCTGGAACTGGCCAAGCTCTCGCCCGATCGACATGGCGATCGCGCGCGTCATCACCGATGCGATCACCGACGATGGCTACCTGAAGGACGCGCTCGAGGACGTGCGCTCGAGCTTGCTGCCGGAGATCGAGGCCACCGCTCGCCGATGTCGAGCGCGTGCTCGGCATCGTGCAGTCGCTGGAACCTGCCGGCGTCGGCGCGCGCAATCTGGGCGAATGCATCGCGCTGCAGCTGCGGCAGCTGGATCCGGAGACGCCCGCTCGCGATATGGCGATCCGGGTCGCGCTCGAGCATCTGGATTTGGTCGCCAGCCAGCAGCTCGCGCTGCTGCGCCGGCAGCTGCGCTGCAACGAAGGCGATCTGGAAATGGCGCTGGCGCTGGTGCGCTCCTGCCATCCGCGGCCCGGCGCGGCGGTCAACCCGGCGCAGGCGCGAGTACGTGATCCCCGATGTATTCGTGCGCCGCACCGAGCACGGCTGGACGGTCGAAATCAACCAAGCCACCGTGCCGCGGGTGCGCGTCAATCAGAGCTACGCCAACTTGATATCGCGCGCGCCCGATCACGCGATGCTGCGCACCCAGCTGCAGGAAGCGCGCTGGCTGATGCGCAGCTTGGAGATTCGCAACGAGACATTGATCAAGGTGGCGCGCTGCATCGTGCAGCGCCAGACCGAGCTTTTTCGAAATCGGCGAGGAGGCGATGGAGCCGCTGATCTTGAAGGATGTGGCCGAGGCGGTCGAAATGCACGAATCGACCATCTCGCGCGTCACCACCGCCAAATACATGCACACGCCGCGCGGCGTGTTCGAATTCCGCTATTTCTTTTCGAGCCACGTGGAAGCGGCGGACGGCACCGAGATGTCCTCGATCGCCATTCGCGCCAAGATCAAGAAACTGATTTCGCAGGAGAATCCAGAAAATCCGTGGAGCGATAGCAAGCTGGCGGAGATTCTGTCGCAGGAAGGCATACCGGTGGCCCGGCGCACGGTTGCCAAGTACCGCGAGGGCATGCAGATCGCGCCGTCGAACGAGCGGAAGCGAGCCGCTGCCCGCGCGTCTTAAACGTGAAAGGAGGAAACATGCAACTCGATCTCAGCGGTCATCATGTGGAAGTCACCGCCGCGCTGCGCGGCTATGTCATCAAGAAATTCGAGCGAATCTCGCGGCATTTCGAGCAACTCATCGACGTCCACTGCGTACTGACGGTCGAAAAAATGACTCATAAGGCCGAGGCCACGTTGATGGTGCGCGGCAACAAGATCTACGCGGATGCAACCGAAGAGAACATGTATGCCTCCATCGACGCGCTGGCCGACAAGCTCGACCGCTGCGTCAAGAAGCACAAGGAAAAAACCTCCGACCACCACGCCGAGGATGTGCTCAAAGCGCGCTAGGCCCATGCGACTCACCGACAGGCCCCTGTCGATGCGGCTGATCATCGTGAGCGGGCTTTCCGGCTCCGGCAAGAGCGTTGCCTTGCACATGCTGGAGGACATCGACTTCTACTGCGTCGACAACATTCCCGCCGCGCTGCTCAAGCCCTTCATTTCGCACACGGTCCGCGGCATGGGCGACACCTACCCGCGCACCGCCGTCGGCCTCGATGCGCGCAATCGCCCCAACGAAATCGAAACCATCCCCGCCCTGGTCAAGGAGCTGCGCCGCAGCGGCATCGACTGCGAGGTTCTGTACCTGCACGCCACCGATGAGGTGCTGCTCAAGCGCTATGCGGAAACCCGCCGCAAGCATCCTTTGGTCACCGGCGAGGTCGACTTGCGCGAAGCCATCGCCTCGGAGCGCAAGCTGCTCGAGCCGATCACCATCGCCGCGGACTGGGTGATCGATACCTCGAGCATGGGCGTGCACGCGCTGCGCGAGATGATTCGCGAGCGCATCGAGCGCCGACGCGAGGGCCAGTTGTCGCTGATGTTCGAATCCTTCGGCTATAAGCATGGCATTCCGGGCGATGCGGACTTCGTATTCGATGTGCGCAGCTTGCCGAATCCCCATTGGGAGACCGCCCTGCGCAATTTGACCGGCCGCGACCCGGCGGTCATCGAGTATCTCGTCGGGCTTCGCCAGCGTGCGCAGCATGGTTGCGGACCTGACCGCGTTTCTGGAGAAGCGCGTGAGCGAGTTCTCGCAGGCGAATCGCAGCTATTTGACCATCGCCATCGGCTGCACCGGCGGCCAGCATCGTTCCGTTTACATTGCCGAGCAGCTCGCCGCAGCATTTCCGCAAGAGCCATCCGCAAGTGCTGGCGCGGCACGATTCGCTGCAAAAGGCCTAGCGTGCCGCCCGAAACTGCCGGGCGTGCTCAACTGCAAGAACTCGCGAATTTCCGCCGGCCCGCGCTTTCGCATCCTCATAGCCCATATCGATCATCTCCCGGGTGAAGCCGCGCTCGAACAGCAGGTAGCTGAGCAGCAGGGAGTTGGGCGCGTTGTGCGCGCCCAGTGCGCGCAATAGCGTCCGCAAGGCGCGCGGCAGTTCATCCACATGCCGCCGCGCGATCTCGTTCACGTCGCGCGTCGGCGTGATCACCAGCGTCTCGATCGGCCGCATGTCGGCGCTTTCGTTGTAGCGATTGATGCGCTCGAGACTGGCGTTGAGCTGATCCATGAACAGCGAGTCCAGCATGAAGCCGAACATCTGGCTGAAGGTTGGCTCGATCGGCGGCCGCCGCGGGGGCGCGCCCGTGGGCGCCGGGTCATTGACGCCGATGATCAGCAGGCGCTTGGCGCCCAGCAGAATCGCGGGACTCAAGGGCGAGGTTTGGCGCATGGCGCCGTCGCCATAGTAAGCATCATTGAGCAGCACCGGGCGGAACAGAAAGGGGATGGCAAGACTTGCCATCAAGTGATCCAGCGTCAAGCGTGGCGCGCACACCCTTGCGATAGACGCGCCTCCACGGCTCCGCCGTGGGCTCAGCGGCAAAGAAAGTCACCGAGTCGGCATCGGCATAACAGGTCGCGCTGATGCCGATGGCATGCAGGTGCGTCTTGTACAGGCTGCGCGGGATGCCGTCGAAGTGCAAATGCGTGCGCAGCAATTCCCACAACGGCGAATTGTCGAACAGCGAATGCGGCGGCTGCACCAGCCAGCCGCCGGTGAGGAACGCCAGCAGCCAATGCAGCCCTGATTTCAGCATGCTCGCCGCGTCCGCCTTGAACACTTGATGCACCCTGAAATCGCGCCACACCCGCTCGATCGCAAAAATCGAACGCCGGAAATGCGCCGCATCCGAGGCCAGTGCGATGGCGCTCACGGCGCCCGCCGAGGTGCCGGTGATGATGGGAAACGGACAGGCCGAGCCGCGCCGCAGCAGATCCGCGATGCCCTTGAGCACGCCGACCTGGTAGGCCGAGCGCGCGCCGCCGCCGGTCAACACCAAGCCGAGTTGTCGGGGCTCCGGAATCACGTCAGCGCGTCGATGAGGTCGTCGAGTCCGGCCAGCGTCAGGGGATACATGCGGCCTTCGAGCATATCGCGCGTCATGTCGATCGAGGCGGTCTGACGCCAGCGCGATTGCGGCTGCGGGATTGATCCAGGCGAATTTCGGGTACTGCTTCATCAAGCGCTCGAGCCACACGCTGCCCGGTTCCGGATTCCAATGCTCGACGCTGCCGCCGGCATGCGTGATCTCATAGGGGCTCATGGTCGCATCGCCCACCAGAATCAGCTTGTAGTCCGGCCCGTAGGTGCGGATGATCTCGGTGGTGCTCATGTGCTCGTTGAAGCGCCGCCGATTGTCCTTCCACAGCGCTTCGTACACGAAGTTGTGAAAGTAATAATGCTCCAGATGCTTGAACTCGCTGCGCGCGGCGGAGAACAGCTCCTCGCAGGTCTTGACGTGATCGTCCATCGATCCGCCGATATCAAGCAGCAGCAGCATCTTGATGACGTTCTTGCGCTCGGCCTGCATCTTGATGTCGAGCCAGCCGCCCGAGCGCGCCGTGGCGTCGATGGTGTCGGCCAGTGCCAGTTCGTCGGGCACGCCGCGCCGCGCAAAGCGGCGCAGCCGCCGCAGCGCGATCTTGATGTTGCGCGTGCCCAGTTCCACCTTGTCGTCGAGGTTGGCGAATTCGCGCTTGTCCCAGACTTTGACTGCGCTGCGATTGCGCCCGCCGTCCTGGCCGATACGCACGCCCTTCGGGATTGAAGCCGTAGGCGCCGTACGGCGAGGTTCCCGCGGTGCCGATCCACTTGCTGCCGCCCTGGTGCCGCTCCTTCTGCTCCTCGAGGCGCTTCTTGAGGGTCTCCATCAGCTTGTCCCAGCCGCCCAGGGCCTCGATCTCGGCCTTCTCCTCGTCGGTGAAATCGCGCACCGCCAACTTTTCCAGCCAATCGGCCGGCAGCTGCCGCTGCAGCAGCGCGAATACATCCTCGATGCCCTTGAAGTGCGCGGCAAAGGCGCGGTCGAAGCGGTCGTAGAACTTCTCGTCCTTGACCAGGCAGGTGCGCGCCAGATAGTAAAAGCGCTCGGCGCTCAGGTCGCCCAGACCGGCCTTGAGGGCCTCGAGCAGGGTCAGCAATTCGGTGATCGAGACCGGCACGCCGGTCTTGCGCAGCAGAAAAAAGAACTTAACGAGCATTCCGGCGGTGCAGGAAGACGAGCTGCTCGAACAAGTGCACGTCCTGCTCGTTCTTCAGCAGCGCGCCATACAGCGGCGGAATGAGCTTCTTGGCGTCATCGCTGCGCAGCACTTCCGGCGGAATGTCTTCGGTCACCAGCAGCTTGATCCAATCGAGCAACTCCGAGGTGGTCGGCTTTTTCTTCAGACCCGGCGTTTCGCGGATCTTGAAAAACGTGGTCAGCGCCTCGTGCAGCAGCTCGCGCTTCAAGTCCGGAAAATGCACATCGACGATCTGGGTCATCGTCGCCGTATCGGGGAAGCGGATGTAGTGAAAGAAGCAGCGCCGCAAAAACGCGTCGGGCAGCTCTTTTTCGTTGTTGCTGGTGATCACGATGATCGGCCGATGCTTGGCGCGCACCGTCTCGTGCGTTTCGTACACGTAGAACTCCATCCGGTCGAGCTCGCGCAGCAGATCGTTCGGAAATTCGATGTCCGCCTTGTCGATCTCATCGATGAGCAGCACCGGCTGCACGTCGCAATCGAAGGCTTCCCATAGATTGCCCTTGAGGATGTAGTTGCGGATGTCCTTGACCTTGGCATCGCCGAGCTGCGAATCGCGCAGACGCGACACCGCGTCGTATTCGTACAGTCCCTGCTGCGCCTTGGTGGTGGATTTGATGTGCCATTCGAAAAATGGCTTGTCCAGGGCGCGCGCGATTTCATTCGCCAGCAGCGTTTTGCCGGTGCCGGGCTCGCCCTTGATGAGCAGCGGCCGCGACAGCACCACCGCGGCGTTGACCGCGGCCATCAGTTCCTCGGTGGCGATGTATCGATCGGTGCCGCGAAATTCGTTGGCCATAAGCTACTTTCGTGTAACGCGCAGGATCTGCATGGAATTGGTGCCGCCGGAGATGCCGCTGAGTTCGCCCTTGGTGAGGATGATGTGATCGTTCTCGAGCACCAACTTCTGGCCCAGCAGCAGGCGGAAAATCGAGAAATACACCGCTTCGCCCCGATCCTCGACGTCGTAGGCAATCGGATAAACGCCGCGATACAAGGTGACCCGGCGGCGCGTGATCTCATGCCGGGTAAAGGCATAGATGGGAATATCCGAGCGCACCCGCGACATCCACAGCGCCGTCGAACCGGATTCGGTCAAGGCGACGATGGCTTTCACATGCAGATGATTCGCCGTGTACATGACCGCGGCCGCAATGGCCTCATCGGTCTGCGCGAAAAATCCGCTCTGGCGCTGGCGCGCGCGGACATGTTCGACCTCATATTTTTCCGCGCCGACCACGATCTGCGCCATGGCCTCCACGACCTTGGCGGGATGCCGGCCCGAGGCCGTTTCCGCGGACAGCATGACGGCGTCGGTGCCGTCCATGACGGCATTGGCGACATCGGACACCTCGGCGCGCGTCGGAATCGTGGCGGTGATCATCGATTCCATCATCTGCGTGGCCATGATCACGACTTTGTTCTGTAGCCGGGTCTCCTGAATGATCAGCTTCTGCAGGCCGGCAAGCTCCGCAAAGCCCATTTCCACGCCCAGATCGCCGCGCGCCACCATCACGCCATCGCTGGCTTTGACGACGGCGGCCAGATTCTTGATCGCCTCGGCGCGCTCGATTTTCGCAACCAAGAGGCCGTGGCCGCCGGCTTGGCGCAGCAATCCGCGCGCCTCATCCATATCCGCCGCGTCGCGCGGAAAGGAGATCCCCAGGTAATCCACCTTCAGGCGCGCTGCCGTGACGATGTCCTCGCGATCCTTGTCGGTCAGCGCGCCGGCGGACAGTCCGCCGCCCTGCCGGTTGATGCCCTTGTTGTTGCCGAGCTCGCCGCCCACCAGCACGCGAGTCTTGATGCGCGGGCCTTCGTATGCCAACGACCCGCAAGCTGATCTGGCCGTCGTTCAACAGCAGCACATCGCCGGCGAATACGTCGGTCGGCAATTTCTTATAGGCAATTCCCACCGAATGCTCGGTGCCGGCATCGACGGCCAGCGAAGCGTCCAGGGTGAATTCGGCGCCGTCTCGCAGCTCGATCTTTCCGGCCGCAAACCGGTCGATGCGGATTTTCGGTCCCTGCAGATCGCCGAGCACGCCCACGTAGCGGCCGGCCTGGCGCGCAGCCTCGCGCACCAGTTCGACCCGGCGTGCATGATCGGCAACCGCGCCGTGCGAGAAATTCAAACGCACCACATCCACGCCGGCGCGCACCATCTCCTCGAGCACCGCCGGATCGTCCGTGGCCGGCCCCAAGGTCGCGACAATTTTCGTGCGCCGCAGGCCCGAATTCATGCCGCGCGCTGCTCCAGGATCTCAACCGCGGGAAGCTTCTTGCCTTCGACGAATTCCAGAAAGGCGCCGCCGCCCGTGGATATGTAGGAGATGCTGTCCTCGATGCCGTATTTCTCGATGGCAGCCAGGGTGTCGCCGCCGCCCGCCAGAGAAAAGGCCTTGCTGCGGGCAATGGCGGTGGCCAGCGTGCGCGTGCCCTCGCCGAACTGATCGAATTCGAATACCCCCACCGGGCCGTTCCACAGAATCGTGCCGGCGGATGCCACCAACGCCGCCATGGCTTCGGCCGAATCCGGGCCGATATCCAGAATCATGTCCTCCGCAGACACCTGGCGCACGTCCTTGACGTCGGCTTCGGCTTTCGCGGAAAACTCCTTCGCCACCACCACATCCGTCGGCATCGGGATGACGATGCCGCGCTTCTTCGATTGCTCGAGCAGCCGCCGGCAGATGTCCAGCATGTTGGGCTCGTACAGCGACTTGCCGACATTGAAGCCCAATGCCGCGAGAAAGGTATTGGTAATGCCGCCGCCGACGATGAGCTGATCCACCTTGCTCAACAAGGACTCCAGCACCGTGAGCTTGGTCGAGACCTTGGAGCCGGCAACGATGGCCAACAGCGGCCGCGCGGGTTTCTCGAGCGCGGTTTCGAGCGCGGACAACTCGCTGACCAGCAAGGGACCGGCGCAAACGATGGGCGCGTACTTCGCGACCCCGTGGGTGCTGGCTTCGGCGCGATGCGCGGTGCCGAACGCGTCCATGACGTAGATGTCGCACAGCGCCGCCATGCGCCGCGACAGCTCATCGGCATCTTTCTTTTCGCCCTTGTTGAAGCGCACGTTTTCCAGCAGCACGACTTCGCCGGGGGCGACTTCGACGCCGTCCAGCCAGTCCTTCTTGAAGGCCACCGGAACGCCGAGCAGTTGCGCCAGGCGCTTGGCCACCGGCGCCAAGGAAAACTCCTCCGCGTACTTGCCCTCTTCGGGACGTCCGAGGTGCGACATGACGAGCACGCGCGCCTTCGCGGTCAGGGCCGCCTGAATGGTGGGCAACGCGGCGCGGATGCGCGCATCGCTGCTCACCGATCCGCCTTGGATCGGCACGTTCAAATCCTCGCGAATCAGCACCCGCTTATCGCGTAGATCCAGGCTGGACATTTTTGTGATCTTCAAGGGGAACTCTTACTTGGCCTTCGACCACGCCAGGGTCGTATCGAGCATGCGGTTGGAAAATCCCCATTCATTGTCGTACCACGAGCAAGCCTTCACCAGCGTCCCCTCGATGACCTTGGTCAGCGTCGCGTCGTAAGTGGATGAGGCGGGATCGTGATTGAAGTCCACCGATACCAGCGGTTGATCGTTATACGCGAGAATGCCCTTCAGCGGACCGTCCGCCGCCGCCTTGATGGCATCGTGAATTTCCTGCACGCTGGTTTTGCGCGCGGCTGTAAAGCTCAAATCCACCAACGACACGTTGATCGTCGGCACGCGAATCGCGAAACCGTCGATCTTGCCCTTGAGCTCCGGCAGCACCAATCCGACCGCGGCCGCGGCGCCGGTCTTGGTTGGAATCATGGACATCGTGGCCGAGCGCGCCCGGCGCAAATCGGAATGATACACATCCGTCAGCACCTGATCGTTGGTGTAGGAGTGAATGGTATTCATCACGCCGGCGAGGACGCCGACCTTGTCGTGCAGCACTTTCACCAACGGCGCCAGGCAATTCGTGGTGCAGGAGGCATTCGAAATGACCGTCATGCTGGATTTCAAAATGTCGTGATTCACGCCATAGACAATGGTGGCGTCAACATCCTCGCCGCCCGGCGCGGAAATCACGACTTTCTTGGCGCCCGCGGCCAGATGCGCCGCGGCTTTGGCTTTGCTGGTGAATAAACCGGTGCACTCCAGCACGTACTCGACGCCGAGCTCTCCCCATGGCAATTTCGTCGGATCACGCTGCGCGATGACGCGGATGCGATCGCCGTTGACCACCATGGAATCGCCGTCCACATGGACGTCGCCGCGAAATCGACCGTGCACGGTGTCGAAACGGGTCAGATGAACATTCGTATTGGCATCGCCCAGGTCGTTGATGGCAACGATTTTGAGGTTGCCGCCATGCTTGCCTTCATACAGCGCGCGCAGAATATTACGGCCGATTCGCCCGTAGCCATTGATGCCAACTTTGATCGCCATCGTACCCCTCATGCGCGTCGCGCAACTGTTAAACCCAAACCCCCATCAGCCGGCGGCCAGTACTTTCTCGACCGCCTCGACGACCTTCTCGGCGGTAAAGCCGAATTGCGGAAACAGCACCTTGGCGGGCGCCGAGGCGCCGAAGTGATCGATGCCCACCACCTGCCCTTTGAGGCCCACGTAGCGCCACCAGTCGGAGCGTACGCCGGCCTCGACCGCAACCCGTCGCGTCACAGCGGCAGGCAGCACGCTCTCTTTGTACGCCGCGTCCTGCGCGTCGAAGCGGTTTGTGCTGGGCATGGACACCAGGCGGATTTTACGGCCCTTGGCATTCATGCTGCGAACCGCCTCGGCGGCGATTCCCACCTCCGAGCCGGTGGCAATCACGATGGCCTCGGGAGTTCCGGAGGCCTCGATGAGCACATACCCGCCGCGAGTAATATTCGCGACTTGACCGGGCTCGCGCGCTTGATGCGTGCAGGCCTGGCGCGTCAACACCAACAACGTGGGTCCGTCGCGACTATCCAGGGCCACGCCCCACGCCACAGCCGTTTCAACCGCATCGCAGGGGCGCCACAGATCGATATGCGGGATGACCCGCAGACTTGCAAGATGCTCGATTGGCTGATGCGTGGGTCCATCCTCGCCCAGTCCGATGGAATCGTGCGTATAAACGAAGATCACGCGTATGCGCATCAAGCAGGCCATGCGCACGGCATTGCGCGCATAGTCGGAAAAAGTCAGGAACGTGCCGCCATAGGGAATCAGGCCCCCGTGCGCGGTGATGCCGTTCATGACGGCCGACATTCCGAACTCACGCACGCCGTAATGAATGTAATTTCCCGCAGGCGCGGTCGGGCTCAAGGTCACCGAGTCCTTGCGCCAGGTGCCGTTCGAGGGCGTCAAATCCGCTGACCCGCCCAGCAACTCAGGCAACGAAGGACCGATGGCGTTCAACGCCGCCTGCGAAGATTGCCGCGTGGCCAGGGACTTGCCCTCGGATTGCGCCCCGCCGGCGAACGCCCGCAATAGTTCGTCGAATCCGGCCGGCAGATCGCCCGCCATGCGCCGCTCAAATTCTGCTGCCAACGCGGGAAATTCTTGACGGTAGGCGCTAAAACGCGTTCGCCACTCGCGTTCGGCCGCGGCACCCTTCTCGCGTCGATCCCAGGCGGCACGAATATCGGCGGGGATTTCAAACGGCGGCGAGCTCCAGCCGAGGGTCTTGCGCGCCACGGCGATATCGGCCTCGCCCATTGCTTCGCCGTGCATGGTTTGGGTGCCCTGCTTGGGCGCGCCAAACCCGATGATGGTCTTTGCGCAGATGAATGAGGGCTTGTCAGTGACGGCGCGCGCGGCCGCCAGCGCCGAGGCGACAGCCTCGCTGCTTTGGCCGTCGACATGCGGTATGACATGCCAGCCGTAGGCTTCGAAGCGGTGCGCGGTATCGTCATCGAACCAGCCCACGACCTTGCCGTCGATTGAAATGCCATTGTCGTCGTAGATCGCGATGAGCTTGCCGAGCTGCTGCATCCCGGCCAAGGAAGCCGCCTCGTGCGAAATGCCTTCCATCATGCAGCCGTCGCCCACGAATACGTAGGTGTGATGATCAACAATAGCGTGGCCAGGCCGGTTGAAGGTGGTCGCCAGCGAGCGTTCGGCCAGAGCCATTCCCACCGCGTTGGCAAACCCCTGGCCCAACGGCCCCGTCGTGGTCTCGATGCCGAGATGCACCTCGCGTTCCGGATGCCCCGGAGTCTTCGAACCGAATTGCCGAAAATTCTTGATTTCGTCCATCGACAAGGGATACCCGGTGAGATGCAGTACCGAGTAGAGCAACATCGACGCGTGACCGTTAGAGAGCACGAAGCGGTCACGGTCCGCCCAAGTCGGATTGCCCGGATTGAACTTAAGCACGTCTCGCCACAGCACCTCGGCGATGTCCGCCATGCCCATGGGCGCGCCGGGATGGCCCGAATTCGCCTTTTGGACCGCGTCCATGGACAGAGCTCGGATGGCGTTTGCAAGGTCGCGGCGGGTGGGCATGGGAGGCTTCTTAATTTGACAAGACAAGCCGCGTATTGTCTCCGATGCGCCCCCTGCCAGCAATGCCGCGTGATATCGGTCGCATTACGCGCGGGCGTTGTCTATTTGCGACGGAACGCGGTCACATAACAGTAGTCTGTTATGTATAAGGCGTAGAGGCTGCGCCATGACCCAGTTCGCGGTCGTCGCAGCACTGCTTTGTTACCATTTATCAGATGCAAATTCTACAAATCACGGACACGCATCTTTACGGCAGCGCAAGCGGCAGATTGCGCGGCGTCGAGACCGACTCGAGCTTGCATGCGACGCTCGATGATGCGTTTTTACGCGCACCAAACTATCAGGCCGTATTGGTTACGGGCGATTTAGTGCAAGACGACAAATCCGGTTATCTGCGGTTTCGCAGCATTTTCGGCAACCTCGTCAAACCCGTGCTGTGCATTCCCGGCAATCACGATGAGCCCGAGACCATGCGCGCAGAACTTGCCGGCGATCCATTCAAGATTTGCGGCACGCACACCATCGGTGATTGGACCTTCGTGATGCTCGATAGCTATGACCCGGGCCATGTGGGCGGGCGCCTGACGAAGAACGAGCTGGCACGCCTCGATACGGCGCTGAAGGCAGCGCCCAAGCACGTCATGGTGTGCCTGCATCACCACCCGATTGCGATGGGCAGCCGCTGGTTGGACAGCGTGGGACTCGCCCAGCCCGAAGATTTTTGGAATGTCATCGATGCGCATACCAATGTGCGCGCGGTCGTGTGGGGCCATGTTCACCAAGCGTTCGACGGCAATCGCGGCGCTGTGCGCTTGTTTGCGACACCGTCCACCGGTGCGCAGTTTCTGCCCAAGAGCGATCGCTACGCGGTGGATTCGGCTCCGCCGGCCTACCGCAGTTTCGAATTACATGCAGACGGACGTATCGACTCTCAGGTGCACTGGGTACAATCGGCGCAATTGCGGCAAACCGCGAGTTAGGAGCCAGTCCTGGGAGTCCGTCCCGGGGCACATCCTCGATGCGACGATTCTCGATCCGCTGGCGGGTGCTGGGACTGGCGCTGTGCTTGCGTCGCACTCTCGGCGTCGGCGCGCGCCGACGGCCCGCTGCACGCGCTATGGGAATTGCACGGCAAGCACAATACCGTTTACATCTTAGGCTCGATTCATGTGCTGCGGCCGAGCGATTATCCGCTTGCGCCGGCGGTGCTGCAGTGCCTACGGCAACGCCAGTTCGATTCTCATGGAAATCAATTTGGCGGACATCGACTCGCAGCAAATGCAGACGCGAACTGCTCGCCAGCGCGCGGCTGCCCGAGGGCAAAACGCTGCCGGCCATCATGGGCGATACGCGCTATAAGCGTGCGCAAGTCTTGGCGAAGGGGTGGGCATCGATCTCGGTATTTTCGACGCGTTCGCGCCTTGGTTCGCCGCGGAAGCCATTTCGCAGCTGCAGCTGCAGCAGCTCGGCTTTCAGCCGCAGTCCGGCGTCGAGATGTTTTTTCTGCAGCGTGCGCGCGCCGATGGCAAATCCGTGGCGGGACTCGAGACCGTGCAGGATCAAATCGCGCTATTCGACGCGATGACAATGGACCAGCAAGCCGACTATTTGATCTCCAGCCTCGAGGAAGCCCACGACCTGCCCAAGGAAGTCGACGCCATGGTGCACGCCTGGGCCAACGGCGACACGCAATGGTTCGCGGACCAATTGAAATCAGAGATCGGCCGCGACCCGGCGCTGTATGACTCCGTGCTGGTGGCACGCAACCGCAAGTGGGTGCCCAAAATCGAGGCGCTGCTCAACGATGATAAGAATTATTTGGTGATCGTCGGCACCGGGCATCTGGTGGGCCAGGGCAACGTGATTCAGCTGCTGAAAAAAGACGGGATCGCGGCCGCCCAGAAATGAGCGTCAGAACGACAGCGACCCCGAGACTGCTAAAACATTAGATCTCGATAATTTATTGCGCAACAGCGCCCCGGCCCGCCTGCATGCGGGCTTGCATGCGCGCTTGCATCTGCGCCTTCAAGGCGGCGAGCTGCGTTTGCTGAGCCGGCGTCAGCACCTTGAAAATCTGCGCGCGCACTGCTTCGCGCTGCGTAATCATCTGCGAGTGCAGCGAACCGTTGGCCTGCGTGACTTGCGACACGACACTGGCGTAGTTCGCATCGGTTGGCTGCGTTTGGCTCAGTTTCAGCGAGTTGGCGCGCATCTCCTGATGAATGCTCTTCAGCTGCGGACCGGCGTTTGCCATGATGGTCTTGATGGATGCCTGCTGCTCCGCACTCAAGTTAAGCTGGGAATACAGGTGTCCGGCACCATGGTGGTGATGCCACCCATGCGGGCCCGGTGCGGCCGCCGGTGCGGTCGTTGCTTCATCGGCCGCAGTCGCGATCGAAATGCCCGCGGCGGTCGTCACCAGCGCTCCGGCCGCCAGGAGAGTTCCAGCCAGCAATTTGCGATTCGATTTCATATTCAGTGCTCCAATACGGTAAAAAGAGGATACGGCTATATCCTAGACTGGCGCCGTGTAAACATGTGTCGGAAGCAACGCAGGGTTCTGTTAAGAATTGCAAATTCGGCGGGCTTGAGCTTAGGCGGGCGCTGACTGTGCCAGAGTATGAGTATGACTACTGACCCCACGACGACCCGCGAGCCCCGCGTGCTGTTGGTCGATGATGATCGCGAGCTCTGTCAAATGCTGTCCGAATACCTGGACGCCGAACACTTCGATGTGAAAAGCGTGCACGACGGCGGCGAGGCCCTGGCGCAATTGCAGGCCGGCGAATTTGAAATCGTGATTCTCGACGTGATGTTGCCAAGCGTCGGTGGTCTCGACGTGCTGCGCAAGCTGGGCGCTTCCTTTTCCACGCCCATCCTGATGCTCACCGCGCGCGGCGACGATGTGGACCGCATCGTCGGACTGGAACTCGGCGCCGACGATTACTTGAGCAAGCCCTTCAATCCGCGCGAATTGGTGGCGCGTATCCGCGCGATTCTGCGCCGCGCCAGCAGCCGCGGGCCGCGCGGCGGCGTTCCCGATGAACTGAGTGTCGGACCCATCACCTTGAACTCGGGAACGCGTCAGGTGCACGTCGCGGAAAAGCCGGTGGCGCTCACGGGTGCGGAATTTCGCGTGCTCGAATTGCTGATGCGCTCCGCGGGCCAGGTGATTTCGCGCGACTCGATGACCGAGCAGGCGCTCGGCCGCAAGCTTGCAGCCTACGATCGCAGCATCGACACGCATATCAGCAATTTGCGCCGCAAGCTCGAACTCGAGGCGGGCAAAAATCCGGAAATAAAAAACGTCCGCGGCTCGGGCTACACCCTTACTTGGAGCGTGTCCTAAGGCGCATGCACAGCCTTTTCCTAAGAATCTTCGTGTTGTTCTTGCTGGCGATGACGCTCATCGTCGGCAGCAGCATCGCGACCACCTTCACTATCGCGTCGCGCGAAAACGAGGCGTTCGAGTACCAGCGCCGCCCCTCGGTTGCCATCCAGGCGTCGGAAATCCTGGCGCGCGGGGGCCTCAGCGCTTTGAAGAGTTGGCTGGAAGGGAACAAGACAGCGCTGGGCGATCGCGAACTATTCATCATCGGTCCCGACGGTCGGGACATTCTCGGACGTCGGCTGCCCGAAATCGCCACACGCCGCCTCGAATTCATCAATCGCGAGCCGGTTCCGGGCAATTTCCGCCCCAGCCGCGCTACGCCGCAAATAATCGCCCCGGACGGGTCGATATTCACGGTGGTGATGACGCCGCGCCGGCCCAGCATCTTCGGCGCACTGAGCCTGCCCGCCATTTCCCTGACCATTCTCGGCATTGCGCTGGTCGTGAGCGCACTCACCAGTTGGTGGCTGGCGGAGCACCTCACCGCCCCGATTCGCCGCATTCAGGCCGGCGCCCGCGCACTTGCCTCAGAAAATCTCGATGTGCGGGTAAGTGCCGGCCTTGAAGGCCGGAAAGACGAGCTCGCAGTCCTGGCGCGCGATTTCGACGCCATGGCGGATCAGTTGCGGGCGAACCGCAGCGCCACGACACAGCTATTGCGCGATATATCGCACGAGTTGCGCTCGCCTTTGGCCAGAATGCGTGTTGCTCTGGGCCTGGCGCGCCAGCCGCCGGCGGACTTCGCACGGCAATTGGACCGGCTGGAACGCGAGATCGAGCGTCTCGATTCCATGATCAGTCAGGTGCTGAAGCTCGCGCGGCTGCATGGCACCGATGCTCTGCTGGCGCGCGAGCGCTTCGAACTCGACGATGTCATCGAGGAGGTCGTGCGCGACGCCAACTTCGAAGGCGCCGTGAAAAATTGCAAGATTAACCTGCGCGGCGCGGCCAATAACGCACTGCTCGGCAACCGCGAACTGCTGCGCAGCGCGATCGAGAACGTGCTGCGCAACGCAGTACGCTACAGCCCGAACGATACGCCGGTGGATATGCAGATCGCACGTGCGGGCAGCGGTTTGGAAATTCTCATCCGCGATCACGGACCGGGCGTGCCGGCTGCGGACTTGGAACGAATTTTCGAGCCTTTTTACAGAGTGGCCGAATCGCGCGACCGCGACAGCGGCGGCGAGGGCATCGGCCTTGCCATCACCTCTCAGGTCATGAAAGCTCACGGCGGCTTCGCCAGAGCCAGCAATGCGAACAACGGCGGGTTGGAGGTACGACTTAGCTTGCCCGCGACCGCCATGGCCGTCTAAAGTGTTCAGGCGTGAGCCTGTTTCAAGAAGCCTGCAAGTACATTCCGGGCGGCGTCAATTCGCCGGTTCGAGCCTTCCGCGGTGTGGGTGGCGAGCCCATTTTCTTCAAGAAAGCCAACGGCGCCTACGTGGTCGCAGCGGACGATCGGCGCTACATCGACTTCGTCGGTTCCTGGGGTCCAATGATCCTGGGCCACGCACACCCGAAGGTCATCGAAGCCGTGCAGCAAGTCGCGGCCGACGGCCTGAGCTTCGGCGCGCCGACTGAATTGGAGACGCGGCTCGCGCGGCGCGTCATCGAACTCATGCCCTCCATCGAACTGGTGCGCTTCGTCAGTTCCGGCACCGAGGCGACCATGAGCGCAATTCGCCTCGCCCGCGGCTTTACCAGCCGCGATACCATCGTGAAATTCGAGGGCTGCTATCACGGGCATTCCGATTCCTTGTTGATCAAGGCCGGCTCCGGCGCGTTGACGCTCGGCGTTCCTACCTCACCAGGCGTTCCGAAATCGCTAGCCAGTCACACCGTGACGCTCAACTATAACGACGTCGACCAGGTTCAGCGCGTTTTGCGCCAAATCGGCGCGCAGGTCGCCTGCGTCATCGTCGAGCCCGTGGCCGGCAACATGAACTGCGTTCTGCCGGCGCCGGATTTTCTGCAGACACTGCGGCGCGAGTGCGACCGGGCGGGCGCACTGCTGATATTCGACGAAGTCATGACCGGCTTTCGCGTCGCATTGGGCGGCGCGCAAGCACTGTACGGCGTGCGCCCGGATCTGACCACGCTCGGCAAAATCATCGGCGGCGGCATGCCGGTCGGCGCATTCGGCGGCCGCCGCGACATCATGGAGCAGCTCGCGCCGTTGGGTCCGGTCTACCAAGCGGGAACCCTGTCGGGAAATCCGGTCGCGATGATCGCCGGCATCACCACTCTCGAGCTCATCAGCGCACCCGGCTTTCATGCAGCGCCTGGGCGCCATGACCGACATACTGGTGGAGAAATTGGCGACGGCGGCCGCCGGCGCCGGGATCGCGCTCTCCACCAACCATGTCTGCGGCATGTTCGGATTTTTCTTCACGGCCGAGCGCAACGTCGATCGCTATGAGAGGGTCTTGGCCTGCGACGTCGAGCGCTTCAAGACGATTTTTTCACGGCATGCTGAACGAGGGCGTGTACTTCGCGCCTTCCGCCTTCGAAGCAGGATTTTTGTCGGCGGCACATTCGGCGGCGGACATCGAGGCGACTGCTGCCGCCGCCGGACGCGTATTCGCATCGATGGGCCCCGTAGGGCCGGCCATGCGCGCCTTTGCATGGTTCGTCGGCGCCATCGTGCTCGCGGGGGTCATTGGCGCGCTGCTGGCCTACCCCGCCTACAGCTGACCTCCACCTTCGCGCGCTGGGCATTTCATCGCGTCGCCAGCCGAGTGGCGATGCTGGTGCTGATCGCAGAACTCGCGTGGCTGTGCCGGCACCTGAATCTTCGGCGCGCGCGCGATTTCGGCTACGGTCTGCCGTGGCGTAGGTTTCTCGGCGTGAGCTGCACGTGGGCAGCGGTCGGCATCGTCACCGCCGCGCTGGGTGCGGCCTTTCTGCTGTCGACTCAGCTGCGCGTCGTCAGCCCGAACTTTGCACCGAGCGTGGGGAATTTGGCGCGCATTTTCTTCATCGGACTGGGTTCCGGAGTTGCGGTTGCGCTGCTTGAAGAAACCGTCATTCGCGGTGCCATGCACACCGCCATCGAACGCGAGTCCGGGCCATGGACCGCCGCCCTGCTGACCGCCCCTCTGTTCGCCGTCCTGCATTTTTTTGCAAAGACCCGAATCGCGCCGGAGGATGTCGGCTGGGGCAGCGGCTTTGACCTGCTGCTGCGCTCATTCTCGCCGCTGGCGCAGCCGTCTTTGGTGTTCGACTCATTTCTATCCTGGCTGGTTGTGGGACTGATCTTGAGTCTCACGCGTGTACTCACCGGCAACATCGCCGTGGCGATCGGGTTGCACGCCGGATGGGTGCTCGTGCTACGCATGCTGCAGGAAGCAACCAGCAGCGGCGTGGCACCGCAGTATGCCTTTTGGGTCGGCCGCTTCGACGGCTTGCTGGGATACTGGCTGTTGCCGTGGGGAGTCTGTATCGCGATCGCGTTGTGGCTCACCCGGGCGCGGTGGGTTCCGCGGGCACGCTCCAGCTCCGCGGCGCCGCTATCCTAGTTTGCCGCGCCCGCAGCGAGTGGGCTGAGCACATCCAGCCGCTCGATCGGGTCCTCGAGTTCGAGGACAGAATTGCTTTTCTGCGGCGGCGACCGGCAAAATTTCCGCGAGACGATATCCAACCCAAACTGCATCGTCCAAGTGCATCTCGATGCCGGCATAGACTTCGCCCAGTTGCGGCAGAACGGTCTTCGAGAAGTTCGGCCAGGCGCGCATGACGCGCAGGTAAGGCGATCTTTGTTTCGCGCGCCAACCCTTCGACTCTGGCCAGGTTCAGGCCGTCGCTTTGACGGCTACGGCTCAAGATGCGAAAGCGTTGCTCGCCTACGCAGGACAGGCCGAGAAAACCATCCGACAATTGGTGGAAGTCGATGATCTTCGCCATCGTACCGATGTCGAACGTGTCAGCCGGACCCACCTCGCTGCCTTCCCGAATCAACGCCACGCCGAAGCGCTGATCTTCACGCATGCAGCGGCGCACCATGTCCACGTAGCGGGTTTCAAAAATTCGCAGCGGCAGAGGACCTTCGGGAAATAGCACGACGTTGAGCGGGAACAGCGCAATCGACTGCGGCGCGGACATCAGCGCGTCCGCAGCGCTGCCAGTAATTTGTCGTGCAAACCCCCGAATCCGCCGTTGCTCATGATTAAGACATGATCGCCCGGACGCGCTTCTGCGCGCAGTTCCTGCACCAGCTCATCGATGGTCGGCGCAAGCCTGATTCGATCTCCCATGCCGGAAACTGCGCCCTTCAAGTCCCAGCCCAAATCCTGCGGCGCAAAGAACCAGCTCTTGTCGGCTTCCTTTAGCGAAGGCGCCAGTTGCTCGCGGTGCACGCCCAATTTCATGGTGTTGGAACGCGGCTCCAGCACCGCAAGGATTCGTCGCGCTCCGACCCGCGCGCGCAAGCCCTTGAGCGTGGTCTCGATCGCGGTCGGATGATGCGCGAAATCATCGTAGACCGTGACGCCATCGACCACGCCGCGCACTTCCATGCGCCGTTTGACGCCGCGAAACGAGTTCAAGGCTTGCGCGGCACGCTCCGCTGCGACACCGGCATGACCAGCTGCGCCGATCGCGGCCAGCGCATTCAGCACATTGTGTTCGCCGATCAACTCCCAAGCGACTTCGGCGACGCTCTGTCCCTTGAACAGCACGGTAAAGCGGCTCGCCGCAGAGTCCGCAGCAATCCGCGCGGTCCAGTCGCACGGCGGTGCTGTTTGCGCCAAACCGAACGATTCGCTCGGGGTCCAGCAGCCCTCGCGTAAAGTGAGCTTAAGTTCAGGATCATGCCCGTTCACGATGAGCCGTCCGGACCCAGGCACGGTGCGCAGCAGTTGATTGAACTGCCGGCGGATCGAGGCCACATCGGGATAAATGTCGGCGTGATCATATTCCAGATTATTCAAGATCGCCGTGCGCGGACGGTAGTGCACGAACTTGGCGCGCTTGTCGAAAAACGCCGTGTCGTATTCATCGGCTTCAATCACGAAGAATGGCGCCTTGCCCAGGCGCGCGCTGGAGTCGAAATTGCTTGGCACCCCGCCGACCAAGTACCCGGGACCAAGGCCCGCATGTTCCAGGATCCAGGTGAGCATGGCGGTAGTGGTGGTTTTGCCATGGGTACCGGTAACCGCGATCACGTGGCGTGCATGCAATACTTCTTCGGCGAGCCACAGCGGCCCCGAGGTGTACGGAATGCCGCGGTCGAGCATTGCTTCGATCACCGGCATGCCGCGGCTCAGCGCGTTTCCGACCACCACGACATCGGGTTTGAGATCCAACTGATCGGCGCCATAGCCCTGCAGCAACTCGATGCCGAGCGCCTGCAGCTGCGTGCTCATGGGCGGGTACACATTCTGATCCGAACCAGTGACGCGAAATCCGGCAGCCTTGGCGATGGCGGCCACGCCGCCCATGAACGTGCCCGCTACCCCAAGGACATGAATGTGTCGCGTCATGACTGCGCCAGCAGCCGATGGTCGATCGAGAACGCTAAAACAAAGTAGCCGAGACTGATGGCGACCCCCAGCAGCAAACCGGAGTCCAACGCGGAGCGCCAAATATGCGCGCAGGCCAACAAATATCCGATGAAAACGGCGGTCCAAATCACGCCGATCGGCAGCGACGCCAATTTATCCTCGCCCAGCACGCGGATGAGTGAGTCCAAAGGATAAAGGATCAATGCCGCGATGGCTCCCACGCCCAAGAGTGCGGTCGCAGTCTGCAAAAATCGCGCACGGCGGCGCGCGAGCGCCAGCAAGACCCAGGTGAACGCCACGGGCATGCCGACTTCCAAAACGATGCGCATCAGAATCTGGCCGTTGGGCGGCGGGGGCAGCAACGCGCCCAATACTTCCATCAGCGCGGTGGCACAGGCTGCCAGCACCAGCAGCAACAGCGAGGCAGGCAAATACGCCGGCGTCTGGCGCCGGAGCGCAATATCTAAAAATGCTTTTGCGATTACCAGCATACTGATTAGAGTCTACTTCATCGCAAATTGTACACGTGGTAAGTCCATGCCTGACGCGATTTGGATCGATCGAAGCCGAGGAACTTGAATCGCTTGCGCGCACTTTGGAGTCGCAGCCTGAGATTGGCCTCGACACTGAATTTTTGCGCGAGCGCACGTTTTTCCCGAAATTGTGCCTGCTGCAGCTGCGCGCCGCAGGACAAATCTGGTGTGTCGATACGCTGAGAGTCGGCAGCCTCGATGCATTGCTGCCGGTCTTGACCGCGCCGAATGTGCGCAAGCTGATCCATGCGGCGCGCCAGGATCTCGAAGCCGTCTATCTGTCGACCAAGCAGGTGATCTCGCCGGTCTTCGATACCCAGATCGCCGCGGCGTGCATCGGCATGAAACCCCAGGTCGGCTACGCCGAGCTGGCGAAAACGTTGCTCGATGTCGTGGTCCCCAAGGGTCAAACTCGCACCGACTGGTCGAAGCGACCGCTCACGCCTGCGCAGCTGGAATATGCGGCGGATGATGTGTTGTATCTGGACGCCATCGCCGAGAAGCTCAAGCAGAGCTTGCGGAATCTGAAGCGCGAGCACTGGGTGCGCGAGGACTGCTTGGAACTCGAGGAGCGGCGGCTGTATGAACCGGATCCCGCGCAAGCTTGGGAGCGTCTTCGCGGCGTTGCCCAGCTCGCGCCGGAGCCGCGCGCCCGCGCCAAAGCCATCGCCGTCTGGCGAGAAAAGTTGGCGCGCGAGCGCGATTTACCGCGCGCCTGGATTCTGTCGGATGCCGCCGTTTTTTCCATTGCGCAAGCCAATCCGGCCACGGCTGCCGCGCTCGACGCGGTGCAGCCCATGAACGAAAGGTTTGCAGCGGCGCTGCTCGATGCGCTCGCCATCTCCTCCGCCGACGAGTTGCAGGACTTGGAACCGGTACAAGAATCGCGCCCGACTCCCGAACAGAAAGCGCTGCTCGACACCTTAAGTAAAGTTGTCGACGCGCGCGCGGCGGAGCTCAAGGTGAGCGCCGAGGTATTGGCGCCGCGCGGCGAGTTGAAGGCGCTCGCCATGGGCAGGCGCGACACCCATGCGCTGACGGGGTGGCGGTTCCAGGAGATCGGCAGTCAACTGCTGGCGACGCTCGGCGAAACGGCGGGTCTCAAGCGCGCGATCATCGGCTAGCACTCGGCGGTGCGCCGATCGCTTTCTGAATGTTCTTGAACACCGTGGCCATGTCGGCGTCGGCATCCACCACTCGCAACAGCCCTGCGTCCCGGTAGTGGCTGATCAAGGGCTTGGTTTGTGCCTCGTAAACATCGAGCCGCTTGCCGATAACCTCTTCCTTGTCATCGTCCCTCTGAATCAACCGATGCGGTTTGTCGCCGCACTTCTCGGTCAGCATGCCGGGCGGCGAGGTGTAGATGTTGAATACTTGGTTGCAGGTTTCGCAAATCCTGCGTCCCGTGAGGCGCTTCAACAGAATCTTCAGGTCGAGATTGAGGAGCACCACAGCCTCGAGCGGTGTGCCCATATCGGCAAGCATTTTCTGCAACGCCTCCGCCTGCGCGATATTTCTGGGAAATCCGTCCAGTATGAAGCCGTTGACGGCATCCGCCTGGCTTAGACGCTCGCGAATCATGCCAAGCACTGTGCCGTCGTCCACCAGTTTGCCTGCGTCCATGGCTGCCTTCGCGCGCAACCCCAACTCGGTGCCCTTGGCGCGCGCCTCACGCAGCAAATCGCCGGTGGATATTTGGGGTACGCCATAGGCCTTGACCAGCAGTGCAGATTGCGTGCCTTTGCCGGAACCCGGGGCGCCAAGTAAGACTATTCTCATGCTTTCTTTTGGTGGTAAAAGCGCGCTACCGTACCAGAGGTCGCGCCGATCGGCTATTCTGCGCGGCTTCAATCGTGGGGGACAGTGTGGGCAAAAAGAACGCGTTTTATGCACAGTCCGGTGGGGTCACCGCGGTCATCAATGCCTCCGCCTGCGGCCTGATCGAAGCCGCGCGGCGCCATCCCGACAAAATCGGCAAGGTCTACGCCGGCAGGCATGGCATCATCGGCGCGCTGACCGAGGACATGATCGATGTCAGCAAGGAAAGCCGGGCCGCCATCAGTGCTCTGCGCTACACGCCCGGCGGCGCCTTCGGCTCGGCACGCTACAAATTGGCCGGAATCGACAAGAATCGGGCGCAATACACGCGGCTGATCGACATATTCCGCGCGCACGACATCGGCTATTTTTTCTACAACGGCGGCAACGATTCCATGGACACGGCGCAGAAAGTGTCCGAGATCGCCGCCCAGATGGACTTTCCGCATAGTCTGCGTCGGGATACCCAAGACCGTGGACAACGATCTACCGATCACCGACTGCTGCCCGGGATTCGGCTCCGTCGCCAAGTACATTGCCGTCTCCACGCGCGAAGCGGCGCTCGATGTCGCATCCATGGCGCGGACCTCGACCAAGGTTTTCGTGCTCGAAGTCATGGGACGGCACGCCGGCTGGATCGCGGCCGCAGGCGGTTTGGCTGCGGAAAGACCCGGCGACGCGCCGCACATTATTTTGTTTCCCGAAATCGCGTTCGATCGCGAGCCTTTTTGCAGAAGGTGAAAGCCACGGTCGAGAAGCGCGGCTACTGCGTCATCGTGGTCTCCGAAGGCGTTCAGGATGCGGACGGCAAATTCCTCGCCGAGGCCGGAACCAAAGACGCGTTCGGCCATGCCCAACTGGGCGGCGTGGGTCCGGTGGTCGCGCAAATGACGCAGCAGGCCTTTGGTTACAAATTCCATTGGGCGGTAGCGGATTACCTGCAGCGCTCGGCGCGTCATATTGCATCGAAAGTGGATGTCGAGCAGGCGTATGCCGTGGGCAAGGCCGCGGTCGAGTTTGCGCTCAAGGGCAAGAACGCCGTCATGCCGGTCATCGTCAGAAAATCCTCCAAACCCTATCGCTGGAGCATCGGCGAGGCACCCTTGTCCGCCATTGCCAATCAAGAAAAAAAGGTCCCGCGCAACTTCATTACGGCCGATGGCTTTGGCATCACCGCCGCCTGCCGGCGTTATCTATTGCCCCTGATCGGGGGCGAAGGGTACCCTCCGTACCGCAACGGCTTACCCGCTTATGTCACATTGAAGGGCGCGAGCGTTGCGAAGCGCTTGCGAACCCCGTTTGTGATATAGTCGCGTCGCTTTTTTTGACGTTAAACTCTTATATTTCAATAACATAAAGCCCGAAGGGAACATCATGACTCTTGATAATGCGCTATGGCTTGCGATTGCGGCCGGTGTTGTTGCAATCCTCTACGGCGTCATTTCGGTACGCTGGATTTTGAAGCAGCCTGCCGGCAATGCCCGCATGCAAGAAATTGCCGCAGCGATTCAGGCCGGAGCGCGGGCTTATCTGAACCGGCAATACTCCACCATCGCGATTGTCGGCGTCATTCTGTTTGCTGGCGATTGGTCTCGCGCTCGACTGGGCGACGGCGGGCGGCTTTGCGGTAGGCGCGATTCTCTCCGGTTTGGCCGGCTACATCGGCATGTTCATTTCGGTACGCGCCAACGTGCGCACCGCGCAAGCCGCGCACAACGGCATCAATGCGGCGCTGAAGGTGGCGTTCCGCGGCGGCGCCATTACGGGCATGTTGGTGGTGGGCTTGGGCTTCTCGGCGTCGCCGGCTACTACTTTGTCATGATCAGCGTGCTGGGCGATTCCGATGCGGCATTGCGCTCCCTGGTCGGCCTGGCTTTCGGCGGTTCTCTCATTTCGATTTTCGCGCGCTTGGGCGGCGGTATTTTCACCAAGGGCGCAGACGTCGGCGCGGACTTGGTAGGCAAGGTTGAAGCGGGTATTCCGGAAGATGACCCGCGCAACCCGGCGGTTATTGCGGATAACGTCGGCGACAATGTCGGCGATTGCGCCGGCATGGCGGCGGACCTGTTTGAGACCTATGCCGTGACGCTGGTGGCGACCATGTTGCTCGGCGGCCTGGTGATGACCGACTTGGGCGCGCGCGCAATTTTATTTCCGCTGGTGCTCGGCGCGATTTCCATCATCTCCTCCATCATCGGCACCTTTTTCGTGTCCACTCGCGAAGGCGGCAAGATCATGAACGCGCTGTACAAGGGCGTGATCGTGTCGGCAGTGATTTCCGCGATCGCTTTTTACTTCGTGGCGCAAAACATCATGGGCGATCACGCCATGAGAATGTGGCTGTGCACGCTGGTGGGACTGGCTTTGACGGCTGCGATGATCGTGATCACCGAGTACTACACTGCAACGGAGTACAAGCCGGTGCAGCACGTCGCAGCGGCCTCGCAAACCGGTCACGCCACCAACATCATTGCCGGACTCGGCGTGTCGATGAAAGCCTGCGCCCTGCCCGTTATTGCCGTCGCCTTGAGCATCTGGGCTTCGTTCCAGCTCGAGGGCCTGTATGGCATCGCCATCGCGGCCACCGCGATGCTGTCCATGACCGGAATGATCGTCGCGCTCGATGCCTACGGACCGATCACCGACAACGCCGGCGGCATTGCCGAAATGGCGCACTTGGACAAGAAAGTACGCGACGTCACCGATCCTTTGGACGCGGTCGGCAACACCACCAAGGCGGTGACCAAGGGTTACGCCATTGGCTCGGCGGGTTTGGCGGCGCTGGTGCTATTTGCCGATTACACCCACAAGTTAGGCGAAGTGCTGGGCCATCCCACGACCTTCGATCTGTCGAATCCCGCGGTGATCATCGGTTTGTTCATCGGCGGACTCGTGCCGTATTTGTTTGCAGCCATGGCGATGGAAGCGGTGGGCCGTGCCGCCGGCGCGGTGGTCAACGAGGTACGGCGTCAATTCAAGGAAATCCCGGGGATCATGGAGGGCACTGGCAAGCCCGACTACTCGCGCGCCGTGGACATGCTGACCAAGGCGGCGATCAAGGAAATGATCGTGCCCTCGCTGCTGCCCATTCTGGTGCCCATCGTGCTGGTCGTGATCGTGAATTTCCTGATGGGTCCGGGTTCAGGCATTCAAGCCCTCGGCGGACTGCTGATCGGCACGATTGTCACGGGTCTATTCGTCGCCATCTCGATGACGACCGGCGGCGGCGCCTGGGACAATGCCAAAAAATACATCGAGGAAGGTCACTTCGGCGGCAAGGGATCGGATGCGCATAAGGCGGCGGTGACCGGCGATACAGTGGGCGATCCCTACAAGGATACCGCCGGACCCGCGATCAACCCATTGATCAAGATCATCAACATCGTCGCGCTGCTGCTGGTGCCTGTGCTCGGCAAGATGATGTAGACGCGCTTTATATATCGAAGTAAATCGCGTCCGGCTCCGCTGCGCCGTCGCGCCGCGCCACCCGCAGTTCCGGCTCCTTGAGCGAGACGCGCGAACGCGGCGGCACGCTGAAGGTGAGGAACACCGAGCCGCCGATCACGCTGTTGGCGCCGACGACCGTCTGTCCGCCGAGCACCGTGGCATTGGCGTACAGCGTCGCGCCGTCCTCGACGGTCGGATGCCGCTTCTTACCGCGGATCAGATGCCCGCTGGAATCGCGCGGCAGCGACAACGCGCCCAAAGTCACGCCCTGGTAGATCTTCACGCCCTCGCCGATGTGCGAGGTCTCGCCGATCACGACGCCGGTCGCGTGATCGATGAAGAACGCGGCACCGATGCTCGCGCCGGGATGAATGTCGCAACCCGTTTTGGAATGCGCCCACTCGGTCATGATGCGCGCCATCATCGGCACGCCCAAATCGTACAGCGCATGCGCGATACGATAGACACTGACCGCGAGCACGCCCGGATAGGCAAGAATGATCTCGTCCAGATTCAGCGCCGCAGGATCGCCATCGAAACGCCGCCTGCACATCGCGGATCAACAAGCCCGGATCTGCGGCAAGCCGCCGCAAAAAGATTTGCGCTACCTCATGCGCACGCGGCGCGCATTCGCCGAGTTGCGGCGCGACCGCATCGCGCTCGCGCCCGTAACACAGGCATTGTTCAATTTCGTGTTCAAGCCTCGGCACCAGCTCGGCCAGCATGCGCTCTACATGCGCATTCAAGTTGTCGACATTGAGATCCTGGCGCCCAAAATAGCCGGGATACATCAGATCGAGCACCGAGGTCAGGATCTCGACGATGCCCTCGCGTGAGGGTAGATAGCCATGCGAAATGCGCCGCCCGCGCTCATCGCCCAAATAGCTGCCCAGCAACTCTTGCGTGAGTGCCTCGAGCGAGGCGGCATCCGGCATGGCTTCGGGTTTGGCGTTCATGGCTGTTTCGGGCGACTACGCGACCGCCTGCATCTTTTCGACTTCCTCGAACAAGCCCTCGAACAAAGCGCCCGACAAATAGCGCTCACCCGCATCCGGCAGGATCACGACGATGGTCTTGCCCTTGTTCGCAGATTCGCGTGCCAGACGCAGCGCCGCCGCCAGCGCCGCACCGCAGGAAATTCCCGACAGAATTCCCTCGTCGCGCGCCAAACGGCGGGCAGTCTCAATGGCTTCCTCATTCGTCACCTGTTCGACCCGATCGACCAGGGACAGATCCAAGTTGTGCGGGATGAATCCTGCGCCGATGCCTTGGATCTTGTGCGGCGTCGGCGTCAGCGCTTCGCCGGCGCGAGTCTGCGAAATGACCGGCGAGTTGGTCGGCTCGACCGCCACGGTCGTAATCGGCTTGCCGCGCGTCTTTTTGATGTATCGAGATACGCCGGTCAGCGTGCCGCCGGTGCCCACGCCGCTGACAAAGATATCCACCTTGCCTTCGGTGTCATCCCAGATTTCGGGCCCCGTGGTTTTCTCATGAATTCCCGGATTGGCCGGATTATCGAACTGCCTGACCCACAGATACTTCTTAGGATCGGAAGCAGCCAATTCCTCGGCCTTCGCGATGGCGCCTTTCATGCCCTTGGCGCCGGGAGTCAATATGAGCTTCGCCCCCAAAGCCGCGACGACTTTGCGGCGCTCCATGGTCATGGTATCCGGCATGGTAAGCACGCAGCCATAGCCGCGCGCCGCTGCGGCATACGCCAGGGCAATGCCGGTGTTGCCGCTGGTCGCCTCGATGATCGACATGCCGGATTTCAACACTCCGCGCTCTTCTGCGTCCCAAACCATTGCGGCGCCGATGCGGCACTTCACCGAGTAGGCGGGATTGCGGCCCTCGATCTTCGCCAGGATGGTCGCTCCGTTGCCGGCATTGAGGCGGTTGATCCGTACCAGGGGCGTGCGGCCTATGGACTTGGTATTGTCCTCATAAACAGGCATATGAACCTCGCGGCAAATTCTTAGGTTTAAAAGGGGATTTTCCTCCTAAGCACGGCGGAAATGCCATAGAAGTTTGTTATGAAGGGCTGCCCGCGCGTTATAAGGACTTCGGCGGCCAGGAGCCTGCCCGTCTAGGTGCTGGGAATCATCGACAATGGTTGCGGACGCCCGACCAGGAAGCCCTGCACGAAATCGATGCCCATGCCCGTCACGGTATCAAGCGCCCACTGATCTTCGACGTGCTCTGCGACCACGCGGAAATTCAGACTGCGCGACAGATCGATCATGGCCGCTACCATGGCTTGGTTCACCGCGTCCCCCGCAAGGTTTTTTATGAAGGAGCCGTCGATTTTCAAATAGTCCATGGGCAAGGTTTTCAGCGTTGCGAAAGAACTCAGGCCTCTGCCGAAATTGTCCAAAGCAAACTCGCAGCCCATTCCATGCAGCACGGCAATGAAGCGCTGTGCGTGGTCCAGATTCGCGCCCACCGCGGCTTCCGTGACCTCGAAGCAGATATCGTTGGGATTCGCGCCCGTGTGGTCGAAACAGTCGACCACGAACTCCAGGAATTCCGCATCTCCCAGGGTCTGGCCGGCAACGTTGATCGCGACGCTGCGGCCGGGCGGCAGCTTCAAGCCGCCGCGACCGAGCGCGGAGAGCACCGCCTGCACCACCCAACGATCGACGTGCGGCATCAATCGATAGCGCTCCGCCGCGCGAATGAACTCCGCGGGCGGCGCTGCCGGTTGCCCGTTCTCGCCGGTCAGGCGCACGAACACCTCGAGCGCAGGTCCGCTGGTCCCGTCCGCACGTGCATGCACGATGGGCTGGTAATACAGTTCGAATTTGTTATCGCGCAGTGCGCCTTGCAGTTTTAGCAGCCAGTGAATTTCCCCGCTATGGCGCGCGTTCGCCTCCTCGCGCGCCGAATAAACATGCACGTGCAGGCCGCCCTGCTTCTTCGCGACGTAGCAGGCGGAATCCGCCGAGTTCATGATGTCCTCGATGCTGCCGCTGTCGCGCCCGATTTCAACCAGGCCGATGCTGACGCCGACATTGAAGATCTTGTCCTTCCAGACGAAGCGATAATCGTTGACCGAACGCACCACGTTGTCGGCTATTTGCCGCGCTTTCTCCAATGGGCAGCCCACCAACAACAGCGCAAATTCGTCGCCGCCGATGCGGCCCGCCGTATCCGAATCGCGTACCGTCTCCTTGATGAGCGATGCGATCTCGCGCAGCATGTTATCGCCGGCGGTGTGGCCGCAGGTATCGTTGACGACTTTGAAATGATCCAAGTCGAGGTAGCACAACGCGTGGCCGCTATCGCCGGTCTGCGCGGAATCCAAAGCTTCCTGCAGCCGCCGCTCGAATTCGCGCCGGTTCACCAGTCCGGTGAGGGCATCGTGGCTGGCTTGATAGGTCATCTGCCGAGTCAGGCCGCGTAGTTCGCTGGTGTCGTGCAGCACCAGAACCAGGCCGGAGGAATCCTTGCCGTCGAGCTGCAGCGGCGTCACGCTGATCTCGACGAATCGCTCGTTGCTGCCGTTCGCAGGCAACAAGCACGGCACGTCTCGCGGCAGACACGCGTCCCGCGCTGTTCAGCGCTTTCTGCACGGGATCGCCGAGCTCGCGGCGGTCGTTCTCATCCACCAAGGATGCAACCTCCGCAAAGGTCTTTCCCAAAACCTGGTTCACCTGCTGGCCGAGAAGCACTTCCGCGGAGTGATTGATGTAATCGATCCGCCCTTCCGCATCCACGGTGATCACGCTCTCGCCCATGGCATCGAGCGTCGCCATTGCGCGCGGTTTCTGGGAGACTTCCGTCGGAATCGCGCCGGGCATCATTTCCAGCGCGGTGAGCAGCAGCGCCGGCTCGCCGGAACTGTCGATTACGGTGCTGGAGAGCTCCACGCGCGTAACCTGACCTTGTGGATCCATCAGCTCGATTTCGTAGCGCTCCGCGGCAGATTCTCCCGTCAGCCGCCGACGCAGATTGTTCTCCACCAACTCGACATATTCCGGCGCTACAAAGTCCGTCAGCGGCCGGCCGACGATGTCCGCGGACTTCATTCCGAGCAGCGCGAGAAAGCGCGCATTGGCAAACAGAATCACTTTGCGATGCACGAGCACGGCATCGTGGACGGTCTCGACGAGACGTTGAAACAGCTGTTCGCGATCCTGCAGCTGCGCGCCGCGCTGCTCGAGGTCCTCCAGCAATTTATTGACTGCGGCACCGAGCTTGCGCAGCGCGCCGGGCTCGGCACTCGGTGCAATCCGGCCGGCCGCGCCGCCTACGTCGATCAGGTATTGAATCTGGCTCGAGAAATCATTGACCGCGCGCTCTTGCCGCCGTTTCCACACGAAAAGCACGGCTACGCCCACTGCCAGAATAACCGCGGCGACTAACCACAACTCAAGGGACGAGAAGATCAACGCTGACCTCAATAACGACGAATCTTAGCGACGCTTAATATTTGGGCGCTCTTCACGAGCTGGACACGTCGCAAACCATCGTGGCGTAGAGAATAGCGCAAGGGGCTCGCGTAGCCTGTGGAAATTGACCATAATCAGCGGCCTTAATCGCGCGCGAGAAATCATGGATACGTTGGCGGCTCGGCAGCAAATGGTGGATCAGCAGATACGCACCTGGGAAGTACTCGACCCTCGCGTACTCGATGTGTTCGCCATGGTGCCGCGTGAAGCGTTTGTGCCGCCGGAATACCGTGAACTGGCATTTGCCGATACACCCATACCGATTGGATTCGGTCAATCGATGCTCGCCCCGAAAATTCAAGGGCGCATTCTGCAAGCCCTGAGCGTGGGTGCCGCGGATACGGTGCTCGAGGTGGGCAGCGGCAATGGCTATCTGGCCGCATGCCTCGGCCTGCTGGGATCCTCGACGCGGTCCATCGATATTCATCCGCAATTTACCGCGTCTGCGCAGGCAAACCTGCGCGCCGTACCGCTCGCCACCGTGCAATTCGAGACACGCGACGCCTTTGCCGCCGCCCCCTTGGGCGAGTACGACGCAATCGCCGTTACCGGCTCGTTGCCGGTCTATGACGCGCGCTTCGAACGGTCGCTGCGTTTGGGCGGACGCCTATTCGCCATCGTCGGCGAAGCGCCCGTGATGGACGCCATTTTGGTCCGCAGGGTCGATCATGCCGAATGGATTCGCGAAAGCTTGTTCGAAACCGTAGTCGAACCACTGATCAATGCTACCGCCGCGCAAAGGTTTGTTTTTTAGCATGCTCAGGCGAACTGACCCCGCGAGAATTCCTCGATCGGCGCGACGCCGGCGAGGAGCTGACCCTTCTCGACGTGCGCGAGGATTGGGAAATCAAGCTCGCGCCGGTACCCACTCACACCGTGCATATTCCCATGGGCGAGATTTCGGATCGAATCGCTGAATTGGAGCCAAAGAAACCGACCGTGGTGATCTGCCGCTCCGGCGGCCGCAGCGCCCAAGTCGCGCAATTCCTGGAACGCCAGGGTTTCGAAAAAGTTTTTAATCTCTCCGGCGGAATTTTGGCCTGGTCCCGGGTTATAGACCCTAGGATTCCGCAGTATTGACCCGTCTCGCGTAGGTGATATAGTAGTATATAACACTATACTACCGGCCTGGGGACGCCCAAAATGGGTAATTCATGAAGCGACTTGCGATTCTACTGGCTTTATACCTCCTTTCGAGCGCGGCTCCCGCGGCAGATCTGGTTGCCGTCTATCAGCGGGCGCTGCAAAACGACCCGCAGCTGCGAGAGGCTGAGGCAACGCGCCTCGCCGCCCTGGAGGCCAAGCCGCAAGCTCTCTCGACGTTGCTGCCCCAGCTGGCGGGTAACGGCAAAATCTCGCGCGAACGCGACACAGGGTCGATCAACGAGACCCAATCGCTCGCGCTGCCCGTATGCGGTCCCGCAATACCGGCCGGCGAGCCCTGTGCTCCGGCGGGTACGCCCACGACGGTGACCGAGTCCTTCCCGTTCAGCGGCAAGATCGACACCACCGTTCATCAATACACCATCGACCTCAAGCAAAGTCTGTTTCGCTGGGAAAACTGGCAGGCGCTGAAGCGTGCGGATTCTCAGGTAGCGCAGGCCGAGGCGGACTATCAAGCCGCGCAACAGGACCTGATGGAGCGTGTCGCGCAGCGTTATTTCGACGTACTTGGGGCGCAGGATGACCTCGAGGCGCAACAAGTGGCATTGATCTCGGTTTCGCGCCAACTAGACCAAGCCGAGGCCCGGTATCAAATCGGACTCATTGCCGTCACCGACGTGGAAGAGGCTCGCGCCTCCCATGACAGTACCGCCGCCGCCGTCATCGCCGCCAAGCGTGCGCTCGCTTCGACCCTGGAATTACTGCGGGAAATCATCGGCGACCCGTTCGATTTTCTGGCGCGGCCGATCGAGCCCTTCGAAACGGCGAGTCCGGATCCGATCAGCGAGGACCGCTGGGTCGAAATGGCCCTGCAGCAGAATCTATCGCTGGTATCGAGCCGTCTGGCCGCCGACATCGCGCGGGAAAATATCTCGATCCAGCGCGGTGGGCATTTCCCCTCGCTGGATCTGGTGGGCAGCGCCGGCAAACTCACCAACAACCAGGTCGATGTGTACCCCGACGGCAGTCCCGCGGGCGGCACCTTCTTGGACGAACGGCAGCGCTCGATCGGAATTCAATTGACCTTCCCCATTTACTCGGGGGGCTTGGTCTCCTCGCAGGTGCGCCAGGCCACGTATCAGCATCGAGCCGCCAAGGAACGGTTGGAGCGGGTCGCACGACAGACCGAGCACGACGCGCGCGACGCTTATCTGGGCGTGCTTTCGGAGATATCGCGGGTGAAGGCGCTGCATCGCGCGGTCGAGTCCAATCTCACGGCGCTGCGCGCCACGGAGTCAGGCTACGAAGCCGGAACGCGTACGGCGGTGGATGTGTTGCAATCGCGGCAACAATGGGTGCAAGCGCAGACCGACTATGCGCACAGCCGCTATGACTACATGCTGAATGTGATCAAGTTGCAGCAAGCCGCCGGCATCTTGTCCGAGCAAAGCTTGCAGCGGATCAATGCGCTGCTTAACGATACCCCCGCCCCGCCTCCGCAGTCCGAAGTCCCGCCGCCGGCAGCCAAGGCTCCATAAGCGTCAGTAAGCGCGCGACGCTGCCGCGGTTTGCGGCGATGATCTCTTTGCCGATGCTGCCGATTTGGTCGCGCATCTCAGGTGCGGCGAGCAGCCGCTGCAGCACGGCCGCCAGGTCTTTAGCGCCGTGTACCTCTAGCGCCGCGCCGCGCGCGAGCAGCAGCTGCGCGATCTCCTTGCCATTGAAGTAGGAGGGGCCGGTCAGCTACCGGCAGCCCCAGCGCCGCCGGCTCGAGCAGATTGTGTCCGCCCACGGGCACCAGGCTGCCGCCGACAAATGCCACATCGGCCGACGCGTACAGCGTTGCAAGCTCTCCAATCGTGTCGACCAGCAGCACCGGTGCATCGCGGGGCAATTGTTGCGCTTCCTCGCCGCTCGCCATGCGGCTGCGGCGTGCGAACCTCACACCGCGTCGCGTCAGCAATTCCGCAACCGAGGCGAAACGGTCGCTGTGTCTCGGGACCACTAGCAGCACCGCGTTCGGCGTTGACTCGAGCAGCGCCGCATGGGCGTCCAAGAGTTGTTCTTCCTCGCCTGCATGGGTGCTGCCGGCAATCCAGACCGGACGCGTGCCGGCGTACATCGTGCGCAGGGCTCGGCCGGCTTGGAAGATGCCGGCATCGACTTCCAAATCGAATTTCACATTGCCGACGATTAGGGTCCGTTCTGCGGCGGCACCAATCGATTTGAAACGCTCGGCATCCTCGGCGGATTGCGCAGCGACCAGCAAATTCTTGCTGAACACGCCGGCGAAGAGGCTGCTGAAGCGTCGGTATCGCAACACCGACTTGGCGGACAGCCGCGCGCTCGCCAGCAACACGGGAATGCCGCGCCGCTCACATTCGCGCAACAGATTCGGCCACAGTTCCGTTTCCATGATGATCGCAGCCGTCGCGCGCGTCCGCGCCAAGAAACGCTTCACCGAACCGGGAGTGTCAAAAGGTAGAAAGCGGATATCGGCATCACCTGCGAACAGTGCCGCAGCGCGCGCTCTTCCCGCCGGCGTCGCGGTGGTGACCACCAACGGAATTTCCGGATAGCGCAAACGCAGCGCGCGTAGCAGCGGCGCTGCGGCCGACATCTCGCCAAGCGAAACCGCATGCAGCCAAATGCTCGGCGCGCGAAAGCGCCGCGCCAAACCCTAAGCGCTCAGACAGTCCCTGGCGATATTGGCGATCGCTCAAAGCGCGCCACAGAATTCCTGCGTAAACGAGGGGCACCGCGCACCGAATCAGCAAAGAGTAAAGGAAGCGCAAGCTCAGGCCGCCTGATATCCGGCCAACAGGTTTTCCCAAGATGCCGCCGTGAATCGATCCGCAGGTAAGGGGGCGGCAATTTTTTGCAGCGAGCGCTCGAGCCGTGCCAGATTCCCAAGAGTCCATGCGCCGCCCGGCGTTCGCAATTGCCCGCGGTCGAAGTCGACCACGCTGACGATGCCGTTGGCGTCGAGCAAAATGTTGTGAGCATTCAAATCCGCGTGATCGACGCCGTGGCGGTGCAGCTGCGCGACCGCCGCGCCGACGTCACGCCATATGGTTGCCGCGAGCGGAGCTTCCTTAAGCGCCGCGCTCAAAGGTTGCGCCTGGGAGATGCGCTGCGTGATCAGGTCGCAACGATAGGTCCACCTTTCGCGCCGGTAAAAGGCTGCCACCGGCTTGGGCACGTTCAAGCCGCGCTGCGAAAGATAATGGAGCAAGCGCCACTCGGCAAACGAGCGCACCCGAGCTTCCTGCGAAAACCAGTAGCGATCTTGAGAAATCCGCGCGATCAAGCCGCCGCGGCGGTAATGCCGCAGCACCCACGGATGGTCAGCGGACCCGACGTACCAGGCCGAACCACGGCCGCCGGAAACGGCGGCCAATTCACCGCGCGCCGCCCAAAAATCCGCATCGAAGAGCGCTTCGGAAGCCTCGAGCTGCGCATTGCCAAGGCTGTGAGGATCAGCCAGCATGACGCCCGTTGCAGTGGCAATGCGTTGGCCGCCCTTTATCATTCTTATGACTACCTTAAGCTTCAAACCGCCGCCGCAACACGTATGCCTGCTGCGTCTCTCGGCGATCGGCGATACCTGCCATGCGCTGGCGGCGCTTCGAGCCTTCCAAGCGGCCTGGCCTGACGCGCGGTTTACCTGGATCATCGGCAAGGTCGAAGCCAAACTGATGAGAGAGATACTTCCGGAAATCGAGTTTATCACCTTCGATAAGGCAGCAACCCTTCGGGAGTTGTGGCGCTTGCGCGCACAGTTGCGCGGGCGGCGTTTCGACCTGCTGCTTGATATGCAATTGTCCTTTCGAGCAAGCCTGGTCAGCAGCCTGGTCCACGCTCCGATCAAGCTGGGGTTCGATCGGCAGCGGGCGCGCGAGCTGCAATGGCTGTTCACGAACGCGCAAATCGAAGCCAAGGACTCCGAGCACGTGCTGGATTCATTGATGGGTTTCGCCCGTGCCTGCGGCATCGCGCCCGGGCCTGCGCATTGGGACATTTCATTGCCGCCGAATTCCCTCGACTATGCACGCAGCGTCATTGCAGAGGGGAGGCCCACGCTGCTCATCAGCCCGTGTTCCAGCCATGCCGCGCGCAACTGGTCGGCCGCGAGGTACGCCGCGGTCGCCGATCATGCCGCCTCGGTGCATCTCATGACCGTGGTGCTGGTGGGCGGCCGCAGTGCCGAGGAGGCGCGGATGGGCGCCGCGATTGCGGCGGCGTCGCGCACGCCGCTCATCAATCAGATCGGCAAGGACACGCTGCCGCAATTGTTGGGCCTGTTGTCGCAAAGCACCGTGCTGTTGTCGCCCGATTCAGGTCCGGTGCACATGGCGAGCATGGTCGGCTTACCCGTCTTGGGTCTGTACGCCGCCACCAATCCACAGCGCGCCGGACCCTACTATAGCCGTCAATGGTGCGTCGACAAGTACGATGCAGCGGCGCGCAAATATTTGGGCAGACCGGCGGCGCAGATTCCCTGGACGACGAAAATCGAACGGCCTGGCGTGATGGACCTGATCGAGGTGCGCGATGCCACCGAGAAACTCGACGCACTCCTCCTTGCTGAGGGCGCTAAGATGCGCTCATGAGCGAAATCAACGTTCCGGTCTCGCCCGGCGAATTGCTGGACAAGATCACGATTTTACGGATCAAATCCCATCGCATGAGCGACGCCCAAAAGCTCGCCAACGTCCGCATAGAACTCAAAGTACTCGAGGAGACTTGGAACGCCTCGCCCTACTCCAAGTCCGACATTGCAGCCGATGTGAATGCCCTGCTTCAGGTCAACGAACGGCTGTGGGTGATCGAGGATGACATCCGCGAAAAGGAACGAGCCCAGGAATTCGATGCGGAGTTCATTCGCTTGGCGAGGGCCGTCTACGTCGAGAACGATGAGCGAGCGGCCATCAAGCGGCGCATCAATTTGATGCTCGGTTCTTCCATCGTTGAAGAAAAGTCCTACGCCAAATACAAACCCTAAGTGTCGGTTTCCGACGCGATGTCCGCATGCCCCGGCGCGTTTCTATTGAGCGTGTATTCGGCGCCGCAGTATGAACACTTGGCCCATCCGGTGGCTTCGATAGCCAAATAAACCTTGGGGTGCGAGTTCCATAGCATCATGCCCGGCATCGGACAGGACAGCGGCAAATCGCCCGCATTGACGCTGTAGTGGTGCAGCGCATTCGGAACTATCAGCCGATGTTTGGAATCGTCTTGAACCATTGCCGACATAGTCATCTCTCCCGTTCTCGACCGCCATGATGTCATCGTGGAGACGCTTTGCAACCCCCTGTTAGATCACGGCGCCGATTCAAGCGTCGCGCGCCATATCGCGCGCAGCCGATCGCGAGTCTCCTGATACGGGGCCGCCGCCACGATGCGCTCGCCATCGCCCTCGAGCGACAAATGGTGCAGCACCGTGCGGTAGCCGATGTAGGTGTCCTTCAGCCAGAGCGCAGTGCCCTCGTCAATCATGCCGACCGCCGCCAAGCCCTCGAGTTGCCGAATATTGTCGGTATAGGTGAGCAGTTCCGGGTGAGCCTGGGCGCCTGCCAATACCCAGTACTGCACCAGAAACTCGATATCGCCGATGCCGCCCGCATCCTGCTTGATGTCAAATTCATCGGCGCCCGAACGTGATAGTTCCTTACGCATTCGCAGCCGCATCTCCAGCACGTCATTGCGCAAGGTCCCGCGGCGAACTGCCGAAGCCAGAGTGCGGCGGCGCACGGCTTCGAAGGCCGCGCGCAGTTTTGCATCGCCGGCCACCGCACGGGCGCGAAGCAATGCCTGATGCTCCCAGGTCCAGGCTTCGCTCAGTTGATAGCGCTCGAACGCGTCGATGCCGGTCATCAGGAAGCCGCCCTTGCCGTTGGGACGCAGACGCATGTCGACCTCGTAAAGGCGGCCGGCAGCGGAATGCATGGTTAGCAAATGCACGATGCGCTGTCCCAAGCGCAAAAAGAATATGCCGTTGTCGAGCGGCTTCTCACCATCGGTCAGCTGGATGCTGCCGGCCGAATCGTGCAGAAAGACCAGGTCGAGGTCCGACGCGTAGCCCAGTTCCAGCCCGCCGAGCTTGCCATAACCGGCCACCGCCACCGCAACAGGACGCAGACTTGCCGGGTCTTCTCCGCAATATGGCGTGCCATAGATTCGGGTCATCTGTTGCCACGCCAGGTCCATGCAGCATGCGACGATGAGCTCGGCGATGTCGGTAAGCCGATCGCTGACGCGCATGAGCGGCAAGCGCCCGGTCAAGTCGGCGAGCGCCACGGTGAAGACCGCCACTTTTTGAAATTGGCGCAGCGCCTCGACCTGGCGTTCCGGATCGTCGGGCGACAATCTTTCCGTGCGCGCCGCCAGTTCCAAGCTGAATCCCGCGCGCGTCGGCAATTCGTCGAAAGCCTTGGCATCGATCAGCTCATCGAGCAGCAGCGGAAAGTCGGCGATCTGTCGCGACAAAAAACCGCTGATGGCGCATACCTCGATGAGTCGGTCGAGCGCCGCAGGTTGTTCCTTGAGCAATGCCAAATAAGACGCGCGCGAGCCGATCGCTTCGAGCACCCGTAGTACACGCTGCACGACGATGGCAGGAGCGGCATGCGCAGCGGCGGATTTGAGCAGCCGGGCCAAAATGACATGCAGACGCCGGTGTCCGGCCTCATCGAGTCGCCGATAGTTAGCAGCCTGCCGAAAAGACTGCAGGATCGCGGCAACGGCCGCAATTTCCGCCTGCGGAAAGCCGCCATTGGCCAGTTCTTCTTCGATCTTCGCGTCATCCACGTCCAGCCATGCGGCGCCGATGTCATGACGGTGCCTCGGCGTCCTGGCGTGCCGAATAGCAGTGACTCGAATTGCCGCGCGACCTTCGCGAGCGTGGCATCAAGCGCCGTGCTGGTTTCCTCCCAGTCCTTGAATCCCATGATCATGGCGAGGCGAGCGCGATCCAGCGAGTCTTCCGGCAACGTATGGGTCTGCTGATCGCGAATCATTTGCAGCGCATTCTCGGCCTTGCGCAGAATAAGGTACGCCTCGGTCAGCTCGGCAACGTCATCGCCCGATACGAGCTTTGAGCCTGCGAGCAACGGCAGCACCTCGAGCAGCGCGGTATTTTGCAGCCGCCGATCACTGCCACCGCGCACCAACTGCATGGATTGCACGATGAATTCAATTTCGCGGATACCGCCTTTGCCGAGTTTCAGATGATGCTCGAGGTCCCGGCGCGCCACCTCGCGAACGATCAGCTCCTTCATGTTGCGCAGCGACTCGAATACGCCAAAGTCCAGATAGCGCCGGTAGACGAAGGGACGAACGAATTCTTCGTAGGCTGGACCATAAGCGTCGGCGCCGACGATGGCGCGCGCCTTGATCCAGGCATAGCGTTCCCAGTCGCGGCCATGCTGCTGCAGGTAATCCTCGAGCGAGGCCAGACTCACGACCAAAGGCCCGCTTTCGCCGAAGGGCCGCAGCCGCATATCGACGCGAAATACAAAGCCTTCCGCATTGCGCGTGTCGAGCAAGCGGATGAGTTCCCGGCCGAGGCGATTGAAGTATTCCTCATTGTCGATCACCCGTGGCCCGCTCGTCTCACCGGCCGCGGTAGACAAAAAAATCAGATCGATATCCGAGGAAAAATTGAGCTCGCGGCCGCCCAGTTTCCCCATTCCTAAGACAATGAAGGGTGACTGTGCAGGGTCTCGCGCACTGGGGCTTGCCGAATACCGGCAGCAACTGCCGCTCAGCGGCAGCGGCGGCCGCGCGGATGGTTGCATCGGCCAAGTCGGACACGGACCGCAAAGTCTCCGTAACGGTCGCGGTTCCCGCGATATCGCGCCAGGCAATGCGCACCATCTCGCGTCTACGCCACTCGCGCAAAAGAAATAAGGCTTGCTCGACCGATGGCGCGTCGGCTACCTGTGCTTCGTAGTGTGCATTCGCCCCGGCGGGAAGAGCCCCGCCGGGCGCGAGCGCGGCCGGATCTTGGATCAACGCCTGCGCAACAAATTCGCTGGCCGCGACGACGCGCGGCAGTTGTGCCCGATGAGAATCGCTGAGCGCGCGATAGCGATCGGCGAACTCAACCTGCGCGCACGCACGCTCCCACCAGTACTCGACGGACTCGCGCAATTCTTCCGGCACCGACCCCAAGAATTCCATAGGCTCAGGTGTGAGGGTTGCCGCGCCTAGCGGATCGCCGTCAGGAACACGCGCGGGAACGGCAACAAGACGCTGCCGTCCGCGACCTTGGGGTACGCCTTGGCAATCGCGGCCGTGTAACGCTCGAGGAATGCGCTGCGTTGCGCTGCATTCAGGGGTTCAAGAAATGGCCGAAGACCGCTGCCTTTGAACCATTCGACCACAGCCTCGGCTCCCCCGTGCAGAAAATGATAGTAAGTGGTTCGCCAGAGATTGACCTTCGAGCAGAGCGGCCGCAACAATTCGTAGTACCACGCGACGCTCGGCAGAGGCGCGCGCGCCGCCGATGATGCCGTAAGCGTGGCCGCCCACGGTCCGTCGGCCGCAATCTGCCGCATCAGCTGATGCGCAGGTTCCTCGAGATTATCGGGCATTTGCACGGCCAGCGCGCCGCCCGGCGCAAGTCTTTCGACCAGCGTCGGTAACAGAGACTCATGATTGTCGACCCACTGCAGCACGGCGTTCGCCAAAATCACATCAAAAGGACCCGCATCCGTCCAGGCTTGCAGATCCGCAACCGCAAAGCTGACATGCGGCAGCCGACGGCGCGCAGCCTCGATCATGTCGCTCGAACTATCGATACCCGAAATGCGTGCCTGCGGATAGCAAGCCACCAGCACTTCGGTGGAATTGCCGGGACCGCACCCTAGGTCGATTGCCGAATGCGCATCGATCGGCGGCAGCGCCGCGAGCAAATCGCGCACCGGCCGCGTGCGTTCGTCTTCGAAGGCAACGTACTGTTTAGCGGACCAACTCAATTCAATCCCGACAACCAAGTGATCACGATGCTTTCAAGGGCAATGCGCCGATCCGAGTAACTGTGATCGGTCTCCAGGTGCGCCGTGGTGATGCGGGTGCCGCCTTTGGCTTTGATCGCCGCCACCAGCGCATCCGTCTGACGCCGCCAGATGATCGTTCGAGGTAATTGCCAGCACCGGGACTTGCGCCAGGCCCGCGGCGGTTCCGGCCACGACGAATTCTTTGGCGTGCGCGGCAAGTTCATCGACCATGCTCTCGGCGGTGACATCGGCAAGGGTCTCCATGTCATCAGCCATCGCGGCCACTTCCTGCGCACGCGGCCTGCCGCCGGTGAGACCCATATCCGCCATGGAAATGAGGATGGCGCCGCTCAGAGCGTGATCATGAGCGGCAGTGTGGGCAACGACCCAGCCCCCCATGCTATGCCCGGCGATGGCAATTCGCTTCGGGTCGATGCCCAATTTCGCGGCGTTGGAGGGATCGCGCAGATAGGCCAGAACCGCGTCGGCATCCTGTAGATTTTGCGCGAATCTAAACGATCCGGGGCTGCCCCAGGAACCTCGATAGTTGAAGGTCACGGCGTTCCAACCTGCGCGCCGCACCGCTTGCGCCAAGTCGAGATTTTTCTCGTTTCCGGGCAGGCCATGGCAGATGACCAGCGTGGCATGCGGGCCCGCTCCGGCCGGCGAGTACAGCAATCCATTGATGAGCAATCCGTGGCTGGGAATGTGCAACACCGTCATCGACGCCGGATGCGCGCGGTCGACGGGAGGATCGGTAAATATCGCCGGTGGTACTGACTGCGCGAGCCCCACGCCGGTGCAACCCACGAACAGCACAATGAAAGACAACACCCAACGCATGGTCAATCTCTCCATAAAGCTAGCGCCGCGCCTTGGCGAGCCACGCTTCCACGTCCTCGAGTTTTCGCGGGAAGGCAGCGGTCAGCAGACGATAACCCGTCGGCGTGACAATTACTTCATCCTCGATGCGCACGCCAAAACCGCGCTCCGGCAGATAGACGCCCGGCTCAACCGTGAAGATTGCTCCAATCGGCAGGGCCTTTTCGTAAAGGCCGGCGTCGTGCACGTCCAATCCGACAAAATGGCCAAAGCCATGAATGAAATCCTTCAGATATCCCGCGCGGCGCAGCGACTCCTCCGCAACGTGTTGTAGCTCGTCCATCGACACGCCGGGGCGGATCGCGGCCATGATGTCTTCTTGTGCCTGGTAAACCGCGCGGTACACCTTGGCTTGATCGGCGCTGAACTTTCCCGATACCGGATACGTGCGGGTCACGTCGGCGGCATAGCGACCGTATTCAGCGGCGGCGTCAACCACGACCAAGTCGCCGTCCTTTAGCAGGCGCGTATTTTGGTCCCAGTGCAGGACCGCGCCATTGGGGCCAGAGCCGACAATAGAAGAATAGCTCAAGCCCGTCGCGCCGTTGGCGAAAAAGGCGTATTCAAGCTGAGTCTGCAAGTCGCGCTCGGAGACTCCGGGCACACTGCCATGGGCGATGGCTTCATGGCCGGCGCGTGTGATGGCAATTGCGCGCTCCATGCGTTCGATCTCGTCGGTGCTATGCACTTCGCGCAGGCCCGCCAACAGCGAGCGCTTGTACACCAAACGCAGCCCAAAGCGCTGCGCCAAGCGAGCCGCGAGTTCGGCATCGTTGCGGTCCTCTTTCTTCATGGTCGGCGGCGCGATGATCGCCACGCAATCGTAATTTTCGCCGGCACTTTGCAGATTGGTGTCGGGTGACTCCCCGCCTAACGCGATCGACGCCGTAGCGTTCCTTGAGCTCGGGCGAAATGGGATCGCGCGGGCCCGTCCACCGCTCCGCCTCGGGGTCCCGAGGTTTCAAGAACAAGGTCACCTTGTTGTATCGCGCCTTGGGCGCGAACACCAAAAACGCCCCCGGCTCATTGATTCCCGTGAGCCAATAAAAGTCTCCGTCCTGCCGATAATCCTCGGTGATGCCCGAAACTTCGCCCTGTGAGCCGAGGACTGTCATGCAGCCATCCAGCTCTTTCATCACGCGATCTCGTCGTTCGCGATAAACGCTGACGGGCAGGTCCGCTGGTGGTTTCGGAGTTGGATGCTGAAAGCCGCCGGCAAGCGCCGCTGCCGCTAGGAGTGTGCTGATCATCGGAATGGGGTCCTCGGGAATTGTTATTGGCCGAATCCGCCGCCTACTCTACCTTTTTGAAACGACGTAAAGGCGCTCACCGAATTCAGCGAGCGATTTCATGCGCGATTTACGGATCCCTCTTTCAGCGGTATGTCGCGGCAAATCGAGCAGTTGTCGGAAGTGGCCTGGGACGGCTATTGAGTGCGAGAAAAAGTCCGATCACCCGAAGGACGGCAACAGTCGAAATGAAGGGGTGGGATTATCCTCGGCAAGTACGCAACCAACCATGATGCATTCGACTAGGACGAGCCCCCTGCGCCCGATGCGGGCCAGAAGGACTCGAGCAATATAGTACATTGTTTTTATTGATCTTTTTAATACTTTCAAAAGTCGAAAAATCGCTTCTAGCAGGCTACACTGTATGCATAACCAGCTGAGGAGATTTGGATGGATAACGGGGTTGCCGATGAGACTGAAGTATCCCTCGAAGAGCTCGAAAACCAGATCACCGAATTGGCCGGCCACCTGAATGCGGCGAACTACCGGTGGCTCATGTTGATCGCGGAATTCGACCGGCGCAGCGGCTGGTGCGACGGCAAGCTCGCCTCCTGCGCGCATTGGCTCAACTTTAAGGTTGGTTTGAATCTTGGTGCCGCCCGCGAAAAGATCCGCGTCGCCCATGCGCTTGCGGCGCTGCCGAAGATTGCAGCGTCGATGGCCCGCGGCGAACTCAGTTACTCCAAGGTCCGCGCCCTGACGCGCATCGCGTCGGACGCGACCGAGGATGGGCTGCTCATGATCGCGCTGCACGGCACTGCGCATCACGTCGAGCGTCTCGTAAAACATTACCGAAGAGCCGAACATGCAGAAGAGCTGCGGCGCGAAGATCGGCAACTCGAGCGCTGCCGGTTTAATTGCTGGCATGACTCAGATGGAAGTCTGGTGTTTCACGGCCGAATGCCCGCACTTGCCGGCGCTGCGTTTCTGAAAGCCCTGGACGCAGCCATGGAAGCCGTCCCTGCGACCGAGCCGACGTCACCGGCCAAGTACCCATTTGATTGGGACAACTCCGATGAACGGAGCGATGTTCTAAGGCCTTACGGAGAACGACGCGCCGATGCGTTGGCAATGATTGCAGAATCGTTCCTTGAGCACGGCCCGGCAGCCAAACCCGCCGCGGACCGTCATCAAATTGTCGTTCACGTCGATGCGATGACGCTTGCCAAAGGACACGATGGTCGCTGCGAACTCGAGCACGGCCCCACGCTATCGGTCGAAACGGCGCGCCGCCTTTCCTGCGATGCCAGTGTCGTTGCCGTGGTCGAAAACGACAACGGCGAGCCGCTCAGCGTCGGGAGAAAGACCCGCATCGTCCCGGCCGCATTGCGGCGAGCGTTGAACACGCGCGATGAGGGCTGCCGCTTCCCGGGTTGCACCTATCATCAGTACGTGGACGCGCATCACGTTCAACATTGGGCCGATGGTGGCGAGACGAAGCTTTCCAATCTGATCATATTGTGCCGAGCGCATCACCGGATGGTTCATAGGGGCGAAATAACGATCAAGAACAGTGCGGACGGCGGGTGGCAGTTCTTCAATCAAGAAGGCCGCCCATATCACAACGGCTACCGCAAGGACCCCCAGGCTTTCCAGTGGGACGGAATTCTCAGCGTAAACGAGGCAAATGGCATCTACATAGACCCGCGTACCGCAACAACTCGATGGTTGGGGGAACGCATGGACTACGATTTGGCCTTGTCTTGTCTTTTCAACCAACGCGATCGCCACAATGCGCGCCTCGCAGACGTTTCCGCGGAAACGTTGGAGTGTGGCATCTGACGACAGTTTATACGGTGGGTCATTCGAACCACCCCATCCAAAAATTCATCAGCTTGCTTACCGCGAACAGCATCACCGCGATCGCCGACGTGCGCTCAACGCCTTTCAGCAGACGCAATCCGCAATTCAACAAGGACAAGCTGGCGACGGAGCTTGCTCTGCACGGCATCGCCTACGTGTTCCTCGGCAAAGAACTGGGTGCACGCTCCGACGACCCGTCGTGCTACGAGGATGGCAGGGTTCGATATGCGCGCCTGGCCGCCGCGCCCGCCTTCAAGGCAGGCGTCGACCGCGTTCTTTCGGGCGCGCAGAGGTATCGACTTGCCTTGATGTGCGCCGAGAGGGAACCGTTGGATTGCCATCGTACGCTGCTGGTGAGTTGCGCACTCGACAAGCTGGGTGTGTCTATCGCCCATATCCTGGCGGACGCGAGCATCGAGCCGCAGGAAAAGACCATGAAGCGCCTTATCGGCATGATGGGACTGTCGAGGCAAGACATGTTTCGCGACCACGCCGATTTGGTCGAACAAGCCTGCAAGCTCAGGGAAGAGCGGATCGCTTACGTCAAAAAATAGAGCTGCGCTTCAATTCGCAGGGCCGCGCTTCAAGGCGCCGACGGCAGCAGAAATAGTTTCACGGCGGAAGGATGTGCCGGGTCATGATAAATCGTATTTTCCGCCGTTTTCATCAATCGGCTCAAGCCGAGTGGTTCGCCCGTATTGGGATTTACGTCGAATCGCGGGAAATTGCTACTGGAAATATCCAAGCGAATGCGATGGCCCTTCTTGACCACGTTGGCGGTATCGAACGGCCTGACCACGATGCTGTAGATTTTGCCGGGAACGAGCAGTTGGCGCGTCTCGAAATGGTCGCGATAGCTCGCGCGCACGATGCCGTCGGTTAGATTCATGTCGAAACCGGTCGGAAAGTCGGTACTGGGCGGATACACGTCGATGAGCTTGGCCGTGAAATCCGTATCCGTTGCCGTCGGATGCCGCGTACAGCGTAACTTCGACGGGTCCCGCCAGCACGGCATCCTGCTTGAGGACCTCGCTCTCGAACACCAGCACATCGCTGCGCGCGCGCAGCGGCAGATAAGGAGGACGAGAGCCCGGCATATCGGCGCGCTCGCGCTGATCGTAAGCGCCATCCTTCAGCCGTTTCGAGACACCGCCGCCGATGGTGGGCACGGGATGCGCCGGATCGAATTGAAATACTGTCGTCGCGGACTCGGGCGGGGACGGCGCACGCGTGTTCAGCGATCCGTCGGCATGCAGATAGTAAGTCGCGGCGCGCGCCTCAGCAGGCGGCCATACCTGCGAATCACGCCACTCGCCGCCGTGGTAAAGCCGGCCGGCTGCATCTTTGTGACCGTCGCCGGTGCCCATCAAAAAATATCGCACCGGCGCTTGGGTCGAGACTGCGGTCTTGACGCCCTTCAAATAATAGTCGAACCAGGCCAAATGGAAATTCGTATCGAAATCCTTGATCGCCGCATCGACGCCGAAATCCACGTCGCCCGCGAACGTCGCGGTATTCCCATGATGCGTCCAAGGTCCGATGACCAGCCGCATCGGAGATTTCTTGAGGGCGCCAAGCCTGCGCCAATTCTCGATGGTGCCCCGCAGATAAATGTCGTACCAACCTCCGACATGCATCATCGGCACATCGGCCGTCTGACCATAGAACTTTTCCCATTGCATGCCGAGCGTGTCCCAATGGGAGTCATAGTCCGAATGCGTCGCCTCGTCGAGATAGTAGCGTTCGTAATTCGGCGCAACCGACAGCGGACTCAATCCCTGGCGGATCGGCAGCGCCGCATACCAGGCGTTGACGTCCTCCTTGGCAAGCATTGCTTTCGTGACCGGGTCCTTGGCATCGTCCAGCGCCTGCGACCACGCCCACGTCAGTTGCCGACCCATTTCGAAGGCGCCGTCATATCTGACGCTGTGATCCCACGCGTTCGACATGCCGCCCATGTTGAGCAGCAATGCGCGCAGATGCGGCGGCGCGAGCTTCGCAGCGTCCGCCTGCGTGTGCGCCGCGTACGAGGTCCCATACATGCCAACTTTGCCGTCGCTGAATGGCTGCTTTGCGGCCCACTCTACGGTGTCGTAGCCATCGTAGGCATCGTACGAATAATATTTCTCAAAGATGCCCTGCGAATGATGCCGCCCGCGCGTGTCTTGAACCGCGACCACATAGCCATGCTTGGCCAGCGTCTCGGCGATGGCAACCGTGGCGGCCTCTGATTTGTCGTACGGAGTGCGGTGCAGAAGCACTGGTAGGCGCTCCGGCGCCGCCACGCTACCCGCAGCAGGCCGATAGACATCCGTCGCCAGCAACACTCCATCGCGCGCCGCGATCATGAGGTCTTGTTGACGGATCACGTCGCGATATAACTTCGGTGGTGCAGGCGTCTCGCCGTTCGCCATCAGGGCGGCGCAAATGGAGCCGAACAGAAGCAATGCGCGGAACGGAAACGAAGCCACAGCCATAGTCTCAAGGCTACCTTAACTTGCGAAACTCGTCGCGCGCCTGAGGATGCTCAGCCAGAAAACCTTCGAGCCGCGGTAGGCGCGAATGCGCGGCATTGCGCAATGCCCGCGGCGCTTCGCGATATGACTCGCGCAGCGGAACGCCGTCGCTTTCGATTAAAATGGCCGCCAGAGTCGCCGCGATCGCCAGGTCCCTTTCGGCCAGGGCAAGATCCTTGCCGTGGCGGGTGCTTGCATAGAGCTTGTACCAGATCATGCGCGTGACATCCGGCAACATGGCGGGGACGCAGTGACCGCCGGCGAGTATCGCGGCCTCGCGGCTGCCCTCAAGCAGGTAGTCATAGAATGGAATCGCCATCGCATGCCAGTCGAGTTCCGGCACAAAGACAATGTCACCCAAAATGGCCCCGGGGGCGAAGAGTTCGACACGTAAGCCTCCGCTCGACAACATGAGAGCCGTCGATTGCTTCTTGTTTGATGCCCCGGGCACGGGGGCGAAGGGCAATTGGGTCGCTTGCAGCGTTGCTAGCAAAGAATGCTTGGCGGCAAGTTTCAAGGCCTGGCGGCGAGCGAGTTCCAGGGGTTCATGTGTCTTGGGCTGAGTTGCGATGGCGCCGTACTCATTCAGCCAACTCGCATAGGCCAAGCTCCCCACTACGATGATGCCGGCCTTGAAGGCTCCGCGATTGTGCAATTCAACGAGCACGCTGGCGACAACCTTGTCCGCCACCTGGTATCCGAATTTCGAGAGCGCAGCTACCTGCTTCGTGGTCCATTCCGAATTCGCAATTCGGCCTTGCATCGCTTCGTAGGCGCCTGCATTGCTCACCGTGCCCACAAATTGCTCCGAGCGCTTGCTCGGCGCTGGATAGTAGGAACGGTACCAATACTCATGCCCGGTTCCTGCACGCTTGACCAGGGTGCCGGGAGTTCCTGGAAGCAGCTCAGAGGTAGCATCGGCCCGCTCTTTCACCTGCGCATACAGCGCGCGAATAGCTGGTTCTTGCAGGCGGTAAAGCAGTCCGTGATTACCCACTATAATCAAATACTAGTGGGTAATGCCCTCCCGGGCAACGCGCCAACAAGACACCGGCTACATTAACTCGAGGTGGTCGAATGATTAAACTGCACCGCTTCAATCACGCTAAAACCCTATAAAAATGAGGCTCTCAGAGCGTTTGACCCGGCATCATAACGAGCGTAGAACTGATGCATCAAATCGTTTCGGTGGGCCATCATGTCAACCAAACTAGTCGTTCTTGCCGCCGCGCTAATAATCGCGAGTCCTGTTTTTGCCGCCAACGGAGGGACCTCCGGAGGGTCATCAAGTGGCGGTGGCGGAGGCGGACACTCCGGAGGCGGCGGTGGCGGTGGCGGACACTCCGGCGGCGGCGGTGGTGGAGGCGGACACGGCGGGAGTGGCAGCCTGGGAGGTCACGCTGCGGCAGCCAGTGCGCGCGGCGCCACATTGGCGAGTCACAGCACCACTCTGTCCAATCACGGTGCCACCCACGCGAGCGCCATGCACGCCGCTCACGCGACGACCGACAAACATGCGACGGGCGAACATGCGACTTCCAGGCTTGCCGGTACGGATCATCACCACCACCACCCTGGTCGCCGCGAGCCCCAATTTGACGGCGATACAAATTGGCAATGGCAATATGTCCCATTCTGCCTCGGAGCCGACTTGTCGCAACCTTGGTTGAATTGCAACACACCTACCAAGTCCTCAATCGGCAGAGGCAAGCACTCTTAGATTCTCTTGAGAGCGAGAAACTCCGCTGGCCGGGCAGCCCTGCTCGCCTGGATTCTCCTCAGTGCGCCGACGCTCGCGGCTGAACCCGTCGCGTCGACCGATGACGACAGCATCGCAAGGCCATTCATAGTTGCCATAGACAATTTCAATGCGCTCGACCCGCAATCTCCGGACACTCTGAACACCCGTTTGTCGTACGCGAGGTTCCTAACCAAATTCGAAGGCGGAGACTGTCACGCGCATTTGGATGAGGCACAAAGCCAGTTGGACGTGGCGACGGCAAATCGGGCGTTCGCCCTGGTAATCCCTGCCGGCTTGGCAGTCGTGGCGGACATCGAATACCAGCTGCATTTGGCGCGCGCCGCGTGCGGCGCCAGCGCTACGGTGCGCGACCAAGAGTTGCACGCGGCGGTCGAGTCCGCGCAGCGCGCCGTGGCTTTGTATCGCGACGACTTCGATGCAGTGTCGATGGTCACCATGCAATTCAACGTCAGCGTTGCATATCACGATCTGGGCGACGCTACGGCTGCCGCAGCAGCGCTGCGTGCGACCCTCGACTTGGACCGCGAGTACGGTTTTGAGGACGACGCAGCGGACAACTACCGACTGCTACTGCAGTGGAACAATCAAGAAGCCGGTTCCGAGCAGATTGCGGCGTTGATGCAAGACTTTCCCCAACGTTCGGCGACGCTGTCCTTCGGCTGGGCTGAGAGCGACAGCAAGCTGACGTTGCAATCCGATAGTTCGCAGCTTGTCGGCACGGAGTTTGCGCATTTCCAAAGTTCGAGAACGGCGCAGCGTCAAGTGCGCAAGAGCCTGGGGACTTGGCTGGTGTCCCACCAAGTCGGAGAACCCCAGTTCAAATTCGAGGAACTGCCTACGGGAGAGCGCTTGACACAGGTGCTCGCGAATTCTCTCGCCAGCACGCTGCTGCACTTTCACGACTACCGTCTCAAGCGCAACGGAGATTTCGAGGAGAGCAAGGGCGACTACCGATTCGAATCGCGTATGCGCGCGGATTCCAAAGCATTGGCCCGCGACTTGAGTGCATCGGGCCTTGACTCGAAGGGCGACGGTTCGACTCCGCTGGCGCGCCGACTCGAAACAGCCATCAGAGACGAGCTGCCCACAGCCGAGGCGCAAACCGCTGAGGATTACAATTTCGAGGCAGGAACTTGGATCGGCGCGTCACTGGAACAAGGCGTTTGGTACGACATGACAGCCGGTGTGTTCCTGCCGCTTGCACCGCGCATCTTCGTGACCCACAAAATACAATTCACGTATTCTCGCGCCGTCCCTTGCCTGCCCGACACCGCGGAACTCTCCTGCATCGAGATTGTGTTGCGCGCTACACCTGACCCGGACGTTCTCAAAGCGGACCTCGAGGCGCTCGCCCGCAGCTCCCCGGTTGCACGCGGCCACGCGCGGCGCTTGTGGTCGATCACCACGATGCGCCTGGTCACGGATCCCGCGACGCTGTGGACCTACCGACGCGAGACGCGGTGGCACGCCTACTGGTCAGACGGAATATCCGGACCCGATAAATCGCTGTTCGAGTCGGCAAAAACCGTCGAATCTGCGTCAGCTGCACGATAGGCAAAAAAAAGAGCGGACTTGAAGTCCGCTCTCTTTTGACTGTCACCAGCTTTGCGGCCGGTGTTACATGTCCATACCACCCATGCCACCCATGCCGCCACCCGGGGCGCCATGTGCATGCTCTTCTTCCTTCGGCGACTCGGCAATCATGACTTCCGTCGTGAGCAGCAGGCCCGCTACCGAGGCTGCGTTCTGCAGAGCCAGACGCGTCACCTTGGTCGGATCCAGGATGCCCAGTTCGATCATATCGCCGTACTCGCCCGTCTGCGCGTTGTAACCGAACGTGCCCTTGCCCTCGCGGACACGGTTCAGAACAACCGCGGCATCCTCACCCGCATTGGTGACGATTTGACGCAGCGGCTCTTCGATTGCACGAGCCAGGATCTTGATGCCGGTGGTCTGATCTTCGTTCTTACCGACCAGCTTCTCGATGGCCTTGAGCGCACGGACCAGCGCGACACCGCCGCCCGGTACCACGCCTTCTTCGACCGCCGCACGGGTTGCATGCAACGCATCTTCGACGCGGGCCTTCTTTTCCTTCATTTCGATTTCGGTCGACAGCACCGACTTTGATCACGGCAACGCCGCCGGAGAGCTTGGCAACGCGCTCCTGCAGTTTTTCCTTGTCATAGTCGGAAGTCGCTTCCTCGATCTGCTGGCGAATGCTGTCGACGCGGCCCTTGATGTCAGCGGCCTTGCCGGCGCCGTCGATAATGGTGGTGTTCTCTTTCTCCACCAGAATCTTCTTCGCTTCGCCCAGGTCGTTCAGCGTCGCCTTCTCGAGCGACAAGCCGACTTCGTCGGAGATGACCGTGCCGCCCGTGAGGACCGCGATGTCCTGCAACATGGCCTTGCGGCGATCACCGAAGCCCGGCGCCTTGACGGCGGCGACTTTGACGATGCCGCGGATCGTGTTGACGACCAACGTGGCAAGCGCCTCGCCTTCCACGTCTTCCGCAACGATCAGCAGCTGACGGCCGCCCTTCGCAATGGCTTCCAGCAAGGGGAGCAATTCGCGAATGTTCGAGATCTTCTTGTCGACCAAGAAGAATCAGCGGCTTGTCCAGCTCGGCGCTCTGGCTCTGCTGATTGTTGATGAAATACGGCGAGAGGTAGCCGCGATCGAACTGCATGCCTTCGACCACTTCGAGTTCGTTCTCGAGGCCCGAACCTTCTTCGACCGTGATCACGCCTTCCTTGCCGACCTTCGCCATCGCATCCGCAATGGTCTTGCCGATGCTCTCGTCGGAGTTCGCGGAGATCGTGCCGACCTGCGCAATCGCCTTCGGATCCTTGCAGGGCTTGGAGAGCTTCTTCAACTCCTCGGTGGCCGCACCGACCGCTTGGTCAATGCCGCGCTTCAGGTCCATCGGGTTGATGCCCGCCGCGACGGCCTTGAGGCCTTCACGGATAATCGCCTGCGCGAGAACGGTTGCGGTGGTGGTGCCATCGCCGGCTTCGTCGGAGGTGTTGGAAGCAACTTCCTTCACCATCTGCGCGCCCATGTTCTCGAACTTGTCCTTGAGCTCGATTTCCTTTGCAACGGAGACACCGTCCTTGGTGACGGTGGGAGCACCGAAGCTCTTGTCGAGCACGGCGTTACGGCCTTTGGGGCCCAGTGTGACCTTGACGGCATTCGCCAAAATATTCACACCCTTGAACATGCGTGCCCGAGCGTCGTCGCTGAAGCGTACGTCTTTAGCTGCCATTTGCTGATACCTCTAATTAAATTTGATTTGCGGGAAGTAAAGTTGGATTGAGCGGAGGCTTATTTGCCTTCCACGATGGCCATGATGTCTTCCTCACGCATGACAACCAGCTCATCTCCATCCATCTTCACTTCGGTACCGCTGTATTTACCGAATAGAATCTTGTCGCCGACTTTGACGTCCAGCGGGCGAATTTCGCCATTCTCCAAAATCTTGCCCTTACCGACGGCAACGACCTTTCCGAAGATGGGCTTCTCAGTCGCGGTATCTGGGATCACGATGCCACCGGGAGACTTGCGCTCCTCTTCTTCTCTTTTCACGATCACGCGGTCATGAAGGGGACGAATCTTCATAAGACAAGACTCCTAAGCTTTAGGTTGGGGTTAACAAAGGGTGGGTGTTATTAGCACTCTCCCGTCGAGGCTGCTAATCATAGCGACGAATTGTTACGATTCAAGGCCTAGACGCCTTATTTTTTGTTGTACCGCAGCAATGTTAAGGAACTGGCGCGCCTGCGTCTGCGGCCTCTAAAGTGCCGCCATGCAACGAACTCTCGGTAAGGTCTTGCTGGCTCTTTTCTTGACGTCGCTGCTGGGCTTGGCGCCGGCGGCGCATGCCAAACCCTGGTGGATGCGAGGCATCGATTCCAACGAGACGGATTTCCTGCCACCCGATGTCGCCTTTCGGGTCGCCGCACGAGTGGACGGCAACGTCGTGAAAGTCCGCTGGGTCATTGCCGACGGCTACTACCTTTATCGTCAAAAGATCGAAGTCAAAGCGGAAAGCCCCGATCTTGTCGTATCGGCGCCCGAGTTGCCGCCGGGCATCGTCAAGACCGACCCCTATTTGGGTACGCAACAGGTTTATACCCAGCAGGTCGAGGCTGTCGTGCCTTATTCGCGGACCGATGCCGGAGCGCATCCACTGCAAATCAAGGTCACGTATCAGGGCTGCGCCGAAGCCGGCCTGTGCTATCCGCCGATTACGAAGGTGCTTTTTCCAATTACGGGAACAGCTGCCAGCGTGACCAGCGTGCCGCCCCACCTCTGGGAGAGCACTGCAATCATCGTCGGAGCCGGTGCATTTCTGCTCGCAGGGTGGGTGCTGCGAAAGGGCCGCAAGCTCGACATTCCGGCATGAAGGCCCCGGGACTGCGCTATCTCGCCGGCGCGTTGGTCGTCTTGCTGGGAATTTGGGCAGGATTGAAGTTTCACTCCGTCCATCGGGCGTTCGACTCCGGGGTTGCGGTGCCGGTCGGCAGGGCCAGCGCTCCGGACACAATCGAGAGTTCTGCGATTGAAGCGGCGCCGCATCCGGTGATCCCGACGAGGCTGCCCGATTTCTCACTCAACGATTTGTCGGGCAAGCCCACCTCGATCGCGGCTTGGAGCGGTAAATCGCTGGTGATCAACTTCTGGGCCACGTGGTGCGCCCCTTGCCGCCGCGAAATACCCTTGCTCAAGACAGTGGCAGCCGACTGGGCTGGCCGAGACCTCACGGTAGTCGGAATTGCAGTGGATTATGCCGACAAGGTTCGGGAGTTTGCCGGACGGTTCAAAATTGATTACCCCGTGCTGATCGGCGAGCAGGACGCGCTGGAGGTCGCTGCTAAATTTGGCATGGATTCGCCGGCTTTTCCTTTCACCGTTTTTACTGATCGCCGCGGAGAAATTGTGGCCTTATTCGTGGGCGAGTTACATCGGCCGCAGGCTGATTTCATCCTGTCAGAGGTGCAAAACCTCAATCAGGAGCGCATTCAACTCGCCGAAGCGCGACGCGCCATTGCTCAAGGTCTCGAAGCGCTGGCTGAAAAGAACGCCGGATAAGCCTATTAAGGCGACGTTCGCCGCCGAAGCTTGCCTTTTCACTTCAATTTCTGGTTATTATCGCGGACCTTTGTAGCGCAACCGCGCTGGGAATTGACCTCAAGATGGCCCGAGTGTTGCTACTGAATGGCCCAAACTTAAACCTTCTGGGCACGCGCGAGCCGGCTATCTACGGCAGTGCCACGCTACAAGACATCGAGAGCAAGCTCAAAGCCCAATGCCAATCTTTGGGCCATGAGCTCATCGCGGCGCAAAGCAACGCCGAGCATGAGTTGATTGCCAGGATTCACGGCGTCAAACGCGATGGCATCGGATTCGTGATCATCAATCCCGGGGCCTTCACGCACACCAGCATTGCGCTGCGCGATGCCTTCCTCTCGGTGGGCGTGCCGTTCATTGAAATTCACTTGAGCAATGTGTTCGCGCGCGAAGCTTTCCGACATCACTCTTATTTGTCCGACATCGCAGTCGGCTGCATATATGGATTGGGCCCGATCGGCTACGAGCTAGCGCTCCAAGCCGCAGTCGCGCGTCTGACCCAACCTTAATACGATATTTGAAGGGGTTCGCGGATGGATATTCGCAAGGTTAAGAAATTGATCGAGCTGCTGGAGGAGTCCGGCATCTCGGAGCTCGAGATTTCAGAGGGCGAAGAATCGGTGCGCATCAGCCGCCACCCTCGGGTCGGGATGCAGGTGGCATCATCCCAGGCCGCGCCGACCTTTCAAGCGGCGCCGGCCGCGGCGCCGGCACCGGCCATGGCCGCGACCTCCTCCGCTGAACGGCCGCCTCGCAATGACGAGCACACCGTCACCTCTCCCATGGTGGGTACCTATTATGCTTCCGCCTCCCCCGGCGCAAAACCCTTCGTTGAGATCGGCAGCGAGATCAAAGTCGGGCAAATTCTATGCATCATCGAAGCAATGAAAATGATGAACCAAATAGAATCCGACAAGGAAGGTCGGGTCACGGCCATGCTGGCGAAGAACGGTGAGCCCGTCGAGTTCGGCCAACCCCTGTTCATCATCGAATAGTTTGAGATGATCGAAAAAGTCGTCATCGCGAACCGCGGCGAGATTGCCCTTCGCATATTGCGGGCTTGTCGCGAACTGGGCATCAAGACCGTGGCCGTTCATTCCACCGCCGATTTCAATACCAAGCATGTGCTGCTGGCGGATGAGACCGTTTGCATCGGGCCGCCGCAATCCGCGCTCTCTTATCTGAACATGCCGGCGATCATCAGCGCGGCTGAAGTCACGGACGCAGTCGCGATCCATCCGGGTTACGGGTTCCTATCGGAAAACGCCGATTTCGCCGAACGGGTCGAGAAGAGCGGATTTATTTTTGTCGGACCGCGCGCCGAAACCATCCGTCTCATGGGCGACAAGGTCTCCGCCATCAAAGTGATGAAGGCCGCGGGCGTCCCTTGCGTACCGGGATCCGACGGGCCGTTGGGTAAGGATGCCGACGAGAACTTCCGCATTGCCAAGGACATCGGCTACCCGGTGATCATCAAGGCCTCGGGCGGCGGTGGCGGCCGCGGCATGCGCGTGGTGCACACCGACGCCTCATTGTTGAATGCGATCGGCGTTACGCAGTCGGAAGCTCTGGCGGCGTTCGGCAATGACCAAGTCTACATGGAGAAGTTTCTCGAGAAACCGCGGCACATCGAATTCCAGGTGCTGGCGGATAACTACGGCAACGTCGTGCATCTGGGCGAGCGCGATTGCTCGATGCAGCGCCGCCATCAGAAAGTTATCGAGGAAGCGCCTGCACCCGGTCTATCCCCCAAGCAACGCAAAACCATGGGAGAGCGGTGCGCCAGGGCCGTTCGCGAAGTCGGCTACCGCAACGCCGGCACCTTGGAGTTCCTGTACCAGGATAACGAATTTTATTTTATTGAGATGAACACGCGCGTTCAGGTCGAGCATCCCGTGACCGAGCTGGTTACCGGGATCGACATCGTCAAAGCGCAGTTGCTGATCGCGGCTGGCGAACCACTGCCCTATGGCCAGAACGACATACAGATACGCGGCCACGCTGTGGAATGCCGCATCAACGCCGAAGACCCGAAAAACTTTACGCCAAGCCCGGGCCCGATCCGCCTGTGGCACTCGCCCGGCGGCCCGGGAATCCGGGTCGACAGCCACGTCTATACCGGCTACAACGTGCCGCCGTTTTACGATTCCATGATCGGCAAGGTGATTGCGTATGGCGATACCCGCGATACCGCCATCGCGCGCATGCGTAACGCACTTGCAGAGATGGTGGTCGAGGGCATCAAGACCAATATCCCGCTGCATCAGGAGATATTCAATCATTCCGCTTTCAAGCAAGGCGGAACGGACATCCACTATCTCGAACGTCGCTTGGGGCTGAAGTAACATCGCCCAGGATGTTGCATCGATGCGGTTCTATGAAATCGAATTTCCACTCGCTGCGTTAAGTTCCGACGCAGTCGAAGCAGCCCTGTTCGAAGTCGGCGCAAGCTCGATCACATTCGTCGATCGTGGCGACGAGCCCGTGCTCGAACCTAAGCCAGGCGAAGTGCGGCTGTGGAGCGACACACTGGTGCGCGCTTTGTTTCAAGAGTCCAGCGATGCGGCGCTGAATCTCGATCGGCTCGCCACCGCATTGGGACCGCATGTGACGCACACCGCCCGTGTGCGTGCGGTTTTAGACCAGGTCTGGGAACGCGCGTGGCTCACGGGCTGGAAATCTTTGCGCTTTGGGCGCCGACTCTGGGTTTGTCCGCGCGCTGCCGAGGCACCCCAAGACCCGCAGGCGATCGTCGTGCGGCTGGATCCAGGCCTGGCATTCGGCACCGGCACGCACCCCACTACGGCACTGTGTCTGCAGATATTGGATTCATTACCCATCGAGGGCCGAACGCTGATCGACTATGGTTGCGGGTCCGGTATCTTAGGCGTGGCGGCATTGAAGCTCGGCGCCACGCAGGTAATTGCCGTGGATCTTGACCCTCAGGCGCTTATTGCAACACGCGACAATGCAGCTCGTAACGGCGTCGCCTCGAAAATCACCGTGCAGGGTATCGAAGCCGCGCTGCCCTGCGCGTTCTGCGTGGTTGCCAACATATTGGCCGGGCCCTTGATCGAATTGGCGCCTAAACTGACTGCGGCCTGCGAGCGGGGCGGGCATTTGCTCCTGTCTGGGCTTCTGAAAACGCAGGCGTACGCCGTAAAAGGCGCATACGCATCGGGTTTTGATATGGTGCAGGTCATCGAGCGGGATGAGTGGTGCTGCATCCACGCGCGGAGATGTTCATAGCGTGTTTACGCAATGTTCTAAATGCGAGACCGTCTTCAAGTTGTCCGCGGAGGTGCTGCGCGCGGCGGGCGGTCAGGTGCGCTGCGGTAAATGCGGAGAAGTCTTCAATGCCTTGGCGCATCTGGCGGAAGACGCCAGCGCGTTTAGCGCCGGTGAAAGCTCGTTCGATTTGGAAACACGGGCCGACAATATCTTGGAGTCGCCCGCCCCGCCTTCTCCACCGCCGGCGCCGGCGAGCGCGGAGGAGTTTGCCCCGGCGGGTGTTGAAATAGCGCGCCTGCAAATTCTTGATTGGAACGACAACGACGCGGCCGCTGTGCCCGGTGCGGTGCCCATGGATCCACACACACAGCAATTGGGCGAAACCTCGCTCGAATTCACACTGCCCCCAGGAGAACTTGACCGAATTTTCGTCGAGACAAAGAAAGGCATTCGGGCGGCCCGGATGCCGCCACAACCGGCGCAGGAATCCGGCGAATCCGCGGAGCCCGAAGAGATCGAGGTATTCAACGCCGCTGCCCCGAACACGGCGGCCCCGATTGCTGCGACTCCGAAACCCGCAACTGCCACCGCAACTGTCACCGCGACCGCCGCCGCAACGAGCGCTGCCGGCGCGCAGAGCGTTGCCGGCGCGCCGAGCGGCTTCGAGGTAACGGAAGAGGTTCGGCTTGAAATGCTCTCGGGCATCGAATCATCCGCCGATGCAGAATCAATCGCGGCACTGGTGCGGCCGAGCCGGCCGGTCAGGCGCCGCTATTCGCCCTTCGACCATGCGCCGCAGGATTCCGCTCGCGCGTTTGTCCCGTGGCTTGCCGCCGCTATCGCTGCCGGCGTGGTGCTCATCGCTCAGGTCGTTCACCAAAATCGCGAATGGCTCGCGGCACATACGCCGCTCGGAGGGTCGCTTCGCGCGCTGTACTCAAAGATGGGCACACCGGTCGCGCCGCCCGCAAACCTTTCTGCCTACCAGCTCAGGCAATGGGGCGTAACCGGTGATCCGGCCGGCGATGGCACACTACGCGTGCGCGCCAGCATCCTAAACACCGCCGCGCAATTGGAACCCTATCCGCTGCTGCGAGTGACGCTCGCGAATCGCTTCGGCGGCAGTATCGGAACGCGCGATTTCGAGCCTTCAGAGTATTTGGGCAAGCCTACCGCCAAGCTTCTTGCGCCCGGCGAGCGCACCGATGCGACGTTGGACATCTTGGACCCGGGAAAAAACGCCGAAGGATTTGAAATCGATGTGTGCTTGCGCGGCGCCGATCGAAGGGTTTCTTGCGCAAACGACAAAACGCCGGCTCAAGTCAAACGATGAGCGTGAAGATAGGTCCCTATACGTTGCCCTCCAACGTCTTGCTCGCGCCCATGGCCGGCGTGACGGACCGGCCATTTCGGATTCTTTGCCGCCGCTTTGGTGCCGGACTTGGCGGCCTCGGAAATGCTCAGCGCCGACGTGCGGCTATGGGATACGCCTAAATCGCGCCGCCGCATGGATCACAGCGGTGAGCCAAGCCCGCGCGTCGTACAGATTGCGGGCTTTGACCCCGAGATGATGGCGGATGCCGCGCGGCGCAATGTCGACGCGGGAGCCGAGATCATCGACATCAATATGGGGTGTCCCGCCAAGAAAGTCTGCAACCGATTGGCTGGTTCCGCGCTGCTGCAAGACGAGGAGCTGGTCGCGCGCATTTTGCGCGCGGTAGTACAAGCGGTCGCTGCGCCGGTGACCTTGAAGACGCGCACTGGCTGGGATCCGAGCCACAAGAATGGCGCGCGCATCGCAAAAATAGCGGAGGACAGCGGCATAGCGGCGCTCGCCATCCATGGGCGAACTCGTACCGACATGTATCAGGGCGATGCTGAACACGAGACGGTACGCGCCATCAAAGCACAAGTAAAGATTCCCGTGTTTGCAAATGGCGACATCGCTTCGCCGCAGCGCGCGCGAGAAATTCTCGCGGTGACTGGCTGCGACGGGATCATGATCGGCAGAGCGGCCCAGGGCCGGCCATGGATCTTCGACGATGTCAATTTTTTTCTCTCGACGGGAGAAATTCGCGCAGTGCTAGCGCTGGAAAAAGTCCGTGATATTATGCGCGCCCACCTCGAAGACCTGTACGCCTTTTACGGCGATCAAACCGGTGTTCGAGTGGCACGTAAACACTTGAGTTGGTATTTCCGGCAGCATCCAGGACAAGAGGACTTGCGGAATCGTCTCGTGCAAATCGAGACGCCCGAGGAACAACTGTCCACGCTGCTGCAGCATTACGATACGGGTGTGGAGCGCGCTGCTTAAGCGTACATTTGGACAAGAAAAATCAGCGGGGATTTGAACTTAAGGCCATGGTCGCGAAAAAGAAATCGAAATCACGTCGAGAAATCGCGGCCGCATTCAACGGCCGCGATCTGAAGGTCAATGGCAAGGGCGTGCCATTGCGTTCGCAGGCAGAAGAGGCCTTACAGTGCTATTTCGAGACTCTCAACGGCCACAAGCCCGCGCATTTGTACGATCTTGTGATGCGCGAAGTGGAGGAGCCGTTGTTCAAAGTGGTGATGGGCCACGTGCAGGGCAATCAAAGCCGCGCCGCGACCATTCTGGGCATCAATCGCGGCACGCTGCGCAAGAAACTCAAAGAGTTTGGTATTAACGAGTAACTCCCATGCTCACGCCCGTACGCCGCGCGTTGCTCAGTGTTTCCGATAAGACCGGCATCGTTGAATTTGCGCGCGAGTTGAAGGAACGCGGCATCGAGTTGTTGTCGACCGGCGGCACCGCCAAGTTGTTGACGAGCCACGGCATCCCGGTAAAGGAAGTCGCGGAATATACCGGCTTCCCGGAAATCATGGGCGGTCGGGTCAAGACCCTGCATCCCAAAATTCACGGCGGCTTGTTGGGAAGGCGCGGACTCGATGAAGCGGTCATGCGCGAGCACAGTATCGAGCCCATCGATCTATTGGCGGTCAATCTCTACCCGTTCGCGGCAACCGTGAGCCGCGCGGACTGCACCTACGAGGACGCGGTCGATAACATCGACATCGGCGGTCCCGCCATGGTGCGCGCCGCGGCAAAAAACCATGATTCCGTCACGGTCGTCGTGGATCCGAACGACTATCGGGAATTGCTGGACGAACTGGCCGCCAATCAGGGCAGCACCAATCTGACCATGCGCCGCAAATTGAGCGCGAAGGCGTTTGCGCATACAGCGCAGTACGACGCGATGGTGTCCGCCTACTTCACCGGCGCGATCGGCGGCGCGGCGCCAGACATTTCCGGACGACTTCAATCTCTCATTTCGCAAACACCTTGACTCTGCGCTACGGCGAAAATCCGCACCAGCAGGCGGCGTTCTACACCGACCCGCGCGCCATCGGCGCATCGGTCACCCAAGCGAAGCAAATTCAGGGTCGAGAATTGTCGTTCAACAACATTGCCGATGCCGACACGGCACTGGAATGCGTGCGTCAATTCGACACAGCGGGATGCGTCATCGTCAAGCATGCCAATCCCTGCGGGGCCGCACGCTGCAGCAGCATTGCGGACGCTTATGCGCTGGCCTATCGGACCGATCCCACTTCCGCGTATGGCGGCATCATTGCGTTCAATCGCGAATTGGATGCGGCGACCGCGCGCGCCATCATCGATCAACAATTCGTCGAGGTGATTTTGGCGCCAAGCGTTGCGGAGGAAGCGAAATCGATTCTGTCGGCGAGAGACAATGTGCGCGTACTCATTACCGGCGATTTATCGCTGCCCGGTGACGCAGTTGCTGGAATACAAAAGCGTGGCGGGCGGCCTGTTGGTGCAAACGCGCGATACCGGGAGCGTGCGGGCCCAGGAACTGCGCACCGTCACGCGGCGCCCTCCTACGCTGGCGGAACTCGATGACTTGATCTTTGCGTGGCGGGTGGCGAAATATGTCAAATCGAATGCCATCGTGGCGGTGAAGGACAAGGTCAACCCTGGGGATAGGTGCCGGGCAAATGAGCCGGGTCATCAGCAGCAAGATCGCCGCGATGAAGGCCAAGGACGTCGGTCTGACACTGGAATCCGCCTCGGTCGCCTCTGATGCATTCTTTCCGTTTCGCGATGGCTTGGACGCCCTGGCAGAGTTTGGCATCAAGGCCGTAATTCAACCGGGCGGCTCGCGGCGCGACGCCGAGGTGATCGCAGCCGCAGACGAACACGACATCGCCATGGTATTCACCGGAATGCGCCATTTCCGCCACTAGAGATAGCCGCATGAAAGTCTTGATAGTCGGCGGCGGCGGGCGCGAGCACGCACTGGCGTGGAAATGCGCCTCATCGCCGCGCGTTCGGCATGTCTACGTTGCGCCCGGCAACGCCGGCACGGCATTCGGAACCGGGCGTCAGCAATGTCTCGATCGCGGCGGACGATATTGAGGCCCTGCTTCAATTTGCCGTCGCAGAGGATATCGACCTCACGATCGTCGGACCCGAAGCTCCGTTGGTCGCCGGCATTGTCGACCGCTTCGCCGCATCCAAGCGGCGCTGCTTTGGTCCATCGCGGCAGGCCGCGCGGCTCGAAGGTTCAAAAGCCTTCACCAAGGAATTTCTGAACCGTCATCGCGTTCCCACCGCAAGTTTTGCCACCTTTACGGCGGCAAATTTCGACGAGCACTACGTGCGCGCACAGCGGCTGCCGCTGGTCGTCAAGGCGGACGGCTTGGCCGCCGGCAAAGGCGTCGTCATCTGCGAGAGCCACGAATCAGCCATTGCCACGGCCCGCGCCATGCTCGGCGGAAGTTTTGGCGCCGCCGGCAATACCATCGTGATCGAAGAATTTTTGCAGGGCGAGGAAGTGAGTTTCATCGTCGTGGCAAGCGATCAGCAGGTTATTGCGCTGGCGACATCCCAAGACCACAAGCGTCGCGACGACGGCGACAAGGGACCGAACACCGGCGGCATGGGCGCCTATTCGCCGGCGCCGATTGTCACGCCGCAACTGCACCAGCGCATCATGCGCGAGGTGATCGAGCCGACCTTGAGGGGACTGCGCAGCGACGGCAATCCTTATCTGGGCTTTCTGTATGCGGGATTGATGATTGCGGCGGATGGCACACCGAACGTGTTGGAGTTCAACTGTCGGTTCGGCGATCCGGAAGCGCAGCCGATCTTGATGCGCTTGCAAAGCGATCTGGTCGAGCTTTGCGAGGCGGCTCTCGGCGGTACCGCTGCAGGAACACGAGATTCTCTGGGACGCGCGCGCGGCGCTCGGGGTGGTGATGGCCGCGGGCGGCTACCCGGATGCCTACCGCAAGGGTGATCCGATCAGCGGTCTCGAGGCGGCAGCGGCCCTGCCCGGGAAAGTATTTCATGGCGGCACCCGCCGTGAAGGCGCGCAGATCGTCACTTCAGGCGGGCGCGTACTGTGCGCCGTCGGCTTGGGACACAGCGTGAGCGATGCGCAGCTCCAGGCATACAATCTAGTGCACGCCATACACTGGAATTTAGTGCAATACCGGCTTGATATCGGTTACCGCGCCATTGGCGGACCGGCTCCTAGGAGATTTCCATGCCACACGTTCGTCCGAGCATCGCCGATAAGCGGCGCGCATTTCATCGCCTGCATCAAGCCGGCTGCTTCGTCATTCCCAACCCGTGGGACGTGGGCAGCGCGCGCTATCTACAGAGCTTGGGCTTCAAGGCCTTGGCCACCACGAGCTCCGGATTCGCGTGGTCGCATGGTCATCGCGATGGCGGAATGTCCCGCGATCGCGTGTTGGATCATCTCACCGAGATGGTCGAGGCAACGGATTTGCCCATCAACGCGGATTTCGAGCACGGATTTTCTCCCGATGCGGCGGGGGTCGCCGACAGCGTGCGCCTCGCGGTAGAAACCGGTGTTGCGGGACTGTCGATCGAGGACTCGACCGGGGATGCGTCCAAACCTCTGTTCGAATTCGACACGGCGGTCGATCGGATGCGCGCGGCCCGCCAGGCCATCGACAAAGCTGGCAGCGACACAATGCTCATCGGCCGTGCCGAATGCTTTCTCGTAGGCCAGCCCGATATCGAGCAAACGATCGCCAGGCTCAAAGCCTACGCCAACGCGGGAGCCGACTGTTTGTACGCGCCGGGAATTCAGCACGGCGAACACATCTCCGCGGTCGTCGCCGCGGTGGCGCCGAAACCCGTCAACCTGCTCATCGGCTTCAACGCCGAGCTGAGCATGCCGCGAATCGCCGCAGCTGGGCGTGCGGCGCGTGAGTGTCGGCGGTGCCCTGGCGCGTGCGGCGTGGGGCGGGTTCATGCGTGCTGCGAAATTGATCATCGAGCAGGGCAAGTTCGATGGATTCGCGGACGCGGCATCCGGAAATGCACTGAACGCCGTTTTCCGCGGAAGCCAGCCTTAAGTGGGCGTCGAACGCTGCCCGACAAGCCGCATGGGTGGCGGCGCAAAGAAGGCGAGCGGTCGCTTCCGCGGGCAGCGGATCGCAGTACAGATGGCCTTGACCTTGCTCGCAGCCGGTGCGCATCAACTGCGCCTGCTGCGCTGAGGTCTCGATGCCCTCCGCGGCGATGATCAAACCAAAGCCCTCTCCAAGCCCAATCAGCGCACTGACGATCGCCGCGCTTTCGCGCGTCGAACTCATGCTCTCGATAAAGCTCTTGTCGATTTTGATCTTGTCCAGTTTGAAATTTCTCAAGTGATACAGGCTCGAATAGCCGGTGCCGAAATTATCGAGCGCGATTCGCACGCCGGCCTCACGCAAGCCGCCGAGCACATGCTGCGCGCCCTCGAGATCTGCGACCAGCGCGCTCTCGGTGATTTCGATCTCCAAGCGCTGCGCGGACCAAGCCGCTTTCCTCCAGGATTTCCACGACTTGCGCCTTTAAATTTCGGTCCTTGAGTTGGCTCGGGAACAGGTCAACCGAGAGCGTAATATGCGCGGCCAGCCGCCGCCGCGGTGCATGCTTCGCGCAACAAATGCGCCGCGAGTTGGTGAATCAAGCCGGTTTCCTCGGCAATGGGAATAAACCGTTCAGCAGGAATCACGCCATGGATTGGATGAATCCAAAGAGGCGTCGCTTCGAATCCGAGCACTTCGCCGCTCTTGAGATTGAAGGAGGGCTGGTACACGGCGCTGATGCAGCCGCTTTCCATGGCGTCGCGCAAATCCACCTCTATCTGGTGGCGCTCCCGTACCTGGCGATCCATCTGCGGCTCGAAAATCGCAGCGCGGAGCGGCGTTCCGCTTTGGCGCGATATAGCGCCACGTCCGCCTTTCGCAGCGCCTCTTTTGCCACCGTTGCATCGTTGGGTACGAGCGCAATGCCGATACCCGCGCCAATTTTGTGCTGCATTCTGCCGGTGACGATCGGAACTTCCAACGCCTGCATCACGCGTAGCGCCACATTGGTCGCTGCTTCCGGCCCAACCAGATGGCGTGCAAGAATCGCGAATTCATCGCCGCCGAAGCGAGCGAGCAAATCGCCGCCGCGCACCGCGCTGAGCAGCCGCTGCGCCACGACGATCAATACTTCATCGCCGATCGCATGGCCGTGCACATCATTGATCTGCTTGAAGCCGTTCAAGTCCAGAAGCAATACTGCATGCACCGCGCCGCCGCGCGGCGGCGATGCCAGCGCGGTTTTCAGCGCATCGTCGAATTGACGCCGATTCGGCAATCCCGTCAGGCCATCTTGAAAAGCCAGTTCCCGCGCAAGCGTTTCCGCCGCCACCCGCCGCGCGGTTTCCCGTTTCTGTTCGAGATAACGGCGAATTGCAAACACCAGCAGCGCCAGCATGAGCAGGCCGCCTAGCAGCAACAGCTCATCGACTTCGATCATCTGTTTTTTCGGCGGGGCGTTGTCTTCGTTCGCGAAAATATCGACTTCCCAGGCATAGAACGATCGCGACCAGCATGATGAACACAATCAGCGACAGATCTTTGAGGCTTCTTCGATGTCGGCTCATGAAGTGGCGAATCCCTGAACTGTCCATAACCATCCGCAGCCGTGCCCGGCCTTTGCTTCCGTGACAGAAACACTATGATTCAGCGACGAGATAGGCGCTCGGAGCAGCGTCTCATTTCAATCACGCTGAGCGGCCGCGATCGCGCCGTTTGCTGCGCCGCAATAGAGACTCAGTGCGGCGCTGCATTCGGGCGGTAACCAGCGCCAGCGCCTGACCATCGCCTGCATCAGATGATGCAATGCCGCTGCGGGCTCGGCGCATTGGCCTGTGTGTACAGGCGAGGTTTGCACGATCGTGCTGCGCGGCGCGACCAGCCAATGAAAACGCTCGCGCGCGGACAGCCTGCCAATGTCGCCCGCCGCTTCTCCGCCGGCGCAAATCGCGGGAATGCTCTGCAGCACGCTTCGAACAGGTCCAAATCCACGTGCGAGTCGAGGGCCAGACAGCGCCTTCTCGTCCAGCTCGATACCCGCCAGCAAAATGCGCTCGACATCGCAAGAGAGAATGATGCCGGCATTCACAAACTCGCCGCGCTCGACGCGCGGCACCACGCGAACGACCGCATAGTCATAGGTGCGAAGCGCGTGCACGCAGGGCCTCCTTGACGAAGATATCCGATGAGGCCAGCCGCGCCGTGAAGATATTTTTGATAAGCCTGCCGCTGCTGGGAAATTGCGTCGAAGCCCGGATCAGCCGCCAGCCAGGCATCGGGAATCAGCTCGACGATGCCTGCGATTGCATCGACGTCGATGCGCGCTCTCATGTCGGCGTCCGCCTCCTCGAGCTCGACTCGCGAATTTCAACAATACATGATCCTTGATCAGCGAGAACGGCGTTAAGGCATGCGCGTCGTGTTGATTCCAAGCGTGATGAAAATACAAGGCTGCGCCATGATCGATCAGCCAGAGCCGCCGATGCCACATCAGCATATTGACGTTGCGCACGGTTCGATCGACATTGCAAATGAACGCATCGAACCACACGATAGCCGACGCCAGTTTTGCGTCGGGCTGGTATACCAACGGGTCGAAGGCGATCGAGCCGGGCAGATAATCCAGCCCAAGATTCAAGCCGGCGCTCGCCCCGATGAGGCTTTGAATTTCCGCATCCGGTTCGGTGCGCGCGAGATCCGGCGGGAGTGTGACGAAGACGATTTCAGGGATCGGCAAGCCCGCGAGCCGACCGACCTCGCCTGCCAGCAATTCCGCAATCAATGCCTTCGGGCCCTGGCCTGCGCCGCGAAACTTGAGCACGTACAAGCCGTCATCGTCCGCTTCGATGATCGCGGGCAATGAACCGCCCTCGCGCAATGGCGTGACGTAGCGGCTCGCGGTGACTGTTCTTATGCTGGGGGGCCGGTCCGTCACGGGCCCTTGAATGGTACCGCCGAACCCTGTTGCTGGATGGTATTGACGAACTCTTTACCGCTCAATTCCGCATCCTTCAGTTGTTTCAGCGTGCTGCAACGAGTGCGCTGGAAATGCGAGCCGATTTCCGCCTCATCACGGCAAAAAACCAGCGTGCCGTTACGATTGACCGGCTTGTATCCACGACTTCGCATTTGCTTGATCTCCGCGTCGGTGGCAGAAACCACTATTGTCCGGCTTCGCAGCGGGCGCGGGGCCGTGCCGGACGCGGGATTCTCATCGCTGGCGTTTGACGGAGCGTTGGGCGCAGGAGTCGCTGCACGGCGGGTGCTTGTGCGCCGGTGCTTGCGAAGGGGCTACCGCCGAGGCGGCAGGCTGCGTCGCGGGCGATGTAGGCTCGTCGGCTGGCGCCGCAGGAATACACGCCGGCCGACAGCAAAAGAAAACAAGCTGCTAATTTCATATTGGAGGCTCCCTGTGTGCCTTCTTGTATGCCATAGAGCCCAACAACCCGTCAAACCAGGCAAGCGCAGCGCGCTCAATGGGGACTGGCCACCTCGATGTGCGTTCTCTCGGTAATGCTTGGATCATTGCTCGAATGGTGCGCCCGGAACAGGCGGCCTTTCTCGGCCAACAGGACAAATCCGAGGCTTGCAAACCCGCAGCACAGGCTTCCGGCTGCCAAAGGCACGGTCGTGCCGTTGAATTGTTCGCCGATCAGGATTCCCACCAGCGCGCCGCTAAAGGTTGAAATGAAGCCTTGCAGCGATGCAGCGATTCCCGCGATCGATCCCATCGGTTCCATCGCCATGGCGCCGAAATTGGAGACGACCAAGCTGAAGGTCGCCATGGTCAACGATTGCAGCGCTACAAAGGTCCAAATCTGCTCCCAGCCCAGCGCCGCGATGAGCAGGTGCAGCCCGGTGACGGCAATGAACGAGAGCAACGCCGTATGCGAGATCAAGCGCATCCCCAAGCGCTCTACGATGCGCGAATTCAAGTACGCCGCCAATGCCCATGAAAATGGCGCACAGCGCGAACATGCTCGGCATCAGCTTGGGCCGGTGAAACACCTCGGAGAAAATCTGCGCCACCATGCCGACATACGCCATGATCGTTCCGAACATCACCATCATGGCGAGCGTGTAGAAAATCGATGCACGAGTGCCAAGCACGAGCTTGGCCGCATTCAGCACATGCTGTGCGCGTCAGCGTCATGCGATATTCGGGATGCAGGGTTTCCGGCAGGCGCACGAAGCCCCAGACCGCGACCATCGCGGCAAAAACCGCGAATACCACGAAAATATAGCGCCAGGGAGCGACGAGCAGGATCAGCTGACCCAAGCTCGGCGCGAGAATCGGAACCGTCAGGAAAACCACGAAGGTCAGTGACAGCACCCGCGCCATCTGGCGCCCGGAATACAGATCCCGTACCACTGAGCGCGTCACGGTGACGCACGCAGCCGCAAGGCCATGCACGAAGCGCCAGGCAAGCAAAGCCTGGAAGCTGCCGCTCAAGCTGCACAGCAGTGCGGCAATGACGTAGAGCGTCAAACCGCCCGATCAAGATCGGCCTGCGGCCGAATCGATCGGAGAGCATGCCCCAGACCAATTGCCCCAGCCCTAAGCCGGTCATGTAGGCGGTCACGATCCATTGACCGCGATTCGGGTCGCCGACATTGAGCGCATCGAACGATGATCGGAAAAGCCGGCAGCATCGCATCGATGGCGATGGCCTGCGTCGACATGGTCGCCGCCGCCAACACCACAAACTCAAGAAACCCAATTGAATGGGCCCTGCGCGCCTCAGCCATGAATATGGTTCAGCTCTTTGGAATGACAGGCTGCCCGGCAGCCGGCGGCGAACCAGCTTGGGGCTTGCGCGCGATGCTGGTTGCCATGGTGACGATGGAGGCAAGGTCAGTCAGATTCGCCGGCACCACCAGCGTCGTGCCGGTTTGCGCGAGCTTACCGAATTGCTTCACGTACTCTTCGCCGATGCGCAGCTGCATGGCCTCGATGCCGCCGCGATCGGACAGGGCGATGCCCACCTGGCGCAAGCCTTCCGCCGTCGCCGTGGCGACCGCGAGAATCGCCTGCGCCTGGCCCTCAGCCTCATTGATTTGCTGCTGCTTGTTGGCCTCGGACTGTTTGATGACGCGTTGCTTGTCGCCTTCCGCAGCGTTGATCTTGGCGTCCCGCTCCCCTTCCGAAGTCAAAATCACGGCGCGCTTCTCGCGCTCGGCACGCATTTGCTTTTCCATCGCCGACAACACGTCTTTTGGCGGGGTGATGTTCTTGATTTCGTAGCGCAGCACTTTGACGCCCCAAGGCGACGAAGCCTTGTCCAATTCACTCACGACGTTGGTGTTGATCTGCCCGCGAGCCTCGAAGGTCCGGTCCAGTTCAATCTTGCCGATTTCGCTGCGCAGCGTGGTTTGCGCCAGCTGCGAAATGGCAAAGCCATAGTTGGTGATTCCGTAGGACGCCAAGTGGGGATCCATCACCTGCATGTACAGCACCGCATCGACGCCCACCTGCACATTGTCGCGGGTGATGCAAATCTGCTCCGCGATATCGATCGCGATTTCCTTCAGGCTGTGCCGGTAGGCGATTCGCTCCATGAAGGGGATCAAGATATGAAACCCCGCGGACAGCGTCCGGCTGTACTTGCCCAGGTGTTCGATCACGAAGGCGCTCTGCTGCGGAACGACCGTCGCAGTTTTCAGCAGCACAACGACGACCACCACTACGATCAGAATGATGGCGTAAAGGCCTAGAGACATTTGCACGAACCTCTCCTACTTTGCGACCTCAAGACTCGCCATGCACGATCAAGGTCAGGCCGTCGACCCGAGCGATGCGCGCATGTGCGCCGGCCGCGATCGACGATGAGCCGCCATTGACTGCGTTCCATGAACTGCCGCAGTACTCCAGGCGGCAGGACTCGCCGGGCGCGAGTGCGGCGGGGAGCACCACGGTTTTTCCCGCCGGCCCGGATTTCATGTCGGGTAATTTGCGCCGCAGCCGCTCGTAGACCCAGCGCCGAAAGGTCACCATCGAGAATGCGGCCAGTGCGGCAAACGCCAACCACTGCAGCCACGCCGCCGTCAAAATTCCCGTCAGGGTCAAAATGCCGATGACGAGCGCCGCGACTCCGAGAAAAACCAGGTAAAAATCCGCGGCGATCAGGGTCAATTCCAGGACTAAAAGTACGGCGCCGACCGCAATCCACGCCCACCATTGCATGACAAACTCCCTGGCGAACCGGTGCTCGGCCCGTGTTGCCCGTTCGCTAGCGCTTCATCGCGTCGAAGAAATCCGTGTTGGTCTTGGTGTCCTTCATCTTGTCGAGCAAGAACTCGATTGCCGCCAGCTCGTCCATCGGGTGCAGGAGCTTTCGCAAAATCCACATCTTGGACAGCTCCGACGGCTCGGTGATGAGTTCTTCCTTGCGCGTGCCCGAACGATTGATGTTGATCGACGGAAACACGCGTTTTTCGGAGATGCGGCGATCCAAATGGATTTCCGAATTTCCGGTTCCTTTGAATTCCTCGAAAATCACGTCGTCCATCTTCGAACCCGTATCGACCAGCGCGGTGGCCAGAATCGTCAGGCTGCCGCCCTCTTCGATATTGCGTGCCGCGCCGAAGAAGCGTTTCGGCCGCTGCAGGGCATTCGCATCCACACCGCCCGTGAGCACCTTGCCCGAACTCGGCACCACAGTGTTGTAGGCGCGGGCGAGACGCGTGATGGAATCGAGCAGAATGACCACGTCTTTCTTGTGTTCGACCAAGCGCTTGGCTTTTTCGATCACCATCTCTGCTACTTGGACGTGACGGCTGGCGGGTTCATCGAAAGTCGAGGAGACGACCTCGCCTTTCACCGTGCGCGCCATTTCCGTGACTTCCTCGGGCCGCTCGTCGATGAGCAGCACGATCAGATACACCTCGGGGTGGTTAGCCGTGATGGCGGTGGCGATGTTTTGCAGCAGCATGGTCTTGCCGGCCTTCGGCGGTGAAACGATCAGTCCGCGTTGGCCTTTGCCGATGGGCGCAACCAAATCAATGGCACGCGCCGTCAAGTCCTCGGTCGAGCCGTTGCCGCGCTCCAATTTCAGCCGCTCGGTCGGATGCAGCGGCGTCAAGTTTTCGAACAACACCTTGCCGCGGGAACTCTCCGGAGAGTCGTAATTGATCTCGCCGACCTTGAGCAGCGCAAAATAGCGCTCGCCGTCTTTCGGCGGCCGGATCAAGCCCGGAGATGGAATCGCCGGTGCGCAGATTGAAGCGGCGGATCTGGCTCGGGCTGACGTAGATATCGTCCGGTCCGGCCAGATAACTGGAGTCGGATGAGCGCAGGAACCCAAATCCATCCTGCAGAATTTCCAGGACACCGTCGCCGTAAATATCTTCGCCCTTGCGCGCGTGCGCCTTGAGCACGCCGAAAATGATGTCCTGCTTGCGCGAGCGGCCCATGTTCTCGAGACCCATGGTCTCGGCGAGCTTGACCAGATCGCTAATCGGACGCTTTTTCAGCTCCGTCAGGTTCATCGAGCTGCGGCTGCGGGCAAGATCGGTCGGCGCGATAATCTCTAAGTCATCACCACCCTCCGGAAGATCGCCGTAGTCCTCGTGCATCGGCCGGCCCCCATTGGAGTTGCCGTTGCGATTGTCGTTGCGTGGACCGCGGTTACGGTTCGATCGGCCGCCTCCCCCTTGGCCGCCACCCTGCTGACCGCCGCCGCCCTGGCCCCCGCCGCGTGATTGATTCCCTAAGTAGCCTCTCACAGGTTGCTGTCCAGAAAAGCGGCCAACTGCGACTTGGTCACGGCGCCGACCTTTTGGGCCTCGACAGTGCCGTTCTTGAACAGGATCAGTGTGGGAATGCCGCGGATATTGAATTTGGGGGGGGTGTTGGGATTTTCGTCGATGTTGAGCTTGGCGATTCGAATCTTGTCTTTGTACGTATCGGCAATCTCATCGAGGATCGGCGCGATCATTTTGCAGGGACCGCACCATTCTGCCCAAAAATCCAACAATACAGGCTTGTCCGACTTCAACACGTCCTTGTCGAACGTGGCGTCGCTGGTGTGAACGATACTTGGGTTACTCACTGCGGATACAGCTCCTTTTGGAGATTTATATGAAGTTAAAACGGGTTATTTTGGGGAAGCCAGAACCCAAACCATTACCGCGAAGTGACGATGCGCGGCCGTTCGGGCACAATACAGCGGGTTTAGCGGTCTTGATTACCTTAAAAGGGTACCGATGATACGGTTGGGGAGCGGATAGACCAGCTCCTTGGTTGGCCATATTGTTATCCGGTCCCCATCATTTTGCAAGTTTCTGCAATCCATAAAGCGAAAATGTCAGACGCCCATCTCAGTCAGCTTACTTTTGATTCCTTAAATATCCCCGAATCCGTGAAGCGTGGTATCGCCGAGCAAGGCTTTACCCGCGCGACACCCATTCAGGCGCAAACGCTGCCGATCGCCCTCGCCGGCCGCGATGTCGCGGGTCAAGCGCAGACCGGGACCGGCAAGACGGCGGCATTTCTCATCGCGCTGTTCAATCGCCTGTTGACGGGCCCCGCCGCGGCCAACCGCCCGGCCAACGCGCCGCTCGCCATCGTCATTGCGCCAACGCGCGAACTCGCCGTGCAAATCCACTCCGATGCGCTAGCCATCGGCAAATACACCGGTTTGAAGCTCGCGATCGTATTCGGCGGCGTCGATTACGAGAAGCAGCGCCGTATTCTCGAGGAAGGCGTCGATGTGCTGATCGGTACTCCCGGGCGCATCATCGATTACTTCAAACAACACGTGTTTGACTTGCGGCACATCCAAGTCGCGGTCTTGGATGAAGCAGATCGTATGTTCGATCTTGGGTTTATCAAGGACATCCGTTTCATATTGCGCCGCATGCCGCATCCAACGCTGCGCCTTACGATGATGTTTTCGGCCACGCTGTCGCATCGGGTCATGGAACTGGCCTACGAGCACATGAACAATCCCGAGCTCATCCGCATCGAACCGGACAAAATGACGGTCGACCGGGTCACCCAAGTGCTCTACTTCCCCTCGACGGAGGAGAAGATCCCGCTCCTGATGGGTCTACTGCGCCGCATCGATGCGCGGCGCACCATGGTATTCGTGAACACCAAGCGGGTGGCGGAAGTGCTCGAGCGCACGCTGACAGCGAATGGCTTCGTCGCGCAGGCCTTGTCCGGAGACGTACCACAAACCAAACGCTTGAAAATGATGCGCGATTTTCACAATGGCGACATCGCGGTGTTAATCGCCACCGATGTGGCTTCGCGCGGTTTGCACATTCCGGACGTAAGCCACGTGTTCAACTTCGATCTGCCGAACGACGCGGAAGACTACGTGCACCGCATCGGACGCACGGCGCGTGCGGGTGCGGAAGGCGATGCCATCAGTTTCGGCTGCGAGGAATACGCCATTTCGCTGCCCGATATCGAGCGCTACATCGGCCATCAAATCCCGCGCGCCGCCATTGAAGCGGTGGATTTGGCGGCTGTCACCGCACCACCTCCCGCCGTGTGGCGCGAGCGCGCTCCCTGGCAAGGGCAGTCCCGCGGCGGCGGCCGTTCCGGCGGCGCCCGCCCGGGCGGTTCGAGCCGATCCGGCGGCGGGCGCTCGAGCGGTGGGCCACCTCGGCGCGGCCCGCCCTCCCGTCCCTCGCACTCGACCGCACCCCGGCCGGCCGCATCGTCTGCGAGTTCTGGGAACGCCGCGGCAACGGGCGACGCGCCGGCAAAAGATCCCAACCGCCGCAGACGTCGCCGCGGACGCGGCGGCGGCCCCGCGGGTGGCGCGCCGAACCCCGGCGCAGCGGGTTCGTAGGAGCCTCTTACAACAGTTCGGCAACGCCGTCGATGGCCGCAAAATCCGCGGTTGCTTGAGCCGGTGCGCCGCTGTCGGGCCGGCGCACGGCGCGCAAATGCGCAATGCCGTAGTCGCGGGCACACTGCAGCACCCTCAAGCTGTCGTCAATGAACAGGGTACGTTGCCGCGAGAACTCCTCGCGTTCCGCCAGCCGCGGCCAAAACGCTGCATCTTCCTTCGGCGCATCGAAGGGCCGTGACGAATAGCAGGCATCGAAATACCGCGTCAACGCAACACGCTCATTCTTGATGGCGAGCGTCGTGGGATGAGAATTCGTGACCAGCACGACACGCTTGCCGCTGGCGCGCAATTTTTGCAGAAACGCTTCCGCGCCCGGCAAGAATTCCACACGCGGCAATGTCTCGCGCTTCAGTGCAGCGGATATCGAGCTTGAGTTCGCGCGTCCAATAGTCGATGCAATACCACTGCAAAGTGTGCGCGACATCTTTGAATTTCACTGCCAACCGTGCGTGCGATTGTGCCTCGCTGATGCCGTTGGCCGCAGCGTATCGCTCGGGACCAAGGTCCCCCAAAACCAATTGTCGAAGCGCAAGTCCAACAATGTGCCGTCCATGTCGAGCAATACGGTGTCGACACGTTCCCAGTCGACTGCGGATGATGCATGCATGTGCGTATGATACCTCGATGCGAGATCTAACCAGCCTGGTTGAGTCCCTGATGCCCGTCATCGAGCGCGCAAGCGCCGCAATCATGCGAATTTACGACGGCGCGTTCGCCGTGCAACGCAAGGACGACAACTCGCCCCTGACCCTGGCTGACCTAGAATCGCAGCGGGTCATCATCGAGGGTCTCAAGCGCATCACGCCGGACATTCCGATTTTGTCGGAAGAATCGGCGGCGGCGCCGTGGGCGGAGCGGCAGACCTGGCGCGAGTTATGGGTGGTCGATCCGCTCGACGGCACGCGCGAATTCGTCAAGCGCAACGGCGAATTCACCATCAATATCGCGCTCGTCGATGGAACATGAGCCGGTGCTCGGCGTGGTGTCCGCGCCGGCTCAAAAAGTCACCTATTGGGGTTTGCGGGGGACTGGCGCATTCACGCGCGCGCACGATGCTGAAACCCGCGCCATTCATACCGTCCCTCCGCAACAGCCGGTGCGCGTTCTCGGCAGCCGCTCGCACGCCAGTGCGCAGACAGCGGCGTACTTGGCGCGCCTGGGTCCGCACGTCGTCAGCGGGGTGGGCAGTTCGCTGAAGTTTTGTCTGCTCGCTGAAGGCAAGGCGGAATTATATGTGCGCTTCGGCGCTACTTCGGAGTGGGATACGGCGGCAGGACAAGCGGTGCTTGAGGCAGCCGGCGGCGGTGTCACCCGCATGGACGGCCATCGGTTGCGCTACAACTGCCGCGAAAGCCTGATCAACGGCGACTTCGTCGCCTTCAGCGACCCGAGTGTATTGCCGTGCGCTAGCCGTGCCCGACCGGTTCGCACAACTGCAGCGTGGCGTCCAACAACGTCGGGATATCGAATACCACTTCGTCCTCCGCGATGGTCAGCTTGGCGACGCCCGCGGCGGCGATGAGTGCTGCCGGCACGTGAATCTGATCGCGACGTTGCGGGGTGGTCCAGGAACTCACCCGTGCATCGCCGAAGGCGCGATTCAAGGCGCTCCAGCGCAAGTGGGCGGCGCGAGCCTGAGGCGTGTCGCCTCCCCATTGCCGCTGCGCGACGGCGATTGAAGTATCGCCGGACGAGGACGGCGCGCGGGCCATCAAATCGTGCACATAGCGCACCATCTCGTTGGGATCCACCCGCACGGCCAGCGACGGTTGATGAACTTCGGTCATATGCGTGAAGCCTCCTGGGAGCATTAGCTTGGGGGTTAAGTGCGAAAAACCAAGGGGCGGCAGGCCGAACCGCGAAGGGTTAAGATTCGCGCCATGGATGACAGCTTCATTATGCCCGTAGCGATTGCGGGCGCCCTGGCGGGCGCCTACAAGGTCTGGGAGGTTTCCCTGGACGCTCGCGAGGCTGCGAACCGCATCGCCAAGGAGACCTGCTCGCGCGCGGTGGTGCAGTTCTTGGACGGTACCGTCGCGTTCGCCGGCTTCCGACTCAGCCGCGACTCCCGGGGCAAACGGCGTCTGCTGCGCACCTATACCTTCGATTACACGAACGACGGTTTCGAACGCGCGCAGGGGTTCATCGTGCTCGCCGGAAATCGGCTCGAGGCGGTGGGACTTGCGGGCAGCCCCTCGTGAATTGCGCGCTTAACATCGATCTTCACACCCATTCGAATTGTTCAGATGGATCCTTGAGTCCCGCCGCGCTCATCGAGCGCGCAGCCGCTGCCGGCGTTCAGGTGCTGGCGCTCACCGACCACGACACGATCGCAGGTCTGGATGAGGCGCAGCGCGCGGCGACACGCAGCAGGGCTTCAGACTGGTCCCCGGCGTCGAGATCTCGGCCGCGTGGCGTTCGCAGGCGATCCATGTGCTGGGCCTGTGGATCGATCCCGCCTCAACCTGAACTGCGCAGCGTGCTGCACGCAGCAGGCAGAACTGCGCCGCCAGCGCATGCGCAAGATTTGCGCGCGGCTCGAAAAAATGCGGCTTCCCGGCGCGGAATTGCTGGCCGCCGTGGAGAGAAATCCCGGATTGCCGACGCGGGCCCACCTCGCAGCGGCAATGGTGGCCGGCGGGCATGTCGATACCCACGATGCGGCATTCCGCAAATATTTGAGCAAGGGCAAAGCGGCACACATTGCCGCGGAATGGCCCACGCTCGAGGCGGTGGTGGCATGGATTCGCGCCGCCGGCGGCGTCGCCTCCCTCGCCCATCCCGCCCGCTATGGCCTCTCGGCCGGCGCGCGCCGCCATCTGCTCGCCGATTTCAGCGCCGCGGGCGGCACCGCGCTCGAAGTGGTGACGGGCGGCAACGGCGCTCAGCACGTCGATACTTGCGCGGCGCTCGCGGTGAAACACGGACTCTTCGGATCGGTGGGCTCGGATTTTCACAACCCGCAAGCTGCCTGGAATCCGCTGGGCCGCTCCCTTAAGCTACCCGATTGCGTCACCCCCGTGTGGCGCAGCTTCGGTCTATAAACGTGAGCGACGAAAAGAACAACGTCAATACCGATTTGTTCAAGAACATCGAGCGCCTGCGCCAGCTGCGCATCGAGCATCGCGACCTCGACGACGTCATTTCTCGACTCAGCATGGACTTCAAGGTGGACGAGCTGCAAATGAAACGACTCAAGCGGCGCAAGCTGATGCTCAAGGATCAAATCGCGAGGCTCGAGAGCCAGCTCATACCGGATCTCAACGCATGAACGAGCTCTGGCTGCACATACAAGCGTTCTTCGAGATTCTATCGACGCGCAATGTATTGATCGAGATCGGCGTGCTCGCCGTGTGCTTGCTGCTGGGCGGCTTGGTGGGCTTGGAGTTGAGCCGGCGCAATCAGCGCAGCCAAATAAACCGCCGATGGCGTTGTCGTGGCGCTATTTCGGCACGCAGGGCAATGTGGTGGTCACGCCCGTCGTCGTGGTGCTGGTGCTGGTCATGATCGCGAACAGCACGCTGCTGGCGGCGCATTTCGACGTGACATTGCTCGGCGCCGCGGCGCGGCTGATCCTCGCGTATATCGTCGTGCGCAGCGCCGTACTGGTGTTCGCCGCGAGCCTGGGCAACAAATCCTGGATCCAAAGCTGGGAGTCGCGGGTCGCGCTGCTCATCTGGCTGGCGATCGCCGCCGAATACCTGGGCTGGCTCGATCCGATCATTGCGACGCTGGACAGTCTCGGCGTCGCCGCAGGCAAGAGCCGTATCACCGTCTGGTCGGTCCTCAAGCTGCTGTTCACCCTGACGTTGTTCATGCTGGTTGCCGCCTGGATCAGCCGCTGGGTGGAACGCGGGTCAAGCGACTCACCAGTGTCGCCATGTCGACGCGCATCGGCATCGCAAAATTCGCCAATGCCTTCCTGATCGGGCTGAGCATCCTCATCGGCTTGAATGCCGCCGGCGTCGATTTGACCGCACTCACAGTGCTCACCGGCGCCGTTGGCTTAGGACTGGGCTTCGGCCTGCAATCCATCGCCGCCAATTTCGTCAGCGGCTTCGTGCTGCTCATGGATCGCTCGATCAAGCCGGGCGATGTCATCAGTCTGTCGGGGCAGTCGGGCACCAGCACCGAGAACTTCGGCTGGGTGCAGGAACTGCGCGGCCGCTACGTGGTGGTGCGCGACCGCGACGGCGTGGAAATGCTGGTGCCGAATCAACAGCTCATCTCCAATGCCGTGATCAACTGGAGCTACACCGATCCGCGCATCCGCCTGAAGCTGCCAATCCGCATCAGCTACCGCGACGATCCGGAATTGGCGCTGCAAATATTGATCGAGGCATGCGATGGCCAGGCGCGGGTGCTGCGCGAACCCGCGCCGGTGTCGCGATTGATGCACTTCAGCGACAGCGGCATCGAGCTGGAACTGCGCTTCTGGATCTCCGATCCGCAGGAGGGCGTGAATAACGTCCGCTCGGAAGTCAACCGCGCGATATGGCGCCTGTTCAAGGAGCATCAAATCACGATTCCGACGGCGCAACGCGAAATCATCGTGCGCAATGCTGCCTCGGAACTCGACTGAAAGCTCAGTGCCGATCCAGATCACACCCAACATCGCCATCCCCGATGAGGAGCTGGAATGGAAATTCATCCGCGCCTCCGGCCCCGGCGGTCAAAACGTCAATAAGGTCTCGAGCGCGGTGCAGCTGCGGTTTCTCTTGCCGCTCAATTCAAGCCTGCCGGTAGCCGCCCGAAATCGCCTGCGCGCCATCGCGGGACAGAAGCTCGTCGACGACGGCAGCATCTTGTTCAGCGCGCGCAGCGAACGCAGCCAGGAGCAGAATCGCCGCGCGGCGGCCGAGCGACTGGCGGCACTGATCCGCACCGCCCTGATTGAACCTAAGATTCGCAAGAAGACACGGCCGACCAGAGGGTCGCAGGAACGACGCATCGAATCGAAAAAGCGGCGTGGCGCCACGAAATCGCAGCGCGGCCGGCAGGGCTGGGATTAGGAACTGTCGCGGAGTTACTCGCCCAACGTCACCTGCAGGATGCTGTGGCGGATTTGTTCCGACAGCACCAGCTGCGCATCCGTCGCAACGCCGAGCAGCGGCTCACCGAACATCAGCTTCTTGTCCGCCGACAATTGGATCACGTTGCGATGGATCAGTAGCTCAATGAAATTGCGGAACAGGCTTTTGTCGACGAATTCCGGCGAATTAAGCCCATAAAGCACGGTCATTCGCTGCGCCATCAAGTGGCAGCGCTCCCCTAAAGCCTCGGGCGTGATCACCCCGCTCCCCGCCTGCAGCAGCAGCGCGATCGCCAGGTAGTAGCGCTCCAGGGTTTGTATGGTCGCCTGCGCAAGCAGCGACAGGCGTATCGCCGCGAGCGAGGTTGGCGGCGGTCGTTGCCACTCGCTGCGATCCGCGTTGACCTGCAGCAGATCGAGGTGTGCAAAAGTCTCGAGCAGCGAGTCAGTCACCGCGGCGATCTGTGCTTCGTCCCAGCGCAGGAAGAGTTCCGCGGAAATATACGGGTACACACGCCATACGAGACGTTGAATATCCACGGTGCGCATGCGCGCGTTGCTCACGAAGGCGCAAGCCAGCAGCGAGGGCATCGCAAACAGGTGCAGGATGTTGTTGCGGTAGTAGGTTGCCAACACCGCGTTTTCCGCGCTCATGCGCATGATGTCGCCGAGCGGATGTTTTTGGCGCTCGAGCAAGCCAAAAGCTTCCGTATAAGCCACGATTTGTTGGCCGCTGTCGGGCGTCACCGTGACCAGCGGCGAATAAGGCGCTTCGCGCAGCAAGCGCTGATACAGCTCGATCTGGCCCACCAATTCCACTTCGGGCAGCGCCTGGCGCTGACTTGCCAAAATCGCGGTAGCCACCAAATTGATCGGCGTGACCGCGGCTGCCGAGTTGATTGCCGTATTGATGCGCACAGCCAGCTCGGTGATCGCGTGGGCGATCCAGCCGGCACGAGAATCATCGCTCTCGGAGGGATCGGAACGCCAATGCGGGTTGTGCTTTTGCAGCAGTTCATCGAGATCGATGGGCTGACCCAAATTCACGTGGACTGTGCCGAATTTGCTGCGCAGGACCGAGACAATCGACTTCAACAAAACGAATACGCTTTCCTTTTTTTTCGGCTGTCCCGACAACTCGCCGATATAGGTCCTCCCCTCCACGATGCGCTCATAGCCGAAATACACCGGCATAAATTTTACCGGCCGTTTTGGGTCGCGCAGATAGCTGCGCACCGTCATCGACAACATCCCGGTGCGCGGCGAGAGCAGTCGGCCCGTCCGGCTGCGCCCGCCCTCGATGAAATACTCGAGCGGATGGCCGCGCGCCATCATGAAGCCGAGGTACTTGGCGAACACCACCGAATACAGCGCATCGCCCTTAAAGCTGCGTCGCAGGAAGAATGCGCCGCCCTTGCGCAGAAAACGTCCGATCAGCGGCATGTTGAGATTCGCGCCGGCAGCGACGTGCGGAACCGCAAATCCTTTGCGATAAATGATGTATGACAGCAGCAGGTAATCCATGTGGCTGCGGTGGCAAGGGACATAGATGATTTCAACCCCATCGCCGACGGCGCTCAAGTTCTCGAGGTGCTCGAGTTCCACACCGTCGTACAACGAGTTCCACAAGCGGCCTAACGCCATGGCCATGAAAGTGACGAACGCCTGGGAGTAGTTCGCGGCAATTTCCAGCGCATACTTGCGCGCCAGCAGCAAGGCGGGGCGCCGTTGCAATTGGCGGGCCTGCATTTCGTCGCGCACGGCGCGGCGCACAGCCTGGGTCTTCAATACCTGCAGCACCATGGTGCGTCGGTGCGATAGGTCCGGACCAATGCTCGAGGCCCGCTGCGCGCGCAATACCGTGCGCAGCGAGCGCAGCACGCGCCGCACGCTGCGCGGCTCGCTCAAGCCTTCGTGCAAAGCATCGCGCAGGCGCAGTGGTTCGCCGAAATACACCAGCGTGTTGCGGCCATTGAACATCACGCTCAAGAATTTTCGAAAGCGTCCTACCAGGATCCAGTCCTCGGCAAATGGCAGGCGCCACCAGCTGATTTCCTTGTGCGGCGCACGGCCCCAGAAAATTGCCACCGGCACCAGATCGACGTCAAAATCGCCGTGCGTTGCCGCCGCGTCGATCAGCTGCACGAGGTAGCGTGGCGCGCGCGCCGCATTGCGCCTGCTGAATAGGCTGCGGCGCGTCAATTCGAAGTAGGCGCGATCCGCACGCTTCCCGCCCATCATCAAGCGCCGCGCCGGCCGCGGCAAATTGTGCTCGGCGCAGACATTGTTGAGCACGGCGAAGTCAGTGAGACTCTCGCGCTCCAACACGTAGCAGACGGGACGGGATCGCCCCGCAACCGCGGCAATGGCGTCCTCGGGCTTGATGGTGACACGTACCCACAGGCCCAAAATCTTGCGAACACTCCAGCGCCACGCTTGGCCCAAGCCGACAAGAGGGTTCATGGCTTATTGGTTATGGAGTGGGAGCGCCGCGTTCTTGAGCATCGATCGCTTGACGGGTTTTTTCCGCGTTTTCATCCACAGTCTTCTGTACCTCACGGGCCTTATCGATCTGCTGAGTCAGCGGATCAAGCGCCGTCTTCGCTGGCGGAGGTGGCTCTTGCGAAGAGCAACTTGCAATGAACAAGAGCGACAGCGCCATTGTCATACATTTAACGTAACCCACGGTGCACCCAGGTATGCCGGCCATTCAGTGGCTTGAGTGTACAATACAGACATGTTCCGCTTTGCACTGCTCCTCGGTCTTGCCGGTCTCGCTCAGGCTGGCGTGCCGCCGGTCGATATGGATACCGCGGCGCAGCTCTATCAGGAGGCGGCGATTCGCGAACAGGTGCGCGCCTCGTTGGGCTCGATGCCCTCACACATTCGCAAGCTCTTCCAGGGAAACACATCGACGCCGCTGACGGACTCGCAGTTGGATGCCGTGAACCTGGCCGCAACCCGCGCGTTTCGCATTGATGTCTTCGACGCCCCGGCCTTGAGCGCGTTCGCGGCAAATCTCGATGTCGACACGCTGAGGAAGGCCGAAGCATTTTTGGCAACCGATGCCGGCAAGCAAATGGTGGCCGCGGAACTTGGCTTGGCGTCGCTCAGCGATGCGGATGCCGACAAAGTCATGAACGGCGACATTTCCGCGCCCAGCACTCCGCAACGCCGTGTCCTAGTCGAGAAACTGGAGCGCGCCGAGCACTCCTCTGAATCCACGGTGCAGATTCTCTTGACCATGGGTACGGCCGTGGCGGCCGGAACCGCGGTGGGATCCGGGATGGATCCCGGCCCTGTCGAACAACGTGCCCGCAAATCCGGCGAAGCCAGCCGACAAACCCTGGAAGAGAACTTGCGCGAGCCGATGCGCCGCTACATGGCATACGGCTATCGCGACGTGAGCGATGCCGACTTGAAGCAGGTGCTGTCATTTTTGCAATCGACCGCCGGCAGGCAATACATCTCGGCGTATCTGGCCTCATTGGGCGCCGGCTTTTATGCCATGGGCAGGCGCTGCGGCGAGCAACTCGGCGAGAGCTTGCGCGAACTGGCGATGGCGCAACTCGCGACCGAAAGTGCGGAGCAGGCGCAACCTGTCCCGACCAAGCCCCATCCTTAGAGCGCACTCAAGAAATCGCGCAGCAGGATGCAAATCCTGCCGATCTGATCTTCCAATCGATGATTGGAATCGAGTATGTGCAGCGTCGCCCTATGCTCTCTCGCCCAGCGGATGCTGTTGTCCACCGGCACGACATCATCGTGCCAGCCATGCACGATGACCGTGGGGACGGCCACGTCTTGCGGCGTATATTTTTCGAAACCAGGCATGTAGAAAGCCGGTGCCAGCAAAAACAGCGCCGCTGTGTCGAGGCGGCTTGCGGCGGCGGCGGCCACATGCCCGCCCAAGCTGGAACCCACCAGGGCGATCGGCCCTTTGAGTTCCCGGCCTGCGGCGATGAGTTTCTCGACCCGCTGGGCGGGGTCGTCCAAGCCGCGGTAATCCACCGATTCCACTCCCACCTTGAGATCGCGCACCACCTCAGCCATCGCGGTGATTTTGGCACCCCAGGGGCCGCTTTCTTTGCCATGCGAAAACACCACGGTATTGATGGTCCGACTCAAGAAACGCCCCCTCGCGGCCGTTACAGACACATGGCATTGGATGAAGAACAGTCGGGCGCGACACAGCAAATGCCATGCGCAATCGACTGGCTGCGCGATTGTGCCGATCTCGCCGGCGTGGATCCTCAAAGCCTCGAATTTTTGGCCGCCGGCGCCCGGCACTTCTCGTTGCCGGCCGGCTATCTGCTGTTTGAAGCCGGCTCGGACCCGGATGGAGTATATCTGCTGGCCAGCGGGCGGTTGGGCGTTAAGACGTCGCTCAAGTCCGGCCTCACAGCTGAGATAGAGCGCGGCGAATTGGTAGGCGAGGCCGGCTGGCTTTTGGAAGCGCCACGCAGCGCTACGGTTGTTGCGCTGCGGGACAGCGAGCTTTTGCTGTTTCCGAATGCAGTACTGGAGCGCGTCGCTGCACTATCCACCGACTTTTCGTTGGCGCTTGCGCGTCTCTGTGCGCGGCGCCTCAGGCATAGCAACCGTCAGGAATACAGACCGAAGCGGGCGCACATCTTTGCGCTGGTTCCGAACAGCATGGAGCTCGACGTGGCCGATTTGGCGACGCGCTTGGTGGACGAGCTGAGCAAGACCGGCCGCACCGAACTGGTCTGGGATGCCCGCGCCACCACCCATACTGCGACCTGGTTCAACCGCATCGAAGAGATCAACGACTATGTGGTGTACGTCGCGAATTGGGCCGCATCAGGCTGGACTCGCCAATGTTGCCGCCAGGCTGATGTGATTCTCATGGCGGCGCCCGCCGGCGGCACGGTGATGCCCTGGCCCGCCGGCATCGTCGAGGCGGCCATGGCGCGCGGCGCGCGGGTGGAACTGGCGTTGGTGCACCAGGGGCAGCATCGAGCCGGGTTCCGGCGCCGCGTGGCTGAAGACTCTACCCGTCACGCTGCACCATCACATCGTCGAAGCCGCCGACCTCGGCAGGGTCGCGCGCTTGCTGACGCGCCGCGGAGTGGGACTGGTGCTGTCGGGCGGCGGCGCGCGCGGTTTTGCGCACCTAGGCATCATTCGCGCGCTGCGCGAAGCCCGGGTACCGATCGATTTCGTGGGCGGCGCCAGCATCGGCGCCATCATTGCCGCCGGCGTAGCGATGGGTTGGAGCGATGAGGAGATGCAACAGCGCTACCGCAGAGGTTTCGTCGATACCAATCCGGTCAATGACTACACCTTTCCCTTTCTTGCCCTGACACGCGGCAGAAAAGTATCGCGCTTGCTGGAGCGCGAGTATGGCGGCGCCCTCATCGAGGATTTGCGCTACCCCTATTTCTGCGTGAGCGCCAATCTCACCACCGGCCGATTATTCGAACATCGCTGTGGGATCCGTGGCGCATGCGCTGCGCGCATCGGTGGCCATTCCGGGCGTCATGCCGCCCGTGTTCCACGACGACGGCGTCTTGGTGGATGGTGCCGCGATCAACAATTTACCGGTCGATGTCATGCAGGGCCACGCGCCTGGCTTCGTGATCGGCTGCGATGTCGGTGCGGATCGCAATTTCGGCGCAGCGCCGCGTCAACATCTTCGAGGTTTTGATGCATGCCGGCATGATCAACAGCACCGCGAGCGAACGCGTGCAACGCGAACTCGCGGATGTGTTGATGAAGCCGCCGCTCGCGAATATTGATCTCTTGAACTGGCAGGCATTCGATCGTGCCATTCAAGCCGGTTATGACTATGCGCGCAGGGCTCTCGACGAACTGCCGGACATTCCGCGCATCCTGCCGCCGGCAGCCGACAGCATCAAGGTCAACTCCGCAATGGTCGAACTGGAAAGACGCATCGCGGCGATCGCAGCGAGCTAGCGCAGCTGCCTCGCGATATTGTCCACCCATTCCAGCTCCGCCGGGCTGTACTGCGAGAAATTGAGCCGGTTTAGACTCACGGGTTGAACCTTGCTACCAGCCGCAGATTGCGAAATGCGGAAGCAATGAAACTCATGTTCGCGGCTCGCCGCAAAACCGACCACGAATTGGATCTCGCCGTCGCTTCGGGCCGATGCGTTATTGACCCGCTCATCGCAAATGACGAAAAACGCGTCTTCCATGCGCCGCGTCCCGAAGGCGCCCGCTTCATGCAGTCGCTCGAAGAATCCGCGCACCTGCGCTGATACGGTTATTGCCACTTCTGCGATGGAGTCAGCCGCGGCGATCCAGCGCGTCCCCGCTCGATGCTGCTCAAGATGAACAGCGCGAGCCGCCGCGCGGTTAAATAACGCCAATCTGCATTAGCCGTGTTGCCGGCGGCCAAAGTCCGCAGGCGCACGTTCGATACGCGCAGCCGATCGCACCGCCTGCAGCGTATTGACGCCCAACGACGCCAGCCGAATGCGCCGATCCTCGCCAACCAAGCAGGCCGGCCGAAATCCTGGCCGCAGAACCGGGCTCTTCACGATCCGCCGGGAGCCATACCGGAGCGCCCTCATCGTAGCGCGCCAGCATGCCCGCGACCGCCCCGCACGGCGCAAAGGATTCGAAATGTCCGCGCAGCTTGTCGTGCGCCAGCACCCGCGGAAAGTACATCAGCGCGTTTTCATTGGAGAAATTCCAATCGCGCAATCCGAGCAGAGCATCATCCGCGGTTTGCCAGCTGGCCGGCGGATCAACGATCAGCAGCGCGCGCCGCTCCTTGCAGTAGCGCGCCGCAACCAACAATACCCCGGGGCCCACGTCCCGATCGCGGGACAAAGGCGGTATGCACAGGAAATTGAAGTATTCGGCCTGCGTGCAGAGCGAACACGCCGGTGCGCTCGAGGCTCGATCCGATCAAATCGTAGTCGGTGAGCGGCGCCCCATCATCGCCGTCCGGAATTCGAACTCACATAGGCGGTGGCAAGTCCGCTGGCCGGATCGAGGGTTCGATCAGGGCGCTGCGTCGGCATCTCTCCGACGAGTCGAACCAGCGCGGACTGTTGGATCAGCGCCTCGGCAAATAGCTCTTATCGGCGCGCGATACCGAAAGGCGGTGGAAAATCTCCTGATCATCTACTTGACCGGTGCCCTGTGCACGCACTCGCTGCACGGTGAGGTTGAACACGTCAAGCTCATCTGCGCCGATGTTGTCGAAATCGACGCTAGCCCGTAAAAATTCGCGGGTCCCCGGCCGCAGTGCCTGCAGCCGCAGCACTTGCGCACCGGCTTTCAAGGTCAGGGTCGCGGAGCGCGCGCCATTGACCACCCGCACGACGAGGGCCTCGCGCCCGCCGTTATCGAAGAATTGCTCGATGGCGTAACCCAACAGGCTGGGCTGCCAGAGGCCGCCGAACACATGCTGAAATTCCGCAAAGCTCTTGATGAATACCGGCCGATTGACGGGCCCGCGCAATGTGCGGCCAACGAAGGCAGTGCGCGCCGTCGCCAGACGCGATATGGAATGATCGGGGCCGCGTTCTTCGGCGACCTGTAGCGCTTGTTTGCTTGGCGTCACCAAATTCTAGTCGTCAGTGCACTGCACTAACTGTAACACAACCTCTCTATCCCAAACGCGATCCCAAACGCGCGCTTGAGTCCTCATCGCGGCGTCGTTGTTCTTCGGCGTGCACCTGCTCCTCTTCTGCTTTCTTGCGAGCGATTTCCTCGAGCATGATCTTCATCCATTCGCTGACGGTTGCGGTGCCGGTCACTCGCTGGTTTCCTCTTTCGGAGCGACGATGGCTTCGATCGCCTTGACGGTTTCCGGATGATATCCGGGCCGCGCTTTGGCAAACACGCGCTTGGCCACCTCGGTACCCTCCGGCGTTTTCATCAGTGACTCGTATAACGGTTCGATGAGCTTACGCCGCCCGATGGTCTTTAAATACTCCTCCAGACTCGGAAAGCCGGGCTGATAGTCGTTGACGATGACCAATTTGAACCAGCTGTGCCCGATCTCCGCATTGGGGCTCTTACTCAAGCCGAGAGCCTTGTCGAGCTCCGCCAGCTGCGCCGCCGTCAATGTGGGCGGCATGCCGTCGAGAAAATACAGCCATTGCTGCGCCACCCAATCCATGCCGATTTTCTTCGCCGCAAGTTTGCCGGCGAGCCACGCCTCGCGCGCTGCGTCCACCGGTTGAAACAGGGTAGTGACGGGCAGCACCGCATCCGCCGGCAACCCCGGAGATAAAACCCACGTATTGACCTGGGTGCGCGTGACGATCCCCGGAAACCGATCGAGCAGATTTTCCTGCAGGTAATTCATGAACTGTTCGCTGTTAACGCTCTTGAACGCGAAGTGGTCGAAATAGCCGCGCAAAAAGGCGTCGAAGTGCTCGCGGCCGAATTTGGCGTCCAGGTAATTCAGAAACAGCCTGCCTTTCTCATAAGGAACATTGGTTAGAACCTCGCCGGGATCGCGGTCGCGCAGGTCGATGGCCAACACTTGATCAGCGGGCTTGAATTTTGCCAACTCGTCCCGGAGGGTCTTGAGCCCGAGGACCTCTTCCATTGCGGTGCGTTGCTCGCCGTACACCGCAGTCATGATGCGGCTCGTCCATATAGTCCGTGAATCCCTCGTTGAGCCAGAAATCCCGCCAGGTCGCATTGCCGACCAGATTCCCCGCCCAGGAATGCGCCAACTCGTGTGCGATCACGGACACCAGGCTCTTGTCGCCCGCGATCACGGTGGGCGTGATGAAGGACAGCCGCGGATTCTCCATGCCGCCCTCCGGAAAACTCGGCGGCATGACCAAGATGTCGTACCGCGACCACCGATAGGGTCCGAACATCTTTTCGTTGGCCTGGATCATGGACTCGGTATCGGCGAATTCCTTGGCCGCCGCCTTGATCATGGACTTCTCGGCATACACGCCGGTGCGCGGCCCAGTTTCCTGAAATTCCAGATCGCCCACGGCAAGGGCAATCAAGTAGGACGGCACGGCTTGCGGCATGACAAAGGTGTAGTCGCCAGTGCGCTTAGCCTTTGGATCGTTCTCCGCACTCATCACGGCGCGCAAATTGTCATCCGTGTGGATTTTGGCTTTGTAGGGCGCACGAATCTGCGGCGTGTCCTGCAGAGGAATCCAACTGCGCGCGCTGATCGGTTCGGATTCCGTGTAGAGGAACGGCTTGTGGCGAGAGGTTTGCTTTTCCGTCAGCCATTGCAGCGCCGCGGACTTGTCCGTAGTTTCGTAATTGATCGTGATCGATTCGCTGCTCTTCTTCGAGGGCGGCAGATCAATGACCAGCGCGCTTCCCAGAATCGGATCCGGCTTTTCCAAATGAAACGGACGGCTGACCCAGGGGGCCTGATTTTTATCCGTGGCCCCCAAGACGTCCGTGGCCTTTTGCTTCACATCCAGGATCATGATGTCCTTGGTATCGAGTATCAGCTGCGTGGAATGCGGATCCAGGCGTTTAAGCTGCAAGCGTGACTGTGCCGGCAATGGTCTTGAACTTGAAATCGACCCGCAGGTCGAGATCCAGGTGCGTGGTTCGAAACTCGATCCACATTGGCATAGGAGTGATAATCGAATCCCGGATCGATGGGTCCGGACTCTGCCAGGGCCAACCCGCCGGCGAGAGACGCCAGGATCGCCGTGGCACAGGCCGAAGCTGCGCGCATCATGGGATGCCTACCGGCGCCTTGTCACGTCCATTGAGCAAATCATTGAAGGTCTTTTCGTCGACCAACAGACCCGACTGGCCATCCCAGTTGGAGCCCTCCGGCAGGACGTTTTCAACCAAGACACCCTGCGCAATGACATCATCGACACCGTCGTGATCACCTGTGACCGGAACCGGCACGGCGCGCGGCTCATGCGCCAGATCGCCGACGCGTTGCCAATCGATTTCATCGTCGTGCTGCGCAATTTTGCCGCGCTCCTGCGGATGCAGCAATTTTGCGAGCAGCCGCTTGCGGTCCTTGCTCCAATTGCGCGAGTCATCTTCCATGACGGCGTAGGCCTGCAGATACAAGGTGCCGTCGCGCCAGCCGAACAAATAGGGTTGGTTGACCACGGTGACCTTGGTGCCGATCGGAATGAGGTCGAAGAATACCGCGATGTCCTCCGGATACAAGCGCATGCAGCCGTGGCTTGAACGCATGCCGACACCATAAGGCTTGTTTGTTCCATGGATCAGATAGCTCGGCCAGCCCAGGCGGAACATGTACGCGCCGAGCGGATTGTCCGGTCCCGCGGGTACCTTCGCCGGTAGCTGCTCGCCATTCTCCTGGTGTTCTTCGCGCACGGACTTAGGCACCACCCAAACCGGATCCTTCTGCCGGCTGACGATCTTGGTCGACCCCTCCGGGGTCTTCCAACCCACTTTGCCAATGCCGATCGGATGCGTGTAGACCGTCTCCGGCTCGACCCTTCTTATGCGGCGGATAATAAAAAATCCGCATCGCAGCAACATTGACCACGACTCCTTCGTGGGGCGCCGCGGGCAAGATGAACTGTGTAGGGACCACGACCTCCCGCCCGACGCCAGGCAACCAGGGATCGACGCCAGGATTTGCGGTGAGAATTTCCTCATAGCCGACATCGAAGCGTCGCGCAATATCAGGCAGCGTATCGTCCTTACCGATGATGGTCTTTTGCACATAGCCGACGATGTCGCTGCCCGCGTCCACGTCGAAAAGATGCGTGGCTTTAGGTTTGGGCAGCACCGGCTTTGGCGGCGGCAATACTTTGGCCGCGGGTGGCGGTTCTTTGGGAACCGGATGGAACAACGAACATCCGACGATGCCGAGTGCGCACAAAGCGGCACACACCGCCAAGCCGGGGGCCCTGCGATACACAGTGTTGAATGGAGCGGACATGGGTTCTATCTACAACAAAGTCGGGCGGTCAGGCAATTGATTAGGATGAATCGCCTTGCCGGAGGCCTGAGGGAAGTGGCGCGCCAGGAGGTTGCCGATTGCGTCCACGCCTGCAATGGATCCCACTTGAAAGCGGCCGGCGCGAAAGTGCTCTTCCATGAGACGGCACACCGCCTCCCACTCCGCGGTGCTGACTTTGCCTTGAAAGCCGCGATCCGCGACGATTTCGACATTGCGGTCTGCCAGCTGAACATAGATCAAGACGCCGTTGTTGGCCTCGGTATCCCACACGCGCAATTGCGAGAATACCTCCAAGGCATGCGCGCGCGGCGTGACGTCGTTCAGAATGTGCCGCGGCGTCAATGATGTTTCGATCGCGAAGCGAATCTCGCCGGCATGCGTCAACTCCGCGCGCTTGATTGCCTGCTCGATGGCATCGAGCGTCGATGTGGGAAATAACATGCGCGCGCGCCAATGCGTCGCCGTTGCGTGCCGAATCAGGCGTCCGATCTGCATCACCAACTACCCGAGGCGCCGCCGCCGCTGAATCCCCCGCCGCCCCCGCTGAATCCGCCGCCTCCGCCACCGCCACCGAACCCACCGCCGCCGAAGCCCCCGCCAAATCCACCTATGCCGCCGCCCCAGCCGCGGCCGGTCGACCACCCGGGGCGAGATCCGCCTGCCAGCAGCGCGAATATGAACGCGAACACGCCGGCGCCGATGCCGATGGGAATTACGTGGCTCAAGAACCAAACAATGGCTCCTGCCAGGCCGCCGGTGGCAACCGATCCGAACAGCCTGCCGAAGATGGCGCGCAGCACGCCGCTCACGACGAATACCACGATCAAGAGCAATGGCAGCATATTTCCCAAGCCGCTGTGCCGCTCCCATTTCTTGTCCGGCTGCGGCAAGGGTTCGCCATTGACCACGGAAATCATTTGATCGATCCCGGCTTCCACGCCGCCATCGTAGTCGGCTTGCTTGAAGTGCGGCGTAATGGTCTCGGTAATGATCCGGTTGGCAATGGCGTCGGGTAGCGCGCCTTCCAAGCCCTGCCCTACTTCGATACGCACGCTGCGATCGTTCTTCGCGACGAGCAGGATCGCGCCGTCGTCTACGCCCTTGCGACCGAGTTTCCACGCGTCCGCGACGCGGATGCCGTACTGTTCGATTTCCTCGGGCTGCGTGGTCGGGACGATCAGCACGGCGAGCTGACTGCCCTTCTTGGCCTCGAGATCAGCGAGCTTGGCTTCGATGCGCGCGACCGCCCCGCCCGATAAGGTGCCCGTTAGGTCGGTGACCCGCGCAGCGAGCGGCGGCACGGCGACTTCCGCACCGGCGAGCGCAAAACCGAACAGCAGTACGAGCCCCGTCCCGAGGCGGGCAACGCGCAAGACAGCCGCGTGCCTACGTATTTTAGACTCCTAGTGTGCGGGCGGCGCAGCCGGCGGCGGCTGAGTTGCCGGCGGTTGCGCCGGGGGCGGCGCGAAATCCACCGAAGGTGGTTTGGAAATCGCGGCTTCGTTCTCCACCGAAAAATTCGCCTTGGTCTTATAGCCGAACATCATCGCCGTCAGATTCGACGGAAAAGAGCGGATAGCCAGATTGTAGGCCTGCACGGCCTGGATGTAGCGGTTGCGGGCCACGGTAATGCGGTTCTCCGTCCCTTCGAGCTGCGCCTGCAGATCGCGGAAATTTTGATCGGATTTCAATTGCGGATAATTTTCAGTCACCACCAACAGCCTGGACAAGGCGCTGGTCAATTGCGACTGAGCAGCCTGAAACTTGGCCATCGCAGCCGGGTCATTCACCAATTCGGGCGTCGCCTGAATGGAGCCGACCTTCGCGCGGGCCTCGGTGACACCCAACAGTACAGTTTGCTCCTGGGCGGCGTAGCCTTGGACCGTTTTCACCAAATTGGGGATGAGGTCCGCGCGCCGTTGGTATTGATTGAGCACTTCGGACCAGGCGGCTTTGGTCTGTTCATCGGTCGTCTGGATCGTGTTATAGCCGCATCCCGACAAGAACAGACCGGCAACCGCAACCAAGGCAAGCGCAAATTTACCCATCTTCCCCTCCTGCCCTTTTGGTTGGGCGTTGGGCGAAGTCTACCACTTGCTAAAAAAAAGCCCCGAGTGTTAGCTCGGGGCGTGAGAGGCGGACTTCAATGAAGGGAAGTAAAGCCCGCTAGGGGATCGTTTGCCTTCAGTGCAACTGGTGCCACTGTAGGACTTGGATGTCGGTTTCCTCGAGATCAAAGCTGCGCGCCAGCATGCGGGCGATTTCTCGATCGCCTTCCACACTCGCCGCTTGGTCGAGCAATTCGACAACGCCGCGATATTCGTTGTACTCGATGGCGTCTTCCGATTGCGCGATAAAGTGGGTGTAGTATTTAGCGCTCATGGGTAAGAGCTTATGATTCGGGCCTGCCGCAATCTGTGAGCAACTGCTCAGTCGGCTGTAGTCAGCCCAGAACCAATTCACGTCCTTGAAACGTCTTCAAAGATTATTGCACCGTGTCAAGATATCGCCCGCCCACCCCGCCCGGTTCCAAGTACATCACGCCGGAAGGCGCCAAGCGGCTGCAAGACGAGCTTGATCAGCTCTGGCACGAAGAACGACCGCGCGTGACTCAAGCGGTCTCCGAGGCTGCGGCGCAGGGCGATCGCTCGGAAAATGCCGAGTACACCTATGGCAAAAAGCGCCTGCACGAAATAGACCGGCGCGTGCGCTTCCTGCGCAAGCGGCTCGAGGGAATGGCGGTCGTCGATCCCGCGGCCAGCCTGGCGCGCCGCGATCCAAAGCGCGTGTATTTTGGAGCCTGGGTGCAGATCGAAAGCACGCTCGGCGCTGTGCGCTGGCATCGCATCGTCGGGCCGGACGAGTTTGACATGGACGGCCGCTACATCAGCATGGACTCCCCACTGGGCCGCAGCCTCATGGGCAAGGCGCCTCGACGATGAAATTACAGTCGAGTTGCCGGGAGGCGCGGCCACCTTTACGGTGGCCGCCATCAGCTATGAGTTCAAACCACCCGAACGTTCTTGAATTGCCAGGGGTCGGTTAGATCGAGGTCTTCCGCAAACAACTCGCCGCGCTGGTACAGAGGCGTCCAGTCGGTGTATCTGCCCACGACCGGGCCTAGATAGGGCAGGCAGATCTGCAGTGGGCGCTGGTAGTCCATGTCATCCGGTTCCACCACGCCGCGGTTCGGATTTTCCATCGCCCAGATCATGCCGGCGAGCGCAGCCGACGTAACCTGCAGGCTGGTCGCGCTGTTGTAAGGAGCCAGGGCGCGGGCCTCGCCGATGGACAGCTGCGAGCCGTACCAATAGGCATTTTTCGCGTGTCCCGCGAGCAGCACGCCGAGTTCGTCGATGCCCTCGGTGATCTCGTTCATCATGATCCGTTTGCGATCTTGCAGGTGCCAATTGCGGCCGGCCAATTCGTGCACGGACAACACTGCGTTGTCGCTCGGATGGTAGGCGTAGTGAGTCGTAGGCCGGTAGACTACGCGCTCCGCCGTCCATCACCGTGTAGTAGTCGGCCAGGGAAATCGCTTCCGAATGCGTGATGAGAAATCCGTGGAAGTATCCTGCCGCCGGTGTCCAGGTGCGCACACGCGTGCTGGCTCCCGGCCGATTCAAATAGATGGCGCAGCGTGAGCCGGATTTGTGCCGTCCTCCATCGACCGGAAAATGCTTCTCGTGCGTGCCCCACCCCAACTCAGCCGGCTGCGCGCCTTCGCTTACGAAACCATCGACCGACCACGTATTGACGAATTCGTTGAGTTGCTTCGGCACATTCGCAACCTGGGTGTCGCGTTCGGCCACATGGATGACCTTGATGCCCAAGGTTTGCGCCAGCGCCGCCCAGCCGGCGCGGCTGTCCGGAATGCCGCTGTTCACGCCCGTGTCCTTGGCAATATTCAATAGCGCCTGTTTCACCAAATGCGACACCAGCCCCGGATTGGCGCCATGCGTGAGAACCGCTGTCGGCGCCTTCTCATGGCCCTTGCGCAGCCGCAAGGCGTCGAGGCGCATGGCGTAATTGCTGCGCGCTTCAACCGGCATGTTGGGATCGGTGTAGCCGCCGGCCCACGGTTCAATGCAGGTGTCGAGATACAGCGCGCCGCGTTCGCGCGCCAATTGAACGAGCGCGGCGCTCGACACGTCCACCGAGAGATTCAACAAGAAATCGCCGGGATTCAAAGCAGGCTCCAGAACTTGCCGGTAGTTCTCGGGCGTCAGCGCTGTCTTGACGAATTTCACGCCGAATTCCCGGGCCTCCAGAGTTGCCCTTGTCTTCGGCCGTGACGATGGTGATGCGATCCGCCGAAGTGCCGATGTGACGCAAGATCAAAGGCAAGACACCCTGTCCAATGCTGCCGAAACCGACCATGATGATCTTGCCCGCGAATTTCACATGCACTTCGTGTGTGCTCATAACGTTTCTGCCATGTTGTTTTCCTATTGATTAAGTTTCACGCCAATGCGGCGGATACGTACGCTTGATATCCGGGAAGCGACTCGATCCGATGGATCCAGCGCGCCAGTGCGGGGTAGTTGCGCTCCATGGGCAGGAAACGCGCGCCGAGTTCGGCCGCGGCGCTGCGATCGAGCGCGCGCCGTAATATCTGAATCCACGGGAAAATCACCATGTCGAGCGCGGAATAATTCGCGCCGACGATCCATTCCTCCTTGCTCAAGCGCCCCTCGATCGTGCGCGCTTCGCGTCCGACCAAGTGCATCGCATCGGTGAGATTGTCGATATCTGCAGCGACTTGGTCGGCAAAGATTGCGCTGACGATTTTCTGTACCGAAGGCTCGGCGTAGGCCTGAAACTCGCAGATGACCCGCATGATGACGCCGGCTTCTTCCGGCGTCAGGCCAAAAATGGGCGGCTGCGGATACTTCAAATCCAAGTAGTAGAGGATGGCCACGGACTCGAACACCACGTAATCGCCGTCCTTAAGGACGGGCACGCGGCCGCGCGGATTCATCTTCAGCATCTGCGGCGATTGATGCTCCTGCTTGTCGAAATGCAGCAGCTGAGACTCGTATTGCAGCCCCTTATGCTCCAGCGCCAGGAGTACCCGCCACGAGAACGGACTGCCGCTGCCCCAATAAAGAGTGAGTGCCATAACCCGGGATTGTAGCGGATGAAGTTCTCCTAGCATCGCGCTAAGCTCGATTGGTGACATTTACCACCTTAATCGGCGCCGCGGCTCTTCGCGACTTGGTGGGCAAACCTGAGATCGCCATCATTGATTGCCGATTCGATCTAATGAACCCCGATGGCGGCCGCCGCGCATATCTTCAGGGGCACATCCCTGGAGCGCGCTACGCCGACCTCAATACCGATCTGTCGGCACCCATTTCTGCAACTTCTGGGCGCCACCCGTTGCCCGCCCCCGAAGATTTCGCGCGCACCCTGGCTCGCTTGGGGGTTGGGAGTGACACGCAAGTCATCGCTTACGACGATAGCGCCGGCGCTTTTGCTGCCAGAGCTTGGTGGATGCTGCGATGGATGGGCCACCCTGCGGCGGCCGTTCTGGACGGCGGCATCAAGGCCTGGCTGAGCGCGGGCGGCGCGTTGCAAACGGGAATGCCTGAACCGTTGCCGGCAGCGGCAAGCGGCCGTCACTTATCCACCCAAGCTGATGCGGGTGCGGTGATCGGGACGGCTGAACTCGAGCAACGCCTATCAGACCCGTCGTTTCTCCTGATCGATGCCCGTGCCGGCGAACGTTATGCCGGGACGGTCGAGCCGATCGACACGGTCGCCGGCCATATCAAGGGCGCGGTGAATCAGCCTTTTTCGACCAATCTCGATGCGGATGGGCGCTTCCTGCCGGCACCGGTGTTGCGACAATCGTGGGAAAAGCTGCTGGCTGGCCGAAGCCCGGCGCAGGTGGCAGCCATGTGCGGCTCGGGGGTCACCGCCTGCCACAACTTGCTCAGCATGGAGGTCGCGGGTTTCCAGGGTGCAAAGCTGTACGCCGGTTCCTGGAGCGAATGGATTCGTGATCCGCGTCGGCCCACGGCCCGTGGCGTGTAGCTCGTCATTTACTTGCCGCCACAATTTGTTATGGTGCGCGCCTCATGAACACGCCTGCGAAAGTGCTTACCGCCTCGAGCCACGCCTGGAAGATCGCCGAGTCGCTCGATCTGTACCAGGTTGAGGCGTGGGGCAAGGGCTACTTTTCAATCAACGCGGACGGCCATGTCGTCATCCGGCCGAACATCGACGCAAGCCGCGAAATCGATCTCTACGATGTGGTTCAGGGGCTCAAGGCGCGCGATCTGCATACGCCGGTGGTGATTCGCTTCTCCGACATCCTGGCGCACCGCCTGCGGCATCTTGCCGATGCATTCGCTACCGCCATAGCGGAAAACGACTACAAGAATCGCTATGCAGCGGTATTTCCCATCAAGGTGAACCAGCAGCGGCTCGTGGTCGAGGAGGTTTACCGCTACGGCAAAGAATTCGGCTTCGGCCTGGAGGTCGGTTCCAAACCGGAGTTGTTGGCGGTGATGTCCATTACCGAAAATGCGCCCGACCGGCTGGTGGTGTGCAACGGCTTCAAGGACGACAGCTATATCGAAGCGGTCATCATTGCGACCAAACTTGGCCGCAACATCATCCCCGTGGTCGAAAACTATGAGGAAATTCACCTGATCTTGAAGCACGCCGAAAAGTACGGCGTCCGGCCCAAGATCGGCGTGCGCGTCAAACTGGCAAGCGAAGGCGCCGGACGCTGGCGCGAGTCCGCGGGCGAGAAATCCAAATTCGGCTTGTTTATAAGCGAAATTTTGGATCTGTACGCGCTCCTGAAGGGGCGCGATATGCTCGACTGCCTGCAGCTCGTGCATTGCCATCCGGGCAGCCAATTGCAGGACATCCGACGCGTGAAGGATGCCATCAATGAGCTGGCGCATGTGTACGCAGAGCTCAAGATCATGGGCGCAGGACTTAAGTACATCGACATTGGCGGCGGACTGGGCGTGGACTACGACGGCAGCGGAACCAATTACGAGTCCTCGATGAACTACACCCTGAACGAATACGCCGGCGATGTGGTGTACCGGATCAAGAGCGTCTGCGACGCGCGCGACGTGCCGCACCCCATGATCGTGAGCGAATCGGGCCGCGCCATTGCCGCCCACCATAGCCTGTTGGTATTCGATACGCTGGGGTCGTCCAAACTGGACCAATTCAAGGTATCCGGCCGCCCGGAAGAGGATTATCAGGGAGCCGAGGAGCTGCCGCAGCCGGTGCTAGATTTGTTCGATAGCTACCGATCGGTCAACGAGCGGCGGCTGGTGGAGTGCTATCACGATGCATTGCAGGCGCGCGAGCAGGCGCTGCAAATGTTCAACCTAGGCTATCTGAGCCTCGAGTTTCGCGGGTTGGCGGAAAGGCTCTACTGGGCTACCTGCGCCAAGATCCGCGATTACTGTCGCAAGCTCGATCGGGTGCCCGAAGAGTTGGACAACATTGAGGACATGCTGAGCGACATCTATTTCTGCAATTTTTCCATATTCCAATCACTGCCCGATAGCTGGGCCATCGGCCAGGTATTTCCCATCATGCCCATCCAACGCTTAGGCGAACGGCCGACGCGTAACGCCGTGCTGGCTGACATCACCTGCGATTCGGACGGCAAGATCGATAAGTTCGTGCATCCGCGGATCACCAAACGCACCTTGGAAGTGCATGAACTGATTCCCGGCGAGCCCTACTATCTTGCGGCATTCTTGGTGGGGGCCTATCAGGAAACCCTGGGTGATTTGCACAATCTGTTCGGCGACACTCATGTGGTGCATATTCGCCTGCAGGAGGGCGGCGGCTGGTGGATCGAGGAAATCGTCAAAGGCGATACGGCGAACAAGGTTCTCGAGTACATGGAGTACGACACCGATGAGCTGTATCCGGGCATCGCCCGAGACTGCGAACGTGCCGTTCAAGAAGGGCGGATGTCCTTGAGCGAGGCGCAGGCCGTGAAGCGCTTTTACGAAAATGAACTCAACGGCTATGCGTATCTCGAGGTCGAATAAGGCGCCTTTCCCCGCAGGTTTACCCTGCGTTTGCCAACAATTATCTCAAAGGGTAGCATCGGCCATTAGGTCGATTCCCTAATTCAAATTAGTGCACGGCCGATGGTACAGACCTCGATGCTGCGACTCGCGCGGGTGTCTGCATGTTGAAACCGCGTGCGAGTGGGATGACCGCAACACACGCACCAGTCAGTGAGATTAGTTGAATGACGACGATCTACGTTGGCAACCTGCCATTCACGGCGACCGAAGACGAAGTGCGTGCGATTTTCGAACGCCACGGCAAAGTTGAATCCGTCAAACTCATCAACGATCGGGAAACCGGGCGTCCGCGCGGATTCGCGTTCGTCGACATGGCTGCCGGTGAAGCGCAAAACGCCATCCAGCAGACCAATGGCTTCCAGATGGGTGGCCGGCCGCTGCGCGTGAATGAAGCACAGGAACGCGCTCCGCGAAAACCCGGTGGCGGTGGCGGCGGTGGCGGTGGCGGGGGTGGTGGTGGAGGCGGCGGCGGATCACGCCGCTGGTAGCGCCGGCAGGTAGCAACTCTACCTGAAGGCACTCACCACATTTCTTTGAGTTGCGCGACGACGTCGACGGTCGTCGTCTCTCCGGCTTTTAGACTTTCCACTCCGATGCTGGTTCGGATCGAGATCTTTTCCATTGTGTCCAAAACCTTGTCGCTCATGAAGCGGCTCTTCGCGCCGTACACATGTGCGTCGCCATTCTTCGCTTGCTGGGTCACGGCATACCTGAGCGGCGCACACAGATGCAACTCGTTGCGCGCGCGGGTCATGGCCACATACAGCAGGCGGCGTTCTTCCTCGATCAACTCCGGCTTGCCGGTCGAAAATTCCGACGGGAAGTTCCCGTCCGATACGTTGAGCACGTACACGATGTCCCACTCCTGGCCCTTCGCGGAGTGAATCGTCGATAAGATCACGAAGTCTTCGTCCTTCGAGGCTCCCTGCGATTGATCGCTGGAGGCCACCGGCGGATCGAGGGTCAGTTCCGTCAGGAAGCGCTCGCGGTTGGGCTGCTGCACGGCCAGCGTTTCCAGCTGTTCCAAGTCGCCCATCCGGGTCCAGCCCGCATCGTAAATTCGTTCCAGCTGAGGCTTGTACCAATCCTTCACCAAGCCGATCTGACCCGGCCAGGGCGTCGCCGGATCGGCAAGCTTTTCGAACAAGGCGCAGAAGCGCTTCCAATCCATTTTCACCGGCTGCGGCGCGTCGTTGAAGTCGGCGAGGGCTTTGGCCTCGAAGCCGCGCGCCTCGAAATGTTCCAGAGCTTGTTTCGCAGTCGCAGGACCGAAGCCGGGGTGCAGCTTCAGCACTCGAAAACCTGCCACGGAGTTGCGCGGATTGTCGGCCCATCGCAGCACCGACATCATGTCCTTCACGTGTGCCGCTTCCAGAAACTTGAGTCCGCCATATTTCACGAACGGAATGTTTTTCTTCGAAAGCTCAACTTCCAGCACATCGCTGTGGTGAGAGCTCCGGAACAGGATCGCGTGCCGCTTCAACGAACCGCCGATCTCACGGGTATGCAGGATCTTGCCGCAGATGTATTCGGCTTGCGCCTGCGCATCGTCCAACGCCACGTAAAACGGCTTCTGCGGCGACTGGCGGGTGCCGAGTAATGTCTTGCGGTGCTGGCGGACGCCATCCGCCATCAGGGCGTTGGCGCAATCCAATACCTGCTGGGTCGACCGATAATTCTGCGCGAGCACGACTACATCGGCCTTCGGCTTGTATCGATCCGCAAAACCCAGAATGTTCTCCACAGCGGCAGCACGGAACGAGTAGATGGCCTGCGCATCATCGCCGACTACAGTGATGCCTTTGCCGTCGGGCTTGAGGGCTTGAACGATGTCTCCCTGCAGGCTGCTGGTGTCCTGATATTCATCGACCAGCACGTGATCGAAATTTTTCGAGAGACTCTGCGCCAACGCCGGCGTCTGCATCATCACATGCCAGTAAAGCAGCAGGTCGTCGAAGTCCAGGCCGCGGTTTTTCTGTTTGCGCGCAACGTATTCTCGATATAGCTTGGTCAAGTCCGCTTCCCACTCGCGGCACCATGGAAATTGCTCCTCGAGAGTCTGCTTCAGCGACAGCCGGGTGTTGACCCGATACGAATAAATCGCGAGGCACGTGTCCTTGCGAGGAAAACGCTTCGGTCTGCCGGAGAAGCCCAATTCGCTGCGAATGACGTCCATGAGATCGGCGGCGTCCGAGCGATCCAAGACCGTGAAATTGGGATCGAGGCCAAGATGCTTAGCGTAGAGCCGCAGAATCCGGCTTCCGACCGAATGAAAGGTGCCGCTCCAGGTCAAACGCGACACGACGCTGCGATCGCCTCCCTTGCCGCGATCCGACAGCACTTCCGCCACGATGGTCTGCGTGCGCTTGATCATTTCCTGCGCCGCGCGGCGCGTGAACGTCAGCATCATGATGCGCGATGGATCGGTGCCGTTGAGGACGAGGTGCGCGGTTCGATGCGCCAAGGTGTTTGTCTTTCCGGTTCCCGCACCGGCCAAGATGAGCAGGGGCCCGGCGGCGACGCCCTTATCCGGCACCACCGTGCCAAATGTCGCGGCACGGCGCTGACCGGGATTCAGCGCATCAAACGCGTTTGCCTTCACTTTCATCATGGGCGTGCAGTACTGTACGTATATCCAGATTCAGACGCAACTTAAGTAAACCACACGGAGCATCGCGCTTCGGCCGGCAGCACGCGAGGAGACAGATCACACAGTTGCGCGACTTTCGGCGATGATTCCCTCAATCCTTTGGCTTTTCGGAAGCGATTTATGCAGAAACCTCGGGTTGTCGCCAGCATCCCGGCGCACAGCGGCCGTGTCGTGCAAGTCTCCACCGAGCGCCTGCGCTATGCGAACGGCCGCGAGTACGACAACGATTACGTGCGCCACCCGGGCGCCGCGGCCGTGGTTGCCGTCGACGGCGCCAATCGGGTTTGCGTGGTGCGTCAGTATCGGCATGGTGTCCAGGATTTTCTCTGGGAAATTCCCGCGGGGAAACTCGATGCCGGTGAAAGCCCGGATGTTTGCGCGGTGCGCGAGCTCAAGGAGGAAACCGGTGTGTCGGCGAATCGCTGGACTTCGCTGGGACTGTACATTCCGGCACCGGCCATCTTCACCGAGTTGATCCACTTGTATCTGGCGCGCGATCTCGCGGTTGGCGCGGCCAATCCGGATGCGGACGAGGAACTGGAACTCAAGTGGCTGCCGCTGGATCAGGCCATCGGCCATGTCCTCAAGGGCGACTGGAACGACGGCAAAACGGCCATGGCGCTGTGGCGGGCTCAATATCACCTGCAAATGTGACGTTGCGCAGCTTTTGGAAGCCTCCGGCTTGACTTAACTTTTGCTTCGCCTAAAAAGGTATCGTGAGCAACGAAAAGTCAAGACCAGCCGCCAAGCCCGCCCCGAGCGAGCCCGATTTGCCGTCGTCAAAGAATGAGACCGGCGACAAATCCACCGGGCGCGTCAAATTCGACGAGCGCGGCAATGCCGTATGGGAATGGCAGGTAACCACCGGCGCGTTCGGCGTCGAGGTTTCGACGCAACGGCTGCAAAAGCTCGAGCATCCGGCCTTGTCGATTGCCGACGATGCGCCGACGCCTTTCGAAACCGTGCGGGCCAATCCGCTCGGCACGAAAAAGGGCTACGATCCCTACGACAGCGGTAGGCTGGGCAAGAAACCGCCGCCCGCGAAGAAGGACCTGCGCAAATTGAGCGAGTGGTTGAAATTGAAGAAGCAGGCTGAAGCCAATAAGGACGAAGAGCCTCAGGAATGAGCCGCTGACTTGCGTCTCTCAGGCTAGCGCGTGGCGCAGCTTCGCGGCATGCCGTAAGCGGTAGAAACTGCGCAGCTCGCGCACCATGCGCCTCGATCCTCGCGACTCCCCGGTTCACGAAGCGCCGTTCCAAGCGCCGGCAATAACGCGCGGCGAGAGTGTGCGCGGTGCGGTAGCGTTCATATTGATCGGGCTCGAGGCGCGCATCGAAGCTGACACGGTCGAACAGGCGCGCATGCACTTGCGCCGGATAGGACTGGCCCCCCTGCTGCTCGGCCAGGAGAAAAACTGTTATGGCGTATTTGTCCACTTCGGCCTGAGTTTCGAGTTCCAGCAGCGACACCGGCATGTCACGCTCCAACCCATAAGTCGAATAGACGAAATGACTCACGCCCTCGAGCGCCGTGCAATAGTCCGCCAAGTTGTTTTCCGTCAAAGCGCGATGCGGATCCGCCGCCTCCAAGCGCCTTAAGACTTCTGGGTCAAGATACAGCGCGACGCCGGCACCGTCCGTCGATTCCGCCAGCAGCAATTCTTCATCCAGCGTGCGCCGCTCATTCGTCGATGCGCCGACGGAGCGTCCGATCTGTCACGAGGAAGTCGTACACATCGTACGCAAGCTCGACATCGTACAAGCGTCCCAGCAAGGTCTGCAGGCCGCGTAGTACCACGCCCTTTCCTAATGCTCGCGGCGCGCGCCCGCGACCGTCACCGGCTGCACGCCCAATTCGCGCAACAAGCCGCGCGCCCGCGGGCTGCCGGTTTTCATCCATATCTCGTACTGGCGCAGAATGTCGGCGTCCGTGTATCGATAGGACATGTCGCTCACTTCATTGAGCGCATCCACCAAGCCTTGAAATTTGCGCGCCAGTTGCGCGTAAACGGCCGCGACGCAGCGTCCCGACAGGGTCCGCGGCAGTGTGTCGGCCAGAGAACTGTAGGCGTTTCCGCCCATGGCGATGTGATAGTCGATATCGATCAGCTTGCGCGCGAAGCTGCGCGCGAAAAATCCGGCGATGAACAGTGAAACATCGCCGAGACGCTGCAGGCCTCGGTGCCGGGCGCTCGCGCTCGGTGCCTCGAGCGCATCCGCCAGCATATGGGCCAAGGGCTTGATGCGCAGGCCATCCGCCGTCTGCTCGTACAACGCCTCCGCCCGAGAAAACATGGTGAGCAGATTGACGACGTATTGTTCGGCTTGCTCGTCGATGTCCAGGTGCTGGTGTTCGCTCGCAGTGTGAAACGCGTCACGAAAAAATTCGCGTAGCGAACTTACCGCAACCAGAGTTCCTGCCGTCGTCGCTTGCATGTGGCATCCCTTTTTCGGACTGACACCATCCTATCGACTAAGCTACGCCGAAGTGAATGCAAAAAGCGCGAACCATCGTCAGAAAATGCCTATATTTATAGAGGTATTCCAATCAGCAGTCGCACGCTTAGGCTGCCAATGCATTATGTGCATCGGAGCGGTGCGGTTAAATTTCTTCGAGCGACAAGATGGTGCGCGGCGGCGGCGGCAGCTGCGCCGGCCAGGCTTTCGCGTCGCGATTGATCCAAGCCGCTTGCATGCCCGCTTGTGTCGCGCCAATGACATCGAGATGCGGATCGTCGCCGATGTGCAGAACCTGCGACGCGTCGACCCGGGCTTCGTCGAGCAAGCGCGCAAATATGCGAATGTCCGGCTTGGCGGCGCCGGCAGAAATCGCGGTGACGTGGCCTTCGAACCAATGCGCGATTCCGCAGCGCTTTAAGTCGGCATTGCCATTGCTGACCGCAAACAACCGGTAGCGTGCGCTCAGGCGCTGAAGCGAGGCCTCGACCTCGTCATAAAGCCGCACGCGATTGCGAGCCGCATAAAACACCTCGAATGCTTCGTCGGCGTGAGCGGCGGGGTGCCCGGCGGCCGCGAACATTTCCGCTAAGGCGCGGTGGCGCAGGAATGTCATGTCGTGGCTGCGCTCGGGGAATTGCGCCGCGATTCGCGCCCGCATCGCGCGCAGCGATTCACGGTCTTGCCCACGCATCATCTGCGGATGATGTTTGCGGAGCCACGCCAGCATTGCGGCTTCCGCGGCGAGCATGACCGGTTCCACCGCCCACAGCGTGTCGTCCAAATCGAAACTCAAAACCAACGGATCGTTCATCGGATGAATTTTAGCCCGGTTAGATGTGCGCGTATAATGGGCCGGTATCTCCATTAAGAGAGCCACCATGTTCGTTGAACGCGTGAACTTAGCCTTAAGCCTCATGTTCGTCGCCGCAGCGCCTGCCGCGGCCGCTGCTCCTGCTGAGCCGACGCAACCCTTCTCCGTCCAAGACATGGTTCGCATGGAGCGAATTTCGGACGTTGCCGTTGCCCCGGACGGCAAGCACGTGGTCTATACCGAGCGCACCACCGACATGGAAGCCAACAAGGGCCGCACCGGCATTTGGATGCTCGACACCGGCAAGCGCGGCGCCACGCCGCTGCGCCTGACCGACGGCGGTCCGAATTCCAACAGCCCTGAGTGGAGTAAGGACGGCAAGTTCATTTACTTTCTGTCCAATCGCAGCGGCAGCAACCAAGTTTGGCGGGTGAGCTCGGGCGGGACAGGCCCTCGCGGCGATACGCCGGTGGCCGACTCTACGCAGGTAACCAATCTGCCGCTCGATGTCGGCAGCTTTCGCGTCTCGCCCAAGGGCGATCGGATTTTGGTGAGCATCGAGGTTTTCTTGGATTGCGCGGACCTTGATTGCAGCAAGAAACGCCTCGACAGCGTCGCGCACTCAGCCGCTACCGGCGTGTTGCACACGCAGCTGTTCGTCAGACACTGGGACACGTGGAGCGACGGCCGGCGCTCGCAGGTTTTCGCCATGGCGTTGAACGACAACGGCGTGGCTCATGGGCGCACCGGTGAATCTGACCGGCGGTATCGGCGATGTGCCGGGCAAACCGTTCGGCGGCCGAGAAGACTACGCCTTCAATCCGGACGGCACTCAGGTGGCCTTCTCGGTGCGATCCGGCCGCAGGCGAAGCCTGGTCGACAAACTTTGATATCTATACGGTTGCCGCCGACGGCGGCGCCCCGCCGAAAAATCTCACCGCCGACAACAAGGCGTGGGATGGACAACCCGCTTTCTCGCCCGACGGCTCGCAACTTGCTTACGTCGCGATGGATCGGCCAGGTTTCGAGGCCGACCGGTTCCATCTGGTGCTTGCTCAATTTGCAGTCGGGCGTCAAGCGAGCGCTCACCCAGAATTGGGATCGATCGATCAACAGCTTTGCCTGGTCGCGGGACGGCAAGACCTTGTTCGCGACCGCGGATCATTTGGGCCAACGTCCGCTATGGGCGGTCGATGTCGCGACCGGCCGCGCCTCGGCCATCACCGGCGCTGGGGAAGTCGAAGGATTCAGCGTCGGCACGTCGAAGGTGTTTTATGCCGCCAGCAACTTAGGCAGTCGCCGGCCGATTTATATTCGGTCGGCTTCACCGGCGGAAAGCCCACGCAATGGACCCGCTTGAATCAGGCGCTGATGGAGCAGCGCAAGTTCGGCGAATACCAGCAATTCAGTTTTCCCGGTTGGAACAATGAAAATGTCTTCGGCTACGTGGTCAAGCCGGTGGATTTCAAGCCGGACCGCAAGTATCCGGTGGCATTTCTGATTCACGGCGGTCCGCAGGGCAGTTTCGGCAATGCCTGGAGCTGGCGCTGGAATCCGCAGGCGTTTGCCGGCGCGGGCTTTGCCGTGGTCATGGTCGATTTTCACGGCTCCACCGGTTACGGTCAGGCCTTTACCGATTCCATCAGCGGCGACTGGGGCGGCAAACCGCTCGAGGATCTAAAGCTTGGATTGAGTGCGGCACTCAAGGCCAACCCGTGGCTCGACGCCGAACGCATGTGCGCGCTCGGCGGCTCCTACGGGGGCTTCATGATCAACTGGATCGTGGGTTCGTGGCCGGAGCGCTTCAAGTGCTTGGTGAGCCACGACGGCATCTTCGACAATCGCACCATGTACTACTCCACCGAGGAACTCTGGTTTCCCGAACACGAATTCTCAGGTCCCGAGTATCAAAATCCGGCGGCATACGCCAAATTCAATCCGATCGACCACGTCGCAAAGTGGAAAACGCCGACGCTGGTGATCCACGGCCAGCAGGACTACCGCGTGCCGGACTCGCAGGGACTGTCGGTATTCACGGCGCTGCAACGTCGCGGCATCCCGAGCGAACTGCTGTACTTCCCGAACGAGAATCACTGGGTGTTGAAGCCGGCCGACAGCATTGAGTGGTACGACACCGTGCTGGCGTGGCTGAACCGCTGGACGCGTCCGCACGTGAGCGCAGCTGGCTCAAGGCTTCATGGCTCTGCGGCGCGCCAAGCCGCCGGATAGTTTTCGCCCAGCTGCATAATCCGATGCAGCAGGTCGTCGTAGCGTCATACCGGCTTTGAGCGCGGATGCGCGAAAATCTTCCGCGGCTGAGATATTCGGGTTGGCGTTCGCCTCGAGCACGAACAGTTCGCCATCCGCTCGCAAGCGAAAGTCCATGCGCGCGTAGCCGGTCAAATGCAGCGCTCGAAAAATGCGCTTCGATAATTGCTCCAAGCGCGCGACCGTGCCCTCGGGCAATTCCTCGGCGGCGGCCGTGGTGATGCCGTAGCGCTGTTGATAGCCGCGATCCCACTTCACCTTGCGGGTGGCGATGGCCGGCAGATTCTCCGGCAAGGAACCAAAAGTCATCTCCCACACCGGCAGAACTTTCAGCCTGTCGTTGCCCATCACCCCCACGTAGAGCTCGCGTCCTTCGATGTATTCCTCCACCAGCGCATCGGAATGCGTCTGTTCGTGAATGAACGCGATGCGCTCCGTGAGCTGCTTCGGATCGGTGACGACGGATGCCTGCGCGATGCCCAACGAAGCGTCCTCGGTAGAGGATTTCACGAACAGCGGGAAGCGCAGATTCTTCGGGATACGCGGCTTCTTGCCGCGCGGGAACACCATGAATTGCGGCGTCGGCACGCGGTGATAGGACAGCAGCTGCTTCGACAGCACCTTGTCGCGCGACAACAGCATGCCGCGCGGATTGCAGCCGGTGTAGGGCTGGTGCATGAGTTCGAGAAACGCCACGACATGCTGATCGTAGGTAACGATGCCGTCGAACTCCTCCAGCAGATTGAAAACGATGCTCGGCTTCCACTCGGTGATGGCGCGGCGCAGCTCCGACAGACTGTCGCTCAATCCCAACGGCATGACTTCGTGGCCGGCCTTCTTCAGATGCGATATGACATCGTATTCGGTGCGCCACTCTTCTATTTCCTTCTCGGTCGAGCCCTTCAGCGAATCCGGCGGCACCAGCGTGGAATGGACCAATACCAAGCGCTCGCAGACCTTCTTCACAATGCTACCCGCGGCAACTTGCGCTCTTCGTATGACTCCGCCAATCGCGCCATCGACCCACAACAACTGCGCCTTCAGCTCGCGCCGTGGACCGCGCACGTACAGATTCAACGCCTCGCAGCGCGCGATCATCAGACGCAGCACTTGATGCACCAAATACTCGCTGAACGCGCCGGAGCGCTGAATCTGCTGACGCAGCGCTGCACGCATCTCGCGCAGCACGCTGGCCGCCTTCGGCGTCGCGCGGCTGCGCGGCGCAGTCGTAAATACCTTGAGCAGGAGTTCGTCGGCGCCCGAGCGGCGCGGCAGCCGATAGCGAGCGAGTTTTTGCTCGTAGTGTTCGCGCAGCGTGCCGGTCTCGTGCGTCACGTCCTCGATGGTGCTGCGGTCGCTGATCAACGGCTTCTGCTCGCCGATTTGCTGTGCGAGCCGATCGATGTACCGAAGCTTTGCATAGGCCGGCCAGCCCACATACTCGCGTCGCCACGCAGAATGCGGCTTGAGCCAGACCGCAAAGGTCTCGGCGAAATCCTCGGTGGGATGCGCCTGCGCGTACCACGCGCCCAAATGCTGCACGAATCGGCGGCTGCCGGGCCGCGGCCGGTAGGTGTCAGGATAGGGAAGCGAGGCTGGACCGAAAGCCTCGCGCCAGGACTTGAGCCGGCGCAGACGGTATGCAGAATCCACGGCGTGGCCCGCCTCGTGGCGCAGGATACGCATCAGCCAGTTTCGATTGCCGCCCTCCACCTCGCGCATGAAGCGACGCTCGAGGCTCGCCAGCCGCTTATGCGCAAGGTAGAAAGGGATGGCGATGCCGGGAATGCCGTCGGGCGAGAACCACTCTTGAGCCAACCAGCAATGCGGACGAAAGCGCATGCCTCGCATCGACAATTCCTTGTAGAGGCGCTCGATGGCGTGCTGCAACTCAGTGCCCGCGATGCTCAACTTCAAGTCGCAGAAGCGCAGACTCAACAATTGTTCGTCCGACAACCTTTCCCAGGCAACTGGTCGCGTTCGAGAGCGTCGCTTGAGACTCACTTTAAGGCAGCCCCATCTCGAGTTCTTCGGCGAGCTGTTCCTCATCCGCGTCGCTCATCGGCTCGATGCGGCGGCGTGCTTCGAGGCCGATGAAGTCGAACAGCTTCGGATCGGCGAGTTGCGAGCCGGAGACGTTGCAGATACTGGAAAAAATTGCCTCGACGCGGCCGGGAAATTCCTGTTCCCAATTGAGCAGCATGTTCTTCACCGCCATGCGCTGCATGTTCGGCTGCGAGCCGCACAGCGTGCAGGGGATGATGGGAAACGCTCGGGCCGTGGCGTAACGGGCGATCAGTCTTTCCGGCACGTAGCACAGGGGGCGAATTACGATGTGGCGCCGATCTTCGCTCAGCAATTTCGGCGGCATGGCCTTCAATTTGCCGCCGAAAAACATATTCAGGAACAGCGTCTCCACGATGTCGTCGCGATGGTGCCCGAGTGCGATCTTGGTGATGCCGTTTTCCGCGGCATATCGATACAACGCGCCGCGTCGCAGCCTGGAACACAGGCCGCACATGGTTTTGCCCTCGGGAATGACGCGTTTGACCACGGCGTAGGTGTTTTGCTCGATGACGCGATAGCGCACGCCGAGACCCTTCAGATATTTTGGCAGCACATCCGCCGGGAACCCTGGTTGCTTCTGATCGAGATTGACCGCGGTGATCTCAAAGCTTACGGGCGCGCTACGCTTAAGGCTCAAGAGCATGTCGAGTAAGGTATAGGAGTCCTTGCCGCCCGACAGGCACACCATTACATGATCGCCATGCGCGATCATCGAGTAGTCAGCAATGGCTTTGCCAACCAATCCACGCAGCTGCGCCTGCAGTTTTTTGGATGTGTTGCTCACGGAATTTCCAGGTACTTGGTTTCCAAGTACCTGAGGTAAGCAGCAGCGGTCAGCGGTTTACCCGTCGCCTGCTTGATGAGTTCCTGAACCGGCAATCGTGCACCGATGCCATGCACGTTGTCGCGCAGCCATTCCATCACGCCGCCGAATTGGCCGGCGGCGATTTCCTCGTCAAGTGCCGGGCGCGCGGCGCGCATGGCTTCGTTGAGCTGGCCCGCAATGACCGCTCCCAGCGCGTATGAGGGAAAGTAGCCAAAGTGACCGACGGCCCAATGAATGTCTTGCAAGCAGCCCTCGACATCACTTGGCGGGCGAATATTCAGACGTTGTTCAAGATTGGCATTCCAGGCTTCCGGCAGATCGGCCACCGGCAACGAGCCCTCGAGCATTTTCTTTTCCAAGTCGTAGCGCAGCATGATATGCACCGGATAGGTCAACTCATCGGCATCCATGCGTATGCAACTGCGGCGCACACGGATCAACAAGCGATACAAATTGGCTTCTTCCCATTCCGGCCCGTTAACCTGCAAATATTTCTCCAGCAGCGGCCTTAAATACTTCACGAAAGAGCGGCTGCGGCACAAATTCATTTCGAACAAGAGCGATTGGCTCTCTTCGAGCGCGAGCCCGCGATCCCGGCCAACCGGTTGATCTCGCCACTTGAGCGGCAGACCCAAGTCATACATCGCGTGACCGGTCTCGTGCACGGCGCCCAGCAGTCCCGAGAAAGGATCGATTGAGTCGAATCGCGTGGTCACTCGAATGTCGCCGGGAACACCTTCCGTGAAGGGATGCTCGCTCTCATCAAGCCGACCGCGATCGAACGGAAAACCCAGCGCCTTGAGCACGTCGACGGCGAGGGATCTCTGCCGCGAGGCGCTGAATTTGCCGGTGAGGGGCGTGGGTGCGTGCGCCGCCTGAACTTCGATTGCCTGGCTGATGAGGCCCGGCAGCTTGCGCGACAGCGCCTTGAAGATGGTATCAATGTCCGCCGCGGAAATGCCGGGAGTAAAACCATCAACCAAGGCGTCATAAGGCGCCAGACCCCGAGCCTGGCCGAGCAGCGCCGCCTTATCGCGCACCAGATGCACCACCTCTTCCAGATGGGGCGCAAGCAATTTGAAGTCGTTCGCCTTCTTGGCTTCAACCCAAAAAACTTCGGCGCGCGCCGTAGCTTTGGCAAGACGCGAAATCAGCGAGGGCGGTGTTGCAATGGCGTGGTCGCGCTGGCGGCGCATTTCGCGCAAGTTCGCGAGCGGCCAATCCTCCATTTGCGAAGCCCCCGCCTCCGCACGCTCGAGCAACCGCGCCACTTTCGGAGTGGTCAGCAAGGCATGATGCTCAGTTTCCAGCGCCGCCAATTGCTCGCCACGCACATCGGCGCTGCCGCGAGGCATCATTACTGCGGCGTCCCAGCGCAGCAACGATAACGCCCCGCGAAACGCATGCAGACGGCGAAACTCTTGTTCCAGTTGTTCGTAAGGCGAGGCGGCCATGAGACCCTTGCAGCGGCCTTTGGATTGCGGCGCTGGTTAAACGGATAAGTTTACCAGACCCGCCGATTGTAGGACCGCGTGGCGCTCACTAAAAGCCCTATTATTTCAATGAGTTACTGGCTGGCCGGCAACTTGAGCGAACCGCTCTGATGAAACGGCAGATTTCGCAGAAACGGCAGGTCGATGCTGGCCGCGCCGCTAAGATCATAGTTAATGGAATCCGCGTGCGCATTGGCTCTGTCGGCGAGTTTGAGCAGGGCCAACGCCAGATTGGCGGTAATCGTCATGTCGAATTCGGACTCACCCATGGCGGGGATTACGACGGCACGGTCGCTGATGCCGCTCGCGATCAGTTCCCCGTCGACATTTAATTCCGTGTGCAGCCCGCTAACCGGGAGCGGCCGGTCGTTTGGATTCTGAATATTGAGTCTGACCGCGAAATTCTGCTGCAGCAGATTCCCGCCTCGCAATTCAATGCCGATGACCGTCACGGTGGGCCGGTTGAACTTTGGCGCGATCAGCGAACAAGCATCCAAGCAAAGACTCACGCAAAGACTCAAGGCGAATATTTTTAGCGGCCGTGGCAACATGCAATAAATGATACCGATTTTTTCGAGGCTAGCTTTGACGATTCGCTGCGCTCATCGTGGCTGCGGCTCTTGGTATGGCCGCCACACCGGATGCACCCGGCAAAGCTCAGGCGCCTGCCTGTCTAGCGTCGGGCGATGGTTACCTGCGCGCCAAGCTAGGCGGTGCCGTCGACGCGCATCTTGATTGGCCCAACAGCGGCACCCTCTGCGAGGGAGAGTCTCGCGACAAACCACCCGGTGTGCGCTTGAGTTTTCAACGCGCCGCAGGAACCGCACCGAACTTGTTGCTGGTGTTTGGTTTGACCGGCGTCAAACCGGGCGAGTCGGCACGCGAGGTTAAAGTGAATTTGACTGTCATCGTGCAAGGCACCAGCCGTATTTACGGCACCTTGGGCGATTCCCGATGCACTGTGGATTCCCTGAGCCAACGTCCTTTAGGTACGGCGGGTGTCTACCGCATCGAGGCGCGCGGGTTTTGCACCCAGCCGGCGCATGCGGTGCGCGGCAAGGGCGATGTGCTGGTCAGTACCTTCGAATTCGCGGGGCCCGTCAACTTCACCACGGAAACGACATGATGCAATTTCGGCAAAGAAGTTTTTCGCTGCCGCGCGCCCTGTTAGCGACCGCTTTGTTGCTCGGCGCAAACGCAGCGCTGCCGCAGACCGCCGCACCGGAACCGCTGTCGGCATTTCCGCAGAGCTTGCTCGCGATTCGCACCGGTGCCGGCAAGGTGGTTAATTTCAAGGTCTGGGAGGCCGATACGCCAAAGCGCGAAGAGCAGGGAATGATGTTCATCCGCGAAATGGACGAGCACACCGGCATGCTCTTCATGTTTCCGGAAAATCGCCCGGTGACCATGTGGATGAAGAATACATACGTTTCTCTCGATCTGCTGTTTCTGAACGCGAGCGGCAAGATTGATTACATCGCGGCGCGTGCCACGCCGCGGTCGGAGTCGATTATTGGACCGCCGACACCGGAATTCGCGGTGCTCGAACTGAAAGGCGGTGCGTGCGAAAGCTTCGGCATCAAAATCGGCGACACGGTCCTGCACAAGAACTTCAAGCGTCCGGCAAGGTGAACCAGCAGTTAAAGGCGATGGTAATTCGTTCGCCCTCGCCCTCGAAGGGTTTCACGTCGTGCAGTACCCACGAGGGAAACATGACGAGCTGCCCAGGTGCCAACGACAACTGCGCCAGCATATTTCCATACGGCAGCTGCATCTTCGCGTTCGCTGCATCCTGATACATTCCGGTGCTGAGCATCGGGCTGACGAAGCTCAACAGGCCGCTGGCTTCCTTGCCCGGATCGCTCTTGCCAGGATCGACGCAATAGACCCCGCTCCATGAGGCATTCGGATGATTATGCAAGCCGAAGAAGCCGCCGCGCCGAGTGATGTGAAACCAGCTGTCATTGAAAATCTGCAAGCGATTGACCGTCGGCAAGTCGTAGCTGTTGAGGCGCGCTATCAGCCATAGGAGCTGATTCCAGCAGAAAGCTTTCAGTTCCTGAATCGCCGGATCTTGCACGCGAAACAGATTGAAATGACTTTCATACAACGCCGTGTTGCGCTGCGTAAGCGGCCGGGGATTGACCCCGCCGCCCTCCCGTTCGTGCGCGAAGATATAGCGCTTCAGGCCATCATTGAGCCGCTGCGGTTCCGGATGCAGGGAGAACGTGAATGGCACCGCAAACATATTCATGATTTCAGGAGCTGCGAATGCCATTTTTACTCTCGCGATGCGATGGGCTCTTGCGCAACGAATGTCGCCGAGCGCCCGTTTTAGTTCGTCCAACCACGGTTCGAAATTGCGCCACTGATCCACGCCTTCCGCAAATAGCGGCCGGCGCACTTGCTCGGAACTCGCCGTCTGTACCACTCGCCGGGTTTCATGGAAGCGCAGGCATTGTTCCTCGAAAGGCAAGCCACAATAGTCGAGCAAGCGGCGAACCTCACCAGGCAGGTCGCTGACCAGGCGTTCGTAATGGACGCGATGGACACGTCCCGGCAATACCCGGTCGTAGTGTGCCATCAGCTGGACATAGCTGCGGTAGAAGCGACCGATATCATCGAGGCTGTAGGAGAACCAGACACCGGCTTGGAAATGTTGTTTGAAGTTCGAGAAGCAACAAGCGAGCGCCGATCGCCTGGCATCAATGATGCGTGCATTCGGCAGGATCGCGTGAATGAGGCCGACATGGAAAAAATTGCTCGGCAGCTTGTCGATGAAGAAGGGCGCGCCGCGGATTCGGCTGGCCCGCGTCTGATCGAGATATCTCTGGCCAAGCGCCTGGAGTTCATCCCGCGTTAGAGCTTCGACTGCACACGCAAACTGCGGCGACTCGCTGCGTAGCTCCCGAAGACCCAGCTCCAACGCCAATCCTTGGATGTCGGGAAGCTCGCGGGTGCCCTCGACCTGCGAATGGCTGGCGAGGATTTGTTCGAGCAGCGTTGAGCCCGAGCGCGGTAGCCCCACGATAAAGATTGGATCGGGCGCCTGGCATCCGGAGCCGGCGCGGGCGGCGAAGAAATTGGCGCTGTACATTGCTTGCAAGCGCTGTACGAATCGCGCATTAACCGCTGCGTCGTAAAGTAGCGCGCGACGGCGCAATGCGTTGCCGCGCGCGTAGTGTTCGAACGACGCGCCATACTCACCGGTGTCTTCGAGCGCTTTGCCAAGCGCGAAATCCAATTGTAGGCGGTCTTCATCGCTCAAGTCCGGCCGCTCCGCCTGCGCCAGCATCGTGCGTATTTCCGCCGCTTCGAATCGAAAGGTCTTTAGATTCGAGAGACAAAACCAGGCTTCGCCGTAACTTGGCCGAAGCTCGGCGCCTTTGCGGTACGCCGCAATGGCTTCTGCCGCGAAGCCGCCGGTGCGCAGCGCATTGCCGTAGTGAATGCGCAGCGCCTCGTTGCTCGGAAACTCGGCGATGAGCGACTCGAGGATTTCTCGCGAACGTTCGTTTTGCCCCAACAGGCCGAATGCCGAAGCCTGCAGTGAGCGGTATGGCAGGCTCGCGGGCTCCAATCGCAGCAAGACGTTCGAGCAGCGGCAGCATCGGCTGCGCCTTCTGCTGCAAGTGCAGCGTGCGCGCCAGATCGAATCGCGCGCGGCTGTAGCCCGGCGCCAGTTCCAAGCTCAGTGCATACAAGCGTTCCGACTCGACATAGTCCTCACGCTCGGCGGCAATTTCGGCCAGCATGCGCAGCGCCTGCGGATCCTGGGAGTTCTGCATCAGCTGGCGCCGCAACAGCGCTTCGGCGACGCCGAGACGATGGTTGGCGAGCGCCGCATGCGCCTCTGCGAGATGCTGTTCGGGTGATGCGAGTCGCGTGAAATGTGCATAGGCGATATCGCATGCATCGGGATCACCGAGCCTGGTATACAGAGTCGCCAATTCGCGCCACGCCTCGGCGAGATTCGGTTGCAGTTCGACCGCACGTTTCAGGGCCTTGAGCGCGTCGGCGTCGCGGCCCTGGGCAAATAGTGTGCGACCCAGTTCAAGTTGCACCGGTCGCAGAGTTGGGTTGCGCGGCCGCAAGTTCACTGAATGATGCGGCCGCCTCCGGGCTGCCGGCGCCGCGCCGCGCCGTGCCGAGCAACAACATTGCCGCGGGATGTCCGGGATGCTCTTTGAGAATCTCGGTCGCCTCGAGGGCGGCGGCTGCCGGATCTGTCTCCAACAATGTTGCGGCCCTCATCAATCTCACATCGACCGCCATCGTTCCAGCCAAGCCGCTCTCCAGTGATGAACCGCGCTAGAATATGCGCGGAATCACAAGCACCATAGGGGAGTTTCTTGAGCAACGTCAATCCCGTTCCAGTGGACAATGGCGACGATCCTGCGCATGGTCCAGGCGTCCAAGGCCGCCGAAACAGCCGGCCGCGTCGGGCGAAGCCGATCAGCTATTGACCCGCGCGGCGCAGCTGGCGCCCGCACACCCGGCGGTTCTCAACGAATTGGGTCTGCGCATGATGCAGCGGCGGCGAGGCGACCAAGGCGCGCGAATTGTTTCAGCGCGCAACGCAGGCCGATCCGACTCATCCAGCGCTGTGGGCAAATCTCGCCGCCAGCTTGGACGCTCTGGGTCTCGTGCAAGAGGAGCTGGAGGCGATCGAAAGAGCGCTCAGCATCGATCCGCGGCATTTGTCATCCCTTCTGCAAAAGGCCGCCCTGATCGAAGGCCGGGGCGATGCGCGCAACGCCGCGCGGGCATATCGTAATGCGCTTGCCACGTTGCCTGCCGATGCCACGCCGCCGCCCGCCATTAGCAGCATGGTGGAGCGAGCTCGTAAAGCGGTGCGTGCCGACGATGAGGCCCTGGCAAATGCCTTGGATGAACGGCTTGCGGGGATTCGCGCACAGTACGGCAAAACCAGTTTTCGCCGCGTCGATCATTGTCTCGATCTGATGACCGGCCGGCGGGCTCGATATAACCCCGAACCAACCTTCATGTATTTCCCCGAGATTCCCGCGATCGAATTTTTCGACCGCGCCGTGAGTTTCCGTGGCTGGACGCCGTCGAAGCCGCGACCGAGGAAATTCGCAGCGAGCTCACGACAATTCTGGTGGCGGATCGCGCGGGCCTTGAACCCTATATCGCCTATCCCGACGGGGTTCCGCTCGATCGATGGCGAGAACTCAATAAGTCGCGGCGCTGGAGTGCCTACTTTTTGTCCAATCAGGGCGTCGAGCAGCCTTCGCATATGGCGCGTTGTCCCTTGACCATGCAGGCCCTCAAGGCGGCGCCGCTGTGCGACGTGACTGCGCGCGCGCCCACCATTTTCTTTTCCATTCTCGATGCAAGCACGACGATACCGCCGCATTCCGGCGTTACCAATACACGGCTGACAGTCCATTTGCCGCTGATCGTGCCGCCGGATTGCGGTTTCAGAGTCGGCAGCGAAACGCGAGCAATGGGTTCCCGGACAGGCATGGGTATTCGACGACACCATCGAGCACGAGGCCTGGAACCGATCGGATTCTCCTCGCGCCATCTTGATTTTCGATATTTGGAATCCGCTGCTTACAGCGGCGGAGCGCGACGTGGTGCGCGCCGCAACTGAACTCGTCGGCACTTACTATGGCAGTACCCCAGAGAGCGCCGCATGAGCCGGTCGCGACCTATTCGATTGGTCTTAGGACCGCTCATTTTGAGCGCACTCACCCCCGCAAGCGCTCAGGCGGCACCCGCTTCCATTCCCCTTGAGCGTGCTCAAGCAGTGCACCGAAATCAATGAGCCCTCGAAGCGGCTCGCTTGCTATGACCAAGTTGCGCAGCGGCCGCCTGCCGCCGGCGCCGCTTTGCCGAAAGATTCGCCGATTGCCAAGGACTCCGCGGCAGCCTCGGCGGCCCGCTGCCACAGCAGTCCCCGGCGCCAAAAGCATCCTTCGGACTGTATACCGCTGAGCATCCTGCGGCGCCGGCAGTGGAGGCTCTGATCACCGCCAAGGTGATCTCAATCGGCATTAGCAGCAGCGGCCGCAGTACCGTGGCTCTGGAAGGCAATCAGGTTTGGGAACTCGATAGCGCGGATCCCGTGCTCGCAAACGGCGATACGGTCACAGTGAAACGCGGAACGCTGGGTTCCTTCATTTTGACGACTGCCGCCGGTCGCCTGCACCGAGTGCACCGCATCCGCTAAAAAAAAGGCGGGCTAAAAGCCCGCCTCTTAAACTGTCAAGCAAATCGCCTAGAACTGAGCCGTCACGCGCGCGAAGAAGAAGCGGCCCAACGAATCGAAGGTGCCCGGGAAGGTATTGCCGTTGCAAGAACTTCCATTCGGCGTGATCGTCGGGCAGTTCGAAGCGAATCCACCGCCGCCGGAATCGATGATGGGCGGATCCTTGTCGAGCACGTTGTTGACGCCCACTTGCAGCCGAAACATCTTGTAGAGCGACACATCGGCCGACAAGTCAAAGTAGTTGTACGGCTTGATATGCTGCGTGAGCGGCAAGGTAGGTCCGGACAATTGCGGATTCGGGCTGATCTGTTCGGAATCCGTGCCGCTTATGAAGCGCCAGCGGGCGGTCAGGTCAAAGCCGCTCCACGGTGTCGCCCAGGTGGTGTTGAACACATGACGCCACTTGGCGTTCGGCGCTCCGCAAGTCGTGCCCCAGTAACCGGCGCAATCGTACGCAGGTCCGCCGGTCAGCGGCTGGGTGCCCAGGTTGATCAGCCGCGTGCCTTCCAGATTGAAGATCAATGAGCCGAAGTCAGCCAGCGGCTGGCGGTAATTGATTTTGGCATCGACGCCGCGCGTGGTCAGAGAGCCGAAGTTCACGTTCGTGTCCGTAATGAAACCGTTGAGGGTTCTGAACAACGAGCCGTTCGGATCACGGTGAATGGCACCGCAGTAAACGGGATCACCCGTGGTGATGCAATTGTTGATGATCGTATCGGCGCCGATTGCACCGATCGTGTCCTGCAGTTTGATGTTGAAATAGTCGAACGACATCGAGAAATTCTCGATGAAGTGCGGCGTGATCACGATACCGGCCGAATAGGTGTCGGACTTTTCCGGCGTCAAAGCCGGGTTGCCGCCCAGCAAGCCATTGTACTGGCTGGCGCTGTTGGCGCCGATGTGGCCGTACTGTGCCGCACTCACGCCGGTCAGCAAGCACTGTGCCTGCGTGCCCTTGGGTGTGGGACCTGAGCAAGGATCAGTCGATCCGTCGAGCGCCACCGACTGCGGCGAAAACAGTTCGGCAATGTTCGGCGCTCGCACCGCGCGCGAGTAGCTGGCGCGAACTCGGAAGTCGGTCGTAGGCGCATATTCGACACCGAACTTATAGGTGTTGGTCTTGAACCCTAAGTTGTAATCGGAATAACGGTAACCCACTTCCAAGCCTAAGGATTCCGCACCTGGCTTGTGATCGATCAGCGGAATGCCAAACTCGGTGAACACTTCACTTACATGGTAGTTGCCAGACACCGGGGTCGTCGGGCCGCCGGATCCCTCCGCGTTGCCTTCCTCGCTCGCGAGATCAGGCGAGAACACGGCGGACTCGGAACGGTATTCCGCACCGACGTTGACCTTGATGCCTTCATCCGCCAGCGGCGACTTGAGGTTCCACTTTCCCATATCGGCCGTCACTGAGCCTGACACCACGTATTCGATCGTGGTGGCGTCGGTTAGCAGTGGAATCGAGAGATAGTTGGTCGCGGCCGCGGTCACACCATTCGGCACCCAGATGTTCCAGGGTACGCAACTGGTGTCCGTTCCGTCGACGAACGAGGCGCATGCCGGTTGCCCGGTCGCCGGATTGGTGATCACGTTCAACGCGTTCTGCACGCGGGTTGAATCGAAGTAATTCAGATTCCTGAAAATGGTATCAGTGGAATCGCGCTGCGCGTAGACGTCAAACGTCAACCCATCGATGATGTCGCCCTTCAGTCCTGCCACCGCGCGGACGGTATTGCTGGTCACGTCGAGGACGCGACCGCCGCCTTCGACATTGCGCCGGCCGATGTACAAGTCTGCCGTGCCACCAGGATTTCCCTGCGCCGCCGCGGCGGCGCAAATGGCCGTCGCTTCCTCCGCCGTCAGCAAAGGATCCGTGCAAGGAATTGGCGTCTTCGTAAAGAAGTCGCCGCTCGCAGCGATCTGCGCATCGGTCGTATTGCGCGCCAGCATCACTTCGCCATACGCGGTCAGGTGATCGTTGATCTCATAGTTGAGGAACGAGCCGCCGGTCCAACGCTCATTCGGACGCTGGTAGAAATTCAAAGGTCCGAAATTGTAGGTATCGGCCGCAGTGAAGGGACGAAACGCGCCGGTCTTGCCATCGACGGTGTTCGTGAACAGAGCACCCGACGGTCCGTAAGCCTGAAAGTATCCGCCGGCGCCATTCTTCGCCGAGGTTCCCGATCCGCCGCAGGCCAGGTTTCCGGCTTTTTTCGCATCCAACACGCAAGCCGCGTAATCGTACTTCGCTTCCAGAACGGCTGCCGCTTTGTCGTAAGTCAGATAGAAAGTCGCGTTGCCTTTGTTATCGGCAAAGTTTGATCCCATCAACACCGACACGTTCTTGCCGAAGCCAGTGTTGACACTGTGATCCGGCAACGCATCGCCCGCTGCACTTACAGCAGCCTGCGCCGTAGGATTGTTGTTCTGATGCTGAAAGTAGCTGTAGCTGGAATCGATCTTCACGCCTTCAAAATGCGTGTTGAGCACGAAGTTCACGACGCCTGCGACGGCATCCGCGCCGTACACAGAAGAAGCGCCGCCCGTAAGGATGTCGACCCGCTCAATCAGCGCTGCCGGCACTTCGTTGATGTCCGATACGTTTGTGCCCGAACCACTGCCCGGGCCCAAGCGGCGACCGTTGACGAGAACCAAAGTACGTTTCGGTCCCAAGCCGCGCAAGTTCACCGATGCCGTGCCGTCCGCGCCGTTCGACACGGTCGAGTTCTGACCGGCAAACACCATGGGCAAGTTGTTGAGTATGTCCTCAACACGAGTCAGGTTGGTCGAGGAAATGTAGCCCGCATCGACGCTGGTGATCGGGCTGATCGCTGTCAGATTCGGCGACGTGATGCGCGAACCAGTGACTACGACCTCTTCGAGCCCCGCGTTCGGATTTTCGTTTGCAGCTGCCGGTGCGGTCTGCGACCAGGCAGCTGGAACGACAGCGGTTGCAGCCGCCGCGGCCAGTGCCGCTCGAACTGCAAATTGCAACTTGCGATTATTCCCCATGTGCTGCTCCCAGGAAGATAAATGAGTTCAACGGGACGCAAACCGCGCCCTCGTATGGTGCGCTGATTAAACCACGAGGAATTGTTGTTGCCAACCAGCCGCACATAAATTATTTGTCTCTCGACGGCATTAACCCGAGGAATACGCTTGTAAAATCTGCACAGCGGACGCCGGCGCGCAGCCCAGTTGGCCGGCCGGCGGTCGTCGCGATAAATTCCAAACCGTCCTAGATTCGCTATTTTCCCAGGCTAAAACTCGCTGCACCACGAGCCCATAAGCGCCGGCAAATGCGCGGCGGCGGCCGATGAGACGTCCACTACTCTCCTCCGCAGGCGCGAGAATCGACGTTCCATTAAAGGAACATTAGAAATAACTGTTGTTTCCAGGCTACAGAGACTGAGCGATGTATTTTTGCAATTCTTGCAAGTGCTTCGAATAGTGATCAGCACGTCCGGAGGAGCGCGTATGAATCGGCTCGCGTGCTTGCCAGACGCTGGCGGTTTTGATGGCGCGGCCCGCGGCCGGCACTCTCGCGCAGCGCTCATCCCACTGCAGGCCTAAGAATTTAAGTGTTTGTTCTACTTGAGATTTTGGGTCTTTTACCAGCGCGTCGTAACTGACATCAATGATGTCGTCGGGGAACAGCATTTTCCAATGAGTCATGAGTCGCCGATATTGTCGGTAGTAATGGCCGATGTCCAAAAGATCCAGCGCGTAGCTCATGCTTTGATCAAGGTTCAAAAAATAGATGGACAGGCAATTGTCGAGGGCGGCTCGTACCGAATGAATAATTTTCGCACGAGGGAACAGCGCCTTGATCAGGCCGATATAAAGGAAGTTGTCGGGTCGCTTGTCGGTGACGTTAGTCGCGCCCGGAAAACGCTCCGCGATCATGGCTCGATACTCGGCCGCCAGCCGCTCTAAACGCTCAATCCTCAAAGAACTGAACGACTCAGGAAACGGCGCAAGGTCGAAGTTAACAGCACGCGGGATAAAATCCAATTCACCGCCGGCGGTGATGTCGGGATGGCCCGCCAGCAATTGTTCCAAGAGCGTCGAGCCGGAGCGAAACATGCCGCAGATGAATACCGGCTGCGGCGCGCCCACATGCGATTGCAACTCGGATCGCGCGCGCTTCCCGAACACGTTGATGAGTCGATCGGTGAGTTTCTCCTGCAGCGCCAAGTCGTAGTGGCCGGTTCCGGGCGGGGCACTTTCACGGCTGTGTCGATTCGCCTGTCGATACGCCTGAAACGCCGCGTCAAAATTGCCGGTCGCATCCAGTGCACGTCCCAAGGCGAATTCAAGATTTGCTCGGCTCGCAACGCTGATCGAGGAAGACTTGAGCGCGACGCGCATCCTCTCGATCAAAGGATCATTGGGACCTGAAAAAGTTTTCAGTCCGGCATAACGGGCCAATGCCGTCGGGGAGTCCGGATCGAGCACGAGCAATCGCGCATATATTTGCGCGGCCTGTTCGCGCCTCCCCAGGTCCTCGTGCAAATTGGCGTAATTGATGAGCGCCGGAACATACAGCGAATTGATTTCGAGTGCTTTTTTCAGCTCGAGTTCAGCGGCTTCGTATTGATTTAAGTAATCGCTGAAAATCACCCCGCGATTAAGATGCACTTCCTCGGGGCGGGTTACCCCCCGTTCCAATGCTTCCTGATACGAAGCTAACGCGCGCGCGTAGTGCCCTGTTTGGCGCTGCAATCTTGCCAAGTTGTACCAGGCGTCGGGCAGCCCCGGCCAGGACTCGAGCAATTGCTGGTATGCAGCCATGGCCTCGACTGTGCGTCCTTGCCGCTCCAACGCGACGCATACCTGCAGCCATTCCTCCTTGCCGCTGGTCTTTTGCGTCTCAACCATTAGCGGACCACATCCGGTGCAGATTTGCGATGACGAACTCCATCTGCGTTCGATTTCGCCAGTCCATCTTCAGGCCCTCGAGCGCCCGCACTTCTCCCAAGGTGTAGAGCAATTCGCGTTGCAACTGATTGGGAATTTGACTCTCGATGAAAGTAATCATGACGATCCTTTCGCCCGCACTTACCGGCACGACCTCATGCAAAGTCGTAGACGGATAGAATACTGCGGAGCCCGCAGCGCCCTTGATGCCAACGGCTTCCGTGCCCAAGTGAATGAGCAACTCGCCGCCCTGGTACTCATCGGGCTTGCTGATAAAAATCGTGCAGGAGACATCGGAGCGCAGCGGCTCTGGGGCAACCGGTAGAAAAGCAGCGTCGGTGTGGGCACCATATTTCATGCCGGCTGCATAACGTGAAAGCGTCGGTGCCGGGACTCGTCGCGGAAACACGAAATTCCCGCCTGCTCGCTGCGCTGTAATGCACCGAGCGCTATCTGCGACGCCTTTCTGCGACCAGGGATCGGCGACATCGGCGATGGCATTCTGCTTCGCCACGTTATGCGGATTGGAGCGTTTGCCATCGACGTACTTCACTTGCCGAGCGATTTGTGCAATGGCCTGCACTTCCGCGGGCGCGAGTAGATCGGGGATTTGAAGAAACATCGCTTATCCTGTCCTTCTATGGGGCGGTAGTATAGTTCCAGGCACTGAGGAAGATCGACCGCAATGAACGCCTTGCAAGCATCCTTGGTGCACTCGCCGGAGCTATTTCCCCATTCTCTGGACGCACATGGTGAGTGGATTGCATTCATTCGGCTGACTAGGGACGACTATGAAAGAGCCAGCTTTCTGGACGCTCGCGTCCTCACGCCGAGCATCGCAGTGCACCGGCTAAGCTGGCAGCAAGTCGGTGAGGCGCTCTTGTCGGCAGACCTGACAGAGCGCTGCAGCTTCATTTTTCACATTGGGCACGTTGGCTCCACACTGCTTGCACGCCTGATTGGCTCCCATCCGGCCGCGTTCGTCTTGCGCGAACCGCTGTTGCTTCGCACTTTCGCGCAGATGTACGCCGGGTCAAATCCTGCGCCGAAATGGACGAGTGGCGAGACAGAAAGCAGATTGGCCGCAGCGTTGAAACTGTTCTCGCGCACATTCGAAGGCATGCAGAGGCCCATCATCAAAGCGACCAGCTTTGTGTCTGAGATGAGCACTCGTCTGATGCAACGCTCCTCGGCTCCCAAAGCGCTGCTGATGTTCGTTTCGCCCGAAAGCTATCTGGCAACCATATTGGGCGGCCCGGCTTCGCGCGAAGAGTCGAAATTCCTGGCGCCCGATCGCCTGCGCCGCTTGCATCGGCGCATTGGCGCCGAGGTGTGGCGGGCGGATTCCTTGAGCGAAGGCGAATGGGTGGCAATGAGTTGGGCCTGCGAGATGGCGGCTCTTGCGCAGGCGGCTGGCGCGGCGGGAGAGCGAATTTTTCGGGTTGATTTCGATGAATTCTTGACCAACCCCGGCAGCCTAAGCACCGTGCTTCGTCACTTCGATATCGATGCAACCCGGGCCGAGGTGGGCGCAATCGTGCATGGACCGCAGATGCGCCGTTATTCCAAGGCGCCTGAGTACGAATACGATGCGGGTCTGCGCCTGGCCGTACTGAGCGAAGCACGCATTCAGCATGGCGCGGAGATCCGCCGCGGGCTCAACTGGCTCGAGCGAGCAGCGGCTCAGTTCGAACCCGTGCGACTGGGGCTGACACTGACCGCCTCCCGGTAGTCGCCCAGCCTCCGGGAAGCAACCCGGATTCGGACGGCATTCGCGATTACCCAAAACCCCCCAGTTTTTCGCGTGGCCGGCAAAATCGGATGCACTTGCGCCCGAACATTAAGAAACGTTCATCTAAGGTGTTCAGGTGTCCTGAGAGATACCCCCTGCAGCCTCATTGAAACAGGCATCAGCTTAGATAATTGAGTAATAATGCGTGCGTTGGCCGGGTCTTTTATATGAGCAGCAATTCCGCTGCGTTCTAAAACTAAATGAGGAATCAAAAAATGCAGATCAATAAACTGTCGAGCGCCGCTATGGCGGCCGCTGCCGCCATGCTGTTCACCTCCGCAATCAGCACCACTGCAGTGGCAGCGGATGCCGCCACCGTGAAGTGTCAGGGCGTCAATTCCTGCAAGGGCATGTCCGAGTGCAAGTCCGCGAAGAATAGCTGCAAGGGCATGAACAGCTGCAAGGGTCAGGGCTTCGTGTCCATGACCAAGGCCGCTTGCGACGCCGCCAAGGCGAAGGCGAAGAGCTAAGTCAGCATTTGATTCGAGGGGCCGGGCTTCAACGCCCGGCCCTATCTTCGATGAAACTTTCCGGCTTCGGCCTTGGCCTGCGAACTCCCCACTATGAGGCCATCCTAAACGAGCCTCATGCCGATCGATTGGCTCGAAGTCATCACGGAAAACTATCTGGTTCCGGGCGGCAAGCCGCTGAATTATCTCGAGCGCATCCGCGAGCGCTTCCCGTTGGTGATGCATGGCGTGTCGCTGTCAATCGGCAGCACCGATCCGATCGATTTTGAATATTTGCGCGCAGTGCGCAGCCTGGCTGCGCGCATCGAACCGCACTGGATCTCCGATCATTTGTGCTGGACGGGCGTCGAAGGACGCAATTTGCACGATTTGCTGCCGCTGCCCTACACCGAAGAGGCGTTGGCCGCGGTGGTTGCGCGCGTGGGTCAAGTGCAGGATGCCTTGGGAAGGCAGATCCTGTTGGAGAACGTCTCGAGCTATCTGAGCTTTCACGCCGATGAGATGAGCGAGTGGGAATTCTTGCGCGAAGTCGCCTGTGCGCGCCGACTGCAACATCCTGCTCGACATCAATAATATTTATGTCAGCAGCGTCAATCACGGCTTCGATCCGCTGCAGTACCTGCAGGCCATGCCGAAAGCGCGCGTGCGCCAGTTTCATCTGGCCGGCCACAGCAATATGGGCGGCCACTTGATCGATACGCATGACCATCCGATCGTCGAGCCCGTTTGGGACCTGTACCGCCAAGCGCTCACTGTCTTTGGCGAGGTACCGACCATGATCGAGCGCGACGACAATATTCCAGAATTGAGCGAATTGGTCGCGGAGCTGGATGTGGCGCGAGCAGCTTGCCGCTCAGCACTCGCGGCAAGCGGCATGAGCAGGCGTGCGGCATTCCGCTTCGCGAGCTGCAGCGGGATATGCAGCGGCACTTGCTGGGCGAGGACAGCGGCGTGACGGCGGCCATCGTGGATGCCCCGCCGCTGCCCGCGGCGCAACGCTTGGCGATTTATCGCAATGCCTACCAAGTGCGCCTCATCGATGCGCTGCACGAAACCTATCCGGTTCTGCATGGATTGCTGGGTGATGATGCCTGGGTGGAATTGGGTCAGGCCTACGTCGCCGCGCACCCTTCGGTGTTTCGCTCGATTCGCTGGTATGGACGCGAGTTGCCGGAATTTCTCGCAGCGCGTCCGCCGCTTATAGCGAGGCGCCGATTCTTTCGGAGGTCGCGTTGCTCGAATGGACGCTGGCGGAGGTATTCGATGCAACCGATGCGCGGTCCTTGCCGCGCAGCGGCGCTAGCCGCGAGTCGAGCCTGCCGGCTTGGGGCGCGCTCACCTTCGAGTTTCATCCCTCGCTTCGCCGTCTCGCTTTCAGCTGGAATACCGCGGCCGTTTGGAAGGCGATGAGTCAAGATGAGACGCCGCCGCGGCCGGAAATGGCGCCTGCGCCGATGCCGTGGCTGCTGTGGCGGCAAAATCTGCAGAATTATTTTCGATCGATGAATGCCGTCGAATCGGCGGCCCTCGACTCGGCGCTGCGTGGCCGCTATTTCGCGGAGCTTTGCGAAGACCTCAGCTGCCTTGCTGCCGCAGGAAGAAATTCCCGCCGCCGCCGCAAGCCTGTTGGGCGCTTGGGCGGACAGCGGAATCATCGCTACGTTGTAGCAGCTCGGAGCGCGAGCAGCCTCACAGCAGACTGCCGCCCTCGCCGAGCAATTCCTTGCGCAATAAGCGGGATCGGCGGGCCGCCGTAGGACAGGAATTGGTCGTGAAATTCATGCCACCGGGCTGATCGTCCGCGTTGGCCGGCGCCGCTCCGCTCGCGCTCTTGGCGAGCCAATCGGCGCGCAACTTGCGGATCATCAGTTTGCCCAGCGTGTAGTTCAGGTAGGCCGGATCGTAGGTGCCGCGCGCCGCCTGCTGCCGCGCATTGCCGGGATCCTGAAAGGCTTGCTCGCGGAACATCTTTTCCGACTGCGCGACGGTCATGCCATGCGTATGCAATCCGATGGCCGACAGCAAGCGCACATCGCGCAGCAGCGCCTCGCTCAGCTGACCGATGTGCTTTTCCGGATCACCCTTGGCCAAACCCATGTCGACCATCATCTCTTCGCAGTAATGCGCCCAACCTTCCGCGAACGCATAACCCACCCATAGCCCCTCGAGCTTGTCGGGATTCGCGTTCGAATGCAGGAATTGCAGGAAATGTCCGGGCCAAACCTCGTGCACCGAGGTAAATAGCAAGCGCGGCTTCGCCGGGGATATAGGCGGCCTGCTCGGCCTTGCTCCACTTCGGATCCGGCGGCGCGATGTTATAGACGGACACCACGCCCTTGTCGTAGGGCCCGGCGGTATTGATGAATGCGGCATTGGCGCGATTGTACGGCGGCGCCTCCGCCACCAAGGCTTCGTCGTTGCTCGGAATCGACACGACGTTGTTCTGGACGATGAATTCCTTGAGCATCTTGAGTTGATTGCGCGCTTCCTCGACGGGTCCGCCTTTGGGCTTGTTCGCCGCCATTTTTGCGACGCATTGCGCCAAGCGATGCCTTGGGCGCGTAGGTGCTCGCACTCTGCTTTCAGCGCGGCGGTGTTGCGGTCGAGATCGGCGCGACCCGCGGCCTCGATCTGATCGACGGGAAGATCGACTTGCTCGGTCTGCTTCACCATCTGCGCGAACAAATCCGGGCCAAACGCATATTTATCGGTCGCGTTCTTGCGCTCGCCGACCAAGTAGTCCTTGAGGCCGCTCATCGCCTGTGCCGCTGCGGTATCGGCATCTTTCAGCTGCTTTTGCAGATCGGGGTCGGATACCGCTGCGAACACTGCCGTTACATTTTTTGTATAGAAATCGGCGAGGCCGCCGAATTCGTCGATCCCCAGCTCGACGTAGGTCTTGGGCATGGGCGATTTGAGATTTTCCTTGATCGCGGCGGCGATCCTGGGGATTCCTTGTGCGTACTTGATGTACGCCTTCATGCGCACCTCGAGCGGCGCATAGTTGCGGCTCAAGTACACGTCGGGATCGATCTGCCCCAAGTACCAAGCCGGATTGCTGAAGGGGAACTGCGTCTTTTCTATCCAGAAAAGATCCTTGTCGACAATGGCCAGCAAATATTCGCGGTCGAAGCGCTCGCGCGGTTGCAGGTTGGTCGGATCGACTGCCGCAGATTTGATCGCGCTCATCGTGCAGGCGCGCGATCTCGCGCTTGAGACCGTGTGCGCTCACGTCTGGCAGTTGACCGTCGAATTCGTGGCGCCCGGATTGTGCGGCAAAGGCCGGTTGGGCCTGCATGTAGTCTTCGATAAATGCGTTGGATACTTTGAGCCATGCCTGACTCGCGGGCGAGGGCCCCTTGGGTTTGGTCGGCGGAGGCGCTGATTGTCCGCAGCCAGAAACCATGAACAACAGGGCTCCCGACAATGCGGCTCCCTTGGTCAGAGACTTCCACATGGCAACTCCCCTTATTATATTGATCAACGGCAAAATCAGAGCTGGTCGCTACTTAATAGTCGTACTTCCCGCCCCGTCTCCAGCGCGCGCTTATAAGCGTCGCGCGCATGAATGCGCTCGAGAAAAGCGATCGATTTCGGGCGTTTGGCGTTAAGGCCGGCCCGCGGTACGGCGATTTCCAAAGGAAAGCTCATCTGCACGTCGGCGGCTGTGAATTGTTCGCCGGCAAACCAGGTGTGCGCATTCAGTTCGGACTCGATGAAATCAAAATGCCGCTGCAGGTTCGGCGCAATAAAGGCGTTGGTCACGGTCGCGGCGATGCGCCGAGCGATCGCGCTGATGGGCCAAGGTGCGGGATTCGTGGAAACACGATCGAACACCAATTTAAGCAGCAAGGGTGTCATCGCCGAGCCTTCCGCGTAGTGCAACCAGTAGGTGTAGCGCAGACGCTGCTCCGTGCCTGCCGGAGGTATCAAGCGTCCATCACCGTATTTTGCCACCAGGTATTCAATGATCGCGCCTGACTCCGCGACCGTCACCTGCGCCATCGACAATCACCGGCGATTTTCCGAGCGGGTGAATTGCCAACAAGGCCGGCGGCGCCAACATGGTCTTGGCGTCTCGCTCGTAACGCTGCACTTCATAGGGTACGCCGAGTTCCTCGAGCAACCACAACACCCGCTGCGACCGGGAGTTGTTGAGATGGTGAACGACGACCATCGTATCGATTGTAATCCTAAGGATTGCCGGGCGCGAACCAATCGGCCTTGGATGCGAGAAACTCAGGCAGGGCTTCGCATCGCGCCGCCAAAGCGCCCAATGCCGGGTACACCACAGTCTCCCGATTGATCCCCAGCGCCTCGCTCAAAAACGTATAGACGCAGGCGGCGGTAATGTCGGCTTGAGTCATGCGGTTGCCGATCAGCCACTCATCGCCGCGCACCTGGCAGAGCCGGTCCAGTTCTCCGAGCGCTCCATGAGTCTGGTTGTGGCAGCGCTCGACCCAGGGTCGATAGCGTTTCTCGGGCGGACGAAATGCGGTCTCGTAAACCTGCGTCACGCCTTTCTCTGCGCCGCCGACGGCAACCGCGATGATGCGCAGCGCTTCGCGCCGCAGCTCGCCTGAGCGGGGCAGCAACGCGCGATCAGGACCTGCCGCTTCGTCGAGGAAATCCAATATCGCGGCGGATTCGATCAGCGTATCGCCATCCGGCTGCACCAACGCAGGGACTCGGCCCACAGGATTGAACTGTCGAATCAACTCGAAATCCTTGCCAACCGACCAGTTGCGGTGCTCGAAAGGTATCTTCAGCAAATTCATACTGACAGCCACGCGCCGCACGAACGGCGAATCGAACATGCCGATGAGTATCATCAGTGACCGCCCTTCACCCGCAAGCCGGCCGCGGCGAGCGCCTCGGCCAATTCGCACTTCGATGCGCGCAGCTTCGCTGCGCTTGATGTATTGCAAATGCATAGTCGGTCCCGTGAGCACTTCGATACCTCGCTTCAATACGCTACCCGCAGCACGAATTCCCGCCTTGTGCTGATCGAAACGCTGCGCCGGACTGTACTTGCTCATGCCGACGTAAACGCCATACGATCCATCGCGATCGCTGAAATCCAGCAGCACCAGGTAGATGTTCGACCGGCCCTTGGCAGAGGATCGAAATTTCAGCGAGGTTTCGTAGACAGCGGGCAGCCAGTCGAAATAGCGCATCGGCAGCCATTCCGGAATGGAGGCCGCCGCGCTTTTCCACAGCTGTTCGAGCGCGCCTTCAATGTTAATGGACATTGCTCCGCGCATCCATAGCTCATGAATGCAATGAGCGCCGCTCAAGCCGTCGCCGGCGGCGAATGCGCGCTGCAGAGCGCAGACGTTATATCGTTGGCCGCCAGTTGCTTGAGCGGACGGCTGGCAGGCGGAGTTTTAGCATCGATGCGCAATCTCGGCAGATTATAGGCGAGACCGTAATCGCTTGGGTCTCAAGGGATTCGCTGCGCATCGCCCGCCTGTCCACAGGATCTGGCCTCTGCAGGGCTCGAGCAAGCTCGATAGGTCCGGGATCAATCCCCTAGTCCGCAGCAAGGCAAATGCGCGGATCTGCGCATCGGGAAACGCTTCGCGTACGCGCGACGCAGCCGCTAGCAGGGTCCGCCCTTTCGTCACGACGTCGTCAATTAAAATAACTCGTTCCGGGCGAAAGCATTAGAGGCTCCAGGCGAAACGATTCATAGTGCCGCGCTACGCTGGGGCGACGGCCTTTCGCCGCCGTTGCCGACTTGCACACCGCAGAGATTCTGCGCAATCCGGGCCACGTCCCGCTGCCCACACCTGCCTGGACAAGCGCGCGGGCAAGCTCTAGGGCAGCCCAAGTGCCTCCCGCCTTAGGCGCGCTGCGCGGCACCGGCACGAGCACGTCGCCGGCGAGAATGAAACCCGCCAGTTGAGATGGCGGCTCCATCTGCTGGCGCACACGCAGGGCGTACTTGAACATGAAATGCGGATCGCCTCCCTTCAGCAACGCCCGCAACAGCCGGGATCGCGCGCAGATCGCGCTGTCGCCGGCGGGCGAATAGACGTAGCATGAGGCGAAGGCGATGCCCTCGATCATAGCGATCGATCGTTGTCTCGCGCGAGTTTGGCCGAAATCCGAGTCGGCTCGGTTTGCTCCCGGTCCTGCGCCTGCGCCTCCTTCTGCGCTTCCCGATACCGAGCCCAACTCAGCGCAGATTCCTTTGCCAGTTCGTCGGGACTTTTTGGTTGCGCCTCCTGCGCCCGCCCGTACCGAGCGGCCCAGTTGAGCGCGGATTCCTTTGCCAAGTCTGGAGCACTTTTTGGCGCGGTCGCGGGTTCCTCATGTTGTGCCGCGCGCGCAAGCCGTGCCTCGACCCTTGTCTGGTGCTCCGCGCGAATGCGTTCCGCAACCGCGCTGTAATAACCGTGCCGTTCCATTTCGAATGCGGCACGCGGAATGCGAGGTTTGGGCTCGCGATCAATCCCCTGGGCGCGCAGTGTGCGGTGGTCGATGCGCGCGTTGACCTGCGCTTGTTGCAGCGCTGTATTCGCTGCGGTCGCCCAACGTTCGCGCACATGCAGCAACTCGCCAACCGCCGGCCCCAGGCCGTTCTGGCGCCGATTCGTATCGTTCCATTCAAGCGTGGTTTTGGCTCCCAGCGCGCTGGGCGTTACTTCGCGCGTAGTCGCGAGCAAATGCGCGTGGAAGTTGCGCGGATCACTGCCCGGAAAATCCCGCGGCGCATGAATTGCGATGTCCAGCGCGAATCGATAGCGCTCGACCAGCTCTCGGGAAAATCCGCTAACCAAGTCGATTCGTGCCTGCGGCGAGAGTTCGGCCGGCAGCGCGACCAGAAACTCGCGGGCGGTGCGCGCGTTTGCACGTGACTCGGCGCCCTCGGCACTGTTCCACAGGCCGCCGCGGTCCTTTGCCCACGACATTTCGTCGCCCGAAAGTCGATTCGGCAGCATGATTTCCTTGTGCAGGACATCCTGACGGTGGGAATGATCGTAGGTCCTCCCCGTCCGCTCGTCGCGAATGCGCTCGCCCGCGCGGTAGGCCGCTGCGCTCACGGCGCTGCTTCCGCCCGCGCGCCCAAAAGTTTTCAAGTGCAGAAAGTAGATGGCCATTGGGCCACTAGCGCCTGCGCATGGAGGCAAAGTGTTCCGGGTCAAGCGCATAGCCGGCCGCGAAGGCGCTGAAGGGCTGCTCTACTGGCGTCAACGAAACGGCCCGCGCCTCGTCGATTGAGCTTGGCATGAAGCCGCCCGGCTCGCAGTGCAGATCATCGTCGCTGAATACTGCCGCGCAATCCGGGCAGTGATTGACCCAAGAGGATTCGGCCCGGCTCATCACTGCTGGTTTGACGAAACGTCGCGGAACGCTCGAGCAGAACCCGGCTAACCGGCTCGGGAAGCGCACTGATATGAAAGATGAAGGCATTTGCATCGACGCTCTGCCATTCGTCGTCGACCAGAATCTCGTGCCCTCGCGACAAAGCGAGAGCGAGAACGCGGCAGGCTCGGGCGCATCGCGGGCAGTGCACTTGTGTCTCTGCTATGTGGTAGCCGGGTGCGCGGAAGTTGGCATTGGGTAATTGCATTGGCTTAAGGCCTCCTGAGGTCGACTTTCCACCACGTTGGCGAAGATGCGGCCTTCAGATAGCCGCGTAAGTCAGGCAGCTGCTCGAGTTCGGAGGCCATGACCGCGGTCTCGGTAACGGGCTGGTCGGTCACATTGCGCGAGCGGCGTGCGCCGCGGCTGAAGAAGCCGGACTCACGATCCTTGCCCCGCGAGATCTGCCTTCTCATCACCTCCCGCTCCCCGATCAGGCGCGAGGCGAATTGCGAAGTGCCGCCGTTTTCGCTGCCCGAACAGCGCAAAATTAGGGTATTTCCGCAATTTTCTATTATGGTAAACACCATGTTGAAAAGCAGCGCCGAATAGGTCACGCCCCAGCGCATCGAGGGTCGGGTGGCGCCGACGAAAAGCGGGTCGGCGGTCAGGCCTGTATTGCGTTCATTCATTGGCTGCCCATGAGTTCTTGCACTGACATTCGTCCTAAACGCCGAACATTCCGCGTACCCAAGTGACGATCTGCGGCGCTCCGAAGCCGATGGCGATTCCCAGAATCGCACCCAGACACCAGCCCCACGACATTCGATTTGCCATCGCCATGCCGCCCAAGACCATGATGAGAATTATGGCGACGGGCGTCAGCCACGCGAGAATGTTTGTCTGCAGAGAACTTGCGCCTGTAAGGAAAGGCGAGGCCTGCGCCAACGCCAGACCGGGCGCACAGATCACCGCGACCAGGGGCGGAAGGCGAGCAGCAGGTGCGCGAGCCCACGTGTCGGCGGCTGCCGCATGTCAAATCTCCGTTTCCAGCGTGCCGATTTCGCTCTCGCCGCGCCGGGCGGCCAACTCCTCACGCTTCGCCCGACCGGGAGCGCCGAAGCGGAAATTCTGAACTACGAAGGAAAAATCATATTTCTTCTCGCCCTCTCGATCGGTCCAGTTGTTGGAGCGTACTTGGGCTTGAACTATCAGCTGATCTCCCTTGCGCGCGTGTTTCGCGATCGCTTCCCCGAGACTCTCGAATGCTGTGAACCAGACGCTAGTAACGGCTTCGCGCGCGATTGCCGTCGTCGTCCTTTCCCGCGTAATCATTGCCGACCAGGCAGAACCGTGCGTAACTGGTAGCGCCTTTGGCGGCGAATTCGGGGTCTTTGGCGAGATTGCCGACGGCAGTAAGAGTGAAGCTATTCATGTGTGACTCCTTAAGATGTGTGTTGGACGCGACGACTGAGTTTTTCGTCGCGTGGCAATAGTTTCTTAGCAGCCGCAGCAAACTAGAATCGATTTAAGTGCCGAATTTGCAAAGATTCTGCTGGGCGCGAGCGGACGCGATCGTGGCGGTTTGCCCGCGTCACTCTCAATTTTCCCGGCGATTGCCTAGAAACCGACGCCGAGTATGATGAGGAACGTGAATCGCATGCTCGCCAAAGTCGGAGACCTCATGAAGTATCTCGTCGCGTTGCTCGTGCTTTCGGTATCCATTCCGGCTTATTCACAAATCATTGCCTCGTTTCGCGGCGACGCCCAGCACAGCGGGATCTATAAGAGTTAGGAGTTCCGTTGCTGCACGGGATCAAATGGAAATTCAAAACCGGCGGCTGCGGTCATTTCAACGCCGGCCGTAATTGACGGTACCGCGTACTTCGGCAGCAATGATCATTATTTATATGCGGTGAACGTTGCAGATGGCGTGCAGCGTTGGAAATTCAAGACCGGCAGCCGCGTTGCATCGTCTCCCGCGGTGTACAATGGCCGCGTATACGTTCGGCAGTTATGATGGCAACTTTTATGCGGTTGACGCGAAGTCCGGCGAGCTGCGTTGGAAATTTGCATCCGAGGGCGAACGCCGCTTTACGGGTAGGCGTCTTCATGGCTCGGATCCGGCGGGGGAATCGATGCCTGATCCGTTCGACGTCTATCTATCCTCGCCCACCATCGATGCGGATACGGTGTATGTCGGCAGCGGCGATGGAAACATCTATGCGCTCGACGCAGGTTCCGGCGCACTCCGCTGGAAATTTCAGACCGGCAACGTCGTGCATGCATCTCCGGCCATCGCAAACGGCCTCGTGTACATCGGCAGTTGGGATTCCTATTTCTACGCAATAGACGCCAAGTCAGGACAGGAGCGCTGGCGCTTCAAGACCGGCGAAGATCATGAGATCGCCAATCAGGTGGGCATCCAGTCCTCGGCAGGTTATCGCGAATGGTGTGGTGTACTTTGGTTGCCGCGATTCGAATGTGTATGCACTCGATGCCGTTAGCGGCGCCAAGAAGTGGGCTTATTCAACCAAGGGCTCTTGGGTCATCTCGACTCCCATTGCAAAGGACGGGACGCTTTATTTCGCAACGTCAGACTCCGGGCTGTTGCAGGCTGTCAATGCCAATACCGGTGTTCTCAAGTATTCGCTGAGCTTTCATCACTGGCCGATGTTTTCCTCGCCCGCGATTGCCGGCCGCAATCTTTATATCGGCTCGCACGCCGGTACGTTGCTCGCGATCGACCTGGATAAGCACGCCACCGCGTGGACCTTCAGCACCGACGGCGCGCACCGCAACGCGGCGGCGCTGACGAAGAAAGACGGTGATCCTAACTACGCCGCCGCATTCGGCGACAACTTCTACGACGACATGGTCATGGGTGTTTGGAAAATGCTGAGCGTCGGTGCAGTTTTGTCCTCGCCTGCGATCGAGCGCGATGTGATTTTCTTTGGCAGCACCGACGGCAACGTCTATGCCATAAGCTAGTCACTGCCGCGCGATGGCTGATCATTCGGTCGGTTGCCACTCAGGCAAACCCGCGCGCCAGAACACAAAGGCAATGACGTCCGCGTTGAGCTCGTCGCCCTGCGTCTTGGTGGAACCGATCCCGTGTCCTGCCTCCTCGTCGATCCGCAACAGCACGGGCTTGGTCGTGCCAGAGGCCTGAAGCGCAGCCGCCAACTTGGCCGGTTCCCAAGGTGCCACGCGCGGGTCGTTAAGTCCCGTCGTCACCATCACTGCCGGGTATTGCGTTCCCTTCTTGACGTGCTGGATGGTATCCATTTCGTACAGATTAGAAAAACCCTCTGCGGTCGTGATCGAGCCGAACTCCGGAATATTGGCAGGCCCGCCCGCTGTAAACTCCGCGCGCAGCGTGTTCGCTGAGGGCACCAGGTCGAGCACACCTGCAAAAAGATCCGGCCGCTCCGTCAATGAGCGCCCCATCGTGATGCCGCCCGCCGATCCTCCTAGAATGAACAACTTGGCCGGCGTCGTCACGCCGCGCGCGATCAAGTATTCGCTGCATGCAATTAGATCGCCCCACGTGTTGTGCTTATTCGCATCCTTGCCGCCAAGCCGCCACTGCTCGCCCAGTTCGCCGCCGCCGCGCACGTGGCACACCCCATACGTGATGCCCTGCCGCGCCGCGGCCACACGCCGAACGCTGAAATCGGCCAGTTCGGAGATGCCGTAGGAGCCGTACGCTTCAACGATGGTGATCTGCGTGCCCTTGGCGCTCTTCGATTGCATCAGCGACAGCGGAACCAAGGTTCCATCGGCAGCTTTGGCCTGCAAATCGCTGAGCGAATAGTCCGACGCCACGAAGTCGCCGCGTGCGCCGATCTTAAGTTCGCTGAAGGTTTTATTTGCGGGATGATAGTTGAACTGCGTGGGTGGGGTAATGAAGCTCGAAACATCCAGCGTAATACCCGGCGTGCGCGGATCGGTAAAGGCTTCGCCGATGTGGCCGCGGAATGGCAAGGCGACCTCCTCGATGGAGGTGGACCCGGCGGGAATGCGCAGCAGCTGAGAGTAGGCGCCATGGCGCGCAAGCACGTACAGTCCGTCGGCTGCGGCGTGAATTCCTTCGATCACACGATCGGCTTGCGCCGGCACCAGTGTCGAGGCGGAGCTGAGCGGTTCACCCGCGTGCACCATCAGAACCTTGAACGTCGGTGCGTCCTTGTGCGACAACAGGAAGATCTCCGCGCCGCGCATGTCAACGCTGGTGACCTCATCCTCGCGCACGAGAAATTTGGTCCACGTGACCTTGGGATCGCTCACGCGCGCGGCCGGCGCCAGCCACATGGCGAGTTCATTCTGCACGCCGTTGATCGACAACGCCGCCGCCACAGGCGCACCGACGCTGATGGCGATGGCCGGCGCCTCGACCGGTGTGAGCGCCGGGCCGTGGCCCAGCGAGGCTCCCAGGATCGCCACAGGTTCGGATTTCAGATCCCATGCATCTGCGGTTGCATTCAGATACTTCTCACTCGCCGCGGCATTCGCGGGCGTCTTTTGCAGGCGGATGAAGTACAGCAGCTTGGAATCGTCACTCCACGAGGTCGCGCCAAATTGTGCCCGATCGACTGGGCCGCCGATCTTGGCGCCGCTTGCCGCGTCATACACCGTGATTGACGCATCTTCGGAGCCTCCTTCGGAAATACCGACGGCGACCTTGTTGCCATCCGGCGAGGCAAGAAAATAATTAATGGCAAAAGGCTTGCCCGCATTCGCGGCACGCAATGCAGCGACGTCGACGAGCTTTCGAGTGCCGGCGGCGTCAGACACCATGAGGTCGAAGTTGTCCGAGCCCGGCGCGCGCTCCTCGTAAAATCCACGTGTACCGAAATGCACATACCCCTGGATCAATCCGAAGCTGGCGGAGAATTTTGCAACATCCTTCTTCAATTGCGCGAGCGGCTTGATGCTGTCGAGCACCGAGCGCGTATAGGCACCCTGGGATTTCATCCAGCTGATCGTGGCAGGGTCCAGCGCTTCCATGTACCGATAGTTGTCGGTGATCTTGCGGCCAAAGAGCGTTTCGACGACTGGCTTAATGGGCGCCGCTGCCGGTTTCTGATCCGCTGCCGACCAGGCCAAGGACCCCAACAGCATCCCCGCCGCAATTAAGGCAAACCTGATATGGCGCATTACTTGAAATCCTAAGGATAAACAGGGTTCGCGATTCTACGGCGCATCCCAGACTTCGGCAAACAGGCGCGCGAAGTTCGCACCCAGCAATTTGTCGATGCGGGTACTGGACCAGCCCCGATTCGCTAGATCGTTCGCCAATCGGGCAAAGCGCGCCGGCTCGTTATATTCCGGCACGATGGTCAGCACGTCTGCGCTCTCGCCCGGGGCACCATATCCGGCCTTCTTGCGCGCCTCCACGTCTTTTCGAAAATACGCTCGATAAGCATCGGTCAGTGGAACGCCGGAAATCGATCCGTCCGTGCCCAAGCCGACATGATCCTCACCGCAAACATTTGCGGCATGCTCGATATGTCGGATCAGGTCTTCGGCGTGCGGTTGTCCGGATTCGCGCAAGAAGGGCATGAAATAGATTCCAACGACACCGCCGCGATCGGCCAAGGCGCGCAATTCAGAATCGCGGGTGTTGCGCGGCAAGTCCGCCAGCGCGCGGCAGCCGGTGTGCGTAATCGCCATCGGCACCTTCGAGGCTGCGATGCCTTCTGCGATGGTGCGCGGCCCTGCGTGACTCAAATCGAGGAGCAAATTGAGGCGATTCATCTCGGCAACAAAATCGTAGCCCAATTTGCTCAAGCCACCGTCGGCCTTTTCGATGCAGCCATCGCCCATGAGATTGCGGACATTGTAGGTGGGCTGGACGATGCGGACGCCGAGATCCTTGAATATAGACAAATTCTTGAGGTCCCCCTCCAGCATGGTCGTGTCTTGGCAGCCATAAACGATGCCCAGACGCTTGCTTGCTTTCGCCGCCTGGATGTCCTGGCCCCTCAAGATTTTCATGCAGCGCATCCGGGTGCAGCAGCAATTCGTGCTCGATTCCCGCGATGTTCTTGACGGCGGCCATGAACTTATTTGGGCCGTTGCCGACATCGTTGATCGTGAAATTGATCGCGGTCACACCGGACTCACGCGCATCCGCCAAGCCTCGCACCGACAGCGGCGCATCGTCCGGCGCATCGGGATTGAATTCGCCGAGACCCCCGAGCGCATCAATCACGATGGCGCGGTCGTATCGGGAACGCGGATAGGCCGCGCTTGCGGCAGATGCCGGAGCGCGCACGGACCATCGATTGACGAGGACAGCGGCCCCCACGCCGCCGATGAGTTGCCGTCGATTGATCATCGCCATTCTCCGCTTGGTCTAGGCGCGCCGGCCTGCTCCATGTGAACTTTGAAACCGGGGACCCAGCCGTCCTTGGCCTTGAATTCCGTTACGACATCGTACGCACTTGCGCCGCTGCGTTGCCATCGGCTGCGATACACCATGGTCTTGCCCTTCTCGACGAAACTTGTGTCCGGAAAGACCAGTGCCTCGTTGTCGATTGACACAGGCCCGCGGCTAAAACCGCCGTCGCTTTCGATATAAAGATATTCCAATCGCTTGGCTGCGGAATCCCAAAAATAGATCGACTCGCCCGACGCGTCCGGCTTTCCTTCCGCGCGCACGGTGTGCCGATCGCGCAGAAATTTGCCGTCGTAGATCCACGTAAAGCAATGCTCGTCGGTGCGGCCGCCTGGGAACTCTCCTTTCCAGCAATGACCGGCAAGAAATGCCAGCGGCTGGTAGCCTGCATCCGGCTGAGCGAGCGCGAAGCCTGGTGCGAACAGAAGCAAGCAACATAATTTACGCATGGGTTTTCTCCCGTGTTGTTTTGATTCGAGGTTGAGCCCGCTTCTTGCGCGGCGCTTCGCTGCCGGACGGCTCCAGATGATTGAAGTACTGCCGCAGCTGTCGGACCGAGGCGTCGAAGTACTCGATGTCACGAAAAGTGCGCGCCTGCATGACACCCCCTTCCATGACTGTGAGCACGAATTGCGCCAATTCACGCACGTGTTGGTCGGTCGGCAATTGAGTCTTTGCCTGAGACAGGCACTCCGCAATAGCCTCGATCCAGGCGCTGAAATTCTTGGCGAGCCGCTCGCGCACGGCCGGGTCTGGCTCATGCAGTTCCAGCGCCAGACTGCCGATCGGACATCCATAGAAGCAATCGGTATCGAGCAGCGATTTGCGATAACGCGCGAGCAGCGCAAATATTCGCTCGACCGGATCGCTCACACCTGCCCACGCGGGCTCGAGCAACATCGGCCGGATCTCATCGTGGTACATGTCGAGCACCGCGGCCAGCAGTTCGCTCTTGCTTGGAAAGAAATAGTAGAGGCTGCCGCTATTGACCTTGGCGGCGTGCAGCACATCGGCAATGCTGGTCGAGTTATAGCCCTTTTCCCAAAACAGCTGCATGGCGGCGAGCACTAAACGGGTTCTGGTATCCGAGGGTGTGACTTTGTTGATTGATCATTCAACAAAGATTACACGCAAGGGCTTGGGACGCAACCAAGCAAAGCCCCATCAATATCCGGCTAAGACGGGTCTGTTTTAACGTACTGCGCCTTGCCGTCGCCGAACGACCAGTCCTCGGGAGCGACTGGCACTAATGAAACGAGGACATCCCCCGGACTTACGCCTGGATTTTTCGCCAGCCTTTGCGGCAATGGCCTTGTATAGCCCCACCTTCACCGCTTGAGTGCGTTGATTCAGCGTGATTTGAATCATCACGATATCGTCGGTGCGATTTACGCCCAGGTAGGTGGGGTCGTAGATCAAATCCGCAGGCGCGTGCTCGGTCAGTACTTGAAACCGGTCCAACTCGGGAACGCTGGCGACCTCGACCAACGCGCGATGCACTTCGTCCGCCACCGCCTGGCGGTATTGTGCGGACTTCCCAGTTCGAAACGCAATTCGTACCAGCGGCATGGCAATCTCTCCGGATGTTTCTTTGCGGCAGCTGAGATTATAGTGCCCTCGGCTGCACGCAGTGCCGCTAACAACATCGAAATTGCCAGAGGGACGACCATGAAACGAATAGCTCGAGACTTTCCGCAAAATCTTCGTGTACCGTTCTGGCAGCGGCCGCTCATGCTCATAAGTGCCTCTGGAATTTTGTCGGCCGCGGGCAACCACGAATCCAAGCATTACGTGCTTCCCGCATCGACCGACAACGTGCAGTGGGGTTGGTACGACATCAATGAAAAACCCAGGCTCACGATGAAGTCGGGAGACACCGTCTCCATCGAAACCCTGTCTCATTCCCTGGGACAGATCAAACCCGGGGTAGAGATGGACGAGATCGTGAGGTTGCGCAAAGCCAATCCGGGCGGCGGACCGCACTCGATCACCGGGCCGATTTACGTCGAGGGCGCGGAACCGGGCGATACACTGGAAATTCATATTCTGAAGATCGTGCCGAAGGCCGACGGCTTCAATTTCAATGTGCCGGGAAAGGATTTTCCCACCGTCGGGCAACTGGCATCCGAATTTCCGGAAGGCTTCGTTCGCTACTACAAGCTCGACCTCGCAAAGATGCAGACCCAATTCAAGCCGGGAATTGTCATCGACCTGAAGCCCTTCCCCGGAACCTTCGCCGTCGGCGTCGATCCCAATGAACCGGACGCCAAGGCCGGACCCCCGATCCACGATGCGAAAGGCCGCACCAGTACGCTGCGCCCATGGAAAAACGGCTCCAACATGGATGTGAACGAACTTCAGGCGGGCGCAACGATGTACTTCCCGGTGTTTCAAAAAGGGGGCCTGATCTGGACCGGCGATTCGCACTGCCGGCAGGGAAACGGCGAGGTCAACCTGACCGCGCTGGAATGTTCGTACAAGGAAATCGAAATCAAGCCCATCGTGCGCAAAGACATGAAGACCGAATGGCCCTGGGCGGAAACGAAAGCCGATTGGATATTCATGGGCTTTGACGAAGACCTGAATCAAGCCATGAAAATCGCGGTCGATCAGACCGTCAATTGGCTCTCGAAGCAGACCATCGTGCCGATGAGCCGCGAGGAAGCCTACGCCCTCACCTCGATTGTGGGCGACTGCCGCGTATCGCAGGTGGTGGACATCCGCAAAGGCGTGCACTGCATGATTCCGAAATCCGTGTTCGTGAATTACAAGCAAAGCGAGCGTTAACCAGACGGGAGGCGCTTAAAGTTTAGCCAACTGCACTCTGTTCTTCGTCGACGGCGACGGGCCGCTTCGCCAGCGCATGTTTCCAGTGACCGGACTTGAAGCGCCAGATGAGCATCGATCCTTTCAGCATGTAATCGCCGATGATCGAGCTATACACCCAGACCACAGGCAAGTGAAACGCTGCGAATGTCGCCGCCAGAGCGCAGCGCACGCCGATCAACCCCAAGAACGAAGTGATGAGCGGAAAACGCGTGTCGCCGGCGCCGCGCAAGGAGCCGCCGATGGCCATATCGACCCCCAGCAAGGGCAGCATGGCTCCCATGATGTAGGTAAATTCCGTCGTGCGCTGCACGGCGATTTCATCCGACCCCAAGAAAAAACGCGCTAGACCGGGGGCGTTGATCACGATGAGAAAGCCGATCAGGGACATCGCGCCGACCGCCATGCTGCAGGCTCGCCAGCCGCTGCGCGCCGCTCCTTCCACATCGCCGGCACCCAAATGCTGGCCCACGAGCGTCGCGCCCGCGATTGAGAATCCGCTCCCCACCACCATGGCTGCATTCAGCATGTTGACGCCGACGTTGTATGCGGCGAATGCCTCGGTGCCGTAGTAATGGCCGATGAGCGATACAAACAAGAAGAAGCCGAACTGCAACACCAGCTGCTCGAGCGCGACCGGGTAGCCGATATGCAGCAACCGCTGGTAGCGCGCCTTCTTGAAAATATCGCCGGGATAGAATTTGATGGTCAATTTCTGGCGCACCCACAGCGTTACCAGCACCGCGCCGCATAGGACGAAGGATAGCCCGGATGCAAACGGCGCACCTGCGGCGCCCATGCGCGGCGCGCCCCAATTTCCGAGGATGAAGGCGTACAGCAGCGGCAGATTGACGATATTGACCGCCAAACCGAACAGCAGCGGTGTCCAGGCGTTTCCGGCCGCTCGCAGGGCGCTCGACAAAATGATGTCTATGGCAAATCCGATGATGAAGGTCGCAAGCCAAAATATATTGCGCGACGCCAGTTGCGCCGCGTTCTCGTCCAAACCGAATACTTCGGCGATCTGGTGCGAGAACAGCATGCCGAAAATCATGAGAACGAGGCCGACCAGACCGCCGAACATGAGCGACGCCGAGGTGATGCGGCTCGCCTCCTCGCGCTGCCCTGCGCCCCACGAGCGCGCAACGAGCGCAGTCGTTCCGACGCCGATTGCCATCAAAAGGGCCTGTAGCGCGAAGAATACGCGTTGCCCCGCGCCGACGGCCGCCACGGCCGGCGCACCCAAGCCGCCGACGAATTTGGTCTGCACCATGGCAACCATCGAAAACATCAGGTTCGATGCGATGGAAGGTGCGGCCAGCTGCCATATGGTGGGGCGCGTGTGCTCTGGCGGCGCCTCCAATTCGTCGGCTATTGTCATCGGTGCTCGGGTCAGACTTTCAGGACGGCAGGCTTTCTGATCCATAGCGTCAGCAAAAGGTAATAAAAGACGCCGATAGCAATCCAGGCTAGCCCTAAGATCTTGGCGGCGCGATCCATTTCGTACAGCACATAAACGATGATCGACAGGCCAACCAGCGGAAAGAGCAAATGCCGGAGCCAGTCGCCGCTGCGCTGCCGGATCAGGTAATGGTTGATCACGGACAGATGCAGCAAAACAAACCCCGTGAGCGCGCCAAAATTAACGATCAACGTGAGGTCATCAACCCGGCTGGCAAATAACAATCCGACAAGGAGCGAAACGACTGCTACCACTAGAGTGCTGACATAGGGTGTTTTGTAGCGCGGATGGACCTTGGCCAGGATCGTCGGCAATTTGCCGTCGCGCGCCATGGCAAACAGAATGCGCGAGACCGCAGCCTGCGCGGCCATGGCATTGGCGATGGCCGAGGCAATGACGATGGCGAGGATGGTGATCAGTCGCAGCCAGGTGCCGCCAGCACGTTGCGTAATTTCATAGAAGGCCGTCTCCGCCGAGCTGAAGTGCATCCCAGCGCTCAAGTCGGTCGCGATCCAGGTTTGCAGCATGAAGAGCGCGCCCACCAGCATGAGCGCGAGCACGGTGGCGCGGCCCACCGCATCCTTACCGCCGCGATTTTCCTCCGAGAGCGTCGAGATGCCGTCAAAGCCGAGAAACGACAGCACGGCAATCGAGGTCGCGCCGGCGACCGTGGCCAGAGAGAAAACGTGCGCATCATAGATGGGCTTGAGCGTCAGCTTGCCTGCACCCATACCGCCGTACAGCGCGATCAACCCAACCACCACGAACAGCGCCAGCACGACCAACTCCATGATCAGCATGTAGCGATTTACGCGCGCGGTGAACTGGATGCCGATAAAATTGACGGCGGCGTTGAATGAGATGAACAGTGCCAACCAGGCCCAGGCGGGTACACCTGGAAACACGGGTCGCAGCGCGACGGCGCTGAACAAATACAGCAGCGATGGCACCAGAATGTAATCGAGCAGAATCAGCCAGCCGGAAAAGAAGCCGGCAATTTCATGCAAGCCGCGCTGCGCATAGGTGTACACGGAACCCGCCAGCGGAAATGCGCGCGACATGGCGGCGTAGCTTAGGGCGGTGAAGAACATGCCGACGAGCCCGACGAGGTACGCCAGCGGCACCATGCCCTTGGCGTCGTTGTACACGAAGCCGAACACCGCGTATGGCGCGATCGGCACCATGAAAATCATTCCGTAGATGACCAGATCCTTGGTCGTGAGCGCGCGGTGCAATTGGTCCTTGTATCCGAATTCTTCGATCGACAAGCGCGCGGGCTCCTTTTGTTGGGCAGTCTATCTCAAGAACGGTCAGGTCGAGGGCCATGATTTTGAGTCGCGCGACGGCGGGAAGATTCCGTAGAATATAAAAAACAGGTCCGCCAGATGAGCCCACCCACACATCGACATACGATCCACCATCGTCATCATGGCTGGGATAACAGCATCGCCGCCGTGACGCGCATCGCACCGGGCGACTCGTTGGAGTTCGACGTGGCCGATGCGTCCGGCGGCCAGCTGACTCGAGACCTCAACCGTCGCCGATGTGGCGCCGCATGGACTTTGGCAAAATCAATCCCGTCACGGGCCCCGTGTATATCGACGGCGCCGAACCGGGCGACATTCTTAAGGTGACGCTGCTGTCGTTCGTTCCCTCCGGTTGGGGCTGGACCGCAAACATCCCGGGCTTTGGCCTGCTGGCGGAGGATTTCAAGGAACCCGCGCTGAACATCTGGCGCTACGATGCCAGGACGCTTGCGCCGGCGCTGTTCGGCCGTTGGGCCAAAGTGCCCTTGAAGCCTTTTACCGGGACCATCGGCCTCGCGCTCGCGGAGCCCGGACTGCACAGCATCGTTCCGCCGCGGCGCGTCGGCGGCAACATGGACGTGCGCGACATTGCACAGGGCACCGAACTGTTTTTGCCCGTCGAGGTTGCGGGCGCTCTTTTCTCGGTGGGTGATACGCATGCGGCGCAAGGCGATGGCGAGGTGTGCGGTACCGCAATCGAAAGCCCCATGCGCGTGGCACTGCAATTCGACCTGATCAAACAGCGGCCCGCTGGCGTTTCCGCGCTTTAGAACTTCGGGGCCGGTCACGCGGCATCTGGATACCTCAGGCTATGAGGTCACGACCGGGATCGGGCCCGATCTCATGGAGGCGGCGCGCGCGGCCGTCCGCTCCATGGTGGATCTGCTGGCGCGAGAGCGCGGTATGCCCCCGATCGATGCCTACCTGCTGTGCAGCGTCTGCGGCGATCTGCGGATCAGCGAGATCGTCGATGTGCCGAACTGGACCGTCTCGTTCTACTTTCCACGTATTGTGTTTGAGTAACCTTAGTGGCTCGACGGGATGGCGGCGTCAGACGCCTCGTCGATACACCACGAAGCCGGAGCGCTCGGCCACTTGGTCGTAGAGCCGCATCGCAACCAGGTTGGTCTCGTGAGTCTGCCAATAGACCCGCGGCGATCCGGCCCGCTTCGCCTGCGCATAGACCGCGCTTATCAGGGCCCGACCGACGCCTTGACCGCGCACGGCGTCCACTGTGAAAAGATCCGCAAGATAGCAAGTCGGCGGTATTTGAATCGTGCTGCGATGATAGAGAAAATGCGCGAGACCGACTATCCGGCCCGAGAGCGCCGCTACCAGCGCGTGCATGGGCTCGTACACGTCAAAAAAGCGCGCCCATGTCATCAGCGTAATTTCCGGAGCCAGCGCGGTGTCTCCGACGCGGCCGTAGAATGCATTGTAGCCGTCCCAAAGCTGCTTCCAATCGGAAAAATCATCGCGTTGAACGGCGCGTACTTCGACTGCCTCGCTCAATGGAATTCTCCTATAGGCTGGAGATGGAGCGCTTTATCTGCTTGATGCGGGCTTCGTTGCGTTTGTAAAACGTCCACTGCTTGATCCTTTTGGACTGCACCAGTTTTGCTTGACGCAGAACCCGCATGTGCTCGCTCAAGGTCGGTTGACTGATGCCGAGCTTCTCCGCAATCAACACTGCGCATACACCATCCTTGACCAGATCTCCGTCGATCTGTGGGCGGAAATTCGCGCGCGGCTTCTTGAGCCATTCCAGAATCTGCACCCGCCGCTCATTGCTGATGGCTTGTATTGCATGCAAATCGATCATATAGTTAGTTTGCCAACAGACGAATTACTAGTCAATTGCCACTTGGGTGCGTAAAGCTGCTTCAATGATCTCTCCGGCTGAAATTCGTTCCGCCTACGCGCTGATCGCGCCGCATATCCGCCGCACTCCGGTCATCGAAGTGGACGGCGCCGATTTCGACCTGGCGGCGGCGCCGCTCGTACTGAAATTGGAATTGCTGCAGCATGCTGGTTCATTCAAGGCACGCGGCGCCTTTACCAGCTTGCTGACGCGAAAAATTCCCGCGGCCGGCGTGGTCGCCGCCTCGGGCGGAAATCATGGAGCGGCAGTGGCATTCGCGGCCCTGAAACTCAAAGTGCCCGCCAAGATATTCGTCCCGAGCATCGCCTCGCCGGCGAAAATTCAGCAAATCACTGAATACGGCGCGCAGCTGGTAATCAGCGGCGAGCGCTACGCCGACGCGCTGGCCGCGAGCGAAGCTTGGGTCGCCGAGTCCGGGGCGATGCCGATCCATGCCTTCGATCAGCACGAGACGATGCTCGGTCAGGGCACCGTCGGCCTGGAATTCGACGATCAGGCCCCGATCACCACGCTGCTGGTGGCGGTGGGCGGCGGCGGCCTCATCGCCGGTCTCGCGGCCTGGTATGCGGGCCGAATCAAAATCGTCGCGGTTGAGCCGGAGAAAGCACCGACGCTCACTCGCGCGCTGGAGGCTGGCCGCCCGGTCGATGCCGAGGCAGGGGGCGTTGCAGCGGAGTCGCTTGCGCCGCGCCGGGTGGGGGAACTGGCGTTCCCCGTCATCCGGCGATATATCGATAGAACCGTATTGGTTTCGGACGAAGCCATCCTGGAAGCGCAGCGGCGTCTGTGGACCACGCTGCGCATCGTCGCGGAGCCCGGCGGCGCTGCAGCCCTCGCGGCATTAACCTCGCGCCAGTACGTTCCCAGCCCTACAGAGCGCGTGGGCGTGCTGATTTGCGGCGGCAACACGGCTGTGGTGAATTTCAAGTCGCACTAGAAAGACTCCTCGCTGCGGCGATCAGTGGGTGCGACGGGCCCAAATTTCGTTCCACATGCGGCAGCGCTTCGCGCGCACTCGCCGCCGCAGCCGCCCGGTCACCCGACCCCAGTTCGCCGCGGGCACGCAACACCAGGGCCTCGCCGATCCATGCGGAGGATGTGGGATCAACGGCCTCGAGTTTCGCTCGATCCAGCGCGAGCTGCGCATCGGCGACAGCCGCTGCATACTTGTGCTGCGCGAGCTCAATTTCGGCGCGCAGCGCAACGATGTGCCGCCATTCCGGATCGTCGCCTTGAGGCTGCGCGGAAACCAGGTTCACGGCCTGCTCAATTTTCTCAGCGGCCGCGACTAAATCCTGTTTAGCCAAATTCAGACGCGCATGCGTCATCAAGAGTAGCTGCGCATCGCGCCGCCAGCCAGGATCGGCGAGATACTTCTGTTCCAACGCGGCCGTCGCGCTCCAGAAAGAATCAGCTGCGGCGATATCCCCTCGATTGATTGCGGTCCGAATGGCCGCTGCACGATAAATTGCGATCGCCGACGTCAATCCCTGCTTCTCTGCCTCCGCAGCCGCGTGCATCAAGTCGTCGCCATTGGAATCGGAGGTTCCTGCGGCGGTGCGCGCCAGTAACACCGAGGCATTCAAGTAGAACGGCACATTGGCATTGGGGTTTGAGTTTCGAGCTTTTTGGATGGTTGCTTGCAGGAGCTCGAGCGATTTTCGGGGCTGGCCGCCGGCAAGCAATGCCGTGCTGCCGACATTGACCATCGCATAGTAGGCGTCGCTGTCATCGCGCCCGACATCGGCCACAATCGCCATCACTGCCTGCTCCGCAGACCAGGCTGCTCGATAGTTTCCGCCGAGCGATAGCGATCGGGCGTATTCGTGTGCGATGCTGGTGTAGCGCGAAGTGCGGGTAATTCCGGCGTTCTCAAGCGCATGCATCGCTTCGCGCATCGCGCTCGTCGCAGGGCCGTAGTCGCCCTCGCGTTCTGCGATATAAGCGTTTGCCATGGCGCATTCCGCCGCCTCTCCCGGATCGACGAATTTGAGCCTGCGCAGATTTGCGAGGCCAAGGGCTGCTTGCGCGTGAGCGAGCTTGAGGTCTCCGGTCTCGACGGCGTCCTGCGCCTTGCCGCAGGCGATATCAGCATTGAGCTCCGGATCATCGAGGCGGCGACTGATGCTCTCGACCTCATTCGTGACCTCAGCGCCGGCTTTGAGCTCGCCGGCATCGATGTACCTTCCGGAGAGGCCGGTTAGCAACGATGCCTCGATGGCGGGCTCGGTTCGAAAGCGACGCTCGATCAAGGTGCGGGCGCGATTGAGCCGCTCTCCTACTACTTCGCGCGGCGCCTGGCTCAAGCTGTCGCCCAAGAGAAACTCGGTGAGCTCAACTTGTGCATTGGCGTGCGCCACTTCGCGTTGGGCAAGATCGCGCTGCGCGCGTGCCTCGAATAGCTGGGCCAGGGCAAAAGCGACGCTGCTAATCAGCGCGGCAGCAATCAGAGTTCCGGCAGCAACGCCGCTGCGATGCCGGCGGACAAACTTGGCGACCCGGTAGGGAATGCTGTCAGCGTGAGCGCTGACGGGTTCGTGATTGAGATAGCGCCGCAAATCGTCGGCGAATCCGCCCGCTGATAAGTAGCGCTCGGATGGGAATTTCTTCAGTGCCTTGGCCAGAATGTTGTCGAGATCCCCGCGAAGCGCACGCGGTTCGATGCCCGGACCTGCAGCAACACTCGAAGCGCGCGCCGGCTCCTGCGTCAACACAGTCCGAACTAGTTCCGCGCTGGAACGCGTATTCGCCGGTACCGGATGCGTTCCGGTAAGACAGACATAGAGAACCAGGCCGAGCGTATAGATGTCGGTTGCCGTGGTCACCGGTTGCGCCAGCAGTTGTTCGGGCGCCGCGTACTGGGGCGTCAACGGGCCAAGGCGCGATTGCGTAAGCGCGAGCGAGGGGTCCGCTCCATCAATCAGCTTGGCAATGCCGAAGTCGAGCAGTTTAACCGTTCCATCTTGGGTGATGAAAATGTTGGCCGGCTTTAAATCCCGATGGACGATAAGATGACTGTGCGCGTGCCCGACAGCCGCGAGAACACTCAGGAATAATCGGACACGCTCCTCGATGCCGAGCGCATTTCTCGCGCAGTAGGCATCGATCGGTTCTCCGTGCACATACTCGAGCACCAGATAGGGCTGAGCGTCGTCCAGCAATCCGGCATCGAGCAGCCGAGCGATATTGGGATGATCGAACTTGGCGAGCAGCTTGCCTTCGGTGCGAAAGCGTTCTTCGCCGGACTGCCCAATCCATGCAGCATTGACGAATTTGACCGCTACGATTCCCTCGAAACGGCCGTCATCGCGCCGTGCCCGCCAAACGCTGCCCATGCCGCCACGGCCAATTTCCGCGTCGATGACATAGGGGCCGACGCGCCGTCCCACTAACGTCGCAACTCGCGCAACGTCGATAGGAATGAGGGAGGGTCCGGAAAGAAATTCGGAAAAGCCCGGTTGCGCCCGTGACTGCAGCAATTCCGCCAGCTTTTCCGCCAGTGCCGGTTCCCGGTCCCGGAGCTGATTGAGCCACTCCAAACGCTCCTCGTCGGGTAGCTCCAGGGCACGATCCAGGTGTTCGCTCAAGGTTCTCCAAGCCTCATTGGACATGCACTCAATTGTAGTCCATGTGCCTGATGGACTGATGCGGCATGGGTGATGTATACAAAGTGGGGACAGAAGACATCAGCAGCCGATAGCGTATGGAGGCAAAAATGCGATGGAGTCCATTCCTTTGCTTGGGAGTCTTGTTAGTAACTCTAACCGCGTGCCAATCCTCGGGGATTCTTCAACAGGAAAACGCCCTTGCGGCCGCAGGGTTTACGGTGCGCATCGCGGACACCGCCGAGCGCCAGGCCATGCTGAGTCGCCTGCCGCCAAATCAGTTTGTACAGCGTGTATCCGGAAATGATATTCACTATATTTATGCCGATCCTCAGGTCTGCGGTTGCCTGTACATCGGAACGCAGCAAGATTTTGCGCAATACGTATCGAATCAGCAGCTCGACTTTGAACAGGCGCAACGCATCGCCTTCCTGAATTATTACGATGCCGCCTGGAACTGGGGTGCGTGGGGACCGTGGGGGCCACTAGGCCCGATTTACGGCCCCGGATGGTAATCAATTCGCGGAATTGGCCGCGCCAGACCGTGATTTTACTAACCCGAACGTCGACGGTAAAATACTCCTGACGAAAGGGTGAGGGACAATGGGTTTTGATGTTGTTTTGATCGCGGTCATCGTGGGCGGAATTATATTATCAGGGGCCTACGTGGCGGCAGAATACCGCGGATGGCGGGCGCACGGCGCTGCGCAGCGCCGCAGAGTCGCTGCGCTACATGATCTGCACGCAGCAAGCCTGTCCGAACAACGCGATGCGCTGCTTCCTAGTGTTCTCAAGCTTCAGGGGTTCGGCGATAGCGAGGCGGCGAACCCCGGGTTGGGCAATTCGCCCCGCACCGTTCCTTTTGCGGAACGGCGCAGGCGCGCCAGACAACGCGCGACTCACTAGACCCCCGTTATTCTCTTGCGACACCGAGACTGCGGGCCAAGAAATCCGCGGTTGCCTCGTCTGCTCGTATCCAGGAAGCGTGCCGTAGAAAGCCATGGATCTCATTGGGAAGCACGAGCTCCTCGAATGGAACATTCCTCTCCTCGAGCCGGCGCGCAAGATCGACAGTCTCTTGAAACCGCACGTTGCGATCGTCATCCCCCTGTATCAAGAGGACGGGAGACTTCCAGCCGTCGACGGCTGCATCGGGCGATGAGTTCCAGGCAACTTCCAGGGCTTTCTCGCGATCGCCCTTCTCAAAGCGTGACGGCTGTTTGCCAGCGCGCGCCTTCTATGAGCCGCGACCAGTCGTGCACGCCATGTAGATCGACGCCCGCCTTGAAGATGTCTGAATTACGGGCCAGCGCCAAAGCAGTGAGAAATCCACCGTAGGAACCGCCCCAGGCGCCGATGCGTTTGCCATCGACGCTCGGCAGCGATTGCAGGAAGCGGGCTCCTGCCACGACATCCTGATATTCCGCGGCGCCCGCATAACCAGCGTGCTCGGGATGATGAAACGCCCGGCCATAGCCGATCCCCAGACGATAATTGACCGAGAGTACGACGAAACCATGCGCCGCCAGATACTGATTCACCGCGTAGGCGTTGCTGTAGTAATCCATGTAACTCCATCCGAGCAGCATTTGCCGCGGCGGCCCGCCGTGCAGGAAGATCACGGCGGGCTTTCGATCCCCGGATTTCGCAGCGCCTCGATCGAACAGTTGTCCGTGCACCAGGGTTCCATCCGCCGCAGTGAACGTTACTGGCTTGGGCGTCATGAGTTGCGCGAGCGGGAATTCTGCGTTTGTCGCTGCAGGCAATGAGGCGTGGTGGGACCCGTCGAGATTTGAAATGGCCACGGTCGGCGGCTGTTGCGGGCCTGCTGAGACAAACGCGACTCGATCCGTCGCTGCCGCAACCGGGGTCCACTCCAACGACTCACCGGAAGTCAGCGCCACCGAGCCTGGGTGGTCGACAGCTACGCGGAAAATATGACGACGATCATCGTCGCCGGCCGTGCTGCCCGTATTGGCGTCGTAGATCATGAAACGCAGGTCGCGGCTCGCGGCGACATGTTCGACCATGAACGCGCCCGGCGTGAGCAACACAGGCGTGCCGCCGTCGGCGGACACGGAATAAAGATGCGGCCAGTCGTCAAGATACGCCATGAACACCAGGCGATTACCCGCTACCCAATGTAGGTTGGCCTCCCCCGCCACATCCGGAAAAGAACCGGCAAGCGTGTTGGGGCTTTTCCATGCGGCGTGGCCTGTTCCATCGCTCACCGAGGCAACCCAGATCGACCAAGGGTGCGGCACCCGAGTCAGAATCGGCTGCGGCGGCCCGCCATCGCCCGCGCGCCGCGTGTAGGCGATGCGGGTGCCGTCAGGCGACCAGATTGGCGACTCATCGTGATTGGTGGAAGGCGTGAGATATAACAGCGGCGTGTTCTTCGATGTGTAAATCCCGATGAAAGAGTGGTCACCGCGGTTGGACACGAATGCCAACCGGCTTCCATCCGGCGACCAGGCCAAATCGCTATCCTTGCCCCGGTCGAAGAACAGGCGCTCGGGCTTACCGCCATCCAGCGAAGAGATCCAGACATGATCATCTTTGATATAGGCGACTTGGCCGCGAGCCGAAATCACTGGCGCATCGCCTTCGTCGATTTTTACGGGCGCACCGCCGTTCGTGGGCACGGCCCAGATAGCCGTGAGTGGCTGCACCGGTGAGGAACTTGGGTCAGGGGCCAGGTTTCCTTCCGCGGGCCAGTTAGCGTCATGATCGCCGCCCAGGACGAACACGAGACGCGTGCCGTCCGGCGAAAAAGTGAGTTGCGTAATTTCCTGCCCATCGTCATCGTTATATTGAGTCGCTTTGCTCGGTGTGAAGCTCGGGCCGCGCGCCATCCAAACGTTGCGCACGCCGTCAAGGTTGCACACCCACGCGATCACATCGCCGTTTTCCGCCGCTGCAAGCTCCGTGGCGAATGGATAATGCAGTACTTGCGCCATGGAAAATTCAGAGCGTGCGCTCGCGTGTCCGGCTAGCGGCGCCAGCGAAAGCAAACAGCAGTGCTCCTGCAAAGAATCGAGAATTCGTCATGGCATTTCCTTTCGCGACCCTAAGATTGGATTGCGAATATTAGCCTCACGAGCGGCCGGCGACACGAGCAATATCGGCGCGTCAAATCAGCCATTGAAAAGCGGCGAGCTGCTTCGCAAAGGAAATCACCGATAAATGCTGCTGAGTCTGAGCATCGAACAGATAGGCAACGCCGCCAATGATGAAACCGTTCATCGTGAGAGCAATCGCAAGTGCGGCGAGTTTTGAAGAAATACGGGTATTCATGATCGTCTCCTGGAATGTTGGCCTTACGCTGCGAGGTTCTTTCCTCGCCTAGACCAAAGCAAGAGCCGTGCCAGGCCCTCCAGGAACACAAGATCGCTATTTTTTAAGGAATTAATTTCTAATTTGGGCGAGCCTGGTGGCGGCGGACACTGTCCGCGGACAGTGCGGACAGTGCACGCGGACGCGCCGCGCCCCGTACGCTTAGTGTTCGATTGGACGGTTTGAGGGCTTGATCGCCGCGGCCTGTAGTCGAGCGCCGGCGCCGCGCTACCAACTCATCGGTGATTTCGATGATGGCGTGCTTCCCGGTCGCGCCGACATCCTTGCGAGCTTCCACGCGCTGGTCGGCAAAACGCTCGCGTTCCGCAAGGCTCACTCGTTTGATGGTCGGTTTGTCCCAGTAACCGGCCAGGTAGCTCGCGACCGCGACTGCGCCGATCTCTTCACGGAAAAACCCCAGGCGCAACGCGTGTACAACGCGGCCCTGATCCAAGCCGGCTACTGAGTACAAGCGATACTCGCTGAAGATATCGAGATTTGGCACCGCGTCGGGATCGAAGGCGTGATCCGCCAGCGCAAGTTGAATGACGAACCACCGCGATACTTCGTTGTCCTCGAGTTCCTTCGGAGTCAACGCGCGAATCGTTTGCGTGCATTCCAAACTTTCCAGAGGCTCGTCGAGTTTTTTTACTTCACGCGGTGCAGGCGCGGGAGCGGTTGCGACCACAACATGTTGCAACGATGTGAGCTTGCTTGCCATCGGCTTGCCGGGTGATGTCCGAAATTTCGGCCAGCCCTTGCGCGTGGCCGCGACGGACTGAGTCAGCACGGGTGCCGTCTTCGGGGTCTCGGACGGCGCGGCATTTTTGGGTATCGCGGGCGGCGGCATCGCCGTGACGGATTGCTTCGGCGGCGCAGCGACTGCTTTCGTTGGCGGCGGTACGATCTCTTGCTTCGCGGACGGTGCAATCGCCGGCTTGGGCGGTGCAATCGCCGGCTTGGGCGGCGCCTTGACAGGAGTTGCGGCGCTTACAGTAGTCGGAGGCGCGGGTGCGTTCGCCACTGGCCGCGGCGGCGCCTTGATCTTAGGCGTGACCGCTTCAGTCAGAACGGGCGCGGCAATTACTGCGGGTTTCGGCGCTGCGGCTCTTGCGCGGTGCAGCCTTGGTGAGCGTTACGACTTCGGTCAGGACCGGCGCGACGCCGGCCATTGAGTACGGCGGCGCAATCTTCAATTCAAATGGTTCTGGTGCAGCTGCCGCGATCGCGCCCGGAACCGGAGCAATCGGTGCGGCCACCTGCTTCTGAATGGTTGGCAACGGAACATCCAACTCCGGCAAAGCCAATTGCGGCTTCGGCGCACTCTTTACCACCGGAGACGGAACGCTCTTGATTGCAGCGGGTGGCGCCGTGACAAGCACGGCGGGCGCCGCCGTAACGGGCGCCGCCATGACAGGCGGCGCGGCACGCAACGGCATGCTTGGCGGCACTCCCAACTCAGGCGTCGGCCATGCGATGTCGATCGAAATTTCAGGAGCTTCCACCTTAGCCACGTCGTCGCTCTGTGCGACAACTGCTTTCTGCGGCATCGCTTTCTCGGCGACTTCAGTGGCGGGCTTATCCGCGACGATGTTCTGCGAGAGAAAATTTTTGACGACATCGGCGGGCTTCGTAACCGCCGGCCGATGTTCGGCTTTGGGCCGATGCTCAGCTTTGGCCTGCATGGTTGCTATGACACGCAAATCGGAGGCGCTCGCCGTGGCGGTTAGTGCGCCTGGATAGGTGTCGCGAACTTCCGCGAGAATGGCATCGGCTTCGTCTTCGGAGGCAAACGGTCCAAGACGCAGGCGATAACGCGTACGTCCGTCTTCGGTCACTTGGATTTGATAGACATGCGCCTCGAGAGGGCTATTAGTAAATGCCTTGGTGGGCACACTGATCGGCGCGGTCGAAACACTGAGATTGATGACAAAGGGACCGTCGCCGCCAAGCCGCGGCGCTTCTTGCACCGGTTGAAACAGGTCCTCGATGCTGAGATGCCAAATCTCGCCTGCCATCGGGGCATTTATCGGCGTTGCCATAAATCCTTTCCCAGGAACGGTACGGGTGCTCAAGATATTGACGAAGACAGCGGAATGAAAGCGTGATCGGCGTCTCTCAGTGGCGACACGCGCGCTGTTTATGTCAAGGACTACAAGCAACATAAGCAAATTTCGCGGAAAGCCGCCGCGCGAACTAGCTTTTTCAAAAGGAATAAGTTGCGTGCCAGCCCGTGTTGAGCAATAAGTAAAGGGTGAGATCGCGCTAATTCCGCCTGAGGCATTTCGATGCTTGATCCTGATCGCATCACGACAAAAGCACTGCGCCTCATGTTCGTATTCACTTCCATATTTGCGGTTGCGGCATCGGCTTATCGCTGCATCGCCTTGGCGGAAGCTTGACGCTCTCCTATCTGCCGAACGGCGTTGCGGTTGCGGCCACCTATCGATTCGGCCGCCGCGTCTGGCCCGCCGTCTTTCATGGCAGGATTGGCAGTCCAATTGTGGATGCCCGAACCGCTGCCAGCATGCATAGGCGTGGGGATCGGTCTTGCGAGCGGCGCTTGGGCTTCGGCCTGGCTGCTGGAGCGCAGCGGTTTTGATCCCGAGTTTTTCGCGCGCGAAGGATGTGCCGTTGTTCATCCTGTGCATTGCTGCCGGGATGGCATTGGCGCCGCTCTTTAGCCTCTCCGGCTACTACTTGTCGGGAATGAAGGATTTCGCCACCGACCCGAGTCATTGGGTTCGTTGGTGGGGAAACTCCACCGCCGGCGCACTGCTGCTGGGCCCGCATCTTGATGGCGTATAACCGCAAAAGCTTCGAGCGCTTCACCGCTCACTGGCTCGAAGGCGGCCTGTGGCTGTGCGGATTGCTGGTTTGCTGCGCCTCGATCATGCTGGCGCCGGGAGATCTGGGCCGGCCGCTGATCGTGGTATTCGCATTCATTCTCGTCGTCGTCAGCGCGATGCGCTTCGGGCTCGTGCTCGCCGCCGGGGCTTCATTTGTGATTTCGACCATGACTGCGATCAGCGCGGCATTCAGCATCGGCGCTTTTTCCCAATTCAATCAGCTGCAGGGCCTGGTGACGATCTGGTCGTTCATCGCATCCTTGTCGGGCTTGAGCATCATCATCACGGCACTGCTCGGCGAGCGAGACGCGGCCGGCAACGAGGCGCTGCGCGCCGAGCAGCGCTATGCGCAAATTTTCAACGGCAGCCCGCAGCCGCTGTGGGTGCATGCGCGGGACTCCCTGAGATTTCTTCTGGTCAATGACGCCGCCGTCCGTCAATACGGTTGGAGTCGAGATGAGATGCTGTCGCGCAGCATCGAGATCTTGAGCGTCGATCCGAAACATCCGGTGCTCCCGCCGGTTCACGATGCGATCCAGACGGCGGATCTGCCGCTGGAGCCCTTCGAAACTCAGCATCTCACCCGGGACGGACGCCTACTCGAGGTCGAAGTGTGGACACAGTCGATCGACTGCGGCGGACAGGACGGCGAGCTCGTGTTCGCCGTCGATGTGACCGAGCGTCGCGCGTTCGGGCAAGCGCTGGTTGAGGCCATCGGCGGTGAGCAGCGGCGTATCGCGCAGGAAATGCATGACGGCCTTGGGCAGGAGCTCACTGGTTTGGCGCTTTCGGTGCGCGCACTGGCGAACCGTGCACAGAAAGAACGCGACGTGATTTCCGTCGATCTCGACCAGCTTGCCTTGTTGGCGACCAGCTGTATCCAGGATGCGCACCGCATCGTGCAGGGTCTCTCGCCGCTGACCAATGCCGACGGCAATCTCGATGCGGCGCTGGACCTGCTCGCGCAACGCAGTTCGTTGAGCGGCACAAGAGTGAAGTTCCGCAGCCGGCATGAGGTGCCGCCGGCAGTCGAACTGAAGATGCGCAATCATCTCTACCGAATCGCGCAGGAAGCCGTGCACAACGCATTGAAGCATTCCGGCGCGAAGACCATCGACATTGAACTTTCGTCGCGGCCGGGCGATCTGAGACTTTCTGTCATCGATGACGGCCCAGGATTGGCTGCCGAACTCGAGAAAGGCTCAGGGTTGGGGATGCGAACGATGCGTTTCCGAGCCAGTGCAATCGGCGGGAGACTCATCATCACGCGCGGTGCCAAGGGCGGAAATTCCGTCGTTTGCGAAGTTCCGACCAAGTCGGCCTTTTTCGCAACTGCGTAGTTGCGAGTTGCAGGCAGAGTCATACGAGCCGCCGCTAGCTGTCGGTGACGCTCGGATCCGGTTCCGGTCTAATGGTCAGCTGGTTGAGGACATTCTTCGCGCCCGCTACTTTGTCCGCAGCCCTGACGGCTTTTTGCAAATCTTGCGAGGAATTGACAAAGCCTTTCAATAGCACTTTGCCGTTTTGCATCGATACATCGATGTGCTTGTCAGACAAGCCAGGATCAGCATGAATCGCCTGTTTCACGCGCGCCACCATGTCGCTGTGATCCTGCACTGTCTGCGGGTTACCGGCGGGCAAGGGGGCGCTTTGAGCGTGTACCCAACTAGACATTCCTATGGCGGTCGCCAACGCGACTGCGACGAAGCTTTTCTCAATCATACGACCTCCATTTAGATTTACCGCCGGTATCGCGATCGGCGCGGCATGAGCTAAATCACAAGGTGCCATAGGAGCACTCTTCACCCCAGGCGGGAACGTCTCGAAGTGCCGAAAGAATCGACTGACATCGGATGTCCCATCGCAATTGTGCGCGAGCAGGATTATTTGTAAAAGTAAGGATCCAATACGCGCACTTCGGTGATGCGTCCTACCGGAAGCTTGCTGCGGCCAGCGGTTCGGCGAATTGCCTCCGGCGACGGCCCGTCGTAAATGCAAAAGGATTTTCGCTTATCCAAGCTGACGTACGAATGGACCCAGGTAACCTGGTCCGCCATGTTGCTGTCGACTACCGCCAAGCAGGCCTTGGCGCCGGTTTCATCGACGGGAACCTGGAGTCCGTCCGGAAACTCTCTCTCGACCAAGTATCGCGGCATCGTCATCTCCGGGTCTTTGGCAACGGACTGTTGCGTCTGCACGATAGGATCACGGCTTGGCGGCGAAATCGGCCGAACTACCTAAATTGCGCGCCGTTGTTGCCTAAATTGCGGCGCCCGGATCAGAGGACGGTGCCGTGCCACCGTCCTCTGATCCGACTAGCGCCGGCTATCGGCGATCGCCTTGGTCTTCGCCAAATAGTAGTTCGTCAACGCAGGAGAGTTCACTTCGGAAACTGCTCTTGCAACGGCGTCGCGGTGGCAATCGAAACTTTCTCGGAGCAACTTCAGCATCAATACGTCCGAGGGTTCGCAGACCGCCCGCGCCGCAGAATTGATGCGCGAATACAGAGTCGCGACTCCCGAATCGCGGCTCAGGTCGAGATCGCCGTATGCGACTACGCGGTAGGGCGGTTCATCGAGCTTGTTGAGCATTGAGGCAAGCGCACCTAAGGGGCTTGCGAATAGCCCGGTGAGTGCGCACGAGACGAGAATTTTAGATGTGAAACGCGACATGTTGGATTTCTCCTTGCAGGCGTCCGGGACATTCCGGGCAAGGGATAAGCTACGCGGTGCGCCGTGTCGAAGAAGCGGGGAAATTCCCCATTTTATTTTCGAGGCATCCTCAAATTGCCCTGAAAAGGACCGGGGACGTTGGTGCGTCCCCGGCGTTTTTGGCGGCAAGATGCCGCAATAACGCAATGCTCGGTCGTCTAGAACTTGTTTGCTCCCGGAGGGCTACGTCCACGCGAGTAGCTCCCATCGGAACGCGCTTTCATTGTAGGGCTGCGAGATGGTCGAATCGGCCAGGTAGTAAGTTCCCTGGCTTTCGCGCGCGACCCACCGGCCGACTTCGGGTGCGAACCATACGGTTTCCCGCCTCACGGAAGCCGTGCGTTCAAAATCGGGAGCGGTAAACTTAATCTCGTTGGTAAACCGCAGCGCCTTGAATGGACCGGCCGGCACGGTAACCGTCTCCCAGGCTTGCGCCCTCATGGTCTGGTCCCAAGGAAGTGCACCTTGGTCGGCGGGTGTTTTGTACCGGGTGCTGAAGTGACTCTGCCAGCCTGGCTCCAATTGCGCCGGCCATAGGGGAATCGGCATCTCGTACACCTGGACTTCGCCCCAATGCGGATCCACCACCACCATGCCCCAGGGATCCTGTATCTCGCTCGGCAGGTCGCCGGTGTGGACCTGTGGTTGCGCAATGTACTTGCGCAATAGGTCGGCGCCCCATCCTGTCGGTGGTGGGCGCTCTTTGCCTGCCGATTTGTAACTCGAGTCTATCTGGACGGAACCAGCGACCGTGGCGACCTGGTCCACTTGTTCGTCGACAACCTTACGCGTGTAAAGGTTGTGCTTCGCATAGCGCCAGGATTGACCCGCGACGGGCTGGCGAACATTCTGCGCGGCTTGCGCCGTCGCTTCGGCTGCAGGCTTCCCGATCGCGCATCCCGCCGACAACGCCGCCGATGACAACAAGAAAAACCTGCGTGTGACCTGAGCCATAAGTTTTTCCCCAACGTTCTCCGGCGTCCCGAATATACGACTGCGAAGTCTTGCGAAAATTCCTAAAATTTTACTCGAATGGGCCGTCGAGCCTTTGGGACCAGGGGTGGCATGCACCCCTGATCCTCAAGCTCTTGCGATTTTCAAGTCGCTGCTCAGAACTTGTAATTCGCTCCTACCGAAATGGCCTTGGGCCGGCAGCCGCCCCAGGTGGTATTGCCTGCGCTGGTGTAATCGATGATCTGGGTGGTGGTGCCATCATGACAGTCGGTCTTAATGCCATGGCCGCCCGCGCCCAGATCGTAGTGCGCATTGCCGTTGTTGACGGTTTCCGCCAGATCGACATACCAGTACAAGCTCTTATCCAAGGTGTGCTTGTACGCCAACGAGTACATGTTCGCAGTATCGTCGGTGTTGTTCGGATTGTAATTATGCTGTCCGCCCGGGTCGCCCGGTGTTCTTCCGGCATGTGCCCAACCTAAGTTCAAACTGTCCTTAGGAGTGAGTGCCTGGGTGAACGCCAGCCAGCTGCCATTGCGCTGCCGTTCGTTTTGAAATTCCAGCGCTGCGGGAAGCTTGCGGGTCATGCGCTCCCAAATCGCGTTCACCGTCAGGCCAAAATCGAACACATACTGGCCACCAACATGCCATGCCGCCTCGTCGCCGATGTCGCCCTGGAACTCCGGCGTCGCATTGACGCAGTAGTACGTGGCGGAGCTGGGTGCCGTGGTGCAGGAACCCGTTGCGCCATAAGCCGTCGCGACCTGATCGAACAAACCCCAGTTCAGATACTGCGTCAAGGGGCCGCCGCCACCCGCGGCCGGATCGCCTTGATTGAACATGTTGGCATACCCGGGCGAGTTCGACCCAATGCCGTCGCTGTTGCGATTGACGTGCTTATGCAGTTCGTAGGCCGCCATGAGGTATAGATGTTCGGTCTCGAACTTCAGGTCCACGCTGTACGCATTGTCGAAGCCGCCGTCGTCGCAGGTCAGCAGTAGGTTGCCGCTGCCCGGGTTGTTGCCGCCGCTGCAATTGGACGATCCGCCCGCCAGGTTCAAGTTGGCATCAGCGGTGCGGTTTTGCCCGGGCGAGAACAACGCATCAAAACTGAAGCCGTTGAATTTCGGTGATTCATACCAGATCGAGTGTTCCATGGCGGTTACGAATTCGACCCGGTTGTCGCCACCGGTATTGCTCATGATGGTGTTCATGGAGCCGACCATGTTGGCGAAGGGGTCAAGGCGCCTGGAGGAATTGGCGTACGGTGACGTGCCGTGACCGATCTTCAGCGCGCCCCAGCTCGGGCTGGCGAATCCGATATAGGTCGTGCCCGAACCGATCCCGCCCCTCGTGCCGGACGACTGCTGCGTATAGCTCGTCGCCAAGCCCGGCGAGTCAGTCAATCCGATATTCGCTTCGATCTGCATGACGAACTTCGTATCATCCCAGCCGGGAATCGCGTGGCTGCCGCGCCAGCCCAGCGTGGCCGCGTTGGTGGAGATGGACGGCTGCCAATTTACCGGTCCATAGGGAGTACCCTTCACGCCGGTTTGGGGAAAGACGCCGCCGACCGCATCGCCATAGTGGTACGCAGTCATTCCATTCATGCCCTTGGTGCTGCCATCGAAGGACGCGTCCAAGCTACCGTAGAAGCCTTTGAGGAATGCTTCGAACTTCGGCTCGGACGGCGCTTCTTTCTTTGCAACCGCTGGCGGCGGCGGCACGTATTGCGGCGGCGGCGGCGCGGTCACGACAGGGGGTGGCGGCGTCGCGGCCTGCTGCCTCGATAATGCCTCCACTTGTTTCTGCAACGCATCCATTCGCTGCATCATCTGCTTCATTTGCTCCTTGAGCGCCTTGTTCTCCTGCGCGTCGTCGGCTAAGGCGCTGCCTTGGACGAAGATATTTGCGGCGCATGCTGCCAGCGCGATCAGCATAGGCCTCGCCAGTCTTAGATTTAGCATCTTTTGATCCTCATAAAGGTCGTTTTATCGAATCGATGATCTAGGAATCCGCTCCCACTTGATGAACCGTGAAACCACGGGCGCGCGGAGGCGATTGAGCGATTGAAAATTCAAAACGCGGCTGCGCTTTGATTGACCCATTCAGTACCCCCTATCAGACCAACTCAAGACGGAGTGACACACCGCTTCACTTAATTTTCGTGGTATACCATATATGATTGGCTTTGCGAAACAAAGTGTTTTCTTTGCCACAGAGAGCGAATTCTCGGCGGCTACAGCCGAACCGAAGGCCCCCGCCGCAGGCTAGGCACGGCTCAAGAGTTAGGCTTCTACCGCCGCGCGGCTCCGGGCAAAATGCCTCGCGCGCATGGGTTTCAACACGAAAAGCGCCAGCAAGGCGGCCAAAACGTTGAACGTCATGGCCACGGTAAACACCGCACCCCAGCCGTGGGACTTGGCAATGAGAGCCGCAATCGGAACCAGCAATGAGCCGGCGCCCTTGGCGGTGTACAGCATACCGTTGTTGGCTGCCGCATACTTCGAGCCGAATGTGTCCCCCTGAGTGGCAGGAAACAAGCTGAATATCTCGCCATAGACGCCGAAATACAGTGCCGTCACGAGCACGAAGACCACCGGATTCGACCCGGAGCGGCTCAAGGTGAATAAGGCGCCGGCGCCGATCAAAAATGCCAGGGCCATGGTGTATTCGCGGCCAATTTGGTCGGATAACCAACCGAAAAAAGGCCGTCCAATGCCATCGAAAATGCGATTCAAAAAGAGCGCGAACCCGAGCGCCGGCAGAACCATGCCGAACAATTCAACCGGGATCTTGCTGATTTTGAAATCTTCGGCGATCGGCGCCATGGATGCCGCCATGGTCAGCCCTCCGGAGGCGATCAATACGAACATCAAGTACATCACGTAGAACACGGGACTGCGCAAGACATCCAACGGGGTATAACCGTGTGCCGTCTGATTAGGCTTGACGATGGCGGTTGCGATTTGCGGCGGGGGCGCCAACAGCAACCACGACATGACAAACACTATGCCGCCTTGAATCAGGCCAAACACGAGAAACGCCTGCTCATACCCTGAAGCCTCAATCATGGTCCTGATCGGACCAACCGTGAGCGCCGCACCCGCGCCGAACCCCGACGCAGTGACGCCCGCGGCAAGTCCACGCCTGCCCGGGAACCATTTGAGCGCGTTGCCGACGCAGGTCCCATAAACGCAGCCGGTGCCGATGCCGCCCAACGCGGCGGCGAAGTACAGCAGCGGCAGTGAGCCGGCGACTGAATTCAACACCCAGGCACAAGCGACCAATATTCCGCCCACCATGACCACCCAGCGCGGGCCGAATTGATCCACCATGTAACCCTCGACCGGAATGAGCCAGGTCTCGAGCAACACAAAAAGGCTGAATGCCACTTGTATCGCAGCGCGTCCCCAGTGGAACTTCGCGTCGATCGGATTTACGAATAAGGTCCATCCGTACTGAAGATTCGCGACGGCGGCCATGCAGACGACGCCGATGACGAGCTGCACCCAGGGATTCGCGAACGGTGATTTCGAAGTGATATTTTTCGAGATGTCATTGCCGGCCATATCCTAGTTCTCCTTCCAGCACAATGCGCGCAGTACTTTGCAGCGCAAAGTCGAAGGAAGTCAAGACTGGCGCGGCGCGACGAAGCGTTGCGCCAATGCGGGCAAGACAAGCAGATTCAACAATGTCGATGAGAACAAGCCGCCGAGCACGGCGATGGCCATTGGTCCTTCAATTTCTTGTCCCGGCTGGTTGATTCCGAATGCCAGCGGCGCCAAACCCAAAGCCGTGACTGCGGCGGTCATCAATATGGGTACGAAGCGCTCGTTCGCGCCCCGCAGCACCAGGCCCTCGTCCCAGGTGCCTCCTTCGACTACGACCAGATGCTCGTAATGAGCCAGCTGCAATATTGCATTTCTTGCGCTGATTCCAAAGACCGTAATGAGGCCCATCACCGTTCCCAGGGATAAGCCGATGCCGGTCACCGCAATTGCCATGACGCTGCCGATCAAGCTGAACGGCAAATTAGCCAGGACGAGCCAGCTGTTGGCGCGCCACTGAAACGATACGAACAGGATAATCACAATCAAGCCCAACGCCAGCGTCGAGTACAGGATCAATTCGAACTGGGTTTGCGCCTCGGCCTCAGCTGCGCCGGCAAAGCCAATGAATACGCCTTGCGGCAATACCACGGAGCGGGCAATGGCTTGCTGCGCTTGCTGCACGACGTGCTGCAGCGAGCCGGTGCCGACGTTGAAGGTCACGCTGATACGCCTTTGGCCGCCATCGTGCTCGATGCTGTATCTGTCCTGGGTCAAGGAGATGCGGGCGATCTGCGACAGCGGCACCGGCCCGGTGGGGCTTGCGATCATCAAACTCGCCAATTGTGCCGGCTGGTGTCTCAAGTCATCCGGCAACAGGAGCACCACATCGACCGTACGCGTGGCTCGGAAAGTCTGGCCGACCAATAAGCCCGCGTAGGCCGTGCTGATCGTATCCAACACGTCCTGCGCCTTGAGACCGGCTGCTGCCATCGCCTGGGGCTTAAGTTCGATGCCGATCGCCGGCGTTCCACTCTGGCGCTTGAATTGCAGATCGACAATGCCCGGAACCTTGCTGAGAACGCCTGCGATTGAGTTGCCAACCGAATCGAGAGCGTCCAGGTCATCGCCGAAAACCTTCACGGCCACCTGTGCCGTCTCGCCGCTCAGGCTCTCGCTGATGCGATCCCCAAGGAAGGTCACCACCTCGCTCTGCAAGCCGGGGTAGCCCTGCAGGATTTTACGCAGCTGCTCCTCTGCATCATGCTGGTCGATGTTCGCGTCCGTCTTCAACTCCACGTGGAACTCACTGCGATGCGGCCCCCACGTATCCTCGCCCAGCTCTGCTCGACCTACTTGTTGCTCGATGCTTTGCACGTAAGGTAGAGCCAAAACATCAGCGCTGACTCTCTTACCCATCTCCAGCATGGTCTGCAAGGAGGTACCGGTCGCGGAACTCGACACCTGCAAAACGAAATGTCCCTCACGAAAATCGGGCATGAACGTCCCGCCCAGAAACGGCAGCGCTATGACAGCCGCAATGACCAAGCCAACCAGCACTGCAACAACCGCGATGAAATGATCAGCAACGCGATGAACCGCGGAGCGCTGCCACGATTTTAGGCGTACCAGCCACGCAGCTTCTGCACGTGCATCATGCCGCCGCAACAAAAGTGCGCACAGCGCGGGCGTGGAAGTGAGCGCAACCAAAAGCGACGCCAAGACCGCGAAAATAAACGCCAACGCCAAAGGTCCGACAAAGTGACCTTGTACGCTCGTTGTGAACAATTCCGGCAGAAACACCGCGACTACCACCGCGGTCGCATAAATGACCGGACCTCGAACCTCCAGCGAGGCGTCCCGCACGATGTCCAATCGCGGCAAAGGCTGCGCGAGCGCGCCGTTTTCGCGCAAGCGTCTTAGGATATTTTCGATTCCAATGATGGCGTCGTCGACCAACACACCCAAAGCGACCGCAAATCCGCCCAGCGTCATGGTGTTTAGCGTGAATCCCATTCGATCGAGCACTGCAATCGCCGCCAGCAGCGACAATGGGATGGCCGTAAACGCTATGAGAGCCGCGCGCACATCGCGAAGAAACAAATACAACACGGCCAAAATGAGAATTGCCGCGATCACCAGTGAATTTTTAAGGTTTCCGAGCGCCCGCTCGATGAAATTGGCGGGGCGGTGCAGCCCGGGATAAAGGATGATTCCCTGAGATTTCAGGGTGGGCGCCAACTCGTGCAACGCCTTTTCCACCGCCAGCGTCGCAGACAGGGTATTGGCACCGTACTGGCTCGCGAGCGACATCATGACGCCGGGCTTGCCCATGATCAACGCATCGCCGAACTTGAGCGCCGGGGCGATTTTCACCTGCGCAAATTCGCGCAAGAGGATGGGCGTGCCATTGCGCTCCGTAACGACTGCTTCGCTCAAGGTGAGAATGTCGGGTTGCGGGGTAGGCGTCTTGATGAGGACGCGTTGGCCCGACAAGTCTATGAAGCCCGCACCACGTATGGGCAGCGCCGCGTGCGCCGCATCTGCGACCTGCGTCAAAGTGATGCCGAAACTAGCCAGCTTGGCCATATCGGGCTGAATTTGAATTTGGCGTACTTCGCCGCCAAAGACGATGACGTGGGCAACGCCCGGCACCGCCAGCAAACGCGGCTTGATGATCCAATCCGCCACGTCGCGCAACGCGTAAGCGTCGATTTGCTCGGACAGCAATCCAATTTTCAGCAAGTCCATGGTGCTCGAAACCAGTGGCGAAAGCTTCGGCGTGCCCACTCCGGCCGGAAGACTGCTGCCAAGTTCGGAAAGCCGTTCGGAAATGCCCTGACGAGCGATGTGAACATCGATGCCGTCGGCAAAAGTTATGGTCACCACCGAAAGCCCGGGGATTGACTCCGAACGCAGCGTCGCCAAGCCTGGCGCCCCGTTGACGGCGTTTTCAACTTGTTTGGTAACCAGTTCTTCGACCTGTTGCGGGGCGAATCCGGGCGCCTCGGTCTGAATGTCCACTTGTGACGGCACGAATTCCGGAAACACGTCGAGTGGAGCCTGCATCGCGCCCCAGCAACCGAGTATGAGTGCGAAGAGACTCAAGGACGCAACGGCGCCGAAATGGCGAACGCAAAGGCTGACGAGAGCGCGCATGTCTAGTCGGCGTCCGCGCCGGCATTGGATTGCTGCGCGAGCAGCTGTGCCGCGCCCCGCGTGACGACCTTGTCGCCTGCCTTGATTCCGTGGGTCACTACATAGCCATTGTCGAAAGGTTTTCCGGTGTCCATCTCAGTTCTCACGAAGGTGCCGGGTTTTTCTTCGACGTAGCACCAATACTTGCCTGCGCTGATGACTGCCGCCTCCGCTGGGACCAGCACGCCGGCCTGCGGGGCACCGATCGGCGCCCACGCAATGATTCTTTCACCTTCGCCGAGTTCGCCGGCACGCAGTACCGAAAAGAAGCTGCGCCCGGGCACGGTTGCATCTGCCGGAGCCGGCCAAACCGAGGTCAATTTCCAACGTCTGGCGGACGATCCTGAACCCAACCGTGAGGCGCTCAATGCTTTTGGGATCTCACCCGGCAAGGCGCCCAAAGGAAACGTCACTCGAACCAGCTGTGTACTACCGTCGGCCAGAGCTTGGAGCAGGGCCCGGTTCTCGCTCTCGCCGGCTATCCAGGGCGGCTTTTGTCCGAAAGTTGCGGATAGACGTTGTTTCGCCAAGTTCAGAGCCGCCGTATCGACCGCCAGTTGGCGCGCGTTCGCTTCTTCGACATCGGCCGACATCGCGCCAGGCGTTCCCGACAGTCGTTGCGTTCTGGTTAGCGCAGAGCGGCTCTGTTTCTCCGCTGCTTGCGCAGTACTCAATTCTGCGACCGCTTGCGCAATGGCTTCGTGCGGAACAACCGTGCCGTAGCCGGCGATTTCCTCGGCGTAGTCAACCGCTTTGACTGCCTCAATCTGAAGACCGATCTTATCGATCTGCGCGGGCGTCAAGGTAACGTCCTCGCCGGTATCCTTAGCCTTGTTCTCCGCGGCTTTGACCGCCGCCGTCGATTTCTCGTCGGCCGTTGCTGTAGCGTCAGGCAGGCTTTTGTGGCAGGCACTTGCCGCCAGAGCAGCGCAGAGCGCCAACATTTTCATATTCATCGGGATTCCTTGGTCGGAGTCAGGGGAGCCTGCCAGCCCCCGCCAAGGGCTTTATAAAGCGCAACAAACGCCTGCAGGCGCGCAAATCGGTACTGGCTGAACTGGTCGCGCGCAACGTACAGCGTGCGTTGCGCCTCGAGCACGGAGAGAAAATCACCGGAGCCTGCCTTGTATCTCAGTGTCGCTCCGTCAAACGCGCGCTCACTTTGCGACAGGCTTTCCTGCTGCAGCGCTCGCGCATCTTGGAGATGGCTGACTGAAGACAAGGCGTTCTCAACGTCCCCAAGCGCGGAAAGGATCGCCGCCTTATACGACGCTACCAATTCGTCGTCCTTGGCCTGCGCTTCAGCGCGCAGCGCTCGCAGTCTCCCGTGATCGAAAATAGTTTGTGTGAGAGACGCGCCGAGATTCAGCGTCGGACCCGCGCCGCTCAGGCTGATCACTGCTGCATTCAACGCCGGATTCTGCGCGCCGCCGCTGGCCGTGAGACTCAAAGAGGGAAATAAGGCGGCGCGCGCCGCAAGCAGGTCGGCGTTGGCAGCCTTGAGATTGGCCTCCGCCATGAATATATCGGGTCGCCGCGTCAGCAACTCCGCCGGCAATCCCGCACCGATCTTCGGTTCGCGCAGCGACTCGAGCGATTGGCCTTGCACGGAAAACTGTTCTGGCGCGCGGCCTAGCAACAGCGCCAGAGCCGCCAGCGCTTCTGCCTCCTGTCGCTGCAAATCCGGGATTACCAGGGCTGCGGTTGCGAGCGCGGCTTTTTGCGAAGCCAGTTCGACTGGGTTTGACAATCCAACTTCGAATCGCGCTTGGATGATGTCCAGCAGCTTTTGCGCGGCCTCCAAATTCGAGGCGGCGATGGTCAGGCGTTCACGCAAAGACAGAACTTGGAAATAAGCGTCGGCCACGCCGGCCAACGTCGTGAGCGCGACCGTGTCGCGATCGGCTCGCGATGCATCCGCGAGTCGGCTCGCTGCGCGCGCGGTAGCTCGGCTCTTGCCCCAAAAGTCCACCTCGTAGCTGGCCGACAGCAGCGCGGCCCAATCGGTCTCATGCGCGCTGCCATTGACGGAGCGACCGGCGAGATAGTTGCCGTTGGCGCCGGCATCGACGCTTGGAAGAATGGCGGCGCCCGCCTGCCTGGCACGCGCATCCGCCTGCGCGACGCGCGCTCGCGCCGCACTCAGATCGAGATTTTCACTCGACGCCTGCTCGATCAAGCCACGTAACTCGGGGCTGCCGAACGCTTCGTACCAATCCTTGCCCGGCCAAGATCCGTCGCCGCCGACTCGAGGCGCTGCGAATGCGGTTGGCAACGCCGGCGGCGCCTGCTCTACCTCGTGTAGCGCACACCCCGCGGCAAGCACAGCTACAGCGCAAAAGCCAATGCAATCGCGGAACTGCCTCATTCTTGACGCACTACAGAGCCGTGAGGATGACACCGGCCGCAATCAAAACTGAGCCAATGCCGACTTTCCAAGTGAGCCTCTCTCCAAGCAGCAACACTGCGAACAAAACCACGAGAATTACGCTGAATTTATCGATGGGGGCCACCCGCGAGGCGGGGGCCAGCTGCAGCGCGCGAAAATAGCAGATCCAGGAGAGGCCTGTCGCAATGCCCGACAGAATCAAAAAAATCATGCCTTTGTAGGACAAAGTGCTCGGGAGCCTGCCACTCGTGGCGCGCCGACACGAGCAGAGCACTGATCGCCAGTATCACGATGGTCCGATAGAAAGTGGCCAGGTCGGAGTTAATGTCGGATACGCCGACCTTGCCGAATATGGCCGTCAATGCGGCAAAAAATGCCGAACCGAGCGCAAACACGCGCCAATCGATGCTCATCCGGCGACTATGCACTCACATGATGCAGCGTCGCAACTGTGGCAAGTCTCGTGTCGCGATGAGCACGTCGGCAACGTGCTCATCGCATTTTGCCCGGAGCGCTATCGCAAATCGGTGCCGGGCGTGAACGAGACTCCGCGCAGCACTTCGGCAAAAACTGAGGTGCGCAAGGTGAAAAATCTTTCCTTGGCCGCAGCGCCGGCGTCAGCATTCTCCACCGCATCGCGAATCGCCACCAGCCGATTGGGATCCGCACCAACATCGCCGTTGCCGCTGATCGTCGAGGTGATCGCCCAGATCGTCGCCACGCCATCGCGCCCTACCTGACCCGTGATGTTGCGAAGGCCGTCGGTCGCCGGCGCCCATGGCAGTCCGGTGCCGGGGTTGGAACCCGAAGGGTAGCCTCGAACGGAGTAGGCTTGCCCTAAACCTAAGCCGTTGGTCAGCGTATAGGCAAACTGCCAGACGCCCGCGGCGCTATTGAACACCCACTTTTGCAAGCCTGCGGTGGTTTGCGCCGCTGCATGAGTGTACAAATCCGCCCCTCCTGTGTAGCCATCGCCCTCGTCGGCCACATACAGCGTGCGCGCGTCAGCGAACCAGATACCGAACGGAAAAGCCGTGACCGTCGCCGTCTTGTTCGGTGTCTGGGGGAAACCGGCGAGAATGCACATATTGTTTGGCAGTCCGGCCGTCTGCAGGTTTGCCGCATTGTATGCAAGCGGCGTCGCGGGAAGCTTCGCGCCCGGCGCCGGCAAACCGATGCCCTTCGGACACGCAGTTCCCGTGGTGTCCAGAAAATAAACGGTGTTGACGCCGTTGCTGCCGCTGCCCTTGGTGAAATAAAGCACGTCGTTGGAAATCGTCAGGCCGCGGAAATTGTCGTCCTTGCCGATCTTGTCCGCCTTCGCCCCCAACTCCGTCACGGAAAAGCTCGCTACGGGCGTGGGCATCCCGGGTACCTGCGCCGCTTCCGGTAAGTTGGCGGGGCTTAAGATCTGCGCGCCCGCCCCCAAGATGATGCCATTCGGTTGCGGGTTGGCGCCATTGCCTGCGTTGCCGGCGGTATAAATCAAATCCAGGCCGCGCGAATCGTTCTGAATTGCCGCGCGGCCGTTGTTGCCGCTGTAGGCGTTGGTTTCAGTGAACTGGAAGTGTCCATCCGCATCGACCTGCGCAACGGCGCGCGTGTATTCGCTGCCGACAGAGTTGGTGGGATCCACCGCGCCCGGGGTGTTTGAATTCGATACATCCAGCGTGTTTACCGGTGCGACATACCCCATGAAAGTGATGAAGCGCCCATCATTCGACAGATTGAGCGCCAGTTCGGATTTCGAGCTGAAGCTCGTCACCAGATAATCCGCGCTCGTGCCTCGCCCAGCCGGATTTGAAGGCACCGGCAAAGTGTCGATAAGCAAGCCGAATGGGGTCATCTCGTCCAGAAAAATCCGCGAGGTAACGCCGAAGCTTGCGTCATAAATGTCGTTGTTCCACACGGTCGGATACGTACCATCATTCGGCGCGCCGCTCGGTGCGCCGCAGCCCCCCGTCGTCGCCGCGCAATTCGGCGGCAGTATGGTTCCAACGACGACGTTGCTCGCCTTGTTGTCGTACACACTACGGCTCACGACAAGATTGCCGGGGATAAAGAAGTGTTTGTGCCGAAATGGGCCGTCGCGATCGGACGAAGCGTCAGCGGCATCGGCAGCGGCACCGCTGAGTGCGGCCGCCAGGGCCGCGCCAAGAAGGAGTGATTTCATGAGTGATCCTCAGAATGGGGTAACGCTGTTATCGACCTGTCCGCTGAAAAGAAAGGGCAACGGCGCAATCTGTTCCCTGCGCACCGCTTCCAAACTCATCGGGATCAAGTCCGAGGGCCTTGATGATGGTGGGCGCCACCTGCTGGTTGCTCACCGCGCTCTTGACGACCGAGTGGCCGAGCTCTGGAAATGCCACTAGCAACGCGGTGTGGATGTCATCCTCGTTAAAGCCGCCGTGCTCGGACAGCTTCGAGCCTCCCGTGAAGATCACGCCGGTATTCACCTTGAGAATAATGTCCGGGGTGCGCGGATCGGCGCCCGGATTGTCGAACTTGTTGCGCAGCGCTTGGCCGGCGAATATCTCTTGGATGCCGAGCGCCTGTTGATTCGCGGGCGTGCTCAAATTGGCCACCACCGCCGGCGTCAGCGACGGGTCGGTGAGCCAAATCAGCGAGCCATCGTCGGAAATATCGAACGCGTCGGCCGCTCCGATGGTGGCGGTTGGCTGCCCGCCGCCAATTCCGCGCCGCTTGCTGACATCGATCGGCGATTGGCCATGCTTGGCGCTAATGATGATGAGCGTCGAGTCAAACAGTTTCTGCGCCTTGAGTTCGCTCACAAAGCGACCGATCGATTGATCGATGAAGTCCAATTCGCCCGCCAGCGCCTGCCCAGGTGTCCCGAGCACATCGGTATAGCCGCCTTTCAGTCCCGTCACGGGATCCGTGGCCAGCTTTTCCCCGACGCTGACGGCCTGGAAATTGGTGCCGAATAGCGCGGGAACACCGACCTTGTGCGCGCGATCGTGGGTGAAGCCGTCGATCTGGTTGATTACCGCTTGGACATGCAGAGAGTCGTAGCATTTGATGTCGTCAAAGCTATTGGTCCAGCCATCGTCCGGCGTCGGGTCCGCGAATGGAACCGGCGCGCAGCCGGCGAACTGTGGCAGGGCGACCGGAATCGAATTGATTTCCGGACCCCAGAAGTCATCGACCCCTTTACCGCTCGGACCGTTGGTCCATTCATAGGAGGGATGCTTGTCGGTCCACGCGGTGCGCCCGCCGCCGGCTCTCACCACTTCGAATATCGTATTCACGCGAAGATATTCGTGCGGCAGGATCGTCTTGCAGCCATTGTTCGGATCGCGTACCAGAAATTTCGGGTTCAAGCCGCCGCCGCCGTCGAGCCGGGTGAGGTCGAGATCCACGGCCTCATCCCAAGCGACATTGGTGCCGATTTGCCCCGGGCAGGTGCCGCCGGGATTTCCCAAGCCATCAGTCTGCGCGGGCGGCGACAGCGCACGGTTGTAGGTATCGTCGTACCATAGGCCCGTGGTCACCGGCGAGCCGCCCGTGACCAGCGATGCGAGACCGGGAAAGGAATCCGAAGGACTCGAGGTGGAATTGTTTGTATACGTGACGCCGTGCCGGCTGAGCGCCGCGAGCGTCGAGTCGGCGTGGCTGGCAATGAAATTGGAGAGGTCGAGCGCATGCAATCCGTCCACGCTGATCAACAGCACGTGTCTGACCTGGTGAGAGTCGAGCGATGTGTCGCCGGCGGTCGGCCGGCGCCGGCGCCGAACGCCAGCGCGGCAGCGACGGTTGCACTGAAAATAGTTCGGATCATCGAGATTCCCCTGATTGCTATTGGATTTGGGCGAGGCCGTTGGCGGCGTCGAAGGGGCTAAGGTTAGATTTGCAATGTGACAGTTAGACGAATGCCATTGCATTCGGCGCGAGATTTATTTATGCATTTCTGGCGGGATTTTTCCCGGGCGCTGAGGCATAGTAGTGGGCTTTGCCACGCAAAGCAGGATTCGGAGGTTCTCATGTTGTCGACGCGAATGGCTTTACGGCCCTGGCTGGCGCTAAGTCTTGTCGGCGCGCTCGCAGGCGCTTTCATGGCAGAGGGCGCCGCGGCGCCGAACATGGAAGTACTGCAGCGCTGGAAACTGGGCGGCGACGGCGGCTGGGATTATTTGACGCTGGACTCGGCGAAGCAGCGGCTGTTCATCAGCCGCGGCACGCGCGTCGATGTCATCAGCGCCGAATCCGGCAAGCTGATCGGATCCATCCCGTCAACCCTGGGCGTGCACGGGATCGCGCTCGCTCCCGCTTTGAATCGCGGCTTCACCAGCAATGGGCGCGCCAACTCGGTGACGGTGTTCGACCTCGATACGCTGAAGGTGATTCAGGAGGTCAAGGTGCCGGGCCGCAATCCCGACGCAATTTTATTCGAGCCCTCCGCCAATCACGTGTTCACCTTCAACGGTGCATCCAAGGACGTGACGGTGCTCGATGCGTCGAGCCTTGCGGTCGTCGCTACCATCCCAGTCCCTGATAAACCTGAATTCGCGGCTCAAGATGGCCGCGGCCAGATCTTCGTCAACATTGAAAGCGACCCGGGACAAATGCTGGTCATTGACAGCAAAGCACTGAAGGTCAAGAGCACTTGGCCGCTGCCGGGTTGCGACAGTCCGTCCGGCCTGGCCATTGACAGCGCGCATGGCCGCTTGTTCTCGGTGTGCGATGGCAAGGTGATGGCGGTTACCGATGCAGCCAACGGCAAACAAGTGGCCCTCGTGCCGATCGGCGAACATCCCGACGCCGCCGGCTACGACAAAAAACGCGGCATGGTTTATAGCTCCAACGGCGACGGGAGCTTGACGCTCGTTCATCAGGACGACGCAGATCGCTACTCGGTGGTGCAAACTCTGACGACCCAGCGCGGCGCGCGTACGATGGCTCTGGACGATGCCACCGGCAAGGTCTATCTCGTGACTGCGGATTTTGGGCCGGCGCCGGCGGCAACCGCGGAACAGCCACATCCGCGGCCGGCGCTGATCCCGGATTCGTTTGTCGTACTGGTGGCAGGTAGCCGTTGAGCGGCTAGCACGCCGAGCGAGCTAGCGCGCCAGCATGCGTTTGCGCGCCGCAGCTGCAGCGCCGCGAGCACATGGATGGTGAGCAGCGCAAACACGCCGTACGCCAGGTAGTCGCGCAGATTTTCGGGCGACGTGAGAATCGCGGGGTGCACCGGCGTCCCGCTATTCCAGACAATCGCCGCGACGCGTATCAGTTGGCTCGCGCCGAACAAGACATACAGAAGCAAATAGACGCGACGCGAGAGTCCGCGGCGCACCTTTCGCAAGCCGGCGTCGTGCAACGCCAAACCCGCAAGGCTCGCCAGACGAAATTGCGCCACCACCAGAAGCCATAGCAGCGCGCCAAATATTGCGTGAAGGTTGACGTGCGGCAGATAAACCGCGCCGGGCCAAGAATCCCGCAGCAGGCCCGCAATTCCAAGTGCGTAGAGCGGCAACACGCACGCAAGGCTGCGCTCGCCCGCCGCGCGCGCCCGTGACTCCACAGCCTCGATTGCGGCCACGTGCCACCGCCTTGCCAGGTGAATAGGAATAGCCAGAACTTTGTACTGCAAAGTACCACCAGATGCGCACTGGTTGCAATCAGTCGGCCTGCACCGATGCTGCAGCGCGCGTCAGCGTAATAACACTTCTTGACAGTGCGGCGCATTTGCTTTGCAATCCCAAGTACTGAGGGCCATTTTGCAGACGAACTTGCGGATATCACCCACATGACAGAACTGCGCCAGGCGCTGGACGACATCAACGCCATTCGAAGCCAGGTCGCCCGCGGCACTCAATTTCGCGGCTACGGCCCCTTGTCCATCGCCTCCAGCGGCATCCTCGCCTTGGCAGTCGCCGCGGCTCAGGCCCGTTGGGCGCAAAGTTCCGAACACAATCTGCGGCTGTTTCTGCTCGTTTGGATATCGACGGCCGCGGTTGCCGTGTCCCTGTCAGCATTGGAAACCGTGTTTCGGGTGCGGCGGGTGCATTCGGGACTCGCATTGGAAATGATTCAGGCGGCGGCAGAACAGTTTTTACCCTGCATTGTCGTAGGACTGCTGCTAACCGTGGTGTTGATGCGCATTTCACCCGAAGATGCTTGGATGCTGCCAGGGCTGTGGGCCGTGCTTTTCAGTCTGGGGGTTTTCGCATCCTGCCGTTTCCTGCCGCGGCAGATGTTCGCTGTTGGGGCGTGGTACCTGACGGCCGGGCTCATCTCTCTGTTGATTGCCGCCGGCCATCATGTGTTGCTACCGTGGGCCATGGGAATATCGTTTGGCGTCGGGCAGTTGCTCGTCGCCGCTGTCTTACATTTTGGATTCGAGGACGCCGTTGAAGAGAGTTAACCGCAAAGCACAGGCTGCTTCCCCTTTTGCCTACGATGGCTTGAATCGTGTCATTCATGAGCGCGCGCGCCTAGGGGTGCTGACCTGCTTGGTCACGCACGTCAGAGGCCTGCCTTTCCCGGAGATGAAAAAGCTCTGTGCGCTGACAGATGGCAATCTCAATCGTCATCTTCAGGTTTTGCAGGAGGCCAACTTGGTGAGCCTGACCAAGGGTCCGGACCGGGACCGGCCGCAGACTTTGTATCGAATCACTGCCCTCGGACGCAAGCGCTACTTGGAGTACCTCGAGGTTTTGGAACAGGTGATTCTCGACGGCGCAGCTGCAACCAAAGCGCCGCTGCCGGAGCGCGGTTCGTAATTCGAAACGCAACAGCCGTGAGTGACTCAAAGGATGATTGATTAAGTGTCAATCGATGCGCGCCACTGGTTGATATGGTGCGGTTACGCCTTCGCGCTGGCGTCGATGGTATACAGCTTGATCACCGCTTTCGCGACTCGCAGAACTGTCTCCGCGGCTCCCGGCGACCGCAAAGCATTGCCGCCGGTGACGATCTTCAAACCGCTGTGCGGCGCGGAACCTGAAACCTACGAGTGTCTGCGATCCTTCTGCGATCAGGACTATCCCCAATATCAGGTGATCTTTGGCGTTTGCGATCCGCACGACCCCGCGGTTGCGGTGGTCCAGCGGCTGCAAAGAGAGTTTCCGGGCAACGATTTGGTGTTGACGGCGGATCGCAAAGCGCACGGCAGCAATCGCAAGGTCAGCAACCTCATCAATATGATGGCCGTTGCGCGTTATGACCACCTGGTCATCTCGGACAGCGATGTGAAGGTGGACCGCGAGTATCTTGCCAAGCTCATTCCAGCGCTGCTGGACGCCGGGGTTGGAATTGTGACCTGCGGCTACCGGGGCGTTCCCCGGCCGGGAATTTGGTCTTTGCTGGGATCGATGTACATCAATGGGTGGTTCATGCCATCGGTGCGCGTCGCCGCCCTGATGGGCTATCGATCATTCGCCTTTGGGGCCACCATCGGAATCAAGCGCGAGACGCTGGCCAGAATCGGCGGTTTCAACTCGGTGTCGAACCAGTTGGCCGACGACTATCGCCTTGGCGAGTTGACCCGTCAGTTGGGCCTGCGGACCATCCTGTCCGAGGTCGTGGTCGACACGCTCGTCGAGGACTGTACCGCGGCCGATCTGGTCGCGCATGAGTTGCGATGGCGGCGCACGATTCGCAACTTAAGCCCCTATGGGTACGGATTTTCCTTCGTCACGCTCGGGCTGCCGGTCACGACCCTGCAACTGCTGCTCACTCACGGAGCCGCTGCGGCCGCAGCGATTTTTTCTGCAACGGCCTTGGCGAGCACGCTGATTCACTTCGACGCGCGCCGTCCCGACGCATCGGCGTCCGTGTTACTGCTGGTGCCGTTCCGCGATCTGCTCCACCTCGGTCTTTGGATCTGGAGTTTCGCGACGCGGCGCGTGCAGTGGGGCGACGATCATTATGAGGTGAGGCGAGATGGTGCCGCTCAACCCATAGAGGGTTTGGGGCAGTGAAAACGCGCGCTTAGCGAGTTAGCGCGATGCAAAGGCATTTGATCGTCACCGCCGATGATTTCGGCTTGCACGAAACCGTCAATGAAGGCGTGGAGCGGGCGGCCCGCGGCGGCATTCTCACTGCAGCCAGTTTGATGGTGTCCGGACCGGCAGCGGACGATGCGGTTCGGCGCGCTCGACGTCTTCCGGCGCTGCGCATCGGTTTGCACCTCGTACTTGCGGATGGGTGGTCCTCGCTGCCGCATCGGCAAATCCCAAGCATCGCGGACGCCGATGGGCGCATCGGCGGGGATATGCTGTTGCGGGGCGTACGGTATTTTTCGAGTGCCACCGCTCGCAAACAACTCGAAGCCGAGATCCGCGCCCAGTTCGTGGCGTTTGCGCGCACCGGGCTCCCTCTCGATCACGTCAATGCACATAAGCATTTCCACTTGCATCCGACCATTCTCGGCATTCTGGTTCGCATCGCGCGCGAATTCGGCGCACGCGCCATGCGAGTCCCGAATGAGCCGCTCTGGTTCGCGGCCCGCAACCGGCGTTGGCTTGCCGCTGCCGGCGGCGCGCTGCTCACGCCCTGGCTCGTGCTCATGAGGCATCGACTGCGCGTCGCTGGCATATTCCATAACGACTGCGTGTTCGGAATCGCACAGAGCGGCTCCATGGATGAGGTGCAGTTGCTTGCGATTTTGGCGCGGCTACCGCCGGGTGTTAGCGAGATATACTTGCATCCGGCCACCAAATCGGGTGCTGCAGTTGCTGCGTCCATGCGGGCGTACCGGCATGCGGACGAACTGGCGGGACTGCTCAGTCCGCGAGTGCGGGAAGTCATGGCGGCGCTCAACGTTCGGCGCGGCGGATACAGCGACGTCTTGTTGAACATCGGCCGCTCACTTGCCTGAAAGTTTCCCGCTCGGCCGTATACTGTGATGCATGATCTCCACCATTCGACTGCCTAGTGCATTGCAGCGTTATCTCAACGGCACGGTTGACGCTTTACTCAGCGGGGAGACAGGCCGCGACAGCGATTTTGCAGTCCCGTTGCGGGAAGAAGCCCTGGTGCCTGCGAACTCGTTGTCATGGCGCATACTGAAGAACCCCATCTCACTGTTCGTGGGCGGCACGGCGGCGGTGATTCTCGAACTGGCAGAGCCCGCGGTGCGCGCTGGGGTCTGGGAGCATTCTTCTTTCCGCAAAGATCCATTGAAGCGCCTGAAACGCACTGGCTTGGCGGCAATGATCAGCGTCTACGGCGCGCGCAGTGTTGCGGAGCCCATGATCGCGCGGATCGTGCAAATGCATGCATCGGTTCAGGGAACGACCGCCGCAGGTACCCGTTACTCGGCTAACGATCCACGCCTGCTCAACTGGGTTCACGCCACCGCTGCTTTTGGCTTCGCAGAGGCGTACAGCCGGTACGTGCAGCCCTTGAGCACGGAGAATCTAAATGACTTTTACCGCGAGGGCGCGCCGGTCTCGCGCCTGTACGGCGCCTTCGACGCTCCACGCTCGGCCACCGAAGTGCAGGCGCTGTTTGAGTCGATGCGCCCGTGGCTTGCCCCGTCCGCCGTTATTTTCGAATTCCTGCGGATCATGCGCCAGACCGGCGCCTTCCCTCGACCGCTTCGCTGGTTGCAGCCGATGCTGCTACGCGCCGCGGTGGAATTGATCCCCGAGTGGTTGCGAGAACGCCTTGGCCTGTCTGACCATTATGGGTTGCCCGGACACGAGCGCCGGCTGGTGAAATGGGCTGGTGCAGCTGCAGACCGGATCGTTTTGCCGTCAAGTCCCGCCGTACAGTCGTGCCTGCGCCTCGGTCTGCCGACAAACTATCTCTATATCTAAGAGATTCCCCAGCGCGCGCACTAGCCCACAGCCTGCGCGCCAGCGGGCACACGGCGCCGCGCCAAGCGCGTGACGAAGCGAATGTGATCGCCGCGGTAATACAGTCTCTCGTAATCCACGGGCTGACGACTCACCGAAAAGGTGGTGCGCTCGATCAAGAAAATCGGGCTGCCCGCTTCAATTCCCAGTGCGCGCGCCACCGTGCCATGCGAAGCGACGGCCGCGAGCCGATACTCGGCCTCGATCAGCGGAGTGGCGTATTTCTGTTCCAGCAAAGAAAAGATCGGTTGATTCTCCAGATCATCGGCCATGATCTTCTCCCCCAGCTCTTGCGGCAGGTAGGTCTCATCGAAGGTGAGCGGCATTCCGTCGGCTAGGCGGAGCCGCTGAATTCGAGCTACCGCAGCGCCTCGTTGCAGCGACAGCTGACGCGCCACGGTTTCACTCGCCGCCACGAGGCGTCGATCCAACACGCGTGCAGAAGCCTCGCGTCCGAGCACCCGCATGTCCTCGACGAAGCCCGTAAGTGCAGTGAGCTCCTGAGTGATGACCGGTTGCGTAACGAAGGTGCCTTTGCCGCGTCGGATTTCGACCAGCCCGCGCGCGACCAAGCTCTGGATTGCAGTACGGATAGTCGTGCGGCTGACCGCGAAGCGCTCGATCAGATGCTCCTCCGAGGGCAACCGTGATCCTGGCGATAGCAAACCCGCCGCCATGCTCTTAACTAATGCCTCCTCCACCTGGGCGTGAAGCGGCAGATGCGACTGGGCGTCGATCTCCACATGGACATTATGACATCATGACGTCGTAACGTCTAGGTAACGCCCTGAAGCCGGTTGGAAGCCCGGCTTGTTCATTCGGTCAACGGGTGCCCCTTCGGCAGTTGATGCGCATACCAGGTTGCGAGCCGGTGGCGGATGGTTTTCTCGCTGACCTGGTCCTCCGGCATCGGCGCAATCACCTTGTCGTGCACCAGCAAGCGATACACGTACAGAGCCTTGAGGCTAGCCGAATCGGTCGCTTCGAATTCGACCGCCTTGCGTCCTTCAGCATATTGAACTCCCGCGAGCAACGCGGCCTTGAACAGCTCGGATTCGTGCTTGAGCTTTTTCATATTCAGTAGTCCACACCTTTCCAAAAGTTAGGAGTGTCGACATAGCCGAAGCGCGACGGGTTCCCCTTCACCAGCGCGTCCGCCGTCTGATTCCAAACCGTTGCATGGCCGCTGTTTTGGTTGTCCGATATCACAGTTTGATCGAGCAGGTAGTTGCTGAAGGCTTGATTGTGTTTGTCCTGACTGTCCCAGCGCGCTTCGACGGCTTGATGTTGCCGATCCTCCATTGCATGCGCCTGCTGCGCTTGGGCGGCGGCCGCGCGGCCAATAGCATGAATCTGTTCGATCGCGGGCGCGGCCAGCGCGGCCGCCTCGCGATTGACGACGCCCATGTTCACCTGGAAGGAACTCAAAATCGCCGCCATAGTCGCGCGCTCCTGCGCCGCGTTAGCCTCAGGAACCGCACTGTGAAAAGCGATGTTCCCGTATTGACCCATCGGCGAGAGCGTTCCGGAACAGAACACAGTGTTGAACTCCTTCTTGCCTTTGCCGTCGTTTGATTCCAATCGTCCTTGCAGCCGCGCACAGCGAGAGCCGGCGGCAGCGGGAATTGCCGTTTCACTCGCGACTTGTATGCTGAGGGTCGGCTGAGCGTTCATGCGAGCCCGCATTTCCAACAAATCAACGAATGTCTTGCCCAGATCGCCGCCGTACGGGTAGTAAAGCGCCCGTGCGTAGGCTGTATTGCGCCCCGCGCCCTGCGCAAACTGCATCGTCCGCTGCACCCGCGGATCTCTGGAATTCCAGGCATGCAGCGGAAAATCCAAAGCCACGCCCTCGCCTTGCGGGCCGGTGGCGAGAATCGTGCCGCCGCCGCTCGAAGGATCGACTTTCCATCCGGCCGGCAACGATACCGACGCCGATCCGTCAGGCAGCACGTACGGAATCAAGCCCTGCACCGGCGCGGATTTCGCCGAAGATTCGGCCGCTTTCTGCGCGCCGGGGTGCCAGACAGCGAACAGCGACTGCAGCATCGGGTTGATGGTCTTTCCAAATCGCGACGCCTCGTCGGTTAGTAGAGCCGCCTCGACTCCGGCACTGCTCGGCGAGGCAATGAGCATGCCGGCAATGGGCGCGTTGCCCTGATTGCGCTTGATTAGCGTGAAGAAAACCGCTGCGGAGTTGCTGTCGCGAACCTGGAATACCTTGCCCACCTGCGGCTTGTCGCCATACTGACGATGCAGCGAACTCAAAATCAGTCCCATTGCGCCGGCCTCACCACTCGCGCCGTCAACTCGTCCATAGACAATTTTTCCGCCGGACGGATTGTCGATGGTCTGCAACGCGGTTTGCGAATCAGGGGGCTTGGTGCAGGCAGCCAATAGCGCTATCGAGAGCATCATCAAAAGACGTCTGATCATGCGAGATCCTCAGCCGCCGGGCGATATGTGAATCAAATCCTCGGCGTCGCGGTCGACCGCGGCGCGGCTGAATCTTAATGGCACATAGGACCCCTGTGCCCACATAGGAAAGAGATCCCGATAATGCGCGCTCATTGGATCATCCGATTGGCCGGGCGTGTTGATTGCAACCGAATTGTCCCACGCGCCCACGTCCATCACCAGGCGCACCGAAGCGCCGGCGACCACCGAGAAATCAGCGGCCCTGTAAGACTGCGCGCGCGGCGTCGAGGACGAGCCCGGCGTTTGCAGCGGGCCGACCGACATCTGCGCTCGCAACTCAGGATCGGCCAAGACGGCGACGGCAGGCTCGAAGGTCGCGCGATGCAGGCGGCCCCAAGTCCAGGTGCTCATGTCGGAACCCAGACGTTGATTGATCTCCGCAAGCGCGCTCCTCAGGCTCTCAACGAGAATGGCATCGCGCGCGGCCGCAGGATCAGCGCCCAGCGTGCCATCGGGATGTTCAAGATATTCGATCACCGCCTGCAGCTGACCGTTATCGATCAGTTTGCGCGCCGCTTCCGGCGCCGCATTCGCAATCGTCGTTTTGCCGAGATACTTCGTCGCCCATACCTCGTAGATCGCGGCAGCGGCGCTGCCGGTACTTTCCTCGTGGTTCCAGGCTTTGAGCAGCGCCAGAGCTTGCGCAAGCGCGCCATCCGCTGAGGAAAGCGAGGCAATCAATGCCACCGCGCGCCGCGACTGCGTGCTTACGACATCGGTTTGAATTGCCATTGAGTCGGCGAGCGTCAGTTTTGTTTTGGCGCCTAACAATTCGTAGATTCGATCGATGCGCGAGCGGTCAGTCCATTCGAAGCCAATTTTATTTTGTTCATTGGGGAACCCCACAGGCAGGTTCATTTCATTTGCGGTCCCAAAATAGCCTTGCGTGGGATTCAGCAGTGAGGGCAGCACATCCTTGCCATGGAAGCCGGCCCACTCGTAGCGGCCATCACCCGGCACCGGCAGGAGGCCATCCCAGTTCTTGCGCTGAGGTGCACGGCCCGACGCGGCCCAGCCGATATTTCCCTTGACGTCCGCATAGACAATGTTGAGCGGCGGCGCGCCCCAGGCGTTGGCGGCAACCTTGAACTCATCCCAATTCTTCGCCATGAGCAGGCGCGAGGAACCGAAATAGCCCGCGAGACCGGGTTCACTCCAAACCGTGCGCATGGCAAAGGCGCGATGATTCGCCGCGTCTACCGCGAGTACCGGGCCATGGCGAGTGAAGCGCAATTCAACTTCGCGGGCGGCGCCGCCCTTCACTTCGATGCTCTCGCGCACGACCTGCATTTTTTCCCAGCCGGATTGGTAGCGATAGCTGTCGGGGTCGCCCTTGTTCAGCGCATACACGTAAAGATCTTCTTGATCGATCCAGAAGATGGTGATGCCGAAAGCGATATCGTCGTTGTGTCCGAAGGATATCCCCGGCAGCGCCGGTTCGCCGGCGCCAATGATGTTGAGTCCCGGCGCATTCAAAGCCACGATGTAGCGCAGCGACGGAGCGCCGAGCTGGCGGTGCGGGTCGTTGGCGAGAATCGGCCGGCCGGTTGCGGTGCGCGAGGGCGCAATCACCCAGTTGTTGGAACCCTCCATCGATTGCGTATCGAGCGCCGCCGCCAGCCGCCGCTCGGCGGTGTTGTCGGCGTGCAGGACCGTTTTGCCAAGCGCGCTGAAATCCACTTGCTCGGTGGCCAACAAATAATCCTTGAGCACGTCAGCGGGTACATCGCAAGGATTGAGGCCCGGCGGCACCATGACTTTATGGCCCGACGGTTCGATCTTGCGGCGCAGCTCGTCCGCCTTGAGTCCGCCCGCACAAACGACCCGGGCACGCGTGACTTCCGAGTTGACGTTGGACACCAGCGCATGGCTGCGTATACGAAGCACATCCTCGGCTCGCCACGTATCGGGTTGACTGTCGGTAAGCTTGAATTCGATCGGCAGCGGCCGAGTCCCGCTGCGTACTTGCGCGACGTAGGCATTCACGCCGGCGACGAACGCCGCGACCCACTGGCGCGAATCCGGCGCGTACGCCGACCACTCCTTTTCCATGTCGCCGCGGTAGAGGAACAGGCGTGCGGCGCGGTCCTGCTCAACGTATGCGGGACCCAAGGACTTCGCGAGCAATCCAAGGCCGCGCTTGCGCCACAAATCAATCTGCCAAAGGCGGTCGCGCGCGGCGTTATAGCCCTGCAGGAAAAAAGCATCGTGAATGTTCGCCGCGAATATATGTGCGATACCCCAGTGATCGATCACGATGTCGGCCGGCTGCCCCAAACCGGCGACGCTCCAATTCTGCTGCTGGACTGCCGTGGAGGTCGCGGCTGCTGCGCTGAACGGCGCCCAAGTCAGGGCAGACGCTGCCCAGCACAGGTGTTTCATCCGCACCTTCAGCATTGTTCTTCTCCGGCTTGTATCAAGCAAAAATAGGCCTTGCGCGCTTCTCTTGTCAAAGAGTGTCCTAACCAGTGTGGTGTTAGACTGCGATCCATTCACAACCACACAGGGGATCGTTATGCGTACGCTTCTAGCTTCGGCAATTGCTGTGGCCTTCTTGGTAACCTCCGGCTGCGATAGCGCCAAGTCTCCGGAAACCGTTTCCAAGGATGTCGCCGCGGCTGAGCAGAAGGCCGCGAACGAAGTGGCCAATAGCGAGAAGGCGGCTGAGAAGGATCTGGACAAGGCGGCCGACAAAGTGGATGACAAGCTCATCGCCTTCAACAATGCGGCAGCCAAGGACGCGTACAATCTTGCGGTTGCCAAAGCGGACGGAGATCGAAAAGTTGCGTTGGCAAATTGTCTATCGCTGGGCGGCGACGCGCAAAAATCCTGCAAGGACCAAGCTGAGGCCGATTACGGCGCGGCCAAGGCAAATGCAAAGGCCGCCGCACAGTCCGTAAAGCAATAACTCGCAGACTTCAAGAGCAGCAGCCGGCAGGAGCCGGCTCGCTGTTCTCGAAGCTCGCGCAGCATCAGGGGAGATATTCCTTCGGCAGCGGCGCTGCGGCCGACTCAGCCTGCCACATGATGCCCATCACTCGCCAGCCGCCGGCTTCTTTGATCGCTTGAATGCTGTTGATCCCGCGTGCAACTTGTTTGCCGTCGCTATGCAGCGCATATGTGCTCCATAAGTGCACGATGTTCCCGTAGCGCTGCGTATCGAACCTCAGCTGCTTTTCTTCCAAGATTGCATGGCCGCGGGCTTTGACGCGAGCGATCCAGTCGTCCACGGAGAGGATCGTGTAGCTGGGCGTACCATCCGCTCCGATCGAAACGACGATCAGGCGCGCTTCGGGTATGAATAACGCTTTCATGCATGCACGATCCTGGTCTGCAGGCCCGGTGATCGCCGCATCGATCGCTGCGGGGATGCCCTTGGGTTCCGCGGGCAACGCGCAGGTAGCACTCGCACCCTGTGCCATTGCACTTCCGGCAAGAGCGCCGGCAAATAGCGTCGCGGAAATTAGTTTGCGCAGCATTTTTCTCCCCCGGAAAATATCGAGCGCCCGATCATAGCAGCAGATGCGCCAGCGGAATTCGCGCTGTGCGCTTGATGGTTTGCAGCACCACACTTGATTGCATGTCGCGAACATTGGGAACCCGGATGAGCTTCTTCAGCACGACATTGCTGAGCGCCTCCAAATCCTTGCCGTACACCTCTAAAATAAAATCGTAACTGCCGGTCATGGCCAGGCATTTCGTGACCTCATCCATGAGCTGAATTTCGCGCTCGAAGCGCGCCACGGTCTCGTCGGTGTGTTCGGTCAACTTGACTTGGACGATGGCCAGTACGGCAAGTCCCACGCGTGCCGGATTCAGCACGGCCGCGTAGCCTTCGATCGCCCCTTCGGATTCCAGCGCCTTGATGCGCCGCGCACAGGGAGTGGGCGACAGACCGATCGATTCGGCGAGGTCTACCACAGACAGTCGTCCATCGCGTTGCAGTGCGTCGAGTATTTTTGCGTCAAATCGATCAAGCTTCATATTTCACCTAAACAGTTGGATCTTATTAGTGATTATCACCAATATATCGCCACCAATGGGATCTTTTTAGCGATTTCTCTCTATTCGACTGGATTAGTCTTGAGCGCATGGTGGCAAATCCCGTGCAAGTGGAGCGTGCGCCCGACCCAGGCGTCATCGACTGGCTTAGCGTGCTGCGTCACGTGGCCATTTCGCGTGCGCTGGATGACCTCGAAGAATCGACGCTCCTGAAGGAGCGCAAAGTTCTCTATCAATTTTCCGCACGCGGGCACGATCTCACCCAAGTGCTGCTGAGCACGCAGCTCACTGGAGCTCAGGACGGCGTCGGTGGTTACTATCGTTCGCGCCCGTTGTTGCTCGGCCTCGGCTTGCCGATTGATGAAGCGCTGGCATCGACCATGATGCGCGCCGGCGGCATGAGCGATGGACGCGACATCGGAGTCGTGTTCAACATGCCGCGCAAAGCAGGTCCCTGCGTGCTACCGGTGTGCGGCGGCGTGGGTGCGCAATACACCCCGGCAGTGGGATGGGCACAGGCGCTGCGCTATCGCTCTGGATCGCTCGGCGAGCAGTCGTGCCGGGGCAGCATTGCCGTCGCGCACGGCGGCGAAGCGTCGACGGCGACCAATGGTTTTTGGGCGGCGCTCAATATCGTGACAACCGAACGATTACCGTACCTCTTCTTTATTGAAGACAACGGCTACGGAATTTCGGTGAGTTCGCAGCAGCAGACTCCGGGCGGCAACATTGCCCGCAATCTGGCGAGCTTTCGTGGGCTGCGGGTGCTCGATGGCGATGGTTCCGATCCGCTCGCCGCCGCGGCGCTGATCAAAGACGCAGTCGGCGGCGTGAGGTCCGGCGAGGGGCCGGCACTGATAAGGTTGGTGGTGCCGCGCCTCTCCGGCCATTCCGGCCAGGATACCCAGACTTACAAATCCGCCGAGGAGATCGCCGCCGAGAAAGCTCGCGATCCCTTGACCAAGCTGCGCGAGCAGCTGGTTCCTCACACCTTGTCCCAGGCCGACTGGGATCGGGAAGTTGCTGAAGCCCGCGCTCTGGTCGCGCGGACGCTGATCAATGTCGAGCGGCGTGCGGCACCCGACCCGAAACGCATTCAGCGCCATGTGTTTTCGGAAACTCGCGCCGACGGTTCTCTCGATCTGCAGCAGCAAGGTGGACTGCGCGGCGCCGGCATCGAACCTGCGCCGGGCAGCGAGCGAGCGACGCCGCAAGGTCCGCGCATCAACCTGGTTACCGCGGTGCGCCGCACGCTCGAGCATGAGCTGGCGGTCAATCCGCGCATGCTGGTGTTCGGCGAAGACGTGGGCCGCAAGGGCGGCGTGCATGCGGCGACCTTGGGGCTGCAAGAACGCTTCGGCGTGGACCGCGTGTTCGACACCAGCCTGTCCGAGGAAGGCATCATCGGCCGCGCGGTCGGCATGGCGGCTGCCGGGCTCATGCCGGTGCCTGAAATTCAGTTCCGCAAGTATGCCGATCCTGCCGCCGAACAATTGAATGACTGCGGCACGATGCGCTGGAGAACCGTGAACCGATTTGCCGCGCCGATGGTGGTGCGCATTCCCGGTGGATTTTTCAAGTGCGGCGATCCCTGGCACAGCCAATCGAACGAGGTGCAGTGGCTGCATGGCGTCGGCTGGCGACTGGCCATGCCTTCGAACGCGCAGGACGCGGTGGGACTGCTGCGAAGCGCCCTGCGCGGCAATGACCCGACAATATTTTTTGAACACCGCTCGCTGCTCGATGGCGGCTGGGCTCGCCGCCCGTACCCCGGCGATGAATTCGTGATTCCTTTCGGTAAAGCCAGTCTCTTGCGCGAGGGCACCGAGTTGACCGTTGTCACATGGGGCGCGATGGTGGAACGCTGCGAGCAGGCCATCGCGGCCAGCGGTAAATCAGCGGACCTGCTCGACTTGCGCACGCTCTCCCCGTGGGATCGCGACGCGACACTGGCTTCGGTGCGCAAGACGCGCCGTTGCCTCATCGTCCATGAGGACACGATGACTGCCGGATTCGGCGCGGAAATCGCGGCCGTGCTTGCCAAAGAGACCTTCTTCGATCTGGATGCGCCCATCGAGCGCCTCGCCATGCCGGATGTTCCGAGCCCGCACAATCCCTTATTGCTGGAGGCGGTGCTGCCGAGCATCCAGGCAATCACGCAGTCGATCATCGACCTCGCCGAAACTTGACATGAGCAGCATCAAGGACGTGCTGGTCCCGCCGAACGAGGAAGGAACCCGGGCTACGATTCTCAAATGGTGCAAGGCCGTCGGCGACAACGTCGTCAAGGACGAGCCGTTGGTGGAACTGGAAACCGACAAAGTCACCGTCGAAATTCCCGCACCGGCCAGCGGCACGTTGATCGAAGTTCTAAAGCCGGAAAGCGCTGAAGTCAGCCCCGACGAAGTACTGGCGCGATTACAACTTCCGGTCGAAGCGACTTCAGCCGCAGAATTCGAGGCGCCCGCACCGGCAACGAAAGTCGAAACTTCGCGTGCACCCGCAAATGCTCGCGCAGAATCCGAATTATTGAGCCCTTCGGTCCGGCGGCTGCTGCACGAACATGCCATTGCTCCCAGCGCCATCAACGGTACCGGCCGCAATGGCCGAGTCACGGCCCAGGACGTGACGCGCCACGTCAGTCAGGCCGCACACGTCTCTCCAGGCGACGCGGCCACGCTCGTTCCGCACAGCGCCATCCGGCGCCGGGTGGCGCAGCACATGGTGCGAAGTCTTAGCGAAGCGCCGCACGTGACGACGTTATTCGAGGCCGACTTGGGCCGCGTGCTGAAGCATCGCGCGCTGCATGCCAAGAGTTTCGAGTCGCGCGGTGCGCGTCTTACCTTGACGGCTTACTTCATCAGCGCCTGCATTCGGGCACTGCGCACGCATCCGGAAGTCAACGCGACGTTTCGCGAGGACGCCATGGAACTGCACTCGGATGTGAACATCGGCGTGGGCACGGCCTTGGGCGAGAAGGGGCTGATCGTGCCGGTAATTCATCGCGCGCAAGATTTGAACCTGTTTCGCAATCGCGCAGCGTCTGCATCGAGCGGTGGAGGCGGCCCGCGCCGGCAAGCTATCGCCGCAGGATGTGCGCGGCGGCACCTTCACGATCTCGAATCACGGCGTCGGCGGCAGCCTGCTCGCCGCGCCCATTGTGATCAATCAGCCGCAAGTGGCCATTCTCGGGGTCGGCAAGGTGCAACGCCGCGTTTGCGTCATCGACGCGGAAGGCAGCGAGTCCATTGCTGTGCGCTCCATGTGCTATCTCACGCTGACCATTGATCATCGGGCGCTGGACGCATTCCAGGCGAACGCCTTTCTAGCCTTGGTCGTCAAGACTCTGGAGCAGTGGCCCGATACCGCCGAAGCGCTGCAGGACTGAGGCGTCCGCGGGCGGCAGCGGGCCTGTCAGGCGGGACGCGACGCGCGATAGATAGCCTTCAGATGGGCCGAAGACTCGCGCGTAAATGTCCCGGCATAGCAGCGCAGCTTGCGCTCCAGGCCAGTTGGGCCGCAGCAGTTGCACCGGCAATAATGGGTCGCGCAAATGCAGGCGACGATACTCATGGATCAGCAGCGTCCGCACCAGAAAGCAATCCCGAGACTCGATACCGCGATGGCGTTTGAGTTCGGCCTGCACGATCGCGAAGCGGTCGACAAAGCGTCGGTATCGCAGGCCTAGATCTTCGAGGTCCCATCCCAGATCGACCAAACGTTGCGGGGAGTCCTCGCCTGCGAGCGATGCGTCGAATGCGACGACTTTGGAGAGCAAGCCGCCCGCGTCACGCTGCGAGCGCAGCGCCTGAGAATCCAACTCGGGGTGCGCGAAAACATTGGCGGAGATCTCGCCGAATCCGCGCCACAGCAATTCGTCGCGAATCTCTCTTCGCTCGGCAGCCCGCATCGGCGGCACGACAATCAGGGTCCAGCGGCCGGACCATGCCGCATCGGGCTCGCTGTAGATGCGCTTGGTTGCCTCGGCGAACCGGGCGCGTCCATTCTTCGACAGTTGATATTCGCTGAGCTTCCCCGCGCGGCGCCCCTCGAGCCAACCATCCTGCGCCAGTCGCGCGGTGGCGGTACGCACCAGACGTTCATTCAGTCCAAAGGGAGCCGCCAGCTCGATCAGGCTGCCCAAGGCGATGGTCCCGCCGCGCGGCATGATGGCATCGCCGAACAGCGTCACGATGAGCGAACCGCCCCGCAATGGGCGCTGGCGGCGAAATCGAGCCACTAGTTCGGCGGCGGCGGCCGAGGGCTATCGGCTGGGGTACGAGCGTTCTTTGCCATTTGGGTAGCTTTCCCGAGACTCCATCTTTATGACACATAATTCTTTGCATTTCTATATTTTTTGTATCACAATAGAGCAGGCTGAACTTCCGGGGGTCAGGCATGTACACGCAAGCTTTGGATGCGCAGAACGCGAAGCCGCGGCGCAGCTGGATGAGAGCGCGCTCGAGCAGCGCTTCCTGGCGCGCGTCGATGCGGAGGAAAAGATCGAGCCCAAGGACTGGATGCCGGCGCGCTATCGCAACACCCTGATCCGGCAGATTTCGCAACACGCGCATTCCGAAATCGTCGGCATGCTGCCCGAAGGAAACTGGATCACGCGCGCACCGACCCTGAAGCGCAAGTCGATCTTGATTGCCAAGGTGCAGGACGAAGGCGGTCACGGCGCTTATCTCTACAGCGCCGCCGAGACCCTCGGCGTCAGCCGCGATCAATTGGTCGAACAATTGCTCTCGGGCAAGGCGAAGTATTCGAGCATCTTCAATTACCCGACGCCGACCTGGGCCGACGTGGGTGCCATCGGCTGGTTGGTGGACGGCGCCGCCATCATGAATCAGATTCCGCTGTGCCGTTGTTCATATGGACCGTACGCGCGCGCCATGGTGCGGGTGTGCCGCGAAGAGAGCTTCCATCAGCGCCAAGGCTATGATCTGATGCTGCATCTGGCGCAAGGCACTGCCGAGCAAAAGCGCATGGCGCAGGAGGCGTTGAACCGCTGGTGGTGGCCGGCGCTCATGATGTTCGGTCCCTCGGATGCGAATTCGACCGCATACCGGCGATTCGCAGCGCTGGAAAATCAAGCGTTTTTCAAACGACGAATTGCGGCAGAAGTTCGTCGATTTCACCGTGCCGCAAGCCAAGTTCTTGGGCCTTACCGTGCCCGACCCGCTGCTGCGTTGGAATGAATCCACGCAACAGCACGAGTTCGGCCCCATCGACTGGACCGAGTTCGAACAAGTCTTGAAAGGCAATGGCCCGTGCAACGCCGAGCGCATGGCCGCGCGCCGCAATGCGCATGCCGCCGGTGCGTGGGTGCGCGAGGCCGCGAGCGCCTATGCGGCGAAGCAGAGCTCCTCGCACCGAAGCACGGCGCCACAGCCTAAGGAGCATCCGATGGAAGATAAACGTCAGTGGCCTCTTTACGAAGTGTTCATTCGCGCCCGCGGCGGCCTCGATCACAAGCATGTGGGCAGCCTGCACGCCTCCGATGCGCGCATGGCGATCGATCACGCGCGCGATCTATATACGCGCCGCCAAGAGGGCGTGAGCATCTGGGTCGTGCCCTCGAATGCCATCATCGCGTCCGATCCCACCGAAACCGATTCCTTGTTCGAACCGGCGCGCGACAAGATCTACCGTCACCCCACCTTCTATGAAATCCCCGACGAGGTCAAAACCTTATGAGCGCAGCCTGCGCCCAAGGCCGACGCCGACGCGCTGTTTCGCTACGTCCTGCGTCTCGGCGATCTGAGCCTGGTGCTGGGACAACGCCTGGGTGAATGGGTCGGCCATTCTCCGGCGCTGGAAGAGGACCTGGGACTGGCCAACATTGCGCTCGACTTGATTGGTCAGGCTCGGCTGCTGCTGACCTATGCGGGTGAGATCGAAGGCCGCGGCCGCGACGAAGACAAACTCGCCTACCTGCGCGAGCAGGGCGCGTACTTCAACGCGATCCTGGCAGAGCAACCGAACGGCGACTTTGGCCAAACCATCGTCCGGCAGGTATTGATCGATGCATTTCAGCTCGAGCTCTATCAGCGCATGGCGGCATCGCGCGATGAGCGCCTGGCCGCGATCGCCGCCAAATCCGTGAAGGAAGTCCGCTACCACCTGCGTTACAGCAGCGACTGGTTGGTGCGCCTCGGCGACGGAACCGCGGAGAGCCATGCGCGCGTGCAGTCCGCGCTGGAATTGCTGTGGCCGTACACGGTTGAGCTGTTCGCCGCGGACGATTTGGATCATCTGATGGCCGACTGCGGCATCGCGCCGCAGCTTTCGGAGGTCCATCGCGCGTGGAGCGCGCGCATCGACGCCACCTTGAACGAGGCGACGCTGAAGCGTCCGGCCGATCGTCCGCATGCCTGGCATGGCAAGCGCGGCCAGCACAGCGAGCATCTGGGCTACATCCTCGCCGAGATGCAATACCTGCAGCGCACCTATCCGGACGCGCGCTGGTGAGTTCCGCGACTCTAGCAAGCGATGCTGCAGCCAGCGGCGCGCGTGGCGGCGGCATGGCAGCTGCTTGCGTCCGTGGAAGATCCTGAAATCCCCGCCTTGAGCATCGTGGACTTGGGCTTGGTGCGTTTCGTCGACGTGGGTCCCGGAGGAGATCTTGAGGTCGGTCTTTCCCCAACCTATGTGGGCTGTCCCGCAACGGAAGTGATCCGGCGCTCCGTGCAGGATGCGCTGCGAATCGGCGGCGTGGGCGACTTCAAGGTGACCAACGTGCTCTCGCCGGCGTGGAGCAGCGATTGGATCAGCTCCGAGGGACGGCGCAAGCTTCTCGAGTACGGCATCGTTCCCCCGGATCAGAGCTTGGCCAACATGCGCGACGTGCTGCGCGGGACTCGCCCGCTGGCCTGTCCGCGCTGCCAGTCGCTCGACACCGAAATGGTGAGTGAATTCGGCTCGACGCCCTGCAAAGCCTTGCACCGCTGCCGCGCCTGTCTCGAGCCTTTCGAATATTTCAAGTGCATTTGACATGGCGGCCTTGAATTTCCATCCGCTGAAAGTCATCGCCGTGGAGCGCGCCGCAGAAGATGCGACCTGCGTGACCGTGGAGGTTCCTGCGGCACTGCGCGAGAGCTTTGCGCATCATGCGGGCCAGTACGTCACCGTGCGCCGGACCATCAACGACCGCGACGAACGCCGCACCTATTCGATCGTCACGCCGCCGGGCGGCAGTGCGCTCAAGCTCGGCATTCGGATGCAAACCGGCGGAATCATGTCGGGCGATCTGGCCGCGAATCTGCGCCCCGGCGACCTCCTCGAGGTCGGCACGCCGATGGGACGCTTTCGCACCTCGATCGATCCCGAGCGCCGAGTTTTCCTATGTCGCGTTTGCCGCCGGCAGCGGCATTACGCCCATTTTGTCGCTCGCGACGGATATTTTGGCGCGCGAACCGCGCAGCCGCTTCACGCTGATCTACGGCAATCGCAGCATTTCTCGCACGATGTTTCTGGAGGAGACGCTGGCGCTGAAAAATCGCTACATGGATCGCCTGTCGCTGCACTTCGTGATGAGCCGCGAGCCGCAACATACCGAACTGCTGAACGGGCGCATCGACGGCAAGAAGGTCGCCGAGCTGGCGCAACAGCTTGAGGAAATTTCCAGCGCGGATGAATACTTGATTTGCGGCCCGGGCGACATGGTCGATGAGGTACGAAATGCCGTCAAAGCGTTGAACGGCAATGCGCCCATCCGCTTCGAGCGCTTCGCGACGGCAAATTCCCGGCCGCTGGAAATACTGACCAAGCAGCTCGACGCACCCGCGCCCCAGGAAGTCTTGGCAACCATCACGGTGACCATGGACGGCCGGCGCCGCAGCTTCCCAATGTCGCCAAGCGATCCCTCGGTGCTGGATGCGGCGGAACGGGCTGGGCTGGAACTGCCCTTCTCCTGCCGTTCCGGAATCTGCGCGACGTGCCGCGCTAGAATCACCGAGGGCGCCGCGGTCATGACGCATAACATTGCCTTGGAGCGCTGGGAGACCGACGCAGGCTTCGTTCTATGCTGTCAGGCGCGGCCAACGACGCCCACGCTTGAAATCAGCTACGACCAGAAATAGTTGTTCACTTAGGCCTTGAGGGGAAAGCATGTCATACGAGACCATTTTATTTGAGGTGGACAGCGGCATCGCTCGTCTGACATTGAACCGGCCGGACAAGCTCAACAGTTTCAACACGCAGATGCACGGCGAGGTTCGCCAGGCGTTGGCGAGCATCCCAGAGAGCGGCGCGCGCGTACTGGTGCTGACCGGCGCCGGTCGGGGCTTTTGCGCAGGACAGGATTTGGGCGATCGCGCGGTCGCTCCCGGCTCGCAGGGCGTCGATCTGGGCGAATCGATCGAAAAGCGCTACAACCCCCTGGTGCTGGCGCTGCGCAATTTGGCCATGCCGGTGATCGCGGCGGTCAACGGCGTCGCCGCCGGCGCAGGCGCCAATATCGCCCTCGCCTGCGACATTGTGATCGCCGCGCGCAGCGCGAATTTCGTGCAAGCCTTCTCCAAGCTCGGGTTGATTCCCGATTCCGGCGGCACGTGGTTCTTACCGCGTCTGGTCGGCGATGCACGCGCCATGGGGTTGACCTTACTGGGCAACAAGCTGCCGGCCGAACAAGCGGCAGCCTGGGGATTGATCTGGCAATGCGTCGAGGACGCGGAGCTCGCTGCCACGGTCGACGCGATGGCGCGGCAATTTGCGGTGGCGCCGACGCTCGGACTCGCCGCCACCAAGACTGCTTTGCGGCGCAGCTGGGAAAACACCCTCGAGGAGCAGCTCGACGTCGAGCGCGACGTGCAGCGCGAACTCGGACGCTCGCGCGACTATGTGGAGGGCGTCGCAGCCTTTACCGAGAAGCGCTCGCCGCGCTTCACCGGCCGCTAGCGTGTCCACGCCCGAGCTGGCGCGAGCCGCGGTTCAGTCCATGTACGGCAGCGATCGTGCATCGCAAAATTTAGGTCTCGAGATCCTCGATGTGGCGCCGGGCAACGTGCGGATCTCGATGACGGTACGGCGAGACATGGTCAATGGCCACGGCCTATGTCACGGCGGAATCATTTTTACGCTAGCCGACAGCGCCTTCGCCTTTGCCTGCAATTCCTATGGCGACGCGATGGTCGCGGCCGGGGCGAGCATAGAATTTCTCGCGCCGACACCCGCCGGCGAAGTCCTGACCGCGCTCGCCACGGAAGTCTCGCGCAGCGCACGTCACGGCATTTACGATGTGCGCGTCGCCATGAGTTCGGGCGAGACGGTTGCGCTTTTCCGTGGACGCTGTGCGCGCCTACGTCTGCCCACACCCAACGGGATTTCTGCATGAATCTACAGAGTTATGTTTGCGGACGCTGGCAAAGCGGCGACGGCGAAGGCATTGCGATGCGCGATGCCAGCACCGGCGAGCTCATTGCGCTGGCCACTTCGAGCGGCATTGACTTCGCAGCGCTGCTGGAATTTTCGCGCAATGTGGGCGGTCCTGCGCTGCGCGCCCTCACCTTTCATCAACGCGCCACGATGCTCCGGGCGCTTGCCAAAAAACTGACCGAGCTCAAAGAAGAATTTTACGCGCTCTCCTATCGCACCGGCGCGACCAAGAACGACGCGCTGATCGACATCGACGGCGGAATCGGCACGCTATTCGCTTTCGCAAGCAAAGGTTCCAAGGAACTGCCGAATTCCCATGTCTATGTGGATGGCGATGTCGAGGTCTTGTCCAAGGGCGGAAGCTTCGTCGGCCAGCACCTGTACGTATCGCGCGAGGGCGCGGCCATCCACATCAATGCCTTCAATTTTCCGGTGTGGGGAATGCTCGAAAAACTGGCGCCGGCACTGCTCGCCGGCATGCCGGCCATCGTCAAGCCCGCGACCGCGACGGCGTACCTCACCGAGCTGGTTGTCCGGCGCATCATCGATTCGAAGATTTTACCGGAGGGCGCTCTGCAGCTGGTGTGCGGCAGCCTCGGCGACCTGTTCGCACACTTGGATTGCCAGGACACCGTGTCCTTCACCGGGTCCGCACACACCGCGGAACGCCTGCGCACGCATCCGGCCATCGTCCGCCATGCGGTGCCCTTCATCGCGGAAACCGATTCGCTCAATTCCAGCATTCTAGGAATGGATGCGAGGCCGGGCACGCCCGAATTCGATCTCTTCATCAAAGAAGTGGTGCGTGAAATGACGGTCAAAACCGGGCAGAAGTGCACCGCCATCCGCAAGGCACTGGTGCCGGCGGCGGCGAGCGGCGAGGTGGTGGCTGCTCTGCAGGCGGCGTTGCAAAAAATCGTCGTCGGCGACCCGCGTGCCGAGGGCGTGCGCATGGGCCCGTTGGTGAGCCAGGAGCAACGCACCGATGTGCTGGAACGCGTCGAGGAGCTGCATCGCGAGGCGGAACTGGTGGTAGGCGATCTGGGCCGCTTCGAAGTGAAGGGTGCCGACCGCGAGCACGGCGCTTTCGTACCCCCGCTGCTCCTGCTCTGCAATGACATTAAAAGCGCGCGCGCCATTCATGAAGTGGAAGCCTTCGGACCGGTGGCCACCGTGCTGCCATACAAAGATACCGCGGAGGCGATCGCACTCGCGCGGCGCAGCGCCGGCAGTCTCGCCGCCTCGGTATTTACCGGCGATGATGCCCTCGCCGCCCAGATCGTCCTCGGACTGGCGCCGTATCACGGCCGAATCCTGGTGGTGAATCAGACATGCGCCAAGGAATCAACGGGCCACGGCTCGCCGCTGGCGCCGCTGATTCACGGCGGCCCGGGCCGCGCCGGCGGCGGCGAGGAGATGGGCGGCATTCGCGGCGTACTGCACTACATGCAGCGCACCGCTGTGCAAGGCTCGCCTGACGCCATCACGGCGATCAGCGGGCGCTGGGTGCGGGGCAGCCGGCAGCTCGATCCGGGGCGCCACCCGTTCCGCATTCCCTTCAACGAGCTGAAGTTGGGCGACACGCTGAAGTCGGCCGAACGCGAGGTCACGGTTGCCGACATCGAACAATTCGCGGCGCTGACCGGCGACAATTTTTATGCGCATATGAGCGAGACCGAGGCGGCGCGCAATCCGCTGTTCGGCGGCCGGGTCGCGCACGGCTATTTTCTGATATCGGCCGCGGCCGGACTGTTCGTCGATCCTGAGTACGGTCCGGTGCTCGGCAACTACGGCCTGGACGAACTGCGCTTCGTGAAACCGGTAAAACCCGGCGATCGGATCAAAGTCAGGCTGACCTGCGCGCGCAAGAGCCTGCGCGCCGACAAGGGATGGGGCGAAGTTGCCTGGGACACGGAAATCACCAACCAGAACGGCGAAACCGTGGCGTCGTACTTCGTGCTGACGATGGTCAGCATTCATGCGGTTCCAGATTCGGTGACAGGGAACTGACATGTCCATCGACCTTGCGCTTTATGCAAAGGAATTTCCCAGCCTGCGGTTCTTTAGCGAGGAGCCGGGCATTCTCGAGCTGGTGATGTCGAACCAAGGTCGCTTGAATGCCGCGACTGAGGATATGCATCGGGATCTGGCGCAGATTTGGCGCAGCATCGACATCGATGAGGCCGTGCGCGTGGTGCTGGTCCGCGGCGAGGGGGCGAATTTTTCCTCCGGCGGCGATTTCGACATGATCGATCGCATGATCGACGATGAGGCCACGCTGATCCGAGTTTGGAAGGAGGCCAGCGACTTGGTCTACAACCTCATCAATTGCTCGAAGCCCGTGGTGTCGGCAATCCGCGGCAGCGCGGTCGGTGCGGGACTGGCCATCGCCCTGCTCGCGGACGTGTCGGTCGCCGCGGACAATGCGCGGATTCTCGATGGGCACACCAAGCTCGGCGTCGCGGCGGGCGATCACGCCGTCATCATCTGGCCGCTGCTGTGCGGGCTGGCCAAGGCGCGCTACCACTTGCTGACCAACAAATCCCTGTCGGGCGCCGAAGCGGAGCGTATCGGGCTGGTCTCGGTCGTCGTGCCCGACGCAAAGGTCATCGAAACCGCGTTCGAGATCGCGCGCACTTTGGACGCCGGCAGCCCACGGCGATGCGCTGGACCAAGCATGCGCTCAACAACTGGCTGCGCTTGGCGGGACCGAGCTTCGATACTTCGCTCGCCCTGGAGTTTTTGGGCTTCAGACTCAAGGATGTGCGCGAGGGAATCGCCGCGGCACGCGAGAAGCGCCGGCCGAGCTTCGGCGCCCCGAAAGAGACCTGACGGCGTGACAGGGCGTTCAAGCCATGGCTGCCGCCGAGCCGATCTTGGGCGCATCGCGCGCGGAATTGGAGTCATTGCAGCTCGAGCGACTGCAATCGACTCTGCGCCACGCTTATGCCAACAACGCGAATTATCGGCGAAAATTCGACGCGGCCGGCGTCCGCCCTGAGGACCTGCGCTCGCTCAATGACCTTGCGCGGTTTCCGTTCACCACCAAGGCGGATTTGCGAGACGCGTATCCGTTCGGGTTTTTCGCCGTGCCGATGGAACGAGTGGCGCGAATTCACGCTTCCTCCGGCACCACCGGCAAGCCCACCGTGGTCGGATACACGCAGAACGATCTGGGCAGTTGGAGCGGCCTCGTCGCGCGGTCGATCCGGGCGGCGGGCGGCCGCGCCGGCATGAAGGTGCACATCGCCTATGGCTATGGATTGTTCACCGGCGGGCTCGGCGCGCACTACGGCGCCGAAGCGGCGGGATGCACCGTGATTCCCATGTCGGGCGGACAGACCGAAAGGCAGGTGCAGTTGATCCGTGATTTCGCGCCCGAGATCATCATGGTGACGCCCGAGCTACATGCTCGCCATTCTGGATGAGTTCAGGCGTCAAGGCGTGGACCCGCGGTCGACCAGCTTGAAGGTGGGTATCTTCGGCGCCGAGCCCTGGGGCGAAGGAATGCGCGCGGAAATCGAAAGCGCGTTCCGTATCGATGCCTGCGATATTTACGGCCTGTCGGAGGTGATGGGCCCGGGCGTTGCGCAAGAATTCGCGGCGCACCAAGGAGGGCCCCACCATCTGGGAGGATCACTTCCTGCCCGAGATCGTGAATCCGCGCACCGGCGAGCGGGTGTCCGACGGCGAGGAAGGCGAATTGGTATTCACCTCGCTGACCAAGGAGGCCATGCCCGTGATCCGCTACCGCACGCGCGATCTGACGCGGCTGCTGCCGGGAAGCGTGACCGCGATGCGGCGCATCGCGAAAATCACCGGCCGCTCGGATGACATGCTCATCATTCGCGGCGTCAATGTGTTTCCCTACGCAAATCGAAGAGCTGATTCTGCGCTGCGCCGGATTGGCGCCGCACTACGAGATCGAAATTACCCGCCCAATCGCCTCGATGAAATTCGAATCGTGGTGGAGGCGCGTGCCGAACTTGCCGATGCGGCCAAGGCCGCGGAGGCGGCGCTCTTGGCCGCGAAGCTCAAGGATCTCATCGGCATCTCGGCGCAGATTCAGATTGCAGCACTCAGGCTCGCTGCCGCGCTCGGCCGGGAAGGCCGTGCATGTGCGCGATCGGCGCTAAGCAAAGAACAAGCGCTCGCTGACGGTGCCGAGCATCAGCGCGATGAGTATGCGGGTCATACGGGCGGGCAGGCGCAGGGTAAGCCGCGACGCAATCAATATGCCGGGGATCGAGCCGAGAAGAAGAGCGGCCAACACATTGAAGTTCACGTGGCCCAGGAATGCATGGCCCGAGGCCTGCGATCAACGTGACCGGCAGTGCATGAGCGATATCCGTCGCGACAAGCCGATCCGACGTAAGCCTCAGAGGATAGAGCGCGAGCAGCATGACAACGCCAAGCGCCCCCGCGCCTACCGAAGTCAACGTCACCGCGACGCCCAGTGTCAGCCCTGCGAGCGCGGTGAGCAGGAGTTTGTAACGCTCCACCTGAACGAGCGCTCGCGCCGCAATCTTCAGACCGACGCGCTGCAGCTGCGTCTGGAAAATGAGCGCTACTGCAGTAACCAGGAGAATGATCGCGAGGGCGCGCGAGGTGATCGAATCGGCCGAGCTCGGCGTGCGGCGAGCGAGCCACAGACCGATCACCACCGCGGCCGATCCTGGAATGCTTCCGAGCAGGAGTCGTCCGACGATCCGCCAGTCTACGCGTCTGCTAAATCCGAAGGAGGCGGTCGCGACGAGTTTCGTGGTGGCGGAAAACAGCAGATCCGTCCCCACCGCAACCGACGGCGATTGCCCAAACAGCAGCATCAATATCGGCGTCATCAGCGATCCGCCGCCCACGCCGGTGAGGCCGACCATCGCGCCGACTAGAATCCCGCGCCTGCGTAGAGAGGAATGTCGGTCATAGCTGCTCAGAGAAAGCGCCGCTAGCGCTGCGGCGGAATGGAATAAGTACCCACTGCATGCGCAACCATATCCTCATTGCGATCGGAATACAGGGCCACTTCGCCCACAACCAGGATTCGCCCCACCTTGATCAGTTTACAGACGCCCACGATGGGATTGTCGGGTAGAGGCTTGCGCAGAAAATTGATGTTCAGATTGGTGGTGACGGTCAAGGGTACGAGGCCGATCGTGGCGAGTATCGCGACGTACAGCGCCACGTCCGCAACGGCCATGAGCAAAGGGCCCGACACCGTGCCGCCCGGACGCAATTGCGCAGGTCCAATCGGATGCGACACCGTCGCCGAGCGATCGCCGACTTCCTCCACGACGCATTGATTTTGCGGAAATTCGCGCGCCAGAAACTGCGACGATGTCCGCCTTGGTCGGCATGCAGGTGTCCTCGCTAAAAAAATAGCCGGCCGAGACAAAATATCCTATCGCGGCAGCGCTGTGTAGCCTCGCGGCTTTTTCGGAGGAAACGCCTTCAGACGTGCAGCGCTTTTTACCGCACTTGGAACAACGCATGCGCTTGGCGATGTCCTCGAGCCGCGCGTCCCAGCCGCACAACCGGCCGAGCGTATGCGGCTGCGCTTTGCGCTCATGGCCGCACTCCGCGCACTTCAGCACCAAGGTGTATTGGCCGAACTCGTCGCTCAATTTGTCGATGTGAAAGCCGGCGGACATTCTCAGGATTGTTGCCGCCCGCGCGGGCCTGCGTCCATCCAGTGCGACGCGACCACCGATACTGTATGGAGGCTTACTAGCGGTTTTCGTGATGCTCGTCATGACAAACCGCCGCGATTCGAGCGCAAAATGTTGAATTCGCCATGAATTTATTCATGTTAGTTTGAGCCGCGTCTGGGTCTCCATAAAGGGAGTGAAGATATGACTTTCCGCCATGCCCTTGCCTTATGCCTCATTACGGCATCATTGGCCAGTTGCAATGGAACACACAGGGCTGCTCGAAGTGTGCGCCAACCGTGATGTTGGAAGGCAGCGTCAGCGGCTTGGTCGGCTTCCGGCTGGCGCTGCAAAACGGAACGACACCTCTCGCCATACCGCTCAACGGTTCCGATGCGAACGGCAGTCAAACATTTGGCGCCGTAAATCCCAATACGGCCTACAACATTACAGTCAAGACCCAACCGACCAGTCCTTCGCAAACCTGCGTGGTGACAAACGGCATGGGGACGGCCGGCACCAGCGACATCACGAATATCGCCGTGACCTGCTCGGTCAATCCGCCGCGCTTTTTATATGTCGTCAATCGCGGCTCGGGCGACGTCTCAGGCTATACAATCAATTCGACAACCGGCAACTTGACCCCGATCGCCGGCTCGCCGTTCGCGGCTGGAGGCAATCCGGTGGCGATCGCGGTGGATCCGACTGGCGCCTATGCGTACGTCGTCAATCAACTGAGCGCCAGTGTCTCCGCCTTCACGATCAATCGGACTAGCGGGGCTCTGACGGCTGCGGGCGCCGCGCCGATCGGCACCGGGTCGACTCCAACTTCCGTGGCCATCGATCCATCGAGTTCTCACGTATACGTAACGGGCGGCGGCAGCGACGGGACCGTTTCGGTGTACTCCATCGCCGCCGGGACGGGCGTGCTTACTGCTGTGGGAGGATCGCTCACCGCGACCGGTAGAGTGCCCTCCGCCGCGATTGTGGATCCCTTGGGCGAGTCTCTGTACGTAGCCAATCAAGCGGACGGCACTTTTTCGGCCTTTGCGATTTCCTCGAGCGATGGCACGCTGACTTCCGAACCCAATTCGCCCTTCCTCTGCGGCGCAAGTCCGGCCGCGCTGGCGCTCGATCCCACGGGTAACAACCTCTACATCGCAAATTCCGCAGCGAGCACGCTGACCGGCATCAATGGCCTCCCTGTCAGTGCCAGTGTCCCGCCGGGCGCCATCAGCGGCTCGCCCTACCCCACGGGAATTACGCCCGTTTCAATCGCCGTCGATCCGCTTGCAAACACGGTTTACGTTGCCGACCAAGGTGCGAACACAATATCGGGATTCAAAATCGGGGGCGCTGCCGGCACGCTCACGCCGTTAACCGGATCACCATTCGCCGCAGGAATGCAGCCGTCCGCAGTGGTAGTCGATCCGACAAGCCTATTCGCGTATGCCGCGAACTCGAACTCCAACACCGTTTCCGCGTACACGCTCGCTACCAAATCAGGCGCACTGACGCCGCAGAGCGGCTCGCCGATCGCGACGGGACTGGTCCCCGTCGCAATGGCGATCAGCGATTGACCTGCCGCGAAAAATAGCTTGCCCTGAGCCTGCGATTGCGCGTACTTTGCAGTACAAAGTATGCGCATCGCAAAATATATTTACTGTGCACTCCTGGCCCTCGCGGCGGCGCCGATGTATGCGCGGGCGGGGGACGGCTTTTTGGGCATCGATCACGAGCTCGATCTCGATCAGCGCGGCATCTGGGCACGGAAATATCAAGTGGGACTCGAGTTCGGGGTCATCGCGACAGAGATCGGCGGCAGCCTATGGCTCGGCAATGACGATGAACTGGGCCACACGCTGTGGCAGACGGTCGATTCGACAGCGATTTCTTCGGTCGCAGCCGAAGCGCTGAAGTTCAGTTTCAGCCGTGCGCGGCCCAACCAAGCCATGGGTCCGAATCAATGGTTCAAGGGGCGTTGCTGCGACAGTTTTCCCAGCGGCGAGGTGACGCTGCAAGCGAGCTTCGTCACGCCCTTCATCGCGAACTATGCGCGCGACTATCCGTGGGTCTGGGCATTGGAGCTGTTGCCGGCCTACGACGGGCTTGCCCGGTTGAAGAGCCAAGAGCACTGGCAGACGGATGTCATTGCCGGATGGGTGTTGGGATCCGCAGTCGGTTACTGGGCAACCACCCGCGCCACCCCGCTTTCGGTGCAAATTTTGCCGCGCGGTCTGTCGGTGGGCTTCTACAAAAGATTCTGAAGCGCTGTGGGAAGAGTCTCACGCGCTAACGGAGCATTTGCCGCTGCCCGGCACCCGCATATGGGCGCAGCCTGCGACCATGCCCATCAAAATCCGCGCCGTGACACTTTGTGCTTTGGCACTTGTGCTGTGCGGCGCCGCAACGGCGAATGCGGAAAAAGTCTATTCCATTGCGGATGCGGACCTCCGGGATAGTGTGCAATTTGCGCTGCATACCGATCCGAATTTTTATGACGCACACGTTCAAGTCACGGTCGACCACGGTGTCGTGCACCTGCGAGGACTGGTGTTCAGCGATTGGGACCTGCGCGATGCCATGCGAATCGCCAGCAAAGCGGCCGGCGATCGGACGGTGGTCGACAACCTCACCATTGTTGAAGGCGGCCGACGCTAGGCAGTGAATTGCGGATGCCCAAGAAGGGCTGCGCGCCACGAATGATCCTGCTCTGCACTGCCGAAGGGGGCTTGCGCGTCGCTGCGCCGCCATTTTTCCAGCCATTCCTGCCCCAACAGCTCGCGGCCATGCGCGGCGGCCGCGGCGCGCGCCGACAGGCCGATGGTGGTCTCGGCTTTGGGACCGGTGGCGCGCCCCTTGGCAACGTAGAAGCCGGCCGCCAGCATCGCAGCGCGAACGCGGGTGGAATAAGTGTAGGTAAAAAGTTCAGTTGATTTTCCTGAACAGGCCTCCGCCAGTTCTCGAAATGCACTGAGAGTCCAAAGCGCGCTGTCGACCTTGAATGAGAACGGGTCGAAGAAAATGATGTCGGGCGGCGGCGCCTCGAACTTGCGCTGCGCGAAATCGCCCTTCAACAGCTGCCATTCAATAGCCGCAGTAGGGCTGTTCCAGAGGTTGTCGCGCAGCAGCGCGCGCGGCGCGGCGTGGTGCAGGTGCCTGAACCATGCCGGGTGATCCAGCGCCAGCTCGAGTGAATCCAGGTCATTCTCGAAGCTCACGAGCGTTAGCGGCCGCGCGGCCGCTGCGTCCCAGATTCTCGACGGCAAGGATGGCTGCCATGGCATTGGCGGCGGCGCCCAGCCCTACATCCCAGACCACCAATGGTTCTGGTCCTTAAGCCGCGCCAACAGGCCGGACTGCTCCACATACAAGGATTGCGCCTCCTGCGCAGGCTCGCTGCCGAGATGCATAACTTCGCCGGAAACGGTATCGCGAATGTATCCCACGTCTTCTTTCACGATCACTTCGTAACGCCCACGCTTGCGCCTGCGTTCGCGCAATACCGCCTTGGTCACGTGACGTGCCGCTTTACCGTAACTGTCGCGCGCGTCGAGCACGTCGCGCTGCGCGCGGTAGAACGGCGCCCAGGTGCCGGCGAGGATATGTTCGCGCATGGTGCGCATCAATTGCAGGTAGAAATGAATATTGTGCAGACCCAGCAGCTGCCACCCGGTGGTTTCGTGCACGCGTTGCAAATGAAACAGGTAGGCAATGGAGTAGGTCTTGCAGGTGTAGCAGAGGCAGGCGGGGTCGATCGGACCTTCCATTGCCGCGATAGGCGGCGCGCCGCAGATCGCGCCTGCCCAGACTGGTGAAAGCCACACCCTGCTTGGCGAGCGAGGTCGGCAGAATGCAATCGAACATGTCGACGCCGCGATGCACGGCTTCGAGCAGATCGCGCGTCGTGCCCACGCCCATCAGGTAGCGCGGACTGATCCCGCGGCAGCAACTCGGTGACGGTGGCGGTGCAGTCTTCGCGCTGCGCGCTGCTCTCGCCCACAGCGAGGCCGCCGATGGCGTAGCCGTCGAATGGCATTTGCGAGATGGTCTTCGCGCTCTCGATGCGCAGGTCCGCGTAGCTCGCTCCCTGCACGATGCCGAACAGCGCCTGGGGAGAATCGCCGCGCGCCGCCAAGCTGCGCTGCGCCCATCGATGCGTCAGCTGCATGGCGCTGCGGGCTGCCTCGTGCTCGACGATCGAGGGCACGCATTGGTCGAGCGCCATCATGATGTCGGCGCCGATGATCTTCTGCGCTTCGATGCTGCGCTCGGGACTCAGTCGAATCAGCGCACTGTCGGTATAGCTGGTGAATTCAGCATATTCCTCGCACAGGGTGCGGCTGCCGGGCAGCGAGAAGATTTGGTAGCCGCCCGAATCGGTCAGCACCGCTCGCGGCCAGTTCATGAACCCATGGATGCCGCCGAATTTCTCGAAGATCTCAAGGCCCGGCCGCAACAATAAATGATAGGTGTTCGCGAGCAACACCTGCGCACCGGCCTCCAAGCAGATCTTCACGCCGCTGTGAACGCACCGCCGCATGCGTACCCACGGGCATGAAGGTGGGCGTCAGCACCTCATGATGCTGGGTGGTAAAGCGCGCGGCACGGGCGCTCGAATTCTCGGCCGTAGCCTCGAGCGTGAAATGCAGCCGCGCGGTTGCGGCAGCCGTCACTTTACCGCGAGCTTCGCGGATGACACCACGCTTTTCACATGATCGAGTTCGGGTCTGGCGGACTGCGAGCCGTTGTCGGTGATTTTCAGCAACTCGGCATAGTACAGCCGTGCTTGCGGCGCATCGCCCGCCGCTTCTGCAGCACTGCCTGCGTTGAACAGACCATTGAAGCGATTCGGGCTCGAAATCAGCGCCTTCTTATACTCGACCAGCGCGTCTTGCGGACGGCCCGACTCGAGCAATATGTCGGCGAGCATTTCGCGCGCGGGGATATCGACCTCGCCCTGCCCTACTTTGTCCTGAAGGTCCGCCGCCTCTCGCATCCGCTGCAGCGCATCGGCGGGCTTGCCTTCTGCGAACGCGATCCACGCCAGCATTTCGCTGCGTTCGATGCGCGCTCCCGTCGAATCCGCAAAGTAAGCATGTCTTCCCTGTTTGATCTTCGCAACCAACGCATCATAGTCAACCAAGTTGGCTTGCGCCTGTTGCGCCTGATGCAGATGGCCGGCTGCCACCGTACGCGCCCAGTAGGTCAGAGTTTGGGTTTCCGGGGGCGCGCCCGCAACGGCCTGCAGCGCCGCGGCGGCGTTCCAATCGCGCAATTCCAAGTTGTAGATGATCGGTAACTTGGTGCGGTAGTAGGGAAACATGCCGGTCATGTAGTGATCGCCCATGTCAGACATGGTCTCGAAGTGTGCAATCGCGGCGACGGAATCGTCGATCACGGCTTTGGCGCGAGCCTCTTGGCCGCTCTGCAGGTAGGCGTACACCAAAAAATCGTCGGAGTGGAATTGATCCATGGCGCCGCTTTGCTTTCGGCCTTCGGCATCGTGGGAGGCGGCCACCGAACCGACGTTCGCGTCGATGTCAGCCTGCCACATTCCCAAACGCGCGAAGATATGCCCGGGCATGTGGACTGCGTGCGGCGCGGAGGCTGCAATTTCGCCATAGTGCTTGGCTGCAATAAGTCCGTCCGGCGCCAGCGCCGGGGTGTCGCAGGCGTGGATGATGTAATGCACCACGCCCGGATGATCGGGATATTGCGCGAACAACGGTGTCAGCACCGCCATTGCCTTGCGATTTAGCGTCAGACTGTCGTCATTGGGCGCCGTCGATGCCAGCAGCGCCAGCGCATAGAACGCGCCCGCGTCGGCATCTTTGGGGTAATCCTGATAGAGCTTGCCCATCGCTGCGGCGTACGCCTCGACTCGAGTTTGATAATCTCGCGATCCGGGCTTGTAGAAGTCGCTTAATGCCGCCACGTACTCGCGCTCGCGCGCACTCTTCGCCGGGTGCGCCAGTGCCGCCTGCATTTCTCGCCATCCTTGGGCGACCGTGCCGTCATCCGGCCGATCCCAGATTTGGTGATACACGCTCATCGCGACACCCCAGTGCGCCATCGCACAGGAAGGATCCGTCTTGGCGATGTCTTCAAATTGACGCTGCGCTTCTTGGTACCAAAAGTCATGCAACAGCGCTACGCCGCGTACGAAAGAGGTCTGAACCGACGGTGCGCAGGACACCGCAAAGGAAACGGTTCCCAAACGCTCCGCCGAGGCCGGCGCGGCAGACAACGCCTGCGCCAGGAAAGAGATCAGCAGCAAAATAAATATTTTCATAACGGCGGATTGTAAGACATGGCTTGCCCGGAGATCAGAAAAAGTGCCGCTGCCGCGGGCTTTGGCCTGTGCTAGAGCTAAAATGAGCTCAAACGCGGCCATACTGATGCGCAACTAACCGTCGTCCGAGGTCATTCATGGTTTCCAAATTCTGCTTGACGATCGTGCTGCTGGCCTTCGGTCCTCTGGCGTCGGCGGCAGACGCCTCGTATGGACCTGAGCTGCAGGGTTTCGACTATCCCTACCCCGTGGCGCATTTCGATTTCCCGTCGCAACGGCAGACATTGCGCATGGCATACATGGACGTGCAACCCAGGAACCCAAACGGGCGAATCGCCGTGCTCATGCACGGCAAGAATTTTTGCGCTGCCACATGGCGCACTACCATCGATGCGCTGACGGCCGCCGGCTACCGGGTCATTGCTCCTGATCAGATCGGCTTTTGCAAATCGAGCAAGCCGGAGCACTACCAGTATTCCTTCCAGCAGCTTGCTTTGAACACCCATGCATTGCTCGGCTCGCTGGGGATCAAAAGCGCGGCGCTCATTGCCCACTCAACGGGCGGCATGATCGCGATCCGCTATGCCCTGATGTATCCCAAGGAGACCGAGCATCTGGTGTTGGTCGACCCCATCGGTCTCGAAGACTGGAAGGCCAAGGGCGTCCCGCCGATTTCAGTCGATGATTGGTATGCACGAGAATTGAAAACCAACGCCGATGCCATCCGCCGCTACGAGCTGACCACCTATTACGCCGGCCACTGGCGCGACGACTACGAGATTTGGGTGCAGATGCTGGCCGGTTTGAATCGCGGACCGGGTAAGGAACTCGTCGCATGGAATTCCGCCCTGCTCTACGACATGATTTTCACGCAACCGGTGATATATGAATTTGAAGACCTCGCCGTGCCTACGCTGCTGATCATCGGCGACAAGGACAATACCGCCATCGGCAAGGACTTCGCGCCGCCGGCCGTTCAGGCGACGCTGGGCCACTATCCTGAACTGGCGAAGGCTGCGGCAATGCGCATCAAGGGCGCTAAGCTCAAGGAGTTTTCCGAACTCGGGCACGCGCCGCAATTACAAGATCCAGCGGCCTTTCATAAAGTTCTGCTCGATGGGCTCGCGGCGCATGAGTGAACGAGGCGCGCGCCTTCGCGCCCTATTGAATGATGCCGTTGCGCAGCGCGTACGCGGTGATATCCGCGTTCGACTTGAAGTTCATTTTTTCCAATATTCGGGTTCGGTACGTGCTGACGGTCTTGACGCTCAAGCTCAGCTCCTGGGCGATCTCGCCCACACCGGCTCCAGCCGCTAGCTTGCAGAATATCTGAAATTCGCGCGCCGAAAGCTCGGCATGCAAAGGCTTGTTTGAGTCGCGTTTCGATTCCAGGTCGCCGGCCATGGCCTCCGCAAGCGAAGCGCTCACGTAGCGGCGGCCGTTCAGAACGAGGTGCACGGCCTTCAGCATCTCCTCCGGTGAGCCGCCTTTTGAGAGATAGCCGCTTGCCCCGGCGCGCAGCACGTTGCGCGCATATTGCTCTTCCGGCAGTCCGCTCATGATGAGCACACGCACGTCGGGAAAGCCGGAAATCACATGTCTAAGGATGTCGAGACCGCTTCGATCCGGCATGCCTATGTCCATCAACAGCAAATTCCAATCTTTGCGCCGTAGCTGATCCAGCGTTTCGTTACCGCTCGCGGCTTCGCCGACTTCACTGATGCTGCTGTCGGCTTCCAGGAATTGCCTATAACCTGCGCGCACGACGGCGTGATCATCCGCTATGAGTACTCGTGACAAAAGGCACCCCCCGTGCGTTAATCTCGCATTCTTATGTACCGCAGCGCCCTTCTTTGCACCGCAAATGATGCGCGGAATCGCGCGGCGAAACAACGCTAAAATGGCTCGTCGGCGCGATTCGCACGCCGGTTCGCGGACGCTCCAAGTTGGTACCTAATTCCGCTTGCGGGGTCACGCAAAGCGTTAAAGTGGGTCAAGCCGGGGACCCTCATGAGCACTGAACCTTCGAAATTCGACCGTCTGCCCAAGACCCTCAAGGGAGTCAGGGAATTCAACATTGGCAAGGGAATCTTGCTGTTTTTGATCGGTGGGCTGCTTTATGTGGGACATACCGCATTCATTCCGGTAGCACTTGCCATGCTCGCCGGTCTCATCTTGTCGAGCCCGGTGGAGACCCTGTTCCGCCTCGGGCTTCCCCGCAGCCTCGGCGCCGTCTTGATCCTGATTGCGGCGCTTGCGGCCGTGGCGGGATTGGTGGCGTTGATCTGGACACCCAGCCAGCAGTGGTATGCGTCGGCGCCGCATACGCTTTCGGTTATTCAAAGAAAGTTTACGCCTGTGGCGCGGCTGATGAACCACATCGAGGAGCTGACCGACCGTGCGGGAAAGGTTGGCGCACCCACTTCCGCCGAACCGGCGGCGGTGGCCGCCCCGCAGGAGAGCGTCGCGCGGGTGCTGCTGTCGACCGTGCGCGATGCGGCCATTGGTTTGGCGACTTTCGTCATTATTACGCTGTTTCTTCTGGCGGGCGGACCACCGATGGTGGCACGCATGACGGCCGCCTTTTTCGATCATCTCAAGGCGCATCATGTCCAGGGCTATATCGACAAGGTGCGCGCCGAGGTCGGTCAGTTTTACGTTACGACCACGTTCATAAACCTGGGCCTAGGGGTAGCGACCACCCTGGTCATGATGGCCTGGGGGATGCCTACGCCTTACCTCTGGGGCGCCATTGCGGCGGTCTTGAACTTCATTCCCTATGCCGGCGCGACGACCACGCTCCTCATCGTCACGCTGGTGGCCATCGTCTCTTTTGAAGGACTCGGGCACGCGCTCGGCGTCGCCTTGAGCTACTTGGGATTGTCCGTTATCGAAGGACAGATTGTTCAGCCGCTTCTAGTCGGTAGGCGGCTGGACGTAAACCCGCTGCTGATCTTTCTCGGACTGTGGTTTGGAGGCGTTTTTTGGGGCATCGCCGGCGTGATCCTGGCCACTCCCATTCTTGTCGCGTTGAAGGTGATCGCGGAAAATGCGCTCGACGGCGAATCGATGATGCAGTTCTTGGGACCGAACGATCCGTCACCGGCTCGTTTCGATAAACTGCGCAAGTCCGCCAAGAGGTCCTAAAGAAGGCATCGCCCATGATCGATCTCGCCCAAGCGAGCATTATTGTTGACAAGGCTCTGGCCCAGGGTAGAAGCCTTGGATTGCCGCCGCTGACCGTTGCCATTCTCGATGGCAGCGGTTGTCTGGTGTGCTTCAAGCGAGAGGACGGCTCGAGCCTGCTGCGCCCCGAAATTGCGCAAGCCAAGGCTTGGGGCGCCTTGGGAATGGGGATGGGCAGCCGGGCCCTTGCGCAACGGGCGTCGGCACAACCCGCGTTTATCTCCGCAGTGAACGCGCTGGCCGGCGGGCGCTTGATTCCGGTGCCTGGCGGCGTACTGATTCGATCCAGGGCTAAGTCCATCATCGGTGCCGTCGGCATCACCGGCGCGACCTCCGATCAAGATGAAGCCTGTGCGGTGGCCGGCATCGAAGCGGCGGGCTTCGTCGCCGATACCGGCGGGGAGCCCGCGGCAAAATGAGGTTGAATTGGTTAGCGCTGGCGTTGGCCGCGCCGCTCGCCGCCCAAGCGCAGCAGCATCTGCGCGACCCGGAAATTCACGACACGGACACGTTGGCCTGGTGGCATACGACCGAAGCATTGTCCAACGACAGCATGGAAGGCCGCGACACCGGGTCGGCGGCCTACCAGCGCGCCGCCGAGTACGTCGCGAATCGCTTCAAGGCAGCGGGTCTCTCGCCCGCGGGCGAGAACGGCGGCTACTTCCAAAACGTTCCCATGCACGAGATTGCTGTTGTCCCGGAAGGCACGAGCTTCACGCTGGTAGGCGCTAGCGGCGCGGAAACTAATCTCAAGTTTCTGCAACAGATCACGATTGCGCCGGCTGAAAACCTGGCAGCCAAACTCGAAGCAGCGCTGACATTTCGCGGTTATTGCGGCAAGGACGCCATGGCCGGCATCGCCGGAAAAATCGTCGTCTGCTTCGGCACGCAGCGCGCGGGACTGCCGAATGCTTCGGTGCGCGCGGCCAATGCCCGCGAGGGCGGCGCGGTCGGGCTCATCGCTGTCGATGATCCCTACTTCAGCATCGAGCCACCACGTTGGCCTTATGCTTACGCGCGCAGCGTCACGCTGCGCATGCCACAAACCGAGAAGGCTCCTACAGCCGCGTTGGCGAGCATGCGCCTGAGCGCGGACGCCTTTGCAGCACTGCTCGCGGGCAGCGGCCAAGATGCCGCCGCGATACTCAAATCCGGCGGCACGAAGCAGCCGCTGCCGAGCTTCGAAATTCCTGGCAAGTTTCGCGTCCTCGCGCACATAACCGAGCGAGACATCAGTTCACCCAATATTCTCGCCACGCATCCCGGCAGCGATGCGAAACTGAAAAACGAATTCGTCGTCATCGCCGCGCACTTGGACGGCTATGGGTTCGGCACGCCGGTCAACGGCGACAGTCTCTACAACGGCACGCTCGACGATGCGGCTTATGTCGCGTTGCTGATCCAAACGGCCGAGGACATCAAGGCGCACCGGTTGCGCGTGCCGAGACGCAGCATTCTCTTTATTGCATTCACCGGCGAGGAAAAAGGCTTGCTCGGCTCGCGTTGGTTCGTGCAGCATCCGACCGTCCCCGCCCAGCAACTTGCGGCCGACGTCAATCTCGACCAGCTACGGCCATTATTTCCATTGAAGATCCTCACCGCGGAAGCGCTCACCGATACCACTCTAGGCGCAACCGCGCGCGCCGTCGCTGCACCCATGCACATCGAGATCCGAGCGGACGCGGAGCCGGAGCGCAACTTACTCGCGCGAGCTGATCAGTATCCGTTTCTCGGCATTCACGTGCCGGCCATCAGCTTCATCTTCGGCTACGATCCCAACACGGATGCGGAGAAACGCTACCGCGAGTGGTATCAGACCCGTTATCACCGGCCGCAGGATGACATAGCGCAGCCGATGGATTTCGCGGCCGCGGCGAAATTCAACACGTTTTTCTACAGGCTGATCTTGACCATCGCCAACGACGCCAGTCGCCCGGCGATTCTTCCCACGAGCTCATTCGCCGCGAACAAACACTAGGTCTTCGCCTTCTCGCCGGTCGACAAAATCGACGATTTTGTTGCCGGCATCGCGGCGGAAGATTTTTCGATCTCGCGGATGTCCGGGCACGAAAAAAACGTCGGTGGATTCCTGTGAAAACGTCACGCTCGGCAATCCCTGGCGATCACCCACCAGGTGATCTGCCTCGAGCCGGATGACGTAGGCGAGATCCGGCGCGGCGCGATACGAGCCTTGGTACTCAGCGAGGCGTTTTGCGGACGTTTTGATGGCAGGCGGATCTTTGGCCACGACGTACACATGCACGAGCGCGAGCCGCCAGTCGGCACCCTCTTTGACCCACGTCTCTGTCATGAGGTAATCGGCCCGCAGCGGGATGCCGTGATAATTCTCGCGCTCATCGTCCTTGTGAACGACCAGCGCAACTCGATCGTGAATAGTCGCTTGGTAATCGACGATGGAAATGTGCCCGCTCGAGCCGGCCGGCAAGCGGTTTCAATGCGGCCAGAAACTGCGCGCGGTTCATGACCGTGCCGTTTTCATCGACGTAAAGGGCATCGCTGGCGAGCAGCCGCTCCCAAACGGCTTTATCGCCCGGTGCAATGGCGTCGAGCAGCGCTTGATCTTCCGCCCGCAATTGCTTTTTCACGGACGCGAGATTCGGATCGGCCGCCGCGGATTGCAGGGCGGCGATGACTAGTAAGGTCAGTGAGCATTCGAGGATCATACCGCTACGATGTCTCTGACTTCACGCATACCGGCCCGCGCTGCGAAATTTGTGGCCGGCTATTTGGTCTTATGGGGTGCCTCGACGGCCTACCTCGCAGCCCAGGGCGCGGACTGGACGTTGCCGACGATTTCGCTTGCGGTCTTTGCCGTCGCTTTGCCCTTGTTGAGCCTGCCCCTGACAGCCAAGGCCGCGCCGCCTCCGGTCGCAGTGACCCGGCCCGCGCTGCAGCTGTGGGCCGTTCTCGGTTTCTTGGTTCTGTACGCGGTAGGTTTTCTGGTCTGGGGAATGACGGCGACCCGCGCGGTGTTTCCCGCAGGACGCGAGCAGGAATTGCTGGTGCTGGTCGTCAAACTGCTGGTGCACGTGGCAGCGCCGGTGCTGTTGCTGGCCGTGCTCGGCGCCAAAATTGCACCGCTCTTCAGTTCCGGCATTCGACGGCCGGGGTTTTGGCCGCCGCTCCTGGTCCTCGGCGCGATTATTCTTGCGCTGCTTTGCGTGGTGTCGCCGGCGCTCGGTGAAATCGAAGCGCTGCACGCATCGGCTGCTACCCTGGCTTGGGCTGCGCCGGCATCATTCGTCTGGCTGGCGATCGAGGCGGGCCTTTGTGAGGAATTCCTGTTTCGCGCCGTGCTGCAGACCCGGCTGGCAGCCGCCTTGAAAACCGAGGCCGGCGCTGTCGTAGCGGGGGCGGTGCTATTCGCGCTGGCGCATGTACCAGGCCTGTATCTGCGCGGCCACCCAGGGGTCGACGGCTACTCGACCGATCCCATTCGGGTGATTGCCTTTACCATCGGCGTGCTCTCACCGGTCGCGGTGTTGTTCGGCACGCTCTGGGCTCGTACACGCAGCCTGTTGCTGATCGTCCTGTTGCATGCGGCAGTCGACGTGTTGCCGAATCTGCCGGACTTCGTGAAGACCTGGGCAGCTTAAGTGAGGCAATCCCTCGGCCTTACCGCGTTATTGGTTCGCGACTACGACGAGGCATTGAGTTTCTATGTCGGGACGTTGGGTTTCATACTCGTGGAAGACACAGTCATTGCCGCTCAAGATAAGCGCTGGGTCGTCATCGCACCGGCAGGAGCCGGCGAATCGAGGCTGCTCCTGGCGCGAGCGGCAAGCCCGGAGCAAGTCGCGCGAATCGGCAATCAGACCGGTGGCCGGGTGTTTTTGTTCTTGCATACGGATGATTTCTGGCGCGACTACAAGGCCTATCGGGCCAAGGGCGTTGTCTTCGTCCGCGATCCCAAGGCAGAGAGCTACGGCATGGTCGCAGTGTTCAAAGATCTGTACGGCAATCTCTGGGATCTTTTGCAGCCCTCGCTTACGGCGTCATGTCTGGATTGTAGTAGTCCAGAAAAACGATGAAGTCCATGACTTCGCTCCATGTCCCGGCCCACGAAGCGAATGGAATGAGAGTCCGTGCGCTCCACCGAACGCAGATAGGCCACAGATTTCCGCCGAGGTGTAATTTTTGAACGAAATGTCCAAGGTGATGGGGGACGGAACAACATAGGGCTTGCGTTGATCTCGATGGGTAACGGCCGATAGCGCGCCCTGATAGATCTTGTCGCACGCGGCGGCCGGCGTCAGCGACTCCGCCGAGTGAAATCCAAGGCTCTTCTTGGTGATCACCGATTCCATTTCACCCAAGCGCGTCGTGACCTCGCTGATCGCGACATCGTCTCCGGAAATGAAAACCACCGGAACGCCCAGTGCGCCGGCATACGCCGCATTCAATTCCGCCTCGGTGACCGCCGTGCCGTTGAGCGCAACGCGCGTAAAGTGAGCGCTTGAAATGGTGTGAGCGCGCACGCCCTTTGGATTGGTCGTCGACGCGTGATAACCGACGAAAAGAGCGGCAGCGAAGCTGGAATCGAGGCCCGCCATCATTTCGCCGTGCCGCGGCCACGACCGCACTATGCGAACGTCCTTCGGAAACAGCTCGACCAGCAGACTCTCGCCATTGCCATGCGAATCGCTGACGACGACCTCGGTGGCGCCCGCCGCCTGGGCGCCGCGAACCGCTGCCACCGCTTCATCGGTCATGAAGCGGCGGAATCGCTCGTACTCAAAGCCGCTGGGAAGCAGCTGGTCGGCAGTGACGACGCCGGCGACGCCTTCCATATCTACCGAGATGTAGACCTTGAGCGGGGCCGCTGCCGACTTCGAATTCGCTGGGTATGCCGCGAAAGGCAGGGCGATACCGCAGAACCCGATCAGGGATGCCGCAAGCCCATGCAGCCCTCGGCGCCCGACTCTGCGAATGACTGAATTCAATTCATATGCGGACATCGACGCGGCTCCCTTCACATTGGCTTAGGACGAGCAGAGTGTCAGCGCGGTCACCAAAAGGCAAACGCCAAGGCCTGCACACGGCCGCAAACTATGTTATGAATTGCCTCGCCAACTATGTGCGTCTCGATCCGCCGCTTAAGGTTTGCGATTTGGCTGTTCCTCGGCTCAAGTTCCTGGCTATTTGCGCAAGCATCTCCCCCGCCGCTCGAATTGTTGGTGCTCGGATCAGGCGGTCCGGGCGCAGCCGGCCGCGCGGCATCGAGTTATCTGGTCTTTGTTGACGGCGATGCCCGCATCCTGGTCGACGCAGGACCCGGTTCTTTCGCTCGCCTCGGGGAGGCCAAAGCTTCGCTATCCGATACCGATATCGTGCTGCTTACACACCTGCACATCGATCACGCCGGCGAAATCCCCGGATTATTCAAAGCACGCGCCGTATCGGGATCCGGGCCCATCGTCTTCAACGTGTGGGGCCCGCACGGGCTCGCCTGGAAAGGGTGAGGACGCTTACTTTCCCGGCACGCGTGAATTTTTGCGATTGTTGTTCGGGCCCAAGGGCGCCTTTGCGTACTTAAACGATTTCGCCGCGCCGATCACCCTGCACGCGCATGACATCCCCGCATCACTTGAGAACGCGGCGCCGCGGCAAATACTCATGCAACGCGGCGTGATGATCACGGCGATCGCGGGGCATCATGGCGATGCGCCGTCCGTGATTTATCGCATTGCGCACGCAGGCAGGAGCGTTACATTCTCGGGTGACATCGATGCAAAGGGCCTGCCTGCATTGCGCAGCCTCGCGAAATCCACCGACCTTATTGGTATTCAACACAGTGGTGCTCGATCCGCCGGGCTCCCCCGCCATTTTGTACACCTTGCATACACCGCCGCAGGCCATCGGAGAGCTGGCCAAGGAGGTGGGCGCACGCGCACTATTGCTGAGCCACATTTCGCCCGCGGTCGAGGAGTCGCAGCGCGCCGTATTGGACTCCATTGCCAAGAATTATGCGGGCACCGTGACCTTTGCCACCGACGGCATGCGAGCACGGCCTTGAGTTCTAGAGCCGTGTTTCCTGATCGGCTCTTCGGCTAAAGGCCAGGCAAACGGTTCTGGAGCGCACCGTGCCCCGGGACGCGCTGCCGCGCAAGTGCGGTACACGCCAAAAAACTCGATTTTCGCGCCGCACCAGGTGCCCACGAACATGGTGTAAGCGCGGTGATTGGCGTCCGGTGAGTTCGCCGGCCGATTCCTGCGTGGACACGGCGTCGAGAGACGCATTCACTTCGATGTGATCGAGCAGCGGTGCGCGGCCGTTCGCCCGCCGCTTGCGATTGACGGCGGCACGCGAGACCGGCAACAGGCGCGTCGCGTCTCTTGCGCTCAGCAGTAACAGGAAGGCAAGCGCGAAGGGCGCGTCCCAGGCGATGGAATTGATCGAATCGTTGATCAATCGGCCTTTGAAAGCCGCATCGCCGGCGGCCTCTCGATAATAGGCGGCCCACGAGTCCTCGAAGCGAAAGCGCACGTGGTCCAGCAGGGATGCGGTGGCCGCGTTGCCGCTGTCCGTGGCATCGAGGAAACCACCCGACAGTGCATCGTGCGTATGTTTGGCATCGACGAATTCACCACGCAGATCGAAATGCGTTTCCAAAGGCGACAGCGTGATGTTTGCGTGCTCATCCTCTGCGGCATCCGCCCAAAAGGTCCGTCCGACGGCCGTGAGCCCGTCGGCCGACGCGTGCAGCAAGATGCCCACCCTTCGGCCTCTGGAGGTCGAATCGAACTGGGTTGCGGCGCGCGTGTCGTAGATCACGCGCTTGTGAACCTCGTCATTCCACTCGAACCACAGGTGCGGAGCAGGCATTCGCAATAAATCCAAGCAGCCAACGAGCCGGGCGCCGTCGGCAAATGCCAAGTCGGCGCTGGCTTGAGTCAAGTCGTCGCCCAGCACGAATCGCAATGGGCAGGCTGCTATCTGCGCTGCAAACCGGCTTGGGCCTGCAACCTCAAGCTGCGCAAGATTGTCGCTGGATGGCAGAACCAGCGGTGAATAGCAGTGCGCAACCCTATCGAGTAATCGCATGTGCGCGGGCCCCCCTCGCGTTGAGCTTTGTGTCTTGGGCCGTATTGAATGAGAGTACGATGCAGCGCCGTGGCGTTTACCGGTAAAGGACGAGGTCGTCCCACCTATCGACGATTTCGTCCCAAGGCCGGCGTGAAGCGGGCGGATTTATGGGCCGTCTGATTTGGCGCTTTTCCGGCGAATCCGCGTTTGAGCTATGCGAAATGCCCACTGGCTGCGGAAGCTTGGCGAGTTTGCGCCGGACCGCGAGCAGTTCCCGTTCTTCAGTGATGCGCGCGCCGCCCGGCTGCCGCATTGCTTTTTCGAGCGCGGCCTGCCGCGTGAACAACTCAAGAAGCTCGTTGACTGATTTCATTCCTCGCACCTGACTCAAGACTGACGATTGCTCGCCGCCGACAATATGGCGTGTGCCGATGCTGGTCGCAACGTGACCTGACTCGCGGTATCAAACTTGTGACATCTTTTGTAAAGCCGCCCGGGGTAGTTCTGTCGGTGCCAAGCAGACTGACTGCAGAGACATAAAGGACGTATCATTAAGGCGCCGCCCGCATTTACGAATGCAGTGTGAACTAGGCGGCGGATATTGGCGGAGCGCGGGGTTTCCTTTTCGAGCGATCCCAAACAACGCCGGGGAATCCCTTGAGAGGTACCAGCCGTTCACCGAGGTAGGTCCATTCCGGCATCTGTTCGACAGCCACGTGACAGCGCGCTTGTCTGCCGGTGCGGGTTTTGAACAGAGCACGCGGCACATTTACCATATGCGGCGAGCGCGCGCGTTCATAGCAAATGGGCGTGCCGCAGCGGGCGCAAAAGCTGCGGGTCGTGCCCGCGGCCGCATCTTGAAACGAGTGATATCCGAGTGCCCACGAACAATACGAAAGCGGCGACGCCAGCTGCCCACATAGGTAGCATAGGCGGCGCCGTGGGCGTGTCGGCTCGATGCGGAGTGGTCATGCCAAGCCCACCGGGCGGGAAAATCGATCTCAACGTGCACATCGCCGCACAGGCATCGCCCCGGCACGGCAACTGGCCCAGCCTTGATCGCAGGTGGTGAGTTTCTCAAAGTTTGTCCCCCGAATACTGACCCAGGTTATTGCAGAGTACTCCCGAATCCTGCCATGGTCCGTCAGGATTCGCGCTGCGCCACATTGCTGCGGACTAGTGCTAAATTACTGGGTATGCGGCCCTAAGATCAATCGCACTTCCCTCCCTATGCAAGGATCTTGATTTGTCCGCCAACTCGTCCCGCCCGTCCCGCATCGCAGGCGAATCCGCCGAGGAAATCGCGCGGGACATTGCCGCGGTCGGCAAGCTGCAGGCGGTGCCCACACTTGCTCGAAGTTCTGTGTGAATCCACCGGGATGAGGTTTGCCGCCGTGGCTCGGGTCAGCGAAGACACGTGGACGGCGTGTGCCGTCAAGGATGACATCAACTTCGGCCTGATACCCGGCGGACAACTGGATCTTGAATCGACACTCTGCATCGAATCAAGAAGGTCGAACGCACCCATCGTCATAGAACAGGCAAGCACCGACCCCGTTACTGCAACCATCCGACGCCGAAGCTTTATAAGATCGAGAGCTACGTGTCCGTGCCCATCGATTTGTCAAATGGTCGCTATTTTGGAAATCTCTGCGCCATTGATCCGGCGCCCGCCCAAGTTGGCCGACCCGAAAATCCTCAGCATGTTCACGCGATTTGCCGCTCTCATCGCAATGCAGCTCGACAGTGAGATGGCGCGGCAAGAGGATCAATCGGCATTCGCGGCGCTCAACGCAGCCAACGAACTGCGTGAACAATTCATTGCCATTCTGGGTCACGATCTGCGCAATCCTTTGCAAGCGGTCTATTCCGCAGGCGTTTTGCTCGAGAAAAAAATCACGGACCCGGCCCTGAAAGGCGTTGCAGCCCGAATCCGAGTCAGCGTGAAACGCATGTCTTCGTTGATCAACGATGTGTTGGATTTCGCGCGGGCGAGGCTTGGCGAAGGAATGGGTGTGCGTGTCGCCGAAGTCGAGGATGTGGGACGCCGGTCTCAATGCCGTGGTCAGGGAATTTCAGGACGGCCAGCCTGGCCGGCAAATCCTGGCGAACATCAGCGTAACGCGTAAAATGCGCTGCGATCTGGGGCGCGTGCAGCAAGTCGCGTCGAATCTGATCGGCAACGCATTCAAGCACGGCGCGCCTGGGGGCCCGGTCAAGGATATCTGCGCAAGCGGAGGGTCCGGACTTGTGCATCAATGTCTGGAATGCCGGCGAGCCCATAGCGGCCGGAAAATCTCGACAAAATCTGTGAACCATTCTGGCGCCAGTCTTCGACGGGAAATCGCGAAGGACTTGGGCTGGGCTTATATATTTGTTCGGAAATCGTGCGCGCTCACGGCGGCACACTATCGGTGACGTCCTCGCAAGAGAGCGGCACCAACTTCACCGCGCGCCTACCGCTAGATGCCGATCATCTTGACCAAGACGCCGGCAATACTCGCTCCCACTAGAGGGCCGATGATGGGCACGAAGGCGTAACCGAAGTCCGATGTCCCCTTCCCCGGAATGGGAAGCACGGCGTGCATGACACGGGGACCCAAATCGCGCGCCGGATTGATGGCATAGCCGGTGGGACCACCCAGCGATAGCCCAATGCCCCATACCAGAAAGCCAATCAAGAAGGGCCCGAGTCCTGGGCTTAGTCCCACACCGGTGCCGTATTTCGAGGAAATCGCGGCGGCAACCAGCACCAGCACGAAGGTACCGATGATTTCCGTGAGAATGTTGGCCAGCTGGTGCGCGGATGGCGGGTATCGTGGAAAAGCAGGCCAGTTTATCCAACGGTTCCGGCGTCTTTTCCCAATGAGACAGGTAAGCCAGACCAAACCAGCCAGGCGCCTGCCATGGCTCCGAAGATTTGCGCGGGCACATACACACTGAGCCGGCTCCAATCTCCGCTCGAAATGGCGACGCCGACCGTCACCGCAGGATTGAGATGTCCATCACTGCCGATTGCCAGCGCAGTGAACACCCCAGCCATGACCGCGAAACACCAGCCGGTGGTAATGACGATCCAACCCGATTTTTCTCCCTTTGGTTTGGCGCAATACGACATTCGCCACGACGCCGTTGCCGAGCAAAATCATGATCATCGTTCCGAGAAATTCGCCAAGAAATGCCGAGTGCATGCTGTCCCCTTCGCTATTTTTTTAAGACGATCGTGGAGAAATTTTTGTTGTTCGGATCAATCGGTCCAATCCAAAGAGCGGCCCACGGCCTTCTGCCACGAGCCGAACAGCGCGCGCGGCGATTCTCCGCCATTTGCGGTTGCCAGCGCTTGTCTACCGCCCAATTGCTCACCAGATCATCGCGATTGCGCCAATAGCCCACCGCGAGGCCCGCCGCGTACGCCGCACCCAGCGCCGTGGTCTCGGTAATTTTCGGCCGCACCACCGGCACGTCGAGAATGTCAGCTTGAAATTGCATGAGCAACTCATTGCCGACCATGCCGCCATCGACGCGCAACTCGGGAATTTGGATCGAGGAGTCCTCGCCCATCGCGCCGAGCACTTCTCGGGTCTGATATGCGGTCGCCTCGAGCACCGCGCGGGCTATGATGCGCGCGGGTGACGTAGCGAGTCAGACCTATGATGGTGCCGCGCGCGCGTTCATTCCAATGCGGCGCGTAAAGCCCCGAGAAGGCCGGTACAAAATAGACTCCGCCATTGTCATCGACTTCGCGGGCGAGCTTTTCAACTTCATTGCTGCTGGCGATCATCGCTAAATTGTCGCGCAGCCATTGCACCAGTGCGCCGGTGACGGCGATCGATCCTTCCAAGGCGTAGCACGCCTTTTCGTTCGCGATCTTGTAAGCGACGGTGGTAATCAGCCCGGCGGTCGAGGCGATCGGCTTCTCGCCGGTGTTCATCAGCAGGAAGCAGCCCGTCCCGTAGGTGTTTTTCGCCTCGCCAGGGCGAAAGCATGCCTGACCCACCAAAGCGGCCTGCTGATCGCCGAGAATACCCGCGACGGAGGTACCCAGCAGCGCCGGAGTCCTGGCATCACCGTACACCTCGCTCGATGCGACGATGCGCGGCAGCACCGCGCGCGGAATCAGAAATTCCTCCAGCAGCGCATCGTCCCAATCGCAGCGTTTCGAGATTCATCAATTGGGTGCGGCTGGCGTTGGTGACATCGGTCAGGTGCAGGCCGCCCTCGTGTCCGCCGGTCAGATTCCACAGCAGCCAAGTGTCGATGTTGCCGAACAGCAGTTCGCCTGATTGCGCTCTGCGGCGCGCGCCGGAGACGTTTTCCAACAGCCATTGCAGCTTCAGGCCGCTGAAATAACTGGCCAGCGGCAAGCCGGTTTTGGCGCGGAAGCGATTCGCGCCGCCGTTCTGGGCATATTGCGCGACGAGTTGATCCACGCGGGTGTCCTGCCAAACCAGCGCATTGTGCAGCGGCTTGCCGCTGCGCTTGTCCCAAAGAATGGTGGTTTCGCGTTGATTGGTGATGCCGACGGCGGCAAGATCTGCCGGCCCCAGGCTCGCGCGTGCCAGGGCGGCGCCCGCTACCTCCTGGGTGTTCTGCCAGATTTCGATCGGATCGTGCTCCACCCAACCTGGCTTGGGAAAAATCTGCTTATGCTCCTTTTGCGCGGAGCTGATCATGTTGCCGCCGCGGTCGAACACGATGAACCGCGTGCTCGTCGTGCCTTGATCGATTGCCCCTACGTATCGAGCCATGATCCCCCCGCTTCTTGTTATATCCGCCTAACTCCTATAGCAATAATGCGCCCACCCTGGCAACACGGGCCGAGCAACGCTATCCTTGCCCGGCCAGCGGATCGACACGGCGCGCTCTAATGACGAACGCCGCCTTCACGCCTGTTGCGATCGATCGAACGAAAAAGAGTCGCGCTTAGGTCGCGTCCGCGTAGGCTTTCACCAGATCGGTGAGAAAATCCCTGCCGATATACACGGATCGCACGCTGCGGCGCTCGTTCAGCCCGTGTGCACCGTTGCCGTCGGGATCGCCCCAACCGCCCGGGGCGCCATAGACCGGGATGCCGATCGCTTCGAGAAATATGCCGTCGGTGGCGCCGGTCGACATGGAAGGAATCAGGGGCACGCCCGGGAAATATTTCGCAACCAGCGCTTCGGCCGGGCCGATGATTTTCGGATCGAGCGGCGGGGCAATTGCGATGCGGCCGTATGGGCTGCACCGGCGTGACTTTGACACCCGCGTCGCCGATTGCCGCGACCAGTGCGGCTTGAGTGCTCTCCACGCTTTCACCCGGAAAAATGCGGCAATTGACGTTCGCCGCGGCCCGCTGCGGCAAAGCATTGTTGGCGTGGCCGCCTTCCAGCAACGTCGCAACGCAAGTCGTGCGCAGCATGCTGTGGTAGCTGCGATCCTTGGAAACGATTGCTTCGGCCGCCTTGTCGCCCGGGTTCTGCGACAGCGCCACCATCGCATGTCCCAAGCTCGTCGCCGCGCGCAGCGCCCGCTTTGGCGAAGAAGGCGCGCGTGGTGTCGGACATTTTCACGGGAAATTCATGATCGCGAACTTTGCCGAGCGCATCGGACAGCTCGTAGATCGCATTGTCGCGGATGGGGATGGAGCTGTGGCCGCCGGCATTGACTGTCTCCAGGCGGTAATTCTGCGACGCTTTCTCGCCTACCTGGATTGACTGCACGACCAGCTTGCCGTGCCCGTCGGTGCGGCCGCCGCCGCCCTTCATTCAGAGCAAATTCGCGCGGCGATGAGGTCCGGCTTGTTCTTCGCCAGCCACTGCGCGCCGTTAAAGGCATAGGTGGTCTCCTCGCCGCAGGTCAACGCCAGTTTGATGGTGCGTTTGGGGTGATAGCCGTCTTTGCTTGAAGCGCATCAGCATGTCGATCCAAGTGGCATCCATCGCCTTCATGTCCGCGGCGCCACGGCCATAGAAATAGCCGTTCTCCTCGATCAGGGTGAAAGGATCGCGAGTCCAGTCCTCGCGTTTGGCCTCAACCACATCGAGATGACCCAGCAACAACATGGGTTTCGCGGTGCTCGAGCTGCCCGCCAATACGGCGACGAGACCTCCTTCCTTGGGATGATCGGGCACGGAAAAGAGCGTCAGGTCTTTATCCGTAAATCCCGCGGCTTGCAGGTGCGCGCGCGATGCGCTGCGCCAGAAGCGTGCAACTGCCCGCCGACAAGGTCGTGTTGGTCTCAACCAGTTCCTTGTACAGCGCGCGAAACGCGACCTGATCGGGGCGCAGCGGCGACATGGGTTGCTTCTTGAGCGAACGCGCCGCAATAGCATCGCGATGGCGAGGGCGAACGCGCCGAATATTTGCGTGTAGGTCATCTTTCAAGCCTCAATTCCCGCGAGCTTCGCGGATTCATTCCACAGGCGGCTGGCTGCCGCATCGTCTCGCCCACCCGCCGTCGGGGTCGCGGGACGGCATTTATAGAAATACTCGCCGCTGATCGCATCCACATCCGGAGAAGATGCCAGGTAGACGATGGTTTCCGCGCCCTTCTCTGGGGTAATGGCAAAACGTCTTGGCGATGCGCACTACGCTCGACAGAAAACCGCCGCTGCCATCGCCGAAACGCGTCGCAACGAATCCGGGATGCAGACAATTGGCCGTGACGCCTGTGCCACTCCAACGACGCGCCAGCTCTCGGGTGAAGAGAATGTTGCAGAGCTTGGAGCGTCCATATGCGCGAATCGCGGAGTAGCCCTTGGCGGCCTGCAGATCATCGAAATCCAAGGTATAGCCCTTATGTGCGTCCGATGCGGTACTGACTACGCGAGCCGGCAGCCGCCGCGCGCAAATTTCGCCTTCAATCCAAGCGTGAGTACGAAATATGCCATGTGATTGGTGGCGAATGTCTGTTCCAGATTATCCGCAGTGAGGTGGCGCGTGCCGAACAAAGCACCGGCATTGTTGATGAGTACATCGATATGCGGTTCGACGGCAGCGATTTCGGCGGCGACGCGTTTGCATTCCGAAATACGCGACAGGTCGCCGTAGTAAATCGAATGGGGCATGCCCGGGCCGATGCTCGGCAAGCGGGTGAGTGTTTTTTGCCCTCGTGCCGCATCACGCGCCACGAGTACGATCCGCGCGCCCATGCCGGCGAGGCGCTGCGCGGCGATTTCGCCAATGCCCGATGTCGCACCGGTAATCACCACGACCTTGCCCTTCATTTGCATCCCTCTAAGTCCCAGCCCACTGTAGCAGGCAGCGCCGCTTCCCGGAATCGTTGCTTGGCCATTGATATTTCGATCATAGACGCCGCCCTGCGGCGGAAGCTTTGATTAGCGCCGACAGTCTGCGCTCGCGCGTCTCGGGGCGTTTTGCGCTTACAATCCGCCAAATTACCAGCTGCCGGTAGCTGCGCGGCTGTGCTTCGAAGAACTTCCATCCCGCTTTGGATTTTCGAAACCGCAATTCATCGCTGCGCTCCAATGCGGCAGTCTTTTGCTGTTCATAGGAATAGATCCGAGATTTGTCTTCGCGGCGATGTGAATAGGCCTTTAAGCCGGATTCGCGCATTTTGCCTGTACTCAGCAAAATGCGGGCTCGCTCGATGTTGATCCGGCTCCAAGTCGAGCTGGTCTTTCTGGGCGTAAAGCGGATCTGATACGAGTGCTGGTCGATGCGTTTGCGCACGCCGTCGATCCACCCGAAACAGAGCGCAGCATCCACCGACTCCGCCCAGGTCATGGCGGGCCGTTTTGAGCCTCGCTTGTAATAGCCCACGACGAACTCGCTGCGCTGCGCGCCGTGCTTCTCCAGCCAGGCCAAGAATTCATCGACCGTTGCAAAGAAAGTCGCCATCTTCGCCCTCGTCGCAGTTTGGCATTGTAGCGATGAACGGGCAGCCTCTTCGTCGCTGCTATACGCTCGTTCAGTAATGGAGATAAGTCATATATTTTTCAAACACCTACGAGCCCAATGGAATTTAATGAACAGTTGCGCGTTGATCGAACAATATCCATTTTACGATGGCGATCGGCGGCGGATATGCGGCATAATCCCGTGGCGCAGCCAGCGCACGGATCGAACGCAACCAACAGTCAGGGAGTGCCAACCATGGCTACACGAGATGCATTTGCGGAAAAATTTCGCCAGCTTTTGAAGGACGTTCCGGAGAATTACACACTCGAGCAATGGCAACACGCCTATCGACAAGTGATATTTCAGATGGGCATGCAGATCCTCAAGCGTTTCGAGTCCGAAGCAATTGCTGAGCAAAGCCATCACGAAAGAAAGGGCTTTGGGGGAATTGACGTCGCAGCGAACCCCGCCATCGCCCCAGGCACCGTGATAATTCAGACAATTGCGTCGCATGGCGGCGGGTCGGGCAGTGGGGGGAATCCCAGCTTCTTGGCCCCTTGTCCCTGCCGTGTTTTCCCGGACTATCCGCTGGCGTTGCAGGTGGCTGTAGAAAAGGAAGGCCGCGAGGGATCAAGAAGGTAGTCTGAGGGATCCTTGCTGAGCTTCTCAATTACTACCTGATTGGACCGATCGACCTCCCCAATCAGCGCCTGAAAATCGCTGCGGCCGCGCAGCGCGGCCAGGTATGGCTCGTTTTTTGCCCACCATGCCCGGCGCCACCCGAGCTTGACGGCTTGAATCATATCTCGCATGGCATCATCGGTTTTGCCCTCCAATGCGTAAACCTTGGCTCGAAGCTCGTACGTTGCGTAGCGCTCCACTCCAGCTGCAATCATTTTGTTGACCATGGCCAGCACGGGCGTCAACTCTCGAATTGCCGATGCGGAATCTCCGAGTTGGACCTGCGCCGCCGCCAGATCGAGCCGGTAGGAGATCCCAACGGCTCGCTCTCCTCTGGCATACCAAGGCGTATCCGCAAAACCTGGCAGGCGATCGGGTGCAACCAGCGCCCGGGCAAGCAGCCCATTGACCGCGGACGGATCCCCTAGCATCAGATGCGCGTAAGCGGCCTCATTCAGAACAATCGCGCTATCGTCTTCTTCGAGACGTGCGGAACCAAGATAATTTTTCAAAGCGCTGGCGCCTCCTGTGCAATACACGACTCGCACAAGTGCGGCCTTCGCTCCGATGTCGTCTTTCGTTCTGGTGAGTCCAATGTCAATACTCTGGCGCGCTGCGGCTGACAGCCCCAACGACAGGAATAAAGTGGCTCGATTCCAGTACAAGTCAAAGTCATCATTTGGTTCGGCGTCTAGTGACTGCCTATTCCAGCGCAATGCCTCGTCAATACGTCCTCGAGACTCTGCGAGCCAATGAAGACGATCTGCAGCTATTGGGCTGCCTGGTTGCAGTACACGGGCACGCTCGCAAGCAGTTAAGGCATTGTCGTATTGAGCGAGATCCGCCAGCGCTGCGCAGCGTTGTGCCTGCACCTTGTAATTGAGCGGATCCAATTCCGCAGCCTGATCATACGCGCGTAGTGCTTGTCGAGGCTGCCCGTCATCCAACTGAATTCGACCAAGTCGCGCGACCGCTCCGAAGTCGCTGGGGTTCAACGCGATGGCAAACTGCAAATCTTGCAATGCTTCCTTCGAACGCAACTGATCGGCTCGCAGCGCGCCACGAACTGCGTACGCACTTGAGAAGCGATCGTTCAAGCGTAGAGCTGCGGCAATCAAGGGTTCGACCACTGCGGCAACATCGGTTACCGGAAGATCGCGAAATTCTCGCTGATTTAGCAGCGCATAGGCCAATTGGACGTAGGCAGGCGCAAATTTCGGATCCGCCGCAAGAACTTGCTTATACAAATCGATGGCGCGATCGGTAGATGCAGGTGTGATCTGCTGCTGGAAGTAGCGTGCCAGTAGATACAGTTGATAAGCGCGGGGATCCGCCGTGCGTCGATCCACAAATTGCCGCTCAGCGTCGGAAGTCAGCCGGACCTGCAATTTCTCGGCCACGGAACGCGAGATGTCTTCTTGAATCTTGATCGCATCCTCGAGCGGACGATCGAAGTTCTCAGACCAGAGGTGGTACCCGTTGCGCGCGTCGATAAGCTGAACGGTTATGCGCATGTGATCGCCGGAACGGCGCATCGAACCTTCGAGAATGTGGTTGGAACCCAGTTCCCTGCCTATTTTCCGAACATCCTCGCTCTGTCCACGAAATGCGAATGCCGAGGTACGTGCCACGACGCGCAGGGTCGGAATTTGCGCCAACCAATTGGATAACTCCTCGGTCAGGCCGTCGCAAAATGATTGATCCGACTTGTCCGCGGTCATATCGATGAATGGCAAGACGACAATCGAATTGACGGACGCCGCCATGAACTTGGCAGTCGAGGAGTTCTTCCAGATTACCGCACCCACAACCATGAGTGCGATGAGCGCCGCTCCGCCCAAAATCAAAGGTAGCTTGGATCGTCTGCGAATCGGCACCGGCGCGGGGGCGGCCAGGGGAGCTTCGGCGGAAGAGGCTGCTCCGACGGAAGCAGTGATTGTGGTCGGCGGCTCTAGCCGTTTGACCGGCGCAATTAACCGATACCCTTTGCGCGGCACCGTCGCGATGTAGGTCGGCTCCGCGTCGACATCGCCCAGCAGCTTGCGCAATTGAGACACGGCTTGATATACCGACGCGGATCCCACGACCACGCCGGTCCACACCTCATTGAGCAACCGGTCGACGCTGACCACTTCGCCCGCGGAGCCAGCCAGACAAAGAAGCAGGCGCATTGTGCGTGGCTCGAGCTTTTGAGTCTCGCTGCCCTTCGAAATGCTGTCGAGCGAGGGATTGACGATCCACTCGCCGATTTGCAGCGCGCCCTCTTTATCCCCGCTCGGCATGGCGAGTCTCCTCCGCTCGAGTATAAGGCTTGCCTACCCGGACTGCCGCTGGAATCGACGTTGCGCGCGTTTATGGTGCAATCCTGCATCTGCTATGCTCGATCAACACATTTTGTGGAGGCCCATATGAAAATAATAAATCTCCTGTGCACGACGCTATTTGCCGCGATGCTCATGGACACCTCACCCGGGTTCGCCAAGGACTCTCCCCCTAAAGACTTATGGGATCGTGTCGAGCAGCACGACGCAGATTCAAACGGCGTCAAAATTCACTATGTCGCGATCGGCAAGGGGCCGCTGATTGTGATGATCCACGGCTTTCCGGATTTTTGGTATACCTGGCGCAAGCAGATGGACGCGCTCAGCGGACACTACCGTGTCGTGGCCATGGATCAGCGAGGCTACGACCTGTCGGGTCGTCCTGCCGGCGTCGAACAATATGCGATGCCCTTGTTGGTCAACGATGTCGGCGCGGTCATCAAGGCGGAGGGCCGCAGCAACGCAGTGATCGTCGGTCATGACTGGGGCGGCGCGGTGGCCTGGACCCTGGCGATGACGCATCCCGAGTGGATTCAAGCGCTCATTATTTTGAATCTGCCGCATCCGAGCGGTATTCAACGCGAAATCAGAAGCAATCCGGAACAGCGCAAGAACAGCCAGTACGCATTTAATTTTCAAAAACCCGGCGCGGAAAAGAATCTAAGTTCTGAAAAACTGGCCGGCTGGGTCAAGGACGATGCTGCGCGACTGCACTATATCGAAGCATTCAACCGGTCCGACTTCGAGGCCATGTTGAATTATTACCGCGCAAACTATCCACGCCCCGACCAAGAGCCGACCGCGGCGCCGTCCGCGCCGCTGCCAAAAGTGACCGTGCCCGTGCTCGAGTTTCATGGTCTTGGCGACCAAGCGTTGCTGCCGGGTGCGCTCAGCGGAACTTGGGACTTGGTCGAGAAAGACTTTACCTTGGTAACCATTCCCGGCGCCGGACACTTCGTGCAACAGGATGCTGCCGATCTGGTTTCGAACACCATGAGCGATTGGCTCGGACGGCGAATTCACTGACCAAAGTCGGCTAAGTATCGTTCGAATTGCTCGCGCGCGGTGGCGGCAAACTCGCGCGCTTCGTATTCATAGCGATTCGCGCGGTAGCCGCGTCGCACAGACTCGGTCAGGTACCGCCATCGGGTCAGGCGACCCGGGCGCCACTGACGAATGACGTGAAAGTATTCGTGCAGCACGAGTTGCGGATTCGCGGCAAATTCCTGGCCGCTGATGGCGAGCAAGATGCGATTGGGCCGCGTCGTTGCGCACATGCCGAGATGCGCGCGCGCATACAGCGAATTTTCAATCACGATGATCGTATCCACCGGCGCTTGGAAAACGCGCTCGAGGGCAAAGCGCGTGCTCAGTGGAATTGCATAGCGCCTGCCGAGCACCGTGTCTACACCTGGCTGGCAGGCGACAGTTGTTCCTTGAGAAACGTCAGAGTGCGATCCAGCGCTTCCCGTGTCGGCTGTCCGGCTTCATCGATCAGGTGGTTGGTTAGCACACTGTGCGCCGGCTTGGGGAATCGGGGACTCGCATATTTCTCGTCGATCTCGATCGCTTCAAATGCTGCGCCGAATTCGTCACGTAAGCGCGCGAATCGCTCGCCGGGACACATTGGGTCCTGGATGAATCGCAGCGCCAGAATGCGGGCGCCGTGATTGTCGATTTTCTCATGGGCTGCCTGCAATTCCTGGGCAGATGCGTGCAGCCCGCCGCGCCGCGACTTGGTGATGGCGAAAGGTAAGGACGGTTGCGACAGAACCGGCGCCAGCACCGGCGCGTTCAGCATCATAGCCAGTGCAAAGTTGCCCGTGAAGCACATGCCTATCGCGCCGACCCCACGGCCGCCGCACTCGGCATGAGCATGCCGCGCAAGCGCACGCAACCAATCCACGATCGGGCTTGATTCATTTGCCGCCAACACCCGAAACTCTTTGCTGATGCAAGATTTCGCGATGACGCGCAGCGCATAGCCGCGCTGCGGAGGCCGCATCGGCTCGCCGAACAGGAGCGGCATGAACACGGTGTAGCCCGCTGCGACCACTCGTTGCGCAAACTCCGCGACCTGCGGCGTGATTCCTGGAATCTCCGACATCACAATAACAGCAGGTCCGCTGCCGGCACGGTAGACACAGCGCGCAACGCCTGCGAATTCGAGGCTGCTAGCATCAAATCCCGGGACTTTTTTCGTGGCCGCTCTCCTTCAGTCGGCAAGCATGTCACGAATTGGCGCGGTGCGGGGGCATCACCAGCGGCTGCACGCCGCGGCGCGGACTGCGATTTAGCGTGGCGGCGAGCGCGTGCTCAAGGGGGGTGTGCGCTTCGGTGCCGATGAGCGCCCGCAATTTGGAATTGTCCAACTGGAGGGGAACCTGCCACAGATAGCGCATTTCGAGCATTTCGCGGAAGGGATTGATGATGGGCGCGGCGAATTTGATTGCCCACCAAGGGAATGGCTTGATCCGCTGATTGCCGATCCCGAGCGTGCGGCAAACTCCTTCGGCCATGTCTACACCATGCTCGAACCAGTGCCCGCGAAAATGGAACACCTCATAGGCAGACATCGGACGCTCGGTTTCGACCAAACGCGCCATAGTCTCAGCCAGATCCGGAAGATACGCCCAGGAATGACCAACTTCAGGCGGTCCGGGATTGTAAACCGCGCGCACGCGGCGACCTGCCCTGACCATGCCTCGCGTCAGCCAGCTATTGCCGGCGCCCGGACCGAAAAAGTCGCCGGCGCGCACGACGATGGATCGAACGCCATACAGACTCGCCTTCTGCAGCTTCAACTCCATTTCCACGCGCACTTGTCCTTTGCGCGTGGGCGGAAGCTGCGGCGAGTTCTCCCTCAAGACCCGCGGTGCATCGCAACCAAAATTGTAAATCGTCGCCGGCAATAGGATGCGCGCATTGGCGCTTCTCGCGGCCGCAATGGTGTTGTCGAGCATGGGCAGCGCCAGCCCGCGCCAATTGCGATAGTTCGGCGGGTTGGCAGCATGAACAATAAGCTCAGTGCCGCGCGCCGCCTCAACGACGTCGCTCGCTCGCATCGCATCGCCCTTGACCCACTGAACGAAGCTGAAAGGATTGCTGGAAATCGCCGCCGCGTCGGGATTGCGATGCAGTGCGCGCACCCGCCAACCGCGCCGCAAAAGCGATTGGCCGATCTCTCGTCCGATACTCCCCGTGACGCCGATGACCAAGGCTGTTCGAGCTGGGCTTGTCATGTCTTCTCTCCGTGTTAGCTGATGAGCCATCCTCGCAGCTTCACAAATAAAGAAAATTGTGTATTAGCGTAGATCTGCTATACATAAATGCATGGATCAGGACGAACCCGGCTGGGATTTATACCGTTCGTTTTTAGCCGTTCTGCGGCTCGGCAGCCTGTCGGCTGCGGGACGTTCGCTGGGATTGTCCCAGCCAACCGTCGGCAGACACATCGCGATGTTGCAGTCGAGCTTGGGAGGCCGCGTGCTATTTACCCGATCGCAGACCGGCTTGATGCCAACCGGCGCTGCTCATGAGTTGCGCCCCCACGCGGAGGACATGGCGGCCGCGGCAGCGGCATTTGTGCGAATTGGATCGGGCAATTTGGACGAGACGGCAGGCGTCGTGCGCCTTGCCGCCGCCGATGTGGTGGGCGTCGAAGTGCTGCCGCCGATCTTGAGCGATTTTCGCTATCAATACCCGAACATGGTGATCGAGTTGTCCGTGTCCAACCAGATGGCGGACCTGCTGCGGCGCGATGCGGATATTGCCGTGCGCATGGTACGTCCAAAACAAAAAGCCTTGTTGGCGAAGCGCGCCGGCTCAGTGGTGCTCGGATTTTACGCGCATCGCCGCTACCTTGAACGCTATGGATATCCGGAACGATTGGAGGACTTGGCCCGCCACACGCTGATCGGATTCGATCGCGTGGCGCCCGCAGCGAATTTCTTCGAAGCGGCACCCATACCGGTGTCGCGGGAACTGTTCGCATTTCGTTGCGACAATGACTTGGCGCTATTGGCGGCGCTGCGTTGCGGATTTGGGGTTGGAATTTGCCACGCCGGAATCGCCCGTCGCGATCCGGACCTGTTGCCGCTGCTGAGCAAACAGTTCAAGGTCGAGTTGGAAATCTGGATCGTCATGCACAACGAATTGAAGCGCATCTCTCGCATGCGTCTGATGTTCGATCATCTCGCCCTGCATCTCGCTCAGTACTCCGCACTCTGAGGCCGGGCGAAGTACACGCCGATCAGTCCGAGCAGCGCGGCTGCGGATAACCAGAGGCCAGGGACGGCGGGATTGTCCGTGGCGTGAATCAGGTAGGTGCTGATGGCAGGCGTGAATCCACCAAATATGGCCGTCGCCAGGCTGTATGCCAGAGAAAATCCCGAAGTGCGAACTTCGACAGGCATGATCTCGGTTAGGAACACAACCATGGCGCCGTTGTAGCTGCCATAGATAAAGGACAGCCATAATTCAACCGCCAGCAACCTGGAAAAGGAAGCAGCGTGCACCAACCACGACATCGCTGGATAGGCGCTCACCAACATCAAGATCGTGCAAGCGAACAGTAAGGGTCGACGACCTACTCTGTCCGACAGGCTGCCCATGATCGGGCAGCCAGAACAGATTCGATGCGCCGACGCACAGCGTCACCACGAGGCTGTCCGTCGCCGCCAAATGCAGCACTGAACTGCCAAATGTCGGGGTATAGGCCGTGATCATGTAAAAAGACACGGTCGTCATCGTGACCATCATGGTCCCGATGAGCACAATCCTCCAATTGATCTTGAGAGATCGCAATATTTGAGAAATGCTCGGCCGCGACTTGCGAGCGATGAATTCAGTCGGTTTCTTGCAAGGAGCGCCTCAGCCAGAACAGAAACGGAATGATCGCGCAGCCGATTAGAAGAGGCACGCGCCATCCCCAGCTCAGCATTTGCTCCGGCGACAAGCCCTTGCTCAGCAGTACGCCAACCAACGCAGCGAACATCACAGCGACCTGTTGACTGCCCGACTGCCAGCTGACGTAGAAACCCCTGTGACCGGGCGTCGCGATCTCCGATAAATATACCGAGACTCCGCCCAGTTCCATTCCTGCGGAAAAACCCTGCAGCAATCGACCGCACAACACCAAGAGCGGCGCGATCAGGCCGATTCTCGCATAACCCGGTGTGAACGCGATTGAGATAATCCCGAGCGACATCAATGACAGAGTCAACAGAAGGCCGGCCCGCCTGCCGTGCCGATCAGTGTAGGCGCCGAGCACGATGGCACCCAAGGGACGCATGAGAAAGCCGGCGCCGAAGGTCATCAGCGAGAGCATGAGCGAAAGAAACGGATTACCGGTGGGAAAGAACGCCTTGCCAATGGCCGCGGCGTAGTAGCCAAATACCATGAAATCGTACATCTCCAGGAAATTGCCGCTGGAGACGCGTATCACGGACCAGATCGCGGATTTGCGGTTCGCCAACGTCACAGACCGATATTGACGGCGGATTCAGCTGCAGTCGAGCCATGATGTGAGATTTGGCACCCTTAATTGAGCATGTCCGCCTACAGACGCGTCAGCCACCTTGGAACACGATCACGTGGTGTGACTGGAGAGAACAGGAGGGCCAAGATGGACAAATCACAGGAACTGCAGCAATTGACCGGCCATGTGGAAGGTCTGATGAGCAAGGTCGCCAACGACCAGAGCCCGCAGCTTCAAGAGTTGCGCTCGCGCGTCACGGATACAATCGACTCCGCAAAATCCGCGCTCGCCAAGGCGGACTCCGCCGCGCTGAATGCCATTAGAACAGCCGCGAGTTCGGCCGACGATTACGTGCGGGAAAACCCCTGGATAGCCATCGGCGTCATTGCCGGCGTGGCAGCTTCGCTGGGTTTTCTCGCCGGATACATAGCTGCGCCACAAAGATCTTTGATGGGCATGCTGCGGCGATAGTCGCTACGCGATCTAAGTAAAACAAATAGAGGAAAAATCCATGGATATGGTGTTGCTACTCATAATTTTGCTGCTGCTATTCGGCGGCGGCGGCGGTTTGTATTGGGGCATGGGAGCCGGATGGGGCATCGGCCCAATTGGGCTTATCGTGCTGGTTGTAGTCGTTGCCTTCTTATTGAACGGCAGACGCAGGCGACTCTAGGGCTCCGACTTTCGGCCCACCCCGTGCCACGCCCAGGATCTCTGCCTGGGCGTGCATGTCGATTCTCTCAATGCAGGGAAGCCAGGCCGAATACGCCGAAGGATTGACGCGCATCAGTCCACATCTCTTCGATATACCATCCTGCGCTCTCGACCAGCGCGGAAAAGGTCCGGACGTCGTACTTGCGCGAGGTTTCCGTATGAATTGATTCTCCCGCCTCGAAATCGAATCTCTGGCCATCCACCACAGCGCTCTGCGCTTCGAGACTCACCAAGTGCATCTCGACTGCAGAATTCAAATTGTTCCAGCGCGCATCATGCGCAAAGCGATCCAAGTGAAAGTCCGCATCGAGCTCGCGATTGATCCGCGCAAGAAGATTCCTGTTGAATGCAGCCGTAACGCCATGCCGATCATTATAGGCGGCCCGCAGAACCCGAATATCTTTGGTTAAATCCGCGCCGATGACGGCGGTCCCCTTGCGACCCACGTGCCAATGCATGCGCCGCAGGAAGGAAACCGTCTCGCCATGATCCAGATTACCGATGGTCGAGCCGGGAAAAAATGCAGATCGCCCCTTCGTGGGAATGGCCGCGGGAATGTCGAAATCGCTGGTGAAATCCGCAACGATGGGCCAAATGCCGATGTTCGGGAAGCGGTGCCTGAGTGAAATGACTGCTTGATCGAGAAAATCACCGGAGATGTCGACCGGCACATACAGCCGCGGCGTTTGTAGCGCGGCGATCAGTATTTCTGTTTTGATTCCCGCGCCCGCGCCATATTCGATCAGCGTCGCACCCTTGCCGACGAAACCGGCAACTTCCGCTGCGTTCGCGCGAAGAATTTCAGTCTCGACGCGCGTTGGATAATATTCTTTCAACTGCGTGATTTCTTCGAACAGTTCCGACCCGCGCTCATCATATAGCCAGCGACTCGGCAAGCTTTTGCGGCGCTTCGACAGCCCCGCGATCACATCCTGACGAAATAGTTCCGGCTGCGAGAGCCGATAGTCTGCCGAAGCAAGCATTAGGCGTCCTCCGCCAATCGCAATCCTGAGAATTGCCATCGAGCATGCGGTGCAAAGAAATTTCGATACGTGGCCCGCACATGATCTTCCGGAGTGACACAAGAACCGCCGCGCAACACAAACTGACCCGACATAAACTTGCCGTTATATTCCCCCAGCGCTCCTTCCATGGGCCGAAACCTGGGATAGGGCATAAAGGCACTTCGCGTCCATTCCCACACATCGCCAAACATTTGCCGCAATTCACCCGTCGGTGCCGGCGCCGGCTTGGGCCGTAGGCGACCGGAATTCGCAAAATTGCCGGCTATCGGCAACCCTTGTGCCGCCACCTCCCACTCAGCTTCGGTTGGTAGCCGACGGCTTGCCCACGTAGCGAAGGCATCCGCCTCGAAATAGCTGACATGCGTGACCGGTGCATCGGGATCGATGGGCTGCACGCCGCGCAAGGTCATGCTCCAAAACTCTCCATCGCGCGCTTCCCAGTAGAGCGGCGCGGCCCAGGCTTCGCTTCGTACCCTGGCCCAACCGTCAGAAAGCCACAGAAGTGGATTGTGGTATCCGCCATCCGCGATAAATTCGGCCCACTGGCCATTCGTGACCAATCGATCCGACAGGCGGTAGGGTTCGAGCAGTACGGTGTGGCGCGGGCCTTCGCAATCAAATGCGAAGCTCCCGCCCTGGCATCCAATGTCGACCAAGCCGCCCGGAAAACTTCGATAGGCCTGCGACCTGTCGAGAGGCTCGACCGGGAGCGGCACAGATTCTTTGTAGGCAGGGTACAGAGGATTTTGCGCGAATAAGTGCAGAATGTCGGTCAGCAACAGTTCCTGATGCTGCTGCTCGTGATGACAGCCCAGCTCGATGACTTTGAGCAGCCGCTTGCGCCGGCGTTGCTTGCAACAGCTGCGCAATCGCCGCATCGACGTATTCGCGATACGCCAGAACTTCCCCGAGCGTAGGCCGCGTGAGCAAACCCCGCTGCGGCCGAGGATGGCGGGCACCGACGGATTCGTAGTAGGAATTGAAGAGAAAATTGAAACGCTCGTCGAAACTCTTGTAGTTCGAAGAATCGGCTGCCAGCACCATCGACTCGAAGAACCAAGTCGTATGCGCCAAATGCCATTTCGCCGGGCTGGCATCCGGCATCGACTGAACCGTCGCGTCCGCATCAGACAGGGGCGATGGCCAGCGTCACGGTTGCCGCACGCACCTCTCGATAGCGGCGCTCGAGCGCCAATCGTTCAATAGCAGGCTCTGCAGAAACGATATTCGTACGTAACATGAGGGATGGCCCCGGAGATAATAACGACGCAACGGACGGCCATCGTATGAATACTGGTTTTCACGTGCCGGCAATTTTCTTGTAGGCAAACTCCGACGAGCTGCCGTAACTATCGAGAATGGCTGAAAAAGCCAAGGTTTGCTGCAAACCGCTGTGCGGTTGAGAGGGCATCAGGCGCGCGGGCTCGCACATCGAGCTGAGAGGATTGGCGTCCCCTTGCCGTACCGTTTACTCTTAAAATATTTACAGCGCACCGTTCTCGCCCACCGCTCCCATCGCAGCAATGCTTCACACTCTCGCAGTCTCCAATTACCGCTCGCTGCGACGATTCATCGCGCCATTAGGCCCACTGACTCTCATCACCGGACCCAACGGCAGCGGCAAGTCTAATGTCTATCGCGCGTTGAGACTCTTGGCCGAGACGGCGCGCGGCGGCCTGATTGGCTCGCTCGCCAGAGAAGGTGGCTTTGCCTCGACTTTTTGGGCCGGGCCCGAATCCTTTTCAGCGGAGGCACAGGCTTTGCGCTTGGGATTTCGCGGCGACGACTTCAGCTACGCCATTGATTTGGGCCTGCCCATTCCGTCCGCATCGGCCTTTGGTGGCGATCCGGTAATTAAAACCGAAGTCATTTGGCACGGCGAGCATCTACGTCCCGCGAGCCAACTGGTCGAACGGCGCAACGCCGTGGTGCGCATCCGACGCGACAACGGCGATTGGGATCTCATAACCAGCGCTTTGCAGGCATTTGAAAGCATGATGGACATGATCGCGGATCCGCAGCGCGCCGCGGAAGTGGTGGCACTTCGAGATCAAATCCGCACCTGGCGCTTTTACGATCATTTCCGAACCGATGCCGAAGCGCCTGCGCGCCAACTGCAGATCGGTACGTACACCCCGGTGCTTTCTCACGACGGTCGCGATCTCGCCGCTGCGTTACAAACGATTTTCGAGATCGGCGACGCTGCGGCTTTGAACAGCGCTATTGCGGATGCATTCCCAGGTGCGAAAATACAAATCGCCGAACAAGGTGGCCGATTTTCAGTCTCCATGCATCAGCACGGCCTCCTCCGAGCCTTGAGCGCGGCGGAGTTATCGGACGGCACCTTGCGTTATCTTCTGTGGAGCGCCGCCTTGCTGACGCCCCGCCCGCCGTGCCTCATGGTGCTAAACGAACCCGAGTCCAGCCTCCATCCAGATCTTTTGCCGGCACTTGCGAGACTGATCGGCGTCGCCGCGAAGTCGGCGCAAATCTTCGTGGTCTCGCATGCCTCGCGGCTCATCGCAGCGCTGAAGCAGGATCCCGCCTGCCTTTCGATCGAACTCGACAAGCAGCTCGGCGAAACCCAGATCTTAGGGCAAGGAAATCTGGATGTGCCGTCGTGGCGCTGGCTGAGTCGCTGACTGTATGGCGCGGTCTTAGCTCTTGGCGCGAGTCGCGAAGCCAGCCACCATAAACCCGAAGGGCAGTACGAACCGGCAGAATTCTGCCGCAAAATGAATGAGCTGGCGCGGTATCTCCAGGTCTGAATCAGATGCGACGCCGACGGCGGACCCGGTTGCCATTGCCGCCAGGTGGCAGATCGCAAAAGAAACCGCAGCCAAGGTTACGGTCGATCTCGATCGTGAGGTCGACACGAAATCCAGAAGCTCGTCGAAGACTCGATAATTGCGCGCCATCGAACCAGTCCTTGGGGTTAAGCGCTTCTATTGTGATTCGTGAATCGGCTGGTGACCGCGAATCAGGTCTCAGTCGACCCATCGTATTCTGTGATTTGTCAGCGAAAGCTGCGAGCATTACCGACAGATTCCTACATGGCCCGACGTTTCCCGCTGGCTTACGCGTAAATGAAATTGCAGCACGCTGCCGCAAAGCCATCGCTATCCAGCCACCACACAGTGAGAGGAACGTTTATGACTACGGCGCCGATCAACACGGTGATTTTTGCAGTTCTTTTGATTGCGCTGATACTCGCTGCGCTCGCCTGGCTGATTGTGCAGCGAAAGCGCTCTCAGCGTCTCAAACGACGCTTCGGGCCGGAATACGACCTGACCGTATCTGAGTTTCGCAGCCAAAGCCGGGCCGAAGCGGAACTGATCGCCCGCGAAAATCGCGTTGCTCGCTTGAAGATTGTGCCGCTCGCGCCGGCGGATGCATCCAGATTCTCCCAGGCGTGGAACGCGCTCCAAAGCCGTTTCATCGATAGCCCCAAAGGCGTGGTGACGGAGGCCGATCATCTGGTGCGAGAACTGATGAGCAAGCGCGGTTACCCCATGGGGGATTTTGAGCGTATGGCGGCGGACATATCCGTCGATCACCCGTCCGTTGTTGCCGCCTATCGAGCCGCGCAAACCATTGCGGCTCGCGATGCGCGCGGGGAGGCGGACACCGAGGAGTTGAGGAAGGCCGTCATCCACTACCGCACGCTGTTCGATGAGTTGCTCGGGGGCGCGCCCGAAATCGCCGCTGTCCCGGCCGTGCGCCAGGTTCCGGTGCACTCATGAGCCCGCAAATGAACGGCGAGCCGCGCGACGGGTCGGCTGCGGCGAACCCCGGAAGCGCCACGGTCAGACCACCGGCATCGGTCCAGGGCGACCGACCGCTGCTCGAGCCCATCAATACCGACGGCGTCATCCAGACGACGGTGAGCCGCGAGGATGCGAAACTCGCGCCGCTTTTTACTCAAGAGGCAACAGCGGACTTTCGCTCGCCGTTGGGACTTGGTGCAAAGGAGCTTCGTTGATAACCCGCAAGAAGCCGTACACGCCGGAGACGAGCTCGTCGCGCAGGTGATCGCGAGTTTGGCGGAGACGTTTTCCAGCCAAAGGTCCGAGCTCGAAAGCGAACTAAATCAGACCGATCAGTCGTCAACTGAGAATCTGAGACTGGCATTGCGGCGCTATCGATCCTTTTTTGAACGACTACTAGCGATTTAGATCGCCGCGCCGGTACTAAGGATTTATAGTAAGCCATTCGCGTTTGCCAGCGCGTCGATACTGACGAAACACGGGGCGTACTGCATGAAGCGTCGCGATCTGCTTGTGGCAGCGACCGGCCTGAGTCTGACGCGGCAGTGGCGTGCTGCATGGCGCCGCAAAGACGCGATCGGGCGCTTCGGGACCGGCGCGCAATATCCTACTCATCATCGCGGACGATCAAGGCTACGACCTAAGCTGCTGTGGAGGACGAGTCAAGACGCCGGTATTGGACCATTTGATCACGCAGGGAACGCTTTTCACTCAGGGATACGCAACCGTATCTTCTTGTAGCTCCAGCCGCTCGACGTTGTACACCGGTCTTTATTCGCATACCAACGGTATGTATGGGCTCGCGCATGACGTACACAATTTTTCCCTGCTGGACGATGTCAAGACATTGCCGTGGATGCTGCAGCAATCGGGGTATCGCACAGCGCTCGTCGGCAAGAAACACGTAAAGCCAGACGCATTGTTGCCTTACGACGCTTGGCTGGCGCCTGAAATGCCAGGGATCCGCGATGTGGCAGCGATGGCTCACCTGGCGGGGCAATGGATGCGCGCGCAGGGCGCTCACCCGTTTTTCCTGACTGTGGGCTACAGCGATCCGCATCGCGACGCAACCAACTTCGGTAATTCACGCAAATGGCCTGAGGTCGAACGCGAGATTTACTCGCCCTCTGACGTATTGATTCCCAGTCATTTGCCGGACCTGCCTGGCGTACGACAAGATTTGGCTCAGTACTATGAATCGGTCAGTCGGCTCGACAGCGGCGTCGGGATATTGCTAAGGGAATTGCGCGATGCGGGACATGAAAACGATACGCTGGTCATCTACTTAAGCGATAACGGCCGGCCGTTTCCCGGTGCCAAGGACAATCTCTATGAACCTGGCCTGCATTTGCCGCTTATCATTCGTTCGCCTGAGCAGGGCAAACACAACGTGCGCAACAACTCCCTTGTGAGCTGGATCGACGTGGCTCCGACCATTCTGGATTGGGCACGGGTAGCGCCGCCCGCGGGATACCGCTATGCCCCGCTGCCCGGCCGCTCTTTGCTTCCGCTTCTGGAACAGACCGATTCCGTCGGATTCGATCGAATTTTCGCCACTCATTCGTTTCACGAGATCAATCAGTACTATCCGATGCGATCTATACGTACGCCGCACTACAGTTACTTCCTCAATCTTGAGCCCTGTCTCGCCGTCCCGGTGGCCAGCGACGTACAACTTTCACCTTCATGGAAGGCGATCATCAGCACGCCAGGCGCCAAACTCGGGGAAAGAACGCTAGAGTCGTTTACACATCGACCGTCCGAAGAACTCTATGATCTTAACCTCGATCCAAACGAGGTAGTCAACCTTGCCACCCACGCATCGCACGCCTCCGTCATGGCTGATATGCGGAAACAGCTGAAAGATTGGCGCGCGGCCACCCACGACCCGTGGCTTGCGGGCATCACCGATCCATTCGGGCATGCCCACTGAATTGCGACCGGAAATCACGCGCAGCGTCAAAACGAGTACGTGTAATTGAATCCAAAGGTTCGGGGCAGCGCGAGATTGTGGACGACGTAGGCATCGCCTGAGACATCGTCAACCCCGTGTCCCAGCGAGGATGAGTAGGTCCGATCGAATGCATTATTTAAATGCAGATCGATTCGCTGATGGTGGCGCGGATCCACGAAGAGCCGAGCACCAAGATCCACCACGGTGTAGTTGCCGTATTCAAATCGGCCGGCGTCTGAACCGAGGGGCGTGTCGTCGACGTTTCCCAAGTGAACGACGTTTATGGAAGCCCCGTAAGGCGCCCCTGAAGGGTGATAGTCGAAGCCCAGCTTCACCTGCGTGACAGGAATTTGATTGAATTGAACATCAGATCCGGTCTCACGAGTCTTGTTGTAGGTGACGCTGAAATTTGCCGAGAGCGAAGTCGTGATGGCGCCCTGGAGCGTCGCCTCGACTCCGCGGGTGATGACCGTGCCGGACACGTTGCCAAACACATCCTGATTGCTGTCGGGATCAAAGGTTGCAAAATCGATTAGATTCTTGATGTCGCGATAAAAGCCGATCAGTTCCCATTTCAACGATGCGGGCCCTAACTTAGCGATTCCACCGATGGACAGATTCGCATTGGTGCTGGTCTCGGGCTTGAGGTTCGGATCACCGCGCTCGTCCTGCGGATCATTCGCGAAGAGTTCCTCCGCCGTCGGCAACCGAAAAGCGGTTCCGAAGTTCGCACGGACGTACAAGGAATCAGAAAAATCGTACTGACCGCTGCCGTTCCATACCAACGCGGACTCTCCGACGCTCGGGATGTTATAGCGCAGGCCGGCCGCAAGGTGGGCGTTTGGGATGAGATCCGGTGTCGTGCGAATCTGGCCAAAGAACGCATTCACGTGCTCGGTTTGCTGCTGAATGACCAGAACCACATCCTTGCCGGCGTAGTTTTGGAAATCGTAGCCCGCCAAGTATTCAAATCCGCGGTTGACGGCGATCTGAGTCAGCAGATTGACGCCGTAGTCTTTAAAGCCCCAAAAATCGTGATCGTCGATGGTGGTCAAGGTTCCAGGGCTACCGATGACATTATCGAACTCGGTGTAATGGGCATACCACCAGTGGTAGTAGTCCTTTATATAGAGTTTGAATTCATCGCTCGGCGCGTAGTCGATCTTTGCGCTGACCAGATCTTCGTTGCGCTGGTTGTAGGCGATTGCGGTTAATTCAGGTTCTGCGAAATCCAGATTCGCGTTGGTATGTTCATACGCTGCGGTGAACGTAAGATTGTCCGCGAAGTCGTAGGCATACTTGGCTCCGAGCGAGGTGACCTTGTAGAAGCGGCGCCGATCGGTGCCGCTGGGCTGGAACTCATCGTCCGGAAAGGGTTGGATGCCGGGCGCCTGATCATGGGTGGCATACACGACGAAATGATTGTTGCCGATCGTGTCGCGGTAGTAGCCATTGTATTGCTGCGCCTGATTGGTATCGTATCCTAAGCTGACGGCACCGTCCGGATGGTCGGAAAAACCCTTGGTGACGATATTGACGGCGCCGGCCACGGCTTGTGTTCCGTAGAACAGTGCCTGGCCGCCGTTCAAAACCTCGATGCGTTCAATCATGCTCGCCGGCAGCGTATCGAGAGGCGTCGTCCCCGCGTACAGGCGATTGTTGATCCGTATGCCATCGACCAGCCAGAGGACGTCGGTCGTTCGCGACCCCTGCAGCGAAATCTGCACGTAATCGAACGGCCCATTCCTCGGGCTGATGTAGAGGCCCGGGCTCAATGCCTCCAATGCGCCGGCAACGTCCAAGTAACCGCCGTTCTTGATTTCGGCTGCTGTAATGGTGTCGACCCGGGTGCCATAGTGAGAGAGCTGCTGCGGTAAGTCGTCCTCCAGGCTCTTCGCCGTCACGACAACCTCATCCAGGGAATCGGGTTGCGCTTGTGCAGAATTCTCGAAAGGTAACCGCCGCGCTCAAGGCCACGGCAGCGTAAACAATCGCTTTCACTTCTTACTCCACTTGGTTTATGAGCGCCCGTGCGCACCGAGCGATCTCCTCGGCCAGTTCTCTTTTTGGATAGAAGGGATAGCGGGCCACGCCATCCGATGGGGCTTCAGGCCGATACTTCGTGTGGCAGCTCTGGCAGACCTCACTCAAATGATCGGCTGCCGCGCTGAATTTTGCCGAATCCTTGGCCTTGGCAGCCGCCCGAATTGCGAGGGCGGTCTTCTGCATGTCCCGGACCCAGATTGCCAATCTGCGTTTGCGACCCATTTGCATCGTTCTATACCCGTACCGGCCTTAAATCAGGCTGGCGGCGCCAGCCAGGCTGACGGAGTCCTCATCGGCCAGTAGCCAATCATCATCGCCAAGCTTTTCGGCGCCCTGAGCCGCCCAAATGCCATCGGCCGGGATCTCGATGGAAGCCCGCATGAGATCCAAAATGCTGACCGGCACCGCGAGCGGCACGGACTTGACGGGCGGGTTTGCGCCAGTGCCGCTCCTGAGAGCAAGACCGCAATGGCGAAAAGGACCAGGGAACCGGTTGCGTAACACCGGCCGGACGACACTCGCTGGTCCATTGAAGCTCCCAATTGCAGCGCAGACGCTTCGCGCCCGACGTAACGCAGCAGTCTGCGGCAGCAAGGGCACTAATTCACGTAATTTACTGTAATGTTGTCCGCACAGTTGAGCAGCCTTATTTGGATTTCTGTGCCGCCGGCGTAAACGACAGGTCCTGATAGTCGTAACTAAAGTCCGCAAGCGGCGACACCGCTTTCAGGGTGATGCGTTCGACCTTGCCGTCCGCATTCAGGCCGAACGTCACGTACGCAGGTTCTATGGTCTTATCATCGAAGCGCGTCACAAAGCTATCGTATTGCCAGTGTTCGAGTGCACCGCCCATCCGCGGCGTCGATTTGAAATCAATCGTGAGAGCGCCATTGGCCTGGCCGATCTCGATGTTGCCGTACCACGGGATCGCTATAGGTGCCGACGTAGCGATCGAGCGGCAGCGATGGACCGATCTTTGCCGGCTTCGCCACCGCCGACTGATACGTCTTCAGCGCTTCTTGCACGCGCTTCCGCCTCTCGGCGATGATTTTCTCCGGCCAGGTATCCTTGGGTAGCCCGAGGTAGTGATCGAGCAATTCATACATCAGCCCAATGATGATCGCGCCGTCCTCGCTGTTGATCTCGATCGAGAATCCAACGTGTTTTTCCGGGATCAGCACCACCGCAGTGAGAAAACCGAATACCGCACCGCCGTGCCAGACGATCTTGGCGCCGCGATAATCTCTGACATCCCAGCCGAGCGCGTAGGTGTTGAACATGGGCTGGGTCAGTGCCATCACGCCCGCAGCGCGGCCCAACCGGCTGCAGGACGACCGGCTTCCACATTTGATCGTGCGCCTCCTGGCTGAACAGCCTGCCGCCATTCGCCGGGAAGCACGCCGCCATCGAGCTGAATCATCAGCCATCGCGCCATGTCGTTGGCGCTCACGGCCAGACCGCCCGCCGGCGAGGCATTGCTGCCCAGGTTGTCGCGCTCATTGAGAACCGATTGATCGCCGACGCCGCGCAATCCGCCGTTCATGCGCGCATGCGGTTGAGCGCGATCGGCAGCTGGCGAAATGACCTTCGTCGTCCGTGGTCGAATGCAGCATTCCGGCCGCTTTGAGCACGTGGTTGGCGGTGAATTTTTCCCAGGTTTCGCCCGTGACCTCCTCGATCAGCTGGCCTGCGACCATGTACAGAATGTTGTCGTAGGCATAGGCGCTGCGAAAGCTGGTCGCGGGTTTGATGTAACGCAGCCGCCGCACCGATTCGGCGCGGCTCAAGTTCGTGCGCGGTACGAACAGCAAATCGCCTGCGCCCAGCCCGAGGCCGCTGCGGTGCACGAGCAGATCGCGGATCGTCATCTCGCGGGTCACCCATGGGTCATACATTTGAAACCCTGGCAAGTGATCGATCACCTTATCGTCCCAGCCGATTTTTCCCTGATCGACGAGAATGCCGAGCGCCGCCACGGTGAAGGCCTTGCCGGTCGAGCCCGTCGGGAAAATCGTGTCGGCATCGACCGGCTCCGATGAGCCGAGCCGCTTGACGCCGAACCCTTTGGCGAGCGTGACCTTGTCGTTCTCGACAATGGCGATGGCCATGCCGGGAACGCCGATTTGCTTGCGCAGACTCTCCACGCGGTCGTCGAATCCTTTAGGTGGCGCTGCGACCGCCGCCGCGACGCAAACAAACATCAATGAGGCGAATGTAAAGAGTTTCATACCGAGCTCCGGTTGGATGTGCATTTAGTGCGAAGGTTTCGGCAGCCCGCGCTGCCTCGACTCGTCGTATCGCAGGATCGAGCGCAAACAGCATGGCCGCAGCGATCGCCGAGATGACGGTCAAAATGGCAAAGAATCCGGCGTGATTGGTACGTGCTCCACAACGTACCGACCAAGCCCGCGGACAAAGAGCCGGTGAAAATCGCCAGAACCACGCGGCCACGGTGGTGGCGCCATAGCCGATCGGCGCCAAGCGGGCAAACAGGCCGAGGCCTGTCGGCAAAATATACAGCTCGCCCAAGGTAAATACCGCGAAAAACGCCGCCAGCCACAGCCAACTGGCGCGGCCGGTTCCTGCCGCAAATGCCACCGCCGCAAGCAGGAGATACGCCGCCGCGACGATCAGCGCGCCGAGTGCCATTTTCCTCATCGCGGAACCGGCATATCCGGCTCGCGCACGCCGGCGCCAATGCGCGAGCAATAACGGCGTCATCATGATGACCAGGAGAGGATTCAGACTCTGAAACCAGGTCATCGGGATGGTCCAAAGCCCTACGGTACGATCGACGCCGACATCGGCCCACAACGCCACCGTATTGCCAATCTGTTCATACGCGCCGCGAAACACCGTGACGGCAAGGCCGACGGCAAACAGCAGAATGAAAGTAGAACGATACTTGCCTGCCGGCGCCGCCGGGGTGGTCGGCGGAGAGTCTCTTTCACGGCGCGGTCCTGTTCCGGCAGATATTTGCCGCCGAGAACATAAATGATGAGACCTAAGAGCATCCCGACGCCCGCGGCGCCAAAGCCCCAATGCCAGCCGTAGAGTTCCCCCAGCGTGCCGCAGATCAGCGGCGCTAAAAATCCGCCGATGTTGATGCCGACGTAGTAAACGTTATAGGCCCAGCCGCGGCGCGGATCGTCCGCCCGATACAGACCATCGATTTGGCTTGGCAAACTTGGCAGGAACAGTCCATTGCCCAGCGCAATCGTCGCGAGCGCCAGGTAAAACAGCGGTTCAAAGGTCATCATGAAATGGCCGGCCGCCATGATGCTGCCGCCGATGATCACCGCGCGCCGCTTGCCGAGCCATCGATCCGCAATCAGGCCGCCGAATATCGGCGTGAAATACGCTATCGCCGTATAGGTGCCGTAAATGAGCGACGCTTTTTCCTGGCCGATCAGCAATTGCTTGGTCATGTAGTAGACCAGCAAGGCGCGCATGCCGTAGTAGGAGAAAATCTCCCACATCTCGGTCAAGAAAAGTATCGTGAGGCCGCGCGGCTGACCGAACCAAGTCTGCTGGTCCGCGCTTCATCGCTTTAAGCGTGTATCCCGCCCCACACTTGCTCGCCGCTCCACGCGCTGCCGTTGGTGTACGTCATGCTCGGCGTACGATCCTTGGCGAGAAAGATCGGACCATCGAGATCCACGACGTCGCACAATTGTCCGAGCACGAACGCCGGCGCCATCGCAAGACTCGTGCCGACCATATTGCCGACCATGACGCCCAACTTTAAGCGCCGCGCTTCGTGGGCCATCGCCAGCCCTTCCGTCAAACCGCCGCACTTGTCCAGCTTGATGTTCACGACGTTGAAGCGTCCGACCAGACCTGCAACGTCTGCAAGCGTCAACACGCTTTCGTCGGCAGCGATCGGGATCTTCGATTTAAATCCGGCGAGGTCGGCCTCGCGGCCGCGCTTCAAGGGCTGCTCCAGCAAGGAGACGTTTGCTGCCTCGAGCGCGCCCATGAGCGAACCGAGCGAGTCGATGCCGTATCCTTGATTGGCGTCCACACCCATCCACACCTCGGGACGCGCTGCGCGCACCGCACGGACCCGCTCGATGTCGTCCTTAAGATCGCCGGTTAATTTTAATTTCAGCGATCTGGCCTGCGCATATTTGCGTGCGCCGGCCGCCATCGTAGCGGGGGCATCGGCGCCCAACGTGAAGGTGGTGATCAGCGGTTTCGGCGCATCGATGCCGGCTAACTCCCAGACCGCGACGCCCAAGCGCTGCGCTTCAAGTTCCCACAACGCGCAATCCACCGCATTGCGCGCACCGCCGGCCGGCAACAATTGCTGCAGGGCCGCCCGATCGATGCCCTGCTCGATGTCAGCACGCACCGCTTCGATCTCGGCCACCATGGTCTTCGCAGTGTCGCCCAAGTAGTACACACCGGAGGCTTCGCCGCGGCCGCGATGCTCGCCGTCATTGAGCGTCGCAACCACCACCTCTTGCTCCTCGAATACAAATCCGGAGATGCGAAACGGCGCGGACAGACGCAGTTTCTCCACCTCGACGCGCAGCTTCAGCGCCGCCATTAGAAATATATTCCGAAGCTGAACAAATGGAACGCAAACGCGATCCACAGCACGACGACCGCCGAGAGCGCCAGCACGATGCTCCATACCTTGGCGGGCCAGCGACGCGTTCCCTGCCATACCGTCCATAGATTCCAGGCAATAAAGGCAGATCCCAACAGGAACGCCAGAATGCCGAACACCTCGGCGAAACGGATGTTGCCGTTGTACTTGTTGCTGAGGTTGTTGAAGTCATTGAACATGCGGATGATCGTGAATCCCCACAGCTCCGAGCGCCGCGAGCAGCAGGATCGACCCGATCTTGCTGAATCGATAGCCGCGCAGCTCATTCGGACCGAGCGCCAAAGTCGCCCCAAAGCGGCGCCGTACGATAGCCGTGATCGGCCAGAACACCGCGGTCAGGAGCAGTGCGGCCAGGGCGCAGTAGAGCGCCGGCAACAGCCATGCCGCATCCGCATAGCGCGGGCACGCGGTCAAACACCATGAAGGGGGAAATGCCATCGATGCTAAAACGCACCACCTTGCCATCGACCACCTTGGCCGCCAAGCGCTCGTGACTATCCTGGTCGCGCCACACAAAGGGAGCAGTCTCGACCCAGTGGCGCGGCTTGCCGTTGAGTCCGTTGAACGGCACCATCAGTTCACCCTTGGCATTGACGCCGGCCTTGGTTTGACCGAACAGGCCGACCGCGGCTAAGAAGCTCGATTGCGAGCCGCGCGAATTGGCCCAGTGGCCCTTGAGCAGCGCGGCATGGGCCGCCGAAGTTTTCGCATCGACCGCGGTGGCGGCGGTTTCCGCGGCGGGGAAATAGCGATCCGCAAAATCTTCGAACAGCGCGCCGCGCAGGCCGCCTGCGGCGCCGGCCTTGCCGGGGGTGTTGAAGGAGACGTAGAAGCCGACTCCTTCCTTCAGAAACAAGTGCAGCGAAGTGTGGAAGCACTGCGTATCGCCCAAATGCGCGATGACTTCGCGGCCGTTGACGTTGGTCTCGAAGAAGCCCAGCTCCATGCGATTCAGCGGCGGCAGAATCGTAAGCGGACTGTTGTGCATCATCTCCGCCGTTTCGGCTTTGAGAATGCGGTTGCCGTGATATTCGCCGTTTTGCAAATGGGCGATCATGAAGTGCGCCATGTCCTCGCCGGGCGAAGATAGGGATCCGGCGGGTGCCGGCCCGATGATCTCAAATTTTTTCACAGGTTCCGATGCCAGCGAATAGCACTGCGACATGAGCGGCTCGAGATTCGGCGGCAGCGGCTGACGAAAGGTCGAATACTTCATGTCGAGCGGCGCGAAAATATGCTTGTCGAGATAGTCGTCGAATGACTCGCCCGATACCCTTTGCACGATGTAGCCCGCGAGTGATGCGCCGTAGTTGGAATAGGCCGGCGTAGTCCCGGGCACGAAGACTCGTTCCGGAACCCACTGCTTGAGCAGAGCTTCGAACCCCGGTGATTTGGGATCATCCGACATGATGCCCTTGGCCTGCTCTTCAAAGCCCGCGACGTGCTGCATCAGCTGCCGCATGGTGACCGGTTTGCCGTCGCGCGCGGGAATCTTGAAATCGAGGTATTGATTCACATCGGCATCGAGATCGATCTTGCCCTGCTCGACCTGCTGCATCACCGCGGTCCAGGTAAAGAGTTTCGATACCGATCCGGGCCGGAACAAAGTCAGCTTCGGGTCCACCGGAGTGCGTTTCTCGATGTCCGCATAGCCGAATCCGCGCTCGGTAACGACTTGACCATCTTTGACCACGGCCACGACGGCACCGGCGATATCGCCGGTGTGCAACGCGTAAGGCATGTAGCCATCCAGCCAGGCATTGAGATCATCGGCGGTCAGCGCCATGGCCGGTGCCGCGCCTGCGTGCCGGCGCAGCGGCCGGCGGGGCAGTAGCTGGTGTGGCAACCGCTGGCGGCCGTCGCGGGCGCGAGGCTCGGCGCGGGTACCGGTTTGGTTTTCTGTGCGGTGGCGGTCAACGTGCCGAAGGTGAGGAGCGCGGCGGCCAAAAACGTGCATATACGCATGGAATCTCTTTTTGCGACCGAGTCGCCGTTATCCGATATTTAAGCGAGACACTTATCGACGAGCTTTTCCAAAGCGGGTCCCGGCCGCATGGGATCCGCGACGGGCACGCCAAGTCGCGCGCTTTCCGTCTCCAGCAATCGTGCGGCGCCATTCACATCAAGTTGCGAAGTGTTCAAGCTGACGCCGGCGCAGCGGATCGCCGAGTTGGTGCGGCGCCCGAGCCGCAAATTCAAATCAATGGTATCGAAGACATCCGGCAGGCCGTAGCCGGGATGACCGAGCATCTCCTTGCGATCGATGTCATGGCAGACGACGATGACATCCGGCTGGCTGCCGTGCAGCAGACCGAGGGAAACCCCGGCGTAGGCCGGGTGGAACAAGGAACCCTGACCTTCAATCACATCCCAGTGCTGTGCGGGAGCTGCGGGACTCAAGACCTCAGCCGCGCCGGCCTCGAAATCCGCAATGACCGCGTCCATCGGCATGCCGCCGCCTGCGATCAAAATCCCCGTCTGCCCCGTGGCGCGAAAGTCCACGTCGAGTCCGCGCTCCTTGAACGCGCGCGCGAGCGCGAGCGCCGTGTATTTCTTGCCGACAGCGCAATCCGTACCGACAGTCAGCAGGCGTTTGCCGCTGCGCTTGGCGCCGGTTGCGATCGGGATATTTTTCGGCGGCGTTCGCACGTCGATGAGGCGGCGGCCGTGGCGCTCCGCGGCCGCTTTCAATTGCGGCACGTTGCCGAGTTTGGAGTGCATGCCGCTGATGAGATCGAGTCCCGACTCGAGCGCTTCGACCAGCGAGGGGATCCAATTGTCGCCGATCACGCCGCCGGTGTTGGCCACGCCGATGACGAGCGCGCGCGCACCACGCGCGCGCGCTTCCTTGGGCGTCAAGCGCGGAAGACCCGTGGTGACGGTCGCGCCGGCGCATGCCCACTCGCCGACGCAGCGATCGGGTGCCCAGTCGCGCAGCCCGAACGCCGTCTTGGCATAGCCTTTTTCCGTGGTGTCCCCCAGAAAAAGCAGATACGGCTGCGGTAAATCCAGCGGCTGCGACATTCGGGCCTCCGCCGCGTGCAATTCGCGTTTCGTATTCATTCTCAACCTTTAGAACTTCGTGGACAGCGTGACGCCGAACGTTCGCGGTTGAATGATGGAGGCTGAGCCATTGAGGCCGGGCGCTCCACTGCTGGTGTAGTTGCTGATGCCCCGAGAATCGCTCAGATTTTTGCCATACAGCGTCCAGCGCCAGCGATCGTTGTCGAAACCGACACGCGCACCGTAGTCGTTGTAGCTCGGCAACCGAACTTGCAGGAGCATGGTTTCATCGCTGCCGAACACAGTGCTGCGGGCACCGACGTAACTCCACGTGGCGCCGACAAAATACTTATAGTCCGCGAATGCGGGCGCCGTGTATTCGCCATCCAGCGAGGTACTCCACTTCGGTGCGTAGGGCAGCGGGTCACCGGTAACCCCATGGACTCCCGGCGCATCCGTGGTCAGCTTCGCGTCCGTATACGCTCCGGTCCAATTCAAGGTGAGGCCGTGCACGGGAACATAACCAACAGTCCATTCGAAGCCTTGGCTTTTTGCCTTGCCGCCGTTGCCATTGATGCCGGTGTTGTCGACTTGCTCGAGCAGCTGAATATTGGTCCAGTCGACATGGAAGACTGCGGCGTCGATCGACAGCAGTCCGCTCAGCAACGTCGACTTGATCCCAAGCTCGAGGTTGCTGGTTTTATCGGCGCCGTACTCGCGCGGCACGTCAGGCGGCACGATCGGCGGCAATGCGTTGGGTCCACCGGGGCGGTAGCCCGTCGCCCAGCGGAAATAGAGCATGTTGTCGGCATCGATATGCCAGCGCGGCGCGACCGAATAAGTCCAGACATGGCCGGCCGATGGCGTGCTGAACTCCTGCCCCCCGCCTGCGAGCAGGCCCGAAAGGGTTTCTGTGGCTACTTGTTCATTCTTGGAATAGCGGCCGCCGGCTTGGATGTCGAATTGCGGGATGATGTGGATCGTGACGTTGCCAAATCCAGATGTCTCTTTGTAAACGGAATCCAGAGAGGCAATTTCCAGGGCGCCAAACGCGGTGATCGGCGTGCCGCTCGGCAGCGCAATCGGATTCAAGTGCTGAAACAAAGTGCCCTGTTCGCGCGTGAAGTAGGCGCCTACCTGCCACTCAATAAAGTTGGTCGCAGGAGACGAAACTCGCACTTCCTGCGTGAATTTCTTAAGATCCACGAGGTTATCGAGTAAGGCGCCGGTGTCGGTCAGCCCGGCCCCTCCCAGCAAGTCTGCATAGGTGACGCCCGGCGCGAGCGCCACGTTGCTTACGTCGGAAATCGCGTCGGAATTCAGGATGCCATAGCTCGTCGTCGACAAGATACTGAACAGCCCGGCATCCCAGTTGATGGTCGCGTTGTAGTTCTTGTATTGGAAACTGCTGGGCTCAGCAATAAAACGCTCCTGCTGTAGATCGCCCACCGCCGGCCTCAGGGTGCCGTTGGTGGTATCGACCCCCGGCGTGCCGTTGTAGTTTGATTGCTGTGAGCTCGCGGTCAGGCGGATGGTGAGCGAGTCGACCGGCTGGGCGAGCAGCGACACCCGGCCGCCATACTTGTGGCCGTCGTTCTCATCCACCTTGCCGCGGCTCGGATCATCGACCCATCCGGCCACGTCCTGTTTGAAGCCGCCGACGCGCAAGGCAAACATGTCGCCTAACGGCAAATTCACCACTGCGCGCACATCTCCGCCGGTTCCGCCGTGATCAACGGTTTCACCGGTCACCTCGGCAGCGCCTGAAAAACTGCCCAATACCGGCGGCGCCGTGACGAATTTCAGCAGGCCGCCTTCGCTGTTAGACCCGTACAGGGTGCCCTGCGGGCCGCGCAACACTTCGACTCGCTGCAGGTCCCACGTATCGAAGTCGCCGCTCAAAATAGAACCGTTGAGCAGGGCGCTGCTGGAACCGAAGGGGGATTCATCGAGATAAACAGCCACGGTAGAACCGACGCCGCCGGCATTCTGCCCTCGCAACGTCAGATTGGTGTACCCGGGCTGAGAGCTCGTGATCGATAGGCCGGGAACCATGGCCGCGTAATCGCTGAAACTGCGGTATTGCAGATTGTCGAGTGCACCGCCGCCCAAGGCGGTGATGCTCATGGGCACATCCTTGATCTTCTCTTCTTTCTTTTCCGCGGTCACGACGATCGTGGTCAGCGCGTCTTCCGACGGCTGCGCCGCATCGGCGGCCCTGCTCTGCTGCGATAAGAAAGGCCCAAGTCCTCCGAGCGCGGCGAGCATGGCAAGTTTGCAGATCGTGTTCATGGCTGTTCCCTTTTTCTGAATCAAAGTTATGTCCAAGTACTACCGAGCAACCGGCGGAAATTTCCGCCCAGAATTGCCTGAATATTCGAATCGCTGTAGCCGCGGCGGATCAAGGCCGCGGTGAGGTCGAAAACCTTGCGGGGATGATCGAAGCCGTCGGTATCTATCTTGTCGCGGAACGCGTAAGAGGCCTTGTAGCCGGCCTTCAGCTGTTTGTATTGATCCGGGGGCATATGGTCGTAGCCCATCAGATCGGAATCCGAACCAATGCCGACGTGCTCGATACCGACCAGCTTTACGACATGATCGATGTGATCGACGATGTCCTCAACCGTGGTCGGCTCCTTGTCCTTGACGAACATGCGCACGCCGGTGATGCCCATGACCCCGCCCTTCGCCGCCAGCTTGCGAATTGCTTCGTCGGTCTTCAGGCGCGGATGATTGTTGAGCGCGCGGCAATTCGAGTGCGTGAAGGCGATGGGCTTGGGCGACAGCTCGATGGCATCCAAGGTGGTCTTATCGCCGCTGTGCGATACATCGACGAGCATTCCGACTTCGTTCATCGCCTTGATGATCTCTACGCCGTAGTCGCTGATGCCGCCGTCGACCCTTTCCGTGGATCCGCTGCCAAGTAGATTCTGGGTGTTGTAAGTCAGTTGCGCACAGCGCAGTCCCAATTGGTAGAACGCTTTGACGTCCTTCGGCTCGCGGAATTCGTCGGCATTCTGCAGGCCCATGATGACGGCGATCTTCTGCTTGGCCTTTGCAGCATCCAGATCGCCCGCTTGGCCTACCAGGGAAAATACGTGTGCATTGCGCCCGACGAATCCGCTCCACGCCGCGATGAATTCCAGCGCGTCGTCATAGGCGCTCGCGCCGCCGACGCCCACGGAATTGTGAAATCCGGTGATGCCGCAGGTACGAAACATCGCGGCCTCGGCATCGGTCAGCGGCAGCGCATAGGCCTCAGGACGAAAATCGAGCTTGAGCGGCGCGAGCATGTCGATCACCAGCGAGCGCTGCACCAGATCCAAAACCTTGGACGAGTACTTATTCTTGGGCTCCTGTGCGGCCGTGGCCGGCGCGGCATAGGATTCGGGCAGCGCGAGCGCAGCCATTGCGCCCGCCATTGCTTGCAAGGTGCGGCGACGAGAAATGTTTAAGGAACCGTCGGACATCGTTTGCTTATCCTGATATCATGTCGCAACCAAGCCAGAATAGTCCTGAATAGACAATTGTCAACGTAATTCTCTATCCAGGTCGGTTATCGCGGTGGCGGTTATGCGGGTTTTTTAGGCTTTGGATTGGTTGACCTGACATGTCCGGAAGGTATGCTGCGAGCGGCCTAAGGGAAATGTCATTTCAAGGGCAGCTTAAATGGATATGAATACGCGTCATCCAACGCTGGGCAGCTTGCTGCGCTCACTACGCGCGCGCAATGGCTGGACCTTGAGCCAAATGAGCGAGCGCACCAGCATCCCAGTGTCCACCCTCTCCAAGGTGGAACATGACCGCCTTACCTTAAGCTACGACAAGCTGGTGCAGTTGAGCCAACGGCTCGAGATCCGCGTTTCGGAGCTGTTCGCGGATCCGAGCGAAACGGAGCCGGCGGTAACCGCGCGCCGCAGTATCGGTCTCACCGAAGATGCGGTGCGGGTAAATACGAAGAACTACGACTACTTCTATCTATGTCCGGAGCTGCGCCGCAAGCGCATGATCCCGATTCTGACGCGCATCCGCGCCAAGAGCGCCGAGGAGTTCGGTGAACTGGTGCGCCACTCGGGCGAGGAATATATTTACGTGCTGAAAGGCGCGATCAAGGTCCTTACCGAATTTTACGACCCCGTTACCTTGAATAGCGGCGAATCAATTTATATAGACAGCAACATGGGGCACGCCTACGTCACAGCGGAAGGGTGCGACGAGGCGGTGGTGCTCGGAGTGTGTTCGAGCACCGAGGAAGGGCTGGTACAGTCCCTGATGTCATTGCACGGCGAGACCGAATCGGCGGCGGCTGCGAATCCTCCCGCGCCGGCGCGCGCTCCTGCCAAAGCTCTCAAGAAAGCCAAGGGCCGTTAGGGCGGACGCTGGCCGAGCGGCACATACAGCGTGCTGGGATGGTTCTGGTCGTGCAATAGCGTCACCGTCACCGGCCGCGCATCTGCCATGCTCTCTTCCGACACCGCTTTTCCCGAGTTGTAATTCTTTTGTGTGTAGATCGAGTTGATGGGACCGAGCGCCAAGCGTAGCCGGCTTCCCGCAGCCAATTGTCGCGAGACGAACATGAAACGCTTAAATTCGTACAAAAGCGGCTTGTGCGTCGTGAGGAGATTGGCAACCCGAAGAGTTTCGCGATAGCGGGCGCGAATGCGGTCCGTTGTCAGTAAAATGCTGCGTCCGTTGGCGGTGATTTCGTAGATCTGCGCTTGCAGATCCGTGTCGGGCTGATCCAACGCAATCCAGGCCGACAAGCGAAAGAAACCCGAAACTTCGGTATTTTCCGCGAACGGCTCTGAATGATAGATAAGCTCAGCGCCCTCCTTGGCAAAGAGCATGCGCTGATCGGTCAAATCGCTCGGATCGATGCGCGACTCGAGGTCAGCCGTGGAGACATCGCGCGGATCGTAGATAAAGTGATCGGCTTGACCTAGGGCGCGCTTCGCAGCTTGTGTCCGTAGTGTCCCCGAGCTCAGTATGTGTGTTGGGTTGCCCGAAGAATCGAGCAGCAGCGGCTTCATCTCGGCAGTGACCTTCTCGAGGCTGCCGGCATAGCGCCATTGTTCCGCGCCCATGACGTAATACGCGACCGCGTCCTTGAGAAACTCCGGCTTCGGACCGCCGGCCATGGTCCAGCGATACCAATCAAGATGCAGCTTCGGCAGGTCAACCAGACTGGCTGGGCCAAAATCAATGCCGCCGATCGGGGTGCGCGGCGTGCGTGTCGCCGCGTGATCCCACGGGCCAATGATCAAGAAGTGCTTGTCGCGCTGGGCGGCGGATGCCACCCGCATGAAGTCCCGATAGTACTCGAGCGCACCCGGTTGATCGTCATCATAGCTACCGGTAATCGTCAAGATGGGGATGTCCAAGGCTTTGAACTGCTCAGCAGTCGGCGTCATCTGATCCATGTATGCATCAACCGCCGGATGCCGCAGCCATTCGCGCAGCACGGTTTGCTCCCCGCCCAACGCATGCTCGAGATTCGAGAAAGGCTGCCCCGTCGTGAAACGCTCACGCCATAGGGCGCCCCAAAACTCCCCATCCGCGAACAGCTTGGACTGCGAGGCGTGGCCTGACGTGAAGGTCAGCCATTGCATCAGGTATTGATCGGAGATGTTATTGCGCGCCGGAAAATCGACGCCCGGAAACGCCGCGGCGGCGGGGACGATGGTCGCCAAATGGGGTGGCCGATTCTTTGCCGTCGCCCACTGATCGAAACCGGCATAGGATCCGCCCCACATCGACACTTTGCCGTTGCAATATGGTTGCTTTGCCAACCACTCCACGACGTCGTAGCCGTCATTGATCTCTTGGATAAATGGCGTGAATGTGCCCTCTGAATTGCCCCGGCCGCGCACGTCCACGAGAAGAAACGGCAAGCCGTGCCCGGCAAAATACATGGCGCGGTCGTGGTAGCTATCGCCGATATAGGGCGTCAGCGTGAAGATGCAGGGCGCCGGGGTGCGCTGTTCTTTTGGCAGGTAGACGGTGGCGTTCAGCCCCACTTGATCGCGAAGCGGAATTCGAACCGACCATCGGATATCGACGGCGCCGGGCTTGGCGGCTTCTTCGGCGATCGCTGCATCGAGGCAGGCGCAGCCGATTCCGCACAACACAACAAGGACGCCTATCGGCAAGCACCGCGCCCTCAATCGCAAAATCCCCATCGCTGCTTCCTGAGTTGCGCTCGGGCCGCACCATCAAAAATGCCAAGCCGCCCGGCTATGGCTCGCAATATATTTTCTATTGTCCTGATCGGCAACTAGTTTCACCCATTGTAGAAAATTTCTCTTAATGTAAACATCGCATTTGGCCAGCGTAGCTTCAAGGGGAAAACTAATGTCTCGCCGACACCCGCCGCTTTTTTTACGTGCTCTATTTTTCGGCTTGTTCGGTTTCGCGGTCACGGCCCACGCGGCCATATCGGAGCCGGCCGCCGCGCCGGGTTCGAATACCGCGGCAGCTCATGCCCTGGAGCGCGCCGACTTGGAGCCCTGGCTCGACGGTTTCATGCCGTACGCCATTGAGCGCGGCGACGTCGCCGGTGCGGTCGTTGCCGTGGTCAAAAATGGCGAGGTGATATTCGCGAAGGGCTACGGATTCGCCGACGTGGAGAAGCACAAGCCGGTCGACGCGGAACGCACGATGTTTCGGCCGGGCTCGATTTCCAAACTTTTTACCTGGACGGCGGTAATGCAGCTGGTGGAGCAAGGCAAGCTGGACCTCGACCACGACGTCAATGAGTACCTGGACTTCAAAATCCCGCCGCGCTCGGATGGTCCCATCACATTGCGCAACATCATGACGCACACGCCGGGTTTCGAAGAACAAATAAAATCGCTGATCGTCTCCGACCCGAAGCAGCTGGTGCCTCTCAAGGTCTATGCCGAACAAAAAACGCCGGTTCGCATATTCAAGGCCGGCTCGACGCCGGCCTACTCCAACTACGCCACGGCACTCGCAGGCTACATCGTTGAACGTATTTCCGGGCAACCGTTCGATGACTACCTTGACGCGCATCTGTTCAAGCCGCTGGAGATGTCGCACGCCACGTTCCGCCAGCCATTGCCCGCAGCATTCGAAGCCGACATGTCCAAAGGCTATGCGCTGGGATCGCAGCCCCCAAAGCCCTATGAGATCGTCATTGCGGCACCCGCCGGCAGCCTCGCGGCCAGCGGCGTCGACATGGCGCATTTCATGATTGCGCATCTCGAAGGCGGCGAGTATCACGGTGCGCGCATCCTTGGCGCGGAAACCCTAAAAAAGATGCATGAAACGCCCGACCGATATGATTCCGCCGCTGAATCGAATGATGCTCGGATTTTACGAGCAGAACTATAACGGCCACCGCATCATCAGCCATGGCGGTGACACGGTTTACATGCACAGCTACCTGCATTTTTGCTGGACGATCACGTCGGCCTGTTCGTGTCGGTCAACAGTCAAGGGCGCGAAGGCGCCGCGGGCGCGATTCGGGGTGCACTGTTCGATGACTTCCTCGGGCGCTACTTTCCAGGTACGCCGGATACGGGCAGCGTGGATGCGAAAACTGCCGCTGCGCATGCCAAGCTGATGACCGGTTACTACGAAAGCTCGCGGCGCGCAGAAACATCGTTCGTCAGCATCATCAGCTTTGCGAGCCCCTTCAAACTCAGCGTCGACAAGGATGGACTCCTCACCTCGCCATCCTTCAAGGGCCGCAACGGCGCGCCGCGCCGCTACCGCGAAGTCGCACCTTTCGTCTGGCGTGATGTCGATAGCGGCTGGCGCTTGGCCGCGAAGGTGGTGGATGGACGCGTGCAGCGCTTTAGCATCGACGAAATTTCGCCCTTTACGGTGTACGAGCCGAGCCGCTGGTGGCGCTCGGGTTGGCTTACGCCGGCGGTGGAGATTGCCTTCGCAGCACTCTTGGTGACCACACTGCTCTGGCCGGTCGCCGCGATCGTGCGTCGTAGGAATAATCTGAAGCTGGAGCTTGTGGGGCGCGATGAACGTGGCCGATTGGTCTCGCGCGTTGCAACCGCAGCCGTAACTCTGGTATCGCTTGCATGGCTTGGTCTGTTCATGGTGCTGAGCTCGAGAACAGCGATGCTCGGTCCCAGTCTGGATCCGTGGTTGTTTCTCTTGCACCTGCTCGCGATCATAGGCTACGTCGGCGGAGCCATCGCTCTGATCTGGGCCGCGGCGGTCGCTTGGACCGGGAGCCGGCGCTGGCCCGGCAGGATTTGGACCTCGGTGCTCGCCGTATCCGCCGTGTTGATGCTGTGGATGGCTTGGGTGTACCACTTGACCTCATTCACTTCGCGGTACTGAGGCACGCGCCGTCTTGCGACTCGCGCGCAGTTGCCACACTCCGAGGGTCATGACCGGCAGCACGAATACCGCCAGGAACATGTAGGCTAGGCCGCGATAGCCGCGCGCGATCAATGTCACCAGCCCGAAGCGCGCCGCGAGGAATATCGAGCCCAGCAGGAGCGCGCCGGTGATCCATAGGCGCGCGGATTTCGACAGGCTGACGCCTTTGCGCGCCGCATAGGCTTCGGCTATGCGCTCGTTGAAAGCATGAACGCAGCCCGTGCCGCTTTCCAGCAGCGCCAAAAAAATCATTAGCTGAAACAAATAGTGAAACGCCGGAAAATTTAAGCGTTGCAGCAGGAAATCCGACGGCAGCGCTTCGCTGCCAATCTGCGGATAGTAGGCAATCATGCAAATGAAAAAGAGCAGCGCCGGAATCATGGCGAAGGGACCCGCCAACGCGCCGGCAATGAGCGCGTTCTTGTTGCTGTTCAAATGCCGCAGAACCGGCAGAATGATCACCGCGCCAACGACGTTGTAGCCGGCATAGGTGAATCCGCCCAATACCCAGCCCTGCTGCGGCGCCGGCGCGGCCAAATTCGCGAGAATTCGATCGCCGAAGGCGTAGAACGACAGCACGACGAACACGGCATACACGGCGTAAAGGAAGATCGAGACCCACTTGAACAGACGCTCCACCGAAGTGGTGCCGTAAGTCGTGACGAAACTGATGCAAGCGATGAGGCAGCAGGTTCCGACCAGCGGCGGCCAGCCCAACAGCGCCGTGCCGATGGCTCCCGCGGCGGCGCCGAATACCGCCAGGATCAAGATGATGAAAAGCAGATAACAGATTTCAAAAATCACCCAGAAGGGTCCGAGGAGATTTTTGAAGAAGGCCCGATAATTCCAACTTTTGGTGGCGTAAGCCAGGCTAAACGTTACCGCGCAAACTACGCTCCAGATCACCATCGCCAGGAGAATCGCCAGCAATCCGCCGCGCGGTCCGCTCGGCAGAAAAAATTCTGCCAGTTCGCGCCCGGTTGCATAGCCGCCGCCGATCACCACTGCCTTGAAGGCGAAGCCCGGCAGCAGGTAGCGCTGGAACCAGGACGAGCCGTTGGCAGCGGCGGCGGGATTCGCGCTCACGGCGACGGTCGCGCCGCGATTGAGTCGTAGCCGGCACCGCGCAAAACGTTGCCGGGCTTCGCGCCCGTGTGGCGACCTTTGTCAATCACCAATTGCCCATTGACCAAGACGTAATCGATGCCCGTGGGATAGCTCGTCGGGTTTTCGTAGTTCGCAACATCGTCCAGCCGCTCCACGTTGAAAATGGTTACATCGGCCTTCAAGCCTTCGCGGATGACACCACGGTCGTAGAGACGCATGCGAGTCGCGGGCCAGGAGGTCATTTTGCGAATCGCATCCTCGAGAGTGAGCACGTGCCGCTTTTTTACATACTCGGCAATGACGCGCGGAAAATTGGCGTATGCACGTGGATGCGGCAGACCGAGCGCATCAATTTTGCCCGGCGCTTCGTTGGCGCCGGCATCGCTGCCGATGCTCATCCAAGGCCAGCGCAAGGCCGTGGCGATGTCTGGCTCGCTCATCATGAAATACAGACCCATCGCACGGTTCGGCTGCGCGCCGAGCACGATGTCCCACGATACATCGGCGGGATCCTGCTTTAGTTGCCTGGCGATGTACTCGATGCTCTTGAACCGGTAGCGGTCATACTTCGGGTCGAAGGCGTTGGCGAGCACGACGTGATCCCAGCCGCCGCTGGCCTCAACGAGATTGGACCACCCCGGCAGCGAGCCGGCCGCAACTTCCTTTTTGAGGCGTGCACGTACCTGCGGATCCGCGAGTCGCTTGAGACCGGTCTTCGCGCCCTGTTCCCAAACCCAATTCGGCACCGTGATGTCGAGGCCCGTGCCGCCGGCCGTATAGACATACATGTCGGCCGCAATGTTCACGCCGCGGGCCCGTGCCGCCTCGATGAGCTCCCCGGCTTGCGGCACCAGTTTGCCCCAGCCCGGCGCGTAGGCGCCTTTGAAATGAAAAATTTCGACTTGAATTCCGGCCTGCTCGCCGATTTCAATGGATTCGCCGATGGCCTGCAGCAGCTTCGCGCTCTCGTCGCGCATGTGACTCGCATAAATGCCGCCGTGATTCGCGGCAACACGCGCCAGCTCGATGAGATCTTCCGTGCTCTGGAAACTATCGGGCGGATAAATCAGCGCGGTGGCTATGCCCATCGTGCCGGCGCGCATGGCTTCCTCGACATGCGCTTTCATGGCGTCCAACTGCTCTGCCGTGGGCCGGCCCGCGACATCGCCCATGACTTCGACCCGCGCCTGTCCGCTGCTGTAGTACGTGCCGAAATTCAGGGAAATCCCTTGGGCTTCGAGCTTTTTGAAGTAGTCGGCGATTTGCGCCGAAGGCACCGGGGTGCCGCCTTCCCCGGCGATCGCTGAGGTGACACCCTCGCGCAGCTTGTTCTCAGCCAAGCCGTTCTTGAGCAGCACCTCACCCGATTGATCCATCATGTCGATCCAACCCGGGGAGACATAGTCGCCGCGCGCTTCGATCTCGCGCACCCCGCGGCCCTCGACACGGCCGATCTTGACGAAGCGGCCATCTTTGATCGCGACATCGGCGCTGACCCAGGGATTGCCGTCGCCATCCAACAGGCGCCCATTTCGAATCACAATGTCGTACGTTGGGCCCGGCTGCGCGAGCGTGCTCATGCAGGCGGCCAACAAAACCAGTCCCAGTGTTGCGGCGGCAGTTCGCGATTTCATCTTCGCGACGCCAAGCTAGCATAAACAGGGGTAAGTGTTTTCTGTTTAGGACTATATGCGCCTAATTCAGCGCCCTTTCTACCAACGTATTTACTTGCGCCGTCGGCGTTGAGCGCCAGTGTGTCGCTGGCATACAGCAGCTCCACGCGATTCGCTCAGACTCCGACTGTGACTTTCCGCGAGACGATGGCGCCAACAGAACACACGCGCATCGCGAACAAAACTACACCGCAGTCGCGCATGGTTCGCGATCTGTAGGACTTGGCTGACCCGCTTTGCAGAGCCTGCGTCCTATTGCGCTGCGCGCGCACGTTCTAAGTTGAACGCACGGCACATTTGGTTGTCAGCACAGGTCTCTTATCTGCTTTTAGATCAGCATTTGGCTGGAGGAGTGCCATGCATCCCGAACGAAAATCCATTGGTGAATTGGCTTACCGCATTTGGCAAGCTCGCGGCTGCCCGGAAGGGACCGCCGAGCAGGACTGGCTGGATGCTGAGAGGCAATTGCGTTCTCCGCAGCGCGCGGCTGAACCGACAGCCTCAGATGCCATCGACCGCTCGCTGCAAGAGACTTTTCCCGCGAGCGATCCGCCCGCGAGCCGCCAACCGGATGTGCCCCCGGCGAATGCCGACGCAAAATGGAAAGCCGCTGACAAATCCCGCACGAGCGCGCAGGTTTCGCCGTCACGGCGCTCGAAATCAGCATCCCATGGTAAGCCGAGTGCCGAATCACCGGGCTGACGCGTAACGTGGGACGCGCGCGGGATGAATCGTGGGGCTGATCCTCGGCCGGCTGTCGGCCTGTATTGCGGTTCTGCTGTGCGCTACTCAGCCCGCGCAGCGCCTGGTCGCAAACCCCCTCGCCCCTGCAGGAATGGCAGTACTCCGGCGGCCTCATTCTCGCCAGGCTCTTCGAGCCGAATCTACCCGAGTGGCGGGTGGTGTTGGGCGCTGCCGCAGACACCCAGCCGGTGTATGCGGGCGCCGACGCCTATCGAGTGCAGGGCGGCCCGGTGATCAATATTCAATATAGCGACATTGCTTTTTTGAGCACCGGAGACGGCCTCGGCGTCAACTTTCTGCGTGGCGATCATTATCGCGTCGGCGCCGCCATCGCCTACGACCGCGGCCGCCTCGAGCGGGACGATTACAACAATCTGCGCGGAATGGGCGACATCAATGCCGCGCCCGTGGCGAAGCTGTTCGCTTCGTACGTACTCTCGAAGAAGTTTCCCTTGATTCTGCGCGTCGATGCCCGACAGATCCTGGGCGGTGCAAACGGCACCGTCGGCGATGTCGGCGTATACATGCCCCTGCCGGGCAGCTCGAAAAAATTCGTTATGTTCGCCGGTCCCTCGATCACGCTCGCGACGCATCGCTATTTGCAAAGCGAATACGGCGTCACGCCGGAGCAGTCGCTGGCCTCGGGCCATCCGGTGTTCGACCCTCACGCCGGCATGGTTAACGTCGGCGTCGGATTCAGCGCGACACGATTCATCACGGATCACTGGCTTTTGAATGTGGATGCCGCGATCAACAAGCTGAAGGGCAGTCCGGATGTCAGTCCTGTGACTGAAAGCAGAACGCAACGCGAACTCGCGCTATCGATCGATTACCAATGGTAGCAACCGGCTGCGCCGCCGCCGATCAGCCTGTTCCTCTATACTCGCGGCTCCAACCGCAACGCTCTCCCAAAGGTACATGTCTGATCAAGCCTGGGTATCGATAACATCCGGCAGCCTGACTGCTCAAATCGATCCCTGCGGCGCGCAGCTTTCCTCGCTGAGGACGCAGGATTCGAGCGAGCTCTTATGGAATGGAGATCCCGCCGTATGGGCGGGCCGCGCGCCGCTGTTATTTCCGATCGTCGGAGTGCTGGTCGGAGGAGTTTATCGGCTGGGCTCGAAAACCTATGCGCTACCAAGGCACGGTTTCGCGCGCAACCAAACATTCAACCTTCAAAACTCGAGCCCGTCCTTTGCTACATTTAGATTACAAGCAGAGGCATCGACGTCTGCGGTGTATCCGTTTCAATTCGAGTTGGAGGTGCGCTACGAAATTTGCGGCGTGACCCTGTCGCTGTCAGCGGTGATACGCAACCTCGGCGAGATCGATATGCCGGCCAGTTTCGGCTATCACCCTGGGTTTTGCTGGCCCTTGCCATTCGGCCAGCCGCGCGCGGCGCATTTTATCGAATTCGAAACTGACGAACCTGCCGCGGCGAGAAGAATCGACGCCGCAGGATTGCTGACTCCGGTACGCCATGCCACACCGATCGCGAATCGACGGCTGGAACTGACGGATGCGCTATTCCAAGAGGATGTTCTGATATTCGATCAGCTCAAAAGCCGGTCGGTCAGCTACGGCAGCAGCGGGGGCCCGCGACTGCGAATCGGCTTCGACGATGCTCCGTATCTTGGCGTTTGGACCAAGCCCGGTGCGCGCTTTATTTGCATCGAGCCCTGGCATGGGATCACGGACCCGGAGGGCTTCGCAGGCGACTTTACACAGAAACCCGGCGTGCGGGTCTTGAAGGTCGGCGAGGCGTTTCGCGCGACAATGGACATAACGCTGCTGGAAGCGGAGTGCCGGTAGGCGACAGCACAGCCGTTCGCGACCCTGAAGCACCGTCTACGCCGCTGAACAGCCGATTTGGCGCAATTTCCGCTAGCTAAGCGCCGCCCTAATTACAGTGTCTCCACGGTCCACACCCACTTGGAGAAACACATGAAAACCCTCAATGGCTTTGCTGCCCTGGCGCTCTCGCTGATCTTAGGCCTGGTTCCCTTCGCCTTGATCGCGGCGGACGATTTTGTGGTCGCCAAGGCTGAGGCCGCTGCCACAGTGGCGGCTAACTCGGTGCATGCACTAGGGATGGAAGGACGATAGACTTAAGTGATTGCGTACCACGGGAACTGAATGAAGACCCCACTGCAGGCCCACCCCGCCGATCCGCTTTCGGCCTTCGACGGTACCCACGATTCCGTAGTCGATTTTTTGCGGCGCCGCCTGCCGATGACGCTGGCCATCAACACCGTCATCGCGCTGCTCATCGCCCTGCTGCTGCACTCGTGGGACGAGGTCATACCGAATCTCGTCATTGCCTATTGCATCGGTCTCAGCATTCTCGCGCTGGTGGCATTCGTGCGCTGTACCATCATGCAGCGCTTCCGCGGGCGCCTTCACATGCGCTTCGCGATCTATTTTGCGCTGATCGTGGCCGGCGCCACCGGTGGCGAGCTGCTCTCCAAGCTGTTCCTGCCGCGCCAGTCGCCCACCTACACCATGCACGAGGGTTATGTCTGGCTGGTCTGCATCGTCTTCTCGCTGGTGGCAGGCAGCATTGCGCTATTCATCAACTTCAGTTGGGTGCGGCTCGCGCAAAGCAAGCGTGACGTGGAACGCGCCGAACGTGCGGCAATCGAAGCACAGCTTCGCGCGTTACAAGCGCAGATCGAACCGCATTTCCTCTTCAATACCCTGGCGAATCTCGATGCCTTGATCGCGACCGACGCCGGCAACGCACGTTGTTTGCTCGGAAATCTTATCCGCTATTTGCGCGCCGCGCTGACGCACGCTCGCAGCGAAACAGCGACGCTGCACACCGAGGTCGAGCTGTTGAAGGCCTATCTCGCCATCATGGCGTTGCGGCTGCCGAATCGTCTGACCACTGAATTCGATTGCGATCCCGACTGTCTGCGCCTGAAATTTCCGGCGATGCTGCTGCAGCCGCTGGTCGAAAACGCCATCACCCATGGTATCGAGCCCGCCGGCGACGGCGGCTCCATCCGCATTAGCGTGCGCTGCCAGGATGACAAGCTCATGGTATCGGTCGATGACACGGGCGTCGGCCTCGGCAACGCGCATACCGCGGGCACCGGTGCCGGCATTCAAAATGTCCGGGCCCGGCTGCAATCGCTGTTCGGCAGCGCCGCGCGCCTGGTTCTGGAAGCGCGCACGCCGCGCGGCACGCATGCTGCCATCGAGGTGCCGCTCAATTTGCTGTCCAGACCGGCTGCATGAGCACGCCGCACAGCTACATCATCGCCGAAGACGAACCACTTCTTGCACGAGTACTCGCCCAGCAATTGAGCGAATACTGGCCCTCGGCACGCTGCCTAGGCCTTGCCTCGAACGGCGCTGAAGCGCTGAAACTAGCCGACGAATCCTCCCCGGACGTGGCATTCCTCGATGTCCGCATGCCGCAACTCGATGGACTCGAGACCGCACGCCAGCTGTGCCAGAGGGAACATCCACCCCTCATCGTGTTCGTTACCGCCTACGATGCCTACGCGCTCGACGCCTTTGAAGCCGCCGCCGTCGACTACCTGCTGAAGCCGGTCGAGGTTGCGCGGCTGACCAAGTGTATCGAACGGCTTTCGGGACAATTGAGCCGGGGCAACAAAGATGACACCGCCGGCGAGATGGCGACGCGCATTGCCGAGCTGCTGGGTACCCACTCCGCACGCAAGGACAAATTGCGCTTCGTGCGCGCGGGGGCGGGCACGACGGTCAAGCTGATTCCGGTCGCCGAAGTGCTTTGGTTCGAAGCCGAAGACAAATACATCACGGTGGCGACGCGCGAAGGCGACAGCATCATTCGAATGCCGCTGCGCGAGCTGCTGGAGCAACTCGACGGGGAGATTTTCTGGCAGATTCACCGCGGCACGGTGGTCAATTCGCAGCACATCGCGCACGCGAAGCGCGACGAATTCGGGCATCTGACACTGACGCTCAAGGGACGCAAGGACGAAATTCCCGTCAGCCGCCAATTCGCGCATCTCTTCAAGCAAATGTAGTCAAGCAAATGTAGCCGACGAGGCGCCATCATATGAATCGATCGATTGGCTTTACTCTCGGCATGCTCTTGAGCGCGCTGCAAGGTGTCGCCGCTGTGCCGGGCGCAGGTGATTTGGTGAAAATAAACCAGATCCAAGTGATCGGCACACACAATAGCTATCACGCCGGACTCGCCTCCAGCGAGGCCAAGCTCTTGGAGCAAAAGAATCCCAAGCTCTATCAGGCGCTGGAGTATCGGCATCGGCCGTTGGCTGAACAGCTGACCTCGGGTGTGCGACAGATCGAACTGGATATTTACGCCGACAGCGCGGGCGGCCGCTACGCGCACCCGATGGGAATCGATGCAGTGGCTGCCGCGGGACTGCCAAAGGACCCGGACTTTGACCCGGACAGTCTGATGAACAGACCGGGATTCAAGGTCATGCATGTTCAGGAACTCGATTATCGCAGCACTTGTCAGCAACTGATCGCTTGTCTGAAGATCGTTCGCACCTGGTCGAGAGCCCATAAGAAACACGTACCCATCTTCATTCTCATCGAGACCAAAGAGTCCGAGCTGCCGCCGCAATATCATGCCCGCAGTCCTGAGAAATTTACTTCGGCCACCTTCGATGCACTCGATGCGGAAATCCGTTCGGTGTTTAGCGCTAGTGAAATGATCACGCCCGACCAAGTGCGGGGCAAGCATGCGACTCTCGAGGAAGCGGCGCTGAATAACGAGTGGCCAACCTTGGCGGCGGCGCGCGGCAAGGTGGTGTTCCTGATGGATCAGCGCCCGGTGGGGCCGGTATATCTGCAGGGACATCCGGCACTGCGCGGCCGCATCATCTTTACCAACGCGCAACCGGGCCAGCCCGATTGCGCCTTCACGGAAGAAAACGACGGCACGCAGGAAGAGATTGCCGCGCTGGTTCGCAAAGGATACTTGGTCCGCACGCGAACCGATGCCGACACGAAGCAGGCGAGAACCAACGATACCGCCCGCCGCGACGTCGCTCTGGCGAGCGGCGCGCAACTTTTGAGCACCGACTATCCGGACTCGGAGCCCTCGCAATGGACGACCTATTCCGTCGGCCTCCCGGGTGGCGCCGTCGCCCGGTGCAACCCGGTTAACGGCCCACCCTCCTGCCGAATCGCGCCGACCAGCGGCCCCTGAGCCGCGACGCCTAAGCGCAAGGGGCAGGGGCCCAGCGCAAGTACCAGGGCGGATGCCAATGCGGCCAGGGATGACTTCGCGTGCATGAGCCCAAATTTTTAGGGCTCTGTAAACGGCGCTGTCATTTTTTGCGAATCCAAGGCTGTATAATGCGTGCCTATGACACAGCCGACTTCCCGCATAGATCCGGCCTTCCTCGCTCGACAGAAGCGTCGGCTCACCGACTTGCGGCAGAAAATGCTTCAGGTGCGGCGCGGCGAAGAGAGCGCCGAGGCGAGTGCCAACGCTGAAACCCGGGATCAAGCGCGCGAATTCGAGGACGACGCCCAGAAGCTGGCGACCTTGGAGCTGGAGGGAAACCTCGAGGCCGCTGACGACGATCGCTTGAGCAATATCGAGCGCGCATTGCAAAAGATCGCGGACGGCACTTATGGCCTGTCCGATGCAAGCGGCGCGCCGATCCCGATAGAGCGCCTCGAGGCCGCTCCGGAAGCACTTTATACGCTCGCGGAACAAGAAACGCGCGACGCGGCGCGATAACGCGATTCGCTAACTGCATTTGAAGGAGTGAGGACATGTCTGCACCGACCGAACGCGCAATTCTCGCAGGCGGCTGTTTTTGGGGCGTCCAAGATCTGTTGCGCCGCTATCCGGGCGTCATCTCCACTCGCGTGGGCTATTCGGGGGGCGACGTGCGCAATGCCACCTATCGCAATCACGGTACGCATGCCGAGGCCATCGAGATTGTCTTCAATCCAAAAGTGATCAGCTACCGCAAGCTGCTGGAATTTTTCTTCCAGATTCACGATCCAACGACCTTGAATCGGCAGGGCAATGATCGTGGCTCGAGCTATCGCTCCGCCATCTTCTATATCGGCGACGAACAAAAGCACATCGCCGAAGACACCATCGAGGACGTCAACGCCTCCGGACTCTGGCCCGGAAAGGTCGTCACGGAACTCGCGCCCGCGGGGGACTTCTGGGAGGCTGAGCCCGAACATCAGGATTACCTCGAACGCTATCCGGACGGATACACCTGCCATTTCATCCGCCCGGATTGGAAGCTGCCGGTTCGGCCAGCGGCGAAGCAGGCGTAAGTGCAAGTATTTAAAAGAATTTCTACTCCGCGCGCTTGATCAGGCGCGCAGACCAGGTGCGGTAGCGAAAGCATTGCGTCTTCCGCGAAACCTACAGGTTTTTGGGCCAAATTCACTTGAAACGCTGCGCCATTGTTCCTACGCTAGGTGTGTAAACTGTAGGCAATCGAAGGTCTTGCGCGCGTTTATTCAATAAAATCAGAAAGAATCGCACTCTTTGGCTTCAAGGGATAAAGGACCATGGCTACACAGGCTCGATCAATTGCTTCGCTGACAATTTCTTTTGGGCTGGTCGCCATTCCGGTGAAGCTCTATTCCGCGACGGTTTCCTCCGAACGCATCTCCTTCAACTTGCTGCGTCAAAAGGACGGCTCGCGAGTGAAGCAACAATACGTCGCAGTCAACGACGGAAAACTGGTAGAGCGCTCCGAGATGGTCAAGGGCTACGAGTTCGCCAAGGACCAGTACGTGATGTTCAGCGCCGAGGAATTGAAGGCGCTCGAAGACACGACCAGCCATGCCATCGACATCGGACAATTCGTACCGCTGGAATCGGTGGATCCGCTGTATTTCGACGGCACCTATTATCTCGCGCCCGACAAGGGGGGTGCGAAGCCTTACACCTTGCTCGCGACGGCGCTGCGCAAGTCGCGGCAATGCGCGGTGGGCCGCTGGATTTCGCGCGGCAAGGAACACATCGTGGTGATCAGGCCGATCGAAGATGGCCTGGCGCTGCATCAGCTGCATTTCAAAGCCGAGGTTCGCGATCTGAAGGACCTAGGCATCGAAGCGGCGCCGGTGTCGGAGCCGGAGTTGAAGCTGGCGCAACAGCTCATCGAACATTTGGCCGCGAAGCGCTTCGATCCGAACGAGTTCGCCGATGAGCATCGTGCCCGCGTGCAGGCGGCAATTCAGAAAAAAGTCGAGGGCAAGGAAGTATCGCTGTCCGAAGGGCCGGTGTCGGCCAAGGGCGGCAATGTCATCGACTTGATGGAAGCCTTGCGAGCCAGCATCGATGCGCGCGGCTCGAAAGCGACGGATCTGAAGGAGCGCAAGGCACCGAAGCGCGCGGCTGCCTCGGGCTCGGCGCGCAAATCCGCCCGACGATGAAATGCATGCCTATGACACGAAAGACCTGGAGCGGCTGTTCGGATTACCGGCTTCGGCTGTTCGTGCATTAACGCGCGCGGGAAACATCCAACCCGTCAGACGCTCGGGCAAACTGCATTACTCGTTCCACGATCTCGTGGTGTTGCGCACCGCGAGTGCGCTGCGCGCGGCAAAAATCTCCTCGCAGCGAATCAACAAGACGCTGCAAGAGTTGCGTTCGGCGCTGCCGGAAGGCTCCGCGCTCAATAAGCTCTCGCTCACTGCACTGGGCAATCGCATCGCCATCCGCGAAGGCCAGACGTTGCGCGAATCCGAATCCGGACAGTACGCGCTAGCCTTGGAAATCGTCGAAGAGAAAGGCCGGCTGCACGTCATTTCACGGCAGGATGCGCCGCTCGCGCCTGATTCCACGGGCAAACCGGCCGGTAATAGCGCGAGCGCTTTGGCCGGCGACCCCGAAGAGCATTACGCGAGAGCGCTGGCGATCGAAGACAGCAATCCGCAGGCGGCGCAAAAAGCTTACGAATTGTGTCTCAAGGCTGACCCTGATCATTGGGAAGCGCGCATCAACCTGGGCAGGCTGTTGCACTTGGCGGGACGCTTGAAGGAGGCGGAGCGTGTCTATCGCGTGGGCGCCAAAGCGGATCCTTTCATTGCATTCAATCTCGCCGTGGTGCTCGAGGATCTGGAGCGTGAGCCCGATGCCATCCTCGCTTACCGAGAAGCGCTGGCCTTGGATCCGCAATTCGCCGACGCACATTTCAATCTCGCACGTCTCTACGAGCGCGCCCAGGATCCCAAGGCATCGCTGCGCCACCTGCTCGCATACCGGCGCATGATGGATCAAGGCGCCTGACATGGCGAAGCCGGCCCTCACCGTCTACCGCACCAAGCGCGACTTCACCAAAACCGAGGAGCCTTCGGGCGAGCAGCGTGTAGCCCCCTCCTCGCGATTGCGCTTTGTGGTGCAAAAGCATGCTGCCCGGCAGCTGCACTACGATTTGCGCTTGGAGTGGAACGGCGTTTTCAAATCCTGGGCTGTGGCCCGCGGACCGTCGCTGAATCCGGCAGACAAGCGCCTCGCCGTGGAAGTCGAGGATCATCCGCTCGACTACGGCGATTTCGAAGGCACGATTCCAAAGGGGCAGTATGGCGGCGGCACTGTCATGTTGTGGGACCGCGGCTTCTGGATTCCCGAAGGCGCGAAAAGCACCGAAGATGCGTTCCACGCGGGCGACCTCAAATTCACGCTGGAGGGCGCGCAAGCTCAAAGGCAGCTGGGTGTTGGTTCGCATGCGCGGCGACAAGTTCGGCGGCAAGCGAACCAATTGGCTGCTGATCAAACATCGCGACGCGGAGTCCAGCGAGGCGAGCGGTGAAAATGTGCTCAGCGAGGATCGCTCGGTCGCCTCCGGGCGCACGATGCAGCAAATTGCAGAGGGCAAAGGCCGGCGGCCCAAACCCTTCATGCTCGCGACCAGCACACCTGGTAAGGCTGACGCGGTATGGAACAGCAATCGTACCGAGGATGGCGGCAACGACCTTGCGGAGCCGGCACCGCTGCCTAAAGCCGCAGCCGGCAAAGGTGCCAAGATCGCCAAACCTGAGCGCGTCAAACCCATCACGGTCAAGGCGCTGCCCCAATTCATCGAGCCGCAACTGGCAAAATTGGTAGATCGACCCCCGGATCGCGCCGGCTGGGGGCACGAGGTCAAATTCGACGGTTACCGCGCGCAACTTCGAGTTGAAAAAGGCAACGCCGTCATCCGCACGCGCAAGGGACTGGATTGGACCGAGCGCTTCAGCGCCATCGCAAAACAAGCAAGCTCATTTCCCGACAGCATCATCGACGGAGAAATTGTGGCGCTCGGCGAACACCAGCTGCCGAATTTCGGCGCGCTGCAAGCTGCTCTGTCTGCTGAAAAATCCGACGATCTCATCCTCTATGCGTTTGATTTATTGTTCCAGGGCCGCGAGGATCTGCGGACCCTCCCCTTGAGCGAGCGCAAGGCACGCTTGGAGAAGTTGCTCGGCGCGCAAAGCGCAAGCAGCCAGATCCGCTACGTGGCCCATCTGCAGTCGAATGCCGAGGCCGTGCTCGCCTCGGCCTGCAAAATCGGGCTCGAGGGGATCATCTCGAAAAAACTGGATGCGCCGTACGCCTCCGGCCGCAGCGATCGTTGGCTCAAGGCGAAATGCCGCGCGGGACAAGAGGTGGTGCTCGGCGGATGGACGACGGAAGCGGGCACGTTGCGATCGCTGCTCGCGGGTGTCTACCGCAATGGCGACCTCGTCTATGTCGGGCGCATCGGCACAGGCTACGGCCGCGAGGTGGTGAAAACGCTGTTGCCGAAGCTACAAAGACTCACGCGCGAGAAGAGTCCGTTTGCCGGCCCCGGCGCGCCGCCGAAAGAGAGCAATGTACGCTGGCTCAAACCCGATCTGGTCGCGGAGATCGAATTCGAGGGTTGGACCGAGTCTCGCATGATTCGGCAGGCCGCCTTCAAGGGCTTGCGCGAGGATAAAGATCCCAAAGATGTGGTGGCGGAGACCGCAAGCATGAAAAAGGCAGCCGACAAGAAAGCCTCGCCCGAGAAACCGCGTAGAGCCCCGAAGAAAACCGCCGCTGCGCCCAAGATGGCGCGCGTAGCACAGAAAAAAGCTGCCTCCGCGCCAGCGCTGTCCGGCCCGTCGACAGTGATGGGCGTGACCCTGTCAAAACCCGACAAGGCGCTCTGGCCCGATGCCGGCGACGGCAAGCCTGTGACCAAACTGGATCTCGCACGCTTCTATGAGCAGATCGGCGAGTGGATGCTGCCGCATCTCGTAGGCCGTCCTTGTTCGCTGGTACGAGCGCCTGACGGCATCGAGGGACAGCAATTTTTCCAGCGTCACGCGATGCAGGGCATGTCGGAGCTGTTCGACTTCGTGAAAGTGCGCGGCGATAAGGCCCCGTACGTGCAGATCGATCGCGTCGAAGCTTTGGCGGCGGTGGCGCAAGTCGGCGCGCTGGAACTGCATCCTTGGAATTGTGCGCGCAACGATCCCGAATCCGCGGGCCGCCTGGTCTTTGATTTGGATCCCGCACCGGATGTCAAATTCGACGCCGTTATCGCGGCCGCGCTGGACATTCGTGAACGCCTGGAAAAGCTCGGCTTGGTTTGTTTCTGCAAGAGCACGGGAGGCAAGGGTCTGCACGTCGTGACGCCCTTGCTCGAGGGCAAGAAAGCAGTGGCTTGGCCCATCGCCAAGAATTTCGCGCATCTGGTCTGTGCACAGATGGCACAAGACAGCCCTACCCGCTATCTCGACAACATGTCCAAAGCCAAACGCTCGGGACGAATCTTCCTGGACTATTTGCGCAATGATCGTACCGCGACAGCTGTGGCTGTGCTGTCGCCGAGAGCGCGCCAAGGCGCGCCCGTTTCCATGCCGTTGATGTGGCGCGAGGTCAAAAAGGGCCTCGATCCCAAGAGTTTTACCGTGCGCAGCGCTCCGGCACTGCTAGCCAAAGCAAAGCCCTGGAAGGACTATGCGGCCGGCGCGCGCTCGCTGGCCGACGCCATCAAGCGCATTACCCGCGGATGAACGCATGAACTTCCGCGCACCGAAGCTGCCTTAAATTAGCGTGAGCAGCCCCGCCGCCAAACAGGTCAGCATCGAGGTTAACGCAACAACGCGTGTTTCCGGGCTCTTGCACCTAGGAGCGGAGTCCAAGGCCTGCTTTGTAGTCGCGCACGGCGCCGGTGCCGGCATGCTGCATCCCTTCATGGCGAACTTGGCGACTGATTTGGGCAAGCGCGGCATTGCGACGCTGCGCTATCAGTTTCCTTATATGGAAAAACACGGCAGGCGTCCAGATCCACCCGCGCTGTGCCACGCCACGGTCCGCGCCGCCATCGATGCGGCGCGCACCCTGTTGCCCGCGCTTCCATTGTTCGCGGGCGGCAAGTCCTTCGGCGGCCGCATGACCTCTCAGGCGCAGGCTGCAAGTCCGCTTCCTGCAGTACGCGGTCTGGCGTTCCTAGGCTTTCCACTGCACCCGCCCAAGCAGCCGTCCGATTCACGGGCGGCGCACTTGCTCAAGGTCCAGGTGCCCATGCTGTTTCTGCAGGGGGCGCGCGATCTCTATGCCGAGCCTGAATTGCTGAATCCATTGATTACGCTGCTCGCTGAGCGGGCGACGCTCATTCTGCTGCCGGATGCCGACCACTCCTTCCACGTACCGGCGCGAAGTACCTTCACCGACAGTCAAATCAACGACGACATGATTGACGGACTCGCGGGTTGGATCGGTGCGGTAGCCCGCCGGTGACATTGCTCGCCGAGCTCGTGCAGACCTCGCAACGAGTGGGCGCCACCGCGGCGCGGCGCGGCAAGGTCAGTGAATTGGCCGCGCTGTTAAGATTGCTGGCGCCCGAGGAGATCGATCTCGGCGTGCACTATCTCTCGGGCGAGATCCCACAGGGAAAAATTGGTATCGGCTACGCGGCAGTGCGCATGGCCGCAGCCTCGTCTCCCGCGGAATTGGCGAGCCTTTCGATCGCCGAAGTCGACGATAAGTTGTCGGAACTCGGCGGCATTCGCGGCACTGGATCCGCGGCGCGGCGTGCAGCGGCTCTGCAGCAATTATTTGCGCGCGCGACGGCTTCAGAACAGCAGTTCCTGCTGCGTCTCCTGATCGGGGAGCTGCGCCAGGGCGCGCTGGCTGGCGTCATGGTCGACGCCATTGCTGCGGCCGCGGAACTGCCGGTCGCGACCGTGCGCCGGGCAGCGATGTACTCCAAGAGTCTCGGAGCCGTTGCGGAGGCGGCGCTGCGCGAAGGCGCCGAGGCACTGGAGAAATTCCAGCTGGAGCTATTCTCGCCGGTATCGCCGATGTTGGCGCAGACAGCCGTTGACGTGGCCGAAGCGTTGCAAGAAATACACGGCGCGGCGGCGTTTGAGTGGAAAATGGACGGCGCGCGAATTCAGGTGCACAAGTGCGGGTCTGAAGTGCGCATCTACACGCGTAGCCTGAATGAGATCACCGCGGCCATTCCGGAAATCGCCGAGCTCGTGCGCACATTTGCGGAACACACGCTGGTGCTCGACGGCGAGGCGATCGCATTCGATGCGTCGGGCCGCCCGCATCCATTCCAGGTGACCATGCGGCGCTTCGGCCGCAAGCTCAATGTCGAAACCTCACGCAGCGCATTGCCGATCGAAGCGTTCTTCTTCGACTGCCTGCGCTTTGGCGAGGACAGCATCGCCACATGCACGACGCAGGAGCGTTTTCTCGCCCTGGGCAAAGCCGTTCCGCCGTCTCGGCTGATCCCGCGCTTGATCACCGATTCGGAGCCGGCAGCCCGCGCCTTTTATGAGGCCGCCATTGCCGCCGGCCACGAAGGCGTCATGGCGAAAGCGCTGGACGCCCCTTACGAAGCGGGCAATCGCGGCGCGAGCTGGCTCAAGATCAAGCGAGTTCATACCCTCGATCTGGTCGTGCTCGGCGCTGAGTGGGGCAATGGCCGACGCACCGGCAAGCTCTCCAATCTGCACTTGGGGGCACTCGATCCGGCTACGGGTGAATACATCATGCTCGGCAAGACCTTCAAAGGACTCACTGACGCCATATTGACCTGGCAAACCGAGGAATTTCTGGCGCGTGAAGTTCGCCGCGATTCGGGAACCGTGTACATCCGCCCGGAGTTGGTGGTGGAAATCGCCTTCAGCGATTTGCAGGCGAGCAGCCGTTATCCCGGCGGGCTGGCGCTGCGGCTCGCGCGGGTCAAGCGCTATCGAGACGATAAATCGGTCGAGGACGCCGATACCATGGAGTCGGTGCGCAAGGTTTACGCCGCTCAGTCGGCAGCCAGCGAATCCGCAGGAGAAGCGCCTGCCGCAGACTCCTGACTGCCATCGACGCGAATGTCCGGCGGCATGACCGGTGTAATCGGGGCAATTTTACGGGGCCGGCTGGCAAAGTCGAACAATTCGTCGATGCCGCGCATCGCGGCGATTTCCTGCAAAATCGCCCGGGTGGGATACATCAACAGCAACTTCTTGTTGGCATGCTCTGCCAGCGCTTCGGCGGCAGTGCGCCAAACCAGCTGCGACATTTCGTCGCCGGCGAGACTCGGCGTTTGGCGGGGCGGCGCCGAGCACAGAAAAAACCGGGTATCGAAACGCACCCTGCCGGGCGGCGTGATCCAGTGGCTGAAGAATGCGAGTTTGTCCACCGCGAGACGCCAGCCCTGCGCGCGGCAGAGCTCTGCGATGGTCAGGCGGCCGGCGGATATGTTCAGCCGCGTCTCGCGCAGATGCAACTCATCCCATGACGAGAGATCCGCGAAATCGCCGCGATCATCGTGGGCAAGCAGCAATCCGCACTCCTCAAACGCCTCGCGCACTGCAGCCACAAAGAATCGCAGGCCGTTGGACGGCAATCCCAATCGATCGCTCGCGAGTGCATCGTCCAAGCCGTTGCACAGGGCGTAGATATCGGCGCTCTCATCGTTGAGATCAAGCGCGCCGCCGGCAAATACATAGGCATTGGGCATGAAGCGGGCATGCTCGCCGCGCTTCAGCAACAGTATTTCGGGTTGGTCTTCACGCGCGCGCACCAGGATGGTTGTCGCAGCAAGCCTCGGCGTGATTTCATGCTGAACGTTCATCGACCCATATTAGTGCACGCACTGCGTGGTTGGATATGTTTGTGCGCCCCTTGACCCGCTCCTATTCCGCCGTCAAAGCGATCGTCGGCAGCATGTCATCATCGTTATAGCCCAGCATTGGAGCCTGATGCAGCATTGCCAGGCACTTACCCGCCGACATGGGCCTTGCAAAAAGGAAGCCTTGCGCCTGGTGACAGTGCAGATTTCGTAGGATGTCGGATTGCTGGTAGGCCTCGACCCCCTCGGCAATCACTTCAATGTGCAGGTGGCGGGCGATCGCGATGATTGCGCTGACAATGGCATAGTCGCTCGAATCGGTGGCGAGATCTCGAATGAAGCTCTTGTCGATTTTCAGAGTATCAATTTGCCAATTCTTGAGGTACGCCAGGCTCGAATAGCCGGTGCCGAAATCGTCGATCGCGATCTTGATACCCAGATCGCGAAGCGAACCTATCGTATCGCGATATTTTTCCCCCACTTGCGGCGCGCGCACGTCGAAAATCGCGCGCTCGGTCATTTCCAGCTGCAGATATTTAGGTTCAATGCGATGTCGACTCAGCAAAGAGGCTATGGTCGCCTGGAAATCCCCGCGCAGGAGCTGGGACGCGGCTACGTTGAGCGAGACCGGCACCAGTGCGACGCCCGCCTGCCGCCATGAAGTCATATCCTGCAGCGCCAACTGTAAGACGACTTCTCCTATCTGGTTCACCAAGCCCGTTTCTTCCGCTATCGGAATGAACCAATCTGCCGGAATCACTCCCCGAACCGGATGCCGCCAACGCACCAGCGCCTCGAGTCCGACGATGGCGCGCGTGTTGAGGTTGATGAAGGGTTGGTAATGAACCTCCAGTTGCTTCAGGGCCAGTGCCTCACGAAGCATGCCCTCCACCTTTACGCGATGCTTGAGCTTCTTGTTCATGATGGGATCGAAGATCTGCACGTTGTTGCGGCCTCGATCCTTCGCTTGATACATCGCCATGTCGGAATGCTTGAGCAATTCCACCATGCTGGAACCGTCGCGGGGATAGACGCTGATGCCCAGACTCGCCGACGCCTGCAGTTGACGCTCGGCGATTCGTACCGGCGCCTTCAAGGAGTCGATAATTCGATTCGCGCTTCGCGTCACCTCTTCGTAGGAACTGATGCCGCGAATTATGATGACGAACTCGTCTCCGCCCATGCGTACCACGACATCCGCATCGCGTACGCATTTGCGCAGCCTCTGCGCAACCACTTGGAGCAGCTGATCGCCGGTCTCATGGCCCTGGGTATCGTTGATATTTTTGAATCGATCGAGATCGATGAATACGATCCCGATCATCGTTGCCGAGGCCTTTGCCGACTCGATCGCGCCGGGCAGAAATGAAGCCATATAGTGGCGATTGGGCAGGCCGGTCAGCTGGTCGTGATTCGCAAGCTGATCGAGCCTGTTTTGATTGTCAATCAGCTGCTGCTCCGCCTTCTTTTGCAAAGAGACGTCGCGTGTGGTGTACGCCCAAACCAGCCTGCCGCCCATGTGCAGCAGGCTCAGGCGCGCTTCGACGTCGATCTCATGGCCGGCCATGTGCACGTGGCGAACGTTGATGGGCTGGGGATGCAGCTCGAAGAAGCGGCTGTTGAGCGCCTCTATCGATGGCTCGTCTGAAATCAGAATGCTATCCAGGTCGAGCTTGAGACAGTGCTCGCGGGTCATCCCAAGGCGGTTTTGCAGCGCCGCGTTGGTGTAGAGCACGCGATGCGTCTGTGGATCGACGATCACGATCGCATCGACCGCGTGCTCGATGAGCTGCTTGAATTGCGCGTTGGAATTTAGAACCGCGCGCTTAACGGCGCGGATCGTGACAACTGCAATGACGATCGCCAGCAGCGTGAGGCTGAGGACGGCGAGGCCGTTGACCGGCACCCACACACCCAACTCAGAAACTGTGTTGGTTGCGGGCGGCATGCTTTTCTCGAAACTCGGTCCACTGCGACATAATCTATACGCTGCAATATATGGCTTATGACCGTACCGTGGAGCAGCAACGAGCGGCTGCCAATCTGTGCACACTTCAAATCCGCACTGTGAGACTCAGTTATCCGACGGCTGTAGGCCGAGCGGCCGCGCATTAATCGATCTAACATTTGTTATCGGATTGAAGTCCGGCGAGCTCAAAACCGCATGAAATTACGCTGCCGAGGCCGCACGCGCCGAGCACGTTATGTTGTGTCGCGGCCGCGAAAGGCATCACTCTCTACGGGGCGACCAAGTAATAGTATGCTTATATGGCCGCACAAAAGAACAAAGGAGAGCGCGGAATCACAATGAACGAATCGGCAACTTCCTTTGCTTTCATCAGAATGGGCGATTTTTCCGGCGTCAACGATCGCCTGCTCGAGCAGCTACGCCGGCAGATCCCCAATCTGGACGTCGATGTTATCGACATCGGGGATCTGAAGCCGGTCAATCGATGGGATGCCGCGCGGCTGCTCTATGCCGTGGCGCACGATTACGAACTGAGTTCGTGCTTGAAAAGGAGCCGCATCAATTCGCGCGTCATGCGGACCGTGTACTGCTTCAGGAAAGTTCGCAAATACCTGTTGCGGCGCCTGTCGCAGAAGAAATATGTTTTCACGTTCCAAACTCAATCTCTGTTCGACGCGAGCATTCCCAACACGCCTCATTTTCTGTACACCGACCACACACATCTCGCAAATCTGACGTATCCCGGCGCGAGGCAAACGCCAATGGCATCCGCCGAGTGGGTGGGCCTCGAGAGATCGATGTACCAAAATGCCCGCTTGAATTTCACGATGAGTGCGCATGTATCGCGATCTCTAGTCGAGCATTATGGCTGCATACCGACACGCATAGAGTGCGTCTATGCCGGCGCCAACGTCGCGCCGGCGAGCAGCGACAACATGGGCGTCGCTCGATTCGCTCAAAAGAACATCCTATTCGTCGGGATTGAATGGGAGCGCAAAGGAGGCCCCGCCTTGGTGGAGGCATTCCGCGAAGTGAGACGGCACCATCCTACGGCTACGCTCACGATTGTCGGGTGCGCACCGAATGTTTCGGTGCCGGGTTGCCATGTCGTGGGGCGGGTGCCCTTTGCGGAGGTTGCAAAGTTCTATCAAACGGCATCGATATTCTGTCTGCCGACCACCGTCGAGCCCTTCGGCATCGTTTTTCTCGAAGCTTTTTCTCATGGCTTGCCGATAGTCGCCACCAACATCGGCGCAATTCCGGATTTCGTCGAACACGGCCGGTCAGGATATCTTGTTGATTGCAACGATCCGGCGCAACTGGCAAATCGGCTCAATCAGCTGTTGAGCGACCCGGAGCGCTGCGCTGCATTCGGCGCTCGCGGACAAGGTCTTGTTCATGATCGATACACCTGGAAGGCAACCGCGGAAAGGCTCGCGGCTCACATCAATCGTTGCATCGTACTCGATGCCCGCGCCGCCCAACCCCGCGAATCTCAGCCGGCGAGAAACGCGGCTTTCGCCGAGATGCCTATCGTGACCGATGCGAGCTGAACGGCCGAGAACCATCGTCATTGGTCTCGATGCCCTGGATTATCGACTCGTCGAACGATGGAGCTCTGCCGGTGAGCTTCCGTGCCTCAAGCATCTGCTCGCGACCTGCCCGACCGTCAAACTCAGCACGCCTAGTCGCGTGCTGCAGGGCACAGTCTGGCCGAGCGTGCTGACCGGCGTCAGTCCGGGTCGTCACGGCCTGTATTTTCAGACTCAATTGCGCAATGGTACCTACGCACTCACCGAGAAATTCGCCGATCACGTTCGGCTGAAACGGTTCTACCAGCATTTGGGGGATGCCGGCTTACGCTGCGGGCTGGCCGACATCCCAACCGACAGCCCGGCGCGCGATATGCGCGGCCTGCAGGTGGTGGAATGGTCGACTGAATTCAGATACTGGCGTTATGCGACGGTGCCGCGCTCCTTCGCCCGGTACATCCGCTTGCATATCGGCCAGAACCCCATGACGACGCATTGGAATTCCGGTGACTCGCAGGAAAGCCACACCAGGCTGTGCGCATCGCTGGCCACCAGCATTCGGATGAAAGCGAAGCTCGGAAGAGATCTCATCAAAAGAAAAGATCTCAATTTGGTGTTCTGTGTATTCAGCGAGGCCCACAAAGCCGGACATTGGCTGTGGAAGTATCATGACGAGGCACACCCGAACCACGAGAGTTCCTCTGCGATCCTCAAGGATGGGCTGCTGAACTCATACAAACAAATCGACCGCGCCGTCGCGGAAATGCTCGAGCTGGTCACGGTCGCCGACAATTTGATCGTTTTTTCCGATCATGGAATGCAGCCGGCATACCGCGGCGAACATCTGATTGATCTGATACTCGGGAAACTGGGCCTCCTCGTGTACGGCAGAAATCTTGCGCCCCAAGCCAGTGATGACAACGCGCCCCGCGCGGAAACTGCGGCCAGACAGCATTTCAATACTGCCAAATTGGCGGTAAAGCGGTGTTTGCCGCAAGCAATTCTTGCCGCACTCAACAAGAAAAGAAATTCCTTTCCCGACCTCGATTGGCGAAAAACCCGGGTGTTTTCGCTGCCCACCGATCGGAATTCGCATATTCGCATCAACTTAAAAGGCCGGGAGCCGATGGGAATCGTCGAGCCGGGCGGCGAATATGATTCGCTGCTGGACCAACTTGAAGCCGCGCTCAAGGCGCTGATCAATCCCCTCACCGGGCGCGCGGCGGTCGAGGAGGTGTTTCGCGTCAGGGCATTGTTTCCGGGCGAACACGCGGAGGACCTGCCGGACCTCACGGTACTTTGGAGTGCAGAGGCACCAATAGACGCAGTCAGCTCGGCGCAGCTGGGTATGATTCGACGCCCGATACGCGAGCTTCGCTCGGGCAATCATCGTGAAGAAGGCTTCTTGCTGGCGCGCGGTCCGGACTTCAAGCAAGGATGCGGTGAATACAAGGGAGACATACTGCAGATCGCGCCGACGCTCCTACATCTGCATGGGGTAGCCATTCCCGATCAGTATGAGATGCCGCCATTTGCTGACATCCTGAGATGAGGTGAAGTGCGCGCGGTTGTTTGGCCTTCATCCCACTCCGAACTGGCGGCGCAGGCGGTTGCGCACCTTAACGCCGAAGCGCCGCGCGAGAATGTTGAGGCGAACTTGACAGGATTCTGGAACGATCTCATAGCCGTAAGCAAATTCCGACAGAAGCGGCTTAGGAATGAACGCAGCAATCGACTCCGCGTAGGTCTCGCGCAACGCGTGCGCGAGTTCGGGACGTCCAAGCCACTCGGCCATTTCCGCCTGGTGGGGGCCACACTGGCGGATGACCGCGATGCGCTCATCCGCATTGGCGGCATGGTTCGACGCGAGATCGCGATAGTCGTCCAATTCATTGGCCAGCTGGATCAACAAGATGTCGCGTTCCACGGACGACATTTGCTGGAATCTCGCGTGGCTAGCCATGATGCCCGTCAGGCTCCTTGAACCCTGCGTGTAGGCAGCGACCAATTCCTCGGCCTCCGTGCCAATAATTGGCCTGAGCTCCTTGCGCTTGCGCGGCGTCATGCCTTCGAGCGAATGTGCGAAATCTCCTTCCTGATAGGCTGCATGCAACAACGCAGCGATCACCATGGGCATCGGAGCCTTCAACCAGACGAGAACGGCGCTGGTGCCGACCAGATGCGCAACGAAGGGTCTCCCACATGGGCGAAAGCGATTGGCGAACAGCTTCGTCGCGGCCTGGTAGGCGGCGGCGGCCTTGGCCAAATCGGCCGCGGAATAACCCTTGGTTCGCATCTGCTGGAAGAGCTGCAGATGGGTTTGCGCGAGCTGTCCGACGTTTGATGGCTGTGGCGGCGGCATTTGCTTGATACCCGTGATTCGACCCTGAATCGTAACGCCTTTCAGCCGGGAATTGAGACGACGGGATTCAAAGATTAACGGCCGGGCGACGCGGCCATGTCATTGGTTCCTCACGTGAGCGCGGCGCCAAACAGGCTGAAAAGGCGTTCCCAATGGCGCTCCGCTGCCGGTTTGTCGTACGCGGGGCGGGATGGAAAGGCAAATCCATGTGCGGTGCCGGGATACATTTCAACCTCCGCGTTGCCGCCCTTGGCGGCAATTTCGGCGCGCAGCTGATCAATCATCTCCTGCGGCGCGTAATGGTCATTTTCCGCGCATCCGAAATACAAGCGCGCAGCGGTACGCTGCGGAGCCAGGTGCGGGCTGTCTGCCTTATCGGTCACCAACGCCACACCATAAATCGAGGCCGCGGCTCGAATGCGCTCGCGGTGCCGAACAGCCGCATTGATGGCATATTGTCCGCTCATGCAATAGCCGACGCATCCCATCGGGCCGCGCGAAGCGGCCATGTCCGAAGCGGCAAACGCCAGCAGTGCATCGACATCCTGCATGACCATCGGGATGTTGATGGTGGTCATGAGCTGCAGCGCCTTCTGGCGCGTCGTGAGGTTCGCCTCGCCGACCACGGAGCCGAGCTCTTCCACATTGGAGCGGTAATACAAATTCGGCAGCATGACGTAGTAGCCCACGGTGCCGAGGCGGCGCGCCATATCGCGCAACTCTTCGCGAATGCCGGGGGCGTCCATGAAAAAGATGATCGCGGGATGCGGCGAGTCTCGCTCGGGATGGCAAATGAATGTGTTCATGCGCCCGTCCGGCGTCACAATCTCAATCTGACGCTCGATCATGCGATCCCCTATTCCTGGGCGCCGGCACCGACCGCAACCCAGGCAAGATCGCGATTCGACACCGATTCGACTTTGAAATTTTTCGCCGCCGCGGCCATGCGCGTCAATGCCTGCGCGAGAGGCATGGCTGGCTTGGTGTCGCCCTTCTTAGCCTTGTGAAAGCGCACCGGATTGATGCGCGCGACGACATAGTTGCGCAGGTACGGCGACTTGAATCCCCGCGCCTGCAACGTCTCGATGATCTTCTTGGCGCGCGCATCGATCTCCAGCAACCGCGATGCGTGGCCTTCGCGTTCGCGCAGACTGGCCGCCAGCGTGCGCTCGCCAAACCGATCGACCTTCTTGAGAAATGAGCTGTACGCGCCGCCGGCAAAGCGCGATGACTTTTCATACACAATGCCGAGCGTCAGAAGTTCGGCGGCTTCGAATTCCTTCGTGTACTGCGACTCCTTCGAGCCGCCATGGCGTTTCGCGAGACTGCGTGCCATGCGAATGACTTCGAGGCTGCGATCGCGCAGGTTGTGCGCCTTCTCAGTGTTGAGTGCAAGAATGCGGTAAGCAAGCGTCTCGTCCGGCGAGATCAGGACCGTAATCTGTTTCAGGCCGAGAACCTTGCCGGCGGCCAGCCGATGACGGCCGTTCGGCGTCCAAAACCGGCCGTCCTCTCCGCGCACCACGATCAGCGGGTCTAAGAAACGCCGCGGTCTCGTCGATCTTGAGTGCGAGGCGCTTGGCATGCGTGGGGGATAGGTCGCGTTGAAACGGCGTGGGCTGCAGAGCCCCGAGAGGCAGCGATGCCAATACCAGTGCGCGTCCGCCAAGAGGATCTCGATAGGCGCCGATGGGCGCACCACCCGCACTGCGCACCTGTGCAACCACGTCTGCGATCTCCGCGCCGTCCAAGGCAATGGCCACTTGCGCGGCGTCCAGGCCGCGCGCAGTGCTGCCTGGCGCCAACTTTCCCCGAGTGCGCTTATTTGTTGCGCGGGTTTTACTCTTGCGTGCGGTCTTGGTTTTTGCTTTTGCGGTTGCCATAGGGGCATAAGGTTCTCCTGTAATGAGCGCCGCGTAAAGAGGATTGACAGTCCGCGACCGGGCGGATTGCAAAACTCGGGCGCTATTTTCATCACGTCGACTTCGGGTTGTGATCGACTTGCGTAATGAGGCAGGCGCTGCGGTTGCCGGTGAGGTAAATCCACAGCCAGCTCGACGCCACCGAAAAACGATTGCGCAATCCGATCAGGAAATAGATGTGCGCGAACCCCCAGACCCACCACGCCACCCAACCTTTGAGCTTGCACCAACCGAAATCGATGACCGCGGAGCGCTTGCCGATGGTCGCAAGATCTCCTGCATGCCGATATTGAAAAGGTCGCGGCGACGAATCTCCCGCCAGCCGCTGTTTGATGGATCGAGCGACGTGAGCCCCCTGCTGTTTGGCTGCCGGCGCAATGCCCGGAGCGGGTTTGCCGTTCCAGACGTTGACGGTCGCCGTGTCGCCAATCACGAAAATCTCGGGATGTCCCGGTACGGTCAGATCCGGCTCGACTTTCACGCGGCCGGCGGAATCCGCCGGCGTGCCGAGCCAGGCGGCGGCCTGCGATGCGCGCACCCCGGCGGCCCAAAGGATCACATCGGCTTCGATGATCTGCTCGCCGATCCTGACGCCGCTCGAGTTGCAGTCGGTCACGGCAGAACCCAGCCGCACCTCGACCCCCAAGCGAGCGAGGGCCCGCAGCGCATAGGCAGACAGGTCGGGCGCAAATGCCGGCAGAAGCCGCGAACCCGCCTCGATCAACAAGACCCGCGCCTGTCGGGTATCGAAACGGCGGAATTCGCCGCGGAGATTTTGATACACCAACTCAACGATGGCGCCCGCCAGTTCTACGCCGGTCGGTCCGCCGCCGACGATCACGAAGGTGAGGAGCGCAGCGCGGCGCGCGGGATCGACTTCCCGCTCAGCACGTTCCAGCGACAACAACACCCTGCGGCGAATCGACGTTGCGTCTTCCAGAGTCTTGAGCCCGGGTGCGAACGGCTCCCAGTCGTCGTGGCCAAAATAGGCGTGGCGCGCGCCCGTGGCAAGAACCAGGGTATCGAAGTCGACCGCGCCGCCATCCTGCAGCTGGACTCGACGATTTTGCGGATCGACACCGGTGACCGTACCCAGAAGCGTCGTGACTTCCTCGCGTTTGCGCATCAAGAAGCGTATCGGCCAGGCGATTTCCGACGTTGCAAGCGCGGCAGTGCCCACTTGGTAAAGCAGCGGTTGGAATAAATGATGATTGCGCTGATCGATGATGGTGATGCGGACCGCGGCGCCGCTGAGCTTTTGCGCGGCAGTCAGGCCGCCGAACCCCGCTCCGACGATGACAACATGCTGTGGACTGGGCATTCGACTTGCGCTATAGCTTAGCTTAGCACTTCTTGCGCCAGGGAATTCTCTAATGTCTTGGTCATATCCGGTGAAAAACCGAACAGCTTTACCTGAAACGCAAAGTTGCCCTTCTTGACGTTTAACCCCACGCCGAATCCGGGCGTATCGATGTAGTAGGCATCATCGCCAAGGGCGCTGACCGGCGTCTTCTCGATCCCCTGAATCGGCGTCTTGCCATTCTCGAAGCGCTCGATGGGACTAATTTTGCCCACAGCACGATAAATGGTGAGCAACACGTGCCTGCCGCTGTGGCTGGGATCATTGGGCTCTCCCCATCCGCACAATGCACTGCTCGGACCAATGTTCCGGCCGGCGTCGATGTCAATTCCCAGGATCGCGCTGATTCTTTTTTGGCTCAGGAAGGAGCAGGCGTCCCGTCCAGCCGCACTCGCCAAGCCGCATTGAATCAGAAAAACCATCCCGCAAATAACGGCCGCACCCGCTTGAATGCGCATGGAGGGCTCCTATCGATTGCTGCGAGCTTAGCGCAAGCCACGGCCTCCGATCCATTTATACTGGCGATATGAATCCCTCTTGGCTCGGCGCCCCGCTGCTATTGATGGTCCTGCTCCGGCCGGCGGTGCATGCCGCAGAGGTTGGGCGGCCCCTGGCACTTGCCGCCTGCCGCTTCGCTGATCTGACGCGCGCCGCGCGCTGCGGCACACTCAGCGTTCCTGAAAATCCCGACCAGCCTCACGGTCGGCGGCTCGCAATCAGCGTCGCGGTGATTCCCGCAACCCATGCGCCGGCGCTCGCCGATCCCATCGTCGTGCTGCAGGGCGGTCCCGGCGAGGATTCCGTCAGCTCGGCGGCCTATTTTGCGCGCAGCGCTTCGCGCCGCTGCTCGATGATCGCGATCTCTTGCTCATCGATCAACGCGGCACCGGTAAATCCGGCGCTTTGCCCTGCACCTTGTATTCGTCTGCCGATCCGGCGTCAAGCCTGCGCGATGTCTTTCCGGTCGCGGCGCTCAAACGCTGCGTTCAGCGGTTGCAGGCGCGCGCCGATCTCACCCAGTACACCTTCGATCGATTCGCCAACGACCTGGAGCAGGTGCGGCGCAAACTCGGCTACGGCGCACTGAATCTTTACGCGGGGTCCTATGGCACGCGAGCGGCCCAGGTATATATGCGTAGCTTTCCTACCAGCGTGCGCACCGCGTACTTCGGCAGCGCCGTTCCCATGGATGCCGCCAATCCACTGCCCTTTGCGAAAACCGCCGAGACAGCGCTCGAACTGCTGCTCGGGTCCTGCGCCGCCGACGCGGCGTGCCGCGCAGCGTTTCCCACGCTGCGCGAGGAATTCCGCGAGATCATGCGTCGGCTCGATTCGGGCACAGTGCGCGTTGCTATCCCTGAGCGTGCGGGGAGTGCATTGCTTGATCGTGGCCGGGTGGCGGAGTGGATGCGCTCGAAACTCTATAGGCCAAAGAGCGCGACGATGCTGCCGTGGGCAATTCATCGAGCTTACGCGGGAGATTGGGATCCGATAGTCAAGGACTTGCTGTCGGATGCCCACGACGCCGATCCCGCTTTTAGCTTCGGCCTTTTCTTTTCGATTACCTGCAGCGAAGACGTCGCGTTCATCCATGAGCAGGACATTGCGCCGCAAACCCAGGGCACCTTTCTCGGCGACTATCGCGTGAGGCAGCAGCAGGCCGCGTGCAAAGAGTGGCCGACAAGAGCGCTGCCGAAAAATTACCGCTTACCGATAACCTCAGCCGTGCCGACCTTGTTCGTCTCAGGCGCCGCGGACGGCGGCACGCCGTTGTGGTATGCCGATCACGTTGCGGCAGGATTCTCCAATCGCCTCCAAGTCATCGTCAAAGGCCAAGGTCATACCGAATGGAGCGACTGCCTCGCACAGTTGCACCAGCAATTGGTGCGCGGCGGCGCAGTGAGCGGGCTTAATCCCTCATGTCCGGAAGTGCCGCGGCCGCCCTTCAAGCTCAATTAGGAGAGATCTGATGACCGTATCAGTCACGAGGATTGATCGGGTTGCGATCATTCGCATGATGCGTCCCGAACGGCGCAACGCCGTGGACGCCGCGACGGCCGCAGCGCTCGCCGATGCGTTTCGCGTTTTTGACGCCGATGCCGGCTTGGACGTTGCAGTGTTCAGCGGCGCCGATGATGTCTTCTGCGCTGGTGCAGACCTTAAGGCGCTCGCCTCGGGGGATCGCATCACGCTGAAAGCGAGCGGCGATTCGCCGATGGGCCCTCCGCGGCTGCGGCTCTCCAAACCGGTCGTCGCCGCCATTGAGGGTCCGGCGGTGGCCGGAGGCTTGGAACTGGCACTGTGGTGCGACCTGAGGATCGCCGGTGCGAGCGCAATCTTTGGAGTATTCAATCGCCGCTTCGGAATTCCGTTGGTGGACCTAGGCTCAATCCGTCTGCCGCGAATCGTCGGTCACGGCCGCGCGATGGATTTGATTTTGACCGGCCGCTCGGTCGATGCGGCCGAAGCGCTGGCCATGGGCTTGATCAACCGCTGTGTCCCGGACGGACAAGCCCTCGCGACCGCGCTGGAACTCGCACGGAAGCTCGCGAGTTTTCCGCAAACCGCCTTGCGCCACGATCGGCTCTCCGCCATCGAACAGTGGGGCTTAAGCGAAGAGGACGCGATCGCGAATGAGATCGCGCATGGCATGGTCACCGTCGCGTCGGGTGAGACCGCTTCGGGTGCCAAAAATTTCAGCGGCGGCGCCGGCAGGCATGGCGAGACCGTTACTTGACCGGCTCGCTGTTTGGCAACCAGGAAATGGCGTGCGTCGATCCCGGTGGCAGCGAGGCGCGAAATGCGGGCCGCGACCGCAAGCGCTCAAGGTAGCGCGTCACGTTCGGGAACTTCGCCAGTTCGATGAGGCGGTCGGCAAGATGCAGGCTATAACCGACACCGATATCCGCGGCGCTGAACCCTGAGCGCAATAGATAATCCCGATCGATCAACCGCGGCTCGAGCACCTGCACCGCTTTTTCCAGCCTGCGGCCTTCCAATTTGGCAATCACGGCCGAGCGATCCGCCGTCGCGATGAAGAATCGTTGCTGTACGAGTGAGGCCGCATGCACCGCCATGGTCTCGCCGTAGTGGATCCACTGCAGCCACTCGTAACGTTCGGGGTCTTGCCCGAGCCTGCCTAAACCGCCTTTTGGATGGTGCTCGCACAAGTACTCAGCGATGGCGCCCGACTCGAACAGGCGAAAATCCCCGTCCACGAGGCAGGGCACGCGACCGAGCGGGTGCACCGCCAAGTACTCGGCCGACCTCATAACTGAGAGATCGAAAGGCATGTCGACCAGCTCGAACGGAATCTGCAATTCGTTCAGCAACCAAAGCGATCGCATGGAGCGCGTTTCGGCGCAGTGATATAGCTTCAGCACGCTGCGTCTACAGCTGCTCGGTAATCAAGATGCGACCCTTGGCACCCAGCGCGGTGCGGCCGTCCTGTCCCTTGATGCGCCGGCGCAATTCCACGATGTCGCCAAGCGCACTTGCATCACGGATTTATAATAGGTCAAGATGCGTGTAACGTCGAGCCTCGAGTCAACAACCTTTCAGGTGCGCTCCGTACTCGCCTAACTCTCGCGTAACCCGGCCATTGTCGCCAAGCGGGATCGAGCGCGCCCCAGCGAGCAGTGCGGCGGCCGCGAATTTCAGCCCACGAAGTGCCGGCGAGCCGCGTGCTGGCTTTAAAGCCAGGGTCAGCGTCTCAACAGATGCGTTCCGGGATCGATGAATCTCTGGATGCGACATGCCAAGAAGGCCGATTGCGATTTTTTGAAATTCACCCATGGTGCTCACCCTTTGCGTTGCGTATTCAACTCCACGCCCACAGGGTGCTACCGTGACCTTTTTGGAACAAATGCAATGGCTGAAGGTGGGTTAAGTAATGCTTAACACTCCGCCTCGGGGGTCGCTAGGCGCGTTAGCCGCCGACCCAGCTGCCGTGAAACCCCGCAGGTACGCGGCAGGGCAATTCGAGTACGGCTTCAGGCTCTCCGGCAATATCCTGCGCATTGAGAATCAACAGATCGCTGCGATTCTCGCGCGCGCGATGCACAACCGCCAGCACCCAACCGTCGCCCTCGGGCGCCTGCAGGCTGCGCGGCACGAACACGGGCTCACCGACGCTGTCGCCATTTGAGAATCGCCGCAACGTCTGGCGCTCGCTCTGCATATCCACATGCGCGATGGAGTCGTACAAGAGCGCCTCGTTCATTTCCACATTCGCCGCATGCCAGCAGTGGCGATAGCGCAGGCCCGCAAAGCGTTCATCGATGCGCGGAAATTCGCCCACCAGGTCGCTGACCGGCGTACGTACAACACGCGCGCATGAATCGGAGAGGTCGATGCTCCAATGCACCATGCGTGCCTTCACGGGCGCGCGGCGCGAGCCGTCCGGATTCGGAAACAGGGGCGCGCTAGGATATTCCATCATGTCGCAGTGAATGAAGCCGTCTTTCTCGTAGGCGTTGGCGGGATGGAACACATAGACGGGATCGACCTCGATCCAGCGCACCGAGTCGACGCTCGCGCCGCGCGCCATGAGACCGACAAACGCGCCTTTTTCGGGCTCCCAGGCGAAGGCGGGAAGACCACGCTTGGCGCGCTCCAGGTTGCCCGTCAACGGCAGCACTGGAAACGCCGTGTAATTCTGGGTCACGATGAAATCGTGCACCATGGAACAATACGGCGCTTTGAACCGATCCCGGCGCATGATGCGGCCTGACGAGTCGGAGATCCCGTAATCAAGGTAGGGATTTAAGGGCGTCTCGCCCGTGGAGTAGGCAAACCACAGCATCTCGCCGCTGTCTGGGTCCATCTTAGGATGCGCCGTGAAGCGCCCGCCAGTCTCGACCCAACCCTTAGATGACAAGTCACTCGCGTCCAACTCGAACGGATTCGAACCCTCCTGCAGCGCCAGCAATTTACCGGCGTGATAAACGATGTGCGTGTTGGCGCCGCCGCTCAATACTTTTTCAACCGACGGGTCGCTGGGCAATCCTAAGCCGCCAAACAGCGCTCGTCCTGCGGCGTGCTCCGTCAGCCAGCGCGGCGTGCGCACATAGCGGTTGGCATAGCGCGCGCGCCCTTCCGCAATCCAAAATCCGTGAATCATGCCGTCGCCGAGGAAGGCGTGATAATTCGGGCCCGGATCGAACTGCGGATTGGGGCCGTTGCGGTACAGCGCGCCGCGCAGCCCTGCCGGGATCTTGCCGCGGATTGTCGGCTCCAGAGTCAATTCGGCACGCACCGGAGCTTGATTGCCGCTGCAAATAAGGATTGGCGGCGGGCCGTTCGGCGATAGCTGTGTTCATGGCAGCCTCAAGCTATAATTTATGATGTAAATTTATACCGTAAACCTATAATCTGTCAATGCCCCGCACACTTTCGCCTGCCGACGTCGAGATTTTTCGCACGCGATTGTGCGACGTAGCCGAAAAACTGTTCGCGGCGCATGGGCCTGACGGGGTCACCATGCGCGAAATGGCCGATGCACTCGGCGTTTCCTCGATGACGCCGTATCGATATTTCAAGGACAAGGACGCAATTCTAGCCGCCGTCAGGACCCGGGCGTTCAATCAGTTTGCTGCGGCGATGGAGTCCGCGAAAACGGGCAATGCTTATGTGGATTTTGCTCTCGCTCATCCGGCGGCGTATCGACTGATGTTCGACGTCAGCCAACCGACTTATGCCGAATTTCCCGAACTCGTGGCCGCGATGGGCCGCGCCCGGCTCACCATGGGCGCAGGACTTCGGGAGTTGGCGGCCGCCGGCCGCTTCAAAGGCGATGTGGAACTGGGCGCGTACGTCTTTTGGTCGACGATGCATGGCGCCGTCATGCTCGAACTCGCGGGTTTACTCCAGGGGAGTAAGCTTGATGCGCGCAAGATCGCAAAGCCGGCGGTCGAGGCGCTTAGGAAACACTTCGGACTGAACTGAAACGGATTCGCATGACGCCATTGCACTCGACGCTGAAGCGCGCTCTGACCATTGATGGCCGTGATTACGTTCTGACTTTGAACGAGACTGCGCTGAAACTTACGCTGAAAGGCAAGCGCAACGGAGTTGAATTACCCTGGACGCAGCTCGTCAACGGCGAAGCCGCGCTTGCCGTCGCCCTGCACGCGTCGCTCGGCGCCTTCGCCAAAAAAGACACAGTGCGCGCGAGCGAACCGTCTGCGGCTGCCAAAGCGTCCCCATCGCCCCCAGCCAAACCGGCACGTTTAGCCAGACCTAAACCCAAAACAGCGCCCTCACGGAAAAAGTGACGCGGCGACTGTCGCTAGGAACGCCGCACGGGCGATGCCTTCCCCGCAACTTTTCGGCCAACAGTTGACAAGCACGAATATTCACCCTAAAAGGTGAATATATGTCCGAAGCATCAAAGCTCGATCACATTCTAGGGGCGCTGGCGGATCCCACCCGGCGCGCAATCTTGCTGCGCCTAGCGCGAGGCGATGCGCGCGTGACAGATTTGGCGGCGCCATTTGCCATCTCGCTGAACTCGGTCTCGAAGCACATCCGCATCCTCGAGCGTGCGCGCCTGATCGAGCGGCGCAGGATGGGACGCGAACATGTGTTGTCGAGAAATCTGCGTCCCCTGAACGAAGCCGCGGCGTGGATCGAGACATTACAAGCCAAATGGCACAACCGTATCGATCGGCTGGAAAAAGCACTGGATGAGGAGGAATCGTGACAACCAATCAGAAAGCAGTGAACCTCAAGCAATTCGTCATCGACCGCAACCTCAAGGCCCCGGTGGAGAAAGTGTGGAGGATGTGGACCACCAAGGAGGGCCTCGAGAAATGGTGGGGCCCGGAAGATTTTAAATCCACGGTAAAGCATCTCGATGTGCGTGCCGGCGGGCGCTTTGAAATCGTGATGACCGCGACGCTGCCCGAGATCATCGCCCATCTGAAGGCCTCCGGCATGGGCGAGAGTTCCGTGGCGAAAGGCGATTACACCGTTGTCGAGCCCAATCGGCGGCTGATCTACAGCAATGCCGTGGATTTTGTCCCCGGCGTGCCGCCGTATACCTCGACCACGGTTGTCGAGATGTCCGCCACAGCCAGCGGCGGCACCCGACTGATCGTGACCAACGACGTGATGCACGATGAACAGTGGACTGCGATGGCGACGATGGGCTGGACGCAGCAAATCGGCAAGCTCGAGAAATTGCTGAATTGATGCGGCGCGTGCCCGCCGCGCGTGCCTCTACGCGCTCACCAGCCGGCAGGGAATCGGCGCGTTTTCATCGTAGTAGCAAATCGCGCAAATGCGATGATAGCCATCGGCCACGACCAGAGGTACGCCTTGACCCATGTCGCCGCGAACCAGCAGCACCGGCGCCAAGTCCTTGCCCTTGCGGATCCGCGTCAGATCCGCCTCGACGTGCGCTTCTTCGCGCGGCAGTAATGGCAAATTGCTGGCCCGCAACAGATCTTTGGCCGCATGTTCGACGGTCTTCGCCTTGCCGAACAAGCGCAATAAGCGGCTGTGCCTTGGCTTCAGGATAAATCAGCAAGAGAAAGCTCAGGGCCCCTTCGTAGTCTTCGGCCTCCGGCTTTTTCTTCCAAATGAGTTTTTGTTTCGACATCGGAAAGCGCGCCTGCTCACGGGATCAGCGCAGTATGCGGGCGGGCGGAATTGGACGCAATTTGCCGCAAAAAAAGGCAATGCCCGCGCTTGCGGCACGCATGCGGGGCACTCCTCAAGGGTAGACCGATCAAGCCTTTCGCGACCAGAGCCGCGGGATGAGCATCGGCGTGCGGGCGCGATAGTCGACGTAAGTGTTGCCGAACGCCGAGACCAGATCGCGCTCCTCGAGCTGGATCGCGATCAGAATGTAGGCGGTGGTGGCAAGTGCAAAAATCAAGTGCGCAACCGTCATGGTGGGCGCGGCCCAGAAAATCGTCAGCCAGCCGATGTACAAGGGATGGCGCACCACCTTGTAGAGGCTCGGCGTGCGAAATACCGGAGCGCGGTAGGTTTTGTCGAGAAACCGCCGCCAGACCTGCTTCAAGCCAAACAGATCGAAGTGATCGATGAGGAAGGTGGTGTACAGAAGCAGCAGCCAGCCGAGCAGGTACAACCCGATGATGGCGTTGCGCACTACCCCATCGGCGGCGCTCCAAATCACGCCGCCAATCGGCTCCCAATAAATATATAGAGCCGGCCAGCGCAAGCGAACTGAGCAGCACGTAGGTGCTGCGCTCCGCCGCTTCCGGCACGAAGCGCTTCCACCAGGCCTTGAACGCCGGCCGCGCCATGCCGCTGTGCTGAAGCGCAAACGCGGCGAGCAGCGCCAGATCGACCGTCAACGCGTGACCCAACGTGCGTGGTCGGCACGCCATCCAGGCTGGTCGGCGTCAGGAAGCCGCCGATGAAGCCGATGCCGTAGAGAAATACGCGCGAAAAAGACCAGGTAACTTAAGACTCCGTAGGCAAAAATCCCGATGCGAGACATGATCGACTCCTTATTAAAATCAGGTGCCGCATGGTGGCGCGGACGCATCGTCGGCGCATGGGGCAGGCATCCCTATCTTTTCAGATTTTGCATCCCCATCTTTTGAAGATTACTTGAGAAGTCCGCGCGCACGGGCGGCGGCGGCGGCCTCTTGCCGGGTGGGTGCGTCGAGCCGGGCCATGATCGCCGACACATGATGCTCCGCGGTCTTGGCCGAGATGCAGAGGCGCCGGGCGATCTCCGCATTGCTCAAGCCTTCGCCGACCAGACCCAAGACCTCCACCTGGCGGCGCGTGAGTCCCGCCGCATTGGCCCGAGTGCCCGCGATGGGACCGCGCGGCACGGCGCGCGATCCGCCGGCGCGCAGTTGCCGACGTATTCGGGCGGCCGCCGGCGTGGCACCCAAGCGATCGAAAATTTCCAGCGCCTGGCGCTGCGCGGTTTCGTCTCCGCCGCACAATGCCAGTGCTTCCTCGTACGGACGACCACGGTCGCGCCAGGCTGCCGCCGCTGACTCCCAGCGGCCCTCGCAATGCTCGCGAAACGGGTGCGAAAATTGCGCCGTTCCAGTAACTGGTTCGCCCAGCATGTAGAGCCATAGCGCGGCATCCTCCGCCACCCAGCGCGAATTGCGCTCCCGCGCGATCGTATAGACTTCTTGAAGCAGAGATCTTGCTTCATCGGAAGCGGGCGCGGCCGGATCATTCAGCAACCAGGTTTCTTCTGCGACGATCATTGCGATGTACACCGCGCGCTGAGGTTCGGCCATGGCGGCGGCGAGACCCCGGGCTGCGACCAGAGGAGTTTCGGCGTCCGGATCGCCGCGCCGAATGCGCAGGCGCGCCAGCGCGATCAGCGCGGGAAACCGGTACATTTCCGCGGCATAGGATCGGCTACAGATCTCTTGGGCCTCTTCTTCTGCGCGGTTCCAATCGCCCTGGTCGAGCCAAACCATCGCGCGCCAGCCGCGCAAGTACCCTTCCCAGTGCGACAGGTCCAGGGCTTCGGCATAAGCGACGCCGCGCTCGATGTAAGCGAGCGCCGACTGATAGTCGCGCCGCCAATAGTAGCTGCACGTCAGATTGCAAGATGCGCGTTCAACGTGGTCGTGATACTTGCCCGCGACGGCCAGATTCAAAACTTTGCGCGAGTTCGGCAATGCTCGCGGCGCCGCCCTCGTCGGCTTTGGCCGAGCCGATGTTGCCGAGGGCATGAATGATGATTTCTTTTTCGTCCAGCTGCCGCGCCAACTTGAGGGCGCGTTCACCCCAGTCGATCGCGCTGCCCATGCGCGACGCCAGCATGTCGAGCTGGGATTGATGCGAATAGGCCCACGCCAGTTCGGGTCCCGGCGGCGCCGTCTGCAGTACCGCGATGGCCTCCTCGACAAAGCGTTCGGCCTCGGCACGGCGCGCGCACATCCACGCAAAACGCGTCAGGCGTGTGAGATCCCGCCCCAGTTCGAGCGTGTCATTTGCTTGGCGCCGCAGTTCCGCCGCCTCGGTCATGGAGATCATGGCCAGGTCCGATGAGCCCATGAGATAGGCTTGCTCGCCGTGGCGCTCCAGAATTTCGACCACCAGGCCGGGCTGCAGAGCATCGCGATGACGAAGCATGGCCGCGAAATGCGCGGCCGCTTCGCGCGGTGCACCCGCCCGTGCCGCTTCCTCGCCCGCGAGCCGCGCGAATTTGAGCAGCGCCGCGATATCACCGGCGCGCTCGGCATGGTGGGAAATCTCGCTGGCCCGTGCATCGGTGCGCCGTTTAAGAACGTCGACGACCTTCTGATGCAAAGCGCGACGGCGGGTCGGCGCGAGGGATGCTTCAATGGCGCGTCGCGCGAGTTCGTGGCGGAATTGTACCAAGCCGCCCTCGAGCGACAACATGCCCTTTTCCACGCAGTCATCGAGGCCGTCATCGATGCCGCCCTTGACGAGATCAGCGACCACCGCCGTTTCCGCGTGGCGGGGAAACAGCGATACCGCCTCCAGCACCACCCGTGCCGATTCGCACAGGCGCGATGCACGCGCCAGCGTCGAATCGCGCACCGCGTCGGTCGGCACGTCACCTACTACCGCCAATGCCTCGGTAACGAGAAACGGGTTGCCGGCGGTCAATGCATACAGGTGTTCGGCGCGGCGCCCGGCCTTGGCGGCAAGGCAGGTCACGGCCGCAAGCGAGAGCGGCGGGAGTGTCATGCGCTCAACGCTTCCCACCGGTGCTTCCCCAAGAACAGTGCGCACCGGCGAGCGCGCATCCACTTCCTCGTCACGATAGGTAATCAGGACCAGCGCGCGAACGCGGGCGATGCGCCGAGCGAGAAAGCGGATGAGATCCAAAGTCGCGGTATCGGCCCAATGCACGTCCTCGATGATCAGCAATGCCGGCGCCGCACCGCGCGACAACAGGCGCAGGATCGATTCAAAGGCACGAATATGATCGGACTGGAAATCAAAAGCTTCGCCGCTGGCACGGGCAATGTCGCGCAGCGGCAGCAGCACCTCGGGCGTGGACAGGTTCTCGCAGGCGCCCCAATAGAGCCGCGCGCCGTCGGCGCGGCTTGCGACGAATTGTTCGATCAGCGCCGTTTTGCCCGCCCCGGCCTCCGCGGCGATGGCGATGATCTTGCCTTTGCCTGCGCGTGCATGTGCAAACGCATCGCTCAAACAGCGTAATTGTTCTTCGCGCTCCAGAAGCTCGATGGCTGCGCCCTCGGATGTGCCTTTGACCACCCGATATTGTGTACCGCAAAGCTGCCAGGATACACAGCCAATGTCATTTTTCTTGCGCGCCGGGCCGCCAATCAACCGCGCCGAACCGGGTGTGTCCAACGTAAGTGTAACCGATGCTGAATGTTCCGATGGTCTGATGCGAGGTCGGTAACGTGGCGTAACGCCCGTTACGGCTGGCTTCCGAGTATCGGAGTGTGATGCCGTGTAAGTTGTAGACACGAACCGTCAGCGCCGTGTCGATGCGCGAAATATCTTCCGACCCAGTGCTTTCGGTGGCCGCGACGCGGCTGATGTAATACTCGCGAAAAGTCGTGTCGAGCGAGACCCGGTCCGCGAAGATCAAGCGCGCCTGCACCTCGCCTTGAGGTGCCAAACCGTAGTGATAGTCTCGCTGCCCGTCGCCGAGCACACCGGCTTGGGTTACGCCGGCGCCGTGAATGACGCCGCCGCCGCCATAACCCACACCCAACAACGCCGTGCCTTGCAAGGCGACTTGGCGCGACAGCCACCACTGCCCCGTAGTCCCCAACGCGGCTGCCGTTGTGGAAACTCGAAAGACTTGGGGGCCGACATATTCGTACGTGCCATACAGGCCCCAAATGCCGCGGTAGTCAGGACCGATGGCATAGTCCGTGCCGTACAACAACCCGCGGCTGAAGACAGTTTCAATCGCGTTGGTGGTGTCGGCGCTCAGTTCAAAGTTGAAATAATCGAACGGCCGGTCGTAACTGTAATCCGCTTTGCCAGGCAGGCCGTAGGCCATGGTGAATATGGCGCTGGCGCTTTGCCGTTTGAACGTCTGAGCCGCCGGCGGAGCGGTCAAATCCGCATTCACATTGACGTTCGAAGTGAAATGCGTGCTCAAGCTCGCACCCAGATCGACGCGTGTATAGACCGCTGGGTCGTTGCTGCGAAATACTCCCGCGAAGCGATCACCGTACATCAGTCGATTCAATCCCATCGAGGGCGAAATGATCGCGGCGCCGATTTTCTGTAAAAGTCCGGGCTCGCCGTTCGGACCGCTTTCCAACAGTAAACTCGCCATTCGAAATAGCGGTTCGCCCAAGAAATTTCCGGCGATGCCGCTCGCCACTTGATCGTTGATGGACGGCCGCGTCGTCTCGCCCGCGTATTCCCAGAGCAAGCTGCCCGAAAAGGTATAGGCCGCGGACTGCCAGAAATCCAATCCCGAGGACCGCGCCAGCCCCTGATAAAAGGCGCCCTGATAGGGGTGCAGAAATTGATTGGTGGCGAAAGCGTCGTTGTCCACGACCCACTTGTGATGGAGATTATCCTTGAAATTCGACAGCGGCGATGCGTACACCTGCGAATCTACGGCATAGTGATCGACGCGATTCAGCAGCAACTCAAAGGCCGGGATTTCCAACGCCGGCACAAGATAGCTCTTGCCCTCGCCCACGCCCCATTCCTGCACCGGCGAAGGTTCCGGGGCAGCGAAAGCGGTTGGCGCTTCCTTTTGCGGCGCAGTGTTGAGTTTTGGATCGTCGGCGAAACTCATGTGGCCCGAGAGGACCAGCACCAGCAGAATCGCGCCTCGCAGCTTCTGCGCGCGCCGTTCAAGGGTCACCGCCAAAGTCTGGCCACTCATTGTTATTCTCGGGCGGGCGCCCCGCCGCCCCTTGACGCGCTATAAGCGCGCATTAAAGCGGCTCTGCGTGGCAAAGACACCTCATGGCGGCAGATGTCCGATGTGGGTGAGCGCCTACAGCGCGGCTTGAGCGTGTGCACCGCCGTGTACGCATCGGCCACCTGCTGCATCATGCCTTCGCGCGCAAGCAGTCGCGCGAGCGAAGATCCGGATGCGCTGGGCTTTTCCATGCTCCGGTGTTGTGGCCCGGCCCAGCGGCTTGCCGGCCCGTGAGGGAGAGCACGTTTCAAAGGCCGAATTGTTGGAAAAGCGTGACGGCTGTGAACAAGCCGAGGCGCCGTTTTGCTACATTCTTGCCCCATGAACGACACCACGACCCAAGACCCGCGCCGCGAGCTGCAATCGATGCTGGCCTCGCGTTTGGCGCTGATTGTGGTGGAGTCGCGCGAGGAAGCGCGCGTGCTCAACCTGGTGCGCGAGGTAAGTCTCAAGGTGAAGGAAGGCCGCGGCTGGGGCGTGTTCCAATGGACCGTTACCGAGGGTATGCAGCGCATCGACGTCGATCTCGGCGGTCCGCAGCGCATGCTCGCGGATCCCGAGCAGCTGCTGAAGCATTTGAAAGCCACGCCGATGCCCGGCATTTACGTGTTGCTCGATTTTCATCCCTATCTCAAAGAGCCGGTGAATGTCCGGCTTGCTGAAGGACATCGCGCAGGGCTACGGCCAGGTTGCCCGCACCGTCGTGCTGATGAGCTATGAGGTAACGCTTCCGGATGAACTCGAACAATTTGCGGCGCGATTGCATCTCGCGCTGCCAACGAACAATGAGCGGCTGATGATCATCACGCGCATCGTGCGCGAGTGGAATAGCGCGAATCCTGACAAGCCGGCCAGCTTGGACCGCGAGGTGCTCACGAAACTCGTCGACAATCTCAATGGTCTCACGGCATCGGATGCGGAGCGCTTGGTGCGCCACGCGATTTTCGATCACGGCGCCCTCACACTTGCGGACCTGTCGGCGGTGCTCGCCGAGAAATATGAGATTCTCAATCGTGGCGGCTCGCTGACGTACGAGCCGGCAACGGCGAAGTTCACGGACGTCGGCGGCATGCAGAATCTTCGGCACTGGCTCAGCAACCGTAAGCCCGCATTCGATGGCAGCGCCCCGGAGCTCGACCCGCCGAAAGGCGTCTTGCTATTGGGCGTGCAGGGTTGCGGCAAGAGTTTGGCGGCGCGCGCCGCCGCGGGAATTTTCGGCGTGCCGCTGGTGCGCTTGGACTTCGGCGCGCTCTACACCAAATGGCAGGGCGAAGCGGAGAAGAATCTGCGCGAGTCGCTGCATTCCGCCGAGGGCCTCTCGCCCTGCGTGCTGTGGGTCGATGAGATCGAGAAGGCGCTCGCCGAGGGCGAAGGCGACAGCGGCGTCTCGCGCCGTGTGCTCGGAACTTTTCTCACCTGGCTCGCCGAGCAGCGTTCACGCATCTTCGTGGTCGCGACGGCGAATGACATCACCGCCCTGCCGCCGGAATTGATCCGCAAGGGACGGTTCGATGAAATATTTTTTGTCGATCTTCCCGGCAAGGACGCGCGCGCGGACATCATCGCCATTCACGCCCGCAAGCGGGGTCTTGACCTGAGCCCCGCGGAGCTCGCCGCGCTGGCAAGCCGCTGCGAGAGTTTCTCCGGCGCGGAGATCGAACAGGCCATCGTCGCCGCGCTCTACAGCGCGCATGCCGCGAAACAGCCCGTCACCGCGGCCTTGATCGCAGCACGAAATGCAAACGACCCGGCCTCTCGCCGTCGTCATGGCGGAGAAAGTCGCTGCCCTGCGCGCGTGGGCCAGCAGCCGCACGGTGTCGGCCGACTGACTGGCGACCAGCGCTGACGGCTAAAAGCCGGACAAATCAAGCACCTTGCCTGTCGCGCCGCAAAAAGCGCCGCGGCGCCTCAATTGGATGCCTGTTGCGCGGGCGTGCGCGCTGCTTCCATATGGGAGACAATGCGCCACACAAAAAGAGGGGAGTTTCATTGACTCACGCTGCCATCGTCGGCTGGGGCAAATGCCTGCCGCCGTTAATTCTGACCAACCAAGACCTGGCGACCTTCCTGCCGACGGACGATGAATGGATCACGACGCGCACCGGCATGAAGGAGCGGCGCATCTCGCACGTGCCCGGCATCGAGCTGGCCATCACCGCGGCGCGCCGCGCCATGGCCTGCGCCGGGATGTCGGGCAAGGACATCGAGCTGGTGATCTACGGCAGCTGCAGCAACGACGAGCTCGTACCCAACAGCGCCTCGGGCGTGCAGCAGCGAATCGGCGCGACGCAGGCGGCGGCCTTCGACGTCAACACGGCCTGCACCAGCTTCATGTACGGACTGTCGATCGGTACATCGATGATCAAGACCGGCATCGTCAGGAATGCGCTGGTAATCGGCGTCGAACTGATCTCGCAATACATGGACTGGGACAACCGCAACGTCGCCGTGTTGTTCGGCGACGGTGCGGCGGCGATGGTGCTGCAGGAATCACCGAGCGAATCCGGCGTCGTCGCCGAGAAGCTGCAATGCTATGCCGATGCGCGGCAGATTCTGCGGGTGCGCGGAATGGGCACGATGTACGCCAATCTCGGCGTGCAGTACGGGCAGACCAGCTGGGATTTCGACGGACAGGAAATCTTTCGCAAGGCCGTGCAAGGCATGAGCGAGGCCAGTCTCGATGTGATGCGCCGTGCCGGCGTCACCATGGACGACATCGGGCTGGTCGTGCCGCACCAAGCGAACTTGCGCATCATCGACGCGGTCGCGAAGCGCGCCGGCGCGAGCATGGAGAAAGTATTTCTGACGGTGCAGAAGTACGGCAACATGAGTTCGGCCACGGCGCCCGTCGCCCTCGTCGATGCGGTGGAGGAAGGCCGCGTGGCGCCAAACAGCTTGGTGCTCATGCCCGCCTTCGGCGGCGGTCTCACCTTATCGGCGCACCTGATCCGTTGGGGCGAGCGGCTGACGCCGCTCGAGCAGAGCGATGCCGAGCTGCCCCCGACCACTAAAACTGCGCTCGACATCGTGAATGAGATCCGGGCCCAGAAGAAGCTGGGCGAAGCTGAAGCGAGCCGCTTCCAGACCTTGAGCTTTCCGGAGACCCGAGCGGGTTAGGCGTGCCAGCGAAGAGCCTTACCGGCGGGGAGATAGCGCTCCCGGCGGGTAGCCAGGACTACGACCGGCCGCGTCGCGTCTGAACGCGCGCTGCACGGGCACCTCTACCCCCGAAGGATCATCGAGCAGATCGTCGACTGGACGGAGAAGTCAGACGCCGAAACGCAGAGGCGATTTTGTTAGGAGGCGGCGCGGAATGGTTCTGCTCGTTGGTCAGTATCCGATGCGATTTTGAGAGTCGAAAGGGATTCTCGTAACTGGTTGCGTTCGGCAAACGTCGCGGTCCAATACAGATCGTGGCAGATGCTGTGCAGGCGAATGGCATGGCCGGTCAGGAGCGCAGTGGCAATTCGGGCGATGGGCATGTCAGAGAAAGACTCGAGCGCGCACGTGGGGCAGGTTACGGAAACTTTGATAGTGGGTTCCGGCATTCGTTTCTCCTTACGTCATTGCCCGCACAGACTATAGCTGCAGCCTCGGCTGCATGGCATTACGGAAATGCAACGAAGTCAAAAGATTTGTCGTGCTGTGGCACTTCGACAATCGCAAAGTGCACGCAGCGTATTTGGATTAGATGAAGTTGGGAAGCTGTCGCGATACGGAGTCACATCATTTCAATTTGTTTGTGTCGACACTGCGCTACAGTTTCGCCGGCAGGTTTCGACCCGCAGCTGTCACCGATGACGGTCCGCTAGAAGGAATTCGATTTTGTTCTCGAACTTACGGGTATTCGGCTGGCTCTCCGCAGCATGTTTTGACAATTGAACCCAATGCCTAGCTCGTCTTGGACAGCACTTGCCAAGCAAAGATCAACATGACTATCCACGCGGCAACGTAGATCATCGGGCGTAACGGCAAGCGTGCCAAACCGGAAACCATTCCAATTGCGTGAGCCACTCGAAGCCAAAAAAAAGCGATCGAACATGCGACCGTTACGGGCGTCGATACTTGGACAATCGCGCCGACGAGCACAATGATCGCGAACGGAACAAGCTGCTCCAGCAAATTCTGGTGTGCCCGCAGACTGCGATGAACCCAGGGTTTCATCTGTGCAGGATCAGGCGGGCGAAAAAACAGCTGCGCCTTGCCCGGAAAGTCGCTGGTGTTTACCCCGACGATGAACGGAATCCAAAGAGACCCCGCAAGTAAAGCCGTGTAAATGAGCCATTTGAGTTCCACTGTCATGGTGGTAGACCTTCTAAAATGGGAGCTAATAGGAAACGGCCACTGAAAATAATAGCAGGGACTGTGCTCCCAAAGATGCGGTGATGCCCGGAACGTTCAGATGCGTAGGCCAGGACAACTGGCCGGTCAGCGAACGTGGTCGCTGACCGACTCCTACTCTCAAGCCTCGGTTTGTTCCGCGTTTTGCCCCAACGGCATGAGTGCTGACTCGAAAGCGACGGGCGCCGGAATTCATGCGGCAACGAAGAATTGAAAATATAGAGACGTGACCAGCGAGGCCAGCGCCTGCACTGATGCCCAGGTTAGAATAGCTGACAATATTCCCTTGCCCCAAGACAACGCACGTTTACCCGCAAGGAATTGCGCTGTGGCAAAACCGAAGTACAACGGCCAGATTGGCCAATAGGCGTAGTACAGAGATCTGATTGTCGAGGTGTGATGACGAAAGACGTACCAGACGGGAATCACAATCACGATGACGAAGAGCACGCGCATGCCAGATGTATACGCTGCAAGAACCAGATGCTCGGCCAAGTTGAAGCCGCCGCGCACATCGAACAGACGCGAAAACGCCGCCAGTAGCGGAACTTCCGCGAACATGACAATGTTGATATGACGTTGCAGGAAGTCACCCACGACGTTTGGATTACTGGACGAGATTGCCTGGAACCCAGTCAGCGCGGTCATGGCCGATGCTGCGGCGACTACAACGAACAGAAATGCAAACGGCCCAAAGTAACGCTTGCGCTTTCCCTGCACGTAGTTCTGCGCAACATGCCCAGGTTGCACGAGCAGCAGTCGCACTAAGGATAATGCGCTGCGGTCCACGTGAACGAAAACGTGCAGTAGATCATGACCGATCGCATGTAGCGACAAGCGCTTGGAGTCGACTTTTTGCCCGCAAACCCCACAGAATGCATGGTCTGCCTCGATTTCGGCATCACAATTTCCGCATTTTCTCGTAAAGTCATTGACCATGTTGAAAACGGTTAATCCAATGGCCATGCCAAAGTTAGAGTGTAGACGAATGGGCGTCGTGAAAGAGGTCTACAAGATTAGTGGATGCCGTTTCCATTTGCGGCCGGCCGGCTTCGCACCTCTGTACGCCTGACTTTCGAGGTGCAAATCACATCCAGTGTTCATTCAGCTTGTGTCAGATGGACAGGCAATGGCTTGCCGCAACGCGGCCGCTTGCCACCGACAGAAAGGGGTCGAAGTGAGACTGTCTTGCCGCGCCGCCGCGCGGGGTGAGCACTCTCGACCCGAACTTGATGTTCATGAGTGTCAGCTTTGTAGCAGGCTAGGCGAGGACGCCTTCGCCGAGAGGTCTTTAGTACAGTGCGCACTGTGGTGTAATGAGACGATTGCAAGCCGACGTCGATTGGCCGGGAGTGTTTCTGACAAGACAACAGCCACCTGAGCAGTCAATACCTGCTCAACCCATTGCTAACCAAGCAAATCGGTTGCATCGCGTACTCTCATCGTTCGGCGTTCTTTTGCTGACGTTGTCATGCTTGTCGCCGGTTTATTCAATTTATGGAATCGGCTCCGATATACTGCTGCACGTAGGCACCGGTGCGGCAATCGTGTTTATTTCCGGCATCGGCGTAGCCGTTGTTTGGGCGGTTGTTTACGCTGAATTGGCGTCGGCCTATCCCTATGCGGGCGGCGACTATGTGGGCGTCGGTGCGATTCTCGGCCCTTGGGCCGGCTTTGCGAGCCTCACGGTGTGGGCGGTCACCGCGGGACCCGCGAATGCGTTTCTCGCGAAGACGATCGCCACCTATGTCGGCGAATTGGTGCCGACGGTCTCACCGCTGCTGGTTACGTTTGTCGCGCTCGGCGCCGCGATTGCCGTTGCCTTGCTCGCTGTGCGTACCAGTGCATTGGTGACCGGGGTCATTCCTCGGTATCGAAATGCTAGCCGTGCTTGTACTCATCGGTGCCGGGCTACGGCACCCGGTTCGCGGCCTTGCCGAAGTCGTGCTTCATCCTGTTGTACTTGGCAGCAACGGGAGCCTAGCCTCAGTCGCGATTGGCGCGATGGCGCTGGCGGGCGTCAGCGCTGCATACGCAACCAGTGGCGGTAATCAGGCGATTGCGTTTGGCGAGGAACTGGCTGAACCACACCGCCACATGGGGCGCGTGATCCTGCTCGCAGGTATGATTGGAGCGTTTGCCACTTCGATACCTGTCATTGCCGTTGTCGTTGGCGCGAGCGATCTGACCTCGATTTTGAAAAGCGACGCTCCGTTCAGTGCCTTCATCGCAGCCATCGCAGGACCTGTCGCCGGACATGTGCTGAGCGCGGCAGTGATTGTGGCCATCTTCAACGCGCTAATCGCTCAGATTATGTTTCTCGCGCGCCTATTCTTCAGTTTGGGCCGCGACGAAATATTTAACCCAACCGTGAATGCAATCTTGGCGAAAGTGCATCGCGCCTCAGGAGCGCCCCGGGCAGCGACGTGGGTCGTTGGCGCAATTTCCGCGGCTTGTTGCCTGCTGAATAACCACATGCTCATCGTCTTCGTATCGGGCCTCACGGTTTACGTCCTCCTATTGGTGAGTTTCGCCGTTCTCGTCGGACGTTCGCGCGGCTTGACCGGGCAGCCTGGATATTGGCGATCGTGGCTCTTTCCCGCAGCACCGATTCTTGGTCTACTACTGGCGATGACGTTTGGGGTGGCGGATCTGCTCGACAAAGAAGCGGGCCGACCGAGTATTTTGATACTTGGAGCCATGATCGCTGTGGGACTTCTATGGTATTGCTTTGTCTTGCGTCAACGTGATGGCGGTTGGGCTCCCCGCGTTGAGGCGCGAGCAGCCGCGCCGACCAGCTAAATTGACGCTACCGCACACCAATGAGTACTCACGACCCGTTGCCGCCCGCGGTGAGCTGCCGCTTCAGGGCGAGTAGATCGAAGTGGTTTCCAAGAACACGCACGATGGCTACCAGCTCATTCCATTCGCGTGATCGGCCCGCTTAGCGCATGAGTTCTCTCATATACCATCACTGGGTACTCAAACTTAGTCCCCGTGATCGTCCAATACCCATAGCGTCGCATATCACTTTCGAAAAATTGCAAAGTTGTGGGATCGGTCACCAGCCGCATGTACGTGGCTGACGACAACTGCAGATCCACCTTTTCACCCAAGACAGTGTCTTGCGATAGCTTCATAATTTGCGATAGGTTCACCAACCGCATCTTGAGTTCTTCCGGATCAGGAGTTGCTCTCACTACGATCTCCATACAAGCCTCTTCAAGGGATCCCGCAATGCACGGCACTTCACGGGTGAACGCAAACTCGATTTGGTGCGTCACAAAGAGTCCGGGCGCGAGCGGCAGGGACAGCGGCACGTTCATTTCGTACCAAACTCCCTGCTCGAGCGATGCGCCAATCCAAGTGCCCGTCTCGATATTGTAAGTCTCCGCAACAAGTGTCTCGACGGATGCTCCATATTGGGAGTTGCCATATTGGCCGGACTCCTTGCGTACCTGATCCGTAAGAGGCGAGGACGCATTATTTTCAGCGAGAAACCCAGTCACAGCTTTCGCATCGGAGCGCATTTCAGACCCGAACTTGCCTGTGGCGGTTGATCGAATGAAATCCCCTGTTCGCCCGAGATCGAAGCCGTGAATCTGAAGCGCTAAGCGCGACAGCGAAGCGACAATGCCCCGCACTAGGGATCCATTATTGGGCCAATTACTGATTTCGTAATGTGTCCCGCGGGGCTCAAAGGATACGGTCCAACCGTTGCGCGACCGCCGAACTCGACGCTCCGCGGCCTTCACACCCTGCATTTTCAACATCCCGCCTTCGGATAGCTGTTCGTACTCGAGCGTGAGTGTGAGGTCCGCATTGCTCTCGAACCAGCCGAATGAGAGCGTCGTCGAGCGTTGCGGGAAATCCTTCATCAGTGCGGCGACCTCGTCAGTGCCCGCGGGCTGAGCATTCCATTGCAAAAGGATCTGATAATTGTCCTTCGCATCTTCGCGAAAACCGTACTCGCGATCCATCTTTATTGCGGCCTGCAGCGCCGCCACAGCCGCGGTGTCCTTTCTTAGCTCGTGATATGCCACGCCGAGGTTGAATTGCATGGTCACCATGGAGATGGCGTCAAAGTCATCTCGATACAAATCGACGGCATGACGTGCGGATTCAACCGCCGCCTGCAATTCCTGTTCGCGCAAGGCTGCGCTGTTGCCGCAGGTCGCGCGCCTGACATGGATTTGGTATTCGATGGCGGCTTCGCGCGCGAGGGCGAATGGTAAAGCAATGCCGGCCTGGCTCGCTCGCGCCATGTCTAGCTGATTTTGTGCATTCTCCAGGCGCATACGGCAATCGCCGCCCTCGGAGTTAGCAAGAAAATCCGCGAACCCCAAGCGGGTATTGAGAGTGTTCGGCGATTGCGGATCCTGCGCATTGCCGCTGTCAATCGCCACTGCAAACTGCTTGGCGATGGCTTCATCCTTGGTCGAAACCCCCGTCGGGGTGGCGGCGAGCAGCGGCATATTCGCCGCCCAAATCATTGCGGAAAACGCGAGGCTTTGTGCTGCAAGCTTCGCCGACGGCGGCAATTTACGGCCTCAAGCTATGTGTTTACTTGTGCCCCGACTGACTTTTGGTGGGTCCGTTACAATCGAACCACGACCAGTTGTTATTCACATCAGCGCGAGGGACACACCATTCGGATATCAGTTGTTGATTGAATGGGGCGCGATATTTAGGCTCACAGCGAAGTGAGTAGCAGCCGTTATGGTGATCCATGCTCGGCGGTTTAGAACTCGGGTGTTCGGAGTGATTGACGCTCGGGAGATGAGTTGCGTGCATCGCATCGGAGTGTGAAATGCCTTCGCGCGATGATAGTTCGCGCCCATGGGCGACGCTGCGAGCGGTGGCCGCCGCGCCGCCACTCAAACCGCCGCTGTGTGCGACGCCAGCGTGGGCGCCGCTACCATGTCCAGCATCTCCTCCCCCTCCGCTATGGCCGCCAGCACTTCCTGCTGTAGGGTTTCCGCCCGCGGAACTACTGCCGCCGGCTGCAGTGCAAATGGGTGCCGCCAAAATCACCGCTGTCGCGAAAATCGCAATTTTGTTGAGCATGGCGCCACTCCTGCGATACACCCTCATCCCTGTGTACTCGCGTGCGCCTCGCGAGTCAAACGGACAATGGCGCGAATCCTCCATCGCGCCAAATCGGGCGAAATTGATGTTTCATTTGCAGTTTTCTCGCTTGTTTAACAAATCGCCCACGTATAGTTAATGTTTCTTACGCTCTGCCGCTTGTGGTCTCTGATATGCGCACTTTAGCGCCGAAGACCGGGGCTTTGATGCATCGGTTGGATTGCCCGCAAATCGGAAATACGTAATGTTGGCCGGTCTCTGCCCGTGATCTGGCGGGCTGCATCGAACAAGATAGCGGCTTCATCCTGGCTTTCTCGACGCTAGTCAGAATTGGGTGGAGCAGCCAGCAGTCTCTGGAAATGGGCATAGGCCGCTTTCCGTTCCTGTTGCAGAGCTGTCAATCGGGCGTTCGATTCAACGCCAGCTTCTCTGTCGTTCTTGAGTTGAGATGCCTTCATCATGCTGACTTCGGATGCCGCGAGATCCGAGACCTGTCGCGCCACTTTCATCATCGCCCCGTCGTTTTTTGTTAGCGATGAAATGTTCATTGCTGACTTGACCTGCAGATCGTTGAGTGTCTCCTCCGACACGGTGTTGTCGAAGTGCTCATAGGAAGAGGAAAAATCAGAGAGCGCGTGCACATCGTGGCGTCCCATGCTGTAGACGATTGCCGCACCGAGAATCAAAACAGCGGCGCCACAAACCGTCAGAGTTTTAAGCATGGGTGCTCCCTCGCTTCACGTCATCGTAGAGGCAGTCACTTTGTAGCGCAAAGTACTTGGCATAGTCAACTGTATCGGGATATGTGGTCTGTCGGGACTGGTTCGCGGATCAAGCGCAGTCCGAACAACTCAATCTCAGCTGGTAGTGCGGCGTCGCACAACGAGTACTCGTACATCCAGCGGTTTCAATGGATCCGTCATCCGTCCCGTATCGACCCTTTTTTGACGGTCCTCACCGTCAGCTTTGCGGCAGCAAAAAGGAATGATCGTTCGATCCGATTATGGCGTTCATTCAGACCAGACGCTTATGAACACATGGCATGGATCAACTACATTCACCAAATCTAGTGTGTCACCGCCATTTGGTTCAAAGGAGGCCAGGGTCCTACCCGGGAAGGGTGGTCAGCCTTGGAGAGCGATGGTTGCAAGTATTTCGGTGACACTCCGCGCACGTAGCGAAGGCGCGCGAGTCGATGATAGATTTGATATTCGAGCCTCGGTATGACAACACCGCAGAGCCATATTCGGAAGAGGATGAAAAACATGAGAATGCAATTTGTCGGACTTGCTATCGTCCTGGTCGCCGGTTGCGCGACGAGCCATCCGAAAATTGTTTCTGCTGGCCCCGATACCTATGCGCTGACTTTTGCTGGAGACCGACAGGGAACGAACGCTGCAATGGCGATGTCGGCTGCGAGCGCATATTGTGACCAGATGCAGAAGCGAGTTCTTCTAAAGCAGTCTTCGGAGCGGGGCACTGATGCCCGGTCACCCCGACAGGATACCGTGACCTTTCAGTGTCTCAGTGCCGATGAACCGGTGAACGATAGCCCCCTGAAGTTCAATCCTGCTCACCCAATAATGATTGATCCAAAATACTACACAAGAGCTTCACGGTTAGCGCACGAAGAAGGTACTTGCGCGGTCCACTTGACGGTTTACGCAGATGGCACCGCCCACGACCCTTGGATTGAACGATCGTCAGGGTACCCTCGGCTGGACCAGGCATGCTTGGATGTCATCACGGGACTCGCTCACGTGCCCATTTTCATTCCAGCGACGAAAAACGGAAAACCAGTACAAACTACTACAACCGTGCCGATAAACTGGGCGCTCGACAAATTGTAGCAGTCGATTTCGGCCATCATCGAAGTTGAATTCGAGGCACGTGAGGTGGACGAACTCTTGGGAGTGTCGGGCTAAGAATGCATGTGCTAACCGTCGCACTTCGTCGCTGGTCGCACGCGCGCACTTGGAGCAACTTAATCGCCTCGCTACATCATTTAGCCTTGCATCCAGCGTCTTCGGTCGTCGCAGTTCTCGTATGACCGCACTTGCACATGAGATTCAAAACGTATCGTCCGAAATGATCGGACAATTTGGCAACGGTAATCGGTCGGCGCGGCGGCGGCATGATGGCCGCGATTGCGCGAAACCCCGTGATGCGTCGTCCAGGCAGTACCATCCATGATTCGCGCAGACCGCGAGCGGCTGCTTCGTGGTGGTGCTTTCGTGATCCCGAGCGCCCGCTTTTGGCCGGTCGGCGACCCGCGCCCCCGACCGGCGCTGCCGCATCACACGTCAGTTTGCTCCGCCATTTCAAGTGCGTCATCCACTTCGATTCCGAGATACCGGACCGTACTCTCAAGCTTGGAATGGCCAAGCAGCAATTGCACGGCCCGCAGGTTCTTGGTCCGTCTGTATATCAGCGTCGCTTTCGTCCGCCGTAGCGTATGCGTGCCGTAGCTCGTTGTGTCCAACCCCAATAGTTGAACCCAGGAATCAACAATTCGGGCGTATTGTCGGGTGGACAGATGGGGTGATTCCTGAATTCGGCTTGGGAACAGGAAATCATCGGTATTCAACGCCGATTTCTTGATCCAAGCCGATAGTGCGTCCCGGGTGGGTTCTGTGATTTCGAACTGTACGGGCCTCTGCGTCTTTTGCTGCAGGATCAGCGCCCGCGATGCCATCCTCTGACCGTGACAGACGTCGCGCACACGCAGTTGAACCAAATCGCAGGCTCGGAGCTTACTGTCGACCGCCAAGTTGAATAGCGCCAACTCTCGACATCGGCTTGCTATTTGCAATCGAACGCGGATCGCCCAAATCTCCTTTAGCTTAAACGGTGCTTTCTGGCCAACGAGTTTGCCCTTGTTCCACGGTACGCGAATGGAAGTAGCGGAATTGATGGTTTCCATGTTGTGCTCCTGGTGATTAGGCTGCTGCTTGCTCTACACAATATTACCGGGTATATTACAGGGCATACTCCGGGAGAGAGCTATGAGCGAAACAGCACAGAAAAGAGCATTGCGAAATTATCGCTCCCGTCTGACGAAGCGAGGAATCGCGCGATTCGAGGTGCTCGGGCTCGACGCAGATCGTGACTTGATCCGCTCCGTCGCACGGCGTCTCGCGGAAGAGGGCCCAGATTCGGCTCGGATTCGAGCCGCCATCGGCCGGACGATCGCGGGTGACCCGCCCAAAAGAGGCGGAATTCTTGAGGCGCTGCGTCGGTCGCCGCTGGTAGGCGCTGATCTTGAATTCGAGCGGTCCAGGGATACCGGCCGCAAGGTTGACCTTTGACCCGCTACCTTCTAGACACCAATGTCATCAGCAATATAACGAAACCGGACCCGTCCGAATCGCTACTGGAATGGATGGGTGTGCAATCTGACGGCGATTTGTTCATCTCCTCCTTGACGGTCGCTGAAATCCGTCGCGGCATACTGGATAAACCAAAGGGCAAAAAGCGCGAACGCTTGGAGGCGTGGTTTGCCGGGCCTGAGGGCCCGCAGTCGCTATTCAAAGGGAGGATATTGCCGTTTGACGAGAAGGCGGCATTGGTCTGGGCTCGTCTCATGTCTGAAGGCCGCGCTGCGGGGAAACCCAGAAGCGACCTGGATATGATTGTCGCTGCCGTCGCCGAAACAAACGAGTGCGTGATTGTAACGGACAATGAAAAGCACTTTTCAGGCCTCGATGTCCTCAACCCATTGCGAACGATACGGTGAATCCGTAAGTCGATCGCGCTTGCCTACCTCCGCCTGAACCGCGGGTTGCGACCCGTTGCTGCCTCCTGTGACCTGCAGCTTAGGAGGATTGCAACAGAACCGAATAGATCGGTGCGCCGGACCAATACTGAGAAAGAGCACTATTTTGTGCGTCGCCCACATGAACTAAGATCGCTGCACGAATCTGCGTAGTCGCGTGTCGAGTGTCGTGAAAATCCAGTACGAATTTACCGTCGATGACATGGCCGACGTCATGCGGCGCGCGGTCAAACGAAGGAGACTATGGCTGACGTGGCGTTGGCGTCGTAGAGCAATAGAATCCATATTGCTGGGTTCGGTCCTCTACTTGATTATCGAAGGGATCGGCGACGAACCGCGTGGCAGGTGCTGCGCTTTTCGCTGTCATAAGTTACTTCGCAACATGGTTCATCCGAAGTCAGTCCCTGGGTGCAAGCTACCCGCGTTTGTTTCGTGAACATGCGGGCAGCGATGGACCGTTCGTATTTGAGCTTGAAATCACGAGCGAAGCGCTTATCGCAACCCAGCTCGGCGAGACACATCGTCGGAATGGCCCTCCGTTACCAAAATAACCGAGGCCAAGGGCGGAATAGAGTTCGACACACGCAGCGGGCTGGTGTTTGCTCGCGACAGTGGATTCAAGTCATCGGCGGAAAGGTCGGAGTTTTTAAATTTAGCTCGCCGATTTCTCAGAGAAAGCCAGACTAAAGTGTCTTGACGCAAACAGGTCGCTTTCAAGAAGCGGTTGTTTTGACACGATTCCCTGCTATTGCCCGGTGAGCCGGGGACACCGCCACCGACTCGTCGCGACCCAAACGCGCCAGTGGTGAACGACAGGTATCCGGCAACTAATCAGATACGCGGTCTCCTGCCCCGGGGACTTACTCGTGTGCTAGGGACGAGGACAGATCGCGGTAGGCATTGGCCTGCGCGAGTAGAGTCTTCGCTTTGCCCTCAAAAGTTTGCAGCGCGTCAGCGCCTGCGGCGAATCGAGAGGGAGGTTCCGTCAGCGCGGCGAGTCGCAAGATCGCGTTGGCGAGCTTGGTGGGATCTCCGCCCTGTTTGCCGTTCATGCCGCTCCACGCAGTGACGGTCTCCCTAGTGCGCTCGGCGTAGTCGTCGATGGAGGGCTTCGGCAAAGGTGGTGGACTGAGTTGAAAGCAGTTCGGTGCGAAAGAAGCCGGGCTCGACGAGCATGGTGCGGATACCGAAAGACGCGATCTCCGGGGTGAGCGACTCCATCCAGCCCTCGATGCCGAACTTCGCTGCGGCATACGCCGAGCAGAACATTTGTCCGGTCATGCCTGCGGTCGAGGAGAGGGTGAGGAGCAGGCCAGAGCGCTGCTTCCGCATCATCGGCAGGACGGCACGAGTCACGTTCATCGGGCCAAACAACAGCGTTTCGATCTGATCGCGAAACTGAGCAGGACTCGAGTTCTTCGAAGAAGCCGGCATAAAAGTTGCCAGCGTTGTTGACCAGGACGTCGATCCGGCCAAACTTCGTCGACGGCGGCCGCGACCGCGGCGTACGCATCCTCCAGGCGAGTGATATCGAGCTTGATCACCAACAGATTGTCGTGGTGGCCGATCGCCGCCGTGACCTTGGCGGGATCGCGGCCGGTGGCGACGACCGCGTGGCCTGCCGCGAGCGCTGCTTGGGCAATATCGAGACCCAAGCCACGGCCTGCGCCGGTGATAAGCCAAACTTTTTTGTCAACCATGATAAGTCCTTTCTTCGAAGTTTTGCTGCCCTCAGTCTGATGGGCGATCTCGATGCGCGATTGTTATCGGCCTGATCGTCGCACGACTCCCATTTATTTCACGCCACGCCTTCGTCAAAGACGCGCTTTGCGATCGGCAAGGCCGTATTGGCCACGGGCCAACCGGCATAAAAGGCTAGGTGCGTGATTGCCTCGATCAATTCCTCACGGGTGACGCCATTTTCCATCGCCCGTTTCAGGTGAAAAGGAAGTTCGTTGATGCGATAGAGCGAGACGAGGGATGCCACGGTTATCAGGCTACGGTCACGCGGCGAAAGATCGGGGCGTTTCCACACGTCGCCAAAAAGCACACGGTCCGTGTAGTCAGCAAGAGCGGGAGCGATGTCCGCATACGGATTACGCGAAGCTGCTGGAGTGTTCGACATGTGAACTCCTTTCTGTCCTGTAGGTTTTAACTTCGGTACTGCTCGTCCGTGACCTTCTCCAGCCACTCAACGTTCTTCCCGTTCTTTGATGCCTGAATGGCAATGTGCGTCATCGCAGTCGTTTCGGTTGCGCCGTGCCAGTGCTTCTTGTCGGGCGGGCACGTAATGACATCGCCCGGGCGAATCTCTTCTTTCGACTCTCCCCAGCACTGTGTACCCGGCTCGAAGGTAACACTTGCGCCGCCAAACTCTCCTCCACCAGGGGCCTGGAATAGGGGCTCGACGCGGACATTGCCAGTGAAGTTGTCCGATGAGCCTTTGATGGCAGGCTGTGAACCGTTTCGTTTGATATACATGACATTTTCCTTCCTGCTGGAACAAAAGATTCGGGTTAATTGATGCAGCTACTCTAGCGCGATCGTTTCACCTGGCTAGAGGCTATAATCCGAATAGACTTATGGTCAGGACGCATGAATGCAAAGAACCAATCTGAACGATTTGGCCGCCTTTGTGACGGTGGCACGCGAGCGTAGTTTCACCCGAGCCGCGGCGAAATTAAGTCTGTCTCAGTCCTCGCTCAGCCACATCATCCGCGATCTTGAAACGCGCTTAGGTATCCGGCTTCTTACCCGCACAACGCGAAGTGTTTCACCCACTGCTGCCGGCGAGCGTCTCTTGGATACGGTTGGTCCACGGCTAGAAGAGGTCGAAGCGGAACTCACATCTCTGAGCAATCTTCGGAACACGCCAAGCGGCACCATCCGGATCACGTCCATCGACCATGCGACGGATAAAATTTTATGGCCGAAAATCATGCCGCTGCTGCGGCGCTACCCGGACATCAAGGTCGAGATCATTACCGACTACGGCCTAACCGACATTGTCGCCCAGCGCTACGATGCCGGTGTGCGCTCGGGTGAACAAGTCGCCAAGGGGATGATCGCAGTGCGTATTGGGCCAGACATGCGCATGGCCGCAGTCGCAACTCCGTCCTATTTCAAGAACAGGCTAGAACCGAAGATCCCGCAGGACCTCACCCAGCACAACTGCATCAATCTGCGCCTACCAACCCATGGTGGGCAGTACGCGTGGGAGTTTGAAAAAGGCAATCGTGAGCTTCGGGTGCGGGTTGATGGGCAGCTCACGTTCAACGGCACGACCCAAATCCTGATCGCCGCGCTGTCGGGATTTGGCCTCGCCTATGTTCCAGAGGACCTTGCGCAACCCTATCTTGCAAGTAAGCGTCTTAGGCGAGTATTGGAAGATTGGTGTCCGCCCTACCCTGGTTACCACCTCTACTATCCGAGTAGACGGCAACCTTCCGCAGCTTTCTCTCTCCTGGTCGATGCTCTTCGGTATCGCACTTAGCGAAAATACGCGCGTTGGCGCCCGCTACAACCTCGGTTATGCGCTGCGGCATCGCCTTGCGATTGAACGGCAGCTTGCGCGAGGTCGGTTCGGTCTATTGAACTTCCGGTGTTGGCCGATAACGCCCATTCGGAGAGCTCCGGGCGGCGATGCGAGCTTAGGCCCGCGGTACGCCGCAATTCGCGGCTAGCGGAATTCGCCGGTGGGCGAGGTATCCAGAGACTCGTAGACGCTGCGAAAGGACTCGGGACGCGGCAGCCGACGCGACGGCTTTTTGGTCAAGAAAGGCAGGATCACGGCGCCGAGCAGCAGCAGTGCGATCAGCGGCAGCATGCCTGCAAAGGAGCCGGTCACGTCTTTGGCACGCGCAACCAAGATGGGCCCTACCAAAGCCGCGCACCCCCACGCCGTGAGGATCAGCGCATAGTTCAGGCCCATGTATTTCGTGCCGAAGCAGCCCGCATTGAACGAGGGCATGGTTCCGAATCCTCCGCCGCAACAAAACAACACCACGGAAGTCGCCAGCAGCGCGAGCGTCAAATCATGGACGTCGCTTAATAGAAACAGCGTCACCGCTTGAATGGCAAACATGGCCGCGAATGTTTTGTTGCAACCGATCCGATCCGACACGGCGCCCCAGAACAAACGACCAAGCGCATTGAAAATACTGACAAGGCCGAAGAGCGGCGCTATCGCCGCAGCCGAGACTCGAGTCAGATCCGTGAGGATGAACACCGCATTCGAGATGATGGTAATGCCACCGATGACATTGATAAACAGCTGCGACCACAGCAGATAAAACTGCGGCATCACGACGATTTGCGAGGGCGAGTAGGATTCGGCGGGAGGTCTAACCGCAAGTTTCTTGGGCGAACTCACGCGGTAACCCGGTGGTGGATTGCGAAACAGCGACGCGGCGGCCAAGCCCACTAACAGGAATAGCATGCCGGAGGAAACAAACACGTGCATGACCGCGCCGATATCGGCAACTGTGAAAGTTTGCGCCGGCCCCAGGTGCCGCAGATCGAATTGAACGCCCGCGGCTGCGGCGGCTGCTTTAGCGGCGAGGAAATTTGACGCGTGCAGCGCTGAAGCATGGAATCCGGCGAGGCGCGGCACCAGTAAGTTATAAACGAAGGCGCCCAGGCCAAATCCGGCGGCAACCAAGCCGCCCGCCAAGCCCTTGCGCTCGGGGAACCACTTCGTAACCATCGCCACCGGCGTGATGTAGGCCATCCCCGCCCCCATGCCGCCCATGATTCCGTAGGTGGTATAGAGCCAGGGTGCGCCGAGGCTCGACGTTCCGAGGCCGGCCAGGACGTTTCCCGCGCCCCAGAGCGCCACACCCACTATCGCGACCTTTCGCGGGCCGGCCCGGTCCTGCCAGAATCCGCCGATGACCGTGCCCAGCGCCGCCAGCGAGAAATTGGCGATAGCGTAGGCCCAGGTGGTGGTTCTTAAGTCCCATCCATAAGCCACCAGCAAGGGCTGAGTAAACAGGCCCCACGAATAGAGGCAGCCGATCGTCACCATGACCACCGTTCCAGCGATCGCAATGACCCATCGATTCGGCATGCCGGTACTCACAAATTGTCGCCCTCCAGACAAAGCATCGGAATTCAGCGCACAAAGCGGTCATCGGCGCGTATCTTTTCCAGAGCCAGCAGAAACCTGCCCGCGGCGTGGGCGGTTTAAGTCAAAATGGCGTCCTAGAACAACAAAGGGGATATTCATGACCGATTTGACCGAGCTTTTGAGCCGCCGCGATCTGATGCAGGGCGCATTGTCAGGCGCGGTGTTACTCACTGTTCCAGCCGCGGCACTGGCGGCAGCGGGCAATGATCCCGACAAGGCAGCGGTGCTTGCGCAGATTCCTAAAATGCATGCGGAGAACGTAAAGCGCCTGCAGGATTGGATTGCGCTGCCTTCTATTGCGGCCGAGAACCGCAATTACCCCCAAGGCGCCGAGTATATGGCGAAATTGGCCTCTGATGCCGGATTCACGCGGCGTAAAAATCATCCCAACTTCGGGTAAGCCCGGCGTATTCGGCCGACTGGACTCAGGCGCCAAAACCACGGTCGCGGTCTATTTCATGTACGACGTGAAGCAGTTCGTTCCCGAGGAATGGAGTTCGCCGCCGCTCGAAGGCCGGCTGGTCGAGAAAGCCGGTTTAGGCACGGTGTGCATGGGGCGCGGCGCCGTCAATCAGAAAGGCCCGCAAAATTCCTTTCTGAGCGCGCTCATGGCGTTCAAGGCGACCGGCAAGAAGCTGCCGGTCAATCTGGTGTTGGTTTGCGAGGGCGAAGAGGAAATCGCCTCGCCGCATTTCGGCGAAATCGTCAACAGCCCCGAGGTGTTCCCGCACATGAAGTCCTGCGTCGGCGTGATGCTGCCGGATGCCAGCCAGGACACTGACGGCAGCGTGCAAGTGGCCGCCGGCGCCAAGGGCGTGGTCGAAATGGAATTGGTCTCGGATGGCGCGACCTGGGGACGCGGTCCGAAAAAGGACATCCACTCCAGCCTCGAGGCGCAGGTGGATTCGCCGTCCTGGCACCTGGTGCAGGCGCTCAACACGTTGGTGGAGAAAGACGGACATACGCCCGCCGTCGAAGGATTCTTCGAAAAGGTGAAACCGCTGTCCGAGGCGCAAAAGAAATTGGTGTTGGCTTATGCGAAGGCCGTGCCCGAAGCCACGATCAAGTCTGAATTCGGAGTCGAGCACTGGGTGCACGACTTGAACTGGCAGGACTCGCTGCTGCGCCTGTTTTCACAGCCCACGATCAACATCGAAGGGTTGGTCGGCGGCTACACCGGGCCTGGCGGCAAGACGGTGCTGCCGCACAGAGCCGTTGCGAAAATCGACATGCGCTTGGTGCCCGACATGACTGCCGCCGATACGCTCGCCAAAGTGAAGGCGCATCTGGCCAAGCACGGCTTTGGAGACATCCAGGTCAACATGAGCGGCGGCTATGATCCGACGCAGACCGATCCCGACAGCCGATTCTTCAAGGCAGTGCTTGCGACCTTCAGCAAGTTGGGTTCGCCGCCGCTCGTCGTGCCGCGCAACCCCGGATCCTGGCCCGGCTATCGATTCACGGCGCCGCCCTTGAGTCTTCCCGCCGGCGATTTCGGCTTGGGCCACGGCACCGGAGCGCACGCGCCGGACGAGTACTACTTGATCGACTCGAAGAATCCCAAGATCAAGGGCTTGGACGGCGCGACCGCATCGTTCGTCGAGTTCTTGTACGCGATCGCGTGATCAATGATGCGCGGATGAACAAGCATCTCGCTGCCGATGCGGACACGGCGCTTACCGACGAGGATGTGCGCACCTGCGTGCGCGTGCTGCGCTTGATCGAGGCCGATCGGTCGCACCTCACATCTTTAAGCCAAGAGCAGCGGCGCGAATTGTTGATGCTGGCCGGCCTCGTGACCAAGCCCGAGCGCCACGATGTTTCCAGAATGCTCAAGGGATTTCGGCGCGCGAAGCGACAAACTCTCGCAGGAACATGACCGCAACATCATCGAGCGTGCGGGTCTGCGAATGCAGCGGCGCTCAAAGGTTTACGCGCCGCTCTGGCTGGAGCGGCCCAAGCCCGAGATCAGAGAGCTCGCAACCCGAATTCCATCAGGAGCGCAATTGCTATGTCTGCAAACAGTCGTTCGCGAAGATGCACCGCTACTATGATTCGATGTGCGAAGCTTGCGGCGAATTCAACTACGCCAAGCGCGAACAGACGGCCGAATCTCGAGGGCCACTACGCACTCATCACCGGCGCGCGCGTCAAGATCGGGTTTCAGGCATCCTTAAAGTTGCTGCGCGCCGGCGCGCATGTGATTGTCACCACGCGCTTTCCAGTGGATGCCGTCGATCGCTACTCGAAGGAGCCCGACTTTGGCGGATTTCGCGAGCGCCTGCAGATTCACGGACTCGATTTGCGGCATACGCCGAGCGTCGAGTTGTTCACGCAGTTCTTGTTGGAACGGCTGCCGCGGCTGGATTACCTTCTGAACAACGCCTGCCAGACCGTGCGGCGGCCGGCAGGATTTTTCGAGCATCTGCTCGCGCGAGAGAATGCGCCGCTCGCCGCGCTGCCTGAGGCGTGGCGCGGGCCGCTCGCGAGTCATGATGAATTGCGACGACGCATTGCGGGTTCGCACGATGCAAACGTCCGGCTGCGTTGGTCACGGCGGCGCCGAGCCTGCAGGGCGAGGGACTGCTGCACAGCGCGGCGCTGTCGCAGCGGCGTTATCTGGATGAGGACTATCAGAGCGGCGAGGGGCTGTTTCCGGCCGATCGCTACGATGAGGATCTGCAGCAGGTCGACCTGCGCGAGGTGAACAGCTGGCGATTGCGCATGCACGAGGTAAAGACACCGGAATTGCTCGAAGTGCAATTGGTGAACGCCATCGCGCCCTACGTGCTCAACGCGCGCCTTGAAACCGCTCATGCTGCGCACTGCCGGGCAGCCACAAGCACGTGGTGAATGTCAGCGCGGTGGAGGGCCAGTTCTATCGAAGCACCAAGACCGACAAGCATCCGCATACCAATATGGCGAAAGCGGCGCTCAACATGATGACGCGCACCAGCGCGCCGGATTTCGTGAAGGACGGGATCCACATGAACGCGGTCGATACCGGATGGGTGACCGATGAGGATCCGGCTGCGCATGCCGCGCGCAAGGCTGAGCTTCGGATTCGCGCCGCCGCTCGACATCATCGACGGCGCGGCGCGCATCGTCGATCCCATATTCAGCGGCCGGCTCACCGGCGAGCATGTGTGGGGGCAGTTCCTGAAGGACTACAAGCCGGCACCGTGGTGACGCAGTTGCGACGCATGGCTCGATTTGCTGTTTCCACAGTCGCAATTGCCGCAGCGTCGCTACTGTTCGGTTGCGCTGCGCCGCGCCCGGCGCCGGATGGTGGGCCGCCGCCCACGGTGCCGCGTCCCGCGACCATCACTCCCGAAGCCGCCCCGTCTCCTGCACCGACGCCGCCGGTGGCTGCGCCAGCGCCGGCTCATGCTCCGCCTCCTGCGGTCACAGCACCTGCGACAGCACCCGCGAGCGGCGCTACGCACAGCGTTCCGCCCGGCCGCCCGACCGCGAAACCGAGCGTCCCGGCCGCGACTCAACCCAAGCCGGCAACAGAAACTCCCAAAGCGCCGACACTCGATCTTGGCTCACTCGAGCAGCGCCTGAAGGACACCAAGGCAATTGGCGTGTTCACTAAGCTCTCGTTGAAAAACCAAGTGGATGACCTGCTGGGTGAGTTGCGTGCATTTCACAAAGGCGACGGCAAGACGCCGGCGGCGGCACTGCGCCAGAAATATGATACGTTGATAATCAAGGTGCTGACCCTGCTGCAGGACGGTGATCCACAACTCGCCTCGGCAATCGCCTCATCGCGGGAAGCGCTTTGGGGAATACTGATGGACCCGCAGAAATTTTCACAAATCTAGGTCGAAGGAGTCACTGTGAGCGCGCGAATATTCAATTGCCTATTGCTGATGTTGGTCTTGGGCTCAACGCGTTCGGCTTTGGCGGCGGGCCCCTCGTCCGGCCAGGATTTACAGGCGACCATCGTGCTCAACGGACAGACCTGCGACCAGGTCGTTAATGTGAAACGCAACGCAGACAGCGACTATGTCGCGACTTGCAAGGACGGCAACCGCTACCGCGTTTTCGTCAACCCGCAAGGGCGCGTGGTCGTCCAGAAGCAATAGCGCCCGACGCAAATCTCCCGTTTACGCCGCGGCCAAGGCGTACAGATGCATCACGTACGATAGCGTCGCGTCCGCCATGCCCTGCACCGCCGGATTGCTCGACTCGATAACGTAATACTCATCCGGCGCATGTGCGCGGCTGCCATGGCCGGTGCCGAAATGACCGGCCGGCAAGCTCACCGGCGCTGCGGTGAAGATATAGCCCGGCCAGGAACCGGCGAGGCGCGGCGATAAGCTCACCGGCATGCCGAGTTGTTTGTAAACGGAAGTCGATGCCTTGATCAGCGATGAATTCTCGTCGGTCTGCGTCGGATCGTAACCGCCCGTGACCTTGACCTCGATGTCGCCGTAGCCTCGCTTGGCCAAATGCGCCTTGAGCTTGGCTTCGCAATCGGCGGCCGTCTGGTCGGGCACCAAGCGTAGATCCAACTTGGCGGTGGCCTTCGACGGCAGGATTGTCTTGCCGCCGGGACCCGTATAGCCGGCATACATGCCTTCGATGTTGACGGTGGGTTGCGAGGCGAGCCGCTCGAGTGCGTCGCGATAAGACAGATCCCGCACCCAGTGTTGCACGCCGAGCAGCTTTTTGACGTCGGCTTCGTTGGTGTGCGCGACTTGCTCGGCAATGAGTTCCTTCTGGCGCGCAGTCAAGGGTTTCACATGTTCAAACCAACCGTCGATGGCCGGGTCGTTGCCGTCCTCGGATACCAGGGTCGAAAGCGCCTTGACCATCCGCCACACCGCGCTGTCGAGTTCGGCTTTGTAGCTGGAATGAATGTCATCCTTGGATCCGCGGCCCCACTTCTCGGTGGACGCGACCAATTCCACTTCGACCGCGCCCTTGGCGCCAAGCGCGATCTGCACCGAGCCCTGCGGCGACTGCGACGCGAAGGGCATGAACACCTCATGACATTTCGCCAGGGCCTTCAGCACTTCCGGTTGGTGCACCACCTGGGCGAAATGTGGTGAGGCGATTTCTTCTTCTCCTTCAGCAACCAGCACGATATTCACGGGCGGCTTGCGGCCGGCCGCCTTGAGCGCATGCAGCGCGGCGAGAAAAGTTGCTTCGGGCCCTTTTTGATTGGTGGCGCCGCGTCCGATCAAGACCTTGCCGAAGGGCGGCCGGTCGACGATGGCGGCATCGAGGGGCGGCGAACTCCACTCTTTAGGGTCGAACTGTTTGACGTCATACATGAAATACATACCGACGGTGCGTGCAGCGCCCGCATCCAAGGTTGCGAAAACTCCCGGCTGACCATCGGTCGGCATCACCTTCGCGCTCTGAAAGCCGGCATCTTTCAAGAGGGCGATCATCATTTGCACGCCCTCCTGCATATTGCGGTTTTCTGCGGCAATCGACGGCAGCGCAATCCAATCTTGCAGGCGCTTGATCGCCTCGGGCCGCTGCTTTTCGATCGCGGCGCGGACCGATTTAAGATCGCCGCCGAAGTTCTTGTTGGACTTGTCGGCCGCGAGAATCATCCGCGGCATGATCAGCGTGGCGCCCGCTGCCGCCGCCGTCATCAGCAAGCCGCGTCGTTGCTTGTTCTCAATATCCCAATCTTGCATTTTCATTCTCCGTTAAAGATGCCGGCACCGTGTTGTTTTTCAGATGGACTCGAATCGATTGAGGGCTACGTTCTTGCGAACGGAATCGGCGGGGAACACCTGGCCGTTCGCGGCAATGTACACGCCGGGCGCGAGGACTTGGACAGCGCCGACGGCAAGGCCCAAGTTAAAGGCAGCGTCGCTGTCGGCAAAGCGCGCAGGTTGAAGGGCGCCGGTGAATACGACAGTTTTGCCTCGCAGTCCTTGTAATTCGTGCGCCGTCTCGACCATGGTGTCGGTGCCGTGAGTCACGATGATGCGGGTCGCGTCGGAGGCGGCAACGGCATCGCGAACAGCGATTCGGTCGGCCGCGGTCATCTCCAAGCTGTCTTTACGCAGCAGCTCCACGACGGGGATCTGCGCGGTCACGCGGCCCTGCTCCAAGATTTGACGAACCATGGGCGCGCCGACCTCATAACCGCCCTTGGCATCGAAGTACACCTTGTCGATCGTGCCGCCGGTTGTGAAGATCGCAATTTGCATGCGGGTCATTATAGAACGAGTGGCTGCAATAGTCCGACCTCGTACCCGGACCCGCCAGACGCTAGAATCACCCGATGCAACACAAGACGCTGATGACCATCGCAGAACTGTCCGATTACAAAGAGACCGGACGTCTCGAGGAGGTCGAGCGGTTGAGCGCGGAGATGGCGCGCACCTGGCCGGATACGGTGCGCTCGTTCGAGTTTGGACGTTCGGCAGAAGGACGCATCATGCGCGCGCTGCTCATCTCCCGTTGCGGCGCCTTGACGCCGGTGCAGCTGCGTGCGAAGGCCGTTCCCCTGCTCATGCTTCAGGGCGGCATTCACCCGGGCGAAAGCGACGGAAAGGATGCGGGGTTCGCCGCGCTGCGTGATCTGCTGGCAGATTCCTCAGCGGAGAGTTTATTGGAGCGGATTGCGGTGCTCTTCGTTCCTGCATTCAACACGGACGGTCACGAGCGCGTCGGACGCTGGAATCGTCCCAATCAGAATGGCCCGGTCGAGACCGGTTGGCGCACCACGGCGCAGAATATCAACCTCAATCGCGACTACATGAAAGCGGATACCCCGGAGATGCGGGCGCATGTTGCGCCTCATCGATGACTGGGATCCGCTGGTGTGCGCGGATCTGCACGTTACCGACGGTGCCGACTTCGAGCCTGACATCTCGCTTCAGGTCGAACCACTCAATCAGGGCGATGAAAACCTGCGAGTCGCCGGCAGGCAGCATGCGCGATGCACTCATAGCACGCCTCACCGATCTTGGGTACTTGGCACTCGATTTTTATCCCGATCTGGCGAGCACCGATGACCCCGCTTCGGGTTTCGCATTGACCGTATATTCGCCGCGCTTCTCGACCGGATATTTTCCGCAGCGTAATCGCTTTACCGTGTTGGTCGAAACGCACTCTTGGAAGGATTACGCGCACCGCGTCCGCGTGATGCGCAATACGATCAACAGCTTGGCCGAATTGATGGCGGCTCATGGGGGCAACTGGCTCGAGCTCGCGCATCAGGCAGATCAGGCGGCGATGAAACTGGGCGGCGCCGAGATGGCGCTTGATTACACCTCGAACTGGCGCGAGCCGGCGCAGGCCGGCGGCGCCACCGTGGACCGGGACGCCTCCGCTAAGGCACGCGTGATCGAGTTCAGGGGATACGCATACACGCGGGCACCATCGCAGATATCGGGAGGCCTCGTCACGACATACGATCCAAAGACACCGCAGATCTGGCGCGTGCCGCTTCGCGATCGAGTCAAGGTTTCATTGTCTGCGACAGTACCGCTCGGTGGGTATGTCGTTCCGGCGGCCTTCGCCGCAGACATTGCTCCCCGGCTCGAGGCTCATGGCGTCGCGTTCTCGCGCTTACGCAAACGGCGGGGCAAGATCAAGGCGAAGGCTTTTCGTGCCACGCGAGGTGAGCTTTTCAGCCGCGCCATTCGAGGGACGTATGCGCGCACAACTGTCGGGCGCATGGCACGAAGAGATCGTGCGATCTTCAGGAAGGCGCGCTGTTCGCGCCGATTGCACAGCCCTTGGCACGGCTCGTCGGTGGCGCTTTTCGAGCCGCGCGCGCCCGACTCGTTCGCGGCGTGGGGCTTGTTCAACGCCTGCTTCGAACAAAAGGAACACATGGAACCTTATGTGGCCGAGCAGATTGCGCGGGAAATGATCGACACAATCGCCGCGACTCGCGCACGAATTCTGGAGTCTGTGCGAGCAGGATGCGGCATTCGCCGCGAGTCCGGCGGCTCGCTTGGAATTCTTCTTGCGCCGCCACGCCTCTTGGGACGCGCGTTACAACCTGTATCCGGTGCTGAGAATCGAGGAAGGTTTCGAACAATACAACTAGCGCGTTGTATCGGCTGACATACGACGGATCGCGAACGCGTACATAGTACGGGATTTTCCTCGTGCGCTGCATGATTTTGATCGGCTCGAGACAGGCGATGTTTGCCCGGACCTGAGTGCTTTTTTTTCAGGCTTGAATCCGGCCTGCGAGAGGAGGATTCTTGCTCGACCGACAATTCGTGGAGTCAGCATGTCGACAACTTTTCTATTGAACGGCACGAGCACCACGCTGGATGCGGATCCGGACATGCCGCTGCTGTGGGCGATCCGCGAGGTCGCCGGCTTGCACGGCACCAAGTTCGGCTGCGGCATGGCGATGTGCGGTGCCTGCACCGTGCATGTGGACGGTCAGGCGATCCGTTCCTGCGTCATGCCGCTGTCGGCCGTCTGCCGGCCGGCAAGTGACGACCATCGAGGGGTTGCAGAGCAAGCCGGCCAAGGCGGTGCAGGCCGCCTGGATCGAACTGCAGGTGCCGCAGTGCGGCTACTGCCAGTCGGGCCAGATCATGTCGGCCACGGCGCTGCTGGAGAAAAATCCCGCGCCGACGCGATGCCGACATCGACGCCGCCATGAGCGGCAACATCTGCCGCTGCGCCACCTATCCGCGTATTCGCGCGGCGATCCATGCGGCTGCGCAATCTGCCAAGGCTTAACGCATGAGCAACGATACGTCTTCAGCAAGCAGGCTCGACGCCGGGCATTTCTTGAAGGGTGCCGGCGCCGCGACCGTCACGGCCTTGACCATCGGCTTTGAATGGGCTGGCTCGGCACGCGCGCGCGCAGGCCGCTGGCCGCGTCCGCCGCACGCCGCCTTCGCGCCCAATGCCTTCGTGCGCATCGGCGCCGACAACAGCGTCACGGTGATCGCCAAGCACCTGGAAATGGGCCAGGGCTCCTACACCGGCATTGCCACCGTGCTCGCGGAAGAACTCGATGCCGATTGGGCGCGGGTGCGGGTCGAAAGCGCGCCGGCCGATGCCAAGCGCTATGCCAATCTGGTCTTCGGCAAGATGCAGGGCACCGGCGGCAGCTCCGCCATGGCCAATTCCTGGCAGCAGCTGCGCGAAGCCGGCGCCAAGGCGCGCGCGATGCTGCTGACGCGCAGCCGCCAACGAATGGCATGTGCCGGTCGGCAGAACTGACGGTGGACAAGGGCGTCGTCTATCACGCGCCAGCAAGCGTCAGGCGACGTTCGGTGCGCTGGTGCAAGACGGCCGCCGCCTTGCCGGTGCCGGACAACGGTGACGCTCAAGGATCCGAAGGATTTCAAGCTGATCGGCAGCCAGCCGCCGCGGGTCGATGTGCCGCCAAGTGCGACGGCACGGCGCAGTTCACGCTCGATGTGGCGTTGCCCGGCATGCTGGTGGCGCTGCTGAAGCGCCCGCCGCAGTTCGGCGCGCACGGTCAAGTCCTTCGATGCGGCGCCGCGACCGCGCCGTGCCCGGCGTGGTCAAGGTGGTGCAGGTGCCGCGCGGCGTCGCGGTGATCGCGAAGAGTTTCTGGGCCGCCAAGCAGGGCCGCGACGCGCTGAAGGTGGAGTGGGACGACACGCGATGCCGAGAAGCGCAGCTCCGCCGCCATCATGGACGAGTATCGGCGGCTCGCCGAACAGCCGGCGCTGCTCGGCGCGCAAGGAAGGCGATGCCGCGCCGGCGATCTGCAAGCGCCGCCCGACAAAGTTTCGCGCCAGCTACGAGTTTCCGTATCTCGCGCACGCGCCGATGGAGCCGCTCGACTGCGGTGGTCAAGCTCGACGGCGCAACGCTGCGAGATCTGGGCGGGCGATCAATTCCAAACCATCGATCAGATGAATGCGGCCAAGGCGGCGGGCCTCGACCCGCAACAGGTGAGCATCCACACCTTGTATGCCGGCGGCAGTTTCGGCCGGCGCGCCAACTCCTGGTCCGACTACATCGTCGAAGCGGTGTCCATCGCCAAGGCCTACGGCGCCGACGGCACGCCGATCAAGCTGCAGTGGACACGCGAGGATGACATCCGCGGCGGCCTGTATCGGCCGATGTATTTTCACAAGCTCGAAGCCGGGCTTGAACGCACAAGAAGAACTGACCGGCTGGCGGCACGTCATCGTCGGCCAGTCGATCATGGCCGGCACGCTCATTCGCGGCCATGATCAAGGACGGCATCGACTCCACCTCGGTCGAAGGCGCGGCGACGCATCGCCTACGACGATTCCGAACATCGCCGTCGATCTGGCGACCACCAAGACCGGCGTGCCGGTGCTGTGGTGGCGCGTCGTCGGCAGCTCGCATACCACGTTCGCGGTCGAAGCCTTCATCGACGAGGTGGCGCATGCGGCCGGCGAGGATCCGTTCGCCTTCCGCCGCAAGCTGCTCGAGCACGAGCCGCGCATGAAGGCGGTGCTGGAACTCGCGGCCGAGAAGGCCGGCTGGAGCAGCGGCCGCTGCCGAAGGGCAGGGGCCGCGGCATCGCCGTGGCCGAGGCATTCAAGACCTTCGTCGCGCAGGTGGCCGAGGTCAGCGTCGATGATGCCGGCAGCGTCAAGGTCGATCGGGTGGTCTGCGCGGTCGACTGCGGCACCGCCGATCAATCCCGACATCATCGCCGCGCAGATGGAAGGCGGCATCGGCTTCGGATCTGGGCGCGGTGCTGTATGGGGCGATCACGCTCAAGGAGGGCCGCGTCGAGCAGAGACAACTTCAACAGACTACCGCGTGCTGCGCATGAACGAAATGCCGAAGGTCGAGGTGCACATCGTGCCGTCGACCGAGGCGCCGACCGGCGTGGGCGAGCCCGGCGTGGCGCCGGTGGGGCCGGCGGTCGCCAACGCCATTTTTGCCGCGACCGGCAAGCGCATGCACATGTCTGCCGTTTCCGCAGACCGACGCGCCAGGAGCTGAGGACGCATGCATGAACAGCTCATCCAGCGCGGACGCGTCGCCATCCGTTCTGTGGACACTCGCCGTCATCGTCGCCGTGGCTGCTGATCATCGGCGGCCTACATCGTATTCGGCCCGCAGCCCACCGATTTCGCGCGGCGGCAAGCGCGTGGCGCTCGCGGCCTATCACGAGGCAGGATCCCACCGGCGTTCCGGCGGAACTCAAATCGGCCGAGCCTGGTCGAGCGCGGCGAATATCTGACGCGCGCCGCGGACTGCGTCGTCTGCCACACCGCCAAGGACGGCGCGCCATTTGCCGGCGGCCGCGCGTTCGTGTTGCCGTTCGGCACCATGTATTCGACCAACATCACGCCGGACACCGAAACCGGCATCGGCAGCTACACGGATGCGAATTTCCTCGATGCCGTGCACAAGGGCATCGGCCGCGGCAACACCAAGCTGTATCCGGCGATGCCCTATGCCAGCTACACGTACATGTCGGATGCCGACGCGCTCGCCATCAAGGCGTACCTGTTCACACTGAAGCCGGTGCACGCGCCGGCGCCGCAAAACACGCTGATCTTTCCGTTCAATCAGCGCGGCCTCATGAGCCTCTGGTCGGCCTGTTCAACCCCGACAAGCGCTATCGAGCCGAATCGTCGATCGCAGCGCCGAGTGGAATCGCGGCGCGTATCTGGTCGAGGCGCATGGGGCACTGCGGCGAGTGCCATACGCCGCGAAATCTGTTGTTTGCGCTCAACAATCGGCAGAAATTTGCCGGCGCCGTGCAAGCGGGCTGGCGCGCCTACAACATCACGCCCGATCACGCGAGCGGCGTGGGCGCATGGAGCGATGCCGACCTCGCCCACTATCTGTCCGCGGGACATGCCGATGGCCGCGGCACCGCCGCAGGCCCGATGGGCGAAGCCGTGGATGAGAGCTTGAGTCACTTGAAGCCCAGCGACATCGCCGCCATGGTGACTTATTTGCGCTCGCGTGCCGGGCATCGCGACCTCCGACCTGCCCGAGCCAAAACAAAGTCCCGCGCCGGCACCTGTCTGCCGACAATGCGGCATCGAGCGGACGCGCACGGCAGGGCCGTCTACGAGGGCGCTTGCGCCGGGTGCCACGGATGGACCGGCGTCAGCCCCGTCATTCCCTTTGCGACGTTGACCGGCACCCGCGCCGTCAACGATCCGACCGCCAACAACGTCGCGCAGGTCATCATCCGCGGCGGGCAGCGCCACGTCGCCGGCGATTCGAACAACATGCCTGCGTTTGGCAGCACCTACTCGGATGCCGAGATCGCCAGCGTCGCGAACTATGTCACTGCCCGCTTTGGCGCCAAAGGATCGAACTTGACCGCCGCCAAAGTGGCGAAGCTGCGCAGCGAAGAGTGAGATGCCGAGCTTTCGCGGCTTACGGGCTCGCGGATTGAGGGTCTGGGGCGATGCTCTGAAGGAAGGAGTTGGTGCGCCGAAGCCGGGCCTCCAACGTGCTCAGGGTGCGGCTTGCCAAGGCTGATAGCTCCGGATCTTTGATTCTTTGGCCGCGTTTAAACAGGGTGATCGCCTGCTGATGGCTGTCGATCATTCTGCCGGTGTATGCAAGGTCAAAATCCCGCCCGCTTTTCTCCCGCATCCGCTCGACAAATTGTTGGTGTTCCGCGTCGAGGGAATTTGGCACCGGCAGGGATTTACGTGCCGCGACCTTGGCGATGTCCGCGGTCGCCTTTTCGTAAACGTCGATCATCGCGTGCGCGAAATGCCGCAGCGATTCGGTGTCGCCGCGATCCATCGCCAAGCGCCCGAGCTGCACTTCCGTCATGCACTCCAAGCTCGCGCTCGCGATGAAAGCCTCGGGTTCAATTTTCTCGAGAACTGTGTCCTGGCGCCTCATGATGATCCTGTTATTGGAATGAGCCGACTGCGCTCCCAAGTGACAGGCAGTTTCAACATGTTTGCGCGCACGCGATATCCCCCGCGGGGCTACTCGATTGTGGGACTAGCGAACAAAGGCCTGTAAGACAAAGGGAAACGCCTAATCAGGGCAGCGGCTGCACGCGCACGTCCACTTCGAGCTTGTGGCGCCTTCCGCCAATGATCATGCCGCGCAGCGGCGAGACGTCGCCGAAATCGCGGCCCCACGCCAGGGTGACGTGATCTTCGCCGATCATGCAGTCATTGGTCGGATCGAAATCCAGCCAGCCCAGCGGCGGGCAATACACCGAGACCCAGGCATGCGAGGCGTCGCCGCCGATCGCCGCTGCGCCGCCCTTGCGGACGGTTCGGATATAGCCGCTGACATAGCGGGCGGCCAATCCGGACGAGCGCACGCAGCTGATCATGAGATGCGCGAAATCCTGGCAGACGCCGCGGCGGCTTTTGAGCACATCGACGATGGAAGTTCGATTGGTCGTGGATCCGGGAGCGTACTTGAACTCTCGATAGATCTTGCGCATGAGCGCCTGACAGGCCGCGGCGACCGGGCGGCCCGGCGTGAAGCAATCGCCCGCATAGTCCTCAAAGGCGAGCTTGAGCGGCACGTGACTGGATCGCATTCGAAAGCGGCACGCTTCGAGATCCGGCAAAGCACCGGCGCCGCGTGGTAGCTCAATCGCCTGCGAAGCCTGATCCCAGGGCTCGGCGGCATCGAGCGATTCGGCGCCGCGCGGAAAGATCTCGACCTGCATTTCCGCAGTGACCGCGAGGCGCTCGTGCGCTCGATCATATTCGAGCCTGGCGATCGCATTGCCGAAGGCGTCGACGTCCTCGCGAGAGAAGCTTGGCTGCGGATCGAGGTTGAGCGAATGAGCGAGACAGCGCTGATAGGCAAATTCACGCGGCTGCAAGTGCAGCAGATGATGCGAGTGCACTACGTCGCCGCCATACTCGTATATCGTCGCATGGCGCACCGCGTAGCGCGTCATGCGGATACCGCGCGCAAATCGAAATCGACGTGCGAGAAGTGCTGCGAGGTGAGCTGTTCGGAAAGCTGCGCCGACGCCAGCATCAACTGCTTGAGATGCTGCGACAGAATATCGCGCGAGGCCTGCGCCGCGTCGAACTCGCCGCTCGGACTCGCATACTTGAGCGATACCAGGTTCGAAACCGCCTCGTACAGCGTTTCTTGCGGCTTGAACCCCAAGGACTCCGCCACTTCGATGAGCAGCGTATTGATGACGCGCCATTGGAAAGCCAGGGCGCGCGGATTGTTTTCATCGTAGACCAGAATGTCGATAGTCGTTTCCCACACGGGAGGCGCGCGGTAGCGCGTCCGATAGGTGATGGCGCTGTCGCCTATTTCCAGCAGCCATTCGAGTTCCTGACGCAGCGGTGTTCCCGCGCTGATCAAGCGGCGCGAAATCAAATCCGCGAGAAATTGCAGCCGTTCCAGCCGGCGGCCGATCATCATCAGCCGCCAACCGTCATCCTGGGTCATGTCATCGAGTGCAAATCCGGCGATGGCGGCCAGCGACAGCAGCAGGCTGTCGAGCGTCTCTCGGGCATCGCTGCGCGCGGCTTCCGCGCGCTTGAAATCGCGCTGCAGGACCGTCAATGCACGCCAATTTTCTGCAGACAGGCTGCTTCTCACCTGGGCGGCGCACTCCCCCAGGCGTTCGATGTCGCCTCTCAAGGTGAAGCGCTTCTCGGGATCGAAAACCGACGTCGCGCCAAAGTGCTTGCAGATCTCCATGGCCTGCGAGCGGAACGGCAGATTACGCCTGAGGCCCAACGTGGCGCGCAGTAGCCGCGTTTTATAGTCGCAGCGTTCGGCATAGCGGCCCATCCAAAATAGGTTTTCCACCAGCGTCGAGGGCAGATCATGATGGCGATGCGGCGCGCGATCGGCCCTGGCTATCGGAGCCGTCGCCTCTTCGGACGCCTCCTCGGAATCGCATAGCACCCAAATGTCCTTGCTGCCGCCGCCGCGCTGCATCGAAACGATCTCTGCATGCGCGTCGGAGGCGAAGCGCGCCAGTCCGCCGGGCAGGACGCGGTAGCCGTTCGCGGTGGCGATGGCGTAAACGCGTATGCCGAGCGCGCGCGCCGAAAAGGTATCGGCATTCTTCGTATACCAAACCGGTGCTTGGGAAAAAGCGAGGTGCTCCTGGGCCACGAACGCGTGCGGACGCGCGCGCATGCGCGCGACGAGCACCTCGCGCTCGTCGGCATTGAGCTCGCTGCCGAAAATCGGGCCGAGCTTCTGATTGGGGAACGCCGGCTTGATGACCAAATTGGAGAGATTGGCGAGCACCGAATCGAATGCCGGCGGCTCGCCGCACCACCAACTGGCCACCGACGGCAGATGCAGCTTCTCGCCGATCAACTGCTCAGCAATCGCCGGCAGGAATCCAAGCCACGCCGCGGATTCGAGCACACCGCTGCCCAACGCGTTGGCAACCGCAACATTGCCCTTGCGGACGGCGGCGAGCAACCCGGGTACGCCGAGCGCCGAATCGACTCGCAACTCCACCGGATCGCAAAAATCGTCATCCAGTCTGCGCAGGATGCTGTGAACTCTTCTCAAACCCGACAGCGTTTTCAAGAACACCTTTTCGTCGCGCACGGTGAGATCGTGCCCTTCGACCAAGGGGAAGCCCAGTTGGCGCGCCAGATACGCATGCTCGAAATAGGTTTCGTTGAACGAGCCGGGTGTGAGCACCACTGCCAGCGGTTCTTCCTCGGTACTGTCCAATAACGCGTCGCGCAGTGCCGCGAAAAAGGCGCCCAATGGCCGCACATCCATCGACTGCGCCAGATGCGGGAACGCCCTGCGTACGATTTGGCGATTTTCGAGCGCGTACCCCGGCCCGGAGGGCGCCTGGGTGCGGTCGGCGATCACCCACCATCGCCCATCGGCCGATCGCGCCAAATCGGCGGCATAAAGCGAAAGCCAACGGTCACCCGGCAACGATATGCCGGCGCAGGGCCATAGAAAATTCGGATGGCCGAACGGAATTTCCGGCGGCAGGGCACCCTGCGAAAGCAGTTCCTGCTTGCCGTAGAGATCGGCCAATACCGCGTTCAAGAGACGCGCGCGCTGCGCAACGCCGGCCTCAATCGTCTGCCACTCTTGTGCGGAGATAAGATACGGAAGAGGATCGAGAATCCATGGACGATCGCGTCCCTGGCGATCGGCATACACGTTATAGGTAATGCCGTTCTCGACGATCATGCGCCGCGTAAATTCCCGGGCACGCCGCGCGGCTCGTGCGTCGTCTTCGAAGATTCCTTCGACCAAGGTGTGCCAATGGCCGCGGACGCGCCCGTCCGCGTCCAACAGCTCGTCGTAGCGATGCGGATCGCTGCGGTAAGCCTTAAGTCGCGGATCCTTATCGATGATTGCGCAGATCCAGCGTGAAGGGAAATTCCTCGCTCGAGGGGGCCGGCGCGACGCTCATCGGACCGGGCGTGTGGCCGATGCGGAAAAACCGCGCCAGTCGCCTGCTTTCCGCCTCAAATGCGTTGACGGGAAAGCGTCTCGTGGCTACGGCCACCCGGATGGACCACATGATATCGAAAACCACCTGCAGATCGCTTCATCCAGGTGTCGACTATATCGAATGTCAGCGGTGAATGAACACCGATTGTCGGATGCAATGCCGACCACGGCTGCCAGGCGCGGTAACGCACGCCGGCGACGAACTCGCCCGCGCGCCCGGTGGCCCGCAGCGGAATGACTCTACGTATTGCAGGTCACCACGTAGCGGTCGGGCGGCAGTCCGTTGGCTTTGACTTCCACGCGCTCCAGCGACGAATCGACATAGCGCGCCGTGCCGCCTGCTCCACCCTCCTCGCCCATCACATGCCACGGTTCGAGTGCCTGCCGCAATTCCACCGAGATGCCCTGCACCTCGATGTCGCCGAGCTTGGGGAAGCGAAACTCGAAGTGCGGTGCGAACCAGTCGACGCTCAAGCCGAAGCCCGCCTGATTTTGCTCCGCAATCACGTCGGCGAAATCCTCGCGAATGAAGTGCGGCAGGAGAAATCGGTCATGCAATTGCGTTCCCCAGCGCGTCAAGCGCGCCGGCGCATAAGGTTCGTGCCAGAAACGCGCAACGAATGAACGCAGCAGCAATTGCTGCACCAGGCTCATGCGCGCGTGAGGCGGCATTTCGAAGGCTCGCATCTCGAGCAATCCCAGGCGGCCGGTCGAGGTGTCGGGCGAATACAGCTTATCGATGCAAAATTCTGCGCGGTGCGTATTGCCGGTGACATCGATCAATAAATTTCGCAGCAACCGATCGATCAGCCACGGCGCGGCTTCGGCTCCCGCCGGGGGGAATTGCTTGAAAGCGATCTCGAGCTCGTACAACGAATCGTCGCGCGCTTCGTCCACTCGCGGCGCCTGCGACGTCGGACCGATGAAAAGCCCGGAGAACAAGTACGACAGCGATGGGTGATTGTGCCAGTAGGAAATCAGGCTTCGGAGCAGATCAGGGCGCCGCAGAAACGGCGAGTCCTGCGGGGTCGCTCCGCCCATCACGATATGGTTGCCGCCGCCGGTTCCCACATGCCGTCCGTCGACCAGGAATTTCTCTGAGCGCAGGCCGCAGTCGCGCGCAGTATCATAAAGATGCGTCGTCAGCGCCGCCAGCTCGTCCCAGCTGGCGCTCGGCTGCACATTCACTTCGATCACTCCGGGGTCGGGTGTGACCTTGAAGTTCACCACGCGCGGATCCGCGGGCGGTTCGTAGCCCTCCAGAATCACCGGTTGGCCAAGCGTTTTCGCGCTCGCCTCGACCGCGGCAACCAGCTGCAGATAATCCTCGAGCGTACGGGCCGGCGGCATGAAGACGTAGAGCACGCCGTTGCGCTGCTGAGCGCACATCGAGGTGCGGATGATTTCGGCCGGGGCATCGCTCGGCGATGAACGCGCGAGGCTCTCCCCGGCGGCTCCTTCCAGCAATTCCCCATGCGGCGCGAGTTCGTCGAACGTCCTGGTTGGGATCCGGCGGATGAATGTGCGGGAACTCGCTGGGACTCACCGCCGGCAGAGAATCCAAGGGCAGCCGATAGCCGATGGGTGAATCGCCGGGGATCAGATAGCAGCGCTCGCTGCGCAAGTACCAGCGGCTGGTTTTCCAAGGGGCATCGTCGACCGGGCGTCCAAGGGGCAGCACATAGCCGACGGGCTCGCCCAACTCGCCGCCGAAGACGCGCGTCAAACGCGCTCGTTCGAGAGGATCCGCCAGCCCCGAGTTCAGCGCATCGACATTCGAGGGTAGCTTGCGCTCGCGCAGCAAGTAATAGAACACATCCTCATAGGCGGCGAATACAAACTCGGGGCCCACGCTCAAGCGCTGCGCCACGGATTGCAGCAGCCGCAGCGCGTTGGCGGCTGCGCCGGGGTAGCGCCGCGTCTCGTCGGCGACGAGCGTGTCATCGCTCCAGATGGGCTCGCCATCTTTGCGCCAAAAGCAATTCAAGGACCAGCGCGGCAATTGTTCCCCCGGATACCATTTACCCTGACCGAAATGCGCGAGACCCAGGGGCGCGTAGCGCTGCTTGAGCAGACGGAACAAGTTCGCGGCAATTTTTCTTTTATTCTCGCCGAGGGCTTCAATGTTCCATTCCGGCGCCTCCGCGTTCTCGCTCGAGACAAAGGTGGGTTCGCCGCCCATGGTCAGGCGCACATCCTCGCCGCGCAGCGTCGCATCGATCTGCCGTCCGAGCGAATCGATCGCGCTCCATTGTTCCTCCGAATACGGTTTGGTAACCCGGGGCGCCTGCCACACGCGCTCGACTTTCATCGCATATTCAAAGGTGGTCTGGCATTGCTCCACCGCTCCGGACAGCGGTGCCGCGGACTGAGGATCGGGCGTACACGCAAGAGGGATATGGCCTTCGCCGGTCAGCAAACCCGAAGTGGGATCCAATCCGATCCAGCCCGCGCCCGGCAAGTAGACCTCGCACCAAGCGTGCAAGTCCGTGAAATCGTGGCTCGGACCCGCCGGCCCCTCTTTGGGTTTCGAATCGGCGACCAACTGAATGAGATAGCCGGATGCGAAGCGCGCGGCGAGCCCTAGGTTGCGCAGCAGTTGCACCAGCAGTTCGGCCGAGTCGCGGCAGGAACCGGAGTGCTTTTCGAGCGTCTCTTCAGGCGGCTGTATTCCCGCTTCCATGCGGATGACATAGCGAACATCGGCCGCGAGACGCCCGTTCAACTCCACCAGGAAATCGATGGTGGCACGCGGCATGCGCGAGATGCCGGCAAGATACTGCGCGAACCGCGGGGTCGACGGGCCCGTCGCTAAAAACGGCGCAAGTTCACGCGCTTCAGCGGCCTCGTACGCAAACGGGAAGCGTTGCGCATACGGCTCCAAGAAAAAATCGAAAGGGTTCTGAACTGCCATTTCCGCGGTGAGATCGACCTCGATCTTGAGTTCCGAGGTCGGCTTGGGAAATACCACGCGAGCCAGATAATTAGACAGCGGATCCTGCTGCCAGTTGATGAAGTGTTCGGCGGGCGTCACTTGCAGCGAATAGGACAGAATGCGCGTCCGGCAATGCGGTGCGGGCCGCAGCCGAATGATCTGCGGGCCCAGCGTGACCGGCCGATCATAGCGGTAGTGCATGATGTGGTTGAGCGCTACGTGAATCGACACTTAAGTTCGCTCCCGGGACTCATCGATGGTGGTATGAATGAAGTGCAGCTTGCGGATCGCCGGTGCGGATAGGATGAAGGGATAGCTATCCGGCAATCCCAAGCCGCGGCTGAGATTATTGAGCACATAGGTGAGCGACAGCCACGCCTCGATCATGGCATCGAAGTCGTGATGCGGGTTGAGCGGATCGGGCGGCGGCTGCATGCGCGGCTCGTCGTTACGTTTCGGCCGAAGGGCGAGGCCGGCGGCGCCCGCTGTTTCGAGCGCATCGACCATGTGCAGATAATGAGCCCACGACTCGGCCCAATCCTCCCATGGATGCATGGTCGCATAGGCACTGATGAAATTTTGCTCCCAGCCCGCGGGCGGCCCCGCGCTGTAGTGGCGTTCCAAGGCCTTTTGATAATCGGCGCGCTCGTCACCGAAAAGGTCGCGGAAGGCATGCAGTTTGGTGCCATACGCAATTAGCCTATCCCAAAAATAGTGTCCAATTTCATGACGAAAATGCCCCAAAAGCGTGCGGTACGGTTCCTTTTGCAGAGTCCGCTCCCTCTCACGGTGCACATCGTCCGCCTCCGCTATGTTGATGGTGATCAATCCATTGTCGTGGCCTGTCAACACCCGCTCGGCATCGCCGACCGGTGAATCCTCGAGGAATTCGAACGCGAGACCGGGGCCCTCGGGGGCAAGCTTCGGTTCGATAGGCAGCGACAAGCCAAGCAAGGTGTAAAGCATGCGCCGCTTGGCCACCTCGAGCCGAAACCAGGCCACGCGATTGCGGACGCTCGATAAGTCGGGAATGATGCGATTTAAGCGGCAGGATCCGCAATAGGGATTAGAATCATCAGCGGGAACGACCCAATTGCACACGCTGGTCTGATCGTAGTTCGCGCACAAGCGGTAGCCGCGCGAGTCCGGCGCGTCCAGTTCGGCTCTCCATAGGCCGTCCGGGCGTTCGCTCAAGGCACCCATGAAGCCCAAGTCCGGGAGGAATGCCAGCGAGTGGCCGCAGTTCAGACAGCGCACGTTCTCGAAGAACACCAGGTTCTGGCAGTGCGTGCAGTGGAAGGTTTTCATCGGCGCAGCATAGTACCCAATATTCAAGGCGCACGGCGGCGCATGCGCGCAGCACCTACGCACAATTGGAGAAAATTCCTACGCGATTGCTCGTCCTCACGTGCCATAAACAACATCGGATGATAATTTCCTTTTCCACGGGAGGCGATTGCGTGAGCGCGCGCGAATTCGACGAAAACCGCAGGCGAGCCGGCAAAAGCCGTCGCGGCGTGGGGCTAAAATATGAGAATTCGGCTCGGCTACGAATTGGTGTACTCCTGCCCGCAACCCACTCCGATGATCTTGATGCTGCACGTGCACCCGAGCCGGGTGGCGGATCTGCGTGCGCCCGAGATGAAATGATCACGCAACCGCACCTGCCGCTCGAGACGTACTTCGATACATTCGGAAACACCTGCACGCGGCTGGTGGCGCCTGCCGGAGAGACACGCATCACCGCAGATGGCTTGATCGAAGACAGCGGCTTGCCCGAGCCGACGTTTCTCGATGCGCAGGAACATCCCGGTGGAGCAATTGCCGCATGACACGCTGGTCTATTTGCTCGGCAGCCGCTACTGCGAAACACAGCGGCTGATGAATGACGCGTGGGCCCTTTTCGGTCACATGACGCCGGGCTGGTCAAGGGTCCAAGCGGTGTGCGATTTCGCGAACCAGCAGATTGAGTTCGGCTATCACTTCGCGCGTTCGACCAAGACGGCGTTTGAAGCATATTGCGAACGCCAAGGAGTGTGCCGCGATTTTGCGCATCTCGCGATTACGCTGCTGCGCTGCTTGAACATACCGGCGCGCTACTGCACCGGCTATCTCGGAGATATCGGCGTACCTGTGGCCGATGCCCCGATGGATTTTGCCGGTTGGTTGGAGGCTTACATCGGCGGCGCGTGGCACACATTCGATCCGCGCAACAATCAGCGCCGCATCGGCCGGGTACTCATCGCACGCGGCCGCGATGCGGCTGATGTCGCCATCAGCACGGCGTTCGGGCCGAATTACCTGCAGGTGTTCAAGGTCTGGACGGACGAGGTGCGCGGTTACTTCTCTTCAGCCGGCGTGAGTGTTTCCGGCCCCATGCCGACGATTTCCAGCACGGTATCGCCGTCCTTCGCGCCGTCGTAGTGCACCTGTTTCGCATAGTGAGTGACGAAACTTCCCGCGGGAACCGGCTTCATGTGATCAGGATCGAACTTCCGGCCGGTGTTGACCCACCACGTTCCGGATAGCACGGTGATGAATCGATCGTTGGGATGAAAGTGCGGGCGGCTATTGTGATGCGCGCTCCACTTCACCAGGATCACATAGAGTCCCGGCTTCGATGCATCCCCCGCCAGCGGAATCGTTTCGACCCCAGTCGCACTTCCCTTCCATTGGATATCGGCCGGCAACCGAATCGAAATTGCTTGCGGATTGAGGCTGTCGAATGGTCCTGCCGCTGCCGATAGGGAAATCGACGCAAACATAGTCCATGCCAAACAATAAGGCGTACGAGTCAACTTAACGTGGAACATGAGATCTCCCGAGTGGTCGTCGATGGTGCGCTTTGGGGAGCATTGAGCGAAGCATGCTTCTCAGTCAATATTCCGATACGAACCTCGGCGGAGAGAACTCTTGAAGACCCGGATCACACAGCTGTTCGGCATTCAGCATCCCATCATCCAAGGTGGAATGCACTTCGTCGGTTTCGCGGAACTCGCGGCAGCGGTGTCGAATGCCGGCGGCCTGGGAACCATCACCGGGTTGACGCAGCGAACGCCCGAAAGGCTGGCACAGGAGATCGCGCGCTGCCGCGACATGACCGACAAGCCCTTCGCCGTCAATCTCACTTTCCTGCCGGCGCTGAGTCCGCCCGACTATCCGAAGTTCGTCGAGACCATCGTCGAGAGCGGCGTCAAGGTGGTGGAAACCGCCGGCAACAATCCGCAGAAGTATCTGCCAGCGCTCAAGGAGGCAGGCATCAAAGTAATTCATAAGTGCACATCGGTGCGCCATGCGCTCAAGGCCGAATCGATCGGTTGCGATGCGGTCAGCGTCGATGGCTTTGAGTGCGGCGGCCATCCGGGCGAGGACGACGTGCCCAACATGATTTTGCTGCCGCGCGCGGCGGAGGTGCTGAAGATTCCCTTCGTCGCCTCCGGCGGCATGGCCGATGCGCGCTCGCTGGTCGCGGCACTTGCCCTGGGTGCGGAAGGCATGAACATGGGTACACGCTTCATTGCCACGCAGGAAGCGCCGGTGCACGCACATGTAAAGGACGCCATCGTAGCCGCTTCCGAACTCGATACGCGACTGATCATGAGGCCGTTGCGCAATACTGAACGGGTACTGGCAAACGCCGCGGTCGACCGGCTGCTGCTCAAGGAACGCGAGCTCGGAGCCCGCTTGAGTTTTGCCGACATCGCAGCGGAGGTCGGCGGAGTCTATCCTCGCATCATGCAGGAGGGCGACATGGATGCCGGTGCCTGGTCCTGCGGCATGGTGGTAGGGCTGATTCATGACATTCCGACCTGCAAGCAGCTGGTCGATCGCATCATGGTAGAGGCGGAAGCATTGATACGACGGCGGTTGGAAGGAATGCTCGCGGCGGCTTGATCGGCGGCGATCGTTTAAGGAGGATTTCAATGGCGGGCTTTGAGACTGCAATCACCGAACAGGAGGGTGTACTCGCGGGCCCGTTGCGCGCGCCGAAGCAAATGTTGGCGGAACAGGAATACGATGGCCACAGCTCGATCCACGATGAGCGTCACCGCGCAAAAGTTGGGTTTCAAAAGCGCAACGATTGAGGGTCCGACGCATTTCAGTCAGTTCGCGCCGCTCGGATTCGCTCTTTGGGGCGACCGCTGGCTGAGCCACGGCTGTATCTCTGCGCACTACCGTGCACCCGTATATGAAGGCGAACAAGTAAAAGCCTTCATGCGGCGCCCGCAAAATGGCGGCGTTCACACGGAAATCTGGATGTTGCGCGCCAACGGCGACGAGATCCTGCGGGGTACGGCTTCGGTTGGCCCTGGCTTTCCGGCAACCGCTCTCGATGAACGGTTGAGCACTCTCCCTCGGCTCGCTGACCCGGTGATCCTCGCCGATGTCAAAGTCGGGATGCGCTCACGGCGCACGCCGGTGCGGATGGATTCGGAGCAGCATATGGGCGCGCTGTACCCTTTCAGCCTAGCGCAGAAACTCGTGCGAATCACCGAGCCGTCTGCTTTCTACAGCAGTTCCGATCATCTCTGGGGTCGGCCGATCCTACCCATGGAAATGGTGAGTGTGCTGATGCAATACAGCGCGCGCGAGGACGGCTTCAAGACGCGCGGGCCCGCGGTGGGGTTGTTTGCCGACCAGGAAATTCGGCTGTTCAACGGTCCTGTTTTGGTCGGCGAGCCTTACGATATCGACCGGCAAGTCGTCGCCCTCACCGGCAGCCGCCGCACGGAGAGCGTGTGGGTGCGCTCCACGCTGTATTCGGCGGGCACCGACCGGGAGGTTGCAGCAATGCTGTTGAATCTCGCGACCATGAAGGAAACCTACGCATCCTACGCGCAGGAACATGCCGCACTGTATGGCCGGACTTGATGCACTGATCAGAAAATCTCACCGCAGATGCGGCCCAGTCCGTCGTCTAAGCTGTCTCGCACGCGAAGATGAATGGCCTCACGCGCGCGGAACACGCGTGAGCGCACCGTGCCGACAGGACACGACATCGCGCCGGCCATCTGCTGATAGCTGAGCCCATCGATCTCGCGCAAGACGATCGCACGCCGTTGCTCCTCGCACAGATCATCGACTGCCGCGCCGATCGCCGCGGCGATCTCGTCGGTCACCGCCAGACTCTCCGGGGTAGCCAGATCTTCGAGCTGCTCGCTGCACGCGACTTCCATTGAAACGACGTGCGCATCACGCGCATGCACGTGGAACGCCGTCCTAGCGGTGTTGACGGCGATGCGATGCAGCCACGAATAAAACGATGCATTGCCGCGGAAAGATAGCAATGCCCGATATGCCTTGAGAAACGTGTCTTGCACCAAATCTTCTGCATCTGCCTCGTTGCGCGCGTAGCGCAGCGTCAACTGCTTGATGCGTGAACGGTATTTGCAATCCAGCGCATTGAACGCCCCGTAGTCGCCGGCTTGTGCCTGCCGGACCAGCTTTTCATCGAATGAATCCGCGTGTTGCAACATTGAAATTAACTATGGGCGGCGAAGATTAGAATTCCGCGAATATCACATTAGAAAGCTTCTCACAATCCGGTCTAACTCGAGCCGCCGGCCGTGAGAATTTGCTGAGCGGAGACCGGCAGTCCTTCCGAACTACTCGCCGCGCGCACCACGCCGAGCGAGACCAGTCGTCGCGGAAATCTCACGCGAAAGCAGCTGCCTTCGCCAAGCTGGCTCGATACATCAATCTCCGCGCCGTGCATCGAACATATGGATTTGACGATCGACAGACCCAGCCCAGCGCCCCCGTCGTCGCGAGAGCGGGCCTCATCAGCCCGATAGAAGCGATCGAAAACGAGCGGCAAAGCCGCCTTCGGTATGCCAACGCCCGTATCGATCACCTCCAGCAACGCGTGGGTATCGTCCTCGGAAGTTCGCAGTATTACCGTGCCCCTCGCCGGGGTGAAGCGGATCGCATTGTCCAGTAGGTTCACGATTATTTGTTTGATACGCGGCCGATCCCCTTGGATTACGGCGCGCTGCAAAGCGGACAATTCAACGGCAATACCGCGATCCTCGGCCATCAGTCGCATTTGCTCCGCGGTGCTTCGCGTCAGGTCCGCCAAATCCAGCTCAGCACTTTCGCGCTGCGTCTCGCCCGCATCGAGGCGCGACAATATGAGCAGGCCCGATACCAAGTGCTCGAGGCGAGCAACTTCCTCGAGCACGCTGCCGACACGCTCACGCAACGCGTCGCCGGTTAGACCATCTTCATTCGAAAGCTCCTGCAATTCGCCCTTGATCACCGTGAGCGGCGTGCGCAGTTCATGGGAAGCATCGGCCAAAAACCGCCGCGAACTTTGCACCGAGTCGCGCAGGCGTCCCAGCATGTTGTTCAAAGAAATCGACAGTCGCTCGAGCGCATCGCCGGTCGCCACCACAGGCAAGCGCAATGACAGATTTTGCAGACTCATCTGCTCCGCGGTCTGCGACAGCCGGTCGACTGGGCGCAGCGCCCACATGACCAACAGATACCCACCCACTGCCGCACAGCCGATCAGGGTGGGAAGCAGGACTGCCAGTAGATCGCGCAACCGCGTGAGAGCTATCTCAATGGGAAGCATTGAGACGCCGATCTCCAGCACATACCGTCCCGAGACCGTCTCGGTAGAGGTCGCACCGACAATCAAATGTTGCTCTGGAAGAATGCTGGTGGGAAATTCATCCGCGGTTTTGGTGTTGCCGGACGGTAGACGCACGGCGAAGTCAAAGCGGTTGAAGCTGCCATCGGACGGCGGGCCGGAAAGAAAAACCAGTTTTCCGGGAACGCGCGTAACGCGAATGAATCGATTGTTGGCTTCAGGCGCCAAATGCAGCTCAATTTCTTGCGCGATGGCATCGTCTGCCGCGTCCGTTGGCGCGCGCGCCAGGATTTGCTCCACCTCAGTCGCGCGACGTCTGAGAGAATCTCGTGCATTGGAGCCCAGATAATGCTGCAAGCCGAAGAAAGTGACGGTAGCGACCAAAATGAAGGTCGCCCCGATAAGCAGCGTGTACCACGCGGTCAAACGGAACGCCAGGGAGCGCGGATTCATTCCAGGGCCGCCGCGAGTTTCGCTTCAGGGTCGCGAATGCAATAGCCCACGCCGCGTACGGTGTGAATCAGTTTTAGTGCAAACGGTTCATCGACCTTTCTGCGCACATAGCGCACGTACACATCGACGATATTTGTGACGCCTTCAAAGCTTTGATCCCACACGTGATTCAAAATCATGGTGCGCGAGAACACCCGTTCCGGACTGGACATGAGATACCCGAGCAGCGCGTATTCCTTTGCGGTGAGTTCGATGAGCCGACCTTCGCGCCGCACTTGCTGAGTAGCACGATCCATTTCCAAATCGGCGACGCGCAGCACATCGTGGCGTTCCACCGGTGCACGGCGCAGCTGCGCTTTGATGCGTACCAGGAGTTCTGCAAAGTCGAACGGCTTCGTCAGATAGTCATCCGCGCCGGCTTCGAAATGCGTCACCTTGCTCTCGATTTCGTCTCGCGCCGTGAGCACGAGCACCGGAAGTGCCGGATGCGAGCGCCGCACACGCCGCAGAAGTTCAGTGCCGCTCAATTGCGGCAGCATGAGATCGAGAACCAACAGATCGTATTCATAGGCGTGAACGTAACTCTCGCCATCTTTGCCGTTCGCCGCCAGATCGACGGCAAAGCGCTCCGCGCGCAGCCCGCGCGCCACGAACTCGGCCAGCTTCCGATCGTCCTCGACGAGCAGTATTCGCATCCGGGCCTCCTGGACTGCTATTGGACCTGATCAAGATTAGAAAGTGCTTAGAAACAGCTAATTTTCATCAAACGCACAGCGCCCGAAATGCTGCGATTTTTGCGCTGCAAATCAGGCGCTGGCCGCCCGGCCGGTTCGCCGCCTCGAATTCGCTACTTTTCGCTTACAGCGACCGAGCTTACGATTTTCGCGTCGCCGCTGGCTTCAGATGCGACCGATTTTGCTACCGCGAGTTGCAGGTCATTGGCGACGCTGCCGTACAAATACACCACACGATTGAGCGTGGCTACCTGTAACTGGCCGGAAGGTCCGAATTCAGGATGCCGATCCAGTGAACTCTGTACGGCCGCGGTAGTACGCGCATCCGCGTCGCAGCCGGCCAAAGGACATTTTTGGGCACCAAGAGTTGTGCACCCGCACGCTGAACCCAGCGCGATTAATGTACCCACCAGAGCGCCGGACGATTTGATCTTCAATGTTTGCTGATAAGCCATCTGCTCCTCCCACACCATCGAGATGAGTTGCCGGACGTGGCCAGTAAACCGCGCGAGGATTGGAATGGCGTTAGATAAACATTAAATTCATTCGCGAGGCTGCGATTTCGGACGCTCCATTGATGCGGCAGTGACCAAACAAGTGACTAAAGTCACTTCCATTTCGCCTCATGCGAGACGCATGATCGGCTGCATCGTGACCAGCCCCGCAGAAGCTCCTCGGCCGGTAATTCGCATCGTCATTGCTGAGGACCAGGCGCTGGTGCGCCGCGGCGCCGCGTTGCTGTTATCGATGGAATCGGACATGGAGGTCGTTGGCCAGGCTTGCAATGGCGTGGAGGCTGTTGAGCTGACCCAACTGCTGCGTCCGGATGTCGTACTGATGGATTTGCACATGCCTCTCAAGGGTGGCGTGGTTGCTACTCGCGAAATTACGCGCGCTCTCCCGCACACCCAGGTTCTGGTCTTGACGACGCTGGACGACGCTGAAACCGTATTTGAGGCCGTGCGTGCGGGCGCGCATGCTTATTTGCTCAAAGACACCGCGGAAAGCGAACTCCTGGAAACCATCCGCGCGTTGAAACGCGGCGAATCGCGCCTGACCCCGCAGATCGCTCGAAAGGTCATGGATCAGTTCCGCCGCCTCGCACAATCAGGAGCGTCTGAATCATTGGGCGCGGAACTCGCCGCTGCGCCACTCGAGGCAGAGGCATTGAATGAAAAGGAAGCTAAGGTTCTCGAGCTGATCGCCGAAGGCATGAGCAATCGACAGATTGGCAGCGCCCTATTTCTCGCCGAGGGAACGGTCAAAAACTATGTGAGCCGGATCATGGACAAGCTGCACGCCAATACTAGGACGGAGTTGGCGGTACTGTCCCGGCGCCAGCGGCGTGCAGAGTAGAGAATGACTTCAGGCGAAATGAAAGTGACTAAAGTCACTCTCAAATCATGACTTCCGACCCCTGACTTCCCTTCCTCGCCCGTCTAGATTGCTGCTAGAGGATACTGAATGTCCGTCGTCGAAATTGCGTTAAAACGCCCCTACACCGTGGTGGCGATGCTCATCTTGATTTCCCTGATGGGAATTGGCGCCGCGCTGCGCATGCCCATCGATATTTTCCCGGAAATCGACATCCCCGTCGTCGCGGTGGTGTGGACCTACAACGGCATGAGCGCGCAGGATATACAGAACCGCATCCTGACTCTGCACGAGCGCCAGCTCGCCTCGCTGGTGGATGACATCTCGCGCATTGAAGCGGTGAGCTACCAAGGCGTCGGCGTCGAGAAGGTGTACTTGCACGAGGGCGCCGATGTGACGCGTGCCATTTCGCAGTTGGCGAGCAGTGCGCTCGTCGTGCTCAAGTACATGCCCCCTAACATCACGCCGCCGCTGGTGTTGCGTTATGGCGCAACGGATGTGCCCATTATTCAGCTGAGTCTTTCCAGCAAATCCTTGCCTGATACCAAGCTCAACGACTTGGGTCAGAACATCATCCGCCCCGCCTTGGCGGTGGTGCATGGCGCGGAAGTCCCCTATCCGTACGGCGGAAAGCCGCGCGTCATCATGGCGGACCTGGATTCCCAGGCTTTGCAGGCACGGGGACTTTCCGCCGCCGATGTCAGCGCGGCGCTGCAACGCCAGAACGTCATCCTGCCCTCGGGCGATGTCAAAATCGGCGATAAGGATTACGCCTTGGCGATGAACAACTCGCCGAACCTCATCGACACCATCAACGCCTTTCCAATCAAAGAGGTGGATGGGCGCACTATCTTCATGCGCGATGTCGCACACGTCCATGATGGATTTCAGGTGCAGACCAACTCTGTCTCGGTGAATGGAACGCCGGGCGCATTGATGACGATTCGCAAAACCGGCGGCGTGTCGACGCTCGCAGTGATCGACGGCGTTCGCGCCGCGCTCAAGGACATCAAGAAGGTGCTGCCGCCTGACGTCGCCATTCAGCCCCTGTTCGACCAATCGGTGTTTGTGAAGGCGGCGCTGAATAGTGTGGGCTTGAGCGCCGCTCTGGCTGCAGGATTGACCGCGCTGGTCATCATCTTGTTTCTCGGCAATATGCGCTTGTCTCTGATCATTCTCGCTGCCATCCCCTTGTCCATCATCACCGCCGTGCTATTCATTTATCTGACCGGCCAAACGTTGAACACCATGACGCTCGGCGGTTTTGCACTGGCGATCGGCATTTTGGTCGACAACGGCACGGTGGTGATCGAAAACATCGAGCGGCACGTCGCCATGAACGAACCTCTGCGCCAGTCGATCATCGTCGGCGCGAGCGAAGTCGCCGTTCCGACATTCTTGTCGACACTCTGCATTTGCATCGTCTTCGTTCCGGTATTTCTGCTGCAAGGAACCGCGAAATACTTGTTCTCGCCATTATCGCTTTCCGTGATCGGGGCGCTGCTCGCCAGTCTGGCGCTGTCATTCACCATGGTGCCGGTGCTATTCAACATGCTGATGCGCCGATCGGTGCATGCTTTTCGAGCGGAAGAGCAGCATCGGCCGCTGGGGAGCTCGGCCGCCTTACGGAATCCCTTGGTGCGCTTTCAGGCGGCGTTCGAGCGGGGATTCGAGTCTTTCAGGGAAAAATATCGAAACGCGCTGGCCTGGACGCTGTCCGAGCCGGTCGCGACCGTCGCGGCATTCGCCATTTTGATCGTCGGCTCCATCTGTCTCTTTCCGTTGTTGGGACGCGATTTCTTCCCGCAGGTCGATGCCGGCCAGATGCGCTTGCACGTGCGTGCGCCGCCCGGAACGCGCCTGGAAAAAACACAGCAATATTTCGCCGACGTCGAAGGGGAGATCCGGCGCTTGATCGGCAACGATCAAATCAATGTGATGCTCGATAACATCGGCCTGCCCTATAGCGGCATCAATATCGCTTTGAGCGATTCGGCCACGGTGGGTCCGATGGATGGCGAGATATTGATTTCCCTGAATGCGAAGCACAAGCCGACTGCGCAAATCATCGCCAAGTTGCGCCAGGCCTTGCCGGCGCATTTCGCGCAATTGCAATTCTTCTTCCAACCTGCCGACATCGTGGATCAAGTGCTCAATTTCGGTCAGCCCGCTCCCATCGATGTCAGGATCTCGGGACCGGATCAGACGGAAGCATTCAGCCTGGCGTCGAAGATAGCGCGGGACCTGACCAAGGTGCCGGGCGTGGTCGACTCGCACGTGTTTCAAGTCCCCAATGCACCCGCACTGACCGTGGATTTGGACCGGGCACTGGCCACGCAGATTGGCGTGACTCAACAAGAGGCCGCCAACAACGTGCTGGTCGCCACGAACTCGAGTGCTCAATCGGCACCGAATTTCTGGGTCGATCCTCGCAATAACGTAAGCTACCCGTTGGTGGTGCAGGTGCCGCCCTATCGCATCGGCACTGAGCAGGACCTGGAAACAATGCCGGTGGCCTCCGGCAACGGTCAGGGCCAGCTTTTGGTAAATCTAGCGGCTTTTGGCCGTGACGCCATTCCGTTGGTCGCTTCGCAGCTGAATATCCGGCCTGTGTTCGACGTGCATGCCGACGTGCAAGGGCGTGATTTGTATTCAGCGGCTCACGACATCGATGAGGTACTGGCTGCGAACCGGCCGGATGCCTCTAAGGCGCTTAACGTAACGCTGAGCGGTCAAGTGGACACCATGCGCGAAAGCTATGCGGGGTTATTCACCGGGATCGCCCTGGCCATCGTCCTGGTCTATTTGTTTTTGGTCATGAATTTCCAGAGTTGGATCGATCCATTGATCGTGCTGCTAGCGGTGCCTTTTGCGCTGGGCGGGGTCCTGTGGATGCTGTTCCTTTCGCAGACGCCGATGAGCGTCCCGGCGCTCATGGGTACGCTGATGTGCATCGGTCTGACCACGGCCAACAGCATTTTGGTCGTGAGCTTTGCCAACCAACGCATGGCGGCGGGAGACGATCCGCTACACGCGGCGGCCTCCGCCGGCTACACGCGCCTGCGCCCCGTGCTGATGACTGCCAGCGCCATGATTCTCGGCATGGTCCCCATGGCCTTAGGCATCGGCGAGGGCGGCGAGCAAAACGCTCCGCTGGGCCGCGCTGTCATCGGCGGATTGCTGTTCGCCACCTTTGCGACTCTGATCTTCGTTCCCACGATGTACCGGTTGCTGCGCCGTCGGGCGGCCGGGGTTGTTGATTCGAATGTAATAGGTGGAGCCAATGCAACCGCATAATCCAGAACCGCTGCCGGACGACACGTCGCGAACGGAGGGGGGTAAGTGCTCCACCGCATTTCAACCTGGCACCGGCAGAACCTTGAAGGTCGGAGCGGGTATCGCGGCCGGCATCCTGCTGATCTGTTTCTGCGTGGTGATGGTGATTCGGCTGGTCGAGGCGCACTCGCTTCGCAAGGGAGCCGATGCCGACTACGCGGCCGCACCTCCAGTCGACGTCATCACCGCCCAACCCGCCTCGGTCGGCCAGGATCTGGTGCTGCCCGGCCAAACCGCAGCCTGGTATGAAACCACGATTTACGCGCGAGTCAGCGGCTACGTCGCGAAATGGATGGTGGACATCGGCGATCATGTGAAAAAGGGCCAGGTCCTGGCGGTCATCGAGACTCCCGAGCTCGATGCCGAGCTGAGCGCCTCTCGCGCGCAGTTGAAAGCATCCGAAGCTCAAGTGGCCGCGCGACAGGCGGAAGCGGAGTTCAGCAAGACCACCAACGAGCGCTGGCGCGACTCGCCCAAGGGCGTGGTATCCGAGCAGGAACGCGAGTCAAAGAAGGCCGACTATGAAAGCTCGGCCGCGCGACTCTACGCGGCCAACGCCCAAGTCGCGCTCGATAAGTCCAAGGTCGATCAATACACTGCACTCGCGCAATTCAAGCAGGTGGTCGCGCCGTTTGACGGCACGATCACCGAGCGCAAGATCGACATCGGCAATCTGGTCACAGCCGGCAGCGGATCGACGACGACACCGCTCTATCGGATGGCGCAAACGGATCCTTTGCGCGTTTTCGTGGATGTGCCGCAAAACTCGGCGGTTGAACTCATGAAACCCGGCGTGCCCGCAGAGATCCGCGCGAGCGGACCTTCGGGCGGCGTTTTTACCGGCGCGATCACCCGCTCGGCCGAATCGCTCGACGCGCAGGCGCGCACCATGCGCGTGGAGGTGGACATGCCCAATGCCAATCACGCCTTGCTGCCCGGCACGTACGTCAATGTCGCATTCAAGCTGCAACCGCGCGGCTTGGTCGAAGTGCCGGCAGCTGCGCTGATATTCCGTCCCAAGGCGACGCAAGTCGCGCGTGTCGATGCGAATAGTAAGATTGACTTTCAGGACGTCACGATAGCCCGCGATAACGGCACGCTGGTTGAACTCGGCTCGGGCGTTAAGCCGGGCGATCGCCTCGTCCTCAACATCAGCAGTCAGATCGCCGCGGGTCAGAGCGTCACACCAAACGACAGCGATGCGGCGGCCAAGCGACCGGTCGAGGCAAGGCGATGAAAAGACGATGAAAAGCGCTGCCGCAATGAAGGCGCTGTTGGGGGTTCTCACAGGCCTCGCCGTCGCCCTTGGCGGCTGCGCCGCGGGACCCAATTACCACACGCCGAAGCCTGACACACCTCCGGCGTTCGTGGCGAGCACTGCCGCGAATGCCGCGGCATCGGCCACGGCCACGGCACCCGATCTTGCCACATGGTGGCACGCCCTCAACGATCCGGAATTGGATTCGTTGGTGGAGCGCGCCATCAAGTCCAATCCGGATCTCGAGATTGCTTTGACCCGGCTGCAGCAAGCCCGCAACTACGAGGCCGTCGTCGCCGGCCACGCGCTGCCTGAGGTGGATGCCAGCGGCGCGGCCGCCAGGGGCACAGGCAACGACTTGACGAAGGGCCGCGCCGACCAGGGCTTAAGATCAGCGGATAACTCCAATGGTTTGCAACACATCAATACCATCGCCGGATTCGACGCCGTGTGGGAGCTCGATCTATTCGGCAAGTACCGCCGCATGTTCGAGGCCGCGCGTTACGATGCCCAAGCCGCCGCGGCGGCGCGCTCGGCCGTGATCACTTCGTTAATCGCCGACGTTGTGCGCGCGTACATCGATCTTCGCGGCTTGCAAATCAGGGCCGGCATTCTGCGCAGCGCCAGCACGGTGTTGCGCGAATCCCTGCGCATCGTGAACATCCGCTACGAGCGGGGAATCACCAATGAACTCGACGTGCAACTCGCCACCCGCGAACTCGACACGCTCGAAGCGCAAATCGCACCGGTGGACGCCGAGGTGAACGCCAGCGAGTACACTCTCGCGGTGCTGTTGGGCGAATACCCCGAGAGCATCGTTCACGAACTCTCGACGCCCACACTCATCCCTTCGATGCCCGCGCCCGTGGCGCCCGGCGCGCCGCTCGATCTCTTGAAGCGCCGGCCTGACGTTCAGCAGGCGGAACGCGAATTGGCGTCGGCGACCGCGCGCATCGGGGTGGCCACGGCGAATTTGTTTCCACAAGTCGCTCTGATTGGCTCGATAGGATCGCAGTCGCAGGCTTTAGGAACCGTGCCGGGCATCTCCAAGCATATATGGTCCTTTGGACCCGGCGCCGTGTGGCCGCTGCTCGACTTCGGGGCACTCGATGCCGAAGTGAACATCGCCCACTTGGAGGCGCACGCGAGTCTGGTGACTTACCGCAAAACGATATTGAGCGCCGTTCAACAAGTGGACGCGGCACTCGATGGCTACACCGCCCAACAGGATCGTTTGAAATATTTGGGCGATGCCATGACTGCGGCACAGCGCGCGGTCGATCTGGCCAACGCACGCTACAACCGGGGCTTAACCGACTTCCTCAACGTCGTCGATGCTGAACGGCAATTCTATGACCTTCAGGAGCAGTACGCGGCGGCGCAAGTCAATCAGGGAGAGCAATTCGTTCAGCTGTATAAGAGTCTCGGTGGCGGATGGCAGGGTTACCAAGACGTTCCCGCGATCCGTCGGCCGCAGCCGGCGATCATCGCCGCGTTCCGCCGAACGTTGAGCAGTTCGGCGCCTTGATGTGTCTGGCCCCAAGCAAGAAGACTCGATACCGCCCACGCTGCTGAGCGAAAACGCCGTTTTCTTTTGGCTGACCGTCATTCTCATCGGCGCCGGTGCCGGCGTCGGTGCAATCGTCCTGACCAAGCTGTTGCAAAGCGTGCAGCATCTGTTCTGGCCTGGAACGGATCTCTTAACGGCCGCTTCGCAGGCGAGTCCGTGGAGACATATCTATGTGCTGCTCGCCGCCGGCGCCTTGACCGGCATCGGACAAATCGCGCTGCGTCGCCTGACGAGCGGCAATGGAATCGATATCACCCAAGCCATCTCCGAGTTCGCCGGACGATTACCCGCGCTTCGAACCGTGGGCACGGCCGTGCTCTCCGTAGTCCTGGTCGGCATGGGCGCAGCGCTGGGGCGCGAAGGTGCACCCAAACAACTGGGAGCGGTGATCGCGAATGAATTGTCAGACAAAGCACGCCTGTCGGATGAGCAGCGGCGCCTGCTGGTGGCCTGCGGCGCGGGCGCCGGCATGGCGGCGGCCTACGGCGTGCCCCTCGGAGGCGCTCTGTTCGCATTGGAAGTACTGCGCGGCGTGCTGGCACTGCGCTTGATTTTGCCGGCCTTGTTGGCATGCATCATTGCGGCCGGGATTTCCTGGCTGGTCCTGCCGAATGCCCCGACCTATGTGGTTCCCGCTTTCGGTACCTCGCTATCGGTTGTGTGTTGGGCGTTGATTGCGGGGCCTATCGCCGGACTCGTGTCCATCGGATACGTGCATCTCGTCGCCTGGGCGGACCGCATCAAACCCCTGGGCTGGCGCCGCTTCGTGGCACCCACTATTGCATTGGGCTTTCTGGGATTGGCGTCCATCGAGTTTCCGCAATTGCTGGGAAACGGCAAGGACATTGCACAACTGGCCTTCAGCAACGAGGTCGCACCGACGCTTCTGGTGATTCTTCTATTGTTGAGACCGTTGGCGACGATATTGTGCCTCGCGAGCGGCGTACCCGGCGGATTATTCACGCCGTCACTGGCATTGGGCGCGCTGCTCGGCGGGGTGCTCGGGCTTGCCTGGTCATCGGTATGGCCGGGGGTGCCGCCCGGTCTTTTCGCCGTCGTCGGGGCCGCCGCCGTGCTGGCGGCCACGACTCACGGGCCGATTTCCGCCATCGTGCTCGTGATGGAACTGACGGCGCGAGACCGATCGTTCATTTTGCCGCTGGTTCTCGCGGTCGTCACCGCGACCATTGTCGCCAGAACTTTGGACCCACGATCGATTTACGATGCGCGTTTCAGCACTCGTGAAATCCAAGACCTGCAAAAGGCGCGCAAGCCGGCGCCTGTGTAGACCATGGCGGGCCGACCGAGCGAGATGTCAGGCGGCGAACCGCCAGATAAGACTCCCCGTGACCAGGAGCGCCGCCACAAGGATCGGAGGAACCCGTCGCCATTGCAGCAACACGAATCCGATCACGACGACTGCCGTGTCGAAGGCACTATGTATCGCGGTGATCCCAATTGGTTTGTAGAGGGCAGCGCCCAGGAGCCCCACAACGGCCGCGTTGATGCCTGCGAGGATGGCTAACGCCACCGGAATGCGTGCGAGCCGCGACCAGAGCGAAAGTCCGACGAGACTCAAGAGCAGCCCCGGTAGAAAAATTGCGGCCAGGGCGAGCGCAGCCCAGAGGGGCGCGGCGTGGGTCGGCGCGCTGGCCGCGCCAAGATACGCCGCGACGCTGAACAACGGTCCCGGCATTGTCTGAGCAAAACCGTAGCCGGCAAGAAACCTCTCATCCGATATCCAGTGGCCTGGCACAAGCGCGCCTTGCAACAGCGGCAACACCACGTGACCGCCCCCAAAAACGAAGGCGCCCGCCCGGTAGAATATATTCGCCAGCGCGATTGGTCCGTGCGGTGCGAACTCGCCGAAGGTCGGCAGCGCGATCAGCAGGACGCAGAAGATGGCCAGCGCGATCCATCCGCTGCGATTTGCCGCTCGCAGTTCGATGCCGGCGTGCTTCAAGTTTCGGCACATGATGCTGCCCGCGACGCCGCCGCCCGCCAGCACCAACAGCTGCAGCATTCCATTGCTGTGAAACGCAAGTACTGCCGCTGCAGCGAGCGCAATACTTGCGCGCTGCCAATCCGGACACAAGGTGCGAGCCATACTCCAAACCGCTTGGAAAACGATCACAAACGCCGTCAGCATGAGCCCATGCGACACGGCTTCCATAAGTGGCCCCGCGCCTCGAGGCGCCAATATCGCGAAGGCAAACATGAGAGCAGCCGAGGGAAACGTGAAGCCGATCCAAGCTGCCAACGCGCCGACAATCCCCGCTCGGCGAAGACCTATCAGAAACCCCACTTGGCTGCTCGTGGGTCCCGGAAGAAGCTGACACAGCGAGACGAGGGCAGCATATTCCTCGGCGCTCAGCCACTGGCGCTTGTAAACGTACTCGCGGTTGAAATAGCCGAGATGCGCGATCGGGCCGCCAAAGGATGTCAGGCCAAGTTGCAGGGACACCCGCAAGACCTCGACCGGCGAGCCTTTCGTGCGTGCAAGCAAGCCCTCGCCTGTGCTCGGGTGAGTCACCATATGCCGCCAGTACGATCCGCGAAGCGTCAATCGTACCAGCGATCAGAGGCTTGCATGGCGCGTCGCGCCACGCGATCTTAGGAGCTATGCTGGGGTAGCAGCTTCATTTTGCGCCCGCGGCTCGCTCACGAGGCGGCGCGCAAAAAATGCCACGATGAGCCCGAAGAGCAGCATCGCGGCCATATTCGCGGCAAATTTTAGCGGCGTAAAGTGGGGTGCCGCCTTCCAAGCCGAAAGAGGAACTACGATGTAGTTCATCACGAAAAAGACGATCACCCCATAGACCAACCCGCTTGAAATCCAACGACGCAGCAATCCGGATACGGATTTCAACGCCACGACATAAATCGCCGCAATCAGGACTCCCATTAGTTCCTGCAGTACTGCCCCCAAGATCACAGTCGCGCTGCCGCCGGCGAAAGATGCTTTGCCAAGAAGACCGCCGGCGATTGCCTGCATGATGAAAGCCAGGCTACGCCCCGAGATCAGCGAGGCGGCCCCGATGTCGATGGTGCCTGCAATGAGGCCGCCGAGAATGATGGCGCTAAGTACTTCAGTGTTTCTTGGTTGCATGCAGCGTGCAGAGTAGGCGCGCACGCGGGCCTCCTCAAGCCCACTAGAGGACTCTTTTCGGGTACCACTTCGTGGAGTCTATGGGCTTACTGCAGTTTGCTAAGTGCTTGATCCGCTTGATGCAGCCAATCGTCCCGATCGCGGCTGGACGGCAGCGACTGGACCAAATCGCGCGCACGTCGATACGACTCCTGCGCCCCATGGACGTCGCCGGTCTTCGCCAGTGCCTCTGCCAGCGCCAACACGTTCGGCGGATAGTTGGGCCGCAAGGCCACGGCGCGCTGCGCGGCCGCCAGACCTGCGTCCGGGTCGCCGGGTCCTAAAGGCCACGCGGGAGCTTTTATCAGGACGAGAGCCTTGACGCGCGCGGGACCCGCATTGTCGTACGCCGGATCAGCCGCTTCGGCGCCGCTGAGCCTGTCGAGCATCGACTTCAGCGCCACGTTAGCCTGTAAGGGATGCGCGCGGGCCTTCAGACCCAAGGCCACGCCAGCGTAATAGAGACAGGCAGCAGCCTGCGGCGCGCGCTCGAGGCAGGCTTGCGCATTTTGACCGGCATCGGCGGCAAGTTGATCACGGACCTTCGAATCCGACTCGGTATCGCTGCGCCTCGCATCGGCTGCCACCGCCGCCGCCAGCTGCTCGACCGTCATTGATGGGAGGACTGCGGGCGGTACCGTGGGCGCTGTCTTGCACGCCGCCAGGCTCAAGGCCGCTACGGCGACGCCGGCCCAGAGCTTCATGGTTTGCCGGCGTTGGGGGGCAACTGCGGCAAGACGAATCCCTTTAGTTTGAGCGATGCCAGCGTCTCCGCGCCGCCACTCGTAGAATTCATTTTAATGAGCGCCCCCTGAAATTCCTTGGCACGCGGCTCAGGCAAGCGCGAATCGACCACCGCGATGAGAGCCACCGGCAGCGCAGTGGATTGCGTGAGCGTTTTTATTTGCGCGGCGAATGGCAGAGTCGAAAGTGCTGCGGCCTGCGTCTGGTCGAGCAACGCCAGTACCGGCTCCCCGGAAGCGACACGCCGCAACGCGCTTAAGATTTGGCCGGTGGCCTCGATCTTTACGTCCGCCGGCAGTGACCAGGCGGCAAGCGCTGAACGTTTTACAAACTCGGGCGCGTAACCTGCGACGCTCAAGATCGTATAGCCGGTCGTTGATGCCGGGCCTGTGACCGGACCGCCGGATTTTCCCACCAACGTCCAATGCTCTTGCGTGCCGACACCCGCAACATCGGCCTGCGCGAGCGGCGTCAGATGCAACGCCGCTGCGTGCTGGACATAGAATGCGTAGGGTACGAAAGCCAGCACCGAGTCTTTATCGCCCAGTTTTGTCAGACCGCCTTGTTCGGTGGGATCATAAGTGGCGGCAAGACTGCCGGGCTTCCAGCCTGCGGACGCGGCAGCCGCCTTGGCAAACTGGTCCACGAAGGGCTGCGCATCGCCGGATCCGCCGGGGTAACCCGGTGCACAAAAAACCAAGGTCGCCATTGCAGCCAACGTGAGTGTGCTCATGGCGACAGGCTATCATTAGCCCACGATGAGTGACTATCGGACGATGTTCGTCTCGCCCCACCTCCTGCAACTTTTTTTGCGGGTTTTGCGCGCGCGGCTGGTGATTGTCGCGGTATTCGCTCTCTTGACGCTCGCGGGTATTTACGGCGCCCTGCGCATACCCACCGACACCTCGATAGATCGTCTAATCGTCGGCAGCGATCCGGTGGCGCAGGCCACGCGCGAGTTTGAGCGCGTATTTCCCGAAGCCGAACAAGCCCTCATCGTGCTCGAAGCGCCGGATCCGTTAAGCCCCGCCGTGCTGCAAGGTGTCGACCAACTCGAGCGTGAACTCGACCAGATTCCCAAAGTCGCGGCGCACAGCCTGCTTACGCTGTATTTTCGCTCCACTCCGCCCGCCACCATCGGGCCCAATGAAGCGGCGAAGGTGCGAACCTTTGCCTCGGGGACCTCTCTGATCCGCCGGGCCGGGCTGATGGGTGATCATTACCTCGGCATCGGACTCGAACTTAAGGTGGATTCACCCGCCGAACGCGATCAGGCTTTGGCCGCAATCGACGCCAAGGTCCTGCCGCTCAGCGCCACCGGCCACCCGTTCACTGCCGTTCGACGCGTAGGCTCGCCTTGGCTCGACGCATGGTTGGAGAAGCAAACCGGCGCATCGACAAAAAAGTTTATGCCGCTGTTCGGCATCTTTCTGCTCACGCTGGTGTTCGTTGTCTATCGGTCCTGGCGGGCGCTCGCCGCCATCATTCTGACCCTCGGCGCAGTGGTCGCGATTGGCGTTGGATTCGGCGACCTGCTCGGCTTTTCAAACAGCGTGGTGTCAACCTTGGTGCCATTGACCATCATGGTCACCACGACGGCGACCCTGGTCTACATCCATTCGCGGTACATGGAGCCGGACGCGGCGCCGCCTCTGGAGCACCATGCTCGCGCGCTCGCGAATAAATTCTTGCCCTGCACGGCGTCGATGTTCGCCACCGCGGTCGGCTTTGCGGCATTGGCGGTCTCCGACATACGCCCTGTGCGAGAAATGGGACTATGGACGGCCTGCGGGTTGATCGGCGCGTGGGTGGGATGTTTTACGCTGTTTCCGGCGCTGCAGTCGTTGTTGCGTGCACCGCGACGATCGGGCGCCATGGCGGATGACAAATGGTTCGCCCGATTCGTCGATGTGCTGGTGCCGGCCACACGCCGCTTCCGCTGGGTCCTGGTGACCGGCGCCCTCCTGACCATGTTGTGCGGAGCGGCGTCGCTTTTCGGCATCCCCGGCAAACTCGCGCCGCTTCAGCTCGAGACCGACGCATTGACGTACGTCAACCCGCGCGAACCCGTGGCGCAAGATACGCGTCAATTCGTGCAGGTGAATGGATTGGACGTGCAGGACTTGTGGCTGAAGACGCAAACTGGACATGCGTTGGATCCCGAGTTCCTGCGCAGCGTAGATATGCTGGCACACCGGCTCGAGCAGCATGCCGGGATCAATGCGGTCGACGGCCCGACCACGCTGCTGCGCTGGGCGCGTTATATTCAATCCGGCACTGATGAGTTACCGACCACGCCGGAGGCGTGGCCGAAGCTCGCCGCCGACCTCGAGCAGATTCTATTGACTGAGCCGGGAGCTCGCAGCTATGTCGACGTTGCCGATTTGTCGAGCGTGCGCCTGAGCATACGCGGCCGCGCGGAAGTTTTCGGACCTTCGGGCGCAATGCGAAAATTCATTCTGCGGACTTGGACCGAGGCGCAGTCTCAAGATCCAAATTTCCGAAACGTGCGCGGTGAAATGGCGGGCAATGGAGTGTTGTCGGCCATCATTACGGAGCGGCTGCTGCCCACGCTGACCCAAAGTTTCGCAATCACCGCCAGCGTGATTTTTCTGGCGTTTCTCGTCGTGTTTCGCAGCCCGTCGGCGCGGCTCATGACCATGATTCCGTCCTTTTTCGCGATTCTGTCGGTGTTTATCGTCATGCGCTTGGCCAGCATTCCGCTGAACATCGCCACCATTCTGATTGGCTCAACCGTCCTGGGCGCGACTGAGAACGACCAGGTGCATTTCTTCTATCATCTTCAGGAGGGCCGTGCGAGCGGCACAACCGAGGGCGCGCTCAAGCACGCGATGCTCACCGCCGGTCGGCCCATTCTGTTCGCGACGCTCATCAACACCAGCGGCTTTTTGGCGCTGACGCTTTCGGATCTACCGCCGATGCGGCAGTTCGGAGTCGTTTCCGCCTCCGCGTTCGTATTGGCGTTGATTGCCGACTTCACTGCGCTGCCCAGTGCACTTTGGATTCTGTCGCGCCGCACACAATCGCTCGCCGGCAGCCACCCCTAACACTCGTGCGACGGTCCGCCGGCACCTTGGCACAGCCCCGGATCCTTCCTACAACCCCTCGCGGCTTCGACCCGTGCCGCGAAACCCGCCTCCGGGCTACCATTTTTTTAATGCAACTGCGTTTCCGGAGCAAAAAATGATTGCACACACGACACTGGCGGTGAGCGACTACACAAAATCGAAAGCGTTCTACACCAACGTGCTGGCCACTCTCGGCTACCGACAAAATATGGAACTCGGTGAATCCGCGGGATTCAACGACGGCAAGAATACGGATTTCTGGATCAGTGCAGAGAAGTCAGTGGTTCCCACTCACCTGGCGTTTCAGGCACGAGACCGTCAGCAGGTCGAGGCATTTCATAGAGCCGCCGTCACGGCGGGCGCCAAGGACAACGGCTATCCAGGATACCGCGACTATTCTCCCGGATATTTCGCGGCCTTCGTTATCGATCGGGACGGCAATAACATTGAGGCCGTTTGGTATGACCCAGCCAGGGCATCCTAAACGCGAGCCAGAATTTAGGCAGTGCTCAGGGTCGGACTCGTCAGGGTCGGACTCGATTGCTCCTCTTCGATCTCGCTCGTTTTCGTCGGGCTTCTCTCGTACAGGCCGATGAGACAGCCGACAGCGATCGCGCGATCCAGGACGGTTTTGATAAATTCGCCGCGCCCGACTGTCTTTGAAAACGCTGCGCCTGCTTGCAGGGCAAATACCTGGAACACGTAACGGTGTTCGCCGTGTCCGGGCGGCGGATCCGGCGGCAGCCAAGCATGCTTGAAAAAGGAATTGTTACCCATCTCCAGCTCGCCACTGCGCTGATGCTCCGTCAGCGCACCTTCCTGCAGGGATCGGGCCTCAGCGGGCAGATCGACGGCGATTGCGTGCACGAGTGGGTGTGGTGTCGGTGAATCGGCGTCCTCGACGATTATGGCGATCGAAGCCGTACCGGCCGGGCAATCACCCCAGGTCAGCGGCGGAGAGACTCCTTCGCCGTCTGCGGTGTAGCGCTTCGGCAGGCATCCGTTGAACACAAAGGTCGGACTCTCCACGGCAATGCGCGCGGTCTCCCGCAGCGCATGCAAATGGTTGTAAACGACCTGCTCCATGCCGGCGCGTTGGTTGATGAGGGCTTGGCCGAGGCTCTCGGGCAGTTTCTCAAGCATCACTGCCCCTTATTCGGTTGCGTCGGCGATCCTGGCGGCACGCTCGGATTCAAATTCGGTGTGTTCGGCGGCAAAGGATTCGTCGACGGCGGCGTCGGCATTTCCGGCGGTGGATTGGGTATCGATGGCGAAGAGGGTGGCGGCGGCGTGTGCTGGGTGCAGCCCAGAATCGCGCCCAGCGCGAGAACCGTAAGAGTTAGTCTGATCGCATTCATTTTTTGCACTCCTCTCGCCAACTCATTGAGCCCGCAATTCGACTCCTGGCGTCTTGAACGTCGGAGTTTTGCATCAGTTCGGCTGTCAGCCGCCCGGTGCATCGCGGGATCCGACCTTCGGAATCTCGGGCTGCTGGCCCTCGATCTCTTGCATATCGACGCTATCCTGTTGGGCTCGTGCCTGCGATTGTTGATCCGCCTTTCGATCCGATTCGCCGGATAGCTGACTCGTGTGAAATTTATGATGCAGTCGATCTTTTTGATGCCGTACCGCATCTTGGGAGAGCTGACTTCGATGCTCTGAGCTGTTCCCGAGGTCGAAGCTGTTGGCGCTGTCATTGTCATTGTGCATAGGATCATCCACTTGCAATGCGGCGACGTGCCGTACTCTAAGCATCCCCCTCCTCGGTGGGTTCGAGCACCAGACACGCGGCGCAACACGCGTAGGAATTGTGCTCAAGGTGAGCCCTGAAAGCCCATCGTGAAGCTGCGACAGGCATGGCGCGGATTCCGCCGCGCCATGGTGTCGCCAATAATTGAATCAGCCGTCTATTTGGATGCGCCGTGGCATCGCTTTAGCCTGCTTCGGAATCGTGACCGTCAGAACGCCGTTCTTGCCGGTTGCATTGACCTTCTCGCCGTCAACGGTATCCGGCAATACGAAGCGCCTGTGAAAATGCCCGAAGCCTCGTTCGGTACGACGCCCCTGCAAGTCCTCGCCGTTCTTTGTCGTAACTTGCTCGCGCCGATCCCCGGACAAAGTGAGCACCCCTCCGTCGAGCGTCAATTCGACTTCGGCAGGATCGATGCCTGGCAGGTCAACATATAGTTCGAAGCGATTCGCGAACTCATGGATATCCACCGGCGGGACCCACGTCGCAGTCGCCGAACTGCTGTCGTTTTCGCGCGTGTTGCCGAACAGACGATTAATTTCTTCTTGTAGGCGCGGCATCACGCCCCAGGGATCTTGTCGCATCACAGTACTCATGGCACCACTCCTATAGGTTGTGTAACCGTTGTTTCAAACCGTTGAGATGCCCACCAGGGGCATCCGCGGCAGAAACTAAGGACGGCAAGCAAAAATTCAAGAGCACCGGCGTGCGTAGCAGGTGCGGGGGCTGCATTTACGGCTTTTTATTCTTATACAACAAAGAGTTATGGAACAGCGATTCTCTATTGATCTTCCAGGGAAAGGACGATCTTGCCGACCGCGCCACCTTGCTCGACGGCAGCCATGGCCAGAGAGGCCTCCTCCAGCCGAAATGTTTTTTGCACGTGCGGCCTGACCTTGCCCGACTTCACGAGGTCAACAATTTCGGCTAGTTCCCCGCCATTGGCTTCCACGGTGTACCGCAAGGCGCGCACGCCATATCGCAGCGCCGTTTCTTGCGATGGCTCCGTCAAGGTCGAGACCAAAACTCCGCCGCGCTTCAAGATCTTCCACGAGCGCTCCCGAGTTTCCCCGCCTATCAAGTCAAATACCATGTCGAGATCTTGAGCCTGCTCCTCGAAGCGTTGCGTCTTGTAGTCAATGACGACGTCCGCTCCAAGACCTCGGGCGAACTCCACGTTCTGTGTCGAGACCGTGGTCAGCACGCGTGCGCCCTTCGCCTTCGCGAATTGAACGGCAAAATGCCCAACGCCGCCCGAGCCGCCATGGATCAACACCGACTGTCCGCTCTTGAGCTGGCCATACCGAAATAGTCCCTGCCAGGCGGTTTGTCCGGCCAAAGGAATCGCCGCCGAATGCGTATGATCAAGGGACGGGGGCTTGCGCGTGATTGCCTGTTGATCGAGGACGGCCTTCTCGGCATACCCGCCTCCGGCAATGCCCACGATGCCCAACACCTCATCGCCAATGCCGAACTGCGTAGCTTGCGCGCCACACTTCTCGACGATGCCCGACACGTCGCGCCCGAGAGCATAGGGCAATCGATCCTCCTTCACTGCGGGATACTGGCCATTGCGGATTTTGAAGTCTACGGGGTTAACGCTGGCGGCTTTTACGCGCACGAGCACCTGCGATGCATCCGGTAACGAAGGCTCGACAGAGTCGATCTGCAGTACATCCGGGCCGCCGAAGCGGTGAATCCTAACTTTTCGAATCTTCATAGTCCGTCACCCCGGCATTGGTCCGCGACTATCCACGGTGCCCGCCATGCCGCTGGCCCGTCAAGTGCGCGCTGACATCAGGATTGCGCGCTAACTCCTTTCGCCGCCTTCGATTCGTTGCATTTGTCGGCGGGCGCTGACTGCTATTCGCGGCGGCACGCTTGCGACGCTCGAGTTCCTACAGCGGTTCGCGCCATCGTCGGCTGCTTCGCGACGACGGGCTGGTTAGCCTATGCGCCCCGGGTTGCGTGCGACCGAATGACGCGACCCATTCCCAACATCGAGGATTCATTATGCCAACCAGTACTAAGAAAGGCGCCGGCGGCGCACCCGAGCAGGATGCCATTGCAATGCTCACCGCGGATCACAAGAAGGTGAAGAAGTTATTTTCCGACTTTGACAAGCTAAAAGAGGAAGGAAGCGATGCGGACAAATCTGCGCTTGTCGAACAAATCTGCAACGAACTCAAAATCCATACTGAGTTGGAAGAGGAGATCTTTTACCCAGCCGTGCGCAAAGCCATCGACGACTCTGACTTAATGGATGAGGCTCTGGTCGAACATGCCGGGGCCAAGGATTTGATCGCTCAGCTTGAAGATGCAAGCCCTGATGATGACCTGTACGACGCCAAAGTCACCGTGCTGGGCGAGCAAATCGACCATCACGTGAAAGAAGAAGAAGGGGAAATGTTTCCGAAAGCCAAGAAGGCGAAAGTCGACACCGAAGCATTAGGCGCGACCATGCTCAAGCGCAAAATGGCGTTGATGGAAGAAATGGGCCTAGCCGAGGAAGAAGACGACATTGGCGACGCGAAAGCCAAGTCGACTGGCAACGCCAAGCGCTAAAGCGTGTCCGGCCCTCGGACGGGCCGGACGTTTTGTCCCTATGCTGCGGCACGATCCGAGTTATTCAGTCGGACGGGCTTCGAGCAGGACCTCAATTTCAACCGTGATGCGGTTCACGTTCACGCTGCTATCATAATTTCGTGTTGAAACACCGGAATTGCGCGATCCGACAACATCGATTGCAGTTCGGCCGCCGACCGATTCTCAGGCGTGAGCCAAGCTTCCACGTGCTCGGGCTTCAAATTGATGATGCAGCGATCGTGACCTGCTGCGGCGACGTCAGGTGGCGGCTCATCGGTAATAGCGGCAAAGCCGCGCAGGTCGGGCTCCTTCGGATCCGTCCAGTGAGACCACAAACAGGCGATATACATGGTCTGCGCGGGTTCGGGCTTGAACTGAAGGACGACATTCTCTTCTTTTTCGCCGGCGCGAAGCTCGCGATGTTCCATCGTGTGCCGTTTGACGTTTTCGTAAAAACTTTCCACGACCATAACGGCGTGATGAGAGCCAAACTGTTCTGCCCAAAACTTCTCTAGATTGTCGCGCCTGGCATTGTAGAGGCCGGGGAATTTCCGGTCGTAAAACGCAGGCTTTCCCGCCTGCCGGCAAAAGTAGCGCATCGGCGTCAGCAGGTTCTGGCCGCCCTGCTTGACGATGACGCCGGTATAAACAAAAGGGAAAATTCGATTGTCTTCTTCGTTTTGTTCAGCACTGCGCAGATTGCTGAGTTTGGTCGTAAGTGTTTCAATCTTACTTCCCGCGATCCGGACATCTTCCCGCGCCCTCTTCGTCTCCTTCTGCCTGAGCGACCGCTCCGCGTTCACGAGCCGCGTCTTCTGAACGAAAAGTTCCTTCTCCATCTTTAACCCTAGGCGCGAGCGGTGCTCGTCAATCGCCGCCTTAATGCGGCGCTCCTGATCCGTGGCCGGATCGTCAAAATTGGCTTCGAATCCACGCGAGATGATCATGCTCGGATCATCGAGCCTTCTGAAGAACAGTCGCTCGACCTCGTCATAGTCGAGTCGAATCCCCAGTTGACGGCTCAGCTTGCGCGCCATCTGTATGACTTGGGCGGAATAGCACATGGCGCAATCTTACACCGCGAATACAGAATCGATTAGGTCGCCAATTCCTACATTCCCCATCCGCATTATCCGATACCCGTGGTGCCGCCGCGAACGCATCGTGAACTCCACACAATCGGAGCGAGGTGCGGTCATGAAAATCAAGTCCAGCGTAGCGGCTTGTCTGGCGGTGGCGACTGCCATGAGCTGCTTATCTGCTCATGCGGACATGTCCCAGGACAAAGCGATCACAGCACAGGTGAAGAGCGCGTTTAGCAGCCATCCTGATGTCGGTACCGAGATCAGCGTCATGACGAAGGATGGGGTTGTCTACCTCAAGGGCAAAACGTCAACGCCGCTCGCCAAGTCCCATGCAGAGGATTTGGCGAAAGCCGTTCCGGGGGTTCAAAAAGTCGTGGATGACGTAGGCACCGAAAAATAGAGCCATTTCGCAGAACGATGCATCATGCAATGCGCACGCATCCATGCGTACGACTTTTCTGCATCATCGATACCCTGACGAGTGCATCAGTGCTGCCGGGCATCGATGACATTATTAGGGAAGCACGCGGACATGTCGTCCGCGCGAGTCACGGCCCTCTCGGCAATATGTCGTATTGGACTTCAAGGCAGTGCGTATGCCGTCAGGTAATCACCACGGTCGCTCATGTCTTTATATCCGCCCGCCGCAATCACCACGTATTGCCGGCCGTCGATCGCATAGGTCATTGGGGTGGCCTGACCGCCGGCCGGTAGCCTCGCGGTCCACAATAGTTTTCCGCTGTCCGTATCGAAGGCACGCAGCCGATCATCCAGGCTTGCGGCAATGAATATGATGCCGCCCGCAGTGACGATGGGTCCGCCAAGACCAGGCATGCCGAGGTTTAAATGAATCCCAGGGGTCTCGCCCAAGGGCACCTGCCATTTGATGACGCCTTGCCGCATGTCGACCGCCGCGAGCGTGCCCCACGGCGGTTTGACGCAAGGGATGCCGAAGCCCGACATGAATGACTTGCGGCGCATACCGTAAGGCGTGCCCGTCTGTTGCGCAAACTCGAAGTCCTTGTACTCCTCCGACGCGCGTTGCGCGGCCAGCTCGGCACGCGGAATCAATGCCACATCGAAGGGTAAGTTCATGGTATTGGCCACAGCGAGTTGGCGCTGCGGATCAAAGGCGATGCCGCCCCAATTGGCGCCGCCGGCATTGCCTGGCTGCATCAGCGAGTCTTTGAGCGCCGGCGGTTGAAAGATACCCTCGGATCGGTACGCTTCGATGCGTTTGCGGCAGGCCCGCGTATCAAACCACGCAACGCCCCAAGCATCATCGGGCGTGATCTTCGACTGCCGCACCAACGCCGGCGGCGCCGTGGGAAAGGGTTGCGTCGGCGAAGGATGTTCGCCCGGGACTGCGTCTTGCGGCACTGCTCTTTCTACTATGGGAAATAGCGGCGTACCATCGTCGCGAGCGAAGGTGAACAGAAATCCGGTCTTGGTGGCCTGAATCACTGCCGGCACGGATTTGCCGTCGTGCAGAATGTTCGCCAGTGTGGGCTGCGAACCCACGTCGTAGTCCCAGAGATCGTGATGCACCAGTTGTTGACCCCACTTCAGCTTGCCCGTATCACCCTCGAGTGCCACGATGGAATTCGCCCAGCGATTATCCCCTGGCCGCTCGCCGCCGAAAAAATCCGGGCTGGCCGAGCCAGTCGGCACGAACACCAAGTGGCGCTCCGTATCCACCGACAGGGGCGCCCACGCATTAGCTGCACTTGCGTTCCCAACCTTCGCAGAATCCCACTCTTTGTATACAGGGTTGCCGGAATCTCGCGGGATCGGATCCCAACTCCACACCAATCGGCCGCTGCGCGCATCAAAGGCGCGCACGGTGCCGAGTTCCTCGAGCACCGCGCGATTGTCGCCAATGGAGGAACCCACGATCACCTTGCCGTCCAAAATGGCCGGCGGCGAAGTCACCAAATAGTTGCGCCATTCATCGCCGTCCTGGAATTGCGAACGGATGTCCTTGAGAAGATTGACCGCACCCCGCTCGCCAAAGTCCGCGCAAGGCTTGCCCGTGGGTGCATCGAGCGCCAGCAAGCGGCCATCCAGCGTGGGCGCGAAGATTCGCGCATGGCATGGCGCCTGTTGCGCGCTCTGCTCATCCACCCATAACGACACGCCGCGCGAGACGCCATCGGAATAATGCAGGTCCTTTCGGCTTTGGGAGTCATGGCGCCAGCGCAGCAGGCCGTTGGCCGCGTTCACTGCCACTACATCGGTGCTACTGGTTGTCAAATATAGCGTGCCGTTATAGAGAATCGGCGTCGCCTCAAAGGCCGAGCGATGCCAGTCCTTGACGCCTTGACCAAGCTCGCCAGTGCGGAAAGTCCAGGCGACCTTCAGATCGCTGACGTTGTTCGCCGTGATTTGCGTGAGCGAGGAGTAGCGCGCGCCGCCGGGATCACCCCCGTAAGCGGACCAGCCATCTGCCTGCTCGGGGGCAGAATGCACGGAAGTCGCGGCGGCCGCCAGACATGAATAGCGCGATATGGCGCATGAGATCTCCAACTGGTCATCAGTAGTTGGATCGTACGGGCTTGGTCTAGGACTTACTACGCACCTGTGACGGCAGGCACGGCGCGGTGTCGAGTGGGACCTGGGCGGGTGTAAGCGGCGAATCGCGCGTCTGTATCCAAGCGTGCAACGCAACCGCGACCAGCACGACGGGTAAACCGAACAAAACGTTTGCGGAAAACCTTTCATTGCCCAACCACCAGCCCACGACCAAGGCCACGGGGGGATTGACGTAGGCATAGGTCGCCGCAAGCGAGGGCGAGACTCGCTCGACGACGAATCGATACGCCGAAAACGCGATCAGTGAGCCGAATACTACGAGGTAGCTCCATGCCCACCAGACATGCGGCGCCTGCGGAATCGACCAGTGTTCGCCCAACGCCGCGCTGACAACCAACCCCATCAGCCCTGCGGTCAGCATTTCCGCACCGAATCCAGTCGGACCATGCGGAATGTCCAGCCGACGAGAAAGCACCGTGCCCAATGACCAGGATGCCGTGCCAAATAGAATGAGCAATGTGCCGAGAATGTTGGCTTGCAGATCGCGCCCGAAGAGCATGACCGCGGCGCCGGCGCCGCCAAGCGCTATGGCGATCCATTCTGCGCGTCGCGGCCACTCGCCGAATGCGCCGGACCAAAGCGCGGTGGCCAACGGCATGATGCTGATCAGCGCGACAGTAGCGCCGGAACTTACCCAATGCTCCGCAACTGACACGCCGCCATTTCCAACCACGAGAAGCAGAAGTCCCACCAACGCCGCGCCGCCCCATTGCTTCGCCGTCGGCGCCGGTGCGCCGCGCATCGCTTGCCAACCGAGCAGCAGCACGCCCGCAGCGACAAAGCGCGTTCCCACCAAGAAGAACGGTGCGATGCCTTCGATCGCGACCTTGATGGCGAAGTACGTTGTGCCCCAAACCACATAGACGGCGAGCAGACAGGCGCCCACCAGCCAGGCGGAGGGCTTTGCGGCTGCGGACGGCTTGCGGTCGGACAACATGGGACCACAATGCTACCTATCCTAGCCTCGATGCGCTTAAGCTTATCTAAAGCTGGGCTTAGTGCCGCTAATGCGCGATGACTAGAATTTCTGCTCCGGCTTCATGGCAAAGGCAAACACGGCGCCCACCACCATAAGCCCCATCGACCCGATAAACGGCCAGTCCCAATTGCCTGTGACATCGATGATCCAGCCGCCCACCACGGGACTCAAAATTGCGGCCAGGGCCGAGCCCATGTTCATGAATCCGCTCGCCGTGCCGGAATACTTCGGCGCGATGTCCATCGGAATTGCCCACATGGGACCAATGGTCATTTCAGCGAAAAAGAAACCCAAGCTCAGACAGATTGCGGCGATGGTCGAATCGTGCACGAACAGAATGGGCAGCAGTGAGGCGAGCGCTCCCAAATTGCAGACCACTACCATGTAGCTGCGCGCTTTCGTGCGGCTCTGCGTGCGCGTCAGCAGCCAATCGGTGACGTGACCTCCCAGCGAATCGCCCAGCACCCCCGCAAAGAAAACCCCAGAGGCAAACACGGCGGAGTTTTTCAAATTCATGTGGTAGTTGTGCAGGAAGTACTGGGGAATCCAAGTAAGAAAGAGCCACAGCGTCCAGCCGTAACAGAAATACACCAGCGTCACCGGCAGCATGCGCTTGATGAGCGGCAACCACGGCACGGCGGGCGTTTCCTTGACGCCGACGTAGGCCGGCAGGATGTCGACTTCCTGCGGGGTGATCGTGGCATGATCGCGCGGGTTGTCGCGGAAGTACCATCCCCAGACGACGGCCCAGATCAAGCTTAAGATTCCGAGCACGATGAATGCGCCCCGCCAACTGAACGCCACCATGAGCCACGTCACGATGGGCGGCGTGACTGCGTTGCCGATCCTCGAGAAGGCGTGCGTGATACCTTGCGCAAATCCCCGTCGATTGGTTGCGGTCCAATTGGACATCGCGCGCGTCGCCGTTGGGAACGTAGCGCCCTCACCCAAACCCAGCAGCACGCGGGCGACGAGCATGGAAGCCAAACCCGTGGCCAACCCGGTGAGCACGGTTGCACCGGCCCAAATGAGCGAGCAAATCGTGAGCGTGCGGCGCGGACCGAATCGATCCCCCACCCAGCCGCCGATGACCTGGAAAAGCAGGTAGGGATAAGCAAACGCAGAAAACACCAACCCCACCTGAGTATTGGAAAGGTGAAATTCCTTGCTGAATTCGATCGCCGCCGTGCTGACGTTGACGCGGTCGACGTAAGTGATGAAATACATCACGCAAAGCAAGCCCAGCACGCGGGTCGTTGATCGATGCAGCACATTCGCCTCCTCGGCTTTAGGTTATTTTTTTACCGCGGAATCCACCGGCGCGAATTCGCTCATTGCCGCCTGCACGCCGCTGCCGGCGAGCTTGATGCCGGCGAGCTTCATGCCCATCTCGCAACCGGCAAGGGTCGCAAGCAAGGTGAGCTCGTTGCTGTCTCCCAAGTGTCCGATTCTAAACATGCGGCCTTTCACTTTCCCGAGTCCCGTACCCAGCGATAGATCGAATCGTTCATAGATGACTTTTCTGAGCGCATCCGCGTCCACACCGGCCGGCGTAATCACGCCGGTCAACACCGGAGAATACGCCTCAGGCTCCGCGCATTGAATCGGCAATCCCCATGCAGTAACGGCCGCGCGCACGCCGGCCGCCCAGCGTGCATGCCGCCGAAAGACCGACTCCAGGCCCTCCTCGAGCAACATATCGAGCGCTTCGGACAGGCCGTACAGCAGATTCGTGTTCGGCGTGTAAGGCCAATAGCCGGCCCTGTTCATTTCAATGATTTCATCCCAAGCAAAATACGACCGCGGCAGTTTGGCGGTCCGCGCCGCCTCCACTGCACGGGACGACACGCAATTGAAGCTCATGCCCGGCGGCAGCATGAGTCCCTTCTGCGAGCCGCTGATCGTGACGTCGACGCCCCATTCATCGTGCCGATAATCCGCACACGCGAGTCCAGAAATGCTGTCGACCATCAGCAACGCCGGGTGCTTGGCCGCGTCGATGGCACGGCGCACCGCGTGGATATCCGAGGTCGCGCCGGTCGAAGTCTCGTTGTGCACGACGCACACGGCTTTGATCCGATGCTGCGGATCTTGTGCCAGGCGCGCCTCGATAAGATCCGCATGAACGCCGCGGCGCCAGCCAGGCGCGACGGGCAATTCGGTATCCTCGCCGGCCCAAGCCAGGGACTTCCGTGGACAACCCTAAGCGCGCCGCCAACTTCTGCCAGAGCGACGCAAAATGCCCAGTTTCATACATCAGGATATGGTCCCGCGGGCTCAAGGTGTTGACCAGGGCCGCTTCCCAGGCGCCGGTTCCCGATGCGGGATAGATGACAACCGGCTGCCGCGTCTTGAAGACTTGCTTGATGCCCGATAAGACTTTGAGCCCCAGCGCCGCAAATTCGGGACCGCGATGATCGATGGTCGGCAGACTCATCGCGCGAAGAATACGATCGGGGACGGGACTCGGACCGGGAATCTGCAGGAAATGTCGCCCGCTCGCGTGAAAATCAAGCTTGACCATTGCTCCCCCGCGTTGGTATGCGATGTTCGCTCATAGACTGCTAAACTTCGCTAATTCCACCACACGGAGCGAGTCATGGCGATCGTGTCCTTCGAAATCGTTTCGGTTCCCGTCTCCGACCAGCAAAAATCGAAGCTGTTCTATCAGCAAATTCTGGGGTTTGATTTATTGCGCGAGGAGTCGATGGGTCCGAGCGGCAAATGGATTCAGCTCGCGCCCCCAGGGTGTAGCACGACAATCGCCTTGGTGACTTGGTTTGACGGCATGAAGCCGGGCGGCTTGCAGGGTGTCATGCTCAACAGCAGCGACATCGATGGCGATCACCGGCTGCTCGGCTCGCGTGGCTTGCAGCTTTCCAACATTGAACAACAGCCTTGGGGCCGATACGCGATGTTTAAGGATCCCGACGGCAACGGCTGGATTCTGCGCCAGCCGCCTGCCGCCTGACGCGCGACGCCGAACGCGCATTGTCAGTTTTTTTGTGCATCGATCAGCGCTTCCTCGAAAGCGCTCACCGCCGCGCGGTTGCCATCCGCCTGAGTCGCCGCCCCACGGATCGATTCACGCCGTGCGCTGCGCCGACTGCAATCGCGAGACTCGTCTGCGCAACGCACGGCCAACTGCACATATTCGTCGGCGGACGAGACGATTCCATCCTTCATGCCGATCTGCCGCAGCAGGCCCGCGGCCAAGCGTTGACGCAGAAATGCTCCCTCCCAGGTGACAATCGGAATTCCGCAATGAACGGCCTGCCAGGCCGTGGTGTAGCCAGAAAAGGCCGGACAATCCAAAAACACATCCATCTCGTCCAAGAACCCGGAGAATTGTTCGCGCGACAACCAGGGCATCACGCGCAGGTGAGCGTCTGGATCGAGCCCTGCCGCGGAGAAGGCCTTCGCCAGCCGCTGGCGCAGCCTGTCCGTCGCCCAATGTAATTTCTTTGGCGCCGCCAGCCAGAATTCACTCGGACCGACGGCCTTGGCAATGCGCGTCAACAGCTCATCATGCGCGGGATCAAACTTGATCGGCTGCTGGCACAGCGCGAAGCGGGTGCAATTCTTCGGCCGAGCGGGACCGTCCCATGCCTGAGATTGGACCGCCGGCAAATCAGTGCAAACTCCGGTTCCCGGCAAACATATTAGTTTTTCACGGTAATGGCGCTCGGCACCAGTCCCTTCAAGAAGCTCGCCGGACACAAACCAATCGATACTGGGAAATCCGGTGCTCACCGGATGACCCCAGCCGGCCACCTGCAGCGGCGCCAAGCGCAAAGACGCGAGCGCACAGGTAGCGGAATCCATTCCGACCTCGGGATAGAACATGACGTCGGGCCGATCCCGTGCGACTTCATCGAGCCACGCGCGAGACGACCGAGGACCTTGCACGAAGCGATCGACTCGGCTTCTTGCCCAAGTCGTTTCTTCGTCGGTAATTGAGCCCGTATGATAAAGAACCAACTCGAATCGCCGCCGATCAAGCTGCGCCAGAAGTCCCCGTAGTACCACATCCCACACCGGGTGACGCCGCACCTGGCCGCTCACCACTGCAATGCGAACGCGTGCTCGCGCGTGCGGTACGGTCCCGCCTTTGGCGATTCCATGTCGCCAATAAGCGGCCGCCTCGGCGCAGACGAGGTCGCCGTAGCTCGACAGCAAGGCCGTGATATCGGCAGGCCTGTACGCCAGGTAAAACGGTTGGCTGCCGCCCACCGACTCTCCCAGCTTTCCCGGATTGGCACTGCTCCAAGCTCTCAGCTCCTGCAGAGATCTCGCAAATATTTCGGTAGCCGCAATACTCTCGGCAACGGTGTCGGTAAACACGGGGATCATCGCGGTGGCGAGGCCCAAGCGCGCTGCGGCATTGTCCCGGTTCAGGGCGAGCGCCCGCTGGTAGGAAGCGGCCGCTTCCGCCGCCTGGCCTCGTTCCCTGAGTGCATTGCCGAGGTTGATGTGCGCCTCGGCGTAGGCTGGCTTGTGAGACAACGCCCGCCGATAAGAGGCGACGGCCGCATCGACATCGCCCTGCTGCAGAAGAACGAGACCAAGATTATTGTGAGCCTCGGCGTAATCCGGCTTGTGAGTCAGCGCCCGTGCATGAGCAGCAGCCGCCGCCGCATACTCACCTTGGGCCATCAGCACATTGCCCAAATTGCTATGCACCTCGGCGTAGTCCGGCTTGTAGGCCAAGGCCCGCCCATAGCAAGCCACCGCTTCCTGCAGCTTGCCCTGCTCCTGCAGCGTATTGCCGAGGTTGCCGAGTGCCTCGGTGTAATCCGGCTTGAAGCTCAAAGCGCGCCGATAAGAGGCCGCTGCCTCCTCTAACTTGCCCTGCATCTGCAGTACCAGCCCCAAATTGAACAGCGCCCCGACGTGATTCGATTGATGCACCAACGCCCCCGCGTAGGCCGCCGCTGCCTCCTGCAGCTTGCCCTGCGCTTTGAGCGCATTGCCAAGGTTGTTATGGAAGGCCGGAATTCGGCCATTCTGCGCGATGGCTCTGCCGATCAGATCCACCGCGAGCTCATTGCGGCCGATCTGATGGGCGAGCACGCCGAGAAAATGCAGGGCATCCGCGTGCTGGGGATCGATCTTTAAAATCTGCAGATACAGCCGTTCCGCTTCACCCAGGCGCCCGGCCTGATGATGTCCGAGGGCGGCGCTGAACGCTGCCTGCATTTCCGGCGATGCCTGTTCTGCCAAATCTGCTCCGTTGTCAGCGATCGAGCGTTGCTAGCCGCCGCGCAGCAGGTGCATCACGCGCGCGCGAATTTTGCCGTAGTTGTCTTTGAGCGAGCCAAGCAAACCGTGTTGCTCCGGCGGCAGATGCGCCAACGGGTGGCCGTGGGTGCGAAACACATAGTGATCAAAGAAAGCCTTCCATGCCAGCCGCTCCGCCGCCGGCCGTTCGGCAATCGTGATCATGGAGAGCAGCATGCTGGTATAGGGAGCATCGGGGCCGGTGCGGAACGCATCCCACCAATAATTCACCAACACATTGAACGGCGCCGTTGATTCGACTTTGTGCCACCAGAGCTTGGGCAGGTAGAGCGCGTCGCCGGGCTCGAGGTTCACGATGAGCGCCTGACCTTTTATCTGTTCGAAGAGAGGGAACCGCTCACTGTCGGGCGCCGATGACGCCGCCAGGCTCACCGGTTGTCCGGCCATGGTGTTGTCGATCGGGCCCACGTAGAGATTGTCGATCGATTGCGGCGCGAACAGCGTGAAGCGCCGGGTACCGACGGCGACGCACGCCAGATTGTCCACGGTGTCGTAATGTGAAGAGACGTTTGCGGCGTGACCCACCCACACGCGTGGACCGATGCCCGGATTCAGCAAGGGCATGGGATTCAGAGCGGCGAAACGCGGTAAGTAGTCGCTGGTTGGGACCGATCCCACGTACATCGACGGCGAACCCGGCACGCCCACGGACGACACGATGGACTCGAGTGCCGCAACGAATTTCATACGCCGCCGTTCGAAGTTGAAGCCCTTCAGATCCTCGGTGTAAAAATATTTTCCCGCGATCGCGGGCGCGCCGAAAAACGCCTCGATTTCGCCCCCGGCATCGAGGGGCTTGAGATGATCCCGCACCGCCGCCGGCGAGAGCCTGCCCGCCGCGACGATGGGCCAATCCTTGACCAGGCCGCGCACCACTGCCGGCCGGCACGGTTCCACCACGTCACGCAGAAATTGCTCGGGACCCTTGAGGTCAGAGGCGTCAATACTGCGCGGGCTCTCAGGCATGCGGGATGCTCAACCGCACAGTCAGGCGGCAAGGAACCGGTCGTTCTTCTTTTTCGCCAACACCGGAATCTGCTTCAGCGAGGCGATGAGGAGATAAATCAATTGCAGATAGCCGCGCCGGAACAATTCGAGGACGGAGGCATCCGGCAGCTGCCGCAGCAGGTCTTGATTGACTGTATACAGATCCACGAGATTTCGTTTGCTGCCGTCATCAAAGCCGAGAACGATGTCCACCGGCTCCAGCAGATTGAGCTTCAACAAGGTCTCGATGAAACGCTTGGTCATTTCGATGCCCGGTTTCAATTGCTGAAACGCCGCCATGATGCTTTCAAGATAAGGTGTCGGTTCGCCGCGGTCGTTGAACAAGGACTGCCCCGTGTCGGCGCCGACCCGCGGGTGATCGAGGTCGATCGCCAACTCCTCCCCCGAGACGAAGAACGGCGCTCGCTGCAGATTCAAAGGGCGATAACCCTCGTGGCCCTTGTCATCCTTCAAGAACAGATTTTCCCCTTCATCGATTCCCAGCATGGCTCCGCAAAAGAACGCGCCGGTGTCGGCGTCTTTTGAAAACAAGATGGGATAGTGGGTTACCAGGAGGGAAAACTCCGTGACCACCACCTGCACGAAGCGCTGATTGTCGCCGAATTTCGCCGCGGCCTCGGCTTGAACGCGCACGGTGCGGTGGACCAGGCTGTTGAGAACTACGATGCGTGTCATTTTGAATTCATTTAGATGCGCTGCATGCCATGCTCTTGTATCTTGCGCAGCAGATCGCGATTCTTCGGGAGCTGCGAGCGCAACTTTTTTGTCATGGCCGCATTCTCCTTCAGCAGCCGTGCCGCCGTCGATTCGGTGTCGGCGTTGTCCATGGGTCCCACCTCGGTGCGGAATCCCATGCCGTACAGAACATATTGATAGCTCGCCGCCGGAAACACTTCCTCGAGGCGGTCGAACTCATCGAAAAACCAGGGCGACTGGTATTTCCACAGGTGCAGCAGATTCTTCAGCCGGTCGGGGATCGACTCAGGGTCGAGATTGTCGCGCCAGAATGGCTCCGGCCTTTGCGTCAGCACATAATGCAGCTTGAGGAAGTCGATGATGCGGCCCCAGCGATAATGGTTCACGTCATTGAACCGCGCCGCCACGATGTCCATGACATCGCGATTGGCGGGCATCTGTTCGGCGATCAGTTTTGCGGACAGTTCGATGAGGACGATGGCCGAGGATTCGAGCGGCTCGAGAAAGCCCGCGGCAAGTCCCACGGCGACGCAGTTGTTCTTCCAAAAAGTCTCGCGATGTCCGGAGCGAATGGAAATCTTGCGCGCGACCTTGTCCTTATGCGCAGGGCCCACATAGCGCAGCAGAGTTTCACGCGCCTCATCCTCGCTGCTGTGCCGGCTGGAGTAGACGTAGCCGGTGCCGCGGCGCGTGGGCAATCCGATGTCCCAAATCCAGCCCGCCGGCTGAGCGGTCGAAATGGTGTGCGAGGCCATGGGCGCATCGGGCGTGTCGTAGGGTATTTGCAGCGCCAGCGCGGTATCGCAAAATAGTACAGTCGCTGCAATCCTTGAAGGCGACGTTCAAGGTCTTGCCGAGCAGCAGCGAGGAGAATCCGCTGCAGTCGACGAACAGGTCACCGGCTATCTGCCCCGCTTGTTTGGTATCGACGCTCTTGATGTCGCCCGATTCACTCTGATTCACGCTCACGACGTCAGCCGCCACGTGACGCACGCCGAGCTTCTCGGTGCAATGTTTCTGCAGGAAGGGCGCAAACTTGCCGGCATCCAGATGGTAGGCGTAGTTGGCGACGGCTTTGTACTCGGGCGTCGTGATCATTTTGGGAGCCAGTCCATCCTCGCAGAGTTGTTCCTGAGGGCAAACCGATTCGCTGAAATTCCTGCCTTGTGAATCACTCAGCCAGTGCGGCGCCAAGTTCAGCTGGGTGAAGCCCTGCGGCAGCATCAGCGGATGGTAGTAGCGATCGTCGTCCGCACCCGTGGTCCAGCGGGCGAATTTCGCACCCTGCTTGAAGGCGGCATCGCTGTGGCGAAACAGGTCCGTTTCCGAAACGCCCATCTTTTCGAGGCTCGCCCGCAGGGTCGGCCAGGTGCCCTCGCCCACGCCGATGATGGGAACGTTGGGCGACTCGATCAAGGTGACCGAGAAACCTGCCTTCATTCGCCCCTGATGACGCGCAGCAATAATGCCGGCGGTCAGCCATCCGGCGGTGCCACCGCCGACGATCACGACTCTTTGAACGGCTTGAGTCATGGGCAAATTATCCCACGACCGCGCTCAAGGCTGCGCAGTTTCGGCTGATGAAGTCCTCATGCTTCGGCATGGCGGCGGCGCACTGCCGAATGACACTGCGGATGTTGCCCAGATTATCCATAACCTGGCGCGGGTCCAAAATGCCGACGAGCGGATCGTCGTTCTGCGGCATGATGTTTTGGCCGACCAAGACATACAGCCAGCTTTGCATCGGGAAAAGCTCGTTGTCTTCACGGATCAGGCGCCCGAAGCTTTGGAACAGCTCGATTCTTTCCCTCAAGCTATCGGGCTTTTCGATGCTGCGGCAATAGCGCCAGATTTCGCTGTCGTCGCGCTCGGTCGAAGAATAGTGCAGCACCAGAAAATCCCTGACGCGCTCGTATTCGCTCGCCACGATCTTGTTGTAGCGGTCGATGTCCGCGGGATTGAAATTGCGGTCCGGAAAGTAGCTCAGCAGCAGGGCGATGCCGCGCTGGATGAAATGGATGCTGGTGGATTCCAGCGGTTCCAGGAAGCCGGCCGACAGTCCGATCGCCACGCAGTTCTTGTTCCAGAAGCGCTTGCGGCGGCCGGTGGCAAATTGCAGCTTGAGCGGTGCGGCGAGTGCCTTGCCTTCGATGCTCGACAAAAGCTCGGCTTGCGCCTGGTCATCGCTGATGAAGTTGCTGCCGTAAACGTAGCCGTTGCCGATGCGGTGCTGCAATGGAATGCGCCACTGCCAGCCCGCGGCCTTCGCCGTTACCCTGGTATAGGAGGACAGCGCACCGGTGCGTTCGCACGGCACCGCCGCGGCGCGATCGCACGGCAGCCAGTGATTCCAGTGCTCGTAGCCGGTTTGCAATGCCCCTTCAATCAACAGGCCGCGAAAGCCGGAGCAATCGATGTAAAGATCGGCCTCGACCTGTTCACCGCTCTCGAGAGTGAGTGAGCGGATGAAGCCGTTGTCCGACTGCAGCGCCACCGATTTGACCTTGCCTTCGGTGCGCTCGACGCCGCGGGCCTCGGCGATGGCGCGCAGGTAGCGTGCAAACAGCGAAGCGTCGAAGTGCAGGGCGTAGGTGATTTTTTCCAGAGGCGAATTGGCGGCTTGCACCGGCCGCATGAATTTCGCAGCGTATGCCGCCGTCGCTTCCAGCGAGTATTCCTCGAGCCGGGCCGCCTTTCCTTCGCGAAAGGCTTTGAGCCAGTAGGCCGAGAAGGCGACGGGCCCCAAGTCGAAGCCGGTTTGTCCGAAGGGATGCAGGTAGCTGTGGCCAATGCGCGTCCAGTCCTTGAACTCGATGCCCAATTTGAAGGTCGATTGGGTCTTGCGGACGAGGTCGTTCTCGTCGATCTCTGCGCCGCGGATGAAATGCATGATCGGCGGTATCGTGGCCTCGCCGACGCCGATGATGCCGATTTGCTCCGACTCGATCAGCCGTACGCGAACATTGGCCGCCTTGAAGAACTTCGCGAGGCTCACGGCAGTCATCCAGCCCGCGGTGCCGCCGCCGACGATGGCGATGCTGCGGATAGGGAGTGCGGTCATGGCGTTAAACAGCTTAGCGCAAGCACTGCGACTTTGATGAAATTAAGCTGACCACGGCGCCGGCAGCGAAGAGGGCCGCCTGCGGCAGGCGGCCTCTGTATCAGCTCTCAGGATTGCACGGGTTGCTACAGTTTGGCGTGAACTCCGAGCGTGAATTGCCGGCCCGTGTCGACCACATCCAGGATTTGCTCCGAGAAGCGGCCGTGCGTGCTGTAAACCTGATCGGTGAGATTCAGCGCCGTGAAATAGACATTGAAATGCCTATTGATCTGGTAGCTGGCACTGAAGTCAACATAAGTGGTGGCATTCACGAAGGTGGGCTCGATGCCGAACTGCGAGTTGTTCTGAATTTGACCGAAGCTGTTCAGGAACGCTGCTTGATGATTGATCGCAACGCGCGCCTGGAAGCCGTACTTGTCAAAGAACGGAATGAAGTTGTACGAATTGGCCAAACCGGTCACCGCGAATTCAGACTGACTGAGATTGTTCGGATCGTACGGCTTGTTGGTGCCGACGAAGGTGGCGTTGGCCTGGAAGCCGAATCCGCTATCGCCGATCGTGTATTGCCACGCCAATTCGATGCCGCGCACTTCGGCCGAGGGACCGTTGATTTGCGAGGTGACGCTGAATATCGCCGGCGTACCATTGGGAAGCGTCACGCCATTGATGGGCTGAGTAATCGTGCCGCCGACAACGAAATTGGTCACTTCCTTGACGAAGGCATCCACTGAGACGTAGGAGTTCGGCGCGTAGTACCACTCCGCTCCCAAATCAAAATTGTCGGAAAGATATGGCAGCAACGTTGGGTTGCCGCCTGTCGCATTAAGAGCGCCAACACGCTGACCTGCCGGCACGTTCAGATCCGGCGTGAGATCGCCCAAGGGCGCACGGGTCAAGGTACGCGATGCGTCGAGGCGCACCTTGAGGGTGTCGGTCAAGTACAAACCCAGATCCAGGTTCGGCAATAGATAGCGGTAGTTGCTCTCGGTGCTGATCGGGATCGGCGGACTGGGAGTGAACGCGTAGGCAGTATGGTCGGTCGGCACGATGGTCAGCTGCCCCACCGGCAAGCTGGAGACGCCGGCAGAGGTCACATGCGTGGACTCGATGCGCGCCCCGAGATTGATCTTCAGCGGCATGTCCTCGATCTTCTCGTTCAGCGCCAAACTGAAATACGGGGACACCGTGCTCTCGGTAACGTCCTGGGATCCGCCCAGATTCTGATACATGATGTATTTGCCGGTGCAAGGCGTGGCGCCGGCCAAGTTGCTGCACGCGGTGGTGTTCTGACCTGCGCCGTTCAAGCTCTGCAGGTAATTCAAGATCGCGTAGCCGTTGGCGGCGATAATCGCCGGCGGCAGGTTGGCGCCGTTGCCCCAACCATTGATGAAGCCCGAGCCGGTACCGAAAGTGCTCGATATCAAGTTCGCCGGTATTGGCGCCACGCCGCCGGAGCCAACCGGGGGCGGCCCGTAACCCGCGTACATCTGCCAGGTGTACGGCAGATCGGTAAATCCGCGCAGTGTCTCGGCATCGCGCGTGAACTGTACGCCGTACTTGAATTTTAATTGATCGTCGTGCCAGCTACCTTCCAGCTTCAACTGGTTGATCATGTCGGTATTCTGGTTGTAAGACTCCACCAGCACGTGCGAACCGATGAATGCGGGATTCGCGAAGTTCGCGGCATCGCCCGCCGGCCCAAAGCCGGTCGGATAGGGCAGGTTGTGGCCGCCGGGGACGTTGATACCGAGCGAGGTGCTATTCGGACCGTTGCCGTAGCCGACGTCGGCATCCAAACCGGCTTGGGCGCCGGGATTGAGCTTGGCAACGGCGTTATAGGCGTCGAACATGTACGAGGTGTGGGCGGTGGCATCCCATTTCACGTTGAAGCCGATGGTGTTGGTCGTGGTCACCGACTGGTTGATTTGCGCCTGAAAATCCGTAGGCGTACCCGGTTGCGTGAAACTCGTCACCGTGCCATCGGCCGCCTGCACCACGTCCGTCAAACCGGTGTTGTTGAACCAGGCACTGAAACCCTGCTGTATCTGAACCAAAGTTTCCTTGGCGTAGTTATCATCGAGGGTCATCTCCAAGCCATCGATTGGCCTCGCCTGCAGCACGAACCGGCCGCCGACGCGCTTGTCGTCGTTGTGCTCCTGATAGATGCCGTAGTCCTGGATGAACCAGTCGTTGATGCTGGGCGGCGGGCTCCCGGCCGAGCCCGGGGCAACCGCACAGGTTTGGCCCTTCAATTGGCAGGGGACCAATCCACCCCCTGCGGCCGGGTTTCCACCCTCCCAACCTTGAATATTGATGTGATTGGCGCGCACCTTGGTATCCGAATAGCCGGCATCGACCAAAATGCCAAAGCGATCGTCCGCAAAGGTGTCGCTGAAGAGCAGACTGCCGTTCGGCGTGATCTTGTTGTCGCCGCTCGAATCGGTTCCCGAGAGCGAACCTGCCAGTTGCATTCCGGGGTGCTCGAAAGGTTTCGGGTACTTGATGTTGACAGTCGCGCCGATCGCACCGCTCGATAGGGCGGCGTCGGGGGTCTTCAACACGTCCACCTGACTGACGAATTCTGAGCCGATGGAGCCGAAGTCGAAGCCACGGGTAACGTTGCCGATCGCTGTCGGCACCTGGCGGCCGTCAAACAGCGTTTCATTGAACTGCGGACCAAATCCGCGCACGGTAATTTGCGTCGGGTTGCCGGTGGTCGAGCTGCCGCCGGTGCCGGTCAGCGTCGTCGCCGATCTGGTCACCGTGACGCCGGGGACTCTCTCCATGGCGGCGGCGAGGTTCGAGTCTGGGAATTTGCCGATGTCCTCGGCGGAAATGGCATCGACGATCCCAAACGAGTCGCGCTTGATGTCAAGGCTCTGCTGCAGGGAGGCGCGGATGCCTGTGACCGTGATCTCTTCGAGCTGCGAGTCCGAAGCCGTGGTCGTGTCGGCTGCGTAGGCGCCGAAGGCCATCGACCCAAGCGCGAGCCCCGACAGTCCCATCTTTGCACCGCTCAAGCGGTGTATTGCCGCGCGCAGGGTCAGGTTTTGAACATCGTTCTTCGACGCACAACGCCGTGTCTTTCGACTCATTAGAAAATCTCCCCAAAGCTCGATCTATTGTTGATAGCGCTAACAGCCCGCCCTATCTTTTAATGGTTGCGCTACCATCTTAACCACTAATTTTTGCCTTTGGCAATCATTTTGTGGTTGCGCTACCAATCGGCTCAGATATATCACACCAGCGGCGTGCCGCTAGCCGATCATGTCCTCTAATTCCCGGCCGCGCGTCTCGTGCACCATCTTCAAAACGAAGAGGATCGAAATAAACGCGCACGCGGTGTAGAAGCCGTAGGTGATGGGTAAGCCGATGTATTTTGCGAGGACGGGAAAGCTTACGCTGATCAAGAAATTCGCGCTCCACTGCGCCGCGCCGCTGACCGCAAGCCCCGAACCGCGGATCTGGTTGGGAAACATTTCGCCCAGCATCACCCACATGACCGGGCCCCAGCTCAAGTTGAAAAATATCACGTAGAGATTTGCGCTGATCAGCGCCAGCCTGCCCACAGTGGGCGCCAGGTGCAGTGTGCCGCCGCCCAAGTCCCCGGTCGCGAATGCAATCGTCAGTAAGCCTAAGGTTACGGCCATGCCGATCGAACCGACCATGAGCAATGGCTTTCGGCCGATGCGATCGATCAAGAAGATGGCCAGCAAGCAGGCGGCAATCGACAGAGTACCGCTCAAGATATTGATCTTGAGCGAATCCGCTTCGCTAAATCCCACCGCCTGCCACAGCACCGCGCCGTAGTAGAACACCACGTTGATGCCCACCAGTTGCTGAAAGGTCGCGAGCCCGATCCCAACCCAGACGATACGGCGCCATCGGCCGGTGGAGCGGTCGATCAGATCCGACAGCCGCGGAGTATGGTCGGCCGCCAAAGATCCCTTGATTTCCAGGGTCTTTGTTGTTGCTGCGGCGGCGCCGAACAAGCGCGTCAGAACGCCCAGCGCTTCTTCATGCCGGCCTCGCGCCACCAGATAGCGTGGACTTTCGGGAATAAGCAGCAAGGTCAGCAAGAAGATGCTCGCCGGAATCACTTGCATCCAAAACATCCAGCGCCATGCGGCATATCCCAGCCATAGCGTGTCAGTGGAGCGGCCGGCGACATGCGCCAGAAAATAATTGCCGAGGAATGCGCCGGTAAGTCCGGCAATGATCATGACCTGCTGCACGCTCGACAACCGCCCGCGCATACTCGCCGGCGTCACTTCGCTGATATAAGCGGGCGACAGGACGCTCGCGGCACCCACGCCGACGCCGGCGGCAAATCGCGCCACGATCATCATCACCGCGGAAGCCGCTGCGCCCGAGGCCAGCGCGCTCAAAATGAACAGCATCGCCGCGGCTAACATAACGCGCCGACGCCCCCACCGATCCGCCGAACGCCCGGCGGCAAAGGCACCGACTGCGCACCCCGGCAGCAGGGCGCTCACAGTGATGCCGAGCCACGCCTCGCTCAAGTTAAAGGTGCTTTTGAGCCCTTCCTGGGTGCCGTTGATCACGCCGCTGTCGTAGCCGAACATGAAGCCGCCAATGGTGGCGACCCCTACAATGGCCGCGATCAGCGGCAAATTGATGGATGCATCGCGATGGTTGCTCAATTTGTTTTCTCCCTTCCGAAGCGGCGCGCCCCTGGCCTGATTTGCGTTCTTTTATTGGTGCTAGCACCCAAAACGGGCATAGAATGATAGCGCTACCGTATACTGCAATTAAAACTATTTCCGAAAGCAAGCTCTTTAACAATGTATCTGGGAATCGACATTGGCACCTCGGCGGTGAAGGCGGCTGTGGTTGACGACACAGGCAGTGTAGTCGATCAGGCCAGCTCTACGCTTACGGTCTCGCGGCCGCAGTCCAAGTGGTCGGAGCAGAATCCCGGCGACTGGTGGTCTGCGACCAACAACGCGGTGAGCGACTTGCGTTTGCCGGTGCGCAAAGCAGTGCGCGCCATTGGGCTTACGGGTCAAATGCACGGCGCCACGCTGCTCGACAAACAACAGCGGGCCCTGCGCCCCGCCATTTTGTGGAACGATGGCCGCAGCGCCGAGCAGTGCAACGAGCTCGAAGCCGCCGTGCCGGAGATGGCGACAATCACCGGCAACCGCGCGATGCCGGGATTCACGGCGCCGAAGCTGCTGTGGGTGCGGCGCTACGAGCCGAAGATTTTTGCCGACACGGCGCTGGTGCTGCTTCCCAAAGATTATGTGAGGCTGCGAATGACCGGCGAGACCGCCTCGGACATGTCGGATAGCGCGGGCACGCTGTGGCTGGATGTCGCGCAGCGGCGCTGGTCTGGCGCGATGCTCGCGGCCACGGGTCTCGATGAATCGAACATGCCCGCGCTGTCGGAGGGCAACGAAATCACCGGCGAGCTGCGTGCGGAAATCGCGGAAGCGTGGGGCATGGCGCGCGTGCCGGTTGCTGCCGGCGGCGGCGACAATGCGGCCGGTGCAATCGGCGTCGGCGTCGTGCGCTCGGGCGACGCGTTCTTGTCGCTCGGCACCTCGGGGGTGTTGTTTCTGGCGAGTGATGGTTATCGGCCAAACCCTGCCGGCGGCGTACACACCTTCTGCCACGCCGTGCCGAAGCACTGGCACCAGATGTCGGTGATCTTGAGCGCGGCGAGCTGCGTCGATTGGGCTGCGCGCCTGTGTGGACTCGGCACGGCCAGCGCGCTGTTCGCGGCAGCGGAAGAGCGCGGCAAACCCAGTGATTCGGAGATTTTCCTGCCCTATTTATCGGGCGAGCGCACGCCGCATAACGATCCGAACGCGCAAGGTGTGCTGTTCGGCCTGACTCAGGAGACTTGTGCCGCGAACATCGCGCAAGCGGTTTTGGAAGGCGTCGCTTTCGCATTTCGCGACGGCATGGATGCGCTGTTGGCGAGCGGTGCAAAAATTGACTCGATCGCGGTGATCGGCGGCGGAGCCCGTTCGCTGTACTGGGGAAAAATTTTAAGCTCGGTGTTGCGTCGGCCGTTGACCTACCGCGATAGCGGCGCGGTCGGCCCCGCCTATGGCGCCGCGCGGCTCGCGCGCATGGGCAAGGAGAAAGCCAGCGTCGAGGATGTCTGCACGCCGCCGCCGATTTTGCACGTGGCCGAACCCGATGAGCGACTTTCCGAGCACTACTCGGAATCGTTGCGCCGCTATCGCGCCCTCTATCAAAACCTCAAAAGTTTATTCTCGGAGACACGCCCTTGAAGCGCTCATATTTCGGCGACATCGCCCCGATCCAATACGAAGGTCCGCAATCGCAAAACCCGCTGGCCTACCGTTTCTACGACAAAAACCGCGTCGTCGCCGGCAAGACCATGGAGCAACAACTACGCATGGCGGTGTGCTACTGGCACAGCTTCAATTGGGAGGGGACCGACATCTTCGGGGCCGGTACTTTCAACCGTCCATGGCACGGCGGACCGCTGAATCAGGCCGCCGCGGATCACAAGCTCGACGAAGCGTTCGAGTTCCTGACGCGGCTGGGCCTGCCCTACTTCTGTTTTCATGACGTCGATGTCATGGCGCAGGCGCAAACCATTCGCGAACACGTTGCCAATCTGCAAACCATGGTCGATAAAATTCAGGCCAAAATGGCGGCAACCGGCATCAAGCTATTGTGGGGAACTGCAAACCTATTCAGCCACCCACGCTACATGGCGGGCGGCGCCACCAACCCGGACCCGGACGTATTTCGCTTCGCCGCCACCCAGGTGCGCCACTGCCTCGAGGCGACGCAGCGCTTGGGCGGCGAGAACTATGTGCTGTGGGGCGGACGCGAGGGCTACGACACGCTGCTCAACACCAATCTGCGCCAGGAAAAGAATCAGCTCGGCCGGTTCATTTCCATGGTGGTGGAACATAAGCACAAGATCGGCTTCAAGGGCGCGATCCTGATCGAGCCCAAGCCCCATGAACCGACCAAACATCAATATGATTTCGACGTCGACACGATTTACGGCTTTTTGCTGCACCACGGCCTCGAAAAGGAGGTCAAGGTCAACATCGAATCGAACCACGCGACCCTCTCCGGCCACAGCTTCGAGCATGAGATTGCCATGGCGTTCGACTACGGCATTTTCGGATCCATCGATATGAACCGCGGCGATCCGCAGAATGGCTGGGATACCGACCAGTTTCCGAACGAGTTGCGCGAAATCACGCTGGCCCTCTACTACGTGCTCAAGGGCGGCGGCTTTACCACCGGCGGCAACAACTTCGATGCCAAAGTGCGGCGGCAGAGTATCGATCCGGTCGACTTGTTCTACGGACACATCGGCGCGGTCGACATTCTCGCGCGCGGCCTGCTGGGCGCCGCCGCCATGCTCGAGGGCGGCGAAGTGACCACTTTCGTGGAACAGCGTTACGCCGGCTGGCACACCATTGCCGCGCGCAATATGCTGGAAGGGCGCAGCACGCTGGCGGCGGTGTCGGACGCGGCGGTCGCCGACAATGTCACGCCGGTCCCTAAATCCGGCCGGCAGGAATACCTCGAGAATTTAGTGAGCCGCTACACGGTGTAGCCGGCCTGCGCTAGCCGAGAAGGCCCTGCACGAGCCGCGAAAAATCCAGCCATGGCGTCCAGGATGGCAATCTCATCATGATGGTCTGACTCACCACGAACAGCGCCAACACGTACAGGTAGGCGCGGTGAATTCTGCCGCGCGTGAGCAAGTCGTAGGCAAAGCATGGCAAGAAAAACAAGTCCCCTGCGACCGCCGCCACGTTCGCAGCCGTGGAAAACTCAAGATTCGTGGTCAGCAAAACGAGGCGCAATAGCGGTGCTCCCAGCAATCCGAAAGTGGCGCACAGCATCAAACGTTTGTGCCAATCGGGCCGTTTCCGCAAGTAGACCGCGGCGATAAGGGGCACTCCGAAGATGATGGCGCCAACCATGTTGAGGGATATGTCGGTGGCTGCCTCCTCGAGGGGCAGCCCGCGGCGCATCTGTTCGGCCGTAGCCGCAGCCACGAGCAGCAGCATGAGCACGGCAACCCCGACGGTAACCCAGCCCAAGCGCTGATGCAGAATGCGCGACCCGCCGGCAATCAGCAGGGTCTGAACCAAGAAAAGAATGATCCAGGCGCTGAACGCCAGCCCATGGACGTGAAGCAGAAGCGATAGTTCGCCATCGGGATGAAACGCGCTGCGAAGATAAAAGCTGGGCGCGAAACCGGCGAATACCGTGAGAATCACCAGCGCCGCCATACCGACGAAGAAATAGCGCTTGAATCCGGTCTTTAAGGCTTCCGACGCGATCACGGGCGATGTGGAAATCAAGCTGGCCTGTTCCAGTGGTTGCGGGGCGATTTCCTCCCCTAATTGCAATAACCGGAATGGCGCAGGTTACCCGCCATGGTCTCAGGCTAAACCGAATCTCATCCGCCGATATGCAGTACCGTGGTCTTCAATTCCACCGAATTGGGCCCGACCATCACCTCAAATGCGCCGGGCTCGACCACCCGTTGCATATCGATGTTCCACATGCGAAAGGTTTCCGGAGTGAGCGTGAAGTTCACGGTTTTGGATTCGCCCGCCGCCAGATTGACGCGCTCAAACGCCTTCAATTCCTTGATGGGACGGGTGACCGAGCCCACCAATTGATGCACATAGAGCTGCACCGTCTCGTCGCCGGCGCGGCCTCCGGTGTTGAGCACCGGCACGCTCACCGTCACCGATCCATCGACGCCGATGTGATCGACCGACAACTGCGGCGCACCGATCTGAAACGTGGTGTAGCTCAAGCCCCAGCCAAAGGGATAAAGCGGCGCGACAGTGTCGAACAGGTAGCCGCGGCGGCCCGAGGGCTTGACGTTATAGAACATCGGCAGCTGCCCGACGCTGCGCGGAATGGTGACCGGCAATTTGCCGCCGGGATTCACGTCGCCGAACAACACATCCGCCATGGCATTGCCGCCCTGCTCGCCCAGGTACCAGCCTTCGAGCAGCGCATTCGCCTGCTCCGCAATCATCACCGTGGAGGTGGGGCGCCCGTTGATCAGCACCACCACCAATGGCTTGCGGAGCGCGCGCAGGGCATCGAACAGGGCCTGCTGTTCGCCAACCAAATCCAGGCTCTCGCGGTCGCCCAAGTGTGTCGGCGCCCAGCCTTCGCGGCTGGTTTGTTCGGTATCGCCGATCGCGAGAATGATCTGATCGGCACCGCGTGCCGCCGCGACCGCCTCGTCGATGAGGCGATGATTCTCCTTCGAATCAGCGAGCTTCACCTCATCCGCCCACCAGTCGTCGTCGGCGGTTATTTTCACGCCCTGCGCAAACACCACCTTGGCTCGCGCACCCACCTTGGCGCGGATGCCGTCGAGTATCGACACCGCGATCGGCGGCCGGCTCGAGTAACCGCCGAGCCGCGCCACCGCTGCGTTCGGCCCAATCACGGCTATTACCGGCACTTTCCCGGCTGCAAGCGGCAGCGGCAACGTGCCGTCGTTCTTGAGCAGGACGATGGCGCGTTGCGCCGCTTTGCGGGCCAGCAGGCGTGCGTCAGGCGTATCTGTGACCGCCGCGGCCCGTTCGGCATCAGCGAAGGGATGCTCGAACGAGCCGGCGCGGAATTTGAGCGTAAGCAAGCGGCGCACCGCAGCGTCGATGCTCGACATGGCCACGCGGCCGTCGCGTACCTGTTGCGCCAGCGTGGCATAAGCTCCCGGACTTGGTAAATCGATATCCACACCCGCGTTCAGCGCGAGGCGCGCGGCGTCTTCGGGGGTTGCGGCAATATGATGCAGTCTCTGCAGATCCTCGATGGCATAATAGTCGCTCACCACTGCGCCGTTAAAGCCCCACTCGCCCCGCAACACTTTTCGCAGCAGCCACACGTTCGCACTGCTCGGCACGCCGTCGATCTCGTTGTAGGACGGCATGACGGCGCTGACGCCGGTGCGGGCGATAATTTTTTCGAAAGGCGGGAAGAAAAATTCGCGTAACGTGCGTTCCGAGTAGGGCGCCGGCCCCACATTGGTGCCGCTTTCGGGTTGGCCGTGGCCGGTAAGGTGTTTCAATGTTGCGAATACCTTGCCCGACTTCAATTCCCAGCTCTTGCCCTCGCCCTGCAATCCCTCGACTGCCGCGACGCCCAGTTCGCCGACCAGATACGGATCCTCGCCAAAGGTTTCCTCGATCCTGCCCCAGCGCGGATCGCGCGCCACATCCACGACGGGCGTGAGCGCCTCGGTCACGCCGCGCGCGCGCATTTCGCGCGCCGTTACCGCATTCACCGCGCGCACCAGCGTTGGATCCCAACTCGATGCCAGCGCGATGGCCTGCGGGAAACTGGTGGCACCCACGGCGACATAACCATGCAGGCCTTCCTCGTGGAACATGATGGGAATGCCCAGCCGCGTACGCTCAATCGCGTAGTGCTGCAGGGCATTCACGAGCCGAATGGTGCCGCGCAGATCGCGTCCCGGTACCAGCCGCGGCGAAGCCGGCCCGGTGGCGTCCGAGGGCCGCGCGAACTGGCCGATGCCATCCGGGAATTTCTGCACCATTTTGTTCGGATCGAGTTCGAGATTGGCATCGAACACCTCGCGCTTGTCTTCCCAGATGCTCTGCATCTGCGCAACCTTTTCCTCCAAGGTCATGCGCCCCAGCAGATCTTCCACCCGCGCCTCGACGCTCAAGCCGGCATTTTTGTAAATTGCCTGGCTGGGCGACGCGGCAGGCGCAGCGCCTGCGACAACGATGGCGCCGGCGAGGATAACGCCGACCGCAAGAGTGGCGAGCCGGGTGACCGCAGCTTTCATCGCGGATCCCCCAAAGTCATTTTCATGGTGCTTTTTTGATAGCGCTACCATGAGCGATTCCAATTGTCTTTGTCAATCATTTGCTTTTCCAACCCCTACCGGAGTCAAATACGAGCCTGCTCCAGTGTAAGCTGACGCCTCGAATGACGATTAGATCAGCCAGAAAACGCATCGCCGCTCGCCCCGATCGGAAACCCAAGCATCGCAAACAGGGTGCGCCGACCATCGCGGACGTGGCCGCGTACGCGGGTTTTGCGCCGATGACGGTCTCGCGCGTGATCAATGGCGAGGATAACGTGCGGCAAGAGACGCGCGAGGCGGTTCAAGCTGCCATTGCCAAGCTCAAATATTCACCGAATCTCGCGGCGCGCACTTTGGCCGGCGCCGAACAGGTTCGCATCGGCATGCTCTACAGCAATCCCAGCGCCGCATTCTTGAGCGAATTTCTGGTCGGCAGCTTGGAGCAGGCACGCTTGAGCCATGTACAACTGGTGGTGGAGAAATGCGACGTCAACGCGCACGAAGATGATGTGGTGCGCGAATTGCTGGCGACCGGCGTTGACGGCATCATTCTGCCGCCGCCGTTGTGCGACTCGAAGCGCATTCATGCCGTTCTGATGAAGGCCGATGCGCTCGCGGTCGCAGTCGCGAGCGCCAGCCCCAGAGCTGGATTGTTGGCAGTGCGGATCGACGATCATGCGGCGGCGGTTGCCATGACGCGTCACATTCTCTCGCTCGGGCACACGCGCATTGGTTTCATCATCGGCAACCCCGACCAGACCGCGAGCGCGCAACGACTCGCCGGCTACAAGGCAGCACTGGCGGAAGCCGATATTCCGATCGACAACTCATTGATCCGCCAAGGACTATTTACTTATCGTTCAGGTTTGAAGGCGGCGGATCAGTTGCTGAGTTTGGCGAAACCGCCGACCGCTATTTTCGCGAGCAACGATGATATGGGCGCGGCCACCGTGGCCGTTGCGCATCGCCACCACCTCGACGTGCCCAAAGGACTCACGGTCTGCGGTTTTGACGACACCGAGTTCTCGCGCTCGATTTGGCCCGAGCTCACCACCATTCGCCAGCCGATCGCGGATATGTCGCGCTCCGCGATGCTGTTGCTGCTCAAAAAAATCAAGGCGCGGCGCGAGGGACGGGACGAAGAGGTAAAGCACGCGCTGCTCGACTTTACGCTGGTGCGCCGCGACTCGGACGGACCTCCCAGCCGCTAGGCGCTAGTGGCGGATCGCGCGAAAGCGCAGGCTTGCCGCGAAACTCTCACCGGGCGCAATCACCGGCATGGATGATTCGCGATCGGTCCGATTGAGCGCATTGTTGATGTGTGCGACCGGCTCGAAGCAGAAGGCATCGAGCCCGCGCCGAATGTAGACCACCGCGCTCGACAGCTCGCGGGACCCGGCTATGCCCAAGGCCTGCGCCTTGTCCGGCCACGAGATGATGGCCACACCGTTCCATCCCGTAAAACAATGATCGATGTCGGCGTTCTCAACAGCCGCGCCTTGCGAAAAGTCGAATTGGCCGGCAGGTTGCGCCAGTTCGCACGGCAAGCTGTCATCGCCAACCAGCCACACGCCTTGCGCATGAAAAGTCAGGCGCGCGCCGCTGCACGGAAAATACGGGTGATGGCCGAAGGACAGCGGCACGGCCTGTGACTCCAGGTTAACCGCATCGAATTCGAGAACCAGCAGATCGTCGCTGAGCGTGATGCGTTGCCGCGCTTCAAAGGCCCACGGCCACGCCGCATCCGGTCGATGCATCAGGCGCAGCACCGCCGAATCGCTGCTGCGCGTTTGCACCTGCCAGGGCCGTTCGAATCCCACGCCATGAATCGCATGCGGTTCCGGCGGAAAATTTCGCACCAAATCCATGAGTTTGCCGCGCCACTCGAAGCTGCCCTGTCCGATGCGATTCGAATACGGCACCAGCGGAAAGCCGGCGGTGGCGTACGGGTTGCGCGCCGCGACGCCGGCTTCGCTGGCGCTGCGGAGCATCTCCTGCCCGTTGACAGACCAGGTACCGATGCTGCCGCCTACTTGCGGCAAGATGTCGCAGCGCGCGGCGCCATGGGTCAGGGTGAGCGTTTCTATTGCGGGCGGATCCAAAATCACGGTATGGCCTTATGATGTCGGCATGTCTGCCAACGGTTAAAAGTCGGCCTATGATAGCGCTACCAGAAATCGCCGTCATTTGCTTTGTACGGGCCGCGAGGGCGCGCAGCGTGTTCTTGAAGTGCGTGGCGTGGGCCTGTTTGTTGGGCGGCGCGGCGAGCGCGCACGCCGAGGACGGCTACGATTTGTGGCTGCGCTACCGGCCGGTCGAGGGGAACTGGACAGCACGCTACCGCAGTTTCGCCACCGAAGTGGTGGGCGCGCCGGTCACGAATCCTGCCGCACAAGAATTGCTGCGCGGGTTGGCCGGCCTGCTCGGCGCCGCGCCGACCGTGGCGAGCCGAATCACCCGGAATGGCGCGATCGTGTTGAGCGTCCCCGGTTCCACGGCGGACCTGCGCCCGCCGCCGGCGGATCTCAAGACCTTGGGAAGCGAAGGCTATCTGATTCGCAGCATGCGAGTTCACGGCCGCCGCGCCACGCTGATTGCCGCCAATTCGAACATCGGCTTGCTGTACGGCGCCTTTGGCTTGCTGCGGCTGATTCAGACCCGCCAACCCCTGGATGCCCTTAACTTGCGGGAGTGGCCGCGCATCCAGCATCGGATCCTCGACCACTGGGACAATTTGGACGGCACGATTGAGCGCGGCTATGCCGGTGTCTCGATCTGGGATTGGCAGACGCTCCCCGAGTATCTTAAGCCCCGTTATGCCGACTACGCGCGCGCCTGCGCATCCATTGGCATCAACGGCGCGGTACTCAACAATGTCAACGCGGAGGCGGCCAGCCTGACGCCGCAATACTTGGAAAAGGCTGCGGCTCTGGCCCGCGCGTTTCGAGCCTTCGGCGTAAAGGTTTATTTGTCCGCGCGATTCACGGCGCCCATTGAGATCGGCCGCCTGCAGAGCGCCGACCCGCTGGATGAGACGGTGCGCACTTGGTGGCGGAATAAAGTCGACGATATTTATCGAGTCATCCCCGACTTCGGCGGCTTTCTCATCAAAGCCAACTCGGAAGGCCAGCCAGGTCCGCAGGACTACCACCGCTCGCACGCCGATGGCGCCAATATGTTGGCCGCGGCCCTCGCGCCGCACGGCGGCATCGTGATGTGGCGGGCGTTTGTGTATTCGGCGAATGGAGAAGAGGATCGGGCCAAGCAGGCCTACGATGAGTTCGTGCCGCTCGACGGACGGTTCAATGCGAATGTGCTGCTGCAGGTAAAAAACGGCGCCATCGACTTTCAGCCGCGCGAGCCCGGCCATCCGTTGTTCGGCGCCGTGCCGAAGACGCCCTTGATGCTCGAAGTGCAAATCACCAAGGAGTATTTAGGCTTCGCGACTCACCTGGTTTACTTGGGTCCGCTCTACGAGGAAGCACTGCGCTTCGATACCCATGCCAAGGGCGCAGGCTCGAGCATCGGCAGAATCATCGACGGCATGGCCGGCGTTTCGAATATCGGTGCGAGGCGCAATTGGACCGGCTCGCAATTCGATCAGGCCAATTGGTACGTCTTCGGGCGACTGGCGTGGAATCCGGAGTTCTCCTCTCGCGCGATAGCTGAAGAATGGGTGCGCATGACATTCTCGAACGATAGCCGCTTCGTCGCACCGACAGTCGCGATGATGATGGGCTCGCGCGAAGCCGCAGTGGATTACATGACACCGCTGGGGTTGGCGCATCTGATGGCTGCGGGGCATCATTACGGACCCGGGCCATGGCAAAGCAACGGTAAGCGTGCCGACTGGATGCCGCCCTACTATCATCGTGCCGATGTCGACGGCATCGGTGTGGACCGCGGCGCGACCGGCAGCAACGCGGTTTCACAATACGCGCAGCCGCTTGCCGCCCAGTTCAACGATCCCAAACTCACGCCTGAAAAGTATTTGCTGTGGTTTCATCACCTCAGTTGGGATTATCCCATGGCATCCGGCCGCACGCTGTGGGATGAACTCGTGATTCATTACTCGCGCGGCGTCGAGTACGTTCGCGAGATGCGCCGCACCTGGGCAACGCTGGCGCCGTACGTGGATTCTGAGCGCTACGCGGAAACATCCGCCTTTCTCGCCATACAGGAAAAAGAGGCTCGCTGGTGGCGTGATGCCTGCATTGCCTACTTCCAGAGTTTATCGAAACGCCCGCTGCCGGCAGGCTACGCGCCGCCCGAGCATAGCCTCGAGGAGTACGAAGCGATTTCCACCCCTTATGCGCCGGGTAATCCCGGCTGGACCGCCGGGCCATTTCACGAATAAGCGGAAATGTTGCCGACAAACCTTCGAGGGGGGTCGATGACGTAAGCCGGCAACACTTCCTAAAAATTGATGTTAGCGCTACCATACCGCAGATTACAACTAATATTTCGCGCCCTGGGGAAGACAGATGGGTAAATCAGTCAGCGCAATTTGAAACGCTTCACGCGCCGCGAGTTTGCCAAGACGCTTGGCGCCGCCGGCGCCATGGCGGGCATCCCGTTGCCCATTGCGTTCGGTCAATCGCCGGCGCTAAAGCCTTTGGCCTTTCCGGCCAATTTTCTCTGGGGCTGCGCCACGAGCGCATACCAGATTGAAGGCGCCGTTGCCGAAGACGGTCGCGGCCCGTCCAATTGGGACGTCTTCGCGCATAGGCCCGGCAAGACTCACAAAGGCGAAACCGGCGATGTCGCCGCCGACTCATACCATCTCTATAAGGAAGATGTAAGACTGCTCGGCGACTTGGGCGCGAAGAGCTATCGCTTCTCTGTGTCGTGGTCGCGTATTTTTCCGCAAGGACGTGGCAAGCCGAATGAACCCGGGCTCGCCTACTATCAACGTCTCATCGATGAGTTGCTGAAGAACGGCATCGAGCCCTATGTCACCTTGTTTCACTGGGACCTGCCGCTGGCCCTCAAAGGCGGGTGGTTGTCGCGCGACACGCCCGAGGCCTTCGCCGACTACGCTGCATACACGGCGCGCAAGCTCTCCGATCGCGTACGTCATTTCATGACGACCAACGAGATCGTGTGCTTCACCGATTTGAGTTATCAAATCGGTCAGTTCGCCCCCGGGCTCAAATTGCCTGCCGCGCAAGTAAATCAAATCCGTCATCATGGACTGCTCGCGCATGGCCTGGGTGTGCAAGCAATTCGTGCCAACTCATTGAGCGGCACGCAAGTGGGCCTTGCCGAAAACCCGAAGGTATATGTGCCGGTCATCGAGAGCGCCGAGCACATCGAAGCCGCGAAGCGCGCTTTCCGGGAAGAGAACGCGGCGTTTCTGACCGCAGTGATGGAGGGCAAGTACACCGATGGCTATCTGAAACGCGAAGGCGCAAACGCACCTCAGGTGCAAAGCGATGACCTCAAGATCATCAGCAGCCCGCTGGACTTCGTCGGGCTCAATGTCTATCAACCCGAGTATGCATGCGCCGACGCATCCGCATCATCAGGCTATGCCGTCGCACGGCGACCCGCTTCGTTTCCACACATGGCGTCGCCTTGGCTGCTCGTCGGCCCCGAAGTGATTTATTGGGCAATCCGACACACCAGCGACTTATGGAGTCCGCGTGCGATCTACATTACTGAGAATGGCTGCTCAGCGGAAGATTATCGCAAGAGCGACGGACGCATCGAGGACACGGACCGGGTGATGTTTCTACGAAACTATTTGACTCATTTGCAGCGCGCAGCCGCGCAGGGGTATCCGGTAAAAGGCTATTTTCTGTGGAGTTTGCTCGATAATTTCGAATGGGCCGACGGCTACGGCAAACGATTTGGAATTCATTACGTTGATTTCAAGACGGGGGAACGTACCCGCAAGCTGAGCGCCGAGTGGTATCGCGAAGTGATCCGGCGCAACACCGTCGCTTGAGCACCCTAGCGTGAATTTAAAGCTATTGCTGCGGATGCTGCGGATGCTGCGGATTCTCAGGCAGCGTCGCCGCGCTCACGAGGGCGTCGCTCGAACCGTTGGCCCGAGCGGAGCCGAACTGTTCCCGACAGGCCTTGAACGCGCTGCGGTACGACTCCGAGGTGTCCGCCCGCAGCCGCTTCATCATGCAATGAGCGAGCTCTCGCGGCGTGGCGGCGGGCGCTTTCAAATCATCAGCGAACGCAGGCACGCACGTAACCAAGCTCGCCACCAGAATTGAAGATCGGCGAGCGTTCAAGTATCTGCGGCTGCGGATTCTCCTAAGGCCGTCGGTCTGCTTGCTTGCGCTCGGCATCTTGACGGGCCTTTTCGTCCTTGTAATTTTCCTTCACAGTTTCTTTGGCATCGCCGAACTTTGCCTGCGCTTTACCGGCAACTTGATTGGCCATGCCCTTTGCTTGCTCCGACAAGCTGTTGACGGCTTTGCCGGCGACTTCCTGCACCTTGCCCGCTGCCTCTTTAGCGCGGCCCTCGACTTGATCTTTGTTAATACCCATGCTCCGGCCCTCTCGTGTATTGGTACGCTCGACTATGGCACGCAAACCATTGGCCACGGCGTAGGAGAGATGGCCGTGTGATTGTCGGAATCAGTGCCTGGAGAGGCTTGAGCTTTAGCCGTGCAAGACGTTAAGGGTGCAAGCTATTGATCGCACAGGCCTAGTCCGGGGAAGCGATCAATGAATATAAATAGCAAGTATAGCGAGAGCCGGGTTGCTCTCATGGTGCCCGACATTAGCGGTAAGCTTGTGCACGGCGACGCTGGAGTGGCGCTAATGAGGAATGAAACCATGAAAGCAAAAGCTCCCTTATCGATGGTACTGCTTGCAGGTATTGCGATCGGGATCGCATGCACTGCAGTGATTCATGCGCAACAGGCCCAGACACCGCCTGCGTACATCATCGCGGAAGTTGAAAAAGATCCCAGCAAGAAACAGGACCCCGCCGCGTCGCGCAAGTACGCAGAAGAGGCTCCGAAATCGCTGGCCGCGTTTGACGGCAAATACATCGTGCGCGGCGCCAAGGCGGAGACACTGGAAGGCGAGATCTCTACCGGCAGCATTGTGGTCATTGGTTTCGACAGCGTCGAGAAGGCCCGCGCTTGGTACAACTCACCCGCATATCAAGCGCTCAAGCCGATCAGACAAAATTCCACCAAGAGCCGCCTACTTCTGGTCGAAGGCGTCACTCCCAAGCCATGAGCACGCCGTGATACGCTGTTTGTTTTGCGGATTCCCGAAGGTACTCCATTGAAGGCACTCCTCGTTCTCTTGCTGCTTTGCGTCTCTGGCTGCAGCTGGTTTCATCGCAAACCCCATGCACCCGATCCGACCGAATTGGTTGTGGTCGGTGCGCCCGTCGGGTCCCTGGTATTCGTGGACGGCGTGCAGGCTGGCCAAGCGAAGGAAATTGCAAACCAGCCCCAAGAAGTCGAAGTTGCGCCGGGGACTCACGTCTTGGAAGTACGAATGGGCGATACGGTCGCCTATCGAGAGAACACGTATGTGACGCCGGGCGAAAAGCACGTCATCTCGGTATTGTCAGGAACGGGCCGGAACTAGCGCTGCGCCTTAACTGCGATCGTCGTGCAGATCATCCCGGAAGGTTTTGCCGCCCTTCATGACGAAAATCACTTTACCCATCTCGTGCAAATCGACGCGCGGATCATGTGCTATGGCGATCAGATCGGCAAACTTGCCGGGCTCGATGCTGCCGAGAGCATCAGCCATGCCGAGCGCGGCAGCCGCGTTGACGGTCGCGCTCTTGAGCACGTCGGCAGGGTTGAGCCCGGCATCCTGCAGCGCCAGAAACTCCTCCCACTCGCGCGCGATCGGCAAGACGGGCAAATCGGTACCGAATAAAATCGGCACGTGCGCCTTGTAGGCCTTGGTAACACTGGCCTTCGCCTGCAGGTAATACTCGACGGGTACGCCGACCTTGGGATTTTCGGTTGCCAGTTTTGCAGTCATTAAGGTTGGAACGTATGCGGTGCCGCGCTTAGCCATGGTCGCGATGTTCAAATCGCTCAGTGGGCCATGCTCGATGGTATCGGTTCCCGCCTCGATCGCGATCTGGTTGGCGGCCGCCGATCCCGCCGAATGCGTGGCGACGCGGCGATTCAAGCGATGCGCGGTCGAGACGATGGCGTTAATCTCCGCCGGAGTTTCCATCGGACCACTCTTCGGGTCGAGCAGAGTCTGCGCGGCCAGCCGCAGCTTGATCACGCCCGCGCCGCGGCGAACTTCCTCGCGAACCACGCGCTCGCAATCGGTGGCGCCGGAACAGCTACCGCGGCTCTTGAACAAGAACTCCAAATCCTCGCGCTCGCCGAAATTGTGCGGATCGTAGTCGCCGCCCGGGACGCCGAACATGGGCTCGGAGGCGATGATGCGCGGACCGTCGATGACGCCCGCGTTGATGGCGTCGCGCAAATCGTAAGTCACGCTCGCGGGGTCGCCGAGATTGCGGATGGTAGTAAAGCCATTGCGCATGATGCCGTTCGCACGACCTTCGCTCGCCAGCACGCGCGCGGCCGGGCGCCCTAGAAAAGCGGGCATGAAGTCCGACCAGGGTGCTTCAGAATCCACGTCGACCGTGACTGTGACGTGAGTGTGCATGTCTATGAGCCCGGGCATCACCCATGCTTGCGAGAGATCCACTATGCGGCCGCCGTCGACAAATCCGTCGACAATGGCCGTGATCTTGCCGTTCTCAACAATGATCGATTGCTTATCGACCGACGGTTTGCCGGGATCGGCGATCAGATGCCCTGCATGAATGATGATCTTGGCTGATGGCGCCGGCTGGCTCGCCTCGACGAGCAGCAGACTGCCCACAAGCAACCACCAGCGAGTCGCGCGAAGCTGCATGACGGGCTACTTCGCCGCGCCGCCATCGCCACGCAGGTAATGGTCAAACCAGCCGACCGTGCGTTCCAGCGCGTCGATTTGGTTTTCGCGTTTGAAGAAACCATGGCCTTCGCCCGGATACACTTTGATATCCACCGTTTTGCCGGCTTTCGACAACACCGACGCCACTTGCTCAGCCTCGTATGCCGGCACGCGGATATCGTTGGCTCCCGCGAGCGCGAGCAAAGGCGCTTTGACCTGGCCCAAGAAAGTGAGCGGGCTGGACGCTTCGTAGACCGCCTTGTCCTTCACGGGATCGCCCAACAATCCCATTTGATATTGCCTGAGCACCGGCGAGCCGCGTTCATACATCGAGAACCAATTGGTGATGCCGCAGATCTCGACGCCCGCCGCCCAGACCTCCGGCGTCTTGGCTATGGCCATCATGGTCATGTAGCCGCCGTAGGACACCCCGGTGATGCCGACGTGCCGAGCATCGACGTAGCCCGTGTCCACCAAAAATTTCACCCCCGCCACGTAATCGCTCAAATCGCCACCGCCCAAATCGCGATGATTGGCAGCCGTAAATGCGCGGCCATAGCCGGTCGAACCGCGCGGATTCGCCGCGAACACCACATATCCGCGCGAGGCGAGCGCCACGGCGTCCGGGTCGAAGCGGTCCTGGGTCTGCCCGGTAGGACCGCCATGCGGCAGCGCCACGGCGGGCGCATGACCGTCGCGCGACAAGTTGTAGGGCAACCAAACAAAGGCACTGATGACGGTGCCATCGGCGCTGCGGTAATGGACGAGTTGCGTCGTCGGCAGCTTCTTCGGGTCGATGCTGGCGAGCGCGAGCCGCGTGACCGGCGCCGATTTACCGCTGGCCCGATCCAAAATCCAATAGTCGAGCGGCGTGTTGCCTGCCTGATGTGGAAACAGAATGCGAGTGCCGTCGGGCGAGAACGCCGGCATCTTGCCGAAGTAATCGGAATTGACACCGGCGGGCAAAGGCAGCTCCTCGCTGCGGCCCGTACCGGGATCGTATGAATAGATCACGTCGCGGCCATCGACATTGCTGATCATGATCAGCGAGTGTCCGTCGGGAGCGAAGCTGCCCGACTTCTGTTCCCACTCGTCGGGTTTGATCAATGTCAGTTTCTGCGCCTTCGTGTCATAAACCGCGGCCTGCAGCGCACCCGCCGCGGTTTCCGTGGTCAGCGCCAACCATCTTCCATCAGGTGAGATATCGCTGGCCGTATTCAAGCCCGCCTCGCCCGAGGCGAGCGCCGGCGTCGCGGCTCCGCTCGCGACATCGATCCGCCAAATCGCGCTCTTGGTTCTTTCGACATTGGAGCGATTGGCAATGATAAAGCTGCCGTCGGGTGAAAACGCGACGACGCTCCATTGCATGGTGGGCAAGGCTTCGTGGGTGAGCACGCGTACTGTGCGGGTCGCGATGTCCATCACCGCAATATTGGCCGACGCCCCGGTTTTCAAGCGGTGATCAAACGCGATCATGCGGCTGTCGCGTGAGAAAACAGCGCCGGTTTCGGACGCATCATCGGTGCGGGTGAGATTAACGACGGCACCGCCGGCCGCGGGAACTGCATACAGATCGAAGATTTCGGCGCCGCCGCGATCGGACTGGAATACCACCCACTTGCCATCCGGCGAGGTCGCGATTCCCATCTGCCGGTCGTCGGACTGCGTCAACTGCGTCGGGAAGGCCCCGAGCGCGGAGACGCTCCACAGATTGAAGCGTCCGGTGAGATTGGTCGAGACAATGAACGATTTAGAGTCTTGGCTCCACGCGGCATCGAGACTGTTGCGCACGTAGAAAAGATCTGCGATCGGTACCGGGCCTGCGCCCTCGAGCGCCGGCGAGCTCAAGCTTTTCGGATCGGTGAGCGCGCGCGTTGGCGGCCCTTTCAGCACCGGGGCAGCTTGCAGCGCACCCGCCAACAGCAATGACACGCAGCCGCACGACCACAACCGTGATTTGAAGTTCATTCGCCGCTCCACGCGCTTAGTTAGAATTTTGCCCGCAACGTCACGCCCGCCGTCCGCGGCCGAATGCGGAACAATTGTTGATTGTTGATGATGACGGGGCCTGCGGTCTGAGCATCCAACGCACCGGTCGCGCCCTGCGAGTTACTCAGATTATCAACGAAGACTACGGCCTCGTAAGATCCGAAATTGATTCCGGCGCGCAAATTCTCCTGGGCAAAGCCGCCAAATTTCGTGCCGTTATGGGCAAAGTCGGTCCACTCGTCGCCCAGATAGTTGGCTTGGGCACGAACATAACCCTGGAAACTCGCCACCGGAAAATCGACTTCGGCGTATGTCGAAGCCTGTCCCTCGGGCGCGGCCGGAAGGAGATCGCCGCTGTTCACGCCAACCAGACCCGTTGCTGGACGGCTAATGGTCGGATCGTCCTTGGAAATCTGATTCTTGCTCAACTGGAACGAAGCTCCAACCTGCAGCCAGGGCATAGGCTTCGCTTCGACTTGGAATTCGACGCCGTAGTTTCGCGCGGCGCTTGCATTGCCGGTGTAGTTGCCGAGTTGATTCTGCAGTGCGACCTGGATGTTCGACCAATCGATGTAGTAAACCGCGGTGCTGTAAGTCAGCCTGCCGTCGAACGCCCTGCCCTTGGCGCCGACTTCGTAGTTCCACAGACTGTCCGGCCCATAACTCGGCGGGCTGTTGCGGCCGCCCACGTCGGACGTGAGGTTCACGCCGCCGACACGGTAGCCTCGCGACACTTGCGTGTACAAGGTCAGATCCGGATTCGCACGCCAGGCCAGCGATACGCGCGGATCCACCGGCGTTCCTAAGTCATGAAAGTCGGTATGGGTGTACGCAGAAGGAAGAATGCTGAACACCGGAATGAAACCGCCGGTATTGATCTGGGCGGAAACCATGTAATGGGACACGCGCAGTCCGCCGGTCAAGTCCCACTGGTTCGCGAAGGTGTAGGTCGCTTCGCTGAACGCTGCAATCTCCTGCTGGCCGAAGTGATAAATCAGGTCGACGATGTTGTCGCTGCCGATGACCGGGATGACGGCGGGGCCACGGTCCTCTTGCGAACCGCCCGCGGCCGCGTGCAGAAAAAACGTGCCGGCGGTCCACTTGAAGTTGCCGTCGCCGCGCGAGTTCAGGCGCAGTTCCTGCGTGTAGATATTGCCGTCGATCCCGTAAGTAATGTTGTCGATACCCTGCACGATGTTCGTGCCGCCGGTGGCAATCAAGGCGGTCAGCGGCACGAAATATGTATCGACGCCGTAAGTATTCGCCTTGCGATCGTGATAGGTGGAAACCGATGTCAAGGTTGCCCAATCGAAATCGTATTGCAGCGTCAGTGCCGCGATCGTGCTCTTCAATTCGACGATGTAGTCGTTGATGCCGTCGGTGACCTGGCCTGACGGGCTGCCCGGGGGTTTTTGTATCAGGCTGCCGGCGTCCGTGCCGTTGTAATCCTTCGAATCTTGGTAAGTCATTGTGAGATTCGCGTTGAACCGGTCGGTCGGTTTGGCTGCAATCGCCAGTCGCGCCCCGTAAGTCTTGGTGGGATTTGCGTCCTTTTCGCCGGTGCGCAGGTCGTCGATCCAACCGCCGTCATCGTAATCGTAAGCGACCAAGCGGATGCCGAGCTGGTCCTGGACGATCGGTGCATTCACCACCAGAGTGCCTGAATACGACGCAGCGCCGGTTTGTGTATCGGCACCCGTGACCTCGGCCGATCCGCTGAACTGCGACAGGTCCGGCTTGTTCGTGATGTAGCGCAGCGCGCCTGCGAGGGAACCCGAACCGAACAACGTGCCTTGTGGACCGCGCAGCACTTCAACTCGTTCGATGTCGACGACACGCAAGTTGCTGGCGCCGCCGCCCTGGCCCACCGGATCGATCGGCATGTCATCGTATAGCAGCGCTACGGTGGACTGCTTCAGTCCCAAGTCGGTACCGGTGGTGACACCGCGGATCGTGAGATTGGTCGAATTCCCGCCGCCCGAGCCGGGGTTGTTGAGGCCCGGCGTGGTGTTGATGATGTCCTGCAGTTGCGTGGCGCCGCGGTGCTCGAGTTCCACCCCCGTCTCGGCCATGATGCTCACGGGCACATCTTGCAGGCGCTCATTGCGTTTGGTGGCGGTGACGACGATCTCGGCCAGCGTATCGCTGGAAGCGTTCGCGCCCGGGCTTTGCGCGAAAGAGGGTTGAAACGACAAGCACGCGGCGGCCAAGAGCAAGGCGCTCAGGATGTATTTCATTCGAAATCCCCACTTCTTTGTGATGTATGCATACGAGCTCCGGATCCGCGCAGGTAGGTCCATTACCTCCGCACAGTGGATGTCGTAATGAGCACAGCGTAAGCCTGTAGAGAGAATTGTCAATATAATTTTTCTGTATAGGACCATGCCGGCCTGTACGGCCTTAACTGGATTTTGACGCTCCTTTCGTGATTGGCTTGGCGGACCTTTTCTTCAAGGCAATCGCCGTGGGCGAGCGTGATTCCGACGCCTTGGGCGAGTTCAGTGCCTTCTCCGCGCGCTCAGCCAAGCGAGGCTCGCCGAGCTTTGCGGCGATCGCAGCAAATTCCTTACGCGCGCCCTGCCACTGAAGCGTGCCGACATCCGAAAACAACGCGGCGTCTTCCCGCAGCGTTGCCAATCTCTTGAACAAGAGCGCCAGCGATTTGCGCTCTCCTAAAATCTCGTTCGGAAAATCTTCTATGCGGCCGAACCGATCGATCAGGCTCGCTGCGCCCTTGGAGCCGATGCCGGAGATACCGGGATAGCCATCAGAGGCATCGCCGACCAGCGCCAGATAATCAGGAATTCTCTGCGGCATAACGCCGAATTTCGCAACTACAGCCGCTGCATTGCGGATGACATGACTCTTTCGATCGACTTGAACGACACGATCATCACGCACGCACTGCGCGAGATCTTTATCCGGCGTCCAGATACAAACCTTTTGAACAGCGCAATCTTGAGAAGCCAACGCAGCCGCGGATGCCAACGCATCGTCGGCTTCAAGTTCAACCATTGGCCAGACCGTTACACCCATGCCGATCAGCGCATCCTCGAGCGGCTGAAACTGCGCGCGCAACGCCGGCTCGATGCCTTCACCGGTTTTGTACCCGTCCCACAGATCATTGCGGAAAGACTCAATGACATGATCGGTGGCGACACCTAAGTAACTCGCCCCTTCCTCGATCATTTGCAGCACGCCGTTGAGCACGCCGACGACCGCACCCATCGGCCGGTCTTTGTCCTTGGTGAAACGGCGCAAGCCGTAAAAGTGCCGGAACAGCTCGTACGTACCGTCGATGAGATGAACGATCATGCCCTCAACGCTCGTCCTTGAACACCTTGCCTTCTTTCATCACGAAAGAAACCTTCCCGGGCTCGCCCAATTGATCGATATGGGTGAGCGGATCCACTTTCATCGCAATCACGTCGGCCGTTTTGCCGGGCGCGATGGAGCCGAGATTCTCGCCGAGACCGCCGAGCGCGGCGGCGGCATTCACAGTCGCGCTGCGCAGCACCTGTGCCGGCGGCATGCCGGCCGAGGCGAGAAGAGCAAATTCTTCGTGACTGCGCTCGGGCCCGAATATTCCTAGATCCGTACCGAAAATAATCGGCACGCCCGCGCGAAAGGCTTTGCCCACCCCCTCCAGACCTTCCTGAAATCGGTAATCGATGAGTTTGCCGGCGAGCAAAGTCGGCGTGTACGCGGTGCCGCGCTTTTTCATCATGGCGATGGCGACATCATCAAGCGGACCATGCTCGATGGTGTCGGCGCCTGCCTCAATCACCAGGTGCAGATAGGCAGGCGTGCCGTCCACATGGGCTGCGACTTTCCGGTTGAGCTGATGCGCCGTGTCGATGATTGCCTTGATTTCCTCCGGCGATTCGACCATCGCGACCTTGGGATCCTCCGCAGGCAAGCCCGCTTGCCGGAACTTCACGACGTCCGCACCCCGATGCACCTCTTCGCGAACCACCTTGATGCACTCAACCACGCCGGAACAATTGCCGCGGTTGGTAACAAATTTCTCGACATCGCTGCGCACGTCCCAACTTGAGGCGTCGAAATCCCCACCGGCGACCGAGATTTGCGCTTCGGCGACGAACATGCGTGGGCCCGGCACGATGCCCTTATTGATCGCATCTCGCAGAGCGTAGGTCGTGTAGGTCGGATCGCCCACATTCCTGATGGTGGTGAAGCCATTCATCAACAGCGCGTTGGCGCGCGGCAAGGTATTGAGCACCGCCTCGGCCGGACGCGACATATAGAAGAGCGCGATTTGTCCGCCAACAGGCTCATCGAGCTTTTCAATTCCGCTCACATGGGTATGCATGTCGATCAGCCCCGGCATTACCCACGAGTCCTTGAGGTCGATCGTGGCGTCGCCGGCGACAAAGCCCTCCTTGATGGCGACGATCTTGCCGTTCTCGATGATGATCGACTGGTTGGCCACTGCAGGTTTGCCGGGCTCGGCAATCAAGTGCCCCGCATGGATCGCGGTTGTGGCAGCGAGCAGCGGAACGTTTGAAATGGCCGCGAGCAACGCAGCCACGATTAGTTTGGCGATCATCGGAATACGCTCCCCCTTATTGTTTGGCGGCGCTCAAAACGGCCAGCACTGCCTGCGAAACTCGCTCGTCAATGTCAGCGGCGTGCTGCGAATGAACGGGATAGCCGATCTGAGCCTGCATTTGACCATCAACGATGTGCATTTGTACCTGCGCCTCGGCGGCGACGCCGCCTTCCGACAGAGACAGGTCCCGAATCTTCCTGCTCTGAAGCTCAATTTCACCACGATACTCCGCGGTGACGGCGCGGACCGCCTCCAGCAAGCGCTGCTTCAACGCTGCATAGTCGCTGACCGCCGGCAACGACACACTGATCTCGTGCCAGGCTAAATTGACGCCTGGAAGCTGTTTGAACAGTCCTCCGGTTGCTTGGAAAACGATCAAATTCGGAAACGCCACCACACGCCCGGTGGGACCCAAAGGCCCGTCGCCGTGATATTCCATGAGATGCATCCGCACCAGCCCCAGATCCATCACTTCGCCGATGACGCTGCCAATTTGCACTCGATCGCCGACGCGGATGCCGTATTTTCCGATCAGGAAGAAGTAGCCGACAATTGACACCAGCACGCTCTGCATCGCAACGGCGACGCCTGCGGTGATGAGTCCTGCGAAGGTCGCGAAGCTGCTGATTTCGGTGACGAAGCTCAACCCCACGATGGCGAAGACGACCACCCACATCAGAATGGTGCGCACCAACAGGAATTGGTAGCGGCGCCGCGGTTCATGCACATAGCGCAGAACGGCGCGTCGCCAAACCTCCGCGAGGACGAAGACGGCCGCCAGCAATCCCATCACGATGCCGAGGCGCACCGCCAGCTGTTGCCACGCCTCGTGGTACTGACGGCGGGTTGTGTCGCGCCAGCCGGCAAGATTGTGCCGATACTGCTGCAGCAGCACCGCCTCTTTGCTCAAGGGCAGCAGGATTGAAGAGGTCTGCTTGAAAATCCACGCCAAGGTGTCGAACTGCGAGCGTAGATTCTGTAAGGCGGCACCGTTAGCGCTATCCGCCGCCGATGCCAACGCATCGCTCGCGGCAGCGTAGGATTGCAATCGCGCCCGCGGCGCCTCGCTGTATTTATGAAATAAGTCCGCCAAATTCTTGGAACGCTCGTCAATCACCCCGATCGCGGTGATTTTCGCTCTGAGAGCAAAGACGTTTTTCGCCAGGTCCCATATGCCATCGCGTGCACTTGGTTTCTCGACGCCTGGGTTCGGGAGCGCCGGTGGGGCGGCCGGACTGGTCGCAGCCGCCGTTGGGCCGGTCTGCGGCGCGGGCGCGCCGCCGCCCAAGGGTATGCTGGCTGCAATCGCATCGATGTGAGCCTTGAGCGCCTCGGCATCGGCGCTTTTGGGGTCGCGCTGATTCACGAATTCCCCCATCGTGTCGAGCAGGTTCGCGCGCGCCGCATTCATCGCGAGTTCGCCTTGTAGTTCAGCCAGCTTGGTTTCCAGCTCCTTGCCGGCGCGACCTGCTGAGCCAAGCTTCTGCCGGTCAGCGGCTATTTCTTGTTGAATCGATTGGCGCTGCGTCGCAAGTTGCTCGCGCTGTTGATTGAGGTTCACGGCGGCCGATTTGTCGGCGCTCGCTTGCGCCGCATTGGCCTCGCTGCTCAACAATTCGGCATCCGCCCGCGCGAGTTCAACCACAAGATCGACCACTTTGTCGGCGATCTGCCGGTTGCCGTAAAGAATCAATACTTCGCTGGGCTGCAGAGAATTTTGTTGCGGCAGTCCGAGCGCTCGATACCACTCGCTGGTCCGATCCAGTATCTCCACGACCTCGCTCGCGCTGAGGACAGAGATTTGCGTCGCATTGACATTCGGCTGCGCGAACGAGGGACTCACCGCATCCGCGGTGGCATCAGCGCCCGCGATGCAGAGGATAAGCGCAAAGAGGAATCTTGGCAGCATTTGCGAGGATGCTAGCTCAATTCGTGCGCCTCATGCGCAAATGCGGCCTGCGCTTAACCTGCGTTGCAATTCGCGGCCCGCAATCTGGTTATCATGCTTCCCTGATGCAACGTTCGGGGAGCGCAAATCTACCTCTTCACAGCGGGCGAGTTCCCACGTGGCTCGCCGTGCGGATGGCTGCGCTCGGCCGCGTCATCGCGGAAGCGATCGTTCAGCATTACGGCCGCCGCGAACTGCTGCGTAGGCTGGCCGATCCATTCTGGTTTCAATCGTTCGGCGCAGTCATGGGAATGGACTGGCACTCCTCCGGCATAACGACCAGCGTCATCGGCGCACTCAAGCGCGGGCTTGCCCCGGTGCAGGCGGAACTGGGGGTATTCGTGTGCGGCGGCCGTGGCGCGCATTCGCGGCGCACGCCGGCCGAATTGTGTTCGATGGGCGAGCGCACCGGCGTGAATGTCACCGGTCTGATTCGCACCAGTCGCCTCGTCGCCAAGATTGACAGCGCGGCTGTACAGGATGGTTACGATCTTTATTTGCACGGCTTTTTTGCCACGCTGGAAGGAGATTGGTGCGTTGTTCAACAGGGCATGAACGGCGTACAGCGCGAGGCGCGGCGCTACCACTGGAAATCCGCCGATTTCTCGGGATTTTTCGATTCTCCGCACACGGCCATCGAGGGCCGAAACGCCGGGCCCATCATCAATCTCGCCGACCGACAGGCTGACGATAATCGTCGCGCCGGTCTTGACCTATTGCGCGACGGGCCCGAGCAAACGATCGAGGTTCTGCGGCGCTGCGGCGGTCGACGGCCGCAGACGTTGAATTTATTTGCCGACGATCAAACCCTACCCGGCGCCCTTGAACCTCATTTGGACCTGCCGGCACATCACGATTTGCGTTTGGCCGATATTGATCTCAAAAGACTGCACGCGACGCTGGCGGCCGCCGCGGATCGCGGGCCGAAAGATTTTGCGGACTTGCTCCTCACACCGGGTGTCGGCGCCCGAACGGTGGCTTCGCTCGCCTTCGTCGCCGAAGTCATCCATGGCGCGCCGTGTCGATTCAAAGATCCCGCGCGCTTTGCTTTGGCCCATGGTGGAAAGGACGGACATCCCTTTCCCGTGCCGCTAAAAGTCTATGACGAAACCATCACGGTACTGAAACGCGCGGTGGGCAGTGCCCGGTTGGGCCGCAGCGAGAGGTTGGCTGCGATCAAGCGCCTCGACGATCAGGCTCGAGTCGTCGAACGGGCGCAAGGACCGTCATTCGCTGAATACGTCGCCGCAGAGCGCGAGAATTCGCGCAACTACGGCGGCCGCACGGTGTAAATCAGCTTTGTGGCTGGCCTGGAATCGGCAGCACTTCCATGATTTCGACTGAGTCGCCCGGGAATATGCTGAAATGCGGGTGTTTCTCGAACAGCTTTGCCGCCGCTGCGTGTGACTCGGCCTTAACGACCACGTAACCCGACAGGTTGTTCTTGGTGTCTGACACCCCCTGAGCGGAGGCCTTTTTGGTTTTACCCAAGGGACCACCGGTCTCGACGATCACCGCATGGTGCGCCTTCATCCAGTCTCCCCAGGCCTTCATGCCCGCCGCCTCGACCTTTTTGCGTTTGCCCTCTTCCATTGCCATGAATTCCGCAAATTTCGCCGAGCCAGGCGCGCCTAGATAGATCGCGAGAAAATTCTTCATCATTTGCTCCGGTTTATGAAATTGTCGATGTACGACGAATCAGCGGCTGCTAATTCGACCAGCTCATCCTGCAGCGGATGCCAGCGCCTCTGTCTTCGCGGGCCAGGGATGGGCCCAGGCGGGGATCCGCTTCAGGCCATCGAGCCAGCGCACGATGTTGGGATGCGATTCGAACGGCATTTGCGATTCTCGCCAATAGTTCGCCATGGAGGCCAGTTGGAAGTCGGCAATGGTCAGCCGTCCGCACGCCGCATAAGTTCGCCCGGACAGATGGCCGTCCAACACGGCTGCGAACTTCAGCAAGTTAGGCACGCTGGACTTCAGCAACTCATGATCCGGCGGTCCCAAGCCGAAAGTGGATTTGACCACGTGCTCGAAATAGAACGGCGCAACGGCAGGAGACCAGTGACAGTCATTCCACGACAGCCAGCGTATGACCTCGACTTGCTCGGCTGCGTTGCGCGTCGGCCACATATCCGATCCCGCCTTGATGCAGAGATACGCCATGATGGCGGATGATTCCCACAATACTTGATCGCCATCTACAAGCACCGGCACCTTTTTGTTGGGATTCATCGCGGCAAAGTCCGGCGCCTTCAGACCGCCGCCCATCAGATCGACTTCGACAAACTCCGCCTCGATGCCGAGATACTTGGCGAGCGCCAGGACCCGTCGCGGGGCTTGTGCCTTGATCCAATATATTTTCACGTCAATCTTCCTCCGCGCCGTTAGCGCATTTAAAGATGCGCCGCACAGCCGCAATCCGCGGCGTGATACCGGCCCATGCCCGTCACCGTGCCGCCATGCCCATACATATTGTGAGGCCGTGCCCAGTCCGGCAGCGAATGATAAGGGCCATTTTCGGCGCGGCCCTTCGGCATGACGTCGAGATAGGCATAGATTCCTAAGAACTGCTCCCCGCCGCGAGAGTATGCGGAATAGGTGTGATAGATCTCGCCGGCCTCATCTTTGACAAAGACGCTATCGCCGGAAAGATCGATCATGCCGGGATTGACATCGACCTCGCGGAAGTTGTAACGCCCACGGCCCAGCGCTATTTCCGCATCCGTGAACGATACGTTGAAATCAAAATTAAAATCATTGCGATACGAGGATACCCAGGTGAAATCCCAGCCCATTTTGCGTCTCAACTGTTCGATTTCCTCAATTGGTGCTCGCGCCACGACCGCATAGGTGACATCGTGATGCTCGAGGTGCACGCGGATTCCCGTCAGATGGTCGACTTCCAACGAGCAACCAACGCACTGTTGCGATTGCCCGGGCCCCATCATGAAATGCTTGATGAACAGCTGACTGCGCCCCTCGAATAGTTCCGAGAGCGTTACCGGGCCGTTCGCGCCGTCGAATAGGTAGTCCTTCTCGACGCGCACCCACGGCAGAGCGCGGCGCTCGGCCGCCAGCGCATCCTTCATGGCCGTCAGTGCCTTCTCCCTCTCAAGCAGGGCGATCCGCGCCGCACACCATTCTTCTCTCGAGGCAATACGGACCGGGCCGGTGGGTGGATCAGTCTTCATCTTAAACTCCTGCAGGGTTCTTTCTTTCATAAGTAAAGACGACCGGAGCGTGCCGATTTCGACAATCGGCTGACACATTTTTTGGCGGCTTACTGCCCCCGACCGCTAATCCGCTATCCCGGCTGCCGATTCCACCACCAAGCTGCGGCAAATAGCACCACCATCATGATGGAGGCCGCGAGCTTGATCAGAGTACCGAAGATCAACCCGATCCACGCGGCAATGCCGACGTGCGTGGAACGGAGCAAACTGCCGCCAGCGGAGATCTCGCCCAACAACGCGCCGACGAAGGGGCCGAAGACCAAGCCCGGAATGCCGAAGAACAGGCCGATGAGCGTGCCGAGGAGCGCGCCCGACACGGCTTGGGCACTCGCGCCGATTCGCTTGGCACCCAGAGCGGCGGCCGTCAAATCCAAGACCAAACCGACGGCAGCGATACTCCCGATGCCGATCAGCCAGCCCGAACCGACATGTTGATAGTGATCCACTGCTGCGGCAAGCCAGATGCCGCCGAAAATCAACGGTATGCCGGGCAGCATCGGTACCACGGCGCCCGCCAGGCCGACCAGGATCAGGCACGCCGCCAATACATTGAGCGCGAGCGGCGTAAAGCGCCTTCAGCCGCCGCCGCCGGCGACGGTGCAGCCCGGATCCAGCAGCAGTTCAGCAGTGGGTCCGGTGCTGGTGAGGATCACAAAACCGGGACCGTCGGGGTACTGCATCCCGGTGATGAGCACGGTATAGTTTTCCAGGTGGTGCTTTGCATCGGGGCTGAGCTGCGCTACCAAACCGAACGGACGCGTCGCATCGAGACTGGGATCGGCGATGCGCATGGCCTGATAGGTCGAGCCGATGACCGTGATCGGCGACCATTTGCCGGTGATTCCTGCCGCGGCGGCGCGTAGCGCGTCCAATACCTCGGGCCGCAGGCACTCTATATGTATGTGGAATTGGTCTTGGTCGCGCGCTCGCGCCGTATTGAGCGCAAGCCCTACCATGGTCCGCGGCACCGCATGGCCTACATACGTGTCCAGGAGATCACGCGCATTCCAGGCCTGCGCAAAATAGTTCGGCAAGTCAGGATCCAACAGTTCGCCGCTCTCGGTGCCGGAAAAGGTTTGAAGCGGAATCAATAAATAGTGCGCGCCGCCCTTGCGATCTTCGAGCACCGCATAACCCGGGCTGTCCGGCTGGGGACTCGCAAGCCAGACGCGCTCGCAGGGCGATGGGTCCTTATGTTGCCGCCAATTCTGCAGGCACTGATTCTGAACCACCTGTCTCAGCGCATCACGGCCCGCATTCGGCAACAAGTCCGCGCCTTCCGTGCGCGGCGTATGCACGCCCTTGCCGCCGCCACCGCCACCGCCGGGGCCCGCAGCCGCCGTTGTCATGGCAAACGCGATCGCGGCCGATGCCAGGAGCGCTCTACGAATCTTCACAGCGTGTGTCTCTTTAAGTGTAGTGCCGCCATTGTAGCGGGCGAGGTAGCTCTTCAGTAGACTACCTCCAGGCCGCTCAAATCCCTGCCGCCTTCTAACGTGAGTCAGCCACCAGAGAAGTAGAGTGGACGCGACCAAATACCGCGCCTTTATCAGCTACAGCCACCGGGATGCGGGCTGGGCGTCTTGGCTGCACAGAGCCCTCGAGAGATACCGTCCGCCCAAGTCGTTAATCGGCACCTCAACCCCCCGAGGCGAGGTTCCGAAACGGCTCGTGCCGATTTTCAAGGACCGTGAGGAACTGCCCAGCGCCAACGATCTCGGCGGGCTGATCAACGCGGCGCTGGCGGGATCGGCGGCGCAGATCGTGATCTGTTCACCGCTGGCGGCGAAGTCGAAGTGGGTGAACGAGGAAATCCTCGCGTTCAAGCGCCTGGGCCGCGAAGACCGCATTCTTTGCATCATCGTCGGCGGTGAACCGAATGCCAGCGACATCCCGGGGCGCGAAGCGGAGGAGTGTTTTCCACCGGCCCTGCGCTTTCGCCTGGGCGCCGACGGCAATTTAAGCACCACCCGCACCGAACCGATCGCAGCCGATGCGCGTCCCGGCAAGGACGGCAAGAGCAACGCCAAGCTCAAACTGATCTCCGGACTGCTCGGCGTCGGATACGACTCGTTGCGGCGCCGCGAGCAACAGCGCCGCAATGCGCGCTTGTTCGCATTTTCTTGCGCGGCAGCCGCCGGCATGGTGCTCACCAGCGGCCTTGCCGCCTACGCCCTCGTGCAGCGCGGCCGCCGCGCAGCGCCAGACCTTGCGCGCCGAGGCGGAGGCACGCACCTCCAAAGAGGCGACTCGATTCCTCGTCGATCTCTTCAAGATCTTCGATCCGAGCGAAGCGCGCGGCAGCACGGTGACCGCACGCGAGATGCTCGACAAGGGCGCGGTACGCATCGAGAGTGAGTTGGCGGCGGAGCCGGCGATTCAGGCCACGCTGATGGACACCGTGGGCACGGTTTACATGGGGCTCGGTCTGTTCGCGCAGGCGCGGCCGCTGATCGATGGGGCCGTGGCGAAACGCCGCCGTCTGCCGGGCATCGATCCTTTGGACCTGTCGGATTCCTTGAGTCATCAAGGCGACCTGATGGCGCTGCAGGCCGACTACGGTGCGGGCGAGAAGGCCTACCGCGAAGCGATCCGCATCGAATCGGCCCGACCCAACGATCGGCAAAATCAAGAAAAACTGGCGAACTCGCTCTACGGCCTGGGCACATTGCTCGCCAAGCAAGGGCGCTACACGGACGCCGAGGAGAATTTGCGCGAGACCATTGGAGCGGCAGAAGGCTCTGTATGGCGAAACTCATCCCGCGGTCGCGCGCACGCTCAAGGATCTGGCCCGGGCCATCGCCGACCGTGGCGATCTCAACGCCGCGATCCCGTTGATGCAGCAGGCTGTGGCCATGCAGCGCGCGCTGCGCGGCAGCGAGCCGCATCCGGATCTGGCCGAAGTGCTCAACGACATGGGCCTGCTGCTGTACGAAAAGGACGATTTAAACGGGGCGGAGAAGTTTTACCGGGAATCGCTGGCAATGAACCGCCGCCTGCTCGGCGACAAGCATCCGGAAATCGCCAACGGACTGGAAAATGTTGCCATGACGGTGCAGGACAAGGGCGATCTCGCCGGCGCCGAGACACTGTACCGGCAGTCGCTCAACATGCGGCGCGAATTGCTCGGCCCCGAACACCCGGAAGTCGGACGAACACTGCTCAATCTCGCCTCGCTGCAGTACGACCGCGGCGAAACCAGCGAGGCCCTCGCGAACATGCGCGAAGTGCTCGCGAATTTATCGCAAGGCATACCCGCCGGATCATCCGGAGACCGCCCGGGTCTTGAACGGCATTGGCTCCTGGCTGACGATGGGGGGCGAGGACACGGAAGCCGACGTCTATCTTGAAGAGGGACTGGCAATGCGTCGCACGGCTGCTCAATGCACAGCATCCGGACGTCGCCTCGAGTCTGATCGCTCTCGCCATCCTGCGGGTTGAACAAAAGAAGTACACCGAGGCCCTCGATTTCGCGCGCAACGCCAAGGTCGATCTACACGGCGGCGCTGTCGGCCGATCACTGGCGCACCGCGCTCGCGGAGTGCGCGGAGGGCGCGGCGCTGACGGGCCTGGGCCGCTACCCGGAGGCCGAAAAACCCTTGACCCACGGCCATGCAATCTTGGTCAAAGACAGCGGATTGCCGTTGATCTATCGAACCCTGGCGACAGCGTTACTTCGACACCCTGCACCGGCGCGAAAAGACGCAAGTTGCCGACGCGGCGAGACAGAATCCAGCAACGCCGTAACATAATGTAATTGCGGCGCGACACCCGTAACAATCATTGTGATAGCGTATACGGCACTTCGAGCTGGGTGGCGTGCCAGGCGACACCCCGCAGAACAAAAATAGTAAGGGGATGCCGATGGATTTCCATTCCGCGAAGAAATTATTTCCGCGCGCTTCCCTGTGAGCGCAGTCAAGCAATCAGACAACTTGCCTTCGGCGCCACCGCATTGCTCGCGTTCGCGTCCCTCCACGCGCAAACCGTGCCGGTGGAACAATTTGGCCTTACCGCCGTGAACAGCAACGGCAATGCGCTCTACAACGTCACCGTGACACCGAACACGCCCCCCAACCCCGGCGCGTTGATCACCGGGACCATGGTCCTGAACACCGACGCGTGCCGCGCAGGGCAGCTTCTTTGCGGTGGCGCGCGTTCCAAACTCAGTCACGAGCGCAATGGACTTGATCGTGGCCGATGCGGAAAACGGCCGCATCCTGCGTTATCCAGGCCCGGGTCCTGCCAGCTACGCAGTTGCGACTCCCATCTTCACTTGGTCGCATCAGGGTTCGGGTCCTAAGTACCCGTTGAGCCTCTCTTCCGATGTGGCCGGCAATCTGTTCGTCGTGTCTGCCGGCGTGCCCTTCGACTTGAAGCCGGCACTTGTGGGTGCTGCCCTTCAATCCGACCACGGGTGCCTACGGTGCGCCGATCTTGATCGACAGTACTTGCGGCATCGTCACCGAAGTCGTGGTCGCCACGACCGCGGCGACCGCCATCGGCACAGCGGCGCCTGCCTGGAACGTCGGCGATGTGCTCGTGCTGTCCAACGATATCTTCAATGCGCGAGTAATGGTTTATTCGCAGGCGGCGATTCAGAGCGTCCTGGCGAATCCCGAGCAAACCTCTCAACAATCCTACTTCCATCGCGGTCAGCTCCTCGCTGCTGCGCGGCACGTTGCCGATCGGCATGGATATCTGGCCGGCGGATGCACCCATGGCGTGAGCCTGCTGCTCACGACCGTCGGCGGCCGCGTCTTGCGCTTCGATTCCGGCAGCGGGGCGATGGCCGCGGATTTCGCCAGCGGCTTAGGGCTCGGACTCGAGCGCATCAAAGTCGGCACGTACTCCACCCTGACGTACGCGTTCGTCTCGCAGTTCACGCCGGGACGCGGCAAAATTCTGCAATTCGGCAGCCCGCCGGCGAGCGGCGCGAATTCGCCGCTGGCGTCGTTGAGCACGGGCAACAAAGATCCGCAGGGGCTTGCGACGAGCAATTCGGGCTCGGTGCCTGCGACGACTTGCGTCGCACCCAGCACCTGCGCGCCTTTGGGCCGCAGTTGACCACGCAAGTCTCGCGGGCATCAGGCAGCACGGCACGATTCCCGCCACGGCGCCTCTGCTCGAAGAGAGCTGTGTCGTGAAATCCGACCCGCGCGTCACGGTGGTCGGAACTACCTGGAGTTGCGCGGGCGGCAATTTGGACGTCGCAAATTACTGCCCCGGCTTCCCGAGCACGGTACTACCCGGATCCATGTGCGGCCATTCCGGACCCACGGGTGCCGGATTCGTGGTCGTAAAGAGCACCGCCAAGACGGTGGACCAGAACGCCAACAATACGTTCTTCGAGCACACGGTCAATCCAAACATCCCGCTGCCCGGGCCGTTGAACCTGACCTGTCCGCAGTTGCAGGTTTTTGCCTGGGCACCGCGCTCGGATCTGCCCTTGATCGAAGGCACCATCGTCGAGGGGGGGCCCGCACCGGGCAGCAATTACTTCATGGACCTCTCCGGGTTCTGCGACAACGGCGGCGGCCACAGCCACATTTTGTCCATGATGGCGTATGGCTTAGGGCTCAACAGCGCGCCGAGCGGCATGGCCACCGGCCTACCCGGATTCGTGACGGACAAGTTCACCAACCTGACCAGCACGATCAGCGCGGCGAGTGCCCAAATCGATGCAGCGTCGCCGCCACCGTTCAAGGCTACGTCAATCAGGCGCAAACCTTTTTCAACGGCGGGCTCGCCGAATCGGCGTCAAACGGCTTCAGCTGCGCGATGAACTCGCTGGCTTCCGGGGACGCCTATGTGCGTGCCAATTTGTCGGCGTTCTCGGGCTTAGTCCGCCCGGCAATCCCAACCCGGCGGGCGACATCGACGGGCGGCTGGCTAATTTATTCCTGCCCATCGATCTATTATTTTCTAGTGCAGCCTGCGAATGCCGAATGGCCGACCAACCAACGTTCCGCCCTGCGTCACGCTCACGCCTTCGCCGGCAACGGTCATCATCACCTCAGCGAGTCCTGGCTCCGCGACGTTGACCTGGGGTCCCGGCCACCGCGACGTTGCCCCTGTCGTTTCCGCCCACGCAATGCTCGATCTCGGCGAGCGACGGAACCTTTAAATGACGCCGGCGAGCGTTACCGGTTCAGGTTCCGTCTCGACCGGGCACGCTGACGACGCTGGGCACTTACTCCGCGCAGCTCATGTGCTCGGCGGCCACAGGCAATACCATCATGAGCTTCACGCAAGCGACTGTGAAGGTCATCGCGCTCGCATCCATCAGCGTGACGCCGGCGGCGCCACAAGTGGCGGCCGGCGGCACGACGCAATTGACTGCCACCGGCACTTACACCGACGGCTCCACGAAGGATCTCACGCCCACGGCCACCTGGACTTCCAGCGCGCCGAGCGTTGCCACGGTCTCGGCAGGGCCTGGTGAGTTGCAGCGCCAGCGCGACTGTCGGCGGATCCGCGACGATTTCAGCAAGCGGTGCCACCGCGAACGGGCACCACCAGCGGATCGACGACGGTCACCTGCCTGGCGCCGGTGCTCAAGTCCATCACGATTGCACCTACGCAGCTCACGCTGCCGACGGGGGGCACGGCGCAATTGGCGGCGACGGGCAATTATTCCTCCGGGACCGGCGCAAATTCATGACGAACACAGTGCAGTGGAGTTCCAGCGTGGCGAGCGTCGCCACGGTGTCATCCACCGGTCTCGTGACCTGCACCGCCGGCGCGACCATGAACGGCTCCGCGACGATCACCGCCACGAGCGGCAGCGTCAGCGCATCGATCGGCGTGACCTGCCAAGCCGCGCAGCTCAAGTACATCAAGGTCTCGCCCGAGAACAGATGCGAGATCCCGGCGAACGGGAAGCTTCAGCTCACGGCGACCGGATTCTTTGCATCCGGTGCGACCAAGAATGTCACTGCAACGGCGAACTGGACTTCGAGCACCCCCAGCGTCGCGACGGTGTCGGCGGGACTGGTGAGTTGCCAAGCGCCCCACTCGTACCACGATGGTTTGGCCATCATCTCGGCGTCCGTGGGCTCGGTGAGCGGATCGACCATCGTCGTTTGCGAAGGACTCGGCCGCTGAATCGGCGGCATTAGCCTGCCGCCCCGGTCGTTGAGGCGATCGGGGCGGTGCCCCGCACCCCGCCGATTCCATGCTGTCGTATGGTTGGCGCTAAACTGCCGGGTAGCTGCCGTAGAGGAGTCGTAAAACAATCCTGGCTTCTCCTCCCAAGATGACGGCGCCTCAATCATAGGTTGTGGATGGTAATGAAGATCAATGCCGAATTCGTGATCGCACTGCGGACGAAAAGAGCCTGGTCTCAGGATGAACTCGCGATCGCGGCAGGACTCAATTTAAGGACGATTCAGCGAATTGAAAACGAGGCTTCAGCTTCGCTGCAGTCGAGAAAGGCCTTGGCATCGGTATTCGGAATCAGCATTCACGACTTGGACTATGTGGAGAAGCCGTCCATGACGAAGTACGAATACAAGTCGATTGAAATGCCTTTCCGATTTGGCGTTCTCAAGCAAGGCACGCCCGACATCGAAAAGGTACTGAACGCCGAGGGCGACAAAGGTTGGCGGCTGCGTCAAATTCTCGCGCCGGCCGGTGCGAGCTTCGGCCAGTCGGATCGGATGATTGCCATTCTCGAGCGCGAGAAGAAGACCGAAAGGGAGTGAGGGTGCGACTCATCGACGTAAGCCATACGGTCGAGGCGGGAATGGTGACCTACAAGGGGCTGCCGGCGCCGGTGATTTGCGATTTTTTATCGCGAGAGGCCTCGCGGCGACTGTACGCATCGGGCACGGAATTTCAGATCGGCCGCATCGATATGGTTGCGAACACTGGAACCTACGTGGATAGCCCATTTCATCGATACAGCAACGGCAAGGACTTGTCCGCGCTGCCGTTAGAATCGCTCGCAAATTTGTCTTGCTTGGTGGCGCGAATCGAACCGAGCGGCTCACGCGCCATCGACGCGCTGCCCTTCAAGGCCCAGGACATTCGCGGCAAGGCGGTTCTTATCCACACGGCGTGGGATCGACATTGGCGCACGGATCAATACTTCGAGGGGTTTCCGTACCTCACGGCGGATCTGTCTCGTTGGCTCAGGGACGCGGGTGTCGCCTTAGTCGGGATCGACTCGCACAATATCGATTGCACGGATAACGGTGAGCGGCCCGTGCATTCAACCCTCTTGGGTGCGGACATTCCCATCGTCGAGCATCTGTGTGGTCTCGAGGCGGTACCAGAGTCCGGCAGTCAATTCTTCGCCGTACCCGTAAAGGTCAAAGGATTTGGGACGTTTCCCGTGCGTGCTTTTGCGGCAATCAAGAGTTGAACATCCGGTGAAAAGCGCGGTGGGGGTGGCGTTGGTCGGCGCCTTGCTGCTCTTTTGTGGCGTTGCGCAGGCGGTAGAGTGCGCAGCACAGACTGTGGCCGACACGCCTTATACGGTGTGTCGGGTGGATCTGAAAAGCGAGCAGTTGCTTTTATTTTGGCGTGACGATGCCGGGCGGCCTTTTCGTCAATTTTCCGCGCTGCGTGAGGCGCTGAAGCCTCGCGGCAAGCAATTGGTATTCGCCGTGAACGCCGGCATGTACCGCCCCGATTTCGCGCCGGTGGGTCTGTTTGTGGCCGAGGGGCGGGAACTCGCGCCCTTGAATCGTCACGTCGGTTCGGGCAACTTCTCGCAGCAACCCAATGGCGTTTTTCTGGTAGAGGGTAGTTCTGCTCGGGTAATGACGACCGACGACTACGCGAAAGAAAGTCCGAAGCCGTTGCTCGCGACGCAATCGGGGCCAATGCTGGTTCATGAGGGCAAAATCACGACTTCCGCGGTCATGAATGCCAACTCGTCATGGCGCAAAATCCGCAACGGGGTTTGCGCGCCCTCTCCTGATGCGGCCGTTTTTGTAATCAGCGAAGATCCCGTCACCTTTTATGAGTTCGCGGGTTTCTTTCGTGACGCCTTGCATTGCCAGGAAGCCTTGTACCTGGATGGGACCATATCGAGTCTGTATGTACCGAGTTTGGATCGAGAAGATCGCGGGTCTGACATGGGGCCGATTCTCGGTGTCGTCACAAGCACTAACCCGCAGCGTTGATGCCAGCGGCTTGCTTGCCGCCAATATAAGCAATATTCCCCAAGACATGAGTGACCCCAGGTCAGTAGCATTTAGATATTTCGAGGGGAACCAAGTGGCAGCCATTCTGGACGGGATATTCTCGCGACGAGTCGCCGTCCGCGTGTACGGTCTGGGGGCCGTCGTGCTCGGACTGGGTGGTTTGGTCTGGGGAGATTTCGCGGTGGCGTGGCAGCCGGCAACGGATGGCGCTCCCGGACAAAGCGCCATGGGATATGCGGTGGCGCTCCTGCCGCTGCTGGCGGGCCTGGCAATGCAATGGCAACGCGCAGCGTGTCTCGGCGCTGTGGCACTTACCGTGCTTTACGGACTCGCGGAGATATTCCTGGATATTCCCCGTGGCTTCGCGCAGCCGTCCGTGTTCGTCGCGTGGTACGGAGTCGCCGAAAATCTGGCGCTCGCGGCTGGCGGATTGATCATTTGCGCATCTTGCGCGCGGCGCAAACCGGCAACCGCCGAACTGCTAGCCAAAATCGGCCGTCTCAGCTTTGGAGCCTGTCTGATTTATTTTGGTTTGGCGCACCACTTCTATCTTGCCAACACAGTCAGCATGGTTCCGGCGTGGCTGCCGCCGAGCCAAACCTTTTGGGCATATGCAACGGGCGCGGGACACATCGCGGCCGGCGTCGCAATCATTTCCGGTATTTATGCGCGTCCGGCCGCCATGCTGCTGACGGCTATGTTCATCGTATTCGCCATCCTGGTACATGCCCCCAGGGTCATCCTCGATCCGCACACTCACATCAACTGGGCGGAGAACGCGGTCAACTTCGCTTTGGTCGGGTCCGCGTGGGTAATCGCGGCCGCCATTCCGGCCGCCGCTAAACCACGCCTTGGACCGTCTTAGGGCACGATCTCAACGCGTGTCTGGCCGGCGGTGAGGTTCCAGACATCTTGCAAGTCTTCATCGGACAGAGCGATGCATCCGTTGGTCCAATCGCGCGTCTTGTAGTAGGTAACCGGCTTAGTCGGCTGATTGGGTTCTCCGTGGATAAAAATATCTCCGCCGACCCGTTGGTGCTGCGCCGCGGAGCGCTTCAAGTCCGCAGCGCTCGGATAGGAAATGTGCAGCGCCTTGAAATAATGGCTGTGCTCTTGGCGAAAATCGATGACGTAGCTGCCTTCGGGAGTACGAAAATCCCATTCGTGCTCCTTGGCGCCCATGGGACTCAAACCGAGCGCGATCCGATAACTGCGCAGCGGTGAGTTGTCGCGCAGCAAGTAGAGTTTGCGCTCGTGTTTGACGATGAGAATGGTATCGGCGCGAAACAGTGGCGTGGCCGGCGCGGCGCTCGGGACAACAAACCCGAACAAAATGACCCAGGGCGACAGGAAACGGCAAGTTGACATATGCTCGCGTAGCCTCTGGTTTGGCAATGCCAATACCTTAGCCAAGCGAGGACTTTGGGAACCTGGGCGTGGATCGCAATCCGGCGTGAAGTCGACGGCGACCTCGCGCCATCACGAAATCCATCACACTTCAGACGAGCACCCAAACAAGACATAAGGCATGGCAGAAATCATTGGCGGACCGATTCGATTGTTGCGAGGCGATCAGCAGCACCCGGCGCTGGTGATCGCAGCACTGGGACTGTTCTCCTCGTTGCTGGCATCCACTGCCGCAGCCCAAGACCGGAACGCTCGATGCGTCGCCGACGGCGCAACAGCAACGCTGTCGAACGTCGCGCTCGCAGTAACCTTCGACATCGCCGACGGACACATACGGCCGGCGCTGCTCCAGAACCGTCTGAGTGGAGTTGACTCCAAGCTGCAGGGCGAACTGTTTGAATTGAAGCGGCGCGACGGCAGCATGCTGCGAGCAAGCGACTTCCACCTTGAAGATCGCTGTCCGCTGCGTTGTCGTCCCCGGCGCCCGGGGCGGCGCGCAAAGCCGCCCGAGCTCGTGCGCAGGCCATTGAAGGCACGCTTGTGCAAAACGGCGGTGGCCTGACGATCGCTTGGCGTGCGTCGATAAGCGAGCGGCGGCCCATACGTACGCGAGTCCTTCTTACTGACGACGCGCAAGCGATGTGGACGTTGCCAGCGTGTCGCTCATCCGCCTGCACTTGCCGGCGCCTGGATCGCCGGTACCGCCGACGGCTCGCCCATTGTCAGCGGTGACGCGTTTTTCGCCTTCGAACACCCGATGGCACGCGCCTGGGTGACCAACGATGAGGCGAGCTCCACACTGAATCGTAAACTGCCGCTGATCGGCGGCGTCCCGGTCAGGTATACCGCCGTAATCGGTGTCGCGGCGCCCGGGCAGTTGCGCCGGTCCTTTGCGGCCTATCTCGAAGCGGAGCGGGCCCATCCGTTTCGGACCTTCCTGCATTACAACTCCTGGTACGACATCGGCTACTTCAGCCGCTACACCGAAGCAGACGCGCTTGGCGCCATTGAGCACATCGGCAAGGAACTGGTCGTGAACCGGCACGTCACGGTGGACTCGTTCTTGTTCGACGATGGATGGGACGATCCTGCGCACCTGTGGGAGTTCAACGACGGATTTCCCGCGGGCTTTGGCCCGGTCCGGGCCGCAGCCGAAAGGTTCGGCGCCGAGCCCGGCGTTTGGCTCTCGCCCTGGGGCGGCTATGGCCCGCCACGGCTCGCGCGTCTTGCGGCAGCGAAGTCGGCCGGCTATGAGGTCGACACTCAAGGCCTCGCACTATCAGGACCGAAATACTACGCGCGCTTTCACGCAGCGACTGTCGGACTGCTGCAGTCATTTGGCATCAATCAATTCAAGCTCGACGGAACCGGCAGTCCCGACAAGGTAACCCCTGGCAGCGCTTTCGACAGCGATTTCGCAGCGGCAATGGCGCTGATACGAGGACCTCCGCGGCGTGCGGCCGGAGCTTTTCATCAATCTGACCACGGGCACGTGGCCGTCGCCCTTCTGGCTTCTAACGGTAGATTCGATCTGGCGCGGCGGCGAGGACCACGAATTCGCCGGCCAGGGTTCTGATCGGCAACGCTGGATTACCTACCGTGACGCCGACACCTATGGCGGAATCGTGCGCCAGGGTCCCTTGTATCCCTTGAATGCACTGATGCTGCACGGGATCATCTTCGCGCGTCACGCGCACGGCCTGAGCAGCGACCCCGGCGGTGACCTGCCGGACGAGGTGTGGTCGTATTTCGCAAGCGGCACGGGCCTTCAAGAACTGTACCTATCCCCCGACCTATTGACTGCGCAGGATTGGGATGTCATCGCGCGCGCCGCGCGCTGGGCGCGCGAGCGCGCCGCGGTGCTGAAGGACAGCCATTGGCTGGGTGGAGATCCGGCACGCGATGAGGTCTATGGCTGGGCGGCCTGGAGTCCCGAACACTCAGTGATCGCCTTGCGCAATCCCTCTTCGCGGCCGTTATCCTACGCTCTCGATCTTGCAGCCGCGCTCGAACTGCCGACGGGCGCCGCTCGCAAGTTCAGAGCGCGGGGCGTGTATGGCCGCCCGCCGCCTCACGCCCTGGATGCAAATCGCGTGACAGCTCTGCGGCTCGCGCCCCACTCCGTCTTTGTCTGGGAACTGGTGGCGAGACAACACCACGACGCCGTCGCGAAATAGAAAATCAGAATTGCTTGCCGGGAGCGGCGAGACTTTGCACTGCAAAGTCTCGCCGCTCGATCGCGGAATCCGCGGCGAACTGTTGAATTTTACATAATCTAATGCTGTCTGTGATTGGAGACACACTTTCAAATCTGAAAGGTTGCGCTAATTCACAAACGGCGTAGCTAGCTATTGTCAAATCCACCGGCGCGTCCCAGCGCATACCAACAAATGCATAGGCCAGGGTTTAAGGCCTTGCGCATGCGGAGGGGTAGAGCAAAAAGCATGAAGACCTGGATAGATTGGCGCGCTTTATTGGGAAGCATTTTTGTGCTCTTTGCGCTGGCGACATGCGGCTATTCAGTTGTCAAAGATGCAAGTGCATGGCGCGAGGTTATGCACGATCCGGGTTGTTTGCCGGAACATAGGTGTGATGCGCTTTGATGCAGCCGGTCTCACAGCAAGGCCGATCGTCAAAAAATTATGGGCGCGCAAGCCTCAAGTGAGACCGGGTGAGCTGCGCGAAGAGCACACCTGCAACTGCGCCAACAGCCATTTGCCCCGCGAGGCCGGCGGGTCCGCGCGCACCAAAAATCCCCACCGTTCCCAGAACGCTCCTCAGGATCGTGAACAACGCGAACAGAGCCAATGCGCCGCCGAGGCCGAAGACAAACACACGAAAACCGGTGAAGCGCGCCACTGCGCCCGCAATCAAAAATGCAACCAACAATGCGATCGAGGTCACGGCGCAGTAGGGTACAAGCATTCCGACAACATCATGCGCAGCCCAGGAAATACGATCGACGAATGGAATGGCGGACGGCGCCGTTCCCGCGGCGTGACCCGCAGCAATGGACCAGGCCCGTTGCACGAAATACGAGTGCGCGGCCGAGCCCAACAGCACCATCACGACAGCAGCGACGACAAACGCGACTACCCGGCGTAGCATCCAAGGTATCCAAGGCTGTGTCATCGGCCAATCCCGCAAAGAGGAGATCTCTATCATAACGGATGATCGTTCCATCCAGGGGACTCGCACTCGCGTGTCCATTCTCATCGTTGCACTGACGGCCGCGATTTGCGCTTTCGCGGCCGCCGACGTAGCACCCGAACCTGCGCGCGGAATCCCGCCACCGCCGCAGCCGGCCAAAGTGGTCAAGGCCGGTTACAAGGTCACCGAGATTGCGAAAGGATTGGATCATCCGTGGTCAATGGCATTCTTACCGGACGGATCGATGTTGGTGACCGAACGGGTGGGTCGGCTGCGCCTCATCAAAGGCGGCTTGCTGCAGGCCGAGCCAGTCGGTGGTGTTCCTACGGTGCATACCGGCAGCCAAGCAGGCCTGTTCGACATTGTGCTTCATCCGAAATTCGCACAGAACAATCTTGTCTATCTCACTTATGCGGCGGGATCCAAGGCGGCAAACGGCACGCAGGTGGCGCGCGCCCGCTTCGACGGCAGCACTCTCCAAGATTTGCAGGTGATCTTCAAGGCGATGCCCTTGAAAGATACTGACAACCACTACGGTGGGCGCATGGCGTTCCTCCCCGACGGTACCTTCGCGCTCACCATCGGTGAAGGATTCGAGTATCGCGAAAAAGCGCAGGATTTGAGCTCGGATCTCGGCAAAATTGTGCGCCTGAACGACGATGGCAGCGTGCCGCAGGACAATCCGTTTGTCGGCCAGGCTTCGGTCCGTCCGGAAATCTATACCTGGGGCCATCGCAACGAGCAGGGGTTGATGTTCGATGCGCAAAGCGGGCGGCTTTACGAAACGGAGCATGGTCCGCGCGGCGGCGATGAATTGAACATCATCGTGGCGCGCAGGAACTATGGTTGGCCGGTCATCACCTACGGCATGGACTATTCCGGTGCCTACGTTTCGCCTTATACGCAGCGCGCGGGGCTCGAGCAGCCGGTGATCTACTGGACGCCGTCGATTGCGCCATCGGGGCTCGCGATGTATCGCGGCGATAAATTTCCAGCGTGGCAGGGCGATCTTTTCGTGGGCGCGTTGGCGTTTAAGCATCTGCGCCGCGTTCATCTGGATGAGCACGGCAACGTGGTCGATCAAGAGCAATTGTTGAACGATCTGAACTGGCGCATTCGCGACGTGCGTGCGGCGCCGGACGGCTATCTGTATGTGTGCACGGATGAAACCGACGGACGCGTTTTGCGGCTCGAGCCGGCATAAAGGCCCCGCAATTGAACGCGACCGCCTTCGAACTTGCTTTTATCTGATACCCTATGTAGAGTTACTACTATGGGTAAGAAAGAACCTAACGTGCGGATGTCGCTGCAGACGCTGCGAGTCTTGGAAGCCTTCTTGGAGAACCCGGCGGAGCAGCTGGCGGGCGCAGAGGTGCATCAACGCTGCGGGATTGCCTCGGGAACTTTGTATCCGATCCTTTTGCGACTTGAATCTGCGGGTTGGTTTGTCAGCCAGTGGGAATCGATTGATCCCTCGAGCGCAGGTAGGCCGCGGCGTCGGCTGTATAGACTGACTTCAACGGGCCTCCGACGCGCCAGTGAGGTGTTCGCAAGCTTTAATCGAGGAGTACTCGCATGAGCCAGCGTCATGAGCCATCGATGCGCCCCAACTTCTCCGGCACGACCCATTGGTTGATTCATCAGGCGGCTCGTCGGGCGCCGGAGTCCTTATCCTCGAGACTTGAGGAAGAATGGCTCGCAGATTTGGAATCTCGAACCGCGGCACTGTCGCGACTGCGTTTTGCGGTGGGTTGCTGCTGGGCGAGCCTGGTAATTGCAAGTGAGTACACGCGAAAACCAGTCGCAGCAGCGAGTCCTGTAGCGGCGGCAAGGGGATTTGTCGCGCTCGCCGATCGAAACTTCGGCTACTTCTCGTTTCGCTCCGCGACGCTATTCGTCATTGCGGGACTGCATGCGGCACTCTTCTTCGGACTGGTCACGACCCTGTCCCACACGCGGGGCATCTTGGCGCCTCCCAACCTGCAGAACCACGACGTGACGCCCCTACCGCGCGAAAAAGTGCTTCTGACGCCTCCGGGAGTGGAGTTTAAGTGGACGATTTATGTGCCAAAACCCGTTGTGGATACTCTGCCGCAGATAGATTTCGATACCGACGTCGTGGCTGACGTCCCCAAGACACCTCCTGAAGTCATTTCGAGACCCGATGATCAAGAAAAGACTCATGTGGTTCAGCGATTGGCCGGCGGTCCCGGCGCCGGCTTTCCCGAGACGGCGGACTTCTACCCCGCGCCTTCGATTCGATTGGGTGAGGAGGGAGTGTCCGTCGTCCGCGTCTGCGTCGATGGCAATGGCCGACTTACCTCGGAGCCCAGCACCGCAAAGGGCAGCGGAATTGCGCGACTCGACCAGGCGGCACTCAAGTTGGCGCGAGCTGGGTCGGGGCATTACCGCGCGACGACCGAGGATGGCCAACCGGTCAATTCCTGCTATCCATTCGGCATTCGATTTCAACTGAAGAAATAAGGCGCAGCAGGCCGTTCAATCCAAATACCGCGCGGCCTACCCAACCTTCTCGCGAAAATCGCGCTGATAGCTATTGTCGCGTGAGCGAGTTTGGAAAGGAGTCCGCTGCGCCGAACCGCAAACGAAGGCGCATTGCCACTTAACAGTGTCCTTGCTCACCGGTGACATAACGTTTTTCAACCTGCGACGGGCAATGGGATTTTGCGGCATGGGCCTTGCCACGAATCGAGCGTCGCACGAGCATCGTGCAAGGATCACATTTTCGGTGCGTCGAGCTAGGAGTGCCGCATGCAGCGCAGAACCAACGGTCCATTGGTCGGATGGGCATTCGCGTCGAATTCATTTCCCATGTCACCTGGAAATGAATGGCGGCTGCACATGTCTAGAATTGCGGCAAAGACCCCGCCGATTCGCTTACCGCTAAATAAACGGCGCAGTTAGCAACACGTCGTCGGTCCGACTCGACCGCGCCTGTACGTCGATTCGGGATTGATCCAACCGCTGTCGAGAACGACCTCAAGCGAAGGAGGAGATCTATGAAATCCATGGTGTTCATTCTGGTAGCACAACTACACTCGGGCGGAACCCAAACCGTGGCCGCATATCCGAGCCTTGAACAGTGTCGGGATGCCCTGAAGGTCGCAACTGCAAACATCGCGGCGGACTACATCTGCGCCGCGACGCCGGTGGAAGGCAGGTGGTCGCAAAAGGATTCGCGCTACTTGATGGTGCGCGAATAAAAACACAGACGCTACGGGAATGTCAGCAACCCGACGTGATTCGAATGCAAAATATTTGCGCGGCGTCGCGATATCATTTCCTCGATGAGCGATCAGGAGCATGTTGCTGTGTTGTTGTTTTCCTATGGAACGCTGCAGGACAGCGCAGTACAGATGGCCAATTTCGGGCGCTTGCTTTCGGGTCGCGCGGACTCGTTGCCCGGATACACCCTATTACCAATCGCAATCGACGATCCGACGGTCGTCGCATTGAGCGGCAAATCGCAACATACGATTGCCAAACGCAGCGCCGCCGGCGACGAGGTGATCGGCATGGTGTTTGAAATCACGGCGGAAGAGCTCGACGCTGCGGATCGCTATGAGGTAGCCGAATACACGCGTGTTCTGGTCACGCTCAAATCGGGGGTGGACGCCTGGGTTTATGTGGCAGCGTGAGGGGCAGGTTCAATTTTACCTAACCTTAGCATGGCCGTGATTGGCAACGCAGTTTGGCACTTGAGAGATTGCACCAACGCTTACGACGGCGTAACTACCTATCATCAAATCATTGGCATTGCGGCATAGACGAATTCAGCGGCATGGCGGTTGGTGCCGGAACAAACAAATCTGCGGGAGATCATGCAATGAAGCACATACCCATTCTCTCGGCACTGCTAATTGCCGCGCTGCCTGCGCACCGACAAATTGATAAGCAAGAATTTGGGGTTGAACAATTTAAGCCATCAGCTTTTTCCGAAGGAGCAAGACACAGGACGCTGTGGGAAGATCGGCGCGCTTTTTTGGGAGGTATTTTTGCTTTCTTCTTGCTGGCAACATGCTGCTATCTGGTTGCCAAAGGTCCACATGCGTGGCGCGAGATCATGCACGATCCAAGTTGTTTGCCAGAACATAGGTGTGATGCGCTTTGATTGACGCACGTTTTCGGACTAGCGCGCTGGGCTGTCTGTCCTAGGTTCAGTCGAGAGCCGACAGACTCAAAAAAAGACGCGAAGGGCTCGCAATCAAAGTCCCCAGACTGAGCGCACCGCTCTGCTAGGAAATCGTGGATTGCCAGTTTATTTAACATAATCTATGGACGTCTGTGATTGGCGACACACTTCTGAGTTCAAAAGCTTGCACTGCGTCACAGACGGCGTAGCTAGCTATTGTCAAATCCATTTGCTTTGCGAGGCAGAGCCGCGAAATTCCGGGAGCGCCAAATACAACGAAGGATCTTGCAATGAAGCACGTACCTATTCCCTCAGCAATCTTGATTACTGCGCTGCTTGTCGCGCAGACCGCTTACGCTCAGCAGCCGCCCGATGTGGTTCAAAGCGACTTTGGCACGAACACTATGAATGAGGTGCAAAAGCAGCAACGGGTTAATGCGGCGCAGGCGGAAAGAATCGCGTCACTCGAGCGGCAGTTAATCGACATCCAGGCTGCACTCGTCGAACTACAACCTAAGCATCAACTCGTCGCACAGCGGTGAGGCGTCAAATCGTCGACAGCCCTCCTCGTCATAACCCTCAGCGCTGAGGCACGCCGGCTTTGATTGAATCGATTAGTCGCAAGGATGGAAGCGGAAACATGAAGGACTGGTTGGATTGGCGCGCTGTGTTGGGATTCTTTGTCCTCATCGCGCTAGCGCGATGCTGTTATTTGGTTGCCAAAGATCCAACTGCGTGGCGCGAGTTTGTGCACGATCCAAGTTGTTTGCCGGAACATCGATGTGACGCGCTCTGATACATCGGAATAATATTTAGCAATCGTGGGGGATCCTGCCATGAAATCCGCGTTTACATTGTTTTCAACCTGTATTGCTGCGCTCGGCACGGCGTTGATGATGACCGGCGTCGCCACCGCCACCTCGGCGACCCTGAATGTGACCAACGACGGTGCTGACAGCGCATCCTGTGGGGCGCAAACGAAGCCGTGCCGCACCATCAGCCAGGCGATCGAAAACGCAGCGGATGGGGATAGTATCGAGGTGGGCGCCGGCCTCTACGGCAACGTCAGCGGCGATCCTAACTTCGCCGGCCCAGCCGATGAGCATGCGCAGACGGGCTACATCCCGCAGTACGGATGCATCATCTGTATCAACAAGGGTGTGCACATTTATTCTCTGCACGGCGCCGCGGTGACGATCATTCAGAGCATTCCTTCCGCATTCCCTTCGACCGTCATGATCCTGAGCGATGGGGTGATCTTCGGGCAAGCCGGTGGCGGGTTTACCGTAACCGGCGGGAATGCCAATGGGGTGATATTAGACGTGAACGCGCCGAATGGCACATTCGGCATTGTGCTGAAACGCAATGTAACCGTAGCAGGAAACGTCGATGTGGGAGACGGTAACGGCTTCGTGTTCAACGGTCTGGATTTCACCGATAGACCTTGTCCGGCTCCCAATTGCACGTCCACAGCCACGGTCACCTTTGCGGACAACGAGTCGATCAATAACGGCGCTGGTTTCAACGTAACGGTGAACACCTTCAGTCCGCCAATTGTCTTGCAAAGCAACCTTGCTCAGGGTGCGGGCACCGGATTCTCAGTGGCTACGGGATTTCAAAACGAAGCGGCCATGAGTTTAAGAGCTGGAAATGTCTCGCTGTTGGGAAACGTCGCCGTGCGCAACGGCTTCGGGTTTGATCTCGCTCTTGTCGGGCGCACGGAGAAGAATACGGCTGCCGGAAATTCACAGGCCGGCTTTCGGGCCATCCCCTCGGGCACGTTTCGCGGCAATTCGGCGCTTGGCAATGCGGGCCCCGGCATCATGATAAATTACGCAGCAAACTTTAATGATTTCACGCCGCTCAGCAACAATTACTCTCCATTTACTCAGAATAATTTCTACGGCAACGATCGCAATAGGCCGTCGCTAATAATCTCGGTCGGCCCGCTTGCGGGCCCCAATACGGGGCCGAGCGCCCATTGCGGCGTCCTGAACCTGGGCGATGTTTCAGCAGCCGAGCTAGCCAGCGTGGGCCAGGGAAGCCTAGATCCTCAAACGCTTCAGGCTAGCGGCAATTTCTGGGGATCAACGCAGGGCCCAGCCCCGACCGGCGTCGGAGATGTCGCCGGCGGAGTCTGTGATCAGAATGGCGCCGTGACGATCACGAAGCCATTCGCGACAACACCGTTTGCTATTACGTCGTGGCCGTGAGTATCAAAGTTTAAGAAAGCCGGATCGACTCATCGTTAAGCGTGATGTGCGCCCTTAGTTCCGCGAGAGTATCGGCCGCCGCGGCATCTCCTCCGCAAGGACGCGATTCAGGGGCATTTGCGGAATCGGCGCCGCTAATTTGGGAGGTGGAGAGCCTTTCGGCAAAGGTAGCTGAACCTGATAAATTTCGCTGTTCTGGCCTCCCGTTCTGGCAAGGAATGTCGCTGCGCCTTGAGCCAAACCTTAAATTCATCGTTGGCGCAGAGGACGGCGAGGATCTCTGGCTCCGATTGGGACTTTGCGTCGGGAAGGGCCGGGCTAGGATTCATAGCCTGTGATGACTCGTTCAGCCACGGCGGCGCCGCTGGATCGATATATTGCGTCGTCGTATCCGCGGGACAGGGTGCGTCGGTGTAAGTGATACTGCCATCCTGGGCAGTGCACTTATAAATGGCCGCTGAACTAAGGGATGGGATCAGGACAACAGCTAGAAACGCGGTTGCACGAGTAATCATCCCGCATCGAGAGGATCTCGATTTCACGGCGCGGACTCAACTGCGAGGGCAAGGAAGTCAGCATTCGTGGCCGCTTTCCTAGGGCGATATCGTAACTTTAGTTTGCGCAGCTGATCTTCGATATCCACGATTACATCCGTAATTGCACGTCAGCCTCATCGGACGGTATTCTTTTAGTGCACCCTAAAACAGCCCTTGGTTTCCTCAATCACCATAGGAAACGTCCTATGCGGCAGAACGGCGGACACAAGAACACAAGCGGCGACGCGATAAATAGATAAAATCGATATCCAATTGCGAATTGACGCCATGGTCACGAGGATACTAATTGCTCATGCAAGCGCCGCTGAGTCCATCCGCACTATTGGCTGCTATGGTCGTCTCGGCACTGTGGACGTGTGTCGCGTTGGCGCAGCCGCCCTTGATCGGGGCCGCTGCCGTCGCCCAGGAGCAATTCATCTGCCACCTTCCCGGTGCCTCGGACCGCATGATCGGCATTTACCGACCTCCCGATGATCCGAAGCGCTGTCGCGTTGACTACACCCGGGACGGTAACACCCGCTCGTTATGGAGCTCCGGGCATGACTATAAATTTTGCGTCCGCAAGGCCCTCGAAATTGTCGGACTGCTTGAGGGAGTGAATTTCAAGTGCAGCCCGCACTCGACGCAAGCAGCGGAATCGGCGCCGAGTCGCTGACGGAATTCCGTCGTATAATGCCTAAGTGCATCTCCCTAATTACTTAGTTACGCGTTCGACAAGATCGTGCCTTTCCCGTTACTCATCGTCGCCCCTCTTCTCGCTCTCAAAGGCGCGCTCGTGGGTCGCTTTGTGTACCGTAGCCGCCTCCGGGCCAGTGCGGACCGGCAATTTCGCTGCCACGTAAAGAAGGGCCCCGGCTCGACGGGACTCATTCACATGGTGGTCGGAACGCGAGATTTGGTCGTGTGCTATGAATCCAGCCCAACGGCCGACTTCGTGGTATCCCGGCGCGGAATGAAATGGGAGAGTGGCGATCCTGTCGAAGTAACCGATGAGGATCTCAAACTCATTCATGCAACATTGAGGACCTGGGCGCGGGCTCGGGGATCAACTGTGGTGGGCTTTGACGCCTAATCAACGGACGCAGATGCTTCGCTTTCGCGTGACGTTTTGAAGTCGTCTACACCTAACCTAAGTTGTCGCGTTGGCGACGCAGATTCTCGACCGAAGGCACGAAATAGTACGAGCCAGTCAATGGCTGAGTAAATCGTGTCAGCGCATCGCGCGCGCCAGTGACCAGGCCCGCCATGCTGTCGAGCATTCGCGAAAGCCGCTTTTGATCGGCACTGAACCCAACAAACATCGTTCCATGATCGTCCACACTTCCGTATGGCATGTTTCGACGAAAGATGTTTCCGAACTCGTCCTGGTCTGTGCGAGCGACGTGCGAGTCGGATGGCTTGTTCTCGAGTTCAACACTACCCAACTTGGTACGTCCCATGATGCGCTCTTGCTGATCGACTGACAGAGCCTCCCATTCAGATACGTTGTGCTTCCACTTTTGAAGTAAAACGACGGTCCCGCCGGCGCCGGGAACGCCCTCCGGCAAGAGCGCGGCAAGGGGTGCGTCGAGCAGGGTCGGATTCTCTGAGCCATCAACAAAGCCGGTAAGATCGCGATCGTGCCGGTAGGACCAACTCGAAGTTTCTTCGCCTAGCGAGGCTTGGGCTGCGAGCTCGCGGATAACCGAGCGGGCCATGTCGAAGATAACGTCATAGGCACTGCCGGATAGCCATACCAGCGCATCATGTTGCGTGCTCGGCATAACGAATCCTTCTGTGCCTCGGACATCTTGATTGAAGCCCTGTATACCGGGAGGCGCATCATCGGGCGCGACGGCGCGCCATAGCTCAGGGCGAAAGCCGATGACTAAGTTCACTCCTCCTGTAGTGGTACGTGGCTCACGGATCGCAGAGATTGTAGCGGCGAACTCCTTGCATTTCTTTGCATCAAGAAGGTCGAACTCCAAATATGCATGGGAGGATGTTCCCAACGCAAAGATTCCGGCCTGAGGGTTATCCATGCCGCCATAATATCAGGCGTCAGAGTTCGGCAAACAGTCAGCCGTGCCAGACCGCGTGATACCTCTTTCCGCGACTTGCGGGCACCGCGATGAAGGTGGATATTACGCGCGACAGTATCGCGTTCTGAACCGCTGACGAGCGGTTGGATCCGCGTAGCGCAGCGATCGCGGCGCAAGTGTCCTAGAAAAATCGCAAACGGGGGAGTCGTATGCAAAAGAGAATCATGTTTGTCATTGCTGTGTTGACTGCGACCGCCGTCGCGGCCGCGAGCCTTTCTCCACTCAGCATCAAGACCGGTGCTTGGCAGGTGACGATGACCAGCAGCATTAATGGTATGCCGCCGCGCACGACGAGCTATACCTCGTGTGTCCGGCCTGAGGATCTGACGAAGTATCCTTTCACCGATCCGAAGGCAAACTGCACTTGGAACGTGGTCAGTTCGACGGGCAGCGCCATGCAGGCGAATGGAACCTGTGCGCCGGGGAACATGGGCACAGTGCAGTTTGTGATGCAATTGACAGCGGTAGATGCTGAACATGTAGAGGGGACAGGGCAACTTACCGCCAATACTCCGAAGGGACCCATGAGCGGGAATTACTCCGGCAAGGGTAAATGGGTTGGGGCGCAATGCCCTGCAACTTCGCAGTAATCCGTCGTAGCGGAAGAGGGGCGGCCGACGGGGCGTGCCGAGACACGGAGATCGTGGTGACGTCCGCGCTCGGACCAAGTCGCGCATGGACTGCGTCGAAGTATGCGGCCCGCCTATCAAAGGGGGCTGACAAGCAGGAACCGGGGTGCGATGCTGGCGGATGGATGATGAAACCTGGTGCGGCGCGCGCAGGGTTGGCGTACGGTCAGGTCCGTCGGCGCAGTATCACTCGGCGGTCGGAAAGCAAGACGCAAAGGGAGGGGCGCATGAGAGCATTCACGGTGTTCTGTCTGATCGTTTGCATGATAGGGGGTTGCACGACGCTGCAACCGGTCGCGAATGTGCCGGGGGACTTGTCCCAGCACTTTGGCGATGGTGGGGTTCTGAAGCCCGGCGATCGGGTGGTCGTAACGACCACTTCGGGAGCTAAGCATCAGTTTCGCGTGAGCTCGGTGCACGACGGGGCGATATATGGCGATCGCGACCCGATCCCCTTTAGCGAGATTGCTTCCGTCCAACGACGCGAGATCAACGGAGGCAACACGTCCTTATTGGTGCTCCTGATTTTGGCTGTAGTGGGAGGCCTTGCGGCCGCGATCAATTCGGGCTTGCATCCGCACACGGGCTTTTGAGGTCGGATTGGACAATGTAGCAAGCTCGCGCGGAGAGACTGACGTGGGATCCAGTAGCAGCTTGCGATAGGCCTGATTTGCCCTGCCCTCCTAGACGGATAGTTTGGGGATTTGCCCAATGCAGATTTCAGATATTTCGTTCGGGATTACAGACTGGTCGGCTATCGAAAAAACCGAGCACAGAGGTGAGACCGGCATCGCCTATTGGCGTACGCAGATGTTTGGGCCAATCCGCGTCCGTATGGTGGAGTACACGCCGGGATACCTCGCGGACCACTGGTGTTCTAAAGGTCATATTCTCCTATGCATTGAAGGCGTGCTAACTACTGAGCTGAAAGATGGCCGGATATTCGTCCTCACGCCCGGCATGAGTTATCAAGTGGCGGATGGCGCCGAACCACATAGGTCTTTTACTGAGGTCGGAGCCAAGTTGTTTATAGTCGATTGAATTGAGATCCAAAGGGTAATCGCTAATTTGACGCGAACCTTAGTCCTATCTTCCATGCGGCACGAATATCGACAGCCCCAGCGTCGATACGCGGATTAGCAACTGCAAAAAGACGACTTCCGGCATCACCAGACAGCGACTGCTTCGGAAGGCTCGCTAATGCGGCGCGTTGCTGCTATTGCTTGATAGTATTCATCGACGCTGGATCGACAAGTCGGAGGGAAAATTGAGTAGACGCGTGTTGCTGGGGTTGGCAGCTGTAGGACTTTCGGCGTTGGTCGCTGTACGGGCCGAGGTGGTTGGAATCGAAGTTCTGGAGCGCTCGTCCTTCGCCTCGGGCGTGCACTTCGGCGATGCCGGCGCGTACGAGAAGATCCGGGGGGTCGCGAAATTCAGTCTCGATCCGAATACGGCCGCGAACCAACGCATTGTCGATCTTAAGTTAGCGCCGCGTGATGCCAGCGGCCGCGTTGCGTTCGAAACCTCCTTCATCCTGCTTCGACCTGTCAAGGCTCGGAGCGCGACTCTCGTCTATGACGTCAATAATCGCGGTGGGATTGCCATCCTCGGCCAGATGGACGGCGCCAGTCCGGCCAATAACGATCCGACCACCGTCGCCGACGCAGGCGATGGATTTCTCATGCGTCATGGCTTTACGTTGCTGTTCTCCGCCTGGACTTGGGACGTGGCACCTCAGTCGCCCGGAGTGAAGCCCCTGATCTTTGTGGCTCCCGTCGCGCATCAATCGGACGGGACGTCGATTACTGGCCGCGTAGAAAACGAATTCACCGTCAGTGCTCCGAAGGACGTCGCCGTCTATGCGGGCATGCGCGGCCTGACGTACGAACCTGCTACGCCGAACGATCCGGCGGCGATCCTGTCTGCCCGGTCGCGGCCCAACGACGCGTCAGTTCCGGTTGATCGTGCAACTTGGCACTTCGTGGGGCCAGAGCAGCCCGGTGGCCCGGGACGTGTGCAACTAGTGGGTGGCTTCCGCCCTGGCACGCTCTACGAGCTCGTCTACACTGCGAAGGATCCTAATGTCACAGGTGCGGGGCTCGCGGGTATTCGCGATCTGCTGAGCTTTTTTCGCGACCACCCATTTGAAGGCGCGCCCGCGCCGCACAAGATATTGATCTTTGGAATTAGCCAATCCGGTCGCGTCATTGGTCGGATGCTGCACGACGGCCTCAATGTCGATGAAACAGGGCGTCTCGCCTTCGACGGCGGCTATATGCAGGTCCCTGGCGCGGGTGGTTCGGCCGGGTTCAACAGTCGCTTCGTCCAGCCCACGCGTCATCCGTCGCTTCTCGAGGAGCACGACTACCCGTCGGATGTTTTTCCGTTTACGAGCACGACCTCTCGCGATTCGGTGACGGGCGAGGCAGGTGCAACCCTTGATCATGCACGCGACGCACACGGGAATCTGCCGAAGTTGATCATTGCCAATACGTCGACTGAATTCTGGAACCGCGACGCATCATTGATTGCCACCACGCCCGACGGCGGCGCAGACGTGGCAGCGGCTGCAAATGTCCGCATCTACGCGCTCATGGGCGCCCAGCATTACGTTGGCCGCTCGCATACCCGCGAGCCTTACGTCAACTGCGTTTCGACGACCGATCATTACCTCGCCATGCGCGCCCTGATCGTCGCGCTCGACCGCTGGACCAATGACGGGACGGCGCCGCCGCTAAGCGCCTACCCTAGCCTGCACGAGGGTACATTGATGTCGGTCGAGGCTTACCGCGCTGCGTTCCCAAAGGGTGTCGGTCTATCGCCGCCGAATGAAAATTTGCGCGAGCCGCGACTCGACTTCGGCCCGCGCTTTGTGAGTGAGGGCATCGCGGATCAGGTGCCCCCTGTCCAAGGGCCACCCTTCGAGACGCGCGTCCCGGCACCCGATGCGGACGGCAACGATCGAGGCGGCGTGCGGCTAATTGAGTTGCAGGTGCCGCTTGGCACTCATACGGGCTGGAATCAGCGCGCGCCGGAAACGGGCTTTGCTTGGGCCACGGCACGCTTTGACGGCAGCTTCGTTCCTTTTGCACGAACGGAGGCCGAACGTCGGTCGAGAAACGACCCACGCCCCAGCATCGAGTCGCGCTACCCCACGCGAGGCGCTTTCGTTGCCAAGGTCCGGATCGCAGCGAAGCATCAAGTCGCAGCGGGGTTCCTTTTGTCGGAGGATGTCGAACGCGCCGTATCCGAGAATCTGGCGCTCTATGACCGTGTCATGGCACACGCACCTGAGGATCAGAGCTGTCAGTACTTATTCGCAAATTGAACTTGCTGAAGTATCAGAGGCGTGGTTCGGCACCGCAGACGATTTCGTGATCGCGGCCGTTTGGCGCCGGAGGGTGTCCAGTACATTTCGAGTTGGGTCGACGAGAAGTTAGAGCGCTGTTTCCAAATAATGGAAGCGGACGAGCGCGATTTGCTTGATCGTTGGATTGGGAACTGGAGCGATATCGTCGATTTCGAGGTCTTTCCCGTTCTCTCCTCGAAAGAGGCGGCCGAGAGGGTTGCGCCGCGTTTGTGATCAAAGGCAATGCTTGCTTCGCCAACAGGCAATCCGCGCTGCGCGGGCTGGTTAGGTCACTCACGGCGATCCGTTGTTCATTCATCAGCATGTTGTGGATGCGTTCACAGCTCAGCATGCGGAGGTGACAACTAAGCCGATCGCGCTGACGTTTGCACTCGTGGGGCTGTATCTGCACGTTGAGAAACAGCTTTCGGGTAAGGAGATTCAGCGAGTTCACATGAACCTCGCGCGGCACAGGCGCGTTTGGCCGACATTTCCCATCCCCAAATTGAGAGGATTGATGTCGGCGGCCGATGTGATGGCAGCGCCTGAAGGCCTTGAGCGCGATCAAGCTATCAGTCCGTTGCGGACCTGCTGGTGCAGGAACGGATTTGCAATGAAGACTGACAAAAAGCACAACCTGGTGCCTGCAATGGTATTCGCTCCAGCGGCCTTTAGAGCTTGATCAACGCGATACCCGCTTTGGGATCGAATTCCTTTCTGAGGTGCGCGGCGCTTTCAGTTAAAACGAGTTCGCACGTGGGACGTACACGTGCTTCTAATAGGTGTCCGCCGTGCGCTGTGCCGTCGCGCTTGCCCACAATGGCGTGCGCGTGAACTTCGGGTTTGCCGTCTTTCAAGGCAACGTCGCCGATCAGAGATAGCAACTCGAGTTGCTCATCGAGGACAACCGATGGTTCGTATTTTTTCGAATCCCAGTTGAACCATCCGAGTTTGGCGAAGGAGAGTGCGCCGATGGCTTTGAAGCTTGCGCTGCCAAGTTTTTGCTCAGATGCGAACTTCCTCAAGGTACTGGCCAATTCGTCGTTGGTCTCGAAAACCAGAACGAAGGTCTCGGGCTTTTCATTGACTAATTTGAAATGCATAGAGCCTTTGCATCAGGGACGGAAGACTAAGGCCGGTTCTAGCACTTGCGGTGCCATCGATCGATGCTCAGAAGTCGACAACGCCTGACGTACGATTCCTACGCCGGTCGTCCCCGCTTCGCCGGCGGGTTGCCTTGAGCCTCAACCGAGAGCGCGTTCCACTTCTCCCAGGTTTCGATGCGCCGTCCGTATTCTGCGCGTGTCATCGGCAATCCGCCGGAACCGAAGAAAATTCGTAGCGGCGGATCCTGGGCATCAACCACTTTCAATATGGCCGCACCGGTCGCTTCGGGATCGCCGGGTACATTGCTGTTGCGGAACGCGGCGATCCTTTCGCGGGCGGCATCGTAAGCGGGATTGGCGGTGGCACGAATGGCTGAAGCGCCGCCCCAGTCGGTGGCGTAACCGCCCGGCTCGACGATGGTTACCTTGATGCCGAATGGGGCGACCTCTGCGCTGAGTGCCTGGCTAAATCCTTCTAAACCCCATTTCGATGCGTGGTACAAACCGATGGTAGGAAACGCGTTGACGCCGCCGATGGAGGACACCTGAATGATGTGGCCTGAGCCTTGCGCACGCATGATGGGCAGAGCGGCTTGGGTGACCCAGAGCGCACCGAATAAATTGGTCTCGATTTGCGCGCGGGCTTCCTGTTCGCTGACTTCTTCGATCGCGCCAAAGAGTCCGTAGCCGGCGTTGTTGACCACCACGTCGAGCCGTCCAAAGCGCTTCTCGGTTTCGGCGATCGCCGAATTGACTTCGTCTTTGTTGGTGACGTCGAGCTTCAGTGCCGCAACTTGCTTGCCGTACGTTTTAGTCAACGACGATAGTGTGTCTGTGTTCCGAGCCGTCGCTGCAACTTGATCGCCCCGCGCCAGCGCGGCCTCCGCCCACACGCGGCCAAATCCTTTAGAGGTGCCTGTAATGAACCAAACTTTATGTGACATATAAACCCCAAGAATGTATGCGCTCGACAAGCTGTCCACGTCGAGTAAAAGAGCTCTGAGGATAGCGCTTCAGGCCGTGAAAATCTTGTGACAGTCCCATTCTCAAAAGCATGTGCAACTCGGCAACGGGCGTCGCAAAGACCTTAGCATTCACCTTGTTCATTGATCAGCGAGCCACAATCGAATTAATGCTCATTGAATCGACGAGAATTTAGACAGCTGCGCCGCTCATGCTCCATACCGCGAAACTCCACGAACGAGGTGATCCGATTCCAAAGAAAGTCGCCGTACTCGAATGGCACGAACTTATCTGGCGGGTCGATGGGTAGCGGCGCGATGGTGGCGTCGGCGCGCGCCTCATAAAAGAACGGGATCGAGTTGCGCTCGAGGCCGCTGCCCAACACTCGGTGCTCGGTCGCCCGGATACGGCCTGCCGACCATTGTTCGAGCACTTGGCCAAAATTTACTACCAATGTTCCTTCGAGCGGGGGCACATCGATCCAGCGACCATCCACTGACCTGGCCTGAAGTCCGGGCACCCCATCCTGCGCGAGCAACGTTACGAAGCCCGAGTCCGTGTGAGCTGCGCCCACGATATGTCGACCGCTCGAACGCGGTTCGACCCAAATTGCGGGGTCAGCGACCGCCGCCAGATCCGCGGCGTTACGGGACGGATAGCGAATCAGGCGCAAGGTCGATAGGCCGCGGCGAAACGCGTCGTCGAAATAGTCGGCCGGGAGCCCGAGGCTGCGCGAGAGAGATCGCATTAAGGTCTCTGCCACGCGCTCCATTGCTCGGTAGTAGGTCGCAACACATTCACGCCACCCCGGTAGCAGGGCATCCTCTGGCAGCGGGCTGGGCTCGCGCAGCGGATCGCCCGCCATCGTGACACTCGGCCCATGGGCGACATCGCCACCAATGTCGATGCCCTCCTTGGACGTGAGGTTCCCAGGTTGAAGCGGGAACCAACCGCGATAGATGTTCTGGTTTTGCGGCGCGAACTTCCGCCGGCACAGGCTGTATTTTTCGGCGCCGGCAAGATCAAAGATTGAAAGAAGGCGGGCCCGGGTAGTCGGCTCCAGCGGGATGTCGGTCGGTAGCCCGGCGAGACACACGAAACCGGTGTCCCGGGCAGCCGCGAACAGCGCCTTGTCGGAAGCAACCCATGCGGCTGGGTTGGTATCGAACAAGGGCCCCGCATCGATGAGAGGAATTACCGAGGTTCCAGCGTTGCTATTGCCGCTCGTCAACTTCGGACCTCCTGATGCCAAGGGTATACATGACGCGAGGACGGCTGTGTGAAAAAGCACCCTTGTAGCCTATGAGTCTACCCCTGTTGCAGCCTAGCGTCTGCCGGCACAAGCAGCCACTCGCCGCATGCGGTAGGCTAGCCAGGCGGCGCACGCTTACTACCCTTTCAGGAAATCACAATGAAATTGGCTTCAGTTAAATCGGTTGTGGTTCGCCTTCGGCGCAGCTTCAGAGGAGATGGGGATCGATTTTTAAAGGAAGTCAGCGGTGTCGTTCATGTGGGGGCAAACACCGGGCAGGAGCGAGGTATATATGACAAGTTGAGTCTCGACGTGATTTGGATTGAACCGATTCCCGAGGTTTTCGCCAAGCTACAGAATAACCTGAGTTCGTTCCCGCGACAGCGGGCGCTCAGGTACTTGATCACCGACAAAGATAATGAAGAAAACGAGCTGCATATATCGAATAACGACGGACTATCCTCTTCTATTCTTGATCTGAAGGGTCATAGAGATATTTGGCCGGAGGTTACGTACGCACGAACCATACGAATCATGAGCACAACCCTGACTTCCCTCTTTGCCAGAGAAGGAATCGATGCTTCCAAATATCAGGCGTTGATAATGGACACTCAAGGGACAGAATTGCTGGTTCTTCGCGGCAGCATTCCGTTGTTGAAGGGGTTTAGATACATCAAGACGGAAGTTCCTGACTTTGCCGCTTACGCTGGTTGCTGTTTGCTCTCGGACATCGAAGCCTTTATGAGAGAACACGAGTACTCGGAGATATCGCGTACCAAGTTTGCGGAGCGACCGCAAGGCGGGGCTTATTACGATGTTGTCTATAAGAATCTTGGCTATCATCAATCATCTTAGTGCGCTGCTGAAACCCGCAATTGATCATTTGTCTTCGCTCGGCGTAGTAGCAATCAGCAGCCGGTAACCTAGATCAACCGCAGTGAGCTGTTGCAGGCTCGAATACCGTCGTTCCCAAGTGCCCGATTCGATATCCGATTCGAGCCGCGCGAGATTGGCATCGATGTTTCCGATCTTTGAGAAAGTCGAGATACTTCCACGAACCAGCGGATCGAGATACGCTCTTGGTCGCTTCCAGTATGCGCATAGAAAACCATCGCGACAGTCTGCCGGAATTGGGACTGAGATCAACTCAACTGATCCCAAGGAATCTGAATATCGATCGATGCTGGGAAAAATATGCCGGTCAACAATCAATTCAGGGATATAGTCGAAGAGCCAGAAACGTGCGCAGACATCAAAGTCGACGGTGAGAAATACAACTTGCGACCTAGCCACCCTGCGACACTCGGAAAAACCGCGTTCTTTGTCCTTCCAATGATGCACCGTTAGTACACCTAGAACAGCATCAAAGCTCCCGTCGCGAAACGGCAGGGACTCAGCAACGCCCTGAACCACAGGCGCGGCGCCTCGAGGTCTCTGCGCAATCATCGTGAGAGACGGCTCGAGCGCGACCACAGATTTGGACGCGGGTTCATACGACCCGCTCCCCGCGCCCACATTGAGGATCGAGGCGCAGCCGTCGAGAGCAAGCGCAATGGCCGCCGCGATCCGTGGATCGGCTTCTCGACGACCGGAGTAAGTGCGCCCAATTTTGTCGTAAAGCGTCGCCATGAGCCCCACTTGTAGCTTATCCGCCCGACTCCATATCCATGTCCATCCCGCCCCATTGTTGCTGCTCATTCGGATAGACGTGTGTCATCCACTCCAACACCACGGGGATCCAAAGTCCTTGCGCCGCAACGCAGGCTTCTTCCGTGTGGATACTGCCTTGCGGGCCGAAACGTGCGTTCGCTCCGAACTGTTCCGTCTTCGATAAGGTTTTCGGGCCACCGCAAAAGTCGACATGTCGATGCCAGGTCGCGACGCTCAAAGGTGCGATCGCGTTTAGCTGCTCAGGCGTTGCATCGGTAGGTGCGGTGTACATCACGCCGACCGCCTTCAGTCCTTCGGCCGTTCGCTTGTAGAGAATGGAGCTGGGCCGCTCGTAATCGATGTGTTTCTGCTCCTTGCGGCGGTAGCGGTAGTTGGTGTAGTGAATTTCTTCCCCGATGCGACCGGTCGGGAAAAAGGGCTTGTAGCCATCATGCACTGCTGTCCTAACGTCGCGGTATTGAGATAACACCCCGGCCGCCACCTTGAGAATCTCCGTTGCGCGCTCTGCGTCGCCACGAGCCGCCTCGCCTTTCAAGGACATTTGCATGTGTCCCATTTTCATTGACGGCACCGGTGTGTCATCGGTCGTGCCGCTGTAGTGCTTTAGGATGCGCTCCCAGATAGGAAAGTCCTGCGCGGACGCGATGGCGGCGCAGATGGTCAATATGACAACTAGCAATGTCCGTTTAATCATCACTTTAAGGAAACGTGGCGATGGGTCGCAGGTTGACGCGAGCGCACTCGGCACACTTCAAGGGTCCGTCGACCTATGATCGATTGCCGCAATCGTGGCCATTTCCTACGTGCGGTAAGCTTAGGCGACAATTATGGTGGACTCCACAAACTCAGGATCCCGACGCGCCTTCCCGCGCACGCAAGGCGGCCTTTTGATATTGCGTGGCTTCGTATTGGTGCCGGCGGCTTGCATTCTTGCATGCATTGCAATTTTGGCATCTGGAGCTCTGCTGCCGCGCTCCCCGTATATTGCGACCATCTCACTGATCATTGACTCGATGTCATTGGTCGAGGTCATTGCGTTCGTTATCTTCTTGAGATCGCTGTTGAAATCATACATCGCGCGCAGCCGCGCCAACGTGGTTCTTGCAGTACTCGGTGCGCTGTCTCTATTGCCGGCGCTGGCCGTGGCAATTCTCATTGTTGAGGGCAGCTCTCGGCATTGAGGCAACAGCTCGCGCGGGCTGACCGGCCATTTCCGCGCATACCCTTATGCCAACGCTCTTGTGCGTGTCACCTCTAGCGGATGATCAATGATGGGTTGAACCTGTTCCACAAATCGCAGCGTGTGCGGCAGCTGGGCGTGGCGATCGAATGCGGCTTCGTCCTTCCAGCGCGAGTGGATGTAGAAGAGTCGCGGCTCGCGGATTGCCGCGAAACCGTAGATGTAGAGACATCCCGGTTCTTGCCGGGTTGGGCCAAGTACTTCCTGAATAGCTGCAGCAACTGCGTCCTGCGATCCGCTCTTGGCGTGGAAGTGGGCGAAAATGAATACTTCTGATGTCACCCTGGCGTTGCCTTTTACCAGATTCCTGGGATCAAGCGATGCGAGACCTTGCTTTGATACTCGACGTAACCAGTCAAGTTTGCTGCAAGGAATCTTTCTTCATCAAGCAATCTCCATACGAATGCGGGACTGATGGCGGCGACGATGATCAGCGCAAGATAGGAGCCGAGCGCGATCGGGATACCGATGAGTACTCCTAACGCGGCAGCGTACATGGGGTGTCGCACGAGTGCGTAAGGGCCGGTGGAAATGACCCTTTGATCTGCGGCGAGCTCTATGGTGGAAGAGGTATAGGTGTTTTCTTTGAATACGCGCGACACACCCAGAAACCCCAGCGCCACCAACGCATCTCCGACCAGTGCTGCGGGCGGGCGTACGTGAGACCAGCCAAACCGATGATCCAGCGCCGGAACAACCAGCAGACTGAGAAATCCTAAAGATGTGAGGGCCATGATGACCTTCTGACTCGGCCGCTTTTCGGCAGTGGGGCCGCCGCGCAGGCGTCGTTGCAGGAGCTTTGGGTCGTGAATAATCAGATAAAGCGTAATCGCGAGCGATGATACGAAATAAACCGCCAGAAAGGCCCAAGCTTCCCAGTAGTTCAAGGTTCCGGCGCAAATGAAGATCAGCGCAGCCATGATGAATATCACGACCACAAGCGAGGCCAAGGCTTTTGCATTCAATGCGTTCATCGATCGATCAGGCGTGAGGTTGTAAGGTCTCGTCGATCCGATCGAACCCTCAGCCATGGATGGCTGAGGCGGGCCGATCAGCCACGGGCGGCGCCATGTCACCCGAACGGCCGGGCCAGATGGACGACATCAGCTCCGCCCAAAGCGCCGAATACACTTGCGCTGCTGCACTTCTCGGGGCAAAGGCTGGTATTGGCGCCCGGCGCAGAGTCATACGTTCGATCTCACTGGAGTACGGGACTTCGGTCGCGAGCATTGTCGAAAATTGCTCGCGAGTATTCGCAATAATCTCATGATGCAGCGACTTACGGCGGTCGACCATCGAGAAAAACGGCAGCAGCTTCAAATCCGTCCAGCCCTTGCTGGCGATGAAATCTCGCAACTGCACCAGCATCCGCACCGACAGCGGTGTGGGCAGCAGCGGCACGATGATCGCGTCCGCAGCGTGCAACACGTTCTCCGACAGCAGCGAGATGCCGGGCGCGCAATCGAGGAATAGCACTGAATAAGCTGCTCGCAAGGATCGGCTCATTTTGAGAAGCCGCTCGGTGGGCTTCTTTCGCTCGGCGAGGTGAACATCAAAGTTTCTATAAGAAAAATCTGCGGGTAGGAGGTCCAGATTCGCATAGCCGGTTGAGAGGATGAGCTCAGGGAGGTGACGCTTGCCGTTCAGCAGGTTCTTTGGGCTGGCGCGTTCGAGGGGATCACCTCTTAGGGTGTAGGTCGCGGCGCCCTGCGGATCTAAGTCCCAGAGCAGCGTGGGGCCATAATTCGCGGCACAGAGATAGGACAGATTGACGGCAGTCGTGGTCTTGCCGACGCCGCCCTTTATGTTGGTGACGGCAATTATTTTCATCGCGTCGTGCTTGCCGGTCGCGCCCCAATCTCCCGTTTGGGCAACGAGAGCTTCCGGGTTTGGGGTCAGCTCATCCGGGAATTCCATTCTGCTCCTCCGTAGGAAGATCAGTCATGTCTTCATTGCGCATCAGTGATTTTGGAGACCGCGCAGCATGCCCGGTGTTGCAAGCCACCTGAGTTCGCCACTGCCGATTCGAGCTCTGCCACCAAACGACACGCACGCGGCTGCATTTTTCTTGATTTCAACCGGTAAGTTGCTGCCATCCTTCAGCAGGCAGGCAGCGAGCAGCGCCGAAAGGTCCGGTTGATGACCGACGATGGCAATCCGCTTGCTGCGATCGTGTGCCAAAAGCGTGAGCACCGCAGCGGCACCCTCCCCCGGCTTGAGTTCCGACGCTATTTTGGCCGGCGGCCAGCCTGCGACTTCCGTCAGAATCTCTGCAGTTTGCCTGGCACGAATCAGCGGGCTGGTCAGAAGGCGATCGGGCTCCCCGCAGATTTCTTTGAGTCCGGCCGCCGCTTTGCGCGACCGCCTGATCCCGGCGGGTGACAGGGGCCTCGCGGCATCATCGGCCCAACGCTGCCGGTCGCGCTCGAATGCAATCGCATGGCGGATGATCAACAATTCCATCGCTTCAGGATGCCGCCGTTGGCGCCTCATTTGCAGTCGACTTTTCGAATTTCGTCCGCAGCTTTTTCCATTTCTGTCGTACTTTTCGATAGCCCGTGGCGTAGCGTTTTCGAGCCTGCCGAGCCGCAGCGACGTGACGCTCCGCCAGGCGCCCCATTAAGAACAGCGTTTCCGCGGGAATATCCTTGGGCTTCGCGCCTGCAAGAGAGTTTAAGCGCTGCATCGCGACGGCAGCGTCCTGTTGCACGCCGAGGTTCTCCTGCCAGCGGCGCAGCGCTCGAATCATGTCACTGGCAGGTTTGCCATACAGGTCCGCTACGGCTTCCATGGTGTACCGCAACTTCTTCACCTGGCCACGAACCTCGTGATACTCCGCGGTGGAAGAATCCCCGCCCAGAAGGTCGGCGCGCTTGCGTAACTTGCGGAATCGTTGCCGTATCAAGCCAGGAGAAGCGTGCACCGCCAGATCCGCCGCTGCCGGCTCTCCAAGTGCTGCGACTGGCGAGGCCAGCAGCGACATGAATTCCTGGAAACTTTTCTGTACCCAGATCGAATCGAGAACGCTCAACATCTGCGCGCGGCCCCGGCCGCGCTCCGACATCAGATGCTCCTTTAAGGGTTCTAGGCCCACCCGATCCGCTTTCGGCAATTTTCGACTGAAATCTTGCAGCTCGATCAAGGCGACGTCGAGGTCGCGGGCGTGGCCTAGGGCACTCAACACAGTCTTTAGCGTCGTGCGAACTTTCAAAAATTCTGGAGGCAGAAACGATTGAAACTGGCGCAGGACGGCATCGAGTCTGCGGCCGGCGACGCGCAGGTCATGCAATTCCTCAGGATCGTCGCCCAATCGGGCACCGGGCTCGTGCAGAAGCCAGGCCGCCATGTAGCGTCGCAGGTTCAGCATGGCAACCTCGACGATAGTCATGGAAGCATCAACGGTGGTCGCGGCGAATTCTTGCGCGGGCGGCGCCAACCCTACCGACTTAAGTCCGAGCGAGTACTTCGTATCGGAGGCGGCCTCGAGTGCACAATTGCTTCTGAGGGTCTTCACGAGCGACCGCAGCGGCGCGTGCGATTCCGTGAGTGCTTCGACCTCGACCCGAAGCATGCTTGCCTGGGGCTCACCGTGGGGGCGAGATATCACGGTCTCATCGAGGGCAATCTCGCCAAGTTGCCGTGCCTCGTTGCTTTTGCGGATTGCAAATCGTTGCCTCGAGGTGCGCAATTCGAACAGCGGCAATAGAGTGCGCGCTCCGCTGACGGCGCACACTCGAGTTCCAACCGGCCCGACCGAGTCTCGAATCGCTTCGCTGTCGGAACTATTTATCGTTTCCGTTAGCTCCCGACGGTCTGCGACCTCCGCGCTAGCCGAATGAAGCGACTTGAGCGTGGCCTCTGTCGTGCCGGACTCGGAGCGGACGCGCAGTGCGAAGCCCGCACGATGTATGCGCCAATCATCCGTGTCCAAGTACGTGTCGAAGATCTGCTGTGTGGTGCGTGGCTCGAGAATGAGCCCGTTGATCGTACCGTGGTCGCTCAACCAGCGCCTAACGGAGCCAAGATCGGTGCACGCGAGCTGCCATTCGACTTCGCGCCCATCCTTGTGAGGCGACGTCGTGGATGGCGCGGAATCGGTGCTTGATGACATGTGACAGACAGTCTACCGGCAATGTCGGCGAGGCTTAAGAGCAATTTTTCGTTGTGGAAGACGGCCGGGCGATCGCCAGAGCCGGGTTGTGCGCGATCATGGCCGTTGCGATTAAAATCAATGGGATAGGAAGCAACCACCGGGTACAATTGGACCATCCAATAAATCAAGATGTCGTGGAGATCGAATGCCGACTAGGCAAGCCGAACGACAACTCACCGAATTCATTGCGAAATTTACGCCAGAGATGGGCAAATTTATTCGCGCAGCGCGCGCCAAGATGCGTGTTTTCATGCCACAAGCCTTAGAACTGGTGTACGACAACTACAACTTCTTTGTGATTGGCTACGGGCCTACTGAAAAAGCCGGCGACGCGATCTTTTCTCTGGCAGCTCAAGCGAAAGGCCTGAGTCTTTGCTTTCTTCAAGGTGCAAAGCTGCCGGACCCACACAATTTATTGCGAGGCAGCGGCAGTGTCGTGCGCAACATTCGCCTCGAGTCGCCCGATGCGCTTGATGACCCTAGAGTTCGTCAGCTAATGGATATCGCGATGAATCGTGCAAAGCGGCCGATCCCAAGCAACGGTAGCCATCAATTGCTCATCAAATCTGTTTCAGCCAAGCAACGGCCACGACGCTCCGTGGCCGCCAAAAAGAAATGACAGCCGAGTCATCTACCAAAACGAACCGCGTCGATAGACTCATCATCGATCCGCGCCATAACGGTCCGAATACCAGCGGGAATGGTGGCTGGGTGGCGGGTAGCTTGGCGCGCTTGCTGGGCGCCGAGTCGGTGTCGGTCTCGCTGCGCGCACCGGCACCACTGGCCCTGCCGCTGTCGGTACGGTGGCAGGACGACGGCACGGTCACATTGGACAACGACGGTACTCTGATAGCACAAGCCGGTAGGGCTCCATTGGAATTGGACGTGCCGAGAGCGCCGAACCCCGACGAGGCCGCGGCTGCGGGCATGCTGGCCCAGAAAATGACTGTGCATCGGGGAGCGAACGTGCCTTACGCGCACTGTTTCGGCTGCGGCTTGGCGCGCAGCGATGGGCTGCGCATTGTGCCGGGCCCGGTGGGAGACGACGGGATTGTGGCCACGAGTTGGACACCGCCTTTGTCGGCAGCAGGCAGCGGCGATCAACTCTCGATCGAGACGACCTGGACGGCCCTGGATTGCTCCGCCGGCTTCGCTTGGATGCCTCGCCTGCCTGCGGGTACACCCATTGTCACGGCGCGGATCACCGCCGTGATTGATCAACCGCTTCAGGCGGGCCACCGATATACGGTGATCGGGTGGCCCATCGCACAGGAGGGCCGCAAACTGCACGCCGGAACGGCGATCTTCGACGCTATCGGCAAAGTTCAGGCGCGCTCGCGGCAACTGTGGCTGATTCAGCGAGCTTGATGGAGCGCGCGAACCAAAAATTTGTCTCGCGGCATGAGTTAGGTGCGGTCATTGATGAGGCGCGGCAGCCGCGTCCGACTGCACGACTGTCACGTACCCGCTCGCCTGAGTGTTGTTTCCCACCGCTTTGCCTGCGCGACCGGCGTCGAAGGCCGCCTTGGTTTTCCAGACAGATTCGCTCCAGTCGTTGCCAATGCGTGCGAACAGTTGTTGCACAGTAGCGGTGTCGCCGCTGCGCAGGGCCAGGTAGGCCATCACATTACGTTCGCGATTCGTCGATCCGTACAGCGATTCGACCGCCAAGAAGCCCCGTTGCACGCGCGCCCAAGACAGCGCCGGGGCCTGAGTCCTATTGCAGCAGTTAATCGCGGCGGCGATCTGAAAATACACCGCGTCGCCTTCATCGCCACCGATTCGATCAGCGACTTGAGCGGCATATCGCTCGGTATCGCCCGGCTTGCCGTACCACTTCGGCAATAGATAGTTCGATTCTGCCAGCGCGAAATACTGGTAACCGGGCTCGTGAGCGAGTGCGCGCTCGGCGAGCGCGTCGAATGCGGCGCGGTCCCATTGTTGGTCGAGGGCGACGCCCTGCATTTGCAAATACCAGTGCGGTGAATTTTCCGCGAGCACAGCGGCTTGCTCGAGCGTCGAGCGCGCCGAATTGACGCGGTCCTCAAACAATGCCCAGCCCGATGATGTGACGGTGTTGGAATATCCGTGGCCGCGGGCCTTCCAGGCAAAGCGCAAGTAGGTTTGCGCCAGCGCAATGCGCGGAGTGGGAGAAGCGGGGCTGCTTCGCTCCCATTGTTCGAGCTTGGCTATGTGCGCCCTCCACGCGGCATCGGTTGCAGTCGCCGAACCCGGCGAGCTCAGCGTGCCGAAAAAAACGTGCAGGCGCCAGGCACCGCCCTCGAAGCGGCTGCGCTGCTGTTGCAGCTGCTGGGCGAGCGTGTCCAAGTCTGAGTAGCGGCCGGAGTTGAACAGTCCGAGCAAGCTCACGCGAAAATCGCGCAATTTGGTGTCGGACAGATCGGGGCTGTCCACGCTGCCCGCCGCGGAGGTCGCGAGCTCGTCGGCCGCCAGTGGGCAGGAGGCCGTTAATGTCAAAATCGCAGCGATTACCGCACTCGCGGACCAGCAGTGAATAAGGTTCATGAGGCACCTCAGGTCCATGCGCACAGTCGTAGTATCGATCCTTCCCCGGACCTGGCACGCATGCTTTGCAAATCTTTGCTCTCAAGCTGCAAAGGAACTTATTGCTCCTTGGTTAGGTTTAACTTAAGAGGCGTGGGCGAATTGTCACGGTCGCATGAGATCCTTTAACGGTGTAGCGCGATGCACGGAGGTTCCGGGAGCATGCAGCTCGCAGAGGTCAAAGCGCTTTGTGATCAGCTGCGCGAAGTTATTGCAGCTGGGCCGGGAGGAAACGATCTCGCGCTGCAGGAGGCGGTGGGAATCGTCAGCATGCTTCAAGGGGCTGCACCTTGGAACGGGCCGCGCGACAAGCTGGTGACTATCAGGGGCTGGTTGACAATCTGGTTCAGCCAACGACGCTGGCGCCGATACGGAGACGAAGGCGAGATCTGCCAGCAAAGCCTCTTGAACGACATCCTCGTGGTCGAATCCTACTGGCATAGAAAGACCGCCGTGGCATAAACCCAAGAACTGCGGCGCCGGGAATCATCCCATGACTGTCACAAATCTGACACATTAAGCTCGTCAGATCTTGCCGCAGATCGGGCATGATTGCTTCAAGCGGAACGAGTCTGGGAGCAATCATGGAAATGAAGATCAAAGACGGCTCCGATGGCGTCGTCGATGTTGCACTGGTCGGCAGGCTCGACACGCCGGGTGTCGCCGGCATTGAATTGCGCTTTACAGCAACGCTCGTTCCGCGCGCAGCACGCGCCGTCGTTGATATGTCCGAAGTCGAATTCATTGGTTCCATGGGAATCCGGATGTTTATCTCCGTGGCGCGCGCGCTATCAAAAAAACAAGGAAAATTGGTTTTGTACAACCCCCGGCCGATGGTCGAAGAAGTATTCAACACGGTTACACTCGGAGAAATCATTTCCGTGCAACCCGACGCCGCATCGGCGCTGGCCGCCGTGCGTTCCTGACCGCGGCTGTCCCCCGGGGCATCCCATCGACGCGCACTCGATTCGGCTCCGCTTTTCTGGAACGCCGCGGGGCTTTGAACAGAGCTTCCTGCGTCTGCGCGCAGCGCTTGATGGCGCTCCGCTGAAACTTGACGCGCGCATCCGTTACAACGTCGAGTTGGTCTTCGAAGAGATCGTCGGCAATATGGTGCGCTACGCTGCACCGCAAGGCGGCGAGTTGAGCGTTGCGGTGTCAGTGGACATCGGCGGCGATCGCATCGTAATGGCATTCGAAGACGACGGAATACCCTTCGACCCTTGCACCCGCAGCGATGTAGTCGTACCTAGGAGTGTTGCGCAAGACACCAACGGCGGCTTCGGCTTAACCATCGTGCGCCGGTTCGCGAGTTCCATGCGGTATGCGCGAGCCGCGAATCAAAATCGTCTCGTCGTGACGCTGGCCGCCCTATAGCTTGGCCAAGACGTTGCCGGCGAGTGTCTTTTCCATCGACATTTGCTCGCTGACGGAAGGTCCGTAAACCTTGATCAAATACGCCGTGCCACCTTTCTTGATGCTCAGCGTTGCGAACTGCTTGCCGGAGGCGGGTCCCATCGTCGTATAGAAGGCATCATCGCCCAGACCCGAAACCGAACTCCTGTTCATACCGGGCACCGGTGTCTTCATTTTGTCCCACTTGCTTCCATCCCAAAGCGATACCGTGACCAGCATGTGCGGGGCGGACCACTGGCAACCTGTGTTGGCGATCGGTTGCGCTTCGCCGACACTCACACCGACCGCGGCGGTTACTTGTGCCGACGTCAGAAGACTGCACGGCGCCGCTTGAGCGGCGGCCGTTCTCGAGCCAAGGATCGCTGAGATGCAGATACAGGCGATGAGGAAATGCCGCGAGAAATTGGACTTCATTGGAATCTCCCTGAGGTTGATTCTTTTGCGAGGCCGGTCAGCGCGGCGCCGATTTTAACTCGATTTGCAAATCATCCCAAGACTCTGGTGAGCAGTTCACCCGATTGTTGGGGGCATAGTGCTGGATATCGACGATCCGAGCCGCACTGATGACGGTGGGATGCCCGCGCTGCCGAGCGACAGCGGATAAGTCGCCACCACGTCCAGACTAGCGAGAGCGGGCTAGTATCCCGCCGCTTGGCCGTCGCGCCGCGCGTCGCTCGCGGCGACATAGCCCTCCACTGCGGGGTCGCCTAAGCGCCAGATGAATTGGCCGGCGCCGAAATCCTGATAACTGTCTTGAATGACCTCTAGTTGATGACCCAATGCACGCAGCTCAAGCGTGGTCGCGCTCGGCATCGACGCCTCGACATTGATCGAGAGCCCTTCGTTGAACCGCCAGCGCGGCGCATCGCATGCTGCCTGCGGCTGTTGCCGGTACACCAACATTCGTACCAAGCTCTGCAGATGTCCCTGGGGCTGCATATTGCCGCCCATGACGCCGAAGCTCATTTGCGGCAAACCATCCTTGGTGAGGAAGCCAGGAATGATGGTGTGAAAGGGACGCTTGCCTGGTGCGACGCAATTGGGACTCGCCGCATCGAGCGAGAAGGCGTGCCCGCGATTTTGCAGCGACAGTCCCCACTGCGGCACCACGACCCCTGAGCCGAAGCCCATGTAGTTGCTTTGAATGAAGCTCACCATCATGCCGCGTTCATCCGCAGCGGTGAGATAAATCGTGCCGCCCTTATCCGCATGCCCTTCACCAAACATTTGCGCGCGTTTAGGATCGATGAGCGCGGCACGCCTCTTGAGATATCGAGGGTCGAGCATTTCCTCGACCGAGCGGCGCATGCCGATCGGATCAGCGACATGTGCATAGGTGTCGGCGAATCCGAGCTTCATCGCCTCGATTTGCAAATGCAGGCTCGCCGCGCTATCCACCGCATGAGCAGCGAGATCGACTTCTTGCAGAATACCGAGCGCGATGAGCGCCGCGATGCCCTGCCCATTCGGCGGAATCTGGTGCAGGCGATGGCCGTAGACTCCTAAGCCGATGGGCTCAACCCACTCGGGCGAAAACGCTTCAAAGTCCGCAACGCGCATCGCGCCGCCATGTTTTGCCGCATGCGCCGCCGCGGCCGCCGCGATTTCACCGCCATAAAGAGCCGTGCCCTGCGTCACCGCGATCCTCGTCAGCGCGCGGGCGGCGCCCGGGAACGCGAAGCGCTCGCCGACGTGCGGTGCGCGGCCCTGGGCCAAGAAGACTTCGGCAAAACCGGGAAGGTCTTTGAGCTCCGGAACGGAGGCCGCCCACTTTTCTTGCACGATCAGCGGTACGGCATAACCACGCTCGGCGATGTCAATCGCGGGCGCGAGCAGATCGGCGAATGACAGCTTGCCGAAACGACGCGACAACTCGACCCACCCCGCCACGGCACCGGGCACCGTCACCGAGTCCCAGCCGCGCATCGGCGGCTGGCGCGCACCCTCGCCGTACTTATTGCGAAAATAATCCACTGTCCACGCGGCGGGCGCGCGTCCGGAAGCATTCAAGCCGTGCAATTGCCTGCCGTCCCACAGAATGCAGAAGGCATCCGAACCCAAGCCGTTGCTGCAGGGTTCCACGATGGTCATCGCCGCGGCGGCGCCAATGGCGGCGTCCACCGCGTTTCCGCCCCGCTGCAGCAATGACAAGCCTACTTGGGCGGCTAGCGGGTGAGAGGTTGAGACGATGTTGCGCGCGAATACAGGCACGCGAACCGATGGGTAGCCCGCACGCCAATCGAAACTCACTGGTCTACTCGGCGGCCACCGGCGCAGCGCCGCCGCTGGAGGGCCGCCGCACCAGGAAGCACAGGGGTATCATCAGTACGCTGAGCCATGCGGAAGCATAGAACAGGTCCAGCGACGATAAGAGATAACTTTGACCGATCATGGTCTGCGTCATGGCGCCCGCGGCTAGCTGATCGGTCAGGCCGAACTGATGCATCCGGGTAAGCGCTTCCTGGTAGGCCGGCGCGTATTGCGTCACCACATCGGCGAGCTGGGACTGATGCAGCGCTTCGCGCCGGTCCCAGAAGGTGGTGATGAGCGAGGTGGCGAAACCGGCCGCGGTGATGCGCAGGAAATTCGACAGGCCCGAGGCCGATGGCACCTTCTGCGACGGCAACCCGTCGAATGACACGGCGAGCATGGCGACGAAGAACATTCCCATCGCGAGACCCTGCACCAGCTGCGGCGCCACGAACACCAGGTAGCTCGAATCCGCGGTGAGCTGCGCGCGCATGAAGTAAGAAAACGCGAACAAGCCGAAGGAGCTGGCCGCGAGCATGCGCGGATCGAAGCGGCGCATCAGCTGGCCCATGAGCATCGAGGTGAGGACTGGCGGTGACGCCGCTGGGCGCGGACACCAAGCCCGCCCAGGTGGCGGTGTAGCCCAAATTGCTCTGCAGCCACAGCGGCATCAGCACGACGTTGCCGAAAAACACGGCGTAGCCCAAGCACAGGGCAAGCGTGCCGAGCGCGAAGCTGCGCGACTTGAACAGGCTCAAATCGACGATCGGATGCTTCTCGGTGAGTTCCCAGATGAGCCAGGCGGCGAAGCCCACGACGGTGACGATGAGCAGCACGACGATGGATGGTGGAGTGGAACCAGTCCAGATCCTTGCCCTTGTCGAGCATGATCTGCAGCGCGCCCACCCACACGAACAAGAGCGCCAGGCCGACGCGGTCGATGGGGATTTTGCGCGTCGGGGTCTCCTGCGACTTCAAATTGTTCCAGCACATCCAGGCGCAGAACACGCCCACCGGCACGTTGATGAGGAAGATCCACGGCCAGACGTAGTTGTCGGAAATATAGCCGCCGAGCAAGGGGCCGGCGATGGGGGCCACCAGCGTGGTGATCGACCAGATGGTCAGCGCCATGGTGCGCTTGTGCCGGACCGAACACATTCATCAGCAGCGCCTGGCTGCCGGGAATCATCGGACCGGAGACCGCGCCCTGCAGCACGCGAAACGCGATCAGCGAGGGCAGGCTCCAGGCGAGCCCGCAGAGCAAAGAGGCGAGGGTGAACAGCGCCACCGAGACGACGAAGGTGCGCACCACGCCGAAGCGCTGCATGAGCCATCCGGTCAAGGGCACCGACACGCCGTTCGCCACCGCGAACGAGGTGATCACCCAGGTGCCCTGATCGACGCTGACGCCCAGATTGCCCGCGATGGTGGGAATGGACACATTCGCGATGGAGGTATCGAGGACCTGCATGAAGGTGCCCAGCGCCAGGGCCACCGCGGTGATGGCCTTGCGGCCGCCGATCAGCGCCGGCGCGGCGCCGACGGTGGCGGCATTCGCGCTCACGGGCGGGCGGCCAACATCACCGCACGCCTTCGCCGGAGCGCGTCTTATTGCGGCTGAGCTTCGCCGGTTCGTGGGCCTGCGGTCCGGCATTCTCCGCGATGATGGAGGCGATCAACGTATCGACGCCCGGATCATCGCCGGCGCTCGCCTGCTTCGGCAGCGGCACGTTGCGCACGGCGGTCGTCATGAGCGGACCCGAGGCGTCGTGCAAGTCGACGCGCACGGTGGTCGAGAGCCCGACGCGCAGCGGATGCGCCTTCAGTTCATTGCGGATCCAGGAGAATGCGCACCGGCACGCGCTGCACGATCTTGATCCAATTGCCGGAGGCGTTTTGCGAGGGCAGCAGCGCAAAGGCATTGCCGCTGCCGGCGGCGATGCCGACCAGATGTCCGTGATAGGTGACCTGATGGCCGTAGAGGTCGGTGCGCACCGTGACCGGTTGGCCGGCGCGCATGCGCTCGAGCTGCACTTCCTTGAAGTTCGCATCCACCCACACATTCTCGAGCGGCACGACGGCCAGCAACGGCGTGCCGGCGGCGACTCGCTGGCCGACCTGCACCGAGCGCTTGGCGATGACGCCGCTGACCGGCGAGATGAGTTCGGTGCGATGCAAGGCGAGCGCGGCATTGCGCACCGCGGCCGCCGCCGCCAGCACCTGCGGATGTCGGCGATGGTGGTGCCGTCGATCTGCGCCACGGTTTGGCTCAATTGCTCCTTCGCCGCCGCGACATTGGCGCGCGTCGTCGTCACCGCATCGCGCGCGTGCGAGAGCTCCTCGGCGGAAATGGCGCCGTCCGCGATCAAGCCGCCGCGGCGCTTCAAATCATCATCGGCGGTGCGCTGCGCCTGTTCACGCTGCTCGATCTGCGCCCGCAATTCCTGGCCTTGCGCGAACAGGCCGCGCACTTGGCGCACGGCGCGCGCCAGGTCCGCTTCGGCGTTCTGCTCGGCGATTTTCGCATCGGCCGGATCGAGCTGCAGCAGGGGTTGGCCGGCCTCGACGAGTTGGGTGTCGTCGACATTGAGCGCGAGCACCGTGCCCGGCACTTCGCTGGTGACCTGCACCACATCGCCGTTCACATAGCCATCGTCGGTGCTCTCGTAATAGCGGCCGTCGAAGAACCAGTAGCCGCCATAGCCCAAGGCGCCACAGCAGCACCACGGCGCCCAGGGCGAGTAGCCCCAGGCGCCGCGCCCGGTTGCGAGCGGCAGGGGAACTCGATGCTGGCGCTGCGGCGGCCGCCGGGGCCGTGGCCGATGCCGCCGACTGGAGAAGTCTCGTTGGAATCTTTCGTGTTCATGGTGTTACCCGTGTCAAAACTTGAGCGGAATTCGCTGCCGTGCGCAACGCCTGAAGCACGTGCATCGAAGCTGCCGCCGATGGCGGTGAGCAGCGTCACGCGCGCCACGGCTTGGTTCGCGACGATGTCGACCATCGTCTGGCGCGCGGTCAGCACCTGGGTCTCGGCATTGAGCACGGACAGATAACTGGCCAGGCCCGCGCGATAGCGCTCCTCGGCCAGCTTGTAGGCCGCCTCGTTAGCCTCGAGGGTTTGCTGCTGCTCGACCCGTTCGCGCGCCAGGGCGTCGATGCGGGTGAGCTGATCGGCGGTTTGCTGCACGGCGCGCAGCACCGTGTCGTTGTAGCCGGCAATCGCTTCGTCCAGCTGCGCCTCGCTGCTCTTGTACTGCGCGCGCAGGCGCCCGCCGTCGAACAGCGGCAGCGAGATCAAGGGACCCGCGCCGTAGCCGCGCGCGCTCCATTGCACCAGGTTATTCAAGCCGAACGCGCCGATGCCGGCGAGCGCCTTCAAATTGATGTCGGGATAAAAGGCGGCGCGATCTGCAAGCCGCTGCGAATCGGCTGCCTCGATATTCAATGCGCGCGGAGAGCACGTCCGGCCGGCGCGCAAGCAAATTAATGGGCAGCGCGGTCGGCACCGGCAGCGCCGCATCGAGATTCAATATCGGGCGCGCCAATCGACGCATAGGCTTCGGCGCCCTGCCCGGTCAGTGCGGCCAGCTGGTGGACGGCGAGCTCCGCCGCGGCTTGCGCTTGATCGCGCGCCACGTGAGCCTGCGGCAGCTGGCCTTCGGCTTGGCGCAATTCGAGCTGCGTATCGACGCCCGCGGCGACGCGGCGGCGCGTGATGGCGACGATGTTTTCGCGCTGCGCCGCCGAGCGCTCAGCGATGTCCGCCAACGCGTTTTCGCGATACAACTCAACATAGGCCTGCGCGATGGCCGTGCCGAGCATCAGCTTCGCGTTCTCGACGTCCAGTTCCGCGGAGTGAGTGAGTGCCTGGGCTCGATGCACCGCATTCGCCTGCTTGCCGAAGAAATCCAGATCCCAACTCAAGGATGCGCCCGCCTGTCCCATCCAAAAGGTGTGTCCCGCAAGCGGCGGCGGAATGATGTAGTTCTCCGGCGCGCGCTGGTACAGCGCGCTGGCGTCCAAGCTCGCGGAGGGCAGCAGCTTGGATTGCGCGATTTGCGAACGCGCCAGCGCGTCCGCCACGCGCGCCTGCGCTTGCGCCAGGTTCGGACTGTCTTCAAGGCCGGCGCGAATCAAGCGATCGAGCTGCGGATCGTCGAACGATTTCCACCATCCGTCGGCCGCCGGTTCCACTGCGGCGCCGGTCAAGCCGACACGCGTGTTGGCGAGCGCGGCCGGGTGCGAGGATTCCTTCGGCGGCAGCACGCACCCCACCAGGAGCACGCTACAGCAGCAGGACGGTATTTTTGATTGACATGGCGTTTACGCCTCGGCCGCCACGGTGCTCGGATCAATGTGTTCTTGCAGAGTGGTATTGAGCTTGACCAGCAGGCGCAGCAATTCCTGAACCTCGGCCTTGCTGAAGTCGGTCAGGACTTCGTTGAGCTTATCGACGACCAGCGGAATGAGCGTTTCAATCGTCTCGCGGCCGGCCGGCGTCAGCTGCAATTCCACTTTGCGGCGATCGCGATCGCGGCGCACGCGCTCCAGCCAGCCGCGCTCGGCCAGCTGGTCGATGATGCGGGTGAGCGCGCCGCTGTCGTGACGAAATTGCGAACAGATGGTTTTCGGATTTACCGCGATGCCATCGCGCAGAGCTGACATCACGACGTATTGCACGAAGCTGAAACCGCGCTGTTCGATCACCGGCTCCATGATGTCGAGCATCAGCGAATGCGCGCGTTTGACCAGGTAGCCGATGCTCAGCTGGGCCTTGTAGGTGGAGACTTGATAATGCTGCTTGGACATTGAGTGCCTCGGCAATTACTGCTTTGGCAGCTATTATGCGCCCGCGGGCTGGGTTGTCAATTGGCCAGAAACATCATAAAAATCATGTGCTTAAATTGAAATCGGCCGGCTAGCCGCCCTCGGCGGCAATATCAAAATTGCATATGCAGATTCGCGCGGGCTATCAAAACGTCAGCGCTGACGCTTCGCCGCCCGGCTGTCGCGAAAGCCGACGCCAAAGTAGGCCAGCCCCAGCCCGAAGCCGGCGAGGGTTACCAGAAACATGAGCGAATCGATGATCGTCATGCGCAATGGATACATGGAGCAGCCGGCGCCTTGGGCGCCGACTGCGTGGAGTGCGCATCTAAAGAATGCGTCGCCGATCGTTTCAGCGCACTGCTCATCATCGAATAAATCCAGAGCGCAGGCGCCATCACGCTGCCGCCCGGCATCGCCAATACCTCGAAGTCGAACTTCGAGCCGGCGCGTTGCCAGCCATTGGCCGCTCGCGCGGCAACTGATTCCAATATGTCTTTCATAACCTTCTCCTACCCTTCTGCTGCCTCAGCAACACATGCCTGGGCAACTATCAACTCAAAAAAACGCTAAGCATTCGCCAGCATTTGTTTCAAGGTCCGTTCGACCTCGCGGACTTGGGCCTTGCTGACGCCGTTCAACAACCGATTCAGGACCTTCGCCAGACAGGCCTGCATTTCGGGAAACGCTGCCTTTCCCGCCGCCGTCACTTCGAGCGACTGTTCGCGACGTGTGTGTGCGAGGGCAACCCGCCGCAACAAATTCTTGCTCTCGAGCCGATCAATCATGCGGCTCATGGCGCCGCGATCGTAGTCCAGCAAGCGGCACAGCTCGCAGGCCGACTTGGTCTCGCCTTTGAGTAGATTCGCCAGAATGACGAATTGCGCCGCGGTGACTTCGAGCGCCGCCAATTCTTCGTCGAGCAAAAACTCTTGATCGACACCTTTGAGCACTGCCATCCGCACCTGCCCCACCAAGGGTCCCAGGCTGGTCTGGACGTCCAAGGACTTCGGATCGTAAATGTCGTTCATAGAACCGCCGAACATCAATATAGATGCCTGGGCAACAATTGTCAAGGCAGCTACCCGGTGATCTCCCCTACCTAGGCACGCCCAGCCGGTTGAGTGCTTGAAGCGCGGCGTGACTTATTTGAAGTCGCCTGCCTTCACCGTCACCAAGTGGTCGGGGACCACGAATTCCTGCATGGCCTTGTGGATCGCATCAGGGGTGGCGGATTCGATCGCCTTCTCGAAGCTGACATCCCAGGTAAAGTCGCGGCTCAGGAACAAATGCCCCACGAGTTCTCCCGCGAGCGCCGCGTCGCTGGAGCGATGCAGTTTCATCTCCGACAAGATACCGGATTTGGCCGCGGTAATTTCCTCGGGCGTGAAACCATCCGCGAGGACCTTAGCCACTTCTTCCTTGGTATCGCTTTCGACTTTGGCGGTGTTTTGCGGGGCGCTGATTGCGTAGATGGTGAAATTTCCGACCGAATCGAAAGCATCCGCGTGGACCTGCGAGCCGACACCGTAACTCAAACCATCCTTCTGGCGAATGCGGGTCGCGAGCCGGGAATTGAGCAATCCCCCACCGAGGATTTCATTGCCGACGGTCAGAGCCGGGTATTGCGGATCGTCGTCGCGAATCTTGAGAAGTCCGGCGCGCAGATACATGGCGTTCGGCTTATCAGGGGTCGTGAACACCTTCGAGTCGCTTAGGGTGGGTTTGTAAATCGCCGCCGCTCGCTCATAAGGGCTCGGACTCTTCCATGCAGCGAACAGGTCGGTGAGTTCCTTCGTGGCTTGCGCAGGATCGAAGTTGCCGACAAGAGCGGCTTCGGCATTGCTCGCGCCATAGAATTGTTTGTAGAAGGACTGGATATCCGCGATCGAAACCGCGTTGAATGCCGCGATACTCTCGTCCGGCGTCGGGACGTAGCGGAAGTCTCCGGGCGTATAAGGTGAGATCGAGCGTCGCAAGGCAAGCTGGGCAATGGCTTGAGGATCCGTGCGCGCCGCCTCAATGCGCGCCACGGTGCCGCGCTTCAGTTCATCCAAATCGGCGGCAGGAAACGCGGGTTTCTGCAGCACCTCCGCAATGAGACTCAACGTGGCCTGCAAATTTGCTTCGGGGGTCTCGAACACCGCCGACAGCCCAGCCGGGCCGCCGTTGATTCTCAAATTGGCCTTCAGCCGGGTGAGTTCGTCTTGCAGTTGTTGCCGGCTATGTAGTTGCGTTCCGCGCATCAGCAGCGCCGCAGTGTATTGACCGATTTCGGCTTTGTTCTTAAGCGCCTCGAGGCTGCCAAAATGCAAATCGATGAGGCCGCTGATCCGGTCGCCTTTGGTCTTCTTCACCAGATAAGCGGTCTTAATCGATCCGGCCGTACCTCGCTTGACGCGTGCCTCAATATTTTTAGGGGTGGCGTCAAAGTTCTCTCCTTCGGCGACCGCGGCCTGGCCCGTATACCCGGCCAGCAGACCATCGACTTGCGGCGCGGGGGTGATCACCGCACGCAGCGGCTTATCGTCCGGAACGTACATTCCCACGGTGAGGTTGGAGTCGATGAGATAAGTGTTGGCGACGCGCTTGACGTCAGCGACACTGACTTTCTTCAAGAGGTCGCGATCCCAGAACAGCAGACGCCAATCGCCGACCGCGACGTTCTCGCTCAAGTTGCTCGCCATATCGGGCGATGAATTCAACAGCCGCTCGTAACCGTTGAGTTGATCATTGCGAACCCGCTCAAGCTCCTCTTGGGAAAAATCTTGGCTACGAACGGTTTGCAAAATCGCATCGAGCTCGCGGCGAACCGCACCCAAATCGCCATCCTTGGGCAAGGTCACCGAGATCATCAAGAATCCCGGATCATGCATGGACTCCAATTCAACCGAGGCCGAGACTGCGAGCTTGGTCTCCACCAAGCGCTTATAAAGAAGTCCCGCCGGCCTTTCATTCAAAAGTGAGGTCAAGAGGCTCAAAGACACGCTGTCGGAATGCGCGTCCGCCGGTACGTGGAAGGCCTCGTCGAGAACTTGCTGGCTACCCGAGCGCCGCAGCGTAACTTCTCGCATGCCATCCTGGGCCGGCTCCGCCGTATACAGGTTCGGCAACATGCGCGTCGGTTTCGGAATGGCGCCAAACACTTTCTCGATGTAAACGAGTGTCGCCTTGGGGTCGAATTTGCCGGTGACGATCAACGCCGCGTTATCGGGCTGATAGTAGGTATGGTAGAACTTCTGCAGGCGCTCAATGGGCACACCCTCGATATCAGCGCGCGCGCCGATGGTCGGATGTCCGTAGTTATGCCAAAGGTAGGCGGTTTCCAGCACGCGCTCGCGCAACACGCGAGCGGGATTGTTTTCGCCCGCTTCGAACTCGTTGCGTACCACCGTCATTTCGGTGTCGAGATCTTTCTTGGCAATCAAGGAATGGGTCATGCGATCCGCCTCCATGCCCAATGCCCATTCGAGATTCGCCGTGGTCGCGGGGAGCGTCTCGAAATAATTGGTCCGATCATAGGCAGTCGTCGCGTTGGCCTGAGCGCCGCGGCTGCTCAATTCGTCCATGATCTTGGGGTGTGTCGGCGTGCCCTTGAAATTCATGTGCTCCAACAGGTGCGCCATGCCGGTTTCGCCGTAGCTCTCATGGCGCGACCCCACCTTGTAAGTCACATTGACGTTGACCGTGCTGCTCGATTGATCGGGATAGAGCAGGACCTGCAAACCGTTCACCAGCCGGTATTCCGTGACGCCCTCGATGCTGCGGACTTGTTGCGCGGCCGGCGGAATTTTGGGCGCGGCAGCTGAGGCGGCGGCGCTTGCCAGGACCGCAAGGCACAGAATCATGGTGCGCGCAGGCGCGGGCCGAGAAGCAGAATGAGTCATAGAGTCTCCAAACTCGAAAAGCGGTAAAGGCAACGCAGGGGCGGGCTATCTGACGGCAAACGGAAGACCCGCAGTCCGGGTTTTAAGTTCCATTTACTGCCGTGCCCCGCCTAAAGCATTGAGTCATGGTAAGCGCAAGGCCTTAAGGGGTGCTTAAGAACCGGGTGAATTGCGCTCCCACTGAACAGCGGCAAAATGGCCTAGAGGTTATAACCCAACCCAAATTGATCCAACGTATAAATCCAATGCCAGGTCTTGCCGCCATCGGTCGTCGTCTTGATGTACCAGTTGCTCGGCTCATTCGCAGGCACAGCGCACTGGCTGGGAGATCCGGATGCATTGGGGCTGACGGCGCTAGAGACGTCGTCGTTGGGCACACCGATCGCGAATTTCGAGCTGCCCTGCGTGCAGTAGAGCACATCGACCGTGGGCAGCAATTGCACCGTTGCCGGGGGCCAGGTAGTGATGGCCAGTTGCGCCGATGCAAAGGGCTTGGCGATCGTCGTTCCGCCATTCAGATCGCAGGCACCGCCCACTGCATCCCCTCCGCCGGTAGTTGAGGGCCCGCTGCTTGAACCCCAGTAGTTGCCGCTTGCGGGCAGCGTGATCGGAAACGGAGCTCCCTGTATCGGGCCCGTGATTATAGCCAGCGCTCCCAGATTGACCACTCCGCAATGTGCGCTGGGGGGAGCCAGCGCATACGAATGCGGACTAAAAGGACCCGTGTTGATAGGAGTCATCGATCTGTTGCGATCGTTGCCGTAGAAATTGTTTTGACTGAAAATCTGAAATGCGTTGGTGGGCTGCGGATCCCCTCCATCGATCGAGAACTGAACGATCACCCCCGGGCCACCGCTACCGAGCGCGGAATTGCCGGAAAACGGGCCGCCATTCGGCACCACAATGAATCCCGCCTGCGCATTGCCGATCGCGGTGTTTCCGATCATCTGGCCCGGCGCGACCGCAAAAAAACCAACTCCGTTGTTATTCGCGACATTGTTCGACAAGGCGACAGTACCGGCGCCAATCCAATCGCCCTCTTCGTTTTGACCTCCCGGGACCACAAAAAACCCGGTGCCTCCGCCGTGCGCAAAATTTCCTTGCAAGGTGATGGGACCGCCATAGAACTGATTCACGGTTACGCTGAAGCCGGCGCCGCTGCTGTTGGCCTCGTTGTCCGCAAACAGAATCTGTGCCACCGCCTGGCATACCGGCTGCGGACAGGGGCGATCGATGAAATCCATCCCGGTGAAGGCAAAGCCGATGCCATCGCCCTGATCGACATTTCCCACGATCGAGATATTGCGTTGTAGCAGCAGGGACGGACCTACGGTGGTTCCGCTGTTGTTCTGATCGATGGTCAGTCCATTGGCGTTGCCGCCGGTCAAAGTGAAGCCGGCACCGGGCGCGCCAAAGGTCACACCGTCATGCAGGATCTGCACGTTGGTGTCGAATGGCGAGCCGGAAACTCCCGCGATGACCGTGGCGGGGGCGCCGCTCACGGAAACGATGCGCACGGCCCGCGTGACGCACACCACGCATCCGCCGAGCGCCGTCATCTGGGCGTGCTCATCGCCCGGACCCGTGAAGTTGCCGGTGCCGCTGACATTGCCGTAAAGCCCGGCACCCACATTGATGGTGTCTCCGTCCGTGGCGTTTTGAATGCCTTGACTGATGGTACGACACGGCGTCGTACTCGACGCTCCGCACGTGCTGCTGTCGGTGCCGTTATTGGCAACCCACCAGGTCGCCGCCGCGCTCACCTTTGCGGTGCATAGCATTGCGACAAGCACAATCATACGCATGCCGCTCATCACGGAAACCGAGTTGGAATTTTGCATGGAAGCCACCCGATGTTGGGTCCTTCGACCCTGTAATTTTAAAATCCGGGGTTGTTACCCAATCCCAATTGATCCAATGTATAAATCCAATGCCAGGTCTTGCCGCCATCGGTCGTCGTCTTGATGTACCAGGTGCTCGGCTCAGGCCGAGGCGCAGCGCACAGGCTGGGAGATCCGGATGCATTGGGACTGACGGCGCTCGAGACGTCGTTGTTGGGCGCACCCATCCCGTATTTCGAACTGCCCTGCGTGCAGTAGAGCACATCGACGGTGGGCAGCAATTGCACCGTAGCCGGGGGCCAGGTGGTGATGGCGAATTGCGCCGATGCAAAGGGCTTGGCGACCGTCGTTGCGGCATTCAAATCACATGCTCCGCCCGCTGCATCCCCGCCGCCGGTGGCTGAGGGTCCGCTGCTTGAACCCCAGTAGTTGCCGCTCGCGGGCAGGGTGACCGGAAAAGGCGGGGCTGGTTGAAATCCAGTGAGCACAGCAAGCGCTCCCAGATTGACCACTCCGCAATGCGCGCTGGGCGGACCCAGCGTATATGAATTCGGACTAAAAGCACCCGTGCCGATCGGAATCATCGGTCTGTTGCGATCGTTGCCGTAGAAATTGTTTTGGCTGAAAATCTGAAAAGAGTTGGTCGGCTGTGCGTCGTCTCCGTTAGTGGAGTACTGAACGATCGCTCCCGGCCCTCCGTTGCCGAGCGCGGAATTGGTGGAGAACGGGCTGCCATTCGGTACGACAATGAAGCCCGCCTGCGCATTGCCGATCGCGGTGTTCCCGACCATTGGGCCCGGCGTGAACGCAGAAAAACCCACACCGCTGTTGTTGGTCGCGACGTTCTTAGAGAGGGCGACAGTACCGGCGCTGAACCCAGTACCGTCTTCGTTTTGCGATCCCGGATCTACATAAAACCCGGTGCCTCCCCCGTGCGCAAAATTTCCTTGCAAGGTGATGGGGCCGCCAAAGAATTGATTCACTGTTACGCTGAAGCCGGTACCACTGCCGTTGGCCTCGTTGTCCGCAAACAAAATCTGTGCCACGGCCTGGCATGCCGGCTCCGGACAGGGGCGATCGGTGAAATCCATTCCGGTGAACGCAAAGCCGGTCCCATCGCCCCGATCGATATTTCCCACGATCGAGATATTGCGTTGTAGCAGCAGTAGCTGGCCAAGAATGGATGCGCTGTTGTTCTGATCGATGGTCAGTCCATAAGCGTTTCCGCCGCTTAAAGTGAAGCCGGCGCCGGGCGCGCCAAAGGTCACCCCGTCGTGCAGGATCTGAACGTTGGTGTTGTATGGCGAGCCGGGCGCTCCCGCGATGAGCGTGTTTGCGGCGCCGCTCACGGAAACGATGCGCACAGCCCGGGTGACGCATACCACGCATCCGCCGAACTCCGTGACCTGGGCGTGTTCATCGCCCGGACCTGTGAAGTTGCCGGTGCCGCTGACATTGCCGTAAAGCCCGGCACCCACGTTGATGGTGTCTCCGTCCGTGGCGTTTTGAATGCCTTGACTGATGGTACGGCACGGCGTCGTACTCGACGCTCCGCACGTGCTGCTGTCGGTGCCGTTATTGGCAACCCACCAGGTCGCCGCCGCGCCCACGTTTGCGGTGAATAGCATTGCGACAAGCACAATCATTCGCATGCCGTTCATCACGGATACTGAGTTGGAATTTTGCATTGGTAGCCACCCGACGCCGGAGTCTTGCGACTTGATGTTATAGTTCGTGCGGGCGAGAGCAGTCGAGCTTGCGCCCGTCTTTCGCGAGCGATTGTATCAGGAAATCATGCGCGCTTAAGTCCGTGAAATGAGTCAGTGTGATTGCGGCAAAACTCTTGTCAAAACTTCACATTGGGCGCCGAGCACCAAGCGCCCATTAGCTACCGGTTGCGTCAGGATCACGCCAGGCGCGCTCAAACGGCAGCCTCCAGGCAAAGGGAGCAATCAGCTGATGGATCGCATTAGGCCCCCACGATCCCGGGGGATAGCTACGCACCGGCGGCGGCGATTCCAGCAATGCCGAGGAGACCTCCCAGAGCCGTTCGATGCCATCGGCAGTCGTGAACAGGGTTCGATCGCCGCGCATGGCATCCAGGATCAACCGTTCATAGGCCTCGAGCACATCGCCGATATGACTGGTGTTATGCATGGCGAACTGCAGGCTTAGTTTATCGAGCCGCATGCCGGGACCCGGCCGCTTGCCGTAGAACGACAGCGACAGTTTCGCCGCATCGGCCAGATCGAAGGTCAAATGATCGGGTCCCTGCTCACCTATACCTGAACCTGCGGGAAACATGCTCTTCGGCGGCTCGCGAAAGGCAATCGAAATGATTCGCTGCCCTTCCGCGAGGCGTTTGCCGGTACGCAGAAAAAATGGCACGCCCGCCCAGCGCCAGTTATCGATGGTGCATTTCAGCGCGATGAAAGTCTCGGTATCCGAATCGGCGGCGACACCATCTTCCGATCGGTAGCCGATGTACTGTCCCCGCACCACGTCTTCCGGTTTGATCGGTAGCATGCTGCGAAACACTTTATTTTTTTCTTCGCTGATGGGCGCGGGCAGCAGCGCCGTCGGCGGCTCCATCGCCATAAAACCCAAAATTTGAAACAGGTGCGTAACCACCATGTCCCGATAGGCGCCGGTCGCTTCGTAGAAGCCGGAGCGCTTTCCCAATCCCAGGGTTTCCGGTACGTCGATCTGCACGTGAGAGACGAAATTTCGATTCCAAATCGGCTCGAATAAGCCATTGGCGAAGCGGAATGCCAGAATGTTCTGCGCCGGTTCTTTGCCAAGAAAGTGATCGATGCGGAAAATTTGGTCCTCGCTAAAGACCTCATGCAGCTTCTCATTGAGCAGCACGGCGCTGCTCAAGTCGGTGCCGAAGGGCTTTTCCATGATGACACGCGATCGATCCACGATATCGGCCTCGCCCAGCAGCCTGACCGCCGCGAGGGCTGCGCTTGGCGGGATGCTCAAGTAGTGCAGCCGGCGGCTCTCTTGACCCAACGAGCGCTCCGCTTCCGCGACGGCCGCCTTCAGAGCGGCCGGCCCCGCCGTCAGCGGCACGTAACTCAAGTGTTGAGAGAATGTGGCCCAATCCGCATCGCTGACTTTTCTGAGCGGAGAATTCGGCCACGGCTTGTCGCGCCTGCTCCCGAAATCCGTCCGCATCCAAGTTCTCCAGGGATACGCCAACGATCCGGCAACCAGGAATGAATCCCACGTTCGACAGGTGAAACAACCCCGGCAACAGCTTGCGCCTCGCCAGATCACCAGTCGCACCCATGAGTACCACCACTTGGGGATAACTGGGACCGACTCCGCGGAGGACTTTCGTCATAACCGACACTCCAGACGAGGCTCATCCCTTCTATACCATATCAATACTTCAGCAATTGATCTCCCGGACGTAAGTTCTTGGCGCGCTCTTTTGCAGCCACTTCCTCGAGGCATGCGCGCAGTCTTGCCGCCATCGGTGGCTCGGAGCCTGGGCGCAGAACGGTCGAATGACTGCCTGGAACGTCGATGACCCGCGTGCCGCCCCGCGCGAGCCGTGCCCAGCCAAGCGTGCGCCCATAGGTCCCGGTCACACTACGATCGGTCGCGCGGAACAAGGTGATTTGGCCGGGATAGCGTGCCGGTCGGTACTGACGAACCGCGCGTTCCGATCGCCGCCCAAACGGCATTTTTTGCTTCCACGGTTCTGGCTCCCTGGGAACCGGCCGCGGCAGTGGTTTGACGTGCGGTCCAACGTGCGAAATTCGCGCCACAGATACACTCCGCGTTGTTTCCGCGGCAGCCTGCGGATTCTGTCGAGCTGGTATCGCAGCGTGTCAGCGAGGCCGCGACGTCCGGTGCGGGTACGCGCATCGGCCTCCAAGATTGCCAAGAGCCCGACAGGCTCTCCCGCCGCGTACAATTGCTGCGCGATTTCGAAGGCGATGTGTGCGCCCGCGGAATGGCCGCCGATGAGGTATGGGCCGTGGGTTTGCAACGCGCGTATTTCCCGGATGTATCGAGAAGCCATCGCCTCGACCTGATCCAGCGGTGTTTCGTTGGTATCGAGTTCAGGCGCTCTCAGACCATAGACGGATCGCCCGGCGCCGAGGCAGTGCGCCAGATCCCGGTATGCGGTGATGTCGCCACTGACGTGGTGGACGAGGAACAGCGGTGCCCCAGGCTGCCCATCGGATAGCTGCACCAAAGCGCTACGTAACTCTTTTGACACCGGCGCCGATAGGTGTCGCGACAGTGTTTCGATCGTCGGAGCCTCGAACAGGAGACCCGGTGAGAGTGAGCGGCCCAACGATCTCTCGATTGCCGCCGCAACCGCCACCGCGGACAGTGAATGGCCGCCGAGCGCAAAAAAATCATCGCGAATCCCGATGGGGCGGGCTTGCAACACTTCCTCCCACATGCCGACGAGCCGAGTTTCAAATTCGCCCCGAGGTGCCACATAATTCTCGCGCTCCGCAGCCGCTTGCACGGCAGGCAGCGCGCGCCGGTCGAGTTTTCCGCTCGGGGTCAGCGGCAACGCCGCGATATGCTCGAATAGATTAGGGACGAGCGCAGGCGGCAGGCGGTCGCGCATGAACGCGCGAAGATCCGCGATAGGAATCGGCGCGGCGCGCGCTACGACATAGGCGATCAGCCGCTTGCCCGAATCCGTCTCATCGCAAACGACGGCGGCGGAACGCACGCCAGGATGGTCCAGCAGCGCGGCCTCGATGTCACCAAGCTCGACGCGGACTCCCCGAATTTTTACCTGCTCGTCGATACGCCCTGCAAATTCGAATACGCCGTCGGCGCGCAAGATCCCCAAATCACCGGTGCGATACAATTTTGCGTTAGGGATACCTGCAAACCGATCGTCCACAAATCGCTCGGCGGTCAATTGCGCGAGGTTCAGATAGCCTTGTGCAATCCCCGCGCCGCCTAGGTAGATTTCACCGACCAATCCCGGTGGAACGAGCTGCTGATTTCGATCGAGAACATAAACCTGCGTGTTCGCGATGGGACGCCCGATCGGAACAGCCTGTTGTCCGGGAATATCCACGCATTTCCAGTATACGGAAGCAATCGTCCCTTCAGTCGTACCGTAGCCGTTGTAAAAGCCGGCCCAGGGAAGGCGTTGCAAAACGCGCTGCTGCAAGGAGACCGACAACCCTTCGCCCCCTGTGGTCAAGCGTCGGAGTGCGCGGCAACGTACGATATCGGGCTCATCAATGACCGCGCGAAGCAACGAAGGCACGAAACAAGCGACCGTTAGTCGTTCCTCGATCATGAGCTTTACAAGATAAGCGCTATCGTATTCGAAGCGCGGTCGCGTCAGGACCACACAGGCTCCCGCACTCAACGGCTCGAGGATCTCCCACACCGAGTCGTCGAAACTCAAGGACGCCGTCTGCAGACATCGATCTGCGGAGCCCAGGGGGAAAAAACTGGCGCGCCATGCCAAGTGATTGCAGACGCCGCCGTGCGTGACCAACACGCCCTTGGGAGTGCCGGTTGAGCCGGAAGTATAAATCACGTACGCGACGTCCGCGGACTCGATCGGCGTCCCGGGATTGTCTTGCGTTGTTAGATGGGAGTCCTCGTCTTGTTCTATGTATAAAGACCGCGCCGCGCATGTCGGCAACTCAGCGGAGATTCTCTGCGTCGTCACTAGAACAGCCGGATCAGAGTCAATGAGCATCGTGTGCAATCGTGCTGCTGGATAACTCGGGTCGAGCGGCACATAGGCGGCACCCGATTTCAGAACGGCGAGCAAGGCAACCACCATTTCAACTGATCTTTCGAGACAGATGCCAACTCGCTTGCCGCGCTTGGCCCCCAGTGCTTTTAACTTGTGCGCTAAGCGATTTGCCATTCGGTTGAGTTCCACGTAACTCAAATCCGTGCCGTTATAGCGAAGCGCGACGCTGTCCGGCGCGGTGGCAACTTGGTGCTCAAATTGCGCGAGACACCCGCCCAAGCCCGGTTCGACCGTCAGCGACGGTCCGCTGCACGCTTCGAGTATTTTGCGAGCTTCCAGTGCCGGCACCAAAGCCAGTTCCCCAAGCGCGCGCTCCGGATATCGCGCGGCAGACTCCAGCAGCGTTCGGAAATGATCTGCCAAGCCGGCGTGCGTCGGAAGTCGCAGCCACGTCAGCGTTCACGTCGAACCATAGCTCGTACGTGTCGCCGCGCGGCGCGACGCTCAAGGAGATGGCGGTTGAGCCATGCCCAGGATGAATCCGGCAAATGTCCAAAGCGACCAGCGGCTGGGCAATAGGCAGCATGTAATTGAAGAGTCCGCTGAAGGCCGGAGCGCGCGCTGAGTGGCCGATGCTATAGCGTCGGTGCTTCAAGGCCTGAGAGGCACGCGTCGTCACCTGACCCATGAGCGAAATGAGACTGTCATGCGGCCGCACGCCGAGCGCGAGCGGCAGGACTTCCATGAACAGGCCGATAGTCCGCCGCCCGGCATCCGAGTTCCGATTGTGGAATGTCACGCCGATCGAGACTTGCTCGCTGCCGCTCACGCGATGCAGGTACGCGGCGAAAGCAGCATTGAATAAATTGGCGGCCGCTGCATGCTCGCTGAGCGATGGGGTCGCCACCGAACGCGCTATCGATAGAATCAATGCACTGGTGGCGACGTCGAGACTCAGCACCACCCGCTCCTGCCGCGTGCTGCGGTAGGCATCAACTCCGTAGAAACGCGGTGTTTCCGGCAGATCCTTCAGGACCGTCTGCCAGTAGATTTGGTCGGCCTTGTATTGCTGAGAGTGGCGCAGCGCACAGGCGGTGGCGGCATACTCTGAAAACTGCGGCAGTGCATCCGCAGACGTTGCGGACATCCGAATACAGTTCTGTAACCCGGCGTATCAGGATCTGCACCGCGGCGCCGTCGACCACGATGTGATGAATGTGCAGGAACCAGTGGTATTGGTGCTCTGCCGTGCGAAGCAAGGCCGTATCGAATACCCTTTGCTGAGGACGAGCGGGCGCCGCAAGCGCTCGTTTATCCAGTCTTTGATGGCGCGCTCGGGCTCCAGGCATTGAGGAAGCCGCACGCAGTCGACTTCGGCTGCGAATGGCGCTACGACACGCTGCTGGGGTACGCCCTCGACGTCGTCCACGACGGTGCGCAACGCATCGCAAGAATCAACCAAGGTCTGCCAGGCGAGCTTGAATCTTTCGGGATCCAAACCCGGCCAGTTGATCGCATAGACGGAGTTATAGAGTGCCAGGCCCGGATGCAGCCGTTGTCCGGCATAAATCAGGAATTGCCGGCCCGTAAGATTCGAGCGGCCCAACAAGTCCTCAAAGTTGGCGACAACCGACACGACCCGTTGATTACGCGCATTCTTCGCGCTGATCCGCCCTGTCGCGCAATGAATTCGTACAATTGATCGGGCGGCGCAGGCTCTCGAGGGATATGCCCTGCCGAAGTGCGAGTATCACTCCGGCTGCTTCGAGGTAGGAACTTACCGCAACGACATTGCGCATTCTCATTTTCGCATTGGTCACGGCCAGCAATGTCCTGTTCTCCTCGACCGCGATAAGCGGAATGTCGCTGTATTCGGCTGCCAGAGCGGGAATGCCGCCCAGGCAGCTTGCAGGCGCCACGATCGCTCCGACGCTATTGAGGCTCAGCAGATGGGACGCCACATTATCCAGCCGGTCAATGGATACTAGACGTGGCGCGCGTGCGAGACCCTTCAGGACGGAGAGATAGTGCGGCGTGGAAATGAACTCAGCGGATGCCCGCGGATTCTGAGTTCCACGCCCTTTGGTGTCCTTGTAATACGGCAGCGGGGCGTGCGCCGTGGGCACGCGAAATACTTTGGAAATCAGATGGGTAATGATGGCCTCTACGCCGCCGGAGGGGTTGGGAATATCGCCGGCGAGATGCTGCGAGAATTCCGCGGCAGTCACCCCATGGATCACGGAGACTCCGCCGATGGCTTGAGCGCCCTCACTCAGTAGATACTCGACGGAATCGAGTATGGACAGTGGGTTGAGCACGGTGCCGACTGCGCACCCGCTCTTTGACCAAACCGTGCGCGCGCCGATTTCCTGCGAGCCAATGGTGTACATGCCGCACTCAATGCCGGCAACGGCTCGCGCCGCATTGAGCGCGTGGAGAACGTCGTCAAGATATGCTTTGCCGGTGGGATCGACAAAGGTACCAATCCGGTTGTTGCGGGTCGGTAGCAGCGCAAGATGACCGAGAAGGAAGTCATCGAGGCTCTTGCCCTCCACGTACAAAACATTGCTCGCCATTTCGTTTATGTCCGATGCATTCACTGCGTTCGGGTGAGTAATCAAGACGTCAGCGGCCGAGGACAAGAGATTGGTAGCCGGGCACGCATCGCCGGCAAAACCCCCGATCTCGCAGCGCACCCCAGTCGGGATTATTTGCACGACCGCAAACGTGGCGTCCTGATGATCCTTCTTGAGTGGCGAGGTCAGTTCGATATCCCTGAATCGATCCCGGTAAGGGTCGCCCGCGTCGAGCTCCACGAACGTGGATTCAATCAGCGCCTCGCGCTCGGTGATCTGAGTAATCGCGGCGCGCAATGGGTAACGACCGGACGATAGGTGATTGGATAATTCCGCCGCGACTCGCTCGAGCCACGTGCAGGAGTCTTTTTTGGTAACGGCTAGCGTCGCGTTTGTAATTCTCATTGTCTGCACGATAGCAGCAGCGGTCGCCGCTCTGGCTGAAAAATACGGCCGACAATTTCACATATTTCCCGAGCAACCGTGAGGCGGCGCAAACGTTTGAAAGTTGGCGGCGCATTTCGCCGGAGTGCAAGGTTTTACCGCGGAAAATTGCACTACAGTTAATGCCGGCGGCGAAGTGCCGTCCGCCAAGAAGAGGAATAGTCAATGCACTCAAGCGCGGATGCGATCTACCCTGCGGTCGAAAAATTCGCGGTCAGCGATACCGCGGGAATTCGCGAGCATTACCAGTCGCAAGGCTTCGTGGTGCTGCGCAAGCTGATCGAACACTCGGTAATTTACGATTTCCTCACGCAGTACGAGCGCATCAAGCGCTCTCGCACCTTCATTTTTTATTCCCAATCAATTCACCGCGCCATGCGGCCGGAATTGAACGAGCATGGCTTCATCCGCGAATCGATGCTGAATCCGAGCAGGCTCGGATTGTTCCCGGGTTTTTCCGGCGCGATCAAGCGCTGCCTTTACCACGAGGCCGTCAGCAGCGCTTTGTGCGCGCTCGACGGGCATGATCGGCATGTGTCCTGGCAGGACATGTTCTTCGACCTTTCTACCGGAACAATCGATCATGCGGACACCTGGTATCTCGATACCGAGCCTGCTGGATCGATGGTAGGCACGTGGATCGCGCTGGAGAACATTGCGATTCAAGCCGGTACATTTTTCGTGGTGCCACGCAGCCACCGCGTTGCCCCTCTTAATCGGGAGGTCCATAAGGATCAAGAAGCGTTTCGCAAGGCCACCCTGCAATTCGTCGCTGACCATGGATTCCGACGCCAGGCAATGCCGCTCGACAAGGGCGATGTGATTTTGTGGCATCCGTTCTTGGTTCATGGCGCATTCTCCAATGTGGATCCGCGCTTCAGCCGCAAGTCACTCACGTCGCATTTCTTCCCCCTCGGCATGCAGCGGCGCAGCAACCCCACGACTCCGGTCAGGGCGACCGGCAATCCACGTATTTTCCGATTGCGGCAGGCGAACGATTCGCTTTTAAATCTATTGATGTACGCAAAGTTCGCCAAGGATGCGTTGCGCGGGCGCGGGGCCAAGATGGATATGCGCCGCAAGTCGTACGCCAACTGAGCAGTTCGCCCCATAAAGCGCTGCGCTGCAGCCGCAAACTCCCCGGGCGCCGACCGGGGCAGCTGCACGGCATTTTTATCGCGAATATGTCGTATTTAGGTGCGTAGAGCGGCTTCTGACTGTATTTTGTAACCCATAAGGGAGCTGCTTTAGGCGGCGATGTAGGGGATCCATAATAATGAATAGGGGAATTCTGCGACGTGTCCTCGCCACGGGGCTGCTGGGCAGTGCGTTCAGCAGCGCGTTGCCCGCACCGGTCAATGTGTCGACCTATCACAACGATGTGGCGCGCACGGGCCAGAACACCCAAGAAACCATTTTGACGCCCGCCAACGTCAACAGCAATCAGTTCGGCAAGCTGCTCTCGGTGCCGGTCGATGGCGTCGTCTATGCTCAGCCGCTGTATCTGTCCGCCCTGCGTATCAGCGGCGGTACACACAACGTGCTGTACGTCGCGACGGAGCATGACAGTGTCTACGCCATCGACGCGGACACCGGCACAATTTACGCGCAGGTCAGCTTGCTGCCCGCGGGCGGCAGCACGGTGAGCAGTTCTGCGGACCTTGGCTGCAGCGACTTGGTGCAAGAGGTCGGTATTACGGGAACTCCCGTCATCGATCCCGCGAGCGGCACGCTGTACGTGGTGGCCAAATCAAAAGTCGGCAGCACCTTCTGGCAATACCTGCATGCGCTCGATGTGACCACGCTGCAAGAAAAATTGAACGGTCCGGTGGCAATTCAGGCCTCGGTAGCGGGCACCGGCTACGACGCCACAGCGGGCAGGGTTACTTTCAACGCGAAACAAGAAAACCAGCGTCCGGCGCTGCTGCTCGATGGCGGGCACGTGGTGGTTGGCTGGAGTTCGCATTGCGATACGGATCCGTATCACGGCTGGATCATTTCCTACAATGCCGCGACGTTGGCTCAGGAAGCGACGTTGAATGTCTCGCCGAACGGCAATCGCAACGGCATTTGGATGAGCGGCGCCGGTCTCGCCGCCGATGGGGCGGGCAACCTCTACGTCGCCACGGGTAACGGCACATGGAATGGCGCCAGTGATCTTGGCGACAGCATTGTAAAACTCAGTGCTCCCAGCGGCGGTAATTTTGGCGTGCTCGATTACTTCACGCCCTACGACCAAGGTACGCTGGCCAGCGAGGATAAGGACCTTGGCGCAGGCGGCCTGGTGGTGCTGCCGCCGCTGCCCTCAGGCCAGCAACTGCTTGCACAACAGGGTAAGGCAGGGACCATCTATCTTTTAGACACCAGCAATCTGGGAAAGTATTGCATCAACCTGAAGCCGGCGTGCAGCAACAATGATCCGCAGGTCGTGCAAGAAATCGTGGATGCTAGTTCGGGCATTTGGGGAGCGCCGGCCTATTGGAACGGCAATGTGTATTGGGCGGGCACCAACGACACCATCAAGGCCTACAGCCTCAATGCCGGCGGCAGCGGCCTGCTGTCGGTTTCTCCGACTTCGAAAAGCGCGCAAAGTTTCGGTTATCCGGGACTGACTCCCGCGATCTCCGCCAACGGCACTGCCAACGGAATTTTGTGGGGACTGCACGCCAGTCCAGCGACGTTGTACGCCTACGATGCCACCAACCTTGGAAATATGCTTTACAACAGCGCCCAGGCTGCCAACAACCGGGACTCTCCAGGCAGCACCGTGAAGTTCGTGAGTCCGATGATTGCCAACGGCAAGGTCTACTTCGGTACGCAAAATTCGGTGGTCGCCTATGGATTGTTGAGCGGCTCGGTGTCGGCCGCGGCGAGTCCGGCATTCAGCCCAGCGCCCGGCGTCTACACCTCCGCGCAGAGCGTCACCTTAAGCGACAGCACCCCGGGCGCGGCGATTTATTACACCACCGATGGCACGACGCCGACTACTCATTCGGCGGTATTCAGCGCCGCCGCCCCACTGCAGATCAGCGCCAACACCACTGTCCAAGCGCTCGCCGTGGCGAGCGGCTTCAGCAACAGTCCCGTCGTCAGCGCTAGCTACACCATCAATGCTCAGGGCATCGGCTCGGTCAGCGTCAACCTAAGCCCGGTCGATAATGTGGCCGGGATCGTGGCGGATGGCACGAAAGTACAGAATACGGGGTTGGATGGCGAGAGCTATGCCTATTCGGCGACGCTGCTGGGCAGTTCGATCAGCTGGGCGGGCTCGAGCTTTAGCCTGGGAAGCCCAGGTTCGCTCGACGCCGTCACCGGCGCGACCATTGCGCTGCCTGCGGGTAATGACACGGCCGTGAACGTCTTGGCGACTGCGGTCAACGGCGCGCAAAAAAATCAAAGCTTCATCGTTACCTACACGGACGGAACCACCTCGAGCTTTACGCAAAGTTTGAGCGATTGGTACGCGCCGCAGAATTTCGCAGGCGAGTCTCAAGTAGCGAAGATGGCCTATCGCATCGGCCCGACCGGCGCTTCACAAAACGGACCTTGGTACTTGTACGGCTATTCATTTAGCGTCAACAGCGCCAAAACCGTGAAGAGCATTACGCTGCCTAAGAACCGCAACGTCGTCGTGCTTGCCGTGGATGTGTCCAGCGCCGGCACGCCGCCACCACCGCCGCCACCCGCAGCGAGTCCAACCATGAGTCCGGCTCCGGGCGTCTACACCTCCGCGCAGAGCGTGACCCTCAACGACAGCACCCCGGGCGCGGTGATTTATTACACCACCGATGGTTCGACGCCAACCATTCATTCGAAGGCGTTCAGTGCCGGCACACCGCTGCAAATCACCGCGAATACGACCGTACAAGCCCTTGCAGTCGCGAGCGGCTACAGCAACAGTGCGGTGAGCAGCGGCAGCTACACCATCAACTTGCAGGGCACAGGTTCGGTCAGCGTCAATCTGAGTGCCGTTGATAATGTGGTTGGCATCGTGGCGGATGGCGCGGCGGTGCAGAATGCGGGGTTGGATGGCGACAGTTATGCCTATTCGGCGACACTTCTCGGCGCCTCGCTCAGTTGGTCGGGCGCGAGCTTTGCCCTGGGAAGCCCGGGTTCGCTCAACGCCGTCAGCGGCGCGATCATTGCCCTACCCGCGGGCAATGATACGACGGTGAAAGTACTCGCGACTGCCGTCAATGGTGCGCAGAAAAATCAAACCTTCATCGTCACGTACACGGACGGAACCACCTCGAGCTTCACGCAAAGCTTGAGCGATTGGTATGCGCCGCAGAATTTCACGGGCGAGTCGCAGGCTGCGAAAATGGCCTATCGTATCGGCCCGACCGGTACGCTGCAGAACGGCCCATGGTATCTGTACGGCTATTCATTCACCGTCAACAGCGCCAAGACGGTGCAGAGCATTACGCTACCTAAGAACCGCAACGTCGTGGTGCTTGCCATAGACGTGTCCAGCACCGGTTCTGCGCCGCCGCCTGCGGCGAGTCCGGTATTGAGTCCCGCGCCGGGCGTCTACACCTCAGCGCAGAGCGTGACCCTCACCGACAGCACACCGGGTGCGGTGATTTATTACACGACTGATGGCACCACGCCAACCAGTCATTCGCCGATGTTTACCGCAGGTACACCGCTGCAAATTAGCGCGAATACCACTGTTCAAGCCCTTGCCGTCGCGAGCGGTTACAGCAACAGCGCGGTGAGCAGCGGCAGCTACACCATCAACGTTCAGGGCACAGGTTCGGTCAGTGTCAATTTGAGTCCGGTCGAAAACGTAGTTGGCATCGTGGCGGACGGCACGACGGTCCAGGATGCGGGCCTGGATGACGACAGTTATGCCTATTCGGCGACGCTGCTCGGCACCTCGGTCAGCTGGTCAGGCGCAAGCTTTGCCTTGGGAAGCCCAGGTTCGCTCAACGCCGTCACCGGCGCTACCATCGCCCTGCCCGCGGGCAATGACACGACCGTGAAGTTGCTGGCCACGGGTGCGAATGGCGCGCAGAAAAATCAAGTCTTCATTGTCACCTACACGGATGGAACCACCTCGAGCTTTACGCAAAGCTTGAGCGACTGGTTTGCGCCGCAGAATTTCACCGGCGAATCCCAGGTCGCGAAGATGGCCTATCGCATCGCCCCGAGCGGTGCACGGCAAAACGGCCCCTGGTATCTGTACGGCTATTCCTTTGCCGTCAACAGCACCAAGACCGTGCAGAGCATTACGCTACCTAAGAATCGCAGTGTTGTGGTGCTTGCCGTGGATGTGACTCCCGCCGGATGACACGGTCAGGAGTGGCCGTTCTCGGCGCAACTTATTGAAACCAACATTTTGGAAGCGAAAAATCTTCCTTATGGGCACAGTTGGTTCGATCCAACTCGTGAGGAAAATCGAAGGTTCGCTGCCTCGAGGTTATTCTGTCCTTCCTCAAGAAGGTAAATTCAAGCGCAGGAGGTATTTGATAATCCTTATAAACGATAGGTTTGCGGTAGTTATTGGGATGAATGTGCACAACCTCGAAGTCCTTTAATATTTTGCGAAAGGTGAGGTTGGCGAGACGAAAGCCGAATTTGTCGCGGATCGCATCCAACTCGTGAAATTCAATCACCAGAATCCGGAATTTCCTGAGCGTTTCGCTGCCGGTATCAAGAATCACCGCATACTCAGCGCCTTCGATGTCCATTTGCAAGATGAAATCCGTTTGCCCGGGCGCCTTTCGTGCGATCCAACTTTCCAACGTCGTGTGCATTGAGTCTTCAGTCGCGCCCAGGTATTTTTTCTCGAATTCGAATAGATCATGATGAATCGGCGGCACATCTACAGAGTGATCTGCCAGGAAGCATTTTATGCCTCGATTTGCCAGATCAAGCTCGAAGTCCGCGACTTTATCCACACCGGGTGAGAAACAGGCGCCGATCTGCTCCAAATCGTCTGGAACCAAATAGCCGCCATCCCGCTGTCCGCCGATGCGAATCAGGTCGTGGTTGGTCCTCACCGGTCTCAACGAAGCCAACAACTGCGCGAGCAGAGCAGTCTCCGTCGGGCGAGAGATGAGAATGTTGTTACTCAATAGAAGACGCTTCAATTGAGTCTTGAATTCTTCGGCCAGAGGTGGACGCTCTGTTTTGGGTAGCATGTCGGGGTGCCGGAAATCTAAGGTATCGAGGGATTTCAGCCGCTCGAGCGCCGCATCGCGCGTGCGCGCGTCCTCGAACTCGATCACGATTTTGCCTGTGCCATTGGTGCGCTGATGGAGTTCAACGCGCATGCCGGCGGTGTGCATCACTTCGCTGATGACTGCGAGCAAGGGAGGCGTCGCGGGCGCGCGTCCGTTGTACTTCTCGGTCGCCTTGCGCACGTGGGACTCGGTGTCGCGCACGCTCCATTGACGTGTCGCGATGAGCTGCGCGACGCGCACGCGCTCCGCATCATCCGCAAGACCGAGCAACGCTCGTGCGTGTCCCATGGTAATTGTCCGAGTCTCGATCATGGTCGTGACCTCGGCGGGCAAATCCAGGAGTCGAAGCAGGTTGCTCACCGCCGCGCGCGAGCGGCCGATCGCGTGCGCGACCTGCTCATGCGTGAGGGTGAACTCCTCGATCAGCCGATAGAGCGTGCGTGCCTCGTCCGCGGGGCTCAGCTCCTCGCGCTGGATGTTCTCGATCAGAGAGATCGCGAGCGCTTCCTGATCGTTGAAGGCGTGAATAATCACCGGAACCTCGGTCAGTCCCGCCAGCTGCGCGGCCTTTAAGCGGCGCTCGCCCGCCACCACCTCGAATTGATGCGGGAAGTCCGGAACCGGGCGCACAATGAGGGGTTGAATGAGGCCGGTGGCCTTGATCGAGGCAACGAGTTCCTCGAGAAGTTCCGGGCGGCACTCGCTACGCGTCGGCTTGAGCGCTGCGCGAATCGCCTTGATCGGGATCGACCCGGCGCCTTGTCGGTAGAGGCGCCGAGGGTGCGCGTTTAAGAACGCCTGCAGCTCGCCCATTGCACCCGGGGTTGCACTCATGCGCTAAGCCTACCCCAAACGCGCTCGAATCGCAGCCCGTCTCAGTGAGCAAACTTTGCAATAGAGTGCGAGGCGCTATTCGAGCGCGCCGCTCACTGCGGCCATCGCCCAGGGCCTGCGCAACACCCTTGGAGGGGTATTCCGCACGGAAAACGCGCATTTTGCGACCTGGTGCGCTCTTTTTACAACTAGAAATGTAAGTATGCGCCCCCATCTTAGGGTGCGTAGCGCGGGTCTGAAAGGGCTCGCCTTGCATAGCAATAGGAGTTTTTAAAATGTTTGCGACGATTGCCCGTTGGAGCCACAACACTCTACTTTTGGCCATGGCCTTGCTCACCGCTGCGTTGGTTGTATTCGCGATCTAAGCTCGCTTTAATATAGACGCGGCGGATGGCCGCGCCCGCGCATGGTCTTGCACCTATTTTGGCCCTTGATTTACATGGGCTTCGTAAAGCGATACAAAAACTGATCGGTGTGGCCCCGCACGGCTGGGTCGAATACGCTTCTTGTGTGATCGTCCTTCGGGTTGGCGAGCATCGTGCTTTCAGCGTCGAGTCTAAAGCCCGCTGCCAGCACGTCTGTCTTGACTCTCGCTGGATCGATTCGGTGCAGCGTCTCGGTTGAGCCGATTCCCGATCCTGCCGATGCCGCGTGATCCAAGACGACGTAGACCCCGCCCGGTTTGAGGGCAGCGAATACCGCTTTGTTGAAGGCAGCCACATCCACCGGCGCCATGTGCCTATCGTAGAGATCGTGATAGTTCTGTCGAATGACCACAGCGTCAAGACCCGATGGAAGCGGCGCGGCTACAGGCTCATCACTAACCACGATGTTGGGTAACCGCGCCGCCAGGGCCCTTATAATGTCCAACAACTCAGGATGAAGCTTGGCCACTTGCGCGGTCTCGATCGCGTAAACCGTTCCCGTTGGCCCGACAGTCTGCGCCAAGGATGCGGTCAAATGATTGCCGACGATATCGGCGACTTTATCGCCTTTCTTGAGAGCAATGAACGCGATGATCTGCGGCACCTTCCAGGCAGGATCGAGAGGCCGGTCGCCAGGCTGGTCGGACTGCGCCGACGCCAACATCACGGCACCGATCGAAGCAGCCAGCCACAGTAAAAATATAGGTGTCAGCCGATGGCGCAATGGGCGCGCTCGCCTGGGCGCACCGCGGCTGGCGGTCAAATGCATCGGCGGCCTCGAGCTCCGTGATGGGTTCTGAATCGAGTTCCGGGTCGCAGTAGCGAAAATAGCACGGCTGGCGTGCGGTCGGGTCAATGACCGTGTATGGGCGCCGCTGTGCCATCGGACCACTGATCCAAGACCACCATGAATACGCCGAGCGGCTCCGGAGAGTCTTGAAACTGGTCATTTAAATACACCGGCACACCAGGCAGATCGGCTCCCCAATCAGCGCTGTTGGTTCGCGGTCCATAAATCATCAGATGCGGGTGCCAGTGAACTCCCGTGTCGCCGAGATACTGTTCGTGCGACATCATGTAGCACATCGCTCCCGGTTCCAACGCCGGGACTTCCTTTTTCGCCACGACTTCTTTCAAGCGCTCAACGATCTTGTCCTTCGATAAGCCGGCCAGGATCATCTCGGTCCTCTTGTAGGTATACGGCAGTACCGACCGAGCGGCCGCCGGGTTGAAGCAGATTGGACCGCGCATCTTGGGGTTCCAGAACTCCGGGAAATCGAATTGCGCCATCCATGATCGCTCCACAATGCACACAAACCCGTTTTTGCCCTTCACCGCGGTCTCATAGCCGTGCTGTTTGAGCACCGCAATGCTGGCATCGCCTGAAATCGATGCCGGAGCTGCGCTGCGCGCGAGCGCTATCTCAGCACTTTCGCTCATCAAATACTGATCGATCGGCGCCATCTTGGCATAGGGCGATTTGGAATCCTGCGCCTGCCCTACCCCGGCGAAGCCCACCGCGGTCAACAAGAGCAGAGTTGCATCTGACAAGCTCACGACTCTCTTTCGGCTCATGATTTTATTCCTGTTTCTTTAGGATGATTGCAGATCTTGTACTTCGCGGGCCAGGGTGCTTAGTCTGTCACTACGGCAATCGCAATTCCAACGAACTAGGAGGAAGGTCCCAACAACGTCATCCAGCACTGCGAACATTGAGGTCTGGAGGGGAGAACTTGATCTCCCCTCCACTACACCCGGCTAGAACTGCGCGATAATTTGGCCGAAGATGAACCGTCCGAGAGAATCGTACACCTGCGGGAAGGTGTTGCCGTTGCCGGCCGGCGGTCCAGGAAGTGTGCTGGCTCCAATGATCGGGGGATCCTTATCGAAGATGTTATTGACCCCTAAGCGCACGGTTACTTTATCGGTGATCTTCATCGCCGCGGTGAGATCGAAGTAACTGAAAGAGCTGATGAAAGCATCGGTGTTGGATATGCCGCCATTGGCGACGGTGCCGGTGCCTGCCGTCAGATTCGGATTGCCACTGAACTGCTCGCTTTTCACGCCGGCGAAATAACGCCAGGCCAGCGAGACGTCGAGCCCGCTCCACGGCGTCGACCAGGTGGTGCGTAGCGTGTGACGCCAGCGGAATACCGGAATCCCGGCACCCGTATTAAAGGAACTGCAGGTCGCGCCATACAATCCGACGCAGTTGTAAGCGGAGCTTGGGTTATGGGCGATGGGCTCGTCTTCGTATCTGTCTATAAACGTGCCCACAAGGCCGCTGCGGATTTTTCCAAAGGAACCGATGTCGAAGGCATAACTTAAGTCCAGGTCTACGCCGCGTTCCAAGAGGGAACCGTTGTTGACCTTCGGATCAACGACATATCCGCTGTTCGCCAACGTTCCGTCGTTGATTATCCACAGCGATCCGAACTGGTCGCGATGGATGTCATTGCACAGCAGGTTGCTCTGCAGACACTGGGTCAGAATGTTGGTGCCGCCCAAGCCTAGAATGACGCCTTGGATACTGATGTTGTAGTAATCGACTTGGGCGCGAAAACCGGGGAGGAAAGAGGGCGTCCAGCCGATTCCGAACGAAGTCGTTAACGCCGTCTCTGGCTTCAACGACGTACTGCCGCTGGTTAGGCCGTTGTATTGGCCGCCGGGACTTGCCTGTACGTGCCCGTATTCCGCCGCCGTGACGCCGGTCCGCGCGCAGGCCGCGGCGGAGGCCGCGGGGGTAGTACCGGCGCAAGGGTCTGAGTTGTAGGTACCGTCAAGTCCTATTGCTGCCGGAAAGAACAGTTCCACCACATTCGGCGCACGAACCGCACGTGCAAAACTGCCGCGCAGTCTCACATCGTGCACGGGCGACCAATCGACACCGAACTTGTACGTATTGGTCTTGAAACCCAGGTTATAGCTCGAGTAGCGATAGCCGGTCTCCACGTCTAACGACTGCGCACCGGGTTTATCTTCAACTAGTGGCATGCGCGCTTCGATGAAGCCTTCTCGCGAAATTTCGCCGCCCACGATTGACGGGTTGGCGCCGCCGTTTCCGTCCGCATTTCCGGACTGTGCAAACGCATCGGTCAAAAACTTCGAGGTCTGGTCTCGATACTCACCACCGAAATTGACTTTCAATCCTGCACCGGCGAGCGGCGATTGCACCCCATATTTGCCAAGATCTCCGGTTAAATTTGCATTCACCACCGTGAGCGCCGTGTAGCTTTGGCTCGTTGTGGGGGTAGTCAGATAATTGATGGCCGCTTGTGAGGGCGGCTGCTCCAAGTTAAAGATGTTGTACGGCACGCAAGGCGGTCCGACGACGCACTGCGGACCGTTCGGCGTTTGAACAACATTCAGCGCATTTCCCTCCTTGACCTTGTCGAACAAGGGCGCCATGTTAGGTTCGCTCACGGTGCTGTATTGAAAGCTGGCATCGTAATCCCACCCATCGACAATTTTGCCCTTGACGCCGAGCACCTCATGGAAATCGGTGTGGACAATAGTGTCCACGCGGCCTCCGCCTTCAACATTGCGGCGGCCGATCAACACCGTGGCCGTGTTCGCGGTGTTCCCGCCGCACCAGGTGGCTACTTCGTCCGTCGAGAGGAACGGATTCGAGCAATTGAAGGTGCGCAAGTCGACGAAAATGCCGCCCGGCGCGATTTGAGCCGTCGTGTTGTCGTTCATGTACATGAATTGCGAGTAAACCGTGGCGTGTTCGTTGAACTCATAGTGGAGGAACGCGCCTGCGGTGTAACGCTCGTCCGGTCGCTGGTAATAATTGAGCGGGCCGTAGTTGTATAAATTGTTGGCGGTAAACGGAATCAGTGTGCCGTTCGGTCCCAATGTATTTTCAACCTGGCCCGACGGCAGCGCGACGCCGTTGATATCGACAGCCGTGAATCGTCCCGGATATGAGGTGGATGAACCAGCGCAGTAGAACTTTCCGTCGGTACTGGAGGGACCGGCAATATATCCAGAACCCAAGGCGCACGCGCTGTAATCGTACTTGGCCTGCAAAACAGGGGCGATGTTGCGGTAGGTCGCGTAGAACGTCGCGTTGCCGTTGCCGTCCGGACTGTTCAGCCCCGCGATGAATGCCAGGGATTTTTGCGCCCCGGGAGTGACACTCGAAGGAGCTTGCTGAAACCCTGAGTCTGCAATCGCTTGCTGTACGCCATCGGGGTTGTCATTGTGGTGTTGGTAAATGCCGCCGTCCGCGACCAGCTTTACGCCTTCGAAGTGATCGTTGAGCTTGAAGTTAACCACACCGGCGACCGCGTCGGCACCGTAGACCGACGAGGCCCCGCCCGTCAGCACTTCGACACTGTCGATCAGTTCCGCCGGAATCATATTGATGTCGGATGCGGGAGTGATTCCGTCAGCCGGTCCCAAGCGAAAGCCATTGACCAACACGAGGGTGCGTTGATCACCGAGGCCGCGCAGATTGACCGACGCCGCGCCGGTCGATGCATTGGACACGTTGCCACCCTGGGCGGCGAACACCTGCGGCAGAGAGTTGAGCAGATCCTCCACTCGAGTCGCACCGGTCTCCTGAACTTCGACCGCGGAGACGAAGGTGACCGGGCTTATGGACGCCTGGTTCGGCACCGAAATACGCGAGCCGGTGACCACCACTTCTTGCAACGCATCGTTTGGCGCGGCAGCCGCCGCGGTCGGGGCCGGTGTGGTCTGCGCATTGGCGAGGGATGCGACCAACGAGCCGCCGAGTACTGCACGGATTGCGAGTCGCAGTTTATGATTTCCCATTGATTGCTCCCATTAAAATTACCCATGTATCGTGGCGTAGGCGATACCGACGGTTCCTGTTCCACAACATCCCGCAGAACCATCGCCTGCTTTGAGCCGAAGCTTAGGTGAGATAATTCAACACGAAGTTAGAAATGTGATTAAAGCCGCCGCGGGGGTGACAGGACTCGCCGGCGTGGGGACGATTGCGGAGCACAGCGGCCGCGCCGTTGTTATTCCCGTGCTTCGAATCTCGTTACGCTCAGCGAAACGCGGTTTGCGGCCGGAGCAAGGCTGATGCAAGTTTGCAACGGGCGCAGCTACCGCTCGCAGGATGCATACAAGATCCTGCGGCGCGCCATGCGCCGCTGGGGCTTTCAGCCGGGCCGAATTCTCATTTCGTCCCGCATATCGACTCATTCGTCCCTGAAAATGCGGAAGGTCAAAGAGCGAGGTTCTTGAACAAACGGTATTCTAAACAATGGCCGCCACCCTCAACACCATGATGCCAACCCCGTCCGCCGCTCTGAAAAGGCCTGCGCCGCGAGTGTCGTTCAAAGTTCTCTTGCTGCTCGCGTCAGCCTTCTGGTTGTTTGTGACGCTTACCGATGTGTTGTATGGCTACACCATGCAGATCAACGCCGGCCAGATGTTCAAGGCGGTGGTCTTTGTTAACTGGAACGAGCGTGTATTGCAGCATGTTTTGCTGTTCCCAATACTTCTTGTTTGCTTTGCGGTGTCGTTGCGGACTGGCTGGGCAACGGTATCGCGGGCGCTTGTGCAACTCTTGCTCGGCGGAACGTTCGCGGCGCTTTCATACTATGCAGGCGAGCTGTCTGAGTTCCTGATCTGGAGAGCATTAATGCCCAAAGCAGTGGGGGCAGTATGGACAGCCAGCTTCGTCATGTTTTTCATGACCTATTGCTTCGGCATTGTGTTTGTCACCGCATTCGCTTACTACCAGCGTTTGCGAAACGCAGAAGTGCGGAATTCGACCCTGGAACAAGGATGGGCTAATGCGCGCCTCGCCGCGCTGCGCATGCAGCTCTCGCCGCATACACTTTTCAATTTACTGCACACGATCCGTGGGCATATCAACAAAGAACCGCAAGTGGCAAGGGCCATGGTGGTGCAGCTGGCAGACCTACTACGTCGACTGCTCAGCGCCAGTCAACGTGAGTTTGTGTCGCTGCCGGAAGAGCTAACCTTTGTTCGCCTCTATCTCGAACTTCAACAGCAGCGCTTTGCTGACCGCTTGACTATTGTGTTGCCGCAACTCGAAAATCATTCGGACCTCTGGGTCCCCAGCTTGATACTACAGCCGCTGGTGGAGAACGCAGTCGTTCACGGACTCGCCGGCCACGAGGCGGCGGTGCTGGTGCGCGTTGAGGTACAGATCCTCGATGGTTCAGTCGTTCTGCGGGTGGTCAACACCATTGCGAAGGAGTGCACGGCCGGACCTGACGGCATCGGTCTCACCAACGTACGCGAACGCCTCGACGTGCAATTCGGAACGGAAGCATCATTCTCTGCGGGACCGACCGGCAACGAAGAATGGACCGCGGAAATCACGATTCCGACGTTGCGCGAGTTGCCTGCACGGCCCGAGCTTCGTCAATCCCTTGGGGTGTAAATGGATGTCATGATAGTCGACGATGAGCGTGTGGCGCGCCAGAGTGTCCGGGAGTGCTGCGAATTGGAACCGGATCTTGCGATCATCGGTGAATATGCCAACGCGACTATGGCCCTCGCTGCAATCCGCCGTCGAGTTCCGCACTTGCTATTTTTGGACGTGCAGCTCGGCGCCACCTCCGGAATTGATCTGGCGCGAGCGCTTGCCCCGCCCGCCCTGCCATTGATTGTGTTCGTGACTGCATATGATCATTACGCGCGAGAGGCGTTTGAGGTCAGCGCGGTTGACTATCTGGTAAAACCATTTGACGAGCAGCGCTTCCGCGCCATGCTTGCGCGTGTTCGGCAACGACACACCTCGCAGAGCGTGTCTGAGCGCGAATCCGCACTCACTACATTGATATCGCAGCTCGAGCGGGCTACGCGGACGGTCCAAGAGGCGCGACCACGTCTGCTCGCGGAGGCGGGCGGGCATCACCACATGATCGACGTCGCGCAGATCGAAATGCTCGAGGCTGATCGCAACTACGTGATTTTGCGTGTGGACAACCAGACGTATCACGCCCGGACAACGCTGCAGCAGGCCGCTGAGGCCATGCGCTCGCAACCGATGCTGCGTATCAGCCGTTCTTGCATAGTTAATATCAACCACGTGCGCCAGGTGAACCGCACATTGCGCGGCGACTTCGTGCTTTTGCTCAGGGACGGCACGACCGCAACGAGCAGCCAAGGGTACCGCGACAAGGTGCGTGCGCACCTCGAGAAGCTGACATTCGGCAGGAATTGACTCTCTTTCCCTTGGTCATTCAACAAGAATCAGGAGAGGCGAACGCGGAGCTACAACAGGCATCGTTGACGTCGGGCATGCTGCAACTTTAGATGTCGCAGTCGCTTTATCCCTTCAGCCCCTAATTGGCCGAATTTGGTGCGCCACGCGTAAACCGCCGCCTCGCTGATGTTATATTTTGTTGCCACCGCGTTGATGGAAGTCCGCCGCGCTTCGCGCAGGATCTCCGCTATTTGGCTTTCCGTATGCTTAATGGGCTTTGTCATATCAGAGCGGTCTCAGCCTTACTTGACGTCAGTTGGTGTACCGATGCGATTCTTCATGGAGTCACGCTGAGATTGCACTCGAAGTAAGAACTCCTCCAATTGCGTTTCATCTATGCAGCTTTCTGTGGTGAACCGACTTCCGACGTGCGCTTCCTGTTTGCAGAACACTATGCTTCCCTCCCGAAGTTTCCGAATGCGGTAACCCGCTAGCTTCGCCCGTTTCAGCACATCTGGCGAAGGACTAGCGGGCGCAACAGGTGCCCTGGCGGCGGGTGGCGTCTGCGAGGAACCAGACGCGCTCTGCTGGTCGGGGAGTGGCCCCGCGAAGACAGGACAAGTACCAAGCATCACACCAATGAGAATTCGAACGCGGGGTTCAAGGTAAATCAATTTACCCCCAGGTGCTGGACGCTCGAAGAACTCGGTTCATTGACCGTCCACGTGACTGTTCGAGTGCGGATGGAGCCTGCCCGGGAACTGCCCCGCAGATGCGGGATACGCCAGAAAATCTTGTTGCCGCGACGGACCAGGTGACCGCGCACATGGTGAAGCCTACGTGCGCGCCGGCCCATGGTATCGCCTGCGGCGCCCCTGAAGCTATACGGCTCCAGCAGCGGGGAGTGCACTTCTACATGATCAAGCAGCGGCATTTTCCCGGCCCTAACTCTCGAGCGATTCAGCCGCGCGAAGTTCTGCGGGCGATGCGACACCCCGGAGCGGATTCCAAGAAGCAGTAGAAATGCGAGCAGAACGGGTATATCGGGGGCAACCGTGCCGAGTGCGTGGCGTGCAATGGCTTGCTTGGTCGCGACAGAACAGCGCGACTCCCGATAATAAGCATCCCAGGTGCGTTCGTATCGAAAGCGCAGACATTGACGCAACAGGTCTCCGCCGTCGCCGTCCGATACCGACACCGTGGGTCGATGCTCATCGTCCATGGGGTGGGGATCCTCGCCCTCAGGAGTATCGAAATCAAAGTAGGCTTCCATGCTGCTGGCTAGAACATCGGAGGAGTTTTCCTTATCGCTCCAAAACGTACGGATCAGTCCGCGACGGCCGTCAGTCGAGGATTGTATAAAAGCACCACGGCGCCCAGAGCGACGCGTCTCCTGCGCGTCTACGCCGAAGCCGTATTGCGCGAGTTCGGTCCGCCATGGCGCTTCGCACCATTCTACCCATACAGTTTCTGCGGGTACGTGCAGCAAGTCTGCGCATGCCACGGTTCGGGAGCCTTTCGAATAGGCAAGTGCGGTACATAATCGAGTCAGCTCATCGCTGAGCACGTAGCGTAAGGGACACTGCGCAACACGGCCCGCATAGTCGGCTGCGCCGTTCAGGTGACTTAGCATGCCGCTCGCCATGTCCTCAACAATGAGCGGCGCGCGGCACTGTGCAAGGCGATCCACTAGATTCATCTGCTAAACGCTAGCAGGCAAGGGGCTTCATGTTGACTACTATGGGACGAAGTTCGCTGCCGCGGGGAGCAGACCCAATTTTCCAGGGATTAGATTGCCGTACGTCACAGGCCGATATGCGGGCCGGGCTCGCGACGCTCAGGGCGGCTTGCGGAAATTGAAGCGCCAACCAACCAGCGCGCGTCTTGCGTGATACATGGGGCTGTATTCCACATCGACGAATCCCAACGAGTGCGCCCGCTGAGCGTACTCAACCATGGCGGAGTCCGTGCTGGCAGCCGCCACCAAGTCACGGAGTCGACGTACCGCATTTCGAAGATCGTTCTCAACCGAATCGATCTCCCGATCGAGCGCGGCGCGGGACAAAGACCTTCGAGAGTCGAGCAGCTTCGGAACGGCATCCAGCGTAACGTCAATGACAAGTCTGTCGGGGTCGGCTCGCCCACTCGTGCGAAGTATCGACAGAGCCGTCGCCAGATCTCCCCACGCGTTGCGCGCCGCAGCGTGAGAGCGCCGCTCGGCGTCGAGAAATCGCCGCAATTTGCGGTACACCTTAGTATTTTGCAGCACCGCGTCGGCGTGACGCAGCGACGCCTGCGCGCGATCGACGATGATAGAGCCCGCGTGGTGCATGACGAATTGCGCGGTGGTGCCGGGCTTGAGGACTCGCAGCACCTGCGCCAGGGCTTGCCGAGTATCGGTGTACTCCAGTGCGTACTGACCGACCACCGCACTGAAGCTTTCCGCCTCAAAGGGCAGCTTTTCGGCGGCGACACCCGGGTGAAAGGTGATTCCTGCGAACAGCCGGGCACCGTCGCATACATCTCGGCCTGGATTGATCTGCGCCAAATCCGCGCCGTGGATTTCATAAGTGCGCCCGAGACTGTCGGCCGTCTGGCGCGCGATCAACGAAATGGCACCGTTGCCCGTTCCGATGTCGAGAAGGCGCGCAGCATCGGCAAGGCCGCTAAAGAACTCGGTCCAAACGTCGCGCAACTCCAGCGTATAGTTTGGCTCCTGGCCCGTCGGGCATGCCGCGAGCCTTCCGCCACGATAGTATGATTCCCAGTGCGTTGCGCTCAATCGATCGGGTGAAACTATTTGCTGCTGGAGCGTGCCAAATTGCCGCGTTCTTTGCGCCGCGATAGCGGCACCAGCGGTAGGACATCGAGAATGGCCGCACGATACGAGCTACTCGATTGAATACAGGCCCCGGACGTTAAAGTGAATGCAAAAGTTCCGTGATTCGCGACTTGAGCATAAGCGACGGCGCGAACGTTGAGGAGAAGGGAACGTTCGATTCGCATAAATCCGCCGTCGGCCAAGTACGCCGCCAAGCGCTTGATGGAGTCGCGTCGAATATAGTCGCAAGTACCGCTGCGCATCGTCACGTAATTGCCGTGCGCCTCGATGTAATCTATTTTCTCCACCTCGAGCGGGTATAAGCGATGTTGACGTTCGCCCACCAAGAAACGCAACTTGTTTTCGGCGCGCAGCGGCGCTGCAAAATCGTGGGACGATGCCAGCCGCGGAAATATGCGAGCCCGAGCTCGCGGTGCCTCACAGCGATGTTGGGCGCGCTCGAGCGACTGGCCCAGGCGTGCCGCGTCGATGGGCTTGAGGAGATAGTCGAGCGCGCCGGCGGCCAATGCAGCGGCGGCATTGTCTTGCCCGCCCGTGACGATGATACTCAGCGGTATGCGTTGCCCATGCGTGGCGCTCAGGAGGTCAAATCCGGACATATCGGGTAATTCCACATCTACCAGCATCACATCCGGACATAATTCGTCTGCTGCGCGCAGCGCGGCGACGCCGGATTCCGCCTCTCCGACGATTTGCACATCATCGCGTTGCTCGCACAATTCAATTAGGGATGTACGCTCCCGGCGTTCATCGTCAACGATTAGCACTTTCAGAGTCATAAAGGGCTTCGAATAAAAAATTCTCCTGCACCCATCAAAACCCATTTGACTGCCGAGATCCATAGGTGAATTTAGTTGGTCCCCGCTATCAGCTGCTTCGTCCCGAAAATCACAATTATTGTTGCCGGTGGAATTCGCGATTTGACATCCGAAGTGGCCGGACGCATCGTTGAGCTGCTGCAATCGAATGGGGCCGCAATACGATGTTCTTGCAGATTGATAATTATCTGGCGCCGTCCGAAGTCCAGGAAATCGCGGAACTCGCCTCGCAGACAAAATTCGTCGCCGGCCGCCGTTCCAACCCGCACAATCAGAGCAAGGACAATGTCATCGCGGATCCTGACGATCCAACATCACAGAAGGCCTCGCAAATTGCATTGGCGGCGCTGCAGCGAAATCAGCAGTCGCGAGACTTTGCCTTTCCATCGCGCATGGCGGTGCCGACGCTTGCGCGCTACGAGGTGGGCATGAAGTATGGAGCGCACATCGATGCGGCATTTCTGGCGCCGGGCCCGCAGCCGCTAAGGACGGATGTCTCGTGCACCATGTTCATCTCAAATCCCAGTGACTATGAAGGGGGCGAGCTGGTTATTTATCTAGGATCGGAATTCGTCCACATCAAGGGAAATGCGGGTTCAGCGGTGTTCTATTCCTCGACAAAATTGCACCAGGTGGAACCTGTCCGATCCGGATCGCGGCTCGTGATGATCACCTTCATCGAAAGCCAGATCCCTGACCCGCTGCAACGCGAAGTTTTGTTTGTGCTCGGCGAAGTGCGCGCGTGTGAAGGCAGCAAGATGGATTGGCGCACGCGAACGCAGCTCGAATATGTTTTTGCAAACCTGCAGCGCATGTGGGCGCGGTGATCAATTGATCGCCGAGAACGATGATCGGCGTATACGACAGCTGATCGCGACCGCCGGGCAGGCCATGGCGAGCGGTCTCGGGGAGGACGCCGAGCGACTGGTGCGCCGCGCTGAGGCCGAAGCGCCCGGCCATCCCTTGGTGCTCAACGAGACTGCGCGCCGACTGCTGCTGAGCGGCGATGCCGCGGGCGCGCATCAGCTGCTCTCGCAGGCGGTGGGCGAGGATTGTGCTGAGGCATCCATCTGGCTCAATTTAGCCGCGGCGCTGCGCGGTCTCAAACGAGCCCAGGAAGAGATGACGGCGATCGAGAAGGCGCTTGCGCTCGAGCCGCGCAACTTGCGCGCCCTGCTGCAAAAGGCTTCTCTGCAAGAACTTCAAGGCGAGCGCCGCGCCGCGGCCGTTACCTACCGCCAGGTCCTGCAGAGCGTTCCGGCGGGTTCGCTTCCGCCGCAGTCACTGCGGCCGGTTTTCAAGCATGCTATGCAGTTTGTCGCGGCCAACGACATCGAACTTGAAAACTTCATCGAGGGCCGCCTGCAGGATTTGCGAGCGCGCTACGCGAATGAGCCGCTGCAGCTCTTCGATCGGTGCCTGCAGACTTTGCTTCGCAAGCAGCCGGTGTATCGGCCGCAGCCAAGCTTCATGTACTTCCCGCGACTGCCAGCGATCGAGTTCTACGAGCGCAATGAGTTCCCCTGGTTGGACTCCATTGAAGCGGCCACCGCTGACATTCGCGCAGAGCTCATCGCGGTGCTTCAGGAGGGATCATCGGTATTGGAACCTTACATCGATATTCCCGGCGGAATGCCGCTCGATCAGTGGCGCGAGCTCAGCCGGTCGCGACGCTGGGGCGTCTACTATCTATGGCAGGCAGGTGCTGCCGTTGCGCAGCACATTGCGCGCTTCCCGCGCACCGTCAAGGCACTCGAAGCTTGGCCAAGATGCGAGATGGCAGGGTCCAGTCCCACAGCGGTGTTCTCGGTGCTGGACGCCAAGACGCGTATCCCGGCCCACAGCGGTGTCGCGAATACACGGCTGACGGTGCATTTGCCATTGATCGTCCCGCCGGGCTGCGGATTTCGAGTCGGCGCCGAGCGCCGCGAGTGGCATCCGGGCAAGGCTTTTGTGTTCGATGACACCTTCGAACACGAAGCCTGGAACGACAGCGACGTACCACGCGCCGTGCTGATTTTCGATATCTGGAGCCCTCACCTGAGCATCGCCGAGCGCGAGCTGGTCACCCGGGTGAGCGCTGGCATGAGCGAATTTTATGGCACGGGCTCTTTGTTGCGGGGGCCTTTGTGAGTCCGTCGATCCCTCGGAATCCCGAAGCCGATCACGCCACGCTAAATGCGGTTCGCGCATCCGCGCAGCGCGGCGCGCACAGTGAAGCTGCGCTGATGGCCGAGGCGGCACTGGCGGACGGCCTGGAGCATCCGCTGCTGCTCAATGTGGCGGCACTCAACCTCGAGATGCAGGGATGCGTGGCTGAAGCAGTGCCACTGCTGCAGCGCGCAGTCGCCTTGGGGCGGAGCGACTTGGGCGCGCGCAATGCGCTGGGCTTATGCCTGCTGCAGCTTGACCGGCCTCGCGACGCACTGGCGCAATTCGACGCGCTGCTCGCGTTGGATTCCGCGTTGCCATTTGCGCACGCGAGTCGCGGCAACGCTTTGTCAGCGCTCGGCGCCATGGGCGACGCCAAGGCGAGCTACCTAAGAGCGCTCGAATTGGATGAGAGTCAAGGCATCGCTCTGGCCGGCCTCGCGCGCATCGCGGTGAGCCGCGGGATGCACCGCGAGGCGCGCGCGCTTGGGGAAAGAGCGCTCATCGCCTTGCCGGGGCATCCGGACGCGGTGATCACCCTGGCCGCCGCTGAACTGGGCGAACGCGAAGTCGGCCGAGCTGAAGCACGGTTGCGCGCGCTACTGAGCGATGCTCGTCTCGCGCCGCTCGAGCGCGCATACGCAACCGGTCTGTTGGGCGATGTACTGGATGCGAGAAGTCTGCCGCACGAGGCGTTCGCGGCCTACGCCTCTTGCAATGCGCAATTGCAGAAGGCCTACGCCGCACGGTTTTCCGAAAATCCCTCGGCACTCGAATACGCAGAAGCGCTGACGCGCCACTTCAAGCGCCCGGCGCCGCCGGCCACGCCAGCGGCCGAATCTCTTCCCGCGCCCACGCGTGAGCCGGCGGATCATGTCTTTTTGTTGGGCTTTCCGCGATCCGGAACGACGCTCATCGAGGTGGTGCTCGAGGGACATCCGAACGTTATCAGCCTGGAAGAAAATGAATTGCTCATCGACGGTGTGCGCGAGTTTATGAGGACAGGAGCAGACTTGGACCGCCTGATGCGCGCGGACGCCAGCGCTCTCGAGCCGCTGCGGGCAGCGTATTGGCGTCACGCTGCGAAAGCCGGCGTCGAAGTGACCGGCAAGGTGTTCCTCGACAAGCACCCGCTCAACACCTTGAAGCTACCGCTCATTGCGCGGTTGTTTCCGCGCGCGAAAATCTTGTTCGCCTGCAGGGACCCCCGCGATGTGGTGCTCAGCTGCTTTCGCCATCGATTTCAAATGAGCGCACCGTTCTATCAGATGTTGTGCCTCGAGGGCGCGGCGCGCTACTACGATGCCGTCATGGCGCTGGCGGTGTGCCTGACGGGCGCGCTCAAGCTCAATATGTGCCTGGTGCGCCACGAGGATGTCGTCAATGATTTCAAACGCGAGATGAAGCGCATTTGCACGTATCTTGATCTTGACTGGGTGGCGGCGATGGGGGATTTCGCCCTGCGCACGCAAACGCGCGCGGTGCTCACGCCCAGCACCGCGCAATTGGTGCGTGGCTTGAACACCGAAGGCTTGGGGCAGTGGCGCCGTTACGAAGCTGAGTTGCAGCCCGTGCTGGCACTGCTCGAGCCGTGGGTGAAACGTTTCTTGTACGATCCTTGAGGCGGAGCCATGATGCCCACGGCAGAGGCGCCACGCGACACCCACGAGCTTCACGAGCGAGCTCGCCGACTGCTGAGTACAGGCGATGCAGCCGCCGCCTTAAAGTTCCTCGAGCAAGCGGTCGTGTTGGCACCGCGTCACCTGCCGTTCTGGTTGAGCTTGGCCGCGGCGTTGCGTGCGCTCGGACGACATGAGGCGGAACTTGACGCGCTGGAGCAGGCGCTGGCTTTGGATCCCACGCATCTGGTCGTGCTATTGCAAAAAGGGGCACTGCTTGACCTCATGCACAAACCGCGCTCGGCGGCCACCGTATACGGGCATGCGCTGCAAACCTTGACTTGCGCGACCAAGCTGCCCGCGCCCATCGAGGCGCACGTCCGGCACGCCGAGCAGAGAGTGAGGGAGAATGCCCTCACGCTGGCGGCGTTGATCGATGAGCGGCTGAAGGCGTTGCGCAGCGAGGAGCCCGGCGCCGCGCAGAAGCGCTTTGACCGCTGCCTAGATCGCACACTCGGGCGGCGGCGCATCTATGCGCCGGAACCCAGCTTCATGCTGTTCCCCTACTTGAGGAACTACGAATTCTTCGACCGCGAGAGCTTTCCGTGGCTGGCCGCGCTCGAGGCGGAAACCGACTCCATCCGCGAGGAATTCATCGCCGCCTCGAGCGCCGATCAGTCCGGCATGGAACCCTACATTGCAATTAACGGTGCGTTGCCCTTGCGGCAATGGACCGAGCTCAACCATTCGCGGCGCTGGAGCGCGTATTTTCTCTGGAACCAGGGCCGGGCCGAAGAAGGACATCTTAAGCGCTGTCCGCGCACGGCGGCGGCGCTGGCCAAGGTACCGCAGGTGGACATTCCGGGCCGCGGCCCCACCGCGTTTTTTTCGATTTTGGACGCGCACACCAAGATTCCGGCCCACAGCGGCGTGACCAACACCCGAGTGACGGTTCATTTGCCGCTGGTCGTGCCGCCGGGCTGCGGCTTTCGGGTCGGCGGGGAAATTCGCGAGTGGCGGGTCGGCACCGGTTGGATATTCGACGATACCATTGAGCATGAGGCGTGGAACGACTCGGAAGCGCCGCGGGCCATATTGATATTCGATGTCTGGAACCCGGAACTGACACCCCTGGAACGCGATTTAGTGCGCGAGACCACGCTCGTATTGTCTGAATATCACGAGAAGGAAGGTTGTGTACCCGGGGTGCTCATTTGAAGCGTTATCTGCTACTCGTCTGTCTCCTGTGTGCGCGGCCTTGCATCGCGGCGGAACCCATCGCTGGCCTTCTCGCCTGCCGCGCCCTCGGCGATTCCGCGTCTCGTCTTGCCTGCTTCGATCGCGAGACGGCGATGTTGGCCGGTTCACCTGCGACCCCGGTGGCCGGCCTTGCGTCGCCGGCCAGCCATGAAAAAAATGCGCCATCCGCACCGGTCGGAAGTCTCATGCCGATGCTCGATGCGCACCAGACATTTGGCTTGAACGACAGCACCATCGCCGCGCACGAGGAAGCCGCCGGTGCCCGCCCCCAGAAGATAGCGAAAATCGAGGCGCATATCGTCGGCTTGGCCCTCACCGGTGAGGGGCGCACCCTCTTTACGCTCGATGATGCCCAGGTTTGGCGGCAAATCGATTCGGACGCCGATCCGCTCGCAAGGCTTGGCGACTCGGTCACGATATCGCGTGGCCTGCTGGGATCCTACTGGCTGCAGCTGAAGTCTCGGCGCGGTTGTAAGGTAGCGCGCGTACGCTGAGGCGCCGGCCTCAGTGGATTGCAATGCCCGCCGCCTCCAGCCTGGCGCGCAGCGGTGCGAGTTCGTCGGCGTAATTGCGCCATTGCTGCAGCGAGGAATCGTAGATCGGCCGGCGCACTTGCACTGAACTTGCGGTCATTGTTGGGGCAGGATTGCGGTAAAACTCCAAACACTTAGCTTCGAAGGGCAAACCGACATAATCGAGCAGACGCCGCGTAGTTGACTCGAGCGAGGAAACCACATCCTCATAAGCCACATCCAAGATTCGTCCCGGCACCACTCGATGCCAATGGTCCATCAGACGCCGATAGCCCACGTAGAAGTCGCCGAGCTCGCACAAATCATTGCTGAAGGTAAACGTCCCATAAAATCGGGTCTTGTAAATGGCATAGCAGGCCGCCAGGGGATGACGCGTTACATGTACGATGCGCGCCTTGGGGAATGCCCGCAGAATCAGCGCGCAATAGAAAAAATTCGTCGTTTGCTTGTCGCAGAAGCGCGCCTTGTCGCCGCGCATTGAACGCGAGCGCGCGAGATAGTCGCGGGCGATCGATGCGCCCTCGAGATCTGCCAGCGCGGTGGCGTATCCGAGCCAACCTTCTGACAGCATCGGTGAATTTCGCGCGACCGCGGCACCGATGGCTTCGGACAGCGCCGGCAATTCCCCGGCGCAGTGTACTTCGGAGTGATTGCCCAGAATTCGCTCTACCAAGGTGGTGCCGGTGCGCGGCAAACCGACGATGAAAATCGGCTCCTCGCCCGTGGTATCGGTCGCGAGGGGTTCGAGGTTCGGGAACGCGGCGATGATACGGTCGATCACCGTGCGCTCTTGGTCAGGATCGTTCTGATAGCGTGCTCGCTGCAGCTTGTTCGCCGCGCTCAGGTGACGCCAGCTTGCCGCGTATTCGCCCAAGTCCTCGTAGGATTTGGCGAGTCCGTAGTGCAGGGTGGTGCTGTCGTCGGATTCGAGCTGCACTCCCTGCAACGCCGTTTCCATCGCCGCAACCGAATTGTGGGCCGCTGTCTGCTGGCGCAACTGGGACAGCCCTTTGAGCGCGCCCGGATTCATCGGCGATAGCGCTAAAACCGCCTCATGATCGCTCGTCGAAAGGTCGAAATTGCCCAGAAAGCGGTGAACCTCAGCCCGTTTCGCCAAGATATCTACGCTTTTCGGGTCGGCGGCGACCGCTTGATCGTATATTTCAAGCGCGCGCGAGTGCTCAGCTGCGAACACAAAAAAAGTCCCCACGGCATCCAACGCCACCGCACTGTCGGCGTGCAGGGCCGCCTCATCGGCACTGCTCAACGCTTGCCCGCGCCGTCCCAGGGCGAGCAAACACTCGGCTTTCTGCAACAGGCACTGGACATTCCTAGAATCGGTCGCGAGACGTTCTTCAACCAGCGCAAGAGCCATTTCTTTCTTGTCTGCAAACAATGCCACAATGCTGCCTAGAAGCCAGCCGGCCGGGTCTGCGGGCCAGGTTGCGCGGCATCCGGCTGCGGCTGCAGCGGCCGCGTTCCAATCACCCCGCGCCATGCGCGCGCCGATCTCCGATTGGAACTCAGGAAGTGAGGGGGCAGCCATGTTCATTCAACACGAAGTAGTCAAGCAATGAATTCAGATCGATAAGCTTCTTTATTGATGAAAGCTCATTTGCCAGCCCCAGGTCTGTAGGAATGTTTAATTGGTCCCCGGTATCGGCTACTTCGTCCCGAAAATCACAAATATTATTCTCGCAACCTAAAATACAAGAGGAGCGCGTCAATGGGTGGAAACCAAGGCTCCTGATCTAATGCTTGTCGTCTGCTTGATTGAGAAATTCATTTACCGCGAGATTGACCAATTCCGATCGAGTCTGAAATGTGCCGTGTCCCGTTCCCGGAACCAAGAACAGTTGTCCGTGCGGCAGGCTGCGAAATATCTCGGTCGTCTGCTCGAGCGAAATCAAGTCATGATCACCGGCCATCACCAGCACCGGCGCCTGGATTTTATTCAAGTCACTGGGCTCGATCACAATGGGCTGGCCCCATAGCCAATAGCACTTTGTCACCATGGTCATCCAGTGTGCGAGGCCATCCGGACTTTCGCTGCCATAATCAGTCTGGAAAAAAGGAGGAACCGAATTCGCGAGCTTCCGAACTTTTTCCTCAATTTCCGCGGCCGGCATCCTCTTGCGGGCTTCGTACTCCTGGGCTGTCCAGCCTCGTAGATTCGCCCCCGAAATGACGACACGCCGCACCAGTTCCGGATGATCCCGTGCGAGAAGTAGCGCAATATTCCCACCATCGCTGTGGCCCACCACATCGACCGGGCCGACCTTGAGCGTCCGCAGCACCGCCGCCGTGTCGTCGGCCATAAGCTGGTAGGAGAGCTGCCAGGGGCCGTCCGGACTGTGGCCGTGTCCGCGCTGGTCGATGCCAATGACCAGGTGGCTCGCAGCAAAGTAATCACGCTGTTTCGCATATGCGCTGTCGAAGGACATTAGTCCTCCATGCAGAAACAACAAGGGCGTCCCTTGACCGAAGGACTCGGTGTAGAGCTTTGCGCCGTTGACGACAATATACTTTTGGGTGCCGCCCTTGTTTTCGGCATCGGCGGAAAAAGGTGTCAGAGCACTGACGGCGAGAAGAACTGCGGCTATTGCACGATACATTTTGTTTGTCTCGAGCTGGCAAATTCGAATCCTACCACCGGTAGCGTTTCGCAAGCGGATCGCAGATCATCGTTGCGGTCAGAATCTACGGGGATCGAAATGAAGCGTACTTGGACGATCATCGGCGTGAGGGATGTTCCGGGCAGCTTCAAATGGTACCAATCGCTCTTTGGGCAGCCCGAGACGGCTCCGGGTCATGACTACTGGGGTCAGATCTGCGACTCGGATGGAACCGTGTTGCTGTGTCTCCATCAGTGGGGCTCGCACGAGCATCCGTCTTTGATGAGTCCGGACAAGGCGCTACCGGGAAACGGATTACTCTTGTTTTTCCGTGTCGATGACTTCGACCTGGCGCTGCAGAGAGCTCGCGCTCTCGTCTCCCAACTCGACGAGGAGCCTCATGTGAACCCCGCCACAGGAACAAGAGAGTTTGCGCTTCGAGATCCAGATGGTTACTGCGTCATGCTCAGCGCCCTCTCGTGATCACAGTGCTCATTGGCCAATTGTCGGTGCCAGCCCTACACTAAGGCCACCCCTCGGGAACGATGGCGCGCCATTGTGGCGCCTCACAAGCAGTTAACCCTTAAATTCACAAACGGCGTCGGAAATCTACTATGGAACAAGCACAACTTATTCAAGCAGCCGCGAGTATTGCCAGCGGCATGGCGGCGGCTCACTACGATAAGTTTGCCGGGCTCGTCGCCTCTCGAATCACTGAAATTGCGGAAACTGCCGTGAAAATAGCCAAGGCCATTGAAATCGAAGCGCGCAAGTCGCCCTAGCATTGGGGTTGATACGACGAATCGATCAGCTCAAAGGCGCGGCTTTGCACCGCGACGCCCGGCTCCTACCCGCGTTACTCATGCCGGGCGCTCATAAGTCCAGACTCATTCTGGCCTCCCAGGCCGCTGATCAATGCGGCGATCTTGTGCCAGGTTTCACCAACTACAATCAACTCACAGTCCTCGACCTCGTGCGCCTTAAAATCCAGAGTTGCCGAAGTTCCACAAGCCACTATCGTGAGTCTGGCGATTCCGGGTGGAGTTTCGATGCCTCCGGATATGCATCGAATCGATTGGGCCACGATACCCGCGCGGTCCAGTTCCTCCCGCACGTGACCAACAATCTTAAGCTTGCCTAGCTCGAATGCAGTGAGTGCCAATCGAATCGCTCCCTCCAATGGGTACGCCGGCCATTTTCGCAGATTGGCGCCGGGGAGCACAGAAGCCCGGTTCATGCGGCGGCAAACAGGCCCTTGGGCATCAATTCCCCACTGCGTCTACTGCAAACGGTAGACGCGTCACATTCTCAGGTTGGGTAGCTGCCGTAATGTCCCGCCATGTGTCAGCGCTACGCACTCCCAGACCAGGCCAGCGTGGAGCGGGAATTTATGCCGTCAACCGCTTGGTGGAACTTTACCGCCAAGTACAACGTGGCGGCGAATCAATACGTGCCGGAGATTCGCTGGCACGACGGTCAATCCGAAGCCGCCATGATGCGTTGGGGGCTGATACCGTCATCCGCTGAGGGTCGCGCCGGCGACTCGCCACTGACCGTTGATTCCAGTGAGCTCATGGAGTCGCCAGTATTCCGCGGCCCCTGGCTCGAGAGCCAACGCTGTATTCTGCCCATGGCGGGATTCTACGTTTGGCAACTGACCAATCAGCGCTACCGACAACCCCACTTTGTTCGGCTGCTCGACCGGTCTGTCTTTGGCGTCGCGGCCGTTTGGGATCGATCCGTCACTGAGGACGACGATGTGATCGAAAGCTGTTCGATCGTTTGCGTGTCACCGAATGACCTGGTGGTCCGCGTCGCCAACACCGACGGGCATATGCCTGCCATCCTGCGACGCAAAGACTATCAAACGTGGTTGCGAGGCACTCCGGTCGCCGCGATGGCAACCCTGCACCCCTATAATAGGAATGGCATGCAAGCTTACCCCATCAGTCCACGCATCAATTCGACCGCGCCCGACGATCCAGGCCTCATCCAGCCGGCCGAACTCGCCTAGGAATGTGCGGAATTGCCGGCCCAGATAGGCGCCGTCCGATTGCCGCTCCCTACCTCTGGTCCGCTTCTGGTTTCGCTACCGCATGCACAAAGGCCGCCAATTCATCGGCATCCAACTCTCCATCATGATTTCTGTCGGCACGAGCAAACTGCATTTCCAGGAATCGAAATACCTGGTCCTTCGAGACCGTCTCGGTCGCCGCTATCGATCGCACGTAATCTTGGATTGCCATGAAAACCTCCGGCCACAAAAAGGGCCATTTAAATCGAGGGCAAACCACGCCATCGCGGTTCCATGGACGCGCATGATAACGCTGCCGCCGTAGAATTGGTGTAAAGACGAACCGATAAGCACCTCACATTCCGCGCATCCTTTGCAACATCTTTACTTTGGATTTGCGATTCTAGCGCCGTGCCTAAAACCCTCCCTGCATCGAGTGCTGGTCTCTACACGCCCAGCCGCTCTGCGTCGAACATTCAGGCAGTCGGGATCGTCATCCTGGCGCGCAATCAGGCCGAGGCAATCGCAAAGTGCATTTCCAGCTTATTCGCGGCGAACAGCTACTCCGGATGGCGCAATTCACTCTGGATCGTCGTAGTCGCCGACGCCTGCACAGATGACACCGCCAAAGCCGCTCGAATCGCATTGGGCGCCTTCGGCCAAGTTCTGGAAATCTGCGCCCGTTCTGCGCATGCCGCACATCAACTGGGCGCAAGCGTCGTGATTGAACATTTTCGCCACGTACCACGCCACACACTCTTGTTGACGAGTACGGACGCAACAGCGGAATTGCCGCGCAATTGGATCGACGTGCAACTCCACTGCTCACAGTCCCCGATAGGGTTGACGTCGAATCATTGACCGGCGTTTCGCCACCTGTCTCCAGGCGATTCCTTCCGTCCGTCGCGAAAGGACACCGGGCAACACATTACGTTAAGTTGGTTCGCTCGTTTGAAAGTCCAATGATCTGATCATCCGTGGCGGTTTTAAGGGTCGTTGCCGGTTTTAGTACTAGAAGATCGTTAATCGAGCAACCCATGGAGACATTGTCATGACCTCGCGACAAGCTATTTTCCTCTTTTTGGCGCTTACCACGGCCTCTTGGGGCTATGCGGCAAGCGTCGCCAATCTCAGCTGTACCGGCAATCAAGGAACCGTCAGCATCAATTTGAGCTATTTCGCCGTTGGAGCGACCCTGACGACCCCGGCCGCCAACACGGGCGGAGTACAAAATAATGTGATGCCGTTCAGTTTGCACGCCGCCCTGGGTTCCTATTCGACACTATTTCGAGCCGTCGCGGCCGGCGTTCCCTTCACGAGTTGCACTCTGGATACCTTGGGATCCAATGGCGGCGCGATTCAATTTACCTTCAATACGGTATACGTAAGTAGCGTGACCGCTGTTGCCACATCCGCCAATTCCATGTCTGCGCGAACGGCTTATGTCGATGCCACACTTCTATTCTCAGGAGTCGCGGTAACGCAGGCCGGCAGCACGATCGATGACGGCGGGACTAGCACACCTCCGGGTTGGGACGTCGGGGCCAACAAATCGTCTTGATCGACCGAATCGATGCCAGGGATCGGCACCATTCGAAAAAAGTCGGCCCGCTACCAAGCTGCCAGGGGAGCGCAAGAGGGATTCTAGCGCTCCCCCTTTGATAGACGTTCTGCCCTTACTCTTCGCCTTGCGAATGGCGGGGTCCGGTTGCATCCTGCGCAGTTCAATTAGGCGATGAACGGCTCTTACGATGTCGGCGAATGGTCAACGCAGTGCTAAGCGCGCCGGAAGCAAGCTCAAACCTGCCGGCCTTTGGGCGCGAGGCATGTTCGCCACGTTGGGGGCCCAGTTTCTTTCCGCTTTCGGGGACAACGCGCTTCTGTTCGCCGCGCTCGCGCTCGTCCGACAGGAGAGCTATCCAGCTTGGAGTGGGCCGCTTCTGCAGGCGTTCTTCGTGGCTGCATACATCCTGCTCGCGCCATTTGTAGGCGTGTTTGCCGATGCGCGTCCGAAAGGGAGCGTCATGCTTTACGCGAATGCGCTCAAGTTTATCGGAGGTCTAGGCCTGTGCCTGCACGCGAATCCATTTGCAAGCTACGCGCTCGTGGGTGCGGGTGCGGCATTTAATTCGCCGGCCAAATATGGAATCTTGGCTGAACTGGTAGTCCCGGCGCAGCTCGTCAAAGCCAATAGCCTCCTCGAAGCCTCGACGATCGCAGCGATATTGCTCGGCGCGGTAGCCGGCGGAACGCTGACCGATTGGAGCATTGAAGGCGCGTTGGCAGCGATTACCGCCTGCTATGCGGCCTCAGCATTGAGCGCAATTCTCGTTCCACGCATTAAGCAGCGTGCAATCAAAACTACTGACTATTCCCTTGTACCGATCTTCAAATCGTTTGCCTTGAAAACGCGCTCGCTCTTAAAGAGTCCGAGGGCGCGACTGGCGGTGATCGGGACGTCCCTCTTTTGGGGTGCCGGAGCGGCCCTGCGTTTCCTCGTCATCGCCTGGGTTCCGATAGCTCTGAAAGTGACCAACAATTCGTTGCCGGGCTTTTTGACGGGCATGGTCGCAGCTGGAATAGTGATAGGCGCCGCCCTTGCTGCTCGTTTCGTGCGACTCCAACATGTTCAACGCGCGCTCCCGGCCGGTATCCTGATCGGATTCGGGGTATGTCTATTGCCTTTTGTCTCCACGCTGCCTCTCGCATTTGCCGTGATGGCTTTTGTAGGCATATGCAGTGGTTTCTTCGTCGTACCGCTCGATGCTCTGTTGCAAAGGGAGGGCAACGGCGGTGTCGGGACCGGGTCGGCAATCGCGATTCAAAACATGTTCGAGAACCTAAGCATGCTGGCGCTGGTGGGTGGCTACTCGGCGGCGATTTTCCTCAAGGCGCCCGTGAACGGCATCGCGGTTGGCGTCGGGGCTTTTATCGCTTTGTCGATGGCAACGCTGACCTTGGTGCGCTTCAGCCCGGGAAAGGCCTTGCGCTAGGGAGTCGCTACGACAACTTCCGACCGCCCGCCAAGGCGGCGGTCAAGCCCAGACCGATGAACACTCCCCCAGTGACATAACGCTCCCAGTCCAAGTAGCGACTCTGACGCTTGACCCATAAGCCGGCGGTGCCGGCCACTAATGCATATAGGCCATCGCTGGTCAGGCCCATTAAAGTGAACAACAGCCCCAGGAACGCAATCTGGAACGGCACCGAGCCCCGCGCGGGATCGACGAATTGCGGCAGAAACGCCAAGAAGAACAGCGCCGTCTTCGGATTCAGCAAATTGACGATGAATCCGTCGCGATACAGCTTACCTAAGCTTCGTCGCGGCAGCTTCAAGGGCGAAGCCCGCGTGTCAGTCCGTCTGAGAATCCGCCGCACCCCCATATAGATCAGATATACCGCGCCGGCGTATTTGACCAGCGCGAACGCCAGCGCCGAGGAAGCAAGCAGCGCCGATAGTCCCAGCGTCGATGCCAACACGTGCACCAGCGTTCCTGTGGTGATACCAAATACCGAGGCCAAGCCCGCAACGCGGCCCTGCTCCACGCTGCGCGCGACGATGTAGAGAACGGCCGGACCAGGCGTCAGCAGCAGCAAGGTCGCCGCCACGGCAAACACTCCGATCGAGGTCGCGCTGGGGACGACGATGTCCATGGCAGTTCCTATGTGTTAATGCTGATTTACCTTAGCCGATACGGCACAAACTGCCAATCAGAGCATGATCAGGTTCGATGGCGGGATCGCCGGGGGAAACATACACTAGCGGCAGTCATGCAGCCCGGCACCTTAGACAGTTCGACGCTGTCTCCACAACAAATCGCGCAGCTGAATGCGCTCTTGGACGAACTGTTGGACTTGCCGGGGGATCAGCGTATCGACGCTCTACGGCGCCGCTCGATCGAGGATCCCGAGGTTGCCGCCGCCGTCGAGCGCTGGCTGGATGCGGTGCACGCCTCAAGTAATTTTCTGACTAAACCGCCGCGCGCACGCATGGAGGAATGCGTGCCGGACTCCATGGTCGGAGTGCGCCTTGGCGCATGGCGTCTGACTCGACTGATTGGGCGCGGCGGCATGGGCGATGTTTACGAGGGCGTTCGCGCCGATGGTGAATTCGAGCAGCGCGTGGCGATAAAGCTGCTGCAACGAGAAACGGCCGGTGAGTCGAAGCGCTTTCAAACGGAGCGGCAAATTCTAGCGCGATTGGAACACACTGGAATCGCCCGACTTTACGATGGCGGGATCACCGACGACAGCCGCCTGTACATGGTGATGGAATACGTCGAAGGACGTGCCATTACAGAATTTTGCACGCTGCATGGATGCACGCTCGCTCAGCGGCTGGGATTGTTCATTCAGGTTTGCGAAGCGGTTTCGTTCGCGCATCGAAACCATATCATCCATCGCGATCTGAAGCCCTCGAACATCCTGGTGACTTCAGAGGGTGCGGTGAAGTTGCTCGACTTCGGCATTGCGCAGCTGCTGGACTCGCAGCTTGCGCGAATCACGCAGACAGCGGCGACGCCCATGACGCCAATCTGCGCCGCGCCCGAACAGCTCATGGGTCATCAGACTTCGCCCGCGACGGACGTCTACGCGCTGGGATTGTTGTTGTTCGAACTGCTGACAGGCGCGCATCCGTGGATGGACCACGATACCCCGATACTGCAGGCCATGCGCACGGTGCTGGAACGGCCCGCGCCGCTCGCCAGCAGCGTAGCGAGTGCACGTGGGTCTTCTTTGGTCCCGGCGCGCCGGATCCGCGGCGATCTCGATGCGATCGTCGGCAAGACGCTGCGCAAGGAACCTGCGCGCCGCTATGAGACGGTCGAAGCCTTGAAATCAGATGTTGTGCAGTTCCTGCGCGGCGAAGCGGTCGAGGCGCGTAAACACGCGCGTCTCTATAGAGTGGGCCATGCGCTGCGACGTTATCGCTGGCCCCTGGGCACTGCGGTCGTCGTGGCGTTTTTGTTGGCCCTCGGATGGCGCTTCATGCCGCGACCAGCGGCGCAAGCCGCCGTCGGTCATACGGTGGCGTTGGTCGGATTCGCAAATCTTTCGCGACAGGAAGATGTCTCCTGGCTGCCGGCGGCACTGACGGAAATGCTCGGTACTGAATTGAGCAGCGCTGACAAGATACGCGTGGTGCCGCAAGAGCTGGTGCGCGATGTCACCAAGGGCATCGAAAACTCGGGAAGCTCCGGCTATGCCGTCGACACGCTGCGGCGTCTCGGGCGCCGTCTGGAAGCGGACTATGTCATCAGCGGCAATTACTTGGCCGCGTCCGCGGCGAGCGATTCGCCGCTGCGCATCGACATCTCTTTGCAGGACGTGCGCAATGGAAGCTCAGTCGCACGATTTACGCAGCAGGCCAGCATGGGCAGCCTGCCGGACTTGGTCAGCAAAATCGGCGTCATGCTGCGCACTCAGCTGGGGGTGCCTTCGCCGAATCCTGAATTGCTGGCGCAGATCTCCAACGCGCAGCCCTCATCGGTTGATGTGGCGCAAAAAATGAGCAAGGCGAGCCAGGCAATGCAACACTACGATGCTGCCAAGGCGCGCGATGAATTGTTGCAGGTCATTGCACAAGCGCCCGGCTACGCGCCGGCTTATGCAAGCCTGTCAAATGCATGGGCCGCCTTGGGGTATCGCGATAAAGCAGTTGCCGCCGCGCAGCAAGCGGTGAATCATGGATCCCGACTACCGAACGAGATGCAGCTGCAAATTGATGCGGCCTTGCAGGCAGCCACGTATCAGTGGGGCAAGGCGTCCGATGACTGGAACGCGCTAATCAAACTCAAGCCAAATGATCCGGATTACCGCCTGCAGGCCATCAAAACATCGCTGGCGGCGGGGGTGCCCGGTGCGGCGCAAACAGCACTGAAAGAACTACGGCGCCTGCCCGGCACCAGCCAGGATCCGCGCGTCGAACTGGCCGCTGCCCGGATCGCATGCGAGCTCGACGATTCGAAATCCTGCGCCGAACGTGCTCAGGAGGCGCTGCGCTTGGCGCTGGTGCTCGAGGCGCCGGGGCTCACGGCGGATGCGCGCGACGAGCGTGGGGTCGCACTCATGCATCTTGGCAGTTTCGACCTGGCAACCGAGAATTTGCGCACAGCCATTGAGGCGTACCGAGCAATCGGCAACCCCCGTGGCGAGGCCGAGGCGCGCCGTACGCTCGGCCAAGTTCTGATCGATCAACATCACGACGAGGAGGGCCGAGCGGAATATCAGCGTGCGATGGCGATCGGACAGAGTATCGGCGATCTCGGCAGTGTTTCAGCGCTGTATCGCAATCTTTGCGAGATGCTTTGGGAGGAAGGCGACCGGGACGGAGCTCAAGCGGCGGCGAAGCGCGGTCTCGAACTCAGCCGCGAAACAGGCGATCTGAAACTTCAGGCCTGGACGCTGCGGGCGCTGGCAACAATAGCCTCGGATGACGCTGCGAGCGACGAGGTGATGCGCGACTATCGCGAAGTCACGACGCTCACGGAACGCAGCGGCGACCGCGGCGGCCATGTATGGTCGCTCGCGACCAATGCCGAATTGACGCGATTGCGCGGCGAAATGGCTGAAGCGCACACGACCTGTGTACAAGCGCAAGCGGAGGCTTCCCGGTTGACCGACCCGCAATTCATGATCTATAGCACGTACTCCTGCGCGCTCGTGGAGATGGATCTGGGGCATTCGGACACCGCTTCCGACATGCTCGGACAGGTCGAGCGTATCAGCGAGGCAAGCAAGAATAGTGTGTATCTAGCCAATGCTCGCGTGATGCTGGCACAGATCGACTTGGAACAAGAGCACTGCGAGAAAGCGCTGGTAGGGCTTGGCAAGGCCGTCGAAGGCTTTGCGCAGACTGAAGCCAAGACCGGGCAAGCGGAGGCCGAGGCCCTGCGCGCGGTTTGTTACCAACAAATCGGCGACTTCGGTCAGCGCGATGCTGCGCTTGCAAGGGCACTGACGTTGCGCACCGCGATTACTTCACGGCTGGAGATCTACATCGTCGATATTGTGGCGGCACAGCTGGGGTTCGCCGCGGGTCGCCATAGCGATGCCATTGCCAAGTTGAACGCAATCGCCATTGACGCGGCGCATCGGCATTGGCTCAGGTGGTCATTGGAGGCACAACTCGCGGCTTGGCAGCTGGCACAAATCAATCGTGACCAAACATCCGCGTCTCAACTACGCAAGGATCTGGAAAAATCCGCCCGCGATCACAACATGGGACGGATCCTGGCGCGCATCCAACAACTCTCGACGTGAGCCGGTAACGCAGCACAAGGTGTTCAGCGATGCAATGAAACCTCCGCAGTCGCGAGGCCATTGGGCGGCAACGTGATTGAGACTCGATCATTCACAACGGACAATTCCTCCGCAGCCGGAAGCGCAGCGCCTCGCTTCAATGCCTCCAACTCGTCGCGCGTCGGGAATTGCGGTGATCCCATTCGTGCATACTCGCGGCGGACGTCACCATGACTCTCGTCCAGGCGGCGTAAGCGAACGCTTCGAGCACCTTGCGGTAGGCGCAGCGCGACCGTGATCGGAGCGCCGGCCTCCCCGGGAGAAACATAATTCCACAGTGCGATGACGAACGAGCCATCCGCGCGGCGCGTAATCAGCGCATGCTCCGAATCGGTGTCGAATCGCTCTTCGCCCAATTCATGCAGCATTTTAAAAGCGTTAAATGCCGGTTTCGGTATGCCGCCCGCTGCAATCAGCCCGAACCCGCCATAAAAAGGCCGGCGAACCACGCCTTGCTCTTCAAACACGTCGGAAAACGTCCAGTAAGACATCATTTCGGTGAGACCATCGCAGCGGCGCAGCGTGTCCGCCAGCCACGGACCCATGAACACCGAATCGGTGATATTCGGCTCGTTGAAATAACTGGCGTTATATTCGCTCCAGATGATGGGTATATTCGGTCTCGGCGAAGCGCTCACCTCATCATGTACCTTCTTCGCGGCGCGGCAGACCATGGCCGCGCGCGGAATGGTTTCATGGGTTCCGAACACGTCTTTGGAAGTGTCGTTGGCATACACATGAGTGGACACGAAATCGAGCGGCACTTGCTGTTCAGACACGTGCCGGACAAATGCACTCACCCACGCTGCCTGCGCAGTTGACGGACCGCCGACGCGCAGTCTTGAATTGACGTGCTTGAGCGCCCTCGCGGTGTGGTCATATAAAGTCCAGTAGCTCGCCTGCGCGGGCACGCCGGCCCAAAAATCAAGATTGGGTTCGTTCCACACCTCGAAATACCATTGCGATACCTCGTCGATTCCATATCGCTCAATGAGGTGAGAGGCGAAATTCGATATTAGCGCGTCCCATCTTGCGTAATCGCGCGGTGGTGCGACGAACGGGTGATAGCTGAAACCCTGCACCGTTGTGCGCGACGCGAGTTTGCGCGGCATGAACGATAATTCGACAAATGGCCGAACGCCATTCCCGAGCAACCCATCGTAGATCTGATCCACATACGAAAAGTTGTAGATTGGCTTTCCGTATTTGTCTTCGTCGTAAATTCCAACTTCATCGTGCAGGATCGCGTGGAACCGCACGAACTTGAAGTCAGTGGCGCCCTTGACCGCGCGCAAGTCCTGCCGATAGCTCTCGCGCAGCGAAAGGATGGCGCGTCCCGAACCGAACATCTGTTCCCAGAAATGCGGAAAACTGTGGTGGGTAGCGTTCGGATCGATAACGACCTGCTCATCGCTCCTGACCATGCAAGGAGCGATGCACAGCAGGACGATCAGGCTAAGTGCAACTTTCAATTCGGCGATTTCCTCCACAGGATGGACATTGCAGATCAAAAGGGACTAGCATCGGGCTGACTCAAGGAACGATCGCGATGATCGGAACGCAGCGGCAGTGTACCGCTCGCAGAAAGGAAGGGGGACGTGAGCGATAGTCAGGCTACCGGGTTCCGAGGGCGCTTCATGGCGCATCGGCATCCCGCGGTCGACAGCCCTTTCTTGTATTTTTTACATCAGTCCTCTGCGCAAACGCCAGAGGCCAAACCCATAAGACTTTCGAGTATCGGCTGCAGCCGCGCTATTTAAAGAAGCGCGGCACGGGGGAAGATTGATGAAAACTCGGGCTCGATTCCAAAGAACGCTGCTGGCCGCGGCCATTGCCACGGCTCTCGCCACCAGCGCCGGCATGCCGAAGTTAAGCTGGGCACAGACCGCGGATGCGACATTGCGCGGTCGAGCGGCCGCGAACGCCGAAGTAACCGCCCGAAACATCGCGACCGGCGTCACGCGCCGAAGCAAGGCCGCGGAGGATGGAGCCTATACAATTCCTGGCCTTTCGCCCGGGACCTATCAAGTGGACGCCGGACCCGGGACCGAGACCACGATCACGCTCACGGTCGCATCGACCGCCACGGTCGATTTGCTGGCAGCGCCTGCCGCCGCGGAATTGACCGAAGTCACGGTGCGCTCGAAGCGCATCTACGAGACCCGAACTTCCGAATTGGGCACGACCGTGTCGCTGCAGCAGATCGACACCGTGCCGCAGCTCACCCGCAACTTCCTGGAGTTTGCCGATACCGTGCCCGGCATGAACTTCTCGGTGAATTCCAGTGGACAGACATCGCTGACCAGCGGCGGTCAAAACGCGAGTGCCGTCAACGTGTTCATCGACGGCGTCGGTCAAAAGAACTATGTCAACGAGGGCGGCGTCAGCGGCCAGTTCTTCACGCAGGGCAATCCATTCCCGCAATTGGCCATCGGCGAATACAAGGTCATCACTTCCAACTACAAGGCCGAATACGATCAAGTATCGAGCGCCGTGGTCATCGCCGAGACCAAGTACGGCACCAATGACTTTCACGGCGAGGTTTACGACCAATACACCAGCGGAAGTTTGCGCGCCGAGACGCCCTCGGAGCGTACTGCGGGCATGAAAACGCCTTCCAACAACAAGGAATTTGGCGCCTCCTTCGGCGGCCCGATCCTTCAGGACAGGCTGCATTTCTTCGTCACGTATGAGGGCAAGCGCTACGACACGCCCATTACCGTGACGCCGGGTGTGACCAATATCAATGGCGTGGCCATTACGTCGTTGTTGCCGGCGAGCGCAGTGGCGCAGTTGGGACCGAATGGCCTGCCGTTCAATGAGGATCAATACTTCGGCAAGATCGATTTTGAGCCGACCGACAGCGACAAGTTCGAGACCAGCATCAAGTATCGCAAGGAAAGTCAGATCGAGAACATCGGCACCTCGCAAGCTGCCTCATCGGCCATTTCGGTCATCAACAACGACACCAGATTTACACTGCGCTGGCAGCACAGCGCCGACCACTGGTTCAATGACCTGCTGTTCACCCATCAAGCGTCGTTCAATGCCCCGTCGTCGATCGGCATAGGCAATGGAACGCTGTACGAAATCGCGAATCAAAACAATCGAGAAGTATTGGATACGGGCCCCGCCAGTCCGCTGGCCACGCAAAACAAGAGTCAACAGGGGCCCGGGCTGCAGGACGACTTTACCTTCAGCGACCTGCATTGGCTCGGCGATCACACGGTCAAGATGGGCGCGAAATTTCAGGCCCTCAAATTGGTGGCCGCGGATGCGGAAGATATCAATCCGCAGTTCATTTACAACGTGACCACGGCTGGAACCGATACGCTGCCCTACGAGGCGCAGTTCACCAATCCCGTTCCCGGACTCAATCCCACGGCGAGAAGCAAGGACGATCAGCTCGGCTTGTACCTGCAGGACGACTGGGTGCAGAACGAGCATCTGACCTGGAACGTCGGCATGCGTTGGGACTATGAAAAGAACCTCGGGATACCTGGACTATGTAACGCCCGCCAACGTGGTGGCCGCCTACGGCATGCAGGACCCGAACGCGCCAGCCGGGCAAACCTATGCGCAGACCTTGGCGAAGGGCGGCGTCAACATCAATGACTACATCAGCAACGGCCACAATCGCAGCGCGTATACCGGCGAATTCCAGCCACGCCTCGGATTTGCGCTGGACTTGAACGCCGATCAACACCACGTCATCTTCGGCGGCTACGGGCGTTCCTACGACCGCGATCTGTATGATTATCTGCAGGTCGAAGAGACCAAGTCCGCACTGCCCTTTTATAGCGTGTATTTCCCCAACGCCAACGCGACCGCGGCGAATGGTTGCTTCGGCTCGCCATGCGTGGCGTGGAATCCGAATTATCTGAAGGGCCTCTCCAATCTGCAGTCGCTGGTGGCATCGAGCAACATCGGTGCCGAAGTCGACGCTATCAACAACAATCTGAAAGTGCCGTACTCGGATCAGTTCAGCGTCGGCATTCGCAACACCTTAGGCGAGTGGAATACCAGCGCGGCGGTTGCGCGCATCATCAGCAAAGACGGCTTCGTGTTTTCGCTGGGGAATCGCTATCCCAACGGCGCATTCTTCATGAACGGCGGCCAGCCGTGGGGCAACGGCATCCCCGGCTTCGGTTCGTTGATCATCGGCAACAACGGCATCGAGACCAAGACCACGCAAGTGCTGCTATCCGCGGAAAAGCCCTTTACCGCCGAATCTCATTGGGGTACGACGTTTGCCTATACCTACACCAGCGCCACGACGAATCGCGATACCACGCAACACCAGGCTTACGACGCGGAAACCATTTCGCAGTATCCCTTCATCAACTCCAACGCCGCGCCGCGCCACCGCATCGTGGGTACGGGCTCGTACGGCTTGCCTTGGGACTTTGTCCTTGCGGCCAAACTGACCCTTGCCACGCCGCTGCCGGTGGACGACATCGCTTGTTACGGCGCCATCTTTCCCAGCGGCGCTCCTTGCACGCCGATCTCCGCGACCCCGAAAAACTTTTTTGGCTATCGGTCGCTCGATCTGCAGATCACCAAGAACTTCCAGATCGGGCATTATGGATTGGTCTATGTGCGCCTCGACGGCTTGAATGTCTTCAACTGGTACAGCTACTCCGACACGATCAACAATTGGGGCGCGAACGGCATACCGAATACCACGAATCCGGTGAGCTACAATTACAATGGCAACCTCTTGGGCGTGCCGCGGACGCTGAAACTCATGGCTGGAGCAAAATTTTGATGGCGGATGACTGACCGACACGTCCGAGACATCATCATCATCGGGGGCGGCACGGCCGGCTGGATGGCCGCCGCCGCCCTCGCAAAAGTATTAGGGCCCACAAGTCTCGATTCGATTGGTCGAATCTGAAGCGATCGGTACGGTGGGCGTCGGCGAGGCGACGGTTCCTCACCTGAAGCTGTTCAATCAAATCCTCGAAATCGATGAGATCGAGTTCGTCAAGCAGACGCAAGGCACGTTCAAGCTCGGCATCGAATTCGTCGACTGGGGCCGCGTCGGCGACCGCTACATCCACGGCTTTGGCAGCATTGGCCATGACTACGGCATGCTGCCCTTCCATCAGTACTGGCTCAAAATGTTCCGTGCCGGCAAAGCGCAGGGCATCGGCGCCTACTCGCTGAATACGGTTGCCGCGCCGCGCGGAAAGTTCATGGCTTCGGCCGCCGATGTGCCTGCGAACTCGCCGCTGGCGAACATCGCCTATGCCTATCACTTCGATGCAGGGCTGTACGCGCAATACTTGCGCCGCTATGCCGAGGCGCGCGGCGTCAAGCGTCTCGAAGGCCGGGTCGTCGAGGTCCACGCTGCGGCCCGAGGATGGATTCATTGCCGCCGTCAAAATGGACGGCGGCGGCGTACTCTCCGGCGATCTCTATATCGACTGCTCGGGCTTTCGCGGCCTTTTAATCGAAGAAGCGCTGCACACCGGCTATCAAGATTGGACTCATTGGCTGCCCTGCGATCGAGCAGTGGCCGTCCCGTGCGAGAACGCCGGGCAACCCACCCCCTTCACGCGTTCGACTGCGCGCGGCGCCGGCTGGCAATGGCGGATTCCCCTGCAGCATCGCACCGGCAATGGCTATGTTTATTCGAGCGCTCACCTCAGTGACGATGAGGCCGCGGCGACGCTCATGACCCATCTTGACGGGCGAGCGCTTGGCGAGCCGCGCCAGCTGCAATTCACCACCGGCATGCGCAATAAATTCTGGAACAAGAATTGTATCGCGATCGGGCTGGCGTCCGGATTCATGGAGCCGTTGGAATCGACCAGCATCTACCTGATCCAGTCAGGAATCGCGCGACTGATCAATCTCTTGCCGGAGCGGGACTTCAGCCCGGTGCTGATCGACCGCTACAATGCGCAGGCCGCGTTCGAATTCGAACGCATTCGAGATTTCTTGATTCTCCACTATTGGGCCACCGAACGTCGCGATACGCCGTTTTGGAAATATTGCGCCGCCATGGACATCCCTGAAACTCTTCGCGATACCGTGAGTCTGTTCAAGGACAGTGGCCGCTTTTTTCGCAACGCGGAGGAGATGTTCGCGATTACCAGTTGGGTTCAGGTCATGCTCGGCCAACATATCGTGCCCGATCACTATCATCCGGCTGTCGACTTGGTGCCCGATCAAGAAATCATGGGACTGATTGAAAGCGTCAGAACAGTCATTGCAGCATGCGTCGATGCGATGCCGACGCACGCTCAGTTCATTGCCCGGTACTGCGCCGCGGCGCCCGCTTAGCACCGCACGCCGCTGATGAAATTCAAGACCGTCGCCCGAGCGGCTGCGCTCCTCGTCTGGTTGGCATCTAGAAGGCTGTTACCCCTTGAAGCCGACGCCTGCGCCGCGGTTGCTCCAGACCGATACACCGAATGAGGCCGGCGATTTTCTCGAAGACATCGAACACAGGACTTTCGATTACTTCTGGGCCAACGCCAATCCGAAGAATGGACTGGTGCCCGACCGCTATCCGACGCGCATATTCTCGAGCCTGGCGGCAGTCGGTTTCGCGCTCACCGCGTATCCGGTCGGCGTGGAACGCGGCTACATATCGCGCGCCGAGGCGCGCGATCGGGTGCTCAAGACCTTGCGCTTCTTTCGCGACGCGCCGCAAGGCCCGGGCGCCAAGGGATTCGCGGGGTACAAGGGCTTTTACTACCATTTTCTCGACATGGAGAGCGGCGTTCGCTTCAACGAACATTCCGAGTTGTCGATGATCGACACGTCGCTGTTCATCGCGGGCGTGCTGTTCTGCCAGAAGCTATTTCGATGGTTCAGGCCCGGAGGAGAAAGAGCTGCGCAAGATCGCCGATTGGCTCTACCGCCGCATCGACTGGGCATGGGCCTCGCGCGACGATGGCGTGGTGGCCCTAGGATGGTCGCCGGAAATGGGATTTCACCAAAGGAGTTGGCGCGGCTACAACGAATCATCAATCATGTACATCCTAGGGTTGGGTTCACCCACCGCGCCGATGCCCGCCTCCTCGTGGCAGTCCTATGCCTCGACCTTCGAGTTCCATTGGGTCAACGAAGGCCAGTGGTACTTGGCATTCCCGCCGCTGTTCGGACATGAATACGCGCATGTGTGGATCGATTTCCGCGACATCCGCGATGCGTTCATGCGCAGCAAGGGAATCGATTATTTCGACAACACGCGCCGCGCCATCTTCGCCCAGCGCAGCTACGTGATCGCCAATCCCATGAAGTGGGTGGGCTACTCTTCGCGGTTGTGGGGTATTACGGCGAGCGACGGCCCGGTCGAGGCGAAGCTCGACTACAACGGCGAAATGCGCGCGTTCCATGCCTATGCGGCGCGCGGTTCGGGCGGCGCCCAGAACTTCGACGATGGGACGCTGGCGCCCAACGCGGTGGCCGGCGCATTGCCATTCACGCCGGAGATCGCCATCCCTACGTTAAGATTGATGAAAGAGCAGTACGGCAAATACATCTACTCGACCTTCGGCTTCGTGGATGCCTTCAATCTCAGCTTTCAATTACCCCGATGTGAAGCTCACGTATGGCCAGCTCGTACCGGAGGTGGGTTGGGTCGACAACAACTACCTCGGCATCGATGAGGGACTGACCATCACCATGATCGAAAATTTTCGCAGCGGCCTAATCTGGCGCGTCATGCGCCGCAGCCCCTATTTGCGCCGCGGTCTCGAGCGCGCAGGCTTCCAGGGCGGCTGGCTGGACACCAAAGGCTAGCTGTTAAACTTGCCGTCATTTCAGCAACGGATAACCCATGGCCGCCAAGAAGAATCGAAAACGCACCTCGAGCCGCAATAATGTTGCCCGACGCAGTGCGGCGCGGGCGGCGGCATTGGCGGACTTGTCCGATGACGATCTTTTGGAAACGGTCCAGCGCCAGACTTTCAAATTCTTCTGGGAGGGCGCACATCCACACAGCGGGCTTGCGTTCGATCAGTGCACGGCTCGGCGCGACAAAACGAATCACAAGACGGCCGTTGGCGGCTCGGGGTTTGGCGTCATGGCGATCATCGTCGCGGTCGAGCGCGGCTGGATTACGCGCGCCGCGGCCTTGGATCGGCTCGGGCGAATACTCGATGTGCTCACCGCCGCGACGGTTTATCACGGCGCATTTGCGCACTTTTTGGATGGCCGCACGGGCGCGACGATTCCGTTCTCGCGCAAGGATGACGGCGGGGACTTGGTGGAAACCTCGTTCTCTGTGCATGGGATTGCTGTGTGCGCGGCAATACTTCCAGCTGGACACGCCGGCCGAAAAGAATTTGCGCGCGCGCATCACCTGGCTATGGCAAGAGGTCGAGTGGGATTGGTACACCCGCGGCGGCAGTGAGGCGCTGTACTGGCATTGGAGCCCGAACAATGACTGGGCGCTGAATCATAAGATTCGCGGCTGGAACGAATGTCTAATGGCTTACGTGCTGGCGGCGTCCGCGCCGCGCTACCCCATCGATCCGGTGGTCTATCACAATGGTTTTGCGTCGGGCCCCGAGTTTCTCAACGGCCGGTCGTACTACGGCATTGAACTACCGCTGGGCCCCGCCGTGGGCGGGCCGCTGTTCTTCACGCATTATTCTTTTTGTGGACTCGATCCGCGCGGCCTGAAGCGACCGGTATGCCGACTATTGGCAACAGAACCTGCGCCATGTGGCGATCAATCGCGCGCACTGCGTCGCGAATCCCGGCAACTTCCAAGGTTATGGCGAGTCCTGCTGGGGTCTCACCGCAAGCAGTGATCCGGAAGGATATGCGGCTCATGCGCCGGATCTCGACAATGGCACGATCGCGCCGACAGCGGCTCTCGCGAGCTTGCCTTACGCGCCGCGCGAAGTCATGAGTACGCTGCGCCATTTCCTCAGCCGGCATGGCAGGATCTGGGGGCCTTATGGCCTCTTCGACGCATTCTGCGAGCAGCGCAATTGGTTCAGCGACGTGTATATAGCCATCGATCAGGGTCCCATCGTCGTCATGATGGAGAATCATCGCACCGGCCTCATGTGGAAACTCTTCATGAGCGTTCCCGAGGTGCAGGCGGGACTGCGCAAACTCGGTTTCAGCAGCCCCAACCTTGCACGCTGCCTAGTGATAGCCAGGCAGTGTCATCGCGTCGGAATAGTCCTCCATGAATGTGGGAGTTTCGCCGACGCTTCTTGAAACATTCCTTCTCCACAATGACCGGCCTCTCGGCAGATCTATTCTTTATTCGTTTATAAGGAACCCCGGTTGTGAAACCAAACAAAAAAATCCGGGCGGAGGCGAAAGCGCGGGAGTCTCGCCCGCATTACGTATCGATCCATGCCCCGTTGCGAGCGGCCGACGCCAGGCGCTCGGTTAAAAACATCCTGCTGTGGAATTGTTACTTGCCAGCCGACTGCGTCAAAACCATGGTTAGAATGGGCTGGGATTTCACCACCTGAAGGGAGCGCAGAACGTTGCGACATAGATGATCGACCGCCGTTCCCTGCTGAGCGCCGCAGCCTCTTCATTGGTGCTGTCGGCGCTGGGATTACCGCTGCGTGCATTGGCCGCCGTCTCGGGACTGAAGCTGGGAAACCTCAGCCATTCTCATTCGAAGGGCTTGTCAAGGAAATGCAGCAACGCGCCGCCACGGCCTACGTGCCCGACAAATCGATGCCGCAGGGGGTGCTCGACCGAATCGGCTACGATGAGCACGGCAAACTCAAGTTCAGCCCCGAGCACGCTCTATTTCTCGATGGTCCGGGGCAATATCCGGTCACGTTCTTCGCGCTCGGCAAGTACTTCCGCACCCCAGTGCACATGTTCGTCCTGTCGGCCGCCGGCGAAGGCGCAAACGCCAGCGAGATCCTGTACGACCCTACCTATTTCAGCATGCCCGCGACCAGTCCGGCGCGGGAGCTGCCGAAGGGCGCCGGGTTCGCCGGCTTCCGAATTCAGGAAAGCAGGCTGGGCGATGTCCGGAACCTCGACTGGCACAGCAACGACTGGGCGGCCTTCCTCGGTGCTTCCTATTTCCGCGGCATTGGCGAGTTGGGCCAGTACGGTCTGTCCGCGCGGGGCATCGCCGTAGATGTATCCACACCGGGACGGCGGGAAGAATTTCCCGACTTCACGCGCTTCTACTTCGAGTCGCCGGCAGAGGGCGCCAACCACATGATGATCTACGCGGCACTGGACGGTCCCAGCCTGACCGGCGCCTATCGATTTATGCTGCAACGTGCACAATGGCGTCGTAATGGAAATCGACGCGCGCCTGTTTCCGCGCCAGGACATCCTTCAACTCGGTATCGCACCGATGAGCTCCATGTTCTGGTTCTCCGAGACCGTCAAGCCGACCGCCATCGATTGGCGGCCGGAAGTGCATGACTCAGACGGGCTGGCGCTATGGACCGGTAAAGGCGAATACATCTGGCGGCCGCTGAACGACCCTGCCGCTCCGTCAGTCTCCACGTTTGACGATAAGACCCCGCGCGGCTTCGGACTATTGCAACGTGACCGGGTCTTCGATCACTATCTTGACGGCGTGCGCTACGATCGCCGCCCGAGCCTGTGGGTCGAGCCGCTGGATGACTGGGGCGAAGGCGCGATCCAGCTGGTCGAGCTGCCGAGCAACGACGAGACAGAAGACAACATCGTCGCCATGTGGGTACCGAAACAACCGGTGAATGCCGGCTCCAGCCTGCGCTACCGCTATCGCTTGCAATGGTGCGCGACCGAGCCGCACCAGACAGACCTCGCGCGTTGTGTAGCAACGCGTCTTGGCCGCGGCGGCGAGCCGGGCAAAGTGCGTCCCAAGGGTGTACACAAATTCATGGTGGAGTTCCTCGGAGGTCCGCTCTCAGCACTGCCGTTTGGTGTCAAGCCCAAACCCATACTGTGGTCATCCTCGGGCAGCTTCTCTTATGTTTTCACCGAAGCCGTGCCCGATGGCGTGCCGGGACATTGGCGGGCCCAGTTCGATTTCACCGGAGCCGGTCCCAACGTAGTCGACATGCGGCTGTATCTCAAGGACGGCGATCAAACTCTCTCTGAGACCTGGCTGTATCAGTTCCACATCACGTGACGATGAAAGGAACTCAATCTTATAGTTTTCTAAGATGCCGGTAGTGACGTTGCCTTCCGTGATTTGATTCGATTACCGCAGTGAGGACACATCCACCTGCCCTTAAACGTAAGCGTTTGAATGATCGAAACTCGTCGTAGCGACATCGGCGTCGCACAACTGGGACAGTGACGCGGCTTTAGATTGATCTCTGTTGACCACCGACGAAATCGCGGCAGCGCCATCCCGAGCGCGACCAATGCAACGATGAACGATAGAAGAAGCCAAATGATGTCCTCCATGACGACCCCGCCCCTCCTGTCAATTGATTCCAGCCAAGACCAATCTCGCAATCCGAGCTATCCAACCAAACTAGGGTGAACGGCGCTTATCGACAAGTTCCTTGATCTTGCGCTCTTCCCATTCAGATCCCAAAAAGCCCCCGAGCCCGAATACAGACAGCCCATGCGCGACCAGGCCGATGCCCCATCCGAGCAGCGGATAGAAAAACCAGATATGGTCGGGAGACGTCAGCAAATTAATGGTTATTAGCAAGGCATTCACGAGCACGTAGACAATCGCGTGAACATAAAAGCCTTTTATTTGCCCGACTCGCCTTTTTGCGCGCTGGTAGGTCTCCTGATCATCCATGCTCCTTCCCCTCCATCCAAAGATGTGCTGGTTCCAGCCGTTGGTTGCTTAGATTACCCCTCGCCGCCGCTATAGTCCCCCAAATTCTCACTGCGACAGGACCCAATCGAGTACCGGGTCGCGTCCGCTCTTCACATCCTCCCATGACGGTATGATCTCCTTGTTCGGGCGTACGGCATTGTCGCCTGTCTTGCGAAACGTATAGAAAAGCGTCGATGCGCGCACGACGAGATGCGAATTAGGCAGCCGGAATTGCCGCGGTTCTTGATACGAATTTGGCTTCTCGCCGATGGTTTCACCGACCGTGATTGCGTGGGTGTCATCCTGAAATTGTGCGGCGTTGTTCATGGCGGCGGAAAAGGTCTTCGGTCCGATCAATACATAGAGGTGACCGTTGGCATTGAGATCGGGGCGTGCTGCGACCGGCTTGACGATCTGCGCCTCACCGATTGTATTGTCTCCGCCGCCGTTATCGCGCATATCAATGACGAGTTTTTGCGGATGCTTCCGGTCGATTAGGGTGAACATAGCCTTCGCATTTTCGTCTAGCTTCTGATAGCTATGCCAGGCGCAGTAAAGGGCATGTTTTTCATCAATCGCTTCGCACCAAAAGGGTTGATCCGCTTTCTGAAATCGCAGCGCCGCATCCGAATAGCCCGACTTCATTTTTGTGCTTTCACCTGGCGCGAGCCCCTGTGCATCCACATCGAATATCCGAGCGGAATCGTCCTCCAATGTGTAGATCGCGTGATTGCGCTCTGGGGTTATCCCAAGACCATGCAGCGCATAACCGCGCGCGAGATAAACGAGAGCATCTTCCCTGCGTAACTCCATGAGCTCGCCCTGCGACGTCATGGTCAGAACACGCTGCCAAACTTGCGCGATCGGCATTCCGCCAATTTTCAAGAGACGCGCACCCAGTGCCTCATCAAGCCCGGGCCCAACGCCTGCAACGCGAAAATCTGCGCCGAATTTCGCAAACTGCAGCGGCATCGCGCGGCGGTCGGGCGGTGCGCTACCCATACCAGTATGGCCGTCGCCAATGGATTTGACGATCTGTTGCAGGCCGACGTAAATTTCGTCGGAATTCGCAGTTTCAATACGCCGGTCTAATGCCGCGACTTCGGAGTCGAAGGTCGTGCGCGAAATCAAGAAAAACGCGTTGGCATGCCGCTTCGGCAATTCAGTTGCGAGAACATGCAAATCTGCGTGCCACTGCGCGGCTGTAAGATTCAAATTCGGCTTCATCGCGTCGAGGTCCAACGGCGGGCCCGCCTTCTTAAGCGCCACCGTGCCGCGATCTCCCCCAAGCTCCACAATTCCATCGAGCGTCTTGCCCTTGAGTGTCAGATGAAGTGTGCCTAGCGACGCGCCACTGTCAAAATCGACGTCAACGTGGGCGTCATGCATGCGCGTGTCCTTGACGGCGAAATCACCCATCGACGTGAATAACTGTCCAATATATGCGTTGTCCACGCAGGCGAGATTGAGGAGCACCTCGATCGTCGAGTCTCCCGGCGGCTTACCTACCCCGCGGAACAATCCGGTGACGAGACCAGGTCCGCAAGCCGTTGGGTTTGCCGTGCAGGCCCAACACGCGACGATCATCCCGATCGCACCGCAGAGTCGATTGCGCCGATTCACTGGCACATCGCCTCCAGTTCTTTATAAGGCTTGGTATTCGGCGGAAACTGGAGTTTCTTCTTCTGCATCATCAATTCCAGAAATGTCCCACCGTTCGGCTCGCCGATATCCGGATCGTCCTGGTATGCCGGATCCGACATTGCGTCCGGCAGACTGATGAATTTCACGCCTTTCGCACGGTACAATGCCAGCAGTTCCGGCAACATTCGCGCGTCGAATGCCCCTACGTGCATCAGCAGCACGTATTTGACGTCTCGCCCATACACCAGCTGCGAGAGTTCCCGAAAAACACCGTAGTACTGATCCGCCACCGCCAAGTAGCTGGCGTGCAACTTTTGAATGGCCGCCTCATCGTGCTTCGCCACGCAGCGCGCGTACGGCGCGTTCCAAAGATAATCCTCAAAATCCATACTCACTTGCGCGATCTTGTACTGATGCGCAAAAGCCCAGGCCCGAACCGCACGGCGCTTCTCGAGCGTGTCACCTTCGTGCAAGAACGGATACCGCAGCCAATGCCAATCCTCCTTTCCCATCAAACTTTGAAGCAGCGGCTCGTTCCGCGACACCTCGACCGCAAACCCCTCCGGCGACTCCTTATTTAAATCCAGATGCGCCCAGGTGTGATTCCCCAAGGGTTGCCGCGCGCTTCGCCACTCCCTCAGGACATTGAGCGTTGACGGATCTTCTTCGACCCGCTCAGCATTGATGAACCCATACACCGGCGGCATCTTCTGCCGCCTTAGCGTCGCTAACATAGATTGCGCTATCTGAAGCCGGGTCATTCCCGCCGGCAGCGGCCCATGAACCGGGAGATCATCGACGGTAACTGCCATTTGTTGGCCCGACGCAAGCCCTGCGGCGAGTATGAGCGACCCTGCGAGAAAACATTGCCGCAACAACGCCAACTTCTTCCCGCGACTAGCATTGAAAGCCATCTCATCTCCCGCAAGCAATGTAGGGTTACGCAGCGAAACCCTTGGGCCGAGCGATCGGCTTTGTTTTCGCAACGATATCGTACACCGGCTTGTTGTCAGCGTAGACACGCCACTGTTTCACCAAGTCGCTCTGTACCACTGCCAACCATGCGGTGGGCGTTCGCCTTCGCGGCCATTAACCGTGTTGCCGAGCGAATCAATAAAAAACGTGATTCTCTGTCATCAATTCGGCAGGCTTGTCTACATTGTGTTGGTTTATGCGTTCAAGAAATTCCAATACGACCTCCGTCGGGTTCATGCGAACCTCCTCAGTTTCGCTGCGCAAATGGCAACTTCTTCGGGACGATGTTACGCCAACGAAAGCCGACGACTTGCCCGAATTCGCCATGATTTTGCCCGCCGCACGCCCTAAAAGCAGCTTCTAATGCCTTATACGAGTCATCGGGGGCGATCATGGCGGAGAACGTAGAGAGTCGATTCGCGTCCGTTTCAGTTAAGGCCATAGTGATTGCCGCATTAACCGTGTTGCTGTTGTGGCCATTGTCGCGCGTCGAAAGCCTGGTCACCGAAAGGCAAACCCTCCGAGCCCAGGCCTATGCCGTCATCGCGGCGGGATTCGGCGGTTCACAAGTTCTCGGCGCACCCATTCTCACTGTGGACACCCAAGACCGGACTGTAGAGGTGAATCCTTCTACTGAAAATAAAACGGAAACGTGGAGCAAAGGTGCGCCGCTTCACCTTCTACCGGATGACGTGCAAGTCACGAATGAAGTGTCCGTCGAAATTCGCAGTAAGGGGATCTATTCGGTTCCCGTGTATATCTCGAAAGTTGTCATGACCGGCGTGTTCAAGCCAGAAGCAATCGCCAGCCTGCTCCGCTCTAATGGCGACGTGCAAGTGCTCCCGACACGTTGCGCATTTCAGATGCCGCTGGCGGGCGTCAAATACTTAAGAGCGCTGAAGCGTTTCGAAGTAGATGGTCAGTCATTGCGGGCTACCAGCGGCGAGGTCGTGGGATTCACAGCCCTCAGCACGCCCATCGACCTGAAATCAAGAGACGAGTTGAACCCATTGACGTTTCGCTTGGAGTTCGAGATTGCCGGCAGTGAGTCGCTGCACTTCCTGCCTTTGGGATCGCATACCACGGTGACGGCCCGGGTCGCATGGCCGCATCCCGATTTTTGACGGCGCCTTCCTGCCAATTTCGCACGAAATCAAACCCGAAGGCTATTCCGCGAGGTGGGAAGTGCTTGAACTGAATCGCGCCTTTCCACAGGTCTGGCGCGGCGCGAACGTCAAGGGATCTGCGCTATTGGCAACCGCCTTTGGGGTGCGACTCTTTCAGCCGTCGAATATTTATACGCAGAACTACCGCGCCGTGCGCTACGGTATTTTATTTGTGGCAATTACTTTTGCGTGCTTTTTTGCCTGGGAGCATTTGGTGCGCGGGCTGCGTCTGCATCCGATGCAATATCTGCTGATCGGACTCGCGCTTGCAACTTTCTATTTGCTGCTCCTCGCGCTGTCAGAACAGATCGGATTTGCCTTCTCCTATGCAGTCGCGGCCGCGGCGTTGGTTGCGCTGATCACAACCTACATTACCGGAGCCACCAACAATCGGCGCGCCGCATTTGCGATTGGAGCAGCCCTGGCGAGCACCTATGGTATTTTGTACGTGATCCTCCTTTCAGAGGACTATGCCCTCCTGTTTGGCTCGCTCCTGCTATTTACAATACTTGCCACGTTGATGGTCGCTACGCGACGGCTCGATTGGTCCCAGGTTGGCCGCGATCGAGGTTCGTTTATTTAAGCTGAGCACTCATAGCTCAGTTGAGTGCGGGTAAAAAAATGACAAAAAGTGTCAAGTCATAGTTTGGTCCGATCAGGAGGGAATAGACTAGCTACCGGCGCCGCGGAGCGCGAGGTTGTTTCTAATTGAGTGGTGGTCCCCCTGCCTCTCCGGCGACTGCCTCGTATCCGCGGATGCCACCCAGCGCTACTGCGGCCGGTTTAGAAATGCATCAATAATTGGATTTAGCCACTCGGACCGTCCCGAAAACGTAGCGTGGTCCGTTCCCGGCAGCACGCACAATTGGGCATCGGGAAGAGCATGAAAAATCTTGAGCGTGTGCTCGAGAGTAATTGCATCGCGATCACCCGAAATCAACAGCACCGGCTGTGAAATGCTTGCAAGCAGCCCCAGGTTGAGTTCGGCTTCGGTCGGAGACGTGAACCACAGGTGTGCAAGTTTTTCATCGATCGTCTTCGGCTTCGGGATCTGGGTCGCGCGCAATTCCTCCAGATCCTCGGGCCTTAGTCCCTCGGGCGCAATGTTTACCCCGCTGATGACGAGGCGTCGAACCAACTCAGGATGCCGAACCGCGAGCATCAGTCCGAGGATCCCGCCATCGCTGAAACCCACAACATCGACATTCCGGAGTTTCAGTACCCTCAGCAGCTCAGCAGTGTCCTCCATCATGGCCGTGTAGGTCAGCGCTCCGGGGATGTCAGGCGTGCGTCCCTGGCCCACTTGATCGGGCGCGACGATATGATGGTGTTCGGAAAATACGTCTAGCTGACGCGCGAAGGAGTGCTCGCCCGAGTCGCCGCCGCCGTGCAAGAACACCAGCGTCGGGCCACTCCCGCGCACGGCGTAGTAGATTCGGTGGCCATGTATCTTGGCCCTTATCCACTGGGTTGGCTGAGCCACTCCGCGAACTGCGTCGGCGCGAGCGCAAGTCAAGCCGAGCGCCAGCAGGGCCAACAGCGCGCAATTGCCGAATCGGCTGTGTGGAGCCCGTTGCGGATTTCTCGTACGGCTCATTGCCGTTGCTTCCCCCTATGACCGAGTATTCTCCTTCAATGTTGAGCGCAATTGATGATTTACACCACCGTCAATTGTCGCCTGCAGGCTCGAATTCTCCGTCACGCGTAACGACGGGGGCGAGATTGCCTGCGCCAGGAGAAATGCAGCGCTTCCGTGTATTCTCGGATTTGATTACGCTCAATCTCGTTGGCGACCCACATTACGCGGTGGTACGCGCAAGTCGACGAGAGTGTTAGCTGACGCTCGGTGGCAAGGGCGTGTACGATCGTATTTCGGTTCGATATAGCCAGCCGCTCGTGCCCGCAGCACGGGCATGTGACGGGAAAATAAATCGTCGATTTGTCCATCGTGATGACCTCCGGCTTACGTTCAGGCATTTGGAATGGATCGTCGTGCAAGACAGAATCGAATTCGCGGCCAGACCAGGCGAGGGCCGCAGGCTGCTGCCCAGCACGACGGATGCGGGACAAAGAATCGAGTGATCGCGTTCATGGTTCGCGGTGAAGTCGGCGCCCATTTCGACATCCGCCCTAACTCAATCGCCGATCTGTAACTAGCAGTCTCTAGTTTCGCGCATACTTAAGTCAAATCCAACTGACCGCATTCAGCGACACGTTTAAAAAAATTGCATTTCGCAACGCGTCAATATTTTCTCTCAAGAAAACAGTCGCTCGCGTAGCTAAGCACTTACTTTGCACGCGAAAGTCCCAAGTCTTGACCGGGATGGTCGCGAGACCGCGGCGTCTCTTTGATCTTGAGTGTCAATCGATTCGGCGTGCCGCCGCGGCCCCGGTTTCAGCGCCAATCTTGAGGAGGAGGCCTTCCTGTTCAGGCTGACGATCGGACTGCACAAAGTCGATGGCACCTGGCGCATCGCACACGAGCACCACTGCGTTCCATCGACAGACTAGCGCCCGAATCTGTCGGCATCGACCAGAAAGCGCTCATCGCAAGCAAGATAGAAACGCCGTCTCACTTCGCCGCGAGCGAACAAAGTCCCGTGATCGGGCCGAAAGCTTCCTCGCCGCTTATGATCTTGACTACTTTGTAGTAGTCCCAGGGGTATTTCGATTCCTGCGGGGTCTTCACCTGCATCACGTACATGTCGTGGATCATCATGCCGTCCGCGCGAATATATCCGTCCTTGGCGAACATGTCGTTGATCCTCATGTTCTTGAGCTCCGCCATGACCTTATCTGAGTCCGTCGTGCCTGCGGCCTTGACAGCATTCAGGTAGGTCAAAGTTGCCGAGTAGTATCCAGAGTGAAGCATCGACGGCTCTCTTTTCATTTTATCGAAGAAGCGCTTCCCAAAGGCGCGCGTTTCAGGATTGAGGTCCCAGTACCATGCAGTCGTGAGATACAGTCCTTGGGCGGTCTTCAAGCCCAAAGCGTCAATGTTGTTCACGAAGACTAGAAGACCAGCCGGCTTCATGGTTTGAGTGAGGCCGAATTCGGTGGCGGACTTCAGCGAGTTGATGAAGTCGTCGCCCGCATTCGCTAAGCCAAGAACTTGTGCACCGGATCTTTGTGCCTGCAGTAGAAATGACGAAAAATCAGAAGTTGAGAGCGGTACTCGGACTGCGCCGATATTCCTTCCGCCATTCGCCTCAACAACCTTTGATGCAGCAGCCTGTAATTGGGTACCGAAACTGTAGTCGGCCGTCAGAAAGAACCAGGTCTTGCCCCCGTTCTTAGCGACAGTGGAAGCAGTACCGTTGGCGAGCGATGTGGTGTTTACAACATACTGAACGGTGTATGCGGTGCAGTCCTCGTTGGTGAGCGACGCGCCGACCGAGCCGATGACAAAATAGGGGATTTTCTTTGCCGCGATTATTTTTGCCGTCGCGATGGCGGCGGCAGTGTTTGCTCCCCACAACAGCATGTTCAAGCCGCGTTGGTCAGTCCACTCCCGAGCCTTCGAGGCTCCGACATCGGGCTTGTTCTGGTGATCCGCGTAGAGCATGACAATCTTCCGGCCGAGCACCGTGCCGCCAAAGTCCGCGATCGCCATCTTGATGGCTTCGACCCCGCCCATGCCCCCATTCTCCGAATACACACCGGAGAGGTCATCGATGTCGCCGATTACAACTTCGTTGGCTGCAGCCCGCGCTGGTGGTGCGCATGCAATCGCCGCCACCAACATCATCCCCAAAATCGTGCGCTGCATGATCCGCATCCCTGTTGTCAATTCATCACCAGATTGCCGTCAACCTTTCCTCAACATAACCCCATGGCGCCCATGATAATGTTCCCAACCACCGGTCACTTACGCAAGCCCGTGTAGCCCTCGAGGAAAAGAATCACCACCTTGTACGCCCACGCGTCCAGCTCCGCCGCCGTCATGGGTTTGCCAAATCCAAGCGCGCGTCGCTGCGGTAGCGTTACCACCATATAGATAAATTGATCGGCGGCGAATCGCTGATCTTCGGTATCGATTTTGGTATTGCGTTGCTCGCGCGCGAGCAGTCCAGCAATCAGGTCCGTTGCTTCGCTCTGGCGACCTTCGGTCTCCACTGCCAACGCCAATTCCGGAAAGCGGCTGGATTCACCGGTAACCAACCGATGCAATGCCAGTGCTTGCGGCGACAACGCTGCTTTTAGGATGAGGCCTGCCAGACGCTGCAATATCTCCGGCAAGCTGGCGCCGGCAAGCAAAGGCACATCCGCAGGCGGGCGGATGTTCTCGATGATGTAATGAACCACGGCAGCGAACAGCGCCGCTTTGTGATCGAATCGATCGTAGAACGTGCGCTTCGAGACTCCCGCGCGCGCCGCAACCGATTCGATCGACGTGGATCCGTAGCCCTCTTCCAGAAAGAGCTCGGTCGCGACTTGAAGAATCCTCTCCCGTAGCTTGAGCGCGTCCGCCCGTGGCGGGCGACCGCCTTTTCTGACTACCTTTTGATGCTTGACCGATGCTTTCTTACCGATGCGGATACGAGTTGCCACCCGAGTGATAATACCCGCGACTGTAATAACCGGGGTGCGGCGCGTAATAAGCTCGCGGCCCATAGGCGACGCGCGGTCCGTAGTAGCCAGGGTACGGCGCGTAGTACGGCCGCGGAGGCGCGTACCCAACCGGAGGCGCATAGCCGTAACCGGGCCCTGCATATCCGGATGAAGGATACGGCGCAACGGACTCACTAACACCTGCGACAACACTCGACGCAACCACCAGCGGCAAGGTCGCGAGCGCCACGGCCGCGCCCAAAAGACCATGCCCTAGGCCGAACGAGTGCAACGGCCGAAAGCCGTGGCCACCGGCCATCGCCGGGGTCATGGGCAGAAACGCGATCGCAGCTGCTGCCGCCACTGCCAACATTGACTGTCTGACTTTGATCATGACTGGCTCCTGGATCGAGTAAAGCTCAACGGTACTCTCTGTATTAATGGAACGCAACCGTACCGTTCCAGAATGGGATTCCCACGATCCAGCCGAAACGAGCAAAGTTTTGAATCAGCGAGTATTTGACTGCTAATGAGCGCGGCGGGCGTTGGCTAACGCGGGCGCCCGATGCCTGCCTCGCCCAGTTTGTGGCAGGGGATACTTAGTCGTTCACGACTGGGTCGGCCGACGCGGTTAGGTCATTCATACAGCTTTCGATCAAGGAGTGCAGGTCCGCTACCTGTTTGGCGCCGAGCCGCGCATTGAGCGCGAGTTGTGCCCGCTTCCACTCCCGCTTAGCTTCACTGCGCTTTGCGTGCCCCTCTTCAGTAACCTCAATCAATCGAGAGCGCGCGTCGTCGCCGGGGCCCAGCTTCAGCCAGCCTTGCGACACGAGCGGCCCGAGATTCCGCGTTAGGGTCGATGCGTCCAATCCCATGCGTTGCGCAAGATCGCAGGGGCGTATAGGGCCCAAAACCACGACGTGCGAAAGCAGTGAGTACTGAGTGTTTTTCATGCCGGCGGCGCTGAGATAAGCATCGTAATGACGTGTCACGACGCGATCCAACTGCCGCAATTTCAAGTTTGTGCATCCTTGAGGCTTGACAGAAGTTTCCATGAATCCTATTGTACCTACAATGATTGTATATGCAATAGTTATTTCCACATAACGAAAGGTTACCGATGAATATGCAGGACTCTACGGCGCAATGGCAGGCGGAGGAGAGAGCGGTGCGCGCACGGCTTGCGAAAACGACCGGATATGCGAGACCGGCTCAGATTGCCGGTCGTACGGGGTTGGAAGTATTCGAGGCCATCTTCTCCGGCGAACTGCCCCGCCCGCCCATCGGGGACACGCTCGACTTCGTGCCCATCCACATCGAATACGGCGCAGCCGTCTTCCAAGGAACACCGAGTCAACGGCATTACAACCCGCTTGGCACGGTCCACGGCGGCTGGTTCGCAGCGCTCCTCGATTCGGCGGTGGGCTGCGCTGTGCATTCGACTCTGCCGGCCGGCAGGGGCTACACCACGCTGGAACTCAAACTAAATATCGTGCGCGCACTGACGGTCGCTGTGCCGCGCACGCGACCACAACCTGCCTGATCTTTGAGCGAACACCGCGGGCACATTCTGAGCCGAAGATTTCTGAACTGAGCACCTCACAGGAAACAGCATGACTACATCGAACACAAAGGGAACCGCACTCATCACGGGCGCCTCCCGGGGCATCGGCGCCGTCTACGCCGACCGACTGGCGAAACGCGGCTACGACCTCATCTTGGTCGCTCGCGATGCGTCACGTCTCGAACAACTCACTGCCAAACTGAAACGCGAAACCAACCGTACCGTCACTCCGCTCACGGCAGATCTGAGCAATAGAGCGGATCTCGCCAAAGTCGAGGATGTGCTCAAACACAATGAGAGCATCAGTCTGCTCCTCAACAATGCCGGCGCCGCCTCCGTGGCGCCCCTTCTCAACGCCGACATTGGGAAGATGGACGAAATCATCGCGCTGAACGTAATGGCACTCACCCGCCTCACCTACGCAGCAGCACCGGCCTTCGTGGAACGTGGGTACGGTACTATCATCAACATTGCATCGATCGTTGGCGTATCGCCCGAGACACTCAACGGTGTGTACGGCGCCAGCAAGGCCTTTGTGATCGCATTCAGCCATTCGCTGCAGCATGAACTTGCGGAGAAGGGTATCCGCATTCAGGCGGTCCTACCGGGCGCGACCGCGACCGATTTGTGGGAGCTCGCGGGACTTCCCTACCAAAAGCTGCCACCGTCAATTGTCATGTCTCCGGAAGACATGGTCGATGCGGCGCTTGCGGGACTCGATCAGGGTGAGTTGGAAACCATCCCCGGATTGCAGGACGGCGACGAGTGGATCCGATTCGAGGCGGCGCGTCATGGCCTCGCGCAGCGCTTAGGCAATTCACGCCCGGCGCCGCGATACCGGGTGCAGGCCCACGCATCGGCATAACTGGGGAGCTTGCTGCATCCAGACGCAATCGCAGAGGCCTATTGGGATCTACATCACCAGCAACGCAGCGCCTGGACGCTGGAGCTGGATTTGCGGCCGTGGAGTGAGAATTTCTAGGCGATCATCAGAGCTGATTTTGATTTTCGCTACTTGGGCACGAAGTCCTTGGGCTTTTCCGAGCCACTCCCAAACAGAAATTTCTCCATTTCTGCAACCAGGAATGCGCGCGCCTTGGGTTCTATCGGTGTCAGGCGATTCTCGTTGATCAGCATGGTTTGATGCGCAACCCATTGCGCCCAGGCTTCCTTGGAAATGCTGTTGTAGATTCTTTTGCCAAGCTCACCGGGGTACGGCAAATAGTCGAGGCCTTCTGCTTCGCGCTTTAGAAATACACATTGAACTTTGCGTGCCATGGCAACAATCTTACGCTAAGCGCTCCCCGTGCGCAGGCGCTCCAGCAGTTGCCGTATGGGCTGAGGCAAACCGACGCGGGGCGGAGCATCGAGTTGATACCAAAGACGATCCTCACCGTCGAGAACCGCGCGCGTCTGTTTGCCTCGTACCCGCAATGGTTTCAGCCGCAAATCAAAGTGCGTAAACGCATGGTCGATCGGCGATAACGCTTCCGATTCCTTTGCATCACCGAACTCTCTGGCGCACCACGCCAAGGCGTCACTCTCGGTCGGAAATTGCGGCGGCGACCAAAGTCCTCCCCACAGACCCGAATTGGGTCGCCGTTCCAACAACACCGCAGTGGAGCCATTGACGCCTATTTGCGCAATCAATAACGTCGCCTCGCGCGACGGGCGATTTCGCTGCAGTTTTCTCCCCGGCAATTCCATCTGGCGTCCTTCGAGCGCCGCGACGCAACCCGTGTTCAGCGGGCACAGCGTGCATGCGGGCCGTGCGCGAGTGCATACGGTCGCGCCCAGATCCATGATGGCCTGAGTGTATGCAGCGACATCTTGATCGGGTGTACACACCTCGGCCTGCCGCCACAGCGCCTGAAGAACTGCTTTCGAGTTCGGCTCTCCGGCAATCCCGAATGCGCGGGCCAGGACACGCTTGGCGTTGCCGTCGAGAATGGGATGACGTTGCCCGCGCGACAGCGCAAGAATGGCTCCCGCCGTAGAACGGCCGATGCCGGGCAGCGCCATCACCTCTTCGAGTTTATGCGGAAAAGCGCCGCCGTGTTGCGTGGCCAACGCCTTCGCGCATGCCTGCAGATTGCGCGCGCGCGCGTAATAACCCAATCCGGTCCACAGATGCAGCACCTCATCGAGCGGCGCCGCTGCCAGCGTCGTCGATATCGGGAAAGCGCGCCAGGAAGCGCTCGTAGTACGGGATTACCGTCACCACCTGTGTCTGCTGCAGCATCACCTCCGAAATCCATACGCGATAAGGCGTTGGATTGATTTGCCACGGCAGCGTGTGCCGACCATGCACCCTGAACCACTCAAGCAGCTGTGTTGCGAACTGGTCGTTTCGCCAAGTCATTTTGTGAACAGTCCCTGCAGGCCATTCTTTTTCAGAACGTCCTGCAGCTTTTGTTTGAGTTGATCCTTTGCCAGACCTTCGATGTCCGGCCTGACCGTCGGATTCGCATAAGTGCCGGTCACTTTTAGCGGGATATCGGTATTCCTCGCCGGTGCCGTGAGCACGCTGGCCAGCAATTTGAAATCAATGCCTTTGGTCGCCAGGTTGGCGTTCCCCTGCCCCGCGACTTTGAGTGCCTGCGACGCGATGGTTAGATCATGTGTTTCTGCGACTCCGTTGGTGATCTGCGAGGACAGCTTGAACGCCTGAAATGGCGTGTGACCTGAATTGGCACGCGCGGGGAGCGTGGATTTATCGATCAAGGCTTGCGCGACGCTCAATTCATAACCGACATCGATGCCCTCCAGTGCACCATCCGCGAGGTTCGCATCGAGATGTCCGCTCAATGTCTTCAGCATGGCATCGACGCCGGCACCCCGTGCGGTCGCTTTCAAATTGAGCGTGGCGCGTCCGGACAAGCGCCCCTTCCCGGCGGTGTTCGCCAACAATCGCGCCATGTCGATTCCAGTCAGCTGCTCATCGACACTCAACGCAGGGGTCGCGCTACGGCTGTCCAGCGTGATGTCGCCGGAGAAGCGGCCGCCGTCAACCTGCGCCTCGATGGGGGAAAGATGCACGACCTTATCCTTCGCGGCAATGGTGACGCGGACATTGGACAGATCCAAGCGCGCAACCTGCGCCGTTTTGATGGTCAGGGTACCGCTCGCATCCCACGGCTTGTCGGGCCTCCCCGATTGGTCTGAAGCGGCAGGCGGTGCGCTCGCCCCGACCTCCGGGGCGCGATAACGATCCAGATCGATCTGGTCGACCGCCAGATCGAATTGCACAGCCTGCGTGTCGCCGGCGAGTATTTTGAGACTGCCTTGAATTTGCGTGTCATCCAAGCGCAGCTGCAAGTGCGTCAGGGTCACCGACTTCGAGTCGTACGCGAATTCGCTCGTCGCGGACAGTTGCGACAGCGCCTTCGGATCTCGTGTCTTAGGCAAGGTAAATCCCAGCCTCGGTTCAATCTCGCGCAGAATCAAAGGCGCCAGAGTCAGCGAACCTGCAATGCTCAAATCGTCGAAGAGTTTTGTCACCTGAGCACTGCCCGTGAGGTGCGCGCCCGAATAACTTAGGTTGAATGCCGGCGCAGCCGTGGTCTGCTCTGCCACATTGACGTCAATTTCCGGCGCGGACAGGTCCCAATGTGCCGGTCGGCCGTCGCCGGGGCGATTGAGGGTGCCGCTGACGTTGACGCCGCTGAATCGCAGCGGTTTCTGCGGCGCCTCTTGGCTCAAGTCAAACTTGGCATTCAGCGATAACTGCTCGCCGCTCGGAGCGCGGCTGGCGTCAAAGGTCAGATTGATGGGGATGTGCCGATCCGAGGCGAGCGAGCCGGTTTCCAAATTCGAACTTCTCGATGCTGACACCTTCATAGGTCACCCGGCCGTTTTCGACCCGAATATTCGCCAGCGTCTCCAAGGCGAGGCCAGACTCAGTGTGATCCACGTCTGATTTTGTCCGCGGCTGCTCGGGTTCGGCGCCCTGCCAATTGCCTCGGCCTGCCGCATTCTTGCGCAGGCGCAAATCCAGTCCCTCGACCTCGACGCGCGCGACTTGCAACTGTCGCCTCAGCAGCGGCAGCAACCGAACACGCACCTTCGCATGCGTGAAGGACAGGAATGGCTCGTCGCTGAAGCCCGGAGGATTGCCAAGACTTGCGGGGCCTAACTCCAGCGCCACCCAGGGAATCACCGAGAGCTTGATGTCGCCGGGCAGCTTCAGTTCTCGCCCGGTGGACTCTTTGACGGCCGCCGCGATCTTGCCCTTGTAGGCGTTCGGATTCACGAGCAGCCATACGGCGAGCAGCACGGCGGCGAGCAGCGCAACGAGTCCCCCCGCCAAAACGCCCAATAACTTCAGGTTTCGCATGCCTTTCACTCGGGATTGAGAAGTCGATCATAGCTCAAGCGCTGACCCCACCCGCCGATACCCTTAAGATGATGGGCGAAGCGCCCACCCGGGTACGGAAACCGCATGCCAAGCTGGTCGAATCAGAACAAATTACTCAACAAATTGCGCCGCCGCACCGACACGCAGCGACTCTTGGATCCGGCAAGCGAAGCCGCGCGCGATGGGTCCTCGCCTGGGGTGGAGGAGACTGACTCGCCGGCACGGCGCTCGGCCGAGTTTTTGGAATTCGCGCAATCCGCGGGAGGCTTTGGCGTCTTCGAACTGAATCTGGTGACGGGGATCATCAAGGGAACCTCGCTCTTCTTCGAGCTCATCGGCCTGGAATGCCGTGACATGTCCTTGAGCCGCGAGGAGTGGCTTGCCTCCATCCATCCTCAAGACCTCGAGGGCGTCGTTCACGCCTTGAGCAATGCCGTTGCCACCGGCAGCGGCTATGAAACCGAATATCGCACACTGACCGGCAGCGGTGAGGTTCGCTGGCTCGCCGGCCGCGGCCAGGTGCTCTGGGCGGCGCCGGCTACGACTCGCGCGCCATCGGCACCATCACCGACATCACCGAACGCAAGGAGCTGGAAGACAAGCTTCACTACGCCACCGAGTCGCTGAACATCGCGCAAACTGCGGCGGGCGTCGCCACCTTCGATTTCGACTTTCTCCGCAACACGCGTATCTGCTCCGACAACTTCCGCGAGCTGCTGGGGATCCCGCCCGCCACCTCGCTCGAGGATCTGAATCGGACGTTGTCCCGGGTTCACCCGGACGATTTCGCCCGCGTCCGCAGCGCGCCTTTAGAGACCACGCCCGCAGATCCTTACTATCGCTGCGAATACCGCGTGCTGCTCGACAGCGGCGTCGAACGCTGGCTGGGCGAAAAGGCCAAGGTCGCGCGCACGCCATCGGGAGACGTCGAGCGCATCACCGGCGCCTTGATTGACATCAGCGATTTGAAACGTACCAAAGCGGCGTTGGGCTCAGTGGAAATTCGCTTGGAACGCGCGCTTGCGCGGTACGCAGGACGGTCTGTGGGAAATTGATCTGCTGACCAATGTCTCGTGGTACGGACTGCGCTTCGGCGAACTTTTAGGCTACAGCGCCGAGGAGTTGGGATCCTCGCACGAGCAATTCGCGAATTTGATTCATCCGGAAGACCGCGAACGCGTTGCCCTCGCGCTCGACAATCACCTCGAGCATCGCGCCGTCTACGATTTGGAATTTCGAGTGCGGCACAAGGCGGGACATTACGAATGGATGCGGGCGCGCGGCCAAGCCGAACGCGCCGCCGACGGGACGCCGTTGCGGTTGGCTGGCGCCATGCAACTGGTCACCGACCGCAAACTCGCCGAACAGGCATCGCTCGACGCCAAGCTCGCTGCCGAAGCGGCCAATCGGGCAAAAAGCAGCTTTCTAGCGAACTTGAGCCACGAAATCCGCACGCCCATGAACGGCGTTCTCGGCATGTCGCAAATCCTGGCGGAAACCTCGCTCGACAGTACACAGCGCGAGTACCTGGACATCATCCGCGGCAGCGCCAAGGCATTGCTCTCCTTGATCAACGGCGTGCTGGATCTATCGAAAATCGAAGCGGACCGGTTGGAACTCGAGAATGTCGAATTCGACCTCGTCCACATGATCTACGAGACCGTTGCGGCGACGGCATTGCAGACCGCCGCCAAGGGTATTGAACTCATCGTCACCCTCGATGCGGCGGTGCCGGTGATGGTGCGGGCGGATCCGGTGCGCTTGCGTCAGGTCGTGCTGAACCTGTTGGGCAACGCGGTCAAATTCACGCATGAGGGTCACATCAGCATTCGGGTTGCGCAATCGAGCGTGGCGAACGAGCGTGCAGCCTTGACCATCGAGGTGACCGACACCGGGATCGGCATTCCGGCGGATCGCATCGACCGGTTGTTCAAGTCATTCTCCCAGGTTGACTCCTCGACGACCCGCCATTACGGCGGCACCGGGCTGGGGCTGTCCATCGTCAAACGCCTGGCGGAACTCATGGGCGGCGAAGTCGGCGTGCGCAGCGAAGTGGGCAAGGGCTCAACCTTTTGGGTGCGCGTCGAGGTCGACGTCGTGAAGGACCAACCGGTGCGCCAGCCGATCGGCTTGGGTCGAAAGATTTTGGTTGTCGACGATGTCCCCGCGGCCCGCGACAGCTTGGTCTCGAAACTCGCCCTTTACCAATTACACCGCCGTGCCCGTTGCCAGCGTCGATGAGGCTTTGGCACGGTTGGCGCAGGATGCTTTCGATTTGGTGTTGGCCGATGAATTGATGCCGATGCGCGGCGGTCTGGATCTGCTCAAGGCACTGCGCAGCGATGCGCGTTACGCGCGCCTGCCCTTTATCTTGATGTCTTTGTTTGGCGCCGAACACGACACGGCGGATCGCGACCATCGTCCCGATGCCGTTGGCTTAAAGCCGATTCGGGCCGCGCTCCTGGCGAACCTCGTGGATCAGGTGCTGACCGGCAAGACGCCGCACGCACCCAACATCAAAACCGCGGCGCAAACTCTGTCGACCTTCCGCGGCAACAAGATCCTGCTGGTCGAGGACAATCCGGTCAATCAGCGCGTCGGCGCAGCGAACACTGCAGAATCTGGCGGCCGAGGTGACCATTGCGAACAACGGCGCCGAAGCCTTGGAGCGCATTGCCGCGACCAAGCTTTGATGCCGTGTTGATGGACTGTCAGATGCCGGTGATGGACGGCTTCACGGCGACACGGCGGATTCGCGAGCTGGAAGTCGAGCCGCGGCACGAAGCGCCTGCCCATCATCGCACTCACCGCGAATGTCATGAGCGAAGATCGCGAGAAATGCCTGGCCGCCGGCATGGATGCCCACCTCGGCAAACCCATCGAGGTGGCGCAAGTGATCGAGGCCTTGAGCCGCTTCTTGAAGGCGCCGGCAACGGCACCGGCGATTGATCGCGGCGCGCTCAAGGAACTGACCGGTGGCGATCGGGAATTCGAGCGGGAACTGGCAGAAACATTCGTCAGCAGCGGGGATCAATGCCTCGCAGAGATCATTGCGGCACTCCAAGCCAGCGATTTTGACACCGTGCGCAAGCGCGCGCACTCGCTCAAGGGCGCGAGCGCCAACATTCACGCGCGCGAGCTCAGCCTGGCGGCCTCGAGCCTGGAGAACGCGGCGCGCGAGAACGCCCTGCCGGCCATCAGCGGCTTGGTCAGCCGAACTTTCGGAAAAGCTCGCGGCCGTCAACGCCGAACTGCGCCAGGTCGGCTAATCGTCCGCCTAGCCGTGCGCCGCCACGTGCAGCGGCCACGAGCGAGTTCCTGGCCGCTGGAGCAATTCCGCCCCGCCAGTTTGCTCTTGTAGAGGCTTTCATCGGCCGCACGAATCAGTGTTTCTACCTTGAGCGACAGATCCGGGCCGCTGGGGCCCGTCGAGGCAACGCCAAAGCTGGCGGTCACGACAGTATCGCCCGCGCGGGTGGCGAAGGGCGCAGAGGCGACGAGCTGGCGGATTTTCTCGGCGACCAGGACGGCGCCGGCGTGCGGCGTTTCCGGCAGCACGATCAGAAATTCCTCGCCGCCATAGCGCGCAATCCAATCGCTGTTGCTGCGAATGATACTTCTGCGCACGGCAGGCAAATTGCTGCAGCACATCATCGCCCGCCGCGTGCCCGCGCTGGTCGTTGACTTGCTTGAAGTGATCGAGATCGCACATGAGCACCGACAAGGGAAAGGCATAGCGGCGGCAACGCTCGAACTCGCGCGGCAACTGCTCCATCAGGTAGCGACGATTGTAGGCACCGGTCGAGCGCATCGGTAATCGATAGGATGCGGTTGCGCTGGTTGGCAACGCGCAGCGAATGTTCGAGCGCCAAAATTCGGCGTCCGGCATTCAGGCGCGCGATGAGTTCCGGCTCATGCACAGGTTTGACCAAGTAGTCATCGGCGCCGGCTTCGAGCCCTGCGATGATGTGTTCTTTGGCGTCGCGCGCGGTCAGGAGCAGCGCATACACGTAGCCGTCGAGCTGCATGTTGCGCACCGCCTTGCACAAGGCGATGCCGTCCATTTCCGGCATCTCCCAATCGGTAACCAGCATGGGGTAGTAGCGCTTGGTCATCTTGTCGAGCGCTTCGGAGCCGTTCTGCCACGGCATCGACCTCGTAGCCCGCGTTCTTGAGAAAGCGGGTCATGAGCATGCGCGTGACCGGATCATCCTCGGCCAGCAAAATCGCCGGCGATGACTCGACTGTGATCGGCGTCACAGATTCCGTCTCAGACACTGTTTTTCAACCCCGCATGCCTTGAGTGCTATATTTACAGATATCGGCGCAAGTCGTCATGACTTAATCATGGGTGACAACCTTGTTGCAAATCTCGGCACTGGCACTCACTGACGCTAGGCGAATGCCTGATTTCATACCGTATTCGCAACTTTGACACGGGTCTTACCTTCAGAGCGCAGCATAGCCGACCGATACCAGGGAATGTGCGATTCGCGTCCCTATAGCCGCAAGTCACCCGTGCCCGGCGCGCGCGCCATGCGGGCCAGTGGCGATGGGTTTTGGGAATTGGATCTCGCCGATGGTTCCGCGTGGTTCAGCGACTGGTTTTGCGCGCGTTTGCAATGGAGCGAACCGGCGCGTCGTCCTGCCCTCGGCGATTTGCGCCCCATCATGTCGTCTGAAACTTGGAACGCGCTGCTGCGCAAACTCCGATCGCACCTCGAGGAGCAATCGCCTTTGGACGCCGAGTTTCCCGTGCAACTCGCGACCGGTCAGGTCGAGTGGTGGCATATGCGAGGTGCGGCGCAACGCAATGATATCGGCCATCCCACTCACTTCGCCGGATGCGTGCGCGATGTGACGGCGACGCGCCGCGGCTGTTAGAGCCCTCTCCGGTCCGCTGTTAAACGGCAAAGTCTTCGTATGTGAGGCGCTCGCGAAACAGCGCACTTGTGTTTTGGGAGTTCAGCGCGTCCGCGACGACGGAGCGCCAGGGATGGCGCGACCCAGCGGCGGCGGATGCGTAGCGAAGCACAGCAGAGCCGCCAGCTGAAAAGTGACTTTGGGTTCGGGCCGCTCTCGTTCCCGCATTTTTGGATATTGACCAGATATGCAACTTGTCGGCAGTCGATGCAGCCGTTAGATTCGGCGAATGTCGAACGAGGACGCTTCGGGGCAGTTGACCTGCGTACGCACGCTACGGCTCAAAGTGAAGGCCGAATCCTATCCTTGGCTCACCGCCGCGGCACGGGAAGTCAACCAAGTGTGGAATTACGATAATGAGATCAGTGCCCGGGCGGCCCGTCCCTTTGTCGGGCGGCCGAAATGGCTGAGCGGCTATGATCTGGACAAGCTCACGGCGGGTGCGACCGAGTGCTTTGCGCACATTGGGTCAGAGACGATACAGCGCGTGAACGCGGAGTTTGCTGTGCGTCGCAAACAATTTAAGAAAGTCAAGCTTCGCTGGCGCGTCAGCTCAGGGTCGAAACGGTCACTCGGGTGGATACCCTTCAAGGCGGTGCAGCTTAAACGTCGAGGGAACTGCTTGAGATTCTCAGGCAAGACGATCCGCGTTTTCGAGCGAGATACACTTGAGAACGTGAGTTGGAAATCAGGCAGCTTTGCACAAGATGCGGTCGGGGACTGGTATTTGTGTCTGCCCGTGCAGTGCTCGCAAGTAAGCCCAACCCCGACTCGGGACGCGGTCGGGATCGACCTAGGACTGAAAGACACCGCCGCGACCAGTGATGGGGATAAGCTCGAGGCGGGGCATTTCTACCGAAGACTGGAAGCCAAGATCGCCCAGGCGCAACGTCGCGGGCACCGACGCCAGGCCAAGCGGCTGAATCGGCGTGCAGCGCGGCGGCGCAAAGACGCCTTGCACAAGTTCTCCAAGACTATTGTGAATGCTTACCAGACGATCGTCATAGGTGATGTGAGCAGCCTTAAACTGGCCAAGACGCGCATGGCGAAATCCGTGCACGATGCCGGGTGGGGCATGCTCAAAACCTTTCTGCAGTACAAGGGCCAGTGGGCCGGCCGGAAGGTGTTCATCGTCAATGAGAGAAACACGACGCGGACATGCAGCAACTGCTGGGCCCTGACAGGCCCCGCAGGTTTGGACATGCTCGCAGTAAGAACATGGATATGCAGCAGGTGTGGCGTGACGCACGACAGGGATGTGAACGCTGCCAAGGGTATCCTGTTCGCGTGGAGGTGCTCCACGTCCAGATGTGGGAACGAGTCCTCGCCTTGCGTTGCGCGGCCGAGCCAGGCATCTCGCCTGCGCGAGGCACGGATCAGCGCGCGGAAGGCGGCGGCGTGAACACCGGAATGTGTTGGGCTTCGATCTGACCACCGGAGCTTCCGGCACCATTGCCGGCAGCCCGTGGCCCGCCGGCGCCTACGATCGCTGGGTCACGACAAACACGGCCGGAACCTTCGCGTACGTGACGAACCAAAATGGCCTCAGCATATCCGCCTATGTTATCAATCGCTCCACCGGTGCCCTGACTGCGGTGTCGGGCAGCCCGTTCGCGACCGGCTCGACGCAGCTTCCGTGACGCTCAATCCAGCGGGGAGCTTCGCCTATGTAGCCAATTCCGGCAGTGCGAATGTCTCCGCATTCAGCATCAATCAGACGACGGGCGCACTGACGGCGGTGTCGGGCAGTCCATTTGCCGCAGGTAGCGGGCCTTCAAGGATAGCCATCAACGCAGCAGGAACCTTCGCCTTCGTCATGAACGCGAGCGACAGCACCACCTCGGTCTACAGCATCGACCCGACAACCGGCTCCTGGGGCCTTTGGGTGTCGGTAGTCAATGTCAACTCCACGACCGGATCTGTCACAGACGTCTCCGGGAGCCCGTTCGGTGTCGGTGCGCGTCCGTCCGACATCGCCGTGGTTCAGCCATGAGAAACTGCACGGCGTGCGTCGAGATCAATCAGTAAAGGTCCGGCGCGCGCAACGAAGGAGACGGACCTAGCGTCACGGTACAGTACGGCGTCATCGAGAAGTCGGGAACAGAGCTCTGAACGGCTTATACTATCAACCAGCATCGCGTGTGCCAGGGTTGGTCCATTGATGCGATGGGGATAACGGCGAACGATTACCTCACCTATTATCGCCTCCGCGCACGAACACGACGCGCGATAACGTTGTTATCGGCAAGCCCGAACGATAACCGCCAATTATCATATGTATTGGGAACAGCGACGAACTCTATTTTCAGTGAAGTAAATTACTACGTTACGCAGCGCGAAAGTGCGTCGAGTCAATACGTCGAAGTTCAGTTGCCGTAAGTCTATACGCTCCTATCAGGGCTTCACGAACCGATAGGCGAAGCGATCGGTCTCGCCCTTGATCGAGGGATCGAACACCTTGATCGAGTGCGGATCGTCCTTGTTCGCGAGCATGGTGCTTTCCGCGTCCAGCACGAAGCCGGCCGCCTCCACCTCCTCGCGAACGGATGCAGGGTCGATCCGATGCAGCGACTGGGCGTCGCTCGTGCCCGCCCCGGCGGCGGCGGCGTGGTCGACGATGACGTAGGACCCACCGGGCTTCAGCCGCTCGTAGACGGCTCGATTGAAGTCGGCCGCCGTCGCGCCCTTGGCCTGGATCAGCGCGGTGTGGAGATCGTGGTAGAACAGGTGCAGCCACAGGACATCCGCCGGTTGCGTGGCCTCCGGCATCGCCACGAGGTCCGCCGAGACGGCTTCGACGTTCTCTCGGCCCGGCTCCTTCGCAAGCGTGCGCATGCGGCCGACCGGATCGTTCTTGAAGTGGGCGACTTCGGCCGGCACGAAGCTGTAGACCCGTCCTTCGGGTCCCACGATGTCGGAGAAGAGGCGGGTCCAGTCGCCGTCGCCTGGGTAAACGTCGATGACGGTGGAGCCCGCATCGACTCGTGCGAACCGGATCAACTCGGATAGCTTGGATTGGTCGTACATCGGGATCTCCTTACGGTTGGCATTCGAGGCGTGTCGACGCACCGAGATGCGTGGTCGTCGCGACTGCGATTGCATAGCTCTAGTGCACGCTGGCCAACGCTGGGGTCAGACCTGCGCCATGCCCCCATCGACGGCAAGATCTATACCGGTGATGTAAGAACTTTCATCGGAGGCGAGGAACGCGACTGCTGCCGCGATTTCCTCGGGCATGCCTCTGCGGCCCATTGGGATCTGCGTGGTGAACTGTGCGACTGCTTGCTCGGCCTGTTCAGCGGTAAGGCCCGTCGTCGTCGCTAAGGCCGGGGTGTCGATTGCTCCGGGGCTCATACAATTCACGCGGATCTTGCGGTCTTTCAATTCCAAAGCCCAGCCGCGCGCGAAGTTGCGCACAGCCGCCTTACTCGCGGCGTAGGCAGTAAATCCTGGAAGCCCGAGCACGTTCGAGACCGAAGAGGTCAGGATAATCGAACCGCCGTCTTTGAAGAGGGGAAGGGCCTTCTGCACCGTAAAGAACAGTCCCTTCACGTTCACGTCGAAGGTCTGGTCAAAATGGGCCTCAGTAGCTACCGCGAGCGGTGCGATTGTCCCCGCGCCCGCGTTCGCGAAGAGAATGTCGATGTGACCATGTTTCTCTTTCACGACGGCATAGAGCCGGTCCAGATCTTCCAAGCGCGACACGTCGCCCACGACCGTCGTAACGTTTGTCTTGATCGAGGCTGCGGCCTCCTTCAGCTCTTTCTCTCGTCGCCCTGTGATCACGACGTGGGCGCCTTCGTCCACGAAGCGCTTGGCTGTGGCCAAGCCAATTCCGCTGCTTCCGCCGGTGATGACTGCGACCTTACCTTCCAGTTTTTTCATGATCTTTTATCCTTCGTTCTGTGTTTGTGTGTTGTCTTCGTTTAAAGTTTGAGAAGCACGGGACCGCGCCGGGTCAGAGTTGCGCCAGGCCGCCGTCAACGGCGACCTCGCTGGCGGTCATGAAGCTGCTGTCCGACGACGCGAGAAAGGCGGCCGCCGCTCCGATCTCCGCCGGATCGGCCATGCGCTGGAGCGCAGTCATCGAGCCGTAGGCCTTCAGGCCCTCCTCGCCCAGCGCTGCCTTCGCGAGTTCGGTCGCCGTCGCCCCGGGCGACAGCACGTTTACCCGGATGCCGGTGCCCTTCAGGTCCTCCGCCCAGGTCCGCGCGAGGTTGCGCACTGCCGCCTTGCTCGCGCTGTAGGCGGTGAACGCCGGGGCGCCCGTGGTGCCGGCGCTCGATCCGGTCAGGATGATCGAACCGCCCTTGCCCATCAGCGGCAGCGCCTTCTGGACCGTGAAGATCGTACCCTTCACATTGGTGTCGAAGGTTTCGTCAATGTGCTCGGCGGTGATCTTGCCGAGCGGAAGCTGGCTTCCCGCCCCGGCATTGGCGAAGACGATGTCGAGGGTTCCGCGCTCGGCCTTCACCGCCGCGTAGAGTCGGTCGAGGTCGGCCTCATCCGAGACCGAGCCCTTCACCGCGCGGGCATTGGGCCCGAGTTCGGCCACGGCGGCGTCGAGTTCTTTCTGCCGGCGGCCGAAGATGAAGACGAAGGCGCCCTCCTCGATGAAGCGCTTTGCTGCGGCGCGGCCGATGCCGGTAGCGCCACCGGTGATCACGGCGGTCTTTCCATTCAGTCTGTTCATGTCATGCATCCTTCGTTGGAGTGATCCATAGCACCCGATCTGGGGCCTTGACTCATGAAGACAATTGACGATAAATGGATAAGTAACATCTACTCTTTAGATGACCATGCTCGATAACGTCACGATCAATCAACTTCGGGCCTTCGTTGCCGTGTGTGACCAAGGAAGCTTTTCCGGGGCTGCACGGAAGCTGAACCGTGCACAGTCGGCGATCAGTCACGCGATCAAGGCACTCGAGAGTGCCTTTGATGTGGAGCTGTTCGAGCGCAACACCCGCAAAGCGACGCTGACGGCCGCGGGCCGCAGCCTCCTGCCTGATGCTCGTGCGGTGATCTCACGCACCGAGGAAATGAAGACGCGCGCGGTTTCCATTGCTGAAGCCGGGGTACCGCAAGTCTCGATTGCCGTGGATACCTATTTTCCGCGCGCGCACCTGATTGAATGCCTGCGCAGCCTGCAGGCGGACTTTCCAACGGTTGCAATCAATCTGCGCATAACGACCATGCAGGGCGGCGAGCGTTTGGTTCTCGAAGGCACGTGCGCATTGGCGGTGACGATCACGGACGTGCCGGAGCTGAGCCCGGGTACCATAGAAAGGCAGCATTTATGTGAAGTGCAAATGGTGACCGTCTGTGCGCCATCGCATCCGCTGGCCGCAATCGCGGGGCCGATCCCGCGGGAGGAATTTGGCCGGCACATCCAGCTCGTCGTAACCGACAATCAGCCCGATGCGGAAAAGACACAACAGGGGGTCGCCGGCGAACGCCAGTGGCGGGTGAATGACCTCGGCGCGAAGCACGATCTGCTCAGGGGAAGCTTGTGCTGGGGGCACATGCCGCGTCATATGGTTGCGGAAGACCTCGCGAATGGAACACTCGTCGAACTCCAACGGCGCGCATGGCACATGCGCCCCCTCACCTTCATGATCTCGCAGCGGCGCGGGTACTCGTTTTCCGAATGCGAGACACGGCTGGTCGAGCTCCTTGGCAATCCTCAGCGCTTCCCAAAGGAAACCAGCCAGCGCTCCGTCTCACGCAAAGGCAAAAAGCCCCGAAGGCCCGCCATGCGTGAGCAACAGTCAGTGCGGCCTGCCGCTCCTCGACGCGTAACAAAATAGATGAACAGCAGTCTGGTTTCTGGAATCTTCCAATGGCTGCAACGGATACAGGGCTGACGATCACTCCCTCTGCTGCCACCAGGTCCTTACGGAGCTGGCCACCGCGGCCTTTCAGTGTCGACGCTGCGGCGTGCGAGGCGTTTGCGGCCCGCGTTCGCCATTAATCAAGCAATATTCTGCGATCGCTGCGCGGACGCGGCCGACTCGATCCGCAGTAGAGGTGTCACCTTCGATGCGCACGACTGGACAAGTGCGCCGAGACAGCCATTGCTCGTGCTTTTCACGGCTGCGTCCATTCATTTTGCCTTCATCGTATTGTGCCGCCCAAGCAAGGAACTCTGGGTCCACCCTACCGTGCAACTGCATTTCACGCTTCTCGAGCCGCGCTATCCGCACAGCGGCGGGTACGGTGAGAAAGACAATCAATGACAGCGAGTCCTCCAGCTCCAAGCCCCAATTCAAAATCGACCCACTGATGATCGCCGGTGAAGCTAACTCGAGATCCTGACGAATTTTTGTGAGCCGGATCGCCGGATCTTGCTTTCGCTGGAAAGGCGGTGTGCTAGGCAGCCAGTAGTAGTCGTCGGCGTCAAACACTGAAAAGGAAAGATCATTACCAAGAGCACGGCCCAATGTCGTAGTTCCGGTGCCGGAGGCGCCCAAGATGAGTACTCTTAACGTCACCTTACACCCAGCGATTCAAGGAATGCGAATTGCAGCAGGATCAAAAAGTCGCGAGCACCCTCTCTGCATGGCGCACTGGCATCCAGGTGTCTGTCCATGACCTAGGCCACAACGCTCACGCCCTTCCAGAATGCAACGCGACCTTTGATTTGCGCTGCTGCGTTCTTGGGTTCGGCGTAGTACCACGCGGCGTTCACGTTGCGTTCACCGTTGACGTTCAGCGAGTAATAGTTGGCCGTGCCCTTCCAAGGACAAACGCTTGTATGGCTACTGGGTTCTAGCAGCGCTTCATTCACCGACGCGCGCGGAAAATAGTGGTTCCCTTCGACGATCACCGTATCGGGTGATTCCGCTATCACAGTCCCTTTCCATACTGCCTTCATGTTGACTCCAAAACCAATGTTTGGCGGGGCGTTCTGCTGCATAGCAGCCCGACCACATCTGTTGACTACTCTCGCTCAGCCTGCGCCGCGCCCTTCTCAACCGCCTGGGAGTTCGGAGGCATTTCAGTGATCTTTTGGTCGACGCTGCGCGCCGCAGACCTGACGCGCGCTTCGCTGTACCAGTTATAAAACCGCAGAAGTGCCGCCGCGGTTGCTATGCCGACGGCGACGGCCGCAATCGCTGGCGCGAGCCTGACGATCAGCGGTTTCTTGGCCAGATGTAGCGCGATGGAGGCTTTGTGCCAGCCATGCCCCATCGCGCTCTGCGCAATGAAGCCGACGATTACCGACACAGCGCTAGCGAGTCCGGCGATCGCCCCGATCGAGGGGTCCAGTCTCTTCGGATGAAGCCTATTAAGCCAGTGCGAGCGCCGGTCGTGCATGCGAGCCACGCTACTGTAGGGCGGTAGTCGGAGCGGAGCCAGCGCCGACGAATTGCTTGCGGGCAAGGGCCACGGCAAGCTCAGCGATGGAATCGGATCGCATGGAATACCCCACGGACACTCGCTTTTTATGAACGATTGCGAAGTTACTCCGAACTATGCATCGGGAAGGCAGTGCCAATCAAGCCCAAAACCGGGGTGCGTCGCCGCCGCGCGCGCAAACTTTCACCCCTTAGGCAAAATCGCCGTCGATTCGTCCGCCGGCGCGCGTTATAAATGTCGCAAAGCTAGAACGTAAGTACCTTCACATACCGCACATGCGGCAATGCACGTAGTTTCTGCTGAACTGCTTCCGGCACAACCTGATCAACTCCCACAATCGCTATCGCATCTTGTTCAGCAGCTTGGCGGCCCAAGTGAAAGGTCGCGATATTGATATTGGCCTCACCTAACATGGTACCCAGGGCGCCAACAAATCCTGGCCTATCTAGATTGTTGATCAATAGCATCACCGGATGGAAATCTGCCTCCAGCGACATGCCCTTGACCTCCACGATCTTTGCGCTTCCTGCATTGACCACTCCCGCAACCGTACGCCAGCGGCCGGCGGTACGCACTTTGATTCGAATCAACGATCCGTAGATCGGCGAAGTGGCACGTTTCGATTCGGTTAGCGAGGTTCCTTTCTGCTTCAGCACACCTGGAGCGGACACCATGTTGATGTCAGGCATCAGGGGCCGCATTACTGCGGCCAAAGCGACGGCGCTCAAGGGCCGCGTATTGAGCTGAGCAACATCGCCCTCGTACTCAATCTCGAGTGCTTCAATGCCTTCGTCAGCAATCTGACCCGCAAACGAGCCGAGTTTGTCCATCAGGTCGATGAAAGGCTTTAGCCGAGGTGCCTCTTCAGCGCTGATGGAAGCCATGTTAAGCGCGTTGGTGACGGCGCCGGCGAGCAGGAAGTCCGACATCTGCTCTGCAATCTGAATTGCGACATTCTCTTGTGCTTCGTTGGTGCTGGCGCCGACGTGAGGCGTGGCGACAAAATTGGGCGCACCGAACAGCACACTATCCTTGGCAGGCTCGGTCACGAATACATCGAAACCCGCGGCGGCTACTTGCCCGCTTTCAAGCGCTGCGCGCAACCCGGCCTCATCGACGAGGCCGCCGCGCGCGGCATTCACGATAATGACTCCCCTTTTCGTCTTGGCGAGCGCCTCCACTGACAGGATATTTCTCGTCTTGTCGGTCAACGGCGTGTGCAGTGAAATCACATCCGCGCGCGCCAACATTTCCTCGAGTTCGACTTTTTCCACGCCGATCTTGACCGCGCGTTCTGGCGAGAGAAAAGGATCATAGGCGATGACCTTCATCTTGAGCGCCAATGCACGCTCCGCGACTAATGCACCGATGTTGCCGCAACCAATCACGCCAAACGTCTTGGCGTAGAGCTCGATGCCCATGAAGCGGCTTTTTTCCCACTTTCCCGCTTGCGTGGAGTGATCCGCCGCCGCAATCTGGCGTGCGGCGGCAAAGAGCAGCGCAATTGCGTGTTCGGCTGTCGTGATGGAGTTGCCAAACGGGGTGTTCATGACCACGATGCCGCGGGCAGTTGCCGCCGCAAGGTCAATATTGTCAACCCCGATGCCTGCACGGCCGATAACTTTGAGCCCGTTAGCTGCCGCGATGACTTCCTTATCCGCCTTGGTCGCGGATCGCACCGCCAAGCCATCGTAATCGCCGATGATGCTGATGAGTTCGGATTTCTTCAGTCCGCTGCGCACCTCCGCATCGACCCCGCGGGTACGGAACACGTCGAGCGCTTTCGGACTCAATTCATCGGCGATGAGAACCTTGGGCACGATGCTTCCCTCAACGGTGCGGATCGAGTTTTTCGAGACAAGTGAAAAATGCCCAATCGAGCCAAGGAGTCAGCAATTGAAGGTCGCTTTGCTCGATGGTAGCGCCGCACCAGAGGCGCAAACCTGGCGGCGCGGATCGATACGAGGCGGCATCGAGCGCGACGCCCTCCTTTTCGAGAAGCGCAGCGAGATTCTTGGCAAACTCGGCTTGGATTCCTTGCGGAAGTGAAGTCACACGCGCATCGACTACCTTGAGGCAGACGCTGGTATTGCTGCGAATTGCGGGATCTGATACCAGAAAATCGACCCAATCGGTCCGATCGACCCAGTCGCAAAGCGCTTGCGCATTGCTATCCACTCGCGCTTGAAGCGCCGTGAGACCCCCAATGCGCTCCGCCCATTTGAGCGCATCGAGATAGTCTTCGGTTGCAAGCAGCGAGGGCGTGTTAATGGTCGCACCGTCGAACAGCTCGTGGTCTAATTTTCCTTTTTTGGTCATGCGAAAAATCTTCGGTAGCGGCCGCGGCGGCGCAAAGCCTTCCAATCGCGCAACCGCATGAGGCGAGAGCACCAACATGCCGTGGGCTGCCTCACCCCCCAACACTTTCTGCCAAGAAAAGGTCACGACATCGCATTTCGACCAGTCGATCGGTTGCGCAAAGACAGCGCTCGTTGCATCGTTGAACGTGATGCCCTTTCGATCCCGCGGGATCCAGTCAAAATTAGGAATTCTTACGCCCGAGGTGGTACCGTTCTGCGTGAAGACGATGTCAGCTGTATCGCGCACCGCAGACAGGTCTGGCAACACGCCGTATGGGCGCCCGACGTGAATGCGGCAGTCGGTGAGCTTCAGTTGCTCGACCACATCGGTGACCCACTCTTCGCCGAAACTCTCCCAGGCGAATACATCGACCGAACGTGCACCCAGCATCGACCACATCGCCATTTCGATGGCACCGGTGTCGGATGCGGGTACGACGGCAATCTTGAACTCCGAGGGTACACCCAGCACCGAACGCGTGCGATCGATCACCTCTTTGAGTTTTGCTTTTCCGGCTTTGGAGCGGTGCGAGCGGCCCAACAACGCGCCGTCAAGCGCCTGAAGGCTCCATCCCGGACGTTTTTTGGTCGGACCCGATGAAAATCGAGCATCAACCGGGCGGACGCCCGGCGGCGATATGTGTGTCGTCAATTCCTACTCCCATCCTTACAGATGAGCGTCCGCCGTTGGGAGCGGATGGCCCGTTGCGAAGGATAGAGGTTCTTTGCGACGTGTCAATTAGGGGGATCACGCAATTCTATGTCTTCTAAATATGATCCCATGCCCAAGAAGTCTTTAACCGTCACGAGGTGAACAGCCATTCCGACGCAGCGCGGGTTCACACGCGACGAACGCGCCGTTTCCTCGAATGTGCTACCCCGCTGCGCTGGGCATACGCTCATATCAATGTGATCTCAATGACAGGGGCGCCGACTGGTACTCTAATTAGCTCGCGGGTTCACGTAGTCCTATTTCAAGCAGCTATGACCGACATTCCTCTATACGCGGGCGCTGGACTTCTCGTCGGCACCTTGGTCGGTCTCACCGGCGTCGGCGGCGGCTCCATGATGACGCCCATATTGATGCTCTTGTTTGGGCAATCGCCCTCGGTCGCGGTGGGGACCGATCTCCTCTTCGCCGCGACTACAAAACTGGTTGCAACCGCTTCCTTCGGCTTTAGTCGGCGCGTGGACTGGACCGTTGTCGGGCGTCTCTTGCTGGGCAGCGTCCCGGGTTCCGCCGCCGTTGTCATCGGGCTCTGGCTGGCGCGCCGCACACCGACTACAGCCGACGCGATCACACTGCACGCCATCGCCATCATTCTTCTCGTTACTGCTGTTGCACTGGTCTTTCAGACCCAACTGCAACGCGTCGGTTTAAAACTTACTGCGCGCGCTCTAGTACAGGTGGAGCGTCACAAGCTGCTGCTCACCGCCCTCGCTGGATTGATCCTGGGGATAGCCGTCACTTTGACTTCCGTGGGGGCAGGAGCCCTCGGCGTAGTCATGCTGGTGGCGCTCTATCCCTTGCGGCTCACTGCAGATCGGCTCGTCGCGACGGACATCGCTCATGCGCTCCCGGTGACGCTTATTGCGGGTTTCGGGCATGCCTTGCTGGGTCATGTCAACTTCAATGTCTTGGCCGCTCTTCTCTTGGGCTCGATTCCCGGCGTATTGATTGCCTCGCGTATCAGTATCCGTCTGCCGGCCCGCATCACCCGCATTCTCATCGCGATCATGTTGGGCACCGTCAGTGAGCGCATGCTCTTTGCTTAAAGTAATGCGCGACGTTCTATTCGTGCAGGCCACACTCACGCTTCAAACCAAAGAAACGTAGTTCTTCGGGGCTCTCCACTTCGCTAAGCGAACGAGTCGTGTGCCAATCGCCGATCGACACGTAGCCCTGTTTCCACAGGGGGTGATACGGCAATCCGTGCGTATCAAGGTAACGGCCGATGTCTCGATCGCTCCAGTCATACAGCGGATGGACTTTGTAGCGACCGCGCTTGAACTCGATTGGAACAATACGCGAACGCGTATTGGCTTGGGTCCGCCGTACGCCGGTAAACCAAGTCCTCGCATGCAGCTCATTGAGCGCGCGATCCAAGGGTTCCTGCTTGTTGATGCGATTGTAACGCTCGATGCCTGAGAGGCCTTGGTCCCACAACTTTCCGAATCTTCTTTCTTGCCATGCGGCAGAGGACTCGGCGCGAAACACTTTCAAATTGAGCTTGAGCTTCTCGGTCAGCTGATCGATGAAATCGTATGTCTCGGGAAAGAGGTACCCCGTGTCGAGCAATACCACCGGCACATTCGGCAAAACCAAGTTCACCAGGTGCAACATGACGGCGGACTGCGCCCCGAAGCTCGAGGTAAGCACATGCTCGCCCGGAAGAAGTTCAAGCGCGCGCTCGACTCGCTGCACCACCGACAGCGGCTCAATCGCACGATTGAGCCCTCTAAGTTCCGGCGCGAGCTCGGGACCGAACTCGTTCGACCACAGTCGGGCAATCTGTGCTTTGAGGTTCATCCGTAAGGCCATTGATATCGCGCCCGTAGAGGCGCCTCGATGCCCGTGATTTTATCGTTCATCCCCGTCTGCTCTTAGCTCAAAATGGCATGAGCCCATAACGCCTCGCCATCAGCTACGGAAACTATCGTTATTCAATACCAGCATTGGACGCTAGTTCTTAAATTCAAGAGTATTCCTGCCGCACTAATTTCAATGCGAGCCCCTAGAAAATAGCGAGGAAGCGCGGGATGAAGTTCGGATGGATCGTATTGTTAAGTGCTCTGGCAGCGGCTCTGCCCGCACACGCGCAGCAGAAGACGGGTCCCGGTATCACCGGGGATGACAGCCTCACCTGGAATGGCATCACCCTCTATGGGGTGATCGACGTCGGCGTGCAATATGACACGCACAGCGCGCCCTTCACGCCTTATCGTCCGGCAGCCAGCGGTAATATCGTGCGGCAGAACGACTATCAATCGGCGATCGGTCTTACCCCGAGCAACATGGGACAATCGCGAGTCGGCCTGCAGGGCATCGAGCCGTTGAACGACGAACTCTCCGCCGTATTCCAAATCGAGTCCTTCATCAATCCGCAGTCCGGTGAAATCGCCGACTCGCTCAAGTCCCTCGCCGTAAACAACGGTAAGACCCTCAACGCGCAGAGCATCGGCGTCGATGGCAGCTCCGCCGGACAGGCCTTCCAGACTGCCTATGTAGGATTAAAATCGCTGCACTTCGGAACACTCATCTTCGGCCGTCAGGTCACCCTACTCTCCGAAGGAACGATCAAGTACGACCCGAATTACAATGCCACGGCCTTCGGCCTGCTCGGCGCGTCCAACACCTACTCGGGGGCCGGCAGCAGTGAAGATAACCGACTCGATTCGACCGCCAAGTACTCCGCGAGCTTCGAAGATCTCATTCACTTTGCTGCCCTATACAAGTTCAAGGGTTCCCAGGCTTCCGGCAATACTGCTCTCCAGGTTGACATCGGTGGCAATTACGCGGGCCTATCGCTGGATGCCTACTATTCGAAGGTGAACAGCGCCATCAC
>CAVYUD010000005.1:0-260431 GCA_963771615.1 uncultured Gammaproteobacteria bacterium
CGCCGCGCGCGCGCCCGCGCGCGCGCGCGCGCGCGCGCGCGCGCCCGCGCAGTGTGTGTGTGTGTGTGTGTGTGTGTGTGTGTGTGTGTGTGTGTGTGTGTGTGTGTGTGTGTGTGTGTGTACTTCCGCGTATTCGAACAAGAAAATACGCAGGCTCGGACTGCGCCGCCATTCGCGGTTACCACAAGCCCATCATGATGGCCGGCGGCCTGGGCAGCGTGCGGCGCCGGACGTCGAGAAGAAAGAGGTCGTCGTCGGGGCGCCGCTCATTGTCCTTGGCGGCCCGTCGATGCTGATCGGCTTAGGGGGCGGCGCCGCCTCATCGGTCGGCAGCGGCCAAAGCTCCTCCGAACTGGACTTCGCCTCGGTGCAGCGCGGCAACGCAGAGATTCAGCGGCGGGCGCAGGAAGTGATCGACCGCTGCTGGCGCGTTGGGCGATGCCAATCCGATTTTGCTGATTCATGATGTGGGCGCCGGCGGGTTGTCGAATGCCTTGCCCGAGGCGATCGCGCACAGCCATCGCGGCGGGCGCATCGACCTGCGCAAGATTCCCAGCGCTGAATCCGAACTGTCGCCGATGGAGATCTGGTGCAACGAGGCGCAGGAGCGCTACGTGCTCGCGCTCGTGCCGGGAAGCGGTCGAGCAATTCGCGGCCTTGTGTGAACGCGAGCGCTGTCCGTTCGCCGTGGTCGGCGAAATCACCGCGCGATGGGCTGCTCAAGGTATCCGATCCCGTGCTGCATGCAGATCCCGGTGGACATGCCGATCGATGTGCTGCTCGGCAAGGCGCCGCGCATGACCCGCGATGTTCGTCGCGTCGCCAAGCGACCGCGACTCGTTATCGACGGACGGCGTGCGATCTGAGCGATTCGCTGGATCGATTGCTGTGTCTGCCGACGATTGCCGACAAGTCCTTCTTGATCACCATCGGCGATCGCACGGTGGGCGGCCTCATCAGCCGCGATCAGATGGTGGGACCGTGGCAGGTGCCGGTCGCCGATGTGGCGGTCACTTGAGCAGTTACGAGGGGTACACCGGCGAGGCCATGGCCATGGGCGAGCGCGCGCCGGTGGCCGTGCTCGACGCGCCGGCATCGGGACGGCTGGCGGTGGCCGAGGCCATCACCAACATCATGGCCGCGGACATTCGCGCGCTGCGGACATCCGATTGTCGGCGAATTGGATGGCGGCGTGCGGCGAGCCTGGCGAGGATGCGGAGCTGTATGCCACGGTGCGTGCGGTGGGAGTGAACTGTGCACGGCGCTTGGCATCACGATTCCGGTGGGCAAGGATTCGTTGTCGATGAAGACCGCATGGAGCGACGCGGCGGCGAGCACGTTCCGTGCTCGCGCCCGTGTCGCTTGATCGTTTCCGCGTTTGCGCCGGTCCAGGATGCGCGCGCGCACGCTGACGCCGGAACTCGACCTGTCGCAGCCCTCGCGCCTGCTGCTGATCGACCTCGGCGCAGGCAAGAATCGCCTGGGCGGCTCGTGCTGGGCGCAAGTGCACTCGAAGAGCGGCGGGACTCCGCCAGATCTTGATAATCCGCAGCTCTTGAGCGCGATGTTTTCCGGCGCTGCGTGAACTCAAGGACCAAGGCCTGGTGCTCGCCTATCACGACCGCTCGGACGGTGGGCTGCTCCTGACGTTGTTGGAGATGGCGTTCGCCACACATTGCGGTCTGCGGGTCGATCTGGGCAGAGTTGATGACCTCACTGCTGCGGCTTTTGCCGAAGAGCTAGGGGCAGTCATCCAAGTTCCGGCAGCGCGCATCGCCGAAGCGCAGCCCATTTTGGCCCGTCACGGCTTGGACGCGCTGACGCGCGATCTCGGCGAGCCCACCGTTGGAGCCGATGTGCAGGTCAGCGCCAATGGCGAGCGGGTCTATCTCGGCTCGCGCATCGCGTTGCACCGGCGCTGGAGCGAGGTGTCGTTCCGCATGCAGGCGCTGCGCGATAACCCGGAGTGCGCGCAGGAAGAATATTCGCGGCTCGAGGACGCGGACGATCCCGGCCTGCACGCCGCGTTGAGCTACGACCCGAAGACGGATGTCGCGGCGCCTTTTATTCAGAGCGGCGCGCGGCCCGCGATCGCGATGCTGCGCGAACAAGGTGTTAACAGCCACGTGGAAATGGCTGCGGTGTTCACGCCGCGCCGGATTCGATGCCTACGATGTGCACATGACGGATATCTTGGCGGGGCGCGTGCATCTGTCGAAGATTTCACGGGCTGGTGGCATGCGGCGGTTTTTCGTATGGCGATGTATTGGGTGCGGGCGAAGGATGGGCGAAATCCATTTTATTCAACGCGCGTGCGCGGCAAGAATTTGCGGCTTTTTTCGAGCGCAATGCGACTTTCACCTTGGGGGTCTGCAACGGCTGTCAAATGTTGTCCGCGCTCAAGGAATTGATCCCCGGTGCGGAGCGGTGGCCGCGTTTCGTGCGCAACCGCTCCGAACAGTACGAGGCACGCCTGTCATTGGTGCGCGTGCCGCATTCGAACTCTATCTTGTTTGCGGGCATGCGCGGCTCGGTGCTGCCCATCGCCGTCGCTCACGGCGAGGGCAGGGCGGAATTCGATCCAGGCGCGACGACGGCCGCGCTGCTCGGGGAGCGTCTCGTGACCTTACAATACGTGGATCATCGCGACCGGCCTACGCAGGCTTACCCGTTCAATCCCAATGGATCCGAGTCGGGATTGGCCGGATTGTGCAGCGCCGATGGACGCGTTACTTCGCTGATGCCGCATCCGGAGCGGGTATTTCGCAGCGTGCAGAATTCCTGGGTACCCAAGGAATGGGCCGCGGACGGCGGCTGGATGCGCCTGTTCCGTAATGCTCGCGTGTTTGTCGACTAGGGTGGCAACATCCCCAGAGTCATCTTACCTCCCTGCCTCGCCCGCCTCGACGTGATTGGGCGCGACGAATCTGCGGAAAGTGACCGCTTGTACCAATCGTGCCTTGCGCACAAAGGTTTGATACAGCAGATCGCGCATGACTTCCAGCAAGATTCCGGCGTGCTCCGAAGTCAAGTTGGGATGATTGGGCCAAGGATCGCTATCGCTGCCGAACAGCACCGCGCGCAGGATAGAAAAGCTGTCGTCGTCCAGTTCCGCAAGCGAACGGATTTCCTGCAACGTGTCGAACAGCTCGAGCTTGCCGCGCTCGCCGAGTTCGCGAAATAAGGACTGCGCCGTGCGGCGGCTCATGGACCCGAATGCATTGAAGCAGCCCGCCGAGTAGCAATCGAGCGCCTCTTTGAACAAACCCTCAGCCTCTTCCGGCAGATAAGTCAGCGGGAAATGCTCGCGCGCGCGTTCAATCTCGATGAAATTTGACGCCAGTTCCACCCGCAATGCCGTGTAAGCCTTGACGGCAAACTTGAGGAATATCGGTTCAATGCAGGTATCACATCGGAACACGATGCCGATGTGCTTCGGCTTGCGACGGCTCAGTTCTTCGAATTTGGGCACCGCAATCGGCGTCAGGTGCGTCAGCGTCTGACAGTGAGGGCAAGTCACCGCGATGCCTTGATATTCGACATGCAACTCGTCTTGGGGCGTAATGTAAATGCTCATGGCTCAACCCGTTAGTGGTTTGTAACGAATGCGGTGGGGCTGACTGGCGTCCTCGCCCTTGCGCTTCTTGTAATCCTCGACGTATTCCTGATAGTTACCTTCGAACCAGAAGACCTGCGAATCGCCTTCGAACGCGAGGATATGCGTTGCGATCCGATCCAGGAACCAGCGATCATGCGAAATAACCACGGCGCAGCCTGGAAACGCCACCAAGGCGTCTTCCAGAGCGCGCAGTGTTTCAATATCCAAATCGTTGGTGGGTTCGTCGAGCAGCAACACATTGCCGCCGGCCTTCAACACCTTCGCGAGGTGAACGCGGTTGCGCTCGCCGCCTGAAAGTTCGCCGATCATCTGCCCTTGCTGGACGCCCTTGAAATTGAAGCGGCCGACATAGCCGCGAGAGGACGTCTCGTAGTTACCCACCTTGATGAGATCCAGGCCGCCCGAGATCTCCTGCCAGACTGTATTCTTGTCGTTCAGAGCTTGGCGAGATTGGTCTACGTAGGCGAGTTTGACGCTGGGTCCTAAACGGATTTCCCCGCTGTCGGGTTTTTCGATGCCCGAGAGCATGCGGAACAAGGTGGTCTTGCCGGCGCCGTTCGGGCCGATGATGCCCACGATTCCCCCGGGCGGCAAACTAAAGCTCAAGGAGTCGATCAGCAGCCGTTGGTCATATCCCTTGCGCAGATTCTTGCACTCGATGACCAGATCGCCCAGGCGCTCGCCCGGAGGAATGTAGATCTCGTTGGTCTCGTTGCGCTTCTGAAATTCTTGCGAAGCGAGTTCTTCATAGCGCTGCAACCGCGCCTTGGATTTGGCTTGACGTGCTTTCGGGTTGGTTCGCACCCATTCCAGCTCGCGCTTCAGGGTTTTTGCCAGCGCGTCCTGTTGCCGCTCTTCCTGCGCCAAGCGCAAGCCTTTCTGCTCCAGCCAAGAGGAATAATTGCCCTGCCAGGGAATACCGTGGCCGCGATCGAGTTCCAAGATCCACTCGGCCACGTTATCGAGAAAATAGCGATCGTGTGTCACTGCGATCACGGTGCTCGGATACTCCTCCAGAAAGTGCTCCAGCCAGGCCACGGACTCGGCGTCCAAGTGATTGGTCGGCTCGTCGAGCAGCAGCATGTCCGGCTTGGACATGCTGCTGCTCGACGAGCCGACCAATCACTTGGACGCCGAGTCGGTGGCCTGGCTGGAGCACTTTCTGGAGGAGTATCCGAGCACCGTGATCGCAGTGACGCACGATCGCTATTTTCTCGATAACGTGGCCGAGTGGATCTTGGAACTCGATCGCGGCCACGGCATTCCCTGGCAGGGCAACTATTCCTCTTGGCTGGAGCAGAAAGGCTTGCGCTTGGCGCAGGAAGAGCGGCAACAGGACGCGCTGGCAAAAGACCCTGAAGCGCGAGCTGGAATGGGTGCGGACCAACCCAAAAGCACGTCAAGCCAAATCCAAGGCGCGGTTGCAGCGCTACGAAGAACTCGCTTCGCAAGAATTCCAGAAGCGCAACGAGACCAACGAGATTTACATTCCTCCGGGCGAGCGCCTGGGGCGACCTGGTCATCGAATGCAAAAATCTGTCGCAAGGGATATGACGACCGGCTGCTGATCGACTCCTTGAGCTTTAGTTTGCCGCCCGGGGGGATCGTCGGCATCATCGGCCCCAACGGCGCGGGCAAGACCACCTTGTTCCGCATGCTCTCCGGCGTCGAAAAACCCGACAGCGGGGAGATACGTTTGGGACCCAGCGTCAAACTCGCCTACGTAGATCAATCGCGCCAAGCCCTGAACGACAAGAACACGGTGTGGCAGGAGATTTCGGGCGGCCTGGATCTCATCAAGGTGGGGAACTACGAAACCTCTTCGCGCGGTTATGTCGGGCGCTTCAATTTCAAAGGCGTCCAGCAAGGTCAGATGATCGGCGAACTCTCGGGCGGCGAGCGCAATCGCGTGCACCTCGCCAAGGTGTTGAAGGCGGGCGGCAATGTCTTGCTGCTCGATGAACCGACCAACGATTTGGACATCGAAACATTGCGCGCTCTGGAGGATGCCTTGGTCGCGTTTCCAGGCTGCGCCGTGGTTATTTCACATGACCGCTGGTTTCTCGATCGCATCGCAACGCATATCCTGGCGTTCGAAGGCGATTCGCAGGTCTTCTGGTTCGAGGGTAACTATCAGGAATACGTCGAGGATTACAAGAAGCGCAAAGGCGAGGACGCCAGTCAGCCTCACCGCATTCGTTATAAACCACTAACAGGTTGAGTCATGAGCATTTACATTACGCCCCAAGACGAGTTGCATGTTGAATACCAAGGCATCGCGCTGACCTGCCCGCACTGCCAGACCTTGACGCATCTGACCCCGGTTGCGGTGCCCAAATTCGAAGACCTGAGCCGCCGCAAGCCGAAGCACATCGGCATTGTGTTCCGTTGCGATACCTGCATCGAACCGATCTTCCTCAAGTTCGCCGTCAAGGCCTATACGGCGTTGCGGGTGGAACTGGCGTCGAACTTCATCGAGATCGAACGCGCGCGGGAGCATTTCCCGCTGACGTATTTGCCGGAAGAAGCGGAGGCTTTGTTCAAAGAGGCGCTCGATTGCTACTCGGCGGGTTGCTTCAACGCATTTGGGTCCATGAGCCGCCGCACCGCGCAATCCTTGTTTCGAGAACTGGGCGAGCGCGGCAAGCTGGAGCTGTTCGACACGCTGCAGGAGATCCGGACGCTTGCGGATCTTGATGACGAAACTTTTTCCACCCTGCGCGCGGTGCTGTTCGGCAGCGACAGCGATCCTTGGCCCAATCACCCCAACCTGACATCCGAACACGCCGGAATTTTATTGGAAGTCATGCGCGATCTGCTGTATCAAACCTTCGTGCGCAAGGCACGGTTGGTGCAAGCCGTGACTTTCCGCAGATTCGTCGCACCCAATCACGTCGAGGCCGGCGAGGCAGGGAGGTAAGATGACCTGGGGATGTTGCCACTACTAGCCGACAAATACCCTCGCATTGCGAAACAGCCGCATCCAGCCGCCGTCCTCGGCCCACTCCTTGGGTGCCCAAGAGTTCTGCACGCTGCGAAATACCCGCTCCGGATGCGGCATTAGCGAAGTCACGCGTCCATCGGTGCTGCACAATCCCGCGAGTCCCAACTCGGAGCCATTGGGATTGAACGGGTAAGCTTGCGTAGGCCGATCGCGATGATCCACGTATTGCAAGGTCACGAGACTGCTCATCCAGCAGCGCGGCCGCCGTCACGCCTGGATCGAATTCCGCCCTGCCCTCGCCATGGGCGACGGCGATGGGCAGCACCGAGCCGTGCATGCCCGCAAACAAGATCGAGTTCGAATCCGGCACGCGCACCAAGGACAGGCGTGCCTCGTACTGTTCGGATCGGTTGCGCACGAAACGCGGCCAGCGCTCCGCACCGGGGATCAATTCCTTGAGCGCCGACAACATTTGACAGCCGTTGCAGACCCCCAAGGTAAACGTCGCATTTCGCTGGAAAAAAGCCGCAAATTCTTGCCGCGCGCGCGGGTTGAATAAAATGGACTTCGCCCATCCTTCGCCCGCACCCAATACATCGCCATACGAAAAACCGCCGCACGCCACCAGCCCATGAAATCTTGCCAGATGCACGCGTCCTGCCAGGATGTCCGTCATGTGCACATCGTAAGCGTCGAATCCAGCGCGGCTGAACACAGCAGCCATTTCTACGTGGCTGTTGACGCCCTGTTCGCGCAGAATCGCGATTGCAGGCCGCGCACCGCTCTGAATGAAGGGTGCGGCGACATCGTCCGCCGGATCGTAGCTCAGGGCGGCGTGCAGGCCGGGATCGTCCGCATCTTCGAGCCGCGAATATTCTTCCCGCGCGCACTCCGGGTTATCGCGCAACGCCTGCATGCGGAACGACACCTCGCTCCAGCGCCGGTGCAATGCGCTGCGCGAGCCGCGATAGACTTCGCTGCCATTGGCGCTGACCTGAACCTCGACTCCCTCGGTGGGCTCACCGACATCGCGCGTGATTGCGCCCAATCCGTGACGCGCCAGGATTTGCTGCGTTTCAGCGATGCGCGCCGCCGGGACTTGGATGACCGCCCCGAGCTCCTCGGCAAAGGCTGCGGCGATGATGTCATCGACCGCGCCCAGATCGGCGCGCAGACCGCAATGAGTGGCAAACGCCATCTCCAACAGCGTCACGAGCAGACCACCGTCCGCACGGTCGTGATAGGCGAGCACCAAGCCTTGATCTTTCAGTTCGCGCAATCCGGAAAACATCGCGCTCAAGAGCTGCGGATTATCGAGATCCGCCGGAGTTCCGCCGCTCTTCGAGTGCACCTGGGACCAGCAAGAGCCGCCCAGGCGATTCTTGCCCGCGCCTAAATCGATCAGCAGCAGGCGCGAGGGTTGCGACAGGTTGAGTTCCGGCGTCAGCGTCGGGCGCGCATCTTGTACCGGCGCAAATGCGGAAACGATCAAGGACACGGGGGCGAGCACGCAGCGTTCGCTGCCGCGCTCGTTCCATGTGGTCTTCATGGACAGGGAGTCCTTGCCCACCGGAATCGTGATGCGCAACGCCGTGCAAAGTTCACTGACTGCGCTCACCGTGGCGTATAGCTCGGCGTCCTCGCCCGGTTCACCGCATGCCGCCATCCAGTTCGCCGATAAGCGTATGTCCTCCAGGCGACGAATGTCAGCCGCCATCATATTGGTGAGTGCCTCCGCCACCGCCAAGCGTCCCGATGCCGGCGCGTCGAGAACTGCAACGGGCGCCCGTTCCCCCATCGCCATGGCTTCGCCGCTGTACTCCTCGTAGCTGCTCAACGAAACGGCCACATCGGCGACCGGCACCTGCCACGGTCCCACCATCTGATCGCGGCTGATCAATCCGCTGACCGTCCGGTCGCCAATCGTAATCAAGAAGGACTTGTCGGCGATGGTCGGCAGACTCAGCAATCGATCGAGCGAGTCGCTCAAAATCGCACCCTCCGTCGATAACGACGTGGATCGCTTGACGACCGACTGAACATCGCGCGTCATGCGCGGCGCTTTGCCGAGCAGCATGTCAATCGGCATCTCGACGGGAACTGCGTGCAGCACAGGATCGCAGACCTTGAGCAAGCCATCCGCGGTGATTTCGCCCACGGCCGCGAACGGACAGCGCTCCCGTTCGCACAAGGTCTTGAATTGCTCGACCGTTCCCGGCACGAGCGCGAGCACGTAGCGCTCCTGCGCTTCGTTGCACCAGATCTCCATCGGCGAGAGTTCAGATTCGGCGCTGGGAATTTTGCGCAGGTCGATACGGCCGCCGCGATGACTGTGCTCGATCGCCTCGGGCAACGCATTCGACAATCCGCCGGCGCCCACATCATGAATCAGCAAAATGGGATTGGCATCGCCCATTGCGACGCAGCGGTCGATCACTTCTTGAGCCCGGCGTTGAATCTCGGCATTGCCACGCTGCACTGATGCGAAATCCAGTTCGGAGGAACTTTGACCGCTGCCGACAGAGGACGCCGCGCCGCCGCCTAAGCCAATCAGCATCGAAGGACCGCCAAGAACAATCAATGGGGCCCCGACGACGACCTCTTTCTTCTCCACGTTCTGCCGCCGCACGCTGCCCAGGCCGCCGGCAACCATGATGGGCTTGTGGTAACCGCGAATGGCGGCGCCATCCGACTGCGCTATTTCTTGTTCGAATACGCGGAAGTAGCCGCAGGTGTTCGGGCGTCCAAATTCGTTGTTAAACGAGGCCGCGCCGATGGGCCCGGCAATCATGATGTCGAGTGCGGAGGCGATGCGATCCGGTTTGCCGAAATCCACCTCCCAGGGCTGCACCATGCCGGGAATCTTGAGATTTGAAACCGAAAAGCCGGTGAGTCCCGCCTTGGGTCTGGCGCCGATTCCAGTCGCACCCTCGTCGCGAATCTCGCCCCCCGCCCCCGTGGCTGCGCCGGGAAACGGCGAAATGGCTGTTGGATGATTGTGAGTTTCCACTTTCATTAGAATATCGATCGGCTCCTGAACGCCGGCGTAGCGCTGCGTGAGCGGATCGGCAAAAAAACGCGTGGCATCGGCGCCTACGATCACCGCCGCATTGTCGCGGTAGGCGGAGAGCACGCCGTCTGAATTGCGCGCGTGCGTTGCGCGTATCATCGCGAACAGCGACAGCGGCATGGGCTTGCCGTCGATGATGAACTGCGCGTTGAATATCTTGTGGCGGCAATGTTCGGAATTGGCTTGCGCGAACATCATTAATTCAACATCCGTGGGATCCCTTCCCAACTTGCCGAACGCCTGCACCAGATACTCGATTTCCTCGCTCGATAGCGCCAACCCCCATTGCTGGTTCGCGCGCGCCAACGCCTCGCGGCCATGCTCGCCCAAAACCACATGGCGCAAGCCGCGCGGCGCGGCCGCGTGAAACAGGCCTCGAGGCTCTAGGGAATCGGTCCAGATCGATTCGGTCATGCGGTCGTGTAAATGCGCCCCGAGCTTGAGGAGATCCGCACTGCTCAGGGGCGCGATGGAATCGATGAAAAACACCGTGCCGCGTTCGACCCGCGTCACTGCGGTCAGGCCGCAGACATGCACGATGTCGGTGGCCTTGCTGGACCAAGGCGACTCGGTGCCGACCCGCGGGGTCACCAATAGGCGCTGCCCGGTCGGCATCTCGCGCTGCGCATCGGGAACGCGCGCGCCATAGGTGAGGAGTCTGCCCAGCACCGTCAGTTCGGATTCGTTCAAGGGGCGCGAGCTATCGACGAAGTGCATCCAGCGCGATGCGAGCGCTTTAACACGCGGCTCTTCTACATTAAGGGAGCGCAGCAGTTGGTCGAGGCGGAATTGCGACAGCGCCGGCGCGCCGAAAAGGCTAAACATGCACCATTCTACAGGAATCGGGCTTATTTGCGAGCGCTCGAGTCTCCGCCGGGCGTATAGATCGGAACCGGGAATTGAGAGACATTGGAGCCTTCCAGCGCAACGATCTTGCTGACCCCCTGCTTCTTGACTTCATCGATGCGCAGCACCGAATGCATCGGCAAATAGGTGCGCTTTACCTCGTTGAATTCCGCCTTGATCTTTTCCTCGGCCGGATCCACCACCACCGTGGAGCGCTCTCCAAATACCAGCTCCTCGACCTCAATGAAGCCGAAAAGGCTGCCGTGACTCACTTTACGGGCATAGATCTCATAGACCTTGCCTTGATTCACGAACAGAACTTTGAAAATGTGACTCGCTGCCATTTAGAAAGCTCCAGGCATTGCTAGTATTTCACCATATTATACCGGCACTTAGCGCGAACCTTGAGACCCGCTGGAGGGATTGACTTATGGCCCTGCGCTTACGCGTCGTCAGCGAACACTCAACCCGTCTCGGGCCGCTAGCCACCAAGGTCTTTGGCGTACACGGCGGCACGATCGGGCGCGGCACTGACAACGAGTGGATTCTACCCGACCCTGAGCGCTATCTCTCAGGCAAACACGCCCGCGTGGATTTTCGGGCCGGCGCATACATTCTGGTCGATACCAGTTCCAACGGCACATACGTCAACGGCGCGCAAGTTCCCCTCGGCAAGTATCACGACTACCCGCTCAAGGATGGCGACTACGTGCGCTTGGGCGAGTACGAGCTTTTGGTGAGTATCGACCAGACAAATGACTTCCCGCCCGAAGAGAGCGCGATCGTTGCGTACGACGGGCAATCACCCTCGTCGGCGGTTAAAAAGTCGACCGCCGATGATTTGGGTGCAGAACTCGATTTGAGTCAATTGCTGGAACCGAGCGGTCTGTCGATCGCGGACTCAGGTGCGCGGCCGCGTGATCTGTACGGGCAGTCCCTGCCACCGGTCGAGCATCCGACGGAATCAGCGGATGGCGGGGTAACTCCCTGGCACATGATGACGCGACCTCTGAAAGTCGACGCCCCGAAAGTCGACTCGCCGAGAGCATCCATCATCGAAAACTCGCCGAGCCCCAATCTGTCGCGCTCAATGGGCAACTCGCAGAGCCTCGCACTGTACGAAGGCGACTTTGACGTCGGACTGGCGGCCTTTTGCCGCGGCGCCGGCATTGAACCCCGGTCGGTTAGCCCGGATGCTCGCGGCGTGGCGCTGCAGCTCGCCGGCCAGTTGCTGCGAGAAGCAGTGCTGGGTTTGATGGACCTTAATCAAGGCCGCAACGAGTTCCGAAATAAATTCAGAATTCCAACGCCGTCCGCAGACGGGCCCGAATCGCCCCTCAATCTTTCTAAAGGAGTCGACGAGGCGCTGGTGCGGCTGCTGACGACGACCTCGACGCGTGCCGGATCCGTTGAGGCGATTCGCGACAACTTTCGCGATCTCAAGGCACAAAATACCGCGGCACTGTCCGCGACGCGCGCGGCCTTCGAAGAATTCCTCGGCCGGGTCGATCCGAAGGAATTGGAACAGCGCTTCGAGCGCGCCGGCAAGCGCGGCGTGTTTGGAGGTCAGAGCAAGGCCAAGAACTGGGATCTGTACGCCGAACTGTTCGCAGGACTCGCGCAGCGCCCCGCCGATGGATTTCCGCATGTCTTTACCGAGACCTTCACCAAGGCTTATGAAACGCGAATGCGTGCCTTGATCCCGCCGAAGCGCAGCGCCTTTGGGGCCGACCGCGATGAACCGAGCAATCCCAATACTCACGCGGTCGGCGATCCGTAGGAGCCTGTAGTAAAGTAACGCGTGCGGCTCTTATTAGTAGAAGACGATGACCTGGTAGCCGATGCCATCGTACGCGGCCTGGTGGCCGCGAGCTACGCGGTGCATCGGGTCAGCAGCGCCGAGGCCGCCCAGGCGGCGATCGCGAGCGAGGAGTTCGCGCTGGCCGTCATCGATGTTGGATTGCCCGGCGCCGATGGCCTGACTCTGGTGCGCAGACTGCGCAGCGCCGGAAAGTCGCTTCCCACGCTCATTCTGACGGCCCGTTGCACGCTGACCGACAAGGTCAAGGCGCTCGACTTGGGCGCCGATGATTTCCTCAGCAAACCATTCGAAGCGGCGGAACTCGCGGCGCGCTGCCGGGCGCTCATGCGCCGATCGCATGGCGCAATCAATGGTGTCGTCAAGCTCAACCGCATGAGCGTCGATTTGGCGGGCAAGCGCCTTTGCATCGACGACGCGGAAATTGAACTGACGGCGCGTGAATGGCTGGTCCTCGAGTGTTTGGCGCGCCGCCTCGGCCAAATCGTCTCCAAGGAGCGCGTTCAGCAGGCTGTGGCCGGTCCCGACCAGGACATCACCCCCAACGCAGTTGAAGTCCACATCTCGCGCCTGCGTGCCAAACTCGGCACTGCGGCGATCATTCGCAGCTTGCGCGGCCTGGGCTATCGGCTGGAAGAAGCGAAACTCGCGTGACATCCTCCATCAGCCGTCAATTGATTCTGTGGCTGGCCATTCCGCTCATGCTCGTGGCTCTGTGCGGCGCGTTGATTCACTATTTCAACAATGTCGCCCCCGTGATGATCAGCAGCGAACGGCGCTTGAAAGACGCCGCGAATTCGTTGATGGCCCATGTGTCCGTCAAAGAAGGGCAGATTGCGCTCGATCTCAATCCCTACGTGCGACCATTTCTCCCGACCGCCGACTCGATCAGGTACGCAATGCGCGACTCCGAGGGGCGGCTGCTCGCAGGCGATGAGCAACTGCCGCCGGTCGCCATGGGCAGCGATGGCACCGAGCTCTTGGCGATGGCGCAGCTGGATGGCCGCAGCGTGCGCACTCTGACGACGCGTTTCAATACCGCTGCCGGTACGCTCACCCTGACCGTCGCGGATATCAGAAAGACCAGCGAGCCGGAAGCCCGGCTCGGTTTGATGAGTACGCTCTTGTGGGACTTCGTCCAGCTCGATATCACGCTGGTGTTGGTTTGGGTCGGCATCCAAGTGGGATTGCGGCCCATCAGAAGGTTGCGCGATGAAATCGCGAGCCGCTCGCCGCTTGATCTGCGTCCCATCGTAGAAACATCGGTGCCGCGGGAGATCGCGCCCGTGGTGGTCACGCTCAACCGCTTGTTCGGGATGCTGCGCACTTCGGTGCAGTCACAGCAACAATTTATCGCTGACACCGCTCACCAACTTCGCACGCCGATTACCGGCATGCAGGCGCAACTGGGCTTGCTCGTCGCGGAACCGGCGGCGCAGCCGATCATGGCGCGGCTGCTGACGCTGCAGGAAGGGGTGAAGCAACTCGCGCACTCCGCGAATCAGTTGCTCACCCTGGCCCGGGCCGACCCGTCCGCCAACATCAGCGCCAGGAATCAGACAGTGGATCTGCAGGGCATCGTCAACGAAGTGGCCGCCAGGTTTTTCGACCGCGCATTACAAGCCAACATCGATCTCGGAGTAGAAGCGACGCCCGCGCTGATCCGTGCGGACCCATCCTTGCTCGACGATCTCATGAGCAACCTGGTCGACAATGCGCTGAAATACACCCCCGCCGGCGGCAGCGTTACGGCCAGCGCCGGAGAAAAGAACGGCAGAGCGTACCTGAGTGTCGTCGACACCGGACCCGGCATTCCTGAGGGGGAGCGTCAACGGGTGCGCCAGCGATTTTACCGAATGCCGAATTCTCGGGGTCATGGCAGCGGACTGGGGCTGGCCATCGTTGACGAAATCGCGCGGCTATATGAGGCCTCGATGACGATCGAGTCGGGCGCAAATGGTGCCGGCACGCGCGTTCTCATCCAATTTCCCACGCGAGCTGTGAACTAGGTCGCATTCTGCTCAGCTAGCCTGCCGCACGTCAGGTTCGAGCAAGCTTGCCTGCCTAGGATGGCGGCCATGAAACCTCATCACGGCTTCACGTTGATCGAACTGATGGTTGCCATCACGGTGGCCGGCATTTTGCTTGGAATCGCCGTGCCCGCCTTCAACAGCTTTTTGCAGAACGACCGTGATACCGGTCAAGTCAACTCCTTGGTGCAAAGCTTGAGTTACGCACGCAGCGAAGCGGTCAAACGTGCCTCTCCCAACGGCATTACGATCTGCCCGTCGGCAAACGGGGCGGCCTGCGATGCCGGGCCTTGGACCGAAGGCTGGATCGTGATCTATATCGATCCGATCATCCCGGCCAATACGAGTGTGCTGCAAGCAGTTCCAGCGCTTAGCGGAACGAATACCGTGACGCCCGTTGCGGGTCCAGCCACCGGCATTACATTCAACTCGAATGGTACGGCGCCTGCGGCGCCGTTCACGCTCAGGATTTGCGACCAGCGAGGCGCGGCGTTTGCGCGTCAAGTGGAGGTGAATCTCACCGGTCGGGTCGCGTCATCGCAAAGACCTGGGTTCTCCGTTGGGGGCGCCGCGCTGGCGTGTCCGTGATAGTCATGACTCTGAAACACGACGAACGTCTTATCGCACGAAACGGCGGCTTCACGCTGGTCGAAGTGCTGGTGTCGCTGGTGATCTTGGCGATTGGTCTGCTGGGCATCGCCAAGCTAATGCTCTTCTCATCGCATTCGAATGACAGCGCGTATTTGCGCAGCCAAGCAACAGCCTTGGCCTATGAAATCCTGGACGACATGCGCGCGAATCGGCAGGAAGCAATCAAGACGCCAGTGTCGTCATACGCCACGGCGGCAGCGGTGCCGGCCGTCGTTCCCGGCGCCTTGTGCGTAGGCATCGGCTCGTGCATCACGCCGACGCAGGTGGCGCTGTACGACCTTTATCAATGGGGACTTCATTTGAACGCCAACAGCGGGGTTGCGCCTCCCGGCGCCCTGCCGAACGGTCAGGGATCGGTCGCGATCGCCACAGTCGGCGGAGAGACCACCGCGACTATTATCGTGTCTTGGGATGACAGTGTTGCGCAAAACACCCTCAATGCCGGCGGTCTCACCACACAGTCGATCAAATTGGAGACTGTGCTATGAATCGGCTGCGCGGATTCTCGCTGGTCGAACTCATGGTAGCGATCACCCTGGCGTTGATCGTGACCGCGGGGATAATTTCGGTTTTCGTCGGCTCGCGTTCGGCATTCGAAGCGACTTCGGGCACGGCGGCGCTGACCGACGGCGGCCGTTTCGCGCTCAATTTCATCTCGAATTCAATCCGTGGTGCAGGCTACATGTCCTGTACCACCGCGCCGAACGTTCAGGGAATACTCAATGCAGGTTCGCCTCTCGCCTTCGGTTTCAACGAAGCGCTACAAGGCTTTGAGGCAGCCGGCACCGGCCCCGCGGGGGCGTATGCCGCTGCCCCAGCACCGGTCGCGGGCGACGGGAATCCAGGGGATTGGGTCGGCGGTCTCGATGTCACGCTGGCCGGGTTGCCGGTTCAGAACAACGACGTGCTGGTCGCACGTTCGACGCTGCCCAATGCGCAGACCGTGTATGTCTCGGCGATCGTCGATGGTGCTCCATCGTTTACGGTGAACACGCAAGGATCCTTGCTCGCCGGCCAATTGGCGGTGATTTCCGATTGCAACACGGGTGTGGTGTTTCAAATAACCGGAATCGCACCTCCGGGTCCCAATGCGGTCATCACTCATAACGCCGGCGGCGGACCGGGTAACTCCACCTCCTCTTTCGCACCCCTGTCGTTTTCTCCTGGCGCTCAGGTGACTCCCGTCGACACGGTGGTTTACTACATCGGCGCCGGCGCGGATGGCGACGGCGCGCTGTGGGCGTACGACCTGAACGGCACAGGCGCATTCACTGCCAGCGAACTGGTGCCGGATATCGAAGCAATGCAAATTTTGTATGGCCTGGATACAACCAAGACTCAGGCGGTTACCGAGTACGTCACCGCAGACAAGGTCGTAGATTTCAACACGGTGATGAGCGTCAAAGTCGCGCTGCTGGCGGCAAGCGCGCCCGGCTCAGCCCATCCCACCGGTGCTAAGACCTACGACTTGTTGGGGACGCAAGTCACGGCGCCGAACGATACCCGCTCGCGCCAAGTGTTCGAAGAAACGATTGCCGTGCGCAACGCGTTGCCCTAAAGGTGCACTGATGCAAAATCATTCATTACTTGTTGCGCGATCGATCCAAGCAAAGCGGCGTCGTGATGTTCGTCGCCTTGATCCTGCTGCTGATATTGAGTTTGCTCGGGGTCACTGCCGCGCGCATGCAGACGGTGGAAGAACGTATGGCGCGCAATGACGACAATCGCCAGATGGGCCAACAAGGCGCCGAGGCTGCGTTGCGCGATGCCGAAAACGGGTTGATCACCGGTATCTATGTGAATTTCGCCGGCAATACCAACGGCTTGTATGCACCGCTATTCGCGCTGGGCAGCCCACTGACCGGAATGGATTGGTCCATCCCCGCCAACACACTGCCCTATGCCGGTCCCCCGATGTCGATGCCCACCCCGGTACCCCTGGTGGTCATCGAGAGTCTTCCGCCCATTGCCCCGGTCGGGACCTCTCTGTCGGTGACCTCTTTAAATCCCGCCTCGCCGCCCGTCACCGTGTATCGGGTAACTGCGCGGGGTGTCGGCGCCGACAACACGTCCACCACCATGTTGCAAACGATTGTTCGTTAGCCAAGGCTCGCAAGGAAACTATTTATGCACAGGCTAATTTCAAAGTCATTTCAACGCCGCCTCGCGCAAATGCTGGCGTCGGCTTTCTACACGGGGCTCGCATGCTGGTCCGGCAACGTGATGGCGGCGCCACCCGTACCGGTCACTATTTCGCAGACCCCGTTGACGGTAACCATCCCGGCGCATCCGCAGATCCTGCTGGCACTCGCGAATTCGGAATCGATGGACGGCGACTTGAGCGGCGCGATCCGCACCGGCTCCGGGTCGATTCCCCATCCATTGCTATATCCCGACTGCATCGCCCGTCGAATTTCACGATTCCCAGGGGCTTCACGCCGCCGCTCGAAACCGGCAATGGAGTGCGTCGCGCCCTACACCGTCAACGTCGCCGGGCTACTCGAGGACAACTCCCCGAGCCGTTTGAACGTCGCGAAGGCCGGCATCACGGCCATTTTGAACGCCTACATCGCCGAGCGCCGATTTCGGACTCATGGATTACGACACCAGCGGCTTGGTGGTATTCATACGTGGGTGTACCAGATGAGCCCGCCGGGCGGATTCATGTTCCAGAACACGATTCCCGGCAGCGGCGAGTACGTTCTTCAATCCTTGCTACGGCATCAATTTACTGCTGCCCGGTTCCGGTTGCCCAGGATTGCGAGGAACTGAACACCTATTACCCGAGCCAGAACATCACCGCCCAGCAGTACATGGTCGTCGGTGCGAGCAGCGACGACCCCAGCGTCAATGACGTGCTGTACGCCTGCGGCATCGACCCGGTGTGCGTGGTCTACGGCGGTCCATCCCCGCCGACCCCTTTCCCGCCCTACTTTGGCCTCGGCAGTTAAACGGCGGCGGCGTGGTCGAAGGCTACAGCTGCGAAGTCAATGGCTGCGCGCGCCGACCACGGGCCCGACCAACGCCGGCTTCGTGCCCTATTCGACCAAGTCATGTACGAGAAGCGCGGCTTCGGCTATTACACCTTCGGCGAGACAGCGAGCAACGGCAACATGTCGTGCCCATGACCTCGGCCGGCGCCACGCCCACGGCCGCATCCGTGGCGGCGGCGATCGCGCAATTCACTCCTTATCTGGCGCCCGAAACCAATTCCACCGGCACGCCGAAATCAAAGCCGCGGCCACGCAATCGCCCATGGCCGGATTGATGCATCGCGCGGACACTCTGTTTGCCGGCAATCCTCCCACGACCAATGGTTGCGCGACGCAACGCTACGTGGTGCTGGTGACCGACGGACTGCCGACAATGGACTTGGCGCGCCGGCACTGGCCGCCGCTTGGCAGCGCTGCCGCCGCGGGCTATGGCGTCACCGCGACCTTCGATCCCGTCCCGGTGTCGTCATTTGTCGCCACCAACGATCAGGCGCTGACCGACGTCATCCACAAGCTCATCACGCTCAACAGCGGCGCGAATCCGGTCAAGACATACATCATCGGTCTGGGCGCCGGCGTCGACCCGCCGAGAATCTGCCGCGGCCCGACCATGACCGCCATGGCGGTTGCCGGCGGCACCAGCACCTCGTCCCCGAAGGGCTATTTTCCAGCAACCACGCCACAGGCCGTGACCGATGCGCTGCAGATCATCATCACCAGATCTTGGCCCACCAGTCGACCGCGTCGGCGGCCGTGAACTCGACCGGCCTCAACACCAATTCCGTCGTCTACCAGTCGCAATTCGTCACGTCGGACAGCCTACCAGGACTGGACCGGCAACCTGTTCGCGTTCAACATCGATCCACCACCGGCGCGTCGATCAATCCCGCGCTGCCGATCTGGTCGGCCCAGACCCAGCTGGATGTCAAACTGCGGCGCGGCCGCGCCTCATCGCCACCTGGGATCCGGTCGCTGAACACGCGCATACCGTTCGAATGGAACACCGGGTACGCCGCCCAACGGCATCGCCGCATCGACGACACTCTGGGACAGACTGCAGACCTTCACGCCGGACACCAACGGTCCGGACGTGCTGCAGTACTTGCGCGGATCGAACGCTCAAGAAGTGCGCAACGGCGGCCAGTTCCGCAATCGCTCGCACATCCTCGGCGATATCGTCGACAGCAACCCGGCCTACATCGGCGCCTTCGAACGAAAGCATTCAACCGTCCTCCTACCTCGCATTCGAGGCAGCACGGCACACGCCCGCCGCTGCTCTACATCGGCGCGAACGACGGCATGCTGCATGCCTTCGACGCGGCGACGGGCAACGAACTATTCGCCTACATTCCGCGCGGCGTGTACGCAATCTTGATCAATCTGCGTCATCGCCCTATTACAATGCGCAGCACCACTTCTACGTCAATGGCTCGCCGCAGGCGGCCGACGTGCAATTCGCGGACAACACCTGGCACACGCTTGCTGGTGGCACCGAGGCGCAGGGCGGCAACAGCGTCTTTGCAATCGATGTCACCGATCCGGCGCGCATCACCACCGAGGCCGCGCTCGCCAACGCGGTGCTGTGGGATTTCACGGATGCCGACATGGGATTGGGATTCAGCAACTCCGGTGATCGCCGATACCGCCAGCGGCTGGCAGGTGTTTTTCGGCAACGGCTACAACAGCCCGCACCAGAAGCCGTTCCTGTATGCGCTGAATCCGCAGACCGGCGCGCATCGATGCGAAGATCGATCTGTGCGCCGCCGTGCCGACCGCCTGCAATCTGCGCGCTGGCCAACGGCCTGTCGAGCCTCATTGCCGTCAACACCAGCGGCAGTGATCGCGGCGCGCGAACCTGGTCTATGCCGGCGATCTGCAGGGTAACATGTGGCGCATCGACATCTCCAACACCAATCCGACGCTCGTGGGCGGTGACGGTGCTGTTCCAGGCGCGCGATCGCCGGCAACATCGCAGCCCATCACCACCACGCCGGTCGCCACCCTCAATCCGAAATATCCGCAGGTGCTCGGCACGATGGTGTTCTTCGGCACCGGTCAATTCTTGGGCACGCCGGACATCTCCGAACCCAACGTCCAGTCGATTTACGGCGTGTACGATCCGCCCGCCGGCTATGTCACGCCGCTGCTGCGCACGAACCTGCTGCAGCAGACGCTGGCGACGGCCACGCTCGGCGGAACGCAGGTGCGCACGATCACCGGAACCGCGCCTGTCGTCCCGACCAACAAGGGATGGTACATCGATCTGAACTTGCTGAGCGGCGAGCGGGTGATCAATGATCCGCGGCTTGGAAGCGGGCGGCGAATTGGTATTCACGACTTATCAGCCGATTCCCGCCACGGTGGGGCCGTGCACGGTTACGGGCAGCTCCTATCTCATGGTGCTGAACTTTGCGACGGGCGGATCGTTCACCACACCGCAGTTCGATGCGAACGGTGACGGCAACATCAATCTTCCGATACGGTGTACCCGAGCGGCGGGCCCGCCGGTGGCCGTCGCGCCCGTCGGCGTGTCGCTCGGGTAACGTTTACGCCTCGGCGCCGACGATTCGTTCCGGCTCATTCGGAACCGGCACGGGAATCGCTTTGACCACAACGTCGTGCGTCGGTGTCGCTTGCGCTCCGGAAATTCCTCCGTTTATTCTCAAGGGTGCAACAAAGTCTCGAACAGCTTGGTGGGAGATACGTCAATGAAACTAGGAAAACTGGCTCTTACAGTGGCGGCGCTCGGTCTCGGCTTGTGTTTGCAACCCACAGTCGGCTGGACCACTCGTCATTACAGTCAGGTGGTGACCGGCACGGTGACTGCACCGCTGTCCAGCAGCACGATCGAGGTCGATCATCACAGTTATCCAATCAAGAAGAATAGTGACGCGTCCAAGGCGTTCCTCACGATCCTTGCGGGCGAAAGGGTCGACGTCGTGATGGACGGAGCGCCAAACAGCTCGACCGAAGTCATTTCCATCATCAAGCACCCGTCGTCATGAGGGCCTTTAGCATGAAGAGAAACGGCTTTACGCTGGTGGAATTGATGATCACGGTGGCCATCGTGGCGATTCTCGCGATGATTGCGGTCCCCAGTTACACCCAGTACATCCGCAGAGGCAATCGCACCGATGCGACCAAGACCCTGACACTGGATGCGCAAGCGCTCGAGCGATGCTATTCCCAGAGCTTTACTTACGCGGCGTGTCCTGGTGCCGCGGCTGGAGCAGCGCCCTCGGTCGAAGGCAAGTACACCGTCACGATTACGATCCCGGATCCCGCCCAAGCCGCTCCGAGCTACATCATTTCGGCCGTGCCCCTGGCGCCAAGCCAAGTCGCGGACACGCCTTGCGCGCTTTTCACTTTGAATACGACGAACACGCAGTTTGCGCAAACCAGCGCTGCTGTCGCCAACACCCAGACCTGCTGGGGCTCAACTTAAGTTCGCTCACATTTCGGCATGGGGTAAAAAAAGGGCCGCGCATTTTTTGCGCGGCCCATTCATTTAGAAGACCCGATCTAGAATTCTATCGAGCGCTATAGCCTCGTCCTTCCACACAGGCAACCATTGCGCGGTTATAGTCGGAACCATTCTGCGCAACCTGGCCGGCCTGCTCCGTTGCCCACTTCTGGCACTCGGCGCGATCCGTCGCTTGTTGCTCGGTGCTCTGACCATTCTTCGGGTACATGAAAATCTGACCCGCTACCGGCCCGCCCGGACCAGGGCCGGGATCCTGCTGGGCACCCGCATCGCTCGGCGGCGGCCCGCCTACATCAGCTGAACCGCTGGAATCGGCCACCGGAGGCGGATCGGTCGCGACGTAGCCGTCATACGTCGGGTTCCAGGTGTAATAGACATCATTGGCGTAGTAGTACGGAATGCCCGCAATACCAGTACGTTGCATAGGCCAACGGCAGAATCGGCAGGAACCAGGCGAACCCCGCACCGTAATACGCACGCGGCCAAAATCCGCCGTGCCAATAGCCGCCCCGCCAAGCGCTGCCGCGCCAGCCGCCCCACGAACCGCCCCGCCAGCCGGTGGAGTATCCATGGCCGCCTACATAGCCCGCATGTCCGGCATAGCCGGCGCCGTGGGCGTAGCCGCCCCCGTGATAAGCGGTGGCAACATGGCCGCCGCCGGCAAAATGACCCGGCCCAGCGAAATGCGCGCCGCCGCCAGCATGTCCAACCGCAGCGTGGCCGCCGCCGCCAATGGCCGCCTGCCGAGGCGTGGCCGCCGCCACCACCGCTATGGCCCTGTGCTAATGCCGGTCCTGCGCCCGCCAGAACCAGTCCTAGCGCGCTAACCGCCAAAAGAACGCCCTTGCCCTTGATACTCATTTGCCTCTCCTTACCAAGCCCCGCTTTACGGTAGCTCGACATACTCAATAAGACCCTATGTATCTAACGCGGTTCAAGGCATTTGGTGCACATAACGCCAGCTTAATTACGCAATGCCGCATTGAACATCACGTAGGCCGTCCGGCCGGGCGCGGGCTCGAAAAATCTCGAATTTGTCTCGTTCACGATCACAGAACCTACATAGGCTCGATTTGCCAGATTATCAAGGCGGGCGAATTCGCTGAAGCGCCAGTGCCTGGTTTCCTGCTCAAATCCGGCGCGCAGATTGGCGACCCAGTAGCCGGCGGCGCCATCAGTATTGCGATCGTCGGCGTAAATCTTCGCCCGACCGAGCGTTTCCAGCGTAGTCGAAAAGCCCAGCGGTGCATAATTCCAGCTCACCCCGAGATACAGAGAATTTCGCGCGACGGCCGGTAGGAAATTTCCTTCGTTCACCGGTAAATAATTTGGCGGCGGCGACCCGGTTGCGGCGGTCAGCGGATTGCAGGGCGCCGTGACGCAGGTGAAATAGCGCTGCGCAACGATCGCCTTGATATAGGTGTAGGCCAGGCGGGCTGAGAATCCGCCGGCCCATTTTGCATCCAACGCCAACTCGAGTCCGCGCCGCGTGGTTTCGCCGATATTTTGATCGACCGTGCGGCCGTTTGAGTTCTGCAGCACCGCCAATTCATCGACGGTTTTGATGTAGAATGCAGCCAGATTCGCACGAATCGATTCGTTGCCCGCCTTGATGCCCGCCTCGTAGTTATCGCTGCGCGCTGGTTTCAACCCCAGATTAAGCCCGGGCAAACTGCCATCGACCGACCGATAGGCCAAATCGTTCAATGTCGGCGTTTCGAAGCCCTTGCCATACGATGAATAGGCATTGACCGCGGAACTTATTCGATAGGTCACGCCGGCTACGGGATTGACGGCTGAGTACCGTACTTCACTGTCCGCGGCGTCAAGCACGGCGAGGTGTCCATGCGATGTGACTTGAACGACGCTGTTGCGAGCGCCGGCGATGATGCGCCACCGCTGCGACGGATCCCACTGCGCCTGCAGGTATTGATCGAAATCATAGACGTGGTTGGCCTCATCGCGACGTAGCGCTCCCTCCACGCCCAATTGCGCGCCGATGTAATTCAGATAGCCCTTGCGCGCCTCGGCCAAATCATCGTAACTCACGCCTGCGACGAGCAGCAGCGGCGTGCCGGCGACCGTGCGTTGGTCGCTCATGTGCAAATCCGCGCCGAAGTACGCCCGGTCCAAATCGATCACGCCGCCGGGATAAAGCGGGCGCCGCCTGCTGCGTCGCCTTAGGTATTGCCTGAAACTGCGTTGTGGCGCGATGCCCGGTATAGACGCTCGCGACTAAATCATCGGCGGCGCTTAGACGGTCGTCGTAGACCACACCGAGCTGCTCTTGAGCGAGCGACTTGCGCGTGTTGTACGCGATGGCATTCACGCCCGCCTGCGTCGGATCCGCGGCAAGTTGCGCGCGCGTGAGCCCCAAGGGATCCTGCACGAAGGGAGTTTGCACGGCATTCGCGACTATCGTCAGTGGAAGAGTCGCTTAACTTGGTGCTGGCCTTTGCATTGAAGAGATTGCGCTCCGCGTTGGAATGAACGCGATAGCCATCGGTTTGGAAGTGCGAGGCATCGATGACATAGTTGACCACACCGCTGTCGCCGCCCGTCTTTACAGCGTACCGCTGAGTATTGAAGGTACCGTACTCGGCGGTGCCGCCAATCGCATACCCAGGTTTTGCGTTCTCAGTGAATATCGCGATGACGCCGCCCGACGAGTTGCCATAGAGCGCGGAAAAAGGACCGCGCAATACTTCGATATGGTCTGCGCTGCTCAAGTCGAATTGTGAGAATTGTCCTTGGCCGTCCGGCATGGTTCCGGGGATGCCATCGGAATACAGGCGTACGCCGCGCACGCCGAAACTCGAGCGCGCGCCAAAGCCGCGCACCGACAATTGCAGGTCCTGCGCATAATTTTGACGGCTTTGCGCCGAGACCCCCGGTACGGTCAGCAAACTTTCTGACAAATTCACCTGCAGCTGCCCACTGCGAATGGTCTGCGCGTCGACCCGATCGATCGATACCGGCAAATCGCGGCTATCTTCCGCCATGCGAGTGGCGGTTACGACCACCGAGTCCAGAAGATGCGACGCTCTCGCCAGCGCGCCATCCAGGGCATGCTCAGGAGCAATGTGAATACTGCGCTGCTGTGCTGTGCAAACCGTCTGTTCAGGCTCGAAATGGCAGGTTTCCCCTCAAGTTCCATGTTATGTCCGGGCGGCTTTAAAGCTAAAGTACTACCCTCTTTTGCCGCTATTTGGGACTTGAGCAAATCTTCGCACAATCGGGGCTTGAACACGGCACGTATCGTCATGGTGGTTGCCGCAAGCATCACCGCGGCCGGTGCAAGGGATGTGCATTCGGACTTTTCGGTGAGCGTCATCGTTCGGCCCGTCGCCAATATCGAATTGCAGTCTGCGCCGACCGGTCTGAACATTTCCGCGGCCGACCTGCGGCGTGGCTACATTGATGTGATGCAGCCAACTCAGTTCACGGTCCGCAGCAATAGTCCGAACGGCTATGCGCTGGAGTTCCTCACCGTCGCGCCCGTGCTCTCATCCATGATCGTCGAGGGCTTGAATTCCGATCTGGCATTGGGTGGTGATGGCGGCACCATCGTCCAGCGCTGGCAAAAACCTCAGGCCGTCAATGTCTCGCTGAAGTTTCGATTTGAGCTGCTGCCCGGCCTTAGCATCGGCACTTATCCTTGGCCGGTGCGTCTCGCCGTGCGTCCGCTGGAATGAACTAGTACGTGACAGTCACGATGATGACATCGCTGTAAGCGCCCGGCGCCACATTCTGAGTAGCGGGAATCAGTCCATAAAACGTTCCCGTCGCAAAATTGCTGCCCCCGGCCGGCACGACGAACGGTCCTGCGCTGCCGGCGAACGAACCGCCGGTGCCGTCGCCGACGATTTGGTTGTAGGCTGTGCTCCAATAGATGTTGTAGTTGAGCACATTGACTCCCGAGAACATTTTTCGCGTGGCGTAGCTGCCGCTCAAGCCGGCGCTCAACGTTACATTGAGCGTGACATTGGCGGAACCTGTTCCGCTGCCATTGCAGGTCACTTTCAAAGTTCCGGTTGAGGCATCGGCCGGAGCACTCAATGGGTTGTAAATTCCAAATGCGATGCCGCTCGTGCTCGCGGTGCAGTTGACGGTGGTGGCGGCTTGTGCGAGCGGCGCCCACAGCAGGCACAGACACACCGCCCCAATGCAGTGCTGGGCTTTCATCGCTTTTGCGCCGCGGTCTCGTGATTTTCGTGGCATTTAACCGTGCCCATATCGGGCAGCGGGTCGTCGGGGGGCGGCGGCTCCAGGCGGAAACTGCAGTGCCCGCCGGTCCAACTCGCCTCCGCGGACATGCCGTGATCGTAACCCGTCACATACACCATGCCGTCGAGGACCACCGGGAACGAGGTGCCTTTAATCGTCACTACCGCACCCACGGGCACCGGCTTGCCGTCGTCTGTGACCAGACGAAACGTGCCGCTGCGCACGCGCTCCACCGGAAATCGCGCGATCACGCCGCTGCGGTAAGGCGGCGCCATGATGGTGCTGCTGGCTGCAATCGTGGTATCGAGCGGCAAATCCTCCGGCGTGATGCTGATGCGGTTGGCCTCGTATGGCCGCAGGTTATAGAGCAGCGCCCGGCCGGTGGCATCGGTGTGGGTGGTGAGTTGATTTTCCACATACACGGGCACATCGGCGAGACCCGCCACATCCACCATTGCAAAGCTGCCGTTGACTGAGCGCGTGGTATTGAGTTGGCCATCGAGCAAGGTCATCGCGCCGGTAAGATATGCGCTGCGGCCGTCGAGTCCCTGATTGCGTGCTGCCTCCAGCTCCAAATCGGCGCTGCTAAACTGCTGGCGCCAGTCCGCATCATAATTGCCCGCCGTCGATGCGCTGAAGCGATAGCCCGCTGCCCGGGCCCGACCGGGGGACTTTGGGTCAGCGAAGCAATCACCTCGTTGGCCGGCGCGCCAGGACCGCTGCCGCCGACCGTGGTCAAGGTGGCCGCGCGTCGAAAATCCGAGAGGCAGCACGAAAATCAAATAGGCGCTGGTCGAATTTTGCGCGCCCGTTGCGAATTGCGCCGCGGTACGGGTGTGAGTGAGCGTCAGATTCAGCGACCCCGACGCGGCCGAAGGTCGAATGCTATGAGTCAGGCCCAAGGTTTGCTGCGTGGGCGAATCCCGATAGGTCTGCGCGCACATAGGCAAGCGATAGGGAGCCGAATCGTCCCAGTCCAATGCCGGTTTGCAAAAGGCTGCGCTGCCGCATGCGCATCGCTGGATCCAGCGGCTCGCCTACCTGCGAGAAATCGCTGCTGGCCCACAGGCTGCTGACGATGAAACTGGTGTTCGTGCCGCGGTGTTCAAGCCCAAACCCGCTCAACCAGCCCGATCCCGAGGAGTCGCCGCCGTTGGCGGCCGTGAAATTAACGACGCCGATTTGTCCAAGGCCAAAGGCCGCGTTGAGTCCCGCCGCGTGCGCATCGCCCGCCAGGTATTCCGCATGTCCCTCCAAGGTTATGGCATCGGTGATGCCGCGCCGATAGCTGGCCTCGCCCAGCATCGGACCGTAGTCATTGCTTTCAAGCGCGTAGTTATCGCGAATCTTGCCGAGATTGACCGAGTACTGCGACAGCCCCTGGGCCAGCAACGTGACGCTCGAATAGAACGACTGCGTCAGCACCTGCTCGCGCCCGAGCGCATCGCGCACCACCACGCTGACATCGCCGGTGCCGGATACCGTAGGCAAGCGATCGATGACGAAAGGCCCGGGCGGCAATTGGCTGCTGGTCACCAGTTGATTGTTGACGAAGACATCCACCGTCGAGGGCACGGTCGCGGTGCCCGACGTGGCCAACAACGGCGTCGTCAACAAGTCGGGGCGAAGGCCGAAATTGCGGCTCCAACGCACGCCCGCGTAGCGCACCGCATTGCCCCAGCTGCCGCCATCGCTGATGGCATCGCCGAGATTCAAGGTCTCGAGCGTCGCCGGGAAATCGCGGGTGTAAGTTGTGTCCAATCGGACCAGTTGATTGTCGTCGTTGCCATAGCGCGCAACCGCGGTGCTCGTCAGCACTCCTGCGCCGGCAAAAACCCCCAGTTCCGCAAATGCCCCACCAATGTTCTGGCCGTCAATTTGTTGCGCCGAGAGTTGATAGTTGAGGAAGGCACCCGGCGAGGCAGGCGTGATGTCGGGCGAGCGCCGTTCTGCCGCACTCAAATGTGTCGTGTCCAGCGAAGTCGGCGGCGCAGTGATCACCGCGCGTTGCGCGGCCTCGTCGATCGTAACCGTGCAACCCTTGATGGCCTTCGGATCAAAAAAGCGCCGGCCTTCGTGCATGTATGGCGCAGTCCGCGGCAAGTGCAGGCGCAGCCGCGCGAAATCGCTTTCTTCCAGGTATAACTGTCCTTGCGGGCCGCGCAGCACAACGACCATTTCGCCTGGCTCGTCGTTGCTCAAGGTCACCTCCAACACGGCCTCTGTCAATTGCGGTGGATCGGCTGCAAGGGCGAGCTGCGCCGCCAGGCACAGCATCACGGTCAGCACTCCAGAATATGTCTTCAGCGCGTAGGCAATTCGAATTAGCCTTGTCATGGACACGCGCCAATCGCGGCTCTTAGAGAAGGCTGGGCGCGACGTCGGCGGAAAAATCTCCCTGATCGCTATGGCCGCGGATCGGAATCGTTCCCTGTTTTTTTGCATCCGCCGGCGGCGTCAAGGTCCAGCTCATGCGGCTTCCCGGCAGCACATACTTCGAGGTAATGCCGCGTAACGGCATCAGCGAGCCGGGAAATTGCGCCTCGAAGTCGGTGATTTGCAGATGGCCGCTGCCGTTATTGGTTGCAGCCACTTCGAGCTGGCCGTTGGGCAGCCAGCGCGATTCCCACGCCAGTTCCGCGTTCGCCTTGCCGTGCGCGGGCGCGACGAATACCGGGATGCTCAAGCGCAGCGCGACGCGCAGACCGGTGAAATCCTTGCGGCGCCGCTTGCGGCACCTCCTCGAAGATCACCCGATAGGTGAGTTCCTGAGCGCCGTCCGGCTCGCGCCGCAATGCGACTCGGACGATCTGCTGGCTGTTAGCCGGAATTTGCAGCACCGGCGGGGTCACGAGCAGTTCGCGTGTATCCTCGAGTTGCTCGGCGCCGCCCTTCTGCGACCAGCGTACGACCCGAATTTGGACCACCACCGGACTGTCATCCGACATTCATGATGGTCAGCGCTTCGGTGCGGTGAGCGGCGGTGAGCTCCGCGCGAATCGGCGAGATGTTGAAGGTGCTCGCGCTCGCCGGTGCGGCTAGCGCGGCGACGATCAGCAGAGCGACGAGCGTTCGCATCCTAGTAGGTGATCGTGACGGTGATCGTATCGGTGTAGCTTCCTGGCACCGCAGCCTGGTTGGTCGCGTTATCCGGCAATTGACCGAATACCGTTACCGCGTTGGCCGTGCCGACGCCGGCGCCGGTGCCCGCGACGGTTTTGCTGGTGCCCGAGCCGTCGCCAAAGATCTGGCTAAACGCAGCCGTGGTGAACAGGTTGTATTGCAGCGTGTTGGCGCCCGAAGCCATCAATCGCTGCGCAATCGATGCCGCCGGTGGTGCTGCCGGCGTTCAGTGCGATCGTATAGGGCGTATTTTTGGTGCACTTGACGCTGATGGTGCTGTTGTTTGCTTTCGCGCCGGCGCCCGGAGTGTAGGCACTAAACGCGAGTGTGGTTGCCGACGCTGAGCAGGTCGCTTGCACCGTCTCGGTAACCGCGAAAGTCGTGGTGGTGGTTGCGCAGTCTGCGACGCCGGCCCATACCGCACCGAAGATCAGCGTCATTGCTTGAATCTTGCGCATCGAATCCTCGAAATATCGAACTGACAAGCCGCAACTCTTGCGGCGGCATCAAGCCGCCGCGAGAGCCCGTTGGATCAATACGTAACCGTGACCGTGATGGTGTCGGTGTAGGCGCCGGGCACCGCCGCTTGGTTGGTGGCGTTGTCCGGGACTTGACCAAAAACCTGCACGGTGTTGGCAGTCGCAACACCGAGACCTGTCCCCGGCACGGTGCCCGTGCCGCCGGTGCCGTCACCGAAAATCGTCGAAAGCGCGGCGCTGGTGTACAGGTTGTACTGCAAGGTGTTGGCGCCGGAACCCATCAGACGCTGCGCGAACGCATCTCCCGTGGTCGAACCCGCGTTGAGAGCGACCGTGAACGGTGTGTTCTTGGTGCATTTGACGCTGATGGAGGTGTTGCCGATCTGCGCGCCGCCCCCCGGGGTGTAGTTGGGGAACGCCAAAGTCGCGGCCGTCGCGGAGCAAGTCGACTGCACCGTCGCAGTCACCGCGAAAGTCGTGGTGGTTGTGGCAGCCTGTGCAATGCCCGCAGCCATTACTCCGGTTGCGAGGGTTGCAGTGAGAATCTTATGCATGAAAGCTCCTAAGAATTACCGTGTGACGTCATTGCCGGGAAACCCCGAGTGGCCTTATTTTTGCTGGATAGCCTGAAAGCGTTGTGACCGCGCTCTCAGATCGGGTAGCTGGGGCTCAAGTTTTGACACAATCTGCCGGCCCCATCTCAATTTTGGCGCGATTACAGGCCTTTTGAGCGCCGCTGGGTGCTGCTCGATGCACCGATTTGTGTGAAGCAATTCCGCAATTGCGAAGACGGCGATAGCGTGAGGGTGTTGATCAGCGGGTAGCGCCTAGACTTTCTCCAAGGCGGCATTCAGATCGGCGATCAAATCATCTGCGATTCTCGATGCCGACTGAAATTCGAATCAAGGCATCGGTGATCCCGAGGCGATCCCGGGTTTGCTTGGTCACCCCGGAATGCGTCGTGCTCGCAGGATGCGATATCAGCGATTCGGTGCCGCCCAGACTCACCGCCAATTTGATCACTTGCAGGGCGTCGAGCAGACGAAACGCCTCAGCTTCGCCGCCCTTGACGGCGAAGCCGAAGGTCGAACCGGCGCTCTCGCACTGCTGCTTGAACACCGTCGCGCGCGGATCATCCGCAGCCAGGAAGCCGAGATAATTCACGGCAGCGATTTTTGCGTGCTGGCGCAAAAAATTCGCCACCAGTGCGGCATTTTCCGCCGACTTATGCATGCGCAGCGACAGCGTCTCCATCGACCGCATGATCATCCATGCTGTGTTCGGGTCCAACTGGGTGCCGAGCGCGCCGCGCAACTTCTTGACGGGATCGACGGCGGCGCGCGATCCGACGACGCCGCCTGCGACCAAGTCAGAGTGTCCGCCGACATACTTGGTCAGGGAGTACATGACGATGTCGACCCCGTGCAGCAGCGGCCGCTGGAAAACCGGCCCGAGAAACGTATTGTCGACCGCGACCGGCGGCCGACCGCCGTTTTGTCGCGCGCCGATCATCTCCGATACTTCGCGCATCAGTTTGAGATCGACCAAACTGTTGGTGGGATTGGCCGGGAGTCTCAACAATGATGAGACACACACGTCCCTTGGTTTCCGCCGCTTTTTTCGAGGCTTGCGCGGCGGCTTCCAGCACGGCGTTGCGGTCGTGGCCCAGATTGAACCCGACCGCGCTCACGCCAAATCCCGGCAGAGTCTTTTCGATCAGCGTTTCGGTTCCGCCGTACAGGGGTTGGCTCATGAGGATCACATCGCCCGGGCGCACGTGCGTCCAAATGACGGTTGATATCGCCGACATGCCGCTCGAGAATACCGCGGCGGCTTCGCCCTCCTCCCATAAAGCCAGGCGATCTTCCAAGACTTCCAGATTCGGATTGTTGAAGCGGGAATACACCAGGCCGGAGGATTGGCCGGCGACCGGTTCGCGCCGTCCTGAGGTGTAGTCGAAGAAATCCTTGCCGTCCTGCGCGGTCTTGAAGACGAATGTCGAAGTCAGGAAGATCGGCGGCTTCAGCGACCCTTCCGACAAGCTCGGATCAAACCCGTAGCCCATCATTTGGGTTTCAGGCTTTAGCACGTGTTTGCCGATTTTGCGTTTATGATACGTGTCGTAACTCACGCTGCCCCCAAGAAGTTAAATATCGTGGCCCGCAATATAACACCGTGTTGCTCCTAATCATTGCCGCCGCAGCGTTCCTCTGCACCATGCTGGGCGGCCTGCTGGCGCTGCGGTTGCGCGACAAATTGCATCTGATTTTGGGTTTCAGCGCCGGCGCCGTCATCGGGGTCGCATTTTTCGATTTGTTGCCCGAGGCAATAAGCTTTGGCGGCGCCCTATCACTCTGCGGCTGCAGTTTTATCGTGGACTGCGCTGGGCTTTCTATGCTACTTGGTGCTCGACCGAATTCTGCTTTTTCATGGCAACTCCGCGCCCCGTGGGCGCTTCGCTGCCGGCGTGCTTTGCCTGCATAGTTTACTGGACGGAATTGCCATCGGCCTGGCTTTTCAGGCGTCGCATCAGGTGGGCATCATCGTTGCGATCGCGGTGCTCACCCACGATTTCTCCGACGGTATCAATACGATGAATATCGTGCTCAAGAATCGCGGCAATAAATCGCAGGGCATGCACTGGCTGTTGCTGGACGCATCGGCGCCGGTGATCGGCGTGGCGTCGACCTTTTTGTTTTCGCTTCGCGGCGCATCGTTCGGCAGCGTGCTCGGCTTGCTCGCAGGATTCTTTCTCTACATCGGCGCCAGCGATCTCATTCCGGAAAGCTATCACGCGCATCCGAAGTTTCTGACCACCGCCATGACCCTCGCCGGCGCCGCGGTCCTGTACCTGGCGATCGCGCTGATTTCGCGCTAATTTCGCGCCAGCTCACGCGTGGCGGCGCTGCCGGCGGAAGCGCCGACGATGCTGGCGATGGCTGCCCACTGAACCAAGGTCAGCGCCTCATCGAGAAAAACCAACCCTGCAACGGCACCGAGCGCGGGATTGAGGCTCATCAATACGCCAAAGGTACGGGTCGGAATCCGCGGCATCGCATACATTTCCAGCGAGTACGGCAACGCGCTCGACAGCACCGCGACGCCGAATGCGAGCGGCAAAATCGCCGGAGCGAGCAGCGTCGCGCCGCTGTGCGCGTAGCCGATCGGCACAATCATCACGGCGCCGATCACGGTTCCCAATGCCGTGATCTGTCCGCCGTGCGCGGCACCGGCTCTGCGCCCGAAAAGGATGTAGAGCGCCCAACAAACGCCGGCGCCGAGCGCGAAGACGACACCGAGTACGGATAGAGGTTTTCCGCCCAAGCCCAGCGGCAGCAGAGCCACAAGACCCAATGCGGCCAAAACAATCCACAAAAAATCAATCGGCCGGCGCGATGCGAATAGCGCAACGCCGAGCGGGCCGGTGAACTCCAGTGCCATGGTGATGCCGAGAGGAATGTAGCTTAAGGCGAGATAGAAGAAATAATTCATCCATCCCATGGCGACGCCGTAGACAATCACGGTAACCAGCTGCCGTCGCGTGAAGCGGATGTGCCAAGGACGCCACACGGCCAACAGAATTAGCGCGGCAATCGCCAGTCGCAACGCCGCGGTACCGCCGGCGCCGACCAACGGAAATAGGCTCTTGGCGAGGGTCGCACCCAGCTGAAAGCACACCATCGCCACCAGCAACGCGGCAATCGGCACCGCGATGGAGGAAATTTTTGATTCTATGGTCAACTCTCCGCGGCGTCGTCCTGCGGATTTTCGGCGAGATGCAGGTGCTTCATCACGCGCTTCAAATTGCGGCGAATTTCATTCAAATGACCAATGCTGACGGCCGTGCGCAGCGCTTCCTTCAACGGCTGCAAGGGGTACCCGCCGTAGGCTCCGGCTTTGGGGACATCATTGGTTACCGAGGAGCGGCCGGATAGCACGACGTTGTCGCCCACCGTGATGTGCGCCGTCACCACTGAGTTGCCGCCGGTGACGAATTGCCGCCCGATTTTGGTCGAGCCTCCCATCATGAAGCCAGCGGTGAAGAAGCCGTTCTCCCCCAGATCGCAGTTGTGCGCAATATGACAAATGTTGTCCAGCTTGGTGCCTGAGCGAATATGGGTTGAGGTCAAGGTTGCCCGGTCGATGGCACAATTACTGCCGATTTCCACCCCATCGCCGATGATCACATTGCCTAAATGCGAGATCTTGCGCGGCTTGCCGGCCGCGTCCACCGCGTAGCCAAAGCCGTCGCTGCCGATACTGGTGTGCGGATGGACTTCGCAATCCTCGCCCAGCTGGCAGGCGGCGCCGAGAAAGACATGGGGATGCAGAACGCTGCGCGCACCGACTTTGGCGGCATTCTCCACCACCGCGTGAGCGCCAATCATGCAGCCATCACCAATGCTCGCGCCGGCCCCAATGACACAATAAGGACCCAAAAACGCTCCCTTGCCGATTATTGCATCGCGATGTACGACCGCCGTTGGATGACGCTCTCCCCACTGCGTAAATCGGCTCGCTTTGCAGTCGAAATACTTCAGAAGAATCGCCATTCCCATGGAAATGTTCTTGACTGAGAAACAACAGCTGTCCGCATCCTCCTGCGAGCACAGATGATCAGCCATATTCGCGTGCACGATGAGAATGGCGGGCTTATGACTCCGCGCCTCACAAAGTTGCGTAGCATCAGTGACATACACGAGGCTTTGGCGCCGCGCATCTCCTGGAACGTGGCAATGCGTGGCCGACCTTTCCAGATCGCCGTGCAGAAATGTAAATATATCCGAGTGCTGATTCTTGATGGCCTGAGCGCTTAACATGCTGCTGTCCCTTAAGAATCCTGTTTGACCGATTTAGTCGTTAACGAACGACTTGGGAGACTACCATCGTCGGCAGAGCTTCGCGCAAGCTTGAGAGGTCAATTAAGAGAATCCCGCGCTCCAGCGTGCCCTCTGCCACAGTCGAACTCGCCCGGGCTTTGCTCGGCAAAGTCGTCGTGCGCGAATTCAGCGACGGCATTGCGGCCGGCCGGATCGTCGAGACCGAAGCTTATTTGCAGAATGATCCTGCCTGCCATGCGTTTCGAGGGATGACACCGCGCAATCGCTCTTTATTTCTCGAACACGGCCATGCTTATGTCTACCTCTGCTATGGGACCTCGTACATGCTAAACGTATCGAGCGAACCCGGCGGAATCGGTTCCGGCGTGCTATTGCGAGCACTCGAGCCTTTGTTCGGTATCGAACATATGCAACGTAATGCCAGCCATGTCAAGTTACCGGACCTGACACGTGGGCCGGGGCGCTTGGCCGCTGCACTGCGGGTGGACCGCAGTCACGACGGTTTGAATCTATTTACGGATAAACAACTTTGGATCGGCAGCGATGGTCACGAGATCGAGTCCGTCGGCGAGAGCGTCCGCATTGGACTGACCAAGGCAGCCGGCGAGCGGTTGCGTTTTTTTGTGGCCGGCAACCGCTACCTGAGCGGCCCGCGCCGGCTCAATAATTGAAGGGGGGTTTGTGCGCCTAGCGTGGATTGTCGGTGCTGCGGTTTTGACAACGTTTTGCGCGCGCGGGCTAGCCGCGTGCCCGCAATCGGCAAGCATTCAACTGCCGGTCAATGGTTCCATGATTTGCGTTGTCATGGACGATAGCAGCCTGAAAAACCAGCAAACTTTGCTGCATGCTTGGATAGATCGGTCGGCGCACATTGTTGCGGATTATTACGGCCAGTTTCCGGCACCCTTGGTCATCATAAGATTGCGAGGCATGGACGGCAGCGGCGTCAACGGCGGCCGAACGACCAATGACTCAGGATTGATGATTCAAGTGCGCGTGGGCCGTGAAACGACGGCCCAGACGCTGGCGGCTGACTGGGTGCTGGTCCATGAGATGGTACATCTTGCGCTGCCGGAGATCGGTAGGTCCCACGACTGGCTCGCCGAAGGCTTGGCGACCTATGTCGAGGGCGTCGCGCGCGCGCAGGACGGCAACCGCACAATCGCCGATGTCTGGGCGGAAGACCGAAATTCCATGCCCCAGGGGTTGCCGCGCGCCGGCGAAGGGGGCATGGATCAATCCCGCTCTTGGGGTCGTACTTACTGGGGCGGCGCACTTTACTGCCTGCAAGCAGACGTTGCCATTCGTCAGCAAAGCGCCAATCGCGTCGGACTGCAGACGGCGCTGCGGGCAATCCTGAAGGAAACGGGCGGCTATGGCTTCGAGCGTAACATCGAGGACGTGCTTCGAATCGGCGACGCGGCGACCGGGACGCACGTGATGTATGACCTCTATCAGCAAAACAGAGCGACGCCGCAAACGCCAGACCTCGCACGGCTTTGGACATCTCTCGGGGTGCCGGATGACCCATTGACCCAGCCGTTCGATGATCGCGCGCCGCTGGCCGCGATTCGCATCGCGATTACAGCAAAGCCCGGCGCCGACGGTGCGCCTAGTGCTCGGAAAAATTAGGCTCGCGCTTCTCGAAAAACGCCCGCACGCCCTCAACGCAATCCTGGGTTTCGAGAGTCATCTCTTGTGCGCTGCGTTCGGCTCGCAGTTGTTCCTGCAGCGAATTGTCAAAAGTCGAGGCATGCAGCGTGCGAATTTGCCCAAGAACCGCGCAGGGTCCGGTGGCCAGCCGATGCGCTACGGCTTGCGCGCGCGCAAGAAGTTCGCTGGCGGGAACCACTGAATAGACGAGTCCCCATTCAAGCGCAGTCTTGGCATCGATTCTTTCCGCGAGCATCAACGAGGACAAGGAGCGGCCCGCGCCAATGCGCCGCGCCAGGTGAAAGGTGATTCCCGCATCCGGCACCAACCCCAAGCGCGCAAATGAGGGCAGGAAATAGGCGTTGTCCGCCGCAATGATGATGTCGCTGGCGAGAGCCAGGCTCATGCCGGCGCCCACCGCCGCGCCATTGACGGCCGCAACGATGGGAAATCGAAAGCCGCTCAAACGCAGGATCAGCGGATCCATGAAGCGGCGCATTTCAAAATGCGCCCGCTGGCGTGCCTCGGCAGATTTCAGGTCGATGGAGTGAAGGTCGAGTCCGCTGCAAAACACATCGTTGCTGCCGGTGATCACCACCGCTTTTGCGCCGCCCTCGCCTTTTTGGATTTGATCGAGCGCCAGATGCATCGCGCGAATGATGGTGATGTCGATTGCGTTGCTGCATGCCGAACGCTGCAATGCCAAAGTCGCGACGCCGTCGGAAACCGTGAAAGACAAAGAATTCATTCGTCTGCCCTCCTGTCCAGCCCAAACAGGGATCCTACCCGCCCGATCATGCCCCCTAGCCCTCGCCACCGCAAGGAGGCCTGCGTTTTCGCGGCGCGGCCGCCTTTGCCATAATTATCTGCGGCCGGATTGAGCGCGGCGCGCCGCACGCCGTTGCGCCTCGCCGTTTCATGCCGCACTATTCGCGTTGCAAAAACCACCCCCCTATTCTCCGGAGCTTACCGATGTCACCACTTAGCCGGCGCGTAGCCGGAAAACTCCTGCTCGGCTGCACGCTGCTGATGGCTTTCGCCGCGCCGGCCATGCCGCAACAGACGCTGCCAAGCGAAACGCCGGCAACCTTCGTGCCGCGCGTGGAGAGCTTCGACTACAGCAAGCGCGAGGAAATGATTCCGATGCGCGACGGCGTCAAACTGAAGACCGTCATCCTCATTCCGCGCGGCGCGCACCGCGCCCCGATCCTGCTGACCCGCACGCCGTATGGCGCAACCTCCCGCATCGCCAAAGACGCCAGCGCGCACTTGGATGCGCTGCTCGACAGCAACGATGTCGCCGATGATGCCGTGCTCAACGGCGGCTATATCCGCGTGCTGCAGGACGTGCGCGGCAAGCACGGCTCGGAAGGCGACTACGTCATGACCCGGCCGCTGCACGGCCCGCTGAATCCCACCGCGGTCGATCACTCCACCGACACCTACGACACCATCGATTGGCTGGTCAAGAACATTCCCGGAGACCAACGGCAAGGTCGGCATTCTCGGCATTTCCTACGATGGCTTCACCTCGCTGATGGCGCTGGTGAATCCGCATCCGGCGCTGCGCGCGGCGATTCCAATCAATGCCATGGTCGATGGCTGGATGGGAGATGACTGGTTTCACAAGGGCGCGTTTCGCCAGGACAGCCTGACCTACGCCCACGATCAGGAGGCCACGCGCGGCAGCGATATTCCCTGGTGGACGGACCACTACGACGATTACGACACGTGGCTCAGCGCGGGCTCGGCCGGCGAAATGGCGCGGCGTGCATGGTCTCGAGCAAGTGGGTTTCGCCGGCCAAGCTGATGAACCACCCGGCCTACGATGAATTCTGGCAGGACCAGGCGCTCGACAAGATCCTGGCCAAACAGCGCGTCACCGTGCCGACCATGCTGGTGCACAGCCTGTGGGACCAGGAAGACATCTACGGCAATATCGCGCTGTACAAGGCGCTCAAAGCGCAGCAACCCGATACCTCGAACATTTATCTGGTCATCGGCCCTTGGTTTCATCATCAGCAGCGGCTCGATGGCAGCGCCATCGGACAGATCCGCTTCGGCAGCGACACCGCCGAATACTTCCGCAAGCATCTGCTGCGGCCGTTCTTCGATCATTATCTGAAGGACGACGCGCCGCCACTTGGGCTCGCGCAGGTCACCGCATTCGAGACCGGCACGAACCACTGGCGAGCGCTGACAACCTGGCCGAGCGGCTGCAGCTCCGGCTGCAGCATCGCCACGCAAAAACTTTATCTGCAAAGCGGCGGCAATCTACGCTTGGTCGGTGTCCTCGAGGCAAGCTCGCGCGCCGCAATGACGGCCGATTTTGATTCCTATGTGTCCGACCCGGCCAAGCCCGTGCCCTATATTCCGCGTCCCATGCATATCGGCGGCGACGAAGGTGCGCGATGGCAGACCTGGCTGGTGAGCGATCAACGCGATGTCGCCTCGCGCACCGACGTGCTGAGCTTTTCCACACCCGGTGCTCACCGAGCCGCTTGAAAATCAGCGGCGAGCCCATCGCCAATCTCATCGCCTCCACCAGCGGCAGCGACGGCGATTTCGTGGTGAAGTTGATCGATGTCTATCCCGGATGAGCTCGGGCGCGAGCCAAAAATGGGCGGATACCAATTGATGGTGTCAGCGGACATCCTGCGCGGCCGCTACCGCGATTCCTTCAGCAACCCAAAGCCGATTCCCGCGGATCAAAAGCAGGTTTTCCGCTTCGCGCTGCCGACCGCGAATCACGTGTTCTTGCCGGGACACCGCATCATGGTGCAGGTGCAATCCAGCTGGTTCCCGCTGTACGACCGAAACCCGCAGACCTACGTCGACAATATCTTTTTCGCCAAACCCGGCGACTATAAGAAGGCGACCATCAAAATATTCGATGGCGCATCGGCGGCGAGCTTCGTCGACTTGCCGGTCGTGTCCGGCCCGCGAAATAATCAAGGCCCTGAAATGACAGCGGCCGAGTCGAAACTCGGCCGCTGCTGACTTGCGAATTACGCGAGGCGGCTACTTCTCCTTCTCGCCTTTCTGCGGCTCCGGCTTGGGATGCGCTTTCGCCGGCGGCTTCGGCGGGTTTGCGCCGCCGGGCTGTCCCGGCTGACCCTGTGTACGCGCTGCACCGTTCGGCTGGCCCGGCGTGCGCACGAAGTTATTCGCCTGGCCGGGTTGCCCCGTATGCGGAGCGGCGCCGCCCGGCTGACCAGGCTGCCCCGGCTGCCCGCCACGCTGCGCGCCGTTCTGTTGCACAAACTGCCCCGGCTGCCCGCCACGCTGCGCGCCGTTCTGCGGCCCAAACTGCCCGGCTTGCCCGCCGCGTTGCGCGCCGTTCTGCGGCCCAAACTGCCCCGGCTGTCCACCGTGCTGGGCAGCGCTCGGCGACATGCTTGCGCCATGCGCGCCCACCACGCCCGGCGCATTGAAGGCCCCCGCTCGCGGGGTTGCCGCAATCGCGGGATGGCCGCCGTTGGCTCTGGCGTTCAGCGCGGGATTTCGGAAAGCCTCTTGCGCATGCTGATGCTGCAGGCTGGTCGGCGGGACATGCCGTTCGGACGCCCAGGCTCGCTCCTGCGCGCTGGGTACCGCGGCCGTGCCGCCGGGTCCGCCGTTGTAGCTCACTCGGGTGACCGAGACTCGATTGACGACGGTTTCGTTGTAGGTGTTGTGAATGTTTACGTTCACGTTCACCACGGCGCGATTGTAGGCAAAGGAATTGCCGACCCAGCGGCCGCCGGCAAAGCCGACGCCGACGTAGCCGAAGCCATAGTTCACGCCGCCGTAGTAGCCGACATGCGGGCCCCAATAGCCGACATGGAACCGATAGACCCCGCCCACGAAGCCCCAGTATCCCGGCGTCCACAACACGCCCACTTGAGGCGGCTGTACCCAGGTTCCCGGCACCCAGTAATAACCGCCTCCGCCCCAGCCCCAGTATCCGGGCGTCCACAGATAGCCCTCTTCGGGACACGGCGGCTGCTCATAGTCGGGTATCGGCGGCGGCGCATCGTTCGCGGTTACCTCGGCATCCACCGCGGGTTCCGAATAAGCCGGTTCGGCGTAGGCCTGGGGCGGCGGCGGTGGTGGTGCCGGCTGCACGTAAACCCGCGGCGGTGGTGGCGGAGCCGGTACCACGGCGCGCACCACGCAGCCTCCCAGCAGCGTCGCAGCGGCCAGGGCCACCGCAGCACCTGCGAGCGGAAGCCTAGAATTCAATGAGTATTTGACGATAGACATAGTCACCCGCCATTTTGATGGTTATGCGCAAGCGTACGCAAAAGTACGCGCTTTACAGAACGCATAACGTCACAGTTCACCGATCGGCTATCACTGTGAAGGGAATGTAACGGAGCGCAAGACGCCGTCGCGGATTCGCGACGGCGTCTTGCGTGGCTCAGCTTTCGCGCTGCTAAGCGTCGATGGGCCGCTTGAAGGTCTCGGGCAAGAACAGCAGCCCGAGGACCAGCGTGATGCCGGCAACCACGATGGGGTACCAAAGGCCGTAATAAATATCGCCGCTCGCGGCCACCATGGCGAAAGCGATGGTGGGCAGGAAGCCACCAAACCAGCCATTGCCGATGTGATACGGCAGCGACATGGCGCTGTAGCGAATGCGCGCCGGAAACAACTCGACCAGCAGCGCGGCAATGGGTCCGTACACCATGGTGACGTACAGCACCAAGATGAACAGGATCAGCACCACCATCGGTTTGTTGATGGCGGCCGGATCCGCCTTATCGGGATAGCCCGCAGCGGTCAGTGCCGTCTTGACTTGTTTTTGAAATGCCGCAATGGCTGCCTTGCGATCCGCGCCTTTGAGCACCTTCGGATCAGGCGCATCAAAGGTACTGGTGCCGCTGCGAATCTTCGTCACCGTTCCTGCCGGCGCATCTTCGCTCTTATAACTGACGCTGGCCTTGGCGAGAAAGTTCTTCGCGATATCGCACGAAGTCGAATCGAATGGATTCTTGCCGATGGGATCGAACTGAACCGAGCATTCCTTCGGATCTGCGACCACCGTAACGGGCGCCGCCGCTTGCGCCGCATACAGCGCCGGATTCGCATAGTGCGTGAGCGCGCCGAATAGCGGGAAGTAGGTCAGCATCGCGAGCAGGCAGCCCGTCATGATGATGGGCTTTCTACCGATCTTGTCCGAGAGCCAGCCAAACAGGATGAAACACGGCGTGGCCAGCACCAGCGCGATCGCCACCAGAATATTCGTGGTAGCACCATCGACCTTCAGCTGTGCGCTCCAGGAAGAACAGCGCATAGAACTGCCCGGTGTACCACACCACCGCTTGCCCCATGACCGCGCCCAACAAGCTGATGATCACGATTTTCAGATTGGGCCAGCGGCCAAAGGCCTCCGACAAGCGGCGCCTTCGACGTGGTGCCCTGGCTCTTCATTTTGACAAACACCGGGCTCTCGGCCAGCTGCATGCGGATCCACATCGAAACGGCGAGCAGAATGACCGATATCAGGAACGGTATGCGCCATCCCCACGCCTTAAATGCATCCTCGCCGATGACTGGTGCGGGTCACGATGACGACGATCAGAGCCCCGAACAATCCCAAGGTCGCGGTCGTCTGAATGAAACTGGTGTACAGGCCGCGTTTTCCCTGCGGCGAATTCTCGGCGACATAAGTCGCTGCACCGCCGTATTCTCCCCCTAGGGCCAGACCCTGCAGAAGACGCAATGCCAGCAGCAAAATAGGAGCCAACACGCCGGCAGTTGCGTAACTCGGCAACAATCCAACCGCCATTGTCGATCCGCCCATAATCCCCATGGTGATGAGGAAGGTGTGCTTGCGTCCCACCAGGTCACCCAGGCGTCCGAACACCAAGGCGCCAAAAGGCCGCACGGCAAAGCCCGCCGCAAAGGCAGCCAGCGCAAAGATGAAACCCGTAACTTCGTTGACGCCCGAAAAAAATTGCGCGGTGAGGATGCTCGCGACGCAGGCCGTACAGATAAAAGTCGTACCACTCGAACACCGTGCCCAACGATGATGCACCGATGACCAGCCATTTACTCTGCGCCACTGCCGTGCTTTTCGGCAGTCCGGCATCTGCGGACGTGGTAGCCATTGCGTATTCCCCTGCTTTATTATGAAATTCGTTCGTCTCAATCATCGACCCGGTCGAACAATCGGCTGCTAGTGCTTGAGCTGCCCCGCCGTGATCACTGCCCGCAACTCGGTGAGTTTCGCCTTGATCACCTTGGCATTCTCCGGTCCCATTCGAATCAGCAATTTTTGCCCAGCCGGGCGCTTCTCGAGCGCCGGATCGGCATAAATGTACATGACATTGGGCCGCACGAGTTCAACGGCCCCTTTGGGTTCCGGCGTCGCCAGCAAGTTGTCGATGACTTCCACCAGCCGATCATTGAAATAGCCGTTGGGATAGCCCAAGTTCTGATAAGACTCTGGAACAGCGGATAGTAATGAATATACAGCGCGGCCAGTTGCTGGGCATTGAGTTGCTTCACCACCGCCACCATCGGCTTGTAGCGCTCGAAGTTTCGCTGATCCAGGGTGGCGTGTAACTCATCGCCCTCGGCGAGGAAGGCTCCGCCCACCGGATTGGCAGGTCGCTTCTCCACCGCGACCTTTTGCCGCGGCAGATTATCGATGGTCACGACGAACTTGCGGATGAGATCCTGCGGCACGAGAAAATCCTTCACGGCATTCGCGCTGCTGATTTGGCCAAGCGCGTCGCGCAGCGGCGCATCGCTGTCGGCCAATTCCGGCAACGGCGCCGCCGATGCCGCATTCTGCCGGCGCCCTCCGGCACGGGATGCGCGATGCCCGGTTCCGTGGGTCCGGATGAGCGGCGGCCACGGGCGTCGGTTCCGTGGTCAGCGGTTGATGGCGGCTGCGCAAGTAATAAACGCCCGTCGCGGCTAGCACGAATATCAAGACCGCGACGCCAATGATCGGGTTTATTGATCATGCTTCGCCCCCTACAGGCTAGCTCGCATTCAGCATGCGCAGCTGCAATTCGTGCCGGCGATAGTCGATGATCAGCGTATCGAGCAGCCCCAGCGTGTCCATGCCGATCAGAATCGCAGGCTCGCTCGTCAGCCGCCATTGCTTGAAAATATACAGATCGCCGAAAGTCACGCCGGGATCATGAATGGTGATGGACCCCAGTCCAATGGCCGGCGTCGCCATCAACTCCCCTTTCTGAACATCCTTGGTGGCACCGATGATGGTGTCGATTTTGGATCTGCGGCGCAGCTGCAACGCGCGCCAGCGCTTCCTTCAGCGCATTGTTTGCGATGGTGGCTTGGCCGCCCGTGTCGATGATTGCCTTGCAGCGGACCTGGCCGACAAACCCATCCACCACCACTAACGTACCGCGCATTGAGTGGAACGGCACGCTGATAAAGCCGGGACCCGAGCGCTCGTTCTTCGAATACGCGATATTGATTCGATCGTGGCGAAAATCGATGAAAATTCGCTTGCCGAGCAGTCCTTCCGAACCGAGCACGCCCTCCGCGCCGCCGAGTGCGTCGGGAACAATCGGCAAAATCGCCTGATCGACCGCCACATCGCCGATACTCAAGGTGTCCACTCGAATGGTCGGCACGGTGGCAAATCCGGTCACGCCGCGCAGGATGACCGGCGGCGAACGGTCCGTTGGGATGCCGAGCGCCAAAGCAACCAGGGCAGTGATCGCGCTGTGGCTTGCGCCCGTATCGAGCACCAGGCGAAAGGGACCATGGCCGTTGATCATCACCGGCGCCCAAATGCGGCCGATCTGATCCCGCCGGGTCGGCGAAACATAACGCGGCTCGCGCGCTTCGACCATGATTTCCGTCAGTTCCTCGATGGGATCGACGACAGGGGTTTTTGGGGCGGACACCTCGGGAGCGGTAGCGCCGGTCCAAAGAGGCCAACCGGCCAACGCGCCGAGTAAAATCGATGCTCCCAGCCAGCGCACTCGATGAGGGAATCGCGAATCGAAGGTGCGTATAGTTTCTTTCAAGTGCCCGCCTCAACGCTGCAACGTCGTTACGTGTCGATCGTCTGCCCCGAAAAATCGCCTTGTTCCCAACACCTGCAGCATAGCACCGCGGTTCCTACGCACCAAAATTCTTGCCCGCGAACGTCAAATTGCCCTTATACGTCAAATTGCTCGGTGTCGACCTCCGCCTGGGCGGCGGCGTTGTAGCGCTTGCCGGTCACCCGATCCCTATCCAGGAGCCGATCCAGCTGCGCGACGAGTGGCGCCGCCAGCGCAACGTCGCCTCTAAGGTCTTCCTCCAGGTGCGCGATGCTGGTGGTGCCGGGAATCGGCGTGACGTGCTCACCGCGGCTCAACACCCACGCCAAGGCCAATTGCGCCTGCGTCAATCCCGCCTCCGCCGCCAGCTTTGCGTAATCGTCCAATAGACGAACGTTCGCAGCGTAGGCGGCAGGCTCGAAGCGCGGCATGGAGCGGCGCAGATCCTTGCCGTCCAAGCTTGCGACATCCCTTAGCGCGCCGGTCAAAAAGCCTCGTGCGAGCGGACTGAAGGCGACGAAGGTCGCGCCAATTTCGCGGCAACAATCCAACACGGCAATCTCCGGCTCGCGGGTCCAGAGCGAGTACTCGCTTTGCACCGCGGCGATCGGATGCACGGCATGTGCGCGCCGCAGCGTGTTGGCGGACACCTCGCACAGCCCGATGGCGCGAATTTTTCCCGCGGCCTTGAGTTCCGCCAAGGCGCCGACGCTGTCCTCGATGGGCACGGATTTGTCCCAGCGATGCAGGTAGTACAAGTCGATCACATCGGTGCGCAGCCGTCGCAGGCTGTCCTCGCAAGATTGTTTGAGCGTGGCGGGCCGTCCGTCGAAGACACGGCGCATACCGCCCTCGAACTTCACACCTTGCAAGCCGCACTTGCTCGCCAGTGTGAATTCGGAGCGCATGGGAGCGAGCGTGCGGCCGACCAGTTCCTCATTGACACCAAAACCGTACAGGGCGGCGGTGTCGAAATGCGTCACGCCAAGCTCTCTGGCTCGCAACAAAACCCGCGCCGCCGCGTCTGCCGGCGGAGGTACGCCGTAAGCGTGACTCAAATTCATGCAGCCCAAGCCGATCGAAGACACCGAGAAAGGGCCGAGCTTGCGCAAAGCTTAGCGTTCCGGCGCTGGCCAGATCCGCGCCGGCCTCGAGCGGCGGCAGCCGGCCGAATTTTCCGAGACGAAAATCGTTCATTGCCGTTTCGATCTCCTGCCGGGTGTTCATCACGAACGGTCCGTATCCCACGATAGGTTCGGGAATCGGAACGCCGCTCAAAACCAGGATCGTACTCTCGGCCGCGGCGGCAACGCGGATCTCGCTGCCGCTGCGTTCCAACAGCACCAGCTCGGCATCCGTCGCCTGCGCGCGAACCGTTTGCGCTGATGGCGCCGCGCAGCACCGCGATCGCCGCGCTATGCGTCTTCGGGCACTGACAGCGAAATTTCCTTTCCCGCCCGCAGCCGCACGTCCCACACATTGAGCTCGCTAAACGTGGCAGCGGGACCTTGCTGCCCGGCGTAGTTGCCCGCGATGACGCGCAGCTCGCCGGCGCCTCGCCGGCAAGGTCACCTGCGGTATCTGCGCGCTGAGAATACTTTGATATCGGGGCGGCGCCATCTTGTGCTTGGCCGGCAGGTTGACCCATAGCTGGGCCATTTCCAAGGCGCCGCCGCGCCGCATGAACGCCGGCGAGTGAAATTCATCGTGCAATATCCCAGCGGCTGCCGTCATCCACTGCACATCGCCCGGGACCGATCACCCCGCTGTTGCCCGCGGAGTCGCGATGCGCGACCTCACCCTGATAAACGATGGTGACGGTCTCGAACCCGCGATGGGGATGTTCACCCACCCCGCGCGGGCGCGTGGCCGGCGCAAATTCCGTCGGCGCCGCATAGTCGAGCAACAAGAAACGGACTGATATGCTGTCCCAATTGGTCGTAGCTGAACAGGCTTCGCACCGGGAAGCCATCGCCCACCCAATGAGCCTTGGGACCCGGATAAACACCCAGCACAGCTTTATTCACAAATGTCCTTTAAAATTCCGATAGCGAATCATTACCATTTCCATAGCGCCAAGAGATAAGGCCGAAAAGCCGCTTTTCCAGAGGCGCCGGAACCGGCTTGTGCGATCATAACGTTGCCGCGAGGTGCCTGTGAAAACCTATCAAGATGTAGCGGAACTGAAAGCATTGGTCGGTACCCCGATTGGGGTCAGCGACTGGGTCACGATCGATCAGAGCGCGGATCGATCAATTCGCCGCGGTGACCGGCGATGATCAATGGATTCACGTCGACCCGGTGCGCGCCGCGGCGGGCATGTTCGGCACCACCGTAGCGCATGGATTTTTGACCTTGAGCCTGCTGCCCCTGTTCATTCGCAGCTCGCACAAGGTCAACGGTGCGCGCATGTCGGTCAACTACGGGCTGAATCGGGTGCGCTTCCCGGCACCGGTGCCCGTCAACAGCCGCCTGCGGGCACACTTCAAGCTGCTGGCGTTCGAACCGCATTGAAGGCGGCGTGCAGCTGATCACTGAAGTGAGCGTCGAGCGCGAGGGACACGCCAAGCCGGTGTGCGTGGCTGAGAGCGTCGGCAGACTTTACACCTGAGCTCGGCGATGCCTCGCGGCAAGCGCTCTGACGTGGGCCACGGCGCTGCGGCCGAGCGCCGACAAGTTGTAGCCGCCCTCCAGCATCGAGACGATGCGCCCCTGCGCATGCCGGGCCGCCACTTGCTTCAATTCATGCGTCATCCAGGCGTAGTCTGCTTCGACGAGGGCCATGCCTCCCAGCAAGTCTTCCTTGTGCGCATCGAATCCGGCGGAGATGAAAATCATCTGCGGCTTGAAACTCTCGAGCGCGGGAAGCCAGTGCGTTTCCACTGCCTTTTTCGCCACCGCCCCGCCGCTGCCCGCGGCCAGCGGAATATTGATCATGTTCGGCGCGGGATTGGCGGTACCGCTGTAGGGATAGAAAGGATGTTGAAAAAAACTCGTCATGAGCACGCGCTTGTGCCAGTGCGGCGGACTGAACATGTCCTCGGTACCATTGCCGTGATGCACATCGAAATCGATGACCGCGACGCGCTCGAGGCCTTTCTTCTCCAGAGCGTAGGCCGCGGCGACGCCGATGTTGTTGAAAATGCAAAAGCCCATCGACCGAACTTGCGTAGCGTGGTGGCCGCAGGGACGCACGGCGCAAAATGCGGTGTCCGACCGCCCGGCCATCAGCTCATCCACCGCCAGGACGCCGGCGCCGGCGGCGCGTTGCGCGGCGGCCAAACTGTACGGGTTCATCGCCGTGTCCGGATCCAGCTGCAGGTAGCCCTCGGCTGGCGCGTTTTCGAACACCGCATCCACGTAGCCGGTGCGATGCACGCGCTTTAAATCCTCGACGCGGGCCAGCGGCGCTTCGAGACAGCGCAGTTCATCCAGCAATCCGGATGAGCGCATCTCTGCATTGACGGCGTTCAATCGATCGGGGCATTCCGGGTGCCCGGCGCCCATCTCGTGGCGCAGGCAATCCGCATGGGTGATATAGGCCGTTTTCATTGCGTGATAGTACCCTGAAGCTTCGGCGACGTGAGTTCGCTATAGAGTCCGGAAGCGCGCGCGCGTTCCTTGATCAGGGCCAAAACGGCATCGATCACCGGCGTGCGCACCGCGGTGAGCCGGCCCAACTCCTGCACCGCGCCGACCAGCGCGTCTATCTCAAGGCTCCGGCCGCGTTCCAAGTCTTGCAGCATCGACATCTTATGGTCGCGCGCGGATGCCGCGCCCGCCAGCCGCCGCTCCATCATCTCGGCCGGAATATGCACATCGAGCGCCTCGTTGACGGCCTGGGTTTCCTGCATCATGGTCTTGCATAGTGCACGCAGATCCGGATCGCCGGTCATGCGTCCCAAGGTTGCGCCGGTGAGCGCGCTGATGGGATTGAAGCAAACATTGCCCCAGAGCTTCAACCAGATATTCCAGCGAATATTGTCGCGTACCGGCGCATCAAAAGTCGCCGCCGTCAACGCGGCGCTCAATTGCTGCACTCGCGCCGAGCGGCTGCCGTCGGGCTCGCCGAGGATAAAACGGTTGAACTGATGGTGCGCAATCACGCCGGGCGCGATGACTTCGCAGGCGGGCTCGACTACGCAGCCGATGGCGCGTTGCGGTCCAATGAGGTCCCATTGCCGGCCGCCCGGATCCACGCGATTTCGGATGGTAGCCCCTCGAAGCGTGCCGCCGCTCTTATAAAAATACCACCAGGGTATGCCGTTCATTGCCGTCACGACGCAGGTATCGGACCCTAGCAGCGGCGCAAAAGCGGCCGCGCTGTCGAAGGCCTGGTGTGCCTTGAGGGCGCAGATCACGACGTCCTGGGGGCCGAAGGCGCCTGGGTCGGAATCGGCCGCCAGCTCTGGCGACCTTCTCGCCGCCGTGAATCTTGAGCGTCAGACCCCGTGCGCGAATGGCCTCAAGGTGCGCGCCGCGCGCGACGACGCATCACATCTTGACCCGACAGCGCCAATTCCACGGCCAGGTAGCCGCCGATGGCGCCCGCCCCGTAAATGCAAAACTTCATCGCTGCAAAGTCTAAGAGGCGCCTCCCGACAATGCCACTCGACTTCGGCACGGCGCCCGCGCGCACCGCGTGGTGAATGGCCGCCGCTATCTCGTGTTGCGTGCACGGCTTGGCCAGCCTGGCAATTCCCAAAGTGGCAGGATCGATCGGGCAATTCCGCGTAGCCCGTCGCCAGGATGATCGGCAATCCCGGAAATCTCGTGTGAATGAATTCGGCGAGCTGCAAACCGGTCATGGACGGCATCGCATGGTCGGTCAGCACGACATCGACCTTGAGACCCGAGCTCAACAATTCGAGCGCCTCGGCACCCGAGTGCGCTTCGACTGGCGTATGGCCAAGATCCAGAATCATCGCAGCCGTTCCCGTCATGACCAATGTGTCGTCATCGACGATGAGCACCGTACAAGGCTCGGTGGTCGGCGCCGAGAGGCGGACTCGAATCCAGCGAGCGCACCAGCGTCGCCGCTGCGGTCGTGGCTCTGGGCAGCCACAATTCAACGAGGGTGCCGACGTTGGGCTCGCTATGAATGCGCAGCAGACCTCCCGACTGCGCGGCCAGCCCTTGCACCATGGACAGACCCAATCCGGTTCCCTTGCCGGGCCCTTGGTGGTGAAGAATGGCTCCGTCGCCTTTGCGAGCGTCACCTGATCCATTCCGACGCCCGTATCGACGATGGTGATGCGGATATATTCGCCCGGCGGCAAAGATGGACTTTCCGCGGCGCGACCGCGCACATTCGGTATTGCCTGACCGATTGGTCGCGGATTCCGGCGGCGGCACAGTTTCGGCCCGAGCCGTGATTTTCACGCTGCCGCCGTCCGGCATCGCGTCGCGCGCATTCAGAGCCACGTTGAGCAACGCCAGCTCGAGCTGATTGGCATCCACCAGAACCGGCGGCAAGTCCTGCGGAAACTCGCCGCTGAAGGCGATGCCGTGGCCCACGGCGCGTTTCAGAAGCTCCTCCATGCCGCTGACCAGCAGCGCAAAGTCCACCGCCTGTGGTTTGAGGTCCTGCCGGCGCGAAAATGCCAACAGGCGCTGCGTCAAGGCCTTGCCGCGGTCCGCGCCTTGAATGGCATTGTGCAGCAGCCGCCGGATCTGCGGATCCTCCGGCAGCTTTTTTTCCAAGAAGCTCAGGCTGCCCAACACTGCCATCAGCAGATTATTGAAGTCGTGCGCGACACCGCCGGTCAGGCGGCCGATGGTGTCCATTTTTTGCGCCTCGAACAGTTGCGCCAATGCCAGCTCACGTTCGCGGGTGCGCTCTTCGATTCGCAGCTCCAATTCCTCGTTGAATTTGCGCAATTCCGCGGTTCGCTCCTCGACGCGTCGCTCGAGATCCGCGTTGAATTGCTCGAGTTGCCGGGTCTTCCGATAAAGATCGACGAATACCCTGACTTTTGCGCGCAGCAATTCCGGCACCACCGGTACCGGAACGTAGTCGACGCCGCCGAGCTTGTAGCCGCGCAATTGATCGAGGTGCGCCATCATGACCGCGGAGACGAAAATGATGGCCGTATTTTGAAAGCGCGGATGCTCGCGAATCATCGACGCCAATTCAAATCCATCAAGATCCGGCATGCACACATCGATGAGGATCAGCGCCACTTCGTGCTTCAGCAGACATTCAAACGCTTCGCGCGCCGAACCGGCTTTGAGCAGATTCTCGCCCATCTCGGCGAGCACGACCTCGTGGCTCAAGCAGCTTCGCTTGGCTGTCATCGACCAGCAAAATATTGACTTTGTCAGAAGCGTTCATGAATTGGATCAGCGGTGCAGCCACATCCGCAGCGCCGACATCAACTGCTGAATGTTCACCGGCTTCGCCAGATAATCGGAAGCGCCCGCTTCGAGGCATTTCTCACGATCGCCCTTCATGGCCTTGGCCGTCAGCGCGAGAATCGGCAGCCGCCGATAGGTCGCATCCGCACGAATCGCCTGAATCGTTTCGTAGCCGTCCATGCCCGGCATCATGATATCCATCAGCACGATCGCGACGTCGCTGCGCGCGCCCAGTACGGCGATCGCCTCGCTGCCGGTCGTCGCAGTGAGCACTTCCATGCCGCGCCGCTCGAGTACGCTGCTCAGGGCAAAGATGTTGCGCGCGTCATCGTCGACCAGCAGCACCGTTCGTCGGATCAGATCTTCATCCGAACTGTGCAGCCGCTCGAGCATGCGCTGCTTGCTCGGCGGCAGGTCGGCGACAACCCGATGCAGGAACAGCGCGGTCTCATCCAACAGGCGTTCGGGCGATTCCACGCCCTTCACCACGACGCTGCGCGCCATGGTGTGCAACTTCGAATCTTCGTCGGGCGAGAGTTCGCGTCCGGTAAACACCACCACCGGAATATCGCATAGCGATGCATCGTCGCGGATTCGCTCCAACACCTCGAACCCCGACATGTCGGGCAGCTTCAAGTCGAGCACCACGCAATCGATGCGGTTGTCGCGCAGCTGCAGCAGCGCGCTCGCGCCGGTATCGGCCGTCATGATTTCTATATCGTCGGAGCCCAACAGTTCAGTGACGCCCTGGCGCTCGGCTTCATTGTCTTCGACCAGCAACAGGCGCTTGCGGCGCGACTTGGCGTAGCCCTTGATGCGCGCAAAGGCATTCTCCAAGCCTTCCGTGGTGGTCGGCTTCTGCACGAAGGAAAACGCGCCGCGCGCCAATCCGTGATGGCGGTCTTCATCCAAGGTGACGATTTGCACCGGAATGTGCCGCGTGCTCGGATCCTGCTTGAGCTGGCTCAATACCGTCCAGCCAAGCATGTCGGGCAGGAAAATATCGAGCGATATGGCGGTCGGATGATGCGCGCGCGCCAGCGCCAGCGCATCCGCACCCCGATGCGCGACCAGCACTTTGAAGCCCTCATCCTTCGCCAGATCAACCATGATGCGCGAATAATGCGGATCGTCCTCGACGATCAGCACGACGCTGTCGTGCGGCGCGAGATCATCGCGGTCATCCATGATCTGCTCGATCGGCCGTTCAACGATACGCGTTTGCGCCGCTGCGCCATGGGTGCGGCGGTGCTGCGCTTTCGCGCGGGCCCGCGGACTTCGCAGTGAAGCGCCGCCAAGATAGGTGAGCGGCAAATACAGCGTAAAGGTGCTGCCCGCCCCGGGCATGCTGCGCAGCTGAATTTCTCCGCCGAGCAGGTTGGCAAGTTCGCGGCTGATGGCCAAGCCCAAGCCGGTACCGCCATATTTGCGGCTGGTGCCGGCATCGGCCTGCTGAAAGGCCTCGAAAATGATGCGCTGCTTTTCCGGCGGAATGCCGATGCCGGTATCCGACACCTCGAAGGCCACCACCGACGGCGCGTGCTTCAAAACCGGATGATCGGTATTCCAGCCGCTCGTGACCGGCGAGACGCTGAGTTTCACGCCGCCTTCCGCGGTGAATTTGAACGCGTTGGACAGCAGATTCTTGAGAACCTGCTGCAGGCGCTTCGAGTCCGTGATGATGCTGCGCTCCAGATCGGACGGCGATCGCAATCTCGAATTGCAGCTTGCGATTTTCCGCCTCATGCCGGAACGGACGGCCGATCATGTCGAGCAGATTGGTGAAGTAAACCTCTTCTGCCTCGACCGACACCGTGCCCGATTCGATCTTCGACAAGATCGAGGATGTCGCTGATCAGATTCAAGAGATCCGTGCCCGCGCCGTGAATGGTGCGCGCGAACTCGACCTGCTTGCCGCTCAGGTTGCCTTCCGGATTCTCCGTCAGCTGCTGGCCCAGAATGAGGATGCTGTTGAGCGGCGTGCGCAACTCGTGCGACATGTTGGCCAGGAACTCGGACTTGTACTTGGAGGTCAGCGCCAGCTCGGTGGCCTTTTCTTCCACCGCGCGCCGCGCCTGCTCGATTTCCTGGTTCTTCGCTTCCACTTCGACGTTGCGGTCGGCGAGCTGCTGCGCCTTTTGCTCCAGCTGCTCGTTGGTCTGCTGCAATTCGCGCTGCTGGGTCTGCAGCTCGGTGGCGAGCTGCTGCGACTGCTTGAGCAGGCCCTCGGTCTGCATGGTCGCCTCGATCGAATTGAGCACGATGCCGATCGAGGTGGTCAGCTGTTCGAGGAAGGACATCTGCAAATCCGTGAACGCGCCCAGCGATGCCAGCTCGATCACCGCCTTGACCTGGCCCTCGAAGGACACCGGCAGCACGATGGCATTGCGCGGCGGCGCGCGGAACAGACCGGAACTGATGGGAACCACGTTCGCCGGCATCTCCGTGATGAACATGCGCCGCGCGTCGCGCGCGCACTGGCCGATCAGGCCCTCGCCCAGTTCCAGATGCTCCGAATAGCCGTTCGACACATCATCCGCGTAGGCGGACAGCAGCTTGAGCGCGGCATCTGCACCGCCCGTCTGCACCTGATAGATCACGCCGTGCTGCGCGCCGACCAAGGGCGCGAGCTCCGACAGCAGCATGCGGCCCACGGTGGTCAGATCGCGTTGGCCCTGCAGCATGTTGGTGAAGCGCGCCAGGTTGGTCTTCAGCCAGTCCTGCTCGGTGTTGCGGTCGGTGGTCAGACGCAAGTTGCCGATCATGGTGTTGATGTTGTCTTTGAGCTCCGCCACTTCGCCGCGCGCTTCCACCTGCACGGAGCGGGTCAGATCGCCCTTGGTGACCGCGGTCGCCACCTCGGCGATGGCGCGCACCTGGGTGGTCAGGTTGGCGGCCAGCAGATTGACGTTGCCGGTCAGATCCTTCCAGGTGCCGGCCGCGCCGGGCACGTTGGCCTGGCCGCCCAAGCGGCCCTCCACGCCGACCTCGCGCGCCACCGTGGTGACCTGGTCGGCGAAAGTGGCGAGCGTATTCGTCATGTTGTTGATGGTTTCGGCCAGCGCCGCCACTTCGCCCTTGGAGGCGACGGTGAGATTCTGTTTCAGGTCGCCGTTGGCCACCGCGGTCACGACTTTGACGATGCCGCGCACTTGTTCGGTCAGATTCGCCGCCATGACGTTGACGGTGTCGGTCAGATCCTTCCACGTGCCGGCGACGCCCGGCACCTGCGCCTGGCCGCCGAGGCGTCCTTCGGTGCCCACTTCGCGCGCCACGCGCGTCACCTCGCCGGCGAAGCCGTTGAGCTGGTCCACCATGGTGTTGATGGTGTTCTTGAGCTCGAGGATTTCGCCCTTCACGTCGACCGTGATCTTGCGCGACAAGTCGCCGCGCGCCACGGCCGTCGTCACCTCGGCGATGTTGCGCACCTGCGTGGTCAGATTCGCCGCCAGCAGGTTGACGTTGTCGGTCAAATCCTTCCACGTGCCGGCGACGCCGGGCACCACGGCCTGACCGCCCAAGCGGCCGTCGGTGCCGACCTCGCGCGCCACGCGCGTCACCTCGCCGGCGAACGAGCGCAGCTGATCCACCATGGTGTTGAGCGTTTCTTTCAGCAACAGAATTTCGCCGCGCACGTCGACCGTGATCTTGCGCGACAAGTCGCCGGTGGCGATGGCGGTGGCGACCTCGGCGATGTTGCGCACCTGCGCAGTCAGGTTGCCGGCCATCGAATTGACGTTGTCGGTCAGATCCTTCCAGGTACCGGCGACGCCCGGGCACCTGCGCCTGGCCGCCGAGCTTGCCTTCGGTGCCGACTTCGCGCGCCACGCGCGTCACTTCGCCGGCGAAGCCGTTCAGCTGGTCCACCATGGTGTTGATGGTGTTTTTCAACTCGAGGATTTCGCCCTTCACGTCGACCGTGATCTTGCGCGACAAGTCGCCGCGCGCCACCGCCGTGGTTACTTCGGCGATGTTGCGCACCTGTCCGGTCAAGTTCGAGGCCATGGAATTGACGTTTTCCGTCAGATCCTTCCAAGTGCCGGCGACGCCCGGCACATTGGCCTGGCCGCCGAGCTTGCCTTCGGTGCCGACTTCGCGCGCCACGCGCGTCACTTCGGATGCGAAGCGATTCAGCTGGTCGACCATGGTGTTGAGCGTTTCTTTCAACTGCAGAATCTCGCCGCTTCACATCCACGGTGATTTTGCGCGACAGGTCGCCGTTGGCGATGGCGGTGGACACCTCGGCGATGTTGCGCACCTGCGCGGTCAGGTTGCCCGCCATGGAATTGACCGAGTCGGTCAGATCCTTCCAGGTGCCGGCGACGCCCGGGCACCTGCGCCTGGCCGCCCAAGCGGCCTTCGGTGCCGACCTCGCGCGCCACGCGGGTCACTTCGCCGGCGAAGGAGCGCAGCTGATCGACCATGGTGTTCAAGGTTTCCTTGAGCAGCAGGATCTCGCCCGACACGGTCACGGTGATTTTCTTGGACAGGTCGCCTTGCGCCACGGCGGTCGCGACTTCGGCGATGTTGCGCACCTGGCCGGTGAGGTTCGAGGCCATGGAATTGACCGAGTCGGTCAAGTCCTTCCAGGTGCCGGCCACGCCTTTCAATTGCGCCTGGCCGCCCAGCTTGCCTTCGGTGCCGACCTCGCGCGCCACGCGGGTCACTTCGCCGGCGAAGGCATTCAACTGGTCCACCATGGTGTTGATGGTGTCCTTGAGTTCGAGAATTTCGCCCTTCACGTCGACCGTGATTTTCTTCGACAGGTCGCCATTGGCGACGGCGGTGGTCACCTCGGCGATGTTGCGCACCTGGCCGGTCAGGTTCGAGGCCATGGAATTGACGTTCTCGGTCAGGTCCTTCCAGGTGCCGGCGACGCCCAGCACATTGGCCTGTCCGCCCAGGCGGCCCTCGGTGCCCACCTCGCGCGCGACGCGCGTCACTTCGGAGGCGAACGCATTGAGCTGATCCACCATCGTATTGATGGTTTCCTTGAGTTCCAAGATTTCGCCCGAGACCGTCACCGTGATCTTCTTCGAAAGATTGCCGCTGGCAATCGCGGTCGACACCTCGGCGATATTGCGGACCTGCGCGGTCAGGTTCGACGCCATGGAATTCACGTTGTCGGTCAGATCCTTCCACGTGCCGGCGACACCGGGCACCTGAGCTTGGCCGCCCAAGCGGCCTTCGGTGCCCACCTCGCGCGCCACGCGCGTCACTTCACCGGCAAAGGCATTGAGCTGGTCCACCATCGTGTTGATGGTTTCCTTGAGCTCGAGAATTTCGCCGGAGACATCGACGGTGATCTTGCGCGACAAATCGCCGCGCGCCACGGCGGTGGTGACCTGCGCGATGTTGCGACCTGCGCGGTGAGGTTTCCGCACATCGCATTGACCGAGTCGGTGAGATCCTTCCACGTGCCTGCGACGCCCGGCACCAGCGCCTGGCCGCCCAGTTTGCCCTCGGTGCCGACTTCTCGGGCCACGCGCGTGACTTCGGACGCGAATGAGCGCAGCTGATCCACCATGGTGTTGATGGCTTCCTTGAGCTGCAGGATCTCGCCGCGCACGTCGACCGTGATCTTTTTCGACAAATCGCCGTTGGCAACCGCAATCGTGACCTCGGCGAGGTTGCGGACCTGCGCCGTCAGATTCGACGCCATGGAGTTCACGCTTTCAGTCAGGTCCTTCCAGACGCCGGTAACTTCGCGAACCTGCGCCTGGCCGCCGAGTTTGCCGTCGGTGCCGACTTCGCGCGCCACGCGCGTCACTTCCGACGTGAAAATGCTGAGCTGCTTGATCATCGTGTTGACGATGTTCGCGGAACGCAAGAACTCGCCCTTCAAAGGGCGGCCGTCCACATCCAGCGGCACGGTCTGCAGCAGGTCGCCGCGCGCGACCGCGGTCACCGTGCGCGTGACGGCGGTGGTCGGCCACAGCAAATCATCGATCAACGCATTGACGGAGCCTTCCATGTCGGCCCATGCGCCGTCGGACAGCCCAAAGCGCACGCGCGTGCGCGTCTTGCCCTGATGTCCTACCACTTCGCCCACGTGCTCGAGCTGTTGCGCGATGCGTTGGTTCGCGGCGACGATGGTATTGAAGGCATCGCAGATTTTCCCGGCGACGCCTGTTTGATGTCCGGGCAAGCGCACTGAGAAGTCTCCCGCCTGCATGGCGTGCAGCGCATTCAACAATTCATGCTGGTTGAGCTCTGGTGTGGCGTGGCCGTTGAGTCCCGCGTCTTGCCGGCAGCATTGCGTGCTTTCGCGGCGCCATTTCGCGCCCTGGCGCCAGACTTCAGGGTGGCGGACGAATTCTGATCCATGGTCGGTCTCCGGGCCGCGCTTTGAGTCGGCCGCGAGGCGGCCTTGTGCATCCCATCAGCGCGAACAAAGCAACGAACAGCAGTCGTAAAATGAGCCGTTAACCCGGCTTTTCTAAATGAACCTTCTGGCGCGAAAGCTTCGCAAAGCCATCGGCGAAAGTCCAAATATCCGGCGCATCTAGGATCGGATATTTATGTAGGAATTCTCTGACCCAACTGTAGGACGTGCCGGAAGCGCGGTAGCAAGCAAATTGGCGCTCGTCGAGCGCGAGCGCCAACGCTTGGCGCATTGATCAGCCAGTTCTTAGCTATAGATCGAGGGCCAACCAAACCGCTTTGGGCTGCGTGAAATTCTCGATCGCGGCATCGCCATGCTCGCGCCCTAAGCCCGACTCGCCAGAACCGCCCCAGGGCAGCCGAACGTCGGTGTAGCCATAAGTATTGATCCATACGGTGCCGGCTTTGAGACCGGCCGCCATACGATGCACGCGTCCGATGTCGGCGCTCCAAACGCCGGCCGCCAAACTATAGGCCGTGCCGTTGGCGATGCGCAGCGCGTCCTGCTCATCATCGAAGGGGATGACAGAGAGCACCGGTCCGAAAATTTCTTCCTGGGAAATCCGCATCTCGTGCTCGACATTGGCGAACACAGTGGGCTCGATGAAATAACCCTGATCGCCGAGACGTGCGCCGCCCGTGACGACCGTAGCGCCTTCCGCCTTGCCGATGTCGATATAGTTGAGCACGGTCTGCATTTGTCCTGCGGAAATGACCGGACCCATTGTGGTTTTCGGATCCGTCGGATCGCCGACGCGGATGGATCGCGCCCGCTCGGCCAAGCGCTGCACGACGTCGTCGTATACCGGACGCTCGACCAATACGCGCGAACCCGCGGAACATACCTGGCCGGCATTGAAGAAGATTCCCGACGCAGCGGCGCGCACCGCTCGATCCAGATTCGCGTCAGCGAATATCAAGTTGGCGGATTTGCCGCCCAGTTCCAGGGTCACTTTTTTGAAATTGCTTGCGGCGCCTTGCATGATCCCGCGGCCGACCTTGGGCGAACCCGTGAATGTTACCTTGTCGACGCCGGGATGCCGTACCAGCGCCTCGCCGACGACGCTACCCTTGCCGCAGACCACATTGAGTGCTCCGGGCGGCAATCCCGCTTCAAGGAATAGCTCGGCGACGCGCAGCATCGACAGCGGCGTCAGTTCGGCCGGCTTCACCACCACGGTGCAGCCGCAAGCCAAAGCCGGCGCGATTTTCCACATGCCGATCATGAGCGGGAAATTCCAGGGCACGATCGCCGCAACCACGCCAACCGGCTCGCGCACCGTGTAAGTCAACGCGTCCGGGCGCGCCGGTATCACTTGTCCGGTGATCTTGTCGCACCAGCCGGCGTAGTAGCGCAACGTGTCGATAACCGCGGACATGTCCTGGCGGCGGACCGCGGCGAGCGGTTTGCCGGCATCCAGACTCTCGATTTCGATCAGCTCCTCTTGATGCTGCTCCAGCAGCGCCGCTGCGCGCTGCAAAATGCGCCCGCGCTCGGCGGCGCGCAAGCCGCCCCAAACCTTCAGGGCGGCGCGCGCTGAGCGGACGGCTTTGTCCACGTCTGCCTTTCCGCCTTGCGCAACTTCCGCAATCGGCTCTTCGGTCGCGGGATCAAGATCGATGGTGTATTCGCCCGTCGATGGCGGCACAGGCTTGCCGTCAATGAATAACTCGTAGTGTTTTAGATCGACTTTCTGGTCCATGAATTCCCTTGCACCGAAATGGCGGCATTCAGTGTCCAATCAAGGGGGATGAGCGTCCAATTGCTTCGCCGAATGGAGTGATAGGCGGGAGTAATCAGCCCGACAGCAACAAGAAATCGGCAGGTTTTAGCTGGTTTCTAAATCAGCGCGAGATCAAATCGTTTCTGCAAGTCAAGGCCACGCGCAGCCTCCCAGACCGCGGCAGTGATCGGCGCCAGCGCGGGCTGATTGCGCGCGATCAAGCCGATCGCACGAGTGAGATACGGCAGTAGCGGCGTGGCGCGGACCCGTGCCATATCAAAGAAATTGAGCAGACTATGCGGCACGATGCTGTACAAACCGGCTTCGCTGACATGCGCATAGAGCGCGAAAATCGAATCGGTCTCGAGAATCACGTCCGCCTTTGCGCCCGCGCGTCGAAACGCCGCATCGATCACTTGACGATTGCGCATCTTGCCCGTCAGCAAGCACAACGGCAAACGCCCCGCTTGCTCCCAAGTTGCCGTGGTTTCAAGTTTTGCATTGCGGCCGGATAGCAAGACGTAGCGCTCATCGAACAGGTGCAGCGATTCGAAGCCCTCGATGGTCTTCTCATCCAGATAGGTGAGGCCAAGATCCAATTCGAACCGATCCAACTGTCCTGCGATCGCTTCAGTGCTCAAAGACGAAATCGTGTAGCGAATATTCGGATATAAAGCGCGGCACGGCGCGGTGATGAACGCGGACACAGTCATGGTGGTGGGAATTGCGCCGACTCGCAAGGTACCCTCCATGCTGGACTTGGCGATCGATGCATCCTCGCGCATGTGCGCCAGCGACGTGAGCGTCTGCTGTGCCCACACCAGAACCCGCTCTCCCTCGGCCGTGAACCCTACGAAGCGGCGGCCGCGCTGCACGATCATGATGCCAAGTTCTTTTTCCAAACTGCGGATCGCCGAGGACAGCGCCGGCTGCGACACATGGCAGGCCTCCGCCGCTTTCGCGAAATGCTTTTCGCGCGCCAGCGTAACCAGATAATCCAGCTGCCGGATGAACATGCAAGCATCTTGCCGTAAATGCCATGGAAGGTTGCCCAAATATTGCGGAGCGTCTAGATTGGCGCGATTGCCGATGGGAGATACTGCTGCCTCGCGAAATGACAGTGGTTGAAATCGCTGCGCCCGGCGGACCTGAACAATTGAAGACCGCGGCCCGGCCGGTTCCTCAGCCGGGCGAAAATGAAGTGCTGGTGCGCGTCGAGGCCGCGGGCGTCAACAGGCCGGACGTCATGCAGCGTCAAGGCCGCTACCCGCCGCCGCCTGGAGCATCGGATTTGCCGGGCATGGAGATCGCGGGAGAAGTCGTCGCACTCGGAGCGAAGGTCTCAGGGATCTCGCTCGGCGACAAGGTGACTTCGTTGTTGCCGGGCGGCGGCTACGCCGGCTATGCCATCGCAGCGGCTCCGTTGCTGATGCCCATCCCAAAGGGCTTGAGCATGGTGCAGGCGGCTGCAATACCGGAAACGTTTCTCACCGTGTGGACCAATTTGTTCGAGCGCGGCCGATGCAAGGCGGGAGATATCGTTCTCATTCATGGCGGCACCAGCGGCATTGGCACCACCGCGATTCAGCTGGCCAAGGCATTCGGTGCCCGTGTTTTCGCGACCGCGGGATCCGAAGCGAAAGCGCGCGCCTGTGAAGGCCTGGGCGCCGTCCGTGGCATTGATTATAAGACTGAGGATTTTGTCGAGGTAATGCGCAAGGAGACACAAGGCTACGGCGTCGACATCACGCTTGATATGGTCGCGGGCAGCTATGTGCAACGGAATCTGGACATCGCCGCCATCGAGGGCCGTGTCGTCACCATCTCGCTGTTGGGCGGCTCGCGTGCCGAAATCAACGTCGGCATGATCTTGGTCAAACGCCTGACGCTGACCGGCTCGACCTTGAGGTCGCGAACCGTGGCTCAGAAAGCCGCCGTCGCCACGGCCGTGCGCGAAAATGTTTGGCCGTTGATCGAGTCGGGTAAAGTGCGGCCGGTCATATTCAAGACCTTTCCGCTGGCCGAGGCCAGCGAAGCGCATCGGCTCATGGAGTCTTCGAATCACATCGGCAAGATCGTGCTCACCGTTTGATTCGTGCTCACATTTATGCGCCCAGGATCGTACCCACACTCAAGCCCGACTCCTGGCAGAACTGCGGCGCGGCGAGCTTTTTGCCGCCGTCATATTTAAGCTTGAACACTTCGATCTGGCCGCCCTGCGCCGAAATTTTCAAGGAGTGCTCGCTCGATGGCGGTGACCGCGCCGATTCGGCCTTGTGACCTGCGAGAATGCGCGTGCCGCATGTTTGCGCGCGTCATACAACTGCAATCGTTTGTGATTGAACACAGTCCAGGCGCCCGGCGCCGGATCGCAGCCTCGGATCAAGTTATACGTTTGATCCACATGGGTGTGCCAGTTGATGCGCGCTTCCGGATCGCGGCACCATCCCTCATAACTTGCGCAAGACTCATCTTGCGTCACGCACTGCGCGCCTCCGCTTACTACTAAATCCGCGGCTTCCAATAGCGCCTCTATGCCCATCGGAAACAGCCTGCCAAAATAGACTTTGCCCACCGTCTCGTCCGCGCCGATCGGCGTCTCTTTCTGCAGAATGATCGGACCTTCATCGAGCCCGTCCACAGGCCGGAATATCGTGAGGCCGGTGCGGGTATCGCCCAAGATGATGGGCCAATTGATCGAGCTGGGGCCTCGATAGCGCGGCAACAACGATGGATGAAATTGGATCGTTCCGTGGCGCGGGATGATTGCGAAGTCCTGCGGTACAAACTGCAGCACATAGGCCAAGACGGCGAGATCCACTTTGAGCGCCAGCAGCGCTTGGCGCGCCTCCTCAACTCCGCAGAGAAGGTAGTGCGTGAACTGGAATGTCGGCTGCTCCGCGGCCAGCCGCAGAGGATCCGGGGCCTCGCCCGGCTTTTCAGGCGCGCAGAATACGCCGGCGACGATGTGACCGCGCTTGACGAAGGCCTCCAACGCGGCTTTGCCGAAGTCTCTTTGACCCACAATGGCAATGCGCATTATCCCCCTCCTGATATCTCATATATCATAGTCAATAGCGCGTGTTATTTTATCGAAACCCGCTCTTTTGGAACGACTTGGCGCCTTTAGGATACCCGCAATTTACGATTTACTCGATGGGTCCGGAAGGGTGCCGATGTCAGCATGATCGACGCACATTCACTGGAGATCGACGATGGCTGGCCGAAATTTTCTCTTTGTCCCTGGCCCGACCAATGTGCCGGACCGCATCTTGCGAGCGATGTCAGTGGCCTCGGAAGATCATCGCTCGCCTGATTTCCCTGCCCTGACGCGTGCCTGTCTCGACGGTCTGAAGCCGATCTTCAAAACCGTTACCGGCAACCCCATCATTTTCCCCTCTTCGGGTACCGGATGTTGGGAGGCGGCTTTGACCAACTGCCTTGATCAGGGCGCGAAAGTTCTCATCGCGCGCTTCGGTCAATTCAGCCACTTGTGGGCCGACATGTGCCGCCGACTTGGTTTCGAGGTCGAATTGATCGAGACCGCCTGGGGCGAAGGCGCGCCGGTGGACAAGTACTTGGCGGCTCTGGAAGCGGACCGCAAGCCACCGCATCAAGGCGGTGCTGGTGTGCCAGAACGAAACGGCCACCGGCGTGACAGCGATGTCGCCCGCCATCCGCGCCGCGCTGGACAGCGTCAAACATCCCGCCTTCTTCTGGTGGATTCGGTCAGTCGCTAGCCAGCATCGACTTTCGCATGGACGAATGGGGCGTGGATGTTTGCATCAGCGGTTCTCAGAAAGGGCTGATGCTGCCCGCGGGGCTGGGCATCACCTGCGTCAGCCAGAAAGCACTCGAGACCGCCAAGCACGCGTCCTCGCGCCGTTGCTACTTCGATTTCGCCGACATGGTGCAAGTCCAATGCCGCCGGCTATTTCCCCTACACGCCCTCGTTCCAGATGATGTGCGCCTTGCGCGAGTCGCTGCGCATGTTGGCGCGAGGAAGGCTTGGAGAATGTGTTTCGACGTCACAGCTATCTGGCCGGCGGCGCGCGCGCTGCCGTCATGCAAGGCTGGAAACTGAAACTGTGCGCGGTGGCGCCCAAGTGGTACTCGGATACGGTGACGGCCGTCATGGTCCCCGAGGGCATCGATGCGGTTGCCGTCATCGCCCGCGCCTATACGCGCTACAATCTGTCGCTCGGCGCGGGCCTCGTCGAAAGTCGCCGGGCAAGCTGTTCCGCATCGGCCACGTGGGAGATATGAATGAACTCATGTTGCTGGGCGCGATCGCCGGATCGGAAATGGCCATGCTGGATGTAGGCATGAACATCGAGCCGGGCAGCGGCGTTGCGGCCGCGCAAATCTATTGGCGGAAAGCTTGCGGTGCGCGTGGTGTTTCTTGACCGCGCTTCGCTCAAAGCGACACTGCGCAAATTTGCATTCCCCGCCGAATACATCGAGCACCAGAAAACCGCGCGCCGACGGAAATCGTGGCGCGACTGCAAGGCCGCCGACGTCGCCATCATCAACAAAGTGCCGATGCGCGCCGAGACGTTGCGGCAGCTGCCGCAGCTGAAAATGATTGCCGTGGCCGCCACCGGCTATGACGTGGTGGACGTTCCCTATTGCAAGGAGCACGGCATCGCCGTTGCCAATATTCGCAATTACGCCGTGCACACCGTTCCCGAACACGCGTTTGCCATGATTCTCGCGCTGCGGCGCAACTTGCTCGGCTATCGGCAGGATGTCGAAGCGGGTGTGTGGAACAAATCGGAACAATTTTGTTTCTTCACGCACGACATCGGCGATTTGTACGGCGCGACGCTCGGCATCATCGGCGAGGGCGCGATCGGCCAGGGCACGGCGGCAATCGGCCGCGCCTTCGGCATGCGCGTGCTGTTCGCCGATCATCCGCCGCCGAAAATGCCGGACGTGCAGTTCACGCCGCTGGACGAGGTGTTGGCCCAGTCCGATGTGATTTCGCTGCATTGCCCGCTGCTGCCCTCGACGCGCAATTTGATCGACATCACGCGTTTCGCAAAATGAAGCGCAATGCGCTGCTGATCAATACCGCGCGCGGCGGCTTGGTGGATGAGGCGGCGCTTGATCCAGGCGCTCGACGCAGGTCTGATCGCCGGCGCCGGCTTCGATGTGCTCACCGTCGAGCCGCCGAAGGACGGCCATCCGTTGCTCGATGTGCGCCGGCCCAATTTCATCTTGACGCCGCACGTGGCATGGGCCTCCGACGGCGCCATGCAATTTCTCGCCGATCAGCTGGTCGACAATATCGACGCGTGGGTGGCAGGCAAACCGCAGCATCTGGTGACCGCTGATCGATCGGCGGCTTGATACAATGCCCGCGATGATGAAAAAGCTTCTCTACCAATTCGATACGGACACCCAGCCCTCGGTATTTGACAATGTCGTCGGCTATGACGGCGGCGCCGATCACATTTCCGCCTATGGCGGCGTGACCGCAGCCAATGTCGGCGGCTTTGGTGGAAGGCGCCATCTTCACGCGCTCGCCCAAGGACAAGAAAAATACCGCCATATTTATCGGCGGCTCGAATATGCCGCAAGGCGAAGCGGTGCTGGCGGCAACTCGCGCAAAATTCTTCGCCAAGTTTCGCGTCTCGGTGATGTTCGATTGCAATGGCTCGAACACCACGGCATCTGCGGCGGTCGCTTGGTTGGCGCACGGTCGCTCGCTGCACGGCAAGCGCGCGGTGGTGCTGGCGGGTTCCGGCCCGGTGGGTCAGCGTGCCGCTCTGCTGCTGGCCCGTGAAGGCGCGCAAGTCGCCATCACCGGCCGCAAGCAGCCGGTCGTCCAGGCGGCTTGCGATGCCATCAACGCGCGTTTTGGAATCGACGTGCAAGCCATCGAAGCCCCAACCCACCTGGAGCGCAGTGCCGCGCTCGAGCGGCGCACACATCGTGCTCGCGACCGGCGCCTCCGGCATAACTCTGTTGGAGGCGAAAGCTTGGCAAGCGAACCCTTCGCTGGAGTTGGTGGCCGACGCGAATGCCTCGCCGCCCGCCGGCATCGAAGGCGTGGGATTGAGCGATCGCGGCGCCAGCAGCTCACGGCAAGATTCTATTTGGCGCCTTAGGCTTTGGCGCTCTCAAACTTGCGCTGCACCGCGCCTGTGTCGCGCGCTTGTTCGAACAAAATGACCTGGTGCTGGACGCCGAGGAAATCTATGGCATTGCCAAAGGGATGGTCGGCACATGATTACCGAGCGCCCCGTGGAAACGTTTCTGGACGAATTGGCGAGCGCCGCGCCGACACCCGGAGGCGGCAGCGCGGCGGCCATCATGGGCGCGATGGGCGCGGCACTGCTCTCCATGGTCTGCAATGTCACGCTCGGCAAGAAAGGACAAGAAGCCGTTGCGGCGGACATGAAGGCGGTGCGCGATCAGTCCGAGCGACTGCGCGCGCGCCTCACTGCGATGGTCGCTGAAGACATCGCCGCTTTCGATGGGCTCATGGCGGCTTATCGCTTGCCCAAGACCAACGATGAGGAAAAGTCACGCCGCGCCGCAGCGATCCAATCGAACTTACGCGCCGCCACCGAGACACCGCTGGCTTGCGCTCGCGCCTGCGCGGAGGTCGTAATGCTCTTGCGAGGCGCGCGACTGAAAAGGGCTTCGCCGGGGTCATTAGCGATGCCGGCGTGGGCGTGCTGGCGGCTAACAGCGCGCTGCGCAGCGCTGCGTTCAACGTCTATATCAATGCACCCGCGCTCGAGGATCGAAGCTTTGCGACGGCGGCGAGCGCCGAGATAGAAACCCTTCTCGATCAGTGCGCGCGCGAGAGCGAGGCGGTGCTGGAATTGGTGCGCAGCCGGCTGGGATAAGCTGCCGCGTATCGCGTCGGTCATCGGCCGACCCTGCCTTAGAAGGCCCTTTCCTAAATTATCAAGGAGTTGCAGAGACCCTTTGACATCCTTTTATCAAGTTGGTACCTTGTTGTTCACAAGGTAGCTTTATATTATGACGGCTGATCAGAAATTCAATCCAATTCGCAAAGGCCTGCTGGAGTTTCTCATCCTGCAGATCATCTCGGCGGACAAGGTCTATGTCGCCGACATGATGAAGCGCCTGCAGGAAACGGACTTCGCAACACAAGAAGGCACGCTGTATCCGCTGCTGAGCAAAATGCGGCGCGAAGAGTACGTCGATTATGAATGGCAGGAGTCCGAATCCGGACCTCCCCGCAAGTACTACAAGCTGACCGCCAAGGGCAAAACCCAATTGGCGGAGTTCAAAGACTATTGGGCATATCTAAACACCACAATCAACCAATTAGGTCGCTGAGCATGAACACCGTCATCATCATCAATTTGAACGGCAACGCGTTCCATCTCGAAGAGCCGGGATTTCAAAGCTTGCAGGCGTACCTCCAGCAGGCGCAAGCGGCGCTCAAAGATAATCCCGACAAGTCGGAAATCATGGCGGATCTGGAACAGGCGATCGCGGATAAGTGCGCGCATTTCTTGCGGCCGCACAAGAATGTGCTCACGGCCGCCGAGATCGATGAGATCTTGCAGGAGATGGGCCCGGTACAAAGCGATGCCGGCGCAGAAGGCGGCGCGAGTGCCGGCGCAAACCTGGGCAACGGGCCGAATCGCGGACTCCAAGAGCGGTCCCGCCGGTACCAGCGCTCCGAAACGGCTTTATCAGATTCGCGAGGGGGCAATGCTGAGCGGCGTTTGCACCGGATTGGCGGCCTACTTCAACATCGACGTCACAATCGTGCGCATCGCGTTCGTGGTGTTGACGCTCTTGACCACCGGCATCTGGATCCTGGTCTACGTGGGCATGATGCTCGTCGTTCCCTTCGCCAACACGGGCGAAGAATATGCCGCCGCCGCCGGCGCACCGTTCAACGCGCAGGAAGTGATCGACCGCGCCAAGAAGCACTACGGCGAATTCAAGGATAGCAAGGAGTGGCGCCGGCACTGGCGGCAGCAGCGGCGTGAATGGCGCCGCCGCTGGCATGAGGGCGCGTATTGGTGGGGCCACAATCTGCAGCGCAACGTGCATCAGTTCAGCAGCAACGTGGGTTACGGCGGCCATGCTGGGCGCGACTTTGCTGATACCGTTTCTCGCGGTCTTCAATGCCGTGCTGTTCTGCGCCTTTATCGCTGCAATCGTGTCGCTGGCGACCACCGGAGCGATCTTCGGCTGGGTGGTTGCCGGCTCCATTCCCCTCTGGGCATCGATCCTCATTCTGATGTTTTTCTACAGCTTGATCTCGCGGCCGCTGCGCCTCGCACGCCGCGCCATTTACTTCAACACCGGCGGCCATAGTTACTATTGGTTCGCTGCCTGGTACGAGATCCTGTCCACAGGAGTATTAGTGCTGGTCTGCTGGTTTGCCTATACCCATGTGCCGGAGGTGCGCGATTTCTTCCAGCACTTCGTCCAAAATGTCACCATGATGTGGAACAACGTCGTCGAGTCGTTCCATCACACGGCCTCTCACAAGCCGGCTTCCGGGATCGATGCGCGGCTGGCGGCAGCCGCCGCAGCCGCATCGAGCAGCGTCTTCCTCGCCATGCGGACCTGATGCGCGGCTATTGACGGTGATATTCTGCTCTCTGGGGCTGTTGATTCCGGGGAGCGGCGATGCCGGGAAGACTGGACGGGAAAGTGGCTGTCATCACCGGCGCGACCAGCGGTATCGGCGCGGCGACCGCGCGCTGCTTCGTCGCCGAGGGCGCACGCGTCGTCATCGCCGGCCGATCCGAAGAACGCGGTACCGCGCTCGCGCGGCGAACTCGGCGGGCAAGCGATTTTTCATCGCGCCGATGTGATGCACGAAGCCGAGATCGCCGCCGTGATCGATGCGGCGGTGCGCCGCTTCGGAACTCTCGACTGTTTGTTCAACAACGCCGGCGCCTCAACGCCGGGCGAACTCGAGACGATCACCGAGGAGCAATTTGACTTCGGCATGAAGCTGCTGGTCGGCAGCGTCATGTTCGGCATCAAGCATGCGGCGCGCGTGATGCCAAGCGGCGGCTCCATCATCAACAATTCGAGCATCGCGGCGCATCGCCTCGGTCAGGGCGGGATGCTGTATTCCGCGGCAAAGGCCGCCGTCAGCCATATCACGCGCATCGCCGGGGCGAAGCTCGGGCCCAACGGCATTCGAGTGAATTCGATCTCTCCCGGTGCGATCGCTACGCCCATCTTCTGGGGCGGCTCCGCGAAGGCGCAGACCTTGAGTGCGGAGGACAATGCCCGAAAACTTGCGAAGTTGACTGGCAACCTGGCCAAAGCCACGCCGTTGCCCCGCGCCGGCGTCGCAAATGATATTGCTTATGCGGCCGTGTTTCTGGCCAGCGATGAGGGCAGCTTCATCAACGCCCACGATCTGGTCGTCGACGGCGGCCGCATAGCGCAATTTCATGAGCGTCCGCTACCAAGCTAGACCTTAGCAAAGAGCGTCCTATGTTTAAAAGGTTGCTCATCGCCAACCGTGGCGAAATCGCGATCCGCATTGCGAGCACCGCCGCGGACCTCGATATCACGAGCGTCATGATTTACTCGCAGGACGACGCCGCATGCCTGCATGCGCGTGCGGGCAATGAAGCCCTGTCCCTGAACGGCTCGGGTCCATCGGCGTATCTGGACGGGCCTCAAATATTGCGTCTGGCACTCGAGGCAGGCTGCGAAGCCGTCCATCCGGGCTACGGTTTCTTGAGCGAGAATTCTGCTTTTGCACGCCTCTGCAACAACGCCGGCATTGAATTTGTCGGGCCCACCCCGGAAGTCCTCAGCTTGTTCGGCGACAAGGTGCAGGCACGCGCTTTGGCCAAGCGTCTCGGCGCGCCGATGCTGCCCGCATCGATCGGCGCGGCAACGCTCGAAGAAGCGGAGCGATTTTTCAGCAGCTTAGGTAAGGGCGGCGCGGTGATGGTGAAAGCCATTGCCGGCGGCGGCGGGCGGGGTATGCGCGAAGTGCATGCGCTCGCAGACATGGCCGGCGCCTATGAGCGCTGCCGCTCTGAGGCGCTGCAGGCATTTGGCAGTGGCGAACTGTATGTGGAGCAACTCTTGCCGCGCGCGCGGCACATCGAAGTGCAAATCCTCGGCGACGGCACGGAAGTCGCGCATTTATGGGACCGCGAATGCAGCGTGCAACGTCAGCACCAAAAGATCATAGAGACTGCGCCCGCGTTTGGCCTCGCAGCCGACATGCGCACGAAACTCTTGGAATTGTCCGTGGCGCTGGGCAAGGCTGTGAACTATCGCGGCCTGGGAACGGTTGAGTTCTTGGTTGATCAAGATCCCGGCAGCGCCCTGCCGTTCGCCTTCATCGAGGCGAATCCGCGCCTGCAAGTCGAACACACGGTAACCGAGGCCATAACCGGACTCGACTTGGTGCGCATCCAGCTGCAACTCGCCGCCGGCGGCTCGCTTGCAAAGATGGGACTGCGGCAATTCGCCATTGCGCCGCCGCGAGGTGTGGCCATCCAGGCGCGCGTCAATCTCGAAGCGATGAACGCCGATGGTACCGCTCGGCCGACGGCCGGCACCCTGTCGCTGTACGAAGTTGCATCCGGGCCTGGCATTCGCATCGACGGCTTCGGCTATGCGGGCTATCGCACCAGCAGCAAGTTCGATTCGCTGCTGGCGAAAGTAATCGTGCATGCCGCCGACGGCGATCTCGCTGCGGCGGCACGCAAGGCAGAGCGGGCCCTGGCGGAATTTCGTATCGCCGGCGTTTCCACCAACATTCCGTTCCTGCGCGCACTGCTGAGAACGCCCGCGTTTGCCGCCGGCTTGGTTCATACGCGATTCGTCGAGGAACACGCGGTGAGCTTGTGCGCCCAGGCTGCCGCTGCCTCACCTAAGCCGCCGGAGGCGGCCGGCGATGTCGCAGGTCCCGAAGGCACCCTCGGCGTCCCGGCGCCTTTGCAGGGAACCATTATCAATATCGTGACCGCCGTGGGAGACGCGGTGCGCGAAGGAGACCCGCTCTTGATCATGGAGTCCATGAAAATGGAGCATGTCATCGGCTCGCCCATCAGCGGTGTGGTTCGCGCGATCAACGTGTCGCGCAATGATACGGTGTTTGAGGGGCACGCCCTCGCATTCATCGAGTCGATGGCCGCCGCGGAAATCGAAAAGCCGGCGGCGCAGCACGTTGATCTTGATTTCATCCGCCCGGACCTTGCTGCCGTCATCGAGCGGCAGCGCGGCACCTTGGATGCGAGCCGCCCGGCCGCGGTGGCACGACGACGCAACACCGCACAGCGCACGGCGCGCGAAAATGTCGATGACCTGCTCGATGCCGGATCCTTCATCGAGTACGGCAGTCTAGTAGTGGCCGCGCGCCGTAAGCGCCATTCGCTGGAAAACTTGATCCAGCAAACACCTGCCGACGGCATGGTCATGGGGTTGGGCCGCGTGAATGGCGCGCGCTTTGGCGACGATGCCGCACGCTGCGCCGTGATGGCGTACGACTACACCGTTCTCGCCGGCACGCAGGGCGCGTACAACCACCGCAAGATGGATCGCCTCATCGAGATTGCGGAACGGCACCGCCTGCCCACGGTTTTCTTTTGCGAGGGCGGCGGCGGCCGCCCAGGCGACACTGAAGGAGGCGGTTACGTGCGCGGCTTCGAGCTGTGGGCGCGGATGTCGGCGCTCGCGCCCATGATCGGCATCACCTCGGGCCGCTGTTTCGCAGGAAACGCGTCGGCATTGGGGTGCTGCGATGTCATTATTGCCACCAAGGGTTCGAATATCGGAATGGGCGGCCCCGCGATGATCGAAGGCGGCGGCTTGGGAATATTCAAACCCGAAGAAATCGGCCCCGTGGCGGTGCAAGAGCCCAATGGCGTCATCGATATCCTCGCCGAGGACGAAGCCGATGCGGTGCGCATCGCAAAGAAGTATCTATCCTATTTTCAGGGGACTTTGCCGGATTGGGCCTGCGCCGATCAACGGCTGTTGAGACAGGCCATCCCCGAGAATCGCGTGCGTGTCTACGACATCCGGCAGCTGATCGAAACACTGGCAGATAGCGGATCGCTGCTGGAGCTGCGGCCAAAATTCGGTGCGAGCATGATTGCCGGGCTGATTCGCATCGAAGGTCGGCCCATGGGCGTCATCGCGAATAATCCCAAAGTACTGGGCGGCGCCATCGATTCGGATGGCTCCGACAAGGCAGCTCGATTCCTGCAGATCTGCGAAGCCTTCGATGTCCCGGTTCTGTCCCTCTCCGATACGCCCGGCATGATGGTCGGCCCCGAGGTGGAAAAAACCGCCCTGGTCCGGCATTGTTCGCGTCTATTTATTATCGGCGCGAATCTGACCGTGCCGATGTTCAGCGTGGTGCTTCGCAAGAGCTACGGTTTGGGAGCGCTGGCGATGGCCGGCGGCAGCTATCCCGCCTCGGTCTTCGCCGTTGCCTGGCCCACCGGCGAGTTTGGCGGGATGGGCTTGGAGGGTTCGGTCAAGCTCGGCTATCGCAACGAGCTGGCGGCGATCACCGACCCTGCGGCGCGCAAGGCCAAGTTCGACGAAATGGTCGCCGCGGCCTACGAACAAGGCAAGGCATTGAACCAGGCATCGACCTACCACATCGACCAGGTGATCGATCCGGCCGACACACGCCGCTGGATCGTCGCCGGATTGCGCTCGTTGGCTCCCGCAAAACCTCGACTTGAGAAAAAACTTCGCTGGATCGATGCTTGGTAGCATCGAGGAACCACCATGCCCTATGTACAAAATCGCATCGTCCACGATGCCGACTCACATCTGATGGAGTTGCCGGACGCGCTGGACGAGTTCATCGAGCAAAGATTCCGCTCACGCTACGATGCCCTGCCGAAACTGCAGAAGCACCCGCGAGACGCCGACTACGTGGCGCAGGCGCGGGCCAAGCAGGACGATCCCGAGTTTCGCAGCAGCGCCGATGAGAACATCTTGTTGCGCAAGAACTACGAGGCTTTGGGATCATTCAAGCGCGCAGACCGGCCACGCGCCTTGGATCGATCTTGGTTTCGCCAGTCAGCTGATTTTCACAACCTGGTGTCTGGGCAATTTTGATCTCGATCAGTCGGGCGATGTCGGACTGTGCTACGCCGTCGCGCGTGCCCACAACCGCATGATGAGCGCTTTCTGTTCGGTCGATCGGCGCTTCTTGGGCACCGGTTACGTGCCGCTGGTGAGCTTCGAGGAGGCGCTCGCGACGGCGAGCGAGGCCATTGACTTGGGCTGCAAGGCGCTGCTGATTCCGTCGCGTTGTCCGCCGGGAATATCTCCCAGCCATATCGGCTTCGAACCGCTGTGGTCGCTGGCCCAAGAAGCACGGCTGCCCATCGTGTTTCATGTCGGCGGCGAGGAAAAACTGCAGGCCGATTATTTCAACAATGGCCTGCCCCGCGTGAAGGATTTTCACGGCGGCGAGGAGAATTTCACGTCCTTGAGTTTCATGCCGATTCCTCACTCGGTACAAATCACGCTGGCCGCGTTGATCATCGACGGCGTGCTGGATCGCCATCCGCGTTTGAAATTTGGCGCCATCGAACTCGGCGCGACGTGGGTGCCCAGTTGGATGCGCTTCATGGATTCTGCCGCCTCCGCCTTCATCAAGAACGAGCCGCGCCTGCAAAGGTTATCGCTGAAACCGAGCGAATTCGTACGGCGCCAGGTGCGGGTCACACCCTATCCCCATGAGGATGTCGGTTGGATCATTGCCAACTCGGGTGAGGAAGTGTGCCTGTTCTCCTCGGACTATCCGCACGTCGAGGGTGGCCGCAACCCCCTGAAGCGCTTCAATGATTCCCTGGCGCAGACGAATGCGCGCGCCGTGGATCGGTTTTACTGCGACAACTTCGTCGATCTCATGGGCGACGGCCTACCGCAAGAACTGCGCACGCCGCACCGACTGAGTGCGGCTATATTATTGCCAATGGGCCGATTCGGCCATTTTCTGCCGATAAACCGGCCTGACTATCCATAACAAGATGATCGCCGTCAGCGCCGCACAGAACACCACGATAATCAGGCTGAAGCGAATTTTCAGCGGATCGTGGAACAAGTGATCATTCAGCAGCGGCACAAGGGTCGGTCCCACACCCAGTCCCAAGGCGTTGACCACGAACAAGTACACCGCCGAGACCTGCGCGCGATACTGGTTTGGGGTGACTTGGTTCACGGCCATGGGTCCAACACCGTTATAGGCATTGAAGGTCAGACCGGAAACGAATATGGCGATCCAGACCAGCGTCACCGTGGGCATGAGCGTCGGCAAACAGCTGAATACGGCAATGCCGCAGGTCGAAAGCAGCGCGACGATGATGGGCGCATCCTTGTGGCCCTTGCGCGTCAGGCGATCGCACAGAACTCCCGCCAACAGCATGCCGGTCGAATTCATCAGAATCGTCGATACTCCCAGGACCTTGCCCACCTGGCCATAGCTCACCCCATAGGCGCGAATGATGGCCGTGGGAAGCCATGCCGCCACGCAGTAGCCGCACATCGCCAGCAACGCGAGCGCGATAAAGTGCAGACAGTAGAATTTTCTATTGAGCCAGATATAGCCGAGAACTTCCCGTAACGGCGGCCTGGGCAGTGCGGCTACCGGCGCAGCCGACGATGCACGCAATATTCCGCGGCGTGCAGGCTCGCGGAAGGTCAGCAGCAAGAGTGGCAAGACGATGCCTGGCGCGCCCGTCACGATGAACACCATCTGCCAGGCGCGAACTTCGCCTAACAACGGCAACGTATAGCTTGCCCCAGCATGCGACACCGCGGCGACGACGATGCCGCCGACCAGGAATGCGATGCCCGCGCCGATGGTGATGCCTATATTATAAACGCCGAAAGCACTGCCCAATTTAGAGCGCGGAAAGCTGTCGGTGATGATCGAATATGCCGCCGGCGACAACGCTGCTTCGCCCACTCCAACGCCGATTCGCGCAACGAACAGTTGTAGCGCGGTGCGCGCCAACCCGCATGCGGCCGCCATGATCGACCAAATGAATACACCGGCTGCAATGATGGCCCGCCGGCTGTGACGATCCGAGAGACGCGCAATCGGCAAGCCGAGAAAGGTATAAAGCAAGGCGAACGCCAATCCTTGCAGCATGCCGATTTGGGTGTCGCTGATTTGCAGATCTCGCTTCATCGGCTCAACGATCAATGAAATCGTCGTGCGGTCGATGAAGGAGAAGATGTACATCAGCATCAACACCGCGACGCTGTACCAGGCAGCAAACGCGGAAGGATAGGCGGACGAATTGCTGCCGCCCGCCGCTTCGGTGGACTGGGACTGCGCTGCCATCTAATGCCCGGGATTACGCGGGGGCCGACGCACGCTGTGCGTCGGCCATGGCCACGCCACGGCGCTCCGGACCCCATGCCACCAGCAGGATGATGATCACGACCACGGTACCGATGACACTGGCCATGGCAAGTCCGTAGTTGTTGCCGTACGCCTCGGCGATCGCGACCTGGATGGGAAGATTCCTGGATGCGATCAGATTGCCAAGCTGATAGACAAAGCCCGGGAATGTTGCGCGAATTTCCGGCGGGGAGAGCTCGTTCAGATGCACCGGGATGATTCCCCACGCGCCTTGTACCGAGACTTGCATGAGAAAGGCGCCGATTCCCAAGACCAGGGGCGTTGAGCCAAACGCCCAGAAAGGAATGACGGGCAGCGCCAACAAAGACGCCAGGATTATGGCGCGACGCCTGCCGATGCGCTCCGACAGAAATCCAAAGCCAATGCCGCCCAGGATTGCGCCGATGTTCATAATGGCCGTCATGGTCGCCGCATCATGCGTGTTGAAACCATGCTGCATCTTGAGGAATAGGTTTGCATAGGCGTCCTGCGAGCCATGGCTGAAGAAATTGAAAGCCGTCATGAGGATGATCGCGTACAGAGCGAGCTTCCAGTTGCGGCCGACCACCTCGAACAGATTGCTCTGTTCTTTCCTGATGCGCTTCTCGAGGAAGGCGGGAGATTCATCGACGCCCATGCGCACGAAAAACACCAGGATCGCGGGCGCAACTCCGAGCAGGAACATGTAACGCCAGCCGAGGCTGTCGTAGAAGAAGTACGTCGCGATCGAGGCGACGAAATAGCCGCTGGGGTAGCCGGCCTGCAAAAGACCGGAGACGACGCCGCGTGCACGCGTCGGGATGGTCTCAAAGGTCAGCGCGGAACCGATGCCCCACTCTCCTCCCATGGCAATGCCGAATAAGAAACGTAACGCCAAAAAGGTGCTGAGCGACGGAGCGAACCCAGAAGCGCCCTCCAGAATCGAAAATGCCAAAATGTTCCACATTAAGGTCGGCTTGCGGCCAAACCGGTCAGCCAGTCTTCCGAACACGAACGCGCCGATAGGGCGGGCCGCCAGGGTTAAAAATGTCGCCTCCACCACGTTTTTGACGTCGACGTGGAACGTCGAAGCGATGTCCTTGAACATGAACACCATGAGGAAGAAGTCGAAGGCATCAAGCGTCCAGCCGAGGTAGGCGGCCACTACGACATTTTTTTGACTTTTAGTCCATTGCATTCGTCTTCCCCCCTTGCCTTCGGTCGATCCTAGCGGCGCTTGCTGCAATTGTCGACATCGCTGAACCCGCTTCCCTTAGAAGAATCACAGGGCTAAATTGGGACCTCAAGATGCACAGACCCTTGCACGACTACCCAATGCGCACGTTGAATCGGCCCAGTCCATGTGTCGAGGTGCGGCACGCCGATGACGGCATCGTGTATCTGACCTGCGGGCTGCCCTACGAGCCCGGACTACCTTCCCTGATCGACTATTTGGCTCGTGCCGCCGAAATTCGTCCGGACACGACGTTCCTGGCGGAACGCGATGCTTCCAATCAGTGGCGCCGATTGAGCTATGCGGCAGCCTCGCGGGATACCGCCGCAGTCGCGACCTGGCTCATTCGCAAAGGATTTGGGCCCGACAGTGCGCCCGTGATGATCTTGTCGGAAAACAGCATTGAGCACGCACTGCTGATGCTCGGGGCGATGCGTGCGGGCGTTGCAGTCGTGCCGGTTTCGCCGACCTACTCCTTCGGCCGCGACCTCGGCCGTTTAGGCTATGCCTTGGAACTCACGCAGCCGGCGTTGGTGTATGCAGCCGACGCCGCGAAATACGCGTCCGCGCTCGAATATGTAAAAGCCAAGGCGACGGGCATTGCGACGATTGCCGGCGCTGAATTCTCGGCATTGTTGCAAACGGTCGATGAAACTGCGGTTGCCGCACGCCGCGGTTTGATCAAGGACGGGACGATTGCCAAGATTTTGCTGACCTCCGGGTCCACGGGACGCCCCAAAGGCGTTATTAACACGCATGGCAATATTGCCGGCTCTGTCCAAATGGTGCGTCTGATCAGCGAGCCCTTCGATCCTGAGCGCGTCAACACCATCGTCGATTGGCTGCCCTGGCATCACGCTTTCGGCGGCAATGCGCAATTCAATGGGGTTTTGTCGCTGGCGGGAACGTTGTATATCGATAATGGCAGGCCCGTACCTGGACTGTTCAACGCCACCATCGAAAACTTACGAGAGATTTCTCCGACCAGTTTCGGCTGTGTGCCTGCCGCCTTCGGCATGCTCGCCGCTGCTCTCGAGAAAGATGCGGATTTACGTGAAAAGTTCTTCAAGAACATGCGCGCCTTGGGCTATGGCGGCGCACTGCTGCCCCAGCCGATCTGGGAGCGCATGCAGCGACTGGCCGTACAGGAAATCGGCGAGCAATTGCCTTTCGGCACCGGTTGGGGGATGACGGAAACCACCGCCACCGGCGTGGCGGTGTACTGGAACACGGAACGCACGGGCTTGCTTGGACTGCCGCAACCCGGCGCGACGCTGAAATTGGTGCCCACCGGCGATCGAATGGAACTTAGGATCAAGGGACCGCACATCATGACCGGCTATTACAGAGCCGATGCATTGAACGCCGCGGCGTTCGATGAGGAGGGCTATTTTAGAACCGGCGACGCCGTACGCTGGGTCGACCCGGCGCGCCCCTTGGAAGGGCTCGAATTCGCCGGCCGCATCGCGGAGGATTTTAAGCTGCTGTCCGGCACTTGGGTTCAGGCAAGCATCGTGCGCCGGGATTTGGTTGAGGCACTGCAGCCCTTCGTGAGCGACGCCGTGATTTGCGCGCCCGATCATGCGTGGCTCGGGGCAATGGTTTGGCTGACGGTGCCCGATGATGCCCTACTCCGATCGGGTCTGGCGCAAAAGCTCGCCGAGTTCAATCACGCCCGTCAAGGCAGCGCCGACACCATCGCGCGGCTGCTGATCTTGAAAGACCCCCCCTCGGCGGAATCCGGCGAAATCACCGACAAGCGATCCATCAACCAGAGACTGGTAATCGAGCGCCGCGCGAGCGAAGTGGCGCTACTGTATGCGGATCGAATGGACCCGCGCATCATCGAGCCGGCCGCGATCCCGGCTCTCGCTCTGGCGCAGCGCTAAGCACCGGCAAAATCATCGCCGACGGGTGCCGCTTGTCGAAGTAAATCGTATTGGTCGCCACACGCGGCGCGGTCGTCGTCGGCACGCCAAACGGCTCGCCGGTATTCGGATTGATTTCGAATTTGGTGGAATTCGATGAGGTTACCGTGACTTGGATCTTGTGGCCCTTCTCGAAGGTAAACGCGGTGTTCCACAAATCGATGTGCAGCTCTTCGGGCTTGCCTGGCGTCATGAGCATCACATCGTCAGGATCACGCCCATGACGGTAGCGCGTTCGAATGGGGTTATCGAGAATGATCTGCTCGTAGCCATCGGGATAGACATCGACGAGCTTCACCATGAAATCAGTATCCAAACCATCGGTCGCCGCCCACAGAGTCATATCGACGTGGCCGGCGATCGCGACGTTTTTCTCGAGTGCCGGCGATTCGAATCGCAAGTAATCTTCGCGTTGTCCAATAGGACGTTGATCCAGCGGCCCGGCTGTTTGCAGTAAATTCGAGCCGCCGTAGGTCTTGACCGGATTCGCCGGGTCAAACTTGTAGCTGAGCTTGGCGTCTGTGGCGGTTGGCGCTTTAATGGATAGATGCATGTCGCCGGTCAGGTAGTAGGCGGTCGGATGATTGGCAGGCGGCCAATTTGCAGAGTTGAACACGTGGCTCGCAGCGGAAGGATGACCCTTGCGTCCTGATGCCATCATGAACAAGCGTGACGGGCGGTTCTTTCATGATGCCGTTGTCGATGCCCTTCAGCCAATATTCCCACCAACGCATCTCCTCGGTTGGTGGAACCAGCGCGCCGGGTTGATTATATTCGACATCGCTCTTGTCGCCGCCCAAACCGCCGTGCCCTGCCGGCACCATGTACAGCTTCTGATTGCCGCGCGCACCCTTGGATCCGTAGTTTTGTAGCCAGCGGAAATTTTCAACATTACCGTCGTTGAAAATGTCGTACCACGCGCCCTGGTTGTACATTGGGATGCGGATGAACTTGCGCTGCGTCGTCATCGCATGCTCGTTCCAGAATGCAGTATTCGTGGCTCCGCCCCTGACCAGGTCGAGCTGTGCCTGAGTTTCTCCCTGCCCTTTCAACCAGCCGAGCGTGTCCTCGTCCTTCAGCACGCCGCCCGGAAAGGTATTGAGCAGCTGATCGTACGGGGCAACGATCACGTAGGCGGCCACCAAGTGCGGGGGCGCGCCCATGGCAGCCAAGTTAGTCGTGATTCCCAAGGCAGAGGCACCGACCATGCCGATTCTGCCATTCGACCAGGGCTGCTTGGCGACCCATTCGACGGTGTCATAACCGTCCTCCAGATCGGGAATGAACGCCTCGTAGAAGCCCTCGGAGTGACCCTTGCCGCGCACGTCTTGCATGACGAAGGCGTAGCCGGCGTCGGTATATTTCTTCGCGGAGTATCCGGCTAGCTCGCCGAGTGCATCTTTGAGATAAGGCGTTCGCGATAAAACCACCGGGAACGGACCCGTGCCCGCAGGTAGGAAGACATTTGCCGCGAGTTTGACCCCGTCGCGAGTGGTCATGGTCATTTCGCTCCACTTCGGCAATGCGGCGATTTGCTCGGGTGTGAGCTGCGGCAAGAAGCGCGGCCGGGCCTGGGCGGGCTTGGGCGCCGCAGCCGGCGCAGACTGGGCTTGCGCCTGCGCCAGATTTGAAACGGCCAGTGCGCCGAAGGCCGCCGCCATGATCAGCACTGAACGGAAAGCTGATTTCATATTTTTATCCCTCGAGGTGCAGCCTGGACGCGGTGTTTTCGCGGGCGCCAAGTGTGCGGCTCTCTGCGTCATCCAGTCAAACCCGTCCGTGTACGTGCGCCGCATAGCATGCCAATATTGCTACGCTTAAGGACCTGCCTCAATCGCGGCCGCAAGGATTCTATGAGTAAGAAAGTCTGCGTCATTACCGGATCATCGTCCGGCATCGGAGCCGCAACGGCGATTTTGTTTTCGCAGCGCGGCTGGGACGTCTGCGTGAACTACTCGAAGGATTTGGCGCCCGCGGAGAGAATTGCCGCAACTTGCCGCGGACATGGCGCCGACGTGCTGATCGAGCGCGCCGACGTCTCTCAAGATGATCAATGCGCCGAATTGGCGAGACGCGTCACGGCGCACTTCGGGCGCTGCGACGCGCTGGTGAACAATGCGGGGACGACGAAATTCGTCGATTTAAAGGATCTTCATGGCATCAGCGCGGCTGACTTTCAAAATATTTATGCGGTCAACGTCGTGGGTCCTTTTCAAATGATCCGCGCATTCGCGCCGCTACTTCAAAACAGCCCGAACGCTGCCGTTGTCAATATATCGTCCATTGCCCCGTTGATCGGCGGCGGCTCGAGCGTTGCGTATATTGCATCGAAAGGCGCCCTCAATGCGCTGAGCTTGGTGTTGGCAAGGGCACTGGGTCCGGAGATCAGGGTGAATGTGGTTGCTCCCGGAATGGTGGATTCGCCCTGGCTCAGGAACGGCTTGGGACCGGAGCGCTTTGAAGCGATGCAGCGCAACTACGAATCGACATCGGCACTCAACAGCCTAGTGCTGCCCGAAGAGGTAGCCGAGACTGTGTATTACTTGGGCGCCGTGGCATCGAAGACCACCGGCGAGGTTCACCTGGTCGATGCTGGCAGGCGCGTCGGGCGCTAGGCTCGGACGGGCACCTGCGGTTCGGCACATGGAGCCCAGGCTTGATAAGCTTCTGGTTTCTATTGGAGTAGATCATGCAAGGCAGATTCGAAAAGCGCGGCAATGTCGGAATCATCTGGATCAACAATCCGCCCGTCAACGCCATCAGCGTCGGTGTGCGCGCTGCCCTCATCGACGGCGTCGCCAAACTCGCTCAGGATCCAGAAATCAAGATTGGCGTTCTGGCGTGTGAAGGCCGCACTTTCATGGCAGGCGCCGACATCACTGAATTCGGCAAGCCGCCGCTGTCGCCCGGTCTGCACGAGGCCATCAATGCCGTGGAGGGCTCGGTGAAGCCCATCGTCGCGGCCATTCATGGCACCGCGTTCGGCGGCGGCTTGGAAGTCGCGCTCGGCTGCCATTATCGGGTCGCGATCGCCAGCGCCAAAGTCGGATTGCCTGAAGTCAAGCTCGGCATGCTGCCGGGCGCCGGCGGAACTCAGCGCTTGCCGCGCTTGATCGGGATCGAAGCCGCTCTCGGCATCATCGTCTCAGGCGATCCGGTGCCCGCCGCGCAAGCGGCAAAAGCCGGGGTTATCGACAAGATCATCGAGGGCGATTTGCTCGAGGGTGCCATCGACTATGCGCAAGGCTTGGCCGCCCGGAACGCGCCGCTGCGCAAGGTTCGCGATCTCAAGGTCGATGCCAGCAAGATTCCCGCCGGATTCTTCGAAGAAGCCCGCAAGCGCATCGCCAAGGAAAAGAAAAATCTGTTCGCGCCGCAACGCATCGTCGATGCGCTGGAAGCCGCGGCCACCCTTCCGTTCGACAAGGGCATGGCGCGCGAGCGCGAACTGTTCCTGCAGTGTGCGCAAAACAGTCAGTCGAAGGCGCTGCAGCACGTATTTTTCGCCGAGCGCAGAGCAGCCAATGTGCCGAATCTCGATAAGAATGTCACCAAGCGGGACATAAAATCGCGTCGCGATCATCGGCGCCGGCACGATGGGCGGCGGCATCGCGATGAACTTCCTGAACGTCGGCATTCCGGTCACGCTGCTGGAAATGACAGCAAGATGCGCTCGATCGCGGCGTCGGCGTGATCCGCAAGAACTACGAAAATACCGCCTCCAAGGGCAAACTGACGCTGGAACAGGTCGAGCAGCGCATGGCATTGCTGAAGCCCACGCTTTCCTATGACGACTTGCGCGACGCCGACCTGGTCATCGAAGCGGTATTCGAGACCATGGCCATCAAGAAGGAGGTGTTCGGCGAAGCTCGACAAGGCGGCGAAGAAGGGCGCGATACTGGCCTCGAATACCTCCTATCTGTCCATCGACGAGATCGCCGACTCGACCTCGCGTCCCAGCGACGTGGTCGGCATGCACTTCTTCTCGCCTGCCAACGTGATGCGGCTGCTGGAGATCGTGCGCGGCGCGAAGACGGCGCAGGATGTGCTGGTCACCGTGGTCGATATCGCCAAGCGAATCAACAAAGTCGGCGTGGTGTGCGGCAATCGGGACGGCTTCATCGGCAATCGCATGTTGGGCGGCTACGCCTACCAAGCGTCGCTGATGGTGTTGGAAGGCGCCATGCCGGAGCAGGTGGACGCGGCGCTGCGCAATTTCGGCATGCCCATGGGTGTGCTGCAAATGAGCGACCTGGCGGGCCTCGATATCGGCTACAAGTCGCGCAAAGATCGGGATCCCGCAGCATTCGACGGCCGCGTGTCGCGCTCGGCGGATTTGCTGGTGGAGATGGGGCGGATGGGGCAAAAGACTCAAGCCGGATACTACGACTACGCGCCAGGCGATCGCACGCCGCGGCCATCTCCGGTGGTAGCGGAAATCATCGAGAAGGTTTCAAAGGAATACGGCATTGCGCGGCGGCAATTCACTGATGAGGAGATCGTCGAACGCTGCTTTCTGGCATTGATGAACGTGGGCTGCGATGTCTTGAGCGAAGGCGTGGCGTATCGTGCCAGCGACATCGACATCGTCTATCTATATGGCTACGGCTTCCCTGCCTACCGGGGCGGCCCGATGTTCTGGGCGGAACACGAAGTCGGTTTGAAAACTGCGTTGGAAAAACTCAAGAAATACAGCGCCGCCACCGGCGGCAAATGGCTCAAGGTATCGCCGCTTGCTGGAGAAGTTGGTCGCCGAGGGCAAGGGCTTCGCCAGCGTCGGCCAGTGAAGACTAGCGCGCAGGTGCGAGCTCTCGATACTTCATCATGGCATCGATGCTGGGAGTTTTGCCGCGCCATGCCAGGTACAAGGATGCAAGATCCTGAGTATTGCCGCGCGACAGAATCATGCGCCTGAATCGATCGCCATTGGCGCGGGTCAAGCCCGCATGATCGTCGAACCATTGATAGGCGTCATCATCCAGCATCTGCGTCCATAGATAGGCGTAGTATCCGGCCGAGTATCCGCTGGCCCAGATGTGGCTGAAGTAGCTTGATCGGTATCGCGGCGGCACCGCTTGCAGATCCATATGGACCTTCGCTAGAGCCTGTTTCTCGAACGCATCGGGATCTTGCAAAGGCTCATCTGCCGTCAGCATGTGCCATTGCATATCGAGTTCGGCTGCTGCCAGCATTTCGGTCAGCGAGTAGCCCTCCGCGAAATTTTTCGCTTTCTTGATTTTTGCGACCAGGGCATCGGGCATCGGCGCGCCGGTTTGATAGTGCCTGGCGAAGTGATTGAAGACCGCCGGATAGATCGCCCAGTGTTCGTTGAACTGCGACGGGAATTCCACAAAATCGCGCGCGGTCGACGTGCCCGAAAGCGTCGGGTAGCGCGTGTTGGAAAACATGCCGTGCAACGCGTGACCGAATTCATGAAACATCGTAGTCACGTCGTCAGAAACTGATGAGTGCCGCTTCTCCCGGTGCGGGCTTGGGCAGATTGGCGACGTTGTAGACGACGGGCAAGGTGCCGAGCAGTTTCGACTGGCCGACGAATTCAGACATCCAGGCGCCGCCGTTCTTGTTGTCCCGCTTGAAGTAGTCGCAATAGAATAGCGCCAGCGCTTTGCCATCGACGTCGCTGACTTCGAACACGCGCACATCCGGCTCGTAGACCGGAATGTCTTTGCGTTCCTTGAACGTAATGCCATACAGCTGGTTGGCCGCGAAGAAGACTCCGTTCTCGAGCACGTTGTTGATCTCGAAATACGGCTTGATCTCGGCGTCATTCAGATCGTATTTCGCCTTGCGCACCTGGTCTGCGTAGAAGTCCCAATCCCACGCCTGCAATGTAAAACCAGCCTTGTGCGCATCGATGACGTCTTGAATCTCCTGCGCCTCGCCCGCCGCCTTGGCAGTCGCCACCGGCACCAGCGCGTCCATGAATTGCACGGCCGCTTCCGGGGTCTTGGCCATCTGGTCCTCGAGTTTCCAGGCGGCATGGCTGGCAAAGCCAAGCAGGCGCGCGCGCTGCGCGCGCAACCGCGCGATGCGGGCGATAATATCGCGCGTATCGTTGGCATCGCCGCGCTCACTACGGTTCCAGGAATTGCCGAAGATGGCCTCGCGCGTGGCACGCACGCGCAAAGAGGCGAGCGCCGGCTGCTGCGTGGTGTTCTGTAGGGGGATCAAGTAACCGTCGGCGCCGCGTCCCTTGGCGGCTTGGGCTGCCGCAGCCAGCTGCGCATCGCTAAGACCCGCCAGCGCGGATTTGTCCTGGATCGCGTAAGCGCCGGCCTTGGTCGCCTCGAGCAATTTCTTGGAGAATGCGTCCGAGAGTGACGACAGCTCCTTGTTGAAAGCTTTTAGCTGCTCCTTGTCTTGATCCGATAAGTTTGCGCCCGAATGCACGAACTCGGAATATTGTATTTCGACCAGGCGCAGCGATTCCGCGTCGAGTTTTAGCGACGCGCGCTTGGCGTAAATGGCGGCGATGCGCTCGAACAGCTGCTTGTTCAAGCGGATCGCATCCAGGTGCGCGGCAATCTGCGGCGCCAGGGCGGTTTTGGCTTTCTGCAGCACTGGATTGGTGTTCGCCTGGCTCACGCCATTGAACGCCGCCGAAGCTCGCGCCAGCAGCCGGCCGCTGCGCTCCATGGCAACCAGGGTGTTCTCGAAGGTCGGAGCTGCCGGGTTGTTGGCGATTTTGCCAATCTCGGCGAGCTGCTGCGCCATTCCCGCTTCAATCGCCGGTTGATAGTCGCCGTCCTTGATTTTGTCGAACGGCGGCGCGCCAAACGGCAAAGTACTTGCTGCGTAAAACGGATTGGCCGCTCCAAAAACGGCCGAATCAGCGCCGCGGCAGGCAACGCTCGCCACCAGGCTCAACATCGCCAGCGATCCGATTTTATATTTCAAGTTTCTCATCCGGGGGTGAATGGGCACCCGCGAAATTATACGTCATGCAGCAAGAGTGCCGTAGTCGACGCTGAGGCGATCGCCTCAGGCTGCCCGTATGCGCCTGGCGTCTTCCGTCTCGTACTTGCCTTCATTTTGCTTTCGATAGCGTGCGGGTGCCTGCCGGAATCGGCGCTCGAACGCGCGGACGAAGCTGGAAGTGTGTTCGTAACCGATTGCGTGAGTTATTTCTTTGATTGAAAGATGGCTGGTAGAAAGAAGATAGGCCGCTCGCTGCAGGCGCTGCTCGCTCAACCATTCGCCCATACAGATGCCGGTTTGGTTCTTGAACAGTCGCTGCAGGTAGGCCGGGCTGAGTCGCGACTCAGCGGCCAAGGCACGGACCGCGAAGGTGGCACCCGCTTCGACCATCTCCAATATTTTCAACACCCGCCGGTCTAAGGAGTCGTCCTTCAACAGCAGCAGCGAGACGGCGGCATCGCGTGTTATGTCCAGTTTATGGCGCATTGGCGTTCTCCAGGTGGACACAAACTACACCGTGTCCAACCTGAGGTGCAGATGTCGTCCGAGGGCGACAATCAAGCCGGTTTAATGCAGGGCCGCGGTACTGGGGCGCGCGGATCGGCCGAACAACAGCCCGGTTTCCACCTCGACCGGCTGCCCGCCGACCAAGTAGGGCTTGAATCGCCATTGCAACAGCGCATCTGCAATGCTCTTCGCTTGTTCAGGGAAGGCGCTGAGGAAATGGATGTGCTTTACCCTTCCTTCCTTGTCGATGACGATGCGAACAGGAACCGGATTGAATCGCGCCTCCGAGAAAGCGGGATCCTCGCGTTCCACCACCGCGTCCGGAGTCACGAAATCCTTCACGCACAGAGGAGCATCGGCGCTCGGCTGAATCGTGGTTCTCGTGCTCTCCAGCAGCCGCTTCATGGATTCCTGGCTCGATCCCGTGAATATGAATTGCACTACATGACAACGTATTTCCGTCGCGAGCACATGCCAGTGCAATCCGGCGGCTGCGGACAGATAGTCGAGGCGGACGAAATCGCGATTCGCGATGCGTACCTTGCGAGCGGCTCGTTCCACCCGATATTCAGGACCAAGGCGTTGCTGATAGTAGCTGACGAGTTCCGAAGCGCCGTGAACAGGGGCCAAGCTGAAAAACAAATCTTGGGCAGCGATCAATATATGGCGCACGCCGGAACCGATGGATGGTTTCATGGGTTCGATCTGCGCGAGCACGTAGTAACCGCTGTCGGAAGGGGGCGGACCTTCGTAGCGCTGAGTCCAATCGCTGCCGATCGAGTACTCGAGGCCAAAGTAGGCGTTGTCATACCTGCCGTTCGAAATTCTACCGTCCTCCGGCAGGGAGCTCGAGGTCCCGGCGGCGCTGGACCATGCCCCCTTTACCAAGATTAGGCCGGCCGGCACAGGCCCGGACTGCGCCGCGCCCTGCGCTGCCGCAACCATGAGCATGGATGCAGCCCAAAACACCGATCGCCGCGATAGCAATGTAGTCACGCGCGCTTCATTTGCAGCCGATTACAACGATCTTAAGAAGTTAAGCACTTCCTGTTGCTTGCCGGGTGACAGCGACGCAAAATTTTCCGTCACCTGCGTCGCTTCTGAACCGTTGCTGCGATGATCGGCGATCGCGGTCAGCAAGTTGGTCGTACGCCCGTCATGCAGGAAGAAAATCCGTTGTCCAAGTCCCCACAATGGTGCCGTACGAAATTGATCGCCGCCCGCGCCGCCTTGGGATACGTTGTCCGCCAGACCATTGCCCATGTGATGAATCTCAAAATCGGAAAAAGCCTTCACGACAGCGCTGCCCAGGGAGGGCGTGATGTTGGAAGCTTGAGTGGAGCGAATCGCTGGGGTGTGGCAGGTCGAACAGCCAATCGCCTTGAATAGCGCAAAGCCGTTCGAGATCGACTCCGATCCTCCCGGAGCATTCATCGCGGGCACCGGCGGGGCAAGCAGCCGCATGAACTCTGCGAACAGCACGATGTCCGACGGTACCTGCGCGTTCTGCGCTGCCTGGTCGGAATTTGATGCCACGTTGAAATTGGTCGCATCCTCGGGATAACCCCGTCCCGACAGGTTCAAGCAATTTCCGGGGAGTCCGTCGCCCTGCTCCTCCTGTGGCAGCGGCCGCTCCTGGGAAAATATCTCGTTGGTGATGCCCATTTCCACGTTGTAGGCCTCGCCGGCGAAAACCAGCAGCGACTTGTTTTGCGCCTTCCAGCCGAAGCGGGCAATCGTCCCATCGTTGCCGTTGCGATTGAACGCTCCGCCGATGCCAAAGTTATTGGTGGCCTGCGCCTGCTGATTGGCGATCAGAGTCGAGTCATCGATATTTTCGATGAGCCCTGCGCCGAACATCGGAGTCGGAATTCTGAAGATAATGTTGTTGCTCTGTTGCGCCTGCTGAAAATTCGGCTGCTGCAGATTGCAGTTGGCCGCGTCCGCCCTGCCTGACACGGTGAAGAAATCCTCGACTCCACCGTTTGGCGCGTTTCTGTTGGGACTGCCGTTTGAAGTGGTGAAAAACGGGAAGCGCGCGACCAGGGTAGGCCCGCGAGGAGTAATGAACGACGGCAGTGTATTGGTGGATCCCGAAGCGATCCCTTGCGCGATGACCTGGAATTCCGGGTTGCTCGGCGGACTGCTGCCGCCGACAGCCGGCTGGGCGTGGCACCCTGAGCAGCTATTTAAGTTAAATCGCGGTCCGAGGCCGTTGTTCACGCCCCCCGAGACAACTTCGACCTCCTGAAAGCGGCCGAGACCGTTGTCGAAGAACTCGAGAATTCCGTTGGGAGAGTTCGCGTTGACGGAAGCGAGCGGCAGCGGACTGCCTTGAGTCGCCCCCGGCTGCCCGTTGATCGGACCGCCGCGAACGCCGGGATCCGCTTGCGACAGCGCGGCACCCGGAAATAGCAGCGCCGCCGAAAATAACGGCATCACTGCGAGTGCAAGAAGCTTTTTCATCCATCTCTCCCTGAAACTGCAGCATGTTTTTCTACAGCGGCTCGAGCATGCTCGAAGCGTGGAAGGTATTAGCTGCCCGCAATGCGCCGGCCGCAACCAAAAATGATTAGCATAATTCGCCTTTTGTTAGCATTTGCTGCGACTGGCGTAGAATCCGTTTTGGCCAAGGAAGCTACTCGCGGAGACCTGACGTCCATGCCCGTAAAAAAGCGCGCGCAGCGCATGTCGCCGGAGAAGCGCCGCGAGCAAATCATGGACAGCGCCGTCGCGCTTATCGTCAGCCGCGGACTATCCAGTTGCACTCTCGAGGCGGTCGCTGCGGAAGCGCGCATCAGCAAGCCTCTCATCTACAAGTACTTTCCGCGCCTCGCCGACCTATTCAAGGCGCTGGTGGAGAGGGAGTATCGCTTTTTACGCGGCCGCGGCCTCGGAGTGTTGCCCAGAAACGTTCCCTATGAGCAGGTCATTCATCGCTCGAATCTTCGCTCGATGGAATATCTGTACGAGCGGGGTCCGATCATGCGCTTGCTCGCCAGCGATCGATCGATTGCCAGCCTGGCGAAACGCCAAGATCGCGACGAACGCGGCGTCATGATCGATTACTTCACCAAGCGCTGCGTCGAGGTCTATGGGTTCCCGCGCGACGTTGCACGCGTGTGTTCAACCATGACGGTCAACGCGCCAATCCTATCGGCGCGCGCGCTGCGCAGCAGCGGTATCGCGGCGCACCGCGCCGCCGAAATTTGGAGCGATTTCATCATCGGCGGCAACAACGCTCTGCAACTCAAGTACGGCAGGCGCAAGGCACCAAAAGCGCACAAGAAAAAGTCTCGTTCTTGACTTGCGCGGTTCCCATTCTTGACTTGGGCGGCACTTAATTATAACTTCAGTCTAATATAGTCTCGGAGAGCGGCCATGCCATATGCGACCGATCGTCCCTACTGCGATGCCGACAGCCATATCATGGAAACCAGGGACTGGATTGCCAATTTCACCGATCCGGATATTGTTGCGAGGCTTCCCGAGATGAGCCTGCTGAAGTCGGGAACCAAGAGCTTCGAGGTGATCAACGAAGCGGTGCTAAAGCAAAAGCAGCGTGCCGCCATGGGTTCGACAGCGGTGGATGTCGTGAAGGGCCTGAAGGGCTGGAATGCGCCGGGCGCATTTGACGCCGCGGAAAGAACCGCGGCGCTCGACGATTTGGGCTTCAGGCGGCAACTGGTGTTCTCCACTTTTTCCGCCTCCCAATATCTGCATCACGAAGATCTGGACGTGCGCTACGGCGGCATCCGCGCACACAATCGTGCGATGGCCGCATTTTGCGGCCGGGACTCGCGCCTCATCGCGGCCGGCCAAGCGTCTTTGACCGACCCAAAGCGTTGCGTGGCAGAAATGGCGGAAGGTGTTCGCCTCGGATGCGGCGCGTTTTGGATCCCGGGTATGCCCGTGGGCGACAAGTCGCCGGGCCATCCCGATCTCGACCCGGTCTGGCAGATGTTTTGCGATCTCAACGTGCCTTTTCTGCTGCATGTCGGTCTCAACAGCCCGACCAAGATCGCCGCCTACGAAAACAACGGTCAACCGCGGCCGAAGGACATCACCGGTGCCGAGGGCGGCGAGAATCTTCGGGTGCGCGATTTCATGCTGCTCTCGGTCGGACCGCAGCAGTTTCTGACATCGCTGGTCTTCGATGGGGTATTTGAGCGGTTTCCCCGGTTGCGAGGCGGCGTGATCGAGCTCGGTGCCGGTTGGGTGCCCGAGTACCTACGCACCCTTGATCTCAGTCAAAAAATCTTCAAGAGAACCGACCTTTCCGTGGAGGCACTGCGGATGAAGGCATCCGAGTATATTCGCCGGGCAGTCAAGTTCACGCCGTTCCCTGGCGAAGATGTCGGTCGCCTGATCAGGGACGCGGGCGCGGAACTATTCATGTTTTCAAGCGATTACCCTCATCCTGAGGGTACCGACGATCCAATCGGACGATTCGAGCGCACCTTCAATGGTATTTCCGAGGACGCAAAAGCCAAGTTCTACTGTGAGAACTTTCAGGCAATGATGGCCGCGACGCCTTAAGCCCGGACGCTCTAGAGCCTACAAGTGCGCGTCGGCGGGCACCGCATCTTTCGGCGGCACTTTGGGGCGCTCGCGCATCGGCAGCTCCGGGATCATCAAGGTCGCACTCAGCGCAATGACCACCACGATGATGCTCAACATGAACACGTGCGTCACCGAATCGGCGATCAGCACGCGAATCGCCTCCGGAAGATCCATCATGCCCGAGTGGATTTGGGCATCGACCGACAGATCCGCGCAGCTTCGACAGATTCATCGACGGCAAGCCGGCGGAGGCCGCCCACACTGCGAGCTTGGAATTGAGATCGTTGGTCAGCAGCGTGCCAAAGATCGCGACGCCGACGGTCGAGCCAATTTGGCGGAAGAACTGATTGGCGCTGGTCACGACCCCGATCCGGTTCATCGGCACGGCATTCTGAATGGCGACGCTGTACAGGCTCTGCAAAGGACCCAAGCCCACGCCGAGAATTGCCATGCGCCAGCCCAAATCCAGCCGCGTCGTGTGATAAGTCATCTGACTCATCAAGCATGTCGCAATCAGCAGCACGATCATTCCGGCAAGCATGAATGGCTTGTAGCGGCCGGTGCGCGTAACCAGCCGTCCGCTCAACGTCGCCGCCACAATCAAGCCGATCATCAGGGGCAAGGTTGACAGCCCGCTGGTCGTGGCCTGCACGCCCTGGCCGAGCTGCATGAACAAGGGCAGAAACGCGACCACGCTGAGGAAGGACATCGACGAAAAGAAGCCGGCGGTGTTGGCCCAGGTGAACACCTTGTTGCCGAACAGTTCCATATGGATGATCGGGTCCTTGACTCTTTTCTCCACAATCACAAACAGCACCGTGCAGATCAGGAACATGGCGAACAATCCGATCACTATCGGCGAGTCCCAAGCGATATTTTTGGCCGCCGAAGGTCAGCGCCAGAAGCAGCGGCACGCAGGCCGCGACGATCAGCACGGCGCCGAGATAGTCGATGCTTCCCTTGGCGGCGTGCGACAACTTCGGCATCTTGGCGATGACCATGAACAGCGCGATCAGGCCGACCGGCAGGTTCAGATAAAACACCCATCGCCAACCTTCGATCGTGTGACCGGCGAACGATACCGTTCCATGGTCGGTGAAGTAGCCGCCCAACAGCGGGCCGACTGCGCTGGCGAGGCCGAAGACGCCGCCGAACAGGCCGGCAAATTTGCCGCGCTCGCGCGGCGGAAACAGGTCGGCGATGATGGCGAAGGCCGTGGTAAATAGCGCGCCGCCGCCCAATCCTTGAATGGCGCGGAACACGATGAGCTGCACCATGCCGCCGCCCAACAGCGGCAGCGTTCCAAACTCACCGGCGAGGCCCGACAGCCACGAGCCCAACAGAAACAGCCCGATCCCGGCCAACAGCACGGGTTTGCGCCCGTACAGATCGCCCAGCTTTCCCCACATCGGCACCATCACCGTCGAGGACAGCAGATACGCCGTGGTCACCCAGGCATACAGCTCCAGGCCGTGCAACTGACTGATGATGACCGGCATGGCCGTGGACACGATGGTTTGGTCCAAGGCGGACAAGAGGAACACGATCATCACGCCGATGATCGTGATTCGCCGTTCGGCGTCGGTGAAATGGGCTGTGGTCAAGGCTTAGAGCTCCGCGAGAATCATTGACGCATTATCGCAGGGCGCCTGCCGCGCAGCACGAATTTCTGAATCTTTCCCGTTGCCGTTTTCGGCAATTCGCTCACGAAATGAAATGCACTGGGAACTTTGAAATGCGCCAGCGCAGCGCGCGCAAAATCACGCAGCTCTTCCTGGGTCGCGGACGCACCGGCGCGCAGCACGACGAAAGCATGCGGCGATTCGCCCCATTTCTCATGCGGCATGCCGACAACCGCGACTTCGAGCACCGACGGATGCCGCAGCAACGCGCCCTCCACCTCGATCGAAGAAATGTTTTCACCGCCGCTGATGATGACGTCCTTGAAGCGATCGCGGATCTCGATATAGCCGTCAGCGATGCACCACCGCACCGTCGCCGGAATGAAACCAGCCGCCTGCAAATGCCGCAGCGGTCGCTTGCGGATCGTTATAGTAGCCGCTCATGACGACATTGCCTCTGGCGACGATTTCGCCCATGGTCGTCCCGTCCTGCGGCACGTCACGCATATCGCTATCCACGACGCGCAGCTCGCCCGAGGTAATCAATTCGACTCCTTGACGAGCCTTGACGAGTCGCGCGCTCTGCGCGAGATAGCGCCGCGTGCTCCGGCAAGGGCTCGCAAATGCTGATGAACGGCGCAGTTTCGGTCAGGCCGTAAACTTGCAGCACATCCCAGCCGAGCTCTGATTCCATGCGTTCGATGGTCGCGGCAGCCGGCGGCGCCCCGGCGGTCATGACGCGAATGCAGCGCGGCAGCTGCTCGCGCTTGTCGGCGGGACCATTTGCAATGCCGATGAGCACAGTGGGTGCGGCGCAAAGATGCGTCACACGTTCACGTCGCACATGCTCATAAACAGCCACAGCATCGACTGCACGCAGGCAGACATGCGCGGCGCCGGCCGCCGTCACCGTCCATACAAAGGTCCAGCCGTTGGCATGAAACATCGGCAGCGTCCACAAATACCGATCGGCCGGCGTCATGGGCCAATGTGCCAGCGCTCCAACCGAATTCATCCACGCATTGCGATGCGTGATCATTACCCCTTTCGGGCGCGATGTGGTGCCGCTGGTGTAGTTGATGGACAGTAGATCGGTTTCGGCGATTTGCGGAAACTCGCTGCATTCGGCGCTGCCTTCGAGCAACGATTCGTACGCTAGCCAGCCGGTCTTTGCGCCTTCCAGGGCGACAAAATGCCGCAGCAGCGGCATGCGCGTCCGAACACTGTCGACGGCATCCAAATAGTCGGCATGAGCACATAGCACTGTAGCTCCGCTATGTTGGATCACATAGACGAAGTCCTCGGCGGACAGTCGATAGTTGATCGGCACGATGACCGCACCCAGCTGCGGTATCGCGTAAAATTGCTCGAGATGTTGATGCGTATTCGGCGCAATGGTCGCGACGCGGTCGCCCTTGCGCACTCCCAATTTCGCAAGCGCGGTGCTCCACTGGTCGCAGCGCTTGCCGAATTGAGCGTAAGTGAACCGTAAATTGCCGTCGACCACGGCTTCGCGTTGGCCATGCAGCTTGCGTGCGCGGCGCGCGAAGTCGAGGGGTGTCAGCGGCGTTTCCATGGCTGGAAAGCGTACCAGATTGAGAGCCCTGATCGAGACCTTGCCAGTGATTGCCCTTCAGCGCGAACGCTCGGCCTGGTAGTTGCGAAGCATCCGCCGGAGCGCCCGCTTTACTTGATTCCTCAGCGGCGCGGGCGCGAGCACTTCCAAGTCCTCGCCGAGGCGCAGCAGCTCGCGAATTCCAAAGTCTCCTGATTCCACCGGGATCGTGCATTGGAGCCAGCCTTGCCGGTCGGGCTGGCCGGCGCTCTTCACCACGGCGGCTTCAACATACGATCCCAATAGATTGATAAGAGTACGCCCGCGCGGCGAGAGCCTGATCGTGGCATAGGCGCGATAGCTGCCAAGCTCATATTCGCGCGAAGATCGTGTCCAGTAGGCTGCCAGATCAAAGTCCGCTGGGCGCGCGAATGTTTCATCGAGGGAATCTACCGCCAAGATGTTCGATGCCTTATATGTGCGGTAGCTGCTGCCCTTCTGCGCGACGAGATACCAAACGCCGGCTTTGAGCACCAAGCCAAGCGGAGCGATTCGCGCTTCATTGGAATCTCCTCCCTGGCGATAGCGAATTTTCAAAAAGCGCTCGCTCCACACCGCGCCGGCTACCCTCGGCAGCAGCGCCACCGGCTCTGTCGCTCGAAACCAACCGGTGACATCGAGATGAAAGCGCGTCGCCACGCGCTCGGCGCGCATCCCCGAGGGCAGCGCGGCCATTAGCTTGAGACGCGCAGTGGACATGCGCTCCGCCAGCCCCAACTCTGCAGCGGGTCCGGGCAGCCCGGCCAGCATCAATGCTTCAGCTTCGGCCTGCGTCAAGCCCGTGAGCTGCGTTCGGAATCCATTGAGGAGCTGATAGCCGCCTTCGCGACCGCGGTCGGCCACCACCGGGATGCCCGCGGCGCTGAGCTGGTCGATGTCCCGATACACCGTGCGGACCGAAACCTCGAGCTCTCTGGCCAGATCCGGTGCGTTCATGCGACCGCGAACTTGCAACAGCATCAGCGTGGAGAGAAGACGGCTGGCCAGCATGTCATCAGGCTAGCATGAATACATGACAACGAATGGCATGTATCGGTGGTTGTAAGGCGATCCTATTCGATCAGGATTGCCCGAAAATCGTTGACGTTCGTCAACGTCGGACCGGTAATGATCGAGTCATTCAGCGCACTGAAGAAACTATGCGCATCGTTGTTGCCGAGCATGTCCTTCGGCTTGAGTCCCAAGGCGTGAGCTCGCTGCAGAGAATCGGGGCCCAGGTAGGCGCCGGCGATTTCCTCTTGTCCGTCGACCCCGTCGGTATCGCCCGCCAGGGCATGAATGCGCCCGTGTCCTTCGAGCGCGATGGCCAGCGACAGCAAATATTCCACATTGCGTCCTCCGCGTCCGCTGCCGCGCACCGTCACGGTGGTTTCGCCGCCCGACAGCAAAATGCAGGGCGCAGCGAAAGGCTGGTTGCGTTCGGCCACCTGATGTGCGATGCCCGCGAATACCTTACCGACGTCCCGAGCCTCACCCTCGATGGCATCGCCCAATATATGCGCGTTGATTCCTGCATCGCGGGCCACGGCGGCCGCCGCCTCCAGGGCCATTTGCGGCGTAGCGATCGTAAGCGTGCGCGCACGTGCGAGACGCGGATCGCCTGGCTTCACGGATTCTCCGCGGCCGCTCTCGAGCAGATCGAGCACGGCTTGCGGAAGGTCTATGCCATAGCGGCGCACGATAGCCAGCGCGTCCGCCGACGTGGTGGGATCCGCCACGGTCGGACCTGAGGCAATATCGACCGGGCTATCGCCCGGCACGTCGGAAATCAGCAGTGTCACGACCTGCGCGGGGTAGCTTGCGGCGGCCAGCCGTCCGCCCTTGATGGCGGACAAATGGCGCCGCACGCAATTCATCTCGCTGATCGTGGCGCCTGATGCCAACAGCGCCCGGCTGACAGCTTTGCTTGAGATCCAGCGTCAAGCCTGGCGCCGGCAGCGGCAGCAGCGCCGAACCGCCGCCTGAGATCAAGCAAAGCACCATGTCATCCGCGCTCAGATGACCGACCAGTTCGAGCATCCGCTGCGCGGCGTGCATGCCGGCGGCATCCGGGACGGGGTGCGCGGCCTCGACAATTTCAATCTGCGTGCAAGGCACCGCGTAGCCGTAGCGCGTGACGACGAGCCCGGATAGGGCCCCGCGCCAATTTTGCTCGACTGCCTGCGCCATGGCGGCCGACGCCTTGCCTGCGCCGATGACGATCAATCTGCCGCGCGGGGCATGCGGCAGATGGCGCGGAATACACACCGCAGGCTGTGCGGATGCGATTGCCGCCTCAAACATCCGCCGCAGCAATGTTTTAGCGAAGCACCAGCTCGAAACCGCGCCCAGCGGGGCATTACAACACCGACTTGAGCAAGCTCGCCATTTCAGCAGGATTGCGCGTGACTTTGATACCGCATTCTTCCATGACCGCCAACTTTTCAGTCGCCGTGCCTTTGCCGCCGGAAATTATGGCGCCCGCATGTCCCATGCGCTTACCCGGCGGCGCTGTCACACCGGCAATGAAGCCCACCACGGGCTTCTTCATATAGGCCTTGATCCATCGGGCACAGGTCTCCTCGTCATCGCCGCCGATTTCGCCCACCATAATCACCGCATCGGTTTCCGGATCCTCGTTGAAGAGGCGCATGACATCGACGTGCTTCAGGCCGTTTACCGGGTCACCGCCGATGCCGACGCAGGTCGACTGTCCCAGCCCCAAGTCCATCAATTGGCCCACCGCTTCATAGGTGAGCGTGCCGGAACGCGACACCACGCCGATGCGGCCCTTTTTATGAATGTGCCCGGGCATGATCCCGATCTTGATTTCATCCGGGGTAATCACGCCGGGACAATTCGGACCCACCAGAATGGTTTTTTTCCCGCGCATGCGGTGGCGCGTGGCGATCATGTCGCGCACCGGCACACCCTCGGTGATGCAAATGACCAGATCAAGATCAGCGTCGACGGCTTCGTCGATGGCGCTGGCCGCGAAAGGCGGCGGAACGTAGATCACGGAAACGGTCGCACCGGTTTGCTGTTTGGCGTCGCGCACCGTGCCGTAGATCGGAATGCCCTCGAAATTCTCTCCGGCCTTGGTGGGGTTCACTCCGGCGACGAAACAGGCTTTGCCGTTGGCGTAATCGCGGCACAGCCGCGTGTGAAATGCGCCGGTCTTTCCGGTGATGCCCTGAGTCATCACCTTGGTGTTTCTGTCAATCAGAATACTCATGCCGGGCGTGCCTGCGTTTGGTTGACGGCGGCGACAATTTTCTTGGCGGCGTCCGCCATATTGTCTGCGGAAATGATGGGCAGACCAGAGGCCTGCAGCGCCTTTCGCCCGAGTTCCTCGTTTGTGCCCTTCATGCGCACCACCAGCGGGACACTGAGCTTCACTTCTTTAGCCGCCGCGATCACGCCTTCGGCGATCGTGTCGCAGCGCATGATTCCACCGAATATATTGACCAAAATTCCCTTCACCGCGGGATTCTTCAGCATCAGCTTGAATGCTTCCGTCACCTTCTGAGCGGTCGCACCGCCGCCGACATCCAGGAAGTTCGCGGGCTCCGCGCCGAATAGCTTGATCGTGTCCATCGTCGCCATGGCAAGACCCGCGCCGTTGACCAGGCAGCCAATGTTGCCGCCGAGTGAAATGTACGACAGATCGTACTTGGAAGCCTCGACCTCCGCGGGGTCCTCTTCGTCCAAATCACGCATGGCGACGATGTCTGGATGGCGAAACAGTGCATTCGAGTCGAAATTCAATTTGGCATCGAGCGCCAGCACCTCGCCTTTTCCAGTGATGATCAGCGGATTGATTTCCGCGAGCGACGCATCGCATTCGACGAACGCGCGATACAGTCCCTGCATGAAAGATCGCGCCTGCGCAATGACGCGTCTGGAACGCCGATCTTTCTCGCCACCTCGTCGGCCTGCGCGTCGGTCAGGCCGGCATCAGGGTCGACCGCAACCTTGTGTATTTTCTCCGGATGGTGCGCGGCGACTTCCTCAATTTCCATGCCGCCCTCTGAACTCGCCATCAAGGTGACGCGCTGCGTGGAGCGGTCGACAACCATGCCGACATACAGTTCTTTGCGGATATCGGCGCCCTCCTCGACCAACAGGCGCCTCACAACTCTGCCTTCAGGTCCGGTCTGATGTGTGACCAAGGTCATCCCCAGAATCTTCGATGCGAACTCGTGGACTTCCTGCAGAGACTTGGCGACCTTGACGCCGCCGCCTTTGCCGCGTCCGCCGGCGTGAATCTGCGCCTTGACCACCCAGACCTTGCCGCCAAGTTGGCGTGCCGCCGCATCGGCCTCCGCGACTGAGAAGCAAGGCACGCCGCGCGGCGTCGCGACGCCGAACTTGCGCAAAATTTCCTTGCCCTGGTACTCGTGAACATTCATGTCTGCTTTGCACTCCGCACTACAATTTCCCCTCATCCAATGTTTTGGCGAGCAGCTTGGTCAGCGCGTACACCGTATCGATATGCGGCGTCGGCGTGTCGGTACGCCGTGCCAATTCAACCACCGAACCGAGCAACGCATCGATTTCCAGTGTGCGGGCGGCCTCGACATCCTGCAGCATCGAAGTCTTATGGTGACCGACTTTTTCAGCGCCCGCGATGCGTTTCTCCAGCGACACCCGAAATTTAACGCCGAGCTGATTGGCGACGCTTTGTGCCTCGCTCATCATCGCAGCCGCGATGGCGCGGCTCGGCGGATATTGGCAGATTCCCGCCAAGCGTAGCGCGCGACAGCGCACTGATGGGATTGAAGCTCAGATTGCCCCATAGCTTCAGCCATATTTCCGAGCGGATATCGCTCAAGATTGGCGCTTGCATTCCGCCCCTGACAAAGCAGCGCGCAACTTGCGTCACCCGCTCGCTGGTCGTGCCATCGGGCTCGCCTACCGGAAATCGATTGCCCTCGACATGCCTGATGACGCCGGGCGAGACCAGTTCGGCGGCCGGGTACACCACGCAGCCAATTACACGCTCGCACGGAATCTTGTCATAAATGATGCCGGTCGGATCGACGCTGGTGACCCGCGTTCCCGCCAATCCGCCCTTGTGGCCGTGAAAGTACCAATAAGGTATGCCGTTCTGCATGGGAATGACGCTGGTCCGCGGGCCAAACAGCTTCGGCACATCCGCAGTCACCGCTTCGACCTGGTGCGCCTTCATCGCCAGCACTACGATGTCTTGAACTCCCGCCTCCGCATAGTTGTCGGTGGCTTTGACCCGCGGCACACACTCCTCGGTGCCGTCGGCATTGACCAGCCGAATACCCTGAGTGCGCAGCGCCTCGAGATTCGCGCCGCGTGCGATGAAAGTGACATCTTCACCGGCCAGCGCAAGCCGCGTTCCGACATAGCCGCCGATCGCACCGACTCCGATAATCGCTATCTTCATGGACCGCTGCTTCGCCAGAATAAAGGAGAGCAGTCTGCGCTGCTATGACTTAAAGGTTCGGAATCAGTCCGGCGCCGCGCGCCCACCTGTATTTGGCTCCCAGCACTGCCACCGGAATCTCCGTCGAGTACGCGTACGCCGGGATGCCGTGTTGGTATAAATACTCCGCGGCCTCTTCGACTTCGACGTCGCCGGCGAGCGAGGCTACCACGGGCTTCTCGATACCCTTGGCGCGCATTTCGTTGACGACTTCCACCATGAGTTTTGCAAACACCATCGGCGGGGTGATGATGGTGTGCCAATAACCCAGGATTAGCGAATGAATGCGCGGATCTTGAAGTCCCAGACGCACGGTATTCTGGTAAGTCGCCGGCGGCTCGCCGCCGGTGATATCGACCGGATTCCCGGCAGCGCCGAACGGCGGAATGAATTTTCGAAAGGCGGCGTCGAGATCGGCCGGCATCGCCATCAGCGACAGGCCGTTGTCCACGCAGGCGTCCGACAACAGCACGCCCGATCCGCCCGCGCCGGTAATGATGACCACATTGTTGCCTTTGGGCGTGGGTAACACCGGAATGCCGCGGGCGAAATCGAGTAGATCGCGCAGCGAGCGCGCACGAATGACGCCCGACTGCTTGAACACGTCTTCATAGATTTTATCGTTGCCGGCCAACGCGCCGGTGTGGGAACTCGCCGCACGCGCACCCATGCTGGTGCGCCCCGCTTTCAACACCACGATGGGCTTCTTCTTCGACACGCGCTTCGCCACCTCCGCAAAGGCGCGTCCGTCCTTCAAGTCCTCGCAATGCTGCGCAATGATGGTGGTGTTGTCGTCCTGCTCGAAGAAGGTCAGCAAATCATCCTCGTCGATGTCGGATTTGTTGCCCAGACCGACGATCGCGGAAACACCCATCTTCGCGGAACGCGAGAAGCCGATGATCGCCATGCCGATGCCGCCCGATTGCGAGGACAGCGCCGCGTGGCCCTTGACATCGTAAGCGGTGCAGAAGGTCGCGCAGAGGTTGCTCGGTGTGTAGTAGAAACCGTAAATGTTCGGGCCCATGAGACGCACGCCATACTTACGGCCAATTTCCACCAGTTCGTTCTGTCCGGCGACATTGCCGGTCTCCGCAAAACCGGACGGAATCAATATGGCCCCGGCGATCTTCTTCTCGCCGACTTCGGTCAGGGCTTGCGCGACAAATTTCGCCGGAATCGCGAATACGGCGACGTCGATGTCGCCGGGCACGTCCTTGACGCTCTTATAGGCTTTCTTGCCCATGATGCTCTCGGCGCTGGGATGGATCGGGTAGATCTCGCCTTTGTAGCCGCCGTTGATCAAATTCTTCATGACCGAGTTGCCGATCTTGCCGTTCTCGGCTGACGCGCCGATGACGGCCAGCGCCTTCGGCTTCATGATGCGGTTCATCTTCTCCACGATTGCCGCTTGGCTCGGACGGTCGCGCGGCGGCGGCGGCGAGAAATTGAGGACGATTCGAACGTCGGCGGCGGTGGCGCCGTGGTCGGTGGCAAACACCGGATTGAGATCCATCTCGGAAATTTCCGGAAAATCCGCAACCAGCGCGGATACCCGCTCGATCATGCCCGACAGCGCCGCACGATCCACCGGTTTCGCGCCGCGCACGCCGCGCAGGATCTCGGCCGCCTGAATACCGTCGAGCATCGACAGCGCGTCTTCGTTGGATGCCGGCGCGAGCCTGAAGGTGACGTCCTTGAGAACCTCGACCAGGATGCCGCCGAGTCCGAAGGCCACCAGCTTGCCGAATGCCGGGTCGGTGACAGCGCCGATAATCACTTCTTGGCCGCCGGCGAGCATCTGCTGGACTTGCACGCCGAGTATTTCTGCCTTGGCATCGTATTTTCGCGCGTTGCCGACGATGGTCGAATAGGCCTCCTTGGCATGCTCGGCAGATTTCACCCCCACGATGACGCCGCCGGCTTCGGTCTTGTGCAAAATCTGCGGCGACACAATTTTCATCACCACGGGAAATCCAATCTTGTCGGCCAACTTCGCCGCCTCGTCAGCCGAGCTTGCCACGCCCTCCTTCGGAATCGTGATTCCGTACGCCTCGCAAACGCCGCGCGCCTCGGGTGCCGTTAACGCCTCGCGCCCGGCGGCCTTGGCTTGATCGAGAATTTTACGAACTGCGTTCTTATCGTGTGACACGTCGGTGTTTTCCTCGGAAGCTATGCGCGGCGCTTGGCATCGCGTCCAGCCCCGCGGGTCAAATTACTTTTTTCAATCGCAGCGCGGAAACATCCGCGGGCGCGTATCCCAATTCCGCGAGCACTTCGTCGGTGTGTTCGCCCAGCAGCGGCGAGCGCGTGACATGGGTGGGGCTATCGCTCATTTTGATGGGGTTGCCGACCGTCAAATACTTGCCGCGCTTGGGATGATCAACCTCGACGATGGTGCCGGTCTTGCGCAGCGAAGGCTCGTGCGCCAGTTCTTCCATCGACAAGATCGGACCGCAGGGAATGTCATGTTCGTTGAGCAATTCCATCGCCTCGAACTTGGTCTTGGTCGAAGTCCATGCTTCGACGGCCGCAAATACTTCTTTCAATCTTGGTAAGCGCGCATTGGGCGTCGCGAAATCCGGGTCGGTGAGCCAGGATTCCTTGCCGATGACCTGGCAAATGTCCTTCCAGACCGGCGCCTGAGCAATGAAGTAGAGGTAGGCGTTGGGGTCCGTTTCCCAGCCTTTGCACTTCACGATGGTTCCGGGCTGTCCGCCGCCCGATGCGTTGCCGGCGCGCGGCACGGCGCTGCCGAACTTGCCATTCGGGTATTGCGGATATTCCTTCATGACCTGCGTGCGCTCCAAGCGTTGTTGATCGCGCAGCTTCACGCGGCATAAGTTCAAAACGCCGTCCTGCATCGCAGCCAAGACCTTCTGACCGCGTCCCGTGGTATTGCGCTGGTACAGCGCGGCGACGATCCCAAGCGCCAGATGCAATCCGGTGCCGCTGTCGCCGATTTGCGCGCCGGTCACCAATGGCGGGCCGTCATCGAACCCGGTGGTCGACGCCGATCCGCCGGCGCATTGCGCCACATTCTCATAGACCTTGCACTCTTCGTACGGACCGGGCCCAAAGCCTTTGACCGAGGCCACGATCATGCGCGGATTGAGTTCCTGGATGCGTTCCCAGGTGAACCCCATGCGATCCAGCGCGCCGGGCGCGAAATTTTCCACCAAGACGTCGCAATGCTTGACCAAGCGCTCGAGCACCTGTTTGCCCTGCTCGCTCTTGGTGTCGAGCGTTACGGAACGCTTGTTGTGATTGAGCATGGTGAAATACAGGCTGTCGGCATCCGGCACATCGCGCAGCTGCTCGCGGGTGATATCCCCCGCACCAGCCTTCTCAACCTTGATCACGTCGGCGCCGAACCATGCCAACAATTGTGTACACGTCGGCCCCGACTGCACATGCGTGAAATCGAGAATGCGGACGCCGTCTAACGCCTTACCCATGGAAACTCCCGAGACCCTTCACTTGTACATGGTTTGATTTTTCGTGCCCGGGGCATACTCGCGCGGATCGACCCAGATGTTGATCACTGCGGACTTGCGCAGTTTGTGCACCGATTCGCGGGCGCGCTTCAGCGCCGGCGCGATTTGCGCCGGATCGCGCACTTCCTCGCCGTAGCCGCCGAGCATTTCAGCAAACTTGCCGAACGGCACATCGCCCAACAGATTGCCGACATTGCCGCGCTGTTCGCCGTACTTGGCCAATTGGCCATAGCGAATCTGATTCATCGCCGAGTTGTTGCCGATCACTGCGATATAGGGCACGCCGAATCGATTCGCGGTCTCCATATCGAAGGCCGTCATGCCGAAGGAGCCGTCGCCGTAGTAGCAGAGGACTTCCTTCTGCGGGTTGGCGAGGCCCGCGGCGATGGCGAAACCCGTGCCCACGCCGAGCGAGCCCAGCGCACCCGGATCCATCCATTGGCCGGGGTTGCGCGGCCGCACCGCTTGCGCCGAGATGGTGACCACATCGCCGCCGTCGCCGATATAAATGGTGTTGTCGGCAAGAAACTCATTCAATTCGTAGGCGACGCGATACGGATGAATCGGCACGCTGTTCGACTTGAACAGGGGCATGAGCTTCTCGCCCGCCACTACCTCCGAATCGCTTAGCTGCTTGAGCCACTGCTGCCGCGCCTGCCGCTTGTCGCCCTTGATGCGCCCGCTGGCGGCCGCCAGCACGGCGCCCAAGATCGCGCCAGGATCGCCCACCAGTCCCAGATCGATGTCGCGATTCTTGCCGACAGTGCGGTAGTCCATGTCGATTTGCACCAGCTTGAGGTCCTTGCTGATGCGCTTGCCGTAGCCCATGCGGAAGTCGAATGGCGTTCCCACGATGACCAGCACGTCCGCGCTCGCAAAGGCCTGCGTACGGGTTCGATCGAAATGATGCGGATCGCCGGGCGGCAGCAGGCCGCGGCTGGCGCCGTTGAAGTAGCCTGGGATATCCAGCCCGCGCAGCAGTGCAATCGCTTCCTTGTGACCACGGGCGGTCCACACCTGCTGACCATACAAAATCGCGGGGCGTTCGGCGTTGACCAGCAAATCCGCCAGCTTCTCGATGTCGCGCGGATCCCCGATTGATTTGGTCGAGGCGCGATATTTGCCCGGTTGAGGTATCACGGCCTTGGCAATATCGACTTCACGATCGAGGACATCGCGCGGAATTTCCAGGTACACCGGGCCGGTCGCGCCGTTGAATGCCTCGCGCGCCGCCATGGCTATCATGTCGGCCACGCGCTCCGTGCTCGAGACGGACGCCGCAAATTTGGTGATCGGCGTCATCAACTCGACGTGCGGCAGATCCTGCAGAGATCCCATTTTGTGCTGGGTCAAGGCTCCTTGCCCGCCAATATGAAGAATCGGGCTCTCCGACCGGAACGCCGTGGCGATACCCGTGACCGCGTTGGTGCAACCGGGCCCGGCGGTTGTAACCACGCATCCAAGCTTGCCGGTCTGACGCGCATAGCCGTCCGCCGCGTGCGCGGCGACCTGCTCGTGCCGCACGTCGATGATGCGAATGCCTTCATCGACGCAACCATCATAGATGTCGATGATGTGCCCGCCGCATAACGTGAAGATGGTGTCCACGCCTTCGTTCTTCAGGGCTTTGGCGACCAGGTGACCACCGGAAATCACGCTCGCATCGCGGCTCTTCCGTTGCAGGGTATCTTCGGCCGTCGTGGCCTTGGTCGGACTCGAGATGGGATTGACAGTGGCCATATTATCTCCAGATGCGTGAAACGAGGCGGGGCCTCAAGTATTTCGTACCGGCGCTGCGGCACCGGCCGCTGCCGATCCCGGAAAGGCAATCCGGCTTTTGGCAAAATGCGCCGCGCGCATGGGCTTCAACACGAACAGCGCCATCAATGCTGCGATGAGATTGCCGGTGACGAATATCATGAACACGTAATTCCAACCATGCGCCTTGGCAAGGAGGGCAGCGACGGGAACCAGCAATGAGCCGGCCCCCTTGGCCGTGTACAGCATGCCATTGTTTGCCGCCGCGAACTTTGAGCCAAAGGTATCGCCCTGGGTCGCGGGAAACAGGCTGAATATTTCGCCGTACACGCCGAAATACAGCGCGGTCAGCAGCACGAACACCACGGGATTCCTTCCCGACTGGCTTAATGTGAACAGCGCGACGGCCCCGAGGCTAAACGCCAGCGCCATCGTGTATTCGCGGCCGATTTTATCCGAGAGCCAACCGAAAAACGGCCGGCCAACGCCGTCGAAAATGCGGTTCAAGAAGAGCGCGAATCCCAATGCCGGCATGAGCATGCCGAACAAGTCCACCGGGATCTTCGAAATCTTGAAATCATCTGCTATGGGCGCCATGGATGCCGCCATGGTCAAACCGCCGGCCGCGATGAGTACGAACATGACGTACATCACGTAGAACACCGGGCTCTTCAAAACATCGCCGGGCGTATAGCCGTGCGCCGTCTGGCTGGGCTTGACGGCCGTGGCAACGATGCTGGGCGGCGGAGCCAACAGCATCCATCCCAATACGAATACGATGCCTCCCTGAATCAATCCGAACGTCAGGAACGCGTGCTCGTAACCAGAACTCTCGATCATCGCTCGAATCGGTCCGATGGTAATAGCGGCGCCGGCGCCAAACCCCGAAGCGGTGATACCTGCCGCCAACCCGCGCCTGCCCGGAAACCACTTGAGCGCGTTGCCCACGCAGGTGCCGTACACGCAGCCGGTGCCGATGCCGCCAATGGCGGCCCCGAAATACAGGAGCGGTAATGAACTCGCGACCGAGTTCAGCACCCATGCAACTCCGACCAGCACGCCGCCGACGATCACGACCCACTTCGGGCCGAAACGGTCGACCATGTAGCCTTCGATGGGAATGAGCCAGGTTTCAAGCAGCACAAACAAGCTGAATGCGACCTGAATCGCCGCTCGCCCCCAGTGATACTTGGCATCGATTGGGTTGACGAACAAAGTCCAGCCGTACTGAAGATTCGCCACTGCAGCCATGCAGACGACGCCGATGATGAGCTGTATCCAAGGGTTCGCGAAAGGTGATTTAGCAGTGAGATTTTCATTCATTTTGTAGTTCTCCGTGTTTGCGCAGAGAAACGCGCATTTCGCGCTGTCATCCGACTAAAATGCGCTGCGCCGAGAAGTAATCCACTTTGCATATTCCAATAGCGACGCTCGAATCATTAAATTCGAGAACAGACCAGCCACGCGTCGTTATCGTGGTATACCATATATGAACGAGTTTCGAAGTGTCAAGCAAAGGGATACAGCTTGGGCCCAACCGACTTTACATTGCAAAGCCAGGGCGCCGAACGGATTCGACCCGGCTGGGCCGCATGCGCTGCCGCGCGCAATTTGCGCTATGCAACAGTGGTTAACAGAAGCCGGCTTTGCATTTATTTTCTGGGAAAATCTCCGCTGCACTGTAATATATCTGCGGTCCTTGCCCCTGCCTAAGATTCCTCAATCCATCGGCGAAAAGACTAAAGAGGCCTAATGAATTCCATCGTGACGCTGGTTCAAAGAACCACTTCGGCCACTCCACTGGCACTTGCCCCGCTCAACGCGACGAGCTTGCGCGATCAAGCCTATACGCTGCTGAAGAACGCGATTGCCGATACGGATATCTATGATCCGCAGCAAGAATTGCGGCTGGACGAGCGCCAGTTGACCAATGCGCTGGGCGTCAGCCGCACGCCGATTCGCGAGGCGCTGTCACTGCTCGAACAGGAAGGATTCATTCGCACCGTACCGCGGCGCGGCATTTACATCATCCGCAAGTCGAAACGCGAGATGATCGAAATGATTCAAATGTGGGCGGCGCTCGAGTCGATGGCGGCGCGGCTCGCAACTTTGCATGCCAGCGATGCGGAATCGCCAAGCTGCGGCATTTATTCGACGAGTTTCAAAATTCGCCTCCCTCCGAACACTTGGGCGAGTACTCCGATGCGAACATTGCGTTTCATACCGCGGTCATCGCCCTGGGCGGCTCGCAGATGATCATCGATGCCACCAAGAACCTGCTGCTGCACGTGCGCGCAATTCGCCGTGCAACCATCACGCAGAGCGATCGCGCGGCCCGATCCATCATCGATCATTTGAAAATCATCGAAGCACTGGAAAAGAGAGACACGGACTTGGCGGAGCGCTTGACGCGCCAGCACACGCTCGATCTGGCGGCGCACGTCGATCGGCACTGCGGATTTCTAGGGTAGAGCGTCCCCACTGACCCATGGTTGGCGGCCGCCCACGACCGTCCACGACGTTCAGGTACGCCGGCCGCCCTGCATCAGGCACGCTGCCGCTCAGCGCAGCGGGCGCCACGGCCCGAATCGCCGCCAGCGTGTCCGGAGTTTGAATCGCTTTCGCGAACGCCGCCCGTTCTATTTGCGTCGGCCGGCCGCTCTCCATGCGCAAATAAACCTGGCCGCTCGCCTGCTCGGCAAAATTGACCCAATGAAAGCTTCTTACGCAGCGCTCCAGGAAATCCAAGTTTTTCTCAGCCGCAAGCAGCGACGGATCGGGGTAAAGCTGTTCCGCGGCCGTGGCATCCACGTCGACGCGCGCGTAGCGTTCGATGTCCAGTGCCGCCTTGACGTCCAAAATATTGAAAGTTTCGTTGTCGCCAAAGGCGGCGGTCCGAGGCCGCTCGCCCAGACGTACCGTGTTATCCAAGAATTCAAAATGAATGCGCTTGTCGCTGCGGTGGACCCACGTGAAAAACACATCCGGAATTCCCGAATAGGCCTGCACCGAATGCGCCAAAGTGTCATCGACGGCCTTGTATCGGCCGAACTCGAGGCCGCGCATCCAGGCGCGCTCCACCAGCATCTCGCGGCGGGGTAATCACGAAGAATAAATAGACTGTCTGGCCGAATCGGGTCAGTAGATTGCTGCCCGCTTCGGCCGAATCGGGCGCAAAGCTGTCGAAGCGAAATCGATCGATCAGCAGATGCGACATGTCGCCGCGCCGATTCTTGGCACGCCATGTAGCGATCGAGCTTTTGATCGATGATTTGCACCTCGTCCGACGTGAATGCGCCTGCGTATTTGTACGCGTGCGCCGAGAGAGCCATAGTCGAGCAGCTGTTTGCGCCAGATGTCGGGACTGATCAGCGCGAAATCGCTCCATTGCACGCCGATATCGCCGGCGAGCTTTTTCTGCAGCGGCCGCAAGCGTGCTCTTGCCCGAGGCCGAGGGGCCCTTGGTGTTGATCACGACAGGATGTTCCTGGCGCGGCAGAATTTTGTACCCTTGCTCGCGCGCGGCCGTTTGCAAAAGCGGCGCAATCGCTGCGGCCGATGCAGTCGCTGCCGAAATCGTTGCCGGCGAGCCCGGCCGCCATCGAAGCGATCAGATCCTTGCGTGCCCCACGCCGCACCTTGCGTGGTGAACAGCGCCGACATCACGCGTGCCAAGCTCTTGTATCCGGCAACACCCGCCGCACTCGCGGCCGCGGCGGACAACCGTTCGAATTCTGCGATCTCCTGCGGTCCCCAATTGCGGTTCAGGCGCGACAGCGCGTGGTTCGATGACGTCGCTTGCATCTTGCTGGGCGCGCCGATAGGTAGCCGTCAATGGCCGTCCATCGCCGGCTCGAGGTAGCGCGCCAGCATCAGCCGCGCGATCTCGCGAAAATTCAAGCCGAGATCGGCGATTCGCGTGCCGTCGGGGACAGCGAAATCGGCCGTGACACGCACCAGGAGCTCATGCAACGCCAGCCGCTGCGGACGAAATACCACCAGTTCGCTCAAGTTGAATCCGGTAAGACCCCGTAGTTCGCAGGCTGCCGCAATGCTCGTAAAAACATTTTCGGCGCGAAAGATCGTGGCCAGGTGGCGCAACTCCATCGGCACCTGCGATTCGATGCCCGGATTCCATGGCCCGTACTCCTTATTCGGCGCCGGCATCATCCTAACCGCTATTTCGCAGCGCCGTCGCGATGGCGTTGATCGACAGCTGAATGCCTTCGCGCACGCGCGGATCTGTTTCGCCGGCGCGATGACGCTTGAGCAGTTCGACCTGAAGCAAATTCAGCGGCTCGATATACGGCAGCCGCAGCCGAATGGATGCGTCGAGTACCGGGTGCTTTTCCAGCAGGCGCGTTTGCCCGGTCACGGAGAGAAGGCTCTCCTGGGTCGCCAGCCACATATCGCGAATGCGTCCGAACAACGCCTCGCGCCATGCCTTGGTCCTTCACCAGCGTGAGATAGCGCGCGGCGATTCCCATATCCGATTTCGACAGCACCATCTCCAGGTTATCGACCGTGGCGCGAAAGAACGGCCATGCATCGAGCATTTCCCGCAGCAAGCCCGCATCGGCCGATCGCATTGCCTGACCCACGCCATACCATCCCGGCAACATCACCCGGGCCTGCGCCCAACTGAATACCCACGGAATCGCACGCAGGTCCTCGATGCGCTGCGAGTTGGTGCGCGACGCCGGACGCGAACCAATTTTAAGTTCGGAGATCTCCAGAAGCGGGGTCATCTGTCTAAAAAATGTCGCAAACCCTTCGGTCTCGTATACCAGCGCGCGGTAGGCGCGAAACGCCTCTTTGGATAGATCATCCATAGCCGCCGCGAAGCGGCGCGCGCTGCCCGCCGACAGCGATGCATTCTCCAACGAGGCGAGCAGTGTCGCCGCCGCAATGGATTCAAGATTGGTCGCGGCGCTTTCCCGCGTGCCGTACTTGGCAGCGATGATTTCGCCTTGCTCGGTAATTCGGATGCGACCGCGCACCGTGCCATGCGGCTGCGCGCGAATCGCGGCGAAGGATGATCCGCCGCCGCGGCCCACGGCGCCGCCGCGGCCGTGAAATACCTGCATGGGAGTTGAGTATTTCTCGAACACGGCCGCGAGCGAGCGGGTTGCCTGATGCAGGCTCCAAACAGAGGTCAGGTAGCCGCCGTCCTTGTTCGAGTCCGAATAGCCGACCATGACTTCTTGAAAGCCAAAAGCTCGAGTGATCGCCGCGGTTTCGGGCATTTCCAGCCATTCCTGCATCACCGCGGCCGAGCCTTCCAGATCGGCAATTGTTTCGAACAGCGGCACCGCCATGATTGCGGCCGATACACTGCCGTGTATGCGATACAGACCGGCTTCCTTGAGAAGGACGTTGACCTCCAATAGGTCCGACACACTCTCGCATTTGGAAATGATGTAGAAGCGAATGCAGTCCGGGCCGTAGCGCTGATGCGCTTCCGCCGCGGCGCGCACGATGCCGAGCTCCGACTGGGTTTCCGGGGAATAACTTGCAAACGGACTTGCCAACAAGCGTTCGCTGGTCAGTTCTCGCCGCAACAGCGCGACGCGTTCGGACTCCGCCAGGGCCTGATAGTCGGGCGAAACACCCGCGACCTGCAGCAGCTCAGCGACAACTCTGGCATGCACATTGGCGTTTTGCCGAAGATCCAGCGTCGCGAGATGGAAGCCAAAGGTTTCGACCGCACGATTGAGGCGCGCCAGCGCGCCGCCGCCATTCAGACGTACCCGGCTCTCGGATTTTAACGAGTCCTCGAGGATTTGCAGATCTGCACGCAAGCTTGGCGCATCCCCATAGGCGAGCGCTTCGACTGTCGCCGGCCGCGGCGGCATCCGGCCGGTCAAATTCTGGTACGTCGCAGCCAGCCGTGCATACATTCCGGTGATCGCGCGCCGATAAGGCTCGTCCGCGCGCGCCGCGTTGCGGTCGCCGCCCGCCTGAGCCAGGGCCGCAAGAGGTTCGGAAACCGCGGCAAGTTCGCTCGAGAGCGACAGTTCCGCGCCGATCGCATTGAGCTGTTCCAAATATTCGGCGAGCAGCGCCTGGCTGGCGCGGCCCAGGGCCAGGCGTAACGAATCGGCGGTCACGTGTGGATTTCCGTCGCGGTCGCCGCCGATCCACGAGCCGAGCCGCAGAAAACTGCGCGGACGTTTCCCGAGCAGGCGCTCCCAGCGTGCATAGAGCACCGGCATGACGGGCAAAAATATGTCTCGCAAGTAAGCGAGCGCCGTATCAACCTCGTCCGCGACATACAGTCTTTCGTGCCGCAGCGCGCGGGTCTGCCACAAGAATGCGATTTGCGCCGCGATCGCCTCCTCGATCACTTCCCCTGCTGCGGTTTCACGCAACCCGGCGTCGCGCTGCACCATCAAGGCCGCAATGCGATTGCGATGATCCAGCATGCTTTTGCGCATCACTTCGGTAGGGTGCGCCGTCAACACCGGAGTAATCAGCGCAAGATCGAGGAGCTCCGCAGCTTGATCGAGCGTGACACCTTGAGCTTGAAGAAAGGTCAGCGCCGATCCCAAGGTACTGTCCTTTTCGGCCGCGGCGCCCTGCCGGTCCTCGGCAAGATTCGCCAACATGGAAAACAGCATGAAGCTGCGGACAAACGCCACCGTTTCATCGAGCGACAGGCTCTCCCAACCGGCGGCGAGCCCGCGCGGATTGGCGATCCCGCGGAATCGATCGACCGATGCCGCGCGAATCGCTTCGATCCGATCGAGAAGTGCGGCGCCGCCGTAGGTGCGAATCACGTCGCCGAGAAGTTTTCCGAGGAAGCGGACATCCGCATTCTGGGCAACTACGGGTGCAGAGACCGGTGCGGCTGTCATAGGTAGAACCATTATATGAAGGAGCAGGGAATGCCGATCGGGAGCTATAAGCCATATCCTACAGACGTGACCGCAGGTCGCTGATTAAGGCGCGGCAGCGTTCCCTATAGGCTGAGCCTACAAGAATTTTCGCGGCTACGCGGCCCTCATTGGTTCGGAGAAAATCATGCTCTCGAAGTCCTGGCGTCTGTCTATTATTCCGGCGCTGCTATTGATGTTGTTGCCGGCCTTAAGTTCGGCGCAAGTTAGCGTCTCAGTCAGCATCGCTCCGCCGGAGCTGCCGGTCTACGATCAACCGCCGCTCCCCGGAGATGGTTATATCTGGACTCCCGGCTACTGGGCCTGGGGCGATGACATCCAAGACTACTACTGGGTGCCGGGCACCTGGGTCGAAGCCCCGCAACCCGACTATTTATGGACGCCGGGATACTGGGCTGCCGATGGCGCCGTATTCATGTGGCACGAAGGATATTGGGGCCCGCAGGTTGGGTTTTACGGCGGCGTTAACTACGGTTTCGGCTATGGCGGCCACGGTTATGAGGGTGGCTATTGGCAGGGCGGCCACCTCTTCTACAACCGCGCGGTCGTCAACATCGGGTCGACGCACGTTACCAACGTCTACAACAAGACCGTAGTGAACAACGTCGGCGTAACGCGAGTGAGCTTCAACGGCGGCAACGGCGGTGTTCGCGCGCAGCCCACCGCGGCGGAAGCGGCAGCCGGTCGAGACAGGCATATCGAAGCGACGTCGGCGCAGCGCCAACACGTGCAAACTGCGCGCGGCAATCCGGAATTGCGCGCCGCAAGCAATCACGGTCGTCCACCGGTTGCCGCGACTCCACGCGCCGGAAATTTCTCCAACCCCGTTCCCGCACGCAACGCGCCGGCGCCGGCTCGCAACGCGACTGTCGATGCTCCGAACGTGCCGGCGGCTCCGAACGTGCCAGCGGCGCGGAACGCGCCGCGCCGCAGCCGCGTTTGAGCACGCCCCGTCCGGGACCCCAAAACACAGCTGCCCCGCCGCGCGCCGTACAGGAACATGCGAATCCGCCCCGTGAGGCCGCTCCGCCCCGTGAGGCGGCTCCGTCGCGTGAGGCCGCTCCGCCGCGGGAAGCTGCGCCACCTCGCCCGGCAACGCCGCCGCGACCGGCAACGCAGGTTGAGCCGCGCCGCGAAGCGGAGCACACTGAGGCTCCTAAGCCTGCGCCGAAACCGCAGGCGCGTCCTGCTCCGCGACCCGCGGAGCATCCGGCGGAACATCCAGCGGAGCACCCAGAGGAACATGAGCACCATTAGCCATGATCAGAACGCCAAGCGATTTACCACTGAGGTTGATGGACGGCGCGCGGAATTAGATTACACACTGGCCGGCAGCGTGATGACGATTACTCATACCCGCGTTCCGCGCGAGATCGGCGGCCGGGGCATTGCGGCTGAGTTGATGCGCGCGGCATTGCAATTCGCGGGCGAGCGCGGTTTATCGATCGATCCCGCCTGCTCGTATGCCGCGGCGTATATGCGCAAACACGCGCAGGCGCCCGACAAAGTCCACATGGACGAGTTGCTGGATGAGGCGCTGGAAGAATCCTTCCCCGCCAGCGATTCACCGGCGGTGGGCGGAGCCAACTAGCGAGCGTGCGCCTAAAGCATGGGGCGCCCTTCGTGCGCCACGAGCAGATCATGCATGTCATTGGCATGCTCTTCTTCCACCACCAGAATGTGCTGCAGCATGGTGCGCGTGCCGGGATCATTGTCGCCGAAGTAGCGAATCAGCTCACGGTAGTGATCTACTGCGATGCGTTCCGCGATCAGATTTTCCTTGATCATTTCCACCAAGTTGCCCGCGCTGCCGTATTCAGACGCTGCGCGCGACGCCAGGCCCGTCGGATTGAAATCCGGCACGCCGCCGAGTTGATTGATGCGCTCCGCGACTTCGTTCATGTGTTCCTGCTCTTCCTTGGCATGCTGCGCGAATTCCGCCTTCACGCCTTCGCTGGAAATGCCTTGAGCGGCAACCGCGTGCATGGTGTAGCGCAGCACGCAGACGATTTCCGTTGCAAGAACGGATTGCAGAATCTCGATGGTCTTCTTGACATCGCCCTTATAGGTAAACGTGACGCCCCCGCTGGCAATATTCTTGCGCGCCCGCTCGCGCAGCGTTTTTACGTCCGTCAAAAACGGTTCTGATTTTTCTGTCTTCTGGTCCACTGAAGTCACTCCTGAAGGTCGCGATAGCGCGCCGGTATTTATACACCGCCGCGCGATCTTTTCCGAGAACATCTGAATTTAGCTTCGTCAGACATCAGGCCGTACGACTGTCGGTAATTCGCCGACAGGTCGCAGTCATGCGCATACGCCCACGGCACCTAGCCGCCCAAAGCCGTATCGAGCGCGGCCATCAGCGGCCCGAGCTTCGGCGGACTGGCCTCGAAAGCCGGTCTGACTCCATAGTGGCGCAAGGCGCGCGAACACACCGGGCCAATGGAGGCAACAATCGAGCGATTCAGATTATTCGCCAGATCCGCCGCACTTCCGGCCGTCTCAGCCATCAAATAGAGGTTATGGATTTGAACTGCACTGGTAAAGACGACGGCATCGACACCTCCGCGCGCAAGCGCTTCAGAAGCGTCGAGAGCGGCCGCGTGTCGGCGGGCAAGGCCCAGCGGTAAGTGGCGATTTCGTGCACCGTGGCGCCGCGAGATCTCAATCCCGCGGCCAGCGCTTGATTGGTTTCGCCATAGCGCTGCACCAGAATCGCAGCGCCGGCGATCGGAACTTCCGCAAGCGCGTCGAGGACCGTCTCGGTGGTGAAGGGCGACGCGGCCTTGACATCGATGCGCACGCCGCGCGCGTTGAGTTCGCCAACCGGCTTCGGGCCGCGCACCACTACCGTTGATGCCGCCAGGCGTTCCTGCAATTCCGCGCTCAGCGTTGCCGCATCGGCGGCGGCAAACAGCGCGCGCGTGCCCACGCCGGTTTGAAAGATGCAAATTTTGAAAGGCTGGACTCGCCATTGTTCCAGCAGCGATTGCACGGCATGCGGATCGATGTCGGGCACCTCTTCCAAGGCGGGCGCCAAGCAAGGGCATGCCGCCGCGCCGCTCCACCATTTCGGCGAGATGCGCGCCGGTACGCGTTTCCAGTATCGCAACAACTTTAGATTTCATGCGCATGTGCATTCAACCATAATGCAGCCATGTCGACTTGGCTAAAAACACTATTTGGCGCCGCAATTGTTCTTGCCTTAACCCCGCTCCTGTCCGCGCCGCTCCGGTCCGCGCCGCTTCAAACCACCCAGCCGGCTTCGCAGGCGGCTACGGACAATGATGCGGTCCGCGACGAATTCGTGGCAGCGATGCAGCGCATCCGACTGCATCAGCCGGATAATCCGGATTCGCCCGCGCTGGAACAATACGCCATCCACGACTATCTGGTGGCCGCAAGGTTGCGGCGCGACCTGGCCGCCGGGAGCGACGACAATCTGGATGCGGCGATCGATGCATTTCTGCATGCACATGCCGGACAACCGGTTACGCATGGGCTGCACCGGGAATGGCTCGCAAGCCTGGCGCAGCGTCGGCGCTGGGACTGGTTTTTGCCGCGCTCCGTCGACGTCGTCGATCCGGTGTTGGTCTGCGATCGTCTCGAAGGACGTCTGTCGACGAACGACCTGCAAGGATTGGCCGCGGCCGCGCTCACTCGTTGGATGGTGCCGCTCAAGGCCCCCGCAGAATGCGCCGATGTGTTCGCCTGGTTGCGGCAGCAGGGATTGCTGACGGCGGCGCTCGCCGAGATCCGCACGCGGGCGGCGTTGTCCGCAGACGCGCCACGGCTGGCGCGAGAATTTGCAGCCGACGTGCCCCTGGAGCGCCGTGCGGCCCTGCTGCAGTGGTCTGACCTCCTGGATTCACCGCGCTCGGCCTTGAATGTCCTGGCGACGCATCCTGCATTGACGGTTGAGCCCGAGGCATTGGCTTCAGGGTTCGAGAAGCTTGCACGCACCGAGCCGGGCAATGCCCTGGATTTACTGCCAACACTACTGGCACGGGACGGCCTGACACCGGAGCTCAAGGATCGACTCAGGCGCGCTGCTGCGCTGGGCGCCGCATACGACCGTGATCCGCGCGCGATTGCCGCATTCGACGACCTCCCGCCCGCAACGGTGGATACTCAGGTACAGGAGTGGCGGGTCCGCGCCGCGCTGTGGAACGGCGATTTCGCCCGCGCGCTCGCCTGGATCGAGCAGATGCCGCCGACTCTGGCGACGCAGCCGCGCTGGCGCTACTGGCGCGCGCGCGCAGTTGCCGCAACCTCGAACGATGCAGCGGCCGCGCCGCTGTTCGCCGATATCGCCGGACTGCGAGACTACTACGGCTATCTCGCGGCGGATCGCAGCATGCAGCCCTACAACCTAAATGTCCGTCCCTCGCCGCTCGACGCGGCGGCCCAAGCGACGCTGTCGAAAATGGCGGGGATGATTCGCGCGCACGAATTGTTCGACTGCGACATGGCTGATGAGGCGGCTGCGGAATGGAACGCGGCATTGGCAGCTGCTGACAATGCATTGAAGGTGCAGGCCGCCCTTCTGGCTTCGCGCTGGGGCTGGTTCGCGCAATCGATCACCACCCTGGCGCAAACCGGAGAATTCGACGATGTGACGCTGCGCTATCCGCGGCCCTTCTTGGACGCCGTGAGCCGCGCCGGCAAACTCGCGCAATTGCCGCAGGATTGGATCCTGGCCGTTATGCGGCAGGAGAGCCTGTTTCGCAAGGACGCGGTGTCTCACGCGGATGCTCGCGGCGTGATGCAAATGGTTCCTTCGACCGCCTCGGCCGTCGCGCGCCGCTGGCACCTGTCTTCGCCCGGGCGCGACGGCTTGTTCGATCCCTCGATCGCCGTGCCATTGGGCGCCGCCTACCTGCGCGAACTGCTCGATCGCTACGGCGAGCAATTGCCATTGAGCCTCGCAGCCTACAACGCCGGTCCCGCGGCGGTCGCGCGCTGGCATGCCGCGCAAACCCATGGATGCCGATGTGTGGATCGAGAATATTCCTTACAACGAAACACGCAGCTACGTGCAGCACATTGTGGAACACATCGTGGCCTTTGCTTCGGTGCGAGGTGCGCAGCCGCCGCGGCTTCAGGCTCTGTTGTCGGACGTCGAGCCGGCAGCGCCATTGTTATGATAGCTTTGCGTGAAACTAGAAAAGGGGATGAGCATGCGACGATTGTTGTTCGTACGCGCCGTCATCATTGGCGCTGCAGTGCTTGCCAATGCCGCGCTGTCCACGGCGTTCGCCGATACGCGTCGTGGTCACCGCCGATCGCATGATCGATGTGCTGACGGGACGCGTGGTCGATCATCCTCAGGTCACCATCATCGACGGGCGCATCTCGTCGGTCGGCGCCGGGCTCCGCGATACCGCCGGGTGCGCGCCGCGTCGAGCTCCCGGGCATGACGCTGCTGCCGGGATTGATCGACATGCATACGCACCTGACCTCCGACCCGCACTACAGCGGCTATCGCCGCCTGCAATTCACCGACAACTTCTGGACGGTGGTCGGCGTGGCCAACGCCAAGAAAACCGTCGAGGCGGGCTTCACCACGGTCCGCAACGTCGGCTCGGCCAACTTCGATGATGTCGCCATCAAGCAGGCCATCGAACAGGGCATCGTGACCGGTCCGCGCATCGTTCCCGCGACTTACGCCATCGGCGCCACCGGCGGCCATTGCGACGCGACGGAATTTCCGCCGTCGATCACGGTGCCAAGACCCGCCGTCGCCAACGGCCCCGAGGAAATCCGCGCCACGGTGCGCAAGCTGCGCAAGTACGGCGCGGAAGTCATCAAGTTTTGCGGCACCGGCGGCGTGCTCTCGAAGACCGACACGGTGGGCGGACAGCAATACGACCTCGCCGAGATGAAGGCGCTGGTCGACGAGGCGCACATGCTGGGACTCAGAGTCGCGGTGCACGCGCACGGCACCTCGGGCATCAAGGATGCCATCCGTGCCGGCGTCGACACGATCGAGCATGCCAGCCTCGCCGACGAAGAGGCCTTCGCGCTGGCCAAGCAGCATGGCACCTGGTTCTCGATGGACATCTACGACGACGATTACATCCTGGCCGAGGGCGAGAAGAACGGCGTCTTCAAGGAGTCGCTGGAAAAGGAGCGCGTGATCGGCCTGAAGCAGCGGCAAACATTTCAAGCGGCCGTCAAGGCCGGCGTGAAAATGGTTTTCGGCACCGATGCCGGCGTTTATCCGAACGGCTACAACGCGCGCCAATTCGTCACCATGGTGAAATGGGGAATGACGCCCATGCAGGCGATTCAGGCGGCCACGGCCAATGCGGCGGAGGCATTGGGGCGTCAGGCCGATGTCGGCGCCATCGCCGTCGGACGTTACGGCGATCTGATCGCCGTCGCCGGCGATCCGCTCGCGGATGTCGCGCAGCTGCAGTCGGTGGTATTCGTCATGAAGGGCGGAGAAATCGTCAAAGCCGCCGGGCAACTGATACGCGCGGGCGCTTCGAGCTTCAGCTCCGCCGATGCAGCCCGGCGGTGACGTTGATGGCAAATCCCAGAATCGACGCGTTGAACAAGAACGAAATCAGCGTGTGCGCGATCACGATTCTGCGGATGTCCGCATGCTGCGTCGACACGTCCGCGGTCTGGCACGCCGCGGCGATGGTGAAGGAGAAATACGCGAAATCCCAGAACACCGGCTCGGGAGTATTCGGGAAGTGCAGCGGCCGATCTTCGGCGGGCGCGCTGTAAAACATGTCGGCGTAATGCGTGGTGAACATCGGCGGGACGAGCAGCCATGAATCGATCAAGGTGAGCGCGGCCAGCGCGAAGTGCGCCGCGCGCACCGAACCGCTCACTTGCTTGATGGTGGCGAGCGGCTCGACGATGGCGAACAAGCTGGCGACGGCCGCAATGACCACCACCAAGAGAATGAACGGCGCGGTCTCATCCTCTTCGATGTACTTCGTGCAAATCTGCGCGGCTGTGAGGCGCGTCATCCAGAATGAAATCAGTACGAGGAATAAAACAACGCCGCAATTCCAGCACACCAGCACGCGGCTCAAAGTAGACCAATCGCTGCGGAAGAAAGAAGAACAGCGCGGTGCCGGCGATGAAAGAGATCCACAGCCGGGGATGCCCGAGGAACAGATTCTTCATGGTGCAGGCTCACGGCTCGCCGCGAGCCGCTACTTGGTTTCCTTGGCGACCAGGTACTTGACCAGTTCGATCAGTTGATCGTTGCCGCCCGCCGATTCTACGTGCAGCCGATACTTGCCATTGACGACGATGGTCGGCGTGCGATCGATCTTGTAGCCCATGATCAGATCCTGGTCGGTGCGCACCTTCAGATCCGCCGAGAAGGACTTCGACGTGGCGAGGAATTTATCGACCGGCACGCCGGCCTGCTGGTTGTAGAACTTGGCGGCGTCCTCGATCGTCGGCATGCGGCTCTTGAGTCCGCGAGTCGCGGGTCGATAATGCTCAGGTCCCCGCCCTTCCACACCGCGTCGAACATGGCGTCGTGTGTCTGCTGGTCCACGCCGAGAACTTGCGCCGTCACGTAGGCAAGCTGAAACATCGGCCAGTCCTCGCGCGGTATTGAACGCCGCCGGCAGGTAATCCACCACCACGTTCGCGGGCAGGCCTGCTTCAGTTTGTGCATGGTGGGCTGAAAAATATTGCACGCCGGACAGGCGTAGGAGAAAACTTCGGTCACTTCGATTTTTCCCGCGGGCACCGACGGGCGTTCGCGCCGGCTGAATCAGAAAATAATTTACGCCCTCGGTCCACACCTGGGCGCCCTGCGGCGGGCATCGAAAACGCCCATGCCAGCATCGCCAAGCAGGTCACGGAATGGATGATTCTCATCGAAGCTCCTTGTATCTTCAGCGGCGCGAATTCTAGCACCCGCGCCGCAGGGATTCCGCCGATTCGGGCTGCCAAACCGCCGCTTTCGCGGCTCCGGCCCGCGGTATGTTCACAATACTTTACATTGGCTCATGAACTTTCGAGTTTTCCTTGGTTCTACAGGGACGCTGCCGGTGATCAGTGTGTAGTTCAGGGTCGAATCTGGTTATAGTCTGCGGCTCGCCCGGATGATCGTTTGGCAGTGCGTGCCACGGCATGGGCTCGCGTATCGGTGAATTAGTGACAATTGAACAAGAAGATCCGCAATTTCTGCGCTCCGTCGCGAGACTCTAGACCCTTCATCGCCAGACACTGGCGAGCATTGACCGTTGCGCTGATCATCCTGGCCCTGTTGGTCGGCTTTGTGCTCTATCTGCGCAGCAAGCAGCCGGTCGCCGCGCCGCCGCGCGGCCGCAACGGCCAGAATGGTCCGGTTGCGGTTTCGGTGGCCGCCGCGGTCTCGGGCGACATACAAGTGAAGATTCCGGCGCTCGGTACCGTGACGCCGCTCGCCACGGTGACCGTCAGAACGCAGATCACCGGCACGCTGCAGAAGATTTTCTTCACCGAAGGGCAATTCGTTCATCAAGGCGACGCCTTGGCGCAAATCGATCCGCGTCCGTATGAAGCCGCCCTGCAGCAGATGGAAGGCAACTTGAAGCGCGACCAGGCGTTGCTGGCCGACGCCCGATTGGATTTGAAGCGCTACGAAGGCTTGGTCAAGGAAGACTCCATCGCTCAGCAACAACTCGACACGCAACGGGCGTTGGTTGATCAATACGTGGGCACCATCCAGGCCGACGAAGGCCAGGTCAAGACGGCCCAGGTGAATCTGGTGTACACGCACATCATCGCGCCGGTGACCGGCCGAGTCGGATTGCGCCAGGTCGACCAGGGGAACTACGTGACGCCCGGCGATGCCAACGGCATCGTGCTCATCAATCAGCTGCAGCCCATCACGGTGATCTTCTCCATTCCCGAGGACAATGTCTCGGCTGTGATGAAGCGGGTGCAATCCGGCGCGACGCTGCCCGTCGAAGCCTTCGATCGCACCAACGTCACCAAGATCGCCGACGGCAAGCTGCTGACGGTCGACAATTCGATCGACATCACCACCGGCACCATCAAGCTGCGCGCGCTGTTCGACAACACGGACTCAGCGCTGTTTCCCAATCAATTCGTCAATATTCAACTGCTGCAGGACGTGCTCACCAATCAAGTCATCATGCCGAATGCCGCGGTGCGCCGCGGCGCGCCCAACGGCGTAGCGACGCACGTTCGTCTACGTCGTCAATGCGGACAACAGCGTGAGCGTGCGTCCGGTGACTCTCGGCGTGGTCGACGGTGAAAGGGTTGCGGTAACCGCCGGACTGAAGCCCGGCGAAGTCGTCGTCACCGAAGGCGGCGACCGGCTGCGCGACGGCGCGCAAGTGCAATTGCCAAGCTCCGCACCGGCTCCTGCCGCAGCAGCGCCGGCAGCCGGCAAGCCCGCCACGCCCGGTACTCCCGGCGCACGCCGCGGCAAGGGGCGCGGCAAACCACCGCCATCGCAGTAGTGCCGTGAATCCCGTCACGCATCTTCATTCTGCGCCCCGTCGCCACCACGCTGTTGATGGTGGCGATTTTGATCGTGGGCGCAATGGCCTATACGCAGTTGCCGCTGTCGGCATTGCCCGAGGTTGCGTATCCCACCATCCAAGTGCAGACCTTCTATCCCGGCGCGAGCCCCGAGGTGATCACCTCCGCGATCACGGCGCCGCTCGAAAAGCAATTCGGGCAGATGCCGGGCTTGAGTCAGATGTCCTCGACAAGCTCCGCCGGCGCTTCGGTCATTACGCTGCAGTTCACTTTGTCGCTCGCCATCGACGTCGCGGAACAAGAAGTGCAGGCCGCCATCAGCGCCGGACAGAACCTGCTGCCCCAGGATCTGCCCGCGCCGCCGATCTACGCCAAGGTCAATCCGGCCGACGCGCCGGTGCTGATCCTCGGCATCACCTCGAAGACCATGCCGCTCACCGAGGTGGAGGATCTGGTCGACACGCGCATCGCGCAGAAGATTTCTCAGATCAAGGGCGTGGGCGTCGTCAGCATCAGCGGCGGCCAACGTCCGGCGGTGCGGGTCGTGGCCAATCCGCGCGCCATGGCCGCCTACGGACTCAATCTGGACGACTTGCGCACCACCATCAACAACGCCAATCAGAACGGCCCAAAGGGCACCCTCGACGGGCCCAGCCAACGCCTACACCATCAACACCAACGATCAGATCAGAAACGCCGATGACTACGGCAAGGTCGTGGTGGCCTACAAGAACGGCGCGCCGGTGCGCCTCAAGGATGTGGCGACGCTGGTGTCGGGCGCGGAGAACTCCAAACTGGGCGGCTGGATGAATTCCGTTCCTGCGCTGATCCTCAACGTTCAGCGCCAACCCGGAGCCAACGTCGTCGACGTGGTCGATCGCATCCAAGAGCTGCTGCCCGCGCTGCAGGCGGACATGCCGGCGGGCGTCGATGTGGCCTTGCTCACGGACCGCACCACCACCATCCGCGCCTCGGTCAAGGATGTCGAGTTCGAATTGGTACTTGGCGGTGGTGCTGGTCGTGCTGGTGATCTGGCTGTTCTTGCGCAACATTCCGGCCACCATCATTCCCAGCCTGTCGGTGCCGCTGTCGCTCATCGGCACCTTTGCCGTGATGTACCTGGCGAATTTCAGCCTGAACAATCTGTCGCTGATGGCGCTGACCATCGCCACCGGATTCGTGGTCGACGATGCCATCGTCATGATCGAAAATATTTCGCGCTACATCGAAGCCGGCGATTCGCCGCTCGAGGCGGCGCTGAAGGGCGCCGGCCAAATCGGCTTCACCATCATCTCCCTGACCGTCTCGCTGATCGCGGTGCTGATTCCGCTGCTGTTCATGCAGGACGTCGTCGGCCGGCTGTTCCGCGAGTTCGCCGTCACTCTGGCCGTGACCATTCTGATCTCGGCCGTGGTGTCGCTCACGCTGGTGCCGATGATGTGCGCGCAAGCTGCTGAAGCACCGGCCGCAAAATGAGCGCGCGCAGACGGAATCCGGAAAATGGTTCACGGCGGTGGTCGACTGGTACGGCGAGCGGCTGACCTGGGTTCTCGATCATCAGAGATTGACGCTGTGGGTCGCGCTGGGCACGCTGGTGCTTACCGCGCTTCTGTATGTGCTGATTCCGAAGGGCTTCTTTCCCGATCAGGACACCGGCCTGATTCAAGGCGTCTCCGAAGCAACCGAGTCGATCTCCTACTGCCGCCATGGCCGACCGCCAGCAAGCCCTCGCGGCGGCGATTCTCAAGGATCCGGACGTCGTCAGCCTGTCCTCGTTCATCGGCGTGGACGGCAACAACGTCACGCTTGAACAGCGGCCGCTTCCTGATCAATTTGAAGCCGCGCGCCGACCGCTCCACAACCGTCACGGACGTGATCCGGCGGCTGCGCAACGAAACCGCCGATGTTTCCGGCATCACGCTCTACATGCAGCCGGTGCAGGATCTGACGCTCGATAACACCATCAGCCGCACTCAATATCAATTTACGTTGGAGAGCGCGGACTCGACCGCCTTGTCGGCTTGGACGCCAAAATTGGTGGCGGCGCTGGCGCAGCTGCCGCAGCTCGCGGACGTGGTGAGCAACCAGGAAGACAACGGGCTCGCGGCCTACGTGACCATCGACCGCGACAGCGCCGCGCGCTTGGGAATCAGCGTGGGCACGGTCGACAACGCGCTTTACGATGCCTTCGGCCAGCGCATCGTCTCGACCATCTTCACCCAGTCGAATCAGTACCGCGTCATCATGGAGGCCGATCCAAAGGCCTACCGGTCGGTCGATTCGATCTGGCATCGATTTACGTGCCCTCCGCGGGCGGCGGCCAGGTGCCGCTGTCGGCGATCGCCAAGGTGGACGTGCGAGACCCGCCCCATACTGATCAATCATTTGGCGCAGTTTCCCGCCACCACGGTGTCATTCAATCTGGCGCCGAGTGCATCGCTCGGGGCGGCGGTGTCACCGCCATCGAGGATGCTGAGCGCACCCTCGGCATGCCGCATCAGCATCCGCACCACGTTTCAGGGCGCGGCGCTGGCATTTCGCAGCAACTTGAGCAATGAACTGCTGCTGCTGATCGCCGCCGTCCTGGTCATGTACATCGTGCTCGGCGTTCTGTACGAGAGCTTCATCCACCCGATCACGATTCTGTCGACGCTGCCCTCGGCCGGTATCGGCGCGTTGCTGGCGCTCATGCTGTTCGGCGATGACCTGACCATCATTGCCCTGATCGGCATCATTCTGTTGATCGGCATCGTGAAGAAGAACGCGATCTTGATGATCGATTTCGCGATCGTCGCGCAGCACGACGAAGGCCTGTCGCCGCGCGATGCCATCTACAAGGCCTGCCTGCTGCGCTTCCGTCCGATTCTCATGACCACGGTGGCGGCCATCTTCGGCGCGCTGCCGCTGATGTTCGGCACCGGCACCGGCTCCGAGCTGCGGCACCCCTTGGGCGTCAGCATCGTCGGCGGCCTGCTGGTCAGCCAAGTGCTGACGCTGTTCACCACGCCCGTCATTTATCTGGCGTTCGACCGCATCGCCGCGCGCGTGCGCGGCCGCTTGGCGACCCGCGTCCGACAGCGCCGCTTGGCGGAAGGCTCGGCATGAACATTTCCGCGCCCTTCATCAAGCGGCCCGTCGCGACCACGCTGCTGACGATCGGCGTGGCGCTGTGCGGCGCGGCCGCGTTCGCCTTGCTGCCGGTGGCGCCGCTGCCGCGCATCGACGTGCCGGCCATTTTCGTTTCCGCGCAGCTGCCCGGCGCGAGCCCGGAAGTCATGGCCAGCCACGGTGGCGACGCCGTTGGAGCGCCATCTTGGCGCCATTGCCGACGTCGATGACATGACCTCCACGAGCGGCGTCGGCACCACCAACATCCAGCTCACCTTCGGCATCGATCGCGACATCGACGGCGCGGCGCGCGACGTGCAGGCGGCCATCGCCGCCGCGCATGCCGACCTGCCGACCTCGCTCACGCGCAATCCCACCTATCGCAAGCTCAACACGTCTGCCATTCCCGGTCATCGTCGATCGCGATGACCTCCGACGTGCTGACCCAGGGCCAGATCTACGACGCCGCCGATGCCGTCATTTCGCAGCGGCTCTCGCAGATTTCCGGCGTCGGCGGCGTCAACGTCAACGGCAGCGCACTGCCGGCGGTGCGCGTCGAGCTCAATCCGCATTCGCTGTCCAAGTACGGTATCGGACTGCAGGACGTGCGCGCGGCCATTTCGAACTCGAACGCCAATGCGCCGAAGGGCGCGATCGAATCGGATGATCTGCACTATCAGATTTACACCAACGACAACGCCCGCGATGCGGCGCCCTATCGCAATCTGATCATCGCCAATCGCAACGGCGCGACCGTGCGCCTCGGCGATGTCGCCACGGTTCTGGATATGCAGGATGGCGCCACCGAAAACATCCGCACCTACGGTCTGTACAACGGCAGGCCGGCGGTGTTCGTCACCGTCACGCAGCAGCCCGGCGCCAACATCATCGAGACCATCGATGCCGTCAAGGCCGAGCTGCCGGTGCTGAAGAATTCAGATCGATCCGAAGATCGATCTGGTGGTGAGTTTCGACCGCTCGATCACCATCCGCGCCTCGCTGCGCCAAGTCGAACAGACGCTCATGCTCGCCGTGGCGTTCGTGATTCTGGTGGTCTACATTTTCTTGAATAGCTATCGCGCCGCGCTGATTCCCGCGATCGTGGTGCCGGTGTCGTTGATCGGCACTTTCGGCGCGATGTATTTGCTCGGCTACACGCTGGATAATTTTTCGCTGATGGCGCTGACCATAGCCACAGGCTTCGTGGTCGACGACGCCATCGTGGTGATGGAGAACACAACCCGGCACATCGAAGCCGGCATGACGCGCATGCGCGGCCGCCTTCCTGGGCGCGCAGGAAGTCGGATTCACCGTGGTTTCCATGAGCCTGTCGCTGGTCGCCGTATTCATTGCCGTTCGTGCTGATCGGGCGGAATTCTCGGGCCGTCATGTTCCGCGAGTTTGCCATGACCTTGTCGGTGTCGATCCTGATCTCGCTGGTCATTTCGCTCACCACGACGCCGATGATGTGTTCATTGCTGTTGCAGAACGCCCGCGAGCAGAAACCCTCGCGTCTTGGCAGAGCCTTCGAGCGCAGTTTTGCGCAGTTACGCAACAACTATGCAGCGACCTTGGATTGGGCGCTGCGCCACCGCCGAATCATGATTTCCATCTTTTGGGCCACCATTGCGCTCAATATTTTCATGTACATCGTGATCCCGAAAGGCTTCCTGCCGCAGCAGGATACCGGCCAATTGCAAGGCGGCATACGCGGCGATGCCTCGAGTTCGTTTCAGCTGATGAAAGGCAAGCTTCAAGAAGTTGCCGGCATCATCCAGGCGGACCCGGCGGTCAACACCGTGACCGGCTCGGTCGGCGCGGGCGGCTTCGGGCCGTTCGGCGGCGGCGGTGCCAGCGCCAATCTGACCATCGCGCTAAAACCGCTCAAGGTGCGGCGTATCTCAGCCGACCAGGTCATTGCGCGGCTGCGGCCGAAACTCGCCAACGTCGCGGGGGTGTCCGTGTTCCTGCAGGCGGTGCAGGACTTGGGAGGCGGCGGCGGGCGATCGGCCAACTGCCAATATCAATACACGTTGCTCGGCGACGATCTGACCGAACTGCGCACCTGGTCGCAAAAGCTTCGCACGGCGCTGCAAGACATTCCCGAAATCACCGACGTCGATACGGATCTGCAGCCCGGCGGTCTGGAGACCGACCTGATCGTGGATCGCGACAGTGCGTCTCGGCTCGGCCTGTCGGAAGTACAGATCGACAATGCCCTGGGCGACGCGTTCGCCCAAGCGCAGGTGTCGAACATCTACAATCCCTTCAGCCCGCAGCAATACCACGTCGTCATGGAAGTGGCGCCCGCAATATTGGCAGAACCCGGAAATTCTCAAGGAGCTTGTACGTCAGTACCGCAGGCGGCGCCGCATCCGGAACCCAGTTGACTCAGGCCGTGGCGGGCACCACGGTGATCAAAAGCGCAACGGCTGCGTCTCAGACCGCGGTGGCGGAGGACGTCGCGCGCAACCTCTCGCTGAATTCCTTGGCGAACGCAGGACGCGGCAATACCTCGACGGGATCCGCGGTCAGCGTCGCGCAGGAAACCGTCGTGCCGTTTTCGGCATTCAGCCATTTCGTCACCGGCACCACGCCGGTGTCTGTCAACCACACGGGCACATCGGTATCGACATCCATTGCCTACAATTTGCCGGAGGGCGTTTCGATCGGCACCGCACAGGATGCCATCGCCAAGAAAATGGCCGACATTCACGTGCCGGTGGGCATCCGTGGCGGCGCTTATGGCACCGCGCGGCTGTTTCAACAGAGCAATAGCAACACGCCGCTGTTGCTATTGGCCGCGATTCTCGCGATCTATATTGTCCTTGGCGTACTGTACGAGAGCTATATCGCAGCCGCTGACGATACTTTCAACGCTTCCTTCGGCCGGCCTCGGCGCCCTGCTCGCGCTTGATGGCCACCGGCACCGAGTTCAGCTTGATCGCATTTCTTGGAATTCTCTTGTTAATCGGCATCGTCAAAAAGAATGCCATCATGATGGTGGATTTTGCGCTGCGAGGCAGAGCGCACGCTGGGAATGGATCCGTCGCATGCCATCGCGCATGCCTGCTCGCTGCGCTTCAGGCCGATCATGATGACCACCTGCGCCGCCATCGCCGGCGCACTGCCGCTGGCGGTTGCCACCGGCGATGGCACCGAGATGCGCCGTCCATTCGGCATAGCCATCGTCGGCGGGCTTCTGGTCAGCCAGCTGCTCACGGTGTACACGACGCCGGTCGTCTATTTGTATTTGCGCCGCTATTGGAAGCACCTGAAAGAGGGCAAGTATTCGCCGCCGCAGAAACCGAGCGAGAGTGGCCGCGACTTTGGCTCGCTCGGGGTGGCGACGTGATGCGAAAGTCCGCGCTGGCCCTGTGCGTCGGAACCGCAGCGGCTCTGGTGACGGCCTGCGCAGTGGGTCCTGATTACCATCGCCCGCAATTCGACACCACGGCAAATTTCAAGGAGGCCGGCGACTGGAAGCCGAGCGAACCCAATGATGTGCTGTCGCGCGGACCTTGGTGGAAGATTTTCAATGACGACGTGCTCGATGGACTCGAAGCGCAAATCGACATCTCGAATCAAAACGTCAAGGCGGCCGAAGCCGCGTTCGAGCAGTCGCGGGCCCTGGTCGCGCAGGCTCGCGCCGGTTTCTGGCCCACGATCGCTGCCAGCTTCGGGGCGCAGCGGCAGGGCGGGAACGGGATCGCGACCAACGCCGCGGGAATTCCCATCGGCACAACGGGGCGCACGCAAAATACTGTGACGGCTGGGGTCTCCGCCAATTGGGATATCGACATCTGGGGCCGCATTCGCCGCACCACCGAGAGCAATGTGGCCTCCGCCCAGGCCAGTTCGGCGGCGCTCGCTGCCGCGCGGCTATCCGCGCAGGCAGAACTGGCGACGGACTATTTTGAGCTGCGCGCCCAGGATCAGCTGGAAAAGCTGCTGGACGATACTGTCGTCGCCGAGACCCAGTCGCTGAAGATCACCGAGAGCCGCTATAAGTTTGGCGTCGCCGCCCGCGCCGATGTGGTCACTGCGGAGACACAGCTGCTGTCCAGTCAGGCGCAGCAGGTCAATGCCAAGATTCAACGCGCCATCCTCGAACATGCCGTCGCCGTGTTGATTGGCAAGCAGCCGGCGGAGTTCTCGTTAGCCGGCTCGGCCATGCGCACAGACGTGCCGACGGTGCCGGCCGGCGTGCCCTCCACCTTGCTGGAGCGGCGGCCTGACGTGGCCGAAGCGGAACGAAAAATGGCGGCGGCCAATGCGCAAATCGGCGTCGCGAAGGCTGGTTACTTTCCGGACCTGACCTTGAGCGGGTCAGGATCAGTACTCGAGCAACACGTTCAGCCGACTCGATTCGCAGTTCCAATCGCATCTGGGCAGTCGGACCGCGCTGGCGGAAACGTTGTTCGACGGCGGACTGGTGCGCGCGCAGGTGCGCGGCGCGCGCGCCGCCTACGAAGGAACCGTGGACAAATATCGGCAAACCGTGCTGTGCGGGCTTTCAACAGGTCGAGGATGAAATCGTCACGCTGCGAGTGCTCGAGCAACAAGGCGTGATCGAGGATGAAACCGTCAAGGCGGCGCGCGAAGCCGAAGCGCTGACGCTGAATCAGTACAAGGCGGGCACCGTGTCCCTATAGCAGCGTCATCACCGCGCAGACCACACGATTGAGCGCCGAGGAAACGGCCTTGCAGGTGCTGTCGACCCGGCTGCAGGCGAGCGTCGCCTTGATCGAGGCGCTGGGCGGCGGCTGGGACGCCTCCATGGCCACGGCAAAGTAAAGCCCGCGAGGGCAGCGCTGCGCGACTGCCGACTCAGGTCGGCGGCAGTTCCAAATCCTCGAGAACCACCGGCACGTGACGGCGCAACAACGCCACTTGTGCCTCCCATTGCTCCTTCGGCGGCAATTCCTCCAGGTAGCGAACCTCGCCCGCGGCGAGCGTCGCCACCGGCAATCCGTCTTTGAACAGCAGGCGATTGCCGGCCAACGACGCCAGCCTCGGTCCGGGCGTCAAAATCCCAATCAGATTGAGCGGATCGGCGGCTGACAGCGATACGAAAGCATCGCTCAGCGGCTTGCGGCGCACATCGCGCAGCAGATCCGATGGCTTCGGGCGTCGCGAATTGCTCGCCGGAAAATCCCGCGACAAAACGGCCGCCGCGAATTTCTCCGCGCGCCTCCAGTCGGCGGCAGCAACTCAAGATGTCGCGCCACGGCGGCAGCCACTGCCGCTTCGCGCGTCAGCAATTTCCAAAAAATCACGCCCCAGCGGCGCAGCAGCGTGCGCACGATCTGTTCGACTGCCTCATCCTTGCGCTCCGTCGATTGCGCGCTGGGCCGGCGCACCAGCGCCCAACGTCCCGCGTCTGCCATGCCGAACAGCGCCAAGCGGCGCTTATGCCGCCCTGCGTATGAATTTTGGCGAGCGCCGCGCCGGCCGCTCGGCATCAGCAGCACGCGCAGGCCGGCAAAGCTGTCGGAATTGACCAGGCCCACCGCCACCAATTCAGCCAGCGATGCTTCGACCTCGGAGGGCAGCATGCCGACATTCTCGGCAATCTCGTCAAAGAACGACGCGCCGTGCTCGCGGATAAAATCCGCCACGGCTTGCGCCTTCGAGGTCAACAGCGCCGGATCGGACTGATCGGCAAACATCGACCAGAGCGGTACATTGCGCCTCGCAAGCAGAACAATGGGCGTGGAACGCACCGGCGAAGCGCCGCGTGCCGCCGTTTCGTCGCCGCGGGCGCCGCCACGCGCCGCCAGCCGCGTCCAGACGAAGCGGCCGGCTCGGCAATGCTCATCCAACCACTGCGGTTCGTACTCGGTGATGCGCGCCGGGATCACTTCCGTCTCCCAGGCGCCCGCCGGCGATTCGAAACCCTCGAGCTGCGCCAGAATCGCGGCGAGCGCATCTGAGCCCTGCATCCGCGCGGCCGGCAGCACGCGCTGCCATTCGCTCAAAAATCGCAAGAAATCTCTGGCGCTGACCGGCTCGATTTCCGCCCGCAACCGTTTCACGGTGTAGCGATGAATTCGCGCCAGCAAGCGCCGCTCGCACCATTCCTCGGCAGACTCGCGGCTGAAATGACCACGCATCGCGAAACCTTCGGACTCCAATGCGATCAACGCACCGTTGATGCGTGCCTCCTCCATCCCGAGCGATCCTGCTATTTGCGCGGCCGTGACTGGACCTAATCCTTCGAGGCGGCCGCGTACGATGTCCACCAGAGAATCGTCGAGCGTTTCAAATAACGCGCGCCGTTCGGCTGCCACCCACAGAGTGCGATCCTTCAGAGCCGTACGGATCACTCTGTGCTGTAAGGAGAGATCTTCCATCAATGCGGGCCATCCCGGATTGGAGCGGCTCTCCTCGTCCGTCATGAAGGTGAGCCACAGCAGCGCGTCGTGCAATTCATCCGGCGTGGCCGCATCCGGCCATGCCTCGGCGCGCACGCGCGCTATCGCCTCCGGGTCCAGCTTGCCGATGTCGGCTGCATCGGTGGGATCCAACCAGCGGCGGCTCATGACGGCTTGCGTGCGCCGTTCTTCGAGGGGTGCATCATCCAGATAGGCATAGGGCCGCGCGTTGAGCGCCTCGAGCGCCAAGGGCGAGGGCTCGGTGAGGTCTTTCGCGACGACGCGGATCGCGCCGCTCTCCAACCTGCGCAGCATCGCCTCGAACTCATCGATGTCCATCGCGTCTTCCAAACAGTCGCGAATCGTTTGCCGCACCAAAGGATGATCGGGCACCTCGATCTCCCCCGGAAGATTTTCCGCGCACGCGACTTGATCCGGAAATACCGAGGCCAGCAGGTCTTCGGCGTTCATGCGCGCGATCTGCGGCGGGATCTTCTTGCCGCCGCGAAAGCGCGGCAGAGCCAGCGCAATGCCGGCGTCCCAGCGCCAGCGCACCTCGAACATCGGCGCCGCGCACAGCGCCTGAATCAGCACCTGCCGGACGGTATTGGAATTCAAATAGCGCGCTGCCTCGGCGAGTTCAAAGCTATGCGCGTGCGTCAGCGACAGCACGATGTGATCTTCAGTGGCCGCGGCCTGCAATTCGAAATTGAAGGTTCGGCAAAAGCGCTTGCGCAGCGCGAGTCCCCAGGCCCGGTTGACGCGGCTGCCGAAGGGCGAATGGATGATGAGCTGCATGCCGCCGGACTCGTCGAAGAAGCGCTCGAACACGACCGTATCCAGGGTCGGCAAGGTGCCGAGCGCCGCACGGCCTGCACTCAAGTACTGCACGATTTGAAACGCCGAGGCCTCATCAAGGCCTACCGTTTCCTGAGCAGCCAGCACAAGCGCCGAAGGCGGCTCGTCGCCGCGAGGCGCCGCTCGATTTCCTTGCGCAGATCCGAGACCGCCGCCGACAGTTCCATGCTGCGGCCCGGCGCCTCGCCCAGCCAGAAAGGAATCGAGGGCGGCTGGCCGTGCGCATCCTCGACGCGCACGGTGCCGCGTTCGACGCGCAAGATTCGATAAGAGGTATTGCCGAGCTGGAATATATCGCCCTGCAGGCTTTCGACGGCGAAGTCCTCGTTCACCGAGCCGACCACGATGGATTCCGGCTCGAGCATCACGCGATAATCGGCATTGTCCGGTATCGCGCCGCCGGAGGTTATTGCGGTCAGGCGAGCGCCCTTGCGCGGCCGCAGCATGTTGTTGACGGCATCGTGGTGCAGCAGCGCGCCGCGCCGGCCGCGCCGCGTGCTGAAGCCCTCCGCCAGCATCTGCACGCACTCGTCGAATTCTTCGCGCTTCAGGTTGCGGTAGGGATAGGCGCCGCGCATCAACGCGAACAGCTCATCCTCCGGCCACTCGCGCGCCGACACTTCCGCGGTGATTTGCTGCGCCAACACGTCGAGCGCATTTTCCGGAATCTTGAGCCGGTCGAGCTCGCCGCGCCGGACCGCCTCGAGCAGCGCCGCACACTCGACCAATTCATCGCGCGACAGCGGGAACAGCCTGCCTTTGGAGGTGCCGCCGACCGAATGCCCCGCTCGCCCTACCCGCTGCAGGAATGAGTTGATGGATCGGGTCGAGCCGATTTGGCAGACCAGGTCGACATCGCCGATGTCGATTCCCAGCTCCAAGCGAGGCGGTCGCCACCAGCACCTTCAAGTCGCCGCGCTTCAACCGCTGTTCGGCATTCAAGCGGCGCTCCTTCGACAAGCTGCCGTGGTGCGCGGCGACATTGTCCTCGCCGACGCGCTCGGACAAATGACGCGCCATCCGCTCGACCATACGGCGCGTATTGACGAATACCAGGGTGGTGCGATGTTCCGACACCAACAGCGCCAACCGATCGTAAACCTGCGTCCAAACTTCGCCCGACATCACCGCCTCGAGCGGTGCCGGCGGAACCTCCAGCGCCAAGATCGCGTCGCCGAACATGGCCGCTGTCGACGATGGTGCAGCGTACCGGATGCGTGCCGGTCAAGAACTTGGCGACTTCCTCGATCGGTTTTTGCGTCGCCGACAGTCCCACGCGGATGAGCGTGCCGCCGGTCAAGGCCTGCAGGCGCTCGAGCGAGAGCGCCAGATGCGCGCCGCGCTTGTTGCCGGCGATGGCGTGAATTTCATCGACGATCACCGTGCGGCAGGTCGCGAGCATGTCGCGGCCGGACTGCGAGCCCAGCAGGATGTACAGCGACTCCGGCGTGGTCACCACGATGTGCGGCGCCCTGCGCCGCATGCCGGCGCGCTCCGCTTGCGTCGTGTCGCCGGTGCGCACGACGGCGCGAATCTCGACATCAGGCGAGCCCAAGGCCGCCAACTCTGCGCGAATGCCGTTGAGCGGCGCCTCGAGATTGCGCTGGATGTCGTTCGACAAGGCTTTGAGCGGCGAGACGTATACCACGCGCGTCTCGTCCGGCAACGGCCCCTCGAGCCCCTCCTTGACGAGTTGATCAATGGCCGACAGAAACGCGGCAAATGTCTTGCCGGATCCGGTCGGAGCGGCCACCAAGACATTTTCGCCCGCCGCCAGTGCGGGCCACGCGCGCAACTGCGCATCCGTGGGCGCATCAAAGGTCCGGGAAAACCACGCAGCAACAGCCGGATGAAATGAGTTGAGTACGCTCATGCTTTTTCTCGAGGGGAACGTAAAGATTGTACCAGACCGTTGGCGTGATTGGTCCGATCGTTGTCCCGCAGCTGTATTTCGAAAAAAAACCCCGCGGAACAAGATCAGGCGTGAGCGCTAGGGAGGCGCGAACTGTCTGATCAATCGTTCGTTTTCGGGAGAACATGCAATGGGGATCAATCGTAGATTGCAATTCGCAATTCGTACCGCGCTGGCCGCGGCGGCGGCAACGGCTGCCGTTCCGGCTGCCTGGTCGCAGACCGCGCCTGCGGCAGCGAGCGAGTCGCCGAACGCCGGGCTCGAAGAAGTCGTCGTCACCGGCTCACGCATCACATCACCGAACTTAACGGCGATCAGCCCGATCACCAGCGTCGATGCAGGCTACATCTCCTCGACCAACCTGACCCGCGTCGAGGACATTCTCAACAACCTGCCCATGGTGTTTGCCGGCCAGAACTCTACCGTGTCCAACGGTTCGGACGGCACGGCATCAGTCAACCTGCGCGGCTTGGGTCCGAAACGCACCCTGGTGCTCGTGAATGGCCGGCGGCTGGGACCCGGCAACGGAACCGGCACCAATGTTTCGGACATCAACGAGGTTCCGGCGGCCCTGATCGAACGGGTCGACATCCTCACCGGCGGTGCCTCCTCGGTATACGGCGCGGACGCGGTCGCGGGCGTGGTGAACTTCGTACTGAACACACACTTTGAAGGCGTGAAGATCGACACCAGCTACAGCTACTTTCAGCATCAAAACGACAATTCCATTGCCGCGGCACCGTTGGCCGCTTCGGGCGATCAAGTGCCCGACCACAGCGTGAATACCGGCTTTGGCAAGAACGTGTCGATATTGATGGGGTCCAATTTTGCCGACAACAAGGGCAATGCGACTTTCTATCTGACCTATGACAAAACGGCGGCGGTGCTCGAAGCGAAGTACGACTACGCGGCTTGCGTGTTGGATTCGACCAAGGCGGGGACCCTGACCTGCGGTGGATCGGGCACCTCGGCGAAGAACGGCGCGGGCGGCAACTTTTTGGCTTATTCATCGTCCGGCCAGATTTTCTCGAACACCGTCGATGGTAAGACGGGCGCGTTCCGGCCATTCACCGCTGCCGACTCGTATAACTTCGGACCCTTGAATTTCTATCAGCGTCCCAGCGAGCGTTGGACCGGCGGCTCGTTTCTGAACTATGAACTGAACGATCACTTGACCGCCTACGGCGAAGTAAATTTGGCGCGCAATACCACCGATGCGCAGGTCGCCGCGAGCGGCGATTTCTTCACCGCGACGAATGTTCCTTGCACCGATCCGCTGCTGACCGCGGCGGAAGCGACCGCGGTTTGCGGTGCTGCGGCGGCGCAGGGAACTCCCGGCGGCAATGCGCTTTTGTACATCGGGCGGCGCAATGTCGAAGGCGGCGGCCGCATATTGGATGTGACCAACAATACCATCCGCGCGGTGGTGGGATTGAAGGGCGACATCATCGATGGGCTGACCTTCGATGTGTATGCGCAGCGCGACTCCACCGACAGCATCGTCAGAAATCTGAATTTCTTCGATTCGTCGCGCGTGACCAACGCGCTGAACGTAATCACCGGGCCGGCCACTTTAGCGAACGGCGCTCCCAACCCGCTCGCCGGCCAGGCGGAATGTCAATCGGTATTCGACGGAACTGACAAGGATTGCGTGCCCTATAATATCTGGGTACCGAATGGCGTAACGCCGGCGGCGCTCAACTATCTCTCGATTCCGCTCTTGAGCGACGCGTCGTCGATCGAATATATCGTCTCCGGCTCAGTAACGGCAGATTTGGGTAAGTGGAATCTCAAGTCGCCGATGGCTGATGAGGGCCTGAAGGTCAACGTCGGCACAGAATACCGCTCGGAGTCAGCGGTATTTTCACCCGACCTGGCGAGCGAGGAAGGCAATGCGGAAGGCTCGAGCGGCCCGGTGGTGCCGGTGTCGGGCAACTATCATGTGAGTGAAGTCTTCACCGAGGTGGGCATCCCGCTCATCGATCACAAGCCGGGCGCAGAGTCCCTAGCCTTGGAAGTTGGCTACCGGTATTCGGATTACAACTTGGGCTTCAAGACCAACACCTATAAGCTCGGTATTGAATATGCTCCCACCTCGGACTTTCGGGTTCGCGCCAGCTACTCGCGCGCGGTGCGCGCGCCGAACATCGGCGAACTGTTTGCGCCGCAGGCGGTGGGTCTCGACGGCTCGACCGATCCTTGCGCCGGACCCACACCCAAGGGGACGCAGGCGCAGTGCTTGCTGGCGGGGGTGAGTGCGGCGCAGTACGGTCATATCAATGCCAATACCGCCTCACAGTACAACGGCTTTCTCGGCGGCAACCCGAATTTGACGCCGGAAAAGTCCGATACCTATTCGGCCGGTATCGTGATCACGCCGCACTTCATCGAGAATTTTTCGATGTCGTTCGACTATTTCAACATCAGGCTGCAGGACACGATCGGTGCGATCGGCGCCGATACCATCATCAACAATTGCATTTCGACCGGCGACCCGGTGTTTTGTAATGCGATCCATCGCGATCCGAACGGCTCACTGTTCAGAACTCAGGCAGGCTTCATCACCGACACCAACGTGAACTTCGGCTCGCTGACCACCCGCGGCGTCGATGCCAAGATCAATTACCGCCAGCCGCTCGCCGACTTGGGCTCGTTGATTTTCAATCTGGAAGGCACGCGGCTGATCAACCTGGGCACCGAGCCTCTGACCGGTGGACCTGCTTACGACTGCGCCGGCTACTTCGGTACGACCTGCGGCGCGCCGAATGCCAAGTGGCGTCATGTGTTCAATACCACCTGGGCCACGCCGTGGAGCGGCTTTGATCTGACCGCCCGCTGGCGTTTCTTGAGCGGCACGGACTCGGAGCAGATCAGTCCGAACGCCCAGCTGGCGGGAAACCCCCTGCCGCTGACGCAGCACATCAAGCCGTACAACTACTTTGACCTGTCGGCGGATGTGTCGCTCTACAAGATGTTCCGGCTGCAGCTGGGGGTGAATAACGTGCTCGACAAGGATCCTCCCATCATCAGCTCTGGCGGCGGAGGCTTCGCATCCGACTGCCCGACGATCACGCCGAATGGAAGTTCGTGCAACGGCAATACCTTTCCGGGAACTTTCGATTCGTTGGGCCGCTTCTTCTTTGCCCGGGTGACGGCTCAATTCTGATCGCAGCGCGGAGGCCTTTCGCCTGCGGGGTGCCGCAGGCGCTATACTAAGCGCTGCGTTGCGGCGCGTGGTATTTACAAGAACTCAGCGAGGGGCCAAAGCATGAGCGTAGCGATTCATCCAGCTGTAGACAGCGGCGTCAAAAAGGGAAGTTCATCCTTCAGCGGCGGAACGCTGAAATGCAAGTGTGCCGACGCGCCGGTCACCATTTCGATAAAGGGCGACGTAGCGTTCAATCATGTCTGTGGTTGCACCAAGTGCTGGAAACCCAAGGGCGCGACGTTTTCCCTGGTCGCCGTGGTTCCCCGCGACAAGCTATCGGTCGGTGCGAACGCGCAGAAATTGAAAGTTGTCGATGCCTCTGCGCCCATTCAGCGTCACGCCTGCAGCGGCTGCGGCGTGCACATGTACGGGCGCATCGAAAACAAGGGTCACCCGATCTACGGTTTTGACTTTATTCATCCTGAACTGTTGGATGCCAATGGCTGGGCCGCACCGGAATTTGCCGCCTTCGTCTCGTCGGTGATCGAGTCGGGAACCAAGCCTGAGCAAATGGGCGCCGTTCGCGCACGGCTGCGCGAATTGAAACTCGAGCCCTACGACTGCTTGTCTCCGCCGCTGATGGATCTCATCGCCACGCACACCGCTAAAGCCAAGGGCGTTCTCCAAGCCTAAGGATTGGCGGAGCAGTTCGAGCGGCCTGACAGGGCGCAATCCTGCAGGCGCGCCATGCTGCCCAAAGTGTGCGTCAAGAGTAACCCGGCGATCACCAAAATCACGATCATGGCCAGCCCGATGAGGGCCGCACGTCGCGTGGTCGGCGGCGGCTCCGGCTCCGGATCTGGAGGCTGCCAGGGGTCTGGGTTTCTCATGCTGTATCTTTTACGCTACAACTTAATTCCAGTCTTCCTAGTGGACAAATCAAGCAAGTGGCGCCGTTTGTCAACCAAATGTCGCGCAAAGCGTGGTGCTTGCGCCACGGTTTCCGTACGCTCAAGATACGCAACTGGCTGGATTGCGTCTACAAGTCTAAGGATCGCGGAGACTCGGAGTTTCTGACGCGAGGAGTCGGCCCGATTTAGGCGAGACGTGGCAGCCGCAGCGGATTGCGCGAATACCCTCGATCAAACTAGGTGCAAGACCCCATGACAAATCAAGCAGTGACCTCACGACGAGCCATTTCTCTCGTCCTCGCCCTGTCCGCAGCCTTCGGCGGGACGCACGCGCTGGCGGCGGGCGCAGCGGCCGACACCTCGAACGCGCCGGTGTTGGAAGAGATCATCGTGACCGCCGAAAAGCGCTCGCAAAATCTCCAAGACGTGCCGATATCCGTGGTCGCGATCAATGCGCAGCAAGTGCAGGACGCAGGCATCACCAATATTAGAAATCTCGCCATCTTGACCCCGGGACTTACCGTTACCTCCGAAGGTAATGAAGCGATCACCACCGCGCGCATTCGCGGCATCGGCACGGTCGGCGACAATCCGGGATTGGAATCCTCGGTGGGCGTGAACATCGATGGCGTGTACAGGCCGCGCAACGGCGTCGCCTTTGGGGATCTTGGCGAGATCGAACAAATCGAAGTTCTCTATGGGCCGCAGGGCGAATTGTTCGGCAAGAACAACGACGCCGGTGTGATCAACATCACCACCAAGAGACCCTCGAACACTTTTGGTGCAACGGCCGAAGTAACGGGCGGCAATTTCAACGACCGCGAAGTCCGCGCATCCGTTACCGGACCCTTGAGCGATATCATGGCGGGCCGCCTGTATATGGGCTTCCAACAAAACAGCGGCTTCCTTCAGGTCGTGAACGGCGTCGGCCCGAGCACGCAAAACAATACCAATGACCGCAAGGCGTATAACGCTCGCGGTCAATTGCTGATCACGCCGAGCGACAACGTGGATTTCTTGATCATCGCCGACTATGCGAAACGCAATGAATCCTGTTGCAGCGCCGTTGTGGAATATCCTGGCCCGTTCCAAGGACTGGTCAACGTGTTCGCATCAACGCCGCTGCTGGGCGGGAAAACGGGCGCGCTCGGCGATTCTCCGCTGATCGGCCAGCCCGGCGTGGTGCGGCTGCCGAATAGCTATGTCGCGTATGACAATCAAATCATCACGCAGCACGTGCGCGACATGGGCATATCGGGAGAACTTAACTGGAATCTTGGATTTGGCAAATTGACGTCGATTACCGCTTGGCGCGACAACACCGTCGCCGGCGGCAACGATGTCGACTACACCGGCATCGATCTTCTGTCCTTCCCGGATGACGGCAACGCGAACTCGACCGACTTCAAGCAATTCAGCGAAGAGTTGCGGCTGGCCGGCAAGGTGGGTCCGTTGGATTGGTTGGTCGGCGGCTTCTTCAATAATGAAATTCTGACCACGCGAACTTTGGGCGCCATCGGCGATCAATTCGAAACCTACATCAGCGCAGTGGCGTCCGCATCGATTGGTCAACCTTTCAACCCTCTATTGGTGTCGCAACTCACGGGTAATGCGCCCGGAGCCACCTTCGGAGGCACCGGCTACAACGATGGCTATCAACAGACCGCCAGAAGCTTTGCGTTGTTCACCAACGAAACCTACAACATTACGCAGGGCTTGGACCTGACGGTCGGCCTGCGCGGCACCGAGGAGAAGAAAACCGCGACGGCGAGCTTCAATGGCATCGGCGGCGGACCCGGCTGCGGAGCGCTGCTCAATTCCCCAGGTCTTTTTGCCCCGCCGCTCAACGGCACCAACGCACAGGCATTCTTGCTCGGGTACGGATGCTTCTCCGGCTTCGATCCGCTCATAAACGGCAATGGATTCGATCAATCGAACACCGAAAACAACCTCTCGGGTACCGTAAAGCTGTCGTATCGCTTCAACGAACAAGCGATGGTCTACGCTTCGGCCGCAAACGGTTACAAAGCAGGAGGCTACAACCTGTCGCGCGTCACGGCCGCGCCTTCAGTGGCGGATCCCATCGGTTTGGACCCGAACTTCAACACGCATTTCCCACGCGAAACGGTGGAATCGGGCGAAGTGGGTTTCAAGACCACGCTATTCGACAAGACTTTGCGCCTGAATGCGGCAGTCTTCTATCAGAAGTACACCGACTTTCAGCTCAACACCTTCACCGGCATCCAATTCGTCGTGACCTCGCTCGACAAAGTGGTATCCAAGGGCGTCGATGTCGATTTCGCCTGGGCAACTCCCATTTCGGGACTGACCATCGCCGGCGGTGTGACTCAAGATCTGACCAACATCGACAATTTCGGCAACGCCCTGCCGGATTTCTGCGGTGGCCCGGGGAATGGCTGCACGGCGCGGGATAACAATCGACTGTCCTTCGCGCCGCTCTGGTCCGGAGCATTGTCAGCCTCCTACCTGTTGCCGGTGTCGGGGACCTTGGGTATTCGCACCAGCGTCGAAGAGAAATATAACTCCTCGTACAACACAGGATCCGATCTCGATCCCAGAAAGATCCAGGAAGGATTCGGCTTGCTCAATGCACGCATCGGGTTCGGTGCATTGGATGAGTCGTGGGCAATTGAAGCATGGGGCGCAAACCTGGCCGATAAGTACTATTACGCCGTAGCGTTCGACTCACCATTCCAATTCAACACGATTACTTCCTACCTGGGCGCTCCGCGAACCTTTGGTCTTACGGCACGCATGAAGTTCAAGTAGGTTTGAGCTTCGAGATCGGGTCGATTGCAACGGCGGGCCTGAAAAGCCCGCCGTTTTTTTATCCAAGCGCATGCAGAGGGATTCCATGAGCAATAGCCGCCGTGATTTTCTGAAAACTTCCGCACTGACCCTGGCCGCCGCGGCCGTGACCTCGGCGGCATCGCAGGTTCAAGCTCAAACTGTGCCCGCGGAGGCCGCACCGCGCGGCGGACTGGGTGGTGGCGGCACCGGCAGCGTCTTCGTAGAGACCGATACGATTTACGGCAAGGTACAGGGCATCCAGACTGCCGGCATGAAGCAATTCAAGGGCGTACCGTACGGCGCTTCAACCGCCGGGCGCAACCGCTTCATGCCGCCGAAAAAACCCGCGAGTTGGAAAGGCGTGCGCGAGTGCTTGGCGCACGGTCAGATCAGTCCGCAAGTGCCCGCGGATTTGCGCTCCGATTACGCCATGATGATTCACTGGGACTACCACCCTGGCGGCATGGGCGAAGACTGCTTATCTTTAAACATCTGGACACCAGGTCTGAAGGACGGTGCCAAACGTCCCGTGCTGGTTTCTTTTCACGGCGGCGGATTCACCACCGGCTCGGGGAACGCGATTGGCTACGACGGCGCCCTGCTCGCACGATTCGGTGACGTGGTGGTGGTCACGGTCAATCATCGCTTGGCAAGCTTTGGCTATACGCATCTCGCGGACTTGGGTGCGCCCGTCGAGTTTGCTTATGCGGGCGTCGCCGGCATCATGGATTTGACTGCATCGCTCGAATGGGTGCGAGACAACATCGAAAATTTCGGCGGCAATCCCCAAAACGTGATGATATTCGGCCAATCGGGCGGCGGCGCCAAGACCAGCACCATGCTGGCCACGCCGGCTGCCAAGGGGCTATTCCATCGGGCAGCTGTGCAAAGCGGTTCACTGCTGAAATTCGTGCCGAAGGACCGTGCGAACCAGAATGCCGAGGCGCTGCTCAAGCAGCTCGGAATTCCCAAATCGCGCGTCGCCGATCTGCAGAAAGTGTCGTGGCAACAATTGCTCGAAGCACAGACCGCCGCGGCCGCCGGCGCGCCGGGCTTGGGGAACGGCCCCGTGCTCGACGGCAAGTATCTGACGCACGATGCATTCGATCCTGCCGCACCGAGCGAATCGGCGGAGATTCCACTCATCGTCTCGACCACGCTGGAAGATGCGGCGTTGAGCCTGACCAATTTCAACTTGAGTGAAGCCGATCTCAAAGTGTTGATTGACAAGCGCTACAAGGACCGCGGCGGCGAGATTCTCGCCCTGTACCGCAAATATTATCCGGACAAATCCCCTTACCTGATTCAGGCAATGATGTTTACCGATGCGGGTTTTCGGCGCTCGGCGATCAAGCAGGCTGAATTGAAGGCCGCGCAAGGCAAGGGCGCCATCTACATGTACCAATGGGAATGGCCCACCCCCGCCTTTGGCGGCCGCTATGGCGCCGTGCATGGACTCGACGTGTCCGGCTCGTTCCGCGAAGCACGCGAAGGCAACGATGCGGCGCGCGTGGCCAACCAACTCTCCTCGAGCTGGATTGCGTTCGCGCGGACTGGGGATCCCAACAATGCGCATATCCCACCCTGGCCGACTTTCGACGCCAAGACGCGCGCGACCATGATCTTCGGCACGCCGACACAACTGGAAAACGATCCGCGCGGCGAGATTCGCACCTTCTGGGCGCAAATGGCCCCGCCGGCTGGACCGCTCGGTTGAAAATTGACCTGCCGGCGCCGATGTGCGGCAAACTAGGGTGCCGGTAAGGCGCCGGTCTTCTTTGGGGGAGTCGCCAATGTCAGTAAGCCCGGAAACGCTCGAGGGGGTTCCGCCTGCCGGCCAGGCGGGTAGCGCGTCGAACCAGGCAGCAGCGGGTGCGAAGTTTGCTCTTTTCGTTTTGTTCGCCATCAACTTGCTGAATTTTTTCGACCGCCAACTGCTCGGGTCGTTGGGCGAACCAATCCGCAAGGAATTTCTTCTCAGCGATACGGCGCTGGGATTCTTGGGTACGGTGTTTATCTGGATGTACGCGGTCGTCGGGCTGCCTCTGGGCCACTTGAGCGATAAGTGGCATCGAACCAAGCTAATTGCGATCGGCACCGCGGTATGGAGCCTGCTCACGGCCGCGACCGGCATGGCGCAGAATTACACCCAGCTGTTCATTGCGCGCTTAGGGGTTGGTTTGGGCGAGGCCACCTGCGCGCCCGCCGGCCAGTCCTTGATTGGTGATTATTTCCCGCCGAGTCGACGGGCATTTGCGATGGGCGTATTCATGCTGGGCCTGCCTGCCGGGCTGTTTCTGGCTTACTTCGGCTCCGGAATCATTTATGCGCACTTAGGGTGGCGCGCTGCTTTCTACATTGCTTGCATTCCCGGGCTGTTGTTCGCGCTCTTGGCGCTGATCATTCGCGAACCCCACCGCGGCGGGCTCGATACCGGCCGCGTGGTCACCAAGGCAAGTGGATCGGTAGTGGCGCCCTACTTCGCCGTTCTCAGCCTGCCGACGATGTGGTGGATCATCCTTTCCGGCATTTTCCACAATTTCAATATGTATGCATTGGGTTCATTCAACTCGGCGTTCCTGCAGCGTTTTCATGGCATGAGCGTGCGCGATGCGAGCCTGGTGTCGTCCATTGCGGTGGGCGCGGTCGGCGCCATCGGCTTGATCCTGGGCGGCTGGCTGGCGGATAGGATGAGCGTCAAGCGACGCAATGGCCGGCTGGTGCTGTCCGCCTTGTGCATGGCCATCGCCGCACCGTGCATTTTCTTCGCCATCAATCAGCCCAAGGGTTCGATTGATGCTTACATTTTGCTGATGGCGATGGGCACGATCACCATGTACGTGTATTACTCGACGGTGTACACGGCCATTCAGGATGTCATCGAACCGCGTCTGCGCGGTACCGCGGTCGCAATTTATTTTTGCTGCATGTATATCTTCGGCGCGAGCATGGGACCGGTCGGAACCGGCTTGTTGAGCGATCACTTCGCGCACAAGGCAATGATCGATGCCGGTGCCAGCTCCATGACGGAAGCCTTCAAGGCGATCGGCTTGCACAACGCGATGTATGCCATTCCCGTGCTGGCGCTGGCCGCGGCAGTCGTGCTGTTTGCTGCTTCGCGCACCATGGAAAAAGATGTGCGGAAACAGCGTCAGGAAGGATGAGAAGAGCCGCTTGGCCTCAACGTGTCGCTGAAACTCGCGAGATGATAGTCAGCATCGCCCAAGCTTAGATCGATCATCGTCAGCCGCTTGAAATAGTGGCTCACGATGAGTTCGTCCACCACGCCCATGCCGCCGTGCATCTGCACGGCATGCTGTCCGACCAACCGCCCGGCTTGCCCGATATAGGCTTTGGCCGCGGATGTCGCGCGATGGCGATCGGCGGCATCCTCTGAGTCGGCGTGCACGGCGGCGATGATGGCCATGGAGCGCGCCTGCTCCGCGGCGATGAGCATGTCGGCCATTTTGTGCTTCAGCGCCTGGAATGTGCCGATAGCGACGCCAAATTGTTTGCGCGTCTTGAGATAATTCAGGGTCGCTTGATTCAACGCGTTGATGATGCCGACGGCCTCGGCGCACAGCGCCGCGATGGCCCGATCTACCGCGCGCTCTATCAGAGGTAAGGCGCGGCCCGGCTCGCCGATCAGCGCTTCGCTGCCGACCGTGACATTCTCCAGCAACAAATCAGCGGCGCGCGCTCCCGATTGGGTCGGATAAGCCGCGACGGTGAGACCCTTCGCATCGCGCGGCACCAAAAACAGCGAAATGCCGTCGCGGTCGCCGGTCTTGCCGCCGCTGCGCGCGGAGACAAGGAAATAGTCGGCGGATGAGCCGTCCAGCACCACGCGTTTTACGGCCCGAGAGGCGCCAGCTGCCGCCGCTCTCCCGCGCTGTGCAGGCAACGTAGGACAAATCGTATCGCCCGGCCGCCTCGTACGCCGCCAGCGAGAGCTTCAATTTCCCCGCCGCAATTTGCGGCAGGAGCTTTTGTTTCAGCGCGTCCGAGGCGGCGTCGCGCAGCAAACCGCCGCAAGTCACGACCGTGCTCAAGAAAGGCTCCAGCAGCAATCCTTGACCGAATTGCTCCATCACCAACATGATGTCGACGGCATTGCCGGCCAAGCCGCCGAACTCTTCGGGAAACGGCAGAGCCAGCAACCCGAGTTCCGCATACTGACTCCAGGCCTCGGCGGAATAGCCCAAAGAGGAGCGCGAGAAACTGCGTCGCTTGTCGAAATCGTAGTCGCGTGAAATGAAGCGCTGCAGCGTGTCCTGCAGCGCCAGTTGCTCTTCGCTGTAATTGAATTCCATGGTGCTCTTACAAGCCCGAGAATCATCTGCGAGATGATGTTTTTCTGAATTTCGGTGGATCCGGCGTAGATCGTGGTCTTGCGCTGATTGAAATATTGCCCGGAAATGGGCGGCGCATAGGAGCGGTAGTGCGCGCCGAGCAACGGATCGCCGACCCAATCCATGTCGAGCGCCTCGCGCACGTAGGGCAGCGCATCGTGCCCCAGTGCGTGCATCTTGAGTTCTGCGAGCTGCTGAATGATCTCCGAGCCCTTGATCTTGAGCATCGAAACTTCCGGGCCCGAGCGCGCGCTGCTCCTTCGCGGTGGCCGACAGCACCCGCAGATTGGTGATCTCCAGCGCCATCAGTTCCATCTCGACCTGCGCGATGCGGTCGCGGAAGCGCGAATCCTCGATCAGCGGTCGGCCATTCGACATCTGCTCGGCGGCGATCTCCTTGAGCTTCTTCAGCGCGCGCTTGCAAATGCCGACGCCGGCATTGCCGCTGCGCTCGTGCGTGAGCAGGAATTTCGCGTACGTCCAGCCCTTGTTCTCCTCGCCGATCAAGTTCTGCACCGGAACCTTCACGTTGTCGAAGAAAATGTCGTTAATCTCATGCTCGCCGTCGAGCATGATGATGGGCCGGACCGTGATGCCCGGCGACTTCATGTCGATCAGCAGAAACGAGATGCCCTGCTGTTGACGGCCTTCGCTGCTGGTGCGCACCAGGCAGAAAATCCAATCCGCGTACTGGCCCATGGTGTTCCAGGTTTTCTGGCCGTTGACGATGTAGTGATCGCCCTGGCGCACGGCGCTGGTGCGCAGCGAGGCCAGATCGGAACCCGAGCCCGGTTCCGAATATCCCTGGCACCACCAGTCCTCGCCGGAGAGAATCCGCGGCAGAAAGTACTCCTGTTGCGCGGCGTTGCCGAAGGTCTGCATCACCGGCGCGAGCATTTTCAGCGAGAAGGGATTTTGCGGCGGCGCGCAGGCGTCGGCGCGTTCCTCCTCGAAAATATGCTGCTGCACGATATCCCAGCCGGTGCCGCCGAAGGACTTCGGCCAATTCGGCGCGCCCCAGCCCTTGCGGAACAGAATCTTCTGCCAGCGCACCATGTCGTCCTTGGAGATGCGCCTCCCCAGCTGCAGCTTGGTGCGGATGTCCGTGGGCAGCTCGGCATCGAAAAAAGCGCGCACTTCGGCGCGAAATTTTTCTTCTTCCGCAGTGAATTTAAGATCCATATGGCTTCCTATGAGCGCCCCTCAATCCACTGTGACCACGATTTTGCCGCGCGCCGGCGCGCGAACCCAAGCGCGCAATGGCTTCGCCGCCGCGCGCCAGCGGAAATCGCTCGGTCACGGCCGGCTTGATTTTACCATCCAGATACAGCTGCATCAGTGCCGCCACATTGGCCGCATGCAGCTCGGGATTGCGCGTGCGTGAACTCGCCCCAGAATACGCCGACGATCTGGCAACCCTTGAGCAGCGGCAGATTCAGCGGCAGCTTGGGGATGCCGGCGGTAAAGCCCACCACCAAGTGCCGGCCTTCCCAGGCGATGGCGCGCAGCGCAGCCTCGCTGTAGTCGCCGCCGATGGCGTCGTAGATCACATGCGCGCCCTGCGCGCCGCAGGCGGCCTTGAAGCTGATCGGTGAGCGCACGCGCGGCGGTCTTATCGAGCGGGCCCGACTGGGATACTGCACGCCGTCGTCGGCGCCGTGCTCGCGCGCCAGCGCCAGCTTTTCCGGGCTCGAGGCTGCCGCGATGACGCGCGCGCCCATCGCCTTGCCGAGTTCCACGGCCGCCAGTCCCACGCCGCCGCCGGCGCCGAGCACCAGCAGAGTCTCGCCGGCGCGCAGCTGCGCGCGATCTTGCAACGCGTGTTGCGAGGTGCCATAAGTCAGCAGCAGCGCCGCGGCTTCGTCGAAGGGCATGGTGTCGGGAATCTTCCAGCAGTTATCCGCCTGGCCGATCGCCATCTCGCGCCATGGCGCTGCGCACCGGGCTGACGAGAACCCGATCGCCCGGTCTTGACATTCGTCACGCCCTCGCCCAAAGCGTCAACCACGCCGGCAAGTTCGCCGCCCGGTGAAAATGGCCGCGGCGGCTTGATCTGATACAGATCTTGGATGATCAGCAGATCCGGAAAATTCACGCCGACCGCATGAACTCGGATGCGTACCTCGCCGCGGCCGGGCTGCGGATCGGGAACATCTTCCAACGTCAGGGTGTCGGGCCCGCCGGGCTGGCGGCTGAGTAGAGCTTTCATGGTGGGGTTGCCGTGGTGGAGGTCGATTTTGCATTTTCGCGTTCTTGCAGCTCGCGCCACATGATCTTGCCGGAACCCGACTTCGGCAGTGCGTCGACGAACTCGATGAGGCGCGGCACTTTGTAGGCCGCCATGTGCTCGCGGCACCAGTCGATGATGGCCTGCGCTTCGACGCGACCGCGCCACTCGGCTCGCGGCACGATCACCGCTTTGACCGTTTCGCCGCGATGCGCGTCCTTGGCGCCGATGATGCAGGCCTCCTGGACCGCCGGGTGCTGGTACATGAGCGATTCGACTTCGGTCGGCCACACCTTGTAGCCCGACGCGTTGATCATGCGCTTCAAGCGATCGACGATGAAAAAATAGCCGTCTTCGTCCATTCTGCCGAGATCGCCGCTGCGGAAGAAGCGCTTGCCGTCGAGTTCGATGAATACCTGCGCGGTATCCTCGGGCTTGTTCCAGTAGCCCAGGAATACCTGCGGGCCGTGCATGATGATCTCGCCGACTTCGCCGGGCGGCAATTCCCGCAACGTTGCCGGATCGATGATGCGCGAATCCGTATCGAAGATCGGGATCCCCAAGCACTGCTGCTTCGGATGATCGGCAGGATTGATGTGCGTGGCCGCCAATGGTCTCCGTCAAGTCCATAGCCTTCGACATAGGTGATGCCCGACGTTCGCAAGCCGCTGCGCCACCGCCGCCGGCATCGCGGCGCCGCCGCCGCTCAAGCGGCGGATCGACGACAAGTCATAATTGTCGATATTCGGGTTCAAGAAAAAATCCTGAATCATGGTGGGAATGGCGGTCCAGCTCGCCACCTGATAGCGCTCCACGCATTGCGCCGCGGCGTCGCGGTCCCAGCGAGGCAGCAGCACCATGGTGTTGCCGATGAACAGCGGCCCGTTCATGCCGCCCTGCATGCCGGTGACATGAAACATCGGCGCGACCGCCAGCAGCGTCAGTTCCGGCTGCAGCGCAAACCACTGCATGCTCGCCACGGTGGTGTGCATCACGGTGCGGTGCGTATGCATGCAGCCCTTGGGCTGTCCCGGTGGTGCCCGAGGTGTAGGGCATCACGCACAGATCGTCCGGACCCGCGGTCAGCGGCCCCGGCTGCAAGATCCGCGGCCAGCACGTCTTTCCACAGCGTCACGTCCCGGCGCCTTGATAGTCGACGCGCGGGGCGGCGATGAACTCCGGCACGGTCAGGCTCGTCGGCTCTTTCAAGTAATCGGAATAGGCCGCGACGATGACATGCTTGAGCTCTCCGCTCTTGAGCAGCGGCTCGACGCGCGGATACAGCTCTTGCGACACCAGCAACGTAGTCGCGCCGGCGTCCTGTGCGTAACGCAGGATTTCCTGCGTCAGATTCATCGGGTTCAACGGCACGACCACGGCATTGGCGCGCAGGATGCCGTAGTAGCCGATCATGAACTGCGGACTGTTCTGCATGAGCAGCAGCACCCGATCGCCCTTGTGCGACGCCGCAGCGCTGCTCGCAGATATCCCGCGACGCGTTGCGCTTCGTCGTGAAATTCCGCGAAGCTCACCTGCGTGTCGTAGAAGACCAGGAATGGCTTGTTGGGGATAGCGCCGCGCCGACACTTCGGCGTTGTAGAACAAATTGGTGGCCGGCGCGATCAGGTTATGCATCGCCTGGGTCGGCCAGAATTTGAAATGCGCGTTGGACATCGTCCTTCTAATCGCGTCGGTCTTGGGCCGATAGCGCGACAGCTCCAGTTTGGCGATCTGCTCGCGATGCACTTCGTCCGGACCGTCCGCGAAGCGCAGCGTCCGCGCGCCGGCCCAGAGCGCCGCCAGCGGAAAATCATCGCTGACGCCGCCGCCGCCGTGCATCTGAATGGCCCAGTCGAGAACTTTGCAGCGTCATGTTGGGCGCCGCCACCTTGATCATGGCGATTTCCGCCTTGGCCGCGCGATTGCCGACCGTGTCCATCATGTAGGCGGCATTCAGCACCAGCCAGCGGGCCTGGTCGATCATGATGCGCGATTCGGCAATGCGCTCCAGCGTCACGCCCTGCTCGGACAAGCGCTTGCCGAATGCGACGCGCGACTGCGCGCGCTTGCACATGAGTTCCAGCGCGCGCTCGGCGACGCCGATGGTGCGCATGCAATGGTGAATGCGGCCGGGACCCAGGCGTCCCTGCGCGATTTCGAAACCGCGTCCCTCGCCCAGCAGCAGATTCTCCGCCGGCACGCGCACATTCACGAAAGTCGACTTCGGCGTGCCCGTGCGGCGCATGGTCGTAGCCGAACACGGTCAGGGTGCGCAGCACCTTGACGCCCGGCGTCTTCATCGGCACCAGAATCATGGACTGCTGACTGTGGCGGCCGGCTTCCGGATTGGTCTTGCCCATGAATATCAGAATTTCGCAGCGCGGATCGCCGGCGCCCGAAGTCCACCATTTGCGGCCGTTGATCACATAGCTGTCGCCGTCGCGCACGATGGAGGACTGGATATTGGTGGCATCGCTCGATGCGACGTCGGGCTCGGTCATGGCGAAGGCCGAGCGGATCTTGCCGTCGAGCAAGCGGCACGAGCCAGCGCTGCTGCTGCGCCTGGGTGGCATAACGCGCCAGCACTTCCATGTTGCCGGTATCCGGCGCGGAGCAATTGAAGGCCTCCGGAGCGATGTGCGAGCGCCCCATGATTTCGCACAGCGGCGCGTATTCAAGATTGGTGAGACCGGCGCCATGTTCGGAATGCGGCAGGAACAAATTCCAAAGATCCGCGCGCCTTGGCCTTCTTCTTCAGATCCTCGACGACCTTGGTCACCTGCCAGGGATTGCCGGCGCGCCGATTCTCCTCCATTCCTGGTGATACAGCGGCTCGGCCGGATAAACGTGCTTGTCCATGAATTGGCTGATGCGCTCCTGCAGATCGCGAACTTTCTCACTGTGCGAAAAATCCATGGGAATCCTTTGAATTAATTCATACGTCGAATGATTCTTGTACCAGCTGCCAGCCCAGTTCGGCCAACGGCCGGGCCCGGCGGCCCGCCTGCAGCGCCGTGGCGCTCGAGGCGTTGCCCTGCAAGCGCCCGCGCCAGCACGCCCTGCAGGATTCCCGCCAAGCGGAACATGCAAAAAGCCAGGTAGTAGGCCCAATCCTGCGGCGGCACCGGCGGGATGCCGCGCAAACGGCAGTACTCGCGCCACGCATTCCGCCTCGGTGGGCAGCGAGCGGCTGCAGCGGATCCACGCCGCCGAGACCGCGAAATTCCGCGTCGGGCAAGTGATAGCGCATGCAGAAGTAGGCGAAATCCACCAGGGGATGACCGAGCGTGGACAGTTCCCAGTCGAGCACCGCCAGTATGCGCGGCTCCGTCGGATGAAATATCGTGTTGTCGAGACGGAAGTCGCCGTGCACGATGGAGGTCTGTTCATCGGCGGGAATGTGCTGCGGCAGCCATTCGATCAGCCGTTCCATCGCTTCGAGTTTTTCAGTCTCCGAGGCTCGATATTGCTGCGTCCAGCGCGACACCTGCCGCTCGACGTAGTGGCCCGGCTTGCCGTAGTCGCCAAGACCCACCGCCGCGTAGTCCACCGAATGCAATGCCGCCAGCACGCGCACCATCTCGCTGTAGATGGGGCGGCGTTCCGCCGCCGCGACCTCGGGCAGCAATGCGTCCCAAAAAATGCGGCCTTCGACGTAGTCCATCACATAGAACGCGCTGCCGATCACCTCGGGGTCTTCGCACAGCGCATGAACGTGCGCCACCGGCACGTCGGTATCTTTGAGCGCCGCGAACACGCGAAACTCGCGATCGACGGCATGCGCCGAAGGCAGCAGCTTGCCCGGCGGCTTGCGTCGCAGCACATAGCGGCGCGCGGGCGACTGCACCAAGAAAGTCGGATTGGACTGGCCGCCGGCAAATTGCTGCACGTCGATCGGACCTGAGAATCCCGCGATATGCGTCTGCATCCACGCATTCGAGCCGCTGCGTATCGAAGCTGTGCTGCGCCGGGGTCTCCCGCAGTCCCGCCGCGGGGATGTCCATCGTCATGTGCTCGAAGCGCCGCCATCCACGGCGATGTATTGCCCGGTCACATGCCGCGACGCGTCCGACGCCAGATAAACCGCTGCGCCTTGCAGATCGGTGTCGCCGCCGATCCGGCCCAACGGCGTGCGCGCGATGACATCCGCCATCATTGTATCGAGCACGCCGCTCGCCATTTTCGAGGGGAAGAATCCCGGACAAATGGCGTTGACGCGAATGTTGTACTGGCCCCACTCGCCCGCCAGCGCGCGCGTCAGATGCAGCGCCGCCGCCTTCGAGGAATAGTACGCCACCGCCTTCATTTGCATTCCGGCGCGCAGCGCCGCCGTTGAGGCGATGACGATGATGTTTCCCGAGCGTTGCGGAATGAAGCAGCGATTGGCGACCGCCTGGCTCAGTGCGAACACGCTCGAGGCATTCAACGTCATGACCTTATTCCAGGCTTCGAGCGGATGCTCCTCGGCTTTTGCGCCCCAGCTGGCGCCGGCGTTGTTGACCAAAATATTGATGCCGCCGTGGTGCTTGACCACCGCATCGACCAGCGCCGGAATCTGCTCTTGCTTTGACAGATCATTGGTCACGGTAAGCGCATCGATGCCGTGTCTCTTGAGATCGTCTTTGGCCTCCTCGAGCTCGCCGGCCTTGCGCGCGCTGATGGCGATCTTGGCGCCCATCTCGCCCAAGCCCTTGGCGATCTGCAGACCGAGTCCGCGCGAACCGCCGGTGATCAGCGCCACCTTGCCCTTGAGCTCGAATAGATCCCGCAAGCCCATCAGGCTACCTCGAACAGACCCGCCGCTCCCTGACCGCCGCCGATGCACATGGTGACCACCACCAACTTGGCGCCGCGGCGCTTGCCTTCGATCAGCGCGTGACCGGTGAGGCGCGCGCCGCTGACGCCGTAGGGATGGCCCACCGCGATCGCGCCGCCGTTGACGTTCAAGCGCTCATCCGGAATCCCAAGCTTGTCGCGGCAATAAATCACCTGGCAGGCGAAGGCTTCGTTCAGCTCCCACAGATCGATGTCGCTCGACTTTTAGCCCGGCCCGCTTGCAGCAAGCGCGGCACCGCAAACACCGGGCCGATGCCCATTTCATCGGGCTCGCATCCGGCGACCGCGAAGCCGCGGAAAATACCCAACGGCTTGAGGCCGCGCTTCTCCGCAAGCTTGGCGTCCATGACGACGCAGGCGCTGCTGCCGTCGGAAAACTGGCTGGCATTGCCGGCGGTGATCACGCCACCCGGCATGGCTGAGCGAATCTTTGACACGCCTTCCAAGCGTCGTGTCCGGCCGGATGCCCTCGTCGCTCGAGATGGTGACCTCGCGCGTGCCGATGGCGCCGGTGTTCTTGTCGACCACGCCCATGGTGGTGGTCATCGGTGCGATTTCATCCTTGAACTTGCCGGCAGCCTGGCCGGCGGCCGCACGCAGCTGGCTGCGCACGCCGTATTCGTCCTGCGCCTCTTTGGAGATGTTGTAGCGCTTGGCCACCGTTTCCGCGGTCTGCAGCATGCTCCAGAACAGCGTCGGCTTGTGCTCATCGATCCAAGGATCGCGGCGCATATGCGTATTCGCTTCGTTCTGCACGCAGGAAATGCTTTCGAGGCCGCCGGCCACGATGACCTCCGCGCCCTCCGTCATGACGCGTTGCGCCGCCAGTGCAATGGACTGCAATCCGGAGCTGCAGAAGCGATTGATGCTCAAGCCCGCGGTGGTGATCGGCAGACCCGCGCGCAGCGCGATCTGGCGCGCGATGTTGCCGCCCGTCGTACCCTCGCCGAAGGTCGATCCCATGATCACATCCTCGACCTCGGCGGGATCGATGCCGGCGCGCGCGACCGCGTGCTGCACCGAATGCGCGCCCAGCGTCGCACCGTAGGTCATATTGAATGCGCCCTTCCAGCTCTTGCCGAGCCCGGTGCGCGCGGTGGATACGATGGCAGCTTCTGTCACTTGTCTGATCCTTTGTAGGCGCTGAATGTTTTACCTTCCTCTGCGAGCCGCGCCAGCAACGGCGCCGGCGTCCAGAATGTCTTGTCGGCGCGCGGTTGCTCGGCGATGGCCCGCAAAGAGCGCGCCACCTCGCTCAATCCCACCTGATCGGCGTAGAACATGGGTCCGCCGCGCCATGGCGGAAATCCGTAGCCGTTGAGATACACAATATCGATGTCGGAACTGCGCTGCGCGATGCCGTCCTCGACGATGCGCGCACCTTCGTTGATCAACGCGTAGATGCAGCGCTCGACGATTTCCTCGTTCGATACCTTGCGCGGCGTGATGCCCTTTTGCTGCCGGTACTTCTCGATGATCGCGGTGACTGTGGGATCCGGGATGGCGTTGCGCGAGCCCGGCTTCATAGCGATAAAACCCCGCCCCCGTTTTCTGCCCGAACCGTCCAGCCTCGCACAGCTCATCGGCGACATTCGAGAGGTCGCGATCCGGAAATTCGGCCTTGCGGCGTTTGCGCGCGGCCCAACCGATATCGAGCCCGGCCAAATCGCTCATGCGGAACGGCCCCATCGCCATTCCAAAATCTTCCAGCGCCTTGTCGACTTGGTTGGGCAGTGCGCCCGCCATGATGAGATCGTGCGCGGCGGCGCCGTAGCGAGCCACCATGCGATTGCCGATGAATCCATCGCAGACGCCGGAAATCACCGCGACCTTGCCGATTTTTTTGGCCAATTGCATCGCGGTGGCCAGCACATCTTTGGCCGTCTTGGCGCCGCGCACGATTTCCAGCAGGCGCATGACATTGGCGGGACTGAAAAAATGCAATCCGATGACATCCTGCGGGCGCTTGGTGAAGTTCGCGATCTGATCCAGGTTCAAAGCGGAGGTATTGGAGGCGAGAATCGCGCCTTGCCGCACCACCAGATCGAGCTTTTCGAATACCTCCTTCTTGACGTCCATGCTCTCAAACACCGCCTCGATCACCAGATCGACATCCTGCAACTGCGCATAGTCGAGGGTCGGCGTGACGAGCGCCATGCGTTGATCGAGCGCGGCCTCGGTCAACGTGCCTTTCTTCAATGCGCCGCCGTAGTTGCGCCGCATGGTCGCGAGTCCCTTGTCGAGCGCCTCCTGCTTCATCTCCAACAGCACCACCGGAATCCCCGCATTGATCAGGCTCATGCTGATGCCGCCGCCCATCGTGCCCGCGCCGATGATGCCTACCTTGCGGATGGGGCGGGTCGGCGTGTCGTTCGGAACATCGAGAATGTGCGAGGCCGCGCGCTCCGCTTGGAACACGTGACGCAGCGCCGCGGACTCCGGCGACAGCATGAGCGAGGCGAACAATTCGCGTTCCCGCTTGATGCCCGCTTCGAAGGGCCGGTCGAAAGCTGCGGCCACTGCTTCTACGCAAGCCACCGGCGCAGGATAGTGGCCGGCGACCGCTTTGGCGGTGTTGCGCGCGAATTGAAAGAAGGCCTCGTGATTCGGCATGTTGACCTTCAAGTCGCGCACGCGTCGCACGCCGCGTTTCTCAGTCACGACTTTGCGCGCAAAAGCGATGGCCGCATCCAACAAGTCACCCTCGGCAAATAGCGTCGAATAACGGCGTGCCGCGCAGCTTCTCGGAAGGCACCGTGGCGCCCGAGACAATCATGTTGAGCGCGGCTTCGGCACCGATCACTCGGGGCAGGCGTTGAGTGCCGCCTGCGCCCGGCAACAGGCCCAGTTTCACCTCCGGCAGCGCAATCTTCGCACCAGCAGCGGCTACGCGGTAATGACAACCGAGCGCCAGTTCGAGTCCGCCACCCATGCACACGCCGCCGATCGCGGCAATAACCGGCTTGGCGCTGCCCTCGACCGTGCTGATGACCGTCATGAGGTGCGGTTGCGTCGCAGCCCGCGGTGTACCAAATTCGCGGATGTCAGCACCGCCGGAAAATCCCGCGCCGGCTCCGATCAATACGATGGCTCCAACCTTCGGATCAGCATTGGCCCGCTCGATGCCCTCGACAATCGCCTGACGCAATTCCAGCCCCAGGCTGTTGACCGGCGGATTGTCGAATTTCAGGATCGCGATGCCGTCCCTGATCTCCATGCCAGCCTTATTCGTACTCATCTTTATTCCACTCTGCAGAACTAGGTTCCGTGGTTTTGGCCGACTAATGTAACAGCGCGGAGTGCTATTTGAGAAGGCAAAGGCGAGGCTTCGCGGGCGAGCGCGAATCCATTACCGGCTAGTTAAGAAAGCGGCCGGCGCGCTCGCGCCCGCCTCGCTCTGCGGCGCCTAAACGACCGCGCGCTTGTACAGGGCGATCAGTTCGCCCCAAGCCTTTTCGGCGCCGGCCTCGTTGTAGAGCGGCTTGCCGTCCGGCCCGTTTGGCATGTCCTTGACGCACCAACCGTGCATGCAGCCATCGTAAACCTCCTGCTTCTCAGGAAGATTGGCGGCCTTGAACGCTTCCGCCAACTTGGTCTTCGCATCGGGTTGGCGCTGATCATCGTTTGCCGCGATCGCAAAATAGAATTGCGCCTTCATCTGCGGCACTTTCAGATGCGGACTATCGGGTTTATCGGTTACCAAGCCGCCGCCATGAAAGGAAGCGCCGGCACCCACTCGCGTCGGATTCGCAGCGGCCGCCTGCATGGTCATCGGACCGCCCATGCAATAGCCGAACACGCCCATCTTTGCTTTTTTCTTGACCATCGTTTGCGCGTCCAAAAATTTTACATAAGCCGTCGTGTCGGACATCACCGCAGCATCGGTCATCGGTTCGCGCACCTTGGCGATCTTCGCGCGATCATCGGCGCTGGCAAAATCAAGCGTGCTCGGCAGGCCCGGCGCCTTGGCGGTGCGATAATACGGATTCGGCACGAGCACGGTATAACCGTTGGCCGCCAAGCGCTTGGCCATGTCGCGCATGGTTGGCCGCAATCCAAATATGTCGACAAACAAAATGACGCCCGGCCATTGACCCTTGCCCTGCGGATGGATCAGCGCGGCTTCGCAGGTGCCGTCGGCGGTTTTGACTTCGACGTCGGTGTCCACCATGTCGGCGGCAGCGCCAACGGCAGCGCCGCTAGCAACAGTGACGCCCGCTGCCAGCGACAGCGCGGCGAATTCTCGGCGCGAAATCTTGATTGAATCGTCGGTCATGTGGTTACCCTCGAGAGCAAAGATTGTTGTGAATGCGGGGCGCTGAAGTATAGGCCGAACCCACGGCGCTTGAAACGTGGGTAGCGCGCCGCGCAGCGGTCACGAGTCGTTTCTATTCTCCGCGGGGACCCGCACGATCAGGGCATCCACCGCCATCATGGTCGAACCTGCGCAGACAATCGGATTGATGTCCAGTTCCGCAATCAAGCCACGCTGGTCCGCGGCAAATTCGGAAATCCGCACGAGTATGTCGGCGAGGCGATCCAGATCAACGGCCGGGGCACCCCGAAAACCAGCGAATAGCGCGGCGCCTTTCAAGCTACGCAGCATGCGCGTGGCCTCGTCGGCATTGATCGGCGCCAGTTCCAACGCAGAATCTCGCAGCATTTCCACCAGCACGCCGCCGAATCCGGCCACGATCAACGGTCCGAGCAAGGGGTCGATACGCGCGCCCACCACCACTTCAATGCCGGCGGGCAGCATGGGCTGAAGCAACACGCCCAAGATCTTCGCCGCAGGCGAAAAGCTGCGGGCATTGGCGAGGACACGCTCATAGGCCGCGCGCAACTCATCCATGGAGCGGAGGTTCAGTGCGACGCCGCCCGCTTCTGTCTTATGAGAAATGTCGGGCGACGCGATTTTCAGCGCCAGCGGAAATCCAAGCTCTTGCGCCGCATGCAGCAGCGTCTCGACGGAGTCGGCGCCAAGCTCTCGCACCGTTGGAATTCCATAGAGCCTGAGCACAGACTTCGATTCTTGCTCGGTCAGCCGATCGTGCCTCGCCTCCGCAATCAACTGAGCGGCCTGCCTCGCTGCGTACCGGTCCGACACGCGCTGTACGGTGCGCTCCCCGCGCTGGGTCAAGTCCGCGCGATGATGCCAGGCGGCGATGGTGTGGAAACATCGGGCCATGGATCGAAATAGCGCAACGTGCGTGTTTCTTTCCGCCTCCAAGGTGCCCGGCCCCTGCAGCCAGTTGGAGATCAATACGCTGCAGGTGATTTTGCCGTAGCGCTCGGACTGAACTCCCAATGATTCCAAGCGTGACTTGTACATTTCGAACGCCAATGTCTGCGGCACGACGAGCGCGCCGTACGCGGCGTCCGACAGCAAAGCGTCGCTGCACGTCGGCATCGACAGCGGATTATTCAGCACCTGTCCTGTCACATCGCAGGGATTGCGCGCCGAACCGAAATCCGGAATGTTCGCCTCGAGAATGCGCCGCACTGGATCGCCCGGTTGCGGCAATGAAATACCATAGGCTTCCGCCTTATCGGCGGCCATGATAGCCGCGCCGCCGGACGCGGCAAGTACCGCGATGCCTCGCGCCTTGGGCGGCGGTGCCTTGGCAAAGAACTCAGCCGTCTCCATCAACCCCTCAAATTCATCGACCACTATGGCGCCGCCGCGCTCGAACGCGGCGCGATAAGCACTGTCCGATCCTGCGAGGCTGCCGGTATGCGAAATTGCCGCTTCCGCGCCCAAGGTACCGGTGGCGGTTTTATGAATCAGCAGCGGTTTCCCGTTGCGCCATGCGATCTGCGCCGCTTCGAGCAGCCGCTGCGGATGGGCCATGCCCTCGAACACGCAAGCGATGCAATGGCAGGAGGGTTCGTCTGCCAGATAGGCGACCAGATCGGCGACATCGACATCGGCTTGGTTGCCCGCGGAAAAGGCGTGACTGATCGACACGCCGCACTCGATCGCTTGCGCCAAGGATTGCGACAGCGCGCCCGATTGACTGGCAATGCCGATGCACATGCCTGGCATGTCACGAGGCGATGGATAGTCGGAAAAGGAGATCCGCGCGCGGCGTAAGTAATTGGCAATCCCTAAACAGTTGGGACCCAAAATTTTCAGTCCGGATTCGAAGCCGATATCCCGAAGCCTGAGCTGCAGATCGATTCGTTCGGGTAAACGCGTCTCGGCGTAGCCCGACGCATAGAGAATGACGCCGCCCACCCGCAGCCGTGCCGCTTCCCGCACGATCTCCTCGACCGCATCGCGCGGCGCGACCACCGCGACGCAGTCTGGAATTTCCGGCAGCGACGCAATGCTCGGGTAGCAGTGCCGCTCGCCGATACTGTCATACCTGGAATTCACCAAGTAGATGTTGCCGCCGAAACCGCAAAGATTCGTCAGCACCCGCTCGCCGAAAGATCCGATCTTGGGAGAAGCGCCGACGATGCAAACATGCTCAGGGTTGAGAACGCGATCCAGTTCGGCGTGCCGATAGACCGGTCGCATCGATGCGGAAGATTTCACCGACTGGAGCCTATAGCAAGCAAAGCGGACCGGTCAATTTGCCGCTGATGCCTCGGTTGCCTGCGGCGGAACATACGGCGATACTGACGCGTATGAACACACTGCAAGGCAAGACGGCCATCGTCACCGGCGCCGCAAGCGGCATTGGACGTGCGAGCGCCATGCTATTCGCCGCTGAAGGCGCCGCGGTCGTCGCACTGGACCGCGCCGCCGAAGTCGAAGCGACCGCGGCGGCGATTCGCGCCGCTGGCGGCCGTGCCGTTGCCTTGATCAAGGATTCTTCTTCCGAGGCCGACATTGCCGGCGCCGTGGCCACGGCGCTGAAGGAATTCGGCAGCCTCGATGCCTGCTATGCCAATGCCGGCATCAGCGGCGGCCTGGTGCCTTTCTTCGAAGAGACGGTGGAGCATTGGATGGAGGTGCTCAAGATCAATCTGATCGGCACATTTCTGTTGGCGAAGTATGCGGCGAAAGAGATGGTCAAGCAGAAGCGCGGCTCGATCATTTGCACTGCATCGGTCGCCGGTTTGCGCTCGGGCGCGGGCGGCGTTCCGTACAGCGCCAGCAAAGCCGGCGTAATCAGTCTGGTGCAGACGGTTGCCTATCAGCTGACGGGCACGGGCGTGCGCATCAATGCCATCTGCCCGGGCTTGATCGAAACCGGCATGACGCGGCCGATGTTCGAACGCGCACGCGAACGTGGCACCGAACGCAAGATCGGCCAGCTTAATCCCCTGCAGCGTTACGGCATGCCGCAAGAAATTGCTCAGACCGCCTTGTTTCTCGCTTCCGACGCGGCTTCCTATGTCAACGGCCAAGCCATCGCCGTGGACGGCGGCTTGTCCAGCTCGCACCCCATCGTCAGCACGCGCCATCAAAGCTAAAAAAATGCCGCACCCAAGGGCGCGGCACGATTCAAATCTGGAAGACTCGGAGTTTACTGCTTTTTCGTTCCGCTCGGCGCCGGTGTCGCCGCCGCTGTCTTGTTGCCGGCCGCTGTCTTGGCCTTCTCGGCCGCGGCCGCTTCGTCAGCGCGAGCACCGGAGAGAATTCCCTCCAACGCATAATTGCCTTCGTGGCAGGCATACTCGAAAATTCGCCCCTTCGACGGTGTAAATTCGTATTCGCCGCTCCACGGCCGATCCCACACGGTGGGATCCTCGGCTTTGAATTGATAGAGAATGCGATTCGCTCCGACGCGCGTGAAGCGCTCGGTTACCTTCAGTTCCTTCCACGCGCCGCGCAAGGCCGTTGCCTCCGGGAAGTTGGTGGTTTCCACCACCAGCGTCGGGCCCTCATACCAACCAATGGAATCGCCCATCCACGGCCGCTCGCCATCGGTGCGATGCTTGCCGCCGATGTGAATCATGCGCACGTCGTGCACCATTTCGACCACAATGGCGACCGTGTCCTTGCTCTGCGCGATTTCATAGTTATTGTTGTAGAGCAGCGGCAGCATCACCGGACCCGCGCTGTAGCCAAACGAGGTCAGACAGCGCTCTGCCAGCGTTTGATTCTCAGGGTTTTCGCCGTAGTGCGCACGCATGTACATGTTGGGAACCGTGACGCCCGGCTTATAGGGCGGCAGCCGGCCGTCCGCAGGATCCGTGATAAAGGACGTCCGCGGTTCGCCGTTGACCCGCATGACGGTGTTGCCCGGATCGATCCAGGCTGCGTTGTAGCCGCAGCCCGCGCCACTGAAGCCCTTGCCGCACTCGTGCGGCAAATCCGTGGTCTTCACCTTCGGATCGCGCGGTGCAGCGTCGGCTGCGTACATTTTTGCATCATCGCCCTCGACCTTTTTGACCTCTTCCGGCGGTCATACCCAAGCGGTTGCCGTATTCTTTCGGCCGTTCAAGCTGCGGTCAGGGTTGCGTTGGTCCAGGTACCTTCAAGATCAGGCTGGCCATACGCATTGAGCGGGGCCTTATAGGCAGCATCGGCCGACACGGCTCCTGTCGACAGCGCCAATGCAGAGATCGCCGCGCCTAAAACCATCGCGTTGAATGTCTTGCTCATTTCAAGGGCTCCTTACGCAAGTCGCCATACATTAGTTCTTCAACGAACTCGACGCATTTGAATTGCTGCAGCCGCGCGTCCTCGCCCAGGCGCCGATACATGAGCATGCTCATTTTCCACGGCATGGTGAAGGTCGCAGGATCCGTGATCTCGGCTTCATAGCGAATGGTGTTCTCATTCATCAGGGTCCAGCGCTCGACAACCTTCATATCGCCGGAATGAAAGTTTCCCGCGCGGTCGAACCAGGTGCTGTCGTTTTGTCCCGTGACGGTGACCACCAAGGTGTCGCCATCCCATTTGCCCACCGACTGGCCCATCCAGCTATCGATCGGTGCCGGACCTGGGTCGTTGAAGAGAATGTCGCGCACCGCGCCGTCGTACTCGTACGAAATGAGCATGGTCTTCGCGGACTGCACGATCTGGAACGGAAAGGGCATGTAGTTGGCGCGCGGCACACCCGGCAGATCGCATTTCACTTCCGGATCTCGCTCCAGGTAGTGCTTCTGATTCTCCTGCCTTTGCGCGAGGGCCTCGGGTGTGTAGGGAATTTTTCCTCCCACCACCACGCCCATGCCCGCGGGTACGGAACCCACGGCGCCCAAGGCGACGATGGCTTTGGCAGGCACCGGAACTACCGGTCCCGGGCGCAGCTCCAGCGCGGCGCTCGCAAGATGCGGCTCGATGTTCCAGTTCGCCGTGTTCATCACCGACCACACCCCGCTGAAGTTGGGGTGTCCGCCGACGCGTTCGATCGCGCCGCCGGCGGGTGTTTTGTGCGCGGCAGCCGTCGGCGCCGCATAGCTCTGGGTCAGTGCCGCCACTGATCCGGTTAAAGTCAGCAGAGCCCATACCTTCATCTTCTTATTCAGAACGCCCCCTCATTTCACAACGTCGTTCAATCGTTCACTGACTCGCTATTTTTCGTTCGGATCCGCGCCATCTTTCGGCGCGCCCGTGCCGCTCGATCCCATGAATACTTTGTGGCCATCCAGGAAGGTGACATCGCGTCCGTTGGCCTTGCAGGCCGGGCGGCAGCGAGCATCCTTGGCCCGGTAGCCGCGAACGATGATTTGCTCGCCGGCTTCAGCGAATCGCGCGTGAGGCCCTCGCGCAGCAGCGTGTTGGGCGTGCCCGCCTCCACCATCCATTCTTGCGGCGTGCCGTCGGTCACGACGATCATGTGCACCCAGGTATGCGGATTGATCCATTCGACCTTGGTGACTTTGCCTTGCAGCATGATGGGCTGATTGCCGTCGAATTCAGCCTGGAATGCATGATGCGCCAATGCCGGCGCGCCGACGGCGAGTGCGGCGATCAAGGCGGCCGCAATTCGCGCAGCTTTATCGGTGCGTAGCTTTCATTCGAGATCTCCAGGTGTCTAAATTCTTGGGTTCGACGCCGGCCATTGCTGGACGGCGCGAAAAGGGCCCGTATAATCACCGCTTATAATCGCTTTAGATAACTGTTATTGCAATACAATTTCCTTTGCGCCCTTGGATTTGCGGCTTTTCTAAAAGGGTAAGCATGGCTGATATATAACAAGCGGGGATCGATGCTCGAGGAACTCGTCACCAAACTGGCCGACACGCCTTGGAGCATCGCACTGCACGAATCGCTGTACATGTATGCGATTACCGAGTCCACCCATGTTATGTCCATCATGTTATTTGTCGGCACCATCGCGATGGTGGACTTTCGGCTGTTAGGCATTTCCTATACTAAGGTGCCGGTCTCGCAGATGCTCTCGAAGATTTTGCCCTGGACAATCGCCGGGTTTGCGCTGTTGGTGATTACCGGTTCGATGTTGTTTCTCGCCATTCCGATTCGCACCTATCACAGCATTTGGTTCAGGTTGAAGTGCCTCATGATCCTCATTGCCGCAATCAACATCGCTGTTTTCACTTTCAAGGTGGAGCGCGACAAAGCGGCCTGGGACTTGGGACCGGTTCCGAGAAAATCGAAGATTTGCGCGGTCATTTCCTTGAGCGCTTGGGCATGCGTCATCGTCTTTGGCCGTCTTATCGCCTACAACTGGTTCGACTGCGACAGCATCACCTCGCCTGCAATGGCTGAACTCACCGGCTGTCCTCTGGACCCGGGTTAAATCATGAGCCTGTACCACACTGCGCAAAACATCGAAGCCTCGGCGCTCGGCCAGACCATTCGCGAATCAACCTGGCTGTTCCCGGCGATTGAGTCGACCCACTTGCTGGCGTTGGCCTTGCTTGGCGGCTCCATCCTAATCATGGCTTTGTCGATACTAGGTTGGGGCTTGAAGACTTCCGTGGCGGAGCTTTACAAAAGCGCGCATCGCTATTTTAACGCAGCTGTCGTCGTGCTGCTCATCACCGGTGTTCTATTGGGAGTCTCCGAGCCGGTGAAGCTTTACGGGCGCCAGGCGTTCTGGGTAAAAATGATCTCGCTGGCCCTGGCGCTGTTGCTTACCTATTTCGCGTTCAATCCTCTGGTCAGGCGCGGCGCCTCAGGCGCAAGTCTGCGCAGCATCACGGTATTGACGATCGCATCATGGCTGATGGTTGCCATGGCCGGACGGTGGATTGGATTTTCATGATTGAATTCGGGACCGGGAGTTTTAGTCCATGAGCAACAAACGAATCTGGCTGGCTGCCGGCGTGTGTTTAACGTTTACCTTAGCAGTAGGCGCACCGGGGTTGGCGCAAGAAGCGGCGCAACAGCCGAGCGGCGAAGCCCTATTCAATGCCCGCTGCAAGACCTGTCACGAACCGGCGACGGAGCGGGCACCCACCCGGGCAGAGTTGGCATTTCGCTCCCCCGCAGACATCGTCGCTGCGCTGACAACCGGGGTGATGGCCCCCATGGCCAAGGGATTGTCGCGGCCCGAGATCGACGCGGTTGCGCTCTTTCTCGCCCCAGGCCAGCAGTTGGGATCCGCTGGTTCCGACCAGATGTGTGCAACCAATGGCCCGATCAAGGCGAGCGCCTCCGATTGGCCCGCACTCGGACCGGATGAAAATTCCACCCGGTTCCAACCGAATCCAGGGATAAGCGCGGCCGATGTGGCGAACCTCAAAGTGAAATGGGCGTTTTCAATGCCCGGCGGCGGCCAGCCCGTCGTCGTCGGCGATTGGCTCTTCATCACCAACCGCAACGGCAAATTCTATGCACTGGACGCCAAGACCGGTTGCGTGCATTGGGCCGTCGAGGACGCGAATTCGCGCACCACACCGATGGTGATTCGATCGTCGATCTCGCCCAGCGGCTGGGCGACCTTCATCGGCGTCGGCAAGCGCGTGGTGCGGGCATTCGATGCGCAGACCGGCAAGGAAATCTGGCATAGCGAGTCGCTGGAAAATCACGTCGCTTCTAATATCACGGGCACGCCGGTGGTCTCGGGCAATCAGATTTTCGTGCCGCTTTCCTCGGGAGAGGAAGTGTTCGCGATGCAGCCGAACTATTCCTGCTGTACCTTTCGCGGCAGCTTGGCGGCGCTGGACCTGAAGACGGGTCAGAAGCAGTGGCAGACATTCATGATCACCGAGCCGCTGCAGCCGACACGCAAAAACGCCAACGGCATACAAATGCAAGGACCCGCGGGCGCGCCGGTCTGGGCCTCGCCCACCGTCGATGCGAAGCGCGGCTTGGTCTATGTAGTCACCGGAGACAGCTACACCGATGCGACGACAAACGGTGACGATGCCATCGTCGCGGTCGAAATGAAGACCGGCAAGGTGCGCTGGAGAAATCAGGTCACCACCAACGACAACTTCATCGTTGGTTGCAGCGGCCCGGTCAAGGTCGCCAATTGTCCGTCGCCGACCGGACCGGACTTCGATTTTGGCGCCACGCCGATCTTGTTCAAGCACGGCAGCAAGCAAATCCTGGTGGCGGGACAAAAGTCCGGCATCGTCTATGGTGTGGATCCGGACAGCGGGCGCACGCTGTGGAAGACAGCCGTGGGCGCGGGTTCGCCGCTGGGCGGCATAGAATGGGGAATTGGCGCGGATTCTAAGTACGTCTTCGTCCCGAACTCGGACATCGGTGAGGTCTTTAATGAAATCGCCGTTGCCGCCGGCGCGCCGTCGCCCACGCCGGAAAACGCAGTTGTGGGCAAGCCGGGATTGTTCGCGCTGGATCCGTTCACGGGCAAAGTCATCTGGAACACACCGGCGCCGAAGGCCGCGTGCCACTACGCCGGAGACCGGTCGAAAGACTATACGAAGGGCGCCTGCGTGCGGGCTCAGTCCGCGGCGCCGGCCGTCATGCCGGGCATAGTGTTCTCAGGAACATTGGATGGGTGGTTCCGCGCCTACGACGCGGCGACCGGAAAGGTAGTTTGGGAATTCAGCACCACGGCGCAAACTTACAGCACGGTCAACGGCAACGCCGCTCAGCCCGGCGGCGGAATAGACGGCATGGGACCCACCATTGCGGGCGGCATGGTGTACACCATGTCCGGGTTTAATGGCGCGGCGCGCACCGGCAGCAATGGGATCAATGTTCTGTTGGCGTTTTCGGTCGACGGAAGATAAAGGCGCAGCGGCCGGGGAGCTTACTCGAGGCACACCACCAGCTTGGCGGAATGCGTGCGCCAATTGATGGGAATCACGAAGGATCGCGCATACGGCGTTTTGACCTTCTCCAAATCGTGCGCGATGACGATCGGTACCGAGATGATGAAATTCTTGCCGAAGTCGCGGCGCGCGTTTCCGGAGATAGTATTGGCGACTTCGCCCACCAGATCCTTGATGTTTTCGTCGCTGGTGTCGGTTTCCTGCATGCGCATCAGCAATACCGTGAGCATGCCGCGGGGCGCGGTGAAATACACAATGCCCTTGCGCGCGCCGGTGATGCCGATGACGCCGGTATATTCATAGGCCCCGGGCTTGCCGTCGGTCACCAGATACGGCGAGCCGACCGTTGCCGACTGCTGCGCCGAAATCTCGAAATAATTGGTCGTGCCCTCGATGAATGTGCGAATTTCGGCTTCCTTGAACATCTCAAGCCTCCGACAGCAGCTCTTCCAACGCGTCGTTGAGCTGTCGATCGGTAAATGGCTTGCAAAGAAATCCGTTTGCTCCTTTTTCAATCGCTTCGACCGCGGTTGCCTTGTCGGCAAGCGCGGACACCACCAAAATCAGTACGTTGGAATTGATGGCGACCAATTCTTGCACGCACTCGATGCCGTCCATCTCCGGCATGGTCAGATCCATCGTCACGACGTCGGGCTGTGTGCGGCGGAACATCTCCACGGCGGCGCGGCCATTGCTCGCGGCGCCGACCACTTCAAGGCGTGCGATTTGCTGCGAACGCTCGATACGCCGTCGGATGATGTTGGAATCATCGACGATCATCAGCTTCAATGTAGCTTTGGGAACAACCGCACTATCCATTACGCAGCTTCCGTGTTCCCCGCGCGCTTAACCGGGGGCAGGCTCAAGGTGAGCCGCGTAAATTTCCCGGGCACCGTGGCCACAGAAACTTTCCCGCCGATTTGCTGCATGAGTCCGGCCATCAGGTTCATGCCGACGCCGCGACCCGCATCCTTGGTGGCATTCTCGACCGTGGAAAACCCCGGCTGAAACAGCAGGGAGAATACTTGCTTGGCATCCAAGGCGACCGCCTTTTCGGGCGTAATGAAACCCTTCTTCAGCGCAGCCTGTTTGATCTTTTCGGTCGACAGGCCTTGGCCGTCATCTTCGGCGATGAGCTTGTAGCCGGCATCGCCCAGTTCCTGGAAGATGAGCTTGAGCTGGCCCTGCATCGGCTTGCCGGTGTTCAATCGATCCGTTGTGGTCTCGATACCGTGCACGATGGAATTTCGCACAGCCTGCACAGCGATGTCCTTGACGATGCGGCGGTATTCATCCGGCACCGTGTCGAATCCCATGCATTGCAACGCAGCTTCTTTGTGGTTTTCGCCCGCCACACGCACCGTCAGCTGCTGCAGCATGGCCGTCACACTGCTGTCGGGCTTGGCTGCCGCCTCGGGGCTTGCGTTCTCGATCACCGCGGTGTCCGTGTGGGACGCCGGCTCGTTGCTGGTGGATGCCGCGACGTGCAGACGCGCCAGGCGCGACACCAGATCGCCCACCGACTGCAGATGGGTCAGCAAGTCATCCAATTTGATGACCAGCGGTAGAAAGTCGTTGCCGGACAGATCCGCTTTCTCGCGCAAACCTTTCAGGTCGTCCTCGAAGGAATGTGCGCGGCTCTCGATGGAGGAGAGCCCCAGAGCCGCGGCTTCGCCCTTGACCGAGTGCACCTGTCGGAAGAGGGTATCGAGTTTCTTGCGAAAGGCGCTCTCTTCGCGCGCCGGCTCGCGCAGCACCGCGTTGATCATCTTCATCGCAGCATTGGAATCGTTCAAGAATGAGGCAAGTTGCGTCGGGTCGACGTGCAATATCCCCAACAACGTATCGACTTGCGCCTGCGCCTGGTTTTGCGAGGATTGCAGTTCCCGCGCCAGATCCACCCGCGCACTGACATCGGATACCGCCACCAGCACGTGCCTGATTTTGCCGTCCACGCGAACGCGATGGAATTCGAACTGCAGATACCGGGTGGACACTTTGCCGTGGCCGTTGTCGAAATTGACCTCAACCTCGCCGAGAGGATTGATGGTCTTGACCAAATTTTCCTTGGTGCGTTCCGACCACAGGACGCCGACGAATTTCAATGCGGTGCTCAATGTCTTTTCGGAAACGACATCCTTCAGCAGACTCTCGAACGGCAGTCCCGCAAAGTCCTTGCGCTGAAACAGCGTCTCGAGCGCACTCGAATACGAGGCGCCGATCATCAGATTCTCATCGAGCAAAAACAGGCCATCTTTCACTGTGCGCAATATGTCTGCGGTCTGCTGGCGCGCCTCACGCAGCGAGGCGTCCTGGCGCTGGCGCGCGAGCAGCAACGTTGCGACCAGCACACCGAGCACAATGGCGATGAGCAGGCCGGTCAACATGACCAGCCGCAGCTCGACCGCGGAACGCGCGTTTTGCGTCTGCAGATCCGTGACAATCGCAGCCAACTCAGCATCGAGCTGCGGAATCGTGCGCCTGCCCACGCGCAACGCCGCGGTCACGTCCCGCTCCAACTGCCTGCCGCCGTCGTTGAGAACGGTGCCGGTGGTTTCGTTATCCTGGTATGGGACGCCCGTAAACTTCAGCAGCGGCTGCAGCGCTTCCTGCTGCGTGGCCCACAAATCGCGCAGCGCGGCGGCGTGCTTGCCCGAGATGGGTTCTCCCTTGGCACTGGTGTCGCCCGATAGCGCAAACCAACTCGCCGGACGCGGCGCGTTCATTTCGCGCAGCCCCGCATCGAGCTTTGCGCTTGCGTCGCGCAACAGATCCAGCGATTCTTGGATGTAGCCGCGATTGCTCAGGCGGTCGTGCATCGACTCGAGCGAGGCGCGGATGAGCGCGGGATTGCGTTGCTGTTGTCCGGCGAATTTCAGTGCAATGCTGGTATCCGCCAACTCACTGGCCAGCTCCAAACCCGGTATCAATACGATCGCCACGAAGCTGAAGGCCAGAACGATGACCAACACCATAAGACCACCGGGCGACAGGCGCGGCAGTAAGGCTTTGGCAATGCGAGGGTTCATGAATCAAGCGCTCCGCTGTGGTTTGCCGGGTTTCCGGGTTATCAATTCCGCGCGCAATGCATCGAGGGCATCGAGAAAGTCAGCCGCTGAGGCATAGCGATCCTTAGGGTCCTTGGCCAATAGGCGATCGACGATCGGCTGATAGGCCGATAATTGCTCGGGCAGCCGCGGTACCGGCGCCGTGCGGTGCGCGGCCAGGATGTCTGCCAACGTCTTGCCCAGGAAGGGCAAAGCGCCGGTCAGCATTTCGAAGAAAACGATTCCGAGACTGTAAAGATCGCCGCGCGCATCGGGATCGTGGTCCTCGATTTGTTCCGGGCAGACATAGTAGGGCGTACCCGGTGCAGTCGCCCGATCGGGTCAAGTCGCTCGGCATGAATTGAGTGCGGGCTGAGCCGAAGTCGATCAGGACCAAGCGATTCTCGTTGGTAAGCATCAAATTGGACGGCTTCAGGTCGCGATGCACGACGCGCGCGGCGTGAACGATTTGCAGCGCTTCGCCGATCTGGTGCGCGTAGTTGACGGCGTCCGCCTCGCTAACGGGATGTTTCAACCGCTCCCGCAAGCTGCCGCAGGGAAAATACTCGAGGGCCAGATACAGATAGTCATCGGTAGTGCCAAAATCGAGCACGTTCGCGATGGAACGATGATTCAGCTTGGACAGAATTGCGCATTCCTTGGTGAAGCGCTCCCGGTCAGCCTCGGAAACCACATGCTGCCCGGTAATCGCCTCGATCTTAAGGGCGACCGGCTGCGGGAATTCATCGTTGCGTGCAAGGTAGACGCTTGCTGCGCTCGACTGCGCGATCTTCTTCATCATGGTATAGCCGGCCACTTCCGGCTGCCGCCATCGATCTGGCGCAGCATTGGTGGCGCCGGCCGGCGCCGGCTGGCGGGTCGATCAGCGGCTGCAAGGCGCTGCACAGCTCGCCGACTATGACGGAATGGATGGGCCAATAGTCGCTCGCCCCCAGTTTCATCGCGCGTGCGGCGCTGCGCTCGTTGCCGCCGCGCGCGAACACGAATATCGGCAAGTGCGGAGCCTGCTCGTGCAGCCGCTTGAGGGATGCCAGCGAAGCAGCGGCCGCCTCGGGCGGGCTGAATTCGACGATAAACATTACAGCCACATACGCCCGCAGGCGTTCGATCGAAATGGCGTCGAAGCCCGCGCGCGTGACGGTATCCGCATCGATTTTCGGCATCGCGCGGCGCACCAGGCCCGCTAGCCTCAATCTCAATTCCAATTCGTCGTGCACGATCAAGCAGAGAACCGTGCTCCGAATGCGTTCACCGGCCGCTGGTGGAACCAGCGCTGTGGTTGTAATCGTTGTCGACGTCGTGGTTGCAGTTTGGCTGTTCATCGCATCGCCTATTTGGGAACGCGATAGACAATTCGCACCTGCGTGCCGACGGGAATCGCCTTGCCGCCCTGTATCACGGGCTGGTAGCGCAAGCGGCTAACCGCCTTGCTCGCCGAGCTGTCAAAGGTTCGGGCGGGCGTTGAGTTCAGTATTTTGACGTTGGAGACGCTGCCGTCGGCGCCGACCGTGTACGCAATCTCCACCCATCCCTCGATATTGCTCTGCAGTGCGCGCGCCGGATATTCAACGTTTAGCTTGTTGAGGCGCGTCAGGGATTGTTCAGGCATTTGCAGCAACTCGCCGCCCGCCCTTCTCTGTCGAATCTTGTCGTTCATCGCATCAAGATCCGACGAAGCGCCAAGACTGCCTGCCTTTTGCAGCAAGGCCTCCGCCTTATCGATGTCGCCCGCCTCAACCGATGCACGGGCCCGATCCAGGATTTGCAACTGCAAGGAACCGCTGATCTGCGCCAGACCGGCGTTTTTCGGATCGGCAGCGCGCAGCTGGTTTACATAAAAGAGCGCACTGTCATTGTCGGGATCGGTCAATTTGCCCTGTGCGAGACGCGCCTGCGCCAACTCCAGATATTGCGGTTGCTCGGGTTTTTGCGGCGCGAGGCTGTTGCGCGCAGGCATTGAGCTCACGCTGCAAGCTGTTTACGGCGGCCTGCGGTTGCGCCAATGCCGTGCACTTCGGTCAGAATTCGCTCGGCATCGCCGAAGTTGCGCTGCTGTATTGCGGCGCGCAGCCATCTGCGTCAACCGCTTCAGCACTTCCTGAATCTGCCCCTGCAGGGCCGCGCCGGTTGCTCCAGCTTGTTTGGCCTGATCCAGGTAAAACACCGCGCTGTCGTTGTGCGGATCGATGACATGATCCTGTTGCAGACGCGTATCGACCAGCTTCAGCAGACGCGAAGCCTCAAATTCATCGCGCCGCCGATGGACTTCATCGCGCAATTGCGCGAGTTTTGCGGGCGGCAACGCTTTGGTGCGCGCTGCTTCGTCGATGAGCTGCGACCGCGCGATCGAAATTCTGCGCGTTGAGGGCCGCCAGAATCTGCGCCGGGCCGAGTTCGGCCCGCAGGCTCGCTATCTTCTCGTCGAGCGCAATGAGACGTTTATCATTCGCATCGATGCTGCGCGCGGTTTCCAAAAATTGCAGTGCGACATCGAACTTGCGGTCGTCGAGCGCCGACTGCACGCGCGCAATCAATATCTCCGACAGACGTTGCAGCCCTTGCCGAGCTTCGCCGTTGTCGGGTTTGATTACCAGCACTTCCCGGTACAACGATAACGCGCTGCCGGCCAAGGGATCGATGAAGTGCCGATCGAGCATGGCTTGCTGCGCTTTCTCGATCAGCGCGTCCACCTTCTCATCGGCATCCGCGGGTGATTTCACCGCCGCAGCAGGGACCACAGAATCGCTGCGCGGCGCGCTCGCGATGGCAGCGGGCTTGACGTCTGACGAAGTGTTGCGAGATAGCAAATAGGCGCCTACTGCCGCAATCAGCACACCGCCGATCACTGCCGGCACCAGCCAGGTTTTTTTGGGTGCGGCAGGTTCGATCGCGAGCGGTGCCGCCGCCGAACCATCGCCAAGCAAGGCCAAGCGCGAATTCACTTCTTCTTGCGCGCTGTCGAGCGCGTTCGACAGCTCGTCCGCGACGATCGGCAAACTGACGTGGACAACGACTTGCCGATGCTGAACCGGAAGCGTCCACGCGTCGGCGCTGCCGACCGCATCAAGAGCGACGACGGCAAAGCGCGAGGAGTGCAAATTCAGACGCGACAGCACCGAGGCCGGCTCGGGATGATTGCGCGCGTCCCACAGGACGATCGCCGCCTGGCCTGAAGGAGTAGAGCTGATCAGCTCATCGATTGAATCGAGCTGTTTGGGAATGAAATTGGCGGCGAGATCTGCGCTCACCTGCGGCCACAAAGAATCATCCTCGGTGACCAAAAGAACCGAGAGTTTTGCCGTCTTTGGAGGCTGAAGCACGGGCCGCTCCGCCGTCTCCGGCGCAGCAGGCTCTTGTATTCTCAGACTTTTCGGCATCGTTATAGTCCCATATCGCGATCGCCAATTGACCGTCATGCTGCGCTGCGATCACACTCGTGCACCACGAATGTTTCGTGTTTTGGCTTAACACAATAAGGTTCCGGGAAATCAGGGCTTTCGGACATGGCTTGGGTCACATTTGAGTGTAGGGGCATGATCGGAATGCCCGCCGGGATTGGGTCAAACATTAAAGATGAGAACTACGTCGCACAGCCGGAAGCCGGGGCCGGCGCGAATTCGCGTTCAGGGCGGGCTGGCGTGCGGGAGTGTCGCCAAACGGAGCCGCCGATGGCGTGCTCCGAATTGAACTTAAGGGGAGGGCCTCCCTTAGTCGGTCGAGCGCAGATAAGTAATAGAAGCTACTGCTTGGTCCCGGTGAAAGTACCCTCGCCCAATTGCCCAAGCGAGACCTTGCCGCTCATCGTCTTGCCGTCTGTCTTGCCCGAATATTTCACCGCGAGACTGCCGGCTTGACCATCGACCTTGTATTCGATCGTCACGTCATCGCCCTTCACCGTACCCGTCACTTGCGCCTCACCCAGCTGGCCCTTGTAGCTGCCGGAGAGCGCGTCGCCCTTTTGTACCAGAACAAAGGTCGGCGAGCCGCTGCCGGCGCCCGTCTCCACTGCCATGATCCAGGTGCCGGTGACATCTGCCGCGGCGGCCACCTGCGCAATAGTAAATGCGCCGATTGCCAACAGCGCCGCTAAACCCGTTTTCAATTTCCTCATGCCCTTCCCCGTTTGACCAAACACGTATCACGCGCTCGCCTCTCTCCAGCGCCGCCATGATACGTGAGGTCGTAGAGCTACTACAGGGAATTCAAGAATGCGACGAGTTGGTGTTTTTGTTGCTCGGTTAAATTCATCGAGAAGCGCTCGTTGTAAAAATTCACCGCTTGCAGCAGTGTCGCGGCGGCACCGTTGTGAAAGTAAGGCGCCCTGCCGGCCAAGCCGCGCAGTATCGGACCCTTGATGCGATTCACATCGCTGCAAAGCCCGGTGATCATGCCCTTGCCCAGGTCGGTCGTGAAAAACGAGACCGGTTGGCCGGCACTGAACGGCGAAGTGCAGCCCTTGACCTCGAATACCGGCAAATCCGGCTCATCGAGTTGCGCGATCGCCTTTTGAATATTGGGGTCGGTCTCGAGCCCGGCACGCGGCGTGTGTCCGGTACCGATATCCAGCGGTAGCGGCAACGAGTGATCGCCGACGTTGGGCGTATCGTGGCAGCTGGTACACGTGCCTTGGAATGACACCGGATTGCCCAATGTGGCGTTGTCATTGAGGCCGCGCACCGCGCTGATGGTAAGCGGCGCGGTATCAAAGAGCACTTCTCCCGCTGCAATGTCGCTGCGAGCTTCGAGGCGCTCGCGCCGGTAGAATTCTCCGCGCTGGTAGTCTTGAGGATTGCCCCCGTTCTCCCAAGCCGCGAACAGTGTCATGCTGGTGTCGTCGAAGGCAACGCCGAAGGGGTCCGCACCCAGCACGTCGTTGACACCCGGATAATATGCCGGCTTCTCCTTGAGCAGCTCTCGCGCGCCGCCCAGCGCCCCATGAGCGCGCAAATCGCCCGCGTTGTTGTCGTAAATCTGCGCGGTGAACAATCCCAGCTCGAAACTGACGATGTCCGCCAGTTGCGCCGTGGTGGGCGCGGCTTTTGCCTGCGCATGAATCAATGTCGCATCAATAGCTTGCTGCGTGAGATCGTTATTGAGGTTCACTGGGAAAGTACTGACGGTCCCGAGGGCGGTGGTGGCCCCGGCGGGCGACTCGCGGCCATCGAACATAATCGCGCTCAAGAATCCCAAGTTGGTGGTCGGCAACGGCCGCCGATACGTCGAGAGCGTTGTGACGTTGGTTACGGGGTCCGTGACCAACGCGCAGCCGTACGGGTCGTGTACCACGGTCACAGTGAATTTGGCTCCTGCGGGGATCGCCAAGGGGATGCGGATCAGCCCGTGCGATAACAATAAACTATGCGCCGCGGCGTCCGCGGCTTTGCCATTCGGGCAATTCGCCCCGTCGAAGGCAGCAAACAGCGCATCGCGGCCATGCGTTTGCGCAAACCGCTCGCGAATTTGCGGAGGCGATATGCTCATCGCTTGGTCCGCGACGTGGCAGGTGGAACAGGAACGGCCATTGGTGCCGAGGCTCTGAAAGAACGCGCCGTTGGTATTGGTGCGGCCATTCGCGTTGAGCACTTGCAGCGCGCCGGTCGGATTGACGGAAATCGATGAATCATCAAGATCATGGCCGCCGCCATCATGCGCACCGGCTCTAGCGAAAAAAACCGTGCACAACAGCACAGCGGGGGTGCCCCAAATTATAGTTCTATTCATACATGCTCCCTACGCCGTTGGGCGTCGTTGCAAGCTAAATCGTAAAGGGCGCGAGGATGTGGACATGAGGCATTGCGCAGGGCGCCAAAGGACGACAAAGCGCTGCTTTTTTCTGCATTCTGTTAACTCTACGTAGCAAAGTACTTGACGTTGCACGGCTACGTCGCTAGTGTCGCGCCGTGGGCAACACCGTTCGTCTCGATTCGCACGCAGCGGCAACGCTGCGCTACATTCGATCCTCGATGGAGGGGGCGGTGGTATTGGCCGTTCCCGGCTCCGCCGGCCTTGTCCTGGGCGCTATCGCGCTGATGGCCGCGGCGCTCTGCTTGGCCCCCGACTTGCACAAATATTGGTTGGCGATTTGGTTGAGCGCCGCCCTGCTGGGAGCCGTGCTGGGCAGCGTATTGATCGTGCGCGAGTCCTCGCTGCGCGACTTGCGGCTGCAGGGTACGCCGCTCCTCAAATTTGCACTTTGCTTGTCGCCGTCTTTGGGTGCCGGGCTGGTCATGACCGCTGTGCACTGGTTCGGCGGCAATCAGCATGCGATCCCAGGTACTTGGCTGCTTCTATATGGATGCGCCCTGGTGACGGCGAGCGCGGCGACGACGAGAATCATCGCGGCACTCGGCATGCTGTTCGTGCTGTTTGGACTTGCGGCGCTGCTGCTGCCGGATGAATTGCAAATTCTCATGTTGGGCGCCGGCTTTGGCGGACTGCATATTGTGTTTGGCTTTCTAATCGGACGGGATGGACGTGGCCGCGAAGCCTAATGCGCGCACGGCGCTGCGAGCGCCGCCGAAGCGTCTGAAACTCAAGGCGGTGCCCGCGCCGGCCGCCGACCACGACGCGACCTTCGACCGGCTGGTGTACGAGCGTGTTCGCTTGGGCATCATGAGCGCGCTGGCGGTGCGCGAAGAGCTGACCTTCAACGAGCTCAAGTCTTTGTTCGATGTCAGCGATGGCAACCTGAGCGCGCACGCGCGCAAGCTGGAGGAGGCCAAATACTTGAGCTGCACGAAATCGTTCGAACAACGCCGCCCGCGGACCGTCTATCGTCTGACGCCGCTCGGCAAGAATGCCTTGAATCGATACCTCGATCACGTCGAGGCGGTGATCAAGGCCACCCGCCGCGCATGATTTTTTTGCGCTGTCTAACTTTGTGGTACAAAGCTCACCAATGCACATAGCTATCATCATGGACGGCAACGGCCGCTGGGCATCGCAGCGCGGATTGCCGCGTACCGCCGGCCACCGCGCCGGCGCCAAGGCCGTCGACAAGGTGGTCGAAGCCGCGGCGCGACGCGGCATCACCACCCTCAGTCTGTACGCGTTCTCCGCCGACAATTGGCGCAGGCCGCAGGCCGAGGTGGGCGCATTGTTCGCGCTGCTGCGCCGCTATCTACTGACTCAGACGCCGCGCTGCCTGGAGCAATCGATTCGCATCAATGTGATCGGCCGACGCGACCGGCTGGGACCGGAGGTGTTGCGCACCATCGAACACAGTGAGCGAGCGACTGCTCATTGCACGGGAATGCTGTTGCGAATTGCCGTCGATTATTCCTCGCAGCATTCGCTGCTCGAAAGCTGCCGCCGCATGGCGGCCGAGCACGGCACGGATCGTGCGCGGTTTGTACAGCATCTTGCCGGGGTCGATCATTGCATTGCGGCGCCGGAAGTAGACCTTCTCATCCGCACCGGCGGCGAAAAGCGCTTGAGCGACTTCCTATTGTGGGAATGCGCGTATGCCGAACTGCACTTCGTCGAGTGTTTCTGGCCGGACTTCGATGCCTCCGCCTTCGCTCAGGCCATCGATGAGTACGCGAGGCGCGAGCGGCGCTTCGGGCAAGTCAGCGCGTCTGACGAGGACAGAGTGCGCCGGGCGAGCCGTGCATAGCAGGCTCGACCCCTACCAGCCGATCACCGGACCGTACACAAACCCATAGGGCCCGACGCCCGGCCCCCACGGGCCCCAGGCACCCCAGTTCCACGCCGGGTCGGCGTATGTCTGCGCGGTCATTTGCTGTTCGTCGGCCAGATGCTGCTGCTGTTGATGCAGCTTGTACTGGCCATAGGCCTGTTGCGTGCCGACATACAGGCAGCCGCACACCAGCGGATCGGCGTATACGTAATGGACCGTATCTCCGTTCACCCGCTGCACGAATTGGTGCGGCGGCAGACGATGCAGCATGACTTGCCGTTCCGGCGTGTTGGCCGGACGTATGATGAATCCGGCTGCGGCGAGATTGTCCTCGCGCTGCGTGACGATTTGCTGTTGCGTCTGACATGCGGCGAGGCCGCCGACCAGCAGCAACACGGCCGCCGCCCTGGTGAGTCTGAATCGGCTTGTTAAATTCATGCTTATCCCCTGATCGCCAGCGCCCGAATTGGGGCGTCAACCTATAATGTAGCTACTATTATATTCCCACATCAGTTGCGAGGGTACACATGAACGGACTGCGGCATTCGCTCTTTTGGCTGATCCTGACGGCCGCCGCGACGTTTACCGCGCTCGCGGCGAAAGCGGACAATTTCGCCAGCGTCCGCTATAGCCGGCAAACTGATCAATTGATCGTTACTATGGTCTACCGCGGCACGAATCCCAATCATCACTTCTCCTTAAAGTGGGGTCCGTGCCAGGCGAATCAATCCGGCGATCTGCCGGGTGCAACGGCGGAAGTCCTGGATGATCAATACGAGGACGCGGCCGAACAAGACTTTAGTAAAACTGTACGCTTCAGCTTGGACGACATGCCCTGCGCGCGCCCGGCGAGCGTCAGCCTGCGAACTGCACCACGCTTCTTCTACACATTGACGATTCCGAAAAAGGCGGGCGCCTGACAGCGCTATGCGCGTGCTGCTCGTTGAAGACGATGCGATGATTGCGCAGGGCCTGCAAACCGCCCTTCGCCAAAACGGATTTGCCGTCGATTGGATGCGCGATGGCAAGAGCGCCGCCGGCGCATTGCAGGGTTCCGTGTTCGACGTGGTGCTGCTCGACCTCGGTCTGCCGCATCGGGACGGCATCGACGTATTGCGCGAGCTGCGTAAACGAGGCGATGCAACCCCCGTCATCATTCTTACGGCGCGCGACGAGGTCCAGCATCGCATTGCGGGACTCGATGCCGGCGCCGACGACTACATCGTCAAGCCCTTCGACCTCGACGAAGTCACCGCCCGCATGCGCTCGGTGCTGCGCCGCGCAGCCGGGCGCGGTGATCCCAGCATTCAGCACGGCGAACTACGGCTTGATCCCGTGGCGCGCACCCTCGAGCGCGGCGGTGTTGCGGTAAACGTATCCGCGCACGAGTTCGCGGTGCTCGAAGCGCTGCTGCAGCGGCCGGGAGCCGTACTGTCGCGCGCCCAGCTGGAGGACCGGTTGTACGGTTGGGATGAGCAGATCGGCAGCAATGCGATCGAGGTCTACATTCACGGCTTGCGGCGCAAGCTGGGAAGCGACGCCATCCGCACGCTGCGCGGCGTCGGTTATTTCGTGCCCAAAGCATGAATTCGATTCGCGCGCGTCTGCTGATCGCATTGATCATTCTGGTCGCACTGATTTCGCTGCTCGCGGCGGGGGTCACGTATCGGCGCGTGCTCAGCGAGACATCGACTCTGTTCGACTATCAGCTGCGGCAGATGGCGTTGTCGTTGCGCAGCCAAATCTCTCTGGCGCCGCGAATCGAAGTGCCCCCCGATCAAGGCGATACCGACTTCGTCGTGCAGATTTGGGACGTGTTCGGCGCGCGAACCTATGTTTCACGGCCGGGACTGCCGATGATCAACCAAACGGTCCTAGGCTATGCCGATCTCAACCTGCGCGGCCAGCCCTGGCGGGCCTACGGCCTGCAGACCGCGGATGGGGTGATTCAAATCGCGCAGCCCGTGCAGGTGCGCGAAGCCTTGGCGCGCGCGGCGGCGGTGCGGGTGGTCATTCCGCTGGTTTTGCTGCTGCCGATCATGATCGGCGCGGTGGCCTGGATCGTGAGGCGCGGACTTGAGCCGCTGCGTTTCGTCGCCGCCGAGGTGCAGCGCCGCGATGCGCGCAGCTTGGCGCCGCTCGGCACCGATAATTTGCCGCGGGAAATCGAACCGCTGGTCGGTGAGCTCAATCGTCTGCTCGCCCGGCTGCAGCGGGCTTTTTCGGCGCAACGGGCCTTCATTTCCGACGCGGCGCACGAACTGCGCTCGCCGCTGACGGCGCTGCGGCTGCAGCTGCAGTTGCTCGATCGCGCACCCGATGAGGCGCAGCGTCAGGAAGCGCGCACGCGCCTCGGCGCAGCGGTCGAGCGCGCCATCCACTTGGTCGAGCAGTTGCTGACGCTGGCGCGCAGCGAGCCGCAAGAAGCCGCCATGGACTTCGAAAAAGTGGATTTGACGGCGGCGGCGGCCGAGGCCATCACGGACACGCACGATTTGGCGCTCGCCCGGAACATCGACCTGGGCCTGGATGCGGCACCCGGGCTCTACGTCGAGGGCGAATCGCGAAGCGCTGCGCACTCTGGTGCGCAATCTGGTCGACAATGCCGTGCGCTACACGCCGCACGGCGGAACTGTGCAGGTCCGCTGCACGTCCATGGCGCAGGATGCGCTGCTGGAAGTCAGTCGACACGGGCCCCGGAATCGCGGCGGCCGATCGGGAGCGGGTGTTCGATCGCTTCTATCGACGCGCCGCAGCACAGGAAGACGGCACCGGCTTAGGTCTGGCCATCGTCAAAGCCATCGCCGAGCGTCACGGCGCCCGCATCGACCTCGGTGAAGCGCCGGGCGGCGGCCTGCGGGTTGTCAGTGAGCTTTCCCCGCGCCTCTTAAGACTGCCTTAAGGAAGGCATGTGAAACTGCGTGCCTCAGCGATTGATCGCTTAATCGCTCACATTGGAGGAGATCACATGCAACTTCGCAATTCCACGCTGGCGTGGTCGGCCGTCGGCCTGCTCGCCGTCGGCACCGCCACCGGCTTGTCCGCGCACGGCGCGCTTCAAGTCGCAATCGCGCCGGCGGCGACTTCGGCGAGCAGCGATTCCGGATCAACCTGCAGCCTTGCAGCCCATTCCGCTGATGACCGCGCCGAACTATCGGGCGATCGTGGCGCGCAATCAGGCGGCCGTCGTCGGCATCACCACGGCCGGCCCGATGAACACTGCCGGCCCGCAGGAATTTGATTTCGGTGGTCCCGAACGGCAACGACAACCCGTTCTCGCAATTCTTTCGCGGGCCCAATGCCGCGCCCGCACGGCATGCAGCACGCGCAAGGCTCGGGATTCTTGATTTCCGCCGACGGACTGGTGCTCACCAACGCCCACGTCGTCGACGGCGCCAAGGAAGTCACGGTCAAACTGTCCGATCACCGCGAATTCAAGGCCAAGGTGTTGGGCGCCGACAAGAGCAGCGACATCGCCGTGCTCAAGATCGACGCGCACGATCTTCCAGCTGTGCACGCTCGGGAGATTCAGACCAGCTGGGCGTCGGCGACTATGTGCTCGCCATCGGCGAACCGTTCGGCCTGGAAGAGACGGCGACCGCCGGCATCGTCAGCGCCAAGGGCCGCTCGTTGCCGGGCGACGGCTACGTGCCTTTCATTCAAACCGACGCGGCGGTCAATCCCGGCAACTCCGGCGGTCCGCTGTTCGATGCCGACTGGCGCAGTCGTCGGCATCAACGCGCAGATCTACAGCAACTCGGGCGGCTACCAGGGCGTCTCCTTCGCCATTCCCATCAACCTCGCCGTGCAGGTCAAGGACCAGATCGTCAAGACCGGCAAGGTCGCGCATGCGCGATCTGGGCGTCGAGGTGCAAACGCTTGAATCAATCGCTTGGCCGACTCGTTCAAGTTGAGATCGCCCAACGGCGCGCTGGTGGCGAAGGTCGAACCCGACAGCGCGGCGGCGGCAGGCCGGCATCAAGGTCGGCGATGTGATTCTCAAGTTCAACGGCGCCCCGATCGTCGATGCGGGTCAACTGTCGCAGCGCGTCGGCGTAGCGCGCTCCGGGCGAAAAGGCATCGCTCGAGATCTGGCGCGACGGCAAGACGCTCGACGCTGACGGCGACCATCGGCAACGCGGCAACCTTGGCCGCGGCCGACGAGACTCAGACCGGCGATTCGTCCCAGGCCAAGCTGGGCTTGGCGCTGCGTCCCTTGAATCCGGAAGAGCGCCGGCAAGCCGGCGTCCCCGGCGGTCTGGTCGTGGAAGAAGCGCAGGGCCGCGCCGCGGAAGCGGGCATCCAGCCAGGCGATGTGGTGCTGTCGGTGGATGGCACGCCGGTGGAGAGCGTCGCGCAGCTGCGCAAGATGGTAAAGGACCATGACAAGCAGATCGCGTTGCTCATCCAGCGCGGTGACGCCCGGCTGTTCGTTCCGGTAACCTTAGGCTAACTAAAACAGGGGCTCGCCGGTACGCGTTTGCAGCGTGCCGGCGAATCGCCCATGACAGGGAGAGTTCAGGTGGATGACGCGTCCGCGTGGGACGGAAACTGGGCTTGGAGTCTGCCGCTAATCCTCGTCACCGTTATATTCCATGTTATCGGCCTGGTTTTCATCAACGAACGGGTCATACTCTCCAAACGATTCTTGCGCAGACGGCGCAGCTTTCTCGTCGGACTCTCGATTGTCCTCGGGGCGGCCACGCTGGTCGCCATCATTCTGCACGCGCTCGAAGCTGCGATATGGGCCATCGTCTACCAGGCGCTGGGTGCACTCCCCGATAGCAAATCCGCGATTCTGTATTCCTTGAGTGCAATGACCACTTACGGCCACGAACACTTCGACCTGGCAAACCACTGGCAACTCATGGGTTCACTCGAGGCCTTGAATGGCATGATTCTTTTCGGCCTCACCACGGCGTTCCTCTACGGCATGATCCGGGAGTTGCTGACGGATCGGCGCGACAAGACCGTGGCCTAAGCGGCCTTGCATTTTGCCCGGCCCGCTCTAATGATAGGTATTCAAAGCTTGTCTAAAGGATGCGATCGATGGCGACCGGGTGGGCGAAAGAAGGGGCCGTGCAAGAACAGATTGACGCGACCGTCAAGGATGCGATCAACCTTGCCAAAAGCCGCCTGCCGCAAGGGCCGAGTTTGACCCATTGCGCCGAGTGCGGCGCGGAGATTCCGCAGCCGCGGCGCGACGCGGTTCCCGGAGTGCGGCTTTGCCTGGCCTGTCAGGATGCCAGCGATCGGGAAACCGTGCGATCCGCCGGATACAACCGCCGCGGCAGCAAGGACAGCCAGCTACGCTGACTCTTTCAGCAAACCAATATCTAGCAGGCTTTCTGCCGTAGAGATAATCGCTTCCTCCCTCGGGCGTGGCGCCCATCCCAGCAGCCGCTTGGCCTTTTCACCCGTGCCGTTTTTCAGCTTGCCCAGTTCCGGCAGTATTTGCTTGACCGCCGGATCGCGAAGCGCTGCGATGCGCACCAGCCAATTGGGCAATTGCCGGGTCGGCACTTTTTTCCCCGCCTCGCCCATCCGGTTCTTCAAAACTTTGGCAATGTCATGTATCAGCATAAAATCGCCGGCAACCGCCAGGAATCGCTCGCCCTTGGCGGCCGGATGAGTCATCGCACGAATGTGCAAATCGGCAACGTCGCGTACATCGACCACGCCGAAGCTTAGGCGAGGACTGCCGGGCACCGAGCCGGACATCAGACGCTGTATTAAGAGAACCGAGGTCGAGTAGTCGGGTCCCAATACCGGGCCAAACACGGCCACCGGATTCACCACCGAAAGCTCCAGCGCGCGCCCTTCACGTGCAACGAAATCCCAGGCGGCTCGCTCCGACAGGGTTTTGGATTTCACATACGCAGTCACATCCTTGCCTGTGGTATCGGACCAGTTCGTTTCATCGAACGGCGTGCTTTGCGGCGGGTGCCCGTAGCCGATCGCAGCAAACGAAGAGGTGAGCACCACGCGCTTCACACCCGCGTCGCGAGACGCCCGCAACACGCGCAGCGTCCCTGCGCGCGCCGGCACGATCAACTCGTCCTCGTGTTTTGGCACCGCCGCGGGAAAAGGCGAAGCGACATGCAGCACGTAGTCGCAATCAGCGACGGCGGCCGTCCAACCGGCATCATGCTGCAAATCTGCGGAAGAAAAACTCAATCGGTCGCCCGCTTGGACGCCGCCCTGTTTCAACATGGCGCGCACTTCAGGCTCACGTTTCAGATCTCGAACTGTCGTACGGACACGATGGCCTGCGTTCAAGAGTTGCAGGATCGTGTGGCTGGCGATGAAACCTGACCCGCCGGTTACCAGAACTAGCATGAGATCGACCCCCCTCCTTTTTACCAAGGCTTGGGCGGGACTATAAACTCTTCAGACCAACTTCAGGTCAACCAATGACGACTGCGCAAAAATCCGTGAGCTCCGCTCGGGCGAAAGGCCCCACAGAGTCCGAAACAGCCCGCCGAGCACGGATCGATAATCGTTCAGCACCGGATAGTCGCGATTCTGAAACAATGTATTTTGAACTAGCTGCTGCTGCTCGCCGACGATGGTTCCACCTCTGATCGATCCGCCGAGAACCCAGTACACGGTTCCATGCCCATGATCGGTGCCGCGATTGCCATTCTCGCGAAACGTGCGACCGAATTCAGAGAGGACGACCACCACTGTGTTGTTCCACTCGGATCCCAACGACGAGGAAAACACCTGCAAGCCGCGCCCTAAGCTGCCCAAATTGGACGCCAACGGGCCGGCTGCCGCGCCCTCGCTCACGTGGGTGTCCCAGCCGCCAATATCGATGAATCCGATCCGATATTTGTCGCGCATCAAACGGCCCATGCGCTCGGCCTCCAGTTCAAATCCCTTCGTGTTGATCGCATTGCGATTCGCTGAATTCATTTCTTCGGCCATCTCCGCCGCCACTTCTTGACGCAGCTCAAGGCCGTTGCTCACCGCAGTCTCGAGGTGATGTCCGGCGTACATATCGCTGAGGATGCGTGCCTGACGTTCGTCGAAGGGTGGTTTCCCGACATTCTTGAGCGACAAGTTGGGCACCGTCGCGGCGCCTTCGAAGGCCAGCGGCAAGGCGTCGGTGAAGGCAATCGACGAGTTGGAGTGCGCAGGCCCTGTCAACTCTTCCGAGAGACGAGCGAGAAATCCGGACCGATAGTTGCGCGACCCGGCGAGGGGTTGACCCAGCTCAATGCTGTCTTGGGTCTCAAAATGACTGCGCGACAAATCCTCGGTTCCCGCAAAGGGCACAAATGCGACCTGGCGCTGCAGATACATCGAACCGATAGATTCGCGAACAGCGGGCGCCAGGGCCCAGTCGGCATCAAGCGCCAGGGCGCTGGTGTTGGATGCCGCGTCGGGTTTGGCGATCGCAATATTCGGGCGCGCTTCGTAGTAAAAGCTGCTCGAATAAGGAATCAGGAAATTGGTCGCATCGTAGCCGCCGCGCAAAAACACCAGCAGAAACCGTGCCCCAGCGGCCGGCGCGGCAAACAAGCGGCCCGATATTCCCGCGCTCAGCAGTGCCGCACTGCCCAGTTTGAGCAAGCGGCGGCGACTCAGTTGCCGCTCCTTTATGGCTATGTAGAGCTCATTCATAGCTGAATTCCGGTGACGACAGTAGAAACGTATTCCACTCCTGCTGCGAGTTCGCGCGATTCAGCGCATCCTTGGTTCGAGCGGCAAGAAACGGTTCGACAGCTTCGAAATACAGGCGGTTCGAGAGCTGCGGAAATCCCGACGCGCTCGCAGCGCCGCCATCTTCAGCATTGAACAGCCCGGCATTGCCCGCGCCAATAGCGCGCGCAATCTCGAAACGGCGGCTCATTTGTCCTGAGCTAGCCCACCCGAGTTCCGTCAAGGGATAGCCATCGGGCGTTGGCCGGCCATAGGGAGCCTCGCCGAGACCATTCAGCCAGTTGAGCACTGGGCGGGTGTTGCTGATCGGTTTGCCGTCGTATGCAAAGCGGATTGCGGACACGACATAGCGCGTAGGGTCCTTGAACTTAGCGCCGAGGGCCGCATCGAATTCGCGCGACATGAATAGGGAATGCAGCACGGCGCCGATGTCGCCATCGGTGCGCATGAACGTCTGGGCCATCCGCTCGACCAGCGTCGCCGGAGGATTGTCGGCCACGAAGTAAATCGCCAATTGACGCGAGACGAATCGGGCGCAAGCCGGCTGTGAAACGATCAATTTGACCGCATCTTCGACCTCGCCGAATCCCCTGCCTGTAATCGGGTGCCCGAGCAGAGTCTTGGCGCCGAAATCATGTCGAGCCGGATTGAATTCGAAGGCACCGCTGCGAACATACAGATCGCTGCATCTCGGGTTTCAGCTTAGGTTGATCGCCGACATTGATGCCCACTCCCGTCAGCACGCGTGCAAGCTCCTGAACGTCCTGTTGAGAGTATCCTCCCCCCACGCCAAGCGTGTGCAGCTCCAACAGTTCGCGGGCATAGTTTTCGTTGATATGCCCCGCCGCATTTTGATTGTTGTCCAGAAACTGCAGCATCGCCGGATGTTCCAAACTCGCCATCACGAGATCTTTGAAATGCCCGAAGGCATGCGGCCGTATCGCGCGCTCCTCGTAGTCGCCGACCAGCCAGCGCAGATTGGCCTTGTACTGAAACACACTGAAATGATTGAGCCAGAACCAGACCATCTGCTCTTGCAATTGCGCGGGCGAGTAAACAGCGCGCAGCAGATCACGCCGAATGGCTTCATAGCCCAATTTGTTGCCGCGGTCGTTGAGCGCCTTGCGCGCCTGTTCTTTGTCGGCGCCGTCGGGCATGGCATTGATGACCTTGTACTGCGCGTTGACATCGGCAAGCCACCTCGCAGGATCCGCGTGGGAAATTTCCAGTGCTGCAATATCCGCTGCTATCGGGGCGGGCAAATGGTCCGCGCCCGGGTGCAATTGCAGCTCCAAGAACCGTTCACGCCCCAACTGCCGGTAGCTTTCGACGCTCGTTGAATCGATGCCAAAGGATGCCCGCTCGAGCCACAGGGCATCCTCGCGGCGCATGGCCTGCAGCGGCGCGGCCGAGGCGCGCGGCAAATCAGTGCGCGTCGCGCACCCGACTAGCAACCCGCAGGCAAAGCAGACGCTAAGGCTGAAGCGCTCACGGAACATGGATTCCCCGGTGGTATCTACCGACTACAACGGACGCCGACTAGCGGCGTTGACAGCCGCAATCGGACGGCTCTTACGCCGTTTCGCACCAATTGCCCCTGGCGCTCGAATTGGCGCGGTCCACAATGCCTGGATGACAAGGTCTAAAAAGCTTGATGAGCTCGTTAGCAGCGTAGAGGAGCTGCTGGCGCGGTTGCCGGATGATGTGACCCCTGAGGTTGCCGAATTGCGCGACAAGGTCGACGCCGCGATTTTCGAGGCATGGACCGCCATCGCAAGCGAAGGTAGGGACACGCTGAATCGCAGGGTGCGTCGCTCTGCTACCCGGTTCTGGATCGCTGTCGGATTGGCGCTACTCGCGGGCACCACCAGCCTACTCACCCATCGGTTACTGCGCTCCGCTACGCGTCTAGCGTGAGGCTCGCGTTTTTGGCGTTTGGCCTGCTGTTTTAGCGGCAGGCTTTCGCGGGGTACCCTTCGCAGCCGGCCGTTTCTTGGCTGACACTTTCTTGATCGTCAATCGTTCACCGGGGTTGAGCGACTCCACCAACTTCACGAATTTGGCAACCAGCAGCTTGATATCTTTTTCTCGTCGTCCCATGGCCATGCGATTTTCTCCTATTGGCTGCGCGCATTATGGTCCTGAATCGAAGCGCGCCACCATCCCAAGTGCACCGCTCGTCCGTAGGCGCAGTCTGACCGCCGACGTCGATAATGGGAGATGCCGAGCGTCGGCGGGTCAGCCGAAGATGGCTGCACCCACGGTTCGAGACAGGCGTGACGAACATCACCAGGCGAGAAGTGATTACAGGCGGCGCGGCCCTCGTGGCGGTCGCAGCGGAGCCGCTGGCGGCGCGGCCGGCCGAGCCCCGAGCAACGCCGGCCGGACTTGTCGCCGTTACCTTCACGGTGAACGGCAAGGTCCGCCAACTCAATCTTGACAGCCGCGTAACCGTTCTCGATGCGCTGCGCGAACATCTGCATTTGACCGGCTCAAAAAAAGGTTGCGATCAGGGGCAATGCGGTGCTTGCACCGTCCACATCGACGGCGCGCGCGTGTTGTCGTGCCTCACCCTGGCCAGTCTCGGCCCAGGGCAAAAAGATCGAAACGATCGAGGGTATTGCAGTCCCACGGGGAGTTGCATCCGATGCAACAGGCCTTCATCGACCAGGACGGTTTCCAATGCGGATACTGCACGCCCGGACAGATCATGTCCGCCATTGCTTGCGTGCGCGAGGGTCATGCAGATACTGACGCCGATATCCGCGAATATATGAGCGGAAATCTTTGCCGATGCGCCGCGTATCCCAAGATCGTGGCGGCGATTAAACAGGCGCGCGAAACAATGGACGCCGGTTGATGCGCCCTTTCGCATTCGAACTCGCCGCCGATCTGCCGCAAGCCCATCGGCTCGGCCTGCGAACCGGGCAGGGACAAACAGATGCCGTCGCGCAATTTCTGGCGGGCGGTACCACGCTGATCGACCTCATGAAGTTGGATGTTCTGAGGCCGCAACGGGTCATCGATCTGCAGCCGCTGCGAGGCTCTTCGCGTGACATTGAATTTGGACCGGGTGGGGTGCGTTTGAGCGCATTCGCGCGAATGGCAGGCGTCGCAGAAAATCCGCGAATGCTTGCTGAATACCCGGTCCTCGCCCAAAGCCTCGCGCTTGCGGCAAGTCCGCAGATTCGCAACATGGCGACACTCGGCGGCAATGTTCTGCAAAAAACCCGCTGTCCTTACTATCGCGATCCGAGCTGGAGCGCGTGCAACAAACGCGATCCGGGCTCCGGCTGTGCCGCGATTGCAGGGTTCAACCGAAACCACGCCGTGCTGGGAGTGGACCAGAGCTGCATTGCGCAATACCCGGGAGATTTCGGCGTGGCGCTCATCGCCTTGGATGCGCAATTGGACTTGAGCGGCCCACGCGGGGCGCGCCGGATTCCCTTCTCATCGCTGCACCGAGCTGCAGAGGGACAACCCCACATCGAAATGACGCTCGAACCCGGTGAAATTATCACTGCGTTTCACGTACCGAACGGAGCCTGGACACGCCGTTCACTGTTTCTCAAGGTGCGCGACCGCGCCTCCTATGAGTTCGCCATTGCCTCTGCAGCGGTAGCCCTTGAACTGGATGCAGACAAAGTGGTGAGCGCGCGAATCGGCCTCGGCGGGATGGCGTACCGGCCCTGGCGGGCGAAAGAAGCAGAGACTGCCTTGATCGACAAACCGCTCACCGAGGCCAATGCTCGAGCGGCGGCCGACGCCGCGCTCCAAGGTGCGCAATGCCAGGCCAAAATGATTACAAGCCCGAGTTGGCCCGGCGCACGATCGTGCGCGCGTTGCTGCAGGCCAAAGCGCTGCCGATCTCGGGCGCGGAGCCGCAACATGCAAGCTAAAGACAAGCTCTTCGGCAGGCCCACGTCGCGCATCGATGGGATCGCGAAAGTCACCGGCGCCGCCCGCTACGCATCCGATGAACCCGTCGCCAATCCGGCATTCGCCTATCTCGTCACCAGCGCCATTGCTCGAGGGCGAATCAGCGCATTCAGACTCGAGCGCGCCAAGGCGGTACCCGGCGTGCTCGATATTCTCACCCATGAAAATGTGGGCGATCAAACCAAAACTGCCGTCGGACCGGACGGCGGACCCACCACCACCACGCTTGAAAGCGCTGCGATCTGCCACGGCGGACAAATTATTGCCATCGTGCTTGCGGATACTTACGAAGCCGCACGCGAGGCCGCTCGTAAGGTGGAAGTCGTTTATGTCCCGGATCCTCCGAGCGCCACCTTTGATTCGCCGGGGACCGAGACAGAACCCCACAAACCGCAAAAGGGTCCCGATCCGAACAAGGGCGATGCAGCGGCAGCCTTCGCCGCGGCGGCGGTAAAATTTGAGGCGCGTTACGCCACCCCGATTCAACATCACAATGCCATCGAACTATTCACTGCGACGTGTATGTGGGATGGCCCGAAGCTGACCATCTACGAGCCTTCGCAGTTCATGTGGGGCACCAAGAGTGCGGTTGCAAAGCAGCTCGCCCTCGATCCTGAGAAGGTACGGGCCCTATCACGGTACATTGGCGGCGCATTCGGCTCGAAGGGGCCCAATCCTCGCACTGCGTGGATCGCTCTCGCCGCGAAACGGCTCAATCGCCCGGTAAAACTCGTACCTACACGCGATCAGGGATTTACCATTGCCACCTATCGAGCCGAAACCCGCCAGCACATCAAGCTCGGTGCGACGCCGGAGGGCAAGACTCACGGCGTTTTCACATGAAGGTTGGGAGGTGACTTCGCGGCCGTCGGGCTACAACGTGGCGGGAGTGGAAAGCACAGCCCGAATGTACGCCTGCCCGAATATCGCAACCGCCGTCAACGTGGTGCACGCAGATCGCAATACGCCGGGATATATGCGCGCCCCGCCCGAGACGCCCTACATGTTCGCTTTGGAAAGCGCCATGGATGAACTCGCCTATGAGCTGAGGATGGACCCGATTGAACTGCGCAGAGTCAATGACACTCAGATGGATCCGGTTAGTGGACTGCCGTTCTCCTCGCGATCGCTCATGCAGTGCTTCGATCAGGCCGCAGCGCAGTTCGGCTGGCGCAATCGCAATCCTCGCCCCGCTTCGATGAGCGATGGCGAATGGCTGGTCGGCTTTGGCTGCGCTACCGCGTGCTATCCCAGCAATGTGGGACCCGCAGCGGCCCGAGTGTCCGTGACTGCCGATGGCAAAATGATCGTCGGCATTGCAGGGCATGAGATCGGCACAGGCGCGTATACCGTGGTCGCCATCACCGCCGCCCAATCGCTTGGGCTGAAAGTGGCGGACGTCACGGTGCATATGGGGGATAGCGAGCTACCGCCGTTGATGATTGCGGGCGGCTCGAACAATGCAGCTTCTGCGGCAAACGTCGTCGCCAAGGCTTGCGAGGACCTCCGGCAGCGCATTGCCAAGGCGGCGGTGCTTGCCGCTGATAGCCCGTTTCGCGGTGCCGACCCGACCACGCTGACTCTCGCCGACGGAAAGCTCAGTGACGGCGCCGGACACAGCGAGCCGTTCAGCGCTGCGGTCTCGAGAGCGGGACATCGGCTCGAGGTTTATGCAGAGAACGTGCCCCAGGGGCTGCCGGCGGATGCGGTGGCTTCCATGACCCATGGCAAGGCTGCCATGTTGGGCGGTGCAGGCCGCAAGGACGTCTCTGCATTTGCCTTCGGTGCGCACTTTGTCGAGGTTCGGGTTCATAGCAGAACGCGCGAAATAAGAGTGCCGCGTGTGGTCTCCGCCTTTGCCGCCGGCACCATCGTGAATCCGAAAACCGCGCACAGTCAGTTCATGAGCGGCGCGATTTGGGGCCTGTCGTCGGCGCTGCTCGAGGAAACCGTGCTGGATGTCGGCGCGGCACGCTACATAAACAATAATCTCGCCGACTATTTGATCGCGGTCAATGCCGACGTGCCCTCGATCGAGATCATTATGGTCGCGGAGAATGACGAGCGGGTAAATCCGTTGGGGATAAAGGGAATCGGCGAAATCGGCATCGTCGGGATGAATGCTGCGGTCGCCAATGCGGTATTTCACGCCACCGGGAAGCGTATCCGCGATCTGCCCATCCGCGCCGAAAAACTCTTGTAGCAAGCGGCATGCGACGCATGCGTCCGTGCTTGTCATGTACCAATGTACCTTGGTAACATCTTGATTTGGTAACATTTAGATTTTCGCAAGGACGGTCATGATCAAGGTCGAACGGGTACAAACGGGAATCAGGATCGAAAAGCGGCTGCTGAAAGTCTTGAAAGCTTTGGCGGAACTCAAAGATCTTTCTCTCGGCGATCTGCTCGAAGGCATCGTGCTGCACGCCTTTGAGGGCAAGGCGGCGTTTTCCAAACAAACCCTGGCGCAGATCCTGGAGCTGAAAAAGGTCTATCGGTTGGCGCTGCGCGCCGGCGACAGCCACCAATTGAAGGAAGCGCCTTGAACTCCCGGGCGCTGCTGCACACGCGCGAGCAATTTTGCTTGGTCGCGAACGCGCCTTTCGAAGTCGCGTGGCCGCTGTTCGGCGCCGATAAAGAACGGGCTTGGGCGCCGGATTGGGACCCAATTTTTCTCTGGCCGGACAAAGCCTTCGACCAAGCAGGCATGGTCTTCGAGGTCCGGCACGCAGAGAAGCATGCCGTTTGGGTCAACACCGCATTTGACCGGACAGCAAGGCGGATTCAATACGTGTACGTGATTGCCGATGTCGTCGTCACGGTGATCACGCTCGAGCTCATGCCGCAAAGCGGCTCGACGACGGTCGATGTGGTTTACGAGCGCACCGCGCTCAAGTGTGCGGCAAATGAAACTGTGCGGGAGATGGCCGCGCGCGACCGCCTTGCGGGCGAGGAGTGGAGTCGGCAAATCAACCAATACCTAGGTCAATGATACCTCGGGATACTAGCGTGGCCTGGGTGAAAGTTTTAAAATTATTCGGTGCCTGCGGCTCCGGCGCACGGCTCTCCTTCGATTCTTGAAACACTAACGATCAATCCGCGGCGCGGCCAGAAGGACTTCTTATGGTGACCAAAGTGAATCTCAGGCGCCGGCAACTTCTCATCGGCAGCGTCGCCGCCGGAGTCGCGGGCACAGCGGCAGCGACTGTGCACGATGGAGAGCTGGGAGCGCCTCCGCAAACGATTCGCGGCTCGGTGCCCTGGAAAGAAGGAACCGCCGATGCTCCTCCTGGGTCGAGCGGGTCCGGATACGTGTATTTCACCCCTGCCGAGGCCGCGTTCATTGAAGCCGCGGTCGCGCGCTTGATCCCCAACGATTCAGTCGGTCCCGGCGCCGTGGAAGCGAACGTGCCGTTTTTTCTCGATCGCCAGCTCGCGGGTCCCTTCGGTCGAGGCGATCATTATTATCTCGGCGGACCCTGGCCGAAGGGAACGCCCGAACAGGGCTATCAGAGCCGCTTCAGCCCAGCGCAACTGTATCGCGCCGCGATTGCCGCAATTGATCAGTACGTCGGCGCCAATTTAGGCGCCGCGACATTTGCAAAGCTCGCCGCCGCTGACCAAGACAAATTGTTGAAGGGGATGGAAAGCGGCGACGTCAAACTCGACGGCGGGGCGGACTCTAAAGCGTTTTTTGCGATGTTTCTGCAAAACACCAAGGAGGGTTATTTCTCGGATCCGATCTACGGCGGCAACAAGGACATGGGTGCGTGGAAGATGATCGGCTTTCCGGGCGCACACTATAATTACAAGGACTGGGTAACTCGCCATGGGGAGCCTGTCCCGTTCCCCCCGGTTGGCTTCAAGGGCCGTCGCGGGTGGGAGACTTGAAATGACCACCACCCTTAAACCTGTCGATGCAGTACTGGTGGGATTCGGCTGGACCGGCGCCATCATGGGACAACAGCTTTGCGACGCGGGCTTGAACGTGGTCGCGCTGGAACGCGGCCCGTGGCGTGATACGCCGACCGATTTTGCGACCGGATTTGCGCAGGATGAGCTGCGCTACATGTGGCGGCATCATTTGTTTCAGAATGTGTCCGACGACACGCTCACCATCCGAAACCATGTCGATCAAGAAGCGCTGCCCATGCGCCGCTTGGGCTCATTTCTTCTCGGCACCGGCGTGGGCAGCGGTGGCGTTCATTGGAATGGACAAATCTGGCGTTTCTTGCCCACGGATTTTCTGACCAAGAGCCACAATGAGAAGCGTTACGGCAAGAAGGCCGTCTCAGCGTACGACATGACCGTCCAGGACTGGGGAGTCACGTACGATGAGCTTGAACGGCACTACGATCAATTCGACAAGCTGTGCGGCACCAGCGGCAAAGCGGGAAATCTCCAAGGCAAGATCCAGCCCGGCGGCAATCCGTTCGAAGGATCCCGATCGAGCGAGTATCCCAACCCTCCGATGCAGCAGACCTACGGGCCGACCTTATTCGGCAAAGCGGCGGCTGAGCTCGGACGCCACCCCTTCCCGCACCCGACAGGCAACATGTCTCAGGCTTACACCAATCCGCTGGGCGCGCAGATGGGAGCGTGCACGTATTGTGGCTTCTGCGAAAAATTTGGCTGCGGCAATTATTCGAAGGCCAGTCCTCAGACCACGGTGCTGCCCTATCTTCTACAGAAATCGAATTTCACCCTTAAGACCGAATGCGAAGTGTTGCGTGTCGAACTGACGGCCGACAAACAGCGCGCGACCGGTGTTACTTATGTGAATAGCGCCGGCGAAGAATTCTTTCAGCCGGCCGAGATGGTGATCCTGTCCGCATACGTGCTGCAAAACGTACGCTTATTGCTATTGTCCGGCATCGGTAAGCCGTACGATCCGAAAACCGGTGAAGGCGTCGTCGGCAAGAACTACGCTTACCAAACCATGTCATCGGTGAACGTCTTCTTCGACGACAAGCTCATCAACCCCTTCATCGGAGCCGGCGCCCTGGCAACCGTCATTGACGACTTCAACGGCGACAATTTCGACCACGGAGGTTTGGGCTTCATCGGCGGCGCCTACATCGCCGGCATGATCACCGGCGGGCGACCAATCGAAATGATCTACACACCCCAGAACACGCCGGCCTGGGGTCTCGAGTGGAAGCACGCGGCGGCGAAAAATTACTTGCGATCCTTCTCGCTGAGCATCCACGGCTCATGCATGAGCGCCCGCGGCAATTATCTCGATCTGGACCCCACGTACCGAGACATCCATGGTCGGCCCATGCTGCGCATGACGTTCGACTTCACCGAGAACGATCACAAGATGTCGGATTACCTGACCGACCGTGCGGCCGAGGTGGCAAAGGCCATGAATCCGCGCGAAATCAAGCTCAATCGACGCACCGGTTCTTGGAGCGTCGTGCCCTACCAGACCACGCACAACACCGGCGGCGCGATCATGGGGGACAATCCCAAAAACAGCGTGGTCAACAAATATCTGCAGTCTTGGGACGTGCCCAATGTTTTCTCGATGGGTGCCGGGGCGTTCCCGCAAAACGCCGGCTACAACCCGACGGCTACCTTGGCGGCGCTCGCCTATCTATCGGCGGATGCCATCAAGTCGCAATACCTCAAGTCGCCGGGACCGTTGGTGAGAGGGTAGCCATGCGCCGTTACAGCAGTTCGCGAATTGCATTACTGACCGGTTCCACTGTCGCGATGTTGGGCGCGGCCGCTCTTGCCATGAGCCAAATGCTCGGGTTGCCGGCCCATCCCAGTTCCGCCGTCACGCCTCGGGGACTGCTTTCCCAGCGATTCGACGACGCCGCCCCAAATGCGGCGCAGGTCCGTCGTGGCCAATATTTGGTGGCGGCCGGTGATTGCATCTCCTGCCATTTGCGTGAGGGCGGCGAACCATTCGCCGGCGGTCTGGGACTGAATACGCCATTCGGAGTCATCTATACGTCCAACATCACGCCCGACCGTGAGACCGGCATCGGCGCGTGGACCAGCGATCAGTTCTACCGCGCGATGCACGACGGCAAAGGCGCACAAGGAGAGGACCTGTACCCCGCTTTTCCCTATCCTTGGTTCAGGCGGGTAAGCCGCGAGGACGACGATGCGATCTTTGCCTATTTGATGACTCTGCCCGCAGTGAATTACACCGCGCCGAAAAACGATCTGTCTTTCCCGCTCAATTTCCGCTCCTTGGTCGGTGCATGGAACCTGTTATACCTCGACAGTCACAATTTCCAGTCGGATCCCGGCCAGTCAGCGGAATGGAATCGCGGCGCCTATCTGGTCAACGGCCTCGGCCACTGCGGCGGCTGTCACACGCCGAAAAATTCCTTGGGTGCCGACAAATCCAAGCAGGAACTGCATGGAGGAACACTCGATAATTGGGTTGCGCCTGATCTGACTGGCAATACGCGCATTGGCCTGGGGGACTGGAGCGTCGATGACATCGCCGAATTCCTGGCCACGGGCCGCAACGCTCATGCCGCCGCGGGCGGTGCCATGGCGGATGTCATCAATTATTCCACATCCTTTATGAATGATGCGGATCGACGCGCGATTGCGGTGTATCTAAAGAGTCAGCCGGCGAGTCCAAGCGTCGCCTCCGCCGCGCCTGACGCGGCCGCAATGCGCCGCGGCGCAGAAGTTTATTCCGATGCCTGTGCGTCATGTCATCTGGACAACGGAATTGGCCAATCAAGGCTGTTTCCGCCGCTTGGCAAGGATGCCATGCTGCAGCAACCTGATCCGACAGGACTCGAGCATTTGATCCTTGGGGGCACACGCGTGGGCGTGAGTGCATCGCGCCCATCGCCCTTGGGCATGCCGAGCTTCGCTTGGAAACTCACCGATCAAGAGATTGCGGATGTCTCTACCTTTATTCGCAACAGTTGGGGCAACCAAGCCGCGCCCGTGGCGGCGGCCGACGTCAGTGAGCTGCGCAAAAAGCTCGGGCTTGCAAAGCCTGCATCTGACGGATAATTCCGGCGACCACTGAATTGCGGGCGCGGCCCCGCCTCTTGCCAGCTTAGAGTTGTGATCGGATTGGCAGGAGAACCAGTTCCGCGGCCTTTTGCCCCAAAGACCGGTTTCGCCACCGTTCATGGGTATATCTCACCGACGAGCTCAGATCGCGCTCAAATACCTCCGTCATTTGCTGCGCGAATGGCGCGTCGTAGACATTGAGGCTCGCTTCGTCGTTGAGTTCAAACGAGCGCATGTCAAAATTCGTCGATCCAACCGAAACCATGAATCGATCGAAGATCAGCATCTTGCAGTGAAGCATCGTTGGCTCGTAGACATAAATCTCCACGCCGCTCTGCAATAGCGGCCCCCAGCCCCGCTTTGAGGCAATGCGCACCGTCTCCGAATCAAGATATTTGTCGGGTACCAGAACGCGTATCCTGACTCCGCGCGCTCGCGCGGTTTCGAGTTCGCGGATCATCAGGGCGTCGGGAATGAAATAGGCTGCCTCAATGTCGATAGAGAGATCAGCCGCCGTAATCGCCGTCAGATACATCAGACGCATGCTGTCGGCGCCGCCATCCGGCGAACTGATGAACATTTGCATTTCTTGACTCGCCGACCGCGGCCAATGCCGGAAAGTACGCGTCGCCGTGCAGCACGCTGCCCGTGGACTTGATCCAATTGTCCAGAAACGCCGCCTGCATCTGCGCGACCGCCAGACCCTGCACCTTGAAATGCATATCGCGCCAATGGTCGGGTCTTGTGCGTGGCCACCCATTGATCGGCGATGCCGACGCCGCCGGTGAATCCAACGGAGCCATCGATGATGAGGACCTTGCGGTGCGTGCGATTATTCAACCTCCCTAAACTGAACCACCGCAGCGCGTGGTATCTCTCAACTTCTATACCCGCATGCTTCATGCGCTCAAGCAATTCGCTCGACATTTTACTGCAGCCCACCCAATCGAGCATGAGGTGCACCTTGACGCCTGCTGCCGCGCGTTCTATCAATGCTGCCGGCAAAGCGCTCGCCGATGCTGCCCGACCAGTAGATGTAAGTCTCGAAGGTAATCGGTGCGTTGCGCAGCGCTGATCGCCGCCAGCATCGCCGGAAATATTTCGTCGCCGTTCTGCAACGCCGTGACTCGGCTGCCCGGCAAAATCGCGGGGCCCAGCAGAGTTCCCATTTCTCGCTTCAGCTGTGGATCGAGAATCCCGTAGTGATGCTTGACCTTATGATGAGGCTCTTTTTCCGGCTTGCGAAAATTTGCAATCACGATCACCGCGATCAAGGTGCCGATGATGCTGAGCGCGATAGACCATAGGAATTCCACGGTGCGCGAAGGATGGCACGAATTCGCGGGGTCGGGGACTCGCATTCGCCTACATTGATGCGCTCTCAGCGCTTACAGCGGCAATTTCCAAAAAAGCGCATGCTGGGTGAATTGAGCGAGTCGCGCGATTGTGGGTTGGGCGGGACGCGCCATTCTTGACTGCGAATTCATAACAACATAAAGGGAAGCAAACATGTCAATTATCGCCTGGCTTATTTTGGGTCTCATTTCCGGTTTTATCGCGAGCAAGCTGGTGAACAAGACCGGCGAGGGGATGCTCATGGATATCGTGTTGGGCATCATCGGTGCAGTCGCGGGTGGCTGGCTGTTTAACCGCTTCGGCATGCCTGGCGTGACCGGTCTAAATATTTACAGCATGCTCGTGTCCGTGGTCGGCGCGGTTGTCGTGCTGGTCATCTACCACGCACTGTCGCGCCGCGCCTGACGCGATACGGCTGAACCAAAGGGGCAAACCATGAAATTTCTGCCGCGCTTGGCTCTGATACCACTATTGATCGCATTCGCGGGTGCCGCCCATGCCGGCAGCTACGCCGGTACCATTGCCGTGTTCAAGAACGCCGGGGCCAGCGCGGCGTTCTTTGGCAAAAGCTATGCCTATGCGGTATTTCCTACGGTCGGTTCGGGCGCTCTGGGTGTGGGTGGCGCGTACGGCAAGGGGCGAGTGTTCGTCCACGGCGTCTATACAGGAAACGCGACCCTCGGCCAGGTCAGCGTGGGTTTCCAGGCCGGGGGCAAAGCCTATAGTCAAATCATTTTTTTCGAAGACAAGCGCGCGCTGGACGAGTTCGAGTCCGGCAACTTCGAATTCGGCGCGGATGCCAGCGTCGTGGCGATCACGGCAGGCGCCAACGCAGGTGCGGCGACCAATGGTGCGAGCGCCGGGGTCAGCGCGGGCCAAAATGACGCGACGACGCGCGGTATTTATCAGAAAGGCATGGCCGTCTTCACCGTCGCCAAGGGCGGGCTGATGTACTCCGCCTCCATTGCGGGTCAAAAATTCTCCTATAGTCCACGCGGGGCAAACTGACACAGCAGCTGACGGCCGACCCGCGCGTTTGCGGTGTAATATTGCACGATGGCGCCAATACGGCGCGCCAGGCAAGGGCACCAAATGAAAAGTATCCTGCTGCAGGCATTGGTGGGCGTATGTTTTTCCGCAGCCGCATTCGGGCAACAACCCATACCCGAGATTGCGTTCGACTCCACGCCGGATTTTTTCAAGCTTCCTGAGGGCGTGTATTTCGGCGAGGTATCGGGCATCGCCGTAAATTCCAAGAGGCACGTGTTTGTGCTGTCGCGGGGCAACACCAGCGGGCCGGCCTATGGAGCGGCCGCCGCGCAATTGCTTGAATTCGATCCGACGGGTAAATTCGTGCGCGAAATCGGCAAGAATTTGTATGCCTGGTCGTTTGCGCATGCGGTTCGCGTCGATCGATACGACAACATCTGGGTTGCCGACAAAGGATCGGATGTGGTGGTGCGATTCGACCCACAGGGCCGGGTAACGCGTGTATTTGGGCGTAAGGTCGAGGCATCGGATGAAAGCGCGCACCCGCTGGAGCATCCGAAACCGCCGCTGCCCCCCATCGACGGCTTATTCCGGCAAGTCACGGATATGACCTGGGATTCGAGCGACAACGTTTACATCAGTGATGGCTACATCAATTCACGAGTGGCGCAAGTACGACAAGGACGGCAACTGGGTCGGATCTTGGGGCGAGCCGGGCTCCGCACCCGGTCAATTCAACAACTGCATTCGATCGTGATCGATTCACAAAATCGCATCTATGTTGCGGATCGCTTCAATCTGCGCATCCAGGTTTTCGATACCTCGGGCAAGCTCCTCAATACCATCAAGATCGACGTACCCGTCGCCGCCGAACAGTCCTGTCGCGATCGGCAACCGGCCTACCGAAGCGAGTCCGGGGACCACATGCATCCGGGATCGCCGTGGGCACTGTGCATCACGCCCGGGCCCGCGCAATACCTCTACGTGTCGGATGCCTATCCCGGCCGTATCTATAAACTCACTCTCGACGGCAAAGTCTTAGGATGGCTGGGCGGCAGCGGCAAAACTTTGAAGAAATTCGGCTGGATCCATGAGATGGCATGTCCCTCGGAGAATGAGCTTTACGTCGCCGAACTGCTCAATTGGCGCGCCCAAAAACTCACGCTGCACCCTTGAGGTATAATCGGGCCGGATAAAAGAACCGAGGGCTTACATTCGAGCGAGGCTGCCGCGATGGAATTTGTAGGGCAGACGGCGGACGGTCGATCGATTCACTACGTCGACAAGAAGCGTTACTTGTGGCTGCTTATCGCTGACCGGGGGATTTAACCCTCCAATCGCCATCGGCCTCTATTTCGCGCACGGGTCATAACCCTTTCACGCTGCTGTTTCCCCTGGTCTACACGTTTGTAGTGATTCCCCTCGTCGATGCCCTGATGGGCGAGGATCGCCACAATCCACCCGAAGAAGTCGTGCGGCACATGGCGCACGACAATTATTACCGCATGCTTTTATATGTCGGCATCCTTTTGCTGTTTGCGAGTTTTTTCGCGGTTGCGTGGTTTCTCGGCACCTACCGCGTACCCTGGTGGGCCTACACGGTGTTGACGCTTGGCACCGGTTTTCAAAACAGCGGCGCGATTTTGCTGGGTCATGAACTGGGGCACAAAAATAATCGTGCCGATCGCATTGCCGCGCAAGTTGCCAACGGTCTGGTGGGCTACGGCCATTTTTGCATCGAACACAACGTGGGGCACCACGTTCATGTGGCGACGCCGGAAGATTGCGCCAGTGCGCGAATGGGTGAAAGCATCTATAAGTTTGTGCGCCGCGAAATTCCGGGGGCATTTAAGCGCGGCTGGCGCCATGAACGAGAACGCTTGGCCAAGTTCGGCTACGGGCCATTCACCTGGCGCAATCCGATTTTGCTGTCTTGGATGCTGACGCTCGCGGTCGGCGGCGCATTGATCGCGGCTGTTCGGCTGGATCCTTCTGCCGTTTTTGATCATTCACCATGTATACGCCTGGTATGGACTGACGCAGGCAAATTATGTCGAGCATTACGGTCTCATGCGGCAGAAAATGCCGAATGGCCGTTACGAAGCCTGCAAGCCGCGGCATTCTTGGAATACCAATCACATTTTCTCCAACTTGCTGACCTTCCATCTGCAACGCCATTCGGATCATCACGCCAACGCACTGCGCCCCTATCAGACCCTGCGCGACTTCGAAGATTTACCGCGCTTGCCGAGCGGTTATCCGGGTTCGTTCGGGCTCGCAGCTTTTCCATCGCAGTGGTTCAAGGTAATGGACCCGAAGCTCATGCGTTGGGCGGACGGGGACATCAGCAAACTCAACGTTGACCCCGATCAGAGGGATCGCCTATACGCGAAATATGCCGGCCATTGAGCCGGCATGAGTTCCTTGCACCCGGCATGCGATTCTGCGGCCGCGCTCTGCGCGGAGGCGTCGCCGTCCAGTGCGCATCCGAATCTGGTGCTGGTAACCACGATCCTGGCGTCCGCCTTGGCCTTCGTCGACGGCTCCGTGGTCAACGTTGCCCTGCCCACGCTGGCGCGAAACTTCAACGCTGACGCCGGAGCGCTGCAGTGGGTCATCAATTCTTATCTGCTGCCGTTGAGCGCCCTATTATTGCTGGGCGGCGCCGCCGGGGATCACTTCGGCCGTCGGCGATTGCTCATTCTCGGCACCTCGGTGTTCGCATTGGCCTCGCTTGGCTGCGCATTGGCCTCGGGGCTGCCTGCGCTCCTCGCGAGCCGACTGCTGCAAGGCATCGGAGCCGCCATGCTCATGCCGAATAGCCTCGCCATTCTAGGTCAAACCTTTTCCGGCGCATCCAAAGGACGCGCCATCGGCATCTGGGCGGCGACCGGCGCCGCGATGGCTGCGGTCGGTCCGGTGATTGGAGGCTGGCTCATCGATTTGGGCAGCTGGCGGGCGATTTTCCTGTTGAATTTGCCGCTGGCATGCGGCGCGATTGTCCTGGCTTGGCGGATAGTGCCCCGCGACCGGCGCCGCGAATCCTATCCGCTGGACACGATCGGCGGAATTCTGGCGACGGTCGGTTTGGCGGCGTTGACCTGGGCCCTCACGGTCGGTTCCGGCCGCAACGGTTGGACTCACCCGGCCTTGATCGGCGCCGGTGTCTCGGTCCTGTTGCTGTTGATCTTTTTACGCTTTGAAACCCTACGCGGTGCGCGGGCCATGATGCCCATGGCTCTGTTTGCTTCGAAAAGCTTCGTGGGACTGACGCTGTTTACATTCCTTCTTTACGGCGCATTGGGCGGGCTGTTCGTGCTGCTTCCCTATGTATTGATAAACGCGGTCGGCTACTCGGCCACCGCTGCGGGTGCGGCTCTGCTGCCATTGCCGCTAATACTCACGGTGACTTCACCCTTTGCCGGAGCACTCGCCGGTCGAATCGGTGCGCGGCTGCCGCTCACGATAGGACCGCTCGTCGTCGCGGCAGGATTCCTGATTGCGCTACGAATTGATTCGGGCGCGAGCTACTGGACATCGGTGCTGCCGATGATGATGGTCATTGCTCTTGGCATGAGCGGGGCGGTTGCGCCGCTTACCACGGCGGTATTGACCTCGGTGGATCAAGAACATACGGGCTCAGCGTCGGGAATCAACAGTGCCGTTGCGCGGACTGGCGGCTTGGTGGCGACAGCATTGCTGGGGTCCGTTTTGGCAGCCGAAGGCAATCGGCTGCTGGTCGCATACCACATCGCGATGGGTTTCGGCGCATTGATATGCGCAGCCGCATCGCTCAGCGCCCTAACGCTGCTCGCAAGCGATCGGCGACTGCACTCCGATTGATATTAGCGCCAATAAAAAAATCAGTCTTACAAATTTAGAGAGTTTTGCCTACAGACAACAATTCCTGACCTGTCCCAGCATCGCGCAGGTTCGATTCATTCCACGCCAGAAAGGATTCCCAGTATGGAACAGCATGCCAGTGTTGCGCGCGGATCGGATATTTGGTGGCCGGAGAAGCTCGGTCAACCTGTCACTAGCGGCTCACAATATGGCAGACGCTATGCTTTTTTTCGCGAGCTGCGCCGCCTCATCGTCGAATCTTACGGAAAGCTCACCGTCTATCATACCGGCGATCTGCAAATTAGCGGGATCTGCCCTAATAGCAGTCGAGCGATGTCCCTGACGTTCTACAGTCAGGAAGGGTTGGTCGACATTGATGAGCTAAGACAGATCAGCTGATCTCTAAGCCAGATTAGCTGATGGCTGCTGCCGCGAGCGCCTCAGCAAGCGCCCTCGCGCTCTTTGATCGCTCGTGCGCCTGAACCCGCCGCGATGACGAGCACGCATAGTTGCCTGAATTTACACGGATCTCATTGCAAGCGGCTGCTATCAACCCGGCCAGCTTACGTAGGAAACTGCTTACATACAGAGCGACATGCCGGGAATTGAGTCTCATGCCGATAGAGGCCAAGGTGGCCCTGTCGAATAATTCGAAAGAGGAACTTTATGCAAAAACTAATGGTTTCATTTGTCGCGGTGCTGGCAATGGCGGCCGTTTCGGGCTGCAACAATGCCAAATCGCCGGATGCCGTGGCTAATGATGTGTCGGCGGCCCAAGCCAAGCGAGCTTCGGAAGTGGCCGATGCGAAGCAGGACGCGGCTAAGGATGCGAACAAAGCGGAGGCCAAGGTCGACGACAAGACCAACGATCTCAACAATGTCACCGCGAAGGGAGCCTACGATGTCGCCATGGCGCAAGCTGATGGAGATCACAAAGTAGCCCAGCAGAAATGCGACGCCTTGTCCGGAGATTCGCAGAAGGCCTGCAAGGATCAAGCAGACGCTAAGTACGATCTTGCCAAAGCCAATGCCAAGGCGATGCTAGCCGCGCAAAAACCTTAAGCACTAGTCTTGCGGCCCAATGGCGCTGCAGCCGTGCTGCAGCGCCTGTCGCTTTCACAAATGTTACACGGACAGATGATAAACATACGCTCCCGCAATACGCGACAAGGGCAGCGTTTTGATGAGTGCGAGGCATCTAGTCACCCGCGTGCGCCGCACGGCAGTTACCGCTGCCGCAATAATTTGGCTGGCAAGCGGGCAACGCCGCGCACTGCTCGCCAGTCAGCGATGGCCGCAGTGGGTTGCCGATCGGCGCGGAGCTCGACGAGGATGCTCCCAATAACCCGCGCGAGATCTTTCACTCTGAGGCCGCGCGCGGCCATAAATCCTACCTCTCCAATCTGGGCAATCTGGCTTTTAACTCGCCTTATACGCTCGGCGCAGCAGCCCGCAGAGCGCACGTCAGCTGCGCCAGCTGCCACGTAAACGGGGCGTCAAACCCAAAGCTCTTCATTCCCGGTCTCTCGACGCGGCCGGGCACCTTTGACACGACCAATTCATTATTCAACCCGAAAACGGACAATGGTGTGTTGGATGCGGTGACCATCCCGAGCTTGCGGGGCGCCCGCTTCTTGGGTCCATACGGCCATGATGGCCGCACCGCGTCCTTGCGCGATTTCGTGCGCAATGTCGTGGTCAATGAATTCGCCGGGGGCGAGCCATCGCCGCAAATTCTCGACGCACTCGTCGCCTACATCGAAGACATCGATTTTCTGCCGAATCCCAAGCTCGACAACACCGGGCGTTTGAGTGCCGATGCGACCTCGGCGCAAAAACGCGGCGAAGCGTTGTTCCGCAAACCCTTTCCGCACGACTCCGCCATGAGTTGCGCCTCCTGCCACATGCCATCCGGCGCGTTTGTCGATCATCGTCAGCACGACATCGGCTCCGGCGGCTTGTACAAGACGCCCACACTATTGAATGCGGACTTTGGCGCGCCCTACTTCCATGACGGGCGCTTCGGCAATTTTGGCCAAGTCATCGATTATTTCAATCGTTTCTATCAACTTGGATTGAGCGCACAGGATCAGGTCGATCTCGCCGAGTATCTTGCTGCGGTCGGGAATGGCGTGCGTCCAGAATATCGGCTCACCGGGAGCAACGTGCTCGCCGATATCAATGGGTTCGCGAGCGTGCTCGATTTGGCGATCTCTCAGCAGGACTCCGAGGTAGTCGGTTTGGCCGTTCGCAGCGTGAACGATCTACTGCAAGACCTCGCTGATCACTACCCAGACCCTTCGGGAAGAAAAATATCCGAAGGAGTTCACGAACTCGGGCTGGCTCGCGGGACCCTCGCCGCGCTCATGCAAATTTTGCAACGAATCGAAGCCGCCACGGCCGCCGGTCACAGCGGCATTGCCGCAAGCGAGTACTTGAACTATCGCAAGCTGTCCTTTGCCTCAGCACCCCTCGCGCTGCAAGCAGCCGAACCGTGGTCGTTGTTCGATCCAGCGCGTCATGCGCGCACAGCCGCTAGCTCCGCGGCGGGTGCGGGAACCTCAAACTGACATCTTAGATTCACGCGAATGAGACAGTCGCTCGCTACCTTCGCTCCGAGGTTTTTGTTTCAACTTCGGAGGGAGATTCTTATGCGAATTAATGGTCGAAATCATATGGCGTGGGGGGCGAGCGCAGTAATGTCGTTCTCCTTGCTTGCGGCCACAGCCGGATTTGCGGATGACAAGTCAAATGACAAAGATGCCGCGGATGCGGTAAAAACAGAGACGCCCATCAAGCACGTCATCATTTTGATAGGCGAAAATCGCGGTACCGATCATACGTTCGGCGTCTATAAGCCTAAAGGCAAGCGCCAAACGATTTCCAACATTCTCTCGAAAGGCATCGTCAACGAGGACGGTACGCCCGGTCCGAATTTCTCGCTCGCTCAGCAATTCTCTGTCGCGCCTCAGCCTCTGTTTTACATCGGCGCGCCCGAAGAAGGCCAAGACGCTGTATGTCAGCAATCAAATGCCGCAGCCGAACACGAATGGAGCGCCCTCAGCTCAAGGCACGGCGAGCGCGCCCTTTACGCCGGCATTCCTAGCCGCAGCCGCGGTACTTGATCCGAGCCCGGACTTCACCGTCAACACCGATACCATCTTGACCACGGGATTCACCGGTCTTGCCGCCAACAGCGTGGACTCGCGCATCCCGAACGCCGGCGTGCTGCCCAACGGGCCGTTTGTCCTGCAGGGCCCGAACATCAGCGACGATGACTACACGGGCGACACCACGCATCGGTTCTACCAAGCGTGGCAGCAGTCCGATTGCAGTATCGCCAATGCCACCAAGGCGAATCCGACCGGATGCTTGAACGACTTGTTTCCCTTCGTCATGGCGACCTATGACTTGAGTGACAGCACCCTTCCGGCGGTCCAAAAGAACTTCAGCGAAGGCAACTCCATGGGATTCTATGACGCTGAACAGGAGCAAGCGTCATTGCTGAAGACCCTCGCCGACCGATTCAGCCTCAACGATAACTTCCATCAGTCATTCCAGGGCGGCACCGGCGCCAATCACTTCATGCTCGGCACCGGCGACGCAGCGTTCTGGAGCGACGGCAACGGCAATCCGATCACGCCGCCGCCCAGCGAGATCGCCAATCCTAATCCGGTCGCAGGCACGACCAACAAGTACACGGCGGATAACAATTTCTCGAATTGTGCGGATTTCACGCAACCCGGCGTCGCGCCAATCGTCAGCTACCTCGAGGCTTTGCCATACCGTCCGGAGCCTAACTGCGCGACGGCACACTACTACATGCTCGACAACACGAATCCCGGCTTCTACCCCAACGGCTTCCGTGCGCCCTCTCCGGGTGCGCAGAACATGATTCCGGCCTCTCCGGTTCGGACCATTGGTGATGCGCTCAACGACAAAAAGATCACCTGGGCGTACTTCGGCGGCTCCTACAACGATGCGGTCGCGCTGTCGAATGATGCGGTGACGGCGGGAACGGCTGCCACGCTCAACTCATCGACGGCGCTCGGCGAAGCGGCGCTCGCCGATCCTGCGCATTCGCTGGGCGTCGCGTACTGTCAGATTTGCAACCCCTTTCAATATGCCACTTCCATCATGGGAGACGCGGCACAGCGCGCCGCTCATATCAAGGACACGGTCGATCTGCTCGCCGACATTCAGGCGGACACGCTGCCATCGGTTTCCTTCGGCAAGCCGGATGGATTGCTCGATGGACACCCCTCTTCATCGAAGATCGATCTATTCGAGGCTTATGTGCAGCAAGTGCTCGACGCACTCGAGGCTCATCCGAAACTGAAAGCGGAGACCGTGGTTTTCGTTACATGGGACGAGGCCGGCGGCTACTGGGACTCGGGATTCATTCAACCCATCGACTTCTTCGGCGACGGGCCCGCGCATACCATTGCTCACCCTGTCGGAATACTCCACGGGCGGCACGGTTAATCACACCTACGCCGATCATGTCTCACTGTTGAAATTCATCGAGCGCAACTGGAAGCTGCGGCCGCTGACCGATCGCAGCCGCGACAATCTGCCGAATCCGAAAATGCGCGACGATCTACCCTACGTGCCGAAGAATATGCCGGCGTTGTCCGATCTATTCGACATGTTCGACTTTGACCATCAAGTCAAGCAGCCTTATCTCGAATAACCGCGGATCGCATAGGACTTGAAACCGGTGCCGGTCTGACAAGAATCAGACCGGCACTCCTTTTTGCAAAGGCCACACGTTGCGGCGCCAAAACTTGAGGAGGACATCAGTCGTTTTGCAAATGGCGATGCTATGGAGCGCCGGCGCACTGGCGCAGTCATCACCCCCGTCATTCTCCGCCGATATCGTTAGCTTGGATTCCGACGGAGCGCTACTCACCACGACTGCCAAGCTGTTTGCGGCGAATCATAAGGTTCGAATCGAAATGGCCGGCGCCGCGGATAGTTTTTTTATCGGCGATGTCGGCGCCGGTACTACGCTGGTCGTGCGACCTTCGCAGCGCCTCTATATGGATGCTCGACAATCCAATTTTTTGACGCAGATATTCGTTTGGGTGGATCCGCGCGATCCCTGCCGCCAATGGCAGGCGGCGGCGGCAACAGCGGGCGTGCCAACCACCCGCGACTGGCACTGCGAGCCGCTTGAACGCGCCAAGGTCAAGCAGCACGGAATCATCGAGTTCAGCGTGGTGAGCTCCGACCTCCAACCGCAGCTATGGCTGGGTCGACGCTACGCTCGGCTTCCCGGTGAAGTGGCAAGCGGCGGATGGAAAAGTCTTTGTAGTCGAGAATATGTCGCTTAAAGCGCAGCCGGCGAGCCTATTCAATATCCCGCCGGACTATCCGCAAGCTTGACCCCCAGGCACTCCTCGAGCGCATCAAGCGCAGCGACGTCTGGGCCGATTCGCCCAAATAAGGATCCGCTCAGGACCGACCTGAGCGGGCGGCGCGGCCGCGCACGGCGTCCAAATTCTGTCGATTCTTCATGCCCCGTGTGCATCCGATTGGTCGCGGCGGCTCGAACTGATCCGCAGCTAAGCCCAAATTACACCAAACACCGAAGGAGCCATTCGATGAGGATCAAACACCGACAACTACTGTTAGGGGTGCTGGCCGCCTCTGTCGCCGGCGGCGCGCTGGCATCGAGCCACCGAGAAGCACCCTTTATCAGCACTCGTCCCAGCGTGGACGGCACTGACTTTCTATATGTTCAACAGCTACGAGCAAGGCAGAGCGGGGTATCGTGACCCTGATTGCCAACTACATACCTCTGCAGGATCCACAGGGTGGACCCAATTATTTCAATCTCGCCGACAATGCTCTGTACGAGATTTCCATCGATAACACCGGCTCGGGCAAGCAAATCTCACGTTTCAGTTCCGCTTCACCACCACCACGCAGGGCCTCGCGGTTCCGGTGGGTTCGAAAATGGTCCCGGTGCCATTGACCAATATCGGGCCGGTCAGTGCGGGAAGTACCAGCGCGCAAAATGTATCCCAGACCTATACGGTGACCCTGGTGAAAGGCGATCGGCGCACGGGGACCGCGGTCCCGATTTCAAATCTCACGACCGGCAGCACCACGTTTGCCAAGCCGCTGGATAACATCGGCAACAAATCGATTCCGAATTATGCTGCGTACGCAGCGAGTTTCGTCTATCCGATCCTGATTCAAGGATGCGGAACAGGGCAAGGTATTTGTCGGTCAGCGCCAGGATCCCTTTTTTCTGGATTTGGGCGGCACCTTCGATCTGGTGAACTACCACTACCCGGTCGAACAGCTGGTTCCCGCCGGTACGAGCACGCGAAACTTCGGCACCAATTCTCTGGCCGGATTTAACGTGACGTCGCTCGAGCTCGAGGTTCCGGCTGCGTGTCTCACGAATGGTTCCGATCCCGTCATCGGCGCTTACACCACGGCAAGCTTGCGTCAAGCCTCCGTGCTCAATCCGACCCCGCAGAGTGCGAAGAGCGTATCCAGCGTCGGCCCTGTCGCCTCGCCGACCGGACCGGAATTGGCCGGTGGCGCTTGGAGCCAGGTCTCACGTCTGGGCATGCCTCTGGTGAATGAGCTCGTGATCGGTTTGCCCGACAAGGATCGGTGGAATACCACCACGCCCGTCCAAGACGCCGAATTCGCTGACTACGTAACCAACCCTTCCTTGCCGGTATTGGTCCAAGCGCTGTTCGGAAGCGCAGGCGTGCTGGCGCCCAACGTGTATCCGCGCACCGATCTTGAAGCAGTATTCCTAACCGGCATCGCCGGCGTGAACCAGCCCGCCAAGGTTCAGGCGCCGGCGGAGGAGCTGCGCTTGAACACCAGCACACCCGTGACGCCGTACGCTTCGCAGAACGATCTCGGCGTTCTCGCCGGTGATTTGGCCGGCTTTCCCAACGGCCGGCGACCGATCGACGATGTGGTGGATATCACGCTGCGCGTTGCAATGGGTGTTCTGCTGAAGCCGTACGACGGCAGCCCGGCGGATCCGGATCCAGCTTCGGATGCGTCCCGGCAGTTGGGTTACACCGACGGCGTTCAGGCCAATCCGGCCAATTTCCTGACTGCGTTCCCGTATCTGAATACCCCGATCGCGGGCTCACCCAACTTCTGAGGTCGATCATCATGAACGCGAGAATTCGTATTGATCATCGGCACCGCAGTGTTGAGTGGCACGCTGCTTGCGGGTTGCGGAGGCAGTCACCATACGCCGGTACAGACGAGTGGCGGGCCGCCGCCGCCACCGCCCCCGCCACCAGACCAAGGATCTCGATACTGCAGCGGTACTCGCGATTGTGCAGACCCAGACTTCGGAGACGGCGGAGCCGTTCGAAGTCGACGACGCCGCAATCGCAGTGACTCCCGTCGGCGACGAGACCAGTTCGCCGGTGAGCGTCGATGCCACGTGAGTCCTCGAGCCGGCCTCGCATCTTGCGGGGCTGGCTTTTTGCCATCCGCGCCGCGATACTTTTAACTCTTGCAGGCGCGTCAGAGGCGCTTGCCGGGCCCTATGTGCCGACGGACGACAACGCCGTCCTCGCCGAACTATCTGCCGGCACTCGATTCGCCGACGTCTCCGCGCGCCGCCTGGCCCGTAGTCGGGTCGACGTGGCGATTCCTCTTGCCCAGTTCTACATCCAACAATCACGGCTGAGCGGCGATCTGCGCTACTTGGGTTATGCCGAAGCCGTACTCGCGCCCTGGGTAAAACAGACTCCCCCGCAAGCCGACGTTTTGGTGCTGCAGGCTACGCTGCAACAAAGCCGCCACGAATTCGAAGCCTCGTTGGCCACGCTCGACCGTGCGCTCAGCGTGCGGCCCGAAGATGCGCAGGCCCTGTTGATCCGCGCGACGGTCCTGCGCGTACTTGGCCGCTATCCTGAAGCCGGCGCCGCCTGCGAGCAATTTTCGCGGCTGGTGGAACCGCGGTTGGCCGAACTTTGCATTCAAAGCCTGCGCGGCCTGAACGGGCAACTGGAATCCGCCTATTCCACGCTGGCCCAAGTCTCGACGCAGGGATGGCTCAACTCTGAAAAGTCCTGGCTGTATTCCGAATTGGGAGAAATGGCGGTGCGCCTGGGACGCGAGCAGGACGCCGAGCGATGGTTTCAGCAGGATCTTCGCATTTGCGCCATCGGACTTTTACGTGCGCGCCGCCTATGCGGATCTGATGCTGCAACAGGGGCGCCCGCGCGACGCGCTCGCGCTGCTGCACGGTCAGGAAAGTCTTGAACCGCTGCTGCTGCGAATTGCCATCGCGCAAAAACAATTGCAGGACCCCGCTGCTGGCTGAAAGCCGAGCTCGCCTGCGTGCGGCTTTTGCCGCCGAACTGCAGCGCGGCGAGGCCGTGCATCGGCGCGAGCAAGCGCGATTCTTGCTCGAGATTGAGGATCAACCTCGCTTGAGTCTGGCGGCAGCCCTGGAAAATTGGACCGTGCAGCATGAGCCTGACGATGTGCTGGTACTCGTGCATGCGGCGATGGCTGCTGGAAATCCGCGGGCCGCGGCGCCCGCCATCGACTTTGCGCGCGCTCAAGGGCAAGACGACGTGCGCATCGATGCCCCGACTGCCGCAATCTCGGCGTCGCGATGAAGCGGCTGCGAAATCTCGCGCTCATCTGCGTCTTGCTGCTGGCCGGCCCGCTGGCGCACGCCCATATTGCCAGCAACGGCTTTCTGACTGTCAACGTCGGGGGCGCGAAGGTTTCCGGCGCGATTGAACTGGCGATCCGCGATGGTGAGCTGGCTGTTGGATTGGACCGCGACGGCGACGGCAAAGTGACTTGGGGAGAATTGAAGTCGCGCCAAACGGCGTTGCAAAACTATGTGCAAGGGCACCTTCATTTCACAGGCACCGACGGGCCATGCCGGCTGGATTTTGCGCCGCTCAAAGTCAATGATCGTGTTGACGGAAGCTATATATGGTTGCCTATCACGGCCGAATGCGGCGCTGAACTCAGGCGCCTCACCATCGACTACACGTTGCTGGATGCGGAAGATCCCTCGCACCGCGGATTGCTTACGCTTTTCGCGAATGGCGCGGCGCAGACGGCGGTGTTGGGCGGCACGGCCACCAGTCGACAGTTCGAACTGAACCATCTCTCACCGTGGTCCGCCTTCGTTGAATACCTGCGCGCCGGAATTTGGCACATCTGGAGCGGCATCGATCATTTGCTGTTCCTGTTGTCCTTGCTGCTTCCCGCAGTACTCGTGCGCCGGCAGAATCGGTGGGAGGCCGTGCCCATTGCGGCTCCCGCCTTCGTCAATATTGTCAAGGTCGTTACCGCCTTTACGCTGGCTCATTCAATCACTTTGTCATTGGCTGCTTTCGATGTGCTTCGGCTGCCTAGCCGGCTGACGGAGTCCGTCATCGCGGCGTCCATCGTCATTGCCGCGCTCAATAATGTTTTTCCGCAAGTCACGCAAGGCCGTTGGCGTATTGCGTTCGCGTTCGGACTGCTGCACGGCTTTGGATTTGCGTCGGTACTGGCCGAGATGGGGTTGCCCGCCGGCGCGCGGCTGATATCGCTGGTGGCCTTCAACCTCGGCGTCGAGGCGGGGCAGTTGGCTGTGGTGCTCGCCATCATGCCGCTTGCCTATTTTCTGCGCGCCACCCGTTTCTATCGGCGTGGCGTCATGCCATGGGGCTCTTCTGCCATTGCCTGTCTGGCCCTGTTTTGGTTTGTGCAACGCGCCCTGCTGTGACAATAATGACTCATGCGAGTCGTCACTTATAACGTCAACAGCATCAATGCGCGCCTCCCCAACTTGCTGCGTTGGCTCAGCGAGTCGAGGCCCGATGTGGTTTGTCTTCAGGAATTAAAGGCGCCGCAGGACAAATTCCCCGAAGCTGCCATCCGCGATGCCGGCTACGGTGTCATTTGGCACGGTCAAAAAAGCTGGAATGGCGTCGCGATTCTTGCCAAGAATTCTGAGCCACAGGAAATCAGGCGAGTCCTGCCTGGCGATCCCGATGACGTACACAGCCGCTACATCGAAGCGACCGTGGCGGGTATCACCATCGGCTGCTTGTACCTGCCGAACGGCAACCCGGCGCCCGGCCCTAAATTCGAATACAAGCTGCGCTGGCTCAATCGACTCCTTGCGCATGCAGCCGAGTTGCTTCTCTCCGGAGTCCCGGTAGTGCTCGCCGGTGATTACAACGTAATACCCAGCGAAGCAGACGTGTACAAGCCGGAACGCTGGGTCGACGATGCTCTATTCAGAATTGAAGTTCGCGAGGCATACGCGCATTTGCTCAAACACGGCTGGGTGGATGCGGTGCGCACGATTCACCCCGACAAACAGATTTATACATTTTGGGATTATTTCCGCAATGCCTATGGGCGGGATGCGGGACTGCGAATCGATCATCTGCTCCTGAGCCCCTCCATTGCCAACCGTCTGGTCAACGCCGGGGTATATCGAGAGGTGCGTGGCTGGGAAAAGGCCAGCGATCACGCGCCAACCTGGGTGGAGATCAAGGATTAACCGGCTTGACGCGGGCTCAACCCGTCAGGTACTTGGCCAGCAAGCGCACCACGTTGTCTGCATCCACTGGTTTGGTGAGGTGCTCGTTGAACCCGGCCGCCTTGGCACGAGCGACGTCATCCGGGTGCCCCCATCCGGTGATCGCGAGTAAGAACATGCTGCGACCCCATTCCTCTTCTCGGATACGGCGCGCTACTTCGTAGCCATTAAGATCCGGCATACCGATGTCCAGAATCACCGCCTCCGGCCGGTTTCGGCGAATGCTATCCAGCGCTTGCAGGCCGCCATACGCCACGGCTGTTTCGTAGCCATCCATGTCCAGCAACAGCGCGAGCGTCTCGGCAGCATCGCGATTGTCGTCAGCCACTAACACGGTGCGACGCGCACCGGGGCGCACGCTCGTCTGTGCCATGTTCGTCTCTCCCTCCCCCGCGTGCGCCGTCATCAAGGCGCGCGGCAGGTATATTGTGAATTGGCTGCCGCGTCCCATGCCAAGACTGGTTGCCTCAACCCGGCCGCCATGCAGTTGAATCATTCCCTTCACCAACGCCAATCCTATCCCCAAGCCGCCCTCGGATCTGTCGATGGCGGATTTGACTTGGGAGAACATCTCGAATACGCGGGGAATCGACTGCGGTTCCAGACCGATGCCATCGTCTTTGACGCTGATCGCAATTTCTTGCGGCAACAGATCCACGTTGAGCGAAATATTGCCGTTCGCATCGGTGTATTTTGCCGCGTTGGTGAGCAAGTTTGATATTGACTGGGATATGCGCAATGGATCTACCGCGACGCTCACAGGCGTCGGCGGCAGCATGATTTTCAGATTCTGGTGTTTCGCCTCGATGAGGGGCCGCGCAGTCTCAACGGCCGTACTGACGATGGAGGCAAGATCCACCAACTCGGTCTTCAATTCGAGGCGGCCTTGGGTAATACGCGAGACCTCGAGCAAGTCATCGAGCATCAATGCCATGCGTTGTAATTGGCGGCCGATTACGTCCCTAGCCCACCGCTGCTGGTTCTCATTCGCGCCGCCCGCCTCCATCAGCTTCACGGCGTGTCGAATTGGGGTCAGAGGATTGCGAAGCTCATGGGCGAGAGTCGCTAGAAATTCATCCTTACGGCGATCGGCTTCACGCAGCGCCTCTTCGGTCGCCTTCAGTCTGCTGATATCAAGATTGATTCCTGCCCAGCCGGTGACTTCTCCGCGCTCGCCCCGGATCGCAACTCCCTGCGACAGGACGGGGTGATAGAGGCCGTCTGTGCCCAACACCTGAACTTCGCGATACCACATGCCGTCGGTGCGCAAGAATTCCTGCCAGGCGGCGGCAATGGGCTCCCGCTCCGCAGGGTGCAGAAATCCACCCCAAGTCGATGTCGCCAGCTCTTCCTGTGTCTTTCCGATCAACTTGAGGAAGGATTCGCTGGTGTACACGCTGCGGCCGGCGCGATCGACAACCCAAACGCCGAAATCGATGGACTCGCCGATGGCGCGGTACAGCTTTTCGCTGGCCCGCAAAGCCTGCTCTGCGATCTTTTGCGCCGTGATGTCAATGAGTAGGCCGGAGAGAAAAACAGCGCGCCCGTCCGCATCAATTTGGACCTTGCCGCGGCGCGCCATCCAATGCTCGGAGCCATCGGCCCAAATCACTCGAAATTCCGTGGATGCCAGCACTCCGCTGGCCAGCGCGGTTCGTTCGGCGGCCATAACACCGGGGAGATCCTCGATGTGAATCTGACTCCGGTGCAGTTGTGGATCACCCTGCAGCTGGGCTTCGTCCTCGAGGCCAAACAGTGCCGCGAGATTCCGGTCGGCGGTAAAGCGGTTGCTGGGAATATCCCAGCTCCATGCGCCGATTTCCGCTGCGGCCATGGTGCTTTCGAGCCGCGCCGTTGCGACTTTCAAAGCGGCTTCGGTCGCCTCTCTGACTTCGATCTGCTTCTGCAATTCCGTGTTTACTTGCTCGCGCGCGACTGCACGGGTCTGCACTTCATCGAGCATATTGTTGAACGCATCGGCCACCAACCCGAATTCATCGTTGCTGAATTTCCTTGCGCGCGAAGAATAGTCACGCCGCTCCACAATCTCACGGGCGGCGTGCGCCATGGCCTCGAGCGGTTCGGTGATGACACGTTGCAGGCGGCGGGACAGCAAGTAGGCCACCAATAGACTCAAAGCCATGACCAGCCCGAAAATGCTGATGTACGCGGTTACTCGGCTCACGACATCGTACTGACCCTTGATGTAGAGAGAGCCCAAGGTTTCCGCGCCACGCACGACCGGCTGCACAATCTCGACTTGCTGACCGGTTATCCGATTGCCGTCGATGACGGGAACTTGCGGGCTGGGAATGAACTGTGGATCTTTTGCATACGACGCATAGAGCCGCCCGTCGGCGTCGTACAAGGCGGCCATGAGAATTCGCGGGCGGGCGCGCAATGCCGTGAGATATCGCTCTGCCGCGGCGTGATCATCAAACGCCAGTGCCGGACTGGTCGCCAATCCAATGATCGTGGCCTGATTCGCGAGATCCTGGGCCCAGGACAACCGGTTCACCGTCAGATCACGGGTCAGCATCGCGAGGCCCGCAACCAGAACCGCTGCAGCGGTGGTAATCAAGACCACGCGCATGAGTTTGCCGCGAATCGATTCGTGCGCGGGGAGCTTCTTGGAAGTCATTAGCCCCCCACCAAGTGATCAAGCGCCTTGACGATCCCGGATTTGTGGTCCGCTGACTGGACGCGTGTGGCGACACCGAGCAATTCCGCGCTGATTCGCAGCTGCGAACGGTCTGCGGCAATCAACGAGACCTCGAAACGAACTCGATGCTCGAGCATCACGAAATTCAAAATGCTTCCGGCGGCCAGGCCCTGCTCGGAATCGGTGACGACCAAAACCGGGCGGGCCGCCAATGCCGCAATGGCAGTGCGTACCCGATCGATTTGCGCCGAGCCAATGTACAGCATCTGCGCCGAGCCCAGATCCTGCGCTCGTGCTATTTCCCGCACCTGCGCTGCCGAATTCTTAATCCGATGATTTGGCAGAATCCGGCGCAGTTCCGCGGCAACGCCCGGGGCATCCAATACGGCGATGGTAAAGGGCTCGGCTGCAGACGCCGCTTCCGGCCACTCTATATATTGTGTGAATCGATAGAGATAGGCGGCCTTAACCGCGTCCTCAGAATACGCGGGCGCGCTTAAGACTGGGTTCACCGCATACAGGGTGAGGATGGCTGCCGGCGCCAGCCACAGCAGCGCTATCCAGCCGCGCCGTACGAGCCGGGCGGTGTCAATCAAAACCGCCATCGACTTTCGGCTAACACGCTGCGCGTAATGTACTCCCCATTCGGAGTCGCAAATTCCAAATGCTCCTTGTGCAGCAAGTTTTGGCCGCTGATGGAAACATCCCATACCGGGCTGACCCGCCAGCCGCAGCGCAAATCCGCCTCGTAGTAGCTGCGAAGCGCGGGATTCGGCAATGCCCCGACATAGCGCACCGTAGCATCAATCGTCAGGCGGCGAGACAAATCCATGGATGAAGTTAACGCGGCGTGAGAACTAGGATCATCGGTCTCCTGAGCAATGCCCAGCAGGCCGCTTGCGCCGGCTTTAAACGCGAGGCGCTCGCCCAACCAAGTAAAGCTCGGTGACAGCCGCCACCAGTCATTCACTTGCCAGCTCGCCCAGGCCTCTATTCCGAAAGTATGGCCCTGCATCAGGTTGCCCCATTGCAGCGGCAAAAACACCGTCGCAGATGCCGTTTCAATCGTCCTCAAGTCGTTGTAGTCGTTGTAGAACCCGGCCAGGCTCAGCAACAGACTCGATGACGCCTGCACGCGGGTGCCTGCTTCATATGCCCATAGACTCTCCGGGCGGAATCGCGGATTCCCCGTGAGGAAAACCGTCGGCCCGACCTTTTCAATCACGTCTACATCGAAAGGCGTCGGCGAACGGATGGCGCGCGATGCGGCCGCCCAAAAGGTGGTCTTGTCATTTGACTGCCACGACACGCGCACATCGGGCAGCGGCGACCACCCCGAGTAGGGATCATCTTCCATCTTGAAGCCCAGAGTGAGGTCAAGGCCCGGCGCCAATTGCAACGTGTCCTGAGCAAAGACATTGCCGAGGGTCAAATCTCGGTTCGAAGGCTCAAACAGCAGCGAGATCTGATTGGTGATCGAGTAATCGTTCAGGCGTTCCCCACCTCCCACGATCAGCAAATTGCGGCTTCCCAGCGCCACACTTTGCTGCACCTCGATATCGTAGGTATTGAGCACAAATCCACCACCGCTGCCCGGCGATTCTTGCTCAGAATTGTCGAAGTAAGCCTGTATCTTGAGGCCCGATCGATCCCCATCGTGCTCGAAACGGGCCACGACATTCCCGCCGAGCGCGACGCCATCTTGCGAAGCCGGCTGATGTTCGGTGGCACGATACGCATCTCCCTGAATGGTGAAACGGTTCGAATCGCTCGACCAATCGTAGCGAAATCCACCCTGACCCTTGGTCCAGCGATCGCCCGCGCTCTGCCCCGGCGCATTCTCCATCGCCGCGCGCTGAAATCCATCCGCATAGATTCGAAAGGCGGCGTTTTCCCCCGCGCTGCCGCCGTATCGCGATGCGACAGTCTGCTCATTGTTTCCGGCGGCAAGATCGACAAAGGTGCCGGTCGTCAAATTCGCGGCGCGCGTAATGATGTTGATGACACCATTCATGGCGTTGGCGCCCCACAAGGTTGCGCCGGGACCGCTAATCACTTCGATCCGATCCACATCTTCGAGCATCAAGTCCAGTGCAAAGGAGTAAATGCCCGAGAACAGCGGCGTATATACGCTGCGGCCATCTACCAACATCAGCAGCTTGTTCGCGAAGTTCTGCGAGGTTGGATTGCCGCCGAAGCCGCGTGCGGAAACCGTATAACTGGTCGCGGATACTTGCGTAACCAAGAGATTGGGCGCCAAACGCAGCGCCTCGAACACATTGGTTGCACTGGAGCGCTGAATGTCGTCGTGAGTGATGACGAAAATCGATGCCGCGGCTCTTTGCAGCGATTGGCTGGATTTGGACACCGAGGTCACTTCTACGTTGGCCAAATCCGATAGAGACAGACGCGTCAGGTCATCGGCTGAATTTGATTCTATGGGCGAAGCGGCGGATTGGGTTGCGACGCCGGCGCAAGTGGCCGCCGCAGTAAGCATGATCAACTGCAGGGTCCAAGTTTTGCGCGGCACGTAGTTCGGCATCCCTCGCTATATTCTTCTAACCGTCGTCGACGAGTCTGCGGACTGCCACTCAACCGCGCAAGCGCAGTGCTATGGCCTCATGCCGGTGCATACCGCCACTGCGTGTAGGACTTAGCCTACCGAAGCCAAAGTCCAGATGGTTTATTCTTGGCTCTGCCGCGCATTGCGCTAACGAATTAGAAACGAATTAGACATTGAGGTCGCGATGCCGCCCGCAACTGAGGCCGACGCAGGGAACGCCAAACCGGCAACACCTCACAGCAAAAAGCCGTTGATCATTCTCGGCGTCGTGGTGCTGGTCGCGGGGGTCATCGCGTTCTTCATTTGGTTCGCACATCGCAATCAAGTCTCCACCGATGATGCATACACGGATGGCAACGTGATCACGATGGCACCCAAGGTTTCCGGCTATGTGATCGACCTGTTTGTTGACGACAATAGCCGAGTCCGTAAGGGCGACTTGTTGCTGCGGATCGAGCCGCAGGACTTCAAGACCGCGCAGGCCGCCGCGCTGAGTCAGCTGACGCTGGCCAATGCGCAGCTCAAATCCTCGGAAACCGCCCTGCGCATTGCCCGTGTGCAATATCCCGCTCAACTGGTGTCGGCGCAGGCGCAACGCCAGTCAGCCGCAGCCATCCTCGCCCAGGCGCAGGCTTCATATGCGCGCCAGCACGAAGTCGACCGGCGCGCCACGACGCAGGAGAACATCGATACCTCGACGAGTCAGCAGCTGAGCAGCAACGCCAATTTGAAGAGTGCACAAGCGCAAGTGGCTGTCGCAGAACTCGTTCCCGAACAGATTCAGCAGGCCATGAATGCAGTGGCGGAGAAAGCGGCGCAGGTCCAACAAGCGCGAGCACAATTGCAGCAAGCCGACCTCAACCTGAGCTACACCGAGATCCACGCGCCGTCCGACGGCTTTATTACTTTGCGCAGCGTGCAGCGCGGCTCGTATTTGGCGGCGGGTCAGACGATGTTTTTGATCGTGACCCCCGATGTTTGGGTCACTGCGAATTTCAAAGAATCGCAAATTGGACGCATGCGGCCCGGCGATGCGGTTGATCTCAAGGTGGATGCCTACTCGGGCTTCAAGCTGCAGGGACATGTGCAAAGCATTCAGTACGGCAGTGGTTCGCGGTTCTCGGCCTTTCCGGCGGAAAACGCCACGGGCAATTTCGTCAAAATCGTGCAGCGCGTGCCCGTCAAGATTGCGATCGACCGCGGCCTCGATCCCAATCGGCCCTTGCCGCTCGGGCTATCGGTCTCCCCCGTGGTGCACTTCCCGTGACGGATTCCGCGGAGGCCCACGCTGCGAGCGGCTGGCGTCCGGCGCATAATCCTTGGCTCATCGCCGTAGTGGTCACTTCGGCCGCGTTCATGGAAATCCTCGACACCACCATCGTCAATGTCGCCTTACCGCACATTGCAGGAAGTTTGTCGGTGAGTTACGACCAGGCCACCTGGGCTCTGACCTCCTACCTGGTGTCGAACAGCATCGTGCTTCCCATCTCGGCCTTCTTTGGGAGAGTACTCGGCCGCAAGCGCTATTTTGTGATTTGCATTTTTTCTTTCACACTCTGCTCGTTTTTGTGCGGTATTGCCACCAACATGGGCGCGCTGATCATTTTTCGCATCTTGCAGGGTTTTTTCGGCGGTGGCCTGCAGCCGAATCAGCAGTCCATCGTTCTTGATACCTTTCCAGCCTCGCAGCGCGGGCGCGCATTCTCGTTGACTGCAATCGCAACGGTGGTGGCTCCCGTGCTCGGACCCACCGTCGGCGGCTGGATTACCGACAGCTACAGTTGGCGCTGGGTGTTTTTTATCAACGTGCCGATCGGCATCCTGGCAACTTTTGCGGTAATGAGCCTGGTGGAAGATCCCCCCTGGGCACAAAAGGGCCAGAAGGTGTCGATCGACTACATCGGCATCGGATTGATCGCTCTGACCTTCGCCGCATTCCAAATCATGCTGGACCGCGGCGAGGATGCAGACTGGTTTGGATCCGCTTTTATACGCACGTTTGCCGCCTTGGCGGCGGTTAGCGCCGCCGGCGCCTGTGGATGGCTGCTCTACACCCGCAATCCGGTTGTGGATCTGCGGGTATTGAAAGACCGGAACTTTGCGTTGGGCTGCGTTGCCATCACATTCTTTGCGATGGTGTTGTATGGAAGCGCGGTGCTCATCCCACAACTGGCGCAGCAGCACTTGGGCTATACGGCGCTGCTTGCGGGGCTGGTATTGAGCCCCGGCGCGCTGGCGGTCATCTTTTTGATTCCGCTGGTCAGCCTCATGATGGCACGTGTTCAGACGCGGTATCTTCTCACCGCCGGGTTTTTGGTGCTGGGATGCGCGCTGCTGTATTCGCGCAATATCGCGCCGGATATTGATTTCTATCACTTGATGATGTTGCGCGTTGCTCAAGCCGCGGGGATCGGATTCCTGTTCGTGCCAACCAGTGTCCTTACTTACTATACGATTCCCGAGCGTTTGCAGGCCGACGCCACCGCGCTCTTTACGATGTTTCGTAATGTCGCGGGCTCGATCGGTATATCGGTCTCCACCGCGGCGATTACCGCTAGAACGCAGGTACACACTGCCTATTTGTCCGCAAACTTGAGCCACGCCGATCCCAGTTTCCGCGAAACATTGTCGCGGGTCGCCGCGGCGATCAAGAACCTCGGTACCGTCGCCGGGGATGCTACCCAGGTCGCAATGGGCCAAATTGAACGCACCCTGGTCGCCCAAGCGGGATTGCTGGCCTACATGGACGTATTTCTATATTGCGCGATCCTCGCATTTTTATTTGTGCCTCTCACGTTCTTGTTCTCGCCGGTGAAGGCGGCGCGCAAGGTTGGACCGGAATGATGCGCCGCCCGGCCCCGCTGGTTGTTACGGTGCTGCTGATCGCGTGTCTCAGCGCCTGCAAGGTTGGTCCCAACTTTGTCCCGCCCAATGCGCCGACGCCCGCGCAATACGCGGAGTCCGCACCGCTGGCGAACGCCGCTGCGTCGCCGGATACAGCCTGGTGGAATCAATTCCACGATGCACAGCTTGATCGGCTGGAAGATCAAGCCGCGTCCGATAATTTGGGCCTCAAGGTCGCGTACTTGCGCATTCTTGAGGCACGCATTCAAGTACAAGCGACCCGCGCGCAAGGCTTGCCGAGTTTGAATGGCACCGCCAGTTACACCCGGGAGCAATTGGGTCTCGCGGGCATTGCAAAGTCAAAGGGTTTGGATTCCAGCTCGACACCACCCGCTGTTCAAGATCTCATTGCATCGCTCGAGAAGCCCATAAACCTCTATCAGTTGGGATTTGATGCCTCGTGGGAACTCGATTTGTTTGGCAAGGTGCGGCGCTCGGTGGAGGCCGCGGACGCGCAAAGCCAACAGGCGGTTGAATCGAAGAACGACTTGCTCGTGTCGCTCAAGGCCGAAATCGCGCAGACCTACTTTCAGCTTCGCGCCGCGCAAGTCCTGCGGCAAATGACCATGAAGCTGATTGCCGACCAACGAGACGTGGTGGACCTCACGAGCAGCCGGCAGCAGCACGGCTTGGGAAGTGAGGCGGACGTGCAAACCGCTCGCGCCCAGTTGGCCAGCTTGGAGGCGCAACTGCCTCAATACGACCAGACGATTGCCAGTTCGCGCCATGCGTTGGCGGTTTTGTGCGGCCGGATGCCCGAGGATTTCGATGCCGCACTGGGTACCGCAGGCGAATTACCGGACCTGCCGCAGTCAGTAGCGGTAGGAATACCCTCGACTCTGGCACGGCGGCGGCCGGACATCCGCAACTCCGAACAGGCTCTGCATGCCGCCACCGCGCAGGTGGGCGTGTCGGTCGCATCACTATTTCCGCAGGTGTCGCTCACCGGGAGTTTGGGACTGCGCAATACGGACACGCGATATCTCTTCGACTGGGCAAGTAAGTTTTATTCCGCCGGCTCCAGTATTTCCCTGCCAATCTTCAATGGCGGTGCATTGATTGCAAGCGTGCGCTTGTCGCGCACCGAGGCCGCGGCGGCGGCGCTGAGCTATCGCAGCACCGTACTCAATGCCCTTGAGGAAGTCGAGGACGGGCTGAGCGGCCTCCGCGAAGATGGGGAGCGTTACGCCTCACTGAATGCCACGGTCGCCGCCGACCAGCGCGCTCTGGATATCGATCTCGCCGCGTATCGTCACGGGCTCATCACCTACGTTACGGTTCTTACCTTGCAACTGCAGACAGTTCAGGCCCGGCAACAGCTGGCGCAGGCCGAGTTGAGCCAAATCATCGATCTGATCAAGCTCTACAAAGCGCTGGGCGGCGGTTGGCAGGCATCGCCTGAAAAATCTACGGCTCTTTTCCAACGTTGAGCGCATAGCCGGCTTCCCGCCAGGCTTTGATGCCGCCGTCCAGCGCCACAGCGCCTGAAAATCCCATCGACCGCAGCGTCGCGGTCGCCAAAGTGGAAATCCGTCCAAACTCGCAGCAAACCAGAATTCGCCGCGTTGGATCCTTGAGTTCCTCGTTCACGCGAAGCTCCAGCTGTCCACGCGGTAAATGAAACGCTCCCGGCACGTGGCCGCTTTCGTAGGCATCGCGTTCGCGCACATCCAGGACGATCATGTCGTCGCGACAGCTTTCGATATTCGCCTTCAGTTGCGCCATCGACATGAATGGAACGGACGCCGCCGCATCGGAGAGCATCTGCGCAACGGTTTTTCCGCCGCTCATGTTGGTGCGCAACGCTTCGGTTACATGCGTGGGCATCGTAAGATTCAGGCTCTGCATCATGTCGATGAATGCGCTGCGCTCCCGCTTCTGCAGGCGCGGATTGTCGACGAGCTCTTGAGCGATGGTAGAGTGGCTGCGGCCCTTGTACTCGTGCGCGGGAAATATCTTCAACGCCGGATCGAGCATGAGCACACCTCGGAACAGGCTCTCATGCAACGCCGCAGCGTCGCCGCTGGGCAAGTCTGTGCGTCCGGTCGCCCCAATCAGCAACGTATCTCCGGTAAAGACCCGATCCTCGACGCACAGGCACATGGAATCGTTGGTATGCCCGGGGGTGTACAACGATTGCAGGCGCAAGTGTCCGACCACCAATAGATCGCCGCCCTCCAGTCGCAGATCCACGAAAGGTGCAGGGCTCGCGCGGTGCATCACGACGGGCGCGTCGAGCTTATGCGCGAGTTGCCGCGTCGCGGAGAAATGATCGGCGTGCGTATGCGTGTCAATGAGATAACGGAACCGCAGGCCATGCCGGGCCGCGAGGGCGTTGTAGCGGTCAATCTGGCTGAGCTCGGGATCAATCAGCGCTGCCGCGCAGCTTTCCTCGCAGCCCACCAGATAGGAGCGGCAACCCCCGCTGGAAATGGACTCGAAAATCATGCGCGCTCCTTCAGTATCGTTCCGATCCAGGGCGATATTTTGCTCTAATTTTGAATGCCTTAGCTCCGCTCCGGCGGCCTAAATTCTAACATGTCCGGGCCGCCGGCCCGCGACGCCCTTACCGTTCGCGACCTGCACCTACCGCTCGCGCCGTGGATCTTGCGCTTTGGCGCACGACGAACCAAGGCTCCCGGCAGGCCTTTACAGTGCGCCCATGGTCCAACGCCGGGAGACGCAAATGAAAATCATCGTCAACGCCAGTGCCCTTTTCCTTTCAATGATCCTTGCTCTGATTCCTTTCGCCGTCATCGCAGTCAACGACTCGGCTTCACGGGTCACCGCTTTATTGTGATGTTTTATGAACACTTTGGAGATTAACGTGAACTACCGATCAATCATTCGTTTTACTTCCGCTGCCATCTTGACGCTGTCTGCTGCGCAAGTTTTTGCCGGAGATTTTTTTGAGGATAAAGGCGTTGCGCTGAACAGCTACGATGCACTGTCCTATTTTACGCCATCGCCGGATCCGATTCCGGGTAATAAGGACCTTAGCTTCGACTACAAGGGCTCCAAGTTCTACTTCATTACCCCGGCGCACTTGCGCACCTTTGCAAGCGATCCGGCGAAGTACGCACCGCAGTACGATGGCTTCGACGCCTTCGGCGTCTCGCAGGGCCGCAAAGTGGGCGCACACCCGCGTGTATTTGCGCTCGTCGATGGCAAGCTCTACATGTTCAGCGATCTTGAATCCCGCAAAAACTGGAAGAAGGATGTTTCCGGCAACATAGCTCGTGCGTCAGAGCAGTGGTCGGAAGTCTCGAAGCTGGTAGCGCAGAACCGATAATACTTTAGGCTATATTAGTAGTATTGGCCTAGACACTGTGCCCGCGTCCACATGGCGCCGGCACAGTGTCGCTTTTCTCGGTAAGGGTGATTGCGGTCGACTTCGCCGGTGTTGATACAATCGGCGCATGGATCAACCGGCCGGAACATCGCTGCGTATCGGCGCTTGGCGCGTAAGCCCGGCTTCAGGCCAAATCTCGCGCGCGGGCGAGACGGTGCGGGTCGAAGCACGAACCATGCGGCTGCTGTTGTGTCTAGCCGAACACGCCGGAGAAGTCGTCAGCATTGATGACTTGCTCGAACGCGTATGGACCGGCGTCATCGTCACGCCGGATTCGGTTTATCAAGCCATCACCTCGCTGCGGCGCCTTCTGGGCGACGATGCAAAGCAGCCCACGTACATCGCGACGGTTCCGCGCCTGGGGTATCGCATGGTGGCAAACGTGAGCCCATGGATGGACCAGTCGTTGAATTCGCTACCAACCGTGCCTGCGCAAGGTGCGCTGCACCGCCGAAAACATTGGCCGCTGCTCCTCGCCGGCGTTGCTATTGCCTTGCTCCTGACTGTTGCGTTTCTTGTCTACGGCAGATTCGGCACCACGCACCAAACCGTGGCCCGGGATGCCCCGCTTCCTCAAACTTCGATTGCGGTGCTGCCATTCCTGGACTTGACCAGCGAATCGATGGACCAGGAATATTTTGCGGACGGGATGACCGAGGAACTCATCGACCGACTCAGCAAAATCCCGGGTCTGCGCGTGCCGCCGCCCACATCGTCCTTCTATTTTAAAGGCAAGAAGATCTCGATTGCCGACATCGCTAAATCCTTGGGTGTCGGATATGTCTTGGATGGAAGCTTGCGCAAGTCAGGTTCAACGATGCGTATCGCCGCGCGCTTGATCCGCGCCGATAATGGATTCGTGGTCTGGTCCGAAACTTACGATCGCCCGCTGGACGATACCTTGAAAATACAGGACGACATTGCCGGCGAAGTCACGAGAGCGCTGCGCCAATCCATCGAAGGCAAGTAATGATCGTCAAAGATTTTCCAGCACTTCGTAGTGCCGAACCGAATGATCATACGCAACGAGAGTGGCCATTGCCCCGGGGTCAATGACCGCATGCTCTGCCACGGATCCCGTGAATTCGCGAATCGCGTCCATGGATTTCCAGCGCGTCAACACCAGAAACTCCACCTGATCGCCCACTTCGCGCCGGCTCAAGTATCCGCCTTGGAATCCTGGCGCTTGGCGCAACTGCCGGCTGACTTCGTTGCGAAAATATTCCGGATACCTGGCCGCGTCGGCCTGCTTTGCCCGGCCGCGCCACTCGCGAATAAACATACGTCCCTGCCTCCTGCGTTTGTGTGTCCGCCATTCTAGCGCTCACCGCCGTCGTCGCCCAGTTGCCGCCACGCAACGACTCTCTGGCGTTGCTCGCCGAGCTTTTCCATTCCTAGATGCATTTCATCGCCGGCTTTGAGGAAAATTGGGTTTGGTTTATGACCCAAGCCGACACCGGGAGGCGTGCCGGTGATCAACAGATCGCCCGGATATAGCGTCACAAATCGACTGACATAGGCTATCAGCTGCCGCACGGGGAAAATCATTCGCTGCGTATTGCCGGATTGCATACGCTGACCGTTGAGGTTTAAAAACATCTCAAGATTTTGCGGATCACCAATTTCATCGGCCGTTACCAGCCAAGGTCCGACGGGCCCAAACGTGTCGCAGCCCTTGCCTTTGTCCCACTGTGTGCCGCGCTCCATTTGAAATGCGCGTTCCGATACATCATTTGCAAGTACGTAGCCAGCAACCAAATCCAGTGCACCTTCCTCGCTGACATATCGGGCCGTGCGGCCGAGAACGACTCCCAATTCAACCTCCCAATCGCCTTTGAAAGCGTCCTTGGGCAACATGACATCATCATTGGGGCCGTTTAGACAGCTAATGGCCTTGGTGAACATCGGGGGTTCGGCGGGAATCGGCAAATTCGCTTCCTTGGCGTGATCCGCGTAGTTCAAACCGATTGCAATGAATTTTCCGATCCCCTTGACCGGCACACCCAACCGCGGGGTGCCCCTAACCAAAGGAAGTTCTTTGCTGTTCAGTGCGGCGAGGCGCGCCAAACTCTGCGGCGTCACCGTCTGCGGAGAAATGTCATCGATGTGCCCGGACAGATCTCGGATACCGCCCTCACTGTCCAAGAGACCCGGTTTCTCCTGATTGGGCGGACCATAACGCAGTAGTTTCATGCACTCGTCTCCTCGATTCTTCGAAATTGAATCCCGTCGATCCAAAGCAAATTGGGCTTCTCGCCGATCAGCTCCGAGAATTCCGCGACGCCAGGGCCGGGTTCCGAACCTATCCTGAACAGATGATTGCCGATGGGCACCAAGGATCCGTACCGCCCATCCACAGCCGGCGCTGGCGCTGCACCACTCGAACCGTGCCGTCCCACGGATTCTCCGAGTAGTATTCGCCAACATATTTGGCGAGCGTGGCGGATGGTTCAAGCGCTTTCTCTGCTTGATATCCGGCACGCGCATACCAATCCGCTCCATATGCCAAAGCGATAATGGGCGCTTTCGACTTGCCAGCGGCGCCGGCGAAGTTTCCGCGCGTTCAAAAATGATCGGAAACAGGTCGAAGCCCGCCTGATCGGCGATGAAGTCCCCGCCTTCGGTTTGCTGCAGAGGAATCGTGTGCCCATCAGCCAAGAGATTGAGGCGGTCGCCGGCATTCTTGATTTCAATGTGCGCGGCCGGCGCCGGAGGTGTAAATCGCGCTATAACTCGTCGGCTGACTCGACCTTTGCCGCGGCATCGAATGGCGGCGTCGGTGGGCGCCTTGGTGCCCTCCTTTTCGGCGCGCAATAGCTGCACGGCCAACTGTGCGACAGGATTGGGCCGATAGCCGAGCTGTGCATTGACGGAGGCAAATGCGCCGATCTTCGCGTCGAAGTCCATATGAATGGCGGACATGAACGAGACCATGCCGCCGGTGTGCCTCAGGCGGACATGTCCATCGAGTTTGTCGACCGCAATCCCGTAGCCATAACCAGCACTCGGACCAAAAGGCGGCGCGGCGATGTGCGGCGTCGTGAACAATTTGAAACTCTCTTCGGAAATGATGCGGCCGCCGCGTATCTCGCCGTGGTTCAGAATCATTTGCATATATAGCGACATGTCCTTGGGCGTCGATGCGATCGACCCGGCGGCAAACTCCACCGCCAAATTGCCGGCAGGTACCAATGCGCCATGGCGCGGATAAGGCCGATCATCATGCAAAGGCACGTAGCTCTGAGCGATTCGCGCACGTGACGCGCTGGTGATGGTGGGCGACAGTGTCGTTCATGCCGACCGGCTTCAGGATGCGGGCCGAGACGGCCGCATGCCAGGGCCGGCCATCCACCGCTTCGATCAAACGTCCTAAGACGTCGTAGCCCCAGTTGCTGTAGTGGAACTCGGCACCGGGTTTGAGTGCCTGGCGCGGACGCCGCTCCGGCGAGCTCGGAATCAAGGGCGCATCGTCAGGCATGCCGCTGGAGTGGGTCAACAAATGATGGACGAGAATCTCGCCGTAGGCTGGTTTCCATGGAAAGCCACGGAAGGTAACTGCGGATCGGCGCTTGCAAATCGACTTTCTGCTCGTCGTGCAGTTGCAGAATAGTCAATCCCACAAATGATTTCGAAATTGATCCGATTTCAAAGAGATGTGACGTGGTAACCGGCAGTTTGGCGGCAAGGTCCACATAGCCGTATGCGGCCACGCGCACAGTCCCTGCGCCGTTTGCGAGTCCCAGCGTCAGTCCCGGCGCATTCATGGCGGCGCAGTAGCCCGCGATAAAGCGATCCAATGTGCGCATCGCATTCGAATTGGCCGCCGGTGCCGCGCGGGCCAATTCAGCGAGCAGATCCAAAGGCGCCGCGGCCAGCAGCCCCAGCGCAAGCATGTCGCGCCGGCTCAGGGAAATCATGTTCATCGAGTCACCACCTGCTTATGATTAATTTCAAAAGTCTGCCTAGGCGGATATGCTACGCCATCACTCAACTAGACGTGATTCCCAATAGGACGCCGTTGCCGCTTACCCGACGCCAAATTATTGCTTCCGCTGCGGCGATCGGCGCAACGTACGCGTTCGGTGGTTCGCGTTCACTGCGTTCCTCCGCCGCATGGACCGAGGTGCGCGCGCGTTTCCCGGAAGGCGTCGCGTCCGGCGATCCGCAGCCGGACAGCGTGATTCTCTGGACGCGCTGTCCTGCGACTGCAGTTCGGCCAGAACCCGAGGTTACGGTTGAGGTCGCGGAGGACAAAGCATTCAATCGTCTTATAACGCGCTCCAAAACCAAGATGTCCGCGGGGTCGGACTGGACGTGTCGCGTGTTGGTGGGCGGCCTGAAACCGGGACGAGAGTACTGGTACCGCTTTATTGACGCCAATGGCGAGGGCAGCCGTCTCGGCCGCACTGTGACTGCTCCTGCGCCGAATGATGCGCGAACAGTGCGCTTCGCATTTGTCAGCTGCCAGAATTGCAATGACGGCGCGCAAAACGCGTATCGCCGTATGATTTTTGAAGATGAAAACGCGGCGCCGGATCATCGTCTCGATTTCGTCATGCACCTTGGGGATTACTTTTACGAAATCGTCTGGTATCCGGAAGACCGGCCGCAGGGAATGTACGATCGGCGAATCAGGGACATTCTGCGCTACCCCGCCGGCGAGAAGATCGATGATTTTCACGTGCCGACGGATCTGGCCGATTACAGAACGATCTACCGCGCCTATTTACATGATGTAGATATCCAGGACGCGCGCGCCCGCTGGCCGTTCGTGTGCATGGCCGACAATCACGAATTCTCATGGAAGGGATGGCAAAGCCAACAGGACTTCGGCGGCCTGCGTCCCGCGCAAACGCGCAAGGTCGCCGCCAATCAGGCTTGGTTCGAGTACCAGCCGAGCCGCGTTGAACAACCATCGGGTGGGCTGGATCAATTCGTGGCGCCAAGCGTAAAGAATGCGCCCATCGAGACGTTTGATGACCACGGCCTGGGATTGCAGGCCGACAATCTGGCGGCGATCGGCAGTTTGACCACGTACCGCGCACTGCGCTTCGGCCGCAATGTCGACCTGATCTTGACGGACAATCGCACATATCGCTCCCGCGACCTCGCCAACCGGCCGGAGATGAAGGGCTTTTTTTCCAAAGACTTTCCGCAGATGTTGGCGGAGGAAGCTCTTGATATTCTTGATGCAGGTTCGGCCTACGATCAGGGGCGGCCACCGCCGCAGATTACCTTGGGCGGTCAGCAATTGCGCAATTTCCGCCAAGACGAGCCGCCGCAGTCCATGCTCGGCAAAGCACAAAAGGCGTGGTTCCTCAAACAACTCGCCAATTCGACCGCGACTTGGAAGCTGTGGGGTAACTCGGTGGGCGCGACCGATGTGCGCGCCGATCTTCACAATCTCCCTGAAAGCGATGGACCGAAGTGGCCGGGCGCCGGTTACGGCGTGTTCGCACATGACGATTGGGGTGGCTACCGATTCGAGCGCGCGCAGATCTTGGATCACATCCGCGATAAACAAATAACGGGCTTCGTGAGCCTTGCGGGCGACCGTCATTCCTTTTATGCGGGCTGGCTTGCGGCGTCGTTGCCGCCCAAGCCATTCGCACCGCTCGGTCTGGAGTTTGTTACCGGTTCCATTTCGGCGCCCACGCTCGCCGAAGCTTTCGATCATTCCATGACGCCCGACAAACCCTGGGCTGGCATCTATCGACAGCCGTCAACGCCCGGCCGGCCCGGGCTTGCGACCATCAATCTCACTGCACGACGCGGCGTGAAAGCGAGCCTTGCGATGCAGCGAGGCGAGAGCCCCGCCGTCATCGCAGCGGCCGCAAATCCCGAGGTCGCGCCGAATCTCGACCTGATGGATTGCGGCGGTCATGGCTACGTGCTCATCGCGGCACATGAGTCCTTCCTCGAAGCAGAGCTTGTTTGCATTCCGCGGCCGCTTGAGCGGGCACTGTCTGCGGATGGCGGCGCCCTGCGCTACCGGGTCAGCTACCGCTCGCCGATTTGGAAGCCAGGTGACACGCCTGTTCTTCGCCGCACCGCGACGCAGGGTGATATGCCGCTCGGCTCCTAGTGCGGCGCGGGCAGCGGCGGAGTGCCGCTGTAGCGCTGGAACCAACTCATCATGTAAAGCTGCGTGCGCATCCAGTTCGAGGGCTTGGAGCCGGTGCCGTGGTATTCCTGATCGAAGCGCAGCAACGCCGCCGGGACGCCGCGATATTTGAGCGCCTGGTAGAATTCCTCGCTTTGCGGAATCGGCGTGCGCCGGTCAAGCTCTCCCGTCATGATCAGCGTCGGTGTTTTCACATTGCCGACATGCATCAGCGACGACTGCTCCAGCCAGTCCGTCGGATCTTCCCAAAACGGCTTCTTGAAAAATCGGTACGTGAAAAAGGGTATATCGGTTTCTCCTGCCATGCTGATCCAGTCGATCACTGGGCAGCGAACCGCGGCAGCAGCAAAACGATTCGTGTGGGTGATCATCCAGCTCGATAGAACGCCGCCGCCGCTGCAGCCCGACACGTACAGACGAGATTCATCCACGATGCCTCTCTTGAGCACGGCATCGACGCCGGCCATCAGATCATCGTAGTCGGGGCCCGGGTAGTGTTTCAAAATGGCATCGCCGAAGGCTGTTCCATAGCCGGTCGATCCTCGTGGGTTAATAAAGAGCACCACGTATCCGTTGGCGGCGAAGTTCTGGAATTGCGGGCTGAATTGCACGTTGTACATGGCTTGCGGGCCGCCATGGATCTCGAGCAGCAGCGGATAGTGGCGCGCGGGATCAAAATCCGGCGGCTTGACGATCCAGCCCTGAATTTTCGCGCCGCCACTGGAGTCATACCAAATCTCTTCGGCACTGGCGAGAGGGACTTCGCGGAGCAGTTCATCGTTAAGATGCGTGAGCTGCTGCGAGCTCTCGGGCCGGCGCTCATTCAACAGCACTACGTTGCCGGGCTCGCGAAAAGATGAGCGAACGGCGGCGATAGCGCCCTTGCCGATCGTCGGATTGAGCACAACCTCAGCCCCATTGGTGAGTTGACGGATGCCTTTGCCGCGCGTCCAGCTGTACAGATGAATGCTGCCGCGATCCTCAGCCGTAAAATACAGGGCACTGCCGTCCGGCGCCCACCTGAGGGTTCGGGGTTCTCGATCGAACCCTCCCGACTGCAGCGTTGCATTGCTGCCGTCCACGGACATGGTCCATAAGTCCATGACCTGATTGGTGTCCGTCTTGGTGTACCCCACGTAGGCCACGGTCTTGCCGTCAGGTGACACGGCCGGCTGATTCCAACTTCCCGTCGTTTTCGTGAGCCGGTTTACCGTTTCCGCTCTTGAGATCAACCGAGTAGATGTAGCTTTCGCGGTCATTGTGATCCGAATCGCCTTCCTTATACCCTTCGATAATTGCCGATCGGCCGTCGGGCGTGAATTCCCAGTCAACCGTTATGGCTACTTCGAATGCGCTGGTTCCGACGCTCCAATTGCCGCTCGTGACCTGCCGCGGCGTGCCGCCGTCGCTCGCCACCAAAAAAAGATGGCGCCAGCCGCGCTCGGTGAATCCGGCTTGATCTCGAAACGTATGCAGCCGCTCGGTATAGCGCGGCGTCTTCGCCCAAGTCGCGCCCTCGGGCGCCGCCGGCAGGTCGATGTTCCATTTTTCGGCATCGGGGACTCTCATGGTGAATCCGATCCACTTCCCATCAGGCGACCAGCGCAAATTGCCGGGCTCTTCGCTGAGCCACGTAAGCTGGGTCGGCGGGCCCTGAACTCCGAGCTGCAAGGCGAAGATTTGAGCGCCTTTCGGCTCGCCTGGGGCAAGGAACGCAATGCTTTTACCGTCGGCGGACCAGACTGCGCCGCTGCCCTTGGCGAGGAATCGATGATGCGAACCGTCGGCGTTCACGATCCAAATCGCACTCTGATATTTATCGCTCTGTTTGTCGATCATCGTTCTCGTATAGACAATCTGCGAGCCGTCCGGCGAGATTTTCGGCGCACTGGCCGACTGCAGGTCGAGGTAGCGGCCCACGGTAAACCTACCGGCGGGGCTTGAATCGGCTGCGTTGACGCTCAGCGCCACGCCTAGCAAAGCGACAAGAAAAATGCTGCGACTCATTGTGTCAATCCCGGTATTAGCTTTGGTGGATATCGACCGGAGATGATTGTACGCGATCAATGCGATCGGCCGCACGTCGAGCTCTGTTAGCATGCCGGCCGTGCTCTCAATTGCTCATAAGGGATTTCATGACGACGTTGTTTGACCCGATAAAAGTCGGCCCCCTTACTTGCCCTAACCGAATCTGGATGGCGCCGTTGACCCGAGGACGGGGCACGCGCGAGCATGTTCCGACCGACCTCATGGCCACCTACTACTCTCAGCGCGCTTCGGCGGGCCTGATCATCACGGAAGCAACCCACATCAGCCTGGAAGGCAGCGGTTGGCCCTACGCAGGCGGTTTGTGGAGCGCCGAACACGTGGTGCACTGGAAAAAAGTCACCGATGCCGTGCACGTGGCAGGCGGACGAATTTTCGCTCAGCTCTGGCACATGGGTCGACTCGTTCATCCCTCCCTGCACGGTGTGCAGCCCGTGTCGGCCAGTGCGACTACGGCGCCAGGCAAGGCATTCACCTATGACGGCAGACAGCCCTATGCCGAGGCACGGCCGTTGCTGATCGAGGAAATTCCACGCCTGATCCGTGACTATGTCACCGCAGCTAAAAATGCCCTTGCCGCCGGCTTCGATGGAGTGCAATTGCACGCGGCGAATGGCTACCTCATCGATCAATTCTTACGCGACGGCAGCAACCGGCGCACCGACTCATACGGCGGCCCGATCGAGAATCGCGTGCGCTTGCTGCGCGAAGTCGTGCAGGCACTCATCGATACCGTAGGCAAGGACCGCACCGCCGTGCGCCTATCGCCAAATGGCGAATCGCAGGGCGTAGACGATAGCAATCAGGCGGAATTGTTTCCGGCCGCAGCCGCGGCATTGGATCGGCTCGGCATCGTTTTCCTGGAGCTGCGCGAACCCGGGCCCGACGGCACCTTTGGCAAGTCGGATCGGCCGCCCGTCGCGCCGCTGATCCGAAAGGCTTTCAAGGGAATCTTGGTGTTGAACTCGGACTACGACCTCGCTCGTGGGCAGGCCGCCCTGGCCTGCGGTGCGGCGGATGCCATCACCTTCGGCAGAAAGTTCCTGGCGAATCCCGATCTGCCCTACCGCTTCGCAAATGATCTGCCGCTGAATCCCGACGATCAGAAAACCTGGTATTCGCAAGGTCCGGAGGGCTATATCACTTATCCTGCCTATGGTTAGATGGCTGACATGATGCGCTTGGCGGGAGATTATGACTGCATCATCGTGGGCGCTGGAACGGCCGGATGCATCTTGGCCAATCGTCTCACCGCCGATGGCCGTCGTCGGGTTCTGCTGCTCGAGGCCGGCGGGGCGGACAATTGGATTTGGTATCACATCCCGGCGGGATACCTGTTTGCCATCGGCAATCCGCGCTCGGATTGGATGTTCCGGACCGAAAGCGAGCCAGGCCTGAATGGCCGCTCACTCGCATACCCACGCGGCAAAGTCATCGGCGGTATCCTCCGCGATCAACGCCATGATCAGCATGCGCGGTCAGGCGGCGGACTACGATGGCTGGCGCTCGCTCGGTCTCCAAGGCTGGGCATGGCGCGACGTGTTGCCAATATTCAAGCAGCTTGAAGATCATTTTCTGGGCGAAGGCGAGCACCATGGAACCGGCGGGGAGTTTCGGGTTGAAGCACCGCGCGTCAGCTGGCGAGTACTCGATGCGGTGCGCGAGGCGGCGGTTGAGCTTGGCGTACCGGCAATCGATGACTTCAATTGCGGCGACAATGAAGGGGTGTCCTACTTCCACGTCAACCAGAAGCGTGGACGCCGTTGGTCGGCCGCGCGCGGCTTCCTCAAGCCGGCGCTGGCACGCAGCAATTTGCGGATTGAGCTCAACGTCATGTGCGAGCGGCTGATCATCGAAAAGGGGCGCGCCTGCGGAGTGCGGTTTCGACGCAACGCTGAGGCGTTTGAGGTGCGCACTCACGGAGAGGTCATTCTTGCGGCGGGTGCAATCGGCTCACCACAACTCTTGAACTTGTCGGGAATTGGCCGGCACGACTGGCTCGCGCCGCTGGGCATCGAGACGATTCTGCAGCGACGCGGCGTAGGTTCGAACTTGCAGGACCATTTGCAGCAGCGTGTGATCTACAAGGTCAGCAATGTGAACACGCTCAACGAGGCTTATCACTCGATGTGGGGGCGCGTGTGGATGGGGCTCGACTATGCCTTGAGAAGGCGCGGACCCTTGACGATGGCGCCATCGCAACTCGGCATTTTCATGCGCTCCGATCCTTTGCAGCCTAGAGCGAATATCGAATTTCACGTGCAGCCTCTGTCGCTCGACAAATTCGGGGACCCTCTGCACAAATTTCCGGCGATCACTTTGAGCGCCTGTAACCTGCGCCCAAGTTCGCGCGGCAGTGTGAGACCTCGATCCGCCGAGCCGCAGGAGCCGCCGATCATCGCGCCGAACTATCTGGCGACAGGCGCCGACCGCGCCGTCGCAGCCGATGCCATCCGTGCCACCCGCCGCCTCATGGCACAGCCGGCAGTCCAACGCTTTACACCGATAGAATTGCTGCCCGGGCCCAGTGTCGGCAATGACACGCCATCTCTCGCGGTCGCCGCAGGAAATATCGGCACCACCATTTTCCATCCCGTAGGAACCGCCAAAATGGGGCCCGTGACAGACCCAGAGGCGGTGGTAGACGCACGTTTGCGCGTTCACGGCATTGAGCATCTTCGAGTGATCGATGCCTCGATCATGCCGACGATTACATCCGGCAATACCAACACGCCGACGGCAATGATCGCGGCCAAAGGAGCGCAGATGGTTATCGAAGACCTTCGCGCGTGATACTTAAAGGCTATCGATGCACCGTGATCGAAGGATCCAAAAGCGCGAGCGCATCGGCTGCGGAGGTTTTGCCGGTCCTATCGATATCTTCGCTCGAATACGCACGGCCAAATCCCCGGCACTTCGAGGTCCCGGCGATACGGCTGCCGGTTTCGGTCAAGCAATTCGGATCTTTAGCCGCTGCCGAGACTGCCGGTTTGGGTTTCGCATTGTCCGCCGTGGTTGCGCAACCGAACAAACTTACTGCAGCAAGGGTAACAACCGCTATTCGCACGTAGGGCTTCATAAATCTCTCCTGATCCGCGTCAATCTGCAACCTTAGCTATAGCGCCGACAGTGCCGCCTGTCTAGGGGTGCGAGGCCCATAATTCAAGCCAAATTGCTCGATTTAATGCGAATCGAGCGCAGCGTGGACGTCGACGCGGCGATCTGTCAACTCCGCTGGAAACAAGCGACAGTCTCCACATGTTCGGTGAAGGGCATGAGATTGAATGCCCTGAGCGATACGAGGCGCAACTTGCCGTGCGAGGTCAGATGCGCTGCATCACGCAGCAACGATTCGAGTCCGCAACTGACATAGATAAAGCTCTCGGGCGGATGGCTGCTCAACTGCTCCGCGAGCTCGGCGTCCAATCCCTTGCGTGGCGGGTCGGCCATCACAATCTGGAAATCAGCGGCAGCCAGACTGTTAGCGCCTGCCTCGCCTGGGACGAGGGAGATTTTGGCCCGCTGCGCCGCGCTGAGCTGCGCCAGCCCCAGCTCAAGCCCGTGAAGCGAACTTGGGTTGAGTTCATTCATGGTGATTTCGCTGACTTGCTGCAGAACCGACAACCCGATGGCGCCCACACCGGCATAGAATTCGGCAACCCGGGAACCTGCCGGAATCTGCTCGCGCACGTACTGGATAATGAGCTCAGCGATATCCAGGTTGTTTTGTCCGAATGCCCCCGGCGGATAGTGCACTGCCTCTCCGCCAAATCGTTCGATGACGCTTGCCGGTCCGCCCCATGAATGGAAATTCGGGCCGAGAATGACGTTGGAGCGTTCGAAATTCGCGTTGAACCACAGACTGTGCAGATCCTTGCCCAGGCGTTCGCGAATCAGATTTGAGAACTCCGCGAGCGGCGCCGGCGTCGCGCTGTTGGCGACAATGACAACCTGGGCGGTTTGCGAGCTTCGTTCCACGACCACTTGCAAATAGCGTGCAAGCCCGAGATGGGCGGCGTCCGAATACGAGGTCAGTCTCGCATCGACCAGAGCGCGCCGTACGACATTCGCCACTTGGTTGATGAGCGGGTGGTGAACGCTGCAATTCGGTATGTGAACCACGCGATGGGTATCCGATTCAAACAGTCCGAGCTTCGGTGTGCCCAAGCGACCGCGGATAGCGAGCCGAGCGCGGTGACGAAATCCGGCTGTTTGCCCGGAGACGAGCCGTACCTGCGGCAGCGCATGAGTGCGGGCCAAGTCATCCAGCGCGCTGCGCGCGCGCAGCGCGATGCCCGGCTCACCAAACCTCGGGCAGCCGGGGCATGGCGGTCGATGAGGACAGACTTCGGCATGCCTGCGACGTGGAGTGCTTCCAACGAATCTCCCCCTTTTAAAGCGATAGGAGCATACTCTGCTGGCCATGCGCATTCTCATACCAGGCAGCACGAGCATTACCAGCCCGGTCTTCATTGAAGACCGGGTGTCGATGGCCTTCGCTCCTTACTCAAACCGTATGAGGATCGATTTCAATGTATCTAGAACAATTGTCCGTATGGCGCCTGCGCATCGTCGCAGATAACGACCCTGGAGCCGTTGCCCGCGTCCTGGAGCGGTTCCAGAATCTCAATGTTCTGCCCCGGCGCATCATCGCCGAGTGCACCTCCAACGAAACTTTCCACATTCAGGTGGATGTCTTCGGCCTTCCTGAGGAACAGCTGCGCCTAGTCGCTGCAAAAATTCGCCAATCTCCGAGCATCGTCAACGCCTACTGGCATCGACTCTGATGCGTCACGCGGTATCATGGCGAATGGGGAGCGCGGTCGATGCCAATCGTTCTTGGGTAGCAAACGCAATTGCAAAGCTCGATGAGGATCGACGCCGGGAAGTCGACACGCCGTTGCTGACAGTCGCCCTGCCCGAGCTGCCGGCGTGCCGGATCTATATAAAGGATGAAACAGCGCATCCGACCGGCAGCCTGAAACATCGTCTCGCCCGCTCGTTGTTCCTGCACGCCATTTGCAATGGGGACATTCGCGAGCACACGACCGTGGTGGAGGCCTCGTCAGGCTCAACTGCCATTTCGGAGGCTTATTTTGCCAACCTGCTTGGGCTGGACTTCATTGCAGTCGTTCCGCGCGGAACAACCACGGCAAAGCGCGAGGCCATTGCGCGCGCCGGGGCGCAAATTCATTTGGTCGAACCTCAGGACGAGATCTCCGTGGTCGCTGCCCGCGTCGCTCGCGAGCGGAACGGGCACTTCATGGATCAATTCACCTTCGCCGAGCGCGCCACCGATTGGCGCGGCAACAATAACATTGCCGAAAGTCTGTTCGCGCAGCTGGCTGAGCAGGCTCATCCGGTTCCCGAGTGGATTGTGGTCGGAGCCGGAACCGGCGGCACCAGCGCGACGATTGGCCGCTACATCCGATACCGACCCGAACTCAATGCAACTCGTCTATGCGTGGTGGACCCTGAGGGTTCCGCGTTCTTTCCCTATTTCCAAGCCGGCGATCCGCACGTTTGCGGCGGCTGCGGCGGCATCATCGAGGGCATCGGCCGCGCCCGAGTCGAGCCCTCATTTATGCGAAACGTCGTCGATCGCATGATTCTCGTGCCGGACGCCGCCTCAATAGCCGGCGCGCGCTGGCTCGAGAGTCGGTTGCAACGCCGCTTCGGCCCCTCAACGGGTACCAATATTGCCGGCGCGCTCGCGCTCGCGGCGGAGATGCACTCGCAAGGTGTGTCCGGCAGCATCGCCACGCTTGCATGCGACGCGGGAGATCGGTATGCGGACACTATCTACGAGGATTCCTGGGTTGCCTCTCGAAAAATCGACCTGCGCGACTGGCAACGGCGATTTCAGCATTTGTCCGGCGCCCGGCCCTTCGGCGAGGATCTGCGGCGTGTCGATCGCAACGGCAAGTGAATCAAAACCCGCGTTGCCGCGGTATTTCGGCTACTTCTGCGGCGTGGCGATGCACCAAATCACGAACAACAGGTAAAAAGCTGCGCCCAAGCCAAAATAGAGTTTGTCCATCGCTTGCCCCGAGAGGATTGATCGATTACGGCAGGGGAGGAATAATCGGCAAGTGCAACATAATAATCCGTCAGACAAAGTCGGCATAGAGCGTAAGAAAAATTTGCGGCCGCCGGGAATTGAGGAGTTAGATATTGATTCATCCGCCGCTGCGCCTGCCGCTGGCTTTTACCAGCACACACCAGGTAGTGCCCGAAGAAATCGACGAATACGCGCACGTCAACAATGCAGTGTATCTGCAGTGGCTGGATCGAATCGCTTGGACGCACGCTGCAAAACTCGGCACGCCGCTCGCAAGCTGCCTGGCAATGCGCCGCGGTATGGCAGTTCGCCACACGCGCATTGATTATTTGGAAGCGGCATTGCTCGGCGACAGCCTGCTGCTCGCCACTTGGCTCATCGCCTGTGACGGGCGCTTGCGCTGTACCCGCCGGTTCGAGATTGTGCGGTCAGGCGACGGCAAACGGGTTGCAGATGCAGAAATCGAGTATTTTTGTCTCAATCTTGATACCGGCAAGCCGTGCCGGTTCCCGCCGGAATTCACCGAGAGCTATACAGTGATACCGGAGGTGGCCGCCGCCTACCGGCAATTGCCGTACGAGTTGCGTCACATTGGTTACTCGCGCGGCGGCCTGCCTGATCAAGGAACCCACACATGACTGACGATGAAAACAATTCCGGCAAGGCGGGCCTGAGCCGCCGCGAAATCCTGGGGCTGGCGGCGGGGGCAAGCGTGGGCGCGGCGGTGTACGCGGCGCCGGCACAAGCGGCCGAGCGGCGCGCCAACGACATCGTGCTCATGGACGCAACCGTCCTCAGCAAGGCCATACATTCACGCAAGATTTCATGCGTCGAGGTCATGAGCGCGTACCTGGAGCATATCGAGCGCATCAATCCGAAGGTGAACGCCATCGTGGCGCTTCAAGAGCGTACAGATCTGCTCGTACAGGCGCGCGAGCGTGATGCCCAGCTTGCACGGGGCGAAGCCTTAGGGCCGCTGCATGGTTTTCCACACGCGGTGAAGGATCTACAGGCGGTGAAAGGCATTCGCATGACCCTGGGGTCGCCGATCTTGAAGGACTTTGTTCCGGCGGCCGACGGATTAATGGTCGAACGGTTGCGCAACGCAGGCGCGCTATTCATCGGCAAGACCAATACGCCCGAGTTCGGATTAGGCTCGCATACCTACAATACCGTTTACGGTGCGACCCGCAATGCATACGACCAGACCCGCTCGGCAGGGGGCAGCAGCGGCGGCGCGGCGGTAGCCCTTGCGATTCGCATGTTGCCGGTGGCAGACGGCTCCGACTATGGCGGAAGCCTGCGCAACCCGGCTGGATGGAACGGTGTTTTCGGCTTTCGTACCAGCATTGGCCGCGTACCGAACGACGCTCGCGACGCGTGGCTGCCGTCGATGAGCGTCACCGGCCCCATGGCCAGAAACGTCACAGACCTCGCCGTGCTGCTCTCGGTGCAAGCGGGCTTCGACGCGCGCGTGCCGCTGTCTCTGGAGGGTGATGGCACCCAGTTTCAACGACGGCTGGAGAGTTCATTCAAGGGCAAGCGTATTGCCTGGGGCGCCGACTTCAAGGGCCATGCGCCCTGCGAACCGGGCGTGCTCGAGGTTTGTCGAAAGGCGGCACAGAGCCTCGAGTCCCTCGGTTGCATCGTCGAGGAGGCCGCGCCGGATTTCGATTTTGACGCGCTGTGGCAAGCAACCATACGGCTCCGCGGTTGGCAGCAGGGCGCCTCGATCCAGGCCTACTACGACAATCCAGCCCAACGCGCGTTGCTGAAACCCGAGGCGATCTATGAAGTAGAAACCGGGATGCGCCAATCCGCGCGCGATATCACCGCTGCATCCGTATTGCGTACCGACTGGTCGCAGACTATGCGCAAATTCCTAGAACGCTATGATTTTTTAATTCTGCCCACTGCGCAAGTCTTCCCGTTCGATATCAATCAGCATTGGCCACAGCAAATTGCTGGGCAGAAACGATGCAGACCTACCATGAATGGATGAAGGGCACGCTGCTAGTCACCATGTCAGGCTGCCCAGCATTGGCCGCGCCTGCCGGCTTCAGCGCCGCGGGTCTGCCGATCGGCATACAAATCATCGCGCCGAATCGCCAAGAGTTCCGTTGCCTGCAGTTGGCATACGCTTACGAAAGCACTTTTAGCCCCGCGGATCGCCGCTTGCCGTCGCTGCTGAACCACGCCTAGGAATCCGTGGCAAGATCGGCATATGCGGCCTATGGCGTCACGGCGCGCGTCGTTGGCGCGCCCTTATCTTTAATGATGAGAACCAGAAATTTGGCAGGAGCCGTCTGACTGGCGTTTGCGGACACCGAATGCACATCGCTGGGGCCTTCATAGAACGTCTCTCCCGGCTTGAGGGTGACCTTGGGTCCGCCCTGCACTTGCATGATCAATTCTCCCTCCAACACATACACGAACACTTGCGCGTCATGGCGGTGCGGCGGGGACGCACCGCCGGGCGGATAGGTGACCGTCGACATGAGTACTTCTTTGCCAGGATTGCCGGCCAATTCCTTGGTCAAGAGCTGCATCACGGAGGGCGAGCCGTCTGCGAACACGACCGCGGCTTGAAAACAACGCAAGCACACAAACACGCAATTAGATAGCCATGACGCATCGAGACGCTCCCCAGTGATGACCTACATATAAGGCCTAGCATAGCGCTTCAACGCAGCTAATTTTAGCCTGGCTAGATTTCGCGAGCCGCTGCCGCGGTCGCCGGATTTCCCGTGTTCGGAGTTCCGAGCGGCTCTATCAACAACAGATGCGTTTCCTCCTCCGCCGTCGGCAAGTGCTCAACGCCTTTCGGAACGATGAACAACTCACCCGGCATGAGCACGATGTCGCGGTCGCGCAGGCGCAGCCTCAGACGTCCCTTTAGCACCAGAAAGAAATCATCGGTGTCGTCGTGCTTATGCCAGACGAATTCGCCTTTGACCTTCACGACCATGACCGCATGCCCATTGAATTTTGCGACCGTGCGCGGCGCCCAATGATCATCGAATAGAGTCAGTTTGTCGTGCAGATTGATGCCGTGATGCATGGCTGCCACTCCTGCTTTCCGCTGCATGCTTTACAAATCTTTACCTGCCCTGCAAAGAGGGCTAACAGTCGACGCGCAAACTGTCCACGTTTCGTAACTTACAAGGGGCCCCCGATGAATACTCCTGTCGAACCTGCAAATGCAACACCGCCGCGTCGATCCGTCTTCACCCGCATCACCGTTATCGCCTTTGTCGCCGGGGCCGCCTTGGCCGGCAGCATCGTCGCGGTGGCCGCGACCGGGATGGGTGCTTGCGGCTTTCATCACGGCATGATGGGCCGCACTGCTACGCGCTGCCGATGTCTCCGCCCATGTCGATCATGTGCTGAAGCATCTGTATGTTGAGATTGACGCCACGGATGCACAGAAGGCGCAAATCACCCCGCTGGTGAAACAGGCTGTGAATGACCTGTTGCCGATGCATGCGCAGCTGCAAGCTGCTCATGCGCAAGCCATTCAGGCGCTGACGCAGAGTACGGTCGATCGGACGGCACTGGAAGCTGCGCGCGTCGCGCATCTGCAGCTGGCTGACCAAGCCTCCAAGCGGTTGACGCAGCTGCTCGCCGATGTCGATGAGGTGCTGACACCCGCCCAGCGCAACCGCCCTGGCCGCTCATCTGAAGCAAATGCACGCCAAGTCATAATACGCTGGCGTTGACGGCTCGCTCTCTTTAGAGTCGCCGATCAATGGTTGAGCGAATTCTCATTGTCGAAGACGATTCCCGCTTGGCCGACATGCTCCTCGAGTATCTCGGTCAGGCGGGATTTGGCGTTACGGTGGCACCGTTGGGCGCCACCGCGCTCGAGAAACTTTCAGAGGCCGACTACGACGCAGTGGTGCTCGATCTGATGCTGCCGGACATGGACGGGCTAAACGTGTGCCGCCAGTTGCGTGCAAAATACGACACCCCTGTGCTGATGTTGACCGCGCGGGGCGATGCGGTCGATCGTATCGTCGGACTGGAGCTGGGCGCTGACGATTACTTGCCCAAACCCTTCGAACCACGGGAACTGGTCGCGCGGCTGCGCGCCATCATGCGTCGTCGAGTGCGTGGGACGACCGAGTGAGAGACCCTTGCGCTTCGGCCGCCTCGAGCTTGATACGGGCGCCAGAGTGGTTCGACTCGACGGCAAGTCCTGCGAACTGACCGGCTACCAATTCGATCTGCTGTTGGCGCTGGCGAAGAACGCCGGCCGCGTCTTGTCTCGCGAGGTCCTAATGGACTTGGTCAAAGGCGAGGAGTTCGAGTCATTCGACCGGTCGATCGATGTGCATATTTCGCGCATCCGCGCCGTCATTGAGGACAACCCCAAAAAGCCGCAGCGCATTATCACCGTGCGTGCTGTGGGATATGTATTCGCCAAGGCGCAGGACTGATGTTGCGCCTATATCTGCGCTTCTATTTCGCCCTGCTGGCCAGCCTCGTGCTGTTGGGCCTGGCCGCTTCGGTATTGGTGCATCTCGCCGGCAGCCCGATGGAACAAGTTGGGGTTACGGTCGGACGACTGGTTCAAAACGTCTTGCCGCCGGCGCAGGCGCCGGCCTCGGAACAGCAGGACGCGCTGCAAAGATTGGCCGCCGGACTCAAGGCCGATGTCACGCTCTTTGCAGATGACGGCATGGTCATCGCCGCCATTGGGCGTCCTCTGCCCATACCAAGCGAGCGGCATGATCATCTGCTGAATTTTTCGCACTGGCCGGGCGGCGGCGCGCTTTCAAGTGTGCGCCTGGCTGACGGTCGTCTGCTGGTCGCGAGCGTGCCCATCGGCGCCGGCATCGCACGCGCGAATTTTCACCTACTGGTGCTTTTTGCGGTCTTATCCATCGGGCTCGCTGCCTTTCCCATCGTTCGGCAACTCAGCGGACGTCTCGAACGCTTGCAACGTGGTGTCGACTTGCTGGGTGCCGGTGATCTCGGTGCGCGCGTCTCTGTCGAAGGCCATGATGAAATCGCGGGCCTGGCGCAAAGCTTTAATCGAGCGGCAACCCAGATTGAGCACCTCATCCGCGCGAATCGGTCCCTGCTCGCCAATGCTTCGCACGAATTGCGGACACCGCTGGCCCGCATTCGCCTTGCGGTGGAAATGCTGAAGCAGGCCGCCGATCCGAAAACCAAGGCCGGCTTGGAGCAGGACATCGCTGAGTTGGACGGCTTGGTCGATGAGATTCTACTGGCGAGCAGGTTGGACACCGTGGCGCAAAACGATGTACACGAGGAAATCGACCTGCTGGCCTTGGCCGCTGAGGAATCTGCGCGCTACGACGAGGTTCAGCTCGAGGGCGAGCATATTAAAATTCAAGGCGACCCGCGGCTATTGCGCCGGTTGCTGCGCAATCTATTGGAAAATGCGCGGCGCCATGGCGTGCCGCCGACGCAGGTGCGGCTACAGCGCGAAGGCAACCTGGTCGTGCTGAAGGTTTGGGACAAGGGCGCGGGGCCCGCTCCGGCCGAGTTCGAACAGGTGTTCACGCCCTTCTATCGCCGTCGCGCCGGCAACAATAGTACCGGTAACGGGTTGGGGCTATCCTTGGTTCGGCAAATAGCGCGCCGTCATGGCGGCGATGCCCGCTGCGCGTCCATGGATGACGGCCGCAGCTGCTTTATCGTCACGCTAGTGGGCGGTGACTCCGCATGAAGCGGCGCGCCCGAGCAACAATGCCCTTTCGCGCGCGTTCTGTGCGAGCGCTGCTGCCCTCGTAAACTCGGTGCGGGCTTCCTCGAAGCGTCCCAGCTTTTCCAAAAGATCGCCTCTCACGCTCGGCAACAAATGGTACGAGCTGAGCCGGGAATCCAAATTCAAGTCGTCGACAATCTGAAGTCCAGCACCTGGACCGAAAGCCATCGATACCGCAACTGCGCGATTCAGCTCGACAACCGGCGACGGCGCAAGCTGCGCCAATGCATCGTAAAGCGCGACAATGCGTACCCAGTCCGTTTCCCCGGGAGTACGTGCCCGCGCGTGGCAGGCGGCGACCGCCGCTTGCAACGCGTACGGTCCCAACGCGCCCCCCAAGCCTTCGGCACGCTCCAGCGCCGTCAGTCCGCGACGAATCAACAGTTGATCCCAACGCCCGCGGTCTTGCTCGAGCAACAAGATGGGTTGCCCCGAAGGCCCGACTCGCGCCGCGGCGCGGGAAGCCTGAATTTCCATTAACGCGATCAAACCGTGCACCTCCGGTTCACGCGGCGCCAGTTCGGCCAGAATGCGGCCAAGGCGCAGCGCTTCCTCACAAAGGCTCGGGCGCATCCACTCCTCGCCGGCAGTCGCCGCATAGCCCTCATTGAAAATCAAATAGATCACTTCGAGCACAGAAGCGAGCCGGGTCGCGAGTTCTTCGGTGCGCGGCATGTCGAAAGGCACGTGAGCTTCGGCCAGCGCGCGTTTGGCGCGCACGATTCGCTGCCCAATGGTTGGTTCCGGCACCAGAAAGGCGCGGGCAATTTCTGCGGTATTGAGACCGCCCAGCAAACGCAACGTGAGCGCGACTCGCGCTTCAGTTGACAGCACCGGATGGCAAGCAATGAATATGAGGCGTAGCAAATCATCGTCGACCTCGTTGTCGGATTCTTCCTCCGGCGACGGGCTGCTAGGCAGCAGCAACTCCGCATCATTCTGGATAGTCTGGTGCTTGCGCTGCAAAAGCTTGAAACGCCGCAACTGATCGAGCGCGCGGTTCTTAGCGGTTACCATGAGCCAGGCTCCAGGATTGTTCGGAACACCAGACACAGGCCATTGTTCCAGAGCCGTCACCAGGGCATCCTGCGCCAGCTCTTCGGCGAGGCTTACGTCGCGCAACATGCGCGCGAGTTTTGCAATGATCTTGGCCGATTCCATGCGCCACACCGCTTCGACGGTACTATGAATGTTCGACTGAACCATGGCGGAGCGATTCAAGCCTTCATTCGAAACAGGGCCCAAGTTCGCGCACTTCGATGGTTGCCGAGCTCGCCACCGGGCACTCCGCCGCAATCGCGATGGCCTGCTCGCGCGTCTTGCACGTCAGCAAAAAAATGCCGCCGACCATTTCTTTGGCCTCGGCAAAGGGTCCATCGACGACGCTCGTCGTCCCGCCACGCACCTTGACGCGTGCGCCGCGCGAGTCTTCCTTCAGCGACTGGCTCAGCGTGAGTAGTCCCCGCGCCTTTAGCGTCTCGCTGAAGTTCACCATGCTGGCGTATAGCGCGCGGCCCTCGGCCTCGGTGCGAGTCCGACGCTGGCCCGCAGGTTCGACGATCAACAACATGTAACTCATCGCATAGCCTCGCTGGAAAGTCCGCTTGTACCAAAGTATGAGCCAAACCGGTCCCCGAGTTGAAATCGGGTCACGCGAAGTCTTTCAGCTCGTATAGCGGGCGAATCTCGATTTCCGAGTCACCGGGCATGGGATTGGGACAGCGCCTGACCCATTCCACGGCCTCCTCGATTGAACGCACCTGCCAAAGCCAGAAGCCCGCGACGAGTTCCTTGGTCTCGGTAAACGGCCCGTCGATCACGGTTCGATTGCGGCCCGAGAACTGCACGCGCTTTCCTTGAGCACTGGGGCGCAGACCCTCGCCGGCCAGCATGACACCGGCCTTGACGAGCTCTTCGTTGAACTTACCCATCTCGGCAAGCAGGTTCTGGGTCGGCAGCACGCCCGCTTCGCTGTCCTTGGTCGCCTTGACTAATACCATGACTTTCATTTCGTCCTCCTAGCCGCTGTCTTACTGTACGACGATCCAGCGATCGCGTTTTCGACAAGCCCTCCCCGAACGAGCGCTGAATCATAGGACCGGCCGTAGCGCAAAAACCCACGCAGCGCAGACGACCAACATGGCGCCGATACCCGCGATGAGCTGCAAGCGTGGAGTTCGATTGCCAGGCACCCCGGCTCGGACATACAGCCATCCAAAGCCCAGCCCGAAAAGAAATCCGAGCGCATGCCCGAGCACGTCCACATGCGCGCTGCCGGCGCCGAGCAGCGTCAAAAGGCAAATTCCAGCGATGAGCGGTGCCCAGCGATACCACAGGCGTTCTCGCAGCGTGAGCCGCTGTCGCCATGCCATGCCTGAGAGCAACCCCAAGGCCGCAAATACGGCAGTGGAGGCACCAACTGCGCGATGTGAGATTGGAGTAACGAGAATCTCTGCGTAGTTTGCCAGCGCGGCCGCACCCAAGATGCTGGCCCATGCGAGGCCGGGTCCCAGCAAGCGACTCGCCGCAACGCCCGCAACGGCGCCAAACAGCAGATTGCCGAGCAAATGTTCCTGGTCCAAATGAAGTGTCAAGGCCGTCACCGCTCGCCACCACTCGCTTCGCGCGCCGGCGTCGAGCGAACCCAGCGACAGCCAGTCCGCGCCAAACGTTGCGTTGCCGGCGCAATAGGCGATCATCAAGAGAATGAAAACGTATACGAACAAGCCGATTGCGGCACCCGGGCGCGGCTGCACGACTTCCGGAACGCTGCGCCTGACGCCCCGCTCAACCGAGTAACGGCTTAATTCCTCATAGGCGCGATGGAGTATTCCGGCCGGTACGCTCAATACCCAGGAGTCTTTGTCCTCCGCTGTTTCATGTTCGATGCCTCTTGCCTCGAGCACCAAGCTGTACTCATGACAGAGCAATTTGGAGCCACGAAAAACTACGGCGGAAACGGGTGCCGGGTCCATGATGGGCCCCTATGGGGACAGCGTGCGCCCAAGTCAATGGCCTTAACCTGTGAAATGGCGGCTATGTTGAACTTCAGTCACAGTTTCGGGCCCAATCCCATGCCGCCCATGAAACGACGTTATTTACCATTGATCGGTGCACTGGCACTTGCTGCGTGCAGCGGGGGTGGCGGCGGTAGTGCGTCCGGCTCTAACCCGGGCCCGCCGCCGACGCCGAGCCGTGGGACACTGCTGCAATCCCCTCCCGAGCTTCTGTCCACATTGAAGATCTCGGACCTGCTAACCGAACTTGAACTGCCCGTAAATCAATTGTTGCTGTCGGTGAGCAGCGCACCGCTCTGCGATGTTATTTTCTATCACATTGAGTACGCCACGGTCGGTGGCGTCGGCGAAGCCACCACAGCGTCCGCTGTGCTGATGATCCCTAGCGGTTTAGGTGCGAGCTGTACCGGCGATCGGCCGATCGTTTTGTATGCCCATGGCACGACCACCGACCGCGACTACAACATGGCTGATTTGCAAAATGCCGAAACGATTTCTCTCGCGGCATTGTTTGCATCACAGGGCTACATCGTGGTCGCGCCGAACTACGCGGGCTATGACACCTCGACACTGCCATATCATCCTTATCTGATTGCCGATCAACAATCGAAGGACATGATCGATGCGCTGACGGCGGCGCGCACCGCGCTGCCGCTGGCCTCCTTAACGACGGTCAAGGATAACGGCCGGTTGTTCATTACCGGTTACTCTCAGGGCGGTTATGTGGCCATGGCCACGCACCGCGCGATGCAGGCAGCCGGCATGAACGTCACCGCCGCGGCGCCGATGTCGGGGCCTTATGCCCTCGCCGCCTTTGTCGACGCGGTGTTTTATGGTGAGGTCAACGGCGGCGCCACCGTTTCTTCCACCTTGCTGCTCGGTGCATACCAGACTGTGTATGGAAATATTTATGCAAACGCCACCGATATATTCGAACCGCAATATGCGGATGGCATTCAAACCCTGCTGCCGAGTACCACGCCCCGCAGCCAACTCTATGCGCAAGGCAAGCTTCCCGAATATGCGTTGTTCAGCTCTACGCCGCCTGCGCCCGAATTCGCATCCATCACGCCGCCGATCAGCCCCTCGAACCTCGCCGAGGTGTTTGCGCTCGGATTCGGCTCCGGCAATCTGCTGCAAAACAGTTATCGCCTAAGCTACCTTGAGGATGCACAGGCGCATCCCGACGGTGGCTTCCCCACCGTCACGACCGGTGTTGCTGCAGCGGCCCCGGGACTTGCGTGGCGCCAGGCACTGCAAAAAAACGACTTGCGCGACTGGGTTCCGACGGCTCCGGTCCTGTTGTGCGGCGGAGACGTCGATCCCCTGGTTTTCTTCTTCAACACTCAACTGATGCAAAGCTATTGGGCCGCCCAGGCACCCTCCGCGTCGATCAGCGTGCTCGATCTGGAAGCCGCGGCAATCCCGAACGATCCGTATGCCAATTTGAAACAGGATTTTGAAATCGCCAAAGCGCTCGTTGCCGCCACGGCCATTTCGCAAGGCGCCACCGATGGCGGTGCCCTGGCAGTTGCGGAGGCCTATCACGCGATGTTGGTGGCTCCTCTGTGTTTCGCGGCAACCCGTTCATTTTTCGCAGGACAATAGCGGCATCCGCAAAACCTTGAGCTATTGCTTAGCCTTCTTGGCTGCCTCGCGTGCCGCTTGGGCTTTGAGGTACTGCTCATAGGCATTTTTCTCCGCCGCCTCGGCCGTGATGTGTATCTGGATCTCATCGCTGACCTGGGGCACATACAGGCCCAGGCCGAAGTCGGAACGCTTCAGCGTGGCCATCGCTTCAAAACCCACGGTCGGCACCTTATTTCTGGGATTCGTGCCGATTTTATTGATGGTGACATCGAGCGCCACTGGCTTGGTGATGCCGTGCAGACTCAGATCGCCGGCGACTTTGAGCGTGTCGGGTGCGGCTCCCTTTTCGACCTTGCTGCTCTTGAAGGTCGCGGCTGGGAATTTGGCGAGGTCAAAGAAATCGCTCGACCGGAAATCATCGTTAAGATCCGGCACGCCGGTGCTCATGGACGTCAACGGTATGGTTACGATCACGGACGAGTGCGCCGGGTCGGCCGCATCGAATTCCAGCGTGCCTTCCACATTGTTGAATTGCGCCGTGGGATTCGCGAAGCCTAGGTGATTCCACCGAATTACTCCCTGCGTGTGTTGCGGCTCAAACGTGTAGGTTGCGGCATAAAGAGGCGCGGCGGCAAGCAGCGCGGCTGCCGCGAAAGACAGACGACGAATCATGAGATCTCCTTAGGTGCGGATTAAGGGGTTACCATGCCGCGCCAGAGCCCTCAAAGTCCTGAAATCGCCCTGAATCGTTCTGAATAGATCTGACAAGACTCGGTTACTTGCTCCAAGTCCACTGCTGGCTGGTGGCACGGCAGCCGCCGCCCGGATAGCCGGTCCAGGCGCGTCCCCGAACAAAGCGCCCACTCGGTGCCCCAGTGGCATTGCCGTTATGCAAGGCCTCAATTCCATTGATCCAGACCTCCTCCACGCCCGTCGAGAGTTGGTGCGGACGCTCGTAAGTCGCATGGTCTTGCACGGTGCGAGGATCAAAGACGACCACGTCCGCAAAATAACCTTTGCGAAGCATGCCGCGATCCTTTAACGACAAGTTTTGCGCAGGCAGCGCGCTCAGCTTGCGAATAGCCTCCTCGAGCGGGATGGTTTTCTCGTCGCGCACGTATTTCGCGAGTACTCGCACAAAGTTGCCATAGGCACGCGGGTGTTCATTTGATTGCAGAAACACGCCCTCCGGCGCCGGCGCACTGGCGTCGGAACCGAAACTGACCCAGGGCAATGCCATTTCGCGTCGTACATTGTCCTCCGACATGAGGAAATAAGCCGTACCAACCCGCGAGCCATCCTCCACGACCAGCTGCATCGCGGCCTCTTCGGGGCTGACGCCGCGCATGCCGGCCACTTCGTCGAGCGTCTTGCCCGTGAGCGGCTTCAAAGCCGGATTCTTGAATTCAAGCAGCAACGCTCCTTTCGGTCCGGCACGCTGCAGTAAATTCTCCCAGGTGGGCGATGGATCCCGCATCTCGGCGAGTACTCGTGCGCGAATCGCGGGGTCCTTGAGCCGCGCGATCCACTTGTCGAGGCCGCCTTCCTGAACCCAGGCCGGCATCGACACATCGAGCCCCGTGGCACCCGCGGTGTACAGATACATATCTGCGGTGATCCGGGTGCCGGAGGCCCGCGCCGCCTGCACTTGGTCGATGACCTGATCCAGCTTGCTCCAATTGACCCGGCCCGCGACTTTCAAGTGATAGATCTCGGCGGGAGCGCCCGATCCTTTCGCGATATCAATCGTTTCTTGCACCGCCTCGACAATGCGGTCGCCCTCGCTGCGCATGTGCGCGATATACATTCCGCCGCAAAGCGCCGATTCACTGGCCAGTGCGATCAGTTCCGGCGTTTTGGCATAGGTGTTCGGGTTGTAAATCAGCGCCGTCGTCACGCCTAGCGCGCCTTCTTGCATCGCCTGGCGGACAAGTCCGCGCATTTGCGAGAGCTGCGCCGGCGTCGGCTGCACATTATCTTCGCCCAGCACATTGATACGCACCGTGCCCGCGCCCACGAACGCTGCAACATTGGGTGCAATGCCCTTGTCCTGCAGTTTCTCGAGATATTCGCCAAGCGTGGTCCAGTCGATGTCGTAGTGAAGATCGCCCTGGTGGCTTTTCATTTCCGCTTTCATCGCCGGCGTCAATGGCCCCATCGAGTCCTCGCCCATGACCTCGAGCGTCACGCCCTGCGTTATGTCGCTGAGCGCACGCTTGTCCACGAGTAACGATTCCTCCGGATGAGCGAGCATATTGATAAACCCGGGCGAGACTGCCTTGCCGTGCGCATCGAGCTCCGATCGACCCGTACCCTGAGCATGCGGACCGACGTACGTGATCCGGTCCTTGTCGATCGCGACATCACCGACATAGGGCGGCTTGCCCGACCCGTCATAGATGAGCCCATTTCGAATGACTGTGTCGTGCTGATCCTTTGCGGGGGCCGCCATGGCGGACACGGCGATGCCCATCATCAAAGCCACACGGATTGATTGCCTTACACCTGCGCCGCAGGCCATCGAATCTACTTTCATCGCTTCCCCCTGTTGTCGCCGTATTCTAGTTGTTCGTGCACGGCAATGGCGTCAATTCATTTGCCTAAGTGACGGCTTCCCTCAACATGGAGCGCAAAGCAGTGACCAGCGCGCGCCGCTGCGATGCCGGAAGGTCTCGCATGAGCGCTTCCTCATGTTCCGCGAATGCGTGCTTGATTCGCGGGATCAACGCCCGACCCGCTCGGCTGAGAACGAGTCCGTGGGATCGTCCGTCCACAGGTTGACGCTCGATCAGATCGCGCTCAGCGAGCCGCGAAACCAAGGGAGCCATGTTGGCGCGCGCAATGTCCAGCATGCGTCCGATCTCGCTCTGCTTTGAGTTGGGGTTCGCATCGATCACGTTGAGCACCGTGGCATCGGTTGGATTTAAATGTAATACCTTCAATTGCTTGGCGAGCCGCGCCATGGCCAACGCCGATGCGCGGCGCAGCAAATATCCGGGGTACTCGCTCATTGGATCAATCATGAAACCGCGCCCTTCTAGCCTTAGTACTTGATTTAATCAGATTGCTATACTATATAGCTATCGGAGGCTGGCACTTAGCACAACATAGACGGGGGGACACCGCAATGGAATTTGAACGCATCAATCCACTGACCCAGGAACCGGCCAGCAAGGCCGTCGCGATGTCGCCGGCCGAGGCGTGCGCCGTCGCGGATCGCGCTGCGAATGCCTTTCCAGGCTGGTCGACGCTCGGACCGAATGCGCGGCGCGCGCTGCTGATGAATGCGGCCGCGGCGCTCGAAGCGCGCAAGGACGATTTCGTCGCGCGCGATGATGACCGAAGTCGGCGCGACCGCCGGATGGGCCATGTTCAATTTGATGCTGGCGGCCGGCATGGTTCGTGAAGCGGCCGCGATCACCACGCAAATCGGCGGTGAAGTCATCCCCTCCGATAAACCGGGATGCCTGGCACTGACGCTGCGCGAACCGGTCGGCGTGATTCTCGGCATTGCGCCGTGGAATGCACCCATCATTCTCGGCGTCCGCGCCATCGCCGTTCCGCTCGCCTGCGGCAACGCGGTCATCCTGAAAGCGTCGGAGCTTTGCCCGCGCACGCATTCGCTCATCATCGAGGCGTTCGCCAGCGCCGGATTTCCCGCAGGCGTGGTCAACATCGTCACCAATGCGCCCAAGGACGCGGCCGACGTGGTCGGCGCGCTGATCGATCACCCGGCTGTCCGACGCATCAACTTTACCGGCTCGACCGCGGTCGGCCGCATCATTGCGAAGCGCGCCGCGGAACATTTGAAGCCATGCCTGCTCGAACTCGGCGGCAAGGCGCCGTTGATCGTACTCGAGGATGCCGACCTTGACGAGGCGGTGAAGGCTGCCGCCTTTGGCGCCTTCATGAATCAAGGACAGATCTGCATGTCCACCGAACGCATCATTGTCATCGATGCGGTGGCGGCCGACTTCGTCAAGCGCTTTGCGGTAAAAGCCAAGTCGCTCGCCACCGGAGATCCGCGCGAGGGCAAGACCCCGTTGGGCGCTGTGGTTGACCAAAAGACCGTAAAACACGTCAACAGTCTGATCGATGATGCCACGGCAAAAGGCGCAACGATCGTCGCCGGCAGCAAAGCGGACCATGTCCTCATGCCCGCGACGGTGGTCGATGGCGTCACGCAGTCAATGAACATCTATCGCGATGAAAGCTTCGGCCCGGTGGTCGGAATCATTCGCGCAAAAGATGAAGCCGACGCCATCCGAATCGCCAATGACAGCGAGTACGGCCTTGTCAGCCGCGGTCTTCACTCGCGACACCGCGCGCGGCTTGCGCGTGGCGCGGCAAATTCGCTCGGGAATCTGTCACATCAATGGCCCGACCGTGCACGACGAAGCGCAAATGCCGTTTGGCGGCGTCGGCGCGTCCGGTTACGGCCGCTTCGGCGGCAAGGCGGGCATCGAACAATTCACGGAACTGCGCTGGATCACGATCGAAACGCAAGCCGGCCATTTCCCCATTTAACGACTCTTAAGGAAACATTATGAACACCGACACGATTGCCCCCGCAACCACCGCTCCGGAGCGTGCTGAAGCGGACACGGTCTCATTCACCGTCGCCGAGCAAATCGCCTGGGTCAAATTCAATCGGCCCGAGAAGCGCAACTGCATGAGCCCCAAGTTCAACCGGCAAATGATGCGCGTGCTCGATGAGCTGGAGTTTCGCGCGGATGTCGGCGTGCTGGTCTTGAGCGGCGAGGGAGACGCGTGGTCTGCCGGCATGGATTTGAAGGAATATTTTCGCGAGACCGAAAAACAAGGCCTCGGCGCCGTGCGCGGTGCGCAGCGCGAAGCCTACGGCTGGTGGCGCCGTTTGCGCTGGTATCAGAAGCCCACCATCGCGATGGTCAATGGCTGGTGCTTCGGCGGCGGCTATGGTCCGTTGTTTGCCTGCGATCTGGCGTTCGCCGCCGAGGAAGCGCAGTTCGGGCTATCGGAAATCAACTGGGGCATTCTGCCCGGCGGCGGCGCGACCAAAGTCGCGCGCGAATTGTTGTCATTCCGGCGCGCCATGTACCACTCGCTGATGGGCGAGAACATCGACGGCAAGACCGCTGCCGAATGGGGATTGGTCAACGAGGCGCTGCCGCTCGCGCAAGCTCAAGGCTCGCGTGGAAGCGGTGGCGCGCACGTTGCTGAAGAAAAATCCGGTCGCGCTCAAGGCCACGAAAGACGCCATTCGGCGCGTCGGCGAAATGACTTACGACAATGCGGAGGACTTTCTGGTGCGCGCTCAGGAGGCCGCCAACTCGTATCGATAATGAAGGGCGCAAGGAAGGCATCAAGCAATTCATCGACGACAAAAGTTTCAAGCCCGGTCTCGCCGCTTACGACCGATCGAAGCAAGGCAACCCGAGGCCATGATCGCCGAAGCGCCGGCTGCTTCGAGCGCTCGAAACATCGAGCGATTGCTCCGACCGCGTTCGGTCGCAGTGGTCGGGCGCTTCCTCGACACCCGGCGCGCTGGGCGCTTCGGTCGTCGCGAATCTAGAGCGCATGGGCTTCGGCGGCGAGATTCATTTGATCAACCCGAAGCGAGGTTCGATCGGCGAGCGCCGCTGCCTGCCATCGGTGGCCGAGCTGCCGATGGGCGTCGATGTCGCGGTGCTGGCGATACCGAGGGCGGCGGTCATCGAGACGGTTCGTGAATTGGTCAAGCGTCAGGTGGGCGCCGCCATCATTTTCTCCGCGGGCTTTGCCGAGGGCGGAGAGGCCGGGTCTGGCCGATCAACGCGAGCTCGCGCGCATCGCGACCGACAGCGGCATGGTCATCGAGGGCCCCAATTGCCTCGGGCTGGTCAACTACGTCGATGGCATTGCACTGACCTTCGTCGAGACGCCGGCGATCGCGCTCGGCAACCGGCCAGGTGTCGGCATCGTCTCGCAGAGCGGCGCGATGGCGGCGGTGGTAGGCGTCACGCTGACGGCCAAGGCGGTCGGCATTTCCTATTCCATCTCCACCGGCAACGAAGCGGCCAGCGGCGTCGAGGACTACGTCGAGTATCTGCTTGGGGACGCAAACACGCGAGTCATCGGTCTCATCGTGGAACAATTTCGTCAAGCGCGCCGATTTCTCGCACTTGCTCAGCGCGCTCAGCGCGCGGGCAAAGCAGTCGTACTGCTGCATCCGGGACGCAGCGCTGCCGCGCGCGACTCGGCCGCGACCCATACCGGCGCCCTGGCCGGCGACTACCAAGTCATGCGCACTCTCGTCGAGCGGCAAGGCGTGCTACTGACCGAGACGTTGGAAGAGTTCTCGGATCTGCTCGAGCTCGCAGCGCGCTTCCCCGGCCTGCCGGCACGGGGACCGGCGGTGCTTACCGAATCCGGAGCCTTCAAAGCCCTTACCCTGGATCTGTGCGAGCAGGTCGGGCTCGAGCTGCCGCAGATCACCGATGACAGTGCTCCGCTGCTGCGCGCAGCGCTGCCAAACTTCGTACCCGTCGAGCAATCCCGTTGATCTGACTGCACAAGGCCTGGTTGATCCTGACCTATTTCGGCGGGCGTTGTCCGCGCTGCTGCAAGATGATCGATTCGGCAGCGTTATCTTCGGCATCATCCAGACCGACCCGAAAACCTGCCAGTTGAAGTTTCCCGCCATCATCGCGGCGGTGGCGCAGCTAAAGCCGAAAAAGCCGGTCATCTTCGCCGGCCTGGACGATGGTGCGGAGGTGCCGGCGGAATACATCGCGCAGTTGCGCGCGCTCAATGTGCCGTATTTTCCCTCGGCCGATCGCGCCTATCGGGCGATGGCGCACTGGTGCAGGGCAGCGCATCGCGACAGGCGGTCAGTGCGGCGCAGCCGGTCCGGCTACCCTCGCGGCCGCCGCACGGAATCGTCGCCGAATATCGTGCCAAGGAATTGCTCGCGCCTCTCGGCATTCGCTTTCCCGCAGGTCAACCTGGCCAAGACCTTGGAAGAAGCGCAAGCCGTGGCGGCGCAGATCGGCATGCCGGTGGCCCTGAAGGCGCAATCGAACGATCTACCGCATAAGAGCGATGCCGGCGGCGTGGAATTGGGACTCGGCAACACGGCAGCGATCGAACACGCTTGGCATCGCCTGCGCGCGAATGTCGCTCGGCATCGCCCAGGTCTTGAATTGGATGGCGTCCTGGTCGAGCGCATGAGCCCGCGTGGCACGGAATTGATTGTCGGAGGCCGCAACGATGCAGAATGGGGTCCGATCGTGCTCGCCGGATTTGGGGGCGTGCAAGCGGAAATACTGCACGACGTGCGGTTAATGCCGGCTGACCTGACTGTCGATGGCATTGCCCGCGAATTGCAATTATTGAAGAGTGCCGCGCTGCTGCGAGGCTTTCGGGGTTCGCCGCCGCTGGACGTCGCCGCTGTTGCGGAAATTATTTCACGCATCGCTGCTTTACTGCGCGGCGAGCCTGGCATTCGGGAGATCGATCTGAATCCGGTCATCGTTTATGCGAAGGGCGAAGGAGCGATCGCCTTGGATGCGTTACTCGTCGTCGCGTAGCCGTAGGCGGCTCAAACCTTCAGTGGCGCGGAGCGCACACGCGGGCCAAGCGACAAAATGATAATGGCCAGCGTTAAGAGCGCAGCCCCCGCAACCTCCGCTGCAGTCGGGGGTTTGCCGATCGACATCGCGGCGAGTATATAGGCTGCGGCCGTGCCCGCCAAAATGCTTGCGGAACGCTCGATAGGCACACAATAAGTGTTCTCCCGAGGATCCAGCAGGATCAAGATGGAAAACAAGGAAACCAAAACCAACAGCAGCGACAGCCCGGCGATCGGCAGCAACTGACTGCTCGCCCACACGCCGACGAAACCGAAACTCAGCTGGTTGCCTTGCGCGCCCAAGCCGAGTGCCGAGAGAATCGCGAGTGCGAGGACCGCCACGGGAATCGCCACCATTTTCTCCTCGACGAAGTAGCCCTTGACCAGATTGGGATCGCCGGTTTTTCCGATCTTAGTCATTACCGCGAGGCGCACGAAGTATCCCAGCGTGTAGAGCACAACCGTAACGATCGCAAGCGGCGGCAAATGCAGGCCACCACGATTGCCGATCGTGAGAATCAGGCCTACGGCGACCAAGACCAAGGCAACCCATGAATACCAACGCACGCGCCTCCGCGCCATCAAATCCACCAAAGGAGCAATCACCAGGACATCGCCCCGCATTAGCAACTGCATGAACGGGATGCTCACCCCTTGAAAAGTGAAAGACAGGGGCACTGTGAACAACAACATGGCCGTGCCGATTCCCGACAGCAGCGTCCATCGGGTGGGACGCACGAACGGAATGCCGAGCAGCCGGGTTTGATGCGCGTAGCGCCACCAGCCGCTCACCCAGACGTACACGAGCGTTAAGACGCCGCTGAAAATCGTAGTCGCAGGCAGGATCTCCAATCCGGTGAGTGCCCGACCCAATGGCGCATAAGGCACCGTCGCAAGCCAGCGAACCATCACGGCGTAGGGAACGTAAGTGGCGAAATACCAAAACGCGAGCGACTCGATTCGAAGTTGCTCGCGCATTCAGCGAGCGAGACTCAGCGCAAAAGCGCGATGGGCCCGCACTGCTCGCCGCGTTTTCATCACGATCGAGTCACCTTGCAGTTAGCCGAACAGGAACCGACAACGCACCGATTTCCGGCATCCTGGTCGGCACAACGGTTCCGTCCAATTCGACGGACCTGGTACTGGCCAGCAATTCCTCCAAGGCAATGCGCAATTCCAGCCGCGCCAGCGCCGCGCCCACGCAATTGTGGGGCCCGCGGCCAAACGCCAGGTGCTCGCCGATATTAGGACGATCCCAGATGAATTTGTCAGGTTCCGCAAAGATATCTTCGTCGCGATTTGCTGATGCGTACATGAGCGCGACCGGTTCTCCAGCTTCGATGCGACGGCCGCCAACCTCCACATCGTGCGTCGGCGTGCGAGCAAATCCGCGATAGGGTGTGTAGAGGCGCAGAAATTCCTCCAAGGCGGCCGGCCAGCGCGCCGGCGACTCGCGCAATGTGCTCTGCAGCGCCGGATCGCGGGCGAGATGCACCGCGATGCTGCCGATAACGATGGTCGGCGCGATTATGCCGACGACGAGCACTTGGCGGACAGTACCGATCAGTAGTTCCTCGTTCAAGGGCTGGCCATGATCGCGCGCCGCCAATAACGCGCTGATGGGATCAACGGCAGGGTCGCGAGGAGCGGCACGCCGGTGTTGAATTAGGTCGCGTGCCATCTTGTACAACTCGAGACTGCTGTCGCGAACGATGGCGTCTTGCGCCGATTGCACCGCGATGTTGTACGCCCGGCCGATCTCGCTCAGGGCCTGCGCGTCCGGTCCGTCGAGATTCATCCAGGCAGCGAATACACGGATGGTGAGTGCGCTCGAGTAGTCCTTGCAGATATCGCCACGGCCGGCACGGATCAGCGGCGCGAGAATTTCTCGCGCGACCGCCCGAATGGACGGCTCCAGACGCGCGATGTTCTCGGGGAACAGCAACGGGTTAAGGGCCTTCCGATAGACCGTGTGTTCAGGGGGGTCCAGGTGCAACGGCGGACGCCGCCCAGTAAATGCAACCTTGGGAATTACGTTCTGAACGGTCGTCGTGTAAGTGTGATAATCGCTCGCCGCGCTGCGTACGTCGTGGTAGCGGGTGAATGCCCAAAATCCGTTCCACGCGTCAGCATGTGCCACCGGGCAGCGCTTGCGGAGTTCTGCGTACACGCCGTAAGGGCTATCAAAGGTCTCCGGCGCCAGGGCATCGAAATCTGGCTCTGGGTTTTGCGGCGGGCCTGCCATTGGGGCGGTTAGAACGAATACCGAAGCGCAACTCCGAACAGGCGCGGCGGTCCGAAATAGTAGCTGCCGATATAGGGCAGCGAGGATCCGCCGACGCCCGACGCATAGAGTTTATTGGTGATGTTGGTGACATACCCTTCGATGCGCCACGCAGGCTTAGGACTGTATACGGCGCGGAAATCCAACAACTCTCGCGACGGAATTTGTTGCCACGGCGCTTCGAAGAAACTCGACCATTGCCTGCCCTGATACGACCAGTCGAGCCGTGGAATGAGCGTGCCGGCACCGACATTGATGGTGTATGAAGCGCCCAAGTTTCCCGACACCTTCGGGGCATAGTCCACCTGCCTGCCGCTGAGATTGATCAGCAGGGGAGCAGCAGGATTGCCGGGGCCGATGATTCCCGGAGTCTCGAAAATACTGAGACTGCCGTACTTCGCGTCCAGTAGCGATAAGCTCGCCTCGAGGGTCAGCCCGCCCATCAGTGCCTGTGCCTGTGCCTCCAGCCCATTAATGCGGGTGCCTTGCACATTGGTGGTCACGGAAGTTGCTGGGTTGTTCGGGTCCGTGGCGACAGTCGCTTGATAGTTCTGGAAGTTCATATGAAACACATCGATCGCCGTGCGCAAGTGCGAATCGAGCAAAGTCGATTTCCAGCCCAGCTCAGAATTCACCACGTACTCGGCCTTGTAGACGTTGGTCGGGTTCGGCGGGCCGCCCACATCCGGAGTCCACCCGCCGGGCTTGTACCCCCGGCTCAAGGTCGCATAAATCAGATTTTGGTCATTGGGCTGAAAGTCGAGCACCACTCGGCCGGTACCAGCGTGGTATGTGGGTTCGTTCGGGCCGACAGGAACGACGACCGGACCTAGGGGTCCGCCGAACGGTATCAGAAAAGAACCCGCCTCGATCCCCGTGTGATCATAATTGTAGCGTCCGCCCACTTTGATATCCCATTGCGGCGAAAACTTGTAGCTGACTTCCGCGAACGCCGCATCGTTCTTGCGAAAGGTATGGAAATCGAGCACCAGTCCGGAATTTGGATTGAACGTCGTGCCTGGCGGATTATATGAAGTGCTCTGCAGGGTGAAAGGCTGGTGATAATCGAGCTCCGTGACTCCTGCGGTCCACTGGAAAGCACTGGAACTGGTGGAGATCAAATCGACCTCATTGGTCGAATACCAATCGTGAATCTGAATCGTATTGGTGCCCTGCGGCGTCGTGGGAGACACAAACGGACTAGTCTGGTCCGTGTCCGAGGCAATGTATTGGTCGGTCGTTTGGTAGCCGGAAACGATGTGCAGCTTTACATCGTCGTTGATCTTCCAGTCGACGATGCCCGTCGTGCGCTGGTACTTGACGTTATAAGCCTCTGCGAAGTCATAGCTAATGGTGCGCGGATTCGCCAGTCCGGCGGGCGTGTTTGCAATATACGGAAATCCGTCCGTGGTCCGATTGCTGTATTGGTAGATCAGCCGAATGTCCAGACCATCGATCGGCTCATAGAGCATTTGCGCGCGTCCGAGCACGCGATTAAGGTTGCCAGGTTGATTGGTGTCGATGGGCGCGCTGGCCGCTCCGCCAACGGGTCCTAAGTTGGTCGTGTAGCTATCGCGAGTCTCGTTCTGCCCGGAGAGGCGGAATGCGAGATTGTTGGTGAGCGGTAGATTTACCGCCGCCTCTTCTTCGCGTTCGCCGTAGTTGCCGAAGTTGACCCGGGCATAACCCTCCAGCCCGGCGAAACTGGGCGCCTTGGTATTAATGAATATCGCCCCGCCTTCGGCGTTCTGACCCTCAAACGTGCCTTGGGGACCTCGCAGCACCTCGACGCTTTGCAGATCGAAATACGCGTCATCGACGGTGAAAACCTGAGCCACATACGACCCATCGATGTGACTGGCAACGCCGTCAGTTTGGTTGGGCGCACCCTCATTTAGGCCAACGCCGCGAATGTTGATGAATTTGACGTTGCCTTCGTCGACGAAACTCAGGGAGGGAGTAAGAAATTGCAGATTCTGGACGTTTTGAACGCCGTGATCTTGTAGATCTTCGTTGCTGAATGCGACGACCGACACCGACATTTTCTGGGGATCTTCAGCGCGCCGCTCTGCCGTAACGACGATCTGCTCGAGCCCCTCATCGGCGGCCGGCACTGCATCTGCTTCAATCGCGTTGCAGACCTGCGCCGCGCTGAGTGCGCCCAGAAGCGCGGCGAACAGCGTAAGAGTCTTGTACGTCATGCTAGTTTCCCCCGAGTAACGTGTGGCACTTATGCAATCGCTTACATTGCATTTTTGAAGGAGTGTAAGCGCTTGCATTTGAGGGGTCAAGTAGCGCTTGGCGGCTTCCGATCAGCGCAGCAACGTAAGTCCACGCTCGCGTTGCAACCACTGGCCATTCAAACCGGCCGCCCGGCAAATCTGGCCGAGATAGTCCGCGACTTGCGTGAATAGCGGCTCGTCCGGCGCCAGCAGCCGGGGTTGCGCGCTGCTGTTAATGTAGGCGGGCAGCATATTGATTTGCTCGATGCCGCGCTGATTTATGATCATTTCGATGACCAGAGTCATTCGCGAATCCTCCGGGAAGTTATACAGCCCCTGTAGATCCACGACCCACCTTGGATTCAGCGCCTGAATCTCGCGGAAACTTGCACTGGCTGCGTGCGTGGCATCAATGCGCAAATCCACGGCGAAATTACCCAAGCTGTAGAAAATGGGACGGCCACGATATAGCTCGATGCCTTTCAAGATATGTGCGTGATGGCCCAGCACCACATCGGCCCCAGCATCGATTGCGGCATGGCCGACCTCGCGCTGATAGTCCGCGATGACCGCCTCGACGAAGTGTATTCCCCAATGCATGGAGACGATCACCACATCGGCGAGTTCGCGCGCCGCTCGTATGTCGGTGCGTAGCCACTGTAGATCGTCCCGGTGCGCGTAGGTATGGACCCGACTAGGCGTGCCGGGCTGATCGGTTTCTATCTGCTCGTAATGGGTGAACGCTCGCATGGGCACGCACCCTGCCCTACGCGCTTCAGCCCAATACCCCATCGGCAATATCGAGCAATACGCGAGGAATGCAACCCGGCAGCCGGCCACCTGCTTCACGACGCAGCGCCGTGCGGCCGCTATGTCGGCGCCGGCGCCCACCACGTCGATTCCCCGCGAGCCCAAGTGCTCGAGGGTTTCGAGCAAAGCGCCGGCGCCCCAGTCCATGCAATGATTGCTCGCAAAGGACACTACGCCGAAATTGGCGGCTTGCAGCGCGGCGGCGATCGCCGGACGGCCTCGCACCGCATGGCGCGCCTGCGGTAGTCTCGATCCGCCTTCGGTAAGGCAGGTTTCCAATTGGCAGAACGCGAAGCTGGCGCGCTGCAGATCCGCGCGGATCAAATCAAAACATTCGTTGGCGTCGGAGCGATCGGGCGCGATGTCGCCGACCGCAAGAATGGTGAAGTCCTGCCCGAGTGATGTCCCGGCCATGCTACTGGATCCGAATCAATGAGTGCGGCACGACGGGCAGTTCGACCCGCGAGTCGTGCGTACCGCCCCGATAGATGCGCAACAGCAGCGGCTGGTTGACGTCGATTTCTGCGGGTGGTTGATAGGTATTCACCTCGCCGCCCGAGACCGAAAGTCGGATGCGCGAACCACGCTGGAAAAGGTAGGAGGTGGGGGTCAACGCGAAGCGCACCAGGACAGGTTCGCCAGGCTTCAAGAGGCGACGGTCGGCCGCATAGCTGCGATGAAAAGGCACCCCTATTTCGTTCCACGGCCAGCGCTGATCGAGCAGACGATGCGAGGCTCGCGCCGTGCCATCGGTGACAAAGCGGCTGTGCCCGTCCGCTGTAACCTCTTCCAAGTACAGGATCAAATCGGCGTCCGCTTGGTTGGCGCTCACCCAGATGTTGGCAATCGGAAACCCCGTAACCTCGGTGTCTTCTTCGAGCACCTGACTCGTGAAAGTGAGCGAGCGTACATCGACATCGGCCGTCATGTCGCCAGCCCAACTGCGATTGAGCCGGGTGTACTTTCCGCCGAACGCGGCGATATCAAAGTCGACTCGATAGGCTGGAAAAGCTGCGGGCGACTGCGAATTTTTGGCGAGGGCCGCGTCCAAGCGCGAGTTCGCCGTGTGGGTAGCACCCGCAGCGAAATGATAAGCAATGATTTTCTGAGCAGCGAGCGGGAAGCGGTCGGCAAAATGCCAGCCATCGCCTTGTCGTTCATTTTGAGTCTGGTAGCGGACGGCAGGCTCATGTCCGATGCCATCGTCGATCCCTTTCAAGGTCCAATCGAACCAACGCTGATGTTCCTTTCGCAGCAAGACAGCGCCCTGATCCTCGGCCATGAGCATGTGGGGCCACGCGCCGATGATCAGTTTCGTGCCAAACCCGCGATGCGCGACGATTTGACCGCCCGGCGAGGCATCGGCCCAGCCGCCCATTTGGTAGATCAAAATTCCGGCGCTACGCAATGCCGACGACGCGGCAGGCAATGGCGAATCCACCAGCCCTGGCGCGTAGCCGAGGCGCGGATTGATCTGGTCGCGAAGCATGTTGACGCTCCATTCATCGGGCAGGCTGAGGCCGCCGCTGTGTGTACGCTGCGCCTCATTCCACAGCGGGTACTCCGGCGGCGCGTCACCATCCACGGCTTGTATCTGCACATCGGGCAGAGCAGGTCGCGGAGGTTGCGCAGTTCTGCGGCTGGCAACACCCGGCGCGCCCCCTAACGCAGAGACGCCATTTGGATACAACTGATAATAAAAGTCAGGATTGGCGACGGCCGGAACAATCGTTACCAGACCCGGCGGATGCTGCGCGGCGGCCAACCATTGGATGAATCCCAGATTGGAGAGGCCCATCATTCCCACCTTGCCGTTGGACCAGGGCTGGTGCGTCAGCCAGGCTATTACGTCGCGCACATCCCGGCCGTTTTGCGCGGTGAGAAATCCGCCGGTCTTTCCATAGGAGGCACCCGTGCCCCGCGGTTGCATCCACACGAACACGTAACCGCGCTTGATTAGATCCGCGACACCGTAGATCGCCATGGTGCGCGGATCGCTGCGCGGGCCGAGCGAGTGCAGCAAGATGATCGGCCAGCGCGTCTCGGCGCCAGGCGGCTGTTGTGAGGGCTTGTAAATATCGATGGCAATCTTGGTCGCATCCGCGACGGCGACGTAGATGGAGGACTTCTCGGCCGCTAAATCCGCCGGAGTGCCAGGAGCAGCGCTCCCGGGAGGCTGTGCGCACGCGGGTTGCTGGCTGCCGCAGGCACGTAAAAAAGGTGCGGGGGTGAAGGCGACAAATTTGCTGGCGCCGGGGTCGTTTGGGCTCAGTGAGTTGAGCTCCTGAGGCGCCGTATGCCAAATACCGGTATCGAGGCGCAGCTCCAAGGTATGCAGCGCAGCCAACTGTTCCGACGGCAAAAAATTACAATGGCCCGCACGGCCCACCCAAGCCAGCTCGACTTTGTCGCCGGAGCCCTGACTTTGTGCGAGGGTCCGGTACGCGGCCTGCTGAGCAGGCACGGTGAGGCCATCTCCCACCGTATGATAGGACAAAACCGGTACCCGAACTTCGCCGCTCGGTACATAGTTGGAGCGCATATAGGCGACGGCTGCAGCGTCCGCGGCGATACGCGGCGCGCGATCGAGTGCAGCGAGATCTTGCGCGAGATCCAAGTTAGCCTTGACGTAGAGCTGTTTCACCCAGGCCGCGCGCCCGCTGCCGGCAAGCTGCGCGCG
>CAVYUD010000006.1:0-444367 GCA_963771615.1 uncultured Gammaproteobacteria bacterium
CGTGCTTGCCTGCGCCATTCTTTACGCCATACCGGCTACCGCCGTGCTTGGCGCGATCCTAGTGACGGGCTTTTTGGGGGGCGCCATCTGTGCCCATGTCCGCATTGGTGAGTTGGGGTCGCCGCCGGAAATCATTGCCCTGCTTCTGGGCGCGATGACATGGGGCGGCCTCTATGCGCGCGATCCCGGTATCCGGGCCATTTTGCCGCTCATTCGTTAAACCAACGGGGCAGTCCTCTGTCCCTCAAGATCAGGAGAAAACGCATGTTTTTAGTAATGGGAATCACGGGAAAAGTGGGCGGCGCGACGGCAGGACATCTGTTGGCGCATCGGCAAGAAAGTACGCGCGCTGGTCCGCAATCGCGAGAAGGCGTCAAGCTGGGCGAACCAGGGCGTGGAACTGGTTGACGGTGATTGGAATGATTCGGCAGCCATCGAGCGGGCGCTCAAAGGCGTCGAAGGCGCGTTTGTCATGTTGCCGGCTGTCTGGGCCCCCTCGCCCGATTACAAAGAAGCCAAGGGCGTGATTGCGAACTATGTCGAGGCGCTCACCAAGGCAGCGCCGCCGCGGGTGGTGGCGCTTTCGTCGATGGGTGCGAACAGGACCAGCGGGCTTGGGATGATCACGGCCTTGTCGCTTCTGGAGCAAGGTTTTCGCGACCTGATATCGCCAATCGCATTTGTGCGCGCAGGTGGATTCTTCGAAAACTTCCTCTACGGCTTGCAGGTCGCCCAGGGCGGAACGCTACCGGTCTACTACAATCCGACAAACCGGAAATCGACCATGGTCGCGACGAACGACATCGGCGCGGAGGTCGCAACCCTTTTGACCGGGCCAGCGTGGTCAGGGCAGCGCGTCGTCGAGCTTGGTTCGATGGTCACCGCGGATGAAGTCGCGGAGCAATTGGGTGAAGTCCTGAATCTCGACGTGAAAGCCTTTGCAGTCCCGCGTGCAGGGTGGGCGAAAGCGTTCGAGCAATTCGGCATCCCGAAGGGCCACACCGGACCTGCCGAAGAAATGTTTGAGGCCGTGAATGCAGGATGGATGGACCTCGGAGTCGAGGGTACGGAGCACGTAGCGGGTACGACGTCCGCACGCGACGTCTTCGCGGCGGCCCAGAAGGCCGTGACGGCGTGAACCGCGACGTTCACACGGGAATCCGGCCGCGCGCCGGATTCCTGCTCTCGCGCTCCCCGAAAGCGACCGCTCCCGGCCGGCAGCACGGGGTCGATGACGGAGGAACTGGGCGCTGCGCGAGGTCGCGTCCTGGAGTGTCTGCCCTACATGACCCCATCTGACCCTGCTACACGTAATCGGCGAGCGTAAGGTCGACGTTGTGCGTGCCGCCATCTTTGCTCTTGATGACGAGATGCACCACTGTGCCGGGAGCCGCACGGAACGCGCCGCGGACTTCGAGCAGAGACGGATTTGAAGAGCCGCTGAGCGACACGATGACGTCATCCTTTTTCAGTCCAGCCGTCGCCGCCGGTGTACCGGGGCGCACATCGATGACCGTGATCCCGCCTTTGTTGATGAGGTAGAGACCGCTGCGATCCCATTCGTCGCGTACCGAGATATCCCCATTCGGCATCAGCGTCATGGTGCGCCCAGGATAGTCCAGCGTCATCGTGAAGCGCTTCCACACTCCGCCGCCCACATTGGCACCAAAGAAGGGCAAGTCATACCCTCCTTCCCCTTGTGCCGGGTAGTCACCGACAAGATCGTGAAGCGTCAGCCCGCCGAAGGAAAGCGTCTGCAGGCGGCCGAGCCTCCCATGAGTGGGACCGCCAACGCCGAATCCATTCACTCCCGGCTCGGTGACCTTTGTCGGTACGACGCTCGGATGGGCCTCGAGGAACGGCGTGTAGAACGAGAGCGAACTGCTCGCGCCAGTATCGAGCGTGCACGTCGCTGGCACATCGTCGATGCCGCATGCGAATTGCGGCACTGTGCCGAACAGCGCAATCGGTACGACGTTCGCATCGGGTGGAGGCGTATACGACCCCGGCATATGAAACACGACCTTCTTATTTCCGTAATCGAAGGTGGTCAAGAAGCGGGATAGCACCTCGTAGCCGATTACCCCATCCATCGGCCCTCCGACGGACATGCCGAAGCCCTTGGCGATCGGAAGCACGATGAAGACCTGATTCGTGACCAGTGCATCCCCGACTTGAAGCCTCTTGATCACGGCGAAACTAGAGGCAACACCTGCGCTGCCCACGCCTGTGACCTCTGCCGATCCACCGCTGGCCACGCCAAGCTCCTTGGCGACTGCCGAATCGATGACGTTCGCTCCGCCGGTGTCGAAAGCGAAATGGAACGGTCCCTTTCCGTTGAGCATGACGTCGAGCCATACCTGATTCTTCGAAATCTGGATCGGGACGGAAGCCTGCGTCGCGCGGTTCGCGATCGAGAAATCATGCGGTGAAGACGTTGGAGCCGTGAGATGCGAGGCGCCGCCGGGTGGATCCACCTCGACACTCGTCACCGTAAACGAGGTGGTGCCATTCATGTTCGACGTATCCACGCGATAGGGAATCATGAGGCCCCGTACCGGGCGGAAATCGGCCATGGTAATGGTCGTGACCACCGGCCCCGCCGTTTGCACCACCGTCACCGGCAGGTGAGTTGCCTTATCGAACCAGACGTCGATCGGCACGCTGGAGTTAGGCGGCATAATGGTGAGCACGTCGTAGTTCTTGCCGCCCTGGCTCTTCGAGCATCCTAATGTGATCGTTGCGCCGCCGTATACTTGGTGTCCAGAGGTCATAGTTACCAACGTATGCTCGGTTGATGGCACTGGAGCGCCCGAGCACGCTCCCGTCCACGATCACCAGTCCTGTCTGGTCGAGATTCCAGTTCTCGTCGCCATCCCAGCCGCTGCCTCCGCCGAGAGGCGGCGTTGAAAAAAGCACTGCTTCCCGCATTCCGCCCATCTCATTCCAGTCATCACCACTGCCGGAAAGACCAGTGACTACGACGCTGCCCTTTGCATGAATAACCTTCATCGAACGCAGGGCATCGACGTGAAGAGCGGCTCCCGATTGGCTTATGAGCTTTCCAACTCGTGGATCGCCATTGGCATGTGCGGCCTGTGGCTCGACTGAGTTAAGCACCATAAAGCTCGCGGTAACGAACAAAAACCCTGGTTTCATGGCCTTCCACTCTGGCTTGCAATCTGTACTAATAGATAATATATTATCTATGTGAAACTTCCTATGTCAACTCCTGATCTCGTCGTCGGGCGACTGCGTAGTGACATCGTGAGCGGGCGGCTCGCGCCCGGTGAGCCCTTGCGCCAGGACGAGATCGCCCGATCATTCGGGGTGAGTCACGTTCCGGTTCGTGAAGCCTTTCTCAGGCTCCAGGCCGAACGGCTCGTCGAGATCCGGCCGCGCCGCGGCGCGATCGTCGCGGCGCTTTCTGCAGCAGAGCTGGAAGAGCTTACCGAGATGCGCGCGGCCTTGGAATGTTGTGCGCTGCGCATCGCAATACCGAAGCTCACTGTTGGTGACCTGCACAAGGCCGCCCAAGCGCTGGATCGCATTGATCACCAGCCGGAGCGATGGGCTGAGCTGAACATGGCGTTCCATACCCTCCTCTACGCGGCCGCAGAGCGTCCGCGGCAGCTCGCGACGATCCTTTCGTTGCAGCGCAGCCTGGAGCGGTATGTCTATTACGTCTATTATCAACTCAAGATGACGAATGCCTTCGCGGACTCACAGCGCGAGCACCGCAAATTGCTCCAGCTCGTCGAGCGAAGAAAAATAGATGAAGCGTGTGCGCTCGTGAATGAACACATTCTCGAGCCGTGGCATATCGTGGTTTCCAAGTTACGCGAATCGGGCCACGCTTAGGCGGTCGTCTCACCGCTGCGCCGGTAGGTTTATGCTCCTGCAAAACCTTCACTTCCAACATCAAGGCGGTGGCGGTTACGTGTTGGCGTTCAGGTAGAAAATGTACGCGAACAGAGAGATTGGGAGGGTGCCATCGACGCGTGGTGCCGGTCGGGAATGCCCCGCCCGCCTCCTTTGAGGGAAGCTCGATCGGAACGGCTTCGTTTCCTAGAAATGACGTAGTCTTAGACTGGAGCGGGCGATGGGAATCGAACCCACGGCTCAAGCTTGGGAAGCTTGGGTATTACCATTATACGACGCCCGCCTGAAGCCGATTCTAGTCGCGTCGTCGGGGATCAAGCAAATTAGCTCGTCCAAAAAAGAAAGGCGCCCGAGAAGGCGCCTTTCCGAGTGTGCCAAAAGGCGGCAGTTAGTAGAACTTATAGTCGACCGACAACTGTAGCGCTCGACCGAGGATTCCCGAGAAATAAGTGGTCGTCGCGCCAACGAAGTTGCCGCCGGTGCCGGCCAACGCCGGGAAAGGCGGTTCCTTGTTGAACACATTGTCGACGATGAGCTGAGCCCTGAATTGCTTGTTGAATTGCATGCCGATGGTCGAATTGATCAGCCACCAATTTCCGACCGAGAAATAATTCTGCGTAGTCGGTGTGAACATGTTGTTGAAATTTGCACCGCCTATGAAGATCCCCTGCCAGTCCCAATAGAATCCGTGATTGGAATAGATCAAATCGAGGTTGCCTCTCCGCTTGGCGCCGCCGCCGGTGCTGGTGCCGGCATTCAACTCGCCGGCGAGACTGTTGGAACTGGCATCGCCGACCTGCGACTGCAGCCGCTCGGTGTCGAGGTACGCGGCGCGCGTCTCGAGGCTTCCCAAAGTCCACGGCAGATCGAACGTATAGTCCAAAGCTGTCTGAATGCCGGTGAATTCCAGCAAGCCGGCATTCACATAGCCGACATGAAAACTCGTGACCTGGTGGTTCGCATTGCGCGTGAAAGTGCTGCACGCCGGCGCATTCGGGTAGTCCGGCGAGTCGTAGCAGGCGTCCATGTTGTCCGTCAGCGACAAGGTCTCGATGGCGCCCTTCAAGAAGATGTCGATATAGTCCACGGTGAGACTGAATTTGGGCAGAAAGCGCGGACGTATCACGACGCCAAAGGTCTTGGAGAAAGCCGTCTCGCTTACCAGGTTAGGATTACCACCCGTAAATCCTTGTGCCGTCGCGTTTACCACTGTCGAGTTGAAGGTCGTCGGATCGATGCCGGCGGCGATGCAGTTCGCGAGACGGGTCGCGGGCGCGGTACCTTGATTGACGAAATTATGGTCGCAAGGATCTTGCGCGAACGAGCCGATCTGCGCGGTGGGCAGGAACAGCTCGGTGATCGAAGGCGCACGAATGGACTTGGTTTTATTGCCGCGGAATGTGATGTCCTCGATCGGAGAAAACCGCACGCCGTATTCATAGGTGGTGGCGCTTCCCGCGACCGAGTTATCGACACGTCTGGCTGCCGCATCGATTTCCAGCTTGTGCAGTCCAGGAATTTCCTGCATCGGTCCGAATACCGGTATCAGTGTTTCGAGCGACACCTCGTTGGTACGGTATGAGCCCGCGACGGCGGTTTGCGAATTCTGACCTAAATTCAATGTATAGAAAGCATCGGGGGAGAAGTCCGCCGACTCGCGCCGGTTTTCGAAACCTATCGACCCTTTCCACTCGCCACCGGGCAACTGCAGTATGTCGCCCGAGAGGTTGGCGTTGAGATCGCGTTGCGTGTTGTACGAAGTTGCCGTCGCCAGGTGCGTGATGTATTGCCGGGCGAGCAAACTCGGCGAGCCGTTGCCGAAGATATTCAAGGGTGCGCAGGTGGGATTCTCTGTTGCAATCGGTGCATTCACCGGGTTGCCGGCGCAAACGATCTGGCCGGCGCCGTTGGTGGTCGCGTTCAGCGCATTGGCCAGGTTTTGATAGACCACCTGCGGATTGAAACTCGTGTTGCTCGAGGTACCGTAGTTGGCCGATACATCCCAGTTGTAATTGCGGTTGAATATCGTGAAGTCGCCGTTGACGCCGACCACGCCACGCGCCACGACCTGCGTTGCCGTCGCCGCGCCGTTTTCCAAGTCCACGCTGCCGCGAGCGAGATAGAACTGGCTGGTGTTCCAGGCGGGGTAGGCCACCGGTTGACCGGGTCCGACTGCGATGCCCGGATACATCGGCGCTCCCAGCGGCATGGTAGCCGCGTAATTGTTGAGCGCCGCCTGAATCAGCGCCCGGTCGCCCGGAGAGATGAATGGGTTGTTGACACTGATGACGAGGTTGCCGCCCGGCTGACCGGCAATGCTATTGAACAGCGGTGTTTGATACAGGGGTTGAGCGACCAGGTTGGTCGCATGCGTTTCGGAAAACCAGCCTTCGCCGTACAAATTCATGTGATCGTTGATCTTGAAATTCGGCAGCACGTCGACGTTGATGCGTTCGGTGGGCGAGAGCAGGTTGGTGGTTTGCGACAGCCGCTCACCATCGCCGCCCGATGCGAACACCACATTGCCGCTGGGCGCGCCGACATTGTAAGGAACCAGCGCGCTGCCCGAGTTGGGTGTGCTGGGAAACGCGAGCGTTTGGCCGGCGGGATTTGTTACGCCAATGACGCTGCCTGGAAGGCCGGCGGCCGGAGAGAGAAACAAATCGTCTACCAACGGAATGCCGCCGAAGTTGATCGGAGTCACGGTGCCGTTTTCTATCAGCACGGTACTGAACGGGCCGGGAGTTGCCGGCGATTCAAATTGCAGGTCGCGGGCATAAATCGCGACGCTGGGTACCCAGAAGTCCGTCGGATTTCGTGAATTCCGCGACGCCCGTTACATTGCCCCGGCCATCGGCAAAATTTTGTCCGGCCAGAACGCGCGCCCGATAGTTCCACGCGTCTCCTTGACCGGAAGCGCCGACCTGGCCGTCGACATCGAGACCTTCGATAATTCTTTTTCAGGATGATGTTAACCATGCCCGCGATTGCGTCCGCGCCATACACCGGCGCGCCGCCTACTGAGACGACTTCGACGTGATCGATCAGTTTGGTCGGGATGACATTGAGGTCGACCTGAGTGCCGTTCCCGCCGATTGTTGGTGTTGGCATTGGAGATGTTAGAGTGGTTGGACTCTGGAAACGAAGCGGCGGCCGTTGACCAGCGTCAAGGTGCGCTGGGAACCCAAGCCGTAGAGATCGACGAAGCTTTGCGCGATACCAAAGCCCGACTGCGTATTTTGCGGGCCCGAGGGCGCCACGCCGAATGCCGGCAGCTCGTTAAGAGCTTGGCCAACATCCAGGTAACCGCGCTCATCGAAGGTCTTCGCATCAACGCTCGTCGTTGGTTCGAGATTGTCGAATTCCGGACGCGCGATGCGTGAACCTGTAACGACCACTTCCTGTAGTGAGTTGTCCTCGGGCGCAGCCGCCTTAGGAGTGACCTGCGCATGCGCAGCCAGGCTCATCGCTAGAAGAGCGGGCAACGGCGGGTAATTCGCGCAGCCCACGGTATCGACGTGGTCGTATGGTCATTGGTTATTGATCCCCTGCAGCGTTATATTTGCCGTGATCGGAATATGAGATATCTCGTATGCCGAATCACAAATAAGTAACAAATCCACCACGACCTGTCAAAGAATTCCGATGAATATATTTTGCACCGTTGTCCGCTCCTGAGAACGGCTCGGACCAGCCGGTTCAAAATACAAAAGGGAGATTTCATGGATCGCCGACGTTTTCTTACAACAGCAGGAGGCTGTAATCGCTGGTCGCTGCCGCCGGCGAACTGCGCGCCGCAGCTCCGCTTTTGACCCGACCGAACAGTCCATCGCCGCACTCATGCGCGCGCTGGCCGCCGTGCGGTGAGTTCCGAGGCTTTGACCGCTGCGTACTTCCGAATCGTATTGCCCGTTTCGATCACAACGGTCCGCAGTACCGCTCGGTTTTGGCCATCAATCCCAACGCACTCAAAGACGCGCGAGCGCTTGATTCAGAACGCAAATCGGGAAAGCTGCGCGGCCCGCTGCACGGCATTCCCGATCATCGTCAAAGACAATATCGAGACGCGCGACCCGATGGCGACCACTGCCGGCTCCTACGCGCTCGCCAAATCCTTTCGAGCGCCGATGCGCCGTTCGCGGCACGATTGCGCGCTGCCGGCGCCATCATCTTGGGAAAGGCAAACTTGAGCGAGTGGGCGAATTTTCGCTCGACGCGTTCCTGCAGCGGCTGGAGCGGAATCGGCGGCCAGGTCCGCAATGCCTACGATCCCGCCCGAAACCCCTCTGGGTCGAGCGCCGGCTCCGGCGTGGCGGCGGCGGCGAGTTTCTGCGCGGCTGCGATCGGCACTGAGACCAACGGTTCGATCCTGTCGCCTTCGTCGATCAACGGTCTCGTGGGACTCAAGCCCACGGTGGGCGTCGTCAGCGGCAAGGGCGTGGTTCCGATTTCGCCCCGGCAGGACACGGCAGGCCCTATGTGTAGGACTGTGGGCGATGCCGCGATACTCGCCGCTGTCATCGCCGAGCGGCCCTTCGGTTTCGGCCTTCACGGCAATGACATCGAGGCTTTTCGTCTACGCGGCGTGCGCATCGGGGTCATGCCGGTGCCGCAAGGTGCGCATCCGGACACGACTCGGTTGTTCGCCGACGCCCGAGCCGTGCTCGAGCAGGAAGGGGCCGCGACCATCGACTTAAAGCCTGCAAAAGCCTTCGACGAGATGGGCGATTCACAACTCGATGGGTTGTTGTTCGAGTTCAAGGATGCCATCAATGCTTATCTGGCGACGCTCGATCCCGCGCAGGTTGATTGTAGGACGCTGGCCGATCTGATCGCCTTCAACCGAGCTCATGCGGACGAGGAACTCATCGTCTTTGGCCAGGAAATTTTCGAAATGGCCGAGGCAAAAGGACCTTTGAGCGATCCCGCTTATGAGAAGGCACTGGCCACTTTGAAACGCACGACCGACGTCGGAAGGCTTGGCGACACTGCTTGGTCAGCAGGGAGTGGAGGTGCTCTGGGCCCGAGCAACGGACCCGCTGATCTCATAGACCCAGTATGGGGTGACCGGCGCGGCGGTGGATCATCGCAAATTGCCAGTGCCGCGGCGATCGCCGGATATCCCAGCCTGACGGTGCCTGCGGGGTTGGTCAGCGGCCTGCCGGTAGGTATCACGCTTGTGACCAATCGAAATCAGGATGGGCTATTGCTCCAGGTCGCGCGAGCCTATGAGCGGGCCGCCAATGCTCGCGTGCCGCCGCATCTCATGATCTGACCTCGCACATGACGACGCTTGCTGCAATGGATGGCCAGACTAACGGCGATGACGTTCGGCTGCGGGGCCTACGGCGCTCAGCGCGGATCCTTCAGATTCACGAGGCCCATGCGGTAAAGGTTACGGTGCTCGTGACAAATCTCGGCGGTGACTCGTACGAGGGCGATGGAGAATGGGGATATTCGGCGTTGGTCGAAGTCGACGGGCACAAGATTCTCTCGGCAGTCGTCAGCGCAGTGGGATCGTCATTCACGCTCGGGCAGGGTATTGATCCGCGCAGACTGGCGCAGTAGGTCTCCTGCGCGTGGAACGCAATTGGGCGCACTCGGGAATTCAAGAATCAGCCTACGCGGCGCTGGCGAAAGGATTGGCCGCGTCCGAGCTTTGGTCCTTACTCCTCGGGGTCGCTGAGCAGCGCGCCGCACAGCGATCAGCCGCACTCGTCCTACAGCAATGGGAAACAGACCGCTTCGTTTGCCCCGCCTACGTCGAGCAGCGCACGTTGAATCAGTTGGACAGCCATCTGCTCGCGGCTGCTTCAGAGTTCGAAGCCGTGGAACTCTCGCCGCTGGCACCCTTAGGTTCCTGTTCGGCCATCGCGCTTGCCAGCCAAAATAAGATTGTCTCGACCATTCGCGGCACGGAGGTGGTTTCGGATCCGACCAACTTGCTCGCGCTCGAGAGTGCGCGGCGCTTACGCAAGAATCCCAGGCAAACAGTCAAGCTCACCACCAGTCACCGCTGCGTCCGCGCCCAACCCGTGCCTAACCATGCGGGATTTGCCGCGCATTTCCGACTGTTTTGCATTACCAGTGCGGGCCATGAACGCAAGGATCAGGGCTTTCTGGTGCAGTCATTGTCCGAACACATTCAAACGCATCTCAGCGCATTGAACCGGCTCGAGCAGCATGGCTACGTCTTTCCGGATCGCAGCATCAAGATTCTCGCCACCCCGGAGCGCAAAGCGCTTGGCGAGCGCATCGCAAGCGGTGTGGGCGGCCCAGTCCTCATTGAGCCGCTCACGCACAATTACTATGACGGACTGCGATTCATGATCAGCGCACGGTCCTCGAGCGGCGAGCAGCTGCCATTGATCGATGGCGGCGCCTTCGATTGGCTGCGCAAGCTCACCTCGAACAACAAGCTGGTATTCGTCGCCAGCGCAATAGGCTCGCAACTGGCTGCGTATCTTTATCGCTTGCCGCTCGAGCGCGCACCCTAGCGCGCCTGATTTTGCGCATCAGCGGCGCAGGTACGCGTCCGTTCCGTCGAGCCAATCCTGGCGCGGCGGATTGAAGACGTCCACATCCAGGGTCTGCTCCAGCGCGAGGGCGCGATGCTCGAGATTGGACGGGATCACCAACACTTCTCCGGCGCGAACCGTCACTTCGCGATCGCCTTTAGGTCCCAGCCAAAAATGCAGCGCACCTTCGAGTATGTAGGTGAGCTGCTCGTTTTCGTGGGAGTGCATCGGCACCTCATCGCCCTTTTTGAGGCGTACGTGCGCGATCATCATGCGCTCGCCCGTAATCAGCTGGCGGGTGATGCCGCCTTTCATCGCCTCCGCGGGAATTTCCGCCCACCGATAATGCTGGGCCACTTTTGCGGCGTCCACTGTTGAATCGTTCATTTTGGTGTCTCGGTTTGCGTCCAATGGATGGCTTCCAATAACACGATTATCGGCTCGCGAGCATCTTATGCAAGTATTGCAGCAACCATAACCTTGAAGAACAACGGGGACGATTAGAATGCCGCTGAAGAGAATTCTGCTGATTGCCGGGTCTGTCATAGCCGCCTGCAGCGCCCTTTCAGCCGCGCTGCCGGCGAGCGAGCCTTCCGGACAAAGAGGGTATTACCGCTATCCTGCGCTGCATGGCGACACCGTGGTGTTCACCTCCGAAGGCGATCTTTGGTCGGTGGAGATTCACGGCGGCGCCGCGAGGCGCCTGACGTCGGGCTCGGGAATCGAGTCCATGGCGCGGGTTTCGCCTGATGGACTCACCGTAGCATTTGTCGGTCAATACGAAGGGCCCAGCGAGGTCTACACGGTGCCGCTTGCGGGCGGGATTCCGGAGCGACGCACCTGGAATGGGGATTCGATCCCAGCAGCGTGGGCGCCCGATGGGCGCTTAATGGTGAGCACAAACCGTTTTTCCACCCTGCCTGACCCCAAACTCGTGCTGCTCGATACGCACGGCGGCCGGGAAATCGTGCCCTTGGCCGAAGGCTCGGAGGCAGCCTACTTCTCCGACGGCCACACGCTCGTCTTCACCCGCTGGAGAAAACAACCGAGTTTCACGAAACGCTATCAGGGTGGTTACAACGAAACCCTCTGGCGCTTCGACGGCAGCAGCGAGGCGGTGCCCTTGACGGCGGATTGGGCCGGCACCTCTCGCAATCCCATGTTTTGGAATCAGCGGATCTTTTTTCTATCGGACCGCGATGGCGTGATGAATGTCTTCTCCATGGACACCCAAGGTCACGATATCAAGCAAGAGACCCATCAGCGTGGATTCGACATTGCAAGCGCCTCTCTGTCGGAGGGCCGCGTGGTCTACGCATGCGGCGGCGATCTCTGGTCGCTCGATTTGAAGACCGGAAAAGACGAAATCATTCCGATTACGACGGCATCCGATTTCGATCAACTGCGCGACCATTGGGTGAAGACGCCGCTTAATTTTTTGAGCAGTGTGCACATCTCCCCGGACGGCGCGCGCGCGATGTTCACGGCCCGCGGCGAAATTTTTACGCTGCCGGTCAAGAGCGGGCGGATCATCAAGGTCGCCGGCGATGCGGGCGTGCGCTATCGCGAAGCACGCTTCCTACCCGACGGCAAGCATGTCGTTGCGCTCTCGACCAAGAGCGGCGAAACCGAGTTTTGGGAGTACCCCGCCAACGGCGTGGGCGCGCCGGAACAGTGGACGCGCAATGCAAAAGTCCTGCGCTGGGATGGGGTCGCGTCGCCCGACGGAAAATGGCTGGCGCACCGGGACAAGGATCAGCAATTGTGGATTTACGACATCGGCACGAAGCAGGACAAGCGCATCGCCCAATCCAGATTCGGCGACTTCGATAATCTCACATGGTCTCCCGACAGTCGCTGGCTTGCCTTTACGCAAACTGCCGCGAATCAGTTCGTGCAAATCAGCTTATTCAACGTCGACACGGGGGCGCTGCAGTCCGTCACGTCCGACCGCTACAACAGCGTGAGCCCAGCATGGAGCGCCGACGGGAAATGGTTGTATTTCTTATCCGATCGATCGCTCAAAACAACGGTCGTCTCTCCCTGGGGCGCGCGCCAGCCCGAACCGCATTTCGATCGTCCGGTGAAAATCTACGAACTCGCCTTGGTGCCGGGCTTGCGCTCGCCTTTCCTGGCGGCCGACGAGTTGCATCCGGATCCGGCGCCGAAGAGCGATGAAAAGCCGGAGCCAACGAACGCCGACGGCAAGGCCTCTGCCGCGAAACACACGGGCGCCGCAGCGAGCGCGGCCACGGTCGCGTCGGCCGCCAAAGCTCCCAAAGACGTGCGCATCGACTTCGGCGACCTGCAGTCACGCCTCGCGGAAGTGCCCGTCGCGCCCGGCAACTATGACAACCTGCAGATCACCGAGAAGCGGCTGTGCTGGCAGGATGCTAACGACGAAGCGCCCCGCAAATTTGCGCTGAAATGTTTGGAAATCGCCAACAAAGGCGACGAGGTCGAGACCGTTGCAAGCGACATCAAGGACTTTGAGATCTCGCTCGATCGCAAGAAGCTGCTGATCGCCAAAGACCACGTAACTTCTACATCGTCGATGCCGATATCAAGGCGGCCGCTTTCTCCGACCAGAAGGTGCTCGACAAGTCCACCATCAATTTAGCGCGACTGGTCTTTCTTCACCAATCCGCGCGCGGAATTCCGCGGCATATTTCTGGACGCGTGGCGCCTGGAACGCGATTATTTCTACGATCGCAACATGCAGGGCGTCGACTGGAACGCCATGCGTCAGCGCTATCTGCCGCTGGTGGATCGGGTATCGGACCGGGAGGAGCTGAACGAGGTGATCTCGCAAATGGTCAGCGAGCTGTCCGCGCTGCACATCTTCGTTCGAGGCGGCGATGCACGCAAACCGTCCGATCAGATCGACTTGGCGGCGCTGGGCGCGCTGCTGAAGCGCGATGAAAAGGCGGGCGGCTTTGTGGTGGAACATGTGTACTTGCACGATCCGGATCTGCCCAATAACGCCCCGCCGGTGGATCGTCCCGAGTCGCGGGTCAAGGATAGGGAGGTCATCGTCAGCATCGACGGCGAGAGTGCCTTGAGTGTTCCCGACGAACGTGCGCTGCTGCGCGGCAAGGCTGGTACGCAGGTACTGCTGCGCGTGAGGTCTGCTGCGGGAGAAACTCGCGATGTGCTGGTGACGCCCATCAAGGCCGCCGATGAGACCAATCTGCGCTACGCAGAGTGGGAATACACCCGCCGCCTCAAGGTGGACGCGGAATCCGGCGGCCAGATCGGCTACGTGCATCTGCGCGCCATGGGCCCCGAGGACATCGATCAATGGGCGCGCGACTACTATCCTATCTTCAACCGCCAGGGCCTGATCATCGACGTTCGCCACAATCGCGGCGGCAACATCGACTCCTGGTTGCTGGAGCAAATTGCTGCGCCAGGCGTGGTTCTATTGGCAGCCGCGCGTGGGCGATTCCGACATGGAACATGCAGTACGCCTTCCGCGGCCACATGGTCGTGCTATGCGACCAGGAGACCGCATCGGATGGCGAGGCGTTCACGGAAGGATTTCACCGCTTCAAATTGGGCAAGACAATCGGCGTGCGCACCTGGGGCGGCGAGATCTGGCTCAGCTCGAACAATTTCGAAGCCGATGGCGGCATCGCCACCGCCGCCGAAATGGGCGTCTACGGACCGGAGGGGCGGTGGCTGATCGAGGGCCACGGCGTCGAGCCGGACATCGTCATCGACAACCTGCCGCACGCGACGTTCGCCGGCGATGATGCGCAGCTGAATGCGGCGCTGGATTTGTTGAAGCGAGAGATCAGCAGCGACCCGCGGCCGGTGCCGCCGCCGCCGGCCTATCCGGACAAGGCCTTTCCGTACAAGCCTTGAATCAGTCTTGAAGAATTCGCGCCTCAGCCGACGGCTTCGATTTCCACCAGCAGATCCTCGCGGCAGACGTCGGCTTGCAAGTACACGATCGAAGCGTCGGGGTTCAACAGCTCGGATAAGCTGGCCTCGATGGCCGGCAGATCCGACGGTTTGCGCACGTAGACCTTGAGCTTCAAGCCGTCCAGCGCGTAGCGGTTCGAGCCGACGAGGCGATTGGCTTCCTCCAGCAACGCGGCAATATTGACCATGGTTTCGCGCGTCTGCGCGACCACATCGCCGCGATGCAGGGTTTCGTGGCCGACAATGCTGGCGGTGCCTGAAACGAATAATCGGCCGCCGCCGGGCTCGCCCCACACGCAGGCCCGCGAAAATATCGGACTGTGGCGGCCGAATTTCGGCGGATAGTGATAGGCGCTGGTCTGGCGCGGATTTTCGATCATCTTGGGCGGTCGCCGCGCCGCCAAAAAATAAATGGACAGCGGGCTGCCGGCCGGCGAGCCCAGGGCACAGGCGGCCGGCACCGTCCCCATGGTCGCCCGCCCCGATTTTCGAAATGCCGTTTGCCGCGCCGAATTAAAATGCCGATAGCGTTCATCGCCGCCGGCCTGCGCGTTGATCTCCGGCAGATAATTCCAGATGCGGATCAGATGCCGATGCTCGGTCTCGTCGAGCACATCGAAGATTTCCTGGTATGCGATCTCCGTGGCGCGCTGCAAAGCGCCCGCCTCGCTGTGCGCCTCGATGGCCTGCTCCGCGATCGTCAGCGAGCCGAACAGCAGGTCGTCGGAGAAGCGATAGCTCACGCCGTGCATCGGCCGCTCCGCTCAACAATCGGACATCGGGGTTCGCCACTCGCCACACTTCGCAAAGATCGTTGCGCACACAGCGAGCGGATCATGCCGGCCGTCACCGGGACGCGGGGAAGCCGGGACATGGGCACTTTCGATGCTCGGCGGTTTCTCGAACCCGACGACGCCGAGGACGCCCCGCCACCAGGACGAGGACTGGGACGCGACTTCATGCGAAGACAAATACTCGAGCTGCAGATTACCCGTGCCGGCCGCGGTGAAAGACGCCGTGGTGTTCATTGAGAGGCAGTCTATCCTGCCTCTTCCGGTGACGGTAGCTGCCGGCACTCGAGCCTTAAAATGCGATGTAGGGTCCGGTTCCGGCCTTGGTCATGGCGCCTTGCACAGCAACGGCAACCCGCTTGCCGAAGAAGAATGGAAGACCATAGTCAAAGGTGCCGACGTTTCCTGCAGGAATGGTGCCGGCGAGCTGCGGGTAGGCATCAAAGTTATTATTCAGCATCGTCTGGGTATTGCCCACGCCGAATGTCAGGTTATTCGCCATGACGCCATTCATGCCTTGGATGCTCACCTCTAGATCGAGGGTGCTCGCGGGACAATAAAAATTCACGATTTGCGAAGTGGGATCGTTCGGCGGAGCGGTGCAGTTTGACGATGCTGGAGTCGTCGAAGTAAATGCCGTTCGAGCCGCTGTCGATGAAGCTGTTCGCCAAGGTGTTGCCGTTGAAGGTCATCAGCAATTCCGCCATTGTCATTCACAGTCAATACTGTTTGGGTTCCGGATGCATTGTCGGTCTGCGTGTCGATGCCGAAAATGAGCGAACCCGTGACATTGGAGGCGCCGCCCGCTGCGACGCTGGGCAACACGATGATCGCGCCATTATTGTCGGCCGCGAAATGCGTAACGGGGTTCGGCACTTGCTGATTGTCCGGCACCGTCGTGTCCGTGCAACTCGTGGCGCAAGCGTAATACAAGCCGTGAGTCGTCGGTATCGCAATCGCCGCAATCCAATTCAAATGGCCCGATGCCCAGAATGCCGTTGGCGCCGAAAGTCGATACCGTGTCTTCTTCGGTGCCGCCGGTGCTGGAGCAATTCGCTGGAATGTTGGTGAGTCGGGAATCGCCGATCACCTGCACGGGCAGCGAATGTGCCGTTTCGCCGGCAATTTGAAGGTCCGCTGTCACAACCGGCCCCCAGCTGAAGCCATCGACGAACTGCGTGCACTCCGCCAGGGAATTTCCGTTCGCCAATGTCTCAATGGGCAGCGGGTCAGGGAGTTAAAACCGGCGCCAGGATGCGCAGGCCGTAGGATCCGGTGTCCACCTGAATGTGATCGATCGTCTGACAGCTGCTGGTGCTCCCGGGCATGCAGATCGTCACGGAAGTGAACAGTGTGTTGACGCTCGCGTTCGATGGACCCTCATCGATGATCACGCTGGCGGTATTGTTCGTCGGAGGAGGAGTACCGCCGCCGCCCGCGGACGATCCGCCTCCGCCGCCTCCGCAGGCCACCGCAGACAGAAACAGAACGGCGCAGAGTCCCGTCTTGAGCGCGCGCATCGAAGCCATTACTGCAAATCTCCAATATTGACGCCGCTGGGAATGGCGCTCAGCAGGTAAGCCCTGCCGGAAAGAGCGCGCATGTGACCGCCGCCCTGCACGACCAGATCGCCTTGTTGAATCTGCACGTGACGGCGATCCGCGAGTTTGGATCGAGGCGCTGAGGCATAGGCGCCGAAATATTCGCCAAGGGCTTGACGCAAATCAGGCCGTGTCGGTCCTTGCCAAGCCACTGCGAATACATTGCCGTTGGGTGCGACGAATTCGCGCATCACGGTTCCCGACGGCAATTGAATTTCGTGCACCCGATAACCGGTGCGGTCCTGCATGGACTTGATCGCGGCGTGGGCTAGCGCCACGTCGGTCTGAACCGTGATTTCAGGCTGGCCCAAAGTCGCGGATGCAACTTGCGGTATCAGCGCAACGATGAGCACAGCCGCGCCGAGCGCTGCGCGCTTGAAAACATTCGATTGGAGCTTTGGCATGACTTTCCTTTGCAAACATTGGAGAGGCGCCGGCGTCATTTGGTTCACCGCCACTACTATCGTGTCGGGCTTCGGCGACATCATTCCTTCACCGGAGGCATGGTACGGGCTTGTCCCTGAAACGCCAGCATCCATTCGGGGTACTCCACCCCGGGTCGAGTCGACATTGTCACGCAATTGATCCATGGATTTTGCGCCAATGATCACAGTTTCGACGCTCACGCCGCCGCCTTCAGCGCGCTGATCCCTGCCTCGCATTGACCTTCAAGCGAAGCTTACAATGAATCGCCGCTAGGCCGGCCCATGCGGCGCCGTGAACTACACACTTCTTCACGCGAGTTTCGCCAAATTGAGGGCATGATTCCGCGGCGCGGTTGTCGCAGTAGGAAGTTGTAAATTGATCCGGAGAGTACTGTGAAGATATTGCTTACCACGGCGTTTGCCGCCGCCGCCCTCGTCCTGTCGGGCTGCCCCATCACCGGCGGCGCCAAGTACACGGTCGGCGGCACCGTGACCGGCGTGACCGGATCCGGCTTGGTGCTGCAGCTGAACGGCGGCGACTCCTTGAGCTTCAACGGCAGCGGAAGCTTTGATTTCGGTACGCGGCTCGACAACGGCGCCGCCTATTCGGTTACGGTCATGACGCAGCCCTCCAATCCGGTGCAGACCTGCACGGTGCGCAACGGTTCGGGCACGATCGACAAAGCGAGCATTACCAATGTCATCGTCGCCTGCACGCAAACCGGACGATTTGCCTACGTGGCAAATCGGCAGTCGAATTCGATTTCCGGCTTTGCCATCGATCCGGGCAGCGGTGCGTTGACGCCCTTGAGCGGCTCGCCATTCGCATCGAACGGCGCGACGCCAACCGCGCTCAGCGTCGACCCCAACGGACAGTTTCTGTATGTCGCGAACAACGGCTCTAACTCCGTATCCGTGTATTCGATCAGCGCCACGGGCGCGCTGACCGCAGTCGGAGCCCCGATCGCGGCGGGAACCGGCCCGGGCGCCGTGAGCATCGATCCCACCGATCACTTTCTGTATGTGGCGAACCTGACTTCCAACAATGTATCGGCCTTCGCAATCAGCGCAGGCACCTTGACGCCGATCGTCGACTCACCCTTTAGCACCGGCGCCGAACCGGCTTCTCTCGCCATCGATCGCAACGGCAACTTTCTGTACGTGACGAATTTCAACGGCAATACGGTGTCGGTTTTCCTGATCGACCCGGCGAGCGGTATGTTGAGCGCGATTTCCGGCTCACCATTCGGTACCGGCGCCGGACCCATATCAATCGCCATCGATTCCACGAACGCGTTTGCATTTGTTGCGAATAATTCGGATCAAACCATAGCTTCATACGGCCTCAACGCGACAACGGGCGCCTTGACTCCAATTTCGGGCTCGCCCCTCCCGGCCGGAACCAACACGGAAGCGCTGACCGTCGACCCGACGGGCAGCTACGTTTTCGCGGCGAATGCACAAGCTCCCAACCAAGTCGCTACATTCATCATCACACCGGCCAGCGGCGCACTCACCGAGTCCTCGACCATCGCCGCGGGCTCATTGCCGATCGCCGTGGCGATCGATCCTTCCGGGCAATTTCTTTATGCCGTGAATTTCAATTCCAACGATGTGTCCGCCTACACCCTGAGTTCGACCGGCGCGCTCACCCCGGTCGCCGGCTCGCCGTTCGCCGTCGGCGCACAGCCGCATTCGATAGCGATCGACTAGTCCTATTCTTCGGTTCCGGGTATGTTGAGGAATGAGCATTCATGATGTGACGGCCGGCAAGCACGTGCCGCAGGAATTCAACGTGATCATCGAAATCCCGCAAGCATCGGACCCCATCAAGTATGAGATTGACAAAGAGTCCGGTGCTCTTTTCGTCGACCGCTTCATGATGACCGCAATGCATTATCCGGCGAATTATGGCTACGTGCCGATGACCATCGCCGACGATGACGACCCGGTCGATGTACTGGTGCACACGCCTTTTCCGCTGCTGCCCGGCGTGGTGGTGCGCTGTCGCGCGTTGGGAGTGCTGCGCATGGACGATGAAGCGGGGGGCGATGCCAAAATATTGGCCGTGCCAACCGACGACATCTGTCCGTTATTTACGCATTGGAAAAGCATCGAGGACGTGCCGGAAATCCGCCTGAAGCAAATCCAGCATTTTTTCGAGCACTACAAGGATCTGGAAGCAGGCAAGTGGGTCAAGGTGTTGGGCTGGTCCGGAGTGGATCTGGCTCACGCGGAAATTTTGGACGGCGTCAAGCGTCACCAGGCCGAACATTCGACGCGGACATAAATCCATGGCGATCGGGAAAAATCGCGGACTCATCATCGCAGGAATGGGCGCGGCACTGTTGCTGGGCGCGACGTTGGCCGCCTACCGCACTCCGGCGCCGCTCGCATTGGACGCTGCGCCGACTGTGTTCTCTGCGGCGCGGGCGCAAGAGCTCCTCAAGGAGCTGGTTGGCGATGACGTGCCGCATCCGATGGGCAGCGCCGCCGACACCAAAGTGCGCGATCGCATCGTCAAGCGCTTGACCGCGCTCGGCTATACCACTGAACTGCAGTCCGGTGTTTCGTGCAATGACTTCGGCGCATGCGGCACCCCGACCAACATTGTCGCGACGCGCGGGACATTTACCGGCAACGACGCCGTGATGCTGGCGGCGCACTATGACTCCGTGCCAGCCGGTCCCGGCGCCTCGGACGACGGCGTCGGCGTAGCGAATTTGCTCGAGATCGCTCGCGTGCTGTCCATGATGCCTCCTCCCAAACACCCCGTCGTGTTGCTGGTGACCGACGGCGAGGAGGCCGGTCTGCTGGGGGCTTCGCTATTCACGCGTGAGCATCCGCTGGCGAAGCACATTTGGGCCGCGGTCAACATGGACAGCCGGGGTGTCTCCGGACCCAGCCTCATGTTCGAGACTGGAACGGCGAACGCGTGGCTGATGCGCCTGTACGGCAGTTCGACCCTCGAACCGATCACCAACTCCTTGTGCTATGTAATCTACAAGTCGCTGCCCAACAATACCGATTTTACGATTTTCAAGGCTGCGTCATACCAAGGCTTCAACTTAGCCTTCATCGGCGGTGTCGCTTACTATCACACGACGCTCGATAGCTTCGAGAATGCCTCGCCCAGCACCATGCAGCATCAGGGCGCGAACGCCTTGAGCGGCCTGCTGGCACTTGCCAACGCGCCCGACATCAATCCGCCGATCGCCGACTCCCTGTTCTTCGATGTGCTTGCGCGCAGCGTCGTCGTCTGGCCGGTCGGTTTCGTGCTGCCCGCCATCTTGGCCGCGCTTGCGCTCTTGGCGGCGGCGACGGTTTTGTTGATTCGGCGCGGACACCTCGGCTACGCCCAAGCCGCATATGGGTTTCTCGGCGCATTCGCCAATGTATTGCTGGGCGGTGCATTGGCAATCGCGGTGCTCGCGTTGTTGCGGTTTTTAGGAAGAGTTCCACCCATCCAAGGGCAATCGTGGATCGCCCATCCCCTGGCCTTGCACGTTGGATTCGCGGCTGTGGCTTTGCTGTCGACTGCTGCGATAGCGGCGTGGTTCGCCCGGCGCGCAGGATTTTGGGGTTTTTGGTTTGGCGCCAGCATGCTGGCCGCATTCTTGTCGTTGGCCATCGCCATGATCATTCCCGCCGCCGGATATGTCGCCCTGTTGGCGGCGCTGGCCGCGGCACTCGGAATTTTGCCCAGCGCGGTGGTCCTCGTGAAAGGCGGCGTGCCGTCGCGCGGGGCCGCAGACTTTGCCGTGCTCTTCCCCGGCCTGGTCGGCCTTGCTCTACTGCTGCCACTGCTGTTGCTGTTGTACCCTGCGCTCGGAGCGCCCGCGTGGCCCATCGGTACGATTGCGCTGTGTGTGACGGCCGCTTTTCTGCTGCCGTTGCTCGGCAACGCGACGCGGCCTGTGCGCTCACGGCTAGCCTTGATTGCCGCTGTCACGGCGTTCGGTGCGATATGCATCACGGTGTTGCTGCCCACTTATTCCAAGAGCTGGCCACAGCGCATCAACGTTGAATATTGGGTCGACACCGACAGCGGCCGCGCCCACTGGTTTACGCAAACCGCATCGCTGCACCTGCCGCGCGCCATGGATGAGACCTTGAAATTCGATCCGGTGCCGCGCGAGCGATTTCCCGGCTATCCACTCAAGGGATTTTATGCGCCAGCCCCTCTCCTGAAGTTGCCCGCGCCGGAGCTGACGCAAATCGCTCTGAGCGCCGGCGCGCCCGTTCCTGGTCGGATGGAGCTGCAGATACGATCGGCGCGTGGCGCGCCAAAAGCCTTCGTCATTTTCCCGGCAAGCGCGAAAATCAAGGACATCGAGATCGCCTCCGCTGCGGGCCCGCTGCGCGCCAAGCTGCAAACGCTGCGCGATGGCCGTACAGTGTTTGTCGCCCCCGGCATTCCGGAGGCGGGTTTACGCTTTTGGGTTGATACGCCTGCTGCGCCGATGACTGTGCAAATTTTCGATGCAACCTACGAGCTGCCTGCGGAGCTGCCGGACGGCAAAAAACTGGAGCAGGCCCGACCGAAGAACGCGACCAGCTCGCAGGACGGCGACGTGACGATGGTGCAGCGCACCGTGCGCGTGGATCCTGCGGCTGGCCGCTAAAACAACATTGCGCTTAACCTGATTTGGAACTGGCGGCGGCATGCACCTGCGCGAGCCGCTGATTGCCAATTTTTGCAACCGCAGCGGCGATCGCGTGCTCGCGGCACTCCTGCACCAATCCGCTGGTCAGCAGCGAGTAGCTGTTAGGGCAGACTTTTTCCGCTGCCCTGGAAATCTTGGAATACAGGGCGCGCGCTCCGGCGTCGGTCGACAAGGCGGCGGCGTCATAGCGAACTACTTGCTGCGGCTCGCTGACTGGTGAAGCGAACGCGGCACTCGCACCCACGGCGGCGATGCCGAGCAAAACCCCTACCAGCGGCATTTTCGGGAAAAATCGAGTCATGACATCTCTCCTTCGGTGGAATCACTGGACACCCCCATAAGACGCCGCGAGAGGGCAATTGGTATGCGCCGGAACGTCGAGTTCGTCCCGAATTGCAACGGTTTCGTCCCGTGGCAGCCGCCCGGCACCGCAAAAAACGGTGAGTTACGGTAGTCTTGACCCATGATCGGACTGGCTTCGGCTCAATCTTCGCAGCGCTTTGCCGGAGGGCTGAACCAGATTCAGTTTTTGGGGATCGTCTGCCTCTTCTGGATATACGTAACCGTATCGAATGTCCTCTACGGCTACAGCATGAGCGCAGGCATTGCGCGCGTGACCAACGTGACGGTATTTGCAACCTGGGACACCCGCCTGCTGCAGCACCTGTTGCTTCTGCCCATGCTGCTGGTGTCGTTTTGGGCTTCCCTCAAGGTTCAGTGGCGCCCCATCCTGATCGCCGTGCCCCTGCAAGTGATTCTGGGCGCGGTATTCTCCGCCATGGCCTACCCGGTGATGATTCTCTCCGAGGTCATCATGGCCACCGACCGGTCGCATGGTACTGCGCTCTCGCATGTCGTCAGCGCCTGGAGCGATCCGTTCTGGGTGACGCTGTGGCTCGCCAGCTTCGTCAGTTTTCTACCCTCGTATGGCTTCGGGCTGGCGCTCGTTACCGGCCTGGCGCTGTACACGCGCTTTCGCGATTCGGAACTGCGTCTCGCCGCACTGGAGCGCGAGTGGAGCGCGGCCCGCTTGGCGGCACTGCGCATGCAGCTCTCGCCGCATACTCTGTTCAATTTGCTGCACACCATTCGCGGACATATCGAGTGGGATCCGAAAGCCGCCCAGTCCATGGTGGTGCAACTCGCCGACTTGTTGCGGCGCTTGCTCAACGCCGGCGAGCGAGATTTCTCACGGCTGGCTGACGAGTTGCAATTTGCGAAGCTCTACTTGGAGCTGCAACAACGGCGCTTCACCGATCGCCTTGAAGTGCAGCTGCCGGCTCCCGCGGAAATACCGGCCGTGTGGGTGCCGAGCTTGATCCTGCAGCCCTTGATCGAAAACGCCGTGGTTCACGGCATGGCCGGACATCAAGGTTCAGTAACCGTGAAGGTCACGGTGCGCCTGGTCAACGAAACCATTTTAATGCGTGTCACCAACTCCATGGCACCCGATCGAGCCACCGGTGCGGACGGCATCGGTTTGAAAAACGTGCGTGAGCGCATGGCGGTGCAATTCGAGGGGCGTGCCGCGCTCATGGCTGGGGCTCACGGCAGCGAGTGGATCAGCGAAATTTCCATGCCGGCCATCCGCGAGTCACCGCCGCTCACGCGCGAGGCACCGGCCGGCAACAAATTGCACACCACAACACTGCTCGGCACATGATGGACGTCATCATCGTGGACGACGAGGCCGCTGGTCGGCGCACCTTGCGCGAGTATTGCGAGGCCGAACGGGATCTACGTGTGGTGGGCGAGTTCGGCGACGGTACCGCCGCGCTCGCGGCGGTTCGATCGCAAAAGCCGCAGATCTTGTTCTTGGACATTCAGATGGACCCGCTGAATGGCATCGACCTGGCTCGCGCCCTGGAGCCCACGCAGCTGCCGTCCTTGGTTTTCGTCACCGCCTACGATACTTACGCGCTCGAGGCATTCGAAGTGTGCGCGGTGGATTATTTGCTGAAGCCGTTCGACCAAGAGCGCTTCCGCAAGACCTTGGCACGGGTTCGGCCGCGCCATTTGGCATCCGGTGCCGACGAACGGCAGACCTTGCTGGCGGGGCTGCTCGCGCAACTCGAGCGTGGCGCACGCGGCGCCGGCGAGGAGAAGCCGCGCCTGCTGGCGGAGTTCGGCGGCCATCTGCACGTACTCGATGTCACGCAGGTCGAAATGATCGAAGCGGACCGCAACTATGTCGTCATTCGCGTGGGCAAAGACAACTTCCATGCGCGCAGCACGCTGCAGCAAGCGGAAATCGCGCTGCGCTCGCAACCCATGCTGCGAATCAGCCGCTCCTGCCTGGTGAATTTGAACTACGTCAGGGAAGTGAACCGCACGCTGCGCGGCGATTTCATCTTGGTGCTGGCGGGCGGTGCCACGGTCACCAGCAGCGAAGGATTTCGCGCCAAGGTGAAAGAATACTTGAGCACGTTGCGGATTTCATCGTAAGCGGCGCGCCGGCTCGCGGATCTCCTTAGAGGAGCTCGTCCGGCGCAAACGGCGTAAGAATTTTCAGCCAAGCGCGTTCGGTGCGGCTGGTCGCAGGATCGGTGTGCCAGATTTTCTGCGTGGCGCCTTCGCCGCTCACCCATTCGACGCGGCCGTGCTGATCCAATTGCAGCTTGTAGCTGCCGTCGGTGCTGATGTCATCCAACAAACCGGTGACTTCGCGTGCGATCTCGGTGCTGCTGATGACAAGTCCCAACTCGCTGTTGATCTTCGCCGAGCGCTCGTCCATGTTCAAAGATCCGATGAAGACGATTTTTTGGTCGATCACCAACGCTTTCGCATGCAGGCTGGCATTGGAGCTGCGGAAGGGGTGAAAGCGCGCGTGCTTCTGTCCTAGTTTGGGCCGCATTTCCCGCAGATCGACGCCGAGCTTGAGCAGCGGCACCCGGTAGCGCGCATAGCCGATGTCCACCAGCGGAGAATCGGTGGAGGCCAAGGAGTTGGTGAGGATTCGAACCTTGACGCCGCTGCCAACCAGCTTGGCGATGAGCGCGACGCCTTGTTTGCCGGGCACGAAATACGGCGAAATGATGCTCAGGTCTTGCTTCGCCGTGCTCATGAGGGCTGTGATGTCATTGGCGATCGTGAGCTCCTCCTCGGGAGAGGTTTCGCTGGCGACTTTGGCGGGCTTATCCGCGAGCACAGTGGCCGGCGCCCAGATGAGATCCAATTTCTTTATGTCCAGCTCGTGCTCGAGCCATCTGTCGCTCTCGGAGGTTTGTGCCTCGATGGGGGGCGATGCATTGGCTTCGGCATCCACCGACGAGGCCACCGAGGCGATCGGAATGGCGTACTTGCTGTTCCAGAATTGATCGAACGAGGCTGACAATTGCGGCACGATGGCGCCCGCCGCGACCACGTCCAGATCCACGAAATTGCTGCGCGGATCGAGCGTGAAATATTGGTCGCCGATGTTGCGGCCGCCGGTAATGGCGAGCGCATCGTCCGCGACAAACAGCTTGTTGTGCATCCTGTGATTGATGCGACGGATATCGGTCGCGGATGCGAGGAAACGTGTCCAGGTCCAGAATCTTCCGGCGGTAAACGGATTGAAAACCCGAACTTCTACATTGGCATGCGAACTCAAATGCATGAAGCGCCGATCCTCGCCTGCGGTGTTCAGATCGTCGACCAGCACGCGCACCCGCACCCCGCGGTCCGCCGCGAGACGTACATGATGCAGCAGGGTGCTGCGTCGACTCATCCTCGTGAATGATGTAGTACTGAATGTCCAGGGTCCGTTCGGCGTGATCGGCCAATGCGATTAGGCTGGCCAACGCTGCTTCTCCCGAGGACAGCAAGCGGATGCCGGACAGGTTCTTGCCGACCTCGTCGGCGGCAACAATCCGTCCGAGCGTCGTGGTTTCCGGATGCTGAAAGGCCGTTGACGGCGTTTTGTGCACATGCCGCGGCAAACCGGCGCAGCCGCCCAGCAGGATTGCGGCGATGAGCAGGGGCGTAATGGTGATGCGCATCCCGCCATGATATCAGGCACACTTTGACGCTATGCAGACGCCAAGGCGCATTCGCAGCTTCGTTTTGCGAGCCGGCCGGACTACGACGGCCCAAGAGCGCGCGCTCGGCGAGCTGTGGCCCGCCTACGGCCTCGACCTGACGGCGGCGCCGCTGGATCTCGCGGCCGTTTTCGGGCGTTCGGCGCCGCGCTGTATGGAAATAGGCTTTGGGGCCGGTGAAGTAATCGGGGCCCTGGCGGATGCCAATCGCGCAATAGACTACCTCGGGATCGAAGTGCACCGCTCGGGTGTCGGCAGGCTGCTGCTGCACGCGCAGCAGAGCGCGCTCAAAAATCTGCGCGTCATCTGCAGCGATGCCGTCGATGTGCTGCGCGAGCATATCGCGGATGCCTCGTTCGACGAGATCTTGATTTTCTTCCCCGATCCCTGGCACAAGAAGCGTCATCACAAACGGCGCTTGATCGACGCGTCCTTCGTCTCGCTGGCGGCGGCCAAACTACGCAGCGGCGGAATTTTGAGGCTGGCGACCGACTGGCAGGCGTATGCGGAACAGATGCTGGCGGTGTGCAACGCCAATCCGGCGCTCGAGTCATTGAGCGGCGATTCGACTTATGTGCCGCGGCCGGAGTTTCGATCGCCGACGCGTTTCGAGCGGCGCGGCGAGCGCTTGGGCCACGCTGTATGGGATTTGGCTTATGGTCAGGAAAGAAAGCTGCCGCGAATACCCTCGACGATGAATTGAACGGCGAGCGCGGCGAGAATAACGCCAGACAACCGGCTCATGACATTGGCGCCGGTGACGCCGAACACCTTCATCAAGCGCGGCGTTGCCAGCATCAGCATCCAGCACACGAGCATCACGAAAAAGACGACGCCGAGGAAGGCGGCGAACTGCAGCGGCTTGCCCCACAATTCGCCGGACGTCAGCAAGATCGTGGCGAGGGCACCCGGACCGGCGATGAAGGGGAATGCCAAGGGAAACACCGAGATGTCGTCCCGCGTCTTGGCCTCTTCCTTTTCACTGGTGGTCGATTTGGTGCCTGAGGTGCGCGCGAACACCATCTCGAGCGCAATCAAGAACAGCAATGTGCCGCCGGCGATGCGAAACGAACTCAAGGAAATTCCCATGATATCCAGGAATCGCGCCCCGACCAAGGCGAACAGCACGCAGATGATCAGCGCGATTGCCGCGGATTTGCTGGCCATTTTTTTCTTGTAGCGGGCGCTCGCACCCTGAGTCAAACCGGCGAACAAGGGAATCAGAGAAATCGGTTCGACCACAACAAAGAAGACCACAAAGAACTTGATGAGCTGTTCGATCATGTAATGTTGCTGCGCGCAAAATTTACATATTGCGCGATGGGCTCATTGGGAGTTGAATGGGGCCGAGCATAGCAGACGGAGGCGCGGATGAATGTTATCAGGCCGATCGTAGGCGAATGGTATCGGGGCGGTACCAACGAGCTCTTTGAAGTCGTGGCCATCGATGATCAGGATCAGACCATCGAGATTCAATACTTCGATGGCACAGTTGCTGAAATGGACTTCGATTCGTGGAATGAGCATCTGTGGGATGATTTGATCGAGGCCGCCGATGCGCCGGAAGATTGGTCGGGCGCCATCGATGTCGAGGCCGAAGATCTGGGCCGTGAGTTCGAGGACAACGCCAGAACGGCCTGGTCCAATCCGCACGACCGGTCGCTGCGCCGCTGAGCAACTCGTAGCGCTAAAATACGCTTAGGATTTGCGCCTCAGCGCTTCGCGTCGGCGCTGTCTCGCGCCGCGAGTTCCTGCAATGGACGGCGCAAAATCACCAGTAAAATGAGGCCGGGCACCGCCGTCAGGCAGGTCACGACAAAGAATTTCGGCCAGCCAATCGCCGAGACCAGCGTACCGGCAATGGCGCCGGTGGTGACGCGCGGAATGGATGCCATGGCGGAGAGCAGCGCGTACTGCGTGGCGCTGAAGTTCGAATTGCACAGGGACATGAGAAATCCCACGAAGGCGGCTTGTCCCATTCCACCGACGCCGGTGTCCAGGGTGGTGGCGAGCGCCATCAGCCAGAGCTTCTTGCCGGACAACGCCAGCAACGAGTACAGCAGATTCGTGAGCGACTGACCGATGCCGAAGACCAGCAGCGAGCGGAACATGCCCCAGCGCATGTAAATCCAGCCGCCCAAGGTCACGCCGGTAATGGTCGAGATGGTCATGTTGGCCTTGCCGGCGATGCTGAGCTCATCGAGGGAGAAGCCGACGCCCTTGATCATGAAGGCGCTGTACAAGCTCAAGGCGAAGGCATCGCCGGCTTTGTAGAGCAGCACCAGCAAGAGAAATCCCCACGCGCCCTTCTGACCGATCAAATTGCGCAGCGGATGCCATACCGCATCGGCCAAGGTTTTCGGGGGCTGGCCCGGCGTCATGGGCTCAGGCGCCCAGAAAGTAGCAAGCATGGTTGCCGCCATGATCACGGCGATGACCAGAAAAGCCACGTGCCAACTCGTATGCGCGGCAATGAGCACCAGCACCGTGCTCGCGAGCACCGATGCCGTGCGGTAGCCGAAGGCCGCGGCGGCAGCGGCGATACCGCGTTCGCTGGCGGGAATGGTATCGACGCGATAGGCATCGATCACGATGTCCTGCGAGGCAGATAGGAACACCACCAGCAGCGCAATGGCCGCCAAGAAATACGGGGCCTCGGTCGGCGAACTGAAACCCATCACGCCGATGGCTACGGCCAAGCAGGCCTGAAAGACCACGATCCAACCGCGACGGCGGCCGAGCAGAGGCGGCAGGTAGCGATCGAGCAGAGGCGCCCACAAGAATTTGAAGATGTAGGGCAGACCCACGAGCGAGTAGAAGCCGATGGCCTTCAAATTGACGTTTGCGGACGCCAGCCAGGCCTGAAAGGCGAATCCGGATCCGGACAAATTGAAGGGCAGCCCCGAGGCGAAGCTCATCAGCAGCACGGCCATGATGCGTTTGTCGCCCAGCGCCTGCCGGAGCGTGGGCTTCGGTTGTTCGGTCAAAGGGAGGCGGTATTCGTGACGATGCGCATCGCGCGCGATAATATCAGTCCCCATGGCCGCGGCGTATCAAAGTGAATTCATCGAGCTGTGTACGCAGCTCGGTGTGTTGCGATTCGGCAGCTTTACGCTCAAATCGGGCCGCGAAAGTCCTTACTTTTTCAATGCGGGTCTTATTCAATACCGGCGCCGCCATCGCCGCGGTGGGGCGCGCCTACGCGGCAGGCACTGGCGGCATCCGATTTGAAGTTCGACATGCTGTTCGGGCCCGCCTACAAAGGGATTCCGCTCGTGACTATCACGGCGGCGGCGCTGGCGGAGCGGCACCGGCGCAACGTGCCTTTTGCGTTCAATCGCAAGGAGGCCAAGGATCACGGCGAAGGCGGCCGGATCGTCGGCAGTCCGTTGAAAGGCCGGGTCCTCATCGTCGACGATGTCATCACCGCCGGCACGGCAATCCGGGAGTCCATCGACATTATTCGCAGCAGTGGTGCGGACGCCCGCCGGGGTGTTGCTGGCGCTGGATCGCCAGGAGCGGGCTGCCGGCGGCGATTTTTCGGCGGTGCAGGAAGTGCGCAGCCAATATCAAATCCCGGTGGTCGCGGTAATCAATTTGTCCGACCTGATGCAGCATGTATCCCGGACCGGCCAGGCGGGCGAACTTTCCAGCATGCGGCTGTACCGCGAGCGGTATGGACTCGCAGACTGAGGAATTGCCCCTAGAAAACGCCGCCGCCGCCCCTCACAATGGCGGCCGCTTCACTTGAGGATAGTCTCTTGAAGAATGTCGCTTGGATCCTCTGTTTATGCGGGCTGCTGGCGTTCGGGCTTGCAGCGGGCGCCCCCGCCCCCAAAACTTCCACACCACAAATAACGGCCGCGTGCTTTATAAATGGGTGGATAAGGACGGCGTGACGCACTACGGCGATCACGTGCCGCCGGAATACGCCTCGCAGGAACAACACATCCTCAACTCCCAGGGTTACGAGATCAGGCATCTGGATGCGCAGAAATCTGCGGATCAAGCGGCCGCCGATGAGAAAGTCAAGCTTGACGCGGAACAGCGCCAGCTGCGCGATAAGAACCTGCTCAGCACCTATGCCTCGGTACAAGAGATCGAACGCCTGCGCGATCAGCGCCTCACGCTGGTCGCGGACCAGATCAAGGTGACCAACCAGTTTCTCGAGACCCTCAACGGCCGCATGAAAAAAATGCGCGCTGATAGCATGCGCTTTCGGCCTTACAACAGCGATCCAAATGCACCCAGCATGCCGGATCAGATGGCGGAAGATCTGGTGCGGCTCGCCTCTGATATGCGCACTCAGGAACAGAATCTCGAAGCAGAAGCACAGCGAAGAGGCGACGATGAGCATTCAATTCGAGAGCGACATCGATCGCTTCAAAGAGTTAAAGCACATTCAATGACGCCGAAAACTCGCGTTCTGCTTGGGCGTGACCGGCGGCATCGCCGCCTACAAAAGTCCCGACCTGGTAAGGCGGCTGATCGAACGCGGCGCCGATGTCCAGGTAGTCATGACCGCCGCCGCCCAACGTTTTGTCTCTCCCATGACCTTCCAAGCCGTATCCGGCCGCCCCACGCGCAGCGACTTGTGGGACAGCGCCGCGGAGGCCGCCATGGGACACATCGAGCTGGCGCGTTGGGCGCAGATCGTATTGATTGCGCCCGCCAGCGCCGATTTCATCGCGCGACTCGCCGCGGGCCGCGCAGATGACCTGCTCTGCACGCTGTGCATGGCGACCGAGGCGCCGATCATGCTGGCGCCAGCGATGAACCGCGTCATGTGGGCCAACAAAGCGACGCAGGCCAATGCGGCAACACTGGCTGCCCGCGGCATTCGCATTCTAGGGCCCGCCTCCGGCAATCAGGCTTGCGGGGAGGTGGGCGCCGGCCGCATGTGGGAACCGCACGCAACTGGCCGAATCGGTGTTGGCGGCGCCCGCGAATGCCGGTCTGCTGGCAGGCCTCAATGTATTGATCACCGCGGGGCCCACCCGCGAGCGCCTCGATCCGGTGCGTTATCTGACCAACCGCAGCTCCGGAAAAATGGGCTTCGCCGTGGCGGAAGCGGCGCGCGAAGCCGGCGCGCACGTCACCGTCGTAACCGGACCGGTGCAATTGCAGACGCCGATGGGCGTGACTCGAATCAATGTGGAAAGCGCGCGCGACATGTACGCCGCAGTTCATCGGCAGGTCGGCGATACCGACATCTTCATTGCGGCAGCGGCTGTGGCCGACTTTCAGCCCGTGTCGGTAGCCAAGCAGAAAATCAAGAAGCAAGGCGGCTCGGTCAAGCTGGAACTGGAGCCCGCGCCCGACATCATCAAATCCGTCGCCGACATGGCCAAGCGGCCTTTTGTCGTCGGCTTTGCTGCCGAAACAAACGACGTGGAGGAAAATGCGCGCATCAAGCTCAAGCGCAAGCGATTGGACATGATTGCCGCGAATCACGTCGGCGATGGAATCGCTTTCGATTGCGAAGACAACGCGCTGACGGTGATTTGGCCCGGTGGCAAACTCGAGGTATCGCGCGGACCTAAACTCGAGGTGGCGCGCGAACTCATCGCGCTCATCGCCAGGCGCTTGCCGCCGCGTGACGACAGCCCGCGGCGGGGGGCCAGAAAACGCCGAACCGCTGCCGGCACGCCCCGCGACCGTGTGCGCGGCCGCCGCCCGCGGCGGGTTTAAGCTCATGCAACGTACCGTCAAGCTGCGGATCCTGGATCCGCGCATTGGGCGCGAATTTCCTCTGCCGCAACATGCGACTTCGGGCTCTGCAGGCATGGATCTGCGCGCCTGCACCGATGCCGCGCTGATATTGCAGCCCGGCGCAGCGGAATTGATTCCCACGGGTGTGTCGATTTACATCGCCGATGCGGGCCTGGCTGCCATGTTGCTACCCCGCTCGGGCCTGGGCCATAAGAACGGCATCGTCCTCGGCAACTTGGTCGGCCTGATCGATTCCGACTACCAGGGCCCCTTGATGGTCTCCGTATGGAATCGGGGTACGCAGCCGTTCACCATCAACCCCGGCGATCGGATTGCGCAGATGGTGATCGTGCCGGTGGTGCAAGTGGCATTCGAGGTGGTCGAGGATTTCTCGGCAACTGCCCGGGGCAGCGGCGGGTTTGGGAGTTCGGGGCACGGTTAGTGAGCTCTCGTCGGGTCCTCATGCGTACCAAGAAAGCCTTTCGTAGGGGATTGCTGTTGCCGTTGGTGTGCGGTATCGCGCCGCTGGCGCTCGCAAGCGGCCCTGCTGATAGTCCAAAGCAGGATAGCGACTCCGCTCACGTCCAGTCGTTCGATCTGCCACAGTCTGTCTATCTGAGTGAGGAGACCCGCTCAGTCCTCCGGCAGCACCATGCTCTCTGGGCTGCTGCATTCACTGACTCATGTGAATCGCTGCAAGCGGCAAACATGGCGCGCTTGGCGCAAATCCGCGAGTGTCAGGCCGCCGCGTTTTACAGCAGTGAGATATATCGGCAGATACGAGACCGCTACCCGGTATCGATTACGTCCCAGCGAATCGGGGGTGTCTATAGCGAGATCTTTACGCCAAAGCAGGGGAGCGGCCGGCAAAACCAAAAGCGCGTGCTCATCAATCTTCACGGCGGAGGCTTTCTGGAGGGTTCACGCACCGTCAGTCATCTCGAATCCATACCGATTGCGGGCGTGGCGCACATCAAAGTGGTCAGCGTCGATTATCGCCAGGCGCCGGAAGCAAGATTCCCCGCGGCCAGCGAGGATGTGGTCGCTGTCTATCGGGAGCTGCTCAAAACCTACCAACCTAAGAACATCGGCATTTACGGCTGCTCTGCCGGCGGCCTGCTGACGGCACAAACCATCGCCTGGCTGCAGAAGGAAAACTTGCCACTTCCCGGCGCCGTGGGAATGTTTTGCATGGGGGCCACCTATACAGGCAAGGGAGATTCATCGTTCATCGCCCGAGCCATCGAAGGGGCTCCTGCGGACGAGTTCGACAAATACTGGGCGTACTTCGAGGGCACCAAGCCGGATGATCCTCTGGTCTACCCGATAGTATCCCGGAAAGTTCTGCAGGCTTTTCCGCCCTCACTGCTCATCACCGGCACACGCGATCATGCGATGAGTGCGGTCGTTTACACCCATTCGCGTCTCGCGCAGCTGGGAGTCGAAACTGAACTGCACGTGTTCGAAGGGTTGGGACATGCATTCTTTTACGATCCCGCGCTGCCAGAATCCCGCGAGGTCTATTCGTTGGTGAGCAAGTTCTTTGACGCTCACTTGGGGAGCCAATAGTTACGGCGCGAGCTTCCGTTTGAGCATCGTTAGCGAGGCGCGCCACCAATCTGCGGCACGCTGGAGCGTGACATGCTCGGGAAAGCCGTGCCTGGCAACATGCCTTTGCGGAATCGTGTCCCACGCACGGTGTTCGATTGAAATACGTGTTTCATCGCCAACACCCTCAAAGCGTACTTCCACCTCCGTCGACTGCTCCGGCGTGAAGCTTGCGTGCCGCCATGTGAAAACGAGCCGCCGCCCGGGGTCCCAAATTGAAATTCGTCCAATCTCGAATTTCTCGCCATTCGATAGAGTGGTCAACAAACGGCCGTTGACGCCGGGCTCGAATGCGAGTTCCCCATCACCGTGCGGCGTCAGCTGAAAAAGACTGCTCGGTTGCCACCAGAGCTGCGATTTCGTCCGTGAACGCCTCAAACGCCCGCAAGCGGATTTGCGGGTACGCGCAGCGCCACATAGACCTGCGACGTCATCGTTTCGTCTTGTTCAATATGCGCCTTGAATGCAACGAGCTGCCGAGTCCACATTGTCTCAGTCGCCTCAAGCCAGGCTTTCAGCGCGCTCATAGGCTCGTTTCGTAATCGATAGATGCGCACGCGCGAATCGAATTCGTCGCGCTCCTCTTCCACAAGCCCGCTCTTGCGCAAGAGTTTTCAGGTGGCGGCTCATCGCCGGAAAGGAAATACGCGCGGCCTCGGCAAGCTCTCCCGCGCGTCGCGGCCGTTCGCGCAGCAGGTCGACAACGCGCCGCCGATGCGGATCGGCAAGGGCAGCGAGCGTGCGGTCGATGATTATCTGCAGTCATGCCAATGTTTTATATTTGAACCCGCTCTGTTGCTCCATTTCCTTTCGGGTCACCTCTCTCACGGCCTGCGAGAACGTCCAATGATGACCTTCGTGGTCGACGGCCATATACGTGCGATCTCCATAGAATTGATCGGCCGGCTCCATGGCGATTTTCGCTCCCGCTCGCCGGGCTCGTGCACAATGCTCATCGATGCCGCCTTCGAGGCGGACGTGGACGCGCTGCGTATTCTTGCCGCCAATTGACGCCGGGCTCGCGGTCCACTCGGCGAATTCGCTGCCGATCATGACGACGCCATCACCGTGGCTCATTTCCGCGTGAACAATGTCGCCGTTGGCGGCAGTGAGAACCTCGCTTGCTTCAAAACCAAATGCGGTTTGCAGCCAGCCAAGTGCGGCGCGATTGTCCTTATAGATGATCGAGGGAATGAATGCCGGACGCTGCGGAACTGTAGTAGCCATTGTTGCTCCTTAATACTTGTCGGAAACGACAATATTTAACAATATTGATAATTATATTGTCAAGACCCCACGTCAGCGACGTAAAATCCCAATCGCCAATGAAAAAATACAACGCTATTGGATTTGCGATCCTGGTTCTCTGCCTCGCTGCATCCGCGCTTTTCGCCCCGGAGGCATGGGGACCGTGGAAGGGCGCCGGTATCGGACTTCTCTATATCCTCTTCGTTTGGTTTCTTGCCGGCATTTATCTGTCGGACGTGATCCATATGGGTATCGCGCACGGAGCGCTGGACTACCGGATGTGGTTCATCAAGACGGTCGTGCTGCTCAACAACACCATCGGCATTTATGTGGACCCGGTCAGTTGGGTAAATCGCCATCGCAATCATCACCGATTTGCCGATCATTCCGGTGATCCGAACAAACTCTCCGCCGATGGATTCTGGAAGACCGCATATCTATGCCTCGTGCCGTACCGTTGCGAACAGGACATGGCGCGCGACGCCATCCTCAAGGCATGGCCCTTTTCAATGGTTGGGCACCCGCTCTTCGCGATTTTGGCCCAGATCATCAGCTACATCTTCGTTTGGGTGCTGGTGCGGGATTGGCGATATGCATTCGTGCTGTGGGCCGGCATCCGAGTGTTCGCGCTGTGGGTGAATTTAATTCAGAACTACTGGACTCACGATCGACGCTTCGGTACGCGCCGATATGACGATTCGGGCGACAATGCGATGAACATCGGCGAATGGCTGCCGGTGATGGCGACCTTCAGCGCCTGCCTGCAAAACAATCACCATCACTACCCGCATCTGCTGCGGCTCTCGCATACGCGAAGATGAGTTCGACTTCGGCTTCATGACCGTGAAGGCCATGGCTGCGCTCAAGCTAGTCAAGCCTTCGAAGACCGGCACGGTGAGGCCGGCGGACCTCGCCGATTTGGAACTCAGTCTCTAAAGCGTTATCGGCCCATGAATGGGTCGATGAACTGCCTGAAGAAGCCGGGGCGGACCGAGGTGCCGCTCAGCCCGTAGCTCTTCGGCCATTGATCCTTCGGAAAATGGCAGGTACCGAAAATGCGATCGATCCAGGGAAAGTGGATGGCGAAGTTGCAATCGATCGCTTCTTCTTGAGCTGAGTGATGCCAATGATGATACCGCGGCGTGACGAGATAATTCTCCAGCCAAATGGTGCGCGGACGAAAGTCGATATGCGAAAACGTCGCGTGAAAGGACACGAACAGTATGTAGCCGATGATGGCGCCTTGCGAAAATCCGCACAGCGCCAGCGGTATCATGATCAGGCCGCGTGTGACGACGATATCGAAAAAATGCGAGCGCGAGCCCGCGATCCAGTCCATGGTGCGGATCGAGTGATGCACGGCGTGAAATCGCCAAAGTACGGGAATCTTGTGAAACATGCGATGTACGGCGTACTGCGATAGATCCGCCACGAGAATGACGGCCAAGAGCTGCAGGACGAACGGCCAATTGCGGACGTACGCCTGAAGTTGCGGAATTGCCAGCCACGGAGCCGCCAATGCTGCAGGTAGCAGCATCAGGAAATTGATCAATTGCGATGGGAGGTGCGTCGCGACGAAATAAAATGCATCCGTGGTCCACTCCGCACGGAAGGTTCCTTGGCTCGGATGCAGAGGCCAGATTCGCTCGAGCGGAACGAAGACGATGGTCATCACAAACAGGTCCAAGACGAACCAGTCCAAACCGATTCCGGTCTTGGTTGAGACTTCCTGCGGGAGCGGGACGCCCCCGCCGCCCAAGGCCAGCGCTGCAACGGCAAGAGCCGCGCCGGTGAGCGCCAGCACCTTACGCTCGCGCAGCACGGCCGACACCGCCGCGAGCACGAAGGCGGCAAAAATGATTCCCTGAATGAGCGGGCGTATGACGCCCATCGGATAGTGAGCGCGGGCCTCAGGCAAAGTTAAGAGTGCGGGAAAGCGCAGACACAGCACGGCGCCCAAGCCCAGTAATCCGAGGAACACCGCGCTGACACCACTGACCCAACCGCTGCCGAGACGGACCGACTGCGAATCACCGAATGTTTTGCGAAAGAATTCGTCGGACATGCCGGCCTCCTGGCGCCAAACGGTGCTCAATTTAAACATAAGCAAATCGGGCCGGACACAAACGCTCGTCTCAACTTTGCAAGGCCGATCGCTTCCAAACGGGCGGTCCCGGGCACCGGTCGCTGTTTCGCCCTCTTCCGCCCCGATATGCGCCTAGAGGCAAGCGCCGCCAAAGGTCATGCTGGTGCATGGCAATTCGGGACTGGCCGAGCGATGAGCGGCCGCGAGAGAAGCTCCTCGACAAGGGCGCCGCGGCGCTTTCCGACGCGGAGCTGCTGGCCATCTTGCTGCGGACCGGCACCCGTGGGCGCTCGGCGCTCGATCTGGCACGGGATCTGCTCAAGAGCTTTCATTCGTTGCGCAAGCTCATCGCTTCCGACCGGCAGCGATTCTGCGCCGAGCCCGGCCTCGGACCCGCGCGCTATGCGGAATTACAGGCGTCGGTCGAGATCGCGAGAAGGCAATTGTCGGAGACCTTGCGCGCCGGTCCCTCCCTATCGAGCCCACGAGCCACGCGCGATTTTCTCACGGCGCGCCTGCGCGACTTGGAGCACGAAGTATTTTGCTGTCTGTACCTGGACAAACGCCACCGCCTGATTCAGTTTGAAGAGTTGTTCCGCGGCACGATCGATGGCGCGAGCGTGCATCCGCGCGAGATCGTCAAGCTCGCCCTGCAGCGCAATTCTGCGGCGGTGATCATCGCGCACAATCATCCGAGCGGCGTCGCTGAACCCTCGCAAGCCGATGAATTCATCACGCAGCGGGTGAAGGAGGCGCTGGCGCTGGTGGACATTCGCCTCCTCGATCACATCATCGTGGGCGACGGCGCGTGCGTGTCGTTGGCGGAACGCGGACTCGTGTAAACATCTCAAGGATAAATCACAGACGACTCGCTAATGGAGTTCTCTCGAAAGGGCAAAGATCGTCTACTCGAAGGCCGGCAGGTTTGCGACTTCTTCGGCCGGAACCTCTTCCACCGGCAGCCCGGCCTTTACCCACGCGCGCAGGCCGCCTTGAATCACCCGGACCCGCACATTTTTTCCCAGCAGCATCGTCTGCAGCTCACGCGCCACTTTGGTGCTGGTGGCTTGCCGAACGCATGTGCAGTAAACAAAAATAGTGCCGCCCTCTGGCATTTCGGGGCCGGACTGGTGCAGCGCGTTGGGGTCCAGTCGCCGGGACCCTTGAATGCGAGTCGCCTTGGCGTCGAAATAGCCGTGGCTGCGGACATCGTAAATAGGCGCGCCCGTCGCCAACTCGCGCGCAGCCTCTTCGGGATTGGCAAAGGGTACGGCGCTCAAAGCACGACCTTTTACCCACAACCAAACGCGAAACAGCAAATAAGCCATCACCAGCGCGAGAACTATCCAGCCTAGGATGCGGCCGACGGAATCATAGCCGCGCGTCACTGCTTCCAGTGCACCGCTGAATACGAAGCCGACCACAGATAGGAACCCACATAAAGCAGCGCCCCCGCCAGGTCCAAGCGCAGAAACGTGAAGGTACGCATATTCATGCTGCCCGCCAGCGGCGGCGCCATGGTGTTGATCCCGGGAATGAATTTAGCGATAACCAACAGCGTGCGGCCGCGACGATAGAAGGAATCCGCGGATCGCAAAATGCAGGCTTCGGGATTCAGGGAAATGCGGCACAGCAATCCTAATAACCACCAGCCCGTATAGCGGCCCAGGAAGAACATCAGGGTGTCGCCGGCGAGCATCGCAAACAGCGCGATGCCCAGCACATACTGAGCTTGGAGCATGCCGCGCGCCACCGCGCCGCCGGCGATCAGCAAAGCCACCGCTGCCGGCACCGGCACACCAATGGCTTCCAAGAAAGACCACGGCGGCGAGAATGGCGTAGCCGTGTTGCATGAGAGCGGTATTCAGTGATCCCATGTCTACTCCAAATCGAAATTGCACTCCTTGAGAGGCACGATATGGGTCTTGTTCCACAGTTTATGGCCCAGGTACAAGACCACGACTGTCGGAATAAGCAGATAGTCGGTAACGAAGTCGAACCAGGAGAATACCGGCGTCTGGAAAACGCCGATGTTGGCGCCGAACAGGACGATGAGAAAGAGCGCCAGCGCGAGCCAGTCTCCGTAGGGGTAGAACTTCGATTTGAACTTAAGAGCATCGACGCTGCGGCCCTGCGCGACCCATGCCTTGCGAAACCGCAAATGGCAAACCGCGATTCCCAGCCAGATGATAAATCCGCTCAAGCTCGAAGCATTGTAGAGCAGTTGATAGATTTTCTTATCGCCCACCACCGTGGAGAAAAACGCCATGGCGCTCACCGAGCCGGTCGCCAGGAGCGCCAGCACAGGGACCCCTCTGGCGTTCAGCATGCCGAACATCTTCGGTGCCTTGCGGCTATGGGCCATCGCATGCAGCATGCGTGACGCCACGTACATGGATGAATTTCCACACGACAACACCGACGAAAGAATGACGGCGTTCATGAGATTCGCCGCGTAATAGCCCACCGTCGGCAGCTGCTGCAAGACCATGGTAAAGGGTGAATAGGCTATGTGGCTTTCGTCCGCGTTGAGCAAATTCGGATCCGTATAGGGGATCAAGGTGCCGGCAACGAATATGGCGCCGATGTAAAACAGCAAAATGCGCCAGAACACTGTTCGTATCGCCTTGGGCACGTTTTTTGCGGGGTTCTCGGTTTCGGCGGCGGCAAGCCCCACGCCTTCGGTGCCCTGGAAAGAAAATCCCGCTACCAGGAATACGGTGAGCATGGAGGTGAATCCACCGACAAACGGAGCATGCGTGCCGGCTTTGGGATCGCTCAAGGTCCAGTTGTGAAATCCGCTGCTGTGGTTGCCCAGCATGCCGGCGATCATCAAGAAACCGACTGCCACGAAGATGATCACCGTAACCACTTTGATGCCCGCGAACCAGTATTCGGCCTCGGCATACGCCCGCACCGACATGAGATTCAACGCCAGCAGGACCACGAAAAATCCCATGGCCCAGAACGCGGAATTCGAATGCGGAAACCAAAACTGGACGATCAGTGCGCCTGCAACCAACTCGGCAGCGAGGGTAATGGCCCAGCTAAACCAATAATTCCAGCCGACCGCAAAGGCCAGCGAGGGGTCGACAAAGCGTTCCGCATACGCTTCGAACGAGCCGGGGATCGGCAATTGCGTAGCCATCTCGCCCAGGGATTGCATCATGCAATAGACGGCGAGCCCCATGGTGGCATAGGCCAGCAACGCGCCGCCGGGACCCGCCTGAGCGATGGCGGCGCCGCTGGCAAAGAATAAGCCGGTGCCGATCGCGCCGCCGATGGCGATCATGCTCAGCTGCCGATTGCCGATCGTGCGCTTGAGCTCGCGTGCTTCGCCTAAGGACATGCAGCGAGTCTAGTCGGTTACTCCAACAAAGGACACGTGCCCGTTGGGACGGTGCACATCGGCTGCCGCTTCGACGATTGCCGCAGCGAATACTTGCACAGTGGGCAGCGCGCCCGCTTCAGATCGGCGGCTTTCAATCAAACCTCGTTGCGTCCGCTCGAGCAATTTCGGAGTGATGGTTCCTTCTATCATGTCGCCGCTCACGATCGCCAGCCGAATTCCGCGCGCTTCCAATTGAGGAATGCGTGCAACCAACGCATCCTCGCCCGCCCTTTTGCTGGCTGCGATGTCCTCGTAGGCCGCATAAACAGGCTTGCGCCCATAGAAATGCGCCAAATGACTGGTGACAAAGACGATGCAGGCTCCGCGCGGCATTAGCGGCAGCAGGGCTTCCAGGGTGCGAACTTGCGCGGTCAGATTGAGTTCCATTGCGTAAGAAGCGGGTTTGCCCTTCTCGAGACCGCCGCTGGCGTTGAGCACCAGGTCATCGAGCCGGCCAAATGTACGCCGAATGCCCACGGCCATATTTTCGACGCTAAGCTGATCGGTCAAGTCGGCCTGCAGCAACAATGCGCGTCGCCCGAGCGCTAGGATTTGATTTGCGACTTCCTCGGCCCGGGACGCTTTGCTGCGAAAGTTAACGGCGACATCCGCACCCTGCTCCGCCATCATCAGCGCGACGGCGGCGCCGATGCCGCGCGACGCACCGGTAACCAAAACCTTTCTATTAAGAAATCGTTTCAAATTGCGAAAAATGCCGGGCGCGCCCGTGAAGGGTGCGCCCGGCTATGAGGTCTTCGCATCAGCGACCGGTCTTGACGTCCCGGATCGCTCGTTCGGTGGCATGAATCGCGGCATCGATATGGCCCACAGCTCGATCGCGCAGACCGCGCGTCGCCGGATCATCTTCCTCGCGCGCCACATCGGAGTGCACCTTTCTCAGGAGCTCCAACGCCTTGTGCAAGTGTCCGGGCCGATCGCCGGCCACATCCACATTGGGATGATCGTTGACATTTTTCCCGTCGTCGATCGCCGCGCGCTTGATCTCGCCGATCGCCTTGTCGATCTCAACGACGGCCAGATCTTCGTTGGCGCTCACTGCGGCATCGCCCGGCCGATGTTCCAACATCCATCGCGCCGTACGCAGGTCGGACAGCGCATGCAAGTAAGCCGGATGTTTTCCGGGTAGATCGGCATTGGCGAGAAGCGGCAACAACAATAGACCGCCGAACATGAGAATCTTTAGGTTCATATAGGATCTCCAAGTGACAACTCCTAGAGGTAGTATGACCTTGCGAAGCAGAGGCGCCATTAATGTGGTGTTACCCGGCTCAGGCACGCTGCGCACGTAAGATATATGAGATTCGCGCGAAGATGATATGGAAAAGCTAGCGGCCAGTAGAACCGCTCTGATGACATCGCTGATGCGCGCGGCGCATACGCGGCGCGATCCGCTTCCCTTGATCAACGATCCATGGGGCGATCGGCTGGTGCCCGAATCGGTGAAGCGTGCCTTGGCAGCAAGCGACGACGTGCTGGACGCGGCGCTGATGGGCAACCGTTCCTATGAAAATGTCATCATGCGGACGCGGTATGCCGAAGATGCTCTGAAGACTGCAGTTTCGAATGGCGTTCGGCAGTACGTTTTGATTGGTGCAGGCTTCGATAGCTTCTCACTGCGGCTTCCGAAGTTTTCTGCGAATCTGCAGATATTTGAGCTCGACTTCCCGGCCACGCAGCAGTTGAAGATCGAGCGAATTGCTGCATGCGAAGTGGCCGTCTCCGATAACGTACACTTCATCGCGGCCGATCTGTCCCAGGAAAGTGTCGCCGCAGCGCTCGCGCGTTCCTCATTCAAGTCGGATCAATTGACGTTCTTCTCATGGCTCGGCGTAACCATGTATCTGACCCGCGAGGCCAATCTCTCAACCTTCAGATCCATCGCCTCCTGCAGCCCGGCCGGGAGCGAAGTGGTATTTACCTATCTCGATGAGCGGGTTTTTCAAGCACAGTCCGCATCGTTCCGCGAGCTGGAACAGCGAGTCGCCGCCATTGGCGAACCGTTCCTGTCGGGCTTTGATCCGGCGGAACTCGCGGTAAATCTTCGGAGCTGTGGCCTTGGTTTGGTTGAAGACCTGAACGGCATCGAGGCGGCCGCAAAATATGCCCGAGGCGGCGAGCAGGTGTCACTGGACATTCGGGGTATTCGCATATCGCCTGGGCGCGCGTGAATTAGAGAGCGGACGGCTTGGTTCTAGGGCATCCGTGCACACTTGCCGTATGATTCGTTCATGTCCAGTTCGGCGCAAGACACGCAGGTCGACGAAAACGCTCGCTACAAGCGCGTCATTCGCGCGGCCGAGGAATTGTTCAAAAAGGTAGGGTTTCGGGCCGTCACCATGGAGTTGGTGGCGCGCGAAGCTAATGTGGCCAAGGCGACGCTGTACAGCTACTTCAAGAACAAGGACGAACTCTACGTGGCAGTTTGCGCGCGCATGGCGCGCATTTTGCGCGGCTCCGTCGAGCAGGCATTGATGAAGCCCGACACATCGCTGGATGAGCGTCTTGCGGATGCGGTAATCGCGAAACACCGCCCGGTATTTACATTGGTGCGCGCCTCGCCCCACGCGGCGGAATTATTGACTTACACCCACAGCATGGCCGGCGAAATTTTTGCCAATCTGGACTTGGAGATGCTGGACATGCTGCGCGTCGCCATGGCGGATGATCCGGCACTTGGGCGCAACGCAGAGCAATCGGCGCGCGCGCTGTATTTCGGTAGCGCGCCTCTGGCCAGCCGCAGCGAGAGCACCGCGCAAATGGAACAGGAAGTCGGCAGTTTCGCTCGAGCCTACTTGGCCGGCATTCGGGTCCTCGCCAAACAAAGTTAGCTAACTCATTGATCCAGATGCGCCGCCAAATCGAGGCGTATTTAACTTATTCTCATGTTGACAAACTATACGATAGGGGTACGATTCGTTCATATCGTATAGTTCATTGAGGGATTTAGTAATGAACCTCGCCCGCATCGCCTTGTTAGCCGCCGTGTGTTTTGCCGACGGAATCTTGCTGCTTCGAGCCGCTCCCGCCATGGCAGCCGAGATCATCACCGACGTGGCACCGCCCCCGCCACGCACCGAGAACATGGGTCATCCCCGCGACGGCTATGTTTGGGCTGCGGGACATTGGGAATGGAATGGGCAAGCTTATCGATGGATATCGGGCACCTGGATCGTAGAGCATGGCAAGGCGCATTGGGTGGCCGATCAGTGGGAACCGATGGGCAACCAATGGCGCTACGCACCGGGGCACTGGGAGCGCTAGGTTTTTGGCGAACCTATTGCCGCTGCGTACTGACCCTGGTATAAAGCGCGGCTCCCTCAAAGCTTCTATTTCAAAGGTTTAGCCATGTCGCGAGTTTGCCAGGTCACGGGCAAAGGCCCCAAAACGGGTAACACGGTTTCGCACGCGAACAATCGCAAGCGCCGCCGCTTTTTGCCCAATTTGCATAGCCACCGATTTTGGCTGGAGTCCGAGAAGCGCTTCGTCAGCTTGCGGGTGAGCACTCGCGGCTTGCGCACTATCGAGAAGCGCGGCGTGGATGTCGTGGTGGCAGATTTGCGAGCCAAGGGCATCAAGGTTTAAGGAGCTGCACATGCGCGACAAGATCAAACTGGTTTCTTCCGCCGGCACCGGTCATTACTACACGACCACTAAGAACAAGCGCCTGCATCCCGACAAGCTCGAGACGAAGAAATTCGATCCCGTGGTGCGCAAGCACGTCGCTTACAAAGAATCGAAGATCAAATAATCGGCTTAGCCGCTGCCCGAGCTTCCTGAAGTAGAAACCACGAGGCGCGGCATCGCGCCCGCGCTCGTCGGCCACCGCGTAGTCGACATGATCGTCCGCGATCGGCGCCTGCGCTGGCCCATTGCTACGAGTCTCGAAGCCGCGGTTCGCGGACAGCTCGTTCGCGGCGTCGAGCGGCGCGCGAAATACCTGATCATCCGGTTCGAAACCGGCACGCTCATCGTGCACCTGGGCATGTCGGGGAGCTTGCGTCTGGTCAGCGCGAGGACACCGCCAAAACCGCATGAACACTGGGATCTGGTCCTCGATAGCGGCCAGGTGCTGCGCTTCCACGACCCGCGGCGATTCGGCAGCCTGCACTGGACCGAGGACGACCCGGCTAAACATCCGCTCCTCAAGAAACTGGCTCCGGAACCCTTGAGCGCGGCGTTCAATGGCGCCTACCTGTTTCGCGTCACGCGCAAACGCGCGGTTGCGATCAAACAGCTCATCATGAACTCGCAGCTGGTCGTCGGCGTCGGCAACATCTACGCCAGCGAAGCCTTGTTCCGCGCAGGGATTTCACCGCGCCGCGCCGCGCGCCGGATCACGAAGGCGCAGGCACAAAAGCTGACGCGGGCCATCAAGGCCGTGCTCACGGCCGCCATCAAAATCGGCGGCACCACCCTGCGCGATTACGTCAACGCCGATGGCGTGCCCGGATATTTTCGGCAGAAATTATTTGTCTACGAACGCGCGGGCGAGCGCTGCCGCGTGTGCAAATCCACCGTCAAGCAATTCACTCAAGGCCAGCGATCCACGTACTGGTGCGCGACCTGCCAGCGCTGAGCGCCGTTTCGGAACCGCAAACCTGCGGCGGGCTAGTAAACCAGCCCCTCGCCCTCGCCGCGCGGATCGGAAGCCGCTTCAACTCTTCCGCTGGCGAAGTCCCAGGTGATCACCTGCATGTTGCCCCACTGCCGGGTGGACAGGCGCAGCGTGTGGCCCATCGACTGCAGCTCCGCAATTTCACCGTCGGTCAAGGCACCTTGTTCATAACCGACTTCGTCAGGCAGATATTGGTGATGGTAGTGCGGATACTTGACGATATCCGGCGCGCTCATGCCGTCCACATAATTCAAGATGCCCAGCAGCACCTGGCTGATGATAGTGCTGCCGCCGGGCGAGCCGATGATCATCATGCCCTTTGGCGTCTCGACGAACGTCGGAGACATGCTCGACAAACTTCGCTTGTTGGCTGCGATCGCGTTGGCCGTGTTGCCGATGAGTCCGAAGACGTTGGGTGTACCCGGCTTGGTCGGAAAAATCATCCATTTCGTTGTTGAGCAGCACGCCGGTTCCGGCCGGCATGTAGCCATTGCCGAAGAACAGATTCACCGTGATGGTGACGGCCGCGCGGTTTCCCGCGGCATCGAGCACGGAAAAATGCGTCGTGTTCATGCCCTTGGGCTCCGACTCGATGCCCGGCAACAAGTCGGAGGGCATGGCCTTGTCGGCGCGAATGCTGCTGCGCTGCCCGGCCGCGTAGTCGACACTCATCAACTGCTGCAGCGGCATCTTGACGAAATCCGGATCGCCCAGGTAAATCGCGCGGTCGCGATAGGCGCGGCGCATGGCTTCGATGATGAGATGTTTGCGCGTGGCGGAATCCACCTCATGCAAATCGAAACCGGCGAGGATATTGAGCGAATCGAGGACCGCGATGCCGCCCGATGACGGCGGCGATGCCGTGACGATGCGCGCGCCGTGATATTCGCCGACGAGCGGTTTGCGTTCGACCACGCGGTAATTTTTCAGATCCTCGAGCGTCCAGATGCCGCCGCCCGCGCGCACACCCGCAACGAGATTCTGCGGCGACGCGGCCTTCGTAAAATCCTCTAGCGCCCTGATCGGCGATAGCCTCGAGGGTATTTGCCAGCTCCGGCTGCTTGATGATCGCGCCAACCTCGGGCACATTGCCGTCGGCCGTCAAAAACGCCTTCGCGGCATCCGGCGAGCGCAGCCAAAATATCGCGTTTCGATTTGATGCCGAATTGCAGCCGCGCATACAGCGCGAAACCCTTCCCGCGCCAGGCGGATCGCCGGCTGCAAGCTTTGCTTCAGGGGCAGCTTGCCGTATTTGCGCGCCAGAAATTCGAATGCCGCAGGCTCTCCGGGAATTGCCGCCGATAGCGGACCGTCGGTCGAAGCCCTTGGTTTCGTTGCCCGCCTTATCCAGATACATGTCGCGCGTTGCGGCGCCCGGCGCCTTCTCGCGCGCATCGACCATGGTTTCGAAGCCGTCGGACTGCCGATGCAGCAAAAAGAATCCGCCGCCGCCCAAACCGGAACTGCTCGGTTCGACCACCGCCAACGCCGCCGCCACTGCCACCGCGGCGTCGAAGGCATTGCCCCCCGCCGTCAAGAATTTCCTGGCCCGCCTCGCTCGCCAGCGGATAGGCGCTGGCAATGGCGCCTTTGTGTGCAACGGCCGGATGAGCTGCATCGGCCCGACGTGCCGCATCGGCTCTCGCGGGCGGCGCGGCGCTGATGATGATCGCGATCGCGAGGATCGACGACAGGAGGCGAGTAACTCGCCCCGCGCGAGGTGTCGCTGGGGCGATCAAAGCTTGCGATGCCGCTTCAGTTCGATCTCCACGATGGGGTGCACGAACTCGGAGACATTGCCTCCCAGCACCGCGATCTCTCGCACCAGCGTCGATGATATGAATGTGTACTGCTCTTGCGGGGTCATGAAAACCGATTCGATTTCGGGGGTAAGGTGTCGGCTCATATTAGCCAATTGAAATTCAAATTCGAAGTCGGAGACGGCGCGCAGGCCGCGCACAATGACCGACAGGCCATTTTGGCGGGCAAAATCCGTGGTCAGTCCCACGTAGCCCTTCACTTCCACATTGTGCACATCTGCCAGCACGCGACTCGCCATCTCCACCCGCTGCTCGAGCGTGAACATCGGCGCTTTGTTGGGATTGGCCGCAATTGCTACCACCACTCGATCGAAGATGGAGGCTGCGCGCCGCACCAAGTCCGTGTGGCCGTTGGTGATCGGGTCGAAAGTCCCTGGATAGACGGCATTTCTTTTGTGCATTTGCTATTTCCGCCCGTTGACGCGCGCCAAATGATACCCCACCTCGCCCGCCGACTTCGATTTGAGCATTTCCCAGTGAGCGGGCAGTGCCGGGACGCCGGCGGCCCGCTCATTTTCCAAGTAGACCAATCCCCCGACATTGAGCCAGTCGCCGGCATCCAGGAGCGGAATGTACTCAGCCAAGGCATCTCGTTCCGAACGGCGGATCGAGAAACGCGACGTCGAACGGCGCGCCGGGCGTGCGCAAAAAACGGGCGGCGCCCATCTCCAGGATGCGGCCTTTGCCGGTCCCGCCCAAGCGGACCAGTTGCTGCTGCAAAGCGCGCGCGGCGGCCGGGAATTGCTCGACAAACACCGCTTCCTTGGCGCCGCGCGACAGCGCTTCGAGACCCAAGGCGCCCGATCCTGCGAACAAGTCCAAGCACCGGCTGCCGGTGATGGAGTGCTGCAGCCAATTGAACAATGTTTCTCGGACGCGATCCGGCGTCGGCCGCAGGCCGGGCATATCGGGAAAGTGAATTCGGCGGCCGCGCCACGTGCCGGCGATGATGCGTACCGAATTGCGACCGGCCGGCGCCGGTAAATCCGTCTTGGGAGGTAGCCACTGTCGGTATCATACATGTCCAATGACGAATGAACTGAACGAGCCGGGCGTGCGCGGATTTTTCAAGCGCCTGCGCGCAAAGTTAAATCAAGGCCCTGCGTGGCTGACCACCGACATCACGGAGTTGCTTCCGGGCCGCAAGATCGACGCCGAAATTTTGGATGAGCTGGAAACGCGGCTGATCACCGCCGATGTCGGCGTCGAAGCCTCCTCGAGAATCCTCGAGGAGTTGCGCAAGCGCGTGGCGCGAAAGGAACTCAACGACGTCGATGCGCTGCTCAAAGCGCTGCAGGAGGCGATGTCGCAAATCTTGAAACCGGTGGAACAGGCGCTCGTGATCGATCCTGCCGCCAAGCCCTTCGTGATTCTGGTGGTGGGCATCAACGGCGCGGGCAAGACCACCACGATCGGCAAGCTTGGCGCGCGCCTGCTCGCCGAGGGCAAGAGCGTGATGCTGGCCGCCGGCGATACCTTTCGCGCGGCGGCGCGCGAACAATTGGAAGTCTGGGCGGAGCGCAATGATGTGCCCATCGTGGCCCAACAGTCCGGGTCCGAACCTGCCGCGGTGATCTTCGACGCTTTGAACGCCGCGCGTGCGCGGCACATCGATGTCCTCATCGCCGACACCGCCGGCCGCCTGCATACCCAGACTCATCTGATGGACGAGCTCAAGAAGGTCAAGCGCGTGCTCGCGCGCCTGGACCCCGCTGCGCCGCACGAAGTCTTGTTGGTGCTCGACGGCACGATAGGTCAAAACGCGGTGGCGCAAGCCGAGGAATTCAACAAGGGGCTGGGAGTCACCGGTTTGGTCATCACCAAATTGGACGGCACCGCCAAGGGCGGCGTGGTACTTGCCATCGCGCAGCGCCTGAAAATTCCCATTCGCTTCATCGGCGTCGGCGAGCAGTCCGAGGACTTCGGCGTCTTCAACGCGTCGGAATTCGTCTCCGCGCTGCTGAAATCGGAACCGCGCGACGCGGCCGCATGATTCGCTTCGATCAGGTCTTCAAGCGCTATCCCAATGGACGCGAGGCTCTGGCCGGCGTCTCCTTCAACATCGAGAGCGGCGCACTGACATTTTTGACGGGGCATTCCGGAGCCGGCAAGAGCAGCATCCTCAAGCTGATTGCACTCATCGAGCGGCCGACCCGCGGCCAGGTCATCGTCAACAGCCAGAATACTTCGGGCGTGAAACCGCGCGGCATCCCGCATTTTCGCCGCCAGATCGGCGTGGTCTTTCAAGATCATAAATTGCTGCATGACCGGCCGGTTGCGGACAACGTCGCGTTGCCGCTGGTGATCGCAGGAGTATCGCGGCGGGAGATCGATAAACGCGTGCGCGCGGCGCTCGATCAAGTCGGCCTGCTGGGCAGGGAGAAATCGCTGCCGTTGGAACTCTCGACCGGCGAGCAGCAACGCGTGGGCATCGCGCGCGCCGTGGTGGCGAAACCGATGCTGCTCATTGCGGATGAGCCGACCGGCAATCTGGATCCCGAACTCGCGCTCGAAGTCATGCAGCTGTTCAAGCGCTTCAGCGAAGTCGGCGTGACGGTGGTGATCGCCAGCCACGATGTGCATCTCATCGACCAGGTCGGCGCGCGGCGCATCGTCCTGAGCGCGGGTCGCGTCGTCGGCGAGGACGCAGCATGAGCATTGGCGCCTATTTTTCGCGCCACGCGCAGGTGCTGGTCGGATCGCTGGGCCGCATCGTGCATCAACCCCTTGCGACGTTGATGACCATGGGCGTCATCGCGGTGGCCCTGGCGCTGCCCCTCTTCTTGAGCCTGCTGTTGCAGAACGCGCGCAGCGCCACCGGAAATTGGAACGAAGCTTACGATTTGTCGGTCTATATGGATAAGAAGGCCGGCTGCCGGCGCGCGCGCAGGCGCTCGCGAAGCAGCTGCGCCAGCGCGGCGATGTCGCCGCGGTGCGCATCATCACCGCGGATCAAGCGCTGGCGGAGTTTCGCAGGGATTCGGGCTTCGGCAATGCACTCGATGCGCTGACGGACAATCCGCTGCCCGATACCCTGGTCGTCACGCCGACTCTGGCCGCGAGCACGCCGCAGGGAACCGAATCGCTCAGAGCGGCGATTGCGGCCCTTGCGCGATGTGCAGAGCGTGCAGATCGACACGGAATGGGTGAAGCGTCTGCACGCGATGCTGGACCTGTTGCGGCGGGTGGTGCTGCTCACCGGCGGCTCTTTTGGGCATTGGCATCGTGCTCATCGTCAGCAACACCATCCGGCTCGATATATTGAACCGTCGCGCCGAAATCGAGGTCATGAAACTAGTGGGTGCTTCGGATGGCTTTGCCCGCCGGCCGTTCCTCTACACCGGGGTCTGGTACGGATTGGGCGGCGGACTGTTGGCCTTGATGCTGGTCGCCGTCGGCCTCCAGCGTGCTTGGCTCGGCCCGGTCGCGCAATTGGCCTTTCTGTACGGCAGCGCCTTCAGTTTGGAAGGGCTGAAAATCGTCTCGGGATTGGCGGTTTTGGGGCTCTCGGTGGGCCTGGCCTGGATGGGTTCGTGGCTTGCTGCAACGCGCCATATCCGAGCGATCGAACCGGCATAAGTATATGTTTTTAAATACTTTGCTGTCGCGTAGAACTCGGCGCCGTATTAGCACTCTAACCCCTCGAGTGCTATAATCGCTCTACATAGATTTGGAGGAAGATTTGTTGGGAGGTAGGTATCAAATGTCTGCTGCTTTAGTCGCTAAACAAACTGGAATGGTATTCGCGGGCCCGGTCGGGAGCCTGGACTCCTATATAGACCGCGTCTCCCAGATTCCGGTTCTGTCGAAGGAAGATGAAGTCGCCCTGGCGGTGAGATTCCGTTCCGAGGCCGATTTGGACGCTGCCCGGCAACTGGTGCTGTCGCACCTACGATTCGTGGTGCACATTGCCCGCGGATACTTGGGCTATGGCTTGCCCATGGGCGATCTGGTCCAGGAAGGCAACGTAGGTCTGATGAAGGCGGTGAAGCGCTTCGACCCCACTGTGGGCGTTCGCTTGGTGTCGTTCGCCGTGCATTGGATCCGCGCCGAGATCCACGAATATGTGCTTCGCAACTGGCGCTTGGTCAAGGTTGCCACAACGAAGTCGCAGCGCAAGCTGTTCTTCAATCTGCGCAAGATGAAGAAGAATTTGGCGTGGTTATCGGAAGCGGAAACCGCCGCCGTGGCCCAGCGATCTGGGCGTCGATGTGGCCGATGTGCGCGAGATGGAACAGCGGCTGTCGGCGCGCGACATGTCGTTCGATCCGACGCCGGAGAGCGATGAGGAAGAGGCTTACTCGCCGGCCATGTATCTGCCGGCCAGCAATGCCGATCCGGCCATCGAGGTGGAGCGTGCGGAGTGGGAAGAGGATTCCAGCGATCGCCTGGAATTGGCGCTCGAGAAGCTGGATGAGCGCAGCCGCAGCATATTGAAGCGGCGCTGGATGACGGACGACAAGGCGACGCTGCATGAATTGGCGGATGAATATGGAATATCCGCGGAGCGCGTGCGCCAGGTCGAATCGAATGCCATCAACAAGCTGAAAGGCCTGATGGCGGCCGCGGCGTAAACGCTGAGCCGCCGAGCAATCGGCGGCTCAATTTTTTTCAAGGTAGCGACATCAGTGTCCTAGCGGCAATTGAATTGCCAATCGCGTGGGCGTACGGTTCCGAGCATGCGCACCGCTGAGCAATGGCTGGACGAATACGGCTCGAGCCACCGCAACCCGACCAACGAGGCGCTGCATTGGATTTGCGTGCCCGTGATTGTATGGTGCGTCCTCGGCCTGCTGTGGATCACGCCCTTCCCCGGCGCAATCCGCGCCGCCGTCCCGTTCGCAAACTGGGCTACGGTGATCACGCTGCTCGCGATCATCTATTACGGGTTTTTGTCGCTGCCGCTGGCTCTCGGGATCCTGCCGCTGTTGGCTGCCATGCTGTACTCGATCGATGCGCTGAGCCGCAATACGGTGGCACCGATGTGGCTGATCTGCGTGAGCTTGTTCGTTCTGGCATGGATCGGCCAGTTCGTCGGCCATGCCATCGAGAAGAAGCGCCCGTCCTTTTTCAAGGACCTGCAATTTCTCCTGATTGGACCGCTGTGGCTGCTGGCTAATGTCTACCGGCGCCTTGGAATCCGCTTCTCGTCTCGGGTCTAGTTCGCGTCGTTTGTTTCAGAGGTAAGGACGGCCTCGCGTACATTTGCTGCTCGAGCGCATCGCGTAGCGCCTCGAATTCAGCAAGCTGTACGCAGGCGCGCCGCCAGGCGATATCCGCCAGTTCTGATGCCTCGAGCAAGATGCCGCACTCACCTTGCAAGCCTCTGATGGCGGATAACAACTGGAACCAGCGGCGCTCGATCACCTCGGCCGCCTCAGCGCCCAACTCGCGATCAATCATTCCTACCGCCACGGCCTTAACCCAAACCCAACATGTTGTCTTCGAGGATCTCGATTTTTGCGAATATCCGCGCCTCCGTCGCTTCTGCTCGCCGCAGACGCTCGCTTGCACTGTCGATGGTGCCGGCATTGGCCTTGAGGTCGGCTGCGAGTGCCAGGTATTCCGCGCGCGCGATGATGCTGACCTCATGCGCCCGGCGCCATTCAAGTTCCAGGTCATCGATTCTGCCGTCTAGTTCCAGGTCGAGACTGCTCATGGGTAAGTCCTCCCAGTGGGTGAGTCACGATCCTGCCTCGCCAATGTGACGATTGAAGGACAACGGCGAGTTGTTCTAATGATCGGTCGCGGGAGTCCGCCTCGGGCGGGGTGTCTCGGCGGCGCGCACGCGCGCCAAGCCAAGAACTGCTGCCGGAGGACGGGTCTTGTTTCCGGTCCGAAAGCGGCGCGGCGGCGGCCAGGCTTCTGTGGAAGGCGCGCCACGGTGAACTCCAACCATCGAGAACATCTTTCACTTTGACGGATCCTTAAGCAGCCTGTCCGAGCGGCAATGGGGCAGGCATCGCTTGAACTTTAGCCCGCAGCTTGGGCCAATCGATGAGCCGCAATTGACCGTTCATATCTTCGACCAGCGAGGTGCAGCTCTCCACCCAGTCTCCATCGTTGCAATACAAAATTCCGTTGATGTCGCGCATCTCTGCGCGATGGATGTGGCCGCAAACTACGCGTATCGACGCCGCGCTTGCGCGCCGCCTGCGCCACCGCGTCCTCGAAGCTGCCGATGTATTGCACCGCCGTTTTGGCTTTGTTCTTGAGATATGAGGACAGCGACCAATGCGGCAGGTCGAGTTTGCGCCGCACCCAGTTGATGTAGGGATTTGCAGCGAGCAGCACGTCATAGATGTTGCTGCCCAACTTCGCCAGCCACGGGCTGCATTTCACTACGCTGTCGAATTCATCGCCGTGCAGCACCAGCATGCGTTTGCCGTCTGCGCCGCGATGCACATACTCGTTGTGGATTTCCAGGTTGCCGAATACCGCGCCGTCGAATTCACGAAACACCTCGTCGTGATTGCCCGGCACGAAAATCACCTTGGTGCCGCGCTTGGCCTTTCCCAAAATCGTCCGCAGCACGTTGTTGTGCGACTGCGGCCAGAACATCGATCTTTGCATGCTCCACACATCGATGATGTCGCCGACCAGAAAAAGCGTGTCCATTTCAACGTGATGCAAAAAGTCGAGCAGCAAATCGGCGCTGCATCCCTTGAATCCTAGATGAATGTCCGAAATGAAGACTGTGCGCAATCGCAGTGTCGGTGGGTTGCCGTCCATCATCTCTTCCTCCCGGAGACTCGTTACCGTCACAATCGCGGGTTGTTGTTACGAATCCGTGACTCGAAAGAGAAGATTTGCTTACAAAAAAGAGAGTTAGCCGTGGAACGTCGCGTGAAACAATAGAAATGTGACCTATCTCTCAATGAATCTATAGCCAAACCCCCGCACGGTTTGTATGCAGGCTTCATAGCCAGGTTCGGCAAGTATTTTTCGCAGGCGCTGTACGTTGACATCGACGGTGCGTTCGTCGATGTCATGATCGCCCGCCCAAACCTGTGCGAGCAATTGCGTGCGGTTGAATGTCCGCCCTGGATGCGACATCAAAAATTCGAGCAATCGATATTCCGCGCCGCGCACGTTCAAGGGCACTCCCTCGAGCCGTCACGCGACTGGTTGCGGTGTTGAGCATCAAGCGCTCAAAACTCAACGCGGCCTGGTTGCCGTGCCCGTGCATGCGCAATACCGCGTTGATCCTGGCGACGGCTTCACGCACCGAGAAGGGTTTTGTAATGTAATCGTCGGCGCCCATGTTCAGGCCCGATACGACATCGTGTTCGCCGGTAAGATCCGACAAGATAATGAGCCGCATGGGTTGCAGATGGCGCGCCGCCCGCACGCGATCGATCAACTCCAGCGCGGCGAGACCCGGCATGTTCCAGTCCAGGATGATCAACTGAGGCGGGCGTTGCGCGATCGCATCGGCGGCCGCGAGTCCATCGGTGATCGCCAGCACGACGAACCCGGCATGCCCCAGTTGTTCGCGCAACGGCTCGACTGTGGCGATGTCCCGATCGACAATCAAGATTCGCTTTTTATTTTCGGCAACCAGCATGCGCACCTGCATTAGAGGCGCCATGGATTACATTACTGTGACGATTCCTTGAAAGCGCCCTCTTCAGTGTTCGACGGACCCAGCCCGCTGTGCGGCCCGCACCGACACATAGGAATAACCGCGCAGCGCTTGCGGTCTGCGGCGAGCATCTGCCGCTCCGTCACTATCTGAGGCATTCCAGGCTGCAAGCAGCAGCCCGAGCGCCAGCCAATTGAGCGACGCCTCACGCCGCGCGGACCAGAATGATCCGACGGAGTGTCGTGGCCTTAATGTGTTGATCGACATGAGCTGGTCTCCTTTCGCGTAAGGCCAGTGTCCGCCGAAAGCGCTATTTTTTGAGGGCGCGAATCGGGCGATACGCAGGCCAATTCTGACCAATCGTGGCAATGGCTCATTGGCACCGAACCCGGGGCCCGTTCAGCTATGATTCAGGCATGAAAAAGCAGATTGCGATCGTCGAGGATGAGCCGGCTTTGCGCGAGAATTACGCCGCCGCGCTCGCTCGCCACGGCTATGCGATCAAGACCTACGGCAATCGCCGCGCGGCCATGCAGGCATTCGGCACGCGCTTGCCTGATCTTGCCATCATCGACATCTCGCTCGAGGACGAGGCCGAGGGCGGCTTCGATCTGTGCCGCGATTTGCGCGCACTGTCCGCGGAACTGCCGATCATTTTTCTGACCGCGCGCGACAGCGAATTGGATGCGGTGTCGGGATTGCGGCTGGGCGCGGATGACTTTCTCACCAAGGACGTCAGCCTGCCGCACTTGGCGGCGCGCGTTGCTGCCCTGTTCAGGCGCATCGATGCTTTGCGCCGCCCCGACAATGCCGCCGAAATCGTGCGGCGCGGGGCTTTGTCGATCGACGGCGAGAAAATGCAAACCACCTGGAACGGCGCGCCGGTCACCCTTTCGCTGACGGAATTTTGGATCGTGCATGCCTTGGCGAAGAACCCGGGCCATGTGAAGAATCGCCAGCAATTGATGGACGCCGCGAATGTGGTATTGGACGACAACACCATCACATCGCATATCAAGCGCGTGCGGCGCAAGTTTCAGCAGGTCGATGCCGCGTTCGATGCCATCCAGACCGTGTACGGAATGGGCTATCGCTGGGTCGAGTGAGCATCCGGCTGCAATTGTTGATTGTCGCGCTCACCACCCTGGTGTTGCCGTGGGCCGGGTTGCCAATACGCGCGAGAACTCGAGACCGCACTGCGCAGCTCGCAGGAACAATCGCTCTTGGCGAGCGCCGGCACCATTGCCAACGCGCTGTCCGCCCAACCGCAGCGCGTATTTCGCGATGCCGGCGACACTCAAGCCATTCTCGGCCGCCGCGGGCGATCTTTATGTATACCCTTTGGTGACGCAGCCGCTGCTCGATGGCTATCGAGAAGATTGGGACGTTCCAGCGGAGCCGACGCCGCTGCCCGACCACGACCGGGTATCGCGCGCGTCTTCAGGCCGGCTCGACAGAGCGCTTTCTCTATTTGTTCATCGAAGTCGACGACACGCATTTCGACGCCGAGCCCAACAACGTACGGCCCGACGCCGACCGCTTCGACCGGGTCAATCTGGCGCTGCGACGGTCCCAAATGGGCGCGAAGCATATTTTTTCGGCACGGACGCACCAGGACTGATCGCCGCGCAAATCGTGGTCAAGGGAGAGGACGGCGTCGATCGGGTCGTCGCGGAACCGCGCATTCAGGCTTTTTGGCTGCAGACGGCGGCCGGCTACCACTTGGAAGCCCGCATCCCCTTGAGTTACGTCGGCCGGCATCTGTGGATCGAGGCGATCGACGGCCGCGGCAAGGGGAAGGCGGGCTTCGCGGCAGACAGCGCCGAAGGTGGCCGGCTATTTTTTGCCACCGCGGGACTCGACACGCTGCTTCGAGTCCTTCATCGGCGACGGCACTCGCGCGACCGTCATCGATGCCAATGCGCTGAAGCTCGGCAGCGCCGGCACGCTGGTCTCGAAGAAGCGCGGCGCAGACGGAAGGATCCGAACCCATTTGGTATCGCTATTTTTTGGGCGTCGACACCTCCGACATGCCGACGTACTATCCACGGCACCGGATCACTTGAGCGGCGAGAGTGTCAGCTCGGCCCTCAATGGGCATCCGCATGCGCAATGGGTGCTAGGCGGCAGCAACCGAGAAATGCTGTTGATGGCTGCGGCGCCGATCGTGATCGACGGGCGCTTGCACGGCGCCGTCGTTCTGCAGCAGGCTGCTGATCAATTGTTGGCGTTGCGGGACCGCGCGCTGAGCCGCTTGTTCAATCTCACCCTGATCGCGACCGCGGCTGCGGTCATCATCATGTTCGCCTTTGCCACCTGGATCAGCTTGCGTATCGGCAGGCTGCGCGATGCCGCCGATACGGCGGTCGGCAGCGACGGAAGAATTCAACTGAGCATGCCGGAATCGGCGAGCGCGGATGAGATCGGCGCCTTGTCGCGCGGCTTCGAGCGGCTGCTGGCGCGGTTGAATGAGCATACTCAATACCTGCGAACCCTCGGCGGCAAGCTCTCGCATGAACTGCGCACGCCGCTGACCATCGTGCGCTCTTCGCTGGACAATCTCGAATCGGAGGGCTTGCGCGATGATCAGCAACGCTACATCACGCGCGCTCGCGAAGGAACCCAGCGCCTGCAATCGATTTTGAGCGCGCTGGGCGCGGCTGCCCGGGTCGAGGAAAGCATCAAGCAATCCGAAACAGTGAATTTCGATCTGCGTGAATTGCTGATCTCCGCCGTGGCCGCTTATCGCGACGGGTTTCCCGGCACGCATTTCGTGCTGCAAGTGCCGCAAGATCCCTGCTTTGCGCGCGGCGCGCCGGATCTGATGGTGCAACTGCTCGACAAGCTCATCGAGAATGCCGTCGATTTTTGCCCGAAGGACGGCACGGTCACGGTGCGCCTGGAGCGCATAGCGGCGAATTATTGCCTGCAAGTGGCGAATGACGGGCCGCTCATCCCGGAAGCGCTGATGAGCCGCCTGTTCGAATCTTTGTTCGAACAGCGACAGGGCGGCGACGACAAACCGCATTTCGGCTTAGGGTTGTACATCGTGCGGCTCGTCGCCGAATTTCACGGCGGCACGGCGGTCGCCGCGAACCGCGAAGACGGCAGCGGCGTGGTGTTCACCATCATGCTGCCGCTGATCTAACGCGTCTTTAAGCTGCGCTACCTCCGGAGGCTTACCGAGTCGCCCAGGGGCAGCGCGCGCGTGCCGGGATGACCTTCGTGGCTCAGCAGCCATTCTTTACGATCGATGCCGCCGCCAAAGCCCGTCAACGAACCATCGGCGCCGATGACGCGATGACAGGGAACGATGATCGCAATTGGATTGCGGCCATTCGCCAAACCGACGGCCCGCGATCCGTTGGGATTGTTGAGACGCTTGGCGAGCTGCCCATAACTACGCGTTTCACCGAAAGGTATTTTCGTCAGTTCGCTGCCAGACGCGCTGCTGAAATTCGGTTCCCTGCATGCGCAGAGGCAGATCGAACTCGCGCCGCTTGCCGGCGAAATATTCCTTCAGCTGACGCGCGGCGGCCGGCAGCGGGTCGATGGTGGCATTTTGGGTCCAGTCATCGCCCAATCCAGGCAGCTTGCTCGGCTTGTTCCGATACAGATTCATGTACAAACCCGTGAGGGCCGTCGCCATCGGTCGTCAGCATCAAGCGACCGATGGGACTCTCGACATAGCAAAAAACCTTCATGGCGCGACTCCTGATGATTGCCAAAGATAATGTGCCGCATAGGCGCGCCACGGGCGCCAGGCCTCGGAGCGCTGTTGCAGCTGCTTTTGATTCGACTGTGCCGCCCGCATCAATACCAAATCGCCGGTCGGAAATGCGTCGGGCCAATGCAGTGCGCGCATGGCAATGTAATTTGCGGTCCAATGTCCGATGCCCGGCAGACGCATCAAGCTGTCAATCTGCTCTTCGACATTGGCGGCATAGGCCAGCACGATCCTGCGCTGTGAAACCGCTGACGCAAGCCCGACTAAACAACGGGCGCGGGCGCCGACCATGCCCAGCGCGGCAACTTGCTCGGCAGGAACGTCCGCCATGCGCTCGGCAGTGGGACTCAAACGATTGAGTTCCGGATAGGGCGTCGCCAGCGGCTCGCCGAATGCTCGTGCCCAGCGACCCGACAATGTGCTCGCGCCCTTCACCGAGACTTGTTGTCCCAGCACGGTGCGCACCGCCAGCTCAAATCCGTCGAATGCGCCCGCGACGCGCAGACCTGGCAATCGGCGCACCGTGGCGGCGAGAATGTCATCCTGCTTGAGCAGCGTGCTCACCGAATCCGGCGCGGCGCCCAGATCGAACAATTGTTTCACCCTGCCGATCACGGCGCCGATGACGGGCGTCAATGTCGGTGATATTTCCAGATTGAGCGCACTGCCGCTTGAGTGCATCGACACGGCAATCCAGCCCTTGGCGGTACCGATGGCGACAGTGCGCCGATAATGCGTGTCATCCGCCATTTCCACGCCCGGTATGGCCCGCAGCTTGAGATAAGCTCAGCAGACTTTTCCAGGCCAGCGGCGGCCTGAATTCCAGCTGCACACTCAAGGAGTCGGTGTCGATCGACTTGCCGCGAATCGCTCGAGGGCTCAAGCCGTATCGAGATTTAAATAAGGCGTTGAAGCGGCGCACGCTGCCGAAGCCGCTGGCAAAGGCGATGTCGGTCAGATCGAGAGCGGTTTCGCGCAATAGTCGCTTGGCCAGCAACAGACGCTGCGTTTGTGCCAATTCGATCGGCGACACGCCGAGTTCAGCTTCGGTGACCCGACGTAGATGCCGATCGCTGACTCCCAACGAAGCGGCCAGATCTCCGACCCGCGCGCTGGACAGCGCATGCTCTTCGATGCCGGCCATGGCGGCGCCGACCAATCGGCTGACGGCATCGACCGGCGCCAATCCAGGCGCCCTTTCCGGACGGCATCGCAAGCAGGGTCTGAAACCGGCGCCCTCGGCGGCCGCCGCATGCGAATAAAAGCGCATATTTCTTCGATTGGCCGGACGTGCCGTGCAAATCGGCCGGCAATAAATCTGCGTCGAGGTGATGGCGACGTAAAAGCGGCCATCAAAGCGGCGATCGCGGGCTCTGACCGCGCGATAACAAGCATTTGAATCGAGTTCCATGGCGCTAGTGTAGCCCTTCCTCCGGCGAATACTCGCCGTTTTCGGACCTCGATATCGGCCGCTTTTTCCCTCTCAGGAAACGCGACGATTAGCGACTTACGCCAGCGCCGCTTTGAACAACACCAGCATACGGCTCCAAGCTTTTTCAGCTTGCTCGGCGTTATAAACCGCCGAATCCGGCGGACACCAACCATGCTTGGTGCCGGCATACACTTCGATTTCAGCGGGCAATTTTGCCTTCGCAAATGAATCGCGGAGCGTATTTTTGACCTCGGGTTCTTTTTGATCGTCATTTTCAGCTATGGCGATCAAAAAATGCGCTTTCATTTTGGGAATCAACAAATGCGGGCTTTCGGGCTTGTCGGTCGCGAGACCGCCGCCATGAAAGGTCGCCCCGGCGCCGACACGATCCGGAAATGCCGCCGCGGTCCGGAATACAAAAGGTCCGCCCATGCAATAACCCGTGGTTCCCATCTTGCGCTTCTTGTCCACGCTCGGCTGGCTGTCAAGATAGCCGACGAATGCGGTCGCGTCGGTGAGCGCAGTTGCCGGCGATAGCGTACCCGCAAGACTCATCAGCGCCTGACGCGTCGCCGCGTCGTTGAAATCCGGATGTTCGGGAGCGGTCGGGGCTTTCTTGGTTCGGTAGAAAGGATTGATCACGAGCACGGTGTAACCGGATTCGGCCAGACGTTTTCCCATCTGCCTGAAAGCCGGACGCAACCCAAAGATGTCCGGCCAGATCAACACGGCTGGATATTTGCCTTTCACAGGATGCACGAGATAGGCATCGCAGGTCCCGTCGGGCGTCTTGATCTCGATTTCCGATTCTGTTGTGTCCGCGGCATCAGCCAGGCGCGGCAGCATGGCTGTCAGCCCGACGCTGAAGGTCAGCGCGCCGAACTGCCTTCTCGATAAATCACGGGACCGCGATATTTCGTACATTTCGTCAAGATCGTCCTTCTCGCACATGATGCTCTCTCCGTTGGTTCAACCGCGCGTTACATGAGCTGAAACGGTCTTCCAGGTATTGCCCTCACGGGCCCAAACGTCCGTATAGCGTCCATGAGCCTGACGTCCATCGGGCGTGTCGTAACTGGTGCGACCATGAATAATGGCAATATCGCCGAAGAACCGTATAAGCACATTTTCCGCGCGCAAATTGGCGATGGTCACGGGCTTTGCCGTTTGTTCGAGGAAACCGCTGCGATCGACGAGCGAGCCGTCGGGATTCGAACAGTAATAATCCGCAGCAAGCAACTCATTGAAGCGGCGAACATCGCCCGCTTGAACCGAATTAATGTAGTCACGGTTGAGGGCTTGAAGCATCTCGAGATCGGCAGCTGTTTGAGTGGACACGTGGGTTCCCATCATTGAAGTTGAGCGCCGCCAACGCCGCCTGTCAAGCTTCGCGCAATCCCAAATGCTGCAATATCCCCTGTGCGGCCTCACGGCCTTCGAACACCGCGGTCACCACCAGATCCGAACCACGCACCATGTCGCCGCCCGCGAAAATTTTAGGATTGGTGGTTTGAAAACGGGATTGCGGCGTGCCGGACACGCGCACTCTGCCATTACCGTGCAATTCGATGCGTTGCGAATTGAACCAGTCGGGCGGGCTCGGCAAAAAGCCGAATGCGATGATCACGGCGTCAGCCGCAATGGTTTCCTCGGTTCCCGGCACGACTTCCGGCACGCGCCGGCCGCGCGGTCCGGGAGGCCCCAAACGGGTTTCCACCAGCTTCACACCTTGCACGCAATCGACTCCGACGATTTCGATGGGCTGACGATTGAAGAGAAAAACAACGCCTTCTTCCTTGCTGTTTTTATAGTCTCGGCGCGAGCCCGGCATGTTGTCCTCGTCGCGCCGATAGGTGCAGGTGACGCTGGCGGCACCTTGACGTATCGCGGTTCGATTGCAGTCCATGCCCGTATCTCCGCCGCCGAGCACCACCACATGTTTGCCCTTCATGTCTATGAAATCGGCGCCGCTGTAAATATCGAGCTCTCGATTGATATTGGAGATGAGATAGGGCAATGCTTCGTGAACGCCCGGGAGATCTTCGCCGTCGAAGCCGCCTTTGACGTAGGTGTAGGTCCCCATGCCGAGAAACACCGCATCGAACTCGTCGGCGATTTGCTCGAACGCAATATCGCGGCCGACCTCGACATTCAAGCGAAATTCGACCCCCATGTCTTCCATGATTTCGCGGCGTTTCTCCACCACCTCTTTTTCCAACTTGAACGGCGGAATGCCGAAGGTCAGCAAGCCTCCGATCTTCGAGTAACGATCAAACACCACCGGCTTGACGCCGTTGCGCACCAGAATGTCGGCGCAGGCGAGACCGGCGGGCCCCGCGCCCACGACCGCCACGCGCTTATTGGTGCGCGCCACATTTGACATGTCCGGCTTCCAGCCCAGACGAAAGGCCTCGTCAGTAATGTATTTTTCGATTGCGCCGATGCTCACCGCGCCAAGACCGTCATTTAAAGTGCATGCGCCCTCGCACAGCCGGTCCTGCGGGCAGATGCGGCCGCACATTTCGGGCAGCGAATTGGTTTGATGCGACAGTTCCGCTGCTTCGAACAATTTTCCCTCGTTGATCAGCGCCAACCAATTCGGGATGTAGTTATGGACGGGACATTTCCATTCGCAAAAAGGATTGCCGCAGGAAATGCAGCGCCCGGCCTGCTGCGCGGCCGATTCAGCGCTGTATTGCGAATAGATTTCACGAAACTGCCTGGTGCGCACTTCGACGCTGAGCTTGTCGGGCTCCTTGCGCGGAATATCGAGGAATTGCAGATGCTTGTCGGCCATGGCGGTTCGTGTCGCCGCCTCAAGCGGCGCGGCGCAGATTTTCCAGCAACGAATCGATCGCGGAGGCCTTCGGTTTGACGACCCAAAATCTGCCGATGTAGGTACGGAAGTCATTCAACAACTGCGCACCCCAGGCGCTGCCGGTGGCATCGACATGTTGCTCGATGAGGCCGCGCAAATGCTGCACATGCGTACCCATGCCTTCAGGCGATACGCGATGAATGTCGATCAAGTCATGATTGTAGCGATCGACGAAATCTCGCTCCATGTCGAGCACATAGGCGAATCCGCCGGTGAAGCCGGCGCCGAAATTGACGCCCGTGGTGCCGAGCACGCAGACCACTCCGCCCGTCATGTATTCGCAGCAATGATCGCCCGTGCCTTCCACGACGGCGATCGCTCCGGAATTGCGCACCGCAAATCTTTCCCCCGCCCTGCCCGCGGCGTAGAGTTCGCCGCCCGTGGCGCCATACAGGCAGGTATTGCCCATGATCACCGTGTCGCGCGCGACGAAATTCGAATGGGCATGCGGCCGCAAGACGATTTTGCCGCCGGCCATTCCCTTGCCGACATAATCATTGGCCTCGCCCTCGATATTGAGGTGCAGACCCCCGACATTCCAGACGCCGAAGCTTTGCCCGGCGGAGCCTTTCAGATCCACCTCCAGGGGCGCGGCGCTCATGCCGGCATTGCCCCAGCGGCGCGCGATCTCGCCGGAAATTCGCGCGCCGATCGAGCGATTGAAATTATTCACGGCATAGAAAAATTTGCCGCCGGAACCGGCAGTCGATCGCGGCGCGCATGTCGTCGAGCATTTGTTCTGCAAGCACGCCCTTATCGAAAGGCTCATTGTGCGGATCAAGGCAGTACTGCGGCTTGTCGGACACGAGCGCCGAATTCGCCAGCAGCGGCGACAAATCCAGCTTGCGCTGCTTCGGAGGTTTCGCCGGGCAGGATTTCCAGCAGCTCGGTGTGCCCGATCAACTCCGCCAGGCTGCGTACGCCCATAGCCGCCATGATTTCGCGGCATTCCTGCGCCACGAAGTTGAAATAGTTGATGACCATCTCCGGCAATCCGATGAAATATTTGCTGCGCAAGCACGTTGTGCTGCGTGGCGACGCCGGTGGCGCAATTATTCAAATGGCAGATGCGCAGATATTTGCAGCCCAACGCCACCATGGGCGCGGTGCCGAAACCGAAACTCTCGGCGCCGATCAGCGCCGCCTTGATCACGTCCAGGCCGGTCTTCAATCCGCCGTCGGTCTGCAGCCGCACGCGATGCCGCAGCTCGTTGGCGCGCAGCGTCTGATGGGTCTCGGCCAATCCCAATTCCCAGGGTGTGCCGGCATACTTGATCGACGACAGGGGACTCGCGCCCGTGCCGCCGTCGTAACCGCTGATGGTGATCAGATCCGCGTATGCCTTGGCTACACCCGCCGCCACCGTGCCGACTCCCGGCTCCGCGACCAATTTGACCGACACCAGCGCTTTCGGGTTGATTTGCTTCAAGTCGAATATCAGCTGCGCCAGATCCTCGATGGAATAGATGTCATGATGCGGCGGCGGCGAGATCAAGCCCGACCCCGGGACGCGCAAATCGCAGGCGGGCGATCATGTCGTTGACCTTGTGGCCCGGCAGCTGCCCGCCTTCGCCGGGCTTCGCGCCCTGCGCGATCTTGATCTGCAAGACCTCGGCATTGATCAGGTATTCCGGCGTCACGCCAAAGCGTCCCGAAGCAACTTGTTTGATCTTGGAATTTTTTTCCGTGCCGTAACGCAGCGGATCTTCGCCGCCCTCGCCGGAATTCGAGCGCGCCCCCAAACGATTCATCGCTATGCCAAGCGCTTCGTGCGCTTCCGGGGACAGCGCGCCCAAGGACATCCCGGCACTGTCGAAGCGCGCCAGAATGGCGGAAATCGGTTCGACTTCCTCGATCGGCAATCGGCGCCGCGGCGGCCTTCAATTTCAGCAGGTCGCGCAGGCAGGATACCGGCCTTTCATTGACCAACGCCGCGAACTCAAGATATTGCTCGTAACTGCCGGTCATGACGGCCGATTGCAGCGTGGCTACCACGTCCGGGTTGTACATGTGGTATTCGCCGTTGTGCATGTACTTGAGCAAGCCGCCTTGTTCGACCGGTTCGGTTTTGTCCCAGGCGCGCTTCGCCAAATATTCGGAATCGGCCTTAAGATCCGTGAAATCCGCGCCTTGAATGCGGCTCTCGGTACCTTCGAAACACATCGCAACGACCTCATCGCTCAGGCCGACGATTTCGAAAAGTTGCGCACTGCGATAACTGGCGACGGTACAGATGCCCATCTTGGACATGATTTTGAACAGGCCCTTGCGAATGCCGCGCCGATAGCTTCTGCCCAATTCCTGGCGCGCGATCGCCTCCATCTTGAGCACGCCCTTGCGCATCATGTCGAACAGGGTTTGATAGGCCAGATAGGGATACACGGCGGTCGCGCCATAACCGATCAGGCAGGCAAAATGATGCGCGTCGCGCGCGGTGCCCGTTTCGACCAGGATGTTGCACTTGCAGCGCAGGCCCGTGGCCACCAGTCGATGGTGCACGGCACCCGTGGCCAACAGCGCATGGATGGGCAGCTTGCCCTTTACCAGGTATCGGTCTGACAACAGCAGCACGAGCTTGCCGAGGCGCACCGCGGTTTCCGCGTGGTCGCAAACTCGAAGAAGAGCAGTCTCGAGGTCAAGATGCGCGTCGTATTGCAGATCGATGAATTCGTTGGGCACGCCGGACTCGGCGAGCGCCACGATTTGCCGCAGCTTGCGCTGCGAAAGAATTGGCGAGCTCAGCACGATTTGTTCCGCGTGCTGCGCTGATGGTACGAAGATGTTTGCTTCCGCGCCGATCTGCGTCTGCAGCGACATCACGATGCTTTCGCGCAAGCTGTCGATCGGAGGATTCGTCACCTGCGCGAACTGTTGGCGAAAATAGTCGTACAGAGATCGCACTTTCTTCGACAGCACCGGCATCGGCGTGTCATCGCCCATGGAGCCGACCGCCTCGCTCTCGTCTTCGGCCAGCACCCGAATGATCTCGTCGCGCTCTTCGGCCGAGACATTGAACATCTTCTGATACTGAGCCAAGACCTCGCGGTCGAAGGGCTCGGCCGCAAGCCGCGGATCAATCAGATCGGTTTGCAGATAGCGCACGCCTTTCTTCAGCCAAACTTTATAGGGATGGCGGCTCTTGAGCAGGTCATCGATCCGCTTGGTTGGCATGAGTTCGGCAGTCTGAAGATCGAGCGCCAGCATCTCACCGGGGCCCAACTTGCCTTTGTCGATGACATCCTCGGGCGCGTAGTCCCAGACGCCCGCTTCCGAGGCTATGGTAATGTGCCGATTCTTGGTGATGACCCAGCGGGCCGGCCGCAGCCCGTTGCGATCGAGCGCGCAGCAGGCGTACCTTCCGTCGGTCAGCACGATGCCGGCAGGGCCATCCCAAGGCTCCATATGCGTGGCGTAGTACTCGTAAAATGCTTTCAAGTCCGGATCAATCATGTCCACCGATTGCCACGCCGGGGGAACCAGCATGCGCATGGCATGCATCGGATCGAGACCGCCTAGCAGCAGCACTTCCAGCATGTTGTCGAGCGACTGAGAATCCGAGCCGGTTAGCGACACCAGCGGCAGAATGTCGCTCAAGTCAGGCAACAGCGGTGATCGGAACAACGGTCCGCGCGCGACCGCCCAGCTGCGATTGCCCTGGACGGTGTTGATCTCGCCGTTGTGCGCCAGGTATCGATAGGGATGCGCAAGCCGCCACTGCGGCAACGTGTTGGTCGAAAAGCGCTGGTGGAACACCACCACGGAAGCCTCGAGCCGCGGATCCTTGAGGTCGGGATAGAATTGCGCGAGATATTGCGGCATGACCATGCCCTTGTAGACAATGGTGCTGGCCGACAACGATGGCACGTAGAAGACCGGGTCCTGCGCCTCGAGGCTTTTCTCGCAGCGGCGACGCGCCATGAACAACTTGCGATTGAAGGCAGCCTCATCGATGTCGGCCGGCGCATTCACGAATACCTGCTCGATGAGGGGCAGGCTCTTCAGCGCCTCAGAACCGCACGCCGCGGGGTCCATGGGCAACGAGCGAAAGCCCGCGACTTGCAGCGTCTCGAGCCGCAATTGTTCGCTCAGCGCCGCGCGCGCCTGTGCGGCTTTGGCCGCATCGCGATTCAGGAACACGAGGCCGGCCGCGAACAGCGGCGCCAACGCGAAGCCTGCCTCCGTGCCGACGGCACGTAGAAATGCGGTCGGCTGTTTGATCAGCAGACCGCAACCATCCCCGGTCTTGCCGTCCGTGGCGATCGCGCCGCGATGCGTGAGCCGATTCAACGAACTGATCGCGGTCTGCAAGACCCAGTGACTGGCGCGGTCATCGAGGCTCGCGATCAAGCCAAAGCCGCAGGAATCTCTTTCGTACGCGGCACGGCACAGGCCCCAATTCCCGATGCGCGGATCCGCGCCGTCGAGGCTGGTGAGATAAGAGCCCGTGTCGTTTAGCTTCATGCGCGCGCCCAGGGTCAAGCCAAGACCTGCGCAAAGAACGCAGGGACTTTTTAAAACAAGAACTTAAACTCGGTTCTAGGCGCTCAAAAACTCGAGCGCCAGATGGGGCAAACGCCGCGAAGCCCGCCTGTGTATGTAACTCATAATACCCGCGATGCGCTTAGCGTCAATCGTCAGTGTAATGTAACTGCAATCTTCGCGTCGGCCAACGCTGACGACGTCGCGCGCATGGCGCTACTCGCTCTTTGCGAGAGGCAAGCAGAAGATCGAGCCGGTGCTAAGCTCATCTCGATCCAGCATCCGCGCTCGCCGCCGGCCTTCTGATCTTCGCCCTCGTCATGGTGATCATGTTCGAGGCGACCAACGGCTTTCATGATGCGGCCAACGCCGTCGCCACCGTGATCTACACCAAGTCGCTGCAGCCGGGACAGGCGGTGATGTTGTCCGGCCTCATGAACTTTACCGGCGTGATGGTCGGGGGAATCGCGGTTGCCTATGCGTTGGTGGAATTGTTGCCCGCCGAGGTGCTGTCGCCGCCGGACGGCGGTCCCGCGATCGCGATGCTCGTATCGCTCTTCTTGGCGGCACTCAGCTGGAATCTGGGCACCTGGTGGTTCGCGCTGCCCAACTCCAGCTCACACTGCCTCATCGGCGCGCTCATCGGCGTAGCGCTGGGGGACGCGCTGCTTCATTCGCGCACGCTCGAGCGATGGCGTGCATTGGGGCCAGCTATGGAAGGTTCTCGAGGCGCTCGCCATCTCGCCGGTGTTGGGATTCGTGCTGGCCGGCGGCGCTATACTTCCTATGCCGTAAATCCTTGCATGATCCACATCTCTATGAGCCGGCAACCGAGAAGCCGCCGATTTGGTGGATGCGCGGCATTTTGATACTGACTTGCAGCAGCGTGAGCTTTGCCCACGGCACCAACGACGGTCAAAAGAGCATCGGACTCATCATGCTCACCATCATCGGCATATTCCCCGCGACCTATGCCTTGAATCCGACCTCACATCAATCGCTGAAAGACGTGTCATCACTGATGCAGCAAGCCGCTCCGCTGATCCAGCGATACGGCGACGACCAAAAAGCCGCAGCGCTCGCCGCCGCAAAATCGATCGAGGGACAGGCCAGTGCCGCTGTGGGAAGCGTCGGCCAGCCGAACGCCCCGCAGCCACCCCTGCAGCCTGGACCCAATTCACCTGCGGCCAAAATCCGCGCGACCATACGCGACGATGTCTACCAGGTCATTTCTCAAATGAAGCACGCCGAGGAATCGAAGCAAATTACAGCCGAAGACAAAAAAGCCGCGCAAAAGCTCGCCAAGGAGCTTGGAGGCTCGGTCGAATACGCGCCCCTCTGGGTCCGCATGCTGAGCGCCTTGTGCCTAGGCTTGGGGACCATGATCGGCTACAAGCGGATCGTCAAAACATTAGGCGAACGCCTCGGCAACATCCATCTGACCCCCGCGCAAGGCGCCTCGGCCGAGGTAGTGTCGGCGCTTCTCATCGGCACGGCGGGCTTTACCGGTTTGCCGGTCAGCACCACGCACATCGTGACCTCAGGTATCGCGGGCACCATGGTCGCTTCCGGCGCCGGCCTTAAATACGGGATGATCTCGCGGATCGCGATCGCCTGGTTGATAACCTTACCGGTGACGATTTCGATAGCCGGCGGCTTGTACTACCTTCTGGCGAATCCGCAGTTATGAAGCTTCAGCCGGCGATGTAGCGCTCCAACTGCTCGATGTGCTGGGATTGCTCTTGGATGACGGCTTTGACCAGATCGCCGATGGATAACATCCCCACGACGCGCCCCGACTTGACCACCGGCAAGTGCCTGAAACGCCCATCGGTCATGAGCTGCATGCAGTGATGCACGGTATCGTCCGGGGTTACGCTCACCGCCGGCGAACTCATGATGTCGCTCACCGGCGTGTCGTGCGATGAGCGATTCTTCAAGATTACTTTGCGCGCATAGTCGCGTTCGGAAATGATGCCGAGCAATGCGCCTTCTTGCATCACCAGAAGTGCACCGACGTGCCGCGTCGCCATGATCTCGATCGCATGCAGCACCGAATCCTGCGGAGCGACCGAGAAAATCTGGCTACCTTTGGCCTGCAGCAATTGACTCACGGTTTGCATAGGACCTCCGTTATCGCCCCAATCGGACGCTCAAATGGCCTCTTGACTATACTCGCGCCTCGTACCAGGACAACCCAAAAAATGACCGAATCCCTCCCCAAGCCTCCTGTTGCCGCCGTGCGGCCTCACCCGGTCGATTCGCCCTTCGGCGTGCGTGTCGACCCCTACTACTGGCTGCGCGACGACGAGCGCAAGAATCCAGACGTTTTGGCGTATCTCAATGCGGAAAACGCATTTCGCGAGCACAGCATGCTGAAGGCAAAGCCGCTCGAAGACACGCTGTACGATGAAATCTACGCCCGCCTGAAGCAGGACGACTCGACGGTGCCCTATCGCAAGAACGGTTACTGGTACAGCACGCGCTTCGAGCCCGGCAAGGAACATCCGATATTTGTGCGGCGCAAGGACCTGCCCGACGCAGCCGAGGAGATCATGCTGGATGCCAATGTGCATGCCCAAGGACTCGGTTATTACCGCATCGGCGCCTTGGAGATCTCGCCGGATTCGCACTGGCTGGCGTTCTGCGAAGATACGACCGGCAGGCGTCAATTCACGCTGCGCTTCAAGGATCTGCGGACCCAGCAGTTTGCAGCCCGAAGCGATTGCGGACGTCGAGCCTGACCTGGCTTGGGCCAATGACAATCGGACCTTGCTTTACGTCGAGAAAGATCCGGAGACGCTGCTGGGTTTGTACGTTAAAAAACACGTACTGGGGCAGAACCCTGCGCAAGATGCGTTGATTTTCGAGCAGATCTGACCGGCGCTTTTACACCGGCGTTTCCAAGTCCAAGTCCGACGCGTTCATTTTCCTGTACATGGAAAGCACCTTGTCGTCCGAATGGCGCTACGCGCGCGCCGACGATCCAGAACTTCGCTTCGAGATTTTCCTCCCCGAAGAGGCCGATCATGAATATGACATCGAGCATCTAGGGCAGGAGTTCATCGTTCGTTCCAACTGGCAGGCGCGCAATTTCCGCCTGGCGCGAGCGCCCATCGGCGCGCGAAGCGACCGCTCCGAGTGGGTCGATGTGATGGCGCATCGGAACGACGCCTACATCGAGGACTTCGACGTGTTCAATGAGTTTCTCGCCGTGTCGGTGCGCAGCGGAGGCCTGCGCAAAATATGCATTCATCCGCTGGACGGCGCCGCCGAATTCTTCATTGCCAGCGATGAAGCCGCGTACACCACATCGATCTCCGTCAACCCGGAATTGGACACGCGCATAGTGCGCTACGTGTATTCGTCGCTGACCACACCGGCGACGCTTTACGACTACGACACGGGCACGGGAAAACAGCTGGTGCTGAAACGCGATCCGGTGCTGGGCAGCTTTGACCCTGACGACTACGCCACTGAATTCATCCTGGTAGCGGCGCGCGATGGGGCGCGGATTCCGGTATCGCTCGTATATCGCAAAGGGTTTACGCGCAACGGCACAAATCCGCTGCTGCAATACGGCTACGGAGCCTATGGTCTTTCCATGGACCCGAGCTTTTCATCGCCGAGGCTTAGCTTGCTCGATCGCGGCTTTGTCTATGCCATCGCCCACGTGCGCGGCGGCCAAGAAATGGGACGTGCCTGGTACGACGCCGGGCGGAAACTGCATAAGAAAAATTCCTTCAACGATTTTCTGGATGTCACGCGCGCTCTGGTAGAGCGCGGCTACGCCGCCAAGGATAAGGTGTTTGCGATGGGGGGCAGTGCCGGCGGCTTGCTGATGGGGGCGGCCGCCAACATGAGCGCCCAAGATTATCGGGCAATCGTCGCGCAGGTGCCGTTCGTCGACGTGGTAACCACCATGCTCGATGAGACCATCCCGCTCACCACCAATGAATACGACGAATGGGGCGATCCCAACGAGCGTGAATACTACGATTACATGCTGTCGTACTCACCCTATGACAATGTCAGCCGCAAAGCGTATCCCGCGATGTACGTCACCACCGGTCTCTGGGACAGCCAAGTTCAGTACTACGAGCCGGTGAAGTGGGTGGCCAAGCTTCGCGCCTCGAAGACCGACGACAATCGCTTGCTGCTGCATGTGGAGATGGACGCGGGTCACGGCGGAAAATCCGGCCGATTCCAGCGCTATCGGGAAATCGCCATGGAGTATGCGTTCTTGCTGGACGAGTTAGCGGGGTAAAAAAAAGGCGCCGCGAGCGGGAGGGGGAAGCTTGAACCGCGGCGCCTCGGGGGTGACCCAAAATCTTAGAAGCTATCTTTTGGCGGCGCTCTCCGGCGCTGCGCAATACGCCGCGGCGGGCGCATAACGGGCGGCAAGCCGCGCGGCAGAGGCCACGCGCGCATCAATCCTGGCGAGGGCAAACTGGCCGTCGCCACGGCGAACCAACAGCGTGGCTTCGCGGCTGCCCTCGGCAGCGAGTAGCGCAATGATTTTCGATTGCATACCCACTCGAAGCAAGCGGCGTGCCAGGCCAGACCTTCATGAAAAATCAGAGGGTTAGCCATACGCCGGCGACCCTCGCGGTGACGCGAATTGTCGGGTGCTGACACGCGTAGCCAGTCGGCGCGAGTGCGTGGGTTATGTCTGGATCAGCACACAGGCTTGGCGCTGGGCTTTCAGCGTTTTACAGATGGCGTTGGCGCGCTTTTCGCTCAATCCCGCCACCTGCAAGCGATAGAGCGTGCCGGAAGCGCCCTTCTTGGGCGACACTTTCGGCGAAAGTCCCGCCAACAGCTGCGGGTATTCCTGGTCGAGTTTCGCCCAGCGTTTGTTGGCGGCATCGGCACCGGATTTGAATGCGCCGAGTTGCACGCCATAGGATCCCTGCGGCTTGGTCGCAGCATGCGCGTTCGACGCCGCCTGTGCTTTGGCCGCAGCCGGTTTCGATGGTGCTGGGCTCGGCGCGGGTTTCGGCGGCGGTCGGCGGCGGTGCGGTTTCGGCCGCGGCAGTTCAGTGCCGGGCGCAGCGCCGTCGAGGGCGCGGAAGCCAGGGTGAAATTCTCGACGCGAATTCGCGCCTCTTCGGTCCACTTGCCTTCGGGATATTGCTTCAAGAATGCCTGGTAGGCATCAAGCGTGTCGGTATCGCGCGCCTTTTGCCAATCCCGTTCCTCGTATAGTTCCTTGACGCGAGCTTGAGCCTGAGCGGTGAATTCGCCGCTCGGATATTTCTTCAAGAAGAGCTCATACGCCTCCGTGGTGTTCGCGGCCCGGGTTTTCTCCCAGTCGCTCTGCTGGCGGCTGCAGCCTGACAGGGCCAGTGCGGCAGTCAAAGACAGGACCAAAAACACTTGTTTGATGACCATTTTCACACTCTGCAGGGGGTTTGAAAGGATTGCGCATTCTACTGCGATTCGCTACCTGGCGGCGACGCCAAGCTCGTCACACCACGGGCTACCCCGATAGGATAAGAAGGGGTCATGAGCCAACAAAAGCGCCGGTTTCTGGACAGCAATTCGGCCAGCCCCACCTTCATCGGAGCGAATTCGGTGTTCGTCGGCGACATTCGCGGCAGCGGGTCAATTCGTGGTTTCCGGCGAAGTGCATGGCGACGGCGAGCTGGAAGGGGCGCTGAATTTGTCGGCGACCGGCAGCTGGCACGGGCATGTCCGGGCACAGCAGGCGATCGTCGCCGGCACCATACTCGGCGGCCTGACCGTCAAGGACAAGCTGGAGATTGGCTACACCGCGGTGATTCGCGGCAAGGTCAGCGCGCGCACCGTCGCCATCGCCAAGGGCGCGATCGTCGACGGAGAAATCGAAGTCACCTCGGACGCCCCGGTGATGCAATTCGAAGAGAAGCGCGATATCAAAGCCGGCGTCGAGTGAAAACCTGCATGCGTTGTCGCGACTGTTCGCGAATGGCGACAGAGATTCAAAGTTGGTGTGTTCGCGCGTAATCACGCATTCTAAGCGACATCGATTTTAAGCCTTCGGCAAGCCCTCACTACAAATGAAAGAATACGATGTGATCATCATTGGCGGCGGCATCCATGGCGCCGGCGTGCTCCAGGCCGCGGTGGCGGCCGGACACAGCGCATTGCTCATCGAACGCGCCGGTCTCGCCGCCGGCACGTCGAGCCGATCCAGCAAGCTCATTCACGGCGGACTGCGCTACTTGGAATCCGGACAATTCGCGCTGGTCCGCGAGAGTCTGCGAGAGCGCGCCATTCATCTGCGCATCGCCTCGGAGCTGGTGGAGCTCAAAGCGTTTTATATTCCAGTGTACCGGGACACCCGACGCCGGCCCTGGCAGCTTAAGATCGGACTATGGATTTACGCGCTACTCGGCGGCTTCGATGCGGCAACGCGCTTCGGCAGCGTGCCTAGATCCGAATGGCCGCGACTCGACGGCCTGAAACTGCTCGATCTTGATGCCGTCATCCGCTATCACGATGCCCAGACCGACGATGCTCTGCTGACCCGCGCCGTGGTGAAATCGGCCGTGACATTAGGCGCCGAGCTTGCGATGCCGGCGCGATTCTCGCGCGCGATCTTGAACGAGGACGGCGTGTCCGTGACCTACACCGCAGCCGGCGCCACCGTGGAATGCAGAGGCCGAGTGCTGATCAATGCGGCGGGACCTTGGGCGATGCAAGCGGCGCGTGCGGTCGAACCCGCCATTCCCATACCGGATGTGGACTTGGTGCAAGGCACGCACATCGTCATCCCTCATCCCTTGGCCGCCGGCATCTATTACGTCGAAAGTCCCACCGACGGACGCGCGGTGTTCGTCATGCCTTGGAACGGCGCGACCCTGATCGGCACGACCGAAACACCGTATCGCGGCGACCCCGACGACGTGCATCCTTTGCCTGCCGAGGAGGAGTATCTGCTGGCGGTGGTCAGGCACTATTTTCCGGCATTGAGCAGCCTGACCCGTGACGATATCAGCGAGCGCTTTGCCGGGCTCCGGGTCTTGCCCGCGGCCACGCAGGCGGCCTTTGACCGGTCGCGCGAGACCATATTCACCACGGATCGAGACGTACGCCCACGCGTCCTGTGCATCTATGGCGGCAAACTGACAGGGTGGCGAGCGGCTGCGGCCCATGTAATGCAGCGTATCAGCCCCTCCTTGCCGGCCGCCGTGAAGCGCGCCGAGACGGACCTGTTGATTTTGAGGAGACCGACATGAACAAGAATGGTTTGGTCCTGGCGGCGCTGGCGCTATGCACGACGCTGGTACATGCCGAGGACTATCTCAGCCCGACCGAGGAGCGGGTGCGCTTGTCTCTGGGCGTCGTTCACCTCTCCAACGATACCGACCTGCAACTCGACAGCAGCACCGGCGTTCCGGGCACAGCGGTCAACGCGGAGGATGCCTTCGGACTGGACAAGAGCGACTACGAGGCCAAGATCCAGGCCATGGTGCGCGTCGGCGAGCGCCATCGTCTGCGATTCGATTATTTTTCGTTGGATCGCTCCGGATTCCGACCACGATTACCCAACCCATCGTCTTCCGCGATGTCGTGCTGCAGCCCGGCGATCCGCGAATTCGGACCTGTCGATCCGCACCTTCGGCATCACCTATGGTTATTCGTTTCTGCATAGCGACAGGTACGAAGTTGCCGCGACGATCGGCGTCAGCCGATACCGACATCTCGGCGCGGGCGCGCGTTCAGACTGCAGTCGCGCCATGTGGATCAGACCGAGGATCAGGCCGGCCCCGTCCCAACGCTGGGATTGGACGCCACCTATGTCATCAGCAAACGGTTTTATGTCGACGGCCGCGCGCAGTACCTGAAGGTTCGCGTCGACGATCTCGATGGAACATTGGGGATATACGAGTTCGACGCGCTTTACCGGCTGCGTCCGAACATTTCCTTCGCCTTGGGCTACACCATGTTCCGGGCCAACCTGATCTCCGCGCAGACCAAGCAAGCAGGATTTTTCAATTTCAATTCCAAGGGTCCCGAGTTCTTCGTCAGGATCGCCTTCTAGGAACGTTACTGCGGCGTGCTGGACTCGACCGAGAACTCGACCCGATTGTTGGCCGCCGCGGCCTTATTCCACTCGCCCGGCCGTGAGGCTGTCGGTGCGCGCCGGATACGGCGTGCTCGGGTGCGTGGTGCCGGCGCTCTCCAAGGCGACGGCGATGGCGCCCGCGGTCCGTTGACGCGCGCTCGCCACCAAATTCGCAAAGGCCAACGACTGGCGTTGCTGACCCGATAGCGCTTCATCCAGCGGATTGCCAATCAGGTCGCAGCCCTTGACGCAGCAGCGTCGGTGCCGCGATCTGGTAACCGTCGGCGGCGTTTCCGGACAGACAAAATAATCCGGCGGAACTCGTGATCTTGACGACGCCGTGAAAATTCTGGGTCTCGAGTTTCATCAAGAGATCGCGCAGTACTTCCAGGCGGCTGCGATCAAAAGCGATTTCGCCGTAGGGTACCGGCTCGACTCGCAGGCCCACGCCGGATCCGGACCCAGCGGGCCCGGGCTTGCGCACCGTTGTTCGCCGCGCCAAGCGCGGCAGTGAGATCTTTGACCGTCGCGGCCAGATCGAGCCTGGCGCGCTGCAATTCCGCATTGGCTGACTTCAAACCCGTAAGTTCTGAGCGTGTGGTCGCCAAATCGTTGCGCGTGCTCACCCAACTCGCGGCGAAGGCGAGCGCCACCAGGCATGCCGCTAGGATCCCGGCGATCCAGGGCCATTCCGACTTGGGCGGCGGAGGCGCCGGTGCAATGGGATCGGTGCCTTGGATCGGCATGGAGTTGCGCAAATCGCTGATGATGCGCGTCGAAAAACTGTCCAGACTGGCAACAATAAAGCGGCGAATATCCGCCGCCTGGTCCTTCACGGCGGTCTCGATCCGGCGTCCCCAATCCGCCGGGGCACCGGCGGCATTCCTCGGAGGCCGTTCGACCGCTATACCTGAATCGATCTCCACAGGCTGCAGCGCGGGTTCGTCCCTGTCGCGCCGATCCGGCAATAAATGCAGCTCGTACAATACTTTCGACACATCGACCGGCCGAACCTGCTTCGGCAAAACGCCCATGGCGCCCAAGGCGCGCGCTTGACCGACATACAACTCTCCTTCTTGAGAGGTGTACATCATGATGGGGATCATCGCCGTCTGCGGGTTGCCCTTGATCGCCTTCACCGCTTGCAGCCCATCCATGCCGGGCATGAGATGGTCCATGAAGATCGCGTCGGGCCGGTTGCCTTTCAAATATTCGATGGCTTGCTCGGCCGACTCGGCCATGTCGACGTCGATGTCGTACTTTTCGAGCATGCGGCTCAGAATGACGCGAGCTGACTTGGAATCGTCGACGACTAAAGCGCTTTTTCGAGCCATGGGATTAGTGTAGCGCAGTCCCTAAAGCGATAGTCAGCGCGCCATTACCGGCACGCTCGTCGCGAAATCGCGACGAGCATGCCGCGCGTCTTCGGGCGTCCGGAAGCTGGCAGCAATCCTTCAGGGGTCGCCGCGGCAAACTTAAGCCGGGTCGGCGCTCTGCGATTCCTTGTTCTGGGAAATCCAGGTCAACGCGGATTCAACATCGGCAAGTTCACTCGCTGTAAACCCTTCGATCCGGACACCCGTGGCTTCGGCCTTCTTCTTGGCAAGTTCCGCGGCTGCGACGGAATGTACCCACACCAAACCGCGGCGCACTTTGGCTGTGAATTTTTGCTGCTTCTCTTCGGTCATTACCCACTCCTTAATATTATCTATGCAGTCTACGGTGCCGCGATGGCGCGGTCCATCCGCTCACTGTAGGCGTTGAGCGCGCGCGAGACCACCCCCATGTACTGGTTGGCTTCGTCCCAGCGGCGCTCTTCGATGGCCTCACGAATCCCGGGCAGGGTCTTGACGCCATACCCCGTATGCAGTCCAGGCGCATATATCATGTGCTGGTACCACTCCCGACCCGGCAAGCCGTGCGGATCCATCAGGCTTTGCTCCAAGACGGTGAGGGTCGCATTGACGCGATCGCGTTCGGTCTTGTTGGGCGGATCATTGTTGGCATCCAAGCGCGTGTACTCCTTGTCGAACGCCTTGGCACTCTGTTCCAATTTCAGCACCGCGTTGTCGAGCTCGGCAAAATTCAAATACGGCACGTCCGTGACACGCGCCGGCGGCGCTCGCGGCATGTCAGGATTTGATGCGAGCTTGTAGGACCCATCGTCCAGCAGCTTGTTCAGTTCAGTGGTCTTGGTCCGCATGCTGTCGGCGAGCTTGTGCAGTTCCTCGTCATAGCCCGCGATCGAGGCCGCGAAATCGCTTTCTCGTACCGGGATCAGCTCTGCCTGCGCGGCCCGCAGCATGATTCGGCCCGCCACCTTTGCCAGCACCACACCATACTCAAAGGTGGGATCGACGAACCGCCGGAAGTGATCGAATGAATCGTAGGCAGAATGATATACCCCGTATTGAACCTCGCCTTCGAAGCCCGAGGTTGATCGAGTTGATGCCTAAGTGCTGCAGGAAAGGCGTGTAATCCGAGCCCGAACCCAGCGCTCCCAACTGCAAATCTCCCGCGGCGGCGCGCACGGCCGACTCGCCGCGCGGCGAGTCCAAGCTGGACACGCGCTTTTCGGCCAATGCCCGGGCCAGCACCGTCCCACCGGTTTCGGGATCTTTCACATCCCGTGCCACTTCGCTCAAGAAGTGCTGCACGGCATGACTGCCTTCCGCTTGCAGAAAGCCGCGTCCGTTCGTGTCGGAATTGACGTACAGCACTGCTTTGACTTTCAGTTCCGCGGCGTGCTGTTCCGCCCATTCCGTGGAGCCCAGCAAACCCGGCTCTTCCCCATCCCAACTGTTGTAGACCAAGGTGCGGCGCGGCCGCCAGCCTTGCTGCACCAATTTGCCGATCGACTTGGCCTCCGCCATCAATGCGATCTGGCCGGCGAGAGGATCCAAAGCTCCGAATACCCAACCATCATGATGATTGCCGCGAATGATCCACTGATCGGGCGCGTCGCTGCCGCGAATCTTCGCGACCACATCGTAGATCGGTTTTTGAGTCCACTCGGACAGCACCTTCATATGAACCTGGGCCGGACCGGGACCCACGTGATAGGTCAGCGGCAAGCCGCCGCGCCAAGAAGGCTGGCGCAACGCGGCCGCCGAGCGCCGCGAGCAACGGCTCCGCATCCGCGTAAGAAATCGGCAACACGGGGATCTTCAGCAGCGTCTTGGCGTCCTTGAGCGCGAGACGCTTGGCGCCCGGGACTGCGCCAACCCCGGGGGTCAGAGGATCGCCGCTATACAACGTCAGGTCCTGAACCGAGCCGCGCTGCACGGCATTGGGCGGCCTAAATCCTCCTTGCGGATAGGTATCGCCGGCCCGTAGCCATCATCGCGCGGATCGGAATAGATCAAGCAGCCGACGGCGCCGTGCTCATAAGCCAGCTTGGGTTTGAGCCCGCGCCAGCCGCCGCCATAGCGGGTCAGCACGATCCGTCCCTTGACGCTGATCCCCTCGCGCTCCAGTTCCTTGTAGTCATCCGGCATGCCTTGATTGACGTACACCAGCTCCGCGGTCACATCGCCGTCGGCGCCGTAAACGTTGTACGGCGGCAGCTCATCCTTGGTTTGGGTCGAGGTGCGGTCGCCTTCGATCGGCGGTTCGCTCAAGCAGCGCCTTGAAATGCGTGGGTGCGACGAGTTCCACCGACACCTCTTTGGGCGTCGGGTAAAGCACGGAGAAAGTCTCGATGGACGCATCCCAGCCCCATTCCTTGAATTTCGCGAGCTCAAATTCCGCATTGGCCTTGTCGTGCGGCGAGCCGACATGATTTGGCGCCGAAGTCATCTGCTCCAGCCAGCCACGCAGCTCCGCCGCCGACAGGTCCGAATCGAAACGCTGTTCGAGCTGTATTTCGGCGGCGGCGGCGGCGTTGGAAAATCCCGTTAGATCAGTGGGCTGAGGCGGCGTGTCCGCCGCCACCGCCGCCATACAGAAGCCGGCAAGTGCGGCGCTGAGCGCGCTCAGGCCGCGCGGAATCGTTGATACCATTTATCACTCCTACTATTCGCGGATACCGGTGCCGCGGTTCATCAGGGTTACCGCCAGTGTGAACATCAGCGTGGCGGCGGAAATCATGATGGCATAAGCGAGGCGCAAATCGACATCCGAGGTGCCGAGAAAGCCGAAGCGAAAGGCGCTTACCATGTACAGGATGGGATTGGCATTCGAGGCCATGTGCGCCCAACCCGGCAGCATCGTCACCGAATAGAATACGCCGCCCAAATAAGTCAGCGGCTGCAGCACGAAGGTGGGGAACCAGGAAATCTGATCGAAATTCTTGGCAAACAAGGCATTGATGAAGCCGCCGAGTGCGAAGATGAAACTCGTCAGGAATGCCGCCGTGATGATCGCAATCACATGCGTGATCGACAAACGGGTAAAGAACAATGAGATAATCGTCACCACCGCCCCTACCAGCACGCCGCGCAGCACACCGCCCATGGTGTAGCCGCCGACGATCAACCAATTCGGCAATGGCGAGACCAGGAGCTCCTCGATGTGCTTGCCGAACTTCGCGCCGAAGAACGACGACACCACATTGCCGTAAGAAGTTGTAATCACGTTCATCATGATGATGCCCGGCGCCATGAACTGCATGTAATCGTAGCCGCCGATCTGGCCGACACGACGACCGATCAAGCTGCCGAAGATGACGAAGTACAACGTGGCGGTGACCGCGGGCGGCACGATGGTCTGTCCCCAGATGCGCACGATGCGGCTGAATTCGCGGATGATGATGGTTTTGAAACCGATCCAATCGGTGCGCGCGCGCGATTCGGCCATCACGAAGCCTTCGCCGCAGCGTTCTTGACGCTGCCGTCGACCAGGCGGACGAACAACTCCTCCAGCCGATTGACCTTGTTGCGCATGCTGTTCACGGCGATACCCTGCGCCGAGAACTGCGCGAAGATATCGTTCAGGCTCTGCGTTTTCGACATCTCGATTTCCAGGGTGTGATCATCGGACAATACCGCCGTGAATCCCGACAGCTGCGGCGTGACGCTGCGCGGCTCGCGCAAATTGAACACGAACACTTCGGTTTGCAGCTTGCGCAGCACATTTGCCATGCTGTCGCGCTCGATGATGTTGCCGCCTTCGATGATGGCGACGTTACGGCATAGATTCTCGGCTTCCTCCAGATAGTGCGTGGTCAGAATGATGGTGGTCCCCTGCTCGTTGATATTGCGCAGGAACTCCCACATGGAGCGGCGAATCTCGATATCGACCCCGGCAGTCGGCTCATCCAAGATCAGCAAGCGCGGCTCGTGCATGAGCGCGCGCGCAATCATCAGGCGCCGTTTCATGCCGCCCGACAGCGAGCGCGCAACCGAATTGCGCCGGTCCCAAAGCTGCAGCTGCTTGAGATATTTTTCCGCGCGCTGCTTCGCCAACGGACGCGGTATGCCGTAGAACCCGGCCTGGTTCACCACAATGGTGAACGGGGTCTCGAACATATTGAAGTTGATTTCCTGCGGCACCAAGCCAATGCAGGACTTGGCCGCTTCCAACTCCTTGTCGATGTCATGGCCGAACACCTCGACCGCGCCGCTGGTTTTATTGACCAGCGAGGTCGTAATGCCGATCGCCGTGGTTTTGCCGGCGCCATTGGGTCCCAGAAGCGCAAAAAAATCGCCCTCCTCGACCTCGAGGTCGATGGCCTTGAGCGCTTTGATACCATTTTTGTAGACTTTGGTGAGCTGTCGGAGGACTAAGGCATGCATAGGAGCCGCGTAGACTAAACCTCGCGAGGCTCGCTTGGCAATTGAGCCGCGGCGGCCAGCTGCAGTCCTGAGAGCTGAACGCGACGCAGCGCGGCAGGATCGGGGCGCGCCGCCGCGCTGACTAGGGCAGTCCAGTAGGAACCGCAGGTGCTCCAGCGGGCGGTAAGATTTGCCGCCTCTGCAAGCGCCAAAGGCGGCAATGCATCGACGGAAATGCTGCGAAAGGCCTCCGCCGTATTGCCGCGCATGCCGAGAAGCAGATGCGCGGCCAGCCCGGCGCTCGAGGCTACGTGCCAGGCATAAAAGAGCGCGAGCCGCACGAAGTCGACGATTTCTCGATCGACCTTCAGAGCATCCGCGATCCGCCAAGTCCCGACCGCCTGCAGCCGGCCGCGCCAGTAACCATCATCCTCGAAGCGCAGATCGAACAAGGCATAAGGACAATTTGCCGCGGCGGCTCGCTGCGCTGCCGAAAGATCCGCGACCTGGCGCGCCAATCCCGGCGACAACAGTCCGTTACCGGCCAGGTCGAGGAAGCGACCGTTCAAACCGCGCATCGAGGTCAGATGCTCGAGCGAGACATGCGACTGCTGCGTCCAATTGCCGATGTACCCGTCCTGCACAAATCGCTCCTTTTCGTATCGAAAAACTCCTTGGCAAGCACGCTAACTTTGTGACAAATTTCTGTCAAATTCTTTTCGAGCCTAAAACACCCAATTTGCAAAGGGAGGCGGCCATGCGAGTGTCCGACGATCGCTATACGAGAGACCGGCAGAAATTTGATCTTGCGCTGCGGTTGATCCGCCACGAGGCGCGCACTTTTACGATTCGCCAATGGACCGGCTTGAGCGATGATCGCATCCGCAAGCTTTATCGCAGCTACGTCTTGAACGGCAGTACGCGCGCAGTCACGCGTCACCGCGGCAAATCGCCGCGCCAGGCGGCGTTCTTTTTCCGCAATCCGGAAATGAATTTCCAAGCCGCGCAGCTGGCAAGCCTGTTCGTGATGTATGGACTGGTCGCGCCCAGCGAACGCGGCCTCGAGCCGGGCTATCGGGTCGGATCGCTGGAATCCGGCGCGCTGCTATGCCGCGCTTACGAGGCCTACCTGGAAATGCACAAGCCAGTAAGCATCTCATTCGAACATGCCTGGTTTCTACTGCTCGCACTGGCGCGTCACGACGAGGTGGGCGCGGCGCGCTGCGCCGCGTGCGGCGCTCTGCACTTGCGAGATTTGTTGGCGAGGCACAAAGACCATTGCAACAACTGCAATCCTGCCGCGGCGCCACTGCTGCTTCAGGCGCTTAACAGATCTCTAAAGTAGGCAATGGTGGGTTTGAGTCCGTCCGCGAGCGGCGTGACGGGCTCCCAGCCAAGCTTGGCGCGCGCAAGCGAAATATCGGGCTTGCGATGCCTCGGATCGTCCTCTGGCAAGGGCTTCATCACCAGGCGCGAGCCACTCTTGGTTAGGCGCAAGATGGTCTCGGCCAGTTCAAGCATCGTGAATTCACTAGGATTGCCCATATTGACGGGTCCAGTGAAGCTCTGTTCCGTAGCCATCATCTTGATCAGCCCCTGGATCAAATCGTCAACGTAACAGAACGAGCGCGTCTGCTGGCCGTCGCCGAACACCGTAATATTTTCGTTTCGCAGCGCTTGCACTATAAAGGTTGATACCACCCGCCCATCGTCCGGATGCATCCGCGGGCCGTATGTGTTGAAGATGCGCACCACCTTGATGTCCAAACTGTGCTGACGGAAATAATCGAAGAACAGCGTCTCAGCACAGCGTTTGCCTTCGTCGTAGCACGAACGAATGCCAATCGGATTGACGTGACCCCAGTAGCCCTCGGGTTGTGGATGCACCTCCGGATCGCCGTAGACTTCGCTTGTGGAAGCCTGGAGGATTCGTGCGCGGACGCGCTTGGCCAACCCCAGCATGTTGATCGCTCCGTGCACGCTGGTCTTAGTCGTCTGCACCGGGTCGCGCTGGTAGTGAATCGGGGATGCTGGACAAGCGAGGTTGTAGATTTGCCCAACCTCGACATACAAGGGGAAAGTCACGTCGTGGCGGAGGAACTCAAATCGATCGCTGCCAATCAGATGGCGGATGTTCTGCTTTGTGCTCGTATAGAAATTATCCACACACAGCACATCGCGACCGGCAGCAATGAGCTGGTCACACAGATGCGAGCCGAGAAAACCAGCTCCCCCGGTTACCATAATTACATCATCGCTGAGTCTCGGCATGTCGTTGCGGCCTCCGCATGAATCGGATTGGGGTATCGCGTCAGTTAGCACTGCAATTGGCGCCCTCAAGCGCATGGGCAGCCCTCAGCAACGGTAAAACGCGGCGAGACATCGAGTCTACCGGTTCGGGACCTCCCTGCTAGAATCCTTACATGCAGCGAGGGAATATATTGGCTGGTCCGTACGTGGATCGTGCCGCTCATTTGCGCAAGGATCCCGCCTGGTTTGCGAACGCACTGGCCGACCAGCGCAGCCGGTACCTTCCGGTTTGGAATTCGCGCAGTCTGATTGCCGAAGGTGAAGCGCCGCGAGCGGCTTTGCTGGAATTGTCGGCCGTGCCGCCAGCGCGGCGCAACGACAACGATCTGATTCTTCTCGGTCGATTCGGCGACATCGACGTGTTTGCCTACGAGATTGAATCAACCGAACCGCCGCAGCTTGAAACCGGCACGCGCTTCGAAGATCTACGCCTGGTGGCTGCGCTGCTGCCGGTGCGAGAAGCCGGACTCCTCGGCTACGCGCGCGGTATGGTGCTGTGGCGCGCGCGGCATCGCTTCTGCGGCACATGCGGCGCCCCCACGCTCGCGGCCAGGGGCGGCCACGTACTCATCTGCACCAATCCCTCGTGCCGGCACGAAGAATTTCCGCGCACTGATCCGGCCATCATTGTTTTGGTCAGCGACGGCGAGCGCGCCTTGCTCGGACGACAGGCTGCATGGCCCGTCGGGCGTTACTCGACCATCGCCGGTTTTGTCGAACCCGGAGAATCGCTCGAGGACGCAGTGACTCGCGAGGTGTTCGAGGAGACCGGCATCGAGGTTGACCAGATCGAGTATCACTCCTCGCAGCCCTGGCCGTTCCCCTCTTCCCTGATGCTCGGATTCACGGCGCGTGCGCGGACCACGCAAATTCGCAGGCGCGATGATGAGCTGGAAGACGCGCGCTGGTTTACGCGCGCGGATTTGGCGTCGGGCCGACCGATGGTGCCGCCGAGCGTGTCGATTTCCTTTCGATTAATCGAGCACTGGTTCGACGCCGGCGGTGGGCCAAAACTGCGAGAGATTCACCCGGTCTCCAGTTGGCCCGCAACTCGATGAAGCTAGCCGCGCTCCCAATGGCCAGGACGCATGCGCCAGCCGTCACCAGCCCGTACCCATGCATGATCCACCCAGTGATACCCATGTCTGCCGGGCGCCCAGCGGCCCGGGACCCACACATGACGGCCGCCGACCCAATTCCAATATCCGCCGATCCAGACGTAACCGGCGTAAGGCGCAGAACCGACTACTTCCACACGCGGTGTCGGCGGCGCGACCATGACGACTCCACCGGCGTAGTGACCTTGATCGGGTACCACCACGCAGGCAGGCAGCGCCATGGTGATGACGAGGCCGAAGATAGCGGCGATTAGCGACTTACGTTGACTCATGATCACTTCCTGTTATCAGGGAACATGAGGAACTCAACGTCCTTTGTTCCCCGCCGTTGACGGGATTTTGATCAAGGATACCGCCGTCGGCTACGCAGTACCACCGGCGCGCGGTTTGGATTTGTCGTTGCGGCGGCGGGTGAGCCGCGGCTCAGGCGCTGGAGCGGCCTGCAACGGAGGCCGCACGATACGCGACTTGAGCCGGTACATCGCCTCATCAGCCCGGTGCAGCAGCAGCGCCGCATTTTCGCCGTGATAGGGATACATCGATTCGCCGATTGAGGCCGTCAATTGCTGCTGATCGTTACCGATCCAGTAAGGCAGCGACACGCGCTCGCGAATCGCATCGGCAACCCGGCTTACCGGAAACGGATCCGGCACGCCAGGCAACACCACGACGAATTCGTCGCCGCCATAGCGGCAGCAGATATCGCCGGTACGTACGCGTGCCGAAATGCGCGTCGCCACCGTGGTGAGAATCTTGTCGCCAGCGGCGTGGCCATACTTATCATTAATCGCTTTGAAGCCGTTCAAATCGATGAACAACAACCCAACGTGCAGATCCTGCAGGACCGCATCGCTGATGGCGGCCTCCAACAGTTCCAGCATGCGGCGGCGGTTATACAGCCCGGTGAGGCCGTCGCGATCCGCCAATTTCTGCGTTTCAAGCTCACGCGCTTTCATCGCGGCCAGCTCGCGCAGCAAGTGAGCATTGACGGCGCGCAAAGTTTCAATCTCGCGCAGCTCAGCGGCGTTCATGCGCCGACTGCGCGCATGGACATCGCGCACGGACGGTAAATCGCGCGAAGAGGCCTCCAGCGATTCGTCTTCGCTTGAAATCACGTGTGGCGGCGCGTATGCCATAGTGGTTTCCAAAATTTCCCGCTTAAGCTAGCAATTGTCGCGGGCCTTGCCTGCGGCTGGGATCGGGTGCTACCTGATGAATATGTAAGACTTGACTGACCGATCGCGTTCACACTTCGGCTTAAGGAGCCAACATGTCCTACATAGCGGACCCTCGCGTGCTGTTCGCCGCCGAGCGCACGCTGCTTGCCTGGCAACGCACTTCGATCGCATTAATGGGATTTGGTTTCGTGGTCGAGCGATTTGGCTTGTTCCTACAACTGGTGGCGCACCAATCCGAATCCAGCGCCCAGCGCAGTTTTTCCTTGGCGGCCGGCGTGTTGCTGCTGCTGCTAGGGGCAGCCGTGGCGCTGATTTCCGCGCGTCAATTCCGCCAGGTCGCAAAGAATTTGGATCCCGCGGTGATTCCGCCGGGCTATTGGACGCAAACCGGCGTGGTGCTGAATGTCATCATCGCGCTATTCGCACTGGGGTTGGCGCTGCGTTTTGTGTTTGCAGCGCAGAGCGGGGGCTGAAAAGCCCGCGGGCGGACCGCCAGCTTCGCCATGTTGCACCGCAACGGCAGCGGTCATCTTCTGCTCAAGGTCAACCCTGCTTTGGCTGCGCCGTTGTGGAGGCATGATACAAGCTGAAATCGCCGTTCTGCGGTTCGGATTGGGTGCCAAACCGGGCGATTTGGCAGCTGCTGCGGCTGAACCCCGTGCGTGGCTCCTGTCCCAAGTCACCGCACCCGCGCCACTGGCGGTGAAATCGTCCTTGGCGCCGTCCGATCAGATATTTGCCGGCCTCATCGCGGCACGCGATGAGCGCCAGAAAATGAAACAGGCATCAGCAGCGGAAAGCCCGGATGCGAAGCTGGCATTCAATGCTGTCCGTGAAGCCTATCAACCGCATTACCGCGCACAAGTGCTGGCGCGCGCGCAAAGCGCCGCGCTGACCACTCGGCCGTTTGCCGAACGCTTGGTGCACTTTTGGTCGAATCATTTCGCGGTATCCGCGGATAAGGGCGTGGTGTACGGTCTCGCGGGAACGCTGGAGAACGAGGCCATCAGGCCGCATGTCGCCGGCCGTTTCGTCGATTTATTGACAGCGGTGGAGCAGCACCCTGCCATGATCGCGTTTCTCGACAATCAATACTCGGTGGGCAAGGATTCAACGGCCGCGCGCTTCGTATCGCGATTTCGCGCTGCCGATGATCGCCAACCCAAGCGCCAGTTCGGTATCAACGAAAATCTGGCGCGCGAAATTCTCGAATTGCACACCCTCGGCGTCAAAGGCGGCTACAGCCAAGCCGACGTCACGAGCTTTGCACAGATCATAACGGGCTGGTCCATCGGCGGCGGCAAGGGCCGGCTGGCCGGCGGCGCACCGGGCCGCTTTTATTTCCGCGACAACCTGCACGAGCCGGGGCCGAAAGTGTTTCTCGGCAAGACCTACTCCGAGGCAGGCCAGCGTCAGGGCGAAGCCGTCCTTGCCGATTTGGCGCGCCGTCCCGAAACGGCCAATTTTATCGCCACCAAGCTCGTGCGGCATTTCATTGCGGATGATCCGCCGCCCGCCGCGGTGGATCGAGTCGCGCGCGCCTTTTTAAAATCCGGCGGCGATTTGCCGCGAGTCTACGCAGCTCTGATCGAATCTCCCGAAGCCTGGGATGCCAATGCGCGCAAGTTCAAGACTCCCGAGGATTTCGTTTTCTCGACCTTAAGAGCGTTGAACGTCTCGCCGGCGGAACCCGAGGAGGTCATTCGAACCTTCGATCTATTGGGCCAGCGGCAATATACGCCGGGATCCCCTGCAGGATGGCCGGACACCTCGAAGAGCTGGGATGGCTCCGATGCCCTCATGCACCGCGTGCTGTGGGCGTCGCGCGTCGGCGCCAAGTATGAAAGCGGCGTGGAACCAACGGCTCTTGCCGCCACAAGCTTAGGCAGCTACGCGCGCCCAGAGACCTTGACCGCGGTCCGCCGCGCCGCGACTTCCGGACAGGCTGTGGCACTTTTGTTGATGAGCCCCGAGTTCCAACGGAGATAATCATGTTGCGGCCGCCCCCCATGAATGCCGGTCGACGCCGCTTTCTGCTCGGCGCAGGAGCGCTGGCCGCGAGTGCCACGATCCCCAATGCGCTGTTTGCCTACACCGGAGGTTCGTCGCGGCTGGTGGTCGTCATCTTGCGCGGCGCGCTCGATGGATTGGCGGCTGTGCCACCTTACGGAGATCCTAACTACACGAGCCTGCATCGCGAACTGGCGATCGCAGCGCCCGGCGCTGCGGATGGCTCATTGGCACTGAACAACACCTTCGGCCTGCATCCCTCCCTGACCTTTTTGCATGACCGATTCGCTGCCGGCGAGTTGGCGGTCTTTCATGCGGTCGCCTCGCCTTACCGAGATCGCTCGCATTTCGATGGTCAGAACGTGCTCGAAAACGGACTCGCCCAGCCCATCGGCACCGCCGATGGCTGGCTCAATCGGGCTCTCGCCGCGTTGCCGCGCAGCGCTGGACGGTCCGGCGATCGCGCCGTGGCCATCAGCCAGAATGTGCCGTTGATCCTGCGCGGCGAAGCCGCGGTGCTCTCCAAATCACCCCAAGCCACGCCGGATGTCGATGAGGATTTGCTGACGCGGTTGGCGGACCTGTACTCCAAGGACGATTGGTTCTCGGCGCGATTGAGCGAGGCGCTGCAGACCGAGAAAATGATGGACGGCGCCCTGGTGGATACCGCATCGGTGGGCAAAGCGGCCTACCCGAATCGAGTTGCCGCGGTGGCGCGCATGGCCTCCGAGTTGATGCGCAGCGACGGCGGCCCGGAGATTGCCGTCATCGAGGCCAGCGGTTGGGATACCCATGCCAATCAGGGCGGCGCCAAAGGCATTCTGGCTACGCGACTGGCCGGACTTGATCAGGGGCTTAAATCGCTGGCGGATGGCTTGGGGCCGTTGTGGAAGCAAACCGCCGTTCTGGTCGTCACGGAGTTTGGCCGGACCGCCGCTGTGAATGGCACGCGCGGTACCGACCACGGAACGGGAGGCTGCGCTTTCCTCGTGGGCGGCGCGGTGCACGGAGGGCAGGTCATCGCCGACTGGCCGGGTCTAACTCGCACGGCACTCCTGGACAATCGCGATCTCAAGCCGACCCTCGATTTGCGCAGCGTATTCAAAGCTGTGCTCGACGAGCATATGCACGTCGATGCCACCATCCTGGCCAAACGAGTATTCCCCGACAGCAGCGGCGCGCGCCCTCTTCAAGGGCTGATACGCGCCTAGGAGCCTGCTCCTACTGCCATCAGGCGAATTTACATCCCCGATGATTCCACGCCGGAATTCATCGCCGGCGGCATGTCGGGCTCGGAGGCCGGCATGGCTGGCGGCGCGGCCGCGGGCGCTGGCGTCATCGGTGCAGGCTTAGGCTTCGGCGGAGCCTTCACCGCCGCAGGTTTCGGAGCCGCGGGCTTCGCCGCCACGGGCATGGCCTTCTTCGGCGCCGCCTTCTTCGGCGCTGCCTTCTTGGCCGCTTTCTTTGCTTTCGCCTTGACCTTTTTCTTCGCCTTCACCGGCCGCGCTTTTCTTTTCGCGGCGCTCTTTTTGGCCGAGCGTTTCACCGAACTACGTTTGGCCTTTGCCATCGGCCGCTTCGACTTGCGCTTTTTCGACTTGCTCTTTTTTGCCATGATCATCCTTCTCCTGAAACATCGTTCGAACTCGCCCTGAGAGTAGCCCTGAAAAAGTCTGCTGTCATCTGTGCGTGAGCACTGGAGTCGCTCGCGCGGATTGCGTACGCTCCCTGCGGTGTCCACAACCGAACAAATTCGTCCAATCAAGGATGTCTGGCTAAGACCGCGGCGCGTGTTTCGCGAGTTGGCGACACAGCCGATCGGCGCCACGGACTACTTGTTAGCCGCGGCGCAAGGCATCGCCACCTCCGTGATGGTGTATCGGACACAACTTTCCGGATCCGGTGCAAGCGCCGGCGAGATTCTTGGCAGCTCCTTCATATTTGGGCCCCTCGGCGGCGTGCTGAGCATGTATTTATTTGCGGCCATCTACGGGCGCTTGGGCAAGCGCGCGGGCGGCAAGTCCGCGCGCAACCAGGTATTCCACGTGCTGGCGTATGGCGGCACTCCCGTGGCGGCGTCGCTGCTTCTATGGCTATTTACGGTGCTCTTGGTGGGCGAAGCGGCGATTGTCGAGAAACCGGGCGCCGAGGTGGATGGATTCGTCGCCTTCGTGCTGCCGGGTGCAGTTCGGGGCCTACATGCTGCTGCTGCTCTGGAGCATCATTCTGCAGGTCATGGGATTCAGCGAAACCCTCGGATTAGCCACACGAAAGGCATTCGCGGTCTGGCTGCTGGGTCAATTGTTATGGCTGCTCGCGGCGTTGTTCTTGAGCATGTTGATCTTGGCTCTATTCCCCGGATTGGCGCCCCCCGTGGCTCATTAGCAGCCCTACGGCTTGCCGGGATCCGCCACCGAATCGCCGGCCACCGCCGAATCGCCCTTACTAAAAGGTGGGTCCGCCGGAATGATTGGCGCAGGCGGCAATATCGGCGGCGGCGCATGCAGCCGCTCGATCACCGACTTCGCCACCTCCGCCGCGGAGCGCATCGTCTCAGGAGCTTTCTGGGCGCTCACCTTGGCGGCGCGCCGCGGTTTGATCTTTTTCGGCAGGCTCTTGGCTGCGATTCTGGAGACGACCTTCGGGCTCCGCGCTGCGCGGAGCGGCTTTACCGCCGCGGATTTGCGAATGGCCGGCTTGAGCTTAAGCTTGGCTGCCGGCCTCGGCGCGCGCTTAGTCGCCGCAGCCGCATCGACCTTTCGCCGCGCCTGTTTCGCAGCCCTCTTTTCCATTTTGAATAACTTGCGCGCCTGTTTGAGTTGCGCCTTCGCGGCGCGCACCTGGGTTTTTGCGGCCGCGACTCGCCCTGCTGCCCTGCTTGCAGCAGTTTTGAGTCGTTTGATGAACGGCGACACAGTGGTCATTTACGGCAACACACGCACTAGGAATTGACGAATATCGGCGACTTCCTCGGCGCAAACAGAATGCGCCATCGAGTACTCGTGCCACTCGACGTTATACCCCAGAGCTTTGAGATATTCCCGCGATTTCAAGCCCAACATCATCGGCACCACTCCATCGAATTGTCCGTGGGCCATGAAAATCGGCGTGGCATCGTTGGCGGGCGCTCGTTCAGCCTGAAAGGTGCTTTCCCGCGGCAAATAGCAAGACAACGCCATCACGCCTGCCAGTTTTTCCGTCAAGCGCGGCGCGGTATACAGCGAGACGGCGCCTCCCTGGGAAAATCCCGCGAGCACGATGCGGCCCGCCGGAATGCCGCGCTCAACTTCGCGAGTGATCAGTTCGCGCACCTTCTGATCGCTGTCCTGAAAGCCTGCGGCATCTTCCGCGGCCTTGCGATCCAATCCCACGAGGTCATACCAGGCGCGCATGCGCATTCCGCCATTGATGGTTACGGGCCGGACCGGGGCGTTTGGAAAAACGAAGCGCCAGGCACGCGACCTGAGCGGCACCAGTTCCGGCACGATGGGTTCGAAATCGTGGCCGTCGGCGCCCAAACCGTGCAGCCAAATGACGGCGGCGTTCGGCTGCGGTGCCGTTTCGATTTCTATCGTTTCCAGCATGACCTAATGTACCCGGAAACCGGCGGCTGCGTCGCGGCAGTCGCAAAGGCGCGCGGCGTATTCGGTATATTCGCCGCATGTCCATTTCGCTAAGCCATCTGCGCCGCTATGCGATTGCGCGCTCGTTGTTCAAGCCGACCACGCTAAAACGCGCGATCGAAAAATTAGGTTTTGTCCAAGCGGATCCAATCCGTGCGCCCGCCCGCGCGCAGGATCTGACGCTGCGGCATCGGGTCAAAGGCTATCGTGCAGGCGACCTCGAGCGCCTGTACCCGAAGCTGGCGCTCGAGGAGGATTTCTTCGTCAACTATGGCTTTTTGCCCCGCACTCACCACGCGTTGATGCATCCTCGCGAGGTAAAACACCGGTCCTCGCCAACTCGCACCCGGCGAACGACGGAAATCCTCGATTTCGTACGTGCACGCGGCGTGGTGCATCCCCGGGAGGTGGACGCGCACTTCTCGCACGGCCGCGTCACCAACTGGTTCGGCGGCTCTTCGAATGCCAGCACGCAATTGTTGGACCACCTGCATTATCGCGGATTGCTGCGAGTCGCTCGGCGCGACGGCGGTACGCGGGTGTATGTCGCGCGCGAGGTGGCGCTGCCGGAAATACCCACCGCGGCGGCGGAGGCCAAGGCGCTGGGTGCGTCCAGGATGGACGCGTTGGTGGATGTGATCGTCCGCAAATACGCGCCGCTGCCGAGCAGCAGCCTGGGGAATTTGGTGAATCGCCTGCAATACGGTGCACCGCAATGGGCCAAGGAACGACGCGCGGCACTGGCTCGCGCCAAGCAGCGCCTGCCCCACGCACGCGTCGATGGCATCGACTGGTATTGGCCGGCGGAGGAAAGGCCGCAGTCGGCGCGGTGGCGGCTCGACGACGAGGTGCGGTTGCTCACACCCTTCGATCCCGTCGTTTGGGACCGGCGCCGCTTCGAGATTTTCTGGAACTGGATTTATCGCTTCGAGGCCTACACGCCCGCGCCCAAACGCAAGCTCGGTTACTACGCGCTGCCCTTGCTCTGGCACGAGCGCGTCATCGGTTGGGGCAATCTAGCCAGCGTCAATGGAGGTTTGAGCGCCGACTTCGGCTATACCGACGGCAAAGCGCCTGGCAATCCCGGATTTCGTGACGCGCTCGAAGCGGAACTGGAAAGAGTGCGCACGTTTCTGAAGAGCGCGTAGGCGCGGCGCGTTTGGTTGCGCCCGCGCACCGCGCGATGGCGGGATTCGGTCGCCGAAACGGTTTGCAGGGTATGGAGAAGAATTAGGGAATGATCATGCAAAAAACATTCTCGATGCTCGCCGGTCTTCTGTTCCCGCTCCTCTGCTCGGCGCAAAGTGCATTCGAGGGAACGTGGCGACCGGATCCGCAAAGACCGAGCCATCCCGGCAAGCCGCAAACTGTGATGTTGATCAATGGCGAATACGAGTGCCCGAATTGTATGCCGCCATACAAGGTCAAGGCCGACGGCCACGATCAATCCGTCCCCGGAAATCCTTACTACGATACGATCAATATTGCCGTTATCGACGATCACCGCATCGCCAAGACCGGCAAGAAGGACGGCCAGGTCACCCTCGATTCGAAAGTGACGGTATCGGCAGACGGCGCCATCAAAACCGAGGTTCAAACCCAGACTGGAAGCACGCCTTTTCCCATGGAGGTCACGGTGACGTATTCGCGCGTCAGCGCGGGCAAACCCGGATCTCACGCTGTCTCGGGTGCATGGCAGATCACCGAGGTGGATGTCACAAACCACGCCGAAGACACGACCTTCAAAGTGAACGGCGGCGCTCTGTCGATGACCGATCGAATGGGCCGGTCCTTCACGGCGAAATTCGACGGCACGCCGGCGCCTTATAAGGGCAGCGATGAGTTCGATGGCGTATCCCTCAAATTGATCGACGAGCGAACCATCGAGGAATCGGATCTAAAAGACGGCAAGGTGGTCAAGATCTCGCGCTGGGCGCTCTTGCCAGGTGGGCAGACCATCCACGCGCGCTTCGACGACACGCATGGCCACATCCAGGAGCAGGACGGTCGCAAGGTGAAGTAGCGTGGGAGCATCGATGCACAGACGCAAGAAGGGATTTATTGGCGTGGCGGCGTTGGGCCTGACGGCGCTATGCGCGTGGCAAGTTCACGTGTGGGCGAGCGATATGTCGGGTTTTCCAGATGGCTACGATGCCGTTCAGGCAGCGCCGGACAGCCATAAGGTAATTTTCGAAAACGCCCTGGTGCGCGTATTGGAAGTCACCGTTCCGCCGAGCGGCCAGACCGAGCCGATGCATCATCATCGATGGCCCAGCTTCTTTCTCGATTGGGACACCGGCGGCAGGTCACCGCACATTCGTTATCACCAGCCCGGCGGCATTGTCAGAGATTCGCCGGGCAGCGACGAGCCGATGCATGCGGGTCGCTGGTCCATTCACTGGATGAAGCCGGAACCCATGCATGCCATCGAGTCGGTGAAGAGTGATCCCCTTAGGCCCGGTGAACCCCCGTTGCTGCGAGTGGAGATCAAGGTCGGCAAATGAACAGCGTCGCACTGGAAAAACCTGCCTTAGGGTTGCGATTATTCTTTGTCGTCATGGCGTCCGCCGTGATCATCACCGTCTTCGCCGGATTCGCGCCGACCTTTTATCTTCGCGGATCCTTCACCCAATCTCGTCCCATGTCCGTGCTGCTGCACATTCACGGCATCGTGTTCACCGCGTGGGTGAGTCTTTTTCTCATACAGACGCTGTTGATAGCGCGTGGCTCGCGACGCCTGCATCAACGCCTCGGCTGGATCGGCGCCGGCATCGCCGCGGCGATGATCATCCTGGTGACGGCTGCGATGGTTGAGCAGCTGCGGCGAGTTAATGGGTTTCCGCCGCCGCCGCTGGCCCTGGCGCTCAGCGCATTCGACATCGTCGTGTTTGCAATATTGGTGGGCGCGGCGCTCTGTTATCGAAAACGACCGGATTGGCACAAGCGGCTCATGTTGTCGGCGACCATCGTCTTGTTGGGTGCGCCCATGTTTCGCTTCATCATCCATTTCGTCGGTATTGGCGATATGACCAGGGTCTCGATCGTTTCGACGCTGCTGGTAGATGCATTTTTCCTGCCGTGCTTTGCCTACGATCTGGTGACGCGGCGCCGAATTCATCCCGCGTACTTGGTTGCGCTCGTATTGATCGTCCTGGACCAAATCGCGCAGGCGACGGTCGTAACCTGGACTCCCTGGATCAATTTTTCGAACGCGCTGCAGCGGACGGTCACGTAACGCAAACGCCCCCGCGAGTGCGAGGGCGCTGCGAGTCGCGAAAGATTTCGACTATTGCGGATTATGCGACGCTGCGGCGGAAGCGGTGCCTGCAACATCAACCGCGGTTCCGCTGCTCGAATGCTCGGCGTCAACCGAGCCCAAGCCATTCGCCGTGGCGGAGCCCTTATTGGTCGTGGCGTTCGCGCCACCCGCTCCGCTAAGGTTCGCCGACTGAGTCTGCTTCTGTACCGTCGCAGAGGCCGCGGGCGTCACGCCCGTGATCACGTCTGGCTTGTAAGCCTGCACTTGAGCGGCGCCATTGGCCGCGGTACTGGTCGCAGAGGTGGCGGCGCTCGACGTCGCACTCGAGGTTGCAGCCTTTGAGACCGCCGCCGTCGATTCCGTCGAACCCACCCCATTGGCAGCAGCGGCGTTGCCGGTCTTCGACACACTGCCAGCCGACTGAGCAGCCGCATCGCCTGTGACCGATCCCTGCTTCACCGCGTTTGCCGCGGAGGGCAACTTGGGTTTATCCATCGAACCACTGAGCGCGCCTTGGCTCTGAAAGGCACCTTGTCCCGACAGAGCCGCGGTTCATTCCCGACATGCCGGAAAGCCCGCCCCCTAGCCCAGCCGCCCAAGACCGCCGCCTAAGCCGCCGGCGTATGCGGGCGTGATGATTGCCAACGCGGTCGCGACGCTGATTGCAGCAAAAAAGTATTTAGTGTTCATCGTCGATCTCCTGGTGGCCGCAGCCCATCGCGCGGCCTTCACCCATTGATACGATCGTCCCGTCGCGTTTCTTCCCGCAATGTTATAAATTTTGCCGACGGCGGGTTTTAGCGGCCCGGCTGGGCGATATCGGTGCTGTAATCGGCGCCCACGAGTCCGTAGCCATATGTCAAATCGCGGCCTTTAGGCCCTAAGTCGATGGCGCTCAGTGCAAGCGAATCGACTGCCGCGTTGCTGCTGCTCACGTCAGGTGCGGTTACGGATTGCGCCAGCAGCGCCGCCACGATGGGCGCCGCAAATGACGTGCCCCTTATCGAGGAATATTTCCCCCCCACGTCGGCTGCCGACATATCGGCGCCGCGTGCCGCAAACATCACTTGATCGCCACGCGCCGCTTCGATGAGCACGCGTCGGTGGCCATCCACAGCGGTTACGCCAACGACGTGCGGATAAGAGGCCGGATACAAGGGTGGCGCCGCAGGCCCGTCATTTCCCACGGCGGCAACCAATAAATATCCTCGGGACGTCAATGCATGCACCATCTGGGCCAGCGCAGCGTTATCCGGACCGACGAGGCTGACATTGATCACGGCCACCCGCTGCTGCGCCAACCAGGCAAAAGCCGCGGCCAAGGCGTCGACCGCACCGCCGGTCGGCGCGTTGCAATAAACGTCCGCCGCATATAGCTCAGCCTTATCCAACACCCCATGAAAGCGGGCTGATTGGCCCACGAGCAAGGAGGCAACGGCGGTACCGTGCGCGCTGGGGAGCGCGCGGCCGCCGCAACCCCAAGGGTGGATCTGCGCATCGCGAAACACAGGATGCGAACCGTCAACGCCTGAATCAATCAAGCCCACGCGCGCCAACGGCTGTTCAGAGCGGCTCGCGCCGCTGCTTTGCGGCGCCGGCGTATCGCTCGGCGGTCCGGCCGCTGCCCCGGCCAACACGCCGACACCGGTATAGATGTGATTGAAATCATAGATTCCATCCGGGTCAGCCTCGCGCAACGTACGCAACGCCTTGACGATGTTCATCGAAGGCGGCGTCTGTAGGACGACCAAATGAATCTCCAGATCGGCGGCGGTTTGCTCGCGCGTTACTGTGAAACCTTTCGCTTGCGCCGCTGCGAGCGCCTGCGCTGATGGTGCATATGCCAACAGCTCGCCACGAACAATCGGATTGCCGTGCGGGTCGGCGGCGATCGTGTGCGGATTTGTCCGGATCAAACTCGCGACCAGGAGATGGCGCGCATCGCTGAGCTGTTCCAGGGAATTAGTCGCCGTCTGGCCCAAGGTCTGCGTTAATTTCTGAACCGGCGACGCCGGTAATGGCACGACCGGCAAACGTAGCTGTGCCTGAGCCGTACTCATCACGACCAACGCCATTACTATGCCAATGAATACACGCATGAAACTCGAAGCCTTAAGGTTGTCACGCAGCCGACCGCCTACTCAAGGCTGTTAGCATGCGTGGATTAAACATCAACTCTCGAACGTCTACCTCATGAGTACGAACGACAGCGTCGGAAACATCCAGGAACAGATCGTCGCTTTGCTGCCTCGACTGAGGCGCTTTGCGCGCAATCTGGTGCGCGACCCGCACGATGCCGACGATGTCGTACAGATTGCGGTTGAGCGGGCGCTGCTGCGCTTGGATCAATGGCGCAGCGATGCCCGCTTGGATAGTTGGCTGTTCAAGATAGTGCGCAACGCCTGGATCGACGAGGTGAGGGCACGCGCGCGACGGGCTAAAATTTTGATGCCGGAGGAAGCGGGTGAGCAGATCGGAGAGGCGACCATGGAACGGGAAATAGAGCGTTGGTCGGCGGAGGAGGCGTTGACTCGATTGCCGGAGGATCAGCGCGTCGCCGTCAGTCTCGTATTGATCGAAGGCTTGTCCTACAAAGACGCCGCCGAGGTGCTCGATGTACCGGTCGGAACACTGACAAGCCGACTCTCGCGCGGTCGCGAGGCGCTCCAAGGCATGCTGCGACTGCCGGAAGGAGATGGTGCATGACGATTTCCGAAGAAACATTGATGGCCTACGCAGACGGCGAGCTCGATGCGGCGGCTCGCGCAAGTATCGAGGCGGCTATGCAGGAAGATCCGCGAAATTCGCAAACGCGTCGCCCGCCATCGCGCACTGCGTGAAACGATGCAAGGCGCGTTCTCTGCGGTGCTGAAGGAACCGGTACCGGAGCGCTTGCTCGAAGCGGCGCGCGGGCAGGGTGGCGCGCCGAAAAGCACCGTGGTGAATTTGTCCCTCGCCCGAGAGGCGGCGCGAAGGGATTCGGCGGCGGTCCCGCGAACGATGGCAACCCGCCGCCATGGCAGCGAGTCTGCTGCTCGGTTTGGGGCTCGGATTTTTAGCCTGGCATGGGTCGCGCGGCGCCTTGATTCAGCCCAGCGCCGATGGAGGACTGATCGCCGGCGCCGCGCTTGCCGAGGCCTTGTCGATGCAGCTCTCTGACGATCGCTCGGCGGAACGCGTAGCCACTGCCGGCTTGAGCTTTCGCGATAAATCGGGCGAGTACTGCAGAACGTTTTCCTTGACCGGAACCGACGCAAGCTCCGGACTGGCATGCCGTGAAGGAACTGATTGGAGGATCAAGGCGTTGGCGCAAGCACCGCGCATTGCAGCGAACTCCGGCAATTATCGCACCGCCGCCTCGGAGGACTCCCCGCTCATCCGCGCCGCTATTGAGGGATCAATTGATGGTGAACCGCTTGGATCACGCCGGCGAGATCGCCGCGCGCCAGGCGGGATGGACGACCGCCGCACAGCGCTGATAGTAACGCGGGATTGGAGTGGATTTCCGGCGGGCCATTGCGCGACGTACTCTTGACAGCTATTGCATTTTTATGCAGGATGCGTGCAATTTTATGCACAGGTCAAAAATGCTGCGATCCGAACCCGAACCCAACAATGCGCCGGCGCGCCGCACGATGCTCGCGAAAATTATTCGCGAACAGCGATGTCGGCCGCCAGACCGAACTGGTGGACCTGCTGCGCGAGTTGGGCCACATCGCGACGCAATCCAGCGTGAGCCGGGATCTGCGCGAGCTGGGCGTCGCCAAGATGGGCGATCGCTATGTGTTGCCGGAGCGCGGCAATCAGCCGAAGAGCGATTTTTCGGCGCTCAAGCAGTTCGTCAGCGCTCGCTTAACCGCCGGCACCAATCTCACCGTGCTGAAAACGACTATCGGTTCCGCTCAGAGCGTCGCCGTTGCCATCGATACTGCTCAATGGCCGGAGGTGGTTGGCACGATTTCCGGGGATGACACGATTTTCATCGCCACTTCAGGCGCGGAAGCCCAGCGCAAGCTCGGCGATCGCTTGCTCGCCCTTTTCGGACGCTAGGAGCCTGTGTGACATCCACTTTCGGTTCCGGCGCCGAGCCGATTCTCTTGGCTTTTTCCGGCGGCCTCGACACCTCGTTCTGCGTTCCGTGGCTAAAGGATACGTATCAACGCCCCGTCATCACCGTGACCGTCGATACCGGCGGTATCGACGCGCAAGCAGCCAAATCGCTGGCAGAGCGTTCGGCGCAACTGGGCGCCATCGAACATCATTTGATTGACGCAAAAAGCGCTTACTTTGATCAGGTGCTCAAATTCCTGATCATGGGCAATGTCCGCCGCGGCAATCTGTATCCGCTGTGCGTCGGCGCCGAGCGTGTCTTGCAGGCGCAGACGATTGCGCAGATGGCGCTGTCTCTCGGCACCAAGATGGTCGCGCACGGCTGCACCGCCGCCGGCAACGACCAGGTGCGCTTTGAAGTCGCTCTGCGCACACTCGCTCCCGACCTCGAGATCATAGCGCCGGTGCGAGATCGCGCTTTCAAGCGCCCCGAACAGCTTAAGTATCTAGAGCAGCATCAGCTGCCGGTGCCGCCATACGGGGCTGCCTATTCCGTCAATCGCGGTCTTTGGGGCGTCACTATCGGCGGCAAGGAAACCCTGACTTCCCAGGGCAGCATTCCCGACGAGGCGTGGGTCCTGTCGAAGGATGCGTTCACGCATCCGCGCCCGCCCGAGCGCCATACCATTGGGTTTACCCAGGGCGTGCCGGACAGTCTCGATGGCAGGCGTCTGTCCGCTGTTGCCGTCATCGAAGCGCTCGAAACCCTGTGCCGGCCCCTTCGGCATAGGCCGCGGGATTCATTTGGGGGATACCGTCATTGGCACGAAAGGCCGGGTCGCCTTCGAAGCACCCGCCGCGGAAGTTTTGCTCACGGCGCATCGCGAGCTGGAGAAATTGGTGCTGACCGGCAAGCAGTCGCGCATCAAGGAAAGCGTCGCGCAGCCTTATGGCGACCTCGTGCATGAGGGTCAGCACCTGGACCCGGTGTGCCGGGATATCGAAGCGCTGCTCAAGTCCTCGCAGGCGCGGGTCAGCGGTGAGGTGAAAGTATTGTTCCGGCCAGGAAGCGTGTTCGTCGAAGGGCGTGACTTCGCCCTACTCTCTCATGGCCGCATCCAAGGGGGTATACGGCGAGTCCGCGGGCGAATGGACTCCGACCGATGCCTTGGGATATTCAAAAATGCTGGCGCTAACGGGAGTGTTCTATCAGCGTGCCGGCAGGGAGACACGCAAATCATGAACAGCATGCGCACGATGGTCGTCGACAAAATCGCCTCGGTGACGCAGGCATGCGGTTTGTCGCATGAGCTGCGCGTCGCGCCGGAGATCCCCTGCGAGGAAGGCTTGGTGCTCGTCGTGGAGATTCTGAACAACAAGGCCAACTACAACACCTTGGAGCTCATCAGCGGGCGCATGGCGAAAGTGGTTCGCGGCGATATCGTGGTCGGCGCCCTGGGCCACCGCAAAGCGCTGTTCGGCTATTCGGGCCACATACCCCCGACACTCAAGCCCGGCGATGTCATTCAAATGCTCAACATCGGCGGCGTGCTGGGAATATGCGATTCGGCGACGCAGGATAAAGGCAAGCCCTTCGATTGCAAGGTGTTGGGCACCGTACTGACATTTCCGTACTTGGGCGAGCGCATTGGCGTCCCCGCAAAAGTGGGCTACAAGGCGTTGGACTACAACGCACCGCTCGAAGCGCGCGGTGTGCCGGTCGTGGCCCTTGCCGGCACCTGCATGGAGGCCGGCAAGACCGCAGCCGCCGCCGCCATCATTGCGCGCATGCGCCACCGCGGCCTGGTTGTGGACGCGTTCAAGGCCACCGGCGTTTCCCTGCGCCGCGACATCATGGCATTCGAGGACTCCGGTGCCCGGCGCACCATGTTGTTCACTGATCTTGGCATTGTCACCACCACCGCGAAATGCGGGCCCGCGCTGACGCGGACCATGCTCACGGAAATGGCGACCGGCCAGCCCGACGCCATCGTGTTCGAGTTGGGCGATGGACTGCTCGGAACCTACGGCGTGGAATCCATCCTGCGCCAGCCTGACATCAAGGCCGCGCTCACTGCAGTGGTGCTGTCGGCGAACGATCCGGTTGCAGCGTGGGGCGGCGTCAAATTGCTGCGCGAACGCTTCGGCATCGAACCGTGCGCTGTGACCGGCCCTGCCACCGACAATCAAGTGGGCATCGAAATCATTCGCGAGCAAATGAATGTCGAAGCCTTCAATGCGATCAGCCATCCTGCGGATCTTGGCGATCACATCATCGCCTCGCTAGGATTGCGCAACGTGCGAGAGTCCAAGGTCGTGGGCGAATGAGCGCGCCGACGCCGGCCATCGTGCTCGGCGGCACCGGCTATGTCGCCGGCGAACTTCTGCGCCTGATCGCGGGTCACCCGGAGCTTGAGGTAGCTGCGATCTTGTCCGACAGTCAACCCGGCGCCTCGGTCGCGGATGCATTTGCGCATTTGCGCAGCGCCTATCCGGATCTTAAATTCGCGGCCTCCGATGAGCTGGATACGGTAATTCGCCGCGAGCCCGTATCAGCATTGTTTTCGGCGGCGCCGCATGGCGTTTCTGCCGCCATCGTCGACCGATTATTGGCGGCCGCCGCTGCGGCCGGTGCGCGCGTGCATTGCGTGGATATCTCCGCGGACTTTCGCTACGCGAGCCAGTCGGCCTACGAGGCGGTGTACAAGCACGCACACGGGGCTCCCCAGAGGATCCGCGAGTTCACCTGCGCCGTGCCGGAGCACCTGCAAAAATCACCGACTCCGCACATCGCACATCCCGGTTGTTTCGCAACCGCCACGCTGCTCGCCAGCGTCCCCTTGCTGGCGCTCGGCTTGACCGATACGCGTCTGTTCGTCACCGGCATCACCGGCAGCACCGGCTCGGGACGCAAGCCGGTGGAGGGCACGCATCATCCGCATCGGCACAGCGATCTCTACACCTACGGCGCGCTGAGCCACCGGCACGTGCCCGAGATCGCTGCCTGCGCGAAGCTGGCGACGGGCATCGACGCAGACTTCAATTTCGTGCCGCATTCCGGGCCCTTTGCGCGCGGCATCCACGTCACGGTGCAGGCGAGCCTGAAGACTTCGCTCTCGACGGCGCAGGCGCTGGAGGCTTTGCAGTCCTACTATAAGAATTGTCCCTTCGTGCGTGTCGCAGCCGCGGCGCCGCGCGTCAAGGATGTGGCGACGAGCAACTACGCGAACTTGAGCGCCGTCTCCAACGGTAATTCCATCGCCGTCATGTCGGTGGTCGACAACCTCAACAAAGGCGCGGCCGGCGGCGCGATTCAATGGATGAATCGGCTATTGGGCATTGCCGAAACGACCGGCCTTACCACCCCCGCACCCGGATGGACTTAAACGTATGGCAGCGACAAATCCCACCGCGGCAGCGCACGCGACTCACTTGGCGCAGGTGTTTGCGCAATATCCCATCGAAGTGGCTCACGGCGAAGGCGTGTGGCTGTATGCGCGCGACGGCCGCAAGATTTTGGACTTCTACGGCGGCCACGCGGTTGCGGGCTTAGGCTACGGACATCCCCGTTGGCTCGCCGCGCTCGAGCGCCAGGCACGGCAGATGGCCTTTCAAACCAACGCTCTGCCGATGGTCATTCGCGAGCGCGCGGCCGCGCGGCTGGCGAAGTTCGCGGGCCTGGGCCTCGACACGGTGTTTTGGATCAATAGCGGCGCTGAGGCGAATGAAAATGCGCTGAAGCTGGCATTCAAAATCACCGGGCGTGCTAAGGCCGTTGCGCTGGAACAGAGTTTCCACGGTAGAACCGCCGCCGCCGGTGCCGTGACTTGGGGCGCGCTCGAAAAATGGTACGGCTTTCCGCGCACGCCGTTCGATGTGCGCTTCGCGCCGCGCAATGATCCCGGCGCAGCTGCACAGATTATCGACCGCGAAACAGCGGTGGTCATCGTCGAACCGATCCAAGGGGTCGGCGGCGCCTACGACGTGGGCAAGCCGATGCTGGAGGCGCTGCGCCGACGCTGCGATGAGGTCGGTGCAATTTTGATATTCGACGAAGTGCAATGCGGCGTGGGCCGAACAGGCGCGCCCTTCGCAGCCAATTACTATGGCGTGGTTCCGGACATCATTACCGCTGCCAAAGCCTTGGGCAATGGTTTTCCGGTATCCGCTTTGTTGCTGTCCCGTCGCATGGCGAATCAGTTGAAGTACGATGACATGGGCACGACCTTCGGCGGCGGCCCGATGGCGTGCGCGGTGGCCGAAGCCGTGATCGATACCATCGAGTCGGAAGCGTTGCTGGCCAACGTCCGCCAGGTCTCCGCTTACATTCGCTCGAACTGTGTCATTGGCCCGATCACCGGCGTGCAAGGTGCGGGATTCTTACTGGGCTTGAAAACCTCGCGTCCCGCCAAGGAAGTCCAAGCAGCGCTCATGGCGAAGAACATTCTCACGGGAACGAGCGGCGATCCGCACATTCTGCGCCTGTTGCCGGCCTACATCTTGAACGAAGGCCACGTGGATACCTTGAGCGAAGCACTGGCAAAAATCTCCGCATGAAGCGCTTCATCGATCTCGCCAGTTTCAGCCGCGAGCAGGTCCTCGATCTTCTGGCCTTGGCGCAAGCGCTGCAGGACAGACCTGAGCCGCGTGCGCTCGCGAATAAGATTCTCGGCTTGGTGTTCTTCAATCCCTCGCTGCGCACATTGGCTTCCTTTCAGGCCGGCATGGCACGACTGGGCGGCAGCGCATTCGTGATCAATCCAGGATTGGGCACGTGGCAGCTGGAAACCCGGCCCAACGCCATCATGAAGGGCGCGGCCGCAGAACACATTCGCGAAGGCATTCCGGCATTGGCCTCGTACTGCGACGTGCTGGGTGTGCGCGCGTTTGCCGAAGGAAAGAATCTGGACAGCGATTTGAATGAAACGCTGTTCGGCATGATCGACAAGTTGTGCGACAAGCCGCTGATCAACATGGAATCCGCCATGAACCATCCCTGCCAAGCCTTGGCGGACTGGCGCACCATGGACGAACTGCAGATCCCGACGCGCGCCAAGTTCGTCTTGAGCTGGGCCTATCATCCCAAGGCCTTGCCGCTGGCCGTGCCGGCGGCGACGGTACACATGGCCGCGATGCGCGGCATGGAAGTCGTGGTCCTGCGCCCAGAAGGATTCGCGTTACCTCAGCAAGTAATGGAGAAGGCTCGTTTGGCGGCGAGCGCCGCCGGCGGTTCGGTGACCGAATCCTCGGATCGCGCCGCCGCGCTCAGCGGCGCGAGCGTGATCTATGCCAAGGAGTGGGGCACGACCACTTACTACGGTGATGCGGAAGCCGATTCGCGCTTGCGCGCGGACCTCTCGGACTGGTGCGTACGCGAGAGTTGGTTCGAGCGCGCCCTGCCCGAAGCGAAGCTCATGCACTGCCTGCCGGTGCGCCGCAATGTCGCGGTGGCCGATGAGGTTCTGGACGGACCGCGCGCGGTGGTGAAGCGCGAGGCCTTCAACCGCTTGCCGGTGCAAATGGCTGTCCTGCATCGCATGTTGGCCTAAAGTGTCTAGCACCGTGTCTACGAGCGTGTCGATCCAAGCGTTTGCCGTAGCGGAGTATTCCTAAATGATCATGAGCCGACCCGATCCGACCGTCGCCGTGCGAGCCCTGAAGAGCGCAGCGCCGTACATCCGCATGTACAAGAACAAGATTTTCGTGATCAAGGCGGGCGGCGCGGTTTTCAGCGACGAGGCGTCCACACGTAGTTTGATCGAGCAGGTGGCGATCCTGCACCAAGTCGGCATCAAGACCGTGCTGGTGCACGGCGGCGGCCCGCAACTCGACAATTTGCAGGCGGCCCTAGGGATCGATACGCGCATGGTCGAAGGTCGGCGGGTCACCGACCAGAAATCGATCGACGTGACTGCGATGGCCCTCAACGGCCTGATCAATACGCGGATTTTGGCCATTTGCCGCGCACTCGACATCGAGGCGATTGGCTTGAGCGGCGTCGATGCCGGTCTGATTCGTGCCCACAAACGCCCGCCGGTGGCGCTCCCGGGCTCGAACGAGATCGTGGACTTCGGATTCGTCGGCGACATCGACTCGGTCAATTCGGCAGTGCTGGAAAAACTTCTCGAGAGCGGTCTGATGCCGGTCGTCAGCCCGCTGTCCGCGGATTCGAACGGCACATTGCTCAATATCAATGCGGATACCGTGGCTGCCGCAATCGGCGGCGCGCTGTCGGCAGAAAAGCTGGTGCTGTGCACCGGCGCACCGGGTATTTTGGAACGCGTCGAAGAGCCGGGCTCCGTCATTTCTTACACGGATATCCTGGGATTGAAACGTCTGCGCGAACAGGGCAGCTTGAAGGATGGCATGCTGCCGAAAGCGACAGCCATCGAAAGTGCGATTCGCGGCGGCGTTCGCCGCGTGCATGTAATCAGCTACAAGGCCCCCGATAGCCTACTCGCGGAGGTCTTCACCAATGAGGGCACCGGCACGCTGGTGGTCGCGGACCTGAAAGCTTTGAGCCCAGCGGAACAGCTCGCGCAGCTTTGATCGCCACCATCATGACGCGCCTCTGGGACAAAGGAACTTCGCTCGACGCACGCGTGCTTGAATACACGGCGGGCGATGACCATGCGCTGGACAATCGCCTGGTTGCCTACGACATCCGCGCCTCCATCGCCCACGCCGAAATGCTTGGCGAGCGAAAATTGCTATCGCCGACCGACCTCGAGGCGATACGTACGGCGTTGACGGCCATCGGCGCGGAGCATGCACAAGGCAAGTGGCGCGTTTCGCTCGAGCAGGAAGATTGTCAGACCGCCATCGAGAATCTGCTCACGGCGCGCATCGGTCGCGAGCCGGCGGCCGCCTGCATACGGGGCGCTCGCGAAACGATCAGGTATTGGCTGCCATACGGCTCTACATGCGCGATGCGGCGCAGGCGCTGAGCGTTGCTGCGCTCGCGGTGGCAGACGCGCTTCGAAACCTGGCCAAGCGGCATGGCGATCAAGAACTGCCCGGCTACACTCATCATGCAACAGGCCATGCCGAGCAGTGTCGCGCTCTGGGCATTGGGATTTGCCGCGGAATTGACGCGATGATGCAGAAGGTTTGCTTGCTCACACAGCGGCGCAGCGGTAAGAACCCATTGGGATCGGCGGCCGGATTCGGCACCCCAAATCTCGATATCGACCGCGAAGCCACGCGCCGGCGCCTCGATTTTGCGGTCATCCACGAGCCCGTCACCGCAGTGCAGTTGTCGCGCGGCAAAGCCGAGGCACAGCTGTTGTTCGAAATCACCCTGCTGACGCAGGACTTAGCAAGGCTCGCGGCCGACCTTTTGCTGTTTTATTCACAAGAATTCGCTTACGTGAGTCTGCCGGAGACCTTCACCACGGGTTCCTCGATCATGCCGCAAAAACGCAATCCCGATGTCTTCGAACTGATGCGCGGGCGCAGCGCGGTCGCGCAGTCCGCGTTGAACGAAGTCTTGAGCATCACGCAAAAGCTGACCTCCGGTTATCAACGCGATTTACAGCTGATCAAGCCGCCGCTGTTTCGGGGTATCGATTCGTGTTCGCAAACGCTGGCGATTTTGCCGAGCGCCCTCAACGGTGTGCGCTTTCGGCCGGAAAACATCCGGCTGGATCCAAACATTCACGCCGCGGCCGCTGCGAATGCGCTGGTGGCCAAGGAAGGCATTCCCTTTCGCGAGGCTTACCAACGAGTGGCGGCTAAACTCAAGGACAACGAATGAGCATCTGGCGCAACTTGTGGACCGTCGAGGAATTGAACGCCAATCGCGGCGCAACGCTGAACGAGAATCTCGGTATTTTATTCACCGAGATCGGCGCAGACTTCGTTCGCGGCACCATGCCCGTGGATACGCGTACCATGCAACCCTATGGGCTCTTGCACGGCGGAGCCTCGGTGGCGCTTGCCGAAACTTTGGGAAGCACGGGAGCGGCGATGTGCGTCGATGCGGCTGAGTATCAGGTCGTGGGCCAGGAAATCAACGCAAACCATGTGCGCGCAGCGCGCAGCGGCCTCGTTACCGGAACGGCGCGAGCGGTGCACTTGGGCGGCCGCACCCACGTCTGGACCATCGACATCGTCAATGAGGCACAGAAGCTCGTCTGCATCTCACGCATCACCATGGCGGTCATCAAGCGCGGCGCCCTCACGCCATAAATTTGCGCTGGCATTTGTCACCTCAAGAGGCGTATCTTTTGCGCCATGAAAAAACCTACCGTTAGTTTTTGGCGCCTGGCAGTGAGCCTCGTAGTTATGGCGAGTTTTGCGGGCTTAGGCTTTGCGCAGACTCCCCCGCCGGCCGTGAAACCGCCGCCGGCCACGGCGCCGGGCGCGGACCCGGGACCGGCTCCCACGCCGGAGCAAATCAGCTATTTGATCGGCCTGGTATTCGGCGCGCAAATGCACAACACGGGTATCGGCCCCGAAGCGATCGTCCCCGATACCGTCGTTCGAGGCTTGAAGGATGGTTTGCAGGGCAAACAGCCTTCGGCCGCCGATCAACAGCAACTGCAGGCTTTCGCGCGTTCGGCCGGCGATGCCATGGCCGCCCGCGAAGCAAACGCCGCGAAGGAATTCTTGGCGAAGAACGCCAAGGTAAAAGGCGTGGTGACCACCGCCTCAGGACTGCAATATAAAATCCTCGCCGCCGGCGACAAGAAAGCGCCGCCCATCGCGCTCACCGACAGCGTGACCGTCGACTATCGCGGTAAGCTGATCAATGGCACCGAATTCGACAGCTCCTACTCGCGCGGCATGCCGGCGACTTTTCCCGTCAACGGCGTCATCAAGGGCTGGCAGGAAGCTTTGGTGCTGATGCAGCCGGGCGCGAAATGGCAGTTGTTCATACCGCCCGAGCTTGCCTACGGGGCGCGACGCGCCAGCCAAAAATTCCCCCCAATTCGTTGCTGATTTTCGAAGTCAACGTGATCAGCGCCGTGGCCGCCGGTGCGCCTCCCAAGGCGCCGCCCGGCACCCCGCCGCCGGTGAAGCACAACTAACGCAGCTCGAGCGCGTCGGTGAGGTCGCCCATCGCCGGCGCGCCGTGCGCGCGAAGGCCGGCGTCGCGCTGTGCGATGCCCGGCAGAACATCGAGCCCGAAGCGGCGGGTGATGAGGCGCAGGATCGATTCCGTGTCGTACTGCGTGTGATCGACCGTACCGCGTTTTGCGAAGGGCGAAATGATCAGCGCCGGGAATGCGCGCGCCAGGACCCAACAGATCTCCCTGCGGCGGCGCGACGTGGTCCCAGGCACCGCCGAACTCATCATACGTAATCACGATCACCATCCGGTTCCATTGCGGGCTGCGCGCAGCTTCGCCACCAGTCCCGCGATATGCGCATCGCCGTCGGCCACCGAGGCATAGCCGGCGTGCTGATTCAGATTTCCCTGCGGCTTGTAGAAGCTCACCGCGGGCAAGCGGCCGGCCTCGATGTCCGCCAGCAGGTCCTCGTAATCCTTTAGATGCGCCGCGCGTTGTTCCGCATGCGTGGCAGGATCAAAGCGTTCGTAGTAATTGAACGGTTGGTGGTGCGCTTGAAAATCCGGATTGCCGCCGGCAGTCTCCGGTGCGTAGATCACCTCGCGCATCTTCGACGGCGGCCGGGTACCGTCCTTGACTGCCGCGTTCCACGCGCCCGCGTACCACGCCCAGGAAATTCTCTTCGCGTCCAGCGCATCGCCGATGTTGCGCCGGGTTTGCGGCGGCAGCGTCGTTGGATTATTCGGATCCGCGTAGGCGAAGCTCGCATCGCTTGCTGCCGGTTTGTTGCGGCTCGGCTGGTACGGAGGCTGCATGGTATTCACCGCGTAGAATTTGCCGTCGCCGAAATAATTGAGCGGCGTGATGTCGCCGCTGCGCGCAAAAGTCGGCGGCTCATCGAGCGCCGAGGTTGGCGGCGTGCTGGCCGTCTTGAGCCGCGGCAAAAAGCCGCCGGTGGCATCTTTTTCCAGGATTGCGATGGCGGGTTTCGCCGCAGCAGTGTCGGCGTCGGGATATTCCGGAGCGCAGGCGCAAATCAAGTATTGATGATTGAGAAATGAGCCGCCGAAAGCGCCTTGGAAAAAATTGTCGGCGAGCACGAATTCCCGTGCCAAGCGCGTACAGCGCTGAACGACTATAGTCGTAGTGGCCCAGTGCGAGACCGCCGGCGTCCGACCAGGCGGCGTAGCCATCGTTCTTGCCGCCATCGATTTGCATTTGATGTTCGAAGAAGCGATGCCAAAGATCGCGGGTTACGGTTGTGGTCGACAGCGTCGCCTGCGATTGCGCCGTAAAGGCATGCTCGATGGAATACGGCGCATTGGGCAATCCGACGCTTTGCTGTTGCGTCACAACGGGCGTAACGCCCGCCGCCGTCACGCCGCCCCAGGTGGGCGGCAAAACCGGTAGCACACTGCCGTCGCGGTCCAATTGCGGGTGATAGCCGGGGAGTGGATGGCCATCTCGATCGACGACATCGCTCAAGTTTCGTGCGCCGGGGAAATTGCCGTACAAATTGTCGAAGGCGCGATTCTCGGCGTAGATGACGACGATGGTGTCGATATCGCTGCGCAGCGCGTCCGTGCGCTCAAGCCGCGTACCGGGCCCGCCCGGCGCCGTGGCCAAATTCGCAGGTGTGCAGCTCAAGAGACCGCCGGCGATACCGGCAACGCAAAGCAATGCACGCAAGTTCGATAAAAATGTCGTCATGCGCGACAGTATAAGGTGCGGCGCCCTGCCAGGGCGACCGTACGTCACGGGCGCCGGCGCAAATTCAAGCCTTTAAGAGGTGCCGCGTCGGATCAGAACTGCCACAGCGCGCTCACGATCAGCGCATCCGGATCGCCGAATTGTGAACTGATGCGCTCATATTCACCGCGCAGAATCAAGCCAAAGGGAAACTTGGATTGCACGCCCGCGCCATACGCGAATCGCGTATCGATGATTTGATGCCGGTCGGTGGGTATGAAGTACGGACACGGGCCGCCGGCCACACAGGGCTGCTGAACGAAGTCAGTGACATTGGTGGAGAGCCGCGCAACGCCCGCTTTGGCGAAGACATCGATGAACGGCATAGGCAGGGGCAAATAACCCACCGCGAACAGGGCGGGAGCTGTGGGATGCGAATCGCTGCCCGAAACGTTGAAGTCGTAGCGACCGTTGTGCCGATAGGGTTGGCCGAAATCGATGTAGGTGGCTTCGAGACCCAAAATCCGGATCGGCCGGACACCGATGACTCCTTGCCAGGCGAATTGGTAGTCGTTGTAGTAACCGGGATACCCGTAATAGGAGTCATCGCTCCTGATCTGGGACTCACCGGCGCCTGCACCAACATAAAAGCCCACCGGATTGTCGGCGAATGCCGCACACGAGGCGCCGCATGCCGCAACAGCCAGAACCACCGAAAGGGTCTTTGAACGCCGCATAGAAACCTCCGCTTTGACTAACGCATTCGACTGGCAGGCGTTGACAGAAGTTCCTGCCCGACGGCAAGCGGCAGCGCGGGTATACTTATCCATCATGAAATCCGCGCAACTTTTGCTGCTGATCTGCCTCGCCGGCGGCGTCCTCGGTTGCGGTCAAAAAGGCCCTCTGGTAATGCCCGACGCGCAGAAGCACAAGCGCAACGTTCCTACATTACCCGGCGCACCCGCGAAGCCTGCGAGCGGAAGCGGCGCGGCGAGTCCAGCGCCAGCAGGCTCCGGGCCGGCAACGAGTCCTGCACCGCCCGCACCCGCACCTGCCACGCCGAGTACTCCCCCGGCCGCGGACTCGACGCATCCTTAAACTCAGGTGCTGCGATCATGAGTGCACGTAAGCTTATTCTGGTCGACGGCTCGGGCTATTTGTATCGCGCCTTCCATGCGCTGCCGCCGCTGACCAACTCGCGCGGCGAACCGACGGGTGCAGTGCTCGGCGTGCTCAACATGCTGAACAAAATGATCAAGGAAGAAACGCCGGATCGAATCGCGGTGGTGTTCGACGCACCGGGCCGTACATTTCGGGATGATTTGTTCGATCAGTACAAGGCGCATCGCGCTCCGATGCCGGATGATTTGAGCACGCAAGTCCAGCCGCTCTACGATGTCGTGGCGGCAATGGGCGTGCCGCTGCTGCGCGTGCCCGGCGTCGAGGCGGACGATGTGATCGGCACGCTGGCGAAGCAAGGCGCCGACGCCGGCTTCAAAGTGTTGATCTCCACCGGCGACAAAGACATGGCGCAGTTGGTGGGACCGAACGTGGAATTGCTCAACACCATGAGCAATACGCGCCTCGACCGCATCGGCGTAAAGGCGAAGTTCGATGTTTTCCCCGAGCAGATCGTGGACTACCTGGCGCTGGTCGGCGACACCTCGGACAATATTCCCGGGCATCACCAGCGTGGGTCCGAAGACCGCGGCAAAATGGCTGAATCAATATCAGACACTCGATGCGCTGATTGCGCATGCCGCCGATATCGGCGGCAAGGTCGGCGAAAATTTGCGCAACGAACTGCCGATGCTGGAGCTGTCGCGCAAGCTCGCCACCATCGATACCACGCTGGCGCTCGACGTCACGCCGGAACAGCTGAATTCCGGCGCTGCCGATGTGCCGCGGCTGCGCGAGTTGTACACGCGCATGGAATTGCGCGCGCTGCTCAAGTCACTGGGGCCGGAGGCCGAGACCGCGCCGCCGGAGGGCGCCGTCGAGGTCGACGTCATGGTTGCAGAAGTGCCGCGGCTCTGCCGGCGCGCAGATTGCCGCCGCGGTGGCCGTCGTCAGCACGCCACGCCGCGCGACTACCACAAGGTGATGTCGGAAGAGGAATTGGAGCTATGGCTGGAAAAACTCAGCGCCGCACCGCTCATTTCGTTCGATACCGAGACCGACAGCCTGGACTACATGCGGGCGCAGATCGTCGGCGTGTCCTTCGCCGTTGCGCCGGGCGAGGCTGCGTACGTGCCGCTGGGGCACGACTATGCCGGCGCGCCGCATCAGCTGGATCGCAACAAGGTGCTGCAGGCATTGAAGCCGGCGCTCGAGGACAGGACCAAGGCCAAGCTCGGCCATCATCTTAAGTTCGACGCGCATGTATTGGCCAACTACGGCATTGCGCTGAATGGCCAGCGCTTCGATTCCATGCTGGAGTCGTACGTCTTGAACAGCGTCGCGACGCGCCACGACATGGACTCGAGCGCCGTGAGATATCTCGGCGTCAAGACGATCCATTTCGAGGAGCTCACCGGCAAGGGTGCGAAGAAAATCACCTTCAATCAGGTGGACGTGGATCGAGCCGCGGAATATTCGGCCGAGGATGCTGATATCACGCTGCAATTGCATCAGGCGATATGGCCGCAGATCGAAGCGGTTCCAGCACTCAAGTTCGTCTACGAGAACATCGAGCAGCCGTTGGTACCTGTGCTTGTTCCGCATGGAGCGCGCGGGCGTGCTCGTGGATCGCGCGTTGCTCAAAGCTCAGAGCACAGAGCTGGCGTCGCGCATGCTGGAACTGCAATCGCAGGCGCATCAGGAAGCCGGCGGCGTCTTCAATGTGGACTCGCCGAAGCAGCTGCAGGAAATACTCTTCGGCACGCTCGGCATTCCGGTGATCCGCAAGACGCCGACCGGCCAGCCCTCAACCGCCGAGGATGTGCTCGAGGAACTCGCCGAGACCTATCGCTTGCCGAAATTGATTTTGGAATATCGCGGCATGGCGAAGCTCAAATCCACCTATACGGACAATCTGCCGCTGCAAATCAATTCGAGCACCGGACGCATCCACACCTCTTATCACCAAGCAGTGGCGGCGACCGGCAGGCTGTCGTCTCAAGATCCGAATCTGCAAAACATTCCGATCCGCACTCACGAGGGACGGCGCATCAGGCAGGCATTCATTGCGCCGCCCGGCCACTCGCTGGTGGCCGCGGACTATTCGCAAATCGAGCTGCGCATCATGGCGCATCTATCAGGTGACGCGACTCTGCTGCGCGCTTTCGCGGAGGATCGCGACGTGCACCAGGCGACTGCCGCGGAAGTCTTCGGCACTCCCTTGGAACAGGTGAGCGCCGATCAGCGGCGCTCTGCAAAAGCCATTAACTTCGGTCTGATGTATGGCATGTCCGCATTCGGGCTGGCCCGGCAATTGGGCATTGCTCGCGGCGATGCGCAGAAATACATGGATCTTTATTTCGAGCGCTATCCCGGCGTGAAGCGCTACATGGAAGAAACGCGCCGCCAGGCGCGCGAAACCGGCTATGTGGAAACGGTGTTCGGCCGCAGGCTGTATTTGCCGGAAATTCAATCGCGCAACGCTGCGCTGCGCCAATATGCTGAACGCAGCGCAATCAATGCGCCGATGCAGGGGACGGCAGCCGACATCATCAAGCGCGCCATGATCGAGGTGGACTCTTGGCTGCAAAGCTCGCGCACTCCGGCGCGGCTGATCATGCAGGTGCACGATGAACTCGTGCTCGAGGTCGCGGATGAGGCAATTGAAACAATTGTAGGACAAACACGGACACACATGATTCGCGCTGCGGATCTTTCGATCCCGCTGAAGGTGGATGTAGGGGTTGGCCGCAATTGGGATGAAGCACATTAGCCGCGAAAAAGGCCCATAAACGCGTGCGCTGACAAAAAATATGGCGCAGAATTACCACTTCGGCGCTGCGTGATTTGCTGCGGACGCAGCGTTTAAAAAAACTAGCTTTCAAGGACTGGAACTTTCGCGAGCCATCCCCATCTAACCAAATGAGCGTTTAAGACGCTCCTCGCTCTTCTCCCTGAGCGAGCATGACCCGGTTTGTCATCCCCATGCCGGGTTGGTCTGCCCCGATGGTTGCCACAAGCGCCCATCGGGGCTTTTTTATGGGTGTAACATTGCCAGCCAGCGGTCCATGACCTCGCGCGCTTCCTCGATTCCTTGCTTGCCGTGCGCCGAAAATAGTTGCGCGGATACCGCAGCGTCCGCTCCGGCCGCCAGCGTTTCCTTCAGCACGCGCTGCGAATCGCGCCGGTTCAGTTTGTCTGCTTTTGTCAACAAAACATGGGCGAAGCGATTTCGCGACAGTATCCATTCGAGCATCGCCACATCCTGTGCGCCCAAGCCGCGCCGGCTGTCGACAATAAGCATCAAGCCCACCAGCGATTCGCGCACGTTGAAGTAGTGCTCCATCAGCTGCTAGCCAGTGCAGCCGAACTCGCTCGGGGACCTTGGCGAAACCGTAACCCGGCAGGTCCACCAACCGCTGCGCGGGCGCCAGCTCGAAAAAATTGATGAGCTGTGTACGTCCTGGAGTGCGGCTCACTCGGGCGAGGCCGCGTGCGATGCGTGATGGCATTGATCGCCGTGGACTTGCCCGAATTGGACCGCCCGGCAAAGGCGACTTCGCGGCCGGAATCCGGCCGCAAGTTGGTGCGCCTCGGCCGCGCTGGTCATGAATTTCACGTTGGAATAGGTCGTCATGGCCGCCGGCGGGACGCAAATTATTGGCTCTAGTGTACAATTTAGGGTTGACAGCGGGTCACAATAAAATGGGGTATTAGGGCGTCATGAAGCGGATTTTGATTCTCGCGGCAACCATTTCGAGCATTCTTGTCACGACCCTTGCCCTCCCTGCGCCGCAGCGTCGAAGCCGGTGCCACCAAGGCTGCGACCTGCCAGGCCTGTCATGGCGCCAATGGCAACAGCACGAATCCAGAATGGCCCAGCCTCGCAGGACTCGGCGCCGACTACATCGCCGACCAGCTCAATAATTTCAAGACGGGCAAACGCGCCAGTCCCGTCATGATGCCGATGACCGTCAACTTGACGGCGGACGACATGGCCGATCTGGGCCTGTATTTCGACAGCCTGACCAACACCGGGTTGGAAGCGGATCCCTCCTACTGGCAAGCCGGCGAGAAGCTTTACCGCGGCGGCGATCAAGCACGCGGAATTCCGGCGTGCATGGCCTGCCATGGTGCTACCGGCAAAGGCAACGAACCGGCTAAATTTCCGGCATTGCGCGGCCAACAATCAGCCTACGTCATGAAGCAATTGACCGACTATGCTTCGGGCACGCGGGCGACCGGACCCAACGGCATCATGCAGACCATCGCGAAACGTCTCTCTCCCGATGACATTCGCAGTCTCGCGTCATACGTGCAAGGGATACGCTGATGCGACTTCGCGCGCCTGCTGATCGCGCTGGGCGTTGCGCTGGCCTTGAACGCGTGCGGCAGGCAGGAACCATCGGGACTAGCTCCCGCGAAAGCGCCGGCACCGGACGCCGCACCGGCGGTGAAGACCACCGCCGCGGCCGTACCAGGCAAGACGGCTGCAGACACCGGAAAACCGTTGACGATGACGCGGCTGAACGAAGACGGCTCCGAAACGGTTGAGGAAACCCCGGGAGATACCGGAGCGCAGAATAAATTGCTGGCAGCCGTCGCCTCGACCGTTGCTGCCGCGACATCCAGTACTTCGGCCGCGGCGGCGAGCGGCGACCCAATGGCAGGATGGCGTGAACTACACCCGCGTGGTTCCGGCGCAGCCCACCAACGTTCCCGCCGGACAAGTTGAGGTGCTGGAATTTTTTTGGTACGCCTGCCCGCACTGCTACGCGCTCGAGCCCACCCTGCAAACCTGGCTCAAGTCCAAGCCGGCTTACGTCACTTTTACCCGGGTGCCGGTGCGAATGGAACGAAGGCCATCGATCATTGGCGCGGCTCTTTTACACGCTCGACGCCATGGGCAAATTGAACGACGTGCATGGCGAGATATTCAAGGAAATCCAGGTTAACGGCGATCCCTTGATCGGGCCTGATCCGAACAATGCCGCAGCGGCGGAGCGGGTGCAGATTGCGTTCATCAAAAAGCTGGGACTTTCGGACGCCGATTTCGAAGCAAGGTATCACCACGACATGAACGTCGAGACCGCCATGCAGCGCGCCGATCAGCTCGTGCAGCGCTATCGCGTTTCCTCCGTGCCGACGTTCGTCGTCAACGGCAAGTACACGACCGACGTGACCATGGCAGGCGGCCCTGAAAAACTCATGTCATTGCTCACCGATCTCGCCGCGCAAGAGCACAAACATTAGACTGCCCAATGGGCACAGGACGTCTGGAGGCGTTTAGCGACGGCGTCATCGCCATCATCATTACCATCATGGTGCTGGAACTGAAGGCGCCGCACGATTCAGGATTTGACGCGCTGCTGCCGGTCGTTCCGGTTTTTTTGAGCTATGTCCTGAGCTTCGTGTACGTCGGGCATTTACTGGAACAATCATCATCACATGCTGCATGCGGCCGAACACGTCAGCGGCGCCGGCCTTTGGGCGAATCTGCACTTGCTGTTCTGGCTGTCATTGATTCCCTTCGTCACCGCCTGGATGGATGAGAACCATTCCGTAGCGGCGCCGGCCGCGCTGTACGGAGTCGTGCTGCTCATGGCGGCGGTCGCTTACTTCATTCTGGCGCGCATCCTGATCAGGGACAACGGACCGGAATCGGAATTGGCGAAGGCCTTCGGCAAGGACACCAAGGGCCGCATTTCCATTGTCGTTCTACGCGCTCGGCATTGCACTTTCTCTGTGGCACGCCTGGGTGGCGCGTGACGATTTACGTATTGGTCGCGATCATGTGGGTCATTCCCGACCGCAGGATCGAGAAATGATGCGTCACTCACACAGGCGGCTGCCACTGCGGCCGCGTCCGCTTCGAAGTCACTGCGCCGGCTGCCATCGAGGTGGATGAATGCGATTGTTCGATCTGCAGCAAGTCCGGGTTTCTGCACTTGATCGTGCCGAAGGAGCGCTTCAAGTTGCTCAGCGGCGGCGATGCGCTCACCACTTATACCTTCAATACACAGGTCGCGAAGCACTTGTTCTGTGCAACTTGCGGCGTGAAGTCGTTCTACATCCCGCGCTCGCATCCGGATGGAGTCAGCGTGAATGCGCGCTGCATCGACGCGGGCAGCATTGAATCGATGACGGTGAGACCCTTCGACGGACGCAACTGGGAAAAGGGCCTCGCGCAATACCGCACGCCGGACGCCTGACTGCTTTTACATATCGCGTCGCGCTTTACACAGCGCATTGCATAACAGGGAAATCCGCCCCGCGTTATGTTGTGATCCGCAACACGCCGTAGCCGTTCGGCGAAAATACCGCCATGGAAGCGCCGTAGTGCAGCGGCGATCGCAAGGCAACCGAATGCGCGAATACCTGCTGACGGCGCTGGTGCTTTACACCCTGGCTCCTGGCTATGCGTCAGCAGGCGATTCGCCGCAAAGCCCCGCTGCGGCGGGTATTACGGACGCGCTATCGGCCGCGCACGCGCAAATTGTCGCACCGGCGTATCCTGCGACCTTTGCTTTCATTGCGCCCCCTGAAGCGCCAGCATTTTCGCCGACGGAGTTTCGCGCGCGGAAACCGGGCCTAACCGGGGCGGCGGCCGCCGCAAACCAGGCCTTCGTCATGGATGCGCCAATGCTTCGGGACACCTCGATCGCGCGTGGCGTGTCGGAAGCCAAGACTCAAGATCGTGTCCGCCTGCTGACGTTGTGGCAGACCCGGGCGAGTTCTCTGTCGCTGCAAGCGGGCAAGCGCGGCGCGCCGTCCCTGCAATGGAGCACGCCGTGGATGCACCGCGATGCTGTTTCGCGAGGCCTGTTTGATCGCTGGCTGGCTGTTTCGCCGCGCAGTTTCGGCAGCACAGTTCGAGGCGGTGCCCCACATCAGGCCGGCGCCATTGCCGCCGCGAAGACCTTGGAATCCGGCCCGCCAATCAACAACAAGTAAGCCGGCGAATACCGTCGAGCGCTGTTTTCTACGGGTTTGCGGTATCAGCGTAACGGCGGAAGAAGCTGTCCTGTTTCCATTGCGGCAGCTTTGGGTCATTGGCGACTTCGATGACCAGCGCACGGATGACTTCCTCGTAGCCTGCCGCCGTGGCCAGATTCACCGGCTGGTTGGCATCGTCCGAGGGCGCGTGATAGCGCTCCGTGCGCCACGCCTTGAGGGTGGCGGCTTCGGGCGACCCGGGAACGGCGCCGACGTCGACCATGAGCGAGGGTATGCCGTGACGAACAAAATTATATTGGTCGCTGCGAATGAATACATTGAGCAGCGGCATCGGATCAGGTTGTACCTGCACGTTCAGATGGTCGCCAACCTGCTTCACGCGATCGCCCAAATCAGATTCAGCAAGACCATAGACGGTCAGCATTTTCAGCGGGACGATGGGCAGGAACATATCGGTATTAATATCGGCGATCATGGATTTTGGCGCGACCGTCGGATGCTCCGCGAAATACTTCGACCCCAATAACCCCTTTTCTTCGCCCGTCACCCATACGAGCAATACTGAGCGCTTGAGCACGGTGTGCGTCTGTTTCAGCGAGCGGGCCATATCGAGCAACAGTGCGCTGCCGGATCCATTGTCCATGGCACCGTTGTAGATGCGATCGCCATTGATGGGTTCGCCTATACCGACGTGATCGATGTGCGCGGACAGTACGACGTATTCGCGCTTGAGCTTGGGATCGCTTCCGGAAATCCGCGCAACGATGTTGGTCGAATCAACATCCCGCGTGTGGGTGGCGGTCGTGGCGCTGATCGACACCATCAAGGGAAAGTGCGGCAGCGGCTTGCGATCCTTCCCCAGCGCGGCGAGTTCTTCAAAGGTGTGTCCGGAACCCTGCAAAAGTAAGTCTGCGTGGGCAGGATTGAAAGCGACGGCCAGTTTGGAACCGGAGGTCTCGTCAAATTCCGGCCCGACCAGATCCATGCTGGGATGGTTACGGTTCAACGACGATCGCGCCCAGGGTAAATCCACGGAAGCCGGATTTTGTATCAGGATAACGCCGATCGCGCCGGCAGCCTTGAGCGCCTTCCATCGTTCGGCGCGCGATTGATAGTGAGCGCTCAATGCCGACGGTACGTCAGCGGGCGAACCGGTGAGGATCACAGCCACTTTGTTCTTAAGATCCAACCCCGCAAAATCGTTGTAATTCTTTTCCGGAATGTTCAAGCCATAGCCGACGAAAACCAACGGCGCATCGACTTTTGGGGCCGGTGGAAAGCGCGTGCTGAAATAAGCCTGTTCACCGAGGGTAAGCAATTGCGCCTGTCCATCGCGAACCAGGGCGAGCGTGCAGTGGGGCTCATCGATCTCCTCGGTGCGCAATTTAACGCTCTGGAAAAAACCTTGTGAACCCGCCGGCTCGACACCGAGTGCCTTGAGTTTGCCGACAATGAATTCTTGCGCTTGATGCTCGCCTTTGCTGCCGGTATCGCGGCCCTCGTACTTGTCGTCCGAGATCTCCTTCACCGTATCCCACCAAGTCTTTCCGTCAAAATGCTCCGCTGCCTGCGCGCAGCAGGCGACCATGACTAGTAGCAATGCCGGTGATCTTCGCAACATAGGATGTTCCTGGCCTATTTTATTTGGTGGCGTAGCTTATACCGCGCCGGCTTGTTGATCTAGCGCACGATGCCCGTGCAATAATTTGCCGTGCACGGCACCAAGGAGGCGTCATGGCGGGATATTCGGACACACCGCTTGTCAAGAAGCTCGGCATCAAGGAAGGGTTCAAGGTCTATCTTGTCAAGGCCCCCGCGCAGTACCGGGCTCTTCTCGCGCCGTTGCCGGCGCGAGTCCGCTTCATACGCGTGGCGGATATGTCGACCAATCTTGTGCACATGTTTGCGACCGAGCGCAGCGCGCTCGCGCAAGTGCTTCCCAGCCTGCGCAAAAAATTGTCACCAGAGGCGCCCGTCTGGGTGTCCTGGCCAAAGAAGTCCGCAAAGGTGCCCTCGGATATCACCGAGGATACGATTCGCGAGATCGCCTTGCCGCTCGGTTTCATCGACATCAAGGTGTGCGCGGTTACGGAGCTGTGGTCAGGACTGAAGCTTGTCGTACGCAAGGAACTTCGATGATCCACTGCGTGGCGTCGTCGAACCCCTGGTTCATTTCGGACATGCAGTAGATAAACTTTTTTTGAAAATGGCGCGCCTGGCGGGATTCGAACCCACGACCCTCGGCTTCGGAGGCCGATACTCTATCCAGCTGAGCTACAGGCGCAGCGCAGGGGTGGCGATACTACTCGCCGACGGCAAGGGCCGTCCAGCGGCACGGCGATACGCTTGTTTGGCTAGCGCTTATGTCGCCTTCTTTGCGGCCGCCTGCAATTTGAGGACGGTCGCCCAGTTCCGAGTGGTAACCGTCGCGCCGGCCTTTCGAGAAAAGGCTTGAAGTAATTTGCTGTCCAGTATGCCGGTCGAACACCACAGGTAAGCTACGCGCTTGGTGATGGCAAGTGCGTCTGGCATCCAGGTTTCCTTGAGCATCGGACGGAGCGGTTCGAGGTGCTTCGGCTGAGCGACGAATGCAACCAAGTGCCTGGCGTGGTCGTCAACGACGTGCAGCAATGGATTCTCGTCGATAATCAGATCCAATTCCTGAGCGGTAATGACTGATACAGCCGCCGAGAATCCGCACGCGGCGTTGATCGCGTTTGCGATGCTCATTGCAATCTTGTCGACATTCGGACGCTTGCTTTGGAACACTACATTGCCGCTGTTCAAGAGCGTACGGACATTCGTGTGCCCGAGAGCAATCATCATGTCGCGCAGATCTGCCATGGCGATGCGTTTGCCGCGGCCTACATTGATGCCGCGAATCAGCGCAATGCAATCGCTCATGGATGGAGCGAGATCATAGCGGCATCACGGGCACGCAGAGTTCGCATTCGAGTATTCCGGTCGAGGGATCGTAGCTAGAATCAGTCGGGTAATATTCAAACATCGGCCGACTATCGAGTTGCAAGCCGCTGGAAGGCAGCCAATCGCGCAATAGGGCATCCCAGGCGGATTCGAAGTCGGCAACGACGCCTGTGAAACAAAGGGCCGCGTATTGCCCACCCGGGATGGTTGTTCGGTGCGCTTCGCCACGAGCGAGCACGTTCGCAGGGATTTCGCATCCGGCATCGTATCGGCATAGTTCTGGAGCCGTCACATGCGGGTCATCATGACTGATTCCGTAGCGCGGCTGTCCGATCAGTCCATTTTCAACCATCCACGGATAAACTCGTGTTTGCCAAAACGCGCCGATCTGTTGTCCGTACGGTCCGACATGCCTCAGATAGGCAATTGGCGTGGGTTCACGTTCGATGATTTGAACTTTCATGGGAGTCTCCGGTTTAATCGGCGCCCCATTTTTCATCGTTTTGTGCAATTGAACCTGATCGGGCTTGCTGACCGCCTGATCCGGCTTGCTAATCGCCGCGCGCTCCCTGGCTTGCTGCAGACGCCAAGTCGTGGGCGAGCAGCCAAAACGCGCGCCGAATGCATGGGTGAACGCCTCTGCTGATCCAAATCCCACGCCCAATGCGATTTGCAGCACCGAGGTCTTTGGCTGCGCCAGCAGGCGGGTAGCCCCGACTTCACATCGTCGGCGACGCAGATAAGCTCCGAGTGTTTCTCCCATCAACGCCGAAAAAAGCCGATGGAAGTGAAACGGCGAGAAGTGAGCTACTTCGGCGAGGGTCTCGAGATCCAAATATTGATCGAGATGCTGGTCGATATGCGCGGTGACGCGATGCATGCGATCGAGATATACATCACGGCTTCGGGTTGTGTTCATCGCGCGTGAAACCGCGGTTAGCGTTCTGTTTGGCGTAAAGAACCATCTGGGTGCAGCGAAATACCGCCAGTGTCCGGCCTGATTCCTTATGCGTGACAATGGCATCCCAAACCTGCGTGGTCTTGCCGCGGTGCAGCGGCGTGGCCACTGCGACTATCGTGCCGTCCAGAGTCGTGCCGAGATGATTTGATTTTAGTTCGATGGTCGTGAAGCCCGAAGCATCGGCGGGTAGATTGGCGACGCAACCGTATCCACACACGGTGTCGGCCAACGTCACGATGGTTCCGGCATGCAAGTAACCATTGGGTGCCATGACGGACTCCACGACCGGTAGCTCGCCGCTCACGCGCGACGCGCTCACCTCCGTGATCACGATGCCGAGATGACCAGGCAACTTACCCGCGCCGGCACTGTTGAATTTCTGCGGTGTGCGCAGCGTAATGAACTCGGCGCTCATGCGTTCGCGCGCCTCTGCGTGCGGCCCAGCGCCACCAAGATTAAACCGAGCATGATGAATGCAAGCAACAGCCCGACCGCATTGACCAGCGTTCGTTGATAGCCGATCGCACTGGGATCGATGAAACCATATGGGTAGCTGCCGATGATTAGGCCTCGAGGCAGCACGTAAAGCAGGTACGCAGTGGGATACAGGCCCCAGAGCAAAGGATAACTCCATCGCAGCGCGCCCTTGGGAAAGTTGAACCACCAATAGGCCAAAAATAATATCGGCGTGACGTAGTGCAGCAGGATATTGGCGACCAGGTTGGGTCCTTGCGGATTCCAAACGTTGCGCAACAGCAGGTGATAGGCGAGTCCCACGAATACGATGCTGGTCGCAACACCCGCCGTCACATCCGAGCGCGCGAAGAATCTGCCCGGCGACGATGCGGGTGCGATCAAAGGCAGCGTGAGGCAGAAGCAAACCAGAAAATTCGTCAAGATTGTGAAATAGCCAAAATAACCAACGATTCCGCCGAGGAGACCTTTGCCGTTGACAATTGCCGAGTGCAGCGAAAGGTACAACTGCAGCAACACGCCGGACCACGCGAGCGCGGCCAGCGCGATAACCGCTGCTGTATTTTTTTGATAGGTGCCCTTCATCGGACTAAAGTCGCGTCCCATCGCTTCGCTTAAGGCAAATTCTCGAAGAAATCGACCATCCCGGTTTCCAGCGAGTACTCGGCGCCGACCACCATCAAGCCCGCGTTTTGAATCAGATTCTCAATGATTTCCGAACCGTGCCGCAAATGTTTGACTGACGCTCGGATGTTGGCTCGACATGCCTCACGCACCAGAGCGTCGTGGTCATTTTTAAGATTAGTGGTCAATAGGCCCTGCACAGCCGGCCTGATGAAATCGACGATGGAGTGCAGATTGCGGGATTGATTCTCCACGGGCCGCTGCAATTGCTGCAGCGTGGTTTCAATTGCACCGCAACGGGTATGTCCGAGCACGACCACTAGACGCGTGTGAAATTGTTCCGCCGCGAATTCGACGCTGCCGATCAACGATGGAGCGACGATGTTGCCGGCTACTCTTATGACGAACAGATCCCCTAAACCCTGATCGAAAATAATTTCGACGGGGACGCGCGAGTCGGAACAGCCCAGGATGGCCGCAAAAGGTTCCTGCCCAGTCGCTAACTCCAAGCGCCGTGCTCGGCTTTCAACCGCATCCCGGCTGGGAGCCTCCGAGACGAAGCGGCGGTTTCCCTCTCGCAGCAGGGCAAGCCCGTCTCGGGCCGAGATCATCGGTAATTCACCGAATATTTACCGGGTGGGTCTGAGCGGCTAGAGCGCGCGTCGGGCTGAGCTATCGCGGTAGCCAAGAACGCGCGCAGGGAGAAACAGAATTGCGCGCAGCAGCGCGAATATGGCCTCGAACGAGATGCCGATCAGGCGAAACGGCAATGACAGCAGCCAAATCAGGGGCCAGAGCACGAGGGCCAGAATGGCCACCGGCCAACACAGGACCAGTAGAACACACCACAAGAGCAAGGTTTTCACGTCCGCCCCTCCTCAATTCTTACCTGTGACTTTATCACACCCCCAAGTGATCTGCGGCGGCGGTTGCCGGCGGCTTTTGCGTGCGCAGGAGTTCCATTTGCCTTTCCGGGTTTGCCGGCGCCGTGAATCCATACCGTGCATAGAGGCCATGCGCGTCCTGGGTACCGAGGGTATAGCGCACGATGGTTCGTAACTCGGGATTCGCCAGAATGTTCTCCATCAATAACTTACCAATGCCGCGACCGCGGAACTCCGGGAGCACGAAGACATCGAGCAAGTGCGCATACCGAACGTAATCGGTTACAGCCCGAGCAAAGCCGATCTGCCGACCATTCAAATAGGCGCCAAAACACAATGAATGGTTGATGCATTTTTCAACGCTGGCCCGGGATATGCCCGGAACCCAATAGGACTCCTTGGCGAGAAATGCGTGAATCATGGTCACGTCGAGCCGATTGCGATCTGTCGAGAATTCGATTGTCATTTTTTAAGCAGCGTCTTGGGCGCGACCAAGCCATAACTCAGTTCCACCAGATTTTTCACTTCGGACCAATCGACTGCTTCAGCGTCGAGGCGCAATCCAAACCAGCCTCGAGGTCCGATATAGGCAGGGAGATAGAAGCGCTTCGGTTCTCGCGAGGCGCGATCGACATTTTCGCCCAACTCGGATTTACAGCAGACGGAAACAATACCGTCGCCATGATGATTATTGAGAAAGTAGGCAAACACTTTGCCGCGAACCCGAAAATCGGCGTGATCATTGAGATCGCGCCGAACCACCTCGGGCAGCGAGAGACAAATATTGCTGAGTTGACGCAACAAACGATGCTCGCCCTTCGACTGCCTTCGTTGGGAGCGCCTTTCCCCTGGCTCTGGCCATCATCGCTTCCGGCTGGAACTGCCGCGCCCGGCTTCACGTACTCCAGGCGCCGAAAACGCAGCGCGGACCAATCCTCATCGATCGCCACCATGCGCACCGATTCGAAGCCGGCAGCTCGAATGACGCTCCATCCCGAATCGCGATTGAATTCGCAGGCGTAGCGCTTGGAACTTCCCTTCGGGATAGGCGAACCAAATCACCGCATCGCCCTCGGATGCCGCCGCGAGAATCTTCGAGGCGCGATCCAGTTGCGCTTGCGTAATGGCAAAGGCCAAGCCGAATTTCACGCCCTTGGGCTTGCTCGGATCGCGCGCGATTTTCACTCCTTTGAGCTGCTTGAGCTCCGACTCGAAGGAATCCGGCGCATTGAACACCACGATTTCCTGGTGTCGCGCCGAGATTGAGCTTTTTAAATAGCGGTGAAATGGCTATGTCGTTCATGTGTTCATCCGTTAGTGTTCATGCGCCAGCGCGAGCCGGATACCGATGAATACAAAGAGACTGCCGACGCAACGATTGAACCAACGCTTGAACACCGCGCTTGGCGCGAGCCGGCTGCTAAGGTGCGCCGTCGACCAGGCGACGAATAAATTCCACAGCGTTCCGTTGAAATCAAATACAGCACCGAGAAAAAGAAACGCGAAGGGCTTCGAGCTGGCATCCGAGGCAACAAATTGCGGCAGAAACGCAAGAAAAAACAGCGCCACCTTGGGGTTCAAGACATTAGTGAGAAAGCCTTGGATGAAAATACTTCTTATGGAGGCCTGCCGGGCGACGACGCTGCTGAGCGAAGATTGAGAGGCGCCTGCGGAGCGAATGAGTGAAATCCCTACGTACAACAAATAGGCAGCGCCGATGAATTTTACGGCGGTGAATGCGGTTGCGGAGGCCGCGAGGATTGCCGACAAACCCAACGCGGCCGCACAGATATGCACCAGCGTGCCGGCGCCGATGCCCAATGCGGCGACGGCTCCGGCGGGCCAGCCCTGTGTCGAGCTGCGGCCGACGATGTACAGAGTGTCGGGGCCCGGGGTGATGTTCAAAAGGAATCCGGAGAGCACGAATAGCCACAGATCATGCGTGCCAAACACGGTCACCTCATTTCTTAGCCTTCAATGCGGCGAACCGATTGAGGCTGTCCTTCGGCCACTGTTCAGCCGGCTTGTAGAACTCGGCGAATACGGGTACGCCGGCGGGAAGTTGAACCCACGGCTGCTTGCTGGATGTGAAAATATGGACATCAGGTGCCTGTGCATCCGGATTGTCGAGCGTACCCACGCGTACAAAGCTCACCGCATCTCCGGCGCCGGCATAGTGGCTCCACAGCGCCACGAGGCATTTTGGACAGCGTGCGACGCGTTGGCCTTTGCCGCTGTTGGAAGGCGTATCAACCATCTGTACCTCGCCTTCGAGAAGTTGAACGCGTTCGGCCTCAATCATCGCGTTCAATACAAAGGCGCTGCCGGTTTCCCGCTGGCACCATCGGCAGTGACAGCAGTGCACGAACAGCGGCTTGCCGCTCATGCGGTAACGAATGTAGCGGCAGGTGCAGCCTCCCTGTTGAGTTACGGCCAAATTGTCTGTGCTTGACATGCGGCTCACGCAGTGCGCATGCGCGCGGTCACTTCAATTTCGATTTGCATGCGGGGATCCAGCAAGCCCGCAGATATCATTGTCATGGCCGGACGGCTTGCTCCAAAATATTTACGCAGCACCGGCCAGCAGTCTGAAAACCGTTCACCCTTGGGCACGATGTAATTAACGCGCACGACGTCGTTAAAGTCAGCTCCCGCCTTGCGAAGTGCCGACTGAATGTTCTTCAAACACTGTTCGGTCTGATCCAGCAGGTTGTCGGAAATGGTCATGGTGTCGTAGTCGAAGCCGGTCGTGCCGGATACGAAAACCCATTCTCCGTCCACTACCGCGCGCGAATAGCCGACATCCTGCTCAAATTTTGACCCCGAGCTGATAAGGCGTCGCGACATTTCCTTGCCCCCCTCTAGGCCCCATTGTACTTCGAGTGGCGCGATGCGTCTGGGTGAGTATCAAAAAACCAAAGGCCGCCCGAGAAGGCAAACCACCACACCGCCGTGAGCCACCAGCCGCCGAGAGACTCGGAATAGGCCCTGACAAAGAAGCCGAGGGAGGTGGCCAACAGGCAAAGCAACGCCATGCCTAAGATGCGTCGCGGGGAGAATTTTCGGATCCAAAGCAATCGAATGAGGGAGCCATACGTGATTGCGCCCGAAAGGGAACAGAGGCCGAGGACCATGTAGAGCCGCTCGTTTCCGGGAACGACCGCAAACAGCACCAGTCCGACGATGCCGACATACATCGTGAATACGCTCAATGCAGAAGCGGCGGCGACAAATGTCACTTTACGCAGATTGCTTTGTGGTGTACGCAGCGTCAGGCACAGACTCAAGGCATGCAACGCACCGCTCAGGGCGAAAGACGCCAGAAGTGAATCACTCAGCAGGTCCCAGTGACTCAACAGAAACAGGACCAGCGTCGCCACGACGAGCAGGCCGAAGTGCCGCGCGTAATTGAAATGCCCCACGCTCGAGCTCAGGTCGCGCTCCGCGTTCCGCGCTCGGTCTGGAGCGCGGCGTTGCGCAGAAACACGGGCAAATCCGTAGTGGGCGGACGCGCGGGTATTTGATACATCATCGCGGCGATGTGGCCGCGGTGATACGTAGTGTGATTGACCACATGCAAGAGAATAGCGCCCCGCGTCATCGAGCCGTCGCCTCCACCGATGAAGCCAAAGTCGACGATTTGCTCGCCTACGCGGTCAGACATCTCCTCTGCATAGCCAATGTACCAGGCGTCGAGCGTGGCTTGTGCCGCGCGCAAATCGGAAAACGACATGACGACGTCGGGTGTGCGCGTCGTAAAGCCATGAGCCCGGCCCTCGAGATGCGCTTGCCAGACAAGGCCGATGGTGTACACGTGGTTCAAAGTCCGAATCAAGTTGCCGAAGACAATCCGCCGTGGATTCGTCAACTCTATTTCGGGAAGTTCACCGAGAGCCAGGTACAACAGCGAATTTGCCCATGCAGAGTAGCGCGCCAACAGCCGAATATCTCGCAGCGCTGACATTTTTTACTGCGGCGCAGACATCGAGTTGGCGGTGCGCATCCTAAGAATTAGCAGCAGCGCGCCCGCGACAATAGCCATGTCCGCCAGATTGAAGATTCCGGTGCGCAACGCACCGATTCCGACATTCAAGAAGTCGGTGACGCGGCCGTCGTATAAGAGCCGGTCGATCAAATTGCTGATTCCTCCTCCCGCTATAAGTGCGAGCGCGACAAACCGAGCCGTGCTAAGGCGTCGGGCAAAGAGCGCCGCGCACACCAAGCCAATGAGGATCACTGCGACAGCCCCAGTAAACAGAGTGAAGCGCAGTTGTTCGGGAAGCGACGCGCCGAGGCTCAAGAACGAGCCCGGATTCTCGGTGAGTTGCAGCCGCAGCGAATCGGAAAACAGCGATTCTGTGACGCCGGAATGGAGCATGGAACGTGCGGCGGATTTTGATACTTGATCGCATCCTACGCAGCAAAATAGCGTCAGCATCACGACAATGAATCTGGGGGCAGACCGCATGGTGACTCCTGCTAAGGCTATCTTCTGACGCATTGCCGAGGCGAAGGTTCAGAACTTTTGCTTGCCGGTCAAAATATCCCACCACAGCCGCCAGTCGCCCATCAGGCTGAAGCGGGGATAGCGAAATGTCGCGGGCTTGTTGTGTTCAAAGAAAAAATGGCCGACCCAGGCAAATGCGTAACCTTGGACAAGGGCCACGCCGGCCAGCCACCATTTCTGGGTAGCGATCGCGGCGATCAGCAGTACGAGTGCGATGCAGGTTCCCGCGAAATGCAGGCGGCGCGAGGTGCGGTTCGAGTGCTCGCTCAAGTAGAACGGATAGAAATCGCTGAAGGTGCGAAATCTTTGTGCATCGTTCATGGCAACTCCATGCGAGGCTTGCTAACTTACTTCGCCAAACCCGCTTCGACCCAATCCAGCCGATCCTTGTGAAAGTGCTTGGCGGCAACCGGCACGCCGGATCGCGGGAAATTCCATCACGTATTCATCCGCCGCGTCGAATTTGGGCCACGGCGGACCGCCGGCGGAATCGGGATCCCCGGTTTTCGCGAACTGCGCCCAGTACCGATTCGCCGCAGAAGCCACCGCCTTGCCTTCCTCATCGAAGGGCGTGGCGCGCGGCGTGTTGAACACGTAGGCGAGTTCGCCGCCGTGCGCGAGTCCGAACAGGGTCGCGCGTTGCGCGGCCGGTGTGTACGAGAAGTGATACACGTAGGTGGCATTGCCGTGCTTGGCGTGCAGCCGCGCGAGATCGCGATCGGGTTCGCTGATGGAAGTATCGGTGACGAGACGGGCGATGATGCGGTCGGCGTCGCCGGTGTTGTCAGGATCGTACGCGGCGATGAACGCTTCGCGCCGCTGCTGGATCGAAGCGAAGCGTTCCGCCGCATTCAAGCCGCGCCGCGTCAGGCTCGCTTCATCGCTGTTGCCGCCGAGCAAGTAAGGAACATGCGCCTCCATCCCCTTGGCAAATCCATCGGCAGCACTTCCGGTAATCATCTTGCCGTCGGCCATCGGGAGAATTTGTTCAGCCGCCCCGATGCCGGCGACATTGGCGGTCAGATCCGACCAAGACAGCGCGCGCAGTGCTTTCGCAGCAGCGGCATCTGATCCTTGGACCCCGGCTTTTTCGGCGAAGTTCACGCCGTTCTGCTCTACGGAACTGATCGGCCGTGCGGGGAGACGGCCAAAGCCCGACTCCGACAGTGCTTTGCTGAACAGCCCCTTGGCTTGCGGGGCCAGCATCAGGTAGTTGACGGAAATGGCGCCGGCGGATTCGCCGAAAATCGTCACATTTTTAGGATCGCCGCCGAATTCCTTGATGTTGTCCGCAACCCAGTTGAGCGCGGCGACTTGATCCATCAAACCATAATTGCCCAGCGGGCCTTTGGGATTCTCCGCCGTCAGCGCAGGATGCGCGAACCAGCCGGCACGACCCAATCGGTAGTTCACCGTCACGACCACTACGCCTTGGCGGGCAAACTGGCTTCCGTCGTACGCGGAGCCCGAGCCAAAAAGAAAGGCGCCGCCATGGATCCAAACCATGACCGGAAATTTGGCGCCTCTCGTCGCCTCGGCCGGCTCATAGACGTTGAGATACAGGCAGTCCTCGGCCTGCGCGCAGGTGGACGAAAATGCGTTCGCGGCGCGGATGCCCGACCATTTCACGGGAAGCCGCGGCGCGCGCCAGCGCAAGTCGCCCACCGGTGGAGCGGCGAATGGCAATCCCTTGAAGATCGCCACGCCGTCCGCAACGATGCCCTGCATTTCCCCTTGTCTCACCTTGACCATCGGTCCGTTGGCGGGCGCCGGGAGACGCAGCCGCCGGTTCAGCCTTTTGCGCCTGGGCAAACGTTGCGGCACCGACCCATGTAAAGGCGATCGCTGCAACGTACCCGGCAAAACGACGTGTCGACATGAAGCCCCCTAGACTCTAACTATTGAACCGATTGGGTCGCCAATTGCCGCTCCCGCAGATACAAAAACAGCGGCAGACCGCAACTGACTCCAATCAGGCATGTGGCCGCTATGGGCAACCAGAGCGGACGAAGTTTGCTGCGCGAGCCTTCACGTCGGATAAAGACGATGAGCGTCACGGCCGATGCGAGTACATCCATGCCGAAGAATCCACCGATGCGGGTGGAAAATAGTTCGCCGACAAACAGACGTAAATCCAGACCGTGCTCAATGAGCCAGGGAATAAATTTAGCGTACGGGGCAACCGTGCCAATGAACGCGAGAGCGAGATAAAGCGGAGCCATGGACCACCCTTCTTGGCGGTTACGCGCCAGTAATTGCGTTATCGAGGCGCAGTATATCGCGGCGCATTGACCATCTAGCCATCATCCAGAGCCTGGATGGCGCTTGCCAGTCTGCGCGCCCGCGTGACTGGCTTTTTGGCATTCTCGATCGCTTCTACTGTCTCGCGCTGGTTCGTGTAGCTGAGGGACTGCCACTTCTTCAGCCTTCGCTTGTGAGCGTGCAGCGCCCGCGCCAAATCGTGCGGAAGTTCGATTTCTCGCGGTTCCGTGTCCAGCTCGATCCTTACTGCGATCCGTTCTCCGCCAGCCAGTCCCGCGGCTTCTCGATTGCTCTTTCTTAGTGGTATGGCCGTAACACCGCCCATCGAGGCGATGGTGCTGCGGTAGGTGTAGCCGTTCAACGTGACCTTTACTGGGGCGCGTATCTTGCCGAATAACGGCTTTGGGTCGAAATTCACTGGAATAAAGCAGATTGAACCTTCGCGATAAATGGTGACTGTGACGGTCGTGTGCGGCATCGACAAGCTCCGGTCATTCGGCGGCGGTGCGCTCCCGCCGGCGCGTTGCGATTTGCCAGGTATTGCCCCATGGATCTTTGACCATTCCGCGGCGGTCGCCGTAGGGCGTGTTCAATGGGGACTCAATCGACTGCGCGCCCGCCTGTATCGCGCGCTGCCAGGTGATATCCGCGCTCTCCACGTAGACATAGAGACACGCCGGCATGGGATCGCGCACGCCTGCATCGCTAATCATGATGATGGAATCGCCGAGCTGCAATTCTGCGGGCGCTTGGGAGTGATAATGCCCCGTGGCGCCAAAAACATGTTTGACGAACTCGACTAGTTTTTCTGCGCCGCGCACGATGATTCGAGGTGTCACCGTGTGCCACCCCGCGGGCTGGAAATTAGAGGGCGCCGCCATGCCTTCCTCGTCGAGCAAAAAAATAAGCCGTAACGACAGCCAGGATAACCAGCAGCACCAGCACCGGCCAATACGTGATTCCGAGGACCAGAGCAATCGCCAGCACGTCTCCGGTCATATACGACCACAACGAGCACGGTCTCGCTGCCGACACTTCGGGTAAAAGGCCCCCGCATTTGCCATCGTACGAAAATCCCATGCGCAACGCGAAAATCATTGCCACGCACAAGAGCACGGCGCCCGCGATGCAGACGCCACGGAATATGCCGCTTTTACCCGCACCTTTCATATCGTCTGCGCATCTTCGGAATTATGTTCTAGATTGGCATTCACAGCGGCCCACGGCAACTTCTCGGACAGCCATATTTCCCTCGTGGGCTGAAGGCGCCCGGCCTCGTCGAGCGAGGCGGTTGTCAATTCAATGGTTTCTGGCGCGGACTGGTGCGCATAAGTCACTTGCGTACCACATTTTCCACAGAAGCCGCGCTGGACCGGCGTGGACGATCGGTGGATCGTCAGGCTGCCCGACAGCAGTTCGAATTGAGCACGCGCGACAACGAACCAACTGACGGCCGGCGCGCCGCTTGCCAATCGACAACTGCGGCAGTGGCAAATACTGATCGACGACGGGGTTCCCTCGACGCGGTAGCGGATCGCGCCGCACAAGCACCCGCCTTGGAGGGAAAGAACAGCCACGCTACAGTGCCCCGGTCGGCATGGGCGCCGCCATTCTGCCCAACAACCACTGCATTCCGGCCAAATGCTGTTGGTCGTGGCTGCAAAGGTTATGCACAAGTCCGCGCAGCGTGACGCGATGTCCTTCAAATTCCGCCGCCCGCACCAACTGTTCGGGCGTGAGCTTGACGACGAGTTCAATTGTCTTGGCGCGCGCATCGCGGAACTGCGCAAACACCGCGGATGTATCCGCGGTCGAATACGAGTGTTCCCGCGCGAGCGCTTCGCCGTCGAGCGACGCCAGCAGCGGATTCAACTCCTCGAGCGTGCGCCGGATGCGCAGGTGATAGCCGTCAATTTCAACATCCTTGACGTGACAGACCTGCTCTATCGGTGTGAATGGTTCACTTGGAATGCCGTCCCAAGATGGCGGGCGCCAATTCTTGTACTGGCTGGGAACCACCGAATAGCAGGCTTCGAGCTGATCGGGAAAATCTGCGAGAGCAGCGAGGGTGATGGGATCCATTTCGCAGCCGCTACGTTCCGAACCAGCGTCACTCACGGTAGTCTCCTGTCGGCGATCCAGTGCCACAAATGTTCTGTCCCGCGGCTCAAGTATACGTTACCGTGCTGGCTTGATCCGTCAGGGGAAAATGGGGATGCAGATGCGAGGGTTTATTCCGGCAATTTCTCTGTGCACCTGTACGGTCACTGGCGTTTTCGCTGCAGCGGCTGAGCAAGCGTCACCGCTGCTCATAACGAACATCACTCTCATCGATGGCACCGGCGCGGCGCCCGCAGCCTCACATGAACCTGAGGATCGAGAGCGGTCATCTCGTCGAGATCGCACGAACGCCTGCGAAGCCAATAGCGGGCGATTTGAAGATCGACGGAACCGGCAAATTTCTGGTCCCGGGATTTTTCGATAATAACGCACACCTGACGGTTTACGGCCAGCCGGCGCGGCGCGACACATCGGCGAAATATGGCGACCGCAATGAAGAACTGGCGTTGGAATTCGCGCAGCGCACACTTAAGGCGGGCGTCACCACGCTCGTGGACAGCTATGGCGTGTTGCCGCCTTCCATCGTCGTGCGCGATCGGATCAATCGGGGTGAAGCGGTGGGGTCCCGGCTATTGCTGGCGGGCAACATCTTGGGCTGGGGTGGTCCGTTTTCCATCACATTCTCCTTGACGAAAGACGCCGATTTATCGTTGTTCGAGGAAAAATGGAACGATCTGTTGGCGCAGGGCATGGGCGAAGATTTGGCCGACATGACACCGGATGAACTGCGCGCCGCAATGAATGGTTATATCGACAAAGGTGTCGATGTCATCAAGTACGGCGGCACCAGTCATTTTATGCGGCCGTCTCTCATCGGCTTTTCGCCGCGCCAGCAGACCGTCATCGTTGCCGAGGCTCACAAGAGAGGCAAGCCGGTGCAGACGCACGCGACCAGCTCTGAGGGGCTGCGCTTGGCCGTCGAGGCTGGAATCGATCTCATTCAGCACCCGGAAATGATGAGCCGGGATCTACCGGACGACCTGATCCAATTGATCGTCTCCAAAAGGACTTTTTGCGGGATGCGCGCAAATCTAATCACGGGCGATGCCTGGCGCCATCATCAAGCGCAGCGCGCCGATGCGGAAGCGCGGATTGCCAAGATGCCTCCCGCGACCACGAGCGCGGAAAAGTGGCGGCGCATTGACATGCTGCAGGACACATTCGACATTCAGCGCCGCAACGCGATTCGACTGATTGCCGCAGGCTGTAAGGTGACGCCGGCGACCGACAGCTACCTCGGTGATGCGCCGGAATTTCGGCGCGTGGTTAAGACCGAAGAGCTCGAGCCGGGCAGCGGCACTGTGCTTGCGATTGAGGGATTCGTCGAGTTGGGCATGACTCCATTGCAAGCCATCGTTGCGGCCACGGCGAATGGTGCGGGTGCAGCGTTCCGCTCACGAGACTTGGGCACCATCGAGAAGGGTAAAGTGGCGGACCTCGTTCTGCTCGAGGCTGATCCGCTCGCAGACATTCATAACATCGAAAAGATAAGCGCCGTCGTTGCCCAAGGCAGGGTCGTCGATCTAGGCAGCCTGCCGGAACATCCTATTTTCTTTACGAAGCCCTAGAAGAGTCGATTACTCGAACCATATTTCTATTTCGTAGCCGTCAGGATCGCGGACGAATGCATACGGCAGACCCGGAGCGAATTCCCCACGAGACGTGACGGCCCCGCCGGCGCTCTCGACCGCCAGGATCGCCGCATCGATGTCCTCCGGCCGCGTAAGGCGAAAACCGAAGTGAATAATGCCGCCGGGAATGCCGGCGTCAGCGGGACGCTTTTCGAATGCGAGAACATCGAAGGGACCCGGACCCAACACTTGAATAGTGGTCTCGCTGCGGAAATATTCACGCACGCCAAAGACCGATTTGTAGAACGCCAGCGAGCGGTCGGGATCTTTGACCGAAAGTGCGACGTGGCTGAGACCGTGCGTCTTGATCATTCGTAAGTCCTGATTTCGATCAGATGGTCAAGCGACGCCACTAGTCCCACCGATTGGCGTTCTTCGGGAAACCGGGACGCTGCACTCTGACGACGCAGAATCGTTGACCGGTAGGTGCCTGCATGACGACCCAGCGTTCCAAGCGGTTCACAACTCTGGCGCCCAGCTTTTCCAAGCGGGAGACCTCGGCAGGTATATCGTCGGTCTCGATGTCGATATGCACCCGGCTCTCGTGATCCACGCGCTGAATCTGCACGATGGGCTCGTCGGGCTGAGATTCGAGCATGCGGTAGTTGCCCCGGCTTCCAGAATGCTCGGAATCCAGCCGGCGACCCAGTGCTGCAGCCCAAAAATCGGCGGCCTCGTCAACATTGGACGTTTTGCAGTCGATCAACACGGCGCATAGCCGGGAATGGTGCATGGCTATCTCCCAATAAAATGATACCAAGCTGACATTGCAACGGGTGGGTGAGCATCAGGAGCGTCCGTCTTCAGCCAGGTCCAGCGCCATATAACGCGTCCCCGCAATCGGATTGTTGCAATATGCGGCGATCTCTACGAATCCGAGCGAACGATAGAGCGCTTGCGCTTCGTTCATCGTCGGAAGCGTATCGAGCAGCAGCCTCCTATATCCCGCGAGCCGCGCCTCCTTTATCAGCGCTTGAGTCAGCAGGCGACCGAGACCCGCGCCGCGGCCGGCAGCGCGCACGTAGAGACGTTTCATCTCGCAGTCCGTGCCGCTAATGGGGCGCACACCCACGACACCCAGTACGTCAGATCCATTTGCCGCCAGCAATAAACGGCCCGCGGGCCGTGAGTAGTTCCCCGGCAGCGAAGCCAACTCCTCGGCAAAGCCCTGAAAGCAAAGATCCACTCCGAGCGTGGCTTGGTACTCGAGGAAAAGTGCGCGCACTTGGGCGATATCGGCGGCAGTGTCGGCTTCGCGAATGGTGTACATCGACAGACTATAGCGCGTCGCGAAACAGAGTGAGTATCATGGATATCCCGCGCCCGCGCCGTTGGCTGGAATCGCGCTCATGAATAATGAATTAAAAAATTTCAGGTTGCGTGGCGAAGACTTCGCCGTTTTCGGCAGTGGTTTGACGCGGCCAGAGTGCGTTCGCGCCGATAAAGAGGGTGTCTGGGCGTCAGACGATCGCGGCGGAATCGCGCGCGTAACGCAAAATGGCGTCGCGGAACTGCGCGGCGCGGGCGTTTACGAGCCCAATGGATATTCTCGAACGTCAGATGGCACATTTATCGTTGCCGGCCTGAAGGACAATAAAGTCTTCCGCATCGATCCGTCCGGCCGCGTCAGCGTGATACTTGATCAATTCCAAGGCAAACCTCTTGGAACGGTCAACACAGCCTGGATCGATTCTAAAGACCGGATCTGGGTTTCCATGATGACGCGACAGGAGCGCTGGTATCAGGCGCTCAGCAGCAAGCCGGACGGCTATATACTTTTGATCGAGCGCGGAGTCGCCCGAATCGTGGCTGATGATCTGCACCTGACGAATGAAATCAAAGTTCATCCGAATGGCAGGTACCTCTACGGAGTAGAGACCCTGGGCAAGCGGATATTCCGCTTTCCGATTGCCTCGAACGGCGATCTGGGACAGAAGGAGATATTCGGCCCTGCGGATTTAGGTCACGGCGCTCTGCCCGACGGATTTATTTTCGACCAGGAGGGCAACGTTTGGGTGACCATCATTTCACGCAATGGCATCGCGGTAGTCAGTGAGGACGGCGAGATTCATACCCTTTACGAGGAGCCAAAGCTGGAAGCCGTCGACGCGCTGGTGAAAGCCATGCAGCAAAAGACCGCGACGCCCGACCACCTGTTAGCCTGCTCCGGAGCGAAATTGAAGCTGCCCACGAGTTTGTCGTTCGGGGGCGCGGACGGCCGGACCGTCTACGTGGGAAGCTTGGGGCTGCCGCACCTGCTGAGCTTTATTTCGCCTATTGCCGGTCTACCGTTGTACTGAAAGGCCGGCATCACGCTAAGGGTGCATTTGATACTGCATCAGGTCATCGGCGATGGCTGCCCAGGGCACTTTGGATTTGGTCCAAACATGCATTCCAGGTTTCGCCACGTCACCCTCATCGATAGCGCCCAACGGAATACCCCGAAACTCGGGCCGGCCCTCCGGTTCATACCAAAGAGGAGAACCGCATGCAGAACAGAACACCCTAAGGCCGCCGCCGGAATCAAATTTGGTCACCTTGGGCACCGTCGGCACAATATGCAGTTGGCTTGTCTGCGCCAAGCCCCATGCCGCGTGGCCGGTACCGGAGAATTTCCGGCAATTCGTGCAATGACAGTATCTAGCGCTGTGCAGCGATCCGTCGATCTCGAATGAAATAGCTCCGCAGAGACAGCTGCCTTTTATCATCGCGAGTTCCTCAGGAGTTGCGCAAGCGTCAGCAGATTGCAATTAGGGTGGAGGCCGCAATGTTACTCGCCAGCCAACTGCGCTTTTCACAACGAGCAGATCCCGGGTCGATTTCGCACCTTCCGGCGTCTGGCATTGCTGCCTGCAACCCAACCAACCCAGGAGCAATCTGCGTCTTAGCCACAAAAGAACATTTCGAGCGATCAAAATCAGGGAAACCCTTTGCCTTAAGCTCATTTCTGAATGCTAGTTCCCGCCCCTCCGCGGCCTGTTTGATCGCCTCAGGATCGTTCGCGAGTGTTGGGTTGATCTTTTGGAGCATTTGCCGCCCCTCTTCAACGAAGTCCATCGCCGCGACAGCGCTATCCGCGTTTTTTTGAATGAAAGCCCGCTCGAGCGCAAGCACCGCACTCTCAGGAGTATCGAAGCCGCCGGCACTGGACGCAACCGCCACGGTTAGCGCCAACATCAACCATAGCGCGTGCGAACTAGGTCGCGCCCTTCGATGCGACATGCATGGCTGCCATTACCCAGAGCAAGACCAGTGCGGCGTTACTAAGCGCGAACACGGAAAGCCGGTGGATGACTTGGTTGTAGGTGAGATGAAAAGCATCGGCAGCTCGAGCAAGTTCATAAAGAATGTCGAGCGAAGCCCTCATGGCTTTGGCACGTGACTTAAAGTGCTGGCGACGTTGCGGCGCTCTGCTTCATTCGAAATATTCTCGAGTGCGGCGAGCGCCGATTCGTAGGAAGCTCGGTGCTTCACTGCGTCACCGGCGACCGACGCAGCGTGAGCATGAACGACGTGGACGAACGCAGTTTCCCAATCCGGTGCTCCGACCCGGATGAAATAATCTCGCATTTCCTCCGCGTACGCCAGCGCCGATGGGCCGTAGCCGAGTAAAGAATGAACCTCCGACAGAAGCATCGTAGCCCGCATGCGGTTGAGCTCTGTTCCCACTCTCGACCAGTGCCAGGCGGAGGCGTGGGCGGCACCGAGCATTTCCTGGTCCTGCGCGCTAGTGCGGCTCTGGACCGACAGATCCCAAGCTCGGTTGTTGGTTGCAGCAGCAAATCTGCGATGCCACACAGTAGCGTCCTCAGAGGCCATTGCGTCACTCAAGATGCTTCTCCTTACCGTCACGACGTTCGCCGAGACGCGCGCTTATGTCCGAGTAGGCAGCGTCGACTAGGCTGCGCAGAGCTGGGGTGTCCGGTTCGAGGCCCGGCCGCAATTTCACATGGCGCATACGTTTGCCGCTTCCCTCCAGCAGACCGGCGGGGTCCTGGAGCGATGCGCCGTAGAAAAACCCGACGTTGACATGACTTCTGAATGAGTTGACGTAACCGAACGGCGCATCTTGCACACACGCTACCGGACAACCATCGTGCATCAGCTCTCGGACATCATCACCACATTGCCGCATTTGCGCGAACCACTTCCGCGCTATGGATCGCAGCTCGATCGGGCCATCCGACAACCAGATGTCGACAGCGGGATCTGTTTGCAGGGCCCCGGAGAGCCGCAAAATGTCGTGACCACCGATCAACCCGCGGAGGTCCAGAGCTACGCGACGAGAGCTACGCTGCATGACCCGGCGCCTCGGAAGGCCTCCTCACGAAAAAGACACACGCCAAGGCGAAGAGCGAAATGATTGCGCCGCACAGAAAACCGCTGCGGATACCGCTCGACAGCGCTTCAACGGGACGCACGCCACGTGCGGCCAGCGCCGTAGTCCGCACCGACATCAATGCCACGAACAGCGCAACGCCGGCGGCACCGGCGACTTGCTGAATGGTGCCAATGACGGCGCTGGCGTGCGAGTAAAGGCTTGGCTTCACGGATGAAAGGCTGGCAGTAAACAGGGGCGTAAACAGAAAAGCAAAGCCGGCGCACATCAACACATGTCCGGCGAGAATATAGCCCGCCCAAGTGGTCGGACCCAGCAGCGTCATCGCCCACAATACGCAACATACGACGATGACACCCGGAACCATCAGTCTGCTCGGGCCAGCCTTGTCATACAAGCGTCCAACATAGGGACCCAATAAACCCATCAGCAAGCCACCCGGAAGCAGCAACAATCCCGTTTGCAGGGTACTGAGCCCGAGCACATTTTGAAGATAAATCGGCAGCAAGATAATGGCACCGAAGAGCGCCATCATCATGCTCGCCATGAGCAGCACCGACACGGTGAAATTACGCGACTCGAAGGTCCGCAGATCAAGAAGCGGGCAACCCGTTGTCTGAAGCCGGATCTGCCGGAAGACGAAGAGGGCCAGGAGAACAGCGCCAGCTGCACTGCAGATTCCGGCCGGCAGGGTCCCCGACGCAGCTGGGACACCAATCCCGCTGAGCCCGTAGACTATGCCGCCGAATGCGAAGCCCGAGAGAATCACCGAAATCCCATCAATCGGTGCATGGTGGGGCGTCGTCACGTTCTGCATGCGGCTGCCGCCCAGCGCCAACGCACAGAGCGAGATGGGCAGCACGAGAAGAAACAGCCAACGCCAACTGAGGTAATTGAGGATGACTCCCGAGATGGTTGGGCCCACGGCAGGCGCCACGGATATAACGGTGGAAATAAAGCCCATCGTCTGGCCGCGAGACTCCGCAGGCGCGAGCGTCATCACCGTAGTCATCAACAGAGGCACCATGATCGCAGTACCCGATGCCTGAATGACGCGAGCGAGGATCAGTACGTCGAGATTGGAAGCCAGAGCGGCGATCAATGTGCCGAGAGAGAACAACGACATCGCCCAGACAAAGATCGGCCGCGTATTCATCCTCTGCAGCAAAAATCCGGTAATCGGAATGACCACCGACACCGTGAGCAGAAATGCCGTGGTCAGCCATTGCACGGCACCCGCCGTGACGTTGAAGTCGCGCATGAGCCGCGGAATGGCTACTGCCATGAGCGTCTCGTTGAGAATTACAACGAAAGCGGCGACCAGTAGCAGGTTGATGACGAGCCGGTTGCGTCCATCCGCCATGTATCACGCGCCTCCTCGCACCTGGTAACGAAGGTCCACCACGCCGCTTTTGTAGGCTTTGACCTCTGTCAAATGGAGAAGGATGTCTGTGTCGAGCTTGTCAAAAAACCGTATTCCATCGCAGATCAAGACCGGAAGGATGGAGTAACGAACTTCGTCCGCGAGTCCGAGACGCAGGCACTCGCCGGAAACCACTCCACCTCCGACGAACCAAATGGTACGAAACCTCGGCCGTAGCTGCGCGTTCACAAACTGCGCAAGTTCGCCCGAGTGAAACTTGACGGTATCCCGGGTCCGCGGCAGATCGCGGCTGGTGAGGACGAACGTGGGTTTGTCCCCGTACGACCAGCCGAATCCTTTGGCTTCGAAACTCAAGGCGGTCTCATAGGTCCGCGACCCCATGACGTAACAGTCAATGGTCCTGAGGAAGGCCTCGACGTATCCCGGGTCTAGGGTTTCGCCATCTGCGAATTCGTCTGCCGTTTCGAGCCAGTCGACCCGCCCGTCCTTTCTAGCGATGAAGCCGTCGAGGCTCGCCGCCATGTGAATCGTTACGCGAGAATCAGTGTTAGACCTCATGGGAACTTTTCCTACTCCCGCCCAATGTCGTGCCTGCGCCGCTTTTGCGCCGCGCGGGCAATCCTGCCGAATTGTGACTGTTCCTGGCGCCGTCTCCAAGGCGGGAGCGCAACCCGCACCGCTTCGCGGGAGAGTTTCAGATAATTTTCGAGCCGGCGGGGCTCGAGCCGGCCGTCTTCCACTGCGCTGCGCACGGCACATCCTGTTTCATTTCGATGACTGCAGTCCCTGAAGCGGCACACGGTGGCCAGAGACTCGATGTCAACGAACGTGCGACCAAGACCAATTCCAACCTTACCAAGCTTGAGCTCGCGCATTCCCGGCGTGTCGATCAACCAGGCACCGCAGGGTGCTCGAAACAAGTGCCGAGCCGTAGTGGTGTGTCGTCCCTTCTGATCGTCTTGACGAGTTTCCCGCGTTTGCTGCGTGCCCGTGCCAAGCAATGCATTGATGAGCGTCGATTTGCCGACCCCGGAAGACCCGACGAAGGCCACGGTTTGGCCCTCTCCCAACCACGGGCTGACGGACGAGAGCGAACCATCCGAATCCGTACCGTTTAGTGCAATCACCGACAGATCCTTTGAGGCGTTACGAGCAGCCGCAATGTACGGTCCTGGATCGGCACAGGTATCCACTTTGCTCAATACGATGACAGGCAGTACGCCGGCTTCGAATGCGAGTGCCAAATACCGCTCAAGTCGAGACAGATTGAAATCGGCGTTGCAGGATGTCACAACGAACAGCGTGTCCACATTGGCAGCGATGGCTTGCCGCCCGGGTTCAGTACCTGCCGCCATCCGTGCGACCAGCGATTGCCGCTGCAGCATTCGGTCCACTTGATAGGTTTCGCGTCGAACGAGGAGCCAGTCCCCAACAGTGATACCTGACGTCGTCCCGTCAGGCCGGAGCCGTTGCGGCACTCCAATTTGATGCTCGCCGGACTCGGCTAGCACGACAAGAAGGCTCCTGTGTACGGCTGCTACACGCGCCGGAAAACTTTCGTCCAGGTCCTCAAGAGTCAGTTGTTGTGAATAAAATGGCCGCCACCCAAGCCGTATCAGCGGATTCGTCTCGTTAGACATTGTTGAAACCTGCGATTCATCGGACCAGTACTACGGCGCCCCTGTATTGGGAAGCCGACCATAAGCCGGTTTCAGCGAAGCGCAATGACGAAGTGCAGGCGCGAACCGCCTAGCTTAGCGACGAAACAGTAGATCCAAGCGAGAGCGGTAATCGACTAGTTGCGTCTACCGAAGCGCGCGGCTGATCCAGCCGAGATTTGTTTTTGAACAATCATAGTTCTCTCGACCTCGCGCGTAGTGGTTGGAAGGAGCCGGCAGACTACACCGCCCGCTTTTCCATATCAACCGCGCCAACTGGCCGCTGATTCTATGCGTCCAGATTCCTGGGCAGCTGCTATTTCGAGATTCCCTGTCTGCCGCTATACTGTCGGGCGCTAGGGATTTTCCCCGTAGAAGCATCGAGTTACCGTGTCCCAGTCAGAATCGTCAGATACGCAGTTTTTCAATTCCTTCAGCATGGTGCTCGGAATCTTGATTGCCTTTGCCATCGTCCTCTTCGCGGTGGCGCGCACCATGGGTGCGGACACGCAGGGGGCGGACGTGCTGATGGATCCACTGCACTTGGCGCAGGTGCAGAAAAATATTGCCCCCTTTGCGCAAGTGGCCATCGCGGGCAAGGACAATTCGGCTTTGGCGGCTCTGAGTGCGCCTGCGGGCGCGGCGCCGGCGGTGAATGTGCCGACGACCGGCGAGCAGGCATTTACGCAAGTATGTTCCGCATGTCATGCGACCGGCATCAATGGCGCGCCGAAAATCGGGGATCATGCGGCTTGGGGTCCGCGTATCGCTCAAGGGAAGGAGACTCTCTACAAGGATGCAATCGCGGGCAAGGGCAATATGCCGCCCAAAGGTGGCACGAATTGGCCGGACGCGACGATCCGCATGACCGTGGACTACATGCTGTCGCTCAACAAGTAGGCCGGTCCAGAGCCCGCAGTTTCACGGCTTCAGCCACATCGATAATTCGAATGTCGGCGGCACTGCCAAGATCCGCGCACGTTCGCGCAACTTTTAGCACTCGGTGATAAGCCCGCGCCGATAAGCCGAGGCGCGCAATCGCGGTAGCGAGCAACGTTCTGGGCTCTTTGGCGAGCCCACAGAATCGCGCGACCTCCGCCGGCGACAGGCGCGCATTTAATTTTCCCTGCCGCTGCAATTGTAGAGTCCTTGCCGCGGCCACGCGCCGGGCCACTGCTGCTGAGCCCTCCGCCGTTCGGCCGGCTCCCGTCGCTAACACTCGTTCTCGCACCTCGCTCATCAAATCCTCGACAGGCAGCGGGGCGATCTCGATATGGATATCGATGCGATCGATGAGCGGACCGGAGATGCGGTTGCGATATCGGAGAATTTGTTCTGCCGTGCAATGACAGCGGCCGCGGGAATCGCCCGCGTATCCGCAGGGACAAGGATTCATCGCCGCGACCAATTGGAATCTTGCTGGGAACTCGCAGGTGCGCTTCAGGCGCGCGACAACAACCATGCCCGTTTCCAGCGGTTCGCGCAAAGCCTCCAATGCATTGCGCGGAAATTCAGGAAGTTCATCGAGGAACAGCACGCCGAGATGCGAAAGCGACAGTTCGCCAGGCCGTAGTGATCCGCCGCCGACGAGCGCAGCCATCGATGCGGTGTGTTGCGGACTGCGAAACGGCCGGCGGCCGCCTAGGCTCGGTCTGCGGCCGGCGGCGGATTCCAAGCTCGCAACCTCTAGAATCTCCGGCTCCGACAAGGGCGGCAGCAATCCCGGCAATCGCTGCGCGAGCAGCGTCTTGCCGGCGCCGGGAGGACCGATCATCAAGAGTCCATGCTCGCCGGCCGCGGCGATCTCCAAGGCGCGCTTGGCGGCATACTGGCCGCGCACCTCTGCAGAGATCCGGATCCGGTATGTGTCGACAACGGACTTGTTCGGATGAATTCGCTCGAGCGTTTGCAATGCGGCGGGTTCGTGCTGAGCGATCTTCGAGCGCGACTGCGGAGCGTGGCTCTTCCTCCGAGAGCCGCGACTACTTCCTGCAGATGATTCATCAAGCGAAGCTGCGCGCCGTTGAGCAGGCTTGCTTCAAGCGCGTTGGCGGCCGGCATAATCATTTCGCTGCCGAGCTTTGCACCGGCGATCAGCGCCGGCAATAGCTTAGGCGTTTCGCGCAGTGCGCCGCCCAAGGACAGTTCGCCGTAAAATTCTCGATGGTTCAGCTGTCGCGGATCAATCTTGCCATCAGCCGCCAAGATGCCGACGGCAATCGGTAGATCGAAGCGCCCGCCCTCCTTCGGCAGATCCGCGGGCGATAAATTGACGGTTATGCGACGTTGCGGAAAATCATATCCGGCGGTGACGAGTGCGGCGCGCACACGCTCTTTGCTCTCTCGAACGACGGCTTCGGGAAGTCCAACCAGGGCGAACGCCGGCAATCCATTGCCCAAGTGCACTTCGACGCGAACCAGCGGCGCTTCGAGGCCCGCAGGTGCACGGCTGAAGACGGTGCTCACTACCTTGTGAGTGCTCATACGAGCGCCCGAGGCGGCGTAGGGCCTAAGGCGCGGCTTGTTTCGTTTCGAGTTCTCTTAGGCGCGCTTCGATGGCAGTGAGTTTTGCCTGAGTGCGCTCCAAGATCGCGGCTTGCACATCGAAATCCTGACGAGTGACCAGATCGAGTTTCGCCAACTGGGCTTGTAGCACCGCTTTAAAATTGCCTTCCAGGTCGCGGCCGAAGGCGCGCAGCGATTCAGGCACGGAATCGGCCAGGCGTTTTGCCAGATCATCCAAGCCGCTTGAATTAATGAAACTCATTGCACCTCCGCCTAAGGATCCAATCGGCTCGCACTTCGTTAACGCACCGTTAGGATCGCCGCGCGCTACATGAGTGCATGGCCTTGCCTATATTGAAGATAACCCATTGATTCATCGGGCTCCGGCCGTGGCACGAAAACTGCACCTTCCAAATCAATACTACGCGGAAGTGGAGCTGCAGACTGTTTGATTTACGGATGAATGCGGGGATAAATGCATGAAGCTGATCACCGCCGTCATCAAACCTTTCAAGCTGGACGAGGTCCGGCAAGCAGTCGCAGACATCGGCATCCAAGGAGTAACCGTCACCGAGGTACAGGGTTACGGCGGTTGGCCAGGACGCGTCGAGACATATCGAGGCGCTGACTACCAGATCGACTTTTTGCCTAAGGCGAAAATCGAGCTCGCGGTGGACGATTCGATCGCCGAGCAGGTCATGGAGGCGGTCTGCAACGTCGCTCGGACGGGCAGCGCCTCGGATGGAAAGGTTTGGATACTCGAACTGGAACAGGCATTGCGGGTTCGCACCGGTGAAACCGGTCCGGACGCCATTTAATGAGAATTGAAGGCTTCGCTTGGCAGCGAGCGAGGTCACACGTTTGAACGATTTAGGAGCATCTCGCGCCGGCAAGCCAGCCAACTCCCCCGTCGGTGCGATATCCCAGCGGCGCGGGTCCCCTCAAAAGGGCCCGCGCCGTTTTTTATACCACGCGCCCGGCGCGAGACGCCTCGGCGTTTATACCTCAGGCGATTCGAATACTCCATGCTGTGTCGCAGCAATTTTATTTTGAATTCCGCTGCTAAACTGCGTTTTACAGAACCTGGAGCCTAATACAATGAAAATGGTCATCGCCATCATCAAACCCTTCAAGCTTGACGATGTGCGCGCCGCGCTGGCCGAGGTGGGTATTCAAGGCATTACCGTGACAGAGGTCAAAGGCTTTGGACGCCAAAAGGGCCACACTGAGCTGTATCGGGGGGCGGAATATGTCGTTGATTTTCTGCCCAAAGTGAAGCTTGAACTGGCCGTGGACGACGACCAAGTTGATCGAGTCCAGGAGGCCATTATTGAAACGGCACGTACGGGTAAAATCGGTGACGGCAAGATTTTTGTTTGCGATCTTGGCCAGGCGGTGCGCATTCGCACCGGCGAGGCCGGTTCGCGTGCCCTGTAAAATTCACGCGAGGTGTGGACGATGAAACGCCTGTTGTTGTTCGCCGCCTTGATCGCTTGGTCGGGCATGGCCTCTGCCGTCGTCTACAAGTGGGTCGACGCTCAAGGCAAGGTGCAGTATGGCGATCGCCCGCCCGATGGTGTGCATGCGGAAGTGGTCGAGCTTCTCGTCTCTCACGCTGCAGCCGCTCGATCGGCGCCGACGCCCGCGCCTGCGGCGCGTAACGCCTCCACTCCGGTGACCAAGGACGCCGATGACAAGAAGGCCGTGGCCCAAGACGTTGTGCAGACTCGCGACAAGCAATGTGCTGAAGCGCAGGATCGCTACAAGAAACTGATCGAAGGCCGCAGGCTCTACAAAACCGGTCCCGACGGTGAACGTCAGTTCATGAATTCCGAAGAAATCGACACCGAGCGGCTGAACGCCAAACGCGATATCGACACCATCTGCAACAGCGCGACCTGACAAAGAACTTCTAAGCGCAGCTGCTCCGCCCCAGCCTGCTCGGTCCTTTCCGCCCTTCGTGCTTTGCCGCGGAAGGCGCAAAGCCTTAGGCTACCGTCCTTTGGCTGATTTCAAGGACCATTCACATGCAAACAGGCTTCGTTGGATTGGGTGCCATGGGCGCGCACATGGCGCGCAACTTACATCGCGCCGGACTACTCACCGGCGTCTGGAACCGCACCCCCGAAAAAGCCAAGGCGCTGGCCGCGGAACTGAAGGTTCTGGCGTTTGCGAACTTGACCGAGCTCGCAGGTAATTGCGAAGCGGTAGTGATCTGCGTATCGGCCGACAAGGACTTGCGCGAAGTCGTTGCCGGCTTGGAGCCGGGGCTCACGCCCAACATGATCGTCATGGATTGCTCCACAGTGGGCAAAGACACGGTGCGCGATCTGCACGACCAGCTCAACACCCTCGGCGTCGGATTTCTCGACTGCCCGGTCAGCGGCGGCGTCGAGGGCGCGCGGACCGCGTCGCTCGCCATCATGTGCGGCGGCGATGAAACCGTATTCAGCCGAGCGCAGCCGATTTTGGAAAAAATGGGCAAGGCCGTAGCCTACATGGGCGCCAGCGGCTCCGGCCAGGTGACGAAGGCCACCAATCAAATTATGTGCGCCGGCATCATCCAAGCGGTGGGCGAGGCGATGGCGTTTGCTCACGAAGAAGGCGTCGATCTGAAGAAAGTGATCGATGTATTGGGCAAGGGCGCAGGCTCGAGCTGGTACTTCGTCAATCGCGCGCCCTTCATGGCAAACAACAGTTTCCCTGCAGGATTTCGCGTGCGGCTCCACGACAAGGACTTGCGCATCTGCCGCGAGATGGCGGCGAAGCACGGCGGCGTGTTGCCGGTGGTGGAATCGACGCTGGAGCAGTACGAACAATTGATTGCCGAGGGCTACGGCGACGAAGACATATCCGCCATCTATCGCCTCAAGACCAAACTGTTCCCTCCGAAACCCGAGTCCATGTGACAGCACGGCTACGCATCGCCACGCGCAAAAGTCAGCTGGCGCTTTGGCAGGCGGAGCATGTGTCGGCGCTGTTGCGTGCCGCGCATCCCGGACTGGATATCGAACTGGTGCCGCTGCTGACGCAGGGTGATCGCATCCAAGATCGGACGCTGGCCGCCATCGGCGGCAAGGGTTTGTTCATCAAGGAACTGGAAGTCGCGCTGGAGGACCTGCGCGCCGACATCGCTGTCCACTCGATGAAAGATATGCCGGCGGATCTTCCTCATGGCCTGATCATCGGCGCGGTGCTGACGCGCGCCGATCCCCGCGATGCATTGGTAACCACCTCGGGCATCGCACGGCTGGAAGACTTGCCGCGCAGTGCCGTGGTGGGTACCTCGAGCTTGCGCCGACAAGCTCAGATCCGGGCACTACGGCCGGATCTGAGCATTGAATCCCTGCGCGGCAATGTGGACACGCGCCTGCGCAAGCTTGACGCGGCGACGAGCGGCAAACGCATGGACGCCATCGTTCTCGCATGCGCGGGCCTCATTCGCCTGGGGCTGGAATCGCGCATCACGGCGCGACTCGATCCGACAATTTGTCTGCCGGCGGTGACCCAGGGCGTGATCGGTATCGAGTGCCGGCAAAGCGATTCGTCCACTGTGCGGCTCTTGAGCTTGCTCGAAGATCCTGCGACTCGCAAAGTGATGGATGCGGAGCGCGCTTTCGCGGCCCGCTTGGGCGGCAGTTGCCAATCGCCTATCGCGGCATACGCGGAGCTCGACGCGGATCGAATCACACTGCGCGGACTGGTTGCGGAGCCGGATGGCTCGCGGCTGCTGAAGAGTACCCTGGCGGGGAGCGCAGAAAATCCGGCTGCTCTGGGCCGCCAGTTGGCGGAGCGCATGCTGGCCGACGGCGCAGGACCCTTGCTCGAGCGCTTGCGTGGGAACTAAGTGCCAGCCGCTTCACGGAGTAGGCGTCCTCGTGACCCGGCCTGAGTTTCAGGCCATGCCGCTGTGCCGGCTTTTGGAATCTTTGGGCGCGACGACGTGGCGCTTAGCCGTAGTCGAAATCAAACCTCTGAAGGACAGACGCGCGCTCACGGAGCAACTGGGCATTCTCGAGAATTTCGACGTAATCCTTTTCACCAGCGCCAACGCCGTCCGCTTTGGCGTGTCCTTTCTCGATCAAAAACGCGATCTGACGCTCGCAGCGATCGGGCCGGCGACGTCGCGTGCCTTGAACCAAGCGGGCTACCGCGTCGCCATACAACCGGCTGAGCCCTTCGACTCTGAGGCTCTGCTTTCGCATCCGCGCCTGGAACATGTGGCGGGGCACCGTGTCTTGATCATCAAGGGAACCCACGGACGGGAACTGCTCCAGCAAGAACTCGCGCGCCGGGGCGCGATCGTCGTATGCGCTGACGTGTACGAACGCGTGCCGGCCGTCGTCAGCGCGGCATCCCTCAAGGCGCTGCAAGAGCGATTCGCGGCGCGCGAGGTGCAGATCATCACGGCAACCAGTCTCGAGATCGGTGCCGCGCTGCTGCAACTGGCGCCGCTCGATTTGCGCAGCGAATTTGAACGCGTGCACTGGCTGGTTCCCGGAGAGCGCGTTGCGTCGGGTTTGCGCAAGTTGGGCCTCAAAGCGCCGCTGTTGCAGGCGGATTCGGCGGAGGATCAGGACTTGGCCGCGGCGCTCATTCGCTGGTGCGCCAGCGTGTCTGACGCGGGGTCGAAGGAATCGTAGTACAGCCGCGTCTGGGCGCTGCCGCGCGAATCATATTCGCGCTGAACAGCGGCAATCATCGCGGGCGGTCCCGCGGCATATACTTCGATCGATTCGAGATCGGGGACCGCTTTCAGCGCCGCTTCGTGCACCCAGCCGCGGCGTCCGTGCCATTCAGGACTGCCCTCGGACAGCACCGGAACATAAGTAAGGGAAGCCGCGCGGCGGCTTAAGCCCTCGAGTGTTGCATGGGCGTACAGGTCAGACTCGCTGCGCACACCCCAAAAGAGTTGCATGTCGCGTTCAATTCCATTCTCGACCAGGTGGCGCAGAATGGACAGCAGCGGCGCGATGCCCGTGCCGCCGCCGATGAGCAGCATGCGCGGCGCAGCGCCTGCGTGCGGCCGGTAGGTGAACCTGCCCAATGGACCTTCTATGGAGAGCAAGCTTAAGCGCATATCCTCGTGAAATAACCGGTCGCTGAACTCTCCGCCGGCGATGCGCCGTACGTGCAGCTCCAGCGGCCTGGCGTCGTGCGGCGGCGATGCAATCGAAAAGCTGCGGCGCCGGCCGCCGCGGCAGCAAGATGTCGATGTACTGGCCGGGCTCGAAGGTGAAAGCCTCCGCAATGGGCAAGCGCAGGAACAATCCCATGACATCGTGCGACAAGGGGACGGCGCGCTCGATGCGGGATGGCAAGCGCTTGAGGCGGGCAGAGTCGGCGCGGCGCACTTCAAACGTCTCGATGCAAAGATCGGTACGCGCACGCGCCTGGCACAACAGGATCAGTCCTTCAGCGATCTCGGCATCGGAGAGGCCGAGCGGCTTTCCATTGGGATAGTCGATCTCGCCGCTTATGAGGCGCGCCTTGCAGGCGCCGCAATTGCCGCCTTTGCAGCTATGCGGCAAATTCAGTCCGGCATTCGAAGCCGCATCGAGCAGCAGCTGGTCGGCGGCTACCTCAAAGCTGCGGCTTGAATTGGCGATGCTGATGAGCACGAAAACCCTGCGCACGCTCGGGCGGCGCGATTTATTTCAGGCGCTGGGCTGACTGCGCTTGCTATCCAGCCAATCGTGCACCGGTTCCCACTGCTTCCAATCCGGCCAGGCGAGATATTCGGGCAGCTCGAGCACTCCCATGCCGCGCGAATAAGCGCGCACATAATTCTGCGCTTCGCGTAAGTGGCCAAGATACGGAACTTTAAGCTTGCTGAGGTATGCGTCCAATTCCTCGTACACCAAGGTGTATTCGCGCACTCGATTGGCGATCACCGCGAGACGCGCCTGTTTGCGCGACACCTTGCCGATTTCGAGCAGCTCCGCCATGAAGTGCCCGCAGGCCTTCATGTCGATGCTCGAGGGCAGCACCGGCACGATGATGGTTTCGGCGCGCCGCACCAGTTCATTCAGTTCCGTGCCGTGAACACGGGCGGGGGCATCAATGACGAGAACTTCAGTATTGCGCGGTACACTGCGCAGGCCGTCCTCGAACGCCGCGGCGCCGGCGATCGCCGGCAGGTCCGCGGGCCGCATCGCCAGCCAGTCGAGGCTGGAGCGCTGCGGGTCGTAGTCTGCGATGCAGACGTTGTGCCCGTCGCGGGCGAAGAATACGGCGATGTTGGTGCTGAGCGTACTCTTGCCGCAGCCGCCCTTCGCGTTCAATACCATTACGTGGCGCATAGTCCCCCGGCTTTGTTGTGCTTGTAAGGTAGAGCTTTAAGCGAGCATTGCGCAACCCCCGAGCGGAATTCTGCCGCTTCGGCTATGCTCCTTGGTATGCGCATCGAGTTTATGAAGATGCAAGGCTTGGGCAACGATTTTTTGGTGTTCGACGCCGCCGCCATCGCCGCCGATACTCCCTTGGATGAAAGGACGCTGCGCGCCCTCGCCGATCGGCACACAGGTGTGGGTTTCGATCAAGCGCTGATGCTGGAATCGCCGCGCGATCCCGCGAGCCGCGTGTTCTACAGAATATTTAATTCCGACGGCACGGAGGTCGAACAGTGCGGCAATGGCGCGCGCTGTATCGCGGCACTGCTTTATTCGCGCGCTCCGGAGTTGGGTCGTGATCTGACCTTGGGCAGCCCGGCGGGCAACGTGCGCGCCCGCGTGCGCGACGACGGCCTGGTGTCGGTGGATATGGGAATCCCGGAGTTCGAGGAGCCTTTCGAGTTTACTTTGAAGGTCGAGGCCAGGGACATCGTCATGAGCGCGCTGCGCCTGGGCAATCCCCATGCGGTCCTGCGCGTCCCCGATGTGAAGACCGCGCAAGTGGAACTGTGGGGGCCCAGCATCCAGCGGCATCCGCACTTCCCGAATCGCGCCAATGTGGGATTCATGCAAATTCTCGGCCGCAACCACATTTTATTGCGCGTGTTCGAACGCGGCGCCGGCGAAACGCAGGCCTGCGGAACGGGAGCGTGCGCCGCGGTTGCGGTCGGCATGCGGCAAGGCTTGCTCGACGGCGAAGTGCGGGTGGATTTGCCGGGCGGCACGGCGAGGGTTTCTTGGGAGGGGCCGGGCCAGCATGTCTGGCTGACCGGACCCGCAACGACGGTTTTTACAGGTTCGATCGACTTAAGGCGATTCACGGGAGCCAAACAATGACCACGAGTCACGCGCGCGGGATCAAGCCCGATGTCCTCACCGACAATAGTGTCGCGGACTATTTGCTGACCTATCCGGACTTCTTCGAGCGCAACTCGCAACTGTTGACCAAGTTGCGTCTGCCGCATGTTCGCGACGTCGCGGCGACGGTGAGCTTGGTCGAACGCCAAGTCGAGGTACTGCGCGAGCGCAACCAATCGCTCGAACGCAAACTCAAGGAGCTGGTGGATGTAGCGCGGGCCAACGATGCGCTGGCGGATCGAATCCATCGCCTCTGCCAGCGGTTGATACGCGCGCGGACCTTGGCCGAATCGATCAGCGCCATCGAAACTTCGCTACGCGAGGATTTCGACGCAATGAATTCCGTGCTCGTGCTGTTTATCGAGGAAGCGCGCGCGCTCGAGCCGGAGATGGGCAGATTCTTGCGCGTCGCCAGTCCTACCGATGAGGACATGCGGACCTTTGATTCTTTGTTGAGTTCCGGAAAGCCGCGCTGCGGGCAGGTACGCGATGCGCAGCGCGATTATCTGTTCGGCTCGGATTCTGTGGCAATCGGCTCGGTGGCGCTCACGCCGTTGGGCCAAAAGGGCGCGCTCGGCATATTGGCCATCGGTGCGAGCGATGCGGAACGCTTTCATCCCGGGATGAGCACCGAATTCCTGCTGCGCATCGGCGAGCTTGTGACCTACGCGCTAATGCGCTGACCGTGGAAGCGAGCGAGCGCGAACGGATCGAGCGATTCTTGTCGCACCTCAACTTCGAGCGCCGCATGAGCACGCATACCGTGGCCGCCTACCGCCACGATTTGCTGGCATTGGCTCATTTTTGCGAGCTGCGCAAAGTGGATCGCTGGTCGGCGCTGAATAATTTTCAAGTGCGCGCCTTTGCTGCGGCCGAGCACGCCGGCGGCATCGCGCCGCGCAGTATTCAGCGCCGTTTGTCGGCAGTGCGGACCTTCTACGAATACCTGATGCGGGAGGGTTATGCTAAAAACAATCCCGCGCTCGAGGTGCGGGCGCCGAAATCCAAGAAGCGCCTGCCGGCGACCTTGGACACCGACCAAATGGCACGGCTGCTCGATTTTCGCGCGGACGATTCGCTGTCGGCGCGCGACAAAGCCATGATGGAATTGTTTTATTCGTCGGGCCTGCGCTTGAGCGAGTTGGTCGGGTTGGAGCTTACCGCGGTCGACCTGAAGGACCGAACCGTGCGTGTGCTCGGCAAAGGCAGCAAAACGCGCATTGTGCCGATCGGGCGCCACGCCATCGAGGCGTTAAAACGATGGTTTGCGGAGCGCACGGCACTCATCCGGGCAGAAACCGGGGGCGGCCGCAGCCAATGGAGGTGCCGTGTTCGTGGGCAAGTCCGGGCGGCCGCTGTCGGTGCGCGCGGTGCAGTTGCGAGTGGGCATGTGGGCGCGCCGCCAGGGTTTGGCGATGCATGTACACCCACATATGTTCCGCCATTCCTTTGCGACGCACCTATTGGAATCCAGCGGCGATTTGCGCGGCGTGCAGGAATTGCTGGGGCATGCCGACATCAGCACCACCCAGGTTTACACGCATTTGGATTTTCAACGCCTGGCCAGCGTTTACGACGCCGCCCATCCCCGAGCCAGGCGCCGACCCCGAACGGCTTGAAAGGGCTTCAACTCGGCCCCACGGTACGAAGACTGTATGAAACACGATCCGGACCGTATTTACGGCACCACTATTCTCGCGGTGCGCCGCAATGGCCGCGTCGCGGTCGGCGGCGATGGCCAGGTCACGTTGGGGCAAAGCGTGATGAAGTCCAATGCGCGCAAAGTGCGGCGGCTCTATGGCGGCAAGGTGCTCGCCGGATTTGCCGGCGGCACGGCCGATGCATTTACCTTGTTCGAGCGCTTCGAAGGCAAGCTGGAGAAATTCGGCAATCTAACCCGCGCGGCAATCGAATTGGCAAAGGACTGGCGTAGCGATCGCAGCTTGCGGCGCTTAGAGGCCCTGCTCTGCGTGGCCGATGCCGAGAGCACCTACGTCATCTCAGGAACGGGCGATGTCATCGAACCCGAGCATGATCTAATTGCCATTGGATCAGGGTCAGGCTTCGCGCAGGCCGCCGCGTTGGCATTCCTGCAAAGCGGCGACTTGTCCGCGCGTGAGATCGTCGAGCGTTCACTGAATATCGCCGCAGACATCTGCATCTATACCAATCGCAGCCTGACCATCGAGGAGCTGTAGTGCTCGCACTGACCGCTCGGACGGGCTGCTAGTGTCGCAGATGACGCCGCGGGAAATTGTCGAAGAGCTCGACAAGCATATCGTTGGCCAGAAGGCCGCCAAGCGCGCAGTGGCGATTGCCTTGCGCAACCGCTGGCGGCGACAGCAGGTCGCCGAACCTCTGCGGCAGGAGATCACCCCTAAGAACATCCTCATGATCGGGCCCACTGGGGTGGGTAAAACCGAAATCGCCCGCCGCCTCGCCCGCCTCGCCAAGGCACCCTTTATCAAGGTCGAGGCCACCAAGTTCACGGAAGTGGGCTATGTAGGCCGCGAAGTTGATTCGATCGTCCGCGATCTTGTAGAGATCTCCGTCAAAATGACGCGAGAAGAGGAAATGGCTAAAGTGCGCCACCGGGCTGCCGACGCGGCGGAGGATAGGGTGCTTGATATCCTCTTGCCGCGGGCTCAGGCGGGCTTCACGGCCGATGCCGGCGCGAAAGACAACGATACGCGGCAGCGCTTTCGCAAGATGCTGCGTGAAGGTCAGCTGGACGACCGCGAGGTCGAGATCGACGTGCGTGCCCTGCCGGTGGGACTGGAAATCATGGCGCCACCCGGCATGGAGGAAATGACCCAGCAGCTGCAGGGGATGTTCCAGAACTTAGGCAGCGGCCGCACGCGCAGCCGCAAAGTCAAAATCAAGGAAGCATTGAAGCTGCTGGTCGATGAGGAAGCGGCGAAGATGATCAATGAGGAAGAACTGAAGCTACGCGCGGTCGAAAACGCCGAACAAAACGGCATCGTCTTTATCGACGAAATCGACAAGATTGCGCGCCGTCAGGAAACCATGGGTGCAGACGTATCGCGCGAAGGCGTGCAGCGCGACTTGCTGCCCCTGGTCGAAGGCTGCACGGTGAACACCAAGTACGGCACGGTCAAAACCGACCATGTTCTGTTCATTGCATCCGGCGCGTTTCACATGTCCAAGCCCTCGGACTTGATTCCGGAATTGCAGGGGCGCTTACCGATCCGGGTCGAGCTCGAGCCCCTAGTGGTAGGCGATTTCGTGCGGATCCTGACGGAACCCGACGCCTCGTTGTGCCGGCAGTATTCGGCGTTGATGTCCACTGAAGGATTGACGCTGGAGTTCGCGGAGTCCGGCGTGCAAAGGCTCGCCGAGGTGGCTTTCGAAGTCAACGAGCGCACTGAGAACATCGGCGCGCGGCGCCTGCACACGGTCATGGAGCGCCTGCTCGAGACTGTGTCCTTCGATGCCGCGGATCGCAATGGCACTCGAGTCGTCATCAATCGCGAGTACGTGCAAAACAATCTGGGCGAGTTGGTCAAAGATCAGGATCTGTCGCGGTACATCCTGTGAGCGCGGAAAAATCAGCGCAGCCCACCGATATCAAACTGCGCACCGAATCGCGCCTGCTCGATGTGCGCTTCGACGACGGATCGCATTTCGAGCTGCCGTTCGAATATCTGCGCGTATTTTCACCTTCTGCCGAGGTGAAAGGCCATGGCGGCGGCGAGGGTGCGCTGGTGCTGGGAAAGCAGAACGTAGGGATCAGCGGGGTCGAACCGGTGGGCAACTATGCGCTGCGCCTGTTTTTCGACGACGGCCATAATACAGGCCTCTACTCGTGGGGGGTCCTGTACCAGCTGGGCAGGGACCGGGCCGCGAACTGGGCACGCTATCAAGCGCGCTGCGCGCAGGCTGAGTCCGCGGCCAAACTGCAGGCGCCGAAGCCCTAGGCGGTCCCGCGGAGTACTCAGACAGGCTCTCAGCCGCAGTCGGCTACAATAGGCCCTCAAAGACCCTGCAGGGCTCCATGGCTGACTCCGATCACACAGTGGATTTTGGCTTCGAAAAGGTCGCGGCGGCCGATAAGGCGGAGCGCGTGCGCAGCGTTTTTGCCTCCGTCGCCGGCAAATACGATCTCATGAACGATCTCATGTCGTTTGGCGCGCACCGGTTGTGGAAGCATTTCACCCTGTCGCTGACCGGCTTGCGGCCCGGTCAACGAGCGCTGGATGTCGCCGGCGGGACCGGCGATCTCGCGGCTGGGTTGCTTCGCCAGGTCGGCAAATCGGGCCGGGTCGTGCTCTCGGACATCAATCCGGCGATGCTCGACATCGGCCGCGACCGCCTGCTCGATGCAGGACACGTGGGCAACGTGGAGTGCATCGTTGCCGATGCGGAGCGTCTGCCTTTTGAGGACAACGCTTTTGACTGCGTCACCATCGGTTTTGGATTGCGCAATGTCACTGACAAAGCCGCCGCGCTCAAGTCCATGCACCGTGTGCTGAAACCCGGCGGTCAATTGCTGGTGTTGGAATTCTCGACTCCGGTGGCGCCGGGTTTGAAGCCGATCTACGACGCCTACTCCTTCCAGATATTGCCGCGGCTGGGCGCGCTCATCGCCAAAGACTCAGGCAGCTATCGCTATCTCGCGGAATCGATCCGCATGCATCCGAATCAGGAAACCTTGCTCGAGATGCTGCGCACCGCGGGCTTCATCCAGGCGCGCTATCACAATCTCAGCGGCGGCATCGTCGCCGTGCACCGCGGCTACAAGCTCTAGGAACGCGGAGCCTAAGCATGCCCGGTACTCCTGCCTGGTTGGCATCGGCCGAAGCCGTCTTGAATCGAAACATCGCTGCATCGACTCGCGCGTCCGCGCTGGCCGAGCGGCTCGAGGGCACCAGCCTGCAAGTCGAGGTCGACGGCATCACGCGAGTTCGCACAACTTGCTTCGGCGGCCGCGCCGCTTTACTGGCGGGCGATGATTCGCAGGCGGATGCGGTTATTTCAGGATCGGCCCCCGCGCTGCTGCAAATGTTCAGAGCGGGGACGCCGAGTGCGCAGACCAGGCTCTCGGTGCAGATTCGCGGCGATGCCGAGATCGCCAACTTATATCGCGACTTGTTCGCAGCGGCGCGACCTGATTTGGAGGAGGAGTTGTCGCGCTGGGTAGGCGACATGCCGGCGCGGCATCTGTCCTTGCTTGCGAAGAGCGTGCGGACATGGGCGCGCCGCGCACGGCGCACCGCCGGAGAGAACATCGCTGAGTACCTGCAGGAGGAAGGCCGCGATCTGATCACGAAAACCGAAATGGAGGAGTTCCTGCGCGGCGTGGATGGTGTGCGGGAGAGCATTGATCGGATCGAGGCTCGCCTGATCAGGCTCGAGCAGCGCGCGAGCAGCACCTGATGCGTTTGCGAGTGCTCGCCAGGCTGCTGCAGATACAGCGGGCGCTGGTCAGGCACCGGCTCGATGAGTTCGTGCGCGCCACACACCTGTATCGGCCGCTGCGTTATCTCTACTACCTCTCACCGTGGACCTGGTTCCAGCGCCGCGTCGGCGGCACGCGCGGCGAACGATTGCGCCTGGCGCTGGAGGAGTTGGGCCCGATTTTCGTGAAATTCGGTCAGGCGCTGTCGACGCGGCGCGACCTGCTGCCGGTAGACATCGCCGATGAGTTGGCGAAACTGCAGGATCGGGTGCCGCCCTTCCCCGGCGCCGTCGCCGTCGCCATGATCGAGAAGACCTTCGGCCGCCCGCTCGGCCAAATCTTCGGCAGTTTCGAGCCATCGCCCCTGGCCGCCGCCTCGATCGCGCAGGTGCACTCGGCCACTTTGAAGAATGGCGACGAGGTCGTGGTCAAGGTGCTGCGTCCGGGTATGCGGGAGGTCATCGACCTTGACCTGGAAGTGCTCGACGCGCTGGCGAGGCTCGCCGACGAATACTGGATCGAGGCGCGTCCCGTCAGACCCATCGAGGTCGTGCGCGAATATCGCAAGACGGTGACGGATGAACTGGACCTGATGCGCGAGGCCGCCAATGCGGCGCAGCTGAAACGCAATTTCGCGGGTTCCTCGCTGCTGTACGTGCCGCAAATTCACTGGGACTATTGCCGCCAGAATGTCATGGTCATGGAGCGCATTCACGGCATCATCGTAAGCCGTGTCGAGGAGTTGCGCGCGCGTGGCACGGACATCGCGAAGCTGGCCGAGAACGGCGTCGAGATCTTTTTCACCCAGGTGTTCCGCCACAATTTTTTTCATGCCGACATGCACCCCGGCAACATCTTCGTGCAAATCGATGATCCGGCAAATCCTCGCTATGCAGCTGTGGATTTCGGCATCGTCGGCACCTTGCAGCCGCGCGATCAGCATTATCTGGCCGAGAATTTCATGGCCTTCTTCAAGCGCGACTATGGACGCATCGCGCAGTTGCACGTCGAAAGCGGTTGGGTGCCCAAGGGCACGCGGGTCGATGAGCTCGAGTCCGCGGTGCGTACGGTCTGCGAGCCCATCTATAACAAACCGCTCAAGGAGATCTCATTCGCGCAAGTGCTGCTGCGACTGTTCGAGACGGCGCGGCGTTTCGACATGCAGGTGCAGCCGCAGCTGATACTGCTGCAAAAGACCCTATTCAACATCGAGGGTCTGGGAAGACAGCTTTATCCCGAACTCGATCTGTGGAAGACGGCCCAGCCGGTGCTGCGCGAGTGGATGAAGGAGCGAACCAGCCCGCGCACTATCTTCAAGGAAATTCGCGGGCATTGGCCCGATGCGCTGCTCACTCTGCGCCAGATACCGCAAATTTTGCAGACCTCGATCCGCGAGGCGGCAGAAGGCACGGCGCCCGCCCTCGATCGAGAGATGGCTAAACTGCGTGCGGAAATGCGCGCTGCGGCTGCGCGGCGTGACTTGTGGTGGGCCGCAGGCATACTGTGGTTATCCGGCTTGATTTGGCTGGCACTACGTTACGCAGTATCGCTGGTTTGGGGCGGCGCAGATGTTCGCTGCCATCCTCGTATTCCTGAGGCTGCGCTTCAGCCGGCGTATCGAATGAGAATTCCAATAGAAAGCTCCACCAGCTACCGCGGCCGCAATTCGCGGCCAAATTTACCTGCGCTGGCCGGGTTCTTGCTGCTGGCGTTGGGCGTGGGCGCCGTGGGCGCCCTGTTCTCACCGGGCTTTTCATCGTCGGCGGCGCATTGGTACTCAGGCCTAGCCAAGCCCGCTTGGCTGCCGCCGCAAAGCTGGTTCGCCCCCGTATGGACCGGCCTGTACGTGTTGATGGCGATCGCGGCCTGGATCATCTGGCGCGAGCGCTATCATCGCGGCCGCGCTGCTGCGATCATCGCTTTCGGCATTCAACTACTGCTCAACGCTCTGTGGGCGCCGGTTTTTTTCGGTTTGAAGAATATCGGCGCAGGATTATTTGATATCGTGGCGCTATGGCTGGCGGTAGGATGGACGATGCGCGAATTCGCACGCGTCAATTCCGCCGCAGCCCTGATTTTGATGCCGTACTTTTTGTGGGTAACTTTTGCCGCTGCAATCAATCTCGCCGTTTGGAAACTCAATCCATGATTGCAGCATGTAGGCATCGGATTACGTTCTCTTGGGTCGATGTACCGATCGCGTGGCCGGATGATTTCAATCAACCTGACCACGCTGCGTCGAGTACATCACAGCGAGAATCCGGGGCTAAAGTAATCCCTGCCAAGCCTTCCGAGCGCATATTTGCCTCGGTCGGAATTAGCACCCTACCCCGTGCGATTTCAAGCTTGATGTACTCGACCGCAGCACGTCTGCGACCTGTCTAAATGGCGATAGACTCAGCCCGTCGTTTCACTTCCCCCTACCAGGCGACGCCGCGCACCCATCTTTTGTCGAATGGCAACTACGCGGTGATGCTGACGGCGGCGGGTTCAGGGTTTAGCCGTTGGCGCGACGTTGCGCTGACACGCTGGCGCGAAGATCCTACCTGCGATCCCTGGGGTTTCTACATTTTCCTGCGCGACGTATTCAACGGCCACGTGTGGTCGGCGGGCTACCAGCCGATCGGCAGGGAATCCGAAATTTACGATGTGGCCTTCTTCGCAGACCGCGCCGAAATCCGCCGCAAGGACGGGCCCATCCGCACCGTGATGGAGATCATCGTATCTCCGGAAGATGATGCAGAAGTGCGGCATTTGTCGCTCACCAACGAAGGCAGGGGCGTACGCGAGATCGAGCTGACGTCGTACTCGGAGGTGGTGTTGAGTCCCCCGGCGGCCGATTCGGCGCATCCGGCATTTTCCAAAATGTTCGTGCAAACCGAGTTTGTCGCCGAGCGCGGCGCGCTGCTGGCGACGCGCCGGCAGCGCGATCCCGGCCAAGCTCCGCTGTGGCTGGCGCACTTCACTTCGCTGGACGGCGAAGCCATTGGCGGGCTGCAGTTCGAAACCGATCGCGCGCGTTTCCTCGGCCGCGGACACGACGTGCGCAATGCGGCATCCATCATGGATGCGCGGCCCTTGTCCAATTCCGTGGGTACCGTGCTCGATCCGGTGCTGGCGCTGCGGCGCCGTGTGCGCATCGATCCGGGCGAAACCATCCACGCGGCGTTCTGGACCGGCGTCGCCGCGAGCCGCGCGCAGGCCTTGAGCTTGGTCGACAAGCTGGGCAGCGAAGCGGCCTTTCAGCGCACGAAAACCCTTTCCCGGGCGAGGACCGAAGTGCAGCTGCGCGACCTCAATATCAACACCGAGGATGCGGAGCTTTTTCAGGAACTCGCCGAACGAATCCTGTACTCCGATCCTTCATTGCGCGCTTCCGCCGAATTGCTCGATCGCAATCAGCTGGGCCAACCGGCCTTGTGGGCGCAAGGTGTATCGGGCGATTTACCCATTGTGCTCGTTCTGATCGGCGACAAGGCCGATATCGAGCCGCTCAAACAATTGCTGCGCGCACAAACCTATTGGCGTGCGAAATGTTTGGCTGTGGATCTGGTCATTTTGAATACCGCGGCCCCCTCCGCCGCGGCGCCGCTCGAGGCGGCGCTCGAGGACTTGATCAAGCAAAATCGCAATGCAAAGAGCACCGTGACCGCTCTGCGCGCCGATGCTCTGCCTCAGGAACAGCGTGATTTTTTGCAGGTGGCGGCGCGTGCGGTATTTACTTGCTCACCCAAGCCGCTGCGAGAGCAGCTCGCAAGACCGCATGAGCCGCCGGGTGCCGCGCGTCTACGGCGCGAAAACAGCGGTGAGGATCTTCGCACTGATGCTCCATACCGGGTGCCGGCGCTCGAGTACTTCAACGGCTTAGGGGGATTTGACGCGGGCGCGCGCGAATATGTTGTCGTGCTGCATGACGGCCAATGGACTCCCGCGCCGTGGATCAACGTCATCTCCAATCCGCAATTCGGCTTTCTGGCCTCGGCCGATGGTTCCGGCAGTACCTGGTCCCTAAATGCGCAGCAGAACCAAATTACGCCGTGGTGCAATGATCCGGTCAGCGATACGCCCGCTGAGGCGATCTATATCCGCGACGAAGACTCCGGAGATCTGTGGAGCGCCACCCCGCTGCCGATTCGCGAGCGCTCTTCGGTTTACGTGGTGCGGCATGGTTTCGGCTACACGCGATCCGGACACACCTCTCACGGCATCGCACTGAGCCTGACGCAATTCGTGCCGCTCGAGGATCCGATCAAGATCTCACGGCTCAAAATCAAGAACGTTTCCGATGAACCGCGCCAGTTGTCGATCACTCAGTATTTGGATTGGGTGCTCGGAAATCAGAATAATAGGGCGACGCCCTTCATCATCACGACCGTCGACCCGAAGTCGCGCGTCCTGTTGGCGCGCAATCCCTGGAGCGCGGATTTCAAAGGGCGCGTCGCCTTCATGGATATGGCCGGGCAGCAGCAAAGCTGCACGGCTGATCGAACCGAATTCATCGGGCGTCATGGATCGCTCGCCGAGCCGGCGGCGCTGCTGGGCCCGCAGCCGCTGACCAATCGCGTTGGCGGAGGCTTGGATCCCTGCGGCGCGATGCAAACGAAAGTCACCTTGGGTCCCGGTGAAGCGGTCGAGCTGGTGCTTTTTCTCGGTGAGGAGAGTTCATCCGAGGCGGCCGTTGCCTTGGCAGAACGCTATCGAAGCGCGAACCTCGATGAGGTCTTCAAGAGCGTGACGGACTTCTGGGATCGCACCTTGAGCGTCATTCAGGTCAAGACGCCTGATCGATCCATGGATATCTTGGTCAACGGCTGGCTCCTCTACCAAACCTTGAGCAGCCGCGTCTGGGGACGGACGGCCTTTTATCAGTCGAGTGGGGCTTACGGATATCGCGATCAACTGCAGGACGTCATGGCCCTGTGCGTGTCCTCGCCGGCCATCACGCGCGAGCACATTTTGCGAGCTGCCGCACAGCAGTACACCGAAGGTGACGTGCAGCACTGGTGGCTGCCGACGTCGGGCCAGGGAATCAAGACGCGAGTATCGGACGACCGCATGTGGCTGCCCTTCGTGGTTGCTCAGTATCTCGAGGCCACGGGCGATATCTCGGTGTTGGACGAGCCCGTTCCCTTCTTGGGAGGAGGCCCACTGGAGCCGGGTGTTCAAGAGAAATTCTGGGCGCCGCCCCCGGCAGATGCGGCGCCGCTATTCGAGCATTGCGTGCGCGCGCTCAACTCCAGCTTAGAAATCGGTGCGCACGGCCTGCCGCTATTCGGCACCGGCGATTGGAACGACGGCATGAATCGCGTGGGAATCGCAGGACGGGGCGAGAGCGTATGGCTCGCCTGGTTCCTGTATGCGGCCTTGACGCGCTTTGCGCCGATCGCCGAGGCGCGCGGCGCCAATGAGGCCGCCGCCGTCTGGCGCAAGCATGCATTCGCCGTGCAGCAAGCAATCGAACGCGAAGGCTGGGACGGCGACTGGTATCGGCGTGGCTATTACGACGACGGTACCGTCCTGGGCTCCGTATCCAGCGATGAATGCCGCATAGATTCCGTGGCGCAGTCCTGGGCAGTGATCTCAGGCGCCGCACCGCGCGAGCGCCAGCTGCGCGCCATGTCGGCGGTCAACAGCCAGCTCGTCAGCCGCAGCGACGGGCTGGTGAAACTCTTCACGCCGCCGTTCGATCACAGCGCGAAGGATCCGGGTTATATCAAAGCCTACCCTCCGGGCCTGCGCGAGAACGGCGGCCAGTACACGCATGCCGCCATGTGGACCACGCTGGCGTTTGCGCTGTTGGGCGATGGCGACCGCGCCGGCGAATTGTTCTCGCTGCTGAACCCCATCAATCATGCCAGTACGACCGCCGGCATCCATCGCTACAAAGTAGAACCCTACGTGGTATGCGCCGATGTGTACTCCGCGCCGCCGCATGTAGGGCGCGGCGGATGGACCTGGTACACCGGGTCAGCCGGTTGGATGTACCGCACGGCAGTGGAGGGAATTTTGGGAATCAAGGTGCGCGGCACGACGCTGGTCGTCGACCCGTGCATTCCGCGCGCTTGGCCCGGGTTTGAATTTACTTACAAGCACGGCACGTCGCGCTATCGCATCAGCGTCAAAAATCCCCGCGGCGTGAATCGCGGTATCGCACATGCCTCGCTTGACGGCAAACAATTGACTGGCGCCTCAGGCGAGCTTCAACTAATGGATGACGGCCGTTACCACTACGGTGAAATTACCCTGGGATAAAGGGCGGGTTCTACGGCTTGGACTTCAATGCGCTGACCGCCTTGGCCATGAGCATTTTCGCTACGGCACTGGCGGGCACCAGGCGCAGCAATCGCAAGGCCAGCGCCGGACGCGCGATGAGCAGGCCGCCGGCGAGCGCGCCCAACGTGCCCAGGCCTCGGCTGCTGAGCAGCGTCTGCATGGTGCGGCTGCGTGGAAACCCCGCATGTCCATTCACCCGAGCCTCGCCGCTGCCGTCGCTCTGTGCGGGCGGCGGATCGAGCAGCAGGCGCAACTCCGCCCGCGATTGCGCAAGTCGGTTATGAACCAAATCTCTCGCTGCGGCATCGCGATCCGTCATATCAATCCTCGTCCGACGACAAAATCTTTTCGAGAATGACGCGATCTTCGTGCCACTCGCGCCGCACATCTGACAGCAGCGGCGATCGCGCACGCGCCGCACGCGCTCGGTAGATGGCGGCCGCAATCGCAAGGACCAGGAAGCCGCCGGCCATCCAGGCAATGGCTGCGAGCCGATAGGGCGTGTCCCAGAAGTAGGCGATGATGCCCAGGCAGGTCAGGAACACTGCAAACAAAATGCAGATCGCAAGAATCGCCGAGGCCACGATTTGCGCCGTGATTTCGCGATGAGTGCGCGCTAGATCCAAACCCGCCAGTTCAATATAAGCACCGATGTGGCGCAGCAGCGCAGGGGCGGCTTTTGGCAGTGACCATAACCCTCGCACTGTTGTGCTTCTTCAGTCTTAGGAGCGACGCGTCGCTAGAATACCCACTACCGCGCCAACCAATGCCGCAATGCCAATCGCCTGCCACGGGCTCTCGCGGACATAGTCATCTGCGGTGCTCGCAACGTTTTGCGCCTGCCGTCGAATCGAATCGGCGCTGTCCGAAAGACTTTGCTTGGTGGCGTCCACCGCGCGCTGCACCTTCCCTCGCACGCGAACCACATCCGCGTCTTTTAGATCGGCAATGCGCGCCATGAGATCTTCGACATCCGAGATCAGATTCTTGATCTCGCCGGAAGCGGCGTTCTTGATGTCGCCAATGCCATCGCTCAGGTCATTCTTCAAACGGCGACCTGTGGCGCGAGCCTGGTCTGCCGTATTGTCAAAATTCGCTTCCATATCAATCTCCTTAAGTGGATGGGCCAGCGGTCTCCATTGCGCTCAACCGCACTGTTCCCCGACTATGCCGTTGGCCACGTGAAGCGGCCATCGGCTCGTCCCGGGCCCGCCTGTAGGAATACCCTCACATGTTAAACTCTAGCTCTGCAACGCGGGCACTTAAATGAAAATTTTGGGTGAGGAACTTGGCGAGATAGGGCGCTGGTACCTGGCGCTGCCGCCGATCCTGGTCATCGGGTTCCTCATTGGACTTTTCTTTCTGGCCTCTGCCGGCCAGACACGCCTGAATAAGACCAACGAGCGTGCGCACAGCTCGCAATTGCGGGAACAGGCCCTCAACGAGTTCGCGGGGCTGATCACGGATGCGGAATCAGCCCAGCGCGGATACTTGCTCACGGGAGAGAGCGCCTATCTGGCTCCGTATGCTGACGCAGTGACTCAGGTCGGCAAGGCCCTCGATCGGCTGCACGACGCCTACGGCGGCGACGAAAGCAGCAGCGAATTTCACCAGCTGCGAGTACTGACCGGCAAAGAACTCGGGGAACTCGAAGACGGCATAGCATTACGCAAGAAACACGGCATCGCTCCGGGCGCGAGTGTGGTGGGCACGGACGTAGGCAAGCGCACCATGGACTCTATCGGCGCAATTGTCGCCAAAATGCGCAGCGAAGAGGCGACCGAAGCCGCTGCAGCCAATGCCGAGTGGCGACAGGATTTCCGCCTGTCGCGTTGGGTATCGGCGGCCGGCGCAATTTTGAATATCGGCCTGGTTTTGCTTGCGATCCGGCTGGTTTATAGCGATATGCGGCGGCGGGCGCGGCAGGCTGCAGCCCTGAGCGATCAGAAATTGCAGCTGGAGCAACAGGTTGAAGCGCGAACCCGCGAATTGGCCGCGCTCTCGACGCATTTGCAAGGCGTGTCCGAGCAGGAAAAGTCCGCGCTGTCGCGTGAGTTGCACGATGAATTGGGCGGACTCTTGGTTGCGGCCCGCATGGACTTGTCCTGGCTGCAGCAACGATTGCCGACGGCGGACCCCTCCGTCGAGCAGCGCTTTAAGCGCATTCACGAGTCCTTGAGCGCCGGGGTCGATTTGAAACGCCGCGTAGTCGAGGAACTACGGCCGACGCTGCTCGACAATATGGGACTGTTCACGGCCTTGCGCTGGCAATTCAAGGAGACCTGCCGACGGACCGGCCTGCGCTGCACCGAAACAATGCCCGAAGGCGAACCGAGATTCAGCCCCGATGCCGCCATCGGCGTGTTTCGCGTTGCACAAGAAGCCCTGACGAATATCTTGAAACACTCGGAAGCTAAATCGGCTGACTTGTTCATCTCTATGGATCAAGACACATTTACCCTTCGCATCACGGATGATGGCAAGGGCATTCCGGGCGGCCGCCTGGTCACCAGCACCTCGCATGGCTTGGTCTCGATGCGTCATCGCATCGCCGGTCTGAGCGGAACGTGGCACATCGGCAGTCCCGAGTCCGGCGGCACGGTAGTTACAGCGCGCATTCCCTTGGCCAGAATGCTGCCGCAAAACTCGCCCGAAGGAGGCGAGCGCCCGCTCGCCTCCTTGGTTCTCTAACGGCTGCTACAGTCCTGAACGCGGCGCGATCGGCGAGTCATTGTTGCCACCGATCACGATTTCCACGCGGCGATTCAATTGCCTTCCGCCGGCGTCGCTGTTGCTGGCGACAGGATACGCTTTGCCGTAGCCCTCGGTGTTGATGCGCGCAGGATCGACATTGCGGCTGACCAATGCGGCTTTGACCGCGTCGGCACGGCGCCGCGACAAGTCCTGGTTGTATTCGTCTGTTCCCACGCTGTCGGTAAAGCCGTCGATTTGCACGCGTCGGTCCTTGTGCTCGTTCAAAAATTGCGCGAGCTGGTCGATCTTGCGCATTCCACCGGATTTCAGCTCCGCCCTGCCGGTATCGAACATGAAGTCCCCCAAGGTCAGCACCAAGCCGCGCGGCGTCGGGGTTGCCTTCAACGCTTCGAGTTCGGCCTGGGCCTGCGCAGCCTCGCGCTGAGCCTCCGCAGCGTCGCGCTGCGCCTGCGCAGCATCTTGGTTCGCCCGATCCCGCTCGCTCAACGCAACTGCGGCCACCGCCTGAGAATTGGCGGCAGCGGCCTTGGCTCTCTCCGCCTCGCGCTCGCGCGCCGCCAACATGATCTGGTCGCGTTCCGTTTGGCCCGCCGCCACGCGCGCGTCATCAGCCTTCGCCGCCGCATGCGCCTGAGCGATGCGTGCGTACTGCGTGGCCAGGTAAGCCGGCTGATCGACTGCCGCATCGTGATGATGCACCGCTGCATCTTCCGCAACCGCGAGTTCTTTCCTGGCGCGATCCAAATCCAATGGTGCGTACTTGTTGACATTCGGATCAGCCTCAGCCGTCTGCACGGCCGCGCGCGCATTCTCGAGCGCTGCGTTGGGTTGCGGCATCGAAGCACAGGCCCCCAAGGCCAGAGCCAGCCCCATTCCGGTCATAAATCTCATGTTCATGTTACATCCTCAATTAATTGGGTTGGCTGCTGCGCAGCGTCTCTTGGCGAAGGGCCTGCAGGCTGGCATCGAATTCGGTGGCCGCCTTGTGCGCGCGCTGCCGTTGCGCACTCGCCTCGGCGAGCTGCGCGTCGGCATTCGCTTGTTCAGCCAAATCGTTCGCCGGCACCGGCTCGCGGTCCGCCGCTGCTTTCTCGGCGCGCATCAATTTGTCGCGTGCCGCCGCCATTTCGACCGGCGCGAGCTCCGGAGCGCCCGCTTGTTCGGCACGCTGCACGGAAGATTTTGCCACCGCAATTTTCTCGTTTGGGATCGGCGTCGTGGCGCAGCCCGCGGCGCTCAAGGCGATTGCCGCGCACAGAACCGCGTATTTGAGATCAGATTGTCCTTTCAGCATGTTTCTACTCCTGGTGATGTCGCGGCCAAAATCCGACGGACCAAATCACAGGAGTCCACGGGTGCCGCTAATTTTTAAAGTTCGGCGTTCGCCTTGGAAAAGGATAATTGCCCCATTTCGTCTCCTTAGAAATTCTCTCTCAATATTTCTAAGAGCAACTTGCGTGCCAAGCGCAAATGGGCGCGCCGCGCAGGCGCCATGCGTATTTCCGGCGGCGTAAGAATTTTCAAGAATATTTGATGTAGATATTTCCGGATGCGATGGTAGACATTACGAGAATGTCGGAGGGAGATGACAAGTCGAGGTGCTGAAAATCCCGGAAAATATGCTGTTTAGTCGCTTGAGTTTCGCGGCTCCGCCGACCGCGCTCAGTGTTTGGACAGATGCGCTTCGCAGATTTCGTGCAGTACTTCCGGCAGTCGGCCGTAGTCGCGCGCCTTGTCGAGAAAATGCGTCGCGCCGAGTGCGATCGCTGCGTTCTTATACTCGGGCAAGTCGTAGTTGGTGAGCACGATGATCCGCGGCTTCTGTTGCGTGGTCGCGAGCGCGCGCATCACCCCAAAACCCGTGCCCTGCTTCAGGTGCAGGTCTAGGATGATCACGTCGACTGCATCGCGCTTGACCGCGGCGAGCGCAGCCGACTCGCTGTCCGCAGTTCCGATCAACTCGACATCGGAGATCTGACGGATAGCCTCGGTCAATCTCTCGGTTAATACTTTTGAGTCCTCGACCAGCAATACCCGCAGTGAGCGCACCATTAACATGCCGCTCTGGACAAACGCGTACCGAGTTGAGGGGCGCTCAGCATGGCGCTTATTGAATGAGGCCGTTGCGCAGTGCGTAGGACGTGATGTCGGCATTTGCCGTGAAGCTCATCTTTTCCAGAATACGGCTTCGATAGGTGCTCACGGTTTTGACGCTCAAGCTTAGTTCATTGGCGATGTCCGATACGCCGCGCCCGGCTGCCAGCTTGCAAAAGATTTGAAACTCGCGAGTCGAGAGGCGCGCGTGCAACGGCTTGTCCGGATCGCCGTCCAGATCCGCCACCAATATCTCGGCAAGCGCTGCGCTGACGTAGCGTCGTCCCGAAAGCACGGTGCGCACCGCCTTCATGAGTTCTTCGGGCGCACTGTCTTTCGAAAGATAGCCGCTCGCCCCAGCGCGTAAAACATTCACGGCATATTGTTGTTCCGGCAATCCGCTCATGACCAGAACCCTGACGCTGGGATGCCCGGTTTGAATGTGCCGCAGGATGTCCAGCCCGCTGCGGTCAGGCATGTGGATATCCAGCAGAACCAAGTCCCATTCCGATTCGCGCAATGCATCGAGCGTTGCGTTGCCGCTGGCAGCTTCTCCAACTGCATTGATGCTCGAATCAGCTTCGAGAAATTGCTTGAATCCGGCTCGGACCACCGCATGATCGTCTGCGATCAGTACTCTTGACACGTTTGATTCCCCTAAAGTGGCGCGCAATCAGGAATTGGCGCATTCCTGTCTCTGCGAATAGCCGTTCAGCTTGTTATACAGCGTCTTCAAGCTGCAGCCCAGCGCATCGGCGGCACGGCGTTTGTTGCCTTTAAAATAGTCCAGCGTGGCCTCGATCAGCGAGCGCTCCATGTCATAAATGCGCGATCCGACCCGAATCTCCAGGCGATCCCGATCGGACGCGCTGCCATTGCTCGGAGCTTGATGGCTGCCCGACGACTGCTCGCTTCGGGCTCCGTTTTGAATGAGGGGCGCCAATTCCAGGACGTTGTCCCCAAGAATGAAAGCACGCTCGATGCAATTCCGCAGTTCACGCACGTTGCCCGGCCAGGAATGCTGAGTGAGCGTCATGCGCGAGTGCGTGGAAAGCCGTTTTTGCGTCATGCTTTGTGCATTGAGCTCATCCAGAAAATGATTCGCCAGCAGCTCGACATCCTCACCGCGATCGCGCAGCGGCGGCATATCAATCGGAAACACGGCGAGCCGATACAACAGGTCTTCGCGCAGCTGCCCAGCTTGCACTGCCGACAGCGGACAGCGGTTGGTGGCGGCGATCACTCGTACATCGGAGCTGTATTCGGTGTTCGCGCCCACGCGGTAGAACTTGCGTGATTCGAGCACGCGCAGCAGCCGTGTCTGCATTTCCAGTGGCATTTCGGTTACTTCGTCGAGCAGCAGCGTGCCGCCATTCGCGCGTTCGAAAACTCCGGCGTGCGCGCGCAGCGCGCCTGTAAAGCTGCCTTTTTCGTAACCGAATAATTCGGCCTCGATGAGACCCGCAGGGATGGCACCGCAGTTGATGGCGATGAAAGGTTTGCTGCGCCGCGCGCTGCATTCATGGATCATTTGCGCGGCAAGCTCCTTGCCGGATCCGCTCTCGCCGGTGAGCAATACGCTGGCCTCGGTGGGACCCACACGCTCGATCAAGCGAAACACCTCCTGCATGGCGACAGAGGTGCCAAGCAAAACTTCGATCGCGGATACTGGAAGCGGTGCGGGACGCTCGGAAAGACTAAAGCTCACGGTGTTCATCACAAATCTCCTGCTGAACGCGCTCGTGTAATCGTTACACGTCACACGCAACAATTTGTAACCTGTGCAGCAATGCGTCGCCAGGGCGCAGGGCTGATCCTCGGCTCGGAATTCGCGCTCTGCGCTGTCAGTGTTTGTCCGACACACGCGTACAAGCCATTGAATATACTGGCTGCGTTCAGGCTTTTGGAGTCGCCGCGGCAATGCGCGGCGCAGGAAACTCAAGTCTGGCACACGCTATGCACTCTGAAACGCCGCACCGCAGCGCCAGCAAGCGGTGAATTGCGGCTCGAGCCGCTCACCGCATTGCGCGCACGTCCACGGAGTTCCCGACGGCGCGGCTGCAGCCCTCTCCAGCACGTGCCGTGCAGCCGATTCGAGTGCATCCTCGACCCAAAGCTGCGGCCAGGTTTCGAGCATCGGCAAATCGCCGAGCGCACCGGCCAGATACTGATTTCTCAGCTCGCTGTCGATGCCCGCTGCGATCAGCAGATTGCGCGCGTGCGCGACTTGCAGCAGCGAGGCGGCGCGGAACACTTGCTTCACGGTTCTCCCAGGCTTCGCGTCCTAGCGCAGAGATTTCAAAAATGCGCCGACATCCTCGCCTCTTTCGAGCGTCTCCACCAACGCGGAGCCTACGACGACGCCATCGACGTGCGGCGCCAGGCGCGCGACCTGCCTGGCCGAGCGAATGCCGAAACCGGCGCACACCGGAACAGTGGCAAGCCGTTTAACGCGATCCATGTAGTCGAGCACCTCAAGCGGCACATCGGCGAATTTACCGTCTGCGGACTTTCCGGTGGTTCCCGTCATGGTGACGGCGTAAACGAAACCTTTGGCTTCGCGGCAGAGCAATTTCAAGCGTTCGAGTGGCGTCACCGGCGTCACCATCTGCACCAACGCCAGTCCCTCGGCCTCGAGCGCGCGACGCAGGTCTGCGCTTTCTTCGAAGGGCAGATCCGGGACGATGAAACCCGTGACGCCTGCTCGCGCAGCAGCACGCGGCAATTGTTCCAATCCGAAAGCCAGCAATGGATTCAGATAGCTCATCAGCAGAATCGGCGCAGCGTGGGGTGGGTCGATGGACTTTAACTCGTCCAGAATCCACGGCAGGGTCACGCCGTCGGCCAGGGCGGCGAAACTCGCACGTTGGACCGTGGCGCCGTCCGCCATCGGGTCGGTGAAGGGAACGCCGATCTCAACGACATCGCAGCCGCCGGCGACGGCGGCGAGATTTTCCTTGAATTGTCGGCGGCTCGGAAAGCCGGCGGTCAAATAGCCTACCAATGCGGGACGGCCTTTGGCGGCGGCCGCTTGAATGGCCGTGCCGATACGCTGGCTCGCGATCACCGGGAGCCTGTCTGAGTTGCCAGCAGCGTCTTCTGCAAAATGGGCATGTCCTTATCGCCTCGGCCCGAGCAGCCAATGAGGATATGCGCTCCGGGGTTCTTCAGGGCGAAGCGCCGCGCGCCGAAGAAAGCATGCGCACTTTCGATGGCCGGCAGAATGCCTTCGCATTTCGCGCACTCAGCGAGCGCGTCCAATACTTCTGCATCGGTCGCCGACTCGTACGTCACCCGTCCGGTCTCCTTGAGGTAAGCGTGTTCGGGCCCCACTCCGGAATAATCCAAGCCCGCGGACACCGAATGCGTCTCGCGCACCTGGCCGAAAGCGTCCTGCAGAATGAGTGTATAGCTGCCCTGCAATACTCCGGGCGTGCCGAAAGTCAGCGATGCCGCGTTATCGCCCAAGCCCGAACCGCGTCCTCCGGCCTCGACCCCAAGCAGTTGCACTGAATGATCATTGAGGAATGGGTGGAACAACCCAATGGCGTTCGAGCCGCCGCCGACGCAGGCCACGGCGACATCGGGCAGGCGCCCGGCGGCTTCCAACATCTGAGCGCGCGCCTCGCGGCCGATCACCGACTGCAATTCGCGCACCAAATAAGGATAGGGGTGTGGTCCCACGGCGGACCCCAAGGAATAGTACGTGCCATCAGGATCGGAGACCCAATCGCGCAGCGCCTCGTCAATGGCGGCGCGCAGTGTTTGATCGCCGCCTGTCACCGGCACTACCGTCGCTCCCAACAACTTCATACGGTCCACATTGGGTGCCTGGCGTTCAACGTCGACCGCGCCCATGTACACCACGCAGGGCATCCCGAGCCGCGCCGCCGCCGCCGCGCTCGCCACGCCGTGCTGACCGGCGCCGGTTTCAGCCACGATGCGCTTTGCGCCCAGGCGCTTTGCCAACAGCGTTTGTCCAACAGCGTTATTGATCTTATGCGCGCCGGTATGCGCAAGGTCCTCGCGCTTCAGCCAGACTTGCGCCCCCCAGCGCGCGCCTAAAGTCGGCGCCGGCGACAGCGCCGTCGGCCGTCCGACCCAGTTCTTGAGCTCCCCGCAAAACTCGGCTTGAAATTCCGGCTGGTGCAAATATCGATCGATCCCCGCTTGCAGGCGATCGAGTGCTGGCACCAGAGTTTCGGGCACGTAACGGCCGCCAAATGCGCCGAAGCGGCCGTTGGCGTCAGGCAAATTCGCGGGTGCCGCGTCAGCACGCACCGAACTCATGATTCGTTTCCCAGATGTGCAGCTGCCGCACGTACGGCGCGCACGAATTCGTGGATCTTGGCCGGATCTTTGACGCCGGGCTCGGATTCGACTCCGCTGCTGACATCTACCCCGAAGGGCCGCACGGCCTGAATGGCTTCCGCGACATTTTGCGCCGACAACCCGCCCGCGAGAATGACTTCAGTTTGCCGCGCGAGTTCTGCGGCGCGCCCCCAGTCGGCCAACTCGCCGATGCCGCTCGAAGGGCCTTCGAACAACATGCGACCCGGCAAGGGGTTCGGCGTCTTGCGGCCAAAGCGCACGACGGGCAGCACCTTGATATGCGCCGGAATTTTGAGCTCGCGCAAATCTTCTACGTCGGTTTGGAAATAATCCGGTTTCAGGATGCGGCAAATCTCATCGACCTTCATTTGCAACGGATGTTGCGCCACCGCGATGCGCAAAATGCCCGGTGGCGCGAGCGCGGCGAGTTGCGCTGCCTGCCCAGGCGTAACTTGCCGCGGGCTTGGCGCAAATACGAAACCGATCGCGTCTACGTTGGCATCCGCCGCCGCGCCGACCGCATCCGCACCGGTGATGCCGCATATCTTGATCCACATGGCGCGGAGTGTAGCCATTTAAGCTTTGACTGTCCGTGTCCTTGCCAATATTTCGCGCAGCAACTGCCGCGGGTCATCGCAGCTCATGAGCGCCGTGCCAATCAGGGCGAGCCTGAACCCGAGTTGCATCATGCGCACCGCATCGGCTGCGGAGGCGACGCCGCTCTCGGCCACGGCCGGCCAAGCGCCGGGCAGCGCGGGGGCCAGCGCCTCGAAGCGTTCAGGCACCACTTTCAAAGTCTGCAAATCGCGGCTATTGATGCCGATGAGGACCTCATCCGGGCCGCCGCGAGTCGGACGTGGGATGCGCGCGGCGAGCAATTCTCGCGCAGCGTGCAAATCTTCAGCATCGAACGCCTCGAGCAGCACGAACAGTCCCTGTTCGGCCGCTGCGTCGAGCAGCTGCAGCAGTTGCGATCGCGACAACATTCTCACGATCAGCAGGATGCCGCCCGCGCCTGCCGCGCGCGCTTCGAGCACCTGATAGGGATCCACAAGGAAATCCTTGCGCATCGTGGGTACCTTGAACGGCGCCAGCGCCGCACTGGCCTGCCGCAAATGCTCGAGCGAACCGTCGAAACGCGAAGGTTCCGTCAGCACGGATACGGCGGCAGCGCCGCCCTGCGCGTAGGCGGTAACCCGCTTCAGCCAGTCCTCGTTTTGCGCGCCCAGCCTGCCGGCCGCCGGCGACTTCAATTTCAGCTCCGCGATGACATCGAACCCCTCATCCGACAGAACCAGGCGCGCGCCGCGCGCTGCCGCCATGGCGCGTCTTTCCAGTGCGACAAGCGGCTCAGCGGCCATCGCCTGCGCCGCCCGCGCGGCGCTTGAGCGTGCCATCTCGTCCAAGAAGCCGCTCATTCGCGCCCCCTCGATGCGTCTCCATGGAGCGCGAACGCGCGTAACCGCTGCAGCCACGCCAGCGCCTTGCCGCTGTCGATGACGGCACGTGCCAATGCAATTCCTTCCGCAATGGATTGGGCGCGACCGGCAATCATCAGAGCCAACCCGCATTGCAGTGCCAGCGTGTCGAGATGCGGACCCTGATCGCGGCCTTCCAGCACATCGAGCAGGGCTTTCAGATTCGCCTTGGCATCCCCGCCCGCCAATTCGCGCGGCGAGCAGCGTGCAATTCCAAATTCCTCGGGATTGATCTCGCGGCGCGTAACTTGATCGCCCGCGACGTCGAACGCCACGAACGCGCCGATGGGCGTCGCTTCGTCCCATCCGCCAGCGCCATGCACCACCCAGCCGCGCTCGATGTGCATTCCCGCCAAGGTGCCGGCCATCAATTCAGCCGTGTGCGCATCGTACGCGCCGATCAACAAGAAGCGCGGCGCGGCGGGGTTCGTCAAGGGTCCGAGCAGATTGAACACTGTGCGAATACCGAGCGCGGTGCGAATCGGCGCAAGCGCCCTCATCGCAGGATGAAAGTACGGCGCGAACAAGAAGGTGAATCCCGTGGCAACGAAGCACTCCGCGGCGCGATTCTCATCCAGCGGCAGCGTGAATCCGAGGGCTTCGATCAAGTCGGCGCTGCCGCTGCGGCTCGATATCGATCGATTGCCGTGCTTCACAACCGGCAACCCGCAGGCGGCCGCCAGCAATGCCGCGCCGGTAGACAGATTCAAGCTGCTCGAGCCATCGCCGCCGGTGCCGACAATATCAATGGCGTCGATGGCGGCCGGCAGCGCAGGCTTCAGCGCCAGCGCGCGCATTGCGCCGGCGAAGCCGCGCACCTCGTCGGCCCTGACGCCCTTGGCGCGCAGGGCGCAAAGGAGTGCGCCGGCCATGGCGGGGGCGAGATCCGCCGTGGTCAACAGTCGCAACAGGGCGGCGGCCTGCGCTTCGCTCAAATCCCGCCGCTCGAGCAGCTGCTCCAAGGTCTCGCGCGCACTGTTCACATCAGCTCTTCAGGAAATTGCCCATGAGCTTCAGGCCGTCCGGTGTCAGCACGCTTTCGGGATGGAATTGCACGCCTTCGATCGGTAAGGACCGGTGGCGTACGCCCATGATTTCGCCCTCGGCTGTTCGCGAGGTAACTTCGAGCGTGTCCGGTATGGAGCTTGGCTCAGCGATCAGCGAATGATATCGGCCCGCTTCGAAATTCTGGGGCATGCCGGCATACAGGCCTTTGCCATCGTGCAGCACCGGCGACACCTTGCCATGCATGAGGCGCGCGGCACGCACCACCCTACCGCCAAATACCTCCACCAACGATTGATGTCCGAGACAGACACCGAATATCGGGATACGTCCGGCAAACGCTTCGATCATTCGCATGGATACGCCGGCATCCCGCGGCGTACCGGGCCCGGGGGAGATGATCAAGTGCGTGTAGTTCCGCGCCAGCGCTTGCTCCACGCCGATCGCATCGTTGCGGTGTACGTCGACTTCGGCTCCCAGAATCAAGAAGGCCTGCACCAGGTTGTAGGTGAACGAATCGTAGTTGTCGATGAGCAATACGCTCGCGGGCATTTACAGGCCCTCCGCCGCAAGCTCGAGGGCCCGCCGCAGCACCGCGCTCTTCGCAAGCAATTCGGCGTACTCGGCTTGCGGAGAACTGTCAGCGACGATACCGCCCCCCGCCTGATAGCTGTAAGTATCGCCGCGAAAGACCAATGTGCGGATCGTAATGGCTTGATCCATGTCGCCGTGCTGGCCGAAGTAGCCCACCGTGCCGCCGTAAAGCTGCCGTCCCACGGGCTCGAGCTCGTCGATCAGTTCCATCGCGCGAACCTTGGGCGCGCCTACCAGTGTGCCCGCGGGAAAGGTTGCGGCGAACAAGTCAAATGCATCCTGGCCCGGTTTCAAGCGGCCCTTGACGCCGCTCACGATGTGCATGATGTGGCTGTAGCGCTCAATCACTCGATAGGGATCGACGCATACGGAGCCCGCCTCCGCCACGCGTCCCAAATCGTTACGTGCCAGATCGACCAGCATTACGTGCTCGGCATTCTCTTTTGGATCGCCCAGCAACTCGGCTTGCAGTGCCATATCGCTCGTTTCATCAGCGCCACGCGGCCGCGAACCTGCGATCGGCCGCAACTGCGCTTGCCCCAAGTGACATTTCACCAATGCCTCGGGCGAGGACCCCACCACGGTGATATCCCCGAGCTCGCAAAAATACATGTAGGGCGAGGGATTCAGGAGGCGCAGCGCGCGATAGGCTTCGAACGGCGCCAAAGCGTGAGTGCCCTCGAAGCGCGACGCGAGTACCAGCTGGTACACATCGCCCGATGCAATGTATTCCTGCGCGCGTCTCACGCGCGCCGCGTGCGCAGCCTCGGTCAGCGACGGCAACGCCTTCGAGAATTTTCCGGGCGGGGGCAAAGGCACGGGGCCGCGCAGCGCACGAATCACCTCGCGCCGCAGGGCTTGCCGGTCGGCTTCGGTGCCGTCGTGCAGTAGTGCAACACCGCGTGTCAGGTGATCGAAGACGAGTATGGAACGCGGCGCGACATAGTGCGCATGCGGCGTCTGGGTCGAGTCGAGACTTCGGCCGGGAATGCGTTCGAAATAACGCACGGCATCATAGGCGGTGTATCCGACCAAACCGCCCGACAAGGGAACGCCGGGAATCTTTGGGAGGGGACTCGGTGCACGCGCCAGAGCGCCGCGCAGAACCGCCAAGAATTCCTGTCTGTTTTTGGGCCGCGGCGAATGCACGCCGCCGACGTTTGCGCCTCCAGCCTCGATGCGAACCTCGAGACAATCGCCGAAGCCGATGAAAGAGTAGCGCGCCAGCCGCTCGCCGCCCTCGACGCTTTCGAGCAGGAATCGGGGACGAAACGGCGCGAGCTTCAAATACGCTGAGACCGGCGTATCCAGATCGGCTGCTATGTCAAAAGGCGGTTTCATTCATGGCCTACACCAGGCAATAAAAAACCCATCGCCACTTATCGCGGAGATGGGTTCTGGATAATCGAAAGATCGAAAGCTAAACGACCAGCCCCACTCCTTATGAGAGACGCCACCACCAGGTGTTGCGGAGAATGCGCGCAGTCGACATGAGGCCAGTATCGCCGTCTTTTGCGGCCAGCGTCAATGGCGCGAGCGCCAAAAGCGGCCGCCGGTGGTTATTTTTTCGCGCTGCGTTTCCAGGTTTTTCTTGTATTTGCGGGTTAATTCGACGAATCGCGGGGTCAGACCGACGTCCTCGTAGACAGGATCTCCGTGATCGTCACGGGATATGACTTTGGGGCCCTTTTCATAGGGCATGGCCGCCGCTATCTCGTCCAACCCGGCGCCCAGCAAATCCGTCACCATCTCCTCGATCGAGCATCCGGGAAACAGCTCGGCCAAGGCCTGAAGTCTCGCCGCATCGTCGAGCGGCAAGCGGACCGCATACTCCTTCGCGGTCTTCGCCGGCGCGGGGGTCCTCTTCCACCGATCGAGCAAGGGCTTGAATTTCACGAGTACTCCGCCATACCAGACAATTACGACCGGTTATTATAGACCGCGGGGACATTCCATCAGCGCCCAATCCAAGCTACGCCCCATCAATTTGCCGAGTTCGGGCAATTCGCCGCACCTACATGGCTCGCCTAATTCGCCCGAGGGCGCCGCCGCGAGCTGGCGCCGCAATCTTGCGGGCGTGTTCGACGTACAGCAGCCGCGCGCTGGGGCTGGTGTGGAGCACCAACAGGGGATTGAGCATTACGCTCGCGATACTCACGTTGATTGCCGGCGTGTTGCCGGCGGGCGTCGCCTACGTCGGCGCGCAAATCGTCGATGCAGTGATTCACGCGGCGGACTTGCATCGTCGCACCGGCACCACTTACCTCAACAATGTGGTGCGGTTTGTCGCCCTCGAGGCACTGCTGGTTGCCGCCGATCGCCATGGCGCAACGAGGCATTTCGCTCGCGCAGTCGCTGTTGCGCGCGCAGCTGGGCCAACGCGTCAACGTCATGATTCTGGAAAAGGCGCTGACGCTGGATTTGACGCAATTCGAGGATTCCGAGTTCTACGACAAGCTGACGCGCGCGCGCCGCGAGGCCTCGAGCCGCCCGTTGAGCCTGGTCATGCGCACCTTCGCGCTGCTGCAAAATGCCATCTCGCTGATCTCCTTCGGCGGATTGCTGTTCCGCTTCTCGCCTTGGGCGGTGCTGCTGCTGGTGCTGGCCGGCCTGCCCGCATTTCTCGCCGAAGCGAAATTCTCGGGCGAGGCCTTTCGGCTGTTCCGCTGGCGTGCGCCCGAGTCGCGCATGCAGATCTATTTGGAGTCCGTGCTGGCGCGCGAGGATTACGCCAAGGAAGTCAAGCTCTTCGAGTTGGGACCGCGCTTGCTGGATCGCTACCGCGACATCTTCACGCGTCTGTATCGCGAGGATCGCGATCTGACCTTGCGCCGCGACGCCTGGGGCTTCGGATTGGGATTGCTCGGCACCGGCGGCGCTGTACGGCGGCTACGTGTGGATCGCCGCGGAAACCGTGCTGGGCGCCATGACCGTCGGCCAGATGACCATGTACCTCATGTTGTTCCGCCAGGGCCAGGCCGCGGTCAGCGCGGCGCTTATCCGCGGTCAGCGGCCTGTACGAGGACAATCTGTACCTGTCGAATCTGTACGAGTACCTGGAACAGCCGGTGGGCCGCGGCGGCGGCACGGGAACTGCAGCAGCGGGCCCGATCCCGGCGACGGCATCCGCTTCGAGGACGTCGAGTTCGTCTATCCCGGCGCCGACCACGCCGGCGCTGTCCGGCATCGACCTGCACGTGCGACCCGGGCGAAAGCCTGGCGCTGGTGGGGCAAAACGGCTCCGGCAAAACCACGCTTGATCAAGCTGTTGACCCGGCTCTACGAGCCGACCCGCGGCAGGATCTTGCTCGACGGCCTCGACCTGAAGGAGTGGGACGAGACCGCGCTGCGTCAGCGCATCGGCGTCATATTTCAGGACTTCGCGCGCTATCAAATGCTGGTCGGCGAGAATATCGGCGCGGGCGATGTGCGCGCGTTCGACGATGAGGCGCGCTGGCGCAGCGCCGCCGTCCAAGGGGCTGGCAGCCGAATTCGTCGAACAGCTGCCGGCGGGCTATCACACCCAGCTCGGCAAATGGTTCAAGGATGGCCGCGAGTTGTCGGGCGGCCAGTGGCAGAAAATCGCGCTGGCGCGCGCCTTCATGCGCAGCGAAGCCGACATCCTGGTGCTCGATGAACCCACCGCCGCCATCGATGCCGGCGCTGAGGCCGAAGTGTTCGAGCATTTCCGCGAACTGACCCGCAACCGCATCGCCATCGTCATTTCGCACCGCTTCTCCACCGTGCGCATGACCGACCAGATACTGGTGCTGGAGGAAGGCCGCATCGTGGAGCGCGGCAGCCACGAATCGCTGATGGCCGCCGACGGCCGCTATGCGAAACTATTCACTTTGCAGGCGCGCGGGTATCGTTAGTGGAATCGTATCGAGGCTGATCATGCTGACAACGCATATGTCGCGCATCCGCGTTGCGTCTGCGCGGCGCGCGCTGGCGCTGGCCGCGTGTCATCGCCTGGCGCCGGTCGCCGGCAGCAGCCGTCCAGCCACGGCGTCAAATGGGCACCTACCGCGTGGTGCTGACAGACGCCGGGCGGCGAACTGCCCTTCGGCCTGGACCTTGAAGCAGAAGGTCTGCAGCCGGTTGGCTATCTGATCAACGGTCCAGGAGCGGCTGCAGCTCGAGCGAGGTGACGATCACCGGCTCGCACTGGAGATCCGCATGCCGGATACGAAACCGGCTCACGGCCGATGCGGCCGGCGAGACTTGAAGGGCGAGATCTTCTCGATAAAGTCGGCGGCAAGAAGCAGCACATTCCGCTGCAGGCGCAGCTGGGCCAGGACTACCGCTTCTTCGGTCACCGCGGCGAGCCGGCAACCGATGTGTCGGGCCGCTGGGCGGTGAACTTCATCGATGACAGCGGCACGCCCGAAGTGGCGGTCGGCGAATTCACGCCAGTCTCACGATGCCGTCACCGGCACCATCCTCACCCCCACCGGCGATCATCGCTATCTGGCCGGCCAGGTGAAAGGCGATGAGCTGTACCTGTCCACCTTCGATGGCGCGCACGTGTTTCTGTACAAGGCCAAGATCGCCGCCGACGGCAGCCTGGCCGGCGACTATTGGTCGGGCACTGCACTACCACGAGAACTGGACCGCCAAGCGCGATGCCAACGCCGCGCTGCCCGATGCGTACGCGCTCACCGCCATGCGCGCCGGCGACCAAGCAATTCGATTTTGCATTTCCGGACCTCGCCGGCAACACGGTCAGTTCCAAGGATCCGCAAGTTCGCGGCAAGGTGCTGATCGTGGCGCTGGCCGGCAGCTGGTGCCCCAACTGCCACGACGAAGCGGCGTTCCTCGCGCCGCTGTACCAGGACTATCGCGGACAAGGGCCTGGAAATCGTCTCGCTGATGTTCGAGCACTTCGGCGACTTTCGCGCGCGCCGCGGAGGCGACGCAGCGCTTCCGGCAGCACTATGGCATCGAATACACGACGTTGATCGCCGGCATCTCGGACAAGGATGAAGCGGCAAAGAAACTGCCGATGCTGGAGCGCGTCGTATGCCTTTCCCACCACGGTTTTCATCGACCGAAAGGGCAACGTGCGCAAGATTCATACGGGCTTACGGGTCCCGCGACCGGCGAGCACTACACGCAATTCGTGACCGAAGTGAAGGCCACCCTGGATCAGTTGCTGGCGGAGACTTAAGATGCCTTCCTTCGATGTGGTATCGGAAATCGACACGCATGAATTGACCAACGCGGTCGATCAGGCGGTGCGCGAACTGACGCAGCGCTTCGATTTCAAGGGCACGGACGCCAGCTTCGAACTGGAAGAGACCACCGTGACCATGACCGCGCCGGCGGATTTTCAATTGAAGCAGATGCTGGACATTCTTGAAGCTGCGCATCGCCAAGCGCGGCATCGATGTCGGCCTGCCTCGAGGTCAAGGATCCGGAGGTCAATCTGGCCAGCGCCAAGCAGCTGGTGATCTTGAAGCACGGCATCGACGCCGAAGCCGGCAGGAAGGTCTCGCGCCTGATCAAGGATTCGAAACTCAAGGTTCAGGCGCAGATCCAGGGCGACAAGGTCAGGGTCACCGGCAAGAAGCGCGACGACCTGCAGGAAGCCATCGCGTTCCTGCGCAAGGCCGATGTCGGCGTGCCGCTGCAGTTCAATAATTTCCGCGACTGAGCTGCCGCGCAGCTCAAGGCTGCACGAGTTGCTGGTATTCCTCCGCCGTCATGCTCGGCAGTTTGCGCACGAACGCCACGACATCCCAGATTGCGTCATCATCCAGGGTCTTGCCCCACGCGGGCATGGCGGACATCTTGATCCCATGTTTGACGATCCAAAAGGTGCGCCGCAATTCTGGAATGTCCTCTTGCGCGAGATTTGGCGGGTGAGGGTAAAGGCCCGTGCGCAGATCCGACTTGGCCAGGCCCGGCGCCAGATGACAGCCCACGCAGAGCGATGCGTAGTGTCCTGCGCCGGACTTGATCATTGCAGGTGTCGGCGCGAGTTGCGGCTTGATTGAATCCAATCGTGCCGCGATTGAGCGCTCGCGCAATTGCGTGATGAGAGCCAGCACGGCTTTCGTATGATGGTCGTCGGCTCCGATATTGTAGAACCCCGACTCGACGAATAACGCGGCGCCCATCGCCCCCAGCAATAGGACGACGATGAGCGTCAGGATCACTTTGCTCACGGGCGCCTCATTTGACGACGATGGTCCCGACCATGCGCGGATGAATCGAGCAGGTGAAGTGATAAGTGCCGGGTTTGTCGAATTTGAACGAGAAGCTCTCGCCGGTGTCCAGAGCGCCGGAGCGAAACAAGCCGGCGTCGCTCACCACGGTGTGCGGTTCGTCGTCCTTGTTCACCCACGAAACCTCTGTGCCCGCGTTCACGGTCAAAGTCGTCGGCATGAACATGAAGTCCTTCACTTCGATGCTATTGGGGGCGGAGGCCTCGGACACCGCCCAAAGTGCTGCCATGGCCGCCGCCAGCAGCGGCAGACTGATCGTCTTAAATTTCATATCAATTCCTCAGGTAATAAGTTTCGCTAGGCAAGCGTCGTGTCTTTGAGGGACAGTGCCGCGGGATGCTTCACCACCGAAACGCTGGTGATGCCGAGCATTTTGGAGAGTTCGTCCGCCGGCACCTTGAGCGGTCCGGGTCCGGGCCCCGCGCCGGCTGCCGGCTGCGGATAGGCCGTCGAGCGAGCCGTATGGAAGGTGACATTGCCTTCCACTTTCTGGACGATTTGATGAATGTGGCCGTTTAAAACGGTGACCGAGCCGAATCGGCGCAGCTGACTCATGAGCTGGTCGGCGTCTCCGGTTCCCCAACCCCAAGGCTCATACACGGTCCACAGCGGCATGTGCGCGAAGACAACGATGGGCGTACTTGCCGATCGCCCCTTCAGATCCGCAGCAACCCAGGCAAGTTGCTCCGCTCCGAGAGTGCCCAAACCGCCCGGCTTGAACTGCAGCACGTTGATGAGCCCGACAAAGTGCACTCCCGCGTGATCGAAACTGTAGTAACCCTTGTTGTCGGAAGCCTTGCCGAACCGATTGAAGTACTCGGTGACGGTGGCGTCGGTGGTGTCGTGCTCGCCGGGAACGGTGTGCATCTCGCTGGTTTTCAAGCGCGAGAACAACTGCTGGGCCGTGTCGAACTCCGCAGCCTTCGACAGATGCGTGATGTCGCCGGTGTGAATGATGAGCGCCGGTTGTTCCGGCATGCCGTTCACCAGTTCGATCGTTTCCGTCAACGTGCCGTTCACGTCGGGATTGGCATCCTTGTTGAAGCCGATATGGGTGTCGCTGATTTGCACGAACAGGGGTCTTCCAAGCTTCGCGGCGGCATATTTGTTGTCGGCGGCCGCGGCCAAATTCATGGGCGTAAACACGCCGCCGGACAGTGCGAACAGCGTTCCTGCCCCGCCAAAGGCCATGCACTTCAGGGCGTTGCGGCGCGATAAAAGCGATTGATCATCCGACACGGCTCTCTCCTTTATAATTGCGGTTCAGGAGAGAAGACTTAGCTACCTGGAGTTTTATTCCACGGAGTGTCCATGGGTATCAAAAAATCTGCGTGTGGCTTGCTCACGCTCTCTGGTTTGATTGTCCTGCTGTCAGCCTGCGCGACGGACTCGATCGTCGTCACGGGCGCAGCCCGGCCGCCCATTTCGCCGGCCGACGTCAAGATTTATTCGCACCCGCCCGCAGTGTTCGAGGAAATTGCGATTCTGAATGCCTCGAAGAACAGCGCCTTCACCACCGGCGGCCAGAAAACCGTCGACAAGGTGGTTGCCGGCTTGAAAGAGCAGGCCGCGAAGGTGGGTGCGAATGGCGTGATTCTGGAAGGATTCTCCGATCGCCAGACTGGCGCGGTCGGATCGGGCGTCGGTTCGAGCTCAGTCTCCAGCAATTCCGCGGTCGGCGTGGGAGTCGGCGGATCATTGGGGATTTACAAAAAGACCGGCCATGGCGTCGCCATTTTCGTGCCGCCGGGATCCGCGCCCTAAGGCTCGCCTGAAACGCTCGCCCTGAAAGGCTCAGGCTTGTTCGCGCAGCAAGCGCACCAGACCTAAAAGCTCGTCCCAGCCGGTGTCGGACACGGCGCAATATTGGATATCGCCCTGTTGCCAGAACGCGAGGTGGTAGCCGCTGCGCGTGGTATTCCTCAGGTTACCCGTACCGTTCGCAGCCCAGGTGAACACATTGATGAGGTGCGCGCCGTGCTGGTACACCACCACCGCGGAGCGTTGGTGGTCGATGTAATCGGCGCGTCCGCCGATCAAGCGGTAACCCTGCGCCTCGAAATCGGCGACTGCCGGCGACACATCGGCATGGCCGGCGAACCATGGCTTGACCGTGTGCTTGTCCGTGGATACCACATCAATCAAGTGCGCCGGCATCAGCGAGCGCACATGGGCGCTCACGATCTCATCGCTCAGCGGACTTAAAGTGGGCAGAACCAAAAAAAACGCCATGGCCGCAGCGAGCGCTGCGCCGCCGATGCCGCTGAAGGCCGCAATCCTGAAGCCACGTCCGCCGTAACCTCCGGGTCGCCATGCAGGCCGCGACTTGCGCGGCGTTGCGCTCGTAACGGCCTGCTGGCCGGCGGCGAGGTCCGGCTCCGCGTCAAGCGACTGCAGGACTTGCGCGCGGAGTGCCGGCGGTGCCGTGGCATAGCTGATCCCGCTCCGCAAAGCAGTGCGCACTTTCTCGAGATCTTGCAGCAATTCGCGGCACTCGCTGCAGTGCTCGACGTGCCGCTCGATCTCGGCGGCTGAAACCGCATCGACTTGGCGGTCGAAATAGGCCTGCACTCGAAGCGATTCAGCGCACTGCACGCGGCTCTCCTTCCACTTCCTTCAACCATTTCGCCTTGAGGGCGGCGCGTGAGCGCGCCAAGCGCGACATCACCGTGCCGATGGGTACGTTGGTCACGGCCGCAATCTGTGCATAATCCATTTCCTCGATTTCCCGCAGCATCAATACGGTGCGGTGTTCCTCGGGCAGCGAGGCCACCAGCCGGTCCAGCACCCGTTTTTGGTCGGAAGTAATCGTCTCGCTCTCCGGAGTTGCATCATTCGCGATCATCGCGTGCCCATCGATTGCATCGTTCTCTTCTGGAAGCGGCACAAATGCGCGTCGCTGTTGCTGCTTCACCGCCGTCAGATGGCAATTGCGCACGATGGTCAGCAGCCACGCCTTTGCATCGGAGCCCCTCAAGGCGTCGAACCCCCGAAAGGCACGCAATATGGCGTCCTGCACCACGTCATCGGCCTCCCCGGGGCGGCATAGCCACCGAGCGAACCGATACGCGGCGTCGAGATGAGGCATAACCTGCCCCTCGAATCGGGCGCGCTTGTCATCCATAGGGTTAAGACTCATGGCGAGGCCATTTTATTCCCGCTCGACAAGTTTCGCCGGCCGATCGGCTATCCTTGTTGCCTAACAATCGGGGATTTCCAGTGATTCGAACTCTTCGCGCGGCCGCAGGCCTCGCCTTTCTATGGGGCATACAGTCCTCGAGCGTCTGGGCGCAACATCCCTTTCTGCCGGATTCCGATTGGTCGAACTTGCGCCGCGAGGCCAGCGGCAGTGCGCCCTATGAAAATCTGCGTGCTCTAACGCGATTGCACCGCGTTCCTGCTACACCAGAGTTCGATCAAGCGGCGAATTTCATCCTGGCGCGCGCGCAGGAATACGGCTTGCAGGATGTGCACGCTGAGCAATTTCCGATCGACGGCAAGATCCACTACGGCCTGATGCGCTCGCACATTGCCTGGAGTGTCGAGGGGGCGCGGCTGTGGCAGATCGAACCGCAGCACACTTTGTTGGGCGATTGGTCAACCGACCCAATTCGCCTGGCCGACTACAGCCACAGTGCCGATGTCGAGGCGCCGCTGATTGATGTGGGCGCGGGAACATCGGAATCGGACTACTCCGGTAAGGATGTGCGCGGGAAAATCGTGCTCGCCGACGGCGTGCTGTCGATGGTGCAGCGTCTCGCCGTGGCGAAATTTGGCGCGGCCGGCATTGTCAGCGACATGCCCAATCAGAGCACTGCCTGGTCCGGGCTCGACACCGGCATCGTGCGCTGGGGTCACTTGGACGGCTCGCTGCCACAAGGCTTTGCCTTCATGGTGTCGCGTGCCACAGCGCAGCGACTTGCGCGCGCAGATCGCAGCAGGACGCCCGGTGGTGCTCGGCGCGCATGTCAAAGCGGAAGTGGGTCCCGGACATTGGACGGTGGTGACCGGCACCATACCCGGCAGCGATACAGCCGCTGGAGAGATCGTTTATAGCTGCCACCTCGATCACCAACGGCCGGGCGCCAATGACAATGGCAGCGGTTGCGTAACCATTTTGGAGTCCGCGCGGGTGCTTGCCCGCTTGATAGGCGATGGCAGCCTGAAGCGCCCGCAGCGAACGCTGCGTTTCATCTGGGGCCCGGAAGTCGAGGGCACCATGGCGTATTTGAGCCGACACCCTGACATCCGCGCCTCCATGCGCGCCGACATTCACATGGATATGGTGGGCGGCGATTTGTTCAAGAACAAATCCGTGCTGCATGTGACGCAGACTCCCTGGTCCTTGCCGACGTTTGTCACGGACATCGGCGCGGCCTTCGCCGCGACCATTCGCGACGCGGCGACCCTCTACACCGAAGACGGCAGTCACGAGGATGCCGCTGTCGTCGAAAATCGAGACGGCGCCTCAGGCACCCGCAATGCATTTTTTGTCGACGAGACTCCCTACGCCGAGGGCAGCGATCACGATGATTATGATTCGTCCACCATCGCCGTACCTTCGCTCTACTTGCGCGATTGGCCGGATATCTACATTCATACTGATCACGACACGCTGCTGCAAATCGATCCCACCAAGCTACGCCGGGTTGCGCTGCTGGGCGCGGCCTCCGGCTACAGTTTTGCCACATTGGATGCGGCAAATTCCGCTCTGGTGCTGCCGTTTTTAGCGGCGCGGGGCCAGCAACGCTTGGCTCAGGGCTTCACTCGCGCCTTGACGCTCACGCAGCGGCCGGAACTCGCCCCGCAGGAAGCACTGTTCGAGGCTCGAAATCTCTTGACGCAATCGCTTCACCGCGAGCAGTCGGGGCTGCAGTCGTTCGCTCTGTATACGCACGGCCATCCGCAAGCGCTCGCGGCGTCCGTCGCGGCGCTCCAAGCTCAAGCGGCGACCTTGAATGGTTGGCTGGTCGAAGCCGCCGCGAGCCGAGGAGCGCACGATGCAAACTGGACACCGGGGTGGCGCGCGACCGCCGAGGCGGCGCGAGTACCGCATCGCATCGGCGAGTTCGGGCCGCTGACCTTTCAGAACGACGATGTGCTGCGCGATCGTCTGGGAGAGGAGCGGGTGAGCAAGATCCAGTTGCTCAGCGCCGGATCGAGCCGGTTCGTCAATGTGCAGGACAGTAGCGCTCTGTACGCCTATGAAATCGTCAATTTCGTCGATGGCAAGAGGTCGGTCGCCGATATTAGAGACGCCGTGTCCGCCGAGTTCGGGCCCATCCCCGTGAGCATCGTCAGCGACTATTTGAACGCCTGCGCGGAGGCGAAAATCATCGCCTTCCGGTGAGTTCGCGCCGCGGCTAGTGCGGCGGCGGCGCGCCTGCCTTGCCGTGCTGCATGCCTTTGGAAAAAACCACCGTGCCATCGAGCTTGACGATAATGGCGTCGATATCGTCGATGCGATTGTAAATTTCCATCGCCTTTTCCGGCCCCAATACGAACGCGGTCTTGGATAACCCATCGGTGCGTGTGGCGTAAGGTCCGATCACCGTCGCGCTGCGCACCTTGCTGGCGGAATGACCGGTATGCGGGTCGATGATGTGATGGTAGCGAATGCCGCCCTCATCGAAAAACCGCTCATAGTCGCCGGATGTGGAAATGGCCGCGTCAACCAGCGGAATGCTGGCGATGACTTCACCTTCTCCCTTGCGCGGATCGCGAATTCCCACCATCCAGGGCTTGCCAAAACGATCGCCGATGATGCGGCTGTCGCCGCCGGCGGATACGTAAGCGCGTGTCACGCCCCGCGCTTTCAAGACTTCGATGCCGCAGTCCACCGAATAGCCTTTGGCTATGCCGCCCAAATCGATGCGCACGCCTTTCTGAGAGAACAGCACAGTCTGATGCTTCGGATCGAGAATCACGTGCCGGTAATCGACCGCGGGCAGCGCCTTGGCAATTTGCGCATCATTCGGCCGAATGTGCTGCGGAAAATTGTACATGTAACCGACGCTGGCATAGGTGATGTCGAAGGCGCCGTCGGTAATGACGGAGTATTCCTTGGCCTTCACCAGCAAATCGAACAGCTCCTTGCTGATGTGCATCGGGCCATCGGCGGCCTTGGCGTTGACCAACGACACTTCGCTGGTGGATTTGTAGGTACTCATCGACTCGTCGATGTGCCGCATTTCGTCGAGCACCGCATCGATGGCCGCTTCCGCTTTCGGCTTGTCTTCCGACCATAGTTCCACAGTGATGCGCGTGCCCATGATGCCATCGGTGACGCGGTTTACCCACTCAGCGTGAGCTGAATTCGCCGCGAGGACTAGCGCAGTGAAAGCCATCGTCAGCGTTTTAGAAGTCATCTTTGCAGCCTAGCGGGTTTTGCGGGCGCTCGCTCGCCATTGCATGATCACCAGCGCGCTGCCGACCATGCCTCCGAGGTGAGCGAAATGCGCAATGCCCGATAGCGTGCCGGTAACGCCCAGGAAGAGCTCGATGCACGCGTAGATCGTGGCGAACAGCCAGGCCGGCATTGGGATCGGTGGAATCAAGGGCACGACCTTGCGATGCGGAAATAGCGCCGCATATGCCAGTAGCAGCCCGAAAACGCCGCCGGACGCGCCAATAGTAGGCGCCGGCGGCGCGTTGAAGAGAATGGGGATGAAAAGCTGACTCAAGGCCGCCGTAACGACGGAAGCGAAATAACAGCTAAGCAAGCGCCGCGGTCCCACATAACGCTCAATTTCTTCGCCGAACATCCACAAGCCGAGCATGTTGAAAAGCAGATGGCTGATGTGATCGGTGCTGTGCAAGAAGGCATAGGTTACGATCTGCCAGAAATGAAAGTAGACGTGCCCTTCAATCGGCTGCAGCGGCCACAAGCCGAACAGGACGTCAACCATGCCGTTCGAGGCACCCTGCAACAGGAACACCAGCACATTCACGCCGATCAGAATTTTGACTGCGGTAATTTTCATATCAGTCGCATATTCTAACGCGTCATGAGCACGCAGCCTCTTAAAACCGTATTTCTGGATTACGACACTGTTGCAAATGGCGATCTCGATCTTGGGCGGCTGCGCGAGGTGGCCGGCGATCTGCTCTTGTACGACTCGAGCGAGACGAAAATTGCAGAACGCATCAAGGATGCGGATGTCGCACTGCTGAACAAGCTCGACCTGACTCGCGAACTTCTGTCGGGCGCGCCGCGCTTGAAACTGGTGGCGCTGGCCGCGACCGGCACCAACAATGTGGACCTGTCCGCGGCGCGCGAACACGGCATAGCAGTGTGCAATGTGCGCGCCTATTGCACCGCTTCGGTGGTCCAGCATGTATGGGGATTGATCTTGAGTCTCACCCAGCATGTGTGCGAATTTTCGCGCCTCGCCAAGGACGGCTCGTGGGCGAAGGATGAGGCCGCCGCGGTGCTGTCCCACCCCATTCGCGAACTTCAGGGCCGCATTTTCGGCATCGTCGGTTTCGGCGAGCTCGGCCGCGGCGCGGCAGGCATTGCAGAGGCCTTCGGGATGCAGGTCAAGATCGCCAATCGGCCCGGAAACGCGCCTCAATCCGGCCGTGTGCCGCTCGATCAGCTGCTGGCCACCGCGGACATTGTTTCTTTGCACTGCCCGCTGAACGATGCAACCCGCGGTCTGATCGGTGCGCGCGAACTTGCGCTGATGAAGCCCGATGCACTGCTGATCAATACGGCGCGCGGCGGTCTGATTGACGGCGCGGCGCTCGCCGCCGCGCTCAAGTCTGGTCGGCTCGGTGGCGCGGGTATCGATGTGTTGCCGCAGGAGCCGCCAATGCCCGGTGAGCCGCTCTTGGACGGCCAAATCCCCAATTTAATAGTGACGCCTCACATCGCCTGGGCGGCGCGCGAAGCGCGGCAACGCTGCCTGGACGAGATGGCAGCGAACATCCGCGATTTCCACAACGGCGGGCGGCGCGGCCGCGTCGTCTAGGAGCTTAAGACGGCTCCTCGCGGCCCGCGCTACCCATGACGCCGTGCGTCTTAGGGTCAGCCCCGGGCGGCCTTCTTTTCGCGCTTGGCAGCGCGCTTCTCCTCCAATGTCTTGGTTGGCTTCTTCTTGTCTTCCTTCTTACGATCCATACCTTTGCCCATGATTCACTCCTCTAGGTTTGGGTTTTGACTCAATCTTTTGTGCGCCGGCGAGCCGAGATCTTTGGCTTCGCACGTGCCTCGCGCGGACCGGCGCCGTGACGCCCAAGCGTCGCGCGCGGCGGTTTCGGGGGCTTCTCACTCACGCGGCTGATCCGCAACTCACGGCCTGCCACGCGCACCTTCTGCAATTGCTTGAATATCTCCTTCGGCATGCCCTCCGGCAAGTCGACGTAGCTATGGTCTTCGCGAATATCCACGCGTCCGATGTGCACACCCTCGATGTCGGCTTCATTGGCGATCGCGCCGACGATATTCCCGGGCTTGATACCATGTACCGACCCCACTTCGATGCGAAAAGTTTCCATTTGCGCCGGGCCCGACTTGCGCGGCCGTTCTTCGCGGGGCGCATCCCGCTCGCGAGGCGCATCCCGCTCGCGCAGCGCACCGTGCGTTTCCTCGTGGCGTGCGTCGCGCACTCGGTTCGGTGGAGGCGCATCCGCCGGCCGCTCAGGCTTCTGCGCCAGCAGCAAGGGAGTGGATCCCTGCGACAGGCTTGCTAGCGCCGCTGCAATGTCGATCAACGCCATTCCCGATTCTGTTTCCAATTGCTCCAATACCGGCCGGTACAGATTGCCGTCACCTTTGGCGATGGACTCGGTTATGCGCTGCTTGAACTTGGCAATACGCAGCGTATTGACGGCATCGACGCTCGGCAGGTTCATGGGCTCGATCACTTGCCGCGTGGCACGCTCGATGGCCCGCAGCATATTGCGCTCGCGCGGCGCGATGAACAGGATGGCCTCGCCCTTGCGGCCCGCTCTGCCCGTGCGGCCGATGCGATGCACATAGGATTCCGTGTCATAGGGCACGTCGTAGTTCACCACATGGCCGATGCGATCCACATCGAGTCCGCGGGCCGCCACATCGGTGGCTACGAGGATGTCGATCTGTCCGGCCTTTAGTCTGGCTACCGTGCGTTCCCGCAGCGGCTGCGCAATGTCGCCGTTCAAGGGCGCGGCCGCAAAGCCGCGCGCCTCGAGTTTTTCCGCCAGCTCCACCGTGCCCTGCTTGGTGCGCGTGAACACCAGCATGCCGTCGAACGTCTCCGCCTCCAGGATGCGCGTCAGGGCATCCAGCTTGTGCATGCCGCTCACCATCCAATAGCGCTGCCGGATATTGGTCGCGGTGGTGGTCTTGCTTTTGATCGTGACTTCCACCGGCGTACGCAGGTGCTTCGCCGCGATCCGGCGTATCGGCGCAGGGATTGTCGCTGAGAACAGGGCCACCTGCCGCTGCGGCGGTGTCTGCTCGAGGATGCTCTCCACCGCGTCGATGAAGCCCATGCGCAGCATTTCGTCCGCCTCATCCAGCACCAAGAGCGTCAGACCCGAGAGCTTCAAGGTGCCCCGATTCATGTGATCGATGACGCGCCCGGGCGTGCCGACGACAACGTGCACGCCGCGCCGCAGCGCATTCAATTGCGGCTGATAACTCTGGCCGCCGTAGATGGGCAGTACGTGGAATCCTTTCAAATGAGCGGCATAGCGTAGAAATGCCTCCGACACTTGCAGCGCCAATTCGCGGGTGGGAACCAGCACCAGCACCTGCGGCTCGTGCCGCGCCAGATCGATTTTCGTGAGCGCGGGCAGGGCAAATGCTGCGGTCTTGCCCGTGCCGGTTTGAGCCTGGCCGAGCATGTCTTTGCCCGACAGCAGCACCGGAATGGTTTGGGCTTGAATCGGCGACGGCGATTCATAACCGACATCGGCAAGCGCCAGCAGTACCGCATCCGACAGGCCGAGATCGCGGAAGCTCGCGCTGTTTTCTATCAGGTCTGCGGGGACTGCGCTCATGGGAAATGCCGTGGCTTAAGAAAGCGCAAGTCTAGCGGTTTAACCGCGTATTGCTACCATAGTCGCCATGGGACGCATATTTGAAGTCAGAAAGCACGCCATGTTCGCTCGCTGGAACCGCATGGCCAAGCAATTCACCCGGGTCGCCAAAGACATCGCGATCGCCGTACATGCCGGCGGTCCCGATCCAGCATCGAACCCAACGCTGCGGCGCGTGCTGCAAAATGCACGCGCCGTCAACATGCCCAAAGACAAGACGGATGCCGCAATTCGCCGCGCCTCAGGCATAGACGCGGCCAACTATGCGCAGATCATTTATGAAGGCTATGCGCCGCACGGCGTAGCCTTGCTGGTGGAGACCGCCACCGACAACCCAACGCGCACGGTCGCATCGTTGCGCAACATTTTCATGAAGGGCGCGGGAAATATGGGTACCACCGGCAGCGTCAGCTTCTTATTCAAAAAAATGGGCGTATTTCGCGTTGACCCGTCTCAGGTCAAGGATCATGACGAGCTTGAACTGGACCTGATCGACTATGGCCTCGAGGAAATGGGCGATAGCACCGGCGATAAAGGCGAGCCGCAATTGGTGATCCGCGGTGCGTTCAATGACTTCGGCAAGCTGCAGGAAGCGTTGGAGCGCCGCGGCATCACGCCGTTATCCGCCGAGCACGAATACATTTGCTCCGTGCCGATCGAGTTGCCGGAGGATCAAGCAAAAGAAGTGCTGGAGCTCATCGACAAGCTTGAGCAGGACGACGACGTGCAAAAGGTCTTCCACTCTCTCGCTTAACCTGGGCCGCCGCGCCGGATTGCGGCGCGGGCGCCGCTGTCGGCACCTTAAGGTTTATTCATCCTGTCATCGCGCCCGCTGCTGCCGCGTTAACCACTTGAGAGCAAAAAACCTTTAGGAGGATGTTATGCGTAGGTTGTTTATGTTGTTGATTCCTATGAGTATTATTGCGATGAGTGGCTGTGTCGTGGCGCCTTATGGTTATCACCGTGGTTACTACGGCCCGCGCGTCGCGGTCGTCGCCCCGGCGCCCGTCTTAGTCGTCCGCCCGTAACGCGGCCACAGATGCTGATTGCAACCAAGCGATGGCGGACGGGTGAGATAATGCGCTCATGGCAACTCACCCGTTCCGCATCGTCAATGTCTTCACTGAAGGCCAGGGCCCGTTTACCGGCAATCCTCTGTGCGTATTTGAAAATGGCAGCAGCTTAAGCAGCGAACAGATGCAATCGCTGGCGCGCCAGTTCAATCTTTCGGAAACCACTTTTATCCTGCCTTCCACCCGCGCCAACGCGCGCGTGCGTATCTTCACTCCCGCGTACGAAATGGCTTTCGCCGGTCATCCAACGCTCGGCACGGCGCACGTTTGCCGCACCCTGAAATTGGGCGGTGATTCGCTGGTACTGGAGATGCAGGCGGGTCTCATACCGGTTCGTGCCGGCGGCGATCGTTGGACTTTGAGTGCCTTGGCCGCCACCTCGCGCGAACTGGATGTCTCGCGCGCCGACCTCGCCGCGGCGTTGGGACTCGATACGCGGGACATCGGTGAGCGCCCGCTGTGGGTTAAAGCCGGCAAGGAACAACTGGTGGTACCGCTCACTTCGACCGACGCCGTGCGCCGCGCGGTACCGTCGGCCGCGGCGATGGCAAAAATCCGCAGCGAAGAAGGCCAGAGTACGGCCTACGTTTTTTGTCTGAGCGGCACGTCCGTGGGCGGCCGCGATCAGGCGCTGGCGCGTTTCTTCTTTCCGGTCGGCGGCGCCATTCTCGAAGATCCCGCCACCGGCTCGGCCACCGCCAACTTCGGCGCATGGTGTCTAACGATGCAGCGCGCGCTGCCGCTTCAGCTGCAAATTTCGCAGGGAGAATTCGTGGCTCGGCCATCCACGCTGTTTCTCGACGTGAACCGCGAGAGGCAGGTTTTCGTCGGCGGCGATGTGCTCGAGATCGGACGAGGCAGTATCACTCTTTGACGGCAGCGGCTGCGCCGGGCGCCGGCGCCGCAATGATGGCGCTCGCCCAGTGGATCACGGGCTTGAGCCGCGGCGAGACCATGTTGAGCGCGGTTTCGAATCGGCACCCAGCGCGCCTCCTGGTGTTCCGGAAATCCGAGTTCTGGATTGATCGGCAGATGCACCAGCGTGTCGTCGCTGCGTGCGAGGTAGTAGCGGGAAATCTTCCCCTTGTTATAGGGGCCCGTGTCCATGTAGTCCTTGCCCCAATCGAACGCCAGATTTACGAGGGTCGTTTCCTCTTTCACTTCGCGCACCGCCGCATCGAAGGGTTGCTCGCCCGGCTCGACCAGACCTTTCGGAAAATCCCAATTCTTATAGGCACGCAGCAACAGGTATTGCACGGCCGCACCGCCCAAGTGGACCACCACCACTCCGGCGGAAAATCGGCGGGTATGCACAGGCTCCGCCATCGTCACGCAGCTGCTGACAGGGGTGAGCGAATGAGATGGTCGAAGGCGCTTAGGGAAGCCTTGGCGCCTTCGCCCACCGCAATGACGATTTGCTTGTAGGGCACGATGGTGCAATCCCCGGCAGCAAAAACACCTGGCACAGAGGTCCCGCCGCGCGCATCGACCTCCACTTCACCACGCGGCGACAGCTTGACCGTGCCTTTCAGCCAATCGGTGTTGGGAATCAGGCCAATTTGCACGAATACCCCGGCGAGTTCCAGACCGCGCATCTCGCCGCTGCTGCGCTCCTTGTACTTGAGCCCGATGACGCGCTGTCCGTCGCCGACTACCTCGGTGGTCTGCGCGTCCGTTGATCACGGTCGACGTTCGGCAGGCTCGCAAGCTTGCGTGTAAGGACCGCGTCCGCGCGCAGCTGCGGATCGAATTCAATCAAAGTGACATGGCTGACCAGCCCGGCAAGATCGATGGCCGCTTCCACGCCGGAATTGCCGCCGCCGATGACCGCGACTCGCTTGCCCTTGAACAGCGGGCCGTCGCAATGCGGGCAGTACGCGACGCCGCGATTGCGGTATTCCCGCTCGCCAGGCACGTTGATCTCGCGCCAGCGCGCGCCCGTCGCGATGACCACAGATCGCGCCTTCAGCGAAGCGCCGCCGCTCAGCTTCACTTCAATCAGGTCGCCAGGAACCAGCGCTTCCGCGCGCTGCAGATTCATCACGTCCACATCGTAGGTCGTCACATGCTGCTCGAACCCCGATCGCCAGCTTGTGACCTTGGGTCTCCTTGACCGAAATGAAATTCTCGATGCCGACGGTATCCAGCAGCTGACCGCCCAGGCGCTCCGCGGCGATGCCGGTGCGAATGCCTTTGCGCGCCGCGTAAATCGCGGCCGCGGCACCCGCGGGACCGCCGCCCACCACCAGCACATCAACGGCGCCTTGGCGTCGAGCTTCTCAGTTGTACGTTTTGCCGCGCCTGAATCCAGCTTGTGCGATGATCTCGTCAAGCTCCATGCGTCCCTGACCGAAGGGTTCGCCATTCAGGAATACGGCAGGCACCGCCATCACCTGGCGGCGCTCGACTTCCTCCTGAAACACCGCGCCATCGATCATGGTATGCCGGATCTTGGGATTCAGCGCCGCCATGGCATTCAACGCTTGCACGACGTCCGGGCAGCTTTGGCAGGTCAGCGAAACAAAGGTCTCGAAGTTGTAATCGCCATCCAGATTCTTGATCTGTTCCACGACAGCCTGGTCGATCTTCGGCGGATAGCCGCCGGTCTGCAGCAGCGCCAGCACCAGGGAGGTGAATTCGTGTCCCATCGGCACACCCGCGAATCGGACTCTTGCCTCGGCGCCTGGCCGGCGCAAAGCGAAGGATGGTTTGACTTGGGAATCGTCGCGCTGCGCATCGATCTTGACCAAGCTCGATACGGATTCGATGTCGTTCAGCAGGTCGAGCATTTCCTGCGATTTATCGCCGTCATCGAAGGAAGCGACGATTTCCACGGGCTGCGAAATGCGCGCGAGGTACTCCTGTAGCTGAGTCTTGAGATTGCTGTCGAGCATGATGTGCTCCCGTGTCCTCTGATATTGGCCGGCGTAGTCATGGCCCCGGCGCGTGCCGGGGCCACGCGAATGGCCGCTAGATCTTGCCGACCAGGTCGAGCGAGGGCTTCAGCGTATCCGCGCCAGGAGTCCATTTCGCCGGGCACACTTCACCCGGATGCGAAGCGACGTACTGGGCCGCCTTGACCTTGCGCAGCAATTCCTTGGCGTCGCGGCCAATGCCGTTGTCATGCACTTCCATGACTTTGATCTTGCCTTCCGGATCGATCACGAAGGTGCCGCGATATGCCAGGCCCTGCTCCTCGATCAGCACCTCGAAATTGCGCGCCAGCGTCGCGGTCGGATCTCCGACCAACGGGTACTGCACCTTCTTGATCGTGTCCGAGGTGTCATGCCAGGCCTTGTGGGCGAAATGCGTATCGGTCGATACACCATACACCTCCACACCCAGCTTCTTGAATTCCGCGTAGTTGTCGGCCAGATCGCCGAGTTCTGTCGGGCATACGAAGGTGAAGTCCGCAGGGTAGAACACGAACACGGACCACTTGCCCTTGAGCGTTTCGTTCGTCACCGGGACGAATTTGCCATTGTGATAGGCCGTTGCCTTGAATGGCTTGATTTCAGTATTGATCAGAGACATGTAGAACTCCTCAGGCAGGTTTTGAAAACTACCGCGCATGGTAGCAGCCAACCCACCATTAGTTGAATTGATTATAATGATTGTTTTGATAGACTGTGTCTATGGGTACAAACCGATGAATCTCAAGGACCTCAAATACCTGGTGGCATTGGCCGATACCGGCCATTTCGGCAAAGCGGCGGAGCGCACGTTCGTCAGCCAGCCGACCTTGTCGGCGCAGCTGAAGAAGCTCGAAGAATTCTTGGGCGTCAAATTGGTGGAACGCCAGCCGAAAAACGTGCAGCTCACCGAAGTGGGCAAGCAGATCGTGGTGCGCGCGCGGCGCATTTTGGATGAAAGCGATGAAATCATCGCGCTGGCGCGCAGCAATACCGATCCTTTCGCAGGCAAGCTCAAGATTGGGCTCATTCCCACGATCGGGCCCTATCTGCTGCCCCGCGTCATGCAAAAGATTCGCAAAGCGGTGCCGCAACTCGGCCTGATGCTTTACGAATACCAAACCGAGGCGCTGCTGAAGCGCCTGCGCGATGGCGAGATCGACTTAGGGATCATGGCCCTGCCGGTGCTGCAGGACGGCCTCGAGTCCCGCGCGCTGTACGAGGAGTCGTTCACGGTGGCGCTTCCCACCCACCATCCGCTGGCCGCAAAAAACACCATCAAGGTCGCTGATCTCAAGGGCCAGACCCTGCTGCTGCTGGAAGATGGCCATTGCCTGCGTGACCAGGCGCTGGAAGTTTGCAGCCGGATCGATGTGCGCGAAGCCGAGGATTTTCGCGCGACCAGTCTCGAAACCTTGCGTCAAATGGTGGTCGCCGGACTGGGGATCACCTTGCTCCCCGAAATGGCGGTGGAATCGCCCTACGGATCGCAGCGAGGCCTCGCCATTCGACAATTCAGCAACCCCAAGCCCTCGCGCAGCGTGGGTGCCGTGTGGCGCAAGTCGAGCACCCGCGAGGCCGCAATCGGGGCTGTCTGCGACGTGTTGGCGAGCGTCAATTCGTGACGGCCGTCTCAGCCCGGCGACGCCGGCGGGCCTATATGCCGATCATTTCACATATTGTGCACGCCCGACCCGGCAAAATGGCCCAATAAGGACTTATTTTTCTAATGAACGCCCGCACCGTCGCACAAGGGAAACCAACCGCAAAGCCAGCGCCGGTTTCGCCGCGCTTCGATAAAAAATTCATCGAAGATCACAAGCTCGTCGAGCGCTATCTAGAAAACAAATTGCCATTCAAGGGCGCGCGCGATCTTGAACAGTGGTGCCGCGCTAATCCCGATTACTTGAACGAATTGAAACTATCCGAGCGCGCGCACGCAAGCCTCAAGTTGCTGGAAGCCAGCGGCCGGCCGCAGGATCTCGGCGAGCCGAAGCCGCCCTGGTGGAAGAGTATTTATTTGCTGATCGGTTTGGGAGCGCTTGCGTTCGTGTGCTTGGTGGCTGTTTGGTCGCTCGCGGGAAAATATTCACTGCTGCAAGGGAAACTCGAAGACACCAAGCGTGTGATGAGCCAAGGACCGCTGGTGCAGCCCGCCACCGAGAAGGCGATGTATATTTCTCCCGATCACGCACCCGGCATCGACCATGCACGGATAAAACTCAATCGCGCCGCGCCGCTGTTGATGGACGTGCACATCGATCTTGGCTACACGCAAAAACTTCAGCAATTTCGCGTGTTCGTCGACAAGAAGGACCAGGGCCGCGCGCTGGTGCTAAACAATCTGCTCAAGGATTCCAACGGCGAGTTGCGGCTCACGCTGAATTCCACCGGTCTGTCGGCCGGCATTTATACCGTGCGGATCGAAGCATTGCCGCCGCGCGGCATTCCGACTCGCAATCGGCTGGTTGATCATCGAGGTCGAATAGCGAGCGACGCCCGCCCTGGGGCTCGCGGTCCGCCCGGTGATGAATTACTCGTCGCGCAACGTGACGATGGGCGGCGTGTTGATCACGCTGCGCGTTGCCAGCGTTCCGCTCAAGCCGACGAGAACGGTGCCGCAGATCAGGCCCGCAACCCATACCCATTGGATCGAGCGTGAACTGCAGCGAGAATAGCCGCTCCGCCAATATCCAGCCCGATGGCGGTGGCGCCGAACGCCGCCAAGGTGCCGGACAGAAACCCCAAGGCCGAAAATTCGGCGGCGACGCCCTGCAGCACCGTGCCGCGGCTCGCGCCCAAGGTCCGCAGCATTGCGCTTTCATAGCGACGCTCGTCCCGAGTCGATTGCACCGCCGCCAACAGCACGACGATTCCCGCCGCGAGCGTGAAAAGAAACACGTACTGTACGGCCAGCGAGGCTCGATCCATGATGTCGCGGATCTGCTTGAGAATCGCGTCCACGTCGAAAACCGAAATCGTCGGAAATTCGCGCACCAGGTCCGCCAGCGCCGGCCGCTGCGTGGGCGTGAGGTAGATGACTGGTCATGTAAGTTCCCGCCGCGCCATCGAGCAAGCCGGGCGGAAACACCAGAAAGAAATTCGGCCGGAAACTGTCCCAACGTATTTTCCGGATGCTGGCGACCTGCACCGTCAGGGGTTCCCCGGCCACATCGAAGCTGAGCTTATCGCCCACCTCCAAGTGCAGAGCCTCCGCATACTCCGACGATATCGACACCAGGTGTTTGCCGGCATCGGCCGCAGTCCACCATCGGCCTGCCACCAACTGATTGTCCTCCATCATATTGGCCGACCAGGTCAGATTTTGCTCCCGCTCCGACAAAGCCGCGCCCCGCATCGCCGCGCAATTTGAGCGATTGAGCGCGGCGTGCCGTTGATCGCGGTGATGCGCGCCCGCACCATGGGGTACATCGGCGGCGCGCCGAAGCCGTGGGCGACTCAGAAACTCCTGCAGCGGCCTGGCGTTGCTCGGGGCGGATGTTGACCAGAAAATTGTTGGGTACATCGGTCGGCAGGCTGCGGCGCCAATCCGCCAGCAGATCGCCGCGCACCACGGCCAGCAACAACAGCACCATCAATCCCAAGCCGAAGGCGACGATCTGCACCACGCTGCCGGTGCCGCGGCGCGACACATTCGCCAGTCCGTAGCGCCACGCTACGCCGACGCCGCCGCGCAGCCGGCTGGTCAGCCTCACCAAACCGAAACCCGCGAGGGTCAGCACCACACCGACCGCCAGTACGCCGGCCAGCACGCTCAGCACCAGCTCGGTGTCCCGCACCATGCTCCACAGAATCGCAAACAGCGCCGCGAGCGCCAGCAGATAGCTCACGCCATAGCGCAGCGGCGGCGCGGTCACGGTCTTGCGCAGTACCCGCGCCGGCGGCGTGTTCTTCAATTGCAGCAGCGGCGGCAGCGCGAAGCCGATGAGCATGGCCAACACGGTCACAAGCGCAATGGGCAGCGGCGCCAACGAGGCCGGCGGCAGTTCGCTGCGGATAAGACTCTGCAGCAGCCAAGACCAATCCCGACTGCGCGAGATACCCGAGCAGCGTGCCGATGGCCACCGCGAACAACGCCAGCAGCGTCAATTCGATGATGGAGATCGCCAGCACGAAGCCCTGCGCCGCGCCCATGCACTTCATCAAGGCGACGGCGTCGATGTGACGCGCCGCGTAGCGCCGCGCGCCCATGGCCACCGCCACCGCGGCCAGCAGCACCGAGGCGAGGCTGGCCAGATTGAGAAATCGGCTGGCGCGGTCGATGGCGGAATTCAATTGCCGGCTCGATTCTTCGACATCTCTCAGCCGCTCGCCCGGCGCCTTGGTCTGGGTCAAGTACTCGCGGAAGCTCGCCACCGCAGCCGGCGCGCCCGCGAACAGCGCCGCATAGGTGGCGCGGCTGCCCGGCTGGATGAGCTGCGTCGCCGCAATATCCTCATAGTTGAGCAAAGCCGCGGGCGCCAGATTGACGAACCCGGTGCCTTGATCCGGCCGATAGTCGAGAACTTCGCGTGACGCGGAAGGATGCCTGCGCCGATGCGCAGCATGGCGCCCAAGTCCAGTTTCAGCTGCGCAATGATGCGTGCATCGATCCACACCTCGCCGCGGCCGGGAATCTTTATCGGTGCTGCGCGGCGCGCCGAACGGCGCATCGGCAATGCGCACATGCCCGCGCAGAGGGATAAGTGGCAGTCACCGCATTGAGCGCCGCCAGCTGGCTCAAGTCGCCGCTGAAAATTGCGGTGGGGAAGGACAGAACTTGCGCGCTGCGCAGTCCGCGCGCGCGCGCCGCATCGAAGTAACGCTGCGGGATCGGCGTCCGGCGATTCCAGCCGCAAATCCGCCGCCAGCACCTCGGCCGCTTGCGCGCGCACGCCTTGCGAAATGCGGCTGGTGAAGAAGCCCACCGCCGTCAGCGACAGCACCGCCACCGACAAGCGCCAGCAGCAGCACCGAAAGCTCGCCGGACTTCAAGTCGCGCCACAGATTGCGCAAGGCGAAGCGCAGCGCTTGCATCAATTCACCGCGCTGCGCTGCCGCCTGGGCGCCGCCGTTTGGCCATTCACTGTGTGCCCGGCGTCGAGTTCCAGAATCCGACTGCAGCGCGCCGCCAAGCTGCGGTCATGCGTGACCAGCACCAGCGTGCTGCCGGTGCTGCGATTCAGCTCGAACAACAGATCGGTGATGCGCTGCCCCGTGGCCGTGTCCAGATTGCCGGTGGGCTCGTCCGCGAACAGCACTGCCGGATGGGTCACGAAGGCACGCGCAATGGCCACGCGCTGCTGCTCGCCGCCGGACAGCTGCTTCGGATAGTGCGCCATGCGCGGCGTCAGGCCCACCTGCTGCAAGCGCCGCGGCCGCCGCCTGGCGCGCATCGCGCCGACCGCCGAGTTCCAGCGGCAACATGACATTTTCGATCGCCGTCAGCGAAGGAATGAGATGAAACGACTGGAACACGAATCCGACATGCTTGCCGCGAATCGCCGCGCGGCCATCTTCATCGAGTTCCGTCAGGTCGACGCCCGCGATCAACACGCGGCCGGTGCTCGGCGTATCGAGTCCCGCGAGCAGCGCCAGCAGAGTCGATTTGCCGGCGCCGGAGGCGCCGACGATGGCCAGGGTCTCGCCGGTTCGCACAGCTCAGGCTGACATCGGCGAGAATGGTCGAGGGACCCTTCGGGGCTGGCCACGGTCTTAGAGACATTCTTGGCTTCGAGAACGATTTGGTCTTGCATCAGGAGCGCTCGTGAAACGGCTTTTGGCCCTATTCGGCATTAGTCGCTGCATCCGTTTCGGCCCAGGGCCGAAGCACCGGTGATTCTCGTATTCGGCGATAGCATCAGCGCCGGCTACGGGCTGCCGCACGTAGAACAAGGCTGGGTGGAATTGCTCAGGACGAGGCTCAAGGCACAAGGTTACGGTTACCAAGTCGTCAACGCCAGCGTCAGCGGCGAAACCACCGCCGGAGGACTCGCGCGCCTGCCGCGCGCGCTCGAGCTTCATCATCCGCAGCATCGTGATCCTCGAACTGGGCGGCAATGACGGGCTGCGCGCGCTGCCGATCGCGCAGATGCGCGCGAATCTGGCGCAGATGATCGACCTTGGCACCGCCGCAGGCGCGAAGGTTCTGCTGCTGGGGATGCGGATGCCGCCGAATTACGGGCCGCGAATACACCGAACAATTTCAGCTATGGTTTTCAGCGATCTGGCAGCCGAGAAGAAAATCCCCGCGGTGCCATTTCTGCTCGACCGATATCGCCCTCTCCCCGGACTCCTGATGCAGAATGACGACATTCATCCCAACGCCTCGGGTCAGCCCATCCTGCTCGACAATGTCTGGCCGGCCTTGAAGCCGCTGCTGCATAAATAAATCAGGGCGGCGGCGAAGCCACCGCCCATATCATCACTGTGCGGCCGTCAGCCATTCAGCCACGCCGCCGTGGCTGGAGCACGTGCCGCTGCGGTGCGCGGACTTCGAATAGGTGCCGTCCTTGCACTTCGCGGTCGCACCGGTCGGATCGGTATTGCTGGCGGTGGCTGTCGGCGCCGACTTGGTCGCGGTAGACGACTTGGCGGCACGTGGCCGAGGCTGCCGGCGCGGCGGCAGGTGCCGCAGCAGCGGGCGTTGCCGCGGCGGCGGGCGCCGCAGTCGCTGCCGTGGTTGCCGGTTTGGCTTTCGTAGCTTTCTGTACTCCGCCATGACCGCTGCATGTGCCCTTGCCGGTCGATGCAGTCGTCGTGCCATCGGAGCAGGTCGTCGTTGCGCCGGCAGCAGGTGTGGTTGGTGTCTTCGGCGCCGCGGGCGTCTTAGGCGCTGGCGCGGCCGCAGGTGCGGCTGCCGCGGCCGGTGCCGCCTTTTGCACGCCGCCATGGCCGCTGCAAGTGCCCTTGCCCGTCGATGTACTGGTCGTTCCGTCCTTGCAGGTGGTAGTAGCGCTGTCCGCCGCGTGGCTGGGCATCGCCAATGCAAACACCAACAGCGGCGCCGCGATGAGACCAGCAACAGTTATATTCTTCATTGATCTTCACTCCCTGGTTTTATTTCGGTCCGAAGAGCTGCTGATTGTAAACCGATTTCCGGCGAATGCGATCGGCCTCATTTCTTGGGCCGGAACGGCAAAATGCTGACGACTTGAATGACGAAACGGGTGTGCTGTCCGTACGCGACTCCTTCCAGCACCTTGCCATCGACGATGACGTGCGAGCCCTCGTCGATTCTGTCCGGCAATTCAGTCATGCCGACGAGCTGCACATCGTTCGCAGCCAGGCACTGAAAACTCTGCGGCGGCGCATAAATGTACTGGGTCTTGTCCAATATCAATATCGGCACGGTATCGACGCCATCGCTGCGCGGAAATTCGCGAAAGTGCACTCGCCCGGTGAAATCGTGCCTCACCTGCAACCAAAGACATGGACCGCTGCCGATCACGCAGCCGGAAAGCAGGATGCACAGGCCGCTGGCGGCTAAGAGGCGCAGGGTCATGATTTGAACTCCATCTGCTTAAGTCTGCGCCGAGCGCCGTGTCTTGCCTATCCAAATAACGGATGCCGGTGTGACTGCGCCCGCCGCTTTGGGTTCACGGTATTCGATAATGTCGAACCCACAGCGCTGCAACAGCGCCGTCCAAGTCTCGAGAGTGCGGAAATACCAGGGTGCGGGATCGTGGAATTCGCCGCTGAAACCCAGCCAACTCCCTGCTCGCCAGCCGTCTTGATAGGCTTGCGCGCCGCAGGCGGCAACCGGATGCAGCGTCTGGATGATCAAATATCCCGGGTCAGCCAGATAATGAGGCAGCGCCGCGATGAGCGAGTCCACTGACTCTCTGCCGAGCAAGGAGAAGTTGCACACCGCGGCATCAAACACACCGCCGCGCCACTGGCGATTCGCAATCGAGGCATAATCTTGCACGTGAAACGCCACGCTTCCCGGGGCGGTAGCGCCGGGCGTCGCGCCGGCTTGCGCGATCAGTTCCGGCACGACGTCGACGCCCGTCACGCTCATGCCAAGATCACCGAGCGCGCGCGTCAGCCAGCCCTCGCCACATCCGATATCGAGAATTCGCCGGCATGAGACACTTGCAACGGCAGCGATGATCGCCTGATCGGTGATGAATTTTCGACTCGCGATGCTCGCTGTGCGAATCGCACGGGTCCATGGCGCAGCATTGGAATACCAGGAATCAATAATTTCCTGTTCTCGGGAGTCCGGTGGATTCATTCCAGCATTTTACCCGTAGCGCCGCCAACGTTGCTGGCACCTTGAGCGGATGCTATACACGCGTTACTAATTGAAGAGGCTTGCCAGCTTGGATCGAAATTGGCTCAATCAATACCCGCCCGGCGTACCGGCGGACATCGACCCTGATGCGTACCCCTCGCTCAAGGAAGCGATTGAAGAGGCCTTTTCGAGCTATCGCACCATGCCCGCGTTCTCCAATATGGGCGCTACCCTGACTTACGCGCAACTCGATGAACTCAGCCGCGCCTTTGCAGCATGGCTGCAGCATAAATCCGGGCTGGTTCGCGGCGATCGCGTCGCATTGATGATGCCCAACATTCTGCAATATCCGATCGCGCTGTTCGGCGTGCTGCGCGCCGGCATGGTGGTGGTCAATACCAATCCTCTATACACGCCGCGCGAACTCGAGCATCAATTGAAGGATTCGGGCGCCAAGGCCATCGTCATCGTCGAGAATTTCGCGCACGTGCTGCAGCAGGTGCTGCCGCACGTACGGATTTGAAGAACGTGCTGGTCACCGGCGTCGGCGATCATGCTGGGTGCGCCGAAGGGCTTGATCGTGAATTTCGTGCTGCGCCATGTGCGCAAACAAGTGCCGCCCTGGAGAATGCCCGGTTCGGTGTCGTTCAAGACGGTGCTGGGCAGCGGCCTTGGCCTCAAAATGGAACCGGTGCAATCTGGGTCCCGAGGACATCGCGTTTCTGCAATACACCGGCGGCACCACCGGCGTCGCGAAGGCCGCCGTACTCACCCACCGCAACATGGTGGCGAATCTGCTGCAGTCGCTGGCGTGGATCAGGCCTGCGCTGCAGGCCGGCGGTGGCCGCATCGTGATCACTGCGCTGCCGCTCTATCACATCTTTGCGCTCACCAGCGAATTGTCTGGCTTTCCTACCGCTGGGAGCACGCAACGTGCTGATCACCAATCCGCGGGATTTCCCGGCATTCGTGGCGGAACTGAAGAAGTACAAATTCAACTTCATCAGCGGCGTCAATACCCTGTTCAATGCCTTGCTGCATACGCCCGGATTTGACGTCCGTGGACTTCAGCGCGCTGCGCGTGACGTTTGCCGGCGGCATGGCGCTGCAGCCGGTCGTGGCGGCGCGTTGGAAAGAGGTCACAGGCAACACGATGGCCCAAGGCTGGGGGCTGACCGAAACCTCGCCGATCGTGACCGCCAATCCCATCGGTCTGCCCTTCAACGGATCGGTCGGACTGCCGGTGTCCTCAACCGATGTCTCCATTCGCGACGATGCCGGCGCGGAGACTGCCCGTCAACGGCGTCGGCGAGATCTGCGTATTCGGACCGCAGGTAATGCGCGGCTATTGGAACCGGCCGGACGAAACCGAACAAGGTGATGTTCGGCGACTGGCTGCGCACAGGCGATATCGGCCGCATGGACGAAAAGGGCTTCGTCTACATCGAAGACCGCAAGAAGGACATGATTCTGGTGTCGGGATTCAACGTCTACCCAAACGAAATCGAAAGCGTCGTGGCCGGCGCATCCGGGCGTGCTGGAGGTCGGCCGCCGTAGCGCAACCGGACGAGAATTCCGGCGAGGTCGTGGCGCTGTTCGTGGTGAAGAAGGATCCGAATCTCACCGCAGAAGCATTGATCGCCTATTAGCCGCAAGGAACTCACCGGCTACAAAGTCCCGCAAGCATGTGTATTTCCGCAGCGAATTGCCGAAGACCAACGTCGGCAAGATTCTGCGCCGCGCGCTGCGCGACGAGCTACGCGCCGGCAACCTGGCTCAGCGCGGCCACCTGAAGAGCCAGGGACGTAGCTCTGCACCGTCTCGACCAGCAGCGCGACCCGTTCCGGATCGACCTCGGGTGTGATGCCGTGCCCCAAATTGAACACATGTCCGGGACCGGCGCCGTAGCTGCCGAGCACGCGCAGCGTTTCCGCGCGCAAGGTCTCGGGCGTCGCGAACAAGGCGGATGGATCGAGGTTGCCCTGTAGCGCCACGCGCCCGCCCACGGCCTTGCGGGCATCGCTCAAGTCGGTGGTCCAGTCGACGCCCACCGCATCGCAGCCGATTGCGGCGATCTTGCCAAGCCAGGCGCCGCCGCCCTTGGTGAATACGATATTCGGGCACCCTGCGCCCTTCCGATTTGCGCGTCAGCGCGTCGATCACCCGCGCCATGTGGCGCAGCGAGAATTCTTCATACTGCGCCGGTGTCAGCACACCGCCCCAGGTGTCGAACAGCATGACCGCTTGCGCGCCTGCTGCGATTTGCGCATTCAAATAGAGGATCGTGGCCTTCGCGAGGAGCTCGAGCAGCCGGTGCAAATCGCGCGGCGACTCGTACATCATGCGCTTGATGAGGCCGAATGTTTTGCTGCTGCCGCCTTCCACCATGTAAGTCGCCACCGTCCACGGACTGCCGGCAAAGCCGATCAAGGGCACGCGGCCGGCCAGCTCGCGGCGCACCAGCGCAACAGCATCTGTTACATACTTCAATTCCCGCCCCGGGTCGGGCACACCGAGCTTGTCGATATCAGCGGACGTGCGAACCGGCCGCTCGAACTTCGGTCCTTCGCCCGCTTCAAATTCCAGGCCCAGATTCATTGCATGCGGGATGGTGAGGATGTCGGAAAACAAAATCGCGGCATCGAGCGGATAGCGGTTCACCGGCTGCAGGGTGATTTCGCAGGCGATCTGCGGATTCGTGCACATTTCCAGAAAACCGCCCGCGCGCGTGCGCGTCGCGCGATATTCGGGCAGATACCTGCCGGCCTGGCGCATCAGCCAGATCGGCCGCCGCGGCGTCGGCTTCGCGCAGCAGGGCGCGCAGCAGCAGGTCGTTGTTCAGGGTTTCACTCATGAGTGCTCGTTTCGGTTGGGCGCTCGGGCGGATCGCTCAAGTGCGCTCGCTCGGCTCGAATAGGCGGCGGTGCTCGAGAATGGCGTAACGATCGGTCATGCCGGCGATGTAATCGGCCACCGCGCGCGCCCGCCCGGCCGGTCCCTTTACCAGTTCCAAGCGCGTGCGCGCCTCGTGTTCGTCGGGCATCAATCCAGGGTCGTTGAAAAAGGCGTCGAATAGATCGCGCACGACGCGGCGCGCCTTGGCGGTCATGCGCCGCACCTTGTAGTGCTTGTAAAGCTGCTCGCGAAGGAACGTCTTCAGCGCAGCATTCGCTTCGCGCGTGGCGATCGCTGAAGCCGATCAACAGTTTCGGATGCGCATCTGACCTCGGCGATGGACCGTACGCCCGAGGCGCTCAAGCGCGCGGCGGACGAATCGATCAGGTCGCTCACCAGGTGATTGATCATTCGCCGCAAGATCTCATAGACCAGCCGGCGGCCGGCGAGCTCCGGGTATTTTGCCAGCACCTGCTCGTGATAGCCGCGAAAAAGTGGCGACGCCGAGCAACTGCTCGACGCTGATGAGGCCGGCGCGGATGCCATCCTCCACATCATGGTTGTTGTACGCGATCTCATCGGCAAAATTCGCGAGTTGCGCCTCGAGGCCCGGCTGCTGGCGATTGATGAACCGTTCGCCGACGTCGCCGAGCAGGACGGCGTTGTTGTACGAGCAATGTTTGAGAATGCCCTCGCGGCATTCGAAGGTCAGATTCAGACCGTCGAATTCGGCATAATGTTCCTCGAGTTCGTCGACCACGCGCAAAGATTGCAGGTTATGTTCGAAACCGCCGAAATCGCTCATGCATTCGTTCAAAGCATCTTGCCCCGCATGCCCAAACGGCGTGTGGCCAAGATCATGCGCGAGGCAAATGGCTTCGGATAACTCCTCGTTGAGCTTCAATGCGCGCGCGACGGTGCGCGCTATTTGCGCCACCTCGAGAGAATGCGTCAGCCGCGTTCTGTATAGGTCGCCCTCGTGATTGACGAAGACCTGGGTCTTGTAGACCAAGCGGCGAAATGCGGTGGAATGGACGATGCGATCGCGGTCGCGCTGATATTCCGAACGGTATTCGGGTTTGGGTTCCGGGTGGCGGCGGCCGCGGGAATGTTCCGCATGGGCGGCGTAGGGCGCGAGGCTGCTCATTTGGCAAACTCGTTCACTTTGCCCTCGCGGTCATTTGAAATACTCGGCTAGGGTCGCTTCAAGGGCCGCCTTGGGGTACTTGTCGGTGACGATTGCGCGGCCGAGCTTCTCGAGCAAAACCAGGCGAATGGCGCCGCCCAGTACTTTCTTGTCCATCTGCATCAATTCGTAGGCTCGTGCGGCGCCGATGCGCGGCGCCTCGGTCGGCAGTCCAGCCCGTACCAATATATCGCGCAGGCGCTCCTTGACCGCCGCGTCAATCATACCCAGGCGGCAGGACAGATCCGCCGCCATGAGCATTCCCAAGGCAACCGCTTCGCCGTGCAAGTATTCATCGTAGGAAGTCGCGGTCTCGATGGCATGTCCAAAGGTGTGGCCAAAGTTCAAAATCGCACGCAAGTTGTGCTCTCGTTCGTCACGCGCCACGACCGTGGCCTTGATTTCGCAGGATCGGCTGATGGCATAGGTCAGTGCCGCGGTGTCGCGCGCCAGCAGCTGCGGGATCTTTTTCTCCAACCATGCGAACAACATGGGATCCCAGACGATGCCGTGTTTGATCACCTCGGCAAGACCCGATTTCAATTCCCGGTCGGGCAGGGTGCTCAGCGCATCGGTGTCGGCAATGACTGCTTGCGGCTGATAGAAGGCACCGATGAGGTTCTTGCCGCCGGAGTGATTTACCCCGGTCTTGCCGCCGACCGAAGAGTCGACCTGCGCAAGCAGCGTCGTCGGTATTTGCACATAGCCTATGCCGCGCTGATAGCAGGAAGCGGCAAAACCCGCGATATCCCCGACGACACCTCCGCCCAATGCCAGCACCGTGGCATCCCGATTCATCTTGTTGGCGACGAGCGCATCGAGCACCCAGCCGGCTGTCTGCAGCGTTTTGTGTTGCTCGCCGTCCGGCAAGATGCAGTCTGCGATGTGTCTTTGCGAGAAGCTGCCGCTCAGCTTCGTCAGATACAGCTTGGCCACCTTGGTATTGGTCACAATCAACAAGTCGTGACCCGGGATTTGGCTCTCCAACAGATTACGGTCCGTCAGCAACCCCGAACCGATCGTGATGGGGTAGCTGGAAGGACCTAGGTCTACTTGGAGCGTTTGCACGGGGTGATTATACGAAGCTTAAGGTTTTTGCGTCCGCCGCAATTCCTGCTGGATTTCTTCAGCAACCAACTGTACGCGGCGCCCGTCGGTCTTGATGGTGAGATCGGCGATCTCCGCATACAGCACTGCCCTGCGCCCCATCAACTCCTTGAGCCGTTGTTCCGGATCGGTGTCATGAAGTAGGGGCCGATGCCGCGCATGGCGCGTGCGCTCGATTTGTTGATTGACCGAGGTTACCAGGTAGACCACGACACCGCGCTCGGCGAGGGCGGCGCGGTTGGCTGGATCGATCACCGCGCCGCCGCCGGTCGCCAATACAATGGACTCCAGCCGCGTCAGCCGTTCGATGGATTCTCTTTCGCGCATGCGGAATCCGGCCTCACCTTCTTTTTCAAATATGAATGGAATGTCCACGCCGGTTTTTGCCTCGATATCCGCATCGCTGTCATGAAAGGTGTATTGCAGCAGGCGCGCCAGATGCCGCCCGACCGCCGTCTTGCCCGAACCCATGGGCCCAATCAGAAAAATGTTGCGCTTGCTGAGCATGACCGCCACGATCATAGCGGACGCGCCGTTCGCTTGATTCCTTCCCGAAAAAATAAGGGGCGCCGAGAGGCGCCCCAACTTAAAGTCGGCTAACCCGCAGGCGCGTTAGTAAAGGTTCGATCCCTCACGCAAGATCTTCGGCGTGATGAATATCAACAGTTCAGTCTTGTTGTTGATATCGGTCGTGCTGCGGAACAGCGCGCCGAGGAACGGAATATCGCCAAAGAACGGCACCTTGTTCGCGGACTTCGACTTGGTGGTGTCGAGAATGCCGCCGAGCACCACGGTCTGGCCGTCGTTGACCAATACCTGGGTGATGATTTGGCGGGTATCGATCGAGGGCACGCTGCCGCCGGTGGCGCTGGTGACCTGCTGACCGACCGAGTCGTCGGATACGTCGAGATCCAGGATGACGCGATTGTCAGGCGTGATCAGCGGCGTCACTTTGAGCTTCAGCACGGCGTCCTTGAACTGCGTGGTGGTCGCGCCGCTCGATGCCGATTCCTGATACGGGATCTCGACACCCTGCATGATGGTGGCTTGCTTCTGGTTCGCGGTAATGACGCGCGGCGAGGAAATAACTTCGCTCTTGCCTTCGTTTTGCGCCGCCGAGAGTTCCAGATCGACCAGGTAGCTGCCGCCCAGCAAGGAAATGCCGATGCTGCCGTTGGTGTTCGCCGCCGGGGTATTGACCTGATAGCGATTGTCGAGCGTGGTGCCCGTCAGTGACGCGCCGCCCAAGCCGGTGCCGAGGATCGAGTTCGCGCCGGCGCCATTGCCGCTGACCGACAAGAGCCCGCCCGGGCCGTTCTGTTGCGCCGTCGACACGCCGAAGCGGGCACCGAGGTCGCGCTCGAAGGTGTCGCTGACGATCACGATGCGCGCTTCGATCAACACCTGTTTGACCGGCACGTCCAAGGTTTGCACCAAGCGGCGGATGTCCGCGAGCTTGTCCGTGGTGTCTTGCACCAGCAGGGTGTTGGTGCGCTCGTCGATCGACAGACTGCCGCGCGGCGACAGCATGGAGTCCTTGGCATTGGTGGTCTTGATCAATTTCGCCAGATCGGAAACCTTGGCGTAGTTGACCTGCATGAATTCCGTATGCGTGGGAGAGAGTTCCTGCACCTCTTTGTGGGCCGCCAGTTCGGCCTTCTCACGCGTGGCCAATTCTTCCGTCGGCCCGATGATAATGACGTTGTCCTGGCGGCGCTTGTCCAAACCCTTGGTGCGCAGCACGATATCGAGGGCTTGATCCCAAGGCACGTTCTGCAGGCGCAGGGTCAGGTTGCCCGAAACTGAATCGCTGACGACGATGTTCTGACCGCTGGTGTCGGCGAGCAATTGCAAAACCGAACGTACATCGATGTCCTGGAAGTTCAGGGTCAGCCGCTCGCCGGTATATTCCTTCTTCTCTTCGGCACCGCCGGCACGCTTGGTGGCGGGTTTGATTTCGACGGTATATTGATTGTCGGACTGATAGGCGAGCTGCTCGAAGTCCCCTTGCGAGCTGATCACCAGGCGCGAGCTGCCGTCCACGCGGACCGCATCGACGGTTTGCACCGGCGTCGCAAAATCCATGACGTCATAGCGGCGCATCAGATTCTTGGGCATGACGGTGCCCGCGAAGTCGACGACGATCTGCTGGCCTTCCTGCCGCACATTGACCGGCGTACGCGCGTCTGTGAGCTGTACGATCACCCGGCCGGTGCCATCAGAACCGCGCCGGAAGTCGATGGTACGAATCGCGCGCTCGGCGGGATTCGATGGGCGATGGCAGCACGCACGGCGGCGGGCTTGCCGACGTCGGCACCCGGCTGCTGGCCCAGCGTGACGACGATGTCGTTGCCATCCACCTTCGTGGTGTAAGGCATCAAGTTATCGACGTTGACGACCAAGCGCGCACGGCCGTTCGCTTCGGCGGCAAGCACGGTGTCGACGCCGCCCGAGCGCACGTCGAAACGGCGCGAGGCGAGAGCTAAAGTGGTATTCGGCAAGTCGAACGCGATGCGCGCGGGCTTGTCGATGGTGAACGGCAGCGGCTCCGGCGCCGGACCGCTCATGTGCAGTTTGAGCTGCACCTGTTGACCCGATAGGGTTTGAACGTCGATTGATTGCAGCTGGACCGGATCAGCGGCGCGTGCCGTCAAACTGATCGCAGTCAATGCGACGAGGGCCATCGCGCTCATCATCGCCGCTCGGTATTGAATTCTAATCATGCTTTCCTCTCCCTATGGCTTCAATTGGCCAATGCCAACGAGGCCGGTCGCTCTACATAGCCGCCGAGACCATCCGGAATGATTTCGACCAGGCTAATTCTTCCACCGGTAATTTCCGTCACTTTGCCGTCGTTCTGGCCCAGGTAATTGCCGGGCTGAACCTTGTGAACCAGGCCGTCTTTGGATTGCACCAGCCCATAAAAATTGTTGCCCACCTTGAATGTGCCGACCATCTTCAGCGTGTCGAGCGAGAAGCCTTCCAGAAATTCACGATTGCGATGCGTATTCGCGCGCGCAGCTGGCCAGGCCATTTCCCGCGTTCGGACCCTGCGGCTGGAACGGCGAACGCAGATTGCCGGCCGCGTACACATAGGTTTCGTACGGTTTCACTTCCGGCAGCGGTTGGATGCGTCCGCCCGGCTTTTTCTTGGTGGCTTCGATCCACTTTTGCAAATCCGATTGGCCGCCCGAACAGCCGGCCGCGACCAATGCCGCGAGCACGACGCCGATGACGCCCATCCCCGATATCTGTCTCACGTCTTGCCTCCCGCCGCCGCCGCCTTCTTCGCCGCCGGTTTAGCGCCGCCGCCTTGATCCTCGATGTAGCGGTAGGTCTTGGCGGTCACGTCCATGGTCAAATTGTCGTAACCGCCCTTTGCGTCGACCGGTGAAATCTGAATGTCGTTGAGCGTGACGATGCGCGGCAATGCGGCGATGCCGCTGACGAACCGGCCGAAGTCGTGATAGCTGCCCACCAACTTGATTTTAATCGGCAGCTCCGCGTAGAAACCGTTGCTCTTCTCGCCGCCGGGCTGAAACAATTTTTCAGTCAGGCCGGCCGCGAGGCCGGTTTGCGAAATGTCGACCAGAAGATTCGGCACCTCGGTTTTACCGGGCAATTGACGCAGCATGGCGCCGAAGCTGCGTTCCATCTCGCCAAGCTGCGCGCGATAGGCATCGAGATTGGCGGCACGCTGCTGCTTGTTCTCGAATTGCGAGCGCAGATCCTGCTCATCGGCCTGCGCCTTCTGCAGCAGCGGCCGCTCGTCGTTCCAAAGAAAAAAGTACCATCCGGCGGCCGCGACCACGGCAAACCCCAGGACCACGAAGAATCCGCGCACGGCCAACGGCCAGCGGCCTACGTCGCGGGGATCGAGAGTACGAAGTTGATCGAAGAAGTTCATTTGGCCGCAACCTTCTTAACCGTTGTTTCGCCGCCGTTGTCCACGTCCACGCCGACCACATCGCTGGTGAGCGTGAAGCTCGAGCCGCCGGTCGGTGAATCCTTGGCCGACCTCGACCACCTGCAGCTGCGGGTTATCCATCCACGAAGAGGAATCGATGTTGCGCATGAAGGTCGATACGCGCGTGCTCGACTGGGCCACGCCTTTCATCTCGAGCTTCTTGCCGGTTTCCTTGATCTGCGTGAGGTAAATGCCCTCGGGAACCGTCTTCACCAGTTCATCGAACAAATGCACGATTTCGGGCCGCTTGCGCTGCAATTTCTCGATGATTTCCATGCGCGCAACCAGGCGCTGCTTGCGATTCTCGAGGTCTTGAATGTCCGCGATCTGCGCATCGAGCTTGACGATCTCCTTCTTCAGAAGATTGTTCTTCGCATTTTGCGAATCGATCCAGCTGGAATACAGCAGCTTGCCGCCCAGGACGAAGATGACGGCGGCAAATGCGGCGCCGCCCAGGGCAACCAGGAATTCGCGACGACGGACTTTACGTTCTTGTTCGCGCCAGGGAAGTAAATTAATACGCGGCATGGCTACTCTTTAGTCGAAGCTGCGCAGCGCTAGGCCGCAGGCTGTGAGTAATGCGGTGGCATCGCGCGCCACTGCTTGGGCTTTGGCCTTGGACGACACCTTCATGTTGCCGAGCGGATCGCCTTTGTCTGCCGGCACGCCGACGCGGCTGGAGATGACATCGGCAACGCCGGGAATGTTGGCGCAGCCGCCGCAAATCAAAATTTGATCCGGCTGAGCGCGGCCGCTGCCGGAGGCCAGATAAAATTGCAGCGAACGGCTGACTTGCTGAGTCATGTCGTCGATGAAAGGATCAAGAACCTCCGGCTGATAGTTGCTGGGCAACCCGCCTTCCTTCTTGGCGCGGCCGGCTTCTTCCATGCTGAGGCCGTAGGTGCGCATGATTTCTTCGGTCAACTGCTGGCCGCCGAACGCGAAGTCGCGGGTGTAAATCACGCGCATGTCGCGCAGCACGCTGAACGTCGTGCTGCTGGCGCCGAAATCGACCACTGCGACGGTGCGGTCGACGCCGCCGTCGGGCATTTGGTGACGCATCAGAGCGCAGGCGTTTTCCAACGCGAACGCCTCGACGTCGACCAGGTGCGCGGTGAGTCCTGAGGCTTGCACTGCGGCTTGGCGTTGCTCGACATTCTCGGTTCGCGTGGCGACGAGCAGCACATCGAGCATATCCGGATCTTTTTCCGAAGGGCCCACGACTTGATAGTCGTAGCTGACCTCTTCCATGGGGAACGGGATGTACTGGTCGGCCTGCATCTCGACCTGACCTTCCAATTCGTTCTCGCCGAGACTCTTCGGCATCTGAATGACTTTGGTGATCGCCGCATCACCGCTGATCGCGATGGCCGCGAGGCGGCTCTTGGCGCCGGAGCGTTTTACCGCGCGGCGAATCGCTTCGCCGACCGCTTCCGCGTCGACGATGGCTTTTTCGTTGATGGCGTTGTGCGGCGTCGGTTCCGCTGCATAAGACTCAACGCGATATTGGCCACCCGACATCGCGAGCTCAATGAGCTTCACCGACGAGGTGGTTATGTCAAGTCCTAAAAGAGGACGATATCTTTTTCCTAACGACCACACAGATTGTTTTTCCCTTTTTGCTCAATACCTTGTAGGTCGAAACTGATGCATGAGACTAGCCATGACAAGCAAACTTAGCAAGGAACTGTTAAATGGAACGTGAAGCCACTCACGGTAATGCCGCCAACGGCCGCCCAAGTCGCCAAATTGAGACTTGGGACAATTTCGCTGGCTGCCGAGGCGCTCAAGTCGTCCATTTCAACCCTCACCGCCCCAGAGTTGCCTCGAGCGCTTGGTTAATCACTAGGTCTTGCAACCCCGCTGTCCAAAAGGTGTCATACCCGTCTGGCGCTGAGGCTTTGCGGCGGTAAGATGCTGCCCATGCCCGCCCACGCAATAAGTTAGAACGGTTTCCTGTGTTCAGACGTTACCTAGTTCTCATCTCGCGCATTTGTGCAGTTTTAGTTGGCTTAATAGCGCTTACCGCCTTCGCTAATGTCTGTGCTTATGTTTACTTGAGGCCTGCCCTGCCGGATGTGGCCAGCCTGCGGGAGGTCCAGCTGCAGGTGCCGCTGCGCATTTATTCGCGCGACGGCAAGCTGATCCAATCGATCGGCGAGCAACGCCGTATTCCGGTGCGCTACGACCAACTGCCGCCGAAGCTGATCCAAGCCTTCCTCGCAACCGAGGACGACCGGTTTTTCCGGCACCACGGCGTCGATTGGCAGGGCATCTTGCGGGCGGCGGTGGCCAATTTAAGGGCCGGCGGCATCCGCCAGGGCGCGAGCACCATCACCATGCAGGTATCGCGGGACATGTTCCTGACCCCGCGCCGCGACATGAAGCGGAAAATGAGCGAAATCTACATTTCGCTGCTGATGGAGGCCGAATTCACCAAGGAGGAAATCTTCTCCTTGTACGTCAACAAGATCTTCTTGGGCCAGCGGGCCTATGGCGTGGGCGCCGCCGCGGAGGTGTATTTCGGCAAGAGTCTGGATCAACTCAGCCTCGCCGAAATGGCCACGCTGGCCGGCATTCCGACCGCTCCGTCCATGGTCAATCCGGTCGCCAGCGCGGAGGCCGCCAAGGTGCGCCGCGCCCATGTTTTGGGCCGCATGCTCGAGCTCGGCTACATCAGCCAGCCTGAGTACGATCAGGCCAAATCCAGTCCGATGGAATCGCGGCTGCATGGCGCCTCCATCGAGGTCGACGCGCCGTATTTGGCCGAAATGGTGCGCAACGACATGCAGAACAAGTACGGCGATGCCGTCTACACCGCGGGATACAGGGTCTACACGACCCTGGATTCGCGCCTGCAGGCGGCGGGCACCGTGGCGCTGCGCACCGGCCTGCTGGAATACGACATGCGCCATGGCTACCGCGGCGCCAGCGCCAAGGTTGACCTGTCGAAGATCAGCACGCCGGCCCAATTCGACGCGCAACTCGAGGAATTCCCCATCATCGGCGGCCTGAAGCCCGCCATCGTCGAGCAAGTCGAGGCCAAGAGCGCCAAGATTTACGTCAAGGATCTGGGGGTGGTGACGCTGCCCTGGGAAAAACTGGTTTGGGCGCGGCGCGAACTGCCCGACGAGAAAGTCGACAGAGCCGCCGACGCAAGCCTCGGAAATCTTAAGCCGTGGAGATGTCATTTACACGGTCGGTCGCACGCCCGAGTCGCTGCTCTTCGTACAGGTGCCGGAGGCGCAGAGCGCGCTGGTGTCCGTTGATCCGAAGGATGGCGCGGTCGTGGCGTTGGTCGGGGGATTTGATTTTTTTCAGAGTAAATTCAATCGCGTAGTCCAAGCCCGGCGCCAGCCCGGTTCGGGATTCAAGCCCTTCATCTATGCGGCGGCCTTCGACAAGGGATTTACTCCTGCCAGCGTGGTGCTGGATGCCCCGGTGGTCATCGACGAGGAAGGCAAGGAAGAGGCGTGGCGTCCGCACGAGGACACCGGCCTGTTCTATGGACCTGTGCGCCTGCGAGACGCTCTGGTGCACTCCCGAAACCTGGTCTCGGTGCGCTTGATGCGCGCCATCGGCGGCCAGTACACCCGCGACTACGTGACCCGCTTCGGCTTCGATAAATCGCAACTACCGGATGACTTGACGCTCGCCTTGGGAACCGCCGAGTTAAGCCCCCTGCAAGTGGCCATCGGCTACTCGGCCTTCGCGAACGGCGGCTTCAAGGTCAGCTCGTACTACATCGATCGCGTCGAGGACGCGAGCGGCAAAGTCCTGCAGCAAGCCAACCCAGCCGTAGCGTGCGCGCAGTGCGGCGTGCCCAGCGACGCTCCCAGCACAAAAAGCACGGCCAGCGGCCGGGGGGCGCTGCTGGACCAAGCCTCGCACGATGGTAAGACCCTGATTCCTGTAAAGAATCTGGCACCTATGATTCTGAGGCCACAGGTCGCTTATCTGCTGGCGGACATGATGGCCGATGTCATCAAGCGCGGCACGGGACAGCGCGCGCGCACGCTCAATCGCGACGACATCGCCGGCAAGACCGGGACGACCAACGACTTCCACGATGCCTGGTTCAATGGCTTTAACGGCGACATCGTCACCACGGTCTGGACCGGGTTCGATCAGGACCGCACCCTGGGCGAAGGCGAGCAGGGCGCGCACGTATCGGTTCCGACCTGGACGTATTTCATGAAAGAGGCACTGGCCGGCACGGCGCGGCACGGCGTGCCGATCCCGGACGGCATCGTCAGCGTGCGCATCTCGCCGAAGACCGGCCTGCTCGCCAGTTCGGAAGACCCCAGCGCCATCATGGAAAAATTTATCGAGGGGAATCTGCCGAAGGCCGAGGTATACGAAGGCCAGAACCCGAACAACCCGGAAGCCGATAAACCGATATTCTAGTTAGCGATACCCGAGATCACCGATGCCTAAGAAGTTTTCGCAGCGTGCCGAGGATCTACGCCGCGCTCTCGCGCAGGAGGCCGCGAGAATCATGGCCGAGCACGGCATCGAAGATTTTCTGCAGGCGAAGCGCAAGGCGGCCGATCGCCTCGGCGTGAACGATGTCGCGGTGCTGCCGAAGAACATCGAGATCGAGGACGCGCTGCGCGCGCATCAGCGCCTCTTTGGCCGCGATACCCACGATCACACCCTGAAGGAACAGCGGCGCATCGCACTCGACACCATGCGGATTTTGGCGGAGTTTCAACCCCGCCTGGTGGGTTCGGTGCTCACCGGCACCGCCACCGAATTACAGCGATATCAATCTGCATTTGTTCGCCGATGCGTCCGAGTCGGTGGCGATTCGGCTGTTGGAAATTGGCGTGCCGCACGAGTTCTACGAGCGGCGCGTCAAGATGGATGCGGAACGCAGCGTCAATTATCCGGCGTTGCGCTTCGAGGCCAATGGCCGCACCGTCGATGCCACGGTGTTTCCCATCGACGGCATCCGGCAATCGCCCTATTCGCCGGTCGATGGGCGGCCCATGAAACGCGCCGATGCGCGCGAAGTGTCGGAGCTGGTCGGGGCGAATTCACGCTGCCTAGGTGCCCGCCTTCGCCTGCCACACCGCCAGCATGTCGGGCGAGCCCTGGGCCCGCACGCCGTTGTCGGTGAGAATGTCGTCCGTCGCACCCATGAGCGCCTGGCGGGAGAAAACCAACGCTTCCCCGCCCTTGGCTGCGAATTCAAACGTGACGAAAGAATCCTTGAGATCCCGCAGCAGCGCCACCAGGTGTTTGAGGCTTTTCACCGGGGTGCCGTTCACCGAGTTCACCACCGAGCCGGCGGGATTCGAATAGCCGTTCGCCAGCTTGTGCGGAAAAAATGGCGAGGAAACGATCACCAGTTCCTCCAGGTCATCGCTGGGCGGATCGAAGGCGCGGGTCACCAGCGGACTTTTCACGTAGCCCAGAACGCGCATCAAGTTGGCGTTGTTTTCGAAGGCGCCCAGGAACTGCCGGGTCGCGCGCGAAAATACCAGCGGTCCGTAGACGAAGTACGACGGATATTCGCCATGCAGGTCGGATACCAGTGTCGGGTACTCGGCGGAGACCGGCAGTTCGACCTTCAACGACTTGCCGGCACGCACGACGGTGAGTGGCAGCTTGCCGTCCTTGGTCACCTTTTGAATCATGTAGCCAAAACTCACCCGCAAATCCGTGTCGATCTTGACCATGCCCTGATTGTCGATCGGGCGTATTGCCGATTCGAGTGATCACATCCCACTCCTTGAGCGGGTACGAAGGATCGGACTTGTCGGGCCGGTGCACCACCATGCCCTCGACGCTCTTGTCCAGTTTCAGGTATTCGCGCAGCGCCGGATTCTCCAGCGTCTGCAAATCGTCGTGCATGCTGGCCTTGCCGACATATTGGCCGCTCGGCAATATCCTTGAGGAATAGATCCACTTCTTCGTTCGGAATGATGTAGCCGATATTCTGGCTATCGCCGCCCAGCCGGCTGAATGCGAGGCCGATCATCTTGTCGCCGGCGATGGCCGGGCCGCCGCTGTTGCCGGGATTGATGGCCGCATCGATCTGGATGCGCAGGCCCGACACCGGATAGTTGTACGCTACGAACTCGATGCGCGACACGATGCCCTTGGTGATCGACAGCGATGTGCCGCCGGTCGGAAAACCGTAGGCGAGCACCGGATCCTTGATCTGCGGCAGCTTGCTGGCGCGCGCGCACCGGCGGATGCGTGTCGAAGAAACTCGGATCATCGAGCTGCAGCACGGCCAGATCGATGCCCGGCGCGATGGCAAGCACCGTCGCCGACAGCTTGTCGCCCGCCGCATTCGCCTGGATCTGCACCTGGCTGGCATAGAGCACGGCATGCGCGTTGGTCAAGATGCGCTTGCCCTCGATGACCACGCCCGAGGCGGTGGCTTCGCTGGGCGCCTGCTTGGTCCAGGGTTTGAACGGATCGGGATAGCGCATGGTGGAGAAAACCTTGACCACGGAGTTCTCCAGGGCCGGGGGCGCCGGATCGGCCGCATGCGCGGTCGCCTGGCGAATGCCGCGGCCGTGAACAACAGCGCCGACATTCAGCCAAGTGATTCGCGCGTAACGTGCCATGAATAGTCCTATTTTCCGTCGACTGAAAACGCCAGCAATGTATTGCCGGAGATTGATGTAAACGCTGCCGTTGACGATGGTCGCGCCGCCATGATCGAGAGGTCCGCCGCTCGCGCGCACGCCGTTTTGCGTTTGAAATGCTTTTGCCGTATCGAAATCCCAAAGAATTTTGCCGTCGATGGTCGAATAGGCGCGCAAGTGCCCATCCAACGATCCTGAAAAGACCGCGCCCGGCATAACCGTGACCGCCTGCGACTGCGCATGCGAGCACGGGCCCTCGCTCCAGGAACAGGCCGGCGCGGGTGACTGCGTATGCCAACGCGCGGTGCCGGTTTTCGGATCGAGCGCCCACAGGCTGCCGCCCGATTTGTTCGCTTCAGTCGAGGAACCCGACAGAGCGACATAACCAGGTGCGATGGTCGGCCGCGGTGCCCCAGGCGACTCCGCCGTCGTTGTTCGCATCGGCGCCGGGTTTGCCTTGCCATAGAACCTCGCCGCCGTGATCGGGATCGAGTGCATACACCACGCCCGAGAGCTGCCCGGCCAAAAGGGCTTCATTGCCGCTTGCCAAGGTTCGCAACACCGGCGAACTGGTGAACCCGCTCGACGCCGGTCTGGCCTGACGTTGAGTTGCTTGACCCAGCGCAGCTTGCCGTCGTTCAAGCCGAATGCGGCGATCGAATCGGTGAGCGATTGTTCGATGCCGGTCGTGGAGCGGCCCGTGCCCACGTACAGCACGCCGCGTTTTGGATCGATGGTCGGCGAGGAGGCGATGGCGGCGCCGGCGGGCCCCCATTCCTGCACGCCGGCAGTGCTCTTATGCGTCGGCTGCGGCTCCTCGAGCACGGTGTAGCTCTTCCAGAGGACGCGGCCGCTGGCGATGTCGAGTGCCGCGATGCTGCCGCGAAAAGTGCAGCAGCTGTAGTTCGGGATTCGCGGCTGCTCTTCTCCTCGTTGGAGCCGACGGCGACGTATAGCCGGTCGTTGTACAAGGCAGGAGCGCCCTGGATGCGCGCGGTGGGATGCGTATCGATCTGGGTTTTCCACAGCAGCGTGCCTTTTTGGGCATCGAGCGCGTACACCGCGCCGGCGTCGTCGCCGAAAAATGCGGCGCTCGGCGCTTTGATGACGTCAAGATGTGCCAGCGTGCGTTTCAGTTTTTTCGGTATCGCTGCCCGCTTCGACTGGCCCAACTCGCCGATCGAAATCGCCGTGCGGCTGCCGGCCGGGCGCATCAAAGGTCCAATAAGTGCAGCCGCTCTTGGCGTCCAGTGCGTAAATGCGCCCTGACGAACTGGTCACGAACAGCCTGCCGTCGACCAGGGTGGGCTGCCCGAATTCAATGCCGCCCTGAAACCCAAAGGCCCATTTCACCGCGAGCTTCGGCACGTCCATGGCCCGAATCGCCGGTTCAGGTTGATAGCGGGTGTTGAAAAGATCGCGGCCCCAGCCGTTCCATTGCACGCTGCCGACCGCGACCGGATCCGCGCGCGCGCGCAGAGATTTTTCTCGGGCCAGCAGGCGAGCTGGCGTCGCCCTGGCGCCGATGCTGCATGCCGCCGAGCGGCAGCCAAAAGCGCGAGCGGCGCGCAGCTTCACGAGCGGATTTGCGGGCAGCACGATTAGCGCTTTTCGATCGGCTGATAATCCCGTTTGGTGGGGCCGGTGTAGAGCTGGCGAGGCCGGCCGATTTTCATATGGGGATCCGAGACCATTTCCTGCCAATGCGCCACCCAGCCTGCCGTTCGCGCGATGGCGAACATGACCGTGAACATTGAGCGGGGGATTCCCAACGCGCTGTAGATGATGCCGGAATAGAAGTCGACATTGGGGTAGAGCTTGCGCGACACGAAATAATCGTCTTTCAGCGCGATATCCTCCAATTTCAGCGAGAGGTCGAATAGCGGGTTGTTGCCCTTGCCCATTTTTTCCAATACCCGATAACACATTTCGCGGATGATCTTGGCGCGCGGATCGAAGTTCTTGTAGACGCGGTGGCCGAATCCCATCAGCCGCACACTGTCGTTCTTGTCTTTCACCCTGGCCAGGAACTTATCGATGTTCGCCACGGAACCGATGCTGTCGAGCATGTCGAGGACAGCTTCATTGGCGCCGCCATGTGCGGGGCCCCACAAGGCGGAGACGCCGGCGGAGATGGCAGCGTAGGGATTGGCGCCGGTGCTGCCGGCGAGGCGCACCGTCGAGGTGCTGGCGTTCTGTTCGTGGTCTGCGTGCAGGATGAACAAGAGATCGAGCGCTTCGGCCGCGACCGGATCGATCACGTATGGCTCGCAAGGAACCGCGAAGAACATATTGAGCATGTTCGAGGTGTAGTGCAGATCGTTGCGCGGATAGATGAAAGGCTGTCCCAGAGTGTGCTTGTATGCGGCGGCGGCGATGGTCGGCAGTTTCGCGATGATCCGATGCGCAAAGATTTCGCGATGCCGCGGATCGCCGATGTGCGTGGTGTCGTGATAGAACGCGGCCATCGAGGCCACCACCGCGGAGACCATGGCCATCGGATGCGCGTCATGATGAAAACCGCGGAAAAACCCGAGCAATTGCTCGTTCACCATGGTGTGGCGCATGATCGAATCGGTAAACGCGTCCAGCTCCGTTTTGTTCGGCAGCGTGCCGTTGATCAGCAGCGTGGCCACTTCGAGAAAGCTCGACTCCTTGGCCAGTTGTTCGACCGGATAGCCGCGGTACAGAAGCACGCCTGCGTCGCCATCGATGTAAGTGATTTTGCTTTCGGTGCTGGCCGTGGCCATGAATCCAGGATCGAAGGTGAAGACGCCCTGGTCCTTGGGCAGATTGGAGATGTCGAGCACATCGGGCCCAATGGTCCCGGAAATGGCGTTCAGCTGGCTGGTCTTTCCGGTCGTGAGATTCTTGAGTTCGTATTTCGTGCTCATTCGCTGTATCCGACGGCTATGTTTCCATTGTTTCAGGCCTCAGCCTTGCACGGCCGTACCACGGAATCAAGCGCATACGTCGCCGAAGCGAGAACCTCCTCGCGAGTTCGCGAGGGGTTCGTTGCAGCGTCTGTGCAAACCGGAGAGTGTCGTTTAAGATGCGCGTCTTGAGTGTCGCAGCGCGCGCGAAATGAACTGGCCGCGGCTTCAGGGGCGTGGCTAGCGCATTAGGCTCGCGTTAGGCTTTTGCCGGCGCCGCGGGTTTTGCGGGTGCGGTCGCGTACTTCTTGCGGAACTTATCGACGCGGCCGCCGGTATCCACAATCTTCTGCTTGCCGGTGTAGAACGGATGGCAGTTGGAACAAACTTCGACCTGCAAATCTTGACCGATGGTCGAACGCGTCTCGAACTTGTTGCCGCAGGTGCAGGTGACGGTGATCTGTTTGTATTCGGGATGGATGCCGGCTTTCATGGAAACCTCGTATAGCTGTTGCGGCAGAATCGAAGCGCTTTTTTCAAAAGCCGCATCGCCACGCCTTGGACCCTTATTTGCTGGCGAGATCTTGCGATTTCAATGCCAAAAACAGGGCCGCGCATCATATGCGCACCTTTCGCGCTTCACAAGGGCCGGCCGATTGCACATATTTGTCCACAAAAACTGTGGATAAGTCTGTGGACGGCATCCCGCGTAGGTGACTCATACGGGGGAAATTCGCGTAATTGTTGATTTGATCAAAAAATAGACAGGCTACTTTATCTTTTAAAATCAATAGATTACAAGACGCATCTGACCTACTGCAGATGCAATGTGCTGTAGGTCTCACTTTGTTCGGGATGCCGCGAGTGGTGTGTATAAGCTTAAGCCAGGAAACTGGCCTGAAGATCGTTCAAGAAGCGTCTTCCGAGCGAAGTCGGCCGCCAGCGCGATGCCGCGGATTCCAGCAGGCCCCGAGCTTGCGCCAGCGCCAGCTTTTCATCCAGGTCTTGAAGATGAAGTCCGGTGCCTGCGTGATAGCAATCGCTGCTAAACCCTTCGTTTAGTCGCAATGCGTTGAGCATGAACTCAAACGGCAGGTCTGCGGCCGCGACGTAGTTCGCCATCGCCGCCGGACCATGCCGCACTGCTGATCTTCGCCTGATATTCACGAGGTTGTTTCGGCTTCACGGTGCGCAAGATCTTCTGCGGCTTAACGATACTCACCTTGCCATGGGCACCGGCGCCGATGCCCACATAGTCGCCGAACAGCCAGTAGTTCAAGTTATGCCGGCATTGCGCGCCTGCCCTGGCGTAAGCCGACACTTCATATTGCGCGTAGCCGCTGCTCCGCCAGCATCTTTTGGCCTGCCAGTTGTATCTGCCAGGCTGCATCCTCGTCAGGCAGAGCCGGGGGCAGCGAATGAAACACCGTGCCCGGCTCGAGCGTAAGCTGGTAGTAGGAGATGTGTGCCGGCTGAAGCGAACAGGCAATCTTCACGTCATTCAGCGCTTGCTCCAAGGTCTGCTGCGGCAGCGCGTACATGAGATCGAGATTGAAGTTGCCGAGTTTCGCAGCTTTGAGTTCCTCGACTGCGCGATGCGTGTCGTCCGCCGAATGAATGCGGCCCAACGCCTTGAGCGCATTCGCGTCAAAGCTTTGCGCGCCCAAGGACACGCGATTGATTCCTGCCTCGGCATAGCCTTGGAACTTGCCGCGCTCAATCGTTCCCGGGTTTGCCTCCAGCGTGATTTCCGCGTCGCTCGCGAAGTCGATCCGCGACTTGAGCGCGGCGATCAAGCGGGCGAATTCGGCGGGAGCAAACAGGCTCGGCGTGCCGCCGCCGAAAAATACGCTGTCGATCCTGCGCCCTCGCACCCGCGGCACCTCGGTATCGAAATCGCGGATCAGCGCATCGATGTAAGCGGCGTCAGGCTGGCCCGACTTCAGCTGATGCGAATTGAAATCGCAGTACGGGCATTTGCGCACGCACCATGGCATGTGCACATACAGCGCCAGCGGCGTCGTCGATCATGGCTGCGCCGCCAGTTGCTCGCGCAGCGCGCGCATAGCCTTGCCGCGGTGGCTCAAGCGGTTTTTTTCCGCGGGCGGCAGCTCCGCCGCGGTCTTGCGCAAGTCCGGCAGCCAAAAGTACGGGTCATAGCCAAAGCCGCCGCCGCCGCGCGGCGCATCCAGAATGAATCCGTCCCAGTCGGCCGCGGCGACAGCGGCGCCGCATCCGCGCTCGCGACAAATACCAGCGCACAGCGGTAGCGCGCCCGGCGCTGCTGAAGCGGCAGGCCTACGAGCGCGCGCATCAGCTTCGCGTTGTTCGCCGCATCGTCTGCGCCTGCGCCGGCATAGCGCGCCGAATAAATTCCCGGTGCGCCGTCCAACGCGTCAACTTCGAGACCCGAATCGTCCGCGACCGCCGCCGAGCCGCTCAAGCTCGCGGCGTGGCGCGCCTTCAACAGCGCATTGGCAAGAAAGCTCGCGCCTGTTTCCGCAGGTAGAGAGAGCCCAAGTTCCGCCGAACTGGTCAACTCGAACGGTAAGCCGGCGAGCAGGGAGCGAAATTCGCGCAGTTTGCCTGCATTGCCGGTGGCGATCACCAGGCGCCTGGTGGGAAGCTCGCTTAGGCAGCGCGGGAATTGAGCTGTGCGGCATGCAATTGCGCAATGCCTTGCGTTGCAAGGTCCAACAGTTGGTCGAGTTCGTGGCGGCGAAACGCGTGGCCCTCCGCCGTCCCTTGGACTTCGACGAACCCGCCGCCGCTGTTCATGACCACATTCATGTCGGTTTCCGCATTGGAATCTTCGGCATAGTCCAAATCCAGCACCGCCGTTCCGCGATAGATGCCCACCGACACGGCTGCGACCTGGCCGTGCAGCGGGTTGGCGGCGACCGCGCGTCGCTTCAGCAGCGTATCGACGGCATCGGCCAGCGCCACGAAACCGCCGGTGATCGCTGCGGTGCGCGTGCCGCCATCGGCCTGCAACACATCGCAGTCGATGGTCACGGTGCGCTCGCCGAGACCCTTCAAGTCGACCACGGCGCGCAGCGCCCGGCCGATGAGGCGCTGAATTTCCTGCGTGCGGCCGCTCTGCTTGCCGCGCGCGGCCTCGCGCGCCGAGCGCGTATGCGTGGCGCGCGGCAACATGCCGTATTCCGCGGTCACCCAGCCCTGCCCGGCGCCGCGCAGAAATCCGGGGACGCTGTCTTCGATGCTGGCCGTGCATAACACCCGGGTCGAGCCGAAGCTCACCAGTACCGAGCCTTCCGCATGTTGGGTATAGCCACGCTCGAATTTCAATTCGCGCAATTCATTCGCGGCGCGGCCGCTCGGCCTGATGCTCATGCCGCTTTCCAGCGCAGCGCGGCGGCACTCGTGTTGTCGCTGTAGGGTGCCGATGCCTCCACTGCCTGCGTTCCCAAATCGTTGAGCGCATCGCGCAACGGCTTGCCCTGGCTTTGCGCAAAGCGCACGAAATCCTGATCCTTTAGATTGGCCCACAGCCCATCGGTGCAGAGCAGAAGCACGTCGCCTGTTTTCAATTTGCGCCGCGACGAGATGGTCATTTCAGGCAGGGCGGCATCTCCGCCGAGACAGCACTCGACATAATTGCGCATCGGGTGGCCGTGCACTTCGGCCTCCGTGATCAAGCCCTCGCGCAGCAGCACCTCGACGTGACTGTGATCGCGCGTGCGTTCGAGCACCTGCGACTGGCGCAACTGGTAAACGCGGCTGTCGCCGACATGCGCCCAGTAAGCGGCGGAATCTTGCACCAGACAGATTGCGCAGGTCGCGCGCGGACGCGCTTCCGCGCTCAAGGCGGAGCCGAGCTTCACGACTTCTTCGTGCGCCTTGCCCAATGCCAAATGCAGGAAGGTCATGGGATCGAAAATCGGATGCGGAGTCTGCCAGAATGCCTCGAGTACGGTTGACAGCGCTGTTTCCGCCGCCCGCGCGCCGTCCGCATGGCCGCCCATACCGTCGATCACCACGAGGAGCACGGCCTGTTCTGCGGCCGCAATGGCAACTCGGTCCTGGTTTTCCTCGCGGTGCCCGATAAGGCTCACGTCCGCGGTTTCGATCTGCAATGCCCGTTCCTCGTCTGCTAAGCTTGCGAACCACCAATTATGGCCGATTTTAGCGACGACCCCCATGATTCGTAGCATGACCGGCTTTGCGCGACGCGAGCGGCAGTTCCCCTGGGGACTCCTGGCCTGGGAATTAAAGACCGTGAATCACCGATTTCTCGAGCTGGGGTGCCGGCTACCGGAGGAATTCCGCGCCGCCGAAGCGGACTTCCGAGCCGCGGTCGCCGCCGCGGTCCGAAGAGGCAAAGTCGAGTGTTCGCTGCACTTTAAGCCCACGATCGCCGCGACCGCACTCGAGGTCGATAGCGAATTGCTCGCCAGTCTTAGCGCGCGGGCGCAGCAGGTTGCCGTACAAGCGGGCGTGACGGCTCGAATCGACGTATTGGATTTGCTGCGTTGGCCCGGCGTGATCCGCGACGGCACCCGCGACAGCGCGCCCATGATCGCTGCCGCGCAAATCTTGCTCGCCGAGGCTCTGTCGGATTTGACCCGCTCCCGCGACAGCGAGGGAGGACGCTTGCGCGACGCGTTGGAGCAGCGCTGCGCCGGGCTGTTGGAGTTCTCGAGCAGAGTCACCGAGCGGCTGCCGGAAATCCGCGCCCGCATGCGTGCGAAGCTGCTCGATCGCATCGCGCAGCTCGTGACCGATGTAGATCAAGACCGCCTCGAGCAGGAACTCGCCATCTTGGCGCAACGGCTCGACGTCGATGAAGAGATCGATCGCTTGCGCGGGCATGTCACGGAGGTTCGCAAAACCTTTCAAGGCTCAGAGCCCGCGGGCCGGCGGCTGGACTTCCTCATGCAGGAGCTCAACCGCGAAGCCAATACCCTGTCATCGAAGTCCCAGGACATCGAAACCACGCGCGCCGCGGTGGACATGAAAGTACTCATCGAACAAATGCGCGAGCAGGTGCAGAACATCGAATAGATCAAGCCTTGTAGCTCTGCATCAGCCCCTCACGCATCAACGCCGGCGGCATATTGCCCACTTTCAGCAGGCGCTCGTGGAAGTCAGAGAGGGTGAATCGTGCGCCGAGCAGCGCTTTCACCTCCTCGCGCATGCGCATGATCTCGGACGCGCCCATGAAGTATCCGATCCGATAGCCCGGTTCTGTCGCCGAGCCGTCGACCTCGAGTTCAGCGGCCCAGCGCAGGAACCCTACGCCATCCGCGAGCAGCGACACGCATTCAGCGTAGCTCAGCTTGCCCGTGTTCAGGCCGACGTCCCAGATAACCCTGGCGATGCGCCACAGCCTGAGCTGCAGCTGGCGCAAGTGGATTCGCTCGGAGGGAAAAAAGCCGGTCTCGTGCATTAGCGTCTCGTTATAGAGACCCCAGCCCTCCGAGAAGATGGCGATTCCAAATTTCTGGCGCAGCTTGTATGGGTTGTGCGCCTGGTAGAGCTCCTGCACGTGGTGGCCGGCATAGGTCTCATGCGGCGCGGTATCAATGATGACACCCCAATCATGTTCGGTAAGGTACTGACGCTTCGTCGCATCATCCCATTGATCTTCAAAAGGGTTGATGCGCCAATGCCCCACCCAGACCCCGTCCGGATTCGGGCCTTTGGCACCATCGAAATCGCCGTAGTAGCTGTTCTTGCGCTGGAATTGCGCGCGGGCCACGACTTCCACGCGCTCCTTCCACGGGATGGGAACCAGCTTTTTCTCGAGTACATGCGCCTTCGCCTTGTCAACCCACTCCTGGTGAGCCTCGATCATGCTGTGAGGCTCGGGACCCAAGTTCTTGATTTCGGTGGCGAGCTCCTTCCATGTTTTGGAAGGGTCGATCCGCGCCGCGACTTGTTCGAGTTCGCGCACAGTCGCAGCGAATTGCTCGCGTCCATAGGCGTACAAAGAATCGGCATCGTGTTCGAGGAGATACTGCTCCTTCAGCATGCGATCGTAGGCGGCCTTGCCCATTGCATAGTCGCCGCGGGGTTTCTGCGGCAGACGATCCCGCAGAAAAGTCCGGAACCCATCAAGTGCAACCAGGGCACGCGAGCCGGCCGCGAGGAGCGCGGACTTCCGGGCGGGGTGCTTTGCTGCGAACGACGGCACGGCTTGCAGGACACCGCGCGCGCCATCCGCCATAAAAACTGCGAGCTCGCGAAAGCGCGCGACGTTGACCTTAAGATTCTGCTGGCCAGCGGCCAGCTGCGCGGGCAGAGCCTCGAGCAAGACCAGGGCAGTGGCAGAATCCGCCTCCGTCGCTTCAGGGTTCTCCATGAGCCGCGACAGCTCTGAAAAGGGTAGGTAGACGCGAGGATCCATGCTCCAAAGCATTCTCTCCTGCTCCAGCACCTGACCGACGAGCAGGCTCTCGGCAAACCGATAGTTCAGAAGATCGTCGCCCTCGAGTCCATTCCGATCGATCGCCCGCAGGCTGCGGAGTCTTGCGGACGTTGCTTTGAGCTTGCGCCTAAATGCGGCGGCGCTCAGATCGAGGGAGGTCTTTCCCGGTCCGGGTGCTGCAAATTCCTCGAGGAAAGCGTTTAACCGGGCAGCAGGCATCGAGTCGGCACCGCTCGTCGCGCGCGCCCGAGGTATAGACACTGCCTCAGCAAGCAGCGCTGCGGCCAGTCCACTGCAGCGCTGAGTAAAGGCTCTTCGCCCGTGATCAAACGCCTCGGCCAATTGAGCGTCCCGACGGAAGATCTTCAATTTGTGCGGCTCCTTGCTGCAAAGCTTAGCGCAGGTAATCGAACTGCGTCCGCCGTCTTATTGACACTACTTTGCAGTAATCCGTGTCTCTTTCCCGTGCGCTTCTGCGATCTATCGAGTAGGCGATGCATAAAAGGAGAGGGGTCATGCGTCTAGATTTTCACACGGCAGTGCCAGCTGCGATGACGCTGGTTGGATTGGTCTCGGCGCTGAGCGCTCCCGCCTCGGCAAGTGAGACTGATCCGGCATCGGCCATACGTGGATCGCTCGGTCTTTCGCTCGACGATCTCTCGTTCGGCAACGGTGCCGGCGCTACCGTATTTTTATTGAATGCCGGGTTTGCCTTGGTGTTCGCGGCCGTCTGCATAGCGGTGAGACGCTCGGATTCACGCCCGCCTAAGCACTTAGCGTTTCGCGCCAGCTCGAAATTCGCGCGCTGAGCGCCGCGTTCCGGCTTATCGCCGCCTCGTCGCTACGCATATGCTAAATTCCGGGCTGGACAAACCGTGTCCAACTCGCGCAGCGATCGATGCCACCAGGACGCCTTTACGTAGTTGCCGCGCCGTCCGGCGCCGGCAAGACCAGTTTAGTCAAGGCCTTGATGGAGCGGGAGCCGCGCATTCAGTTTTCGGTTTCCTACACGACGCGGCGCCCACGGGCCAACGAGATTCCCGGCCGCGACTATCACTTCGTGAGCCCCGAGCGCTTTCAGGAAATGCTCGCGAATCACGAGTTTCTGGAGCACGCGCAGGTTTTTGACAACTGCTACGGCACCGGGGTGCGGACCGTGCAGGAAGCCTTGTCGAACGGTGAGCAGCTGTTGCTCGAAATCGACTGGCAGGGCGCCCGCCAGGTACGCGCAAGAATTCCGGAAGCCGTGAGCATTTTCATTCTTCCGCCGTCGCGCGCGGCGTTGGAGCAGCGTCTCATGGGGCGCAGCACAGACTCCAATGAGGTCATTCAGCGGCGCCTGCGCGACGCGGCCCAAGATTTGGACCATTGGCGAGAATTCGACTACGCCGTCATCAATGATCGTTTTGAGCAGGCCATCGAGGATTTGCAGGCCATCGTCGAAAACCGCGGCGGCCACTTGCTGGCGGCGCGTCCCGAAGTGGTGCAATTGGCGGCGCGGCTGGTTAATCCTTGAGCACTAGCGCCGCAATCGTGGCGAATTGGCAGTCTTTTTGCGCCGGTTGCGCGGCCCTCGCTGCTGGCGAGGAGGGCGCCGGTTCTGCTATGATTTCAATCCCTCCATTGGAAGAACCTCAAGCATGGCGCGTATCACAGTCGAAGACTGCCTTCAAAATGAACCAAACCTATTCAACCTGGTGTTGCTGGCCGCAAAGCGAGCCCGCCGCCTGGCCAACGGCGCAGAGGCGACCGTGGAATGGGAAAACGATAAGCCGACCGTGGTAGCGCTTCGCGAGATCGCTGCCGGAAATATCACGCTGGAAATGTTGGAAGAGCCCGAGGAGCCGGCACAGCCGCCGGTCAGCGAGCTCGACATGCCGTCGGATTTCCGTGCGCCGCAACTCGGGCTTGGGGACTAAACAGACGGCGTACTCACAAGAGCGACGATGGACTATGCGTCTTCCATACTTGGTTTCTTGCCTGGTGGAAGACGCTCCACCGGGATCAGCCAGCTCTTAGACAAACTCGAAGCCTACCTATCCCCCGCCCAAGTCGAGCGGGTGCGCGAAGCCTACGATTTCGGCGCTGAAAAGCATCAAGGACAGAAGCGTGTATCGGGCGAACCGTACATCACGCACCCGGTCGCGGTTGCCGACATTCTCGCGGACCTGCGTTTGGACGCCGATACCTTGGTGGCGGCCATCCTGCACGATGTCATTGAAGACACGCCCACGGCCAAGGCCGAGATCGCATCCATTTTTGGCCAGGTGGTAGCCGAACTGGTCGACGGCGTCAGTAAGCTGGACCAGATCCAGTTCAAGAACCGGCAGGAAGCGCAGGCCGAGAGCTTTCGCAAAATGCTGCTGGCGATGGTGCGCGACATCCGCGTCATCATGGTCAAGCTCGCCGACCGCATGCATAACATGCGCACTCTCGGCGTCATGCCGCCGGTCAAGCGCCGGCGCAGTGCGCGCGAAACGCTCGAGATCTACGCGCCGATCGCCGAGCGCCTGGGTTTGTATGCCGTCAAGCTGGAACTGGAGGATCTGGGGTTTCGCGCGCTGTACCCGTATCGGTACAAGGTTCTCGAACGGGAATTGAAGCGCGCTCGCGGCAATCAAAAAGAATTCATCGCCAAGATCGCTGAAACCTTCAAGGGTGCCCTAAAAAAGGCCGATATCGAGGGCGCCGTGGAGGGCCGCGAAAAACACCTGTACAGCATCTACAAGAAGATGCAGAACAAGAAGATCTCGCTCAACGAGATGGTCGATGTGTACGGCTTTCGCATCATCGTCGAGAACGCCGACGTGTGCTACCGCGTGCTCGGCCTGGTGCACGGCGTCTACAAGCCAATGCCGGGACGTTTCAAGGACTACATCGCCATTCCGCGCGTCAATGGCTATCAGTCGCTGCACACCACCCTGTTTGGTCCGAACGGTGTGCCCATCGAGGTACAAATCCGCTCCGAGCAGATGCACCGGGTGGCGGAGTCGGGGATTGCCGCGCATTGGAAATACAAATCCGGCGGCGATAGCTTCGGCGGGGTGGAGCATGATCGGGCGCGCGAGTGGTTGGCGAGCCTGGTGCAAATTCAGGAAGGCGGCAGCTCCGAAGAGTTTCTGGAGAGCGTCAAGGTCGACCTATTTCCGGACAAGGTCTATGTCTTCACGCCCAAGGGTAAAATACTGCGCCTGCCGACCGGCGCCACCACCGTGGACTTCGCTTACGCCATTCACACCGACGTCGGCAATCGCTGCGTTGCCGCCAAAGTAGACCGGCGCTTGGTGCCGCTGCGCACACCGCTGCGCAACGGACAGACCGTGGAGATCATCACCGCAAAAGGCGCCAAGCCGAATCCCTCGTGGTCTAGTTTTCTGGTGACCGCAAAAGCACGCGCGGCCATCCGCCAATACTTGAAGAATCTAAAAAAAGGCGATGCGTTGGAACTGGGACGCCGGCTGCTTGGGTTAGCGCTCGAGGAATTTTCCCTCAGCTTAAAAAAGATTCCCGCGGCGCAGATCGATGCGGTGGTCAAAGAACTCAATTTGCGCGACGCCGACGAGCTTTACGAAAAAATAGGCCTGGGCGAGCGCTTGGCGCCCTTGGTTGCCCGCCGGCTGCAGCCGGCGGACGGCGGCGAGGGCGAGTCAAGCCAGGCTCACGCGGGCGGGCCGCTCATGATCGCGGGCACAGAGGGCCTGTTGGTGACTTACGCGCGCTGCTGCTTTCCCATCCCCAACGATCCCATCATGGCTTACTTGAGCGCCGGCCGCGGCGTAATGATTCATCGGCAGAACTGCGGTAATCTCGCGGAGTACCGCAAACAGCCTGACAAATGGCTGTCGGTGGCCTGGGAGTCGACGCGCGGCCGCTTGTTTAGTTCCGAGATACAGTTGGAGATCAACAATCGGGTGGGCGTGCTGGCGGCAGTGGCCTCGAGCATTGCGGGTACGGAAACCAACATCGATCAGGTGTCGTTGGAAGAACGCGACGTGAACAGTTCGTCTTTGAAATTCCAGGTACAGGTGCGCGACCGAAAACACCTGGCGCGCGTCATCCGAACCGTCAGGCGCATGCCGGATGTGCAACGGGTATTTCGCACTTTGGCGTAAGGTTTCGCCGCCCCGAATTTTTTTCCAATCGTTACTATCAAGGCTATGAGCAAACAAATCATTTCGACGACCAATGCGCCGGCTGCCATCGGCACCTATTCGCAGGCGGCCCGGGTGGGCAATACCATCTGGGTTTCGGGCCAGATTCCCATGGACCCCGCCACCAAGGAATTGGTGAAAGGCGATATGGAGGCTCAAGTGCGCCGGGCGTTCGACAACCTGAAAGCCATCGTCATCGCGAGCGGCGCCACGCTCGATAACGTGGTCAAGGCAAATATATTCATGACCGACCTGGCGCACTTCGCGCTGGTCAATAAAATCATGGCCGAATATTTTCGCGAACCGTATCCGGCGCGGGCCGCAGTCGGGGTCGCATCGCTGCCGCGCGGCGCGCAGTTCGAAGTGGAGTGCATCGTCGCCCTGTGATCGACTTGAAGCCGGTCACCGTGTTGCGCGGCGTGGGCGAATCGCTGGCCACACGCCTGCGCGCCTTGGGTGTGGAAACCACCCAGGATCTTCTGTTTCTATTACCGCTGCGCTATGAAGATCGAACGCGCATCGTGCCCTTGGGCGAGCTGCGCTTGGGGCAGCGCGCGTCGGTCGAAGGAGAGGTATTGCTGACGGAAGTCGCATTTCGCGGCCGCCGTCAAATGCTTTGCCGGATCGGCGACGGATCGGGTTTCCTAACCTTGCGATTTTTCTATTTTACGGCGCAGCAGCAACAGGGGCTGGCACGCGGCGCACGCGTGCGCTGCTTCGGCGAAGCGCGGCGCGGGGCCAAGGGTTTGGAATTCGTGCATCCGGAATACCGGCGCGTCGATCCAAACTCACCTCAACCACCCGACGAGCATCTCACGCCGATCTATCCCATGACTGAAGGCGTGACCCAGGGACGACTGCGCCTGCTGGTCAAAATGGCGCTGGACCAGACGAGCGCTCAGGACCCGATGGATTGGTTGCCGCCGGCGCTGCTGGCTGATTCGCACCTGCCCTCGCTGCGCGATGCATTGCTGTACGTGCACCGCCCGCCCACCGACGCGCCGGTGGAACTGCTGATGAGTTACCGCCATCCTGCGCAGCGCCGTTTGGCATTCGAGGAATTGCTGGCTCATCAGCTATCGCTCAAGCTACTGCGCCGACGCATACAGAGCGATCCCGGCTGGCCGCTGCTGTCGCCGGGCGATTTGAAGGCCAACTTTCTCGCCGCATTGCCCTATTCCATGACCGCCGCGCAGCGGCGCGTGCTGCAGGAAATCGAAGGCGATCTGCAACTAGCGAAACCGATGCTGCGCCTGGTGCAGGGCGATGTGGGCTGCGGCAAGACGCTGGTTGCAGCCTTGGCGGCGACCCAGGCCATTCAAATGGGACGACAGGTGGCGTTGATGGCGCCGACCGAATTGCTCGCCGATCAACACGCGCAGAATTTTCGCCGCTGGTTCGAACCCCTTGGCATTAGCGTTGCCTTGTTGAGCGGACGCCTGACCGGTAAAGCACGCAGCGCGGTGCTCGAAGGCATTCGCCTAGGGCACGCCGGAATCGTCATCGGCACACACGCCTTGTTTCAGGAGAGCGTCGAGTTCTCCTCGCTGGCCTTGGTCGTGGTCGATGAGCAGCACCGCTTTGGCGTGCACCAACGCTTGAGCCTGCGGGAAAAAGGCGCGGCGAACGGCCATCAGCCCCATCAGCTCATCATGACCGCTACGCCGATTCCCCGCACGCTGGCCATGACTGCCTACGCGGATCTCGATGTGTCCGTGATCGACGAGCTGCCGCCTGGACGCATGGCGGTCAAGACCGTGGTGCTCACCGAGACACGGCGCGAGGAAGTCGTGCAGCGGATTCGCACCGCCTGCCTGGAAGGGCGCCAAGCCTACTGGGTGTGCCCGCTCATCGATGAATCCGAGGAGATGCCCTACCAGGCGGCGGAGGAGACGGCCGCGGCGCTGGCCGCTGCGCTGCCGGAGCTGAAGGTCGGATTGGTGCACGGGCGCATGCCGCCGCAAGCCAAGGAGGGCACGATGCGCCGCTTCAAGGAAGGCCAAATCCAATTGCTGGTGGCGACCACGGTGATCGAAGTCGGCGTCGATGTGCCGAATGCAACCCTCATGGTGATCGAAAATGCCGAGCGCTTAGGATTGGCGCAGCTGCATCAGCTGCGCGGACGCGTCGGCCGCGGGCAGCACGCCAGTTCTTGCCTGTTGATGTACCGCGCGCCTTTGTCGCAGATGGCGCGTCAGCGCCTCGCAGTGATGCGCGACACGAACGACGGATTCGAAGTGGCACGACGCGATTTGGAATTGCGCGGACCCGGCGAACTTTTGGGGACCCGGCAGACCGGGCTCGCGCAAATGCGTGTTGCCGATTTGTTGCGCGATGCGGATCTACTGCCGCGCATACAAATCGCGGCGGAATCCTTGCTGCGCGATTATCCTGCGCACGCGGCGCCGCTGATCCGGCGATGGGTGGGATTAGCAGAGCAATACGGACGCGTGGGGTAGAATTCGCCAATGACTCGAGGCAATGCACGTCCGATCGAATCCATTCAGTGGCAACCCCAAGAACGACTGGGGCAATTGTCCATCGACGCGCAATTGCGCCCCTGGCTCATCGGCAATGCACTCTTAACGCTGCGCCTCAAGGCAGCCTGCGGCGCACGCTTTGCGTTGCGCCTCGTGGATCAATGGACCGGCTTGCTGAGCGCTTCGCATAAGGCGGCGCTTCGCACCGAGGACAGCGCCGGCCTGTTCCGGGATGTCGAAATGTGCTGCGGCGACAGCGTTTGGGTATTCAGTCAGACCATCATTCCGGATTCGACGCTGTGCGTGCATCCCTGGCTTGCGGAACTCGGCGATTCGCCGTTGGGAGAAACCTTGGCGAACCTGTCCGGCGTCACGCGCAGCCCCTACGAGTACGCATGGCTGCCGACGGAAGAAGCCGTGACGGCGCGCGCCTTGCGCGATGCCGACATCAAACCCCCGGGACTATGGGCGCGCCGGGCGCGCATCGTCATGCGTACGGCTCCCTTGCTAACCCAAGAATTGTTCCTGCCTGTCATGGGCCGCGCCTAGGCCCATGCGGGATACTCAGACAGGCTGCTAGTGCCACTGCCACGCAACGGCGATGAACTGGCGCAGATGATCATGGCGCGCATGCGATGGTATGCATATCGCATTCGCTTTCATCCCTGGACCACCGAAGAGCTGCCGAAAATTCTCGGCACCGTCCATGACTATATCCGTCTCATGCGCCTCGACCGCCCCATCGGCATCTGGCTGCTGTTGTGGCCGACGTTGTGGGCGCTATGGATCGGCAGCCGCGGCCAACCAAAGCCGCTGATCTTCATCATTTTCGTGGCCGGAACCGTACTCATGCGTTCCGCCGGCTGCGCCATCAACGACTATGCCGACCGCAGCTTCGATCCGCACGTAGCGCGTACCCAGGACCGGCCTCTCGCCGCCGGGCGCCTCACGACCCTCGAGGCCTTGGTGCTGTTTGCAATTCTTTCGCTCGCGGCGCTGGTGCTGGCGTTGCAGCTGAATCGCTTGACGTTGCTCTGGGCGGTGGCCGGCGCGTTCATTGCGGTCACCTATCCGTTCGTGAAAAGATTTCTATCGGTCCCGCAGCTTTATTTAGGATTGGCTTTTGGCGCGGGGATCCCCATGGCATTCGCCGCGCAAATCGAATCGGTGCCGCGCGTCGCCTGGCTGTTGCTGCTCGCCAATGTGCTATGGGTCACTGTGTACGACACCATGTACGCCATGGTGGACCGCGACGATGACTTGAGGATCGGTGTGCGTTCGACCGCCATCCTGTTCGGCGACTCGGATCGGCACATCATTTTCGTGCTGCAGGTGATGACGCTGGTGACGCTGTATCTGGTTGGCAAGACGATTCACGCGCACGGCTGGTACCACGCGGGCTTGGCGGCGGGCGCATTGTTTTTCATTTATCAGCTCTGGCTGATTCGCGCGCGCGATCGGGATGGGTGCTTTCGCGCCTTCCTAAATAACAACTATTTCGGCATGTCGGTATTCATAGGCCTGGCGCTCGAGTATCAGTTCAATCGCTGAAATCGCGCGGCGTCAAAAGCGTTGCAGAAATCCCAGCACGAGTTCGTTAAACGCCTGCGGCGCTTCCATGTTGCTCATGTGTCCCGACCCCGCAATGGTTTGCGATTCGGCCTGCGGCATCTCCCGGCCCAAGCGCCGAGCGATGGCCTGGAAATCGGGCAGATCGAGTTCGCCCAGCAGCACTAAGCTCGGAATTGAAATGCTTGGCAGTACTTGCGCGACCGGGGTCTGTGGTGCCGTGCCGGGGTCGGGGTAAGCACAGATGCCAACCCGAATAGCGATCGACCATCAGGTCCAGTGATTCGGCGACCTTGGGGTTCTGATTCGCCGGCTCAAACAAAATATGTTCCCGCCAGAGTTTCTTGGCTTCCTTGAGATCGCCGCGCTTTGCGGCCTCGGTCATTCTGCGCCAGCGCTGCAACCAGTCATCGCTCCAGACATGTCCGTCCAACGCCGCATCGGCCAAGGTCAAGGACCGGACTACCTGAGGGTGTTGCGCGGCAACGCGCAGCGCTATTCGGCCGCCCAAGGAAAGTCCAACCAGATGCACAGGCGCGGCACCTAACGAAATCGATCAACGCCAACAAGTCATCCGCGTGCGAATACGCTTCCCTCGGGCAGGCTCGAGCCCCCGTAGCCGCGCAAGTCGTAGCGAATGACACGGTGCTGCTGCGCGAATACTCGCCACTGCGGATCCCACATACCGAAGTCCAGACCAAAACCATGAATGAACACGACCGGATCACCGGCGCCGGCGCAGGTGTAGTGCAACCAACCGCCATCGGCGCACTGGAGGCGCAAAGATTCGCTGGGATCGGGTTGAATCATTTTTCTTTACTTGTCGGGCAGGCAATTCTAGCGCCCGAGCCGCCTGCTTTCGTAAACCATATCATCCGGCGTTGGTTGACTAGAGAGCGACGGCCCTCGAATACTGCAGGACTTAAGGAGGTGCCGTGGACATACGCAACGATTGGACGCTCGCCGAGGTAGCAGAGCTTTTTGACTTGCCTTTCATGGACTTAGTGTTCAGGGCGCAAGGCATCCACAGGCGTCTACCACGCCCCCAATACGGTGCAAATCAGCACGCTTCTCAGCATCAAGACCGGTGCCTGCCCCGAGGACTGCGCCTATTGCCCGCAGAGCGTGCGCTTCGACACCGGCCTCGCGGCCTCGGAATTGTTGGAACTCGAGGATGTCGCGGCCCGAGCCCGCGCCGCCAAAGAGTCCGGCGCGACGCGCTTTTGCATGGGCGCGGCGTACCGGTCACCCAAGCCTAAGGATCTGCGCAAGGTCCTGAGCATGATCCGCGAGGTCAAGGCCTTGGGCCTGGAAACTTGCGCCACGCTCGGTATGGTGATCGCCCGCGCAAGCGCTCGAACTCAAGGCCGCGGGCTTGGATTTCTACAATCACAATCTGGATACCTCGCCGCGCTACTACCAAGAAATCATCACCACGCGGACTTACCAGGACCGGCTGGACACCCTGCAGGCCGTGCGCGACGCCGGCCTGAACGTTTGCTGCGGCGGCATCGTCGGCATGGGGGAAGAGGCCCGAAGATCGCATCGAGCTGCTGCATACACTGGCAATCCTGCCTGAGCATCCGCAAAGCGTGCCCATCAATCAATTGGTGCGCGTGCCGGGTACCCCCTTGGCGGACGCAGCGCCGCTCGACCCATTCGATTTCGTGCGCATGATCGCCGTGGCGCGCATTCTCATGCCGGCGAGTCACGTGCGCCTTTCGGCGGGGCGCGCTGAAATGAGTGATGAGCTGCAGGCCCTGTGTTTCATGGCGGGCGCGAATTCAATCTTCTACGGCGAGAAGCTCCTCACCACAGGAAATCCCGATACCGAGCACGATCTGCGGCTGTTTCAACGCTTGAAAATCGCCGCCGAGTCGCACGGCGCAGGAACTTCTGTGGCATCGTAAACGCTTATGAGCGATGACATCGGCGCCTACGCCCTCGAATCCCGCGAGCGTCCGACGCGCCTTCGATCGTGCAGCCAGGACCTATGATGCCGCAGCCGTGCTGCACGCGGAGGTCGGCGAGAATCTGCTGCAGCGCCTGCAACTGGTGACGCTGGTGCCCGACGTGGTGCTGGATGCCGGCGCCGGCACCGGTCTTCGGCAGCCGCGCACTTAAACGCCGCTATCCCAAAGCGCAGGTGCTCGCGCTCGACTCGTCGCTTCAAATGCTGCAGGCGGCCGGCAAGCAGCAGATCCTGGCTGCGGCCGTTCGAGCGCGTCTGCGCCGATGCGCAGGCGTTGCCCTTGAGGGACGGCAGCGTCGATCTCATCGTGAGCAATCTCATGCTGCAATGGTGCGATCCGGACGCGGTGTTCGCGGAGTTTCGCCGGGTCTTGACGCCGTACGGGCTTGCTGAGCTTCAGCGCTTTCGGCCCCGACACGCTGCGCGAATTGCGCACCGCCTGGGCGACAGGTCGACACGCACAGCCACGTGCATCAGTTCATCGACATGCATGATTTAGGCGATGCGCTGGTGCGCGCCGGATTTGCGGCGCCGGTGCTCGATGTCGAGCGATTTACCCTGCAATATCTCAACGTGCGCAAGGTTGCCGCGGACTTAAAGGCAACCGGCGCGCACAACTCCACGGCGGCCCGGGCAAAAGGCCTGACCAGCCCGCGTAAGTTCGCTGCAATGCAGGCAGCCTATGAGCAGTTCCGGCAGGACGGCCGACTGCCTGCCACCTACGAGGTGGTGTTCGGCCACGCATGGGCTCCCGCGCAAGCGGCGCGGCGCGGCGCGGCGGCGTCCAGCAGCGTATCCTTGGAAGAAATCAAGCGGGAACTGCGCGCCAGGCGCGACAAGACTCAGTAGAGATCGATTAGGGTGTGCGCCGATCCCCGTGCACCTTAGCCTTACGTTATCCTCCCGGCCATGGAACAGCGCATCGAATTGGCGCCCAATTGTTCGCTCAGCCTGTCGGGCGCCAGGCTCTTCTTTGCGGCCACGTGTCTGTTTTCCTTGAGTTTTGCTCTTTTCTTCGTCCTACAGGGATTTTGGCCGGTTTTGCTGTTTTGGGCTTTAGAGATGCTAGCCCTTGCGATAGCCTTGCACGCCAGCATGCAGCGGCGAAATTACACCCAGACGGTGCTCATTACCGATTCTTCGATCCAGTCTGGTGACCCGATCGCGGCATGGCGAAGCAAAACAGGAGTTTGCGAGGCATTGGGCGAAGGTTAGACTTCGCAGTCCGCCGCGGCGCCTTGGCACCAGCCGGCTGACGATCGAGAGTCACGGACGGGCCTACGAGGTCGGCAGTTTCCTGACCGAGGATGCGCGCCGCTTGCTGGCGGAGCGTTTGGGTAGATTGGTCGGCGGCAGTGAACGAATCACCGCCGCTTGATTGGCGAAATAGGGGATCCGTTTAGATGAGAGTTACCAGTGGCAGCATCGATCGCAGCACTTCTCGGCCGAAGAGGTTGATTTCGGCAGGAGCGCTTTGCCTAGCCGCTTTAGGGATTGGCTGCCGACGCCGGCGCCAACACCTCGAACGGCTACAACCTGCCGACCGGCGTGACCGATCTGGCCCGCGACATGTACGGCTTGCACATGGAGGTCTTTTGGATCTGCGTCGGCATCGCGGTCGTGGTGTTCGGCGCGATGATTTACGCGCTGGTCAAATTCCGCCACTCGCAGGGCGCGGTGGCCGACACCACCATGCTCCACAGCACCAAGGTGGAAATCATCTGGACCATCATCCCGGTGTTGATTCTGGTGGTGATGGCGATTCCCGCCGCCGAACTCATCCTCAAGCAGGAGGATACCCGCAATTCCCAACTGTCCATCCGCGTCACCGGCTACCAATGGAAATGGGAGTACGCCTACATGGACGCGGCGGAGGGCATCGATTTCTTCTCGACGCTGGCGCGAGATTCGAATTTCGCGCGCCAGGTGAATTCCGGCATCGATCCCAAATCGGTGCCGAATTATCTGCTCGAGGTCGACAAGCCCATGGTCATTCCCAGCGGCACCAAAGTGCGGCTGCTGCTGACCTCGCAGGATGTCATCCATGCCTGGTGGGTGCCTGATTTCGGCGCGAAGCGCTCCGCGATTCCGGGCTTCGTCAATGAATTGTGGTTCAAGGTCGATCCCGGCAAGGAAGGGATTTACCGCGGACAATGCGCCGCACTGTGCGGCCGCGACCATGGCTTCATGCCCGTCGTGGTCGATGTGCGCACTCCCGACGAATTCAAGAAGTGGGTGGAGACGCAAAAGGCCGCTGCGAAACAAGCAGCCGCGCCCGCGCCGGCGCCGGCCGCGGCGCCGCCCACCGCGCAAGCTTTGCCGAATTAATTGCAGCAATTTCTTAAGAGAGCTATCTGACTATGGCCAAGTTGACGCGAGCAACCCAGCGCACGATCACGCACATGACGATCATGATCACCATGATGGCCCGGCCACCGGGATCAAGCGCTGGATCTTTGCCACGAACCACAAGGACATCGGCACGATGTACCTGCTGTTCAGCCTGCTCATGTTCTTCATCGGCGGCACGATGGCCATGCTGATCCGCGCCGAATTGTTCAAGCCCGGCCTGCAGCTCATGGATCCGGTGTTCTTCAATCAGATGACCACCAATCATGCCCTGATCATGATTTTCGGCGCGGTCATGCCGGCATTCGTCGGCTTGGCGAATTGGATGGTGCCCTTGCAAGTCGGCGCGCCCGATATGGCGCTGCCGCGCATGAACAATTTCAGCTTTTGGCTTCTGCCCTTCGCCTTCACCTGCTGCTGTCGACGATGTTCGTGCCGGGCGGCATGGCGGCCGCCGGCTGGACGCTATATCCGCCCCTCTCCCTGCAGACCGGCGACAGCTTCCCGATGCTGATTTTCGCCATTCACATGATGGGCGCCTCCTCGATCATGGGCGCGATCAATGTCATCGTGACCATCATGAACATGCGCGCGCCCGGCATGAATTTGCTGAAGATGCCGCTGTTTTGCTGGTCCTGGCTGATCACCGCCTATCTGTTGATCGCCGTGATGCCGGTGCTCGCCGGCGCGGTCACCATGCTGCTGACCGATCATTTCTTCAAGACCAGCTTCTTCAACGCCGCGGGCGGCGGCGATCCGGTGATGTTCGAGCACATCTTCTGGTTCTTCGGGCATCCCGAGGTGTACATCATGATTTTGCCGGCCTTCGGCATCATCTCCGAGATCCTGCCGACCTTCGCGCGCAAGCCCTTGTTCGGCGCGACCTCGATGATCTACGCCATCGCCTCGATCGCGTTTCTGTCTTTCATCGTGTGGGGACACCACATGTTCGTCGACGGCATGCCGGTGGCGGCGCAATTGTTCTACATGATGTCCACCATGCTGATCGCGGTGCCGACGGGCGTGAAGGTGTTCAACTGGACCGCGACGATGTGGCGCGGCTCGTTGTCATTCGAACCGCCGATGCTGTTTGCGCTGTCGTTCCTGTTCCTGTTCACCATCGGCGGCTTTTCCGGCGTGATGCTGGCGATCGTGCCGGTGGACTTCCAATACAACCAAACTTACTTCGTGGTGGCGCACTTTCACTATGTGCTGGTGCCCGGCGCCATTTTCGCCATCATGGGCGCGGTGTACTACTGGATTCCGAAGTGGACCGGCCACATGTACAACATGAAATTGGCCACGTGGCATTTCTGGCTGTCGACGATTTTCGTCAACGTGTTGTTCTTCCCGCAGCATTTCCTGGGACTCGCCGGCATGCCGCGGCGCATACCTGACTACGCGGTGCAATTCACCGACTGGAACATGGTGTCCTCGATCGGCGGCTTTGGTTTCGGTCTGTCGCAGATCCTGTTTGCCATCGTGATCTTCCAGTGCATCCGCGGCGGCCAGAAAGCGACTGCGAAAGTTTGGGACGATGCGCGGCCGCAACGGCTTGGAGTGGACACTGTCCTCGCCGCCGCCTTACCACAGCTTTACCACGGCGCCTGAAGTCGAAGTGAGCGCCACGCAAGACGCACGTTCGGCGCAAGACGTCCGAAAACTGCGGATCAGGAATGCCGCTCTCGGGCTGGCGACCGTTGGCGCTCGCGTTCTATTTCGGCTTCATCGCGCTGCTGGTATTTCGCAGTCATCATTGATGGACCGCAAGCGCGCCAATCGCAAGCTGTTGTCGGGGGCTGCTGATCATGACCGCGCCAGTTTCGCCTTCGGCTGGGCGCTGGTGCCGTTGTACGATGTGTTCTGCCGCGCGACCGGCATCGGCAATGCTGAGGCCAAAGCCGGTCCCGTCGGCGGTGACGGAAGCCGTCGATCCGAATCGCGAGGTCACCATTGAATTCGTGGCGTCACCCGCCTCGGTGGGCAGCTACGAATTCAGGCCCAAGGTCGCCTCGATGCGGATTCATCCCGGGAAATTGTACGAAACCGAATTCTATGCAAAGAATTTGACCTCGGTGGCCTCGGTCGCCCAGGCCGTTCCCAGCATTTCCCCGACCGGTACCTCGCAGTACTTCCACAAGACCGAATGCTTCTGCTTCAGCCCGCAAAAATTTGCCGTCGGTGAAGGCCGCGATATGCCGCGTGCGATTCATCGTCGACCCGCAGTTGCCGGCGAATGTCGACCGGATCACGTTGGCCTATACGTTCTACGATACGACGCAATCCACAACACCGCCTTGAGTTCAATCGTTAAACTACCATCGTTCCAAAACCGTTAGAGATTTGAATATGGCGCAAGTCAGCACAGAAGAGCACAACCACTACTACATCCCGCACGCCAGCCCATGGCCCATCTATGGGTCGGTGACGCTGTTCACGCTGATGTCCGGCGCCGTCATCACGCTCAACGACTGGGGTCCGGCCTGGTTCCTGCTGCCGGGCTTTCTGATGCTGGCGTTGCTGTTCATCTTGTGGTTCCACACCGTCATCGGCGAGAACCAGCAGGGCATGTACAACATGGCGGTGGACCGCTCATTCCGCATGGGAATGATGTGGTTCATTTTTTCCGAGGTCATGTTCTTCGCGGCCTTTTTCGGCGCGCTGTTCTACGCGCGCAATTTCTCGGTGCCGTGGTTATCCGGCGACGGCGTGAAGATCTTCAGCAAATTGTTGCTGTGGAATGACTATGGCGGCGTGTGGCCGACCAACGGGCCGTCCGCCTTGGGGCCCGCGCGCCAACGGCACTTTCGAAACTGTTCCGGCCCTAGGGCTGCCGGTGGTGAATACCGCGATCCTGCTGTCGAGCAGCGTCACGGTCACGATCGCGCACCATGCGTTGATCACGGGACACCGCTTGAGGCTGAAGATTTTCCTGGCGATGACTTTTTTGCTGGGATTCTCGTTCGTCGCTTTGCAGGCGACCGAGTACCACGAGGCGTACACCGAGCTTGGGCTGCAGCTCGGCACCGGCATCTACGGCACCACATTTTTCATGCTGACCGGATTTCACGGCCTGCATGTCACGGTGGGCGCCATCATGCTGACGGTGATCTGGTTCCGGGTGATGAAAGGCCACTTCACGCCCAAGAGACATTTTGCCTTCGAAGCGGTCGCATGGTACTGGCACTTCGTCGACGTGGTATGGCTTGGGTTGTTTTTCTTCGTCTACTGGTTGTGATGTAGCGGTTCGATCCAGCCTCTGTAATAGGCGACGATAAGCAGCACAAAAAGCGCCACCGAAAGGCCGATGCGCCATGCGAGCGCCGTGACCATTTTCTTTCCGTCGTCCTCCCGGGTGCTCGACAAGTGAAACAGCGCTTTGCCCAGGCTGATCAGGATCAGCACGAGCATGACCAGGATGAGATATTTGAATGCCATTTCGCGCGTCTAGGCTTTAAGGACCCGCAGTATATCGTGCCCATCCAAGTCGGAAATCGGACTTTCGAGCCGCGGCTCGTTCACGACGCTGCTCGCGATCGCCTTGATCGCCATGCTGCGTTGCGTTGGGACGCTGGCAGTTGCAGCGTGCAGGCGAGAAGCGCGCGCTGTTCGACTCGTTTGCGGCCGCCGGCGCGCAGCCGCCGCTGCCGATCGATCTGCAATCACCGAAAGTGGCGCGCTACGGCAGAGTTGCGGCCGTCGGACAGCTACGATGAGACGCGCCAGATCTTGATCGACAACATGGTCGATGCCGGGCGGGCGGGCTATTTCGTGATCACGCCATTTGCCCTCAAGGACGGTGGCTGGGTTCTGGTCAATCGCGGCTGGGTGCCCTTGGGACAAACTCGCGCCGCTCGGCCGGCGATTCCCGTCGCCGGAAACTTGAGAACCATCCGCGGCCGCGCGGACAATTTGCCGAGCCCCGGGATTCGAATGGGCGTTCCGGCACGCGCTCGCTCCGCCCTATCCCGTCGTCGCCGCGTATCCCAACGCGCGCCGAGGTCGCGCAGCTGCTGAAGGAATCCGATTGGACTTCGGCTACCGACCTGATCCTGCTCGACGCCGGCGAGCCCGACGGCTATGTGCGCAATTGGGCACCGCCGGGATTTCCGCCCATGCGTCATATCGGCTACGCCGTACAATGGTTTGCATTGGCGCTGGCCTTGGCTGTGATCTATGTCGTGACCAATTTTCGGCGCACAAAGGATGTGCAGGCATGAGCCAGTTGAGCACGGCATGACGCCGCTGACGGCTCACGATCGGCGTCAGAGGCGCATCTTGATCGGGGTGGCGCTGATGTTTTTTGCGCCCCTCGCGCTCTCTTTCTATTTGTACTACGGGAAATTTTGGCATCCGGGCGGCCGCGTCAATGCCGGAGAGCTGATCGATCCCGCGCGGCCGGTTCCCGCAGCTGGCGCTGCCGTTGGCCTCGCCGGCCGAGGGCAACGGCGCTGCACAAACGGATCCGCAATTCCTCAAGGGCAAGTGGACTTTTTTGTACGCTGCAGAACGGGCGCTGCGACGATGAATGCCGCAGACATCTTTATGACACGCGGCAGGTGCGCTTGGCGCTCGATCGGGAAATGAACCGCGTGCAGCGGGTTTTTATCGGCGACAGCGATTGCTGCGACCTGAAGGAACTGCTGGCGGCGCATCCGGATTTGATCGCGATTCGCGCCAGCCCCGCCGATGAGCCCCTGCTGGCGCTGCTGCCGGAGCGCTGCCGGGTGCACCTCGAATTCGCACCGCATCTATCTCATCGATCCATTGGGAAATCTCATGATGTTCTATGCGCGCCGATGCCAAGCCCAAGGGCATGCTCGAGGATATGAAGCGGCTGCTGCGTCTGTCCTCCATCGGCTAGGGGCCTGTCTAACTGTGGAACCGCAACGACGCCTGGTTTGGTTTCGCCGGCTTAGCATGGCCGGCGCCGCACTCGCCGCGACAGTCGTGGTGCTGGGCGCCTGGGTGCGCCTGACCGATGCAGGCTCTGGGCTGCCCGGACTGGCCGGGCTGCTACGGGCATGTCTATCCGCAGGCTGACCACAATTTCAGCAAAGCCATTCACGAAATGATCCATCGTTATTTCGCGACCACGCTCGGGGCGATCATCGTAGTCCTCCTCGGTTGGGCGGTCTGGAACCGCAAGGTTCGTGGCCAGCCGCTCAAGGCCGTGGCGCTGTTATTCGTTCTCGTGTGCCTGCAGGGAGCGCTCGGCGCCCTGACCGTGACCCTGCTGCTGAAACCCTTGATCGTCACGGCGCATTTACTGGGCGGCCTCTCCACTTTGGCAATCTTGTGGTGGCTGTCGCTCACGCCGATTCGCCGCGAGCTACTCGAGCGCGAAGCGGGTCTGCGCAAGTTTGCGCTGCTGGGACTTGCCGCGCTCGCGCTGCAAATTGCGCTCGGCGGCTGGACCAGCAGCAACTATGCGGCGGTGGCGTGTCCGGATTTCCCCACCTGCCAACAGTCGTGGTGGCCGCGCATGGACTTTCGCGATGCCTTCGTGCTGTGGCGCGGACTGGACATCGACTATACCGGCGGCGTACTCGCGAATCCCGCGCGCATCGCCATTCATGTGACGCATCGAATCGGCGCGCTGGCCTTGCGGCTTGATCTTGATTTTCGTCGGCGCGACAACCTTCGCCCGCGCCCAAAGCCGCGCTTTGCGCGTGATCGGCTGCCTGCTGGTGGGCGCCGTGCTACTGCAGATCGGCATCGGAATGAGCATGGTGCATTTTGGCATGCCGCTGGGCCTGGCCACGATGCACAACGCCGGCGCTGCCCTGCTTGTAATTTGTACTGTGACTTTGCTGCGCCTGCTCTGGCCGGAACCGGACGGTCGAACCTCAAGATCGGCGTGATACCCTTGTACGATGTCCACCGTACCCGATAGTCCCCCCATTGCAGCCGCCGTCCATGGTGGTTGGCGGGATTATTTGGAGCTGACCAAGCCCAAGGTGAGCTTGCTCATCGTGTTCACCGCCATCGTCGGCATGGTGCTGGCATCGCCCGGCTGGATCCCGCTGAACGCGCTGATTCTGGGTTCGATCGGCATCGCCATGGCTTCGGGTTCGGCGGCGGCCTTCAATCATATTTTGGATCAGCGCATCGACGGACAAATGAATCGCACGCGCCGCCGGCCGCTGCCGACGGGACACCTGCAGGAAAGCCATGCGATTGGCTTCGCCGTCACGCTGGGACTTTCGTCCATGGCGATCTTGTGGATGGGAGTCAATGGCTTGACGGCCGCGCTGACTTTCTGCTCGCTGATCGGCTACGCGATCGTGTACACCCTGTGGCTGAAACGGGCGACGCCGCAAAACATTGTGATCGGCGGCGCCGCCGGCGCTGCGCCGCCCGTGCTCGGCTGGGCCGCGGTGACCAACTCCATCGATCCGAATGCGTTGCTGCTGTTCCTGATCGTATTCACCTGGACGCCGCCGCATTTTTGGGCGCTGGCGATCGCCCGGCGCGACGACTACGCCAAGGTGGGCATTCCGATGTTGCCCGTGACGCACGGCATTCCTTACACGCGGCTGCAGATCGTGCTGTACACCATTTTGCTGATTCTGACGACGCTGCTGCCGTTTCTGACGCGCATGAGCGGATTCGTCTATCTGGCAGCGGCCATGGCCTTGAACGCCCGTTTTCTATATTTCGTGTTGGCGCTCAACAAGGGCTTGAGGCCCGATTTACCGATGCGCACCTTCAGATTCTCCATCACCTATTTGATGCTGCTGTTTGCCGCCCTGATCGTCGATCACTATCTTTATTTCCCTGGCTGATCGGGCAATACAGGCTTCCCCGGGAAGGTGTTGGCTATGAGTTTGCCCTGGTCGATCAGCACCGTCCCGCCGACGATCACGAACTTCATTCCCACGCTCGGCTCGCGCGGCGCCGCAAAAGTCGCGCGATCCGCAACGATCTTCGGATCGAACACCACGATGTCGGCATCCGCTCCTTCCTGCAACCGGCCCTTGCGGCGCGCCGTCACGGTGGATTTTTCCAGGCGCTGCGCCGGCATCAACGCCATCTTTCGAATCGCATCCATCAGCGTGATGCTGCCGCGCTCGCGCACGTAGCGCGCGAGAATGCGCGAGAAGGTGCCGGCATTGCGCGGATGCCCGTCCTCGCCATCGCTGGCGATCATGACCAGCGGTTCGGCAATGACGGTATCGACCCTCTCTTCTGTATTCATGAAGAGCAGCACCGCGCGATTGCCTGGCTCAGCGTGCAACACATCGAAGCGCTCCTGGGTCAGGCGCTCGCCTGTATCGGGCAACTGCAGTGCATCGTAGCCCACGCCGAGTTTTTCCTTCCAGCCGGGGTTGAACAGCGCTGAGTTGATCGCCGTCATTCCCGCAATGTAGGGATAAGCCTCGGTCGTGACGTCCAGCCCGCGTGCGCGCGCGCCGGCAACCATGGCGATGCATTCGAGAGCAACGCTGATGCAGCTGCTGTTGATGTGCACGATGTGCAAGGAGGCGCCGGAAATCGCCGCGGCGCCGATGACCTCGCTGATGGCCTCGATGCTCGAGCCCGGTTCCAGCAGCCCGAAACTGCGCACATGCGTGAACACCGGCACATGCCGCGCCGCCGCCACCCGAAACGTTTGGATTACTTCGAAGCGGGTCGCGCCCGGCGTGTATTGAAGCCCTAAGCCGATCCCTAACGCACCGGCATCGAGTTCCTGGCGCAGGCGATCTTCGATCGCTTTCATCTGCTCGGGCGTCGCCGGCTGGTTGGTCGCCGGACCCGACGGCGGAATGATGCTCGGATCGTGTATGGGTTGGCCGAACGCCAGAGCGCGGGCGGCGGCGTGGCTGGCGGTGCTGCCGTAATTGATCAGCGAGCGGCCGTCCTTCTTCCGCAAAAATGCGGCGACATCCGGCGCACCGATTTCCATCTCCAGGGCGGTGGTAACGCCGTCGAAGGCCTTGAGGCGGCTGCTCGCCGCATCCTGCCCATGCTGGTGCAGGTCGATGAAGCCGGGCGCCACGACAAGGCCCTTGGCATCGAGGACCCGTTTTCCGGTCAGGGGTTCCGTTGAGATGCGCGCGATTCTGCCCTGGCTGATGCCGACGTTGCGCACGGCATCGACACCCGTTTCAGGATCGATGACGCGCCCGCCCTGAAGCACGGTGTCATAGGTTTGCGCAAACGACGTTGCGGCGAAAAATAGCGAGGCTATGAGAATTACTGTGCGCATGATGTCCGCCTCAGGCCGGCGGCGCGTCGTTTGAGATATCGACGACGCAGCGCCAGACGCCGTCCGCATCCTTGCGCCACACGGTCACCGATCTTCCATGCGTGGACTCGAGCGATCCATTCGCGCCGGGCGCGGTGGTTTCCACGTTGCTCATGAGGTAGGCCATATTTCCATCGGGTGAAACCACCGGCTTCTCGGACACCCAATGGATCTTGAACCCTGGAATTTTTAGACTCGCAGTCACGAAGGCGCGAATCGCCGCCTTGCCGTCGATCGGCGGCAAGCCCGGTTGCAGCAAATGCGCGTCGTCACTCCAATAAGCGACAATCCTTTCGATGTCCTTGCCTTCAAAAGATACGCTCGACCAATCGGCATCCCGCTGCGCGAGTTTGCTCGATTCGGCCGCTGCGTCGGATGAGGACGGAGTGCATCCGGCGGAGCACAGCGCCAACAGCATGCCGGGTATGACCTTGAATGGATTCATGGGCTTCGATCTCCGTTATTGTAGTTTGCGTCAAACATAGCAAGAACTGGTCAAATAGACACCATGGACCCAATCGGCTATCGGACCATCCGCGCCAACGGTATCGACTTCCATGTGGCGACGGCGGGAACCGGCCAGCGCCTCGCGCTGTGCCTGCACGGATTTCCTGAGTCCTCGTACTCCTGGCGCTACCAAATGCCGCTGCTCGCGCAATTGGGCTATCGAGCGTGGGCGCCGGATTTGCGCGGCTATGGGGCGAGCTCCCGTCCCAAGGGCATCGCAGCGTACGCATTGGAGAACCTCGAGGAAGATGTCGCGGCCTTGATCGAGGTGTCGGGCGCAACAGAGGTGCTGCTCGTGGGTCACGATTGGGGCGCCGTCATTGCCTGGTACTACGCCATGTTCGGCCGGCTGAAGATATCAAAGCTCATCATCATGAATGTGCCGCATCCGGCGCTGATGGAGAAAGGGTTGCGCACCCGCCGGCAACTGGCGAAGTCCTGGTATATATTTTTCTTCCAGCTGCCCTGGATTCCCGAGTGGGGACTCGCACGACGCGGTTGCGCGGCGGTCGGACGCGTGTTTCGCGACATGGCCGTGGACAAGACCCGCTTTCCCGATGAGGTGCTGCGCGTTTATCGGGAAGCCGCGGCCGCGCCCGGCGCGCTCACGGCCATGCTGAACTATTACCGAGCGTTGATCCGCGGACTACGCCGCACCCGCCGCCGCGGCATTGTGCCCATCGATATCGCCCACGCTCATGATCTGGGGAGAGGTGGACGCGGCGCTCGGCAAGGAACTGACCTACGGCACGGAGAAGTACGTCGGCAATCTGACGCTGCGCTACCTGCCCAATGTCTCCCATTGGGTGCAGCAAGAAGCGCCCGAGACGGTGAACTCCATGATCGAGGCGTGGCTCCTGGGACGAGCGTGCCGTACGCACCCGGCGCCGGCCCCTGACCTCGAGGATCGACCGGCGCCAATCCTTCGATCATCAACGGCGGCAGCTGATCGGCCGGTTCGAAGCCAAAGACTTGGCCGTAGAACGCCAATTCCGCCTGCAGCGAATTGATGATGGTCTCAGGCTTGCGAAACCCATGGCTCTCGCCCGGATAAAGAATGTAGGCCACGGGCACATGCTTCGCGCGCAGCGCATCGACGATGCGCTGCGATTGACTCGGCGGAACGACCGGGTCATCCGCGCCTTGCAAGCACGAGCACCGGCACCTTGAACCCGTCGAGGTGATTCAGCGGCGACCGACTGTCATAGATCGCCTGCGCCTCGGGCAGCGGGCCGATCAGCGAATCAATGTAGCGGCTCTCGAACTTATGCGTATCGCGCGCGAGCGCCGTCATATCGGAAACGCCGAAGCGATCGGTGCCGGCGCGAAACACGTCGCTGGTACTCAACGCAACCAGCACGGTGTAGCCGCCCGCGCTGCCACCGCTGATGGCGGTGCGGGCTGGATCGGCGCGCCGGGTGCCGATGAGAAAGCGGACCGCGGCGATCACATCCTCGACATCCACCACACCCCAGTTGCCGTTCAGCTCCTGTCGATAAGCGCGCCCGTATCCGGAGCTGCCGCCGTAGTTAACGTCCACCACCGCAATTCCCCGGCTGGTCCAGAACTGCACGCTGGAACGCAGCGCCGGCGAAGCCTGCGAGGTCGGGCCGCCATGCACCAATGCCAGCAACGGCGGCAATGTGCCCGGAAGCGGGCGAAAGCGCGGGTTGGTCGGCGCATAGTAAAACGCATGTGCGATGCGGCCGTGCGCGCTGGGAAAGTCGATGGGTACGGCGATCGAGATGGAAGTGCTGTGCAGCGGCGACTCGCCGGCCGTGCGCAACGTCGTGGTCTTGCCGCTCGCAATGTCGATGCTGACGATCGACGCCGGTGACTTCGAGGCGCCGACGATCGCGGCAACATGCTGCGAGTCGATGCGCGTCAAATGAGAGAATTCCACGAAGGGGAGATCGAGTTCGCGCCCGGTGCCCTCCTTAAGATCGACCAGGGCCAGTCGCGCCATGCCCCGCTCCCGGAAGCACAGCACGGCTCGGCCGTCACCGAGCAACACATAGTTCGATTGGCCGAATGACCACAATGGTGCGGCGAATTCAGCCGCGCGCGGCCATATCGCCTTTACGCCTGCCGCACCTGCCGCACCTGCCGCACCGCCGCACCGCGTACAAGTTCCAGAATCCGCTGCGATCGGACATGAAGTACAGCGTGCCGTCCCCGGCCCATTGCGGCTCGAGCACCGATTCCGTCGCGCCGCCGGCGACGACGACGGCCGGCTTTAAGCCCGTGGAGGTGAGTTCCGCGACTTTCAATTCCGTGCCGTCCCAGGGCATGTTGGGATGATTCCAGGTAATGAATGCGAGCCGCCGGCCGTCAGCACTCAAACGCGGATTGGAAACGAAATCGCTGCCGGCGAACAGCACCTCGCCGGCACCGGTGATGGGCAAAGGCAGGCGCACCAGCGCGTTGCGTACATGGGCAGGATCGGTGTGATCTTCCCGCACGCACAGGAGTGCGGCCGCCGATTTTGCCGCACCCGGCAATGTGATGCAGTCTGCGTAGCGGTAATTCGGCGGCGTCACGGGCGTGGGCGTGCCGCCGCGTTTTAGTTCATACAAGCGCTGATCGGACAACTGGCTGTAGTAAACGGTATCGCCGACCAGCGATGAACGGTGCGCCGCCGTATTCATGCACGCGCGTGCGCACATTGGCTCCGTCCGGAGTGACTTGCGCGACTGTTCCCGCGTCAAAACTGAACAGCGCGACCTCGCCGCCGCGCGCGGGTACGTTTTCGAGCCAGTACAAGCGCTCATTCGCGCTGCGTAGATCGGCGAAACTGATGCCGCCCGCGGCGAGGGCTTCCGCGCTGAGCGGCGAGGCCCACGAGCCATACGGCGCAATCGTCGGTGCGTTGGACGGTGCGCTCATGGCTGTGCCGCCAAGAGCGGCAAACAGGCAGCCAAGATTTGCGGCCGCGAAGAATCGGGATCGCGTGATGCTGCTAATGTGTCGCTCCTCGGTGGCACACCGAATGTTAGGATGTTCTCATGCGCGCCACACGTAGTTTTTATTCTCGGGTATTTGCGCTGGCTGTCGCGGCTATTTTGGGATTCGCGCTATTCCTGATTTTCCGGCCGTTCGCGCTGCCCATGGCCTGGGCAGCATTTCTGGCGTTTCTGCTGTTTCCGGTCAATCTTCGCTGGCGGCGCCGGCTCAAGGGCAAATCGATTGCCGCCGGCGTGTTGACCGTGCTCGCGCCGATCGTGATTCTTCTGCCCTTGAGCGCGCTGTCGGTCGAGTTCGTGTCGCAAATATCCGCGTTGCTCCGGCAATTGCAAAAATCCGCGACTGACATGGACATCAAGTCTTTTTCGGATCTCCAACAGTTTCCCTGGATCGCGCGCATCAATACCTGGCTGCAGACGCACGCCGATATATCCGCGGAACAGGTGCAATCCTGGCTGGTTTCCGGAACGCGCGAGGTGATGCAGCGCGCGGCGAGTTGGGGCGGCTCGTTTTTCCTGGGTGCGCTGGGTTCGCTGTTGGCCTTCGCGATCATGCTGTTTCTGTTGTTCTTCTTTTTGCGCGACGGCGACTTGATGATATCCCGCGCGCGCCGCCTGATCCCGATGGACGAGGAGCGCAAGGAGCGGCTGTTCGTTCAATTGGGCGCGGTGACCCGCGCGATCGTCTATCGGCACCACTGTGACCGCGATGCTGCAAGGCCTGTTCATCGGCATCGGCTTCGCCATCGTCGGCCTGCCCTCGCCGGTGGTCTTCGGCGTGCTGGCGGCGCTGTTGTCATTGCTGCCGGTAGGCGGTTCGGCTCTCGTGTGGATTCCGGCCGTGATCTGGCTGTTCTTTGAAAAGCACTGGGGCTGGGGCATATTTTTGTTGGTGTGGGGCTCTGCCTTGAGCAGCCTGGACAACGTCGTGCGGCCCATTCTCATTTCGGGCCGGGCGCGAATTTCTGCCCTGGCGGTATTCGTCGGCGTTTTGGGGGGTATCCCGGCATTCGGGGCCATCGGCGTCATTTTGGGCCCCGTAGTGCTTTCCCTGGTGCTCGCACTCATTGAATTTGCTGAAGAAAGCCGCCCGAAAATCTCTTGAAACGCAAGGCGCATGCGGAGCGCACGGCTGCAGTACAATCCGCGCCCTTATGGATGTTTCACATCTTCTCGACGGCCTCAATGAGGATCAGCGGCAAGCCGTCGCCTCTCCCCTGGGCGCGGCCTTGGTTTTGGCCGGCGCGGGCAGCGGCAAGACGCGGGTATTGGTGCATCGAGTCGCCTGGCTGATTCAGGTCGAGGGCGCCTCGCCGAACAGCATTTTGGCCGTCACCTTTACCAACAAGGCTGCCGCCGAAATGCGCAGCCGCATCGAGACTCTGTTGGGCATACCGAGCGGCGCCATGTGGCTCGGAACCTTCCACGGCTTGGCGCATCGGCTGCTGCGCATTCATTGGCGCGAAGCCGGATTGCCGCAGAGCTTTCAGATTTTGGATTCCGAGGATCAGGCGCGGGTGCTGCGCAAGGTCCTGAAGGCGCTCGGATCTTGACGAGACGCGCTGGATTCCGCGCGAAATCCTCTGGTTCATCAATGCGCAGAAGGACGAAGGCCATCGCCCCAAGCACATCAAGGACGACGGCGATCCGACCCGGCGGCAATTGATCAAGATTTACCATGCCTACGAGGAGGCCTGCCAGCGCGCGGGCGTGGTGGATTTCGCGGAACTGCTGCTGCGCGCCTATGAACTGTGGCGCGACAACCCGGCATTGCTGCAGCATTACCGCACGCGCTTTCAACATGTCTTGGTGGATGAATTCCAGGACACCAATGCCATCCAGTACAAGTGGCTCATGCTGCTGACGGCGCAAGGCGGCATGCCCTTCGTGGTCGGGGATGACGATCAATGCCTCGCCGCCGGGACCCAGGTGACGATGGGCGACGGCGCGAAGCGTGCCATCGAGTCGATCGTCCCCGGCGATTCCGTGCTGTCGAACTACGGCGGCGGCGAGCTGCGTCCGGCCCGGGTGAGCGGAGTGCTTCGCGAAGCGGCGCCAGGGGACAGCTCGTGTGCCTGCATCTGCGCTCCGGCGCCGTCATCAAAAGCACGCCCGAGCACGTGCATTTCGCCGGCTACGTGCTCGGCGAGACGCCTCAGACCTATTTCTTGTATCTCATGCACAAGGAAGGCGTGGGCTACCGGCTCGGCACCTCGCAGGTATACACGGAGGGCCAGGCGAGGCCCATGGTGGGCTTCAAGCAGCGCTGCACTCCAGGAGCATGCCGACGCGCTGTGGATCGTCCGCACCCACGCCAGCGAGAACGAAGCGCGCATCGACGAGGTGGTGACCTCGCTGCGCTTCGGCCTGCCGACCTGCCCGTTTGTTCCGCGCAAAGGCAAAGCTCGCAACGGTTTCGTACATGATGCCGCTCACCTAAAGCGGATATTCAGCTCGCTCGACACGCTGGTATCCGCGGAACGGCTGCTGGAAGAAGTGGGTCTGGACATCGACCGGCCGCACCACCAGCCGCAGGGCCGCAATTCCAACCGCCGCAACATCGTCATCACGCTGTGCGGCGACCGGCGCGGCGGCACGCCCATGCATCGTATTTCCGTGGTAGGCGTTTCGCCAAGGATCGCGCCGTGCTTGAGGCCATGGGTCTGAGTGTCCGTGCCGCCAAGGCGCAATCCTCGAGTTGGCGCTTCGAGACCGTGCGCGCCGACTTCGGCGAACTGATGTCGATTGCACGCGCCATCCGCGAGCGTCTGGACGGCCGCTACGTCCTTCAGGGGCACATGCTCGAGAAGTCATTGCCCTTCGTCACGGCCGCCAGCATCCGCAGCGGCATGGTCATGGCGGTGGATTCCGGCCGGTTCGACGTGGTCGAGCGCATCGAGTACGAGACCTACGATGCCGAGGTCTACGACATCAACGTCGAGCGCACCCATAATTTCATCGCGGGCGGCGTCGTCACGCACAATTCGATTTATCGCTGGAGAGGCGCGCGGGTCGAGAACCTGAATCAATTCCGGCGCGACTTTCCGGCCGCGGTGCTCTACAAGCTGGAACAGAATTACCGCTCGACCGGGACCATCTTGAAGGCGGCCAACGCCCTGATCGCCAACAATGCCGGCCGTCTCGGCAAAACCTTGTGGACCAGCGGCGAGGACGGCGAGCGCGTCAAGCTGTACGCGGCCTTCAATGAGCGCGACGAAGCGGATTTCGTGGTCAACCGAATCCGCGAATGGGTGGCGCGCGGCGGCGCGCGGCGCGAGGTCGCCGTGCTGTACCGCTCCAATGCGCAGTCGCGCGTTTTCGAAGAGGCTTTCTTGAATGCGCGCATGCCCTACCGGGTGTACGGCGGCCTGCGCTTCTTCGAGCGCGCCGAAATCAAGGATGCCCTGGCGTATCTGCGTCTGGTCGCGAGCCGCGCCGACGACACCTCGTTTGAACGGGTGGTCAATTTGCCGGTGCGCGGCATCGGCGCCAAGACCATGGACCTGGTGCGCGACACCGCACGCGCCAACAGCACCTCGTTATGGAACGGCGCGATTGCCGCGCAGGGCGCGCTGCCGCAACGCGCCGCGCAAGCGCTGCAATCCTTCATGGAGCTGATCGACAAACTGGCGCGCGAGGTCAATGGCCTGGAGCTGCACGAGCAGGTCGATCATGTCATCCAGATGAGCGGACTGATCGAGCACTTCAAGAAAGAGAAGGGCGAACGCGGCGAAGGACGCATCGAGAACCTGCTGGAACTGGTGAGCGCGGCGCGCGGATTCTCGCCGGAGACCGAGGCCGAAACCGAGCTCTCGCCGCTCGAGTCCTTTCTCGCCCATGCCGTGCTCGAGTCCGGCGAGGGTCAGGCGGACCCGTACGATGACTGCGTGCAGATGATGACCCTGCACTCGGCCAAGGGACTGGAATTCCCGGTGGTGTTTCTCGCCGGCATGGAGGACGGCCTGTTTCCGCATCAGCGCTCGGTGGCGGATTTGGCGGGACTGGAGGAAGAGCGGCGCCTGTGCTACGTCGGCGCGACGCGCGCCATGCGCCATCTCTATATCACCTATGCCGAACAGCGCCGGCTGTATGGCGTCGACACCTATGGCCAGCCATCGCGCTTCATCAGCGAACTGCCGCCGGAGCTGATCGAAGAGATCCGGCCGCGGCTGCAGGTGTCGCGGCCGGCTGTTTGTGAAGCGCAGCAGCACGCTGGATGAATCCCCCGCGGCAGGTATGCGCATGGGCAGCCGCGTGCGGCATTCCAAATTCGGCGACGGGGTGGTGCTCAATTTCGAGGGCAATGGACCGCATGCCCGCATTCAGGTCAATTTTGAGAGGCAGGGCACGAAGTGGCTGATGCTGTCATACGCCAATCTCGAGGTCGTGTAGAGTAATGCCGGCTGTGAAAATCATCATTTTGGGTGCCGGACAAGTGGGCCGCACGGCCGCGTATCACCTCTCGCGCGAGGAAGCGAACGACGTCACCGTCATCGACCAGAACGAGGAGATATTGCGGGATCTGCAGGATCGACTCGATATCCGCACCGTAAACGGCAATGCGCTCGAGCCCGCGCATTCTCGAGGCGGCCGGAATTGCCGCCACCGACATTCTCGTCGCGCTCACCAACAGCGATGAAGTCAACATGCTGGCCTGCCACATCGCGTGGACCTTGTACCGCACGCCGAAAAAAATTGCGCGCGTGCGCTCCGCCGACTACACCGAACGCGACCGGCTGTTCGGCGAGAACGGCGTGGCCGTCGATGTGTGGATCAGTCCGGAGCAATTGGTCACCGAGTATGTTGCGCGGCTGATCCGTTATCCGGGCGCGCTGCAGGTGCTGGATTTCGCCGATGGCCGGGTACGCTTGGTCGGCATACGCGCGCTGCAGGGCGGACCGCTGGTCGGCCAGACCTTGAGCACGTTGCGCGAGCATATTCCCTCGGCCGATGCGCGGGTTGCGGCCATCTATCGGGCCGGCAAGAGCGTCAAGCCCGAGGGCACGACGGTCATCGAGGACGGCGATGAGGTGTTTTTTCTGGCGGCGCGCGAAAACATCCGCATCGTCATGAAGGAATTGCGCCGCGAGGAGGCGCCCGCGCGGCGCGTGGTGATCGCCGGCGGCGGCAACATCGGCCTGCGGCTCGCCAACGAGCTGGAAGGCAAGAACCAGGTCAAGCTCATCGAACGCGACAGCAAGCGCGCGCGCCGAGTTTCCGAGCAGTTGAAAAGCACGACCGTGCTGCATGGCGATGCGGCAGATGAGGAACTGCTGCTCGAAGAAAATATCGACAGCGCAGATGTCTTCGCCGCGCTCACGAATTCTGAAGAAGCGAACATTTTATCGGCCATGCTCGCCAAGCGCTTGGGCGCGCACAAGGTCATGGCGTTGATCAACAAACCTTCCTATGCCGAGCTCATCGAGAGCGGCTCGATCGATGTGGCGATATCGCCGCAGACCGTCACGATCGGATCGCTGCTCGCGCACGTGCGCCGCGGCGATGTGGTGCGCGTGCACTCGCTGCGCCGCGGCGCAGCCGAGGCGCTCGAGGTGGTGGTGCATGGCGATGCCGACAGCTCAAAAGTGATCGGCCGGCGCATCGAGGATATTGCGCTGCCCGAAGGCACGACGCTCGGCGCCGTGGTACGCGGGGATGAAGTCATTATCGCGCATCACGACACCACCGTGCAGCCCGACGATCATTTGATCCTGTTCCTCACCGATCGCCGCCACATCGAAGCGGTCGAAAAACTCTTCCAAGGCTCCGCCTCCTTTCTGTGAAAGACATTTTACTGCCGGTCGCTCACGTATTCGCCCTCGTCATGATGGTATTCGCGGCGACCATGCTGGCGCCCTTGATCCTGGCGATCTGGGGACTGGATGAGGCTCTCCAGTCCTTCATCATTTCTGCATTGGCTACTTTCGTTCTCGGCGCGCTGCTGTGGCTTGCCACCCGCCGCTTCAAGCGCGAACTAAAAACCCGTGACGGCCTGATGCTGGTCGCGCTCACCTGGGTGCTGTTGCCCGCGGTCGCCGGTTTTCCGTTGTGGGACTACTTGCCCATCAATTTCACCGATGCCTACTTCGAGGCTGCCTCGGGCCTCACTACCACCGGCGGTACGGTGCTGTCCGGGCTCGAATTTCTGCCGCGCTCCATCAATCTCTGGCGCCATCTTTTGAGCTGGCTGGGAGGCATGGGCATCATCGTCCTGGCCGTAGCCATCCTTCCCATGCTCGGCGTCGGCGGGATGCAAATTTACCGCGCAGAAATGCCGGGGCCGATGAAGGACAGCAAGCTCACGCCGCGCATCGGGCAGACCGCGAAGCTGCTATGGGCGGTTTACACCGGATTGACTGCAGTCTGCATTCTGGCCTTGAGATTCGCGGGCATGAATTGGTTCGATGCGGTGTGCCACGGTTTTTCCGCGCTGTCGCTCGGCGGTTTCTCGACTTACGACGCCAGCATCGGGCATTTCAATTCGCTGCCGATCGAGTTGGTCATGACCGCCTTCTCGATTCTGGCGGCGCTCAATTTCGCCACGCACTTTCTTGCATGGAGCCAGCGCGGCGTGAAGGCGTACTTCCGTGATGCCGAAGCGAAGGCAATATTGGGAGTGCTGGCGGGCAGCTGCATCGGCGTATCGCTTTTCTTGTTCTACAAGGGTACCTACCCCGACTACCCCTCGGCGCTTCGCAACACCGTCTTCAATTTGGTTTCGATCGCCACGGACAGCGGGCTGCATACTCAAGATTATTCGCGCTGGCCGATTTTTGCTCCGATGTGGATGATGTTCTTGAGTTGCATCGTGGCAAGTTCAGGATCCACCGGCGGCGGCATCAAAATGATCCGCACGCTGGTGCTCGCCAAGCAAGCGCATCGCGAATTGAATCAGCTGGTGCATCCGAACATGGTGCGGCCGCTGAAGGTCGGCGGAACGGTCATCGCAAATCGCGTCGTGTTCGCGGTGCTGGCCTTCGTGTTCCTGTATTTCATGAGCATCGTGACGCTGATTTTTCTGCAGCTGGCGAGCGGCTTGGATTTCATGACCTCCTTTTCAGCCATCATCGCGTGCATCAATAACGCAGGGCCCGGCTTGGGGTTGGTGGGGCCCGGCAGCAATTACGGGGTCTTGAACGATTTTCAGACCTGGGTGTGCTCGGCCGCGATGCTCTTGGGACGGCTGGAAGTGTTCACCATCCTGGTGCTGTTCACGCCCACCTTGTGGCGCAAGTAGCGGCTCCAAGGCTCCGATCAGGACAGTTGCGCAAGGAAAGCGTCGATAGCCGCAATGCACTCCGGCTCATCGAGCAGCGGCACGTGACCGCGCTGCGCCACCTCGAGCTGCATGAGATCTGGATTTTCTGTCTTCATTTTGGCGAAAGTGGCAGCGCTCAAAATGTCCGATTGCGCGCCGCGAATGGCCAGCATGGGGATGCCGCGCAGCGCTTTCCAGAATGGCCAGAGGTTGGCGTTGGCCGCCGGTGCTGCGCGCAACATTTCGCCGATCATTGGATCGGCGTCGACGCTGATCCCGCCGTTCTCATCCTCCCGATAGCCGCGGCGCGTGAGCGCCGACCAACGCTCGGTCGACAAATTCGGCCACGCATTGCCAAACATGCTGCGAGTTTGCGCAATGGCTTCGTCCCAATTATTGGGCGCCGGCAACCGACCGGCGTATCCCTTGATACGCTCGAGCCCTACAGGATCGACTTCCGGCCCCATATCGTTCAACACCAGGCCTGAGATCCGGTCGCGATGACTGACACCCAGCATCATCGCCAGCAGGCCGCCCATCGACGTACCGATGACCGCAACCCGCTGCGCGGCAACGGTATCAATCAAAGCGAGGATGTCTTGCAGGTAGATCGCAGGCTGATAGTTCTGAGGGTTGGGATCGCGCGCTGAGAGTCCTCGGCCACGCACGTCCGGGACGATAACCCGATAGCGCCGCTGCAGGTGGGAAGCGAGATCTTCGAAGTCGCGGCTGTTGCGAGTCAGGCCATGCAGACATAGAACCGCCGGTGCTTCTGCAGCCGGGCCGTCGTAGACCCGGGTGTAGAGCCGCAGGCCGTCGTGACTCGTCCAGTAGGCTTCGGTATATGACGCGCGCAAATTGGCTCCTCAATCAACCCAATCTTGAAGTTCCTGCCGCAGCTCGCGCTTGAGCACCTTGCCATTCGCGTTCCGCGGCAACGTCGCGCGATAGACAATACGGCGTATGCGTTGCTGCTTCCCGAGCCGGGCATTGGTCCACTCGATGAGCTGCTCGACACCCGGCCGACCCGGTGAGTTGGATACCACTATTGCCACCGGTGTCTCGCCCCAATGAATGCTGCGCACCCCCACAACGGCAACATCAGCCACTTGTGGATGCATGCGCATGACGGCTTCGATATCCGCCGGATAGATATTCTGTCCGCCGGACAAGATCATATCTTTCTTGCGGTCCACGATATAGAGAAAGCCGTCGGCATCCAGCCTTCCCAAATCTCCCGTTCTTAACCATCGCCGCGCTGCGGCATCCGTCCAGGTTGCCTCGCTGCTGGCAGCATCGTTGCCGTAATAGCCCGACATGAGCAGCGGCCCAAAGCCGACTATTTCACCGGTCTCGCCAACGGGCAACTCGCGGTCATTCTCGCCGATGATGCGCAGGTCCGTGCCAAGGAACGGCTTGCCGACGGACTCGATTTTTTTCGCAAAATCTTCCGGCGAAAGGATCGTGCACAGTCCTTCGGTGAGTCCATAGAGCTCGATGAGACTGCAGCAAAACTCTTCAGGAAACTGTCGTTTGACATCGATGGGCAAAGGCGAGCCGCAACACATCAGGGTATCCAGACTCGACAGATCGTGTTGTTCGCGTCCGGGCGCGGCCAAAAGCCGCTCCAGTTGCAGCGGCACGAAGGTTCCGTGGCTAACTTTTTCGAGGGCCATCAGCTCAATTGCGGAAGCCGCTGTAAATGCCGGCATGACGACCATCGTGCCGCCGACCAGTACTGTGCAAAGCATCGCGACCCAGGTGATGTTCGAGAAAAGGCCCAATGAACAGAGAGTCACGCAGTCGCTGCGATAACGCAGCTGCAGAGCGAGATCGACCGCCCAATGCATACGGCAGGCATGGGTGTGCACAATGCCCTTCGGCACACCGGTCGTCCCTGAGCTATAGATGATGTTGCAGTCTTGCTCGGGACGGACACTGTCGTTCCACTGCGGCGGCTGTATCCGGAGCCAATGCTCGAAATCGGTCCAACCCAGGCCGCCTACGCCAAGACCGACTCGCTGCGCACGCGCGACCGCCGGCGAGGTCGGGCACAGTAGGTCAATGCGGTCGCAATGCCGTCCCGAAGCAAACAGCGCGCGTGCCGCCGCGTTCTCAATCATGCCCGCCACGGCGCTATCGGCGATGGAAATATTCAGCGGCACGGCGACGCAGCCGGAGCGCAAAATCCCAAATAGCGTGACCACCATCTCCAGGCTGTTGTCCATCAACAAGACCACCCGGTCGCCCGGCTGCAGGCCCAGTGCCTTCAGACCGTTGGCGGCCCGGGCGGTATCGCGTTCGAATGCCTTCCAGTTGAGGCGCCGCTCGCCCTCGACCAGCGCCGTGCGCGCGCCGCGCCATTTCCCATGCAGCGCAATCAAGTCGGGCAACAACTGGCCCGAGCCGTGGAACCAGCTCATCGCGCCGCGCCCTAGTAGTGGTACTGCGCGGTCACCTGATAGGTACGCGGCGGCCCGTAGAATCCGATCTGACTGACATTCGCCAGGAGTCCGGTTCCCGCGCCGCCGAAGTCGTAGCCGGCCACTCGATACCAACGATCGAGCAGGTTCTTGCCGTCGAGCGCGAACCGCCATGCGCCGCTCGAGGTAGTGAATGCCAAACCAGCATCCAGAAGCCCATAAGCCGGCTGGTCCGTGACGCTCGCGGTGGTATTGGCCACTTTCGTGAAGCTGCGCCAGTCCCAGCCGATGCGCCCCAACAAGGGCCCCGCGGGAAGTTGCCAGGTATAAGCAACTTTCGTGGCCACCGTCCAGGCTGGCGCGTTGATCGGTCGATTTTCGTCAGCAATGTTCTGCGGCGGCGCGTTCGGCGTGCAGCCCGGTGTCAATGCAGTGCAGCCGATCAGAAAATCTTCGTAGTAGGAATCGAGATAACCAATATTGAGCCCGACCGTCAGGGCCCGAATCGGGCGCCACGCAGATTCTATTTCCACGCCTCGATTGATCTGCTTGCCGGCATTCAACACCGCCGTGACATTTTGCGGCACGCCACCGGTCTCGACGAATTGTTGCACGCCGATCTGTGCGTTCTTGTAAGGATCGTAGAACAAGGCCAGGTTCAGCTGCACCGTGTCGTCGAACAGCGTCGATTTCAATCCGATCTCAAAATTGTCGGCGGTTTCGGAGCCGTAGCCGTTTTCGGTCTGCGGATAGACGGCGGCATTGCCGCGCATATCGAAGCCGCCGCTCTTGAAGCCGCGACTGTACGAAAAGTAGCTCATGACCTGCGGCGTGAGATGGTAGTCAAAACCCAGGCGCGGCGAGACGTTCGAGAATGTCCGGCTGTTTGTATAGTCGGTGAGAATGCCGGCCGCGGGCGTCGGGAAAAGAAAGAAGCCTGCGGGCGGCGTGTTTGGGTTGAAAAATGTTTGATTGCCCTGCAGTTGGGTCGGCGCAAGGCTCGCGTACTGCGCCTGATAGACGAAGGCGGTCTTGCGATCCTGGTTCCAACGCACGCCGGCATCCAAGTTCAGCGAATCCGTCAGCTTCCAGGCGGTGTCCGCATACGCTGCACTGCTCTTGGTTTGCACGCAGCCGTCCACGATGGATGTTAGGTATAGATCGAGTGCGGTGGCGAGCACCCCGACCGATGCGTTGTATGTGCCGCAGGCGGTGCTGTTCATGTAGAAAATGCCGCCGACCGCCTTGACGATGTCATTGGTAAAGGTCAGCTGTCCCTCGCCCGAGGCTTGGTGCTCCCGGTACTGCGCAGGTACCTGAAACAGGTTCTCATCCAGTTCTTCGAAATCGATGAACTGTCTGCCGTGGCCTTCCCGATAGGCGCCGACAACTTTCAGATCCAGATTTTGCGCAAGCCCCTGGGTGTAGGTGGCCGCCAGGCCGTTGCGAAAGTACCTGTCCTGATCCACCGGCATGTCGGTGCGCGTGTCATAGCGATTGTCGGTCGCAGGCGCGAGCGCATCGTTCAGCCGTTCTCCGCCCGAGGCATTCGAGTGATCTTGGGTGGTGTCGAAGACGATTTTGAGTTTCGAAGTTTCGCCCCATAGAGCGGTAAGATTCGCGCGCCCCGCCAGCACGTCGCGGTTCGAGACATCCTCACCCAGACTGTTGAAGGGACTGGGGGTCGTGCCGGGTTGGGCGATCACGCGCCCGTAGCCATCATGATGCAGATCGGCCACGGCGAGGCCGACGTACAGGTGATCGGCGATCACGGGCGTCGAGGCGCTGAGCTTTTCGTCGCGTTCGCCGTAGTTGCCGCCGGTAACGGATGCCGTCACCGAGGCCGCTCCGACGATGTCGCGCGTCACGTATTTGATTGCCCCGGCGATCGTGTTCTTGCCGTAAAGCGTTCCCTGCGGGCCGCGCAGGATTTCCAAGCGATCGACGTCGTATACATCGAGCAGCGCCGCTTGCGGCCGCGCCATGTATACATCATCGATGTACACCCCTACGCCGGGTTCGAAGCCCCAGAGAGGATCGCTCTGACCGACGCCGCGGATATAGACATTGATCGTGCTGCTGGTGGCGCGATCTGTGGATATCTTCATGTTCGGCACGAAGCTGTTCAAGTCGGCGAGCGAGGTCACGTTGTCCTGCTGCAGCGTATCGGCGCTTATGGCGGTCACCGCGAGCGGCACGTCTTGCAGATTTTCCGCCCGGCGCCGCGCCGTGACCACGATTTCCGTCAAGCCACTCGAATCTGCAGCGGCCGCGCCCGGCTGGGCCAGTTGCGCGCGGGCCGCACTGGCGTGCAGCAGCAGCATCGCCACCAATGCCGCCGGCATCTGCGGTTGCAAACAGCGCTTTGCTCTTGATCATGATTTTTCTCCCTGCGTCTTCCGGCTTCGTTATGGTTTTTGGCCGCACGATTCAACGATCGTTGAGGCAAGTATTCAACGACTGTTGAGGAATAGTCAAGAGCCCGGCGCGGCGGGGCGTTGCGGCGGCCGCGCCAACCCGGGAGAATGCGGGCGATGGCCGTGGCGCGACTCAAGAATAAGAAAGCCGGCGCAAGAACCGGAAAGGAACGGATACTCGACACCGCCGAGCGCCTGTTCGCGCGGCATGGGTTTTATGGCGTGTCGGTGCGCGATATTACCCAGTCGGCAGGAGTCGATGTGGCCCTGGTCAACTACCATTTCGGCAGCAAACGCGAACTGTTCGCTGCGGTGTTTCAGCGTCGTGCCGAGATATTGAATCCAGAACGTTTGGCGCGTTTGGAAGAGGTGCGGCGCGCGGCGCTGCCGGGTGTACCGTCGCTGGAAGACATTGTTAATTCGTTTACTTACCCATTATTGGAACGCTCGGCGCGCGGCGGCCCGGGCTGGAAGAGCTATTTCGCACTGGTTGCCCAAGTCAACAACTCGCCGGAGTGGGGTCCGGTCCTGATGACGCAGTACTTCGATCCACTCGTGGAACGGCTGATTGCCGCGCTGCGAGAGGCGCTGCCGGAATGCCCGCTGCGGGAAATCTACTGGGGCTATCAATTCTTGACCGGCGCTCTCACCATCACTTTTGCCGAAACCGGACGCATCGACAAATTATCCGGAGGTCTGTGCAAATCAACCGATCTGGACAGCGTCCACGAGCGCCTGCCCCCTTACATTGCAGCAGGGTTTCGCGCGATTTGCACGCCTAAAAAATCCACCTATCCGCGGGAATCAGGCATTTTAAAAGTTTTATCTCCCACCCGGAAGAAGAAATGACGCCTTTGCTCGATAGACATGTAAATTATCTACAAATTTTTCATATTCGGCGCGGAGGTGGATATTCTAGCGCTATTAACACCAAAAAATGCATTAAAGTGGGATATACAAGCCGATGATTGGGTTGCTGCAGCGGGTCTCGCATGCTGAGGTGACGGTAGACCGCAAACGGGTTGGTATGATCGATGCCGGCCTACTCGTGCTGATCGGCGTCCGGCCCAACGACGATGAAGTCAGCGCTAAGCGCCTGCTCGCGCGACTGGTCCTCTATCGAATTTTCCCGGACGAGGCCGGAAAAATGAACTTGAGCCTGATCCAGGTGAAAGGACAGTTGCTGCTGGTGCCGCAATTCACCCTGGCAGCGGACACGGCGAAGGGCTTAAGGCCCGGCTTTTCGACTGCGGCCCCACCGGAACAGGGCCGCCGATTGTTCGACTACTTGGTACAGGCTGCGCGCACCGAGCTGGGCGCGGTGGAAACCGGTGTATTCGGGGCCCATATGCAGGTGTCTTTGACCAACGACGGCCCGGTAACTATTTGGTTGGAAAGTTGATTAAACCGCTAAATGCGACCGAACACGCATCGGTGCGGCGCGGTCAAATGTCATAATATCTTTGGCGTATCATTGGCGCCCAATTGGTTACACGTGGAATCGGAGAACTGCGATGTTCGATTCAAAAATGCTTATTGTCGTTTTGCTGATCGCCTTGGTGATTTTTGGCACCAAGCGCCTACGCAGCATCGGCTCGGATTTGGGCGCGGCGGTCAAGGGCTTCAAATCCGCCATGAACGAGGGCGAAACCGAAGAAGCCGCCAAGCAGCTCAAGCAAGACAAGGATGCGGATTTTGCCTCGAGCGCGGCGACGCGCGAGAGCGACGCTAAGGTACCGCCGAAAACCAACGCTTGATGCCGCATGCTTGATGTTGGATTCTCGGAGATCCTGCTCACCTCGGCCATAGCACTCATCGTGTTGGGTCCGGAGAAACTTCCGAAAGTTGCGCGGCAAGTCGGCAACTGGGTGGGGAGGGCCCGCGCTATGGCGCGACAATTGACCGAACAATTGGAGCGCGAAGTCAGCGCGGAAGAGCTGATGAGGCAGACCAAGTCAACCGGTTCCAGCAAAACCGAAGCGGCGGCCGGCAGCACTCCCGCTCCGTTCGATACTTCCTATATGCCGAACACACCGACGTCGGTCGTCGCGCCGCCGTCGTCGGCAACGCCTCCGCCCGTAAGCGCGCCTGCGGGGTCGTATTCGCCGGAAAGCGCCGCGGCCGTTCAGGGCGCGGATTGGCATCCCAGTCCGCCCGACAACAAACCAGCCAATGAATGAGCCCGGCGAACCCGGCGAACTCGCCGAAGGGACGCTGATCTCGCACCTATTGGAGCTGCGCGACCGCCTGCTCAAGGCGATGTTGGCGGTGGGCATTTGTTTTGTGCCCTGCGCGTACTACATGAATCAGATTTTCACGTTCGTCGCCGAGCCGTTGATTAAAAAATTGCCCAGCGGCGCCACCATCATTGCGACCAGCGTGGTTGCGCCCTTCACTGTGCCCTTCAAGATGGCATTGCTGCTCGCAGTCGGATTGGCCATGCCTTTCGTGCTCTACCAGGCGTGGGCATTTGTCGCGCCCGGTCTTTATAAACATGAGAAGAAACTGGCGGTGCCTCTGCTGGTCTCCAGCATCATCCTTTTTTATCTTGGAGCCGCGTTTGCCTACTACGCGGTCTTCCCGGTGATGCTGAGCTTTTTCGTCGCCACCACGCCGCACGGCGTGCAGATGATGACCGACATGGGCGCCTATCTTGGATTTCGTCATGGTGTTGCTGCTGGCCTTCGGTTTGGCCTTCGAAGTGCCCGTCGCTACTGTACTATTGGTCTGGACCGGGTTTGTTAATCTAAAGACTTTGAAGAAGAATCGCGGTTTTGTGCTGTTGGGGATATTCATCTTTGCCGCCTTTGTCACGCCACCGGATGCGGTGTCGCAAAGTGCGATGGCGGTGCCGATGTACTTGCTCTACGAAATAGGGATCATCATGGCCGGACTGTTGCTCAAAGAAAAAATAGCGGCACGCGAGAAAGAGGCAGCCGAACAGGCTCAACGCGAAGCCGGAGCTTAAATTGGCCGCCACCTTCCTGGGCCAGCCGCGCGGCCTTGCCACGCTGTTCATGACCGAGATGTGGGAACGATTCACCTTCTACGGCATGCGTGCCTTGTTGGTGCTGTTCCTCGTCGATAGCGTAGCGAACGGCGGATTCGGCCTCGACGACAAAACCGCCACGGCGATTTACGGCTTGTACAACGCAGCTGTCTATTTGGCGGCCCTGCCCGGCGGCTGGATCGCGGATCGGCTGATCGGCGCGCAGCGCGCGGTAATGGCCGGCGGAATCGCGATCACCGTCGGCAATACTTTGCTCGCGACCTCGGGCAGCCCGAACGGCTTCTATATTGGCCTGGTGGTCATCGTGCTGGGCGTGGGGCTGCTCAAACCCAACGTCAGTGCGATCGTTGCGGATCTTTATCCCGAAGGCGGCGCGCGCCTGGACGCCGGCTTCACGATCTTCTACATCGGCATCAACATCGGTGGTTTCCTGGGGCCCTTGGTGACGGCTGAGGCGCAAGTGCTTTGGGGACTGCGTGCCGGCTTCGCCGCCGCCGCATTCTTCATGGCGGTTGGCGTCCTGCAGTTCTATCTGACCAAACGGCACCTTGGCGACATCCGGAGCGTATATACCGCCCACGGCAGTCGGACGAGAAAACTTCAACGTACACTCAGCCTTCGATCGCGACGCGACGCAAGCAATGGCGGCAACTGGCGGTTGCGACGGCGGCGGTGCTGTTCATTTTAGCCCTGGTCAGCGTCGGCGTGATCCCGGTGAATCCCGTGAGTCTCGCGCAAGCGGTTGCTTACTCGATCGTGGGCATGGCCGTCTTGTACTTCCTGTACTACTTCTTCATCGCGGATGTAACGCGCGAAGAGCGGCGCCGCGGCGTGGTGTTGGTCGTGCTGTTCATCGGCTGCGCCATGTTCTTTTCCGGTTTCGAGCAAGCCGGCTCATCATTGAACCTTTTCGCGGAGCGCTATACGGATCGTCTGGTCGGTTGGGCGCACTTCGTCATTCCCACAGCCTGGTTTCAATCGGCGAACTCCTTCTTCATCTTTATTTTCGCGCCCTTCTTTGCATGGCTGTGGGTGGTGTTGGCGAAACGCCATTTGAATCCTTCCGCGCCCGCGAAGTTTGCGTTTGGTTTGATTTTGATGGGTTCGGGCTTTTTGGTCATGGCGGCCGCGGCCTCGATCGTCGCCTCGGGCACGAAGGTGCTGCCGTACTGGCTGATCGTGACTTACATACTGCATACCTTCGGTGAACTGTGCTTGAGTCCGGTGGGCTTGAGCTACTACACCAAGCTGGCGCCAAAACGCTTCGTCGGGCAAATGATGGGAATGTGGTTCTTAGCCACCTCTCTCGGCAATCTGGTGGCAAGCCTGGTCGCCGGCGAATTCGATGCGAACAATGTCGCCGCCATGCCGGGGCAGTACATGCACATCGTGTATTTCACAGTGGGTGTGGGCGTAGTCATGTTGTGCCTGAGCCGGCCGGTGAAAAAACTCATGGGCAACATCGAATGACATTCCGCGCTGGAACCAAACGACGCTAGATTGCGCGACTCGCACCATTCTACGAAAGTTTTTGCCTGCCTCATCATCGTTTACTTGGTGTGGGGCTCTTCGTTTCTATTTACCAAGATAGCGGTTGAGAATCTGCCGCCTGCACTGTTTGCCGGCATTCGCTTCGTCACTGCAGGGGTACTGCTCGCGCTGCTAGCCGAATTCTACGGCGGCGGCCGTTTGCCGACCCGGCTGACCGAATGGCGGCACGTGACCATCGGCGGTTTCTTCATGGTGTTCATCAGCAACGGCTTGAATACCTGGTCCATTCAATATCTTCCGAGCAACGAGACGGCGCTGCTCAACGGCACCTCGGCATTCTGGATCGCCGGACTCGGCGTATTCGGACGGCGCGGCCACCCACTGACCCGGTCGGCAGTCCTCGGATTGCTGATTGGTTTCATCGGCGCGATGCTGATGTTGGTGCCGAAAGGGCCGCTCCTCTCGAAAGGATCGCTGGCGCAACTCGGCGTGCTGGCGGCGTGCGCATCCTGGTCGCTCGGCACGTTGTATTACCGCAGCATCACGACCGAGTTGAGTTCAACGATGTTCATGGCGCTGCAAATGCTCATCGGCGGCCTGATGTTGCTGGCCCTTGCGCTCGCCCGCGGCGACTCGATCCAGTGGCCGCCGGGTGCACCGGGGCTCATCTCGCTGTTCTACCTGACTTTCTTGAGCTCCGGCCTCGCCTATACTGCCTATGCCTGGCTGACGATGCATACCACGCCGACGATCATCAGCACCTACAGCTACGTGAATCCAGCCATCGCCGCGCTCCTCGGATGGCTGGTGCTGCATGAGCATCTGTCAGGCGTGCAGCTCATCGGCATGGCAATCACCATCGTCGGTGTGTGCATTCTGACCGTGCCCGGCGGCAGCCTCACCGATCCAAGGACCTTGGCTGAGCCGAAGACGCAATGAGGCCCTAGCGTGCGGAATTCAAAAGGTCCAGGTGATTCCGAAGGACGTCAGGTCCGGGTCACCCGTGCTTGCATTGATGCGCTCGTACTCGAGCCGCGCGGCGAAGGCTGCAAATTTAAATTGGATTCCCGCGCCATAGGCAAACTCGGCATCCGTTCGACGCAGCAACAGCGGAGCAACCGCCGTCACGACACAGGGCGATGCCGCGCAGTAGACATTGGCGTTCACCGAGGTCTGCAGGCGAGCGATGCCGGCTTTGGCGTAAACGTCGAGCAGCGGCACGGGGATGGGCGCATAAATGATGCCGAAGAGAGTGGTCGCCTTGGGATGCGCATCGGCTCGCAGGGCGGAGCCCAGGGAGTTCGGCGGTCCCACGAATCTCGCGTGACCGAAATCCATGTAATCGAGTTCCGCGCCGAGCAGCGAGATCGGCCGCAATCCGAGCAGCAATTTCCACGAGTCACGATGCGCATCAAATCCGGGCGGGCCGCCAAATACGCTCTCGTCGACCCGGACTTCCGACTGTCCCAGGGCTGCGCCAACGTACAGGCCGAGCGGCTCACCCGCGGCGTATGCGCGTTGCGCCAAACTTGTGCCGATCACGAGCGCCGCAAATAGCACCATGCCCGGGTATTGCATAACACCCTCCGTGTTGTTACGAACTTTGCGTTGCAGAGAGAGATGGTAAGCGCTCGTGCAGCTTCTGGCAAAATGGGGCCGGCCGTGACTGAAAAACCCCCAGACGATTTGAGCGGCGCGGCCGCATCTGCGCCGATTGCGATTGAGCCTGCGCCGCTTGCACGCCGCGCCTTGTTCGGCTTCATCATCACGTTCATCGCGGCACGCACCGTCGTACTGCTCATCATGTCCAACCGCATGCCGAATCTTTATTTCTTCATGCGCGGCACGCACGTGCATCATTTGAACTATGGAATATTCCTGCTGGCGGGCGTGGCCGCCTATCTGTTGTTCAGCGCCCGCTGCGATCAGGACCTCAAGCGCGCTGCACTCGGCTACGGCGTTGCCATGGCGCTGACGTTCGATGAGTTCGGCATGTGGCTGCATTTAGGCGGCAGTTATTGGCAGCGGGCGAGCGTCGATGCGGTCATCATCGTTGCCGCCGTGTTGGCGCTCATTGGATTTGCCACGGCGGCGCGTAAGTTCGAATCGCGCCACCTGTGGGGCTCCATCGTGCTGTTGATCGCGGTGCTGGCGTTCAGCGTCGTGCTATACGATACCTCGGTGCACATCGGCCGGGTCGAGGGCCCGCGCCTCGAGGCGCTGGAACTGGCCTCGTCGCCGTAAATCCCAAGAACCAGGCCTAACCGCGCCTGCGAATCACTTCGACGCGGCCTTTGCCGCCAACGAACCACGAACCGACGAAGCTCACCAGACTCACGAGTATGGAGGTCCAAAAAGCGGCGCCGAAGCCCGCAATATGCATGCCCGGCAACATCCACGCGACTAGGGCGACCATGCCGGCATTGATGACCAGCAGGAACAAGCCCAGGGTGACGATGGTCATCGGCAGGGTCAGCAAAATGGCGATGGGCCGGACGATGGAATTCACCACGCCGAGCAATATGCCGGCAAGGATCAAGGTCGAGGGGGTATCGATCGAGACGCCGTTCACCCAGTCGGTTGCCAGCCACAGTCCCAAGCGCCACCAGCGCTGCGCGAATAAGAAACCCAAGCATTGCCCTCTCCTCATCGCGCTAAGGAAGATTCAGGGCACTATATCAATAATCAAGCCCGGGTAGGGGCGGATCCTTGGGTGCGATTTTGGCGGGTTTTTTCGGGACCGGGGGACTCTCCAGCGTCACCTTGATGCGCGCCCATGAAGCGCTCCCATCCCATGCGGATGCTGGCATAGCTTCGGTCCCACTCGGGTGTCTCGGGAATCCCGGAACCCAGCAGCCGCAACGAGGTTTTGCCTTCGCCGCGGCGCGTGTCCAGGATGAAATCGTCGACCGCGGCGCTGTCGCTCGGCGGCGAATTCTTGCCGTTCAGGTAGATCAGCCGCAGCCGCCGGTTGACCTCGAACATATCGATGTGCGCTTCGCGCGCGTGGCCGGTCCGCTTGCCGATGCGGTACAGGCCGCCCTGGCGGGGATCGATTTCAGCCTCTTGCCCTGACCAAATTTTGATCAACCCGGGTTCGGTCAATGCCCGCCAGACGCGGGAAACAGGCACGTCAATTTCGACCAGGTGGGCATAGCCACGGGTGCCGTTTCGGGACGATTTGCGCGGTAAGCTCATTGGATCACGATCCTGACGGAAAACTGCCGGCGACGGAGTGCTAGAATCCAATAACAGCGGAGGAAGTTCCATGGCTTATGTCGATATCGTGACTGCGCTCGCAGTTCTGCAGTTCATCGTTTTCGGATTTAGAGTCGGCGCAGCCCGGGGGCGCTACGGCGTGAAGGCGCCGGCCATCACCGGCAATGAGATCTTCGAACGCCTTTTCCGCGTCCAGCAGAATACCTTGGAGCAGTTAATTGCTTTTTTGCCGGGAATGTACCTGTTCTCGCATTACTTCAGTCCGTTGGTCGCAGCCGCGCTCGGGGTGGTGTATTTGATCGGGCGGGAGCTTTACGCCTACACCTATGTCAAGGATCCGGCCAAACGGGAAGTGGGCTATGGCATGACTTTCCTGCCGATGGTGATACTGGTCGTGGGCGGCCTGATCGGCGCGATCCGCGCGCTTTTTTTCTAGGATTTTTACTTAAAAAGCGCTGTAGTATTTTTGTAGAAACGCTGGGGTGGCCTTAAGGGCCTGAGATGCTGGCAGCCTAAGGCACACCAGCAAACCCATTGAACCTGATCCGGTTAGTACCGGCGGAGGGAGCATGGGTAGAAGTTATTCCGCGCTAGGTATTCTGTACGCTGCCTGCAGTCTCGTCGCCTCGGCGCACGCCGCGGAAACCGGCGGCAACCAACCGCTCGACGAAATCATCGTCACCGCCACCTTAAGATCGGTCACTCTCGAAGAGTTGCCGGGCAGCGCCTCGGTGCTGAACGAGTCGACACTGCGCGATGCGGGCCAACAGCATTTCGAGGACGTGTTGCCGCTGGTGCCCAATCTCAATTGGGCGGGCGATACCTCGCGCCCGCGGTATTTTCAGATCCGCGGCATCGGCGAACTGCAGCAATACCAAGGGGCTCCGAACCCGTCGGTCGGCTTTCTCATCGACGACATCGACTTCAGCGGCTTAGGTACAGCCGCAACGCTGTTCGATGTCGATCACATCGAGGTGCTGCGCGGCCCGCAAGGCACCCTGTACGGCGCCAACGCGTTGGCCGGGTTGATTTACGTCAAGAGTGCCGATCCGTCCGACACCTTCGGCGGCCGCGCCGAATTCGACGCCGGCGACTACAACGAGCATTCCTATGGTGCCGTGCTCACCGGGCCGGTGAGCGAACTCGACTCCGCCTTCAGGCTGGCCGTGCAGCGTTACACCAGCGATGGCTTCTATCACAACGCCTACCTGGGCCGCAGCGACACCGACAATCGCGACGAACTCACCTTGCGCGGCAAGTGGCGCTACCAACCCAATGACAATTGGCGCGTCGATCTGACGTTGCTGCGCGCGCAAATCGACAACGGCTATGACGCCTTCGCCATCGACAACAGCCGCACCACGGAGTCCGATCATCCCGGCGTCGATCGGCAATACTCCACGGGTCTCTCGGCCCGCTCCACCTACACGGGCTGGGGCGCTGCGACGCTGACCACCATCGCCACGTACGCCGACACCGACGTCAACTACGGCTTCGACGGTGATTGGGGCAATCCGGTGCTGTGGGCGCCCTACACCGATGACTTCACCGAAGACCAGGTGCGCCATCGCTCGACGCGCAGTTTGGAATTTCGCCTGGGGGATACGCCCACGAAAGACTTGCCGCGCGGATTCTCCTGGCTCGTCGGCATTTATGCCTTCGAGCTGCGCGAGTCATTGACCGATACCCAGCGCAGGGCGCTTACGTCGATCCTTTCGATGCAACGCAAAACTCCGATTCGCTCACCGTCGTTTCGAGCGAGTATCGCTCGCGCAATGGTGCGATCTACGGACAGCTCGACGGCGATTTGGGCGATCGGACGCGATGGTCTTTGGGCCTGCGCGGCGAGCGCCACACCAGCCGCTACAACGATACGACCACCAATCTTGATGCGCCGACGACCGCGAACGACTTTGGTCCTGCCGACAATCTATGGGGCGGCCAAGCATCGATCGACTACAGAATCGCCGACGGCCAGAATGTCTACGCGCTCATTGCCCGCGGCTACAAGGCGAGCGGCTTCAACTTAAGCCCCGGATTGCCGGCCAACCAACTGCTGTTCGGGCCGGAGTCCGACCTCAATTTGGAGATCGGCCATAAGGCGAAGGTGCTGGACGGCCGGCTGCAAGTGGATACCTCGCTGTTCTACATGGTGCGCCACAACGAGCAGTTGATCACCGGCGAGCAGCTCGATCCGAGCAATCCCGACACGTTCATCTTCTATACCGGCAATGCGAAATCCGGTTTCAATTATGGCTTGGAAAGCACCGCGAGCTGGGCCGCGACGCAAAGCTGGGTATTCGGCGCGTCTCTGGGTCTGCTGCAGACCGAGTACCACGGTTTCGTGCAAAACGGCATGACCCTTCCGGATCGTGCCTTGCCGCACGCCCCGCCGTGGCAGGCAGCAATCAACGCGACCTGGCGCGATCCGCGCGGACCGTATGCGCGGCTGGACGTGACCGGCATGGGGCCTTTTTTTTACGATCTGCCGCCGAACTGGACGCGCTCGAGCGCCTATGGATTGGTCAACGGCAAGCTGGGTTGGGAAGCTTCCCGCTGGGAAGCATATCTTTGGGGGCGCAACTTGCTCGACAAAAACTACACCGTGCGCGGTTTTTACTTCGGCGACGAACCGCCGGATTTTCCCAACAAGCTATACGTGCAACTGGGCGAGCCCAGAAATTGGGGCGTGCATTTCACGATCCGATACTAGGCAATTTTTGCGCCCTGAGCCGCCTCAGTGCGAGTTGGCGGCGCTGCCGAGTTCGGCGGAGTTTTTCTTCGGCTCCGCAGGTTCGTCCGCCAGCAAGTAAGAGTCGATCACTTTGCGCGCAATGGGCGCGGCGTTGGACGCGCCGAATCCGGCATTCTCCACCAATACAGAAATGGCGATCTTCGGATCCTCGACCGGGGCGAAGGCAATGAACCACGCGTGTTCGCGCTTGCGCTCATCGGCATCCTTGTGTTTCGTGCTTTCGGTTTGCTTCACCGTCACCACTTGAGCGGTGCCGGTCTTGCCGGCCCATTTGTATTTCGCGCCTGCGCCGGCCACATGCGCCGTGCCGCTCGCGGATACCGCTCCTTCCATCCCGTCGAAGATCACGCTCCATTGCTCATCGGTAGCCATGTCGACCGGTTTCATGAGAGTGGGACTGCGCGGGACCACCGTCACCGAGCCCGGGGCGCGCGTCGCGGCGACCAGCCGCGGCGCCGCGATGATCTTGCCGCGCTCGGCGATTTCAGCGGCAAAGTGCGCCTGCTGCAGCGGCGTGACCGTGATCGGACCTTGGCCAATGCCCATGCTGACGGTCTCGCCCGGAAACCACACCTGATCCGCCTTGTGTTTGAAGACCCGCCGCTTCCATTCAGGCGAGGCATACAGCCCGGGCTTTTCGCCCGGAATATCGATTCCGGTCAATTCGCCGTAGCCGAAAGCGCTCATGAACTCATGCATGTGGTCGATGCCCATTTTCTCGGCGACCCGATAGAAATATACGTCGCAGGATCGGGAAATGGCGCTGCGCATGTCGACATCGTGATGCACTTCGTCATCCCGATACTTGTTGCTGCTGCCGGGCAGGGTAAAGAAACCCGGGCAGTACATCACTTGCTGCGGCGAAATGACGCCGTACTTTTGCGCCGCCAATGCGTACAGCGGCTTCACCGTCGAGCCCGGCGGATACGCCCCGCGCAACGCGCGATTCAGCAGCGGCACATCGATATTGTTCGACAGCGCCGCATATTGGGCCACCGACAGGCCGCGGACGAAATCGTTGGGGTCGAAACCCGGCGTGCTGGCGAGCGCGATGATGTCGCCGGTTTTCGGATCGAGCGCCACCACCGATCCGCGCTTGCCCACCAACGCCTCTTCGGCAACCCTCTGCACTTTCACGTCCATTCCCAGAATCAGATCCTCGCCTGCCACCGGCGGGCGGGTATTGAGCTTGGGCGCGTACCCGCCCTGCTTTTCAACCGGCCGCCCCGCCGCATTCACTTCGATTTCGCGGAAGCCCGGCTTGCCGTGAAGTTGCTGCTCGTAGGCGCCTTCGACGCCGAGCTTGCCGATGAGGCTGGTGCCCGCGTACTCGGCGCTGTCGATTTGCTTCAAATCTTGTTCGTTGATGGCGCTGACATAGCCGATGGCATGAACGGCCATCTCGCGCAACGGGTAATGGCGCGCCAGCCGCGCGCGAATATCCACGCCGGCAAATTGATAGCGATGCACGGCGAACAGCGCCATCTCCTCTTCGTTGAGCAGCAGCTTGACCGGCACGCTTTCATACACCTTGTGCAGCAGGATGGTGCGCCGGATGTTGCCCACCTCTTCGCTGCGCAACAGCCCGATGCTCACCAGTTGAGCCAGCGTGGCATCCAGCGCCTTGTTGTCGCCCACCTGCTCGCGGACCAGTTCGATGTTGAAGGCCGGCAGATTGTCCGCCAGCACCACCCCATGCCGGTCGAGAATCAGACCTCGACTGGGCGGGATCGGCTCGGTGCGAATGCTGTTGCCCTGCGACAAGCTGGAGTAATAGTCGAATTTGACCACCTGCAGGTAGAACAGCCGGCCCGCGACCGCCAGCAGCAACACCGCGGCGAACACGCCCGCCACGATGCTGCGAATCGTAAACAGCCGATTCTCGGCAAAATAGTTTTTGATCCGCGATTGGCGGCTTCTTACCATTGCGGCGCAGGAGTTTGCTTGCGAGATTTCAGGCATGCGGCGATTGTAAGCTACTTGGCAAGCCGCCAAACGCTATGGAGTGCGCAGAATTCCATCGCCGGTGCCCTGGGTTTGGAAGCGCACCGTGACCGTTTGGTTGGCGGGAACCTTGAATCTGAATATCGGTCTGCCGTTTTTGGCCCCCAGCGAGTGATCGGCGCGCACGATGCGTGCGCCCACCGGCAGCGCGAGTCGCAATTCGAAATCGATGCCGGCGGCGCGGGCGTTGCTGAACTTCGACGCGTTGAACCTCGTCGATTTTGACTGACCGGAGGGACACTCCCGGCACCAAGGGCAGCACGTTCGCGTGCGCCGAATCGATGCTCGTCTTCTCACGCGTCATCGACACCTGAACATCGAAACTTTCACCCATATCGATCTCGAGCTCTTCGTCAACGGCGATGTCGCGCAGGCCGGATTCGTGTTGCAGCAGCCGATCGCCGGCATACGGCGCGAACACAGCCACCGTACCCGAGGGCAGCGGCAGCCCCAGATGATTCGGCGACGCTGTTCTTGGTGCGAAGCAAACGATGTGCCGGACTCGATCATGTCGGGGTAGCCCGTCGCGAAGTCCGCGCCATAAATCGTGTTGATGGGAATAGCCGACCGATCCATGAGCCGCACCTGCTTTGCTTGGCGGCTTGCCAGCGTGGTGCGCTCAGGCACGCGATACAGCTTCAAGTCGCCGAGTTGTTCCTGCTGCACGTAACCGGCGGAAAGGGCGACCTCCCGCATGGCCATGGGGGCGGGGGCCGCGACCGGCAGCGCCGCCACACTTTTTTTGAACATGCGCTCCTCTCTGTAAAGTTCGTACACGGCCGGCGCGGGCTGATCGCTGGTCGTTCCCTGCGGCCAGCACGACGCATAGATGGGCAACCCGGCATTCATGGCCGGCTCACCGTCGTCCTGTTCGCGGTTTACCCTGCCGGCGACCACCTGCGTGTGCGCCGACGGAAATCCAACGCTGTTCGAATTCGCCAGCGTCACCCACGCGCCCAGATCCAAGCGCGTGCCGTCGGCGGATAAGCTCGCCGTGTAGTCGGCGGCCCAGTCGAAACCGCGGGCAAGATACGAGAGCGTGACCGTCTGGGTCACGGCGCTGCGGGCTGCGCACCTGAACCGACAGGGTCGGCCGGGCCGATAGATCGGTCGCGGACTCGAAGCTGAAGGTTTCCGGCGAGGCCCGAACAGCGCAGGGCCTCGATGCCTTCATCGGTTTTGAACACCACGCCGGCGCCGGCATCGGACAGAATCGTGCCCTGCAGCCGTTCGGTTTTGCCGGTCTTGCGGTTGGTCCGCAGCAGCTCGACGCGTTTGCCGACGGCCGCCGCGACCAGGGCCGAGGGACTCAACAACCGCGCATCACGATTCTTTTCGATTACCCCGCCAGTGCAATCCGGTGATGAGTGCGCTGGCCGGCTCGATGCCATCGGCCACACCCTCAAATCGCACACGGCTGACGCCGGCGGCAAGACGGACCAGCCGCGTTTCAGTGACCAGCGCAAAGCCATTCAGGTCATTGAGGTCGATCGATCCCGAATCGCGGTGACGGTGCACGGTAGACGGTCACGATGAGATCCGAAGGCGGCTCCGCCAAGCACCTCGCTGGGCGGCGGCCGGCGGCGACTGCCGCTCGCGGCCGCCAAGGCCAAGACCCAGCGATGCAGCGCCGTCGCGCGCATGATCGGTTAGTACCGCGTTTCGAAGCGTAGCCGTGACAGTCGCCTTGCCGTTGGCCGGCACAGTCACCGTCCATTCGGCCGCTTCGGCATTGAGCCTTGTGCTCTTGTGACTCTCAGCCTTGATGCTCGAGTCGCCCCACAATCCGTCCTGACGCACTTTCACCACGACCGCTCGAGGCAAGGCATTGCGTGACCTCGTACCGCATGTCGGTCTGCCAATCGAAGGTCGAAATGCGCGTGCGTTTATCGACCACGGCGTGGACCTTGACGTCGAAGGCATCGCCGGTTGCGAGCGACAGCGTCGAGCCCATCGGCGTGTGATCGATGCGGCTTTCGCCGATGAACTGGGGATCGCCGCGCTTGTCCTTCATGTAGAAGCGCAAAATGCCAGCCGGCAATTGATCGCCGAGTCCTGCATGGGCACTCGTGGAAAAACTGTAGATGCTCTTGGCGCTGACGGGAGTCTCACCGGTTCCCAGCCAGCGATTGCGAAATTCATAGCCGTGCTCAGCGGGCACACCATGCACATCGAGAAAACTCACCTGCTTGGTTTGCAGGTTGGCGATGGTGGTGCGTTCGGCCAAAGGATAGAGGTAATAGTCTCCCAATCGCTCTCGGCTGCCGCTTTCCGTTCCCGGCTGCTGCAATGTCTGGCGACGGACCTGCGCGCGATAACCGTTTGACTGACCAGCCTCTTCCTGGGCAGGCGATCCGGCCACCAGCAGCGTTTGCGCATTGTCATACGTCGTGCCGCTGGAATTGGTCAGCGTCACCCAGCCTTGCACATCGATTTTCCCGTCGCTCTCGTTGTAGAGCGCCACGTAATCAGCCTTCCAGCCGATGCCGGGTGTGAGATAGCTCAAAGTCGCGCGCCGAGTTCCGGCATGCGTGCCGACGATGCTGACGGACAGCGTCGGCCGCGCACGCAGATTGTCCGGCACTTTGTTGAAAATGACGCGCACCGGCAGGCCGTCGTCGCGCAGCACCTCGATGCGTTGGCCGATTTTCAAGACCACGCCGCCATTGGTCGCAAGAACCTGCGCCTGCTCGCGCGTTTCAGCGCCGGTTGCCGGATTTACTCGCACGATCGTGACTTCCTGACCGACGGCCTTTTCCATGAGTTTCGCGGGCGTCAACAGGTCGAAGTCGAAATTCTGCTCGACTATCGCGATATCGGCGGCCGAGAGCGAAACGGTCTCCGGGCGGATTTGCGCGGAAACGTCCTGGAATTCGATGCGCTGGCGGCCGTCCTTGACTTCGATATCCCGACGGTCCTGGACCAAGGCAAGATCATTCGCGTAAATGGTCACCGACAAAGCGCGCTCCGCGGCCCCGGCCGGGTTGACCAGAAGCCACGCCGCCCATCCGATGCAAAGCAGACGTATATGCATATCGATTCCCGCCTTGGTTGTTGCGCTTGGATGATAACGACTGTCAAGCATTGATCGGGGCATGACGGTTTTTGGGGTTGAATACGATTAAATAATAATCGTCTGTACGGGAGGAGCTCTTAAAGGACCGACAGAATCGGACGGCGCGCCCGCGACGGGCCCCGCGGCTGCCCGCTAGTCGGCATCGATTTTGAGCGAACGGAGTCCGTCGCTAGCGAATCGAAACCTGAAAACGCGGGTTGGAGGTGTTCGCCATCCACGTCTTGATGCGCTGGGCGTCGGCCACGCGCGTGTACTTGCCGAATGAATCGAGCAGCACGATGACCACCGAACGGCCTTGGATGACGGCGGCCATCACCAGGCATTTGCCGGCCTCCGCGATGTAGCCGGTCTTCTGAACGATGATATTCCAGGTGGGATTCGCCACCAGATTATCGGTGTTGCGGAACTCGACCAAGCGCTTGTGCACCCGCACGGCATAATTCTTGTCGGTCGAAAATTCGCGGATGGTGCGATTCTTCGAGGCGGCAATTACCAGTTTCGACAGGTCTTCCGGGCTTGCCACATTCTCGCTCGACAGGCCGGTCGGATCCACGAAGTGCGCGTTGGTCATGCCGAGCGCCTTCGCTTTCGCATTCATGGCAGCCACCATGGCCTTGATGCCGCCCGGATAGTTGTTGCCGAGGGCATGCGCGGCGCGATTTTCCGAGGCCATCAGCGCCACATGCATCAGATCGCCGCGCGTCAGAGTCGTGCCCACCGCCAGGCGGGAGAATGCCCCCTTGGGATAGTCGCGGTCGGCTTCGGTGATCTGAATGGGTTCATCCAGCGGCTGCTTGGCATCCAACACGACCAAAGCCGTCATCAATTTGGTGATGGAGGCGATGGGCGCGGCAACGTCCGGATTGCGCGAGTACAGCACCGAGGAGTCGCTTTGATCGACGATGAGCACGGAACTCGATTTCAGCTTCGGATTGCCATCGTTCCTGGCAAGGTTCTTCGCGGTGGCCTGAAAAGCGAGAAAGCTCAGGGAAATACAGGCTAATGCGCGTATTGGGAACCTTCGCGTCGAGCGCGAAAGCGAAGCCGCTGAAATGATTGACCGCATTAACCCTCTCTCAAATCGAAGTGGGAAGGAGACCAGCTGACCATATGTAAACCACGCCCGGCGTGATGCAGCGCTAACTTTGCCATTTTCCCCGCAAAAGTCCAGCACATTCAACTGTTTGCCGGTCGGCGTTCAAGCGTTTGCTTCAGCCCCGGGCATGCGGCGCAATTCTTTATCGCGATACATCTTGTCGTCCGCCAGGCTTCGCAGGTCGCGCATGTCTCTCGCGTCCTTGGGATAATTGACCACGCCGATGCTCACGCTGCAGCGGATCATGCGCGACTGCAGATCCAAGGTGGTCTTGTAGACATTGTGTCGCACGCGCTTGACCACGGCCTCGGCAACCTCGGGCGAGGCGCCGGGCAGCAGTACCGCGAACTCGTCGCCGCCGAGTCGCGCGGCATGATCGGTCGCGCGGATACTTCGCTGCAGACACTGCGCCACCAGCGTGATGGCGCTGTTTCCGGCCTCGAGACCGAAGATATCGTTAATTTCCTTGAGCTTGTCCATATCGATCATGAGCAAGGAATACACGCCGCGGCCGCGTTCGCAGGCATCGTGCTCGCGTTGCCATACTTCATTGAACATGCGCACGTTGTAAAGCCCGGTCAGCGAATCGGTCTGCGCCAAATTTTCGATTCGCTCGCGCGCCTCGGTGATGTCCGCGGACAGCGTGGTGGTGAGATAGGCCACCAACAGAAATGGCGCCAGCTGGCCCACGACTTGGCTGGCATACAGCAGCGATATCACCTCGATCCCGGGTGTGGTCATCGCCAGCAACAGGTGGCAAACCGCAATGGCCGCCACCTGCAGCAACGTGACGACGCCGGCCGAGCGTCAGCGCGCTCAATATGATGGGCAACAAGTACAAATTGAACAGCGGGCTGCCGCCCTTTCCGGTAAACCACAGCACGCAGGTGATGAACACCACCATCGACCAGGATTCGATCAGCAGCTTGGAACGGGTGCGCCCGGGCAGGAAGCGGCGGCCGCGAAAACCCACTATGGCGAGCGCGAAGGCGGCGAGCAGTCCTAGAACAGGCCCCATTTGATTGGCCAGGGCCCCGGACCAGATGAGCACCAGGGCAGCAAGCGCTAAACACAGGATTTCGATGGAGCGCGTGCTGCGCATTCCTCAGGCCCCAGCCGCGGTCTTCACCGCGCCAGGGCGCGCACTGGGCGACACCTTCAATTCCTCCAAGGCACGCTTCACGTCAGCATCACGCTGCAGCAGCGGCGCATTTTCGGGCGGCGGCACCGGCGGCGGCTTCGGGTCCCGCTCCAGTTCGATATCGGGTGCGATGCCGCGATGATTGATGGAAACGCCCGACGGCGTGTAATAAAGCGATGTGGTCAGTTTGACGGCACGGTCATCGGACAGCGGGATGATGGTTTGCACCGAGCCTTTGCCGAAGGTCGTGCGCCCCATGAGCTTTGCACGATGCTGATCCTTGAGCGCGCCAGCGACGATCTCCGCCGCAGATGCCGAGCCGCCGTTGACCAGCACGACGATGGGCGCGCCATTGAGCACATCTCCCGGCGTCGCGTCCATTTCGAATTTCGAGTCCGCGGTCCGCCCCTTTGCGGTCACGATGACGCCGCTGTCGAGGAACGCGTCCGCCACCGCCACAGCCGCCTCGAGAACTCCGCCCGGATTGTCGCGCATGTCGAGCACCAGACCCTTGAGCGGCGCGCCGTTGTGCTTGCGCAGGTCTTTCATCGAGGCATTGAGATCATCGCCGGTGGTTTCGCTGAATTGGGAAATGCGCAGGTACGCATAGCCGGGTTCGAGCATTTCCGCGCGCACGCTATGCAGATCCACGCGCGAGCGCTTCAGCGTGAACAGCATCGGCTCCGCATTGCCTTCGCGCATGATGCCGATTTTGACCGACGTGCCTTCCGCGCCGCGCATGCGCCCAATGGTGTCAGCCAAGGTATTGGTGTTCACAGGGATGCCGTCGATCGTCACAATGATGTCGCCCGAGCGAATTCCGGCCTGTGCTGCCGGCGAGCCGTCGAAGGGCGCGATCACCACGACCTGGTCGTCCTCGATCGACAGCTCGATGCCGACGCCGGAATAGCGCCCCGAACTGCTGATCTTCACCTCGTCGTATTCATCGCCGTCGAGATAGGCGGAATAGGGATCGAGCGATGCCACCATGCCGCGAATCGCGGCCTGCAGCAGCTGATGATCATCCACGGGAGTGACGTAATCGTGCTTCACCCGCTCGAGCACTGCTGCCAACATGTGCGCATCTTGCCAAGGCATATCGGCGCCGAGCGCGGCCGGCTTGTCGGCCAGCACTCCATGCGCTAACCCGAGCGATAGGCCGATGGCGATGCCGACGGCCAGCAATAAAGCATTACCAGATTGGTTGCGCATTTGAGCCTTTAGCATACGTGCGCAGGCGCGTTGCCGCCAGCCGCCAGGCGGCAGTGTTAAATTAATATTGTCACGTTGCATTTAGGGGGCCGTCCTGAGCCAAAGCTTCGGATCGACGGTCTTGCGGCCTTCGCGAATTTCGAAATAAAGCTGCGGCTTGGCGCCCTCGGTATCGCTCAAGGCGGCGATCACATCGCCGGGCGCAACCTTGTCGCCGACCGACTTATAAAGCACCTCGGCGTGACCATACAATGTCATGTAACCGCCGCTGTGACCGACGATCATCAGCAATCCCAAGCCCTGCAGCCAGTCGGCATAAACGACGCGGCCAAAAAAGGGCGCCCGCACCTTTGCGCCGCGTTCCGTTGCGATCATCACCCCATTCCAACGCACGCCGCCCGAATTTTCGCGCGGTGCCTGATAGCGCGCGCTGATGCTTCCTGACACGGGCCAGGGCAGCTTGCCGCGCATGTGATCGAAACTTTGCGACGGATCGGTGGGGAAGTCCTGCATCATGCGGGCAAGCTCCGCGACCAGCGATTCGACCGCCTGCTCCTCGTGCTTCAGGTTGCCAAGTTCCTGATTGCTGCTCTCCAATTGCCTGGTCAGCGCCGCAACCGCCACGCTGCGTTCCGCGCGCGCATGCTGCAGCTCTGCGATTTCTCGTGTCGCCTCGTCCTGCAGCTTCTGCAATTCCTGAGTCTGCTGCTCGATCTGCACGACCAGTTGCTGCAGCCGCGTTTCGTCGTTCTGAATGGATTTGATTTTCTGGCGGCGTTGTTCGGCGAAGTACCCATAGTAAGTGAGCGTTCTGCCGAGGCTCGCAGGATTGCTTTGGTTCAACAGCAGTTTGAGTTCCTCCTGGCGGCCGATCATGTACGCCGCCCGCGCCTGGCTCGCAAGCGACGTGCGTTCCGATTGCAGCGCATTGAGGTTGCGGCCTTGTTCGGCGCGCAGCTCCGAGCGGTGCCGTTCCGCGGCGAGCTGCGCCGCGTGCAGTTCTTCGACACGCTGCCGTTTCGCGGCCAGACCCAATTCGGTTTCGCGAACGCGCGCGCTTAAGCTGTCGCGCTGCGCCAGCTGCGATCCCATGCGGCCGGTGAGCTCGGCGATTCGCGCACGCAGCGCCGCCAGTCGCGCTTTCGCTGCGTCCGCGTGCGCCGAATCAGCGGGTTCCGTGAGCGCTGCGGGGCTCGTTGCGCAAAGGATTGCGATCAGTACGGCGTTCCCAAGGATTCTAAAGCGCTGATTCATGGCCGGGCGTTCATCATCGCTCCAAGCATACAAGCCTTGTGGCCGCTGCTATACTTGCGCGCCCAAAAAGCCCAAATTGTGCGACATGCAGCGATTGTTAGAATACCTTGGCCATCATCCCTATCTTGCGGGAGCAACGCTGCTGGCGGCGATTGCCGTGGTGGCGTTCGAGCTGCGAGCGCGAGTTCAGGCTTTCGCGGCGTTGAGCTCCGCGCAGGCGGTGCGCCTCATGAATCAGGGTGCTCTGGTCATCGATCTGCGCAGCAAGGAACTGTACGACGCCGGACATATCGTCGACGCGCGCAACGTGCCGGTGGGCGAGATCGAATCGCAGGCGGACACCTTGAAGAAGTGGCGCGACAGAAACGTCATTACTTATTGTGACAGCGGCGTCGACGGCGCCAGCGCTGCGCGCACTTTGATGAAGCTCGGCTTCGCCAAGGTGTTCAATCTGCAGGGCGGCCTCAATGCCTGGGTAAAGGACAATTTACCGCTGACGAAAACCTCCAGGAGCAAGAGCAGTTCGAAATGACGGCGCCGGTTGTTACCGTTTACGTATCGGATTGGTGTCCGTACTGCCAGCGCGCCAAGGGCCTGCTGCAGCAGAAACAAGTGGTTTTCAACGAAATCAACGTCGAAGAAGATGAGAAATCGCGCGAGGAAATGCTTGCGCGCAGCAATCGCCGCACGGTTCCGCAAATCTTCATTGGCGACAAGCATGTTGGTGGGTGTGACGAGCTCTATGCGCTGGATCGCAGCGGCGAGTTGGATCGATTAATTCAGGGGGCAGGATGAACGAGGTTACAGCAGCGGCGCCACAAGCCAATGTGGACGGTGTCCAGGTGAGTTTGCAAAGCGTGTACTTGAAAGACTGCTCATACGAGTCGCCGAATGGTCCGCGCCTGCCGAGCAATCAAGCGTGGGAACCCAAGTTTCAGCTCAATATGAATACCTCGACCGAGGAATTGTCGCCGGAGGCCCGCGAAGTGTTGCTCACGGTCACGGTGGAAGCGAAGCAGGGCGACGTCACGCTCTACCTGGTGGAAGTCAAGCAGGCCGGACTCTTTACCATTACGGGCGCATCGGTAGAGGATCTGAAACGCCTGGTCGGCAGCTTCTGCCCCAGCGTGCTGTTTCCCTATGCGCGCGAGGTGATGTCCGACTTGATCGTCAAAGGCGGATTCCCTAATTTCCTCCTGCCGTTGGTGAATTTCGACGCCCTGTTCAACCAGGCGCAGCAAGCTCCTCCGCTCAATACGGTGAACTAGGGGCATCGATGCAAACCGCGGCGTGCGGAACCGATGACGGTCATCGGCGCCGGCTCCTGGGGCACGGCTCTCGCCATTTTGCTGGCACGCGAAGGACACCCGACTCAATTGTGGGGTAGAGACGCCGCGCAACTTGACGCCATGCGCGAAAGCCGCCGCAACCTGCGTTATTTGCCTGAGGCGCTATTCCCCGAAGAATTGCAGATTACCGCCGATTTGCCCGGGGCTCTGAAAACTTCGCGCGACGCGCTGATCGCCGTGCCGTCGCATGCTTTCAGGGCAACCTTGCAGGCAGTGCGGCCGCACCTCGCACCCCGCAGCCGCATCGCCTGGGCGACCAAGGGATTCGAGATGACAACCGGACTGCTGCCGCACCAGGTGGTGCGCGAGGTGTTGGGCGACACGCCCGGCGCGGTCTTGTCGGGCCCCACATTCGCCAAGGAAGTCGGCGCCGGCTTGCCTACGGCGATGACGATTGCTTCCGTCGATGAGCATTTTGCCAAAGAACTCGCGCTGAGCTTGTCGGGCCCAAGTTTCCGCGCCTATACGCAGACCGACATCATGGGCGTGGAAGTCGGCGGCGCGGTGAAGAATGTCATCGCCATCGGCTCGGGTATAGCGGATGGCATGGGTTTTGGCGCCAATACTCGCGTGGCATTGATCACCCGCGGTCTCGCGGAAATGATGCGCCTGGGAGTGAAGCTCGGCGCACTGCGCGAAACTTTTATGGGTCTCGCTGGTCTTGGAGATTTGGTGCTGACCTGTACCGATGATCAATCGCGCAATCGTCGCTTCGGCATGGCTTTAGGCCGCGGCGAGTCACCGGCAAGCGCGCAAAGCTCGATTCATCAGGTGGTCGAAGGCGTTCCTGCGGCCCGTGCCGTACACGATGTGGCGCAACGATTGCACGTGGATATGCCAATCTGCCGCGAAATATACGGAATCATGTACGAGAACAAACCGGTGCGCGCGGCGGTGCAGGCGCTCATGGGGCGCGGCGTGCGTCCCGAGTCCGACTGAATTTTCTAAAGTTGAACAACAGGGGACTGCCATGAAACCACGGGACTTTCTTTTGGCCGGCGCCATGCTGGCGAGCGTTGCTTTCTGCGCCTCGGGCGCGGCACAATCCGCGCCCGAACTGTCGTTGACGCGTTTCGACTGCGGCAAGACCACCACGGTTGCCGACGTCAGCCGTTTCTCGGACGTCGCCGCGTTCAAAGGACTCACCATCCAGCTGACATTTAGCTGCTACTTGGTCAAACACGGCAACGATTACCTCGTGTGGGACACGGGCAACCCGCCTGCCGGCGGCAGCGCTCCCGCGCCGACGGCGCCGAACTCCAGTTTGGTGGATCAGCTCGCGCAGCTGCACTTGAGCCCTGCGCAAATCACCTTTGTGGGCATCAGCCATTATCACGGCGATCACGTCGGGCAAGTCGCGTCCTTTCCCCAGGCTACATTGCTGATCGGCAAAGGCGACTGGGACGGATTGAATGATCCCAAGCCCAATCCCGGTGTGAACCCCGCGAATTTCGCGCACTGGATCAGCGGCGGCGGAAAAGTGGAACCGCTAATCGGCGACAAGGATGTGTTCGGCGACGGCAGCGTCATCATGTTGAGCACGCCCGGACATACGCCGGGTCACCACAGCTTGTTGGTCAAGCTCAAAGACAAAGGCAACGTGCTCATCACCGGCGACCTCGCCCACTTTCGCGAAAATTACGACAGCAACGGCGTGCCGACCTTCAACACCAGCCGCGCTGAGACCTTGGCGTCGCTGGATCGATTCAAGCAACTCGCCACGAACTTGAAGGCCACGGTAATCATTCAGCATGACGCCCGCGATATCGAGAAATTGCCGGCTTTCCCCGCTTCCGCGAAGTAACCATCGACATGTTAACCTTTCAAGATATGCACAAAACAGCACTCATCGGCTTACTTATCGTTTGTTCATTCGGCGCCGCGGCCAAGGATACTGACGCAGTCGCTGCCAGGATCAGCGCGCAAAACGCGCTTTTCGAAGAGCAATACCAAGCGGATCTCAAGGCTCATCCGGAGCGCGCGACCTCCATCGGCGATTACCGCTATAACGATCAGCTGGATGATTATTCGCCCGCGGCGTATCAGCGCCAGGATGCCGCCGACCGGGGTTTTCTATCGCGCTTGAACGCCATCTCGACGGCCGGTTTCCCGGAACAGGACAAACTTTCGCACGAAGTGATGCAGCGATCTTTGATGCAGCGAATCGCGAATTTCAAGTTCAAGGAATACGAGATGCCGGTGAATCACATGGAGGGGCCGCAGACTCGTTTCGCGGACATGCCGCTCGCCGTTCCATTGGATTCGGTCAAGCACTACGAGGATTACATCGCGCGCCTGCATCAGATTCCGCGTGCCCTCGAGCAGTCGGAAGCCACCCTGCGCACGGGAATGAAGGACAAGCTAATGCCGGTGCGCTTCCTGCTCGAGAAAATACCGGCGCAATGCGACGGCATCATCGCCTCGGACCCATTTCTGCTGCCGACCAAGAAATTTCCCGACAGCATTTCTGCCGAGGATCAGCAACGCTTGACGAAGGCGATTAGCGACGCCGTCAACAACGAAGTCATTCCAGCCTACAAAAAGTTTGCCGCATTCATTGCTGCCCAGTATGCGCCCGAGGGTCGCAGCACCTTGAGCGTTACGGCGCTGGCCGGCGGCAAGGAACGCTACCTCAACGACATCCGCAGCCGCACCACCATCAGCAGCTTGACGCCGGAGCAAATTCACGCGATCGGTCTGCGCGAGATCGATCGAATCGAAGGCGAGATGCTGGTCATTGCGCAAAAAGAAGGCTTTCAAGACGTCGCCGCGTTTCGGGATTCGTTGAAGACCAATACCAAGTACATTCCCACTTCGTCCGAGCAGATTCTCGATGACTTCCGCAAGTACATCGCGCAAATGCAGCCGAAGCTCCCTGAGTTGTTCGGCTACATCCCCGGTTCGCCGGTGACGGTCGAAGCCATTCCGGCGTTTCAAGCGGGTGCCGCGACGCACTATCAAACCGGTACGCCCGATGGCAAGCGGCCGGGGCGCGTCAGCGTTGCCACTTCCAATTTCGCGCACCGCTGGCTGATCGATGACGAGGCCACGGCTTATCATGAAGGCATTCCGGGACATCACATGCAGTTGTCCGTGGCGCAGCAGATGACCAGCCTGCCGAAGTTTCGACAGCATGCGGGCAACTCCGGATACATCGAAGGGTGGGCGCTGTATGCCGAACAACTCGGCAAGGAAGTCGGGTTTTACCAGGACCCGGTCAGCGACTACGGCAGGCTGAGCAGCGAGTTGTTTCGCGCCGTGCGCCTGGTCGTCGACACCGGCCTGCATTCCGAGGGCTGGAGCCGCGATCAGGTGGTGGAGTTCTTCCGCAAGTATCAGCCGGTCGATGAGCCGACGATTCAATCGGAAACCGATCGCTACATTGCCTGGCCGGCACAGGCACTGTCATACAAGCTGGGCCAGCTCAAATTTCGCGAATTGCGCGACCGCGCCCAAAGGGAACTGGGTCCGAAATTCGACATCCGCAGCTTTCACGACGAGATGCTGAACGGCGGCGTGCTGCCGCTCGACCTGTTGGACGCGCGCACCAATAGCTGGATCAAGGATCAAAAGGCGGGCATAAAGTCCGCGGCGAATTGAGCTTTCACGCCGATGAAGACAAAACGAACTGATTGCCGTCCGGATCCTTGAAGATCGCGAATTCACCCCAGGGCTGCTTTTCCGGCGGCTTGTCGAACTCGACGCCGCGGGCCTTGAGCTGCCGATAAGTAGCGCTGACGTCATCGCAGGCGAACGAGCCGTTAAAAAATGAGCCGATTCGGCTCTCGTGGCCCTCCGGCGTGAAGAGCACGACGCGCGTCGGCGAATTAGCGATGCGCAGCTCGATCCAACGCTGTTTGGCACTGAAGACCTGGTCCGTCGACACTTCGAATCCCAGTTTCTCGGTATAAAACTTGAGTGCGCGATCCTGATCGCCGGTCGGAATGCCGACGAATTTGACCTGAGTAATCATAGTGGGCTCCCATTGGACAGTGCCGCAATTATCGGATATTTCGCGGGCGCTGAGTAGTGATAATCGGTATAGTAATTATTGATGCGCTACCTCAATTTGGACAATTACGTGATTGACGTCCTGATGCCGGACCTGGTGGGACATGATCGTCGGCCTGCCGCCTTCATCGTTTATCTATACTTTTTGCGCCATGCAGCAAAGGGCAAGCGGGACACCCTATCGGTCAGCCTCCAGACCATTGCCACCAAAACGGGTCTGTCCAAATCGACCGTTCAGGCCGCGATACGGCATCTGCGTCGGCGCAGGCTGCTGGACCCTACGGTGATGGCAACCATTACTAACCCGGTTCGGCGGGTACTCCGGCCGTGGAATCGCTGAGCATGACGCCCGCCTACGCGGGAAGCCTATACTAGGCTGGAACCTTGTGAGGGCGCACCAGATGAATCATCTGCTGAAGGCTGTGGGCTTTTGGATATGGGGCCTGGTCGCGATCGGACTCTCGGTGTCGATGGTGCCCATTAGCTACCGAATGCTGTCTGTGTATCGGGCGCACGACGTCGCGGTCAGTTCACGCTCAGGTTCAGAGGTCGGCTCCAAGGTTGAGGTCTCGGCTCGCCCGCAGACGGGCGCCGAAGACTCGCACCGAAGCGCAATTGCTGCCAGAGAATCGATTGCGGCGCGTAACGCGGCGCAGGCCAACCAAGATGCACTGAATAGTTTGGAAGCGGCTGAATCCGAGGCACCGCGCACAGAGTATGAGTCGAAATCCAGCCAAGAATTTCAAGGCTATTCGAGCATCAGTCTGGACAAGTTAAAGACAACGCAAGCGACATATGAGGCTGCTCTCTCGAGAGGAGCATATAAAGAAGAAGAGCTGGCAGGTGTGTTCCGCGCACTCTTTCAATTGGCCGCGGCACTGCAACAGCACCCGAAGGCCATTGAATACGGCGAAAAGGCCAACGATCTCGGCATCCTGAAATCCAAAGATCTGCTGATCATGAGCCAGATCTATTACCAGGAGAAAGACTGCAAGAATTCGCGCGTTTGGGGTGATAAGGCCATTGCGGCATTCAAGACAGCGGGTGAAGCGCCCGCGGAAGTGCTGTACCAAATCAAATTGCAATGCGCCAGCGACGCCAACGACGCGAGCGCCATGAAAGCGGCGCTGTACGATTTGATTCGGCTGACGAACAAGACTTCGTACTGGAATAATTTGATTCGCTTGGAGCGCCAGGATGAGCGCGACGCTCACAATACTTTGATGATCTACCGCGTCATGTTCGACACCCATTCAATGAATGCGGACACCGACTACATTGAAATGGCGCAACTGCTGGGCGACGCCGGTCTACCGGTCGAGGCGCGAACAGTCCTGGAAAAGGCGTTGAGTTCCGGTGTGATGAAGGAAGAACACAGGGAACGCACCACGCGCCTATTGAACGTATTGCGGACGCGCGCCGATGCCGACATGAATGGATTGCCGGCGTTCGATGCGGAAGCCACCAAGAATCTGGCGGGACAACCCGATATGAAGCTCGGCGAGCTTTATTTTGGAGCCGGCGATTTCCAGGCCGCGGCAACCGCGCTGCGTCGCGGAATCGACAAAGGGCAACTCAATCAGCCGGACGAAGCCTATATATCCCTGGGACGATCCTTGACCGCGGAAAAGGATTTGGCGGGCGCGAAACAAGCTTTCGCCAAGTTGAAGTCGCTGCCGAACGTCAGCCCAAGCGTGCTCAAACTGTGGAATTTGTACGCGGACATGATACCCGCGCCAGTATCAGAGCCGCTCTAATTCAAATCCCTCATCGATCCAGCCCGTCATTCCGCCGGCCATCAGCTTTACGGCGTATCCCAAGCGCGCCAGCCTCGCGGCTCCTCGTGCCGCGCCATTGCAGTGAGGACCCGCGCAGTAGGTCACGAACAGCGTCGATTGCGGGTACTCGCGCATCTTTGCTGCGATGATTTTCGCGTGCGGTAGGTTCACCGCGCCGGGGACGTGGCCCTTCGCGAACAAGGCCGGACTTCGAACATCGAGCAGCACGAATCCGGGCGAGCCGCTACGCATGGCATCGTTGGTGTCCCAGCAGTCGGTTTCAAATGTGAATTGAGCTTCGAAATGCGCTGCGGCTTGTTCCGGGGCGGCAGCCGGTATCTGTGTGACGGCATTCGGCATATGTGATCCCGTGATTCAAAGAATTGCGACGAGCCATTGTTGCTGCGCCGTGGATCGCGCACAATTGGCGGAATTGCCAATGACCGATCAAATCGTGCCAACTTCACCAGCCGCTCGAAAAGCTCGTAATCCTCTCGTCGTCGCGTTGGTCTACGACGGTCTATGTGCTTTCGAATTTTCCTGCGCCGCTGAAGTGTTCGGGCTGCCCCGGCCGGAACTTGGGCCGGATTGGTATCGCTTCGAGACCTGCTCGCTCAAGGGCGCGAGCGTCATATCGCAGTACGGCATGCGCATGAAGGCAGGAAACGGCTTGGACCGCCTGGCCGCCGCCGGCACCATCGTGATCCCGGGGTGGACGGGCATCGACGTACCGGTGCCGCCGGCGATACTCCAGGCTCTGCGGCACGCGCATGCGCGGGGTGCCAGAGTTTTGTCCATCTGTTCGGGTGCATTCGTGATCGCGGCGACCGGGCTGCTCGATGGCAGGCAAGCGACCACTCACTGGCGCTATGCCGAGGCTCTGCATCGCCGATTTCCCAAGGTTCTAATCGATGCGAATGTCCTTTACGTGGATGAGGGCAGCATTCTCACCTCCGCCGGCAGCGCAGCGGGACTCGACCTCTGCCTGCATTTGGTTCGACGCGACTATGGTTCCAAGGTAGCGAACCAAGTGGCGCGCAGGCTCGTGATCCCGCCGCATCGTGAGGGCGGCCAAGCACAATTTCTGGAGCGGCCCGTCGAGGATCGTGCTCGCGGCGCGCAACCACGCGGGTCTCTCTCTGTGCTGCTCGATAAAATCAGGAAGCGGCCGGGCGAGCCCTGGCGCATCGCCCAGCTGGCGCGCCTCGCCGCCATGAGCGAGCGCACGTTCATGCGCCGCTTTCGGGCGGCGACCGGATTGAGCCCGGCGGATTGGGTTATCCGCGCGCGGGTCGATGCGGCCCGTGAATTGCTCGAGAGCACCGCACTCAGCATCGAGCGCATCGCGGAGCGCTGCGGCCTCGGGACCTCCACCACGCTGCGGCATCACTTCCGCAAGAAAGTCGGAGTGAGTCCTGCGCAATACCGCAAGCGGTTTTCATAGCGGTCGTCAATTGAGTTTGCTGGCGGTGTCGAAGTTTCTACGGTATGAAGGGACATCCTGCGCGCCAGAATCACAAGGGGACGATAAATGAGCAGCCCTGCCAAGCCCGCACCGCTCGCCACCACGCCGCGCGCCGAACTGACGCTGCGCGGCCTGGTTCTCGGCGTGGTCATCACCGTGGTGTTCACGGCGGCCAACGTTTACTTCGGGCTCAAGGCGGGCCTGACCTTCGCCACCTCGATCCCGGCCGCGGTAATTTCCATGGCGCTGCTGCGCGGCCTCAAGGGCATGACCGTCCAGGAGAACAACATCGTGCAGACCGTCGCCTCGGCGGCCGGCACCTTGTCCTCGATCATCTTCGTGCTGCCCGGCATGGTGATCATCGGCTGGTGGACCGGCTTTCCGTACTGGGTTTCCTGCGCGATCTGCGCCCTGGGTGGAATCCTCGGCGTGATGTATTCGATCCCGCTGCGGCGCGCGCTGGTGACGCAGTCCGATCTGCCTTATCCGGAAGGCGTCGCCTGCGCCGAGGTGCTGAAAGTCGGCGGCGGCGAACACGCCGATGCCGCGGCGGTCGAGGACAGCCGTGCCGGCCTCGCGGCCGTGGTCTGGGGCGCGATCGTTTCGGGGGTCTTTGCCTGCATCGTGGCTACGCGCATCTTCGCCAGCGACGTGGTGCGCTATTTCCGAGTCGGCGGTGAACGGGGCGGCGTGACCGGCTTCGATTTCTTCCTGTCCTTCGCGCTGTTCGCCGTCGGCCACCTGGTGGGCCTGTGGGTCGGCATCGCGATGTTCGTCGGCGCGCTGATCGGCTGGGCGTGGGGCGTACCGCATTTCTCGGCGCTCGCGGCCAGCGCGGAGCCGCTGGCGCAGTTGGCACAGCACACCTGGAGCCATCAGGTGCGCTTCGTCGGCGCCGGCACCATCGGTGTGGCGGCGGTGTGGACGCTGGCGAAACTCATCGAACCGGTGGCCGCCGGCCTGCGCTCGGCCATGGCAGCCTCGCGGGCGCGCGCCGCCGGGAACGCGGCACTGCTGCCGCGCACCGAGCAGGACATCCCGATCGGCTATGTCGCCCTGGTCTCGCTTGGCCTGCATGGTGCCGATCGGCGCGCTGATCGCGAACTTCTCCGCCGGCAGCGGCCTCGGCGACCACATGCTTTTCATGGTGGCTCGGCGCTTTGGTTTACATCGCGCTGATGAGCTTCTTCGTTTCCGCCGTGTGCGGCTACATGGCCGGGCTCATCGGCTCCTCGAACAGTCCGTTGTCCGGCATCGGCATCCTGGTGGTGATCGGGGCAGCACTGCTTTTGGTGCCCGGTATCCGATCCGGCCTGCCCGCGAGCAGCGGTACCGCGCTGGTGGCTTACGCGCTATTCGTCACCGCGGTGGTGTTTACCGTGGCCGCCATCGCCAACAACAACCTGCAAGATCTCAAGACCGGCCAGCTCGTAGATGCAACGCCGTGGAAGCAGCAGGTGGCGCTGGTCATTGGAGTCATAGCCGGCGCTGCGATCATTCCGCCGATCCTCGATCTGCTCAACCATGCCTACGGTTTCGCCGGCGCCCCAGGCCCCCACCACGAGCACCCATTGCCGGCGCCCCAGGCCGGCTTGATCTCGGCGCTGGCGCAGGGCGTGATCCAGCACAACGTCGACTGGAGCCTGATCCGGATTGGTGCGCTTCGATCGGCGTGCTGGTAATCGCCGCCGACGAAACTCTGCGGCGCTTTACCACCAAGGCGCACCTGTCTCCTCTCGCGGTGGGCTTAGGGATCTACCTGCCCACGCAAAGCACACTGATGGTCGTCGTCGGGGCAATCGTGGGCTGGTATTTCGATCGCCGCGCGGAGCGCGCGTCCAACCCCGAGGCCACCAAGCAGCTCGGAGTGCTGCTGGCCTCGGGCATGATTGTCGGCGAAGGGCTTGGTTGGCGTGATCATCGCCGCCTTCGTCGCCTTCTCAGGCAAAGATTTTCCGTTGGCCGTGGTTGGCGATGAGTTTGCCGATAATGCTGCCGTTTGGATCGGCAGCGGTGTGTTCGCGCTGACGGTGTTTCTCCTGTATCGCTGGGCGGCGCGGATGCGGCCGTAGGAACGCCGGCGCGCGGCAACCGGATTGAGTTCCGCGCAATCAAATTATCGAGGCCTGGCGGTGCAGTAGTTGCTTCAGCCATCCCAGGCCTTCGTCAGGGAGACGCACGCTATGACTTTGGATCATCTCGCGCACGGGCGGAAAGTCGAATGGCAAAGCGTGGACGGACAGGGGCAAATTTTTCTCGTACATTTGGGCGAGACGCCGGTGCATGACCGCGACGCGATTTGTTCCCACCACCATCCTTGGTACCGACGTGAAAGAGGCCGCGATCGTCTCGACGCGCCTTTGGCCCGGCAATTTAGCAATTTGCATGTCTGCGAAGGTTGGGGCCCGGGCCCGCGCGAAACGCACCACCACATGACCGAGCTCGAAAAAGGTATCCGCACTCAAAGGCTCGTCAAGCCGCGCATTTCCCGACCAACCGACGACGACATGCTCATCCTCGAAAAGCAACTCACTGGGATGTCCGGGAGAGGCGAAAATGTCCGGTGTGATCAGCAAGTCGATGTCGCCCGCCTCCAGGGGACCTGCGGGATTTTCCAAAGAGGGAACAAATTCGAGGATTACACCAGGCGCAACCTTGGCTACTTGGACGACGAGGCCGGCGAGCAGGACCTCGGTGACGTAATCCGACGCGCTAATCGTGAATTTCCGCGTCGCGGTTTCCGGATCGAACCGTGCGCCGGATCCAACCGTGGTTTCGATCTGCAGCATCAGGCGACGAACTGGCTCGACTATGCTCTGGGCGAAGGGCGTGAGAATCATCCGCCTTCCTACGGATACTAGAAGCTCGTCGTGAAAATGCTCACGCAGGCGCGCCAAAGCGCCGCTGGTCGCAGACTGACTAAGAAATAGTCGCTGCGCCGCCGCGGTAACGCTGCGCTCCGCAAGCATCGCGTCGAGCGCCATTAGCAAGTTCAGATCCAGCTTCTTGAATCGCAACGACAGACCCCTTAGAACGCATGAATCGGCGGCGCCGATGGATAAGGATCTTAACAATCGATTTGGCAACTTCAATCATAAATGATGCGATGGAACCCATGCATTTGAAAGGGCCGATCCTCATCATTGGCGCCGGCATCGGGGGTCTGACCTCGGCGATAGCCCTGCGCCGCAAAGGTTTCGACGTCGACATCATCGAAAAGGACCAGTCTTGGTCGGTCTACGGTGTCGGCATCATCCAGCAATCGAATGTGGTTCGTGCCATGGCAGAGTTGGGAGTTCTGGATGACTACCTGACGGCGGGCTTCGGCTTTAACCACCTAGAAATCTATATTCCCAGCGGCGTGAAGGTTGCGACCATCCCATCGCCCAAGTTGACCGAGGATTATCCCGCCAATGTCGGCATCGGTCGTCGCGCGCTCCACAAGGTACTCGGCGAACGGGCGATCGGCGCCGGCGCACGCATTCGGCTCGGCGTGACGGCGAGCTCGCTGGACGATGATGGCCACTCTGTGAAGGTCAGATTCTCGGATAATTCCACCGCTGAGTACGCGGTCGTCATCGGTGCCGACGGGCTCTATTCAGATACTCGACGGACCCTTTTCCCAGAGGCGCCAACGCCGGAGTTCACAGGGCAATCGGTTTGGCGCTATAACTTCGATCGGCCCGAGAATCTGCTCAGCCTGCATGTCTACGACGGTCCAATGGGCATTGGCCTAGTGCCGCTCTCGAAATCCGAGATGTACATGTATCTGACTACGCCGGAGCCTGGAAATCCGCGCTATCCCAAAGCGGGATTGGCAGCGGCTATGCGCGCCAAATTGTCTGCGGCACCACCGACACTCGCGCATCTCGTCGGACAGATCACCGATGATGACGCCGTGGTCTACAGGCCCTTGGAGTGGGTTTTCCTGACCGGCGATTGGCATAAGGGTCGAGTGGTGTTGCTGGGGGACGCGGTTCATGCGACCACCCCGCATTTGGGCCAGGGCGCTGGAATGGCGATCGAAGACAGCCTGGTGTTGGCTGAGGAACTCGCCAAAAGCACCTCCGCGGAGGCCGCCTTCAGAGCTTTCCGCAAGCGTCGATTTGAGCGCTGCAAGTACATCGTCGAGCGTTCGAAAGCCGTGGGTGACGGTCAGATCGGCAAGGGACCGCTGATCGATAACGCCGCGGCCTCCCGCGAGATGTTTCAAGTGATATCCGCGCCGCTTTGAGGCGTGCGCGAGCTTTAGGAGTAAGTACGCGATGAGCGTGACAGACATTCGATACATCGGTTATGGCCTTCCCGACGTGGAGGCGGAACGCACTTTCTACCGGGACGTCTGGGGCCTGCGTGAAGCTGCAACACAGGAGGGCCGCTATTATTTCGCCGCCGAAGGCGATGATGAGCCCTTTGTAGTACGCCTGCGCCATGCTGCCGATCCGCGGGTTGACGTCATCGCGTTGGCCGCGGAAAGCCGCTCCGCCGTGGATGCCGTCTTTGCCAAGGTCAACGCTGACCGCTGCCAAATCATCTTTGCACCGAAACCCTTGTCGGAGTTCAGCGGTGGTTACGGTTTTCGCTTCTTCAATAAGGACGGTCTGCCGTTCGAAATTTCTTGCGAATACGCTCGCGGTCGCAAAGGTCAATTGGGATCTGCTGAGGCGATACCGGAGACAATCAGCCACATCGTTCTTCACTCGCCCAATCACAAATCGATGGTGCAGTTCTTCGTCGATGTCTTGGGCTTCCGGGTCAGCGACTGGCTTGGCGATTTCATGTGCTTTCTGCGCTGTAATGAATGGCACCACCGAGTCGCCATCCTTCCCGGGCCGCCGAGCCTGAATCATGTGGCCTATGACATGGCTAACGTCGATGAAATGATGCGCGGTGTCGCCAAGCTCAAGCGCAACCACATCGACATCCGCTGGGGACCCGGTCGCCACACGGCGGGAAACAACACCTTCAGCTATTTCGTCACCCCGGCGGGATTCGCGGTGGAATACACTTCCGAACTCCAGCGAATCGACGAATCCTCATGGAAGCCGCAGGTCTACACGCCCAGCAAGTCCGTCATGGATCAGTGGGGTACGGGAGTCGGCGGCCCTCACACCATGCCGCGGGCGGAGCCCGATAACGGCCTATTCCAAGCCGCCGAGGTCTGAATCCGTGGCCCTGTTCCAGTACTTTCCCAACAATTATGTGTGGAATCTATCGATCAATATTGCCATCGAGAGCGGTGCCAAGATTGGCGAGATCGAGGACATGTGCCGCCCTTTGCTCGACGCCGCGGCACGAGGAGAGGATACGGGCACGGCCCAGTTTCTTGACCAATGGGTCAAGATGGGGGACAAGCTCGTCAGCCTGGCGCGCGAGGATGAAGACCAGGGACGTCTGCTCTCGGCCGGCGCCAAGTTGCAGCGGGCGGCGCTGTATTATCTGACCGCCGAGCGAATGCAGGGTCATGGTCATCCGGGCCGGACCGAGACCTATGCCAAAGCCCAAATTGCCTTTCGCCATGGCGTGAAAATTGGCCGTGAGAACGCTGAGCGCTACGAGGTCCCTTATGAGGGGAGTTTCATTCCCGGCTTGTTTACACGGGCCAGCGGCGTCAAAGGCCCCGCGCCAACCGTTCTCTATGTAAACGGCCTCGACAGCTGCAAGGAACTCTTACTCTGGAGTTGGCTGCCGCAAGCCTTGGCGCGACGCGGCATTTCTACCTTCAGCATTGATCAGCCGGGGACCGGCGAGGCTCTACGTTGCAATGGGTTGAGCGTGACTCACGAAAGCGAGCGTTGGGCCACACCCTGTTTCGAATGGCTGGCCGCGCGCGACGACGTAGATGCCCGGCGCATTGGCATGGCCGGCATTTCTCTGGGCGGATACTTCACGCCTCGGGCAGTCGCCTTTGAACCGCGCTTCGCCAGCGGTGCAGTATGGGGTGCCAACCACAACTGGGCCGAGGTTCAGCAAATGCGTCTGCGGCGCGAAGGTGAAAACCCCGTGCCTCACTACTGGAATCACGTGATGTGGGTGTTCGGTGCCAAGGACATGGGCGATTTCATGTCGAAAGCCGCGGGCATGACTCTCGAGGGCGTGCTCCATCGCATCAAGGTTCCTTTCCTGGTCACCCATGGCCAACGAGATCGACAGATTGGACTTGCGTTCGCACAGCAAAGCTATGATCAGTTGGTGAATTCGCCGCGTCGGGAACTGAAGGTATTCACCGACCGCGAAGGCGGCGTCGAACATGTCGGGGCAGACAATATGTCCTTTGGCCGCGACTACATCGCCGACTGGTTTGCAGAGACTCTTGGAGGACGAACCGAATGACGAAGACTCCTTTCCGCCGCGTCGTTACCGGGCACAACTCGGAGGGCAAGGCGGTCATCCTCGAGGACGGCGCACCGCCGCGCGTTCAGCGCGTCGGCGGCGAGATTGGTCCCCTGTTTTATGAGATCTGGAACACCCGCACAACACCGGCGCCGATCGATCGGGCGTCGGGCGAGCCTTTCGAGGACAAGATCATGCTCGCGCCGCCGAAGAACGGCACCCGGATCCGCGTGCTTGAAATTCCACCCGAGGACAATCGACTGCAGGCTCTTTCGCCGCAGCAGGCTCGGGCGCATTTCGCCGAAATCGGCGCCGCTGCTGCCTCCTCGCACACCGGCGCAAGCTCGCGCCACGCATTCATGCACCGTACCGAGACCGTCGACTACGGAATCATGCTCGAGGGTGAGCTGACTCTCATTATGGATATCGGCGAAACCACGGTTCGGGCCGGCGACATTGTCATTCAGCGCGGTACCAATCACGGCTGGGCCAACCGTTCCGGTAAGATGTGTCGGATCGCCTTCGTACTGATCGATGGTCAGTTCACCGATGGCTTGTCGTAGCAACACCTGCACGTGAAACTTGCTACCGAACGCTCGCCCACGCCAGACGGCCGCTTAATGGTGATCTCTCGCGATCTGTCGTCGGCGGTGCCGGCGACCGGTATCGCCAGCACTCTGCAACAGGCCATAGACCATTGGGATGAGGTGGCGCCGTCGCTTCAGGCGCTGTACGTGAGACTGAACGCCGGCGAGTTGCCGGGCGCCATCGGCTTCCAGCCTGAGGCCATGGCTGCCCCGCTGCCGCGGGCGTGGCAATGGCTCGACGGCTCGGCGTTTCCGACTCACGGCAAACTGATGCAGCGCGCATTCGGTCTGCCGCCGATCAACACAGCATTGCCGCTCATGTATCAGGGGATGTCGCACCAGTTTCTTGGCGCAACCGAAGATGTTCCTTTCCCGAGTGAGAAGGATGAGATTGATTTCGAGGGTGAGTTCGGCGTCATTAGCGGTACGGTTCCCATGTCATCCACAGCCGATGCGGCCTTGCGCCAGATACGCCTCATCGTACAAATCAATGACTGGTCTTTGCGCGCGATCGCTCCCGTCGAAATGAAAACCGGCTTTGGCTGGATCCAAGCCAAACCTGCGTGTAGCGTTGCCCCGGTTGCAGTGACGCCGGACGAGTTTGGAGCCGCTTGGCGGAAGGGAATCCTGAACGCCACCTTGGAGGTGCGTCGCAACGGCGATCTATTCGGCGCCGTTCCGTCCGAGGAGATGGAATTTGGTTTTCACGACCTGATCGCGCACGCGGCTCGGACGCGTGACATCTGTGCGGGGACCATCATCGGTTCGGGTACGGTTTCCACGAGCACGTTTCGCGACGCGGGCTCCTGTTGCATCTCCGAGCGGCGGGCGATTGAGATGATTGATTTCTCTGAACCCCGCACCGGGTTTCTCAAATTCGGAGAAAGGATTTCCATGCAGACGCGGCTCGCCGGCCATGCCGTTTCACCGTTCGGCATTCTCGATCAACGAATCGTCAACGCTGCCAATCGATAGCCGGCTCACCTCCTAAAAAACCGACCTGCCGCCACGCTTCGAAAACCACGAGCGCCACGGCGTTGGATAAATTGATGCTGCGGTTCTCGGCGCGCATTGGAATGAACAAACGATTCTCGCGTTTCCGCCCTCGCCTGCACGCTTGGCGGTAGGCCGCGCGTTTCGGGACCGAACAGAAACGCGTCTCCTGCGCGGTACTGCACATCGCTGTAGCAGTGCGGGCCGCCCGTCTCGATGACGAATAAACGCGAATCGTGCAGCTGCGTAAGGCAGGCATCCAAGTTTGCATGAACTTTCACGTCCGCCAGGTCGTGATAGTCGAGTCCGGAGCGCCGCAGGCTCTTGTCGTCCAGACCAAAGCCCAAAGGCTTGATCAAATGCAGCGCCGCGCCGGTGTTGGCGCAAAGTCGGATGGAATTTCCGGTATTCCCGGGTATCTCAGGTTCGAACAGCACCACATGAAACACCCTATTCCTCGAGCGCGGCGCGGTGCCTTGCCAGGAAAACCAGTTGCGCGGGGTAGGCAAACTCCACTTCTAAGCGCCGCAATTCATCGATGATGCGAAAATTCACCGCCTGCTGCAGATCGAGCATCGGATTCGCCGCCGGCTGCTGCACGAAGTAGGAGAGCTCGAATTGAAACGAACTCTCGCCCAGCGTTTTCAAGTGACAGCGCTCGAAGTGCGCCTGAGAATGCTCGCGAACGATGTTTTCCAGCAATTTCGGCAGGGCTTTGAGCTTGTCCGTCGGCGTGTCGAAACCCACGCGAATGGTCGCCAAGATCCGCTGTTGCGATAGGCGTCCGAAATTGCGCACCCGGCTCTTCAAGATGTCGGCATTCGACAGAATGATTTGCTCGCCGCTCTCGCTGCGCAGCCGCGTCGTCTTGATGCCGATATGTTCGACCTTGCCGATGAAGGTATCGATTGTCAGGTTGTCGCCGATCACAAAAGGCTTGTCCAGCGCGATCGACAGTGAGGCGAACAGATCGCCGAGGACATTTTGCAGGGCGAGCGCCACGGCCACGCCGCCGACGCCCAGTCCCGCGAGCAGCGCGGTGATGTTGACGCCGAGATTGGAGAGCCCCACCAGGATCAGCAGCGACCAGATCAGCATGCGCGCAACGAAGTTGATGATGTCGAGCGAGCCGGCAAATACTCGGTCGGCGCCCCGCTCCCGTTCCTTCATTTCCAAATAGAAACGTACCGAGCGGCCCGCCCACAGGCCGACCTGTATCAGAATGAGAATCATCACGGTGTTGGAGACGATGCGCTGTACCCTGTCCGGCAGGGTCAGGCTCTCCTGCGCGGCATCGAGCGCCACGGCAAAGAAGAGAATCTGCTTGGTGTTGCCGATCAGATAGCCGATGAGCCGGAACAGCGTGGGATTTTTCGCACTGGAGTATTTCTGGTAGCGCGATGCGATCAGGTCGCGCAGGATCCACAGCCCCGCCCAGACGACGACGCCCACGATGCCCGCGATCAACCACTCCGTCGGCGGAATGCCGAGCAGCAGCGCCTGCGCCGCGCCGAGTTTTTTGGATAGATATTCGCCCATGCGCGAATTATAAGCTGCCGCGCGGGCGAAACTCTCGGGAGCTAGCTGATGTCTTCCATGCCGAGTTCTTTCATCTTGCGCGTCAGCGTATTGCGGCCCCAGCCGAGGAGCTTTGCCGCATCCTGCTTGAGTCCGTCGGCTTTGCGCAGCGCCACGCGGATCAAAATGCGCTCCACTTCGGGGACTGCCGTATCGAGCAGACGCCGCGTGCCGGCGTCCAGCTCCTGCTCAGCCCAATGCGAGAGCTTGGCCATCCAATCGTGATTGGTTGTCCGGCCAACGGCACCCCGCCCAGATCGGGCGGAATATCCTCGGCCCGCACCTCGCGGCCCGGCGCGGTGACGGTAAGACGGCGGCAGGCATTCACCAGCTGGCGAACATTGCCCGGCCAATCGAAGGTCACGAGCGCGCTTTCCGCAGGTCCGGTCATCAATTTCGGCTCGACGCCGAGTTCCTGCCCCGCCACCGACAGATAGTGGCGCAGCAACTCCGGAATATCCTCGCGCCGCTCGCGCAGCGGCGGAATCTCGATCCGAATCACATTGAGCCGGTGCAGGAGATCTTCGCGAAAGTGGCCGGACTTCACCCGCATTTCGAGATCCTGATGGGTCGCGGCGATGACGCGCACGTCCACCTTCACCGGCGTCTGCCCGCCGACTCGGTAGAATTCGCCTTCGGCCAGCACGCGCAGCAAGCGCGTCTGCAGAGCCGGCGACATGTCGCCGATTTCGTCGAGAAACAGCGTGCCGTCATCCGCCTGTTCGAAACGTCCCCTGCGCAGCGCGTCCGCTCCAGTGAAGGCGCCTTTTTCGTGGCCAAACAACTCGGATTCCAACAAGTCCGCGGTGAAGGCGGCCGTGTTGAGCGCGACGAACGCTTTGCTCGAGCGGGGGCTATGGCGGTGCAGTGCGCGCGCCACGAGTTCCTTGCCCGTGCCCGATTCGCCGGTGATCAATACCGTCATGCTGGAGCGAGAAAGCCTGCCGATCGCGCGGAACACCTGCTGCATGGATATCGCTTGGCCCAGCAGTTCCGGAATACTGCGCCGGGTGGCCTCAGCGTCGGTCGACAAATTGGCTTGCTGCGCGGCACGGCGCACCAGATCGACCGCCTTATCGATGTCGAAGGGTTTGGGCAGGTACTCGAACGCTCCGCCCTGATAGGCGGCGACCGCCGCGTCCAAGTCCGAATGCGCGGTCATGACGATGACCGGCAAGCCGGGGCGCGAGATCTGGATTTCCTTGAGCAAGTCCAAGCCGCTGCGGCCCGGCATGCGGATGTCGGTCATGAGCACATCGGGCGCATCGCCGCGCAGCGCCGTCAAGACATTGTCGGCTTGGTCGAAGGACTTGGCCGACATGCCGCTGCCCTTCAGCGCCTTCTCCAATACCCAGCGAATCGAGGAGTCATCGTCGACCAGCCAGACTTGCAGCGGCTTTGTGTTCATACCGAGTCCATCGGCAAGGAAATTACGAATATCGTTCTCCCGGGGCACTATCGAATTCGATCAAGCCACCATGACGGCTGACCAGATCCTGAGCAATCCCAAGTCCTAATCCCGACCCGTCGGCGCGGCCGGAAACGAGCGGATAGAAAATGGTTTCGCGAATCTCGTTGAGCACGCCCGGCCCGTTGTCCTCGAATTGAATCGAGGCAACCAGCCGGTGGCGATGCGCGCCGACGCTGACATTGCTGGCCGCGCGGGTTCTCAAGATCAACCGCGGCGAATCCACGGGGGCGCCGGCGAGCGCTTGAATGGCGTTGCGGCCCAGATTGAGCATCGCCTGAATGATGTGATTCGGATCGAGCGTCAACGGCGGAAGGCTGGGATCGTAGTCCCGGTCGATCGTGACGCCGCTCGGGCGCCTCGCTGCGCAGCAAGTGATACACGCGTTCCAGCAGTTCGTGCACGTTGATCAGCTGCTTCGAGGGCGGACGTCCCGGACCCAACATCGAATCGAGCAAATTGGCCAGGCGATCTGCCTCGCTGATGATCACGCGCGTGTATTCCCGCAACGCCGGATCCAAAAGTTCCCGTTCGAGCAGCTGCGCGGCGCCGCGCAAGCCGCCGAGCGGATTTTTGATTTCGTGCGCGAGCTGGCGGACCATCAAGCGGCTTCCGCCCAACTGCGCCAGCAACGCGTTCTCGCGAGTCAGGCGCCGGTGCTGCGTGATGTCTTCGATTTCCAACAGCAGCCGCGCGCTCTTGTCGCCTAAAATTACTTGAGTTACCGCGCAGTCGAGTATGCGGTCCACGCCTCCGGGTGCCGACCAGGCAAGCTCGCGCTGCACGACACCCTCGCCGCCCTCGCGGACGCGATCAAACATCGGCAGCAAGCTCTCGGCGCCGCGCGTCAGCTCGGCGATGGAGCGGCCCAGCGCCTGATTGCACCCGAGTCCCAGCAAAGTCTGTGCTGCGGCATTTAAGTAGGTCACGCGGAGTTGCTGATCCAGCAAAAAAACGCTGGTTACCATGGCATCGAGCAGTTCGGTGCCGTCGATTCTGACCGATGTCTATTTGGAGCTCAGCTGACAAGCTGAGTCTCCGGTCGCGCCAGGCTTAAGGCTACTTGCGCTGTGGCGACTGCGGCGACAGCGCCGAAGGCTGGCGCACGAAGAAGGTCACGCTGTCGCTGGTCTGTGACTCGCTTGTTTGCTGATCGGTGATGGTCGCGGCAAGCGCGTAGGTGCCCCGCTCCAGCCGCGGCAGTGCAAACGATACGGCGGTCGGCGGAAAATCCAGCTGTTTGCCGTTCAAATGCCAGGTGATGGATTGATTGGGGCGCAGCGTAGGGCTGAGATTCAGATGCACGGCCACGACATCGTCGGCGAAAAAGGTTTGCTGCGGCGCCGGCGAGGTGATCGAAAATTCGGTGTAGTTGAGCCCGCCCTGAGCGGTCACCGGAGACTGCGCGACCGGCCCGGTTGCGTTGCGAGCAGCCGATACCGCGGGAGCCGACGACACGGCTGTGACGATCTTTTCCGCTCCCGGCGAGGCTTGATCGGAGTAGTGAACCACCCCGTCGGCGTCCACCCACTTGTAAATGACAGCCGCTTGCACCGTGAAAGCCGCCAACAGGCCCATCGCCAACCATGTCTGTCGCGGGTGCATATTTCCAAAGCATAGACCTATCGCCTCCGGACCACAAAACGGGGTGACGGCGGCGTGACCGCCGTCACCTTAAGGCCTAAGCACCCAAACGGAGCCTCTCGGAGGCTCCTAACTACAAGCTGTAATACATCTCGATTTCTATCGGATGCGTGGTCATCCGCAGGCGCGTCACTTCCTTCATCTTCAATTCGATGTAGGCGTCGATGAGATCATCGGTGAACACGCCGCCGGCCTTGAGAAAGCCACGGTCCTTGTCTAGGTAATCGAGCGCCATGTCGAGCGAATGGCAGACCGTCGGAATTTTTTTGTCTTCCTCCGGCTCCAAGTCATACAAATCCTTGTCGGCGGGATCGCCGGGATGAATCTTGTTCTGAATGCCGTCCAGCCCCGCCAGCAACATGGACGCGAACATGAAATAGGGATTGCCCGTGGCATCCGGAAAGCGCACTTCGATGCGCCGGCCCTTGGGATTGGAAATCCAAGGAATGCGGATGGAGGCGGAGCGGTTGCGCGCGGAATACGCGAGCTTCACCGGCGCTTCGAATCCCGGCACCAGGCGCTTGTAGCTGTTGGTGCTGGCATTCGTGAACGCGTTGATCGCGCGCGCATGTTTGATGATGCCGCCGATGTAGTACAGCGCGATGTCGGACAGGCCGCCGTATTTGTCGCCCGCGAATAGCGCCTTGCCATCCTTCTGCAGCGACTGGTGCACATGCATGCCGTTGCCGTTGTCGCCGACGATGGGCTTCGGCATGAAAGTCAGGGTTTTTCCGTAGCCGTGGGCGACGTTCTGCAATGCGTATTTCAGGATCTGCACTTCGTCGGCTTTTTTCGTCAGCGTGTTCGCCGCCACATTGATCTCGCCCTGGCCGGCGGTCGCCACTTCGTGATGATGAACTTCGAATTTCAGGCCCATTTCTTCGCAGGCCATCGACATGGCGGTGCGAATGTCTTGCTGCGAATCCACCGGGGGAACCGGGAAGTAGCCGCCCTTCACGCCCGGCCGGTGGCCCCGATTGCCTTCCTCATACGTCTTGCCGGAATTCCAGGCGCCTTCGTACGAATCGACCTCGTAGGCACAGCCGTTCATGCTGGAACTGACCGTGACGTTGTCGAAGATAAAGAATTCGTTTTCCGGTCCGAATAGCGCCGAATCGGCAATGCCGGAGGCTTTCAAATGCGCTTCGGCGCGTTTTGCCAAGGAGCGAGGATCGCGCCCGTAGCCTTGCATGGTCATCGGCTCGATGACATCGCAGCGCAGATTGAGCGTGGCTTCTTCGTAAAACGGATCGATGACCGCGGTCGAGGGATCCGGCATCAAAATCATGTCCGACTCATTGATGCCCTTCCATCCGCGCGATGGAGGAGCCGTCGAACATCTTGCCGTCCTTGAAAAAGCCCTCGTCGACCAACCGGGTGGGGATGGTTACGTGTTGTTCCTTGCCAATTGTGTCGGTAAAGCGGAGATCGACGAATTTCGCGTCTTTTTCTTTGATTAATTTCAGAACATCGGCGGGAATCATTTGCGTCCTCGCTAAAGTGTACTGGTGGCCCGGCCAGCCCGGGGCTCTTGGAGCAATGCAGCTAATGTGCCATTAGCGGCGGCAGACAGATCAAGCACTTGTGATGGCCGCTCGCCGTGCGCGCATCATTATGGATCAAACGATCAAAAATGACGCGCTGATATCGGTGCAGGGCGCCGCGAAAACAGGTAATTCGCACCGAACTTCAGGATTTTTCTCGCCCGCTGAGCCAATTCAGTGCGTAGGGAAGCTCACGACACCTGTATGTCGCGTCGCTATACTCGCTGACTTTGTTCCGCGAGCATTCATGCCTACTCCCGCCCCGCCGCGTACCTTTCAGGACCTGATTTTTGCGCTGCAGAAATACTGGTCGGATCGAGGCTGCATCGTGTTGCAGCCCTACGACATGGAAATGGGTGCCGGGACGTTTCATTCGGCGACCTTTCTGCGCGCCGTGGGCCCGGAGCCGTGGAGCGCCGCGTACGTGCAGCCCTCGCGCCGTCCCACCGACGGTCGCTACGGCAATAACCCGTTTCGGCTGCAGCACTACTATCAGTTCCAGGTCTGCATCAAACCTTCTCCCGACGATTTCCAAGATCTTTACCTGGATTCGCTGCGCTATCTTGGCTTCGATCCGCTGACCCACGACATTCGCTTCGTCGAGGACAATTGGGAGTCACCGACCTTGGGCGCGTGGGGCTTAGGCTGGGAAGTTTGGATCAACGGCATGGAAGTCTCGCAGTTCACCTATTTCCAACAGGTGGGCGGACTGGACTGTCGTCCGGTGATGGGCGAGATCACCTATGGACTCGAGCGCCTCGCCATGTACATCCAAGGCAAGGAAAGCATTTTCGACATCGTCTGGACCGACGGGCCATTCGGTACCGTGACCTACGGCGATGTGTTCCATCAAAACGAAGTGGAGCAATCCGCCTATAACTTCGAAAAGGCCGATACCGCCGTGCTGTCGGCGCAGTTCGACGCCTGTGAGGCGGTCTGCCGGCTCCTGCTGAAGGAGAAATTGGTTCTTCCCGCCTATGAGCAGATGGTGAAGGCATCGCATGTGTTCAATTTGCTGGATGCGCGCCACGCCGTATCCGTCACGGAGCGCCAGCGCTTTATTCTGCGGGTGAGAACGTTGGCGCGAGGCGTCGCCGAAGGCTATCGAGACAGCCGCGAGGCGCTGGGGTTTCCGCTGCTCAAAAACACCACGCAACAACGAGTGGCCTGATGAGCACGAAGGACCTGCTGTTCGAACTGCGCACCGAGGAACTGCCGCCGCGCACCCTGGCGACGTTGTCCAACGCGTTGACCGAGAGCGTGGTCAAGGGCATCGACGCGGCTGCCGTCCCGCATGGCAAAGTGCACGGCTTTGCGACCCCGCGGCGGCTCGCCGTTTGGATCGAGAAATTGGCGGAACACCAGCCGGACCGGCAAGTGGAGCGGCGCGGGCCGCCGATCGCCAACGCATTCGACTCGCAGGGAGCTGCCACCCAGGCGGCGACGGCATTTGCGAAGAGTTGCGGCGTTGCCGTCGTCGAGCTGTCGAGGCTCACCACGGAAAAGGGCGCGTGGCTGCAATTTCGCGGCACCGAGCGCGGCGCGGCCACCACCGCGTTGCTGCAAGATATTCTAGCGCAAGCAGTCGGCGCGCTGCCGATACCCAAGCGCATGCGCTGGGGCGCTCACAGCGCCGAGTTCGTGAGGCCGGTGCATTCACTGGTGCTGCTTTATGGCGATGAAATCGTGCCGATTGAATTGTTGGGGCTGCAATCGGGGCGCATCACCGCGGGGCATCGCTTTCATTCGCCCAAACCCATTTCGCTTAAGAACGCGAAGGGTTACGAGGCAAAACTGCGACGCGCCAAAGTCATTGCCGATTTCGCAAAACGCCGCGAAATAATTCGATTGGGCGCCATCGAGGCGGCGGCACAGGTCGGCGGTTCAGCTTTGATCGACGCTGCGCTGCTCGACGAGGTTACCGCCCTGGTGGAGTGGCCGGTGCCGGTGACCGGTCAATTCGAACAGCGCTTCTTGAGCTTGCCGCGTGAAGTGGTCATTGCGACGGTGCAGGATCATCAGCGCTATTTCGCGGTTCAGGGGCCCGATGGAAAGCTCTCCGGCTGGTTTGTCACCATCAGCAACATCGAAAGCCGCGACCCCTCGAAGGTGCGTGAGGGCAACGAGCGCGTGGTGCGGCCGCGCCTCAGCGATGCGGCTTTCTTCTGGGAGCAGGACCGCAAGATTTCATTGCAGGCACATGCTGCGAGGCTGTCCGGCGTGATCTTTCAAGCAAAGCTCGGCAGTTATGCAGAAAAAACCGCGCGCGTGACCCAACTGGCGGAGTTGATCGCCAGCCGCATTGGTGCCGGCGCGGATATCCGCCAAGCCGCGCAGCTTGCCAAAGCCGACTTGATGACGGCCATGGTGGGTGAGTTTCCGGAATTGCAGGGCACTATGGGACGCTACTACGCCGAGGCAGAGGGGCTGCCCCGAGATGTGTCGATTGCCATCGAGGAGCACTATCGCCCGCGCTTTGCCGGCGACGCGCTGCCGTCGACAAAAATCGGCCAAGCTTTGGGGCTGGCCGACAAGATCGATACGCTGGTGGGAATTTTTGCCATTGAGCAACGGCCGACGGGCGCCAAGGATCCATTTGGCCTGCGCCGAGCCGCCTTGGGCGTGCTGCGTATTTTGCTCGAGGCGCGATTGGACTTGGATTTGCCCGAGGTGTTGGCTGCGGCAGCTGCCGCGCAGCCGGTGCAGCGCGCCGGCGTGGCCGACGAGGTTTATGATTTCATCGCCGAGCGCTTGCGCGGACTGCTGCTGGAGGAGCCCGGCACGACCCCGAGATGCTCGACGCGGTGCTCGCCAACCGGCCGCGTTCGCCGCTGGATGCGGTTACCCGGCTGCCAGCGCTTGAAGGAATTTCTGTTATTGCCGGATGCCGCCGTGCTTGCAGGGATCAACAAGCGCATTGCGAACATTCTCAAGAAGACGCAAGTGAGCCACGATTGGATCGTCGATCCGGCGGCCCTTAGCGAGGAGGCCGAGCGGGGACTGCATCAGGCGCTCGCCGGACTGCGCGATCCGGTGCTCGATGCCACTCGAAAACGACGCTACGCGGACAGTTTGCGAGCGCTGGTGGGACTGCGCGCACCGGTGAATGAATTTTTCGATCGTGTCATGGTGATGGATGAGAATACGGCCAAGCGCAATAACCGCCTGGCACTGCTGCGCGATGTGCTGATGCTGCTCGGCGGCGTCGCCGATCTATCGCGATTGCCGGGCTGACAGAGCGCATGCAACTATTCAAGTCTCTGTTCTTCACCGCGTTCATGATGGTATCCGCACTGGTGTTCGGCGGATTCATGACGTTGTGTTTTTGGGCGCCCTATCAGACCCAATTCGCGATCGCGCGCTCCTGGGCGCGGATGCAGTTTTGGCTGCTGCACAAAGTGTGCGGCCTGACATTCACGGTGGAGGGCCGCGAGCGGATACCCGCCGGCAATCACATTGTGATGAGCAATCACACCTCTGCCTGGGAAACCATCGCGCAATTTCTGATCTTTCCGCCGCAGGTCTGGGTGCTGAAGCGCGAATTGCTGTGGATTCCCTTCATTGGTTGGGGATTGAAACTTCTGCGTCCGATCTCGATCAATCGCGGCGCGGGACACCGTGCGGTGAACCAGGTTATCGAGCAGGGGAAAGAACGGCTGGCCGCCGGCCTCTGGATCATCATTTTCCCGGAGGGAACGCGCGTCGTCGCCGGCGAGAAGCGCAAATACGGCGTGAGCGGCGCGCTGCTGGCAACCGAGACGGGCAAGTTGGTCGTGCCCCTGTCGCACAACGCCGCCGACTTCTGGGTAAGGCGCGGGATCATCAAGAAGCCCGGAACGATTCGCGTGGTCATCGGCGAACCGATCGCTGCCACCGGTAAGGATCCGCGTTCGCTCAATGACGAAGTCAGGCGATCAATCGAGGCGGGACTTGCGCACATTGCGCAACTCTCCGCAACCAAGGCAGCGTAGCGTGGCGGCGGCGCGGGCCAAACCAGAGAACATCGATCAATACATTGCGATGTGCTCGCCCGACGTGCGCCCGATTTTAAGGAAATTGCGATCGACCATCAAACGAGCGGCGCCGCCGGAGACCGCGGAACTCATCAGTTATCGGATGCCCGCCTTTGCGTTACGCGGAATTCTGATCTACTTCGCGGCGTTCAAAAACCACATCGGAATGTTCCCGCCGCTTAAGGGCGATGCGAAGCTCCAAGCGGCCGCGTCGAAGTATGCGGGCCCGAAAGGGAACTTGAAATTTCCGCTCGATCAGCCGATTCCCTACGCGTTGATCGCGAGAATCGTGAAGGCTCGGGCGAAGCAAAACCTCGGCGAGCCGAGGAAAAATAGCAAGCCTTAAGTCGCTGCGCACGCGGCAACCTTTCAGCATGCTGTGATAGCGTAATGGTCCCATGAAAAAAGTCCTCTTCGCATTTTCGACCTTTGTTCTCCTGGCAACCGCGAGTGCCTTGGCGCACCCGCCAAAGACGCATCGGCTCGAGGCGACGCCCGCGACAGTGGCCTACGGCTACTACTGGGCGGACGCGCCGCCGGTGTTGCGGATCGACTCGGGCGACATCATCGATGTCGATACGCTGCTGACGAATACGCCGACGGGACTGGCCAAGGCCGGCGTGCCGGACGACAAGATTCAAGCCTCGCTCAAGGCCATAGTCACCGAAGTGACCGGGGACCGGCGCGGCCCGGGCGGCCATATCCTGACCGGTCCGGTCTATGTGGAGGGCGCAGAATCCGGGGACGTGCTGGAGGTGAAAATCCTCTCGATCGAGTTGCCGCTCGACTATGGCTACAACGGCTGCAGCGGCTACCTGCCGGAGAACTGCGAATCCGGCGTACCCTCGAAAATCATCCATCTTGACCGCAAAAAAATGACGGCGGAATTCCTGCCCGGCATCGTGATTCCGCTGAAACCCTTCTACGGCAGCTTAGGTCTTGCGCCGGAGCCGCAGATCGGACGTCTCAGCAGCAACCCGCCGGGCCGCCACGCCGGCAACCTGGACAATCGCGAGCTGGTTGCCGGCAGCACACTCTATATTCCGGTGTTCGCACGCGGCGCCTTGTTCGAGATCGGCGACGGACACGTCGCGCAGGGCGACGGCGAGGTCGATCAAACGGCCATCGAGACTTCGCTGCGAGGACGCTTGCAGCTGACGGTGCGCAAGGACATGAAGTTGAAATGGCCGCGCGCCGAAACCGCGACCGACTACATCAGCATGGCGACCGATCCGGATCTCGTCATTGCCACCAAGACAGCCATCCAGGAGATGATCGATTTTCTGGTGGCGGAGAAGAAACTGACGCGCCATCAGGCCTATCAGCTGGTCAGCATCGCGGGCAATGTCGCCATCACGCAGCTCGTGGACAAACCCAATGTCGGCGTGCATGTGAAGCTGCCGAAGAGCATTTTCGCCGGGCAAGTGACGCTCGGTAGGTCGCTAGCCAAATACCGCCACCATTTGCCGGGCGACTGCCGCAGGCATGCCGGCAGGATCCAGCAAGACACAGGATTCGCAGGAATAGCCGCTGCCGGCAGAATTAACCTCCGCATCGATACGCCACCACGCCTCGGGAGCGAAGCTGTAATCGTGGCGAAGAAACTGCACTGTCCACGTGAGCGAGCTCGACGGTGCCGGGGTGCTCATGAGCTGCAGGACCACCGAAGGTATGCTGTCGATCAGCGCCACCACATGGGATTCGGTGAGGGGCGCGGGATCCTGATGACGAACGTAAATTTTCGCCGTGCGCAAATTCGAGCCGGCGAAGGGCGCGCGCGCCTTCCGCCCAGCGATAAGCAAAATGCCGCACAAAGGATGGCCCACCCATATCGGCGCCCGAGCGATCCGGCAGTTCCACGGCCGACCGCACGCCGGTCTGGGACGGTTGGCGCGATGGAAAGCGCCGTGGCGCGCGCCGCGCCATAGATGCCGGTCAGCGTCGCGGCAATCTTGCCATCGCTCCAAACCCTGGCTCGGGCAATGGTGACGGCCTTGCCGACGCGCACAATTTCGGCATCCATGCCGACCTCGCCGCAGAGAGCTGGTCCGACAAACGTAGTCTCCAATCCTCGCAACTCCCGATCCGCCGGCACCAGACACCGCATCGCTTCATTGCCGAGCGCGGCAACCAAGCCGCCGAAAGTCGCGCGGCCCTGGCGACCAATCTTCGCCGACGACGGCTCGCCAACCGCCCTCCCGCGGCTGCATCGACGCCAGCGTCTCAGAAAACAGCATGCACGCGATGTTACCGGAAGACTCTCGCTGCTTAAAAAGTTAATCAGGCTGCGGAGCAGGGCCTATGTAGTTTGCCGACGGCCGCACGATGCGGTTGTCCTTGCGTTGCTCCACGATGTGGGCCGACCAGCCGAATATGCGCGCGGCGGCGAAGGTCGCCGTAAAGAATTCCTTCGGCAATCCCAGCGCCAGGTAGACCACGCCCTTGTAGAACTCCAGGTTGGCGCGCAGCGATCGCTTCTTGTGCGCGGTCTGCGCGACAAAGGCTTCATCAACGGCCTTCAAGGTTTCGATGAGACGCTTCTCTTCGGGCTTCGATGCGATCTCTTCGGCCAGCGTCTTGACGATTCTCGAACGCGGATCAACGACGCGGTATTCCCGATGACCCATGCCCATGACGAGCCGGCCCTTCGAAAGGCATTCCGCCACAAAGTCTGCGGCTCGCTTCGGGTCAGCTACTTCTTGCGCCATTTCGAGCGCGCCCTGATCAGCGGCGCCGTGCAGCGGGCCATACAGCGAACCCATCGCAGCCGCCAATGCCGAAGCGGGCGGCGCCAAAGTCGATGTCACCACGCGCGCCGTGAAGGTGCTGGCATTGAAACTATGATCGATTTGCAGGATCTGGGTCTGTTCCAAAATGCGGATTTCCTTGTCCGAAGGCCTACGGTTCTGCACCAGTTGTAGGAAGCGCTCGCCATAGCGGCGCGTCTCGGGGTATTCGGCCGGACTTCGGCCCGCCCGCAGAGCCAGCAACATGGCGTGCGCGGTAGGCAATCGAGCGGCCACCAGCAATGCTTCTTGTTCGTCCTCGGTTCGGCCGAACACTTCGCGCGGGCGGCCCGAAGCGCCATTAAGGGCATCGCGGCCTGCAGGGTCGCCATGGGATGGCCGCGCAGTTGCGCGAGTTTCTCGATGGTGCCGGCGAGTTCCAGCGGCAACCGGCCGGCGCTCCACAAGAAATCTTCGAACTCCTGCAGCCGCGCTGCGTCCGGCAGCTCGCCGAACACCACGAGGTGCGCGACCGCGGCAAACGGGATACTTGACCAATCTTTCGATCGGAATCCCGCGGTAGTACAGCCGTCCCGCATCGCCGTCGACCAGGGAAATCGAGGTGCTGTCCACCACCACGCCTTCCAGACCCTTCTTGATATCCACCACTGCGTTCATAGGCACCTCCACAGGTTTTAGTTAAAGCCCGCAAGGCTCCGAAGGCCAGATAGTGAGAGTGATAGAAGTATCAGTGAGGCGGATAACGGCGGGGCAGTAACCTGTGGCGCGCTCAGTTATCCTGCAGGGATGCAGATTGAACGTCATGAGCTGCGCTGCTTTCACGCAGTCATCGAAGCCGGCGGTTTCAGCCGCGCGGCCGAGCGGCTGGATCTCTCGCAATCAGCTGTGAGCCAGACCATCGCCAATCTGGAGCATCGCTTGGGCACCAGTTTGTTGCGCCGAGGCAATCCGCCGCAGCCGACCGAGGCCGGCATTCGACTGCTGCGCTTTGCGCAAACCACGCTGAACGAGGAACGCGAGGCGCTCGCGGACATCAGCCAGATCAAGACCGGTGCGCTGTCGACCCTGTCATTGGCACTCTCGCCGGCCGCAAACTCGCGCATCGGTGTGGCGCTTCTCAAGGAGTTCTGCGAGCGCAATCCGCTCACGCGACTCAAGGTCGTCGTCGCTCCCAGCCGCGAGATCGTGCATGGCGTCGCCGAAGGTCGGTGGGAACTGGGCTTCGGACCCTTTCATCACAACATGCCGGCGCACTTCGCGCTGCATCCCTGTTTCTCGGAAACCCGCCGCCTCATGATCGCTCGCGATCATCCGGCCCGCGCCGCATTGGCGCGAGACGCCGTCGGCACCCTGCGTGAGTTGCCGCTGGTCACCTCGTTTCTCGACGAGACTGCGCGCCGTTCCACGGGTGAACGTCTGCGCGATGCGTTCGGTTCCGTGTGGGAGGTGAGCCATATGGAGTTGCGCCTCGCCCTGGTCGCGGACGGCAAAGGTGTCACGTACGTATCGGACCTGCTTACACAGGTGCCGCCTCAATTGATTCCCATCGAAGGGCTGCCCTACGGCAGCATCGATCGCCAAGTCGGCGCGTACAACTTGAAACATCAGCCGATGTCGCAGGCAGGAACGCGATTTCTGGCGTTGTGTCACGAGCGATGGCCGAGGGACAGACAACCGACGGTTAGTGCCGATGCACCTTAAGCTAGAATAACGCCGCAAATAATCACAAGCATTGCGAGGCATCGCCATGAACACCAAGGACCTATTCTCGCTCAAGGGACGTGTTGCGCTGGTCACAGGCGGATCGCGCGGCATCGGCAAGATGATTGCGGAAGGGTTCATCGCGCAAGGCGCGAAGGTTTACATTTCGGCGCGCAAAGCCGATGCGTGCAATCAAACCGCTAAGGAATTATCCAAAGACGGTGGGACCTGCATTTCCATACCCATGAACGTTTCCACGGTCGCGGGCGCCAAGGCACTGGCGGCGGCTGTGATGGCGCAAGAGCCGAAGGTGGACATTCTGGTCAACAATGCCGGCGCCGCGTGGGGCGCAGCCTTCGATGAGTTTCCCGAAGAGGGTTGGGACAAGGTACTCAATCTAAACGCCAAGACGCCGTTCTTTCTGACGCAAGCAATGGCGCCGGCTTTGCGCAAAGCCGCGTCGCCGGCTCGTCCCGCCAAGGTAATCAACATTGCCTCAATCGACGGTATTTATCTGACCCACCGGGAGACGTATTCATACGTGACCAGCAAGGCCGGTCTCATTCAGCTCACGCGCCTGATGGCGGCGCGCCTGGTCAAGGACAACATCCACGTCACCGCCATCGCGCCGGGCGCGTTCAAGTCCGACATGAACAAGGAAGCGCGCGACCGTGCGGATGAGGTTGCCAAACACATTCCCGCGCGGCGCATCGGCACGGACGAGGACATGGCAGGCGCCGCGATTTTCCTGGCCTCGCGTGCCGGCGACTATTGTGTCGGATCGACCATTACCGTCGATGGCGGCGTCGCCTTCGCCACTCCCGCGATGCGCGATTTACAGTTGGAATAATTCTCTTCCCGATGGCGACCGCGCAGACTCACTACCAGACGCTTCTGGGACCTGTTTATTCCTGGATGCTGGGCGACTTGGACGCCGCCTCGGCGCGCGCAGCGGCGGAAATCGCCGATCTCGCCGCTGCCGGATGCGCGCGGCGTGGCGGTCGATCTCGGCGCAGGGTTGGGATTGCATGCGCTCGCCTTGGCGCAGCGCGGTTTTGAAGTCGTGGCCCTCGATAACTGCCAAATGCTCCTCGATGAATTGAATTCACGCCGCGGCTCTCTGCCGATTGCGATTCATCATGCCGACCTGGTCGAATTCCGTCGCTTCGTCATCCGGCAGCCGCAAGTCATCGTGTGCATGGGCGACACGCTTACACATCTGCCCGAACTGGCGAGCGTCGAATCGCTGCTGGCGGCGGTGGCGGAGTCGCTGCCGCACGGCGGCGTATTTGCGGCAACCTTTCGCGATTACGCGTCTGCGGAATTGAAAGGAGAGCAGCGTTTCATCCTGGTGCGCGCCGACGATGCACGGCTCTTGACCTGTTTTCTCGAGTATCAGGAGCATCAGGTCATGGTTCACGATCTGCTGCACGAAAAAGAGGATGGCCGCTGGCGCCAGGCGATCAGCAGTTATCCCAAGCTGCGGCTCGCGCCGGCATGGGTGATCTCCAAACTCTCGGAACTCGGCTTCAGCGTGAATCGCGATGCTACGCCAAGCGGCATGGTGCGCATCGTCGCGACCAAGACATTGACTAGGCGCGGGGCGTCCGCTGTTCGATGCGTTTCGCCAACTCATCGAGATCGACTTCCTCGTCAATCAATATTTCCAGGGAATCGTCTTTGGACACGGTCGGCGTGATCGTTTGGCGCTGGATTTTCAGCGGCGCGGCGAGCAACCCGCTCTTCCGGCAGCGGCGTGCGCCAAGGTCGGCAGTACCCAATCTTTTTTTTGCGCCACCCAGCGTTGGTAGCGGTCGAAATTCCACATTCCGGTCTCGCCGCCGGTTTGCAGCACATTGGCAATCTGGCTGAACTGGCCGCCGCGGATGGTTCCCTTGGAGGCGGCGCTCGGCAGCAGGATTTCGCATACCGGCACACGCAGATGAAAATCGGGAAGGAATTCCAAGCGCTGGCACACAATGCCGACGAAGCAGTCGGCGAGCTGCGCGCGAATGCCGCCCTGGATTTCCGCGGGAAACGACATGCAAATGCGCGTGAGCGCTTCGGCGCAGGTCGCCGAGTGCATGGTCGCGATGACCAGGTGCCCGGTCTCGGCCGCGCTCAACGTCAGGCGCATGACCTCCGGGGTTCGCATTTCACCGATGACCAGAACATCGGGATTCTCGCGCAGGGCATCGACCAGGGCCTGCTCGTAGCTGGGGGAGTGCGTCGGCACTTCCCGCTGCCGAATGAAGGATCGACGATTGGTAAAGACGTATTCGAGCGGGCTTTCAATTGCAATGATGTGCCGCGCGCTGGATGAATTGATTTCCTCAACCAGCGCCGCCAACGTGGTGGACTTTCCGCTGCCGGTGGGGCCTGAGATCACGATCAAGCCGGTCGTCATCTCGGTCAGCCGCTTCAAATCCGGATGCAGGTTGCAGGCACGCAAGTTGTTTTGAAACGAACTGAGCAGCCGCACCGCCATCGCCACGCCGCGCAGCGTCTGGAAAATATTGATGCGGCAGCGCACGCCCGCAATGGTGCGGGAGACATCGGCGGAACCCCTGCTAAGAAATTGCTGCCAGCCATCGTTGCCGAGCAGTTCGCGGGCGGCCTGCACCAGTGCTGCGCCGGCGATGGGCTGACCGATTGACGAGAGCTGGCCGCGGACGCGTGCGACGGGGGCGGTATCCGCTTCGATGTGCAGATCGCTCGCGCCGAGCTCACGGCCCTTTCGAATCCACTCTTGAACCGTCATGTCTCCTCGAGCGAATCGACGCGGTTGGGATAGAACGCGAGATGGTGATCGATCTGCGCGACTGACACGTAGGGTTTTTCGTACGACCAGACCGCGTTGATGGATTTGCCGCCGCCGGATGGAATGCTGTAGTAGGTGCAATCGCCTTTATAGGGACAGTACGTCAGTGTCCGGTGCGCTGCAATTTGGACATATCCACATCGGCGCGCGGTATATAGAGCACGGCTGGATAACTGGCTTCCTGAAGCCGCAACGCGCCACGCGAATCGGCGATGACCTGGCCGGCGACTTTGATCAGCACACGCCGGTCGTTGCGCGAGATCGAAATCGGATGATCCGGACCGGGAATTTTTTCTGGCCGCGTATTCATGCGTTGGGAATTATGCCACTAAGGCCGGTCCTTATTCTAAACTTGGCGGCAACTCCCAAGGCCATGACAAAACTTTTCACTGAGGTCCGTATGCTGAAGTGTTTTCTCGGCTTGGCAATGCTCGTACCGAGTATGTTGTCTGCCCAAACAGCGCACCGCTCAGGATCGGTTCATACGGCGGAAGTCGACTTAGGCTACGAGATTTTTGGCACGGCCGGAACGGAGATTCCCATCATTGCCGTCAACGGCGGGCCGGGGCTTTCCCACGCCTACATGATGCAGAACGACTTATGGCAGCGCGTCGCTGCGCATCGCCTGGTCATTCTCTACGATCAGCGCGGTACCGGCGCTTCCAAGCATGTGCAGCCCACTGCGCCCCAGACCATGGAGGCGCAGGTCGCCGATCTCGATGCCATCCGCAGCTCGCTGGCGCTTGAACGCGTTGCGGTCCTGGGAGACTCCTACGGCGGAATGATCGCGATGGCCTATGCCGCCGCTCATCCGGAGCATGTCGCTCGGTTGATCCTGTCCGATTCGGCCGCGCCCTCATGGAAAGGCTTGGTTCATCTTCTACCCCAAGTGTTTCCCGACCGCGAAGAACAGGGCGAGCAGGAAGCGAAAAAGCTCGTTGCCGATCCCGAGGCCGCGGCCAGGGCGGGTTTGGTGAATCACATGCGCCAGATGTTCTACTCCACGGAAATGCGCGACGCTTATCTTGCGCACATGGGGGATCTCGGCTTTGAGCCTCAAGTCGGGCGCGCGGTCCAGCAAGCCACGGAGAATATCGATCTCACTGCAAAATTGGCGGGCTTCAGGTTTCCGACGTTGGTCATCACCGGCCGCTACGACATGAATGTCGCGCCTCTCACCGCGTGGCGCATGGCCCACGCCATACCCGCAGCACAACTGGTATTTTTCGAGAAAAGCGGCCATCTGCCCGCGTACGAGGAGCCCGAAAAATATCGCGAAGTGCTCGAATCCTTCCTGAAGCGGTGAGCGCACCGCCGAGCTCAGAAGGCGTACTGCACCACCGACAAGGGATTGCCGTCCGGATCTCGAAACCAAGCGACCATCGCGCCGTCCGGCGTCGTGAGAATGCCGGTGGAATCGTGGGTCAAGCCAGCGAAGCGCTCGAGACTGACGCCGCGCTGTTCGAGCAATTTCACGATCGCCCGCAAGTTTGGAACCGCAAAACCCAGCACGGTATGGGCTGACGGCTGTGTTTCGGGCACCGGCGATACACGCAGATCGCTGCCGCCGACATCGTAAATCAGCGCGCCGTGCGATTTACCGGTAAGCGGCAAGCCCAATACGCCGCTGTAGAATTTTTCCGCTTCGGCAATGCGCGAGGTCCAAACGATCGTCTGCAACGTAGAAGATGCGAGCATGGGCACTCCGGTGGCTTTAAAAAACAAAGCCGCGAGCTATAGGCAAAGTCAGCGCGGCCTGCAGAAATGCAAAAGCCGCGACGGGCGCGGCTTCATGTGAGTTAACCTACGACGTGTGGCGGGGGAGCGTCAAGCCCCGGGGTCTGAAACATGCAGAAGCGCAAACTTGGAAACAGTGGTTTGGAAGTCTCGGCCTTAGGGCTTGGCTGCATGGGCATGAGCCACGGTTATGGCCAACCTGGCGATAAGACTGAAATGATTGCGTTGATCCGGGCCGCGGTTGAGCGCGGGATCAGCTTTTTCGACACCGCCGAGATCTACGGCCCCTATACCAACGAGGAGCTGGTCGGCGAGGCGCTGGCGCCGTTCCACGGCCGAGTGGCGATCGCCACGAAGTTCGGCTTCAAGATCGAAGCAGGCAAACAGACTGGGCTCGACAGCCGTCCCGAGCATATCCGCGAGGTCGCCGAAGCGTCGCTGAAGCGCCTAAAAATCCAGACGATTGATCTTTTCTATCAACACCGTGTCGACCCGGCCGTGCCGATCGAAGATGTGGCCGGCGCGGTGAAGAAATTGATTCAGGAGGGAAAGGTCAAACACTTCGGCCTTTCGGAAGCGGGGGTTCCGACCATCCGTCGCGCGCACGCAGTTCAGCCAGTCACCGCGCTGCAGAGTGAATACTCGCTGTGGTGGAGAGAACCGGAAAATGAAGTGTTGCCGGCGCTTGAAGAGCTTGGCATCGGCTTCGTTCCGTTCAGCCCGCTGGGCAGGGGTTTTTTGACCGGTAAAATCGATGCGAGCACCCAATTCGACGCTAATGACTTTCGCAATAACGTACCGCGCTTCGCGCTCGAAGCACGCAAAGCGAACCAAGCGCTGGTCGATGCGCTCGGGCAGATCGCCGCGCGCAAGCGGGTGACGACCGCGCAGCTGGCTCTGGCATGGCTCTTGGCGCAGAAACCCTGGATCGTGCCCATTCCGGGTACCACGAAGCTGCATCGACTCGAAGAGAATATCGGCGCGATATCTCTCAATCTCACGGCGGATGATCTGCGCGAGATCGCAGATACCGTCTCGAAGATCGGCGTGACCGGTGCCAGGTACACCGAACAGATGCAGCGCATGGTCGGGCGATAGCTGGAAATTTAGCGCAGGAGGACCCAGAGCGCTTTTTCAGCTAAGGTGCGCCCGCATGGGAGAATCCAATAAAGCGGTCTTTCTGAGCTATACCTCACAGGATGCCGAGGCCGCGAAGCGTATTTGCGAGACGTTGCGCCGGGGCGGTGTCGAGGTTTGGCTCGACCAGAGCGAACTGCGCGGCGGCGACGCCTGGGATCAGCAGATTCGCCAGCAGATCCGCGACTGCGCCCTGTTTATCCCGATCATTTCGAGCAACACCGCGGCGCGAGAAGAAGGTTACTTCAGGCTCGAATGGGACTTGGCAGACCAGCGTAGTCACCAGATCGCGCGCAACCGGCCGTTCATCATCCCGGTGTGCCTGGATGCGACTCCCAACGCGGGCTCGGACGTGCCTGAGTCGTTTCAGCGTGTCCAATGGACGCGTCTGCCTGGCGGGGAAACGCCGGCGGCATTCGTGGAACGCATCTCGCGGCTACTCACCCCCGTGGAACAAGCAGCTATTGCTCATGCCGCGCCGGCCGGTCCGGTTGCCAACAAGTCCTCTTCGCTTCCCGTTTCGCAGCGGCGAAGATCGCTCGCGTTGTTGATCGCTTTGGTGCTCTTCCTGGTCGGCGGCTACGTTGTGCTCGACAAGATGTTCCTGTCGAAGCATGCCGCAACTGCCACAACACCCGACGCGGCAGCGACCGGCGCGGCGCCGGGCAAGGTCCCCGAGAAATCCATCGCGGTACTGCCCTTTGTGGACATGAGCGAGAGGAAAGATCAGGAATACTTCTCCGACGGTTTATCGGAGGAGTTGATCGACTTGCTCGCCAAGACTCAAGGACTCGAGGTCATCTCGCGAACCTCCTCGTTTTATTTCAAGGGCAAGCAGGTCACCATCGCTGAGATCGCCAAGACCCTGAACGTCGCCAACGTCATGGAAGGCAGCGTGCGCAAGGCCGGCAACACCATCCGCGTCACGGCCCAGTTGATCCGCGCCAGTGACGGTGTTCACATTTGGTCGGAGACTTACGATCGCGATCTGAAAGACGTCTTCAAGGTTCAGGACGAGATCGCGCAGGGCGTCGTGCAGAAATTGAGGCTCACGCTTTTACCGGTTGCCGCTGCCGCGACGACGAGGACGGTGAACGCCGAAGCCCATGGCCTGTACCTGCAGGGCCGCTATTTTCAGAATCGCGACACGCTCGAGGATCTCGCCAAGGCCAACGATTATTTCAAGCGTGCGCTGGCGCTCGATGCGACTTACGCGCCGGCGTGGGCGGGTATCGCAATCGTTGCCACACGGCAAGTCGCCAATGGGTACATCGCCATGGACAAGGCAGCGGCCATCGCTCGGGCGGCGGCATCCAAGGCCATCGAACTCGACCCTAAAGACGGCGAGGCCTACGCAGCTCTTGGGCAGGTGCACATGATGGCGCATGAATGGCCGCAGGCCGACGCGACTCTCGCCAGCGCCCGCGAAATCGATCCCACGAACTCCACGGTTTTCACGATTTCGGGCATTATCGCGCGCGCCCTCGGCCGCGACGACGAAGCGGTTGCGCTGCTTCGACAGGCATTGGAGCATGATCCCCTCAATCTGCTCGCGCGGCGCTATCTTGCGCGCTCGCTGTACTTCGCGGGCAGGCTTCCGGAAGCGGAGGCACAGATCCGTCAGGTGCTCGACACCAACCCTGCACAGACGGGTGCACATTATGATTTAGGCCGGATCTTACTGGCGAAGGGACAGGCTGACGCGGCCAGCGCCGCATTCGAGGCGGAAACCGACGCAGGCTGGAAACGGCTTGGACTGCCTCTCGGCTACCAGGCTCAGCACCGCCGCGCAGAGGCCGACGCCGCATTCGCAGCCCTCTTGAAAGAATCCGCCGGCGCGGAGTTCCAAGTGGCCGAGACGTACGCCGACCGCGGCGACGCCGATCAGGCGTTCAAATGGCTCGACCTGGCGTCGGAACGCGATTTAGGCATCGTCTGGCTGCACAATGACCCGTTGTTCAAAAATCTTACGCGCGATCCTCGCTACGCCATCGTCTTGCGCAAACTGAAGATGGCGGAATAGACGCAGCGCCGGAAGGTGCTAGACGTCCAAGTTCGACACGTTGAGTGCGTTCTTCTCGATGAATTCGCGCCGCGGTTCGACGGCATCGCCCATCAGCGTGGTGAAGATATCGTCAGCGGCCACGGCGTCCTCGATGCGGACTTGCAGGACGCGGCGCGTTTCTGGATTGATCGTCGTGTCCCAGAGTTGATCGGCATTCATTTCGCCAAGGCCCTTGTAGCGTTGAATGGTCTGGCCCTTCTTGGCTTGCTCAAAAAGCCAAGTCATCGCAGCCTTGAAACTGGCCACTTCGTGTTTGTCTTCGCCGCGCCTGATGAAGGCACCCGGGCCGATCAGATCACTGAGAGTCTGCGCGAGCTCCGCGATGCGAATGTATTCCGCTGAATCGAAAAACTCACGCGGCACATGCTTTTCAGAAGTCAGGCCATGCTCAAAGCGCTGCAGATTGATGCGGTGGCCGCCGGCCGGAAGCGTGTCCACCACCACACGGTAGCGGCGCGAAACATCATCCAGCGAATTCAGGCGTTGCTCGAGATTGCGGCACCAATCGCGGAGCGCGTCGATTCGATCGAATGCATCCGTCGTCAGTTTTGGAACATACAGCAGTTGCTCCAGGAAACGCTCGTCATAGCGGCGCGCCCATCGCGTCACGATGCTTTGCACTTCGACATACTTCGTGGCCAATGACTCGAGACCTAAACCCGATAGCGGCGGCGCCTCCGCATTGACATGCAGCGCGGCGCCCTCGATCGCAGTGTTCAGCAACAGCGCATTCAATTCCAGGTCATCCTTGACATAGGTTTCCTGTTTGCCTTTTTTGACTTTGTACAAAGGCGGTTGCGCAATGTAAATGTGGCCGCGCTCGATGAGGATCGGCATTTGACGATAGAAAAATGTGAGCAGCAATGTTCGTATATGACTGCCGTCAACATCCGCATCGGACATGAGAAAAATTCGGTGATAGCGCAATTTATCGACATTGAAGTCATCGCGCCCGATGCCGCAACCCAATGCGGTGATCAGTGTGCCCACTTCCGCGGACGCGAGCATTTTGTCGAAGCGCGCCTTCTCGACGTTGAGGATTTTTCCTTTGAGCGGCAGGATCGCTTGCGTTCGACGATCGCGCCCTTGCTTTGCTGAGCCGCCGGCGGAATCGCCCTCAACCAAAAAAATCTCCGAGAGCGCCGGATCTTTTTCTTGGCAGTCGGAGAGCTTGCCCGGCAATCCCGCAATATCGAGTGCGCCCTTGCGGCGTGTCATTTCGCGCGCCTTGCGCGCTGCTTCGCGCGCATACGCTGCCTCCAGAATCTTGTTGACGATGGCTTTCGCTTCTTGGGGATGTTCCAGCAAAAATTCCTCGAGGCGCGCGGCGACGGCGGATTCCACCACGCCTTTTACTTCGGAGGAGACCAACTTGTCTTTTGTCTGCGAGGAAAATTTTGGATCGGGCAACTTCACGGATAGGATCGCGGTCAGTCCCTCGCGTGAATCATCGCCGGTGGTCTGAATTTTCTCCTTCTTCGACGCCAATTCTTTTTCGATGTAGTTATTCAGGGTACGCGTCAATGCCGCGCGATAACCCGCAAGGTGGGTGCCACCGTCTTTCTGCGGAATGTTGTTCGTGTAGCAATACATGCTTTCTTGATACGAGTCATTCCACTGCATCGCGACTTCGACTTGCGTATTGCCATCGCGTGTCTGGAACCACAACACCGTTTCGTGCACCGGCGTTTTGCTGCGATTCAAGTGCGTGACGAAGGCCTTGAGTCCGCCTTCATGCTGGAACACTTCGGACTTCTCGTCGCGCTCATCCACGAGTTCGATGCGCACGCCGGAATTGAGAAACGATAATTCCCGCAAACGCTTGGCGAGCGTGTCGTAGTTGAAGGAGATGTGAGTGAAAATCTGCGCGCTCGGCTTGAAGCGCAGCGTCGTGCCGTGTTCCTGCGTATCGCCAATCGCAACCATGGGAGCCTGAGGCTCACCGAGGCGGTATTCCTGGCGGTGCAATTTACCGTCGCGGCGAATGTTTAGTTCCAGATAGTCGGAAAGAGCATTGACCACCGAGATGCCGACGCCATGCAAACCACCGGAGACCTTGTACGAGCTGTCATCGAACTTACCGCCGGAGTGCAGGACGGTCATGATGACCTCGGCTGCGGAACGTCCTTCCTCGGCGTGGATATCCACAGGTATTCCACGACCGTTGTCGGTCACGGTCACGGATTCGTCAGCGTGAATGGTCACGACGACACGATCGCAATGACCGGCCAAAGCCTCGTCGATCGCGTTATCCACAACCTCGAAAACCATGTGATGAAGGCCACTGCCATCGTCCGTGTCGCCGATGTACATGCCGGGGCGTTTTCGGACCGCGTCCAGGCCTTTTAAGACTTTGATTTTGCTCGAATCGTAAACGTCGTCCTGGGCCATAATCCATCCTAAATTGCGACCCGCCATGTTAACAGTTTCTGGTGCTAAAAACTAATCATTTTTGCTATTAATCTCTTTATAAATCATCGTGTTACGCGCCTCTGTTAGCGACGGATCGGCGCTTTGGCAATCGTCTGCCGTTACCGCGCAATTTCGGAGCATCTTTTAGGCAAAATCGCCGGGTTCGGCGGTGGCATTGACTCAGCCGCAGGGTCAGGCGGTAGCGAGCGAGCAAGTCGAATGAGGGGCTATTTCGCCAGCTGCCGGCTTGGGCGGGCTGACGCAAAGCCGGAACAACCGTTCGCTCGCCACACATCTCGACACCCAGCGCGGTGATAGGTTGTGCGGTCAGCCGGAAGGCGCTTGTTCGACCTCAGGCGCCGGGATAAGCGAGGGAGCAACGCCGGCACTTGGTTGTCGAGGCACGGAACGCCCCGGAGCACGGCTTTCCAGCCGCCATGTTCCACGTGGAACCTCAGTCAGCCGAAACCTGACCGTTATTCATCTTGTACCGTCGGCCCGGCTCGCCAAAGGCGGTAAATTCGCCGTGCAGCGTGGTAATGATCAACTGCAATGATTGCGACGACACCTCGCGGATGAGGTTCGCGAGCCGCTCGTCGTCCAACTCGGCAGCAGGATCATCCAGCAGCAGGGTGGGCTGGACGGGCGATACATCCGGGAACAGTTTGAGCTGAGCAATCAACAGGGCGGCGGCAAGCAATTTCTGCTGACCTCGGGATATTCGGTCTTTCACCGGCATTCCGTCCAGGCGGATTCCCAGCTCGGCACGGTGCGGTCCCACTTGCGTGGCTCCCGTCTCCAGATCGTGACTCCAACTCTGCTGAACGGCCTCCACCATGCTTTGACCCTTGAGCCAGCCGTTTCGGTAGCTTAAGGAAAGCTCCATGCCCAGCAAGCCGCTCGCGATTGCTGCGGCGGAGGGGCTCAACAGGGCCACATAGCGGGCACGCGCGGCCCCCAGCAATTCTCCGGAACGCACAAGGTCGCTATCCCACACTGAAACCACGGCCCGGGGTTGACGCGCCTTGAGGGCCGCATTGCGTTGTTTTAGGACTTGCTGATAACGCTGCCAGTGCCCCACGAAGGATTGCTCCACGTGGAACACACCCCAGTCCAGGAATCGGCGCCGGCGGCTCGGACCTTCATCGATGAGGTGATGCACCTCGGGATCGATGATCTGCACGGGCAGGAACAAGGCCAGCTCGGCCAGGGAGGAGGGCTTATCGCCGTCGATTTGAGCCCGGATCCCTTTTCTAGAGCCCTCGACGCCCATGGGTACCCGCCGCGTTGCGGTTTCGACCTCCCCGAACACGACGAACCTCTCCGATCCATGGCGAATGAGATGCTCCAACCGTCGAGTGCGGAAGGAGCGGCCACGCCCAAGAACGTACATGGCTTCGAGCAGACTGGTTTTGCCCGAAGCGTTGGGCCCGCTGATCAGCGTGAAGTGCGAGTCGGGTTGCAACTCCGCCGACTGCAAGCAGCGGAAATCCGTTACTTGCAGTCGGCTCAAGCTCACGGCTTATAGCCTCATCGGCATCACGACATAGCGCGCGCTGGCATTGCCGGGGGATCGAATCAGGCAGCTGCTGTTGCTGTCGGTGAGCCCCAGTTCGACGTCCTGGCCGTCGATGGCGGCGAGCGCGTCCAAAAGGTAATTGACGTTGAAGCCCACCTCGAGATCGTTCCCTTCGTAGCCGACTTCGATCTCTTCCTCGGCCTCTTCTTGCTCCGGATTGTGCGCCTGCACCGTCAACATGTTCTTTTTCACCGTCACGCGTATGCCTCGATACTTCTCGTTGGAGAGAATCGCTGTGCGCTGCAGCGCCTGGCGCAATACATCGCGATCGGCGCGGATGGCCGAGGCCGGCGCGGCAGGTATGACCCTTGAATATTCCGGGAATCGCCCGTCAATTAGCTTCGAAGTGAAGCGAATATCGCCAATCTGGGCTCGAACGTGATTACTTCCTATCGCAACTTCCGCAATTCCCTCGTCATTGAGCACGCGTTGCAGCTCCAATACGCCTTTGCGCGGCACAATCACCTGCTGCGAGGTTTTTGCCTTCGCGCCCAGCGCCGTCTCGCAAAGCGCCAGGCGATGCCCGTCGGTTGCAACCGCACGCAACACCAGTGCATCAATCTCCAACAACATGCCATTCAGGTAGTAACGAACGTCTTGCTGCGCCATGGAGAAATGGGTTTTCTCCAACAACCGCAACAATTCTTTGCGCGGCAGCTGCACCGTTTGTTGTGCGTTGATGTCGTCAATCACCGGGAAATCAGCGGCCGGCAGCGTCGACAGGCTGAACCGACTGCGACCCGCCTTGATCACAACTTTCTCGCCCTCGACACTCAAGGAGACCGAAACCTTCTCCGGCAACGCTCGCAAAATATCTAGAAATTTGCGCCCGGGAACCGTGATGTCGCCGCTGTCCTGGACCGCAACTTCGGTTGCGGCCACGAGTTCGACTTCCAGATCCGTGGCAGCGATCGATAACTGACCTTGGCGCACGCCAAGCAATACGTTCGCCAGTACAGGCATGGTTTGGCGCCGCTCAACCACCCCAATGACCGCCTGCAGGGGGGTCAATAATTTCTCACGCTCTGCCGTCAATTTCATGGGCTCACCGTCTTACTATCTTAGATTTAGATTCTTAAAAGAGATTATTACTATGATTACTGAGGGACCGAATTACTGTGGATAACGCAAAAAACACCATTTAAATCAATAAATTACAAACCAACCAAAGCCCCTTAATACTTGTCCACAGACCGCTTGCAAACTGTCACTCACCTGTGGATATCTTTATCCACAGCGTCATCCACAGCTTTTTCCACCCTATCCCGCCAGGGTTCTTAACAGGTTTAAATAGTCCTCGCCAATGCGCCGATCCGTCTCGCGCAACTCCTTCACGCGCCTGCAGGCATGCAGTACGGTCGTGTGGTCTCGACCGCCAAACGCATCGCCAATCTCGGGCAAACTATGATTCGTCAATTCCTTGGCCAATGCCATTGCGACCTGCCGCGGCCGTGCAATCGAGCGGCTGCGGCGTTTCGACAGCAATTCCGCAATCCGGATTTTGTAGTACTCGGCCACGGTCTTTTGGATATTTTCAATCGTCACCAGCTTTTCTTGCAACGCCAGCAGATCCCGCAACGCTTCCTTGGCGAACTCCAGCGTAATCGGCCGGCCGGTAAAGTTGGAGGTCGCGACCACTCTGCGAAGCGCGCCTTCCAGTTCGCGCACGTTTGAACGAATCCGTTTGGCAATGAAAAACGCCACTTCTTCCGGAAGATCGACATGCGTCATGGCCGCCTTGCTCATCAAAATCGCGACGCAGGTTTCCAATTCGGGCGGCTCGATGGCAACGGTAAGGCCCCAGCCGAAACGCGACTTCAATCGCTCTTCGAGGCCGTCGACCTCTTTCGGGTAGCGATCGCAGGTCAAGATCACCTGCTGCTGACTCTCGAGCAGCGCATTGAAGGTGTGGAAGAATTCCTCCTGGGAGCGGTCTTTTCCCGCAAAAAATTGAATATCGTCGATCATCAGACAATCCAGGGATCGATACGCTGCCTTGAAATCGTTGATGGTGTTGTGCTGCAACGCTCGCACCATATCGCCGACAAACCGTTCGCTGTGCACGTAGGCCAAACGCGCTTCGGCGTTGCGCTCTTTGAGTTTGTTGGCTACGGCGTGCATTAAGTGCGTCTTTCCCAATCCCACGCCGCCGTAAATGAACAACGGGTTGTAGGCGCGGCCGGGATTGCCGGCGACTTGAATTGCCGCCGCCTTGGCGAGCTGGTTGCTCTTGCCCTCGACAAAACTGTCGAAGGTAAAGTCCGCATTGATGCGGCTGCCAAGCACCACCGGGGCGAGCTTGCGCGCGCGAGCCGCGGCCTGCGCGCCATCGTCCCGCAAAGCCGCCGGCGGGACCTGAACGATCACGCCCGCGCGCGTGCCCACATCCAGCGCGACTTCCGGGGCGAGCCCTTCAGCAAAGGCAAGTATGAGCTCCTTGATCCGGGGAAGGAGGTTTTGACCCAGCCATTCGATGACATAGCGGTTCGGTGCCAGCAGCTTGAGTTCGCCTTCGCGTTCGACGGCTTGCAGGGGTCGCACCCAGGTGTTGAACTGCTGTTCCGGGAGCTCGCCCTCGAGTACTCGCAGACAGCGGTTCCATAGCGACTCCGACAAGAGCGCTCTCCTAGGTTTGTGGCAAGGGGCAAGTGAACGAAAGGGCAGGGAGTCTAGCTCCAAGTTGAAGGGGCGTCTATTGACACATCCATGCTCGCTCAGTACCCTTGCCGCCTTTCGTAAATCGCCCATTCCCTTGATTTGGCCAGTGGTTTTTGCTCGAGTCGCGCCGCTATGAAACGTACCTTCAACCCCAGTAATTTGCATCGTGCCCGTACCCACGGCTTTCGCGCGCGCATGGCCACCAAAAGCGGCCGTCGATTGCTGGCCCGCCGCCGTGCCAAGGGCCGCAAGAAGCTCTGCCCGTAACGCGATCCCTCAAGGGCGCTCTCCGATCCGTAAACTGACGTTCGAGCCGCGCAAGCGTTTGCATCAGCCGGCTGAATTTCGTGACGTGAAACGGCGCGGCAGAAAATTCTCTGATGCGTTTTTCAGTTTGTCTGTTCTCGCCAATCACGAAACGCACGCGCGCTTGGGCTTGAGCATCGCGACTCGAACCTTCGTCACCGCCGTAGCTCGCAATCGCATCAAACGCCTCACCCGAGAATCCTTTCGCTTGAACCAACACTCCTTGCCGCCGGTCGATGTTACCGTGTCTGCCCGGGAAGCCGCGCGGGCGGCCAGTTTGCGCGAATTGCGCCTAAGCCTCGATGAGCATTGGAAGTCGATCCAGAAATGATCACGCCGCGCCAACTCTGCATGTGGATCATCCGCGGGTATCAGTTAGGCGTAAGCCCCATGTTGGGTCCGCGTTGCCGCTTCTATCCGTCGTGCTCTTGCTACGCGCATACCGCCATCGAACGCTACGGTGTGCTGCGCGGAAGTTGGCTCGGGATCAGGCGCGTGCTGCGCTGTCACCCCTTTAGGGAAGGCGGCTACGACCCCGTGCCGGATAAGCGGGGGACCCATGCCTAATATCCGTCTCACGCTTTGGGGCGTGCTCGCCGCGATCTTGTTTCTGAACTATCAGACCTGGTTGCACGACTACGAGACACCGCCAGCCCAGCCCGTGCAAACGAGCAGCGGCAGCGCGCCAACGGCATCGGCGCCCGCCACAACATTGGCCGATTCGCTGCCGCAAGCGACGTCCAGCGCGCAGACGCCCGCGCCGCAAACGCCGAATGCGGCGCCGCCAGCCACGCCGTCCCCGACGGAAGGCGCGCCGGCTGCGGCCGCTTCGGACGCACCCACAACACCGCTTCATGTCAGCACCGATGTGCTCGAGATCGGCATCAATCTCAAAGGCGGCGAGCTCGATCAGGCCGACTTAAAGGAATATCCGCTGCGTAAGGACACGCCAAATATTCCGGTGAGACTCTTGAGTTACGAGCCGCCGCCGACCTTGTACCTATTGCAGAGCGGACTTATCGGCGCCGCGGGCGAAACGGCGCCCACGCATTTGGCCGTTTGGAAATCCGATCAAAAAAGTTTCGTGCTCGCACCCGGTGCTACCGAGCTGCGCGTGCCGTTGACCTGGACTGATGGCGCGGGACTGACCGTCACCAAGACATTCGTCTTCAAGCGCGGCCAGTACGGCATCGGGCTCGAGTACCAGGTGAAGAATGACGGCAGCGCGCCGCGAAAACTCGCCTCGTACGCGCAGATCCTGCGGCACTGGGAGCATGCTTCGCGTTCCTATTTTGACGTCGAGACTTACTCGTTCAAAGGCCCGGCCGTTTACGACGGCACGAAGTCCAAGGACCTGAACGTCGAAAGCGACAGCGATTCGAAGTACTCGGCGACCATCAACAATGGTTGGCTGGCTTCGCTGCAGCATCAATTCGTCACGGCGGTGGTTCCACCGGCGGGCCAGCCCTACCAATATCAGCTGCAGGTTCGCAACAACGAATACTTGATCAGCGCCACCGGCCCCATGGTCGATGTGCCCGCGGGCGCCACGGTGCAGTTCCACGAAGACTTGTTCGTCGGCCCCAAGTTGCAATCGCAGCTCGCGGCGATGGGCAGGAATTTGGAGCGCACCGTCGATTTCGGAATTCTAACGGTGCTGGCACAGCCCCTGTTCACCGGGCTCAACTGGGTCCACAAACTGACCGGCAATTGGGGCTGGTCGATCATCATCGTCACGTTCCTGATCAAATTGCTGTTCTATCCTTTGCAGCAGGCCAGCGGCCGTTCCATGGCGAAGATGCGCTCGGTTGGACCGCGCATGAAGCAGATTCAGGAAACCTTCAAGGACGACCGCGAGAAATTGGGCCGCGCCATGATGGATCTGTACAAGAAGGAAAAGATCAATCCGCTGGCGGGCTGTCTGCCGATGATCGTGCAGATTCCGGTGTTCATCTCGTTCTACCGGGTGCTGCTGGAAAGCGTGGAAATGCGCCAGGCGCCGTTCCTGCTGTGGATCAACGATCTGTCCTCGCGCGACCCGTACTTCGTTCTGCCGTTGCTCATGGGCGGAGCCATGTTCGCGCAGTTCAAATTGAATCCCGCGCCACCGGATCCGATGCAGGCCAAGATCATGCAGTTCATGCCGCTGATCATGACCGGCATGATGGCGTTCTTCCCGTCGGGACTGACGCTCTACTGGCTGACCAACACGGTGCTGGGAATTCTGCAGCAGTGGCGCGTGAATAAAGTGGTCGAAGCCGAGGCTGCCAAGCAGCGCTCCTAGCTCATGGGCCCTGACACCATCGTCGCCATCGCCAGCGCTCCGGGGCGCGGCGCGGTCGGGGTGATCCGAGTTTCAGGACCGATCGTTCCGCAAGTCGCCGAGTCGGTCATAGGCAATCTTCCGGCGCCACGCGTCGCGCAGGTTGCGCATTTTCTCGGGCCTGACGGCGAACGGCTCGACCAAGGACTGGCGCTGTACTTTCCCGCGCCTGCCTCTTACACCGGCGAACACGTCTTGGAGCTGCAAGGCCATGGTGGCGTCGTGGTGCTCGATTCGCTGCTGAAGCGGCTGCTCGAACTGGGCTGCCGCATGGCGCGGCCGGGCGAGTTCAGCGAGCGCGCCTTTTTGAACGGCAAGATCGACATTGCACAAGCCGAAGCCATCGCAGATCTCATCGACGCCGGCAGCATCGCAGCGGCGCGCGCTGCCGTGCGTTCCATGCAAGGAGAATTCTCCGCGCACGTCAACGAACTGCAGGCGCAGATCACAGAGCTACGGACGCTGGTGGAAGCGGCCATCGATTTTCCTGACGAGGAGCTGGATTTCGCTCCCGGCAGCGTGCTCGGCGACCGCACCGTGAAAATCTTCATCGGCTTCGATGCCATTACCGCAGCAGCGCGGCAAGGCGCGCTGCTGCGCGAAGGCTTGAACGTCGTCATCGCCGGCAAGCCCAACGCCGGAAAATCCAGTTTGATGAATAAACTGGCGGGCGACGAGATCGCCATCGTGACCGATCAGCCCGGCACGACGCGCGATGTCCTGCGCCAGCAGGTCGATTTGGATGGCCTGCCGCTGAATTTAATCGACACCGCGGGTTTGCGCAGTGCGGTGGATGTGGTCGAAGCCGAAGGTGTGCGGCGTGCTTTCGCTGAACTCGCGCGGGCGGACCGTGTGCTCTACATATTGGACGCAGCGGCCCCGGCCTCCGAGAGCAGCGCGTCAGAACTGGCCGCCGAACTCGAGGATCTGCCGAAAGGAGTTCCGGTCACGTTGATCTTCAACAAAATAGACTTGAGCGGTGCGCAAGCCAACGTCGATGAATCGCGCGATCCCCCACGGGTATTCCTGAGCGCAAGGACCGGCGCGGGTCTCGAACTGTTGCGCGCTCACTTGAAGAATCGCGCCGGTTACCGCGCGGGCGACTCGGGTGCGTTGTCGGCACGGCGCCGCCATCTCGATGCGCTGGAACGCGCCAAGGGTTGCGTGGAGCGAGCCGCGCAGATACTGACCACGTCGCGCGCGTTCGAATTGTTCGCCGAGGAATTGCGCCGCGCACAACTGGCTTTGGGCGAAATCACCGGCGAGTTCAGCAGCGACGATTTGCTCGGAGAAATATTCAGCAGTTTTTGTATCGGTAAGTAAATGCCGCCCGGCCCTGCCGGGTTTGCGGGTTTACGGGATTGCGCGTCAGCGCCGATCCGACAGCAAACTGCTGAGCAGACCGCCGACAATCGCTCCGCCCACCTGCAGCGCGATGGCTTCGCCGACATGGTTCATGTTCAACGACGCGCCGGTTCCGGCGCTGCCTTCGTCTTCTTGATCGATGCGCGATACTACCCAATCGAATTTGCCGCTGGTCACCGCGGCCTTGCAGTAGCGGCATTCGCCGATCTGAGTCAAGGACACGGGAGCACCGCAACTGGGACAGGTGTTCTCGAGCGTGCCGGGCTTGTTCGAGCTGGCAACGCCGACGGAGCGCTGAAAGGTCCAGTCCTCCATGAAGGGCCTGACGCTGCGGTCGCCGAAAACGATTTTGCCGCTCTGGTCGACTTCGAAATCGGCGGCCGCGGCGCTGATGCGCACCGTCAGGTCATCGAATACGCGGCCGTGAACGATGCGCACCGGTTGAACGGCGCGCGACGCTCACATTTTCCATGACATTGCGGCGGCCTTCGGCGGCCATGGTCTCGAGCTGCGCGCTCCACGTGAAATAGGCGCCGGGGCTCAGGAACGCGCGGCCTGCGTCGAGGTTCTGTTTGCACCAGGCGTCCTGAAGCGCGAGAAACGCCGTCTTCACGCGGCCTTCGAAGACGCGCCAGCGAGAAATCCTTGTCCGCGGCCGTGAGCGCGGCGACGCCATCGGGAATGCTGGGTGCCGCAAATCCCAGCGACGAATCCGCCGAGTAGCCGACATAGGCCGCCGGCTGCACATCGATGACCACCCAGTCCACCGAGCCGTTGGTGACGCTGGCCTTGCAATGCGCGCAGGTGCCATCCAGTGCGAGGCGCAATTCGGCGCCGCAAGCCGGGCAGCGTGCCGCCGTGACGCCGCCGTTGACCGCGGTATGTGCCGCGGGGCCGCGCGCAAAGGTCCAACGCTCCGCGTGGCGCTGGTCCTGTCCTTCATCGGCCAGGGTTTGATTGGCATCGTTCAACGTCTTGGCGCGATACACCAGATCGAAGTGCACGACAATGCTTTGCCCCTGTGCATTGCACTGCGCGTCCTCCACTGCCAGGCCGCGAACATTGAGGCTCTCCAGCAGCGCGTGCCGATGCTGGGCTTTGGATTGGGCAATGCTTTGCGACACCGCGTTGAATACGCCGTCGTTCAAGTATGGCCGAATCGCCGCGGCGTCATTCTTTTGCACGCCGCGCTTGACCAGGAAAAAAGTCATTTCCGCGCGTTGCAGAAAGGTTTCCATTTCGAAACCCGGATCGAGAGCGCGGATGGCATCGATGCCCGCCGGCAGGGGACGCCGCGACGCGCCGGATTGCGAACCGATATCGCCCAAAGCGATTTTGGCGAGATTCGAGGCGCCGATGACGGAACCCAAGGTCGCGATCGCCGCCTGTGCCTGCGTCGATCCACCCAATGGCGCTCCGCCGAGCCCTTGACCGGTCGAGCCGTTCCGCACGCGCCGCAGAATGTAGCCGATGATGAAAATAACGATCAACAGACCGATGAGACCGCCAAAGGATCCGCCGCTGCCGAACGATCCGCCGGAACTGCTGTTTGCGGCGTGGCTCACCGCAGCGTGGCTGCCGCCGCCCGTACGCGCCATCGAGGCTGCCGCGAGACAGAGCGCGAAGACCGCGCCGGCGCAACGGAAGAACTGGGCGCGCACGTTCAAGTCAACGCGCCCCCGCAATTGGCGCAAAATTTTGCGCCCGGCGCCGCGGCGGTGCCGCATTGAGTACAGTGCACACCCTTCGGCGCCATCGCGGCGCCGCAGCTAGAGCAGAACTTGGCGGCCGGAGAATTTTGCGCGTGGCAGCTGCTGCAAGCGACACCCGCGCCGCCGCTGCCTGGGCCGGCTCCGGTCCCGGCGCCGGACCCGTACCGCCGCCTTGGCCCGCGCCCGGCGTGGGCGACATACCGATTCCCCCGACCATGCCGCCGAGCCCCATGCCGATACCCAGCGCCGCGGCGCCGCCGCCACCGCCGGCCGCCGCGCCCTCGCCGATGCCTTTGAGCGCTGCGCCGACACCGTACTCGCGAAAGCCGCCCGCCAGCCGCGTGTAAGCCGTGTCCTTGCGCAAGCCCTTCAGAGTCTGTTCATCCTCAGGACTCAAGCTGATGGTCATGTTGCCGAAGCCGGGTGATCTTCGATCCATAAGGCGCCAGGGGTGCTTGGACGTCGGCGATCAGCGCGCTCTCGATGTCCGCGGTGCGCGCGGCAAGTCCCAGTACCGGCCACTTTTCCGCGGTAAGCTTCTTCACCACGCTGGTGCGCAAGGCCTTGAGGATCTGTTCGCGCGCCCAGTCGGTGATCAGTTCATTCGTTGCCTGGCGGGTGCCGACCAGTTTCAAAATCATGGCGGTCGGATCGCTCACGGATAACGCGTATTCGCCGAATACCCTTAAGCCCACCGCCAGGCCGGTTTCCGGATCTTCGATGTTGTCGATGGGACCGCCGAAGGGCAGGCTGACAAATTCACGCGTACCCACGAAGTACAATTCGGCGCGGTACATGTTACCGCCGCTCGCCCAATCGACGATGTCGCCCAAGAATGGGATGAGCGCGCCGTCCATGGTGGAGCGGCCCTGCGGCAAGGTGCCGGCCAGCTTACCTTCCTTGAAAAAAAGCGCCGTCTCATCCGGTTGCACAGTCACCTGCGTGAACTTGCGGATGGTCATGTCGGGCCACTTGTAGAGGATGTCCTCTTTGGCAGTGTCCGGCCTCGCGATAAATTGCCGATTCAAATCGGTTGGATGGCCAAATAAGCTCACAGTGATTACTCCCGCTCAGTCCAGATTTAAAAGCTAGCCGTCGGGTTCTCCCGAATCCTTGTATTCGAACAATAAGAACCGTCTGGCGCCGAAATTCCCGCCACGCTAAGGCTTTCCGCCAAGTTCGCGAAACAACCATGCGCGTGCTTTGAGCCAATCTCGCTGCACGGTGCGCAGCGAAACGCCCAACGCCCGCGCCGTATCTTCTTCACCGTAGCCGCCGAAGAAGCGGCACTCGACCACGTCGGCAAGGCGCGGCATCTCTTGGGTCAACCTATCCATCGCCTCGTTGAGCGCAAGCAGGCCTTCGTCCGAATCGATGGAGAATTCATCGATATGCGACAGGGTCAGGTGCTGGCCGCCGCCGCCGCGTTTCTCGGCGACGCGCGATTGCGCGTAATTGATCAAGGCATGGCGCATCGCCAGCGCGGCTGCACGCAAAAAATGGGTTTCATCGACGAAGCTGCGTGATTGTCCCAAGCGCAGGTACGCTTCGTGAACCAAGGCCGTCGTCTGTAAGGTGTGGCCTGCACCCATGCGGGCGCGCGTGCGTTGTGCAATACGCCGTAGCTGCTGATAAAAGGCAGGCAGCAATTCGGCCGCGATGCGGCGCACGTCGGCGGAGGCGTTGCTCGTCTCCAGCCGCGCAAACGCTTCGTCGGGGAGCGGGTGTGCCTCTTCCATCGCTCGATTCTAGACCAACAACCGGCGATGACTGTAGAGACGTGCGGACTTAAGGTAAATCGCACACACAATACCGCCATGGCGGTTTCGAACATGACATTTGGTTCTCATAGACAGATCAATCAGAAGAACGAAAGGAGAACCGCATGAATTGTCCCAAGTGCAATAGACCCTTGCCGGCCGGTGCCGGCTTCTGCGGCGGCTGTGGCCAACAAGTCGGCGGCCGCGGCAAGTCCCGCCGTCGGCCCTGCCCCGACCGCCCAACTGCTTGGCGCGCACGCGAGCGTCGCGGCGCCTGGCGCGTCGGCCGCCGCCTCAAAGGCGTGGGCCGCAGCCGCGGCATCCGCGCCCGGACTGCTATCGCGCATCAAGAACATCGTCTTGAGTCCGAAAACCGAGTGGCCGGTCATCGCTCCGGAACCCACCACGGCGTCGCAGCTGTACGCGGGCTATGTGATGCCGCTGGCGGTGCTCGCCGCGCTGCTGGGCTTCCTGCGAATCTCGGTTCTGGGAGTCAATTCAAGCTTAGGCAACAGTTTTCGCATGCCGATTTCAAGCGGACTTACCTATACGGTGGTGATGTTCGTCTCCGTTCTGTTCGGTGTTTTTGTGGTGGCAGTCATCATCAACACGCTGGCAGCCACTTTCTCCGGAAGCAAAGATCAGCGTCAAGCGCTCAAGGTGGCCGCATACAGCTTGACGCCCGCCATGCTGAGTTCCGTGCTGGCGTTGTCGCCGATTCTGGCGACGCTGTTGCAGCTGCTTGCGGGCCTGTACGGCATCTACGTGCTGTATCTGGGATTGCCGGTGCTCATGCAATCGCCGAAGGAGAAGGCCTTCGGCTATACGGCGAGCGTGGTGATCTGCACCATTCTGGTAGGCATCGTGTTCGGCATACTCAGCACCGTTGCACACATCGGCGGCGCACGGCCGGAACTTCTCGGTGGTACTACTGCTGATCGGGCGGCGCAACAAGCTGCCGCGCGCGATCAGGGCGCGGCCGCCGTCGGCAATACCATCGGCAACATCCTGGGCACCGATGCCAAGGGAAAGGCCGGTCTAAGCGCCGCAGTGTCAAGTCTTGCCAAGGCCGGCGAGCAGAGCCAAGTCCAAACATCTAATGCGGTTGCGAGCGAGGCCCAGAATGCGCCAAGCCCGATGTCGGCCGCGGGTGGACTGCTGACGGCTTTGGGCGGCGCCATGGGGGGTCCGCATCGTGTCGACACAGTGGATTTCAAGACCCTCGAGGGTATGTTGCCGGCGTCATTGCCGGGCATGAAACGCACACTGGCGGAAGGCGAGAATCAGGGCGCAGTCGGCGTCAAGACCTCGTCCGCCAAAGCCGACTATGCCGACAACAACGGCGCCGGCGTGCACATCGAGATCGCCGATATTTCCGGTATCTCCGGATTGATGGATCTGGCAGGCGGGTTGATTCAGAACACTACCTCGGAAAGCGACAGCGGCTACGAAAAGGACGTAGCTTTAGGCGGCAGGACGGTGCACGAGAAATACGATTCCCGCAATAAGCATGGCGATCTCAGCATCGTTCTGGCGAAACGCTTCTCGGTCGATATCAGCGGCGATAACGTCGCCATGAGTTCTTTGGAACAGTCGCTCGGCCAAGTCGATCTGGCGCGCCTGGAATCGATGAAGGATGCCGGGGCTCAGTCAAAATGAGACCCATCGCGCAACTGAGCCTTGTGCTCTTTGCTGCGTGCCTGTCCACGAGCTGCTCAAAAGCGCCCAGCGCCGCGCTGCCGCCCCTCGCCGCGGCGATTTCCCCGTGCGACACCTTGGTTCTCAAAGCAGCCGATCTCGGAGGCCTCCTGCATGCACCGATCACCCACGCCACGGCCTTGGCCGGGGACGGTCAGTCCTGCGCGTTCCTGACAACCGGTTTTTCGGCCATCACCGTGAGCGTGCGTCCCGGCCTCGGCAAGGCCTCGCTCGAGGCCTGGTCGACCGGAAAAATGCCGTTGCCGGTTCGTCCGCTGGATGGCGTGGGCGACGCAGCAGTGTGGCAGGAGTCGCTCCATGAGATCATCGCGCAAAAGAACGACGTGCTCTGCGATATTCAAGTTCGCGGCGACAACGATGACATCGCGGTTGCGGTCGATGCGCTGCCCGAGAAACTGGGCGCGCTGTGTAAGCGAATTTTCGCAGCCCCTGAGGGCTAACTGAGACGCAAGCGCCAGGCTTTCAAAGAACATGCAACCAAGCGATCAAGTCACGGCCCCGCTGTCCCCTGCGCAAAAAGCGCGTGTCGATGCGCTGCTCGATGATATGTTCGACTTGCCTGAAGAGGAGCGGATCGCGAATCTGCGCGCCCGGCGCATCGAAGATTCCGCCGTGCTCGCCGAAGTCGAAAGCCTGCTGCGCTCGGCGAGCGCGTCGGGCGGATTTTTGTCGGACCCGCCGAAACCTGCCGCGGAGGAATTGATTCCGGACGGCACATTGGGATTGCGCCTCGGTGCCTGGCGCATCGCCCGTCTGCTCGGCCGCGGCGGCATGGGCGAAGTGTATGAAGCCACGCGCGCCGACGGCAACTTCGAGCAGCGCGTCGCCATCAAGCTCCTGCAGCGCGACGCGGCGGGGCAAATGGAGCGTTTTCAAGCGGAGCGCCAGATCCTGGCGCGGCTGGAACATCCCGGTATCGCGCGCCTCTACGACGGCGGCGTAACCGAGGACGGCCGCCCCTTCATGGCGATGGAATACGTCGAAGGCCGGCCCATCACCGAGTACTGCCAAGTCACCCACGCCTCATTCGAGCAGCGCCTTGCGCTATTCGTGCAGGTGTGCGACGCCGTTGCTTATGCCCATCGCAATCTGATCGTTCATCGCGACCTCAAGCCCTCGAACATTTTGGTGACGCCGAATGGCGCGGTGAAACTTCTGGATTTCGGCATCGCCAAACTGCTGGATGCGCAACGCGCCCGCGTAACCCACGCGGCACAGACCCCCATGACGCCGATTTGCGCGGCACCCGAACAACTTACCGGCGCGCCCGTCACCACCGCCACCGACGTATATGCGCTCGGCCTGCTGCTGTTTGAACTTCTGAGCGGCACACATCCTTGGATGGGATCCGATACGCCGGTATTGCAAGCGATGCGCACGGTCTTGCAACGGCCCGCACCCTCTTTGTTCCGAACGGCGGAAGCACAGCCGACTGCGCCGGTTCCGGCGCGGCTGCTGCAGGGCGACCTCGACGCCATCGTGGCGAAGGCCTTGCGCAAGGAGCCGGGCGACCGCTACGCAACGGTGGAGGCCATGAAGCTCGACGTCGAGCGATCGCTGCGAGGCGAGCCGGTCGCAGCACGCGAGGGCGCGCGCCTGTATGTCATCAGCCGTACGCTGCGCCGTTATCGCTGGGCCGCGGCGGCGGTGTCAGCGGTGATCGTTTCGTTGGCGGTAGGATTGGGCGTGGCGGCGTGGCAGGCCGAGAGAGCCGGCTCAAGAACGCGACGTCGCGCGGCGCGACGCCGCGCGCGAGGAGGCAGTGCGCTATAACTTGACCGGCCTGTTCCGATCAGCGATCAGCGATCAGGGCTCCAAATCGACGACCGCCAAGGGCATGATCGACTTGAGCGCCCAGCGGGTGCTGAAGGAATATCGCGATCAGCCGCTGCTCGCAGGCCAGGTCGTTCTGACCCTGGCGGATCTATACGGCGCGCTCGAGGATGTGAACGGCGCCGCATCCCTGCTCGAAGGATTTCTCGCCGAAGCGGATGCGAAAGCCGATCCTTTCGCAGTCGCCGATGCTCGCCAGAAACTTGCCAACATAGAATTGCTGCGCGGGCATGCTGATCGAGCCGAAACCTTGTTGGGACAGGCGGAAGCGTTTTGGCGGGCAGCGCCGAAGCAATATGCGGAGGAGCGCCTCGAGGGACTTGTCACCCGGGCGCGCCTACAGCGTACGCGCGGCGACATTGAGGGGGCGATCGCCACGACGCGCGACGCGATCGCGCAACGCATCGCCTTGTCAGGCCACGACAATCGCGAGACCGCGGTGTTGTTCAACTCGCTCGCCATTACGCTCGGCACCGTGAATCGAGTGCCGGAAGCGCTCAAGGCCTATTATGAAACCACGGCGATCTATCGCGCGCTGGGGTTGGGGGACGGCATCGATGCGCAGATCATCGTGGCCAATACGGGCACCTTGGAGATGCGCGCGGGTCATTTGCGCGATGCCGAAAGTCTGCTGAAGAGCTCGGTGGAGCGCGAGCGGGCACTCGCAGGCGACTCGGCCGCCGTCGCCGCCGCAATGAGTTACTACGGCCGCATCCTGGCCGTCACCAATCGCAATGAAGCCGGCATCAGCGTGTTGCGCGAATCGGTGGACATGGCGAGCCGTTACGCGGGGCCCGACAGCCCGGTTGCCATTCAAGCGCGGATATTTTTGGGCGAGGCGCTTCTGCTCGGCGGCAATCAGCAGGCCGCCAGCACTCTGACCGAGGCTCACCAAACCGCCCTGGCGCACTACGGCGCCGCGCATCCCTTGACGCTGCGAACCGAAATCGCCACCGCGCAGCTCGCCGCGAGCCAAGGCAACAATCAGGCGGCGCAGCAGCAGTTTGCCGAGGCGGCAGCGGGGCTGCGCAAGCTGGGCGTGCAGAGCGCGGCAAATCTGGCAATGGCGCTGGAAGGCTTGGGTTCGGTCGATTCGGCGCTGGGCCGCAATTCCGAATCCGTGAGCCTGCTGAGAGAAGCGGTTGCAATTCGAGAAAGGGCGCCCGACGATATTTGGGAATTGGCGCAAGCTCAGGAACGGCTGGGCGAGGCTCTGGCGGCAAGCGGCAGCAGCGAAGCGCCGGCCGTGTTGAAAAAGGCGAGTAGCGACTTAGAGTCCCAACTTGGCGCCAATCATCCGCAAACCTTGCGCGCCAAAGCCGCGTTGGCGCGTCTGTCGGCAAGCCTGTAGCTGCGCTCTATAGTCGATAGTTGCGCATTGCTCAAATGGTGTGTTCGGTCCGATCCAGATCCTTCATGTCGACATCGATGGACCGGGCCAGCCGCGCCAACACTGCGAGCGCGGCGAACACGCCTAGCGTGACGATTGCGGTCGTGAGCGGATAACGCCAGAAAAGCCAGAGCATTGTGCCAGCAGACACCGTCAGTATGGCTAGGAACGCCACGATGCCCATCCGTGCGGATGAAGATGCATTCATCCCCTACTCCCGAGCAACGCACAGCCTGCGTTTTAAATAGTATACATATCCTCTAGTTGAACGCCTATACAGGAATCCCCCTAATCATCCCTTGTTAAACGTTCATCCAATAAGGATCACCCGAGCATGCTTTCACGGCGCCAATGACGCGCCGTCAACACGAACATCAGCAGCGCAAGCCCTAGCGATGCAGCCGCGGACACCAGCACATCGCGCAATAAAATCGACTCATCCTTGAGCACGCTGGTCATCAACAAATGCTGGCTCAAGGAAGGAATGAACATCAACGAGCTCTTGGTTTTCAGGGAATAAATGCTGGCAAAGGCGATCGGTAGCGTCGGCACCAGCAACACGGTGGTGAGATAAGTTTGCGCCTCGCGATAAGTGCGCGTGAACGATGCAACCAAGGTCATCAACGTGGCGCCCAGGGGCACGAAGGGCAGACAGATTCCAAAAAAGATCAGCGCCGTGCCGAAGCCCAAATTGGCGCTCATGCCGATGCGCTCGAGGGGTACGAAGCGAAACACGCAAACGAAAGCCGTGAGGCTCAGGGCCAACGAAATGCACATATAGGCGCAGGTCGCCAGAATCTTGCCGCCCACCAGCGCCGAGCGCGCCACCGGCAAACTGAGCAACGCTTCGAGCGATCCGCGCTCGCGCTCCCCCGCGGTGGAGTCGATGGCCAGGTACAGCCCGCCCATCAACAGCGCGAACAGCACGAAATACGTCATGAATCCCAGCACGACGACCGCGCGGCCGGTGGGTGTGGCGATATCGACCTCGTTGACGGCAACCGGGACGCTCAGCAACGGGTTCACGCCGCGCATCTCCAACCGCAATTGCGCAATCGTGCTGCTGTAGGCGCCCAGCATGCCTTTGGTTCTATCCGCAATTTTTCGTGTCTGCGAATCCGCGCTGTCCGCGAACAACAAAACCGGCGCGGGTCTCGCGTCCACAAACGCCTTTGGATACTCCGCGGGCACGAGCAGCACCACTTGGGAGCGCCCGTTTCTGACAGCCGCCCGCGCCTCAATCTCCGACAATTCCCGGTGTGTGAGCTTGACCCCGCGTCCCTCGAGAAACCGAATCAGTCCCGGCGCGTATTGGCCCCCGGAGATGGTGATCTTCAGAGGCACGTCCGACTCCACCACGCTTTGCTCCAGCATGCGCGACACCATGAGACCGAAGAGCAGCGGTCCAAACAAGGGGCCGAACAACAACGCCGACAATAGGGTGCGCCGATCGCGCAGATTTTCTAAGAATTCCTTGGCGAAGACAGTTAGCAGCGTGCGCATCAGCTCACGCCTTCCGTATCGCCGAGCACCTGCAGGAAGGCTTCTTCCAGGGTGGCCGTGCCGCTGCGCTCGCGAATCTCCTGCACGGTGGCATCGGCGAGCACGCGTCCGTGGCCGATAATGACCACGCGGTCGCACAGCGCCGCGACCTCCTGCATGACGTGCGAGGAAAACAATACGCAGCGCCCTTGGGCCTTCAAGGCGAGCAGCATTTCACGCAGATTGCGAATCGCCATCACATCGAGTCCATTGGTAGGCTCGTCGAGCACCACATTGCCGGGGTCGTGCACCAGGGCGCGGGCCAAGGCCACTTTGATGCGCTGGCCCTGTGAAAATCCCTTCGCGCGACGTTCAATAAAGGCATCCATGCCGAGCGCCTGCGACAACTCGGCAGTGCGCGACGCCAAATGCTCCGCCTTCATTCCATGCAGCGCGCCGAAGTAGCGAATGTTTTCCCGCGCCGTCAGATTGTTGTACAGCCCCGCGGCGTGCGGCAGCACGCCCAGGTGCGCGCGCGCTTTCGAAGTCTCGCCGCGGATGTCGATACCGTCGATGCACGCTTTGCCGCTATCGGGTGTCAGCACGCCGTAGAGCATGCGCAAACACGTGGACTTGCCGGCGCCATTGGCGCCCAACAGGCCCGTGATCTCACCGTCGCGCGCCACGAACGAGACCTCGCGCGCGGCCTCAATGCTGCCGAAGCGTTTACTCAGGGCCATTGCCTCGATCACGGCGCCGGTCCCGTCATGCTCAGGAAAAATGGCTCGGGGGTGTGCCGATCCAGACAGCTCGCATCCAGCTTGTCGGGCACGGCGTCGTCGAGAAATTCCGCTGCGACGATGGGCATGCAGCCGGTGGGCAGCTGGCCGTGGCCCTCGCCTTTCAAGATCAAATGCCGGTGGCGGGTCAGTCCGCTGGCGGCGCGCTCGGCATCGACCGGCGGCGTAACCGGATCCGCTTCACCGGACAACAGCAGAGTCGGAATATCGCTTTGCAACGGAGCATGTAAGTCCGCGTCCACCGGTCCGCGCGGCCACAGTCTGCAAATCTCCTGCAACGCGTCCACCATGTCGGTGCCTTGGTAGGTCTTCGCCATGGCCGCGCGATCGAGGTTGGCCGCCGTAAAAAACGGCTCATCCTCGCTGCAAATCACGCTGTACTGCATGCCGCTCGCCAGCTGATCGCTGAGCTGCCGCAGATTCATTACCGATTGGGCGGTCAGCGGCCGCAGCTTGCCGTGCGCGGCCTCGTGGATCAGCGCAGGCAGTAATGAAGCCTGCATGCTGCTGTAGGAGAGCAAACGCAGCGCGGTGTTCAGCATACTGCGGTTGAACTCGAGCTGCAGCGGCAGCCCGCTGTTCGGATCGTCGATGGTCACCGACACTTTTTGCGTACCGAACTGTTTGAGCAGCGCCGCCAACTCATCTTGCAGTTGCGGATAAGTGGCGGCGCAATCGGGCGTTTGCACGCAACGCGCCACGATCAAATTCAGTGCGCGCTCAGCGTCTTGCGGTGTCTCGGCGCCAATCGCCTGCTGCGGGTACGTGACACCATCGAGAATCACGGCATGGACATGCGCGGGGTAGCGGCGCATATAAAGTTCCGCGACACGCGTGCCGTAGGAACCCCCGTACAAATCGATCAGCTCGAAGCCCAAGGCGTTGCGCACTGCATCGAGGTCGCGCACGGCAATGCTGGTGGTATAGAAGCGCACGCGGGGCCCGAGCTTTGCAAGGCAATCCGCCGTTGCCTTGCGCAGCGCCGGCAGCAGATCCGCAGTTTCCTGCCAATCCTCCGGATACACGCAAGACTGCGGGTTAGAAGTCCCGGTGCCGCGTTGATCCAACAGGACGATGGCATGATTGCGGTTGATGCGCGCGAAGGCGCCGTTGAGCGCCACGTACACCTGCATGGCGCTTTGTCCGGGGCCGCCGGCCAACAGAAACAATGGGGCCGCCGTGCTGCGCCGGTTGAGCGCCGGCACGATGGCCACTTTCAGGTCGATCGATCCTTCTTTGGGATGTTCGCGGTCGATCGGCACGCGCAAGGTTCCGCAGCGCGCGGCAATCGAAGTCAAATGCAGCGGATGCTCGAGCCGGCATTCGACTGTCGGCAGCGTCGCGGCATCCTGGGCGGCAGCGGGCCGTGCCCAACACGCACATACACTCATGCCTACCCATACGAACGCCTCGAACAGCTGCCGCATGCCATCTCTCATTGATGCGATTGTAGGGGATTCGCTACCCATGCTTGCTCACAACTTGATAGATTTGCGACATGACCGTCATTCGCGAAGCCGATGTCATTGCGAGCGTTGCCGACGCCCTGCAGTACATTTCCTACTACCACACACCGGATTTCATCCGTGCCATGGGCCGTGCCTACGAAATCGAACAAAGTCCCTCCGCGCGCGACGCGATAGCGCAGATTCTGACCAACTCGCGCATGTGCGCCGAAGGTCATCGGCCGATCTGCCAGGACACCGGCATCGTGGTGGTGTTCGTCAAGGTGGGGATGGGTGTAACCTGGGACGCGCAGCGGGATCTCGAGGCGATGATCAATGAAGGTGTGCGCCGCGCCTATTTAAACCCCGAAAACAAGCTGCGCGCCTCCATCGTTGCCGATCCGGCCTTCAAGCGCAGCAATACCAAGGACAACACTCCCGCGGTGATCCACACGGAATTCGGTCCCGGCGACAAGCTCGAGATTACCGTCGCCGCGAAGGGCGGCGGTTCGGAAAACAAATCGATGTTCGCCATGCTGAATCCATCGGATTCCGTGGCCGACTGGGTATTAGAGATGGTGCCCGAGATGGGCGCAGGCTGGTGCCCGCCGGGAATGCTGGGCGTAGGGATCGGCGGCAGCGCCGAGAAGGCGATGCTGCTGGCGAAAAAATCCCTGATGGATCCCATCGATATCGGCGATCTCATCGCCCGTGGCGCGAAGACGCCGTTGGAAGAATTGCGCTTGGAAATTTACCGCCGTGTCAATGCACTCGGCATCGGCGCGCAAGGCCTAGGAGGTCTCACAACGGTGCTCGACGTCAAGGTGATGGATTATCCGACGCATGCTGCATCCTTACCGGTAGCGGTGATTCCCAATTGCGCCGCCACTCGGCATCTTCATTTCACTCTGGATGGCAAAGGACCTGCGCTGCTGGAAGCGCCGAATTTGGCTCTGTGGCCTAAGGTTCATTGGAGCGCCGATGCCAGCGCGCGCCGCGTGTCCCTCGATGGCCTCACCAAAAAAGAGATCGCGGCTTGGAAGCCGGGCGAGCGCCTATTGTTGTCGGGCAAGTTGCTGACGGGCCGCGACGCCGCGCATAAGCGCATCTGCGCCCTGCTCGATGCGGGCAAACCCCTGCCCGACGGGTTGGATTTCAGCGGGCGCGTGATTTATTACGTGGGTCCTGTCGATCCCGTGGGCACTGAAGTCGTCGGGCCGGCGGGTCCCACCACCGCCAATCGCATGGACCGATTCACGGACACGATGCTCGGTAAATCAGGACTGCTGGCCATGGTAGGAAAGGCCGAGCGCGGACCCGAAACCGTCGCCTCCATTGCGAAGCACCGTTCCGCTTATTTGATTGCCGTCGGCGGCGCGGCATTTCTGGTGTCGAATGCCATTCGCGGCAGCCGCGTCGTGGCCTTTCCGGAACTCGGCATGGAGGCTGTGTACGAGTTCGAAGTAAAGGACATGCCTGTCACGGTGGCGGTGAGCGCCGATGGCGAATCGGTGCATGAAACCGGGCCCAAAAAATGGGCGGGCAAGTTCGCCGGCATTCCGGTCGCCGTGGAGTAGCACCGCTCAGGGGTTCGTCAATGTCTTGCGCATCAGCAACCCTAAACCAAAGCGGGTTTCGAAGGTGCCGACGATGCTGAATCCACAGGCAAGATAGAACTGCTTCGCGTGAGTATTTCCCACCACGTGCAATGCGCTCGAGCCCGTCGAGCGAGCCATCTCGGCGCAGTGTTCGATCAGCTTTCGCCCAATCCCTTGCCGCTGAATGCTCGGTTCGACGAACAGCGCGTCGAGTTCGGTGTCGCCATCATCGCGCGGCATTATGGCCGAGAAGCCGACGATGGCGCCGTCCTGCTCCAGCACGAACACACCGCCCGCGACAATTTGTTCTTGCGGCAAGTCGATGGCATCGGGATGACGCAGCAATGCATCGCGATCGCCTTCATTGCCGAGCGAGGCGCGCAACTGCAGCGCCTCGAGGGTCCTGCGTTCAGCGGGAATGGCGCGGCGGATGGTCACGCAACGGACTATACGCGTTCGATATCGCTGCGCCGCAGTACTAGTATTTGATCGAGCAGCCGTAGGGCTTGGTGACTGGGTGGGGCGCGGGTTTGCCCGCGGACACCGCCAGCATCGCTTCCTTCAAGTAAGGTTCGGCGCGCGCAATGTCCGCCTCGTCGGTGGTCGCGAGGCTGTCGATCCCGCCCATGTACCTAAGGGTCCCGTCTTTGTCGATGACGAACATGTGCGGCGTGGTCTTCGCGGCGTACAGACGCGCGACGCTTCCCGTGGGATCCAGCAGCACAGCCGTCGGGACTGCGTGGCGTGAGTCCGTCAGCGCATCCGCGGCGGCGCCATTCACAAACCCAGGCTTGCCGGGTGCCGAAGAGATCACGCTCAGCCATACGATGCCATTTTTTTGCGCCAGCGCCTGGACGCTTTGCATGTTGCCGCTGCTGTAGTGCTTGTGCGTGTACGGACAATCAGCATTGGTCCATTCCAGCACCACGATTTTGCCGCGATATTCGCGCAAATGCAGCGGATTTCCCTTGCTATCGACCGCTGTGAAGTCCGGCGCTTCCTGGCCGATCTGCGGCGCGGCGCCCGCCGCCGAATCGAATATCCCAATCATACCCACCAAGAGTGCGGCGATGACGGCGAGCGCCGTAATTCCCGCGCCGCCGCGGTCGTGTCCCGTGCGTGCGGCAGCTGTCTCAGGCTGGGTCGATGAATTGGCCTTCATGGGTGGCTCCGGGGTGTTTTTTCGGATTCTTACGTTAGGTCAGCCCGTGCTTCAATGGTTCCCTGGTGCTTTTTGCCGCGAGCGTTTAGAGTACGCGCCCTTGCCAAAAATCGAGTAGATTCAGCGTCATGCGTTTTGCCAAGCAGTACGAAGTCATCGTCATCGGCGGCGGCCATGCCGGCACCGAAGCGGCGCTCGCGGCTGCTCGGATGGGAGCGCGCACACTACTGCTCACGCATAACATCGAGACCTTGGGACAGATGAGCTGCAACCCGGCGATCGGGGGCATCGGCAAGGGACATCTGGTGAAGGAAATTGACGCACTCGGGGGAGCCATGGCGCGCGCCACCGATCAGGCGGGCATCCAATTCCGGACCTTGAACTTAAGCAAAGGGCCCGCGGTGCGCGCCACTCGTGCACAAGCGGATCGACAGCTCTACAAGCGCGCGATTCGAAGGATGCTGGAATCCCAAGCTCATTTGGAACTATTTCAACAGGAAGCCGCGGACCTGCTGGTTGAAGGCGACCGGGCGGTCGGCGTCGTTACCTCGGGCGGACTCGAGTTTCGCGCGCGCGGCAATCGTCCTGACCGTCGGCACCTTCTTGGGCGGCAAAATTCATGTGGGTTTGGCGAGTCACCCCGGCGGGCGGGCCGGCGATCCGCCCTCTATCAGTTTGGCGGCGCGTCTGCGTGAGCTGCCCCTTCGAGTCGGGCGTTTGAAGACCGGCACGCCGCCGCGCATCGACGGCAGAAGCATCGATTTCTCCCTGCTGCGCGAACAGCACAGCGACGAACCTCGGCCGGTCTTCTCTTATCTTGGCATGCGAGCGCAGCATCCGCGCCAGCTTCCCTGCCACATCACCGCGACCAACGAGCGAACTCACGACATCATTCGCTCAGGCATAGCGCGCTCGCCCCTGTTTACCGGTTTGATCGAAGGCGTCGGACCGCGCTACTGCCCCTCCGTGGAAGACAAGGTGGTGCGATTCGCGGACAAGCAAGCGCACCAGATCTTCGTCGAACCTGAAGGCTTGGATACGCATGAAATTTACCCCAACGGCATTTCCACCAGCCTGCCCTTCGATGTGCAGCAGGAATTCGTGCGCACCATCGCAGGCTTTGAAAGTGCTCACATCACGCGCCCCGGATATGCGATCGAGTACGATTTCTTCGATCCGCGCGATTTGAAGTACAGCCTGGAGTGCAAATACCTTTCAGGCCTGTTCTTCGCCGGTCAGATCAATGGCACCACCGGCTATGAGGAGGCCGCGGCCCAAGGATTGCTGGCGGGCATCAACGCGGCGCGTGCCGTGCAAGGGCGCGAAGCGTGGCACCTGAAGCGCAGCGAGGCTTACCTGGGCGTACTGGTCGACGATTTGATCACACGCGGTGCGAGTGAACCGTACCGCATGTTTACCAGCCGTGCTGAATACCGGCTGTCCTTGCGCGAAGACAACGCGGACTTGCGCCTGACCACCGCGGGTCGGGAACTTGGACTCATCGATGATGAGCGCTGGGAATTCTTTCAGCGTAAGCGTGCTGCCGTGAGCGATGAAGTCGATCGGCTGGAGAGCGCGGTGGTGCATCCCGCCGATGTCGATGCCGCGTTGCTCGCCAAACTGGGCGCCCCGCTGTCGCGCGAGACGCATGCCATCGATCTGTTGCGCCGGCCTGAAATTTCGTTTCGACGATTTGACCGGCAGTCGGCTGCGTGCGGACCTGCCGATTGGTGCGCCGATGAACGCCTGTGCGAACAGGTGAAACTGCAGGTCGAAGTGCAGGCCAAATACTCCGGGTACTTGAAGCGCCAGGCCGATGAGATCGAGCGCGCGTCGCGCCACGAGGAGTTGCGCTTGCCGGCCGATATCGACTACACCCTGGTCGGCGGACTGTCGAACGAGGTGCGCCAGCGGCTTTGCGAGGTGCGTCCAGAAACCTTGGGACAGGCGGCGCGCATTCCCGGACTCACGCCGGCCGCGGTATCCTTGCTGCTGGTGCATCTGAAGAAGCGCGAACGCGCGGCATGATTGCGCGTCGCTCGAAGGATATCTATGAGTGTTTTTTACGATTTCACGGTGCCGGGACTCGACGGCAGGCGCCAATATTCTGGCGCGCGCTGCGCGGCAAAGTGATGCTGGCGGTCAATGTCGCCAGCCAGTGCGGTTACACCCCGCAATACGCACGGTCTCGAGGAGCTCTACCAGGAGCTGCAAGGACAAGGAGTTCGCGGTGGTCGGCTTTCCCTGCAACCAGTTTGGCGCGCAGGAACCGGGCACGGCGGCGCGAGATCCAGAAGTTCTGCTCGGTCAATTACGGCGTGACTTTTCCGCTTTCGGCAAAGATCGAGGTGAACGGTGCGACACCGCCATCCCCTGTACGCGTGGCTGACGGCGCCGGAGAACGGCTTTCCCGGCGATATCGGCTGGAATTTCGAGAAATTTCTAATCGATCGCGGCGGCCGGGTGGCTTGCCGATACCCGGCCGGAACCAAGCCCACCGACCTTCGACCTTGTTGCAGGATCTGGCGAACGTTTTAGAGTGAACACGCCGGAATTTGCCGAATGCGCGGGCTTCAGTGGCAATTTACCCGCCCACTCTTTAACATCAGCGCACCTAAATGAACCTATGAAGGCTCGGAGAACTAGATGCTTTCTCGATCGAATGCCAGAGCGTGGCTTGCCGGCACGGCGTTGAGCTTGATATGTCGCTTGGCGCACACGCGGCGGGCGATCCGGCCGACGGCGAGAAGAAGTTCTACACCTGCTATGGCTGCCACGGCATCGCCAATTATCGAAACGCATATCCGGACTACAGCGTGCCGAAACTGCGGCACCAGAACGCCGCGTACTTGGTCGCGGCGCTGCAGGAGTATCGCAGACGGTGCGCGGCCGCACGCCACCATGCATGCGCAGGCCGCATCGCTTGAGCGATCAGGACATCGCCGACATCGCCGCCTACTTGCAAGGTGCGGCAGCCGGTGAAGCCCGACACGCCGCAGTCGGCGGGCAAGGTGCCGAAGCAAGTGGCGGCCTGCGTCGCCTGTCACGGCGAGAACGGCACCGGCGTCGATGCGCCGCTGACGCCGAAACCGCCGGTGCTCGCCGGCCAGCATGTCGATTACCTGGAGCAGGCGCTCACCTCCTATCGCAACGGCCGGCGCAAGAACGTGGTCATGGACAGCATGGCGCAGCTGCTGACCAGCGATGAAGACGTCAAAATCGCCGCCGCCTATTTCGCCGACCAAGCCATCGCCGCTGGCGACCGCGACCACCGACAGCAAGTGAGGCGTCCGGCTACTGGCGCAGCGTCGTCAGGAACTGCGCGAACGTTTCGATAGTAGGCATCGCGGTTCTGTTTCTTGCGATAGCCGTGGCCCTCGTCGGCGGCCAGCAGATACCAAACCTCGCCGCCCTTGGCGCGCAGTCTGTTGACGATCTGCTCCGCCTCGCTGACCGGCACCCGCGGATCGTTTTTGCCGTGCACGACGAGCAGCGGCTGGGTGATGCGATCGGCGTTGGTCGAGCGGCGAGATGCGCCGCAGGAAGGCGCGCATGTCCGCATCGCGCTCATCGCCGTATTCCGCGCGCCGCTGGTTCTGCCGGTAGGGCGCGGTGTTGGTCAGAAAGCTCACGAAATCGCCGATGCCGCTGACATCGACGCCGCCGCGCAAGCGATCGCTGTAATTGACCAGCGTGGCGAGCGACAGATATCCGCCGTACGAGCCGCCCGAGACCACCACATGCTTGGCGTCGAAGCTGCTTTGCAGCGCCGATCCACACCAACAGCGCGCCGACATCCTTCACCGCGTCTTCGCGCAGCATGCCGTTGTCGAGCGACAGGTAGGTCTTGCCGTAGCCCGATGAGCCGCGCACGTTGGGCGCGACCACGGCGAAGCCCAACTCGTTGACCACGTATTGAATCCAGGGATCGAAGCCCGGGCGAAACTGCGACTCCGGTCCGCCATGCAGCACGATCAGCACCGGATGCGGGCCGGGCGGTGGCGGGCTCGTACACATACACCGGTATTTCGCGCGGCTTGCCGTCGACGCGATCGAAGGTGGGAAACTCCCCGAGCCGCGGCAGCACGAATTTCGCGGAGTCCACCGGCGCCTGCTTCGCTGCGCGTCCAGGGCTCGAGGCGGTTCGCGGCGAAATCCAGCACGTAAGCATCGCGTGGTTGATTCGCGGCCGCGAATCCGAACGCGAGGCGCGTGCCCGCGGCATCGAAGCTCAAGGAGTCGATGACGCCGGACTGTTGCAGCCGCGGCGGCGTGAGATCCTGGTGCGTGCGCAGATCGAGCAGATTGAGTTTGCCGGCGCCGGCCTCATTGCTGACGTAGGCGAGATAGTGCCCGTCGCGCGAAATCGCCAACTCCTCGATATCCCAGGGGATGTGCGCTGAAATCACGGTCTTCTCGTTGGTGAAAAGGTTGACGTAGCGCAGCCGCGCAAATTCGCTCTCGCGGTCCGAGATCAAATAAACACCTTGGCCGTCGCGCGAGAATTTTGCTGCCACGATTCCAACCTTGCCGGGCGCCGGCTCGACTTCGCGCTTTTGGCCGTTGCTCAAGTCCACGACGTACAAATAGCCCTCGGCGACGGACACTGTCTTTCAGCACCAGGAGCTTGCGGATCATCCGGCGACCAATCGAGCACCGTCCAAGCTGCGCCGCTGTCGTCGCCGGCTGAATGCCAGCCGCGGCAGCGTGCCCGATTCCGGATCCACGATGTCGATGTCGAAGCTCGCGCCGTCGCGAGCGTTGCTGAAAAAAGCGACCTCGCGGCCGCTGTTCGACCAGACTGGCGCACCATTCAGGGATTTGCCGTCGGTGAGCAATTTTGCTGCCGGCTCGCCCAGGTGCTGGTAATAGAGCTGCGCAGTTCTCGTTGCCGCCCGAATCCTTCGAGAAACACATAGGCATTGCGCGCGGGGTCCGGCGAAAACGCGGCCTCAGTGATCGGTTCGCTGCAGGAAGGTCAGTTGGCGGCGGGCGCCCCCCGCCTGCTCCACCAAGTGCAGCTGATCCACATCGCCGAAGCGCGTCGCGATGAGCAATTGTCCCTTCGGCGACCAACCCAGCGGTGGTGCCTGGCGTGCAGTTGAGATAGCCAGTCCAACTTCTCGCCGAGTTCCGCCGGCGCTTCCGGAATATTTTCGAAGGTCAGATTGCCGCGCTCGACACGCGTGACGGCAGAGGCCGGAGGTCGGCTCAGAAGCGGCGCCGCGCAGCAGCAGCAACAAATAAATTCGGTTCATATTCCTAGTATTCTCACACGGCGAGGATAATGCGATCGATGGCGGACTTCGAGCATTTGATCAAATCTTACGATGTCGGCGATCTTCTGGACGAGATCGCGAGCGCGGATCCGCCCGCCTACCTGCGCCGCTGTTTTGCAGAAGGCTCGTCCGCGCCTGTTTTGAGCTGGCTTCGTGTGCAGCAGCTGGCGGTGTGCGCGATGGTTCTGGATGCCATCGTCAATGATCGAGACTATGAGTTTTTGGAGCGCGAGCTGATAGCGGATTGGCGCATGCACTATGCGCGGGCCTGCATCGAAGATCAAGGACACGGCATTGCAAGCGTTGCGGCGGGTGCTCGAGCGCGATCGACCCGCGGACCCCGAAGCCGCGGCCGAGCTTGAAACACTGGCCAACCGATTGGCGGGGACTTGAATGAGCGTACTTAAGGCGAGTTGCTCGGCAAACATGCATGGCTGGCGCCGCGCTGCTGTTGGCCGCCTGCGCCGCGTCCCAACCAGAAGCCGGCCGCGCCCGCGCCGGCGCGCGGCACCCATCCCGCTGGATGCATCCTATGATTGGCATGTCCTTCTGATCGCTCCTTTCGGCAGCGCATTGAAAGATGTGCCCATGACTCTGCACGAAGTGTTGTTGTTTCGCGATGAGGGAGACAGGGCGACGCCGTCCGATGAGTTGGAATGCTATGCCGTCGACGGGACTCGGCCGCGTTTCGTGGCTCGATCACTCAGCGAATACCTGCTTTGCTTCAGGCACGACCGGCTTTCGCGGATCGAGGCCACGGTGCGGCTACCCGCGGAGGAAGCCGCGCGAATTTTCGCCGATGCCTGCGGGCTGTGGATGAAGAACGCTCAACCAACAACAGAAGAATGCGCGGGTTCCGAGGACGGCACGACGTTCTTGGGGCACTTTGAAAACGAGGCGGACGAATCGGCGCAACTGATCATCCAGCTGGACGCTGCCGACCCCGCCGGTCACGCATCGGACCGGTAAAGCAGAATGCGCGCCGCTGAACGCGAGATGCTCGTCTCCGGTGCGAGAGAACTCGGAATCGACATTGAGCCCGAGCCGCGCGGAAACGCTGCTGAAACTGGTGGATGAGCTTGAAGCAGGGCAACGCGCAATTCAATTTGACCGCGATCCGCGATCGCCCCGGCATGCTGCGAAAACATGTGCTCGATAGCTTGACTTTGCAGCCATACCTGCGCGGCGAGCGGCTGGCCGACGTCGGCACCGGCGCGGGCTTTCCCGGCCTGGTCTTGGCCGTAGTCAATCCGCAACGCCGCTTTACGCTGATCGAGGCGCACCGGCAAGAAGGCGCGATTCGTCGAGCAGACGGCACAGCGGCTTGGCTGCAGCAATGTGCTAGTGGTCAATTCCCGCGCGGAAAGCTATAGACCCTTCGAACTTTTCGATACAGTGGTGGCCCGGGCACTATCCTCGCTGGCCGATTTTGTGGCCTATGCCGGCCACTTGTGCGCGCCCGGCGGCCGGTTGCTGGCGATGAAGGGGAAACGGCCCGATGATGAAATATCCGCGCTGCCAAAATCGTTCCGGGTACTGGCAGTGCATCGTTTGAGCGTGCCGGGCCTCCCCGATGAACGGCATCTCGTGGAGTTGATTCCTGCACAACGAAAGCCGACCAACGCATGAAACGGGCTAGGCTCCCGGCATGAAACGCGTCATCGCAGTGGCCAACCAAAAAGGCGGCGTGGGCAAGACCACGACGGCCGTCAATCTCGCCGCCTCGTTGACGGCGACCAAGCGCCGAGTGCTGCTCATCGATTTAGACCCGCAGGGCAATGCGACGATGGGATGCGGCATCGACAAGCACGCGCAATCGCGCACCAGCTGCGATGTGCTGCTGGGCGATTGCAGCGCCATCGAGGCCTTGGTCGCGGTCGAGTACGGCGGCTTCATGCTGATGCCGGCCAATCAGGATCTCACCGCGGCTGAAGTGCGCTTGCTCACCATGACGGTGGGCCGCGAGTTCAAATTGCGCAATGCGTTGACGCCGGTGCGCGGCGACTTCGACGTGATCCTGATCGACTGTCCGCCATCGCTGAACATGCTGACCTTGAATGCCCTGGTCGCTGCAGATTCGGTCATGGTGCCCATGCAATGCGAGTACTACGCGCTCGAAGGCTTGACCGCGCTGATGCAGACCGTCGAGCAAATCCGGGACAGCATCAATCCGGTTCTGGAAATCGAAGGATTGCTGCGCACCATGTTCGACCCGCGCAATAATCTGTCGAATGAGGTATCCGCGCAACTCACCGAGCATTTTGGCGAGAAGGTGTTCCGCACCGTCATACCGCGCAACGTGCGGCTGGCGGAGGCGCCGAGTTTCGGCAAACCCGCGCTGTTTCACGACAAGGAATCGCGCGGCGCGCTCGCCTATCTGGCGCTGGCCGGTGAAATGATCCGGCGCGACGAGTTGCCGGGCGGCGAAGATGATTCGCCGCGACGATTTGCCGGGCGCGCCCGTATAATCTCGCAATCGGTTTACGGGGAAATTGCTATGTCCGGCAAAAAGCCGTCTTTGGGTCGAGGCCTCGCGGAGCTGTCGCCCACTGCTCGCGCGGCGAGCCGGCATGCCCGAAGCTGAGAAACCGCAGGTTCTGGTCGGCGATCGATTGGCGTCCCTGCCGGTGGACCTCTTGCAGCGGGGCAAGTATCAGCCGCGCGCCGACATGCGTCCGGAATCCTTGGGCGAACTGGCCGATTCGATCAAATCGCGCGGCCTGGTGCAGCCCATCCTGGTGCGCCCGCTGCCGCGGCCTCTCCCGACCGAATCGCAGCGCTATGAAATCATCGCCGGCGAACGGCGCTGGCGTGCGGCGCAGATGGCGGGGCTGGCCGAGATTCCGGCCGTCATTCGCGATGTGCCCGACGAAGACGCGGTCGCCATGGCGCTCATCGAGAACATCCAGCGCGAAGATCTCGAATCCGCTGGAAGAGGCGCGCGCGCTGCTGCGACTGATCGATGAGTTCGGATTGACGCATCAGGCCGCGGCGGAGGCGGTAGGACGCTCGCGCGCCGCCGTCAGCAATTTGGTGCGGCTGATGGAATTGACCGACGAGGTCAAGGAGATGCTGGAGCACCGCCAGATCGAAATGGGTCATGCGCGCGCCCTGCTGGGGCTCGCAACCCGCCGCCAGCAGATCGAAGTAGCCACGCTGGTCGCGAAGAAGTCCCTATCCGTGCGCGATACGGAAAGTTTGGTGCGTCGCATCATAAATCCCAAAGCGGCCGAATCCGACAAGCCCAGCGCCGCGCCGGACCCGGATATTCAGCCGCTTGGAAACCGAAATCGCCGAGAAACTGGGCGCCAAAGTCGCCTTTCAACACGCCGCTTCCGGCAAGGGCAAGCTCATCGTCAGTTACAACAGTTTGGACGAGCTGGAAGGCATCCTCGCGCACATCCAGTAGGCGCAAAATAGCCCTGAAACGCCTTGATGCACCAGGGCGGCGTCTCTATAATGCGCCGGCCATTTTTGGCACAACAGGCGAAGCGTTCGTGAGCTTCGCTCCACGGGATTTAACTTGGTCGCGATCGATTTAGCCCTAGCGCGGCGGCTGGCTCTCAGCGTCGTACTGGGCCAAGCGGCCGTGACCGTAGTCTGCGCTCTCGTGAGCTGGCTGATTGCGGGTCCCAATGCGGCTTTATCCGCCGCGATGGGCGGCGGGATCAGCACCGCTGCGAGTCTTGTCATGGCATTGCTAGGTTTTGGCGGCAAATCGGCTGCAGATGGGCAGCGGGCGATGCGCGCGTTCTTCATAGGCGAAAGCGCCAAGATCGCGATAGTTATCGTGCTGTTCGTGCTGGTGTTGAAGACGATGAGAGTGGTGCCGCTCGCGATGCTCGGCACCTACGTAGCTACGTTCTGCGTATTTTGGGTGGCGCTGGCGAACTTGCTGCCGCCGTTGGGCGGCACAAATGTTCCGCGCGGACGTACGAAAAACAGTTGATTTGAGGCGATCGAGACACACATAGAAATTGAAATGGCAGCAGAGCAACCCACTACCGCAAACGAATACATTCTTCATCACCTGACGTTCCTTTCCAACAAGGAACCCAAGGGAATAGTGGATTTCTCCGTCATCCACGTGGACACCGTATTCTTTTCCGTGGCACTGGCGCTGCTCTTCGGCGGCGCATTTTATTTCGCCGCGCGCAAAGCCAATGCCGGCGTACCGGGCAAGTTTCAGAGCTTCGTCGAATTCGTGGTCGAGTTCGTCGATACCCAGGTCAAGGACAGCTTTCACGGCACGAATAAATTGCTCGCGCCCCTGGCATTGACCATTTTCTGCTGGGTGTTCCTGTTCAACGCGATGGATATTCTGCCGGTCGATCTGTTGCCCTGGGCGGCGCATCGGCGGGCGTCGAACATCTTGAAAGTGGTGCCCACCACCGATCTCAACGTCACTTTCGCCATGTCATTGACGGTTTTCGTCCTCATCATCTACTACAGCATCAAGGTGAAGGGCATCGGCGGCTTTTTCGGCGAGCTGACGATGCAGCCTTTCATCGCCAAGAACATCGTCGTGAAGATTTTGCTGGTTCCAGTGAACCTGCTGCTGGAGATCGTGCCGTTCTTGGCGCGGCCCATTTCCCTGTCGCTGCGCTTGTACGGCAACCTGTTCGCCGGCGAAATGATTTTCCTGTTGCTCGCGGCGACTGACGCTGCATGGCGTCACGCAATTGTCGAGCGCCGGCGGCTGGGCATTGTTGGTTGCGCAGTTCGCGCTGGCGTTCGTATGGGCGGTGTTTCACCTGCTCGTGATCACGCTGCAAGCCTTCATATTCATGGTGTTGACGATCGTCTATTTGTCGATGGCGCAGGAACACCATTGATGTCTTCGAGTTCGGTAACAACAATTTCGCTATCTGTTTCGTTTCAGGAGAATTGAATGGAAAATTTTGCACACGTCCAAGGCCATGACCGTGCTGGCCGTCGGAATCATCTTCGGCATGGGCGCGCTCGGTACCGCCATCGGCTTCGGAATTCTCGGAGGCCGCTTTCTGGAAGGCGCCGCGCGCCAGCCCGAGCTCACCCCGATGCTGCAGGTGAAGATGTTCATCGTCGCGGCGCTGGTGGACGCGGTCGCCATGATCGGCATCGGCTTCGCGCTGTTCTTCACCTTCGCGAATCCGTTCACTTCCGGGTTGACGCACTAAAGGTGCGGCCGGACAACGCTGGTCAGGAGACGATTGTGAATATCAATCTCACGCTGATCGTGCAGATGCTCGTGTTCATCGTCCTCATCTGGTTCACGATGAAATTCGTGTGGCCGATGATTTTGGGGCCGATGGATGAGCGTACTCGCAGAAGATCGCCGCAGGACTTGCCGCCGCCGAAAAGGGCAAGCAAGACTTGGCTTCCGCCAACGAGCGCGCCGAGGCCATCATGCGCGAAGCGCGCGAACGCGCCGCGCAGATCATCGACCAGGCGCAGCATCGCGCGAACGACATGGTCGAAGAGGCCAAGGGCACCGCCACGTCCGAAGGTGCGCGGTTGTTGGCGTCGGCGCAGGAACAGATCGACCTCGCGGCCGCACATGCGCGCGAGAGCCTGCGGCGCGATGTGGCACAGATCGCCGTCAGCGCGGCATCGAAGATCCTCGAGCGCGAAATCGATGCGCGCACGCATAAAGATCTGATCGACAAGCTCGCGGCTCAGATCTAGGACCTTCCGGAATGGCTGAAAAGACCACCATCGCGCGGCCCTACGCCAAAGCGGCATTCCAGGAAGCGCAAGCCGATAAGCGACTTGCCGCGCTGGTCCGAGACGCTGCGCGCCGCCGCCACGGCCGTGCGCGATCCGCGGGTGCACGAACTGCTCGGCAGCCCGAGCGTCAGCGGCGAGGACCTTGCGCAGTTCGTGATGGGCGTTACGGGTGCGACGCTCGATGAACACGGCCAAAACTTTTTCCGCATGCTCGGGGAAAATCATCGCTTAGGCTACCTGCCGGAAATTTCCGACGCTGTTCGACGACTACAAGGACGAGGCGGAACGTGTCATCGACGTGACGGTGACGTCGGCTGCGCCGATCGACAGCCGCTCAGCAGCAGGCGCTCTCCAAGGCGCTGGAGCGCAAGCTCAAGCGCACGGTGCGACTGCACTGCGCGACGGATGCCACATTGATCGGCGGCGCCGTACTGCGCGCCGGCGATACGGTGATCGACGGTTCCCTGCTCAGCCGGCTCAAACGCATTGCGTTCGAGCTGACGGCGTAAACGAAAAGTATTTGCTAGAGGATTTAAGGTTATGTCCATCAAGGCATCGGAAATCAGCGACCTGATCAAGGCGCGCATCGACAAATTCAAGTCCGCCACCGAGGCGCGCAATGTCGGCACGGTGGTGAGCGTCACCGACGGCATCGTGCGCATTCACGGTCTCGCCGATGCGCGCTACGGCGAAATGTTGGAGTTCTCCGGCAATATCTTCGGCCTCGCGCTGAACCTCGAGCAGGATTCGGTCGGCGCCGTGGTGCTCGGCGACTACAAGGGCATTTCCGAAGGCGCCGAGGTCAAAACCACCGGCCGCATTCTCGAAGTGCCGGTGGGTCCCGAGCTCCTCGGCCGCGTGGTCGATGCGCTGGGCACGCCCATCGACGGCAAGGGTCCGGTGAACGCGAAGTTGAAGTCGCCGCTGGAGCGCGTCGCGCCGGGCGTGATTTTCCGCCAGAGCGTGTCGCAGCCGGTGCAAACCGGCCTCAAGGCCATCGACGCCATGGTGCCGATCGGCCGCGGCCAGCGCGAACTCATCATCGGCGACCGCCAGACCGGCAAGACGGCGGTGGCCATCGATACCATCATCAATCAGAAAGGCACGGGCGTTAAGTGCGTCTACGTCGCCATCGGCCAGAAGCAAAGCTCGATCGCCAACGTGGTGCGCAAGCTCGAAGAGCATGGCGCCATGGGCCACACCATCATCGTCGCGGCTTCCGCATCCACACCCGCCGCAATGCAGTATCTGGCGCCTTACGGCGGCTGCGCCATGGGCGAGTACTTCATGGACAACGGCGAGGACGCGCTGATCGTGTACGACGATTTGTCCAAGCAGGCGGTGGCCTATCGGCAGATTTCGTTGCTGCTGCGCCGCCCGCCGGGCCGCGAAGCGTATCCCGGCGACGTGTTCTACCTGCACTCGCGCCTGCTCGAGCGCTCCGCGCGCGTCAACGCGGAATACGTCGAGAAAGTCAGCAACGGCCGCGTGAAGGGCAAGACCGGATCCTTGACCGGGCTGCCCATCATCGAGACCCAGGCCGGCGACGTCACGGCATTCGTGCCGACCAACGTGATTTCCATCACCGACGGCCAGATCTTCCTGGAAACGGACCTGTTCAACGCCGGCATGCGGCCCGGCGATCAACGCCGGCATCTCGGTGTCGCGCGTCGGCGGCGCCGCGCAGACCAACATCATCAAGAAGCTCGGCGGCGGCGTGCGCCTGGCGCTGGCGCAATTCCGCGAACTGGCGGCCTTCTCGCAGTTCGCCTCGGACCTGGACGAGGCCACCCGCAAGCAGCTCGAGCGCGGCCAACGCGTCACCGAGCTCATGAAGCAGAAGCAGTACGCGCCCATGTCGGTGGCCGAAATGTCGCTGTCCTTGTACGCGGCCAACAACGGCTACTTCGACAAGGTCACGCGCCTCAAGGTGGTGGAGACCGAAGCGGGACTGCAGTCCTTTGCGCGCTCGAGCTACGGCGACTTGCTCAAGACCATCAACGGCAAGCCGGATCTGACCAAGGAAGTCGAAGCCTCCTTGAAGAAGTGCTGCGACGAATTCTTCGCCACGCTGTAGAGCACGAGGCACAAAGAGGAAGCAATGGCAGGCGCAAAAGAAATCCGCGGCAAGATCGCGAGTATCAAGAATACCCGCAAGATCACCAAGGCCATGGAAATGGTGGCGGCCAGCAAGATGCGCAAGGCGCAGGAGCGCATGCGCGCCGCGCGTCCCTATGCCGAAAAGGTGCGTAAGATGATCGGCCACCTGCGCCAGGTCGAATCTCGATTACAAGCATCCTTTCACGCTCGAACGCCCGGTGACGTCCGTCGGCATCGTCGTTATCAGCACCGACCGCGGTCTGTGCGGTTCGCTCAATTTGAATTTGTTCAAGGCCACGCTGGTCGCGATCCGCGAAGCGCAGTCGCGCGGCTCGAAAGTATATCTGTGCATGCATCGGCTCCAAGGCGCTGCAGTTCTTCCGGCGGCTTTCCGGCGTGGAGATCGCGGCCTCCGTCACGCACTTGGGCGACCGGCCGCACATCAAGGACCTGATCGGCACCACCAAGGTCATGCTGGATTTTTACCGCGAGACGAAAGTTGATCAGCTGCTGCTCGCGCACAACGTGTTCGTCAATACCATGACCCAGAAGGGCATCGTTTCGCAGCTGTTGCCGATACAGACGGTGGACAAGGACGAATTGCAGGAGCGATGGGACTACATCTACGAGCCCGACTCGATGGCGATCCTCGACGGTATTTTGATGCGCTATATCGAGGCGCAGATTTTTCAAGGCGCCGTCGAGAATGTGGCCTGCGAGATGGCCGCGCGCATGGTGGCCATGAAAGCGGCAACCGATAACGCCGGCGAGCTCATCGATGAGCTGCAACTCATTTACAACAAGGCGCGTCAGGCCGCGATTACCAAAGAACTTTCGGAAATCGTCGGCGGCGCGGCGGCTGTATAGATGCGGTCCAGATTTTCTTTTACGGCGCGTAGCGCCGCTTCATGTACGGGGTTGCGCAGCTGCCCCGTTGAGAGGTCAATAAAAAATGTCCAGCGGTAAAATCGTGCAAATCATCGGCGCGGTCATCGACGTAGAATTTCCGCGTGATCAGATACCCAAGGTATATGACGCGCTCAAGCTCGATGACGTGGATCTGACACTAGAAGTGCAGCAGCAGCTCGGCGACGGCGTGGTTCGTGCGATCGCGATGGGCCCGTCCGAGGGCTTGCGCCGCGGTCTCACAGTCAAAGGCACCGGCAAAGGGATTTCGGTTCCCGTCGGCGCGGGCACGCTCGGCCGCATCATGGACGTGCTGGGCAAGCCGCAGGATGAACGCGGCCCCGTGAAGGCGACCGAGTATCTGCCGATTCACCGTCCGGCGCCGGCTTATGATGAACAGGCCGGCGGCCAGGAACTGTTGGTCACGGGCATCAAGGTGATCGACTTGCTGGTCCCGTTTGCCAAGGGCGGCAAGGTCGGCCTGTTCGGCGGCGCCGGCGTCGGCAAGACGGTGAACATGCTGGAGCTCATCAACAACATCGCGAAGCAGTACAGCGGATTGTCGGTGTTCGCCGGCGTCGGGGAGCGCACCCGCGAAGGCAACGATTTCTATCACGAGATGATCGAGTCGGGCGTGATCGACAAGGACAATCTCTCGAACTCCAAAGTGGCCATGGTGTACGGCCAGATGAACGAGCCGCCCGGCAACCGCCTGCGCGTGGCTCTGACCGGCTTGACCATGGCCGAATACTTCCGCGATGAAAAACAGGCCAACGGCAAGGGCCGCGACGTGCTGATCTTCATCGACAACATTTATCGCTACACACTGGCCGGCACCGAAGTATCCGCGCTGCTCGGCCGCATGCCCTCGGCGGTGGGTTACCAGCCGACGCTGGCCGAGGAAATGGGCGTGCTGCAGGAGCGCATCACCTCGACCAAGACTGGTTCGATCACCTCGATTCAGGCCGTGTACGTTCCCGCGGACGACTTGACCGATCCTTCACCGGCGACCACGTTCGCCCACTTGGACGCCACCGTGGTGTTGTCGCGTCAGATTGCTTCGCTCGGCCTGTATCCGGCCGTGGATCCGCTGGATTCCACCAGCCGCCAGCTCGATCCTCTGGTCGTCGGCGAAGAGCACTACAACACTGCGCGCGGCGTGCAGTCGATTCTGCAGCGCTACAAGGAGCTGCAGGACATCATCGCGATCTTGGGCATGGACGAGTTGTCGGAAGAGGACAAGCTGTCGCGTGTACCGCGCGCGCAAGATCCAGCGCTTCCTGACTCAGCCCTTCAACGTCGCCAAGGTGTTCACCGGCGCCGACGGCAAGATCGTGCCGCTCACGACACCATCCGCGGCTTCAAGGCCATCATTGCCGGCGAATACGATCACCTGCCGGAGCAGGCGTTCTACATGATCGGCGGCATCGAAGAGGCCGTCGAGAAAGCCAAGACGCTGCAGTAAGCGCATCATGGCGAATACCATTCACGTCGACATCGTCAGCGCCGAGGGCCAGATCTTTTCCGGCGAGGCGACGCATGGTGTTCGCGCCCGGATCGCAAGGCGAACTCGGCATCGCACCCGCGCCACGCGCCGCTGCTGACCACCTTGACGGCCGGGCGAGGTGCGCGTGCAGACCGAGGGGCACGAGGAGCAGTCCTTCTATCGTGGGCGGCGGCGCGATGGAGATCCAACCGCACCTCGTGACGGTTCTGGCAGACACTGCGGTGCGCGCGAAGGACCTTGACGAGGCGGCCGCTGTCGCCGCCAAACAGCGCGCGGAAGATGCCGTTCGCAACCGCAGTGACAAGGTCGACATCGCGGAGGCGCAAGCGGAGTTGCTGCGCGCCCTGGCGCAGTTGCGCGCCATCGCGCGTCTGCGCAAGGCGCGCTAGGGATCTCCCGCACACGGAGTCTACATGCAGCTTTCGGTCGTGATTTTGGCAGCCGGCCAGGGCAAGCGGATGAACTCCGACCTGCCTAAAGTGCTGCAGCCTTTGGCCGGCGAGCCGCTGCTGCAACATGTGATCAGCACCGCGCGGGCGCTCCACCCCGATAATGTCTACGTGGTCTACGGGCACGGCGGCGCACAGGTGCAGGCCGCGCTGCATGATGCGCCCGTCGAGTGGGTGCTTGCAGGCGGATCAGCTCGGCACCGGCCATGCCGTGATGCAGGCCATGTGCATCATTCCCGACGAACACACGGTGCTGGTGCTGTACGGCGATGTGCCGCTCATCAGTGCCGCCTCCCTCACGAAGTTGATCGCTGCCGCCGATGCGGGCGCGCTCGCCATCTTATCGGTCAATTTGGACGAGGCGCATGGCTATGGACGCATCCTGCGCAATGCCGACGGCCAGGTGGCTGCGATCATCGAACATCGGGATGCGAGTGCGGAACAGCTGCAGATTCGCGAGGTCAATTCAGGCCTCATGGCGGCGCCGGCGGGACGCCTGCGCGAGTGGCTGCTGGGACTAGGCAGGAACAACACCCAGCGCGAATACTTTCTGACCGATGTTGTCGCGGGCGCGGCCAAAGCCGAAGCACGCATTGAGGCCATTCCGGCGGCGAGTGCCCTGGAGGTCGCGGGTGTCAACGACAAGATTCAGCTGGCGCAAGTCGAAGCCGGCTTGCGGCGGCAACGCGCGGAGGAGCTGATGCTGGCCGGAGCGACACTGGCCGATCCCGCCCGCATCGACATCCGGGGCGACATCCAAGTGGGGCGCGATGTTTTCATCGACATCAATGCCGTGCTCATCGGCAAGGTTCATCTGGCGGCCGGCGTGAAGGTGGGACCCAACTGCGTGATCGCCCATTCCCGGATCGGCGAAGGCACCGAGATCTTTGCCAACAGCGTCATCGATCACGCCGTCGTCGCGCAGAATTGCCGCATCGGCCCTTTCGCAAGGCTCAGGCCCGGCACCGTCATGCACCGCGAAGTGCACATTGGCAATTTTGTCGAAGTCAAAAACACCGAGATCGGGCAGGGCAGCAAGGCCAATCATTTGACGTATCTCGGCGACTCGCGCGTCGGCAAGGATGTGAATGTGGGCGCCGGCAGCATCACCTGCAATTACGACGGCGCCAACAAGTGGCCGACGCTGATCGAAGATGGCGCATTCATCGGTTCGGGCACCATGATGGTGGCGCCGGTGCGGATCGGCGCGGGCGCCACGATTGGCGCAGGATCAACCATTGCCTACAGTGCGCCCGATGACAAGCTTACCTTTGAAAGATCAACCCAGACCACCAAGGACGGTTGGGTACGCCCCGCCAAGCTCGGAGAGCAAGAGAAGGCCGAGGTGATCGCCCGGAAAATACCGAAACCGAAGCAGCCCTGAGCTGCAGCGCGGGTAGGACCCTTCGGGCCGGTGTCTTTCGCTACTGCGATGGATCACAGTAGACGGCCGTTTCGACGGCGCGGATCATTAGGCCATGGCGCCGCCGCGTAAGAAAATCCTGTGCGTAGAAGACGACCTCGAGACCGCGACGCTCATCGCCGAGGAATTCGAGGAGCGCGGTTATCAAATGGCCGTCGCGCATGACGGTCAGGCTGGCTTCTCCGCCGTGCTCAAGCTCACGCCCGATATCGTGCTCTGCGATGTGAGCATGCCTGTTATGAGCGGCTTTGAGTTGCTCGATCGTCTGACTGCACTGACGCCGCGGTTTGCTTCCATGCCGTTCATCTTCCTGACGGCGTTGGGAGACCGGGACAACCAGCTCCAAGGCCGCCGTCTTGGTGCCGATGATTACGTGGTCAAACCGATCGACTTCGAGATTCTCGATACCATCATTCGCGCACGCCTGGCCAAAGTGGCTCGAGCCGAACCCTGGGCACGGCAAATCGACTTGAGCGATCGCGAGGTCGAATGCTTGACCTGGGCCGCGCGCGGCAAGACCTCGGCCGAAATCGCGCAAATCATCGACACGAGCAAGCGCAACGTCGATTTTCACATCGAAAACGCCTGCCGCAAACTGGACGTCGTTACACGCGTGCAAGCGGCGGTGAAAGCCGTCTCGGGCCGCTTGATAGAGCCGTGAGCGTGCTTCCCGCACCAGGCATGGCAACAGCCGAGTCCCGCGGCCGCACCCCACGCGCCATTCGAATCCTTCTGTCTGCCGCCTCGCTGCTGTTTCTCCTGCTCATGATCGGGCTGGGTGTGTTCAGCATGCAGCGTCTGAACGACGTCAACCGCGTCTCCGATGAGATTCGCAATCAATGGCTTCAGGATATTCGCTTGATCGGCGATCTGAATAACTACATGTCTGACTACCGGACGGGCGAGGGAACCCATCTGCTTTCCAATACGGCGGCGGAATTGGCCGCGAGCGAAAAGGAGATTGCCTCACTGGACTCGCAAGTAACGCGTGCGCAACGCGCGTACGAGGCGTTGCCGCACGAAAATTCGGAGCAGCGGCTCTACGATGAATTCGCGCGTGAGTGGGGGACGTACAAGGCGATCGCGGCTCTAGTGCTCGGCCTATCGCATTCCGGCGCCAAGCCCGACGCAATCGCCATGTACATGACAACCTCGCGGCAGGCTTTCGACAGCGCAAGCGACACCTTGGGACGGCTGACTGACCATACCGTCTCGAAGGCTCGGCAGGCGAGCGAACGTGCCGCCGGCGCCTATTTGCATGACAGCCGCCTCATTGTGGCTGCCATGATCGTAGCGACTTGCTTGGTTCTGGCGACGATCATTTACATCACGCGGTCCGTATCCCGGCCGCTGCTCAGTCTAGCGCGCCGCATGCAGACGCTGGCCTCCCACGATACGGACATCAGCATTCCCGGCACGCGCCGCGACGATGAGATCGGCGAGATGGCGCGTTCGGTTGCGGTATTTCGCGACAATGCGATAGCACTGGTTCAGAGCCAGCAACGCTTGATCGAACAGACCGCAGCGCTCGAGACAACACTGGAAAATGAGAGGCGCGCGACGGCGCAACAGCGCAATTTCGTCACCATGACCTCGCACGAGTTCCGCACTCCGTTGACTGTGATCGATGCCCAGGCACAGCGGCTGATCAAGCTCAAGGACCGGCTGGCGCCGAATGACCTGCTGGAGCGCGCACTGAGGATTCGCAGCGCCGTGACTCGTCTGACCGGCATCATGGACAGTCTGCTGGGTGCTTCGTTGCTGCTGGACGGGCAAGCAGTGTATCGGCCGAGCGATTTCGCTCCTGCCGCACTGCTGCACGAGGTATGTCAATTGCATCGTGAAACCACACGCAGCGCGGATATTCGCGAGGATTTGGCCGAGCTGCCGAGCCGCATGCACGGCGATCGAAAATTGCTGTTCGCACTGTTCAGCAACCTCCTGTCCAATGCACTGAAGTATTCCGACCCCGGCGACCCGGTCGAGGTCACGGCATTGCGCGAGCCTGGGGGAAAAATCTCAGTTCGAATACGCGATCGGGGTATCGGAATTCTAGAACGGGATCGCGCCCACTTGTTCGAGCGCTATTTCCGCGGCGCCAACGCGGTGGGTGTCGCCGGCAGCGGCGTTGGCCTTCACCTGGTCGCCATGGTGCTCGAGCTTCATGGGGGCACGATCGAGGTCGACAGCAGCGAAGGTGTCGGCTCAACCTTTGTCGTGCATTTGCCCGCCGCCTGTGCCGCTCTAGCTGACGCCGGCGCGGGAGCCGCGCTGAATCTCGGCACTGCCTAACGGCAGGCAGGCACGTCGCGATTTTGGCGAACGAGTTCCCGCAATGAGCAACGAGTCAAAAGAACCCGAACAGCCTTCGAGCGGCGAGCAAGCAATTGACCGGCGTGCGTGGTCGCGCGAGAGGCAACTGTTCGCGGCCGGTATCGGTTGCCGCGGTGGCGGTGGTACTGGTTGCGGCTGTCTGGCTGGGCGACGCAGTGCTTGGCAAGCGTGCAAGTCCCGCGGCCGCGGCGTCCTTGCCGCCCGGCACCTTCCGCGCTTCGGCGGGACAGATGAAGACCCTGACGGTGGAATCGGTCGGACTGCATGGTTTCGTCAGCGAGGCGCTGACCGAAGGGAAAATCGCCGCCAACGCAGATCACGCGACACCGGTGTTTTCGCCCTTTTCGGGCCGGATCACGCGGGTCATCGCCGGCCTGGGCGACAACGTCAAGGCCGGTGCGCCGCTCGCGACGCTGGAGGCATCGGAATTCGTGCAGGCGCAAAACGATCTTGCAACTGCCGCCTCCCAGGAGAAGCTCGCGCGCCTCAGCGAAGCTCGCAAGCACGCGCTATACGAGGCCAAAGGTGGCAGCTTGCAGGATTGGCAATCCGCGCAGACCGACTTGACGGCGGCGCAGACATTCGCTAAATGCAGTTCGCAACCGCCTGACTATTTTGGGCGAGTCGCCCGCGGAAATCGCCGCGTTGGAAAAAAATCAGGCGATCAGCCCGGTCGCAACGCTGTCCGCGCCAATTGCGGGCGTGGTAGTGGATCGACAGGTGGGGCCGGGCCAATATGTGCAAGCCGGCAGCGCCACACCGCAGTTCACCATAGCGGATACATCGAGCGTTTGGCTGCTCGCCAACGTGCGAGAAACCGACGCAGCTCTCGTCAAGCTGGGCCAGTCCGTCGAGGTACACGTACCGGCTTATCCAAAGCAGGTCTTCAAGGCACGCCTCACCTATATCAGCGCAGTGGTCGACCCAGTCACGCATCGATTGCCGGTACGCGCCGAGATTGGCAACCGGGATGGCGCGCTGAAGCCCGAAATGTTCGCGAATTTCCGTATTTTTACCAGCGACGCAACCGAGTCGGCGGCCGTTCCGCAGAGTGCGGTGGTCTATGAAGGCGCCGCCGCGCATGTCTGGGTGGTTGCTGCTGACGGACTGTTGAGCTTGCGTAGCATCCGCACTGGACGCAGCGACGACGGCTTGATCGAGGTGCTTGATGGCTTGACGCCCGGCGAGAGAGTTGTGACCAAGGGCGGGCTCTTCATCGATCAAGCGGCGGCCCCAGCCTCCTCATGAACGCCATCGTCAGCTTCGCGCTTCGTCAGCGCGTGCTCATTATCGTAATTCTAGTCATGGTGCTCGCTGCGGGCGTTGCCAGTTTTCTCAAGCTCAACATCGAGGCATATCCGGACCCCGTGCCCCCGCTGGTCGATATCGTGACGCAAAGCTCGGGACAGTCAGCCGAAGAAATCGAACGCTACATCACGATCCCGCTCGAGATCCAAATGGCAGGCATTCCCAACGTGCAGGCCATCCGCACGATTTCGCTATTCGGTCTTTCGGATGTGAAAGTGCAATTCACCTACGACTTCACCTACACGCAAGCCGAGCAGTGGGTCACCAATCGCCTTTCGCAGATAGCTTCGTTGCCGAACGGTGCGCAGCCGCAAATATCGCCGACCAGCCCCATTGGCGAAATCTATCGCTATCGGGTAACGGGCCCGCCGAATTATTCGGTTACGGACCTGAAGACTCTGCAGGACTGGGTGTTGGAGCGCCGCTTCAAGGCTGTGCCGGGAGTGATCGATGTAACCGGTTGGGGCGGCAAAACCAAGACCTACGATATTGCCATCGATCAGCGCAAGCTCATGGGCTACGGCCTATCCGTGCCGCAGGTCTTGCAGGCACTCAGCAACTCGAACATCAACGTCGGCGGCCAAACGGTAAATTTCGGCGCGCAATCCGCCGTGGTGCGCGGAGTAGGCCTCATCCATTCCGCCGATGAAATTCGCAACACGATGATCAGCAACAATCAAGGAGCGCCGGTCGTGGTCGGCGATGTGGCCGAAGTGACGATCGGCAACATGCCGCGCCTAGGGATTGCAGGCTTCGACAACGTCGACGACATCGTGCAGGGAATCGTCTTGATGCGCCGAGGGGCGGAAAGCATTCCCACGATCAAGCGGGTGGAAGCGGAGGTGGACAAGGTCAACAACGGCATTCTGCCGCCCGGCGTCAGCATCCAGCGCATTTACGATCGCAGCGACCTGATCCACGTTACGACGCGCACCGTGCTGCACAACATGCTTGCCGGCATCGTGCTGATCTTTCTGCTGCAATGGGCGTTTCTCGGCAATGTACGCAGCGCCGTCATCGTGGCGATGACCATACCGTTCGCGCTGTCCTTCGCGATCGGCCTCATGGTGCTGCGGGGCGAGTCCGCCAATCTGCTCTCGGTCGGCGCCATCGATTTCGGTTTGGTCGTCGACGCAACGGTCATCATGGTCGAAAACATCTATCGGCATCTGGCCGAGGCCTCGGCGCACCTGGGTCAGGGCCCGAGTACCTTGCATCGCATGCGCGTGCGCAGCGGATTTCGCGGCAGGACCGGAATCATCTCGGTCGCCGCCGCGGAAGTCAGTCAATCGATCTTCTTCGCCGCCGCCATCATCATCGCGGGATTCGTTCCGCTGTTTACCTTGTCGGGCATCGAGGGACATATCTTCGGGCCGATGGCTAAAACCTACGCCTACGCAATCGCCGGGGGCCTGATCGCCACATTCACCATCGCACCGGCCTTAAGCCTGCTCTTGTTTGAAGTGAAAGCGCAGGAGCGCGAAACCCCGGTCGTACGCTGGCTGCGCCGTGTCTATGAGCCGGCGTTGGAATTTGCCTTGGCCAATCGCATCATCACCTTTGCCGGACTCGCAGTGCTCGCTCTGCTGGCCGTGATTGCCATGCGCTCCTTGGGGTTGGAATTCCTGCCAAAGCTGGAGGAAGGAAACCTCTGGGTGCGGGCGACTTTCCCGCAGTCGATTTCTCTGGAAGACAGCGACACCTATGTAAACAGAATGCGGCTGTTGATGGCCGCCTACCCCGAGGTGGAATCGGTGGTTTCGCAGCACGGCCGGCCCGACGATGGCACGGATGCGACGGGTTTCTTCAATGCCGAATTCTTCGTGCCATTAAAGCCCTTTGACAGCTGGCCCGCCGGCGTCGACAAGGAAACCCTCACTACGGACATGACCGGCGCGCTCGAGCAGCAGTTTCCCGGCGTGGATTTCAATTTCTCTCAATACATTCAGGACAACGTCGAGGAGGCCGCATCGGGCGTCAAGGGCGAAAATTCGGTCAAGATCTACGGCAACGACTTGGAGACACTGGAGAAGACCGCCGATCACATCGCCGCGGTGCTGGCCAAGGTTCCGGGAATCACGGATCTCGCCGTGCTGCACTCACTTGGCCAGCCCACCATCCGCATCGACGTGGATCGAGTGCGGGCCGCGCGATTCGGCCTGACGCCCGGCGACGTCAACGCCGTGGTGCAGGCGGCCATCGGCGGCCAAAGCGCGGGCGATCTCTACGAAAGCGGCAGCGATCGGCATTTCCCGATGATAGTGCGGCTTGCGGCGCCGTTTCGCCAGAGTCTCGAGTCGATTCGACGCATCCCGATCGCGGCGCCGTCCGCTTCCGCGGGCGTCATCCAGGTTGCGCTCGAGGATGTCGCGCGCGTCGGCTTGGTTTCCGGCGCGGCGTTCATCTATCGCGAGCAGCAGCAGCGCTACGTTCCCATCAAATTCAGCGTGCGTGGCCGCGATCTCGGCAGCGCCGTTCTCGAGGCACAACACGATGTTGAGTCTGCTGTGCTGTTGCCCGGCGGGTACCGCTTGGAGTGGGTCGGGGAATTCGGCAATCTGCAGGAAGCCATCGCACGATTGGGAGTCGTGGTACCGCTGTCGATCGCTCTCATCGTGCTGCTGCTGTATCTGAATTTCGGCAGCCTGCGCGACGCGCTGTTGGCCGCGAGCGTCATCCCCATGGCCCTGGTGGGCGGTATTTTCGCATTGTGGATCTCCTCCACACCGTTCAGCGTCTCCTCGGCGATAGGCTTCGTGGCCTTGTTCGGGATCGCGGCCATGGACGGAATTCTGGTGCTGTCGTACTACCATTTGAGCCTCGAATCCGGGCTCGACCGCGTCAGCGCAATGCTGCAAACCTGCCGCACCCAGCTGCGGCCGGTGATGATGACCTGCATCGTGGCGTGCGTGGGCCTGTTGCCGGCGGCGTTTTCGACCAACATCGGATCGCAAGTGCAGCGTCCGCTGGCCCGCGTGGTTGTCGGCGGCATGTTGTTCGCGCCGCTGTTGATATTGCTGGTGCTGCCGGTGCTGATTTTAAAGTTCTCGCGCGCCCAAGAACTGCCGCGGGAATTGCCGCGCGAGAGCCGCGCATGAACTACGCGGCCGCGTTTGGCATGTTGCGCCGCTGTGACGCTGGGCGCTTGCGTGGGTCCGAATTTTCATCGGCCGGCGCCGCCTACGCCTGCGCGCTTTACGGTCGGAACCTCTGCCGCCGAACACGGCTTCGGCCGCAGGGCCTGGCGGAGCCGCGCAAACGTTCCTGGCCGGCGCAGATGTGCCGAAAAATTGGTGGACGTTATTGGGGTCCGCGGAACTCGACGCGCTGGTCGCCGCGGCGCTGCGTGCCAATCCTGATGTTCAGTCCGCGCAAGCGGCATTGCGCCAGGCGCTCGAAAACACCGCCGCGCAGCGCGGCAGCTATTTTCCGACGGTGCAAGGCGCATTCGATGCCAGCCGCAATCGCAATGCCACCGGCGTTTTGGCGCCGGACTTGGCCTCCGGAACCGCTCTCTACAATTTGTTCACGCCGCAAGTTACCGTGAGCTTCGTTCCCGACATATTCGGCGCGAATCGCCGCCAAGTGGAATCGTTGGCCGCCGAGGCGGAAGCCGCGCGTTTCCAGCTCGATGCCACCTATCTCACCCTCACGGCGAACGTCGTCACGTCCGCAATACAGGAAGCCGGATTTCGGGCGCAGATTGCCGCGACGATGCGGGTGATTGCACTGGAACGCGAATCGTTGGCGGTGCTCGGGCGTGAACTTACGTTGGGTGCGATTGCGGAAGTCGAGGTCTATGCACAGGAGGCGGCTCTCGCGCAATTGGAAGCAACACTGCCGCCGTTGCTGCGGCAACTGCGAGCAGACGCAAGATCAATTGGCGGTCTTGACGGGACGACTGCCCGCGGATTTCACACCTGTGAATTTGCAACTCGATCAATTGGTGCTTCCCGTGGATTTGCCGCTCGGGGTGCCGTCAGAACTGGTCGAGCGGCGGCCGGATGTGCGCGCAGCCGAAGCGCAACTGCACTTCGCGACGGCACAGGTCGGCGTCGCGATCGCCAATTTGCTGCCGCAATTCACCATCACCGGCGATGTGGGCAGTGCCGCAACTGCCATGAGCGATTTGTTCAAGCCCGGCACGGGCTTTTGGAGCATCGGCGCCAATGCCACGCAGACTCTGTTCGCCGGCGGCATGCTGCTGCACCGTAAACGCGCCGCGGATGCCGCCCTGGATCAGGCTGGCGCGGCATACAAGTCTGCGGTACTGACGGCATTTCAAAACGTCGCCGATGCCTTACATGCGCTGGCTGCGGATGCGCAGGCACTGGAGGCCGCCAGCCGTGCCGAAAGTGCCGCTCAAAAAAGCCTCGAGGTGGTCACGGCAACAGCTAAAGATCGGTGCGGTGAGCTATTTGGCGCAGCTTTACGCCGAACAAAGCTATCAGCAAGCATTGATAACCGTGATTCAGTCGCGAGCCAATCGCTTTGCGGATACCGCGGCGCTATTTCAGGCGCTGGGCGGCTCGGTGAGTCCGGACGCAACCCCGAGCGTTAGCGCGCGCCAGTGAGGCTGTCTGAGAATTTCCGATCGATCAAAGGTACTTGGTAACTCCCTGGAATTCTTTGATCAGATCGCGGAACTCACGCGGCAGCGCCTCGGAAGTTTCCTCCATGCAGTGATGAATGTGATCCTTGATCAGCTCTTTTTTGGCGTTGCCAATGGCCTTCTCGACCGCATGCAGTTGCTGCGCGAGGTCCATGCAAGGACGGCCGGACTCCATCATGTCAATGACCGCCGTCAGATGGCCTTGGGCACGTTTCAGCCGGGTCGCGATTTCGGGAAAGGTATGCATTGCGCTCCTCGACAAATGAGCTCGTATCCTATCCCCCTAGACAGGATAAGGGAAGAGGCATAGCATGCGCGCCCCGACACTGATTCGTCATTGAACTGCCTTACCGTGCGCAGACAAGCATTTGGGGATGAGCCATGCCTATACATGACCACGAACCAACATTTCGCGGCGGCGCCTTTCTTTGGGGCGGCATCGGACTGGGGCTGCTACTGCTAGTCACCTTGCTGACTCACGGTTTTGGACTGCTGAATCGCGGCGCTAGAGGATCATCCGAGCCGCAATTAATGGCGCGGCAGGGGGACAAGATCGTCGTTCCTGAAGGTTCGGCGCTGCGCAGCCGCTTGAATGTGGAAACGGCAGCGGCACGGGCGGTCAGCCCGAAATTGTTCCTGCCCGCCGTGGTCGAATCCGATCCCGCGCGCACCGCCGCAGTGCTGACGCCTTTGAGCGGACGTCTGATCGCGCTCAAAGTCGCGCTGGGTGACCGTGTTAGCCGCGGCCAAGTGCTGGCGATCATCGATTCGCCGGATCTCGCGCAGGCCTATGCCGACAATGAAAAGGCAGGCGACGCCTTCAATTTGAACCATAAGAATCTTGAGCGACAGGAGGCGCAGAATAAGCTGGGTGTCGCGTCGGATCGGGATTTGGATCAGGCAAAGAGCGACTACGCGCAGGCCGCCGCCGAATACACGCGGACCCAGGCGCGTCTGAAGATGCTCGGCGCCGCCGCTTTGCCCAAATCTGCAACGCGCGAGCTACCGATAACGGCACCCGTCGGCGGCAGCGTCACGGCTTTGAGCGTGTCGCCCGGCAACATGATCAACGATCCGACGCAGCCCCTGATGACCATCGCGGATTTGAGCACCATCTGGGTAACAGCAATGGTTCCCGAGAAGGACATTGCCGGCGTGTCCAAGAATCAAGATGCCCAGGTCATGCTGGCAGCTTATCCCGAGCGAGTGCTGCAAGGTAAAGTCTTGTTTGTCGCGGATGTCATCGAGTCGGATTCGCGCCGCGAGAAGATTCGCATCGCCTTTGCGAACGGCGACTATGCGTTGAAGCCCAATATGTTCGCGACTGTCGTGCTCTCGGGCGGCGCGCGCTCGCTGGTGGTGCTGCCGAGCTCGGCCCTGCTGATGAACAACGACCGGACCAGCGTGTTTGTCGCCACTGCGCCCTGGACCTTCGAGCGGCGCACCGTCGATGCACAGCTCGAGGAGAGTTCCTCGGTTGCCATCCGCTCCGGCGTAAGCGCCGGCGAGCAAGTGGTCGTCAGGGGCGGAATCCTGCTGAATGACTGATTGCCATGATTGAGATTGCAATGATTGACCAATTCGTCGCCTTTTGCCTGCATCGACGCATTGCGGTGTTCATCCTGGCCGCGTTGTTCGCCGCCTATGGCGTATACGCCTGGGAAACCTTGTCGGTCGAGGCGTATCCCGAACTCGGCGATGTCGCGGCGCAGGTCACCACGCAGATTCCCGGGCTTGCCGCCGAGGAGGTCGAGCAGCTGATCACCGTGCCGCTCGAGCGCCAGATCAACGGCACGCCTGGTCTGTTGTTGATGCGCTCCTCGAGCACCTTCGGCCTGTCGCTGATCACAGTGCTGTTTCGCGACGGCTACGAGGACTACTGGGCGCGCCAGCGCCTGATCGAGCGCATCGGGCAGGCGGTGCTGCCGGCGGGCGCGACGCCCTCGCTCGATCCGGTGGCGGGCCCCGGCGGCGAGATCTACCGCTACACGCTGGAGTCGCGACACCAAAAATCTGCAGGAGCTGTCCGAGATCCAGCGCTGGATCGTGATTCCGGCGCTGAAGTCGGTGCCGGGCGTCGTCGATGACACGAATTTCGGCGGCTTCACCACCGAGTACCAGCTCGATCTCGATCCCAAGCAGCTGCAGCACTATGGCCTCGGCATCACCGACGTCATCAATGCCATCAACAACAACAATACCAATGCCGGCGGCGGGCGCGTCTCGCGCGGCGATCAGAGCTACGTCATCCGCGGCGTCGGGCTGATCCATAACCTCGCCGAGATCGGCTCCATCGTCGTCACCCAGGTCGGCGGGACGCCGGTGCTGGTGCGCGACCTCGGCAGCGTCGCGTTGAGCCATCAGGAGCGCGAAGGCATCCTCGGCAAGGACAAGAATCCGGACACGATCGAAGGCATCGTGCTGATGCTGAAGTACCAAAACCCGTCGCAAACGCTGCGCGGCGTGCACGCCAAGGTGGCCGAGCTCAATACGAAACTGGCCGCACAGGGCGTGCGGATCGTGCCCTACATCGACCGCGACGACCTGGTGCAAGCCACGATTCACAAGGTGGGCCAGACCATTCTCGAGGGCATCGGCCTGGTGTTCCTCATGCTGATCCTGTTCCTGGGCAGCCCGCGCAGCGCCTTCGTGGTCGCGGTGAGCATTCCCTTGGCGCTGGTGTCGGTGTTCTCGCTGCTGAATCTCACGCACGTCTCGGCCAACCTGCTGTCCCTCGGCGCGATCGATTTCGGCATCCTGGTGGATGGCGCCATCGTCGTGACCGAGGCGGTGCTGCGCCGGCGCGAGGCGATGCCCGACGAGGAACTCAGCGAAAGCGAGGCCAAGGCCGCGACGCTGCAGGTGACGCGCCCGATCTTCTTCGCCAGCCTCATCATCATCACCGCCTACCTGCCGCTGTTTTCCTTCGAGCGCGCCGAGGCGAAACTGTTCACGCCGATGGCCTACACCATGGGCTATGCGCTGTTCGGCGCGCTGTTGACCGCGCTGGCGCTGGTGCCGGGCCTCGCCTACTTCGCATTCCGCAAGCCCGGACGCGTGTATCACAACCGCTGGCTGGAGCATCTGACCGTTCAGTACGACAGCGTGCTCAGCTGCTTGCCTGAGTCAGCCGCGGATCATTTACGGCGTGGTGATTTTCGCGCTGTTCGCGGTGGTCGGCCTGGGCGCCACCGTGGGCCGCGAGTTCCTGCCGGACCTGGACGAGGGCGCGCTGTGGCTGCAGGTGCAGACTGCCCACGGGCCTCGCGCTTGAACAAGGCCAGCGACATGGCGAGCGAGCTGCGCCGCGCGATCCTCAAGTATCCGGAGGTGTCCTACGTGGTCACGCAGGTCGGCCGCAACGACGACGGCACCGACTCCTGGACCATGTCGCACATCGAGGCGCCGGTGGGCCTGAAGCCCTACGACACCTGGCCCGCCGGCGAATCCAAGACGGCAGTTCGTCGACCAGCTTGGCCGCGGAGCTCGCCAAAGATCTCCCGGCTATTCCATCGGCATCAGCCAGCCCATCATCGACGGCGTCAACGACATGATCGGCGGCGCGCACAGCCCGCTGGTGGTCAAGATCTACGGCGACGATCTGGACGAGCTGCGCGACATCGGCGGCGCAGATCGTCAATGTGCTGTACAGCATCCAAGGCACCTCCAGCGCCTCGCTGTTCCAGGAGCCGCCGATCCCGCAGATCGAGATCAAGCTCGACCACGAGAAGGCGGCGCGCTACGGCATCAACATGACCGACGTGCAGAACGTCATCCAGACCGGCGTCGGCCAGGCGCCGGTCTCCACGGTGTACGTCGGCGAGCGCACCTATCCGCTGACCGTGCGCTACACGCAGGACGCGCGCAATTCGCCCGAGGCGCTCGGCAATCTGCTGGTGAATACCGCGAGCGGCGCGCAAGTCCCGCTGTCGCAGATCGCCGACATCCGCGTGCGCTCCGGCGAGAGCACGGTCACGCGCGAGAACGGCCAGCGCAATCTCACCATCCGCATCGACAACCGCGACCGCGACCTGACCTCCTATCTCGAGGAGGCGCAGGCCAAGATCGCCGCGCAGGTGCATTTCGACCAGAACAAGATCCGCCTGGAATGGGGCGGCCAGTTCGAGAACCAGCGGCGCGCCGAAGCGCGGCTGCTGGTGATCCTGGCGCTGGTGATGGGCATGATGCTGATCTTCCTCACCGTCGGCATCAAATCGTTCCGCCAGGCGCTGCTGATCCTGGGCGTGGTGCCGCTGGCCACGCTCGGCGGCCTGATCTCGCTGCACCTCACCGGCCAGAATCTCAACGTCGCGAGCGGCGTCGGCTTCATCGCCCTGTTCGGCGTCGCGGTGCAGAACGGCATCATCATGGTGTCGAACCTCAACCGCATGCGAAAATCCGGCTTGGAACTGCACGAGGCGATCATGAAGGGCGCGACCGAGCGCCTGCGGCCGGTGCTGATGACGGCCACCGTCGCGACCTTGGGCATGTTGCCGGCGGCGATCCACACCGGCGTCGGCAGCGACGTGCAGCGCGGCATCGCGACCGTGGTGGTCGGCGGCCTGGCGATCTCCACCCTCCTGACCCTGTTCGTGCTGCCCTCGATGTATCACGTCATCGAGCATTGGGCCGAGCAGCGGCACGGCCAAGCCCGGTGGGGCCGGTGATGATGCCGCGCACCGTCATGCGCGCGTTGGCTGCTCGGCCGCTCGCGCTGTGTCGGCCTGCGCGGTGGGCCCGAATTTCAAGCGGCCCGCGCCGCCCGCCGCGACAGACTACGGCAGCGCCTCTGCACAGAGCGGCACCGCACTGGCCGGCGGGGGCGGCGGCGACGCGCAGCACTTCGTCGCCGGCATGGACATCCCAGCCAGTGGTGGACCTTGTTCCAGTCGCCGCAGCTCGACCGCCTGGTCGAACAGGCGCTCAAGGCCAACCCGAATGTCGGCGCGGCGCAGGCGGCGCTGCGGCAGGCGCACGAGCTGTATCTCGGCGCAGTGGACCAGCTTCTTTCCCGACCGTCGCAGGGCGGCTTCGGCGGCGAGCGCTCCAAGAACGCCGTCGGCGACCATCGCCAACCCGACCAACCTCGCCGCAACGAATCCCTACTACAACCTCTACACCGCCCAGCTGACCGTGAGCTACATGCCCGACGTGTTCGGCGCGCACGCGCCGCGCGGTGGAAGCGGCCAAGGCGCAGGAGCAGCAGCGCTTCCAGCTCGAGGCGACCTATCTGACCTTGAGCAGCAACGTCGTGGTGACGGCGGTACAGGAGGCTCGCTGCGCGGCCAGATCGCCGCCACCGAGCGGCTGCTCGAGCTGCAGCATCAGCTGACCGACAAGGTGCAGCAGCAGCGGCTGCTCGGCACCGCCAGCGATCTGGACGTGCTGGCCCAGCAATCCCTGGAGGCGCAGACCGCGCAGACCCTGCCGCCGCTGCAGAAGCAGCTGGGCCAGACGCGCGACGCGCTGACGGCGTTGCTCGGGCGGCTGCCCTCCGACGAGCCCGCGGAAACCTTTCAGCTCGACGACCTGACGCTTGCCGACCGATCTGCCGGTGAGCCTGCCCTCGAAGCTGGTCGAGCAGCGGCCGGACGTGCGCCAGGCCGAAGAGAATCTGCACATGGCCTCCGCCGCGGTCGGCGTGGCGATCGCCGACATGCTGCCGCAGTTCGCGATCACCGGCGACATCGGGTCGAGCGCGCTGAAACTCGGGCAGCTGTTCACGCCCTACACCGGCTTCTGGGACGTCGGCGCCTCGCTCACCCAGACGCTGTTCGACGCCGGCGCGCTTGCTGCACAAGAAGCGCGCCGCCGACGCGGCGCTGGATCAGGCGGCCGCGCAATATCGCGCCGCGGTCATCCTGGCCTGCCAGAATGTGGCGGACACGCTGCGCGCGCTGCAGCGGACGCCGATGCGCTGAAGGCCAGCGCCGAGGCGGAGCGCGCCGCGAGAAAGACCTTCGACTCGCGCAGCGGCAGCGTGGCCTTCGGAACGATCAGCCTGGTCGCCGTGCTCAACGCCGAGCAAACCTATCAGCAGGCGGAGCTTGACGCTTGGTCCAGGCGCAGGCCAACCGATACGCCGACACGGCGGCCTGTTTCAGGCGCTCGGCGGCGGTTGGTGGAATCGACAAGGAGGAGCCTCACTATGAGCAACCTGGTCCTACGGGAGAATAGCGGCGGCGCAGCGACCCTGACGCTGAACCGCCCGGAGAAACTCAACGCGCTGTCCAAGGAATGTTCGAGGCGCTGGAGGAGCACGTCGACGCGATCGCGCGCGAGACCAAGACCATCGGCCTGGTGATCTTGCGCGGCGCGGGCGGCAATTTCTCCGCCGGCTACGACATGCACGAAGTGCTCGAGCACGTCAAGGCGCACGCCAAGCCGCACTTTCACTCCGAGGTCATCCAAAAGCTCGCCAACCTGCCGCAGCCGGTGATTTCGGCGGTGCAGGGGCATTGCTCGACCGGGCGCGCTGGAACTCGCGCTGGCGGCCGATCTGATCGTCGCTGCCGAATCCGCGCAATTCTCGGACGTGTATGCGCGATGGGGCCTGACGCCGGTCTGGGGCCTGAGCCTGCGGCTGCCGCATCGCATCGGCACCGCAAAGGCCGCGCGAGATGATGTTCACCTGCCGCAGTTATTCCGGCGTGGAAGCCGAGGCCATGCACCTGGCCAACTTCTGTTTCCCCGACGATCGTTTCGATGCCGAGCTGCATGCGCTTGTCAGCCGACATCCTGGGCAACTCCTGGTACGCCAACCAGGTCAACAAGCGCGCGCTCATCGAAACCGACGGGTTGAGCTTGCATGACGCCCACGCACTGGAACTGTTCAAGAACGAAGGGCTGGCGCCGGATGCGGCGAAGCGAATCGCGAAGTTCTTCGCACGCTAGTGGGCGGCGAGCGCCGCAGCCGATTCGCCTGCTCCGCCGTATTCGAGGCGGCGCGGGCCACCAACATCGACTTGGCGAACGTCGCATGCAGGCGGCCGATGCCGCGGGCCAGGTGCATCAGCGCGGTCAGCAGCAAGACTCCCGCCAATCCCAACAGGGGAATCGCTAATCCGGTGTTGAATATCCACTCGGGCTGCGCGTTGGAGAACACCTCGACGCCTCCCATGCCGAACCAACCCGCCTGGGCGAGCACCACCACGATGGGCAAGGCAATGAAGGACAGACTCACCGAGAGTCCCGCGACAGCGATCACGAAGTAGAAGATGCCGATCGGCAGCATCACGATGAAGTAGGCGATCGTGGTCCAGGTGCGGGGGTCTTTCAGCATTTCGCCGATGCGCGCCCAGAATCCCAACGCCTTACCCTGGTACACGGGTCGACGCGGCATGCGTACGCCGGTCATCGCTTCGATCAAACGGCCTTCGGCCAACGAGACAACGCGGCAGATCGCCATGAACATGAGGAAGAACGGTACGCCGATGATCAGCACCGAAAAGCCGGCCGACAAGCGACAGGCCGATTACCGCCAACACGAAATAGATGATGCCCCTGGGCAGCCCGAGCAACATGAAGAACAAGGAGGTATAGGTGCGCGGGTCCAGAAACACGCCGAAAAATCTTCCCAGGGCAGACTTGGCCTCCTTGCGAGGCGTCGCCATGGCGGCCTTGACCTTGACCTCGGTGTCGCGGTACGCGCTCGCCACCTCATCAGGCGCGCCGTAGGTCGAGGCAATCAATTCGAGCACGTCGGATTCGGATTTCTCCGGATGCGCCGCGACCTCCGCGCGCAGATATTCCTCCGCATCGTAAAGAGCATCTTGGATGAGCGCGGAGTCCGCGCCCGCGAGTTCTTCGCGAAGTTGCCGTAAGTATTGATCGATGGAGCGTGGCGCACTGCGGTTCATGACGAATGTCCTATTTTCGAATTTTCTGTTTCCGTAAATCGATCCACGAAGTCTCGAGTCCCCTGCCAAATCAGTTTCCATTCGGCGAGTACGCTGCGGCCCTGATCGGTGATTCGGTAGTAGCGACGCGGCGGGCCGGAGTAGGAGGGCACGATGCGGCTGGTCAACAAATCCCCGGCCGACAGCGCCCGCAAGACCGGATAGATGGTGCCTTCCTTGAAGATGGAGGTTCCGTCGTTGGCATTCGCCAAGCGCTTGGCGATCTCATAGCCGTACAGGTCTTCATCGGATTCGGCGAGCACCGCCAGCAAAACCAGGCCCACCAGGCCTCCGTTTAGCTCTTTCTGGAACTTACGCTCGTTGCTATCGTCCATAGGCTAATACTATACACTTACTAATACTAGCTAGCAAACATTATTATTTACCCACCAGAACCAAGGTCTAATAGGCGTGGATTTCACGGTGGTCTCGGGCACAATGGACACCCTTTTTCCAGACCTCGGTAGATATATGTGTGGCATCGTGGGCGTGGTCGCCGAGCGCAGCGCGGTTCCGATCTTGATGGAAGGCTTGCGGCGCCTGGAGTACCGCGGATATGACTCCGCTGGGATCGCGGTCTTAGATCACGGGCATCTTGCCCGGCTGCGCACGGTCGGCAAGGTCAAAGTGCTGCAAGAGGCCTGGGACGCAAAGCCGATCAATGGATCGATCGGCATCGCACACACCCGCTGGGCGACTCATGGGGTGCCCACCACCGAAAATGCCCATCCGCACATTTCGCGCGGCAAGGTCGCCGTCGTTCACAACGGCATCATCGAAAATCACGAGACGCTGCGCGCGGAGCTCAAAAGCTTGGGCTATAGCTTTACGTCGGAAACCGATACCGAGGTCATTGCGCATCGCATCCACCACCATCTCGCCTCCTCCGCGGATCTCCTGGCGGCCGTACGCAAGACGGTGAGCTGAATTGCAGGGCGCTTATGCGCTCGCCGTTTTGAGCGATGCGGACCCCGAGTGCATCGTCATGGCGCGCCAAGGCTGTCCGGCGGTGATCGGGCTGGGCATCGATGAGAATTTCGCGGCCTCGGACGTGGCGGCGCTGTTGCCGGTCACGCGTCGCTTCACGTTCTTGGAGGAAGGCGATATCGCCGAGGTTCGGCGCAAGTCGGTTCGGATCCTGGACGCCGGCGGGCAGGCTCGTAGTGCGCGCGATCCGGGAAAGCGATCTGCCGGCGGACGCCGTGGAGCGCGGCCAGTATCGGCACTTCATGCTCAAGGAGATTCACGAGCAGCCGCGCGCGATCGCGCAAACGCTGGAGGAGCGAATCGCCGGCGGCAAATTATTGGACGCCGCTTTTGGTCCCGGCGCCGCCGAGGTCTTCAGGCGAGTCAAAGCAGTCCACATCGCTGCCTGCGGTACCAGTTTTCACGCCGGCCTGGTCGCCAGCTATTTCATCGAGACAATTTGCCGGATTCCGGCCCGCGTCGAAATCGCCAGCGAATACCGCTATCGCAATCCGGTAATCACGCCGGACACGTTGTTCGTGACCATTTCCCAGTCCGGCGAGACCGCGGATACCTTGGCGGCGCTGCGCAATGCCAAGCAAGAGACGTATCTGTCGACCCTCACCATTTGCAATGTCGCCGAAAGCTCCATGGTCAGGGAATCAAACTTGGTGCTGTTGACGCGGGCCGGCCCTGAGATCGGCGTCGCTTCCACCAAGGCGTTCACCACCCAGCTCACTGCGCTGGCCATGCTCACCATCGCCCTGGCGAAAAATGGCCCCGCCGCCGCCGCAAGAAAGCGCCTTGGTTTCACAGCTGCTGCAGCTGCCGGGACTGGTGGAAAAGACCCTCAAGCTCGATGAGACCATACAGGCGCTCGCCGAAATCTTCGTGGAGAAACATCACGCGCTGTTTCTCGGCCGCGGACCCCTGCAGGCCATTGCCATGGAAGGCGCGCTGAAACTCAAGGAGATTTCTTACATCCACGCGGAAGGCTATCCCGCGGCCGAACTCAAGCACGGTCCCTTGGCGCTGGTCGACGAGGACATGCCGGTGATCGCCGTCGCGCCGAGCAACGACTTGTTGGAAAAGCTCAAATCCAATCTGCACGAAGTGCGCGCGCGCGGCGGCAAACTTTATGTGTTCGCCGATCCCAAGGCGGGCATGCAGAGCGAGGAAGGCATCACCGTCATCACCATGCCGGCGCATGCGACCGAGCTGCAAGCACCCGCCGTCTTCGCCATTCCGATGCAATTGCTGGCCTATCACGTCGCAGTGCTCAAAGGCACGGACGTCGATCAGCCGCGCAATCTGGCGAAAAGCCTTACCGTCGAATAAATGCCCGCGCGCTAGGGGTGAAGAATCTGCTCCAGCTCCCGCCGGCATTGGGCCGCGTCTTTGAACCAGATGGCATGCAGGCCGACTTGTTTGGCGCTCTCGATGTTCGGGAGCAAATCATCAATGAAGACGGACTCTTCCGGCCGCAGATTGAAGGCGGCGAGCAGATGCATGAAAACTTCAGGCTCCGGCTTCATCAATCTGGACTTGGCCCGAGATCACGATGCCGCTAAACGCATCCCAAAAACCGTGACGCTGACGTAGATGCGTGTAGATGCTGGCGGGCATGTTGGAAAGACAGTAAAGGGGCGTACCCTGCGCCTGAAGGGCGCGGAGCAGTTTTACGGTTTCCGGCTTTTCCACCAATGAGTTGCGTACCGCATCGAGAATCGTTTCCACCTCCCGGCGCGACGCGCCCAGCCGCAATTGCAAGCGCTCAATCAGTTCGGATTCACTGAGCGTTCCGCGATCGAACATACGCCAATCGGCGTGGCCGAATAGCGCCTCTTTGAGCGCAGCTTGCAATTCCGTTACAGGTTGGACGCGCGCTACGATGTGGTCTGGATTCCAGTCGAATACCACGCCACCTAGATCAAAAATTACATTCCGCACCGCGCTGGCCATGTTCAATCCTCATCATCGCCGATGGGCATGCCCGGCGGCGCTTCAACCGGTTTCGCAACTACGAATTTTGCGGGATCGTTTTGAAACTGCTTGATGCGATGGACGAGATAGGCCTCGAGCGGCGAATTGGCATCGCTGCGACGTCTCAAATCCTCGAGTTTCGCGTAAGTGATGGCGCGCACTTCGACTGAAGCCTTCTGATCCGCCGCCAGGGTGAGCAGCGCCTCCACGGTGCGTGCGTAAACGGCGGCTTGGACCTCGGCCTCGATGCTTTGATGGCTGCCAAGCGGCCGGGACCCAAGCCGGTTAACGTTTAGGGCAGCATCGATTACTTCAGCCAGAGACGGCGTGTTGGCGCGGGCGTGATATTCAACGAGGCGGGCCGCGCGCTGCGCATCGAACAACACCCCAAGGGTCAGATCCGCTGCGGCCTCCGCCGCGGCAATCGGATCGAACGTCAATCCGGTCTGGGCCGGCAGGGACTCGCGGGTACGCTCGAAGTCCGGCGGCCGTGGCGGAAACAACTTCAAAAGCGCATCGGGCAGAACCAGGGTCTCCGCCGATAAAGTCTTCACAACCGCTCGCAGAGCCTTGGTTTGTTCGTCCGGCGAAACTATCTCAGCATTCATCTGTCCATCGCCGCGAAGCTGATACCGATAGTTCAGCCCGCCGATGATCTTGATTGCGGCCTCGGTCTGGTAGCGATGCATGAGATACAACGGCACCAGCGTATCTTCCAAGGTTGCGAGCGGCGCGCCGGCCGGGATGGCGTTTTCGCCAAACCTTGCCAACGCGGCGGCGCGAATCTTCAGGATTCGCGCCAATTCATCCGCAGCATCGGCGCCATTGTCCCAAAGGTGCGCAAACGGGTGCGCGCCGCCCGGCGGCCGAGCATCTTCGTCGGTGATATAAACGAGTCCCGATTTTGTCGCATCGCTCAAAATGGCCTCGAGACCCGCGCGTTCCGCGGCTTGATCGGCAAACTGGCGATAGCCGTAGTTGATGGCGACCTTATCCCAGAGTCCGATATTCACGGCATACGCTTGAGACAGATCGGGTACGCCGTTCTGATCGAGCAACACCCAAGGATGCGGGTAGTCCATCACTGAAACCGATTCGGAGGGCGGGTGCGGAAATGCGCTGGCGGCGAAGTTGTGCGCAAGTCCCAGGGTGTGCCCGGTTTCATGAGCGGCGAGCTGCCGGGTGCGCGCCAATGCCATGGCGAGCATGGGATCGTTCTCGGGCGTTATCTTCTTGCCGGTGACATAGGGGGACAGCAGCGCCTCTGCAATCAGATAATCTTGGCGTCCCCGTAGAGAGCCCAAGGTCACATTGCCCTTGATGATTTCTCCGCTGCGCGGATCGGCCACCGGATGTCCATAGGACCAACCGCGCGTGAAACGATGCACCCACTGAATGATGTTGTATCTCGCGTCCATGGGGTCGGCGCCTTCGGGAAGAACCTCGACCCGAAAGGTATTGGGTGCCCAGCCCGCAGCCTGAAAGGCTTGATCCCACCAGCCCGCGCCCTCGACCAGTGCTGAGCGGATCGGTTCTGGTGCCCCTCGATCGACGTAATACTGAATCGGCTTGACGGGCACGCAAGCCTGCACGCAGCTCGGGTCCTGCTTGATCAAGCGGTGCCGCACAATGAAGCGCTGATCCAGAGGCGTGCCCAGCGGCGCGGCATAATCCCGGTACGCAAACTGAAAGTACCCGGCGCGAGAATCAAAACGCCGCGGCGCATACCCCGGCGCGGGCAGTTCCAGAAACGACTGGTGCTCGCGTAGCGTGAGCGCGTGAGCATCCGGTGTCACATCAGCGACAAATGATCCGCGCACGGGGGCATCGGAAACGAAGGTCAAAATGGCTTCAACTTCGGTGTTCTTCGGAAAGACCTTGGTCGCATCGATGGCGATGGCCGAACGCGCGGCATCGAGCTTGTAGGAGCCCTGCTTGCCCAGAGCCTCTGAGACGCCATGCACGTCGCGCAAAAAGAAATCGGTGGCATCCACCAAAACAGCTCCGCTCGCGGCGGCAGAATTTTCAGCGGCGACCGTAAAGCTGCCAAGAATCGATTCGGGAAAAGATTGGCGCACCGCCAGCTGCTCAGCCGGATCCTGCGCGGAACTGCGAAATTGTTCATTGGGCCGGACCAACAAGATCTTCGGGCCGAAGCGCTCGAATCGAACCAGTTTGGCAGCCGACACCTGACCGCGGTCGAGCCCCAGGTCATTCGACCCGGTGCCGTAAGGGAGCGAATCGAAGTACAGCAGGTCAACATCGAGCTGCGAGATTTCCAGGTACAACTTGCCGTTCTTGGCATCCCAATGCAGCGGCAGGAAGCCCGGCATATGGCGCATCCCGGTGGTTTTCACTTCGATCGTGGGCACGCCGCTCGCCGCGGTCGGTTGTGCCGCGACGAGCAAACGGGGCGAGCAGACAAGCATCGACACCACTATCATGGTGCGCAATGCCATCGCGCGCGGGATCTTCTCAAGCATGGGCGAAACCTCGGGGCACCGGCGACAAAAAAGAGCAGGTAAGGTACACGCTCGAGCGCCGGCGAACAATTTTAGCGCGGCCTATTTCAGAAAATTTTATCTGAACGCTGCGACGCGAGTGGTCACGGCCGCAGAGATGCGCACGCGTGCGGCCCTCATCGAAAGCGCCTTGAGGCAATGCCAGATTCCGGTGCGGCGAATTCTCGATGCCGGTTGCGGCATCGGCTTGCTGCAAAAACCTTTCAAGGAGTTTCTGCCGCGGGCTCGCTATGTGGGACTCGAGCAGAGCGAGTACCTGTGCAGCCGATTCGGTTGGACCTTAGGCTCGATCGTCGACTTTGCGGTGCGCAAACCCTATGACCTGGTCATTTGCTATGACGTGCTGCAGTACTTGCCCGACGCAGAAGCCTCACGCGCCATCGCAAACCTCGGACGCCTCAGCGGCGCCGCACTATACGTGTCGGCATTGACCACGGAGGATTGGCGTGAGAATTGCGATCGCAGCCGCACCGATCGGGCGGTGCATCTGCGCAGCGGCGCTTGGTATCGGCGTCGCCTGAATAAATGGTTTCGCTATGTCGGCTTTGGGATATGGGTACGCAGAAACGTCACGGCGATACTCTGGGAGATGGAGCGCGCTTGAGTCTGCTATGCGGCTGCGCTATAGATTGTCGAGAATCCAAGCCGCCAATGCCGCGTGCAGCGGCTCCGCCGCGCCGAAATCTGCGCGCGCACTATTGACCAATGAGACAAGTACAAAAGTTTTGCCCGAAGCAGGCGGTCACATAGCCTGCGACGCCGCTGACACCGTCGAGGTGCCCGGTCTTCAGGCGAATCGCTCCGGCTGGGCTATTTTTCATGCGTGAACGGAGCGTGCCGTCCATACCGGCCAGGGGAAACGACGCCAAGTACTCCGGTGCGAATCGACTGTGGTAGGCGACGCTCAAGATCTTGGCCATCTGCAGCACCGTTATATGCGTACTGCGAGACAGACCGGATCCATTGTCGATATCCACGCCGCTCAGGTCGAAGCCTCTTTCGCGGCTCCAATCCGCGAGGGCTGAAATGCCTTTTTCCAATGTCGCCGGATCGCCGTAGCGTTCCTTGCCCAGAGTCAGAAGCAAGTGCCGCGCCATGAGATTACTGCTGTGCTTGTTGGTGAGCCGCACTATCTCCGCCAAACTCAAGGAGTCGAACGTGTAAAGCGGTTTGGCGTCGGCCGGGCGTCGATTCGGTGCGCAATTTCCCATTGAATTCGCCTCCCGATTCCCGCCACAATTTGACAAACGTGCCGAAGGCATAGGTTGTCGGCTGCAGCAGAACGCGTGCGAAGGACCGCTCCGCACAGTGCGGGGATAGAGCGCCGGAAAAGACCACCCGGTCCCATTGCGGCGAGGCAACCTTAAAATCGACTCGTGCTGCCGGACCAATGCAGCGGCCAGGGACGTAGCGAATATTATTTTTCACCTCGAGGTTGACCGGAGCCGGGCTCGCGATGATTTCCACTCGATGCGTATCGGCATTGGCGGCGAGCCTGAAGTCGATCGATTGGAAATTGATCATCAACGCGTCCGGTACGACGTTGTATGAGCGATTCGGCCTGCCGTCAAAGGTACTCGGGTCCTCCTTCGGCAGGGAAAACGCGTTGTTGTCGATGACGATGTCGCCCGGGATTGAATTCAAGCCCTGCGCCCGCAAACCCTGCACGAAACTCCACCAGCGTTCCAACGTGATGTAGGGATCGCCGCCGCCCTGAAGATAAAGATCGCCATCGCGGAGCCATGCGCGGGTCTGCCAGACGAATGCGGGACCCAACATGTCGAGCGCCGCAAATGTCGTTACTGTCTTGATTGTCGAGGCAGGGCTGCGCGGCGTGTCCGGATTGTGACTCATTACCAGGCGGCCGGTCTCCGCATCGATGATGACGAAGCTCAGGGCGCTGGATGGCAGGCGCTGCGCCGTCATCAATTGCGAGATTCCCGCCGGCACGGCGCCCGGTGATCCGGCTGCGATCGCACCGCCTGACAAGCAGGCGCAGACGCAAGCAAGGGCAATTCGACGGAGCGCAAGCATGATCGGGTGCATCAATTGAGCGGCAGCGTAATACGTTGCCAGGCGCGCGACCACCAGCGCAGAAACAGCATCAATCCCAAGAAAAAAATGTAAACCAGTGCTGCAAACCACCCGCCGACCGCGCCCAAGCCATATTGCGGCAGCCAATTGACCCACCCTTGACCCGGTGCGAATGAGAGGCTGTGGGCAAGCGGCACGAATACCAGCCACGATAGCGTCAGAACCATGATCGCCGGAAGCCGCACGTCGCCCGCGCCACGTAAATTCGCGCTGCTGCTGATATTCAATCCGTCGAACAATTGATAACCGGCCGCGATCCACAGCAAGGTGGAGCCGCGCACGACCACTTGAGCCGCCTGCGGATCGAGGGCATTTGTGAAAAATGGCAACACCCACGGGCCCAATGCCGCCAGCAACACGCCAATCGCGCCCATGTAGAGCACCGCAATCAAAATGATGCCGTTGCCGACTTTCAATGCCCAGTCCTTGCGGTGTGCGCCGATCGCTTGGCCGACCAACGTCGTGCCCGCCATCGCGATGCCCACGGCCGGCATGTAGCAAAATGAGGTCAGCATCATGACGATTTGCGTCGATGCGCCGTCAACGGTGCCTAGGCGCACTTGCATCAATTGGAACAGCGCGAAGCCGAGAATATCTGCGGCAATCAGCAAACCCATGGGAAAACCCAGCTGCAGCTGACGCCACAGTGCGCGGCCGTGAAGCCGCGTCGTCAGGTGCGAGCGAAAACGAGCGCGGGTGGCCGGCCCAAGAAACCAGGCGAGCGCCGTGCCAACCCCGATCAGCTGCGCGCAGTTGGTCGCCCAGGCAGAGCCCGCCACGCCCATGCCGAGGTTGAACATCAAAAGTTGATTGAACAACGCGTTAATCACGGCCACGCCGGCGGCGATACGCAGCGTAACGGTCGGTCGGCCGATGCCGTTGAAGAAACCCAATATCGCCCACAGTGCCACGCCCAGTGGGCCGCCTAGCATGCGCGGAAACCAATAGGTCAGTGCGAGCCGGCCGATTTCCTGCGGGAGTCCGAACGGAGCAAAAATTTCGGCACCCGTCAGTGCCAACAACACAAACACGGGTACCGTGAACAATGATGCCCATAACGCTGTCCATGTGGCCTGGGATGCCCGCGCATAGCGATGGCCGCCGTAGGCCTGCGCCACCAGGGTTTGCACCGCGAGACCCACGCCGCCGAACAACAATCCGAACACCAGCACCGGCCAGTAAACAGCGCCGATGGCGGCAGTTGCCGCAGGCGATACCCGTCCAATGAACCATGTATCGGTGGCGTTCAGCACGGCCTGCACGGCGCTGTTCACCATGAAGGGGAATGCGAGGCTGGCAACGGCGAGATAATCGAGGCGCGGCTTGCCGCTTCTGCTCAACGCTTGTCCGGGAAGCAATTTTATCGGTTCATCCACCCGAGCATCCTACAGCACCCGCCTAAGGCTAAAATCCCGAGTAGGATGCGGTCATGCCCCCCAAGTCGCGACGCAATTTTTCCGGCGCATTTCTGCCGCAAGACCGCGGCAAAGGGACGTGGCAACTTTCGCGGCCGCCGCCGCACGAAATCAACGTGTTTCTCCGAGACGCGGAGCACGGCGCGCAACGGTCCTTCGCAACCGGCCCCATAATCGACCTCGGAATCGAATGGCATGACGAGAAGGTATTGTTGACCTTCATGTCGGGTGAGAGAGTTGCAAGCGTCGAAGCCGTGAGTGCGATCGTCCACGAACCCCTCGAGCGTTTGTATGAACGCTTGCCGATGGTCAGCATCGATGCCGATGCTCGGCGGTTTTGGCGCAGGGTATTCCGTTTGGTCCGCATCCCGGGGGGCCGCTACCTGCTCAAGCTCCTGGCGCGCTCGCGGGGGCGATAGCCGCCCCTGCGCATGGAAGCGGGAGGTGCATCACAAGAAACCGCGCATTTTGTCAATTTTCCAGGTTTTGTGCCGCCCTTTACGTGCAGACCTCTCAAGTCTTGCGTTGAATTGCGACGTTCGTCAAAGCTGCTGGGCAGGGATTCCAGCACATTGATTCGTGGCTTTAACCTCAACCAGTTCCTAAAGATGGCCTCAGTGCTGGATATCAAACCCAACGTCGTCGAGTCGCCGGCCGAGGCCTCCTTTGACCCCTACGGCCGACTGCTGCGGATGCTCATGCCGAGCTTGCGAGGCATTGTCGTTCACGATGGCTACTCGAACCTGGTATGGGCTTCCGACGAGTGGGACTTGAGCGACGAGCCGCAGCTCATCAACGACGCGATAGCCAACGCCCTATCCGACAGCAACGAATTTCCGGGCATCGCGAGAACCATAGATGCGGACCGGGTGGTTTATTCCTTTGCGGTGCGCGGCGAGCACATTGAATTGCTGGGTATCGTCAGCCTGGTAGCGCGGCTGTCGGGAACCCAGATAGAACCGCGCCCGCTGCAGACCATACGGCAATTGGTCCAGCCGGCGCTCGAATGCTTGCGCCGTGAGCTGGCGCTGCGCGCCAAGCTGGGGTCGAGCGAGCGCGATCTGAACATCAAAGAGCGCGACCTGGAGCTGATGATGGAGATCTCCTCCAACCAGGCTGCGGCGAGCGACGCGGACGAATTTTCACAAATCTTGAAGACCGGCCTTGATCGCATGGGTTGCGCGCTGGCCGCGCTCTGGGTGCCGGACAAGAACATCTCCGTGTCCATGACGCGCAGCGGAGCACCCATGGCGCCGGAAGCGCTGCAGCGTGCTCAACATCATTTGACGGCGTGGATGCAGATGCAGCAGCGCACCATCGTCATCAATCATATTTCCAAAGTCGCGACCGACGTGGCGGCGCCGTACAAGATCTTGGCCTGCCCGATCCGGCATCACTCCGAGCGCGTCATGGGCGTCCTCGCGCTCTTCAACCCGCCAAGCGCACAGGATTTCGATTTGCAGCAGACACGCGTCGCAGAAATGTTGGCGAAGCGATCGACGAACATCATCCAAGCGCAGTACGACGGCAGCACCGGCCTCATGACCCGCCAAGCCTTCGAGCGCCAGGTGAGCGGCGTGCTCGCGGCGACGCCCGCGGGATCGCACATCATTTTGTATCTCGATATCGATCGGCTGCACGTGATCAACGAGACATTCGGCATGCACGTGGGCGACGATGTCATCGTCAGCGTGGCGGACCGGATGGCGAAGACTCTTCCGGCAGACGCTCTGTCGGCGCGCATTTCGGGTGATCGGCTGGCGGCGCTGATTCCCAATTCAAGCATGGAAGCTGCTGCTGCGATTGCTGAGCAAATCCGTGCCGCCGCCGAAGGCATCATGCCGCGCGCGGGTCAGGGCGCATTCGAAGTATCCGTGTGTCTGGGGGTTGCGCCGATCGGCCGCTCCGACAACCCGCTTGCACACGCTTTGGCCACCGCGGAAATCGCCTGTAAAGCGGCAAAAGACCGCGGCCGCAATCGCATTGAAATCTTTCAGGATTCCGACCAGAGCATCATCCGGCGCCACACCGACATTTTGGTGATCGGCAAGCTGCGGGAAGCCCTGGACAGCGATGGTTTTCGTCTCGATGCGCAACCCATTCTGCCGTTGCGGGGCAACTATGGGCGGCCGCGCTTCGAGCTGCTGATCCGTATGCTCGGCGAACGCGGTGAAATGATTCCGCCAGGCAAATTTCTTTCCTCGGCGGAACGCTACCAGCTCATGCCGACCATTGATCGTTGGGTGGTGCGCCGGGCTTGTGAATTACTCGGCGAACACAGAGCATCGGTGGGCGAAGAATTTGCGCGCTTCGCCATCAATCTTTCCGGCCAATCGCTGCAGGATGAATCATTCCTCGGCTTCGTGGTCGATCAGCTCAAGAGCAGCGGTGTGCCGGCCGGCGTTCTGTGTTTCGAGTTGACTGAAACGGCAACGATCGGCAATCTCGAGAAGGCGCAGGTCTTCATGCGCACGCTGCAGGAATTAGGCTGTCAATTCGCTCTGGATGACTTCGGCACAGGCGTCAGCTCCTTAGCCTACCTCAAGGATCTGTCGGTCAACTACATCAAGATCGACGGCAGTTTCGTGCGCGACTCGGTCAGCAACGCACGCTCCGAATCCATGATCAAAGCCATCGCGCAGCTCGCAAAGGTCATGTGCATGGAAACCATTGCAGAGTACGTTGAGACCGACGTCCTGCGAGTGCGCATGGCCGATCTCGGAGTGGATTACGGGCAGGGCTTTGCCATGGGCAAGGCGCAGAGACTCGAGGATCTGCTGCAAGAGCTGGCGTTTTACGAAGCCACCGTGAGCAATTGGGGCACCCCAGAAAACACCGAGCGCGTCGCCGGTCAGTAAGCGTCGCGGTGGCAGCGGCCCGAGGTCGGTGCAGTCCTACAGTGGTTTAAAACTATCGCCCACAGGCAAACATTTTTGAGCGTGTCTAAATGAGGCATGCTCATTCTCACTCGCCGCGCCGGGGAATCGTTACGAATTGGTGACGACGTCGAAGTCACCGTCATGGCGGTGAACGGTTCGCAGGTTCGCATCGGCATCAAGGCGCCCATCAATGTCAGCGTCGACCGCGAAGAAGTCGCTGAACGCAAGCGCCGAGAAAAAGAGCATTCCTCGGCTCCGTGAATCGCGGGTAACGGTGCCATTACTTCCAAGCGGCGCGAATTAAGGTTATCTTAAAAGAAACCGATGAAGGACTCCTTGAGCGCCCGGTACAAACCGGACTTGGGCATTCTCTATGACAACCCAAAATGCGGCGCCGGAGTTGCTGGTTGAGAGGTGGTTCAATACCGATCAACCCCTCACGCTTGCGGGGCTGCGGGGACGGGTGGTTGTCATCGCGGCATTTCAAGTGCTGTGTCCTAACTCGATCGCCAGCGGTGTGCCGCAAGCGCGGAAAATCTACGAGACCTTTGCGCCAAGCGATGTCGCCGTGATCGGCGTGCATACGACCTTTGAACACCACGATGCCTTCAGCGGCGCGGTGTTGAAGGCGTTCATCCAGGAGTATCGCCTGAAGTTTCCGATTGCCCTTGATCAGCCGAATCCTGCCGGCCCGATTCCGCATACGATGGAGCGCTACCAGATGCGCGGCACACCGAGCCTGGTTTTGATCGATCGTCATGGCATGGTGCGTAAGCACGCGTTCGGCGCAGTCGATGACCTGCGAATCGGCGCGGAGATTGGGGCGCTAACGCAAGAGACGGCATCCGCGGCGGTTGCGCGCAGTTCCGCAGCCTAGGCTAGGGCAGCGTAAAGCGGACCCGAATCTCGCTGCGAACGGGCACGGGCTTGGCATCGCGCACCACGGGCTTGTATCGCCATTGCGATACAGCCTTGATCGCCGCCTCTTCGAAAACACCGGGAATGCTGCTCGCGCGGACGCTTACGTCCTTCACCTTGCCGGTTTCCGCCACGGTGAATTCGACATCCACCCAGCCCTCGATCTTGCCGTTTACCGCTCTCGTGGGATAGGCGGGCTGCACGGTCTTCAGCACGCTGAGCTGGCTTGCGGGAATCAGTGTCGTCATGAAGTTTCGTTGGGCGACGGCGGCATCCAGATCGTGCTGCACGGAACTCACTTCCGCGGAATTGAAGCCGATCGAGGCAACCTCGTCCAACCAGCTCTTGGCGGCGTCGGGCTGCCCAAGTATCAGCGCGCGCCGCGCCTTGGTGGCCAAACGCGTTCCAAGATCCTGCAGCACGGAAGCGAGCGCAGGATTGCCGGGTTCGAGCTGTTTCAGCGTCTGGTAGAAATACTTGGCATTGTCATTCGCCGGTTCGATCAGCCGATCCTGCAGCAGCCGCTCGTTGGCATTCCTCAGAAGTTGGCTGCTGGCCTCGGCGTCTGCCTGCTTACGCGCGGCCGCGAGCAGATTTTGCGCCGCCTCGATATTCGCGGCGACGGCGATGCCGTTGGCGCCTTCAATCACAAAGAGAGCACGCGCGAAATCACGCCGGTCGATCGCGCTGCGCGCGTCTTCCATTAATTTTGAAGCCAATGTGCGCTTTGCATCGAGGGCCGCCGCGTTTTGCGGATCCGCACGCAGGGCCTCTTGCACGTAGTAGCGGGCACTGTCGCGATCCGGCTCCAGCAGGTGGCCATCGGTGATGCGTTGCGCCGCAAGCGTCAGCAAGGGAGTGATGTGGTCTTCTTCGGTTTTCGGTTGCGCGCGCTCGCGGTTTTGCTGTTGAACTTGAGCCTGAGCCGTCTTGATTTGTTCGCGCGATTTCACCAGCTGCGCGGTGAGGAATGCGATTCGGCCGCTCTCCACGCCGGATTTGCGCGCGGTTTCGATGGCTGCCGCCGCTTCGTCCAAGCGCTCTTCAAGGAGCGCATTCTCGGCGCGCGCCAGAAGCCGTTCGTGAACCTCGGCCAATCCAACTCGGGCAGCGGAATCGGCTGGATTCCTCGCTTGTAATTGCAGATAGAGTTCCAGGGCATTGTCGCCCGCAGGCTCTGTCAAGCGATTCGCTGCCAGCGCCGCCCCCGCCCGCGCGAGCAGCAGAGATTCAACGCCGGCGGGTTTCGCGGTTTCGCTCGAGGCAGGCAGCGCGGGCTCTACTGCGTTGCTTCGATGCGCTATCCACGCAATGGTGCCGACGATCAGCAGCCCGGCCACGGCGCCGCCTATCAGCCATGCGTGCCGCACGGGCGGTGCGGAGTTGCGCTGTGGAGCCTCCGCCGCACGCCGCCGTTGCACCTCGTATTTCTTGATCGCCGCTTCTGCAAACAATTTCGCCCTTGCGGGGGACATCGGCTTGTGGATGAAGCGATACACCAATCCGGCGCTGATCATTGCGGCGAGCGATGTCTCATCATCGCGATGACCCGCAGCGACGAGCACCAGATCGGGGAACTGACGCTTGATTTGTTCTACGAAGACCCGCGCATTGTCATGCAACGCCTGCACATCGAGCACCACAATGCCGACTTCGCCTGCGACCAGCAGGTCGCTGACTTTGTCGGGAGATGGGACATGCCATAGGCGCCTGGCACCGCCCACGGCCTCGCGCAGGGTTTGCAAGAAGGCGTCGTCCGATGTCAAAACGACGAGCTCGATGATATCGCTCGCCAGACTGAACTTCAGCGCGTCCAACGTGCCGGCGTCCTCGTCAGAAGCTAGCACCAACTGTTTCCTTTCATGCGGGACCTGGTTTGACTGAGACGCTGCGGCGATACCGCAATGCAGCAACGCGCTGACGAATGTTGAGGCTAGTGTCATTCAACGGGCGACGCTATACGATACGGAGTCTCAGGCCGCAGACAATGTCTGTTGCACTGCGTCAATTAAGTTCTGTGACTGGCCGCTCATCGCAGCGGCCTGCTCGGGGGGTCATTGGGCGCGCCAATCGAGATTACGTCAAAACTAGCCGCGGAGCAGCGTCCAGCCCTGGAGCAGTTGCTGTTTTTCAACGTAAACCAGCATCGCGTGCGAGTCGGCATTCAGCAGTCCATCGATACTTACGGTGTCCCGGAAATTTATGAACAGGACGGCGGCCTGCGGGTCCGGGTGGGCGATATAGCAGGAGTCCAGACTCTCTTCGCGATTTCAGACGATGGAAAGCCGCTGGGTGTCGCTGTTTTCGTTCGGTCCGCGCACGAGCGTTTTGCAGTTTTGCATCTCGGAGTTGATCCGCGCTTGAGTTTGACCGCCGATCAGAGCACCCGCGTGCTGCTCAAGCTCATGCATGAAATTCGAAGCACGGCGCGGCGCACGCGCGGAGTCGATTGCATTGAATTGGTTTACAAGGTTCGTCACGCCGTGCGACTGCACGTTTAATTAATTAGTTAGGGGATGCGATGTCTAGCATGATCAGAGGGCGCAAGCTCATTCTCGCCGCAAGTGTTCTGGCAATGATCGCAGCGGCTCCGGCCGTGCTGGCGGCCGATGCCAAGAAAGTCGCCGACCATCAGAAAGTCGAGCGGTTGCCGCTGCCGGACGGCAATGAATTTCCGATTTCTTCGGCTGTCACGGTCAAAGCCGGGGTCGACACCTATTTCCTGAGCGGCGCCTTGGCTCCCGTAATCAATAAGGATGCGCCGAAGGGCAGTGTCGCGGCCTATGGCGACATGGCAACTCAAACCGTCGGCGCCCTCAACTCAATCAAAGCAACGCTTGCGCGCCTGGGGTTGACCATGGGCGATGTGGTGAAGATGACCATCTTCATGGTCGGCGATCCGGCAAACGACAACAAGATGGACTTCGCAGGCATGATGACTGGATACAAGCAATTTTTCGGTACGCCTGATCAGCCGAACAAACCTTCGCGAAGCGCCGTACAGGTGGCGGCGCTGGCGGCGCCCGGCGCCCAGATCGAGATCGAGGTCATCGCCGCCAAATCGCATTGATCGTTGAGTCGTGGCGACTGATCGTCGAAAACTGAAGGCGCAGCGGCATGCCGATGGGAAGCTGCGTTGTGCTTGGTGTCCGGCCGATCCTTTGTATCTCGCCTATCACGACGTTGAATGGGGGGTGCCGGTTCGCGCCGACCAGCCGCTGTTCGAGATGCTGTGCCTGGAGGGCGCGCAAGCGGGTCTGAGCTGGATCACGGTACTGCGCAAACGCGAAACCTATCGGCGGGCTTTCGATGATTTCGATGCCGAGAAGATGTCCCGCTATAACGCGCTGAAGCGCCGCCGCCTGTTGCAAAATCCCGGCATCATCCGCAATCGGTTGAAAGTCGACGCCTTCATCGCGAACGCCCGCGCTTACCTTGAGATCCGCGCCTCAGTTGGCTCGTTCAGCGACTACGTCTGGCAGTTCACGAATGGCCGGACGCTGCGGCGGCGGCCGCTCTATCTGGGCGGAATTCCGCAATCGACGGCCCACAGCGACGCGATGAGCAAGGATCTGAAGCAAAAAGGTTTTAAGTTCGTCGGCTCCACTATTTGCTATGCCTTCATGCAGGCCGTGGGGATTGTGAATGAACATCAACGTTACTGCTGGGTGGCCGGCAAAGAGATCATCAATGGTTAATTGGGTTTCGGTGACTGTGAAATTTTCCGCCGCGGCGCTGCTGCATGCTCAGTGTCGCGTCCCCTGGCTACGCGCAGGCGCCGAAGCCGGCGTTCAAGCCGATGGATGTGTTCGACCTTCAATGGGCAGCCGATCCGCAAGTTTCGCCCGATGGCCGAAATATTGCTTACGTGCGAATGGGATACGACGTCAAGACCGATCGCGCGCGCGGCACCGTCTGGCTGGTTGGCGTCGATGGCAAGAACGAACGGCCTCTTTCGGGAGCGCCAACCAGCGGTTCACCGCGCTGGTCGCCGGATGGCACGCGTATCGCGTATATCGCACGCGCCGCCGACGGCTCTGCGCAACTGTTCATGTATTGGATGGCGAGCGGCATCAGCGCGCCGATCAGCAACTTTACCGAGCACCCTAGCGGTTTGGCCTGGTCGCCGGACGGACGCTGGCTCGCCTTCCTGATGCCGGTGCCGCAAGAGCGAAAGCCGCTTAAAGTTGAGTTGCCGGAGACGCCAAAAAACGCCAAATGGGCGGATCCACCGAAGTTGATCGACCGGATGGTTTTTCGCGCTGACGGCGAGGGTTACTTGCCTAACACCTTCAACCAGCTATTCATGGTTGCGGCCGATGGCGGCGCTGCGCGTCAGTTGACGCACGGCGATTTCGACCATCAAGGCCCACCGGCCTTTACTGCCGACGGAGCCGGCATCCTAATCAGCGCCAATCGCCGCGCGGACGCCGACTATGACCCGCTGGATAGCGAAATCTACCGCGTCGATCTGTCGGATGGCTCACTGCACGCACTGACGGATCGGCGCGGGCCTGACCGGCATCCGGTGCCCTCGCCGGATGGCAAGCACATCGCCTACTTGGGGTTCGACGACAAGCAATTGGGCTATCAGGCCACGCAACTCTACGTCATGGACAGCGACGGCAGTCATGCTCACTCGATCAGCGCGTCGCTCGATCGCGATGCCGCGTCCCCGAAGTGGCTGGCAGACTAACAAGACGCTGGTATTCCAGTACGATGATCATGGATCGACCAAGATTGCGGCAATCGATTTGCAGGGCAAGGTACGCACGCTCGCGGAAGGTGTGGGCGGCGCCGATGTCACCCGGCCCTATTCGGGAGGCTCTTTCTCTGTCTCGCCGAATGGCCGCTTCGCATTCACCAAGGCCAGCGCTACGGCGCCTGCGGCGCTCGCCACGGGTACTTCCCCACGCGATATCAGGACGCTGGCCGCTTCAAGCGATAATTTGCTCGCGCAGCGCACGATCGGCGCGCTCGAGGAGATTGGTTTCGATTCTTCGGCCGATCATCGCCGCATGCAAGGTTGGATCGTCAAACCGCCCGGATTCGATCCGGCGAAAAAATATCCCTTCGTGCTGGAAATTCACGGCGGTCCGTTCGCCATGTACGCGCCGAGCTTTGCCGCGGAAATACAGCTATATGCCTCCGCCGGCTACGTCGTTCTCTACATGAATCCGCGCGGCAGTACCGGCTACGGCGAAGAGTTCGCCAATCTGATTCATCACGATTATCCCGACAAGGATTACGACGACCTTATGTCCGGCGTCGACGCCGTGATTGGACGCGGTTATGTCGATACGCAGCGTCTGTTCGTGACCGGCGGCAGCGGCGGCGGCGTGTTGACCGCCTGGATCGTCGGACACACCGATCGCTTCCGCGCCGCGGTGGTCGTCAAGCCGGTCATCAACTGGACCAGCTTCGTGCTCACCGGGGATATGAACAACTATTTCTATCGCTACTGGTTCGGCGAGTTTCCATGGGATGACATGCAGGCTTACTGGAAACGCTCGCCGCTCGCCTACGTCGGCAACGTAAAAACGCCCACGATGCTCATGACCGGCGAGGTCGACTACAGAACGCCTTCCAGCGAAGCGGAACAGTTCTACCAAGCGCTCAAGCTTCGCAAGATAGACACGGCGCTGGTGCGGGTGCCCAACGCCTCGCATGATATTTCCGCGCGTCCGAGTTTGCTCATCGACAAGGCGGCATACGTGTTGGCGTGGTTCAAGTCGCACGATGTGAAGGCGCAGTGATGACCTGGCCATCTAGCAAAATCCGACAATGAACGGAACGTGTTATCGACCGCCACGAGCGCTGATGGTTTTCGTGAGGCCGAAACAGATTGCACGCAGGTCGGCAACGACTAACATCGGATTCGATGGGGACTCCAACCAGAGAAGATCAGAGACCGCCGCTGCCTTTATCCAGCCGGCGGTATCGTCAACGGCTAGTCGGCTGACGCTCTACCGCCCCCTCTGCCTCCCGGATTCGGCTAGACCGGCGACGCCCTGGTAACAATTGACCAGTCATTCTAGGGCATTCATGCTGTCGAATCTGGCCCGTAATATGGCTGCACTTGGCCGGTCTCTGCCTGTGACCTGCCGGGGCCGAATCGAACGCGAACTATCGACCCCAAGCTGCCGATCACCAACGTCAGCTTTCGAGTGACCAACTCAATGCGTTTCCACAGCGCGATTTTGCGACTGCTCGATATACATGTCTTCCAGACCTTTCATGGTTGATTGCAGGGTACTAAGGCTTAAATTTATCTCGGCCGACTTGACCAACAGCGTTTGAATTTCTAAGGGGCTTAGATTTGATGGATCGGCAGCGGCCTCGAGCGCCGCTCCCGCTTTCGATTCCTCACTCACGATAGCGAGTGCCGTTGAATTGATGTAGTCCTGCTGTAAATAGATCCACGAGTAAGAGGCAATTAAGTCCGGTTCCATGTAAGAAACCGCACCGTTGTCGCGCGCGGCTCTCCAAGCGACTCCACTGAAGGAATTCCACTGCCAGTGCCAGCCAAGATTGGCAGGATCCAACTTTTTTCCGTGTCGCAGTTCTCGCAACAGCTCCATGTTGCGAGCAAGCTGATCGCGGTTCTCGGCAACCCACTTCGCATTCATTGCGTACTGCTGATGGTTGGCGACAATTTCCCGATGCAGATTCTGGCGCGCGTCACGCACCAGGTGCCGGTGGTGGAGAGATTCCACCGCCGCCTCCAGCGAAAGTGCGATAAACAGACCGACAGTGATCGTCAGCAGATGAAGGAGAAAATCCTTCACCGTATGGATGGGTTGGCGGGGTGGATGAACATCCATTCACGATTTCTCCCGGCGGATGGCTTCCCAGACATCAAGGCCAGTTTAGCGCAAGCCGCGCGTGTCCGCCTTGCCGTAGGCACTTAGGCATGGCTAATGCCCAGTATTGGGCCGACTGCCGCCCCATGCATGGGATGCGCAAAGCTCGGAGGCTTGCCATCTCGCTCGTTGCGAATTGGTTGACCGCGTTAATCGCCCGCGTCGAGATGTTCCCGGTATCCATATCGGACGGCGCGTCAGGTTGATACCAATCTGGACGCTTCTTCGTGAACTAACTCTGCCCGGCTTTTAAACGCTCTTACCCAGCGCCATCAAGCGTCTGGCCTATACGTCACCTGGGACGAGCGTGCTTCGAATGCCTTCAAGGAATGGCAACCGTTATTGAGCGGTACTAACGGCTGGCGCCCTATGTGTTACATTTGTAGCCTCTGCAGCCGGCACCGAGGTTCACCATGGCCGCCACCACGACCATCCGTCTTCCCCCGAAACTGCGCGCTCGTCTGGGCGCGCTCGCCAAGCAAACTGGACGCTCCGCGCATAGCTTGATCGTCGAAGCGGTCGAACGCCACGCCGCATACGAAGAACAAATCCGCAGCCTCGTCAAGGAGGCGCTCGCCGCAGACGCCGAAATCGACGACACCGGGGACGTCTATCGCGCCGAAGACGTCCACGCCTGGATGCAACGGCTCGCGGTCGACGGGCGCGCCCAACGGCCAAAGCCGTGGCAACGGTAGTCTATTCAAAGCGGGCTCTCGATCACATCGAACGCGCTTTTCAGTTCTTACGCGACAAGAATCCCGAAGCCGCGCAGAGCGCTGTTACCGCGATCCAATCCGCAGTCGACAATCTCGCGGCACACCCACTCGTAGGTCGTCGCCTAGAAGGCGAACTACGCGAACTGATTATTTCTTATGGCCATTCCGGATACGTCGCGCTTTACCGGTTTGTGATTTCCAGCGATGAAGTACGTATTCTCGCCATCCGACACCAACGGGAAGTAGGGTTCATGCCCTAGGTCATCGCGATCCACATTATCCTTTATCGGCAGCGCTGATCGGCCTCCGTTTTCACTGCGCGACGGGAGCAGCGAGCACTGCCGCAGTGCGTGACACGCGACTATTTCTGGCGCTGATTCAAATCCTTGATGAGCTTTAAGTCGACATCTCCTTGATCGACCTTGGCTTGCGCCTTTTCTAAATCAGCCTTTTTTCCCGTACGGGCCCCAAATGCGTACAGCTGAAAGGCCTCGAGACGGGTTTCACTATAATCGCTTAGCAATTCCCACAGCGGTTTCAATTTGGAATCGTCGGCGACGCGATCTCTTTGAATGGTCTTTTGAATCAGTGCCCATCGCGGCGACACGTCCTTGTCTATCCGCTCAGCGAATTCACTCCCGCTAATTTGATGACTTTGTAGCGCGTCGAATGCCTCTTTTGCAAATTGACGAGCGGCCTTTTCCGACTCCGCCATTTGACGAAGATCACGACGAAAGGTCTGGTCTGCCGAATTACCGGCAGGGGAGAATCGAAATGCTAAAAACAGAAGTCCGAGCAAGCTCAAGGCAGTGATACCTCCCCGAATGTAGAAGGACGTCGCGTTGATTTGCGCCCGGGCTTCGGTTGAGATGGGTCTCGCCATCACCAACCCCATGACAAAGCCAGCGGTAAGTCCACCTAGGTGGGCGGCATTGTCGATTCCCGCATTCGAGAACCCATTCATCAAGTTAAAGCCGATGAAGGTGACCCCACTCCAACGCTGCTCATTGATGACCGCCGAAGGGATTGCCGAATGCTTGCGAAGAAAGAACGCAAGCATCGCACCGTATACGCCGAAGATGGCACCGGACGCGCCTGCGCTGTTGACAGCGGGATTCCAAATCAAGCTTGCCAAGCTGCCTGCCAATCCAGACGCAAAATAAAGTAGCCCAAAAGACCATCTTCCAAAAAGCCGCTCGGCGAGCCGCCCACCGACGTACAGCGCCCACATGTTGAGCGCAAGGTGAAACACCCCAAAATGCAAGAACATGGAAGTGGCCAGGCGCCACCATTGACCGCCAGTGGTCAACGGCCCGAAGTTAGTCCCCCAAGCCTGAAGTACTTCTGCGTTTGGAGTAAAAAACCCAGCCCCTGCCAGCCCGGCAGCACCAAAGACCAAAACATTCGCCGCGACGAGGGCCTTCGTTACGTAGTCACCGCGCTCGAGCAATCGCAAGTGCCCCTCGTACTCCTTTAAGGCGATACCGGCTGCACTCGCCGTATCCGGCAATCCCCACACAATCTTCTTCGCGTCTTCCTCATCCTGAGTCCAGAAGCCTATCTTCTCCAGATCTTGACTCGGACGTACGATGTTGAGGCTCACAAAATTGCCGAGCTGAGAAACATCTGTGACGTGAGCGCGCGCGAACTTGAGTTCTATACACGAACCCAAGAACCCCATCTCACGTTGAAAGGCGCGAACGACGATTCCTTCGTCAGTCGTCTGAATCTCGCCTCGCCGAGCTAAGCTGAAAGAGTTGCGTGCGCGCGAGCCTGACCAAAAGTTACTGAACTGCACTTGGTAGGTAGCGCCACCCGAATCTGCAGAGGCAACCGTCGCAGCAGACGCACCGACCGAGTCTAGTCTCTCATCCGCGCACTCGCCGGGAATGGTACTCATAAGCGCTTGCCAGCAACCGGCCAGCGCTTATGCTTGTCAGTGGAGTTTTCTGATTCCATTCTTTTTTTTAGCTCCCTTGATGCGCATCCTATTGAAAAACGCCGCGTCCAACAAACGCGACCTTGTCATAACGCTTCAAGCAGCCTTTGACACCCAGGCTGCCCGCGTGGACACTCCCCCGGATGCGACTCGGAACTCTACTCTCCTTCACCGGTATTTTGATTCTCCTGTTAGACAGCGCACGCGCGACCGACGTGCTGATTCAGAACGCGCAAGTCTACGACGGCACGGGCAAGTCTCCATTTACCGCCGATGTGCGCGTGCACCAGGGCCGCATTACCGCAGTGGGTCCACATATGCACCCGCTGGCCGGCGAAACCACACGTGATGCGCACGGCCTTAGCTTAGCGCCCGGTTTCATCGACATGCACACGCATGCCGACCGCGGATTACTCAAGGACCTCGATGCCGCGACCGTATCCCGCCAAGGCGTCACCACCATATTCATAGGGCAGGACGGGCAATCGCACTTTCCGTTGGGCGACTACTTCGAGCAGCTTAAGAAAACTCCACCCGCCATTAACGTCGCCAGCATGATCGGACACGCCACTTTGCGTGAGCAGATCATGGGCAAAGATTTGTACCGAGCCTCGACTCGCGACGAACTTGCGCGCATGAAAGTACTGCTCGCACAAGAATTGCGGGCGGGCGCCTTTGGGCTGTCCACGGGTCTCGAATACGAAGAAGGCCACTTCGCGAGCACCGAGGAAGTAGTCGAACTTTCGAAGGTGGCGGCCGCCCAGAGCGGTTTCTACATTAGTCACGTCCGCGACGAAGCCAACCACACCTTCGAAGCCTTCGACGAAGTATTAAAGATAGGCCGGGAAGCGCACATTCCGGTCGAAATAACGCACATCAAACTCGGCTCTACGCCGCTTTGGCATATGGCAGCCACGCGCATGCCAGAATATTTCGCCGCCGCAAAGCGCGACCATGTGAACTTGATGGCCGACGTGTATCCGTATACCTATTGGTACTCAACGATCCGGGTACTGATGGCGGACCGGGACTACGAGAATCCAAAAAAGGTCGCGCAGGCTGTTGCCGATAACGGCGGCGCCGGTGCGATTCGATTGGCGCTCTACACTCCCGAGCCGGCATTGGCGGGAAAAACGCTCGAGGAAATCGCCGCGGCCTGGAAACTGACACCCGCCGAAAGTTATATTCGGATCGTACGCGCAACCAGCGCTGAGGTCGGCACCGACCAGCATATGGAAGCCGTCATTGTCACCTCCATGAGCGAGGACGATGTCCGCTGGTTCGTCGCTCAGCCACAAATCATGTTCTGTAGCGACGGCGAACTGCATGGGACACATCCCCGAGGCGCAGGTTCGTTTCCTCGCATTCTCGGCCACTATGTACGCGAGCAGAAGGTACTACCCCTAGAGCTAGCGATCCACAAAATGACAGGATTGCCGGCGCACCAACTGCACTTAAATGACCGCGGCCGCATTGCGAAAGGGTACGTTGCCGACCTCGTGTTGTTCGACCCCGCCGTCGTGATCGATCAGTCGACCATTGATGCGCCGGAGGCGCCACCTCTCGGCATTCCCGCCGTCATGGTTTCAGGCGAGTGGGTCATCGACAACGGCAAGCCGACCGGTGCACATCCCGGCCAAGTGCTTCGCAGTGCTGCCTATCGACCTTAGTCGTCTGGTCGAGCCGTTCGGGCATCGCGTTCTCTCATCGCGAGCGCCTTTGAACCATCAGACCTATTTCTTTTCAACCCTTACTGCCGGCCGCAGCCGCCAGGGGCGGTCCCACAAATTCCGCCTCGATTGAGAAATTCACCAAATCCCCCACGCCCATAGTCGTACCGGGGGCGGGCACGCCGAATTTGATGCCGAAATCCGAGCGCTTGAATTGCCCGTGCGCCGAGAATCCGACACGCGCTTGCGGATCCATCTTAGGCATACCCGCGTAGCCGCCGTTGTAGGTGGCCTTAAGCACCAGCGGTCGCGTGACCCCGTGCAGCGTGAACGCGCCAGTAATTTCCATAGATTTGGCTCCCGTCATCCTCACTTTCTCGGACTTGAACAGGATCTTGGGAAATTTCTTGGTGTCGAGCATCTGCTCGCCTTTCATGATATCGAGGCACATCGTCGGCGCTCCGTCCATTTCGAAAGAATCGGCGTCAATCGTTGTAGAGACTTTCGACGAGGTGATTTGGTTGGGATCGAAGGTGAGTTCCGAGTCGAAGCGACTGAATCGAGTTGTGTACGTCGAGAACCCGAGATGGTTCACCCGCATGATCAGACTCGCATGCGCTTTCTCCAAGTGATAGTCGCCGGCGGGTGGCATCGACGGTGCCGGCATTGGCGGCACAGCGGCCGGCTCAGCGCTGAGAGCTATAATCGGTAGGCCGAGTAGTAGCGCCAGCACTGTGGCAGAGTGTAACTGCGATTGAGTGGCCGCGAGTCGGGTCATGGAAGATTGCTCCAAAACGGAAGTGGAGCGTCATTTTATGGCGCACTGCACGAATGTTCCATCTCAGATTGCGCCTCGGCTCGTCATTGTTCGCCGCTTGGCGGAGCATCTTTATTCACACCGGCCTGCGTCCACTCGCCCCATTCGTCCCGCGTCGCAAATATCAAGCGATGATGTTTCGCGTATTCGCGAAAGAAGCCAACCATATCGTCGAATCCATCTAGGTTTCTAGAAACCGTCAACAGGATCCGGTCACCATGTCGAATGAGCAGCAGCGGCCCACCGCGAAAGCCGATCAAGAGTTGAATCAAGTCGACGTCCGCAAGCGCAAACGACTTCCGACTGAAAACCCAAACTGCGCTGACTGATCCTGCGCCCAACTCAACGCGATAAGTCTTCCATCGGACAGACGCCAGGATCAAAATCACTTCGATGCCAATGGCCACTGCCAAAGCGGCGCTCGACCGCGATAACAAAAGGATAGGAAACAGCCCGACTAGGGGAAAGAACAACATGCCCCACGGGTAGCTGTAGCCAAAGCTAGCGACATAGTTCTCGACCCAACTGCCTGAAGCGTTTTGCTCGCCGCCATCCTCTGAAGACACCGATTTCTCGCTCCTATCCCCACAACACACCTGCATTTCATTCCGACGCGGAACTTTCCGATGCGTCCGGGTTCTCAATCCTTCAAGGGAGTAACAACTCATGTTCAGAATTAGAATGAACTGATATTCCGCCGCCGTGACTGTGCGTCGCCAAGCCCGGTGGCTATTGACCCTATCGATGGTGCTGGGAGCACATCTCGCACTCGTCTGGCTTCTTCTGTCCTCCCATCACCTCTTAGTAAAAAGCAGGACTGGAAGCCTTCAACTGGTCTGGATTCCACGAACAGCACTGCGGAAGTCGCCCTCGAACCAAGAGAAACGATACAGGGGTCCAGAAAGGCCATTCCTCAACATCGTGTTGATCTCACGTCTGGCTCGCCTTCCACTGTCGCGCCGCCCAAGGAAGAAAACAACGCCATCCACTCGATACCAGATTGGTCCCAGGAACTTCAGCTAGCCGCGAAAAACGCCGTCGCTAACGAATTGGCTAGCAAGCAGCACGAGGCCGATTTTGCTCACGTATTTCCCACGCAACCCAAAATGCCGGAGCAGTTCGCTTGGGATTACGCCGCCACCCATCGGGTCGAAGCACTGCCACAGGGCGGCCTGGCGATCCATATCAACGATAACTGCGTGCTCCTGATATTTCCGCTGCCGTTTATCGGTTGCGCAATCGGCAAGAAACCTGCGAACGGCGGTATTTTCGAGTCTATGCACAAGTAAAATGTCGCGCACTCAATTGAATGTAATGTCTCGTTGCGCTCACTGAAGAAAAAGACTGCGCGGCCAGCCTCACTCAAAAAACCAACACTATTCACATCCAAGGCCGAGCCAGAAGAGTCAAACTGCGTGGAAACTCGACTGAAGCGGGTTTCGACCGGATGTATCTTCCAGCCGAATTCAATTCCCTCGCCAGTTATCCGCGTCGCGTGCTCGCCCACTTCCTGCAAACGACTCAAAATATACCAAATGGAGCCTGAACGTCACCGTATATCGCACCTGGGATCGAGCCCAGCAACGCGTAACCTACAGCGTCCGGCATCGGGATCTCGTGGCGGTGGGAATCCACGAACGTGACCGGCAAGACCAGAGAACCTCGGCCCAGATCTCCATTGAGTTGTCGTGCGCTACACCCAACTACCACAAGTGCGACGGCGAGCGACAGCGCGCGAGAAAGAGACTTAATCTCTCGAACCATGCTTGCCCACCCATACCAGATGCTTCTGCGCTTCCTTTACTTCTTCTCTATCTAACATTCCTAGCAAATTTCCCAACCTCATGAAACAACTGCGTGAACACTTCCTGCGGGAACTGCAAACCCGCCGCCTCGCAGCGCTGCCAATGCACCACCGCATCCGCATCGTACAGACGCTGAATGCGACTGAATGCACCTACGTCGATGCAGTTCTGATCATTGCTGTCTCTGATGGATAGCAAAGTATAGGCTTAAGAGGGCAGGGTAAATCGCGCGGAAATTTCTCGAAATGCGAATTGATAGTCTTGAAAGGCGAAAATCCCACTCAGCGCCAGCAACTCAATGTCGGAGTCCGCCATCGACCCGAACCGTCGCTCGTCAGTGTCGGCTTTGCGGCATCAGACGCGCGATCCCTCCGACCGATTGTTAGACGCTCCGCGACGCCGTAGCCCGGCGGCGCGATCGGCGAAACGTTTATGCAATGCGCCGGCTTTCACAGCATAGGGACCATCGCCGAGCAATGCTTGAACAAGCAGGGTGCTGGCCCGAAGCAAGGGGAGTTCGCCGCCGGCAGAGGTGAAGTAGAAGCCTCTTGCGCACCCACCAGAACCGCGTCGCTACGATCATCAGTGGAATGGCGTAGAGGCTGACCCAACGGGTATAGATCCCCGGGATCAGCAATACAGCGCCAGCAAATTCCGCGGAAATGACGTACCAGGGCACGAACCATGGATATCCATTCGTTTGAAAGCCTGACCACCACTTTGCGACCCCGCCGGGAAGAATCTCAAATTTCCAGTACAGATGCGCGATAAAAAGCGCTCCAAGTGTCAGCCTCAAAAGGAGCGCCGCATAACGTGAAGATCGCTCTTCGATCACTTCAAGACCCCTAATTTCGATTATTTGAACTGGGCGCCAGGTTGTCGTGTAACGATCAAACGCGACGAAATCGTCCAACAACACTTACGCTTTCCTTGCGTACCTACTGCGTGCAATAGACCATTTGCTGCTTGCCTCGTCAAACACCCGCGAATGACTGCTATCCGCTGCGCATCTAGGCACCGTCGGTGACAGGTTTTGGCCCGGTTGTTGCCCGCGACGGCTCAACTCCCGGTCTCGACCCGAAGCCGTCCGACAGGAGCGTCTGCTTTCTGGTTGCTCGTCTAGCCTAGGATGCGTGGCTTTTTCCCTTCCAACTTTGCTTTCCATCGGAGGAGCAACTGGACAGCGGCTTCGTCCTTCTCCCGATTGGGCGGAAGCTCCATATGCTCCGTTCTAATGTCGGTGAGATAGTTGGCGATGGTACTCGCAGGGCTATTTGCCATCAGCAACGTCTGCGTATTCCGGTCCATGCCGGCCACCAGTTCCGGAGCATGCCGGGCCATGATTCCGGTCCATGTCGGGCCACCATTCCGGTCGATGCCGGCAGGGGGGTGTGACGCGGGTTAACCGCCATTACCGTGGTCTCTTTTTCCGATGGAAGGAGAGCTACGGTGGGGCAAGAGAGGTTACCCGTGCGCAAGATTCGCGAGGTTCTGCGGCTCAAGGCCGAAGGCTTCAGTGACAGGCAGATAGCCGCTGCGATCGGCAGCGCCCGCTCAACCGTGCAAGAGTGCGCGCGCCGGGCACGCGATGCCGGAGTGACCTGGCCACTGCCGCCGGCGATGGATGAAGCGGCGCTGCACGCGATGATGTACAAGCGCGTGGTGCCGCTGTCGCGAGCACCGCGACCGGATTTTGCTTACCTTCACAACGAGCTGCGCCGGCGCAGCGTCACGCGGCTATTGCTGTGGGAAGAGTACAAGAGCGCGCATCCGGATGGATGGCAGTACAGCGTATTCTGCGAGCAGTACCGTCGCTGGCTGCAGACCCAAGAGTTGGTGCTGCGTCAGGAACATGCGCCCGGCGACAAGCTCTTCGTCGATTATGCGGGCCAGACGGTGCCGATCAAGGATCGCCACTCAGGCGCCACTCGTGCCGCCCAGATCTTTGTCGCCGTGCTGGGGTTTTCCAACTACACGCACGCTGAGGCGACGGTCAGCCAAGGCGCCGGCGATTGGTTGGGCGCACATGTTCGGGCCCTTGAGTATTTTGGCGGTGCGCCACGCGCCATTGTGTCCGATAACCTACGCAGTGGCGTCGCCAAGGCGCACCGCTACGATCCGGATATCAACCGGGCGTATCAGGATTTCGCCGAGTACTACCAACTTGCCGTCTTGCCTGCCCGGGTGCGCAAGCCCCGCGACAAGGCGAAGGTGGAGAGCGGCGTGTTGGTCGTGGAGCGCTGGATTCTGGCGCGTCTGCGCAACCAGGATTTCTTCTCACTCGGTGAGCTTAACAAAACGATTGCTGAGCTCATCGAGCGCTTAAACACCCGGCCCTTCAAGAAGATCGAGGGCAACCGCCGATCGCGTTTCGAGAAGCTGGAGCGCTCAACCCTGAAGGCCTTGCCGGCGAAGCCGTATGAGTTCGGCGAGTGGCGCAAAGCGAAGGTGCACCCCGATTATCACATCGAGGTCGCCCGTGCGTATTACTCGGTGCCGTATCGGCTGATTGGTGAACGCGTGGATGTGCGCCTCACCGCCCGTGCGGTTGAGATCTTTCATGCAGGCCAGTTGGTTGCCGCCCATCCGCGGGCTAAAGAGCGCGCGCAGCGCTTGACCCGACGCGTGCACCGGCCTGAGAAGCACATCGCCGTCATCGATCAGCATCTTGATCGCGTTCTGGAGCGCGCCTTTGTCATCGGTCCCGCCACCTTCGGGGTCGTGCAAGCCCAAGCCGGCGGCCGTAAACATCCAGAGGAGACCTTGCGCGGTGCTCAGGGCATTCTGCGCCTCGCCCATGATTTCTCCCCTGCGCGACTCGAAGCGGCTTGCGAGCGCGCCTTGGCGCTCAAAGCCTGCAGCTATCGCGCCGTACGCACCCTGATCCAGACGCCGCTCTCACCGCCAGCTTCGCCCTCGCTCGATCTTGCGCACGAGAACGTGCGCGGCGCGAAGTATTTCCAATAACCAGTGAAGGAGTTCTTAAATGTTGACCGAACCGCTCATCCAACAACTACATCAGCTGCGTCTCGCCGGCATGGCCGCCGCTCTCGAGCAGCAACAGGCCTTTCCCGATCTGTCCGATCGATCCTTCGAGGATCGTCTCGGCATCATGATTCAGCACGAGTTTACCGAACGAGCCACGCACCGCCTAACGATGCGCCTGCGCTGGGCAAAGCTGCCAGTCCCTGCCTGCATCGAAGACATCGATACCCGAAGCCCCCGCGGCCTCGATCCCGCGCAGTTCGCTCAAGTCAGTGATTTGGGCTGGATCCGCGAACATTTAAACGTCCTCATCACCGGACCAACTGGTGTCGGCAAGAGCTACCTAGGCGCCGCTCTTGCGCACGCCGCCTGCCGCGCGGATTTCTCGGTGCGCTGCTTTCGTCTGCCGCGCTTAGTCGAGGAACTCGCCCGTTACGGCGCCATGCAGCGCCGCTCGGCATTCTTCCGGCAACTTGCCAAAGCCGATCTTCTTCTGCTCGATGATTTCGGTCTGGCTCCCTTGAGCGATGAGACGGTGCGAGACCTGCTGGAGATTCTCGACGATCGCTACGATCGACGCTCGACGCTGATCACGAGTCAGTTGCCGATCGATCAGTGGCACGCATATTTAGGGGATCGAACCGTTGCCGACGCCATCCTCGATCGCGTCGTACACAACAGCTACCGACTAATCCTCAAGGGAGAGTCTATGCGCCGACATAAAACCGTCGGCAACAAATCCTCCATCCCCTCCAAATCAAAAAACATTTGACCTGAACCCAGGTTCTAACCGACAGTTCACTACCGCGTTACACCGGCCCGGCATCAGCCGGAATCCTGGACCGGCATCAGCCGGAACGGCGGCCCTTCATGACCGGAATACGCAGCCGATCCGGAGCGAGCCGGTGCCAATTACATTGCTTCGCTCTGGCGATCACGACGGTTTGGGCATCACGGGTAGCCTCTGCCAGACAGCCTCCGCGTGATTCGATCTAACCACGGATCGCTGGCCTCCCCCGCTCCGCCAAATCGCAAACTCTCTCGGCGGCCGCGAAAAGACCGATTTCCGCTTCTGACTAGTGCGTTGTGTAGTAAGCGGCTGGAGAATACATCTCAGTGAACGGCCCGGGCAGACTGCAACCCCGTTAGCGCGCTCGCTTCTCGAACCATTTCTTCGCGCTGGGTCGGCGATGCGGACAGCCAGGCCAACAACAGGGGCGGCGTTTACCTGCCTGAAGCTCCTCGACCGCGCGTTGGATTCGGCGGCTTGCGCGTTGTTTCTTGTTTGGCTGAGATGACCCAACAAATCCATTCGTTCCGCGCCAGCGGCGTCAGATCCTTCCAAGCCGCCTGCGTGGTCGCTTCCGAGCGGAGCGCCATGCGCAAGTCCGTCGGAGTTTTGTGCACGGGACCGGGCTTGCCCGTTTTGCTTTCGTTCATCATTACATCATTGTGTATACCCGAGACCACCCTACATTACGCGTCGCATCAATTGGAGCGCGGTCAAGTATCGCGTTGAACAAGCATTCTAAGATCAGCAGCGCCGTCCGATCGGAGACGCCTACAGCCTGCGCTTGAATTAAACATTTCAAGTCATTGATTTTATTGGTGGCACAGGGGGGGAATTTCCCGGAGTTGCTACAAATTACGGTGTTTCCCTGTGGGTTAAAATGGTTACCCCAACCGTTACCCCCAGCCAATTTTTGTCCAAATCGGCAACTGAACTCGAGACATTCCATCAATTCGTTGGCCTGATTTCTAGTGTTAGACAATGCGTTGTCGCGCTAAGCCCCAACTCTAAGCAAGTTATTGCCGCTCAACCAATGCGATCGCAGTTTGCCGTGGCAATACCAGTCAGCGAATAGTGTTAAGCCGTGCTTCCACTCTACTCGTCGGTTGGACCCTACTTCCGGCGGGCGAGGCGGTCGCGCATACTTGAGCATAAATCTCGGGCAGGAATCCGGCCTCAGGACAATCTGCACCGAGTCCTGCGAATGAATCTGGGTAGCTCGAATTTCCGATTCCGAGGTCGATCCCGCTCTTCCAGAATTAGAAGTACAGTCATATGACTCGCGCAAGAGCGGTGACGATAGGCCGAACAGCCTGGCAACCTCTCCCCACGTCATTTCCCTGTGGGCCATATAAGAGGTAGTGAAGAGCTGCGATGTCTTGTCTTTATCGGCCTTTTCATAGCGCGTTAGGCCCGCGCCGGTGTGTCAGCGCGAAACCCGAGGCGACGAGGTCAAGTCGATAGAGTCCCGTCACGAAAATGACGGCGGCAATGCATGTCACGACTGTTGTGCTCGCGCTTGTCGTACGCGGACTCATGGCGTCTTGCACCCGCCAACCGAGCCTTTCGCCAATCCCAGCCTTTGATAGATGGGACCATTCGTAGCGAAAGCGCTTTTTACCAACCGCTTGAGAGGATCTTTCCCGGTTTTCACGATCGAAAACGCCACAGCCACCCTGCAGATCACTTCCTGGCCCTGCAGCAGATTCACAACGCTCGCAAAATCCCGACCATTGTCACTCTCCCGTCCACCGGCCTCATTCATCGGGCATACGAGCCTTCTACCTGTAGGCTGGCAGGAATCCTGTTGATCCTCGAGCGTCTCCTTTTCGTTGATCTCTGCGAGGAAGTCGAGTGCGGTGGACAATTTCGCACTCGATGTGTCCAGGGTGTGAACCGGCGTGCAATTCTGACCAGGTTCGGGGTGAAATCGGCGTCCAATATTGACCACCCCATACTCTTTACGGCTTTACCGGCCGTACGGAGTGAACTGGGGTGTTGTGCGTGGAAACGATTGGGAAGATTCGCCGACGGCGGCTGGTTCAGGGAGAGTCGATCAGCGCGATCGCGCGGGATCTGGGGCTATCGCGCAACACGGTCAAACGGGCGCTGCGCTCGGAGGGCGAGCGGTTTGAGTACCGGCGCTCGAGCCAGCCGCGGCCGAAATTAGGACCGTTTCTCGAGACGCTGGAGGCGTGGCTCGAGGCGGAGACGAAATTGCCGGCGCGGGAGCAGCGCACGGCGCAGCGGATCTACGAGGCGCTGTGCCTGGAAGGTTACACGGGCGCGGTGGACACGGTGCGCCGGCAGATGCGCGCCTTCGAGCGGCGCCGGGTGTCGGTGGCCGGCGCCTTTATCCCGCAGTACTTTGCGCCGGGCGAGGCGTACCAGTTCGACTTCAGCCACGAGCACGTCGAGCTCGGCGGCATCGATCAAGTCGTCAAGCTCGCGCACGTGCGGCTGTGCCACAGCCGCGCATTTTTCCTGGTCGCCTATCCGCGCGAGAGCCAGGAGATGGTGTTCGATGCGCACGCCCGGGCGTTCGAGTTCTTTGGCGGCGTGCCGCGCCGGGGAATCTATGACAACTTGAAGCCGGCGGTGGATGCGATCTTCACCGGCAAGGAGCGGCGCTACAACCGGCGCTTCTTGGTGATGTGCAATCATTACCTCATCGATCCGACCGCCTGCACGCCGGCCTCGGGGTGGGAGAAGGGCCAGGTCGAGAACCAGGTCGGCAACGTGCGCGAGTGGCTGTTCACGCCGAAGGTACGGTGCGCGGATCTGGCCGAACTCAATGCGCATCTGGCCGCGCGCTGCCTGCAGCTGGCGCGTGAACGCCACCATCCGGAGCAAACGAGCCGCAAGATCATCGAGGTCTGGGAGGAGGAACGCGCGGCGTTGCGTGCGATGCCGGTGCCCTTCGACGGCTATGCCGAAGACACCGCTCGCATCTCCCAGACGTGTCTGGTGAACTTCGAGCGCAACCGCTACAGCGTCGATTGCCGCTTTGCCAGTCGGGTCGCCACCGTGCGCGCCTACGCCGAGCGCATCGTGCTGATGCATGGCGAGGAGATGATCGGCGAGCATCCGCGCTTCTTTGGCCGCGGTCACGTGCAATATAACCCCTGGCATTACGTGCCGGCGCTCGAGCGAAAGCCCGGGGCGCTTCGCAACGGCGCGCCCTTCAAAGACTGGAATTTACCGGCCGCGATGACGCGTCTGCGCGAGCGGCTCGCCCGCCACCCCGACGGCGATCGGCAGTTCGTGGAAGTCCTCTCGATGGTCGCCCTCTACGGCCTGGATGCCGTCACCGAGGCCTGCGCCGTGGCGCTCAATGAACAAGTCGCCACGAGCGCGCACGTCGTGAACCTGCTTGCATCGGGCGGCGGCGCCGGCGCCCGTCGCGCCGCTGCAGGTACCCGATGCGCTGAAACTCGCCATCGAGCCGGCCGCCAACTGCGATCGCTACGACCGGCTGCTGCGTCCCCTCTCACCGTTGTTCCCATCCATCACCCATCCGAGGAAAATCATGCAAACCCAACAACTGACCGAACAACTGAAAACCCTGCGCCTGCGCGGGATGGCGAGCGCGCTGGAGGAGAGCCTGACGGCCTTGAGCCAGAAGAAGCTCGCCCCGACGACCTGGCTGGCGCAGCTGCTGCAAGCTGAAATGGCGGACCGGCAGGCCCGCTCCTACGAATACCAGCTGCGCCTCGCGCGCTTCCCCGTGCCGCGCGACATCGACAGCTTCGACTTCAAAGAATCTGCGGTGAACGAAACGCGGTTCCGGCAACTCTATGCCGGAGACTATCTCACCACCGCCCGCAATATCGTTCTTGTGGGCGGAACCGGCACCGGCAAGTCGCATCTGGCGACCGCCTTGGCTCGGCACGCCATCCTGGAGGGTAAGCGGGCGCGCTTCTACAGCGTCGTCGATCTGGTCAATCAGCTCGATGCCGAAAAGCGCGCGGGGCGCGCCGGACATCTCACAAACCGCTTGCTCAACCAGGACGCCATCGTGCTCGACGAGCTCGGCTACTTGCCCTTCTCGGCGGATGGCGGATCGCTCCTGTTCCATCTGATCAGCAAGCTCTACGAGCGCGTCTCGCTCATCGTCACCACCAACTTGTCCTTCGGCGAATGGAGCGCCGTGTTCGGCGATGCCAAGATGACCACGGCGTTGCTCGATCGGCTCACGCATCGATGCGAAATCATCGAGACCGGCAACGACAGCTATCGCTTCAAGAAGCGCCAATGAGTCGGAAAATCCAAAAACCCGGGGGACCCAAGGCCAAGGGGCTACCCTCGATCGCCGCTCTCAAGTCTTCCTATGCGGTCGGATTTTAAAAGACCCCGGAGCTTCTGCCGCTAACGCGGCAGACCGCGCTTCTTCCATCCATCAGATGAAATCCGATACCGAGGGCCTTCAAATAGCCGTCCTACCCTGGTCAAAGTTGGACGCCGGAAGGTGGTCCGTATTGCGCGCCGGTTGACAGATTTGATGAATATCCGAGAACAAAGACATCAGGTTGTACTCTGTGATCGGCGCGTCACCGGGGTGTGCGCAGTGACACCTCATCTCAAAGCAGCTTCGGAGCCGGGTGTGCTGATTGGAGTCGATTAGAGCCATGCCCTCAACTACCCATAGGATGGTCGTGTCAAAAACCTCTCGGAGTTCGCTGACGCTCGCGACGTTCTGGATCTGGTTAAAGCGCTTGAACCGCCCCTTCTGTTGACTCGCCATCTGGGCGGATGTGACATTGAACGTGGAAAAGCCCACCCGTTCTATCTTGCGGTGGACGCGGTCAATCGCCGCGCACCATGCCATCACCGCTGCCGCCCGAAGGAAGCCGTTCTTAGCGCAATCGATCGCCTCTTGGAAATAGGCGCCGACCTCCGGATCCTTCAACGCCGTCACGAAAGACTGGAACTTGGTCGGCATCGCCACGCCCGCGGGGTTGGCCTGGAGAGGGAGTATCAGTTCGTCGCGCATAGGCTTCGCCAGCGCGTCCAGGACCTCGAGGTAACTGGACCTTTGGTTGCCAAGAGAAAGAGCCGAGGCGGCTATCGTCAACTATCTCGCTGTAGAACTGCTATCGCCCGAAGCGATAGAGATCGCAAAGCGCGAATACCAAGCGGCCGTTCTTGAGGAGGCGAAACGAAAACACGAAGACACTGCCGAGGCTCAATGCACTGCGCGCTGAAGAAGTCCTGCTTCGAAAAATGTTGAGGGCCCGGACTCTATCACCGGATGTCGCGCAGGCCGCGCTGGACGCCCTGGCAAACAAACGTCGAAAGGCAGCCTCGACCGTGAAGATGTCGCCCGCCAATCTCGTCCAGTCCTTTGCTCTGACGGCAGAACGCTACAGTGAAGTGGTGCAAAATCTAGGCACACACGTGACCAAGAGCGAGCGCTCGACGGAGGAGCGCGAACATGGTCCAGCGAAATGCTCGGCGGCCACGGGACAGTTTTCAGTCGAGACGGACGCGTGGGAGCGCGATTCGATTCTGTCGGGTGGCAAAATAGATTATAAACTCCTTACAAATCAATGAGTTAGAATTGGTAGCGGGGGTAGGATTTGAACCTACGACCTTCGGGTTATGAGCCCGACGAGCTGCCAGACTGCTCCACCCCGCACCGGAAAGAGCCGCCCATTGTACCTGGCCAGGCGGCTAAAGCAAGCTGGCGAAGCCGGCGCGATCCTTCACTTTTTATCCGTTTCCATCATCTTGCGATACGCCGGCCGATCGATGACTCGCGCCGCGTAAGCCTTCATCACCGGCGTGTCCTTGATCATCTTGGCCATCAACATGAAGTGGACGCCGCCGCCCAGCATGATGTCCACCGCCGAAAATTCATCGCCCAGGAAATATTTGCGCGAGGCGAGACGCTGATTCAGCACCTCCTCCACCTCATCCGCCGGTGCCCAGCCCATGGCGCCAAACACATGCTTGATGTCAAAGCGGCGCGAAATGAGCGCCGGCTCCATCACGCCCGGCCGATAGGCCAGCCAGGATAGGTACTCGCCGCGCTTCGGCTCCCCCGCTGCCGGGCCCAGCTTTTTCTTGACGGTATTTGTCGGTGAGAAACAGCGCGATGGCGCTGCCCTCGAACACGACATCGTCGCCGTCGACCAGCGCGGGCACCTTGCCATGAGGATGCGGATTCGCAGGATCGCGTGAGCCGCTGCCATCCATGCGGCGAAAATCCACGATCTTGGTTTGATACGGCACGTCGAGTTCTTCGAGCAGCCACACGATGCTCCCGGAGCGCGTCTGCGGCGAATGATACAGCGTGATCATGATTCCCTCCCTGGCGAGTGCAGATTTTAACCTAGTTCGGAAGTGTGAATTGACCGGCCGTCAATGTTAGGATGCTCGATCCGCAGTCGTGGAAGGATGGGTCACTGTTTCTCCGTGCCTCGATTTTTCTTACGTCCTCCCTACTGCAGGGCGCGCTGACAGATCTGCAGCAGTGTGCCCGGAATGATCCCGAGCGCAAACGCCAACAGCGCATTTGCGCTGAGCACGGTTCGCATCAGCAAGGATCCGCCTATGCTCGAGGTCTCGGTGGGTTCATCGAAATACATGAGCTTGACGATGCGCAGATAGAAATACGCACCCACCACCGAGAAAAGAACCGCTACCACCGCAAGCCAGGTCATATGCACGCCCAGAACAGCTTGGATGACGCCGAGCTTTGCCCAGAAGCCGATGAATGGCGGCAGACCGGCCAAACTGAACATCAGTATCGCCATCATGCCTGCGAACCACGGACTGCGTGCATTCAGGCCCTTGAAGTCGGTGATCTTGTCGGCTTCGAAACCCTGCCTCGCCAACAACAAAATCATGCCGAAGGAGCCGGCCGCGACCAGGATGTAGCTGATCATGTAGAACATCGCGGCCTGGTAGCCCTGCGCCGTGCCCGAGAGAATTCCCAGCAGCACATAGCCCACGTGCGAAATGGTCGAATACGCCAGCATGCGTTTCAAATTCGTCTGCGCAATGGCAACGATGTTGCCGATGGTCATGGACAAGACCGACAGCACCACCAGCATCTGGCTCCAATCCGGCTGCGAGGCGCCGAGCGCCTCCGGCAGCAAGCGCATGGCGAGGGCGAATGCAGCGAGCTTGGAAGCCGTGCCGATGAACACGGTCACACAGGTGGGAGAACCTTCATACACGTCCGGTATCCACATGTGAAAAGGCACCGCACCAAATTTAAAGCCGATGCCGACGATCAAGAAGGCAATGCCGAACAAGAGACCAATGTTGCCGCCGATGCCGGCGCTGCGTACGGCAGTGGCGATCTGGGCGAGCTCCAAGCTGCCCGTGACGCCATACACAATGGACATGCCATACAACAAGGTGCCCGACGCCATGGAACCCAACACGAAGTACTTGATGGCCGACTCCGCCGCTATTCCTGAGTCGCGGTCAAATGCCACCATCGCGTACAGGCACAACGACATCAGCTCCAAGCCCAAATATAGGGTAATGAGGCTCGCAGCCGAGATGAGCACCATTCCGCCCACGGTAGCGAACAGCCCAAGAACAAAGTACTCACCCTTGAGGATCAAGCGGCGCTGCAGGTAATCGGTGGAATAGACGAATACGGCCGCCACGATCAGGATCGTGGCGATTTTCAGCACCTGCGCCATGCGATCCAGTTCGAACAGGCCGCCGAGCGCGAGGATCTTGGTCGGCAGCGGCTGCACCGCGACCAGCACTGCTGTAACGATCAAGCTGACTATCGCCAGCCAGCCCGTCCAGCGCCGCTGCGCATCGTTTAGCAGCAAGTCCAGCATCAGAATGGCGCAGGCTGCGAGCGACAGAAAAATTTCCGGCCAGGCGTACACCAGGCCGGAATTGAAGAAACTCGGATTGAATGCACCTGCGATCATACGTACCTTAAAGGGCAACCTTCGAGACGAGCAGCTGCTCCGCCAAATGCTGCGTGGTCGCGCGCATCACATCGAGCAGCGGCGCCGGCCACAGTCCGACCAATAGCACCGCGACGGCGAGCGCTCCTAGCACGAGAAACTCGCGGCCGTTGATATCCTGGAGCGCCGCCACCTTGTCATTCGCGACCTCGCCAAAAATCACGCGCTTCACCAGCCACAGCGTGTAAGCCGCACCGAGAACCAGCGTGGTGCCGGCGAAAAATGCGTACCAAACATTGGCCTTGAACGCGGCCAAAATGACCAAAAACTCGCCGACGAATCCCGAGGTTCCCGGCAACCCCGAATTGGCAAGCGCGAACAGCACCATGAAGGCCGCGAACTTCGGCATGGTATTGACGACGCCGCCGTAGCGCTGAGATCTCGCGACTGTGCACGCGGTCGTACATCACGCCCACGCACAGGAACATCGCGCCGGAGACCAGACCATGCGAGAGCATTTGCACCAACGCGCCATCCAACCCCAGTTCGATGCCGCTGGTCTTGCCGGTGTGCGCGACGATTTGAAATCCAATGAACGTGCCCAAGGTGACGAAACCCATGTGCGCAATCGATGAATACGCGATCAGCTTCTTCATGTCTCGCTGCGCGAGAGCCACGAAGCCGATGTAGACGACGGCGATCAACGACAGCGTAATGATCAGCCAATCCAATTCGCGGCTGGCATCGGGCGCAATCGGCAGTGAGAAGCGCAGGAAGCCGTATCCGCCCATTTTCAACATGATGGCGGCCAGCACCACCGAGCCGCCCGTCGGCGCTTCGACGTGCGCATCGGGCAGCCAGGTATGCACCGGAAACATCGGCACTTTCACGGCGAAGGCGGTAAAGAAGGCGAGGAAGATGAAAGTTTGTTCTCTCAAGGTCAGCGGCAGGTGCTGAAACACCGCCAGCTCATAGCTGCCCGACTTCAAGTACAGGTAAATGAGCGCAACCAGCATCAAGAGTGAGCCGATGAAGGTATAGAGGAAGAACTTGATCGTGGCATAGACGCGGCGCGGTCCGCCCCACACGCCGATAATGATGAACATCGGCAGCAGCATCGCTTCCCAAAACACGTAGAACAACACGCCGTCGAGTGCTGCGAAGACCCCTATCATGAGGCCTTCCAAGATCAAGAACGCCGCCATGTACTGCGCCACGCGCTTCTCGACGTTTTGCCAGCTGGCAATCACGATCAGCACGGTGGTAAAGGTGGTCAACAAGATCAGCGGCATCGAAATACCATCGACGCCGATATAGAACTCCGAATGGATGGTGGAGATCCATGGCGAGCGTTCCACGAACTGCATTTCCGCCGTTCCGGTCTTGAACCAGCTCCAGAGTGGAATGCTCAGGAGCAGCGTCAGCGCGCTGACCGCCAGCGACAGCCATTTTGCCAGCGTGACACGGTGGCCCAGGGCGAGCACCACAAATCCGCCCACGATGGGCAGCCAGATCAACCACGACAGAAGGTGGCTGCCCAACATCATCGCCAGATCAGCCACAGCAGCAGTGCGGCCAAACCTAGGATCATCGCGAAGGCATAGTGATACAAGTACCCGGACTGGGCATAGCGCATGACCGAGCCGAGCCAGCCCACGGTGCGCGCACTGCCGTTGACCAGTCCATCATCGATGACGAGTTGGTCGCCGACGCGCCACAAGCCCCCGCCCAGCAGGCGGGCGCCGGCCATGATGACGTGCTCATTGAACCAGTCGAAACCGAATTTATCGATCAAGACGATGTACAGCCATTTGAGCCTGGCTTGCGCCGCATCCGCAAGCGTCGGCCGCCACAAGAAGAAGACGTAAGCGGTCAACACACCCAAACCGGCGAGCCATACGGGCGGCGCCAGAAATGCCGACACCACGAAGGCTGCGGAACCGTGGAATTCCTCGCCGATGCGTTCCAGCACATTGTTGGCCGGCGAGACGAAAATGGAACCTTCGAAGAACTTGCCAAATAGCATCGGCCCGACGGTGAACCAGCCGATCAGCGCCGAGGGAATCGCGAGCAGGATCAGCGGCACGGTCACCACCCAGGGACTCTCGTGCAAGTGTTCCTGCGTGTGGTGGTCCATGCGCTCTTTGCCGAGGAAGGTCATGATGAACATGCGGAAGGTGTACAGCGCCGTGACGAACACCCCTGTGACCACGCAGAAGTAGGCGTAGCCCGAGCCGACGCGATGCGAAGCGCCGACCGCTTCAATCAGCGAATCCTTGGAAAAAAATCCCGACGTGCCGGGAAATCCAATCAATGCCAGGCAGCCGATCAGACAGGTCCAATAAGTAATCGGCATGTACTTGCGCAGTCCCCCCATCTTGCGCATGTCCTGCTCATGGTGCATGGCAATGATCACCGAGCCTGCCGCGAGGAACAGCAGAGCCTTGAAGAAGGCATGCGTCATGAGATGAAAAATGCCGGCGCCGTAGGCCGAGACCCCGAGCGCCACCGTCATGTACCCCAGCTGCGAGAGGGTCGAGTACGCCACGACGCGCTTGATGTCATTGGCGACGATGCCGATGAGGCCCATGAAGAACGCCGTCGTCGATCCAATGATCAAGACGAAGGACAACGCGGTCTCGGACAATTCGAACAGCGGCGACATGCGCGCTACCATGAAAATCCCAGCGGTCACCATGGTGGCCGCGTGGATCAATGCCGAGATCGGCGTGGGACCTTCCATTGAATCGGGGAGCCAAATGTGCAGCGGCACTTGCGCCGACTTGCCCATGGCGCCCACGAAGAGGCAGATGCAGGTGAAGGTGATCGCCGACCAGCTCACCGTGCTCGTGATTTGGATCTGCGCGGCGGCGATTTGCCCGGCGTGACCGAACACCGTGGCGTAGTCCAAAGAACCGGTATAGCGCAACACCGCGGCGATGCCGAGAACGAAGCCAAAGTCCCCTACCCGGTTAACCAGGAAAGCCTTCAGGCTGGCAAAGATGGCAGTCGGTCTCTTGTACCAAAAACCGATCAATAAATACGAAACCACGCCCACCGCTTCCCAGCCGAAAAACAGCTGCAGGAAATTATTTGCCATTACCAGCATCAGCATCGAAAAGGTGAACAGCGAGATGTAGCTGAAGAAGCGCTGATAGCCATCATCATCGGCCATGTAGCCGATGGTGTAGATATGCACCATCAAGGAAACGAAAGTCACCACCGCCATCATCATGGCGGAAAGATGATCGATCAAAAATCCGACGTTGAGCTGCAAACCATCGCTCAGCAACCAAGTGTAGACCGTGCCGTTGAACGGCGGCATGTTCTCGACGACCTGCTGGTAGAGCACGTAGAAGGACAGCGCGCAGGAGATTCCGACGCCTGAAGATGGTGATGCTGTGCGCGCCTACGCGGCCGATGGCCTTGCCAAACAAGCCCGCGACGATGCAGGCGATCAGCGGCGCCAAGACGATGGTGAGATAAATTGACTGCATTACTTTTTCTTAGCCCTGAAGCGTGTCGAGATCCTCGACCTCGATGCTGCTGCGTTCACGGAACAACACCACCAAAATCGCCAGACCGATCGCCGCCTCGGCCGCTGCGACCGTCAGAATGAAAAATACGAAAATCTGGCCGGCGATATCGCCGCGGAAGCGCGAAAATGCGACGAAATTAAAATTCACCGCGAGCAGCATGAGCTCGATGCACATCAAAAGGACGATGATGTTCTTGCGATTCAAGAACACGCCGGCCACTGCGATGGCGAACAAAATGCCCGACAGCGCCAGCACGTAGGTCAGAGAAATCATGGTCTTTTCTCCGAGGCCATCTTGACGATTCGAACCCGGTCCTTGGCCCGCACCGCGACCTGCTTGGCGATGTCTTGGGGCTTGCCGCCCTTGCGTTGCCGCAAGGTCAAGACAATGGCGGCAATGCTCGCCACCAGCAGGATCACCGCCGCGATCTGCGCGGGATAGGCGTAGCGGGTAAATAACTGCACGCCCAGATCGCGCGTATTTGAATAGTCAGCTGCGATCATAGGCGCCGTTTTCAACGCCGCGCCGCCCAGGTGTTTGACGACGATGACGCCTGGCTGCGGGTGGTGGCGGGGCGCAGCGGTCTCGGCCATGTTGTCGGGCAGCTTGAGCACTTCCAGGGCGCGGGCGCGCTTTTCCATGCGGCGCAGGAAGCCGCGCTCTTCCAGGGCGGTGATCAGGCGGTGGATGCCGGACTTGGACTTGAGGTCCAGCGCCTCTTTCATCTCGTCGAAGGAGGGCGGAATGCCGCTTTCGCGCACCCGCTCATGGATGAACATCAGCAGTTCATATTGCTTGCGGGTCAGCATGGTGTCCCTCCCAGCCGTCGCGGCCGCCGAAAGGCTGCGCGAACAAAGCCGGTACATTCGCAAATCGTTCTACTTTAGTTCCTCGACAGCCGTCAACGCGCATGCGGCCGCACACGGCGCAAACATTACGGAACTTAACCGGCGCTCGTTCCGTTACCTGCGGTTCCCATATTTGGAGAGATATTCATGCGCATTAAAACATTGCTTCTGGGCGGCCTGCTCGGCCGTCGCTGTCGCCGCCCCGGCCTCTGCCTATGTCGCCTGCAACCGCGATGGCGATTGCTGGCACACCGAAAGCCGCTACGCCGCTCCCGGCGTGCGTTTCGACTATCATCCCGACGACTAGTATTTCCACCAGCGCTGGGATGACGACCATCGCCATTACCGCGATTATCACGAAGGCCGTGGCTATTATCGCAGCGGCGTCTGGATCACGCTCTAAGATTACATAATCCCAGTGTTACGGAAACGGCGGAACCGCATTGCGGGGCCGCCGTTTTCGTTTCCGGAAGGGTAATTTCCCAAAGGAGCATCCATGACATTTGAAGACCTTGATCCTGGGCACGCTGGCCGGCGCCGGCGCGCTGATTGCCGCTGGCCGCGCCGGCCAGCGCCTATATCGCCTGCAACCGCGACGGCGATTGCTGGCACACCGAACGCCGCTATGCCCCGCCCGGCGTGCGGTTCGACTATCATCCGCGATGACTGGTATTTCCACCAGCGCTGGGATGACCACCACCACTATCGCGATTACCACGAAGGCCGCGGCTACTATCGCAGCGGCGTGTGGATCACGCTGTAACGCCGGTCTGCATCTTGCGAAGCGGCGGTCCCTGGCGGGGCCGCCGTTTTCGTATCAGCGAACAGTGTCTCGACGCTGACCTTGGCGGCGCCTGCCAGTTTCTGCGCGGTTTGCGGCGCGATGCTGCGCGCATGGCCTGACAGGAATGCCAGGATTTCGCCCGGCGCCACGCCGGCGTCGCGCGCCCAGGTGGTGGGCGTCAGACGGGCCCGCAGCATGAAGGCGCGAAAGGCGTCGCGTTCGGCGGCGATCAGCTGGCCTTTGCGGCGCGGCGACTTCGCCCATCAGGATTTTCGGCTTGGGATAGCGCGAGGTGGAAACGCGCTGCGGCTCGCGGCGCCTCGGGCCGGCGCTTTGGCGTGGTGGAGATGGCGCGTTCCGGCATGGGGTTTGTCGGCGAGCCGCGCATGCCGGCGGAGCGGCGCGGCCTGTCGTCATCGTCACCGGAAACCGTCGCCCAGCAGAGCCGCGTCGCCGCTGTCGACATCCTTCTGCCGCATCAGGCTTTCGCCGACCAGCACGGTGGTGACATGCGCGCCCGCCAGCCGCTTCAGGTCGGCGGGCGCGGACAGGCCGCTTTCCGCCACCACGATGCACGTCGCGCGGGCAATGCGGCGCCAGCCGCAGGGTCACGCCCAGATCGGTGACGAAGGTCTTGAGGTTGCGGTTGTTGATGCCGATCAGGCCGGCGTCCAGGTCCAGCGCCCGGTCCAGCTCGGCCTCGTCATGCACTTCCACCAGCGCGTCCATGCCCAGCGCGCGGCTTCGTCCATCAGGGCGCGCGGCATGGTCGTCATCCACCATGGCCATGATGATCAGGATGCAGTCGGCGCCCCAGCTGCGCGCCTCGGCCACCTGATAGGGCTCGAGCATGAAATCCTTGCGCAGCACCGGCAGGCGCACGGCTTCGCGCGCGGCGGTGAGAAATTCCGGCGCGCCCTGGAAGGACGGCGCGTCGGTCAGCACCGACAGGCAGGCCGCGCCGCCCTCCTCATAGGCTATCGGCCAGCGCCGGCGGATCGAAATCGGCGCGGATCAGGCCCTTGGAGGGGCTGGCCTTCTTGATCTCGGCGATCAGGCCGATATTCGCCGCGCGCCTTCTTGTCTTCCAGCGCCGCCAGGAAGCCGCGCACCGGCGTCGGCGTCCTTGGCGCGCGCCTCGATCTCGGCGCGGCGACCGCTTGGTCTTGGCGGCGGCGACTTCTTCGCGCTTGTAGCCGACGATCTTGTCCAGAATGGTGCTCATCGGTTCGACGCTGCGATCAGCTCTTCCAGTTTGGCGCTTGGCCGCGCCGCTGTCCAGCGACTGCGCGGCCAGCGCCACGCCTGACTTTATATCCTGCGCCGCGCCCGCCACCATCAGCGCCGCCGCCGGCATTGAGCAGCACGATGTCGCGGTAGGCGCCCGGCTTCGCCGTCCAGCAGCGCCGTCAGCGCGGCGGCATTCTGGGCCGCGTCGCCGCCTTTCAGGTCGGCCAGGCTGGCGCGTGCCAGGCCGGCATCTTCCGGCGCGATCTGCGCCGCGGTGATGTGCGCCGTCTGTCCAGGCCGCGACATGGGTGACGTCGGTGATGGTGATTTCGTCCAGCCCGTCGCGGCCATGCACGACCATGGCGCGTTCGCTGCCCAGCGCCTGCAAGCGCCTGCGGCATAAGGCGCCAGCCAGTCCGCGCGAGAAGACGCCCACCAGCTGGCGCGTCACCCGCGCCGGGCTGGCCAGCGGCCCCAGCAGATTGAAGATGGTGCGCCGGCCGATCTGCTTGCGCGCACCGCGCCGACATGCGCATCGCGGGATGATGGGTCTGGGCGAACAGGAAGACGATGCCGGTCTCGGCCAGCACGCGCGCGGCCGCGTCCGGCTCCAGGTCGATCTTCACGCCCAGCGCTTCCAGCATATCGGCGGCGCCGCTTCTGCGACGAGGCGGAGCGGTTGCCATGCTTGGCCACCGGCACGCCGCGCGCCGCCACCACGAAGGAGACGGCGGTGGAGATATTCAGCGTGCCATGGCCGTCGCCGCCGGTGCCGCACAGGTCGATGGCGCCCGGCGGGCGCGGCGACGGTGCGCATATGGGCGCGCATGGAGCGTGACCGCGCCCACGAGTCTCGGCCACCGTCGGGCTTGCGGTCGGCGGTGGCTGCCAGATAGGCGATGCAGCTCGTCCTCGCTCAGCCTGGCCGGTCGAAGATGCGCGTCGAACAGCCGTCGGGTTTCTGTCCGCGCCCAGCGGCTCGCCTGCGCGCACCATGCCAGCGCGGCGGGAAATCCACCGAGGCGACGGTGACTTTCATGCCGGTACGTTGGCGAAGTCGCGCGCGATGGTGCAGGAAATTGTTCAGCAGCGCATGGCCGTTTTCCGACGCGATGCTTTCGGGATGGAACTGCACGCCATGCACGGGATGGGTCTTGTGCATCACGCCCTGGATCACGCCGTCATCGGATGGTGGCGGTGACTTCCAGCACCGCCGGCATGCTGAGGGCGGATCGATGGTCAGCGAATGATAGCGCGTCGCCAGGAAATCATTGTTCAGGCCGCGGAACACGCTTTTGCCGGTGTGATGGATCGCGGCTGAGCTTGCCATGCATCGGCTCGGGCGCGCGCACGACCGTGCCGCCATAGACCTGGCCGATGGCCTGATGGCCCAGGCACACGCCCAGGATCGGCATGGTGCCGGCCGGCCTTTTCGATCACCTCCAGGCAGATGCCCGCCTCGTTGGGGGTGCAGGGGCCGGGCGACAGCACGATGCCTTGCGGCTTCATCGCCAGCGCCTGCGTCGGCGGTGATCTCGTCATTGCGCACCACGCGCACCTCCGCGCCCAGCTCGCCCAGGTAATGGAACAGGTTGTAGGTGAAGCAGTCGTAGTTATCGATCAGCAGGATCACGAAATTAAACCCTTGTTTTTACTACATAATAATCAATCATACTTTTCAGGATACCCGCTTTTTTCTTAGCTGCCCATGGACACTGTGGAACTTACAGGAGCAAGTATTTGGAACGGCGATAAGTTGCTTCCGCTGTCGTACTTGCATAATTCAACTCAGAGATGAAGTTGTGCCACAACCCCTGAGATTTAAGCAGTGGCCTGCACCCGGTTTTGAAGACACCGAGTTTGGTGTTTTTATGGAACCAGGAGGTAGGTCATGGAGAGACGGAAGTGGCCTGCACCCGGTTTTGAAGACACCGAGTTTGGTGTTTTTATGGAACCAGGAGGTGGGTCATGGAGAGACGGAAGTTCACACGAGAGTACAAGCTTGAGGCTGTGAAGCTGATCAAGGAGCGCGGGGTGGCGGTATCGCAGGCCTCGCAAGATCTGGGGGTTCACCCGACGCAGTTGCGCAAGTGGGTGAAGGAGTTCGCGGGCGATCCGCAGCATGCCTTTCCCGGCCATGGTCAGCTGAAGCCCGAGCAGGCTGAGATCGCGCGTTTGAAGCGCGAGGTGACCAAGCTCAAAGCCGAACGAGACATCCTAAAAAAAGCCGCGGCCTACTTCGCGAAGGAGAGCACGTGAAGTTCTCCTTCATCGCGAAGAACCGAGCAGCATGGCCGGCGGACTGGATGTGCGGGGCGCTCGGGGTCTCGCGGGGCGGCTTCTATGCCTGGCTGACACGGCCCCGCAGCCAGCGCAGCCGCAGCGACGAGGAACTGGGTGCGAAGGTCCGCGCCAGCTTCCTTGCCAGCGACCGGACCTACGGCGCCCGGCGTGTGTGGCACGACCTGATCGCGGAAGGGGTGTCCTGCGGGCTGCACCGGATCGAGCGCCTGATGCGCCAGCAGGGCCTAAAAGCGCGGCCCAGACGGCGTCGGCTGCCGCCAGACCTGGGAGAGCGCCAGGCCGGTGCCATCGCCTCCAACATGCTGGATCGCAGCTTCCAGGCCCCGGCCCCGAACCGCAAATGGATCGCCGACTTCACCTACATCTGGACGGCAGAGGGCTGGCTTTATGTGGCGGCGGTCGTGGACCTGTTCTCCCGGCGCGTGGTCGGCTGGTCGATGAGCGCGACGATGACAGCCCAGCTCGTCACCGATGCCCTGGTGATGGCGATCTGGCGGCGGGGAAAGCCCCGTGCCCTGCTGCATCACTCGGATCGTGGCAGCCAGTACACCAGCGAGCAGTTCCAGCGGCTGATGGCCGACCATGGCGTCACCTGCTCGATGAGCCGGTCGGGCAATTGCTGGGACAATGCGGCGATGGAGAGCTTCTTCTCCTCGCTGAAGACCGAGCGGACGGCGCGCAAGACCTATCGAACCCGAGACGACGCCAGGGCCGATGTGTTCGACTACATCGAACGCTTCTACAACCCGAAGCGGCGGCACTCGACTATCGGATATATGAGCCCAATGGACTTCGAGATGAAGGCTGGATTAGCTTAAGTGCGTGTCATCCGAACCGGGTGCAGGCCAGTTAGGCCACGCCAGTCGGCGTTATATCATCATCATCCTTGTCGAACTCGGCAAGAATTTCGTTGATGATGCTGATGAACTCGCTTCCCGTTACTTCCAGTCCCGCAGACTTCAACAGCACGATCATTACGGCCAGCGCCTTGATGAGATAGCTTGTCGAAAACTCGAGGTGGATAACGCCGAGATGGTTGAGCACTTCGAAGGAGAGGCAGATAAGAAACGAGAGCCACGCACCCAGCTTTATAAAGAGCCGCACAATGCGCCAACGCCGCTCCGTCTTGGCATCGGTCGGGAAATCAATTTCGAGAAGAAGCGCGATCCAGTGCAAAAAAGCGCTGATCGGAACGAGAGCGCAGAGAAGAATATTCAGGACTCGCCTGGAGCCGGCCAACCTACGAAGGAGTGCCGGCCACCAGTTCATCGCCGCACCGGACCGCCAGGGCCACCGTCAGACTGAACGGCAAAATCCCACATGAACCCCACAGCGCCAAAGGCCGCCCGTGCGGGCTTCAATGAATACAGAATACGATCTGGTCATAACACATGGGCCCCTCGCTGGCCGGTGTGCATATCAATTTGCCGCGCCCAATATCGTCCACACATGGCTAATACGCAATGAGAAATCTCCGCGCAAGCTCTTGAATAAATTTGGTAAATTACCATTCGTGGTCACCGATATTTTGGCGGCAGACCTGAATATTTCGAAGTCGTTCTAAAAGGGAGGCCGGGTTTCTTAATTTTTGGCCGACCGCCAAAAAATTCCGAACTTGCGCTTCTCAATTTTCAAGGTTGATTGAAAATTTTCCCAGGAAGTCCCAATAATTGGCGGGGCTAGAAAAATTTTCGATCTGCGGCGTTAAGCGCCTTTCAAGATTAAAAATTACTGAGGGGCGCGTTGGCGAAGAAAAGAGGGCAAAAAAGCGCCCAGCCAGATCTCATCTTGACCGACTCAACCGCGGATAACACCGCGTTGAGCTTTATCGCGTCTTACCTGGTCGGGCGCCACAGCGTTTTGAAATCCAGGACCTGATTGCGGCCGCGACCAATCTCCCCGCCAATATCGTCGACAAAAATCAGGGAACCGACAACCAATCCGAAAATTGACAGCTGCAGAGAACCGTTCAAGCAATTTCAAAACGGCACGAAGGGTTTGGACCCGGTTCAGTACGAACGGCTGAAGGCTGCCGTGCTGGAATTGTTCGACAACCAAATAGAAGGAACGCCGCACAAGCTGTCACCCGACAAGGCAACCGATTTTCAGTTCACTGTTTCGGAATATGACGCTGGCCGGCTGCTCCCTGCATTTCTTGCAATCACTTCGCGAGAATGGGTCGACAACCACTTCCATACGGGTTTTCTGGAAGACGAATATTTTGAGCGCGTCCTGCATCTCAAGCCGCACAACTTCCTGCCGTTTACTGGCCCCGAATTTATCAAGATGATCGAGGGCTACTGGATAACGATAAGGTTCGCGACGCGCGGCGAGGCGCATAACGAAGATGGCTACTACAAGGTGGGTTGCGTACATGTCTATGACGAGGAAGCGACCACCAAGACAAAGCTGCCGCATTTCAATTTTCAAACTCGGTCGACAAAGAAAAGGCCCGACGATGCAGAGTCGCAAATGCTGCGGACGATTTGGGCAGAACGATAAACCTGAACCACGAAATCAACTTTCTTGGCAGGAACGACGGTAAGTCCGTCCTTTTTCGCATGATCTGGAATACGCCCGGTAAATTTCCCGCGGTCACGGACCCCGGTCAACCGAACCTCTATTCGCAGGGCGTGGTGACGACCGTCGATCCCATTCCCAGTACGATCGTGGGGCCTATGGTTTCGTTTCCGTGGAAGCTAAACTCGGCCCAGACTTGCGACAGCAAACTCGCCGACGCACTCATGGACGATGTCGTGGATGTTATGACGCCGGACGAGATGCACCAGGAGCTTGTCATTCCCGGTTTCATCTCAAAGGAGCGCCTCGACTATCTGTTGCGCTATCTTGATGGCTGCCGGAAAAACCCCAACTCGAGCGAGCGTGGCGGCAACTATTGGGTGCCGCGCCGAGCGATGGGCTAATTCAGGTCATTTAAATCGGCGTCACCCGCTCAAGGCGCCGGCGCTTTTCGCGCCAATGAGCTCCGAATGTTCTTAAGCGTTTCTGCGAGGAAGCGGTATTCCGGCGAGCCATCGGCTTGATCGGAAAGTGTGGCCTGGACTTGTACGAGCAGCGAATAGAGCTGGCTGCGGGTCATGGTGGACAATTCATTTTGCGAAATAACTCTCATCTTGGTCTCCATCAGTTTTGACCGCGAACAGCGCGGCCTTCTGAGGAGGCCCTTTGACAACGGAGACGAGACGCATCGCCCTTGCGACGGAAACGAAGAGGACGAGGGCTTGCCCTTGCGTCGTATGCGGCGACGCTTGGCTTAAGTTGGCCGAATGAAGGACGCTCTTTGCTGATCGAAAGATGGAGACTTGAGAGTTACGAGCAGGATTGTTCTGGCGCGCCCGCCATGTACCATTGGCAGGCCGGGCTCTAGCCGCTGCGCGGCCCAGGTCACGCCCTCGCTACGCTACGCCGTGTCCTGGCCGAAGGTAACGATCCCTCGCGCAAGTGGATTTATACTTTAAGATGGGTGGATACCCGCATTGGCATTCGGCCACAGGATTGCTATCATTTAGCGCAACCCTTCGCTCAAAAGCTCCGATGGCGCCCAAGCAGTCGACCGGCCATAGGCACGTTGCCGGCGCGAGTGGTGTAAAATCCAAGAAAGCCGTGCGAAAACATCCTAAGAAGGCGGCGGGCGTTATTGCAAAGTCGGCGCTTCGTGCAACCGAAAAGTCAGAAAAAAAGAAAGCGAAATTACCCATTTCAGGCAGGAGATTTGGGTTCAGTCCGCAGGTTTCTAAACGTATTCAAGGGCACATCTTCTTGAAGCTTGACGAGGCGGAGTTCCCGGCTCAAAACATTCAAGTGGCTTACTTGAATGAATTAGGACCTGCTCTAAATGAGGTTGCCTTTGCGCTAGAGGTGTCGCCGAAGCTGGTTGAGGATTTCCTGAAGCGCAAAAACTTCGTTCAACGTGACATGGCCAAACTGGCAAAATCCGGAACGAAAGTACCTCTGGCTACAAGAATCTATCGTCGATAGCCGAAGACGCGCGGAAATCATCTCCTGATCCTGAGGCAGCTAAGCCTTACCGCGAACAGATTGAGCAAGCTTGGACAAGAGGCGAAGCTCAACTCAAGAGCATGAAGCTTTGATAGCTCATGTTCGCGGCATAATATATTCAAGTTTAACAATCCCTTCTCTCAACCTCGATAAGAAGCCGAGCTAATGGCACGAGCGCTGTGGAAAGTGCGCCACCGTCCCGAATTCTGGCGGGAGCTGCTAGTCGCTTATAAAAACCGCGAACCCGATATCGAGCAGACTTCGGATACAAAATCCGTTTCCTTTGTCCGATGGCGTGAAATTCAAACATTTGTTGGATTAGTCCGTAATCTGGAATCGACAGCCAATCCAAGCTGGCGCCTGTCGGCACTTCCGACTAACTCGCCGACCATTCCAAACGCCGCCACTCATTTACTGAAGCGCGGAAAGCTAGAGGCTTATTACGTGGTCAACTCCACAGAGCGCACATGCGAAGGCATCTGCTTTAAAGCGGGCGACCTTGAAAACCTTGATGCTGAGACAAAAACGGAACTTGGCGGCTACCTTCGTACAAGTGAGGTGAAAGAATGAAATCACTTACTAAAGCTCGGTACATCGCGCTTTGTATAGCTTCCGTCCTCTTAAGTCGCTCGGACTTTTCTTTTTCAATACGCGTACAAAAACACGCTATCGACGGAAGCCAGGGTGAGCGCTCGCTGTGGCGTTATCTTTCGCCGTTTTGTTTTTGGGCGGCAATCCAGGACCGGAAATATTCACAGCGATCACGCGCGAGATACCTGAAGCACTCAAATTTCTAAGCGATAAGGCCGGTCAGCCGATTGATACGAATGGGACAGACCGCAAGAAGCTCAACGCGATCATACTGCTGCTGCAAAGCAGCCTGACCGTGACCAATTGGCAGAACCGCTGTCTGGCATTTTCATCTGTAGTTGGAACATTTGCTTGGGGATTTGGTGATTGGATCGCTATGCAATACGGCGCAATATAAAGTCGCAAATAATCCGGTAATAGCAAAAGTTAACTAGGAGCTCCGCACCGGGCGCGGCTGAAGCGTGCCCGGGTCCATTTCCGAACTAGCGCCGACAATATCACTTCTCCGACCATCGCCTCCCGTGGCTCATTACGTTCAGGCCGGGCTCTAGCCGCTGCGCGGCCCACGCCACGCGGTGTCCTGGCCTCAGGGGTAGCACATCAGGAATCGGGGCTCTGCCCCTCGCTCGCCAGAAGGGTTTCACGGCGCCGAAGTCGGCGCCCTTCCCCTCGCTACCCCCGGTCTCGGCGACGGCCAGGGTTTCAGTCGATCACTGAAACCCGCTGCTATTCGAGAAGCCGGTGCTCAAAGTCTGGCAGTTGGACGCCCTCCAGTTATTTTGAAGGGCACTTTGTGGGTCGGGGTTGGTGGTGCAGATGACGATCCTATCCTGTTGATAGATCACATCTGCCTTCCCTGACAAAGCCGTCGCTTGCTGTTCGGCTGTAGGATGCAAAGCCTGTGTAACAGCAAGCATTGCGCCCATTGCATCACTCGTCCCATCACCCTCGCCATATTCGATCGACTTCAAGGAACCGTCGTCATAGAGGAGGAAACGAGGAAAAACTTTTGAGTTCCAAACGGCGCGCCTTTTGGCACAGGAATTTGATATCGAAAGTTGTCTGCATAGTCCGGTTCAGAAAGAGGTACTCGGACATTTCCATCCCAGAGATATTCGTCGGTAAGGTTGGTGCCCAGTCCTCCAACGAACAAGTGCACGTTAGCAACTGACGCAAGGGTAACCTGAGCATTCTCTTTAAGGACGTAAGCTGGTTCAGTCATCGCATTCGTAAACTTGGCGTTTTAAATCTTCAAAGCGGGGGCCAGATTAGGGTGTGTAGGTGCTCCCTCTAACTTCGACTGGATTTCTGTACGCGAGCGCGATTAAATCCGCCGTGGGCGCAAACCGGTCAACCCCGTCCCCCCCAAAGTCTACGACAGAAAGGCAAATCTTTCTGCCGTTAGATTTACGGTATTCGTGGCATGTTCCGGACAACTGCCGATTTTATATTTTATGGAAGGTGACCGTTGAGCGTCAACGTTTTGGGTGCTGCGTTCGCTTTGGTCCTGAGCGTGATCAGTGGAATCTTTTCCAGCATGCCCACCAGTTGGGTCAGGAGTTAGCCCCAGAACCAGTTTCGGCAGCCCCTTGCCGAGATGTCTTGGCAAACCGATCCGATTGTGTCGTCGACCTTTTTGATTGCCGCGGCCGCTTCCTGTGCCCGCGTCATCTGCTGGCAGAAAAACTCGAACGGTAACCCGGCAGCGGTCAGCAGCGCTATGCCGGATTTGATGACTGCAAGACCTTGACCAGCATTCGTCGGAATTCACCCCCGTCAGGCGCCCATCGTTTGTGAAGTTCAAGGTGATATCCGGACTGGAAAATGTGCCGGTCACGCGCGACAGCTGAATGGACTGTTTGGTTCGCGGATCGGCGGAATATGTGGTCTCCGCTTGGATCGATGTTGCAGATACCAGCTTGGTATTATCCGGCGTGCAGCCCAAGGTCTGCGTGGCGGTGAGCTTGGTCTCAGCGACGGGCAAATAATAGGTCACGGCGATCGGCGGAGGGGATGCACACCCCGAAAGAAGAGCCGCTGACAAACCAAAAGCCAGTCCGTTTTTTACCTGCATTGGGGCCCCCGCCCTTCTTAACGCCCCCGGCATCAAAGCCTTCTCGGCCCAATCAGGCAAATCGAGATCGCGCGAAAGCAGACCTGCTGCCTAACGCCCGATTTCATTGTATTAAATTCGTATAGCCAACAGTGGCTTCCGAGAGTAGCTTCCGGCCCCTGAGACAACTTTTGACTTCGCTTTCTCGACAAATTCTCACACAAAAAGTGTGGTCCCGGATCGAGTGAAAAACAGAAGCCGAAAAAGTCCAATGAATATAAGTGTTTTCGGTTGACGCGGGGTGGAGCAGCCCGGTAGCTCGTCAGGCTCATAACCTGAAGGTCACAGGTTCAAATCCTGTTCCCGCAACCATCGAAGAAAAGGCCCGCCTCATCGGCGGGCCTTTTTTTCGATCCCCTGGCGCCAGCGCGGGGCCGCAGTCCTGCGGGATGCGGAGGGTTTTTGGTACCCCCAGGCAAATTCAACAGCACTGTGTGCAGTGCAGGGGACCGCGGCCCGGGACTGTCTTTAAAGGTACAAAAAAGCCCGCTGGAATAGGCTTTTGGAGTCGTTCTGCCTGTTTTCTGTGCGTCCTTCACCAGCTCATGCGATTGCAATTGCCGCGGTTGGGCCGCGCGCTATAACCCCGGCCCTCGGGGCGGTTTTGTCGTTGAGTCTACCCGCCCCGCGTCGAAGGGAGTGTGCATGGCATCCCAGGCCTCTGCCGAATACAAGCCATCGGACAACGAGCCCTTCATGAATGAGCGGCAGCGGGAGTATTTCCGCAAGAAGCTCAACACCTGGAAGGAAGAAATCCTCAAGGAAAGCCGCGAGACGATCCAGAACCTGCAGGCGGAGACCGTGCCGCATGCCGACCTCGCCGACCGCGCCTCCACCGAAGCCGAGCGCCAGCTGGAACTGCGCACCCGCGACCGCCAGCGCAAGCTGATCGCCAAGATCGACTCGGCGCTGCGCCGGATCGAGGACGGCACCTACGGTTTCTGCGAAGAGACCGGCGAACCCATCAGCCTGAAGCGGCTGGATGCCCGCCCCATCGCCACCCTGTCGATCGAAGCGCAGGAACGCCATGAGCGGCGCGAAAAGGTCTATCGCGACGATTAGTCATCGTCGGCATCCGAAATGAAAAAGGCCCGGCGCATATTCGCCGGGCCTTTTTTGTTTCCCCACTGCGCATATTCGTCGGTTTACCAGGGCATGAGGATGTCGAACAGCTGCGAGCCATAGCGCGGCTGCTGCACGTCGCTGACCGTGCCCTTGCCGCCATAGGTGATGCGGGCTTCGGCGATCTGGGTCAGGTTGACGGTATTGTCCTGGGTGATGTCCTCGCGGCGCACGATGCCCGACACGCGCATGTCGCGCATCTCGTTGTTCACCAGCACCTGCTGATGGCCGTCGATCACCAGGTTGCCGTTGGGCAGCACCTGGGCGACCAGCGCCGCCAGCGTCAGGTTGATGGCTTCCGAACGCTGGACCGCGCCGGCGCCGACATTGGAGGTGTCCGAGCCCATCTTGACCAGGCTGGCCGGGATCCATGCTGGACGGCAGCGCCTTTTCCAGGCCGAAGAAGTTGGTCAGGTTGGCGTCGTCGGTATTGGTGCGCGCGCGCGTGGTGGTGTTGGACAGCTTGGCGGCGTCGGCGATCGAGACATTCACCGTGATCACGTCGCCGACATTGGCTGGCGCGCGGATCGTGGAAGAAGCTGTGCGGCGCCGGGCTGCCACAGCGAATTGTCGACATGGGTGATGGGCGCGGGCGCGGGAATCGCCGCCACGATCTGGCTGCCGGCGGGATTGCCCACCGGCGCCAGCTTGGGCGCCTCGCCGATATTCTCGATGCGGTCCACCGCCGAACAGGCCGACAGCGCGCGAGGTCAGCAAGCAGGGACAACGGACAAACTGTCTTGAACATGACAGGTCCTATCGGCGGGCGAAGGTGTTGGTGGGAGCGGAGATCGGGCCGGTGGCGCGCACCGTGCCGGCGCCGATGACGACGGCGGCGATCATGCGGAAGGAGGCGGGGTTCTGCACCGTCACGGTGTCGCCCACGCCGCCTTCGCTCATGGCGCGGCCCATGGCGGTCAGCTCCACGCCGGGCGCGTCGAACTGCATGGTGACGGTCTGGCCCTTGGTGACGACGATGGGATGGCGCACGTCGTCGCCGCGAACGGCTGGCCGGCGCGCAGCGTGCGGCGCGCCTGCATGGCCGATCACTTCGTCCATCTTGGTGGGCACGCCCGACATCAGGGCGGCGCCGTCGACGGTGGCATAGGTGAGATCGGATTCGCCGATGCGTGTCGCCGCGGGCGATGTCGTGCGCCGGCACCACGATGCGCACCGTGGCGGCGAAGGCGCTGGACGCGGCCAGCACCATGGCCGGCAGCAGCACGAGCGCGGCGATCACGAGCAGGTTGCTTGCGTGTCATGGCTTACGACCCCAGCCTTGCGAGTGTCCTGCAGCATCTGGTCGGCCGCGGTGACGACCTTGGAATTCATTTCATAGGCGCGCTGGGCGGTGATCAGCGACGGTGATCTCGTCCACCGAGTTGACGTTGGAGGTTTCCAGGAAGCCCTGCTGGATGGTGCCGTAGCCGGTCGAGCCGGGCACGCCGGCCTGCGGGCGAACCCGAGCCGGGCGTTTCCAGGTACAGGTTGTTGCCGACGCGCATTCAGGCCGGCTTCGTTGGGGAAGCGCGTCAGTTCCAGCTGGCCCACCGTCTGCGGCGTGGTGTTGCCGGCGACCGTGGCGTTGACCTGGCCCTGGGCGTTGATGGTGACGCTGATGGTGTTCTGCGGAATGGCGATGCCGGGCTGCACCACCAGGCCGTCCTGGGTGACCAGCTGGCCCTGCGGCGACAGCGAGAAATTGCCCGCGCGGGTATAGGCGTCGGTGCCGTCGGCCTGCTGGATGCGGAAAAAGCCCGAACCCTGGATGGCGACGTCATAGGGATTGCCGGTCGACTTCAGGTCGCCCTGGGTGGTGATGCGATAGACCGCGGCGGTGCGCACACCGGCGCCCAGCTGGATGCCGTTGGGGGCATAGGTGCCCTGGTCGGAGGTCTGCGAGCCCGGCGTCTGGATGTTCTGGTAGAGCAGGTCGGTGAATTCGGCCCGCTGCTCCTTGAAGCCGGTGGTGTTCATGTTCGCCAGATTGTTGGCGATGACTTCGACATTGGTCTGCTGGGCCAGCATGCCGGTCGAGGCGATGGAAAGAGCGCGCATTGTCAGTGTCTCCTTAATTCGGGCGTCGAGCCGAGCTTGTCGATGGCCGACCGCATCAGGTCTTCCTGCGACTTGCTCAGGGTGGCGGTCGCCTCATAGGCGCGCATCACTTCGATCATGTGGCTGATTTCGATCACCGGCTGGACGTTGGAGGCTTCCAGCGCGCCCTGGCGGATGTTCACCTTGTCGGGCGCGGTGGCGGCCTGGCTGGTGGAATAGAGATTGGCGCCGTTCTTGGTCATGGCGCTGGTGTCGGCGAAATCCACCAGCTTGATCTTGCCGAGCTGGTTGCCGACGCCGTTGACGACGCTGGAGATGGTGCCGTCCTGCGAGATGCTGATCTCGCCGTCGTTGGGCGTGATGGTGATGGCGCCGCCGTCGCCCTGCACCTGATAGCCTTCGCTGGTCACCATGTTGCCGTTGGCGTCCAGGGTGAAATGGCCGTCGCGGGTGTAGCGCATGCCTTGCGGCGTCTGGACCTGGAAGAAGCCCTTGCCGGCGATCGCCAGGTCATAGCGTGGCGCCGGTCTGCTCCAGATTGCCCTGGCTGGAATCGCGCACGATGCCGGCATCCTTGACGAAGCTGACGGTCTGCGTGCCGCTCTGGCCTTCGGCGGGGCGCGTCTTGGTGATGTATTCTTCGAACTTGGCGGCTTCGCGCTTGAAGCCGGGCGTCGAGACGTTGGCGAGATTGTTCGCGATCACGTCCATCGCCCGGTAGGCGGCGAGCTGCTGCGAAAGACTAACGAGAAGTGAATTATCCATGGCACCTATCCGGATCCTTTCTGGTCCGATGCCAAAGGCGATTGCAGCCGCCGTGCCAGCGCAGAAAGCCCGGTTTTATTGGCTTTTCTGCGCGACGCGCGACGGCGCGCGGAAAAACTTGCCGGGTCGAAGGCGCGCAGGCCGGCAATTTCAACCGCTCCTTAACCACGTTTGCTTACCGTGATGGCGCGTTGGCGAAGACAGCGCGGAAAGACGAGTTCCATGGCGAAGAAAGAAGCTGCCCGAAGCCGAAGCCGAAGGCGAAAAGCCCGAAGGCGAAGGCGCGGCGCACCCAAGAAGAAGGGCCTGCTCAGCAAGAAGATGCTGATGATCGCCGTGCCCGCACTGCTGCTGGTGCTGGGCGGCGGCGGCGCCGGCGCCTATTTCTTCCTGTTCAAGAAGAGCGACAGCCAAGATGGCCAAGGCCGACGATGTGCCGCTGACCCCGCCCAAGGTCGCCTTCAGCGACATGCCGGACATCCTGGTCAACATCCAGACCAGCGACGGCACCCCCGCCTATCTGAAGCTGGGCATCGCCTGGAACTGGAAGACGACGCCCAGAAGACCGGCGCTGACGCCGCTGATGCCGCGCATCATCGACCAGTTCCAGGCCTATCTGCGCGAATTGCGCCTGGACGATCTCAAGGGCTCGGCCGGCGTGCTGCGCCTGAAGGAAGAATTGCTGCGCCGGGTCAATGTGGCGGCCGCGCCTTATCAAGTGCGCGACGTGCTGCTCAAAGAAATGATCGTCCAGTAAGGCGACATGCGACGGCAACGACATGGCCGACGAAACCGCGACCGAAGACGCCCCGAACGCCGCCGCGACCTTCGAGGCCGCGCCGGCCATCGAAAGCGCGGCGCCGCCGAGCGCGTCCTGAACCAGGACGAAATCGACACCCTGCTGGGCTTCGATGTCGGCGCCGACCAGATGCAGGACAAGTCCGGCGTCCGCGCCATCATCAATTCGGCGCTGGTGTCCTACGAACGCCTGCCGATGCTGGAAATCGTCTTCGACCGCCTGGTGCGGTTGATGACCACCAGCCTGCGCAATTTCACCTCCGACAATGTCGAAGTCAGCCTGGACTCCATCACCTCGATCCGCTTCGGCGACTATCTGAACTCCATCCCGCTGCCCGCCATCCTGGCGGTGTTCCGCGCCGAAGAGCTGGACAATTACGGCCTGTTCACCGTCGATTCCAACCTGATCTATTCCATCGTCGACGTGCTGCTGGGCGGCCGCCGCGGCTCGTCGGCCATGCGCATCGAAGGCCGGCCCTACACCACCATCGAACGCACCCTGGTCCAGCGCATGATCGAAGTGATCATGCAGGACATGTGCGCCGCCTTCGAACCGCTGGCGCCGGTGAATTTCAGCCTGGACCGCCTGGAAACCAATCCGCGCTTCGCCGCCATCGCGCGTCCCGCCAATGCCGCCATCCTGGTCAAGCTGCGCATCGACATGGAAGACCGCGGCGGCCGCACCGAACTGCTGCTGCCCTATGCCACGCTGGAGCCGATCCGCAAGCTGCTGCTGCAGCAGTTCATGGGCGAGAAGTTCGGCCGCGACTCCATCTGGGAAAGCCATCTGGCGACCGAACTGTGGTCCACCAAGGTCGACATCGACGCCATCCTCGACGAACAGACCATGCCGCTGAACAAGGTGATGAACCTGGAAGTCGGCCAGACCCTGATGCTGGGCGCCATCGCCGGACTCCGAGCATCGAAATGCGCTGCCGCGGCGTGCCGCTGCTGACCGGGCGGATGGGCCGGGTCGGCTCTTCCGTCGCCGTGCGCGTCGATGAAGCCATCGAACGCACCGATGCCTCGCGCGCGCTCTAAACCAAGAGAGATTGCCATGATCTTCGATCTGAACTTCTTCATGGAACTGGGCCTGGAAATCCTGCTGGCCTTCACGCTGGTCTATTGCGTGGTGCTGGAGCGCCGCCTGGCCGCGGTGCGCAAGGGCCAGGAAGGCCTGAAGACCCATATCGGCGAACTCAACATGGCGATCACCGGCGCCGGCGCGTCGCCTGCGCGCGCTGAAAGCCGCCGCCGGCGAAGCCGCCGGCACGCTGGACGAACGCCTGAAGCGCGCCCGCCTGCATATCGACGAACTGTCGGTGCTGACCGCTCGCGGCGAACGCATCGCCAGCCGCATGGAAGGCGCCGCCGCCACGCCCGCAGGTGGCGCGCGAGATTCCCGACATGCCGCTGCCCTCCACCTCCATCATGAGCCGCCTGCGCTCCGAAGGGGCCGTGCAATGAAACTGCCCCGCTTTGTCCGCCTGCTGCCCGTCGTCGTGCTGCTGGGCGCCGCCTTGCTGGTGACCAAGGGCAACGGCCTGGTGCACGAAGCCTATGCCCAGGCCAGCGAGAAGGTCGCCGCCTTGACCAACGATCCGGTGCCCGCCAATGCCGACTATGCCGGCGGCGACGACGACCAGATCGCCAGCGCCAGCCAGGTCGATGTCATCAATGCGCTGGCCACGCCGCCGCAAGGAGCTGGATGCGCGCGAAGCCGTGCTGAACACCCAGGCCAACATGATCGCCGCCGCCGAACAGCGCGTCGATGCCAAGATCGCCCAGCTCAAGACGCTGCAGACCCAGATCGCCACCCTGCTGGGCCAGCGCGACGAAGCCCAGAAGGCGCAGATCGCCGCGCTGGTGAAGACCTATTCCGACCATGAAGGCCGCAGAATGCCGCGCCGCATCTTCAACACCCTGCCCGACGATGTGCTGGTGCCGGTGGCGCAGCGGCATGAAGTCCGACGACCTGGCGCCGATGCTGGCCAAGATGAACGCCGACGCCGCCCAGAAGCTGACGGTGAAGCTGGCCAACAGGCTGACCCTGCCCCAGACCACCGACGCGCCGGCCGCCGGTGGTCGCCGCGCTGCCGCGCCGCCCCGGCCGGCGCGCTGCCGGCCGCCAGGCAGCCGCTGCCGCAGCCCGCCGCGCCGGAAAAACCAGCTGCGCCAAAGGGTTAACGGCTACCGGAATGCTTAACGTGCTTAACCCCGGGTTAACGCGGCGCCTCGCCAATATCAGTGTGTCGAAGGGGAGCTGACGTGAATCCGCATCGCTGCCCGGGCTGTTGCTGGCGACGGCGCTTGCCGCCACGCCGGCGCTTGGCGCCGATGGCGTCAGCGGCAGCATCCAGAACGGCTATGGCCGTCTGAGCTTCACCACCGCCTCCAAGATCAGCGCCACCACCGCCGGCAGCGTGCTGACCATCAGCTTCAGCCGACAAGACCGACATCGATCCCGCCGCCGTCGTCGCCGCCATGCCCAAGGTCATCACCAGCGGTCACGCCGATGCCGACGGCAAGACGCTTGCGCTTCGTGCTGACCCAGCCGGTGAAGCTGCATGTCAGCCAGCAGGGCAATCGCGCCGTGGTCGACCTGGCCGACGAAAGTTTCGCCGGCACCATGCCCGACCTGGCGCCGCCCGCCGAAGCCGGTCGCCAAGCCGGTGGATGTCGCCAGCCTGCCCGAAATCAAGCTGCGCGCCGGCGGCTATGCCAACTTCACCCGGCTGGTGTTCGACTGGCCCAAGGATGTGAGCTACCAGGTCTTTCCCGGCGCCGGGAAAGATGACCATCAAGTTCAACACCCCGGCGCGCGCCGATGTCTCGGTGATCGCGCGCTTCGCGCCGCCCTGGGTGAAGAACGCCGCCTGGCGCATCGACGGCAACAGCACCATCGTCGAGTTCGACACCGATTCCGATTCCGGCTTCCACGATTTCAAGGACGGCACCCATGTGGTGCTGGACGTGCTGGCGCCCAAGACCGACGGCACGGCCTATGCGCCGCCCGGCATCGCCAAGCCCACCGTCACCAAGATGGCGCGCCGCCGACGCCGGCGCCCAAGCGACGCGCCCGCAAAAACCGCGCCGCGCCCGCCCAATACCCAAGGCGCGTCACGCCGGCCCAGGCGCAGGCCGTGGCCAAGACGGTGGCCGCGCTCGACGCCGCGCCAAGCCTGACGCCAAACAAGCCCGACGCGAAACCGACGCGCAAAACCGCGGATGCCAAGCCCGCCGACGCTCAAGCGGCCGACGCAACACCGCACGCCGCCGCGGCCGCGCACCCGACGCCGCGCCAAATGCCGGTGGCCGATGGCCACCGCACCAAGGACGGCGTGCTGATCCATTTCCGCGGCGCGGGCATGCTGCCGGCCGCCGTGTTCGTGCGCGGCCTCACCGCCTGGGTGGTGGTGGAGAATGCGCCCAACTTCGATTCCCACACCCTGAAAACCGCGCTGGGCGATTTCGCCACCGGCGTGGAAGCGGTGTCCAGCAACGGCCTGGGCATCCTGCGCATCGGCCTGAAGGCGCCGATGGAAATCGGCGCGCGCAGCAACGGCCCGCTGCTGGATATCGAGATCGCGCCCAAGGTGGCGCCGCCCGACACCGCCATCAGCTTTGCCCGCAACCAGGGCGATCCCCGCCATGCCGCGCTTTCTACCTTGCTGCCGGCGGCCGATCATGCCTTTCCCAATTCCCGATCCCACCGGCGGCGATGTGCTGACCGTGATTCCGGCCATGACCGGCCAGGGCGTGCCATCGCTGCGCGTCTTCGCCGATTTCGCCATCCTGCCTAGCGCCGCGGCTTGGTGATCACGCCTTATGCCGACGACCTGCAGGT
>CAVYUD010000007.1:0-163236 GCA_963771615.1 uncultured Gammaproteobacteria bacterium
TCGACGCCAGAGACCTTGACGACGGCCTGCCACGCGGCTTCTTGGCTGGCGCGATCGTGAAAATGTGGGTGGCGCATCGCCTCGATTGATATGAAGAACTTTTACTTTTCAGGCCTAATCTATGAAACGGTGAATTGCCTCGTTGGCGTTATCTTGAAATGACGTATTTTTCAAATCAGTAAAAAAAGTGCTCTGGTCCACCATCTCCCCGGATAACTTACCCTCTTTACTGGCATAAAAAACACCGCTTTTATACCGCTCATCGAAATGCCATCTACAAAGCGTTTTGCACCTACTTCCAGCTTATGCACCATTCCGCCCATCAGTGGGAATACGATAGGCATCATCACATACTTCAACATAAACCGCATTGGCGGGGGAAGAGCATCTGGCGCCTGAGTTCCTGTTGTATTTCCTGGGCTCACAACAATAAACTTGAGCGTTGGATATTTTCTTGCCATTGATAGCGTCCACATGGTTTCGGCATATTTGACGTATGCGTATGCTTGCAATGCATTGAACTTATTACCAAAATATGATCCATCAAGAACAGCAGCAAACTCATCTACAGAAGAAGTGCTCATTGAAACTCGTTTTACTCCGAGCATCTTTACTCCTGGAACAGCTTCCGCACTGACGGATAGAACTGCTTTCCTTAACTTGTCCCGTTTAATTAATTCCTCCACTAAAATTACATTACCTAAAATATTCGTAGCAGCTAATTGATTCATACCGGAAGGCGTAAATTTCGCAGCCGTTTTCCCAATTACTCCACCTGCATTTAAAACTACTGCATCAATAGGTTCCTTTATTTTTTCTACTGCTTTTCTTACAGAATCTGCATCCGTAACATCCCCAATAATAATTTCAAAAATCTTTTTCCCCGTTTTCTCCTCAAGGTCTTTTTTTGCTGCCTCTGCTCTCGCTTGATTTCTGCAAAAAAGAATTACCTTTTTTGTTTCTTTTTTCAATGCTAACTGTCGGGCAGTCTCTTTCCCAAGCCCAGCATTTGCTCCGGTTATTAAGATACTTTCGTTCATTTTTTTATCCTTTTTTAGGTTGTTAAGCCGCGAGTTCAGCCGACGTTTCCTTGACCCGGCGCGAGTCTCCGCCCGGTGACGATGATCTCGCGCCAGCCCTCTCCGGCAAGAGTGCGTGCTGCCGCATGGCCGAGTCCGGAGGTGGTGCCGGTGACGAGCGCGATCGAATGTTCCATGAGTGGCTCCGTGGTGAAGGGGACGGTCGAACCGGGCATCCCCGCGATGGCAGGGTCGCCTTTGCTATTTTCGAACTATTCCGTACAATAACGCCTCGGATCGTAGAAATGCAACGAGTTTTGAACCAAATGATTCACAATACCGCCAAGCCGCGGGGGCGACCGCGCAGCTTCGACGAGACGGGGGCGCTGGAAAAGGCGACTCAGGTGTTCTGGTCGAAAGGCTACGACGGAGTGACGATTGACGATCTCGTCGCCGGGATGGGCGTGGGCCGGCCGAGCCTGTATGCCGTCTTCGGGGACAAGCGGGCGATATTCTTGCGCGTCCTTAAGGCGTACGCAGAACGGAAGGGCGCAGCAGCCGCGAAGGCACTCCTCACGCCACAGGGTCTTCGCGACTCGATCGCGGGCTTTCTGAGGTACGCCGTCGAAAGTGCGACCGAGAAAGGGTCCGCCCGGGGCTGCCTTATGGTGTGCGTCGCGCCGCTTGTGAACGACGCTGAGGTTCAGCGGTTACTGCAGAACGCGGTCGCGGGCGGCGCGGCGCTGGTGGAGCGCCGTTTCCGGGACGGGATCAATGCGGGAGACATCCCGCCTGACTTTCCGGTAGCCGTGCGCGCGATCCAAGTCACGGATCTTGCTCGTGGCCTGACCATGCGTGCGCGGATAGGCACGCCGCGCAAGACGCTCCTCAAAGAGGCTGAGGAAGCGGCCGACTTGGTGCTCCTGCCGCGGCGCGTCTGACGGGTTATCCGGAACAATTCACTGAGAAATGACCATGACAACTGACGTGAGCGGCGGACCCGGGGCGTTTCGTCGTCTGATGAACAAAGTGGCCAGGTGGTCAGAAGCACTGGATTACTCGGGCTTCGACTACACCCTGGACCGGATAGCTTCCATCGAGCGGGAATTAGCAGCAATCAAGGATCGGATGCGTCAATTCGAAGCCTCACGGCATGAGCCGCCAGATGCGCCTCCGATACGCCGACCCGCTGAGTGAGGGGTTAGGCGTGCTCGCCAAGGCTCCTCGCGGCAAGCGCGATTTTTCAGGCCATGCAAGAGGCATTTAAGCCGGCCTTATCGTGCCTAATGGCCGCGGGATTCTCGAATACTCTTATTTCGTGGGCGGAATTCGAAAACAGCTAGCGTCGCTCGTACCCAGAGAGGAACACATCCACCGCGCGCCGTACGGCGCCGCTGAGACTTCCGGCTTCACGGTATCAATCACGCCTAGAAGGACACGTTGCAGGAGTTCTGATTCGAGCAAACTCAGGAGGTGGATGGCGGCGATCTTCGGATCGGCAGTTCGCAGCGCCCCGCGCTTCATGACCTTTCTCAAGAATTCAGCGACCTGCTTCTCGATGGGAACGGTCGCTTGCTCGAATGACAGTTTCCCGATGTCCGAGTGTCGCGATTCGGCAATCGCCAAGCGTCTCACGGCAATGGTGTCGGCTGAATACAGCACAGCCATGAATTTCTGCCCGAAATGAACCAGCTCGCGCTTCAAGTCATCTGCATCCGCGTCGAGTTCACCCGTAATCGCTTCTAGCTCAACTTCCTTGGCATGGTGCATGACCTCGAAAAACAGCTTCTCCTTCGAGGGGAAGTAGTTGTACAGCGTCGCTTTGGAGCCGCCGATCCGCTCACGGATATCCGACATGGACGCGCGATCGAAACCGACCTCGCGAAAAACTTCGGCAGCAGCTTGAATGATGGCCTGGCGTTTTGATTCAGTTTTGGACTTCATGGATTTTCGTGTGGGGTGAATTAACAGAACCGATGGGTCCAGTTTAGCGCGACGACACTCGCAGGAGCACCCGTTCGAAACTGGATCTTGAAGGGGCTGATCACAGCTCATGCGGAGGGGGCCTTCGCAGGTGGCGTCGAGCGAGCTTTGCGCGGGACGGTTGGCGCGTAAGCCCTTAAGAAAGCGGCTACCGCACGTCGGGCCGCGAGCGCAGTCTCCTTCTCATCCGGCGCCGCTTCTCGCACGTGCAGGAGCAACGGTTCAAGGATTTCAGCCTCAAGCAGCGCACCGAGATGATCGGCGGCAAGGTCGGGGTCATCCCGGCGGAGCAGTCCTGATGCCATGCATGCGGTCCAGGAATGAAGAGATTTGCGAGCGCAACGCGGTGATCTTGTCAAAGAAGAGCTTCCCGGTGCCGGAGCGCGCCGCCTCCGCGATCATCAAGCGACGCACCTCCACCTGTTCGGGTGAGCAAATGAAATTGAGGACGCTCGTGCCAAAGTTGCGAAGCGCGGCCTCCGGATCGCTCCGGGAGGCGTCGAGGTGCTTGCAGCGTGTCCGACATGTAGTTCTCCAGCGCCGCCATCATGCATTCGACGAATAGTTCCTCCTTCGAGGGGAAGTGACTGTAGAGGGTCGCCTTCGATCCGCCGACTTCAGAGGTGATATCCGCCATCGAGGTCCCGTCGAACCCCTGGGCGCGGAATAGTCGATAGGCGTTTTCGAGAATTGCCTGTCGTTTGCTGTCGCTTTTGCTCATAACCGAGTCGCTTCCTGAATCAAAACTGTACCACTCGGTACATTTTTGTTGACATCGCGCCTAAAGTCAAGGTACTGTACCGTACAGTTCATTTAAGGAGCTTAAATCCGATGGAAACAATCAAGAGTCCCCGTCTCGCAACGCAACTTGCCGCCTCACCCTGCTGTAGCCGTCGCTGCTGGCCAGCGGCTGTGCGCAGATCCCCCGGCTCGATCCGCCCCCTGCCATGAAGAAAGTCGACGAGCTCGGCAGCTCGAACTCGTTCGCGGTCCCCGTCGCGGCGTGGCCGAGCGATCAGTGGTGGAACGTCTACGGCGACGCACAGCTCAATGCACTCATCGACGAAGCATTGAAGAATGCCCCCGACTTGGACCTTGCCCAGGCGCGTCTCAAGGCCGCAGCCGCGCAGGTTCAGGGTGCCGGCGCCACGCGCCTGCCCGAGGTGACGGCGTCCGCCGAGATCGCCGAGGCCAAGCAGAGCTACGACTTCTTAGTTCCGCGCCAGGCGCTTACCGAAGGGCTGGAACGGTTATGGCGCCGCCACCTTGAACATGTCCTACGAACTCGACTTCTGGGGCAAGAACCGCGCCGCACTGGCGGCCGCCGTCTCGGAGCAGCGCGCTGCCGAGGTCGAGATCGCACAAACGCGACTGATCCTCTCGACCTCGGTCGCCTCCGCTTACGCAGGTCTCCTGCATCTTTATACGCTGCGTGACAACGCGGCCGACACGCTTTCGCTGCGCGATGCAGACAGTCGCCTTGTTCCGCCAGCGCCATCAGTTCGGCCTCGAGACGCTCGCGAGCGTGCGACAGGTCGAGGCACGGCAGGCGGCCGCCAAGGGCGATCTCCTGGCGATCGACGAGCGCATCGGTCTGCAGAAGAACGCCATCGCGGCGCTCTTGGGCGCCGGCCCTGATCGGGGCCTGCGAAATCACTCGTCCGAAAGCCGCCTGGGCGGGTTCTCAAGGGTTGCCTTCGAACCTGTCCCTCGAGCTTCTCGGGCGTCGTCCGGACATCGTTGCCGCGCGCCTGCGCACCGAAGCCGCCGCCCACCGCATCGATCAGCGCAAGGCCGGGTTCTACCCGAGCGTCAACCTGCTCGCGTTCGCGGGCTTCCAGTCCGTCGGTATCGACAATCTCTTCAAGTCAGCCTCGCAGTCGGGTGCCGCAGGTCCCGCGATCTCACTGCCGATCTTCAACACCGATCGCCTGCAGGGTGAGTTCAAGGGCGCGCGCGCGGAATATGACGCCGCCGTCGCGACCTACAACGGGACGCTCTCGATGGCGCTGCGCGAGGTGGCCGATGCAGCCACGAGTCGCAAGTCCCTCGATGAGGAACTCGCCGCCGCCCGGGCCGCCGTCGCCGCCGCGGCGGAAGCGCACCAAATGGTCAACTCCCGATACGAGGGAGCGCTCGCCACGTATCTCGACGTCCTGTCGGCGGAGGACTCGCTCATATCGGCGCGCCGCTCCGAGGCCGAACTCGAGACCCGCGCGCTGATTCTCGACGTATCGCTGGTGCGCGCACTGGGCGGCGGATTCACGCCGGACAGCTCGAGCACCGCACCCCATAACCCCCAATCCTAAACACCTTTCTTAAGGAGAACTGTCATGGATATGCAAGCTTCAATCGTCCCCGAGTCGACGGCCGACGACGTCGATGGTCAAACCCCGCAAGAAACAGCGCGCCGTGCTGTTCTCGCTGCTCGGCCTTGCCGTGGCAGCTGCCGGCGGCGGCGCCTTCGAGTACTGGAAGCTCGTCGGTTCCCGCTACGTGAGCACCGACGATGCCTACACCGCTGCCGAGGTGGCGCAGGTCGCCTCCGAGACCGAAGGATCGGTGATGCAGGTGAACGTCGTCGACAGCCAGAACGTCAAGCGCGGCGACATTCTCGTCGTGATCGACGACACGGACGCGAAACTGGCCCTGCGTCAGGCCCAGGCGGATCTTGCCCGCGCCCAGGCGCAAGTTGTCGCGGCCATCTCGGACGTCGAGCGCACCGGCATCGACCTGACACGCCGTGAAGCCCTCGTGGCCTCGGGCTCGGTGTCGGGTGATGAGTTGACCAACGCCAAGAACCGTGCGAGCGGTGCGCGCGCCGCACTCGATGCCGCTCGGGCGCAGGTCGCTCTCGCCCGCGCGCGCCTCGACAAGTCAGACGTCGACCTCGGTCGCACGGTGATCCGCGCGCCCATCGATGGCGTCATCGCGCGTCGGCAAGTGCAGCTCGGTCAGCGCGTCCAGCCCTCCACGCCGCTCCTGTCCGTCGTGCCGGTCGCGCAGCTGTATGTCAACGCGAACTTCAAGGAAGTGCAGCTCACCAAGGTTCACGCCGGGCAGAGCGTCGAGCTCAAGTCCGACCTGTATCACGGCAAGGTGGTGTATCACGGCGTCATCGAAGGGTTCGATGGCGGTACCGGTGCAGCTTTTGCCCTGATCCCCGCGCAGAACGCGACCGGCAACTGGATCAAAGTCGTGCAGCGCCTACCGGTGCGCATCCGCTTAAATCCCGAAGAGCTCGCCGCCCATCCGCTGCGCGTGGGGCTGTCGATGGATGCCAAGGTGGACCTGAGCAGCAAGTCCTGATCCCGCACACCAACCTCGAGGAATCCCGCCATGACACACCCTGCCATCGACCCCAAGGACCCGCCCTCTCTCGAGGGCGGGATGCTCTGGACGGCCGGCATCGTCCTCGCGCTGTCGAATTTCGTCGCAGTGCTCAACATGACGATCGCCAACGTCACCGTGCCGAACATTGCCGGCGCCCTCGGCGCCGGCTCGAGCCAGGGCACATGGGTGATTACCTCTTATGCCGTCGCCGAGGCGATCACGGTGCCGCTCACGGGGTGGCTATCCGGCCGCTTCGGTGCCGTGCGGCTCTTCTGTATCGCCGTCGTGCTATTTGGCCTCTGCTCGCTCCTCTGCGGCTTGTCCACATCACTCCCGATGCTCCTCGGCATGCGGGTGCTGCAGGGCATGGCGGGTGGTCCCTTGATGGCGCTATCGCAGACGCTGCTGCTGAAGATTTTCCCCAAGCGCCAATCCATGCAGGCGATGGGCCTCTGGGCCATGACGACGCTGCTCGCGCCCGTGGTGGGCCCGGTGTTGGGCGGATGGCTGTGCGATCAGTACTCGTGGCCCTGGGTGTTCCTGATCAACGTGCCCATGGCGCTGCTCTTCGGCCTCCTCGCTTGGGTCATGCTCAAGCGCTTTCACGAGCCGGCGGTCATCAAGCCGGTCGACAAGGTCGGCATGCTGCTCTTGATCGTCTGGGTGGCGGCGCTGCAGATCATGCTCGATGAGGGCAAGGATCTTGACTGGTTCTCATCGACCGAAATCTGCGTACTCGCCATCATTGCCGTGATCGGATTCCTCTCCTTCCTGATCTGGGAGCTGACCCAGGAGTACCCGATCGTCGACCTGCGCGTCTTCCGGCATCGCGGCTTCTCCTCCTGCATGCTGGTGCTCGGCCTCGCCTTCGGCGCCTTCTTCGGCATCAATGTGCTGACGCCGCAATGGTTGCAGTACAACATGGGCTACACCACCACGTGGGCCGGACTCGTGGTGGCGTGGGGCGGCGTGCTCTCGGTCGTTTTCTCACCCGTAGCCGCCAAGCTCGCGAATCGGATCGATCCACGCATCCTCATCTTCATCGGCTGCGCCTGGCTCGGCCTCGACACGTTCTGGCGGGCCTACGCCACCTCCGACATGAGCTACTGGGTGATCGTCATCCCGCTCTTCTTCATGGGGGTCGGCATGCCGATGTACTACGTGCCCTTAACCGGACTCGCCATGGGCTCGGTCAAAGAGGAGGAGACCGCCTCGGCGGCAGGTCTCATGAACTTCGTGCGCACAATCTCTGGTGCCATCGCCACCTCGCTGGTGACGACCTCCTGGCAGAACCGCACGATCATTGCGCACGCCAAGCTCGCGAACGTCGTCGATCCCACAGGCCAATTGGCCGGCTCGCTCCCCCCGGGCACGACCGGACAGATGGTCCGTGAGATGTTCAACAACCTCGTGACGAGCCAGAGTCTCACCCTCGCGACCAATGGACTGATGATGGTGATCGCCGTGGTCTTCGTCGCCGCCTCGATAGCGATCGTGCTTGCGCCCAAAGCGGCTCGCACGGTCGATCCGGCCTCGGTCGGGCATTGATCTGCAATTGCGCACGAAGGAATTTAAGTATGCTCACCACAACAGGAATGAATACGAGTCTCGAACGACGGGCATGGCCGACGGCATGAGTGCCGCGCAAGCGACCGGATGGCTGCGCGATCACAGTAGCCGCATCATGACTGCGGGAATCATCCTGGCGCTCTTGTATCTTGGGCGATCCGTGCTGATACCGCTCGCGCTCGCCATCATGCTGAGCTTGTTGGTGGCGCCGCTAATTCGGGCGCTGCGGCGACTCCGAATCGGCAGAAGCCTCTTCAGTGCTCGTTGCGGTTGCGGCACTGACCGTGATATGCGTCGGAGTGTTGCGGCCGCGCTTGGCACGCAAATCCTGCACATCGCCGAAAGCCTTCCTCAATACGAATCGAATGTACAACGCAAGCTAAAGATCCTCGAAGAAGTAACCGTCGGCCCAATACTAAGGCTCACTAACGAAACGAGTCGCCTTACCGGGATCCGCGAATCCGCAGAGGCGCTCCCTGTCCCCGCTCGTGATGTCGAGCGCTCGCCGCCAGCGCGGCGCCGGGGGTGGCGGTGATCCAGCCACCGGAATTCGAGTCCCATCCGCTGCGGCTTTTATGGAAGCTCCTGACAACCGTTTGGCATCCGGTCCAATTCGCAGGCATCGTGCTTCTCGTCCTGATCTTCGTGTTACTCGAGCACGAATCACTGCGCGACCGCTTCATCCGCATCGCCGGCGCGACTGACATACGCTCGCGCAACTCTCGCGCTCAACGACGCGGGCGACCGACTCTCCAGATATTTTGTTTCGCAGTTCGCGGTCAACCTCGCTTTCGGGCTGGCCATCTGGATGAGCTTGAGCATGCTGCGCCTCCCGCAGGCCCTGCTTTGCGGAATTCTGGCAGGTGCGATGCGCTTCGTGCCCTACGTGGGTGTGGCAATAGCCGCGCTCTTTGCCGCCGTCCTTGCCCTGGCCGTCGATCCAGGATGGTCTCTGGCGCTGAGCACTTTGGGTGTGTTCATCCTGCTCGACATCGTCGTGGGACAGTTGGTGGAACCACACCTTTATGGTCACGCCACGGGGCTATCGCCGCTCTCGGTAGTCGTGGGAGCGATATTCTGGAGCTGGCTCTGGGGTCCGGTCGGGCTGATCCTGTCCACGCCCCTCACCTTGTGTCTGCTGGTTGCGGGGCGGCACATGAAGGGGCTCGGTGTCCTCGAGTTGCTATTGGGCAATGCGCGGCCGCTGACGTTGCCGCAGAGATTTTACCAACGGGCGCTATCCGGAGATCCCCACGAGATCATCGCCGACGCGCGCGCGTTTCTGAAAAATGATTCGCTCGCGGCATACTGCGATCGCGTGATAATTCCGGCGTTGCACTTGGTACGGCTCGACGCGGAGGCGGGCGCGACTACTCGGGACCAGCAACTGAAGATTCGCCGCGTCATCGTCAATGTCGCTGCCGCACTCAGCGGCAAGGGCCTCAAAATCCGGCAACGCCGCAATCGAGGCGCGGTGCTCGAGGAGGTGACTGCTGGACGCTGGCTGCGTCAACAGCGCGAGCAACTGAGCGGCAAATGGCAGGGCCCGCTCGGCGTGCCCCCGGGGTCTATCGTCATCTGCATAGGCTTGGGCTCGCCAGCCGACGATCTTGCGGCCGAGCTCCTCGTGCGATTGTTGCGCAGCGAGAGAATGGATGCACGGCATTTCTCGACCGCAGAAATTGATGCCGGGCTTCCACCTGGTGCGCATCCCGACGGTGTTGCCATCGCTTTTCTGGTAAGCGCGTACCCCGGCCCGGAACGTGAGCGCGCCGACTCGATCAGCCTGCAGCTGCATCAGCTGCTGCCGCAAGCCAATCTCATCAGAATCTTTTGTCCCGGGATCGCAGGTCCACTTGAGTCCGGCAACGGCGATCAGCCCTCTGTGAACTCACTCGGACAGGCGATCGAAATCTGCATGTCCTGGCGCGAGGCACGCATCAAGCGGGACCCGTCGTCGGAATTTCAACAAGCAGTTCTTACGCGAAATGTGTAATCCCAATGACCGGTTGGTAATGTCACATGAAATTTTGCAAGAAATCGCCACCGCCAATCTTTCGCTCCGAGGCGTAAATTTCATCAAGGTTTATCTTGCCATCGACAACCGCACTCTCGGCACCATTTATGATTCGCAACCAATGAATGTACGCTTCGATCGCCTCGTAAGCGGTTGTTAACAGCCCAAGGTAGGTATGGAGGTCCTCTGACGAGGCATTGGAAAGATCCGGGTCGCCACTTGGCAGCGGCGGAAATTCTCTATTAAAGCTCTTGACCGCGTATCGAGCCGTATTTTTGACGACTTCCATTTCGTCGAGATGTGCTTGCACGTACTCGATTTCCGCGTACGCGTTCACCTCGCCTTTAGTGAGGAGCGCAGTTCGACCCGCGGCTTTGGCGGACCGCCAAATTGGAATGTCGGGAGAAGCATAGTTCGGCATATCGTTTGTCCCGTGGGGTCCAATCGGTTGACGCTCCCGGATCGCAAGCTGCGTTTGTGTGATTCGGGTCATGAGCCAGCGAATCTCGTAGAGATGAGCAGCTTCAGATTTGCGAGCATCGGCAAGAATCTGGCGGCTCTCCTGGCGCAGGTCTTCCCTGAGAGCTGCCACTTCGCGGTGGCGGTTAATGGCTTCAACGGATTGTTCGAGCGCGACTGCGATGAACAGGCCGATGACAATAGTCGCAATGTGAATGAAAAAGCCTTTCCAGGTATGCAGAACTTCGTGGGGAGCGTGGACATCAAGCATAGGTGGTGAGATCTCCCGTGTTTCCGCATTTGAGGCCATCTTGGCTTTCGCGCTGTCCGCGGGTTCCCGAGATATGTCTGCCTCTGTGCGCTCTGCCATGCGTCGGACTCTTGTTTGGTAGCTCCTGAGCTTACCGAATGAAATGGACGGCCGTTTTCCTAAATGTGATTTCGTTGGTTCGAATTGGCTCTTCGTGGTCCGACAGTTGCGCCAAGCGCTTTTGGATGCGCAATTCGGTCATCGTCCATAGGGTACGTTTCGAGACCAGAAATCGTCTCTGGCGCCAAGAAATTCGGATCTGTCGAAATCCGCTCCGGCCGTTCGTCGTTGTCCTGACTGCCACATAATCCAAGGATTGCTATAAATGATTGTCGTTTTCGGCGAGGGGAGGGGATTTCGAGTCGTCTGGCTGCTGGAGGAGATGGGGCTCGCTTACCGGCTAAGGCCGGTGGATCTGCTGGCCGGGGTAGAGAAGGATCGGGAGTTTTTGGCGATCAATCCCGGAGGGTTCATACCCGCAATACAGGACGGCGACGTCACCATGGTCGAGTCGATTGCGATCATGGAGTATCTGCTCGCTCGCTATGGGCCAACGCCGCTCGCGCCGGAGCCGCACGATGCCGCCTTCCCTAGCTATCAACAGTTCCTTCACCTCGGGGAAGCCGGCCTCGCAGTTCCGATTAACTATGTCAGCAGCGCCCGCAATTTTGCGCCCGAGGCCGATCGGCAGAACTGGAGCGCCCGCGACGCAATGGAAACGTTTGAGAGCCGCTTGAGGTTGGTGACGCGACAGCTCGAGCGCTCGCCCTATCTCGCCGGCGAAAGTTCACGGCGGCGGACATTTCGGTGACTTACGCCTTAATGTTGGCTCGCAGGAATGCGGGAGTCGACCTCGGCGAGGCTGAACAAGCCTATATGGCCCGCACCAGTGGACGCGAAGCCTACAAGCGGGCTCTGCAATCATGTCAGTCTACAAAGGCGTGGCTCGCTCGGACATCCGGCATCTGACTGCTCGCGGCACGTCGAACATGCGGTTAGCTGACGTCCCCGGTAACGTTCGCGTGACGCGCCGCGGCGGCGGCCGAGTTTGGCTAATCCGGCTGCAACCAGGGTTCCAGGCCAATACTGAAATCCCGTACGGGTTCTGCGCCCCGGAGGTACTGGATAAAGTAATCCCAAGTGCGTTTCATCACATACGATGTGTATAAATTGTGGTGATTGCCGTTTGGGTAATAGATGAGGTCATAGGGCTTATTCGCCCGTGTCAACGCTGCGATCAGCAACTGGGCCTGACTAGGCAATGACTCCTCGTCGCTGTCTCCATACGTGATCAGCAAGTGACCCTGCAACCGGTTGGCCAGACGCGTGACGTCGACTTTCTCCCAGTTCGCAGGCACCTCGTCCGGATGTCCTCGGTATTGAGAGCCATCTGCATAGATTGGCAGGCCGATATAAGGCTCATAGCCCGCATACAATGCCGAATAGTCATATGCGCCGGCGCTCGAGATGGCGACCTTATAGAAATCGGGACGGCTTAAAATCGCCTGCGCCGAAAAAGTACCGCCCCACGACTGTCCGGAGACGCCGACCTTAGACATGTCCAGCTCCGCATGTCGCAGTGCGAGCTGCTTCAGCGCGGCGATGTGATCTTCAATGCCGACCTGGGTAAATTCCGGATATCCGGCATCGCGAAACGCGCTGGAGCGCATCGCGGTACCGCGACCATCGACGAACACCATCGCGAAGCCAAGACGAGTTAGCGCACTGCCCCCACAACGGCCTCCGAGGAGGTACGCCATGGGGAAATTGCGCGGGGCTTCTGCACTCGACGCCCCATTGTAGGCACAGTCAACGATTGGATATTTGGACCCGGCTTGGCGGTCGTGCGGCTCAAAGTAGACTGCGTACAGATCCGTCTTGCCATCGGCCGCTTTAACGCGTTCGCGGAGTGGTGGGACCCAACCCGCCGCGTACAGACGCGACGCGTCCGCGCGCTCGAGTTCTGCGATGAGGTGTCCATCGACTGTCGAACGCAGTTCAGTCACGGGGGGTCGATCGACCGTCGACCAGGTGTCCACGAACACGCCGCTGTTTAGCTGAATGTATGCCGAGGGACTAGCCGGAAGAAACCGGTAGTGCGAAAGATCATCGTGCGCGACATCAAAGGGATGATCGGCATCCGCGTCGGTTAAACGAGCAATCGCGCGACTGCCGTCCAAACGCGCTCGATACAAATGGCGATAATAAGGGTCGCGACCAGTCTCACGGCCCGCGGCCGTGAAATAGATTTCACGACGCGCTTCGTCGATTGCCTGTACGTCGATAACCGCGCCATCGCCTCGAGTGATCGCATTCTTTAGATGGCCGGTTTGCGCGTCATACAGGTAAAGCTGGGACCATCCCGTGCGATCCGAGAACCACACTATTTCAGCACCATCACCCACCAGGCGTACATTGGAGGGGTCCCAAAACGTATTGAATTCAAATCTCGTCGGTGCAGATTCTTCAATCACGTTCGTCACGCTCGCGGTTGCGAGATCAACGCGAAACACTGCCGCCTTTTTCCAGCCCGGCGACCGCGACAAGATAAAGGCCTGATTGTGCCGTTGGCTCCATCCCAAAACGGGGGCCCAGCCGGATGGCCAGCTCAGCTCCGGGTAACCCTCGGGTAGCTGAATGACCGTTCGCCGCCCGCTCTTAAGATCGAACAGAAAGTATTCGATCCTCACGGTGGCACGATCGCCAGGTAGCGGAATGCGGACATTGTGAACCACGGGACGCCGCGAGCCCTCCGGCGGCACCCACTCCACATAGGGCCACAATTCGATGCCACGTTCATCGACGCGTGGCGCAATAACGTACCGGCCATCCGGCGACCAATAAGTCTGGAAAGGTGGCGAGACTGCGCCTGCCTTCAGCATGCGGATAGTGACAAACGATGAGAAGTAGGGCGCCTTTGCCCACGACAATCGCTCGATGCCGTCGGTCGTTAGCGCTCGCTCCTGTCCCGTGCCCATGTTTCGCACAAACAGGTTGTTATCGCGCACCAGCAGGGCCTGGCTGCGGTCAGGTGATGCCAGCAGCTCGGGTGTCGTCGGGGGATCATTGACCAATCGGCATGATGGGGCCTTTAGGTCACACTCGACGCGCTTCGCGCCGAGCTCACCACTGAGCTTGTCCAGGTCGCCGCTTAAGGTTATGTTGGTCAACGCAGCTGGCAATCCCTTGCCTGCTTCCTGCTGCCCCATGGTTCGGTACATAGCGCGCGCAAGCGCTTCATGGTCGAAGGCAGGTGCCTTCACACCCTTGCTCGTAACTACTACGAACTCCCGACCCTCGTTGCCATCACGTTGATACCAGAATGTCCCTTGATCCCCAATCCAATGAGGGGACACCGACTCGTTGCGCACTGTCTCTTGCAGATTGGGGTAAAGCAACCGCGCAGCCGCCGCGTAATCTGCGGAAGACGGATCGGTCGCCGCATCCGCGATCGAACTACAGCCAATTGAAGTAACGATGGCAAGTAAGGTATTGAGTTTCATTGTCCTCTCATGCGCATCTTGCTGGTCTTGCAATTGAAGTCGCAGATTGTACGCCTATCGTTCCAGGCCACGTGGTATTGGCCGTAGATGCCACTTCCTCTTCCCAGCAGGTCGGCTTATCGCGCCGTAGAGGCGTCCGCAATACGTCGTGCCTCTCGAACAATGGCCGGCGGGAAGCCCACCTTCTCCAAAAGCTTGATCGCATTCTTGGATGTGGAGATGCCTGGGTGCAACCGGTAGTCAAAGACTTCCGGTAGCTCCGGGTCCTCGACAAAATGGAACGTGAGAAAACTTGGTCCCAACAGATGTTGCAACTCAATGTCGTGCGTGGTCACGAGCACCTGCGCGTGCGCACCGAGGGACTCGAGGACTGCCTTGCCGGCAGCGACTCTTTCAGGTGTATTGGTACCGCGAAACAGTTCATCGATTAGAAAAACTCCTCGACCATCGCGCTCTGCCCTTTGCACAAATGACAGGATTCGTTCCAACTCAGCGAAGAAGTGACTCTTACCCGACTCGATCGAATGCTCCGCCCGAATCAAGGCCATGACGTTCGATCCTGGGATGATGGCCGTAGCTGCAAAACACACGCCGAGTGTGCGGCCCAATATGATGTTCGTGCCGACCATCTTGATGAAGGTGGTCTTGCCCGCCATATTCGTGCCAACAACGAGCGCCGATTGCCCATGCAGCGCAATCGAGTTGGCGACCGGAGCGGCAAGCAGCGGATGGAAGCCATCGATAAGTTCGATTGTCTTCTGGGTCGTGATAGTAGGCGCACAATGTGCGGGGATCCGGTGTAGCCAGGAGGCGATAGCTATATCGGCGTCGAGGGAGCCAACGTGCAGGAATACCTGAGCGAGCTTGCCGCGATGGCGCCGCAGATTTCGCGCAACCAGCACCGCCGCGACGTGGTCGGCCAAGAAAAGTAGATCGAGCCAGAAGTAGAACGATGCAACAAGATCGTTGCTGCGGTCAGCGAGGAACCACCGGAATGATCCGCGAAGATCCTGTGTCTCGCCAAGGATGGCGTTGAGCCGTGCCGGCTGAGAAACCGGCGCAGTGGCGTCCACTCTCGCGAGGCGCGCGGCAGCGGAGAGCATTCTCCCTAGTCCCGCTGTGGCCAGGAATGTCTCGTGGATGTCGTGGCGTAGAAATGCCATTAAAACTAAGTTGCAGAGGACTATCGCAGCCAATAGCCACGCGAGCGCCGGATTCAGGATAGTGGCTGCAAACACCAAAAGCGATGCGCCCGACATCAACAGAACCAAGCTCGTGGAGCGCGGATTAGCAGGCAGTTGGCCGAACAGGCTCTCGCAGGTGGGGGCTTCGTCGGTTCGCAGTGGCCAGAGGCTCAGCTGTAGCTGCTCGCGTAACGCAGTATCCCGCCTCAATACCTGGTACGCGGCGTGGTCGTTCTCGAGTTCGCCCGGGTCATCTCGATAGATGCGCAGCTTGTGGTAGAGACACTGACTGCCCAAACGTGTCAGCGTCGAATCCACGGTCGAGAACAAGCGCTCGAACTCGAGGTCTATCCAGGTCCTGTCGTCGACTGAGTCTGCTGCGGCGTTTCGCGTCAGGTCGAACAGCTTGGTCGAAAGCCAAGGATCTTTGGCGCCTTCCTGGCCCCAATTCGCCCGAATCTGATCTATCGGACGGCGCTTTCCAGACAGTCTGGACCGGAACCAGGTCTTTATGAGTTGGAAGCGGACAAACATCGAGGCGTTGATTCGCCGCTACTTCACGACGGAATCGTTCGCTTGGACACCGAAGCCGTGTGGTCGCGAACGAACACTGGCGTTGATAAGCTCATCCTCCGTGCGCGCGCCTGCGAGCAGAGCCCGGATCTCTAGGTCCAGGAGATCTAGGCGTGCGCACAAGATATTGATGTCCTGAATAACGACTGAAATGTCTGCAAGATATTCTCCGAGCTCGGCGCTCGAGAGAGACCCGATATCCGGAGCCGTGACGACGGCCCCTCCTTCCATGGTGCCTTCCGAAACGGCAAAGCGTTGTTGGAACGCTTCGAGCGTCGCGATGCCGCTAAACCACTTGTCGCGATCTCTAACCATTACGTCGCGCGCAACCGCGAGCCGGTTGTAGAGCCGAATGTGGTCTGCCGGCAAGAAAGCGACCGTGCCATCTCTTTGCGACGCCTCATACGGCGCAAGACTGGGGAAGGCCAAGAAAATTGCCATCCGCGAATCGCGGACTGGGGGCTGCGGCGCTCCCGCTGTTCCATGAAGTCTAGCGAGAATAGCCTCCCGTAGATCGAGGAAGTAAGCGCGCATGGACCTCAGCTGATTGAAATCTTGCGCGTCGAGACTAATGTCGGATTCGAGAACTCCATGCATCTGCCTCTCAAGGTCGGTCCTTTGATGGCGGTGATGAATGGCTTCCGCGCTCTGCTCGAGCGCAAAAGCGAGCAGCAGGCCAACGGCGATCGCCGCGATGTGAATGGCAAAGCTTCGCCAGGAATGAATCTGTTCATGTGGGGCGTGGGGTTCTAGCATTGTCAATCGCTGCTCATGAATAGTCAGACGGAGAAAGTGTCCGCGAATCTTACCTGCCAAAAGAACTGAAACCCACAGTTCCTGCGATGGCCGAATCGCGCCGCCGGCATCGAAAGTCCCTCCTGGATGACCGACTGCTTTGTAGGCTGATGTGCGAGAATGCCTCGAGCCGGCTGTCGGCTAATTCAGAATTATTGAACGGAGTGGACTTGCCCAGCGTTCTTGGCACGCCGCATAACGCCGCCATGTCGGCGATCTCCCGCCTTGCGGCCCTTCTTGCCGATTCGGCGCGAACCGTCGTCTTCACCGGCGCCGGCATCTCGACTGAATCCGGGATTCCGGATTTCCGTAGCCCGGGAGGAGTCTGGAGCCGGATGAAGCCGATCGACTTCGACACATTCATGCACAACGAGGACGCGCGGCGCGAGGCTTGGCGGCGCGCCTTTTCCGGAGCGGCCGGTTGGGTCGGCGCCAAACCTAATGAAGGTCATTTTGCCATTGCGCGCCTGGTCGACACCGGCAAGGTCGACCATGTGATCACGCAGAATGTGGACAATCTGCACCAGGATGCGGGCGTGCCGGCTCATCAGGTCATCGAGCTTCATGGCAATGCCTCTTACGCCACCTGCCTTATTTGCGGGCTGCGACACGAGCTGGCGGATTTGCGCGACTCGTTTCTGGAGCAAGACAGACTGCCAATCTGCCGAGCGTGCGGCGGCATCGTCAAGACGGCGACAATCTCGTTCGGTCAGCCGATGCCCGTCGAAGCGATGCGGCGCGCCGAGGCCGCTTCGCGTCGGTGCGACCTGTTCATCGTGCTCGGCTCGTCACTGATGGTCTATCCCGCCGCGGCACTACCGATGGTCGCAAAGTCGAACGGCGCCGCGCTCGCCATTATCAACCGCGAGCCGACCGACACGGACAGCAAGGCAGATGTCGTCATCCACGCTGAAATCGGCACGGTGCTGCGAGAAATAGTGCCCTGATGCGAGTATTTTTAACCGCGACGGTGGTGGCGTTCGCAAAAAAATCGATGGTCCCGGTGCGAATTTGCACAATTCAAACCTCCTGTTTTGAGGTTCCCACACGTCTCCCAACCAATCTTTGGATGTCCGGCGTCGTCCAAACCGACCCGTAAGCAGTTTCAAATTCGCTAGTTGAGAATGGCTGACCGAGCCCCCACCGTACCCTGCATGACGCCGTTTTCCGTCCTTGATCTCTCGCCCATCACGCAGGGAAGCGATGCGGCCCACTCCTTTAGGAACACGCTCGACCTGGCGCGCCACGCTGAGCGTTGGGGCTATCGGCGTTTTTGGCTGGCGGAGCATCATGGGATGCCGGGAATAGCGAGCGCGGCAACCGCTGTGCTGATTGGTCATGTTGCGGGGGGTACCTCGACGATTCGCGTCGGCGCCGGCGGCATCATGCTGCCCAACCACTCCCCGCTCGTTATAGCCGAGCAATTCGGCACACTTGAATCGCTATATCCCGGGCGCATCGATTTGGGTCTGGGCCGAGCGCCTGGGTCCGATCAGCTCACCGCACAGGCGTTGCGCCGCAATTTGTCTTCAGACCCGAATGAGTTTCCGCGCGATGTTCAGGAGCTCGCCGATTATTTTTCCGTATCGCCCCGACAGGCTGTGCGCGCCGTGCCAGGAACCGGACTCAACGTGCCACTGTGGATCTTGGGCTCGAGCTTGTTCGGTGCGCAGGTTGCCGCGGCGTTTGGGCTCCCCTTTGCGTTTGCCTCGCATTTTGCGCCGGCGCAGATGATGGCTGCGATCCAGATGTATCGCGACGAGTTTCGGGCCTCGCAAGGTCTTGCCAAGCCGTATGTGATGCTGGGCTTCAACGTATTCGGTGCCGATACGGGCAAACAAGCGAAATTTCTTGCAAGCTCAATGCAGCAGGCATTCGTGAATCTGCGCAGTGGCCGTCCTTCACAACTGCAGCCGCCCGTCGAAGGCTACGTCGAGGGCCTCGGACCCCAGGAAAGGATGATACTGGATCAGGTATTGTCCTGTGCTTCGATCGGCACCGCCGAGACGGTGCGCGCGGATCTGCACAATTTCATCGAGCAGACCGGCGCGGATGAGTTGATGATCACCTCTCAAATCTTCGATCACGCGGCGCGCCTGCGCTCCTTTGAGATCGCGGCCGAAGCCTTAACCTGAGTGTTGCTGGATCGGAATGCGTTTACATTGGCTAGCGCTGGCCGTCGTCATACGCGCAGCCTTGGCTGCTACGCCCCAAGTTGACCCCGGGACCGCCCGTTCGATCAGGTTCGCCGCGCGAGTCAGATCGCCGAAGCGCGACACGCCGGCGGCGAAAGCTCGGCTCGCCGCGCGCAAGGCTTCGTCTCCAAGCATGTCCATGATGGCGCTGCTGATCGCGGCTGGTGGCGCATCCGGCGGGAGCATGCGTCCCAACCCCAGCGCCTCCATTCGTGCGGCATTGTCGTTCTGGTCGCGCCCGTTGGGTAGGCACAGGGCCGGCCTGCCGGCCCCCGCGCTGTACATCAACGTGCCGAAACCCGCATGTGTCACGACAAGGTCAACGGACGGTAGAACTGCGTCGTGCGGAACAAAGGACCGCGCCTCTACGCCACCTGAAACTGACAATGCGTTGGGTGCAATGCCCCTGCCCGTCGTCACGAGAACCTCAATCGGCAGATCCAAAACTGCTTCGCAGATGTTGCGCAGCGTAGATTCCTGTCCTTGAAACATGCTGCTGAGACTGACGAGAACGAACGGCCGGTCCGGAGAGCGCCGCGGCCAGGCATCGTGGGCAACTGGCTCACGGATCGGGCCGACGAAATGGATGTGAGAAGCGGTCTTCCGTTGGGTTGCGAACTCCGGATAACTGGTCGCCAATACCAGGGGAGCGCGCTCCAGAATATCAAAGAACGTCGAGTTGGCCGCAGCTCCCGGTAATGTGGCTATGATCGAGTTCAGGAATCCCGCGCACGCACCTTCTGGAATCCAGGCGATGTGATTGATCGCAGCAAATGGCAGTCGCCGTTCAATCGCGAGGTTCAAGGTGCTGATCAGCATGGCGTCAATCAGACAGATATCTGGGCGAACCGCATCCCGGACGGCGAGGAAGTCTGCGGCGAAGGCGGACGAGCCGACCACGTTCTGCACGACGAAGGCACCTTCTTCTTCAGTGGTGCGAGGCTGAGCGGGATCCCATTGCGGCGCGCTTGGCAGTGCATGGAATCTGCCGCCATCGGCGATGACTGCCTCGGCAAGTGTGTCGTGACTCAGCACATGGACGTCATGACCGCGCCGATTCAACTCCCGCGCTAGCGCACGTTGCGGTGGTATGTTGCCGCTGCCGTCCCAGTGCGCCATGAGCACGCGTAACTTCCTTGAGGGCTTCACGATCGCTTCGAACTCTCCGATCTCAGGCGCGACTTCGTGCGTCATGGGACTTCTCCTATTTGTTTGTTGATGATGCCGACCATCAGATGCAAGACTTCGTCTTGGCTCTTGCCGAAGTCCCGCCGCAACAGCTTCCAGGTATAGATATCCGTGGCGACGACGAGGCGGGTTATCTGCCGCTCCCGCTCGAGCTCGCTCAGACCGCTCTGCGTTGAACCAAATCTTTCCGCAACCCACGCCCGATGCTCGTGACGTCCCTGCGCCAGCAGTGGACGCAAGGCCGAATGCCGTTCCTCCTGGGCCAGGAAGCGCACAACCATGTCGCCCACGGCTTCGTAGTGTGCGATGAGCGCCTCGAGGGCGGCTCGCACGGAAGCCTCGGCGGGCATAGAGGTGCGCGGTACAGCTTCTGCACGGAGGAGATCCATGACAGCCTCAAGAAGTCCGTCTTTACCGCCGAACAGGCGGATGACGGTTTGTCGTGTGGTCCCGGCCGAGACAGCCACCTCATCCAGGGTAATCTCGTCTATCCAGCGGCTCAGAAGAAGGTCGTTAAACGCCGTCACTACCCGCTGGCGAAGGTTTTCGGCGGCGGCGGCACGAGCAGTCTGGCGGTACGGACGCTTGGCAAGGGCCATTTCAAGATACTAAAAGTTATTCAGATAACTTACAGTAACATTAAATATAGATCATGTAAACAAGGCAATGGCTGGCGACGATGCAGCGATGGGGCTTGATTCCCGCCTTCCGCGGCTCGTGGCGGGACCCATGCGGTTTCGCGGTTATCTATTGGTGATCGTATAGCCTCGAAATGGACGGCGGACTTTTGGGGGAGAACTGATGCGCGAGATTATTCTGACGGCTCTGGTATGGATCTGCTTCGCGCTGCACGCTTCAATAACGTTGGCTGCCCCGCCCGCGCCCGACATGATCTTGTTCAACGGAAAGATCTTTACTGCCGAGGGCCAACAATTTGTTCAAGCGCTTGCAATCCAAGGAGACCGCGTCGAGGCCGTTGGAGATTCGGCGCGTATTCGCACGCTGGCGGGTTCCTCAACGAAGCAAATCGATCTGGGCGGCCGCACCGTCATTCCAGGCCTTAACGATGCGCACAATCATATGCGCGTTCGTCCTGCGGACTTGGTTGACCTGCAGTTCGCCGGCCTGAACCCGAAGAGGCCGGAGGTGATGCAAGCGATAACTAACGCTGTCTCGGCACACCCTCCGGGCACCTTCCTTTCGGGAACGATTAGCACGGCGATCTTTGGAGACTCTACAGTTGATCGAGCCAGCCTGGACCTAGTGGCACCCAATCATCCGGTCATCCTGACGACAATTACCGGACATGCTTCAATCTTGAATAGCGCCGCGCTCAGCAAACTTGGCATTGGCGAGAATGAACCGGACCCATTGGGCGGCCGTTACGAACACTTGGCGGATGGACGGCTTAGTGGGGTCCTGCGCGAATACGCAAACGTTAGAGCCACTCGTAAGCTTGCTGACTTGACGAGTGACAAGGACGCGATCGTCGAGTTGCGGGAGACTTTGGCAGATGCCGCAGCGCACGGGATCACAACGCTGCAGGTGATGGCGGACAAGATGCCCCCGGCACGATATGTGGATTTGTTGAAACAGGTTCCAGCGTCGGTGCGAGTTCGCATTATGCGAATGCCTATGACCGCTTCGAGCGGGCGCGATCTTAACGAGGGACAATCGGTCCCACGCAATCCCTCACCTCTTATTACTGTCAGCGGCACCAAATGGCTGCTGGACGGCGTTCCCATTGAAGGAACCTTTGCTCCCCGTCAGCGACAGGTATCGAGTCCAGCGAAGCGAACCGAGCCGTTCTTCGGGCATCTGCAAATGATTTTCCCAATCAAAGAGCTTGACGCGATGCTGCGCGAGTCCATCCGGACTGACGATCAGTTGCTCGTTCACGTTACTGGGTATGAAGCATCAGCGGCCATGCTCGACGCAATGCAGAGGGAAGGGGGTGAAAAAGTTTGGGCAACGCGCCGCGTGCGGTTTGAACATGGCGACGCACTTTTTCCGGATTTGATTCCTCGGGTCAAACGACTGGGAATTATCGTGGTTGAGCAGGGCACACATCTTGATTTGGCTGAAATAGCTCCAGAAGTCATGCCGAGCGTCAGAGCCGAGAAGTCGCAGCCGATGCAATCGTTACTAGCCGCGGGAATTCCGCTCGTACTCAGTTCGGACGAGGACGGGCCTTCCGATCCTTTCCTTGAGATCATGCTCGCAATACAGCATCCAAATCATCCTTCGGAAGCCATCAGCAGGAAGCAGGCGGTCATCGCATACACGCTGACGGCGGCCTATGCGGAGTTCGCGGAAAAAGCAAAAGGGAGTTTAGCGCCCGGAAAGTTGGCTGATCTGGCCGTACTATCGCAGGATATTTTTACGGTGCCTGCGGAAGATCTGCCCAGAACGGTTTCCGTCATGACCATGGTGGGGGGGAAGATGATCTACGACGCTCACTTGCTCAGATAACTCCGTTAACGTTGCTGCTGCGCTGCCCGCAGGTATCGAGGCGGCGGTTCTCCTCTGCAGTGACCAGGGGCTATGTAATCGACTTGTAGGTATCATGCAGGGCTCGCCGCAGCTTTTTTGATTGCTGCGTCCTGGGCGACAAGGTAGAATCCTCCCGCGATGAAGTGGACGTGCGGATTGATCTTGCAGCGCTACGTTTCGCCGTAACATTGCCCGGCTCATGCTCTCGGAGTGGTTGGAGAAGGCGTACGAAGAACACAACCCCGACCTCATCGAGGTAACGACGGAGCCAGCGCTGCAGTGTCTGCACGGAAATTCCAAGTTCCGCGAGTTGACGCGGCGGATAGGGTGGTCAGGCTGATCTCAAATGGATACAGGCGACAAATCGGTCACGTCTTTCGATGCGGTGGTGGTAGGAGCCGGCTTCGCCGGGCTCTACCTGCTGCAGCGGTTGCGCAGTCGAGGTTTCTCCGTCTTGGTGCTCGAGTCGGCGGACGGCGTTGGCGGCACCTGGTACTGGAACCGCTATCCTGGCGCTCGCTGCGACATCATGTCTGTCGACTACTCCTACAGCTTCGACCCGGAACTGGAGCGGGAGTGGCAGTGGTCAGAGAAGTACGCCACCCAGCCGGAGATCCTCGCCTACGCCAACTACGTAGCCGACAAATACGATCTGCGTAAGAACATCCGATTTGCCACTCGCGCTCAACAAGCGAGGTGGGATGCACAAGCCAGGCGCTGGCGCGTCTGCACCAGCACGGGTGAGGAGATCAGTTGCCGGTACTATGTAATGGCCAGCGGTTGTCTGTCGCTGCCGAAAGGGATCGATATCGCTGGCGCTGATCGCTTCACCGGCGAGACTTACTACACGCACCGCTGGCCCCATCAGGGCGTGGACTTCACCGGCAAGCGGGTCGCGGTAGTCGGCACCGGTTCCTCGGGGGTCCAGTCCATACCAATCATCGCCGGGCAAGCCGCGCAGCTGGCCGTGTTCCAGCGGACGCCCAACTTCTCGAGGCCTGCACTCAACGGTTCTGCGCCGCAGGAGAAGCTCAATGCTTTCAGAACCGATCGCGATGCTTACCGACATGCCGCGCGCTGGTCGATGACTGGGGTCGCTGCCGCCACACCGGCGTTGGGAGCACTGCAAGTGTCGGAGCAGGAGCGGCGCACCGTATACGAGGCGGCGTGGAATTCGGGCGATCTCCTGCCCTCTACTTTTGCCGACATGCTGACTGGGGCAGCGGCCAATGAGACCTACTGCGAGTTTTTGCGGAAAAAAATCCGCGCGATCGTGAAGGACCCCGCCACCGCGGAGGCCCTTTGTCCGACGGGCTATTACTACGGCACCAAGCGTCCCTGCCTCGACTCAGGCTATTTCGAGACCTTCAATCTCCCACACGTCCGACTGATAGATCTGCGCAAAACACCGATCACCGCTATTACGCGCACGGGCATCGACACCACTGAAGAGTCGCTGGAGTTCGATGCCATCGTATTCGCGACCGGCTTCGATGCAATGACAGGCGCCATCGTGGCGGTCGATATCATCGGCCGTGACGGGCTATCTCTGAAGGAGAAGTGGGCCGCGGGCCCGAAAACGTATCTCGGGCTCACGACAGTGGGGTTCCCAAACTACTTCATGATCACCGGGCCGGGCAGCCCGTCGGTACTGTCAAACATGATGGTGTCGATCGAGCAGCACGTGGAGTGGGTGTGCGACACCATCCAGTACATGAGCCGCACGGGAGTGGAGATCATAGAGCCGACCGAGATTGCCGAGGCCGGTTGGGTTCAGCATGTCAACGATTGCGCCGACGTCACTCTCTTCCCGACCGCAAACTCCTGGTACATCGGTGCCAACGTGCCTGGTAAGCCGCGCGTATTCCTGCCCTACATCGGCGGCGTGGACCGATACCGAAAGGCATGCGACGAAGTGGTGGAGCAAGGTTACCTCGGATTTCGCCTCGAGGGTCCGGATCGCACGCAGTGCATCGACGGCGTGATTCGCCGCTTGCAACCGGACGTGGCGATGGTGCTCGAGATGATTGAGAGTCTTGGCCTGCCCGCCATCGAGTCGATGTCGCCGCAGGCGGCACGGGCGTTGCTTGTTGCGCTGGATGCGCAGCGACCGCCCGGCCCAGCCGTGGGTGCATGCCTGGATGGCACCCTGCCCGGAGTTGCAGGGAACCTCAACTATCGGCTTTATCGGCCGGCCACGCCCGGCCCTCACCCCGTCGTGGTCTACTACCACGGCGGTGGTTGGGTGTTCGGCGGCTGCGACTCCGACGACCCGTTTTGTCGTGACCTGTGCGTTCGTTCCGATTCAATCATTGTGTCGGTCGACTACCGGCACGCGCCCGAGTCGCCGTTCCCGGCGGCGGTCGAGGATGCATTCGCCGCGCTACAGTGGATAGCTGCCCGGGTCGAGACTCTCGGGGGGCTGTCGGGCCCGGTGTCGGTGGCCGGCTGGAGCGCCGGAGCCAATCTCGCTACGGTCGTGTGCCGGCTCGCGCGCGATCATGGGGGTCCCACGATCAGTGGCCAGCTGCTGCTCGCTCCAGTCACCGATACCGACTTGACGCGGCGCTCTTACGAGGAGAACGGCGAGCGCTACGTGCTCACCAAGACAATCATGCACTGGTTCTTCGATCACTACGTTGCACCCGCCGACCGCAGCGATCCGCGTGTCGCACCGCTGCAAGCTGACGATCTTTCAAACCTTCCCCCGGCCGCAATTGTGACCTGCGAGTTTGATCCACTGCGTGATGAGGGTGCGGCGTACGCTAAGGCGCTGTCCGCGGCCGGCGGCGACGTGCAGCACATCATCGCGCGAGGCCATACCCATACCTCGCTCACCCAGGTGGACATCATCATCTCGGGCGCGCCGTATCGGCAAAGGATGGCTGAGGCCCTGCGCCGATTTGGGCTGGCCGCAAGGCAACCTTCGCGGATGCAGTTGCGCGCCTGAGTAGCGCGCCGTGTAAGATTTGTTTCCGAGTCCGGCGGGCCGCAATGAATACTGTAATTACAAGTTTTTTCGCAGCAAAACGACTGAGATGGGCTCTCGGTCAATGCACCACCGCCCTGATGTTGAGCGCGTGCGCCAGCCAGCCGAGCATTACGATGAAAACACTTGACGGTAATCCGCCCCTGATAATCGGACATCGAGGCTTGCCGGGTCTTTATCCGGAAGAAGTCATTGCCGGGTATCGGGCGGCGATAGCGGCGGGTACCGATGCGCTTGAACTCGATCTTCAATCTTCGAGCGATGGAGTCCTATTTGCCTGCCACAACGTCTTTTTGAGCGATACCACCGACGTTGCCGAACATCCGGAATTTGCATCACGGAAGAAGTCGCGCCTGGTAGACGGCGTGATGACTGGACCTGAGTGGTACATCAGTGATTTTAGCGCGGCCGAGCTGAAAACCCTGCGCGTGAAGCAGCCGCTAGCCGCGCGCAGCAAACAGTATGACGGCCAGTATTCGATGGCAACCTTTCAGGAAATCATCGATCTCGCCAAGAGCGCCATGGCGGCCAATTCCGCACATAGGATCAACGTCTACCCTGAAACCAAAAATCCGGTGTATCAGCGCCAATTAGGAGTGCCGCTGGAAGAAACGCTGTTGGCAATGCTGGCGAAGGAAGGATGGAATAGCGCGGATTCACCGGTTTTTGTGCAGTCTTTTGAGCCTGCCAGCCTGAAATTGATGCGCCAACTGGGCCTCAAGACCAAAGTCGTTCAATTGATCGACGGCGCGAGCATCGACTATAAAACCGGTGCCATCAAGTATGATTCTCCCGACAGTGCGAAACCGTTTTCCTGGTTGCAAGCCCACGATCCGCGTACTTTCGCCGCGATGATAACGCCGGCCGGTCTGGCGGAAATCAAGACTTACGCTGATGGGATCGGGCCATGGAAATTCTATATATTGCCGGCGCAAGGACGGGACGCCGCCGGTAATGCAGTGATGGCATTGGATCAGGCCGCGAATAAAGCGCCGTCCTCGTTGATCGCCGATGCGCACAACGCCGGCCTGTTCGTTCATCCGTTTACATTTCGTGATGAAGCGGAGTATTTGACGAAAACCTATAACGGAGATCCGAAGGCTGAATACAAAGCGTATTTCGATTTAGGTACGGACGGCGTCTTCACCGATTTTTCCACGACCGCGCGAGCTGCACTGACAGAGTGGTCAAAGAGCATCGCCGCAAAATAAATCAGCGGGCCTTAGCGGGCCTTCTCAGCGGCTGTAACAAGCCTGCTATTTAACATAATCAAGTCATGTCTGTGATTGGCGACACACATTTGAAACGCAAAGGTTGTGCCAAATCACAATAAGCGTAGCTACGTATTGTCAAATCGGTCGGCGTTCCGCGCATCCCGTAGACCTTTCACGAATAGCAAAAAAATTTGGGGGTCGATATGACTAAGCATCTCTTGGAAGCTGGTTACACCGCTCACGGCGCGAGGAGTTTGACGCGCACTGCCTGTTCAACACGTACAGAGTTGCGGCTCGCAATCGGTATGCTGTTTCTTGTTGGCGGCATTCTGCTAAACCTTCCCGCATTTGCAAATTCGTCACCCGATTGGACTAAGGCCTTCAGCTTAGGAGGCAGCGGCGTGGACGTCGGACGGGCGGTCAAGGTAGATCGAAACGGAAACTCGTATGTGACGGGTGGCTTTTCCGTCACCGCACACTTCCACGCACAGCCCACATCCACAGGCTCAGGCACGGGTAGGTTGCTGACGTCGAAAGGGGGTACGGACAGCTTCCTCGCAAAATACGCTCCGTCGGGAACGCTGCAATGGATTATACAAATGGGTGGGCCCGGCGATGATCAAGGGTTCGATATCGCCTTCGATGCGGCCCTCAACGTTTATGTGACAGGAATGTTCACCGATAGCGCGACGTTCCAAAGTTCCAACAACTCAGACAGAACGGTCACGGGAACGGGCCAGACGATATTTCTGGCGAAATATACGGCACGGGGCGTACTCGAGTGGGTCCAGACCGGAACTGCATTCAATGCGTCCAATGGTGGTTACGGTGTCGCTATCGAGCCGGTTACGGGATCTGTGTATGTGACCGGTGTGAGCCAAGGAGACACGACGTTCTCCTCATCGAGCGGCGCGATCCATTCAGTGTCCGGCTCACCTTTTTGGCATATGGTGCTGGTGAAATATAACGTTGCCGGGAATTTCCAATGGGGTGTATCCAACGCAGCGGCGCCAAATTCCGTCGGACACCGAGTGGCGGTCGACGCTGACAACAGTGCCTATGTGACAGGATGGATGGAAGGCCAGACGGTCTTTTACAGCAACGATGGCCGTGACCAGACAGTGAATGGATTCAGCGGTCCGGTGCAGACCTTTCCCGACTTTCCCGGCGATGCTTTTGTGGTGAAATACGATGAGAACGGCAATCTGCAGTGGGTCAATCACGTCGGCGGTTACAAAGCGATCGGAACCGACGTCGCAACGAGCCGCGATGGCCGCGTTAGCATCACAGGCTTCATTGGCAACATAGGTGATTCCCCCTCGCAGGCGGCGACAATTGTTACGTCGCAACCGGGAGCCAGCAACATCAATCTCGGTGCAGGTCAGCTCACACAGCCCTATAACAAGGATGCATTCTTTGCGACCTACGATGAGGACGGAGTGCTGCTCGCGGCGCAGCGCTTCGGGGGAACGCAGGATGACGGCGGCAGCGGAATCGCGTACGACCGCCGCGGCAACCTGATTCTGGCTGGAATCTTTCAAGGCACGATCGCGATCGAAGGATCTACGCTGACCGGCAAGGATCCCTACAACCTCTTCGTCGCGAAATTTTCACGGGACGCGGTATCGTGCCTTGCCGGCTTCGCGGATCATAAGCTGGATTGGGCGGCGGAGGCGGACGGCCCTTTTACCGGTGACTTCGAAAACAGTGTCCGGATAGGTTTAACGAATCAAGGGGACGTGATGGTGACAGGCTCGTATCAGCCGGCTGCACAGTTTGGCAGCACTAAGCTCGTGAGCGCGGGAATGGGGGACGGTTTCCTGGCATTCCTGAACGCGCTCGAAGGTCACCTGTAGCACGCTGCCCTAGCGGCATGCGCGCCGCGCACATGCTGTCCAATATAGGCAATCATCTGGCCAATTTGGGTATTTCTGCCGATTCGAATTTGTCCGATGCACGGCAAGATTCTTCCTGCGTCACTTGGAAAAAAGGCAGCCAACGAAGATGAAAGCCCTCATTGCAATATTGTTAGTCTTGCTTCTCGCTCCAGCGTTTGCTCAGGACGTGCCGGCGCAGTCCCCGGCCGCCTCGACCAAAAGCTCGGTGCACCGCTATCTTGTCGAGCGTACCTTCCCAGCCGGCGCGCTCGACGGTCTCAACGCCGACACCAAGAAAAAGGTGAACGCGAACAATGCGACGGTCGGTGTACGCTGGATACAGTCTTACGCTAACGCGGACAAGACCAAGACCTTTTGCGTCTATGAAGGGCCCAGCGAGACGGCCATCCGCAAGGCGGCGGCGCTCAATGCGCTGCCCGTCGACAGTGTCACGGAGGTGCCCGTAACGTTGTCACCGCAGTAGGCGCAAATTCGGCATGCTAAGGTTGTCGCAACGGTAAGCGACAACCAACGGGGTCTTAGCATGATGATTCGCCTGCTAGCGAGATATGTTCGCTTGTTCTTTCAGCGGGGTACCGCGGGGCTGGCAACGTTGCTGCTCGCAGCTGCCGCCGTGGCAGCGACGCCGGCGGCATCGCCGGAACCTTCGCAGGGGCGGCGCATCGACAGTGCAGCCAACTACGCGGTGCTGCCGTCGCACGCGCGCGTGGAGCCCGAGAATCGCATCCTGACTGAGCGCCTGGATCATTTGCTGCCGGCGCTGATGAGTGAGGCGGGGCTGGACATGTGGGTCGTTGTCAATCGTGAGTATGCCGAAGATCCTGTGTATTTCACTCTGGTGCCGCAGCCGAGTTTCGCGGCGCGGCGCACGACGATGCTGGTATTCAGTCGCGCGGCGGACGGCAGCGTGGAGCGTCTCGCCGTCAACCGGTATCCACTCGGCGGACCGTACAAATCGGCGTGGTCGGGCGGCGATCTCGATGCGCAGTGGAAAGCGCTGGGTACGCTGATCGCCAGTCGCGATCCCAAGCGGATCGGCATCGATGTCTCGCGTATGTGGCCGGCCGCGGACGGCTTAACTCACGCGCTGCATGAGCGGCTGGTCGAGGTGCTGCCGCCGGGATATGCCAATCGGCTGGTGCCCGCCGAAGGGCTCGTCGTGCGCTGGATCGAAACTCGCACGCCGGCCGAGCAGGCCATGTATCCGCACATCAACAGCATCGCGCGTGGCGTCATTGCCGAAGCATTCAGCGGTCGTGTGATCACTCCTGGTGTCACGACTACCGACGAAGTCGCCTGGTACATCCGCGAGCGCTTCGAGTCGCTCGGGCTGCGCCCCTGGTTCATGCCGACGGTGGATCGCCAGCGGGCCGGCCAGCCTTGTCCGGCCGAGCGCGCGGGCGGGCACTGCGGCGATGAGGGGCAGATCGAGGCGGGCGATGTTCTGCACACGGACGTCGGTTTTTGCTACCTGAAGCTGTGCACCGACACTCAGGAAATGGGCTACGTGCTGAAGGCAAACGAAGAGAGCGTGCCGGCGGGGCTCAAAGCTGCCCTGGCCAGCGGCAATCGCTGGCAGGACATCCTGACCGGCTCGTTCCAGGAAGGACGTTCCGGCAACGAAATCCTCGCGGCAACGATCAAGGGTTGCACGGCGGCGGGCCTTGCATGCAGCACTTACAGCCATCCGCTGGGTTTCTTCGGACACTCCCTGGGACCGACCATCGGCATGTGGGACAACCAGGGTCCGACGCCGGGAACGGGCGACTACCCGCTGCATCGTGACACCGTCTATGCGATCGAGGGCAACGTTGCAGTGTCGCTATCGGAGTGGGGCGGACAGCGCGTGCAGATCATGCTGGAGCAGGGTGCACTATTCGATGGCAAGGGCGTGCGCTATCTGGCCGGGCGTCAGACGGAGTGGCACCTCATCCGTTAGCTTCGCGCTCGCGCCTCGGCTCAATACAAAACCACGCCTTCCTTGAGAAACGCGAGTTCATCTGCTGTTGACGAGCGGTTGAGAGCTTTGTTGCGGTGAGGAAAACGGCCAAAGCGCTCGATGACCATCATGTGAGTATCGGCAAAGCGCGTCCATTTCTCGTTGCCGAGCTTCTGGATCAGCGCATGCGCCAGGACTTGGTCCTCGCGATCCTCGCTATGTTCGAACGGAAGATAGAGGAAGTATTTTTCCTCCCGATTTTTCATCCTCGTGTCGATGCCCTGTGCGATGGCGGCTCTGGCGAGCTGGCGCGCGATGGGATCGGCGGAAAAAGCCCGCGCGTCGCCCCTGAACAAATTGCGCGAAAATTGATCCAGCACGATTATGGCGGCGAGCATCGCGCGCGGCGCGGAGACACCGAGGTCGCGCTGCCCCATCAGCTCTTCATGAAGCTGCAGGAAGCGATCGCGGATCTGCGCGTCGGTCTCGTGGCTTTTCGCAAACCAGCGGGTGACCCCCAGCTCTTGGAACCAAAAGTGGATGACATCGTCGACCCAACCCGGCGGAAGCGACATCAGAGCTGCGACTTGTCTGCGGGCATTGGCATCAAGCCGGCAGACCGGCCAAACGCAGAGATTCGGCCAGATTCGCCGCGTGCTCGGAATTCTTGAACGGCTGTTTCGACATAAAGTGGGCGATCGAGAACTCCGGCCTCAGGGCCAGACACTCCGCGGTGCTGCTCTGGGCTCGATCGAGTTCCCCGAGCCGCGCATAGCAACCCGCCATATAAGCGCTGACCCGATAAGGCTGCGTGGTGAGGTAGGCGAACGCCGCCAAAGCTTCCCGGTAACGATGCAGGATCGCGTAGCTCAAACCGACGTAGCGCCAGTACCAAGGTTCGTTGAAGTATGGGTCGATCTGCTTGGCTCGCCTGAAGCAGACCAATGCCTCTTCCACTTGACCTAGATGGAGCAGGGCGACTCCCATGTCGCCCACGATCCATTGGTTGTTAGGATTCATTTCGAGCGCGCGCTTTGTGTACTGAAATGCTAGATCGTAGGAACGCCGCAGGAAGTTGACCCAGCCCAATCTTGAAAAACAGCTGCTTTCGTTTTCGTCCAGTTCGACCGCCCGCTTCGCCAAGGCGAGCGCTTTCTGTAAGGCGGAATCTGAGTCGCCTGGATCGTCCTGCCATTCGAGGCAATGGATCGATGCCAGCAAGGCGTGAGGGTGACCATAACCCGGATCGATTTCGATGGCCTTCTCAAACAACCTCTTGGCCTCGGCCATACCATCCGGATCGGCCCATGCCAGAGCATTGCCCTTAAGCACACACTCGTACGCCGCCAGACTGGCCGACGGTTTTCGCCGTGCGCGCACTGCATCGGATACCTGAACCCGCCCTACCAGCGTACTGACGATGGTTTGCACAACCTGGTCTTGCACGGCAAACAATTGCGCCAATTCCCGGTCAAATTTTTCGGCCCAAATGTGACTCCCGGTTTCGTTGTCGATCAACTGCACACTGATTCGGATGCGCTCGCCGATCCGCCGCAAGCTGCCTTCGACGATAAAGCGAACATTCAATTCGCGGGCGACCTGCTGCGTGTCGACGGCGGCGCCGCGGTAGCGGAACGAGGCAGACCGAGATCGCACTGCAAGAAGGCGCCAGCGCGAAAGTTCCGTAATGACATCCTCCGTGATGCCGTCACTGAAGTAAGCCTGTGCCGGGTCGCCGCTCAGGTTGGCGAACGGAAGCACGCAAATCGCGACCCGCTCAGGCCCGATTTCATTCTCGTTAGGCGGCGGGGTCTCGATAACGGGCTCCGGGCTTTGCACAACAGTCGGGACGATGTGATATCCCCGACCTCGCAGACCGGCGACATAGCGGGGCTGGCGCGGATCATCCTCGAGCGCATCGCGCAGCAACTTGACCCGCTGACTGACCGTTTCGGGACTGACAATGACGCTGGGCCACACCAGCCGCATCAATTCGTCCAGCGAAACTAAATTGGGTGCGGCTCGCACCAGCGTCAGCAGAAGATCGTACGATAACTTGGGAAGCGTGATAGGGCAGGCCGCGCGGCTGACGAGCTGACGTCCAGTATCGATGGTCAAATCGGCAAGACTATATTTCATCGGCTCGTGGCCAAAAAAACCAGGAACCGAGTCTACACCGTGCATGACGCCGCCGGCATCACGCGCCGGCGGCGACGTCGATATGAACTGCATCGTCGAATGATTAGGACTTCGGTCGATAGACGACCTGGGCGTGCACTGCGCTCACCATGGTCTTATCAACTTCTCCCACAGCGTTGGAGATAGCGTTATTGAAGCAAGCTTTCCATTTGGTCTGTTGCGTCAGGTTGATACTCTCGAGCGGCGAGCAAACCTGCCTCGCGGCGCTGCGCAGCCGCGCATACAGCGCTTTGGCGCCCTGCTCAGAGTCAAGATTCAGGTCGCCGTAGTGCACGATTTTCGTCAAAGGCTGCGGCTCTGCCGCCAGCGCTCCGCCGCCGCTCGCGGCGCAAACGAGGGCAAAGACGCCTGCGGCCAACACGGAAGTTTTGATTGGGGTTTTCATTGCTATCTCCTGGGTAAGTTGTGAATGCGAGTGACTAAACACGATTCACAAGTTACGGAAACAGCCCGCGCCCGGCATGAATGTCGGCCAAAGTGTGCGTGAACCTTTGCCAAAGCAATCGTGAAGGGCCTGCAAAACGGGTGCTGCTGGGCCGCCGGGGCGACGGACGTGTTCCACCAGCCGCCCCCCACGGGACCAAAAGATTGGCCGCATCTTCAAGTTGCTGCACCTGAGTCAAGCAAATAGCGGTCGCTCAGTCATTCGCTTTGCAGTTATGATTTACCCACATCCAAGCCGCATAACAGCAATTAAAATGGGAGTGGGCATGAATTCAAGCGTCAAATTGTGGATCGTGTTGCTGTCAGCCTGCGCCGCCGCAGCTGCGCAAGCCTCGACGGAATATCGCTACACGATGCTGTTCGCCGGCCAGGTAGGCGGGGAACACGTCACGCGCATTGCCGATGACGGTAGTATCACGACTGACTTCAGCTACCGCGAAAACGGACGCGGCCCCGACTTCAAGGAAAAACTAGCGCTGGCGCCCGACGGCACGCTGCAGCACTTTGTCATCACCGGCAAGTCGACCTTTGGCTCGCTGGTCGATGAGCGATTCGAACGCAAAGGCGACCGCGCTGCCTGGTCCGGCAAGGTGGATCATGGCACGCTAAAAGTCAGCGGCAAGGCGTTGTATGTGCCGATGGACTCTACCATCGAAGTGAGCGGCATCATGCTGCGCGCCTTGATCCACGCACCGGCGTCAAAGCTGCCGGGGATTCCAGGCGGCGAATTGTCCGTCGTCAAATTGATCGATACCAGCGTGACGAACGGAAAGGAAACGCAAGCGGTGGCGTTGTACGCCATGCGTGGCGCGGATCTGGAGCCGGATTACGTGTGGATGACAGCGGGCGGTCAGAGAGCGTTCGCCACTATTTTCCCTGGCTTCGCACAATTGATTTTGAAGGGTTGGGAAGCACAGGCCGCGGGTCTGGAGCAGCAGCAGCTGCAGGCCGAGGCGGCCTATCAGCGCGACATTGCCAAGCGCGATCGGCACGAACTGGCGCAACCGGTGCTCATCACAAATGCTCGGGTATTCGATTCCGAACACGCGATTCTTGGGCCATTGCAGGATGTCTATGTGAATCATGGCCGCATCGGCGCTGTCTATCCCGCCGGTTCGCCGAGTCAATCTCCGGGGACGGTCATCGATGCACAGGGACGGGCCCTGCTGCCCGGATTCATCGACATGCACGCGCACGTTTCGCCCGGCGATTATCTGCTCAATCTCGCATCCGGCGTCACCACCGTGCGCGACATGGGCAACGACAATGCAACCTTGGCGCAAGCGATCGGCCGCCTGGATCGCCATGAGTCCATTGGACCGCATGTGGTGCCCGCGGGATTCATCGAAGGCAAGAGTCCCTTCAATGCGAGCGGCGGCATTCTCGTCGACAGCCTCGACGCGGCGAAGCACGCGGTGGATTTCTATGCGCAGCGCGGCTATCCGCAAATCAAGATCTACAACTCCTTCAAGCCGGAATGGGTCAAGGAAACTGCAGCGTATGCACATCAGCGAGGACTGCGCGTGAGCGGCCATATCCCCGCGTTCATGAAAGCCGAGGATGCCGTCAAGGACGGCTACGATGAGATTCAGCACATCAACCAAGTGTTGCTGAACTTCTACGTCAAACCCGATACCGATACGCGATCGCTGCAGCGCTTTACCCTGATCGCCGAAAACGCCAATTCACTGGATCTTGATGCGCAGCCGTTCCAGGACTTGATCAAGCTATTCGTCGCGCACAAGACCGTGCTTGATCCGACGCTCACGGCATTCGAAGCGCAATTTACGCAGATGCCCGGCGAACTCAATCCATCGCTCGCCGCGGCTGCGGATCATCTGCCGATCACCTTGCACCGCAGTCTGTATAAGAGCGAGAGCGAAATCACCAAGGAGATGGCGCCTCGGTGGCGCGCCTCCTACGCCAAGATGCTGGCCGCGGTGGCGCGTTTTCACCGCGCGGGAATTCAAATAGTTTCGGGGACCGACGATGTCGCGGGATTCTCGTTTCAGCGGGAACTGGAGTTGTACGTCAAGGCAGGAATTCCGGCGAACGAGGTGCTGCGAATCGCCACATGGAACGGCGCGACCTACGCGCGGGTGCTCAGCGATCGCGGATCAATCGAGCGCGGCAAGCGTGCCGATTTGATACTCATCGACGGCGATCCAACCAAAGACATAGCCGCGGTCCGCAATGTGGCTTTGGTGCTGCAGGATGGAGACGCCTATTACCCGGCGGAATTGTACGGCGAACTGGGCGTGAAGCCCTTCGCAGCGCCGCTCAAGCCGAATTAGGGATTCGCGCTCCGAGTCGGCGAAAGGAACCCGGCGGCTCTAATCATAACCAGATAGTTATGGTTTGTAAGACGCCTGAATTCGACCCGCCGCGATTTAACTCATGCGGTGTGAATTAGCGCACATGCCGTCAATTTGTGAACAAGAGCGGCGTCTTTATGCGGATCGGTCTTCAGTATTATGGTCACTATCGGGGTAGGCTCCGCTGGTAAATGGATCCCAACCTGCACCCATGACACGACAGCGGCGCAATCCTATGGAGCACTCGCAGGAGCCCAACGACCTGTTTCGCTCCATCAAATCAAAACTTTGGCAGCGGGAAAACGCCGCCTTGGCGGACGATATCACCGTTGATCTGTTTCCCGTCGACCCGGCCGCCGTCGCTGAACTCGACATTCAGGGGCAGAGCGATTCCCCGGTCAAAGAGCTGGGCGTGGGCGAAGTCTTATGCGGCCGCTATGTCATTGAAAGCCAATTGGCCAGCGGCGGCATGGGTACGATTTACAAGGCGCTCGATCGATCGCGCAGCGAACACACCGACGCTGACGCTTATGTGGCCATCAAGGTGCTGCACGAGAAAACGCGCACTCGATCGGACGTGCTCGCCAAGCTGCGCCGTGAATTCTATTGCGCTCAAGCGCTATCGCACCGAAGCATCGTTAAAGTATTTGAGTTGGACTTGCATCAATTTCCGTTCTTCAGCATGGAATTGATCGACGGAGAAAGCCTGCGTAGCGTGATGCAGAGATTTCATCCGCTGCCCTTGCCGCGCTCTTATGTGTGGGCCGTGATCCGCGAGGTGGGCGAAGGTCTCGCGCATGCACACGATCGGCGCGTGATTCATGGCGACATCAAACCGCAAAACGTCATGGTCACGAATTCCGGAGAGGTGCGCATTCTTGATTTCGGAATATCGGGCGAATTAGCCGCGGTGACGCCGGCCTACGCGTCATGCGAACTGCTCGAGGGCCGCGAGGCCGATCCGCGCGATGATATTTTTGCACTCGCCTGTCTGTCCTATGAATTGCTGGCGGGCGAACATCCCTTTCAACATCGACGTTCAACTGAAGCGCGCACGCTGAAAATCACGCCGTCCCGTCCACCGGGTCTGTCCGGGCGGCAGTGGAAGACGCTCGCCCAGGGCCTCGCCTGGGACCGGGCCGATCGTCCGGCGTCGCTGCGCGACTGGCTGGCGGAACTTGATCTTGGGCGCGCGCCGTTGGGGCCGATGCCGCAGCCGGAGGATTCGAAAGCCTCGCCCCTGACGCGAAGCGGCGTTGCTTCCGCCTTAATCGCTCTGATCGCGGCGACGATCGTCGGCGGCCTCACCTGGGCCATGCTCAGCCGCCCGAAGCCGGCACCCGCGGTCGCTGATGCTGCCGCATCCGTTGCCGAAGTCGAACCGCCGGTTATTACCGACAGCGCGGCGGCGGATGCCGACATCGATGATGCGCCGCCGCCCGACGAGGCGCCGCCGGCGGCAAAGACCGAAGTCAAGACTCAAGTCGCGGCTGCTCGACCGATCGACAAGACCGAGAGGATCGGTTTGGTCGCGAGTGCCTATTCGTTTCGAGGCAGCGCGAAATTCGCGGAGATCCGCGTGCATCGCTCGACAGGATCCAAGGGCACTACGAGTTTCGAATGGTGGACCGAGGCCGGCTCCGCGCTCGAGGGCATCGAATTTGCGCCGCAAGCGCCGGCGACAGTGTTTTTCCCGGCGGGCGTTCGCACGGTAAGTTTGTTCATCAAACTGCTGCCGAACCCAACGCGAAAAGGAACTGCGGTATTCTACGTCGTCATCGGCAACCCCAGCAGCGGCAGTGCGTTGAGCAGCGTGTCCAAAGCATCCATATCGCTCCATCCATGAGGCTGAAGTCGCCCCGTCATGGGGCGGCACGTGCCATCTCGAAACTCGGCTTAGGCTCGCGCACACAAGCGGCGCAATGGGTCAAAGAGGGGCGGGTACGCATCAATGGCCGCACTGTCACCGATCCCGAATTCCCGGTAAATCACGGCCGCGATCGCCTTACCGTGGAAGGACTCGACAGCACGCAGCCGCGGTTGGTGATCATGCTGAACAAGCCTCGAGGTTTGGTGACCACGACCCGGGACGAGCAGGGCCGCGATACGGTCTATAGTTGTCTCGCCGGGTCCGACCTCCCATGGCTTGCGCCGGTGGGAAGACTCGATAAGGCGAGCGAGGGGCTCTTGTTATTCAGCAACGACTCGGCGTGGGCCGCCTGCGTAACGGACCCTTCAACCGGACTCGATAAGAGTTACCACGTGCAGATAGACCGGGTGCCGGATGCGGCACTGATCGCCCATCTCGAGCGCGGGGCAGAATGTCGACGGCGAATTGCTGCGTGCCAAAGCAATTCGCTGCCTGCGAAGCGGCCAAAAGCATGGCTGGCTCGAAATCACCCTCGATGAAGGACGGAACCGGCAGATACGGCGTCTGCTAAGTGCGTTCGGCATCGTCGTGCTGCGCCTGATACGAGTCAGCATCGGCGACCTTCAACTGGGTCAACTTCCCAAGGGCGCATGGCGAGTCGTGACGGAACTCGAGATCCAATCCCTGGTGCCGGCGCCTTAGAAGCGCGCTGAGAGCCGCTACTTGCCGGCGCTGTTCGCTGTCGCGGTTGCCGCCGTTGCGGGCGCTGCGGACGCGGGCGGCGCTAATGTCTGTCTGGGCAATTCGGCCTCGAGACCCACTGTGGCGATGACGCCATCGGCCTTCTGCAGCACTTCACGGGCGTAGTCCCAATGGATGGCGACTGTGGTCTCGCCGACTGCAGCTCTTAAGAGGTCCGAAAATTGATCGATGTTGGGTTCAAAACTCTGACCCAGTGCGTCGACGGGCGGGTGTGCTTCGAGCAGCAGTTCGCCGTCGATCCATGCGACCTTCACCGGCTCGTTGATCAGGCGCACCGGCGTGCCGACCGGAATCAGCGGGAATAGCGCCGCCACATCGTCCGGATACATGCGAATGCAACCGTGCGTGACTGCGAGCCCAACGGCGATTGGATTGTTCGTGCCATGAATGAGGTAAGTGCCGTTTCCCGCCGCCAGGCGCATCGCATAAGCGCCGAGGGGATTGTCAGGCCCCGGCCCAACCTTGGCCGGCAGCGGGTCGCCTGCTTCCGCATGTTCCTTGCGCACAGATTCGGGTGGGTACCAGGTCGGATCCTTCTGCTTTTGAATCACATGGGTGACGCCGAGCGGCGTTCGCCAATCCATCTTGCCGATGCTGACCGGATAGGTGATGACCTGAATTGGGCCGCCACGTTTGGGCTTCGGATAATAATAAAGCCGGTGCTCGGGAAGATTGACGACGATGCCCTCGTGCGGGCCCGGCGGAAGAATGTGCCGCCCCGGAACCACCAGCACCTTGCCGGCTCCCGGCAGCCAAGGATCGACGCCGGGATTGACCCGGATCAGTTCCTCGGAACCCAGGCTGTAGGCTCGCGCCAGATCATAAAGCGTGTCTTCATAAACCGTGATGACGGTCTGGTCCTCGCCGACCACGGTGTCATCGGCTTTGGATAGGGTATAGGTCGTCGCATACGCACTCGGCATGGCGCCGAGCCACGCAAGGATGAGCACGGTTGCCCGCGCCCGATTGAGGCTGCGGCTGGAGGGGTCAGGACCGAGATTCAAGGTATCCACTGTATAAGCCTAGCATGGGGCGAGTTTCACTCGCGGTATCCTGACATTAGGTTCTATTTAGGAGTGCAAGATGCTCGATTCAAGGCTGGTCAAAGGGGTGATTGTGGGCGCCATGCTGCTGGCGTCGTGGTCCGGTGCGCAGACAAATCCAGATTGGGTCACACCGATTGCGCCCTTCCACATCGCCGGCAATCTTTACTACGTCGGCGGCAAGGACTTGGCCTCCTACCTCATCGTTACACCCAAAGGCGACATTCTCATCAACTCGAGCTTGGAAAGCTCGGTCCCGATGATTCGTGCCAGCGTCGAGCAGCTCGGTTTCAAATTCAAGGACATCAAAATTCTGCTGATCAGCCATGCGCACGGCGATCACGAGGCCGGCAGCGCCGAGCTGATCCGTCAGACCGGTGCCAAGTATATGGTGATGGACGGGGATGTGTCCGTGGTTGAAAGCGGCGGCGCCACGGATTTCGCGTATGCAAAAGACACCTACGCACCGGCGAAGGTAGATCGAATATTGCATGACGGCGATGCGGTGAAGCTTGGCGGCACCGAGCTCATCGCTCACAAGACAGCCGGTCACACGAGAGGCTGTACCACTTGGACGATGCAGGTTAAGGAAGGCGGGCATTCGCTCAACGTCGTCATTGTCGGCAGTTGGAATGTCAATCCCGGTTGGCGCCTGGTCGACCGGCCGGATCAGCCGGCTTCGTACCCGGGAATCGCGGCGGACTATCGGCGCACGTTCGCAACGCTTAAAGGGCTGCAGTGCGATATTTTCCTCGGCGCTCACGGCGCCTATTTCGCGATGCTGGCGAAGTTGGATCGCATCAAAGCCGGTGCCAATGAAAACGTGTGGATCGATCCATCGGGGTATCAAGCTGCCGTGGCCGAACGCGAACAGGCGTTTGCGGCCGAGCTCAAACGGCAAGAATCCGAGTTAAGCGCCGCGAAGTAGTCCTTCTCTCGGCTATTTGTCCTTTGCAGGACCTTTTCGTTTCGCGACGGCTTGCCGCAGCACGAATTCGATCTGCGCATTCACACTGCGCAGATCGTCCGCCGCCCACTTCTCGATTTCCTTCCACAGATCAGGAGAAATCCTCAGCAGAAAAGGTTTGCGCAGTTCCGCGGACACGTCAGGTGTAAAGCGTGCCGGTATTGATCACGGGCGAGGCATCGGAGTTTCCGCAGAGCACGACCAGAAGATTGCTGACCATGGCGGCTTTGCGTTCATCGTCGAGCTTCACGACGTTTTTTTGATCCAATTCGTCCAGCGCCATGTGAACCATGCTGACCGCGTTTTGCACGATGATTTTGCGCGCCGCGATGATCGCTTCCGCTTGCTGACGCCGCAGCATGACGGGCGCGATTTCCGGCGCATACGCCAGATGCGTAAGGCGCGCCTCCTCGACAACGACCCCCGCCTTGAGCAGGCGAACTTGCAGCTCCTCTTTGAGTGCGAGGGCAACTTCATCCGCGCCGCCGCGCAACGTGAGCTCGTGCTCCTCACCCTGGTCGTATGCGTAGCGGCTCGCGATGCTGCGAATGGCAGATTCGCTCTGTATTTCGACGTAGCTGGTGTAGTCCTCCACGTCGAACACGGCTTGAGCGGTATTTTCGACCCGCCATACCACCACCGCCGCAATCTCGACCGGATTGCCGCGTTTGTCATTCACTTTTATGGCGTCGCTGCTGAAGTTGTGTGCGCGTAGCGATAGTTTGGTGGAAAGGAATTGCAGGCCCAGTCCGCCGGAGCGGCGATGGCCGGGACGATTTCGCTGCTCCCCCTCGCTCGATCGAGAGTCCTTCTGCGCGTTGATGCCGCGGCTTCGCGAGTAGAACGGATTGGCCCAGTGAAATCCGCTGCTGCGCACGGTGCCCTTGTAGGCGCCGAACAATATGAGCACGCGCGCTTGATTCGGCTGCAGCGTGAAATACCCGCCGAGCATGATGACCCCGAGCAGCTCGCAAAGGCCGCCGGCAATTCGCAGCGGACCGCCATCGACCGCGGCTAAGGCGATTATCCATGTCCCGCCGAGGAGCAACGCGATGTTGAGAATCAACATTCCCCAGCCATTCATGGTGCGGGCAATGAGTTCTGATGCGGCGGACTGAGGGGTTTTGGCAGCCATTTTTTGCTCCGACCGTTGATATTAGGGTGATATCATAATGACATCACAACCAGGCTGTCAATCGATGCCGGCCCGAATGCCTCTCGCGGCAGCGAAGCGCTGCAAAAACGTGTAATGTCGTCAATAATCAATATGTTAAAAATTCATTGGAGCAAGCGATGGCATCGGCTTTGAATGTTGCGCGCGTCTCGATAGCGGCGGCGTTGTTGTCCACCGCGATGCTGGCGGCTGCCGAGGCACCGCCTGCTCTCAAGCCTTACATCAGTGAAGATTCGCCCGTCATTGTGCTCATGCACGTGCGGGTAATCGACGGCACAGGCAGCCCACCGGCGGAAGATCAGCGCATCGATATCGAGGCGGGAAAGATCACTCGGCTGCAAAGTGCGAAGCTTCGAAATGCCTTTCCGCCCAACGCTAAGAGTTTTGGATCTGAGCGGAAAGAGCGTCATTCCGGGTCTGGTCGGCATGCACGAGCATCTGTTTTACACGGGGCCTGAACGCGCCAAGGATGGATTGCCATTCTGGATCGAGATGATCGACAGCGGGCCTCGGCTATATCTGGCCGGCGGCGTCACTACCGCGCGAACCGCAGGCAGCATGGAGCCGTACACCGATCTTTCTTTGAAAAAGCTGATCGATCGCGGCGAGAAACCCGGGCCCAAACTGCGGATCACGGGCCCCTACATCGGCGACCTTTTGGGACTGGCGCCGCAACTGCACACGCTTAGCGGGCCGGAGGACGCGGGTCGCACCGTTGATTATTGGGCGACCGAAGGGGTCACCTCGTTCAAAGCCTATATGGGCATCAAGCCCGAGGAATTGAAGGCCGCCGTTGAACACGCGCACGCCAAGGGCTTGAAAATTACCGGGCACCTCTGCGCAGTCGGTTTCACCGAGGCCGCTGCCTTGGGCATCGACAATCTCGAGCACGGCATCGTCGTGGATACCGAATTCCTGCCCACGAAAAAGCCCGGCGTTTGCCCGGCGAAGGAAGCGGCCGAAGACTTCGCAAAAAATGTCGACATCGAGTCCGCGCCCGTCCAGGCGATGATTCGCGATCTGGTTAGTCATCACGTCGCCGTGACTTCGACTCTCGCGGTATTTGAAATCACCGTGCCGAATCGGCCGGCAATGCGAAAAATGCTACGGGTCAAGGACGCGCTCAGCCCGCAGGCATGGTCGACTTATCTGCGGACTCGAAGCGGCATCGCGGAAGAAAATAACCCCTTGAGCGAAACTTCGCTCAAGAAGGAAATGCAGTTTGAACGCGACTTCGTAAAAGCCGGCGGATTGCTGATGGCCGGGTGCGATCCCACCTCATTCGGTGGTGTCCTGCCCGGATACGGCGATCAGCGCGGCTTGGAGCTATTGGTGGACGCGGGATTCACTCCGGTCGAGGCAATTCATATCGCCACACAAAATGGCGCCACCTACTTAGGCGAGAGCGATCAAATCGGCTCGATCGCCCCGGGCAAGGCCGCCGATTTGGTGGTCATTGCAGGCGATCCGGCGCAAAACATCGACGACATCGAAAACGTTCAGCTCGTGTTCAAGGACGGCGTTGGCTTTGACCCAACGAAATTGACACAGTCCGTGCAAGGCTTGGTAGGTCAGCGCTAGCCGCTGCGGTTCTCGTGTCGAACCTCAATGATCCGCTGCTCGCCGCCGACGAACCGGCGCCTTTCCAGGAATTCCAGATCGAGGGTCGTTCGGATTTTATCATCGTCGTGGATCATGCCAGCGCCCGCATTCCGCGGCGCCTCGCGAATCTCGGGTTGCCTGAGCATGAGTTGCAGCGGCATATCGCCTGGGACATCGGCGCCTTGAGCGTGGCGCGGCGCGTGGCGCAGGCGATCGACGCGCCCCTGGTGGCGCAAAATTATTCACGCCTGGTGATCGATTGCAACCGCGACCCGAAGGTTGCGACATCGATTCCTCGCATCAGCGAGCTGCGCGAGATTCCTGGAAATATCGGCTTGAGCGCGCCGCAAATCGCTGCGCGTCGGTTTGCGATCTTCGACCCCTATCATCGGCGCATTCGCGAACTGCTGGACAGCAGAAAGGCGAGCGGCCGCCGCGTGATATTGGTCGCGCAGCACACCATGACGGACATATACAAGGGCGATCGACGCCAAATGCATGCCGCCGTGCTGTATAACCGCGATCGGCGCTTCGCCGGCGTGGTGCTCAAGATGTTGCGGCGGGAGCGGCACTTGGTCATCGCCGACAACGAGCCCTACTTCGTCAGCGACGAGACTGACTACACCATCCCTCACCACGCCGAGGCTCGCTCGCTGCTGCACGTTGAAATCGAAGTCCGTCAGGATCTCGTCAGCGATGAGGCAGGCCAGGCCGAATGGGCAGCGCGCCTCGCCCGCGTTCTGCAAGACGCGCAGCGAGAATTTGCGTAACCGCGCTCAGCTCAGTTGCTTGAGATCTTCTACTCGAACTGCGCCGTGTTGACTGGTAAAGGCCAAAGATTGCGAATCACTATTCGCTTGAGAAACGCCGCGGATGCGGTGACGACCGCTGTCGAAGGTTTTGACTTTGCCGTCCTCTTCGATGAGTAACAGTTGCTTGTCAGGAAAATAGGCGTATCGCATGCCATCCTGAGATCCTAAGCTCGAGGGCTCTCCGAGCCCTGTGGGCCACCACTTCTCGCTCGAGGACATCGGGGCGAGGGGCTTCATCGGGTCTAGCGGTTTCATGAGTTTTCCTAGTCGCGCGAACGCGCGGTCGCGAGCAAGAAACCAAGCGCTGCGCCGATCAGAATGCCGGAGGCGAAAGCCGTTCGCGGATATCCGGTTATGTAGTCGTCCGCCATTCCCGCGTACTGCCTAACTTGGTCGGCCGCGCTATTGCCTTGTTTTGTCAGGGTTGCTTTTGCCTCTGACATCGTTGCTTCGATTCGGTCACGCAACTTGTCGAACTGCGGACCGTGTTCATCGTCCAATCTGGCCAACAACTCTTCGACATCGGTGATGAGTTGCTGGAATTTTCGTGGGGTATTCAAGGATGCTTTCTCGTTGCGGTCATTTTGCAAGACCAACACCTTGCGCCGCAGACCATGCCGCCGTGTAGTCGTGCAGGGACGTAATTTGCGTAGGCTGACTCTGACAACGAGAGGCCGGAGCGCCGCGATGGTGAGCGTTGTAAAAAACTGTTAGCGCGCGCGGCGAAAAGTGAGATTGATCCGTTGCGCGCCTAAATCCGGATGATGGCCATCTTTCAACGGCAACACGCCGTGGTGATTGAGACGCGCGGGGCCGCCCCAGACCACGACATCGCCATGCTGCAGTGGTATTCGACGTTGTTTGTCCTTCCTGGCGCGGCCGCCGAATAGGAAAACAGCGGAAAGCCCGAGGGAAACGGAAACAATGGGAGCACTGAAGTCGCACTCGTCCTTGTCCTGATGCAGAGTGAGCCGCGCGCCTGGCAGGTAACGATTGACGAGACAGGCATCGGGTTCAAATCCTTCAAAGCCGGCTGCTGCTGCCGCGCGCTTGGCAAGCGCCGAAAACAGCGCAGGCATCGGCGGCCAAAGCTGACCGCTTAGCGGATCGTGCGTCGTGTAGCGATAACCGCGCCGATCGCTGACCCATCCAAGAATTCCGCAATTGGTCATTGCCACCGACATGCGAAACCCGCCGGGAGTTTCTAGCCGACGGAATGCGGCCGCCGCTTCGATGCACTTGATCTGGTAGAGCAGCGCCGTGATGTCGTTGAGCGCGAATCCCCGCAGCAACCATGCACCTTCTGCGATTCGCTCATGGGGAGGGCGGGTATCGAGAAGATCGAGATTCTCGTTAATTGGCACGCGTGCGTCTCTGAATCCGGCCAACAGAAACAGTAACTATGCGGCTCTTGGCGCTAGAGCGGCAAGCAGCGAAGAAAAGATTGCTGCCGTACTGTGTTATGGGTACGCGTATCATCGAACAAATGAGTACGCAGAAGCCCAAAAAGCCCTTTTCGATGATTCGCGAGTTTCATCTTGCCGATTGGTTCACGTTGGGCAACGCCGTTTGCGGCACAGCGGCGATATTTTCGACGATCAGTTATGTGCAGACGCAGCTCGTGCGGCACGTCTATTTTGCATGTGCGCTGGTGGCCTTGGCATTGCTGTTCGATATTGTGGACGGACGCATTGCGCGATGGCGCGAAAAGTCCTCAACCTTGGGTCGAGAGCTCGACTCCCTGGCGGACGTCATTTCGTTTGGTGTTGCACCAGCCATGATCGGTTATGGCCTTGGTATGCAAGGATTGTACGATCGGATCGTGCTGGTGTACTTCGTTGCCTGCGGCGTTTCGCGTTTGGCTCGATACAACGTTACAGCTGAGGCATTTTCCGGGGAAGACGGAAAGGTGACCTTCTTCGAAGGAACACCGATTCCAACGTCATTTCTCTTAGTGTGCCTTATGGCCGTCGCTGCGTGGCTCGGTGCGATTGGCGAGCAGTTATGGTTCGGCGACCTCAAACTCGGCGGCCACGTATTGCATCCGTTGACGCTGCTGTTTGGGGTATCGGGGTCTTTGATGATTAGCCGAATTCAGATACCGAAGTTGTAGAAATCAGCCAAGCGGGCCTCCGGCTGAAGAGTATTCCCGCTTTCTGACAGCGGTTTGCGCTGCTGATCCGCTGCCGGGCCAGGCGGGTGGGGCCATCATAGTTGCCCATGAGCAGCACCGAGAATGTTCAATCAGCCGGTAGGCGCCGCAGCAGTCTTGTCAGCGTGGCGATCGCTGCCATATTTGTAAGCGGGAGCTACGGGCTAACAGCGCAGGCCGCAACGCCCTCTGCGGCCGACGCCGAGCAGCCGACCTCGCCAAGGCACTCACGCGCAAAGAATCTCGCCGAAAATAAAGGCGCCGATCGATCGGTCCGGCAAAAAACGCATCGGCAAGGCCTCGTTTTATGCGCACATGTTTGCAGGTCGAAAAATGGCCGACGGCAAGCAAATGGATCCGCAACATGACAATGCCGCGAGTAGAACGCTGCCTCTCGGCACCACGGCAAAAGTGACCAATCTTGATACCGGGAAGAGTGCGTTCGTCACCATTCAAGACCGCGGCCCTTATGTTGATGGGCGGATCGTCGATCTATCGCCGTCGACCGCGCGGGAAATCGGCATTAGCAGCCGCCAAGGGGTCGCCCGAGTGGAAGTTTCTCCGCTTGCCGTGCCGTTGCCCAACGGCGGGGTAAAGTTGGGTGCCGCCGGACAGGCGACTTTGGCGCGAAATGATCGCGCGCCCCCACCATTCCCGCCTGTCGGCTGGTAAGAATCCCACACTATACCTGTGCCACCGGCCTTCCTAGGAAGGCAAACGCCGCGTGCGAAAGCACGAATAGCGGCAACACCAATAGATACGGACGGAAATTCAGGTGATTGCGTCGGTCGTAAAGGATCAGCGCGATCAGAACGGCATCGAGAAGCGCGTTCGACGCAAGGCCCGACGCGTATCGGGGGACCTCGAACCAGTAACCCAACACTCGCGCGATTCCAGCCGGCGCCACAATGAGGGCAACGGCAATCATGTAGCGCATGTGAACGGGAATGTTGCGCCGGTTCAAGACCGCGAGCAGGTAGAACAGCATCAGCAGGAAAAGTTGTGCGGTATCCGAGAAGATCGCTCGAACTGCGAGTTCTACTGATGCGGCCCGCGAGAGCGCCTCATCATATTCTTTGAATATCACTCCGACGCATGAGGCCACCAGCACGGGCATTAAGAGGTAGGTGAGCTTGCCAAAAATCTTGTGAAGCTCTCTTTGTTTATTGCGAATCAGAATAGGCTGCGCGACCAGCAACGCGACGAAGCTCATCAATAAGATTGCGTGAGCTTGCACCAGCGGTGTAATGCTCGCATCGAAATTGGGAATGAGAGAAAAGTAGGGCTTGTAAAATCCGGCGGCCACGAACGCGACCAGGATCAATAAAAAATAACCGAGATTTTTATATTGTCGTTCCATGGCATTGCCCTAAAATCCAACCTGCAAATGCCGGTGTTTCGCGCCCACAAACTACGCCGCCGGTGTTTCGCCCCGCAATACCTGTAAGTACCGTATCCGCTCGATATTCCCGCCACTTAAGACGACCGCAACGCGCTTTCCAGACATTTTTTGCCGATCTTTCCACAAGGCCGCCAGCGGCGCCGCCCCCGCGCCTTCCGCGACTTGATGGGTATCACTAAAATAAACTCTCATGGCTTCCGCCATTTCATCCTCGCTGACTTGAGTCCAACGCGCGACACCACGGCAAATCGCCGCGACCGCTTGCTCGTTGGGCTCCCGAGTGGCCAGACCATCGGCGAAAGTACTGGCGGAAGGGTAGGTGACGGGCTTGCCGGCGGCAAAGGAGAGCGCGGAAGCGGGTGCTTTGTCGGGGCCGACGCCGACGATTTCGGTTTTCAACCCTAGAAGGTCGCGAACTGCAATCAGGCCGCATATACCTGAGCCCATGCCTACGCCGACATACACTGCATCCAATTCGCCTGCGCCGCGAAACAACTCCAGCGCGTAGCTGGCTACGCCGGCGACCAGATCGCGATGGAAGGACGGAACAAAGTGCAAGCCTTGGTCCGCGGCCACGCGGAAATGCTTCGTGCTTCGCCTCATCGAAGTCTTTGCCGAACTCGACCAGGCTCGCGCCAAACGTGGCGATCGCGGTGTTCTGATCAGGCGAGTTGCCTTTGGGTACGTAGATGGTCGCCGGCACGCCGGCGCGGGCCGCAGCAAACGCTATGGATTGTCCATGATTGCCCCGCGTCGCGGAAATGACTCCGGGAACGCCGGGCTGAGATCGGCACAACCGATCCAGATAGACGATTCCACCGCGAACTTTGAACGCGCCGGTCGGCGTGTGATTTTCATGTTTTACCCAGACACTGCATCCAAGGCGCTTCTTGAGCTTTGGCCACGCATAAACAGGCGTTGGTGGCATCACGCGATAGACGAGCGCCGCGGCACTCTCCAACTCTTGCAATTCAAAGGAAATCATGGGATGCGACATGCGCCTTCTTATTAGTGGCAGCAGCTGCGCTGCTCTTGGATGGGTGGGCACGCGACCGTGCCATAGGAACAAAATACACAGCAGTCTCCGGTTTTCGGCCGCAGCAAAGTTTTGCAGCCGGTGCACTCGTAGAAGAACTGGCAGGCATCCGTCGGCATCGTCTCCTCGCGCGTCTGGCCGCAATTGGGGCAGGTGACGAGTGACTGCAGTATGACTTCGCTCACGTTTTGCGGGCCCCGACTCGTGAAAGACATTGCTAGACTACATTGGCTGAAGTTCCAAGACCCGTTATTTGTAGGACACCCTTATCGGAGGAGCAGTGCATCCCTATCGGTTAACCTTGAACTTGACCGCTGCCGTCTTGGTGTTTCTCTTGATCGGTGCGGCGCCTGCGATCAGCGCGCCCCGGGCCGACGATCTCGAGCCGCAGACGCCCGCTGCATTCCTGCCTGGCGGCGTATTGGGGATCCAACTGGGAGGTTCGTGGCAACGGAGCAAGCAAAATCCTTCGCTGCAGCAATTGGATTGCCAATCGGTCAAAGATGCGAGCGATTTCGACGAGGTGTGCTTCTTTAAGGCTTCAACTGCCAGCCGCGTTGGCGGAGCCCATATCCACGACGGATTCATTGTCGGCAAGGGCGATCAGGTCGTTTTGGTCGGAACCGGCATCAGCATCAAGAATGCCGACGATCCGCTGGCCGAGTCGGTGGTGCAGGCCTTTGAGTCGCAGATCAATTCCGCATTCCAGCATACGGGCGATAACGTGCTATTCGTCAAGCTGCCCGCCCGGCATCTGTCCGCCGAAGAACTGGAGGGCTATTCGAAGAGAGCGCCGGTTCTCCTGGTGCAGCTGGAGAGCCAAGACCAACGAGCTTGCTGTTCTCTATGGATATCTCGCGCCGGTCAATACCTTCGGGTCGCTGGCTTCCGACTAGCGCCTCTGGCGTTCGCTGGAGAAAATATCGGACCATCGCGTACGCAAACGCTATGAGTCCACTTTTTCTCGTTGCCGGCGCCGGTTTTATCGCAGGGATGATGAATGCGCTCGCCGGCGGAGGCTCATTCGTCACGTTGCCTGCGCTGATTGCCGCCGGCGTCCCTTCGGTGAATGCGAACACCACCAGCACCGTGGCTCTTTATCCCGGGCAACTGACGAGCAGTTGGGCCTATCGCGATGGTTTGGGTCCCATCGGCTCCGTGCCGCTGCGGTCACTGGTGATCGTCACGTTTTTCGGCGGCGCGCTCGGTGCGGTGCTGCTCCTACGCACACCAATCAAGACCTTCGATGTTGTTTTGCCATGGCTCATGGCCATTGCCACCGTGGCTCTGGCACTGGGCAGCCGGCTCGGTGAGATCCTGCGCCGCCGATGGCGGATCGGTGCGACCGCGGTGCTGGGCGCGCAATTCTGCTTAGGGATCTATGGCGGCTATTTCGGCGGCGGCGTCGGGATCATGATGATGGCCGTATGGAGTTTGCTCAGCGACCGTACTCTAAAAAGTTTCAATGCGCCGCGCACGCTTGCTCGTGAGCGCCGCCAATGCTATCGCGGTGCTGATTTTCATCGCAGCGCGCGCCGTTCATTGGCGCGAAGCGTTGGTGATGCTGGTGACAGCGATGCTTGGCGCCTATTGCGGGTCGCTCATCGGCCGCCGCGCGCCGGCCGGGTGATTCGCGCGGCGACTGTCTGGCTGTCGATTGGCATTACCCTGGCATTTTTCGTGCGCGCTTATTTGAAGTAGAGGATCGCTCAGCGCAAGGGGCTTAGTTAAAGCGCACTCACCGCTGAGCGCACCACCATGAACCACAGTGCCAACGCCGAGATGCAGTAAAGCCAGAATCGCAGCAAGACGATGTTGACGGTGCAATGCACGGCACTGTGCAGCACGCGAAAAGCGGCGAACACCCAGGCCGCAATCAGATAGGCTGCGTCCACTTTGTTGGTGACATAGAGGTAGAGCACCAGACCATAGAAAAGCGTGGGCAGCTCGAATAGATTTTTCAGATTGTCGGAGGGGTTCGACACTGCCGCGGGCGAGATGCGAGCCAACTCTGCCGCGGTCAGCTCGTTGGGATTGATCCTGCTCTTTTGAATGAGTGGAATTCGTTTGGAATACATATAAAACCAGACGATCAGGGTCAACAGCATCATCGTCAGGAAGGGTGCGAAAATCGCCGTCTGATTCATTTGTTCTCCCGATCACCGATTTACTGAAGTCACGCGAAATTCCTCGAGAACGGCGCCGAACTCTGCAGCAAAAGTGTGGACATCTCCCGGCCAGCGCGCCGACACGTAGCGGCGATCGCGCACCACCCAGGCGGGTCGTTGATCATGATCGCTGTCGCGAAACAGGCCGCTGCTCTTTCTGAAGTAGTCGTCGGCCCTCTTCGGAACATCGCAGAAATCAGCGGGCGATGCCAGCGCGCGGCTAACTTCAGCCTGCACGCCCCGGTAACCCGACGGTTCGGAACCGGATTCCAGATAGGTCCGATAGTAAGCTGGATCCCAGACGCGTCCGAAGTATTTCATGGTAGTCCAGGCCGCCTTCTCCAGGCGCCAAGTCAGCGCGGTGGTCCTGCGTCCGTGGAGAACCGATTTGCCCGTACGCGCAGACAGGCTGCGTGCCGCGAGCACGACGCCATGACAGATCGCCGCAACGGGCTTGTCGGCCTCGAAGAAAGCGCCGACGAATCGCTGCAGTGCGGTATCTTCGAGGTATTGCCGCATGCCACGCGCCCAATGGCCGCCAGGCAGAACCAACCCATCAAATTGATCGATGCGCAGCGTCGAATAGGCGACGGGCGCCCGAAACGAGGCGCTGTTCTGCATGAGTGCGTATGCGCGCCGCGCGTCGCTATTTGCACGCAGCGCCAGGCCGAGAATCTTAGCCTTCCGCAAAACAGGGATGCGGCCCCAAAGATCCAGTTCCTCACCGCTCAGCATCAATGGGTCCGCCATAGCGGGTAGTCCCTCAGCCGTCGCGAAAACGACTGAATTCCCCGCATTACTGAGGACTTTCCAGGTAACCGCGACTTCGCTGGGATCGAAATCACGCATCGGCAGAACGATCAGAACCGGACGCGAGCCAGGGGTGGTCATCGGCTTAGGATATCGCAGGGCCCCCAGCCCGAAGCGGCCGCTTCATGTTCCTCCGGGCCTTCTGCCTATTTTAGGCGGTGCATATCCCCAAATTGCGCCTCGAACGCGTCTGATGTCGGATAATCCGCATGGGATGCATCTCCTCGAACGCCAGCAACAATTAGAAACCTTGGCTCAGAGCTTCTCCGAGGCGCGCGCCGGCTCGGGCAAGCTGATTCTGATCGCCGGTGAGGCGGGACTTGGGAAGAGCTCGCTGGTGGAGCAGTTTGTCACTGACACCCGGCGTCACGCCCGAATCCTATGGGGCGCATGCGATGCGCTCGATACACCGCGCGCGCTCGGGCCCGTGCACGAGATTGCGGCCCAGACCTCGGTGCTCGACGGCCGCGCCGCGCTTCCCGACGAATCGCGTGATTGGCTCTTCAGCGCCTTGTTCGCGCAGCTTGTGCCGCCGCAACGCGCGGCGATCGTGGTGCTCGAGGATGTGCACTGGGCGGATGAGTCGACGCTCGACTTTTTTCGCTTCATAGGCCGGCGCATTCAACGCACGGGCGCACTGCTCATCGCCACGTACCGCGATGAGGAACTGTCTGCCGTTCACCCGGTGCGACTCGCGCTCGGCGAGCTCACGGGGCGGCACGTGGTACGCATACGGCTCGCGCCGCTCTCGGCCGCTGCTGTGGCCGAGATGGCCAAGAATAGCTGCTGGAATTCCGCACTTCTGCACCAAGTCACCGGCGGCAATCCTTTCTTCGTTTCCGAAGCCCTTGCGTGTCCCGGGGAACGGGTCCCCGAGACCGTGCGCGATGCAGTTCTTGCTCGCCTGATGCGCTGCTCGTCGGCGGCGCGGGAGCTGGCCGAATTGGTGTCCATTTCACCCGGAAAATGCGAGCGTTGGCTCATGACTGCGATTCTGGGTTCATGCGGAGCGGCGATTGATGAGGGTGTCACGCGCGGCTTGTTGTCGACGCACGGCGATGCCGTGAGCTTCCGCCACGAGCTCGCGCGACTTGCCGTCTATAGCACGTTGCCGCAAGAGCGTGCCCGCGACATGCACGGGCGCATGCTGCAGGCATTGAAGCAGCGCAATGTGGATCTGACGGAGCTCGTACATCACGCGGCGCTCGCGAATGACGCCGCGGCCGTGCTCAAGTATGCGCCTTTGGCCGCTAAGGAAGCGGCTCGGCTCGGCGCGCATCGCGAAGCCGCGGCGCACTTGAGCGCGGCGCTGCACTACCGCGACGCGCTTTCCACTCTGCTCCAGGCGGAATACTTGGAGCAGCATGCTAAAGAATGCAGCCTGACAAATCAGCCCGAACGCGCGATCGTCTCTGGCAAGCAGGCACTGGACTTGTGGCGTCTGGAAGGAAACATCGAAGCGCAGGCTCGCGTCTTGAATTTTCTAACGCCCGAATATCGAATGTCGGGCAATAAAATCGGCGCCAATGAATCCAGCGCCGAAGCGATTGCACTGCTGGAACCGCTGGAACCCGGCGTTCACCTGGCGATGGCGTACAGCGCGCGCTGTCGGCTCGCGGCAAATCGAGGCTTGGAGCACGAAGCGGTGGATTTCGGTACTCGCGCACTCACGCTGGCGTTGAAGTTCGGCGATGCGATTACGGAAAGCTTGGCATTGAGCAACATGGGCACCGCGCTGGTGATCGCGGGCGATCCCTCAGGCTACCTGCAAATCGAGAGGAGCCTTGCCATGGCGCTCGACAAGAAACTCGACGAATGCTGTAGCCCGCGGCTACAGCAATCTGATGTTCTGTGCGACCTTAAATCACGACATTGCACGCGCCGAGAAGGTATTTCGCGACGGTGCGGCTTATTGCGAGGAGCGCGGCCTGTTCTCCATCATCGCCTATTTGCGCGCCTATGCGGCGCGCTTGGCGCTGGATCGCGGCGACTGGGCGGGCGCCGCGCAAATCATATTTGAATTGTCTCAGACCGTTGAACGCGTGCCCGTGCAACGAGTGCCGACTTGGGCAACTCTCGCGCTGCTGCGAATACGGCGGGGCGATCCCGGCGCCGATGATCTTCTCAATGAGGTCTACGATTTGGCGATGTCCATGGATGAGCCGGAACGAGTGGGACGCATCACAGCGGCCCGCGCTGAGCAGGCTTGGTACCGGGGCGATCTCGAGACGATTGCCCGGGAGTGCGCCGTGGGCTTGAAAGAACTCGGCGATCGCCGCATACCATGGATCAAGGGCGAACTGCTCTTTTGGCAGTCCAAGGCGCAAGCAGTCGATCCGAATTGCGGTCACATTGCGGAACCGTACCGTTTCATGCTCGCGGGCGAGTGGCAAGCGGCCGCGGATGCGTGGGAAAGAATCGGCATGCCGTACGAGCAGGCATTGAGTCTCGCCGAAGGTTCCGACGACGCACTGCTGCAATCGCTGGCCATTCTCGACCGATTGGCGGCTTCTCCGCTCGAAATCATGGTGCGAAAGCGCCTTCGGGAACGCGGCGTGCGCGGCGTGCCGCGCGGCCCCCGCGAAACGACCCGCAGCAATCCCAAAGGGCTGTCAGAAAAGGAATTCGAAGTGCTTACTTTGTTGGTAGAGGGTTGCAGCAATGCGCACATTGCGCGCCGGCTGCATCGCTCGACGAAAACCATAGACCACCATGTATCCGCGATTCTCAGCAAGCTCGACGTTCACTCCCGAGCGGAGGCGATCACGGCGGCATTCGGGCTAGGTATCTTTGGCACTCATCGGGATGCCGCGAGCCGGTCGCGTGATGGCACCCGCCATTAGAAGCGGCCCGCGTCCACGTCAAGAATGAATTTGGTGAGCCCACTCATGTACACCTGCTGGTCGTCATAAAGCGCGAGGTGGCTGCCCTTCGGACAGTAGAGATAGCGGCCCTTCTTGACCTCCTTGGCAATCCTTTCCATCTGCGCCGGCTCCATGGTGTCGTAACGGGCACCGATGGATAGTGTGGGGACGGCGATCTTGGGCAGGTCCGCCGTGCGATCCCAGTTCACGAGCTTGCCGCTGGCGCCCATCTCACTCGGTCCCTGCATCGGGATGTAAATCTTCTTGTTGATCTTGGCGAAGGCGCGCATGACCGGATCGGGCCACTGATCCGGTGGCATGCGCAGGATGTGATCGACGTAAAAATTCGGTATCAGCAGTTCCTCATAACGCGGGTCGTCGTATCGACCCTTCGACTCGAGCTGCTTAATTTCAGCAAGGGCCTTCTGATTCATCGCCGGCATGAGCACCGTCGAGGCATAGCGGTTGTACGCCGGAATGCTCGGCACCATGTTGGAAATAACCAGCGCTTTCAGATTCTGTTGATATTTGAGTGCGTATTCCAGCGCGAGAATGCCGCCCCAAGATTGACCGTAGAGATAAAAATTGCTCTTGTCGAGCTTCAGAGCCTTGCGGACCTGCTCCACTTCTTCTACGAAGCGCGGCAGCTCCCACAGAGTGGGCTCGTCAGGTTGGTCGCTATAAGCGGATCCCAATTGATCGTAGTAGTAGTACTCGATCCCTGCCTTGGGCAAGTAGCTGTCGAAAGCCTCGAAATATTCATGCGTTGCGCCAGGTCCGCCATGCAACAGGAGGACCTTGATGCTGGGATTATTGCCGACCCGCTTGGTCCAAACGCGAAACGCGCCCTTGGGCGTCTGGATTGTAATCATCTTAACGCCGCCCGAGAGCTCATCGTCGCGGCCGGAGGAATCCAAGTAGGCGGACGGTGCTGCCTTGGCAGGCGACATCATGAGGCAGAGAAGGAAGGCAGCAATCGCGGGGAAGAGGTCAACGGATTTTTGCATTTTAGTTTTCCGTGGTTCATCAGGCGAGCCTAACTGAAGCCTCGAAGAGCTGGCAAATTACCGCAATTCAGTTGACGCCGCCATGACCCAAGCCGAGGCAATCAAGGCGAAGTTCATGGCATTCGCCGCCCAATTGAAGTGGTTGTGAGGATCGGCAAAAAGCGTGGGTGCGTGAACGAGAAGGCCGAAAACCACGAACATGCCGGTAAGCAGTCTGGCAGCGAGCCGAGCAGCAACCCCAGAAAGAATTGCTATGCCGGCGAAAAAATGTCCCGCCGCGGTGGCGTAAGCCCAAAACGTTTGATTGGGCGGGAGCCACGCAGGAACGAAATCCGCGGTCGGTTTCAGATAGAAGAGGTGTGCCAAGGCAAAGAAAATGAGACATATCCCGAAAATTAGACGGCCGCAGAATACGATTTGACTCGAGGCCTTCATGGCAGCGGCAGTGTCCGAGCTGGCTGGCGTCGCTCTGCAAAAAGCATAGGCCACTAAGCCCCCGGCCACGAGCGCGAGTTGTTCGGCGGTTCCAGACCAGGTCACGAAGACGGTTGGCTGCGCGATCAATAGAGGTACATGGAGCAAAAGCACCCCCAGGCTATAGAGCATCGTCAGCGTGAGTGTGCCAATAGCGGCGCTCCTTCGCCGCTGAATGCTCAAGCCCGCTAGTAAAAACACGGCGGCGACGATGTAGGCCAGAGTCGTGCGTCCGGGCAGGGTCGCCGGGACCGGCTGCCACACCGCGGCGAAATCACCCCAGCAAAGACCCACCAACCCGAACCCGACTGCGGCCAAGCCGTACACACAGACCGCGACTCGAGGTGCGAATATCTCGTTCACTGATTGTCCTGCCGCCGCGTGGTGAGCGGTTGATTGTGCTGAAAATTTTAGCGAGCGCGCTGCGGTGTGTCTTGGGGTATCTTGCGCAAAACCTAGGGACCTTCCCAGAGGCGATTGATCGTGCGTTCGGCAATGGCGACCATGCGCGCGTCGTCGACCAAGCCCGAGCTCAGGAGAATGACCGAAAACAGCACGGCCCAGCCGCGCGCCCGACGCCATGTCGCGTCGGAAACTGAGCCGCATGCCGCCATCGCGCGCTTGCGGCTCTCCAGCTGAGGCAGAAGCAACCACACGGCGGCCAGGTCAGCTGCGCGATCGCCGCGCGCCAGGTCGCCCCAATCGATCACGCCGGTGATGCGGCCCTGCTCGATGAGCACATTGCGCGGGTGCAAATCACCATGAATCCAGGTCGGCGCGGTATCGTTTGCTGCGGCCAAGGCATCGCTCCAAAGCGCTTGAACACGCTGGTCGATCAGGTCGGTCTTGCCTCGTAGCTTCGCTAGACGGTCGGCGAATGCATCCGCGCGCTCGCTCAAGGGCACGCCGCGGTAAGGATTGCGAGGCGCGTCGGCGGGAGCCGGCTTATGCAGCGCCTCAAAAAAGGCCGCGAGCGGCTCACCTTGGTTCGAATCCGGCGGCGAGAGATCTGCTGTCTGGCCCTCGATCCACGGCGTCACGCTCCACGCCCAGGGATAGCGAAATTGCGCCACGCCGGTGCGAACAGGCGCAGGAATGGCCACGTGGCAGGCGATCTTTGAAATGCGGTAGCCAGCGCTGTTCATTGAGCATCAGCTGCGCCGCGAGCTTGCGGCGCGGAAAGCGCAGGGCGAGTTCATCCCCGAGGCGTAATAACTGATTATCCCAGCCCGAGGCGTTGGAACGATGGATAGGTCCGCCAGGTCAGGATGCTGAGCCGCGCAGTAACTGGCGCGCCTGGTCTTCATCGATTTCTATTTCGGCCGCGGGTGTGCCCATTGCCTATAGTGCAAAACCTATCGGCAACGCGGCAACAGCGCTAGGCAACTCGATGGTTCTATTGATGCGATTGCGGGCGGACCTGCCGCGGCTCTACAGCCGGGATTTCTATTTCCCACGAGGCGCCGTGCGAGAGGCGGGGAATGAGCTTGAACGTGCCTTGGAGAGTCGCGATTTGATGCAACAACGTCGCGAATTCAGGCGCCTGCTCCTTGCCGAAAGGTTCACGGTGGAACTCTCGTAGGAGAGCGAAATCAGCAGTCTTGAGCCTTCGGCATGCGCGGTTAGTTCAATTGAGGTCGCGCCCAGGCGATTCACCATCAACCGAACCGCTTCCTGGACAATCCTGAACAGGGTAATGGCCGATTCTGCCGGCAGCGTCGGTTCCTCGTGCGACAGTTGGAATGAGCACTGTATGGCGCCGACATCAGCAAGTTTCTCGATGTGCCATTTGAGCGCCGCAAATAGGCCGATGTTTTCGAGCAAGCGTCGGTCGAAGCCGCTCGATCAGGTTGCGCTTCATATCGACGGCGGCCCGCAAAGACTGCCGCGCACGCTGCAACTTCGCTAAAGCCGCAGCGGGCTCATTGATGTGGCCTTCTACCCAAGCGACATCCATCAGCGCGCCGACGATCAAGCCGCCGATATCATCGTGTAGCGTGCGTGCCAGATCGGACTTCTCGGCTTCGGCTCGTGCAAGCACGTAAGTCGCCAAGTGGTTCGGATCTTTCGGTTGCTCGGGGTGGTTTTCGGTGGCCATGGCGCGACGGCATACTTTTACACGATTTCGGAACTGACGCGCTGCACCTGCCACCGGGCCGATCGCGACGAAGATATTCTCTCAAGGCAAGGGATTGCGGTGCACTTTACGCACCGCAACCCGTCCACTAAATGCCCGGCTAAACCCGTCGCGGTCCGACGAGGAAGGCGACGACTGCGCAGATCAGAAAAACCACAAACAGAATCTTCGCTATCCCGGCGGCGCCGGCAGCGATTCCACCAAATCCAAAGAGCGCGGCGATCAAGGCAATGACCAGAAATACGACGGCATAGTGCAGCATATGAGTCCCTTTTCTAAAAGTAGCGTCCAAAGTCTCGGTTAAAAGTTACTTACGCTTCAATAAATTACCTGCTACGGCCCTGAGACATCAGACAGGCACTCCCCAGTTAATGTCGGACTGCGCCGACGCTGCCGCGATACGAGCCTTGGACTGGGCGCTATAGGACTGATCCTATAGCGGGTCGCAGTATTCGCCGGGTTACATAATAGAGCGGGGGCCAGCACGCTATGTCTACCCGCCTGAGCGGCTCTTGACGAGGTGCTTATTGTGGACATTGAGGATCGGCTAAAGAGGCTTCAATCTTTATTCAGCTACGCATTGAGTGGTGCGGTCGCCGCCAAGGCGCGTTACCTAGCGGTCCGCGGGGACCCAGCTCGACGCCTGCCGCGGTGGCGCGTGCAAAGATGGCGTGGCACCAGCTCGAGGCACGAAAGACAGCAATTATTGCGCGCATGGTGGCGCTCGAAGAGCTGGAGCAGATGGACGTGCCGCAGCAGCTGGAAGTGCTGGAGCAGGACGCCGCCTGAGGTTGATGTCTGGGCTGGCGTCGCGCCGGCGTTAATTCTTGGCGGCGCTCTCCGTCTTGTAGGCCGCCGACAAGGTTCCTTTGGCGCTCGCGATTGGCAGTAAGGTCGGGTAGAACTGTACGAAGGTGTTGTCGACCGCGGCGTGGGCGGCGTGGCACGAATAGCACTCGGCGGTTCGGGGAGTCATCTTGGCGGTCTTTCCGGTGTCGAATCCGAAGAACGCCCAGCCCTGTAAATGCGCGCTGTCCTTCACATGAACCTCTCTGCCCATGACCTCGGTGCTTTGATAATTGCCGTTCTTATTGATGGAGCCCTTGTCGATCGCGCCGCGGACCTCGAGCACCAGCATGGTCTTGTCGGGCCAAGTGCCGGTTGCGACGAACGCTTTATAAGCGCTCGGCTCGACGAACACGTTATCGAACATATGATGGCCCATCGCCATGGGGCTGTATGCCATGTCGAATCCTGAACTCAAGTACACCCATTCACGGTAGTCCTCGGGCAGGGTCAGTCGGCCATCCTCGGTGTAAACCGGGTCGCGAACTGCCGTCTCGGTGGAGTCGCTGAAGGCTACGGCACAAAAGAGAGTCAAGGCGGCGACAGACGATCATTTTGGTGTTCATGGCGCGAGTATGGCGGCGAGATATGCCGCGCTACTAGCCCGCTCGCTGCAGCCAATCGGCGATTCGCTGCATGGTTACGCTCGCCACGCCGCCGTGGAGTAGCATTCCGAACGCATGGAAACTGCTGCCCGACCCAATTCATACAACTGGTTGTGGATTGCCTCGCTGTGGGCAGGCCTCGCAATTGTGGACGCCACGCACAACGTATTCGCAATGCGCCACGAGGGCATGCATCACGTGTGGCCGAAGGTGTTCCTCGTTCTAGCGTTCGACTGGCTGCCGTGGGCGCTGGTCACACCGTGGGTGATTTGGCTGGGGCGCCGCTATCCGCCGGCCTGGCGATCGCCCCAGATTTGGGTGCTGCATCTGTGCGTGATCGTCGCCATCGACGTCGCCGCATCCGCATGGGCGTCGGCGCTCGAAGCCGTCTTTCAGCCGTGGCTGCCGGATTTTAAATCTCAAGCCTTCCTGGTCACTTGGCCGCTGAAAATCTACGGCAGCATCCTGCCGGCGCTCATCTTGTATGCGCTCATTCTCGCTATTACCTACGTGCTTGATGCGAAAGCGCGGGCGGCGGCGCAGCTGACCGATACGGCCCGCCTCAATGAGCAGTTGTCCTATGCGCAATTGAATGCCTTGCAGCGGCAAATCGAGCCGCATTTTATTTTTAACGCGCTCAATTCCATTTCGGGCTTGGTGCGAGAGCAGAAAAACGACGCGGCGGTGAGCATGATCGTCGCGCTCAGCGATTTTCTAAGAGGAGTGGCAGTCAGCTCCCACGATCCTCAGACGCTGCTCGCGCAGGAAGTGGAGTTCCTCGAAAAGTACCTGCAAATCCAGGAAGCGCGTTTCTTAGGAAGGCTGAAGCTGGATATTCAAATACCCGATGAGTTGCGCACGGCGCAGATTCCCAGCCTCATCCTGCAGCCATTGGTCGAGAATGCCATCAAACACGGCATCGCGCAGCGGGTCTTGGGCGGCGAAGTGCGCGTCGCTGCCTCGCGCTCCAACGGCCTGCTGCACTTGAGCGTCTATAACGACGGGCCGCTGCTGGATCAAAATGGCAGAGCAGTCAAAGACGGTATCGGCCTGTCGAATCTGCGCAGGCGCCTGAAGCTGCTGTACGGCAACGATTGTGATCTGCGGCTGGAAAATTACGGTATCACCGGTGTGCAGGTCTCGATGGCGCTGCCATATCGCGAAGCCTGAGCCGATGAGGGCGAAGATCCGTGCGTTGCTGGTCGATGATGAGCCGCTGGCGCGCAGCAATTTGAGGGTTTTATTGCGGCAAGATCCCGACATCGAGTCGATTGCGGAAGCGGGCTCCGGCGCCGAGGCGGTCGCGCAGCATTCGAAGTACGCGTCCCGATCTGGTGTTCCTCGATGTGCAGATGCCGGAGTGCGGCGGGTTCGACGTGCTCGAGATTCTCAAGGCGGACGGGATACTGCCGGTGATCGTCTTCGTGACTGCGTACGATGAGTATGCGCTGCGTGCCTTCGATGCCGGTGCGCTCGACTATTTGCTCAAACCCTTCGATGACTCGCGCTTTGCTCTGGCGCTGCAGCGTGCCAAAGAGCGATTGGCTGCGCGAGGATCGGCAGCGGCGCCGCAAATCGCGCGGTTGACCGTGCGCAGCGCCGGGCACGAGGTGTACGTGCGAATATCGGACATCGATTGGGTCGAAGCGGCGGACTACTATGCGTGCTTGCACGTCGGGCCGAAGTCGCATTTGCTGCGGCGGAGCATGGCGGAGTTGGAGCGGGACTTGGATCCGCAAATTTTTTGCCGCATCCACCGCTCGACCATAGTAAATCTGCACCGCGTGCGTGCGCTTCAAGTCGATGACGGTGGCGAATACGAGGTGATTCTCGAGAGCGGGCAAAAACTGCGCTTGAGCCGCCGCTTCCGCAAGGATCTGCAAACCCGCATGCGGCAATTCGGCGGTGCGCTGCTTTAGAAGGCGGCCGGGTAAGCGCCGCCATCCAGCAGGACGTTTTGGCCGGTCATGAATCCGGCGTGCACGCTGCAGAGGAATGCGCAGGTGTGGCCGAACTCGGCCGGGGTGCCGAATCGCTTGGCAGGGATATTGGCGAGGGCGCGCGCGCGGCCTCCGCTTCGCTTACTTGATTGCGCTTGGCGGCCAGAGCCAGGTTGCTGCGCAGACGCTGCGTGTCGAAACTGCCGGGCAGCAAGTTATTGATGGTGACGTTTTTGTCGGCGACAGCTGCGGGCGACGCCCGCCATAAAGGCGGTGAGGCCGGCGCGCGCGCCGCTCGACAGGTCAAGACCGGCGATCGGCATTTTGACGCTGTACGAGGTGATGTTGACGATTCTGCCGAAGCCGCGGCTCACCATGGAGTCGATGACCTTTTGGATGAGTTCGATGGGCGTCACCATGTTGCTGGTCACGCCGCTGAGAATGGCTTGACGGTCCAGTTCGCGGAAATTCCTCAACGGCGGCCCGGCGTTGTTGTTGATCAGGATATCGGGCGTAGGACAGGCCTTGAGCAGTGCCGCCTGGCCTTCGGCGGTGGAGACGTCGGCGACCACCGGCGTCACCTGTACGCTCCAAGACTCGCGGATTTCCTGGGCGGTTTGCTCGAGCAGCGCCTGATTGCGTCCATTGATCACGAGTGCGACCCCCGCCTCGGCCAATGCTTGCGCGCAACCCTTACCCAGGCCCTGACTCGAGGCACAGACGATGGCGGTTCGCCCGCGGATGCCCAAATCCATACTGATCTCCGATAGAGGACTTGCATTGATGGCGCAGGGATCGTATAGCCGTAGGCAGCTCGCCACGCAACCGCTTCAAGGGAGGGTTTGTTACGAACGAGCAAAATTCAAGCGGTCCGCGCATCGCTTCCGTGACCTCGCCGGAGCTGGTTGCAGTCCTCGAGGAGCTGAAGTTGCGCGAGCCGATCTTCCACCACCCAGAGTTCGGCACGACGCGGCCGCGACTACGAAGCCATGACGGATCCGGATTTTTGGGAGGTGGGCGCTTCGGGCCGGCGCTACAGCCGCAAGTTCGTGCTGGACACGCTGGAGAATCGCGCACCGGACCCGGATGAATCCAAATGGCTGACACGCGATTTCCAGTGCCGCGAGATTGCCGCCGACAATTATCTGATTACCTACACCTTGCATCAGGAAAAGCGCATCACGCGCCGCGCCACGCTGTGGCGCCGCACCGCTTCCGGCTGGAAGGTGTTGTATCACCAGGGCACCATCTGCGAATCGCAGACGTAGACCGCACGCGCATTACGCGCCAAATTCATGCTGAAGCTGCAGAACATCTACAAGACGTTTGAGGGCAAGCAGGTGCTGACCGACGTCAATCTTGAGCGTGCCCAAGGGCGCGACTCATGCATTGATCGGTCCGAGCGGTTCGGGAAAAACGACTCTGCTGCGAATCACGCTGGGATTAATCCCCTTTGATAAGGGCTACGTCAAAATCAATGATCAGGCCCTGCTGTCGTTCACCCCCGTGGAGTGGGCGGATCGAATTGGCTATGTGCCGCAGGATGGCGGCCTGTTCCCGCACATCAACGGCTTCGAGAACGTGTCTTTGATTGCGAAGCTGCGCGGATGGAATAAACAAAAGATCGAGTCTCGCGTCGAGGAATTGCGCAAGCTGGTCGGCCTAGAGGCGCCAACATTGAGCGCAGTTCCCGTTTGAACTGAGCGGCGGCCAGCAGCAGCGCGTCGCTATCATGCGCGCCGCCATGATGGATCCCGCGGTGATGCTGCTCGATGAACCCATGGCGGCGCTCGATCCTCTCATTCGACGCAGCTCTGCAGCAGGAATTGAAGTCCATCTTTCAGCGCTGGGTAAGACCGTGCTCCTGGTCACGCACGATCTTGGCGAAGCGGTATTTCTCGCGGAACAGATCACACTGCTGCATGAAGGAAAAATCGTTCAAACAGCCACCTATCGCGATTTGCTGCAAAAGCCCGCCGATCCGTTCGTGACGGCCTTCATCAATGCGCAGCGTACTTTGCCGGAAGCGGCCGACGTCTCATGAGGGTTGCGCACGCCGAGATGGCATTGGCGCAGCGGCGGACTTTGCTGCTGGCGGTTCTGAGTTTGCAACCGCTGCAGCTGTTCGCGGCCGATCGCGATCGTGGTCGGTTCGAAGGCCTTTACCGAGGGTTATGTGCTCGGGTGAGATCGCGGCACAAACCGTGGAGACCGCGACAAAGGCTCCGGTGACGCGCAAGCTGGGCATGGGCAGCACGGGAATCGTGTTCGAGGCGCTGAAGAGCGGTGCCATCGATGTGTATTCGGATTACACGGGAACTCTGACCGAAGCGATTTTGAAGCGGCCGGACTTGAAGTCCGTCGATGACATTCGGCGCGCGCTCTTGCCGGCATGGATTTGGTGATGTCAGCGCCCCTGGGTTTTGACGACACCTATGCATTGGCGGTGAAGGAGTCATTCGCGCAGGCGAACGACCTTCATTCGATCAGCGATCTGCCGAAGCTCGAGGGACGGATTCGCGCCGCATTCAGCTATGAATTCATGGATCGCGAGGACGGATTTCCGGGGATGGTGGCCGCTTATCACCTGCATTTGGCGCCGCAGAAGGTCAATCGCATGGAGCACAGCCTCACTTTTCAGGCGATCGACGATGGCGCGGTCGATCTGATCGATCTGTATTCCACCGACGCCAAGATCGAGAAATCCAAGCTGCGGGTGCTCAAGGATGATCGAGGTTATTTTCCCGTATATCAGGCGGTATGGGTGGCGAGGAGGGCCTTTACCGAGCAGCACCCCCGCGCCTGGGCGGCCCTTTTGAACTTGCAAGGTTCAATCAGCGAACAGGTCATGATAGACATGAATGCGCAGGCTGACATTCAGCATGTGAGCTTCGCAAAAATTGCAGCGCAATTCCTAGGTTCAGAAGCGCCGCGCTCGCAATCCTTGAAGAGCAACATCCTGCAGCGCACGCGTGAGCATTTGTGGCTGGTCGGCATCTCGCTGCTATTCTCGGTGCTGGTGGGAATACCGCTGGGACTGATCGCGGTACGCTTTCACGCTGCAGGTCAGGGCATTCTCATCGCAAGCGCCCTGATTCAAACGGTACCCTCGCTGGCACTGCTGTGTTTTTTGATCCCGCTGTTCGGCGTCGGCATGAAGCCGGCCCTGGCGGCGCTCTGTATGTATAGCCTGCTGCCGGTAGTGCTGAATACTTTCACCGGAATTCGCGGCGTTGATGCGAAGCATGTGGAAAATGCGCGCGCGTTTGGGATGACTCCCAGTCAAGTACTGCTGCGAGTCGTGCTGCCGCTGGCGAGCCCGACCATTCTCGCGGGAATCAAAACCGCGACGATTGTGAGCATCGGCACGGCGACGCTTGCCGCCTTGGTGGGCGCCGGCGGGTACGGCGCGCCAATCGTGTCCGGGCTTTCGCTCAATGATGTTCCCACGATTCTCACCGGCGCGATTCCGGCGGCTTTGATGGCGCTCATCGCCTACGGGCTGTTCGAGCTCCTCGGGCTAGCCCTCATCCCCGCGGGATTGCGCAAGCACGCTTGATATCGCGCACACGCGATTACGGTTAAATCGGCCGTCCGAGACGCTAAAAGGCGAATATTCGCCGAATTGCAGGCCTCAAAACCGAGAGGTAACTGCAACGTAAATAATAATGATTCGTGTTAGCATTAAACGAGTACCACGTCAGGTGCCGAGAATCACGCCATGAGCACCGTCACATCGCTCCTAGGTCAAATGAGTACGCCGCGACTCGAGGCGTTGTTCGGGCAAGATGCGCGGCGTGCCGCGGATTGGGTATTTGTCGCGGCGGTTGAAGGGTTGCCGCAGGCCCAAGTGTGCTACGGCCGGATGCTGCTCGAAGGGACCGGAGTGACGAAAGATCAGGCGCAGGCGCTCAAATGGTTTCGGCGCGCCGCACTGAACGAGGATGCCGATGCCATCAACATGATCGGACGCTGCCTGGATAACGGTTGGGGCACGGCAGAAGACGCGGCGGGCGCCGCGCAGCACTTCCAGCGCGCAGCGGATTTGGGAAACGCGTGGGCGCAATACAACGTCGGCCATATGTACTTAGACGGCCGCGGCGTCGAGCGCGATCGAACGCTCGCCTATCTATACTATTTAAAAGCCGCCGCGCAGCAGCACGAACGCGCGATGAATTTGGTGGGCCGATGCTGCGAAGAAGGCTGGGGCACGCCGCACAATTTGGATGCTGCGGCCGACTGGTACCGGCGCTCGGCGGAGGCCGGCTATTTTCGCGGGCAGTACAACTGGGCCAGCCTGTTGCTGAAGGCGGGGCGCTTCGAAGAGTGTGCCGCATGGTTCGAACGCGCTGCGGCGGGCGGCACGGCCGCGATGCGCCGGGCGGTCGCGGAACTGATCTCGCGAGCCGGCGCGCCACGCGCGCTGCAGAATCTCGCAGCGCGTCTCACCGCGGGGCGCTTGAGCTCGGCCGCTGCGGCCACCGCTGCGCCGCTCAACCCTTAAGGCGCGAGCCTCCGGATGTTCCTGCGCATTGCGAAAATATTGAGCGAGGAGCAACTGGCCACGGTGCGCGCGTCGCTCAATAGCGAGAACGCGCCGTGGGTGGATGGTCGCGTGACGGCCGGACATCAAGGCGCGCCGGTGAAGCACAATCAACAACTGGATGAGGGCAGTCCCATGGCGCGCGAGCTGGGCAATTTCATCCTCGCGCAGCTCGAGCGCAACGCGCTGTTCATCAGCGCGGTGCTGCCAAACAAGGTCTATCCGCCGATGTTCAATCGCTACTGCGAAGGAATGCATTTCGGCACGCATGTCGATGGCTCGGTGCGCATGATCCCCGGTAGTCCCCAGAAAATGCGCACCGATCTGTCGGCGACCCTGTTCCTCGCGGAGCCGCAAAGCTACGACGGCGGCGAGCTCGCGGTGGAAAGCGAATTTGGCAGCCAGAGCGCAAAATTTGCGGCGGGGGATCTGATCGTTTACTCCTCTTGCCTGCGGCATCGCGTGAATCTCATCACACGCGGCGAGCGCCTCGCGAGCGTGTTCTGGATTCAGAGCCTGATTCGCGAGGACGCGCGGCGGGCGCAGTTGTTCGAGCTTGACGGCACCATACAGCGCCTGACTCAAACGGGCGCTGACCCGGAATCGCTGGTGCGCCTCACCGCGCACTATCATGGCCTGCTGAAGGCTTGGACAGAAATCTAGGCGGAACTAGCAGCCCGCGCCTTAAGTCCAAGCAGTTGATGCGGCACGGTCAATCAGGGAGGTGGCGTCTCGCAGTTTTTGTTGCCGTCGTCGGCGTGCATATTCTCGCCGGATTGCTCATTATTTCGGTCGGCACGATTCGAATCGGGCGTTCGCCTGCCGTCGATGCGCCGCCAGCGCTTCTCTGGCTCTCGCACCAAACTCCGCCGCAACGTTCGGCCATTTCCTCAGCGTCAAGTCCTGAGCACGACGTCAAAAGAAAACAAGAGCCACCCGATATTGAGCCGCTACCCCGCCGCGCAGCGCCCGAGCCGAGAAATGCCATTACCCTGCCGTTGGACTTGAGGACTGAAGCGGATGCTGCCGCCCGGCGGCAGGCGAATCAGGAGGAGGACGAAAGACGCTTGAGAAATCTCGCCGGGCCGGCGGAATCGCAGCTGGAGTGGTCGAGAAATAATGTTCCTCTCATCCGCAACTATCATCAATTTGGCGACGATGAGCGCGCACAAGGTGGCGAGCTGATCACCTGGGTGAATGATAAATGCTATTACACGACACAGGGTGTCGCGACGTTCGGAATGCCGGCGACGAGCATGGTGTGCAAAGATCCGCCCAAGCCGGAGACGGACCTATTCAAGGACATGCGCAAAAAACTGGATGACAGCGCGAAGGGGCGCGCGCCGTGAGACCTTTGCAGGTCAGTCGATTCGGTATACGACGTGGCAAGCCGAGCAGATGGCGCCCAATGCCGCTAGAGATTTCCATGCCGCCGTCGGGTCTTTGCTAAGGGAAGCTGCCCGGGCGTCGGTGACGAAAGTGCGCGCCGCGCTATGCATCGCATCAAACATCGCTCGCACTTCAGTCGGTGGCGCCGGCGGCAGCGTTGCGGCGCGCTCCGACGCTTCCTTCGTAAATAATGGTTCGCGGCAATACTCAACTGTACCGGGTGCAAGGCCGAAATTGGCTTCAGCGGCCACCGCTGCGGCTTCAAACTCGCCGTTGGAAAGGTGGCGCATTGATTCTGTAAGCGACTGCAAGTGGCCTCGCATCAAGCATTTCCAGTTCTCGCGCCGCGCCTCGGCGAGCGCAATGGCAAAACGCGGATCGCGCGCGGCTGTCGAAGCAGGTATCGGACGAATCTGAGCGAGAACCCAGCAAGGCACAAGTAGCAATCCCACGGCCAGAACACATCTCATGCGGCCGCGGCGCCTGCGAATACGATCAAAACTCGGCTTCATCAGGCCTCCTACTGCCATCCCGCTGCCTTGGCAGGTCGAAAAGAATGTTTCGAATCGCCGCTTCGGGGATTGTTACATACCCAACGGAGTATATTTGCCTGAAAACCAAACGATTTGGTGATCACGGTGGATGCATTGACACTGTTCGGCCTTTTTGCGGTCACCGCGATGTTGGTGACGTATGCGCTCGAAAGTCGGAGCCATGGGTTCATCCTCGCATTCGCCGCTGCATGTGTGCTCGGTTCAATTTACGGCTTTCTACAAGGCGCATGGCCCTTCGGGTTGGTAGAGGCCATCTGGGCCATGGTCGCCATGCGTCGTTGGTGTCTGAAGAAAAACAAGAGTGCGGCCGCAGTCTAGCGGGTGCCAAAAATCAGGGGATAGTTAGTCAGTCAGGCCTGCGTCGCGCTGCGACAATCGATTTTGACAACAATTTTATTCGCTCCGCGCCATTCTGAAAAAAATCAGATCAACGCGAAGGCAGCGTGCTTGCAAATATTGCGGCTTTGCTGACTGAACAAGTTTGCAGAAATTGTGCCGACAAGCCAACTCCCCCGTCGGTGCAATGCCTAACGGTCGGGGCCCCTCCAAAAGGCCCCGTCCGTTTTTTCTTCTTGCTGCCGCATTGGCTACACTTTTGTCACTGGCCGGGAGGCGGTTGCCATAGTTCTACCTTGTTTCCCTCGGGATCGATAACCCAAGCAAACTTTCCATACTCGGACTCGTCAATCTTCTCGAGTACCTTGCAGCCTTCTTCGCGCAAGGCTTTGACCAGTGCGTGCAAATCCTCCACGCGGTAATTGACCATGAAGGCGGCGGTGCTGGGCGCAAATTGATCGCCTTGTGCCGATCCAATAGACCAAACGGTTGATCCGGCATAGGGCTGCCCGTCAGCGTCTGTCCAAGTAAACGCTGTGCCACCCCATTCTTGGACATCGATTCCGAGATGCTGTTTGTACCAAGATTGTAGTGCCGGAGCGTCTTTGGCTTTGAAAAAGATGCCGCCAATGCCAGTGACTCGCTTCATAAAACCTCCGAGCTGATCCTACCACCGTTGCTACTTGCAATTATGCAATCATCAGCCGTTGGCCAGCGGCGAATTGCGAGATATCTTTGCTGGGAGCGCCTTGCTTTCCGGCACTCGGATCGAACCTTGCCAGCCAATCAGCCTGATGTTGCCTTCAGCCGCCGCGCATTGCGCGTGCTGCTGTACGCAGGAATCGCGCTCGTGCTGGTGACGGCCTTGCTTTGCGCGGTCCTCATCTCCGGCTGCGCCGCGTGCGGCGCGCAACCGCATGGCGAGCGATTGGCGCGAGCGCAGCAATCGCCGCAGTGGCACGGGGATCAATTCAAAGATCCGCAAACCATTTGGATCGACACCCGCCGTGCGATGTTTCACTTCATTTTCGGCAAATCCGAACCGACTGCCACGCCGGATGCACCGGTATCGGTTGTGCAAACGAGTGCCGCCGCTTTGGCTAATGCGCCGCCGTCGGGTCTGCGCGTCACCTGGTTCGGTCACTCTTCCACGCTGCTCGAAATCGATGGCAGCAAGATACTCATCGACCCTTTCTGGAGCGAACGCGCCTCGCCTTTTGCCTGGATGGGGCCCAAGCGCTGGTATCCACCGCCAATCGCCCTGACAGATTTGCCGCCGATCGATGTCGTGCTCATTTCCCATGATCACTACGATCACTTGGACTACGCCAGCATCGTGGCCATGAGGTCCTGGCACAATGTATTCGTCGTGCCATTGGGAGTGGGCGCGCATTTGTCGCGATGGGGAATTCCCGACGAACGCATCATCGAACTCGACTGGTGGCAATCCACGCGTCACGGCACCATCAAACTGGTGGCGACGCCCGCACGCCACTCGTCTGGGCGCCTGTCGCCCAACAGTGACCACACTTTGTGGGCGGGCTTCGCCATCATCGGCGATCAGCATCGTGCCTGGTATTCAGGCGACACCAGCTACCACAATGATCTACCTAATATTGGCGCACGCCTCGGACCTTTCGACGTCACATTGATCGAGGCGGGGCAATACGATGCGAATTGGGCAGACAATCACCTAGGACCGGAGCTCGCGGTCCAAGCTCATATTCAAGTACGCGGCCGCGTGATGATTCCGGTGCATTGGGCGCTGCTCAAGCTGGCACAACATACGTGGACGGAACCCATTGAACGGGTGCGCGTGGCGGCCCGTTGCCACGGGGTCGAAGTACTCGCGCCGCGACCCGGCGAGAGCATCGAACCGACGCAGCGCCCGGTGATTGCGCAGTGGTGGCCGGACTTGCAGTGGGTTTCCGCCAGTGCCCGGCCGATACTTTCCACTCTCAACGGCGATCCCGCCGAGCGCGTCACGCTCGATGCCTGCCCGGCACACTGAAAATCCCCAAGTCTCTAACGAAGCTTGAACTGCCCTGCCATATTGTCTTCGATCGCGGACCTTGAAAGCGACGGTCCCAACCCCGTGTTTTTGTAATACAGCGCCTTCAAGAAGGCCAAATCGCCGGCTGTAATCGCGGTCGGCATTTCACGCGAGCCACAGCTTGATGACATGAGATCCAAAATACTCGGCAGCGGATCGCAATGATCGGGCGATTGCGCTACCGACAAGGTCAGCATCGCTAAGTAGTCGGCAATCGTCCCGATGGTGGAGCCGACGACTTTCGTTGCGTCGACGACTAGAATGACGATGCCGATGCCACTCCCACTGCCGCTACCACCCGCCACACGTGTCCCGATGGCGGCACTCCCGATATATTTTTGGGTGATCAGCGGCCAAATGGGCTGAACGCTCAGCCCTACGAGGTCCACGTCAGTATTCAAGACAGCGGAGCCCGCGCCGGTTGTCATGTACCAGCCCTGAATCGCGTGGTCGCTTTTAAACGCTATTAGGTCCCTCCCGCCGCCCGCATACCTGTTGTGAAAGGCCGGTCCCGTGGCCCATTTCACGACGGAATCCATTTTCGCCTGGGGGTTGCTCGTGAAAAGTATCTGCACGTTGGATTTGCATTGCGGATCCGAGTCCACGGGCGCGCCAACGTAGGCGGCGAGCGCACGGAGTCGCGCCGTTACGAAGGCGTTGTAGCCGGGGCTGAGCCCCTCAGTTTGCGGGCAAATGCTCTGCTTGCCCCCACGCCAACGCGCCAGGTTGCCGATCGTACTGGTATTCACGTAGTGCGTGGTGGCGTGGTGCAGAACGAATTCATCCAGGCTGTTTCCCGCCAATTCCTGCTCGGTAGGAGGGGCAGGAGCTTTCACGCTTACATCGCCGATCTCTGGCGATGTGCCCGCATTTACGCGCGGGTCGCTCTGCGCAGCGCGTGCGGTTGCAAGCCACCCGATTATCATCAAACAGGTGGCGAGTACCATCCTTTGGATTTCACATTTTCTTCTGCACGCCATCGCAGGTTCCGGATCGATGCAATATTCCATTGGCGCCTTGCCTCCTGCTGCTTGTCGGCTGCCGCGCTCCCGTGATCGCGCCGGCAGGTTCCATTCATATTACGCTCGAGTGCAGAAAGGCGGAACTGACCGCAACTTGGGACCGAAGGCTCTATGCGTCGAACCCCGCCGGCTTCTCTGACGCTACGCCAAGCGCTCTCTCAAGAGCCAGTCCGACGCGCCCGATCGTGCCCTCGTCGAAAAGACGCCCGATCAACGTGACGCCGTGCGGTACTCGGCGCGGTGGATTGAACTTAGGCAATGGATGCGTCGGATCCGGCGCCCAATCACTGCGCGCCTCGGAGACCTCGACGAACCCCGCACGCAGCGTCAGCGATGGATGCCCGGTGGCGTTGGTGATCACGAGTATTTCGTCTTGCAACGAGGGCACGAGCAGCACATCCACCTGCGAAAAGACTCGCGCCATTTCGAGCGCGACTTTGCGCCTGAATCGATCGCCTTGAACAAAGTCGACCGCGGAGAGGAATCTGGATTGCCGAAAAATATTCGGCCACGCGTCGGGAACCTGCATCTTCAGCTGATTCACGCCGCCGCTCAAGGTCAACTCTTCAAAGGCTGCGGCCGCCTCGGCGAACAGAATCACGTTCAGCGAATCGTAAGGCCAGTCGGGGATCGACACTTCGGCGGCCGTCGCTCCCAGCTTGCGCACGGTATCGAGCGCCGCGCGGTCCACGTCGGTCGCCTGCTTCATCCACTCGGGAAAATAACCGATCCGCAATCCTGTAATCGCCGCACTCGCGTCGTAGTCCAGGCTGCTCGGGACACATGCCAGGTCCGTTTTGTCCGGACCCGAGATGGCCCGCAAAACCAGCAGTGTGTCTTCAACGCTGCGCGCCATGGGACCGAGCTTATCGAGCGACCAACATAGCGTCATCGCACCGGTGCGTGGTACGCGGCCATAGGTGGGCCGCAGTCCCGTGACGCCGCAGCGCATGCTCGGGGCCACGATGCTGCCGCCGGTTTCGCTACCCACGGCAAATCCAACCAGACCCGCGGCCGTGGCAGCACCTGGGCCGGCGCTTGATCCGGAAGATCCCTCCTCGAGCAGCCAGGGATTCATGGTCTGCCCTCCGAACCAAACATCGTTCAGCGCCAGCGCCCCTAAGCTGAGCTTGGCTACGAGGACGGCGCCCGCTGCATGAAGCCGCCGAACCACGGTGGCATCCTGGTCGGGTTTGCGATTCTTGAAGGGTTCCGCGCCGTAAGTGGTCGCGATGCCCGCCGTATCGAGCAAGTCCTTGGCTCCCCACGGGACGCCGTGCAAGGGCCCGCGATACTTACCAGCGGCAATCTCGGCATCTGCGGCTTTTGCTTGCTCTAGCGCCAACTCACGCGTCATCGTGATGACACATCTAAGCTTTGGATCGAAGCGCTCCAGCCGCTTTAGATAAATCTGCGTGAGGCGCTCTGACGTGAGTTGCCGCGTCTCGATCCAGCGCGACAGTTCGGTCACGCATGCAAAAGCAATCTCTGAATCGCGAGCGGGCAAAGGCCGCTCCCCGCTCATGCTGCGGACAAAGCGCTCTCGACCGCGGTCTGTTCTTTTTCCATATTGATTGGGTTCCCACCGCGAAGCCGGCTGCAGCGTCGCCTCCAACTGAATCTTCTTGGGTCCGGTGCGCCGCTCATAGAGCGGCGCCATGGCAGCTCGCCAACTGCCGGCGGCGTCGCGAGCTTCCTCTGCGCTCAATTTGACCTGCATCAGTTTCTCAGCTTCCCCAAAGGTGGCAGCGGAGACCTCAGGTCCCACCGGCGGCGAGGTGGCGAATGCCGAGGGTGCGCCGGGGGGCGGTGTGCCGGTGGCTACGTCGCTCTGCGCTTGCGATACTTCATACACGCCAAGCGTGGCGCCGACAACACTCAAGGATGCGTCGGTAAGGAAACGTCTGCGTGAGTTTTTCAATGGAGTCTCCTAGTCCGGTTTGCGGAGTTCTTCCTCGACTTGTCCCAGGCGTTCCTTGCCGAAGAACATTTCATCGCCGACGAAGAAAGTCGGGATGCCGAAGGCGCCGCGCGCCGCGGCCGCGCTCGTGTTCGCGGCGAGTTCCGCCTTGACGTCGGGATCTTGAGCGGCTTCGAGGATGGCCTTGGCGTCAATACCTGCCGCGCGGAGCACTTCGGCAGCCACGGCGGGATCGTCCATCTTTTTGCCATCTTCCCACATGGCTCTGAGGACTGTTTCGAGGTAGACATCGTCTGCGCTTGCGCGCCGGGATGCCAGTAAGCCGCGCATGATCAGCAACGTATTGACGGGGAAATGCGGATTGAAGCGGAAGTCACGAATGTCGTGCTTCGCGATGAAGCGCTGCGTTTCGAGGCGCTCGTACTCGAGCTTGCCCTTCACGTTGCCGAAGGCAGTCATTGGGGCTTGGTTGCCGGTCAGCTTGAACAGTCCGCCCAGCAAACAGGGAATGAGGTTTATTCGCGCATTGTTGCGGGCCGCGATGCCGGGCAGAACCTTCCACGCGAGATAGGCGTTCGGACTGCCGAAATCGAAAATAAAATCGATCGTTTTGCTCATAGCTCGGCGCCTACCAGCGCTCTGTCCAGGGACGCAGGTCCAACTCGTGTGTCCATGCCGAACGTTGCTGCTCGTGCAGCCAGACGAAGTTGGCGGCGATCTGGTCGGGCTTTAGGATCCGGTCCTCGGACAATAGGTTTTCCGCGTCGGGGCGATTGGAGCGAGTGAAGACGCCGTCGATGGCGCCGTCCACCACGACATGAGCCACGTGAATGCCCTTGGGCGCCAGCTCGCGCGCGGCACTCTGCGCAACCGCGCGCAGTCCGGCCTTGGCTGAGGCGAAGGCAGCGAAACCCTCGCGTCCGCGCAGGGACGCGGTGGCGCCGGTGAAGAGGATCGAACCGCGGCCGCGCGGCAACATCACGCGCGCCGCTTCGCGCCCGGCGAGGAAGCCCGCGAAGCAGGCCATCTCCCAGACTTTCGTGAAGACGCGGGCTGTCGTCTCGATCAGGCCGAAGCGGACATTGGCGCCGATGTTGAACACCACCACTTCGAGCGGTCCGATCCGCGCTTCTATGTCATCGAACAGCGCGATCATGTCGGCTTCGGTGCGTGCGTCGACACCAAAAGAGTGCGCGACGCCGCCTTGGGCGCGGATCTCGCCAGCCAGCGCCTCTAGCTGATCGAGGTTGCGGGCGCGCCGGGTGATACAAACCGGATGACTCTCGCGGGCAAACGCTTTGGCGATGGCGCCGCCCAGCCCATCGCCGGCGCCGATGATGAGACAAACGCCCTTCGAATTGTTGGCTTGCATGGGGTGACAATGATAACCAATGCCACACCACTAGTTCTGACTTACGCGCTGTAGGGAAACCTGCCTACAGAAGCCATCTATCCGATTGGGCAATATCGTGGGTGTTGCGGCGCCTCGAAGGCCTGGTCGGAGTATCTCTAATGAACAATTTTTTTAGCCCGCTCGATGAGGTGCGTCCCGATAACGTGCGCGAACCGCCGTCGCCTGCGACTGGAGAGGATGTTCGCGAGCCTCCGCTGCCTTCGAACGACGGCTCCAAGGATGATCTGCCGAGCGAGGAAGAGAAGATCGATCCCGCCGATGGTGGCGGCCGGGTTCCGCGGCGCGCGATGAGCCGCGGAGGCGCGACTATGAGCGGAAAGAAGAGTGTCTCAGACATCGGCACGCAAGACCCGCGTAACAAGTACCCGAAACCTCCCTTCCCGGAGCAGCATCAGGCGTGGCCGGGACTTGCGTCGAAAATGCAGCCGCGGCCGGATCATGGAGAGAAGAGCTACCGCGGTTCGGGCCGACTCAAGGGACGTAAGGCGCTCATTACCGGCGGCGATTCCGGAATGGGCCGCGCTGCAGCGATCGCCTACGCACGCGAGGGCGCCGATGTCGCCATTAATTACCATCCAGATGAGCAGGCGGACGCAGACGAAGTCATTGCGCTGATTCGCGAGGCGGGTCGGAAAGCTGCGGCAATTCCAGGCGACATTCGCAATGAACCCTTTTGCCAATCCTTAGTCGCCCAGGCCCTGAAAGAACTCGGTGGCCTGGATATCCTGGTCAGCAACGCAGGCCGGCAGCAGGCGCACAAGTCGATTCTCGACATCTCGACCGAGCAGTTCGATTGGACCATGAAAACAAATATTTATGCGCCGTTTTGGATTATCAAAGCGGCTCTGCCCTCGTTGGCGGCAGGATCCTGCATCATCGCCACTGCCTCCGAGCAAGCTTACGATCCAAGTCCGGATCTTTATGATTATGCGCAGACCAAGGCGGCGACCATGAACTTCGTAAAGTCGCTCTCCAAACAATTGGCCTCAAAAGGAATTCGCGTCAACGGCGTCGCGCCCGGGCCCATCTGGACGCCGTTGCAAGTGAGCGGCGGCGCGTTTCCCGAGAAACAACAAAAGTTCGGCAGTCAAACCCCATTGGGGCGCGCCGGGATGCCGGCCGAACTCGCAGGGATCTACGTGCTGCTTGCGGACAATCAAGCCAGCTTTGCGACCGGCCAGATTTATGGCTCGGCAGGCGGCGGCGGCCAGCCTTAGAGCTGCATTTCAGCGTTCTTTGCTTACGGTCTCTCGTGGCGCGCTTGATACAAGCCGAGCGTGCCGCCGCCAGGCAGTTTGATGCGCGTCATGCGGCCCCAGTTCTGCTGCGTCACCGCTTCGCAGGCCGCCCCGGCTCTCTTGAGTGCGGACATTTCGAGATCCAAATCATCGGTCATTAGATAAAGTTCATGCATGTCGTTCTCGTCGGACGGATGAACGGCAATTTCTGAGGGCGGCAGCTTGAAGATCAGCCAGCCGTTGTGCACGTCCACATATTTGAACTTCAATACATTCTTTATGAATTGCTTGTCGGCCTCGGCGTCTTTCGAATAAATGATGACATGTGCGCCATTGATCATGTTCGTCTCCTTTTCAGACTTTGGGTTATATAGCAGCCGTGATCGCTATTGCCAAATGTGTTAGGCCAGCGTGACACTTAGCGCATGGCAAAATCGCGCGCACACGCGGCCGCATTCCGGGCCGTATTACGCCTTTTCGGGTTATTCGGTCACCCGCTGCGGGTCGTGATTTTTCAACGTCTGGCGCGTGCCCCCATGAGCGCCGGTGAGCTTGCGCGCAGGATGCCGGTGACGCGCACGGCCATCGTCCAACATTTGAAATTGCTGGAGACTGCCGGACTCGTCGCGGCATCCCCACAGGGGCGCAAGCGCATCTATCGAGTCGTGCCAACCGCCTTGGAGCCGCTGGTCTGGTGGTTAGAACAACACCTGGCGCAGCGGCGCTGACTGTCGGGCACAGGTGCGCACGCTGCCTTGCCGGGTGACTGTCGCCTCAGACGTGCGGCGGATCTTTATCGCGCTCGGGGTGTCGGTGCCTCGCAATGGCGTCGATGAATGTCTGCTCGACGGCGCGTGACCATCCGTCGCCGTCGATGATCAGTCCCGGATCCTTGGCGCCCGACGGCAAGCGTGGAAGCAATGCCCGCCTGCTCAAGAAGCTCATTGGAGTTTCCGAGTGCGAGAATCGTTTTGCAATGCCGATACTGATCCTTTAGAAATTCGAGGACCTGTCCATCTTGCGCCAGCGCGCCAACGGCAGTGGGTCCGCCCGGCAAGACCATGGCATCAAACAGCACTGCCGGAGAATTCTCGAGCGTCGCATCGACTTCAAAGCTCTCGCCCTCTGCGCTCTTGATGGTGCCGAGCCGACTGCTCAGGAGCCGCGTTACGGCTCCTGCCTCGTTCAGCGCCCCGACAAGAGAGGAGACCGCAGCCCCATCCATCCCGTTCGCAATCAACAACGCGACTTTACGAGTGGCAATGCCGCCTGAGCCGGGCAGCGCCATCAAAGAAAGGGGAGCGGAGACCTGCACTTCGGGTTTCGGTACATTCCGGATAGCCCGCGGCATCGGCTTGGGCAGATCCAGTCCCAGTCCGGCTGCCACGGCGCCCGCGAGCGCATCGGATACATTCCGGAGCGAGGACAGCATGCGTTTACGGATGGCCGGCACAGTCACTTTACTCAACTCAAAACGGAATCCGCCGACAATATGGGCCTGCTCTTGCGGGGTTTGGCTATCGAAGAACAGCCGCGCTTGCGAATAGTGCTCCGCGAATTTCTCCGGTCGCCCGCGAAGTTTGTCCACCGGCGCATTGTTGGGTTCGATGGCTCTTGGAAACGACACGAAACCCGCGGCGCCCGCTTGAAAGGGGCAACCGCCTCCCAGCGAGTTGGGTTCATAGGCAACTCGGCCGCGCGCAATGGCCTGCCGGTGCAGACCATCGCGCTGATTATTGTGCACGGGCGCGAGGGGAGCGTTGATCGGGATTTCGTGAAAATTCGGTCCACCGAGGCGAGTGAGCTGGGTGTCGACATAGGAATGAATACGGCCGTGCAGCAAGGGGTCATTGCTGAAATCGATCCCGGGTATGACGTGAGCGGTGCAGAACGCCACTTGCTCAGTCTCAGCGAAGAAATTGTCCGGATTGCGGTTTAAGACCATGCGCCCAATCGGCTTGACCGGCACCAACTCTTCAGGAACCAGCTTGGTCGCATCCAAGATATCGAAGCTGAATTTTTCCGCTTCGGCCTCCGTAAAGGTCTGCAAGCCCAGTTCCCACTCGGGATAGTGGCCGGCCTCGATGGCCTCCCACAGATCGCGACGATGAAAGTCCGGGTCTGCGCCTGCGATTTTCACCGCCTCGTCCCACACGAGCGAATGTGTACCGAGCGCAGGCTTCCAGTGGAATTTGCAGAAGGTCGACTTGCCCTTTGCGTTGACCAGCCTGAACGTGTGAACGCCGAAGCCTTGCATCATGCGATAGCTTCTGGGGATGGCCCGATCCGACATGACCCACAGCAGCATATGGGTGGATTCGGGCATCAGGGAGACAAAATCCCAGAACGTGTCGTGTGCGGATGCCGCTTGCGGCATTTGGTTATGCGGCTCAGGTTTGACCGCGTGAATCAAGTCCGGAAATTTCATCGCATCCTGGATGAAGAACACCGGTATGTTGTTGCCGACCAAGTCCCAATTGCCCTGGTCGGTGTAGAACTTGACCGCGAATCCGCGCACGTCGCGCGCGGTATCGGCAGAACCGCGCTCCCCGGCGACAGTCGAGAAGCGTACGAATACCGGCGTAATCTTGCCCTTTTCCGCAAACGGAGTCGCCATGGTCAGATCGGGGATGGGGCCGTAAGACTCGAAGAATCCGTGCGCTCGCGGAGCCGCGCGCGTGGACGATGCGTTCGGGTATGCGTTCGTGATCGAAATGTGTGATTTTCTCGCGGAGAATGAAGTCCTCCAAAAGAGTGGGCCCGCGCAGTCCGGCTTTCAGTGAGTCTTGATTACTTGAAATCGCAACGCCCTGGTTGGTGGTTAGCACCTGACCTGCGGAATTGACTCGCCTGGCCGCCAATGCCCCGTCCAGGGATTGCGGTTCTAGCTGCCGGAGAGCCGGTTTTCGCGGTAGCGTTTGCTTCACTTAAACTGCTGGCGCCGGTTTGAGGCGAGGGCGGCTCTTCATGAAAGCCCTCGACTGGCTTGGAGGCGTTGGCGGCTCGCGTACTCGGAGGGCTTTGCCGTGTTGAAGGGCATCGCTGCGGCGAGCGCCTCTTGCTCGGCGGCGTGTTGCGCCTGCGCGGATGCGGCAGCGGTGGGATGAGACGGGCCGCTTACGGTAGTCCCGGTTGCAGTCGCACTCTGCTGGCGGCCCGATTTCGCGCGTAGAGGCGCCTTCCGCCCATTCTTTTTCGGTGGCATTGGTTCGTTCCTATATGGATTTTGGAAAAGACGCGAATCAGAGTTCCCGCGGCTTAAAGTTGGGAACGTGCGCCTGATAGATTCGCATCAACAATCAAGCCATGAGCTTGGCATGCGCCGCGGCTTTGAATAAGCCAGCGCCTGTGCACATCTTTTGTAGCCGAGGGACTACGCCTACAAGATGTGCGTACTAACTAATGACCCGGGCGTCTCGACGACACCGTCAAGACGCCGGATCAGGGTCGCCGTCCGCCGATCTTTTCTCAGCTGGTCGCCTGCTGCTCGCAGGTCACCTGCGTGTTCCAATCCGCAAAACTGCCTACGGGATTCTGTTCCCAGGCCCACACATGCAATTCGTAAAACGCGGGTAGACCGTAGCGATTCGGGAACGCAACGAAGTTCATCAAATGCCCTTCCAATTCGGGGGCGGCGGTGCTCCCTTGTGGAATCTGGGTTTGCCAGACGCTCTGAAGAATGATGAATTCCACGCCGACCAGGCGAAAGGCACCGTTGGGCAGGGGTTCGTAAATCAGGGCTTCGGGTTGGCTTGCGTTTAACGTCCCGGCTGAGATTCGCGAGCCCAGTACGAAGTGCACTCCCATCGCGCCGAAATCCGGACCGCTGACGCAGGGTGTGGCCTGCGCGAAGCCCGCGGCGAGCGCAGCATTGATGTCCTTGTATTGCGCCGTTGCTTTGCGAACCTTGTTAACCAGCGGCGAATTTTGATCGACGGCGCTCATTGTCATGACGTGCGGCGGGGACTCCGCTGCGCCGGCGATGAAAGGAACGGATAGAGCCAACATGGATAATATCAATCGGCTTGTAATGCTCATCGGGATTCTCCCTGGGATTGGTTAGCGAGTGGAAAAAAGTTCATTTGTAGAAGTACGGATCGAGGACGCGAACCTCGGTGATTTGGGTGATGGGCAATTGGCTGCGGACTGCGGCGCGCCGCACCGCCTCGGGCGTCGGTCCGTCGTAAAGACAGAAGGTGCGTTTACGATCGGGCGTCACATAGGAATGCAGCCAGGTAACCCCGTCCTCGGCATTGCTGTCGATGACGTTGCGACATAATTGGGCCCCGCTTTCGTCGAGCGGGATGTTGAGGCCGTCCGGGAACTCTCGTTCGATCAAATAACGGCACATGCGGGACTCTCCATGCAAACCAGCGCAAGCAATCATGGTTTGCTCGAGAGATCGGCGAATCGGAGGATCTACCCAATTTAGACGCCTCGCATACCCACTTTGCAGTTGCAGACGCCGTCAGCTTCGACTCGCTTTGCGTGCATGAGGGGGATCGGTTACAACCTCCCTATACGATCATCGCTGGGGACTGCACATTCGATGGAGTTACTCGAGCGCAAGAAATACCTGGCTGAGCTTACCGAGTGGCTGCGGCGCGCGATCGGGGGTGCGGGGTGCATTGCTCTGCTTGGCGCGGAAGCAGGAATCGGTAAGACCGCACTCCTGCAGGAATTTGCCAAGGCACCGCTCGGCGCGCGGGTGCTATGGGGCGGCTGCGATGCGCTTTTCTCGCCACGTCCCTTGGGGCCGTTGTACGACATTGCACGTCAGACCCAGGGCGAGCTCTTGGCCGCCATTTACAGCAATGCAAATCGCGAAGTCATTTTCGCAGCGGCCCTTAACGAACTGGAGCGCACGCCGACCCTGGTGGTCTTCGAAGATATGCATTGGGCGGACGAAGCCACACTCGATCTCCTTAAATATCTTGGGCGGCGAATTCAGCGCGCCCGTGCAATGCTCGCCGTCAGCTACCGTGATGATGAGGTCGGTTCACGGCATCCATTGCGCTTCGTCATTGGGGATCTGCCGCGGGCGACCACGCACAGACTGTCGCTTGCACCCCTGTCGGAGGCGGCAGTCGCTGAGTTGGCACGACAGGCCGGCCAACCGTCCGCGGGGCTGCACCGCATCACGGGTGGCAACCCATTTTTCGTCACCGAAGCGCTGGCCGCATTAGGCGATACCGTGCCAGTCAGCGTACGCGACGCTGTTCTTGCCCGCGCCATGAGGTTGACCCCGGAGGCGCGCAAAATCGTGGAACTCGCGTGCGTTGTCCCGGGTAGGACGGAGTCCTGGCTGCTGCAGCAAGCTGCTCCATTCGATGAGTCCGCCATCGAGGGCTGCATGAGCATAGGTATGGTGCGATCGGAAGACGGCGCATTGGCATTCCGGCACGAACTCGCACGGCGCGCTTTTGAAGACTCCTTATCTCAGTCTCACCGGCAGCTTCTACACGCGAAGGTTTTCGCAGCGCTCTCGGCGCGTCCACATATTTCCGCGGCACGTCTCGCACACCATGCTGACGGCGCGCGTAATGCAGCCGCGGTTCTGCAATTCGCACCCATGGCGGCCATGCAGGCGGCATTGGTGGGTTCACATCGCGAGGCTGCCGCGCTGTATCAAGTCGCGCTTCTTTATGCGCAAGAAGTCGCACCGGACGAGCACGCAACTCTGTACGAACTGTTGTCGTACGAATGTTATTTGACCGGTCAGCATGGGCGGGCTCTCGAAGCACGCCGCGCCTCGCTTGAAATCTGGCGGGCTTCTGGCGCGCGCATGCGTGAGGGAGATGCATTGCAGTGGCTGTCTCGCCTGAGCTGGTTTGTCGGACGGCGGGCTGACGCCAACAGCTATGCGGCCGAAGCGGTGTCGACGCTCGAATCGCTGCCGCCCAGTGCCGAGTTGGCAAGGGCGTACAGCAATTGTGCGGGACTGGACATGGAGTCGCACGAATTGGAATCGGGCATCATCTGGGCGCAGCGCGCCATCGCACTGGCTGAATCGTGCGCTGCGAACGAAATTCTCTGCGATGCCTTGGGCACACTGGGGGCGCTTCTGCTGATTGGCGGCGACGCTTCAGGATGGGGAGAGCTCGAGCGGGGGTTGCGTCTAGCGCTCGACGGTGGCTTGCAGGAGCAAGTCGCAAGTGCCTTTAATGATTTGTCGGCGATGGCCGTTTCCTGGAGACAGTACGACAAGGCGGCGCGCTACCTCAGCGAGGGAATGGCTTACTGCGAAAAGCACGATCTGGATTCCTTGCGGCTCTATATGCTCGCGTATCGCGCGCGCAAAAATTTCGAGCAAGGCGACTGGCCGGCCGCTAGCGAAGATGCAGAGGCCGTGCTGCGCCATCCGCTGGCCACGCCCATCACGCGCATTCCTGCGCTGCGCACGCTTGGGCACATCCGAATTCGCCGCGGCGATCCGCAGGCCGAGGTCGCGCTAGAAGAGGCGTGGGCGATTGGCGGGGCCGCGCAAGAGCTGCAGCGTATCGGCACACTGGCTGCAATCCGCGCCGAGGCTGCGTGGCTCACCGGGGACCGCGCAGGCGTTCTAAAAACGGTTGCTCCCGCGTATGAATTGGTCTGTCAGCGGCGCGATCCGCGGATGAAGGGGGAGCTCGCATCTTGGTTGTGGCGGATTGGCGCTCTCAAAGATCAGCCGTCTGAGATTGCAGAGCCCTACGCGCAGGAGATCTCAGGTGATTGGCGCGCTGCAGCGGACAATTGGAAGCTGCTGGGATGTCCCTATGAGCACGCGTGCCTCCTCGCTTGGCACGGCGCTGAAACCGAACAGCGAGAGGCACTTGAAATCCTCGAACGGCTCGAAGCGGCCCCGGCTGCGCAGCTCTTGCGTAAGCGCATGCGCGCCGAAGGCGTTCGTGCCGTTCCGCGCGGCTCGCGGAGCTCGACCCGCAGTAATCGGCTCGGCCTGACACGTCGAGAGGCGGAGATTCTTGTGCTGGTATCCCAAGGCATGCGCAATTCTGCGATCGCTAAGCGTCTGTTCGTGTCAACCAGGACGGTCGATCGGCATGTGTCGGCGATCTTATCCAAGCTGGGCGTGCAGTCACGCGGCGAAGCAGTTGCCTTGGCCAACCAGGGGCCGAACCAGCCGGATCGATGAGACACGGCGATCCCAATATTTGGGGCTGTCAAACGTCTACCCTGTTGTGAACCTATGAATGCCGCAGCCGACCGCAAAGTCGATCAAGACCGACGGATCTCGGAGGCCTTTACCCGGGAAGCGACGCGTTTAGGTCAATTCATCCGCGGCCGGGTATCGGATGTTGGCGTTGCGGAGGACATTTTGCAGGAGGTGTTTTCAGAGTTCATCGAGTCCGAAAGGCAGCTGCAACCGATCGAACAGGTGGGCGCATGGCTTTTCCGGGTGGCCAGAAACCGGATTACCGACTGGTTTCGACGCAAGAAGCCCGAGCCGCGCGCGCCAAGGGAGAGTCAAGGTGATCTTGCCTGGGAAGACACTTTTCCGTCGCCGGATGCGGGTCCGGACGAACTTTATGCGCGCGAGCGGGTGCTTAAGAAATTGGTCGCGGCATTGGAGGAGCTGCCGGAAGGGCAACGGGCTATTTTCATTGCGCATGAGTTCGACGGCTTGAGCTTTCGGGAAATTGCCGATCTGACCGGTGAGAGCGTCAACACGTTGTTGTCTCGCAAGTACGCTGCCGTTCAAAGCCTACGTAAAAGACTGCGCTCCGTGTATGCGGGCGTGGACATTGGTTAAGGAGAGAAATTGTGAAGTCATTTAGATTCTGGAAAGCAATTCTGATTGCAATCTGCATCGCCGCGGTGCTCGGAGTGGCCGGCGTTGTGGTGATGAGCCTATGGAACTGGCTGATACCTGCTCTTTTTGCGGGACCGGTGCTGCATTTCTGGCAGGCCATAGGCCTTTTGGCCCTCACCCGAATCCTCGTAGGCCGAGTGGGCCGCGGACCCGGGCATTGGGGCTGGCGAGGGCGCATGCGCCAGGATTGGCAGCGCATGACTCCCGAAGAGCGCGAGAAGCTGCGCGAGAGCTTCTCTCGGCGCTGCGGTGGCAGGGGCATGCCGGAAAGCGAGCCGAAAGCGTAACGGCGTTTGACCCGGCGGCGGCCTTGCTTGATCATCGGCCGGCGTTGATGGGGAGCATCGCGATGAGCCAGAAAAACCGTCAGTTCGTACTCGACCAGATTCCGAAAGGAAAACTCGGCACGGAGCATTTCCGGCTCACGGAAGCGCTCATTCCAACGCCCGCTGAAGGCGAAGTTCTTTTGCGCGCGCGCTACGTGTCCTTGGACGCGGCGAATCGGGCCTGGATGCTGGGTCCGACCTATCGCGCCGCATTGAAGGCAGGTGACGTGATGGCTGGGGGCGCGCTCGCGGAGGTCGTTGAAAGCCGCAGCAGCGGATTTAAGCCGGGTGACCTGGTGTTTGCCGATACCGGCTGGCGGGAATATGCGGTACTGCCCGTCTCGGCGTTGATGAAGGTGATGCCTCGCGAGCCGCTCAGCCACGCCGTGAGCGTCTATGGGATTGCCGGGCTTACCGCCTATTTTGGTCTCCTCGAATGCGGGCGACCGAAGGCCGGGGAGACGGTGGTGGTTTCCGCGGCTGCCGGCTCCGTCGGCTCGATCGTCGGCCAGATCGCACGCATCAAGGGCTGCCGAGTCGTCGGCATCGCCGGCGGCGCTGACAAATGCGCTCTGGTGACCTCACAGTTAGGATTCGACGCGGCAGTCGACTACAAGCGCTTTGTGGGGAAGCCTTTGGAATTCTATCAGGCGCTGCAGGCAGCCTGCGGCGGAGGCATCGACGTCTATTTCGACAATGTCGGCGGCGAGACTTTGGACGCCTGCCTGTTCGGCATGAAAGAGCATGGACGCATCGCAGCGTGTGGTGCGGTGTCGCGCTATGACGGCGCCGCGCCCTATGGCGTCCAGGGCACCCCGATGATCGTCTCAAAGCGCATTACGATACGTGGATTCATTGTCACCGATTTTTTCAGCCAAGCGGCGCGGGCTCTGTCAGACCTGGAAGGTTGGGTCCGCAGCGGTCAGCTAAAAGTGCTCGAGGACATAGTCGATGGATTTGAGAACTTGCCGGCGGCGCTCGTTGGACTTCTCGCCGGCGATAATGTTGGCAAGCGCATGGTCAAGGTGACCTGAGCCGGAGTTCTCGACGTCGACGAACTCAGTCAGCGTCCCAGTGCTCGACAATCACCCCGTTGTCAACGCGAAACATGTCGAATTGCAGTACCACGTGATGTTTGCCCTGGTCGTCCGTGCCGCTTTGGCGATTGAAAATGATGACGATGTCGTTGTCGCCGACCACACGCAGGATTTCGCGTTTGTAGTCCTTCGGAGGTTGTTGCGCAAAGTTGGCCCGAAACACATCCATGAAGGCCTTTCGGCCCGACGCCATGTTGCCGCTGTGCTGAAGGTATTCGGGACTCAGAAATCGCGGTGCGGCATCGACATTCCGGCCTATCAGCACGGTCGTGTAGAAATCCGTCACGATGGCTTTGTTGCGTGCCGTGATCGCTTCGTCAGCAAAGGCCGTGGGCGCGGTCGCGAGCAAGAGCAGCGCCGCCAGCGTGCAGCAAGACAATCTCTTGGGCAGAACCATGCTCCATACCTCTTCAAGTGCGTGAGCGCGTAGGGTCGGGCGAATCAAATCATTTGGCGCCGGCGTATGTCTTGAATCTATTTGCAGTTGCGCCAGGCGCGAGGCACGCTGCCGGTGAGGCATTTTACCGCGCGCGTCATATGTGCCTGATCCGCAAACCCTAGGCGTGTTGCGATGTCGACAGCGGTTCGCCGCTGACGCGGATCGCTTGCCAGGCGCGCCGAGCGCGAGCCACGGCCCTAAATACCGACGGCGAGACGCCGAAGACCGACCCAAATTCACGCGATACGGTCCATGGCGTGATGCCGCGCTCGTTGCTCCACGCGGTCAAGTTGAGCGAGGTATTGTGAGTCAGCTCCGCGGCAAGCTGTTCGGGCCAGTCGCGGATTTGCGGTCGTTTCATTCGCGCTGATTGCAACAATAGCGCCGCGGCTGTTGTCGGGCTGCGCTCTTGCACGCGGGCGATCAAATCCGGATCTGATAACTGTGCTGCCCCCGACTTAAAGTCAGCTTCGCTCGGAAAGGCAATGTGCAGAATGACCGCGCCCAACGCGGAGCCTCGGTTGCAGTGTGCTTCGAAGCGCTCGTGAAGAATCACGTCACCTTCGCGGACATTAAAGCGACCGGCGTCACCGGACTCCTCATAGCCGCCCTTGAGCACGAGCGACGCGAATGCGTACCCGTGTGTATGGCGGCTCGCATTACCGAAGGGAGGGACTATTTCCTTGTCATTCATGGTTTCGAAAGTTACGCCTTCCCGCCCACCTCGCGGCGGGGAATCTCGCCGGCATCATGATAGATCGGCAAACCCAATTCGCGCGCTCGAGCGACGTCCAAATCCGCGCCACGCGATTTGCCATCAATCCGCAGCACGGCATCACAGCGCTCAATCAAGCGATGCGCTACGGGGTACTGGTAGCGTTCAAAAATGGGGTCTCCCGGCAGCCGTCCTCCGGCTGCGTGAATGATCGGAAGGGCCATCCATTCACCGATCATCGGCAAGTGGCCGCGCTCGTAGATCGGCAAGGTAAAGCTTTCGAGGCGTGCTCGGTTGGCGGCGATTTTTTCAGGGTCGCCGTCCGTCCCCGACATGAACGGCCCAGCGATCAGTACCAAGAGTGATTTATCGGATTTCATGGCGTCTCCGGCGCGGTTTGTCTATTCGTGTACATCAGTGCATAAACGTGCAATTTCGTGCAATCATAGATCGGTTGAATTGAAACCGCAAGACCGCTCTGTCGTAGGTAAAGCTGCCTCGCGCCGCAGCCAAATAGGCGAGAATCGCAGGGCCATGCTGACCACACAAAGGAAGAAGCTCATCCTCACCCGTCTCGCCAACGATGGTCAGATCATCGCCAAGGACCTGGCCCGTGAATTGGGTATTTCGGAGGACACGATCCGCCGCGATCTGCGCGAATTGGCACGGGCGGGCAAGTTGCAGAGAGTGCACGGCGGCGCCTTGCCCGTGTCCGCCGCGATGGGCGACCTGCAGGTTCGCGAGAGCGTCTCGCCGCAAGAGAAATCTGCGCTGGGCCGATACGGCGCGGCCATGATCCAGGAAGGCCAGTTGGTCATCCTTGACGGCGGAACCACGGCGATTCAGGTTGCAAGGCACCTCGCGCCCTCCCTGCGTGCGACGATCGTCACACACAGTCCCACCGTCGCTGTTCAACTCGCTTCCCACCCGCTCGTGGACATCATCATGTTGGGGGGACGATTATTCAGGCATTCGATGGTGAGCGTCGGCGCCTCGGTAATCGAGGCCGCGTCGCGCCTGCGCGCCGACCTGTATTTCATGGGCGTGACGGGAGTACATCCGGACGCAGGCTTGAGCACGGGCGATGCTGAAGAGGCTGCGGTGAAGCATGCGCTGCACGAACGCGCCGCGGAAACCATCGTGCTCGCATCGAGCGAGAAGCTTTTGGCGGCTTCGCCATTTGTGGTGGCATCGTTGCGGGATATAAGCCTGCTGGTCGTGCCCGCGACGACCGCGGAACGCACGATTCGTACTTTGCGCGGTGGAGGCGTTAAAGTTCAAAAGGCGAAGTAGCGTCGACACCGGAGATCGAGAGATGAGCAACGAAAAACCTGGAGCAGGCCAGACCGCGCTGGTAACCGGGGCATCGATGGGGATCGGCGTGGACCTGGCAGAATGTTTTGCCAAGGATGGTTACGATCTGATCCTTGCCGCTCGCAGCGCGGCGGCTTTGCAAGAGGTCGCCGCTCGGCTGTCCAGAACCTACGCTGTGCAAGCCAACGTATTTACCGTCGACTTGGCAGAGCGAGGAGGCGGTACGCGCCTGGCCGAAGCGATAAAAGCAGCGGGACTTGAAGTCGACGTGCTCGTCAACAACGCGGGATTTGGCAAGGCCGGGCAGTTCGCCGGCTCCAGCATCGAGTTGCAACTGGGCATGATTGATTTGAATGACCGCGCGCTGGTGGAGTTGACTCACATTTATTGGGCGCAGATGCTGGCTCGAAAGCGCGGCGGCATCTTGAACGTCGCCTCGATGGCCGCCTTCGTGCCCGGGCCCCTGATGGCGATTTACTATGCGTCCAAGGCATTCGTGCTATCGTTTTCCGAAGCGCTCTGGGAGGAAGCGCGCGACACGGGCGTGCATGTCAGCTGCCTGTGCCCCGGAGCGACCAAGAGTCAGTTTCGCGAGCGGGCGGGAACCGGCGTTACCCGATTCGGCCAAACCGCCGCGGTGATGGACTCCATGCCGGTGGCTCAAGCGGGCTACAAAGGCTTTCGCGACAACCAGCGTGTCGTCATTACCGGCAAAGGAAACTCCCGCACTGCCAGAATGGTTCCGTTTCTCCCCCGCAGCATGGTGTTAAAGATGGTGCGCAATTTGCAGAGCCCCGCGGCGCCGTAAGAGAAGATGGCGCGAACCCGCAAGATTGTTTCATGGACAGCGGCAGCCGCCCTGTTGCTGGGCGGCGCCGCGGCCGTTCTGCCAATGTTCGTATCCGAGGGGCGCGCCGACTACGCCGGCGTTGTCTCCATCAGAGAGACGCGCGCTTACCAAGACCCCGCGCTGCTCAAGAAAGCCTGGGCCCTGCCCGTCGCGGCCGCCTACCACGCCGACATCGATTTTCAGCAAAACGGCAGCGTCTGTGGCCCTGCCAGCCTGGTGAATGTGCTGCACTCTCTGCACCAACAGGGCAGCCAACAGAGTATTTTGCAAGAGCTCAGGCTTCTCCACTGTGCTGGGATATTTGCCTGAAGGTATTACGCTCGATCAGCTTGCAGACATTGCACGACAGAAGCTGAAAGGGACAGTCACTGTGCTGCGCGATTTGGATTTGGCAGCTTTTCGTGAGCAGCTAAACCACGTGAATGACCCGACGCGCCGCTACGTCATTAATTTCAGCCGCGCTCCGCTATTCGGAACCGGCGGCGGTCATCACTCACCCATCGCCGGATATCTCAATCAGGAGGACTTGGTTCTCGTGCTCGACGTCAACAAGAAGTACGGGCCATGGCTGGTCAAGTCGGATCAGTTGTATGCGGCAATGAACACCGTCGACGCGACGGCCCACAAGAAACGCGGATTGCTACTCATCGAGTGACGGACCGAGGAAGCATGCCCAGCCCAATGAGCCATGCCGCACGCATTGCCGCTCCTGCACAGCAGGCGGTTGCCACGGGCGATATTCCCGGCGTGGTGTGCCTCGTTTGGCGGCGCGGTGAGTTGCTGCAAGTGAACTGCGAGGGACTGCGCGATATCGAGGCTCGGCTGCCGGTCGAGCGCAATACGATTTTTCGCATCGCGTCCATGAGTAAGCCGGTTACGACGGCGGTCGCGATGATTTTGATGGAGCGTGGCGTGTTGCGGCTCGAGGATCCCATCACCAAGTGGGCACCTGAATTCGCGGCGATGCAGGTGCTGCGCCGCGCCGACAGTCCTTTGCAGGATACCTATCCCGCGCCGCGGGTCATCACCATTGAAGATTTGATGACTCACCGTTCGGGCCTTGCTTATAGCTTCACGGCGAGAGGTCCGCTCGCGGAGGCGCTGAAACTGAGATTCGGATTCGAATTTGACAGTGCGCGCACGCCAGATGAATGGGTGAAAATGCTGGCCGCGCTTCCCTTGAGCTACGCACCCGGAGAGCGGTTCAATTACAGCCACTCGACCGATCTGCTCGGAGTCATTATTGGCCGCGCCACGGGCTTAGGCACGCGGGCGGCGATGCAGCAACTGCTGTTCGATCCGCTGAGAATGATCGACACGGATTTTTGGATTCCGCCGGAAAAACGCGATCGCGCCGCGGTTCTCTACAGATCATCTGCGCCGGGAAACTTCCTAGCCGTTGAACTGCCCGGATTCATGGAGCAAACACCACCGTCTTTCAGCGCCGGCGGACAAGGGCTGGTCTCAACCGTGGATGATTACCTCGCCTTTGCGCGCATGCTGCTGCAAGGCGGCGAGTTGGGTGGGACGCGGGTGCTCTCGGAAAATTCAATCCGCCTGATGACCACGAATCGATTGACACCGGCGCAGCGACGAACTCTACAATTCGGCATTCCATTCTTTATGGGCCAAGGGTTTGGCCTCGGACTGTCGGTGATCGACGATGCAAAGAGAAACGCCTGGATGGGAACGGGCAGAGAAGGCGCGTTTGGATGGCCGGGGCTTTTTGGGGGTTGGTGGCAGGCCGACCCGGCGGAGCAGACGGTGATGTTGTGGCTGCAGCAAACCCTTCCGCCGCAGCCGCCACCGGGAAGCATTGCCAAGCGAGATTCGCGCATCACTGAAACCTTACTGCGATGGCTATTTTCCTCGCCGCGACTGCTGTCGCTCTTGAACAGAATTGCACAACGATCGGGCAAGGCGCCGCGCTTGCCGGGTAGCGCCGCCACGCAGAATTTTCAAAAAGAGACTTACGCTGCATTGAAGTCCTGACAATTTGGCTAGAATGCGCAAATAAGCCGGGACCCGAAGGGATGTCCTTCCGAAAATAAGCAGGGAGCAACATGATCATTCGCAAGCTGGCGCTGTTCGGCGCCCTTTGCATTTCCGCGGGCGCCAACGCCGATAATGCCCCCGCTTTCGATGCGGCAACGGCCTTCGGGGCGCGCCCCAGCATCTCTGACGTCAGCCTCTCGCCTGATGGCAAGAGCGCCGCGTACGTTTCGCCCCTCGACGGCCAAGGCTCGGCTCTCTTCACCTTAAAACTGACCAAGGATGCCAAACCGCAGAACGCTCTGGCGGTGAACGGCAATCCCGTACGCCTCGGGGGTTGCAACTGGGTGTCGAACGAACGAATCGTCTGCGTTCTTTACAGCGTCTTTAACTTCGTCGGCATCTCGCATATGACCGCGACGCGACTGGTTGCCGTGAACGCCGATGGCAGCAATCAGAAGCTACTGAGCAGCCGCGAAGGCGTTTATGCACGTGGCGTCTCTCTCTACGGCGGGTCAATCATAGATTGGCAGCCCGATCAAAACGGGGCGGTGTTGATGACGCGCAGTTTTATCCCTGAAACCAGGCTCGAGACGCGCCTTTCGAAATCCAAGGAGGGACTCGGAGTAGATTGGGTCGATACCAATACCTTGGCGAGCAAGACCATCGAGGCGGCCCACCCTGATGCCGCCGACTATATTTCGGATGGGCGCGGCACGGTGCGCATCATGGGGCACAGCAGCACTCGAGCGGACTATGAAACCGAAGTCATCCGTTTCGACTACCGGATGAAGGGCTCGCGCGACTGGCAGAAGTTGTGCGATTACAACTTTCTCACTCGCGATGGCTTTGAACCGCTCGCCGTCGATCCCGATCTGGATATTGTGTATGGGTTCAAGAAGAAAGACGGCCGGCGCGCGCTTTACTCCATCTCTCTAGATTCGGCGATGCATGAGGAACTGTTGTTTGCCCGGCCGGACGTGGATGTCGATTCGCTGATTCGGCTGGGCCCGCAGCGGCGCGTCGTCGGTGTTTCCTATGTGACCGACAGACGCATCGCCGAATACACGGATCCGACGGTCAACACCATCATGAAGTCCCTGGGTAAAGCACTGCCCAATGCAGCCATACGATTGGCTGATTCGAGCGTCGACGGCATGACACTGCTGATTTCCTCAGGAAGTGATTCAGACCCCGGGGTTTACTATATCTTCGATCGGCGCTCACACCAGCTGAATACTTTTTTTGTCCGCCGCAATCAGTTGGAAGGCGTGAAGCTGGCCAGCGTCAAAGCGGTGAGCTTTCCGGCATCCGACGGCACGATGATTCCGGGATACCTCACGCTGCCGCCCGGCACAGACAGTGCAAAAGGGTTGCCGGCAATCGTGATGCCGCATGGCGGCCCGAGCGCGCGCGACGAAGGCGGCTTTAACTGGTTTGCGCAGTTCTACGCGGTGCGCGGCTATGCCGTACTACAACCAAACTTTCGCGGCTCCAGCGGCTACGGCGACCAGTGGTTCGAGAAGAATGGCTTTCACTCCTGGCCGACCGCGATTGGCGACGTGCTCGATGCAGGCCGCTGGCTGGTGAAGGAAGGAATCGCCGATCCGAACAAAATTGGCATCGTGGGCTGGTCGTACGGTGGATACGCCGCGTTGCAATCGGCGGCGGTGGATCCGTCCTTGTACAAGGCCGTGATTGCCGTCGCACCTGTCACAGACCTTGCCGCGCTGGTCGAGGACCATCGGCGGTTGAGCGATTTTGCCGTCATCAGCGAGGAGATCGGCACCGGGCCGAGCGTGAGTGCGGGTTCGCCCGCGGCCCACGCGGATAGGATTAAAGCCCCGGTGCTGCTGTTTCACGGCGCTTATGACGGCAATGTGAGCATTGAGCAATCGAAGCGCATGGCATCGCGGTTGAGCGCAGCCGGCGTCAAATGCGAGCTGGTCACCTGGGACAAACTCGACCACCAGCTCGATGACGCTGCCGCTCGCGAGAAATTGTTGCGCAAGAGCGATGAATGGCTGCGCCAAGCGTTTGCGATGATCCAGTAGGCCCTTAGGTGGGCCCGCCTTGCGATTGCGTGCGGGCCAGTCCAGCGTGCGTCACCAACTCGATGAGGCGTTCCAAATTCACGGGTTTCAGCAAGTAGTCATGCACATTTAGGTTCTGGATGTCGGCGGGCAGTTGCTCCATCGTGAAGGAGGTGAGCATCGCGACTACCGTGTCCTTGGTAGCGGCGTCTTCGCGCAACCTTTGGAGAAACTCGATTCCGCCAACTCGCGGCATTTTTAGATCCAACAGAATCAGTTTCGGCAGTGCCTGATCACGATCCGAAAATCTGCCCTTGCGAAATATGAAGTCGAGCGCTTCACCACCATCTGAGAGGCGCAATATCTTTTGGGTCACGCCAATACTGCGCAACGCACGCACAGTCAGTTCGGCATCCGAGAGGTTGTCCTCAACCAGCAGGATCTCGACCTTGTCCCACTTGTCCAAGGCCGGTCCCGATTGCCCGAAGCGCGAACCTTTTTGCATTCAGGCCTTCGTGCCGCGAAGCTGCCACAACAAAAAAGCGTAGGTATCGGCCGCTTCCCGGTCCTGCTGGGCGCGAGTGGAGCCAATGCCGTGGCCGGCGTCGTAGTCGACGCGCAGCAAGATGGGTTTTCCGGAGGTGGTCGCGGCTTGGAGTCGCGCGGTCATTTTGCCCAAGTGAAACGGCGCGACACGGGGATCGGTGACGCCGGTGGTCAGCAGCACGGCGGGATACGCGGTGCCATCTTTCACCGACTGATAGCTGTCGATCATCTTGAGCGCTTTGTAGCCGGCGGGATCGGCGATGGCGCCCCATTCGGGTTCTTCGCCGTAGCCGTCTTGTTCGACCACGTAACGCAGCGGATTGGACCAACCGACGCCGTCGATCACCGCGGCGAAGAGATCCGGGCGCTCGGTCATCGCGCGTCCGACGGTGATGCCGCCGGCGGAGCGGCCGCCGATGGCGAGGTGTTTCGCTGAGGTGTATTTCTTGGCAATGAGTTCTTCGCACACGGCGATGAGATCGCGCCAGGTATTGGGTTTGTTGGCGAGCTGTCCAGCCTTGTGCCACTCGCGCCCGTATTCGCCGCCGCCGCGTACATTGGCGTAGCCGACGATGGCGCCGGCATCGACCAACGCCAGCGTCTTTCCGGCAAACGTGGGCGTGTAGGCAGACAGCCCGTACGAGCCGTAGGCGGAAATCCAGGTCGGGTTGCTGCCGTCCTGTTTCATGCCTTTGCGATAAATCAGCGTGTAGGGAATTTTGACGCCGTCTTTCGCGGTGGCGTAGAAGCGTTTGGCTTCGTAGGGGCTGACATCCGTCGCGGGTTTGGGAGTGATGCCGGTGTCGGCGAGATGACCGGCAACGTCCACCGACCAAATGCCCGCCGGCGTGAGCCATCCTTGAAAGGAGAGCAAGGCGCCGTCTTCTCTCGGTACGGCGAAGACGGCGCCGATCGTGCCGTCGAAGGGCAGAGCAATGTCGAAGACTTTGCCGTCGTGGCTCAAGCGCTGCAGGCGACTGATGCCGCCGTCCATGATCCGCAAATAAATGCCGTCGCGCGCGCGCGCGGTGTTTTCGATCACCAGCGTGGCGTGCTGCGGGACGACGACGGTGCCGGCCGCAATGCTTGGGGCAGCCGCGGAGGTCTTGACGATGCGCCCGCGCGGCGAGCCCTTGTTGACCAGCAGGTACAAGTCCTCGCCGTCGAGCTCAAGATCAGTGACTTCGTCGTCGAAGCCGGCGAATGAAACCCATTTCGCCTTACCGGCAATGGCATCGTTGAGCGGTGCGATGAACCAGCGGCATTCGCGTCTGACGTCGGCGAGCTGCAGGATTGCGAAGTGCGAACCGGGGGAGGTGAGGATGGTCGGGACCTGGATCTTGTCGTAATCCACCCCGGAGACCAAACCGCGCTTCATCAGGATCGGATCGGACTTAGGGTCGGTGCCCAATTTATGGAAACGCGCCTGGGCATCCAAATAGCGCTCAGGGGTGGCCACCGCGCCGGTGAGCTGCGTGTAGAAAAACCCACTGGCGTCGTCGAGCCATTGCGGATTGGTGCCTTCGGTATTGGGAATGGTCTCGGGAAGCTCCTTGCCGTCGGCGACGGTGAGAATGTGCAGCAGGGAATCTTCGCTGCCGTCTTTCGACAGACCGTACACCACGTACTTGCCGTCGGGCGAGGCGCGCCACCAGTCGAGCGAGACGTGGCTCTTGGCGTTGCTCTGGATGGTCGGATCTACCAGCACGCGATCCGCGCCGTTGATGCCTTGGCGTACAAACAGCTTGAAGTTGTCGGCGCCCAAGGGGCGCTGCTGGATGAAGGTCAGACCGCCGGCCCGCTGTACGCGTGTGGTTGCCACGGCCTCGCCCGAGAGCTGTTCAATGCGCTTGAGCAGAGCCGCGCGGCCGGGCAGCGCATCGATGATGGCGCGGGTGTGTTCGTTCTGCCCCTTCAAGAATGGCAGCCAGTCGGGATCCTTGCTGTTTTCCATCCAGCGATAGGGATCGCTTACCGTTTCACCAAAGTAGGTGTCCTTCACCACTTCGATGCGCGCGACCGGTGCCGGCGGTACGGCGCTTTTCGAGGCCGACGCGGTTGCCCATAGCTTCAATGGCAAGAGCGACAGCGATAGGGCGCCGGTGGTGTGAGTGAGAAAGGAGCGGCGGTCGAGATCCATTTTCATGCTGGGTCACTCTATTTAATAGGGCCGTGTGATTAGGGCCGTGCCGCCAGAATTTCGTCGAGGCGGGCAGGTTCGGCGCTGTCGCGCTCGAGGTGTGGGTAGCGCAATCCGTCGTGATAATCCAGGTTTGCCACCAGATATCGATCGCCGATCTTCACGATCAGCTCGATCGGCGCTTGCTTGCCGTGCGCGGCGCGGATGGCGTCCTTGAGTACGTCGGCGTCGTAGGCAACGCCATTGATGGCGAGAATTTGCGCGCCTTCGGTGAGCTTGGCCTTGAACGCCGGGCTGTCCCAGATGACCTGGGAGAGCGTGCCGACCTTGCCGCTGTCCTTGTCGTCGATCTCGATGCCGATGGAGTTGAGAAGGTCTATGCGTTTGCGCTGCTCCTCGGTCGTGGATTGATAGTCGCTTGGTTTGTCGCTGTACACGAGTTTGTAGCCGCCGCGATGAAAGCCATCCTCGGGCACCGGCTTGCCGATGGAGTCCAGACGCTGGCGCAAAAAGGCCGACCAGTCATTGGGCTCGACCGCGTTCAGTGCTTTCACGATGTCCTCAAAGGTGTAGGTGACGACCGTGAAGCTGCCGTCATGGATGCCGAAGAAGTTGCGGGCAAAATCATCCAGCGATCGGGCGCCTTTGGAATGTTCGCGTATCCAGGTGTCGGCATCGAGCCAGATCAGTGCAGATTCTGAGTAGTAGTCCTCGAAGCGCTGCCAATCCAGCCAGGACTGCGGCCGGCGCGGATTGATGATTTCATCATTGGTGGTGTCCTGCAGCGCACGCCACTGGCGACCTTTTTGAACTTCGTAATGTGCTGCGGTGATGGCGAACTGATCGAGCGCCTGTTGACGGCGTGCGCAAGCCTGAACGCGCAGCCAGCACCTGGCCCCAGTACTCGGTTTGTCCTTCATAGACCCAGAGCAGACTGTCCTGCATCGGGACATTGTAGTTCGGCGTCCAGAGATCCGCCGGACGGCGGAATTTACCGTTCCACGAATGCGTGAACTCGTGCGGCAGCAAGTCCCTGGCGAATGCTTCCTTGTCCCACTTGGTGAAGGAATCCGGATCGGTGCCGTCCTCGCTCGATTGATGATGCTCGAGCCCGTTCTGTTGGATCTGATCGCTCAATGAGTACAAGAAATCATAGTGGTTGTAGTGATGCGAGCCGTACAGCTTGTAGGCCTGCCGCACCAAGTTGCGGTATGCCTGAAGCTGTTCGGGTTTGATGTCCAGCAGCTCGGGCCGGTCGGCAAACAAGTCCATGTGCACGGGAACCGCAGCACCCGGATCGAGATCGAGCTTGGAGGCGTACCGGCCCGCGTACACGGGACTGTCGATGAGGGTTTCCAACGTCGTGCGCTTGAACTGCGTCTGCGCGTGGTCAGTCGAAGCGGTTTCGAGGGCGGAGCCAAACTGCCAATCGGCGGGCAAGGTCAGCTGCACTTGCACCGGGATTTGCCGCGCGAAGTAGCCCGCGGGGTAGAACACCAATTCGTTCCATTCGATCAGCATGCAGTTCACGGCTCATTTCCAGTGCTCCGACTTTGCGGCTCGTGGGCGAGAGATAATCGAAGTCGATGTCGATCGAATGCGTGCCGGGCTTCAAGTTCAGCCGCAAGGCGAAGACGTCCACCGGATCGCGCTTCCAGAGTAACCGGCGCGCCGTTGGCCTGATTCGTATACCGCCGAGCCGATCGATCGTACCTTCCGGCGCGTGGGTGCCGGGCAGCCATTTGGGATATAGCAGCACGGTGTCGGGACCGACGCCACTCAAGGTTTCGTGAACGCGCACGACGCGATGGCCGGTGTCGCTGGCATCGATCTTCAGCTGAATCTCGCCGCCGTAGGCACGATCCTTCGGCGCGATGATCGGCGTGATCGCGTGCGGTCGCGCTCGGGCCGGCGGCATCCGGCGCGGCTTGCACGGCGGCGGCAGCAAGGCTAAGCCTAGAGACGGTGCAAAGGGCGATTTTGCAGGCAACTGTCCTCATGAGATCCTCTATTTTGTTAGCGGCGTGCATCATAGCAAAGAGGAGTTCCCCGAAAGCGCATGCCTGAGCTGCCGGACATTTCTGCTTATTTGAGCGCGCTGCAAGAGCGCTCGTCGGCCAGCCGCTTCAGCAGGTGCGCCTCGAGCAGTCCCTTTTTGCTGCGCACGGCCGCGCCGCCGATATCCGAGGCCGGAGGGCCATCAAGTCACGGAGCTGCGCCGGATCGGCAAGCGCGTTGCCATCGGACTCGACAATGAGTTGTGGCTGGTGCTGCATTTGATGATTGCGGGCAGGCTGCATTGGCGCCCGCAGGGCGCGAAGCTCAACGGCCGCAATAATTTGGCGGCGTTCGATTTTCCCGACGGCTCGCTTGGTGCTCACCGAGGCGGGCACCAAGCGGCGCGCGTCGCTGCATGTGGTTCAAGGCGAAGCGGCCCTGCGATCCATCGACCCCGGCGGCATCGAGGTATTCGAGAGCGACTCTTGCGGCGTTTCATCGCCGCGATGACGGCGGAGAATCGCACGCTCAAGCGGGCTTTGACCGACCCGCGGATCTTGAGCGGCATCGGCAATGCCTATTCCGATGAGATTCTGCACGCGGCGCGGCTGTCGCCGATTACTTTGACGAGTAAGTTATCGCCTGAGGAATGGCAGCGGCTGTTCGCAGCGACGCGCGAGACGCTGCGAGCATGTGGATGGATCGGCTGGGATCCGAGGCTGCCAAAGGGTTTCCGGAAAAGGTGACTGCGTTTCGCGCCGGAATGGCGGTGCATGGACGCTACGGATTGCCGTGCCCGCGATGCGGCGAGCCGGTGCAGCGGATTCGCTATGCCGACAATGAAACCAACTACTGCGCGAAATGCCAGACCGGCGGCAGGGTGCTCGCGGATCGGGCATTGTCGAGGCTGCTGGGAGCCGATTGGCCGCGTACCTTGGATGAACTCGAGGCGTTGAAGCGACGCTGATCTAACATAGGTAAATCGATGGTTAGCGGAGACAGTCGATGCCGTCCGACAGCAATCGCTGACATCAATTTGGGTCATGCTGTGATTCGAAGGCGCGGCATTGGCTGAAAGCATCTAAGCCGAGTTTGGGCGCAGAGTAGCCGAACGCTCAATCGAGCCCTGAATTAACTTTTACTCGGAGTTAACAATGGAAAGGAACGAATTACATTTCACGCGACACCTACGGCATGTACAAGAATATGGGATCCGGTCCCGGACCCGCGCTCATGGGTGCCGATACCCTGATCGGCAACGACGTGTACAACACCGCCAACGAAAGCTTGGGCACGATCAAGGAATTAATGATCGAAATGAGTTCCGGAAAAATCAGCTATGCGGTGCTGTCATACGGCGGCTTCTTGGGAATGGGCGACAGATTGTTCGCGGTGCCGTGGGCGGCGTTGAAACTGGATACGGCAAACAAGCGCTTTACCCTCAATGTATCGAAGGAGCAGCTCAAGAACGCACCCGGATTTGACAAGGACCACTGGCCTGCCATGGCAGACAGCACCTGGGTGACCAACGTGCACAATTTCTATGGCGTCAAGTCGACGGGCCGAATCCAGTAGTCGATTGCGAACGGCGAGGGGCCGGCGATGATGCCGGCCCTGCCGCTGTTGCGGCGCCCGACAGCGCCGACGAGCACTTCAGCGGTCGCGACTGGAAGCCTCGAGCAATGCCGGTTCATCGGCTGACGGGCGTTGGCTGGCAGGCTTAGCCGACGATGTAATCAGAAGCGAGGCGATGTGTTCCGGTACCGTCGCTATGAGCGATAAGACTTTCTCTGCCGGCACCGGAGAGGCGAGCAAATAACCCTGCAGATAGATCGGCGTCAGGCCCGAGAGTAAAGCAAATTGTTCCAGGCACTCGATACCTTCGGCGGTCACCGCGAGCCCGATACTATGACAGAGCCCGACAAGCGCCTTGGCAATCGCTGCGGAACGGGAGCTGGTGTGAACACTCGCGATCAGCGCGCGATCGAGCTTTACGCGCGTCAAAGGTAGCTGCTCCAGCGAAGCCAGCGAGGAATAGCCGATACCAAAATCATCGAGCGCGATCGCCACACCGCGGCTGCGCAATCGACGCAACACTTCAATGGTCGCTGCGCCGGTTTGCAGCACGTTTTCGGTCAGCTCAATTTCAATGCAGCGCGCGGGTAGCCGATGCTCTTCAAGCAGTTCTGTCACACGGTCGACAAAACGAGCATCGAGCAGCTGGCGCGAAGATAGGTTGATGGCGACACGCGCCTCCGGCCAAGCGCCATGATGCCAGCGCGCCGCGGTTTCGATTGCGGTTCGCAATACCCAGTCACTGATTTCCAGAATGAGGCCCGACTCTTCGGCAATCGCCAGAAACTCGCTGGGCGCCGCCAAGCGTCCGTCGGCTAAGCGCCAACGCAGCAGGGCTTCGACCAAGTGGGTCTTGAACGTTGCGGCATCGACCTCCGGCTGAAAAACCAATTCAAATTCATCGCGCTCCAGGGCATAGCGCAATCCCTGCTCAATGGTGAACTTAGCGGAGGCGGTTTCCAGCAGCGCCGGGCTGAAGACGACCAATTGGCTTCGTCCGAGAGCCTTGGCATGGAACAGCGCGGCGTCCGCCGCTCGTAAAAGCGCCTCGGCATCGCCGCCATGATTGGGATACATGCTCGCGCCCACACTGATGCTGATCATGAGATGGCGGCCATCGACTTCGATCGGCGCCTGGAACGCGCGCACCAAATCCTGACCTAGTGAATCGACCGCTTCGAGGCTCTTGATTCCGTCGCATACGATGGTGAACTCGTCGCCGCCGAGACGCGCTGCGAATCCAGCAGTGTCAGTCGTCGCCAGCAAGCGCGCGGCGATGGCGCTCAGCACCCGGTCGCCGAACGCGTGGCCAAGGCTGTCGTTGATGTTCTTGAAGTTATCCAGATCGACGAAGAAGACGCCGACGTACGCGCCGCTGCCCGCGGCGCGCGCAACCGCCGCCTTCAGATGCGCAAACAGCTGGCGCCGATTTGGCAAGTCCGTGAGCGGATCATGCTCGGCCAAGATGCCGAAGTTCACGGGTGCGCAGCTTCACCTTCGCCTCCAGCTGCTCCTGGTAGCTGCGCGCCGCCGCCTTCGCATCTGCCAATTGCTCGGCCATCTGGTTGAAGGAAATGGCCAGATCATCCAGTTCGCGGATGCCTCCGCGATTCACGCGGACGCTGGTTTCCCCGCCGGCAATTTTGAGCGTCGCGGTGCGGATTCGCCGCACGGGGCCAACCACGCTCATCACCGTACGAATCGATATCCACAGCAGAATCGCGACCACGCCTGTGCTGAGCCAAAAGATCGACCCCGAAGCCTTTCGGTTTCTGATTCGACGTGGTCGTGCTCTCCGTCGCAGCGACAGGTGAGGAGCGGATTTCCAGCAGCGGCAGCGGCAATGCTCGTGCGCGCAGGCGCGCCGGCATGAGATGCTTGTCCTGTGCGTTCGGGCCGGCGCGGCGGGCATCGGCGGCTCGTCATCGGCGGCGCAGCGGCGGTCACCGTCGCGACGAGGCTCTGCGACATTTTCGCGAGATGAGCTTCGGCTTCATGGCGCTTGGCGTCCATCAGAATAAGGCGGTCCTGCAGCGCCCTCAGTTCTGCCACATCGGCGCGCGTCTGCTTGACCCAGGCGTCACCTTGCGAGCGGGTCAATGCGGCTTCGTTGGTTTCAAGAGTGTGCCGCGAGCGCCGTTTCGCTGGCGGTCACCGGACCCAACACATCGTGGTCATACAAGCCGGCGGGGGCAGGCTGGCAAATTCGCGGCGGATTTCATCGAGGCTGGAATTCAGATCAACGAGCGTCTTGCGCGCGACGACGCGGCCGAAGATTTTCCAGGACCCGGCGAGGGATGCCTTGGTACGCGCATCCAGCGCGTCGAAGCGATTCCCAAAATTCCTTGAGAACACTGCGTCGTCCGTCGGCTGCGCGCACAAGCTCGTCCTTCAGAGCGCGAAACACCACGAAACGCGACAGAAGCTTTTCTCGAGAGTCGGCGGCTTCCGGCGGGGACGCCGCGGTATAGAGTTGGGCTTCTCGCTCCAGCTCGCGCGCGGCCGCCGCCAACTCTCCGTCGCTGTTGTCATTGTGAATGTCCATGCGGTTGCGCACAGCAGCTACAAAATGTTCGAGCGCAGCGACCAATGATTTGGCGCTCAGCGGTTTCAATCTGCGGCGGCGGGGCAACGGGCGTCAGCCGAGCACCCGTATCGCTAGGGGCGATGAGCGGGGACGCTTCCACTCTGACGATGCGAGTGGTGCGCACGATGGAAATCTCGTGCTCGATCAGCAGGTTTGCGGCAATTGCCAGGGTAACCACCGCGGCAAATGCCACCGCGAGGTGCGCAAGGATGCCCCATCGCCGATTCAGTGAGAAGGCGCGCAATCGCAGGGGATTGATACGTCTCTCCCAGGGCTTCGGATGAGCTGCATCTTACTGAGGCAGCTAGGGAAAAACTGAGATGGAACGCTAGAACTCGGTACAACAAAATGCCTGTGTAAGAGTAGTCCTACAAGGCTGGCATGGGATCCGGGAAATCTGATTAACCTATGGTAAGGCAAGCGGGGACGGCAGGTTTTGCCGCGGAAGGCGCCATGCCGCCGCGAGCACGAAGAACTGCAGTCCGACGAGAACTGCAAACGCCATGATGAACGATTGCGGCCGCGCAGAGGAAACGTGTGTCGCCGAGAGCGCCAACACCATTGCAATAACTGTAGTGGCAATGGGCCCGCCCAATCTTTGCACGATGTTCATCGCCGTAGTAGCGAGGGCAAGCTTTTCCCTCTTCACCGATGCGTAGGCCACCGATAAGGATGGGATGCCAATCGCGCCGTGACCCGCTCCGCGCGCGAACAAGCACGCCGCCATGAGATATCGCGAGAACTGGTTTTCAATCATCCAGAGAATGGGAAAGGTGGATAGAAAAACCAGAAGCGCACCACTCGTCGCGACCGACCGTGCGCCGAATCTCTCGGTCAAAAAACCCATTAAGGGATAGGAGCACAACATCCCGATGCCCATCGACAGCAGGATCCAGCCCGCAGTCGTCGCTGACAGGTCACAACCCGTGATCATGTACAGCGGAATGAGCAATTGCGCCGCGTACATAGCTCCCTGAGACAGAACTTGGGTAGCGCTGCCCATCGCAAAAGCCCGGTTATTGAAGAGTCGAAGATCGATCAATGCGGCGCTCTTCTGGCGCAGTGCATGCCAGACAAAGGCGCAAGCCAGCACAAAACCCAAGAGCAACGCCAAGACTCCAGCCCGACGCGCGGCCTGCTCGGGTCCATAAACATGATCGAGCCCGTAAAGGAGACTGGCGAGCGCGGGCGAGATCAACAGAAAGCCCAGGAGGTCAAACGGCCGCCGTTGAATCTCGGCCGCGTCACCCGGGAGCAAAACGCTCGCCATGCTGAGTGCCAAAATACCGATTGGCAAATTGATGTAAAAGAGCCATGGCCAGGAAGCGTATTGCAAGATTGCACCTGCCAAGATCGGCCCGAGGATCGGCGCCAGCAAGATTGGCATCGCCGCGTAGCCCATGACACGCGCTAAATGTTTGCCCGCGGCCCGCGCCAGCATCATCTGAGTCATCGGCGCCAGCAGCCCGCCCGCCATGCCCTGAATGATTCGAGCGGAAATCAGCTCATCCATCGTGCGTGCGAGCCCGCATAGCAGAGAAACTAGAGTGAAAGCTGCGAAGCATCCGAGGTAAAGACGCTTCGCGCCCAAGCGATCCACGAGCCAGCCATTCAAGGGAAGCATGAGCGCCAGTGCGAGCAGGTAGCCGCTGACGATCCACTGGGCAGAGTCGATTGAGGAATGCAGGTCTTGGCGGATGGCGAACAGGGAAAAATTGACGACAGTCGAATCGATTTGCGCCATCAGCGGCCCAAGCAGTACGACCGCGGCTATCTTCCAGACTCTGGGGTCAAGGGCTTCTGAGTCGGATTGTTCGAGTTTCAAACCGTGCGAGCCGCCTCATGAAGCCTGGCGAGTATTTTACGGAATTTGGCCTGACTTGCCATGAGAGGGCGACAAAAATCTTGAGCGTCCAACCAGTTTGGCTGATTGCGCACTCACGCTTTCATGGCAGACGAATCGTTTCCGCCGAAGAATAAGTATGCTGTGATGAATCGATATTCGACTGGTGATCCCTATGCGCGCGATGCCGAAATTCAGTTTCGCAAAGCAGCGAGTGCCGCTCGCGCTGCTGATGGTCTTGCTGCCGCCGGCCGCGCCGGCGCAGGACGCGCAAGCCAACCACAAGTACGTATCGCCGTGGCGAACACCTTGGACCTATGAGGGACCGAGGGGCAGCGATCATTGGGCGGACCTGGATCCACAATATGCAGCGTGCAGGGGCAAGCAGCAGTCTCCCATCGACATTCAGGTTACGCAGAAAGCCGATCTACCCGGGTTGCGCTTCGACTATAAGCCAGCGCTGGTCCCGTATGTCACCAACAACGGCGCGACCATCCGAGTGAACTACGAGGCGCCGGGCAGCGGGGATTTTCTCATCGTGGGCGATACGCGCTATCAACTGACGCAATTCCATTTTCATCGCCCCAGCGAGGAGCGCATCCGAGGTAGGGCATACGATATGGTGCTCCACTTGATGCATCAATCTAGCGATGGCCACGCGGCGGGCGTGGCGGTGCTGTTGAAGCTCGGCAGCGCGAACGCCACGATTGAGAAGCTGTGGGCGCACATGCCCAAAAGTGAGGGCGATCAACCGGCCGCGGCACTGCAAATCAACCCCGCGGAAATGCTGCCGCATAGTTTTGGCTACTACACCTATGTCGGATCGCAAACAGCGCCACCTTGCAACGAGGGCGTGACGTGGTTCGTGCTCAAGACACCCGTGAGCATCTCGGCCAAACAGATCGCAGAGTTCGCCAAGCTCTACCCGCACGACGTACGGGCGCCGCAGCCACTGAATGGCCGCACCGTCCAGGAGACGCGATCGGACTGATCGCACTCGCTGTAGAGCCCCGCCATTTGTCAAAACGCAGTAACATATTGAGCGGCAAATGGCGCGGAAGGACAAAGAATGAGAATTGGCTTTCGACGGCTGGCAATATTTCTATGCGCTTCGGCGATCATGGTCGGTTCGATGCAGGCCGCTGAGGCGCGCACTCAAAAGCCTGCGCTGCATGCCCAGCATTGGATGGCGGTTACCGGCAAGCCGCTGGCCGCGACGGCCGGGGCCATGATCTTTCAGAAAGGCGGCAACGCGGTGGATGCCGCCTGCGCCATGATTGCCGCGACCTCCACCATGTGGGACACGCTCTCCTGGGGCGGCGAGACCCAGGCGCTGATCTACAATCCGAACACCGGCAAAGTGATCGGCATCAATGCCCTCGGCGTCGCGCCCACCGGTGCGACACCGGAGTTCTTTCATAAGAAAGGGATGAACTATCCGCCCGAGTTCGGCCCGCTCGCCGCGGTCACTCCCGGGACGCCGGGCGGCCTCATGACCATGCTGGCCGAGTACGGCACCATGAGCCTCGCCGAAGTGCTGGCACCCGCCATCCAGATGGCCGACGGCTATCCGATGGAGGCAGAACTGTCCAACACCATCGAGCATTACAAGGACAAGATCGCCCAGTGGCCCTACTCCAAGCACACCATCCTCATCCATCCCGGGCGAGGCGCGCGAGGGTCCGCAGCCCGGCGAGATCTTCCATCAACCGGAGCTCGCTGCGACTTTGCGCAAATTGGTCGAGGCGGAGCACAAAGCTCGCGCGGCGGGCAAGGACCGCAAGGCTGCGATCTACGCCGCGTACGACCGCTTCTACAAGGGCGATATCGCGCAAGAACTGGTGCGCGGTACTCGAGAGCAGGGCGGTCTGTTCACCATGGAGGACCTGGCCAAGTGGAAAGTGCATATAGAAGAGCCGGTGCATACGAACTATAAGGGCATCGAGGTCTATAAACTCACCACCTGGGTGCAAGGCCCCGTGATGCTCCAGGCGCTGAACATCCTGGAGAACTTCGACCTGAAATCCATGGGCTACGACAGCGCTCGGTACATTCACACGCTGTATCAAGCCATGAACCTTGCGTTCGCCGATCGAGACTTCTATTACGGCGATCCCGTCCTTCCCGCCGGAGTCGCCGATTCAAGGACTGCTGTCGAAGGATTATGCGCGCGACCGCGCGAAGTTGATCCAATTCGATCACAATGATCCGGACATCCGCCCCGGCGATCCATACCCATATCAGGGCGGCAAGAATCCCTTCACGGCCATTTTGCAGAAGTGGCACAGCAAGATGCCTGTCTAACGCCACTGCCAAGGCGGAGTGGAGCCCGACGGCACTCGTCGAGTACGACCGCACGTTCCGGCTGGGCACGACCAGCGTCGAAGCCACCGATGAAAAGGGTTGGGCCGTGTCGGTCACGCCCAGCGGCGGCTGGACACCCGCCGTGATCGCGGGCCACACCGGCGTGGGCTTGAGCCAGCGCATGCAGAGTTTCGTGCTCGATGCGTCCGATGACCCCTACAATGTGCTGCAGCCCGGCAAGCGTCCGCGCGCCACCTTGACCCCGACCCTGGCCTTAAAGGACGGCAAGCCGTTTCTCGTCTTCTCCGTACAAGGCGGCGATACCCAGGATCAAAACCTGCTGCAGTTTTTTCTGAACGTGGTCGAGTTCGGCATGACCCCGCAGGAAGCCACCGAGGCCGCCAATATCACCAGTTACCAGATGCGCGACTCCTTCGGCGCTCACGAGTCCATCCCCGGCCGCCTCACGCTCAATACCGCGACGCCGCCCTGGGTGCGCGAGCAACTCGTGCGCATGGGCTACAAGCTCGATTTCGTCGAACGTAGCTCGGGTCCGATCAACGCGATCGAACTCGACCGCGCGCACGGTACGATGTGGGGCGGCTCGAGCAACCACGGCGAGGACTACGGTATCGGTTGGTAATTCCAAGTATGGGTAGGCGATCAGTCACCCAGCGTCGAGCCGCCGTCCGCGACGATGAGCTGACCCGTGACAAAGCTTGCGGCACGCGAAGCCAGAAACACCGCAACGCCCGCGATGTCGACGGGTTGGCCGATTCGCCGCAGCGGCGCCCGCTCTTCCACGTTCTTCAGTATGGTCGGATTCGACCACAGCGCTTTGGCGAAATCAGTTTTGATGAGTCCCGGTGCAATCGCATTGACGCGAATGCCCTTCGGTCCTAATTCCAGCGCGAGGTTTCGCGCCAGCTGTGCTTCCGCGGCCTTGGAGATTCCATAGGCGCCCAGCACCGAGCTAGCCTTGAATGCACCAATGCTCGAAATGAGCATGATATTGCCGGAACCGCGCTCAACCATGTGCGGTACAACGAGCTTGACCAGCCACCAGATGCTCTTCACATTGCTGATCATGATTTTGTCCCAGGCGTCATCGTCCAGCTTCGTGAGCGAACCATAAAATGGATTGACGGCCGCGTTGCATACCAAGATGTCGATGCGCCCGAGCTGATCCAAGGCTGCTTTGGCCAAGCCTTCGACCTCTTCTTTGCGGCTGATATTGCAAGCCAAGGAAATCGCCTCGCCGCCACGAGCTCGAATGGCGTCGCGGACCTGATCGCAGGCCTCCAGCTTGCGCGATGAAATGGCGACCTTGGCTCCGGCTGCGGACAGCTCTTCGGCAATCGATTTGCCGATACCGCGCGAGGAGCCTGTGATGAGTGCGGTCTGGCCGGAAAGATCGAAAAGCGGATTGGTCATTGCTTCCCCTAGTTGGATTCATCGGTGAGAGGCTGTGAGCACCAGTTGGCTCATTTCCCCGCGTTGCCTGCCAGCCCGAGTTGCTCGAGCAGCGCAGCGTAGCGCGGGTCGTCTTTCAGACTGCTGAGAAGCGGATCCCAGGCGATGCCGTTCAGACCGCTGTCGCGCTGTTGATAGGCGCGCTGCAGCCACTCGAAGGCTTTGTCTTTCTCGCCGCGCCAGGCGTAGACATCGGCGACCTGGTAGGCCGAGTCGCCCGCATTCTTGGCGATCAGTTCCTTGAGCGCCGACCTGCGATTGCCGGTCGCGACCGTTGGCGTGTTCAACCATGGCGACGCCCATGCGGCGATTTGCTTCGGTGCCCTGCTTTTGGAACTCGGCCTGCGCCTCGGCCAGGCGGCCCTGCAGCAGGTCAAGCTGCCCCAGGGCGAAGTGGAACGCGTCGGCGGTGGGATTGATGGCGAGCGCGCGCTCGATGGACTTGCGTGCGGCCGGGTAGTCGTCGGTCATGGTTTGCAGCAAGCCGACATTCGCCCAGGCATAGCCGCTCAAAGGATCCAGGTCGATGGCCCTTTTCATGGCGGTGATGGCCTGCGGAATTTTCCCGAATGCCGCGATTTGCACGCCGTACAGACTTTGCACCGTGCTTTCGCCGGGCGCGAGGCTAAGCGCCGTTTCGCTGTCGGCGCGCGCACCCGCAAAATCCAGGGTTTCGAGGCGGAACTGAGCCCGGGCGCGGTAGGCATCCACGAGCTGCGGCGCCAACTGCAACGCTTTTTCGGCCGCATCGCGCGCCAGCGCAAAGCGTGCGGCGTCCTGGGTTGAGGCGCCGATGGCGGTCTCGGTGAAGGACAAACCGGCGTAGGCGGCGGCGTAATTCGGATCGAGCGCGATGGCTTCTTGATAGGCGGCGATGGCGCGTTCGATGTCCTCCACATTGCCGCGACGGCCGAATTGCCGGGCGAGTAAAAATTGGTTGTAGGCTTCCGGGCTGTCGCTGCGATGCGGATCCGAATTCAATGCCAGCAGTTTGAGCTTCAGGGATGCGACCACGGCGGCGGCGATCTCATCCTGGACCTGGAAAATGTCCTTGACGTCGCGATCGTAGGATTGCGACCAGAGATGCACGCCGTCGTCTGTACGGATCAGCTGCGCAGTGACGCGAACCGTGTTGGCCGCACGCCGCACGCTACCCTCGAGCACGTGTGCGACGCCCAGGGTTCGGGCGATTTCCTTGAGCGATACAGCCTGATTCCTGAAGTGAAACGAAGAAGTCCGCGCGATGACCTGCAAATCCTGAATTTGCGCGAGCAGCGTGATGAGTTCCTCGGACAGTCCGTCGGAAAAGTAGCCTTGATCCTTCTTCTCGCTCATGTCGAGGAACGGCAGTACCGCGATGGATTTCTCATTGATCGGCCTTGTGACGAAGACCGATTTTGAGTCGTCGAGCGCTTGAACGCTGCGCCGATCAATCTCGTAACCCACCATGGCAAGCAACAGGACGGCAGCTCCCGCGCCGACCGAAACGACCAGGCGATTGCGGCGCAAAAATTTGCCGAGCCGATAGCCCAGGCGCGGCGGCTGCGCAGAGATGGGCTTGCCATCCAGATATCGCTGCACGTCATCCGCCATCGCAGCGGCGGAGGCGTAGCGGGCCTGTGGTTCCTTCTCGAGAGATTTGAGCACCATGTGGTCGACATCGCCGCGCAATTGGCGCGTGAGCTGCTCGTGCGTGACGCCGCGGGCTCCCCAGGCCTCCTTCACGATTTGCGTGCTCGGTTTGCGCACCTCGGCCGCCGCAATGGCGTGTTCGAGAATTGCGCGCGATGCCCCGGCATTCAAGCGATAAGGCCGATCGCCGGTGAGGAGCTCGAACAGCACGACACCCAATGAATAGATATCGCTTTTTGCAGTGATCGGATCGCCGCGAATCAGCTCGGGGCTTGCATAAATCGGCGTAAGCGCATGACCGTAAACGGTGGTGAGGGGCGTCTTGCCCGCGACTTCGCCGTCATCCAACAGCGTCGCGACGCCGAAGTCGAGCAGGCGCACCTGACCTGCCTTGGAAACGAGGATATTGGAAGGCTTAAGGTCACGATGGATGACCTGGCGCTCATGCGCGTACTGCACGGCTTCGAGCACTTGTAGGAACAGCCGTAGCCGGGCGCGGATATCGAGCCGCTGTGCGTCGCACCAGTCAGTGAGCTGTTCTCCCTGCACGTACTCCATCGACAAGTACGGCAAGCCTTGCGGATCGATACCGGCATCGTATAGGCGCGCTATATGCGGATGCTCCAAGCTCGCCAGAATGTTGCGCTCGCGGAAGAAGCGTTGCTCCAGATCGTGGCGCACCCGCGTCATCGATGGGAGCTTCAAGGCAACCTCGCGGTTGAACGCGCCGTCGGCGCGTTTCGCGAGCCATACTTCGGCCATACCGCCGGCGCCCAACAGGCGTATCAACTCGTACGGACCGACGCGCTCGCCGGGGCTAAGTCCGGTGGGTTCGACGCGTCCGGATTCATGGTCGACGGATTCAAGAAAGGTGCCGAAGTCCCTGCCGTCGGGGGACTGATGGAATTCCGGCAGCAGAGCCTGGCGCAGGGGAACAAACAGGTCCTGGTAATCCGGCGGCAGCGTTTCCAACCAGCGACGCCGGCCAGAGTCATCCAGGGGCAGCGCCTCGTCGAGCAGGCGGCTCATCACTGCGATTTGCGGGGCGCTCAGCCGCATTCGTATCCCTGAAACCTTCGGATCGGCTTTGGACGAATTGTCGCATGCCGCGGGGATGGGGCGGCAGCCCGGCGGCGGTTAAGGGCTTGTTGCTGGGGGACGAGGATCGGCATCGCCGATATAAGGCGGAATCACGTCAGGTTGGTCGAGCAGGAATGCCGCCATGATCCGGCGCATCAATTCCGGCTGCTCGAACTGTATGTAGTGACCGGCACGGGGAATGTAATAAGTCTTCAAGTTGGGCATTGTCCTGCGATAGTCCAAAGCACCGCTCCAGTCGATAAAGTCGCATTGCGCATACAGCAAAATCGCCGGCGTATGATCCTTTCGTAAGGCCGCGTGCGGGTCGCCATCGGGCGAATTTGGCTCTGTGCCCAGATGTTGCGGAACGTAGGGGTTCATGCCGGGGTTGTCATGCGCGGCCTCGAGGTCGGTAAAATCCTTCGGGAATCGCTCGGAATCACCTTTGCAGACCGTGCCATGTATTTGCCAATCTACGATCGGAATCAGTAAGCCTTCTGCCTCTCGCTGGGATACCAAGTTCTGCGCCGCATCCGGGTTCCGCCCGACAAGCAACAGTGCCGCGAGAAGCCGCAGTTTGGGAAACGGCACCTCGTGCACGTCGGTTCTGCGATAGTCGTAGTCCGTTTGGGTATACCTCCAAATACTTGCGGGCGAATGCAATATGACCTTGGCGGTGTGGCCGGGGTATTTGCTCATGTACTTCGCCGCGAGTCTCGCACCCCATGAATGGCCCACCAATATCATCTGGTCGGCGCCGAGTTCCTTTCTTATGGCTTCCAGGTCCGCAACGGCGCGGTCGATCGTATAGTCGCGCACCGGCAGAAAATTCGACATGCCGCTGCCTGCCTGGTCGTAAAGAAAAACTCGAAACCCGTCACTGGCGAGACTGCCGTAGATGGATTGGTCGAAGTGGCCTTCGCGTGCACCCGCGCCGCCGTGAAGATAGACCACAGGGTCCGGCTCGAGGACCATGCCTGCCGGCGGGTCGATCTCCCGGTAAGCGATGCGCGAACCGGTTGGCAGTTCCCAGTAACGGATGCTTTCCAGCGGATGCGGAGGTCCAGGGTCGGCGGTGGGTTTGAGAATCAGCCAATAGAGCGAAACTGCAAAACCCAAGATTAAGACTCCCGCCATTTGCGTTGCAAACCGAGCGCTATGCGTGGCGCCCCAAAGGCGCGCAGCAGCCCAGCCCGCGAACCAGGCAATTAAAAAGAACGACAGCGCGGCGACCAAGACAAGAATGGCAATGCTGGTCAACCATTTCGCCAGGAAATAAGGCAGCAAGATTGCCGCACCCAGTGCTGCGGCAGTCATAATGATGAGAAGGATTACACTCATCGTTCGGGCTAACCATGGATGCCTGGGCATATTTTTTTATCGCTGGCAGTCGGATCGCCGGAAGTCAGATTCGATGGATGGGCCCGATGACATTCCAATGCACGACGAACCACGACAGGAATAAACACGCGAGTCCAACCAAGGTGAACTTGATCTGGGACATGGTGCGCGTCGAGGGGCGTCGCCAGACCCTGACGGCCGAGGCCACCGTGACCAGGCTCAAGACGACGGCAATCGCGAACAGGACGTCGCCGAGCAGAAAATATTTATCCCAAGCAGAGTTAGGCCGAAAGCTGTCTCCTGTGGCCACCATGCCGGTCACCACGGCCAAACCAACCAGCAGAACCACCCAGTAAACCGCGGCGCCTCTCTGCAGCGCGCTCAAGGACAGCGTACCGACCTTCGGAATTGGTTCTGAACTACCCAGCAGGTAGCGGCGCGTAAGGCGCATCAGCACGGCGATCAGAACGCTGCAGAGGATTACGGAACTGATGCCCAACAGCGTGAATATCAAATGATCCTGCTCATACCACGGTACTCGCTCCAATTGGATCCCGGGAAACTCAGCGGCCACACGGACGATCCTTCCGTCAGCAGAGCGGATCGCGAAAAATTTGTCTTGCTCGTCGACCTGCTGCCACAAATCCTTGCCGACCGGCTTCCACAGGGTCGGATGGCCACGCAGATCTTTGAACTCATCGACGTGCAGCACCCCATCCTTGTCGAGGACCGGGTGGAATTGCGCGAGTAGGAACAGGAACTTCAGCTGCGTGCTGTCCGCTCGCCGCGTGGGCTGATAAAAACCCTCGATCTCCTGCATCTCCTTGCGCGGCACATCGATGAAGCTCTGCTGCTGAGTCTGGGGGAAGTAGCGGTCGGAAAAATCATTCAGCAATTCATCCCGTGCAGTGATGGCCGAGCCCACCGAGTTGTAGGAAATGAAGAGCACCAGCTTGTTGCGCGGCTCGATATAGAAAAAGCTGTGAAATGCGCCGAAGATCCCCTTCGTGACCGATCCATTTCAGATCATTGCGCCAGTGCTGATAGAACCCAAGTCCCTGTGGCGCAAGCTCATCGCTGGCTCGAAATTGCGGGGTCCACATCGCCTGCAGCGAATCCTGCTTCAGGATGCGATGACCGTCGAGTTCGCCGCCGTTGAGCAACGCCAAGCCGAATCGCGCCATGTCGGTGGCGGAGGAGGAGAGGCCGCCGGCGCCCACGGGACTGAAGCGTTCGAAGCCATACGGATCTTTGAGAGTGCTCGAGTGATAGCCCAGAGAAGGGAGTTTTTCCAGGGCCTGCGGGTGGGGGCTGAATGAAAGTGGAATGCGTCATGCCGAGCGGCGAAAAGATATGTTCGGCGACATATTGTTCGAAAGGTTCGCCGCTCACTCTTTGGACAATGTAACTGCCGAGTCCCACGCCATAATTCGAATATGCAGGGACCTTCCCGGGTTGGAACAACCTGTGCGGTTGGTTCTCGATCAGAAACTCACGCAAGCCTTGGTAGTATTTATTGTCGGTGAGAGCGAGATTGCGCGTCGTGTCTTCGAATCCGCCGGTATGGGTCATGAGATTGCGCAGCGTGATTGGCGCGGAAATACCGCTGTTTGTCTTGATCGGGAAATCGAGATACCGGCCTATATCGACGTCCAGATTGAGCTTGCCTTGCTCGACCAATTGCATCGCAGAGATCCAAGTGAACAACTTGGAGATCGAGGCAAGACGGAAAATCGTGGAAGTGGGGTCGACCGGGTGTTTGGATTTCAGATCGCTGTAACCGTAGCCTTTGAGTAGCAGGGTCTCCCCGTCCTTCATTACCAGCACCGACGCGCCGGCGACATCGCTGCGCTCGAGTTGCAAGGGAATGAGGCCGTCGAAGAATGCTTCAAGATCATCCTTGTGGAGGAGATGAGCGGAGACAGTGGTGTCGGCATGACTGGCACGAATTCCCGCCAGCGAAATTGCGAATACGGCTCCCAGGAGGGCAACCCATACACGCTTAGCGGACATATTTCTGGCTTGTCGGCGCTGCGCCGCAGAGATCATTTCGGCAAATTGCAGGTTGAACGCTCCCGCAGCCGCAGCGGAGCCGATTCGCACACGAGTTCAGCGCGAAGCTCGCTGCCTGAGCCATGGACTAGCCCGCTCGAGCGCGGCTCGTCATTGGCCTGTGGGGATGCGAAGCTGAAGCAGACCGGAACCATGTAGGCGATGCCGTATGCGAGCGTGATCAGGAGCAGCAATTGCCACAATGCCACGGTCAGCGCGCTGCCAGTACGAGCACGCGTACGAGTATGGGTACGCATACGAGTATGGGCACGGGTGCGGGTACCAGTGCGGGCTTCCTTAGTGGCGACGGCTAATTCCATGCCTCCTCCAGACGATCCAAGGACTGTGGCCGGGACGCCTGGCAGGCGCCCTATATAACCTAACCCGAAATAGCCAATAAACCCGCCAGCGGTTTGCGCCCACCGAGGCCAAGGTAAGAAACGTCGCTCCCGGATGGGAGCGACGCGTTTTAGGATTGGGACGGCTAAAACTTGGCGGTGAAGGCGACGAAGAGTTGCCGGCCCAAGGTGTCGTAGGTCTCGTAGGTGTTGTTCGCGCCGCTCGATGTGATTTCGGAGGTCACGAGCGGCGGATCCTTGTCGAGCACATTATTGATGCCTGCGCGAATTTCAATGCCCTTGTAGGCCTGCCATGTGGCGGCCAAGTCAATATAGCTGTAGTTCGGAAGTCGGGCGTCGAAGTAGTTGAACGCCGGGGCCGCCGGTGTTCTGATTGCGGTAGGTGTGGCCATAGAGCAGCGGGTTCGAATCGTTGTTGTCGAGCGACACCTTGCCGATGAAGCGCCAGGTCATCGCCAATTCCAGATTCCACGGCATCGTCCAGGTGGTGCGCAGGTTGTGGCGCCAGCGCGGATCGACGGTGAGGCAAATCCCGCCGAACAGGCCCGCGCAGTCGTAGGTCGGGCTGCCCGGGAAGGACTGGGTTTGGCTCTTGAGCAGCAACGCGCCGTTCAAGGCAAAACTCAAGGAACCGAATCCGTCGGGGAGCGCCTGGCGGTAGGTGCCCTGCACGTCGATACCATCGAGCGTTTGCGCGCCGATGTTGAGCGCGGTCTGCACGAAGTAGCCGCCGCCGGCGATGGTGGAGCCGATCAGACCGCCATTGGCGAAATTGCGCACGATCTTGCTGCAAAAGAAAGGATCGCCGGTGTTGAGGCATTCCTGCAGCAGCAGCGCGGGAGGGATGGCGCCGATCTCGTCGGTCAGCTTGATCTGGTAGTAGTCGATGCTCGCCGATAGTCCCGGCACCGCGGCCGGCGCGTAGGTGACGCCGACGCTGTAGGTATCGGCCTTTTCGGGTTTGAGCTGCGGTGTTGCCGCCGCCCAGTGAAGACAGCTGACTGCCGGTGCCCTGGGGAATGGAGCCGGAGTTGTACTGCGCGGCGGTGACGCCGGTGCGCATGCACTGCTGCAGCGTCGCGGCGATCAGGCCGGTAAAGGCGCTGGGCGCGCAAGGATCCTCGCCGGCAGCGACCAGCCCGACCACCGCCGGGTTGATACAGCTCGATCAGATTCGGCGCGCGGATGGCGCGTTGAAATGAGCCGCGAATGCGCACATCGCTCACCGGCTGGTATTGCACTTCGAACTTGCCGGTATTGACGCCGCCGGTGGTCGAGTAATCCGAATGGCGAAAGCCGGTATCCACCAGCAAATTCGCCACACCCGGCTTGTCCTGCACCAGGGCGCCGCCGAATTCGATGAACTCCTCGCTGACGTGGAAGCCCTGGTGGATCGGCGCGGCGGCGCCGCCGAAGCCCGACAGCAAGCCGCTCTGTTCGCCGGAATCGGGATCGAATCCCAGCTGTTCGGCGCGATGCTCGTAGCCCACGTTGACGGAAAAACCATCGCCGGCGAAGGGCGACTTGAAGCCATATTTGCCCAGATCGCCGGTCAGGTCCGCATGCACGATGCGCTGCGAGTTGGCGCCATAGGAGGAGCCGTTCAAATACAGATACTGCAATGCCGCCTGGGTGACGCCGCCGTCACTGAAAATGTTGTACGGCACGCAGGGCGGGCCGCTGATGCAGACCGGATTAGCCGCGGTGCCGGTGACCTGCAGCGCGTTGGTGATGCCCGCGAAGTTCAAGTACTGCTTGTTGATGTTGAAAAAGGTGGTGTAGTAATACTGGCCGTAGGCATCGTATTTCCACGCCGAACCCAGATCGCCCTGCGCGCCGACCACCGCGCGATAGTTGTTGTGTTCATAGTAGGACTCGCGCCCTCCGCCTTCGACGTTGCGGCGGCCGATGTTCACATTGGCGCAATTGGGGGAGGACCCGGTCGCGGTGAAGGCGCAGGCGGTGCCGGGATTGGCGGCTACATAGGCCAATTGCGCCGGCGTGCACAGGATCGAGGCTTCTTGCGCACTGAGCAGCGGGTTGTCGCAGTTGACGTTGTAGTTGCCGTTTTGGGTGGGGTCCAACGGATTGGCGCCGCTGAACAGCCCCGAGGGCGCGATCTTCTGGTCGGTGCGATCGTTCATGAAGCCAAACTCAGCGTAGGGCTTGATGAAGTCACTGACGTCGACGTGCGCCATGAAACCGGCCGTATAGCGCAGATCGTCACGGCCGTTGTAGATATAGGGCTGCGAGTTGAAAACCGCGGGCGGGTTGGTGGCGACGGATCCGTGTGGCACGAACTGATTGCCGAGCACCGAATAGGACGGCATGGTGCCGCCCAATTGAAAGAAATTCGAATTGCCGGATCCCGAACAAAAGGCACCGGTGTAAGCCGTGCCCGCGGCATTCGCCTGTGCGTTGAGCTGGCAGGCGCCGAAGTCGCGATTGCCGCTTGGCACCGGATCCGCTTGCAGATAGGTGAAATAGGCGGTGACGTTGCCTTTGCCCTCCGCGAGACTCGCCCCGTAAATCAGGTCGAAGGTCTTGTTCTTGCCGTCATGAATATCGCCGGTGGGCGGCGTGATGCCATCCTGCCTCTCGAGGTTCTGCGTGAGCGTGCTGTGTTGGCTATGCCAGTTCTCGCCGACCTGTCCGCCGATCTGGAAGCCCTCGAAGTTGCGCTTCATGACGAAATTGATGACGCCGGCGATGGCATCGGAGCCGTAGGTCGCCGAGGCGCCGCCGGTGACCACGTCGATGCGCTCGATCAGCGCCGTCGGAATCTGATCGAGATCGGGAGCCGGATTGGGATTCGCGGTATTGGCGTCCGCTGCGCCCAAGCGCCGGCCGTTCACCAACACCAGCGTGCGCTGCGGTCCCAAGCCGCGAAGATCCGCGGTCGACAGGCCGCCCGCGACGGTGAGCGCCGAGGTGCGGTTGTTGAAATCGCTGAAGGAGTTGTTGAAGTTCTGCGGCATCTGCAAGCAGCACATCGCTGACATCGATCTTGCCCGAGGTCTCGATGTCCTTCGCGGTGACCACTTGGATCGGACTGGTGCTGGTGACATTGGGCAACGCAATGCGCGAGCCGGTGACGACGATTTCGGTGAGACCTGTATCGGTGCCGGCGGCGGCCGGCGTGCTTTGTGAAAAGGCCGGCGGCGCAATCCCAGCGACGAGGCACGTCACGAGCAACGCGCGTGCCGCAAGACGAGACAGATAATCCATGTGCGATCCCCAATTGTTGTGAGCTGGGAGGCCCCAGATGGCAGGCAGTGTAGGAATCGCTGTGCCCAAGCAAGGTGCAGTTGTTGCCAACTATTGTTGTTTCGCGGCGGCAGCTTGCGGCTGGTTAAACATAAAATAGCCGTGAAAATGTGGCCGCGGCGCAGCCCTGGCGCGCTGCATTTAGCAAGTTTTGCAACCGCCCGCGCGTGATCCTGGATTACAGTGCAATATCCGAAGGATCAGACCTTAAGAGGGCGAATGATTTACCGAGCCATGCCGGCCTTGTGGGATCCGCAGTTCCGGCGTTCCTTTTATGAGCGCTGGGGACACGAGAGCGCCGTCATTTCAGCGCGCACGCGTCGGGCGGAATATCCCGAGTTCAAGCAGCTGCTGTCGATCAAAGCGGCGGCCGGCGGCGCTGAGAATTATTTCATCGACGGACGACGCATCACGGTCGATGACGATACCTTTGCCATTTTCAATCACGATCGCGCGTATGCCAGCCACATCGAGTCGCTGCGCCCGGTGCATTCATTTTCGATTTTCTTTGATCGCAAGGTCGCTGCACAGGCGTGGCATTCCCTGGCGCGATCCGCGCGCGCCCTGGACGACGGCGCCGAGGCCGAATTGAAGCCCGGGGAATTCGCCGAGCGACTCTACGAGCACGAGAACTTGGTCAGTCCGGTGTTGCGGCACATCCGTCTGGCGGTGGATTCGGGTCCAGTAGACGATGCCTGGTTGGAGGAGCAGTTGTTGTTTCTCTTGAGCCGAATGCTGCGCCTGCAGCACAAGACCGTACGCGTGGAAGCGGTGGTGCCTTCGCGCAAAGCGGCGACGCGGCGCGAATTGATGCGCCGCTTGACTCTCGGAGTCGATTTCATACAGACCCGTTATCGCGACGCGGTCTTGCTCAAGGACATCGCGGCGGCCGCGCACTTGTCGCCGTTCCATTTCCTGCGGGTCTTCAAGACCGTATATCGCATAAGCCCGAGCGAATACTTAAGCCGCAAGCGCTCCGCCGCGGCGTTGCGGTTGCTGCAGCAATCGAATTGGAACATGAACATGATTGCCGAGCATGTGGGCTTCGGCAGCCGCACCAGCATGTACCGGCACTTGCGGGCGCACTACGGCGTGGAACCGCGGGAATTGCGCTCGCTGCGCTGAGTTTTGTGCGAATCGAAGCGCCATTCAACGGTGCGCGACTTCAGCACGCCCATGTGCGATCCGCCCCGCAGATGCGGGACGCGCCAGCTCAATCGATCATTGCGCCGTACGAGGTGTCCGCGGACATGATGCAGGCGCGGATGGCGGCGAGCGCCTGCCGCGGCCGCTTCGGTTTGGGCCTCGCGGTATGGGGGTCAAGAGCGGCGCGCTCACCTCGATATGGTCGGCGAGCGGCACGCGGCCCTGTTGAATGCGGACCCGATTCAGCCGCTGCAGCTGCTGGGCCGCTGCGGCAGTCCAGCGCGAGTCGTAAGCAGCAGAAAAAACGCCAGCAGCACCGGTACTGCGAGGGCCACGATGCCAGTGGATTGATGCAGAATCTCATTCTGCTGCGAGGCCGAGGGCGCGACCTGGCGGTAGTATCGCGCCCAGGAATCTTCGAATTCGAAATGAAAGCAGCGGTTGAGCACTCCTCGCGGGTCCATCGCGCGCGCCGCCACCCGCAGCACACCGGGCTCATCGCGCAGCACTCGGCGCGCGGCGGCGTCGAGATAAAAGCGCGCCTGCGTGGCGCTGGCGTGGACCTCCAGTCGTGATCGCCCACGGACCAAAAGCTGCGCATCATGCCGCGCCGCCCGTCGCGGGAAGCACGAATGAGCATGCCATAACGCCCTAGCTGCGAGTCATCGTCGGTCATGGTCATTCAGGCCGTTGCGTCTCAAGGCATCGTGCCATGGCTTATTGCACCATTCGGCCCAGACGTTTTCGGCCGGCACGTGAATCAGGTCCGCGCACTCCATGACCGTGGTGCCGTTGGAATACGCCAAGTCGGTGCACAGCGATATCAGCGCATCGTCGAGCACATAGCGAAAGGGACAGCGCTGCAGATCCGTGGCGGCGTCCATGGCGCCCGACACGACGGGTGTGGCTGCCATCGACGCAGTTCTCGACGATGAAGGGTGTACGGCATTGAATGATGCGATCGATGAGTCTCATGGCCTGCCTCGGATGTCGATGCAGACGCTACAGGCCTTGAGCAGTCGAGAAGTTTCAGATCTTGCCGAGTTTGATGCCGCTGGAAATGATGAAGACGCGGCCGGAGTGATGGCCGCTCACGCCGCTCCAACCCGAGGTGATCAAAAGGTCCGCCGTGCCATCGCCGTCGACGTCGCCCAAGCCGACCGCATCGAAGCCGAACGTGTCGCCGGGTATGCGGCAGGTGAAAGTCTTGATCAGATGACCGTCCCGCCGGAATACAAATAGGCGCGTCCGGCGGAAACCGCGACTTCACTGTACTGCCAGGCGCCGACGATGAGATCCTCGACGCCGTCGCCATCGACATCGCCCGCGGTTGATTTGCTGGTGCCAAAGCCTTCGCCGGCGGTCTCGCCGGTGAGCGTCAGCAGACGTCGCCGGTCAGGCCGGAGTACAGATAAATGCGCCCGGTGGAACGGCCTTTGGCGGCATTGGTCCAATCCGAAACAAAGATGTTATGCGTACCGTAACCTTGTTTGCGACGATAGAAACGAACATCGCACCGAGCGCATTCCCCGTCGCATCCGCGTCGATGACGAACTTCGGCTGGCCGGCAGAATCGCCATACACATAAACACGTCCATGATGGTCCGGCCCCGCACGCGGCGCGCCGACCACGAGATAGTGTTCTTTGCCATTCGAGAAACCGGCGACCGTGCTGCCAAAGGCATCGCCGAGCCGCTCGCCCGAGAGCGTGAAGAGCAACTTGCCGTCCTTGCCGGAATAAATATAGGCGTGGCCTGGCGTTGCTGTATTCTCCGTCTTTGCCCGGCGCACCGACGATGAGATCCGCATGACCGTCGCCGTCGACATCGCCGGCCGCGGAAATGTGATTGCCGAATAGCTCATCGGTGCGCGTCGATTTGAAGCTCTGCAAAATCCGTCCGTCGCGTCCAGAATAAATGTATGCGACGCCAACACCTGCGGGCCCGCTGGCGGCGACATCGGGTATGCCGTCGCCATTGGCGTCGCCGATACCCTCGACGCCGGAGCCCAATTCATCGCCTGGCTGGCCATCGGCGCTCCAGAGCAGCCGCCCGCTGCCGACCGAGTACACATAAATGCGCCCCGCGTGATCGCCGTGGGTCGGCGCGGAAGTGACGATGTCGGCGATACCATCGCCGTCCACGTCGCCCAAGTTGCGCGCGATCCAGCCGAACTGATCGCCGGCCGCTTCGCCATGCCACTCGCGAATGATCTTCACGGGCTCGACGAAGGGCTGCTCGAAGTCCGCTGCCTTGGGCAATAAGGCAGTGAAGCGCGAATCCTTGCGCAGCCCGGCGAGATGCAGGTCCGCAGAAATTTCGGTCATGTCGTAGCGGTGGCTCGCCTGCGCGCGGCTCAAGAATTCGAAAGCGTGCAGCGAATCATGCTTCGCCGCATACGCCGCACCCAATTGGTACAGCACGCGTGGAGACCCGGCGTGCAACTCAAGCGCGCGTTTATAATCGGCGATCGCGGCATCGAAGTGCTCGAGCATCATGTCGGCGGTGCCGAGCGCCCGCCAGGCAGCGGCGTTGCTGCGAATCGACGGACGTGATTCGCCGCAATGAGTCGGCGGCGCCGGCCGTATCGCCGGTTCTGTAATTGGGAAAGCGCAGCGGCTAAGCTCGGAGGGCCTGCGCCGGGTGACTCGAGCGCCGCGGCAATGGCGGCGCCGCAGAGACACAGGCCGAAAGGCAATGGTTTGCTCAGGAACCGAAGTAGTGCGGTGCGCATCCCTCGACGTTACGCGCAAAGTCGGTTTGCGGACGTTGCAGATATTGCTCAAGGCGGTGCGCTATCCTTTGGGTTTCGCAGCCTAAACTGAGGTCGAGCCGTTGACGCGTTCGAAAGCATTACAGGAACTTTTTTTGCCTTCCCGCGGCCGCAAGCAACGGGCCAGAAGCGCGGCGCTACCCGAAGACAATCCGGCATTTCAGGAGATTTGGGCGGTGGTCGGGCCATCCCGCGTGGCTCGGTGTCGACGTACGGCGCCGTAGCGCGGGCGGCGGGGTTGCCCGGCCGGGCGCGCATGGCGGGGCGTGCGCTGCGCGAGTCGCCCAAGGAAATGAAACTACCCTGGCACCGAGTCGTGGGCGCCGGCGGCAAGATCGTTTTTCCACCTACCTCAGTGAATCACCGTGAACAGGCGCGGCGCTTGCGGGCGGAAGGCGTCGCGGTCAAGGCGGGAAGGGTGAACCGCGAGGCGCTAGTGGATTTGGAGGCGTTCTAACGGTGTTGGCGGTCCGGTCGCGATCGGATCCTACCGGCTGAAAACCACGCCGTGAGGGTTGGCTGATCCTTTCCAGCCATGCGGCCAATCACGATCGTCGAAGTTGAAACCCGGCTTGCCGTCGGCATCTTTAAACGCGGAATCTACGGTCAGCGCACCCGTCATTGGGTCGAGCTTGAGCATGAAAAGCCGGTTCAGGTCGTATCCGGTGACGGCCAGACGTTGTGTCTTCTCGTCCCAGCCAGTCCAATGCGGCAAGAACTTATCATCGAGCGGCAGCCGCGAGACTTCCACGGGTTTCGCGGGCGACGCAATGTCGAGCACCGCGACGCCGTGAATCAGCGGGACACTCTGGATTAGATAGTGAGAGACGATGGTCGGCACACCGCAAAAAGAGCCCGGAAACACGTGCACGAGTTTTGATTTGGGATCATTCGTCCCGATATCCGTGATGCGCTCGATACCACACGCCAGGTTCTGGACGAAGACGGAGCCGTCCGGACCGCGTCGCGGTTCCTCCGGATCGAGATCACCGTAGCGCTTGCCGCCGCTGTCAAAGTACGCCGTTTTTAGCAATTTGAGGTCTGAGAGCCGCCACACTTGATAGGTATGGCCGTGAGCGTCGAGCTCGTGCATGGAAGAGTTGGTGACGACCACCCGATCGAGGTCGGGAAGCACGACCAAGCTGTAGGGCATGAGCAGCGCATCGGGATACTCAGGATCGGCACTGCTCGCAGATCGAATCACCTGTCCTTGATTGTCAATTTCCACCAGACCACCGGAATTCATCGGCGCGCCGGCGCTGCGGTGCTGCATATGCTGAAAGGTGGCGAGCACGTGACCGTTGGGAAGCCGCAGAAATGAATGCGGATGGCTATATCCCGCCATATCCGTAAACGACGCGGCGACCTTCGGTTGCAGCGGGTCGCGCACATCGACAATGAAAGTGCGTCCCGCAGCATGATCGTTCGCGAACAAGAGACCCTCGGCCGGCATCGTGTATTCAGTGTGATGCACCTGCATGCTCTTTTGATCCGTGGCTACGCTGGCCAAGAGATGACCGTAGGACGCGGAATTGGGATCCGCGTCGATGACAGCGAGGAAGTCGTTGCCCTGATGAGCGACATCTCCAGCCCAGGCAAACAGGTAGTGTCCTTGGAATGCCGGCGTGTTCTGCGCAATTCCAGGGCAGCTCAACGCACAAAGAATTAGGGCAAAATAATGCAGTTTTCTTGGCACAAATTACATGATATGCGAAATGGCAATAAGATGACATGATCGAAATCCACGAATACGATCCGTCATGGACCGCGCGGTTTGAAGTGCTCGCCGCGAGGGCGCGCGCGGCGCTCGGCGAGCTCGTCGCCGGCGTCGAGCACATCGGCAGCACGGCCGTTCCCGGACTCGCGGCCAAGCCGATCATCGACTTGAACGTCGTGATTCATCGCGGACGCATGGCGCAGGCAATCTCGCGACTGGAGAGAATCGGTTATGTGCACGAAGGGGATCTTGGCGTAATCGGCCGCGAAGCCTTTCGCGAGCCTGCGCGGGAAACGCCGCACCACCTCTACGTCTTGGAGCAAGGTGCTGAGGAGTTGAGCCGCAATATAGCCTTCCGAGACGCGTTGCGTGCCGACCCAAGCCTGCGAGCCCGTTACGCTGACCTTAAGCGCTCGTTGGCAGCCCAGCATGGAAGTGATCGAGAGTCATATAGTCACGGCAAGGCGGCCTTCGTAGCGAGCGCCATTTGCAATCGAGCGGCAGCAACGGATGAGTTTTGCAGCGCCATTTCCAGGGGTGATTTGCAAGCCGTAAGAGCCTGCCCGAAGGCGGACCTGCACACCCATGGCTTTGCGAAAGCGGATCGAGATTACATTCGGGAGAAGACCGGCCGTGATGTCGAGCCGGTGACGACGCCGCTTGCATCGATGGATGACATGCACGCGTGGGCAAAGGCCAATCTGGCCGACATATTTGAAGGGCAGCGGGGCCGAACGCTGGGGATTGAAGCCAATTTCGTCGGCACGCTGAAAGACGGCGTAACCCGCATCGAATTCGGCGACGATGTGTGGATGGTTACGCGGGGACTTGGCTCGCCGCAAGAGCTGGTGGATTCGATCAGTCGGATCCACGTGCGCATGGCGCCAAGGGTCGAGTGGATACCGCAGCTGGGCCTGTCGCGCCACTGCGCAATATCTGATTTACGGGAGTGGATGGCACCCTGGCTCGATCTAGGGTTTCATACGGTTCTGGATTTGTCCGGCGACGAACTTGCTCAACCCATTGAAGTGTTCAAGCCGTTGTACCGGGCTGCGAAGAACAAGGGCATGCGCTTGAAAGCCCACGTCGGAGAATGGGGTTCGGCCGACGATGTGCAGCGTGCCGTCGAAGTCTTGGAACTCGATGAAGTGCAGCATGGTATATCGGCCGCGCAGTCTTCGGCCGTGATGCGTTTCCTCGCAGACCGTCAGATTAGGCTCAACATTTGTCCGACTTCCAATATTTTACTCGGCCGCGTGGCACGCCTGCAGGATCATCCGATTCGTACGCTGTTTGACGCCGGCGTTAAAGTCACGATCAACTCCGACGATGCCATCGTGTTTGGCGTGGGTGTATCGGAGGAGTTCTTGCGTCTCTACCAGGCAGGTGTTTTCACGGCAAAGGAGTTGGATCAGATTCGGCAGTGGGGACTTGACTGAGAGTGATCAACTCACCGTCAAAAACGGCAGCGTGCCTAAGAGTTCCGAGAGTCCGTTCCACGCAACTTGGATGCCGATGCAGAACAGCAGGAACGCGGACAGGCGCACCACGATGGTAGTTCCGGTCACGCCGATCCATTTGGCGAGGTAGGCGGAATTTCGATAAAACCCGTAGATCAGTACCGAGAGCAGCGCGGTCGCGGCCAAGAGTCTCGACGAAGAATTCCAGCGACGAAGCGTGAAAGCCGCTCGGCCGGCCGGCGCCCAAGGAGATCGCGACCGAAATGGTGCCGGGGCCCGTGGTCAGAGGCATGGTGAGCGGATAGAAGGCGAGCCTGCTCGGCGCAACATCGATGGATTTTGGTTCTGGCGTTTCGTTGCGGCGCTGCTCGGTGACGTCGGGAGCATTGAGCATGCGCCAGCCTGCGGCGGCGACGATGATGCCGCCCGCGACCCGCAGCACCGGCAGCGAGACGCCGAAGAAACCCAACACATAGGCGCCGATGTACAGCGAGGCGGCGACGATGATGAAGGAGTAAATCGCGACCCAGCGCGCGGTCGCGGCGCGAACCTTATGATCGAGCTCGCGTGTCGCGCCGAAGAATATGAACGCGCCGGATAAAGGATTGACGATGGAGAAGAGCGCAGTGAAGGCCAGCAGGAAAGTCGAGAAGGAGAGCGCGTGCATGGAAGGCAGATTTAAGGCGCTGAAGGCTGTGCGGTCGAAGGTTGCGCGGCGGTTGCGGCTTGAGTTTCTTTGAGAATCGCCTGCACCAAGCGCTGCGACGTATAGCCGGCGGCATAGGGCGTGAGCCCAAGGCGCACGATGACCAACTGGCGCGACTTGATGATGCAGATGCTTTGGCCGTCATGGCCGGACATCCAAAAGGTATCCGGCGGAATGCCGAAAGCGGAGTCCGGATTTACGCCGGGAGTCACGGGTTCCGATCCCCACAGCCAGGTCTGGCCCATGCCGTACTGGCCGTGGGAGGCATCCACGGGCGTCGACATCATGGTGACATAGCCAGGCGGCAGCAATTCTTCTCCCGCCCAAATTCCATCCTGCAGTAGGAATAATCCATAGCGAGCCCAGTCGCGCGCGGTGGCATACATATAAGAGGAGCCCACCAGCGTGCCATGTTCGTCCGGCTCGATCATCGCGGTGGTAATCCCAATGCGGGTTGAAGAGCCGGGCTTTGATGAATGTCGCCAGGTCTTGCGTTGCGCTGCACCCTGCGACCAAAGCATCTTGAGCAATGCGCGACAGAATGACTGCGGTGCCGCTGGAATAGAGCCAATCCTCGCCCGGCGGGTGCGCCAAGGGCGGCGAGCGCGCGAAAGCCGGCCATGTCGGGTTGCAGGTACAACATGCTGGTGACGTCCGAGACCGCGCCGTAGGCCTCGTTCCATCGCAAGCCGCTCGACATGGCGAGCAGGTCCTTGAGGCGAATTTTCTCGCGTCCATCGTTGCCTGGCCAGAATCCGGTTTGAGCGAGGGACAGCTTGCCGTCCTTGATGAGCAGGCCGATGACGCCGGCCATCACGGTCTTGGTCATGGACCAGCCGAGCAGCGGCGTATGCGGATTCAAAGCCATTGCGCGTAATACTCACCGACGATACGGCCGTGATCGACGACGACGATGGCGCGCGCGCCGGGCCCGGCAAGCACCGGGTCTTTGATCAGCGCATCAATCGTCGCACGGGTCTCAACCGCTGCGCCATCCGGCCAGGGAGCGGAGGAAAAGGTTGAAGACAGGGTCGGCGGGCCAATGCGCGACATGGCATCGAGTTCTGCCGGCGCGGACGAATCGAGCTTGCCGTCTGGCATGACGGTGCAGCCCTTGTCACGACGGTACTGCGCCAGGCCATCGCCGATCATGCCAAAAAACCCTGCGCGCACGATGCCCGAGCTGGCGGTCGACCGAATCGCGCATGAGCTTGAGAATCGAGATGCCCGGCGCCTGCACGTCGACGCGCAGCACTTCCTCCGGGTCGCGCTTGGCGAGAAACACATTGGAGCAGACAATTTTGGCGGAGTAGTTCGCGCCGACACGCAGCAACGCCGGAGGCTTGAGCCACAGCAGCAAAGCCACGGCGATAATCAGCACCAACAGCAAGCCGACGATTCTGCGCAAGATTTTCATGCCTACCAGCTGAGCTCGGCCATGAGTGCGGCGTAAGTATTAATGCCGTCCCACAGATTTTGCAGCCGCAAGTTTTCATTGGCCGCATGCTGGTTGTTGTCGTGATTGACGATAGGCAGGCAAATGATCGGCGCGCTGAACACGTCCGCAAACATGTACAGCGGCACACTGCCGCCTGCCATCGGCAGCACTATCACCGGTGCGCCTGCGGCTTGGGTAGCGGCGGCAATCACCGCCTTTGCGGCAGGCGAGGACATGTCGGAGCGCAGCGCCGGGATAGCCCGTATCCCACTTAAGCTTGATGATGCGGGGATTGCTCAAGCGAGTCGCGAGGTCAGGTTCGTCTGCGACAATGCTCCAGCCCCGGGCAGTCAAGAAATGTTCCACCGCGGCGCGCACCGCGGCCGGGATTTGATCCGGCACCAAGCGAAAGTCCAAGGAAATACTCGCGGTGGTGGGGATGGCGTTGGCCGCCGCGTCGCCGACTTGGCCTGCGCGAATGCCGCGGATGTTGAAGGCGGGACGCATGAGGCTGGCGGGGAGATCTTCGCTGCCCTCGGAGCGGCCGATGCCAAATTCCTTTTTGAGATCCGCGCCGACCGGCGGCAAATTCTTGAGCGCCGTTTGCTCCTCCGGCGTGATGGCGCGCACGCCATCGCTGAAGCCGGGAATCAGAATGCGACCGTTGTCATCGCGCATCTGTGCGAGCAGCGTCGCGGCCATCGCCGCGGGATTCGGCACCCAATTGCCGTAGTGGCCGTCATGCAGCGCGCGCAGCGGCCCGTAGATCGTGGCCTCGAGCTGCATGACGCCGCGCGCGCCGAAGTACACCATTGGACGGCGCGTCTGGTGCACCGGCCCATCGCCGATGAGAATGAGATCCGCGCTCCAAGAGTTTTTGATTTTCATGCAGCGCGTGACTCAGGTGCTCTGATCCGGCTTCTTCCTCGCCCTCCCAGAGCACTTTGATGTTCACCGAGGGCGTATGACGCGTGGCTTTGAGCGCATCGAAGGCGGCCAAGAAGGCCGCGATCGAGGCCTTGTCATCGCTGACCGCGCGGCCGAAAAGCCGCCACTCCGGATCGAAGGGCGGCGCGGCCTTTCTTCCAATCGATCATCGCGCGGCGCATCGCTCGAGGCGTGCTCGCGCATCACGGGTACGAACGGATCGGAGTTCCACTGGGCGGGCGTCACCGGCTGACCATCGTAGTGTGCGTAGAAGAGCACGGTACGTTTCGCCTTCGGCGCCGTAAGTGCTCCGAAAACGGCCGGCGGCGAATTCGCTCCGGTGGCAAGCAGGGACACCTCGAAACCGCGTGCTTTCAGCGCGGCCTGAAGCGCTTGCGCCGTCGCGGCGAGGCCGGCTGGATCCGCCGCGATGCTTTTCAGGCGCGTCAACGCGTCGATCTGCGCAACGATGTCCGCCTCGTGCGCGAGCCGATACTGCTGCACTTGGGAGCGAAGGTCCGCGGCAGAACTGAAGGATGCCAGCAGGATTGCTGCGGTACAGAGGATGCGGAATGATAAGCGGCATTATTTCCTGTTCCCTTTGGACGCGCGCGGCTGTCTCAAGTATCTTAACAAGCTTGAGGCGAAGGACGAGGCCTTTAGGAATTGGATAAGGTGAGGGATGAAAAATCTAAAGTTCTTAGGTTTCGCCTTGAATCTTGCGATTTGCAGCCTTGCCGTTACAGCGGCCCGCGCCGCGCCCCCTGACCTTCAGTTCAACCAGGTCGTGGATGACTTTGTGTTCGGCACCCTGGCGCTGTCGCCCGTGACGGCCAGCACCGTGGGCTACCACCGGCATCACGGGGAGATGCTTGAAGATCAATTGGATGACTTCAGCGCGGCGGGCATCAAAGCGCAAATCAAGTTGCAGCTCGATATCGATGCGCGCATTGACAGACTCGACGCCAAGGCGCTGAACTCCGAACAGCGCGCCGATATCGAGGTCATGCGCGATGCCATTCAGGCGACGCGGCTCGATATCGAGGAGGTGCAAAGCTACCGGCATAACCCGACCATCTATGTCGAACTGATCGGCAATGCCCTGTATACGCCCTATGTCCTGCACTACGCCGCGGTGGATGAACGCTTCAAGCACATCATTCAGCGCCTGACGCAGATTCCAGAGTTGGTGCGCCAGGCCGAGCAGAATCTCGTCGATTCGCCGCGAGATTTGGAACAAGGTGGCGCGCGAGGAGAACGTGGGCAACATCGACCTCATCGACGGCGTGCTGCGCACGAGTTGTCCGAAGACCTTGGGCAAGGATTACGCCCAGGCGGCCGAGCCTGCGCTCATTGCGCTGCGCGCCTTCAACGAATTTCTCGAGGGCACATTGTCGAAAAGGACCGCCGACTGGCGCCTGGGGAAAGTCAGCTACGCCAAGAAGTTCAGCTACGTGCTGGCGACAGGCAAGACTCCCGATGCGCTGCTCAAAGAGGCAGAAGCGGATCTTGCCAAGACGCGCGACGAAATGGTGCAGCTCGCGGCGCCCAAGTCCGTCGAGCAGGCGCTGGCCGAGGTGGCGCTTGCGCACGCGACCCCGCACACCTACATGGCAGCGGCGAAACAGACTCTGAGCCACCGCGACAGCCTTCGTCAAAGCCAAGGATCTGGTGGGCTTGCCGCCAAACTCGAATCTGCAGGTCATCGACACGCCGGTGTTCATGCGCGGCATCTACGGGGTCGGCGGATTCAATCAAGCGCCGCCATTGGAACCGAAACTCGGCGCATTTTTTTGGGTGACGCCGATCTCGGATTCGTGGCCGCAGGCGCGCATCGATTCGAAGCTGCGCGAGTACAACGATTCCGGAATGGCGCACCTCACGGTGCACGAGGCGATGCCGGGGCACTATGTGCAGGCGGAGTATGCGAACGCGCTGCAGCCGCGCTCGCGGCGCCTGCTGCGCAGCATCTTTGGCAATGGTCCGTATGTCGAGGGTTGGGCGGTGTACACGCAGCAGCTCATGGCTGAGCAAGGCTTCTTGAGCGACACGCCGGGCTACCGCTTGACTCTGGCGAAGCAAAAGCTGCGGGTGCTGGCCAACACCATCTTGGATGTGCGGTTGCAAACCTTGGATATGAGCGACGCCGATGCGCTCGAACTCATGACCAAGGGTACGTATCAAGAAATGGAAGAGGCCACAGCCAAGTTGCAGCGTGCCAAGCTGTCCTCCTGTCAATTGCCGACTTACTACGCGGGATACAAGGGCTGGCTGGCGGTGCGCGAACATTTCAAAAACACCCATGGCGATGCCATGACCTTGAAGCAGTTTCACGAGGCCGCGCTGCGCGAGGGCGCGGTGCCGCTGCCGGTGTTGGATGAGCTAATAAATTAGTCGGCGTTAAGTCCATTGACTTAAGACGTTTTGACTTATCCAGGCCCGCTGCCGCAAACAGGCGGCAAGTTAAGCGATTTGCAGCACTTTAAGAAAAATGAAATGTCGCTGTGCGCTTACGTCGGCTATCGCCGACATGTTTTGCGATGGCTCGCACCCGTACCATGACTGCATCGAAAATCACAGTTAGGTGCGTCGTGACCAGTCTGACTTATGCCGCCGAGGCTGCTTCGAGCAAAACGCTGGAGGCGTTGGCTCAGGTCATTCGAGCGTTGGCGCCGGAAGTATCCGGCGTCTCGTTCCATGATTTCGCGGCGGATACGCTGTGGATGTCCGAGGATTTCATCCTGCCGGAGGATTATCAACTGGTGGAAGACTCGCTCTCCAGCGATTCGGGCGGCAATCTCGAGGTCTCCTATGCACCGCGCGAGGACGGCAATTACTCCCTCGCCATTCCGGTGCGCGATTCGCAAGGCTCGGTCAACGGTGCGGTGCGCTTGAGCATCGATGCCTCGATCAAGGACACCCGCACGGACGAGTCGCTGGAGCAAAAACTGGCGCCGGTATTCGTGTGCCTATCGGCGGAATTCGAGCGCCGCCAAGGATTTCCGCTGCTCATCAGCGAAGACACGCCGGAAGGAGCGCAGATCGAGAATGCGCTGCACGCCGAACGCTTCGAATTGTTTCTGCAGCCGATTTGCTCGCTGCACGACAATGTGAGCTTGGCGCATTTCGAAGTGCTGCTGCGTCTGCGCACCGCCAACGGCAGCCTGATCGAACCGAAAGAATTCCTGGCGCGCGCCGCGCAGCAGCGGCTCATGCCGAACATCGATCGCTGGGTGGTGCGCACGCTGCTGGTGTGGCTGACGGCCAACCGCAAACTCTGGGCGCGCGTGCCCTCGGTCTTTTCCATCAATGTCTCGGCGCAGTCGATGACCGACGACAGTTTCGTGAGTTTCGTCGAAGCCTGCGTGAAGAAAAGCGGCTTGCCGCCGCAGGCGCTGTGCTTCGACATCACGGAACGATTCGCCGCCTCGGGCAGCATCAGTGTGGCCGAGTCGATGAAGCGTCTGGAGGCGTTAGGATGCGAGGTTGCGCTGGATGATTTCGGCGCCAACACCCCTTCCTACGGCTATCTTCGATCCGTCCCGGCCCACTATTTCAAAATCGACAGCTCCTTAGTCGAAGCGGCGCCGACCGACCGCGTCGCGCGGGCGATGATTTCTGCCATCGTGCGCATGGCGAGCGATCTCGGCGTGCAGACCGTGGCGGAAGCGGTGGAGTCGGACATGGAGCTGGAAGCGATGCGCTCCTTGGGCGTCGACTACGCGCAGGGCTATCTGCTGGGCAGACCCAGATCCATCACCGGCTACGATTTCGCCGCGGGTCAAATCAATTGAGGCGCTTTCGCTTTACCACACGCGAACGCGCTGCTGCGGCGCAAGATAGAGCTTCTCGCCCGGCTTGACCGCGAACGCCGCGTACCAGGCATCCAGATTTCTCACCGTATAGGAACGGTACTGTGCCGGCGCATGGCCGTCGGTGATGACCTCGGCGCGCAAGGCAGGATCGCGAATTTTCTCGCGCCAACTTTGTGCAAAACTTAAAAAGAACAATTGATCGGCGTCGAACCCTTCGAGCGTCAGCGGTGCTGCGCCCTGAGTCGCGTGCCGGTAGGCATCGTAGGCAGCATTCAATCCCGCGACATCGGCGATGTTCTCGCTCAAGGTTTGCTCGCCGTTGAGGTGCAGGTCCGCAAAAGGCATATAGCCGTCGAACTGGGCCGCGAGACGCGCTCCCGATGCACGGAAGTGCGCGAAATCGTCCGGCTGCCACCAGTTCTTCAAGCGCCCCTGGGCATCGAACAGCGCGCCCTGATCATCGAAACTGTGGCTGATCTCATGTCCAATGGTGGCGCCGATGGCGCCATAGTCCATGGCGAGAGGCTGCGCCGGATCGAAATACGGCGGCTGCAACTCCGCGGCGGGGATATTGATGGCATTCATCGCCGGCAGGTTGACCGCGTTGACCAATTGCGCGTTCATGACCCATTCGGCGCGGTCGACCGGCTGGCCCAGCTTGGCGAGCTGGCGCCGGTATTCGTAGAGATCGGCGCGCGACCAGTTGCCGAAGGCATCGCCGCGGATGATTTTCAAGCCCGCATAGGAGCGCCAGTGATCGGGATATCCCACGCCGATTTTCAGGGCTTTGAGCTTCGCCTTGGCGACCAACTTGGTTCGCGGCGCCATCCAGTCGAGCCGATCGATGCGGGCATCGAAGGCCGCCAACAGGTTATGCACCATGGCTTCGGCGCGCTTTTTTTCCCCGGGCGAGAAGTATTTGCCCACGTAGAGCTTGCCGACCGCATCGCCTAGATAGGTATCGCAGGCGGCCACGGCGCGCTTCCAACGGGGACTTAATTCCGGCGTGCCATTGATCACGCGGTCATGAAAGGCGAAATTCTCATCGACGAATGCTTTGGTCAGGTAGGGCGCGGCATCCTCGAGCGCGTGGAATTTCAGATAGTCCTTCCAGGTGTCGAGCGATTCATTGGCGATGAGCTTGGAGAGGCCGATCAACGCGCTCGGCTGCCAAACCACGAATTCATTCGCACCGCTGAGGCCGGCTGCCGCGAAGAAGGCGCGCCAGTCCAGATCCGGCGCCCGGGCATTGAATTGCTCGCGGCTCCAGTGATTGTTGCCGGCCTCGACTTGTTCCGACGCCGCCCGCGTCCAGTGTACCTCCGCCATGCGCTGCTCGAGTTCGAAGATTTTCGTCGCGCGCATCTCGGACTTATCGATACCGGCTGCTTTGAGCACGGCGGCGATATGCGCCTGGTATTGCGTTCGGATTGCGGCCATGGCGGGCGAGTTACCCACGTAGTACTCGCGGTCCGGCATCCCCAAGCCGCCCTGCAGCAGGAAAGGTAGATAGCGGCCCGGGTCGTTCAAATCCTGCGCCACCCAAAGACCTAAAAAATGCGGCGTGTGCAAGTTGGTGGAGTTCAAAACATCCACATCCGCGCGCACCGCTTCGCCCAAGGCGGCGGCCAGTCCACTGCGACTGAAGATACCATCGATACGCTCGAACGCCGGCTCCATGCCCTTGAGTCCCTGGGATTCGATCGCGGCCTCGTCCATGAAGCTTAAGTAGAAGTCGGCGATTTGCTGGCTTTCGGAGCCGGGCCTGGCGTGTTGCGTCCCCACCGCTTTGAGCAACTCATTGACGCGCTGCGCGGTGAGCTCGGTCAACATGGCGTCGTTGCCGTAGCTGCTGCGATCGGCGGGAATTTCCGTCGCTTTGATCCAGCCGCCGTTGGCGTAGGCGAAGAAATCATCGCCCGGAGCGACTTTCGGATCCATGCCCGCAAGATCCGGACCGTGCACTTGCGCTGCGGCAACGCCGGTCAGCAGCAACAGGCCAAAAAGGCCGAAACTTAAGACTCGGTGCATGGATTTACCAGTTGGGATTGGGAAGTTCGCTGAATACTTCTTGCTAGTGCGAATCCCCAGCGTTCGCGGATCATCTTGAAATACTCATTGTCCATATCGATGCTGATATGGGTCGCTAGTTTCAATTCGTCGCGCTTGATGATGCAAAGATCCAAGGGCGGGCCCACCGACAGATTCGAGCGGATGGTCGAGTCCATGGACACGAGCGCGCATTTGACGGCCTGGCCCAAGCTGCTGCTGCGGGTGATCACCCGGTCGATGATGGGCTTGCCGTACTTGGATTCGCCGATCTGGAAATAGGGCGTCTCGATGGACGATTCGATGAAGTTGCCGGCGGAATAGATATGAAACAGGCGCGGCTCCTCGCCCTTGATCTGCCCGCCTAAAATGAAGGTGCCGTTGAACTCGTAGCCATGCTCGCGCAGGCCCTCGGCATCGCGCTGATGGATTTCGCGCAGCGCATCGCCGACCACGCGCGCGGCATTGAACATGTTGGCGGCGCTCAACAGGCGGGTCTTTTGCAAGTTGTCGTCGGGCGCCTCGCAGCAGATTGATCACCGCTTGGGTGATCCCTAGGTTTCCCGCTGACATCAGCACCAGCACGCGGTCGTTGAGCGTGCTGGAAGGTGGCCATTTTCCGAAAGGTATTGATCTGATCGACGCCGGCGTTGGTTCGCGAGTCCGACAACATCACGAGACCGGTGTCGACTAGCAAGCCGACGCAGTAAGTCATGCCGAAATTGTACCTTACTGCTGCTGCAGGGCCGACTCGGCGATCAGCACATTGGCCTCCATTTTTTCGCCGCCGCCGCCTTGGCGCATGCCGCGCACCGGCGCGGCGTCCAGGTAATCGCGGCCAACCGCGAGCCGGCAATAGGTGCGCACCGCCGGGCGCGAGTGCGTCACGTCCATGCTCTGCCAGCCGATCTCCGGGCCCAGCCACGCATCGACCCAGGCGTGGCTCGCGGCATCGTTGGCATCGCCGGTGTACAAATAGCCGCTGACGTAGCGCGCCGGCATGCCGATCGCGCGCGCGGAGGCGATGAACACATGGGCGTGATCCTGGCACACGCCTTCGCCGCTCTTGAATGCCACGGCCGCGCTGTCCTGCACATCGCTGGTGCCGGATTTGTAGCGCACCGCGCCCAATACCGCTTCGGCGAGCGCTTGCACGCGCTCTTTGGGATCGCTGAAGCGCGAAAGTGCTTCGCTGGCGAAGGCCTTGATCGCCTCGTTGGGCGCGGTCAGTTGCGTGGGGGCGAGGTAGGCCAGGGGCGATAAAGGTCCGTCGTCCTGGCGCGCGTCGGTGTCCGCGGTTTCCACCACGCCGCGGACCACAATGCTGATTTCCCGATGCGGCTCTTCGATGGTCAGCAGGTGCGCAATATTGCCGTAGGCATCGATCTGTTCCAGCCGCCGGCCCGGCGCGGCAATGCTCCAACTGAGCGCGCGTTGGCTCAAGTCGCGGCGCGGCGTGAGATGCAGGCTCTGCACGCTGTATTTGACCGGCCGCTCGTAGCGATAGCGGGTCTCGTGCCGAATGTGCATATGCATAGTGCTTAAGCCTCCGCCGGGGGAACCAAGAAATCCGATGCGATGCGACTGCCCAAATCGTTGAGCTTCGCCAAAAATTGCTGCAGAAAGCGCGGCAAGCCCAACTCTAAGAGTTCCTCCATGCGCGCGAAGTGCAGGATGGCATGCATTTCGCCGGCGCGCCGCACGGTTTCGGTGGATTGCTGGTTGGCGACGGACTTCACGTTACCGTACACCTCCTTGCAGCAACGCAACAGCGAGCGCGGCATGTCGTCGCGCAGGATCAGAAGCTCGGCCACGCGCGAGGGCGTGATCACATCGCGGTAGACGCGCCGATACACCTCGAAGGCGGACAGGGCCCGCAGTAGTACGCTCCATTGATAGGGATCCGGCACCTCGCCGGCATCCGCGCCGGGCATCAGATCGCTTTGATTCGCGGTCAGGATGCGGGCAGTGCTGTCGGCGCGTTCGAGAAAAGTGCCGATGCGGGTAAAGTGAAACGCCTCATCGCGCATCATCGTGCCGATGGTGACGCCGCGGGTCAGATGCGAGCGCTCCTTCACCCATTCGACGAACCCGCCGATGTCCAAGGAGCGGCCCACTGCCTGCGAGCGGGTGTCGAGCCAGGTTGAGTTCAAGGTTTCCCACAGCTCCGAGGTCAAGGAGCCGCGCACGGCACGGGCATTCTCGCGCGCGGCGCGCAGGCAGCTGAAGATGCTGCCGCTATAGTCGCGATCGAGACAGACGAACTCGAATACCGCCTTGGGCTCGATGCTCTGGTGCCGCTCGGTGTAGGCCTCTTCCATGTGCAGCGCCGTCATGGTCGCCTGCAGTGATTCGGCCAGTTCCTCGGGCGAGTGGGGCAGCAGGGACATGCGGTAGTGCGCGTCGACCATGCGCGCGAGACTCTCCGCGCGCTCGATGTAGCGCGACATCCAGTACAAATGATCGGCGGTGCGGCTGAGCATCAGGTTTCCAGCACCCAGGTGTCCTTGGTGCCGCCGCCTTGCGAGGAATTCACCACCAGCGAGCCCTCGCGCAACGCCACGCGGGTCAGCCCGCCGGGAACGATGGTGACATCGCGTCCGGAGAGCACGAAGGGGCGCAGGTCAATGTGGCGCGGCGCCAAGCCAGCCTCCGCGAAGGTCGGGCAGGTCGACAGCGCGAGGGTGGGCTGCGCGATGTAGCGCTCGGGCGTGGCGATGATCTGTTGCCGAAATTTCTCGAGCTCGGTTTGGGAAGCGGCAGGTCCGATCAGCATGCCGTAGCCGCCGGCGCCATGGACCTCCTTGACCACCAAGCTCGGCCAAATGCGCGAGCACGTACTCCCGGTCGACGGGGTTACGCAGCATCCAGGTATGCACGTTGCCGATGATGGGGCTTTGGCCCAGGTAAAAACGAATCATCTCCGGCACATAGGGATAGATAGACTTATCGTCGGCGACGCCGGTGCCGATGGCATTGGCAATGGTGATGTGGCCGGCGCGATAGGCGGTGAGCAGGCCGGGCACCCCGAGCATGGAGTCGGGCCGGAACACCAGCGGGTCCATGAAGTCATCGTCGATGCGCCGGTAAATGACATCGACGCGCTGCGGGCCTTGAGTGGTGCGCATGAACACCGCCTCGTCGCGCACGAAGAGATCCTGGCCCTCGACCAGTTCAATCCCCATTTGCTGCGCCAGGAAGGCGTGTTCGAAGTAGGCGCTGTTGTGCGCGCCGGCGGTCAGCAGCACCACGGTGGGATCGGCGACGCCGGTGGGCGCGACGCTGCGCAGGTTGTCGAGCAGCACGTCGGGATAGTGATCGACCGGCGCGACCCGATGCGAGGAGAAGAGCTCGGGAAACAGCCGCATCATCATTTTGCGGTTCTCGAGCATGTAGGACACGCCGGAGGGCACGCGCAGGTTGTCTTCCAGGACCTTGAACTCGCCGGCGTCGTCGCGGACGATGTCGATGCCGGCAATGTGAGCATAGATGCCGCCCGGCACATCCACGCCCTGCATCTCCGGACGGTATTGCGAGTTGCAGAGCACCTGCTCGGCAGGGATGACGCCGGCCTTGAGGATCTGTTGGTCGTGATAGATGTCGTGAATGAAGGAATTGAGCGCCCGCACGCGCTGTTTCAAGCCGGTTTCGAGCCGAATCCACTCCTCGCGCGGCAGCACGCGGGGCACGATGTCGAAGGGGATGAGCCGTTCCGAGCCTTCTTCCTGACCGTAGACGGCGAAGGTGATGCCGACGCGGTGAAACAACGCATCCGCCTCGGCGCGCTTCTGCGCCAGCCGATCCGCCGGCTGCTCATCCAGCCACTGCGCATAGCGCAGGTAGTGGGCGCGTCCGGCACCTTGCCTCAAGTACATTTCGTTGTACGGCGGATTGGCCATGAATTCTCGTGATTTGCCCGAAACCAACAGGCGGGCGCCCTTCAATCATGTCGTAAGGAATCAGGGGCCGCAATGCCATAGGTGAACGACGCGCGCTGCACTTTTTTAGGGCGCGAGGGGGCCCTAGCGTGATCCTTGAGGGACTGCGCCGTTGCCACACGGGAATCGCCCGCGAAGCGAGCGGCAAAGTCCGAAAGCAGAATGCGGGCTACCCGCGGGGCACCGCCGCCGCGCGCGGCGAGTTGGGCAATATTCAGGGTGTCCGCCGCCGACTTGGGCCGAAAGCTGGGATCCAGCTCCAATCGTTGGCCCACCACGTCCAATGCTTCCCCGGTACGTTTCAGTATCAGAAGCCTGATAACGAGCTCCTCGGTGAGGCGCGTGACATAGCGCGGATCGTCCCAACTTGCTGTGCGCTCGCACAGCCAGCGATAGTCTTCCGGGGTGTTGCCGCGGCTTTTTAGCCAGTCTTCCAGCATGCCAAAGCACTTTGATGTGGGCGTCGGCGCGCATCAGGCCGTAGGCCTCGTGCACGAGCTGGTCGCTCTCGCGCAGGGTTTGCTGCGTCTCGAGCGCCGCGGTGCGTTCCGGGACTGACCCAGGTCTCCAGGTTCAGTTCGTGGCGGCGCTCATAGAGCGCACCGCCTAAGAAACTGAACACCGAGAGCACGGCAAACATGCCGATCCCGATTTCGACGGGCAGCCATAGATCGAAGCCCCTAGCAGCCGCAAAACCAACGCATAGCCGAGAACCACGAGGAGCACCGCGCCATACAACATTCCCAGTCCGCGCACTAAACTGAACCAATACACCGGATTTGCGGCTTTCAAGATGTTGCTCTCCAGTCCCAAAATCGCGACCGAGGCGGGCAGAAAAAACAGACAGGCGATGGCGAGACCGGCAGCGGCGCCGCCGCCGAAATGTTCTTGAGCCAGGTACACGGCGTAACCGATGAGTCCCAGAATTGCGACCTGCGCCAAGGGGCGCTGCTCGTTGACGGGATTCATCATTTGAATGTCGAGGGTAGGCGGCTCATCGAAGCCCCGCACCGTGTGATCAAACAAGACGTAGGCGTATTTGAAGAACCAAGAGATGACGAGCAATGCCAAGGGGATGCCGACCAAGCCCGCCTTGGTAGCTAGGACCAGCAGGAAAGCAAAGACCACGAGAACTGCCGCAGCTCCGCCGCGTGCGGGCCGGAGGAGATGATGCAGGAGGTTTAAGTGCGCATTTCTACCACGCATAGCAGAGGTTCGATTTTCGAATCGTTAACGCGAAGGCAAGCCCGATACCAAGACAAGTCTTACTTCCTTGTAAAGACCTCAATGAGCGGACATCGAAAGAGTTTTTGACGTCAATCGATCTAGAGGATTGGGTCGAACACCATGTACGTATGGCTTTACCAATCGTTTCGAGACAAAAAAGTACAAAGGCAAAACAGGGTAGTCATTTAGCATTACACGTTCGGCTGCCTCGAGTAGGGCCCTTCTTGTTCCCGGATCAGGAGTGCGCGCCGCCTCGTCGAGTAGGGCATCAAACGTATGATTTCCATATGCTGCATCATTGTTCGGGGATTTTTCACGAAACGTGTCCAAAAAATTACTGGCGTCGTTGAAGTCGGCTGTCCATCCCAGTCGGGCAACCTCCCATCTCGATTTATCGTGCCGTGACTGTAGAAAGACGCGATACTCTTCTTCGATGAGTTCAGTCTCGATCCCGAGCGTTTCTCTCCACATAGCGGCTACAAGAATCGCGGTTTGTTTAATCGCGATATTTGCGTTGAAAAGCAATCGAATCTTAATCGGCCTCGCCAGCGAATACCCTGCTGCAGAATAGAGTCGCTTTGCTTCCGCGATACGATCTGCATCCCTCAAATCAGCCCATTGCCAACTTTGCGGGTTGTAGTTCCACGTGCCCGGAGGCACGAAACCATATGCGGGTGGCTGGCCAAAGCCTTGCGCAGCAGCTATTCGTTTTCGATCAATGGCCATTGCTAGCGCTTTTCGGAGCTGAAGATTTGAAGCAAGGGGCGGTGCTGACAAGTTGATTCCAAAATAAGCCGTTGCGAGAAAAGGAGCCACGACTAATTCCTTCGGATGTTCCGCGTTGATCCAAGGTAAGGCGTTGGCGGTACAATGTCCGTGATGTCAATTTGACCTGCTCGATACTGAGCCAATTGTGAGTTTTGGTCAGATGCAATTTCATACCGCACCTTCGCGATTTGAACATTTTCGCGATCCCAATAGTTTGGATTCTTATCCATCTCGACAGATGTACCCGGTCGCCAACTGGTAAGCACGTATGGCCCGTTGGAGACCCAGGATTCCGAGGAGTGGATCGTTGCGCTAGCTTCCGAATAGACCGGGAACGTCGCGGAGTGTGTAAGTATTTGCGGCAAATAGGGTGCTGGCCGCTCGAGCTTCACCACAAGCGCGTCATCACTTGGCGCGTATACGCCGAGCTCACTTGGCGGCAGCCGACCGGCAATGATATCCGTTGCTCCGGCAATGAGACGAAGATCGTCTGAGACCGGAGAGCCGCGCGCAGGATCCAGCACGCGCCTCCAAGCGAATACAAATTCTTGCGCCCGAACAGGCTTTCCGTTTGACCAGCGTGCACCGTTTTTCAGATGAAAAGTATAAGTAGTCCCTGTCAGGTCAACGGTCCACGAAGACGCGACTCCAGGCAGTACTTGGCCGCTGTCCGACTCAACTGTGAGCCCCTCGTAAAGATCTTGGAGCAGTTGAAAGGAAAAGTTGTCGGCTGCAATCGCTGGGTCCAGCGAACTGGGTTCCCCTGCTAAGCCGCGTCGCAAGACCTCCGATGATGTCTCACCGTTTGTCGAACGTCCGCAACTCCACAGGCCAACTAGCAGGCAAGTAACGAGGAACAAACCTATCGGGCGACCCGCTGCCAGCTTGAAAAAGTGCTGCATTTCGGAAGTTTACGGAAGAAACGAATCGAACGGGGTCGTGAACAATCTAAGGGGGCCATGGTGATTCTCTACTTGGGAAAGAATAGGGGTATGGCGCAATCCAGGATAGGCCGGACCACTACCGGGTTCTTAGGCAAGTTTTGGCCTACCAGAGCCGCTTATGCGGCAATGCAGCAATAGCGCAAAAGTGTGAATTACAACAACAAAACAGTTGTAATATGTTCAGCAATGACGCAATCTGTTAAGGAGAATCTACTAGCTGCTTTTAGGTATCTGTTGAAGCCGTTGGTGCGGATGGCGGTTAAAAACGCCGTCGCCTTTCCCGAGTTCAGCGAAGTCCTGAAGCAAGCGTACGTGGATGTGGCGAGAAAACAATTTGAGGCGTCGGGCAAAGATCCGACGATAGAGGGGATTTCGTTGATCGCGAATATCGAAATGAATCAAGTTCGCGACATATTGGGATCGAATGTGGGCGCGAAATTCGGCGTCGCAGCGCAAGAATCCAATCCGTTGCCGACGGCGCTGGCGGCGTGGCATACCGACGTAAATTACACGGGTCCCTATGGAGTGCTTCGCGATCTCGAGTTTTCGCGGGGCCCTGGTGAAAAAACCGGTGCGACGTTTTCGGAATTGACGGCGACTTATTGCCCAGGGGTTTCTCCACGTGCACTTTTGGACGAGTTGATTCGAACTGGATGCGTTCAGGACGTAGGTAAGGGTTTCTATCGTGCAGTAAAGCGCTTTTACATACCAGATCCATTGAGTACCGAGAGCGTCTTATGGTTTGCACGTGTTGTACACAACGTCTGCGAAACACTCGAAGTAAATTTTCGCGCCGAATCGATTGGTGGTAACGGGTTGGTTGAGCGGACCGTATATACGGTCCACGGAATTACGAAAAAGGATCTTAAGGATTTCGATAAGTTCATTCGAACAAGAGGTCAAATATTTGCCGATGACATAGACAATTGGTTATCGGAGCGGGACAAAGAAGGATGCGAAGACAGCATCAAAACGGGAGTCGGAATCTATCACTACATTGTGAACGAAGAAGACGAACGCGCATTAGCTAAAGAATTGCCAAACTGAAGGGATTTAAAATGGACATCAGAATCGGAAGACTGGTACGAGGGATCGGAATACAAGCGTTCGTAATTGTCACCGTGATGGGGGCGGAAACGGTCTATGCCGGCCATGTGTCGGTAGTCCGCCCTGCAGCGCAGATTGGATCAAACGGACTATTCCGACCGAGCGCACAGATAGGGTCAAACGGTCTTCGTTCGTCCAAGCGCGCAAATTGGCTCAAACGGTCTGGTTCGTCCAAGCGCGCAAATAGGTTCCAATGGTTTCGCGAGGCCCGATTCGCAAGCTTTTTTGCCGATGCCAAAAGGCATGAGCGCGGTTGTGCGTCCCGACGCTCAGATAGGCTCAAACGGTCTCGTTCGTCCTAGCGCGCAAATTGGGTCCAACGTAGTAGCTCGACCCGATGCGCAGATCGGTTCCAACGCCATTGCGCGCCCGGATGCGCAGATCGGTTCTAACGCGATTGCGCGCCCGGATGCGCAGATCGGTTCCAACGCGATTGCGCGCCCGGATGCGCAGATCGGTTCCAACGCGATTGCCGCCCGGATGCGCAGATCGGTTCCAACGCGATTGCGCGCCCGGATGCGCAGATCGGTTCCAACGCGATTGCGCGCCCGGATGCGCAGATCGGTTCCAACGCGATTGCGCGCCCGGATGCGCAGATCGGTTCTAACGCCATTGCGCGCCCGGATGCGCAGATCGGTTCTAACGCCATTGCGCGCCCTGACGCCCAGATCGGTCTCCAACGCCATTGCGCGCCCGGATGCGCAGATCGGTTCTAACGCCATTGCGCGCCCTGACGCCCAGATCGGTTCTAACGCGATTGCGCGCCCTGACGCCCAGATCGGTTCTAACGCGATTGCGCGGCCTGATGCGCAAATCGGTTCCAACGCCATTGCGCGCCCGGATGCGCAGATCGGTTCCAACGCCATTGCGCGCCCTGACGCCCAGATCGGTTCTAACGCGATTGCGCGCCCTGATGCGCAAATCGGATCAAACAGCGCTAAGCGAGCCGGAAGACTCGTCGCAATCGACTAATTGCATTAGAGGTTGCTTCTAGAGACAGCCTGGTCCACGTGTCATAGGAAAGCGACTTGCTGCCGTCTCCCGGAGCATCTTAGGCGCAATCAATCACGTTTGAATTTGGTTCTCGCCGGGCGAGTCCATGCAAATAGATGGACGCTCATTTCGCCAGAACCTTTGTGTCTCGATCGCTTCCGACGTAAGCCTTCAATATCACCGTCAACCGAGTCGATGTAAGCCGAACCGCGCTTCTTAATATCTCGAAGGATGGGGGCGATTGTTTTGAGATTTACTTCCGGCACATGGCAGTTTCTCTCGAGCAGAAGCACTGACTTTTTTTTGTCCGGCGCTGAGTTTCTGTGTAGCGTATCTAAGTATCGGTCGACCATCAGAGCGCCGCGCAAAACCGCGATACCTGGTAGCACGAATTCCCGCCTCTGTGCCACAAAGTTGCCTGCAGGATTGACGCGGACGCATGAAGAACGACGCATCAATTCAATCGCGAATGCCGGCGATATTGAAACGCGAGCTGCCCGGACCAACGCATAGACGGACTTAGGCCCAGGTTTGATTGTTAACGGGAGGGGCCGGCATTCTGAGTCCAAAAAATCTGGAGACGAAAACCACGTCGACATGACAAGACCCATATCTTCATATGCGCGCGCCAGCCTTTTGTACTGTCGAACGCTGTCCGCAGCTTTGCGTGGGCCATAGTATTGGCGTATCGAATCGACTATCAATTGCTTGGAAATATTGTTTGCATCTAGAAACTTGATCGTCGCCGTAATCAACGCATTCGCGCCCTGGCGTTTCACGATTTCTGAAAATGGAGATTCTGATACTTTCATCTGTCAACTCCGCCGTAGCAACCCCCGCCCGATTTTTGCTTATTTATCGAAATGTTTTAACTTGTATTGACGCTGAAGATTCTTCCGACGACTTGTATCGTTAGGCAGCTGCGGCCGACTTGCGTTTGTAATCCCATCCTCGAAATAGTAGACGGTTACGCCTACTCGGCATTGTGACGTTTTCTTTGCGCTCGATCGCCTTGACCTACTGCGCGAGCGAGTAAACAATGAAGTTGCCCCCTCTATAAACGCCGCTCCCTGTTCAGCCATTTGCCGACGAACCAGCGGGACTACACCGATATCGACGTCGCCAATAAACGCGGTCCCCTCAAAAAGCGGCGTCGATGTCGTGCGCAAGTTGTGCTTTAGCGTACTGAGCAAGTCACCGGCGCGCTCTCCGATATTAGCGATAGCGCTGCAAGTCATCCCCTTAAAGATAGGAACCCTAGATTTCGCCTTTACTCTTTGCCCAGAAAGAATCTCCACGGCTCCGATTTGCGTGAGCTGATCCAACATGGCTCGTACCGGAATCCCTCCACTATGGGCTCGCGACTAACTGTTCGAAGCTCTTCCGCCTACCAAATATTGGTAAGATTGCTGGATCGCCAGTCGCCGCTAGGAATCGCTGATTTTCGTACCAAGCAGCGAGCACTTTTCTGGCAGGGTGTTGTCCACCACGCAAGCCAAACAGAGGTTCATTTGTTTCCAGGATTCGAGCTACTTCAGCTCGAGCGAGTCCGGTTATAATCGCAACCCGTGACTTGCTGTTGCGACCACTTTCCCTGGCAACGCGCGCGGCCGCTGACCTCACTGCACGGTCTCTCACCAAGCGACTAAATTCCTGAACTGTTATTCCCGTATCGATCATTAAATCGACAAGCGGGTCGACCACGCGTCTTAGCGCAGTTATAGCTGTCTCTTTGAATGGATCGCGCAATCCCGCTTTACAGGGTCCGTGCATGATCGTCCAGATCGTAAATTGTCAACATTTTTGTAAAATACCATGCAGAAAACTTCCGGGCGCGAGACCTATAGTAAGTTCGTGCGTTTCTTGGTATGGTCGGCATCTTATGGCCATCGGCGGTTTCATAAGCCAATTGACCTGATTCCTTGTGTAACTGCAACTGGCATATCTATGACAATCCCGCTGTATATTCACGCATCTCGTATGCCTAACTTTCTAGTCTGCTGGCGCTGCGGCGCATCTCTCGCCGCACTCAGTCTGCCGCTACGTCGCCTCGATGTATGCAAAGCCTGTAATGCGGAATTGCACGTATGCAAGATGTGCGTCGAGTACGACACGTCTTATGCTAAGCATTGCAAGGAACCGACCGCCGAAGAAGAGCGCAAGAAAGACGAGGCAAACTTTTGCGATCACTTCAAGCCAAAGGCCGGTGCCTATATAGCGAAGAACGAGGCAGAGATCGCCAAGTCGAAATCGGCGTTGGACGACTTATTTCGAAAGTGACCTCTTCTTGGTCTTCTTAGGCTTCTTGGCCGTATCTGCGATTCGCCACAAATAGAGGGCCGCTACCGATCGATGCGGTTGCCATTTCTCCGAATGTTTCAAGAGTTGCTTTGGCGACGGCAGCGCCCGCTTGCGATAGAGAATCTGAAATCCCTTGCGCACGCCGTAATCGGTCACCGGCATCACGTCGGGCCGACACAGCGTAAACAGCATGAGCATATCCACAGTCCATACGCCCACACCGCGCGCTTCCATTAATTGCGCGTAAATGTCGGGGTCCGACATCTGCGCGATCAGAGCCGTACTCGGGATCTTCCCCTCATTCACCCTGGCGCAGATGTCTTTCATCGCCAATGCCTTGCTGCGCGATAAGCCAGCGGCGCGCAAATCTGCTTCGGTCATGTCTGCAAGACGTTTCGGACAAGGAACTCCATCCGCAAACAAGGCAATGACCCGGGCCCAAATGGCACGCGCCGCGGCTCCGGCAAGCTGTTGGTGGGCGATGCTTTCTAGCAAGGCAACATACGGCTCACGAACCGGGGGCGTGGCTAACTCTAGCTTACCGATGCGATCGATCCACTCTACGAACCGGGGATCGCTCTTGCGGAGGTGTCGGATTGCAGGGGTCATGCCGCGATTTTAACGAAACCAGTCTGTTAGCGGACTCGACGTGCGCTTTTTTGTCTGGCGAAGATGATGCACCGAAAAACTGCAACGACCCGCCTCGGTCGATCGTTTAATCAAGTAGTTTCGAATGGCCGCCAAATTAGGGGATTCCCGCATATTCATCCCCCGGGTATACGCTCACATTACGTTGAGCGTATAAGGTATTGTGGACTGATATATTAGAGTGTGCCCGGAGTTCCAAAGGATGGCGACGTCTCCGGATTTTTTGCGCCTGGCGTCAAATGCAACGCGCGCGCTGGCGGACACGGCCCTAGACAGCCTGCGAGACGCAGTGCTCGTGGTCGATGCCCGTCATAAGCTTTTACCGGTGGTTCTCGCCAATGCGGCTGCGCGCCAATGTCTGTCTGAGCGCGATCCTACTGCTCTAATCGAAGCGCCGCTCGCTCGGTATCTCGCAGCGGCTTCGGCGACACAAATCGTCCCCATCATTGCGTCCCTTTCTGAAGTAAAGACGCAATCGAGCCGAGTCTTGATGTGGCGATTGAGTGCAGGCGAGCAATCTGCTCTCACGGAGCTGAAACCACTGATGTCGGCTTCAGATCAGCGTCTCGTGATGCTCACATTCACGCCACCGGCGCCGCAACCGGATGTGGTCACGGCCATCGATCAGCTGCCGTATGACGTGCTCATCCTCGACACCAATCTGAAGGTTACTTACGCCAACGCCGGGGCGGTCCGCTCGGCCGGCCAGATCCCCGGTGGCGCAGTGGGCTGCTCGGCGTTAATGCTGACGCCCACGCTGTTGCTGAAGCCAGACGTATTTGCTCGCGCACTCCAAGGCCATTCCTATCATGACGAATCGCTCGCCTTGGAGGAGCCAAACCGACCTGCACGCCGCTTCGAGATCGATGTGCAACCGCTTAGAGGCGGATCGGGAATCGTCGGACTGGTGATCCTGTCGCTTGAGGTGACCGAACGGCGCGCTAACAATCGCGCGCCAGGCAGTGGTGAACGGCGCCTATTGGCCCTTACAGAGCATGCGCAGGACATCATTACGATTGCGGCGGCGGATGGCAGACTGAAGTATATCAGCGCCGGCATGCAAAATTCGCTTGGCTTTACGTGGGAGGAACGCGAGTCGCATTTTGTATTTGAACTTGCACATCCCGATGATCGCGAGGATTTGCTCGCCAAGTATCGGCAATTGGTCGCGGGCGAGATCAAAGGATTCTCACGCGAGTTTCGGACTCGCCACAAGGACGGTTCATACCGTTGGCTGGAGTCACGCTGCGTCTCGGCGCTCGCCAACCCGCTGATCGAGGGTGTCGTGATCAATTCGCGCGATATCACCGAGCGGAAAGAAGCCGAATTTCGCCTTGCGCAACGCGAGGAAGTATTCCGGCTTGCAGCCGATGCGGTCGACGGCATCATTTTCGAATGGGACATCGCCAAGGGAATCGTGCATCGCTCGCGGGGCGTTCAAGAAGTATTGGGAATTATTCCGGAGGAGTTGGAATCCTCCGCGGATGCCTGGTTGGAGCGGATTCATCCGCGCGACTTTAACGCCGCAAAAAAGGCAATCAGTGCGGCGCTCATTAACGGCCGCGGCTGGGCCACGACCTATCGAATTCGCGATGCCAAAGGCCGCTACAAGTCTATCTTGGATCGCTCGTTGATCCAGCGCAACTCCGCGGGCGATCCGGTGCGAGTCATCGGATGTTGCGTGGACGTCTCTGAAATCAAGCGCTTGACCGATATCCTCGAGGAGACCCAACGCATCGCCAAAATCGGCGGTTGGGAATATAGCTACGCGACTCAGGAACTCACCTGGACCGAAGAGATGTATCGCATCTTCGGCACCAAGCGGGATGAATTCAAGTTGACGTGGGAATCTATGCTCACGCAGTGCGTGCCTGAATCGAGAGCGCAGTTTCGCGAAGCCTGCGAAAGGGCCGAGGCGGGTGCCGGGCACATCGATCTTGAGCTCGAAATCAACACGCTAAGGATCAACGGATCTGGGTACGAGTTATCGGGCACCTTGAGATGTTGGGCGGGCAACCGTTTCGCGCCTACGGTTCCGTACAAGACATCCAAGCCAAAAAACTCGCTCAAATTGCACTCGAGAACAGCACGGGCTGGCTGAAGCTTTCGATGAATATGGCCAACATGCATGCGTGGCGCTGGGATCGCGCGCAAAACTCATTCGAGTTCGCCGACTTAGAGAACCCACAGATTCATCTTCCCAGCGTCTTCCCGGATATGCAGACGATGCTGGCGCGGGTCCATCCGAAGGATCAAGGCGCAGTCAAACGAGCCATCGACAGCGCTTTTGCGGGCCAAGTCGAGGTCCGGCAAGAATTTGAACTGCTCGGCAACGATGGGCGCTATCGCTCCTACGCTACGACCGCCCGGCCGCTCTTTGACGGCGCTGTACCTCGCGGCCTGGTAGGCGTCATTCAGGACGTCACCGCACGGCGAGATTCCGAACGGCGATTACGACGTTCTGAGGCGTTGCTGCGGGCGACGACCAGTAATACCGCGGATACCCTGTTTCTGCTCGATACGGCGATGCGGGTTCGCTTCGTCAACAATTCCGTCAACGGTCTCACGCCCGAGCAAATCATTGGCCGGGAGATCAACTCGCTGCTCCCTCAAGCGGCCTGTTCACGGGTACTGCAGAAGCTCGGGCACATTTTGGAGTCGGGGGAAACCACGACCTTCGAATTTGAGTCCTCCGAGGATGGGCCCGTTCAGTATTTTGAAAATCGCGCCGTGCTGGTACGCGACGACGGCATCGCCAGCGGCATTTCCATCTCGATGCGCGATATCACCGAACGCAAGCGTCTCGAGCAGGAAATTCTCGACGTGTCCGGTCGGGAGCGCCAGAGTATCGGTCGTGACTTGCACGACGGCCTGGGCCAAGAACTCACCGGCGTCGCGTTGATGTTGCGAGGCTTGTCGAGTCGCATTCAGCAGCGCTGCCCTGACGTGGTCGAGAACGTGAATGAAATCGTCGGGCACTTGAACCAATCCATCGAGACTGCGCGCTCCTTGGCGCGCGGACTCTTGCCGGTGCGCACCGAAACGGGCGGCTTAGGCTCGGCGCTGCGTGCACTCGCCGCACGTAGTCGCGATCTCTATGGATTGGAAGTGACGTTTCGCTCCGAGGTGTGTCCGGAATTTACAATCACGGAAACTGATGCAAGCCACCTCTATCGCATCGCCCAGGAGGCTCTGACCAACGCCTCGCGGCACGGGCATGCGAGCTTGGTGGAGATCTCGATGATCGCCAAGGAAGACGGCTTTACTCTGCGCATCACCGATAATGGCGGCGGTTTCGTCCGCAGCGCAGCATCCACGTCTGGAATGGGCCTCAAAATCATGAAATACCGCGCCGATATGATCGGCGCCAAATTTGAGATCGGTGCTAACCAGCCGCGCGGCACGGTGATTACCGTAACAGGGTAACGACCGTGACGCTTCAGATACAATGTCAGTACGCCATTTCAGGAGAAGTTAAACATGGCAGCCACCGGCGCATGGATTCGGTCCTCGATGTCCCCTTCAGGAGTTAATACGGGCAAGCGCCGCGTCAGGCGCGTATTGATCGTCGATGACCACCCGATCGTGCGCCAAGGATTGCGGCGCATCATGGAGAACGAAGAGGATCTGATCGTCTGCGGCGAAGCGGAGACGGCACGCGATGCGCGCACGGCGATTAAAGAGCTCAACCCGGATGTCATGATTGCCGATATCAGTTTGAAGCAAAGCGACGGCATCGAGCTGGTGCGCGATGTGCGCGCGCACCACCCTCAATTGCCGATATTGGTGCTCTCAATGCACGATGAAACCATCTATGCCGAACGCATGCTGTCCGCCGGAGCCAACGGTTACATCATGAAGCAAGCCGCCAGCGAACAGTTTCTCGTTTCGTTACGCCGAGTCCTGGATGGAGGCATCTATGTCTCGGAAGCGGTCGGCAACAACATGATTCAGAAGTTCGCCGCCGGCGGCTCGTATATTTCCGCGAATCCGATTGATCGCTTGAGCAACCGGGAATTACAGATTTTGCATATGATCGGCAAGGGCATGAGCACGCGCGAGACCGCTGAGTCCTTGAATTTGAGCATCAAGACGGTCGAATCGCATCGGCAACGCATCAAACGCAAGCTCAATCTCAATACCGGCACACAGTTGGTGCAGTATGCGGTCAACTGGTTTACTGGCCGCGAGGGCAGTGGCACGTCTGCATCGAGCGAGAGGCCGAACGCCTAGAATATCTCCGTAATACTCCCCAGGATGTCTCAAACGCTCCAACGCGAAAAGTTTGGGGATTTGCCAATCATTGCGCAGCGTCCGGTGAGTCATCGGTGATATTGATCGTCACTCAGAACCGGATACATCGTGCAGGCAGTGGACGGCACCGTTGCACTGGTTGCTCTCGCGCGGACCATTCGATTGAGTGGGAATGCGCATTTTGTAATCGATTGAATATCATGGGCTGTCCGCCCACAATAAATCACCGGTAGTCCGCTCGGGCCCACAAGGGCCACGTTATTCGACTCCGTGCATTCGCCGAATCGGCGCCACAGAAATTCGTTCGCTTCCACCACACAGATATCGTCCGAAGCAGCTGGCATCGGCGCCCATTCCGAGCGGTCTTGATTGATTTGTCCGCGAGGGCACGCCGCCCTCGACTCAATATACATGCGATAATGGCAGTTATCGCCAGCGACAGCGTAACAAACCTAGACTTCGGGACACCGTAGATACGTGGCTCGGACCGAAGAAAGAAGAGTCGGAAAAGCTGTCTGGACATTCCACGAGAGTTAGGGCTGTGGAAGACTTGTTCGCATCGGCGGTCATTTGCGACAGGGTGTCGCCACCAAGGCCAAGGCGTTCCGACTAAGCATCCGGAAGGTGAGTCGGGGAGAGCAGAGAGGCAATGGCCCGAGCATCAAATGCGCAAGGACGCGGTCGATCGCCCGAAGAGTTAGGATTATCCACCTTCAGGGATCAAAGGATTTTTAGCGCATCATTTTGGGACTTTTGATTGTGGCCACGCCTCTATACCCGTGCTGGCGATGCTAATCGCGTTCCCGCGCCTTGTCGTTTCAGGTCCTATCGAGCGCGTTAGTGCGGTCCTTCTTCTCGTGCTGATCGCGACGGCTATCGGTCTTGGAACGTACTAGGCTTTCGGGAGAGCGATGGGCTCAATGGGTCGCGACCATAATGAGGCGTAGCAGGGCGACGGCGCGGATTGTGGAGTGACATTCCATGATCCGTCGTTCGCGAGCTGGCGTTTGGACACTGGTAGTACTCGCCGTCTTCGCGGCAGCCTTGGTTGTGCGCCGTTTGGGGCTGGAAGGTCAAAACGGTTAAACTGAGGCATTCCGCTTCCGATAGCACCCGAGACGTTCCATGCCAGTACTCGATCGTAACAACGTTAAAGTGTCAGGTGATGGGGACCCGCCCATCGTATTCGCTCATGGCTTTGGATGCGATCAATCCATGTGGCGCTTTGTCGCGCCGAGCTTTGTCGACTCTCACAAAGTCGTGCTGTTTGACCACGTTGGCGCCGGGCGTTCTGACCTTGCCTCATTTTCAAAGTCGAAGTATGCGACTTTGCAGGGCTACGCCGATGACGTGATCGAGATCGTGGAAACGCTAGGTCTGCGAAATTCTGTGTTCGTGGGGCATTCGGTCAGTGCCATGATCGGCGCCCTGGCATCCATTAAGGCGCCGGATATTTTCAGCAAGCTCATCATGGTGGGCCCCTCGCCGCGCTACATCAATGATGCGGAGTACGTCGGCGGCTTCACGGAATCGCAGATCGAAGGGCTACTCGAGTTTTTAGATTCCAATTATCTAGGCTGGTCCGCCGCCATGGCTCCGACCATCATGGGAAATCCGGACCGCCCGGAACTTGGCGAAGAGCTCACCAATAGCTTTTGCCGAACCGATCCTGAAATCGCCAAGCACTTTGCCCGCACGACGTTCATGTCTGACAACCGGCGAAGATCTGCCGCAAGATCGCGTAGAACCCTAGTCCTTCAATGTAGTGACGATGTCATCGCCCCGATGGCCGTAGGTCGATATGTGCATCGGCAAATCGCCGAACAGCCAATTTGTGCAGCTGCTGCGCGACCGGGCATTGCCCAAACTTGAGCGCGCCGGAGGAAACCGCCGCCGCCATAAGCGCGTTTCTTTGTCCGAAACGCGGCTGGCGATGTCCGACGACTCGAAGATTTGGAAGATCTGTTCGAGCATGCTCCGTGCGGATATTTTTCGGTTTCGCGCCGGACGGACTAATCGCCAAAGCGCAATCAAACTTTCGCGTTCTGGGCGGGTTGCGCGCGCGACGAGTTGAACGGAACCCCATTTCAGATAGGCTGCATATCGCCGGGCGCATCTACTATGAAACGCATTTGCTGCCACTTCTTACGATGCAAGGATTCGTCAACGAGGTGGCGCTCGGATTTTCAGATAGGTGCCGCCGGCGTTTGCCGACGCTGGTGAATTTGACCGAGCGGCGGGACGCGGCGGGGGTCCGCTTTACATTCGATTGACGGTGTTCAAAGCCACCGATCGGCGCCGCTATGAGCGAGGAATTGCTGGCGGCCCGCGCCGAAGCGCAGGCCGCGGCAGAGCGAATTAAGGAGTTAAACGAGCGACTGCATGCCCAGATTGCCGAGATCGAGGCGGCCCACCGACAAAGCGAAGAACTGCTGCGACAGGCGCAAAAAATGGAAGCGATCGGACAGTTGACAGGCGGGATCGCGCACGACTTCAACAATCTACTCGCGGGCATCACCGGTAGCCTCGAATGCTTCGACTCGCGCGGCTCGAGCAAGGCCGCATCGACGAATCTTGCTCGCTATGTGTCTGCGGCGCGGGGCGCCGCCAAGCGCCGCGGCGACTCTAACGCACCGGTTGCTGGCCTTTTCGCGGCGTCAACGCTTGGAACCGCAAGCCACCGATGTCAACCGCGTCGTCGCGATCTGGAGGATATGCTTCGACGCAGCTTGGGACCTGGGGTCGGACTTGAGGTGATCGGCGCGGGCGGCTTATGGACGCACCGTTATAGATCGCAACCAACTGGAGAACGCGGTGTTGAATCTTGTGCATCAACGCGCGCGACGCCATGCCGGGAGGTGGGCGCGTCACCATCGAGACTTCCAATAAGTGGCTGGATCACCCTGTGGCTGTAGAGCGGGAAATGTTGCCAGGTCAATATGTTGCCCTTTGCGTTACCGACACCGGGACGGGGATGACACCGGAGGTATTGGAGCGCGCCTTTGATCCCTTCTTTACCACCAAACCTTCCGGTGTTGGGACGGGCCTCGGACTCGCCATGGTGCATGCTTTTGCTAGGCAAGCGGGCGGGCAAGTCCGCATTTACACAGAGCTCGGAAAGGGGACGACGATTTGCATCTACCTGCCCCGACATCGGGGTTCTGCGGTGGAATCCGAAGCGCTCCCGGCGACGACCGGGTCTTGGCAGTCGTTGCACGCCGAGACAATTTTAATCGTGGACGATGAGCCAACGGTCCGAATGATGGTAAGTGAGTCGCTCACCGAGGCGGGATATCATATCGTTGAGGCCGCGGACGGCACCACTGCATTAAGATTATTGGAAACCTCGGCTCGCTTCGATCTACTCATCACCGATTTGGGATTGCCCGGGGGTCTTAGGGGCGAGCAACTGGCTACTGCTGCGCGCAAGATCCGGGACGACCTTAAGATTTTGTTTATCACAGGTTACGCGGAAAATGCCGTCCTCGAAGACGGCCTATTGGCGCCCGACTCTCACGTTCTGACCAAGCCTTTTTCCATCGACGCACTCATCCAAGCAGTCTCGCGTCTTCTGCCAGAATAAGGTTTCACGCGCGCCTACCCAGCGAACAGGCGCGGACGCTGTCGTCCGCGCGCTCGTCACCCGATCAATCGCCGGAGCGCGAGCAAACCGTCGCGACTGCTCCAATCACAACCCCAAGCGCCGCCGCCAATGAGCAGCGCCTTCATTGGATGTCTTGTTGCAAAGAGTCACTCACGTTACTGATCTCGCCGGACCGGCCGGGCGAAATTAGCTATCTTTCCAAGCGCACGGGTACGCTGAATCTTCCGGTTTTCGCCGTTAACCCCGCGACGTGTCTTAGTGAGGCAATCCTCACTATCCTCAATCGCCCTAGTTGGGCCACATGTTCTTGCCAAGTCTGGGATAGAGCGGACATTATTGCCTTGAGCGCCACGGTTTTTTTTACCCCATTTTGGTGGCTCCCACGATTAATAGATCAGAATCGTCACTCATTCCACAGGTAGTAAATTGACCTTAGCCGCGTTTTCGTCGGAATTGCCTGGTCAATGGCTGGCGGTTGCTGAGATATGTACTTCCAGACGGTGGCGCTGTGTGATGCAAGGCAACGCTGACGGCAGCTCTGCGCCATTGCAGGCCGATGAGAAATTGTTCGAACAGTATAGACGCGGTGACTCCCACGCCTTCAGTCTGCTCTACGAACGCCATCGGGCGGCCTTGCTGCGCTTCGTTAAGCGCCTGGCTCCTCCCGAGATGGACTATGAGGAGATTACACAAGAAACGTGGATGGCGGTCATTAAGGGCCGCGAACGCTTTGAACCCCGGGCCCGATTCGTCACCTATCTCTTTTCAATCGCGCAACGCCGGACGGCGGATCGCTGGCGACAGATTGGCAAATGGCCACGAGTGGATACTGACATTTTGGACGAGCTCATGGGAGATGCTCAATACGAGCCGGATCGTCTTGCGCAAAGCGTCTCTTTAGGCGCCGACCTGACAACCGCCATTGGTGCACTCCCCCTACGGCAGCGGGAAGCCTTCTTGCTGCGTGCCGAGGGGCGGCCTCAGCCTCGATGAGATCGCCCAGGTGACGGGAACTAACAGGGAAACAGCGAAGAGCCGCCTGCGCTTCGCGCTTGTTCGACTGCGCCATTTGTTGGAGCCGTGGCATGACGAATGATGACGAACTTGACCGCTGCGTGCATCGCTACCGGGCATCTGCCGAGGACATCTTGAGCCCGGACCTCGATACATTCGTCCTGAAGGCCGCTGCGCAGCACGCGATGCAACGCCGGGTGATGCGGGCTACCGCCATTTTGGGGGCTATCGCGGCGGCCGCCGCGTTTAGCAGCATGGCGTGGCGTGCCCATTGGGCTGAGCCTACCCAAGCGCGTGTCACGCAGTTCGGCAGGCTGGAAGGTTCCTCTCGAACCTATCTCTTGGAGATGAATCTCAATCAATACTCCGAACCCGGGCTGGACGAGGGGGCACCGTGAACCGTGTGAAGCTAGCCTTGGCACTAGTCTGTCTGACGAGCGTCGTGCCTGCTGGGCACGCCCAGGTCCCCGCGGGCTGGCACGTCGCCGGTAATGCGCCTCAGGATTTCCAATTTTCGCTTGATCCCACAGAAAAGCGGAACGGACACCCGAGTGCATTGATCGCGGCCAAGCCCGGTATCGTGTCGAATGGCTTCGGGACATTGATGCAGTCCATACAGGCCGACAATTATAGAGGCGCGCGTTGGCGTCTCTCCGGTTACCTTAAAACTGAAGGTGCTGCACGTGCGCAGATGTGGATGCGCGTCGATGGAACCGACCGCCGTATCAAAGCTTTCGACAACATGGATGACCGCCCCGTCGTTGCGACGAAGGACTGGGCGCGATATGAAATTGTGCTGGACGTGCCACCGGACAGCCTTTATGTCGCTTTCGGTTTCCTACTCAGTCAGCAAGGCAAGGTATGGGGAGCGGATTTTCATCTTGATAAGGCGGATGCCGGCGCTGCGGTAACCTCAGTTCCGGTGGCCGTCCCGAAGGAGCCGACCAACTTGGACTTTGCACAGACGAACGAACCCAAAGTTGATACGCCAGTGGCGACGCGCGAGGCTGGCCTCGTGCGAGTGTTTGACCTCTATCGAGGCGAAGGCAAACTGGTGCGCGACGTCAATGAGCACTATCGCGGGGCCGGCCGCTACACCTACTTCTATGACACGGACAAGTACAATCTGTGCGGCATGCACGTCAAGGCCGAGACACGCGAACCGGACCAGAACACTCTGCAGTGGGACGTAAAGCTCAGTGTTTTCCTCGACAAGGACAAACGCATGGCCAGCGTTGCGGCCGGGGCATTTGAGTTGACCCCACAAGCAAAAACACCTGTTCCGCGCCAACCGATTACTCAACTCTCCATCCAATTGAAGGACTCAGCTGAGCCCGGGGTAGCCATGCTTTCAGCCGATCCCAATAGGTCGAATGGGTTCCAAGGAGAGTTTCCGGAAGACTACGCGGAGAAGCTGTTTGATGCCTTTGATCGCGGAACGCCGTTCACATTGGCGCTGACTTTCGCCAATGGAGAGCGGGAATCCATTCTGATGCACACTCGCGGCGGCGAGTTGACGAAATTCATGTCCTATCACGGCGGGGCGGCACCGGTACGCCAATGTCTCCAGCGACTGGTGCAGACGACAGACGTCGGAGCCCGCAATCACTTGGTCGAGCTGGAACATCCCTGGTAGGGCGGAATCTGCCGCCAGTGTCGCGGAGACAGCCAACAACGAGAGAACAACCAGATCAATCCATGGCTTAGGAGCAATGGATCCTGGAGCGGTCTAAGTGCAGTCCTCGCGACTCCGATCAGAGAACACCCGGTGGCGGGTTGAAAATGTTCTGCTGCAGCACTGCATATTGAGCAGTTGAATGACGAGCACGCCCGGAACGATGCAATTCAATCTCCTCAGGCCACGCATCCAATCCGCGTTTTGCACACAAGCGGTTAAAAATCGCTGGCGACCTGAAGCTGTATATAGATCCACATACGTCGCTTGACGTACCCAACTTAGACACCGCAGGATGGAAAGTAACTTCTGGAGCTTGGAGATAGGCTTGCCTATCACCCAAGTTGTCCGTTACGGCCTCTACGATCGCATAGAGTAATGACATTAATTGCTGGTTTTAAGTGTAATGACGGCTTCGTTATTGCCGCCGACACCGCTATCACGGTTGGCAATATCGTCTATGCAGGTTCCAAGATTCATCGTTTCAAGGGCCCTGCACATTTGCCCTATCGGATTATCATTGCGTGCGCTGGCGATTTTTCTATTTCTCGTTCCGCAATTGAAAAAATCGGGACTCAAGCGAAAGACCTTGCATCGGTTCTGAAATCTATGGCGATTGAAGAACTAACAGCAATCGTAGAAAACACCGTTGATGATTTATGGAAGAAAAATGTCTATCCGTATCTTCGGGATGAACTAAATGACATTGCACCACAATTCAATCTCATTGTAGGAATTGTACTAAATGATGACTTTGCTCTGCTTATTTCCGATCAAGAAAACGTTGCGCCTATCGATAGCTTCGCTTTTCAAGGATCTGGGTTCGATGTTGCGGCGGGTTTAATTCATACGCTCGTTGAGAGCCCGGGCAATTCTATATTGACTTTTCCGGCGTCGGTCGGCGCGCACATAGCCATTGAGATTCTAAGAATCGCCAAGCTATATGGGGCATCGGTCGGGCTAGATAGCGAGGTCATAGCGTGGCGACGGAGCAATAGTTACAATTCCTTTACTCAACCTCGAATAGGACAACCGGCTAATTCCGATCTGGGCGCAATTCAAGAAAATCTTAAATCCGCAATCTGGGATGCTTTTGAAAAGAGCAACATAAGTTCCACAGGCTTTGACGCCAAGATTGACAACATCGTCAGATTTCTTAGGGATATACGCGCGCATACAGAGTCGCAATCGAATACCGACACTAGATTCGCTCGATATTTGCTGAGCAGAATAGAAGGGACTTGGAGCATGGCGGATTTGGAGCCAAATCGGTAAAGGCTGCGTTTGAATAAAGAGAATTAGGGCGACTTTTTTACTTTTACCTCGAACTTGTGGAGATACAATCTTTTTGAGCGCTTTCTCAGACTGCTTTTCCTGATCATCCGAGCCAAGACGCTGACCTGATTCAATAAAAAGCGCGAGCTGTTCTTCGGCAGTCAGTGTGCATTTTTGGTTGCGGCCGCCTAAAAGGTGACGTTCCTCGTCATGGGGGCGTCGCCTGTTAGCTGCGTCTGGTGGCTTGCGGTAGGCTTACTAGGCGGAGCGCAATCTTCCCCAGTTCTGAACGGAAATGAAGGCCATAGGAACATCCAAACTTCATCGAATAGCCGGCATCGATCCGAAGAATCTCGTGGACGAGTACAAGGATCGCGCTCTCGGAGAGTTGAGCGACGCGGAGATTTTCGATCAGGCTTGCCAGATCGTCGCTCGTCCACGAGTACAGGGCGTGACAAGTTTTACGCTGCACGCGCCACTTGAGGTAATGGCGCGTTACGGGCTGATGCGGCTTGTGGATCCATCGGACCGCGAAATGGCCCGGATGCAAATTGTTGCGAGTGCGGCGGTGTACGGCCATCAAGTTGAACTGATACCCGAACCGACTCGCGTGCGCTCATTTCCCGATGCGAATACGGCGGCGGGAGAACTGGCCAGTGCATTTACGAGTGGGGATGCCGACGGCATTGAGGCGATGGTCCTCTGCATCGCTTTGCAGTTTGGCACCAAGAGCTTGGTGAACCTATTGACGCCCTTGGCGCTGCCGACGCTCACGGGCGCGTCGCATTCGCACATTGGACTATGGCTGTTGCTACGGCACGCCGAATCGGCCGGGGTCGAAGATGCATCCCTTCTGCGGGCCGCCGCTCGGGCCTTGGCGGCCGACCCAACAGGGCAAATGAAGAGCTTCCAAGGCATGTCGATGGAGGGAACGCAACATCTCAAGACTCCGCCGGAGCAGGTGTGCAATGAGATCCTCGACAAGCTCGTGGACCCTACGAAGGGAACTCTCGGTGGGCAGAGCATTCGCGAGTTGGTGGAGGCGGGAGAGAAGACTGGCAACGTCGATACGCTGTTCGGCGACTTTATCCGTCACGATCTCAGCCCACCGCAGATCGATGCTGCCTTCCGGGCGGTGCTGCGAGTCAGTGCCCACAGCATGTTGCAGGACGACTTGGAACAGGCCAAATTCGGCTGGTCACACTGCCTCAATTTGCCGCAATCTGCGTTCGGATTGTTCAGCGTGACAACGAATTGCAAGCTTGCGCTGGCAGCGGCTCTGGTGTGGATCATGGCGTATCGGAGCGTCCTGAGCAATCGATCCTTGGAGTTGGGTTGGCACCCTCAGCCCATCAAAGATGCAAGCGTCTTGGAAGCCCTCCAGACATCTCCCGCGGTGGCCGCCTCCCGTGTCTGGCACGCGCCCGACGACGAACTATCCTCGATTCGGCGCCTCCTGGCGACGGAAGCTTCCATACGAAACGACATTCACTTGGTGAAGTACACGCGCGCCTGTCTCGACATGGGGACCTTGGATCCGGAGCACGTTCGACTGTATTTGGCGGCAGCTGCGCACCTCTGCGCGGTCTGGACGGCCGAAGCACCGCGCGCGACAATCACCGAGGCGCTTCTCGGCGGCCGCATCACTCCCTGAAACGCCCGTACTAATTTTTCGGCGCCGCAGAAATGGCTGCTTGTAAGCTGATATTCGCACGTTGCGATATTCTCCCGAGAGGAGTTCTAATTGTTGAGCCGCCACGTTTTTGGATTTGTCGCAATCGTCATGCAATTAAGCGCATGAACTGCATTGACAGCTGAGACCGGCGTGGCATCCTCGGACATAAAGCAATCTCGCCCGCTCCGCACACCCCACCCCAAGAGCATGCTGAGAATCCACATCCGACCCTACAAGGCTAGTGACGTCTCGAGTTTAGTTAGCCTCCTCCGAGCTTCCGTGCGGGGCATTGCGGCGCGCGATTACGACCCGTCGCAAATACGAGCATGGGCGCCCGACACCATTGATGAGGAGAAATTCGGGCATCGGCGCCAGAGCAAGGCGACATGGGTCGCGGAAGTAGAAGATCGCATCGGCGGTTTCTCCGACCTTGCGCCCGACGGCCATGTTGATAGCCTGTACGTCCACCCAGACTTCCAGCGGCGCGGCGTGGCACGAGCTTTACTTCAGTATGTTGAACAGCAGGCGCGCGCCATCGATGTGCGTCGCTTGTATACCGAAGCCAGCATCACCGCGCGACCCGCCTTCGAGGCGGTAGGGTTCCGAGTCATCGTCCCGCTAACTATTTCTATGCGGGGCGAATCCATGACGGTTTACCGGATGGAAAAGCAGCTCGACGCCGGGCCGGCGCCGTAAATCTGTCACCGTCACCATTCCGGAGTTTTGCTGACAATAGCCTCCATACCATTGTTCGCGGCAGTCTTTATGGACTCCGAACTCATAGGGCCATCCTTTCGAAAGATCCAACCAATGTTGCAGCTTCCGGCGAGATTGACATCGCCAGAGTAAATTTCTTTGTGGGCAAGGCTTGCCTAGAATCGCAACGTGACAGTAGCGCCGCCGCCAGAAGTACTGGAGACATCGACAGCTGCACCGTGAGCGGTGGCGATCTGACGCACAAGGGTTAGTCCCACGCCGCTACCTTGGCGCTTAGTCGTGAAAAATGGCACGAATATCTTTTCACGCTGATCCGGCGCAATACCGGGACCATTGTCTGCGACTGCGATGGCCACGCGACCGTCGGGATCACGACGCGCGAACAACGCGATACGGCCGTCGGGCGTATCTCGCAATGCCTCAATCGAGTTGCGAACCAAATTTATGAGCGCCTGATCGAGCAGTTCGGTGTCGGCGGCTATTTCAAGCGTTTCCGGCTCAACACTCGTCGTTAATTGGATGTCGCGGGCAGCCAAGTCATTGGCGAGGAGGCGCTGCAGTCGCGCGAAAATTCGCCGCAGCGGCGCAACTTCCGTTTGGGTTATCAGGTGTTTGGTTAGGCGACGATGGTTTTGTACGAAATGCAGCAATCCTTGGCTTCGTCGTGTGACCGTCTCCAACGCTTCCGCAGCGTCTGCGAGGGCGGTTGAGTGTGGATCGCCGTCCGGCAGCTGCTTGATCACGCCGCTGACCAGATCGTGTGCCGTTGCAGCCAGTGATGACACAGGAGTGAGTGAATTCATGACCTCATGGGCCATGACGCGAATAACGGTCTGCCATGCGACCATCTCCTGCGCGCTCATTTCGCTCTCAATATTCTGCAGCGAGATGAGGCGATAGCGAGTCCCCCTAAGCGCCAATTCGGTCGCCGCCACTTTAAGCTGCAGCGCTCCGTTGGGTCGCTCCATGCGCAAAATGGCAGCGCTCCCGGGACGGATCGTTTCAATGCCGACGGCGAATGCCTCGCCGTGCCGCGCGAATTCCGTAGCTTCATCGAGAGCCGTTCCAAACAATCGCCGCGCCGCCATGTTGAGCAGTTTGACGCCGCCGCTTTCGTCAATAGAGATCAAAGCAACTGGCACATGCGCGATGAGTGTCTGAAAATAGCGGGCCTGCTCTTCGCGTTCTGATCTGATTAACCGAAGCTGCGTCAAGACGCGGGTCATCGCCAACCCTAGCTCGCTATGGGCGCTATCGCCGAGCAGCCCGGAAAAACTTTGCGAGGCGTCATCGAAGGATATGGCGTCGAGAAATCTGGCTACCTCCCGGCTTGACTGTGTCGCCAATCGAATGAGCGCAACCATCTGGGCAACTGCGGTCGCCAAGACCAGCAGAATAGTCACGTACCAACGGGTCTGCGCGATCATCCACGCAGCGGCTCCGATCGTGAGCGCCAGTGCGGTGATGCGTACGGCTGCGGCCGCACGGAAGTGACTATAGGCCATATTTCATTTTTCGCCGGTACAGCGAGGCTCGCGTAAGGCCGAGCCCCGCGGCAGCACGACTGACATTTCCGTTGCTCTCCGCAAGCGCGCGCACAATCGCGTCTTTTTCAATGGCGTCGAGCCTGGACGACTCGTGCGAGCCGCTCGCGGAAGAATTCGTCCGTTCTATTGCGAGCGAAAAGTCGTCGGCCTCCAATATGGGGCCCTCGCTCAAGATGATGGCACGCTCTACAGCATGGCGGAGCGCTCGCACATTGCCAGGCCACGCGTGTGCCATAAGTTCGTCCAGCGCAGTCGCGCTCAGCCGCTTGACTGGAAAATTGTACTTCTGCGCATAGAAGGCAATGAAGTGCTCCAAGAGCAGTGGGATATCCTCGCGGCGCTCTCGCAAGGGCGACAAAGCAATTTCCACGGTGTTGATGCGATAAAACAAATCCTGTCGAAACCTATCTGCATCGGCAAGGTGCTCTGGGATGAGGTTGGTGGCGGAGATGAGCCGCACGTCGATCGGCTCCGGCTTGTCGGCGCCCACTGGGACTACTTCGCGGCGCTCGAGCGCTGTGAGCAATTTGCTCTGCAGATGTAGTGGCACATTACCGATCTCATCGAGGAATAACGTGCCTCCGGTCGCCGCGCGGAACAAACCGATGCGGTCCTCGCGAGCGTCCGTGAAGGCACCGCGTCGATGGCCGAATAGCTCGCTTTCGAAAAGCTGCGGCGAGAGTGCACCCAGATCAACTCGCAAAAACACTTCGCCGGCGCGACGCGAGTGGCGATGGATCTCACGAGCTACCAACTCCTTGCCCGTCCCGTTCTCACCGAGGATTAGCACATTGGCGTCGGTTGGCGCTGTCCGACGGATTGTGTCGAGCATGCGCAGCGCGGCCGACGATGTACCAATCATCTCCACTTCAGTATTGGTGGCGGCGGCGAGTCCGCGATTGCGGTTGCGTAGCTGCACAGTCTCCATCCGTGAGCGGCGCAGATTGACCGCAGCCAGGAGCGTCGCGAGCAACCTTTCATTTTCCCAGGGTTTAGTGACGAAATCCGCTGCGCCCTGCTTCATGGCTTGTACCGCCAACTCCACACCGCTGTGGGCCGTAACCAGTACCACGACCGCCTGCGGGTCGATGCTCAGAACTTCCGAAAGCCGTCTCAGGCCCTCCGCGCCATCGTCGGCACCCGGCGGTGAAATTCATATCGAGCAGCAGGACGTCAAACGCGCCTTTGCGCACCAGCTCCGACAACAGCGAAGGGTCACGCGCAGTCTGAACAGAAGCGAAATGGCGCTTCAGCAGCAGTCGGGCCGCGAGCAGGATGTCCTCCTGGTCGTCGACAATCAAAATGCGCGCAGAGTTGAGTTCAGAGGCCATGTGTTCGAAAACGTACAGGTGTCCGGTCAGTTGTACGCCAGCGGTCACTCGAATGCCAGCCCGATAGCGCTAACTCATTGAAATTACACTGCTGAGCCTTTTGGCGCGGTAATTGCTATCTCGCTTTATGGGCTATACAGACCACATTTTCGCGCACCGGGACCGCATCACTCGTCTCTTTCGAAGGGGTCAGGGCCCGCGCTCGCCCCTGCTTGCGGCGCCATCGCCGTCGGGTGGCATGGACACAGCGCTCGTCCGCCCGCCGGCTTGGCGGCGCTACATCCCTTACGGGATTGGCGCGCTCCTGCTTCTCGGCGTCATCGTTTGGCTGCTCGCGGGCGCGAATCGTCATGTTTATCGCGTGCCGATCGACCGACTCACTTTTGGAGAAGTGACACAAGGCCCGTTCGAGGACTTCATCGCCGTGCGCAGCACGGCCGCGCCTTTCACCACTCATTACCTGACCGCTGATCAGGGCGGTACCGTGAAAGAAGTTCTGGCCGAAGACGGTACAACGGTAAAGGCTGGACAGCCACTCATCATCCTGGCCAACACTGCTTTGCAGCTGCAGGTCGCTTCGCGCGAGGCGGACACGGCTAGCCAGATCAACTCACTGGAAAACACAAAACTGCAATTGGAGGAAACTCGCTTCAAATACCAACACGATCTGCTCGACATCGAACATCAGATCAGCAAACTGACCGGGGATCTCGCGCGCGACAAGGTGCTGCTCGATGGCAACGCGATCGCGCCGGCGATCTACAAGCAAGAGCAGGAAGAATACTCCTATGAGCTAAAGCTTAGAGACGCGACCGTTGCGTCCCGCGACACCGAACAAAAAGTGCGATCGAGTCAACTTGTGCAGCTTCAGGAAACCCTCGCCCGACTGAATGACAGCATCGCGACCGCCAAGGCAAGTCTCGATGCGCTCACGGTACGCGCTCCGACGGATGGGCATTTGACGGCGCTCAATGCCGAAGTGGGCCAATCTAAAGTGCCGGGCACGGTGCTGGGACAGGTGGATTCGCTCGACCGCTTTAAACTCACCGCTCAGATCGACGAGTTTTATCTGGGACGCATCGTGATAGGACAAATGGCCCTTTTCACCAGCGATTCGCACGACTACAAAGCCAGCATTGCCAAAATCTACCCGCAGGTCGCGAATGGCACGTTCCGGATCGATCTCAACTTTGATGACCCGAGTCCTAAGGGTATCCACACCGGACAAGCATTTGACATCCGACTGGAATTGGGGCGGGCAGCCACGGCGAAAATGCTTCCCAATGGACCCTTCTATCAAGAGACCGGCGGCAACTGGGTGTTTGTGGTGGCGCCGGACGGACGATACGCGACGCGCCGAAACGTTCGCCTCGGCCGACGTAATCCCGAACATGTCGAGATCATCGACGGTCTGCAGACCGGCGAAAAGGTCATTGTTTCCGGTTATGAGGCGTTCCAGAAGATCGAGCGTGTCGAATTCGAAAAGCCTGACCGCGGCAGTCACTGATCACAGCGGAGAAACCATTGATAACGCTCAAGCATCTGACCAAGATCTATCGGACCACCGAAGTCGAAACCGCAGCACTGCGCGACATTAATCTTAAGGTCACCGTTGGTGAGTTCATCGCCGTGATGGGGCCGTCCGGTTGTGG
>CAVYUD010000008.1:0-262500 GCA_963771615.1 uncultured Gammaproteobacteria bacterium
CGCGCCGAGAGTATCTGCACCCGTTACTTATTAAGCGCAGCGTCGACCGTACAAGTCTACGAATGCCCGCTTCCGGGTGGTGTGACCCGCCTCGGTAACGTCCGCTCTTGGCGGCTAGCTGCCCGACAGTGTCAAATTCACATCACCGAGGAGCTATCGTTTGCGCGGTCTGGCCGAACAGGATCTTTTTCGCCTCTTCGGTCATGGTGGTGCCGGTGCTGACGGCCGCGCCTTTTTCGTAGGCGCGTGACGGTGGCCGGCCGCGACTTGATGGCTTCAAACCAGCGCTTCAGATGCGGAAAGTCTTCGAGCTTTTGTCCCTGCGCCTCATGAGGAACTATCCAGGGATAGCACGCCATGTCGGCAATCGAATACGTTCCCGCCACGATACTCCCGATCTGCCAGCCGCTTGTTCAACACGCCGTACAGGCGATTGGTCTCCTTCACGTAGCGATCGATGGCGTAGGGAATTTTTTCCGGTGCATACCGGGTGAAGTGATGATTCTGGCCCAGCATCGGTCCGAGGCCGCCCACTTGCCAGAACAGCCACTGCAACACCTCCACGCGGCCGCGCGATTCGTTCGGGATGAATTGCTCGCTCTTTTCCGCGAGGTACAGCAAAATTGCGCCCGATTCGAACACCGAGATCGGCGCGCCGCGCTCCAGCGGCGAATGATCGACGATCGCGGGCATGCGATTGTTCGGCGAAATTGCGAGGAATTCCGCTGTGAACTGTTCGCCCTTGCCGATGTTGACCGGCACGATCGTGTACGGCATGGCCGTCTCTTCCAGGAACATGGTGATTTTGTGGCCGTTGGGCGTAGGCCAATAATACAAATCGATCATCGGTGACTCTCCGCAGGTTCGAGCGCCATCTGGTGCTCGCGCAAAAGGGCAATGCAAACATCTTCCTCGCGCGGCCGCAAGCGCATTTCCGCAAGCCGCGTGCGCGTTCGCGAGCTCTGCGTCCAAGGCAAAAGCGCCGAATCCAATTTACTGGCGGCCGACAGGCGCCACTCCAGCAAGTGCTTGCGTTCGGCGAGACTCTTCGCTTCCTTGCTGTCGGCCGGAATCAGACGCCTTTCAATGCCGAATCCGACCATTTGCACGATGACGGTATCGCCGCGTTGCATGATCTTCGAGAGTTTCAGACAGGCCTCGCGGCGCTCGCCGCCGGCGGCAGATTCCCGGCAGGCATCGATCAGCGATGAGAACGCCGGAATGATTTCCGCATTGGCGACGCCGGCGAGCGCCGTCGAGTTTGTCGGTATCCGAAGCCACGATCCCGCTCGGAAGGTCGCGGCGCACGGCGTGCAGCGCATCGAACATCATCACCATGATCTGGTTGTAATAGAGATCGAATCGCGTGGCGTGCGCCATGTCGGCAAGCACGCGCTCGACCTCGATCGTGTCCTTGTCTTTGTGCGCCGTAGAGAGCTGAGCGAGCCAGGCCGCAGCGTTGTCGGGGTCCACCCAGCGCAGCACGAAGGCGGCGTCGCGGCTATCGCATGCAGGGGTGATCGAGCACAACTGCAGATGCAGCCAGCCGATCGCGGCATTTTCCGGTGCCAGCTCGCTCGCTCGCGCTATCAGGTGCAGCGCCGGAGACGCCGTAGAAGGCGCGGCAATGGCATTGGTGAAACTCAATGCCGCCGCGGTTGCGACTGAATTGGCGTCGGATCGCGCACGCAAGCACGCGCACCGCTTCGTTGCGCCAATCCTGGTATCGATCGGCCGGTGACGCCGCTTTCATGGCGGGCGCGGTCGTTGCCAGGGCGGCGACCGGTTGCGACATCGCCAGCCCCAAAATCAGCAAACTTCAATCCGTCGTTTGACCACAGTCAAACCGCGCTCCTATCGATCGTTGCGCTTGCCGGCGGCCGTCAGTCCTGCGGTGATTGCCAGACGCATGGCGTCTTCGACCGAAATGTCGAGCGGCTGGACCCGGTCGCGCGGCAGATAAATGGTGTAGCCGCCGAAGGCATAACTCATCGGGAAATACACCGTGACCCAATCCTGGCCGCCGTGCGCCAACAGCACCGTCGGCACATCTTCGCGAGTGACGAATCCAATGGCATGCACGTCCGCGAACCGCGCCAGCACCACCCGCTGCAGATCGCGCTTCTCGCCGCTGCCGGACGGCAGCAGGCTCAAGACATCGCGGAATCCGCCATACAGCGTTTTGACGAAGGGAATGCGGCCGAGAAAATCGTCCCAATATTTGAGCAAAATCTTGCCGGCATAGGCGTTGACCACGCTGCCGACAAACAACAGCAACAAGAATCCGGCGATCAGTCCCAGGCCCGGCCAGTAATGTTCCGGGCTGACGATGCCCAATGCGATCAGCGCGCGGCGCAGCCAGCCCTCGACGGTGTGGACCAGCCACCAGATCACATAGACCGTCAAAGCCAGCGGCAGCACGGTCACCAAGCCGCTCATGGTCAGGGTTAAAATCTTGCGCATGGGTTTATCATCGCATGATCGGGCCTAAGCCGCCCACAGGGTCGAAACTTCCATGACGCAAGCACTCGCATCGCTCTCAAGATTTCACCCGCGCAAGGCCGCGGACGTGCCGCTGATCCTGTCGCTGATCAACGAACTGGCGGAGTACGAAAAGCTGCGTCACGAGAGCGTTGCGACCGAGGCGTCGATTCATAAGGCGCTTTTCGGCCCGAAGCCGAGCGCCGAAGCGGTGATCGCCCGGGTCGACGGCGAACCCGCCGGGTTCGCGCTCTTTTTTCATAATTTTTCGACATTCCTCGGCAAGCCCGGCTTGTATCTGGAGGATCTGTTCGTGCGCCCGGCATTTCGCGGGCGCGCCATCGGCAAGTCGCTGTTAAGTTATTTGGCCGCGCTGGCGGTGGAGCGCGATTGCGGCCGGTTCCAGTGGCAGGTGCTGGATTGGAACAAGCCCTCGCGCGATTTCTACGAACGCTTGGGAGCCCAGGCGGATGCCGCGTGGGTCAACTACCGCATGACCGGCGAAGCGCTGCGGCGCCTCGCCGCAGCGCCAGCACTATGATTGCCGCGGCAGTATGAAACGCAAGCCCTGATAGTTGAGCACCACGCCATCGCGCCGAATGCGCTCCAACGACCGGCCCTTCCTGCAGCGTGTTGCCTTCGTGATATTTGCGCATATTGATGATAGACGAAGCGATCGGCGGGCTTGGTCGCATAGACATGCACGTCCAGATGCATTTCGGGCAGCGCCTGAGCGCCGGTGAGATTGATTTCGTTGATGGAAGGCAGCACTTCGTCGTTGTCCGAGGCTTCTTCCTCGACGAGCACCGGATCGGGACGGCGAACAGCGTGCGGCGCAGCGCGCTGTGCAATGGCGCGAGTTGCCGCCGCTGCCGATTCGTTCGACGCCGAAGTCTGCGGCGGGCGGCACCGGAATTTCAGGCGCATAGACCGGTGCCTGGCTCAAGGGACTGAAATGCTCGTCGACCGTCGGGGCCTTGCAGCTGCTGCGGCCGCGGCGTCGTGCCGGGCCGGCGTCGGTGCGACCGACGGGGCGCCATTGCGCATCAGAACAACGACCAGCACCACGGTATTAATCGCCAGCAGGCACCCTAGGAGTACCGCCCAGAGAGGCAGACGGCTGCGCCGCAACGACGTCGGCGCATCCATCAATCCCGGCATCGATCTGCCGCTGACGCTCGATTTCAGATTTCTTCAGTGCATCGAGAATGAAGGACATGGGATTTCCTAGCCACCGCGCAGAGCGTTGGACAACAACAGGGGCGAATTGGGATCGGCCAGTGCCGTGTCGAGCACGACTTGAGTCTGCACGCCCGCGATACCATCGACATTGAGTCGATGCTCACGCTGGAAGTTCTGCACCGCGATCGCCAATTCTTGATCGTAGACATCCGCGTGTTCAGGATCCGACGCCAGCCCTCCCAGGGCATTCAAGCTGCGGCGCAGCCACCGAACTTCGTCTCCCTGCATGCCCAAGGAAAGCAGTCGCGTGCGCGAAGTCTTCGGCTTCCACACGACGGTGAAATCCCCGAACCAATCGCGCGAAAGATCTTCGATCGACACCTTCGTGTTGTGCTCGCCCAGATTCAACGTGGCGGTTTGGTCATCGAGGCTCGACAAGACGACCCGGTGCCGCTGACCGTGATCGTCCGTTAGCGTCAAGATGGCCGGCCGGTTCAGGGTCTTGACCTGGGCCCAGGAGCCACGTTGATCCAGGCAGGCGAGCCCGGCTTTGGCAGCCTGCCCGCAGGGATCTCGTTCGTCCGCCAGCGCGGTTCCCCACAGCGCAAGCAGGCGGCGGAACGCCGCTGCGTCGGTGGTGTTGGCTTCATTGGCTTGGAGCAGCGCATTGACCGACACCAGCTTAGGGAGGGACGGCAGTGCGGCCGACGGCGCCGCGGGCGCCGCCACAGCGCGCAGGAGTAGGCGCGACCACGTGAGCCGCAGCGGCGCTCTTGATCGCTCGTGACGCAGACAGCACCGGGCTCTGGTGGCGCCAGTACTGCCAGCCGAAGAACAACAGGCCGGCGAGGGCGACAACTCCCAAAGAACCCATCAGCCAGCCCAGCCAGGTTGGAAAAAATCGGCGCCCGTAGACTTCGCCCGCGGCGCGCCGCACCAGCGACGCGGTGATCTTCTTGGTTTCCTGCGTGTAGCGCGCCGAGCAGGGCGCGATCGCAGGCGACATTGATGACTCGCGGAATGCCCGAGGACAGACGGTGCACTTCCAGCAGCGCGCCGGGCGTGAATATCTCCTGGGTTGCGCCGGCAACGCGCAGGCGGTGGCGCACATAGCCCTTGGTCTCCTCGCGCGACAAGCGGCATGAGGTGATAGCGGCCGGTGATGCGCTGCGCGAGCTGGCGCAAGTCGGTTCGGTCGAGCAACTCGCGAAGTTCCGGCTGTCCGATCAGAATGATCTGCAGCAGCTTTTGAGTAGGCGTCTCCAGATTCGTCAATAGGCGGACCTGTTCCAATACATCAAAGGAGAGGTTTTGAGCCTCATCCACCAGCACGATGATGCGCCTGCCTTCGGCGTGGGCATTCAGCAGCCGGCGATTCAGCGCATCCACCATTTGCTTGACGCTGTTGCGATCCGCTTCGGCGATCGCCACACCCAAGCTCCTCGCAGATCGTGAGCAAAAATTCCACCGGCGTCACGCGCGGATTCAAGATCACGGCAACGTCGGCGTGATGCGGAACGCGCGATAGCAGCGTGCGCACGACGGTGGTCTTGCCCGTGCCCACCTCTCCGGTGAGCTGGATGAAACCCCCGGATTCATTGATGCCATACAGCAAATGCGCCAGGGCCTCGGCATGGCGCTCGCTCAGATAGAGATAGCGCGGGTCCGGGGTGATGGCGAAGGGCTTTTCGCGAGCCCAAAGAACCTGGTGTACATGGCTACTAGGATAATACCAACGGAGCCGTTAGTTTCCGTTTCCCGGGCTCCGGGGCAGAAGGCTGGCGCGGGTGAGCAGGCCCTCGCCAAAACGGTCACGAATCCCGTCCATGGCTGAATCGAGGCGCGCCGCCGAGTCGGGCAGCGGACCTGAGAACAGGTCCGCCTGCAGCAGTACCTGCAAATCGCTCACCCCCACCCCCAGCAGCCGGACTGCGGCGCCCTGGCTGCGATGCCAACCAGGCGCTGAGCAGCGCTTGCGCGGCAGCGGACACGATGGCCGTATCCTGGGTCGGAGGCTCGAGCGCACGCTGCCGGGTATAGGTGGTGAAGTCGCTGCGGCGGATCTTGACGCTCACCCGGCCGGCCATCAGCTTCTGCGCGCGCAGCCGCGATGCAGTGCGATCGGCCAGGGCCATGAGCTGAGCGCGGCAGCTCCGCCGGTGCGCGAATATCCGTCATCGAAGGTCTCCTCCGCGCTGATGGATTTCTCCTCGCGCGTCGGCTTCCACCGGCCGGTCATCGAGGCCCGCGGCGCGATCCCGCATCGCCTTGCCATGCTTGCCGAAGGCCCGCCACAACACCGCATCGCTGGCGGTGCGCGCATCGCCGAAAGTACGGATGCCGGCGGCTCAGCACCGTGGGCAAGGTCTTCTGGCCCACGCCGAACAACTTCTGGATCGGCAGCGGGTCCAGAATCTCGCGCAGATTGCCGGCATCGATCCGGCACATCCCATCGGGCTTGTTCAAATCCGACGCAATCTTCGCCAGCAGCTTGTTGGGCGCAATTCCGACCGATGCGGTGAGTCCGGTTTGCTGGTGGATGCGGCGGCGGATTTCCGCGCCGATTGTCTCGCGGTTCGCCCAGCAATTGTTGGCTGGCCGTGACATCGAGGAAGGCTTCGTCCAGCGAGAGGCCTTCCACCAGCGGCGTGAACGCGCGGAAAATCGCAAACACTTGATCCGAGACTTCCTTGTAGCGTGCCATGCGCGGCTGCACGACGATGGCCTGCGGGCAGCGCCGCAGCGCTTCGCGCATGGGCATGGCGGAGCGCACGCCGAATTGGCGCACCGCGTAGCTGGCGGCGGCGACCACGCCGCGGCCGCCCGTGCCGCCGACGATGAGCGGCTTGCCCTTAAGCTCCGGGCGATCCTGCTCCTCGACGGACGCATAGAAAGCGTCCATGTCGATATGCAGTATCGCGCGCACGAGCTGACATCAATCCACGGTGATGGTGATTTTCTTCGAAGTCAGCGGCGGATCGAACGACTGATGCAGATAGTCGGCGAACACCAGCTGCAGGGTGTGCTTGCCGGGGGTCAGGGTCAGCGTCGTTTCGGTCTGGCCCTTGCCAAAATGCACGATTTTGTCGGTCGCCGGCATCGGTGCATCCAGTTTGAGCTCGCTGACATCAGTGTCGACCAGCAGATGATGGTGTCCGGTGTTGTCGAATTTGATCCCAGCCGGCGCGATTCCCATCCCTTTGAGCCCGAATTTGATCGTCACCGGGCTGTGCACCTTCGCGCCGTTTTGCGGTGCAATGAAATACACCTCCGCGCCGGCCGGTGCCGCCATGCGATCAGCCGCCAGCGCTGTCGCCGCCACCAAACACACGCCTAAGGCCAATAATAGACGATTCATGGGATTCTCCTTAGCTTAAAGAACGCAGTTTACAACTGCAGAGCGGCATACACGAATACGCCGGCCACGGTGAGGCCGAATACGATCAAGTAGACGAAAAAAAGCACGATGCCCTTGAACACCGTGCCGAGCCAGCTACGGCGGAACACCCGGCGCATGGCCAAGACGGTGTAAACCGGCAAGTGACCAGCCGAGCACCGTTTCCAGCACATCTGCCAAGCCTGCGAGCCTCGGCCAGGAAACGGCCGCCTCGATAATCAACAACAGCAGGATCGCGACCGAAAAATAAAACGCGTGCAGATGCACAAAGAACAGCAAGTGTTCGGCGTATCGATGCCGCGGGCGCCAATACATGCAGCATGTTCAGAAAGGCGATCAGCGGCAGAAAGATGAACATGGCCTTCGACAGGTGCTGACCAGGTCGACATGCAGCAGCTGCCGGCCGTTGTCGCTGCACGACCTCCTCGCAAGCGTGTCTGGATGCGCGGGTTCCAGGTCGGATGCGCCGAGAACGTCATGAAATTGACGTCGTCGCAACTGGTCAAGCGCTTCGCTGGCGGCCGCCGCGCGGCTCGCCGCGCCGGTAGGCTTCATGGCCTCGTCAAACTTGATCGACTTCGCCGCTCGTATGAAGAAACGAAAGCATCAGAAACAGAATGACGCTCAATATCAGGTACAGCCGAAACGGCGGCAGATAGGCGACGCGTCTGCCGGCGACGAATTCCGCGGTGAGTTTTCCGGGCTTGAACCACAGCGTCGTCAGCGTGCGCCACAGACGCGAATCCGAGTGCGTTATTCCTTCGAGCAACTCATGCAGCAGCTCCATGGTGGTCGGGACGTGCACATCGGCGGCCTGGCTGCAGTTGGAGCAGAAGCGGCCCAGCAGCACCGCGTCGCAATTTTTGCAGCCGTGCAGGCACGAGCGCAGTGGCTTCAGGTACGACGACGTTTTGAGCGGTCGCGGGCTCTATGGCGCTCATGATTCAGCGCCTGCTCCCACGCCGAGCTCGTGCGGCGCGAAGTCGTCGACGTTGATGATGTCCTGAACCTTGGCGTCGTAATCGCGCAGTAGCGCGGCTTCGCTCTCGGTGATGATGCCAAGCGACAACGCCTCGGTAGTCTGACCGGGCAGGTCCAGCGCCGTGATGCGGCCGGTCTTGACGCCATCGACCCGGATGCGCTTCTCGAGCGGCTCGGCCGCGGCTGAGAGGATCAATGCCGCCTGAAGTTTCCCCAACGGATTATGGGACGCTGCAGTCTTATAGATGTAAGTACTCAAGCGGTCGCGGGTAGCGGTGGGGTTCATGACCAGATCGCCGATGGCGTGGCCCAACCGATCGCTCGGCGGCGAGTAGGCGAGTCCGCGCGGAAAAATGCACAGCCGCATGAACAGCGCCAACGGACCGATTGGGAAAATTGCGCAGGAACTGGTGCAGCTGTTCCTGCGCCTGATAGAGCAGGCTGCGGCAGGCCCATTCGATCAGCGGCAGATCGTCCTGCTGGCGCCCCTGATTTTCATGATGCTTGAGCACCATGGATGCCAGGTACATGGAGGACAGCACATCGCCGAGCCGCGCCGAGAGGGTTTCCTTTTTCTTCAGATACCCGCCGAGCGCGAGCATGGCGACATCCGTGGCCAGCGCAAACGATGCGCTGTAGCGGTTGACGTGCTGAAAGTAGCGGCGCGTCGCGCCCGTGTCCGGCACGCGCGTGAATCGCGCCGAGGTCAGGCCGAGGACCAAGGAGCGCACGGCATTTGAGATTGCGAATCCCACGTGGCCCACGATCGCGGCGTCGAACTCGCGCACGCCGGCCTCGCGGTCCGGGTTCTTGGCGGCGTTCATCTCTTTCAGCACGTAAGGATGGCAGCGCACTGCGCCTTGACCGAAGATGATCAAGTTGCGCGTCAGGATGTTGGCGCCCTCGACGGTGATCGCGACCGGCACGATCTGATAGCCGCGCCCGAGATAATTATTCGGCCCGAGCATAATGCCCTTGCCGCCATGGACATCCATAGCGTCATTGGCGACCATGCGGCCGATTTCGGTGGCGTGATATTTGAGCATGGCCGAAGGCACCGATGGCTTTTCGCCGCCGTCGATGGCACCCGCGGTCACGGAGCGCGCCGCATCCATGATGTAGGTGCGTGCCGCCATGCGCGCCACGACCTGTTCGATGCCCTCGAAGCTGCCGATCGGCGTGTTGAATTGGCGGCGGATACGCGCATAGGCGCCGGATGCGATAGACGGCGGCCTGCGCGCCGCCGGTGGCGCTCGAGGGCAGCGAGATGCAGCGGCCCACGGAGAGCTGCTCCACTAGCATGCGCCAGCCCTGCCCGGCCGTGGCGAAACCGCCGATGATGGCATCCAGCGGCACGAACACGTCAACCCCTAGGATGGGCCCATTTTGAAACGGGATGTTCAATGGAAAGTGCCGCCGGCCGATGGTGACGCCGGGCGTATCGCGCGGAATCAGCGCGCAGGTGATTCCCAAGTCCGATCTTTTCGCCCATCAGATGCTCTGGATCGTACAGACGGAAGGCCAGCCCAATCACGGTGGCGATGGGCGCGAGCGTGATGTAGCGCTTTAGAGAAGTTCAGCCGGATGCCGATCGTTTCCCGGCCCTGCCACTGTCCTTTGCAAATGATGCCGGTATCGGGAATGGACGCCGCGTCTGAACCGGCGCGCGGGCCCGGTCAGTGCAAAACAAGGCACGTCATCGCCGCGCGCGAGCCGCGGCAGGTAATGATTCTTCTGCTCCTCGGTGCCGTAATGAAGCAACAACTCCGCCGGTCCCAGCGAGTTCGGCACGGCGATGGTCGAGGACGCCGTGGTCGAGCGCGACGCAATTTTGATGAGCACGCAGGAGTGCGCATAGGCGGAAAACTCCAGGCCGCCGTAGCGTCGCGGAATGATCATCGCGAAAAAGCCTTGCGATTTGATGAAGTCCCAAACCGCTGCGGGCATGTCGGCGCGCCGATGCGTGATATCCCAATCATCGAGCATCGCGCACAGCTCTTCGCACGGGCCGTCGAGGAATGCTTGCTCGGCCGGCGTCAGCACCGGCGGCTTGGCCGACATGAGCTTTTGCCAGTTCGGGCCGCCGGTGAACAATTCGCCGTCCCACCAAACCGTGCCCGCATCGAGCGCTTCGCGTTCGGTCGAGGACATCGCAGGAAGCAGCTTGCGGTATTTCTTCATGAAGGGCCGCGTCAGCACGCGAATGCGCAGCGGCGCGCACATTGAAAAGCAACAGCAGCGCGAAAGGCACGGAAAGCACGGCTTTCCACCACAGGGGCAGCCGCCCCAGCGCCCAGTACGACGCGAGCAGCAGCAGCAGCACGCCGGTGCTTGCCGCGAGACTGGCGCGCCGATAGGCGAGAATGCAAATGCGCGCCCGCGAACAACACCAGCCAGCCGACGATGATGGCGGCCTCTAGCAGCAGGTCATGCATCGGGACCGCTCCCTTATGGTTAGATCAAATCTTTGACGCCGTCGCGCTCTTCCAGCAACTCGCGATGCGTTGCCTGCATTTTTTCGCGGCTGAAATCATTGATTGCCAATCCCTGGACGATGCTGTACTCGCCGTTCTTGCAGGTGACCGGATAGGAATAGATGACGCCTTCGGGTATGCCGTAGCTGCCATCGGACGGCACCGCCCATGCTGACCCAGTTGTCCGCGTGGCGTGCCGAGCATCCAGTCGTGCACATGATCGATCGCCGCCGCGGCGGCCGATGCGGCGGAGGAGGTGCCGCGCGCCTTGATCACGGCCGCGCCGCGCTGCTGCACGGTGGGAATAAAGCTGTCCTTGAACCAGCTTTGATCCACCAACGAGAGCGCCGGCTTGCCGCCGACGGTGGCGTGGTGCAGATCCGGATACTGAGTTGCCGAGTGATTGCCCCAGATGATGACTTTCTTGACGCTCGGTCAGCGGCGCGCCGGTTTTCTCGGTGAGCTGCGCCAGGCCGCGGTTGTGATCGAGACGCGTCATGGCGGTGAAGCGGTTGCGAGGCAACGAAGGCGCATTGCGCTGCGCGATGAGCGAATTGGTGTTGGCGGGATTGCCGACCACCAGCACGCGCACATCGCGGCTTGCGACCGCATCCAGCGCCTTGCCTTGCGCGGAGAAGATCTTGGCGTTTTCCAGCAGCAGATCCTTGCGCTCCATGCCCGGGACCGCGCGGCCGCGCGCCCACCAGCATCGCGAAATTGCAGTCCTTGAAGCCCACGTTGGCGTCGGAGGTGGCGGTGACCTTGTTGAGCGTGGGAAACGCGCAGTCGTTCAGCTCCATCACCACGCCCTGCACGGCGGCGCTGGCGGCCGGGATTTCCAGGAGATTCAAATTGATCGGCTGGTCGGCGCCGAGCATTTGGCCCGAGGCGACGCGAAACGCGAGCGCATAGCCGATATTGCCGGCGGCGCCCGTGATGGTGACGGTGACTGGCTTTTTCATGACTAGCTCCCGCGCAAAAACCAGGAATGGTAGCCGAAATGCGCCCTGCATCGTCATTGATGGACAGCCAGCGGTGATTGGCTCGCCTTCGGCAAGCGCACACCGAGCAGCTGCGCCACGGTCGGCGCGATTTGCCGCATGTCGATCAGCCCCAAGTCGCGCTGCCGGGCAATGCCGGCCCCGCGATGAAAAACGCTGCGCGCATCTCGGGATATTCGGGCGAGAACCCGTGGCTGCCCGGCGTGCCCGGAACGTCGCTCAGCAACGGGCTGCGTTGGATCGGATAGCGCGTAGTAGCCGAGTTTCATGACGACTAGAAACGCTGCGTCCGGGAAACGCGCCGCGCTGCTTGATGGCGTCGCGCTCCAACACCTCGGCGATGCCGTTGCTCGGATCGGCCTTCAGCGTCTGCAGCAACTCGCGCACCTGGCTTCAGTTTGCGCGTCGGCGGGGTCGTGCAGCATGACGGCCGCCATTCCGGCGCCGGACCAAGGCTGCGCCTTCCACGACGCCCGCCGCTCTGCAGCCAGGCCGTGCACGCAAAAACGGTTGCATGAGGTTCACTTGATGCGTGATTTGCACGAAGCCATGATCCGAAACCACCAACGCCATGGCCTTCGGGTCGTTGGCGCGGGACGCGGCAAACAGTTGTGCAAGTTGACCATCGATCACCTCGAGATCCGCATCGGCCTCGGCACTGAAAGGACCATGGCCGTGCTGCTGCTCGTCGAGCGAACTCAAGTGAATGGTCATGAATTTCGGGTTTCTGGGTCTTGAGGATATCCAGCGCATAGCGCGTTTTGATTTCATCGCCGGCTGGGCTCGGATCATTGCCCCGCATGTAGGGGCCGAGCCGCGCCTGCATCTTTTGCAGCAGGTCTTCGGGACGCGACAGCGCCGCCGATCAGCAAGCGCATCGGAAGGATCGACATCCGTCAGGCGCGCCACCCGCCAATACTCCGGGATGAGAAAATCCACCGCCGTGGCGCCGACACTCACCGGCCAGCCGATGCTCGCGGTGGACAAGCTCCGCCTCATGCGCAGCCTGCCACAGCGTCGGTGCGCGAATCTGTTGCGGCATACCAAAACCAGGCATTCGCGAAAGTGTCTTTGGGATCGAATTCCAGGTTGTTGTAGATGCCGTGTTCGGCCGGCGAGACGCCGGTGAGCAGCGTCGTGTGGCTGGGATAGGTGACCGTCGGCCACACGCCGGTCACGCCCCGGGCATAGGCCCCGTCGCGCATCAGGCTGCGCAAAAACGGAATCTTCAGACCGTGCGCATCCGCGTCCAGGACGTATTCCGGCTTCAAGCCATCGACCGAAATCATGAGCACGGAAGCGGCGGCTGCGCGCTCGCCGGCGGCAATCACCAGCAACATGGCGAAAGCGCCAACAAGACGCGCAAGAGACGGGACGCGGTTTCGGATCACGTCGAGGCCGGGTCACTCGCTGATGGGAATGATGTAGTCGGGATAAGCGCTGCGAAAGCGGCGCATTTCCAGGTCCGCCTCGTTGCCGCGGCCGGCGCGGCGCAGCGCATCGATGTCGTCGAGCCAAAGCGCCGGGTTGCGCTCGCGCGGCGAGCCGGCGCTGCGCGCGGCGGCTCGCTTTTGAAGATGCGCACCCGCACTACCTGCGGCTTGTCCTCGGGTTTGTTAACCTGCGGACCGAAGACCATCGCCAGCACCAGCGCAAGCGACAACAGCACACTGGCGGCGAGGGCAAACGGCGCCAACTTTTGCGATTTGAACGGCGTCTGGGCATTTCAATGAACCGGCTGACTCGAGCACCCGGCGATCGAGTTCATGCGGCGGTGCGGCCGAGGACTCTCGCTGGTACTGACACGACACGTCGCTGTCGCCGCGCAGATAATCATCGAGTTCGTCGGGCATGGGTTCGTCAGGCATAAGTTCGAAGCCGCAGCGCTTCCGGTTCCTGCATCGGGCGCAGCGAGTTTTTCAATTTTCGAACCGCATAGCGCAAGCGGCTCTTTGCCGTTTCCACCGGCACGTCGGTAACGCGCGCAATCTCCTCGACGTTCAATCCCGTTTCCTCGCGCAGCAGAAACGCCTCGCGCTGTTCCCGCGGAAGTGCGGCGACCGCGGCGAGCACCGCGGATTGTTGTTCGACGAATTCGGCGACCCTATCCGGACGCTGATGCTCCGGGACCTCGGCTTCCGGCAACGGCGAATCGGCGTCGTGCGCCGGCAGGACGCGGCGCTGATGCAAATCGCGGCGGAAAAAATCGATCGCGCAATTGTGCGCAATGTGGAACAAAAACGTCGCGAATTTCGCGCGCGGCTCATAGCGCTCGCGCGTCGCGATCAGATGCGACCAAACTTCTTGAAACAAATCCGCCGCGGCACTCGCGTTGCGCACATGGCGCAAAAGATATCGATACAGACGGGGCTTTGTAGTGGTCATAAAGCGCGGCAAAGGCCGCCGCGTCGCCGTCCCGGTAACGCAGCATCAATCCACGCGTCATCATCCAAGAGCTCCATCGTAGCCGCAGCATACGTGGCGTGATCTTCGGGGGCAAAGCTGACCGCAGGCGCGCAACTATTTTCCACTGATTTTTGCCCTATTTTAGTTTTTCTTTGAAAAACAAGACACTTACAGACAAAAATATTTCGCTTTGGGTGCTTGCATGTAGTGGTGTTGTATATTACTATATCACCAAGTCACCGAAACACTGTCGATGACGGACTGAAGACCGGAAACACTTGATAAGGAGACGATCATGAACACTTCAATCTCAACCAAACTGACTGCCCTTGCTCTGGCACTGATGGTTAACAGCGTAATCATGGGTGGCATGGCCTACCTGTTCAACGCACAGCTGCAGCAGCCCGACCGCGGTCATGTCGCTCGCCAGCACTGCGGCGAACGCTGCGACCGACGCGGCCTGAAGCCTTTAGAAGCTCGGCGCTCTGGTAGATTAGCGTGCTATATGTCCCCCACACCGGGGTCAGGCACATCGAGCGAGAAATGGACCCGAACTGGAACGACAACCAACCCATCTATCGCCAACTGCGCGATCGAATGGTAGCCCTGATTCTAGAGGGCGCGCTGAAGGAGGGCGATCCGTTGCCCTCCGTGAGGGCGGTGGCTGCCGATTACCGGCTCAATCCGCTCACCGTGCTGAAAGGCTATCAGCAGCTGGTCGATGAAAACCTGGTCGAAAAACGCCGCGGTCGCGGCATGTATGTCAGCGAAGGCGCCCGGCGCCTGCTGCTGGCGGGCGAGCGCGAGCGCTTCTTGAACGAAGAATGGCCGCAGATTCTCGCCGTCATCAACCGGCTGGGCTTCTCGTCGGAAGAACTATTTGCGCAAACACCGGCGCTTACACACCCGGCACCGCCGCCCCGCGGCAGCGATGCCCACGGAAGAATGAGAATTACTATGCCTGCGCTCATCGAAGCTCGAGATCTGACGAAGAAATACGGCGCACACGTCGCGCTGGATCGCGCCAACCTCAACGATCGAGGCGGGCCGCATCGTCGGACTCATCGGTCCCAACGGCGCCGGCAAGACCAGCGCCCTGCGCGCCATTTTGGGCCTCACCCATTATGAAGGCCAGCTGACGGTCTTGGGCCGCGAACCGTTTCGCGAGCGCACAGAACTGATGAACGAATGTTGCTTCATCGCCGACGTGGCGGTGCTGCCCTCATGGCTGCGCGTCGATCAGGCCATCGATTTCGTCGCCGGCGTGCATCCGCGCTTCCGCCGCGATCGCGCCACTGCATTCCTGGCCAAAACCCAGATCACCGGCAAGCGCCGGATGCGGGAACTGTCGAAGGGAATGAAAACCCAAGTGCATCTGGCGTTGACCATGGCCATCGATGCGAAGCTGCTGGTGCTGGACGAACCGACCTTGGGCTTGGACATCCTGGCGCGCCGCGCCTTTTATGACGCGCTGGTCAATGACTACATGGACGAGACGCGCACCATCCTGATCACGACCCATCAAGTCGAGGAAGTCGAGAATCTGCTCACGGATATCATATTCATCGACAAGGGCCGCATCGTTCTGGACACCTCGCTCGAGGATGTCGCAACGCGCTTTGCCGCGGTGGCGGTGACGGCCGATCGCCTGGATGCGGCGCGCGCCGAGAAGCCGTTCTACGAGCGCCACATCCTCGGCAAAGTCGTGCTGTATTTCGAAAACGCCGACCCGGGCAAACTCGAGGGATTTGGCGAAATCCACACGCCCAGCGTTTCCGATCTTTTCGTCGCGAAGCTTTCCGGAGGTGCAGCATGAACAACAGCAATTGGCTCATCCGCCGGGAATTCTGGGAAAACCGCGCGATCTGGATGATTCCCGCGGTATTCGGCGGGCTGCTCCTGATCGCGGCGCTGTTCGGCCAGGTCAGCATTCCGCGTCTTACCTCGCAGCATGAATCCGAGGAAGCGGCGGCCGCCTTTTTGGTCGTCGTCGGCGCGATGTTCTACCTGGTCATGGGCGTGTATTCGACCTGGTATCTGCTGGACTGCCTGTACACGGACCGTAAGGATCGCAGCATCTTGTTCTGGAAGTCTCTGCCGATATCGGACGCGACAACGGTGCTGTGCAAACTATTGGTCGGCATGATCATCATCCCGCTGGTGTACTTCGCGGCCGCCGACGCTACCGCGCTGATCGCGGCCTTCATTTTGTCGATTCGAGCGCGGGCCTCGATCGGCAGCTCGCTGTGGAACGGCGATGTCTGGTGGCAGGTGCAGGTGCTGTGGATGTACGCCATCGTCACGACGGCCGTGTGGTACCTGCCGGTTGCCGGCTGGCTGATGCTGGTGTCGGCATGGGCCAAACGCGCGGTCATGTTGTGGGCCGTATTGCCGCCGCTGCTTCTATATATTCTCGAGCGGGTATTTTTTGGAACAAGCAACGTGGGTCACATCATCATGCGGCGACTGACCGCGCTGCCGTCGGTGTCGTTCAACGGCTCGAAGTACAATTGGACGCATGACGGCGGCGTTGTGGATAATGCCGGCTCCGCTGCACCCAGCGTATGGCATCTGATCAACCCCAGTGGATTTTTTAGCAGTGCTGAAACATGGATAGGAGTTGCGGTGGGAATCGTATTGATCGTCATCGCCATCCAGCTGCGAATGCGCCGCTCCGAGATCTAGCCTGATGCGGGGCGCTGCGCCCCGCGACCCTCGGGCGCCCGCTCCGCCCTTTCTCGTCATCGCGGCTGCGGTGCTCATCGTCGGTTCGAGGCAAGCGCGAGCCGATGAATTTTTTCTGGTGCGCGACGAGAATCCTCTCATCCGCAGCTTTTATCTGCCGCTGCCGAGCGATGGCCGCTTGACCGACGGCCCCGACATATCGGCGACCCTGTCGATAACCAATACTCTCAATGTCGAGAACAGGCCGCAGGAAACCTTGTTGGTTGATGGTGAGAGCGACACTCTGCGCCTCGCCTACGAGGACGCCCTGTATGAATCGTGGCGCTTTCGTTTCACCGTACCCGTCATCCGTGACAGCGGCGGGTTCTTGGACTCAACCATCGCTCATTGGCATCGCTGGTTTGGCTTTAACCCTGGAAACCGGCCCTTTTATCCCCAGAACCAACTCGTCTACTCCTACTCCGGCAGGAGCAGTATCGACCTGACCCAGCCGCAGACCAGCCTCGGTGACATCTCTGCGGAACTCGGCTTCTATCCGATCGATGATGCCCATCGAACGTTTTCTCTATGGGGAGGATTGGAGGCGCCGACCGGTTCCGTCGCCAAACTCACCGGGGATGGGGCCTGGGATGGCGCGGTATGGGCACATGGGGCCTGGCGCACGCCTAAGTGGCAGTTGGCCGCGGAACTAGGGCTGGCGCAGCCTTTCGGCGATGAAATATTTGCCGGCGCGGCGCATCGTGCGTCCGTGTTTGCGCGCTTTGCGGCTACCCGCGCTCTCGGGTCTACGTGGTCGCTGCGCGCGCAGCTCGATGGCCAGACGGGCCGGGTCGAGGACAGCAATGTCCGATTCCTAGGTCCGAGCCTGCAGCTGACTGTCGGTGCCCTGTGCCGCGTCGGGCATAGCTGGCGCATCGAATTCGGCTTCGCCGAAGATGCCGCCGTGAATACCGCTCCCGACATTACTTTCTTTCTTGGGATTCGCCGCCAAAGCGGTGCAAAATAGCATCAAGGTATTTTCGCTATGTGGAAGGGCGCCCTATGTACAAGACGAAGATCGATCTGTCGGAGAAGGTCCGCCGCAATGTTGCCGTCATTTTGAATGATCGTCTGGCTTACGCCATCGATCTGCAGAGCCAAATCAAGCAGGCGCATTGGAATGTCAAAGGTCCGAATTTCATCGCCCTGCACGAGCTGTTCGACAAGCTCTCCAGATGTCGTGCTGGAACAGATCGACGAGATCGCCGAACGGGTTACTAGTCTGGGAGGAACCGCGGAAGGCACCGTCGCGGTCGCTGCCAAGCGCAGCAAATTGAAGAACTATCCCTTGAGCATCACCGCCGGCAAGGATCATCTATTTTATCTGTCCACGCAGTTGTCGGTTTACGGCAAGGTGGTGCGCTCCGCGATTGCCGACACCGACGAGCTCGGCGATGCGGATACGGCGGATCTGTTTACCGGAATTTCCCGCGACATCGACAAATACCTCTGGTTCCTCGAGGCGCACCTGCAGGACAAGGCCTGATGCATGAGCGATTCCACGGCAAGCGCCGATAATTTGGCCTTGGGCGCGGCGCTTGCAACGCTGCAGGGTTTGCTCACGAGCGGCGAGACCCTGGAAGCATGGGCGGCACAGCGGCGCCTGTATGCCCTCACGCATCGGCGCGCGCTGCATCGCCGCCACCAGCGGACGCTTCATTTCGCTGCAGGCGGCGCCTGTTCGGCGGCTACGATTCAGCCGATATCCGCTGGCAGGATCTCAAGGAAACGCGCATCAGCGCCGGGATCATTGCCGCCGACCTGACGCGTGATTGCGCAGAGCAGTTCGGACTTGAATATCGGCGCCGAAGTGAATCGCGTTTGGAGTTTCGACGGCCTGCACAAGGAACAGGCGCAGGCCATGTATCGGATTTGCCAGCAGCATGATCAAGTCTGGCGGGAAAAGCGCCGCGTGCGCGAACTGGAGGAGTTGCGCGCAAAATCCGGCGGCGTGCAGATCAGCGGCGGGCAGTCTGGATACAGCGATGCGCGCCGGGGCGGAGTCCGAGCCCGCGCGCCGCCTGCGCCAGGCGCACGAAATGCTCGAGGCCAAGCTCATCAGCGATTCGGAATTCGAATCGATCAAGGCCAAGATCGTATCGGGCCTCTAATCCTCTATCCCAGCAGATACGCGAAGTAGCTGTTGCGCAGCCGATTCAAGGGATCGGTGCGCTGTCGCAACGCGCGGAACAGCTTGGCGCGCTCGCCGAAAGCCTTTGCCACGTGTTCCGGCTGCAGCGCACGCGTCTGATTGAAGGTGGGTACGCCGCCGTGCGAGGAGGCGAAATCGTTGAAGTCGATCAGGAAGTCGTCCCAGCCTGGTTCGCCGCTTGAGGAGGGCTCCAGACGTGAACATGGGGCCGGAATAGCTTGCGCTGAACAAAGAGCCGCGATCCTGGTGCAGGCGGCTGGCGCCGCTGACGACGTTGCCGCGATAGCGATGCTGCTTGTAGTACGACTTGCAGAATGCGAAATATGCGCCGAGCAGCTCTCGGATAGTCGGCTTGCGGGAAGGCCCACAGGCTATAGGTGTGACGTGCCTTCCAGGATTCTTTCGGCATGTCGCGCATCCATTCATGCGAATACATCATGACGCCGCGGCTGCCGCCGCCCAGGGCGCGGTGCATGCCCGACAAGACCGCGTTGCGCAGGCCCGGCGCCGCCAAAACGCTGCCGACGGTAGAACCGAAAGCAGGCAGCACATTGCGCATCACCGACTGTTTGATCTGCCAAATTCCGGAGCGGCTGATGGCTGCGGACTCATCGAGCGTGCGGCGCTCGAGCGTGATCCGGTCATGGAAAGGCGAGATATGCAAACGCAGCGCGCCTGGCGACTCGGCCAACCCGGCGTACCGGGACGTGAATTCCTTCAGCGTCATCACCTGGTAATCGATCTTCACCGGCGTCAGGGGGCGCACGCGAATCACGACTTCGTGCACGATGCCCAGCAACCCGAAACTCGAACGCAGCACCCGCATCAGGTCGCGCTCGCGCTCGGTCACATTCATTTGCTTGCCCTGCGGCGTGATCAATCTTCACTTCGGAAATGCAGGACGACAATTGCGCCATGCCGTGCTCATACGAGGCCTGCGGCAAGGTGGTTACCGCCATGGCGCCCAAGGAAATCTGGCCGATTTCGGGGGTCAGCGGCAGTTCCTGGCCGCGCTCCGCAAGTGCCTTGACCAGGGCGCTTACCCGAACGCCCGCCTGGGCGCGCACGCTGTGCTCGCCGAATTCCAGGATCCGATCAAGATTGCTGGTGTCGACCGTGGTACCGCCGTCGCCGCCGACGCAGCGAGTCTGCGAATAATCGGCGCCGACCATGCGTACCGGCGTGGGATAACTCTTGGTCTTTTCCAGCAGACTCGGCAGGTCCTCGAAGCGCTTCAGGCGCAGCACCATCCGCGGCCGCCGATAGATGCCCGATGAATCCGCGCCTCGCGGATCAGTGACTTTGTTTACCATGTGCTTCCCCCCGGAAGACTCGAACAAGCTGTGAAAACGCTTGCTGTCGGGGGCACAAAACCTGGCGGTTCTGCATGCGCGTGTGCGCTTTGAGATTCACTGGCGACCCCGCTATCGTCAGGCTTCCGTAGGAAGCCCCTTAGACCGGTGGTTTTGCGTCCCCACCTTTCGGCGGGTTTGCCCTTAAACAGCTGTCAATACTATGCGATGGGCGACCGGGCTTGTAAAGGGGTATTTCGGGGACCGCTGTTTTCGGCCGATTTAGCCCATCAAAAGCAGCGTTTCGGCGTGTTCCACGGCCTCCGGCGTGCCATAGACGACCACCACGTCACCCTCCTTGAACACGGTGTCGGGGCCGGGATCGCGTCCGACGATGCCGTCCCGGCGCACCGCGTTCACTGCGACCTCCGACCCGCGCTCCTTCAGATCCGTGATGCTGCGGCCGACGGCCCAGGCATGCGGCGGCAGGATTACGCTGTGCAGCTCCTCGCGAAAGGCATGAGTCTCGTCCAGATGCTCAGCGTTGGCGTCGCGGAAGTACTGCCGCAGCATGCTGTAGCGATGGCTGCGAATGTCATTCACGGTGCGAAGCACCGCGCCGACCGGCAGTTTCACCAACAGCAGCAGGTGCGACAGCAACATCAAACTGGCCTCGAATGTTTCGGGCACGACCTCGGTCGCGCCGGCGGCCTGCAACTCGGTGAGCTTGGTATCGTCCTGCGTGCGCACCAGGATCGGCACGTCGGCGCGCAGCTCGCGCACCGCTCTTAAGATGCGCAGCGCCACGTCCGGATTGGCAAATGTGATCACCACGACGCTGGCATGCGCAACCCCGACATTTTCCAACACCTTGATTTGAGCGGCGTCGCCGTAGACCACGGGGTCGCCGGCCTGGCGGCCGGTGCGAATGCGGTAGGGATCCACATCGAGCGCAATGTATTCGAAGCCGGATTGCTCCAGTACGCGCGCAATGTTCTGTCCGACGCGGCCAAATCCGCAGATCACCACGTGTTCCCGATCGGCGGCGGCCAAAGTTACGCGTTCTTGGCGCATGGCTTCGGTTTGCGGATTGCCCGTCTCGTGCAAAATGAGGCGGGTGATGCGCCGGTTGTGGCGGATGATCAGTGGCGATAAGACCATGCTCAACACGGTCGCGGCCAGCAGCGGCTGAACAATGGCCGGATCGAGCAATTCCCTTCGCAACAGCAGAATCAGCAAGGCGAAACCAAACTCGCCGCCCTGCGCGACGATCACGCCGGTGCGCAGGGATTTGAACCAGCTCTTGGTGGCGGGCTTCGCCACGACCGCCACCACCGCCGCTTTCAAAAGCAGCATGCCGAGAAGAATGGCCGTCACCACCGGCAGATCACGCAGCAGCAATCCGACGTCCAGCAGCATTCCGACGGTAATGAAAAACAAGCCCAAGCAGCACTTCGCGGTAGGAGCGGATCGTCGCCTCGATCTGATGCCGGAATTCGGTTTCCGCGAGCATCATTCCGGCGAGGAAAGCGCCCAACGCCAGCGACAGGCCCACTGCGTGCGTCACCCAGGCCGAGGCCAGCACGGCGAGCAGCACCGCCAGGGAGAAAAGTTCGGCGGAGCGCACCGAAGCGATCATCAGAAACAGCGGGCGCAGCAGCCATCGTCCGGCGGCGAGCACCAGCAGCAAAGCGACCGCAGCCACGCCGATGGCGCCCAAAATATGCGCAGCATCGACGGCGCCAACACCGCCGCTCAATGCTGACAGCAACGCCAGAAGCAGCGGAAAGCTCAAATCTTGGAACAGGCAGATGGCCACCGCGAGCCGGCCGTGGGTGCGGTTGTTCTCGGACTGCTCGGTCAGCTGCGCAATGATGATGGCCGTGGAGGACATCGCTATCGCGCCGCCGATCAGGACGGCGACGGCCGGCGCGACGTCGAAGAATAGGATGGCGCCCGCGGCAACGATCCCGATGGTGATCAGCACTTGCGCGCCGCCGACACCCAGCACTTCCCAGCGCATCGCGACCAAGCGCGGCAGCGAAAATTCCAGCCCTAAGGTGAACACCAGGAACACCACGCCGAAGTCCGCCAACAGTTGCGTGGTCTCGTTGTCCGCCGCTAGCGCTCAGCGCGTGCGGACCCAGCAGCATGCCCACAGCGAGATAGCCCAGGATCGCCGGCAACGCCAATTTGCGGACCGCCGCGACCACGCACACCGACGCGGTCGAGCAGAATCAGGATCTGTAACAGCGGATCGTTATGCCCCATTGCCTGCTAGCATATCGCTATGAGTGCAGCTATGACGGACCCGTTGGCGCTCGAGCCCGACGGCGACGGCTGGCGGCTGACTGCTTACTCGGCGATTGGTCGTTGGCGGCGATGCCGCGCATCGAAGCGCAGCTTGAAGAGTCTGCCTGCGACGCTGCAAGGCAAGTTGGTCTGCGATTGGACCGGCGCGCTGGCACCCGGCATCAGCCCCGCCTGGGCATTGCTGCGGCGATTGGCGGAAGCGGCGGCGCCGCTTCACGTCAGTCACGCTGGTAATCCGCCGCATTTTCTGGATCTGCTGCAAAGACTCCATGTAGAACGGCATGCCGCGTACAGCCAGGCAGGCCGACCCGACCCTGGAACGCTTGGTCGGCAGGTTGGGGCGCTGGTCGGTCCTGCAAGGCGCGCATGCGCGCGGCGTGATCGTTTTTCTCGGCCGCATTGCGACCGTGGTCGGCCAGGCTTTCTCCCGGCCGCGAGCGTGGCGAATCTCGTCGCTGGCGCGGCATATCTACGAAACCGGCATCACCGCCATTCCGATCGTCGCGCTGATCGCCTTTCTCATCAGCGTGATCGTGGCCTACCTCGGCGCGCAGCAACTGTCGCGTTTCGGCGCCGATATTTTCGTCGTGGACCTGGTGACCATCGCGACGTTGCGCGAGATGGGCGTGTTGCTGACCTCCGTTATCGTGGCGGGCCGTTCGGGCAGCGCCTTCGCCGCCGAGATCGGCGTCATGCAGCTCAACGAGGAAACCGACGCGCTGCGCGCCATGGGCATGAATCCGATCGAGCTGCTGGTCGTGCCGCGCGTGCTGGCACTGGTCATCGCGCTGCCGCTGCTGACGGTCATCGCCGATGCCATGGGTCTTGCCGGCGGCGGTCTGCTGTCGCTGGTCAATCTGCACATTCCCCTGCCGCAATTCATGGCGCGGTTGCGCGAATCGCTTTCGCCGACGACATTTTGGTCGGGCCTCGTCAAGGCGCCGGTATTCGCCGTTCTCATTGCGATGGTCGGCACCTACCGCGGCATGCAAGTGCGCGATTCGGCGCGCGAGCTGGGGCGCCTGACCACCGTCGCGGTGGTGCAATCCATTTTCATGGTCATCCTGGCCGACGCGCTGTTTGCCGTGCTGTTCGTGCAAATTCACTTCTAAATGCTGGATCCGACTTTCAATCCGGCGATCCGGGTGCGGGGACTGCGCAATCGCTTCGCAGCGCAGATCGTGCACGACGGACTCGACATGGAGGTGGAGCAACAAGAAATATTCGGTGTGGTTGGCGGTTCGGGTGCCGGCAAGTCGGTCTTGCTGCGCTCAATCCTGGGGCTGCGCCAACCCGACGGCGGCAGCGTCGAGATCTACGGCCGCGATGTCGAAAGCCTCGCCGCCAGCGACCGCAACAGCCTGGTGCAAAGCTATGGCGTGACTTTTCAGAATGGCGCTCTGATCAGCTCCTTGACCGTCGCGCAAAATGTGCAGCTGCCATTGCGGGAGCACTATTCCTTGTCCGAGAAGACTTTGGGCGAACTGGCGGATATGAACCTGCTCATGGTGGGTCTGGCGCCCGACGACGGCGCCAAGTTTCCTTCGCAATTGTCCGGCGGAATGATCAAACGAGCGGCGCTTGCGCGTGCCCTCGCGCTCGAGCCCAAGCTGTTGTTCCTCGATGAACCGACCGCCGGACTTGATCCGATTTCCGCCACGGCCTTCGATGAGCTACTGTTATACCTTCACTCGCAGTTGCGGCTCACGGTGGTCATGATTACCCACGACCTGGATACCCTGTTTCAGACCTGCAGCCGGGTCGGCGTGATCATCGATGGCCGCATGATCAGCGATACGCTGCCGGGCATGCTCAAGAACCCGAATCCGTGGATCCAGGAATATTTCCACGGGCCACGGGCGCGAGCCGCCGAAATGGAAGCTGCCAAGATGGATGGCAATGGATAGAGACGCCAACTATGTCGCGGTTGGCGCCTTCGTGCTGCTGGTCATCGCCATGGCGGTGTCATTCGTGTTTTGGTACACCGATCAGCAGGACAAGCGCACTTACCAGCGTTACGAGATTTACTTTCCTGGGTCGGTCAGCGGCCTCACCGCCGGCAGCCCCGTGCGGTATCTTGGCGTGGACGTGGGCAAGGTGGTGCGCATCATGCTGGATCCGCAGCAGCGCAAGACCGTGCAGGTGATCGCCGATATCGATTCCACGGCGCCGATTGATGACCGCACCCGAGCCTCCCTGAGCCTGCAAGGGGTGACGGGCCTGTTGTTCGTCGATCTCGAACAGGATCCGAAGGCCGCGTCCACCGGCGTCCTGGCGCAGGGTCAACGCTATCCGATCATTCGTTCGCGGCGCTCGGATTTCGATGTGCTACTGAGCAATCTGCCGGAGCTGACCACTCATCTTGTGGAGTTGGCGGATCATTTCAACCAAATTTTCAGCGACGCGAATGTGCGCTCGCTCAAGGCTACGCTCGAGAATGCCCGGCTTGCCAGCGAGCGTTTGCCCGACACGGTGCGCGAGGCTCAGCAGCTTCTGGTCGAGGTGCATCGCACGACCCAGGAAGTGCAGGGCACGGTCGCCGAGTTGCGAGGACTGATCACCGAGGGCTCGCCGGATCTTAAGGCGACGTTCGCCAATATCCGGCAGATTTCGGACAATCTCGCCAAAACCACGACGCGCTTGAATAACTTTGTGGCCGAGAACGAGCCTGGCTATTCGCGCTTCTCCAAACAGAGTCTGCCGGAATTCGAACAACTGCTGCGCGAGAGCCGTCAGGCAGTGCGTGATTTCCGGGATCTGTCGCGCAGCCTGAAGCAAAATCCCTCGCAACTGATCTACGAATCCAACTACCGCGGAATCGAGGTGCCCAAGTGAAGCGTGACGATGTTGTTGGCTTTGCTCGGTGTGACGCTCGCGGCCTGCGCCGGATCGTTGTTCAAAAACAAGGCTGCGCCGCCCACCATGTACATGCTCGGCGCGACACGCACGACGCCCGCAGGCGATGCGCGGGGCGGCGAAGCGCGGGATGGCCAGAGCGATCTGGCGGTGCTGCGGCCGCGGGTGCGCGCTGGACTCGACACCGATCGGATCGCGGCGCTGTATCCGGATCGGCGCATGGATTATTTCGCGGATGTCCGCTGGAGCGGGCCGCTCGATGAGGTATTGCAGGATCTGGCCGTGCAGGAATTTCACGTAAACCCCGCCCTGCGCAACGTGAGCGCCGACGTATCGGTGTTTGCCAGCGCCTATTGGCTGGAAATTGAAGTGATGGAGTTCCAAGCGGAGTACTCCGCCGCGGGCGGTCCGCCCACTGTGCACGTGCACTTTCAGGCGCGCCTCGGCAACTCAGGCGACCGGCACGTTCTGGCGCGCTTTGAACCTGACGAACGTGAAGCGGCGGCCGACAATCGTATGAGCGCCATTGTCGATGCCTACAACCGGGCTGCCGATAATGCGCTGACGGAAATCGCCGAGGGTGTCGCTAAAGCGCTTCTGGTCAAGTAGCCGCGCGGCCTGCCGTTTCCCCGGCCTCAGCCGCTTCGATGGCGGTGCCGATTTCCAGCCACTGAGACTCCAGATATTGCGCGTCTCTCTGCAGATTCGCGCGCCGCATGGCGAGCTTGGGTTGCGAAGGATTTGCCGCAAATTCGGCCTCCGCCAAAGCGCGCTCGGCGGTCACCGCGGCGATGCGCGCCTCGACCTGCTCGAGCTGTTGACGCAGCTTGGCCAATGGATCGCGGCGCGCTGCCTTGCTCGGGCGCGTGTGGCGCGGCCGCGGGCGCCGCTTGGCGGACTGGCGGCCGCGACGCCGGATCGGCCGCCGGTGCTGCATTGCCGCGCGATCGCAGCCACTGCTGGTAATCATCAAGGTCGCCGGCGAACTCCTGCAATTTTCCGTCCGCCACCAGCCACAGCGTGTCGGCCACCGATTTGATCAAATGCCGATCGTGCGAAACCACGACCAGGCCGCCTTCAAAACTCTGCAGAGCTACGGTCAGCGCTTGGCGCATTTCGATATCCAAGTGATTGGTCGGCTCATCGAGCAACAATAGATTGGGCCGCCGCGCCACCAGCAGGGCCAGCGACAGGCGGGCTTTCTCGCCGCCGGAAAATCGGGCCACCGGTTCGAACGCGCGGTCGCCCTGAAAACCGAAACTTCCCAAGTGGTCGCGTATTTTCTGCTCATCACCGAGCGCATAGTCTGGACCGCCCAGATTGCGCAGGTGCCAAAATGCATCGCAGTCGGGCGTAAGCTGTTCCAATTGCTGTTGTGCGAAATAGCCGATCGAAAGATCGGGAGCCGCGATGCGTTGTCCCTCGAGCGCAGGGGATTCGCCGGCAAGCAGTTTGGTCAAGGTTGATTTGCCCGCGCCGTTCGGCCCAAGCAGCGCGATGCGATCCAGCGGGCCGATCGAGACATTGAGTCCGCCGACTACATTCATGCCGCCGTAGCCGCACGCGGCGTCCGCCAGCGTGACGAGCGGCCGCGGCGTTTTTAGCGGCTTCGAAAACTCGAATTCGAATGGACTGTCGACGTGCGCCGGCACGATGCGCTCCATCCGCTGCAACATTTTCAGGCGGCTCTGCGCCTGCCGCGACTTAGTGGCAGAGGCGCGAAACCGATTCACGAAAGCCGAAATCTGCGCGATGCGCTTTACCTGGCGGGCATGCAGCACGGATTTGAGCGCCAACTCCTCGGCACGCTTTTGTTCGAACTGGGAATAATTGCCGGTGTATGCGCGCACGGTTCGATTCTCGATGTGCAATACGCGATCGATGATCGAATCGAGAAATTCCCGGTCGTGCGAGATCATCAGCAAAGTGCCGGGAAAGGCAGTGAGCCACTCCTCCAACCAGACGATGGCATCGAGATCCAGGTGATTGGTGGGTTCATCCAACAGCAACAGGTCGGCGCGCGAACAGAGCGCGCGCGCCATGGCGAGACGAACCCGCCAGCCGCCGGAAAACTCCGCGACAGGACGCTCATGATCCGCCACTTTGAACCCGAGGCCGTGCATGATTGCCGCGGCACGGGCTTTGGCGCGATAGCCATCGATGGCTTCCAAAGACGAATAGAGTTCGGCGAGCGCCATGGCGGCATCGCGTCTTTCCGCCGCCTCGATGCCGAGCTGCACGCTGCGCAGTTCAGTATCGCCGTCCAGCACGAACTCGATCGCGGGCCGCATGCTCGCAACGATTTCCTGTTCGACGTGTGCAACTTTAATTGCCGCCGGCAGATCGATGGCGCCGCGGTCGGGCGCAAGTTCGCCCAACAGAGCGGCAAACAGACTCGATTTCCCGGTGCCGTTTGCGCCGGTTACGCCGACCTTGTTGCCGCGAAAGACTGTGAAATTGACTTGCTCAAAAAGCGGCTGCGGGCCGCGCCGCAGCGTGAGATCTCGCGCAGAGAGCATCGAGACTAGGGGGACTTCAGGCTAGGAGGACAAGCGCATCGGCCGAAGCACGGTCGGCGCGCACAGGTTGCCATGATGCGGCGTCCCGCCTTCCTGGCCGGCGAGAATACCCAACAATTTATTCGCTTCCATCGCATCACCAAACAAGCGTCCCTGAGCGTAATAGCAGCCGTGGGTGCGCAGGAATTCCAGCTGCTCGGCTTCTTCCACGCCCTCCGCAATTACCTCGAGGTCAAGGCTCTTGCCCATGTCGATGATGGTTCGCACGATGGCCGCATCGTTCGTGTCCACCGCGACATCGCGCACGAACGATTGGTCAATCTTCAAAGTGCCGATGGGAAATTGCTGCAGCGCCGATAGCGAAGAATAGCCCGTGCCGAAATCATCGATGGCGAGGCTCAAGCCCATGGCATACAGCTCGTTCAGAAGGCCGATGGTGCGCTTCGGATCGGTCATCAAGGTGGTTTCGGTCACTTCCAGTTCGAAACAGGTGGGCGATACGCCATGCTTGCGAAACACGCTGCGGCAGCGGGCGATGAAGCTCGCTTGTTTGAGTTGCCGCAGGGACAGATTGATCGCAATACGGCCGGGGTGCGGAACGACTTTCTGCCATTCCCGATAGTCGGAGCAGACGCGATTCAGTACCCATTCGCCGATATCCAATATCAAACTGGTCTCTTCCGCGAGCGGAATGAAATGCGAAGGGGAAATATCGCCGTAGCCGGGGAGGCGCCAGCGCAGCAGCGCCTCGGCACCGACCACGCGCCCGGTGCGCAAGTCCACTTTCGATTGATACAGAATCACCAACTCATCGCGTTCCAGCGCGCGCCGCAGCTTGCTTTTCAGCATCAGGCGTTCGACCGCCGCCGCGTTCATGCTGGGCACGTAGAACGCGCAAGAATTGCCGCCGTTCTGCTTCGAGTGATACATCGCCGCATCGGCATTGCGGATCAGATCGATCACATTCTCGGCATCGTAGGGGCAAATCGCGATGCCGGCACTGGCGGTGAGGTAAACCTCTTGCTGATTTACGTAGAAGGTGCGGCTTATTTCATCGAGCAGGGTACGGGCAAGGGTTCCCAAAGCGGCGCGGTTGTCGGCGTCCACCGGCAGATCATCGATGAACATGGCGAACTCATCGCCCGCGAGCCGGCCGATCACCGCGTCCTTGCTTAGATTTCGCGTCAGCCTTTCGCTCAATATTTCCAAGGTCCGATCGCCCGCCGCATGGCCGAAGGTGTCGTTGACCTCTTTGAAGCGGTCCAGGTCCAGGTACAAAAGCGCGAGCGATCGCTGGTTGCGCCGCGCGCGAGCGATGGCCTGCTGCAGCAAATGCTGGAACTGCATGCGGTTCGGCATTTTCGTGAGGGTGTCGTAGCGCGCTAGATAGCGGATGCGGCGCTCGGCTCGCTTGCGCTCCGTGATGTTGCGCGCGACGTAAATATTGCCCTGAAATTGCGGGTCTTCCGAATCGATGGCAGAACTCGCCATGGAAACCGGAATGGTCTGGCCGCTGGCGGTGCGCAGCACCGTCTCGCGCGCCTCCTGCACCGAATGCGTCGGGTCGAAGGCGCTGCGATGCACCTCATCGATGAAGCCGAGCAAAGGCTTGCCGACCAATTCATCGGCGGAATAGCCCAGCAGCAATTGCGCGGCCTCGTTGCAGCTTTTGACGATGCCGTCCGGCCGGGTGACGAACACCGCATCGCTCAAGCTGTTGAGCACGATATTGAGGTAGTTCTTGGTGATGGTCGTTTCGTTGAGATTCTGCCGCATGCGCTCCAGCGCAAATTGCAGGTCGCCGAGCTCGTCGCGGCGCACGACGGCGAGTGGCCGCGTGTAGTCGCCGTCGCCGATTCGATCGGCGCTCTTGACCAGCGCCGCGATGGGACTGGAGAGCCTGCGGGCGATGAGCCAGGCGCCCAGCAGCCCCATGATGAAGAGCGGCACGGTGATGACGGTGAAGACGCTGCGGATGCGCTTGGACTGGATGCCCTGCTTGCTGAGCAATTGCGTGCGGATGCTGGACAGGGTCTCCTGCATTTCAGCGCGGCTCATCCAAATTTCGAGCACTCCCGCGTGCTGCAGGTCGGTGCGCAGAACCAAGGGTCCCGAACTGGTGGGGCGGGCATTGGGATTGCTCCCGGAATAAAGTATGTCGTTGCGCGGGCCCCAGACATCGACGCGCTCGATGTCGCGCTCATCGAGCAGCCTCGCGGCAATGGCGGCTACGGCGGCGGTTTTGCCCTCCTTGAGCGCGGCAGCGAGGGAAGTGCTGGTAATATTGCTGAGAGAACGGGCACGAGCCTGTAGGTCGGTTTCCAGCTTTTGTTCGACGGTGGCATAGGTGAGCTGGTTGGCGTCGGCTGTCGTGACCCGATGTTCGTAGTAAGCCAGCCCGCCCAAAATCAGCGCCAGTACCGCGCTGACGCCCAAGGCAAGCAGCAAATAGCTCGTTTTGAGGCTTCGTGCCATCGATCGCCCAGTCCCCCGTCTTTAGAACCGGTAATCATACCTGTTCAGGCCAACCCCCATAAGGGGCGAGGGTACAATTAAGGCTTATGGCTGGTTTATATGCGAATTGACATCTATTCGGACACCGTTTGCCCCTGGTGTTACCTGGGGAAGCGACGTTTCGACCTCGCGATCGCCACGCGCCCGCAATACGAAGCGGCGGTCGTATGGCGACCCTTCGAGCTGAACCCTGACGTGCCGGTCGAGGGCGTCGACCGCGAAACCTACATGGCGGCCAAAATGCCGGATCAAGCCCGCCTTGCGCAGGCCCATGCCGAGCTCGAGCGCCTGGGCGAGGCCAGCGGCATCCACTTCCGTTTCGAGTTGATCAGCCGTATCCCCAACACCCGCCGCTCTCACCTTCTCATCGCGCATGCGGCGCGCAGCGGACTGCAAGCGGCAGTCAAGGATCGCATCATGCGGGCCTATTTCGAAGAAGGCCGCGATATCGGCGATCCGGAGGAACTGGTGCGCCTGGCCGCTGAAGTGGGCTTGAGTGCAGCGGAAGCGCGCAATGCGCTGATCTTGAGAGTGGGGCAGGATGGCGTCGTGGCCGCAGAGCGCCACGCGGCCGTGCTGGGAATCACCGGCGTTCCAACCTACATTTTCGACGGTCAGTACACCATCTCGGGTGCCCAGGAAGTGGGCGTTTTCGCCCGAGTATTCGACCAGGTGGCCGAATTCGCCTCTGCCCGCGGTGTTGCCTCGTGAACGACGGCGAGCTGACGGGGCAAGCACGCACGCATATCGCCGCTGTTGCTGATCCGGCATGTCTGCTGCACCACCAAGTCGTGGCACCGTTTCTGAATCTGCGCCGCGCCGCCTTGGAAGAGGGAATCGACCTTCAGCCCGCCAGCAGCTTTCGCGACTTCGCCCGACAACTCACCATCTGGAACGGCAAGTACAGCGGCGAGCGGCCGATGATCGACGCCTCAGGCTCTAGGCTCGACGCCAACTCGCTGACGCCACGCGCACGCATCGACGCCATTTTGCTGTGGTCGGCTTTGCCGGGCGCCAGCCGTCATCACTGGGGCACGGACCTTGATTTGGTGGACCGCCGCGTAAGCGCAGCGGGCTATCAGATCAAACTGACCCGAGAGGAGTTTGCAGCGGGCGGACCGTTTGCGCGGCTCGATCTTTGGCTCAGCGCGAATGCGCCGCGCTTCGGTTTCTTTCGTCCCTTTCAGGGCATGCGTTCCGGCGTGCAGCCGGAACCCTGGCATTTCAGCTTTGCGCCGATCGCGGAAAAAGCCAGACGGCGCTTGAGTCCGCAGGTTTTGCGCGACGCCATTGCGGATGCACCGCTGCTTGGAAAGGAAGTCGTGCTCGACGCATCTCGACGAGCTGCACGCGCGCTACGTCGCGACGATCGATCTACCGTGAGGATCAAGCCCAGAGCGCTTTGAGCCGATTCAGCATCAAGCCGCGAACCTGATTGATCTGCGTGTCTTCAGAGGTGAACAGCGGCGGATTGCGCCGGAGCATCGGCCAACGCTCGGTGCGCAGGACGCGATGCAAGTAGCCCAGATTGCGTTCGATGGCCTCAAGATAGGGATTTTTGCCGCCGAACAAACATTCCAGGTAGCGGTAAGCGTGTTCGAACTCGCCTTCGAGGCGTGCGACGAAAGTCTCGCGCACGAACTCCGGCGTCTGGCGCAATAGATCCAAACCCGAGCTGTAGCGGACGCGCAGCGAGCCATCGACTGCGGTGCTGGCGGCAACTCCGCCCAGCACAAATTCCGGATAAAGCCGATCGCGGCACTTCTCCAGGTAGCAGCGATCGGCCATTTGCGCGATCAAATCCGCGGTGCCGAGCAGGTGCCCGAGCTTTCGATCCTTCGGATCGGCGAGTTGGATCATATTGAGCTTGATCTCGTAACCGGTGAAATGCACGATGCGCGTCGCAACGGGCACCCAGTTTTCCATGCCGATGCTCGGCAGATAGCGCGCCAGAAAACGCGCGCTGCGCGTGACGTGATACAGAGTGAATTCAGCGCCGTTGCTGTGCTGGCGGTCGTCGAATTCGCGGATGTAGCCGGCGTCGTGGAACAGCGAAGTGACCAGCGCCAGGCTGGCGCGCTCGGCGCCGAAGCGCAGGCGGCTCTCGACGCTGCGCTCATAGCCGACCAGCAGCCGCGCCATGGCGAGCGTCATGTCGAGCGAGTGCTGGCGATCGTGATAAAGGGTATCGACGCCGTGATAGCCCGGCATGCGGCCCGTAAAGAGCTTGTCGAAGTCCTCAAACGCGACCGCGACCTTGTCGAAGTGTTCCGCCGGCCACGCTGTTGTAAAAAGTTCACGGACCGCAGAGCTGACCGCAGCGGTGGAGCTGACTTGAACGGAGTTCGCGACGTCGTAATCGTTACGTCTGAGATCGTACATCAGCGGGAGTTTAGGCTTTAAGGGTCGGGGGCGCCACGTGACTACTTCTCCTTATGGACGTGGCTCACAGTATTAAGTCAACCATGGGATGCGAAAATTAGGGATTTAGTAAACTTTGATACCCCCGAATTTGTGGCGTACGCGCCGCGCCAGAGTGGCAAACCCCAGCCAAAAGCCGCACGCCAGTCCGATGGCAACCGCGATGCCGGTGATCACCGGCCAGCGGGGTGCCGCAGCCGCATCTATCGCCGCCAGCGGGCCGGAGATTGGCGGCGCGGCGAGCACCGCGGCGGAGGGCCGTGCTCGTGCGGCATCCAACTCGCTTTGCTTTGCAGCAAGTTCCAGCTTCAGCCGTTCGACTTCGCTGCGCGCCGCGGCTTCGGCCAGCGCCGGCGTGGTGGCACGCCTCTGATCCAACTCCTCCTCGAGCTGCTTGACTCGAACGACGGCGGGTTCCTTGGTCGTCAAAAACGTCGACTTTACCCACCCGGTGGTGCCGTCGCTCAATCTGACCTGGGTGAAATCGCCGTTTTGCGCCAGCGTCTCCACGCTGGTGCCTGAATGCAGCGTCGCCAATCGCTGTCCTTGATTGTTTTCTTCGGCATAGACCCCGAGCACCAGCTCGTCGCTGACGTAAGCGGTGGCAGCGACACCCTTGATCGACAGCAGCGCCAGCAGCAGCGCGGCGAGCCATTTCACGCGGCGATTCCCGTTTGTTTGAGCAGGGGCCGCACGTCCGGCTGGCGCCCGCGAAAGCGCACGAACGCCTCCATCGCATCTACGCTGCCGCCTCTGCTAAGGATGGACTCGCGGAAGCGTGCTGCTGTGCTGGCATCGAAAACACCGGCCTCTTCGAAAGCCTCGAAGGCGTCGGCCGCCAGTACCTCGGCCCACTTATAGCTGTAGTAACCGGCGGCGTAGCCCCCGGCGAATATATGCGCGAAGCTGGCGGGCATCCGATTGAAGCTCGCCGCGGGCACGACGGCCACCCGCTGCCGCACGGCGGCCAGGGTCGCGGCGACATTGGCGCCCACCTTGGGATCGAAATTGGCGTGCAACTCAAAGTCGAATGTCGCGAGCTCGATCTGCCGCAGCGTGTCGAGCGCGGCGTTGAAGGTACGCGTGCCAAGCAGGCGGTGCAGCAAGTCGACCGGCAGCGGCTCGCCGCTGTCAATGTGCGCGGAAATGAGCGGCAGCACCTCGGCGCGCCAGACAAAGTTTTCCATGAATTGACTCGGCAATTCGACCGCGTCCCACGCGACGCCATTGATTCCCGCGATGCTGGGATATGCCACGCGCGTCAGCATGTGATGCAGCCCGTGACCGAACTCGTGAAACATCGTGATCACTTCATCGTGTGTCAGCTGCGAGGGCTGCGGGCCTACGGGAGCGGTGAAATTGCAGACCAGCTGCGCGACGGGAAGCGCCGTGCCCGAAGGCAGCGCCTTGGCGACCACGCATTCGTCCATCCAGGCGCCGCTGCGCTTTTCGGCACGGGAGTACGGATCGAGAAAGAAACCGGCGACGGGACGGTGATCCTTGTCGAGCAAATCGTAGAAGCGCACGCTCGGGTGCCAGACCTTGACATCGGTGCGCTCGCGAACGCTGATGCCGTACAGCCGCTGCGTCAGAACGAACAGGCCATCGAGCACCTTGGGCAGCGGGAAGTAAGGGCGCAACGCCTCCTGTGAGACCTTGTAGCGGCTCTCCTGCAGCCGCTCGCTGTAGTAGGCCATGTCCCAGGCGTTGAGCTTGCGGCCGGCAAACTCTTCCAACCTCAGGAATTCTTCGCGCGCCGCCGGCCTGCAGCGCCGCGCTAGATCATCGAGGAATGCCAACACTTGCTTGCTGCTCTTGGCCATGCGGGTCGCGAGCGCGTAGTCGGCGAAATTCGCGAATCCCAGCAGTTTGGCGAGTTCGTCGCGCAGCGGCAGGATTTGCGCAATGATGCCGTTGTTGTCGAAGCGACCGGCGCTCGGACCCAATTCCGAGGCGCGCGTAATCCACGCCTCGTAGATGTCGCGGCGCAGCTGCTCATTTTCGGCGCTGGACATGACGGTCATGTAGGTCGGTTGATCGAGCTTGAACAGCCAACCGGGTTGATGGGCTTCGCGCGCATCGGCAGCGGCGCGATCGATGGCATTGCTGGGCAGGCCGGCCAGCTCCGCGCTGTTGGTTACGCTACGGGTATAGGCGCGCCCCGCATCGAGCACGTTCTCGGAAAATTTGGTCGCCAGGTGCGCCAGCCGTTGCGCCACTTCACGATAGCGGGTTTTCTGATCGGGCCGTAAATCGACCCCGGCGAGGCGGAAATCGCGCAGCGCGTTTTCCAGTAGTTTGCGTTGCGAGGCGTCGAGCGCCTCGCCCTCGGTCTTCAGGACATGCGCGTAGGCGGCCTGCAGCGCCGCGTTCTGTCCCAGTTCTGAGGAATATTCGGTCAGCAAGGGCACGCATTCGTTGTACGCCTCGCGCATCTCGGCGGAATTCGCCACCGCATTCAAGTGCGATATCGGGCTAAAAACCCGGCTCAATCGGTAACTCAGCTCCTCGACCGGCACCACCAGCGAGGCGAAGGTGGGGTTCTGCTGCGCAGTCAATTCCGCCAGGCGCGCGCGGTTCTGCGCCAGCACCTCTTCAAGAGCGGGACGCGCGTGGCGTGCCTCAATGCGACCGAAGTCCGGCAGCGCGCCAAGTTCCAAGAGTGGATTGTTCACGCCGCCGATTCTAGCAGACGCGCGCCGGCATCCGGCCACAGGCGACAAGGCATGCGAACACGTATCATTGAGGCTGCTACGTCCTTCAAGGGATGAAACCGATCGTGTCCGAGCAAGCATTTGATCTCATCAGTATCGGCGGCGGCAGCGGCGGCCTGGCCTGCGCGCAGCGCGCGGCAGAGTACGGCGCCAAGGCGGCCGTCATCGAGCCGCACCGCCTCGGCGGGACCTGCGTGAATGTGGGATGCGTCCCCAAGAAAGTCATGTGGAATGCGGCGAGCGTCGCCTTGAGCTTGCAGGACGCGGCTGACTATGGCTTCGACGTCACGGTGGGCGAATCCCGACTGGGCGGAATTGAAGCGCAAGCGCGATGCGTACGTGCTGCGTTTGAACGGCGATCTACGAACGCAATCTTGCCGCCAAGGGCGTGGCGCTACGTGCGCGGCGCTGCCCGATTCGTCGATGCCCACAGCGTTTTAGTCAATGGCCAGCGCTTCAGCGCCCGCCACATCGTGATTGCGACCGGCGGCAAAGCGATGCTGCCGCCAATTCCGGGCGCCGAGTTCGGCATCAGCTCAGACGGCTTTTTTGACCTCGAATCCCGCCCGCAGCGGGTTGCCGTCGTCGGCAGCGGCTACATCGCCTGCGAGCTGGCGGCATCGTTTCTGGAACTCGGCAGCCAAGTGGAACAGTTCATCCGCAAGGATCGCTTGCTGACGCAACTTCGATGTCATGCTCGGCAAGTCGCTGATGCGGGAAGTTCGCGCTCAAGGAATGATCATCCAGGAACGCGTCATACCCGCCGCGCTGCGCGGGCTGTCGGGCAAGAAGACTCTGGTGGCCGCGAGATGGGCGCGAGTTCGCAGGCTTCGATTGCGTGTTCTGGGCGATCGGCCGAGATGCAAATCTCGATGGGCTCAACTGGCAAGCGGCCGGCGTTGAGACCGACGCCGCCGGCTTCATCGTCACGGATGGTTTTCAGAATACCAAGGCGGCAGGCGTGTATGCGATCGGCGATGTCACAGGCCGCGCGGCTTTGACGCCGGTGGCGATCGCCGCGGGCAGGCGCCTGAGCGATCGGTTGTTCGGCGCCCAAGCCGGCAGCGGCACTTGGATTACAACTTGATTCCGACCGTGATCTTCACGCATCCGCCGATCGGCACAGTCGGCGCCACCGAGGCGGAAGCGCGTGCGCAGTACGGGGATGCGGTAAAGGTCTATGTCGCGGACTTCACGCCGATGTATCACGCGCTCACGACGCGCAAAACCCACACCGACATGAAACTCGTGTGTGTCGGACCCGAGCAGCGAATCGTCGGCTGCCACATCTTGGGGCTGGGTGCCGACGAAATGTTGCAGGGATTTGCCGTGGCGATTCGCATGGGCGCCACCAAGGCCGATTTTGACGACACCGTGGCCATCCATCCGACCAGCGCCGAAGAACTGGTGACCATGCGATAGCATCGGCTCAGCGACAGCGCTTGGCTAGGTATGCTGCGCCAGTGCCTCGAGCGCGGGTGCCGTGTCGGGGCGAATTCCGCGCCAAAGCAAAAAAGACTCCGCGGCTTGTTCGACCAGCATGCCCCAACCCTTGGTGGTGCGGGCTGCGTGTAAGGATTTCGCCCACAACGTAAAAGGGGTATGTCCGCGGCCATAGGCCATGTCGTAACAAATGCTTTCCTCGCCCACCAAGCCGACGGGCATCTCCGGCATCTCGCCTTGCAGGCTCGCGGACGTGGCATTGATGATGAGATCGTACGGCGGCCCTTCGCACGTCGGAGAAACCGCAACCCGAAATTTCACCCAGGTCGGCGAATTCCGCGGCCAATTTGCGCGCTCGCTCCGGCGTGCGATTGGCAATGACGATCTCGCGCAGCTCCCGCTCCATCAACGAGCCGAGCACGCCGCGAACCGCGCCGCCGGCACCGAGAATGAGCACACGCTTGCCGGTGAGGGAGAGTCCGAGATTGTTCTCCAGATCGGCCATCAGCCCGAGCCCGTCGGTGTTGTCGCCCAACAGAGAGGTCTGCTCGAAGAATGCAATGGTGTTGACGGCTTTGGCGCGCTCCGCGCGCGGCGTGAGTTCGTTTACCAGTTCCGCAGCCGCTTGCTTGTGCGGCAGCGTGACATTGAGGCCCTTGAGTCCGCCGGCGAACAAGCGCAGCGCCTCGCGGCGAAAATTCTCGGGCGGAATGTCGAACAAGCGATACACCAAATTTTGCGCCGTGGCCTTGGCGAACATGCCGTGGATGAACGGCGACCAGCTATGGGAGATGGGGTGACCCGCAACTCCATACTGATCAGGCGCCTCTGAACCCGCGCTCAAGTTCACTCAAGCGAAGCCACTCCGCGGCACGTTTCGCAAAATAGGTCAAAATGCCGTCCGCTCCGGCGCGCTTGATGCACATCAGTGCTTCCAATGCGACGGCGCGTTCATTCAACCAGCCATTGCCCGCGGCGGCCATGATCATCGAGTACTCGCCGCTGACCTGGTAGACCAGGGTGGGCATTCCGAACTTGTCCTTCACCCGCCGCACGATGTCCAGATAGGGCAATCCCGGCTTGACCATGACCATGTCGGCGCCTTCGCTGATATCGAGCGCAACTTCGCGCAGCGCTTCGTCGGAATTGCCGACGTCCATTTGATAGGTGTGCTTGCCGCCGCCTCCCAGCTGCGCCGCCGATCCGACCGCATCGCGAAACGGACTGTAGAAACTCGATGCGTATTTGGACGCGTAGGCAAGAATGCGCGTGTGCACCAGCCCGGCCGTTTCAAACGCGGTGCGGATCGCGCCGATGCGTCCATCCATCATGTCCGACGGCGCGACCATATCGGCGCCGGCATCGGCATGCGAGCGCGCCTGACGCACCAGCGTTTCGACCGTCAGGTCGTTCTGCACGTAGCCTTGGTCATCGATCAAACCGTCCTGCCCGTGCGTGGTGAAGGGATCGAGCGCCACGTCGGTGATCACGCCCAAGTCGGGAAATTCCTTCTTGACGGCGCGCACTGCCAGCTTGCGCGATGCCATCGGGATTCCAGGATTCGCGCGCGTCCAGAGTCTTCTTGGCCTCCGGCGTAACCGGAAACAAGGCGATCGCGGGGATCTTAAGCCGTACCAGGGCCGCGCATTCGCGCAGCAATTGATCGACCGACAAGCGTTCGATGCCGGGCATCGAGGCGCACGGGCTGACGCTCGCCGCGCCCTTCCACGACGAAAATCGGGTAGATCAGCGAGTCCACGCTCAAGTGCGTTTCACGCATCAAACGGCGTGAAAACTCGTCGCGCCGCATGCGCCGCATGCGGGTTTTTGGAAATGAATTGCCGCCCATTCCGGTCATCTTGAATGTGACTCCTAACATCCAGTTTGCCGCCGCAAAAGGCCCAAGTCCGTACCCAGTCGGCACATTTGATCGTCGGCGCCGCCCATTGAACGCGGTAATATTGCGGCAACGATACCTCAAGCCGGGTTTTGATTTATACATGAACGATGAGGCTGGCGGAAACGCAGAGACGCGCCCGGTTCCAGGCGCTATGCCAGTCGCTGCGTCCGGACCTCTTGCGGTTCGCATTTTGGTTATCCCGCGACCGGGCTTTGGCCGAGGATGTCGTCCAGGAAAGCATGCTGCGCGCCTGGAAGGCACGGGATTCGCTATTGGATGAGAGCGCGGCCAAACCCTGGCTGCTGACCATCATCCGTCGCGAGTATGCACGCACATTTGAGCGCAAGCGCTTCGCCACCGTGGATGTGGACGAACTGATCGCCAAGGAGGAGCCGCTGTTGGCCGCCGCCGAGGAACAGGACATGAGCGACCTGCGAGTCGCGCTCATGAAATTGCCCGACGAATATCGCGAGCCGCTCGTGCTGCAGGTGCTGCTGGGATATTCGACCGCCGAGATCGCGCGCGAACTGGATCTGTCGGGTCCGGCGGTGCTGACACGCCTGTGCCGCGCGCGCGAGCAGCTGCGTGCGGCTTGCGGCGAGGATACCAGTCAGGATCCGCAGGAATGATGCAGCACTCGGATTATCGCGCCGCCATCTTGGCCGATCCGCATAACGCGGATGCGGAGTTGCGCGCCCATCGCGAGGCGTGCGCCGAATGCCGTGCGTTTACCGAACAGCTTTTGAAGTTCGAGTCGCGGCTCGAACGAGCCTTGCGCGTGGATATTGCGGCAACGCCTAAGGTGCTGCCATTTGAGCGCAAGCGGGGGGACGCGACGCGCCCGCTGCGACGCTGGATGGCGATTGCCGCGAGCCTTGTACTCGGCGCGGCAATTGTCGGCGGCGTCTGGCTTACCTTGCCGCAGTCCAGTCTTGCTGCGGCCGTGGTCGCGCACATGGCCGGAGAGCCGGAAGCCTGGCGGCGCACCGATGTTGCGGTCCCGAAACCGGAATTGGAGCGATGTGCTGAAGAGTTCGCAGCTTCGCTTGAAGCCCGATGCAGGTATCGTCAGCTACGCCAGCAGTTGCACATTTCGCGGATACAAGGTGCCGCATCTGGTCGTGCAGACCGCGTCGGGGCCGGTGACCGTCATGGTGCTGGTGCATGAGTCGGTGCGCCACCTCATGCAATTCGACGAGCAGGGCTATCGCGGAACTATCGTGCCGGTGCCGGGCCATGGCAGCATCGCCGTGCTCATGCGCGATTCCGGCATCAGCGCGGGTGAAATAGAACGAATCGCCGCGCAAGTGAACGATTCGATCCTGTGGAACCGTTAAGGAACGCGGCCAGCAGAAGCTCCTTAAATACCGGCTTCGCTCAGCAGCTCGATGAGCCGCCGAGCGCTTGCGGCCAGCGTCGGATGTTCGGCTTCGAACTGCACGGCCACTCTCTCCAGACGCTCGGGCAGCGACTTGTCGGCGGATCGGCGGCCGCGTCCGCCGGCAGATCGACCATGCGCTTGACGTCCGGAAGAATCTCGCCGAGCGATTGTCGCGTCGCGGGATTTTGTTGATGTGCATTGGCCAGTTCGGCATGCAGTTTGGCGAGTCGCTCGCGCAATGATTGTTGATCCATTTGCTCGTCCTTTAAAAAACCATGCCCTATTGTGCCAGTCGCTCAGGTGTGAGGCGGCCTACTTCGACGTAACCCGCGCCGGGAGCGGCAATCCCCTGGTGAATCGCCGCGTAGGCTTCGCGAAGAAATTGGTCCGCGCCGTACGGCGGATTGACGATCATGAGCCCACTTCCCGCCAGGCCGAGACCGGCATCATCCGGATGAATCGCGATATCCGCCAATAGCATTTTGGGAATTTGCAGCGCCTCAAAGCGCGCGTGCACCATTCTGCGCTGCGTCGCGCTGCGAATGGGATACCACATCAAATAGATTCCGTTCGGCCAGCGGCGATAGGCTTCGGTAAATGCCTGCAGCATCATTTTGAGCTCATCGAGGCTTTCGTAAGGGGGATCGATCAGCACCAGGCCGCGGCGTTCGTCGGGCGGCAGAAATGCCTTCAGCGCGGCATAACCATCCTGGATTTCCGTCCTGACCCGTCCCTGCGATTCGATCTCGCGCTCCGCGGCGCGCGCTTCCGCGGGCATGAGCTCCACAAACAAGGCGCGGTCCTGCGGACGCAGAGCCTTCGCGATCAGGGCAGGCGAGCCAGGGTAGCGCGGCAGCCTCTTGCCGCGCCGCGCATGGATTGCTTTGAAGTAATCGGCGAGGGAGGGATCGCTCAAGGCATTGACGATCAGCCGTTGCACGCCACGTTCCGCCTCGCCGGACTTCTGTGCCTCGGGCGCCTGCAGGTCATAGAAGGCGCGGCCTGCATGGCTGTCCAGTGCGAAAAAACCGGCATCCTTACGCTTCAATGCATCGAGGCAGTACAGCAACCCAACGTGCTTCGCGACGTCGGCAAAATTGCCTGCGTGATAGATGTGGCGGTAGTTCATGCTGCATTGTGCCGTCTTAAGCGTGTGCGCGCCAAAACCTCTCTTGCGAAGCACCAATCAAGTGGGCAGTCTTAGGGCCAGCTACCATTTGCCGAGGCGAGTCATGAAGAGCGGAATGTTCGAAATTGACGGTGTCGAATATCCCGATGCCGATGCTTCGGACCCCATTGCCTTGGGTTGGATGCAGGGCTCGCCGCCGCCCCCGGCAAAACAGATCCGTTTCCAGGATGACCGCTTTCTCGAGTTTCCGCAGATTCGCTGGTCGCTATCGCACATGCGCGAGTTGGCGCCGACCGCGGCCATTTGGCGTGCCAACGCCTTGCCGAGCGATCTTGGCGCCGTGCCTCACGACTTGGAATCCTCGATCGACGCACTGGCATTCGCGGACTTGCAAGGCCGCAAGCTCACCTGGTCGCAATCGCTCAAGCACACGTACACCGATGGCATCGTCGTTTTGCATCGCGGCCGCCGAATATATGAACGCTACTTCGGTGCGCTGCAGGCACATCAGCCGCATGCGTGTTTTTCGATAACCAAGTCATACGCGGCCACCCTTGCCGCAACGCTGATTCATGAGCGGGCCTTGGACGAATCCAAGACGGTATCGCATTACTTGCCGGAGATGAGCGGCACCGCCTATGAGGATGCGACCTTGCGCCAGGTGCTCGACATGCAAATCGGCGTGGAATATTCCGAATTGTATGCGGATCCCGCGGCGCATATATGGGACTACGCACGCGCAGGCGGTTTGCGCCCGCGCGGCTGCGGATTACACCGGGCCCGAAAATTTCTACGATTATCTGCGCACCCTGCGCAAGGAAGGCGCTCACGGTGCGGCGTTTGCCTACAAAACCGTGAACACCGAAGTGATGTGCTGGGTCATGAAACGAGTCACGGGCATTGCGCTTCAAGGACTGCTGAGCCAGCGGATCTGGTCGCAAATCGGCTGTGAAGAAGATGGATACCTGACAGTCGATAGCCTCGGCGTGGCCATGGGCGGCGGCGGAATGAGCGCCAGCCTTCGCGACCTATGCCGCTTCGGCGAGCTCATGCGATGCGATGGCGCCTGGCAGGGCAAGCAGGTCATACCCGCAGAAGTTGTGGCGGATATTCGCCGGGGCTCCGATCCGGCGAAATTTGCCATGGCCGGATACACGCTGCTGCCGGGCTATTCTTACCGCAACATGTGGTGGGTCTCGCACAATGCGCTCGGCGTCTTCGAGGGACGCGGCATTCACGGCCAGCGTCTGTACATCGCGCCGAAAGCCGAATTGGTGATCGCGCGATTCTGCTCTCATCCGGTCGCAACCAGCGCCGCCAATGATCCCATCACCCTGCCGGCGTTTGCAGCGATGAGTCATCTGTTGATGGCGGGCTAGAACTCGCAGTCCAAGCTTGCCGGACGATTTTCACTGGGCGATTTAACATCTTGTCACGGCAGCGTTTGAAATCGCGCGGCAGTTCACAGTTGCAGACGTCCCGCGCGCACGGCATGGGCTACCATTTGGCGTATGAGCACCAACGCTGCCGACAGCTTGATCGAATCGCATGAATACTACGGCGAGGAACTGGTCCGGCGTGCGACCCTGGAACGCCGCAATTACGAGCGCACGTCAGTTTCGATTCGCGCCAACGTCACGGTGCCGGGAATGTCGGGGCTGCCGGGGCATACGGTCGACATGTCGCGCGTCGGCGCCAGCATCACAGTGCCGTTCGAACTCGCGCAGGGCCAACAATGCTTGATTGATCTGGAACTGGAAGCTTGCGGCGACGTCACCGACTTCCACATCCAGGCCGAAGTGCGTTACTGCGTGCCGATGAGCGACGGTCGCTTCCGCGCCGGCCTGCGCTTCGGCGAGACCGATGCAGCCACCTCGGCACTCATCGCGGCAATCTTAAAAACTCCGGTCTGAATCGAGGGATGGCACGTCGGCGCCGGCGCCGTCTGCCCCAATGCGGAAATGCCTGCAAGGCGTCCATGTAGTTGTGGATGACATCGGTGTGAGCGTCCTCCTGCCAACCGCCGGGCTGCGGACTTTGCGGCAGATCCCGCGGCCGGCCTTGCTCATCGATGCAGTAAAGAGTGAAATTCAGCGCCTGGCGCGCTTCGCTCGCCAAGATCGGCGACTCGCTCGCCTTTGCGTACAGCGCGAGCACGGCGCCGTAGGTTGAGTTCACGCCTCCCCAGGCTTGTTTGTCTTCATCCTGCTCGTGGCAAACGATCACGCCGCATTCACGATGTGTAAAGTTGGCGCGCACGAATTCAATCAACAGCCGAGCGTCGCTCAGCCAGTCCTGATCCAACCCATCCTTTCTCTCGAGCAGGTAGCGCGCTAGGTTCAAGGGGCCCCAGGCGCTGCGATTGGTGGGCGTATCGTGATCCTCAAAGAATTGCGCGAACAGCGCGCCGTCCGCGGCCGCGCTGGGGATTTGGTGGCGCTTGATCCAGTGCCACAGCATTTGGCGAGGCGTCGAGAATTCAGCATAGCCATGCGCCACGAGCAGATCGTATAGCCGCAAAATATAGGTCATGTTTCCCGATATCGGCCCGCGGCCCTCGCCGCTGCGATAGTCAGCTCGAAACGGCCACGGCGACTGGACCGGGCCGCCGTCTTGCTGATTCGCTGCCAGCACGCGCGCGTTTTGCAACGCTTGCGCAAGATACTTGGCCTCGCCGCTCGCTTCGAAGAGCAGCATCAGCGCGCAGCCCGCGATCCCGCCCTTGTCCGGCTGAATTTCGTACGCTCGATCGGATTGCGAACCGCAATCAGCCGGCTGCGGAAATTGAGCGCGCCTGCCGGTGGAGCGCGTGAACGCTGGATACTTGCCCGTGTCCGGCGTGAGCGACTCCTTCACCAGATAGTCGCCCAGCGAGCAGGCAGTGGCGAGCCATGCCGGCTGCTGTTGCGCGCACATACCATAAAACTTCAGATACGAAATGATTCCCATGCCATTTTGCGTCGCAGGAATGATGTCGGTGCGCTCGGTGTTCGGAGTCCAGCTGGCATCCAGAAATGTTTCGCAGGCAAAGCGCGGATAGCCGTGATCCAACGGGCACTGCTGGTAGAAATTCATCTCGCGGTCCAACGCCGCGGTCCAAGAAGTCCAAGGCAGCAATTGCCCCGACGCATCAAGGCTGGCTGCGTGCCCGGCGATGGTCATCGGTGCATTCATAACCTAGGCCGTTCTCGAAATTTGACGATTCATCGCTCGCTCACGTACAACTTGCACAGATAAGCACCGCCTATGCCCGTAATCATGCAAAAACCAATGCTTCCCGCGTTTGACCGGCGCTTTTACGGCTGGGCTGCGGTGGGTGTTGCATTGATCGCTTTGGTCGGGTTTGCGCGCACATATTATCTCAAAGCCTTTTTGGGAACTGGGACGCTCACAGCGTTCGTGCACTTCCACGGGCTGGTGATGTCTGCATGGGTTGCGCTGTTTTTCGTGCAGACCCGGCTCATCGCTGCGCATCGCGTCGCTCTGCACCGCACGCTCGGCATTCTGGGTTGCGGCCTCGCCGCGCTCGTCGTCGTTGTCGCCGCCGACGCCACGATCCAAGCCGCGGATCGAGAAGTGAGCGGGCATATCGTCGGGCCCTTTCACTTTCTTCTCGGCATCAACTTTGTAAATCTGTTTGTATTTATTGCCTTATTCACCGCGGCGATCATATGCCGCAAGCACCCCGCCTATCACAAGCGCTTGATGCTGCTCGCGACCGTGAATCTGCTGGCGCCCGCTGCGGCTCGAATCTCGCTCATGTTCACGCACAACCAATACGTCCAATTAGCAGCGTTCTTTTTTTGCATCCTATTGTGCGTAGCCGTCGATACACTGCGTCATCGTCGGCTGCACCCGGCCATGGGCTGGGGAGCGGCATTTAGCATCGTGATGTTTAGTTCGATTTTCGTCGCCGTGCAAAGGTCCTGGTGGCTGCCGTTCGTCGACAAAACGATGGCGCCGTGAATTTGCGGCAATGCCCGATCAAAGCGAGCGGTAAAAAAACGTCGTATCGCAGAGGCCGCCGCCCGGCAGCAGAGCGTAGCCCGGGATGACCCCGCAACGCTGCCAGCCAAGCTTTGCATATAGCCTTTCGGCGTCGCCGCTTGCGGTGTCGAGCACCAGCAGGGTCTTGCCCGCGCCGCGCGCGGCTGTGTTCGGCTGCGGCAAGCAGTGCCGCCCCGACGCCGTGCCGCCGCGCCCGCCGATGTACCAGCATTTTCGCGATATCGGCACGGTGTGGCTGATTCTCGACTTGCGCGAAGATGATCTGCACGGTGCCGATGATGTGCCCCGCGGCGTTCTGCGCCGCCATCAGAATTCGCTCGCGCCGCAGGACGCTGTCGGCCACCCCGCGCCAAAAGCCACCGCAGTGGCGGCGCGATGGGCAACATGAAACTCACCGAAGCGCCGCCTTCGACGCAGTCGATGAGCACGTCGCTCAATTCTTGAATTTCGCGCTCGCTTACCGCGTGCAGCGTGCAAACCTGATGGTGTCGGACACTGCGTCAATCGGCGTCGTGGAAGATCGCGCCACATCACAAAATACCGCTGCCGCTTTTGTCAATCGCAAGACCCTTCGCCAGAGCAGCAACAATCGACCGTAGAATGGGCCGCGGAGGTGCGCGATGACGTTACAGGGACTGTTCGGAATTCGGCTGCCGGTCATACAGGCGCCCATGGCGGGTTCACAAGGCAGCGATCTGGCTGTCGCGGTATCAAATGCCGGCGGCCTGGGCTCACTGCCTTGCGCCCTGCTCACGCTGGATGGCATGCGTGCGGAATTGCAGGCCATTCGCGCGGCAACCGACAGGCCATTCAACGTCAATTTCTTTTGCCACACGCCGCCCGCAGCCGACGCGAGGCGGGAAGCGGCTTGGCGCGAGCTGTTGGCTCCGTACTTCCGGGAATACGGAGTTGATCCGAGCGAGGGATCTTCCGGAGCCGCGCGCACACCGTTCAGTGCCGTTGCGGCCGATGTACTGGAGCAATTCAAGCCGCCGGTGGTGAGTTTTCATTTTGGCCTGCCGTCCGCCGAACTCGTGGCGCGCGTCAAAAAATGGGGTTCGAAAGTGCTGGCCTCGGCCACGACCGTTGCGGAAGCAGTGTGGCTGGAGCAGCGCGGCGCCGATGCCATCATTGCGCAAGGCGCGGAAGCCGGCGGCCATCGGGGGATTTTTTTGTCGCAGGATCTGACCACTCAAGTCGGCACTTTCGCGCTGCTTCCGCAGATCGTCAGAGCGGTGCGCGTGCCCGTGATCGCCGCCGGCGGAATCGCCGATGCGACTGGAGTAGCGGCGGCGATGTCGCTGGGCGCCGCAGGCGTGCAACTGGGCACTGCATATTTGCTTTGCCCGGAGGCCAAAACCAGTGCCGTGCATCGCGCGGAGCTCAAGAGCGATCACGCCTCGCACACCGCAATGACCAATGTATTTACCGGCCGCCCGGCGCGCGGAATCATGAATCGCCTCATGGCGGAATTGGGGCCCATCAACGACGCGGCGCCGGCTTTCCCGCAGGCCGCTGATGCCCTGGCGCCGCTGCGAAAAAAAGCCGAAAGTCTAAACCGCGCAGATTTTTCGCCCCTTTGGGCCGGACAGAATGTCAGCGGTTGCCGAGAAATCTCCGCCGCGGAGTTGACCCGAGCGCTGATTCGTTAGGCGACCCATGGCGCTCGGCGCAACAGTCTATAATTTCAAGATCGAACTCGCCGATTCGGACCGCGGCGTCTATACGCCATTGGATCTGCGCGTCGCGCGGCATCCGTCGGAGACGGAAGAATACTTGCTGACGCGTATTCTCGCCTACTGCCTCGAGTACAACGAAGGCATCAGTTTTTCGAACGGTCTGTCGGATTCTGATCAGCCGGCAATTTCGGTGCGTGATCTCACCGGCGCGCTGCGCGCATGGATCGATGTCGGTGCACCGGAGGCAGCACGGCTGCACCGGGCCGCAAAACTCGCGCCGCGCGTTGCCGTATACACACACAAGGATGCCGAGCAGCTTGCCGCCCGCTTGAGTGCGGAGAAGATTCACCGCGCCGATGCGTTGGAACTATACGCGGTGGACCGGGAGTGGCTGGCCGCGCTCCGCGTGCGGCTCGCGCGGCGCATGGAGTTCGCGCTAACCGTATCCGAGCGCCACGTGTATTTGTCTCTGGGCGCGGAAACGATCACCTGCGCGCTGCGCAGAGTGGGGCTGGGGCAGCCTCCCGGCTAGGCGCCGGCGAGTTCAGCCAGATAGTCGCGCGGACGCAGGAAATCCTCATACAGCCTGGCTTCGGGCGATCCGGGCGCCGGATGCCAATCGTATTCCCAGCGGACGATGGGCGGCAGAGACATCAGGATGGACTCGGTGCGGCCGCGCGACTGCAAGCCGAACAAGGTGCCCCGGTCGAGCACTAAATTGAATTCCACATATCGGCCGCGGCGGTACAACTGGAATTGGCGTTCGCGGTCGCTGTACGGCTGGTCCTTGCGCCGTTCCAAAATGGGCAGGAATGCGGGCAAAAAATGCTCGCCGACGCTGCGCTGGAATGCAAAACAACGGCTAAAACCGCCTTCATTCAAATCGTCGAAGAACAATCCGCCGACGCCGCGGGTTTCATTTCGATGCGGCAGAAAAAAATAGCGGTCGCACCAAGCCTTGTATTCTCCGTAGAGGTTTGCTCCGAACGGCAGACACGCGTCCCGCGCACATCGATGCCAGTGAAGCACGTCCTCATCATATGGGTAGTAGGGCGTCAGGTCGAAGCCGCCCCCAAACCACCAGACTTCCGCACCCGTAGCAGGGCGCGCGATCAGGAAGCGGACATTGCAATGCGTCGTGGGTGCATAAGGATTGCGCGGGTGAAACACCAGCGACAGTCCCATTGCTTCGAAGGGCGCGCCGGCAATCTCAGGGCGCTGGTTCGATGCCGATGGCGGCATCTTCTCGCCGAACACATGCGAGACGGACACACCGGCGCGTTCGAACACCGCGCCGTCGCTCAAGATGCGGCTCTCGCCGCCGCCGCCTTCGGGCCTGACCCAAGCGTCGCGCCGAATTTTCACTGAATCGAGTCTCTCGACTGCCGCGGTAATGCGGTCCTGCAGCTCATTCAGGTAGTGCTTGACCGCGGATGCGGTCTGCCGATTCGAGTTTTGGCATTCCTATCTCAGCCTGCTTTTTCGCGGGCCTCTTCTTGGCCGTACGCTTAGCCTTCGCCTTAGGAGTTGCAACCGGCTGCAGCGGCGCTTGCTTGTTGACAGCCGCTTTCTTGCCCTTCGCGGCGAGTTTTACCGGGGCCGGGCTGCCGGCGCGCGGCGGCCGCAGCGCGCGCGCCTTTAACGCGGGGCAAACTTCGCGCCCTTTGCGCCCCTGCGTCCCCATTTGCCGCGTTCGGGTGCTGCCGCCAGCAGCGCTTGGCACTCGGGCAAGGTGAGGCCCTTGGGATCCTTATCCTTCGGTATTTTCGCGTTGCGTGCCTTGTCGGTGATATAGGGCCCGTAACGTCCGTTGAGGACTTGGATTCCGGCATCCGGAAAATCGAGAATCAGCCGATTGGCATCCGCAATTTCCTTCTCGCGAATTACTTCGAGCGCGCGCTCCGGTGTGATTTCGTACGGGTCGTCGGTCTTCAAGGAAACGTACTTGGCGCCGTACTTTACATAGGGGCCGAAGCGCCCGACATTGGTCGTGATTTCATCGCCCGCCGCCGTCGTGCCCAGCTTGCGCGGTAGTTTGAACAGCTCCAGGGCCTGTTCGCGGTTAATCTGGTCCATCTTTTGACCGGGACGCAGACCCGCGAAGCGAGGCTTGTCTTCATCATCCTTGGTGCCGATCTGCACGAAGGGTCCGAAGCGCCCCATGCGCACGCTCATGGGCTTGCCGCTCACCGGGTCCGCGCCCAAATCCCGCGCCTGCGCCACCTCTTCACGGCTGACGGACTTTTCGGTGTGCTTCACGAGATCGATGAAAGGTTTCCAAAATCTTTCCAACAGCGGCACCCATTCCTGCTCGCCGCTGGCAACGGCGTCCAGCGAGTCTTCCATTTTTGCCGTGAAGTCGTAATCCACGTAGGTCGTGAAGTACTGGGTTAGGAATCGGCTGACGATCTTGCCGATATCCGTCGCGGTAAAGCGCCGGCTTTCGATGTCCACGTACTGACGGTCGCGCAACGTGGAAATAATCGATGCGTAAGTCGAGGGGCGGCCGATGCCATACTCTTCCAGCGCCTTGACCAGGGAGGCTTCGGAGAAGCGCGGCGGCGGCTCGGTGAAGTGTTGAGTCGGCACGATGCCGAGCAGTTTGACCCGATCGCCTTCCTGCATGGGCGGCAACACGTGATCCGAATCGTCCTGCACGGCGTCATCCAAGCCTTCCTGGTAGACCGATATGTAACCCGGTTTGACCAAGGTCGAACCATTGGACCGCAGCACCGTACGCTTCGGCGCCTCGGCGCCCGCGCGCATTTCAACCGTGACCGTATCGAAGATCGCCGGCGCCATTTGGCAGGCGACAGTGCGTTTCCAGATCAATGAATACAGCCGAAATTGATCGGGCTCGAGCTTGTTCTCGATGTCTCCCGGCAACACGCTGACGGCGGTGGGCCGGATCGCTTCGTGCGCTTCTTGTGCGTTCTTTGACTTGGTTTTGTAGATTCGCGGCTCTTCGGCAAGACCCGCCTGGCCGTAGAGCTGCACGATGACGTCGCGGATCTGTCCGATGGCTTCTTGCGCCAGGTTGAGCGAGTCGGTTCGCATGTAAGTGATCAGGCCCACCTGGCCTTCGCCGATGTCGACGCCCTCGTAAAGCTGCTGCGCCACACGCATGGTTTTTTGCGCGCTAAAGCCCAGCTTGCGCGCCGCTTCCTGCTGCAGTGTAGAGGTGGTGAAAGGCGGCGCCGGATTGCGCTTACGCTGCTTGCGGTCCACCGATAGGACCGTGAGTTCGCCCTTGGCCGCCTCGTTGAGCGTGCGTTCGACTTCCCGAGCTTGGGCTTCGTTGGTGAAGCTGAATTGCTCCACCTTCTCGCCTTGGAACTCCACCAGCTTGCCGGGAAACTTTTGCTCTGAGTGCGCAAGCTCGGCGTCGATGCTCCAGTACTCGCGCGCCACGAAGGCCGCGATCTCATCCTCGCGCTCGCAGATCATGCGCAGCGCGGGACTCTGTACCCGGCCGGCAGAGAGCCCCGGACGCACCTTTTTCCATAACAGCGGCGAGAGATTGAAGCCCACCAGAAAATCCAACGCGCGGCGCGCTTGCTGCGCGTTCACCAGATCGACCGACAGCTCGCGCGGCGCGGCCATGGCATCACGCACCGAATTCTTCGTGATCTCGTAGAAAACCACGCGGCTGACTTCCTTGCCCTTGAGCTCGCCCTGGGATTTCAAGAGCTCGTACAGATGCCAGGAAATCGCTTCGCCCTCACGGTCGGGGTCAGTCGCCAGAAACAGAGCTTTGGCCTTCTTGAGCGCGCGGGATATGGCGTCGATGTGTTTCTGGTTGCGTTCGACCACCTGATACTTCATGGCGAAGTGATGCTTCGGGTCGACGGCGCCTTCCTTCGGCACGAGATCGCGCACGTGCCCATAGGAGGCCAGCACCTCGAAATCCTTGCCGAGGTACTTCTTGATGGTCTTCGCCTTGGCAGGCGATTCCACGATAACGAGATTGCTGCTCAAAGGCGTCTAATGCAAAGCGTCGGTGCGCTCTTCGAAGACCAGGTCTTCCATTTGAGCGTAGGCGGACTCTTGGCCGGGCTGGCTGAACAGCACCATCAGCACGACCCACTTGACCTGTTCGATATCGATTTCGTCGGCCTCGAGCGCCATCAAACGGTCGATCACCAACTCGCGCTCGGCGCCCGAAAGAATTCGAACATTTTCCAGGTACATCAAATAACCTCGCACATCCGTGTCCAACCGCACCAGCTCCTGGCTGCTGAAAACCCGCACGGCTCGTGCCGTGGCCTCGGCGACTTTGCCGAGTTGTTCGCCCGATAGCCCGTCGAGCCACTCCAGAGCCCGTTCGATATCGGGTTCCGCGAATCCTGCTTTATCCAACTCGAGCTTCAATGTATTTCGATCGGGCCGCGGCTCATCGTCGGCACTCATGTAATTCTCGAAGAGATAGATGAGCAGATCGAGAACGTTATCTTTCACCTCCGGCTCCTAACGACTCGGGAGTAACGGCCCCCGGGGGCGGCCTGAACGTGGCCTTCTAGCTCGAGGATCAGCATCATCGAGGACACGGCTTCAGCTTTGAATCCGGTGCGAACGACCAACATATCGAGGTCCGCTGGATCAAAGCCGAGCGCATCTAACAAGATTTTGTGTTCCTTGTCCATGCCCGCCTCAATTCCTGGAGCCGGATTGAGGCCGTCGGGGCCGCGGCGCACGCCCGCAAAAAACGCGGAAAAGTTCAACTCGCTCAATATGTCAGCTACGGTTTCGGTGAGTTTTGCGCCCTGGCGAATCAGCTCGTGGCAGCCGCGGCTCAAAGGATTGTGGATCGAGCCGGGGATGGCGAACAGTTCTCGATTTTGATCGCCGGCGAACCGTGCGGTGATCAACGATCCAGAGCGGCGCGCCGCTTCGACCACCAGCGTGCCCATGCTCAATGCAGCGATAATGCGATTCCTTTGTGGAAAGTTCTCGCGTCGCGGCGGCGTGCCGAGCGGGAATTCGCTGATCACGGCGCCTCGAAAACTGATTTCCTCGCTTAAGCGATGGTTGCTGCGCGGATAGATCCTGTCGAGACCGTTGCCGAGCACGGCGAGCGTGATTCCTTGCGCCGCCAGCGCGCCGCGGTGCGCGGCGCTGTCAATGCCCTCGGCGAGCCCGCTGGTGATGGCAAGCCCGCACGCCGCCAGCGATTCGGCGAATGCGAACGCGGTGTCGCGCCCGGCAGCCGTAGGATTGCGGCTGCCCACGATGGCGAGCTGCGGGTCGTTCAGGACCTGGGCGTCGCCCGCAACATAGAGGGCGATCGGCCTGCTCTCGAGTCCGCGCAGCGAGGCGGGATAGCGCGGATCGGTGAACGCCACGAGTTCGTGACGCGGGACTCTTAACCAGGCTTGCTCCACGGTGCTGGGCGGGCCCGCGGCGCTGCGCAGATACTCGCGCGCAGCGGCCGGAATGCCGGCGCCATGGCGCGCCTCGTCCGAGGCTTCGATGAAGCCCGCGATGCCGCCTAGGCGTTCGAGGGCGGCGGACAGAATGGACGCATTGAGAGCAGGCGCGCGCGACAGCGCCATCCACGCGAACAACTCGTCGGCCCGTTGCATCGGACCGATTATCGCGCAGCGGAGAAAGAGTCTTAAGCGCGCTTTCGCGCTGAGAACATCGAGATTCTCCGCCGCACCCAGGCTCCTAAGGGTTTTGTATCTTGTCCCCGACGCGAATCAAGTTGGTGGCTTCCATGATGAGGCCGTAACTGATGTTGTCGAAAGTCTTGAACACCATGAACGTGCCGGTGCGCTCGGACGGCAACGCCACGCGCTTGGCGCCCAATTTATCGAGATTGAAGAAGCCCTTCTTGTCGGTGTCGGGGACGAGCGGACCGGTATCGAATACGCCGAGCACATTGCCCGGCGCGAGACCGTCGCGTGCGCCTCGATTGACGACGACCACTTCGTACTGCCCGATGACGGTTACGCCATCGGCGACGGAAATAATGCGGCCGTTGGTTTTGACCCGCGGTGCACTCGGGATGAAATCGAGCGGCACATCGACGCCGCCCGGGATGAGCTTGTCGCCGGCGCGAGATTCGCGCGCCGATTCGGTCATGATCAGCGTAGTGGGGTCGCCCTGGCGGGTCACGTGGCCGGAGCCCGTGAAGATGCCGTCATAACCGAGGACGCGCTTGTCGTCTGGATCGATCAGCGGATCGCCGACGCGCACCACGTTGTAATGCGAGCCGAGTTCTGCCGGGCTGGTAAATCCGCGGGCGTAAACGGTATCGCCTTCGGACATCACGACGTGCAAGTCGCGGGTCGCGAGGACATAGGGTGCGGCTTTAATTTGGTCGCGGTCGAGCACGGTCGGCTTCGACATGAACGCGGCCACCGTTGCATACGGAATGGTGGTGATGGCCGAGTCAATCGGTTCGCTGCGAACTCGCGGTTCAACGCGGACACCGTCGCCGCGCTGCAACACGATTTGCGGCTGGCCGTCGATATAAACCAGGCGCAAGGTATCGCCCGGGTAGATCAAATGCGGGTTATGGACCTGGGGATTGACCTGCCAGATCTCGGGCCAGTACCACGGGTCGCGTAAAAAGACCTTGGCGATGCCCCAGAGCGTATCGCCACGCTTAACAACATAGCTGTCAGGGGCATTGTCGGCGAGCGGGATGCCCGTGCGCGGCACTTCCGCCGTTTCGTCTGGAGGAGGGGCCGGCATCGATCGCGGCTTCGATCGACGTCTTCTCGTCGCCCACCACCGTGCCGTCCGTCGGTTCATTGGCCGTGACCGCGGGTGTAGGCGCTTGGGCCTCTGGCCGTGGCGCCGATGAATGGCAGCCCGCGAGCAGTGCAGCCGCTAGAAATAGGCCTAAATTTCGATGACCTTGCATTCGATTCGCTCCCATGAGTCAGCTTATGGTTGCAGACTGACTGGTATACTTCCGCCCGGCCGCTCAAGACTGGGACGCATCACCCGTTTTTGCCATTTGCTCGAGCCCAGCAATGCTTGGGCGCAAGGCATTAAGTTAAGCAGCGGCGGAACTTTAGCAACATTCCTGAGCCAAAAACACGATATTGCTCTCATAACTCCCATGACAAAGCTCGTAATTCTGGAGTATCCCGATCCGAGGCTGCGAAAGAAGGCTGCCCCCGTCGACAAGATCGATGACGCGCTGCGTCAATTTATCGACAACTTGTTGGAAACCATGTACTCCGCCAATGGCGTGGGACTAGCGGCCACCCAAGTCGACGTGCATAAGCGCGTGATTGTTCTCGATGTCAGTGAAACGCGGGATCAACCGCTGGTTCTCATCAATCCGGAAATCCTGAGCAAAGCCGGTGAAGGTCCTGGCGAGGAGGGATGCCTCTCGCTGCCGGGCATCTACGACAAGCTGAGCCGTGCAACGCACATTCGGGTTCGCGCCCTCGGCCGCGATGGCCGATCCTTCGAAATGGATGCGGAAGGCCTGCTGGGCGTCTGCATCCAACACGAAATGGATCATCTGGAAGGCAAATTATTCGTCGATTACCTCTCTGAGCTGAAGCGCACGCTGATTCGGCGCCGCTTGGAAAAAGAGCGTAAACAAAGATCCACGGGCAGCGATTCACGCGCGCACGCGCCGGCTCTTTGAGCCTTGAGCGCCGCTCCTTCTTTGAAGCTGGGCTTCGCCGGCACGCCTGACTTCGCGGTTCCGGCGCTTGACAGGCTGGCCGAGCGGCATCGAATCGTCGCGGTCTTTACGCAACCGGATCGGCCTGCCGGCCGCGGGCAGGCCCTGCACCCAAGTCCCGTCAAGCGCCGCGCGCTCGAACTCGGATTGACAGTTCACCAACCAGTGAGTTTCAAAACGCCCGAAGCACTCGAGCTATTGCGAGCAGCACAAGTTGACCTGCTGGTCGTGGTGGCCTACGGCCTGATACTTCCCTCCGCCGTGCTTCGAGTGCCTGCGCGCGGCTGCCTCAACATCCACGCCTCGCTGCTACCGCGCTGGCGCGGAGCGGCGCCCATTCAACGCGCCTTGCTGGCGGGAGATCCGGTCACCGGCGTGACCATCATGCGCATGGAGGCGGGGCTGGATACGGGTCCCATGCTGCTGTCGCGTTCCATTCCCATCGATGCGCGCGACAACGCCAAGTCGCTGCACGATAAGCTCGCGCGCTTGGGTGCGCTGCTGATTGAGGAATCGCTTGACGCGTTGTGCCGCGACGCGCTTCGCGAGGTCGCGCAGCCCGGCGAAGGCATTACTTATGCCGCAAAGATCGACAAGACTGAAGCGCCGATTCAGTGGACGCGGCATGCCGAGGATATCTCGCGCCAGGTACGTGCGTTCAATCCCTGGCCGATGGCCGAAACGCGCCTCGACGGCAAGCAGCTGCGTATTTGGGAATCGGAGCCGCTTGATTCACCCGTCCTTAGCGGTGCAGTACGCCCGCCGGGATCAGTGCTCACGGCATCGCGCGAGGGCATCGACGTGGTCTGCGGCACGGGCGTCTTGCGCATCCTCAAGCTGCAACTGGCCGGCCGCAAACCCTTGCCGGCTGAAGAATTCTTGCGGGGACAGCGCCTCGACGGCACGCGCTTTTGCAGTCCATGAGAGGCGCCGCTGCCGCCAGTGCGCGCTCTCTGTCCGCACATGCCGTGGCACGCGTGCTGCGCGAGGGGGTGACGCTCGATGCGGCCTTGAAGGACGCACTGGTCGCGGCGGACCCAAAACTGTTCTCAGCGGTGCGCTCCTTGAGCTATGGCGCGGTGCGCGGCTACTTTCGGCACGAAGCCATACTGGCAAAGCTGTTGTCGCAACCGGTCCGATCGCTGGATTTTTTGGTGCGTGCGCTGTTGTCCGTGGCGCTGTACGAACTCGAGGATGAGCGCACGCCGGAGTATGCCGTTGTGGATGCCGCAGTGATGACGGCGAAGGCGACCGATGCGGTGCGTGCCTCGGGGCTGATCAACGCCGTGTTGCGGCGCTACCTGCGGGAGCGCCAAGCACTGGACCTGGAAATCGGGCGCAGACCCGACACGCGCCACGCGGCGCCGATTTGGTTGGCGGATCGATTTCGCGCCGATTGGCCCGTGCGCTGGACCCAGTTGTTGGCGGCAAGCGATGCGCAAGCGCCGATGTGGTTGCGGGTCAACAGCCGGCTGAGCACGGCCGCCGAATATTTAGGGGAACTGCGAAGCGCGGGGATCTCTGCGCGCGCCGAGGAGCGCGTGCCCTACGCCATTGTCCTGGAGTCGCCTTGCGACGTGCATGAACTGCCGGGCTTCGCGCAAGGTTTGGTTTCCGTGCAGGATCTGGGCGCGCAGTGCGTCGCGTTTCCATTGGCCTTGAGTCAGGATCTACGGGTCTTGGATGCCTGCGCGGCACCGGGAGGCAAAACCGCGTTGATCGCGGAGCGAGAGCCCAGCTTGAAGAAACTGGTGGCGGTCGACATCGATCCGCACCGTCTGGCGCGAGTGCGCGAAAATTTGAGCCGCGGCAGTCTGCATGCCGATGTCGTGACCGGGGATTCCGCCCATCCAGCGAATTGGTGGGATGGAACGCCGTTCGATCGAATTCTGCTCGACGCGCCGTGCTCAGGGCTGGGGGTGATCCGACGCCATCCCGACATCCGATTACGTAAGTCCCCGTCCGATATCGACAAATTGCCGGTGCTACAGAGCAAACTGCTGAAGGCCGCATGGGGTCTGCTCGCGCCGGGTGGGCGCTTGGTGTACGTCACCTGTACCGTCACTCGCAGCGAAAATCACGACGTGATCGCGGGGTTCTTGGCAGGCACGCCGGGCGCGGCAATTGTGCCGGCGGAAGACTGGCAAGGCTGGCCCGGCTTTGGCGAGGCCGATGAGTTCGGGCGGCAAATCCTGCCCGGTGAGGCGGGTGCCGACGGCTTCTATTATGCTGCCTTGACCAAACCATGAACTCCGCGCGCATAAACTGTTGGTTTCTATGTCGAGTCGCGTGCTGTGCGAGTGCCGCGTTTGCGACGTTGCTGTTCGCGCAACCGCTGCGCGCAGAAGGCTTGGCCGGCCGCTTCGAGGTGCGCTCGGCAGATCTCGAATTAAAGGACGGGGTCTATCATTTAAATGCGCGCATCGACCTGCCGATCAGCGAGGCGGTGCGGCGCGGCCTGGTGGAAGGCGTGCCGCTGACTCTGGAAGTCGATCTGGACATCGAGCGCGTGCGGCAATTGCTGCCAAATTCACGGGTGGCCGAACTGACACAGCGATACCGCCTGCAGTACAACGCGGTGAGCGCGCGCTACATTCTGCGCAACGAAAACAGCGGCCAGCAAGAATCGCTGGGTACTGTCGACGATGCGGTCGCGCATCTTTCAGAGATTCACAGCCTGCCGGCGCTGGACAAGGCGCTCATCGCCGCCGATCGGCGCTACGAGGGACGCGTGAAGGCCAGGATCGATTTCGGCACCGTGCCCTTCACGCTGCGCCTGCTGATGTTCTGGGTCAGCGATTGGCATCGAGAGTCCGACTGGTATGCCTGGACGTTTCAGCCATGATCCGCAAATACGGCTCCACAGTTTTAGGTTGTCTCGGCGTCGCGCTCTGGGTGGCGGCGCTGTTCATGCTGGCCTCGGCTGCGCAGAACTCCGACAAGTTCGACAAGTGGACGCCGTGGATATTGCTGATCAACATCTCCGGCTTGCTCACGTTGTTTGTGCTGCTGGCCGGCAAGCTCACCCAACTGGTGCGCGACTACCGCCGGCATGTGCCCGGTTCCCGTTTGAAGGGCCGCACGGTGGCAATCTTCAGCGCGCTGGCGGTGGCGCCGATCTTGGTGGTCTATTATTTTTCGCTGCAATTCTTGAATCGCGGCATCGACAGTTGGTTCGAGAACGAGGTCAGTCAAGGATTGAAGGATACCCGCGAGCTGTCGCATGCCGCTCTCGATGTTCGCGTGCGTGAATTTCTGCAGCACACCGAACTGGTCGCGCGTTCCCTGATCGGGGCTGTCCAATTACCAGTTGGCCGGTTCCCTGGACCGCCAGCGCCAAGACAGCACCGCGATCGAGTTCACGGTCGTCGGCGCACAGGCGCGAATCATCGCCACCAGCTCCGACCGCCCGATGGATGCGCTGCCGGTGCCCGCCACGGACGAGATGATGCTGCAGCTCAGGCGCGGCCGTCCATATGTAAGCCTGGATACGGATTCTGTGGGCGGTTATCTGATTCGCGCCGCGGCGCCCATCGAAGACAGCAGCGCGGGTCCGCGGGTATTGATTGCGCTGTATCCGGTACCGCTGCAGTTGAGCCAGCTGGCCGATACCGTGCAGCGCTCCTTGACCTCTTACGCGCATCTGGTGCAGATACGCCAGCCGTTGAAGTCCACTTTTGTCTTGATTTTGAGCTTCGTGGTGTTGATGTCGCTGATCGCGGCCGTGTACGGCGCGTTCTTCGCGGCACAGCGCCTGGTGCAGCCGGTGCAGGATTTGATCGCCGGCACGCGCGCCGTGGCCAAGGGCAACTACGACACGCGGCTGCCGTTGCCGGGCCGCGACGAGCTGGGATTTCTCGTGACCTCCTTCAATGACATGACCAAGCGCTTGGGGCGAGCGCGCGAAGAAACGCGCCGCAGCCAACAAGCGGTCGAGGCTGAGCGGGCGGGATTAGCGGTGATTCTCGCGCGCCTCTCTACCGGGGTGGTGTCGCTCGAACCGGATCTGAAAGTGCGCACCGCCAATCAAGCGGCGAGCGCCATTTTGGGAGTGGATCTCGAGGCCGCCATCGGCAAGCCCTTCGATGAATCGATCAGCGATAGTGCCTTGTTCACGCAATTCCTGGCCGCCATCAAGCAGCGGCTGCAGCCCGGACAACTCGACTGGCGCGAACAAATCGAGTTGCTGTCGGAATCCGGGAAGCATGTCCTGATGTGCGCTTGCACGGCACTGCCCAATGACGCCGGCGGCGCCGCCGGCGTGGTGCTGGTGTTCGATGACATCACCACGCTGCTGCAGGCGCAGCGCGATGCGGCCTGGGGCGAGGTGGCGCGGCGCTTGGCGCACGAGATCAAGAATCCGCTCACGCCCATCCAGCTATCGGCCGAGCGGATGCGGCGCAAGTTCCTGGGAAGCATGAATGAGCAAGACGCCCAAATTCTCGAGCGCGCGACCAATACCATCGTGGCGCAGGTCGATGCGATGAAACAGATGGTCAACGCCTTCAGCGAGTATGCGCGCGCGCCCGACATGCATTTCTCGCGCTTCGATCTCAATCAATTGATCACCGAGGTGGTGGACCTGTATCGCGTGCAGGACAGCAGCGCGGAAATGAAATTGCTCTTGAGTCCGCAATTGCCGGCGATTTCCGCGGACCGCATGCGCATCCGCCAAATCCTGAACAACCTGGTCACGAATTCCCTGGAGGCGCTCGAGGGCAAGGTGGGGGCGCGGATCGAAATTGAAACGCAGTTCATCGATGACGGTCAAAAGCATGGGGCGTCCGTCGCGATCGTGGTGACAGATAACGGTCCGGGCTTCCAGCGGGATTTGATCGGCACCGTCTTCGATCCCTATGTCACCAGCAAGCCGAAGGGCACGGGACTGGGGCTGGCAATTGTTAAGAAAATCGTGGAAGAGCACGGCGGGCGCATTGAGGCGGATAATCTGCGCGCGGGCGGTGCCCGGGTGCGAATTGTATTGCCGTTGGCCGACGGCGCGCGCTCCGCGGGCTCCGTCAAGCCGCGCACAGGTGAACACAGGAGAGAACGCGTATGACCGCTTCAAGAATTCTGGTGGTGGACGATGAGGCGGATATCCGCGGGCTGTTGAAGGAAATTCTCTCGGAGGAAGGCTACGACGTAGAGATTGCCGCAGATGCAAGCCAAGCGCGCTCCTCGCGTGCAGCGCAGGTTCCCGATCTGGTGCTGCTGGACATTTGGATGCCCGACACGGATGGCATCACCTTGCTGCGCGAATGGTCCTTGACCGACGGCTACGATTGCCCGGTGGTCATGATGTCGGGGCACGGAACCGTCGAAACGGCCGTCGAGGCTACGCGCCTCGGTGCCTTCGATTTCGTCGAAAAGCCGCTGTCGTTGACCAAGTTGTTGCGTACCGTCGAACGGGCGCTCGATGCGGGACGGCGCAAACGCCTATCGGCGCGCACGCAAGGCTCGGCGCTGGCCGTTCCGATCGGCAAGTCCAAAATCACGCAAATGCTGCGGGAACAGGTGCAACAGGCGGCTTCCAGCTCATCTCCGGTGTTGTTCGTCGGCGAGCTGGGGTCAGGCCGCGAAGCCTATGCCCGCTACTTGCACTCCTTGAGCGCGCGCTCTCCCAAGCCCTTTTTCACGGTGGTCGCGGCCAGTCTCGGGCAAGACCCCGCCGCAGCCCTGTTCGGCAGCGAGCGCGACGGCAAAGTCGAGCCGGGCGCTTTCGACCAGGCAACCGGCGGCTCGCTTTATATCAGCGGCCTCGAGGATTTAAACGCCAATGCGCAGCGTGCGCTGCTCGGCGCCATCGAACAAAACGGCTACACGCGGATCGGCGGCCGGCAGCGTTTGAACCTCAATGTTCGCTGGATCAGCTCGGCCCAAGAAGGTTTTGAGGCACACGCTACCGCGGAGCCGTTTCGCCGCGACCTGTTGGCCCACTTGAGCGTGATTACCCTGCGCGTACCGCCGCTGCGCGACTACGCCGAGGATGTTCCGGATTTATTGCGCTACTACGTCGATCGACTGGTCGATGAGCAACACCTGCCGCTGCGCCGTTTCAGCGTCGCCGCACAGAACCGGCTGCGCAACTACCCCTGGCCCGGAAATGTGGGCGAGCTCAAGAATTTGGTGCAACGCGTACTGATCCTGGGCGCGGGCGAAGAGATTCGGCTCGACGAGATAGAACGCGAACTGGCCGTCAAGTTGGCGGTGGATGAGCCGCTGGTGAAACAAGATCTCCTGGCGTTGCCGTTGCGCGAGGCGCGCGAGCAATTCGAGCGCGCCTATCTGCAGCAGCAACTGTTGCTTTGCAATGGAAAAGTCGGGCAATTAGCGAAGAGAGTGGGAATGGAGCGAACCCACTTGTACCGTAAGTTGCGGGCATTAGGCGTCGATTTTCGCCAATTAGGCGAGGATTGAGCCGATATAGCGACATAAGCTTGGGCGGAATGCGGGCCCTCGTCTTGACACAACTTAACAATCCATGGCGGCCCTGGCATACTTCGCGCCGTTACTTGCGCAGGGAAAAAGATGGAAGCAATAGCCACCGCCTCAGCAGTCCGATCCGAGAGCCGAAATTTCTATGTCTGGATGGCGGGCGGCTTTTTGCTGGTCGCGTTCGGCGGCTTCGTCCCAACCTATTGGGCGAAGGTGGCCACGGGCACCTTTCACGCCGAGCCCATCATTCACATTCATGGCGCTTTGCTCTTCACCTGGACCTGTTTCTATTTCGTGCAAACCGCCCTGGTTGCCTCGGGACGCACTCTGCAGCATCGCGCCTGGGGACTGGCGGGTATTTCCCTATTCACCGCCATGATGTGCTCGATTCTCGTTGGCCAAGAGGCCGTGTTGGCGAGAAACGCGGCCTTGGGCTACGGCGACGCGGCGCGGCGCTTCTCGGCGGTGGTGTTGCTCGCATGGCCGTTGATGGCGGTCTTCTTTACATTGGCAATCGTCAAGATTCGACAGCCTGAAGCGCACAAGCGGCTCATGACGCTGCTGATGATTGGGATTATGACGCCGGCGATTGCGCGGCTGTTTCTCACCTTTTTCGCGCCGCCGGGCCTCGTCGGGCCGCCGCCTCCGTTCGTCGCGACGCCACCCGGGCTGGTCGCCGATTTGTTTCTCGTCGTGGCGATCGTGCGCGATTGGCGGTTATTCGGCAGGCCTCACCCGGTCTACGTATACGGCGGGATTGTTCTGGTGACGCAACAGTTGTTGACGGCGCCGATTGCGGCGACCGCAACCTGGATGCACATCGCCAAGGCCTTCGAAAGCTTGGCGGGGTAGTGGTCGCAGGCGGGCTCCTAGTCGCCGACCCGAATCACCAGCACATCGACATCGGCCTTGCGCAGGATCTGGCGCATGCGGTTCAGTTCATCGAGCTTGGAAATTGGACCGATGCGGATGCGATGCCAGGTGTCGTTATCCACGGTTACCTTTTGTACATTGGACTCGATCCCTTGCAGCGCGAGCTTGGCGCGCACGCGGTCGGCATCGGCAAAGTTCTTATATGAGCCGGCCTGCAACACATAGGTACCGCTGCGTGTCTCCGGCACGGATTTGGTATCCGGCCTGACGTCCTTGTCCTTCTCCGGCACCACTACTTCGAATTTCGGCAACATCTCGTAGAAGGCATAAGATTTCGAATCGTCCGCTACCGGATCGCCTGCTTCCGGCGCCTCGTTGCCGTGCAGCCGTTTCTTTATCACCTTGCCGGCGCGGCTCTCAGGTACATCGAGCCGATGATCCTTCAAATAGATCACTCCCGCCACTGCGAGCCCCAGGCCCAAACCTGCAAGCCAAGGCCAAGCCAACCGGAGAACGCGCCAGGTTTGTTGCGCTTGGGTTTGTAGTCGCGTGCCATGAATGTTCTCTACATGGTGTCGGGCGCGGAAACGCCCAGCAGCGCAAGACCGTTGCGGATCACGATTTGGGTCGCGAGCGCCAGATTGAGCCGCGCGTCGCGCGCGCCGCCATCCTCGACTATGAATTGGTGCGCGCTGTAGTAGGTATGAAAGTCATTCGCCAGGTCGCGCAAGTAGTGCACCAATGAGTGGGGTGCGCGCTGTGCCGCGCATTGCTTGATGAGCTTCAGGATAGGCGCTGATGCGCTTGATCAGTTGCAGCTCTTGCGGTTCCTTGAGCCGGTCCAAGCAGGCGATGCCGTGGGCAACGTCGTGGCGCAGGCCGCGCTCGTTAAGTTGCCGCAAGACGCTGGAGACGCGCGCATGCGCGTATTGAATGTAGTACACGGGGTTTTCGTTGGAGCGGGACTTCGCCAGCTCCATGTCGAAATCCAAATGCTGGTCATTGCTGCGCATCACATAGAACAGCCGCGCGGCATCATTGCCCACTTCCTTGCGCAAATCCCGCAAGGTGACATAGTCGCCCGAGCGCTTCGACATCTTGGCTTTCTCGCCGCCGCGAAACAGCGACACGATCTGCACGAGCAGCACTTCGAAGCGCTCGCGGCGGTCCGCCGAGCGCAATCAAGGCCGCGCGCAGCCGTGTGATGTAGCCGTGATGGTCGGCGCCCCATACATACGATGAGGTGCTCGAAGCCCCGTTCGAGCTTGTTCAGCACATAGGCAATGTCGGAGGCGAAATAGGTCTTGAAGCCATTCTCGCGCACGATGACGCGGTCCTTCTCGTCGCCGAAGTCCGTGCTCTTGAACCAGAGCGCGCCGTCTTTGAGATACGCGTGTCCTGATTTCTTCAGAGCCTCGATCGAGCGGTCGATGGCTCCGCTTGCGTTCAGCGAGCGTTCGGAGAACCAGCAATCGAAAGTGACGCCGAATTCGGCAAGATCCTCGCGGATATCGCCGACGATACCGTCGAGCGCGGTACGCAGCACCGTCTCGTATGCGGCATCGCCGATCAACGCACGCGCGCGCGCGATGAGTGCATCGATGTAGGCATCTTTGTCGCCGCCTTGCGGTTCGTCCGGCGGCAGGCCCTCGGAAGACTTCGGCGGCGGAATGTTTGAGGGTCGTGCCGACGCCGGAGAACAATTTCTCAGCCGACCGCGACCAGGTAGTCGCCGACATAGGCATTGGACGGAAAGGTGAATTTTTCACCGCAATGCTCCAGATAGCGCAGCCAGGCGCTGACCGCCAAAATATCCATTTGGCGACCGGCATCGTTGATGTAGTACTCGCGCTGCGACGTGGAAGCCGACTGCCTCGAGAAGATTGCTGAGCGACGCGCCGAAGGCTGCATGCCGGCCATGCGCAACGTGCAATGGCCCGGTGGGATTCGCCGAAACGAATTCGACTTGCACCCGGCGCCCGGCACCCAAACTCGACCGGCCATAGGAAACGCCGTCGTTCAAGACCTTGCCGATCTCCCGATGGAAGGCATCATCCTTCAAGAAGAAATTGATGAATCCGGCGCCGGCGATTGCTACTTTCGCGATGGATTCGTTTGCGGGCAGTGCCCCTACCAGGGCTTCGGCGAGCTTACGCGGATTTTGCCGCGTGGCTTTTCCGAGGCGCATGGCCAGATTGCTCGCGAAGTCGCCGTGCTGCGCATCACGAGTGCTTTCAACTTCGATGCCGACCCCGCGGGCATCGCTGGACACAAGGTCTTCCGGTAGCGCATCCAAGGCGCGCTTCAGCAAGGCTTCGATCAAGGTCTTCAAAGGGATCTCAAGTGGGTGACAAAGGCTGCGCAGTTTACCGCAAAGCGCTCAATCCACTTCCAGTGGATCGACATCGATTGACCAACGCAATCCGGCAGGGCGCTGCATATCCTCGATTCTCGGCAGCCAGCGGGCCAGGAAGCGCTGCAAGGTGGACCGAAGCCGGCGTTTCGATCAGTAGGTGCGCGCGGAAATGATCGGCCCGGCGTGCAATCAGGGCAGCGGCAGGTCCGAGAATTTTCACCGCGCTGTCACTCAAAGTCTGAGCCCGCCGCCGCAGCCGCGCGCAGGAAGGAGTCCAGTGCAGCGCTGTCTTTCGCCTCGGCCCGCAGCAACGCAAGGCGCGAGTAAGGCGGCCAACAGGCTTCGCGGCGTTCTTGCAGCGCGCTTAAGGCAAAGCTTTCGTAGCCTTCCTGATGAGACGGTTCAAGAGCGGATGTTCGGGAAACTCGGTTTGGATGATCACTTCACCGGGCGCGCGCCTCGCGTCCGGCTCTGCCTGCGACTTGGGTGATGGTCTGCGCGAGGCGCTCGGTGGCGCGAAAATCGCTGGCAAACAGTCCCTGATCGGCGTCCAGGATCACGACCAATGTCACGTCAGGGAAGTGATGGCCCTTCGTGAGCATTTGAGTGCCGACCAAGATACGCGCCTCGCCGCTGTGCACGCGGTCGAGCACGGTTTGAATGGAACCGCGCGCCAACGCGCTGTCGCGGTCCAAGCGCGCCAGCGGCGCATCAGGAAAGAAACGCGCCAAAGTCTCCTCGACCCGCTCGGTGCCTTGCCCGACGGGCAGCAGCGCTTGTCCGCAGCTGCCGCAAATGGTGGGCACGGGCGCTTTCGCGCCGCAGTGATGGCAGCGAAGTTGCTGCGCTCGGCGATGCAAGGTCATGCGCGCATCGCAACGAGCAACGGGGCGACCCAGCCGCAGGAATTGCAAAACAGACTCGGCGCATAGCCGCGCCGGTTCAAGAATACGATGATCTGTCCGCCGGCCTTGAGATGATGATCGATGGCCTGCATCGCGGGCGTCGAGATCGCCTTGCTCGGCGGCATGCCGGCGCAAATCGATGAGCAACATGCGCGGCGGCTGCGCCGCGCCGGGGCGTTGCGGCAGCACATGCTTGATGTAGCGTCCGCTCGCGGCATTCTCCAAAGTTTCGAGCGACGGCGTGGCGGAGCCCAAAATAACGGGAACGTCGGCACTGCGGGCTCGCATGACTGCGAGGTCGCGTGCCGAATAGCGGAAGCCTTCGTGCTGTTTGTACGAGGCGTCGTGTTCTTCATCGACGACAATCAGGCTAAGCCTGGGCAGCGATGTAAATACCGCGGAGCGCGTGCCGATGACAATTCGCGCCCGGCCGCGTGCGCCTCGCGCCAAGCATCGCGGCGTTCGCCGTCTGAAAGACCCGGAGTGCACCACGGCCACGCCGGCGCTGAAACGGCGCCGAAACCGATCGACCAACTGAGGCGTCAGTGCGATCTCGGGCACGAGAACCAGCGCTTGGCCGCCGTCGCGCGATGGCTGCGGCGATTACCCGCAAGTACACCTCCGTCTTGCCGCTGCCCGTTACCCCATAGAGCAATGCGCGTTGAAGTTCGAGCGTGTCGGCGAGAATGGTGTCGACTGCCTGCGCCTGTGCGCCGGTGAGCGCCAGCTCGCCCGGATGCGTCTGCATTGCGGAGTGGAGTCCGCTACCGCGCGAGGCTGCGCTTCGATCCAGCCGCGCACCGCCAAGTTCTTGAGCAGCTTAGGGTTGAAAGGATTCGCTGACCTCATCCGCGGTCGCATGGGCGCGATCCGCCAGCCAGGAAAGTAAGGCGCGCTGCTGCGGCGCGCGCTTAGAACTGGGCGCCCTGAACTCGTCACGCCCTTCCCGGGTGAGACTATATCGCTCGGTGCTGACTGCGGCAGGTTGGCCCAAGCGCAACGAGACCGGCAATGCAGCCGCGTAAACTTCCCCGATCGGATGGTGGTAATAATCGGCAGCCCAGCGCAGCAATTCAAAAGTGACGGGGTCGAACACCGGTCGTTCGTCCAAGAATTCGTGCGCGGCCTTGAGCTTGGCCAAAGGAAGGGTCGACTCGGAAACGATGCCAACCAAAATGCCGATCAGACGTTGACGACCGAAGGGTACTGAAACCCGCACGCCAGGCCGCGGCAGCTCTTGCACCGATGATGTTTGCGCCGGCGGCAGGTAGTCGAAAACACGGCGCAGCGGCGTGTCGAGCGCGACCTGCAAAATCATGAATCTTTTGTCCACAAAATCTGTGGATAAGTCTGTTGAGAAACAGGGGTCATTTACCCTAAGTGCCCGTTCCGTTTCGGGTCCTGTCAAATTGGTGGAAAAACACGCGAAATCGAATTGATTCTTTCGAATTCAAAGGATTACGACCCCCACTGGATCTCGCGCTAAAGGTAATGATCGAAAATATTGCAACGGGAGTCACATGCGATGTGCGTAAGTCGCTGATCTTGCGCCGTTCGCGGCGTCAACCAACCCTTCGGGTAAGCGTTTATACCTTGAATGGAGATGATACGCATGGCTCGCTTTGATACCCTCAATACAGCTTGGATGGTCTGGGATAGTCCCGCTCCAGCGCCGGAGGGAGCGGTTCTGGAGTACACGAGAGAACTCGAGAAATTTTTGGCCGAGATCGAGCGTCGCGCATTTCGCATGGCGCAGGTAGCGTTGCGTGATCCGGACGATGCCCTCGATGTCGTGCAAGACGCCATGCTCAAGCTCACCCGCAGCTACGCGTCGCGCCCCAGCGCGGAATGGCGGCCGCTGTTTTATCGAATTCTGGAGAATGGGATACGGGACCTGCAGCGGCGCCGAACGGTGCGCAAACGGGTCATGACATGGTTGCCCGGGCCGAAGGAAGATCCGGAGAACGAGGCGCAGGACCCTTTGGAGAACGTTGCGGATTCCGCGCCCACGATTCCGGAGAGACTGATGCAGGCGCAGGCGATGCAGCAGCTGGAAGAATCGCTGCGGGCATTGCCGGCGCGGCAACGCGAGGCGTTCATGCTGCGCAATTTTGAAGGAATGGATGTTGCCGAGACGGCCAGTGCCATGGCTTGCTCGGAGGGCAGCGTGAAGACGCATTATTCGCGCGCGGTGCATGCATTGCGCGAACAGCTGGGCGAGGTCTGGTAATGAGCGAGCAAGATAACGAAACATTCGAGATGCGCAGCCGGGCGCTGTTTCAGGACAGCGTCGATGGACTCGATATGCGTATCCGCTCGCGGTTGACTGCAGGCGCGGAGCGCCGCGCTGGAGGCTGCGCGCCGTAGCCGGCGACCTGGTTGTTCAGCTGGAAGATGTGGGCGCCCGCGGCCGGCGTGACCGCCGCGGCTATTTTGGGCCTGGGGCTGTGGATCGGTTCGCCGATTGGCCATCAGGCGGCAACCTTGGCCGAGTCGAACATCGAGGACCTTGACCTCGTCGCTTCTACGGACGAAGGTTCGGCTGATGCAATGGAGATGCTGCAAGACGATATCGATTTTTATGATTTTGCGGATAAAGCCGCGAATTCAGGACCGGCTGCGTAGATTGACTTTCGCGGGCTTCGCAGGAGGCTGGCTGCTGTTCGGTGTGCTCTGCGCGACGGCGAGCGCCACACCGCCGCCAGCGGCTCAAACGGCGCCGGCGCCTCCGCAGGGGCAGGCGCCGCTACCGGCACCGCCTACGTCATCGGCGAAACCGCCGGCGACGCCGGACGAGAGTTTCCTCGAGTTTTTGGGCTCGGACGATGTGGGCGATAGTGCTTGGTGGGAGTTTTTGAAGAAGGCGCCGCCGCGAGGGAGTGATCCTCCTCCCGCAACGCCGCCGCAGGATGCGAAGAAATGATCAGGAATTTGGCTCTGTGCGCCAGCCTCGCGTTAAGCGTTGCCACCAGCTTCGCGCAGAGTTCCTGTGCCCGCGCCTGTGCGCGCCGCCGGTCGCCGCCGCGGCACCCGTTAGCGCCGCGCCCGCAGCTCCAAAGGACTTGGGAGTCGCTCTCGCCGCAACAACAGCGAGTGCTGCAAGGCTATCAGGGCAAGTGGAATAGCTTGCCTGCGGAGCGTCAGCAGGCGCTCGCCAAAGGCAGCCAACGCTGGATTGCCATGACTCCGCAACAGCGCGCCGGCGCCCAGCAACGATTCAGCCAATGGCGCGCCATGCCGCCGGAGCAGCGGCAATTGCTGCGTCAGCGCTGGCAGGAATTCAAATCCCTGCCGCCCGAACGGCAACGCGAAGTGCGCGAATCCTTCAATCGATTTCGCCAGATGCCGCCGGAAAGGCGCCAGCAATTGCGCCAGCAGTGGCGTCAAATGACGCCGGAGCAACGGCATCATGCCGTACAGGGCATGCGCGCAGCGCCGCCGCCGCATCGGGTTCCGCACTAGGCCGTTCGCGGTCGATGCTCAACCGCGCTAGCGGCGCGTAATATGAATCGGCTTGAACTCGACTTCAAGGGTGATAGGCTGCGTTCTGCGTGCGCGCGAACTTCATCGGGATAGAAAAGCACATCGCGGAATTGTCCCTGACTGAACATCAAGGCTTGATCGGTGAAATGCGGCGATGCTGGATCGCCGCTCTCTCCGCCGCTCATGATGGCCTTGGCATGGATGGTTGGACCGAATTCCACGGCCGCCACGAAGCTGTTGCCCGTTGATCCATAAATCTTTTTGGTTGTGCGCGGCTTCGATGAGTCGAACGAGGCCAGCGCGCCCCACTGCGAGGGCGCAAAGCCCACCGCGAGACTGGGACGCGCATCATCGAAAGGCTGCACGATGTCGTCCGTCAAGCGCTGAAAGCGGTTGATCTCGCCCCAGGCGATTCGCCAACGGCCGAAGTCTTGCTGCAATTTTGCGAGTGCTGCGGTCATGCCATCGATGCGCTGGGCGTCCGTCAGTTTGTCCACCAAATAGTCGTAAGCCGGTTCATCAGCATCGCGGGCCGCGGCGCCGTTGCGCTCGATCAAACCCTGGCCCCAGAAAATCGCGACCGTGGTTGCTACCGAATCCGCCGCGGTGCGCCGATTCCATCCGCGCAAGGTCTCGATCGGCTCGCGCAGGTCCGCGCGGCGCGGATCACTGCTGGGCAGAGCGTCGTAGGCGGCGATGAGCGGCGGCAGCAACAAATCGAAGGCGGTCAGGTGGCCGTCGTAGCCGGCGGCGATCAGGCTGTCCAAAGTCGCATTGCGAAGTTTGCTCAGGACCTCGACGGCGTGAGGGCCGCGAGGATTCTCTCCCTTCCACCACATATAGCGCGGGTAGTTTTCGCGTTTCGGACTTTGATCGCCGGCAGCGGAGAATGGCCAATTGTTGCTGTTGAAAAGCCAGCCATTGCTGGGGTTCAGCAAGGTTATGGTGTCCGATAAGGCATGCGGCCCTTGCCATTCGGTGGCCGGATTGCTGCCGTCGACCGGATGCGTGAAATCGAATGATGGGTCGCGCTTGGGTATGAAGTTTCCGTGGAAGTAGGCGATGGTGCCATTGGCGTCGGCGTACACCGTATTGTTGGACGTATCGGTGCGCATATCCTGGATCTTGCGGAAGGAGGCGTAGTCGGTAGTTTTTGTGCGCAGGTAGGATTGCGATAAGGCAGGCACCGGTTCTTGCAGCAATTTTATGGCGATCCACTTGCCGTTCGCGGCGCGAATGATCGGTCCATGATGGCTGTGATACACCGTGAAGGAACGGCTCGTCACGCCTGCGGCTTGCTTGATCGGAATGGTGACCACGCTCACGCGAAATTTCTTCTGCTGGGTTCCGTATCGGTAGTACAGCCCATCGGATTTCTTCACCAAGTCTTCCGCGTATTCATCGATGGCATCGCCGCCGTACGAGGTATGCATCCAGCCGTTGTGCGCGTTGAAACCCTGATAGACGAAGAACTGTCCCCAAGTGACCGCGCCGTACACGTTGAGGCCCTGATCGCTGACCATCTGCAGTTCCGATCGGAAATAATAGGAGGTGTGCGGATTGATCCAGAGCATCGCGTGTCCGGAGGCCGTCAACTTTGGGGCGATGGCGAAGCCATTCGAGCCGCCCGGAGACTCTTCCGCAACAGGATCGGATGCCGGCCGCGAGCGCGCCATGGGCGGGGTGGCAGATCCGTAGAATTCTGCCAACTGTTTCAAGTCGATGGTTTCAATGTCGCCGCCGATGCTCCCTTCAGTGAACGACAAAGCCATCCAAGGCTCAAAATGATGAATGACCTTGGGATGCACGGCCGAATGGGTCGACAGAAAGTAGTTCAGACCGTCTGACCAGGCATCCATCAAGGACTTGAGCCAGGGCGGCGCAGAGCGATATTGCTGCTGCAGCCGATCGACATCGATGAACAAGCGGGCGCGCAAGTCGCTATAGAGGGCGGATTCCCCTTCCGCCTGCGCCAACCAGCCGAGGCCAATGAGATAGTTGCGCTCGATTCGGTTGAAATCATCTTCTGCTTGCGCGTAAATCATGCCGAACACTGCGTCGGCGTCGGATTTCCCGTAGACGTGCGCGATGCCCCAATTGTCGCGAATGATGTGGACCTGTTGCGCGTGTTGCTGCCAGCGCGCGCTTTCGCTCGGCAGCCGTAGCGGCGGCGCCGACGACGCCAGGGATGCACAACAGCGCAGCTAATAATAATTTCATGGTTTGTGGGCCTCCGAGCCCGTAGCATCGCGCAATGCGAATCTGTTTGCGCGTGCTTTTGTTCCTCGCCGTGATTTCGGCAGGACTCTGCGGAAGCGGCAACGACTTTCCAGATTCCGGACTCCGCGATTCCGAGCCAGTTGGTTTTAGTTGCCTACGGAGACATTCGCTTCACCGATACCCGCGAAACCGCGGCCAGTTCGCCGAGCGCACGTCGAGCATTGGTCGCGAAGATTGCGGCGGAGAATCCGGCAGCCATCTTCATCAACGGCGACCTGCCGTTTCATGGCATCGCCGCGGACTACGAGGTGTATCGCACGGAGACGCAGCTTTGGCGCGACAAGCATTTGCGGGTCTATCCTGCTCTTGGCAATCACGAGTTCTCCGGCTGTTTCGGGCCGAGCTGCCTGGAGCGGTGGTGGAATGCCTTTCCCGACTTGCGCGGATTACGCTGGTATTCGGTTGCCATGGGCAGCAGGCTGATCGGCATTGCGTTGGACAGCGATGCCTCGCTGTTGCCGGGCAGCGAGCAACGCACGTGGCTGGAGAGCCAGATGACCTCGCTCGACCCAGCGGTTCGCGTGGTGCTCATCGTCATGCATCATCCGCCGGCCGCGGATGTGCAAACGGTCAAACTCGTAGACCACAACGCCCGGCCGAATGAACAGGCGTTGGCGGCGTATCTGCAAACGGTGGCCGCCCATAGCCCGGCCCGTATCGTCGTCAGCGCGGGGCATATTCACAACTACGAGCGGCTCTCGCAAGACGGGGTTACTTATCTGGTTTCCGGCGGCGGCGGCGCGACGCCTTACGAGATCGATCGCACGGCTGCAGATCTTTACCAGGGTACGGACTTTCCGAATTATCACTACGTGCGCTTCGAATTGCGCAAGGTGAGCTTCAGCGGGGAGATGATCCGCTTGCAGGACTACGCGGCGCGCAGCCCGTCGCATTGGTCAGCCAAGGACCGTTTCGAGATCAGCCTGCAGCCTTGACGGCTTGGATCAGCTGACTCACTGCCGCCTGCGCATCGCCATACAGCATTCGGGTTTGATCGAGCACGAACAACGCATTGTCTATGCCCGAAAATCCCTGACCTTGGCCGCGCTTGATGACGATGACATTTTTCGCCTTGTCGGCGTTCAAGATGGGCATGCCGTAGATCGGGCTATTTTTGTTGGTGCGTGCGTCGGGATTCACCACATCATTGGCGCCGATGATCAGCGCCACATCCGCGGTTTCAAACTCAGCGTTGATCTCGTCCAAATCCGAAATCAAATCGTAGGGCACGCCGGCTTCCGCCAGCAGCACATTCATGTGGCCCGGCATGCGGCCTGCGACGGGGTGAATTGCGAAGCGCACCTTCACGCCGTGGTCGAGCAGCAACTGCGTCAGCTCCCACACCTTGTGCTGCGCCTGCGCCACCGCAAGACCATAACCCGGCACGATGATGATCTTTTGCGAATACGCCATCATGACTCCGGCGTCCGAAGCCTCGATGGCCTTTTGCGTGCCGGTGACGCCGCCGCTGCCAGGTGCAGAACTCTCGCCGAAGTTTGAGAAAAGCACATTGCCGAGCGAGCGGTTCATGGCCTTTGCCATCAACTGCGTAAGCAGCGTGCCGGCTGCGCCCACCACAGTGCCGGCGATGATCATCGCCGCGTTGTCGAGCACGAAGCCCTCGAAGCCGACCGCAAGCCCGGTGAGAGCGTTGTACAACGAGATCACGACCGGCATGTCGGCGCCGCCGATGGGCAGCGTCATCGCGACGCCTAGAATCAACGCAAACACGAAAAACAGCGACACGAGCGGCAATCCGGAAGCCGTTGCGGCGCCGCTCACGACCATGAAGCCGAAGCCGACGGTGATCAGCAGCAGGGCTAAATTGACGAATTTTTGACCGCTGAAGCGTACCGATTTGGTGATCAAGCCCTGCAATTTGGCGAACGCGATCAGGCTGCCGCTGAAGGAGACGGCGCCGATGAAACCGCCGACGGCGGCGATGGTCAGGTGCACCGGGTTGTGCTCATAGCCGCTGTACAGCTCGACCGCGGCAATCGCGGCCGCGGCGCCGCCGCCCATGCCGTTGTAGAGCGCGATCATTTGCGGCATGTCGGTCATGGCCACGCGCTTGCCGCTGACCCATGCGATCACGGTTCCGATCGCAATTGCGACGATGACCAGCATCAGGTTGAGCGAGGAGGCACCCATGAACGCCAGCGTGACAATGGTGGCCAGCAACATGCCGACGCCCGCCCAGCGAACGCCGCTGACGGCGGTGACGGGCGAACTCATGCGCTTCAAGCCGAGGATGAACAGCGCAGCGGCGATGAGATACGAAAGCTGGGTCAATGTTTGAATGGTCGAAGCGGAAGGCATCCTTTAAGGTCCTTTCTTCTTGCCGGCGAGTACGAACATTTTCAGCATGCGTTCGGTCACGACATAGCCGCCGACGGCGTTTCCGGCAGCCAACATCACGCCGATGAAGCCGATGACCCGCACCAAGGTGCTATCGGCCGTCGCCAGGGCGACCATCGCGCCGACCAGGACGATGCCGTGCACGAAATTCGATCCCGACATGAGCGGCGTGTGCAAGATCACCGGCACGCGCGAAATGACCTCGTAGCCGGTGAAGGCCGCCAGCATGAAAATATAAAGCGCTATGACGCCGTCGATCATGTCTTCTGCCCCTCCACGGCCGCTCGCGTGGCTTCGTGCTTGATTTGTCCGTCGTGCGTGAGCACGGCGCCTGCGAAATACTTCGTCGCTCCAATCGATTGCCAGTTCGCCCTTGGGCAGCGCCGGCTTTAGAAAATTGAATAGATTGCGCGAATACATTTCGCTGGCGTGGTACGGCAGTGCGGCGGGCAAATTCAACGGGACCCACGATTTTGACTCCGCCTTGCAGCACCGTCTCGCCGGCCTTGGTCAGTTCGCAGTTGCCGCCCTGCTCAGCGGCGATGTCGACTATGACCGATCCCGCTTTCATGCGTGCCACTGCCGCTTGGGAAATGATGCGCGGCGCGGCGCGGCCGGGAATCGATGCCGTGCTGATCACCGCATCGCTTGCAGCGATGCGTGCATCCAGCACTTCTTGTTGCTTGGCCTTTTCCTCGGGCGTGAGCTCGCGCGCATAGCCGCCGGCGCCTTCGGCCGAAACGCCGGTCTCGACGAACTTCGCGCCCAGCGATTTTATTTGATCCTTTGTCGCACTACGCACGTCATACGCTTCGACCACGGCCCCCAGGCGCTTTGCAGTGGCGATCGCCTGCAGCCCGGCGACGCCCGCGCCGATCACCAAGACGCTGGCCGGCCGAATCGTGCCCGCGGCGGTGGTCAGCATGGGCAGAAATCTTTCCAAGGTATTTGCGGCGATCAATGCGGCTTTATAGCCCGGCAACGGAGGCTTGCGAAGACAGTGCGTCCATCGATTGCGCGCGCGAAATACGCGGCACCAGTTCCATCGCAAAGCTGGTGATGCCGCGCTCTTTGAGCGCCAGGACCAGCTCCGGACGCGCGTAGGCCTGCATAAAGCCGATAATGAGCGCGCCTTTTTTCAGCGCTGCGACTTCCGTCAAGGAGGGCGGCTGCACTTTCAATATAACGTCGGCAGACGCAAGGATCGTGGAGGCATCGCTGAATTCGGCATCCGCATACAGGGCATCGGGAAAATGAGCCGCCGCTCCCGCGCCGCGTTCGATCAGCACCCGAACGCCGAGGGACTTTAGTTTGGTGGCGATTTCCGGAACCAGGGCAACGCGGGTTTCTTTGGCAGCGGTTTCCTTGAGGACACCGACGACGACAGACATGCAAAACACTCCCAAGCCTTGTGTTACGCGCCAAACATTGAATTATGGCATAAGACTCGACTATCTTTAGTGTGTTATGAACGTGAGCGAGCAACACAAGTATCAATTGCTGGATTGGCGGGACGATCTCGCGGTGGTTTCGTACAGCCATCCGTTGTCGCAGCAAATACTGCGCACCGATGTCTCCGGCATGCCTTTGGAGTGGGTCGACTATCGTGAAGCTGCGCGCCTGTATCACACGGAACAAGTGGCTTATACATGCGGAACGCAGCTCTACCGCCTGTACGGCGGAACTTGCGCACGGACCGGGTTGCGAACCATCGTGGACGTCAATTCAATCATTGCAACGCTGGGCGTGACCGGTAATCCGGGCAACCTGCGCGGCGCCGGGTACACGCCACCGCTCAATAATCAAACGCTGTTCCGCCGCGACGCCTATTTGTGTCTGTATTGCGGCGCGCGCTTTACATATAGCCTTCTGTCCCGGGACCATGTGACGCCGTTCAGCCGCGGCGGCCAGGATACCTGGAGCAACGTGGTTTCGGCTTGCCGCCGCTGCAACAATGCCAAGGCATCGCGCACACCCGAGCAGGCAGGCATGCAGCTTCTGGCCGTGCCTTTCACGCCGACCTACGCCGAATACATTTTTCTCAAGGGACGGCGCGTGCTTGCGGATCAAATGGATTACTTGGTCGCGCATTTTCCGCGTTCCAGTCCGCTGCACGAGCGCATGCAACGCTGGCCGATGTGAACGAATTCGCGGGGATACCCGTTGCGCGGTCGGGCGTGGTGTACTACATCGACGCCAGCTATTTCATCTTTCGCGCATACCATTCGATGCCGCCGGATATGGTGGACGTCGACGGCAACGCCACGCATGCCTTGTACGGATTCGCGCGCTTTCTTTCCGACCTCCTCGAGAGGGTGCGGCCGGAAAGGATCGGCGTCGCCTTCGACTTGAGCCTGCGCAGCGTGACCTCGTTCCGTAACGCCATTTATCCGGCATACAAAGCCAACCGCGAAGCGCCGCCCGCCGATTTGGAGCGTCAATTCGCGCTATGCCGCGAGTTTTGCCGGCACATGGGCTTGGCCGAGTTCGCGAGCGCTGAATACGAAGCCGACGACATCATCGGAACCTTGGCGGCGCGCTCGCGCGCCGCGGGTCTGCGCAACGTTCTGGTGACGCGCGACAAGGATCTGTCGCAATTGATTCGCGACGGCGACGTATTCTGGGATTACAGCGGCAACACGCGCTATCACTACCACGATATTGGTCCGCGCTTCGGCGTCGCGCCCGAACTCATCGCCGATTTCTTGGCGCTGACCGGGGATAGCGTCGATAACATCCCAGGCGTGCCCGGCGTCGGCAGAGAAGACCGCCGCGGAGCTGTTCGGCGTGTTCGGTTCGCTCGATGAGCTGTATGCAAATCTTCATCGAATTCCATTGTTGAAGCTGCGCGGCGCCGCTGCCGTCGCTGCTAAACTGCTTGCTCACAAGGATGCCGCCTACCTTGCCCGCCGTTTGACCGGTATCGTATGCGACATTCCGATCGAGGCGACGCTCGATGACTTGAAGCCGAGGCCGCAGGATCGCAGCGGGCTCGATTCTTTTTTTGACGCCCATGGATTCGGGAATATTTTGCGACAGCAGGTGCGCCGCATCGCCACCGCTGCATGAGACGGGAGTGACCATGGCGCAGAAAGATATTCAATCGGTCCTGCAAGAGGACCGCGTATTTCCGCCTTCCAGCGCGTTTGCGAAACACGCCACGCTCAAGGCCGCCGAACTGCAGAGCCTGTACGACAAGGCGGCCGGCGACTACGTGGGCTTCTGGGCGGATCTGGCCGTGGCCGAAATCGATTGGAAACAGCCCTTTACCGTGCCGCTGGATGACTCGCGCGCGCCCAATTTCCGCTGGTTTACCGACGGCCAGCTGAACGTCTCGCACAATTGCCTGGATGTGCATCTGGCGCGCCGCGGCGACAAGGTTGCCGTCATTTTCGAAGGCGAGCCCGGCGACGTGCGCAAGCTCACCTATGCACAACTGCATCAAGACGTGTGCCAGTTCGCCAATGCGCTCAAGGCGCAGGGAATGGGGCGTGGCGATCGCGTGATCATTTACATGCCGCTGATCCCCGAGGCCATTGTCTCGATGCAAGCTTGCGCGCGCATCGGCGCCGTGCATTCGGTCGTATTCGGTGGATTTTCCGCGAATGCCGTAAAGGATCGGATCGAGGACGCCGGTGCGAAACTCGTCATTACCGCCGATGCCGGCTGGCGCGGCGGCAACGCCAGTCGAACTGAAAGCTGCGGTCGACAAGGCGCTGTCCGAGGGTTGCGAGTCCGTGCAGCGGGTCATCGTCTATCGACGTACCGGCGACGCCGTGCGACATGCGCCCAGGCCGCGATGTTTGGTGGCACGACGCAATATCGGGAAAGCCCTTGCTTGCGAGCCGGAATGGGTCGATGCCGAGCATCCGTCTGTTCCTGTTGTATACCTCCGGATCCACCGGCAAACCCAAAGGAATTCAGCATTGCAGCGGCGGCTATTTGCTCAACGCCAAGCTGACGACGAAATGGGTCTTCGATCTCAAGGATGACGATATCTACTGGTGTACCGCCGATGTCGGGCTGGGTTACCGGACACACCTACGTGGTTTATGGGCCGTTGGCGGCGGGCGCCACCGTGTTCATGTACGAAGGTGCGCCAACTTATCCTGATGGCGGACGCTTTTGGAAGATGTGCCAGACGCATGGCATTAGCATTTTCTATACGGCGCCCACGGCGATTCGCGCGCTGATGAAGTTGGGCGATGCCGTGCCGGGCAAATACGACTTGCGAAAATTGCGGGTGCTCGGCAGCGTTGGCGAGCCCATCAATCCCGAAGCGTGGATGTGGTATCACCGCGTGATCGGCGCCGAGCGCTGCCCCATCGTCGATACTTGGTGGCAGACCGAAACCGGCGCGATCATGATGGCTCCCGTCCCCGGAGTGACCGCCACCAAGCCCGGATCTTGCACCAAGCCGCTGCCCGGAATCTTCGCGGACATCGTCGATGAGGAAGGGCGCCCGGTAAAGACGCCGGACGCGGGCGGCTACTTGGTGATCAAGCGGCCCTGGCCATCCATGTTGCGCACGATTTGGGGCGACAACGACCGCTACATCAAGCACCTATTGGGAGAAATTCAAGAATCACTACTATGTCGCCGGCGATTCGGCGCGTCGCGATAAGGACGGCTATTACTGGATCATGGGTCGCATCGATGACGTCCTCAACATCGCGGGTCATAGATTAGGCACGATGGAAATCGAGTCGGCACTGGTCGCGCATCCAAAGGTGGCGGAGGCCGCGGTGGTCAGCAAGCCGCACGACATCAAGGGCGAATCGGCGTTTGCCTATGTCGTGCTCAATGTGCCGAGGCCGCAAGGCGCCGCCGCGAAAATCTTGATCGATGAGCTTCGCGCCTGGGTCGGCGATCAACTGAGCCCATCGCCAAGCCGGATGAAATTCGGCTCACCGACAATCTGCCGAAAACGCGCTCGGGCAAAATCATGCGCCGCTTGCTGCGGGCGGTGGCTCGCGGCGAGGAAATCACTCAAGATATGTCGACGCTGGAGAATCCCGCGATTCTCGATCAATTGCGCGGCGTGGTCCCGGCTCCCGCCGCGAAGGCGGCAGCCGCTGCCAAAAAGGCACCTAAGCGCGCCGCAAAGAAATCCGCGCCAAAGGCAGTCAAAAAAGCCGCGAGATCCCCTGCCAAGAAAGCCAAGCGTGCCGCCAAGCCCGGCAAGCGCAAAGGCGTCGCGCGCAGAGCAAAGCTTGCGTCGAAACGTGCCAAGCCTGCCCGGCCGAAGACGCGTTCAGCGCGGCGTAAGAAATAGCCGCGCCGCATGAATCTGAACCAAGTGACGCTGCCGGCCCGCGACGTGGAGCGGTCGGCCCATTTCTACCGGCGCCTGGGCTTTACGCAAATCGTCAGCGCGCTGCCGCGCTACGCAAGATTTGAATGCCGGAACGGCGCGACATTTTCCCTGCATGCGTTCGACAGGGTGCTTCCCTCGCAAACCGTGGTCTATTTCGAGTGCGACGATCTGGATGCCACCTACGAGCGACTGCGCAGGCTGGGAATCGAATTCAACCAGGCGCCGAAGGATCAAATCTGGCTTTGGCGAGAGGCTTACCTGCAAGATCCGGACGGCAATGTCATTTGCCTATATCACGCCGGCAATACTCGCCGATTTCCGCCCTGGCGCATATCCGACGATTCGCCCAGAGTTTGAGCGAAAAGCTCGAACTTGGGGCCTCGGCTCGGATAGAATAGGGAGGCCGAGAAGGTCGTAGACGCCTCGCGTGCCTCACACAGCGACACGGTACTCCTCTTTAGTTTTGTCGGGCAATGGTGGCCGCCGCGGCCGCATATCTTTAGTGATCGGACAATATGCTTTCCACTTCAAATGTCGCCGTTCAATTCGGCGCCAAGCCGCTCTTCGAGCAGGTGACGGTCAAGTTTTCTGACGGCAATCGTTATGGCTTGATCGGCGCCAACGGTTCGGGCAAATCCACGCTCATGAAAGTGCTGGGCGGCGATCTTGATGCCAGCGGCGGCGATGTAATGCTGCAGGCGGGCATGCGCCTCGGCAAGCTGAATCAGAACCAATTCGGCTACGAGGATGAGCGTGTGCTCGACGTGGTCATGCGCGGCCACACCGAGCTGTGGGCTGCAATGCAGGAGCGGGACCGGATCTACGCCGATCCTAAGGCCACCGACGAGGATTACATGAAGGCGGCGGAACTGGAGGGAGTGTTCGCCGAATACGGCGGTTATGACGCCGAAGCCCGAGCCGGCAGCATCCTCACGGACGCCGGCATTCATGAGTCGCGGCACAACGGTCCGATGCGTGAAGTCCCGCCCGGCCTGAAGCTGCGGGTGCTGCTGGCGCAGGCGTTGTTCTCCAATCCGGACGTGCTGCTGCTGGATGAGCCGACCAACAATCTGGACATCAATTCCATTCGTTGGCTCGAAGGCGCTCTCAACAATTACAACGCCACGATGGTGATCATCAGCCACGATCGGCATTTCTTGAATCAGGTGTGCACGCACATTGCAGACTTGGACTTTCAACAGCTGAAGATTTATCCGGGTAACTACGACGATTTCATGTTGGCTTCGGTGCAGGCACGCGCCCGAGTCGAGGCCGCCAATGCCAAGGCCAAGGACCGCATATCGGACCTGCAGGAGTTTGTGCGGCGCTTTTCGGCCAATGCATCCAAGGCGCGTCAGGCCACTTCCCGCAAACGGCAGCTGGAAAAGATCAAGATCGAGGAGATCAAGCCCTCGTCGCGGCAAAATCCGTACATCCGCTTCGAGCAGGGCAAGAAACTGTATCGCTCGGCGGTGACGGTTGAGAAATTGAGCTTCGCCTATCCGGGGTCGGCCGAAAAGGTGCTCGACAACCTAAGCTTCAACGTCGAAGCCGGTGAGCGCATCGCCATCGTCGGGCCAAATGGCGTCGGTAAAACGACGCTCATGCGCTGTCTCGCGGGCGAGTTGCGACCCAACAGCGGGCGCATCGCCTGGGTCGAAAACGCCCAGCCCGGCTATATGCCGCAGGATCCGCAGGCCGAATTCGAGGACAAGATCGACTTGTTTGCTGGATGTCCCAATACACCGGCAAGGCGGACGACGACCAGATCGTGCGCGCCACCTTGGGGCGCTTGTTGTTTTCCGGCGAGGAGACCAAGAAGTCGGTGAAGGTGCTTATCGGGCGGCGAGAAGGGCCGGATGATTTACGGCAAATTGATCCTCACCAAGCCCAATGTGCTGCTGATGGACGAGCCGACCAATCACATGGACATGGAAACCATCGAGTCCCTGCAAATCGGCTTGGAACATTACGCCGGCACGCTCATCTTCGTCTCGCACGACCGCGAATTCGTCGGCGGCCTCGCCACCCGCATCATCGAAATGCGCCCCGGCGGCAAGATTGTCGATTTCCGCGGCACTTACGATGAGTATTTGAAATCGCAGGGCGTGGAAGTCTAGCGCTGCGGCCGCGCGCACTGCTGGCACTATTCGTGCGATGAATCTGATCGCCGACCGTCTGCAAAAGAAATTCGGCGCGATCACGGCTGTTGCGGATGTCTCGTTCGCTGCCGAGCCCGGCAAGATCCTCGGGCTGCTGGGGCCAAACGGCGCCGGCAAATCGACCACCATCAGCATGCTCGCCGGCCTTACCAACGCCCGATTCCGGATCGGTGCGAATCGATGCGACGGCATTGCGCACCGGCGCCGATCCGAGCAAGCGCAAATTGGGGCTGGTCACGCAGGAGATTGCGTTGCTGGAAGAGTTGCCGGCGCGCATGAATCTGGAATTCTTCGGCGGCTTGTACGGCCTGTCGGGTCAGGCCCTCAAGCACAAGGATTGCGGCCGTGCTGGAACTGACCAGTCTCGTCGGATCGCGCCGGTGATCCGCCGAGCACATTCAGCGGCGGCATGCGCCGGCGTCTGAATATCGCGTGCGCGCTGCTGCACGAGCCGCAGATTTTATTGCTGGATGAACCGACCGTGGGGGTGGACCCGCAAAGCCGCAACGCAATCTTCGAGACCATCGAGACGCTGGCCGGACAGGGGCGCACGGTGGTCTACACGACGCACTATATGGAGGAGGTGGAACGGCTGTGCGATCGCATCGTCATCGTCGATCACGGGCGCGTTCTTGCCGATGACACGCTGACAGGGCTGCTGGCGAGCCGCGGCAGTCGGAAACAAGCTGACATTGAAATATGACTTGGCGCCGGATGCCGCAGCGCTCACGGAAATCAGAAGTCTGCCCGGGGTCGTTCAAGTCGATCTTGGCGGCACGGAGGTGTCGGTTTCCGCAAACGATCTCGGCACCGCCGCGCCGCGCGTACTCGAGCGTCTGGCCGCACGCGGGTTCAGCTGTCAAGAATTGACCAGCCGTCGCGCCAATCTCGAAGATGTGTTTCTGGCGCTGACAGGACGCACGCTGCGCGACACATGAGCGCAACATTCACCGCATTCCGCGCCTTGGTGCGCAAAGACATCCAGATATTTTTGCGCGATCGCCGCGCCTTGGTTGTCAGCGTGCTGACGCCGATCGTGGTCGCGGCATTTTTCGGCTTTTTGTTCGGCGGCACAGGCGCGGGCGGAAATGTTATTTCGCGCATGAAAGTCGGTGTCAGCGACTTGGATCGCAGCGCGCTGACCGAGGCGGTCCTGGAGAGCCTGAACCAGGACGCATCGCTCGAGATTCAAGAACTCCCGGAGGATCAGGCTTTGCAACAGGTGCGCAGTGGCAAGCTGCGGGCAGCCATCGTATTTCCCGCCGGATTCGAGGCCGCCGCGACCGGCGCGTTGGTCGGCACCGGTCCCATGCCCGACGTCAAGCTGCTCTATGATCCATCTCAGTCCATGGTTCGCCCCATGGTCGCCGGATTACTCTCGCAGCACGTGATGCAGCGGCTGTCGCGGCCGAACTTCATCGGCTCGGCCAAGCCCATTCCATTCAATGTCGACAATGTCGCGGTCACCAGCGGACCCCGCTACAACTCGTACGCGCATTCTTTTGCGGGAATGAGCATTCAATTTATTTTGTTCATGGGCATCGATGCCGGCATTGCGCTGCTGCTGATGCGCCAAGAAGGTATGTGGCGCCGGTTGCGCGCGGCGCCGCTGTCGCGGGCGGTTTTGCTCGGCAGCCGCGTGGCGGCCACCACGTTGATCGCCCTGATGATTCTGGCGGTGGTTTATCTGGTCGCACGCGTGGCGTTCGACGTGCGCATCGCCGGCAGCGTGCCGGGCTTTGTCATGGTCGCCTGCGCCTTCGCATCTACTCGCGGCCACGACGGGGCTGATGATCTCCTCGCTCGGCCGCTCCGTCGGCGCGACACGCGGCGTGGCCATGTTTTCCGTATTGATCCTGGTGATGCTCGGCGGCGCCTGGGTGCCCTCGTTCCTGTTTCCTGAATGGCTGCAGCACGTGACCGAGTTTGTGCCGACGCGCTGGGCGGTGGATGGACTCGATGCCATGACCTGGCGCGGGTCTGCCGCTGCAGGCGGCTTTGTGGCCGACGGCGATATTGGTGGGCTGGTCGGGGCTGTTTGCGCTGATTGCCGTGTGGCGTTTCAATTGGGAAAAATGACCGATGGGGACGTGACGCGGTGGTGTTGGTTTGGTCGGCTTTCAAAACAATGCGAGGATGGTCTGTGCCAACGAAGAAGTTTTTATTAGGTGGGTGCGTGGTTCTGAGCGCCGCATCGATGGCCGCCGTCCCGGCGCCACCAAAGCCCGGCATAGTGGCCGAAGCCATCACGATCAATCGAATCTCCGACGTCGGTTTCAATCATAGCGAGGTCGTCGACACCGCGGCCTATTTGGCCGATGAGATAGGCGGCCGCATGACCAACTCGCCTGCCATGCGCCAAGCGGAGCGGTGGACGCAAGAAAAATTCAAGAGTTGGGGTTTGAAGGACGTCAGGTCCGAGGGTTTTGATTTCGGACGAGGCTGGTGGATCGAGTCCTCGCATGTGCGGATGATCGCGCCCCGGCCCCTGGACCTGCGTGCGATTCCGCTGGCATGGACGCCCGCGACAAACGGGGTTTTGAGCGCGCCCGTCATCGTTGCACCCATGGCAAATGAGCGTGATTTCGCGGATTGGAAGGGCAAATTGGCCGGCAAGATCGTGTTGGTCACCTGGCCCGCGCCGCCCAAGGACGACGGCGATGCGCCCTTCCAGCGTCTGAGCGATGCTGAGATCGCCAAGCTGGATAGATACGAGCAGCCGACATTCGACCCGGAACAGCGTAAGAAACGCATCGAGCGCTATCGCTTCAGGCCGAACTTGGATGCGTTTCTGGCACAAGAAGGTGCAGTCGCACTGGTGCAGATGTCGCGCACCGAGGGACGCCTGGTGCACGGCGAAGGCTACGGCTATCGCGTAGGCAAGACGCCGAAGCTTCCGGGCCTCGAGCTCGCAGCGGAGGACTACCGAAAGCTGACGCGCCTGGCGAAAGCGCGGCGAAGTGCGGCTGGAAATCGATAGCCGGGTGCATTTCGAGGACGCGGATCACAACGCTTACAACACTTTCGCGGACATTCCCGGTGATGATCCGCATGCCGGTTACGTCATGGCCGGCGCGCACTTGGACAGCTGGGTTGCCGGTGACGGCGCCGCCGACAATGGCGCCGGCAGCGCCGTGATCATGGAAGCGGCGCGCATTCTCGCCAGCATCGGCGTGCACCCGAAGCGCACCATTCGCTTCGCGTTGTGGGCCGGCGAGGAGGAAGGCCTGCTTGGTTCAGAGGCGTACGTCGAGAAGCATCTCGGCGCATCGTCCTGCGCCGACCGATCCCGCCGAGGCCGATCTGCCGCCTTACTTTCTGACCGATTTGTATCCCGTGCAGACACTGCCGGGATTTGCTGAACTTGCTGCTTATTTCAATATCGACAATGGCTCCGGAAAGATTCGGGGTATTTACGCGGAAGGCAATTTTGCAGTCGTGCCGATCTTTCGCGAGTGGCTGTCGCCATTTTCCAGTCTGGGCGCAAGCACGGTTGTCGCCGAGCCTACCGGAGGAACGGACCACGTTTTCTTGAGCCGCCTCGGATTGCCGGCCTTCCAATTCATCCAAGATCCGTTGGATTACGAGACCCGGGTTCATCACACCGATCTGGATACTTTCGATCATCTGCGCCCGCTCGATCTGCGGCAGGCTTCGGTGGTACTCGCGACGGTTCTCATGGCCGCGGCGAATAGCGACAAGCCTCTGCCGCGCAAGACGCTGCCCACGCAGCCGGCGCCGACTGATCCGTTCGCGTATCCGGATCCGAGCAAAAAGTAAGCCCGAGCGGCGGTCCCGGCAGGAGGACTCGATCCGGCTCCTAGGCCTGCTTCAGCCGGCCGCGGCGGAAATCAGCAATGATTTCCCGCGCCGCGTTGTGCCCCGGCGCGCCCGTGACGCCGCCGCCGGGATGGGTCCCCGAACCGCACATGTACAGGCCCTTCAAGGGACCGCGATAGTCGCCGTGCCCCAGCATGGGCCGAGCCGAGAACAATTGATCCAAACTCAGCGCGCCATGAAAAATATCGCCACCGATCAGACCAAAAGTCCGTTCCAGATCCAATGGGCTCATGATCTGCCGCCCTAACACAGCTGCCCTGAAATTCGGCGCGTGGCTATTGACCAAATCGATCATCACGTCCGCGACTTCCTCGCGATGCGTATCCCAGGACGCATCGTTTGGCAGGACCGGGGCGACATGCTGGCAGAACAAGCTGGCGACATGCTGCCCCGGGGGCGCCAGACTGTCATCCAGAGTGGAAGGAATCAGCATTTCCACGATGGGTCGCTTCGACCATCCGCCGGCTTTGGCATCGAGATAAGCTTGGTCCATGTAGGCAAGACTCGGCGCCATGATGATGCCCGCGGTGTGATGATCGGCGGCAACGCGGCCCGGCAATGTCTTGAAGTCGGGCAATTCCGCGAGCGCAACATTCATGCGAAAGGTCCCGGATCCACAGCGCCAAGACCTAATTCGCTCGCGAAAGTCCTGCGGCAAAACACTGGAATCGATCAACGACCCATATAGCAACTTCGGATTCAGGTTCGACACCACGCTGCGTGCCCGAATGGCTTCGCCTTTTTCGGTGACCACGCCCACCGCACGGCCGCCTTCGACCAAGATCTCGCGAACTGGACTCGCGACCCGGATCTCAACGCCGCGCTCGGCGGCGGCTTTGGCCATCGCCTGGGTGATGGCGCCCATTCCGCCGATCGCATGCCCCCAAGCTCCTTTCTTGCCATTGACCTCGCCGAACACGTGGTGCAAGAGCACGTAGGCGGATCCCGCGGCGTAGGGACTCGCGTAGTTGCCGACCACGCCGTCGAAGCCATAGGCGGCTTTGATGGGCGCGCTCTCGAACCAAGAGTCGAGGTAATCTCCCGCCGACTTCACGAATAAATCGAGGAGCTCGCGCCGCATCGGCAGATCGAGTTTCGCGATGCGCTTGGCTTGGCGCGCGCCGCGCAGCATTTCGGGCAATGCCTGCAACCATCCGCCGGCGGTGACATTCGGCGGCGTTTGCAGCACCAGATCACGCAGTACGTCGGCGATCACCTCGAGACGTTCGCCGTAAGCGCCCAAGCGCTCGGCATCGCGCGGGGAAAACTTCGCGACCTCCTCGGCGGTCCGTCCCGCGCCCACTTTGAGATAGGCGCTCTCGTCCAGCGGCAGAAAATTGGCCAGTTTGCGCTCGACGATGCGCAGGCCATGGCGCGGCAAGTCCAGATCCCGAATTATTTTCGGATTGAGCAGCGATACCGTGTACGCCGCCACGGAATTGCGAAACCCGGGATGGAACTCTTCGGTTACTGCGGCTCCGCCGACGACGGTGCGGCGCTCGAGGACCGTTACCTTGAGCCCCGCGGCGGCCAGATACGCGGCACAGACCAAGCCATTGTGGCCGCCGCCGACAATGATCGCGTCGCGCAGCGACTCAGCCACCGCTTTTGCCGCCGCCGCTTTGGCCAGCGCTGCTCCAACCGGCGCCCGGCGAGTGCTCGAGACTGCATTCCGGTATGACTTCGCGCATGCGGCGCGCAAAACTTCTCAATGACACTTCGTTGTGTCCCAATGGGCCGGGCGAATAACTACGCGAGCCCATGCCCGCTTGCACCCTTTCGATCAAAGCCTTGTCTTCCAGGCTGACTCTGCGATTGATGCGCCAATTCAGATATCGCGCCGCGCGCATTTCTCGCCGCTCGTCAGGGTGTGCGTACGCGATCTCCCTGATCAACGTCTCGGTGGGCGAGATCGGGATTATTTGCATGAAATCGACCTGATCCGGATAAAGATCGAAGGCAACGTTCGGCCATAGCTTGAAATAGGTCCACAACCGTTGCCGATTCTCCGGCAGATGCGGCGCGCGCGGCAGCACGGCCTGGTACATGCGCTCCGAGCGCTGCGACGAAGGCGTAGCGCGGAGATGACCCCACATTTTGTCGACCCATTCCTCCGCCTCAATTCCATATGACTGGCCGAACAATCGCGACAGACCGGGATGTGCGACCGCGATATGCATCCCGTCCGAATAATTGTCCGTCACATTCTTCCAGTTGACGTGGCGTAACCGCAGCGTTACCCGTCCGAGAGGCTTGAGCTCCTCGAGTCGATAGCCGGCCAGTTCCTTCTCATAGGGCGCAAACATTTCCGCAACGCTGGGTGTGCCCGGCTGGAGGCGAACGAATATGAATCCTTTGTAGATTTCGATTTCGAGCGGCTTGAGGCCGTAATGCTCCGGCGCAAACTCGACAAATTCCTTGCGATGCGGCACGGCTACCAGTGCGCCGTCGAGATCGTAGGTCCAAGCGTGATAGGGACAAACAATCCGCCCCGGGCAATGCCCGGCGGCGCCGTCGAGGAGCCTCGAGGCGCGATGACGGCAGACGTTGAAGAAGGCTTTGACGCCGTAATCTCGGCCGCGCACGGCGACAATCGGTTCCCCAAGGAAATCCATGGTGTGATAATCGCCGGGTGCCGGAATGTCGTTAAGGTGACAGACGACTTGCCACGAGCTGGCGAACACCTGGCGTTTTTCAGCGCCTAAAAATTCGGCGTCCCGATATATCCATCCGGGCAAACTGAAGTCTTCTTGCAACGCGCGGCGCCGTGCATCCATCAGGGGTCATTCCAAGTACTCTTGTTGAACGATAGTATAACAAGAGAAATGGTCAAGTTTTGTGATGTTTTCCCCGCAAAATGCGCGGAAAGGCCCCCGTACAAAGCGCGTTGACCCAATCCTCGCAGATATTAATTGCCTCACGCGGTTTGAATGTCTCGGAACTGAGGCTCAATTCGACCCACAGGCCATCGAGCAGAGCGCAAAGCGCGATCGCGGCGGAGCGCAGCTTCAATTTGGGCGCCGCACCGGATCGCACCAGTTCGCTCAGCAAGCCTTCCAAAATGGATCGATACTTGCCGTAGGTTCGATCATGAACTTCGCGTATCTCGCGCGAGTGCGCGACCATGCTCCAGAAGACCACCCACACATTGAAGAGTTGCGGATCGAGAAGGTCGGGTGCGAACGAGGCGCGGAAAAAATCACTCAGGCGTTCGCGCGGCGAAGCGGTGCGGTCGCGCGCGCGGGCGCTCACCTCGTCCTGCAAGGAGAGCGCCAGCGTCTCGTAGGTCTCCGCGATCAATCCTGACTTGCTGGGGAAATGGTGGTTGATGAGCCCGATGGAGACGCCGGCCGCGGCGCTTATGCGGCGTACCGAGACGCCATCGTGGCCGTACTTCTTCAAGCAACGCAGGGTGGCCTCGACCAGGGCTTCGCGGCGTACCGCAGGCGAGGCGCGACGAAATTTCGGTACCCGCGGCTTTTTCTTCATCTAATTCCCTTTATCGAACCCCATCCCAAGGGTTCTGCGTCCCAAAGCTATGCGGCGCGATACGCCCGATAGTCCATGCCGAGTGCGCTCGCGACCGCCTCATGCGTCAATTGACCTGCGTGCACATTCAGACCTTGAGCCAGGCCGGCGTCCTTGGAAATGGCGGCCCGCCAGCCGTGATCGGCCAGCGCTTTCACGTATGGCAGGGTCGCATTGGTGAGCGCAAAGGTCGAAGTCCTCGGCACCGCTCCCGGCATGTTGGTGACCGCGTAATGGATGACACCGTCCAGCACATAAGTCGGCTCGGCATGAGTCGTGGGGCGGCTGGTCTCGAAACAGCCGCCTTGATCGATCGCAATATCGACCAGCACGGCACCCGGCTTCATGGTTTTAACCATCGCGCGGGTAACCAGTTTGGGCGCCGCGGCACCTGCTATCAGCACCGCTCCGATGACGAGATCGGCGTCGCGCACCAGTTCCTCGATGGCATGCGCGGTCGAATACACGGTCTTAAGCTGACTTCCAAAAATCGCGGACAGCTCCCGCAATCGCTTCACCGAGCGATCCACCACGGTCACATCGGCACGCAGGCCAACCGCCATCTCCACCGCGTGAGTGCCGGACACGCCGCCACCGAGCACCACGACTTTGGCGGGCGCTACGCCGGGTACGCCGCCGAGCAGCACGCCAAATCCGCCGTTGGCCTTTTGCAGACAATTGGCACCGACCTGTACCGACATGCGTCCCGCCACTTCACTCATGGGAGTCAACAGCGGCAACGAGCCATCGGGCGCCGTTACGGTCTCATAGGCGATGGCGGTGGCGCCGGAGGCAAGCAGCGCCATGGTTTGCTCGCGATCGGCGGCCAAGTGCAAATAAGTAAACAGCGTTTGACTGCTGCGTAGCATCTTGCACTCGCTCAGTTGCGGCTCCTTTACCTTTACGATCAGATCGGCGGAGCCGAAAATGTCCTCGACCTTTTTTGAGATCGAGGCTCCCGCGGCCTGGTAGTGCGAATCATCGAAGCCGATCCCCGCGCCGGCGCCGCTTTGAACGATGACTTGATGGCCCGAATCGACGAGTTCGCGAACGCCTGCGGGTACCAGACCCACTCGGTACTCATGAATTTTAATTTCTTTGGGGACGCCGATTTTCATAAAGTCGCTCCGCACGGTAAGCCGGGATGGCAAGGTTACTCACCCAAGCGTCGAGAAACAATCGGCATGGAGCGGCATTAGACGATATCGTTTAATTCCCGCACGAGCAGGCGTTGCCAGAGCCATTCTTGGCGCGTTTTAGGGGCACTCAACGACATGCGCTCTAAATACGGCCGGAGTGCACTGGGAGTGCCGCGCGAAGCCGCAGCCGCACTTAGGGTCTTGACACGCGCCCAAGCACCTGAAGTCCTGTCCTTGAGGCCGCTCAGCGCCTTCGCCAGCACAATCTCCTCGCTGGTGAAGTCGGTGCCGAATGGAAATTCCGAAAACAGTCCCCGCGCCCGCGGCAGAATGAATCGTTCTTGCAAAGCGCGCGGGTGATTGTTCCGGTGCGTCTCGGGAATCTGATAGTCAGCCCGCAATTTTCCGGCTGCTTGGGCTTCGCGCTTCAGTCCCTCCTGAAACCGCGAATCCGCTATGTTCAATAGTGCCGCGATCACATCCTGATCGTTCAAGCCGCGCAAGTCTGCTACGCCGTATTCCGTCACTACGATATCGCGCAGATGGCGCGGAATGGTCGTATTCGCGTAGTTCCACAAGATGTTCGAAGAAATCTTGGAGTTCTTTTCGCGCGTGCTGCGCAATGTGAGGATCGAACGCGCGTCCGGCAAAGAGTGCGCCATCGCCACGAAGTTGTATTGGCCGCCGACGCCGCTGACGACGCGGCCGTCCGCCAGCCCATCCGAAACCGCCGCGCCCAACAATGTCATCATCATGCTGGAATTCACAAACCTGCCATGTCGACGCTGTGCAATTTTCATCGCTTGATCGGCGCCATCCGAGTTGATTGACGAACGATACTCCGCACATGGAAAACTGACGCCGCTCGGGCTCCGGCAAGTCGCGCAGCGCGGCGTAAAATCCGCGCGGTCCCAGGAAAAAGGCGCCATGCAGCAGAGTGCCGCCGGTGAGCTGGCGCCCGGTGCACAGCGCCAAGCAGGGCGCGCCGTGCCAGCCGGTGTGTTCAGAGTTGCCGCGGCTGTTTGCCCTTCCGAATTCTCGATGCGGCCGTTGCTGCAGCGGCAGTCGCGGCGAAACACGCCGATGTCCTGCAGCACTGCGAAATCGGCGGCGCTCAAAGGGCTCGTGAAACCTCCGTGCGCCAACGCTGCAAGAAATGCTTCATCGATGCGCTCGCTGATGATGCCTTGATTCAACAGCCGCTGGACGCGAACGTCCGGGTAAACGCGCCGCCGCAATACGCCGCTGCGGTACAAATCCAGAAAGCCGTCGACGAACATTTCCGTGCAGCCATAGAGGCCGGTTTCGAACGGCGCCGCGCCGCCGTTTGCATCCAACACCGCAGCGAAGCGCTCGGTCGCGCGCAGCCCTTGAAGCATCTCGCAAAATTCCACGTTTTGCTGGTGGCGCAACTGCAGACCATAAACCACCGCGTCGCCGAGTTCGCCGATGCCTATTTGCAGCGTGCCGCCGTCGCGCACCAAGCGCGCGCCGTACAAGCCGATCGCGTAATCCGCAGTACTCAAGCGTTGATTGGGCGGCGCGAACAAATCGTAGTCGTAACGCGGATGCTCGATCAAAGAGTCGAAAGTCTCGGCGGCGACGGCCGCGGGTCCGAACATAAAAGGCATCTGGCGATTGATCTCGCCAATGACGACGAGGTCCCTGCCGGCGCGGCGTTGCGGCGCCAAGTGTTCGAGTAAATCCAGGGTGACATCCGGGTTCGAGCCCAGACTATAGTCGGTTCGTCCCTCCTCGCTGCGTTTTGCGACGAGTTGCGCAATGACATTGACTCCCTGGGCGGCGACGTCGCGCGCCACGTGGGTGTAGTTGGTACTGACGTAGTGGCGCTGCGAGTGTCCTACATTGAGCAGGGCGCCGGGATCCAAGAAGAACTCGACGATGCGCACGTTTTCCGGGACACCTGCACCGTGCAAGTCGGTCACATAATCGAGCGGTACGCACGCTCCGAAAAGCCGCGCCACCAAGGGTTCCAGGAAGCGGCGCTCGAGTTCACCCTTCCACTGCGGAGCACGCAGGCTCAAGGCCGTGAAAATCGTCAGGCTCAGGGCGGGATCGCGCCGCGCGCGGCGGTAAAACTCGTTGGCCAGCGGGTTAGGCTTGCCTATGCCCAAGGGCAAGGCCAGGACGATGCGGGATCCGACGCGGCTTAAAGTATTCTCAACGCATTCGGCGACATCGTCAAAGATGCGCGGCATGTCAACCCTTGGGTTTCAGCACCAAGGAAAAATTGATTTTCACCGCATTGCCGATGGTATCCGTGCTTTTCCAGTCGCCCTGGCCCACGCCAAAATCCAAGCGGTTGAGTTTCGCGCTGCCGGAGAGTTTGGCGCCCGCGGCTTGCGGCGCGAACTGAAACTCGATCGGCACGTCCTTGGTGACGCCGCGCAGGGTCAGCGCGCCGACCGCGGCAAAGCCCGCGGCGGTCTTGGTGATGGTCTTGGTCACGTAGTGCGCGGTCGGATTGTGAGCGACATCGAAGACGTCCTTGCCGCGTATGGTCGTATCGCGGTCCTTGTCCATCGAATCGACCGAGTTCATGTCGATCTGCACGTCGATTCGAGAAGCGGCGAGGACCTCGGGCGCAAAGTCGACGTCGGCGGTGAACTTGTGAAACACGCCTTTGAATTCGGCGCCCGCCTGAACGCCGACGAACTCCAGCCGGCTCTGCGGCGCATCTGCGGTGTAGCTCAGGGCAGCCGCCGCGGCGGCCGCGGCACCCAAAAGCATTGCGGCAGCTGCGGCAAGATAAGGGGTTCTCATGATTGTTTCTCCGATTTGGTAAATGGCAGCATGCGCTTGAGCACATCGTCTTTATTCCAGAAGTGATGCTTGAGCGCTGCGAGAATATGCAGCAGCGCGAGCGCGAATAGCAGCCAGCTCAAGGTATCGTGCGTCGTTCTGAGCAAGTCAAACGCCTTTTCGTTCGGACCGATGAGATTGGGCCAAGTGAATTGATCGAACCAGCTCACCGAGTAGTTCTTTGCGGACGACATCATCCATCCCGTCAAAGGCATGATGAATAGCAAGACATAGAAAAGAACGTGCGTTGCCCGAGCGAGCCTTTTTTCGATGCTGCTCATGCCGGCCGGCAATTCCGGAGGGCGATTGAACAGCCGCCACAGCAGCCGCAACAACGCGAGCATCAAGATTGTCATGCCGAAGCTCTTGTGCCGAGCCAGGAGCGCGAGCTTGCGCGCGCCAAGCGGTAGATCGTCCGCCGACCAGGCCAAGGTGAATTGAACGACGATGAGCGCCGCGATGAGCCAGTGAAATCCTTGCGCGACCGCACTGTAGCGGGTCGGGGAGCTTTGATTTGGCATCACGGGTCTCCGGCTGCAAACTGTCGCCTAGTTTAGCAAGCCGGTAGGCGGCCGATAGATGTTCAACAAGATTGCCTGCGCTGTTGTGGTGCTGACCTTGGCGGCCTGCGCCGCGCCGCGCCGGCCGATCACGCCGCCGGCGCCGGTTCGACCGGTCGCGATCCTGCAATCGCTTCCCGCGCCCGGCCAATACCCGATCGATTCCGCAGCTTCAGAATTGAAGCTGTTGGTATATCGAGCAGGGCCGCTGGCGAACCTCGGACATAACCACGTCATGGTCAACCGCGCAGTGACGGGCCTCGTGCAAATCGGTGCCGACGTGTCGGCGTCGTCATTTTCGCTGCACTTGCCGGCGGATGGCTTCGTGATCGACGATGCGCAAGCGCGACGCGACGAGGGCAGCGATTTTTCCGGCGAGATACCGGAAGATGCCAAGGCAGGCACCCGCCGCAATATGCTGAGCAGTGCGCTGCTCAATGCGGGTGAATATCCGGAAATCACGGTGAAAAGCCTGTCGCTTACCGGCACCTTGGATGCTTTGAGCGCGGATTTGGAAATCAGCGCGGCGGGGCACACCTCGCAAATATCGGTTCCTTTTACTTTGCAGGGCGATGCCCATCACTTCGTCGCGGCGGGGTCGATGCAGCTGCGGCAAACGTCGTTGGCCTTGAGTCCCTACAGCCTGATGCATGGCGCCTTGCAGGTCCAGGACGCGATGCAGCTGAAGTTCAAATTTACGGTATTGACGAACTAGTCAGAAGAATCGGCGTTCCTTCCGGTGCAACCAGCACCGCGGCCCAACCATCGCGCAATCCTGGCGGCATCTCGCCATTCGGCAAAATCCCTTTGTCCGCAAGATGAGCGAGAGTGCCGCCCACGTCATCAACTTCAAAACGCAGGGTCGCACGGCGCAGATCGCCCGGGTGGTAGAGGCCGAGATCGATGAAATCGCTGGTGCAGGCGATATGCGGCAGGCGGTCGCCCGGTTCGTCCATGCCGACGAAGCCAAAGTCTTCCCAATAAGCCTTTGCCAATTCGCGATCCGGCGCCGGTACGGCGATTTCGAGAAAATAGCCGCAGCGCGAGGTGTCGTGGGCGAGGCGTTTGCTCGGTGAGAACGTGCGTGCTTCGACCAAGCGCACCAACTGGCCGGAGGGATCGAACCAGCCGACTTCATTGAATACGTCGTTGCCGAGATGGCGAAACTCAAATTCGATTCCCTTTTGCTCGAGTGCATCCAGGTGCTTGAGCAAATCGGGCTTTACGAAGGTCAATGACGGCGCAGGGATCGGTTCTTGGTGCAGCCCCAAACAGATGCGCCCGTCGGTCACCACGGCATAAGGATGCGGCCAAGCATCGCCCACCTCCGCGGAGGAAAAGCCAAGGCCCGTATAAAAGTCCAATGAAGCCTGAATGTCGGGCGCAGCGAGCGAAAACTCGAGGAAGCGTCCTAGCACGGTGTCGCTAACTCACTCCGCCGACGCAGACATACTTGATTTCGGTGTAATCGAGAATTCCGTACTTCGATCCCTCGCGGCCGATGCCGGATTCCTTGACGCCGCCGAATGGCGCCACTTCAGTTGAGATGATGCCGGTATTCAATCCGACGATTCCGTATTCAATGGCTTCTGAAACCCGCCAGCTGCGCGCGAGGTCGCGCGTATAGAGATAGGCAGCCAAGCCGAACTCGGTATCGTTAGCCATTGCGATCGCCTGCGCTTCGCTTTCGAACTTGAATAACGGCGCCACCGGCCCGAAAGTTTCCTCGCGAGCTACCAGCATCTTGGGCGTGACGTCGATGAGAATGGTGGGCTCGAAGAACAAACCACCCAGCGCGTGACGCTTGCCGCCGAGGGCGATTTTGGCACCCAACGCCTGCGCATCCGCAATGTGCTGTTCGACTTTGGCGACCGCTTTGGCATCGATCAACGGCCCTTGATCGGTGACCTCCTTGAGCCCATCGCCCACGCGCAGCTGAGCAACCGCAGATTCGAGCCGCTTGGCGAACTCCCGGTAAACACCCGCTTGGATCAGGAACCGATTTGCGCAAACGCAGGTTTGCCCTGTATTTCGATACTTGCTGGCCAAAGCACCCTGGACTGCTGCATCCAGATCGGCATCGTCGAATACAATAAAGGGCGCGTTGCCGCCAAGCTCGAGCGACAGTTTCTTGACCGTGCCGGCGCATTGCGCCATGAGCTTCTTGCCCACCTCGGTGGAACCGGTGAACGTCAGCTTCCGTACCGCCGCGTTGCTGGTCATTTCGCCGCCGATCGCCGCCGCGCTGCCGGTGATCATATTGAATACGCCGTTGGGGACGCCCGCGCGCTGCGCAAGTTCCGCCAAGGCAAGCGCCGAATACGGGGTCTGCGTGGCGGGCTTGCAGACCAGCGTGCAGCCGGCTGCCAACGCAGGTCCGGCCTTGCGGGTAATCATCGCGCTGGGAAAGTTCCACGGTGTGATGGCAGCGACCACGCCGACCGGCTGACGCAACACCATGATTCGCTTGTCGCCTTGATGACCCGGAATGATGTCGCCATACACGCGCTTGGCCTCCTCGCCGAACCATTCAATAAACGAGGCAGCGTAGAGTATTTCCGTTTTGGACTCGGCCAGCGGCTTGCCCTGCTCTGCGGTCATCAGTGTCGCGAGGTCTTCCTGATTCTCGATCATCAGGTCGAACCAGCGACGCATGATGACAGCGCGCTCTTTGGCCGTGCGGGCTCTCCAAGCGGGCAGCGAGGCGGCAGCCGCCGCAATCGCTCGCCGTGTTTCCGCAGCGCCCATGTTCGGAATCGATCCCAGTTTTTCAGATGTCGCAGGATTGGTCACCTCCAGCGTGGCGCCGCTGTCCGCCGCCCACCAACCGCCATCGATGAAGCACCGTTCACGCAGCAGTGTCGGGTCCTTGAGCTTGATCGACATCGTTCTCAGCCCACGTGGCGGTGAAAGAATTCCAGACTGCGCTCCAGCGCCAGCTTTGCGCTCGCCGGCTCGAAACTTGCGCGATCCGTGCAATTGAAGCCGTGATCCGCCGGATACAGATGGAAAATACCCTCGGGCACTTCCGCCTTGATCTTCTCGACCGCCGACAACGGGATGTGCGCATCCTTTTCGCCGAAATGAAACATGATCGGGCAGCGCGGTTTCTCCGCCGTGTATTTATCGATTCCGCCGCCGTAGTACGCGACCGCGGCGGCGACTTTAAGCCGCGCGGCGGCCAAGTAAGCCATGGTGCCCCCCCAGCAATAACCGACGACGCCTACTTTCCCGGCCGGGTTAAGCCGATCGATGGCGGCCTGCACGTCAAGCATGACTTGTTCGTTTTTCAATTTCTGCATATAGCCGTAACCCTTTGCCATATCCGTGTAGGGCACATCGACATTGCGCTCGACACGGTCGAACAAGGCCGGAGCAATCGCACTAAATCCGGCCGCCGCATACTGGTCTGTCTACCGCCCGGATATGGCGCGTGACGCCGAAAATTTCTTGAATGACGACGATGCCGCCGCGCGGGGCCGCGGGGCTCGACACATACGCGGCCAACCGATGGCCGTCTGCGGCGCTCAATTCAACATTTTGTCCCATCGCGATCCAGTGCGTTCAGCCTCAGCGTTCGAGAATGGCGGTGACGCCCATGCCGCCCGCGGTGCAAATGGAAATCAACCCCCGCTTCCCCTTGGCCTCATCGAGAATTTTTGCCAGGGTGGCGACAATTCGTGCACCGGTCGCCGCAAACGGATGGCCGATGGCAAGGCTGCCTCCCTTCACGTTGAATTTCGACCGGTCGATCGTCACCCAGAGGGCTCGGCAACTGAAGCTTGTCGCGGCAATACGCTGGGTCGGTCCAGGCCTTCAAGGTGCATAACACTTGGCCGGCGAACGCTTCGTGGATCTCGTAGAAGTCAAAATCCTGCAGCTTCAATTTCGCGTCGTGCAGCATTCGAGGCACGGCGTAGGCGGGGGCCATGAGCAAGCCCTCTTTCTTCTCGATATAGTCAACCGCCGCGACCTTGCCATAGCTCAAGTAGGCCAGCACCGGCAAGTTGCGCTCGCGCGCCCACGCCTCGGAGGCCAACAGCACGGCGGAGGCGCCATCGGTCATGGGCGTCGAATTTCCCGCAGTCAAGGTGCCGGACGCCGGAAAAATCGAAAGCCGGCTGCAGTTTCGCGAGTTTTTCCAGGGTCGAATCAGCGCGGATATTGTTGTCCTCGAGTCAATCCCAGATATTCGATCACCAGGTCCTTGTAGAACCCTTGAGCGTAGGCTGCAGCGGCTTTTTGGTGGCTTTCCAACGCAAGCTGATCCTGGTCCGCGCGCGAGATGCCCCAGGTCTTGACCATGAGTTCGGTGCTCTCGCCCATGGATAGACCGGTGCGCGGCTCCGTCACCCCGGGCAATACCGGCCGAAGGTTGTTCGGCCGCAATCCGAACCAGGGCGTTACCCTGGCGGCCGCGGTCTTGCCGCGATAGCTGCGCAACAAGAGTTGCTGAAAGCTTCGCGGGTAGACGACGGGCGGGTCGCTGACGGTATCGACCCCCGCGGCAATGGCGCAATCGATCTGGCCCAGCGCGATCTTGTTGCCCAACAAAATCGCCGCTTCCAGGCTGGTGCCGCAGGCGCGCTGCAAATCCAGTCCTGGCGTCTCCGCCGCGAGCCCGCAGCCGAGCACCGATTCGCGCGTCAAATTCCACTGACTGGAGTGCTTCATCACGGCGCCGGCCGCGACATCATCGACGCGCTGACCGCGCAAGCCGAATCGCTCCACCACGCCGCGCAACGCGGCGATCAACATCTCTTGATTCCCGACCTGCGCATAGGCCCCGTTGCCGCGTGCAAACGGGATTCGTGCGCCGCCGACTATCGCGACTCGTCGCGGACTCGCTCCAACCAACATAGTTGCCTCCCTTGGGCCGTAAGTACGCGAATTATGGACCTACCCACCAGCATATAATCCATACATGACCGGATTTTCTTCCAGGGTTGGGTGCGGAATTGCGCTTTTTGTGCTGGCCGGGTGCGGCTCGCCGTCCACACCCGCCCCTGCGCCGGCAGCAAAAGCGACGCCGCCGACCGGTCAACTCAACCGAATAGTCGAGCGCTACTGGGACGAGCGTATCGCCGACCGAGGACGTCATTTCGCCGCAATTGCTTGCGGATTCCTTGGATATCGAGCGCCGCTATCTGGCAGAACTGCTGGCCGTTTCGCGCGATGTGCTGGATGCGCCGTCGAAGTTGACCTACGACATTTTTCGCAGGCGGCGCGAGATTAACATCGAGGCCTTTACCTTCCCCGAGGAGTTGCTGCCCCTCAATCCGTTCGGCGGAATGACCCAGCAAGTCGCGGCGCAGGCGTCGGAACTGGCGCAGCATCCGGCCGCGAACCTCCGCGAGTACGAGAACTGGTTGAGGCGCCTCGACGCTTACGTCGGATGGACGCAGCAAGCCGTCGCCAACATGCGCGAAGGGATGCGCCGCGGCTATACATCGCCTCGCTCGGTGATCGAGCGGATGCTGCCGATCCTCGAGCGCCTCAGCGTGGATGACTCCGCCAATGTGTTCTATGCGCCGTTGCGTTCCCTGCCGCAGGACATCAAGGATACGGAGCGGGCCCGGCTAACCCGGGATTTAACTCGCGAGATTTCCGAGAGATTGTTGCCTGCCAATCGCGCGCTGCTATGACTTTCTGCAAAAGGAGTACCTACCAGCGCGCGAGAACCGGCATCGCTATGTCGGAACTGCCGCTGGGCCACGAGTGGTACGCATTTTTGGTCAAAAAAGTCACCAGCACTGCGCTCTCGGCCGATGAAATTAGCCGCATTGGCGCGGCCGAAGTCGAGCGCCTTGGGGCGCCGCCGCCGCGCGAGGCGCCGGCCGTTGTCGCGGGGGGACTGGTGAACGCCTACAAAGAGCTGCAGACCCAAGTTCAAGCCGCGTTGCCTGCAGTATTTTCCGAGATTCCGAACTCCGCCCTCGAGATTCAGAGCACAGAATGGCTGCCGCGGCCAGCCGCATCGTTGTACTACCGGCGCGGCGGACCAGCAGGCGAACCCCGCGCAATTCTCTATGTCGACAGCGGCAGAGGGGCGAAGGCGACGCTCTCGATAGCCGCGTTTCCTGCAGCTGGGATTGCCGGGTGAGCATTTTCAAATCGCCCTTCAACAGGAGCGAGTGGGTCTGCCCCGATTCCGCCGCTTTGGCTCCGAGGCCGCTTTTACGGAGGGCTGGGGTCTCTACGCCGCCTCGCTTGGCGAAACATCTAGGCCTATATGCCGAGGAATCAGCCAAACTGGAGGCGGCTGCGGCGGAAAGGCGCTGCGCCGTTGGTTTGGTGGTCGATCCAGGTTTGCACGCGAAAGGCTGGACGCGAGGTCAGGCGCTTGACTATCTTCGTGCGCATCTTGGGGTCGACGATCTTGACGCCCACTCTCTGATCGACGGGTATGCGTCCAATCCCGCGGCGGCGTTGGCGTGCGTGGGCGCAATGACGTTTCGCGCCTTGCGCGCGCAAGCCCAGCAGCGCTTGAACGGCCGCTTCGAACTTCGAGAATTTCATTCGGAGATTCTGCAGGGGGGTGCGATGCCGCTGGACATCCTCGAGGCAAAAATGAAAGGGTGGATGGACGCTGCGAAATGAAGGTTTTTCCTGAAAACAACCGCCTGGCGGCGATTTGGTTCGAACAGTATCGGTTAGCCGGAGTCAGACTATCTAGTGCGCATCCTATTCGTATTTGCAGTGTTGTCGACGAGCGGCCGTGGCCCGAGCTGCGGAGATCGCCGCGGAAGCCTCTTCCGGCAACGACGTCGAAATGTCGGTGTCGTTGGACCCGGCCGAACAAAGCGGCAGCGCCAGCGCCACCGTGAGGATTCACGCAAGCCGCGAAACGGTGTGGTCGCTGATTACCAGCTGTCCGGAATCGTTGCGGATGGTGCCGGGACTGGAGGTCTGCTTCGTGCTGGAGACGGCGCCGGATCAGTCATGGCAAAGAATTCGCCACGTCATGAACTATTCTTGGTACGTGCCGAAGGTGACCTACGTGATCCGCGCAACCTACGATCCACCGGCGAAGGTCTCGATCGAAAGGATTTCCGGGGATCTTCGGACCTTGCGCTGTTCCTGGGAACTGCTGAGCGACGGCGACTATACCATCGCGCACTATATGGTCGATTTGGCACCGGGCTTTTGGGTGCCGAACTGGATCGTGCGAACGGCGCTGCGCAAAGACCTGCCCAAAATGCTGCGTGCGCTGCGCTCCCGTGCTGAAGCCACGCCCAACCTCAAGCCCTGATTGCGGGCGCGCGCTGCGCGGCGCAGCTCTGCTGATCGCTTGCACCGCGGTTCTTGTGATCAGCGGCTGCGAGCGCGAGCCTGAATCGCCGCCGATGCGGGTAAAGCGGGTATTTCACCTCAATCCCTACGAGAAGGACTTCGGCTACTCGCAAGCCGTGCTGATCGATAAAACGCTGTATATTTCCGGCTCGGTGGCCGCGGATGAGAACGGGCGGCTGGTTTCGCCCGGCGATATGGCCGGGCAAATGCGCGCCGCTTATTCCAATATACGCCGCACTCTTGCTGCACACGGAGCCGACTTCGAAGAAGTTGTCAAAGAGACGATCTACACGACCGATATGGACGCATTGTTAAAGGCCTCGGATCTGCGCTTCGAGTACTACGACAAGGAGCGGCTGCCGACCACATCCTGGGTACAGGTGCAGCGCTTGGTGGATCGCGGATTTCTCGTACAAATTGAAGTCATCGCAGAATTGCCGTAAAGAATGAACCGGGGATAACGTTGCGCAACGTGGTGGATAAGAGCTTCGAGAGGCGTCTCTGCGGGACTGATCAATTCGGGCGAAAGAGCGATACTGCGCGGCGGCCGCAAGGGCGTCGAGAAAGAATCACTGCGTGTATCGCCGGACGGCGTCATCGCCCAGACCCGTCATCCGGAAGCATTGGGAGCGCCGCTCACCAATGAACATATCACCACGGATTTCTCCGAGTCGCTGATCGAATTGGTCACGCCGCCGTTCGGCGAGACCTGGGAACTGTTGCAATACCTCTGCGACATCCATCAGTTCGTGTACCGCCACTTGAACGACGAATTGCTATGGGCGACGAGCATGCCTTGCGCCATCGACGGCGATGCGAGCATTCCGCTGGCGCAGTTCGGCAGCTCGAATGTCGGGCACATGAAGACGGTTTATCGTCACGGCCTGGGCGTACGCTACGGGCGCATCATGCAGGCAATTTCCGGCGTGCATTTCAATTATTCATTCAGTCCGAGACTGTGGGGCGTGCTCGAGGCGGTCAATCAAACGAAGCTGCCGCTGCAGGATTTCATTTCCGAACAGTATTTCGGCGTGCTGCGCAATTATCGCCGCTATGGCTGGCTGGTGCTGTATCTGTTCGGTACTTCGCCGGCCGTTTCGAACAGCTTTTTCGCGGGGCGCGAAAACACGCTGCCGGCGCTCGATGCCGACACGGTGTACGAGCCCTACGGAACCTCGCTGCGCATGAGCGACATCGGCTATCGCAATAAGAATCAATCGACCTTGAGCGTATCGGTCAATAGTTTGTCCGAATATGTGCGCGACCTATCCCGGGCGATCGGCACGCCCTATCCGCCATACGAGAAGCTCGGCGTCAAAGTAGACGGGGTGTACCAGCAGCTCAATGCCAATATTCTGCAGATCGAGAATGAGTACTACAGTTTCATTCGCCCGAAGCGCATTGCGCGCTCCGGCGAGCGGCCGACCAAGGCACTGCATCGCGCCGGCGTCGAATACGTCGAGGTGCGCGCGCTCGATGTGAGCGCGTTCGATCCGGTCGGCGTCAATCAAAACAAGCTGCGCTTCCTCGAGGCGTTTCTGGCGCTGTGCCTGCTGCGGGAAAGCGCCCCGATCAGCATTGGCGAACAAGCGGCGCTGGATGCAAATCATCTTTTGGTCGCGCGGCGCGGCCGGGAACCGAACCTGCAGTTGAGCCGTGAAGGGCGCAGCGTTGCCATGACCGATTGGGCCCGCGAACTGCTCGATTCGATGCAGGGATTGTGCGAAATGCTCGACCATGGCGAGGCCGCGCGTCCCTATACTGTCGGCGCTCGAGCAGCAACGCGCCAAGATCGATGATGTGGAGCGGACTCCGTCGGCGCGTCTGCTGGCCGAGATGCGGCAAACCGGCGAGAGCTTTTTTCAGTTGGCGCTGCGAATGTCGAAACTTCACAAAGACTACTTTCTCGGCCTGTATCCGCCCAACGAAAGCCGGTTGAGGGAATTCGCGACCGAGGCGCGCGACTCCCTCGAAGCGCAGCGCGGCATCGAGGCCTCCGACAAGACCGATTTCGACACGTATCTCGCGCATTATTTGGCCGATTGATCGGTCATTTGACATAATGTGCAACGGCCGGAGCGGCGTTTTGTCTTCTAAAAAAGTGCCCCAGGTCATTGAGCGCGCGACTGCAGGTAGGTACGGTGACGGCAATGAGCACTGCCATCGGGCTTTCCACCGAAGATCTACCCAATTCGCCGCATGCGCGGCAGTTGCGGGCGGGATTTCCGTGGCTGACCTTCGACGGCGGACTCGAGACTGAATTCAGGCGCAGAAATTTTGACGAGAACCTGCTGCACACACGCGTCAATCTTTGTCTCGCGATCCTCATCGCCATCGCATTTTCAGCGATGGACGCGATGGTGCTGGGGCCCGCAACTCGACCGCATCCCGAGCCGCATTCAGATTAATCGTCATCATTCCGATCCTGCTCATCGGTCTGGCGAGCAGTTTCTCGCCGCAGCGCCACCGGATTCACGTGCCTCTGACCATTGTCATCATGACCATGCTTTGGCTTGAGCGTGGCGGCCATCCAGATCATCGCATCGCGGGGCGGGGTGTCGCTGCTGATTCCGTGCTTGATCCTCAGCATCGTTTTCATCTATTTCATGAGCGGGCTGATTTTCTACCACGCGGTTGCGGCCAACGTCATCGTGATGCTGGCCTATCTTGCCGCGGGCACAGTGCTGGAATTGCCGGGCCGCGAGTTCAGCTACAACGCGCTGGCCATCGTCGCCGCGAATCTGTTCTGCGCGTCGGTCACCTATATGCACGAGAAGACCAGCCGGCTGCGCTTCCTGGAGGCCTGCTTGCTGCGTGAAATGGTCGCGCGCGACGGTCTGACCGGCATCCAGAATCGCCGCATGTTCGATCAGCACATTGCCCGCGTCTGGCAGCAGGCGGTGCGCGAAGAGGAGCGCATCGCAGTACTGCTGGCGGACGTCGACTGCTTCAAGGACTACAACGACCGCTATGGCCATCAGGCCGGAGATGAGTGCTTGCGCGCGGTCGCGGTCTCATTGAGCCAGTGTGCGCGGCGCCCGCTGGACTTCGTTGCGCGCTACGGCGGCGAGGAGTTTGCAATCGTGCTCTATGAGGCGAGCCGCGAATACGTCGCCGAGGTGCTGACTCGGATACAGCGATCCATTGCCGAGCTGAACATTCCGCACGAGGCGTCGAAAGTCGCCAGCCGGCTGACGATAAGCATCGGCGCGGCATTTATCCTGCCCGCCGCGAACCGCACGCTCGAAGGATTGATCCAGCTTGCCGATGAAGCGTTGTATTGCGCAAAAGAAGAAGGCAGAAATCGCGTGATCGTGATGGAGGCCGAATACGCCACCATGAGGACCGGGCGCTTCGAAAAGCGCCGCCACCACGTCGACGCCTAGAAGAACCGCGCGTACCGTCCGCTAGCGATAAATCGCGATCTTGGTCTCCTCGCCGGCCTTCCTGCTGGCGCGAAACATCCCTTCCGAATTGAATTCCATGGCGATTTCTCCCTGCGCATCGATCGCGATCACGCCGCCCTCGCCGCCAAGGGCGGAGAGTTCCCCGAAAATGACCTCGCGCGCTGCCTCGACGACGCGGCGGCCGCCGAAGCGCACCCGTGCGCAAATATCGTGGGCAACGGCGGCGCGGATGAATAGTTCTCCGTGCCCGGTGGCCGACACCGCGCAAGAACGGTCATCGGCATAGGTGCCCGCGCCGATGATGGGCGAATCGCCAACGCGCTGAAAGCGCTTGCCGGTCATGCCGCCGGTGGAAGTCGCCGCGGCCAGGTGGCCGAAGGTATCCAGCGCCACCGCGCCCACGGTGCCGACATGCGAAATGGTGTGGCCGGATAGCCCGATTTCCCCGCTGCGAATTCGCTCCAATTGCTGCCAACGCTCCGCGGTGTAGAAATAACTTTGCGGCACGAAGGAGAAGCCTTGGCTCGACGCAAATCCTCGGCGCCGCCCCGGCCAGCATGACGTGTTCGGACCTCTCCATGACCGCGCGCGCGAGCTCCACCGGATTGCGGATGCGGGTCAGGCCGCATACCGCGCCGGCTCTCAGAGTGCGCCCTTCCATGATCGAGGCGTCCAATTCATTGCGGCCATCGAGCGTGAACACGGAGCCGCGGCCGGCATTGAACAGGGGGTTGTCTTCGAGCAGCACCACAGCGCGGGTGACCGCATCCAAGCAGGTGCCGCCGGCTTGCAGCACCGCGTAACCCGCATCGATCGCCTCGCTCAAGGCCGCGCGGTACTTGCGTTCCGCTTCGCCGCTCATTTCGGCCCGCGGCAAGGTGCCCGCGCCGCCGTGAATTGCCATGCCGAACATCGCTTATGTCTCTCCTTGGCGCTGCGGAACGTTCACCACGAGCCCGTCGAGATTTGCCGTGATATGAATCTGGCAGCTTAGGCGGCTATTGTCGCGCGGCTGCCAGGCGCTCTCCAGCATGCCTTCCTCCATTTCCTCGCGCGCTTGCAGTTTGGGCAGCCAGCCGGCATCGACATACACATGGCAGGTGCCGCATGCGCAGGCCCCGCCGCACAGCGCGAGAATACCCTGCACTGCCGTTTTGCTTCGCCGCCTCCATCAGGGTGATGCCGAGAGGCGCGTCTATCTCGTGCCTGAAACCGTCCGGCTCAATGAAAGTGATGCGGGGCATTAGTGTATTGTAGAGATCAGGTGTACCCCCGACGGAATCGTAATAGTATTACCCAGACTGCCCCGGACCGGAGTCTAGAATGAAATTGATTACCGCGATCATCAAACCCTTCAAGCTGGACGACGTGCGCGCGGCGCTGTCCGAAATCGGCGTCTCCGGCATGACTGTGACGGAGGTCAAGGGATTCGGCCGGCAACGCGGACATACTGAGCTGTATCGTGGCGCGGAGTACGTCGTGGACTTTGTGCCGAAGACCCGCATCGAAGTCGCCGTCAAAAACGAACTGGTCGACCAAGTAATGGAGGCCATCGTGGGCGCTTCGAAGACAGGCAAGGTGGGCGATGGCAAGATTTTCGTTACCGACATCCTGCGGGTCCTGCGCATTCGCACCGGCGAGAGCGACAACGCCGCGCTGTAGACCGTTGGTCGAATGAGGCTGACCGGCGGCGGATGCCTGATCGCATTCACCGTCCTCACGGCAGGGATTTCGCAATCGGCATTCGCAGCGAAGCTTACCGACACGGAACACACTCGGATCGATGAGCCTCGGCCTGCCGATGTGCCGAGCGATGCTGCGCTGGAGGCGGCGGGAGCGGTCATCGGCCGGGTGGAAATCGCCACCCGCAATATTTTCGACGAAAGCGATCCGCGTGAAAGAAACGGCCTGTTCCGGCTCGCCGATCGCCTGCATATCCGCACCAAGCATGCGACCATCCAGGCGCAGCTGTTGTTCGCGAGCGGCGATAAATATCTCGCGCGCAAGCTGGCGGAGACCGAACGGGCGCTGCGTTTATTGCCCTATGTCTATGACGCACGCATCGTGCCGGTGCACTATGCCGACGGTAAAGTCGACGTCAGGGTCATCACCAAGGATGTTTGGACCTTGAGTCCGGGCATTTCCTTCGCCCGCTCCGGCGGCACGAACGATTCGAAATTCAATCTGCAGGATACTAATTTCTTGGGTTGGGGAAAGACGCTGCAGGTCTCCCGCGGCAGCACCGTGGACCGCACCAGCAACACTATCGGGTGGCTGGACCCCAATGTGCTCGGATCGCGGTGGACCTCGACACTTGCCTACTCGGATTCCAGCGACGGTTCGCAGCGTTCGGTATTGGTGACGCATCCCTTTTATTCGCTGGATGCTCCATGGAGCACAAAAATCTCGGCAATCACCTTTGATCGCACGATCTCGCGCTATAACCTGGGCAATATCGTCGACCAATTCAACGACAGCGAATCCTCCTATGAATTGAGCGGCGGTGTTTCCAACGGCCTGATCGACGGTTGGACCAAGCGTTGGACCTTCGGCATGCGCTACGACCGCAATCTGTTCCTGCCGGCGCCGGTTACGACATTGCCGCGCAAAAACATTGCCGCCCGATCGAACCCTGTCATACCCCTTTACGGGATTCGACATTCTCCAGGACGCGTACAAGAAGGTCGGCGACGAGAATCAGATCGGCCGCGCCGAAGACCTGTATTTCGGCACGGAAGTCAGCGGCGAAATCGGATATTCAAGCGGCGTTTTTGGCGCCGACCGCGATGCCGTAATGCTGACTGCAAAGGCGCTGCATGGTTTCGACCTGCCCCACCAACAGCAGTTGTTTCTCACCAGTGATTTTTCCTCGCGCTTGGAGCAGGGCCACGCGCGCAATTTGATTGCCGATGCCGCCGCTAAATATTACTGGCGATGGCGCGAAGACTGGCTGCTATACGCGGCATTCTCCGGAACCACCACCTATCGGCTGGATCCGGATATGCAGCTGCTTCTCGGCGGCGACAACGGACTGCGCGGCTACCCGCTGCGCTTCGAGTCGGGTACTTCGCGGGCGCTTTTCACTGTTGAGCAGCGGGTTTTCACCGATTGGTTCCCGTTTCGCCTGGTTCGCGTGGGCGGCGCGGTGTTCGCGGATGTGGGGCGGACTTGGGGAACGGGCGTCATCGGCAACAGCGACCCAGGCTTGCTCAAGGACGTCGGCTTCGGACTGCGCCTGGGCAATACCCGGTCCGGACTGGGAAATGTGCTGCACATCGATTTCGCATTTCCCTTGAGCGACGTGGCAGGAATCCAGAAATTCCAATTTTTGGTGCAGACCATGCAGAGTTTCTAAGACTCTTGGTCCTTGGCCGCCTTGCGCCGCCTCGAGAAGAGCCATACCGCTGCACCGCATACGGCAAAGTTCAGTACCCACCACCACAGCTGGCGGCTGCTGTTCTTGTCGTCCAAAGGCCCGGGCTGCGATCCAATGTCCAACGTACCCTTGAGGCTATCCTTGGCTGCTCCCTGGCCTACTTGAAATTCTACGGCCGCGGCGCCGGGCAGCAAGAGATCCTTCGTCTGCAGGGAATAGCTGCCGTCGGCTTCCGCGGTCGTCGGATGCACCGTGCCTCGCAACAGGACCGTGACCACCGCGTCCCGCACCGGCGCATTGTCAGCCAGTCGGCTCATGTGAATGATCATCTTGTCGTCATGCACCACGCCCACAGCCAGTAAATCGTTCGAGCGTGCTTCGACTCGCGAAATCGCCGCGGCATCGGCGCCAAGAACACCCAGTGCCGCGGCGCAGAGCATGATCCAAGCCGAAGATTTCCTCAAAGCATGAAGCCCATGACGCCCAAAATCGTGCCCGCAAGGCTTGCGAGCACACCGAAGACTGGAAAGAACACCTTGCGCGCCAAAAAATACAAAGAACACAGGACCAGCCCTAGCTCCAACAAGCCCTCGCCGATGTCGAAAAACAGCGCGCGGTGTTCTTCTTTTTCGGTCTCCTTGTCTTTCGCTCTTGCCTCATCCTGGATCTTCTCCGCGTCCCCGGCGTATTTGCCACGCGCGGTCTCGAGTTTTTGTGTCATGGATTCGATCTTGGCAGGATCGGTGCCCAAGCTCATCAACAGCGAGATCGCCACTTCCTCGGTGTTTTCGCGGATCTTCTTTGCCTGGTAGTAGCTCCACTGATCGTTCGCCTCGGTGCGGTGAATGACCGCGTCCGTGTGTGCGCGGTGCGAAGCGATTGTGACCACCGACAATAGGATGCCGACAACGCCCACTAAAATACCGACGCGTCGCGTGTTGGGATCAGCGGCGTGTTCTGGCGTGACTTCAAGTTCAGGCATGACGTATAAATATCCTCAAATTATCCAACGGGTTCATTCAAGAATCAAGCCGCAGTGATGGGAGCGTGGCCGGGTTGCGCAGCGACTCGTGCCATCCATGCGCGGATGTTGGGATAGGCGTCGAGCGAAACGCCGCCCTCCGGAGCCACGTGCGTGTAGGCATAAAGCGCGATATCCGCCAGGGTAAATCGATCCGCCACCAGGAATTCCTTGCCTTAAGCCCCAGCTCCAACACGCCGAGGGCTTCATATCCCTTCGCGAACTTCTCCGTCAGCCGCTCGCCGAGCTGCGCCGCGGTCTTTTTCAAAATCTTTATCCAAAAGCGGATGGTGGCGATATTCGGCTCGAGGTTGTATTGCTCGAAACATAACCAGCGCCAAAGATTGGCCCTGTCCCACGGATCGGCGGGCATCAGCTCAGAGTCCTCAGCGAGAAAACTGATGATAGCGTGACTCTCCCACAAGAAACCGCGGTCCTGAACCTCCAGCAATGGGATTCTGCCATTGGGACTCTTCGCTAAAAATTCCGGCGTTCGGGTTGCCCGCTGCGTGATATCCAGTTCCACCAGGCGATAAGGGATATTCAGATGCTTCGCCGTCAGCCGAACTTTGTAGCCGTTGCCGGAGGGCAAATAGTCGTAGAGCGTGATACTGTGATTTCATTTGAGCACCTTCAACCTCGGGTTGCTGCGCGCAATGCCGAGGACGCCGCTGCGCACGACCTCAATGATTTCGCCGAATGAGCCGATGCCAGCAACGAATTCGCCGATTTCGTGCTCCGTGCCGGCGAGTTCGACGATGTAACTGGATGGATTGGACGACAGCACCCGCGCTCCCGCGCGGCTCAGCAGAGCGGCGGCGGCAGCGGCTTGCTCGCGCGGAGAGCTGCAGTTTCATCAGCAACAATTCGCGTGCCAGCGTATCGCCGCCGGTCATGTCCTCGACCGCGACCACATCCACCAGCTTGAGCAGCTGTGCGTTGATCTGCGCAATCACGGCATCCGATCCGCTGGTCACCAAAGTCACACGCGACACGGTGGGATCATTCGTCGGGGCGACCGAAAGCGACTCGATGTTATAGCCGCGCGCCGATATGAGGCCGGTGACGCGAGTGAGCGCGCCGGCTTCATTCTGAAGGAGAATCGCAATGACGTGGCGCATGGGTCCTGAGGATACGGGAGCATTGTGCTTGGGCGCCAGGGAGAGAACTGCTAGTCTTTCCGCGTGAAGCAGCCCATCGACGAGCAACATCAAGCCGCGCACCCTCTGGCCGGGCGCCACCATGACCGGTGCGGACATGCTCGTTCAGGTGTTGGCCGACGAGGGCGTCGACATCGTTTTCGGCTATAGCGGCGGTGCGATTTTGCCGATATACGATGCCGTATTTCGCTTCAACCAGGAACACGAATCCGCGATGCCCCTGGTGGTGCCCGCCAACGAGCAGGGCGCTGCCTTTATGGCGGCAGGCTATGCACGCGCGAGCGGCCGCGTGGGCGTGGCGTTAGTGACCTCGGGGCCCGGCGCGACCAATACCGTGACGCCGGTGCGCGACAGTATGGCGGACTCGGTGCCCATCGTGGTCATTTGCGGCCAGGTCCCGACGACGGCGATCGGCACGGATGCGTTTCAAGAAGCGCCCGTGCCCTCCATCATGGGCGCGGTCGCCAAGCATGTCTTTCTGATCACGGATCCCGCGAAGCTGGAGGCGACGGTGCGCACCGCATTTGAGATTGCGCGCACCGGCCGGCCGGGTCCTGTGGTTCTCGATGTGCCGAAAGATGTACAAAATTGGCAAGGCGTGTTCCAAGGTACCGGGCGCCTGGCGGTTCCCGGATTCCGGCAGCGAATGAGCCGCCTTACGGCCGCCAATTTGCCGCGGGCTGCCTGTGCCGAGTTCTTCGGGGCGCTGCTCGCCGCGAATCGTCCGCTGATTTATGCGGGCGGCGGGGTGATAAACGCCGGTGCGGCGGATGCTTTGCGTGAGTTCTCAAGACAGTTTCAGATTCCGGTCGTTACGACCCTGATGGGAATTGGTGCGGTCGATACCACGGATGCGTTATCCATGCGCATGCTCGGCATGCACGGCACTGCGTTCGCCAACTACGCCGTTGACGATTGCGATTGCTTGCTCGCTTTTGGTGCGCGATTCGACGATCGCGTCGCAGGCAACGTTGCCAAATTTGCGGGCCGCGCGAAATTCATTGCGCACTTCGACATCGACGCATCGGAGATCGACAAGGTCAAGCGCGTGCACTGGAATCATGTGGGCCTGATGCCCGATGCACTGCGCGCATTGACGGACTACGGCAAGGCGCAGGACTTCAAACGAGATTGGTCGGCCTGGCATCGGCACTGCAACGAGCTGCGCGTGAATCACGCCATGAACTACGATCGCAACAGCGCCTTCATTCAGCCGTATTACGTCATCGAGGAAATCAATCGCTTGACGCGGGGCGAGGCCATCATCACGACGGGCGTCGGGCAGCATCAAATGTGGGCCGCGCAGTACTTCGACTTCCGCAGCCCGCGGTTGTGGTTGACGTCGGGCAGTATGGGAACCATGGGATTCGGATTGCCGGCCGCGGTCGGTGCGCAATTCGCGCAACGTGGGCGTCTGGTGATCGACATCGACGGCGACGCCAGCATCCGCATGAACATTGGGGAGCTGGAGACGGTTACGACTTACGACTTGCCGATCAAGGTGGTGGTGCTGAACAATTTCGGCGACGGCATGGTCAGGCAATGGCAGAAGCTATTCCACAAGGGCCGCATGAGCGCCAGCGATAAGAGCCTGCATACCAAGGATTTCGTCAAAGCGGCAATGGCCGACGGTTTCAAGTATGCAGTCCGCCTCGATCAGAAGGCTGATGTGCCGCGAGTTATCGCAGAGTTCATTCATTACCCGGGGCCGGCATTCTTGGAGGTCATCATCGATCGCGATGCCGGCGTCTATCCGATGGTCGGACCGGGCTTAGGCTATAGCGAAATGATCACCGGCGATCACATTGTCTCGCGCACCGAGGCTCCGCCCAAGGTTCCCGGCGCATCGGAAATGTTCTAGCAACGGGCGCCGGCCTACCATTGCCCGACATTCTGCATTCTGTCCCAAGGCGCCGCGGGCGGCAGCGCCGGGCCTTTCTGCAACAGTTCGATGGATACGTTATCCGGCGAGCGCACGAAGGCCATGCGTCCATCGCGCGGCGGACGATTGATGGTCACGCCGTGATCCATGAGGCGTTTGCAGGCGGCGTAGATGTCATCAACCGCATAGGCCAAATGTCCGAAGTTGCGGCCACCCGAGTATTGCTCGGGATCCCAGTTATGCGTCAGTTCGACCTGCGCGTCCTCATCGCCCGGCGCCGCTAAAAAAACCAGCGTGTAGCGGCCTTGCGGATAATCCTTGCGAGATAATTCTTTCAGGCCGAGAGCATCGCGATAGAAGCCAAGCGACCGCTCGATGTCCGTCACCCGCACCATTGTATGTAGATATTTCATGAGACCCTCTGTGAGATTCGCGAATCTGGAGTAACGCATGCACAAAAGCAAACTGTCCGGCTTCATCATCGATTGTCAGACCTTGGACCTCGATCGGTCGGCGGACTTTTGGGGAAACGCGCTGGGGCTGCCGGTGCGGGCCCTCGGGGGCGAGGAGGGCGAAATCTACAAACAACTCGTAGACCATCAGCATGGCCTGCACATCGAAGTCCAGGTGGTAAGCCATCCGAGCCGGGTGCACCTCGATATCGAGACCAACGACGTCGAGGCCGAAGTCAAAAGACTCGAAAAACTCGGTGCGAAGCGCATCGCGGCGATCCACACCTGGTGGGTCATGGAGGCCCCCACGGGGCAGCGCTTTTGCGTGGTCCGCGCCGCCTCGGAGGATTTTGAAGCCAAGGCTTCTACCTGGCCTTAAGTGTTGTTTTGTCGCCAACCGACAACACATTTGACATAGTGCAACAAAAGCCAATTAAAAAGCGTTAACTATTGGATTTATCTATGGTATCGCCTATCATGGTGCTAACGAAGCGGTTCGTGTTTATTACCAGCGTTACTTACTTGCAACACTGGAAGACACAAACAAGGTTGAACGTTTGGGCACTTTTGTGCGGCGTATCTGCCACTAACGGACGTGTAAGGTCTCATCCTTCCACCTGTTCCACTCGAATTCCCCGGCTAGTCCGGGGACTCTTTTTTCTAAAGCCACCGTTTTGAGCGCGGAATCGCTTAAATTCGTACGGTGAAGACCCTATACCGCTCGCTGTATTTCCAGGTGCTGGTCGCCATCGCGCTTGGCGTCTTACTCGGCTATTTCTACCCTGAGACCGGCGCGAAGATGAAGCCCCTCGGCGACGGATTCATCAAACTCATCAAAATGCTGATCGCTCCCGTGATTTTTTGCACCGTGGTGATGGGAATTGCCGGCGTCGAGAACATGAAAAAAGTCGGCAAGACCGGCGGACTGGCGCTGCTCTACTTCGAGGTCATGAGCACCGTCTCGCTGATATTGGGACTGGTGATCGTCAACATCCTGCGTCCCGGCAGCGGCATGAACGCCGACCCCGCGACCTTGGACACCGGACCGCTCAAGGATTACACCGCGCCCGGAAAACTGCAGTCGGTCACTGATTTCGCGCTCAATGTAATTCCCTCGCAATTCGCGGACGCATTCGCAAAAGGAGAGATTCTCCAGGTGCTGTTGATCGCGCTTCTGTTCGGATTCGCCATACAGCAACTCGGCGGCCGCGCCGCCGTCTTGGCGGGCTTCATCGAGTCTTTTTCGAATGTCGTGTTTTGGATCGTCGGCGTCGTGATGCGGCTTGCGCCCATCGGTGCATTCGGCGCCATGGCATTCACGATGGGCAAGTACGGTGTGCGCTCGCTGGTCTCGCTCGGAGCGCTGATGGGCAGTTTCTACGCGACCTGCCTGTTGTTCATCTTCGGCGCACTGGGAATCGTTGCCCGCGTGCACGGCTTCAGCATTTGGCGCTTCGTCAAGTACATCAAGGATGAGCTGCTGATCGTACTGGGTACATCCTCGTCGGAAACCGTGCTGCCGCGGATGATTGCCAAGCTCGAAAAGCTCGGTGCCGCCAAGCCCGTGGTGGGGCTGGTGATCCCCGCCGGTTATTCGTTCAATCTGGACGGCACGTCGATTTACCTTACCATGGCGGCGGTTTTCATCGCCCAGGCGACCAACACGCCGATGAATCTGTTCCAACAGCTCGCTTTGCTGGCCGTGCTGCTATTGACCTCGAAGGGCGCCGCGGGCGTGACGGGCAGCGGGTTCATCGTGTTGGCCGCAACCCTTTCAGCCGTTGGCACGCTGCCGGTCGCGGGGCTTGCGCTGATCCTGGGCATCGACCGCTTCATGTCCGAGGCGCGTTCGCTGACCAATGTGATCGGCAACGGCGTCGCGACACTGGTTGTCGCCAAATGGAGCGGCGAATTGGACACGGCAAAAATGAATAGAGAATTGGCGGGGACGGCGCGCGATACGATGCCGGAACTGGAGGCATCGCCTTGATGAACATCAAAGACGGATTTACCGACTCGATCGGCAATACACCCCTGATCCGCCTGCGGCGCTTGAGCGATGAGACCGGCTGCGAAATTTTAGGCAAGGCCGAGTTCATGAATCCCGGCGGCTCGGTGAAGGATCGCGCGGCGAAATGGATCGTGTTGGATGCCGAGCGGCGCGGCACCTTGAAGCCGGGCGGCACTGTGGTCGAGGGTACCGCCGGCAACACCGGAATCGGCCTGGCGCACGTCTGCAATGCACGAGGCTATAAGTGCGTGATCGTCATGCCGGACAATCAGGCCGCCGAGAAGTATCAAATCATCGAGGCGTTGGGCGCGCAGCTTCGCAAGGTCCCCGCGGTGCCCTACAGCAACCCTAACCAGTACCAGAAAGTCGCCGGCCGCCTGGCGCAAGAATTACCCGATGCCATCTGGGCCAATCAGTTCGACAATACCGCGAATCGCGAGGCGCATTTCGAGTCGACGGGACCCGAGATTTGGCGCGATACCGGCGGCAGGATCGATGCCTTCTGTGCGGCAACCGGCACGGGCGGGACCTTGGCCGGTACGGCGCGCTATCTGAAATCGAAATCCGAGGGCGTGCGCATCGTGCTCGTCGATCCGCCGGGCAGCTCGCTATATCACTACTTCAAGGACGGCGAGCTCAAATCCGACGGCGGATCATCCATCACCGAGGGAATCGGTACCGGTCGCGTAACGGCAAACCTTGAAGGCGCGCCGATCGATGACGCGCTGCGCATCACGGATGAGGAAACCATGCGCTTCGTGTATCGGTTGCTGCGCGAAGAGGGATTGCTGCTCGGCAGCACCTCGGGAATCAATGTGGCTGCTGCGGTGACACTTGCCAAACAGCTGGGCCGCGGCCATACCATCGTTACCGTGCTGTGCGACGGCGGCGCGAAATATCAATCACGACTATTCAACAAAGCCTGGATCGCGGAACGCGGCTTCGCCGAGGCGATCGCCTGACCGGTTACGCCGACTGCGAAACTTCGAGTTGCGCCGCGCTGTTGAACCACGCCAGCGAATCGTGAAAAGACACGACCTCGCCCACGACCAAGAGCGTGGGCGACTGAAGCCGCGCACGACGCGCAGCCTCCGCAATGGTGCGCGAGCGTTCCGCGAACGACGCGTTGGCTATCCTGCGTACCTTGCGCAATGAGGGCGGCCGGCAGCGCTTCGGGTGCGCCGTGCTGAACCAATGCGGCGGAGATTTGCTGCACGCGCGCGAGCCCCATGTAGAACACGGAGGTGATTCCGGGCCTGGCGAGCGCAGCCCAATCGGGCCCGCGTCCGTCGCGATCCTCATGTCCGGTGACGAACGTAACGCTGTGCGCGTGATCGCGATGCGTCAGCGGTATGCCGGCATACGCCGCGCAGCCGGCCGCGGCGGTGATGCCCGGGATCACCGAAAAACGAATTTGCGCCTTGTGCAGCGCTTCGAGTTCTTCGCCTCCCCGGCCGAAAATGAACGGATCGCCGCCCTTCAGCCGAACCACGCGCCTGCCCTGCCGCGCATGCTCAATGAGCAGTGCATTGATTTCTGCCTGCGTGCTGCCGGCGCCGCCCGCGGCCTTGCCCACGCAAATTCGCGCTGGCGTCACGCCGCGCCATGTCGAGCACGGCGCGCGGCACCAGCCGATCATGCAGAATCACATCGGCGTCCTGCAGCGCGCGCAGCGCTTTCAATGTCAGTAGTTCCGGGTCCCCCGGCCCGGCGCCCACCAGCGTGACCTCGCCGGCTTGCTCGCGGCGAGCTTGGCGGTTCGCGCCAACAGCTGCTGCGCCAGGCTTTCTGCGCCATGCGTGTCGCCGGCCACGAAACGCCGCGCGGCCGCGCCATCCACGATGTCTTCGAAATAGCGGCGCCGCGCATCGGTGTCGCGCAATCGCCAGCGTGCGGCGCGACGGAGGCTTTGCAGCCACAACGCCAATTCACCGAACCGTTTGGGAATGAGCGCTTCCAGCCGCTCACGCAGGCGGCGCGCGAGCACCGGCGATGCGCCTCCGGTCGAGATCGCCACCAACACTGGGTCGCGATCGATGATGGCAGGGACAATGAAGCGCGAGGCTTCGCGATCATCGACGACGTTGACGGGAATTCCACGCGCCTCGCTCAAGCTGGCGATCCAGCGATTCACTGCGCGCCGCGAGGTCGCGACGATGACCAGCCGCGCGCCGTCAAGATCGTCCGGAACGAACTCGCGAACCGCGACTGTGATGGCGCCCGCGGCCGCTTGCTGGCAAGCTCCGGCAGAACTTCTGGGGCGACCAGCGGTAACCTTCGCAGCCGCTGCGCGTCAGCAGCGCAAGTTTGCGCAGCGCCACCTCGCCCCCGCCGACGATCAAAACCTTTTGTTCAGTAAGATCGAAGAAAGCCGGGAAATAATGCATTCGGCGGCCCCATTGCTGCGCGCCTAACCTGTTGGGATGGAACGCATTTTCACTCCGCGGTAGTCGCGGCAATCACCACTATAGGATAAGCGGCGGCGGCGCCAAACGAATTCCCAGGCATGAGTACATGCCTGTTCGTCATGCGCGATAACCTTATATGCTACTGCGGCAAAAGTGACCAATCTTTAAGGCGTGTAGATGAAATTCCAACAATTGCGCTATCTCGTAGCCGTTCATGAGAATGGACTGAACATCACCGCTGCCGCACGCCAGCTGCACACCTCGCAGCCCGGCGTCAGCCGCCAGCTGAAATTGCTGGAGGAAGAACTTGGATTTCAATTGTTCGAGCGCGAAGGCCGTGCGCTCACGCGCACCACCGCCGCGGGCGAGGAAATAATTTCGCGCGCCAGCAGCATCCTGCGCGAGATGCAAAACATTCGGCGCACATCCGCGGAGTTGCGCAAAGCCGACGGCGGCACTCTGTCCATCGCCACCACCCACACTCAGGCGCGCTACGTGCTGCCCCAGGTAATTCGCGAATTTCGCAGCAAATATCCGAAGGTGCGCCTGCACCTGCACCAAGGCACTTCCGAGCAGATTGCAGAAATGGTCGCGCGCGACCGGGTTGATTTCGCCATCGCCACGGGCTCGGAAGAATTATTCCCGCACTTGATCCGCCTGCCGGTATATCACTGGCACCGCGCGGTCGTGGTGCCGCGCGGACATCCCCTGGCTTCAGCCGGCAAGCTCACGCTCAAAAAGTTGGCCGAGTACCCGATCGTGACCTATGTCTTTAGCTTTTCGGGGCGTTCCTCGCTGCCGGCACTGTTCGAGACCGCCGGATTGTCGCTGGATGTGGCTCTAACGGCGCGCGATTCGGACGTCATCAAAACCTATGTGCGTATCGGCCTCGGGGTCGGCATCCTCGCACGTCTGGCGATTGATCCAGTCACCGACAGCGATTTGGTCGTGCTCGACGCCGCGCATCTATTCGAGGGGCACACCACCTGGATTGGATTTCGGCGCAGCGCGCTGCTACGCGCCTATATGTATGAATTCATCGAGCTGTTGGCGCCGCATCTGCCGCGCAAGCTCGTGCGCGAAGCCGAGAAGTTGGAAACACAGGAAGAGATCGATCGGCTCCTGAAAGATCTGGTCATTCCGCTGCGCGATACTCCGTAGCCTTCAGACGCGGGGCGTGGACAGCGTATTGCGGAGCTTATGCTTGAGCCCTGCGTCGTTCGAAGGCTGGTAGGCTGCAGTGAAGGTTGAGAAAGCCGAATAGGCGCCCTCGAGATCGGAATCGGGCAGCTCGAAGCTGTTGAAGCCGCAGCGTGCCATGAAAAACAATTGATCGCGGCGTACGTAGCCGGTTGCGCGCAGCTCCCCTGTGAATGCCCATTGCTCGCGCAACTGCCGTGCCTGGGTATAGCCGCGTCCTTCCGCGGGCCCGGAAAATTCCGCGGCGATCAAGGAGAAATGCTCAAGGTCCGCGGCGATTTGCGCCACGTGATGAGCCGGCGAGAGCACCACCCCCAAGGGTGTGCCGCGCGCAAGCCAGGTATCCGGCTCCAGCTGCCACTGGGCCAGGCTCAAGATCAGCGGCGCGGCTGTATCGACCGCGGCTTCGGCAACATAGCGCCACTCATCAAGAACAATTTCTGCATTACGCAGCAAGCGGCGCGGCATAGACTCGTTCCTTGAAGGGCTTGACGCCGATGCGACGCACGGTGTCGAGGAAACGCTCCTCGGAGTCCCGCTGTTCCACGTAAACTTCCAGCAGCTGCTCGATAGTCTCGGCCACCTGTGCCTTCGGCACAGAAGGACCGATGACGGATCCCAAGGAAGCGTCGGCCCCGGCCGCGCCCCCGATGGTGATCTGATACCACTCCTCGCCGCCCTTATCGACACCGAGAATGCCGATGTTGCCGACATGGTGATGCCCGCAGGCATTCATACAACCCGACATTTTGACGTCGATCTCGCCCAAGTCGTAAATATAGTCGTAGTCCTCGAAACGCTCGTTGATGAGCTTCGCGACATCGATGGAGCCCGCATTCGCGAGACTGCAGAAGTCGAGTCCTGGACAGCAAATGATGTCGGTCAAGGTCCCGATGTTGGGCGTGGCGAGTCCGGCCTCTCCAAGCTGCTGCCACAGCTCGTATGCCAGGCTCTGCTCGACATCGGCGAGCAGCAAATTCTGCGTGTGGGTTACTCGTACCTCGCCAAAACTGTAGCGATCCGCGAGATCGGCGATGAGATCCATTTGAGCGTCGCTGGCATCGCCGGGAGGTACGCCCGGCTTCTTCAGGGAAATGAAAACCGCGCGATATCCGGGCACCTTGTGCGCGCTGGTGTTGTAGCGGTACCAAGCCCGAAAGGCAGTTTCCTTGCCAAAGTCAGGCGCAATGTTTGGCAGCGAAAGATAGTCGGGCGGATTGAAATGGCTGCGCATGCGTGCAACTTCAGCATCGTCGATGCGCAGGCCGCCATCGCGCAGCAACTGCCACTCGGCCTCGACGCGCCGTCGAAATTCCTCTATCCCCAAGGAGCGCACCAGAATCTTGATGCGGGCCTTGGTCAGATTGTCGCGGCGGCCCTCGAGGTTATAGACACGCAGTATTGCTTCGAGGTAGGACAGCAAATGCTCGCGCGGCAGGAATTCCCGTACCACCTGGCCGATGATCGGTGTGCGCCCCAAACCGCCTCCGGCAAGGATCTCAAAGCCTAAATCGCCGCGTGGCCCGCGAACGATGTGCACGCCGACATCGTGTACCAGCGAGGCGGCCCGATCTTGCGGCGCGCCAGTCACAGCGATCTTGAATTTGCGCGGCAGGTAGGTGAACTCCGGATGAAACGTCGCCCATTGCCGAATGATCTCGCACCAAGGCCTCGGGTCCTCGAGCTCATCGGGCGTGATTCCGGCGAGATGATCCGAGGTGATGTTGCGAATGCAATTGCCGCTGGTTTGGATGGCAGTGCATCTCCACTTCGGCTAATTCCTGCAGAATATCGGGAACCTGTTCAAGCTTGGGCCAGTTGAACTGGATGTTCTGGCGCGTCGTGAAATGTCCGTAGCCGACGATCGTAATCGCGCGCAATTCTTGCCAACGTGCGCAATTGCCGGCTCGCCAGCAGCCCATAAGGGATGGAAACGCGCAGCATCGGCGCATGACGTTGAATGTAGAGGCCGTTGCGCAATCGCAGGTGTTTAAACTCGTCCTCGCTTAACTCTCCCTTGAGAAATCTTTGCGTTTGATCACGAAACTGCGCCACCCGCTGGCGCACGAGAGCTTCGTCGGTGGTGTCGTACCGATACATAGTCCGCACGATACTTTGCATACGCCGAATCGCGCCAATACTCGCGCGACATGAGCTTATGACTGCCGATCCTTGTCAGTCATTGCCGATCCTTGTCAATCCGCGCAACAGTTCCTTTTGTAATAGGTAAAAACCGTGATTTGCTTGGCAGAGCGAATTTGAGGTTCGGCGCAGCATCCTGGGGGTAACAAAGGGTCCCCCATTTGGCTAAAGATCTCACGGAAGTATCGGTCGCAGCGGACACCTATCACGTCTCGCCCGAGCCAATGCTTTTGATCGCGGATTTGCACGGTGCTTTGGCGCTATGCCTGCACGATGAGGGGCGCGGCGTGGGGGGCTTGCTGCACCTGAAATTCATGGGCGGAACCGGGCGGCCGAGCGATGTGACGGACAACACATTGAGTTCGGTTTTGGTGGTGCTCGACAAATTCAAGCGGGCGGTGCTGGGCAACGCGGCGCGGCGCGATGAGGTGCAGGCCCGCATACTCGCGCATGCCCTGCCGCCGACTGATGCCGGCGAGCCCAGCGCGTCGCTGGTTGATCTAATCCAGGCCGATCTCGCGGACGGCAAGATCGCCTGCGGGTCGCAAACCATGCGGCGCACAGAAGGCGTACGCGTCTGTTTCCAACCTTTCGAAGGCCGTGTCTGGATCTGCGGTCCGAACGATCTGCGGTCGGCCGGCCGCGCACATCACTCCGTAGGCTGATTTCATTATAAGATTCTCCCTCAGATTAGAGGGGGTTTGCCGATGCGCCTCGCGCTCCTTGCCGCAGTGGTGTTCATAAGCGCTTGCGCCGCTGACGGCCTGCGCTTGGCACCGCCAGCCGGTGTGGATTTCAGCGGACATTGGAAGCTCAATGTGGCCGACAGCGACGATCCGATGCATTTACTGCAAATGGCGAACGCCCAGGCCGCTGGCGCAACGGACAACACCGGCAGTTCTGGCAGAGGCGGCCGCGGCGGCCGTGGCGGCCAAGGCGTCGGCTATCCGGCGGTGATGCCGCCTGCGACACCATCCGTGAGCGTGCTGGCAGAGGCTGCTCGATTTCCGGGCAGGCAACTCGACATCAAACAAGTGGGCGGCGTCCTAACGTTCACTTCTTCGGATCAGACGCGTGTCTGCCAACCCGGGGATGCCAAGACGGCTCATCGCCATCACAGTGACTCTTCTGATCGTGATGCGCCGCTGCCCGCCGCGCGCGACACGCCGCCGCCAAGGTGCGGCTGGCTCGAGAAGACTTTGATCGTCCGCAGCACGGAGCGCGACGAGGATCGTCCTCCGTTCGAGGAGCACTACAGCATTTCCGAAGATGGAGCGGCTGGTCGAGGAAGTGATTTTCCGGGGCGGACATTCGAATGGATTCACGATGTCGCGCGTGTGGGATCGATCACCCCAATAAAAAAGCCGGGTCATTTGACCCGGCCCTTAAGTCCCCATGCCTCTCGCGACGCTTTTTTAAGAGCGCTCGACGGTGATCGGTCTTTTTATATCCATTTAGTCCAATTGCGTCCGAGCAACACTCTAGCCGTGGTCCGTCGCCGAAGCTAGCCCTATTGCAAAGAAGTGTGAAAATTAATGTAGCGTAAAAGCCACAGTTGTAGGACAAGTTTCCGGAGGAGGCGGCGAGTTCGAGTATCCTAAATGCACGACAATCATTCGGAGGCGAGGATCCCTTGGCAAAGCACTCGAAATTGACCATGCCGGCGGAAGCGGTGCGAACCCGCCGTGCGTATTTTGATTGTCGATTCGGGCAACTGCACGTCCGTACTGCCTTTCCGACGACCGGGGGTTTCGATGAGCAAGTGACGCTGTTCTGCTTGCACGCCGATCAGAGCTCGAGCCGCGCTTTCAGTCGGTTTCTACCTGAGATTGCCGACGTGCGGTCGGTCTATGCGCCGGATCTGCCGGGCCTGCGGCGAGTCTGATCCGTCGCCCAACTCGAGCTTGGGCGAGGCCGCCGCCGCCCTTTCCGATCTCGCGGATGACTTGAGGCTGCGACAAATCGACCTGTTGGGTGTGCAGAGCGGCGCCGGCGCGGCGCTGGACCTGGCCGCGGCAAGACCGGCGCTGGTACGCCGCCTGGTTTTGGCGGGGGTGACCGCCGCCGAGCGGTTTCCGGCGATTTCGCAACCGGCGCTTATTCTGCGTACGCGGCTCGAGAATCCTGCCGACCTTACCAAACTCAAAGCCGCGCTGCCGAACGGCAAGTTCGTCGACATTGATGAACACGCCAATGACCTGTTCGCGGCTGCCGCCAAGACCTTGACCAAGCAAATCAGCACGTTTTTGAGCGGCTGATTTTTTCAAGACCGTGCGGCTCAACAAGTACATCAGCGAAACAGGCGTGTGTTCACGGCGCGAAGCGGACAAGTGGATCGGGGCAGGCCGCGTGACATTGAACGGCGAGCTCGCCTCCTTGGGCACTCGCGTGGCGGCCGGTGACGAAGTCCGCATCGACGGCGTTTCAATCGGCACCAAGATGAAAGCCGGTTTACATTGCGCTCAATAAGCCCGTCGGCATCATTTGCACCACTGAAGCGCACATCGAAGACAACATCATCGATCACGTGGGCTACCCCGAGCGAATTTTTCCAGTGGGCCGATTGGATCGCGATTCCGAAGGCCTGATCCTGCTGACCAACAACGGCGACATCGTCAATGAAATCCTAAGGTCGGAAAACAATCACGAAAAGGAATATCTCGTTACCGTCGATAGGCCTGTCACGGATCTGTCGCTGCGCATGATGGCGGACGGCGTCAAGATCATGGGCGAACTGACCAAGCCCAGCAAAGTCGCACGGCTGGATTCCCAGTCCTTTCGAATCATTCTCACTCAAGGGCTAAACCGCCAAATCCGCCGCATGTGCTCGGCGCTCGGTTACAAGGCGCAGCGCCTGCAGCGCGTGCGCATCATGAATATTCACCTGGGAAATTTGCGGCCCGGCCAGTGGCGACATTTGACCCCTGCCGAACTCAAGGGCTTGATCGACTAGTGCGCCCGCAGCGTGGCGGACGGCACGCCATCCGACCACTGTCGTCCGCAGCTGCTGCGCCAATCGGGATCCTCGGCACGATCCGCCAGCCAACGATAAAAGTCCCGGCCTTGGTTGGTCCAGTAAGAATGGCTGAATAGCACGCCGCCGGTGCTCGAGCGCACGGTGAAGCGGCGGCGAAAACCAAAGCTGGCAATGCCACGCGTACAGCTGATTTGGGGCGAATTCTCCGCCAATGCATATTGGTTCGGGCCGACTTGCAGCCGCAGACGTCCGCCCCGCCCATAGATGCAGATATTGGGTCCGGTTGGACGTATCAACGCAATGCCATGCACCAGCGCGGGCGGCGTGTCGCAAGCGGTCCAGGTTCCGCCGAGGGAGTGCCACTGCAGCACCATGCTCTGACGGCGAAAATCGATGACCGAAATGGTGGTGGCGTTATCCACGCCACGCATTCAATCACACCTTACGGTCATTTTGCCGGAGTGTCGGCAAACGCGCTTTGCACGACCCCGGCCGTGAGGAGCTGCGGCAACACCACGGGCTCAGTTACGCCGGGCTTGGAGTTGTAGACCACATACAGGGGCACGCCGGCGCGGCCGAACGCCGCCAGCGCTTGCGTGATGGCCGGATCGCGGTTGGTCCAATCGCCCTTCATCAGCGTGACCTTTTTATCGCGAAAAATCTCCTGCACGGCAGCATCGGAAAATGCGTTGCGTTCATTGACCAGGCAAGTCAAGCACCAGCTCGCCGTAAAATTCACCAACAACGGCCGGCCGGCCGCATTGAGTTCTGCAACCCGCGCCGCGCTGTAGGGCTGCCACTCATCGACGCCCGGCCTCGCCGGCGCCGAGGCGCTGGGGGCAGCGGCGGCGACGTCGGCGAAGCGAAACGGCAGGAATATTGCCAGCAACAATGAAATCACTGCGGTGGCGAATCACGGTAACCCTGCCGCCGCCGGCACTGGAACGGGATTTCTGGAAGGACCAAGCTGCCAGCGCCACCAAGATGCTGCCGGCCAATGCCGCACCCAGGCCGAACGGCGAGGTTTCTTGCGCGACCACCCACAACAGCCACGCCGCCGTCGCGTAGACCGGGAAGGCAAACACTTGTTTAAGCGTGTCCATCCAGGCGCCGGGCTTCGGCAGTACGCGGCGCATCCAGGGCGCGAATGACAGCAGCACAAAGGGCAGTGAGATCCCGACGCCCAATGCCGCAAAGATGCACAGCGCATTGAAGGGTGCCTGAGTCAGGGCGGCGCCCACCGCCGGCGCCATGAAAGGCGCCGAGCAGGGCGTGGCCACCAACGTGGCCAGCACGCCGGTGAAGAACGAAGCGCTGTAGCTGTCGCCTTGCGTGAGATTGTCGCCGACGCCGGCGAGACCGCCGCCAACTTCGAATACACCGGATAAATTGAGGCCTACCGCGAGCAACAGATAAACCAGCAAAGTGACAAACAGGGGCGATTGCAATTGGAAGCCCCAGCCCAATTGCTCGCCGCCGGCGCGCAGCATGAGAAGAACTCCCGCGAGACACAGCATCGAAACGATCACCCCGGCGGCAAATACCAAGCCCTTGGCGCGCACGGCCGCAGGATGTTTTTTTGCCTGTTCCATGACGTTGAGCGCCTTGATGGACAGCACCGGGAAGACGCAGGGCATGAGATTCAATATCAAGCCGCCCAATACCGCGAATAAAAGCAGTGTCGCCAGCGAATGCTCGGGTTCCTTATTCGACTGTGCCAACGGTGCGAAGCGCGGACCCGGCTTGACGTCGGCGGCGCCGGCGCCGGAAAAATCCGCCGCAATTTCGATGGGCACCGTGTCCGTTTGCGTACCATTGCGCTCCGTCACCACCAGCACGCCGCGAATCGCGCCGGCTTTCGGCGGCTGATACCCAACCTTCATCGTCAGATCGACGGCATCCTTACGGCGGGTCAATGTCTGCGGCGTCGCGTACTCGATGCCACCCTCATCGTAGGGGTAGAACGCCAGAGAGGTGATCTGAGACAGGGTAGCGCCCCACTCCTGCCCAAGCGTGACGATGAGCTTGTCGCCCTGAATTCGAGCGGAAGTCGGCGCCGGCTGCGTACTGGGCAACTCGCTGCGCGCGTTGGTGAATAGCGCGGCCGAGGCCGGGTCGACGCCGCCGGCTTGGGCGCTTGCGGGCAGGCTCAGCTGTAAATTCGCATCTTCAGGAATGCAGACATCGGAGCACACCAACCAACTTGCCTTGGCAGCGAGGGAAACAGGCGTGCCCGGTTTGAGGTCCTTTGGCGCCGTAATTTGCACCATATGCACGGCATGCTTGGCATAGCCGTAGTTGACGAGCGGCGCAATCTCAAAGCGATGCGGAGTGGTCCACACGATATCGCCGGCAGTAAATCCCGGCGGTAGCTGCCAGGCCAGTTTGGTCGGTTCGCCGGAATCGCCCGGATTGCGCCAATAGGTATGCCAGCCATCGCGGATATCAAGTTCGAGCGCGACCGTAAATGTCTGGCCAGGCCCGACCGACGCGACCTCGCTCACCAAGCGTGCTTTGACATTGTCCGTGGCAACCGTGTTTCCGGAAAGCGCGAAAGCCGCCGGAGAGGCTATAGCCAAGGCGAAAAGCCAAAATTTTAGTGCGCGCATGACCCTATGTTACCGAATATCCGCTCAATCCGAGCGCAGGGCGCTCACGGGGTGTGGACCGTCTCACAGTATGGACGGCAATACCGCTGTGCGGCCGCTTCAGCTAATGTATCCATAGATGCCGCTCATGCAAGAAAGCTACGTCGATCGGATTCTCAAAGCCAAGGTCTACGACGTCGCCGTTGAGACGGCGCTGGAAGCCGCGCCGCGCTTGTCGCAGCGCCTGGACAATCATGTCTGGTTCAAACGAGAAGACCTGCAGCCGGTGTTTTCGTTCAAAATTCGCGGTGCATACAACAAGATCGCGCAATTGTCGGCGATCAGCGCGCAGCGCGGCGTCATTTGCGCCTCGGCGGGCAACCACGCGCAGGGCGTCGCATTGGCGGCACGCACTCGGGGAATTCCCGCGGTCATCGTGATGCCGCTCACGACACCCGAAATCAAGGTCCAAGCCGTCTCCGCTCTGGGCGGCGAAATCATATTGCAAGGCGATGATTACGATCATGCCTACGAACATGCGACTGAACTCGGCCGGCAGAGAAATTTGGTATTCGTGCACCCGTTCGACGATCCCGACGTCATTGCCGGGCAGGGCACGATCGCCATGGAGATCCTGCGGCAGCGTCATGGCGATGAAATCGACGCCATTTTTGTTCCTGTCGGCGGCGGCGGATTGATTGCGGGCATTGCCGCCTACGCGAAGTCGCTATATCCGCGGATGAAGGTCATCGGCGTACAGCCGGAAGATGCGGCCGCGATGTATGAATCGCTGCGCGGCGGCAAGCGCATCACCCTTGAACGGGTCGGCATGTTCGCCGATGGTGTCGCCGTGCGGCGCGTCGGCGAGGAAACCTTGCGGCTGGCGCGACAGTATGTCGATGAGATCGTTTTGGTGAGCACCGACCAGATCTGCGCCGCCATCCAGGACATTTTCCAGGACACGCGCTCCATTGCCGAGCCCGCGGGCGCCTTGGCGGTGGCCGGCATCAAAAAATACGTGGCGCGCGAGAATTGCAGCGGACGCACGTTGATCGCGGTGAATGGCGGCGCCAATATGAATTTTGACCGCCTAAGGTACGTCGCCGAGCGCGCGGACATCGGCGCGCAGCGCGAGGCGCTGTTTGCGGTGCAGATGCCGGAGGCACCAGGATCATTTTTGCGCTTCTGTGAATTGCTCGGCAAGCGTAGCGTCACTGAATTCAGTTACCGCTATTCCGACGTAAAAGCAGCGCAGGTCTTCGTGAGCCTGGCTCTGGATCACGGGAGAACGGAACGCGATGCGTTGCTTGCGGAAATCATTGCCGCGGGTTTTGCGGCGCGCGACATGAGCGACGATGAAATGGCCAAGCTGCACGTGCGCTACATGGTGGGCGGCCATGCGCGCGGGCTCGCCGACGAGAAGCTGTACCGCTTTGAGTTTCCCGAACGCCCCGGGGCACTGCTCAAGTTTTTACAGGCCATCGGCACGCAATGGAACGTTAGTCTGTTCCATTATCGAAATCACGGCTCCGACCACGGCCGCGTGCTCGCCGGCATCCAGGTGCCGCCCGACACTCACACCGATTTTTTACTGCACATCAACGAGCTGCAATACGCATATACGGAAGAAACCGACAATCCCGCCTACCGACTGTTCCTGGGCGCCTGAACCGTCACGCTCGTGCTCGCAGTCTGTACGGCGTCGGCTATTCTTTGCCACGCCTGCGCGCGCCGCACTACCGCATCGTCAGGGCCGCGAGCTTTGGCGAGCACCGGTACAGCGGCGTCGATCTCCGCGGCAGCCTGCGGCAATCTGCCGAGATGCTCGAGCGCATAGGCGTGGATCGCGTGGGCCAGCGCCGTTTGCGGGCTCGCAGCGGGCGAGGTTGCGGCCCAAATTTTGATCGATTCCTCGCTCTTGACGAGCGCTTCAGCGGATTTATTCCGATCCACCAACAAGCGCGCGAAGTGCATGAGTAATGCCGCGCGATATTGATGATTCGGAGGAAGCGAATTGTCGTAAATCGCGAGGGCTTGGCGAAACTCGCTCTCGGAACCGCCGAGATCGCCCTTGTCATGCAGAAGTATTGCCAGGCTGACGCGGGCATAACCAACGTTGTAGTTATCCGGTCCGTAGAGCGATATGCGCGTGGAAACGGCATCGCGCAGCAACGGTTCCGCCTCCATCAGACGTCCCTCGCGCTGCAATAGCATGCCGTAGTTGCCTTTGGCGATGACGGTTTCGGGATGCCGATCGCCGTAGATATGTTCCTGGCGCTTTATCGCCTCGAGGTAGAGCACCTCTGCCTGCCGCAAGTCGCCCATATTTTGCGCGACGATCGCCAAATTTTGCAGACGAAACGCGACACGCGGATGGTCATCGCCAAGAGCGCGCCGATCAATATCCAGGGCCTGCTCATAAGCTTGTTTCGCCATTGCCCATTGGTGTTCGCTCACATAAGCCGTCGCGAGATCGTTGAGAACCGGCGAGATATCGGTTTGCGGCGCCTTGCTCGAGTGCAAAATAGTGAGACTTCGGGTGTACAGTTCCTTGGCTTCGCCATTCCTGCCTTGCTCAAATCGCAGCATGCCAAGGGTCCATAGCGCGCGGCCGGTTTCCACGCTCACCGCGCCGGCATCGCCTTGTGCGAGATGCAGCGCCTGCAGCATGGGAGCCTCGGCCGCGGTGAGATGGCCGGCGCCCATGTGCGCGCGCCCGAGTTCCAGAAGCGTATCGATGTGCGAGATGTCATGTGTGCCGTTCTGCAATTGCAGAGACTCGCCGAGCAGCGGCAGCGCATCCTGATATTGCCCGAGACTGTCGTAGACCGTTCCGACTGTCGACAACAGAGCGGCTTTGGTTGCGGGCTGATCTTGCAAGCCCGACTGCAAGCGCTTTGAGCCCGAATCCAACAGCTCTCGGGCGGTGACCTGGTTGCCGCGGTTCTCTCCAGGATCCGACAGCTTGAATAGGTTGACGAGAAAGCTCGACACCTCCTCCGCGCGCGCGCGTTCATGTTCCGCGCGTTCTCTTTGTTGCGCGGCCTGGTCGCGCTCCGCGGCGATGCGCAATGATTGCAGGTAGGTGGTGGCTGCAAACGCGAGCACCAGCAGCGCGGCACCGAAGCTCGCGGCCACCGGCAGCCAGTGACGCTTGACGAACTTTGCGGACCGATATGACAGCGTATCGCGGTGTGCGATCACCGGCTTGCCGTCCAGGTGGCGCTGGATGTCGCTCGACATTTGCTGCGCAGACGCGTAGCGGCGCTCGGGTTCCTTGCGCATCGCCATCAACACGATGTTGTCCAAATCGCCGCGCAACGTGCGACGCAGTCGATACGCCGTAGTGTTTCGATCAGCTGCGATCGCGTTTGATTCCTTTGATTCGTCCTTCAGCAAATCGCTCGGCGGCGGCGGATCCTTTTCGCAGATGGCGCGCTCTATTTCCGCGAGACGCATCGATGAGATAAAGAAGGGACCGGATCCGCACAGCAACTTGTAGAGCAACACGCCGAGGACATAGACATCGCTCGAAGTCGTAATGGGCTGTCCACGAACTTGTTCCGGGCTCGCATGATCCGGCGTCATAATGCGAATGTCGGCCTGAGTGACTGCCAGCGTGTGACCGGCCGCTTGCCGATCGTCGAGCAACTTTGCGATGCCGAAATCCAAGAGCTTTGGAACGCCCGCCGCGGTCACCAGAATGTTCGATGGCTTAAGATCGCGATGAACAATGAGATTCTGGTGCGCGTAGTGAACCGCACCGCACACCATCTGGAACAGCTTGAGTCGTGCACTGACATCCAGCCGATTCGAATCACAGAAGGCATCGATGGCGATGCCGTCAATGTATTCCATGACGATGTAGGCGCTTCCATCGGCGAGCGCACCGCCGTCCAATAAATGTGCAATATTCGGATGATCGAGCTGCGCCAGAATTTGGCGCTCTAACTTCAGCCGCGAGTGCATGGCGACCGCGAGAGCGCCGCCGTGCACGACCTTGATGGCAACCTGCTGTTCGAATTGTGCATCGGCCCGCTCGGCGAGGTAGACTTCGCCCATCCCGCCCGCACCCAAGGTGCGCAGCACCCGATACGGTCCTATGCGATCCCCCATCATTTTCAGAGCATGCGCCCCCGCACGGGTCATCTGCAAACCAGCCGCTCTTGCGGCTGGGTGCTGGTTGCGTGTATGAAAGCGGGGACACAGACGGCAACAAGGAGATGGATCATGCCAAAAGGTAACGAACACAAGAATCCGCCGCCCCCTCCTCCGCCTCCCGGCGGCACGCCCCCAACTGGACCCGGGGGTGCACGGCCAAATGACGGCAACGCCCAGCCCCCGCAGAACCGCCGCTGATTGGATAGCGTAACGGCGTACCAAGCGCTGCGGCAGGCGCGCCACGAAACTCGGCGGATTCGCGGTCTCAACATGCATTTGACGCGATGGGGCCCGGAGCCCTCGGCGCGGCAGCCGCCAGTGTTCTTGCTGCATGGATGGCTGGATGCGGGTGAGACATTTCAGTTCGTCGTCGATGCGTTCAGGAATGAGTGGCCCATCATCGCGCCGGACTGGCGTGGGTTCGGGCGCAGCGAGTGGCCGCAAGAGGGCTATGGCTTCCCCGATTACTTGGGCGACTTCGATGCTTTGATGGATGAGATTTCGCCGCAGTCGCCGGCGCGCATCGTCGGTCACAGCATGGGCGGCAATATCGCGAATCTTTATGCAGGGCTTCGTCCCGAGCGCGTGCGCTGCGTCATAAATCTCGAAGGGTTGGGACTGCCACGGACCTCGCCGCAGGATGCGCCGAAGCGCATGCGCAAATGGTTGGATCAAATCAAAAGCCCGACCATTGAGAAGAGCTATAACTCCTTCGAGCAGCTGGCTTCCATCATACAATTTCGCTACCAGAGATTTACTCCGGCCGCGGCGGCGTTCGTCGCGCGCGTTTGGGGAGTTCGCGAGGAGAATGATCGCGTGCGGTTGGCGGCCGATCCGCGTCATCACTGGGTCAATCCCATTCTCTACAAGCGCGAGGATGCGGAGGCGACTTGGGGCGAGATCCGCGCTCCTCTGCTCATGGTTCTGGGAGACGAGTCGGATTACCTGACGCGCCTGGGCGCCGACGGCACGATCGAGGCATTGCGCGCTGCCCACCCGGGTGCCGAGTTCGTCAACATCGCCGCTGCCGGGCACATGCTGCACATTGAGCGTCCTGAAAGTGTCGCGCCCGTGATAGAAGCATTCTTGGATGCTCACTAAACAGGTTCCTAATGATTCGCCGCATTTATCCCACGCGATTCGGTCAACTGCATCTGCGCAGTCATGACGGCAAAGGTGTGCCGCTCGTGCTGCTGCACATGTCGCCGCGCTCCGGTGCGATGTGGGAGGCATTTCAAGAAAAACTCGAAAGACCCACGCACGCACCGGATCGATTGGGTTACGGCTATTCCGACGCGCCGCCCTGGGCGCTATCATTGGAACAGTACGCCGAGGCGACAGTGGATGGCCTCAAGGCCGCCGGAATGCAGGGCCAAATTGATTTGCTCGGTGTACACGCCGGTTCCATCGAGGCAATCGAGATCGCCCATCAACTTGGCTCGCAAGTGCGCAGCGTGATGGTGGTCGGTATGCCGCTGTTTACCGCCGAGGAGCAGCAGCGTCAGATGGAAAAATACAGCGAGCAGCCCTTGCGTCCGGCTACGGAGGGCGGCCATGTGCTCGGAGCGTGGCGCGGCGGTCTCGCCCTTCGCCATCCGCCATATGATCTTGGCGACGCGCATCGCCGGTTCATTGAGCATGTGCTCGCGGCAAACCCGGGAGCCGCATTTCGCGCGGCCTGCGGCTACCCCATAGACAAGAAGCTGAAAGGCCTCAAATCGCCCTTGACGGTATTCGCCCCGCATGACGACATCATCGAACAGACCCTGCGTGTCAAGCCGTTGCTGAAAGCGAGTGCTACGTACGTCGACCTGCCCGATCTCGGACTGGATTTATTCCACGCAGCAACGGACCGGATGGTGAGCCTCGTCAATCGCCACGCACCGGCGCATTAGCGTTGCCGTCTCCCATGGACGTTACCAAGATGCCCGCGCCCGCCGGCGCGGCGGCCCGCACGCCAACGGCCCCGCCTGCGGAACAGGGTCCGCAATCGCCGGCAAACGCCGCGCCGATCGCAGATCGCGCCGACATTCGGCCGCTCGACATTCCCGCGGCGCTGCAGATCCTATTAGCGGAGATTCGCGCCGCCTTCGAGCTGCAGGCAGGCGCAATGGGTTCAAATCCAAGCGAGGCTGTAAACAGCCCGCCGCAAGCCGCGCGCGCAGTGCTGCAGATGCTTGTCAGCGCGATGCCGGATGAGAGCGTGAGCATGCCTGCATGGAACGCGGCGCTGGTGCGAATCGAGACGGCGATGCAAACCGGGCTCGATCGAGGCATCGATGCGGTCGCGGCATGGCGCGACGTACCTGCGATCGTCGTAGACGCAGCTAAGGAAGCGCGGACGCTGGTTGTCTCGACGCTCAGCGATGATCCGCTGAGTCCGGTCTGGCTGCGGCCTGAGTGGGCGGGACTGGCACCGCGGTTAGAACGATTTTGGCGGCGCCGGCGCCTGGCACGCCGGCATTTGACCGATCCTGATCATTCCTCGTGGGGCGTCGATCACGACAGTGAAGGGCGAACCTGAAAATATGGCATCGAACCTGCCCGCCATGACTCCTCTATTGAAGCGCATCGGTCTAGTTTTGGTGTTTCTCTGGTTTCTGTTCGGGGGTGTCGCTCATTTTTCACTCACCGAGGTGGAAATGCGCATCGTGCCGCCCGCGATACCGTGGCCGCGGGCCACAGTGCTGATCAGCGGCGTGTTCGAACTGTTGGGCGCGATCGGTATCCTGATACCCGCGACGCGCCGCGCCGCCGGCATTGGACTATTTCTACTGACCATTGCGGTAACCCCGGCGAACGTCTACATGCTCCAGCACGCCGAGCTGTTCAACGTTCCGCGTTGGGCGCTCATCGTCCGGCTGCCTTTCCAACTAGTGCTGCTGGCGCTGATTCTTTGGAGTACCTGGACGCCGCGGGTCAATCGGTTCGACAGCTAACGCGCTATATCTTAGGATCGCGACATGCAGAGCGCACCTAAATTGACCGGATTATCGGGTAACGAAATCTACTGCATGCGCCTCAAGGGTCTCATCCCGAGCGGGGTTGTGATCGGCAACAGCATCCAGTCGATGGGCTTTCTCGGCGGCGTACGCTCCGCGTTCCGCGGCATCGTGGGAGGCGAAATTCCCGATGTCACGCAGATGATTCATGAAGGCCGGGCGTCGGCGTTCAAGCGCATGCGCGCGGAAGCCGATCGGGAACAGGTCCACGGAGTCGTCGGCGTCACCTCAGAGCTTCGCGGCCTCAGCGGCAATTCGGAATTCTTGTTCGTCGGATCGGGCGTCAGGGGCGGCCCCGGCACGGCATTGTTCACCAGCGCCGGCGATGCCCAGGAACTGTATTGCCATATGGACGCGGGCTACGATCCCAAGGAATTCGTATTCGGCAACATTGCCTATTCGGTGGGTGCGGTCGGCGGCATCGCCGGAACGTTGAAGACGCTGGTCCGCGGCGAGATCAAGGAATTCAGCGACGTGTTCAACGAAACGCGGCATCACGCACTGGACCGGCTGGTCACGCATGCAAAGGCCGTAGGCGCCAATGCGGTCGTCGGCGTGCGCACCAACGTGCTGCATTTTGCCGGATTCCACGAGATGTACATGGCCGGCACCGCTGACATTTCATGCCCAGTTGCCGCCCGAAACCCGCAGACTCGCCGGTCTCCAGCGATCTCACCGGCGAGGAACTTTGGGGCATGACGCAGCTGGGGTACGCGCCGATCAAGCTTCTCATATCAACGTCCGTGTATTCGCTCGGCGCGATCGGCGGAATCAGAGCGGCATTCCAGAGCCTGGTGCGGGGCGAGCTGGGCGATTTGACGACACTGATCTATGAGGCCCGCGAGCAAGTATTCGATCGAGTGAACCGCGAGGCGACGGCTCTGGGTGCCGAGGAAGTCGTCGGCATCAAAACCTACATCGTCGAACTCGGGTCCAGCTTGGTCGAGATCTTCGCGGTGGGCACGGCGGTGCGCAAGCTTCCAGGCATGAAGGTGCAGACCGCGGCGCTGCCGGCGCAGGCCATCATCCGCGACAAGGACACCTGGGTGAACGGCGCCAGCGGCCTCGAAATTCAATCATTCCGCGCCGGCGGTTGAGCGAGAATTCACCATGACCCGCTTACCCACGAGAGCATCCGCTCAAAACGGCCGTGCTCATTTTGTCGGCATTGTTGCACACTTGCGGCGAGCGCCGGCGCGCGGCATCGAAAATCCTCGGACAGCGAGCCGGGCACTTTCGACTACTATTTGTTGTCTTTGTCGTGGTCACCGGCATTTTGCCTGTCCGATCCCGGCGCGGCGGAGTGCAACGGTCCGCGCCGCTTCGGATTCATCGTCCACGGGCTATGGCCGCAGTACGAGAAGGGATGGCCGGAGAATTGCAATGTGCACGAGCAGGTACCCGACAAGGTGGTTTCCAGCATCTCCGACATCATGCCGGCGCGCGGCCTGGTCTATCACGAATGGTCAGCTCACGGCACCTGCAGCGGCTTGAGTCCCGCGGATTTCTTCGCACTGGTGCGCCGTGCTTATGCCGGCATAGCCGTTCCCGCTTCCCTGTCCGGAGTCAGCCACGAAATCGAGCAGTCGCCCGGCGCCATCGCCGCGGAATTTCATGCATCGCCAATCCACAGATTGTCCGGCGCAGTCGATCGTGGTCACGTGCAGCCGGCAAGACGCGCCGCGGCTGCGTGAGGTGCATATTTGTCTTGATCGAGACCTCAGCCCGCGTGCCTGCTCCGCCGATGCGGCCCGCGGCGCGTGTCGGGCAGCGACATTGATCGTTCCGCCGATCCGATGACTCACGCGATTAAGCATGCTTTCATCGCCGGCATGCTCCTGGCCGCATCGACTGCCGCTGATGGCCGGAGGCGTGACTGCCTATCTGCCGATGAACCTCGAGCCGGAAATCGAGCGGCAAATCGAAAGAGTCCTGATCCTCGCCGATGAGCCCATCCTCAAGCGCCCGTTTTCCGTCGAGCTCATAAAATTGGCATTGCCGCAGGCGTGCCAGGTCGACAAGCCGTTATGCACCAAAGTTGGCAAGTACCTCGAGCGCTACTCGCACGACTACGGCGTGTCGCACGCCAGCGCCGCCGCATCGGTCTCGCACGCCAAGGATGGCGTGGTGCTGCCGAATCAGCACGGCATGCCGGTCGACAGCGACTACGAGTTATCGATGGTCGCCTATGCGCAGCCAACCGATTATTTCTTGGTCAGCGCCGGCGGAATTTCCTACAGCGGCCGCACGGCGCCGACTGGTTCGATGGCGAGCTTGGGCACCAACTGGGCGCAGCTTGACTTCGGCTATCGCGATCATTGGCTCTCGCCCATGACGGATAACAGCACGCTCATGAGCACCGAGGCGCCGACCACGCCATCAGTGACGCTTTCGAATTACGAGCCCCTCACGCGCCTGGGGTTCCAATATGAATTTTTTCTCAGCCGCCTATCGTCCCAGCAAATTATCTATAACGGCAACAGCGCGGTCGGTAGCCCGCGCCTGTTCGGCGCGCAATTTTCGATCGAGCCGTTCAGCGGCTGGTCGCTCGGGGTAAACAGGTTGCTGGAATACGGTGGCGGCGCGGGGCTGCCATCGTCCTTCCGGTTTCTGGCGCGCGATTTTCTTGAGCCGAGCGGCACGTCTCAGAACCAAGGAAATCAACAGGCCTCCTATGTCAGTCGCTTCATCGTGCCAAGCAAAGTGCCGTTCGCCGTTTATTTTCAATACGCCGGCGAGGACAATTCGGACGGCGGCAGCTATCTTCTGGGCAGTCCTGCCATTTCCGCCGGCATTGATTTCCCACGTATTTTTCGTTACTTCGACGCCACTTACGAAATCTCCGAATGGTCGAACATCTGGTATGTCCACAACATATTTCAGAGCGGCATGACCAATGATCGCTTGGTCCTGGGCAATTGGGGTGCGGATCAGCGAAACTTCGGCGATGGCGTGGGCGCGCGGAGCCAGATGCTGCGGGTGGGCTGGGAACCCGCGTTCGGCGGCTATCTGGAAGCACGCGCGCGTACCCTGCAAAACCAAACCTATTACGGTGGCGACAATCGAACCTACGTGCCCACGCCAGGCGCCTTTCCCTACCATCACTACTACGATTTCTCACTGCGCTATTCACGCCCGTGGAACGCGGTCGTCGTCGGCGCCGAGGCTCTGGGTGGACGGGATGTCGATGGCAGCGGGTTTTCGCGCTTTTCCGGATTCGTGCGCTATGGCGGCGATGAACACAGCCGCGACGCGGGCGCATACACCGATGAGGATTCGGAGCACGACACGGATCATCACGGCGCACAAATCTTTGTCGACGCGGGCGTCAATGCAAACAAAGTGCGCACTGACTTGGAGAAAGGCATTCCGATTACGACGTCGCAACTCGCCTATGGTCCACACTTCGGATTCGGCGCAAGACGTGCCGTGTCCGAAAGCAATGATCTGGGCGTGCGCGCGGAAATCGACCAGGTCGACGGCCACTTGCTGATTGGCCTGCGGCCCCTCGATTACCGCCACCGATTCGACGGGCCCTTGGCGATAAACGTATTCGGCGGAGTCGCGCGCTACAACGTCGAAACACCGGCGACGTCGATGTATGCCGGCGTCGGCGGCCAATGGCGGGATGTCCTGCCAGGTTGGGATTTGAGTCTGGATTTCCGCTACGCGCAAAATCTGGCGCGGGATCACGTGCTGGCCAGCGATGTGCAGGGCGTTCGCCCGGAAACGTTTTACAAGATAGAGAGCGCAACGCTGTATCTCTCCCGACACTTCTGAGTGAGAAATCCTTATATAAAGCGGCTCTCGAGACGCTTACGCGGTCGCTGGCGGGCAAAATCGCTGGGCGAACACGCCATCGCGATCGTCGCCGAGACGAAAAACGGCCGGTTGTGCGTGCACGCCGGCGATTTCAATGTGTCGCGTTCTCTGCTCGAAAACGGAGAATATGACTGGCCGCAGATAAGCTGGTTGAAGCAGCTGCTGCACGCGAAGTCACGCGTGGTCTTCGCGGGCGCGCATATCGGCGCCGTGCTGATACCTCTGGCGCGCATTTCCGGAACGCGCTCGATCGTCGCTTACGAGCCGAGCCCGCGCAACTTCAGGCTGTTGTGCATGAATTTGGGACTGAACGACATCGCAGGCGTGAATGTTATCAATGCCGCACTCGGGGATCGGGCGGGAGAAATCCGCTTCACCGAAAACAGCATCAACACGGGCAATAGCCGGGTCGCGCCCGCTGATGGAGAGATCACCGTGAGACTTGGATACCCTCGATCGGACAATTCCTCAGGACTGGTCATCGATCGATCTCATCGTAATGGATACGGAAGGCAGCGAAGTAGCAGTCATGCGCGGCGCGCAAGCGAGCCTGGCCAGGACAGAAAATCTGTATGTTGAATTTTCGCCCGAGCAGCTTCGCGAGCAGGGCAGCAGCGCGACCGAGTTCGTGGAAACGGCCGAAATATATTTCAAGTCCGCTTACGTGTTCGGCGCGCCGATTCAGTTTCTCGGGCCTGGGATGTTTGCGGATCACTTGAAGGGGTTGCAGCATCACCGCAGCCTGTTGTTGAACGTGCTCTTCACGCAAGATCTTGCCCCGGATCCGCAGCGAATGAGCCCGCCGAGCTACGTTTAAATTGTGGCCGGCGGGTTTGCAGTTCTCCGAAACCGCGACTTCACGCTGTATCTTTGCTCGCGGTTTTTCGCCTCGATCGCCACGCAAATGGTCATCATGGCGGTGGGCTGGCAGGTGTATCACATCACCGGGCGCGTATTGGATCTTGGGCTGATCGGACTCTCGCAGTTCCTGCCGTTTTTATGCCTGGTGCTGTTCTCCGGGCACGTCGCGGATCAGTTCGATCGGCGCATGATCATCCTGCTCGGCCACTGCGCATATGGCGTCTGTACCTTGCTGCTGCTCGGCTTTGCATGGATGAACATCAGAACCACGCTGCCGATTTTCGCGAGTTTTGGCGATTCTCGGCATCACCAGGGCATTTCAAATGCCGGCCTCGCAATCCTTCGTACCCACCATCGTGCCCACCGCCGCGCTGCGCAACGCGCTGGCGATCAACTCCTCGGCCAATCAGGTTGCAGCCATCGTGGGCCCCAGCGTCGGGGGCATCGTCTACGCGCTGGCGGAAGTACTCAATTCGGCCGAAACAGCGGCGCAGGCGTGGTTTACGGCGCCGCAGCGATATTGTTGGTGGCCGCCATCACCCTGGTCGCCTTGATTCGTAAACGCCGGGCACCTTCGGCGCGTTCTGCTTTGGCCTGGTCCACCCTGGTGCAGGGCCTGCACTTCGTCTGGCACCGCAAAACGGTACTGGGAGCCATTTCGCTGGATCTTTTTGCGGTATTGTTCGGCGGTGCGACGGCGCTGCTACCGGCCTATACGCGCGACGTGCTGCATGCCGGGCCGGAGGTATTTGGCTATCTGCGGGCGGCTCCCGGTATCGGCGCGGGCGCGACCGCTGTTTGGCTGGCATTCCGGCCCGTGTCGCGTCATGTCGGGGTGACGATGTTCGCGGGCGTTGCAGCATTCGGCGTGGCAACCGTGGTTTTGGGGCTCACCCAAGTTTTTTGGGTGGCAATGGTTGCGCTTAGTCATATTGGGAATCGGCGACATGATTAGCGTGTTTATCCGCTCACTGCTCGTGCAGCTGCAAACGCCGGATGAGATTCGCGGGCGGGTCAGCGCGGTCACTTCGGTGTTCATCGGCGCATCAAATGAACTGGGAGAGTTCGAGTCGGGTGCCACGGCGGCGTGGTTTGGTCTGGTGCCCGCCATTGTGATCGGCGGTGTCGCCACTATGATAGTTACTGTTTTGTGGGCGCGTGTTTTTTTCCCTGCGCTGTGGCGCATGCAGACATTTGAGCATTGAAGGAAATTCGAACTCGATGGAACATAAAGAACATCACGACCACGACCATGGAGAAGCGCACGCGCATGGGCACGGACATTCGCACGGGCATGGGCACGGGCATGCGCATGTGATATCGCCCGACGGCGTGAATCTGCGCATGGGAATCGCCGTGGCCCTCAATCTCGTGTTCGTGATCGTGGAGGGCGGTTTCGGATTCATATCCAACTCGGTGGCATTGATTGCGGATGCCGGTCATAACCTGAGCGACGTCTTGGGTCTGGTCTGTGCGTGGGGTGCGTTGATGCTTGGCCGCAGACCGCCGGGGCCAAGTTCACCTATGGTCTGGGACGTTCGTCCGTGTTGGCCGCATTGGCAAATGCGGTCCTGCTGCTTCTGGCCTGCGGCGCTATTGCGTGGGAGGCGGCGAGCCGCCTCGGATCACCGCCACAGGTGGCGGGACGTACCGTCATGATCGTTGCCGCGATCGGCATTGCGCTCAATGGCATCAGCGCGTGGATGCTTCACGCCGGCAGCCACGGCGATCTCAATCGGCGCAGCGCCTATCTTCACATGCTCAGCGACGCGGTCGTATCGGCCGGCGTCGTGCTGTCGGGTTTGCTCATCGTCTGGTCGGGATGGAGCTTGATCGATCCCATCGTCAGCCTGGTGATCGTCGCGGTGATTTTGGTCAGTACTTGGAGGCTGTTGCGGGATTCACTGACCCTTTCCCTGGATGGTGTTCCCGCGAGCGTGAATTCATCGGCGGTGTTGTCCTATCTCGCCGATCAGCGTGGCGTGACCGATGTCCACGACTTGCACATCTGGGCGCTCAGCACCACCAGCATCGCCTTGACCGCACACCTGGTCGTGCCGGACCGGGGCGCGGAAGATGCGCTCTTGACCTCGCTTACACCCGGATCTCAAGCGCCGCTTCCAAATCCAGCACGCCACGCTGCAGATTGAGAGGGACCGTTGCGAGCACGGATGCGAGGATGAGGCTACGGCTTAAGGCGTCGTCGGCCTTAATTTTTCGGCCGTCCGTAGTGCGCCACGAACACCGCTTTTCCTAGCAGGTGCTCCTGCACGATGGAGGTGACCATCGCGCCGCTGGAATCGGCCGGGACCGGCAGCTTCGCCACATTCAGCGCATAGATCGTGAATACATAGCGATGCGGGGGGTCGCCCGCGGCGGGGCAGGGGCCGTGATAAGCGTCTTCGCCCAGGTCGGTTCGGCCTTGCAGTGTCCCCGCCGGCAGCGCGCTGCTATGCTCGGCCCCGGCACCTTTAGGCAGGTTTGTCGTCGTTTTTGGCAGGTCGTAGACGACCCAGTGCCACCATCCGGACGGCGTGCTGCGCTCGTCGCGATCGAACAAGGTCAGGACGAAGCTCTGGGTTGCTGGCGGCGCTCCGGACCAATGCAGTTCCGGCGATAGATTTCCGCCCGAACAACCAAAAGCCTTCGCGGTATATATCAAAGGAACGCTGACCGCGAGCTGAGGATCGGCACTCGACAATGCAAATGTCGATTTCGGCGCGGCGGCTATCGCCGGCGCGATGGATGCAGACACGATGCAGGCCATCGCGAATAGACCAGACCCAGTCAAAAGGCCTGCGTTTTCCTGTTGACCATGAATTTCTCGTCGCCCCGCGCTGTCGCAATGTGGCTCAAATATAGTCGCGGCGGTCCTTGCGAAACAAGTAGTGTTATTCAGGCCGCGGCGTGGACGCGGGACAGCGGACGTAGCGCGGAACGGTGCAAAGCCGTTACAGTCCAGCAAGGAGATCATTAATGTCCAATGAAAGTGCGATCCGTCGCGACGTCGGCGCCATCGCGCTGATGTTCACGGGATTGGGTTCCATCATCGGTTCGGGTTGGCTGTTTGGCGCGTGGCGCGCTGCCCAGCTGGCGGGTCCCGGTGCGGTCTATGCCTGGATCATCGGTGCCGTGGTCATTTTGTTCGTCGCATTCACCTATGCCGAACTCGGCGCCATGTTTCCGGAATCCGGCGGCTCGGTGCGTTACGGACACTATTCGCACGGCACGCTCGTGGGTTTCGTGGCGGGCTGGGCGGCGTGGATCGCCATCGTTTCCGTGATTCCGGTGGAGGCCGAGGCTTCGGTGCAGTACATGAGCTCATGGCCCTGGGCCTGGGCGCACGCGCTCTACGTGCATGCCGCCAACGGACAGGGAGAATTGAGCACGCCGGGGTTGTGGATTTCCGCCGTGCTGGTGGTGATCTATTTCCTGGTGAACTTCTGGAGCGTGAAGATATTCGCGAACACCAACAGCGCCATCACATTCTTCAAGCTGATCGTGCCCGCGGCCACCGCCGTCGCCTTGATGTGCAGCGGCTTTCATCCGCAGAATTTTCAGATCGGCGTGCATGGCGGTCGCCCATGTCGGCAACTTGGCCGCAATTCTCACGGCCGTCGCGACCAGCGGCATCGTATTCAGCTACAACGGTTTCCAAAGTCCGGTGAATCTGGCGGGCGAGGCGCGCCATCCGGGACGCAGCGTGCCCTTCGCCATTTTCGGCTCCATCGCCTTGAGCACCGTCGTGTACTTGATGCTGCAAGTGGCCTTCTTAGGGTCGGTGTCGCCGGATCATCTCGGCGAGGGCTGGGCGGCGCTGGAATACAGTTCGCCATTTGCGCAATTGGCGCTCGCGCTTAATCTCAATTGGCTGGCGTTGCTGCTTTACGCGGATGCATTCGTCAGTCCCAGCGGCACGGGCAGCACCTACACCGCCACGACTGCGCGCATGATCTATGCCATGGAGCGCAGCGGCACAGTCCCCGAAGTGCTCGGGCGGGTCCACCCGAAATACGGCATTCCGCGGCCGGCGATGTGGTTCAACCTGCTGGTGTCCTTCATTTTCCTGTTCTTCTTTCGCGGCTGGGGCAAGCTCGCGGCGGTGATTTCGGTGGCCACCATCATTACTTATCTGGTGGTGCCGATCAGCGTCATGGTGCTGCGGCGTACCGCACCCAATTTGCATCGTCCGCTGCGCGTGCCGGGCTTGGCGGTGCTCGCGCCCATGGCGTTCGTGCTCTCCACATTGATGTTGTTTTGGGCGCGCTGGCCGCATACGGGTCAGATCATGTTGCTGTTGATTCTGCCCTTGCCGGTGTACCTGTACTATCAAGCCAAGGGCAATTGGCGCGATTTCGGCCGGCAGCTGCGCGCATCGTGGTGGCTTTTCGCCTATCTCATCGCGATCACGGTTTTATCGTGGGCCGGCAGCAAGGAATTCGAGGGCCACGACTATATCCGCTACGGCTGGGACCAGCTGTGCGTCGCCGTCACCTCGCTGGCCTTTTATTTCTGGGGAGTGCGCAGCGGCTGGCGCACGCCGGCGGTGATCGCCGTGGAGAACGATGCCGCCGAAATGGCGGCGGTGAAATCCTAGACGGACTTCTAAGCCTGCAGCAGTTCCTTGGCCTCTCGCTCCGCTCCGTCGCGCAGATAGATGGAGCGCTTGGGCCGTGCCATCACCCGCTGCACCATGGGCACGAAGAATTCCAGCGGCATGGTGGCGTAGTTCGGGTCGAACGCGTTTTGATCGTGGCGTTCGCAAAACAGCGCCGTGCGCTCGAAATTCGGATGGCCGCGAAACTGCTCGCGCATGTTCCGATCCAGTCCCAAATGATGAAAGAAGTAGTAGCCCTGAAAGATGCCGTGATGCTGCAGCAGCCACCAGTTCTGCTCGGAGACAAAGGGCTTGAGAATCGTCGCGGCGAGCTCGGCATGATTGGTGGAAGCGAGAATATCGCCCATGTCGTGCAGCAAGGCGCACACGACATATTCTTCGTCCATGCCGGTCGCGAAAGCTAAGCGACGCCGATTGCAGTGAATGCTCCAGCCGATCCACCGAAAAGCCGCCGCAATCGCCTTTGAGCATCTGCAGGTGAGCCAGCACGCGATTCGCCAGCTCGCCGTTGAAGGCGTTCGCGGCCGTCGCGATTTTTTGCCAATCGGCTTGCGGTGCTCTCGGTCATCGCCGTGAAGGTGGCGCGATCCATCTCGTTATGATCCGGCATGCGTACTCCCTCCTGACAGTCGATTGTCGTTGGGATTATATCAGCGCGGGATCAGCGCAGGCCCGCGGCGCTCGTCAGGTAGACCGCGAAAGTACCCAGCCAATGGCCGCCCTCGTAGTGTTCGCCCGTCACCGCCGGCAAAGCGGCATCTCGATGCTGCGCGGCGATGGCGCGAAGCACGGCGACTCGCCGATCGCCCTTGGGCAATCCGTGCGCAATTCCTTCGAGCATCCAAGCGCGGCTCAGATTCAGGCCGTCAATGTGGGCGAGCTTCGGATCGGAACGGTCGGTCACGACACCCGGTTGCAGCCAAGTGCTGCCGCCGCTCTGGGGAATGCCCGGCAGAAACGCCGACAACCATGTCGAGAAAGCCTTGGCATCAAGGACGCGGCGCATGAAGTCCGCCTCGGCGAGGCAGGGTGAGAGGAAATCCTCGCCGGAGGGCTCATAGCTCAAAGGGCAATTGCGGTCCTGTCCGATAGAAACGTTGCGCCGCGTCGTTCAGCAGCGCCCGCATTTCGGTGTCCGCCAGCGACTCCAGCCCAATCCCATATCAACCCGAACGAGAAGGCAGTCTGATCGTGTTCGCCGATGCGGATCGGATAGTGCAACTTTGGCAGCCAGGCTTTGATGCGGGACGCGGCTTCCGTTTCCAGGGGCCTAAGCGTTGCGGACCATTGTTTCGCCTGTGGATCGTTCCACTCGCGCAGTTCGGCGGACAGTTGCAGCAGCCACGCAAGGCCGTAGGGCCGCTCGAAGGAGGTGCGGCCAGGGTGCCTCAGATAACTCAACTCGCCCGCAATGTTTTCCGGCGTGAAGCTGCGTGCAAGTTCGCTGCGCGCCTGTGCGGCAAACGGTGCGTCCGGCATCAAGCGCAGCAGTCTTACCAGCAACCAGTGCCCATGAACATCCGAGTGCCAGTCGAAGCATCCGTAAAATGCAGGCGTTAATTCGCGCGGTGGACGCGCATCCGCATCTTTGTCCATCGTCAGACTGATGTGATTCGGGATATTCATCATGCAAGCATTTGAGCGCCAGACCTGCGAAACGCGCCGCCGCAGCTGGATCCATCGCGACTTCGGCGCTCGAGCCTGCGCTCGCAGCGAAACTCGCCGAGAAGCTTAAAATAGCTGCAAAAAAGGCTATCGGACGCATGCGACGCTTCCTTCGAATAATGGCAGACGCGAGTAACGCCAGCGCCCATCTTAACGCGGCCGGGCGCGGCGTGTGGCTTGCGCCGCGTACGGGTCGTCGGGCCAATAATGCTTGGGGTAGCGGCCCTTCAAATCTTTTTTCACATCGTGATACCCGCGATTCCAAAAGCTCACCAGATCCTTGGTGATTTGTACCGGGCGGCCGGCGGGTGACAGCAACTTGAGCACGAGCGGCAGCTTGCCGCCGGCCACCGACGGGGTCGAGTTCAAGCCAAATAATTCCTGCAACCGAACCGACAAGCTCGGATTCTCGCCGTCCAGATAGTCAATCGGGATGTGCGAGCCGCTCGGAACGGTGAAATGAGTCGGCGCTTCCCGATCCAGAATATTCAATTGAGCGTGCGTCAGGAAAGAGCGCAGCGCATTACCCAAGTCCATCTTCGCAAAGTGTTCGCGCCGCGTGAATCCCATGATCCACGCCGGCGCCCACTGTTCCAAGTCCCGTTCGAGCGCTTCATCGCTGAGGTCGGGCCAGGGCACAGGACCCGTTATCTGGTATTGGCGCATCAGCATGACCCGCGCGCGCCATTGGCGCAGCTCCTTGGTCCAGGGCAGTCTCGCGATGCCGACCTGTTTGAGTCCTAAGAGCACTGCCTGCTGCAAAGCCTCGGGATCGGGGTCGCGCATATCGGACGACGCCAAGAGCAAAGCTCCCAGCCGACGTTCACGCTTGGCGCTCACCGCGCCCAGGCGATCGTCCCAGCGAATGTCCGCTGATTCACGAATCAGTGCGCCAAAGTGCGCATTCAAGATCATCGAGACCAATGGGCGCGGCGAGAAATATTCGCGCCTCGCGCTCCGCGCCGTCGAGCTCAGCCGCCACGATGAATTCCGACTTCGCGAGTGCCTGCGCTTCGGCAAAGTGCGCGCCGCGGCCATTTGCCAGCAAATACCGGGCGCCGGTGCCGCGGCTCTGCGCGATGCGATCCGGATAGGCCCAGGCCAACAGGATTCCAGTCGCATGATGTGGATCGGCCGAGTCGCGCGAATCACGCGCCAGGTCTCTTTGCCAATTGCTGGAAGTGCGCTGCGCTTGCGAGCGGGCGCGAGCATCCACCGTAACCCCCACGGGCAAGTCGCGTTGATCGCCGCGCAGCACGGCGACCCGCAACCGCAAATCGGCATCTCGCGCGCCCGCATTGGCGCGCAGGATGTCGCGCTCGCTCAAGATCGCGGCGAGTTCGCATGCGAGATGCTCGGCGCTGAGCTCTTGCGCCTTGATTCGCATGTGCGCGAGACGCGGGTGCATCCCTAATTTTGCGAGGATGCGGCCGTGCGCGGTGACGCGCCCCGCCGCGTCGATGGCCTCGAGCTGCTGCAGCAGCTCGCGCGCTTGGGCAAGCGGTGCCGCAGGCGGCGGGTCGAGCCAGGCGAGACTGTTGGCATCCGCCGCGCCCCAGCAGGCCAGCTCCAACGCCAGCGGCGCAAGATCCGCATGCAGGATTTCCGGCGGCGTCTGCGGACTCAAGGAAGCATGCGTGCCTTCCGACCAAAGCCGGTAACAATCTCCCGCGCTCAAACGGCCGGCGCGTCCCCGACGCTGATCCGCCGCTGCCTGCGACACTTTTCCGGTCACCAGTCGACTCATGCCGGTGGTGGGGTCGAATTCCGAATAGCGCCGCATGCCACCGTCGACGACGACGCGAATGCCTTCAATGGTGAGGCTGGTTTCAGCGATGCTCGTCGCCAGCACCACTTTGCGCGCGCCGGGAAGCGACGGCGCGAGCGCCGCATCCTGTTCCGCCCCTTCAAGCTCGCCATAGAGCGGCATGACTCGAATGCTGCGATCGAGATCGGACTCCTGCAATGTGCGTTGCACGCGGCGGATTTCAGCGGCGCCGGGCAAGAAGCACAGAATGTCTCCGGTATGTTCGTGTAACGCTGCGCGTACCACCTGCGAAACCTGCAGCTCAAGATGAATCTCATTGCGCCGCGGCACATAGTGCGTCGCGACTTCAAAGCTGCGTCCCTGAGCCGACACGATCGGCGCATCGCCGAGCAGCCGCACGAGGGGTTTCAGATCGAGTGTCGCCGACATCACCAGCAGCCGCAGATCCTCCCGCAGGTTCTCGCGGCTCTCGATGCAAAGCGCGAGTCCCAGGTCCGCATTCAGGCTGCGCTCGTGAAACTCATCGAATATCACGCAGCCTAATCCGGTGAGCGCGGAATCTTCTTGCAGCATGCGGGTGAGAATGCCTTCCGTGACTACTTCGATGCGCGTCTCGCGACCAACGCGGGTCTCCAGGCGCGTGCGGAATCCGACCGTGCGGCCGACAGGTTCCCCCAACAGTGCTGCCATGCGCATGGCCACTGCACGCGCGGCGATGCGGCGCGGTTCGAGCATCAAGATTTTTTGACCCTTGAGCCAGGGAGCTTGCAGTAATGCGAGCGGTACGACGGTGCTCTTGCCCGCGCCTGGCGGAGCCTCGAGGAGCACGGCGGGGCGTGCAACCAAGGCCTCATGCAGCGCCGGCAGGGCCTCTTTAATCGGCAGGTCGGGTAAGGACGGTGTTCTCACTGGTCGGGTACGATAACCCAACGGCTGGCGGGGCCGGGAGAACGCCGCGTGTTAAGATGCGCGCCGTCGGGCCTGTAGCTCAGTTGGTTAGAGCAGGGGACTCATCAATAATGGTGCCTTCGCATCGCAAGGTGCGAAGTGGACGGGATGAATTCAGGGGAACCTGACCAGCTTTCGAAGCTGATGGCAACCCTGAGCCAAGCCGGCGGTGCACCGTCGGAAGGTGCAGAGACTACCTGAGCGCGTTTAAGCCGCGCTTAATGACAGGCTAGAGCGTCCCGCACCCCACTGGGGTGAAGAGATAGTCCACTCCCTCCGGAAACGGCGGGGCAGAGTGAATCCCTTGGTCCTCGGTTCGAGTCCGAGCGGGCCCACTAATTCGCGCGCGACGCGCGCTTGACACTCCCCGGTGCTAGCGCTGTCTCGAGAACTCGCGCATCAGCCGGTAGGTAAAGTCGACTTCCTGCCCGAAGGCCGAGATGCCGATGCGTTCGTCGCGACCATGCGCGCGTGCATCATCCAGATCGTCGAACATGCCATCGATGCCGTAACTCGGCATGCCGACGAGCCGCGTGTACTTGCTGTCGCTCGCGCCGGCGCCCATCTGCGGCAGGATCACGACGGCGGGCCACAGCTGGTGAGCGACCTTTTCGACGGTTGGCAACACGTTGCCCGAGATAGGGGATTCTGGGCTCGGGGTCGCAGGTGTGATAACGCTGATCTTGATGGTCGGATCGTCGAGCACACGCGCAAGCGTATCGCGCACCGAGTCCTGCGACTCGCCGGGGATGATCCGACACTGCAACGTTGCCCGCGCACGCTGAGGCAACGCGTTCTGAGCGTGACCACCCTCGATTTGGGTCGCCGTGCAGGTGGTTCGCAGCAGAATGTTTGTCTCGACTACTGCCGAAAGACGCTCGAGGGCAGCCGGATCGGGCGGCGTCTTCGCCGCGGCGAGCATGTCGGACTTGGTCGCGCCCGTCTCGATGGCCGCCCGTCGCTCGAAATACTGCCGGGTCGTGTCGGTTAGGTGCACTGGGAATCGAAACTTCGAGAGCCGCGCTAGGCCTTCGCTCAACCGATAGATCGGATTGTCGGCGGTGGGCCGCGAACTGTGGCCGCCTTTGTCGGTCACTTCCGCCTCAAACGCCATGGACATCTTTTCGCTGGTCTGGACCCCGATATAGAGCCGGCGGCCCGCCTTCATGCCGGCTTCGCCGCCGTCCGGGTTGATCACTAGACCTGCATCGACGAGATCGCGGTGTTCGGTCAGGAGCCAGTCGACACCGTTACGTTCGCCGCCCGACTCCTCGTCGGCCGTGAAGGCGACGATGATGTCGCGCTCCGGGATGAAACCCTCGCTCTTCATGTCTAACAGCGCCGCGAGGACCGCGGCATCCTGTCCTTTCATGTCTATCGTGCCGCGTCCGTACAGCCACCCGTTGTCCTCAGTCAGATGAAACGGATCGCGCGTCCAGTCTTCCGGGTTCGCTGCAACCACGTCGAGATGGCACAGATACAGGACCGGTTTGCCCTTGCCGCGGCCGTGGAGGCGCGCAACAACGTTGCCGGCACGCGGATGGTCCGCCGGAACGAGCAGTTGCGCGTCCAACGCGGCAAACCCCGCCGCAAGCAGCCGGGCTTGTATCTTGCGTGCCAATTCCGTCGTGCCGATATCGTGCGTCGAGCGAGTGTCGATCAGCTCGCGAAGGATTTCGCGCGCGAGCGCCGGCTCGCGAGCCTCGGGTGCGCCCGACACCGATGTGCCAATAACCGCCGACGCAACGAGGCATGCACCGATGAGCCTCTTCACACGGGAAAGATAGTCTGGGCAGCGCAAGTGATCGGGCATGGGCATGACTCCCGGAGGGGGTTGGCGGTCAACGTTCGTATGGCGAATCTGTCAGGATTATGCCTGCCAAATTGCGCCGCTACGCGTGCAAAGCGAAAATCGACGGCATGGACCCACTAATTCGTCTGCTTGTGGCGGGTTTTGGGTAGCATTCTGGTCTAACGTTGAACACTACCGAAGAGGGATGTCATGAAGATACAAAAGCTGCGGTCAACCGCCCTAGTCCTGATGGCTGGCATTCTCGGGTTTGCGGCGGTGAGCTGCGCGGGCAGACATCACCATAGAGCGCACCACCTCCGTCGACGGTGTCGGCGCAATGGCGTTCGCTAATATGTCGGGTACCTCGAAAACCAGCATCTCCGGCGACAAGTCGCGCACCGACAGCGACATGAAAATGCAGTCGAAGATCATCGGTTTTCTGGCGCGCAATTCCCTGGGGCCGAGCGCCGAGATCGTCCTGCTCGATCAGGACAAACTCTACCACTTGAACATGAATAAAAAGGAATACACCGAGATGACCTTCGAGCAGCTGCGCGCGCAGTTGCAGAAAATGTCGGATCAGATGAACTCAAGCGAGCAAAAGCAGCAACCGTCCGCGGTTGATCAATCCAAGTGTGTGTGGTTGCCCGCCAAAGTCGACGTCACGAAGAGCGGCGAGAAGGCGCAATTCGCGGGTTATGATGCGCAGCGAGTGACCGTCACGGCCACACAACCTTGCCAGGACAAGGAAACCGGAGCGATCTGCGAGATCGCATTGGTTTTGGATCAGTGGACTTCCGCCGACTTCGCGCAAAGCAACGAGGCTCGAAAATTCTACACTGCCTACGCTTCCAAAATGGGCATCGACCCCTCCAACTCGCAAGACGTGTCCGAACGAGCCAAAGCCCTGTTCAGCCAGTACAAAGGCGTGTGGACGGAAATCGCTGCAAAGATGCAAAGCGTGAAAGGCTATCCCGTGAAGAGCAGTTTCACGCTCGGACTTGGTGGCCCGCAGTGCAAGGATTCAAATTCACAAGCAGCGCAAACGAGCCAGACTGACAACAGTTCGCCGGGCCCCAGCGGCATTGCAGGCGCTGTGGTCGGCAAACTCGGCGGTCTTTTTCAGAAGAAGAAGGACCCCGCAGACGCACCCGCCGCGACACCCGCTCCCGTTGCCGCGCCAGTGGTCATGCCGCCGGGCGACGTGGCTCTGATGACGGTTTCCTCGCAACTGGTTTCGGTGTCGACCAACGACGTCAGCGCCGATGCGTTCAGTGTGCCGGCTGGCTTCAAGAAAATAGAAACCAAGACTCAATGATAGTTCTGGTGTGAGGACCTGCCGCACCGAAGTGCGGCAGGCAATTGCTCAACTAATTACGGGTTGGTCGGTGTCTGGGGTTTGCCGGCAACCGGCAATCCAGGACCCTGAACGAAATCGCCACCGATGACGGTGCCGTTCCCGATCACCATGTTATAGCCACCCTTTAGCGTGGACTTATAAACACCGTTGTTTCCTTGAATCTCGTCGCGATACACCGTGTTTCCAGAACCGGCCGCCTGCGCTGCGGCCAACGAGTAGATCTCGAAGTTCACGTTGCCAAGGCGCGCGCCCGTGTTCTGAATCTTCAGAGCCAGCAGACCCACGAACTCCGGCGAGGATGCACTGGTGCCGATCACGCCTTCTTGCTCGCCGCCGATAATCTCCCACACGAAGCTGCGATCAGGCGGGCATTTCCCGTGTAGATCGAAATACAGCGTGCCGCCGGGGCAACCGCCCATCTGCAGCGATAAATCCGGAATCGTGCGGAATTTCTTGGCAGCTTTCGGCAGGTTGGATTGAGACACTAAGGACTGATAGGCCGGTTTTGGATATATGAGACTTATGCCGCCACCGGAACCCCACACGGCGCCGCTGGCGCTCGTGCCGTAGAAAATGTCCGAATCCAACGGATCGTCATCCGCATTCTCGCTAACATAGGCGGAGTTCAGGTCGTTGGGATTCTTGGCATTGAAGGTGGTCACCAGGTTAGTGCCGCCTACCGCCGTCACGTGCGGGCTCGATGCCGGAGAACCGATGCCGGCTTCCATCGGACCGCAGATCGGCGTGGGGGGTTTAGCGCTGAAACACGCGGCAGCCGGGATATCCAATCCGCCCCAGTCGCCCGACGAGGCGACGAAGGTGATGCCCAACGTATTCCCTTCCATGAAGAAATCATCGTAGATGTTTAGGATGCCCGTGAAGTCCGTACCGCCGTTGTACGCAGCTGTGTAGCCCGCCTCGGGTCCGGAGAAAGACATGTTGACCACGTCGGCTTGATTGTCCTCGATGATGGTGGTGAGGCCGCTGAGGATGTTTGAATCAGACAAATCAGGCAGGTTGTAAAGGATAATCGACGCGTTAGGCGCCATACCCCCCGATTGTTGAATGTCCAGGTGGGTTTCAAACGAACCGTTAGGATCGAACGGTGCACCTCCCGCGATGTTAACGGTGGAGATTTTCGGCGCCGGCAGTAACTCGTGCTCGAAGTAAGCCGTCATGTCCGGTTTGTTGAAATTGCCTTCCATCAGAATGCCGATGGTCACGCCTTTGCCCGTAAGCTTCTTAAAGCTTGGGAAAGAGTAGGCTTGCTTCAAGTCCGTGAACCAGTATCCGCCGATCGGGGACTCGCGATTTTGGGGCTTGGTCAACAAACTCGGCGCAGATCCCTTACGCATCCAAATCCTGCCCGAGAAGTCTGCAACGACTGCGCCCGCCGCCTGCAGGCTCGGCGTCAGATGCAGCGGCGCCGTGGCGGTCATGATTTGTTTCCCGGACGACAAATGCGCCATCGCGAGAGACGTACCGAAAGCGGAGTTCACGCCCCCGGCGGTGCCGCTCACGTGCAAACTATGTGTGTGCACCTCGGTGACGGCGAGGCCATGCGCCTGGAGTTCGTTGGTAATCTTGTTTACCGCGCTGGCTTGCGGTCCGAAGCGCTCCTTGAACTCCGCCGGCGATAACCATTGGTGGTAACTCGCAGAATTCGGATCGTGCAATTGGTTTAAGAAGGTTTCCACGCCCGCCCGATCGCGCAGCGGCAAATAGACGTTGAATTCGACCGCCTGTTCCGCCGTGGCAGCGCTATCGACGACAGCCTTTTCCGCGGCGGCCGCGCTGGCTGCCAGCGACACCCATGAGGTTGCGGCGAGAGCAGCTAAGCGCGCCAGCTTCCAATGGTGGTATCGAGCTTTTTTTGTATACCCAAGCATAATCTGACCCCTCTGAATTAATGTTTGTTGGATTAGTTCAAAACGGCAGCCCCACGAATTGACCGGCGCAGAGATTTAGCCGCGAGCCGCGCTGGCCCTCGGTTGGAGGCGTCGATGTTTCGGTTGGTCGCAATACTTCCTTGTCCCTAGCCGACTTCCGTTTGTCACACCGTCTTCACATTGTTGTGGTGCGAGTGGAGTCAGCCTTGCTTAACTCGCGGACTTTGCGTCGCTCGAAAGCGACAGTACGCGTTCTGGTTTTTTATGGCAAGAATTGTCCGGCGAGATTACGTCGATAAAAATCCGCCTCGTGGCCGCTGCGCGCGAATCTCCGGAACTCAAATATTGCGGATCGCGACCACGGGTGAGATCGACGCTGCGCGCAGCGCGGGCCAGAGAACCGCGAGCTGTCCCAGGAGTAAGACGATGCCCGCAGCGAGCAGCGTCGAGCCGACATTGAGGCGCGCCATTTCAAATTTGCCTGCCATCAAAAAATTCAATGTCAGGGCAAGGATGATTCCCAAAATTGCACCTGCCGTGGCGATCATGAGATTTTCGGTTTGAAAGTAGCGCAGGATGGCGCTGCGCGATGCGCCCATGGCGCGGCGAATACCGATCTGCCGCCGCCTCTGTGACACCCAGAAGCTGGTGACGCCGATGATCCCGAAAGCAGTCACAATGAGCAAGACCACACTCACGACGCCGAGGATGATCGCGAGGCCTCGATCATCGCGATAGGCGCGGTGGCGAGTTTCGGCCATGCTGCGCGTCTTATCATTGATTCGCCCACGGTTGATCGCCAACAGTTGCTTTGCCGCACTCTTCATCGCCGATTCAAGCTGGCCGGGCTTCGCCCGCACCACGTAGTAGGAGTACTGCTCGACAAAGCGGTAGGGTTGAAGCATGGCATATTCAACCCGCTGGTTCCTTACGGATACCCAAGGCTGCTGCAATCGCTCGACGATGCCAACGATGGGCGCTTTCTGCTTTTGCGAGGAAAGGTAGATGGATTTGCCCAACGCATCTTCATTCGGAAACAATTTTGCGGCCAACGCTTTGCTGACAATCAGCGCAGCGGGCGGCTTGCCCTGCATGTCGCTGCGCTCGGAGATTTCCGCCGCATCGAAGTTTCTGCCGGCAACGAGTTTGAGGCCCAGGGTCAATAGGCCGTGTTCGTCCGCGAAGTAGAGTGCGCCGCTCGTCACCCAGTGCGAATCTGCGGCCTCGAGGCCGAGCCCGTCGTCCCAGCCGCCATTCGAAAGAGGATAGGAATTGGAGGCGTAGGCATCTACGACTTCGGGCAGGGCGCGCAGTGCGGCCAGATCAGCTTGTACTTTGGCAGTAAGGTCCGGAGGATTCCCGACCCATTGATTGGCCATAGTGAAAATGTCTTGTTCCTCCAAGCCCGTCGGCCTTTCACTCGAATGCAGCCGCTGTTGGATAAGGAACAAGCTGTTGCACAGAATGGCCAGAGTTATGGCGGTCTGTACGACGATTACAACGGCGCCGACCTTATTGCGGCGCATGGCAGAGAGGATAGGGTGCAGTTCCATGGACATTCCTTTATCCATGGTTGGAGTGCCGCGGGGGCCGTATCGTTTAGATGGCTGGCCTCAATGTGCAGGCGAGGATACGAGATCGCAAAACTTTGCCATGTCGATGTTGCCTCCGGAAACGACAGCGACAATCGGTCCGGGTCCCGCCTCTCCGGTAAGTGCTGCCGCCAGCGATAACGATCCTGCGCCTTCCGCGATGACTCGGGCCTTTTCCGCCAGCATTCGCATCGCTCCTTTGGTCTGCTCCAGACTGACGATGATGGAACCGTCAACCACCGGCCTTAGCCGCTCCCACATGCGCGGGAATAGGCTTTGGCCGCCGGCACCATCCACGAAAGAAGCCTTCCAGTCCTTGAAGACCTGGGGTGACCCCATTGAAAACGACAACGCGGTCGGCGCGGCCGTCTCGGGCTCCACGCCCCACACCTTGATTGCCGGTTTCAACGCTTTCAAGGCACTGCCGACGCCGGTAATGAGTCCGCCCCCGCCGATTGCGGCGATCACGGCGACCGCGTCCGGGGCGTCTTCGAGAATCTCGAAGCCCATGGTGCTGTGGCCCGCGATGAAGTTGTGGTCATCGAAGGGATGGACAAAAGTTCCGGTCACGCCGGGATACGCACGATCACCGAGGGCGCGCCACGCGGCCTCGTAGGGCACCGGCACAAGTGTCGCACCGAGGGCGCGCATCCGATCGATCTTCGCGGTCGGCGCGGTCTCGATCGCAACCACCGTACAGGGGACACCCGCCAATCTAGCGGCATAGGCCACGCCCTGGCCCGCGTTGCCGGCACTGATTGTCCAGACTCCCAGTTTTCGCTCGGCGTCGGAGAGCATCGCTACGGCATTCACGGCACCCCGAAGTTTGTAAGAATTCGTTGCCTGCAAATTTTCGAGCTTGAGGCGGATGTCGGGAAATTTTGGCCCCAGGTCAAGGCGCACCAGCGGCGTGCGCACGATGCTGCCCGCAATTCTGCGCCGCGCCTCCTGCATTTCTATCAAGGTCAATGGACGGACCGCATCGAGCGTTTTCAGCACGGCTTGATTCCTGATTGAAAGGATGAATTGAACTCTAGCAGGTCGCGCGAGTGGTCCGATATCATGCAGCCCGAACGATCGCGGCGCGCGTGATCTCGCGTAGATTGCGCGCGCCGACTCCAACCATGGCGAGCGTCAGTTCGTTGTCCAGGAGTTCGAGCACCCGCTCGACGCCCGGCTGCCCATAGGCGCCCAGTCCCCAAATATACGGGCGGCCAATTCCCACCGCGGTGGCGCCCAGAGCCAGGGCCTTAAGAACATCCGTTCCTCGGCGCACGCCGCCATCGAGAATGATCGGGACTCGACCGCGTACGGTCGCCGCGATTTCCGGCAGGCACTCGAGCGTGCCCCGACCGGTATCGGTGGCTCGCCCTCCGTGGTTGGAGACAATAATGCCGTCAGCGCCATTTGCCACCGCGAGCTCCGCATCTTGAGCGGACTCAAGTCCCTTGATGAGGATTTTCATCTTGGTTATGTCCCTCAGGCGTTTGATGAAGTTCCAGCTGAGCGACGACGATGTGATCTGCAGACCGGCCGCATCAATCTGCGAAAACATCGGGCGCGAAGCGAATGCGGACCCGCTCGGTGCATGGCAGCTCGTGCACGTTCGCGTATCGGTACGTGCAAGCCGCAATGCCGTCTCTATATTCCTGCCTGCGGGTAAATCTACCGTGACTGCGACGGCAGGACAGCCGGCGGCTTCAGCGCGCTTCACCAATTTCGTAGTCACATCAAAACTGGACGTGGTGTAGAGTTGGAACCATACGGGGGCGCCGCGCGCGGCGATAACATCTTCGACGCCGGTCGAGGTGACCGTGGAGAGGATCTGCAAATGTCCTCTGGCCTTCGCGGCTTTGGCAACCGCGACCTCGCCCTCAGGATGAAAGGCTCGCTGTGCGCCAAGCGGACAAAGAATAATGGGACTTGCAAATTTCTCACCGAAAAGCTCGACGCTCAAGTCGAGCTTGCTGACGTCGATCATGCGGCGCGCCTGCAATTGATAGCGCAAATAGGCCGCGCGGTTCGCCTTTAGCGTGTCCTCTCCGTCCACGCCGCTGACTAGGTAGCCCCAATGCGCCGGCGGAATGTTCCGATGCGCCACGGGTTCGAAATCGAATACATCCAGGGCCTCGCCGGCGCGGGCGATTAGACCATCGCCAGTGGATGCGGGCGTCTGCGCAAAGGACGTTTTGAGAAATCCCTGGCCCGCAAACAACGGGCTCGCGGCTAGAAAGCTGAGGAAGGCGCGTCGAGTGTTCATCAAATCCCCTTTTCAATTGATCGCCTTTAAATTGTTCTCGCCGAGGTAGGCGTCAATAGCTGCTGCGTTGCCAGCAGAATCAGCCAAGCCGATGTAGCCATCGGGGCGGATTAGGTAGGAAGCGTTGCGCCGCAGACCCGCCCGGCGCATGTGTGCATTCCACGGGAAAATGTGCAGCGGAATTTTCTGTCTGTCAGCAAGCGCTTGCAACCCGGCAGCGGCGCCGCCGTAAACATGTATTTGCCAATCCATCGACCTTAATGCGGCGAAGTTGTTTGCTTCGCCCCGACCGACATTCACCCATGGCAATCGATCGCCGCCCTGCAATTTCCCCGCTATGCCGCGACTCAGGGCGCTGCCGCGATAGTTCACCGTGATTTGTGAGACCGTGCGAAAAACGAATCTACGCATGGCAGGCAGACGCAACAATGCGGGTGCGAAAGCGGGAATCACCTTGGTGCGCACGAAACGGGCAAATGCGCTGTCACTGATCACCGCGGTGAATGCTCGATCTGTGGTCGCGACCAGTCGCCGCGCGAATGCGATCCGTTCCGGCTCGTAGCTATCGAGCAGCGCGGCACTGCGCGGTTCCTTGAGCGAGGCAGCAAGCTTCCAAGCGAGGTTGACCGCATCGCCGATGCCGGTGTTCATTCCCTGGCCGCCGACCGGGCTATGGATATGCGCGGCATCGCCCAACAAGAACGCACGACCCTTGCGGAACTGCAGCGCGACGCGATGATGTACACGATAGGTAGAAAACCAATTGACGGCCTTCACTTCAATTCGAAGATTCTGAATGGCTCGGCCCCGTACATCTTCAAAATTAAGATGCTCATGGTCCTTTGCCGCGTCGTCGCGGACTGACCCGATCAGTCGTGCTTTACCGGTTTGCTGCAACGGGAACACCGCGAGGAAGTCGGCATTATCGAGGTCGACGTGCAATTCGCCATTCATGGGGAGTCCGGCGGCGTCGATGTCCGCGACATAGAATAAATGATCGTACGTTCCGCCGGGGAATCCCGTGCCCAGCACCTCTCGGACTCGCGAGCGGGCGCCATCGCAGCCGGCGAGATATGCAAAGCTCGCGACCTCCTCAGTTCCTGCGTTGCGCAGGGTCGCACGAATTTCGCCGCCGCGATCCGCGAAATCAGCGAGTTCTACTTGGCGATCGACTTCTACGCCGAGGGCGCTGAGATGCTTGATCAGCAAGGCCTCATGCTCGTCCTGCGGAAAGATAATGGGAAATGGAAAAGGGGTCAGGCCTTGTCCGAGAGTCTCGAGCGGAATGCGGGCGGCGGGTTTGGCTTTGACCCAAAGGTTCACGGCCGCGACCTTGTGGCCGTGATCGACCACGGCTTGAGCGAGGCCGAATTGCTGATAGAACTCAAGCGTGCGTGCTTGAACCGCCAAGGCACGCGACGTGGTGCCGGAAGCCGCGAGTTTATCGATGATTCTGACGCTCACCCCGAAGCGGGTGAGCCACAAAGCTAGCACCAAGCCCGTCGGCCCTGCGCCAACGATAAGGACATCCGCTTGCTTGGACCGGCCGATCTAGCTCACGCGGGAAAATCGTAGCGCAGAGCGAGATTTGGCTTTGGCCGCTTCCTCTTCTCGATTTCTCGCAGGCGCGTTGGTTTGAAGCGAATTGAGCAGCTTGCGCGACGCGGATTCGATTTCAGCGATCGCGCCGAGGAAAGCCGGCTCATTGGCTTTGGATGGAGCGTGAAAACCGCTCACCTTGCGGACGAATTGCAGGGAAGCCGCGCGAATCTCATCGTCGGTAACCGGAGGCTGAAAGTTAAACAGAGTTTTGATATTGCGGCACATAGGGCTGGAAATAATCCGCGCCCGCTGCTTTGTTTGTCAAGCGTCCAAGACCGCGCCCAACAGCCCAAAAACATTGGCGGCGGCGGACAAGGAGCCGATCACGATCACCTTCAACTGAGCGTGGCCCTGGTCGTAAATCGTTTCGACGCGCAGCGCCGAGCCATCATCGCGCGGAGTCTTTACGGCGTTGCGAAGATGATCGGCGACTCGAAGCACCATATTTTGGGTTACCGCATCCATCTGCACGACGCTCGACACCTCGGCGCGCCGACGCCGCGAAACAGCTTCGCGTGAATTGCTGGTGCCAACGATCGATTCGAGCTCTTCGCGCGCGACGCGATACTGCTTGCCGATGCGAATTGCCTTCAGACGCCCGGTGCGCACATAGGCGCGGACGGTTCTCACGTGAAGCCCAAGACGCTCGGCGACTTGGTCAAGCGAGTACATACGGGTTTCTTCGGTCACCGGAGCAAAGTGCCTTAAAGATCCCTATTAGTCAATGAAATTGAGACATATAGGTATATTTAGGTAATAATAGGCCAGCGCTCGCCATCAGCCCAAATAACAATTAGGCTGGCGTCCGACAAGCCGCCGAGGATCAATTTTGTACCTTCCCGCGCATTTCAACGAAACCCGCACTGAGGCCATGCACACGCTGATGCGCGCGCACCCGTTGAGCACTTTGGTCACACAATGCGGCTCCGGCCTGGTTGCCAATCATGTGCCGGTGCAAACGCTCGATGAACCCAAGCCGCTCGGATGTATTCGCGGTCACATTGCACGCGCCAATCCGCTATGGCGCGAGTATCGCGCCGAGACGCAGGCACTCGCCATCTTTCAAGGCCCGCAGGTTTATATCTCGCCGAACTTCTATCCCAGCAAAGCCAAAACCGGCGAGGTCGTGCCGACGTGGAATTACGCAGTGGTACACGCCAGCGGTACGCTGCGATTCATCGAAGATACCGGCTGGTTGAGGAACTTTGTGACCGGCCTCACGGCGACGCACGAAGCCCCGAGTCCCGTTCCTTGGGGGATCGACGATGCACCCGCGTCATATATTGATAAGATGCTGAGGTTGATCATCGGATTTGAGTTTTCGATTGCCACGCTGGCCGGCAAGTGGAAGGTGAGTCAAAACCGCTCGCAAGCAGATCAGCAAGGCGTGATACGTAATTTGCAAAACTCCGACAATGCGGACTCGCGTGACATGGCGGCGATGCTTGCGGCCTTGGCCCCCAGATCGGAACCGCCAACTGACCGATGAGTTGGTCAGTACTCGATGAGCACTATTCAATCGGCACACGTCATTAGAACTTCGCGGCTCGATTTGCGCGAACTGGATTTTAGCGACGCGGACTTCATTTTGGAGCTGTTAAACGAGGACGGATTCATCCGCTTCATAGGCGACAAGGGAGTCAGGACGCCTGCGGATGCTCGCGACTATATTCTTCAGGGACCGATGGACAGCTACGCGCGCAATGGCTTCGGTTTGTATGCCGCCTGTTTGCGGGACGGGACGCCGATCGGGATTTGCGGACTGGTCAAACGGGAGGGACTGAATGACCCTGACGTGGGATTCGCGTTTCTGTCCCGATACTGGTCTTCTGGATATGCCGTCGAATCCGCGGCCGCGGTTCTGGCGCACGCCCGGGACAGCCTGCATATCGCGCGGGTTGTCGCGATCACGTCTCCCGATAACTGGTCGTCAATCGCCGTTTTACAGAAAATTGGTCTGCAATTCGAGCGCATGATTCGTCTGGTCGACCACAGCCCTGAGCTCAAGCTATTTGGTTTGGCGCAAACTGGAGCGCCCCTGTGAATTCTCTCGCGGCCCGGCGTTTACTAACTGCAATTTCGCGGAGATCTTTATGCATCCTTTCCCGCACCACTACACAGTCAACGCTTCAGTCCGTCCGGACGGCGATGTGCCGTTGTCCACCGAGGGTGTCCGGGTCATCGAGTCCTCGCCGCCGAAGGAATTCGATGGCCCAGGCAATCAGTGGTCGCCTGAGGGATTGCTCACGGCGTCCGTGGCGGATTGCTTTGTCCTAGGTTTCAGGGCTATTGCGGCGGCGTCCAAATTTTCCTGGCACCGCCTCGAGGCGCGCACCAAAGGGACGTTGGATCGTGTCGAAGGCAAGATGCGCTTCACGCGCTTCGACACTCACGCCAAGCTGCATGTCGCCGCCGGCGCCGATGTCGAACGGGCAAAGAAGTTGTTGGAAAAGGCGGAGAGCAGCTGTCTCGTCTCCAACTCACTCAATAGCGAACGGCACCTGACACTGGAAGTGCTGACGGGCTGAATCAACCCCGAGGGCCCTTGCTTATTGCATCGCCATTGCCGCTGCGATCAATCGTCCATCAAGAAACTGCGCAGCTGTTCGCTGCGGCTGGGATGACGCAGCTTGCGCAGCGCCTTGGCTTCTATCTGGCGGATCCGCTCGCGGGTGACATCAAATTGCTTACCGACTTCTTCGAGCGTGTGATCGGTGTTCATATCGATGCCGAAACGCATGCGCAAGACCTTGGCTTCGCGCGGCGTCAGCTGTGCCAGTACCGAATGCGTGGTTTCGCGCAGGCTTTCCGTGGTCGCGGAGTCGATCGGCGAGGAGACCGAAGTGTCCTCGATGAAATCGCCCAAATGCGAATCCTCGTCATCTCCAATGGGTGTCTCCATGGAAATCGGTTCCTTGGCGATCTTCAGCACCTTGCGAACCTTGTCCTCGGGCATTTCCATGCGCACGGCGAGCTCCTCAGGGGTCGGCTCGCGGCCCATCTCTTGGAGCATCTGACGTGATATGCGGTTCAGCTTGTTGATGGTTTCGATCATGTGCACGGGAATGCGGATGGTGCGCGCCTGGTCGGCAATCGAACGGGTGATTGCCTGGCGAATCCACCATGTCGCATAGGTCGAGAACTTGTAGCCACGGCGGTATTCGAATTTATCGACGGCCTTCATCAGGCCGATGTTGCCTTCCTGAATCAGGTCCAGGAACTGCAAGCCGCGATTGGTGTATTTCTTGGCGATCGAGATCACCAAGCGCAGGTTGGCTTCGACCATTTCCTTCTTCGCACGCCGCGCCTTGGCTTCGCCGATCGAAACCTCGCGGTTGATCTCCTTGATCTCGTTGATGAGGACGTGGAATAGACCTTCCAGATCCTTGAGCTTGTTCTGGCGCCGCTCGATCTCGTCCTTGAATTTCGCGAGCGGTCCCGAATAGCGCTTCTTCGCCTTGATGTGCTTGTCGAGCCAGCGGGTGCTGGTTTCGTTCTTCGGAAATGTCGAGATGAAATCCTTGCGCGGCATGCCGGCCTGCTTGATGCAAAGGAACATGATCTCCTTTTCGAGCAGGCGGACCTCGGTCACGTGCTGGCGTAGATTGTCGATCAACTGATCGAACATCTTCGGCGAGAGCTTGAGTTCCATCAGTTCGCCGCAAATCTTCTTGCGAATCTTCAAGGTCTTCGGATCCTTCGATCCGAGCTTGTCGAGCGCATTCAGGAACTGGTGATGCACCTTCGCTATCGAGCTGAAGCGCTTCGCGGCTTCCTCGGGATCCGGGCCGGTGTCGATGACCTCTTCGTCTTCATCGCCTTCCGCCTCATCGTCGTCGTTGGCGGCTTCTTCGCGCTCCAGCGCCATCATCTTCGGATTCTGCGGTTGCGCGATTTCATCCGGTGCATTCGGATCGACGAAGCCGACGATGACATCGACCAGCCGCATCTGTCCGGCCTTGACGGTTTCGTAGTGCCGCAACAGCAAGTCGTACGTTCCTGGGTAACTGCCGAGCGCGATCTTCACGGCTTCGAGGCCTTCTTCGATGCGCTTGGCGATGCGAATTTCGCCCTCGCGAGTCAGCAGTTCGACCGTGCCCATTTCACGCATGTACATGCGCACCGGATCGGTGGTACGCCCAAACTCAGCGTCCAGATTGGCGAGCGCCGCAGTGGCCTCTTCGACCGCCTCTTCATCGGGAGCTGCGGTGGCGTCGGTCAGGAGCAGCGATTCGGCATCCGGTGCCTTTTCGTACACCGGAATACCCATATCGTTAATCATGTTGACGATATCTTCGATCTGCTCCGGATCGACGATTTCGCTCGGCAAATGATCGTTGACTTCAGCGTAGGTGAGGTAGCCCTGTTCCTTGCCGCGCGCGATCAATAGTTTCAACTGCGACTGACGCTCGTCCGCGATTTGAGTCGCTGTGCCTGCTGGCGCTTTTTTGATCAAGGTGGACGCCTCATTTAGAGTCTGGACATTATTAAATGCAAGCCGAGCAGTATACGATTCTGGCCATTCCGTAGCCACTTCTGCTTGGCAGTCAGGAGGGCGCCCGGGAGCGGCCCTTGGACTTGAGAAGACTGCTTAATTCGGCCTTTTCATCGTAATTCAAGCCTAATTCCTCCGCTTTCTTCAATAATTCGTCCATTCGGCGCCCTGGACCGTATTCCTCAAGCAGCTTTTCGACCGCCATATTCAGTTCCTTGGCCGCCGCAGCCGTATCGGCCACCAGGGGGTCTTGCATGGCCAGCGTCGTCAGCCGCTCATGCTCGGGGCGGTCCCGCCAGCGTTCCAAAAGCATCGCCGTGTTGGGCGATGAGGCCGTAGCGGCCTGCTCGAGCAGCTCCTTGAGCACGGAAACCCCGGGTTTGTCGATGCTGCTGAGCAGATCTGGATCCTCAATGGCGCCCGCGGCAGCCGGGTGGTGCAGGACCAGCGTGATGGCCTGAGTCAGCAAATTACCGCGGCCGACACTCATTCGACCGCGCTGCCGGACCCGTAGTTCCGGGGTGGGCGCGCCAGGCTTATGTGCGCCCGCGAAAAATTCCTTGAGTTTATTGGCCGGCATGCTGACCCGGGCGGCGAGCCGGTCGGCCAGCATTTCCCTGTAAATCCCCTCCGGCATGCGCGCAAACAACGGCCCCGCCAGGGCCTTTAACTTCGCGCGCCCGTCGACGTGATCCAGGTCCACATCCGCGATCAGCTGCTGGACCAGGTACTCGGACAGCGGCAGCGCCTCTTTCATGCGAAGTTCGAAAGCTTCCGGGCCTTCCTCGGCGACCAGCGTGTCCGGATCATGGCCCTCGGGTAAAAACATGAATTTCAATTCACGTCCGTCCTGCGCCAGGGGCAGCGCGTTCTCGAGCGCCCGCCATGCCGCCTTAAGCCCCGCACGATCGCCGTCGAAACAGAACACGACCTCGTGGGTTTGCCGGAAGATCTTGTTTAGGTGTTCCTGCGTGGTCGCCGTACCCAGCGTGGCCACGGCATAGGTAATCCCTGCTTGGTGAAGGCGAACTACGTCCATATAGCCCTCCACAATGAGCAGCCGCTTGAAATCCGCGCGCGCCTGGCGCGCCTCGTACAGCCCATACAGTTCACGGCCCTTGTGAAACAAGGGGGTCTCCGGCGAGTTCATGTACTTCGGCTCGCCTTGATCGATTACGCGGCCGCCAAAGCCGATCACACGGCCGCGCGAGTCGCGAATCGGGAACATCAGCCGGTCGCGAAACCGATCGTAAAAGCCACTGGTTTTCTCGCCACTGCGCTCCAGAATGAGCCCCGCCTGCAGCAACCTGCGCCGCTCTTCTTCCGAAGTTCCGAATCGTTTGAGCAGCGCGTCCCATGCATCGGGCGCATAGCCCAAGCTGAATTTGGCGCAGATCCCGGCATCGATGCCGCGGCGCTGCACGTAAGCCTTTGCACGCGCGTTGTCGGCCAAATTTTGTTCAAAAAAACGTGCGGCGCGCAGCATCAGATCGTGGAGGTCGGCACTGCCAGGTTCGTGCTCTTTTCTCGCCTCGCGCGGCAGCTCGAGTCCGGCGCGCTGCGCCAGATCCGCCACCGCATCGAGGAATTCCATTTTTTCATACTGCATGAGAAAGCCGATGACCGTGCCGTGCGCGCCGCAGCCAAAGCAGTGGTAAAACTGCTTTTCCGCGCTCACCGAAAATGACGGGGATTTCTCGTTATGAAAGGGGCAACAGGCTTTGTACTCGCGCCCGGCCTTTTTTAGCGGCACGCGTGCGCTGATGATTTCCACGATATCCGAGCGCGATACGAGTTCGTCGAGAAACGAGTCTGGAATTCGGCCGGTCATGGACCGCCCCCCTGGAATACTCGGGCGGACTCTTTGGTTATCCGCCCAGTTTGGCTTTGATCTTCGCTCCGACTGCGCCCATGTCGGCACGGCCCTGCGCCTTGGTCTTGATGATGGCCATGACCTTGCCCATGTCCTTTATGCTGGCGGCGCCGGCGGAGGCAACGGCATCGTTGATCAGCACATCGAGTTCCGCGGCGCTCAGCTGCGAAGGCATATAGCCCTGCAGCAGGGTGATCTCGGCTGATTCCTTGTCCGCCAGATCCTGGCGGTTGCCGGCTTTGAACTGCTCTACCGATTCCTTGCGCTGCTTGATCATTTTCTCGAGCACAGAGAGCACCTGCGCATCATCCAGGGAGATGCGCTCATCGACTTCACGCTGCTTGATGGCGGAGGTGATCATGCGGATCACGCCAAGCCGCTCCTTTTCGCCGGAGCGCATCGCCGCCTTCATATCGTCGGTAATTCGCTCTTTGAGGGTAGCCAAATCGCGACCAGTTCCCTTAGTAGGAAGGTCGTGACGGGGCAGCCGGCCGGAGGACTGGCCGGCTGCTGTCCGGTACCGCGCATGTTCTCCCGCGAGAGACGCTTTAAATGCCGCTTAACGGCAGCCGCCTTTTTTCGCTTACGTTCTTGGGTCGGCTTCTCGTAGAATTCACGGCGCCGCAGCTCGGTGAGGACGCCCGCCTTTTCACAGGCACGCTTGAAGCGACGCAGGGCGGCATCAAAATATTCATTCTCACGAACGCGAACGCTGGGCATTCAAACCTCAATTGGTGGCACGGCCGCTCAAGAAGGCGACAGGGGGGCGCATTCTAAAGTGCGCCCCCGCAAAAGGCAAAAATATGCGTGTTTTAGGCATCGAGAGTTCATGCGACGAGACCGCGGTCGCCGTCTATGACGGGGTAGGCGGCCTTCTGTCGCATCGACTTCATAGCCAGGTGGCGATGCACCAAGCCTACGGAGGGGTCGTACCCGAACTGGCATCCCGGGACCATGTACGGCGCCTATTGCCCCTGGTCAGAGAGTCGCTGGCGGAGGCAAAGTCGGATAAAGCGTCGATTGACGCGATTGCCTATACCGCGGGTCCCGGGCTGATTGGAGCCTTGCTCGTAGGCGAGGGGTTCGCCAATGCCTTGGCGGCCGCGTGGGACAAGCCCGCGCTGGGTATTCATCATTTGGAGGGCCATCTCCTGGCGCCGCTGTTGGAGCCCCGGCCGCCGCCATTCCCCTTCCTGGCGCTGCTGGTGTCCGGTGGCCATACCCAAATCGTGGAAGTCGCCGCGCTGGGCCGCTACCGGATCTTGGGCGAGACTTTGGACGATGCTGCCGGAGAGGCCTTCGACAAGACCGCCAAACTCCTAGGTCTCCCTTATCCGGGCGGGGCCGCTCTGGCCCTGCTCGCAGAGAGCGGCCGCAGCGGCGAATTCGTCTTCCCCAGACCCATGTTGGACCGGCCCGGCCTTGATTTCAGTTTCAGTGGCCTGAAGACCGCGGCCCTAGTAGCCTTGCGCGGCCGCGAATTGAGCGATTCGGTCCGCGCGGATGTGGCGCGGGGCTTCGAGGAGGCCGTGGTCGAGACGCTTGGCGGAAAAGTGCCGGCGCGCCCTGCGGAACACGGGCCATCAGCGCTTGGTCGTGGCCGGTGGCGTCGGCGCGAATCGCCGTTTGCGCGAACGGCTCGCAACCGTCGTGCAGGACTCGGACGCTGAGCTGTATTTTCCCGCGCACTGAATTTTGCACGGACAATGGAGCCATGATTGCATTGGCGGGCTGCATGCGGTTGAGCGCAGGCCTGCGCGGAACTGCAGGCATGAGCGCGCGAGCCAGTTGGGAACTTACCGCAATAGGGGATTGAGTCGTTGCATGGATAAAATTTTCATTCACGCATTAAAGACCGAAACCATTGTCGGCATTTTCGACTGGGAAAGGCAGGTCAAGCAGACGGTTATCGTGGACATCGAGTTCAGCGCGGACATCGCCAAGGCCGCGCTGTCCGATTCCATCGACGACACGCTGAACTACAAGGGAGTCGCAAAGCGTGTGCTCGCGTTCGTCGACGAGTCGCAGCTTTCATCTGGTGGAAACGCTGGCCGAGCACGTCGCCATGCTGATTCTGGAAGAATTCGGCGTGGGTTGGGTGAGTATTACGTTGAGCAAGCCCGGTGCCATTCGCAACTCGCGAGACGTCGGGGTGAGTCTGGAGCGCACGCGTCAGGATTTGGAAAGCGTGGCGCATGCGAGCCGCGGCAAGAACCTGATGTGCCGCCAGCCTTAAATGCTGCGGCCGCCGTCAACCGCGATGATTTGGCCGGTGATATACGGCGCGTCCTTCGCCAGGAATAAGGCGGTGCGGGCAATATCCTGCGGCGTGCCATGGCGCTTAAGTGCCGTCTTGCCGATGATTTCGCGTTTCAGCTCCTCGTCCATCTCTCCGTCGGGCCACAGCACCGGGCCCGGCGCAATGCCGTTGACGCGAATTTCCGGCCCCAGCTCCCGCGCCAGTGAGCGCGTCAGCATGGCAAGTCCTGCTTTGGCCGTGCTGTAAACCGGATGCGCCCTCAGAGGACGCAGAGCATGAATGTCGATCATATTGATGATGAGTCCGCGTTGCGCCCGCAGACTCGGTGCGGCGGCCTGCGACAGGAACAGCGGCGCTTTCAAATTGCTTCCTACCAGGTCGTCCCATTGCGGCAGCGTGATCTGGCCGACCGGCGTCGGATAAAAGCTCGAGGCATTGTTGATCAAAATATCCAGGCGGCCGAATTCCAGCAAGGTCGCACCGACCAATTTATCCGGCGCGTCGGCGTCCAAAAGATGGGCGGCAAATATCGCGGCCGAGTGAGCGCGCATGTGGTTGAATTCGTCCGCCAAGGAAATGGCTTCCGCCGCCGCCGAACGATAATGAATGAGAATGCTGGCGCCCGCCGCATGCAGCGTGCGTGCAATCTCGGCGCCGACGCGGCGCGCGCCGCCGGTGATCAACACGACTTGATCGCGCAGAGCAAAATTGTCATTCATGACCACCATGCGACGCAACGATACCCCAAGAGCTGTGGCCGCGTGAAATGATACCCAGCGCCGCGGTCGAACACAGCGCGCGCATGCGAAATCATCTGGCTGCCGAGATCAGTGCGGGAGGCGGCTGGCTCAGCTTCGAGCGATTCATGGATCTTGCGCTGTATGCACCGGGGTTGGGTTACTACAGCGGCGGTGCCCAGAAACTGGGCGAAGGCGGCGACTTCACCACCGCGCCGGAGGTCTCGCGTTTGTTTGGCGCATGCGTGGCCGTGCAATGCGCCGAGGTCCTGCGCAACTTAAGCGCTGGTTCCGTGTTGGAAATCGGCGCCGGCAGCGGCCGCTTGGCGGCGGATCTCTTGGCGCGGCTCGAGACCCTCGGTCAACTGCCCGATAACTACTGGATTCTCGAAGTCAGCGCGGACCTTCGTCAGCGGCAGCGCGAGTATCTTGAGAAAAGGCTGCCGCACTCATTTCAGCGCGTACATTGGCTCGACCGCCCGCCCGCAGAATCGTTCGACGGCGTCATTCTCGCGAACGAGGTACTGGACGCGCTGCCAGTGGCGCGTTTTCGCTGGCGGGAGAGCGGCGTCGAGGAACTCGGCGTAGAGATTCGCGACCGGAAATTCGCGTGGGCGGCGCGTCCCGCGAACGCGGCGATGCTGCACGATTGCCGAGAATTGGCCGAAGTCAGCGGCCCCTGGGATGATGGCTATGTATCCGAGTACTGCCCGCGCCTCGGCGCATGGACCCGCGCCGTCACTGCAGAGGATGCGGCGCGGTGCGGTCTTGTGGTTCGACTATGGACTACCGCGTACGCAGTACTATTTGCCCGAGCGGCGCGACGGCACCTTGGTGTGCCACTTCCGGCATCGCCTCAGCGAGGATCCGTTTGCGAACATCGGATTGCAGGACATCAGCGCCTGGGTGGACTTTACGCGCGTGGCCGAGGCGTCCAGAGACGGCGGCTTTGAGCTCGCGGGGTTTACCACCCAGATGCATTTTTTGGCGGGCCTGAGCATCGATCAGGAAATGCGGCTTGCTGCAGGCGGCGATGAGAATCACTTTGCGCGCCTTGCCAATCAGGCGCGGCAGCTGATGATGCCGGGCGAAATGGGCGAGCGCTTCAAGGCAATGGCGTGGCTGCGTGGGTTTGACAGGCCGCTGTCGGGTTTCGCGCTGTTGGACTTGCGGCATTCACTGTAAGGAGAAAATGATGCGCGCGAAGATCGCGGTATTGGACGACTATCAGGGTGTGGCGCTCGAGCTGGCGGACTGGTCTGCCGTCACGGCTCGGGCCCAGGTAGATGTATTCAACGACCATTTGGCTGACACCGACGCCGTCGCCGAGCGATTGCTGCCTTATGACATCGTCTGCGTGATGCGCGAGCGAACGCCGCTTGCTGCGCAGCTCATCGAGCGGCTTCCGAACTTGAAACTCATCGCCTCAACCGGGCCGCGCAACGCGTCCATCGATCTCAAGGCGGCCGCCGCTCGCGGCATCGGCGTGGTCCACACCGGCTATTTCGGCAGCCCGACGGTTGAATTGACGTGGGCGCTGATCCTGGCAAGTGCGCGCCACATCGTCGCCGAAAGCGCTGCCGTCCGCGACGGCGGTTGGCAACACACTATCGGCGATGACCTGTCGGGCAAGACCTTGGGTTTAATCGGACTCGGCAATGTCGGCTCGCAGGTGGGGAAGATCGGCTTGGCGTTTGGCATGCGGGTCATCGCCTGGAGCCAAAATCTCACTGCTGAAAAAGCCGGCGCAGTCGGAGCGGCGCTGGTGTCAAAAGAAGACCTGCTGCGGCAATCGGACATCGTGTCAGTGCATTTGGTTTTGAGCGACCGTTCGCGCGGACTGATCGGTGCCGGTGAATTGGCTTTGATGAAACAGACTGCGCGTTTGGTGAATACTTCGCGCGGACCCATCGTGGTCGAAGCGGCGCTGGCCGCGGCGCTCAAGGCCGGCCAGATCGCCGGCGCGGCCATCGATGTCTACGACGTGGAACCTCTGCCGGCCGATCATCCGTATCGGCACATGCACAACCTGCTGGCAACGCCACACATCGGTTACGTGTCGCGCGGATTATATGAACGCTTCTACCGCGATACGGTATCAAACATCATTGCGTGGCTGGACGCGAGAGGTTAGCTCCGTGATGGCGCGCAGCCGCCGCTGGTGAATGCGTTCGGCTATCAACGGGCCCACCTGATCCGCGATATCCTCGGGTGTGGGTTTGATGGTGGCCGCCGCATCACGCGCCGCTTGCAGATATTGGCGTTGCGGATAAGGGTTTTCCTCCAAACCTAAGCGGCCGCGCGAATCCGCCTCGCACGCCAGAAGCGCTTGCGCAAATCGTTCCGGCCGGCGGAACGCATCGATTTTTTCCAGGATTCCCAAGATTGTGTTGGGACGCAGTTCAAACGCACGATGCACATTGCCGTGATAACGAGCGACGATGATGCTGAGCTCGCGATACTCGCTCGGCAGCTTCAATCGATCGCACAGAGACTCAATCAGCGCCACGCTGCGCTCCTCGTGTCCTTTGTGACCTGGCCATTCCGCGTGCGGTGTCGTCCCCTTGCCGAGATCGTGCACCAGTGCTGCAAAGCGGACCTTCGCATCCGCGCTCAAGCGCACCGCCTGATCGAGCACCATCAAGGTGTGCACGCCTGTATCAATTTCAGGATGCCATTTCTCGGGCTGCGGCACGCCGAATAGTGCGTTGACCTCTGGAAATACGATTTTCAAGGCGCCGCACTCGCGCAGGACCTGGAAAAAAACGCTGGCGCCGGCTTCGCGCAGTGCCTTTTCGGTCTCCTGCCAGACGCGCTCGGCTACCAGGGCTTCAACCTCTCCTTGCTCGACCATTGCGCGCATCAGCGCCATGGTTTCGGGGGCCACCCGAAAACCCATTGGCGCGAAGCGGGCGGCGAAGCGCGCAAGCCTCAAGATCCGCACCGGATCTTCGATGAATGCAGGCGAAACATGGCGCAGCACGCGGGCCTTTAAGTCGAGTTGCCCGCCGAAAGGATCGATGAAAGAGCCATCGTTGTCCTGCGCTATCGCATTGATGGTCAGATCGCGCCGCGCGAGATCCTGCTCGAGAGTGACTTCTGGCCCGAACTCGACCGCAAAGCCGCGATACCCGGGCGAAGTCTTTCTCTCGCGCCGGGCCAGCGCATATTCTTCGTGGGACTGCGGATGCAGGAACACGGGGAAGTCGCGACCCACCTCACGATAGTTGAGACGCAGCAATTCCTCGCGGGTGCTCCCCACCACCACCCAATCGCGCTCCTTAACGGGCAAACCCAGCAGCGCGTCTCGAACGGCGCCACCAACCAGATACACTTGCATGCGTGAATCTTAACAGCATCGCCGTCCCATTCCGCGCTGGCGTCGCGATCGCACTGATCGCAAGCTTGAGCGGCGGCTGCTATCTGCTGCAAAGCGCCGAAGGCCAGTTGGCGCTCATGTCCAAACGAGAACCCATCACCCAGGTCATAGACAAACCCTCGACGCCGCCCAAGCTGCGCGCGCAACTGCAATCGGTCAGGTCGATACGCGATTTCGCCAGCCATGAGCTCGGCCTGCCCGACAATGGCAGCTATCGAAAGTACGCTGATATCGGCCGTCCCTATGTGGTATGGAACGTGGTTGCGGCCCCGGAATTTTCCGTCGAGCCCAAGAAGTGGTGTTTCCCCATCGTTGGATGCGTGGGTTACCGCGGCTATTTCGTCGAGGCTAAGGCGCGGCGTTTTGCCGCCGGCCTGCACGCGCAAGGCTTCGACGTGGTAGTCGGCGGCGTCGCGGCGTATTCGACCTTGGGGCACTTTGACGATCCCATTCTAAGCACGATGGTGAACTGGGATGACGTGGAGCTGGCGGCGATCATTTTTCACGAGCTGACCCACCAGCTGTTATACGTCCGCAATGACGCGTCATTCAATGAGGCACTCGCGACCACCGTGGAGGAGGAGGGCGTGCGGCGCTGGCTGCAGCAACAAGGCCGCGAGCAGGATCTAGCGGATCATCTTTTGCGGCAAAAGCGCTACCTGCAAGTGATTGCGCTGATGAGCGACACGCGTAAACAACTGCGGGCGCTCTATGCCCTTGGCCTGCCGCCGCCGCTGATGCGCGAACGCAAGCGCGAGGCATTCGAAGCCCTGCGCGAAACCTATGCCGCTCTGCGCATGCAGTGGGGAGGTCATGCGCCGTTCGACGCCTGGTTCGCGCAGGACATCAACAATGCTCACCTGGCATCGATTGCCACCTACTTCGCATGCGTGCCGGGCTTCGAACAAGAGTTGAAGGCGGTAGGCGGCGACCTGCCTGCCTTCTACCGCCGCGTTCGCGAACTGGCGAAACTTGAGCAATCACAGCGAGATCTGCGGGTGTGCGGGACATCGGCAAGTCCCTAGAAGTCCACCAGCGAGAACTGAATCGCCATCACAATGGCTGATACGATGGTCACCGCCAGAAGGCCTTGTACGAGTCTTGCGACAAAGAATAAATGGTTCATGATATGCGCTCCGATTAAGTTTGAACCCTCGGTGCATAGGTTGGCTGCCGCGCCGATTCCGAACAAATTCAATCCCTGATCGAGCGTTAAGGAAAGCTAAAGTGCCATCTGCGTACGACCGATTGCCGCTGGGATCCTTGCGTGTGTTCGAGGCGGTGGCCGCGCATTTGAGTTTTTCGGAAGCCGCCGATGCGCTGAATGTCACGCCGGCCGCCGTCAGCCAGCAGATCAAAACGCTCGAGTCTTATATCCAGGTGCCGCTGTTCAGGCGCAACGGGCGGCGCGTGGAAATCACCGAAGAGGGATCCGAATTGCTGCCCGCGGTCAGGGCAGGATTGGAGAAACTCGAGTCGGCCCTGCACCAGATGAAACATCACCGCCGGGCGGGACCCTTGCAAATAAGCCTGCTGTCCTCGTTCCTGCAGATCTGGCTGCTGCCGCGTATCCGCTCGTTTCGCCGCAAATACCCGGACATCGAATTGCGGTTTCATACCTCGCGCGCTCTGGTGGATTTCTCGCGCTCCGAGAATCACATTGCGATTCGTTTCGGGGGCGGCAACTATCCCAACATGCACAGCGAGAAATTGCTGGACGATTGGCTGGTGCCGGTTGCGAGTCCCGATCTCATCAAGCAGCACGGCATGATCGAGCGCGGCGCCGCCTTGAGCAAATTCCCGCTGCTCGAGAGCGGCGACGAGCCGTGGCATGTGTGGGCGCAAGCATCCGAGGAAGCCGCATGGCACTCGCGGGCGCCCAGCATTGAAGACTCCGCCGGCCTTTTGGCCGCGGCTGAGGAAGGCTTGGGATATGCGCTCGGCCGATGGACGCTGGTATCGCGGGCGCTGCAGAAGGGCACGCTCAAGCTCGCTGGCCGTGGTGCATTGCCGTACGCTTCGGCCTATTGGTTCGTATGTCCGAAAAGTTTTCTCGCGCTACCCAAGGTGGCGCAGTTTCGCGAGTGGATCTTTGCGGCGGCAAAGGCTTTTCCGGCGCCGCCGGCTTGAGAGAGTTGGTCCTGCGCCCTTCAATCGGATTGCTGTCCTCAATCGGTTGGCTGGCGGCGGCTCTTCTCGCCTGCGCCGGCTGTGCGCCGGGCGTGCACGATCCGTCGGCGCAGATCGACGCGTTGATGCGGTCCTATCAGGGTGCGGTCCCTGGGGCCAGCGTTTTGGTGGTTCGCGATGGCGTGCCGATTTTCCGCCGCTCTTTCGGATTCGCGAATCTCGAGGCGCGAGTCCCCGCCACGCCGGCGACCAATTACCGGCTGGCATCGATGACCAAGCAATTCACCGCGGCGTCGATATTGTTGCTGGCGGAAGATGGACGATTGACGCTCGACGATCCGGTGCGCAAATGGCTGCCCTCGCTGCCTGCCGCGGCGAATGACGTTACGCTCAAACATCTGCTCACGCACACCGCGGGCTTGATCGACTACGAAGATCTAATGGCGGAAGGGACCACGCAGCAATTGCACGACGCCGACGTGCTGCACTTGTTGGAGGCGGAAAATCGCACCTACTTTGCGCCCGGCACAGAGTACCGTTACAGCAACAGCGGCTATTCGCTGCTGGCGTTGATCGTCGGGCGCTGTTCCGGCAAAGATTTCGCCACGTTTCTGCGCGAGCGTATTTTCGCGCCCCTGCACATGCAAAACACAGTGGCGTTCGAGGCGGGCGTTTCGACCGTCGCCAATCGTGCGTATGGCTACAGTCTCGTGAACAATTCCTGGACGCGCACTGATCAAAGCTTGACCAGCGCCGTGTTGGGCGATGGCGGTATTTATTCCTCAATTGACGATCTTGCGAAGTGGGACGCCGCGCTTTACGACAATCGCCTGCTGCGCCAGGAATCGCTGCGTTCAGCTTTTGCGCCGGCCACCAAGACCGACGACCCAGCCGTGGAGTATGGTTTTGGCTGGCGCATCACGGGCGAATCATTGTGGCATTCGGGCGAGACCATGGGATTTCGCAACGTCATCGTGCGCTTTCCTGCGCATCGCCTGAGCGTGGTCGTGCTCACCAATCGCGACGAACCGGAGCCCTATTTCCTGGCGCTGGCCATTGCGAAGGTATATTTACCGACGGCGGACGCCGTGCACGCCGCCCGCGTGGCGACGGGTCCTGACTCGGATGCCCATCCTCAGAAGTCTTCTCAGCCTTGATCTGCTCGTGCCCGGCTCAAGGCGCAGACTTGGCGCGGCCCGCGGCGGCGCGATTCTGGCTAAGCCGCGCATTGTCTTCTTGCGCGCCCAAGAAAAGCCTCGCGGATGCGCTCATTGATTTGGGCTTGATGCCAAGCTTCGCGAAGCCGTCCTCGCTGCAGACGCTGTCGACGGTGAGCGACTTGTAGTTGTCACCGGAGAAGGGACGGCCGGGGACGAAATTCATGAAGAAGGCTTGCATGCGCCCGACAAAATTCGGCAGGCCGATGATCCAGCGCCGATGGTGCGTCAGTTTCGCCACCCAGACGACGATTTCCTTCAAGGTGTAGATCTGCGGACCGCCGAGTTCATAGGTTTGTCGGCTGGTGGCGCCGCCGTGCAGGCAGCGCAGCACCGCGTCCACCATGTCATCTACCCATAGGGGCTGAAGGCGCGCGTTCGGCCTGGCCAGCGGGAAGACAAAGGGGATCGCAGCCAGCAATCCCGCGAAGCGATTCAGAAAGGAGTCGCCTGGACCGAACATCACCGAGGGTTGAAAGATGGTCCAATCCACGGCGCTCTGATCGCGGATGAGCTTTTCCGCCTCGCCCTTGCTTCGCAGGTAGTAGCTGGGCGCATCGGGTGCGGCCTTCAATGCCGATACCTGCAGCAGCCGCGCGACTCCCGCGGACCGGGCGGCGAGTAACACATGCCGGGTCAGCTCAACATGGGCGCGGCGGAAACCGGCGCCGCTGAAGCCGCGTTCGTTGAGGATGCCGATGAGATTGATGACGACGTCCTTGCCGCGAAATCGTTCGCTCAGCTGCGGTTCCTCATACACATCGCAGTTCTCCAGTGTGAGGCCGGGCAGCACCAAGCAGGTGCTTATGCTGCTCGCGGTCGCGCGACAGCACGGTGACTTGGTGGCCGTCCTTGATCAAGCGGGCAACCAGCCGCGTGCCCAGGAATCCCGTACCGCCGAGAACCACGATGGATAGGAGCCGCATAGGTCAGCGAACCGGCAGCAGGAGCGTGTCGCTGCCGCGGCGAACCTTGAGCACCAGCACCGATGCGCCTTTCACGGCCTCGACGAAACGCTTTCATGTTGGCTGACCGGGGTTCGTCCCACGCCCACGATGACATCGTTCGCGCGAATTCCAGCCTGCGCCGCTGCGCTTGCCTCTTGCACTTTACTCACCAGAACTCCGCATGCCGTCCGGCGCATCTGCCAATTCGGCACCATCGAGCCCGCGATTGATGTCGGCCGCACTCGCAGATTCCACCTCCGAGCGCTCGGCGATCAACGCGGTGACTTTGCGCGGTTTGCCGTCGCGCAGCAGACCCGAGTTCCACCTTATCGCCTACATGCAGCATGCCGATGGCATTGCGCAGCTCGCCCGAACTCTTCATGGTGACGCCGTTGAGCGAAGTGATGATATCGCCGGTTTTGATGCCGGCGCGTTCCGCCGCCGATCCTTGCGCGACCCCGGCCACCAAGGCGCCGGTCGTTTCGGTCAGGCCGAATTCCTTGGCGATGTCCGCATTGACGCTGTAGAGCTGAACGCCGAGGACGCCGCGCTTGACTTGACCGTACTTAATGAGTTGGTCCATGACGCTGCGGACCATATTGACCGGGAATCGCGAAGCCGATGCCGATGTTGCCGCCGGTGCGGGACAGGATGGCGGAGTTGATGCCGACCAGCTCGCCGCGCAGGTTCACCAAGGCGCCGCCGGAGTTGCCGGGGTTGATCGAGGCGTCGGTCTGGATGAAATCCTCGTAGCCGCCGGCTTCCGGATTGATGTCGCTGCGGCCCAGCGCGCTGACGATTCCGGCGGTGACGGTGTGCTGCAATCCAAACGGGTTGCCGATGGCGACCACGTAGTCGCCGACCTCGAGCTTGCCCGAATCGCCGAGCGGCCATGGCGACCAGATTCGGCTGCTTTGCCTGCAGTACCGCGACATCGGCGCCTTCGTCGCTGCCGATGACTTTGGCGCTGAAGGTGCGGTTGTCGAGCAGCGTAATGGTGATCTCGCTGGCGTTCTCGACCACATGATGATTGGTGATGATGTAGCCGTTTTTCGCGTCGACGATGACGCCGGATCCGGCGCTTTGGAATTGGCGTTCACGCGGCTTTGAATCCTGCGGGGCGTCGAAAAAGCGGCGGAAAAACGGATCGTCCAGCAAGCGGATTGCGGCCGGGCTGCTCCTTAATAGTCCCGCGCGTGGCGATGTTCACGACGGAGGGTGAGACGCGCTTGACCATGGGAGCCAGCGTGGGCATGGGCGCGGCATCGGCGGCAGGAACCGCGGCGGAGCGCCTGCCCGCTGATCGCAACCGCGGCGAGCGCGGCTGCTGCAAACTTGAGACGCAGATTCATGCGCGATCCTGTAACCTCATGGCCGGCGGGTAAAGCAAGGCCGGACTTAAAAGTCCGGCCTCCTCGCCAGCATCGAGGCGATATTACACGGAAGGACGCGTGCCAAGGATCCCCTTAGGCGGCTTCGACCTGGATCTTGTGCGGCTGCACTTGCGCTAGCTTGGGAATTGCGACTTCGAGCACACCATTGGCGACCTTCGCCTTGATGTTCTGTGCATCCGCACTCTCCGGCAAGCTGAAACGGCGTTGAAATTCGCCGCTGATGCGCTCGATGCGGCGGAAGCCCTCACGCGACTCCTTGCGGGTGTCTTCGCGCTGTCCGCGAATGGTCAGCACGCCTTGATCCGAGGTGATTTCCACGGCCTTCGGATCGACGCCGGGCAGATCCACATGCAGCACGAACTGATTCGCTTCCTCATGGATATCCACGGGCGGCAGCCATGCGCCCGAATCGGCGGCAGTGGTCAACGGTGCTCCAAATAAACGATCGACTTCTTTCTGGAGCCGGCTCACGAGGGCCCACGGCTCATAACGTACGACAGTCATTGTTGAAAACTCCTAAATAAATATGATAAAAAAATGGGGTGCCAAATTCCTGTGAATCGAAACTCACGCGCGTGACTCCGGAAATTGGGTCGCTTGAGTTGCATTTCAACTCGGCGCGGACTGCGCCGACGAATTTGGCGGGGTTTGAGCTGCAGCGCGAAAAAGTGCTACGCAGCCCAAAGTCAATGGAACATAATGTGGATAACTTGTGCAAACACAATATCTTGCGATTTGCAGTTTTTCCCCTTGACCTCAGCTTATGAAAGTGTAATCAGCTAATTTCTGCGCATAATTCGCTATCTCATTGATATATAAGCTAGTTTTTTGACAAAAAAAACTGCAAAAAAAGTCTTGACGATGATTGCCATCGCGCCGTACCCTCTCGGCTCAAACACAACATGTTGTGTTCGAACGGTCGATCGAGTCCCATCAGTCTTCTGTTAAGTCACCGACGATTTTTTTCGCGAGAACACCGCCATTGTGTTCAATTTTTAGCTCGATAATTATAACGGAGCGGCGTAGATACCCATGAATACGGTGGTCAAAATACAGCCCAAAGATGTCGGCAGCATTCCTTATCAAGAAGCCTCCTTCGACATCTGGGATAAGAAGTATCGGCTGACCGCGAAGGACGGCTCGCCCATCGACAAGTCGATGGACGACACCTATAAGCGCGTCGCCCGCGCGCTCGCCGACGTGGAAGGGGAACCCAGCCGTGACCAATGGTACGAGTCATTCCTGTGGGCCTTGCGCCACGGCGCCATTCCTGCCGGCCGAGTGACTTCGAATGCCGGCGCGCTCGAACACAAGCCCGCGACCTCGACGATCAATTGCACCGTGTCCGGAACGATCCGCGACTCGATGGACGACATCCTGCAGAAAGTCCATGAAGCGGGCCTGACGCTCAAAGCCGGCTGCGGCATTGGCTACGAATTCTCGACATTGCGGCCGCGCGGCGCCTACGTGTCGGGCGCGGGCGCTTATACCTCGGGCCCGCTGTCGTTCATGGATATCTACGACAAGATGTGTTTCACCGTGTCCTCGGCGGGCGGCCGGCGCGGCGCACAAATGGGAACGTTCGATATCGGACATCCCGATGCGTTGGAATTCATTCGCGCCAAGCGCGAGAACGGCCGATTGCGGCAATTCAATTTGTCCTTGCTGGTGACGGACGAATTCATGAAGGCGGTGAAGAACGACGGCGAGTGGACGCTGGCGTTTCCATTGGGAACCCAGGAGTTCGAGGCCGAACGCCCGGATCTGTCCGACACCACGAAGTTTGTGTGGCGCGAGTGGCCGTATACACAGGGCTACGTCGCGAACGAGGAGGGGTTGGTCGCCTGCAAGATCTACAAGACTTTGCCTGCGCGGCGCGTGTGGGACGTGATCATGACCTCCACGTACGATTTTGCCGAGCCGGGCTTCATCCTCATCGACAAGGTGAACGAGATGAACAACAACTGGTGGACGGAAAATGTCCGCGCCACCAATCCATGCGGCGAACAACCGTTGCCCGCTTACGGTTCTTGCCTCCTGGGCTCGGTGAATCTCACCAAGTTCGTGCTCGATCCGTTCACCGAGGATGCCCGCTTCGATTGGGAGTGCTATCGCAAGGTCGTGAAGATATTCACGCGCATGCTCGACAATGTGGTCGAGGTCAATGGCTTGCCGCTTGGCGCAGCAACGCGACGAAATCATGCGCAAGCGCCGTCATGGGATGGGATTTTTGGGACTGGGTTCGACCATCACCATGCTGTGCATGAAGTACGGGTCGAAGAAGTCGGTGGCCTTTACGCAGAACGTTTCGCGCGAGATGGCGGTGGCGGGATGGGAAGCTGCGCTGGATCTCGCCAAGGAGAAAGGCCCGGCACCGATCATGAACGAGGAGTTCGCGGTCACGCGCGAGATGCTGCGCAAGCGTCCCGAAATGGTCAAGGATGGGTGGCGGGTCGGCGCACGCGTGCCGGGCCGGGTGCTGCACGCGCGCTATAGCCGCTACATGCAGCGCATCGCAGAAGCCTCGCCGGAACTGGTTGATGAACTCGCGGAAGTCGGTGCGCGCTTCACGCATCACACCTCGATCGCGCCAACCGGCACCATTTCCTTGTCGCTTGCCAACAATGCGTCCAACGGCATCGAGCCGTCCTTCGCGCATCACTATTTTCGCAATGTGCTGCGCGAGGGCAAGAAATCCAAGGAAAAGATCGATGTGTTTTCGTTCGAGCTGCTGGCCTACCGGGAGTTGATCAATTCGCGTGCCATGCCGAATTCGCAGGTGCCCGCCGAGAAGCTGCCGGACTACTTCATCGCCGCGGATGACATTGGTCCCAAGGAGCACGTGGACATTCAGGCGGCGGCGCAGCGCTGGATCGATTCTTCGATTTCGAAGACGGCGAATGTGCCGACCGATTACAAGTACGAGGATTTCAAAGATATCTATATGTACGCCTATGACCAGGGGCTCAAAGGCTGTACGACATTCCGCTTCAATCCGGAGGCCTTCCAGGGTGTTTTGGTCAAAGAGGACGACTTGAAGAACACCACATACGTCTTCACCTTGGAGGATGGGACGGAAGTCGAAGCGCGGGGCGATCAGGAGATCGAATACGACGGTGAAATGCATACCGCCGCGAATCTCTTCGATGCGCTCAAAGAAGGCTATTACGGGAAGTTCTGATCATGGCTCATATCAAAATCGGCAAGAAGATCGCGAAGTACCGCGTGCAGAAACCTGAGGCGAAGGATGCGCCGGCGCCTGCGCCCAAGGATGCGCTGAAAGCCCAAGACAACGTCATATGGATGCACGAGAAGCTCGAGCGCCCCGAAGTCCTGATCGGCTCGACCTATAAAATAAAGACGCCGGTCTCCGACCACGCGATGTACGTCACCATCAACGATATCGTTCTCAACGAAGGCACGCAGCATGAACAGCGGCGTCCCTTCGAGGTCTTCATCAATTCGAAGAACCTTGATCACTTCCAATGGATCGTGGCGCTGACACGGGTTATTTCCGCGGTATTCCGCAAGGGGGGCGATACGACGTTCTTGGTCGACGAACTCAAGGCGGTGTTCGATCCGAAGGGCGGCTATTGGCAGCCGGGCGGCAAATTCATGCCCTCGACCATCGCGGAACTCGGCTATGTCATCGAACGCCACCTGCAGTCGATCGGCCTGCTGAAGAAGCCGGAACTCGATGTCCATCAGCGAAAATTGGTTGAGGAAAAGCGTGCCGAGTTCGAGGCACGCACCAAGCAGACCGACGCATTTTCAAAATCGCATTTTCCGGAAGGCGCGCAGCTGTGCGCGAAATGCAGCACCGCTGCGGTGGTGATGATGGACGGCTGCAATACCTGCCTGAATTGCGGCGATTCGAAGTGCGGATAAGGCGGCTGTGGCGCCCGAAGTTGGATAACATGTCTGGGTGAGTAAGAACTACGACGTCATCGTCGTCGGCTCCGGCGCCGCCGGCGGACAAACCGCCTATACCTTGAGCATGGAAGGCATCAAGGTGCTCATGCTGGAAGCGGGGCGCAACTACGTGCCCGAACACGAAACGCCTATGTTTCAAACTGCGGATCAGGCTCCGCTGCGGGGCGCCTCGACGCCGGAAAAAGCCTTCGGATTTTATGACGCTACCATCGATGGCGGCTGGACGGTTCCCGGCGAGCCATACGTGCAGTCGACGACCGATCCGCATGGCCGCTTCGCCTGGTGGCGCTCGCGGATGCTCGGTGGCCGGACCAACCACTGGGGCCGCATCTCGCTGCGCAACGGGCCATACGACTTCAAGCCGCACAGCCGCGACGGATTGGGGTTCGATTGGCCCATCTCGTACGAGGATGTCGCGCCGTACTACGACAAAGTGGAGCGCCTCATCGGTGTGTATGGCACCTCCGAGGGACTCGAGAACACGCCAAATTCCTCGCCGGGCTGCCTCTTGCCGCCGCCGGCGCCCCTGGTCAGCGATTATTTGGTGCAGCAACGCGCACGACGGCTCGGTATTCCCATCGTGCCGGGCCACCGCGCAGTTCTGACCCAGCAACTCGATTTCAAACGCTCACCGGCACTTTTGCATCCCGGCAATCTCAAGGCGCAAAAAATAATCGCGGAGCATATGCAGCAACGAGCGGCTTGCATCTGGGCGACCGATTGCGGCCGCGGCTGCTCGATTCGAGCGAATTATCAGTCGACCACAGTGCATCTGCCGCCGGCGCTCGCGACTGGAAACCTCGACATCGTGTGCAACGCCATGGTCAGTCAGGTGGTGCTGGGCCGCAACGGGCTTGCCAAGGGCGTGAAGTACTTCGATAAAGTCAGCGGCGCGGAACATCAGGCGACTGCCCGCGTGATCGTGCTCGCTGCCAGCGCCTGCGAAACCGCGAGAATTCTCCTCAACTCGAAGAGTGCGTCGTTCCCGAATGGCCTCGCCAATTCCAGCGGCAAGGTTGGACGCTACGTCATGGACACCGTGGGCGCCGACTTGAGCGGCCAGATCCCTCTGCTGGAATCGCTGCCGCCGCAAAACGAGGATGGTGCCAGTGGGCACGCGTTTTACGCGCCCTGGTGGGGCTATCAAGATCAGCAGAAAGGGAAGCTGAACTTCGCGCGCGGCTACCACATCGAATTTGGCGGCGGCCGGCGCATGCCTGAAGCGGGCACGCTGCATGGCCTCGAACGCTTCACCGGCGGCAGCTATGGCAAGCGGCTCAAACAGGACGCGCGTCGCTACTATGGATCGTTCGTGGGCTTTGCCGGGCGCGGCGAGATGATCCCGAACGAAAATTCCTACTGCGAGATCGACCCGGTAGTGAAGGACAAATGGGGCATCCCGGTGCTGCGCTTTCACTGGAAGTGGTCCGAGCATGAGACGCGTCAAGCCGCGCACATGCAGAAGACTTTTGCCGACATCGTGCAGGCCATGGGCGGACGCGTGCTGAGCAAGGTTCAAAGCGATGGCGCCGAGGCGATTGCGCCCGGCGGCTTCATCATCCACGAAGTCGGCGGTGCGATCATGGGCGCGGACCGCCAGACATCGGTGACCAACGAGTGGTGCCAGACCTGGGACGTGAAGAACCTGTTTTTGACCGACGGCGCCGTGTTCGCCTCCAATGCGGACAAGAATCCAACCTTGACCATCATGGCGTTGGCGTGGCGCTCGGCTGATCACATTGCCGATAAGATGCGGAGGAAGGAGTTGTGACGGATCGGCGGACAACAATCAAATGGATGCTGGCGGCTGCGGCCTCGATGCCTTTGTTGAATTCGCGGGGATTCGGCCAGGAGGTCACCGCGCAGCCCGCGGCGAGGGGCTATGGCACAGATCCGGACCTCACCAAGCTTTATCATCCGGGCGATGTCTGGCCGCTGACGCTATCCGCCGCGGAGCGACGCACCGCCAAAGCGCTTTGCAGCGTCGTTCTGCCCGACGATGGACGCTCGCCCGATGCGAGCAGCCTGGGAGTGGTGGATTTCATCGACGAATGGGTGAGCGCTCCGTATCCGCGCCAGCTGACAGATCGGCCCGTGGTACTAGAAGGCTTGGCATGGATGGACGCTGAGGCGCTGTTGCGGTTCGAAAAATACTTTGCGGACCTCGACGAAGCTCAACAGAGCGCGATATGCGATGACATTTGCTATGAGCCCAATGCCAAGCCGAAGTTCGCGCGTCCCGCGGCCTTCTTCGCGCGCTACCGGGACCTGACCGTAGGCGCCTTTTATTCGACGCCAGCCGGGTGGAAGGACATTGGTTATATCGGCAACGTTCCGCTGACGAAATTTGAGGGCCCGCCGGTGGAATTGCTGCAAAAGCTTGGCCTAGGGCCCGGGCAAACATGAGCAGCAATTCGAATCACACGCCCGGGCGGCTCGGCGTGGGATTCGTCGGTTCCGGCTTCAATGCGCGTTTCCATATGCAGGGTTTCCAAGCCGTGCGCGACGCGGAAGTGCGCGGAGTCTGGAGCCCGAACCTAGAGCACGCGAGTTCGGCAGCGGCATTGGCTCGGCATCTGGACATCGGTTCGGCCAAGGCCTACGCCTCGATCCGCGATATGGTGGCGGATCCCATGATCGATGCGCTGTGGATCACCGGGCCCAACCACATGCGACTCGAGAACATGGAAGAAATCGTCCACGCCATCGAAGGCGGCGTGGGTGGTTTGCGGGGCATTGCCTGCGAGAAGCCGCTGGCGAGAAATGTCGCTGAAGCCAAGCGCATGATGGAGTTGATCAAGCGCAGCGGAGTCGCGCACGGCTATTTGGAAAACCAAGTATTTGCGCCGCAGATCGAGGCGGGCCGCTCGAGAATTTGGGCGCGCGGCGCGGCGAGCACCGGCCGGCCCTATCTTGCGCGCGCCTCCGAGGAACATAGCGGGCCGCACGCGCCATGGTTTTGGCGCGGAGAGCTGCAGGGTGGCGGCGTGCTGAACGACATGATGTGCCACTCGGTCCTGCTCGTACGCCATTTGCTGACGCAGCCGGGCGCAGCACGGGCATCGGTGCGGCCGCTTCGCATTACCGGCCACATTGCCAGTCTGAAATGGTCGAAGGGTTCCTACCCCGCGAAGCTTGCCGCGCAATATGGCCGGGAAGTCGACTATGCCAAGCGGCCCTCCGAAGATTTCGCCAGCGTCAGCATCGAGTTTGCAACCCCTGAGGGCCAAATCTTGATTGGCGAAGCCTCGACCTCGTGGAGTTTTGTGGGCGCGGGCCTGCGCCTTTCCGCGGAACTTCTGGGTCCGGAGTATTCAATGTCCTGGAATACGCTGGATAGCGGGCTGAATCTGTTTTTTTCGCGCGAGGTGCGCGGTGCGACCGGCGAGGATCTGGTCGAAAAGCAAAATGCCGAGATGGGATCGATGCCGGTGGTCGCGAGCGAGGCCGCCGCGTACGGCTATGAAAGCGAAGACCGGCATTTCGTGCGGGCATTTCTCGGCAAGGAAGCGCCGCGGTTCACCTTCGATGACGGACTGGAGGTAGTATCGCTGCTGATGGCCGCTTATATGAGCGCCGAACAGGGCAAGACGTTGGATTTTCCGCCGCCTGGCCTCGATTCATTTGTTCCTGCGGTGGCCCGCGGGGAGTGGAGATCAACATGAGCCATGGGCGGATTGCTCGGAAGGCGGTGCTGTTTGCGGCCGCGTGGTTGTTGGCAGCAGGGGTGGGCAACGCGGTGAGTGCGCAAGGGACGGTGCCTAAGGCAAAGTGGCAGCCGCTGTTCGACGGGAAGATCGCTCGATAGCTTTCGCGGTTGGCGCTCGGAGGGCATGCCGGAGGGCTGGCACGTCGTCGCTGGCACGCTCAGCAAGGAAGGCGACGTCGATGATCTGGTGACCAGGGAGCAGTTCGGCAATTTCGAACTCGAGCTCGAATGGAAAATCGGCAAGGGCGGCAACAGCGGTATTTTTTATCGTGCCACGCGCGAGTACGACCATATTTATTGGAGCGGCCCGGAGTATCAGCTGCTGGATGACGCCAACGCGCGGCGATGGCCGCAGCAGGCTCACCGCCGCGGCGTCGGCTTATGGGCTGTACGGCCCTCCCGCCGGCGTGGTCAAGCCGTTCGGCGAGTGGAACAAGACGCGCATCATCGTCAATGGCAATCACGTCGAGCATTGGCTGAACGGCCAAGAAGGTCGTCGAATACGACTTCGGCAGTCCCGACTGGAAGGCGAAGGTGGCGGCGAGCAAGTTCGCGAAGTATCCGAACTACGGATTGGCCAAGAAAGGCTACATCGGCATTCAGGGCGATCACCCCGGCTCCTTGGCGTTGCGCCACATCCGCATCCGCGAACTGCCATGACCCAAGCGCGTCTCGCGCTGATGATGTTCCTGGAGTACTTCATCTGGGGCGTGTGGTTCGTCACCATGGGCACCTACCTCGGGCAGACACCTGCATTTCACCGATTCCCAGATCGGTCTTGCCTACGGCGCGACGGCGATTGGTGCGCTGGTCTCGCCTTTCTTCATCGGCATCGTCGCCGATCGCTGGTTCGCAAGCGAGAAGCTGCTGGCGGCGCTGCACCTCATCGGTGCCGCCGTGATGTGGATGGTGTCGCAGCAGACGGCGTTCGCGAGCTTTTTATCCGCTGCTCATTCTCTACGCGCTGTGCTACATGCCGACGCTGTCTTTGACCAATTCCATCGCCTTCCACCACCTGAAGGAGTCCAGCAGCTTTCCCTATGTGCGCGTACTGGGCTCCATCGGTTGGATCGTCGCGGGGATTCTGGTGGGCAAGAGCCTGCACGCCGATGCCCTGGTGCTGCCGATGCGAATCTCCGCCGGCGCATCGCTTTGCATGGCTGTGTACGCGCTGCTGTTGCCGCACACGCCGCCCAAGGCCGCACGCGGCGCACTTCAGCCTGCGCGACGCCTTGGGGCTGGACGCGCTGCAACTGCTGAAGAAGCGCGACTTCCTGATTTTCGTGATCGGCTCATTCCTGCTGTGCATTCCGCTGCAGTTCTACTACACCTTCGCGAATCCGTTTTTGAACGAGATCAAGGTGCCGGAGGCGGCCTTCATTCAAACCTTCGGCCAGATGTCGGAAGTGTTTTTCATGCTGTTGCTGGCTTACTTGCTGCGCCGCTTCGGCATCAAGGTCATCATGCTGGTCGGCATGATGGCCTGGGCCCTGCGTTACTTCGCATTCGCCAACGGCAACGCGGGGAGCGCCATGTGGCTGATCTATGCAGGCATCCTGCTGCACGGCGTGTGCTACGACTTTTTCTTCGTCGGCGGCCAGGTGTACACCGATCAGCGCGCCGGAGAGAACATACGCGCCGCTGCGCAAGGCCTGATCAATTTCGTGACCAATGGCTTGGGATATTTCGTCGGCGCTTTCGTCTCCGGCGCCATCGTGAATCGCTATGCCGTCGGCAACCCGAGCTGCAGCGACGCGGCGGCCGCCGCGCATGAGTGCCTGACGGTGACGCACGATTGGCACGCGATCTGGCCGATTCCCGCCGCCGCCGCTCTAGTGATTTTTGTGGTGTTCGGCTTGGTTTTTCGACCCGGCAGGGACCGCAAAGACAACGCGGTAGCCGCGTAGCAAGTGCCAGGGACGCGCACCGTCGCTCTGCGCTCCCCAGCGAGGTTGTGGATTTGTTTGCACCTAGGTCGAATCGCACTCATTGGCTTAGCCTGGCGCTGCTGTTAGCGCCATTCCTCTGCAGCCCGCCGGTACGGGCGGATACCGCCGACGCGTTTGCCTATCCGACCGAACTCGAACCCGATGTGCGCTTCTGGATTCGCGTCTACACCGAGGTGACGACCGATCAAGGCTTGCTGCACGACGATTGGTACTTAGGATTGGTTTACGAGGTGCTGCGCTTCGATCCGTCCGATTCGCCGCGGCAGCGCGAGCGCGTCGTCGAGCAGGCCAAGGCACGCTATGCGGCACTGCTGCGGCGCTTCGCGGCGGGCGATACCGAAAACCTGACGCCTCATGAGCGCCGCATCCTGCATGACTTCGGTGACCGGACCACGCCGGCGCAATATCGCGACGCGATCGAGCGCATCCGATTTCAGCTCGGTCAGGCCGACCGCTTTCACGAGGGCTTGATCCGGGCCCAGGAATACGAGAAGAACATTTCCCGCGTCCTGGCCGACCGCGGCGTGCCGCCGGAAATCGGCGCGCTGCCGCACGTCGAATCGTCGTTCAACCCGGCCGCGTATTCGCGCGTGGGCGCGGCGGGCCTGTGGCAATTCATGCCCGGCAACAGCGCGGCGCTACATGCGCGTGGACGGCGTGGTGGACCAGCGTCTGGATCCTTATAGCGCCACGGAAGCAGCTGCCAATCTGATGCTCTACAACTACCGCCTGCTGGGCAGCTGGCCCCTGGCGGTCACCGCCTACAACCACGGACCGGGCGGCCTGCGGCGCGCTCAGGATGAGCTAGGCACGAGCAATATCGCGGTGATCGTGAAGCGCTATCAGGGCGCCACCTTCGGATTTGCCTCGAGAAATTTTTACGTGGCGTTTCTCGCGGCACTCGAGGTCGATCGCAATGCCGAGAAATATTTCGGGCCCCTCACGCATCTGCCGGAAACGCAGAGCACCGTGGTCACGCTGCCGGACTATGTAGCGGTCGATGCGCTGGCGCGCGCCTTCAAGGCCGATTTGGGCGCGCTGCGCGTTTTGAATCCGGCACTGCGGCCGCCCATATGGAATAAAACACGCTTGGTGCCGCGCGGCTACGAATTGCGCATTCCGGGCTCGCCGCCGCCGGCCGACATCAGCGCTAGTTGGGCGCGGCTCACACCGGCCGAACGGTTTGTGGCGCAAAGAAACGACGGCGCACACCGAGCCCGGCGCGGCGAGACCTTCGCAAGCATCGCGGCGGTCAGCGGAGTTACGCTGAATCGCCTGCTCGCCGCCAATGGCTTGAGCGCGCCGCGCGAATTGGCGCGCGGCGAAACGGTGCGTATTCCCATGCCCGCGTCGCGTGCCGAGGGCTCCGCCGCAGGTGTAGTGGCCGCGTCGCTGCCCGTCGTCGAAGCCCCGGCCGAGCCCGCTGCGGCGGAGCCCGCGGTAGCGCGCCTGGCGCCGCCCAAGGAGCCCGTCTCGGAACGGCAGGCCGAAACTACTGCTTTGCTGCCCGCCGCTGCGCCTTCCGGTAACGGCGACACGACGGATTACAGCGTCGGCGCAGACAACACCGTGGTGGTGCAAGCAGCGGAAACTCTCGGACATTTCGCCGATTGGTCCAAAGTCAGTTCCGCGTCGCTGCGCGCGCTCAACAGGCTGCATAAAAACGCCATGGTGACGCTCGGGCACAAGGTCAAAGCTGGATCTATCGCAGGTCAGCGCGGCGCAATTCGAGGCGGCGCGGCGCGACTACCATCGGCAACTGCAGGAGAGCTTCTTTGCCACCCACAGGATCTCGGGTACGGAAAACTACGTGGTGAAGAAAGGCGAATCGCTATGGATCATCGCGCAGCAACATGCGGACTTGCCTGTGTGGCTGGTTGCCGAATACAACCCCGATGTGGACTTCGGCGATGTTCGACCCGGCGCGACGATTGCCTTGCCGCGGGTCGAGGCCATCAATCGTCAGTGAGACCGCGCGAATGCAAGTAATCGGTCAGAGTCGCACGCGTGTCGCCGGAGGCAACGAAGTTCACCATCGAATCGTCCGTCGCGCGAACGTTGATTTCCAGTTTCTGGCTGGCCGCCATTTGCTTGAGCATCTCAACCGTCAGCTCGAAGTAGGCCGTTTGGCCCCAGGATGCGACGGGCTGGTAGGCGCCGCGGCCCAATTGCGGCGCATCGATGGGGGTCAGCACGCGCGTGCCGTTATCAAGAACAATGGTCACGGCCGCGTTCGAGCGAATGTCCGCAATGGGGCGATCAGTGCCGGGCGCGATGTGCACCCACAGTCCGTAAACGATCGAACCGCTGCGATCCCATTCAACCGGGCCCAGGTAAGCAAAGCTCAGGCGCTTGCCGAGATTGGTGATGACGTGCAGACCCCCTGGTCGAATGCTCGGCACCAGCTCAATCGGCTCCTTGAGCGAGCCGACGGTCATGGCGGTGCGATCGTCCAGGTACTCCACCGGCTTTATGGCGGACGGCGTGCCGCAGGCATTTAAGAGCACAGTGGTTAGGCAAATGGTAACTGCAGACAGACGCATAGCCATAAGTATACCGGGACGTGAGCTGGAGCCGATTATTGAGTTGCGGCCAACAGGTATACTTTTACGAATGGGTATGCGATTAGGCCGTTTTTCGGCGAAAAGTGCTTGGATGTGTCTGATGATGGCGACGATGGCTCTCTCTGCCGGAGCCGCTTTCGCCTCGGAGAGTGAGCTCGCCGATCGCGTCGTGGTGCATAAATCCGAGCACAAGCTGTACTTGTATAACGGTGGGCACCTGATGGGCGTGTACAAGGTGGCGCTGGGCTTGAGCCCGGTGGGGCAGAAGGAGCGGGAGCGGGACTTCAGGACACCCGAAGGGCATTACTACCTGGCGCGGCGCAATATCCGCAGCGACTACTTTCTAGCCATTCAAGTCTCCTATCCCAACAAGGAGGATGAGGTGCGAGCTCACAAGAAAGGCTGGGCGCCCGGGGGCTCCATCATGATCCATGGTTTCCCCAACTCGCCTCATCATCCTTCGGCGTATTATGCATCCAACGACTGGACCGACGGCTGCATAGCTCTATCGAACTCCGACATGGTCGAAGTGTGGATGCGCACGCAGGATAATATTCCGATCGATATCTACCCGTAAAAAAGGTGCTGCGTGGAAGCCTCGATTCTATCGTCTGACATGGTCGATGCGCGGGTGGCCCCCAAGGGCAGCTTGGAGCACCTCTCCCAGCAGGAGATCGCCAAACTGCTGGATTCCGGCCAGGGCGGCCTGTATCCGTTGTTTCGCAAGTGCGCACTGGCGGTGTTGAATTCCGGCAGCGAGATCGACGATGCGCGGGTCATATTCGAAAAGTACCGCGATTTCGAGCTGCGTATCGTCCGCCAGGCCTGGGGCATCAAGCTCGAGATCAAGAATGCCCCCGCCGCCGCATTCGTCGACGGTGTGATGATCCGCGGGCTCAAGGACCATTTGTTCGCCGTGCTGCGCGACGTGGTGTTCATCTCGAACGAGATCATGGACAGCGGGCGCTTCGATCTGAATTCCTCATCGAGCATCACCAACGCCGTATTTCACATCCTGCGCAACGCGCGAGTGCTGGAATTGCAGGTGCGGCCGAATCTGGTGGTTTGCTGGGGCGGCCATTCGATCCGCCGTTTCGAATACGACTACACGAAAAAGGTAGGCTACGAGCTCGGGCTGCGCAGCTTGGATGTCTGCACGGGTTGCGGCCCCGGCGCGATGAAGGGCCCCATGAAGGGCGCCACCATCGGGCACTCGAAGCAGCGCATCACCGATGGCCGCTACTTAGGAATTACCGAGCCCGGGATCATCGCGGCCGAGCCGCCCAATCCCATCGTGAGCCAGCTGGTCATCATGCCGGACATCGAAAAGCGCTTGGAAGCATTCGTGCGCCTCGGCCACGGCATCGTCATCTTCCCGGGCGGCGCCGGCACTGCCGAAGAAATCCTGTACCTGCTCGGCATCCTGCTCGATCCGGCCAACCAGAAACTGCCGTTTCCCATGGTATTCACGGGTCCTGCCGACAGCGCCGATTATTTCCAGCAAATCCATCACTTCATCGGCGCGACGCTGGGAGCCGCCGCGCAGGCGCGCTACAAGGTAATCATCGATGATCCTGCCGGGGTGGCGCGCGCTATGGTGCAGGGAATGGCGGAAGTGCGCGACTACCGCCGCCAGGCGAGCGACTCCTATGGTTTCAATTGGCTGCTGAAAATCCCGCTGGAGTTCCAGCGGCCCTTCGAAGTCACGCATGCCTCAATGCGCGCGTTGCGCCTATCGCTGGGTCAGCCCGTGCACGAACGCGCCGCGAATTTGCGCCGCGCCTTCTCCGGGCATCGTCGCCGGCAATATCAAGGAATACGGGGTCAATGCAATCGAGCGCTACGGACCCTTTGAGCTGGCCGGCGAGCCTGCCATCATGGAGCCGCTCGATAAGCTGCTGCGCTCATTCGTGGCGCAGGGCCGCATGAAATTCACCGGTGCCGAATACAAGCCCTGTTACCGACTCGTGGCATGAAGGAAACACTGCATATTCGTTATGGTTTCGACCTGCCGGACGGCTCAAAAAAACACGTCGATTTGTGCTTCGATCCCGGCAATTTTCGGCTGACCAATGAAGTGCCCGCCGACCCGCCGTTTTGGACCGAGCTGAAGTTCAGCCAATGCGCGAATTGTCCCTTGAGCAGCGAGGAACACACGCATTGTCCGTCAGCGCTGCACATGGCGCCGGCCGTCGAGTTGCTCAAGGAGCTGGTCTCGTTCGATACGGTGGGCGTGACGGTTACACAGGCCGAGCGCACGCGTGCATGCGGAGACCTCGGCGCAACAGGCCTTGAGTTCCGTGCTGGGATTGATCATGGCGACCTCGGGTTGCCCTTGGACGGACCGGCTGCGACCGATGGCTCGATTTCATCTTCCCTTCGCAAGCGAAGCGGAAACAGTGTATCGCAGCGTCTGCATGTTTCTGTTGGCGCGCGATCTTGCGGGCACGGGCGATTCTTCCGGATTCGCGGAGCTCAAGGATTTGTATGAGAATCTGCACGTAGTGAATCGCGATATGTCACGCCGCCTGGGCGCGGCGACCAGAACGGATCCCGCGCGCAACGCCATGGCGCTGCTGGATTCGTATACGACGCTCCTGCCCGCGGCGCTGGAGAGTTCGCTGCAGGAGTTGAAGCCGCTTTTCGATGCTTGGCGAGGGACTGCAATTTCATCCATTTAACTTACCGCGACGCTTCGTGAGATGCGCATCCCAATGCGCGTCGCCGTTGCGCGACAGCGCCGGCTCCTCGTGACACAGTTCCTGTCGAGGAACAGGCGCGGCACTTACTGTCGTTCCCATCGACAGAGGCAAACGAGATGAGCGACATTAAAAATCAGACTCGATACACCGGAGTGGACCGCAGGGCTCCGCGCGGTGATGCAGCCGTCGTTGCAAAAACCGGCGGTCGCCACGCGGCGATCACCAATAGCTTGTACAACTGGCACAGCTATAAGAACTGGGCCGAGAAAGCCCGCGGCAATTTCGACGAGAAGAAATAGATTCGATTCAGGCGCCGCGCGCGCGGCTCATGCCGTGACCGGCAGCGGATTGATGCCTTCGTTCGGGTGTGCCGCCGCCTCTTTTGCCTTGTCTTCCTTGGCCTTCAGCCACGCCAGCATCGGCTGCCAGTCTTCCAGGTCTTGTTCCACCACGTAGCGCTTCATTTCGTGAATGCCCGTGCCTTGCTCCGCCGCGCGCACGTAGTTTTGCGAGTCGCGCAAGGTGGCGACGACCGGTATGCGCAGGGTCTCCAGAAAGCGCATCAGCGACTGATAAATCACGCGTGTTGCGTTTGACGCGATTGGCGACCACGCCGATGCGGTATTCGTCGCGCCGCACCTTGGCGATGAGCAGCAGGTCGGCGATGCATTTCGAGCAGGCGTGAATGTCGATGTCGGAAGGCAGCACCGGCACGATGATGGCGTCGGCGCTCTTCGGTCATATCGGGCATTTCTTGCGCCGGCACCGCAGCCGGCGTGTCGACGATGACATGGGCCGCGTCGGGCGGTATGCGCATTTGCCAGGCACGAGTCATGCGTGAATTGCGCTCAAATGCGGCGACGCCGTGAATGAAGGGCTGATCGGGCTTGCGCTTTTTCAGCCAGCGGCTGCTTGAGGCCTTGAGGGTCGTTATCCTGCAGCAGCGGACGGTCGCCCTGGCTCGCAAAATAGCTGGCGAGATTAGTGGCTATCGTCGTTTTACCCGAGCCCCCTTTAGGGTTCAGGACGAGAATGCGCTGCATGTCCGTAGAGCCTACGCAGCCCCACGCACCATAGCAAGCCGATGCCTCGCTTAAGGTTGTGATCCCACTCACGGTTGGCTGTAAGGTATGCACCTAGACTTTGGCCTATGGAATGGGTGCTGCAAGTGGTTGATGAAGTCGACGATGCCGTCAGTGCGTTGCGGCTGTTCGCAATGGGCTGGAGCGAGGAAATCGGCCTGGTCGTCGCCAGCAGCGCCGCGACCTGCGCCGTGTGCGCCGCCTTATTGCGCGGCGTCGCCTGAACGCGCGACGCGGCGTTTTCCATTATGATGCCGTGCATGGCATCCATGAACTTTCCCAAGATCGCTCTATTGGCTTGCATCGCGCTGACTACGGCTTGCAGCGGCAAATCCGAGCCGCCGCCGAGCGGCGTATCCGCCGCCGCCCCCGTCAACGCCCTGCAAAAAGTCACGCTTAAGCCCGGCAGCGGCGCCGCCATCGGCGGCGGGCAGATTGCCGTGGTCCAATACACCGGCTGGTTGTATGAGGCGGGTGCACCGGAGCATAAGGGCAAGCAATTCGACAGCTCGCGCACCCGGCGCGAGCCGTTCAAGTTTCCCCTGGACACAGGCTCGGTGATCAAGGGTTGGGATCAGGGCGTCGTCGGCATGAAGGTCGGGGAGAGCCGTCGGCTCACCATTCCGCCGGAGCTGGCCTATGGCGATGCCGGCGCGGGCGGGGTGATTCCGCCTGGCGCGACTTTGGTGTTCGACGTCGAACTCGTCGGAATTGAATAGGCGCGGCCTGGAGATGCCGCCGGCGAGGCAATTTGAAGCGGCCGAGCTGCCTCAGCCGCTCCTAAAAGCCAAATCAATCAGTTCACGAATTCCTTCAGCGTCTTGAGCGCGGCAATGCGCACTTTCTTGCTCGCCGGCTTGGCCTTAAACATCATTTTTTCGCCATTGAACGGATTCACGCCCTCGCGTGCCTTGGTGGCGGGCTTCTTGACGACCTTCATCTTCAAAAGCCCGGGCAGCGTGAACAAGCCGTGACTTCGCAGACTCTTCTTGATTGCACCCCCAAGCGAGTCAAACACGGCTCCGACCTGTTTCTTTGAGAGCTCTGTTTCCTTCGAAATGGTAGCGAGAATTTCAGACTTGGTCGGTGCTGCATTCTTTTTCGCCATATTAAATCTCCTGCTAATGTTTGCGCGAGCGGCAGTGATTGCCCGCAAATTTCAACTCGGCGCCGAAAATAACATAGAAAAAAGCCGATGTTTAGCGCAATTGTGAAAAAAGATTTTTATCGTCGATGCAATTCGCCCTGGTTTTTCAGGCTTCCGCGCCTGCGAAGAGCGGATTCGAGTCGCCATGAGTTGCTTCGTTCACTGTGATATCAGGCATGTACGAGCCGATGTTCAACGCAGTAGCACCAGCAGCGCGCCGATTGCGATCGAAACCCAGAGGAAGGAAAAATCAATTTGTCCGATGGGCGGAATAATCCGGCGCACGCGTTTCAGAATCGGTTCGCACAGTTGCGCGAGCAAGCGGACTCCCGGAGCGTAGCCACTTGGCGACACGAAGCTGGTCAACCAGTACAACAACATCGCGAAGAGATAGACACGCAGCACCAAGCCCACCAGATCCAGAAGAGTGATGCGCAAGAACACGAGCAAATCGCCCATGCCCCCGGCGGCCAGGCCCAAGATGATCAAGGTGCGCACGCCGGCCACCAGCAGCACAGCAACAACGGTCGCGGTATCGATCTTGCCGATGGGAGGCAGCAGCTTGCGCAGGGGCAATATCAGCCAGTTGGTCACACGCACAATGGCATCGGCCATCGGATCCCGAAAATCGGCGCGCACCAATTGGAATAGCAACCGCAGCACGAAGGCCAGCAGCAGCAGCCACAGCAGCATGTCGACGATATATCTAATCGCTTCCATGTTTTAGGGGCCTCCGAATTCGGCGGCGAGTTCAGCCGAACGGCGGTCGGCCGCGGCCACCGCGTGCGCGACGATAGCACGAAGGCCGGCGCCATTAAGGACCTCGAGAGCCGCTGCGGTCGTACCGCCCTTCGAGGTGACCTGCTCGCGCAAGGTTGCCAGGGAGTCGGCGGATTGCCGCGCCATTTGCGCGGCTCCGAACGCCGTTTCCAGCGTCAATCGATGTGCGACCTCGCGCGGCAGACCGCGTTCATGGGCGGCCGCCTCGAGCGCCTCCATGAACAGAAAGAAATAGGCGGGACCGCTGCCGGACACGGCCGTTACGGTGTCCATCTGCGATTCGTGCTCCACCCAGACAGTGGCGCTCACCGCGCCCATCAGGTCTTCAGCCAGTGCGCGATAGGCAGCGCCGACACTCGCGGGAGCAAACAGGCCCGTCGCACCGAAGCCGTTGAGCGCCGGCCGGTTCGGCATGGTGCGGATCACCGGCACCTGCGGCCCGAACCAGCGGGCGAGAGACGCGTGTGGAATCCCCGCCGCGACCGATATCACCAATGGCCGGCTCGCAGCCAGATGCGGCGCCAGGCCTAACGCAACGCCGCGCATGAGCTGCGGCTTCACGGCGAGCACCACTACCTCGGCCCCCTGCACCGCGGCCACGTTGTCGGCTGCCGTTTCCACGGCATAATCGCGCGTCAAGCGCTGCAGTTGCTCCTGGCTGGGATCCGCCACCACCAAGCGCTTCGGTTGTAGTCCTCGCTTGGTCAGGCCGCTGATCAGCGCGGCTGCCATGTTGCCGCCGCCGATGAAGGCCAGCCTTCTTATATCGTTCATGCAAAATCCCCTGGGAATACTCGGACACGCTCCTGCATCGGGTTCATCGGGCGCCGAACAGCGCCGTGCCGATGCGTACCAGCGTGGCGCCCTCGGCGATGGCCGATTCGAAATCTGCGCTCATACCCATCGACAGTGTATCGAGCTTGAGGCCGCCGGCGTTTAGATCCTCAAGCGCCGCTCGAAGGCGTCCGAACACAGCGCGCTCGGCGGCGGCGATTGGGCTGCGGCGGGGGCACGCACATCAAGCCGCGCAGCTTCAGCCGCGGCAACCCGGCCACGGCGGTTGCAAGCTCGAGCAAATCCTCCGGCGCCACGCCGCCCTTGGTGGGCTCCGGCACGAGCGCTACTTGTATGCAAACATTGAGCGGCGGCGCGTGGAAAGGCCGTTGCTCCGACAGCCGCCGCGCCACGCTGAAGCGATCCACGCTCTGCACCCAGTCAAAGCGCTCGGCGATGGCTCGGGTCTTGTTGGACTGGATGCCGCCGATGAAGTGCCACTTGAGCGTCAAATCGGCAAGCAGGTCAATCTTGGCTTCTGCCTCCTGCAGATAGTTTTCGCCGAAATCCGTGACGCCGGCGGTGGCGGCCAGGCGCACGGATTCGGCAGTCTTAGCCTTGGTAACTGCGACCAAAGTGACCGAATTGGGGTCCCGGCCGGCGGCAATGGCTGCACTGACGTATCCGAGACCGGACGTGGTTCACATGAAGCGTCAAATTCTGCGGACCAATTAACATATTGGGTGACAACACCCTCTTATATACTGCTGGTGGCTAACGCCTTAGTCTAATTAGGAGCCGTAAATGGCGGTTGATATCGCGCAGCTTCTCGCCTTTGCGGTGAAGAACAATGCGTCGGACTTGCATCTGTCGGCGGGCGTTCCGCCGATGATCCGCGTGGACGGCGACATGAAGCGCGTCAACATGCCTGCCCTGGTGCACAAAGAAGTGCACAGCATGGTGTACGACATCATGAACGACAAGCAGCGCAAGGCCTTCGAAGAGTTCTACGAAACCGACTTTTCGTTCGAAATCCCCAAGCTGGCGCGCTTTCGCGTCAACGCGTTCAATCAAAATCGCGGCGCCGGAGCGGTATTTCGCAATATTCCTTCCACCATTCTGTCCTTGGACGAATTGAACGCGCCCAAGACTTTCAAAGATTTATGCATGCTGCCGCGCGGTCTCGTGCTGGTGACCGGGCCCGACCGGATCCGGCAAGTCAACCACGCTCGCCGGCATGGTCAATCACTGTAACGACAACCGCCCGGATCACATTATAACCATCGAAGATCCGATCGAGTTCGTACACGAAAGCAAGCGTTGCCTGGTCAATCAGCGCGAGGTTCATCGCGACACCCTGGGATTCAGCGAGGCGCTGCGCTCGGCGCTGCGCGAAGATCCGGACGTGGTGCTGGTGGGCGAAATGCGCGACTTGGAAACCATTCGCCTGGCCCTCACCGCCGCGGAAACCGGCCACTTGGTATTCGGCACCCTGCACACGAGTTCGGCGGCGAAGACCATCGATCGTATCGTGGATGTGTTTCCGGCCGCGGAAAAAGACATGGTCCGCGCCATGATGTCCGAGAGCTTGCGGGCCGTGATCTCCCAGACTTTGATGAAGCGCGTGGGCGGCGGCCGTATTGCGGCGCACGAAATCATGATCGGCACGCCCGCCATCCGAAACTTGATTCGCGAGGGCAAGATCGCCCAAATGTATTCCGCCATCCAGACCGGCCAGGGTCAGGGGATGCAAACCCTGGACCAGTGTCTTCAGGAATTGGTGAGCAAGGGTGTTGTCAGCCGTGAGGAAGCGAAGTACAAGGCGCAGAACAAGGACAGTATTTGAATGGAACGCGAACAAGCCATACGATTGATGCAAGACCTGCTGCGGCGCATGGTCGAGAAAAAGGGCTCGGACCTGTTCATTACGGCCGGCTTTCCGCCTGCCATCAAGATCGACGGCGAAATCAGGCCGCAGTCGGATCGCTCTTTGAGTCCTGAGCAAAGTGCCGGAATGGTCCGCGCGATCATGAACGACCGGCAAACCAAAGAATTCGACGGAACCAAGGAATGTAATTTCGCCATTGCTCCGCCCGGCATCGGCCGCTTCCGCGTCAGCGCCTTTATTCAACAGGGCTTTACCGGCGCGGTGCTGCGTACCATCAACGCCAAGATACCGACCCTGGAAGAACTGGAGCTGCCGCCGGTTCTCAAGGAGGTCGTGCTCTCCAAGCGCGGCTTCGTGATTCTGGTCGGCGGCACCGGTTCAGGTAAGTCCACCTCGCTCGCGGCCATGGTGGGCTACCGCAACGAGAAGACCCGCGGCCACATCGTCACCATCGAAGACCCCGTGGAATACGTGCACGCGCACAAGGGGTGCGTGGTGACGCACCGCGAAGTCGGCGTCGATTGCGAGAGCTGGCATCTGGCCCTCAAGAACACACTTCGTCAGGCGCCAGATGTGATTCTAATCGGCGAAATCCGCGATCGCGAGACGATGGAATACGGAATCCAATTCGCCGAGACCGGCCACTTGGTGCTGGCGACCTTGCACGCCAACAGTTCCAACCAGGCGCTCGACCGCATCATCAACTTCTTTCCGGAAGAGCGGCGCGAGCAGCTTCTCATGGACTTGTCGCTGAATATTCGTGCGCTGATCTCGCAGCGATTGATTCCGCGCGAAGCCGGCTCCGGGCGCATCGCGGCCATGGAAATCATGCTGGCCTCGCCGCTGATTTCGGATTTGATCTTCAAGGGCGAAGTCACCAAGATCAAAGACGTCATGTCGCGCTCCAATCGACTTGGCATGAAGACCTTCGATCAAGCGTTGTTCGATCTGTACGAAGCAGGATTGATTTCTTACGAGGATGCACTGCGAAATGCCGATTCGAAGAACGAATTGCGCCTGCGCGTGAAGCTCGAGAGCAAGCGCGAGATGAAGAATCCGGAAGCGGAAGGCCAGTCGCTGCAGATCGTCGAGGAAGAAGAAGGACAGGTGTTTTAGTCAATGAGCGTGCCTGCCGACCTTCCGGCTCAGGTGATGAACACCAAGCCGCTGTTCAAGCTCATGGTCGAGAAGAAGGCATCGGACCTGTTCTTTACCTGCAACGCGCCGGTCAAGATCAAAATCGAAGGCAAGATTTTCCCCGTCAATAAGCAGATTCTGACCCCAGAGACCGTGCGCCAAGCGGCGTTGGGACTGATGACCCAGGATCAGATCGAGCACTTCAACGAAGAGCTCGAAATCGATTTCGCGATTTCCGAAATCGGCTTGGGCAGGTTTCGCGTGAATGTGTTCTATCAGCGCGGCTATCCCGCCATGGTGCTGCGCTACATCACCGCGGAAATGCCGAAGCTCGAAGATCTCGGGCATGCCGGACATCTACAAAGACCTGGTGATGCTGAAGCGCGGACTGATTCTGATGGTCGGCGCCGCCGGCGCCGGCAAGTCGACCACGCTGGCGGCGATGCTCAACTACCGCAACGAAACCTCCTCCGATCACATCCTGACCATCGAGGATCCGATCGAATTCCTGCATAGCAACAAGAAATCCATCATCAATCAGCGCGAAGTGGGCCTGGACACCAAGAGCTTTGCGCGCGCCCTGCGCAGCGCGGTGCGCGCTGCGCCCGACGTGATTCTGGTCGGCGAAATTCGCGATCGCGAAACCATGGAAGCCGCGATTGCGCTGGCCGGGACCGGGCATCTTTGCATCGCGACCCTGCACGCCAACAACTGCGCCGAAACCTTGGACCGCATCATCAACATGTTTCCGCGCGATCAGCACAATCAGATCTTCCTCGACCTGTCGCAGTACCTGCGCGCCATCCTGTCGCAGCGTCTGGTGTTCGCGAAAACCGGAACGCGGGTTGCCGCCTGCGAAGTGATGGTCAATACGCCGCACATTTCGGAACTCATCAAGCAGGGCGATGTGATCGGCGTGAAAGAAGCGATTCGCACCGGCACCGAGCGCGGCATGCTGAGTTTCGACAGCGCGCTTTACAACCTGGTGCGCGAGGGCCGAATCGAACTCGAAGAAGCCTTGTCGAGCGCCGATTCACGCACCAATCTCGAAGCCAAGATCAACTTCGGTTAATCACTGGGCCCAGGTAGTCCAGGCGACGCGGAACTGGCCCGGTTGCCAGATCGCGGCACGGAACCAAGTTGCTTCTCGAATTCGCGGCTCGAGATATCCCAGCCCGATTTGAGCGCACGCGACGCGGCACGCTTGGGGTCGATCTTGGAGCGCGCGCAGCGCGGCTCTGCCTAAGATCATTGTCCAACGCACCGGTCACGCCGTCTTCGATGACATCGATGGGGCCGGTGACAGGATATGCGGCGACCGGTACGCCGCAGGCCATCGCCTCCAGATTGACCAGGCCGAAGGTATCGGTGCGGCTCGGGAACACCATGACGTCGGCGGCGGCCAGGTGGCTGGCCAGATCGTCGCCGAATTTGTAGCCGGTAAAAGTGGCGTTCGGATATTGCTGCTGCAGCCGCGCACGCTCAGGCCCATCGCCGATCACGATTTTGCTGCCTGCCCAGGGCATGCCGAGAAAGGCGTCGATATTCTTTTCGACCGCGACGCGTCCGACGTAGGCGGCAATGGGGCGCGGCAAATCGAAAAGATTTTTTGGCCGCGGCCGGAATTTCTCGGTGTCGACGCCTCGTTGCCAATGCGCCAGATTGCCGAACCCCCGCGCCGCCAGTTCCTTGCGCATCGAAGCCGTGCTCACCATGCAGCGCGACGGCGGAGCCATGAAATCGCCGCAGCGCCGCGTAGGAAACCTGCAGGGGAATAGGGAATCGCGCGCGCAAGTACTGCGGAAATTGCGTGTGATACGAAGTGGTGAAGCGCACGCCCCATCTCAAGCAAAAGCGCCGCGCGCTCAATCCCAACGGCCCCTCAGTCGCTATGTGCAGCGCCTGGGGCGCGAAGGCGAGAATGTCGCTTTCGACTTTTTTGTAAGGGAATAGCGATAGCCGTATTTCCGGATAAGTAGGACAGGCGATGCTGCGAAAGTCCTGCGGCGTCAGGACTCTGATTTCGTGGCCGAAACGCTCCAGCCATGCTGCAGTCTGCGCCAGCGTGCTGACCACACCGTTGGTTTGCGGAAACCACGCATCGGTGACGACCATGATTCTCATGGCGCCACGATGGCAGGGCAGGATGACGATACGATGACGACTTACATCACTATTTTCACCTAATCTCGGCGAAAACGGCGCCATGTCATAGCCGTGTAACGAAAATCTTATATTTGCTTCATGGACCGATCAATGCAGCAATCCCCAAGGAATCCAACATGCAAAGCTTTTTGGCGGAACTCAAAACTCAGCGCTGGGACGATCATCGCTACTATCACCACAGCCGCATCAATCAGTCCTTGCACTTCTTGAGTGCGATCAGCTTCATCGTCGCGTACGTCACGATGTTCTTCGATCCGGTGAAGTCGGCGTTGATCGGTTGGCTGGTATCCATGGTCAGCCGCCAATCCGGTCATTTCTTCTTCGAGCCCAAAGGCTACGATGCGATCAATCGCGCGACCCACGAGCATAAAGAAGAAATCAAGGTCGGCTACAACCTGCGCCGCAAGGTGATCCTGCACGCCGTCTGGGCGCTGGTGCCGCTGGTCTTGTGGCTGGATCCGACCTTTTTCGGCCTGTTCACCGCGCACACCAGCGGCATGGGTTTCGTGCGTCACGTCGGCGAAATTTGGTTATTCGTCGGCGCCGGAGCGCTGTTGTTTCGAATGATTCAGCTATTTTTCATCAAGGGCGTGCAGACCGGCTTGGTCTGGGCGACCAAGATCCTGACCGATCCCTTCAACGACGCAATTATCTATGCCAAGGCGCCGCTTTATTTGATGCGCGGAGAATTGATCGATCCGATGGGCGAAGTTGCACCTGAAGCCCATCGCGCCTGAAGCATTTCCTTGAGCACGCGGCGTTTGATGGCCTTGTTGGTCAGTTGCGGGCGGCCCACCACCAGCCGTCGCGCCGCATTTCCTCGGCCGCCGACACGATCCTGTCGGCGACGGCGGCGAAATCGGCCTCGCTGTAATTCAAGCTGAATATCAATCGTCCCGTCCCCACCCAGCTCAATGCCAGCCCCGCGGCGCGCAGATAATATTGAAGCATCCAGTTATAGCGCGACGGCTGCGCGTAGTAGAGGGTCCAGATCGTGGACAGATTCGCGACGCGCACCGGCAGCGTCGCCGCCGCGAGCCGCTCGTTCAGCCGTTGCGCCCGGCGGTTCCACAGCTCGTCGAGGCCGCGAGTAGATGCGCGCGAACCGGTTCGCTCTCCAATCGAGTCAGGAACTCGTGCATCGCGCCCATGACATAGGGATGAGAATTGAACGTGCCGCGGGCAAAACAGATATCGGCCGGGCGATCGTCACGAAATCGGCGCATCAGTCCGTGCTTGCCGCACAGCACGCCGACAGGCAGTCCTCCCGCCACGGTTTTGCCGTAAGTCACCATGTCGGCGCGCACGCCGAAGTATTCCTGGGCACCGCCCGCGGCGAGCCGAAATCCCACGAACACTTCGTCGAAAATCAACGCGATGCCGCGCTCGGTGCAGAACCTCGCGCAGGGCCTTGAGCCAGTCCGCATAGGCGTCGCGGTCGAAATGCGCTTTGCGTGCGCTGTCGAGCAGCGTCGAGTCGCCGGGCGCGCCGGTATTCGGGTGGAGGGCCTGCAGCGGGTTGACCAGCACGCAGGCGATATCACGCCGCGTCCGCAAAACCTTGAGCGCCGCGTCATCCATGTCCTTGAGGGTGTAGGTTTCGCGCGCCGCGACCGGATTGCCGACACCGGGCTGCACATCGCCCCACCAACCGTGGTACGCGCCGCAAAAGCGCACCAGATGGGTCCGCTGCGTGTGATAGCGCGCAAGCCGCACCGCTTGCATGACCGCTTCGGTGCCGGACATGTGGAACGAGACCTCATCAAGCCCCGAAATCGCGAGCAGACGCTGAACGTTTTGCGAGGTCAGCGGGTGATAGGCGCCGAGCACCGGTCCGAGCTCGCGCACTCGCGCCGCGCCGGCGTCGATGCAGTCCTTATAAAAATCATAGCCGAATACATTGACGCCGTACGAGCCGGTCACATCGTAGAAGCGGTTGCCGTCAAGATCGGTAACCGTCACGCCGTCCGAGGACTGAACGAAAGAGCCGGTCTTCAAGTGCTGGCGCACATAGCCGCTGAATTGGAACGGCACGCGATAGCGCGAGGTGAATTCCAGATCGGAAACGCTGCCCGCCAAGTTCGGCGGTTTTCTGCGAGGGTGTTGCCGGTAGCGGGCGGCGAACAGCGCGGAGAGCCGCGTAAAGCCGGCGCGGCGCGCGGCGACCACCGGCGCCGGCGCGCCATCGACGCCAAAGAAGGTGGCATCGCCATACTCATAAAACGGGACCCAGGCGGCGAAGCGGCGTGCCATACGCGAATGCCCCGCCAGGGAGCGGTGCTTGGCCAGGGAAAGCTGCAGTCTGACGTAAATTTTTCGCAGCAAGAACGCCAGGGCGAGAGCGCCCAACACATAGCCGAAGGTAGTAATTGGCGATACCTCGCGCAGCCTGCCAATCGCGGACTGTATTGCAGACGAATGACACTACGATGAATGCGCGATCGCTCATCGAGCGGCTGACTCAGCAGGAGGACGTCAATTTTTTGCTGAGCAACGGATTCCGCGGCGTTTTGTGACGCGCTTCATGGGCTGGTGGAGCCGCATCGAACATCCGTGGATTTGCAAAGCCAGCATCGCGCTGTGGCGCCTGTTCTCCGAGCTGGATTTGAGCGAAGCGAAAACCGCGCATTTCAAGAGCCTGCACGACTGCTTTACGCGGGAATTAAAGCCCGGCGCCCGGCGCGTTGATATGGACCCGCAAGCATCTCGTCAGTCCTAGCGACGGACTGGTCGGCGAGTGCGGCTCGATCAGCGCGGGGTCTGGTCTTGCAGGCCAAGGGGTTTGAGTATTCGTTGCAGGAACTGCTTGCCGATCCGCAGTTGGCGCAATACTACGAAGGGGGGCAGTACGCGACCCTGCGGTTGACCTCGAGCATGTATCACCGGTTTCATGCCCCCGCCGACTGCCGCGTGGAGCAAGTCAACTACATCTCCGGCGACGCCTGGAACGTCAATCCCATTGCTCTCAAACGGGTCGAAAGGCTGTTCTGCAAGAACGAACGCGCCGTCATCCGCTGCCGGCTGGCATCGGGGGCACTGCTGACGCTGGTGCCGGTGGCGGCCATCCTGGTCGCCAGTATCCGATTACGATTCCTCGATGTACTGCTGCATTTGCGCTACCGGGGGCCCAATGTGATTCCCTGCGACGCCGCGTTGCAACGCGGCGAAGAAATGGGGTGGTTCGAGCACGGCTCCACTATCATAGTGCTGGCGCCCTCGGGGTTCGGGCTGGCGGATGAGGTATACCAGGGAGCCCGGGTGCAAATGGGGCAAGCCCTTCTCCAGGTCAGGCTAAAACCGCAACTTTTGCCGGCCGGCGGTGTTTTGTTTCTAAACGAACACACATTCCAGTGCAAACGCAACTAACGGCCGAGTTCACGACATTTATGCGTGCCTATCAGGACATGGTTTTTTCGACTGCCGCCCGGTTGGCGGGCAACGAGACCCAGGCGGAGGACATTGCCCAGGAAGTGTTCATCCGGGCCTACGAGCATTTCTCCGATTTGCGCGGCAGCGTTACGGCGGGCGGCTGGCTCAAAACCGTTACCACCAATTTGACGCTCAACTACCTGAGCCGCTACCGCAAGCGCTGGCGCCTGTTCTCGGAGATGCGCTCGAATACGCAAGACAGCGAGGACGACGGAGCGGAATTGGATTGGGAAGTACCTGACACGATACTCGCGGATTTGAGCGCGGAACAACGCCGCGACATCGTCGATGCGGCGCTGCGGCAGCTGCCCGACCATCAGCGCCTGCCGCTCGTGCTGTACCACTTCGAGGAAATGTCCTATCAAGAGATTGCCGACAAGCTCGGGGTCTCGCTGACGAAGATCAAAACCGATATTCGCCGCGCGCGCGCGGCACTGTTACCGCTGCTGCAAAACGCGGGCGGTGCGCGCGATACACTGGATGGCTGACCCTATGAATAAACGTATCGAAACAGAGCAGAAACTGGAGCAGGTGTTGCACCGGACCTTAGGCGGACTGCCGCCGCGCCGGGCGCCCAGCACGCTCGAATTGCGCGTGGCCGAGGAGTTGGCGCGCCGCGCATCATTGCCCTGGTGGCGGGCGAGTTTTGGGACGTGGCCGGTGGCCGCCCGCGTCGTGTTCATTTTGGTTTGTGCAGTGCTCGGGGCCGCGACCATATTGGGAGGTGTCTCCGCTTACCTCGGCGACCGCTCATTTGATGAAGCTTCGGCCCTGATGCTGTCATGGGCGCATCCCTTCCTGACAGTCGTCTCATCGGCGGGCGGTTTAATGGCGCTGCTGCTGCATGTCATCCCTCCCTTGTGGTTGTACGGAATCTTGGGCGCGGGGATCTTCCTCTACGTGACGTTATTCGGGCTGGGTGCGGCGGCCTATCGAACGCTCTATCTTCCCTCATCTGCAGGTGATGCTTCATGAACATCTTCGACATGTGCGGCGTTTGGGTTTCCTCTTCACGCTGCTGTGCTTGACGGCCGTTGCCGCGCACCCGCGGCGCCGCAGCGGCAGCCGCACCCGCCAAGGACGATCACGCTGCCGGCGACCGCGCCGGCACTGCGCCGACCGACCGAGGACTTCGACGATGACACGGATCGCGACGACCGCGCGGACTGGCGCGACCGAATCGAATCTCACCGTCGACGCAATTCGCAGCATCACGCTGACGGCGACGTCGTCAGCATCGGTCATTCCAGCCATCTAGAGAGCGGCCAAAAGGCCGATTCGGTGGTGTCGGTGTTTGGATCCTCGACCAGCGACGGCGAAGCGGTGGATGTCGTTTCGGTCATTGGCAACACGCGCGTCACGGGACCGGTGGGCGACACCGCAGTCGCGGTCATGGGCAATGCCTACGTCGATGCCAAGGTGAATGGCGACGTGGTCGCCGTGCTAGGCAATGTCGAGCTGGGGCCTAACGCGGAAGTCGGGCGGCGACGTGGTTGCGGTCTTGGGCATGGTGAAGCGCGATCCCGCCGCGGTCGTGCACGGCTCGGTGCAAAGGATCATCGATTGGGATATTGGCGGCGCCACGGGATTCAGCGGGCTCAACACCTGGATCACCCATTGTTTGCTGTTGGGCCGCCCCTTGGCGTTCACGGCGGGACTCGGCTGGGCGTGGACACTGGCCCTCTGTGCTTTTGGCGTTTTACGCCTGCCTCGCGCTGATGTTTCGCGAGGGGATAGACCATGCGTGCATACCCTGGAAGTCGCAACCGGGACACACGGCACTGGCGGCGTTGTTAGGTATTCTCTTGACGCCGGTGCTGTTGGTCTTGTTGTGCGTCACGGTGATCGGCATCGCAGCAGTGCCCTTCGCCGTTGGGTGCCTTGTTCTGCATGTCGCTGTTCGGCAAGGCCGTGATGCTGGCTTGGCTCGGCGGCCGCATCATGGGCCGCAGGGCCGGCCCCGCCGGCTTGCCATCCCGCGGCCATCCTGCTGTCGCGGTGCTCATCGGCGGCGCGGTCGTATTGGTGCTGTACGTCGTGCCGATCGCGGGATTCTTAATTTACAAATTGCTGGGTTTCTTTGGGTTCGGAGCCGTGCTGTACACATTGGTGTTGCGCGTGCGTGCGCGGCGGGCAGGCGGCAATCCACCGCGGCAATTGCGGGCACTGATCCGGGGAGCGCTCAAAGCCGCCACCGATGAATGGTCCGCAGCCATGGCAGGACCTGCGCTGGACTGCGAGCGCCGCGCCTGCCGCCGGCGCAGCTGCGGCTGCCACTGCCGCGGCGGGCGCTCGGCTGCCGCGCCGCCTGGGCCGCCGCCCGCGGCTCCAACGAGCGTGTCGCCGCCGATCACCGCCGCCATGCCGCGCGCCGGCTTTTGGGTGCGCATGGGCGCGTTGTTCCTCGATATTTTATTGGTGGGCTTCGCGACGAGCCTGTTGCACTCCTTCGGCAACCATCACTTCCTCGGCGACTTTCACATCGTGGTGCTGGCGATTTACGGCGCCGTCATGTGGAAACTGCGCGGCACCACCGTCGGCGGCATTGTGTTCGATTTGCATGTGGTGCGGGTGGATGGCCGGCCGCTCGATTGGGAAACTGCCATCATGCGCGCGTTGGGATGTTTTCTATCGCTGGCCGTGGTGTTCCTCGGCTTTATTTGGATCGCGTTTGACGGCAATCGTCAAGCCTGGCACGACAAAATCGCGGGCACAGTCGTGGTGCGTGCCAAGCATGGAGTGCAGTTAGTGTAAGGAGCAGCGCGAGGCCGTCGCGGCCGCGCGCGACACTCGGACAGGCTCACAATCGTTCGCGTATCGCCGGCGGTAGTAGGGCCTTATATCGACGGCTGAGTGAAAGACGCTCGCCATTGCGCAGGATCAATTCATAGTCGCCGTGAAACATGGGCTGAAGCTCGGCGATGGAGGCGAGGCGCACGACGTGTGAGCGATGCACCCGGATGAATTCAGCTGCGTCGAGCTGCGCGGCCAATTTGGCAAGCGGTTCGCGCATCAAGTGCACTTTCCCGCCGGCATGAATCTCCACATAGTTGCCGGCTGCCGATAGCCGGTCGATGCTGTCGACCGGTATGAAGTATGCCCGCGCCCGATCGCGAATCAGGATTTGCTTGATGGGCGCCGCCCGGCCCGGCATTGCGCCAAGCACGCGGCGCACGCGCTCTTCAAGATCACCATGGTCGGGATCCGCCAATGCCGTCTTGACGCGTTCGACGCTGCGCAAAAACCGCTCGCGATCGTACGGCTTCAGCAGATAGTCGAGCGCCTGCACGTCGAATGCTTGAACGGCATATTCCGAGTAAGCAGTGGTGAATACAATGTGCGGCGACTGCGCGCCGCGAATCGCCTCGAGAACATCGAAGCCGCTGTATGCACCCAATTGAACATCGAGATAGACGACGTCCGGTTTGCGAGCGGCGATTTCCGCGACCGCGGACTCCACGCTATCCGCCTGCGCAACGACCTCGAATTCGGGAAGCGGTGCCAAAAAGCGCATCAGCTTGGCGCGCGCCGGCGGCTCGTCATCGACGATGACAACCGTATGGCTCAACTGGCGACCGGAAAGCTCAAGGCCACCACGGTTCCCCTGGGCCGGCCTGCCGCCAGCGTGAAGGTATGCATGCCGGGAAACAGCAATTCGAGCCGACGCGACACATTCGAGAGTCCTGTGCCAGGTTTCATGCGCGTGTCGTCAATACCCAAGCCATTATCGCTGACGGTGTACAACAGTCTTGGTCCTTGGCGCGCGACATCCACCCTCAGATTGCCGCGTCCATCCGGCAGGCCGTGCCGCAGTGCGTTCTCGACCAGCGGCTGCAACAGCAGACGCGGAACTTCGACGGCTTCAAGGCCCGGCTCGACCCTCAAATCGAAGGATAGCTGTCCACGAAATCGTTCCGTCATCATTGCGCCATAGTCGCGCAGCCATGCCAGCTCGCGCTCCAAAGGCACCAGCACTTGATTGTCTGAATCATAGGCGGCGCGCATCAGCGCGCCCAAGCTGCTGATCATGCGATCTGCGGCCTCGACGTCTTCGTGCATGCGATTGGAAATGGCGTTCAGCGTGTTGAACAAAAAGTGCGGCTCGATTTGCGCGGTCAAGGCTTTGAGGCGAGCCTGACCGAGTTCCGCCGCAAGCTCCGCCGCCCGCAAATCACTGGTGCGCCTCACTTGAAATTCGCGATTCGCGAAGATGACCACCAAGATCAAGGCATAGGTGATGAAGTCCTTTTGCAGCTCGTAGAAAGCCTGAATCGGCAGACTGTCGAAGGCATAGTGTTGCCCGACGACGGCATAAGCCAACTTTCGAAGCAGCAACATCCCCGCGACGTGCAGGGCCGAAAATATCAGCGCCGCGCCCAGGTGCGCAACGGCGATGCGCCAGCGTGGATGGGCGTCCAGACGGAAATGCGCCTCGAAGCGCACCACCAGGGGGATGAGCGCGAAGATGACCACAACGCTGCTGATCTCCCAGACCAGCGGTTTCCAGCCGGGGATGCTCGTGCCGCGCAGGCCGACCATCTGATTAATGCCTTCGTAGAGGCCGAACAGAAGAGCGAGCACTGCGTAAAGCAGCCAACCCGAACGGGCAGTTCGCACCCTAATTGCGCTTACCGACGCTGCCATAACGGGAATACTCCGACAGGGTCACGACGCTGAGTCAAGTTTTACGGGCGCCAGCCTTGGCGGGGTTGCGAACTACGGCAACGCGCTTGGGGCCAGCGGGACTTGAGGCGTGCTGAGCGGCGAATGTGCAATCATGGCGCGATGACTCAAACCCAGGGCGAACCCCTTGATCAGTACGTGCGTGCGGCATTGGCGCTGCAGGGATATACATTCGACGAGGCTGAAATCGCGGAAATCGTGGTGCAATTCACGCGCCTCGAGGCCATCTCGCGAACGGTCTTCGATTGGCCGCTGCCCTTCGCTTCCGAACCCGCGCCGGTATTTCGCCCGTGATTGGATCGGCTGCCGATATCGCGCAGCAGATCAGGAAGGGCACGCGTAGCGCCGCGGCTGTCTTGGGCGAATGCAAGTCGCTGATTCAGGCCAAGGATCCGGATTTGAATTGCTTTACCGCAAAGACCTTCCAGCGTGCCGAGCGCGAGGCCGCAGCCATCGATGATTCGTACGCCAGGGGCAAGACGCTGCCGCCGCTTGCCGGGGTTCCGTATGGCGTGAAGAATTTATTCGATGTCGAAGGGATGGTGACTCTCGCCGGCGCGAAGATAAATGCCGGCAATGCTCCCGCCACCACCGATGCAACCATCGTGGCGCGAATGAAACGTGCCGGCGCGATTCTGGTGGGCGCGCTCAACATGGAAGAGCTGGCTTACGGATTCCTGACTGAAAATCATCACTACGGCATCACGCGCAATCCGCACGATCGCACCCGCGGAGCAGGCGGTTCGTCCGGCGGTTCGGCCGCGGCGGTCGGTGCCGGCATGTTGCCGATCACACTGGGCTCCGACACCAGCGGCTCGATTCGCTTGCCTGCATCGCTGTGCGGTGTATTCGGCCTGAAGCCAACCTATGGGAGATTGCCTCGCAGCGGCACGTATCCCTTCGTGAACAGCCTCGATCACGTGGGGCCGTTTGCCAACAGCGTCGCCGGGTTGGCGCTGTCCTACGACGCGATGCAGGGACCGGATCCCGCCGATCCTGCGTGCGCGCAGCGCGCCATCGAGCCGGCGGGTGCGTCGCTTTCGCTGCCGCGGGGAATTCGCATCGGTATTCTGGGCGGGTGGTTTCACGAATGGGCGGATGCCGCGGCACGGCGTTCGGTGCAATTGGCGGCAGCCGCGCTCGGCGCAACCGAGTGGACGGAGCTCAAGAGCGCAGAGGTCGCGCGTGCGGCGGCCTATCTCATTACGGGTGCGGAGGGCGGCGCGCTGCATCGGCCGCGCCTGATCCAACAGTACGAAGAATTCGGGCCCTCGTCGCGGTCGCGTTTGGTCGCGGGCGGATTGATTCCAGCAAGCTGGGTGATCCAGGCGCAGCGTGTGCGCCAGCGCGCTTATACCGAAGCAATGGATTTGTTTGGGCGATTTGACCTGTTGATTGCGGCGGCCGCCCCGGCGGTCGCGCCGCGTGTTGGCCAGGAAGCACTGCTCATCAACGGCCGCAGCATTCCGACCAAGGCGGGACTCGGCGTGCTCACCCAGCCTATTTCGTGCATTGGCTTGCCCGTATGCACGGTGCCTGTCTGGCCCGGCGAGGGCGGTTCACCCGCTGAGCGGGCCTTGCCGGTGGGGGTGCAACTGATCGGCGCGCCGTGGCGCGAGGATCTGTGCCTCGCCGCCGCTCGCATGCTCGAGCAGGCCGGCATTGCCAAGCTTCGCGAGCCCAGGAGCCCGTCCGAGTAGTCAGGAGCTCGACAGCCTCCTCGCTTACAGCGGCCGACGATGACGAGTCAGGGTCGCGGCGATCGAGGCGAGCACCGCCATGCGCACCGCCACGCCGTTGTTCACTTGTTCGCGAATCACCGAGCGCGGGCCATCGGCCACCTCGGATGAGATTTCCACGCCGCGATTCATGGGTCCCGGGTGCATGACGAGCACGCTGGGCGCGGCCAATTTCAGGCGCTGCGCCGTGAGGCCAAAGTCCTTGAAGTACGCCGCATCATCGAGCGATGCGGCCTGCGCCATGCGCTCTTTTTGGATTCGCAGCATCATCACCACGTCGGCACCAGCAATGCCGTCCTCGATGCGTGTAAAACGTTGCGCGCCGCGAAATTCGGCTTCTTCCGGCAGCAGCGCCAGTGGCGCAACCAGACGCAAGTCCGTGGTACCGAGGGTGTTGAGCGCCGTCGCCGCAGATCGAGCCACCCGCGAATGCTTGATGTCGCCGACGATGGCGACCTTGAGGCCGGTGAAACGGCGCTTATGCGTGCGGATCGTCAGCACATCCAACAATCCCTGAGTGGGATGCGACAGGTGCGCCTCGCCGGCGCTGATCACCGAAACGTGCGGGGCCACATGATCGATCAGGAATTCGGGCATGCCCGCTTCGGAATCGCGAATGACGAACACGTCAGTGTTCATCGCCTCGAGAGTGTAAATGGTGTCCAGCATGCTTTCGCCTTTCGCGCGCGAACTCGAATGCAGGTCCAAGTTGAGTACATGCGCCCCCAATCGCCGGCTGGCGAGATCGAACGAAGCGCGCGTACGCGTGCTCGGCTCGAAAAACAGATTTGCCAGCGTTACGCCGGCCAATTCGCGGCCCTCATAGGCAGGCTGTCCGGGGAGGCGGCGGTAACGTTCCGCTCGATCGAGAATTGCCGTCAACGCGTCGCGCGCCAGGCCTTCGAGCGTGATTAGGTGGCGCAAGCCCCCGGCGCTGTCTTGTTGTGATCGCATTTGCGCCTCATGTTTGGGTGAACCATCGTTCCAAGATCACGCAGGCTGCCGCAGCATCGACATCGGACTTCGCCACGCGCCGCCGCCGCAATCCGGACTCGCGCGCCGCCTGCAGCCGTGCCTCGGCTTCGAGCGACGAATAACGTTCGTCCACCATGGCAACTTCGATCTTGTAGCGGCGTGCCAGTTCCGCCGCGAAAGCACGAGCGGCGCCGGTCATCTCGCTATCGGAATCATCCACATTATACGGCAGCCCGACCACTGCCATGTCAGGTTGCCAATCGCGCATGGTGGCATCGATGAGCTCCCAGCGTGGTCCCTTGGGTCCGGCGGGCACCGTCGTAAGGGCTGAGGCAGTGCGGCTCATGGTGTCGCCGCAGGCCACGCCGATTCTGCGCAGGCCGAAATCAAAAGCCAGAACCATCTTCGGCCGGGAAGACTCAGGCATTTCCGCCGATGGGGCTGACTCGGGACAGTTCCACGCCCAAGAGCCGCCCGGCGGCATGCCAGCGAGATTCAAACGGCAGTTCGAAAATCAATCCCAAATCCACGGGCGCGCTCAGCCATGCATTCGCCCGAATCTCTTGCTCCAGTTGACCACTGTCCCAGCCTGCATACCCCAAGGCGACAATGGCCTCTTCGGGGCCCTGGCCGCGGGCCATGGCCGCCAAGATGTCGCGCGAGGTGGTGACGTGCAGGGCATCGGAAACCTTGAGCGTCGAATCCCATTCACCATAGGCCCGATGCACAACAAAGCCGCGATCGGTTTGCATCGGTCCGCCGCGCAACACTTGCCGCTCCGACAAGGGCCCTTTGCCGAGCTCGATTTCCAGCTGTTCGAATATTTCCCCCATGCGCATCGGCAGGGGTTTATTGAGGATCAGGCCGAGCGCGCTGCTCGAATTGTGATCGCACACCAGGACGACGGTCTGGGCGAAATTAGGGTCGCCCATGTACGGCATGGCGATCAGCAGTTGATTGGTCAGATAGCCAGACTCGCTCATCTTTACTTGTTCGGCTCTGAATAAAACACGGCGCCCCCTTGCGTAGAGCCTTCCAGGAATTGCCACTCGTAGGCAATGCGGATCTGATCGTGCTTCGAGGACAGCTCGCCTGGGAACGGGTCGAATGGCGCAGCCAGCTTCAAGATCCTCATGGCAGCCTCATCGATCTCGGCGTGGCCGCTGCTGCGGCGGATGATGGTTTGCAGCAATTTGCCGTCGGCGCCGATGGTCACCTCGATGACCGGGGTTCCGGAGTGTTTGTCGCGCCGTGCGACATCGGGAAAGTTCATGGTGCCGACGCGTTCGATTTTTCGGCGCCAGCTGTCCAGATAGACTGCAACGTCGGATTCGCGCGTATCGGCCGCAATCCACAGCTCGTGCTTAGCCTCGCCGCGCAAGCGCAGCTCGATCCCATCGTCGTTCGGCGTCATGGCGAGATCCGGACGCTTCTCGAGCAACAGGGGTAGCTCGGAGGCGTCCTTCGCCGCGTTCGAAGCGGCGAAATAGAAAATCTTCTGCGACGGGTTATTCGTGGCAACCAGCTCTTCTGCGCCGGAGTCCGAGCCGGCCCGCTGCGCGTCCAGGCCCTCGCCGCTGGGAACGCCCAGACGGTCGACGGGCATCAACGACGATTTTGGGATCAGGCTGCGTTCGCGCTTCAGGGTATTGCCCGACCCCAATTGGGTGCGCTGCGACAGGTAGTGCGCGTTCGGGTTCTTGGCGACGCTGGGCGCGCGCTCATTCACGAGCACGACTTCCAGGCCCGGAGCCCCCTCGTCTGCCGAGCTGCTGCGGTTCGAGCTGAATGTCACGCCCAAAATGATGATTCCATGCAACAGCGCCGCAAGAAAGCACGTGGTCAACATGCGATCATTGGCAGGCGGCAGCCCGGTACGGAGCATATCGCCGCCTTGCAGCGCGCCGTCTGTTTGAAGCGTTTCTGAATTCACGCGGCGCCCAAATTCCTCTCGATCGCCTCCACCAGCAGGGCACCAATATCGATACCATGCTTTTTGTTTAATTCACGAATTCCGGTCGGACTTGTGACGTTGATCTCAGTGACGAAGTCGCCGATGACGTCCAGACCCACAAATATCATGCCCGCAGCGCGCAGCTTAGGTCCGATCTGTGCGCAGAGCCATCGATCGCGATCATTCAGCGGACGGCTTTCGGCGCGTGCGCCCGCGGCCAAATTGCCGCGGTTGTCTTCAGGCAAGGGAATGCGGGAGAGCGCGTAGGGCACCGGCTCTCCGTCGACCAAAATGATGCGGCAGTCGCCCGCTGTGACGATTTCGGGCAGATAGCGCTGCACGATTGCATAACGGGTGCCGTAACCTGTCAGAGTCTCGAACACGACGTTGCGGTTCTTGTCGCCTTGCTCGAGAACAAAGATGGATCGACCGCCCATGCCATCCAGCGGCTTGCACACGACTTTGCCGTGCTCTCTGAGGAATTCGCCCATGTCGTGCATGTCGCGAGTGATGAGTGTGGGCGCGCAACACTGCGGAAACCAGGCTGTGTAGACCTTCTCGTTAATATCGCGCAGTCCCTGCGGCCGATTGTAGACATGAGCGCCCTGCAGCTGCGCGCGCTCCAGGATATAGGTGCTGTAGATGTACTCGGTATCGAATGGTGGATCCTTGCGCATCAGGATCACATCGAATTCACCCAGCTTGTGGGGGGCGGCTTCTCCCAGCGAGTACCACTTTAAAGAATCATCTGAGACCGTAAGCGGTGCCAGCCGGCCCCATGCAACGCCGTCACGGAGCCAAAGGTCTTTCTGTTCGGCGTAGTGCAGCGCCCAGCCTCGCGCCTGCGCGGCGAGCAACAGCCCCAAGGTGGTGTCCTTAGCCGGCTTGATCGCTCCGATGGGGTCCATGACCACGACGAGACGCACTCGAGACGACATGCTCATTCCTCCAGTCTAGCGCAAGCGGCTTTGGCACCTGCTCTCTTGGGAAAACTGTGAACCAGGCCACCGTTGTTTGCTTGGCAATGCCGCGAAATGTCGACCCCGTACCGTGGCTTGCGCGAGCTGGATATGTTAAAAAGCCACAAGATTCCAGCACCTACGCAAGTCATGGAGAGCACGATCACCAGCGGCAAGCCTAAACTCACGGGCCTCAAGGTTCTCGTGATCGACGACAGTAAGACGATTCGCCGAACCGCTGAAACCCTCCTCACCAAGGAGGGCTGCGAAGTGTTCACGGCTGTCGATGGTTTCGATGCCCTATCGAAGATCGCCGACCACCAGCCGGATATCGTCTTCGTCGACATCATGATGCCACGCCTCGACGGATACCAGACCTGTTCCTTGATCAAGCACAACAAGGTATTCAAACAGATTCCAGTGATCATGCTATCCAGCAAGGATGGGCTATTCGATCGGGCGCGCGGCCGCATCGTAGGATCGGAACATTATTTGACCAAGCCGTTTACTAAAGACGAGTTGTTGGGAGCGATCGAAGCTCACGTCGGGAAATGACGGAGAATACGAGATGGCACTGATACTAATTGTTGACGATTCACCCACCGAGGTCTTCGTCATGCAAAAGGCGCTGGAGAAGCACGGTTTCAAAACCGCCGCCGCCGAAAACGGCGAGGAAGGCGTGCGCAAGGCGAAGGAGATGAAACCGGATCTCATTTTCATGGACATCGTGATGCCTGGCGTCAACGGCTATCAGGCCACGCGCATGCTGATCAACGATCCTGAGACCAGCTTGATCCCCATCATTATGGTGACCACCAAGGGCCAGGAGACCGATCGGGTCTGGGGCTTGCGGCAGGGTGCCGTGGATTATTTGGTCAAACCTGTATCTGCCCAGGCGCTGGTAGAGAAGGCGCAGGCCGCACTGGCCACATGACGAGTACGACTAGCGGGTCCGAGACGAGCCTGCGCGGCTTGCGCGACCGACCATTCGAATTGCTCAAGGAATTAGAGAAGCGCAGCCGCACGGTGGCCGCGAACAGCGTTGCCGAAGCGGACGCGGGTCAAGAGTGGGTCGGCGTGGCATTTCGCATGGGCGGCGAGACTTTTTTGGTCGCCCGCGAAGAGACACGCGAGGTTCTGGGGTATCCCGCGGTGGTCACCCGGATCCCCGGGGCCAAAAGTTGGGTCAAGGGGTTGGCCAACGTGCGCGGAGCGCTCATGCCGATGCTGGACCTGCGGCAATTTTTGGGTAGCGGCGCGACCACGTCGGGGCGAAACACCCGGATCGTCGTGGTCAACCACCGCGATATTCCGGCGGGTCTGATGGTGGATGAGGTGCTGGGTTTTAGGCGTTTTGCGGAATCGGAATTCAGTGCGGAAGCACCACCGACGGTGATCCGCTGCGATAGCTATCTTGCCGGCGCCTTTCGGCGCGGGGGCGAAGTTTGGCCGGTCTTGAGCTTGAAGAGTTTGGTTGAAAGCCAAAGCTTCCTGCAGGCGGCAAGTTAGATTGTGGAATAAAGATGACGACTAGGCGAATCGAAAAATCACCGAATCTCAATTTGCTGCCGGTGTTGGCAGGACTGCTGGTGCTGTGCTTGATTATCGCCGCGGTCCTGACGGCGCTGACGCGCAGTTCTGCGCCGGTCGCCGCGCCGGTTGAGCAATTGTCGCTCGTGGTGCAGCGCATCCCCTTCGAGGCGCAAAACGCGTTGCGCGGTGAATCGAGCGCATTCGATGCGCTCGGCAAGAGCGCCAGCCGCCTCAAGAGCTTGCGCGGCGGCATGCCCGGCGCGGGCGATGCGGCCGCCTGGAGCAAGTTGAACGACGGCGTTACGGCGGTCACGGAGGCTCGATCGGCAGTCGACACCATCCAATCGTCCAATCAAGAAGTTCGCGAGCTTGCGCCCAAACTGCTGTCCGAGCTGGGCGATCTGGGCAGCTCGGTGGGCGTACAGAAGCTCGAAGGCATGAGCCGCTATCTGGAACGATTCGAGCTGACGGTGCAGCGGATTCAGCAGGATTTGAATGGTTTGAGTTCAGGCGTCAGCGACGCTGGTCCCAGCGCGCAGCGTCTGGCGGACAGCTTGGAATTCCTCAATCAAGTGATTCGCGGTTTGTCGGGCGAAGAATCCGGCATCGCGATTCAAAAAGTCACCGGCGCGGATCCCGAACAGCGGTTGAAAACGGTGGTGCAGCGCAATCAGCAGTACACCAACAGCGTGCGCAAGGCGATCGGAGCAGCCGATCCGCTGGCGAAGGCCCAGGCCGCCGCCCGCGCCTTGCCGGCGCTCGCCAACACGCTGGCGGCTCAGTTGGGAAGCGCGACGCCGCGGGTGGAAGGCGGCGGCTACAAGATTTGGACACTGATATTCCTGACGCTGGCAGCGCTGCTCCTCGCTGCGCTCGCCTGGGTATATTCCAAGACCGCCGACAAGCGGCGCACCAACGAGCTGCGGGTGCGCGAAAATGAACGCAACCAAGAAGCCATCATGCGGTTGCTGGATGAGCTGTCGAGCTTGGCGGATGGGGATCTCACGGTGCAGGCCACCGTTACCGAAGATATAACCGGCGCGATTGCCGATTCGATCAACTATGCCATCGAGGCGTTGCGCGAACTGGTCACCACCATCAACGATAGCGCCATCCAGCTGGATGGCGCCGCCAAGCAAACCCAGGGGGTGGCAGCGCACATGGCGAAGGCCAGCAGCGCGCAGTCGCGTCAGATCTCCGCCGCCAGCGAATCCATGGCCGACATGGCCGCCTCGATCGAAGAGGTATCGGGCAATTCCGAACGCTGCTCGGATGTGGCGCGGCATTCGGTCGATGTCGCGCACAAGGGCGGCGATGCGGTACGCCGCACTATTGACGGCATGAATGCCATCCGCGAGACCATTCAGGAGACCAGCAAACGCATCAAACGCCTTGGCGAAAGCTCCCAGGAAATCGGCAACATCGTCGAGCTGATCAACGACATCGCCGAACAGACCAACATTCTGGCCCTCAATGCCTCGATCCAGGCATCCATGGCGGGCGAAGCGGGGCGCGGTTTTGCCGTCGTGGCCGACGAGGTGCAAAGACTGGCGGAGCGAGCCGCGAACGCGACCAAGCAAATCGAAGTGCTGGTGCGCACTATTCAAACCGATACCAACGAAGCCGTGGTGTCCATGGAACGCAGCACGACGGATGTCGTCGGCGGCGCGCTGTTGGCGGAGAACGCCGGCGCTGCACTCGAGGAAATTGAACAGGTCTCGAATCAAATCGCGAGCCTGGTGCAGAACATTTCGGCCAGTGCGCGCCAACAAGCCGCCGTGTCGGGCAACATTTCAAAAAACATGCAGGTGGTGCGCGAAATTTCATCGCAGACCGCCGAAGGTTCGACCGCGACTTCGACTTCTATCGCCAAGCTCGCGGCGCTGTCGGCGCAACTGCGCAAGTCAGTGGCGGGATTCCGGCTGCCGGACTTCGGTACCGCCGCGCACCTCCGGCAAGTTGCCGGCGCTGAAGGAACCGGCGGCTCCAGCCGCGCCTGCAGCTCCCGCTGTCCCCGCCGCTCCGGCTGCGACCGCCGGAAAATTGCGCAAGGCAAGCGGCATTGGAGCCTAGGCTCCCGACGGTTCCGGCATGACTGATATCAGCTCCCAAACCCTGCACATAGTCGCCAAGGAACTCAGCGCAACATTGAATGATGCGCGTGCTTCGCTCGAGGCGTATGCAGATCGGCCCGATCAGCGCGTCCTGCTCGAGAAATGCGCAGATCAGCTGCATTCCGCCCATGGCGTGCTGCGCTTGGTCGAGGTGTACGGCGCAGCGCTGCTCGCCGAGGAAATGGAACACGTCACGCGCTACTTGCTCAGTTCCGGCAACGACCAGAAGCGGCAGGTCGACGGCCTCGATGCCCTGATGCGCGCGATGGTGCAGCTACCCACTTATCTCGAACGCGTCTTATCCGGCGGCCGGGATCTGGCGCTGGTGCTGTTGCCGCTGCTCAACGACCTGCGTTCGGTGCGCGGCAGCCCGTTGCTGTCCGAGGGCACGCTGCTGCTGCTGAACCTGAAATCCGATCAAAACGCCGCGCCCCAATCCCCGACACAGGGCGAGCAATCGATTTCGGTGGCGCAATGGGCACGCCGCTTGCGACCGCGGTTCCAAATCGGCCTGCTGGGCTACATCCGCGGCGAACGCACCGTGCAGAATCTGGAGATTCTGGCGAAGGTTACTGAAAAGCTGGAGCAGGTCGCTACGACGCAACCGGTGTTCCAGTTGTGGTGGGTTGTGGGCGCGATCCTAGAAGCGGTGCGCGCCAACGGATTGGAAGGCAGCGCGACCTTAAAGCGCTTACTCGGCCAAGCGGATCGGCAAATAAAGGCGCTGTACGAACTCGGTGAAGCGCGCTACTGCGAGGATCCGCCGGTCGACCTACTGAACAATCTTCTGTACTACGTCGCGCGCGCAACAACCAGCGGCGGGCGGATCTCCGCCGTGCGTGCTTCGTTCAAACTCGCCGAACTTCTGCCGGTGGATGACACCATCGAACAGGAGCGAGAAAGCCTTTCAGCGCCCAGCGTCAAATTGATGCGCACGGTGGCGGCGGCAATCAAAGAGGACCTGTCCAAGGTCAAGGATGTCCTCGATATCTTCGTGCGCCGCGGCGGCGGCCAGAGTGCCGAGCTGCTGCCGCAGCTCGAGCTGTTGAAAAAGATCAGCGACACGCTCGGCGTGCTCGGCTTGGGAGAGCTGCGCCAGCGCGTGCAAGATGAAATCCAAGCGCTGTCGCAAATCATCCAGGAGGGTAAACCGCCGCCCGAGGATTCGCTGCTGCAAGGTCGCGGGCGTTTTGCTGTCGGTGGAGGATAGCCTGGACGATCAGCTGGTGCGGCTGATTCTGCCGCAGGCGGCCGAGTCCGCCGCGGATGTTCCGCTCGATCAAGACCACGAATTCCGGCAAGTCAGCGAGGCGGTGCTGCGCGAGTGCATCGTCAATTTGGCCCGCATCAAGGAAGCGGTTTCGGCCGCGGTGCAGAAGCCGAGCGAATTTTCGGCGCAGGGACTCGACAATGTCCCGCAGCTGCTGCGCGGTATTACCGCCGGGCTGCTCATGCTGGGCAAGGGCCGCGCGGTGGAATTGATGGATGCCATCGGCAGGCAAGTCCGCATGCTCATCGAGCCGGGTGCGCCGCCGCCTGAGCCGATCCGCCTGGAACGGGTGGCCGATGCCATCGTCAGCATCGAGTACTACATGGAGACGCTGCAGAACGGGCGCACCGATCCTTGGTACATGCTGGACAATGCCGAGACCTGCCTGAAAACGCTCGCAGACGATGAAGCGCTGGCGCGCGTGCCGGACTTGGATCTCTCGAGCAGCGGAAGCGCCGCGAAAACGGTAAAGCTGGATCCCGCGGAAACCATTGCGATGGAGCGCACCAAGCGCGCGCATGCGGCAACCAATCCGCTGATCGCGGTGCCGGAGCCCGAGGCGGTGGATCCGCAATTCGTCGAGCTGTTCATCGAGGAAGCCAAGGAAGAAATCGCTTCGGTGCAAAAGACCTTCCCGCTGTGGGACCAGAATCCCATGGATCTGGAAGCGCTGTCTTCCATGCGCCGCAGCTTCCATACCTTGAAGGGCAGCGGCCGCATGGTCGGCGCCCGCGCGATCGCCGAATTTGCCTGGTCGATTGAAAATCTTCTGAATCGGATCATCGACAAGACCCTGTCGCGCACCCCGGGAATGATGGCGTTGCTGCGCAACTCGGTCGCGGCTCTGCCGCAATTGGTGGAACAGCTGGAGACCGGCCGACTCTGTGACCACGCCGACCGAGACCTGATGACCCGCGCCTTTGCGTATGCCGATGGCCGCGATCCGGAGCAGGCCAAGGTCAATGTGGCGCCAGAGGACCGCGCTGGATCCGACGCAAACAGCGCGACGACGAGCTGGGCCGGCGCGGCGGCTGGCGCGCACCCGGGCCGCACCGGGGCCCCTGCCCGACGCCCGCTACAAGTGCGGCTACCACGCCGGCACGGCCGTCCATGGACGCCGCGCTGCACGACATCTACGCCAAGGAAACATCGAGTCATCTGACCGAAATTCGCGAATACCTGCGCAAGCGCACCGGTCAGCCCGCACCGCACGATCTTCCCGAATCGGTGTATCGGGCCATACACACCTTGAGCGGCAGTTCGAAGATGGCGGAGGCGCGGCACGGCATTCGCATTACCGAGCCGCTGAACAAGTCATGCGCAAAGTCTTCGACAGCGGACATGGGCTTGTCGGATGCGGGCCTCGCGACGCTCGAGCAATCGGTGCGCTCCATCGAAAACGTCTTGTCCCACATCAATGAATCGACCGGATTTTTCTCCGATCAGCCGGAGTTGCTGGCGCGATTGCGCGATCTGGAAGCCGAAGTCGATGCGATGATCGCCAGCGCTGCGCAGCGAAACCAGCGCCTCGGCCATGGTGCCCGCGCTGGAGGCGGCTCCGGCCGCTGTGGCGTACCTGCGGCAGTACAGCCGGCCCAAGAAGTCGAGCCGCCGCCGGCGGAAGCATTCGATCACGAAATAGCGAACATCTACAGCGAAGAAGCGACCGAGCTGTTGGAAGCTGCGCAGGGGTCGTTGACGGTCTGGAATAAAGACCGCAAAGACAAGCAACCCGTCGCCGAGCTGCAGCGCCAGCTGCACACGCTGAAAGGCGGAGCGCGTATGGCGGGCATGACCGCCATGGGCGATTTGAGCCACGAACTCGAGACCTTGGTGCTGCAGATCGACAGCGGCGGCGTTGCTGGCGATGACCATGCCCACGCGGTCATGCAGGCCAGTCTGGATGAACTCTCGCGCATGCGCGATTTGGTCAGCGCCGGTACGCTGCCGGGCGAGGCGCGCGATTTGATTGCGCAAATACGCGGGCTCGCGCAGGGACCGACGGCGCAAGCCGCGACGGCTCCGGCCGAGCGCGGCACTCGCGCCTGCCAGTCGCACCGGCGCCGCCCACGCCGCCACCGACCGCACCGGCACCGACCGCACCGGCACCGACCGTGCCTGCGCGCGTCAGCGCCTGCGCCGGAATCTTCGCTGCAGCCGGCTGTGCTCAGCGAGGACAGCCTCCAGCTTGGAATTGAGCAGCGCGCCGGTGTTGCCGGGCCGCGAGGCACCGCCGGTGGAGCGGGTGGAAATGGCGCGCGTGGATGCGGACCTGCTCGACACCATGCTCAACAACGCCGGCGAAGTGAGCATTTTCCGCGCCCGCCTCGATCAGCAAGTCAATTCGATCGATTTCAATCTGGCCGAGTTGGCGCGAACCGTAACGCGGCTGAAGGAGCAATTGCGCGGCCTGGAAATCGAGACCGAAGCGCAAGTATTGCACCGGCACCAGGATGTCGAACCGCGCGCGAGATGATTTCGATCCGCTCGAATTGGACCGCTACTCCGCACTGCAGCAGTTCTCGCGCGCGCTCGCCGAGACCTCCAGCGACGTCGCCAGCATTCAGGGCTTGCTCGAGACCTTGACGCGCGAGGCGCAAAGCCTGTTGACGCAGCAGGCGCGAGTCATCACCGAACTGCAAAACAGCCTGATGCGCACGCGCATGGTGCCCTTCCAGCGCCATGTGCAGCGCCTGACGCGACTGGTGCGCCAAGCGGCGAACGATACCGGCAAACGGGCGGAGCTCGCGGTTCAAGGCGCTGCCGCGGAACTCGATCGACAGATGCTGGAGCGAATGGTTGCCCCGTTGGAGCACATGCTGCGCAATTCCGTCGTGCACGGCATAGAACCGCCGGACACGGCGCGCGATGCTCGGCAAACCTGATGTAGGCCGAATTTCCATCAGCTTGGAGCGTGATGGAGCGGAGATCGTCATCGTCGTGGCCGATGACGGCGCCGGCATCAACGTCAAGCTGATCCGGGAGAAGGCGATCGCGCTCGGGCTGATCGATGCGCATGCAAAACTCACCGACGAGGAGGCCGTGCAGCTCATTTTGGAGCCGGGCTTCAGCACGGCCGGGCATGTCACGCAGGCGGCGGGCCGCGGCGTCGGCATGGATGTGGTCGCGACCGAAGTCAAAAAACTGGGCGGCGGCTTGTTCATCGACTCGACCTTCGGCAAGGGGTCGCGATTCACGATTCGTCTGCCGTTCACGTTGGCGATCAGCCAAGCTTTGATCGTGCGGGTCGCCGAGGAAACCTACGCCCTGCCGCTGGCGACAGTGGAAGGGCGTCGTGCGCCTGCCGAGGAATATCGTCGCGCGGCATTTGGGCAAGGATGCGCCGCTATTCGAATACGGCGGCCAGAAATACCGCTTTCAACATCTCGGTTCGTTCGTCGGCTTGGGCGCGACGCGCTTGCCCGATTCGGACGTATCGATGTCCGTCGTGCTGATCCGCGCCGGCGAACATTCGACCGCGCTGGTGACCGACGAATTGGTCGGCAGCCGCGAAATCGTCGTGAAATCCTTGGGACCGCAGATATCCGCGATCCGCGGCATCGCCGGCGCCACGATCTTGGGCGACGGCCGCATCGTGCTCATTCTCGACATGGGTTCGTTGGTGCGCTCGGAATGGCGCGCCCGCCCCACCGAAACCGTCGTGCTCGATCAACGCGATCGGCGCACCTTCGCATTGGTCGTGGACGACTCGATTACCGTGCGCCGCGTAACGCAGCGCCTGCTGGAGCGCAATGGCATGCGCGTGTTGACCGCGAAAGATGGCGTCGATGCCGTATCGCTGTTGCAGGAGAACTTGCCGGACATCATCCTCCTGGATATCGAAATGCCGCGCATGGATGGCTACGAGGTGGCCGCGCACGTGCGCAACGATCCGCGCCTGAAGCACATCCCGATCGTGATGATCACCTCGAGGGTCAGCGAAAAACATCGCGCGCGAGCGATCGAGCTCGGCGTGGATGATTATCTCGGCAAGCCATATCAAGAAAGCCAGCTGCTCGATGCGATCGAGCCGCTGGTGAATCGCCGCAGCGCCGTCGCTCGAGGCTCCTAAGATCCATGTCCGACCTGCGCGACGAGCTTTATAGCCTGCTGGTGCCTCTGGCGGGGGAGCGATTAATCGTGCCGCGGGCCTGCGTCGCGGAAGTCATCGGTTATCAGGCACCCGCGGAAATGACGAATGCGCCGCCCTGGTACGTCGGAGTCGTGAGCTGGAGCGGGCGCAATGTGCCGGTCGTGTCCTTCGAAGGCGCATTCGGACAGCCGCTGCCGAGCATTTCGACGCGCACGCGGATCGTGATTTTCCATGCCGCCGGCGGCCAAGTGAAGGCGGGCTACTTCGGCATGCTGACTCAAGGATTTCCGCAGTTGGTGCGCGTCAATGCCGAGGTCGTGCGTCCCGATCCTTCGCGCAGCTTCTCCGAGCGATCGCCGGTGATCTGCCAAGTGCGCATGGTCAACGAGACTCCGCTGATACCTGACCTGGAACGCCTCGAACAAATGATTGCCGAAGAAACTTCGGTGATGCAGTAGCGATTTTTTAGTGCAGTAGCCCGAAGACCGCGACCGCGTTGGTCGTGCCCACGAATACCTTGCCATCGGCAACCGCCGGCGTGATGTATTTATTGCCGGCCCCGAACTGATCTCGCTTGGCCGCCGCCTGACTGCTGTTGTACAGCTCATGCGCAAGGTTGCTTGCGTCATAGGCGTGGAGCACGGCCGGATTCGCGTTCTCGTGAGCCCAGACGATGCCGTTCGCGGAGCCGTTTGCGGACACGCTCGGCGCGGTACCAGGATAGACGAATTGGGTCGCCGACTGGGATTGCGGCGAGCTCGCAAGCTTGGCGCTCGAAATCGCAAATGCTTTCAAAGTGCCGGATACGTCACCGTAATAAACCGTGCCGTTGAAGTAGGCCGGTGTCGACCAGATACCGCCGGGCAGAGCGCCATTGAGCGTCTGATAATTCTTGTTGCTGGTGTTGAACTTGCCCATGGAGTCTCGATCGACCACATAGATGTTTCCGTCCTTGCCCGCGCCGACCATGAGATGGCGGACGGTATTCGTGGAATCCGTCATGTCCGGCAGCAACAACCCGCCGCCGGAGCCCAAATCCTGGTCGGCGTTCGACTCGGCCACCTCGTTCGACATGGTGAAATAGTCCAGCACGCGCAGGCCCGCGCCTAGCAGTCGGAGATTTTGAGGAACGAGTTGCCAAAATCCTGATTGCTTGGAAAACCATTCGCGTCCAGCGTCGTCTCGAACGCACCGTTAGCCGACAGCAGATAAATATTACCGGCGGCGTCCACTGCGGGCCCTCCGCCCGCCATCCAAATCGCCGGTCCCGCCGAGCTGTTGGCCGCAATGTTGAGCACACCATTGCGCGCCAGCGAACTCTCTGCATAGGTAATGATCCAGCCCGCCATACGGCGTGTTGTCGCAATGCGAGGTCCAGCTGGTATAGATCGTGCCGTTCGACAGCAACAGCGCCGCACGCTCTTCGTAGCTTTTGGCGTCGAATGAAGAGGTCGCGGTTCCGGCGGCGGGAAATGACGCGCCGATTTCAACCGGGCCGCCCAGCAGTTCTGCGCCGGTCGCGACATCGAGCGCGTGCAGGCGCTGATGATAGTTCGAGCTGCGCGTCGATCGACATGGCGACCACAAATATCGTTCCGTGAGCGCCGGCGGCGCGGTCGATCACCGGCGTCGACGTAACGCCGATTTCAGGCGTGACCTGGCCGCAACCGCGATTATCGCTCGGCATCTCGCCCGTGCCGAGCAGCGATACATGCCACAGGATGGCGCCCGAGTCCGAATCGAAGGCGTAAACCGAGTCATGCTCGGTGGCGACGAACACCGTATTGAAAGTGCCCCCGCCGGCGCTCAGCGCCGACAGGTATAGCGGCTGTGCATCGACGCGGCCGTCCACGGGCAGAAGGCGCAGCAGGCCGAAGGTCGAGGACGCCACGCTCGTGAGCGTCAGCGCCGATTCTGCGAGATTCTGGCCGCTGCGGTTCAAGTCGTTCTTATAGGTGGTTATATCGACGCCGCGTGCCGGCGCCGAGCCCGCCGTCACCGAGAGAGTCGCGCTGCTGCTGGTCACGCTGCCCGCCGAGTTGGAGACGACTACCTGGAAGGTCGAGGCATCATCCGCCAGAGTCGTGGCTGGCGTGGTGTAGGTCGACGCCGTGGCGCCGGTAATGGGTGTCGCACCTTTCTGCCACTGGTAGAGAAGCGGCGCGCTACCGGTGGCCGAGACGGTAAAGGTCGCCGTTTGTCCAACCACCACGTGCTGGCCGGCGGGCTGGGCCGTGATTGACGGCGCAACCGCGGCACGCACCGCCACCACTGCCGCCACCACCGCCGCAGCCGAGCAAGTAAGAAAGTTGCGCCGCGAGCACTAGCGAAATTCTGCACTTCATAGGCGTCCCGGCCAAATCGTTGGTCAGACCTGTATAGCCTCGCGAGGCGGCACCATCAAGAGTCTGCGGTTCGCGACGAATCCTCGGAAACGGCCGACATGTCGCCGAATCGGGCTTGTAGAACCGCGATGGCCGCAATGGCCGCCGTTTCGGTGCGCAGCACGCGCGGACCGAGCGTCACACGCGAGAATGCCGATAAGTCAAATGCCTCGAGTTCTTCTGCTGCGAAACCGCCCTCCGGACCGATTGCGATCTCGGCGCTCGACGCCGAGGCGAGAGAGGCACTGTCGATCGAGTGGCCGGGATCCTGGATTTGTTGCGCACGCTCGGGCTCCAACACCAGGCGCAGGGAATCGCCCACCGTTGCCTGCGCCAAGGACCCAAGGTAATTGAGCAGCGGCTGAGGCGCGTCCACGCTCGGCAACCGGTTGCGGCCGCACTGCTCGCAAGCGCTCACCGCAACTGCGCGCCAATGCGCCTGTTTCGAGGCTGATTGGCTCTCGTCGAGCCGCACTACGCTGCGCTGGCTCAAGACCGGGACGATGCGCGCGACGCCGAGTTCCGTGGCCTTTTGCACGATGAAGTCCATGCGGTCGCCGCGCGGAACGGATTGCACCAGGGTGAGCCGGAAAGGCGATTCTCGGTCGATCGAGCGCGCGGCACCGACCGAAGCGCTGACGCGCCAGCCTTGCACTTTCTCGATGGCGCCGGTGAATTCGCGTCCATCGCCATTGAAGAGCACGATTTCGTCGCCGCTGCGCGCGCGCAGGACCTTTGCCAAATGAGCTCCAGTTTCGCGGGGCAGTTCCAAGACGCTCCCGGACTGCAACTCACCCTCGAATGAACACGCGAGTCAGCCGCACGCAGTTTGCCCGTTGGAGAAGGTGGCATTCATATGCCGGCGATTGTCGCATATGCTACCGAGACGCACCGGGTACGGAAAGGGCACCACTTGCAGATCGATCTCGAAAGCGGCCTGATGCGAAACGCTCGGCAAGTCGCTTCGCCAAATTACGATGCGCGGCCTGCGGGCGTCGAGGCGGATTTGATTGTCGTGCACGGCATCAGCCTGCCGCCAGGAGAATTCGGCGGCCCTTGGATAGAGCGGCTGTTCACGAATGCGCTGCCGCTCGATATGCACCCCTATTTTGCCGAAATCGGCGAGATACGCGTGTCCTCGCATCTATTGGTGGCGCGCGACGGCGCTCTGACGCAATTCGTCAAATTCACCGATCGCGCCTGGCATGCTGGCCAGTCCAGCTATAACGGCCGCCCCGCTTGCAACGATTTCTCCATCGGCGTGGAACTCGAGGGAGTCGATACGCTGGATTACGAAGCTGCCCAGTACGACACATTCGCCGAGGTCGTGGCCGCTCTTTGTGATGCGTACCCTCGACTGTCCGCAGACCGGGTGGTAGGACATAGCGATATTTCGCCCGGCCGCAAGACAGATCCGGGTCCCGCCTTCGATTGGGAGCGCGCGCGCCGATCCATCGACGCGGCCAGCCGCTCAACCGCACGCCGTTAGGGCTCCTTAGGGAAAACCCCGGCTCTGGGCGCAACGTGAATCCGATCACGTTACATTTCAGCAGATTTCCCCTAATAAGCCGACACTAAGGTGAGGTCGTAATCCATACCAATTCGGTGCGGGGGAGGGCTATTGTTTCGTTGGTTCGCGGACCTCCCGATCGAGCGCAAACTGCGCGTGGTGATAACGGTTCCCGCAATGGCGGCCTTCGCGATAGCGATGGTCATGCACATTGCGACAAACCTGTTGCATCTACGGGCAGATATGCAGCTGCGCGCCGCAGGCATCGCGCGCACGGCCGGCGTGAGCGCGATCGAGGCGCTGCGGCCGCGGCGACACCGCCGGCCGCCATCAGCGCACTGGTCGGTCTGCGCGACGAGCCCATGGTGGACTTCGCGGAAGTGTATTTGCCCGACGCGCCGAAAAATTCGCCACCTACGATCGCGCCGCAAACCGCGTCTTCCTGGGCCCGGACAGCGCACGCGGCATTGGTGCATGGCAATCAATTTCAAATCACGGCGCCCGCGTCGCACGAAGGCGCCGTGCTCGGCTATGTGCATATTCTCGTGCCTCTCGCCGCGTTGTACCCGGACTGGCGGGGCTACGCCTTGATCAGCGCGGCGGCGATCGCTGCCGCCATCTTGATTTCCTACTGGCTCGCGGCGCGGCTGCAGAAGCAGATCTCCGGTCCCATCGTCAATCTGGCGCACACCATGCAGCGCGTCTCCACTGAAGAGGACTACAGCCTGCGCGTCGAGCGCAGCTCCGAGGACGAGATCGGTTCGCTGATCGACGGCTTCAACCAGATGCTCGGGCAGATCCGGCATCGCGATTCGCGCCTGGAAAAATACCGCCAATTCCTCGAGCAGCAAGTCGCGGATCGCACCGAAAATCTGGGCAACGCCAATCGCGAACTGCAACTCGTCATCGATCAGGCGACGCGCGCCAAAGAGGCGGCGGAACGCGCCAGCAGCGCCAAGAGCGAATTTCTCGCGCGCATGAGCCACGAAATCCGCACGCCGATGAACGGCGTCATGGGCATGTCGGAATTGCTGCAGGCCACCGAGCTGACGCCGCGGCAACGGCACTTGTCGCAAACCATCCATCATTCCGCGGACGCGCTGCTGCAAATCATCAACGACATTCTTGACTTCTCCAAGGTCGAGGCCGGCAAGCTCGAACTGGAATGCATCGAGTTCGGTCTGCGCGAAACCGTGGAGCAGGCAATCGAGATCTGCGCCGCACGCGCGCACGCCAAGGGGCTGGAACTGGCATGCGATGTCGGACTCGACGTGCCCGCCAAGGTGCGCAGCGATCCGATGCGGCTGCGGCAGATTCTGATCAACCTGGTGGGCAACGCCATCAAGTTCACGGATGCCGGGCGAAGTGATCGTGCGGGTCAAGCTGCTGGCCGGCAACGATCTTCTGCGCTTCGAGGTCATCGACACGGGCATCGGCATTTCCCAGCGAGGCGCAGGCCGACATTTTCAATGCCTTCAGCCAAGCCGACTCGTTTACGACGCGAAAATACGGCGGCACCGGCTTGGGCTTGGCGATCTGCCGCGAACTGGCGACTTTGATGGGCGGCCAAATCGGCGTCGACAGCGTGGTCGGTCGCGGCTCGGTATTTTGGTTCGAGGTGCGGCTGGCAGCCGGTGATCGAGGCGATCGCCGACGTTCACCCGCTTACCGAGAATGAGATTGGTCGGACTGCGCGCGCTCATCGTCGACGATAACACCAGCAATCGCGACATCCTCGCGCAGCATTTGCATTCCTGGGGCGTTGAGGTGTGGCGCCAAGGAATCCAGCGCGGACGCGCTTGCAGTGCTGGGCACCGATGAGGGCCGCGATTCGATTTCGCGCTGCTGGACGATCAAATGCCGGGTATGGACGGCATCGAGTTGGCCAAACGCATCCGCGCACGATTCGCGCCTGGCCGCGATGCGCCTCATCATGCTCACGACGCGGGATCACTACGAAAACAACTCCGAGGCGGTGCAGCTGTTCGCGGCGATTCTTACCAAACCTCTGCGCCGCTCGCAGCTGCTGAATTGCGTCACTCGCGCCATGATCGCCGCGCCGGATGCGGGGCTGGAAGAAACCGACGATACGCTCGGCGCTGCCGGCGGCGGCTGCACGTACTTTCGTGCCGAAGATTCTGCTGGTCGAGGACAATCCGGTGAACCGCGAAGTGGCGGTCGGAATGCTGGAGAGCTTGGGCTGCGTCGCGCACGCGGCAGAGAACGGCTGGCTGGCGCTCGAGGCCATGAACAACGACGCATACGACGCGGTGCTCATGGACTGCCAGATGCCGGTTATGGATGGATTGACGGCGACGCGGAACTGCGCCGGCGCGAACAGAACGCGGGCGGCGCACGGCTGCCCATCATCGCGCTGACGGCCAACGCCATGGAGGGAGACCGCGAACGCTGTCTTGCCGCGGGCATGGATGACTTCCTGAGCAAGCCTTTCTCGCAGCAGCAGCTGGCCGCACTGCTGAAGCGTTGGCTGGCGCTGCACGTGCTGCCTGAGTCTGAGCGGCGCGATGGCCCGCGCTGCTGCCGCTGATTGATCCCGCCGTGCTGCGAAATATCGCCGCGCTGGCGCGCCCGGCGCTGCTGGATTCGATGATCGAACTGTACATGCAGCATTCGCCGCCGCTGATCGCCGCGATCGAACAGGCCGCGGCCGAGCGGGCAAGTCGAGGCTCTGCAGGTGGCTCTGCACACTTTCAAATCCAGCACGGCCAATCTGGGCGGCCTGCGGCTGGCCACGCTCACCAAGGAATGCGAGCTGCTGGTGCGCGAGGGCGGCATCGCCAAGGCGGCGCCCGTCGGTGCAGAGAATCCGCAGGGAATATCAAGATTTCTGCAATGCATTGCTGCAGGAGCGCTCGCAGAGCGCGGCGTAGGCGCAAGAGGATCCGATGCAGCAAACCGACAATCAGACTCAATCCTGCGGCAACCGTGCTCGTCGTCGACGACGATCCGGGTGCCCGCCTGCTCGTGGGCAGCGCTCTGGAGGTCGCAGGCTTCCGAGTGATCACGGCTGCCGACGGCAGGAGCGCGATCGATAAGTTTCGACGCCCATCCGGCTGATTGCGTGGTTCTCGATGTGGTCATGCCCGGCATGAGCGGCTTCGATGTCTGCCGCGAGTTGCGGGCTCAGCCCGAGTTCGCGCCACGTGCCGATCTTGATGCAGACCAGCCTGGACGACATGCAGTCGGTGCAACGCGCCTACAACGCAGGCGCCACGGACTTCTCCTCGAAAGGAATCAATCCCATGCTGCTGGCGGAGCGCGTCAAGTTTCTGGTGCGCGCCAAACAGACTCAGGACCAATTGCGCGAGAGCGAAGCGCGGGTACGCTACCTGGCGTACTACGATCCGCTCACCGGATTGCCCAACCGGCAACGATTGCTGCAGATTCTGCGAGCAGCAGGTGGAGTGGGCCGACCCACGGCAGCGCGGCATCGCCGTACTGATGATCGATGTCGATAACTTCTCGCGCATCAACGACACGCAAGGCCAGGCGGTAGGGGACAGCCTGCTCAAGGAGATCGCCCATCGCCTGCAGCTGTGCTTGCGCGATACCGAGCGAACGCTGCAGAACGACGGCGCGCTGAACGATATCAACGATTGGGTGGCGCGCACCGGCGGCGACGAATTCGCTCTCGCGCTGCCCGGCGTAGCCACCACCGACAGCGTCGCAGGCCGTGGCGCAGCGCGTGCAGCTCGCCTTGGCGCGGCCATTCGTGTTTGCGCAGCAGGAGATACCACTGTCGGCGACGATCGGCGTAAGCATGTATCCGGGGGATGCGCCGACCGCCGAAGCGCTGATCAAGAATGCCGACGCCGCCATGCATCACGGCAAGAAGGCCGGCCACGGCCGATTGGAATTTTTCAAGAAATCGATCAGCACGCGCGCCGCCAAGCACTTGTCCATGGAGGCCGATTTGCGCAAGGCCCTGGAGCGCGGCGAGTTCACTCTAAACTATCAGCCGCGTCTGGCGGTCGAGGGCATGCGTGTCGAAGCCGTCGAGGCTTTGCTGCGTTGGTGGCATCCGCAGCGCGGCTTCGTCTCGCCCGACGAGTTCATTCCGCTGGCGGAACAGAGCGGCTTGATCGTCGAGATCGGCGATTGGGTGCTGCGCGAGGCCTGCGCTCAGGCGCGCCGTTGGCGGGATGCCGGCGAACATCGCTGGCAGGTCGCCGTGAACGTATCGGGCGTGCAGTTTCGCGATGGCAGCTTGCCGGAGCGCGTGTCGCGCGCCATCCACCTCGCCGGGATCGAGCCGCGCATGATCGAGCTGGAGTTTACCGAAGGAGCGCTCATCGAATATTCCGCCGTGGTCAGCAAGGCGGTCAAAGCGCTGAAGGAATTGGGCGTCGCGACCGCCCTGGATGACTTCGGCACGGGCTACAGTTCTCTGTCATACCTCAGGCACTTTCCGATCGATACCCTGAAGATCGACCGCGTATTCGTGCGCGATATCGTCTCGAAGAGCGGCGGGAACGCGCCGCTGGTCGATGCCATCATCGCGATGGCGAAGAGCCTGGGGTTGGATACGGTTGCAGAGGGCGTCGAAACCGAAGAGCAATGGCATTACTTGAAATCCCGGCACGCCGATCAGGTGCAGGGGTTTCTGTTCTGCCGGCCGCTGGCGCTCGATGATCTGGAACGTTGGCACGCCGAATGGCTGCATTCCCATCTGCCGTCGCGCGAGCGTCGGCTAGGATAGGGTCGATCTGGCCGCCTAAGGCAGGGCGCCGCGGCGCCAAACCACTTCGCCATCGGCGCCGCGCGCGAGCACGCGCGCCATCACGAACAACAGATCCGATAGCCGATTCAAATATTTGAGCGCGTCCGGGGAGACGCTTTCCACGCGCGCCAGCGACCAACAGCGGCGTTCCGCGCGGCGGCAGATGGCGCGCGCCAGATGACACGCGGCCGCGGCGGGGCCGCCGCCGGGAAGAATGAATTCCTTGAGCGGCGGCAGACCCTCGTTGAGTCCGTCCAATTGCGTTTCAAGCCGATCGACATGCGCCGGCTTGATCATGAGATGGCCGGGGATGCACAACTCGCCGCCAAGATCGAATAGATCGTGCTGAATTTCGGTTAAGGCGCGCCGAATCTCCGGGGGCAGCACCGGATTGCCAAGAATAACGCCCAACGCGGAATTGGTTTCGTCGACCGTGCCATAGGCCTCAACCCGCAAATTCTCTTTGGCCACGCGCGAACCATCGCCGAGACCGGTGCTGCCGTCATCGCCGGTGCGTGTATAGATTTTGCTAAGTCGGTTGCCCATGATTCAACAATACTTACAAGGATGCGACGCTAGCGCAAGGTTTGCTATCTTGGCGTCCCATGGTGCACTCCCCGGAACTGCAAGCGGCGCTGGATGCAGCTGAAAAGGCGGCGCTGATTGCGCGCTCATTGTATCAGCGCAATATCGAAATCCGCATCAAGGCGGACAAATCGCCGGTCACGGAAGCCGACGTACGCTGTGAAATGGCGATTCGCGAAATACTCGAGGCACGCTTTCCCGCGCACGGCTTTTATGGCGAGGAGACCGGATTTCACCGCCAGGATGCGGAATATCTTTGGATAGTGGATCCCATCGACGGCACCAAAGCCTTTGTGCGCGAGTACCCGATGTTCTCCACGCAAATCGCCCTGATGCGCAAGGGCGAGGTTGTTCTGGGTGTCTCGAGTGCGCCAATCTACGGCGAGGTTGCGTATGCGGAACGCGGTTGCGGCGCATTTCTCAACGGTAAGCCGATCACAGTGAGCAACGTATCCACCCTCGAGTCGGCACACCTGTCCTGCGGCAATATGAAGAGTCTCGCCACTGGTCCGCAGTGGAGCCGCTACGGCGCAATGATTGCGCAGTTGAATCGTATCCGCGGTTACGGCGACTTCCTGCACTACCATCTGTTGGCATCCGGGAAGATCGATGCAGTGATTGAAACGGACATCAACATTCTTGATATCGCTGCGTGCGTGGCCATCGTGAACGAAGCGGGAGGCCGATTTACTGAATTGAACGGCGCACCCATCACGCTCAAGTCGACGACCGTGCTGGCCAGCAACGGACCCATGCACGGCCCGGTAATCGCCGCCTTAGGGTGATTAGCGGCGCGCCGCTATCGCCAGCGTATCTCGAGCGCGGTGGCGGGGCCGATTAGCACTTCGTCGAGATTCGCGGCCTGTTGCCACCGATCGGCACTAAGCATTCGCCGCCCCGCCATAATCTCAGCGAAGCGTTGCGGATAGAGAGGCACTTGGTTGGGATCGCCGAAGCCATCGGGGAATCGTGGGGCATCGGTGCCGGGCAGGTATTTATCGCTGGCACCCACGGTGTGCAGCAATTCGTGCGCGATCACCACGGCATTTTCGCCGTCCATTTCAGGTGTTGCGAACGCATAGACCACGCCGATCAGTCCTTTGGTCAGCCCCAGCGAATGGGGTACTCGCGGCGTCAGAGCAGGGTCGTGATATAGGACGAACATGCGAATGTCCTCTGGTTCATTTACGTGGCCGCTCGCGCGCCATGCCCAGTAACGAAGCCTCAAACTCCACCAGGCCGTCGCAAGCACGCCCGCGCTCGGCGCGCGCTGCGGCGGCCGATCCTGCAATTCGCTTCTGAGCCGGGTCTTTACGGGCTCCCGTATCGTCAGGCGATGGCGCTCTGCCTCGCGGATGAAAAATTGATCGATCGGCCTGAAGCGATCGCCATCGAGAGCCGCCACATATTGCGAGGTGACGGGGCTGTCGTCCGCCGCGATGGGATAGATGGCGACGTACAAGGGTATCTGCCAGCGCGTGCTGCGATACCGGTCCTGCCAGGTGGTGAGCGCCACAACCAGCAAGACCAGGAGAAGGACGAGAATGCGCAGCTGCTTGAATCCGCCGCGGTGCGGCGACTCAGGTTGCTGTTTCAATCGCAGGCCTCGACGTCAAACTCGGGTTGACACGAGAATCATCCTGTACCACCGTTTAAATATTGATCTATTTCAATAGCTTACCGAAAAACAATAGCCGAATTGCAGTGAAGTTGCCGCTGCCCTCACGTACGCGCCAGCGTTCCGCCTGCATCACACCCGAAGCGCGACCCGACCGTTATACTTCGCCATTGGCTTTTGGGGCTAGAATTACGAGGAAACATGGAGCCGACCGATACTTCCAAACCTGATTACTTCCATCGGGTTGTAGATTGCCAGTGGGCCTGTCCGGCGCACACCGACGTTCCCGAGTACATCCGCCTGATCGCTCAAGGCGAATTCACCGAAGCCTACATGGTGAATCGCGACTCGAACGTGTTCCCGGGTATTTTAGGGCGCGTTTGCGACCGTCCCTGCGAACCCGCCTGCCGGCGCGGCCGCATCGAGGACAAGCCGGTAGCCATCTGCAGGCTGAAGCGCGTCGCGTCCGATAACCGGGATGACATCAGCGCGCTCCTGCCCAAAGGCACCGCGGGAAAAGAACGGTAAGCGGATTGCCTGCATCGGTGCCGGTCCGGCTTCGCTCACGGTAGCCAATGATCTGTTGCCGCTAGGCTATGAGGTCACCATCTTCGAGCAATACGCCGTGCCCGGCGGACTGATGCGCACCAATATCCCGGCATTCAGGCTTCCGGCGAATGTCCTCGACGAGGAGATCGGCTACATCGTCGACATGGGCGCGGACCTGCGCCTGAATTCGCCCATCAAGAGCATGAAGCAATTGCTGGACGCCGAAGAGTTCGATGCCGTATTCGTAGGCTCGGGCGCGCCCAAGGGCAAGGAGCTCGAGCTGCCCGGCCGCCATGATACCGACCGTATTCATATCGGCATTACCTGGCTCGAATCCATCGCGTTCGGCCATATCGACAAGGTGGGCGAGAAGGTTTTGATCATCGGCGTCGGCAATACCGCGATGGATTGCTGCCGCAGTTCGTTGCGGCTCGGCGCAAAGAACGTGAAAGTCATGGCGCGCAAGCCACGTCAATTCTTCAAGGCTTCCGAGTGGGAACTCGAAGACGCCGAAGCAGAAAAAGTGGAGATCGTCATCAACCACGCGCCGAAATCCTTCGTCATCGAGGACTGGCAGGCTAACCGGCATGATGTTCGAGAAATTGGAATACGACATCGAGAACGGCGACATCAAAGCCACCCGTTCTCTCGGCGATGTATTCTTTCCATGCGATGACGTCATTCTTGCCATCGGTCAGGAAAATGCCTTTCCGTGGATTGAAAAAGACATCGGCATCGAACTCGACAAATGGAATGTTCCCAAGGTCAATGCGCTCACCTTCCAATCGACCCGATCCGAGGTGTTCTTCGGCGGCGATGCGGCGTTCGGCCCGAAGAACATCATTTGGTCGGTCGAGCATGGCCACCAGGCCGCAATTTCAATCCACAAGTTTTGCAACGACGAGCTCGATGGAAGTACGCCTGCCGCAAGGTATAACCCTGTCCAGCCGCAAGATGGGCATGCACGAATGGGCGTACAAGAACGAATATAACGGCGTCGAACGCCGCCTCGTGCCGCACGTCGGATTGATCGAGCGCTTCAAAAAAATCAACATTGAAGTCGAACTGGGATTTACCGCAGAAGAGGCCGCCCTCGAGGTGCAACGCTGCTTGAACTGCGACATGCAAACGGTGTTTTCCGCGAAGCTGTGCATCGAATGCGATGCGTGCATCGACATCTGTCCGGTCGATTGCCTCACCATTACGCAGAATGGCGCGGACGCCGATTTGCGGGCGCGCTTGACGGCGCCGGCCACCAATCCGACCCAGGCGTTGTACGTTTCCGCGGCACTGCCGCAGACCGCGCGAGTCATGGTGAAAGACGAAGATGTTTGCGTGCATTGCGGATTGTGCGCGGAGCGCTGTCCGACCGCGGCATGGGACATGCAGAAGTCGACCATCCGGATATCCGTACGCCATCGATGAGGAGGTTCGCGCATGCCCAGCCTGATTGCCGAGGCCAGCCGGGTGAACGACTTCGTGGTGAAGTTCGCGAACGTCAACGGTACGGGATCCGCCAGCGCCAATTCGCTGATCATGAAGGCAATCTTCCGCATGGGGGTGCCGGTTACCGGCAAGAATTATTTCCCTTCGAATATTCAGGGACTGCCGACGTGGTATGAAATCCGTGTGACCCGCGACGGTTATGCCGCGCGCGCCAGCCACGTCGACATCATGGTTGCGATGAATGCGGAAACTTACTCCAAGGATATTCGCGAGCTGCGTTCCGGCGGATATTTGATCTATGACTCGACCTGGCCGCGCAGCGCACTGCTGCAGCGCGGCGACATCACCGTGATTCCAGTGCCGCTCGCCAAGCTCGTGAACGAGAATTTCGACGGCGTGCGCAATCGCATTCTGTTGAAGAACATTGCTTATGCGGGCGTGCTGGCCGCCTTGCTCGACGTCGACCTCAGTGTCATCAGTGGATTGCTTAGCGAAAGCTATGGAAAAAAGCCGAAATTGCTCGACTCGAATACCAAGGCGCTGCGCCTGGGGTATGACTACGTCAAGGCGAATTTGACTTCGCCGTTGCCGCTGCGCGTCGAGCACATGGAGAAGACCCGCGGCCACATCATGATCGACGGCAACACAGCCGCCGGCCTGGGTTGCGTGTATGCGGGCGCAACGGTAGGCGCGTGGTATCCGATTACACCGTCAACTTCATTGATGGATGCATTCAAGGGATTTTGCGAGCGCTACCGCGTCGATTCGGCGACCGGTGAGAAGAATTTCGCGGTCTTGCAAGCGGAAGATGAATTGGCAGCAGTGGGCATGGTGTTAGGCGCATCGTGGAACGGCGCTCGGGCGTTCACGCCCACCAGCGGGCCGGGGATTTCCCTGATGAATGAGTTCATCGGCCTGGCGTATTACGCCGAAGTGCCCTGCGTCATTTTCGACGTGCAACGGGTCGGGCCGTCCACCGGCATGCCGACGCGTACGCAACAAGGAGACGTCTTGCTTTGCGCCTATGCGTCGCATGGCGATACCCGGCATGTGCTGCTGTTTCCGGCGAACCCCGAGGAATGCTTCTACATGGCCGTGCAGGCCTTCGATGTTGCTGAACGCCTGCAGACACCGGTCTTCGTGCTCTCCGATCTGGACATCGGCATGAACGATTGGATGTGCCCGGACCTGAAATGGGACGATGCTTACAAGCCGGATCGCGGCAAGGTGCTATCGAAGCAAGAGATCGAGGGCCTGGAAAAATTCTACCGATATCTGGATCGCGATGATGATGCGATCCCATACCGCACGTTGCCCGGCACTTCTCCCAAAGGAGCGTATTTCACCAGAGGCTCCGGCCACAACCAATACGGCGGATACACTGAGGATTCAGCCGAATACCAAGTGGTACTCGACCGGCTGAAGCGCAAATTCGTCAACTCCAGCAAATATCTGCCGAAACCGGCGTTGATAGGCAAGGGCAACAGTGCCGTCGGCATCGTGAGCATCGGCAGTTGCGACGGCGCGATCCGCGAAGCGCTCGACGTCCTCAACCATCAGAAAATCGAGGTGGACTATTTGCGGGTGAAGGCATTCCCGTTCAACAGTGAAGTGGAAGCGTTTTTGAAATCGCACGCGACCATCTTCGTCGTAGAACAAAATCGCGATGCGCAGCTGAAATCCTTGCTGATCCTGGAGACCGCCGTGGAGAAGACCAAGCTATTCTCCATTTTGAGCTACAGCGGACTGCCCATCTCAGCGCAGCCCATTGTCGATGAGATTCGCGCCAAGCTTGCGGAGGCGCCGCGATTGAGCGCGGTGCCGCGCTAAACACTCCTGGGTTTTACGAGTTCCATATGTCATACATCAACAAGCCAAAAGTCGCCCACCCTTCGCTGCCCACGAATGAATTGGGGCTGACGCGCCGCCAATACGAAGGCAGCATGTCCACCCTGTGCGCCGGCTGCGGCCACGATTCCGTGACGGCGGCCTTGGTGGAGGCATGCTGGGGGCTTTCGCTGCGGCCGGAACAGTTGGTCAAGCTGTCCGGCATCGGTTGCTCATCGAAGACCACGGCTTATTTTGTCAGCGGCTCGCATGGATTCAACTCCGTGCATGGCCGCATGCCATCGATCGCCAGCGGCGCGAATGCCGCCAATCGCGGACTCACGTACGTGGGCGTTTCGGGCGACGGCGATTCGCTGTCGATCGGCATCGGTCAGTTGGTGCATGTCATCCGCCGCAACGTCAACATGCTGTACATCATCGAGAACAACGGAGTCTATGGCCTCACCAAAGGGCAGTTCTCGGCGTCCGCGGATATCGGCAGCAAAGCCAAGCGCGGCGAAACCAATGTCTTGCCGCCGATCGATCCGGTGTTGCTGGCGCTTTCGTTCGGCGCGACCTTCGTTGCGCGCAGCTTCTCGGGCGACAAGGCCCAGCTCGTACCGTTGATCCAAGCCGGTATGCGCCACAACGGCTTTGCCCTCATCGATGTGCTTTCGCCGTGCGTGACTTTCAACGACCACGAGGGATCGACCAAGAGCTATGGGTTTACCCGCGAGCACTATCATCCGGCGATCGAAGCGGACTTCGTGCTCGCGCGCTGCAGAGATTGCGGTGGACTATCCGGCCGGCGAGGCCATTCCGGTGAGCTTGCATGACGGTAGCCGCGTGCTGTTGCGCAAGCTCGATCCTTCGTACGATCCGACGGATCGCACCGCTGCGTACAACTACATCGAGAACAAGCTGAAGCAGAATGAGTACGTGACCGGGCTCATCCATATCAGCGAAGCGGACAACACCGAATTTCACAACCTAAATCGCACGGCGAAGGCGCCGCTCAATAGCATTCCATTCGACAAGCTGTCTCCGGGCAGCGCGGCGCTCGAAAAATTAATGGGGCGTTATCGCTAGTGCCGGCGCAAATGGCTGAGGGATAGCAGCATTCGAACGGGCTCGCCGATCAGCTCGTAAATTGCGATATGAGAGCGGAGCAGTGCGTCCGGATTGGGCAAAAAACGCAGCACGCCATAATCCTGCGGCGCGAGCATTCCCGCGGGCGCCGGGACGACATCGAAGCCGGCATCGGTAAATTCCTGCACCGATCGCCTCATGTGGGTGGCGCGAGTGACCAAGACGATGCGGTGCACGCCGTCCGCCGTGAGTATCCGCGCGGAGTTGCGCGCATTCTGAAAGGTGTCGTAGGCCTGGTCATCGATCCATCGCGTCTCGATCCCGAAATTTCGCTGCAGCGAATCGTGCATCGCGTGCGCCTCAATTGAATAGCCGGTGACGAGAATCGGCAGGCCGGTCTTGTTTGCGACGTACGCGCCATAGCTAAGTCTCTCGAGCAACAGGGGTTCGGCAGCCGGGCCGGCGTACTCGGGAGCAAGCGCGCGCTGGCCGCCGCCGCCGAGAATCACGATGGCCTGCGCCGTGGCCGCCTGCCGAAAGTCCAACGGCGGATACAGTTCTACGAGTCCCGTCAAAGCATCTGACACGATCGGAGTCGACAGCAGCCACAGCGATGCCAAGCCAGCAATCAGACATGTGCGGCCAAGAAGCGGCCGTATCTTGAGCAGCACCAATCCCAGCAGCGCGAGAATCAGCGGGCCCGCGGGCGGCAGAATCAAGTCTCGCAGCAGCGTCTTGAGTTGCAATAACCAAATCAACGGGCGCCTCCTCCTGGTAACGATGCGCGACCGACTGTTCGCTGCGCGAGTCTAGCGCGTGCGTGAAACCGCTGCGGGAAAGTGGCAATATCGGCAACCCTTCGAGAATTCGCGCAACTGCCGGGCCCCCAATGCAAAAGTCGACTTACGCCATTGCTCTGATGTCCACTGTTCTATTCGGTCCTGCATTCGCGCAGACGCCGAAGATGCCGGGCTGCGATTCCATCCCGCAGCCCGCCTTTTGCAGCGCGGTTCGCGGCGTTCGGACCGAGGGTTGGCCGGCGCAGAGCCGCTCTGAAGTGATGGCACAACACGGCATGGTGGTGGCCAGTCAACCACTGGCTGCTCAGGCGGGGTTGCAGATACTGCAACACGGAGGCAACGCCATCGATGCGGCCGTGGCGACGGCCGCAATGCTCAATGTGACGGAGCCGATGATGGTCGGGATGGGCGGAGATCTGTTTGCCATCGTCTACATTGCCAAGGAGCGCAAGGTCTATGTGCTGAATGCCAGCGGCATGGCGCCCAGCGGCGCCACCGTTGCGCGATTCAACAAACTGGGCTACGCCTGGAATCCCAAAAATTGGGGTCCCGGTTCGGGCATGCCCGCGGGTGGAATATTGCCGGTGACGGTGCCCGGAGCGGTGTGGGGCTGGCAGGCGCTGCTCAAGCGTTTCGGCAAACTCACCTTTAAGGAAGTGCTCGAACCGGCAGCCGAGTACGCACAAGGCGGGTTTCCGATTTCCGAGCGCATCGCGCATGACTGGCGCCTGCCGAATGCGCTGCCCTTGCAGGCGTGCTGCACCTCGCCGGATCCCGATTCGATCAAGACCTGGTATGTGAACGGCGCGCAGCCGGTCGCCGGACAAATTTTCAGAAATCCGGATCTTGCGCGATCGCTGCGATTACTGCAGTCGAAGGGCGCAGACGCGTTCTATAAGGGCGAGATTGCACGAGCCATCGTTGCGAAGTCGCAGGCGCTCGGCGGCTCGATGACGCTCGAGGATCTCGCCAACTACAAAGGTGAATGGGTGGAACCCGCCCGCACTGTCTACCGCGGTTACGACATTCTCGAATTGCCGCCGCCGGCGCAGGCGTGGGCAACGGAGGAGATTCTGAATATCCTGAGCGCGTGCGTGCCGCAATGGACCCCCGGGCAGAGCCTGGCTTCACTCGGTCCTACGAATCCGCAGTACTGGCATTTCCTGGTCGAGGCGAAGAAGCTCGCTTACGCCGACTTGTATCAGTACAACGCGGATCCCAATTTCGCGAAGGTGCCGCTCGACAAATTGCTATCGCAGAGCTATGCCGCTTCGCTGTGCGGAAAAGTCGATCCGCAGCACGCCTCGACACCGGGTCCGCAGGGAAATTTCGCCATGCCGGGCGACACCATCGTGCTGTCAGCCGGCGATGCCGAAGGAAACATGGTGTCCTGGGTGAACAGCAACTTTTCCGCCTTTGGCGCAGGTGTGACCGTGCCGGGCTACGGTTTTATCCTGCACAACCGCGGCGCCTTGTTTACGCTCAATCCCAACAGCCCCAATGTCATCGAGCCCCACAAGAGGCCATTCAACACACTGTCCGCGGGCTTCGTGATGCACAACGATGAGCCGCTGATGACAGTTACCTTGATGGGCGGCGACATGCAGGCGCAGGGACATGCGCAGCTGTTGGTCGACATTTTCGATCTAGGCGCCAATCTGCAGGCGGGCGCGGACATGGCCAGATTCCGGCATTCCCAAATATCCAATTCGTTGAGCCTCGAGACTCCGATATATGATCTGGTGGGCGCAAAGCTCGCAGCAATGGGCCATTCGGTGAAATCCGTGAACGGAGATGAAATGGGCGGAGTGCAGATCCTCATGTTCGTAGCGGACCCGTCTCAAGCACCGGCGGGAACAGATGTCGTCAAGCATGTCGCAGGCTACTACCGCGCGGGGTCGGACTTCCGCAAGGACGGCGAGGCGGTGGGGTGGTAAGCCCAACCTGAGGCCTTGACTCAGGGGGGAAGCAATCGGCGTTTGCCGTCCGCGGACAGCATAATCCCCGGTTCATCGAGATTGATTCGATCCCACAGCTCGCACGTGACCTCGCGATGGCGCTGGTCCAGCGCCTCGCAGTAATTGGTGTACAGGCAGAGACGTACCTTGGCGCCGCGGCCCTCGCGAACTTTCAAAAACCAATCGGGGTCGGCCAGCGCCTGGCGGGCAAATCCGACGATGTCAGCCGCGCCGCTGCGCAAAGCATGTTCGGCCTGATTAAAGTGATGTATGCCGCCGGAGAGCACGATGGGCGTGCTGAACCCGGCCTGACGGATTTTAGAGCGGATGCGGGTACTCGCATCGACATTGCGGCCGAAAGGGCCTTTTGCGTCCGAATAATACGACGGCATGCACTCATAGCCGCTGCGCCCCGTGTAGGGGTACGCGGCCTCGCCGATTTTGGGCTGCGATGCATCCTCAAATTTTCCGCCGCGTGACAAGGAAATAAAGTCCACGCCGGCGCCCGCAAGCCGCGTCGCGAAGTACTCCGCGTCCGCAACTGTGCTGCCGGACTCGATGCAATCTTCCGCGAGCATCCGGCAGCCGACCGGAAAGTCGCGTCCGACTTGCGACCGTACCGCTTCAAGCACTTCCAACGGCAGACGAATTCGTTGTTCCGGTGCGCCGCCGTAACCGTCGTTTCGGGTATTCCGCGCAGAAAGGAATGACGCCATGGTGTAGGCATGCGCGTAGTGCAGCTCGACTCCGTCGAAGCCGGCTTTGCGCGCCCGAACCGCTGCGGAGGCGAAGATCCCCGGAAGCGTGGCGGGTAAATCCCGCACCGCCGCCACGTCGGTATCGGTGACGCGCTCGCGAAATCCGTGCCGCAACGACTCGAGTTCGCGCTCGGTCAAGGCCATTTCTAGCTGAGACGGGTTCAGCGCAGCCAATCGAGCTCGCACGCTGGCCTCGTCACCGTCGGTCATCTGCAGGAGTTCCCGGTGGCGCGACGTCACTTCCAAGAAGCGCTCAAAATATTTTTGCGGCGACGGTCGGCGTCGAATACTCAAAAAATCGATGATCTGTATGAACAGTTTGGTTTCGCCGTTGCTGGCGCGGCGCACGCAATCGGTCAGGCGTTCCAGCCCGGGCAGGAAACGATCATCGCTGATGCGCAGCAAGGGCCCGCTCGCGACATCACGCACGCCGGTGGCTTCCACCACCAGTGCTGCAGGGCGGCCACGTGCAAACCGTTCATACCAGGCGAGAACGGCCGGCGTGACGTCGCCCTCTTCGGAGGCGCGCCACGGGACCATGGCGGGAACCCAGGTGCGCGCCGGCAATAGCACCGAACCAACCATGATTGGCTGGAACAATTGCGACTGCTCCGCCTGACAAGAGCTGGGCCATGGCGCTTCCAACGGCGCGTACTTGATTCGTTCAGGCGGGCGCCAGGTGGCCATGGGCTTCATCGTCGGGAATCACGGCCGTTGCCTCTATTTCCACCAGCGCACGCTGTTCGACCAATTTTTGCACTTCCACAACCGACATGGCCGGGAAATTCTTGCCCAAAATTTCACGGTACGCAGCCCCGATCTCACGCGCTTCGCGAAGATACGCATCGCGACTCAACACGTACCAGGTCAATCGCACCAAGTGCTGCGGCTCCGCATGAGCCTCCTTGAGAACGCGCACAATGTTGCGCAGCGCTTGCTTCACTTGCTCGGTCAAAATGTCGCTGCCGAATTGTCCGTCGGCATCCCAGCCAATCTGACCGGAAATAAATATCATCTGACCGCGTGCGGCCACGCCGTTGGCGTAGCCTTTAGGACGGGGCCACTCCGCCGGTTGCAAGGTTTTGGCGCGCATCAGGCTCCTAATTGCCCTTGAAAGTCGGGCGTTGTTTTGCCGAAAATGCCTGGTAGGCGCGGCGAAAATCTTCGGTCTGCATGCAGATCGCCTGCGCTTGCGCCTCCGCTTCAAGCGCCTGTTCCAGCCCCATGTTCCATTCCTGATTGAGCATGGTTTTGGTCATGCCATGCGCAAAGGTCGGACCCTCGGCGAGCTCCCGAGCAAGCTGCGTGGCCGCCGCGCGCAATTCCTCGACTGGCAGCAAGCGGCTGTAAAAGCCACAAGCGAGCGCCTCATCGGCCCCCATGCTGCGGCCCGACAGGAGCAATTCCGCCGCCCGTCCGTGGCCGATGATGCGCGGTAAAATCGCGCAGGCGCCCATGTCGCAGCCCGCGAGGCCGACGCGCGTGAACAGAAATGCGGTTTTCGAACGAGGCGTGCTCAGCCGGATGTCGGAAGACATCGCTAAAATGGCGCCGGCGCCCGCGCACACGCCGTCGACCGCGGCAATGATGGGTTGCGGACAGGCACGCATTGCTTTTACGAGATCGCCGGTCATTCGAGTGAAATTGAGCAGCTGAGGCATACTCATCTGCGTCAACGGTCCGATGATTTCCTGCACGTCGCCGCCGGAGCAGAAGTTCGCGTCTGTACCGCCGATCACAATGACCTTTACCTCGGGCGCATAGGGTAGCCGGCGCATAAGATCACGCAGCTCCGCATAGCTTTCGAAGGTCAGGGGATTCTTCTTTTCCGGGCGATTCAATGTAATCCAGCCGATGCCATTTTGAACGGCCCAAAGGAAATGCCGCGCAGGGTAATTGCTTAAAGTGTCTGTCATGATGATTTCCGGGTCAGTTGAGTACGCAAGTGCGCCAAGGAGTCGTTCAATGCACGTTGCTCGCGTTTGGGTATGCCGGACAAGAGATTCACGATCCACGCTTCGTGTTCAATGGCCATCTGCCCGAACAGGCGCCGGCCTTCTTTGGTGAGCTTAACCAAGTAGGCGCGCCGATCTGCCGGATCTTCCGTTCTGACGATCAAGCCCGCGCGCTCCAGTTGATCGACGATGCCGGTTACGTTGCCGCCGGTCACCAGCATGCGTCTCGACAGCTCGCCCATCTGCAGGCCGTTAGGAAAGCGCTCGAGCTGTGCCATCAGATCGAAGCGCGGCAGCGTCGTTTTGAATTTCACGGCCAAGGCCTTGCGCACATGGTTCTCGATGAGGTGCGAGCACGTCAGCAAGCGCAACCACAAACGCAGCGATTCATGGGTCTCGTCGGTCAGGCGCGCATCTAGTCCTAAGGCGGCGCTCACAGCAACTCTCCGCCGGCCACCACGATGCTTTGCCCAGTGACGGATTCACTGCCCGGCAGGCACAGCCACGCCACGGCATTGGCCACTTCGTCGGGTTGAACGAGCCGTCCCTGCGGATTCGATTTGGTCATGGCCTGCAGCGCATCTTCGAGTTTCCGGCCAGTGACCGCGGATATTTTTGCGGCCGCCTCTCTCACAAGATCGGTATCCGTATACCCCGGACACACCGCGTTGACGGTGATGTTGCGCGTGGCGACCTCTCTTGCAACTGCGCGCGTCAATCCAATGACGCCGTGCTTGGCCGCGCAGTAGGCTGCGACGTAGGGATAGCCGGTGAGTCCTGCGGTGCTCGCGATATTGACGATTCGCCCGAAGCCGCCTTGGAACATGTCGGGCAAAGCCGCTTGAATGCCGAAGTATGTGCCCGACAGATTGATCGCGAGCAAACGCTCCCATAGCGCGTCATCGCGTTTGGTGATCGGCGCGCTGATCGCCTGGCCGGCGTTGTTGATCAAAATCTCGATGGGGCCGAACATGGTGCGCGCGGCGGCAAACGCTGCGTCCACAGATTCCCGCTTGGCGACATCCGCGGTTGTGCAAAAGGTCTGTGCGCCGGAGGAATTCAATTCGGCCGCCATCGCCTCGAGCGTGGCAGCCGTGCGTCCGAGCATGCTGACCTTGGCGCCGTGAGAGGCCAGCGCTCGTACGATACTGGCGCCGATGCCGCGGCCGCCGCCGGTTACCAGAGCATGGCGTCCTTGTAGCGCTTTGTTGTCGTTCATACGGAAGCTGCCGGCGCGGCGCGTGCCGCGGCGCGCTCGAGCTGACTCTTGGCGGCGAGATAGGGCTCGGGCCACCACTGCTGCGTGTAGCCTTGCGCGGCCGCTTGCGCAAGGGTCCACGAAGGAGAGCTAAGGTGCGGGCGCGCGATCGCGCACAAATCGGCTCGGCCCGCCGCGATGATCGAATTGACGTGATCGGCTTCGAAGATATTTCCCACGGCAATGGTAGGTACGGCGGCAAGGTTGCGTACCATGTCGGCCAATGGCGTCTGCCACATGCGGCCATAGACTGGGCGTTGCGTCGCCACGGTCTGTCCGCTCGAAATGTCGAGAATATCGGCGCCGGCCGCGACCAGGGCCTTCGCAATGGCTATCACGTCTGCTTCGCTCAAGCCGCCTTCGGCCCAATCGCACGCCGATATGCGCACACTGACGGGCCTCGCTGCCGGCCATGCGGCGCGCACCGCGCGCAACACCTGCAGCGGATAGCGCATTCGATTTTCGACCGATCCCCCGTACTCGTCCGTTCTGACATTGGTGAGGGGGGACAGGAAGCTTGCCAGCAAATAACCATGCGCCATATGCAATTCAAGCATGTCGAATCCAGCCGCAGCCCCAAGCGTCGCCGCCCGGACAAAATCGGACTTCACCGCCTGCATCTGCACCGGGGTCATTTCTTGCGGCACCTGACTGATGCCGGGCAAGTATGGCAGGGACGAGGGTGCCCACAGCTGCCAATTGCCGCTGCTTAAAGGGTGATCCGCTTCCTGCCACCCCAGCTGTGTCGAACCTTTGCGGCCTGCGTGACCGAGCTGCAGGCACATGCGCGCCTGCGATTCTGAGTGCACGAACTCGACGATGCGCCGCCACGCAGCAGCCTGGGTCTCGTTCCACAGGCCGGTGCAGCCGGGTGAAATGCGCGCGTCGGCAGACGTACAGGTCATCTCGGTAAACACAAGCCCGGCGCCACCCGTTGCACGCGCCCCGTAGTGAACCAGATGCCAATCGTTCGGCACGCCGTCCAGCGCGCGATATTGGGCCATGGGCGAGACCACGATGCGGTTCACCAGCTGCATATCGCGCAAGCGAAACGGCAGAAACATCGGCGGGCGGCGCTGCGCGATGCCGCCGCATTTCGACGCCAGATCGCTCTCGATCTTGTCGATGAATTGCGCGTCGCGCAGCTTCAAGTTAGCGTGGCCGATGCGCTGGCTTCCCGACAGCAGGCTGTATGCGAACTGCAGCGGCTCCATGTTTTCGTATCGAGCCACGTTCTCGAACCACTCCATTCGATTGCGAGCAGCATTCTGCAGCTTTTGCGCCTCGACGCTGCGCTCGCTCTGATAGGACTCCAATCCCGACCGCACATCGTTCGCGTGGCTGACATGCTGCACCAGCGAGATGGCATCCTCCATCGCCAGCTTGGTGCCCGAGCCGATCGAGAAATGCGCGGTGTGCGCGGCGTCGCCGATGAGCACCCGGTTGCCGTCGTGCCAATGCCGACATTCCACGCGATTGAAATTCAGCCAAGGAGAGCCGCGCAAATGCCGCGCGTTTGACAGCAGCGGAGCATTGCCCAAGTAGGCTGCGAATAGCTTCTCGCAAAATGCAATTGACTGATCGGCATCGGCTTTGTCCAGCCCGTGCGCCGCCCAGGTCTCCTCGCGTGTTTCCACAATGACGGTGGAGAGGTCCTTGCTGAACTGGTAGGCGTGAATCTGAAACCAGCCGAACTCGGTTTTCTCGAACGCGAAGGTGAATGCGGAGAACTTCTGGGTTGTGCCCAGCCAAATGTAGCGGCACTTTCGCACCTGAATGTTCGGGCCGAACTTCTCGGCTTGCCGCGTCCTGGCTTTGCTATTGGCCCCCTCTGCTATTACGACCAGATCGGCATTGTCGAACCCATTGGCGTCATCGAGCTCATATTGAAAGGTCTGCTTCACGCCGAGCGAAGCGGCGCGCTTTTGGAGAATGCTGAGAAGGATGCGGCGCGAGATGCCGGCGAATCCGTGCCCGCCGGAGCGGATGATCTGACCTTTGAAATGCACGTCGATGTCGTCCCAGTGGTAGAACTCATCGACGATGCGTGCATGCGAGGGGGCGTCCGCTTCCAGGAAGTTGCCCATGGTCTTGTCGGAAAACACGACACCCCAGCCGAAAGTGTCGTCGGGGCGGTTGCGTTCGAATATCTCGACCGATGCGCTGGGGAGCGCCTTTTTGAACAGGATCGCGGAATACAAGCCGGCGGGGCCGCCGCCCATGCAGACAATTCGCTTCATGCCTAATTATATCATATATAGATAGTTTATATATAAAGTATTTTGGTGAGCGGACCAGCGGGCACGCCGCCGAGTTAGTCCCCACTATCGGGGCGGCTTCATTTCCAAGCAACGAGCGAACAGTTCGACCGCGGTTTTCAGCTGACCCACAGAAAGTCCCGCGTAGCCGATGAGCAGCCCCGGACGCGCCGGCCGATTGCGGTAGTAAGGATGAATAGGGTACAAGCCAAGCCCCATTGACTTCGCGCGCTCAATGAACGCGTCGAGTTCATCGAAATCAAGGTGGCGGAACCAGACTACAACATGCATGCCTGCACGGTGCGGGCCGATCTCGATATGTGAAGCCGCAAAGCGCTGCAACGCTTCAATGACGGTTCGCCGGCGGTTGATGAGTTCTTTGACGGATTTGCGCAGATGCTTCTCGTACTGCCGGCTCTGGATGAAGGTCGCCAGGGCCGCCTGCTCGACCGAGGGTGAGCCGAGATCATCGAGCAGCTTCGCCTTGTACAGCGCGTCGCGCAGCGCCGCAGGACATACGATGTAGCCTAAGCGCAATGATGGGAACAGCGTCTTGGAAAAGCTGCCCACATAGAGCACGCGGTCGGCGAGATCGAGAGACCGCAATGCCGGCAATGGCCTGCCGCCCGCGTGAAATTCCGTGTCGTAGTCATCCTCGAATATCCAACTGCCGGTTCGAGCGGCCCACTGCAACAGTTCCAGACGCCGGTTCAAAGTCATCACCACGCCCGAGGGGAATTGGTGCGACGGCGTGACGAATACGAGCCGCGTAGGGCGCTGCGGTAATTCTCGGACGACCAGACCCTCCTCATCCGTGCGCCCACTTCTGACCTGCGCGCCGTGCGCGAGCAAGCTGTGAACGGCGAGTTGATAGTGAGGATCCTCCACCACCACCCGTTCGCCTGGATCCACCAGTACGCGCTCCACCAAAGTGAGGGCTTGTTGAGTGCCTGCGACGATCAGGATGTCGGCCGCATTGCACAACACGCCGCGCCTGCGTGCCAGATAGTCAGCGATCGCGCGACGCAATGGCAGATAACCACCGGCAGCCGGATAGGTGGGCCCGGCGCGCAGCGCCGCGGCTGCCAACTTGCGCCGCCACGAATGGAACAGCCCCGGATCCACGAGCGGCTCGCCATATAGCAGGTTATATTTCGGCCGGCCGCTTACATGCGCGCCGGCTAGCGTTATGGGTGGCAGCGATCGCACCCGCGCGGCATAGAGCGAAACCGGGACGTTCCGCGGCCTGGTCGGGGGGCGCGTTGCAGGGCCGACTTTCGCAACTCGCGTGCCCGATCCGCCGCGGGCAATGGTTAGCTCTTCCGCGCACAGTAGTTCATAGGCTTGCAGCACGGATTTTCGCGCGACGCCGAGGGCAGTGGCCAGCGCGCGAGTGGAAGGCAGCTTGCTGCCCGCGACGATGCGCCCTTCCAGGATCTCCAACTTGATCGCCCTCGCGATCTGATCGTAAAGGGTACCTTTCTTGTCCAGCGTGAGATACATGTGATCTCGAGTGGTACCCAATAGACAGCAATAACTGCGCTGTCGATGATACCACGCGTTGCGCTTCGATCGCTTCGCTTGGCGCTGAAGTGTGTTCGCGCGGTTACGCCGCAACCGACGGGTGGATGCGCAGCGCCGCAATCGCGCGCTCGAGCTGCGCGCCGCTATCGTCGGCCAAGGCTGCCTCGCGCAAAGCGCGTAAGCGGGCGGCGCCTTCGGTTTCGACGATCAGGCTCGGGACGAGAGACGATAGCTGACTGAATGATGACCAGCCGCGCTGGTGCGTATCGCCGTAGCCCTTCACCAGCGTCTGGCATTGCGCGAGTTCTACGGCGAGGTCATAGTTTCGCGGAGCAATTTCCGCAATCTGGTTCAGCCACGCTTCAATGCGCTGGTTCTCCACCTGGTAACGCAAACTGGCGCGTCTGAAGCGCCTGAAGGCGGCGATGCTGCGTAGCAGTGCGAAGCCGCTGATGCTGGATGTCGACAGGCGTCGTCCGGCAGTGAGCCGCGCCAGAATTCGATGCGCGCCACGCGAGGCCATCAGGCGCCGCCCCAGTGCTGCGGGCAGCGTGCCGCAAATCTCTTCCACGCGCGGCTTCACGAATTCGCGCACTTGCACCAGCTCGCCGGGCTGAGCCTTAACCTCCCGGCGAATCCGTTCGGCGCGGCCACGACGGGTTTTGAGCTGCGCCACGCGCATCACATCCTCGAAGCTCATCCACAATCCCAGCGAACGTGCCGTCGCGGCAGTCAAGGAATCGTTATTCGATTGCGACGCGTCGATTGTCGCGACGCGCTCGACGCGCTCCAAAAATAAACTGGCGTAGGCATCGTCTTGGTAGTCGGACAGCCGCGCCGACGCCATTCCAAGCAACTCATGCAGCGGTGCGGGGAAACGGCTTTCGATTCGCATCCGCAGCGCCGCGGCAACAGCCCCGAGCGTATAGTCGGACGAGTCGATCGTGCCGCGATGGTCGGGCCACGCGGCCGCAGTCAGCGGTTTCACGGCTGCGGCGATCACCGCCTGGCGGCCGGCCTCGAATGCGCTCAGGCTGGCTTCGACACCGACGCCGGATTCCTTGATGGCATGATGATAATCCTCGAGCGCCCACGGCAGCACGCCCGCGCCTGCGATACTGCCGAGTATCACCGCGCTGATTCGTCCGCCGGCGGCCTCAGCCACCTTGACCATGTCAAAACCAATCAGCCGCGCCGCTGCCGCCGCTGCGATCTCGAACAATTCCCGTGAACTCGCGCGCCCGTCGCCCAAGGCTATTTTTTCGCCGATGGTGTAGTCGCGATGCGTCGAGGCAATGAGCGTGGTGCGATCTTTCGTGACCAACCCTCGATTGATCGCGCGGCCGGCCTCCATCCATTCAGAGGCAACCACGATGTCGACATCGCCGGGATTCGGCATCAGTGCCATGACCGGCTCGCGACCGGCGGGGGCGTCGCTCCTTGGAAAGAACTCCAGGTAGTAAATTGTCGCGCCGGTGCGTTGCGCGACGCCGGGTACGGATGTTGCCTGCACGAAGTAGCCGGCGCGGCGGGCTGTCATGACGAGCCAATCGGTGACGACGCCACCGCCCTGGCCGCCCAGAGCCGCAATCGTCAATGTGATGGGCCGAGAGCGCCTCAAGCCAGTACGCGAATGACGGCTGAACGCAGCCGTGCCTTGAGTCGATCCCACGCGGTCGGATTCACGATGACATCGGCCCGATAGAAGGATGGGCAAAGCACCGCCGCGTGCGCCACCTCGCCGCAAACACCGCAACCTACGCAGCTGTTGTCGACATATGCAACGGGATCCCGCCGCAAGGGATCGGGATTCGTCTTCACTGTGAGCGAGGGGCAGCCGGAGAGCCGAATACAGGAATGATCGCCGGTGCAGAGGTCAGCATCGATGCCAAAGCGCTCGCGGACGACGCGCTCGCCATCGCCGATCAATTTCTTGATGGCCGGCGCGACGCGCCGTTGGCGGTTCAACTGGCACTCGCCTTCCGCAATGACGATCTTCGGTCCCTTGAACTTCGTGAGCAGCGCTTCGCGCAGGACGCCCATCGTCTGTTTCATATCGTAAGTACGAATCGTGCGCACCCACTCGACGCCAACGCCGCGAACGGCGGTCTCGATGCGGTTGCGCGCGCGCCGGCCCTTGATCTCCGCCGAGGAGGAGGGAATGTACTGACCGCCGGTGGCTGCGGAGTAGCCGTTGTCGACGATAATCGTCACGCCGTCATGCCGATTGAAAACGGCGTTGCCGATGCCGCTGGTCAAGCCGTTGTGCCAGAAACCGCCATCGCCCATCATGGACAGCGCGCGCCGCGGATTCGGTACGTTGAACGACGCGCCGCCGGCTGCACCGAGGCCATAGCCCATGATGGTGCCGCCAAGATCGAATGGCGGTAGGGTGGAAAAGGAATGGCAGCCGATGTCAGCGCTGACCTGCATCGGCCCCAGCTCCCGCGCCAGCAGCTTCATGGATGCAAACAGCGGCCGCTCGGGACATCCAGTGCATAAGCCCGATGGCCGCATCGGCACGTTGCGCGCCAGCATGGCGGCCGGAAGCAGGGGAATGTCGGCGCGCGGCAATTGCCCGAATTCCGCTAGAAATTTGCGCAGACCCGCCATGACTACGGCGCCGGTATATTCGCCTGCCATGGGCAGTGGACCCTTGCCGACGATGCGCGTCTGCACGTCTGCTTGGCGAAGGAACAAGCTCGCCGCCTGTTCGATGAACTCGGGTTGGCCTTCCTCGATGATCAGAATCGCCTTCTTGCCTTGCGCGAAGCGGGTGAATTCGTCCGGCACGAGCGGATAAGTCACGTTCAAGACGTACAGCGGAATCTTGGATTCTCCGAACACGTCGGCCACACCCAAGCGTTCCAAGGCGCGCAGCACAGTATTGTACAAGCCTCCTTGCAGCACGATGCCCACGTCGCCGGCTGCGTTTTCCCCCAAAAATTCATTGAGCTTGCGTTCTTTGACGAACTTGACCGCGGCTGGCCAGCGATGCTCGATCTTTGCGCGTTCTTGCGCATAAGTGGATGGCGGCAGAATGATCCTGTCGAAGCTGCGGGTGGGATTGTTCATCGCTTGCTGCAGCGTGAAGGGCGGCCGACGATTATCCTTTGCGCGAAATTGGCCGACTACATGGCAAGCGCGGATCCGCAGCATGAGCATGACCGGCGTGTTGCTCGCTTCGGAGAGCTCGAAGCCTTGTTCTACTGCCTGCACGATGCGGGGTAAATTAGGCCGCGGATCGAGCAGCCACATCTGTGATTTCATGGCGAAGGCGTGCGTGCGCTCTTGCATGATGCTCGCGCCCTCGCCGTAGTCTTCGCCGAGCACGATCAGCGCGCCGCCGATAACCCCGGCAGAGGCGAGATTGGAGAGCGCGTCCGAGGCAACATTTGTGCCCACAGTGGACTTCCAGGTCACTGCGCCGCGGATCGGATAGTTGACCGAGGCGGCAAGCATGGCCGCTGCCGTTGCTTCGCTCGCCGAGGATTCGAAGCGGACGCCGAGTTCGCCCAAGATCACGCTCGCGTCCGACAGCACGTCCATGAGGTGCGAAATCGGCGCGCCCTGATAGCCGCCCACATATCCGACGCCGGATTGCAGCAGCGCCTTGGTCACCGCGAGAATCCCTTCGCCTTCGAATTCCGCGCCTGCGGTGAGGCGCAGCGACTGCACTTCTTTGGCGAATGAACGCTCAGCCATGCCGTAAGCTCATAAAAAAACCAGTATACATGCGCTCGGCGACTGCCCAGTTTTACGGCTGCAGCCGAGTGGATGCCCACGAAGAGCCGGGACTTGTCCGGGATGTCTCCAAGGGGCGCGTGAAACGCGCCCGGTCATGAATGCGATATTCCCCTTCGACCCACAGCTCAATGGCATCGACGTAGAGGCGGTATCCGCCCCAGTTTGGCGGTCGCGGCACGGAAACCGCGATGCTCTCGGGCTCTTGGGACCCGGGACCCTCATACGGAATGCCGAAGCGCCGTGCCTCGACGACCACCGCGGCGGCCAGGGCTTGCCGGGATTCTACCGGCTGGCTTTGCTGGCTGGCCCAAGCGCCCAGCTGCTTCTGCCAGACACGCGTACGGAAATAGGCATCGTTTTCCGCATCGGAAAGCAGTTCCACCTGGCCCTCGGCGCGAACTTGCCGGTGCAGGTGATCCCAGTGGAACACCACGGCGGCGCGCGGATTGGCGGCAAGCTCGCTTCCCTTGCGTGACCGGTAGTTGGTATAGAAGACTATATATCCCTGCTGCGCTGCGATTTCCTTGCAGAGCACAACCCGGGCGGACGGATAGCCGCGGTTGTCGACGGTCGCCAGGATCATGGAATTCGGATTGGGCTGGGCGGCGTCGCGTTGCGCCTGCGAGAGCCATTGGGCCGCCAATTCAAGCGGATTGGCAGGCAGGGGGTCGGGCAGGGTCTCGGTCCAAAATGTCTTTTTGCTGCTGCTCATAAGAGAATGGTAGCCGTGCCGATAAACCTTTAGGGGCTTTCTTTAAATTATGAATCTGGACGAACTCCGAACGGCACTGACGGACCTCGACGGCCAGTTGTTGGAATTGGTGGCGCGGCGCCAGGCTTTGAGCGAACAAGTGGCGGCCGTTAAGCGGGCCACGGGGCGCGCGACGCGCGACTTCGGCCGGGAGCGCGAGGTCATATTGCGAGGCCGCAACACGGCCGAGCGGCTGAAGATTTCGCCCGATTTGGCCGAGTCGCTGCTGCGGCAACTCATCCAGTCGTCGCTGGCCACGCAGGAACAGGCCCGCGTAGCGGCCCAGGCACATGGCAGCGGCAAGCGCGCGCTGGTAATCGGGGGCTACGGCAAGATGGGGGGTTGGTTCGCCGAGTTCTTGGCCTCGCAAGGGTTTCGAGTCGCCATTGCGGACCCTCGAGGCGGCTCGCCGGGCTTCGATAGGGTGGTCGATTGGCAGAACGATGCGTTGGACTTTGACCTCATCGTGCTGGCCACGCCCCTGTCAGCGACCGCGGATTTGCTGCAGGTATTGGCACGGCGGCGGCCGCGTGGGTTGGTGTTCGACTTGGGCTCCCTGAAAACGCCGCTGCGGGCCGGGCTTACGGCGCTGGTCGAAGCCGGTTGCCGCGTCACCTCCGTACATCCCATGTTCGGGCCGGACACGGAGCTGCTGTCGGGCCGGCACGTGATTTTCATCGACCTGGGGCACAAGGAGGCCCTGGCGCAGGCCCAGGAATTGTTCGCGCCCACGATGGCTGAGCGGGTCGTCATGGATCTGGACGAGCACGATCGCCTGATCGCCTATGTACTGGGGCTATCGCATGCATTGAACATCGCCTTCTTCACCGCCCTGGCGGACAGCGGCGAGGCGGCGCCGCGTCTGGCGAAGCTATCGAGCACGACTTTCGATTCACAGCTGGAAGTGGCGAGCCGGGTTGCGGCGGAGAGCCCGGAACTCTATTTCGAGATTCAAAGCTCGAATGATTACGGCAGCGAGTCGCTGCTGGCGCTGCAAAAGGCGGTTGAACAGTTGGTGGCGACGGTGAAAACCAAGAATGCGCAGGAGTTCACGGCAATCATGAGTCGCGGCAGAGCCTACTTGGACGTGCGCGCGGCCGCGCGTGCGGTTTGAGGGAATTGGACAATGGCTGAGATTACCGACACGGATAGGGAGATCGAGGACCTCAGGAAGCGTCTGGCGGAAATGACGGCCGAGGCTACCAACAACGAGACCATCTTGAAGCGCACTCAGGCGCGCGAGTTGACGTTGCTGCGTGCCGACAGCTTGCCGCAATTGCTGCACGCCATGGTGGGCGGCTTGCGCGAGTCGTATGCCCTCGATGCGGTCAGCGTGGTGTTGCTCGATCCGCAGCACGAAGTGCGGCATCTATTGGTCGCGGGCGGCGAACGTCCGGAAGAATTCAAGCAGATTTTCTTCGTCGACTCGCTGGTCGGATTGGCCCCGCAGCTGGCCGTGCTGCACAAGCCATGGCTCGGGCCTTACGTCGGCGCCGATCATCACCTGTTGTTTCCGGGCGTATCGAATCTGAAAAGCGCGGCTCTCGTACCGCTGCCGCGCAAAGACCGCGCAACCGGCGCGTTGTGCTTCGGCAGCCGCGAGCCCACGCGCTTTACGCGCCATCACGGCACGGATTTTCTCGCGCATTTGGGCGCGGTGGCGGCCGTCTGCCTCGAAAACGCCGTGAACCGTGCACGTTTGCTGCGCGCCGGCATCACCGATTTCCTCACCGGCTGGCACAATCGGCGCTACTTGCAGCAGCGCCTCAAAGAAGAGCTGGCGCGCGCACAGCGGCGCGGCGCGACCATCGCATGCCTGATGATCGACATCGACAGGTTCAAGGGCATCAACGACGGCTATGGGCATCTCGCGGGCGACAATGCCCTGAAAGAGGTTGCGCACCGCATCGAGTCGCAAATTCGCAGCATGGATACCGCGGCGCGCTTCGGCGGCGATGAGCTGGCGATTCTTCTGCCCGAAGCCACCGCAGCCGACGCCGCATCACTCGCCGAGCGTATTCGCGACGTGATTGCCGCCATTCCTTTTGCGCTCAACTCGCAAATCTCGCGCAGCCTGACCGTGTCGGTGGGCGTGGCGACGGTCTCGCCCGGGCGCGACGAATCGGATCTCAAGGCAGTGGCCGACCGCTTGATCGCCGACGCGGATGCAGCGCTATATCGCGCCAAGGCACTGGGCAGAAATCGAGTGCAAGTAGGCGCCGGATGAACATGTCGCTGCAGCCCGCCACCGATTACATCGACAAGGACGGATTTCGCGCCAATGTCGGCATCGTTTTGACGCGCGGTTCCGGAGAGGTGTTCTTGGGCGGCCGCGTCGGCGGCCGTGGCTGGCAATTTCCGCAAGGCGGAGTCAATCGCGGTGAGCAAGTCGAAGACGCGCTGTATCGCGAGCTCCGCGAAGAAATAGGCTTGGAGCGCCAGGACGTGGCGATGCTGGGATCAACCCAAGGTTGGCTGCGCTATCGCCTGCCTCGCCAGTACGTGCGCGATCGCTGCATCGGCCAGAAGCAACGCTGGTATTTGCTGAAGCTCACCGGCGAAGAATCGAAACTGCGTTTCGACCTCACCAGTCAGCCGGAATTCGATCGTTGGCGCTGGACCGATTATTGGACGCCGGTGCGCGAAGTGGTGTATTTCAAGCGGCGGGTTTACGTGCGGGCGCTGCATGATTTGGCAAAGCACATGTTTCCCGACGGCTTGCCGCCGTATCCGGACTGGTGGCCGGAAATTCAGGCGGCCTCTTGAATTTAAAGGATGGGGTCGCATCGACCGCGTTTATTGTTGCGCGCAGCGCTTAACCAGGCTTGACCACCGCGAGTATCACGATGACGATCAAAAGCAGCGAGGGCAATTCGTTGAAACCGCGAAACCACTTGGAGCTGCGCGCGTTGCGCTGCGCGGCAAAATCCCGCATGAGCTTGTAGCAGTACACGTGGTAGGCAATGACCAATGCCACGAACAGCAGTTTGATCTTGAGCCACGTCATGTGCAGGTATCCCGGCGACTCGAGCAACATCAGCGCGCCGAAAAAAATGCTGGCCGCGGCGCCGATGGTCATGATGGCGAATAAGCGCCGCTCCATGGTTTCAAAGCGTCGCGTGCTGATCAAATCCGACGCCAGCGCGTGATAGACATAGAGTCGAGGCAAATAGAACAGGCCGGCGAACCAGGTGACCACGGCGATGACGTGCAGTGCTTTGAGCCAGAGCATAGCCATTGAGAATAGATGATAACTGGAGCGCTGTCTTAAGGCCCGGGGCTTCGTATAATGCCTTCACTCTTTCAGGAGCGCCTTAGCTAAGTCAATGGCTGATTCTTTCAGCAAGTTGGTGGTCCGGCCGCACGCGCCAAAGCGCCTTGCGGCACTGTGGGCGCTCGGCCTGTTGCTCGCCGGGACGATTCTTTACACGGCGTTCGAATTGGGCCGCTACGATGCGGGTTTTCGAGTGGTCGACTCGGTGCGCGGCGCGTTGTCGGCGAGCCGGCGCATTCGCAGCCTCGAAGTCGGAAAACGAGAATCAACGCCGCCAGCTGGAAGCGGCGGAAACTGCCCGGCGTGTGGATCGCGAAGGCTATGCGCAGGTCGAGCGAAGTCTCGGCGATATGCAGAGTCAGATCGCGCGGCTCGAACCAGGATCTGTCGTTCTACCGCGGCTTGGTTCAACCCGAGTCGCTCATCCACGTCAAAGTGCAGCAGATGCAAATCGTGCCGGACGGACCTGCCGGCCAATATCACTTGAAGTTCGTGCTGATGCAGACCGGAAAGCCGGACAAGGAGGTCGTCGGCAACGCGGCTGTCACGCTCGATGGACTGATGGGCGGCAAGCCGCTGAGCTTGAACTACGCGCAAGTCTCGCCTAACCATCGCGTCAGCCTGGCATACTCTTTCAAGTACTTTCAGGAGTACAACGAGCCCCTGGAATTACCGGCGGGTTTCGAGCCGACGCGCGTGGGTGTCGAGATTCATAGCGGCAGGGATGCCAATCATAGTTTCCGGCAGGCCTTCGTCTGGAAGGCGCAGGGGATGTCGATGGAAACCGAAGCGAACGGCGATATTCCGGGCAAAGGTGAAGCAGATGTTCAAACCGAAACCGAGTAAAAAGGCAGCAGATCGACACGCTGATCGGCGCGAAGACTCGGATCAATGGCGATGTCGAGTTTGTCGGCGGATTGCATCTCGACGGCTATATCAACGGCAACGTTAAGAGCGAAGTGGACGGCGGCACCACGCTGTCGGTGAGCGAACAGGGCTGCATCGAGGGCTCCGTCATCGTCACCAATATCGTGCTAAACGGCATCGTGAAAGGCGATATCGAGGCCGGCGATCGCGTCGAAATGGGTCCAAAAGCGCGTGTTCTCGGCAGTGTTCACTACACGACTATTGAAACTGCCGTGGGCGCCCAAATTAATGGGAAATTGATCCATCGGGGATCACCGGGGCCCGGGCCGGGCGATTCGGCGAGCGTGAACAGCGAACGCAAGTCGCAAAGAGGGTTCATAACTTTGATTGGCCACCGGGCGGCCCTGTAGAATACCGCTATGAGCACCACTTCCGAATCGATGCTTTCCGCTGATGTCGCGCCGCCGGCGCCGGACGTGCTGATCTTTACCGATGCCGCGGCCGGCAAGGTCGGCGAGCTGATCCGCGAAGAGGCGAACCCAAACCTGAAATTGCGCGTGTTCGTCTCGGGCGGCGGCTGCTCGGGCTTTCAATACGGTTTCACTTTCGACGAGAAAATCGAAGACGGCGACTTTTGCGTCGAAAAGCAGGGTGTGCAACTGCTGGTTGATCCGATGAGCGCGCAATATCTGATGGGCGCGGAGATCGACTACAAAGAGGATCTGCAGGGCGCCCAGTTCGTCATTCGCAATCCCAACGCGAAAACCACCTGCGGCTGCGGGTCTTCATTCGCGGCTTAAGAATGTCTTGTAGATGAGCGGCGGTAGGGTCGTGCCCGACGTGCTCGCCGCCGTCGATTTGGGCTCCAACAGCTTCCACATGGTCGTCGCGCGCTACTCGCACGGCCAACTCGTCATCCTCGATCGATTGCGCGAAATGGTGCGCTTGGCCGCCGGCTTGGGGGACAGCGGCCGTCTGGACGATACCGCGACCGAGCGCGCGTTGCGCTGCCTCGAAAGATTCGGCCAGCGCTTGCGCGCGATGCGCGCGGACAGCGTGCGCGTCGTGGGTACGAATGCGTTGCGCCGTGCGAAGCGCAAGCGTTGGTTCTTGGAACGCGCCCGCGCCGCGCTCGGCCACCCGATTGAAATCATCTCCGGATTGGAAGAGGCGCGTCTGATTTACTCCGGCGTCGCACATACGAGTCCCATGAGCCCGGACAAGCGCTTGGTCATCGACATCGGCGGCGGCTCGACCGAAATCGTCATCGGCGAGGGATTCGATCCGCTGTTGCTCGAGAGCCTGTCGGTGGGCTGCGTGGGGTTGAGCTCCAGCTTCTTCGACGACGGCAGAATCTCGGCGAAGCGCTTGGAACGCGCGCGTACGGCGGTCAGACTGGAGCTCGAGCCCAGTGCAAGAGGCCTATCGGCAAAATGGGATGGCTGCAGGCGTTCGGCAGTTCCGGCAGCGTGCGCGTCATCAGCGACGTGCTGCATCGCCTAAACCCTGATTCGCCGCACGTCACGCTGGACAACTTGAACGCCCTCGCGGAGCGGGTCGATCGCCGCGGGTCATGTGGATGAGCTCGATTTGCCCGATGTGGACGCGGAGCGCGCGCCGGTGTTTCCGGCGGGATTGGCGATACTGCTGGAAGTGGTCGAGAACTTCGGCATCGATCGGGTGCGCGTGGCCGAAGGCGCGATGCGCGAGGGACTTGCTCTACGATCTGATGGGCCGGTTTACCAACGAGGACGCGCGCGTTCGCAGCGTACGCGCCATGGAAAAGCGCTACCACATCGACGAGCTGCAGGCGGACCGCGTCGAGGCTACGGCGGTCGGGTTACTCGAGCAAGTTGAATCCGACTGGGGTCTCGAGGATCCTTTGGCAGAGTCCGTGCTGCGCTGGGCCGCGCGGCTGCACGAAACGGGTCTCGATATCGCGCACTCCAAGTATCATCGGCACAGCGCCTACCTGCTCGAGAATGCCGACATGCCGGGATTTCCGCGCGAAGAGCAGTTGCTGCTCTCGGCGTTGGTCGGCGGTCATCGTCGTCAATTGTCTTTCGAGTCGCTCGAGGACTTGTTGCCGCCTTGGGACCGGCTGGCGGAGTTTTTGATCGTGATACTGCGCCTGGCGGTTCTCCTGCACCGCGGACGAAGCCCGCAACCGCTGCCGGAAGTGCGATTGACGGTCAAGAGCCGCAACATTACGCTGGAATTGCCGCAGCGCTGGATCAAGGAACACCCGCTCACGCTCGAGGATCTCGAGCAGGAGCGCACCTATTTGAAAGAGGCCGGTTTTCGCCTCAACATCGTCTAGGCCCCACCGACTAGCCCTCGGTGAGCGCCACCCGCTCGTCGTACAGATTCATCAATCGGGCCTGCGCGGAGATTTTCTTCTCAGCCGGGACGCGCGAATAATGACCGTCCGTATCCAGCGTCCAGGCCTGCATGTCGTCTTCCAAGTACAACTTCAAATCGTCAGCGACTCGGGCACGCAGGTCCGGGGCGTCGATCGGAAAGGCGATTTCGATACGGCGGAACAAATTGCGGTCCATCCAATCGGCGCTGCCGCAATAGACTTCCGTGCGTTCCCGCATTCTCAAAATAATAGACCCGCGAGTGCTCGAGAAAGCGGCCGACGATGGAACGCACCTTGATGCGCTCGGAAACGCCGCGCACGCCGGGCCGCAGGCAGCAGACGCCGCGAACGATGAGGTCGATGCCGACGCCGGCGCGCGAGGCGCGGTACAGCGCCTGAATGATGGTGGGTTCGGTCAATGCATTGAGCTTCGCGATGATGCGTGCCGGCTTGCCGGCGCGCGCGTGCTCGGCCTCGCGATCGATTTTCGCCAATAGCGCGTGGTGCAGGCTAAACGGAGCGTGCAACAGCTTGCGCAGCTTCGGCACCTGCGTGAGGCCGGTGAGCTGCAGGAAAATCTCGTGAATATCTTCGCCGATGGACTCGTCGGCAGTCATGAGGCCGTAATCGGTATACAGCCGCGCGGTCTTGGTGTGGTAGTTGCCGGTGCCCAAGTGGCAGTAGCGGCGCAGGCCTTTTTCCTCGCGCCGCACCACCATCACCAGTTTCGCGTGGGTCTTGAATCCGAATACTCCGTACATGACGTGCGCACCGGCTTCCTGCAGCTTGGTGGCCAGTTCGATATTGGCCTCCTCATCGAAACGCGCCCGCAGCTCGATGATGACCGTGACGTCCTTACCCGCCGCCGCCGCCTCGACCAACGCGGCGACAATGGCGGAGTCGCTGCCCACTCGATACAGAGTTTGCTTGATCGCCAGCACCTGGGGATCGTTCGCCGCCTGCTTGATGAAGTCGGTGACCGGCCCGAATCCCTGAAACGGGTGATGCAACAACACATCGCCGGCGCGCAAGGTGGAGAATGATGTCGCCGCCCACCTTCAGCCGATCCGGAATACTGGGCGTGAAGGCCGAATATTTCAGTTCGGCGCGATCCACCAGGTCGTACAGCGCCATCAAGCGGTTGACGTTCACCGGCCCGGAGACCTTGTAGAGATCATCGGGGGTGAGCGCGAACTGTTCCAACAAATAGGCAAGAATCTCGTCGGGACAATCGTGCGCCGTTTCCAAGCGCACCGCATCGCCGTAGCGCCGCGAAGCCAATTCGCCCTCGACCGCGCGCAGCAAGTCATCGACTTCTTCCTGCTCGACAAACAGATCGCTGTTGCGCGTGACGCGAAATTGGTAGCAGCCGCGCATTTGCATGCCGGCAAAAAGCGTCGATACAAAAGCTTCGACGATGGTGCCCAAGAAAACGAAGTTGCGGCTGCCGAGTTCGTCGGGCAAGCGGATCAGACGCGGCAACGAGCGCGGCGCCTGCACCACGGCGAGGCCGCTGTTGCGCCCGAAACCGTCTTCGCCTTCCACCACGACCGCGAAATTCAGGCTCTTGTTGAGAATTTTCGGAAACGGCCGCGCCGGATCGAGTGCCAACGGGCTTAGCACCGGTTCCACCTCGCGAGTGAAGTAATCCTTGATCCAAGCGGCTTGCGCCGGCGTCCAGGTTTCCGGTTCTACGAAAATAATGCCGTGCTTCGCGAGTTCCGGCATGACGCACATCGTTCAAGAGTTCATATTGCTCGTCGACCAGGCGCACGGCGTGCACGCGGATGGCCTTTAATTGCTCCGGCACCGACAATCCATCGGGCGCCCGCTTGCACGGCGCCGGCTTCCAACAGCTCCTTGAGGCTGGCGACGCGAATCTCGAAGAACTCGTCGAGAATGGCGCAGGAGATGCATAAGAATCGAACCCGCTCGAGAATCGGAATGCTCGGGATCCTTAGCCTGCTCCAGTACGCGCTGAGTGAATTCCAGAAACGACAACTCGCGGTTGAAATACAGCTGTGGAACTTGAAGATCGATATCGTTCATATTTTATTCAAGCGTAACGATATACGCCGCCCAAGATACGCGCACCCTTGGCGCCGGTCACGCTGCCTGCGCTCGAAGTCAGTCCCGCGAGCGTGCGCTTTGCAAACCAGGCAAAAGCGACGGCCTCGACATAGTCCGGATCCAGACCGAGCGCTGCGGTGCTGGCGACGCGGTTCGGCGCGATCAACGCCGCGATGGCATTGAGCAAACCGAGGTTGTGGGCACCGCCTCCGCAAACATACAGAGCCGCTCCCGGCGCATATTGGCGCACCGCGGCGGCGAGCGTGCAGGCAGTGAATTGCTGCAGGGTCGCCTGAACGTCGCTGCGGCGAACGCGAAAACAGCCCGAGCTTGTTCTCGAGCCAAGGCAGATTGAATAGCTCGCGTCCCGTGCTTTTGGGCGGCGGCAGGCGCAGATACGGTTCGTCCAGCAACTCGCGCAGCAGCGTGTCATCGACGCGGCCGGATGCCGCCCAGGCGCCTTCGGCATCGAAATCCTTGCCCAGATGCTGCGCAATCCAGGCATCGAGCAGCCGGTTTGCCGGGCCGGTATCAAAGCCGGTGACGCTGGTGTCGCGGGTCAGAATGGTGATATTGGCGATGCCGCCTAAATTGGCAATGACCCGGTCTTCATCGTCGCTGCGAAAAACCTGATCATGAAACACGGGCAACAGCGGCGCGCCTTGGCCGCCGGCCGCCACATCGCGCCGGCGAAAATCCGCCACCACCGAGACGCCGGTCATCTCGGCAAGCGTGTTGGGATCGCCGATCTGCCAAGTGAAACGGCGCGGCCAAATCCGGGCGGTGCCGCAGCGTTTGTCCGTGACTGCCGATGGCGGCTGACACGATCGGCGCTGATTTTCGCACTTTGCATCAGCGCGAGCGCGCGCTTGAGCAAACGCCCGTCCAAGCTCCACATCGATTTGCCCAATTTCATCCAGCGCGACGCGGTCCGCTTGATCGATGAGCGCAGAGATTCGGCGTTTGAGTTGAGGTTCAAACGGCGTAGCGCTGGTGGCAAGGATGCGCAACGGTGCGACGTCGAAATCGACCAGGGCCGCGTCGATAGCGTCCAAGCTGGTTCCGGAAATCAAACCGAGGTAAATCCCCATTGCGTGACTATTTCAATTGACGCTGGTCTTGGAGCGCGGCTCGGCTGGCGGCGCCGCGCCCGCGGCAGGCGCGGACGGCAGTATCAACGGCGGCCGCGACCGCGGCGGGCGGCTGCGGCGGCGACAGACTGCTGAGCAGCGGTGCTGCCATGTCGCGGAATCTTTGCAAATCCTGCGCGCGCAGCGGCTCCGCTCCCGGCAGCTGCACCGTCTGCGGATTCCGGTGCACACCGTTCGTCAGATATTCGTAGTGCAGGTGCGGACCCGTGGCCAGTCCGGTCATTCCCACATAGCCGATGACCTCGCCCTGCTGCACGCGCGTGCCGACATGAATGTTGCGCGCGAAACGCGACATGTGGCCGTAGAGCGTCGAGACATTGGCTCCGTGAGTGAGAACGATGGCATTGCCGTAGCCGCCGCGCTGGCCGGCGAAACTGACGTGTCCATCGCCGGCCGCATGCACCGGCGTGCCGATGGGCGCCGCGTAGTCGGTGCCCATGTGTCCGCGAATCAGATTCAAGATCGGATGCTGGCGATGCGGGTTGAACGCGGAACTCACGCGGGTGAATTCCACCGGCGCCCGCAGGAACGCCTTGCGCATCGCCAAGCCCGACGGTGTGTAGTAGCCGGCGTGGCCGTCTTCGTCAACGAAACGCACCGCGCGGTACACCTTGCCGTTGTTGACGAACTCGGCCGCCAGCACTTCGCCGTCGCGAAGATATTTCCCGTCCTGAAAGATTTGCTCGTACACGGCGGTGAATCGGTCGCCCTCGCGGATGTCGAGCACGAAGTCGATATCCCAGGCAAAAACATTGGCAAGTCTTCAGGGCCACGGTGTCGGAGATGTCGGCGGCACCCGCTGCCTGAAACAGCGATGTGTCGATGGTAGCCCTCGCGGTGCGCACGCGCGTCTCGACCGGATTGTCGATCATCTTCGCCTCGAAGCCGCTCTCCTTGAGCACGACGTCGAGCGTTTGCGTCTCGCTTACCTTGCGGGTGAGTTCCTTGATGTCGCCGTCGGTATGGGTGAGCTTGATCGAATCGCCCGGCTTCAGGAAATCCAAACTCTGGCGGATGCCCGGCAGGTTGCGAATTGCCGCAAGATCGGATTTGTTGAGCGCCATGCGCCGGA
>CAVYUD010000008.1:267500-953458 GCA_963771615.1 uncultured Gammaproteobacteria bacterium
AATAGTGCGTCGATGAGGTGTGGATAGGAGTGAAAGGCTAATCAAGGCTGGCGATAGCTGGTTCTCCCCGAAAGCTATTTAGGTAGTGCCTCGTGCAATTCACCCTGGGGGGTAGAGCACTGTTTAGACTAGGGGAACATCCCGTTCTACCAAATCTATGCAAACTCCGAATACCCAGGAGTGTTATCACGGGAGACACACGGCGGGTGCTAACGTCCGTCGTGAAGAGGGAAATAACCCAGACCATCAGCTAAGGTCCCAAAGTTTTGGCTAAGTGGTAAACGATGTGGGAAGGCTAAAACAGCTAGGAGGTTGGCTTAGAAGCAGCCATCCTTTAAAGAAAGCGTAATAGCTCACTAGTCTAGTCGGCCTGCGCGGAAGATTTAACGGGGCTTAAGCCAAGCACCGAAGCTATGGGTTTGATTATCTTCGGATAGTTAAGCGGTAGGGGAGCGTTCTGTAAGCCTGCGAAGGTGAACTGTGAGGTTTGCTGGAGGTATCAGAAGTGCGAATGCTGACATGAGTAACGTTAATGCGGGTGAAAAACCCGCACGCCGAAAACCCAAGGTTTCCTGAGCTATGTTAATCAGCTGAGGGTGAGTCGGATCCTAAGGCGAGACCGAAAGGTGTAGTCGATGGAAAGCAGGTTAATATTCCTGCACCGAGCATTACTGCGATGGGGTGACGGAGAAGGCTAAACAATCCGGCGTTGGTTGCCGGTTCAAGGTTGTAGGGGGAAATTCCAGGTAAATCCGGAGTTTCATTAACCCCAAGAACTGAGTACTAGGTTTCTTCGGAAACCGAAGTTGTCTACGCCACGCTTCCAGGAAAAGCCTCTAAGCTTCAGGTAATGATCGTCCGTACCGCAAACCGACACTGGTGGGTGAGAGGAAAACTCTAAGGCGCTTGAGAGAACTCGGGTTAAGGAACTCTGCAATTTGACACCGTAACTTCGGGAGAAGGTGTGCCTTTGTTTGTGATGGGATTTACTCCCTGAGCGGATAGAGGTCTCAGATAATCGGGGGCTGCGACTGTTTACCAAAAACACAGGACTCTGCGAACACGAAAGTGGATGTATAGGGTCTGACGCCTGCCCGGTGCCGGAAGGTTAATTGATGGGGTCAGCCGCAAGGCGAAGCTCTTGATCGAAGCCCCGGTAAACGGCGGCCGTAACTATAGGCATGTTGGTAAACGAGAGAGTCGAGTCGACGATGTAGAGTTCGTAGGGTAAGTAATTGGGACAACTTCATAAGTTGTAGTTACGTAAATAAACTTGGCCATATGCTGGAAAAACCGAGTATCCACAGGTACTCATCGTTCGAATCTGAACGGTAGTGAAAATCCTCGTGGTGCGGTCAATCAGCAGGAAAGGCCTGGCGCAAGCCAGGAATCCTCAGAGACTTAACGCCAGGCTTCAAAGGGCCTCCTTTGAAGATGATAAAGTCCGATCTGCATGGCGACATGCAGGAATAAACGCAACGGAGAGTTTTTCGCGAGAGGTGCGATGGCGCGTCGCTCGTAACGTGATGAACGGTTGAAATAAGTGGATCATTACGCAAGTAATGGAAGAAGCTACCTCTTAGCGGCCGTTCTAAAATTTGGCTATATGCTGGAACAACTGAGTATCTGTTGGTACTCGTCACTCGATGGCGGGCGGCAGTGAAAATCCTAACAGTGCAGTCAATCAGCAGGAAAGGCTGATGCAAGATGGTTGATCAGAATCCTCAGAGACTACACGCCAAACCCACTGCACTTTGAGTGGTGAAGATATAGTCCGATCTTGATGGCGACATCAAGCTAACAAAATGCCTAAGGTAGCGAAATTCCTTGTCGGGTAAGTAACATTGCCCAGGGTAGTGGTGACACTACTCAGATGACCGGCTCAAATCGGTGGAACCCTAACGACGCTTGTACAGGTGCGTCGAGGGCAATACCGAGGGTAAGATTCGAGATAGCTCGTTTCCCCGTAACGACTTGAGGGTGTGAGATCCTCGGATGGTCTAGACAGCTAGTCCATAACACGCCGGCTCTGATAATTGTCTATGCATCTAGATTCCTACATTTCAGGTTTCGTGGATGGCGAAGGCTGCTTCTGCGTTTCATTCCAACCGAGCAAACGACATTGCTTGGGGTGGGAGGTTCGACCGAGTTTCTCGGTCAGCCAGAACGCGGATCGAGCTCAGCTGCTCTACGTGATCAAGGAAAAGTGGAATTGCGGATCCATACGACCAGATCGATCAGACAAGACGATCAAATTCGAAGTGAGAAATCTTGGTGAGTTGGTATCGACAGTGATACCGCACTTCCGAGCAAATCCACTGATGTCATCCAAGCAAAACGACTTCAACAAATTCGCAAGAGTTTGTGAGTTGATGAGCGAGGGTAAGCATCGCGAGATTGAAGGTTTTGAAATGATCGTGAGGTTGGCGATGGAGATGAATCCATCGGGCAAGCGAAAGTACTTCGGCATCGAGATGCTCAACTCGGTGCGATCAGATGAACGTATAGTCTATGCCGCGAGTAATCGTGGAAATCATGAAGTTCCGACCTGCACGAATGGCGTAACGCTGGCCCCACTGTCTCGACCCGAGACTCAGTGAACTTGAAATCGCTGTGAAGATGCGGCGTAGCTGCGGAAAGACGGAAAGACCCCGTGAACCTTTACTATAGCTTTACACTGAACTTTGAATTTGTTTGTGTAGGATAGCTGGGAGCCTATGAAGTGGGGACGCTAGTTCTCATGGAGGCAACCTTGAAATACCAGCCTGACAACTTCGCAGTTCTAACCTTGGCCCATTATCTGGGTTGGGGACAGTGTATGGTGGGTAGTTTGACTGGGGCGGTCTCCTCCCAAAGAGTAACGGAGGAGTGCAAAGGTACCCTCAGCGCGGTCGGTCATCGCGCATAGAGTGCAATCGCATAAGGGTGCTTAACTGCGAGACGGACATGTCGAGCAGGTACGAAAGTAGGTGATAGTGATCCGGTGGTTCTGTATGGAAGGGCCATCGCTCAACGGATAAAAGGTACTCCGGGGATAACAGGCTTATTCCTCCCAAGAGTCCACATCGACGGAGGAGTTTGGCACCTCGATGTCGGCTCATCACATCCTGGGGCTGTAGCAGGTCCCAAGGGTATGGCTGTTCGCCATTTAAAGTGGTACGCGAGCTGGGTTCAGAACGTCGTGAGACAGTTCGGTCCCTATCTTCCGTAGCCGTTGGAGATTTGAGGGTGAGTTGCTCCTAGTACGAGAGGACCGGAGTGAACGTATCTCTGGTGTTCCGGTTGTCACGCCAGTGGCACTGCCGGGTAGCTATATACGGACGGGATAACCGCTGAAAGCATCTAAGCGGGAAGCCCCCCCCAAGATTAGATCTCCCTAGACCTTTAAGGTCTCTAAAGGGCCGTCGAAGACTACGACGTTGATAGGCTGGGTGTGTACGCGCAGTAATGCGTTTAGCTAACCAGTACTAATTGCCCGTGAGGCTTGACCATATAACACCCAAGCGATTTGCCTAACGTCGAATCGTGTATGGGACAATCAATTGACTTGAATGCGACAAATCCTGGATAACTTCTGGGGTCGAAACAAATTGTTGAATTCGTGAAGGGGCTGAGCCATGACTCGGCCCTTTGCAACCGGTTTGCCTGGCGGCCATAGCGAGTGGGAACCACCCGATCCCTTTTCGAACTCGGAAGTGAAAACGCTCTGCGCCGATGCTAGTGTCGACTTTGTCGATGTGAAAGTAGGTCACTGCCAGGCTCTTAATTTGATGAAAATGAAAGCCCTCACTGACGCAAGTTGGTGAGGGTTTTTTTCGTTTATTCGGTGCCGGCCTGGTACATCTTTCGCAACGCCGCATAGTGCGCGTCATGTGTTTTGCGGTCGAATAGCGACCAGGGTTGCGCAACCTCCATCGCGGTCACGGCGGCCGGCAGACTGACGCGGTAAGCCGCAAGCGCGGCGGAGGCGTCAGCAAAACGCCCCTCTTGGATGGCGTTGTCGATCTGATGCAGCGACAGGACCAACTCCTTCAAAGCGCTGCGCGCCTTGACGCGCTCGTCCAGGCCGCCGCTGACGGACGGGTCCTTGCGCTCCGGGAATTTCTCCGTGAGTTCGCGTATTTCGCGGTTCAGCGTATCCACCGCGAGCACCGCCGCGGCCGCATTGTGTTGCGGGAGCGCAATGTCGAGGACGGTTGCGAAGGTGGTGATTTCTTTCAGGCGCGTGGTCAGGTCGTCCGGCATTTCTGCCTGCTCACCGCCGCCGATGGCCTGTAAATAAGCGACCAAGTCTTGCTTGTCCCGTGCCGAAAACTGCAACGTGTAAGTCTTGTCGAAATGATCCACGACTTGCGCGTAGTCCGCGAATCGACCGTCGTGGAAATACGGCGCATTAAAATTCGCATTCAACAGTGTGGGCGTCTTGAACAAGCCGTCGGAACCGACATCGTGCTGACGATGATCGACGAAGGCCTCAGTCGACTGATGGCAGCCCTCGCAGCTCAGCCGCGGATTGTGAGCGAAGGGCCGGTTGAAAAGCCTTTCCCCACGCTTCTCGGCGGCGCTCGGATTCCGTAGATTGCCGCTGCCGTCCATGCGCGGATTCGGGACAAAGTCGATGTCTTCGATATAGATGACCATGGCATCCAAAGTCTCCGCGGGGGGCTCGTCACCCGCGAATTCATTGACGATGACGTTGCGAACGAAATCGCGCAGCGACAGGGTTCTACCGTCGTGCCCGTAGGGCGAAAGTAAGTGGGCGCCGCGCAAACTGGGTATCGTGAGCGGATTCAGCACACCATCATCGGTCTTGGGATTGAAGAAGTGATTCGTCGTATCGAAGTTTCCCGGACGGGTCGAAAGGCCCGGCACATACAGCAGCGGATTGCTGGCGCCGTTCATGTGGCAGGTCTCGCAGCTGATCCCTGACTGGCGCGCCGCAGGGCCCAGCAATTTTGGGGAGCTGAATGCGACATCGCCGAGAACCACCATGTAGGACTGGTGCCCGCCGGCCGCCTCCGATCTAAAAACTTCTCGCGGCCGTTCGAATGCCTCTTCGCCCAGATCGGTGCCCAGGGGAAGCAGCCCGTCCTTGAGTTCGGGGGCGCCAACGGCTGAATTCGCAGACCCCAGCGCCACGCTCAGGATATAACCAGCGAACCATACTCCGATATATCGCCTTGGAACCAAAGCGTATCCTCTGAAAGCAGAGCGAGCGGCTGAAGCCGCTCGCTCTTTGGTGAAAGCGCTCTGAGCGCTATTTCTTCACAACGACGCCGGTCAACACATCGAGGATCAGCGCCTTGTTGTTCGAATTTCCGGTGAAATCGAACATGTTCATCACCGAACCTGCAACCCGATCGAAAGAACCGGCGCCGGGCGGCTGTTGAATCTCGTCGATCGGCTCCACGTTCCAGTTCTCTTCGATGAAACGCAGGCTGGAGGTTTGATCGGTCAGCGTGTGATCGACAAAGTTGCTCTTCGCCCACGGGGAAATCACGAGGAACGGCAATCGAGGTCCATAGCCGCAGCGACCGGCAAGCGCATTTGGCCCAGGGCGGCCGCATACTCCTGATGTCGGAACGAGACTCGAATTTGCCGGCGCCACCGATGTGGACAGCGGCAACGTCGGTATGAACGAGTCGTTCGCATTGGTGTCGGTATCGTCGGACCCGCTGAGATTGTTGGCCGACGTATTGACGATCGGGCCGTTCATATGATCGTACCAGCCATCCGAGTCATCGTATTGGATGAACACGGCCGTGCTCTTCCAAATGCTTGACTGCTGTAGAGCATTGACCACTTGAACGATGAAGGTTTGCTCCAACAACGGATCGGAGTTGCCCGGATGCGCGTCCTGATATTTCGGGGCCTTCAAGTAAACCACGGCTGGGAGGCTGTCCGCCTTCAACGCGGCCCAGAAGTCGTTGAGGTCATACTGGTGGTTTGCCGGTCCGTTGTGGCCGATCTCTGCAACCGAGGCCGGAGGAGTGTGATGCGGGTTGCGGGTGGACGGGTAATATTGGAACGCTGAGTGATGCGGCGAATAGTCAACCGTCGACACGTGAATATCCGCACCCGGGTTGATCCGCGGATTCGGCACGATCAGAACCGGAGGCGTACCGAACTGGTGCTCGATGTGCGCCGTGTTGCAAGTCGCCGGCGTCAAGGTCGAACCATCTTTGTTGAGCACCGGTGCCGAAGTTCTGGCGAAGCCGCCCTGGAACCATCCCCACGTCACGCCATTCAGATTCAATACATCACCGATATTGCGTCCCTGCATTTCCACCGTGTTCTTTCCGGTCACCGTTCCGCCAGCGTCCGCCCCGCAGTCATCGAGCGCGGGGTCCGGATCGCCGGTCACGGTTACCGGCGCGAAAGTATTGACGCTGCCGCCGGCAAACGTCTTGGCCAAGTGCCCGTTGCCCGTCTGGCCCGAGACCAGATTGAGCGCGCCGACCGTTGAAGGACCAAAGTTGGTGTCAAAGGAGTTGTCATTCATCGCGTAGTGCTGCGCGTAATTCCACAACGCAGTTACGGTGTTGCCGTCGAAATAAGCCATGACGGTCGAGCCATCCACAGCGCAACCTTCGCCGGTGCGCGATGTCGCCTGCACGAACTTGTCCATCAGGCCGCCGTCCGCCGCCTTTTGTTCGGACGTATAGTCATGGTTGAAAGAGCAGGTAAAGGCGTCTTCCCGGCCCAGTCGCAGCGGATTGAACAGGTTGGGATTGTCCGTCAGCATCCCATCGCTGAGACCATTGACGGACGGCGTATCGTCGCTGGCGTTGAAATTCGGCTGCTCGGTATTCTGAGCCACAGGGTAGGTTGCAAAATAGTGATCGAAACTTTCGTTTTCGCCGAAAATAATGACGACGTGCTTGATCGGTGTTTTGGTCACGGTGGACGGATCTTTTTTAGCAAACGCGGGCGCTGAAACGCCGCTCGCCAGAATCAAGCCTGCCGCGAACGCGACGATTTCCATTTTTTGTGGACGCCTAATTAGATTCACATTTATCTCCCAATGGTACGTAACAGGGACTGGAATTGAGTGGACGCAACGAGCGCAATACTTATTCGTTCATCGCCGGTGCAGCGAACTTTCTATCGCTTCTACGTTGCAACTTTCTTTCTGATTGGTGACTGTTTGTCGCGCCGATCGCACTGCGGTCCTGCACGCCGATTGCGCACACGAAGTCCTCAGCGAAGGAGGACGCTTGTCACGATTTTGTAATACGAAAGCGATATTCCTGTGCGGTTAGCGTGGATGGGAGGCCGTTTTGAGACGCTTGATTTCAATCGCACCTCCGGTGTTGGCAGCGATGCTCACTCTCATGTCCGGGAAAGACATGGCGGCAACCGCAGCCCGCTCCCCGGTCACGCAATCGGCGACTGCATCGATTCCCATCGATGAAGCGGCCGAGCGTTATCGCCCGGAATTAACCGCCGCGGTTGAACAATGCTTGACGGGCGCAGAGACCCTGCGCGACCGCCTCCGGGCAAATGATTTGGAGGGCGCCAAGAAGGCTTGGATCGACGCTCGCGTGGGGTGGGAACGCGCCGAAGTGTTCACCAGCGGCTTCACGTCCGAATTGGATGCCGAAATTGATGCTTGGCCGAGTGCGGCCAGTGGGTTCCACTTCATTGAGGCTCGGTTGTTCGGTGCACACCGGATGGATGTGTTGGATGCGACAGATGCGTTGGTGTTTCACCTCAGCGACTTGCGCATCAAAATTCGCGACACAAGATTGACTGGCCAGGGGATGCTGGAGGGCACGGCAAAGCTGGCCTATGAGATGGGCGAGAGCAAAGCTGACGGCGGCGAGTCGCGCTTCAGCGGCACTTCGCTCGATGATATGCGCAACAATGCCGATGGTATTGACGCGGCATATAGGCTGGTGTTTGCCAGCCAGTTGCAAGATAGAAGTCCCGCTCTTGCGCAGCAGTTGCGCACACGGATCGACCAACTAAAAGGGCAGCTTCAAGGCGCCAATCTTGCAGCCATCGACGGCGATAAGATTCGCGCAAACAGCGAGGCCTTGGTAATCGTGCTGCAGCAGGCAGCGCCTGTATTGGGCCTGGACAAGCCTTCGCTTTCAGATTTGGCGCAGCAATAAAGGGTTGCGCTGGAGTGCGCAGACCGATTGCGATATGTTTTGAGCCGCATGAAACATGCGAGCGCCGCAACCTTGCAGCAAATGTCGGATCTGCTCGATCAGATCAGGCGGCGGCAAGGTTTGCACGAGAAGAAGCTCGGTATCTTCTATAGGAAGTCCAAGGCATTCCTTCACTTCCATGAGGATCCGGCAGGAATATTTGCCGACATCAGCGAGGGCGACCAATTCCGTCGATACCCAGCGAATACGGCGAAGCAACGACAAGTACTTCTGACGGCTATCGATCGCTCCCTGAAATCGTCAATGCGGTAAACGCCGAGCCTACAGCCCAACATGCTCTGAGGATAAAATGTGGACATGAATTCGGTGCGGGACTTGAGGCCATTCTTGCCCGCTGAGAATTACGCTTTAGCGAAACAGTTCTATCTGGACTTGGGTTTCACCATGCTTTGGGGCGATGAACAATTGGCCTGCTTTCAAGTGGGCGAATTTCGCTTCCTGCTGCAGAACTATTACGTCAAAGAGTGGGCCGGCAACTTCATGATGCACCTGATGGTTGCGGACGCGGACGTCTGGTGGACGCATGTCCAAGATCAGAAAATCGTCGAGAAATATCCAGACATTATGGCCAAACCCCCGGCGCTGCAGCCATGGGGCCTTCGCGTGCTGTACCTCAGCGATCCGAGCGGAGTCCTGTGGCACATCGCGGATGACCGGAAGACGTGAATGGAGCCGCGGCGCGATTCGGTCGAGGTCTATTCGCCCGTCCTTCTGAGTAGATCGCCGAGCTGGTCGAACCTGCTTTGCCAGAAGGCCGCATGGAATTTCAGCCACTCGAATAGCGGGGTTAACCCCTCTGGTATTGCGCGGTAATAGGTCTCGCGGCCGTCGCGGCGGTCACGCACGAGGCCGGCAAGTCTCAGACTGTTCAGATGTTTCGACACTGCCGGTTGCGAAACGCCGGAGGGAAAAGTGAGCGCGTGAACAGCTAGTTCGCCTTCGCGGCTCAAACGTTCGAAGAGCGCGCGGCGGGTCGGGTCGCTCAAGGATTTGAGAATTGCCGTCGGCTCGGCGCGGGCCTTGTTTCCTGTCTTACCCGTCATGTGGAGGCTGTGGCGCGCATGAATAAACCATAACTACAGGGTTATTAATTGTCAAACTAGGTTGGCAGAACGGCGGCTGTCCCTATCCAACCCGACTTTGATCGGCGCGCTTTCCGGCATGACGCTCTGAGCAATCAAGCCGACGATCACGCCACCGATCATGTACCAAGCCGGCGCAAGCGGATTGCCGGTAAGTCGTGTGAGCCACGCCACGATGAATTGCGCCGATCCGCCGAAGATGGAGATCGATAACGCATAAATGATGCCGAATGCCCCTGAACGCACCCGATGCGGAAGCGATTCGTTCACCGCAATCAGGGACGCCGAAGCGGAGAGCGTCGAAGCGCAGGCCAGGACCGCGCATGCGGCATAGAGCGCAATGCTGCTGCGCTCACGCTCGAGCAACATGAAACATGGAAAGACAGCGAGCGCCAAGCACAGCCAGGGGATGATCATCACGCGTTTGCGTCCAACCTTGTCCGAAAGCCAGCCTCCCAAGGGATCGCATATGACGCCGCTGAGACCAACGACGGCGGTTGCCCCGAAGGCTATCCGGGCCGGCATGCCGAGGGTCGAGTTCGCATAAGTCGTCATATAGTTAAGCAAGTAGCTCGTGGTCGTTCCGGAGGCAAGCAATGCCAACCCCGCGGCGGCAACGCGGAAGTAGCTGCGTATAGTTGGGACATCTTGCCGGTCATGCAGCGGCTGCAATGTCTCGCCCAGCGTCCGGCGCAGCAGCAAGCCGAATGGAATAATGACGGCGCCGGCAAGCAGCGCGACGCGCCATCCCCAGCTATTGAGCGCGGCGGGATCCAATACGCTTGCAAGGCCTACCCCTACCAATCCCGCAACCATGACGGCTACGTCCGCGCTGGTCGCTTGAAGTGAAATGTACAGGCCGCGTCGCAGGGGCGGTGCCGCCTCCATCAGGAACGCTGTGCTCGGGCCAACTTCGCCGCCGAGCGCAAAGCCCTGAATAAGCCGGAAGCCGATCGCGAGGATCGGCGCGGCGATACCGATGGACGCGTACGGGGGTATCAGCGGCAAGCCCGCCACGCCTATGCCGATCAACGTGAATGACGTGATCATCGCCGGCTTGCGACCGATGCGATCACCGAGGCGCCCCAACACAAAGGCGCCAAGAGGCCTCGTGAGAAAGCCCGCACCGAAGGTGGCAAGAGATGCCAGCAAGCTGGTCCCGGGCGTGTCAGAGGGGAAAAACGCGCGGCCGATTTGGACGGCGAAAAACGCATAGGTGACGAAATCATAGAATTCGATGGCATTGCCAAGCGCGACCGCGATTACATGTCGGGCCGGCAATCCAGTCGGGGTGGTATTGATACGATTCTCGGCGCAACTCAATTGTCGCACTATGGCGGTTATACCGGCGTTTTGACAGGCCCGCAGCTCTTCGCGGCAGCCAATCGTGAAACTACCGGGGTGCCGGTAAGTTAGTTTCGCTGCGCGTGTAACTCTGCCGCCTGAGCGGTGTTGTTAGCTGATGGATCGAGCAGGAAACGCGCATGAAGTTTACGGCTAAGAAAATTATCGGTACCGCTCTAGGGCTGATCGCACTCCCTCTCATTGTCGTAGTGGGATTTTTTGGAGCGATGCAGCTGCACTTTCACCCTTCGGCTCCGAAGCAAAGCCATCCGGCCGCTTCCGGCGATCTGGATGCACAGCGCCACGACATTCGTTATTTCCGCCAACTCATCGCAATGGACCGCTCATTTGCGCCGGCGATGCGGGCTGAAGCCGCTCGACGCATCGATGCGCTCGAGGCATTGGACACGGTGCTCGATCGGCCTCACTTTCGCGTATTACTGATGCAAATTGATGCATTGGCCGACAACGGCCATTCGCGAATCGAGAATGAACCTAGTGCCGCACCAAAGGAGCTTCCGGTGCGTGTGGTGAATTTTTCGGACGGGTTGTATGTGATGCGCGCGACTGAAAACAACGCGGATCTCCTGGGCGCTCGAGTGACAGCGATCGACGGCAGACCCATTGCGGTGGTCATGAGCAAACTCGAGCAGCTGCGTGGCGGCACGGCCAACTGGCGGCGCTTACACGCCACGCAGTTTCTGACCCTGCAGGACATGTTGTACGGCATAGACGTGGCGCCGGACATGCAACACTCGAATTGGAGCGTAGAAACTCCGGCCGGCGCAACGATCACGAGGAAACTGGAGGCCTACACGCCATCGGCGAGCGAGCCGCTGGCAGCCGAGAAGCGCTGGTTGTCGAGCCAGCCGTTGGCGGGCATGACGGAATCTTGGCGTGCAGTCGAACCCGATCATCCTCTGCCAGTATCACTGCGCGACTTTGATCGACCATTTCGGAGTCTGCGCCTACCGGGGACGTGCACCGAGTTCGTGCAGCTCAAGTCCAACGTCGACGAGAGCGGTCAGAGCATTAGGGATTTCTTATCAAGCACTGAAAAACGCCTGCGGCAGACACAACCCTGCAATGTCATTTTCGATTTGCGCTACGACGGTGGCGGCGACTACCTAAATACCTATGGCTTCGCGCGCAAGCTGCCGAAACTAGTTCCATCGATGGGGCGCGTCATCGTGCTTACCGGCCCTGCGACGTTCTCGGCCGCAATATCGACCGTCGCCGCCGTTAGGCACGCCGGTCAGGAGCGGGTCGTCATCCTCGGCGAACCGGTGGGCGATCGGCTGCAGTTTTATTCGGAAGGAGGCCGGGCCTGCTTACCCAATTACCCACTGTGCGTCGCGTATGAAACCGGCAAACACGATTATCAGCAAGCCTGCGATGATTGGACGGTTTGCTTTTGGCTGAACTATTTTTTTGAGTTCCGCGTCAAGTCGCTCGATCCCGATGAGGTAGTGCCATTGAGCTTCAAGGACTGGCGCGCCGGCGTTGATCCGGTACTCAATCGCGCCATGGCGTTAGCTACGCCGACGCCGTGACAATCTGCTCAGGCTTCGCTGGGAAGGCTACAATTTAGGCGGCGCGTGATCACGCCGCGCACCGCGAGCCGCTGAACATGGCTCCCAAATTAATGCTTGAAGTGGATGTTGATTGTATTTCGCAATCTTTCTAACTTCGCTGGCGCAAAACCCTTGCGTTTCTCTCGTGCTCTATGTGACCCGTTGTCATGCGACTATTGGATCTCATTGCTCAATACCGCAAACCTTTTGTAATCGCTCCGCGAGGGCAGGGCGCGCAACCCATTGTGATGAACGGGCCGAGCGATTTTGCAGATAAGATCAGCGGGTGCCCGCTGCGCTTCGTTATCGCCGATAACTTGACTCGCGCCAGTGCGCAGTTGGCCTTCGCGGACGGCGATCGACTGGCGGGCTGTCTCGATCTACTCGGTATCCCGGCGCCACAATTGTGGGTCGAATGGAGCGACGCGATACACCAACAAGTCATCTGCCAGTGCGACATCGTAGCCCAGGGAGATGCCAACGCTGAAGGCAGGCAGGTTGGTGTGCTGCTGCAGGCTCAACCTGGCGGTCGATCCGCGATGGCGCGGACGTTTTGGAACGTGCCTGGCGCCGAGTCTGAAGTCCTGATGTCGCCTCTTGAGACTTACATCAGCCTCGATGAGCGCTTCGAACCCTGCGTAAACGCAGAGAAAATGCTGCTGGGCGAATATGCAAGCGTTCATTGCCGAGATCCGGGTGTGGCCGATTTACTCGAGCGGGTGCGATTTAGGTTTGATGATAAATGGTCCAGGTACTACAGAGAAACCGCGGTCAATGCCGATTCGCGCGAAAGGGTGGTGCGCAAATCTCTGGCTGCGGTGGCGCACGACATCCCGTTATTGTTGGCGTTCTTTTTGCTTCTGAATGCGAAAGGCGCGACGCGCCCGGTCCCCGTCCATAGAGATCAGCTGAATCGCAAGCGCTCGGGAAAAAATCGCCCGCCGCTTCTCGATCATATCGAAGTGCACGCTACTCTTCCGGCGCACTCGTTCGGCTCGAACGATGAGGGCGGTTCCATTACACGACGGCCACCGCGACTACATCACGTACGCGGACACTTGGTGAGGCGCGACAACCGTGTATTTTGGAGAACACCGCACTTACGAGGCAGTGCACGTCAGGGAGTGGTGCGTTCTCGCACCGTGTGCCTGTCTTTTAGCGCCTGATTCGACGCAAAAAACCCATCGAGATTGTGCGTTGCGCAAACGCATCAATGCTCGCCTTCGCGAACGATTGATAGTGGTACCCAAATATAGCGCTGAAGCGGTGGTTGATTGACATGACCGCCATTCCTATTCTCCGTAGCACGACGGCATGATTGTCGCTGGTGGCGACAGATGCACAAATCGATGTACGACAGAGTCGCCCGCAAGCAACAGCGCTGATCGACGCGCGACCCGGTCGAATTGAGGCTCTTACTTGAAGGGGCACGCGATGGGGAATAACCGCATATTGCAATTGGCCGTTCGAGCGGCTCTGTCCGCGGCGGCTGCGTCCGTAGTCGTTCCGACTGCCTGGTCGCAGACCGCGCCGGCGGCGACTGCCGATGCATCGGACAATGCCCTGCAAGAGGTTGTGGTCACCGGGTCGCGCATCACCTCGCCGAATCTGACCGCGATCAGCCCGATCACCAGCGTCGATGCAGGCTACATCTCATCGACCAACCTGACTCGCGTTGAGGACATTCTCAACAACTTGCCCATGGTGTTTGCCGGCCAGAACTCAACCGTGTCCAACGGTGCGACCGGAACCGCATCGGTGAACTTGCGCGGCTTGGGACCAAACCGCACTCTGGTGCTGGTAAACGGCCGCCGCTTGGGTCCCGGTCAGGGAACCGGCACCAACGTATCGGACATCAACGAAGTTCCTGCGGCGCTGATCGAGCGGGTCGACATCCTCACGGGCGGTGCCTCGTCGGTGTACGGCGCGGACGCCGTCGCGGGCGTGGTGAACTTCGTGCTCAACACGCACTTTGAGGGCGTGAAGATCGACACCAGCTACAGCTACTTTCAGCATGACAACAACAACTCTCTAGCGCAGGGCGCGCTGGTGGCCGCGGGCGATGCAATGCCCGACCACAGTGTTAATACTGGTTTCGGCAAGAACGTCTCGGTACTGATGGGATCGAACTTTGCCGACAACAAGGGCAACGCGACCTTCTACCTGACCTACGACAAAGCGGCGGCGGTGCTGGAAGCGAAGTATGACTACGCTGCTTGCGTGCTCGATGCGACCAAGACCGCACCCGGCCTGCGATGCGGCGGTTCAGGAACTTCGGCCAAGAATGGCGCCGGCGGCTACTTTCAGGCCTATGGACCATCGGGTGCGCTGTTCACCAACACGGTTGACGGTAAGACCGGTGCATTTCGTCCGTTCACCTCGTCCGACCTATATAACTTCGGTCCCTTGAATTTCTACCAGCGCCCGAATGAGCGTTGGACCGGCGGTTCATTTGTCAACTACGAGATCAACGAGCACTTGACCGCTTACGGTGAAGTGATGTTGGCGCGCAATACCACCGATGCGCAAATCGCCGCGAGCGGGGATTTCTTTACGGCGACGCAAATTCCCTGTGCTGACCCACTTCTCACCGCGCAGGAAGCGACCGCCATTTGCGGCGCTGCGGCGGCGCAAGGCACTCCCAACGCAGCGACTCTGTACATTGGCCGGCGCAATGTGGAAGGCGGCGGTCGCGTTCTCGATGTGACCAACAACACCATCCGCGCGGTGGCCGGACTGAAGGGCGACATCATCGACGGTTTAACCTTCGATGTGTATGCGCAGCGCGATTCAACAGACACCCAATTCAGAAATGAGAACTACTTCGACTCGAGCCGCGTACAGAACGCGTTGAATGTCATCACCGGACCGGCCCAGTTGGCGAACGGCAACCCCAATCCGCTCGCCGGCCAGCCGGAATGCAATTCGGTCTATACCGGAACTGATCCCAACTGCGTACCGTGGAACATCTGGGTGCCAAACGGTGTGACAGCCGGAGCGCTAAAATATCTGTCGATTCCGCTGCTCATCGATGCGACCACGATCGAATATGTTGTGTCAGGCTCGGTGACGGCCGATATGGCCAAGTGGGCCATCAAGTCGCCGATGGCTGACGAAGGCATCAAAATCAACCTCGGTGCAGAATATCGCTCCGAATCCGCGGTGTTCTCACCTGACCTCGCCAGCGAGCAAGGCAACGCGGAAGGCGCCGGCGGTGCCACGGTGCCGGTATCTGGCAACTATCACGTTGGAGAAGTCTTTACTGAGTTGGGCATTCCGCTGCTCGACCACAAGCCGATGGCGGAGTCCTTAGGGTTGGAGTTGGGATATCGGTACTCCGATTACAACTTGGGGTTCAAGACCAACACTTACAAGTTCGGCGGCGAGTGGGCACCGACCAGCGACTTGCGGGTTCGCGCCAGCTACTCGCGCGCGGTGCGCGCACCGAACATTGGCGAACTCTTTGTGCCTCAAGCGGTGGCGCTAGACGGCTCGACGGACCCGTGCGCGGGCCCGACGCCTAAGGGCACCCAAGCGCAGTGCTTGCTGGCCGGCGTTTCGGCAACTCAGTACGGTCACATAGGGGCCAATCCCGCCAGCCAATACAACGGGCTGGATGGCGGCAATCCGAATCTGACGCCGGAAAAGTCCGATACATATTCTGCGGGCATCGTGATCACGCCGCATTTCATCGACAATTTCTCGATGTCCTTCGACTATTTCAACATCCATCTGAAGGACACCATTGGGGCCATCGGCGCCGATACCATCATCAACAACTGCATCACCACCGGTGATCCGGTTTACTGCGGCGCCATCCATCGCGATCCGAACGGCTCTTTGTTTCGAACCAATGCCGGCTACATCGTAGACACAAACGTGAACTTTGGCTCTCTGACCACCCGAGGCGTTGATGCCAAAGTCAACTATCGAATGCCCATCGATAACTTCGGCTCATTGCTTTTCAATCTTGAAGGCACGCGCTTGATCAATTTAGGCACGCAGCCTCTGACCGGCGGACCTGCATACGATTGCGCCGGCTACTTCGGCACCACTTGCGGCGCGCCGAATGCGAAGTGGCGTCATGTGTTCAACACCACCTGGGCGACGCCGTGGAGCGGCTTTGACCTGACCGCCCGCTGGCGCTTCTTGAGCGGCACGGACTCGGAGCAGATCAGCCCGAACTCGCAATTGGCAGGTCCCAATTTGCCGCTCACGCAGCACATCAAGCCGTACAACTACTTCGACTTGTCGGCGGATGTGTCGCTCTACAAAATGTTCCGGCTGCAGCTGGGCGTGAACAACGTCCTCGACAAGGATCCGCCCATCATCGCGTCCGGCGGCGGTGGATTTGCTTCGGATTGCCCGACGATCACGCCGAATGGCAGTTCTTGCAACGGCAATACTTTCCCGGGCACGTTCGATTCGTTGGGCCGCTTCTTCTTCGCCCGGGTGACGGCGCAGTTCTAAGGCTCAGTGCGCGGCGATCACCGCCGCCGCGCCGGCCATCATGGTCGCGCTGGTGCGGTTGGCGATCTTTACCGCTTTGCGGCTCTTCAGCAGACGCCGCGCCCGAACGGCCAGAAGGGCCCAGGCGAAGTCCACCGACATCAGCACCAGCAGCGTTACGGCAGTGAGTTCGATCCAAGCAGCGGCGCCCACGGCGTTCAAGTCGACGATGGTCGGCAGGAGCGCCAGATAGAACACCATAATCTTCGGATTTCCCAGCGTAACCGCAAGTCCTGTGCCGAACAGCCGCCAGCGCGACTTGCCCTTCGGCAGCTCACCTTGCAAAACCTGGGTTGGCGCAAACCACATTTTCCATGCGAGATACAGCAAGTAAGCCACGCCGATGAACTTTATGACGGTGAATACCACGCCCAGAGTGCGTGCCACGACGGCAAGCCCTGCCACAGCGCACGCGAGCCAAAGTGACTCGCCCAGCCACATCGCCGCCAAAAACGGCAGCACCTCGCGCAAGCCGTTGGTGAGCACGCGCGCCACCAGGGCGGCAACGCTGGGCCCAGGAGACCCCGCGGCGACGATCAGCGCCAAAGCAAACACCAGCAAGTTTGTAGCTGTCATGCGTTTCTCAAATTTGCGTTGTGCCGGGTGTCATTTCACGACCGGCAAATCGATGAAGCTCGCCGCGTCGGACTTATGGAACACACGCTGCGTCGCTTTAACGTAGTCTGCCGGCTTGGCGAAGAAAATGTTCGGCACAAAGGTCTGGGGATTGCGGTCGTAAAGCGGAAACCAGCTCGACTGGACTTGGACCATGATTCGATGTCCCGGCAGGAACACGTGATCCGCATTCGGCAGCTTGAGCGTGTAGCTTAGGATCTTTCCGGCGGGAATGGCCGATGGATTTGCAGGATCGTCGCGATATCTGCCGCGCATGATATCCATGGCGATCGGCAGTTGATAGCTTCCCATTTCTACATTGCCGGGGACCTCGTCCGGGTACACATCAATGAGCTTGACCACCCAGTCGACATCCGTGCCGCTGGTCGAGGCGAAGAGATGTGCCACCGGTTGACCTGCGATGCGTAACGGCGCCGTCAACACATCAGAGCTGTAAGTTAGTACATCGGTACGATCCGCGGCGAAGCGCTGATCATCGACCAACCATCGCCTCCAGGTTGAATCGGAAGCATAAGTCGGACGGATCGGCCGTGGCCGGTAGGTGACGGGCTTCGCGGGATCGGAAACGTACTCGTCGAAAGCGGCAAGGTTGCCGGGCTGCTTGTCGAAGCTCAATTTCGCGCCGGCCGACAGGTATAGCGGCGCGGACTTGAAGGGGCAGCCGCTGGCGCAAGACTGAGGCCATTGATCATAGCGCCGCCAGACGTTGGCGCCTGTCTCAAACGCCGTGACCGTCGCGATATCCGCTTTCGGCGCGGCATCCTTCAAGTGCGCATCAAAAAACGGCAGCAGTACATGCAGTCGAAACCAGTGGCCGGTGTCGCCGTCAAATTTGATTGCGCCCAACGAAGAACCATCGACGTTGCCGCCGCCGTGGCGCCACGGGCCAATCACCAGATAGGAATTGTCGTGTCCTGGGCCGGACTGCGAGCGCGTGGCTGCAAAGGCCGCCATGGCACCGTAAATGTCCTCTTGATCCCATTGGCTATGGACATAGAGGGTCGGCACGGTGAGCGGTCGCGCAGCGAGGATCTTGTCCACTGCCTGCTCGCTCCAATAATGATCGTAGGCCGGATGCTGGGTGAGACGTTGCCAAAACGGCAATTGATCCATGCCCAGCTCTTTCCCCAGCGTGCCCGCAGACCCGATGGCGAGCCAGGTACCATAGGCGTCGTAGCGGGGCGCGATCCATTTATCGTCCGAGGATTTGTTTGCGGTTTGCTCAAAGATGTAATCCGCGTAGGTTTGGCGAAACGCTCCATTGTGAAACCAGTCATCGCCCTTCCATGGATCGACCATCGGGTTGAACGGCGCGGCGGCCTTCAGGGCCGGATGTGGATTGACCAGGCTCATCAGCACGGTAAAGCCGTCATAGCTCGTGCCCATGGTGCCGACCTTGCCATTCGACTCCGGGACATTTTTGACCAGCCAGTCGATCGAATCGTAGGCGTCGGTCGAATGATCGACGGGGGTGTGATTCAAATCGCCCGACAACGGTCGATTCATCACGTAGTCGCCTTCGGACTTGTGTTTGCCGCGCACGTCCTGGGCCACGATGATATAGCCGGCGTCGGCGAGCTCGCCGTAGCTCAACGGCAGCACCAGCGCGCGACGCGGACTCTCTGCGCTGCTGGTGAATTTACTGGCGTTGTAGGGCGTGCGATCGAGAATCATGGGCGCGCGCGCCGCACCTTTCGGAATGATGATGACGGTGTGCAGCTTCACGCCGTCGCGCATCGGAATCATGACGTCGCGCTTGATGTAGTCGTCAGCTTCTGTCTGGATCTTGAAGTCCGCGGGGATGTCGCCGCCCGCCGGCGGCGGGGTGGGCTCGGGATTTGCGAGTGCCGCGGCGCCGGCACTCAGCAGCAAGCCGGCAGCAAACCCGCCAAAAAGTGTCCGGAATTTGTTTGAATGCATGAGGTGTTTCCAGGTGTGCAGGATTAGAAACTTAAGCTTGGCGCAATCCCGGCGCCACCGCCGGCGCAGTGTCCGCGACGTAGGCGGTCTTGATGCCGATAAACGTGCTGCGCCCAGAGGTTCGATAACTTCCCTCGGTCATCTCGAGCGCGATGTGGGGCCCGAGGCCGTCGAATTGTTCCAGCACGAGGTCAAATCCGGCATCGCGCAATGCCTGCAGCAGGTACTCGCGTTGAATCCAAAACGACTGCTTATTATTCCAGGATGCCCAACGGCGGTTTTCCCGGTCGTGAAACGCTCGCTTGCTGCGAAACTCGGGCATCCAGCGGCCGGGCACGCCTTCGTTCTCGCTTAAGAAAGACAGTTTATGGGTGGTGGTCCCGGTGTTCCGGAGCGGCAAGATCCTGGCGAGGGCGCGCCGCAATCGGCGCGGCTGAATGAAACTCGGCGAGTCCTTGGCTTCGGAGAAATGCGTCTGCAGTATCAATAGCCGCTTGGTCACTCGCGACAGCAGGTTGAGAAACTCCCGCGGTTTGTCCAGATGATAGAAGAGTCCGCAACAAAACACGGCATCGAACGTGCCGTGCGCAGCGATGTTCCAAACGTCGTCGCGGGCAAATTCCAAGTTCGGTAAGTTGACCTTCGATTGAACGTAGCGGCAGGCGTCGATATTCAATTCGCGCACGTCGATCCCCAACGCTTGCAGGCCGAGGCGCGCAAACTCGACGGTGTAACCGCCCTCGAGGCAGCCCAAATCGGCAATGCGTACATGCCGCTTATCACCGGGAAATACTGCATCCAAGATGCGCTTTGCCGCCAGAAACCAAGGGTGCATTTCCATCGAATAACCGACGTCAGGCTTGGTATAGGAACCGTCATCCAGTCGAATGTTATGTGAAGTAAAGCTGACCGGCATCCCCGCTCCTGACATTTCTCCGCGCGAATCTTAACCCCTTTTCCCGAGGCGCATCGATTCAGGTGGGAACAGCCACACGGGAGATCGACATGAAAGGCGTTGGATTCGGAATCTTATTGATCGGCTTGGGAGTGCTAGGCGTAAGAACGGACGCGCAGGCGGCCGGCAGGCTTGCGGATGTGCAAATCATCGACCGCGAAACGGGCAGCGTGCTGCCAATGTATCGAAGCCACGGGGAATGTTGGGTTGCCGGCAGGCCGGGAGCCCGCTATTCGATCATGATTCAAAATCGCCGCGGCGAGCGCTTGCTCGCGGTAACCGCTGTGGACGGCATCAATATACTCAGCGGCGAAACGGGGGCTTGGGGGCAAAGCGGCTATGTCTTCGGTCCGGGCGAGAGCTACGAAATCGCCGGTTGGCGCAAGAGCAATGCGGAAATTGCGGCCTTTAATTTTACCGCCGCCGGCAATTCCTACGCAGAACGAACCGGGCGTCCTGTCAACGTCGGCGTCATCGGCGTCGCGTTGTTTCTCGAGCGTCCGGCGCGGGTTCCCAGCTATGAGGCACTCGACCGACGATCCGAGGGGTCGGGACACGCTCAAAATCGAATCGATAGCGGCGCGGACGGTATTGCGAATGGCGCCGCGCGCGCTTCAACGCCGATCCTCGCCGAAGCAGCGCCGGCCGCGCCGCAGTTGCAGGAGGTTAAACCGTCCTCTGCAACATCGAACAATCTGGGCTACATGGCACCGGCACAGAAACTCGGCACCGGACATGGCGCGCGTGAAACCTCGTATGCGCAGAACACGACATTCGATCGCCAATCGAGCATGCCCAATGAAGTCATCAAGATTCGCTACGATAGCTACGAGAATTTGCTGGCGATGGGAGTCGTGCCGTCCCATCCATGGCAAGCCGCGCCGAATCCATTCCCGGATTCAGCGCTGCCCAGGTATGTACCGGACCCGCCGGGCGGCTGATAATGGGGTGAATGAGCCTATCGCAGGAGACTGACGAGAACTTGATGAAGCGCTTCGGACGCGGCGAGGCCGCCGCGTTCGAAATCCTCTACCGGCGGCACGAGTTGAAGGTCTTTCGCTACCTGCAACGCAACGTGAGGAACGAGGCCGGTGCCAACGATCTGATGCAGGAAGTCTGGTTCGCCGTCGTGCGCGGCGCGGCAAACTATCAGCCGACAGCAAAATTCACGACGTGGCTGTTCACCATTGCGCACAACCGCATGGTCGACATGATTCGCGCCAATCACCGGCTGCAAAGCCTGGATGCCGGCGACGACACGGATTCGGAGGCTGGGAGCCCGTTGGAGCGGCTCGCGGTTGACAGGAAACTCGAGCCTTTGTCGCAGGTCCAATCACAAGATGAGGCCGCGGCATTGTTGAACGCCGTCGCGCAGTTGCCCGCCGAGCAGCGTTCCGCGTTTTTGCTGCAGGCAGAGGGTGAACTCAGCGTCGAGGAGATCGCCGAGGCCACCGGCTCCAACTTCGAGACGGTCAAGAGCCGACTACGCTATGCCCGGGCCAAACTGCGACAGCTGCTGTGGGAATATGCATGACCCCGAATGACGATATTCAAGACGAGGAATTGCTCGCGCGCTACCGCCGGGCCGGCGCGGATGCGGCGGGTCCCAGCGACTCAGTGCGGGACGCGATCCTCTCCGAGAGCCGCCGCGTCGCCGCCGAGCTGGCAAAGCAATCGCCCCAACACACAATTGATGTATCGCGCCCCGCGGCCAATGATTCCCGCTGGAAAATCCCGGCATTCGGCACGCTCGGCGCCGCACTGCTAGCCGCGCTTCTTTTCGCGCCGCGTTACTGGGAAAACACCGTGCCCGCTCAGATGAGCAAGGCGCCGGCGGCAGCGCCGGCGGTTGAGTCCGCCCCGGCCCCGGCCCCGGCGCGGCAGCCGCCCAGCGAGTCAAAATCCTTGCAGGAAGCAGTCGCGGCGCAGGCCGAACGTAAGAGTTCGAGATCGTATGGCGCGCAGTCAACCATTTCCGCGACGCCCGCGCCGAATCCGCCGCCCACTGTGGCGCAAAATTACGCGCCCGCAACGAATTCTATTTCTCCTTTAGCCGCTGCGCCGCCCGCGCCGGCGGCACGCGCCAGGCCGCTCGATCTTTCCGCTCGCGCCGTTGGAAGCGCTGCCCTGCCGGTAACGGCAGGTGCTTCTGCGGACAGCGCGCTGAAGCCGGCGACTCTAGATTCGGCCGTCGCACAGGGCGACCTAGCACAGGCCGCCTCATTGCTGGATCAAGGAGCGGTCATCGATGCGCGTGATGAGACGGGCCGTACGCCGTTGATGCTTGCCGTGACCCAAGACCGGATCGAGATTGTGCGCTTGCTACTGGCGCGCGGCGCCGACCCCAATGCCGCGGACAACGCCGGCCATACACCGTTGCAGCAGGCGGCGAAGAGAAATTTGCGGGATGTCGCAGCGTTACTCGAGCAAGCCGGAGCTCACTAGGAGAGTTGCGCGCTTATTGCTCTTAGGCGCTGCTCACTGAGCGTATGCGCGCCTGTGATTGCGGCGCCCACCAGCTTTCGACTTGGGTGCTGAGTCCCGCAAGGTCGAGCCCCGCCCTGGCGAGGCAAGTGTCGCGAGTGCCGTGCTCGATGAAACGGTCGGGTATGCCGATGTGCAACGTCGGCAGCTGCAATCCCGCAATTGCAAGTACTTCGCTGACGCCGGAACCCGCGCCGCCCATGATGGCGTTCTCTTCGATGGTGACGAGGGCGCGATGGCGCGCGGCAATCGCGACAATCATCTTTTCATCGAGCGGCTTGACGAAACGCATGTTCACGAGGGTTGCATCCAGGCGCTCGGCGATTTTTTGCGCCGAGTCGACCAAGGCGCCGAAGGCGAGAATTGCCAAGCCGCTGCGTCCTTCGCGGCGCAGTTGCGCGACTCCGACCGGCAGCGCCGTCATCTCGGCGACGATTGCTGCGCCAGGCCCAGTGCCGCGCGGATAGCGAATCACCGACGGTGAATCCAGGGTGGTTCCGGTATACAGCATCTGGCGGCACTCATTCTCGTCCGCCGGCGCCATGACGACCATGTTGGGAATGCAGCGCAGGAACGACAAGTCGTAGCTGCCTTGATGCGTGGCGCCGTCGCTGCCAACCAGGCCGGCCCGATCGACGGCGAAAACCACCGGCAGGTTCTGCAGGGCGACGTCGTGGATGAGCTGATCGTACGCGCGCTGCAAGAAGGTTGAATAGATCGCGACGATCGGTTTCAGGCCCTCCACCGCCATGCCGGCCGCCAATGTCACGGCGTGTTGCTCGGCGATCGCAACGTCAAAGTAGCGCGTGGGAAATCGTTTCGAATACTCGACCAATCCCGAGCCTTCGCGCATGGCGGGCGTAATGCCGACGATCGCGGGGTCGCGATCCGCCATGTCGCACAGCCACTTGCCGAATATTTGCGAGTAAGTGGGGCCGCTGCTTGCTTCCTTGAAGATCATGCCGCTCGCCGGGTCGAACGGCCCCGGCCCGTGCCACTTGATCGGGTCCGCTTCCGCCGGCGCATAGCCCTTGCCCTTGCGTGTCACCACGTGCAGGAATTGCGGGCCCCGCAACTTTTGCAGATTTCGCAGAGTATTGACGAGTGCTTTGACATCATGGCCATCGATGGGGCCGATGTAGTTGAAGCCCATTTCTTCGAATAAGGTTCCCGGTAACACCATGCCTTTCAAGTGTTCCTCGGAACGCCGCGCGAGTTCCCAAACGGTCGGCATTTGCCGCAACACCTTCTTGCCGCTCTCGCGCAAGTGCGAATACATACGGCCCGAGAGGGCGCGCGCCAGATAATTCGACAGCGCACCGACGTTTTCTGAGATCGACATATCGTTGTCGTTGAGCACGATCAAGAGATTCGCCGGAAGCGAGCCGGCGTGATTCAATGCCTCAAATGCCATGCCGGCGGTCAGCGCTCCGTCGCCGATGATGGCCACGACCTTGCGGTCTTCGCCGCGTTGCGCGGCCGCGACGGCCATGCCCAATGCTGCGCTGATCGAGGTGCTGGAGTGGCCAACGCCGAAAGTGTCGTATTCACTCTCGCTGCGAGTCGGAAAGGGCGCGAGTCCCGCATCCTGTTTAATGGTGTGTAGCTTCTCGCGGCGCCCGGTCAGCACCTTGTGGGGGTACGCTTGATGTCCGACATCCCAAACCAGGCGATCATCGGGGGTGTCGAACACATAATGCAGCGCGATGGTCAGCTCGACCGTGCCCAATCCGGCGGCAAAATGGCCTCCGCGGGTAGCAACGCTTTGGATCAGAAATTGACGCAATTCCTGGGCAAGGTCGGTCAATTTTGCTGCCGGCAGCTTGCGCAGATCCGCGGGCGAAGCGATGGTTTCGAGCAGCGGATAGCTGGCGGGCGGTACGTCCATATCGCCCCAGTTTATACTGAGCGACCCTCATAGTGGCAATGGGCTACACGGGGTGTTGCGGATTTGCACCAGCTCTAACTGGCTGACATGATGCTATTTTTGCGGGTTTCCGAGATACTGCCAGCATGGATTCCGTCAGTTCCGATGAGGTCTACCAGGATCAGATTCTGCCGCATGTTTCGCGCACCTTTGCGTTGACCATCCCGCAACTGCCGCCTGCCCTAAGCATTCCCGTGACCAGCGCATATCTGCTGTGCAGAATTGCGGACACCATCGAGGATGAACCGGCGCTGTCGGCCGCCGAAACACTGGCGTTCCTGCAGCGTTTCAGCGCTGTGGTGGGCGGAAACGGCGAACCGGAGGCGTTGGCGCGTGATCTTGAGCAGCGTCTCTCGGACCGCACCCTGCCGACGGAGCGCGATCTGGTTAGCAATATGGATCGCGTCGTCCGGGTGACCGCCGGCTCGGTGCAGAACAACACGCTGCCATCAAGCGCTGTGTCGAGCTCATGTGCTATGGCATGCCGCGCTTCCAGTTCAATGCCAGCATCAAGGGGCTGCCCCGTTCGAGCGATTTGGACGACTATTGCTACTACGTCGCGGGGGTCGTGGGCGAGATGCTCACCGACCTGTTCTGCGACTATTCGGCCGAGATCGCGCGCCATCGGGCCAATCTGAGCGCGCTTGCCGCCTCGTTTGCCCAGGGTCTGCAAATGACGAATATCCTCAAGGATATATGGGAGGACCGCAGCCGCGGCGCCTGCTGGCTGCCGCAGGACGTCTTCTCGCGCCATGGGGTCGACCTTGCGACTATTTCGAGCGGTTCCGATGATCCGCGCTACAGGGCGGGAATCCTCGAATTGGTGGGCGTCGCGCATGCGCATCTGCGCAATGCGCTGGATTACACCTTGTTAATCCCGGCAAAAGAGAAGGGAATTCGGCGCTTCTGCCTATGGGCAATTGGTCTTGCCGATACTGACCTTGCGTAAAATCGCGCACAATCCCGGCTTTAGCGCCGGTGCGCAGGTCAAGGTAACGAGAACTGCCGTCAGTATGACCATGCTTATGACCAACACTTTCATCAGAAATGATTGGATGCTGCGGCGGCTGTTCGCGGGCGCCGCGAGCGGTGTGCCGCTCGCACGCCTTCCCGATGCCCGCCGGCCGCGGCCCACGCCGGTATTGAGCGGCGACGACGCTGACAGCGAACAAGAGCACGCGCTGCGGCGATACGGGAGTTCAGGGTCGTGAATCGAACCGCCCCGAAAACCGCTCCGCTTCCAGCGGAGCACCCGGACGCGCGCAGCGACATCGTCTCGCACACGCTCAGGCGCGTAGCCGAATCCTCGCCCTTGGATCGCGCCATTGCCGACGCACGCGATGCCCTGATCGCGCAGCAAAACGCGAAAGGCTACTGGCTTTACGAGCTCGAGGCGGACTGCACGATCCCCGCGGAGTACATCATGATGATGCACTTCCTCGATGAAATCGACGCGGCGCTGCAGGCGAAGATCGCCAATCATCTGCGGGGGCGGCAGGCCGAGCATGGCGGCTGGCCGCTGTATCACCACGGCGAATTGGATTTGAGCTGCACCGTCAAGGCGTACTACGCATTGAAGCTCGCGGGCGACGATGTCCAGGCGCCGCACATGGTGAAAGCCCGCAATGCGATTCTGCAGCGCGGCGGCGCCGCGCGCAGCAATGTGTTCACGCGCATCGCCCTGGCGTTGTTCGGCGAGCTGCCGTGGCGCGGCGTACCTTATATTCCCGTGGAAATCATGTTGCTGCCGAAATGGTTTCCTTTTCACATCGACAAAGTCTCCTATTGGTCGCGCACGGTGATGGTGCCGTTATTCATCCTGTGCACGCGCAAGCCCAAGGCGAAGAATCCGCGCAACATCGGCATCCGTGAACTGTTCACGACGCCGCCCGAGAAAGAGCGGCATTACTTCAGACGGGCTGGAATGCTGGCGAAGGCATTCCTGCTGTTCGACCACATCGGCCGCCTGATCGACCCCTTGGTCCCCAACGCGATGCGCGAGCGCGCAACCCGGCGCGCCGAGAGTTGGTTTGTCGCCCGCCTGAATGGCGAGGACGGCTTGGGCGCCATTTTTCCCGCGATGGTCAATGCCCTGGAAGCGATGGTGATCCTCGGCTATCCGGCGGATGATCCGCGGCGCGTCACGGCCAAGCGAGCGCTGCAAAAGCTTCTGGTGGTGGGCCCATCGAGCGCGTATTGCCAACCCTGCGTGTCGCCCGTTTGGGATACGGCGCTCGCCGCGCTCGCAATGCAGGAAGCCGGCGATGAGGCCGCGCGCGAGGCCTCGACGCGTGCGCTCGATTGGCTGCAAACCAAGCAGTTGTTGGACGAACCCGGCGACTGGCGCGTGCGGCGCCCGCATTTGGCCGGCGGCGGCTGGGCGTTTCAATTCGCGAATGATTTCTATCCGGATCTGGACGATACCGCCGTGGTCGCCTGGGCCATGCATCAAGCGCGCGATGCATCGCGCTATGCCGGAAGCGTGAGCCGCGCGCTCGATTGGCTGGTAGGGATGCAAAGCCGCAACGGGGGATTTGCGGCGTTCGACGCGGACAATACCTGCTACTACTTGAACAAGATTCCGTTCGCCGATCATGGCGCGCTCTTGGATCCGCCCACCAGCGATGTGACCGCGCGGGTGGTTACGGTTCTCGCGCGCATCGCCAGGCCCCAGGATAAGACCGCGCTCGATCGCGCAATTGCCTATTTGCGCAAGGAACAGGAAGCGGACGGGTCGTGGTTCGGCCGTTGGGGCACGAACTACATTTACGGCACCTGGTCGGTGCTCATGTCGTTGGCGCAGGCGCACGTCGGGCCGGACGATCCCATGGTGCAGCGCGCAGTTGCGTGGCTCAAGCAGCAGCAAAACGCGGACGGCGGCTGGGGTGAGAGCAATGACAGTTATGCGCTGCAAGCGCGTCCCCCGGAGGATTTCGGCAGCACGCCGTACCAAACCGCTTGGGCGCTCCTGGGACTGCTGTCGGCCGGCGAGGCCGGATCCGATGCAGCGCGGCGCGGGGCTGATTTCTTGCTGCACACGCGTCAAGCAAACGATCTTTGGAATCACCCCAGCTATACGGCGCCGGGATTCCCGCGGGTGTTTTATCTACGCTACCACGGCTATTCAGCCTATTTCCCCTTGTGGGCGCTGGCCGCCTACCGGAATCTGACGCGGCGCGGAATCGCTCATTGAGCCCAAGGTCCCGTCATTGAATGCGGTGGGCGTCGTTGTGGCGCTCGCATCAGAAGCGCGCGCATTGGGCCCATCGATGCCGCGGGGCGGAGACCCACCCTTAAGCGATCTCGCCGCGCTCGGCGAAGGATCATTGCTGGCCCTGAGCGGCATCGGCCGAGCTGCGGCCCAAGCTGCGGCCAAGGCGCTGGTTGATGCCGGAGTTTCGGCGCTCATGACCTTCGGCATGGCCGGCGGACTCGATCCTGCACTCAAGCCCGGAAGCGTCGTCATTCCGTCCGAGCTGATCTCAACGGAGGGCGCCCGATACGCCACCTGTCGCGCGTGGCGAGAACAGGTCGTCGCCGCTGTGAGGGCTTTGTGTGCGGTTACCGAGGGCAATCTGCTCACCAGTTCTCATCCGATCGACACTCCGGCGGATAAAGCGGCGGCATTTCTCAGAACCGGCGCGGCCGCCGTCGACATGGAAAGCGCCGCAGTGGCAGAAATGGCTGCCAAACACAATCTTCCGTTCATCGCGGTGCGCGTCATCGTCGATACCGCTGCGGACCTCCTGCCGCGCGCGGTGGTCGCGGCGAGCCTCGCAGGAAGGGTGCGGTTCGCGCGTTTGATCGGCGAACTGATTCTGGCGCCGCGCGAGGTCGCGTCGTTGATACGGCTCGCGCAGCGCTATCGAATTGCGATGCGCTCATTACGCGCCATCGGTGCGCATCTCGCATGAAGGCGCTGGTGACCGGGGCGACCGGGTTCGTCGGTGCGGCAGTCGCCCGCGCATTGCTCGGCGCGCAGTGGCAGGTTCGGGTACTGGCGCGTCGCAGCTCAGATCGGCGCAATTTGCAGGGTCTCGATGTTGAAGTGTCCGAGGGCGATCTCGCCGATTTGGATTCGCTGCAGCGTGCGGTGCAGGGCTGCGAAGGATTATTCCACGTTGCGGCCGACTATCGATTGGGCGCGCGTGATCCTGCGCAGTTGTATCGAGCCAATGTTGAGGGCACGCGCAATATCCTGAATGCGGCGCAGCGCTCGGGCGTGCAGCGAATCGTTTACACCAGCAGCGTCGCGACCATCGGCATTCCGGCCGACGGCACCCCCGGCGATGAACAGAGCGCGAATTCGCTCGACAACATGATCGGGCACTACAAGCGCTCGAAGTACCAGGCCGAAGAGGTTGTCCGTGAAGCGGCGCGTGACGGCATATCCGTGGTCATCGTCAGCCCTTCAACGCCGGTAGGGCCCGGCGACGTGAAGCCCACGCCCACGGGACAACTCGTGCTCGACGCTGCCGCGGGCCGAATGCCCGCGTATGTGGATACCGGATTGAATATCGTCCACGTCGATGATGTTGCCGCTGGGCAGCTGCTCGCTTATGAACGCGGCCGGTCCGGCGAGCGCTACATTTTAGGCGGCCAGGACATGAGCTTGCGCGAGATCCTCGAAATGATCGCCCGTCTTGAGGGGCGAAGTGCGCCGCGCGTGCGGCTGCCCTACGGCGTAGTTCTCCCCATCGCCTACCTCGCGGAAGGGTTCGCCAGGCTCTCCGGCCGTAGCGGCCGCATCACGCTGGAGGGTGTGCGCATGTCGCGCAAAAAGATGTTTTTTTCGAGTGCAAAAGCGGTGCGAGAATTGGGGTATCGATGGCGTCCGCCGGCGCAGGCATTCGAGGATGCGATTCGCTGGTTCCGCGACAACGGAATGCTCAAATAAACTTTGCACTTGTCTCTTTTGGGGCCGCTATCATTCTCGTATGAATAACACTGCCGCAGATTCCGAGGCACTGATCCTGGTGGATGAATCCGACCGCAGCTTAGGGGTCATGAGCAAAGATTTATGTCACGAGGGCCGCGGCGTTCTGCATCGCGCATTCTCATTGCTGATTTTTAATGAGCGCGGCGAGTTGCTGATACAGCAGCGCGCCGCCGGCAAGCGGCTGTGGCCGATGTACTGGTCCAATAGCTGCTGCAGCCATCCCCGCGGCGACGAGACGCTGGAGAGCGCCACGCAGCGGCGCTTGTTCGAGGAACTCGGGATTCGCTGCCCCTTGCAATTCTTGTTCAAGTTCCAGTACCAGGCACAATTTGACGCCACGGGCGCGGAAAACGAGCTGTGCTCGGTGTATATCGGCCGATGCCGGGAGCCGCTCAGGGTGAATTCCGCCGAAATCATCGCCTGGCGCTGGATCAGCCCAGAGGCCCTGCAGCGGGAAATCGCCATGCAGGGCGGCCGGACCTTTACCCCCTGGTTCATGCTGGAATGGGCCCGAATCTGGCGCGACCACCGGCCGGCGGTGCTGTCCTTGGTAAGATAGCCTTATGGCTATCCCACTCCTGCAAATGTACAAGGTCGCCCGGTATATCGCCGGGCGTAAGTTGCGCCGGCGACAAGCGCTATCCGCTGGTTCTCATGCTGGAACCGCTGTTCCAGTGCAATTTGGCCTGCTCCGGCTGCGGCAAAATCGACTATCCCAAGGAGATCCTGCAAAAGCGGGTTGGTGTGGAGGACGCGTTGCGCGCCGTCGATGAGTGCGGCGCGCCGATCGTCTCGATTCCGGGCGGCGAACCGCTGATCCACAAAGAAATGCCGCAGATCGTCGCCGGCATCGTGGCGCGGCAGAAGTTCGTCTACCTGTGCACCAACGCCATCCTGCTCGCGAAGCACATCGATGAATACAAGCCCTCGACCTATCTGACCTTTTCGATCCATCTGGACGGCAACAAGGAACGCCATGATGAGTCGGTGTGCCAGGAAGGCGTGTTCGAGAAGGCCGTTGCCGCCATCAAGTTGGCGCGCGAGCAAGGGCTTTCGCGTCACTGTGAATTGCACCTTGTTCAACGGCGAAGATCCGGACGATGTCGCCGAGTTCTTCGATACCGCGATGGAACTCGGCGTCGAAGGCATCACCGTCTCTCCGGGATATAGCTATCATCACGCGCCGCGACAGGACGTGTTCCTGGGTCGCAACGCCAGCAAGCAACTGTTCCGCAACATTTTCAGCCGCAGCCGTCGCCCGTCTGGTAAGCCGGCTTGGTCGTTCAATCACTCGGCACTGTTCCTGGATTTTCTGGCAGGCAACCAAACCTATCAGTGCACGCCGTGGAGCAATCCAACCTACAACGTGTTCGGCTGGCAGAAGCCGTGCTACCTATTGTCGGATGAAGGCTATGCACCCACCTACAAGGCGCTGATCGAGGACACCGAGTGGGAGAAGTATGGCGTCGGTAAAAACCCGCGATGCGATAACTGCATGGCGCATTGCGGATTCGAGGGAACCGCGGTCAATGACGCTTTCAGCAACCCCATCAAGGCGCTTTTGACCTCGTTGCGCGGACCGCGCGTGGCGGGCCCCATGGCTCCCGAACTGCCGTTCGAATACACCGATGGCGGCGCACGCTACGCCGCAGTTACCGCGATTCCGCTCAGCGACATCAAGCGCGTGAGCCGGGGGCCGTGAACGACTCGGCTGATCGGCGCATCCTCACGGAGGATGCGGACGATTTCGGCACTCAGCTAGAAACGTGGCGCCTGCGCATGGAAGGCGCCTTGGCTGCTCGGCTTCCCGAAGCCGAGGTGATCCCCACTCGTTTGCACGAGGCGATGCGCTACAGCGTACTCGGCGGCGGTAAACGCATCCGGCCGGCACTGGTATTCGCCACTGCTCGGGCAGTCGGACTCACCGAGGACGACGTCGAGGCCGCCGCCTGCGCAATCGAGTTGGTGCATGTGTATTCGTTGGTGCACGATGATCTGCCCGCCATGGACAACGATGATCATGCGCCGCGGCAGGCCGACCTGCCACAAGGCCTACGATGAGGCCACGGCGCTGCTGGTGGGCGATGCGCTGCAGCCGCTGGCATTTCAGCTGCTGGCGCGCGATCCGAAATTGCCGGCATCCCCCGCGATCCGCTTGCGTCTGATCGATATGCTGGCTCAGGCCATCGGCACGTTGGGCATGGCCGGCGGGCAGGCAATCGACCTCGCGGTGCAGGGCAGGCGTCTCGATATCGGTCAGGTAGAGGACATGCACGCGCGCAAGACCGGCGCCGTGATCCGCGCCAGTGTGCTCATGGCTGCGGAGTGCGCGCCGCCGCTGGATTCAAGCCTTTACGGCGCGTTGTCGCGGTTTGCGAATGCCGTCGGCCTGGCATTTCAGATCCAAGATGATTTGTTGGATGTTACCGGCGATGCGTCGCTACTGGGCAAGGCCACGGGCGCCGACGTTTCGCGCGCAAAACCCACTCATCCTGCGATCATCGGCATCTCAGCGTCACAGCAGCGTGTCAGGCTTTTGCACAATCAGGCCATCCAGGCGCTCGTGCCATTCGGCGAACGCGCTGAAGATTTGCGCTCGTTGGCCCACTGGCTGCTGTCGCGACAATACTGACTGTCCCCATCCCGTGCGTGCTCTGCTAGCAGCCGGCCTTTTGATCTGGCTTGGAAGCCTGGTTCCGGATCAAGGTTTTGCCGCCGACACCGCGATGCGGATTCGAGCGCTCGCACCCGGGGATGCTCATCTCGCGCCGGAAGCCGTCGCGAGCGGTTCACTCGATGACAGGCTGGTGCCGTTCTCGAAAGCGCCGGGGCACAATAACTGGCGCGACTATTGGCTGAAGCTCATTCCGCATGAGCCTGCAAGCATCGACGGCACACCCGTGTTGATCATGAATGCGACGCGCGGTTTGCAAGCGCAGCTTTTCGCCTATCGAGACGGCAAGGTCGTTGCGCTGATTCTCGCGGCAAATCTGCCGGCATTCCTGGGCGCACGCGACATGGTCTTCATCGTGCCGGAGGGCGTGCCCTCAACTCAGCCGTTGTACGCGCACGTCATCTCCAGCAGCAACGAGGCGCAGTATCTCAGCGTTTCGCAGAGTGCACTGCAAAGCAGCCTGGCGCTCGGAGCCGAACGGGCCCGCATGATTGCGCTGACATTTGGCGCCCTGATGGCCGTATCTCTGGCCGGGCTCTTGATCTGGTTCGTGCTCAAGGATCCGCTCTTCATTTTATATGCGACGATGTTTTTCCTTCAGGCGTTGTATGTGGCCTATCTTTCGGGTCAGGGCTTCGATTGGCCGGGGCTTTCCTTCGCCGTGCCGCTCGAATCCTTCGCGTGGAATGTGCCCGTGGGGTTGAGCGGAGCCGTTGCCTGTCTGTTTACGCGGGAGATTGCGGACCTCAAGCATTTCTCGCCGCGCGTGTACGCAATATTCGGCTGGTTCGCCCTCGCCTTCGTCATCATCACCGCTGCCAACGCCGCCAAGTTTGTTGGATTGCTAGGCGTCGTCAACATTATCGGCAACATCATGTTTGTCGTGGCGGCCGTTTTCACCATCATCGTGTGCGTGCTGGCGTGGCGGCGCGGGAATCGCGCTGCGGGCTGGTTCTTAATCGCATGGATATTGCTCGAGGGATTTACCATTGCAGCGGCGCTGCGATTCTTGGTCACATCGTCCGTGGGCTCAGACTCGTTGGACTATTACGGTCTGCCCTTGTCGATGGTGGCGGGTTCGATCTTGATTGCGCTCGGCGTGGCGGATCGATTGCGCGCGCAGCGCGCGGCGCTGTCCGAGGCGGAGCGCCGCGCGCAAACCGATCCGTTGACCGGCGTGCTGAATCGCCGATCCCTGATCGAGCGGCTCGAAGCCGCCTGCACTCGAGCCAAGGCGCGCGGCCTGCCGATCGCATTGTTGTTCATTGATCTTGATCACTTCAAACAAATCAACGATACCTTCGGACACCAAGCCGGAGACGCGTGCCTGCGTGCCATCATCGAGCCGATTCACGCGGAATTGCGTCAGTCCGACGTCATCGGCCGCTACGGCGGCGAAGAATTTGTCGTGATCTTGAGCAGCGCCGATGCCGGGGTGGCGGCTCCCATCGCACAGCGCATCGTGGAGCGGGTCGCCGAGTTGCGTGTTCCTGGCTTCGGTGCGCCGATCCGTGTGACCTGCAGCATCGGCATCGCCGCCAGCGACACGCTGGGCATCTGGGGTGAGCCGCTGCTCGCGCAGGCCGACGCGGCCGTCTACGTTGCCAAACGATCGGGACGCAATCAGATTCACCTCGCGCCGCCGGTGCTCGCCTAAGATTTGTCTTACACGTTTTGTCTGCCGTCGCCCATCGGCGACTCTTATCATTGACCGCGATTGCGACTAAGCTTAGCGTTCGACATGAGGGGAGTTACTGGTGCAACGCAGCGCGTTTAGTCACGCAAGACTCATGCGCGAATCCACGCATCGCATGGAAAGCGCATTGCGTAGCGATGACTCAAAAGAGCACCTGATTGCCCAGCGCATCCTCGCAACCCCGGGATCATGGAATGCCTGGGAACTCGAGCACTCGGGTTTGATGCGGCAAATCGCCGACTTTGTGGTGTTGCGTAATCAAGCGGTGGCGCTGAGGCACGCCGCTCTGCGGCTGATTCACGGCAAGGCCCTGTTCGAATACCTGATGAAGCACAATGTGCGGGGCGAGGCGCGCGCCAAGGTGCTGGCGCATTTTCATAGCACGCTGATGTATGAGCACGCCGTCCTCGCCGAGCACACCGTCTATGTGCGCAAATCGGCGAGCTTTCTGTGCACCAGTCATCTTGGTACCGATCTGGTCCAAGACCCCGCTTTCTTGGATCCGATGCTGCAGTACGAGACCTTGTTCAGGGAGTATTTCGACCTGTATTGCACCACTTTGATGCCCGCTGACGATGCGAATTCCCAATCGGAGCCGGCGCTGCTGCCGTTGCTCAAGCATCAGCTGAATGAATGGCGTTGGGTCATATTGAATCCGAAACAGGCCTTGCCGCATTTGCAACGCGAGACCGAACTGCGCCGCCCGACCGGCGATACGCAGAAACTGCGGCTGCTCAAGTTTCCAAAGTCCGGCAAGTAAGCAATAGATCACAGCCGTCAGTGCGGCGCGCGAACGGGCAATCCGCACCGCGATGCGCGAGATCTCCCCTGGCGCGGCGATTTACCATTATCATGCTCTCACCCCGGAACAACAACAAAGTGAATCCGACGCTGCGTCCAATCCGAATAAGCTCAGTAGGCAACTAATGAGTCCGTCCGTGCTGCAACGCATAGCTAGCGGCGATTCCGCGGCCGTGCGGGATTGCATAGACCAATACGGTCCACTTGTGTGGAGTCTCGCACGGCGGCTTTCACGCACTCCGTCTGATGCGGAGGACGCGACACAAGAAATCTTTCTGGACATCTGGCGCAGCGCGAGCCGCTTCGATGCTTCGCAGGGATCCGATAAAGTCTTCATTGCGATGATTGCGCGCCGTCGGCTGATCGATCGGCTGCGCAAGACCAGCGCCGAACCGCCGATGGATCCTGTCGAGGTGTTGGAGACGGTCGTATGGGCAGACCCCGGCACGGCTTCAGAAACATGCATCGAGGCGGAGCATGCGGCCCGCGCGCTGGCCGATCTGCGTCCCGAGCAGCGGCAAGTATTAGAGTTGGGTTTACTGCATGGCCTGAGCCAGTCGGAAATCGCGGCGCGGCTCAGCATGCCGCTGGGCACGGTGAAGTCTTTTATGCGCAGGGGCCTGATCAAGGTGCGTGAATTTATGAACCTAGACGCCAAAGGCGTCTTGAGCGAGGGCTGATGTCGGACATCAATCCTCGTGAGCCCGATGAAGCCATGCTGGACTTGCTGGTCAAGCAAGTCACCGAGGGTCTGTCCCCGGCTGAACAGCGGGCGCTGGACGTGATGGACAGCGAACTCGCGAGCGCTTACTTGCGGGATCTGGAGCGCGCGGCGGCGGCGGCCGCCTTGGCCGGCAGCAAAGCCGAAGCGGCGTTGCCCGCCGCGCTCTCGGCACGCATCGCGCAGCAGGCCGCAGAACACTTCGCTTCCGCCGGCAATGTCGCCGACTTAAGCGCAGCGCGTGCCGCAGCGGTGGAGAACACTCGCGTTCAAACGCCCAAGCCCCGCGCCAACCGCTTCAGCGGCTACGGTTGGTTAGCTGCCGCGGCATGCTTGGTGCTCGCAATTTTTGGCTGGCAGCGCTCGCCGACGCCGCTCCCGCCGGTGGCGGAGTTGACGCCCGCCCCCGTGACCGAGCCCACGCCCGAGCCGCCGCCGCCGCCTACGCTTGCGCAGGAGCGCGACGCATTACTGGCTAAAGCCGATTCACTCAAGATTCCCCTGGGAGCAACCAAAGACCCGGCCGCCGCAGGCGTGACCGGCGATGTGGTATGGGATCCCGGCTACGCAACGCGGCTTTCTGCACTTCGCGGGCTTGGCGGCCAACGATCCGGCCCTGCATCAATATCAGATCTGGATATTCGACGCCGGCCGCGACAAGCGCTATCCGGTGGATGGCGGCGTGTTCGATGTGCCGGCGAATGCGAGCGAAGTCGTCATTCCGATTCGCGCATCGCTCATGGTGCGCAAGCCCGCGGCCTTCGCGGTGACGCTAGAGAAGCCGGGTGGTGTCGTGGTATCCGGCCGCGAGCACGTCGTTGCATTGGGGGCAACGAGCTAGGCGTGACTAGAGCGGGCCGATCGATGTAACACACATCCGGGCTGCTCAAATTCCCAGCTTGCGATCCTTTACCGGCGGCGGAGTCCACTCATAAATCCACGTTTCGGTCAGCGGTCTGCTGTCGATGCGCAGGTACATGCGCAGATCGATGGGGTCATTGCTGTCGTCCGCCGGCCTGAGATCGAAGAGCGCGCGATAACCCTTGAACTCATCGACATAGTGCGCGGTCACGTGTTCGGTTGTGCTGCCGTGCGTGGTGGTGATCACGGCTTCGACGTTGGCGTCTTTGGCGAGCGCGCCGAGTTCGCCGCCCGCGAAGTCAACCGCGAAATGCCACGAGTAATAGCCGCGCTTCTGCCCCACGGTGCCGCCGATGCCGGTGCGGGTGGCGACGGTTTGCGCCAGCGGCGAGGAGTAGGGCATGTGCGTGCCCCAGTATAGGCGGTAACTGAACAGCATCTCCTGGCCGGCCTTGGTTTTTTCGGCTGGGTTCCAAAAAGCCACGATGTTGTCCGCCGTCTCATCGCCGGTCGGAATTTCGAACAGCTGCACGGCACCCTTGCCCCAGCCGCCCGCTTTGGGTTCGACCCACAAGCTCGGCCGCCGGTCGTAGTAGACGCCATCATCCTGGTAGTGATCCCAATTGCGGTCTCGTTGCAGCAAACCGAAACCGCGGGGATTGTCATCGAAGTAAGAATTCAAATGACTCTGCGCGGGATTGGTCAGGGGCCGCCAAATCCACTCACCGGCGCCGGTCCACATCTGCAGACCGTCGGAGTCGTGAATCTCGGGCCGCCAATCGTTGGCCCCGCGCCGGTCGTTCTCGCCGTAGAAAAACATGCTGGTCAGCGGCGCAACGCCCAGCCGGTCGATGGCCTTGCGCGGATACAGGGCCGAGTCGATGTCCATGGTCAGCGTACCGCCGGGCGCGATGAAAAAGCGCAGTGCACCCGCAATGCTGGGCGAGTCCATCAGCGCATAGATGGTCAGCACTCCGGAACTCTTCGCCGGCCGCTCGAACCAAAAGGCCGTAAAACGTGGAAATTCCTCCGGCCGGGGATAAGCGGTGTCAACGGCAAGGGCGCGCGCCGACAATCCATATTGACGCGTGTCGCCGCCGACCGCGCGAAAATACGCGGCTCCCAGAAATGCGGCGATGTCGTCCTTCCAGTCCGTCACGAACTGCACGCGAAATCCCGCAAAGCCGGCATGATCGCGCATCACCGCCGGGTCGATGCCCGCCTTGTCGAACTCGAACATCGATGGGTCGTAGATGATTTCGCGCGCCTGCCCGTCGTTCACTTCGTAGAAATGCACAGGCTGAGCGAAGCCGCGTCCAACGTGAAAAAATTGCAGGCGGAAGGACACGTCCGCATCGCCCCAAAGCGCGTGATCGCTGCGAAAGCGCAGTGACTGATACTGGTCATAACTCAAGCCGGCCATGCTGGGAGGCAGCATCTCCTTGGAGGTCTGATAGGCGTTGTCGGCGAGAAATCGCGCCTGACCCTTGAGCCACGCATAGTCAAAGCGCTTGGCCGGGCCCGAGCCTGTTGCAGCCACGGAGTGCGCAGTCGGGCGCTGCGGCGCCGCGGCCGGTGCCGGCGCGGCTGCAGCGGCGAATTCGGCGCCGCCCAATTGCCCAGCCGCCAAAACAAGCGCAGTTCTTAAGATTTCTCGGCGACGAACCATGAGTTTGCAATCCTAGATCGAGAAAGTGGGTTGAACGGAATCGGGGAGCAGGGCCAGTTGATTGAGGAACCGTGCATCAGCGGCAACCTCGACGCGTTCGACCGGCGTCAGCCATTGCAGGGCCTCATCCAGCGAGCGTGCATCCATCAATTTCTGTTCCGCGGTGAAGGCGTGCGGATCGGGCTGGCCGCGCGGATCAGCAGGGCGCGGCAGATTGCCGTTGATATGCGAAAGGCGCGCCTCGCGGTGCCGGGCCAAGAACCGCAATCCTTCCGAGGGTAATGCGTCGCCAGTTCGCGCCAATTCCTCGCGGCGCCGAACCAACGCGGGCGTTTCCACTTCCTCCGGTGTGCGCAACAGCGCGAATTTCGACAGGAATCTGCCCAATGCCTCGCTGCCGCTGATCTGTGATAGCGGCACCGAGAGAAACAGGCCGAGAAGAGCCGGCGAAACCCAGGCCAGCAACGGCGGCGAAATGAAGTACACGATCACCGCTGTCACGCAGCTCAACAGCATGTGGCGCCGATGAAAGCGCCAGGCATCGCCCCACGTGGTGTGGCCGGCGTCGCGGCGCTGCGGTTTCCAGCCCGAATCGCGCCCCATGAATACTTCGAAGACATGGCGGCACTGCACGATCATGAGGATCGGCGCGTACAGCGCCGAGAGAATGGTCTCGAGCAAAAAGCTCGCCGTTATGCCGATGACTCCGCCGGCACCGCGGCGAATGTGGGGCGACAACAAGGCGCGAATCAAGCCGAGCGTCTTTGGAATCAACAGCACCACCATGCTGAACCAGAACAGAGCCACCATGAGCGCCACATCGAACCGCGGCCAGGTCGGGAACAGCTGAAAATCGTGGCTGAAATATTCCGGACGGATGAAGCGCGACTGAATCGCGAGTGCGAAGCCGATGCCGATCATCACCAACCACATGGGCGAGGATAGATAGCTCATGATGCCGACGCCCAGATGCATGCGGCTGATGAATCGCAAACCGGCGCTGCCGATGATTTTCATGTGCTGCAAGTTGCCTTGTGCCCAGCGGCGATCGCGAACAGCAATATCGATCAGCGTCGGCGGTGATTCCTCCCAGGAGCCGCCGCAATCGGTGGCCATGCGCACCTTCCAGCCACCGCGGCGCATCAGGGCGGCCTCGACGAAATCATGGGACAACACAAAACCGCCAAAAGGTTTGCGGCCCTTGAGTTTGGGCAGGCCGCAATATTGCGCAAACGCGGATACGCGAATGATGGCGTTGTGACCCCAATAATTGCCGCTGTCGCCGGACCAGGCAGACAGCCCGCGCGTGATGACCGGACCATAGACGCAGGCGGCGAATTGCTGCAAGCGGGCAAAAAAGGTGCGCGCGCCGATCAACTGCGGCGCGGTTTGCAGAATGCCCAGCTTGGGATCCGCTTGCATCGCGCGCACCAAGTGTAGCAGCGTGGGCGCGTCGATGAGGCTGTCGGCATCGAGCACGATCATGTGATCGTAACGTCCGCCCCAGCGGGTCACGAAGTCTTCGAGATTGCCGGACTTGCGCGCAATGTTGAGCCATCGCGCCGATACCAAACCGGCATGATTCCCTGCAATGCGGCGCGCAGCCTGGCGACCTTCAGGGTTTCGCGAATCCACGCGTCGGCTTCCGTGGAATCGGAGAGCATCACGATCTCAAAGCCGCGATGCGCGTCGATGCGCTGCAGCGCCTCCGCCATCGCCTGCAGCGCAGCGGCGGTGCGCGTCGGGTCTTCGTTGTAGATGGGCATCACCAGCGCCGTCAGCGAGGCGCCTGCGGATGGCGGTGCAGCCGGATCGCGCCGTTTCGACGCGCCTGCCAATACCGACCCGGCTGAAAATGCAATCCAACCCAAGGAGATGGCGAAGAAAAATATCATCGTCCCCTGCAACAGCGTCATGCTCGCGAAGCGCACCACTTGCAGCATCTGATAGACGCCATAGATGGTCACGCCCAACGTCACCACAATCAGGATGAAGCGTGCATACAGCACGTCGGCAGAAATGAGATGCCGCTCGGTCCGCCAAGATTTGTAGCGCAAATCCTGCGCCGGCATGCTCAAGGGCGCCTCGGGCGGCATGCCGCCAGGCGAGACGGTCTCGAATGCGGGGCTGGTATTTAGCTGGAGGTCCATCGGTATAACCAGGTTTCGGAAACAGGGGTGTCGCCGCGCATGACCCGCAGGCGCAACTCAATGAGTTCGGCATCCTTTGGATCGATCTCAAAACTGGCACGCAGGCCGTGCAATTCGCCGTTCGAGACCAGCGCCGAATTGGAAACCGCGCCGGCGGAAGCGCTCAGATCCAGGCGCAAGCCATCGAGCTTTTCGCCGGCGCCGACGATATCGAGCAAGAAGACGCGCCGCTTGCGGTCGATGCTGGCGCCGGAGCGAGTGGAGACCACTTTGCCCAAGCTCTTGGGCAAGGGCGGCTCGGCGCACCAACTGATGGTATAGGCGAATTGCGCCGGGATGCCCCGGCAGCAGCGGCGCCGCCGGGCGCCAGAAAGCGACGATGTTGTCATTGGTTTCGCGGCCGGAAGGAATCTCGATCAGCTCGACGGCCCCCGAACCCCAATCGCCCTTCGGGTGTGATCCAAGCGCTGGGGCGGCGCTCATACTGCGCATCGAAATCTTCGAAATCGCTCTGTTGCCGCGATCGTTGCACGAGTCCGAAGCCTTGCGGCACTTGCGTCGTGAAGCTCGAGACTTGCAGCTTGAGCGGGTTCGCCAGGGGCCGGAACAATTGTTCGCCGGATTTCGTCGCGATCTGCAGCCCGTCCGAATCGTGCACCTCCGGTCGATAGTCATCGAGATGCCCGCGGTTGGTCTCATCGAAGAGAAACATCGATGTCAGCGGCGCGATGCCGAGCACACGCATTTCGGCGCGCGGAAACAGCGTGAGTTCCACCTCGGTCAGGGTCTCCACACCCGGTTGCGCCGTGAATCTTGTAGGCGCCGGTGGCGGACTTGCTCTCCAACAACGCGTAGATGACGATGGCGTTAGCTCTTCGGCCTCGGCCGCTCAATCCAAAAATGCGTGAATACCGGAAATTCTTCGCCGGACGGCTCGCCGGTGTCGATGGCAAGCCCGCGCGCCGATAAACCATACAAGAGATTTTTCGCGACCGCACGAAAGTAGCTCGCGCCCTGGAATACCAGAAATTCATCCCAGACCTTGTTCGAGTTGATGCGGCTGCGGACACGGAAACCCGACAGAGGCAACGAAACCCTGGCGAGTTGGGCCGGCGTGGTCCCTGACATTTGGAACATAGCCGGCGATGCAACCACATCTTTGGCGAGCCCTTCTTCCACGGTCGAGATCGTCACCGTCGGCAAATTGGGGGCTGCGCGCAGCAGCTCGAGCCGGAAGGGCAACTTTTCCGCTCGCCAGATACCTGCGTCGGGATTGAAATGCATGCTGCGATACTGTTCAGGGCTTAATTTATCCAGCGCTGAAGGCACGCTGCTGCGCGGCGGCGCGAAAGGCGCTGCGGCCCTGCGCTTGGCATCCTCCAGCAAAGTATCGAAGCTGAACGGATAGGTCGCCGCGGGCTTTGCCGGGGGCGTGACCCGTGGCTTCGCGGGTGCGGGCGCATCGGCGGCGTGAGCCTGCAGGGCAATCACGACCGTCAGCACCCCGATAAATTTGGCAATCGATACCCGCAAGGCGTCCCCCTAAAAGATAGCTAGTATAGTGCCTGCTCTATGTCGGTCGCAGATCACCCTGGCCAGGAACCGCAAAGCGCCGGGGCCGTGCTTATGGTGCGGCCGGCGAGATTTGGCTGCAATCCGCAAACCGCCCCCAGCAATGCCTTCCAAGCGAAGGCCGGCGTTACTGCCGAAAATGACCTACAGAGCAGTGCCCTGCGCGAGTTCCACGGGCTGGCGGAGGCCCTGGAGCGCGCCGGCGTCGAAGTGCTCATCGCTCCCGATAGCGAACAGCCTCCCAAGCCGGATGCGATATTCCCCAATAATTGGGTCAGCTTTCACCACGATGGCACCGTGGCACTCTATCCCATGTTGGCGCCGAACCGGCGCTGGGAACGCCGCGATGAAGTTCTGGAGCAGGTCGTGCGTATGGGCGAATTCCGCGTTTCCCGCACCGTGGATCTGACGCATCGCGAGTCGGAAGGAAAATATCTGGAAGGCACGGGCAGCGTCGTTCTCGACCGCGTTCATCGGGTGGCGTACGCCTGTTCCTCGCCGCGCACCGATCTTGATGTGCTCGGCGAGTTCGCGCAGCAACTGGACTATGAACTCATGACGTTCGATGCCGTGGATGCCGGTGGCGCCGCCGTTTATCACACCAACGTCTTGATGGCGATCGGCACCGGCTTTGCCGTCGTCTGCAGCGAATCGATCGTCAACGAGGCGCACCGTATTGCTGTGCTGTCCAAGCTGCGTTCGACCGAGCCATATGATCGTGGACATCACCCTGGCGCAAATGGCGCAATTCGCTGCGAATGTTTTGGAATTGGCGGTGCCCGACGGCAAACTCATTGCGTTGTCGAGGACTGCGTTGGACTGCTTGGCGCCGGCGCAGCGCCGCGCCTTGGAGTCACGGGCGGCCTTGATTTCGGCGCAGATTCCCACCATTGAGCGCATCGGCGGCGGCGGCGTGCGCTGCATGCTCGCGGAAATTCACTTGCCCAAGCACTCGCGGCCACGCGGAATACTTAAGATGGCTCCTGGGTCATAATCGCCTGATGCTGGAACTCGGCGTCAAACTACTCATTGCCTACCTGCTCGGAACGTTGCTGGGCAGCTTGATTCTCGGCCGTCTGCGCGGCGTGGATATTCGCAGCATGGGCAGTGGCAATGCCGGTGCGACGAATGCCCTGCGCACCCAGGGTAAGCTGTTCGGATTTCTCGTGCTGCTGATCGATATTGCCAAGGGCATGATTGCCGTGTGGTGGCTGCCTTCTGCAGCGTTGCCGGGGATTGGTCTCGATGCCGGCGTATCTCGCGAGTGGCTGACGGTGGCCTGCGGCTTTGCCGTCATCGTGGGGCATGTCTATCCGGTCTGGTTCGAGTTCCGCGGCGGAAAAGGCGCGGCAACTGTGGTCGGCGTGGTCGCCGCGCTGGAATTGCGCTTGCTGGTGCCCTTGCTCCTGAGTTGGATCATTGTGCTGTTGCTGTTCGGCTATGTAGGCCTCGCCACCATGCTGTCGTCGATCGCCCTTGCGGCCGCTGTTCTGGTGCTCGAGCCGAACAACATTCCGCTTTGCTCGTTTTGCGTCTTGGTTGCCGCATTTGTCATCTTTACCCATCGCAGCAACATCGCGCGCATGCGCGCAGGAAAGGAGAGCCGTGTGCGGCGACTATGGCTATTTCGATCGCGAGCCGCCTAGGCTCGTGACGCACCCGCCGCTGCTCAAGCTGCTGGCGGACGGCGAAGTGCACTCCGGCGAATCGTTGGCGGCGGAGCTTCACCAAACCCGAGCGGCGGTGTGGAAGGGTGTCGAACGACTGCGCGCCATCGGCATAGAGGTTGAGGCCCAAGCGCGCCGCGGCTACCGGCTCGCCCATCCGGCGGAGCTGCTCGACATCAGCCGAATCGGCGCTGAATTGGCTGATGATCGCAGGCCACACCTGCACAGCCTGGAGCTGCTGTTCGAGGTCGGATCGACCAACACTCGGCTGCTGGACGCGGCGCGGCCGCCGCCGGCCATGGCGGATGTATGCATTGCCGAGTTGCAAAAGGCCGGGCGCGGGCGCTTGGGCCGACGCTGGATTGCCCCGTTTGGCGGCGGCATCGCCATGTCGCTGGGCTGGACGTGCAGCGATGTGGTGCGTACCTTGCCCGCATTGAGTTTGGGGGTCGGCGTTGCCGTGTCCCGGGCCCTGACGCGCGCCGGGGCCGCAGGAATCATGCTGAAATGGCCGAACGATATTTGGTTCGAAGACCGCAAGCTAGGCGGCGTGCTGATTGAATTGCGCGCCGAGGCGGGCGGTCCGGCGCACGTGGTGATCGGTGTCGGCATCAATGTTTCCCTGCCGGCGGCGGCTCGCCATGAAATCGAGGCCAGTGGTGGAGCGACGGTGGCGGCGGTGACGGACGCCTGCAAACAGCCCGTTTCGCGCAATTTGGTGGCGGGGGCCATCTTGGACGAACTTTTGAGTATGCTGCTGCAATACGAGCGTTTTGGATTTGCAGCGTTTCGGGACGCTTGGACAGCCCTCGATGGCTTGAACGGCCGCCCCGCACAAGTGATTGTTGGGGAGAACGCGGTGTCGGGTATCGCTCGCGGCGTGGATGCTGATGGAGCGCTGTTGCTCGAAACGCAAAGACCGCCTGCAGCGGTTCGTTTCCGGCGAAGCGAGTTTGCGCTTGATTCATGGGTGACGCTTGACGCTACTGAAGACTCTTGTCGTGTGCTTGGTACTTGCCAACGTTTGCTATTTCCTGTGGGAGCATGGCATTGCCAAGACGCCCGAGGCGGTCGTCGCGCCCTCGACTCCGGGCACATTGAAACTTGCTTCCGAGAGTCCCGAAACGGCGCGTGCCGATTCGGGCAGCAATGCGGCTGCCGTAGCGTCCGCCGCGGGCAACGCCGTGGCGGCATCGGATGGCGCACGCGATGGCGGCAATACCGGTCTTTTGACCAACGTGAAGCGCTGCATCAGCGTCGGACCGTTTCGTGACGTATCGGAGGCGGCCCATGCGGCGTCGACATTGCGCGGCGGCGGCTACGATCCGCGCCAGCGTGTCGCCGAGGGCGAGGTATGGGCCGGAGTCTGGGTGTACTTACCGCTGCCGGCCGCGCGCGCGGTGGCCGAAGGGACATTGGCCAAACTCAAGGCCGGTGGGATTGACGATGCCCTGGAAATGCCGGGACCGAACGAGGGTTCAGTGATTTCCCTCGGTCTATACAGCGAACCGAAGCGGGCCCAGGCGCGTGTGGCCCAAGCGCAAGCCTTGGGATTCAATCCAGGTATCGCCGATCGCAAGCGCACCGGCAATGTTTATTGGATCGATATCGACTTGAAGTCCACGGATAGTTTGTTGAACCCTGCCGATTTACAAGGCGAAACCGGCCGCATCGTCCGCCTTGAAGTTAAAGGATGTCCTTCGGCGGGACAGCCATGAGGATGCGAACCGCAATGCTGCGCTTGACGAGCATTCTTGGCGCCATCGTCGGCTACGGATGTCTGGCAGCATTTCTATTTCTAATCAGCATGCAACTCTACGGCTGGTTTCGCCAGGGGGAATGGACGCATGTCGGCATGGGCGACGGCATCAGAGTCGGGCTGATGCGCTGCTGTGTCAGGGACGGCAGCCCAGGATATTTCGCCGGTTTTTTGCAATGGTGGGATTCGCCGGTCAGCTGGCTGGGTTTGCACAAGGTATTTGAAGTGATTCCGGCTTCGCTGGCATTGTTTGCCGCGAGCATTGTGGGCAATAGCGTGTTCATCTACTGTCGAGATCGAGTCGGGACGCGCAAGAGCGTTTAAGGCGCCGATTCGCTGCGCTGTTTCAGTCCTTGCGACTCGGTGTTGATATAGCGTTCGATCAGGCCGCCGTACAGCCGCGAGATCAGCGGCGCGATGAACCCTGAGAGCTCGAATGACAACGCCACGCGGGTGCCTGTGCCGCGAGGTTCGATCGAGTGACCGGCCGTCATGCGCAGGCCCAGCGAGCGGGTAGTCCAAGTGAAGTTGCGATTATCCTCGAACTGCGTCACCTGCCACACGGCAGGGCGCAATCTGGGCTGGCGGATGCGAGCGGTGCTGCCCAGCGCAAACGGGCCGCTCTCGACACGCCGGACACTGATCATGGTGGATGTCCAATCGGGCCAGCGCTCGACATCGCACAATATTGCGAACACTTTCTGTGGCGCCGCGTCGATGTTCACGGTGCTGACGTAGCTGCGGATCACGGCGCAAGAATACCAGTCCCTTTTGCTCCATGGGGCTAGTGCTCCATGGGGCCCGATGGCTTGCGTACCTTGAAGGGCGCGCCTTGTGAAGCCGGGGGCGCAGCGTGACGCAGGACGGGCAGCGGCTCGCCCTGCCACGCATAGGCGACACTCCCGGCGGGGGCCTGATACCAACCCGGGTCGCGGTAGTCCCCATGGGCCAGATCCGCACGAATCTTCACCACCGTGAACATGCCGCCCATTTCGATGTCGCCGTAGCGGCCGGCGCCCGTCATCATCGGCAAGGTATTGGCCGGCAACGGCATATTCATCTGGCCGCTCATATCGGGGTTCATATAACCGGGCACCAGCGCGGCAATTTGCTTCTCCAAGTCGCCCTCGACGCCGATGCTATTCGGCACGGCATGGCTCATGGCATTCATGGTGTGATGGCTCTTGTGGCAGTGGAAGGCCCAATCGCCTGGCGCGGCCGCGGTAAACTCGATGGCGCGCATTTGGCCGACCGCGATGTCGGTCGTCACTTCGGGCCAGCGTGATGCCGGCGAAGTCCAACCGCCGTCGGTGCCCACGACGACGAATTCATGGCCATGCAGATGAATGGGGTGATTGGTCATGGTGAGATTGCCGACGCGAATTCTCACGCGCTCGCCGAGGCGCGCCACCATCGGCGCGGTGCCGGGAAATGCACGGCTGTTGAAGGTCCATAGATTGAAGTCGAGCATGGTGCTGACCTTGGGCGTGTAGCTGCCGGGGCTGATGTCGTAGGCGTTCAACAGGAACACATAGTCGCGGTCGACCGGCATGAAATCGGCATCTTTCGGGTGCGTCACCCAAAATCCCATCATGCCCATCGCCATTTGCGTGGTCTCGTCGGCGTGCGGGTGATACATGAATGTTCCGGCACGCTGCGCGGCGAACTCGTACACATAGGTCTGTCCCGGCTTGATCGACGGCTGATTCAGGCCAACGACGCCATCCATGCCATTGGGCAAGCGCTGACCATGCCAGTGAATGCTGGTGGGTTCCCGCAAGCGGTTGGTGACGAAGATGCGCACGCGGTCGCCCTCGACGACCTCGATGGTCGGGCCGGGCGATTGACCGTTGTAACCCCAGAGATGGGCACTGCATGCCCGGCGCGATCTCGCGGACGACCGGCTCGGCGACCAAGTGAAATTCCTTGATGCCATTGCGCATATCGCCACGGCAGCGACCAACCATTCAATGTCGCAACGGCGCGATACGGTCTGCCGTTGGGAGGAGCCAGCGGCGGCTGCATGGCCGGCAGAGTCGGTGGACACGATCTCGGGCAGCGCCGCCAGCGCACTTTTTGCGACCGCACCCGCCGCCACGGCGAGCCCGGCGCTGCTGAAAAATCTTCGTCGTGAAAGCATGATAGTTCCTTGATGCCGCTACTGCGAGGCAGCGCCGAGCAATGCCGCGTCGAGTTGCGACTTGGCGATCCAAAAGTCCCGCACGCGCTGAATGTAGCCATCGAAGCCCGCTGCTTGTTCGCGTGCAGCGGACAATAATTCGAAAATGCTGATCTGCGAGGCGTTGTAGCGCAGCAGATTCTCCTGCGCGAGGGTTTTGCGCAGCGGCAACGCCTCATCACGCTGCTGCTTGGCCAGCTCGAATGCCGCGCGGTAGTTGGCGTAGGCGAGCCGAATTTGGGAGCGGGCCTCGATTGCCGCCTGCGTGAAACGATCGACCGCCTGCGCATAGACTGCTTCGGACTTTTTGACGCGCGCGGAGCCGCTGTCGAATATCGGAACTTCCAGGGTGATGGTATATCCGTGCTCGTAGGGCGCATCGCGCGGGCCCTGCTGCACACGCGTCGCGCCGAGATCGAGAACATTGATGAAGCGGGTGCTGCGGGTGAGTTTGAGGTTGCGCTGCAGCTCGTCAATGCGCATGCGCATCAGCTGCAGGTCGAGCCGATTCTGCAACAACGCGCTGTCGACGTCGGGAAGCTTCTCGAGGCTGGGAGGCAAAACAGGCAAGACTTCCGCGAGCTGCGGGTTCGGCGTTCGCGCTTTTTCTCCCGGCAAACCCATGAGACTGATGAGTTTTTCACGGGCTGCCTGTTCCGCCAGTTCTGCATGCGTGAAACCCAGGACGGCATCGATATAAGTATTCTGTTCACGAGCCTGATCCAATCGATTCCAGTTGCCGGCGGCCACCATTCGTTGCGCCAGTGCCGCGCCGATTTCAGCGGCGGCGCGGACCTTGAGCTGATAGTCGCGGGACTCGCGTGCGGCGACCGCCTCGTAATAGGCTTCGCGCGTGTCCTTCGCGAGCTGCGCAACACTTAGCACGGCGGCATTCTGGGCCTGCGCGAAGCGCTGCCTTTGTATGTCGCGGGCGTAGGGGATGGTGAGCAGCGAAAGCACGTTGAGGCTCAAGCTCTCCTCGACATCGTATTGCCCCGCGCTGCTGGCGTGGCGCAGATCGAAGCGAGGATTCGGCAGGCGGCCGGCCTGCACCAGATCGGCCTCGGAAATACCCAGTTCCTCGAACGCTGCTTGCAGCATGCGATTGTTGAGCAGAGCGATTTGCACGGCATCGTCGGCCGACAAGGGATGCTGCAGGAGCACGGCTACTTGAGCGTCGGCTTTGGCTCGTTCCTGCGAAGTTCGCGGCCATTCAATGTCCCTGGCCAAATGCCGGCGCGCGGCATCGGCGACGGCATCGAAGCCGCCGTCCTTGCTGAAGCCGGTGCAGCCGCCATTGCCGAGCACGGCCAGTGTCGTCAATAGAAGAAATGCGCGTCGCATAGCGTCCTCCTCGCGTCTTTAGGCATAAATCGGCGGCGCAACAACGCCGCGAATCAGCTTCAGATGAGGCGCGGAGGACGATCGAGGCGGTCGAGGACCATCCTCGGGGGCGGCCCGTACAAGGGCAGGAAAGCCTCAGAACTCACCGAACGGGGTGGTGTCCAGCGAAACGGCACCCAGGCGATCGCTGCGGCACAGCACGTGCCGCAATGATGATGCTGGTCGCCGCCGGTTTGCGGCTTCCCTGGGTCATCGGCACAGTGATGGTGCGCGGCGGCAGCGCCTAAATCATGAGGGCTGCAACTCCAGGCTGAGGCAAAGCTCTGCAGCGGCAGAATCAGGGCCAGCAGCAGCACGAGCGTCAGTCGAGGGAGTGCGGAGCGATGCCATAACGCCCAAAACATAACACCAGACCCAAGAGAATACACGTGAACCAAGCCCATCCCGCAGACAATCCATTGAATACGCGGAACCGTGCTTGAGGCTACACTGGCGCTTAAGGTCACTGGAGCGAGGTTTTACATGCGTGTGCTGCAAGTCTTGGGCGCGATATTGATACTCGGCGGGTTGTTCGTGCTCGTTAAGTCGCCCTCGTATTCGAGCGAAAAGAGCGTGCTCAAGATCGGGGATGTCGAAGCAAAGGTATCCCAGCAACACGCGATTCCTCCCTGGGCCGGCGGCGCTGCCGTCGTGGTCGGGGTGGTGCTCATCGTGGTCGGAGCCCGCAAGCCCTAGGCTCCCGGGAACCTATTCCTCTTCCTCGAGCTGCTTGCGCAGCAAGCGCAATTCGCGGCGGCGGCTGGCACTGGATTTGGGATAGCTCAAGCGGAGCTCCTCGAGGGTGTCGAGCACGACACGCGACACAATCAGGCGCGCGTTCAGCTTATCGTCGGCCGGCACGATATACCAGGGCGCGTCACGCGTGCTGGTGGCGCTCAGGCATTTCTCGTATGCCTTCATGTAATCCTTCCAATAGTGACGCTCGGCAATATCGGCCGCAGAAAACTTCCAATTTTTTTCGGGTGTTTCAATCCGTTTGATGAAGCGCCTGCGCTGCTCCGTCTTTGGAAAGATGCAGAAAAAATTTGATGATGCGAGTGCCGTTGCGAGTCAGGTGCCGCTCCAAATCGACTATGGAGCGGTACCGATCTCGCCAAATGCTTTTTTCCTCCCTGAGCTCATCAGGGAGCCCCTCGGCCCGCAGGATTTCGGGATGGACGCGGGCGATCAATACCTCCTCGTAATAGGATCGATTGAAAATGCCGATTTGGCCGCGTTCCGGCAGCTCGCGGGTGGTGCGCCAGAGGAAATCATGCTTCAGCTCTTCAGCGCTTGGATGTTTGAAGCTGGATACGCGGCAACCCTGCGGGTTGATGCCCGACATCACATGCGCGATAGCGCCGTCCTTGCCGGCTGCGTCCATGGCTTGAAAAATCATGAGTACGGCGTAGCGGTTCGATGCGTACAACAGTTCCTGCTGCGTGCCCAATTCCTTGACATGCGCGCTCAGCATGTCGTGATATTGGCGCTTGCTGTGATACGCGGGGCGCCCCATTGTCGGCCGCTTCTTGAGATCGACTTCGGAAGCCGGGCTCACTCGATAGTCCGTCGATTTTGATGGGCATGATTCTTTACCACTGGGTCAGCGATTTCTGACATCCGCTCTGTACGGCGCCGTACAGCATATCGCAGTTGCTGCGCGCAGTATCTTGCCGATCAAGCGAGGAATTTCGAGATGAAGTGTGTATACCGGCGGCGGCGCGGATTGCAGAGCCTGTTGGTTACGGCGCTCATTCTTGGCGGGGCGGTGCTGGCGCAGGCGAGCGGATTTCCAACTGCCGGCACTCAATTCGCCGCCCAGCGGCGAGCATCACGCGGGAAAAATGGTTTGGGCTGACCTGGCCACACCCGATCTCGCCGCGGCGGAAAAATTCTATGGTGGACTGTTTGGCTGGACTTTTCAGCCGGTGCGCGCCGGCGACGTCAACTATGCCGTGGCAATGCTCGAAGGCCGGCCGATCGGCGGACTGGTTGAAGAAGGCGATCCCGGCGGGCCAGCACCGCAGTCGGCTTGGCTGACTTTTTTGGCCGCGAGCGATGTCGACAGCGCCAAGAAAGTTGCCGTCTCTCATGGGGCAAAAGTCCTGTCCGATATCAAGAGTTATCCAATGCGCGGCCGACAAATAGTTCTGTCGGATCCGGAGGGCGCCGCCTTCGCACTGCTCGCTTCGAGCACCGGCGATACGCCGGATTATCTTCCGGCGCACCGGCGATTGGATCTGGAGCTCACTGCACGCCAAGGATGCGGGCGCGGAAGCGGCCTTCTACCAAAATTTGCTGGGCTACGATGTATTCGATCTGCCGAGCGACGATGGGCTGGAGCATTTAATCTTGTCGACCGATAACTATGCCCGCGCCAGCGCGAATGATCTGGCGCGAGATTCCGCGCACCGTCATTCTCACTGGTTGAATTTCGTGCGCGTCGAGCACGCGGCCGACACCGCGGCCAAGGTTGTGGCACTGGGCGGCCGAGTTTTGGTCGAACCGCGCGTCGATCGGCATGGCGGAATGCTCGCAGTGGTTGCGGATCCCGCGGGGGCACCGTTCGGTCTGATGGAGTGGAGCGAAAGCGACACCAAGGTGGAACCGAAATGAGGGCCCTGCGTAGTGGGTTGCTGGTGAGCTTTCTCGGCGCGGCCTCGCTGATGGTTGGTTCCTGCGCGGTAACGGGTGTGGGAGTCGAAGGCAGCGTCGGGTACGACGGCGGCTACTACGAGCCTTACGGGTATGATTACGGCGGCTGGGGCGTCGGCTACCGGGTAGGACCCGGGCGATGCTGCGATCATCGCGACGAACATGCGCGTCCCGCTGGCGGAGGGCGCGTCGGACGCGCACCGGCTTACCGTCCAGCGCCTGCCGGGCGATCGGCACCGTCTATTCCGGGGCGCTCCAGAGGCCACTGATTTTCCGCTCGAGCGCTGGTGTAGTATCGGCAAAACTGATAACGAAATGCCGGGGAACATTTGCTCGACTCGACCCTTGTGCCCGATGCACGGCAGGCGCGGCGCATCCTTCTTGCCAGCATGGTCGGAACGACCATCGAGTTCTACGACTTCTACATTTATGCCACAGCCGCGGTCTTGGTCTTTCCACGCCTGTTCTTTCCGAAAGGCGATCCGGCAGTCGCGACGCTGCAATCGCTGGCGACATTCGCTCTAGCGTTTGTCGCGCGCCCGATCGGCGCTGCGATATTTGGGCATTTCGGCGATCGCGTCGGGCGCAAAACGACCCTGGTTACGGCACTCATGACCATGGGAATTTCGACCATCTGCATTGGGCTGTTGCCGACTTATGCCTCCGCCGGCGTCTATGCGGCGCTGCTGTTAGCGCTCTGCCGCATAGGTCAGGGTATCGGCCTGGGCGGCGAGTGGGGTGGCGCCGTGCTGCTCGCAACCGAGAATGCGCCCGCAGGCAAGCACGCTTGGTACGGCATGTTTCCGCAGCTCGGTGCGCCGCTGGGTCTGGTCATTTCTATCGGCGCTTTTTTGCTCATCAGCAATCAACTATCCGAGGCGCAGTTATTCACCTGGGGATGGCGCGTACCTTTCTTGGCCAGCACGGTCCTCGTGGCGGTCGGCCTGTATATCCGTTTGCAGCTGGTCGAAACACCCGCATTCAAGCTCAGCGTCGCCCAAGGTGAACGCGTACGCCTGCCGTTCAAGGTGGTGTTTTCGAGATTTCCTTTGCAGCTCTTTTTGGGAACCTTGGGGTCGACGACCACTTTCGTGGTGTTTTATCTGGCTAACATCTTCGCGCTGGGCTGGGGCACGAATTCGCTCGGCTTCCCGCGGCAGCAATTCTTGGTCATGCAAATGCTGGCCGCGCTGTTCTTTGGCCTACTGATACCGGTGGCGGGGTCTGTGGCGGACCGCATCGGCGGCCGCTCGATGCTGATCATCGCCACGGTGCTCATCATCGCCTATGGTTTTTGCTTCAGGCCGCTGTTCAGCGTGCATGAGCCCGCCGCTGTATTCGTATTTTTGGCATGCGGGTTCGGCTTGAGCGGTCTTTCCTATGGTCCGCTCGGCAGCGCCCTCGCGACACTGTTCCCGACCCCGATCCGCTATACAGGCACGTCGCTGACGTTTAATTTCGCAGGAATCCTGGGGGCCTCGATTGCAGCACCCATCGCAAATTATTTGGCAGCTCACTACGGATTGGTCTTTGTCGGGTACTATTTGTCGACGGCTGGACTGATCACGCTAATTGCTCTGATATTCATCAAGGGTGAGAAAAAATGATCCGACACAATCTTGCGTCTTACTGCGCTGCGCTTTCTGCAGTCTTGTTATTTGCGAGCCCGCACGCGAAGGCTGCCGACGAATATGACACTGCGCTCACGCACGCCGGCCGCCCCGCGGCGGATTCGGCGCGCGACGCGCTCGACCATCCTGCGGAAATGCTGCGTCTTGCGGGCATCAAGCCGGGCATGAAGGTGGCGGACGTCCTCGCCGGCGACGGCTATTACAGCGAGTTGTTGAGTTACGTGGTGGGGCCGCAGGGTCATGTATACCTGATCAACAATCTTGCATTCGACAATTGGAGCCAGCCCGCACTTGAAGGATCGAATGGCCGGCGGCCGACTGGCCAATGTAACCCAGCAGACCGTCGATCTTAACGATATGAAATTGCCGCCCGCGAGCCTGGACGCAGTCCTGTTGGTCAAGGTGTATCACGACATGTACTGGGTGGATGCCAATCCCAAGAGCCCCTGGCCGAAAGTCGATGTCAGCTCCGTTCTCGATCAATTGTCGCGGGCGCTCAAACCCGGCGGCGTTTTGTTGTTGATCGATCATTCGGCCAAAGCAGGTCATGGGAAATCCGACGCGGGCGAATTGCATCGCATTGAAGAGGCATTTGCCGTCCAGGATTTTGCCGCCCACGGCTTTAAAGTGATCGCCAAGAGCGACTTGCTCAGAAGACCGGACGATTCGCGCGATCTCATCAGCTACAAGGGTCCTGCGGTCGGCAAAACAGACCGATTCGTCTTGGTGTTCCGCAAGACTTGAATTCTGCGGCGTGTGAACTTACGCCACTGAGTTCAGCCAGCGCTGCATGCTGGCGGAATCCATGGCGCCGGTCTGGCGGGCAATTTCCTTGCCGGAACGAAACACGATCATGGTGGGAATCGCGCGTATGTTGAAACGCCCTGCGGGCGCCGGCTCATCCTGCGTATTGAGTTTTGCAAAGCGCAGTTTGGGTTCCATTTGACGCGCAGTTGCTTCATAGAACGGCGCCATGGCAATGCATGGCCCGCACCAAGGCGCCCAGAAATCCACCACCAGCGGCAGATCGCCGCGGTTTACGTGCTTTTCGAAATTCGCCTCGGTCAATTCGAGCGGTTTGCCTTCGAACAAGCGCGTAGTGGCACTTGGGACAGCGTGGCGCATCCTTCAGCCGATCGCTCGGCAAACCCACGACCGTGTCGCAATGTCCGCAAACCACGTGAGTACGCTCACTCATAGATTGGGCCTATTTTGGTTGCGCAACGAGAATGAGAAAGCTGTCGGGCACGACGGTCGCGCGTGCTCGCGGCTGCTCCTCGGTCACGGCGGGCGGCGGACCGAATTGCGCGGCGGCCAGATAAATCTTGTGGGTGGCAGCATCGAGCGCCATGGTGCGAGCGCTTACCTGCGTGGTGACCGTAGCAATGACCCGATATCCATCCGGCGAATCCTGATGGATTACAGTCAACGTGCCGTCGATGCCGTTGGAACTGAACGCCAGTCCCAGTTCCGGATCGTAGACGGCACCATCGGATCCTCGGCCGATCACCACTTGGGCAATGGCTTTGCCCGAGATCGAGTCCGTTACCGCCATGACTTGATTCGCGCATACCGAGAACAAACGATGATTCATCGACGTCGATGGCAATGGCCGTCGGTCCGGCACATTCCTTCAGCAGCCATTTGGCCTTCACCGTCAGGGACTTGGCATCGACCATCACCAGCCTTCCGGGCGCCGTGTTGATATTCACGTACACATGCCCGGACTCATCCGTAGCCAAGGATTCGGGAGGGCCGGGCAGCGGCACGGTGGCCACGACTTGGAGCGTACCGGCATCGAGCACCGAAAGATTCGCGCTTTCCCGATTGGCGGTGAAAATGTGATTTTGCTGCGGCTCGTAAAGAATGGCGCCAGGCGAGGTGCCCGAAATGGGTACTTCGTATGCCACGCGCAGCGTATCGAGTTCAAATACCGAGACGGAGTTGGAGCGGCCATTGCTGGTAAATCCGCGCTTGAGCGCGGGCGCGAATGCGATGGCGCGCACGCCGGCGGTGCGGGGAATATTTCCGGACAGTTTGCCGCTGACCGTTTCGATCACATCGACATGATCGTCCCGGGTCACGAACAAGCGGCCGCCGCTGGCTTCCAGCGCCAGCGTATCCCAACCGTTGCTTCCGCCAATCCGCCAGGATTTTGCCACCTTGTAGTCCGCGGCTGGAATGGGCGAGGTCTGGGCACTCGCCTGCACTGCGGCCATGAGCGACGCGCACGCAAAAAGCATGAGGAAATTCCGCAGCATTAGCAGCCTGGAGGATTCGGACGCCGGCTATTTTACGCATGGATCGCGACAGAAGAAATCGTGCGGGGCGCTAAGTGTTCCAATCGCGAACAGTTATCGTTTAGGCTATCCGATGGGCACAATAACATTTGCGCATCACCACCTACACAAACAACACTTCACAAACGAGGTGCGCCTCGCCGATGATGCGCGCAGTTTCTTAACTGTCGGGCATCAGGAGAATTTGGATGTTCATTCGGTTAATGGCCGCCGCTGCAGGCGCCGGGGCCATTTCCATTGCTGTGGGCGCCTCGGCCGCGGTGACCCCCGCGTCATCGGCGAGCGACAACGGCGGTCTGGAGGAAATCGTCGTGACCGCGCAGCGGCGCTTGGAATCGGCGCAGAACGTGGGTATCGCCATGTCGGTACTGTCGGGACAAAGCCTGGCGGATAAGTCCATCAGCTATGTAAACGATTTGCAGAACGCCGTCCCCAGCCTGCAAATAGAGCCGGCATTCGGCAGCAGCCAACCGCAGTTTCGTCTGCGAGGTGTTGGTTTCATCGATTACACCTCCAACAACACCTCGCCGGTGGGCGTGAGCCTGGACGGCGTCGCATTTGCTTTGCCGATCCAAACTCAAGGCCAGCTGTTCGACATCGATCGCGTTGAAGTTTTACGCGGACCGCAAGGTACCCTGTACGGCCGCAATACCACGGGCGGTGAGATCAATTTCATCAGCAATCGGCCCACCGCGGAGCCGCACGCAGGATTTTCGCTGGAATACGGCTCGCACAATGAAGTCGACGCCGAAGGCTTCGTCTCCGGCGCCATTACAGACGGTCTGTTGGGAAGGCTCGCCGTGGCAACGGAACAGGGCGGCGCGTGGCAGCGAAATCGAGTCACCGGGCAATCGCTCGGCGACAAAGACAAGGTCGCGGTTCGCGGCCAGTTACAGTGGGATCCGGCGCAAGCCGTCGACTTGCGGCTCGGCGTTCATTGGGCTCAGGATAAATCCGATGAACAGGGCCTTTACCTGCTGCAGCCCTATACACCGGGCAGCGGCGGCCCGCCGATTCCGGCTGACACGTCGCGGTATGCCACCGGCTGGGCACTCAATCCGGCATTTGCCAAGCTGATCGGCATCGGCGCGAACTCGAAGCCCGGCCTTGACGACAGCAACAACGGCGTCGACCTGACTGCCAATATCGATTTCGGCGGCGCCAAACTCACCAGCATCACCGCCTACAACAAACTGATCCGACGCGAATATGCCGACTGGGACGCGACGCAATTCGACGACTCGGACGAATACTTGAATAGTGATGTCGACGTGTTTTCCCAGGAACTGCGCCTGGCGGGGCAACCACGGGCCTTTCGGCTGGGTGGCGGGCATCTTCTACTCCAACGAAGATCTTCGCGAGAATTTCTATTCCGATTTCACCGATCGGCTTGGCGGCATTGCGGTAACGACTTATGAGCAAGTCGCCAATTCCCTCGGGGTCTTCGCGCAGGGCGACTATCAAATTACCGATACCCTGAAGGCAACGCTCGGCGTGCGCGAGGACCACGAGAGCCGCGAACTGATCGGGCTCAACACGGCATTTCTGCCCGGAGCACCCTCGCTGACCGGCGGCTCTCTAGGCGGCTCGATCACCTCGAACCTGCCTTCCGGAAAGGCGGAACTCGACTATAAGCCCGTGACCAATACGCTGCTCTACGCAAGCATCAGCCGCGGCGTCAAGTCGGGCGGCTTCACCGCGCACAACACTGACCACCGCGCCGGCGGCCGATCCGTTCCAGCCGGAAAAACTTACTGCCTACGAGAGTCGGCGTGAAATCGGACATCACGCGCAACCTGCGGGTGGACACGTCCATTTTCTATTATCGCTACAGGGATCAGCAGATTCTGGGCAAGGTATTCGACGATGCGTCGCAGTCCTTCATCGGCCGATTCGTCAACGCCAATTCGCGCATCAGCGGCGCTGAGGTGGAATTGGAATGGCGGCCGCTGGCAGGGGTTTCGATTTCCCAATATGCCGGATTCGCGGAAGGCTACTACACCAGCAAGCTGCTGGATGTGCCATCTGAATCCGGCGCTGCCGCCCATCGATTATAACGGCCAGCCGGAAAGCTTTCCGAAGTGGACTTACGGCGGCGATGTGAGTTACACCTGGAATGTGGGCGCTTTTAGCCTAACCGCAGAGTCTAACTACAGTTTTCACGATACCTACAGTCAGTTCTTCTTGCTGGGCAGCAACGATTTCACCATTCCGAAATACTGGCTGGCGAATGCGAACCTGACGCTGGCGCCGGCGGCCGGCGTGCCGTGGACGGTGACCTTATGGGGCCGAAATATTTTTGATAAATCCTATGACCTCACGAGGAATTTTTTCTTGCCGACCAGTGAAGTGGCCGCGGCCGGCGAACCTACGACGATCGGCATCCGATTGACTTACAAGTACTAGAGGCTCCCGGCCATGGGCAGAATTCTCGCGGTGATTCTAGGGCTCATTGTCCTGATCCTAGTGGGCGCATGGCTCAAGCTGCGCGGGCCGGATATTCCTTATGAGACGCTGGAGGCAAAATACGCCCAGGGCGATTCTCACTTCGTCGATCTGCCTGGAGGTTATCACGCGCATTATCGCGAGAACGGCGACGCGAATCTGCCATTGCTCGTGCTGCTGCATGGATTCGGCGATTCTTTCACCACCTGGGAAGGCTGGGTGGAGGAACTGAAATCTCAGTTTCACATCATCAGTTTGGATTTCCCCGGGCACGGATTGACCCGCGCTCCGCAGGGCGTCAGTTTGAGCGGCGAAGGATTGGCGGACTTCGTCGATGCCTTCGCCTCGAAACTGGCCTTGCCCAAGTTCGCGCTAGCCGGAAATTCCATGGGCGGAGGCGCCGCCTGGCAGGTTGCCGTTCGCCATCCCGACCGCCTCAGTGCGTTGATCCTGGTCGATGCCGCGGGATTCCCCAACGACAAGCCGCCGAGCGAAGTGCCGTTGGCATTCAAGATTTTGCGCTATCCAATCGGGCGTAAATTCTTGAGCAAGATCGACAACAAGCCTCTGATCGATCAAGGGTTGAAAACCGACGTGTACGACAAATCGATCATCACGCCGTCCCTGGTCGATCGGTTCGCGGAATTTCAGCGGGCGCCGGGGCATCGGGATATTTTGATGAGCGTCAACCTAGGGCAGAGCGGCGCCTCGACGGCGGAATTGCTTTCGACGATTAAAGTGCCGACACTGATTCTCTGGGGCGAGAGAGATCCGCTCATCGAGCCGGCGGCTTCTAAGAAATTTGCCGCGGCGATTTCCGGATCGAAATTGATTACCTACCCCAACGTCGGCCACTTGCCGCAGATCGAGATCCCAAAGCGCTCGGCGGACGATGTGGCGGCTTTCCTGAAGGCCGGCTAAACGGCATTCGCTTCGAGGAGCGCCGCCGGGCGCGGGCACCGCCGGCCTCGACCTATCCGGTATCATCCAGGCATGCAGCGAGACTATCTGGGTAACCCGCTCACCGGGCAGCGCGAGGCAACGCTGAGCAGCATCGATGAGTTCATCGAGGGCTATCTTGCATACGAATCGCGCGCCGAATCCATTCTGCAGGCGGCGGACTCCGATCCCGGATCCTGTATGGCCAACCTCTATGCGGGAATGCTGTGGATGCTGCTCGAAGCCGCAGACGCGCCGCAGCGCGCGCAGAAATATTTGATCGCGGCGGAGAAGGCCGCGCAGGCAGCGACAAGGCGCGAGCAAATGAATGCCGCGATGCTGCGGGCGTGGGTAGACGATGACCTGGAAAAGGCCATCCGCTTGTGCGATGAGGTATCGGATGAGTTCCCGCGCGACCTGGCCATCGTCAAGACGCATCAGTACTTCGAGTTCAATCGCGGCAATGCGCCGGAGATGTTGCGGATTGCGCTGAAAATTGCCGCGGACAATGCCGATGTCCCGTACGTGTACGGCATGAAGGCCTTCGGCTATGAGCAGTGCCACCTACTAGACGAGGCGGAGGCCGAGGCGCGGTCGGCATTGGCGATGCGCCGCAAGGAACCGTGGTCACAGCACGCGCTGGCGCATGTATTCCTGACGCGCGGCCGAATCGATGACGGTGCGAAGTTTTTGGAAGAGTGCGCCGACACCTGGACGGGTTTGAACTCCTTCATGCTCACGCACCTATGGTGGCACTTGGCGCTGTTCTATTTGAGCCAAGGCCGCGACAGCGACGCACTGAAAGCGTATGACGAGCATTGCTGGGGCATCGCCAAGAACTATTCACAGGACCAGGTCGGCGCCGTCTCACTGCTTGCCAGGTTCGAAATCGCAGGTCTTGATGTCGGGTCACGCTGGCAGGATCTGAGTGATCATCTGCGGGCGCGGGCACGGGACACGATTCAGCCATTTCTCACACTGCAATATCTGTATGGATTGGCGCGAGCGCGCCGCCCCGAGGCCAAGATGCTGCTGCAAGCGGTGCGCGAGTACGCCGAGCAGGCGCCCCCGTTTACGCGCACCGTATGGCGCGAGGTTGCTCTGCCGGGTTGTGAGGGCTTGTATTGTTACGCGCACCGCGAATTCGAGCGCGCCTGGCATCACCTGAGCGTCGCGGTGCCGCGGATGGCGGAAGCGGGAGGCAGTCACGCACAGCGCGATTTGTTCGAGCAAATCTTGCTGGATGCGGCGCTGCAGAGCGGCAAATTGACGGTTGCGCAGCACATATTGGAACTGCGGCGCAGCGCGGATCCCCAGGGCGTGCCGGTCAACACGGCGCTGGCCGCGGTTTACGGCCGGCTCGGTTTGCTTTCCCTGGCCGATCAGGCGCGCAGCCGCGCCGCGCTCACTCGCGCCCGGCATCCCTCGGGAGACGCATGACCACGAGTTCGACGGAGGTTCTGCTCGAGACTATCGAGGCGCGCCGCGAAGAATTAGTCGAGCTGGCGCGCGCCTTGATTCGCTTCCCGACCATCAATCCGCCCGGCGAAGCCTATCAGCCCTGCGCGGAATTCATCGGCCGGCGCTTGAGCGCCCGCGGCTTCGCCGTCAACTATGTGCGGGCGGACGGGAACGCCCGGCGATAGCGAGCGCTATCCGCGCATCAATGTCATTGCGCGCCGGGAAGGCAGTGCCGGCGGACCCAGCGTGCACTTCAATAGCCATATCGACGTGGTGCAGACCGGGACGGGCTGGTCGTTGGATCCCTTCGCCGCCGTGATTCGCGATGGCAAAATCTATGGCAGAGGCGCTTGCGACATGAAGGGAGGCCTAGCCGCGTCCATCATCGCAGTCGAAGCTCTCATCGATTCGTGCGCAGCAACTGCCGGGAGCGCTGGAGATCTCAGGAACGGTCGACGAGGAATCCGGCGGCTATGGCGGCGTACACTATCTGGCGCAGCGCGGTTGGTTTTCCCCACCGCGTGTGGATCATGTGATCATCCCCGAACCCTTGAACGTCGATCGTGTGTGCATCGGTCACCGCGGCGTGTGGTGGGCTGAGATCGAAACTCACGGGCGCATGGCGCACGGATCCATGCCGTTTTTAGGCGATTGCGCGGTGCGCCACATGAATGCCGTCATCGATCGTCTGGAGCGGGATCTGTATCCGAAGCTTGCGGCGCGGCGCACCGACATGCCCGTGGTTCCCTCCGGCGCGCGGCACTCCACGATGAATATCAATTCCATTCACGGCGGCCAGGCTGAAACATCCGGTTTTCCCGCGCCCTGCGTGCCTGACTCCTGCCGAATGGTCATCGACCGTCGCTTGCTCATTGAAGAGAACATGGACAGCGTCAAAGGCGAAGTGCGCGAGCTGCTCGAGCAGCTGCGTTGCGGAGCGCGAGGGTTTCGCCTATGAGCTTCGCGACATTTTCGAGGTGCAACCCACCATGGCGGATCGCGGTGGTCCGGTTGCACGCAGTACCGCCGCGGCGATTCAACGCGTACTGGGCCGCGAACGCGGAATTCATCTGTTCGCCCGGAACCTACGACCAGAAGCACATCGATCGCATCGGCAAGCTGCGCGACTGCATCGCCTATGGCCCGGGTATTCTCGACCTTGCCCATCAGCCGGACGAATATGTGCTCGATCGACGACATGGTGAATTCCGCGAAAGTCATGGCGCTGTCCGCCCACGCTTTGCTGGTCGGTGGCGCATGACCTCGACCCGGCGGCGCCATTGACGCGGCGGTCGATTTCGACGCTGGCGCTGGTCGCTGCCTTGCTGCTCACGGCGACTCCGGTCCACGGCGCACAGCGCATGATCATCGGCACGCAACTCGAGCCGCCGGTGCTTGATCCCACGGCCAATCCCGCCGCCGCGATATCCGAAGTTCTGTACGGCAATGTTTACGAAGGTCTGGTGCAATTCGCCGCGGATGGTTCGGTGCTGCCGAAAGCTCGCGCTTTCATGGGAGATATCGAGCGACGGCCTCACCTACCTCTTTCATCTGAAGAACGGCGTGCGCTTCCACGACGGCAGCGAATTCGATGCCGCAGCCGCGAAATATTCGTTGGAGCGCATCCTGGCACCCGGCTCGACCAACCCTCAACGGGCACGCCTGCGGGCGATTCGCGCGGTCGAGGTGGCCGATCCTGTGACGTTGAAAGTGCTGCTCAGCCGCCGCTCCGGAGGACTCCTGCAATCTCTCGCGTTCGGCTCGGCGGTGATGGTGTCGCGCACCTCCGCCATGAACAATGCCGTGCATCCGATCGGCACGGGTCCTTTTCGATTCCTGCGATGGAGGCGCGGCGATTCCATCACGCTGGAGCGCAATCCGGATTACTACGGGCCGACAGCGCGGTTGAGCCAAGTAACCTTCAAATTCATCACGGATCCGACCGCAGCCTTCGCCGCTTTGATGGCAGGCGATGTCGATGCATTTTCCAACTATCCGGCGCCGGAGAGTTTTCCGCAGTTTGCAGTGGACCGCCGCTTTAAGGTTTTCACCGGAACAACGGAGATGGAGACTGTGCTGGGGCTCAACGAACGCGTGGCGCCGCTGAACAATGTGCTGGTGCGCCGGGCGATTTCTTATGCGTTGGACCGCCGCGCCATCATCGACGGAGCGATGTTCGGCTTTGGCACGCCGATCGGCAGCCATTTCCCGCCGCACAATCCCGCCTATGTCGATCTGACGGGGATGTATCCGCACGACATTGCAAAGGCGAAAGAACTATTGGCGCAGGCTGGATATCCCAACGGCTTCTCACTGACGCTGAAGCTGCCGCCGCCCAGCTACGCGCGGCGCAGCGGCGAGATTGTCGCCTCGCAGCTGGCGCAGATTGGAATCCGCGTCAACTATCGAAAATCTCGAATGGGCGCAGTGGCTCGACCAGGTCTACACCCGCCATGACTTCGACATGAGCATCGTGGGTCATGCCGAACCACTGGACTACGACATTTATGCGCGCGATGACTATTACTTCGGCTATTCGAATCCCGAATTCAAGGCGCTGATCGCCGCACTGGACGATAGCGTTGACCCCGCGGTGCGCAAAGATCTGCTGCAGCAGATTCAGCGCAAGCTCGCCGACCGATGCCGTCAACGGCTTTTTGTTCCAATATCCACGTCTGGATATCTGGAACGCGCATGCGCACGACATCGGCTTCGATAATGTGCTCGGTGTGGTGGATGTCACGCAGCGCTTATTTTGACGATGCCGCGCAAGTGAATCATAACGACGAGCTGGCCGCCGCGCCCGGGGTCCGCCTGAATTCATTCAGAGTTGCCGGCTTGCTTTTTTCGGCGGGGGCCATGCTTTTATTGATCGCGAGCCTGCGCCGCTTCGGCAGCGCGTATCTTGCCCAGCGCTTAGCGAGTGCTGGCGGCAACGCTGCTTGCTGCGACGGCCATCGTGTTTGTGATCGTTCAGGTCGTGCCTGGCGATCCTGTGCGCTACATGATGGGACTGCAAGCTGACCCGGACACGGTGGCGCTCATGCGCCATCAGCTCGGCTTGGATGCAGGGCCTTTGCAGCGCTACGGCTCATGGGTCGGCGGACTGCTGCACGCCGATTTTGGTTTGAGCTATACCTACCGCGTTCCGGTCAGTGCATTGCTCGCGGAGCGCCTGCAAGTATCATTGCCGCTGGCGGTGTACGCATTGTTGCTCTCGAGCGCCCTGGCCTTTCCGGCCGCCCTGTATGCCGCAGCAAGAAGAGGCCGCCTGGGTGACGGGCTCGTCAGCGGCATTACGCAGCTAGGCCTCGCCGTGCCTAATTTCTGGTTGGGAATGCTGCTGGTACTGGTATTCGCGGTCGCGCTTCACTGGGTGTCCGCCGGCGGCTTCCCCGGCTGGGAAGCCGGATTCTGGAGCGCTGTAAAAGCACTGACGCTTCCCGCCATCGCACTTGCCATGCCGCAGGCCGCAATACTCGCGCGAGTTTTGCGCGGCGCACTCATCGACACGCTGCACGAGGACTACATTCGCACCGCGCGCGCGAAAGGTGCGGGCGAGTGGCGGGTGCTGCTGCGGCACGCGCTGCCCAACGCCATGGTTCCGGTGCTGACCATCCTCGGCATGCAATTCTCCTTTCTGCTCGCCGGCGGCGTAATAATCGAAAACGTATTCTTTCTGCCGGGGCTGGGACGGCTGGTATTTCAAGCCATCGTGCAGCGCGACCTGATTGTCGTGCAGAGTGTGGTCATGATGTTGGTGTTTGCCGTCGTGATGGTGACTTTTTTGGTCGATTTGGGTTACGTGCTGATCAATCCTCAATTGCGGGCGCGCGATACATGAGGTCTGGCGTGCGCAACGTGAGTCTCGGTGCAGGTGCCCTGATCACCGCTCTGTTCGTTGCCATCGCTGCGATCGCGCAGTTCTGGACGCCGTACGACCCTCGCATCCTGCACATCGCCGACAAACTGCAGCTCACCGACTCGCGCAGCACTGGTTCGGCACCGATCAGCTGGGCCGGGATGTTTTGTCGATGATCATGCTGGGTGCACAGACCTCGGTCGGCGTCGCGCTGCTCTCAGTGATCATTGGTGTATGCGTCGGCGTCCCGCTCGGTCTGCTGGGCGCAGCACGCCGCGGCGCGACCGACGAGCTCGTGATGCGCGGCAACGATTTGATATTTGCCTTTCCCGCGTTGCTGTTGGCGATTCTCATTACCGCGGTCTTCGGGCCCGGCGCCATCAATGCCATCATTGCCATCGGCATTTTCAATATCCCCGTGTTCGCGCGCGTGACCCGCGCGGGCGCGCTGCAACAATGGACACGGGACTACACCTTGGCCGCCCGCGTCGCGGGCAAGGGGCCGTTGCGGATCTCCTGGGAGCACATTCTGCCCAACTTGCTCGGTTTGTTGGTCGTGCAAGGGACCATACAGTTTTCGTTGGGCGTCATTGCGGAGGCCGGCCTGTCGTACGTGGGATTGAGCGCGCAGCCGCCGACGCCCAGCTGGGGTCGCATGCTCAATGAAGCGCAAACCCTGACCGCATTGGCGCCCTACCTCGCGCTGTTCCCGGGAATCGCAGTGTTGCTGTTCGTATTGGGTTTAAATCTGCTCGGCGAGGGATTGCGACGCCGCGCCGGTCACCCCGCATGAGCATACCGCTGCTGTTGGAAGTCACGGACCTGAGCGTTGGCATCGGCGCGGCACGCATCATCAAAAACGTCTCGCTCGAAGTCCGGAGCGGCGAAATCTTGGGGCTTGGTCGGTGCATCGGGTTCGGGTAAATCGATGCTGGCACTCTGCGATCATGCGCCTATTGCCATCGACCGCGACGGCCACGGGAATCACGCGCCTCAACGGCGAAACTTTGAGCTCAAAGTCCGAGCCGCAGATGCGGGCAATTCGTGGCCGCCACATCGGCATGGTCTTTCAAGAGCCGATGAGCGCACTGAATCCGCTGATGCGCATCGGCGATCAGGTGGCGGAGACGGTGCGCTTGCACCGTCAAGTAAGCGATGCCGAGGCGCAAGGTTTGGCGCGCGAGGCGCTGAAACTCGCGGGACTGTCAGGGGAGCAGGGCGCGCTCGATAGGCTGCCGTTCGAGCTATCCGGCGGACAACGCCAGCGCGTGGCAATCGCCATGGCGACCGTTCTGTCGCCGCAACTACTCATCGCGGATGAACCCACCACTGCATTGGACGTCATCACGCAGGCGCAAGTGCTGCAGCTTCTGCAAGGATTGGTCCGTCAGCAAAACATGGGCATGATTTTGGTGACGCACGATCTTGCCGTCATTGCACAGCTCGCCGATCGGGTCGCGGTGATGTATCAGGGCGAGATTGTCGAGCAAGCCTCGGCGGCGGAAATATTGCGTCGGCCGCGCAACGCCTATTCAGCGGCGCTTTTGACGGCTGCGGAATTGACGCCGAAACGCACCGGGACAGGGGATCGCGATGTGCCCGCTCTATTGCAGGTGCGCGGCATCGTGCGCGAATATCCGCGCAATCGAACCTCGCTGTGGCATTCCCGGAAGCCATTACGCGCCGTGGACGGAGTCAGCTTATCCGTGCACGCGGGCGAAACGGTGGGCTTGGTGGGCGAGTCGGGCTCCGGCAAGTCAAGCTTGCTGCGAGTGATTCTCGCGCTCGAACGGGCCCAGGCCGGTGAGGTAAGTCTGCTGGGCGAACCGCTCTCGAGCGCGACCGGCACAACGTTAAGCCGTTTGCGCCGTTCGATCCAAGCAGTTTTTCAAGATCCCTATGGGAGCTTCGATCCGAGGTGGACCGTGGAGCAGCTGATCGGCGAGCCGTTCTTTTTGTTGAGTTCGCCTCCCTCCAAAGCGGAGCGTCGGCAGCAAGGTGGCAATGGTTCTGGAGCAGGTGGGGCTGTCCGCAGCCGATGCGCGGCGTTTGCCGAGAGAATTTTCCGGCGGCGAGCGCCAGCGAATTGCCATTGCCCGGGCACTGGTTACGGAACCGGCCGTGATTGCATTCGATGAGGCCGTCTCAGCACTCGATGTACTCATCCGCGCGCAGGTGCTCGCGCTTCTCGCCGATCTCGCCAAACGTCTGAACGTGGCGTATTTGTTCGTGTCGCATGATTTGCACGTCGTGCGAGCCATTGCCGATCGTGTTTATGTCATGCAGCAAGGGCGAATCGTCGAGGAGGGGGACGGCGGCGGCCGTATTTGACTCGCCGCGTCACGCCTACACCCAAGCATTGGTTGCGGCCAGCCCGATGCTTCCGGTGGCCGCAGTGGTTTCCCAGTGACCACTCCGCGTCTCGCCGCGGCGAAACTCATCCGGCGCAATCGCCGCAGACGCGCCGGCTTCAAATGGGCCAGCCTCGGCATTAAGCCTCGGAGTGCTGATCGCGTTGTTTTGGGCGGAGGCGACGATCGCACCGCCGCTCAATTGGCTGCGTTTCACGGTCTGCTATGTGCCGGCGGTTGCCGCCATTGCCAGCGCGGTGCTGATCGCGCGGCGCCGCGCGCTCAAGCGGACTGAATTCGCGCGATCCTGGCTGGCGTCCGTTCCGGTCACCGTGTCGGCTGCGCGGTGGGAGACATTGCTCATCGAGACAATCCCCGCGATCGCCGCGATCGGGTTGCTCACGATCGCGAGCATCTCGTACACGCTGGTAATCATGGTTGCAAAGAGCGCCGAGGTCTTTGCGCCTCTCGCCGTGTGGGCAGACTTGAGCGGGGGAATCGTGCTCGGCGTGGTCGGCAGTTTTCTGGTACCGCAGCCGAAAGCGGTGGAATCTGCCGCCCGGGTTCCCGCTACGTTCCCGCAGCAGAAATTGCGGCATGCCGCGAAAATTCGTCCCTCCTTGAAGGCGCTGGGAGTTGGCCGATTCGCCAGGCGTTTGCCTGGGCACAGCCCAAGATTGTCGCCCGCGCGACCATTCCCGTCCTGCTCATCATGCCGCTGGGGACGATGGCAGACACGGCCATGGTGGCGATCGGCCTTTTTGGAACGAGCTGCGTGCTTTCGTTGGTGTGGTCGGGGTCATTGCGGCCAGCCGCTGGGCCGATGTTGGCTGGCCCCCTTGCCCGTGAGGCCGGAGCGAGGTGATTCGCGCATTGTTGCTGCCCGCCTGCGCAGTGATCGTTGCGTCCAGTGCAATCGGGGCGCTGCTTTTGATGGTGCTCAACGTTTCGTACCGCATTTCGGCGGAGGTGGGTGCCTGCGAGTGCCGTGTTGGGCTGCTTGAGCTGGGCGGCGGACTCATTTGGAACTGGGGTCGTGCGGAGGTCTATGGCGGCGCGCAGCGTGAATAAACCCATTCTTGAGGTCCGCGAACTGCGGGCGGGTTACGGGTCGCGCACGGTGCTGGAAAATATTTCCATATCGCTTGCGGCCGGAGAGTGGTTCGTGCTGCTGGGTCCCAATGGTTGCGGGAAGAGTACCTTGCTCGATTGCGTGGTGAATCGTCTGATGCCGTCCGGCGGCGAGATCTACATCGCCGGTCAGTCGCTTCGCCTAAGCTTCTTTCGAAGCCAAGCGGCAGCTCGGATACGGCTGTGCGCCGGATGTATTGCCGCCACTTTTGACTGCGCGCCAATGTTTGGAAGTGCATGCCGCTGCCAAGGGGCAGAGTGTGATCGGCGATGACTTGTTGATCCTGGCTGAGCAGCTGCGATTTACGCCTTACCTCGAAGCCTTTGTCGATACGCTGTCGCTCGGAACGCGGCAAAAGCTCGCGGTGCTTCTGGCTTTGGTGGGCGATCCACTGTTGATCGTACTCGACGAAGCGTTCAACGGGCTCGACCCGGCTAGCGCGCTAATTCTCAAGCGGCATCTGCGAGCACGCATCGAACGGCGCGGCGGCGCCTTGCTGCTGGCCACTCATTCCTTGGATATCGTCGAACACTATGCGGATCGCGCCGCAGTATTGATCGACGGCAAGCTCAAGCATGTATGGCCAAGGGACGAATTGCAGCGGTTGCGTACCGAGCACGGCGATTTTGAAGCGGCGCTGGCCCAGGCGATCGGAGAGGCTTAGCGCGTCTGCTGCGCGCCGCCTATAAAAGAGTCCACGCCAGCAGCGCGGCCTTTTTCTGATCGGCGCCCCATGGAGCGCCTTTCCCCAGCCCCAGGTTTTTGACGGTCGAGAGCATGCGATTGACAGGAAGGCGCAGGCATTTGCCCGCGTGCTCCTCCAAGTCCCTGGCCGCTATTCGGCAAACTTGCAGCCGACATTGTTCCGCGGCGGCAAACAGCGAGTTTCGAAAGTGGTCGCCGTCCGCAGCATGAATGAGGGCGTGCGAGGCGAGAATCGACGCCAGCGAAATCTGCTTGCGGCTCGAGGAGTCTATGATGCCGACGGATCTTATGACGACGCCGCGCTCCTTCAATTGTTCGGACTGGGCCCGAATAAAATCCCGGGCGAGGCGGGTCGCGATCGCCATGTATCCGTCCAAACGCCCGGTTGCTTCTTCGACGCACAAAAATTCGACTGCGTGATACGGCTGTTTGGATTCAGGATCATGATCGTCGATCAGTTGAACGCGTGCTCGCGCCAGCAGTTCCGGCGCAGCCGCAGTGCCGCCGAGCACGACCATGGCTGCCCAACCTGAGTGCGGCGAGAACCCAATCGCCGCAGTTTCAATTGCCGCGGTTTGCGCTGCCACGGGATCCTTTCAGAAATTTTCAGCTGAAGTGCACCGCCCTTGCGACCGCGCGCGTCAGGCAGTCCGCGGCGGCAGAACCGATCCGCCCGATTTGCGCAGCCCGCAACAGGTTCCCATCGAGCGCCAACTCTGCACTGGCCAGGGCGAAAACCGTGTCGCCGTCGAAGGGAGTGTGTGCCGGACGCACCGCCCGCGCAATTCCATCTTGAGCCATCAGGGCAACCCGCTTGCATTCCACAGAGGTTAAGTCGGCGTTGCACGCGACCACGGCGATGGTGGTGTTGGCGCCCGGCCGTAGGCGGCCTATGGCCAGCAGGCGCGCTTCGTCAGGCGCGGGATTGCTCAAGTCCATCGCGCTTTGGGGAGGCCCGCAGCCGCCGAATTCCTCTTCCAACTCAAAGGGCCACGCCCAATAGGTCTTGCCATCCGGCATCAGAACCGAGCCGACTGAATTGACCGCCACCAACGCGCCGACCAACAAGCCGCCTTGCAGGTCCAGCGACGCGGATCCAATGCCGCCTTTGCACATTCCTGCCAGCGCTCCGCGTCCAGCGCCCAGGGATCCCAGTGAGAAATCGCTCTGCGCCGCCTTTGAGGCGCTCAATCCCAAGTCGCGGTACGGCGGCGAGAGTCCCCAGTTCTTGTCGCCGCCGTTGCCGAGGTCGTGCAAAACTGCGCAGGGAACGATGGGAATGGGCGGCGACCCCGGACGCCATTGCAAGCCGATGCCCTGCACCGACAAGGAGGCGGCGACGCCATCCGCCGCAGCGAGACCAAATACTGAACCACCCGCGAGCACAACTGCGTGCGCTCGCCCCACCAAGTTTTCGGGCGCGAGCGCATCCGTTTCGCGAGTTCCGGGACCGCCGCCGCGCACATCCACGGCCGCCGCCCACCCGGACTCGGATAATAGGACCGTGACGCCGGTACGCACGGCTTCGTTGGTGGCGTGACCGACCTTGAGGCCCGCGATATCGGTGATGAGATTCTTGGGTCCGGGACGAAACACGTTCAGCAGCCAGGCTCCTAGCGCCGCTGAGCCGCGATGACCGCCAGCCCTTGCAGCACCAGGTCCGGCACGATCTCGCCATGCGCGCGCATCGTTCCCGCGATCATGCTGGCGTCGCCCCCCGTGATGAATAGTTTGGGCGCGGCACCGGTGCTTTCCTCGATGACGGTGCAGGCGTGATCCGCCATGCCGGCCAGCGCGAATACAGCCCCGCGAGATACGGCGGCGATGGTGTTATTGGCCAGAACGCCGGCAAGCGACGGAGTGCTGTTGAAAGCGGCCTTCGCAATGTCGCTGGTATTGCTCATTAGTTCCTCGCGCATCATATGGATGCCCGGCGCGATCAGGCCACCCAGGTGTTGACCCTTGGAGTCGACGGCGTCGACCTTGACGGCAGTTCCCGCATCCACCACACAAAGCGCCGTATGCACCCTGGTCCACGCGCCGATCAGGCTCAGCCAGCGATCGGCGCCCAGCAGGGACGGGTCAAGATAGCCGCTGGTGAGTCCGTCGAATTCCCGAGATGCAGTGATGAACTCAATATCGACGCGGAAGACCTTCTTCGCCAATTTCGTAAGGGTCTTTGCCATCACGTGGCCCGGCGACGTTCGAGACCAATACCCGGCTGGGCCTTTGACCCGATTCGAACAGCGTGGTGGTCCAAATGCCTGGCTTGGCGTCGCGATGGACCACGGCCTGTTGGTCGGACAGTCCGGTGCTGGTGAGCCAGGCCCATTTGAGGCGCGTATTGCCGACATCGATGACCAAAATCATTCTTTATTTAATACCTTAAGGTCGTCGCGCGTGCCGAAGCGTGCAGGATAGCATCGTGGACGGGACTTGGGTTCGAGCGGGAATCTTGGCCGGTTAGCCGCTAAACTGAAGACCGGATGCCGCCAGTGAGGACTTATGCCCGATTTGAAGCAGGCGATCAGGGACGTGCCGGATTTCCCGCGCACGGGAATCTTGTTCCGCGACATTGCGCCCTTGCTGCGCGAGCACTTCGAAGCCACCGTGGATGCGCTGGATGCACTGCTGAGCGCTCAAGAATGGCGCGAGGTCGACGCGCTGGCCGGAATTGAGTCGCGCGGATTTATCTTGGGTGCGGCACTCGCGCATCGCCGGCACAAAGGATTCGTGTTGGTCCGCAAGCAGGGCAAGTTGCCCCCGCCCGTGGTCGATGTGGCCTATGACCTCGAGTACGGCTCGGGGGTCCTGGAGATGCAAAAGGGCCGCGGCCAGGTTGTGCTCGTCGATGACGTCTTGGCGACCGGCGGGACCATGCGGGCTGCCGCCGACTTGTGCGATCGCGCGGGCTATCAGCTTAAGGCGCTTTTGACTTTGATCGATCTGCGCATCGTCCAGGACTTTTCCTGGCGGAATCTGCGGCTACGCGCCTCGATCAATTATTAGTGGTGTGCCGCCATGTCTGAATTACCGCGCATCATCGTGGTCATCGCATTGCGCGTGGAGTCCTCGGGTGTATTCGAGGCCGCCGGCGTGCCGGTGCTGTACTGCGGCGTGGGCAAGGTGAACGCCGCCATTGCGCTGACCAAGGAGTTGTGCCGTTATGCACAGCAGGGAGAAGAAATGCCGCTGGTCGTGAATTTTGGCTCCGCGGGTAGCCGCTGCTTTGCGCCCGGGACGCTGGTGGCGTGTCAGGAATTTGTACAGCGCGACATGGATGTGAGTGGTCTGGGCTTCGCGCTCGGCATCACGCCATATGATGAAGCGCCCTCAGCACTGATATTCGATCCGGTTTTCACTCACTTGCCAGCCGCGGTCTGCGGCAGCGGCGATTCGTTCGCGACAGCGGACATCGAAGTGGACTGCGCAGTGATCGATATGGAGGCGTACGCATTGGCTAAAGTGTGCTGGCACGAAAATGCCGCATTCGGTTGTGTAAAATATGTAACCGACGGCGCGGATCATGCGGCCGCTGATGATTGGCAGCGCAACGTGCACGTGGCGGCCGAGGAGTTTCTGCAATTGTTTCGCGGGCTCGCAAATTCGGGTGTCCAATGAAGTACTGCTTGGCGCTGTCCTATCTATTGCTGCTCATTTTCTCGCAGCCTGCGGCGGCGGCCGATGCGCCGATGGTTCTGCTCATATCGGTCGACGGTATGAAGCCGGAAGCAGTGCTCGACGCACAGAGCCACGGTCTTAAACTGCCGAACCTGCGCGCCTTCATGACGGATGGCGCGTATGCGCAAGGGGTTCGCGGCGTTCTGCCGACGCTGACTTATCCAAGCCACACCACGCTATTGACGGGCGCCTCGCCGGCCAAGCACGGCATTTTCGACAACACGACCTTCGATCCCTTACTGCGCAATCAACGGGGTTGGTACTGGTACGCCGAAGACATCAAAGTGCCGACGCTATGGGCCGCCGCCGCTGCGGCAAACCTGAAGACGGCCAATGTCTATTGGCCGGTAAGCGTGGGGGCGAAGATCAGCTACAATTTGCCGCAGATTTGGCGCGCCGGCACGGACGATGATCTTAAACTGCAGCGCGCCCTGAGCACCGACGGGTTGGAGCAGGAGCTCTCAGCGGAACTTGGCCGCTATCCCGGAGGAATGGAAGAAACAGTCGCGGAAGACGAAATCCGCGCGCGCTTTGCCATTCGCTTGCTGGAAAAAAAACATCCCGGAATTCTTCACCGTGTATTTGACGGGATTGGACACCGAGGAGCATGCCTCGGGTCCGTTCAGCGCGAAATCGAACCAAACACTGCAGCGCTTGGACAGCCTCGTTGGCTCGCTGCGCAGCCGCCGCCGAAAAAGCGGCGCCGGGGCGCGCGACGGTATGCGTCGTGTCCGATCATGGGTTTGCCGCGATCGAGCACGACGTGAATCTCTATGCCGCTTTCCGCGAGGCGGGACTGTTCAGCGTCGACAAGGACAACAAAGTGACCGATTGGAAAGCCATGCTTTGGCCCGCCGGCGGCAGCGCCGCCGTGCTGCTCGCCGACCCGAAGGATGAACAGCTTCGAGCCCGCGTCAAGGCCCTGCTCGACAAGCTTGCGAGCGAGCCGGCCAATGGAATCGATCGAATCTGGTCGCACGAGGAAGTGCGTCGAGGAGGCGGCTTCCCGAATGCCGCGTTCTTGGTCTCGCTCAGAATCGGCTATGAGATGGCATACAGTCTTTCACTGCCGCTCATCACCGAACCCAGCAATCTTGGGATGCACGGCTATGTGCCGGAGCGCGCCGAAATGCGCTCGTCCTTATTCATCGTTGGGCCGCATGTCCACCCGGGAAAGTCCTTGGGAGAAATCGACATGCGGCAAATCGCGCCGACCCTGGCGGAAATTCTGCACATACACCTTGCCGGCGCCGAAATGGGGCCGTTGGCGCTGCAGTAGCGCCGCGCTCGAGCCGACCGGATCACCTCAGCGCGCCGTTCAGCACCGCTGCCAAGCGAACCGCAGCCTTGAGCAACTGCGTGACTGCATCCTTTTCGGCTTGGTGTTGGTACGCGGGCGACAAAGCGACCGATCCGCCGCTCTGGCAAGTCGGCGTAGACGGCAGCGCATACGCATCGCGCCGCCCGATTTCAAACGTGTCCATCGCCCAGCTCTGCGGCGTACCCGGCGTCCACGTATTGATGTCGGCGGCGCTGAGGTGCGAATCGAGTTGCTCGGCGATTTGCGCGGCCGATTGACCCAACGCGTTGACGACGCTCACATCCCAATAGGCATGCAGATTATTCTGCGCACCCTGGGGCGGTGACAGGGAAATGCAGTTGCCGCCCCGATCGTGATGATCGGCGACGTGCAGCGGCTGGTGCAGATCACCCATCAAATGAATGAGGAACTTTAGCGCCAGCATCCGTTCAGCCGGCGGCGTCGAGGGGCTTGCGAGTTCGGCCGCAAACTGCTCGATCTTGTTCACCACGCAATCCTGCGCAGGACCTTGGCTCGCCCATTGACCGGGTGGTGAAATCGGAAATCCAAAGCAAGCCTCCCGCAGATCCGGCTGGTCGATCTCGATGTCCACAAAATGCCAGGCGGCGGTTTCGCGGTGCGTGTTGCGGTATTTGTCCGCCCAAGTTGCCCGGCTGGAAAAATCGCCGGCCGTTAGGGTGTCGGTATCGCTCGCCAACAAGGCGTCCAACGCCGTCCGGGCAGTCGGCAATAAGTGCCGGTAGGCGATCAGGGCGGTGACTTCATGACCGAGATCGCCCCAGGCGCGCGCCTGCGAGCCAATCAGCGCCGCCAGTGCTGCCAAGGCGAGGAGAGGCTTTTTCAACCTGTTATGAAACGTCGGTCAATTGTCTAAAGAGAATGACCCGGGCTTTTTCCCAATCTCGCTGCACGGTTTTTTTTGAGGTGCCGCGTTGAGCGGCGATATCCTCGAAGGTATAACCGCAGAAATATTTCAGATCCACCACCTCCGCGAGACGTGCATCGTGTGTGGCGAGTTCGTCGAGAGCATCGGAGAGGCGGGTGAGCGCCGCTTCGTCGCCCTCGGGTGCGCCTAACTCCGTTGGCAATTGCGTGATATGGAAGGCGGCACCGCGTTTCAGCGCGCGCCGCTCGCGCACCAGATCGATGATCAAGCCGCGCATGACTCTGGCGGCATAGCCGATGAACCGCTCGCGATCCGGGAATACCGCGTCCTTCCCAGACATGTCGAGGTAGGCTTCGTGAAGCAATGTGGTCGGGCTAATGGGCGCTCCAGCGCTGCGGCGCAGCTGCCGCTCCGCAAGCTGCCGCAAATCGCCGTACAAAGCGGCAAACCGCAGGCCGTTGGGGGTATCGGTGTTGATCGGATACTCGGGCCGTGCGGGCGGATCCAACGAACTCATCCCTCTCCTCCTCCGGGCCGCCAGAGAATGCAGAAATAGGGCGGCGCGCACCCGACTATACTGCTAAAAGCGCAATCTCGCCCGCCTAGCGGACGTGTCCTGCCTAAGCAATCGCGGCCGGCTCGTGCGTGTTGCTTAGCAGCGCGTCGCGGGCGCATCATTTTCGGCTGGCGAGTTCCTTTACGGGTATCAGGAGCGGTTCATGTCGGTATCGAGTGGTGCAGTGGCGTTTTCCGAAGTTGCGCAGACAGATCATGCCGCGCTGGCGTTTCTTTACGAACACCCGCAATGGTTCGCGGCGATATTTGCCGAGCTGGAGCGGCGCAAGGTTCCCTTCGAGAAGATATTCATACCCGATCATTTTTACGAGGTGGGCCCGCAAAAGCCCGCGTTCAAAGTATTGTTCAATCGCATGAGTCCGTCGGCGAACAGCCGCCAGCACGGGTCGGGGATCTTTCACACCCTGGCCTACCTCGAGCATCTGCAGCTTCAGGGCGTGCGCGTCATCAACGGCGCCAAGGCATTTCGCTATGAAATTTCCAAGGCGGGCCAGGCCGCACTATTGAAATCGCTCGGTCTTCGATTTCTGCCCTCGCGGATCATTCACTCGCCGTACCAGGCAGCCGCGGCGGCGGAGGGTTTGCGCTATCCCGATCATCGTCAAGGCCAATACCGGCGGCAGCGGCAAGGGAATCACGCGTTTCAACACCAAGGACGAATTGGCCGCCGCGGTCGCAGCTGGGCAATTGGATCTGGGCTACGACAGCGTCGCTCTCGTGCAGGAATTCATTCCCGCCCGCGGCGGCTTTATTACCCGCGTGGAGACCTTGGGCGGCAAGTACCTGTACGCCATCAAGGTGCACCTGACCGGCGAGACATTCGATCTGTGCCCGGCAGATATCTGCCAGACCTCCAGCGGACAAAGCCTGGAAAACGCCTGTGCAGTCGAAGCCTCGAAGGCCGGGCTCAAAGTCGAGGGTTACGATGCGCCGGCCAAGGTGACTTCGGATATCGAGCGCATCGTGCGCGCCGCCGGCATCGACGTCGGCGGAATCGAGTACATCGTCGATGACCGGGACGGCAACATTTATTACTACGACATCAATGCGCTGTCGAACTTCGTGGCGGATGCGCCGCGGGTCATCGGTTTCAATCCGGTCGAGAATCTCGCCGATTATCTCCAGGACGAGGTGCGCCGTGCCGGGTAAAAGCGGGAATTCGCTACGGTTACTGGATGCCGGTATTCGGCGGCTGGCTGCGCAATGTGGATGATGAGCACATGCAAGCCACCTGGGAATACACCAGCAAGCTGGCGCGCCGCAGCGAGGAGATTGGCTTCGATCTTTCGCTGATTGCGGAACTCAATATGAACGACATCAAGGGCATCGACGCGCCGAGTCTCGATGCCTGGTCGACTTCCGCGGCGCTGGCGGCGGTCACGAAGACCCTGGAACTGATGGTGGCCGTACGGCCCACGTTTCACTTGCCGGCGCTTTTTGCCAAGCAGGCTGCGAATATCGATCGCATCAGCAACGGCCGCCTCGCGCTCAATGTGGTCTCTTCATGGTGGGAGCAGGAAGCAAAGATGTATGGCGTCGATTTCGAGCGCCACGATGACCGCTATGGCCGAACCTCGGAGTGGCTCGATGTCGTCAACGGCGCCTGGTCGCAGCCGAGTTTCAATCACGCCGGCAAGTACTACCGCACTGAAAACACCGTGCTCGAACCGAAACCAGTACGCACACCGCGGCCGCCGATTTATGCCGGCGGCGAATCGGAGGCGGCGAAGAACCTGATTGCGCAAAAGTGCGATGCCTATGTCATGCACGGCGATTCTCCGGAGCATGTGGCGGGCAAGATTGCCGACATGAGCGCGCGGCGCGAAAAATTCGGGTTGGGGCGAATGCAGTTCGGCGTCGCCGGCTACGCATTCACGCGCAAATCCGACGGTGAAGTGGCCAAGGAGGTCGAGCGCATTACCGACGTGAAGCAGAATGCCAAGGGCTATGCAAACTACCAGCAATGGCTGCAAGGCACGCAACTCGAACAAAAAATGTCGATCCAAGAATATTCGGTGTCGAACCGCGGCTTGCGTTCCGGCCTGGTGGGTACGCCCGCGCAAGTGCAGGATCAGATCGGCAAGTTCGAAGAGGTCGGTGTCGATCTTCTTTTGCTGCAATTCAGTCCGCAGTTGGAAGAGATGGAAATATTCAGCGATAGCATCATCCGCTAGGAGAAAGCGTTGGCGCCGCAAAACCTCAAGCGGCCGCTGGCGCTGCGCTGCGGAGCCTTTGGCGACATGGTGCTGCTGACGGCTTTGATCCGGGTTCTTCACGCGGAATTCCGGGCACCTGTCGACATCGTCACCTCGGGATCCTGGAGCGAGCCGCTGTTGCGCGGGCAGCCCGGAGTTGGGGAGATCTTCAGCGTACGCAGCCGCAAGACTCCATATTGGGCGAGCATCGATCAGCAGCGGGTCGTGCGGCAATTGCGAGCACGCGGCGCCGGACCGACCTGGTTCTGCGATGGCGATGAGGCGGCCCGGCCCATTCTCGAGCGCGCCGGCATCGAAGATAGGTACATCGTGGATGTCAAAGATCACCCTTTGATGCCCGGCGAGCATGCGACGCAGCAGTGGCGGCGGCTGGCGCAGATCATGCCGGGCACGCTGACGGCCGCTCCCGCTGGCATCGATGCCGTGCTTCCCGGGTGCTATCTAGAGGTGACGCAGGTTCAACGCGCGGAACTCACCGCTTGGCTCAAGACACGCGGTCTTGCCGATCAACCGTTGATTCTCATGCAGATCGGCAATAAGCGCACCATGCGGCGCGGTTTGCGGCGTCTCGCAGTCAACAACAAGTATTGGCCCAACGAGCGCTGGGCCGAGGTGCTCAGGTTCCTGCGCCGGCGACATCCGCAGCACGCCTTGGTGCTGTTGGGCACCGGCCCTGAATTTCAGCTCAATCAGGACCTGGCCTCGCTGGCGGGAATCGGCGGATTGCACAATGTCGCCGATGATCTGCCGATCCCGCGTCTCGTGTCGCTGTTGGATCGGGCCGACGGTCTTGTAACCGTCGACTCGGGCCCGGCGCACGCAGCCGCGGCAGTCGGCTGTCCGCAGGTCGTGCTGTTTGGCAAGGCGTTGCCGTCCCTTTATCGGCCGTGGGGCACGGCAGGCGCCGACGTGCAACTGCTCACCGGCGAAGTTAACGGCGAGCCCAACATGTTGGGCATCGAAGCGGGCAGGGTGATAGCGGCGTGGTCCGCGCTCAAATTGCGCGGCCTGGAAAATCGCTAAGGCTTGCAACCCGCGCGGATTAACCGGGAGATTTGGGCGCAGCGCCCGCCGGTGCGCGCAGCATGTCCTGCGTCACGAGCACCACGCCGCGCTTGGTGATGAAGAAACGCTGGGCGTCCACGGCGGGATCCTGTCCGATTTGTAAGCCGTCCGGAATCATGCAACCTTCATCGAGAATGCAGCGCGTGATCTTGCAGTGCCGGCCAACCGTCACCCCCGGCAACAACACGGAGCTCTCGATCACGCTGGCTTCCTCGATGCGAACATCGTTCGACAGCAGCGATTGCCTCACGTGGGCACCCGAGATTATGCAACCGCCGGCAACCATCGAATTCACGGCCATGCCGCGCCGGCCGTCGTCGTCCAGCACGAATTTCGCGGGCGGCTGCTGTGCCTGGTAGGTCCAGATGGGCCATTGGTGATCGTAGATGTTCAATTCGGGGTTTAATGAAACCAATTCCATGTTTGCCTCGTACAACGCGTCCACGTTGCCCACATCGCGCCAGTAATTCTGCGCGCGGGTTTCGACGTCATGAAAGGGATACGCAAATACGCGCATGCGCGCGATGGCTGGAGGAATGATGTTGCGGCCGAAATCATGATTGCTGGTGTCGCTGGCCGCGTCTTCGGTCAGCAGCTTTTCGAGCCGATCCGCTGCGATGACGTAAATTCCCATGGAGGCGCGCGCAAATTTTTCATGGCCGATGATTGGGTCGGGATTCTGCGGTTTCTCGGCAAATTTCATCACCCGGTTGGTATCATCGGTGGTCATGATGCCGAATTCATTGGCGCGCTCTATGGGTACATCGACCACGCCCACGGTGATGTCCGCTTCACAGGTTTCGTGATAGGCGATCATCGGCCCGTAGTCCATTTTATAAATATGATCGCCGGCCAATATCAATACGTGCGTCGGATGATGCGAACGAATGAAATCCAAATTCTGGTACACCGAATCCGCTGTACCGCGATACCAATGGTGGCCGATCTGCTGTTGCGCGGGGATCAGCTCCACGAATTCGCCGAGCTCGCCGCGTAGATAGCTCCAGCCGCGCTGAATGTGCTGAATCAAGGATTGGGATTTGTACTGAGTCAGCACGGCGATCTGGCGGATGCCGGAATTGACGCAATTCGACAACACGAAATCGATGATGCGGAACTTTCCGCCGAACGGCGTGGCCGGTTTGCAGCGATGTTGCGTGAGAGCCTTGAGACGTTCGCCGCGGCCGCCCGCCATGATTACCGCGAGGGTTCCGCTGGTCAGACGGCTGACGTAGCGTCCGGTGTTATTGCGGGCAGCGTGTCGCATTAAGTGAAGCCTGACACACTCGGACGGCCGCTGCACCAGGTTTCTCTGTTGCTTGGGCGGCGTTTGTTAGACTGCGTTTCATGCCGCCGTTGAAGCTGTGTATCTTGAGTTCGGAGATCGTGCCGTACGCGAAAGCCGGCGGCTTGGCGGATGTCGCCGGCGCGTTGGTCGGTAATTTGGGCGCCATCGGTCACACCGTTCGCGCTTTCATGCCGCTCTATCTCGAGCGTCCGCGGCGGCAACCCGTCTTTGAAGCCGGTGCGCGGCGCCCAGCAGCGTGGCGCTGATCATCGGCGACACCGAATATTCGTTTTCGCTGTTGACCGCGAACTACCCAAACAGCGACACGCCAATGTATTTCATTGATTGTCCGGCGCTGTTTGATCGTGGCGAGATATATACGGTCGATCCCGATGAGCATCGCCGCTTCTTGCTGTTTACCCGTGCGACGCTCGAGAGCTGCCGGCGCCTGGGTTTCGGCCCGGATATATTTCATTGCAATGACTGGCACACGGCATTTTTGCCGCTGTACCTCAAGACTCTCTATCGCGGCGACGTGTTGCTGGCGCGGGCGAAATCGCTCCTGACGATTCATAACATTGCTTATCAGGGCATCATGCCGGGCAAAGGCGTCGCAGATCTCGGCCTGGGCGCCGCTTCGTCCATGCTGGATCGTGGCGATATCGCACGTGGCGTCATCAACCCGCTCAAAACGGGCATTCAGCATGCGGACGCCGTCAGCACCGTCAGCCCCACCTACGCGCGCGAAATTCGCGATACGCCTCTCGGCATGGGTCTGCAAGCCGCTTTGCGCGACCGCGCGGATCGCGTAACGGGAATATTGAATGGCGTCGACTATCGGGAATGGGATCCGCGCAACGACCCGCATCTCAGTGCACATTTCCGGCCGCGGGATTTGCGCGGCAAGCTCATCAACAAGGAAATGCTGATTGCGACGCTGCAGTTGAAATTGTCGACCGCGCAGCCGCTGATCGGCATGGTGACGCGGCTCGCTGAGCAGAAGGGGATCGACTTATTGTTCGATTCCCTTCCGGCGCTGCTGCAGGCGCGCGATTTCGGGCTTGGCGGTGCTCGGCAGCGGCGAGCCGAAGATATGCGCTTTCTTCGAGAGTCTGGCGCAGCGATTTCCAGACCGCGTCAGCTACCGCTCGGGGTTCGATGAGCCGCTTGCGCACTTGATCGAAGCCGGCAGCGACATTTTCCTGATGCCCTCGCAATATGAACCGTGCGGCTTGAATCAAATGTACAGCATGCGGTACGGCACGATTCCCGTCGTGCGCAGGACGGGTGGGCTCGCGGACTCGGTGCAGCATTTCGATCCGAGCACGGGCCGCGGAACCGGTTGCGTGTTCAACGATTACGACGCGCCGGCTGTGCGCTGGGCGATCAACACCGTACTTGACTGGTATGCCGATCCGCGTTTTTGGCTGCCGGTGATGCAAAATGCCATGGCCCAGGATTTCTCGTGGACACGGCGGATCAAAGACTACGATTCCTTGTACCGCAGAATTATGGCTTGACCCGAAGCAGCGCATAGCGCCGCCCGTACGGCAGCGAGTACGTATCGATCAGCCGCAGGTTTGCGTCTTGGATCCAATCCGGCAGGGCAACTTCCGGCGGCTGCGCGCGCCACGGCAACTGCGGCGGCGATTGCTTGGCAAGCTGGACTAGGAAAAGGCTGTCAGGAGCCGCGCCGGCGGCTGCGCGCACCCGTGCAATGCCGGCGGCGTCCAATGGTCCCGCAATCCGGTCGACGGAGGTGCGGGCGTACATATCGATGATTGCGCGGGTCGTCTCATCGGGTGCCAGCAAAATCAGCGGTTTCGCCGCGGCGTCGTGCTCGACGGCGCGGCTGATCTTCGCCAGGTCCTGCCATCTGTCCACTTGCCGATACAGCTGTGAGGCGGGCCCGACTAGCAGCGCGCAGTAGGCGATGAGCAGGGCCCATTGGGAATAAACAGCGTGATCGCGGGCGGCGGCCCACGCGCGGATGGAAAAAAAGGCCGCGGCGAACAAGCCGAGCGCCGGCGACCGCAATGAAAATGCCGTGCCGCGAAATGCTGCTCCAAGAATCGGCGCCACCAAGCGTCAATGCCGCGGCAAATACCGCAACGCCGAGCAACAGCAGCGCCGCCGTGGCGCGCAGCGCGCGCACGTCCCAAGCGATCGGGACCCGGCAAGATCTCGCGCGCCCACCATGCGATCAGCAGTGCAAAGCCGGGCAATGCGGGCGCAAAGTAAATGTTTCGCGCCGTTGCCGCCAGCGACAGCACCACCAGCGGCGGCAGCGAAGCGGCGATGGCAAAGCGCACGGCGCGGTTGTCGTGCCGAGAGGTCTGCCGCTGACGCCAAGCGCGCCGCGCCGCAGCCAGGCACCAATAGCGTCCACGGGAACAAGATACATCGGCAACTCGATCAGGTATTTGCCCGGCGAATTGCGGTGCGCCGACGGCGTATTGCAAATCAGGCGGCGCATCGACCGCTGCGAAGCGGCCGACCAAGTTGTTCCAGAAGAATATCTTCAAGTGTTGCAGCGCCGTCAGCGCCGCGGTACACGAACCAGACCCAGGGGAGAATGATGGCCGCCTGCAGCAGCAATCCCGCATACAACTCCCAGCGAAACAGTTCGCGCCAGCGCCGCTCCCAGATGCTCAAGGTCAGAATAGCCAAGCGCCGGCACCATCCAGGCGACCGCGCTCTTGTGACAGAAATCCGAACGCCAACGCCGCATGCATCAACAGATAGCCGCGCAGGCGCTCCTGGCTTGCCGCCGCGTAGAAGCCGATGTAGGCGCCCAGCAATGCGACCGCAACGCTCGCCAGCAACGGCGCGTCGGTGGCCAGCCAGATGGCGACTTGGTACGACAGCAGAAAGGTGCTGATGGCCGCCGCAGCCGACCAGTCCGGCGAATCGGCCGGCGCTGCGCGAAGCCAACAAGCCTACGCCGAGCGCGGTGATCACGGCATACAGCAAATTGGGCAGCCGCGCGATCCAAGCCTGTTTGCCCCAGAACCCCGATGGGCACGGCCGCAAGCCAGTAGGTCAAAGGCGGTTTTTCGCAGAAAGGTTCGCCCGCCAACAGAGGCACGGCTTTGTCCGCCTGCCAACTCATGCGCCAGGCGATGTCGGCCTCGCGCGGCTCATCGGGGGTCCAATAACCGCGGCCGAACATGCCGACGCACCAATGCCAACAGCAGCGCAATCCCGAGCCAGGCAATCATCGCGGCAGGTTTTGGCGAAAGTCCGAAGCGCATGTGCTGACTATACTTTAGGTGAGGCCTTGCCTGGATGATGCGCGGCCTGCAAAGTAGACGCTCCATGAATTCAGGGTGGCTCGTGATCAAAGAGTTCTGTGATTGGCTGTCGACGACAACTGTCAGCGTCGCGTTTCAATCGGCCAATTGGTTCGTCCCCACGGTGCAGACCGTCCACATCATCTCCATCGCGATTTTGCTGACCTCCGTTTACGTGGTGAGTTTCCGGCTCATTGGAGTCACGCGGCGCGGGCAACCGCTGGCGGTTCTGGTTGCCAAATCGACGCCATGGGTCTGGATCACCCTTTGCGTGCTGCTGGGCACGGGCATTCTGCTCACCATCACCGAGCCGGCGCGAGAGCTGCTGAATTGGGCGTTCCGCGTGAAAATGCTGATGGTGATCGCACTCGCCGGGATTCTTGCTGCTTGTGCAGAGTCGCACACGCCGCAGCCCGCAGTACTGGACCGAGTCGAAGTCGCGGCGGCTTGCCGCACGCGCCATCGGAATCGCCGCGGTGATCATCGGCGCAGGCATCGTGACCGCCGGGCGCTGGATCGCCTATGTTTGATCAAAACCCGATGACGCGCTAAGCCATGTCGCTGGAGCAAGCCTTGACGAGGCTGCAAGATCTGAGCTTGCCGACGCAGATTCGCGAATCCGACTGGCTATTTCCGACCATCGAGACCGTGCATGTATTCGCACTGGTGCTGGTGGTCGGCACCATCATGACCGTGGACCTGCGTCTGTTAGGCGTAGCCAACAAGGAGCGACCGTTCAGTCAGGTGGCTTCCGAAATGCTGCCCTGGACCTGGGCGGCGTTTGCCGTCGCTGCGCTCGCCGGCATGCTGATGTTTTCATCCAAGGCGCTCACCTACTACAGCAACATTCCATTTCGGTTGAAAATGGTGTGCTTGCTGCTGGCCGGCATCAACATGGCGACTTTTCACTGGCTCGGCACGCGCCATCTGGAAGCCTGGGATCGCGGTCGACCGCCGCGGGCGGCCAAGCTTGCGGGCGGCGCGTCATTGCTGCTCTGGACCAGCATCGTGGCGGCCGGGCGTTGGATCGGATTCACGACTTGAGGCCGGTGCGCGTCAAGCGGCGGTAACCGAGGTACGCACCCGTGACGCAAACCACCGTCACTCCCGACATCAAGAACAACATGAGCAGATCCCATTGGGGACGTGCTCTCAGGCCTGGGGCAAAGTCCAGACGGTGCAAGCCTGCGTGCAACCACCGATAGGCGCGGCTCCCCGCGTCCAATTTGGCGACCGGCATGCCCGATACGGAATCCAGGTAGTAACGCGTACCCGATGCGAGGACGAACCGATACACCGGCAGGGTGGCGAGTTCTCGATGATGGCTAAAATAATAATTGTCCTCTTGCGTCAGCAGTTGCGGCGTGCCCGGCGTCTGGACTTTCCCTAAGGCCCCGGCCAGGAACTTCAATTCGGCGCCGCCAAGCTGCGCCGGCGCGCCGCGCTCGTTGAGCCGCAGACGCTCGCCGCCCGCGCTGCTGGCAATAAAATAGAGCTCGCCATTGAAGGGCGCTGCTTTCAGCGAGACGGCGGACGGAGCGGCGCCCGCAAGCAGTTGCAGGACCACGGCGAGGTTTGCTGAGGATCGCGTTGCGCCCTCAATTGACGCGCTCTCTGTCTGCGTGCCGGCGCCTCGCAGCCACCCCCAGGGGTTCATGGACAAGAGGCCGCTGAGCACCCATGTCAGGGTGAAGACACCGAATGTCAATCCCGCGATGTGATGCCACAAATTGAATCCGACGTAGGGCGACCAGCGCCCCGCGGGCCGTGCCGCGAACTGACGAATGCCGAGATAGATGCCTATGCCAGCGAGGAAACAGCCGAGCAGCGAAGCAAGGATGAGCACCTGGCTCCAAATTCTCGGATGGCGGCGCAGCTCAGTAAAATACAGCCAATGCGGAATCGCGCCCAGCCAATTCCAGAACCGTTCTCGAGCAGTCGTCAGCTGTACTGCACGCCCGCTGCGGCTGGATACATACAGTTCGGTGCCGGCTGCGTCGGCCAAGCCGAAGTGATACAGCGGACGCTGTGAATTAAACTCCCCGGATACCGTCCATTGATCGCGGTCGATGAGGCCGAGCAGCTGCGGTGCCGCCGGCGAAGCATGCGCCGCAAAGCCGTTGGCGACAGCGGCCGCTTGATCGGCAGAAATCCGCTCGATCAAAGAGCCCGTGGAAAGATCAATGGGGCGGGAATCCTCGCGCGCAAACAACACCGGCCTGCCGTTCAACATTTCGATGGCGATGCCGGCGGGCTGAAGGTCAGCGCGCAGCGCGTCCGCAATCTTGCAGCAGTCGCGCCACACAATCGCTTGCAGGTTTTTCAGACGAACAGCTTCGCCCAATGCGGGGTAGCTCACGTACAACATGACGATGCCGGACAGGCACCACATCACCATCAGCGCGCCCACGGCGATTCCCAAATAGCGATGCAGCAACAAGATCAAGCGAGCCATGATGCCTATATACCACGCAGCGCGCGTTGCACCCGATAGCGAGGCCGGCCTGCGCTATCATTGAGCGATGCGCTTTCTCGTCGTCCTGATCATGGCGTCGCTGCTGCTTGCAGCGGTTTTTGCGGCGGACAACTATGCCGCGCGACAGCTGTTGCGTGCCGATCCGGATGCGTTGCCGGCCGATGCGATGTTGCTCGAATTTGCCGTGCGTCGCGCTGCACCGCTGTTCGTAGCACGCTGCGCGGCCTGTCACGGCGCCTCCGGATCGGGCGATCCCGCCAGGGGTATCCCGGACTTAACCGATAACGATTGGCTTTACGGCAGCGGCCGCACTTCGGAGATCGAAAAGGTGATTGACTATGGGATTCGTTCGCGCAATCCGAAGGCGTGGAATCTCGCCGTCATGCCCGCTTATGCCCGGCCGCAGCCTAACCCCGCAGACAAAAATATCCAGCCTTTGACGCCCGGCGAAATCGACGATGCCATCGAATTTCTGGTGCGTCAGCAGGGCCGGCAGGCGGACCCAGCCGCTGCAGCACGCGGCGCCGCCCTGTTCACGGGGCACGGCGGCTGTTACGACTGCCATTCGATCGATGCGAAGGGCGACTCGGCGATTGGCGCGCCGAATCTCAGCGATGCGATTACGCTTTATGGAGACGGCAGCCGCGATGCGCTGCGCATGTCCATCGCCTATGGCCGCCAAGGCGTGTGCCCCGCATGGATCAAGCGCGCAAGTGCTGCGAGCATCCGTGAGCTGGCATTGTATGTCTATTCGATTTCACACCCCGGTGCGACTCAAAATGGCTATTGATCAAAGACCGCCACGTGCGTCCTGGCGCGATCCGTCGCAAATAAGCAGTGCGCGATCCTTCGTGCTCATGGCGGCAGGCGTGCTGATCGGCCTGGTATTGGCTGGCTACTCTCTTTTCACCGCGCGCAGTGCGTCTACGCTCATCGTCCCGGCGGAGGATGTCGCACTGGTGAATCAGCAGCCGGTGTCGCGCGCCGATTTCCTTGCGTTGCTGCAGACCCTATACGGGGTCGATCTGAGCCATGCGACCCAGGAGCAGCGCCACAAGGTTCTGGATGACATGATCCGGGAAGAGCTCTTCGTCCAACGCGGCAAGGAGCTGGATGTTGCGTCGACGGACCCGGACGTGCGCAGCGCGCTGGTAAACGCGGTCGAACTGGAAATAGCCGAGAACGCAATTACTTCACAGCCCAGCGAGGCGGCCTTGCGCCGATTTTTCGAGACCCATCAGGAACGCTACGTCAGCGAAGGGATCATGCGCGTCAAGGATCTGGTGTTTCCGGCAACTGCGCTGCCGGATTTACCGAATGAGCCGGAAGCGCTCAAAAAGACCATCAGCGATGCGCAGGCGCTCGCGCAGCTGAAGGGCCGCGATTCCGGCAAAACCAAAGGCGAAGAATTCTATTTCGCCGCGAAAATCCATCTGGGCGACGAGCTGTTCGCGGTGGCCCGAGACTTGGGCGCAGGCTCGGTTTCCAAGCCTCTGCAGTTGCCCGATGGCATACACGTTCTCGTCATGGAACAAAACAAACGCCCGGTCCCCTTCGGCTTTGCCGCGGCGCGCACGCAGGTACTGAGCGACTATCGCAATCAGGCGGTCGATAAATTGAAATTGAGCGGCGAATCATTTCTGCGCAAGCGTGCCAACGTGCTGATTGCGGATGACTTGCGTTGAAGCAGGCCGCGTTCATGCTGCTGGTTTTCAGCGCATGGTTTGCTACGCCCGCGCACGCGCATGTGCGCAGCCAGTCCCATTCGGTTTGGGAAATCAATGGGCGCACGGTCGATGTGGTGGTCACCATTCCGGACATCGAGGCGAAACGGCTGGGCAGCGATGCCAGCCCTGTCACGCCGGAACGCTTGCGAGACTATTTGACGGACAAGACTTACGCCGTCGCCGACGGCAAGCGCTGTGCGCTGGTACCGCCTGTGGAGATTTTATCGGCGCTCGCAGGTTTCAGTAAATTCGATTTTACCTTCAAGTGCGATACGGACGCGAATCTGCAAATTCATTCCGGCGCCTTTTTCGATTTGGTCTCGAGCCACACCAATTTTGCGCAGGTACAAAATGCGGCGACCGGCGAATTTACCGAACAGCTCATAACGAACGAGCACCAAACGATCGACGTGACGGGCGGCGAGGGCGGACGCCTCAAGAGTGCGAGTTTCTTCGAATTCATTCGCATGGGCATGATGCATATCTTTACCGGCGTCGACCACATGTCATTTCTCTTGGGTCTGGTGCTGATCTCGCGCCGTCTTCGCGATCTGGTGTTCGTCGTGACCGGTTTCACCATCGGACATAGCTTGACCCTGGCGCTGGCGGTCACCGGCATATTGAGGCCGCATGCGGAATATATCGATGCACTCGTGGCTCTAACGATTGCGTTGATCGGCGCTGAAAACATCGTAGTGCAGACCAGACAGCCGAAATTGGTGGCGTTGAGCGTCGGCGCGTGCCTGTGCCTGATGGCTTTGTTTCAGATTCTGGGATTCGGCGGACTGCCGAGCTTGCTGTTGCTCGGCGCCGGATTGTTCACCGCGAACTACCTTTTGTTATCGGGCAACATACGCGACGCCGGCCGCTTGAGGATATTGGTCACCTTGGTGTTTGGACTAATACACGGTTTTGGCTTTGCCGCTGACTTGCTGGAATTGCAGCTGCCGACACAACGCCTGGCAGAACTGCTGGTGGGTTTCAATTTGGGCGTCGAGGTGGGTCAGTTGGCGCTCGTGGTGGGCGCCACTCTGCTGGTGCTTGGATTGAAGCGATTGCAACTGGCACTGCCGCGGCCCATCGTCGTCGATGTCGCCTCGGCGTTTCTCGTCGCGCTCGGGGTGTTCTGGTTCGTCAGTAGAAGCTACGCCTGACATGCACAGGGACTGGTTAATCAGCGTCGTTCTGCTGCTGCTGCTCGCCGCGACGTTCGTGATTTCGCTGTTGGCGGGACGCGTCTGGCTGCCCGTCGGCGAGGTCTGGGATGGCTTGTGGTCGCAGGATAGCAGTCTCGCAGCTACGATCGTCATGCAGCTTCGACTGCCTCGAGCTGTTCTTGCCCTGGAAGTCGGCGGTGCACTGGGCTTGGCGGGCGCTGTTCTGCAGGGGGTGACTCGCAACCCCTTGGCGGAGCCCGGCCTGTTGGGGGTCTCAGCCGGCGCGGCGCTCGGTGCCGTGATTGCGGTGTATTTTGGCTTCGCGACGCATTTCGCGACCGCCGCGCCGCTGCTCGGCTTGGTGGGCGCAGTGCTTGCAAGCGTCGTGACTTTTGCACTGGGCCGCGGCGGCGGCACGATAACCTTGGTGCTTGCCGGAGCTGCAGTGTCAGCGCTCGCTGCAGCAGGCATCGCGCTGGCGCTGAATCTCGCCCCCAACCCCTATGCAGCGTTCGAAATCATGACCTGGTTAATGGGATCGCTCGCCGACCGCAGCTGGGACCATGTAATTCTGGTCACGCCATTTATCCTGTTGGGTTGCGCTATGCTGCTGTTTACCGCCCGTGGAGTTGATGCCCTGACTCTGGGCGAGGCGCAAGCACACAGTTTAGGGATCAATATCGGAAGGCTATATTTCTTGGCCGTATTCGGCACGGCACTGGCGATTGGCGCGTCCACGGCGGTGACGGGAGTTGTCGGGTTCATCGGCCTGATCGCACCGCATCTGGTGCGGCCGCTGCTGGGCCACCAACCCAGCCGCATCCTGTTTCCGGCCGCATTGTCGGGCGCGCTGCTGCTGCTGGTTGCCGATATTGCAACTCGGTTGATTCACGTCGGAACGGAACTGAAGCTTGGGGTACTGACGAGCTTGATCGGAACACCCTTTTTCTTTTGGCTGGTTGTGCGGCTGCGCAGAACGGCACCATAAAATACCCGAAGGAGAATTCTTGTGACACAGCATGTTCTGGTGGAGAAGTCCGCAAAGCTCTTGATCCTGACTCTGAACCGGCCGGACAAGAAAAATGCGCTGACCCGAGAGATGTACAAGATGCTGGCGGCGGAAATTACTGCTGCCGACAGCGATCCCAGCATTCGCTGCATTTTGATCAAGGCCAACGGCGACATGTTCACTGCAGGCAATGATCTTACGGATTTCGCGGCGGTCGGTGATTCGACCGCAGCGCCGAAGCCAGAGGATGCCAATCCGCTGCTTCCCGCGCTGGCGAAAGCCCGCACGCCGATCGTTGCCGCCGTCAATGGCCGCGCCGTCGGCGTCGGTGTCACGATGCTTCTGCATTGCGACATGGTTTATCTCGCAGAGGATGCCTTGCTGATTGCGCCCTTCGTCAATCTCGCGCTGGTTCCCGAGGCAGCATCGAGCTTGCTGATGCCGCTGCGCATCGGGCATGCGCGCGCGTTTGAGATGTTCGTACTCGGCGAACCCGTGAACGCCGAAAAAGCAGTGAATTGGGGAATTGCGAATCGCGCCGTGCCGGCCGCCGATCTGCATTCTGTCGCTCGAGCAACCGCCGTTGCAATCGCATCGCGTGCGCCGGCCTCAGTGGTCGCGACCAAATCGCTGATGCGCGATGAAGCCGTTTTATTGGCACGCATGAGCCAGGAAGCCGGGCACTTCGTCCGGCAGCTCAAATCCGCAGAGTTCAAGGAAGCTTTCACGGCCTTTTCCGAGCGGCGGCCGCCGGATTTCAGCAAATTCGGATGAACCTTGATTAGAGTGTCATTTACTGTCTGTGCTGCGCTGGCGCTGCTTTGGCTTGCGAGCCGCGCCACGGCCGCAGACGGGCCGCAGCATGTCATGTCGCTCAGCATGTGCACCGACGATCTTCTGCTCGAGTTGTTGCCGCCGGAACGCATCGCCTCGGTCACCTATTACTCGCGCGATCGCAGCAATTCCTACCAGTGGCCGCAGGCCGCGAAGGTGCGGGTGAATTGGGGTACCGTCGAGGAAGTGCTGCAGGAAAAGCCCGACCTGGTGCTGGCCGGAACGTACACCACGCCTGCAGCGCGCGGGGTGCTGAAAAGGCTGCACTGGCCAATGCTCGAAGTGGCGCCAGCCGCCGATTTCGACCAGATCCGTGCGGTGACGAGGCAAGTGGCCCATGCGCTGCGGCGAGACGCCGCCGGGGAGTCGCTGATTGCAAAAATGGATTCGACCTTGCAGGCGCTGGCGATCTCGCGCCCGCGGCAAAGCATCCGCGTCGCAGCCTGGGGGGAAGGCGGATCCATTCCAGGCAAAGGCACGCTGTTCGACGCCATTCTGACCGCGGCCGGCGGGGTGAATGTCGCGACGTCGCTGAACGGCGGAGCCTACACCTCCTTCGAAGTGGAGCAATTGATCGCGGCGCACCCCGACGTGCTCGCCTACTCCAGCGATATCACCGACACGCCGGGACTGAACACGGATATGGCGCGGCATCCCCTCATCCGCAGGCTCTATTCCGGCCGAACCGTCAGCTATCCGGGGGCTCTTTATAGTTGCGGAGTCGTCGAGAGCGCCGATGCCGCGGCGGCGCTGCGCATCAGTCTTCTGCAAGCGGCGCACGGTTCATGAGCGTTCTCGATGCATCCAAGATTTGTGTCCGGCGCGGCTCTCGCGTGATTCTCGATGACGTTTCGTTGCATGCCGAGTCCGGTGATTTTGTTGCGGTGATCGGTGCGAACGGGGCGGGCAAGTCGACACTGCTGTCGGTGTTGGCCGGATTGCTGCGTGCGGATTCCGGTATCGTCATGCTGGACGGCGTTTCCATCCGCGTGCTCTCCGGCATGCAGTTGGCGCAGCGCCGCGCCTATTTGCCGCAGAATCCACGCTGCGAATGGCCGTTATCCGTGGAAAGGTTGGTTGCCCTGGGATTGACGCCAATCTTGCCGGCACTGGGCGGTCTGCCTGCAAGCTTTGCTCCGAAAATTACGCAAGCGTTGCAAGCATGCGATCTGCTCGATCACCGCGAGCAGCCCGCAACCACACTTTCGGGCGGCGAGCTCGCACGTGCCATGCTTGCACGCGCCCTGGTCGCCGATCCGGATGTGTTGATCATCGATGAACCCATTGCCGGCCTTGATCCCAAGCACGCGCTCGATACGGCGCGCCGCCTGCAGTCGCTGGCGAGCGGCGGCAAATTGGTGGTTGCTTCCATTCATGACCTGACCCTGGCAGGCCGCTTTGCGAGTCGCATTTTCGCGTTGTCGAACGGACGTGTCGCGGGCGACGGCGCGACGCAGGCAACCTTGACGCCCGACTTGATACGCTCCGCATTCGAAGTCGAAGCCTGCGTTTCCGGTGCGCCAGGAAGCGTCTATGTGGACTACGTGCTGCCGCCGTAAATCGGCTGTGGCTAGGGCGGTCCGGTGAAAGTCGTGAATGCCGCGGTGGTCAACAAAATAACTGCGCCGACACCCATTTCCGCCAGCAGCGTGCGCCGAAATTTGATGACGGCGCGCGCATCGCCTCGCAGGAGCCGGGGCGTCAAAGCCAGCTTATTCCAGGCGCCAAGGCTCAACAGCGCAGCGACTCCCAGCAGTTTAATCGCCATCATGCGACCGTAGTCGCTGGCCCAAAACTCCACTGCGTTGCCGATCAACATGAGCAGCAGGCTTGCGCCGGCGGCTATCAGCAGTGCCACGACACGCACTGCCAATTTTCCAAAGCGCGCCGCGGCCGCGGCGATTTGCGATTCATTGGTACCTGTCGCGATGATCAATAGCGGCGGCAACGCGCCGAGCCAAAATGCTGCGCACAGGAGGTGCAGGCAGAGTAGCAAGCTGGGGGTGGTATTCGGTACTAGACCATGGACATGTCCCACCCATGCAAAGGATGTCGATGCGACGATCGCGCCTACCATCGCCGGTCCGCGCAATACGGGTTTCGTCGACAGCACAAATAGAGAGAGCGAAAGTCCCACCAGCCGCATGCCGCTCGCGCGCCCCTCGCCGGCGCCCAGGATCATGGTTGCGAAACGGCTGTCGAACATGCCCGCCAGCTCGCCGCTCATTGAACCGGCCAGCAGCAAGACGCGCAGAACGGTGGCGGCGGCAGCAACGCCCACCAGGATAACAATGACGCGGCGGCTCAGCCCGCGTTGTTGATCGCGCAGCAGCGCGGCGCAATAGATCATAAAAAAAGCCGCGCCGGCCGCAGCAAGCGTCGCGGCGTAGGTGACTGCCTTCGCGAACATCGCCGCGATGTCCCAGCCGCTGATGTCCATTTCAAACCTCGGCCGGCGGTGCGATTAAGCGGCGATCGAGAAAACGAAGGAGCCTCGGGTGACGTGACCATCATCCGCCGCCACGGCGGTCCATTGCACGGTGTAATTGCCCGGCGGCAGTGCCGGCAGCGTCAGCGTGAATGTTTGGCCCGCCTTGGCGTCCTTATCGAAGGGAACGGCAACTTCATTGCCGTCGCGCGCCAATTTCAATACCGCCAGCCGGGCAGCTTCGCTGAAGTTGAGCGTCAGCGATTTGGGTGCTTCAGTCAAATGAGCATTGTTTGCCGGCGAAGAACTTTGCAGTTTCGCATGCGCCATGCATGGGGCGGCCGCGACGATGCCGCACACAGCAAATGCCAAGAGGCTGTTTTTAAGCATAATAAAGTCCCATTGGTGTCAGAATCGATCTTATATACTCGCACCAATGATTCTATATGGCTACGGCTTGAGTTCCGCTTCGTATCGGGTACGCATCGCCCTGGCCCTCAAGAATCTGCAGTACACGTCGATCATCAAGAACTTGCGCTCCGGCGAACACCGCCTGTCGGAGTTTCTGCAGATCAATGTCCAAGGATTCGTGCCCGCGCTCGAATTCGACGATGGCTTCGTGCTGACTCAGTCGGTGGCCATCATCGAATATCTCGACGAGCTGTATCCGAATCCGCCGCTGCTGCCGGCAGAGCCTCTGGCTCGGGCCAGGGTTCGCGCGCTCACGCAAGCGATCGCCAGCGATATTCACCCACTCAACAATTTACGCGTGCTGCGCTATCTGGAAGAGAAGCTGATTTTGGACAAGCAGACGCGTGATACGTGGTATCGGCACTGGGTCGGCGTTGGATTCGAGGCCTTGGAACGCTGGCTGGTGCGAGACGCGGCGACGGGGCGGTTTTGCCATGGAAATTCCCCGACGATGGCGGACGTTTGTCTGGTGCCGCAGGTATTCAATGCGCGACGCTTCTCGGTGGACATGAATTCCTTCCCGCGGATTTTGGCGATCGATGCCGCGTGCCGGGAGTTGCCGGCTTTTCGAACGGCTGCGCCGGAAGTGCCTCCGTAGATCCGTCAGAATGAATAGCGTAGAAACAGCAATCGACTGCCCTGACGGGCGTCCGTCAATCGGCCCCAGCGGGGATCACGAGGCGCAAAGGTTTTCCCCATCACCAGGCCCATGCGCGCATCGCCGATCTTCCTGCCCGAAAGCTGGGGCGCAAGAGACAGGAATTGCTCATCGATGAGTTGCTCTTTGTAGAACGTGGCCAACAACCGCGGCCCACCCTCGACCAGGACCCGCCTTCCTGTTACGGCCCGACCCACTGCTCGCAAAATATCGGCGGCGGGAATATCTCCGGACCGGGCTCGGACCACATGGATCTGGACTGAACCGGGCACCCGAAGCTTGCGCAGTCGTTTTGCGCCGCGCACGGTTGTAATGACCATCGCCGCGACTTTCCCGGAGGCGAAGACCGGCAAGCGCAGGTCCACCGTTCCGCCGGCGCTCACAATCACATTCAGGGCATGTGGTTTGGCCATGGCGCCGGCGAGCCGGCGATAATCGTCCCCCAGTTCAGGGCAGATTGCTTGCGGGGTCCAGACGTGCTGTGGGTCTGCAGCCAGCGTTCCTGAACCCACGATGACCGCATCGGCCGCGGCGCGCAGCAGACCCATCACCATGCGATCCTGACCACTGAAGCCGCTGATATCGCCGCCGCCGCTGTGTCCTTTTACTTGAAGCGAGACGACGCCGTCCAATGTGCTGACGAAATTGCTGAAAACATGAAAACCCGAGCGCGCGACGGGCAGTCGAAATGCGCCGTATAGGCGCAACAATTTCGGCGGCAGCGGCAGCGCGTGGCCGCGCGTCGTTTCCATCAGGACCTGCAGTGCTGCAAACCGCGGAGAGCGGCGTTTTTTGTTAGGCATGCAGCAGAACTCCTCGTGGTTTGCGCAATGGCTAAAGTTCGGGTAGGCCCCGTCCTACGCGCAGCGGTCGTCGATACTGCCCGCTGTTGCTGCTATCGTAACAACAATGCCAATGACGATGAGCGCCGGCCTGAGACTGATTCCATTCGCGTTGGTTTTCGGTGCAGCTACCGTCGGTGCGGCCTTGGCCGCGCAGCCGGCGGAGCCGCAACAATCACCGTCGCAATCCGCGCCGCAGGCCCCGTCGCAGTTACTACCGCAGTCGCCGTCTCAGTCACTGCCTCAGTCACCATCGCAAGCGCCGCCGTCCCCCAGTCCAGCAATTGGCCTCGCGGACTCCGCCGGCCTTCGCGCCACTGTGTTCGGTACCCCGCCGCAGGACACGGCATCTTTGCCCGCGAAGTTGCCGCTCTCCGAGATCAATGTTGAGTTGCCGTGGCGTTTACCCGTCCCGCAGGTTCTGTGGTTTGACGCCAAGCTACGTGTCTGGCTCTCTGCGCAAAATAAACCGGCGCCGTTGGCAATCGTCATTTCCGGGACGGGAAGCGATGGCAATACCAAGACGATTTCTGTCCTGCGCGCCGCGCTCTACGGTGCGGGCTACCACGTCCTGACCATGCCGTCCCCCACCTCTCCAAGTTTCATCGTGTCGGCGTCGAGTACCGGTGTCGCGGGGGATCTGATGCGCGACGGAAAAGATTTATACGCCGCCATGCAAGAGATCATCGCGCACTTGCCGCGCAAAGTTCGCATAACGGACATCGACCTGTTGGGGTACAGCTTGGGAGGCGCGAACGCGGCCATCGTCAAGTCGATCGACGCGACCGAGCACAAGCTCAAGATCCACCGCGTCGTCATGATCAATCCGCCGGTGAGCCTATTCTCCTCCGTCGGGCGCCTCGACAGGCTATTCGCAGCGGCGATTGGACCGGGCGACCAAGGTGTGGAGCTGCTCTATCGCAGGCTATATGCGCAAATCGCGAATCTGTATCGAGCTTCGAACCGCCTCGAACTGGACGAGAATTTTCTGCTCAGCGCCGGCGCAGCGACGCTGAAGACGGACGCGGAATTTTCCGCGGCGATCGCGCTGACGTTTCGCCTGCAGTTGGTCGACATGTTCTTCATCGGCGACTTGTACGCCAAGACCGGAGTGGTCACCGATCCGGCGCATCCGCCGAAGGTGAGTGACTCCCTCGAAGTTATTCAGCGCGATCTGCGCGCAAAACCCTTTGCCGATTATTTTACGCGGGTGTTTGCCCCTTACTATCTCAAAAGGCGGCCAGATGCGACCAGCACCTCTTTGATAGCGTCCAATCGTCTCGACATCATTACCGACGCCCTGCGCGACGATGGCGATTATTATGCGCAGACCGCCAGCAATGATCTAATCCTCAACAAAAGCGAGCTCGCCTGGCTAAAGGATACGCTAGGTCCCAGAATCGTCGTCTACGATCACGGCGGTCATCTCGGCGAAGTGGGGGACCGACAGCAGGTCGCCGACATGCTCGACATGCTGTCTGGCAGTTGGCCGCGGAGCACGCAGTGAAGGCGGCGGTTCTCGCAGCTCTTCTCGCAGCGCTGCTCGAGGGCTGCGCCTCGCACGTACTCTCCATCCGCACGGTTCCCGACCAAACCCCGGCGGCCGATAATGCTGCCGCCGCGGCAAACGCTGCGGCCTTTGCCGATGCGGTTGCAGCCGAATCCGCCAATAGTTCTGCAGCGGCGCAAGATGCGCCGCTGCTTTTGACGCCGGCCGATGCGCCGCCCATGTACACCTACGATCCTTGGGAGCGCCTAAACCGATTTACCTACCGATTCAACGCGCGTTTCGATGAGTCGATTTTCTTGCCGGTGGCAGATACGTACCGGCGTGCGCCCGCGCCCATCCGCGCGGGCATCCATAATTTTTTTGGCAATCTCGCAGAGATCGACAGCGTCATCAATTACACGCTGCAGTGGCGGCTCAAGTACGGATGGCGCAGCCTTACGCGCTTGGCCATTAACAGCACCATCGGCATCGGCGGCTTATTCGACGTCGCCACCAAACTTAAACTGCCTGGTTCGCCCACCGGTTTTGCGACAACGCTGGCCAAGTGGGGCATGCACCCGGGCCCTTATCTGGTGATTCCGCTGCTGGGGCCTTCGACACTGCGAGATAGCTTTGGTTTTCTTGCGGACTATGGCACGGAATACGGTATCAACGTCGCAGGGTTGTACCGCGGCAACGTCTCGTGGGGCTTGGGGACAGTCAACGTGATCGATCAGCGCGCCAACATCGATTTTCGCTACTATTCCGGCGGCTCGCCTTTCGAATACGAAACAATTCGCTTTTTGTATGTGCGCCGGCGCTTGATCGAAGACGCGGGCTTGCACGCCAAGGAATCGGTCAAGAAGCCGCCGGCCGATCTTCCCGCCGGCAAGTGAACTGAACAGGCGCTTCCCTTCTCGCGGCCGGGGATTCAGACTACCTGCCTGTCGGGAGTTTCAACCGAACAAGGGAGCGGTTTCTGGTGAAAAGTCCGTCAATGCTGATCTGTGCAATTCTCGCCGCTTTCCCGGGACTCAGCGGCTGTCAGAAAAGCGAAGCGCCGACCGCCGCAACTGTGCCAGCGGTGCTGCCCGCAACCACCGCGGCATCGCCGCCGCCATCGATTCAAATCATGGCCAGCATCCAAGAACTGATGGATGCGGTCATCGATCCGTCGGCGGATGCGCTTTGGGATTCGGTCAGCATTACCACGACCCCAAAAGGAACTGTGTTTCACCAGCCAAAGTCCGATGAGGAATGGCGCGAGGCGCGGCGCCACGCCATCGCGCTAATCGAAGGGACTAATTTACTCGTCATGGATGGCCGCACGCTCGTGGCTCCCGGCAGTCCGGTGCTCGATCAAGGAACCTCGGGGGTGCTCAGCGCCGAAGCGGGACAAAAGCTCTTTGAGGCGCAGCACGCGGCCTTCGTGCAATTTGCGCGAGCGCTGCGAGAGTCGGGCACGCAAATGCTCACGGCCATCGACAAGAAAGATCCGGCCGGCATGATGAACGCCGGCGCAGCCATGGATGGCATTTGCGAAAGCTGCCACCTAACGTTTTGGTACCCCAACCAGGTCATACCGCCGTTGCCGGCGGACTTCGGAGTCACGAAGGCGCAGCCTAAGCCGAAACGGATTCCCTTGAGTCCGGGATGAGTCAAAATCCCGCATGAGCGGAAAACCCTCAGCGTCCGCCGGCGACATCGAGAACTGCGCCGGTCGTGTAAGAGGCGCCGTCGCCTAGCAGCCAAACAATCGCTTCGGCGACTTCCTCGGGACGCCCCGCTCGGCCCATCGGCGTGGTTGCACCGATACGACGCGCGCGGTCGGGTTGTCCGCCGCTGGCATGAATGTCGGTTTCGATGAGTCCCGGACGAACTGCGTTCACACGCACTCCCTGTTGCGCCAGCTCCTTCGCCAAGCCGATCGTCAGCGTATCGATGGCGGCTTTTGATCCGGCGTAATCAACATATTCGAACGGCGAACCGAGGCGGCTCGCCGCCGATGAAATGAGGACGATGGCGCCGCCGCTGCCGCCTCGATCCTTCGACATGCAACGAGCGCTCTCCCGGGCGCAGAGGTAAGCGCCATAGACGTTGACGTCGAATATGCGTTTGAGCCGCGCGCTGTCCATGTCTGCCAGCTGCAGCGACGGCGCTACGATGCCAGCGTTGATCACCACGCCATCGAGCCGGCCGAATCTCGATTCAGCTGCGCCGAACATCGAAATGACATCGGCCTCCTCCGCGACATCGCCTTGTAGGGTGATTGCGTGGCCGCCGGCGGCGCGAACCTCGCGGGCGGCTTCCTCGGCTGCGGCCTGGTTGCTGAGGTAGGTGAGCGCGACGCTCCAACCTTTGCGCGCGCATTTGAGCGCCGTCGCCCGGCCGATGCCGCGTGTGCCGCCGGTGACAAGAATCGTTTTCATACGTATCTCTGCGTCGCTGGTTCGTTGCTAATATTATGCCGTGCGCGTAACACGTATCGAACATGTGCAACTGGCAATGCCCGCCGGCGGCGAGGATCTGGCCAGGAATTTCTACGCAGGAATCTTGGGGATACGCGAGACCCCGAAACCGGCCCATCTGGCGAAGCGCGGCGGATGCTGGTTTGAGAATGATGATCTCAAGATTCACTTGGGCGTCGAGGCTGATTTTCGGCCGGCGCGCAAAGCCCACCTGGCCTTGCTGGTTACAGAGTTGTCCTCGCTCCGGGAGAAACTCGAGGCATCGGGCTGCATCGTCAAAGAGGACGAGCCTCTGGAAGGCTATCAGCGGATCTATGTCGACGATCCGTTCGGCAATCGCATCGAGCTGATGGAACCAAGCCGGGGCCCTGCTTAGCGTCACATTTGCGGGTGCATGTGACGCAATGCAAAAACATGCGTGAACTACGTCGGAGTCCTGGCATTCGCTTGTATCAACAGCGGATTCGGTCGCATAGCATTTGATGGCGCCTAAACCCCTTGGAGCAAAAGATGTCGCGCGGGCAAAACCCGTTGGTCTTGATGATGGCGCTTTCGCTGCCCGGCGCAGCTCAGGCGTTGGGGTTGGGCGAGATCCATGTGAACTCTGCTCTCAACGAGCCGCTCGCAGCGGACATCGAGATCGTCGGCGCAACGGCCGAAGAACTATCCAGCCTGACCGCGTCGGTTGCCAACCGGGACACGTTTCTGCGATTCGGTGCCGAACGTCCAGCCTTCCTTGCATCGGCCACGTTTAAGGTGTCGCACGACGAGAAGGGAAAGCCCGTGCTGGTCATCCGCTCGACTGACTCCTTCACCGAACCTCTGGTCAATCTGTTGGTCGATCTTCGCTGGCACAATGGCGAGGTCATTCGCCAGTACTCCCTGCTGCTCGATCCGGCTGGCTTCCCGGCCGCGACTCAAGTGGCCGCCGCCGTGCGTTCGCCCGCGGTTTCACCCGCGTCGCTCGTGCAGCCGGCGCCTGCTGCTGCGGTGAGCAGCACTCTGACAGCTGCGGCGTCTCCGGCAGCGAACACGGCGCGCGTCACGACCCACGTAAAAATCGGCGCGAAAGCGACGCTCCGGGGTGTCGCTTGGCGCGTTGGCGCGCGTTCCGACTACGATCTCAAGAAGACGATGCTGGCGATTTTCCGCGCCAATCCGCACGCATTCGAGGGCAACATCAATCGCCTGCGTCTCGGTGCCGTGCTGACAATTCCTTCGGCGGCAGACATCTCAACCATAACCAAGGAAGAGGCCAGCCGCGAAATCAATTCGCAAATGATGGCCTGGCGAACCTCACCGACGAAAGTGCGTACCGTGACGGCGGCGTTGCCAGCAACGCCGGCGTCCGTGCAAGAAATCACTTCGACTGTGTCAGCCGCCGCGCCGATTGCCGCGACCGCTTCGACAGGCGGCGCCATCGGTGCACCGCGCGCCGCAACCACGGCAGGCAGTGACGCCGCGGAAGCAGCGGCGCTCAATCTGCGCGTTCAATCTCTCGAACAAGGACTTCACGACATACAAGGTCAGTTGGAACGCGAGCGCGACAAACTGCTCGGAGTGCAGGCTCAGGTCCGGTACGCCGAGCAAGCGGTCGACGAACCGGTCGCGGCGGTCCCCTTCCTAAGCCAGTGGTTGGTGACATCCTTGATCGGAGGCTTAGCCCTGCTGGCGGGCGCCTTTGGCACGATGTTCTTGAAGCTGCGTCGCCGCGCCGCGCCGCAGATCACTGCCAACTCGGCCACGACCGGCAGCGCACCGATGGTGGCCAAAACTTCGAATCCCGTTGCGGAGCCCTTGGCCGCCGTGGAACCGCCGGCCAACGCCGGCGAAGAAATCTCCAAGGGCCCTAACACCGACGAGGCTGCCGCGCTCGAGCCTGTTTTCACAGTCGACGAGGATGAACTGCGGGCAGCCTACGAAGACACCCTCGATCTTTCCGGCGAGACGGCGATTCTTGCCGCCGAGATGGGTGCGGGGAGCGGCGATACCGCGAACCTGCCTGCCGCCACGGTCAACCTGAATGCGCATGCGCTACAAGCCTCTGACGACAAGGCCGCCGCTGACGAGACCGCCGCTGACGAGACCGCAACGGTCATGGTCGGTGCGGAGGAGCTGCTCGTCGACACGACCAAACTGGATTACAACCTGGTGGATCTCGATCTGACGGCTCAGCACGTGCACATGCCCAGTGTCTTGCACGAGCGCGTGGTCGTCAAAGAGCGGCGCACGAATCTGGTGGATGTTCTCAAGCGTGCGGTTGAACGTGAGCCCGACCGCCGCGATTTGCGCATGAAGCTGCTGGAAACCTACTACGCCGCCGCCGCGGCCAATCGCCAGGCATTCCTTGAAGTGGTACAAAAACTCGCCCATGAGCGCAACCGCCTCGGCGACGGTGAATGGGACAAGATCGCCCTGATGGGCAGGCAGATCGCCGCGGATACCGCCTTGTTTTCCGCGGAAGCCGAGGACGACGACAAATTGGCCGATTGCGCCTGAAGTCCCGGTCGCCTCAGGCCACGCCGCGTTCTTGAAGGAACTCGCTTAGGATTCCCGCCGTATGGCTCTTCCCAGGCCTGCGCGCGACGATTTCGGGCGAGCCCTGTGCCACGACTCTTCCGCCGCCGGCGCCGCCTTCGGGCCCTAGGTCGATGATCCAGTCCGCTTCCGCCATGATGTCGAGATTGTGCTCGATCACGACCAGGGTATTGCCGGTATCAACCAGACGATGCAGCACGCGCAACAGCTTTTCCACATCCGCCATGTGCAGGCCAACGGTGGGTTCGTCGAGCACGTAGAGCGTGTGCTGTCCCTCGCGCCGTGCGATGTCTTGTCCGAGTGCGTCGGTACGCACCTTGGCGAGTTCGGTCACCAACTTAATACGCTGACTCTCTCCGCCTGACAGGGTTGGGCTGGGCTGGCCGAGACTCAGATAGCCTAGACCCACGTCGGCAAGCAGGCTCAAAGGATGATGAACGCTGCGCTGCGCCGCAAAGAACGGCAGCGCGTCCTCGACGCTCATCGCCAGTATCTCGCCGATATTCTTGCCCTTGAACAGAATACTCAGAGTTTCCGGATTGAAGCGTTTGCCGCCGCAAACATCGCAGAGCACTTGCACATCCGGCAGGAAACTCATCTCAATGCGCTGCATGCCCTGGCCCTCGCAGGCTTCGCAGCGCCCGCCCGCGGTATTGAAGGAAAAGCGGCTGGCGGTGAAGCCACGCATGCGCGCCTCGGTTGCATCCGCGTAGAGCCGGCGAATGGAATCCCAGAATCCGATGTAGGTCGCGGGACAGGAGCGTGGCGTTTTTCCGATCGGGGTTTGATCGACCTCGAGCACCCGGCTGATCGATTGCCAGCCTGCGATGGCATCGCAACCCTGAAGCTCGACGTCGGTTTTGCGCCCGCGCTCGGCGCGCCTCGGACGCGCCAGCAGGCGCTTCAAGTTGCCGAGCAGCACATCGCGCGCGAGAGATGATTTGCCCGATCCCGAAACGCCGGTGATCACCGTAAGCCGTCCACGCGGAATTCGCGCATCGATATTTAGAAGATTGTGCAGCTTGGCGCCGAGGATATCGATCATTGGCGTCTCGCGGTCAATCGGGCGCCGTCGAGCTCGGGAATGCAGCAGCGGCACGGCCAGACATCGGCCGGTTGCTGAATTTCCCAGAAGCGCCAACTGGGCTGCAGTGCCTTGTGCGACCAAGCGCCCGCCGCGCGTGCCCGCGCCGGGGCCAAGATCGATCACATGATCGGCGCGCCGGATCGTGTCCTCGTCGTGCTCCACGACGACCAGCGTGTTTCCCTTGGCGCGCAGCCGATCCAAGGTGTCGAGCAGCGTGACATTGTCGCGCGGGTGCAAGCCGATGGTGGGTTCGTCCAGAACGTAGCACACTCCCTGCAGATTCGAGCCCAATTGCGCCGCCAGGCGAATGCGCTGCGCTTCGCCGCCGGACAAAGTCGGCGCGGCACGATTCAATTGCAAATACCCCAGGCCGACATCGCATAGAAAGGCGGTGCGCGCGGCGAGCTCGGCCAAGAGATCGCGAGCGATGTCGCGTTCGCGGCCGGCCAATTTCAATTTGCCGAGCTCGGCGGAGAATTCCCGCACCGGCAGGTCCGTGAGTGCCGCAATCGACCGCTCACGGAATAGCACGTGCAACGCAACGGGGTTGAGACGTTGCCCGGCGCATTGCAGACAGGCCTCGAGCGGCGCGTCTGTAGCTTCCCGCCACATGGATTCCTCACCGCTTTGCTCAGCGTCGAACTGCGGCAATTGCAATCCGGTGCCGAAGCAAGCCTTGCACCAGCCGTGCTTTGAATTGAACGAGAACAAGCGCGGATCGAGCTCCGGGAAGCCGGTGCCGCAGTTCGGGCAGGCGCGCTTGGTCGAGAAGACGCTGGCAGCGGATTGCGCATCGGCTTCTGTACGCACGTGAACCACACCGCGCCCGTGCTGCAACGCCAGGTCCAACTGCTCGCGCAGCGCAGGCTCGCCCGACGCGCTGACGTTGAGTGTGGCCACCGGCAATTCGATGTTGTGCTCGATGAAACGATCCAGGCGCGGCCACTTCGCCGTCGGAATCAAGCTGCCGTCTACACGCAGGTGTGTGAAGCCCTTGCCCCGCGCCCACTTGGCGAGAGCGGTATATAAACCCTTGCGCGCGACGATCAACGGCGCCAACAGCGTGACACGCTTGCCGCGATATTGCGTGAGAAGCCGCGCCGCGATGGCATCGGCGGACTGAGGTTCGATTCGGGCGTTGCAGTCAGGGCAGTACTGCACTCCCAGTTTGACGAACAGCAGGCGCAGAAAGTGATAGATCTCGGTGAGCGTCGCCACCGTGCTCTTGTGTCCTCCGCGGCTGGTGCGTTGCTCGATCGCCACGGTGGGCGGAATGCCAAAAATTGCGTCTACATCGGGGCGGGAAGCGGGCTGCACAAATTGCCGCGCGTAAGCGTTCAAGGATTCGAGATAGCGGCGCTGACCCTCGGCAAATAAAATATCGAATGCCAGCGTGCTCTTGCCGCTGCCCGATACGCCGGTGATGACCGTGAATTTGTTCAACCCGAGGTTGACATCGACGTTCTTGAGGTTGTGTTCGCGGGCGCCGCGAATCTGGATGGCCGTGGGGCCGGCCCGGTGCACTACTGCGTTTGAATAGCGCGAAATGCCCGAATCGCGCACCGCCAAATCTGCCTTGTCTTCTTCGATGAGCGCGCGCCCGGTATGCGAGGCAGCCACGCTGGTAATATCGGCCGGCGCCCCGGACGCGACGATGCGCCCGCCGCCCTCGCCGCCCTCCGGGCCTAAGTCGATGACCCAGTCGGCGGCGCGGATCACATCGAGGTTGTGCTCGATGACGAGCAGCGAGTGCCCGGCATCGATGAGCCGGCGGAAAGCCCGCAACAGTTTTGCGACATCGTCGAAATGCAGGCCCGTCGTCGGTTCGTCGAACAAGAACAAGGAACCGCGGCCGGCACCGTCATTTCCCGCAGCGCGCGCGGCTTTCTTGGGCGGCTGTGAACGGATCGCGCTGTCCGCCAAATGCCCAGCAAGCTTAAGGCGCTGCGCCTCGCCTCCCGACAATGTGGGGACGGGTTGACCGAGGCGCAAATAATCGAGTCCGACCTCGGCAAGCGGCGCCAGCCGCAGGCAAACTTCCTTATCCGTGGAAAAAAACGCCAGCGCTGCGGAGACGGTGAGTTCCAGCACATCGGCGATGCTCTTGGGAGCGAAATCGCCCCGAGACAATTTGACGTCGAGCACATCGGCGCGGTAGCGGCGGCCGTCGCAATCCGGGCAACGCAAATACACATCCGACAGGAATTGCATTTCGACGTGCTCGAATCCATTGCCGCCGCACGCCGGACAGCGGCCATTGCCCGCATTGAAACTGAACGTCCCCGCGGTGTACTTGCGCTCGCGTGCTTCCGGCAAACGTGCAAATAACTCGCGTATGGCGTCGAACGCGCCGACATAGCTCGCAGGATTCGAGCGCGTGGTGCGGCCGATACGGCTCTGATCCACCATCACCACATCGTCGATCAGCTCTGCGCCAAGCAAGGCGCGGTGCCGGCCGGGGTTTTCCGTCGGTTTACCCTTGGCGCGCAGCAGCGCCGGAAACAGTACGTCGTGCACCAGTGTGGACTTCCCCGACCCGCTGACGCCGGTCACGCAGACCAGACGTCCGAGCGGAAATTCTACGTCGATGTCTTTGAGATTATGCTCACCGACACCCTCGAGCCGCATGCAACCGCGCAGCCTCCTGGCGCGCCGCGTGAGCGGCGGTATCTGCACGCGCCTGCGCCGAAACAAATAATCGGCAGTCAGTGATCCGGCGGCGCCGCGCAGTCCGCGCAGTGGTCCATAGAACACGATTTCGCCGCCGTGCTCTCCGGGTCCGGGTCCGATATCGAGCACCCGATCCGCCGCCTGTATTACCTTGGGATCGTGTTCGACCACGACCAGGGTATTGCCCGCATCGCGCAGGCGATGCATGACCCCAACGATGCGTTCGACGTCTCGCGGGTGCAGTCCAATCGACGGTTCATCGAGCACGAACAAGGTGTTGACCAGCGAGGTGCCGAGTGCCGTGGTGAGGTTGATTCGCTGCACTTCGCCGCCGGATAAGGTGCGCGACTGGCGGTCGAGATTCAGATACCCGAGGCCCACGTCGGTCAAATATTTGAGGCGTGCGCGAATTTCGCGCAGCAAGAGTTCGGTGGCTTCACCCTGCAGCGCCGACAGCTCGATGTCAGCAAAGAATTTTTGGCTTGCCTCGATCGGCAGCAGCATCAAATCGCGGATGTTCACGCCGGGCTTGCCGATCCGCCATAGCAGGGCTTCAGGCTTGAGACGAGCGCCGGCGCACGCGTTGCATTCAGTATAGGAACGGTAGCGCGATAGTAGTACCCGAATGTGCATCTTGTACGCTTTGGTTTCGAGCCATGCGAAGAAGCGCCGCACGCCATACCAAACGTTCTTGGTCCATTCACCTTCGCCCTCGATCACCCAGGCACGTTGCGCGTCGGTCAGCGCGCGCCAAGCGATGTCCACCGGGACGCCGCGCTTGCGCGCGAATCGCATGAGGTCCGTCTGGCATTCCTTGTAAGATTCGGTTTGCCAGGGCTTAATCGCGCCCGCGCGGAGGCTCAACGCCGTATCGGGAATTACCAAGCCATAGTCGACGCCGATGCTGCGGCCGAAGCCGCGGCAGGTTTCGCAAGCACCAATGGGTGAATTGAAGCTGAAGGTGCTGGGACTCGGGTCCTTGTACTGAATATCGCAGTCAGCGCAATGCAGACCAGTCGAAAAGCGCCACGGCGCCACGGGTTTAGCCGCAGCGCTGTCCGCTTGCGGATAAACATCGATGCGCCCCTGACCGACCTTGAGCGCCGCTTCGATGGCATCCGCGGCGCGCGCGGACTCGACCGCAGACCAGCGAAAGCGATCTTGAATGACCTGCAGCGCGCCGCCGCGCTTCTCATGAATTCGGGTATACCCTTGAGCTGCCAGCAAGCTCTTGATTTCAGACTCGGTGAAATTCTTCGGGATCGGCACCGGAAAGGTCAGCAGCAGTTTCGGATCGCCATGCTCTTGCGCCAATACGCGCAACTGTTCTTGGACGCTGGCGGGCGCGTCGCGCCGCACGGCTTTGCCGCAACCTCGGCAGTGCAACACTGCGGCACGGGCGAACAGCAGTTTCAAATGGTCATTGAGTTCCGTCATGGTGCCGACGGTGGAGCGCGAAGTCCGCACCGGGTTCGTCTGATCGATGGCGATCGACGGCGGGATGCCATCGATGCGCTCGACCTGCGGCTTGTCCATGCGATCCAAGAATTGGCGCGCGTACGGCGAAAAGGTTTCCACGTAGCGGCGCTGGCCTTCCGCATACAGCGTATCGAACACCAGCGAGGATTTGCCCGATCCGCTGACGCCGGTAACGACGATCAGCTCGTTCAGAGGCAGGTCAAGATCGAGATCTTTGAGATTGTTCTGGCGGGCGCCGCGGATGCGGATGACATCCGAGCGGGGAGGATCGAAGGGTGGCATTCCTCCAAGTTTACAGGATGTGTCAAGCCCGCTTGAGCCGGGGGCGGAATACCCGGGAACACTGCGCGTCAGCGACCCGCGAACTGCTCCATCATGAGACCGGTGCCACCGCGGGTGACATGCGCGACTATCGCCGTACGCCGATGAATTTTCGTGACCAAACCTAAGTTAATCGCGAAGGCTAGCTGCACTTGTTGTCCTTTGCGAAGACCCAGATTTTCCGTCTCGACAAAGACACCGTTGGCGCTCAAGTTTTTGGCTTTGCAGATTCGACTCTTGCGGCCGGACATGACCACGTACACAGTTGTGCGCGCGCGGTGGCGGGTGTGCAATCGACGCTCCATCCGTACGACTCTTCCGTTGAATTGTTCTTAGGAACGCCATTATGCACATCGCCATGGCGATAGCGAAGGGGTCGATGCGAAGCGCTAAAGATATGTAAGCCGTCTCGCCGATAAGTAAAAGCCGATAAGTAAAATTCGGCCGCGAAGCGGCCAAGGCGGCGCTTAGGCTAGGCGATGTCTTTTCGCCGGATGGCGAGCTGCTCTGGAGCCTCGATGCCCATTTTGACCCGCCGGCCCGTCCCGCCGAGCAGCGTGATCTGGATGGGACCGTTGGCGAACAATTGCGCCATGGTCATATTGGCGTCAACGCCGTCCGCGGGCTGTATGACGATCGATTCATCGGCTCGACGGCTTAGTACTAACATAAATTAGGCTCGGGCAAGGGCACGCAGCGCCTTGGCGAAGGTCTTGCCTTGCGGGTCATAAGTGATCGACGGTCCGCCGCGCACGATATCGATGAGTTGGCGCACTTGGTGGCGGCGTACATGGATGATGTGGCCATTGACCTCGTTTGCGGTGCGACAGCCGGCCATGAGCTGCATCAGGCTGCGCCAGCGCTCCACGACAGTTGCGGCAATCCCCGCGCCAGTCGGACTTTCGCATAGCCCACGGCGTTCTTGGTCGAGTTTTTCGATGGCTTCAAGAACGCGAATTTTCTCAGCGGCGTTTTCTTCGACCGCCGCGGGCGAGTCCCCGGTCAGCGCGGTCTTTTCCGCAGCGAGCGTCGCCGCCAGGACACGCGCAAGCTCAATCTCGCGATCCAGTAAATCTTCGAGACGGCGGCGGGCATCTGCAATCATGGGCTACTTCAGACCGCGCTCGTAGTTCAGTAATTTGCCGGCGATTCGACCCGCGTCGATTTTGTAAGTGCCTGAGCTGATGGCCTGTTTCGCGGCGGCCACTTTGTTTGCGTCCACAACCGGAGTCTTGGCGACCGCTTCTTCGATCTTTTGCAAGGCGCGCGCGGAGTCGGTCAGGGTGACATGATCCCCGGTCTGTGCCGTTGCGGCCGACGCGGAACCTTCGCCCTGCGACTTGTCAGTTACAACGCCGTTGCTGCTCGAACCCGCAGGCTTCGCGATCGGCTCCGTTGTTGATATTCCACTGATTTTGTCACTCACCGACATCTCCTAAGGGCAGCGCTCTAGCCCATGCCTTGTTATCGTCAGGGTTCGGATGAACTTTAACGAATTCAACTAAGATCACCCGCTACTCCTCGTTATCGGCTGTGACGTGGTTCACTGAAGAGCTATTGCAAAATAATTTCCACGACTTGTGCGGATCGCGCGATTCCCTCGACGATCTTGCCAGATGACAGATTCTGGACTCTAACTCTCTGATTCATCAGGCCATCGGTCAGGGCGCGGCCCGCCATTCGGACGCTGATCCCTCCGGCATCGGCCAGCAGCGTCACCGATTGACCTCTCTGCACCGCCTTAGGAGCGACGAGCTGCTGATTGGTGAGATAGGCCCCCCCGGCGATCGGGCGGCTGGCAGTGAGTCCCACCGCGATCGCCGGATCATCCAAGAAGCCCAGCGGTAGTTCTGAGATATCGTGTTCCTCGATTTTCAGGTCGGCGGCCTTGATTTCGGTGCCCGCCACAATGGCATGGGCTGCGACGGCGACCGGCGAGGTGCCGACGATCCTGACCGGCACGTATAGGTGCCAGGGCTTGGGATCCTGGCAGCGCAGCTCGATTACCACTCGATCCTTCATGTGCTGCGGCGAGGCGACCACCGGCCTCACCGGCCGGCTGCATTGGTCGAATTGCAAGTGAGGTTCGATAGGACCAACCAGAAAGCGCTGGCGATCGGTGAGCCTCGGAAACTGCGAAGCGGCCTCGGATTTCGCCAGCGCCTCGAGCTGTGCAATGTCCTGCGGGTTGGAAATCTCCGCGGCCGCAAGCGCAGGCACGAGCGCCGACGCGGCAAGCACAGCGAGCGAACCGGGAATCAATTTGCCGCGACGAAATTTTGGCGCAATTTGCATAGGTGTAACTCAACAAGCAAGCGTCGTGCCATTTGCGGGGAGCGGCGCTGCCCAGCCTCGCAGACCCGCCGCCGCCACGCCTGCCGCGGCAAATTCTTGCCGCCGCCGGCCGGCCCGCATGCCGAATCGGGAGCGCACAGGCCCCTCGACTGCGACTCGCGTCGCCATTTGACGGCCTCTGGCGCGAGCTTTTGCGGTTGGCACACCTCTTGCTACTGCTAACCCCAACAGGAGTCGACAGCATGTTCGAGAACATTTTTGGAATCCATGAGCAAGCGCTGCTGCTGCACGGGCAACGCGTCGGAATATTGGCGACGAATCTCGCCAACGCCGACACGCCCAATTACAAGGCGCGCGACATCGATTTCAGCGCTGTGCTCAGCAAGACCGATGCGGCGCCGCTGCCGCTTCAGGTCACCGACGGCGCGCACATCAGTCTGAATGACCCCGCGACGCCTTCCGCCGACTTGAAATTCCGCAATCCCTATCAGGCCTCGCTCGACGGCAATACGGTGGAAATGCCGGTCGAACAAGCGGCTTTCGCGGAAAACAACGTGCGCTATCAGGCGAGCCTGGGGTTCATCAACGGAAGAATTGCGGAGCTGACGCTGGCCATCAACGGCCAGTAGCAGTCCTCAGGAGAAACGAATGTCTTTGTTCAATGTATTCAACACCGCCGGCAGTGCGCTGAATGCCGAAACCATTCGCCTGAACACGACGGCCAGCAATCTGGCAAACGCGGAGAGCGTCAACGGCGATCCCAGCAAGATCTACCGGGCGCGGCATCCCGTGTTTCAAACCATGATGGACAACTCAGCCGCCAATTTCGACCAGGAAGATGCCGGCGTGGGCGTGCGTGTACTCGGGGTGGTCGAAAGCACCGCGCCGCCGTTGATGCGCTATCAGCCGGACAATCCGGCGGCGAACAAGGACGGCTACGTCTTCAGCTCGAACGTCAATTCGATCGAAGAGATGACCAACATGATCTCGGCGAACCGCACCTTCGCCACCAACGTTGACGCGATCAACACGGCGCGGGACCTGCTGCTCAAAACCATATCGATGGGCCACTAGGCCTAGGAACGCACCATGTTGATCAACGGAACACACGCCACTACGCCGACGAATTTGCCCACGACCGGCACGGGAACGCCCACCGGAAACGCGCCGACCACGGGGACCGGATCGACCGCGGCGAACAATGCCGCCGCCGGAACGCTGGGCGGGACCGATTTCCTCACGCTCATGCTGGCGCAACTGCAAAATCAGGATCCGACCAGCCCGGTGGACAGCAACACCTTTTTGACTCAGCTGGCGCAGCTCAGCGAAGTTCAGGGCATCAACTCGCTCAACACCTCGTTCAGCACGCTTGTCGAGTTCATTGACATCCAATCAGGCGCTGCAAGCGTCCTCGCTGTTGGGTCACCAGGCATTGGTGAACAGCAGCACCGCCACGCTCGCAGCCGGCGCCACGGTTAGCGGCGCCGTCAACGTTCCGCAGACTACCTCCCAGGTGACGCTCAGCATCACCAATAGCAGCGGCGCCTTGGTGAGTCAGATCAATTTGGGGGCGCAGGCGGCGGGTCTCGCGAACTTCTCGTGGAATGGCATCACGGGCAGCGGTGCGCAGGCGCCCGCCGGGAACCTACACGCTTACCGCGCAGTACGCGGGCGCAACGTCCGGCAGCACCGCCGCGACCACGCTGGTCAATGGGACGGTGGAGAGCGTCAGCATGGGCGCCGGATCGACTGGATTGACCTTGAATGTATCCGGGGTTGGCAGCGTGCCATTCAGCAGCGTCCAGCAGATTTCGAACTAATTAATTCAGGAGTACGAACATGTCAGCCTTCAATATTGCATTGTCAGGACTCACAGCGGCCAGCACCGATCTGGATGTGGTGTCTAACAATGTCGCAAACGCCGACACGGTCGGCTTCAAGAGTTCCCGCGCCGAGTTCGCCGACGTGTACGCGGCGGGTGCGGTCAACCTCAATCAGTCTTCGGTGGGCCAGGGCGTGCGCGTCGATGCCACCGCGCAGCAATTCACGCAGGGCGACGTCACCACGACGGGCTCGAACCTGGATTTGGCCATCAACGGCAATGGATTCTTTACGCTGAAGGATGCGAGCGGCACGGTCTATTCCCGCAACGGGCAATTCACCCAGGACTTGAACGGCAATGTCGTCAATGCCACGGGTCAGGCGCTGCAGGTGTATCCGCCGACCGCCAACGGCGGATTCAATACCGGCACAACCACCGATCTTAATCTCGAGACGGCGCAGAGCGCTCCTCAGGCTACCAGCACCGGTACGGTCATCTTGAATCTTCCCGCGAACTCAACTGCGCCTACCTTGCCATTCGATCCGACCAATCCGGCCACCTACAATCAGTCGACGTCCACCACGGTCTACGACTCGCTCGGCACGGCGCAAACCGCGACGTTCTATTTTGTGCAGACGGCGGTGCCCAATCAGTGGAGCGTCAACATGACCGTCAACGGCACCGCGGTCGGCGCGGCGCAGACCTTGACGTTTTCCAATACCGGCGCTGTGACCGCGCCGGTGGGCGGCGCCCTGGCATTCAATGGCTATACGCCGACCGACGGCGCGGCGGCTATGAACATGAGCTTTAATTTCGGTCAGACGACGCAGTTCGGCGGCGATTTCGGCGTGACCTCGATCATCCAAAACGGCTTCGCAACCGGCCAACTCAGCACGGTCTCCATCGATGCCTCAGGCATCGTGTCGGCCGTGTACACCAACGGCCGTACCACGCAGCTGGGTCAGGTGGCGATGGCAAATTTCCCAAACCCGGGCGGCCTGAAACAACTCGGCGATACGAATTGGGCCGCAACCTTCCAATCCGGAACAGTCGTTGAAGGCACCGCCAGTTCCGCCGGCTTCGGTGCCATTCAGTCGGGCGCGCTGGAGAGTTCCAACGTGGACTTGACCACGGAACTGGTGAATATGATTACCGCACAACGCGCCTTCCAGGCGAACGCGCAGGCGATTACCACCGCGAATCAGAACTCGCAAACCGTCATCGGCATCAATCACTAAGCGATATCCGGGACTGAATCATGGACAGAGGGCTCTATGTGGCGATGACCGGCGCGAAGCAAATCATGCAAGCGCAGGCCGTCAACAATCACAACATCGCCAACATCAGCACCATCGGTTTTCGGGCGGACTCGGTGAGCTTCGACAGCCAGCCGATCTATGGACCGGGCTATGCAACACGCGTGAACGCCGTGGCGGGCGATGCCGGTACCGATTTCTCCGCCGGCACCATGGAGAATACCGGACGCGATCTCGACATTGCGGTGAACGGCAATGGGTTCATTGCGGTTCGCGGCGCCGATGGCCAGGAAGCCTACACGCGCGCCGGTGATTTACGCGTCTCGCCTCTGGGGGCGGTCACAACGGCCAGCGGCTTGCCGGTCTTGAGCGAAAGCGGACCTCTGGTGATTCCGCCGTCGACCACTGTGAGCGTCGGCAGCGACGGCACGGTATCGGTGGTGCCGCAGGGCTCCGCGCCGTTCGCGGTCACGCAGGTCGATCGCATCAAGCTCGTCAATCCGCCGACCGCCACTCTGCAAAAGGGCGACGATGGGCTGCTGCGCCTCAAGACCGGCGGCAAGGCCAAGACCGACGACTCGGTCTCCGTGACCTCCGGGTCGTTGGAGTCGAGCAATGTGAACGCCGCGCAGTCACTGATCAGCATGATCGAGCTGCAGCGGCTGTACGAATTTCAGATCAAGAGCATCAACTCAACCGACACCGATGAACAAAGTGCGGAAAAGATGATGTTGAGCTCGTAACGCGAAAGGAACCATCCAATGAATCTTGCATTATGGGCCGCAAAAACCGGCCTCGACGCGCAAAACACCCGCATGGCGGTGATCGCGAACAACCTGGCAAACACCAATACCACCGGATTCAAGGCGGGGCGGGCCGCGTTCCAGGATTTGATGTACCAGAATATTCGACAGGTCGGCGCGCAGAGCACGCAGAACACCCAGCTCTCCACGGGACTGACGCTGGGCACCGGTGTGCGCATCGTCGCCACCGAAAAGGACTACACCCAGGGAAGCGTCAATCAGACGAACGGCGCCTTGGACTTGTCGGTGAACGGGCGCGGATTCTTTCAGATCACCATGCCTGACGGGACCATCGCTTATACCCGGGACGGGACGTTTTCCTTGGACAATCAGGGCAATGTGGTGACGGCGAGCGGGTTTCCGCTGCAGCCGGCCATCAACATCCCGGCAGGCACGCAGTCGGTGACCGTCGGATCCGACGGCACGGTGACGGCCACCACCGCGAGCAACCCGGTCGGAACCAAAATCGGTCAAATTCAGGTCGCCGATTTCATCAACGAGGAAGGCCTGCAACCCACCGGCAACAACTTGCTGGTGGAATCCGCAGCCAGCGGATCGCCCCAGGTGGGCACGGCAGGCACCAATGGCTTGGGTACGGTTGCGCAAGGTGCCCTGGAAACCTCCAACGTCAATTCCGTGACAGAACTGGTTTCCATGATCGAATGCCAGCGCTCCTACGAGATGAACTCCAAGGCCATCAGCACCACCGATCAGATGCTGCAATTCCTGACGACGAATCTGACATGATCCGGCTGCTCACAGTGCTGGTGTGTTGCGCCGTCTCGGCATGCGGACTCATGCCCCACAAGCCTCCGAAGCCCGACCCGGTGGTCGCGCGCGTATTGCCGCCGCCGACGCCGCGCACCGAGGGCGCCATTTTCCAGCAGGGGCAGCAAATTGAATTGTTCGCCGATCTAAAGGCGCGCCGCGTCGGCGATGTCCTGACGATTCGCCTGACGGAAGTCACCAGCGCCAGCAAGAGCGCGGTCACCAAGACCACGAAGACCACGGCCGTGAACAATACGGGGCCGACACTTTTCGGCAAAACCATCACGGCCGGCGGCGTGCCGATCTTCACCACGACCTTGAACGGCGCGGATAGCTTCGACGGCGAAGGCTCCAGTACCCAAGCTAATAGCCTGGCGGGCAGCTTGACCGTCACGGTGATGGAAGTGCAGTCCAACGGCAATCTGGTCATACAGGGCGACAAAACCTTGAAGCTCAATCAGGGCGATGAATTCGTGCATGTCTCCGGCGTCGTGCGCCGCGCGGACATCGCGACCGACAACACGGTCACCTCCGACAAAGTCGCAGATGCGCACATCAGTTATTCCGGCAAAGGCGTCATCAACGCCTCCAACAGCATGGGCTGGCTGGCCCGGTTCTTCAATTCTGTGTTCGCGCCGTACTGATCATGCGCTTAAGAATATTTGCCACGGTGTGCTCGGCGATAGTTTCGGTATTGCTGGCTTCCCCGCCGGCGACGGCGGAACGGATCAAGGACATGGCGCAAATCCAAGGTGTGCGCACCAACCAGCTCGTGGGCTATGGGCTGGTAGTAGGCTTGGATAGCACCGGGGATCAGACCAGCCAGGCGCCGTTCACCATCCAGTCTCTCAATAATATGTTGGCGCAACTGGGCGTCACAGTTCCACCAGGTGTCACGCCGCAGCTCAAAAATGTGGCCGCCGTCGCGGTCCATGCGGTGCTGCCGGCATTCGTCAAGCCCGGCCAAACAATCGATATCACCGTCAATTCGATCGCGAATGCAAAAAGTCTGCGCGGCGGATCACTGCTGGTCACGCCGCTGCACGGACTCGACGGGCAGATCTATGCGATCGCGCAGGGAAATCTCATCGTCAGCGGCTTCGGCGTGGAAGGCACCGACGGATCCAAGCTCACGGTGAATGTGCCGAGCTCGGGCCGCATTCCGAATGGCGCGACCGTTGAGCGAGCGGTGCCCTCGCAGATCGCGCAGGGCGATTCGGTGACGCTCAATTTGAACGATCCAGACTTCACGACCGCCACCCGTTTGGTGGCCAGCGTCAACAAGGGTATGGGCGATGGCGTTGCCTCGATCATGGACGGCGCTTCCATCCGCGTCAAAGCGCCGATCGATATCACGCAGCGCGTGGCGTTCTTGTCCATGGTCGAAAATTTGGAAGTTGAACCCGGTGCTGCCGCAGCCAAAGTGATCATCAATTCGCGCACCGGCACGGTCGTGATCAGCAGCCATGTCATCGTGACACCGGCAGCGGTATCGCATGGCTCGTTGTCCGTGACAATTAAAGAAGAGCAGACGGTCAGCCAGCCCAATCCGCTCTCCAAGTTGGGACAAACCGTGGTCCTCAACAATTCGACCATCAAGGTGGACCAAGGATCGAATCGCATGTTCTTGTTCAAGCCCGGCGTCGAGTTGGATCAAATCGTGCGCGCCGTGAATGACGTCGGCGCCGCCCCCGGCGATCTGGTCGCCATTCTGGAGGCGCTGCGCGAGGCAGGTGCGCTTCAGGCTGAATTGGTGGTCATTTAAATGACGACGCTCATGCCGCTCTCCTCGGCAATGCCCGCGCTCGGCGACGCGCCCATCGACACGTCCGGCGCGACCACATACACGGACCTCAATGGCTTGGCGGCGCTGAAGCGCGATCCTAATTCGCCGGAAGCTTTGAGCGCAGTCGCTCAGCAAGTCGAGGCATTGTTTCTGCAAATGATGCTGAAGAGCATGCGCGACGCGACTGCCGCCGAAGAGACCGACAGCAACGAAATGGGCATGTACCAGGACATGTTCGACAAGCAAGTCGCATTGAGCATCAGCCAGCATGGCGATCTCGGCATAGGGCGCCTGCTCAAGCGGCAGTTGGAGGGGAAATCGGCACCCGGTACGCTGAAATTGCATTCGGGCGAGCCGGCTCCGATGCCGCAAGCCGTCGCAGCGCCCACAGCCGCGATCGCGCATTCTCCAGCTGAGTTTGTGAATCGCATGATGCCGTCGATTCAACGCGCGGCGGCCGCGTTGGGCGTCGATCCCGCAGGGATGCTCGCGCAGGCGGCACTCGAGACCGGGTGGGGCCAGCGCATGCCGCGCACTGCAGACGGCTCTCCGAGCTACAACTTATTTGGCATCAAAGCGGGCGAGGAGTGGAGCGGAGCCCGCGCGACCGCGGACAGCATGGAAGTGATCAATGGCGTCGCGGCGCCGCGTCGCACGACGTTTCGCGCCTACGGCTCCGTCGAGGAAAGTGTCAACGATTTCGCCAACTTACTGAAGAATTCGCCGCGCTACAAGGATGTGATAGCGCGCCGGCGGCAATGCCAGCGCCTACATCGCCGCCATGGGCAAATCCGGCTATGCCACCGACCCGGATTACGGCAATAAGTTAAATCAAATCCTGGACAGCGACGCGTTGCAGTCGGCGCTCGCCGCCCGCATCGCAGCATTATAGAAACCGCTCTTCGATGCCGATATTGGCTTGGAGCCGAGGCGAGTAAGACGGCCGGAGCTGGAGAAGAAACGTGTCAGATGTGTTTGGAATCAGTATCTCGGCGCTGCAGGCGTTTCAGAACGCGATCAACGTCACCAGCAACAACGTTGCCAATGCCAGCACTCCGGGCTACGACCGGGAATCGGTCAACCTGACCGAAGCGATTCCGCAATCCAACGGCGCCGCCACGGTCGGTGCCGGCGTCGTCGTCACGGGGATCAGCCGCGCCTATAGCCAGGCTGCCGCCAACCAGCTGAACACATCGCAGAGCAGCTTGGGTCAGTTGAACGCTTTGCAGAACTACAGCAGCCAGATCGACAATCTGTTCGGCACCACGGTGGGCGGTTTGAGCACCGTCGCTGCAGAATTTCTACAGCGCATTTTCCGATGTCGCCAACAATCCCACCTCGACGGCGTCGCGGCAGGCGCTGCTGGGCAAGGCGCAAGCCGTCGCCGCCAGTTTTCAGAACGCCAGTTCGCAACTCAACTCGCTGAACACCGACGTCAATTCGCGCATCACAGCCGATGTGCAGCAGATCAACTCCATCGCATCGGCGATCTCGACGTTGAACAAGCAAATCGTCGTGGGCACCGCGCAAGACGGCAACCAGCCGCCCAACGAACTGCTCGACCAGCGCGATCAGCTGGTGTCCAACCTGTCGCAATTGGTCGGCGTCTCCACGACGACCGACCCTGACGGCGCCTTGAACGTGTTCGTGGGCAACGGGCAGCCCTTGGTACTGCAGAATCAAACCACCGCATTGACCACGGTGCCGAATCAATTCAACGCCTCGCAGCTGGAAATCTCGACTTCCACCTCCAACGGCAATGTGATCAGCAGCAACATCACCTCGGGAGATCTGGGCGGTTTGTTGGCCGCGCGTACCCAAGTGATCAATCCGGCACTGGGTCAATTGGGCCAAATCGCCACGGCGTTCAGTCAGACCGTCAATGCACAACAGGCGACGGCCTGGATTTGAGCGGCAACCTCGGCGCCAACATATTTTCAGTGGGCACGCCGTTGGCGACGGCATCCTCGAAGAATACGGACGCCGTGACCGCCAGCTGTCAGCGTCAACGCGAACGGTTTGGGTGCGCTGACATCCGGACAACTACGTCTTGTCGTTCCAGGGCGGCACGCCGACCCTGACCGATACCACCACGGGCGTGAGCGTGACGCCGACGGGTGCCGGCACGTCCGCCAATCCTTACGTCGCCAATGGCGTGTCGATCGTCCTGTCGGGAGCCCCTGCGGCCAGCGATCAATTTCTGATTCAGCCCACGGCGACGGCGGCCTCGAGCATCAATGTGGTGCTCACCAATCCCGTCGCAAATAGCCGCTGCCGGCGCGATCAAGACCGCGGCGGCCGGCACGAATACCGGTGCGGCCACCATCAGCTCGGGCACGGTGCTCGATTCGACCAACCCGAATCTACTCTCGCCCGTCACCATCGCTTTCACGAGCCCGACCACCTACACCATCAACGGCGGCGCGGCCAACGCTTACACCAGCGGCGGCAACATCGACCGTGAACGGCTGGCAGGTGCAGATCAGCGGCGCGCCGGCCAACGGCGATACCTTTACGGTGACCAGCAATGCCGGCGGCACGGGCGACAATCGCAATGCGCTCGCTTGCGGCCAACGCGCAAAACGTCGGCGTGCTGCAAAACGGCACCACCAGCATCACCGGCGGCGTTGAGCGCCTTGATCACCGGCTTGGGCAGCCAGGCGCAGCAGATCAATACGGCGCAGACCGCGCAAGCCGCGGTGAATGCGCAGGCGCTGACCAGCGTGCAGTCGACCAGCGGCGTGAATCTGGATGAGGAGGCGGCGAGCCTGCTGCAATGGCAGCAGGCCTATCAGGCCGCGGCGCAGGCATTGACCATCGGCAACAGCCTGTTCACCACCTTGATCGATTCAGTGAACGGCACGTTCAGTTAAAGGAGACGGCGATGCGCGTGACACAAAGCCTCGACCAAACGCAGTTTCTGGCAGCGATCAATTTGCTGGAATCCGGCATCAATCAGACGTCAGAATCAGATGTCGAGCGGCTTGAGCTTTACCACCGCGTCGCAGAATCCGGTGGCGGCGGGCAGCGTGAACAACTACAACCAGGCCCTGGCGCAGAGCCAGCAATACGGCACCAACGCCACCAGCGCGCAGACGAATTTGAACACCGAGGACAACGCGCTGTCGCAGGTGCAGACTCAGCTGCAGGCTCTGCGCAATTTGGCGCTCGAGGCCAACAGTGGAATTCTGACGAACTCCAACCTGAGCGCCATCGCGACGCAGGCGGTGCAGATTCAGAACAGCTTGCTGGCGCTGGCCAATACCACGAACGGCAACGGCGAATATATTTTCGGCGGCTTCGCCGCGCAGACGCAGCCGTTCACATTGAGCGCCACCGGCGCGACCTACAACGGCGATCAAGGACAGCGGCAGGTGCAAATCGCGGCGGGCCAGACGGTGGCCGACGGCGACAATGGCGACACGGTGTTCAATCAGATCAAAACCGGCAATGGCACCTTCGCAGTGTCCGCAGCGGCTGGCAATACCGGATCCGGCATCGTCGGCGCGACCACGGTGTCGAACCCGGCCGCTTATGACGGCGGCACCTACGCGATCACATTTACCGCGCCCGGGTACTTACCAAGTGACTGAAGGCGCGACCGTCGTGGCCACGGGTTCTTATACCGACGGCAGCACGATTGCATTCAATGGCGTGCAGGTGACTTTGAGCGGCCAGCCGGCAACGGGCGACACCTTCAGCTTGGCGCCCAGCACCAATCAAAGCCTCTTCACAACCGTGCAGAACCTGGTCAATGCACTGCAGACCGGCGTGACTTCGTCGGCCTCATCGACCGCTCTGAATAATTCGATCAACAGTTCGATCAACAATATCGATCAGGCACTGAACCAGAGTTCCAATGTGCGCGCCACCATCGGCGGACGCCTGAACTCCATCACCACGCAGCAATCGGTTGCGACGAGCCAGCAAACCCAATTGCAGCAGTCAATCACGAATCTGCAGGGGCTGGATTACGCCAAGGCAATCACCACGCTCGATCAGCAAAACACCACGCTGAGCGCAGCGCTGCAGGCCTTCACTCTGACGCAAGGCCTGTCGCTGTTCAAATTCCTCTAGGAACCTGACACCGATCGCTAATGGTGATGGCCGCCGGCGCCATGCACATGGCCGTGCTCCAGTTCTTCCGTCGTCGCGTCGCGCACGCCCACGACCTGCACATCAAAATGTAACGTCTTGTCGGCTAGCGGATGATTGCCGTCGAGCGTCACCATGTCGCCCATGACGCCGGTAACGGTGAAAAGACGCATGCCGTCGGCGGTTCTGGCCTGAAATTGCATGCCTTTCTTCACTTCGCCCGAACCTTGCAAGGTGCGCTTCGGCACACGCTGGATCAATCCTGGCTCGTGCTTGCCGTAGCCTTCCTCCGGACTCACCGATACAGCGACCTGGCTGCCCTCCGGCTTGCCCTCGAGCGCTTTTTCCAACCCCGAGACCAAGTTCCCGTGCCCTTGAATATAGGCAAGCGGTTCGCCGCCGGCGGAAGTGTCAAGCACGGCTCCGGCGTCATCTTTGAGGGTGTAGTGAATCAGAACGACTTTATCTGCAGAAATTTCCACGGTGTCTCCGAAAAGGGGTGTGCGCCACCCAAGTTACAACATCAATGAATCGAGTCTAGCAAGCGCGCTTCAAGATCATAGTGGCCGGCGGCGGTGATCTGCACGTCGACCAGGGAACCTACGCTCAGCCTACCGCGGGCGCCGCGCAGCCCTGCAATGCGGACCGTGCCGTCGATTTCCGGCGCATCGCTGTAGGAGCGCGCAATGGCAACGTCGCTGTCGGGGTCGATGCGGTCGATCAATACCGGCATCTTGCGGCCGATCTTTTGCTGCAGGCGCTGGGCGCTGATTTCGGCCGCGAGTTCCATGAAGCGGGCGCGGCGTTCTGCCTTGAGTTCTGACGGTACCGCGATTTCTTTCAGCGCGTTGGCCGCGGCGCCCTCGACCGGCGAATATTCAAAGCAACCGACGCGATCGAGCTGCGCCACGCGCAACCAGTCGAGCAGCTCTTCGAAGTCCGCGGCGGTTTCGCCGGGAAAACCCACGATGAAGGTGCTGCGTATCGTGATGTCGGGGACGACGCGCCGCCATGCGGCGATGCGCGCCAGCGTATTTTCTGCGGCGGCGGGACGCTTCATCAATTTCAAGATGCGGGCGTTGGCATGCTGAAAGGGAATGTCCAGATAGGGCAGTACCAAACCCTTCGCCATGAGCTCGATCACCTGATCGACGTGCGGATAGGGATAGACATAGTGCAGCCGAATCCACGCGCCGAGTTCGCCGAGCGCTTCAGCCAGGTCGTAGAAGCGGGCGCGGCGCTGTACATCGCGCCACGGCTGCGCGGCATATTTCAGGTCGACGCCGTAGGCGCTCGTATCCTGGGAAATGACCAGGATTTCCTTGACGCCGGCGCGCACCAGTTGTTCGGCTTCGCGCAGCACTTCGCCGACGGGCCGGCTGACCAGATCGCCGCGCATCGACGGGATGATGCAGAAACTGCAGCGATGGTTGCAGCCCTCGGAGATCTTTAAATACGCATAGTGGCGCGGAGTGAGCTTGATGCCCTGCGCCGGCACCAGATCGACAAAGGGCTCGTGTTTCGGCGGCAGATATTGGTGCACCGCAGCGACGACTTCCTCGTAGCGCTGCGGGCCCGTGATCTTGAGCACCTGCGGATGCCGGTCGAGAATTTTCTGCGGCTGCGCGCCCAGGCAACCGGTGACGATGACCTTGCCGTTTTCCGCCAGCGCTTCGCCGATGGCCTCCAACGATTCGTCCACCGCGGAATCGATAAAACCGCAAGTGTTAACTACCACCAGATCCGCGGCGGCATAGCTCGGCGCCACTTCATACCCCTCGGCGCGCAGGCGGGTGAGGATGCGCTCGGAATCGACCAGTGCTTTGGGGCAGCCAAGGCTGACAAAGCCCACTTTGGGGCTCTTGCGTTTGACGGATTTCACGCTATTTCGACAGTGGCGGAGGGGGGCGGAATTGTACTCCAAAGAGGCCTGCAATTTCCGGCCGATAAATGGGCGTCAGCGTCGATTCCGCGCCATGTTTCGGCCATTTCACACTGTCAAATCCCAAGTCGCGAAATTTGCGACATGGCTCAACTAAAACCCCCCGCTCAGATAACGCGGCGAACGCCTCAAGAACCCGGCGGCTCGGTCCGATAAAGACTTTGAATGTGTCACCGGTCCGCCCAAGTGGGTGAAGTGAACACATAGGGCCTAAGAGGGGCCGGTGGTTAAACTTTCAGGAGTCATCAATGTCATTAGTTCTAAATACCAATATCGCTTCGCTGAACGCGCAGAACAACCTGACGGGTTCACAGGCCCAGTTGTCGCAGTCCTTGGAGCGTCTGTCTTCGGGTCTGCGCATCAATAGCGCCGCCGACGACGCCGCGGGTCTTGCGATCAGTCAACAATTCACCACGCAGATCAACGGCACCAATCAGGCCGTCAGCAATGCGAACGATGCCGTGTCGGAAGCCCAGACCACTGCGGGCGCTCTGAACACCATCGTCAACAACCTGCAGAGCATTCGTACCCTGGCGGTCGAATCGGCCAACGGTTCGAACAGCGCTTCGGATCGCGCGGCGCTCAACAACCAGGTGCAGCAGCAGATTGCGGAAATCACGCAGATCGCGCAGCAGACCACGTTCAACGGCTTGAACGTGCTCAACGGCTCGAGCGGCACCGACCGTGTACCAGGTCGGCGCGAACGTCGGCAACACGATTGCGGTCAGCCTGCAGCAGGGCGTTGGCTGCCAACCAGATCGGCCAGTTCTCGACTGCGACCGACGTGGAGTGCGTCGGCACGAATGCGACTCCGGGAGCCGCGTTGACCGCGCACTTCGACCGTCACGTTGAGCGACGGCACTTCGACGGTGACCGTCGGCCCGACCGCCAACTTCGTCGGCGCGACCACCTATCAGGGTGCGACTTCCGCTTATGCCAAGGCGGCCGCCATCAATGGCGCCGGGCTTGCAGGGCATTACGGCGAGCGCCGACGACCAGTGCTACTGATACGGCCGCGTTCAGCTCGATCGTCTCCGGCACCACGACTGCGTCCACGTACAACCTGACCATCAACGGCCAGGTGATCTTCGGCGGAACGGCGAACGTTGCCGCTCGGTTCAACGTTGACCGGCAGCCAAGTGGCTTCTCAGATCAACCTGTTCACGGGTACCACGGGCGTGACTGCTTCGGTCGGCACCACGGGCGCGCATCACCTTGAGCAACACCGACGGCAGCGACATCAATGCCGTTCAGACGGTTACCAACGGCACGGGCGACACGCCCGGCGGCACCGGTTTCGCGACCATCGCGACCACTGCCGGCTTCACCACTCAGCGGTAAGGTGACGTTGACCGATTCCAAGCCGGTCACCATCACGGACGTCGGCACTGCGGGCGGTTCAGCGGCGCTGGGTTTCACCAGCGGCGTTGCGACCGGCCTGAGCACGACGTGGCGGGCGGCGCGACGGCGACCTTGGCCAACCAGAACGTACTGACGGTTGCCGGTGCCAACAGCACCATCTCCTCGGTGGATGCGGCACTGGCTACGGTCAGCGCTTTCCAGAGCCAATTGGGCGCCATCCAGAATCGCTTCACGGCGGCGGTCAGCAACCTGCAATCCACGGCGCAGAACCTGACGCAGTCGCGCAGCACCATTCAGGATGCCGACTTTGCGGCGGAAACGGCGAACTTGACCCAGGCTCAGGTGTTGGAACAGGCCGGTATCTCGGTGTCTGGCCCAAGCCAACCAGCAGCCCCAGCTGATTCTCAAGCTTCTGCAATAACAGCTGAGAGCTTCGAGAGTGTAGAAAAATCCCACGGCTCGACCCACTATGGTCGAGCCGTGGTCTTCGAATGGAGTTCGAAACGAACGAGAGGTATTGCGGTAAAGGATAGGTGTAAATATGGCCAGCGATGGACAGCCGGTAAAGATACCGGCGGTGAGCCTCGTGCACGGAAGTCAGGCGCCTACAACAGTTGCAGTTCAACACAGCGGCAATGTTTTGCCGCCAAGCGGCAGGCCCGCGGCACCCGCGGCCGCGCCAAACCTGCAAGAGCAGGTTCAACTGCTCAATAAATATCTGAACGATTCGGGTAAACCCGACCAATTTCGGGTCGCTCCGGACTCGGACGGCAAGCTCATCCAGCAGGTCAATCCCGCCAACGGCGAAGTCATAGCCGAGTTTCCGGCCAGCGAGTTCGCGGCCTTGGCTCGCAGCGTCGGCATTTCAGGCGTCGTCGTCAATAAGCGCGCCTGATAGCCCAGGCTCTTGACCGTTCTTGGTACGCCGCTTGCTTAAGTCTGGCGAGAAGTTGCCGATAAATTGGCCAACGTAACGCGCGGACGCAAAGCCTATGAGTTCAGTCGTTTCTCCCAGCTCCTCGAGCAGCACCCCATCGAGTGCCAGCGCCCTGATCACTTCCACCGGCATTGGCTCTGGGCTGGACATCGGCGCAATCGTCTCCTCGCTGACCACCGCGTTTGGCGCGGCTCAGACCAGCCAGTTGACGAATCAACAAAACACGCTGGACGCGCAGGTGTCGGCGTACGGCACGTTCACCGCCGCGCTCGATACATTCAAGCTCGCGCTGCCCGCCCTCGAAGATCCCAGCCAACTGGCGGGATTCGCCGCGACGGTCGCCGACAAGAACATTGCCTCGGCAACCACGAGTTCGGACGCGGTTGCCGGCACCTATTCCTTGCAAGTGAACAATTTGGCCACCGCGGCCACGGCCACCTCGGCGCCGCTACCGGCCGCGGGTCCGATCGGCACGGGAACGCTGACCATCGCCGTCGGCAGCAGATCGACCGCGATCACCATCGACACGACCAATAACACGCTCGCCGGCATTGCATCGGCCATCAACTCGGCGCCGAACAATCCCGGCGTCTCTGCGAGCGTCATCAACACCACCGCGGGTTCGCGCTTGGTGTTGACCGGCACGCAGACCGGCGCGGCGAATCAGATTACAGTCACGCCGTCGGGCGGCGACGGCGGCCTGGCGGCTCTGGCGCTGACGACAGTGCCGGCTCAAGACGCCAGTTATTCGATCAACGGCTTTGCGGCCACCAGCGGCAGCAATGTCGTCAGCAACGCGATCACCGGCGTGACCCTAAATTTGCTGCAGCCGTCCGCCGCTTCCACGCCGACAACGCTGACCATCAGTCCCGACACCTCGTCCGCGCAGTCCGCGATCGATAATTTCGTGACCGCGGTGAATGGGGTATTGAGCAGCATTCAGACGCTCACGGGTTATGATCCGTCCACGCAGACCGCCGGCCCCTTGAACGGCAATGCGACTCTCGAGGCGTTCCAAAATCAGTTGCAGAACATTCTCGGCAAGTTCACGAGCGGCAACGGCGGCGTGAACTCGCTGACGGACTTGGGTATCACGGCAGGTACCGATGGCACCTATTCCACCGATGACACCAAACTCGGCAACGCCTTGAGCGCCAGCCTTGCTTCAATCGGCAATTTGCTCGGCGGCACCAACGGCATCGCGACCCAGATCGACAATCTGGTCGACGGCTATACCAAACCGGGCGGCCTGCTCGATACCATCAATCAGGGACTGCAAACCGGTTTGAGCAATGTTTCCACCCAGCAGACCGCGCTCGCTGCGCAATTGGCGGCGTATTCGGCGAGGCTTACCGCGGAGTACAACGCGATGGATACGGCGGTTGCGCTCTTGAAGCAAACGCAGACCTATTTGAACGCCGAGTTCAATCCCACGGCTAACGCGGCCTCCGGCACCTCGCAGTCCAATACCAGCTTGGGAAGCGGCAACTTAGGCGTCAGCGGTTAGTCATGTACTCGCAACGCGGAGCGGCCCAATACCGCTCGGTACGCAGCCACGGATTGGTGGCCGAAGCCAGCCCCGCGAGGCTGGTGCAAATCATGTTCGAGCAGATTTTGGCGCAGCTCGCGACGGCGCAGGGTTGCATGGGGCGCATCGAAAACAATCAGCCGCGTGAATGAAGTGATTGCCAAGGGCAAGGCGCTGGGCAAGGCGATCCGCCTGATCGATCAGCTCAACAACACCCTCGACATGGAACGCGGGCAAAAGATCGCCGAGAATCTGCGAGCCTTGTACGTCTATATGCTGGCGCGCCTCACCCTGGCCAATGTCACCAACGATGCGCAGCGTCGTCGCGGAGGTGGTCTCGTTGGTGCCAAAAGGTGAAAACCGGCTGGGATCAGATCGTCGAGCCCCGATGAGAGCCGATAAGCTCAATTCTGGCTTGGACGCGCGCATTGGCCTTTCGCACGAGATGCTGAGCGCCGCGGAAAAAGGCGACTTGCAATCCTTGGCCTCGCTCGACCTCGAGCGAATGGAACTGCTAAAGTCTTTCCGTAATGGCGTGAAGCTGGCGTCCGCGGCGGATCAGACTTTGCTCCAACAAATAAACGACGTTGAACGACCGTGCGATCGGACTGATGGAGCATCAGCGGCGCAGCAAGGGCCGGGATCTCGACATGGCGGCAGTGGGTCGCCGGGCGGTGGCAGCCTATGCCGACAATCGGCCGCGGCGCTGAGGCTTAATTTAAAAAGGCTAGGGAGCCATGCCTGAATCATTTCTGGGCGATGGTTTGATATTCGAAGAATCGCTGCCCGTGGTCTGGACGCCCGGGGATTCTCGCTGACGGCGTGCAACTCGCGCGCCTCAATGCGGACAACCACCAGTTGCTCGGCGCCGAGTCTTCCTTGGACGAAGTACGCGTGCATGAGGCTCTCAAGGATGAATCGCCGGCGCTGTTGCACGAACTGCAGCGCCTCGAGTACAAGGTCAACATTCTCTTGCGCCTGACCGCTGAACTCGCGCTGCGCAGCAGCGGGTTGCCGGCCGCGGAGCGGGTGCGCATGTCCTCCCGCGCCTTAGAGTGGTTCGGCGAGCATCGCGCGCAAACCGAGGCGACCGGTCTGCTGTCGATCTACATCAATCCCGCATTGCCGCAGCCGCTCAAGATTCCGAGCATCGTTGCCGGCGAAGCTGCCATCAATGGCGCCCGCGCCACACGGTTTCGCTTCGTGGGATTGAGCGACGCGGTCGTCGATATGATCGAGAAGTTGATTTTTCGACATCATCGACGCTTGGTTGCCGGCGCAAAACACGCCGCCTCCTTAGAACCCGGCGCCTCTCAAGCGGACAAACACTGCAGGGCTTTTTGCGGGAACCCCCTACGCTCTTTGCGGGGGTTTGCCAACTGCTTTTCTCTCAAGTTCATCAGTTAGTATGGCGCCGTGCTCGAAATTGATTGAGCTATGTCAAAGGGTTAGACGAAAAGCTTAAGGCGGAACGAGAGATCTGTGTAGTCCGTCACACTTTGATTAATGGGAAGGAGTCCCAGTCGTGGTTGAAGCGAAAGTTATTGTGATCGAGCCCTCAGATTTGGAGGCGAATGCGCTCCAGGCTCTATTGCATTTTTTGGACTTGGAATCGGTCCTGATCCGGGATCTGGCGGAGTTGCGCCAGTCGGCGGACTGCAACGCTTCTGAGTTCCTGGCCGTGATTGCGCGGCGCGAGACCGTCAGCGCACTGGGCCCCGAGCTCGTGGCGCACCTGCGCGCGATGCGCCAACCGCTGCCCGTCATTTGCATCAGCGCCGATGGGCTCCCCAAAATCGCCGAGATCAGCAGCGATGTGGCATGGTTTCATTTGGAGACGCCCGTCAAGCAACGGCGCCTTTCCGCGGTACTGAATCAGGCACAAAACGTGCGCAGCGGCCATCCGACTCAGCCGGGCACCCATCGATTTCGCCCGAGCGGAGCTTCGAAAGCGATGCGCGCGGTCCACCGACTTGATTGAACAGGTCGCGCCGTTCGATACCAACGTGTTGATCCTTGGAGAGTCCGGCACCGGCAAGGAAATGGTGGCGCGCCACATTCACGAGCTGTCCGGCCGTGCAGCACATCCTTTTGTGCCGGTGAACTGCGGCGCGATACCCGCAGATCTCCTGGAAAGCGAATTGTTCGGCCATGAAAAAGGCGCATTTACAGGGGCGCTGTCGACGCGGCTTGGCCGCTTCGAGTTTGCAGAAGGGGGCACGCTGTTCTTGGACGAGATCGGCGACATGTCGCTGCAAATGCAAGTGAAGTTGCTGCGGGTGCTGCAGGAGCGCAGTTTTGAACGTGTCGGCAGCAACAAAACCATCCGCTGCAACGTGCGCATCATCGCCGCCACTCATCGGGACCTGGATGCGGCCATCATTGCCGGCCGCTTCCGCGAGGATCTGTACTATCGGCTGAACGTGTTCCCACTGCAGATGCCGCCGCTGCGCGACCGTCTCGATGATTTACCTGTGTTGATCGAGCATCTGGTGCAGCGGCAGGGCCATAACGCCGGGCGAGCGATTCAGTTCGATCAGAGCGCGATGCATTGTCTCGCCCGCAATCGCTGGCCCGGCAATGTACGCGAGCTTGCTAACTTGCTGGAGCGGTTGGCGATTCTGTTTCCCGCGCAGACGATTGGCGCCGCCGACTTACCGGACCGCTATCGCACCGCGGCTGTGGGATGGTTGGGCAGCGAGGTGCGCATCGACGCACGATCCGTGCCGATCGAGGCTGCCGTGCAGGCGCCGGAGCCCGAGGCAGAACTTGCTCAGGAGCGGGAGTCCGACGCGGTGGTGTACGAAATGATGGATGCCGCGCTGCCGCGCGGCGGCATCGATTTGAAGGATCACATGTCGGCGATTGAAATCGGTCTCATCCGCAAGGCACTCGAGGAAGCTGACGGCACCGTTGCCGGCGCCGCGCGGCTGCTGCGGATTCGGCGCACGACCCTGGTCGAGAAGCTGCGCAAATACCGTCTCAGCGCCTGACAAATTATTGACGCCGCCGCACGCCGCGCGCGCCCTTGCTCTTCGTAACTGGTTGATAGGCAGGGCAAATACTGCCGAGGCACAGAAGTTGCTTTCTTCCCTGCCATGGCAGCCACAAAACTCGAGCTGATCGAAAACCGTCGCTCCGAACTTCAGGCGGCGTTCCTCGCCTTCGGGTCGGTTTCGGACCAATTGTCGGGCGCATTTGACTCGCTGCGCTGCGAGGTGGCCCAGCTGCGCACGGATCTCTCGGAGGCGCACGCTGGAAAGGAGCATCTTGCCGCGCGCCTGTCGGCTTTGATCAAAGGCCTGCCCGGCGGCGTGCTGGTGCTCGACGGACGCGGCGAGATCCAGGAATTCAATCCGGCGGCTCTTATGCTGTTGGGTGAGCCGCTGCTCGGGCAGCTCTTTTCCGATGTGCGCGCGCGCTCGACCGTCAATGCGCGGGGCATCGGCGAACACACCGAGCTGCGCAGCGGCCGATTCGTCAATGTATCGAGGCGCGAACTCGACAATGGCGGCGAAGTCGTGCTGCTCACGGACGTGACCGAATCGCACCTCATGCAAGTGATGCTGACGCGTCAACAACGCTTGCTCACCTTAGGCGAATTGGCGGCGGGGCTGGCGCATCAGATCCGTACGCCGCTGGCGGCCGCATTGCTTTATGCGTCGCAAATGACGCTCGCGGACCGCAGCCCCGCGCATCTGACGCGTTGCGCGGAAAAGACGGTCGCGAGCCTCAAACAGCTGGACAAGCTGGTGAATGACATGCTGGCCTTCACGCACGGGGGTGCCGCACGCGAAGCCGTCAGCGTGAGTGCGTTGCTGGAGCAGGTAGCACAATGGCTGCGCCCGGCATTGCGCGACGGTATCCGGCTGACCATCCGTACCCAGGCGCCGGACCTGATGGTGCGTGCCAATGCGCCATCGCTGGTGTCTGCGGTGTTGAATCTCGCCACCAATGCCCTGCAGGCAGCCACGGCTTCGTTAAGTTTGGAACTGCTGGCGCGCCGCGCGGCGAATGGGCGCGCGCAGATCGTCGTGAGCGACAACGGCCCCGGCGTGCCTGCGCAAATCCGGGAACGTATCTTTGAACCTTTTTTCACCACGCGCGCGCGCGGCAACGGCATCGGTCTGTCGATCGTCAAATCCGTGGTCGAGGGGCATGGCGGCAGCGTTTGTTTGGCTGAGTCGACCTGCGGTGCCACCTTCGTGATCGAACTTCCGGCAGAGGACAATTCATGAGCAAACTGAACGATGCGGTACTGGTGGTCGAGGACGATGCCGCGCTGCGTGAGGCATTGCTCGATACCCTGCGTGCGGCGGGTCTGACGGCGCTGGCAGCAGCCGATGCCCAGGCGGCAATGCAGTTGCTGTCGAGCGAAGACATCGGTTTGGTCATTTCGGATGTGCACATGCCGGGGGGCAACGGCTACGAGCTGTTGTCGTCGATCAAGCGGATGCGGCCTTATCTGCCGGTTGTATTGATGACCGCCTATGGCACGGTCGCGCAGGCAGTAGCGGCGATGCGCGACGGCGCGACAGACTATATCGTGAAGCCTTTTGACGCACAGGCCTTGATCGACATGGCGCAGCGCCAGCTGGCCGCGCGCGTGACGCCCAACGAATTGATCGCCGTCGACCCCGAATCCAAGCGGCTGGTCGGTCTCGCACGCAAGATCGCCGAGAATGACGCCACGGTCCTCATCACCGGTGAAAGCGGCACCGGTAAGGAAGTGTACGCGCGCTTCATCCGCGATAATTCGCCACGCGCCGACAAACCATTTGTGGCCATCAATTGCGCCGCGATCCCCGAAAACATGCTCGAGGCCAGTCTTTTCGGCCACGAGAAGGGCGCCTTCACGGGTGCGCTGGCCGCGCACGCTGGAAAGTTCGAACAGGCGCAGGGCGGCACGCTGCTGCTCGATGAAATCTCGGAGATGGACTTAGGCCTGCAGGCCAAGATTTTGCGCGTCCTGCAGGAGCGTGAGGTCGAACGTCTGGGCAGCACCCGAACCATCGCGCTCGATGTGCGGGTGATCGCGACCTCGAATCGCGACCTTCCCGAGGAGGTGCGCACCGCGCGGTTCCGCGCAGATCTCTACTACCGGCTCAATGTGATGTCGCTACGGCTGCCTTCCTTACGCGAGCGCCGCGGCGATATTTTACCGCTGGCGCGCCGCGCGCTGCAGGCTTGCGCGCGTCCCGGGCAAGCAGCCTTGAGCCTATCTCTGGATGCGGAACGCAAATTGATGAGTCACGACTGGCCCGGAAACGCACGCGAATTGAACAACATCGTGCAGCGCGCGGCCTGGCTGGCCGTGGGCGGCAGCATCGGCGCCGCGGACCTCGATACCGGCACCGCCGCGCACGGCGGCGCGAGCCTGGCGTATCGATGCAACCGGCGGCGGCGCTGGATTCGGGTTTGGACCGCGACCTGAAAGAGCGTGAACGCGAATTGATACTGGCGACGCTGCGCGTCACCGGCGGCAACCGCAAACTGACCGCAGAGCGCCTCGGCATCAGCCCGCGGACGCTGCGCCACAAGCTGCAGCAGTTCAAGGCCGCGGGCGTCAGCGTGCCACGGCGTCCACGAACAGCAATTCGTGACGGGGTAACCAATGAGCAGCATGCAAATCTCGCAGGTGTTGGCCGAAATGCGCGCGCTTCAGGCGCGCGCGTCAGGCATTTCTGAAGCGCCGGCCGCGGCGGCGCAACCCTCGGAATTCGCGAATCTGATGAAAAATTCGGTGGACCACGTTGCCAGCATGCAGAACCAGGCGACCGCGCTGGCGGACGCCTATGAGTCCGGCGACAAGAGCATCGATCTCACCAAGGTGATGTTGGAAGTGCAAAAGGCATCGCTGGCCTTTCGTGCCATGACCGAGGTGCGCAACAAGCTCGTCGATGCCTACCAGCAAGTAATGAATATGTCGGTCTAACGACCGCGAGGTTTAATCCATGGCTGACATCGTTCCCACTTCCGCTTCCGGCGCGCGGCCTTGCCGATATTCCCGGCCTCAAGCAGGTCGGATTGCTTGCCGGCGTGGCTGCTGCGATCGCGGCGGCAATATGGCTGGTGGTGTGGTCGCAAGGCCAAAATTACACGGTGCTTTATGGGCAGCTTTCCGAGCGCGAGAGCGGCCAGGTCATGGACGCACTGACCGCGGCGGGCATCGAATTCAAGCTCAGTCCCTCGGGCGCGGTCTCCGTGCCGGAGTCCAAGGTTCAGGAAGCGCGCATTCGCCTGGCGAGCCAGGGCCTGCCGCAGAGCGATTCGATGGGCATCGAGATGATTCAAAAGGATTCGGCACTCGGCAACAGCACGCTGATGGAAAGCGCGCGCTATCAGTCGGTGCTGGAGACCGAATTGGCCCGCACCATCATCAAGGTACAAGGAGTGCAGAGCGCGCGAGTGCATTTGGCGCTGCCCAAGCCCTCCGTGTTTTTGCGCGACGCGCACAAGGCCACCGCTTCGGTGATGCTGCAGCTATATCCCGGGCAGACGCCTCGACCCCGGCCAGGTCGCAGCTATCGTGCACCTGGTTGCCTCGAGCGTCCCGGAATTGTCGGCGAACGATGTGACCTTGGTGGATCAGGCCGGATCCTTGCTCAACTCTCCGGATGAAAACGCCGAAGCCGTCGCGAGCACCCGCCACTTCGAGCAGACCCGCAAGCTCGAAGAGAGCTACCAGCAACGCATCATCGAACTGCTCGAGCCGATGCTGGGCACGGGACGCGTACGCGCCACGGTGACGGCGGACATGGATTACACCGTCACGGAGGAAACCCGCGAGAACTACGATCCGCAAAAGACGGCCGTGCGCAGCGAGCAGACCAGCAATGAAATGCGCAAGGGCGGCGACGGCGCCGAAGGCATTCCGGGGGCCTTGAGCAACCAACCGCCCGGCACGTCGGGTGCGCCGGTCATTCCGGGCGCCGCGACGCCGGGAAATCCAGTGAGCCCGCCGAATGCAGCGGGAGCCGCCCAAGCCAACGCCGCGAGCTCCGGACCCAGCTCGAGCGCTCAGCGCAGCACGCGCAATTTCGAGGTCGATCGCACGCTCTCGTACGTGAAGCAGCCGGTGGGCAGCTTGAAGCGTCTCAATGTCGGCGTGGTGCTCGATGACTGGCAGAAAGTCGATGCCGACGGCAAGGTCACGACCGCGCCGATGAGCGATACCGACATCAAGCGCTTCACGCAGCTCATCAAGGAGTCGATCGGCCTGAAGGACGATCGCGGCGATCAGATCAACGTGTTGAATCAGGCGTTCAAGGGCAACGCCGGCGCTTCCGCCGGTCGATGCATTGCCGCTGTGGCAACAGCCCTGGCTGACTCAACTCGCCAAGCAAATTGTCGGCGCGGGTCTGGTATTGGTCGTGGCGTTCCTGGTATTGCGGCCGCTGATGAAATCACTCACCAAGTCGTCGGGGCGCTCCTCCGCTGCCTCAGCTGAGGATATCGACGGCGACCGTCTGAGCCTCTCGGGACAGGGCAAGGCGATCAAGCTTTCGCCGAGTTTTGAGCAGCAGATCGCGGCGGCGCGAACCTTGGTGGGGCAGGATCCGCGGCGTGCAGCACAGGTCGTGAAGGATTGGGTCGCCGCGGATGGCTAACGACGAACTCGCCGGAACGCAGCGCGCCGCCATACTGCTCATGAGCTTGGGCGAGCAAGACGCCGCCAATGTGCTCAAGCAGCTCAGTGCCCGCGAGGTGCAGAAATTAGGCATCGCCATGGCCGAACTCAAGGAAGTGTCGCGCGAGCAGATGAGCTCGGTGCTGGACAAGTTCATCGGCATCGCGGACGGCAAGGCGAACATCGCCGGCGGCTCGCAAGAATATGTGCGGCGCGTATTGACCCAGGCCGTCGGCAAGCAAAAGACCGACATGCTGCTCGACCGGGTGTCGAACGGCCAGACGGGCCAAGGCATCGAGGCCCTGAAATGGATGGAAGCCAAGGCGGTCGCGCAAATCATCAGCGGCGAGCATCCGCAAATCGCCGCCATCGTGCTGGCGCATCTCGAGCCCGAACAGTCGGCCGCCATCCTGCCGCTGCTCAACGAGGACTTGCGCACCGAAGTACTGATGCGCATCGCGTCGCTCAACGAAGTGCCGCAATCCGCCTTGACGGAACTCGATCAGCTGGTCGAGAAACAGGCGAATGTTGCGGCACCGACGCCGCTGCGGCGCGTTGGCGGCGCGCGCAGCGCCGCCAATATCCTGAACGCCATGGAGCGCGAGAAGCTTTCCGAGGAGATGGGCAAGATCGAAAAAGCCGATGGCGAGATGCATCAGCAAATCAAGGATCTGCTGTTCGTCTTCGACAACCTGCTGGACGTCGATGACCGCGGTATCCAGGCGCTGCTGCGCGAAGTGGGTTCCGACACGCTGGCGGTGGCCTTGCGCGGCGCCGAGCCTGAGGTGCAAGAGAAAGTATTGAAGAACATGTCGAAGCGTGCGGCGGAAATCCTCAAGGACGATATGGAGGCGCGCGGCCCGGTAAAGCTGACGGATGTCGAAGCGGCGCAAAAGGAGATCATCGTGATTGCACAGCGCATGGCCGAAGAGGGCACCATCAGTCTGGGCGGCAAGGGGGCGGGCGAGTTTGTCTGACGCCAACCTCAAGCCCGGCCCGACCGTCGCTTTGTGGACGGTGCCCGACATGGAGGGCCCGATTGCGCCGCAAAAAATGGCGACGGTCGGCGGCCTTGCGGATCTGCAGGCTGAAGCGCACAAGGAGGCCTTCGAGCAAGGGCTGGCCGAGGGGCGCAGCGCCGGTCGCGCCGAAGTGCAGGCGCAAGTCGACCGGCTCGCAGGGATGTTCTACGACCTGGCCAAACCGTTCGAGGCACTCGATGCCGAAGTCGAGCGCGAGTTGCTCACCTTGGCGATGGCGCTGGCGCGGCAAATCGTGCGCCGTGAGTTAAAAACCGATCCGACGCAAATCATCGGCATCATCCGCGAAGCGATTGCGGCGTTGCCGGTGGCGACGCGCGATGTGCGCGTACATTTGCATCCGGAAGATGCCGCGGTGGTCAAGCAACATCTCGCCCCGACCGAAAACGAGCGCGCCTGGACCATTATCGAAGATCCCGTCATGGCGCGCGGCGGATGTCAAATCACCACCAATACCTCACGCATCGATGCCCGCTTGGAGACGCGCTTGGGCAGCATCTTGAGCGAGTTGCTGGGAACTGAGCGCCACGCGACAACTCCGCGTGGCGGCGCCACTTGAGTATGGACAGCGGCGCAGCTGCGCTCCAAGCGATGGGCGGAGAGCTTGGTGCAAGCCCGCGAGCGGATCGCGAGCGCCGCCGAATTCGTGGTCGAAGGCACGCTGAATCGCATGGTCGGCATGACGCTGGAGGCGGTGGGCTGCGAGGCGGCGGTCGGCGGGCGTTGCCTGGTCGACACGGCGGAGGGCAAACAGATCGAGGCGGAAGTGGTCGGCTTTTCCGGCGACAAGCTGTTTCTCATGCCGACCGGAGATATCCGCGGCTTGATGCCCGGCGCGCGCGTCATTCCCACCCGCAGCGAGTCTTCCGTTTGCGTCGGCGATGAACTGCTGGGGCGGGTATTGGACGGCGCCGGCAGGCCGCTCGATGGATTCGGCGAACTGCGCTGCACCGATCGGGTCTCCTTGACCGGAGAGCCGCTCAATCCGCTGATGCGCCGCGCGATCCGCGATCCGCTCGATGTGGGCGTGCGCTCCATCAACGCGCTGCTTTCCGTCGGCGGCGGGCAGCGAATCGGACTGTTCGCAGGATCCGGAGTGGGTAAGTCGGTGCTGCTCGGCATGATGACCCGATATACCAAGGCCGATGTCACCGTGGTGGGTCTGATCGGCGAGCGTGGCCGCGAGGTCCAGGATTTCGTCAGCAACACATTGGGTCCCGATGGCATGCGTCGCGCCGTGGTGGTTGCCACGCCCGCCGACAATCCGCCGCTCATGCGCTTGCACGGCGCCTGGCTTGCGACCGCTATCGCGGAATACTTTCGCGATCGCGGCATGAAAGTGCTGCTGCTGCTCGATTCTCTGACGCGTTTCGCGCAGGCGCAGCGCGAGATCGCGCTCGCCATCGGCGAGCCACCGGCAACCAAAGGTTATCCGCCTTCCGTGTTCGCCCGATTGCCGCAGCTGGTGGAGCGCGCCGGCAACAGCGATCGCGGCGTCGGCTCGATCACTGCGTTCTATACCGTGCTGGTGGAAGGCGATGATCAGAACGATCCCATCGCCGATGCGGCACGCGCCATATCTCGACGGGCACATCGTGCTGTCGCGTCGCCTGGCGGAAAACGGCCTGTATCCGGCCGTGGATGTCGAGGCCTCAATCAGTCGTGCGATGCACCAAATTGCCACGCGCGAGCAGCTCGATCTGGCGAATCGCTTCAGGCAGGTGTATTCGACCTATCAGCAGAACCGCGACTTGATTACGGTCGGGGCGTATCGGCGCGGTTCCGATGCCCGCGTGGATCTCGCGGTCGAACAATGGCCCAAAATGCTCGAATTCCTCCGTCAGGACATGTACGAACCGGTTGGAATCGAACGAAGTTACGCGGATCTGAAACAACTCGTGACGCAGTTCTCGGTACCAGCTGCGGCAACGGGCCGATAGTGAGCCAGGAGCCTGTCTGATGATCAAGTCCAAACGCTTCGAGCCCATCCACGAAATCGCCTCGACTTCGGCGCGGGATCTGAGCCGCGTCATGGGAGATGCCGGACGCAAGGTGGCGGAGTTGGAGCGCCAGCTCGAGCAGCTGCAGGCGTACCGTGACGAATATGTACGCAACTCCACCCAAGCCAGCGGCGCCATGGATGCGGTCAAGCTGCAGAACTATCGCTCCTTCCTCGAGCGGCTCGGCGAGGCATTGAATCAGCATCAAAAGTCATTGGATCTAGCCCGCAAGGAATTCGATAAGCGCCGCGCGCAATGGAGCGAGAAACGCATCGAAGCCGAGTCGTTGAATCGAGTGGTCGATCGTTTTCGCAAAGAGGAGCAGAGCGCTGCGGACCGGCGCGAACAGCGCGAGGGCGATGATGCGGCGATGCGCACGATGCTCGCAACCCGGACCGACACCGGGACCGCCTAAAAAGCCGTGCTACCTTAGCGCGGATGCCCAGCGAAGAAACTCCTGAACCTGTCGAGGTGCCTTACAGCGAATTGCCGGCGGATTTGCTGAATGCCGTCATCGAATCCTTTGTGTTGCGTGAAGGCACGGACTACGGCGAACTAGAATTCTCGCTTACGGATAAGGTGGAGCGGGTCATCCGCCAGCTCAAAAAAGGCGAGGTCAAAATCGTCTTTGATCCGGCAATCTGAGAGCGTGACCATCGTGGTCAGGCAAAACAACACGTAGCGAGCACCAACGCGGCGAACAAGTCGCTCACCAGGGCCACGTTCTGCAACTTGTTGCGGGTTCGATGCAAGCAATGGTTGATGCCGGCGAGCCCATAATAGAGAGCACCAACCAGTGCCGCTGCGGGGACCCAGTGTGGCGCGAACAGGCTTACCAATCCGATGCTACCCATGGATACATTGGCAAATCCCAGCTCGCGAACGAAAAACAGCGATTCCGCGCCTTTGAGTCCCAGAATCGTCTCGGCCGTGTAGCGTGGTTGGAAGATCTGCCGCAATCCCGCCAACGACAAGCGCGCTCCGACGGCCCAAAAGACGTACCATTTTGCCACGATGGCTAAATTCGAGCGCCGCGGCAATGGCGCTGTGATCGGCCAGCATAAGCTGCGCCACGATCGAAATCAGGGGCAACACCAGCATTAACGCGATAACCATGGGCACGTACATTGGATTACCTCGAGCGCATTACACCACTGCGCGCGCGTATTTTATAGAAGCTCGCTGATGCCCCATCAGACGGCCAGAGCAACGCGCCGCGGATCGGCGCTAAAACGCCGCGCCTCGAAATTCACGCGGCGCGCGCGCAAATTGTGGCGTCGCGCCCGGCGCTGGTGGCGCCCTGCGCCCCGTCCGGCGAAATTCATCATGGCGGCGCTGGTGATCCTGGTTCTGTGGCTCAGTATCAACTGGATCTATCAAGTGGCGCGCAAGCCCTCCGAGCTTTTCTTCCCGGTGAGCGGGACTCTCTACAAGTCTCCGGCCGAGACTTGGGCTGAATACGCGCCAATCTTCAAGAAATTCTCGACCGAAGTCATGACCCCGGACTTCCTCGCGGCAATCGCCCAGGTCGAAGGCTCCGGCAATCCCGTGGCGCGCACCTATTGGCGCTGGTCCTGGTCATCGCAGCCTTTCGAAGTGTACCGGCCGGCTTCGAGCGCGGTCGGCATGTATCAGATTACCGATGGCAATTTTGCGGAAGCGCGCCGCTATTGCATTCACGATCACGTAGTCGTTGCGGACGGCCCTTGGAATGATTGGCACTCTTGCTGGTTCAACAGTTTGTATGCCCGAGTCATACCCAGCAACGCGGTCGAGCTGACCTCCGCGTATCTTGATCGAAGCGTCGCGCTCATTCTCGAGCGCCACCGTATGAGTTCCGCATCCCTGCTGCAAAAGCAGATGCTGGCCGCGCTGATACACCTCTGCGGCGCCGGGGCCGGCGACGAGTTTGCACGGCGCCGATTCAGATTGGCCGAAGGCCAACGTTGCGGCGATCATCAGGCACGAGTGTATCTGGAGCGCGTGGAGACCATGCAGAGTGTGTTCAGCCGCTTGGATGACGCGCCACAACTTCGGCGCTGAAGGAATCGGGCGCAGTCAGTTCACCGATGCCGTGTTCCATGTGGCGGCGAATCGGAGCAATGCGCGAGCGCATCCTTGATTGCTATGCGCTCGAGGGTGCCCGCGTGATAGTCGGTGAGCCACAGGCTGCCGTGTCCTATTCTTAAAGCATCGCCTCCGGGCCCGACCCATTGACACACCAGACGGTTCAGTCCCGCATCAACGAGCGACAGCGGCACCTTCGACATGCTGGTCCAAACCTTGCCGCCGCCAAAGGCGATGTCGCCGCCATGCCCCGGGGTTCCCAGCGAAATTGTCGCGGTCTTGCGGTTCTGTGAGTCGACGCGCGTCAACGTGCCGTCCCCCTGATTCAAGGTCCAAACGGCGCCGGCACCGACGGTGAGAAAGCGCGGATTGGGACCCGTGGCCACTGTTGCGATGGTTTTCCCGCTCGCAGCATCGATGCCCGTCACATCTGCGCCGTCCGCATGCGTGACCCATACGACACCGCCCAGGAATGCGGGATTGTAGGAGCCTGCGGGTACGTGAAACGTGTCGAGAACGGCGCCATTGGCGGGATCGATTCGCGCGAGGCTCCCGAGCTTATCGACGATCAGCCAGATGCTGCCCGCGCCATACGCAATGCCGCCCTCTTCAGCAGGTGGTCCCAAGGGATAGACCGACGTCAGGGTGTTGCTCTTAAGATCTATTTTTGCAAGTGACGGCTTCGCAGTGCACAGCGGAACCCAAAGACTGCCCGCGCCGACCACCAGACCGGCGCAGGCTTCACCGGGAAGTTCCACGATGGCGACCCGCACGTTGGTTCGCGGATCGATGCGATTTACAGCAAACGGAACTGTGCTCGCAACCCAGACGCCATCGGCCGTGATCGCGACCCAGTCGGCCGTTTTCCCAAGCTGGAACGTGACGAGCGGTTCGAGTTCCGCGATCGGCCGCTGCGCGGACGCGAGGCATGTCGGTGCCGCGATCAAAGAAATCACGGCGGCGAGAAAGTGCAAATTGAAATCGCGCATGCGAAGAGTATGGACTAGTATATTTTCGCCATCCATTCCGCTAGGCGATTTTTGGGAGACTACCGTGCGTATTATCGCGTTGATCCTTGCGTTGTTCGGCGTGCAGGCGGCGCAGGCGCAAGCCGTCCCCGATGCCGAGCCCGTCCAACACGAATTCATCATCAAGAATTTCAAGACGGAAAGCGGCACTGTGCTTCCCGAAGCGCGCATCGTTTATGGCACGTACGGCAAATTGAATGCGAAAGGCGACAACGCCATCCTCCTGCCCTCGCACTACATGGCCGAGATGCATGGGTATGGCTGGCTGATCGGACCCGGCAAGGCGCTCGATCCGAAAAAATTGTTTCTCGTCACCAGCGAATTGTTCGGCAATGGCCGTTCTTCCTCGCCCAGCAACACGCCGGAACCGTTGCACGGACCGCGATTCCCCATCACCACCATCCGCGACAACGTCGAGGCCGTGCACCGCATGCTCACCGAACAGCTGCACGTGCAAGCATCTGCGCGCCGTCATCGGATTCTCCATGGGCGCGCAGCAGGCATTTCAATGGGCCGTGAGCTATCCCGACTATATGGACGGCATCGTCGCGACCTCGGGCACGGCCAAGACCTATGGTCACGGCATCGTCCGGCTCGAGGGGCAGATTGCGGCCTTGACCGCGGACCCGGCGTTCAGCGGCGGCGATTACACAGCGCAGCCGACGAAGGGCATCCAAGCATTTTCCATGGTATGGGCCGGCTGGCTGTTCTCGCAGGAGTGGTGGCGGGAGGAGCTTTGGCGCACCAATGATTCCTTCGGCAAGAGCTTCGATGAAGTGGTGGAGCACTTTCGGACGAATTTCATTCCCGGCGCCGATGCCAATAATTTGATCCTGCACATGCGCACCTGGGAATACCACGACGTCGGCAAAACCCCGCCCTTCAAGGACGTCGAGACGGCGCTGCGCTCCATCAAAGTTCCGGTGCTGTACATGCCGTCGGAGACGGACTTGTACTTTCCTATTACCGATGCACGCTATGAAGCTGCGTTCATTCCCCATTGCACCTTGGCCATCATTCCCTCTCTCTGGGGGCATCCGGCCGGCGCCGGCGCATCGCCGGCAGACCGGACATTCTTAAACGAGCATGTAGCCGGCTTTCTCGCGGGGATCGCCAAGAATTAGCACGCGGAGTTCAGAAAGCTGATCAGCAGATCGCTCACGGCTGCGGGCTGTTCTTGCTGAACCCAGTGGCCCGCGCCCTCGACCAAGTGCGCGCCGCGAAACTGACTGCAGGCAGATAACTCCATCGCTTGCAACGCGCCCGGACTTTGGTAAGTGCCCCAATCGCTTTTTCCGGCGATGAAGCAGCACGGCACATCGATGCTGCGACCGGCGAAAGCCTGCAGTTGCGCGACGCTGTCCGCGTCGGTGGCGTTGCGATACCACTTCAGGCCGCCACGGAACGAGGTGCGCGCGAATTCTTCGCTATAGACCGCGAAGCTCATCGTCCGGCAGCCAGCCGCAATGCGCGGCTTCGGCAGCACTCGGCGCTTGTTCGGCGACTGTTTCGGCCATGTTCTTGCCGAGATCCATGATGTAGTACCTGGGCATTCTGGCGAGCTCGTCGGCGGCCCAGGATTTAAGTGGATGCGGAATGTTCGGCCGCCAGTCAGCACTTTTGACGTGAAAATAGGCGCGCAAAAAGGCATGAATTCCTTGCGGGCAATCGCGCATGTCGGCGTCGGCCGAGCGCGTCGAAAAATACCATTGATAATGCTTGCGGGGCGGTTGCAGCGCCGCGAGCGATGCAGCGATGCCGGCCATCGCGGCGCGGCCGGACGCTCGCGGAGGCCCGCCGAAGGGAGCGCTCAGCAACGCAGCGGAGCGAAATACTTGCGGATGTAACAGCGCGCACCACGCGGCGACAGGCGAACCGAAATCATGCCCGACGACCGAAGCAACACTGCTGACCTGCAGTGCACGCAGCAGACCCAACGTATCCTTCACCAAGTTAAGGAGATGAAATGAAGCGAGATCGCCGTCGTACGCGTCATCCCATCCGGTGGTGCGTCCATAGCCTCGCTGGTCGGGCGCGATGACATGAAAACCGGCCGCCGCGAGCGGCGCCATCATCTTGCGCCAGCTGTAGGCGATCTCCGGAAAGCCGTGCAGCAACAAAATGCAAGGTCGATTCTGATCGAAACCGGACTCGAGAATGTGCATGGTGAGCCCATTGCCATTCTCGATCAGACGGGACCTGACGACCGGCCCTGGCTTGCCATCATTGGAACGAGAGTAGATCATTGCGCCCCTATGAAAATTCAAAAGACGCGAGCGCCCATAGCCGCCTTTCTCAGCGGCTTCATTATCTCAAGCATTGCGCTGGCGGCGGGCGGAAGCGCCGTCGATATCATCACATGAAGGCCGCCACGGCCGCAAAAGGCAGCCGCGCAAAAGTGAGTGCGGCGCTCTAGATGACTTTAAAGACCTGGCTGCTGTTCCTAGGTGTAGAAACCGCACTGTCGCTATCGCCTGGTCCCGCGGTGTTCTACACGGTATCGCAAGGCGTACGCGGCGCGCTGCGGCGCACCTTGCCGGCGGCGGCCGGAATCCTCACCGCGAATGGCATTTACTTCGCGCTTTCGGCGACGAGCTTGGGCGCCATCATCGCCGCCAGTGCGCGTTTCTTTACCATTGCCAAATGGGTCGGCGCGGCCTACTTGATCTACTTAGGGCTGAAAGCATTGCTCGCCGCCAATTCGATGCATTCCGTTGCGCTGAATGGGAACTCCGGGGAGAAGCCGCAAGATCTGCGCGGCGTTTACCTGGGCGCCCTGACTCTGCAACTGGCCAACCCGAAAGCGCTGCTGTTCTTTTTGGCGCTGCTGCCGCAGTTCATCGACCCTGCGCTTCCGGTCGTGCCGCAAATGTTGATTCTTGCAGCGACATCCATGGTGCCGGAATTCTGCATTTTGACGGGATACGGCTGGCTCGCGCATCGCGCGGTGCATGCGACAGCAAAATTCGGCGTGACCGGCAACATGAATCGGCTGTTGGCTCGGATCGAGGGCGTTGGCCTCTTGGCCTGCGCGACGCTGGTGCTGAAGTTCAATCGCGGCGCGTAGCCGCAATCCATGGCAAAGGGGAAATACATGAGGTTGGTAGCTGTAGTCGCGGTGCTTTGCATTGGCTTAGGGTGCGCTGCCCAAGCCGAGCCTGAACGCCTGGTGCATCGCTACCTCAACGTTGAAATTTCACCGAATGGCGAATTGGTGGCTTCGGTCGAAGGCGATGCTTCTAAAAGCGGTGGGGCGCCGACCGTGCGAGATCTCTTGATCAGGCATGTATCCGGCGGCACCGCCATCGCCGTCCCGATGCCCTGTGGCCGTGTGCCGCAATGCTGGCCGGACTCGCCGACCTGGAGTCCCGACGGCAAGCACTTGAGCTTTGCGTTGCGTGTGCCCGGCAGTCACGCGCGCACTCTGTACGCGGTGGGCGCCGATGGCAGCCGCTTGGAAAAACTCTTGGATTTCAGCGGTACCATCGTGCACTTGCGCTACCTGCCCGATGGCCGTCTCGCGATGCTCGCGATTCAAAATGCCACCAAGGAAGTCGGCGCGACTCAAGCCGGCGCGGCGATTGCCGGAGATTTGGATGCTCCGCCGCCGGAGCAGCGAATTGCTGTTTTGGAACGCGGTGCTTTGCGGTGGGTCTCGCCGCCCGACCTATTCGTCTACGAATATGACTGGCGCGCGGGCGGCAAAGGGTTCATCGGCACTGCCGCTCCCGGAGATGGCGACAACAACTGGTGGACCGCGAAATTGTACGCGTTCGCCGAAAGCGGCACGGAAGCTCGCGTGATTTACACCCCGAGCGATGCCCGCCAGCAGCTTGCCATGCCGAAAGTATCGCGCGACGGATCCTTGGTCGCGTTCATTGCGGGAATCATGAGCGACTTCGGTTCAACGGGCGGCGATGTCTATACGATTAAGCTTGACGGCGGCAACGCGACGAATTTGACGCCTGACATGCATGCTTCGGCGACCGCAATTGCGTGGCGCTGCGATGGCCATCTGCAGGCCGAGCTTCTCGCCGGCGACAAGACGCAATTTGCGGACCTAGGATCGGGCGGGACGCCTAAGGGGGCAAAAATTTTGTGGAGCGGCGAGGAGTCATTCGCCGACCGGGCCGGCGGAATTTCGACCGCATGCCCTTCGGGAACCACGGCCGATGCGCACGAGTCGTTCACGCTGGCACCGGAAATCGAAGATCGGAGCGATCGGCCACTGGCGCAATCTGACGTCCGTCAATACGGGCTTGAGTTTGCCGGCGCGCGTGCAAAGCGTTTGGTGGAAGAACGACGGCTTCGATATTCAGGGTTGGTTGCTGCTGCCGCTGCATGCCGAGGGCAAGATTCCCATGATCACCGACGTTCACGGCGGACCTGCGGCGGCGGTGGTGCCCGGATTTTCGCGGGTCCCGGAATTGTCACGACGTTGCTGGAACATGGCTATGCCGTGTTCCGTCCAAACCCGCGCGGCAGCTACGGCCAAGGCGAGCGCTTTACTCAAGCGAATGTGCGCGATTTCGGCCACGGCGACTTGCGCGATATTTTGAGCGGCATCGACGCCGCCGCAAAAGCCGCGCCCATCGATACGGAGCGCTTGGGGCTAACCGGCGGAAGCTATGGCGGCTTCATGAGCATGTGGGCGGTGACTCAAACCAATCGATTCAAAGCGGCGGTCGCGGCCGCCGGCATCAGCGACTGGCTGTCGTACTACGGCGAGAATGGCATCGATGCCTGGATGATTCCCTACTTCGGCAAATCGGCGTACGACGATCCTGCGGTGTATGCCGACTCATCGGCCATCAATTACATGCACAATGTAAAGACGCCGACGTTCGCCTACGTCGGAGAACGCGACATCGAATGCCCGGCACCGCAAACCCAGGAATTCTGGCATGCGATGAAGGCGATGAACGTGCCGACCTCCATCATGATCTATCCCGGCGAGGGTCATGGCCTGCGGGATCCGGAGCATCTCGCCGATGCCGAACAGCGCACACTTGCTTGGTTTGATAAGTATTTGAAATAGGAGGCTAGCCCGGCCAGTCGGAGAAATTGGCAGCTCGTTGGCACGTCGCTTGCAATTTTCGGCAGTATGAATGCAGCTCCACCGGTTTTTCGAGCCCAGCCCAGCAACGATGCTCTCCAAGTCCAGTGCGCCGGACACGGCCGCATCGGCGCCCGCACGCGGTGGTAGCCAGGATTTCGCCGCGACCTTGAGCGATGCGGGCAAGCCGGCGCGCAAAATAGGCGCCAATAAGCACCAGGATGCAGCTTCAGGCGGCAGTTCATTGCCGGCGCCCGGCAATCAGCCGCCGCTCGCGCCTGCACCCCCGCCATCAGCCAAAACAGTTGCTCCGGCGGGCGTGGTCGGGGACGCCACGGCGATCGTCAAAGGCCCAGCCGGCAATGCGCAGGGGCCTGCGCCCGGTGCTGTTGCCGCCGCGTCTAGCCCACCGGCCAAGGGCAGGCGATGCGACAACGAGTTTAACGTCGGGAAGCCTTGATCCCGCAGTTTTGCCGGTCCCCGCGGCATCGCTAGTTCCTGTGGCCCCGCCAGTTCCGCTGGTGCCGCCGGTGCCTGCGGCAGGCGCGGATGCAACAACGCCGGCCGCTTCCGGCCCGACGATGCCGCGTGCCGCGAGCGTTCGCATAGTGGCAACGCCGGGAACCTCGAATGCAGCCCGCCTCCCGACCGTATCGGCTGCCAATGCAGTCACGGCGCAGTCGAGCGATGCCGCCACGAACCAAGGGACGATTGCCGCCGGGAATTCAACCTCATCTTCCGCGGATGCTGACGCTCCAAACGATTTGACATTGAGCGCAGCGCCCTCATTGCCGGGCACCGATGCCACTGCCCAAGCCGTCGTGGCCGCGGCCGCCGCGCAGGCCATGACGGATTCGTCGTCTTCCGATGACATGGTGAACGCCTCGAGCGGCGTCCAGCAAAGCGCGGCCATGCTCAGCGATGATGCGGCTGGAGCAGCAGCCAGCGCCGCATCCGTGGCGGCTATGGCGCACGTAGCGGCCGCATCAACAGCGGCCGCATCGACTGCCGCGACCGCCGCCTCGATCGCGCAGGCGCTCTCCGCCTCGGCCGGCGCCGGCGCGGCTGACAAGCGCTCGCGCAGCAATGGCCCGGACGCGACGCTTTCGGGGGCATCGAATGACGGCAGCGTCGGCGCTGCACAACTACTGACCTCGAATACCTCGACCGATAGCGTGCCGATGCCCACGTTCAAGATTTCCGCCGGCGTCGATACGGCACAATTTGGGCAGGGAGTCGCGGATCGCGTATCGCTGATGATGGACAGCAACCTGACCAACGCCAAATTGCAGGTCAATCCACCGGCCCTCGGTCCCATCGAAGTCCGCATCGCGTTGCAAGGCGGACATGCGCAAGTTTGGCTGTCGAGCCACAGTGCGCTAACGCGCGACGCACTGGAATCGAGCTCCTCGAAGCTGCGAGAAATGCTGGGTTCTCAAGGTTTTTCCCAGGTAAGCGTCGATATCTCGCAGCGCTCGTTTCAAGAGCGCTCGCCGCAGTCGCAAGCCTATGAATCAGCGCCATCAGCCGGCGCAGATTCTCCTGTCTTGGCGCAAGCACCCGTATCGATATCGCGAAGCGCGAGCGCTCTGCTCGACGCCTATGCTTAGTGCCAGATACTAAATCATGCCGCCATTGATAGAAATGATTTGACCCGTGATGTAGCCGGCTTCGCGCGAAGCGAGGTACGCCACCAAGCTCGCGACCTCGTCCGGCGAACCAGCGCGCTTCATCGGCACCATGGTTTGGATGGCGGCGTCATCAAAGGCCGCTTTGCCCATGCCCGCGGAAATAATGCCCGGCGCGACGGCGTTCACTGTCACGCCACGGCTCGCGACTTCGAGACTCAACGCCTTGGTCGCCGCATTCAAGGCTCCCTTAGCAGCGGCGTAATTCACCTGGCCTCGATTGCCGAGGAGCGCGGCCACTGAGGTAATGTTGATGATCCGTCCCCAGCGGGTGCGGATCATGGGCAGCATCAACGGTTGAGTGACATTATAAAATCCGTTGACCGTCAGGTCGATGACGCGATGCCATTGCTGCGGGCTCATGCCCGGAAACACCGCATCGTCATGAATGCCCGCATTGTTGACCAGCACTTGAATCGGTCCATCCTCTAAAATCTGCTCGATCGCGGCGCGTGCCGCGGCGGCATCGGTTAGATCGAATTGCAGCGCGCGCGCCCGTCCGCCCGAGTTCATGATCCCTGCGGCGATCGATTCGGCGGCGGCGACGCCGCGGTGGGCGTGCACGTATACAAAATGGCCCTGTGCGCTCAAGGCACGGCAGATCGATGCACCGATTGCGCCGCTGCCGCCGGTGATCAATGCGCGAGTCGTGATTTCATTCATAGGCGTAACCGTTTGCCGGCATTCAGCACCACCGAGGCGCGGCCGCAGAGCAAGGATTTGTCATTGTCGCGCAGGGTGAATTCATACAATGCGGTGAGGCCGTCTCCGGCAAGGTGGATGACTTCGCACAGCAGGTCCGATTCGATGTCGTCCAATCTCAGCACATGCAGCCGCACATCGCGCACACTCGCGAGAAGGCCGACTTGCGACGTCGCTGCCGCATTCGCGCCCGCCGCTGCACCTGCCAGCGCGCCGTGGAGCGCCATCGCTTGCGCGGCATATTCAATACCGCTGGCAATTCCCAGGCGCTCGTGTGAGCGCAGGGGATTGTCGAGCGCACGGTGCGTGGCGGTGCGGCAGCGTATGTGGTGATCGTTCCATTCTATGACTTCATCGAGCAAGCACATACGGCCTTGATGAGGAATGCGTGCCTCGATCCACGCCCGGTTCATACGCATGGCTGGACTTGCAACGCGGCGCGGGATACATCCAGATAATCGAGAACCACTCGCCCGGCCAGGCCGCCGGCGAGGAGCCGCATCAGGGGCAGCGAACGCGCGGCAGGGACCGCCGTGCGCAACGCCTCGAGTTCCGGATGCGCCATCTTATCGGCGCTCTCTTCGGTAAGCGTCAATTCAATACCTGCGATGGAGCGTGCGGTGCGCTCGGGCGTCAGCACCATCGCAACTCCGAGCGCGTCCGGTATAGGGCGTTTGGCGTGCAGGGGCGGCGGATATTCGGTGTCGTAGGCCACCAACAAAACTGTTCGCCGATCGACCGCAACCTGGGTCATGGCATCCAACAATCCTGCGACAAAGCTGGCGTCGAAGGCGCACAGCACGTTTGACTCGCTCATGGATGCTGTGGCGATGCTCCAGTAGCCTGCCGCGACGTTGTGGACTGAATTCGAGAAGCGCGTTGGCGAGACTTCCCGAGCCGATGATGCCAGCGCCTGGCAGATTTCGTGGCAGATGTGACCGTCGCCGCCGGAGGAAGAGAACACACTGGGCATTTGTGCGGGATTCTCACCGGCGCTCGAGCTCGCTTCCAAGGCCACGGCCAAGGCCACCTTCACGACTCTGCCGGTGCGCCGCCGTTCTGCTGGCGGCAACAATGCGGGAATGGGCAACACGGTGGGCGCGGCCACGTACGGCAGCTTGCCGGACAGCACGGCGGCAGCCTGCGGCCAATCACTGAGGCCGGGCCCCAACAGGCCGATTCCGCCGACATAGCCTGACAGCTTCATCCGGCGCGGCCAAAAATCAAACTGCAATTGGTGCCACCGAAGCCAAAGGAATTGCTGAGCACGCGCTTCACCGCGGCGCGCCGATTCTCTTTTATATAGTGCGCAGTGAGCGTCGGGTCGATTCGAGTCGTTTGGATACCGCCCGGCATCAATTGATTGCGAATGGCTAGCGCACTGATGACCGCCTCGAGTGCGCCGGCTGCGCCCAATGCATGGCCGGTCGCACCCTTGGTCGAGCTGCAAGGCGTGGTCGGACCGAAAATGCTCGTTACTGCCTGGCTTTCCGAGCGATCGTTGCTCGGGGTCCCGGTGCCGTGCAAATTGATGTAATCGATATCCCCGGGTTCCAGCGCTGCGGCATCGAGCGCCAATTGCATGGCGCGCTTTGCGCCTAATCCTTCGGGATGCGGCGCCGACATGTGATAGGCGTCGCTGGATTCGCCCACGCCATTGAGCAGGATGGAATCGCCGCTGGTGTGTTCCGACGCCCGCTCGAGAAGTACGAAGGCCGCGGCTTCACCGATTGAAATTCCATCGCGTGCGACGTCAAAGGGACGGCAGGGTGCGGGGGACGAAAGCTGCAACGAATGAAATCCATACAAGGTAGTCAGGCACAGCGAATCCGTCCCTCCGACCAGGGCCGCATCAATGAGGTCTGCTTGGATCATGCGTCTCGCAGCACCGAACACCTTGGCGCTCGATGCGCACGCCGAGGAAACAGCCACGGCCGGCCCTTCGAGGCGGCAACGCCGCCGAATGTAATCCGCGACCGAAAATGAGTTGTGAGTGGTGCCGTATTCGAAGGCCGAAGGCAGCGCGCCGCTGACGGGGTCACGAGCGCGATAAGCCAATTCCGTCTGCATGATTCCCGCGGTGCTGGTGCCGATGAACACGCCGATCCGGCGCCGGCCCCAGCGGGCCGCCGCTGCATCCACGGCATCCAAGAAGCCATCTTGCCGTAGCGCAAGCTCCGCCAGCCGATTATTGCGGCAGTCGAATATTCGCAGCTGAGCGGGCAGTCGCTGTGCATCGACGCCGGGGACCTCGCCGATATGGGTATCGATCCTGACGGTTTCGAAATCACAGCGCCGCAGACCGCTGCGTTGCCCGAGCAAGCTGGCCAGCGTGGGCGCCACCCCCGTGCCAATGCAGCTGGTCGTCGTGAAATCCGCGAGCACCAAGCGGTTGCATGGGGTTCATGGCAGCGCTGAACGCAATGTGACCGGCTTCAGTCCGCGAGCTTGCAGGGCGTCGAGCAGGCGCGGCAGCACTTCCAGAATCACCGGCTGGCCGCCGCGGGTGCGCGCTGCATGACCGTCGTGCAACAGCAGTATATCGTCCGCTTGCAGCGGATCGGCCAAGCGGCGCAACACGGCATCGGCATCGGCGCTCACCGTATCGAAGCCGCGGCGCGTCCAGCTGGCGAGATGCAGCTTCAAGCGAGACAACACCGGATCGAGAAAGGGATTGCGTAAGCCCGCCGGCGCGCGAAAAAATTGCGGGCGGCTTCCCGTGACGCGAAAGATGCTCTCTTGCGCCTGCGATACTTCCGAGTTCATTGCGCCCGGACCCAGCAGGGAAAAATTGTGCCGGTGGCGCTGGCTGTGATTCTCAATGACATGTCCGCGGCGCACGATTTCTTGTGCAAGGTCAGGGTAGCGCAGCACGCGTTCGCCGATGCAAAAAAAAGTGGCGCTGGCGCCGTAACCCGCGAGCAGCGTCAGCACTTGCGGCGTGACCTTCGGATCCGGCCCATCATCGATGGTGATGGCGACGCTCGGCGCCCGGGCAGCGCGGTGCGGCAGGCGCGTCCAATTCGGGCCCAACAGACGGCTTCGCGGCCAAAGTCCTGCCGCTGCCAGCACTGCGTGATTGGCAACGAGAGCACCCAACGCCCAGGGCCAGATTCGCGGCCGCGCCACCAAAGCGGCTAACGCGCCCAGGTGCACGGCAGCCGATCCGATCAAGAGGGGCGAAGGCCTCCAGCGCGCGATGTTCTCCGGTTGATTCATGTGAAATGCGAATCCAAAAACTTCTCCCAGAGCTTCAGCCAGGTACTCCACTCATGACCACCGGCGACAACTTCGACCCAGTTTGTCGGCAGCGTCGTTGCCAGCATGTCATGGGCCGCAGAAAATCGATCATCCTTCCCATAGCCCAGGAACACTGGTCGCGAGTCGACTTGCGTCTTGATATAGCGCCATATTCGGCGCTCCGTGTCCGATTCCGCAAATTCGCCGGGTTGCCAGCCGGCCAGCCCGGAGGCTGCGGCAATCTCGTTGGTCAGCATGCGGTTTCCGAGATAGGGCGCGAGGAGGCATAGCCCGTCCAGTTCGCCCAAGTGAGCGCTGGCATAGTCCAACGCGACCAAACCGCCCAGCGAGATGCCCCCCAGCCAGACCGCAGCGCCGGAATCCCGTGCCGGCAATACGATCTCGGATCGCAGCCGCTGAAGCGCAGCTCGATCGTCCAGATGCTCCATCTGCAGATCGACAAACAACAGATCGAGGGGGGCTCGCCGCTGCGCGGCGGCGCGTGCAAAGCCTTCATCGATGAAGTCCTGCGCGCAATGATAGGCGCCGGGCAGCCATATCATTTGCGCCGGCGCTCTCGTGCCGTCGGTGGCAGCGCAATGAATGCTACGCATGCGCGCTTCGCGTGGCGCGAAAGCCGATAGCCGCGAACAGCAGTGCGAGAAACGTGCCGGGCGCGACGGTGGTGCCGAGTGCAACCAGCACCGGAACCTGCGAGAAGGATAAAAGACCGAAGCCGATGACCGTGCTGGCGTTGGCGATAACCAGCGCCGCAAGAGTGAGAGCTTCTTCGCCCGGCTCCTCCGCGTGCGCTTGACGATCAAAGAACAGCGCGTAATTCGAGCCCACGGCTACGATCAGCAGCATCCCCACCAGGTGCAGAATGCTCAAATGCACGCCGGCGATGGCGAGCCCCGCTGCAACGGTGAGTACTGCCAGCACCAAAGGCGCGAGCACGCGTGCCACCCGCCGCGGCGAACGCAGGGCGATCAGCAGCAGTACCGTCAACGCCAGAAAACCGGCCAAAGAAAAATGGACGGCCTCCGACAGATAATTGTCGTACAGCGCGTCGGATTCCTGTTTAAGGTCGAGTACCCGCGCCTCATCCACATGGCTGTCCTTGAGCGCCGCCGAGACTTTGCCCAAATCGATCTGCGCTCCGGTTTGCGCGCTGCGCAGCGGCAGCAACGCGTTCCACTGATCTTTCTGGTGAAGAATCAACGCATCGAAACCAGCGCTCAAAGAAGTTCCCGCCAAATCGCGCGGCGTCACCAATGCCGCATGCCGCGTCGCTTCGACATCCTCGAGAAAAGGTCGCAAACGATCCGCGCGCAGCGGCAGCCCTTCAACGGCTTGATTTAGATTGGCGCGCAAATCCGCCGCGCTCGGCAAGCTGCTGCGCCGGCTTTCCTGAGTGGCCATGCTTGGCAAGTAAGCCGCCGGGCTCTCGAAGCCGCCAATCACTTTTTCGTCCACCAATGACTGCAGCGCGCGCGCGGCGCGTTCGGCGCCGCGCAGAATCGATTCCATGTCCGGTCCCGAGACGATCACGATATCGCGGACGTCCGCTGCGCCCAGGTCGGCCCGCAATTTCGCATCATAGGTCTGTTCGTCAACCGAAATCGGACTCAAGGCCGAGAGCTCGCGATTCCACAGGGATTCTCGACCGTGGTACAGCACGGCCAAGGCCAAAGTCGCCAGAACTGCGCTGCCTAGCAGTAGCTGGGCGCCGCTGAGTCGCTGCGCCCTCTGCAATACACGGCCAGCGCGGAGCCCTAGCGGCGTCACATCGCGAATCGCGAAATGCGCGGGCAATAAGGCCGGCAACACATAGCGAGTCACCAATGCGGCCGCGATCAGGCCGCTGATGGAGTAAAGCCCCAGTTGCTGGAGTCCGGGAAATCCCGACGGCAGCAGCGAAGCGAATCCGCACACCGAGGTCAGCATCCCCAGGCGTATCGTGGGCCACCACAACTGCTGCCAGCCGCGGGCGGGCAGCGGCGTCACTCTGCGACTGGCGCGATTGAATGAAAAAATAAATCGAGTAGTCGACCGATTCGCCGATCAAGGTGATGCCGAATCCCAAAGTGATGCCATGCACGGCGCCGAATCCCAGCGCCACGGCGGCGATGCCGACCAGCGCGCCGGTGGCGACCGGCAAAAGTCCCAGACCGAGTGCGGGCAACGATCGATAGACGAGCAGCAGCAGGGTCACCACGAGAATGCTGCTGGCGATGGATAGACGCACCGCGGCACGCTCAATTTTGGCGCGCGCCGCTACCGCGAAAACGCCGGGTCCGCTCAAGCGTAGTTGCACGCTCTGGCTGCCTCCAGGCGACTCGGCTGCCGCAGCCGCGAACGCTGTGCGAATTGCGTCGATTGCCGTGCTTTGAGCGTCGCTATCGGAACCTTTGGCGGCAATCTCCGCGACAGCCAGCGCGCGAGTGCCGTCGCTGCCGACCCAAACCCCATCGCGGCTCTCGGGTGTCGGGGAGCGCGCCAGCTGGTCCAGCACATTAAGCAGCTCGCCGGTTGGATCGCGGGGCAGCAGCGACTTGAACAAAAGGCCCGCCGGCGAGGCCAGATCGTCGATCGTTTCCCGGATGGCGGCGCCCAGCCCGGCCGCGGTAAAGCGTTCTGCATTCACCGCTTCGCTGAGCAAATAGCGATGCTGAAACAGAAATTCGCGATCCCCTTGTCCGGCAACCGCCTCGCCGTTATTGACGCTCGCAAACTTGGCATCCTTGCGCAGGCGCTCCACCAGTCCCAAGGACACGCGCGCTCGCGCTGCGGCGTCTCCCTGCTCTATCGCAATGAGAATCAGGCGCGAGGCAGGCCCGTCGCGCAGCTGATCGACCAATAGCTGCTGCGTGGGTGTGGGATGGGCAGGCAAGAAAGCCGACAGATCCGTGATGTAGCGGGCGCGCGCGACGACGATGATGGCAAACGCGATGCAGCCCAGCCAGATGATGAGCGCACGGGCGCGCGGCACATTCATGGCAACGTGGATGGCCGCAGAGTCATCAGCGATCGGTCGCCGTCGGGTTGGCGAATTTCCACTTTCAGCAGTTGATCTTGCGCGCCCTCGATGCGTACCTGGCTGACGGATTGCTTGACCTTTGACTCCAACGGCACCAGCGTCAAGCTCCAACGCGACACGCTGCCGGTGAAATCCAGCCGAAACAAGCGCTCGAGCGCCTTGCGATCGCCCGCCAACGTGGCGCGAATACTTTCGACGAAGGGCAGCACCTGCGGATAAGCGTGCAAATCCATCACGCGCCGACTGTGCGCGCGTTCCACAGTCAACACTTCGCCGCTGAGCAGCAGCGTCTCGACGTGCGGCTTGAGCGTGCGTTTTTCGAGCCGATCCGGCGCGTCGTAACGCAACTCGCCGGAGGATTCGAGCGGATGACTCAAGACGGCCAGGAATTGTTGCTCGATGAACTCGACCCGGCCATGCTGGCGCATCGCCAACATTCCCATGACTTGATCGAGGTCGCGCAAATCCGCGGCGCCGGCGCGTGCCGATGTAATGCCGATCGACGCAGCAGACGCACACGACGATCAATGACAGGCCGCGTCGCATCACTCGCTCCCAGTGCCGGCTGGATGGTGCCAAAAATCAAAAAAATTGAACCAGTTGTACGGATCGCTGCGGCAGAAGCGTTCCAGCACCGCGACATACCGTTCGATCGCAGCGCGTACCGCAAGATCGCGGCTGCCGACGCTCATGGCGGAAAAGTCCGCGATCCGTTCGAAGACGACATGGTAGTTATTCCTGCCGCGGTACAGCCCGACCATGAAGAATACCGGACAACGCAAGATGGCCGCCGCGCGCATCGGTCCGGTGGGTACGTACGCCTCTCGCCCCAGGAGTGTGACAGCCTGCGCGGATTCCTCGCCGAGGGTGCGGTCGGCGAGCACGCCGACATAGCCACCCTGATCGAGCCGCTCGGCAATATTGAGCATCGCATCGATTTGGCCCAGGGCAACAATGTCCGCAATCCAATTGGGATTGATGGCGGCGAGGATGCCGCCAATCTTGCGCGCGTTCTCTTCGTACATCGCCATCGCGACGCGCAACCCCGCCTGCCGCCGGCTCAACGCATGCATGACCTCGAAGCTACCCATATGGGCGCCGAGCAACAAGGCGCCGCGGCCCTTCGGCTCGTGCGCCAGCACCAAGTCTTCGCCTTCGACCGAGATGTTGAATTTATCGAACTGGCCGTTGATCAGATAGACCCGATCGTGGATGGTGGTCGCAAAGGCCAATATCTGCAGGAACCGATCGCGCGCGAGGGGTTCCCTGCCCAGCGCAAGACGCAAATAACTCAGCGAGTGGCGTCGCGCGCTCGGCCCGAACAAAAAAAAGTAAATGGCGATGCCGTACAGAATGATACGGCTGGCCCTGCGTCCGCAGCGCAACGACAGAAAAGCCATGATTTTCAACAGCCAAAGACTGCCGCGCTCGCGGTGCCTTACCCATTCGGCGGCCCTGCCGGCGGCGTCGAGAAGATTTGCGGATCTAGGATTCATGCAACGTACCGCTGGCCACTTTGCGATCATCGACGCGGATCGTGAAGCGAATCAATCCCGGAGCTGACGCTTCGTGCTCCAGAACGAGACAGTCGCGCGGCCGGACAGCGTCGAGAAATTTCGCCGACGAGATATGCCATGATTTTAGATCGATTCCCCGCGTCAGTTCGATGGCCTTTAGCATCTCATCCAGCAGCAGGGCGCCCGGCAGCACGGGAAAGGCCGGAAAGTGACCCGCAAACGACGGATGGTCGGCGGCAATGTTGAGTGTGCTCTGCATTTTCATCGCGATTCGTTGATCCGCAACTGCTCGTCGGCGAATCCTTGCAACGCTTGTTGCGGCAGTTTGCCGGTCGCATTGCGCGGCAGCTGCTCCACGATCAGCAACGGCCGCGGTAGAAACACCGGATCGATCAGCTGCCGCAACTTCTCCGTCAAGGCAGCCACGGTCAGCCCCGGCGCAACGACTACCGCGCCGAGCCGCGTCACACCCGTGGAACCCGACATTTCTTCGCGCAGAAAGAACGCCCCGTCCATGACGCCCGGAATGGCGTTGAGCTGGGCATTCAAGTAACCAAATGAGCTGCGTTTGCCTGCAACGTTCACCAAGTCGGCCGTCCGGCCGTGCAGCCGAAACTCATCATCGCCCGTGATCTCGATGACATCGCACAGGGGCGTCAATTGTTCGACGTGACCGCCTTGCGCAAAGACTTGGTCGTTCACGCTGCTCAAGCGAACGCCTGGCCACAGTCGCCAAGACGCCGCCTCCGCGGTACGCCGCATTGCAATCTGCCCTGTCTCGGTTGAGCCGTAAATCTCCAACAACGGAGTTCGGTACTTTTTCTCGACCTCCCGCGCCAAGTCGCGGCTTAACGGTGCCGTCGCCGACATCACCAGATCCACCGGCGGGAATTCGATCTCGGAGGCGAGCAAGGTGCGCAGATGAACAGGGGTCGTGACCAAGACCCGGGGCCGCGGCACTCCGCGGACGCTGGCGGCGATATCCGCCGGGTAGAACGGTCTTTCGGCGCTCAAGGCGTTGCCGCTCAACAGCGCCAGCAGCACCGTCGATTCAAAGCCGTACATGTGCTGACCGGGTACCGTGCCAATGAGAGCATGGCTTCTTCCGTCCGCCAAACCTAAGCGCGGCGCGCCGCTCTGAATGCAGCGCGACAACAAGCCCCATGTTTTCTTGTAAGGCACCGGCACGCCCGTGGAACCCGAAGTAAAGACGATAGCCGCGAGTTGCGAGGCGGCGATGCGCGGCACATCGAAGCGCGCTGCTAAGGTGGGTGCGGGCCGCGCCAGATCGGGGTAGTAAGCCCGTGGCAAGTCGATATCGCAGCGCCTGTCATCGGTCAAACAGAAAGCGTCGGGCGCAAAGTCAGCGAGTTTTGCGATGACCTGGGGCGTATGCGTTGACGGCAACAAACTGACGCGCTCCGACATCAGACAGGCGGCGAGTCCGACGGCGAATTGATAGCGGTCGGCGCAGATATTGAGCACGTGATTGCCCTTCGGCAACCTCTGCGCCACCTGTTTCGCCTCGTCAAGAAATTGCTGGACAGTCACGGCAAGCCCCGAGCGATAAGCGACGATGGCCGTGGGTGAGCTGTGAGACAGCAGCGCGATCGTGTCGCTCATTTCTGAGTTGAATGCGCGAAATATACGCGCAGGGCGGCAATCAAACCGCTGCTGTCTACTTGCGGAAGCACGCGGCGGCGGACCACGTATTCGGCCGCGAACATGAGCAGAATCAGGGGCAGCGAGCAGAAATTCACGAACACCGACCAGACCCGCAGCGAGGCGAACTCATATAAGAGGAAGGCCGCCGCCACGTTCAGCAAAAAGAAGATGAGCCACGCGACCGTGACCTTTCGCGTGTAGCGGAGCTCGGCAGCACTCAATGGACCGTGAACTGTGTCCGCGATATGCGTGCAAAGGGGGACGCGGCCGTTGCGCAGCGAACGGCCGAAAGTGAAGGCCATGATGGAATAAAAGCCAACCTGCTGGACCAAGTACACAGTAGAAAAATTTTGCGCGAACAGCGGCCAGAAGACACGCAGCAAATATGCCGCTGCTGCGGCTGCCAACAAGGCTACGAGAACGCCATTCCAGCGCCACATCAGACCCAATCCCAAGGTCAGCATGGGCGCAAGCGCGAGCAGCGTGCGTAGATCGTGCGCCTGCGGATTGAGATTGCTGTAGTGCGATAGAACCGAGTATGCGATTAGAACTACGAGGACGGCAGCAAGCTGGAGTCGTGGACTCCTACGCCCCGTGGCCATGGCTACTTGGTTCTCTGTGCCGCAATGTACTCAGCTAAGTGCCTCAAAGAACGAAAGATTTGCTGATTTTCTTGGCTGTCGGCCCGCAGGTGGATGCCGTACTGCTTGGAGACGATCAGCGCCACCTCCAAAATATCGATGGAATCCAGCCCCAGGCCCTCGCCATACAGGGGGGCGTCCGGATCGATATCCTGAGGTTTAACCTCGAGATTCAGGGCCTGCACGAACAGCGCGGCAAGTTCCCGCTGGAGACCGACATCGGTCAGCGGCGCCGGCTTTTGCATGAGCGACGCTTTGTCGGACATAGGTTTAAGCTTTCGATTGGAGTTCTAAGTAGCGGCATTATATAGGTGCGGGCGGGTGCGGCAACTCACCTTAGGATCTGGCTCAAGCGCCGGGCCACCAGCAGGGGCAGGCGCACCAGAAATCCAAGAAACAGCCGGAAATGCATCCAAGTGAGCAGCAGCGTTGTCCCGTCCGTAACGAAAATGGGATACGCCGCCGTCCTCTGGCCTGAAATAGCGCACCGGCGCCCGCAGATTGATGGGCCGCACGCCGCGCCAGCACAATCGCACGACCGCTTCCACGTCGAAGTCGAAGCGCCGCATCCACGGCTGCCTTCGCATCACGCGGATGAGGGCCGCGATCGGGTAGACGCGAAAACCAAATAGCGAGTCGTGGATGCCGGCCCAAAGCGTCTCTAGGTTGGCCCACCAGTTCGATATTTTTCTGCCCCGAACGCGCAAGCTCGGAGCGCTGGCGTCAAATACCGGCTCCCCCAGCACCATGGAACCGGGTGATGCCAGTGAAGCCTGCATGAACTCCGGGATGCTGGAGGCGGGGTGTTGGCCGTCGGAATCCAGGGTAAGAACATGGGTAAAACCCAAGGCGTGCGCTTCTTTCATGCCGAACAGCACGGCGGCGCCTTTACCAACATTCTTCGGCAGCACCCAGACTCGAAGGTTCGGCTCCGCCGCCGCCATTTCCGAAAGCCGATGCTCCGAGTGATCGGTGCTGCCATCGACGACAACCCACACCGGTGCCCATTGAGCAAGCGCTGCCTCAACGGTTGAAAAAACTTTCGCGCCGGGGTTGAAGCTCGGAATGAGCACAAGGTGGGTGCTCGATGGCGTCATTTTTCGTGCTTAAGCCAGCGGGACTGCGGCGCGCCTTGCAGTTCCCGTCGATAGTAGCCATCCAGTGCTGCCGTGAAGGCGGGTACATCCGACGGCGGATCGAAGCGCTGTCCCAGCCGGACTCTGTAGACGATGGGCAGGTCCGGGCGCTTGAACAAGGGCCATCCCTTGCTCAGAAAGGGTGAGTCGGTCTCGATCAGCAGCGTTTGTACCGGCACGTTGGCGTGTTTTGCGATGAGTCCGACGCTGCCTACCAAGGGATTGATTGGAAACCGCGTGGTTCGGGTGCCTTCGGGGAACAGCAGCAATACGCCACCCGCCCGCAAGTGCGCCACGGACTCTTTGACCATTTGCCGCGACGAGTCGTTGCGCACATAACGCGCCAGCCTGCGATCCGGAGCCGAGGAACACATTCTTCATCAATGCAGACTTCATGACGCACACGAGATTCGGGTGGCGCGTCAGAATCAGCAGCGCATCGATCAGCGCAGGGTGGTTCGGCGCCAATATCACGGGCGGCCCGCCCTTCAAGGTGTCGATGGCCTCAGGTCCAGCCGGTAGGTTCCGTGATCGAAAGCGACCAGGAATAGATGCGAAATCCCGCCATGATGCCGCGGCGGCCGACCGCCGTGCCGAGGCGCGCCGGCAATATGTAATAGAGCGGCAGCGCAAATACCGACCAGGTCAGGCAGATCAAACCCAGAAGCATCAACGAACTGTAGAGCGCGAAATATTCGTAAATGATTTTTAAAAAACGCGGCATCGTCGGCGTCAGTCCGGTATTTCCACGATCTGCGTTGACTTTCGGATCATCCACGAGAAACCAAATCCGCCAGTCCAATAGCTTTTGCGCTGAACCAGGGGGCTGTCAACAAATGCCGCGCCGGCCAGCGTGTCGTAGCGCATATAGGCGCCCACCCAAAATTTCGGATACCGTTTCGACAGCGCCGCCAGAGTCTGCGTGCCGGCGTAGCCGCCTTCGGCGGAAAATTCCGGGCGCGAGGCGGTCGCAAACTGCGGAGCGACGGAATAGAAATAATCATGATAGCGGCGATCCGCAAAGAGCGGCCCCGCTAATAATCCGAGATTCCAACCCGGAAGTCCGAAGGGGTCCCTAAGATCCAGATTCAATCTCGGGCTGAACGTCCAACCGATGATGCGCGGCGAGGACTCAACCGTCGCCGCGGCGCGCAACGGCATGCGCAAGTCAAGCTTCACCCGGCGGTCGTCGCTGCGAAACAGGTGGAAATCAAAGGAGGGCCCCACCTCCACGGTGGAACGCAAGTCCGGCATGCCGCTACGCTCGCGATCGTTGCGCACCGGTGTGGTCAAATTGAAACTCAGATTGATCTCGAGCCAGTTCTGATTGAACAGGGTACCGCGCACGCCGTCGCGGTCCGCCTTCAGGAATTTGCCGTTATAAACGACGTACGGAACCGGCAGGGGATAGGCGTGCGTGGTATCCGAGCCCCGATAATCCTGGAAGGCGATTGCACCCGCGCCGAGACCGAATTCCCACAAGGGTGCGTCTTTGGCGTAGGACAGAGGGGTACAGAACGCTGCCGCAAGCAGGGCGGCAAGGGTCCAAGACTGACCGCTGGTCGCACGCCGGCGCGCAACCCTGATCATGGCAATCTCGGGCATACACTTCGCCTGTTGAGGGTCCTATCGAGTGAACCCGGGCGAGGGCATCCTAGTCTAAGATACCAAGCCATGCACATCTTGATTGTTGAAGACGACGAGGTTGCGCGCGACTACCTAGCAAAGGCGTTGCGGGAAACCGGTCATACGGTTGACGTCGCGGGCAACGGTCTCGAGGGTTTGCATATGGCCTCCTCGATCGCCGTCGATCTGGCGATCGTCGATCGCATGTTGCCGAAGCTGGACGGACTTGCCTTGGTGCAGTCGCTGCGGGCCACGGGACGAAAAATGCCGGTGCTCATATTGAGCGCGCTCGGCGACGTCGATGACCGGATTACCGGACTGCGCGCCGGCGGCGATGATTACCTGACGAAGCCTTATCACATGGCCGAGTTGCTGGCGCGTATCGATGCACTGGCGCGCCGCGGCGATGCAGGCAACGCCGAGGCAAGCACCAAGCTGAAACTGGCGGACCTGGAACTGGATCGCATGACCCGTCGCGTCATGCGCAACGGCAAGAAAATTGAATTGACTGCGCGCGAGTTTCAGTTGCTCGAATTCATGATGCGTCACAGCGGCCAGGTGGTGACGCGCACCATGCTGCTCGAAGGCGTGTGGGATTATCATTTCGATCCTCAAACCAACGTCATCGACGTGCATATCAGCCGTCTGCGCCAGGCGATCGACAAGGATTTCGACAAGCCGCTGCTGCACACCGTGCGCGGCGCGGGCTACAGCTTGCGCGAAGACGAATAGTCGGACGCAGGCTCCGATGGGTCCCGACCAGCGATTTCTCGGTGTTCTCGATACCTCTCCCTTCCGTATCGCCATCGTCTATTCGATCGTGTTCGCCATCGGCGCGGCGGCGCTCATCTATGCCGTGGATTTTGCCGTTTCGCGCGTCGTCGACGGCAGCACCGACAATCTGATCGAAGCGGAAGTGCAGGGTCTGCGCGAGCAAATGTTGGTGCTGTCGCGCAGCGATTTCATCGAATTGGTCGAACAGCGCTCGCAAGATCAGGATGTGCGCGGCGCGGTTTACCTGATGGTCGATCCACAACTGCGTCCGGTGGCGGGGAATGTCCCAGCGTGGCCGAAAATCGACACCAAGGAAAAGTGGTTTTTGTTCAAGGTGTCGGTGCCGTTCGGCGACGAGACGCGCGAGCACGAAATGCGCGCCCGCTATTTTGCGTTGCCCGGCGGCTACCAAATGCTGGTTGGACACGATGTGCAGGAACGTCAGGACGTGAAGAGCCTCATGATGCGCGGTCTGATCGCTGCAGTGCTGTTGACCTTGCTGCTGGGGCTGGGCGGCGGATTTTGGATGGGACGGCGCATTCTGGCGCAGGCCGGCGCCATTTCCGCGGTAGCGACGCAAATCATGCGGGGCGATCTGTCCCAACGTCTGCCGGTCCGTGATGCCGACGATGAGATCAATACGCTGGCGCGCGAAATCAACACGATGCTCGACAAGATCGAGCAACTCACGCTCGGCATGCGCACGGTGCTCGACAGCGCGGCCCATGACCTGCGCACGCCGCTGAATCGCCTGCAGGCCAGCGCCGAGGGGGCAATGAGCACGCTGACGCCGGGGTCGGCTGAGCGACGCGTGCTCGAGAGAGTGACCACCGAGGTCGATCACATGCGCAGCACACTGGATGCGCTGCTGCGCATCGCACTGGCCGAGACCGGTACGGTGGCTCGCGAGCAGGTCGACCTGTCGGAGTTGGTCGGGAGCGTGGTCGAACTGTACGCACCGGTAAGCGAAGAGCGCGGCATCGTGCTCGAGAGTTCGGTCGCGCCCGGGGCGCACGTGCAGGGCAACCGGCAGTTGCTGGCTCAGGCGCTGGCGAACCTGCTCGATAACGCCATCAAATTCACGCCCGACCGCGGCCACATACGCGTGGTGTTGGACGGCTCAGGCAGCGCACCGCAAGTCATTGTCGAGGATAATGGGCCGGGCATTCCCGCGGACAAACGCGAGATCGTGCTGGGCCGCCGCGTGCGCCTGGACGAGGCGCGGAACTTTCCGGGATCCGGATTGGGTCTATCGTTGGTGGCGGCGGTGACGAAATTACACGGCGCGCACCTGGTGCTCGATGACGCGGGTCCGGGATTGAAAGTTTCATTGAAATTTTGAAGGAGTGACATGTTGAAGAATTGTGCCATTGTGATCTGCATCGCCGGTTTGTCGGCCTGCGTGAGCAATCAGACGCCGCCGCCTGCGGCTGCCGCCGCGCCGGCCCCGCACCCGGCGCTGCACTCCGGCATCGATCTGCAATATGTCGACAAATCGGTGCGTCCTCAAGATGATGTGTATCAATACCTGAACGGCAAGTGGCTGCGCGATTATCAGCTGCCTCTGGACAAAGCCGGCGTGGGTTCGTTCACGGACCTCCAGGATAAGACCGAAGAACAGCTGCGCACCATCGTCGATGCTCTGGATCAGGCGCCCGGCGAGAATGCCGACGCGAAGAAGCTCGCGGATCTCTACGCCAGCTACCTGAACGAGGAACGACTGGAAGCGTTGGGCTTAAAGCCGTTGTTGGCGGAATTTGCGGCGATCGAGGCAATCAAGGATATGAGCGCCATCCCGAACCTGATGGCGCACATGATCGAGATCGGTGCGGGCGCGCCATTCAATCTTCACGTCAATCTGGATTCAAGAAATTCCACGCAGTATGCCGTCATCCTGAATCAGAGCGGACTAGGAATGCCGGACCGCGACTACTACCTGAAGGACGAGGCCAAGCTCAAGGAAGCGCGCAGCGCTTATCGGGTGCACATCGAAAAAATGCTCGGCATGGCCGGACAGGCTAAAGCGGCACAGGCCGCTGCGGCAGTGCTCGACTTGGAAACCTCGTTGGCGAAAATTCAGTGGACCCGCGTGGAAGATCGCGATCCGATCAAAACCTACAACAAGACGGCGCTGTCCGAGCTTCCGGCACTGATGCAAGGATACGACTGGCAGCGCTACATCCGCGGATCCGGAATCGACGGCAAGGTCGACTATGTCATCGTGAGCCAGCCGACATACTTCATCGGCCTCGGGAAAGTGATGGGCGCCACGCCATTGCACGTGTGGAAGGCTTATTTCAAATGGCGGGTGCTGTCGGCTTTTGCGCCGTACCTGTCAAAGGCCTTTGTCGATGAACGGTTTGCGTTCACCGGCGGTGTGCTGCGCGGCGTACCCGAGAATCAGCCGCGCTGGAAGCGCGGCATCGCCTTACTCGACAGCAGCCTGGGCGAGGCGCTGGGCAAGCTCTATGTCGATAAATATTTTCCGCCGCAGAACAAGGCACGCATGCAGGCTTTGGTGCTGAATCTGCTCGAGGCCTACCGTCGCGATATCGATACGCTGGACTGGATGAGCGCCGATACGAAGGTCGGCGCACAAGCCAAGCTGGCAAAGATGCTGCCGAAGATCGGCTATCCCGATCACTGGCGCGATTATGGCGCGCTCAAAATTTCGCGCGACGATCTGCTCGGCAACGTGATTCGGGCCAATGAATTCGAATATCGACGCAACATCGCCAAATTGGGCAAACCGGTCGATCACAGCGAATGGGGCATGCGTCCGCATACCGTCAATGCGTCCTACAACCCGACCCGTAATGAGATCACTTTCCCCGCGGCCATCCTGCAGCCGCCATTCTTCGACGCGGGCGCCGACGACGCGGTGAACTACGGCGGCATCGGCGGCGCCATCGGCCATGAGATGAGCCACGGATTTGACGACCAGGGCAGTCAATTCGACGCCGATGGCAATCTGCACGATTGGTTCACCAAGGCCGATCACGACAAGTTTGCCGAAAAGACCAAAGCGCTGGTGGCGCAGTACAACGCCTATGAGCCGGTTCCCGATTACCATGTCAATGGCGCGCTGACCTTGGGGGAGAACATCGGGGATAACTCCGGTCTGGCGATTGCCTACAAGGCTTACCGGATATCCCTGGCGGGACATGAGGCACCCGTGATCGATGGATTGAGCGGCGATCAGCGTCTATACCTCGGCTGGGTACAGGTCTGGCGTGGCAAAGTGCGCGAGGCGGAGGCGATCCAGCGCATCAAAACCGATCCGCATTCGCCCCCCGCTGTGCGCGGCACGGCACCGCTGCGAAATCAGCCCGGATTCTATGCGGCGTTCGGCTTAAAGCCCGGTGACAAGATGTATCTGCCGCCAAGCGGGCGCGTGAGTATTTGGTAAGCGTCAATTTGTCGGCGCTTGGGTCGCGACGTTAGCGGCGCCGCGGTTTCACGTAACTCGCTGAATCTTATTGGGAAAACGCTCTACAAATCTTATGGCATAGAACTTGCTCGATTCAAGGCTGCGGCATTTGTCCGCGCTTTGGAATCGAACTATGGCCGACGAAGCTGACGACGCTCCTCCCCCGCCGCCGCCGAAAAAATCAGGCGGCTTCATGGGCACACTGGTCAACGGGCTGGGCATTTTCGCGCTCACGCTGATTGCTGTGGTGCTCGGCGGCTTCATCAACGCCAAATTGCATCCGCTTCCAGATCTCAAATTGGACAAGGACGGCAAGATTACTGCCATCGTGCCGGTGCCCGCGGCGGCCAAAAGCGCGGAAGGCGGCGGCAGCGGTAAGCCGTCGGTCTACTACGCCATCGATCCGCCATTGGTCGTGAATTTTGAGGACGGCTCGGCGGTGCGCTTCCTGCAAATCACCATGGAGATCATGGCGCACGACGAGAAGGCCATCGAGAGCGTGCAAAAGAACATTCCCTTGATCCGCAACAATTTGCTGCTGCTGATGAGCAATCGCAACTACCAATCGATGATGTCGCGCGAAGGCAAGGAAAAGCTACGCGAGGAAGCGCTCGCCGAAGTGCGCGCGGTACAGAAGAAGGAAGGCGGCCCCGACGTGGACGACGTGCTGTTTACCAGCTTTGTGGTGCAGTGATGGAGGAAAACCAGGCACGCATCTCCAATGAGGAAGTGGCGGCGCTGCTGGAAAAAAACGGCAAGGAAGGCGCCGCGACGGTGCGTCCGTACGATTTCGCCGCGCAGCGCATAAACCGCACCCAGTTGCCACTGCTTGAAGAGATCAACAAGAATTTCGGCGATCGCGCCGGCGCATCGCTGTCCGGATTACTGGGGCGCGATGCCAGTCTGCATTTCGATTCGCTCGATTCGGTCAAAAGCGCTGATTTGCAAGCTTCCTTGCCGGTGCCGGCCACGATCGCGGTGGTGCGCCTCAAGCCGCTGCCCGGATTTGCCTATGTGTGCGTCGAACCGGCGTTGCTATTGACATTGTTGGATGGTTTTTTCGGCGGTTCAGGCCGCGCCAACGCCGATCCGCAGGCCGCTGTCGCGCCCGCGGCGCAACGATTCCTCAATCTGATGCTGCGCAGTTTTGCCGCGGATTTGGCGGCGGCCTGGCAGCCGGTATCGCCGGTGGAATTGGAATTGGTGAAGCAGGAAACAAATCCACGGTTGGTGCAGTTGGGAGGCGCGCTCGAGTCGGTCGTGGTCGCCCGGTTTACGGTGGAGTTCGCCGCCCGCAGCGGCCGCATCGATTGGCTGCTGCCGGACTCCTTGCTCAGTCCGATCCGCGATGCGCTGGCCGGCGATGGCGGCGTTGCGCCGGTGCGCAAGCAAGAAGCCTGGGCGCCCGCGCTGACGAGCGCACTGCAGGACGCGCAACTCGATACGCGCGCGGTGCTCGCACAAGCGAGAATCAGCTTGCGGGAATTGGTGCGCCTCTCCCCCGGCGACATCATTCCCATCGATGCACCCCAGCAGGTCACGTTGTTGGCCGGCGATGTGCCGCTGTATCGCGGCCGCTTCGGCATTTCGCAGGGGCATAACGCCCTCAAGATTCTTCCAGGAGTTCCCGTATGAGTCCGCCCGATACCAAGTCTGCCGTGCGCGCGTGCGCAGTTCAGCGAGCTTGGCCCCAACTCCGCCGGCGCAGGCGGCCAAGAAATGAATTTGCAGCTGATTCTCGATGTCGCCGTCACCCTGGCCCTTGAAGTGGGGCGCGCAAAGATGTCGGTGCGCGAGTTGCTGCAGCTGGCGCCGGGCGCCGTCGTGGAGCTCGATCGTTTGGCCGGAGAACCTCTCGACGTATTGGTGAACGGCGTGCGCATTGCGCGCGGCGAAGTGGTCGTGGTCAACGAAAAATTCGGCATTCGTCTCACCGATGTGGTCAGCGAGACAGAAAGGATGGAGCACGCCAAATGACCGCGATGGCGCAGCCCGCCTCGCCGTTATCGATCGGCAGCCTGACTCAGCTCACCTTGAGTCTGATTGCCATCGTCGCGCTGATTCTGGCGATCGGCTGGGTCTTGAAGCGCTTCAAGCTGAACGCCCCGCGCGGCTCAGTCGATAGCGAGATTCTCGATCAGCTGAGCGTGGGGCCGCGCGAACGCGTGTTGCTGATTCGCATCGGCGAGGCGCAAGTCCTACTCGGCGTCGGCGCGGGCGGCATCGTTGCCTTGACGCCCTTGAGCGCGCCGATTGCGCTCAAAACTTCGGGCCGTGCGCCCGCATTCGCCGAGCGCTTGCGCGACATGATGAAGCGTCCGGGCGGATCGCCGTGATCAAGGCGCTGCATCGGCATCGTTACCGACTGATCGCGGCCGCGCTGGCCGTGTTGTTGCCGCTCGGCGTCGGCGCGCAAGCCGCGCTGCCGGCCATCGCCTTGAAGTCGGCTGCCGATGGCGTGCAGACCTACTCGCTGACTTTTCAGATCCTGATACTGATGACTTTGCTGACGCTGCTGCCGGCCATATTGCTGGCGATGACGGCGTTTACCCGAATCATCATCGTGCTGTCGATACTGCGCCAGGCGCTCGGCATGGCCACTACCCCGTCCAATCAAGTGTTGACCGGGCTGGCGCTATTTCTGACTTTTTTCGTGATGGGCGCGACGCTCGAACAATCCTACGCATCCGGGGTCAAGCCTTATTTGGATGGTCAGCTCGCCGGCGAAGTGGCGATCGACCGGACGGTCGCACCCTTGAAGAAGTTCATGCTGGCGCAGACCCGCGAAAATGATTTGCAGCTGTTTTCGAAGATCTCCGGAAAGCCGCAGTTCGCGAGCGCCGAGGACGTGCCGCTCTCCGTTCTAGTTCCCACGTTCCTTACCAGCGAGCTGAAGACGGCTTTTCAGATCGGTTTCATGGTTTTCATACCGTTCTTGGTGATCGATCTGGTGGTTGCGAGCGTGTTGATGTCGATGGGCATGATGATGCTGTCGCCGGTGTTGGTGTCATTGCCGTTCAAAATCATGCTGTTCGTCGTGGTGGATGGATGGACATTGCTCATCGGCACACTGGCGTCGAGTTTTCACCAATGACGCCCGAAAACGTCATGGATCTGGCGCACAAGACGCTGATGGTCACGTCGTTGATATCCGCGCCGCTGCTGTTGATCGCTCTGATCACAGGATTGGTGATCGGCATGCTGCAGGCAGCCACGCAAATCAACGAGTCCACATTGAGCTTCATCCCGAAACTACTGATGTTGGTCCTCACCTTGTTCGTTGCCGGACCCTGGATCCTGCGCGTGCTGATCGATTTCACGCACGAACTGTATGCGAGCATCCCGGCGATGGTCGGTTAACCCATGCAACCCTTGACCCTCAGCACCGCCGATGTATCGATGTGGGTGAGCCGAATGTGGTGGCCTGCCTTACGCATCGGCGGCTTTGTACTCGCGGCTCCGGTGGCGAGCGAGGCCGTGGTGCCGCCGCTTGTGAAAATCGTGCTGACCTTGGCGCTCGCTTTCCTATTGGGCCCGCTGATCCAAGTGCCCGCGGGCCTGTCGATTTTCTCGGCAACGGGAATGCTGGTGGCCGTGCTGGAATTGCTCATCGGTGTGGCGATCGGCATGGTGGTGCAGGTGGCCTTCGAGTCGCTGGTGTTCGCCGGCCAAAGCATTTCGCTCACCATGGGTCTGGGATTCGCGACGCTGGTCGATCCGCAGCGCGGTGCGCAGGTTCCGGTGCTAGGCCAGTTGTTCATGATTTTCGGCACGCTTACCTACCTCGCGATCAACGGACACCTGATGCTGCTCGGCGCCCTGGCGCAGAGCTTTCATACGCTGCCGATCGGTGCGCATTTTGATCAGGGCATCTTGCTCTCGCTGGTGCTATGGGGCGCGCATGTCTTCGATACCGGACTGTTGATTGCGTTGCCGGCAGTCATTGCGCTGGTGATCGTCAACCTCGCGCTCGGCGTCGTGACCCGCGCCGCGCCGCAGCTCAATTTATTCGGAATCGGCTTCACGATTACGCTCATGAGCGGCTTCTTCGTACTGCTCGCGGGGCTCGACGGCATCATGTCGGGCATCGCCACCCTTCTGAATAGCGCGCTGCAGGCGGTCTCAAGTCTGGTCGGCGCTCCCGCCGCGGGGGTGCCCTGATGGCCGAATCCGAGATGGGCGGCGAACGCACCGAAGAACCTTCACTCCGCCGATTGCAGGAGGCTCGCGAGCGCGGCCAATTACCGCGTTCGCGGGAACTCACCAATTTCGCGACCATGATCGGCGGCAGCGCCGCGCTGGTCGCCGTCGGCGGCACGGTTGCCTCGCACTTGACGCTGTTGATGCGGCATTCACTGTCGATGGACGCAGACGCGCTGCGCAGCACCGACTCGATGTCCGCATCCCTGCGGGAGGCGGCCATCAGCGCCGTAACTGCGATCCTGCCGGTGTTTGGCGCGCTCGTCGTCATGGTGCTACTGGCGTCGGTGGCACTGGGCGGCTGGAATTTCAGCACACAGGCGCTCGCGCCGGACTTTTCCCGGTTGAGCCCTTTGTCGGGACTGAAACGCTTGTTCGGACTGCATGGCGTCACCGAATTGGCAAAGGCGTTGCTCAAGTGTTTGGTGGTGGGTGCCGTGTGCGCGGGAATCGTCAGTTGGATTTTCGGCGATGTGCTGGCTCTCGGTCGCATGGCGCCGCGCGCGGCGGTGTCGCGCGGGGCCGGTTTGTTGAGTTGGGCATTCGTGTGGTTGTGCGGCTCGCTCGCGTTGGTGGCTGCGGTGGACGTGCCGCTGCAGCTGTTCCAATTCAAGCGCGCGCTGCGCATGACGCGGCAAGAGTTGCGCGACGAGTCCAAGGAATTGGACGGCCGGCCGGAAACGAAACAGCGTATTCGCCAGATGCAGCAGACGCTGGCGCGCCGCCGCATGATGCACAAAGTGCCCACGGCCGACGTCGTGATCGTCAATCCAACCCACTTCGCCGTGGCCTTGAAGTACGACCCGAAGAAAATGCGCGCACCGATGGTGTTGGCGAAAGGCGTCGATCTCGTCGCGCACAAGATCCGCCTGATCGCCGAGGAACATCGCGTGCCGGTATTCGAGGCGCCGCGCCTGGCGCGTGCGCTTTATCGCTCGACCGACCTCAACAAAGAGATTCCCAACGGCCTGTATGTCGCGGTCGCGCAAGTCCTGTCGTACATCTTCCGTGTGCGCACATTGAATCCGACGGTCGCAGCGCGCGTCGTCAGGCCCAATCCCAAAGTCGGCGATGAGTACCTAGACGCATGAGCGCGCGCGCAGCCGCAGCTTCTTTCGGCGAATTCGCCCGCAACGGTCTGGGAGTACCGGTGCTGGTGATGGTCGTGCTCGCCATGATGGTGCTGCCGCTGCCGGCATTTCTCCTCGACGTCTTTTTTACCTTCAATATTTCGTTGTCGCTGATGATTCTGCTGGCCGTAATCTACGTGCGGCGGGCACTCGAGTTTGCGACCTTTCCAACCGTGCTGCTGGGCGCAACGCTGCTGCGCCTGGGACTCAACGTCGCCTCGACGCGCATTGTGCTCATCAATGGCCACACCGGCGCCCAGGCTGCGGGCCACGTCATTGCCGCGTTCGGACATTTCGTCGTCGGCGGCAACTACGCCGTCGGCATGGTGGTGTTCACGGTGCTGGTGATCATCAATTTCGTCGTGATCACCAAGGGCGCCGGACGCATCTCGGAAGTCAGCGCGCGTTTTACCCTCGACGCAATGCCCGGCCGGCAAATGGCGATTGACGCAGATTTGAACGCGGGGATCATCACGCAAGCCGATGCCATCGTCCGCCGCCAGGAAGTTCGCGAGGAGGGCGACTTCTACGGCGCGATGGACGGCGCCAGTAAATTCGTCCGCGGCGACGCCATTGCCGGCATTCTGATCGTGTTCATCAATCTATTCGGCGGCACCATCATCGGCGCGGCACAGCACGGCATGTCGCTCGCCGATGCGGGCCGCACTTATGCGTTGCTCACCATCGGCGATGGCTTGGTGGCGCAGATTCCGGCGCTGCTGCTGTCAGTCGCAGTCGCCATCCTGGTGACGCGCGTTTCGCGTCCGCACGACATGAGCCAACAGATCATGGCGCAGGTGTTGGGACAGCCGCGAGCACTGGGAGTTACCAGCGGCATCCTGGCGTTGCTTGGCGTGATTCCGGGAATGCCGAATTTCGTATTCTTGTCGATGGCGGCGGTGTGCGCCACAGGCGCGTACCTGCTGAGCAGGCGTGCTGTGCCCAAGCCTAAGGTCAGCGCGGCGCCTGCCGCTTCGCAAACGGCAACCACCGAGCAGAAAGAACTGTCCTGGGATGATGTCGAGGCAGTCGATCTCATCGGCTTGGAAGTTGGCTATCGACTGATTCCACTGGTCGACCGCAATCAAGGCGGCGAACTCATGGGACGCATCAAGGGAGTACGCAAGAAATTGTCGGAGGAGCTCGGTTTCTTGGTGCAGGCCGTGCACATCCGCGACAACCTGGAATTAGGCCCGAACTCATACCGGATAACCATTCTTGGTGCGCCGGTGGGCGAGTCCGAAGTGTTTCCGGATCGGGAATTGGCCATCAATCCGGGCCAAGTCTCCGGCACCATACCCGGATCTGCCACCAAGGACCCGGCCTTCGGCCTCGATGCCATTTGGATCGACAAGGCGCGGCGCGATCAGGCCCAATCCCAGGGCTACACGGTGGTAGATGCCAGCAGCGTCATCGCCACTCATTTAAGTCACTTGTTGCAATCGCATGCACACGAATTACTGGGCCATGAGGAAGTGCAGCAGCTGCTGACTCGCCTGGGCAAGACCGCGCCCAAGCTCATCGAAGATTTGGTGCCGAAGCTCTTGCCGATGAGCGTGGTCGTCAAGGTGCTGCAATACTTGCTGTTGGAGCGCGTGCCGATACGCAACTTGCGCACCATCTGCGAAACGCTCGCGGAACTCGCGCCCAAAACCCAGGACCCGGTCGTGTTGGTGGCGGCCGTGCGCGTCGCACTGGGCCGCACCATCGTGCAAAACATCGGCGGCCTGCGGCAGGAATTGCCGGTGATCACCTTGGACCCCGCGCTCGAGCAGGTGCTGCAAGACTCGATGGCCGGCGGCGGCGATGCATCGCCCGGATTTGAGCCAGGACTGGCGGACAGAATTCAAACGGCATTGGGCGACAGCGCGCGCCGCCAGGACGCAGCCGGCGAACCCGCAGTGCTGTTGGTGGCACCGAAGATTCGCCCGTGGATCGCGCGCCTGATGCGCCACTCCACGCCGACACTCGCAGTGCTTGCCTATAACGAGATTCCGGAAAACCGCCGCATCCGCGTGATTGCCGCGGTGGGCCGCTAGGCTCCCGGATTTGATCGATTTACGGAGGTTGTATGAAAATTAAACGATACACAGCGCCGAGCATGCGCGCGGCTCTCGCCCTGGTGAGGGCTGAGCAAGGACCGGATGCCGTCATCCTGTCGAGCCGCCGCGGCGAGGACGGCATCGAGGTCATCGCCGCCGTGGATTATGACGAGGCATTGTTTGCGGATGCCAATCGTCCGCGGCCCGCGCCGATCATGGTCCCGGCCGCCACGACGGCGCCGATTGAGCCGGTCGCTCCGGTTGCGCCGGTCGCTCCGGTTGCGCCGGTCGCGCCGAGGTTTGCCGCGGCGCCAAAGGAAGCCGCGAAGCCAAAGGCGTCGGCCGCACTCCGACCCGCGCCGATCGCAGCACACGCGGCACCTCGTCCTGCGGCAGCCGCGGCCGAGGGATTGCGGCGCCATGCAGCGAGAATTGCAGGACTTGCGCCGCCTGCTCGAGACCGGCCTCGCCGGCATGACGTGGAGCGACAAGCGCTTGCGCGAACCTTTGCAAGCGCGAGTGTTGGAGGAGTTGTCGGCGCTCGACATCGCGCCTGATGTCGCGATGGCATTGGCGCGCATGACGCCGCGGCGCACCAGCCTGGACAATCCTTCGCATATTCCCCTGGCGCTGCTGGTCAAGTATTTGCCCGTGAGCAACGACATGACCTGCATCAACGGCGGCATCACCGCCGTGGTGGGCCCGACCGGCGCCGGCAAGACCACGACGATTGCGAAGCTCGCCGCGCGCTGGTGCATGCTGCACGGAAGCCAGGACCTGGCGTTGGTCAGCACGGACGGCTACCGAATCGGGGCGCGCGAGCAACTAATGACCTATGCACGCATCCTCGGAGCACCGATGTACGCCGCCAACAGCGGGCAGGAATTGGGCCGGGTGCTGCAGCGACTCAAATCCAAAAAATTGATCCTGATCGATACGGCCGGCATGGGTCCGCGCGATGTTCGGCTCACCGAGCAGCTCGCTGCGCTGAAATTAGGCGCCGCGCGGGCGCGGGTGTTGCTGGCATTGCCGGCGCAAGGCGAGGGCCATGCGCTCGACGAAATTGTACGTGCATTCGCCCACATCACTCCCGCCGCCTGCGTAATGACCAAGGTCGATGAGGCCGCGAGCTTGGGCGGGGCGATCTCGGCAGTGCTGCGCCATAAGTTGCAAATCGCGTATGTCTGCGATGGGCAGCGAGTGCCGGAGGACTTGCATGCCGCACACCAGAAAAGAGTGTGGCTGATCCGCGCCGCTCTCAAGCTCAAGGAACGCGCGCCGCGCGCGCACAACGAGGCGTCTTTGGCCCGTAGCATTCGGCGGAGCCGCCGCCCATGCGTGATTTCAGACTGTCGCCGGAACGAGCCGAGGCATTGGCCGAACTCAACTCTTCGCGTCCCGTCAAGGTCATCGCCGTGACCGGCGGCAAGGGCGGAGTGGGTAAGACCACAGTGTCCGCGAATCTGGCCGTGTCGATCGCAGCATCCGGCCGCGACGTCATGCTGGTAGATGCCGACCTAGGTTTGGCGAATGTGGACGTGGTGCTGGGACTGCACACCCGCTTTCATTTGGGCAACGTCATTCAGGGCGAGTGTGCTCTCGAGGATGCCATCGTCACCGGTCCGCACGGCCTGCAAATCGTGCCTGCCGCCTCCGGCATCAAGCGCATGGCGGCCTTATCGCCGGCCGAGCACGCCGGAATCATCCGCGCTTTCAGCGATCTGTATCACCAGATCGAGGTGCTCATCGTCGATACCGCGGCGGGCTTGCATGACAGCGTCATGACCTTCAGCCAAGCGGCGCACCATGTGCTTGTGGTCGTTTGCGACGAGCCGGCCTCGATCACCGATGCCTACGCATTGATCAAGGTGTTGAGCCGCGAGCATGGCGTGCAGCGCTTTCAGGTCCTCGCGAATCAGACCCGCAGGTCCGGCGAAGGACCCGATCTTTTCCAGAAAATTAGCCGAGTCTGTGACCGATTTCTCAATGTGACACTGGAGTTCGCCGGTTCGATACCGTTTGACGACTATCTACGGCGCGCCGTGCAACGGCAGACGGCCGTCGTGGATGCCTACCCAGCATCTATTTCCTCCATTGCGCTCAAGAATCTGGCTTCTAAAGCCGATAAGTGGTCTGTGCCTCAAGGGGCACGAGGTCATTTGGAGTTCTTTGTCGAACGAATGGTCGGGGCCAGGATCGCCCCGTCGACGGTATTGCAATGAGAGCAAGCACACAGTACTCGAACACGCAAAAACGCGGCGCGAAACCGCTTACGGATGAGCACGTTCCGGTCGATCAAATGCCGCAGCAAGAACTGGTGTTGAGGCACGCTGATTTGGTGAAGCGCATTGCCTATCACTTGGTCAGCCGCATGCCGCCGAATGTGGAGGTCGATGACTTGATCCAGTCCGGAATGATCGGTCTGCTGGACGCGGCCAAGCATTATTCGGCTACCAAAGGCGCAAATTTCGAGACTTACGCAGGCATCCGCATACGTGGCGCCATGCTCGATGAGGTGCGCAAATCCGACTGGACGCCGCGCTCGGTGCATCGAAACATGCGTGAGATGGCCGATGTGATCCGCAAGATCGAGAACGCCAAGGGCCAGGACGCCACGCCCACCGACATCGCCGAAGGGCTCGGTGTTTCCATCGAGGAATATCACAAGCTGGTGCAGGACGCCGCGAGTTGCCGGCTGTTCAGTTTCGATCAGATGGGATCGAGCGAAGACGAATCCAGTCCTGCCGATCATGCGCGCGACGATGGCCCGGGACCTTTGGATGATATCGAGGATGCCGGATTTCGCGGCGCACTGGGCGACGCCATCAACGTGTTGCCGGAGCGCGAGCGGCTGGTGCTGTCTTTGTATTACGACGACGACATGAACCTGCGGGAAATCGGCGAAGTGCTCGAGGTATCTGAATCTCGCGTCTGCCAGATCCACGGCCAGGCTTTGGTGCGTCTGCGTGCCCGATTGGCTGAATGGCTCTCGCCGGACTGATCAATGGATATTTTAAGCATCATTGGAATCGTACTCGCGCTGGTAGCGATCATCGGCGGCGCGATATTGAAAGGCAGCAGTGCCGGTGCGCTGGTCGGCAGCGCGGCATTCGTCATCGTGGTCGTAGGCACGCTCGCCGCCAGCCTCGTGCAAACCCCGATGGCTACATTTTTGCGGGCATGGAAAATCGCGTCCTGGGTGTTCAAGCCGCCGGCCAACAATCCGGCGGGCATGATCGAAAAAATAGTGGAGTGGAGCAACGTGGCGCGCAAGCAGGGCTTGCTCGGCCTGGAATCGGCTGTCGAAGGCGAGCAGGATGATTTCTTGAAGAAGGGCTTGCAATCTCTGGTGGACGGCGGCGAACCGGACGCGATTCGTTCCAGCATGGAGATCGAGCTCGATACGATGGAGCACTTTGACACGCAGGCCGCCAAGGTCTTCGAATCCATGGGCGTGTATTCCCCGACCTTAGGGATAATCGGCGCCGTCATGGGATTGATGGCGGTCATGCAGAATCTCAATGACCCATCGAAGCTCGGACATGGCATTGCGGCGGCCTTCATTGCGACCATCTATGGCATCGCTTTCGCCAATCTTTTATTCCTGCCCATGGGTAACAAGCTCAAAGCCGTGATTCACGGGCAATCGCAGGTTCGGACCATGGTGATCGAGGGACTGATCGCTATCGCGCAGGGCGAGAATCCACGCAATATTGAATCGAAATTACAAGGGTACTTTCACCACTAACGAAGGACAGGCTCCTAGCCATGGCCCGCAAGAAAAAGCACGAAGATCATGTGAACCACGAAGCCTGGGCGATTCCCTACGGCGACCTGGTGACGCTGCTGTTCGCGCTGTTCACGGTGATGTATGCAATGTCGTCGGTCAACGAGGGAAAGTTTCGCGTTCTGTCCGACGCCATGATCGCGGCTTTCAACGGCGCGCCGAAGAGCATGCGTCCGGTAAATATGGGCGAGCCGGAACCGGGCAAGGGCGGCGAGAAGCCATTGATCGGCATCACGCCCACCGCGCTGATCAAAATCAAGAGCCAAGACTCGGCAACCCCGGTGCCGCCCAAGCCGCCGGCGCCGGACATTCCCGGTTCCCTGATTCGCATGGAGCGCGAGGTGCAGGACGCGATGCGCGCGCTGATCGATGCGAAACTGATTACGGTGAAGCGCGAGAACATGTGGCTGGAAATCGAAATCAACACGGATATCTTATTTTCGAGCGGCTCGGGCGCGTTTTCGAGTTCCGCGGAACCGGTGCTCGATAAGCTTGCCGAGGTACTCAAGCCCTTCCCCAATCCGATCCGCGTCGAGGGTCATACGGACGATCGGCCGATTCACACCGCGGCATTTCCTTCCAATTGGGAGCTGTCGGCAGCACGGGCCGCGAGCGTCGTGCATCAATTCACCAAGCAAGGCATCGATCCGCTGCGGCTCGAAATCGTCGGCTTCGGAGAGTTTCATCCCCGCCAGGCGAATTCTTCCAACGAGGGGCGCAATGCGAATCGACGCGTCGCGGTTTTGGTGCTGGAGGCGGTCTCCCCCGCAGAGACCACGACGGCGAGGACCACGACAGATACACCGCAGACCATAGCACCTGGCGTCGAATTGGCTGATGCCGCCAGCGCCAGCAACCGGTTGGCAGTGCGCGTTCCGCCCGCAGATCTCGAGAAGACCGTGTTGATGAAAGAAATGAAATCGACAGCCGAGACTCCCAAATCCCCGTGAGCGAGGTCACGCAATGAGTGAAGTTGACCGCTTGAGCAACTCAGGCCTTTTCCCGGCGCTGCCGATCGCAGACCGGCGTTCCTCCAAAGACGATAAGGAGCGCCGGCAACGATCCGACCAAAGTCCGGACAAACCGGCCTCGAAATCTGCCGACACGCCCGAGTCGAGCGGCGGCCCGCGGCCGCCCAAATCACACATCGACGAGTACGCCTGACATGACTGGTCTGAACATCAATTCCGTTTTGGATATTGCCGCCGTGTCGCTGGCAATTTGCGCGCTCATCGCCGTCGCTACGCTGTCTGTTTCGCTGCGCCGCTGGCGAAGTCGCCATGCTGCGGTCGAATCAAGCCTGGCAGCGATGCGCCGCGAAATCGAGGTCGCGGCCTCGATCAGCTTGCGCACCGGAAGGCGTGTGAATCGCATGGAGCGCGAATATTCCGGCGTCGCCGACCGCATCGAATCGGTCGAGCTTCGCGGTCCCGCGCAATGCTTCGATCAGGCAATCGATTCTGCCCGCCGCGGCGGCGACCCCGGCAGGTTGACGCGGCAATTCGGATTGAGCCGCGCAGAGGCAGACTTAGTCACGCGCTTGCACGGGCGCAAGAAAACCGCCTAGCACTTTGGGTACGGCGAACATGGCTGCGGGCGTTGCGGTGCCACGGCAATAGGCTCAAACTTGCGCGCGAGCGGTACCGCAAACAGGTGATGTCATGAAGCGTCTGTGTCTGTTGCTCGCCGGCCTGGTCGCCATTGGATATGGTTCTTCCGGCTGGGCAGCCAATGCCTATACCCAGGGATCAGTGCATCTGCGCGCCGGGCCGAGTTCCGACTATCCCTTGGTGACGACCATACCGCCCAACGCTCTATTGAATCTCAATGGCTGCCTCGATGACTGGACGTGGTGCGATGTCGATTGGGAAGGCAATCGCGGCTGGGTCTACGGCAACTATTTATATTACGACTATCAGAGCCGCCGCGTGCCGGTCATCGAGTTCGGCGCGCAGTTGGGTATAGGCATCGTTGCCTTCAGTGTTGGCGACTATTGGGGACGCTACTACGCCGGTCGCCCGTGGTATGGGCGTCGCGATTACTGGATGCATCGGCCGCCGCCGCCGCATAGGCCGCGTCCGCCACCGCCGCGCCCCAGGCCGCCAGTTGTGCGGCCGAATCCGCCGCCCCGTCCGCGCCCCCCTCCGCCACGACCTCGGCCGCCAGTCACTCGACCGCCTGAGCGCCCGAATCCGCCGCCGCGGCCCGATACGAGGCCGGCTCCGCGGCCTGCGCCGGAACGGCCGGCCAATCCGGATCGACCTCAAGGCCCTGAGCGGTCGGCAAACTAGAGCGTTTGTGGCGAGCCACAAGCCGGCTGCGCCGGCCAGAAACCGTGTTGCTTTAAAAAATGGCCCAATCAGGCAAGGATCAATGAAACATTTCTTTTCGGTGATTTCGATGGCGGCCTGTGTCGCGGGCTCGGTCAGCTTAAGCGCCGCCGGCGCTCCGGCACAGACGGCGTTGTCGCTCGAGAAAATCATGGCGGATCCGGACTGGATCGGGCCGCCGGTGAAAGACGCATATTGGTCCGCGGACGGCCGCGCGGTGTACTACTCGCTGAAGCGCATTGGATCGCCGATCGTCGATTTGCATCGCATTGATCCTGCCACCGGCAAGGATCAAGTCGTGGATGCCGCGGACATGGCGAACGCCGACGGACCCGCGGTTTACGATCGCGCCGGCAAGCGCGCGGCCTTTATCCGCAACCGCGATATCTTTGTGCGCGATCTATCCGGCGGACGGTTGCTGCAAATCACGCGCTCGCCCCAGACCAAGAGTTCCGCGCATTTCTCGGTCGATGGAGGTACTTTAAGCTTTCGCATCGACAACGATTGGTTCGTGCACGACTTCGGCAGCGGCGTAACGACGCCCGCCGCCATCGTCAAGGCGGAGAAGGATCCGAACGCGCCGCCCGCCGCAGACGACTTGCGGGAGATGCAGCTGCGCACGTTCTCCACCTTGAAGAAATTGCACGATGACACTGAGACGCTGCGTAAACATGATGAGGCCTTGCAGAAGGGCGACGCGACGCGCGCCGTGCTGCCATTTTATTTAGGCGACGAGGTTACGATTCGCGGCACCGAACTGTCGCCGGATGCGCGTTGGCTCCTGGTCGTGACCGAGCCGAAATCCCACGTGAAGGGACGCGAGGGGCAACTTACGCGCTATGTCACCGAGTCAGGTTATGAGGAATTCGAGAAGGAGCGTCTGCGCGTGGGGCGCAACCCGCCCGCGGCCCAATCCTTGGTGCTGCTCAATCTCGCCGATCACACCATGCACGCGCTTGCGTTCGACAAGCTGCCCGGTATTTATGACGATCCGCTGAAAGCCGTTCGCGAGGAGAACGCCAAGGCGCACCCGCCGGCCAATCCGTCGGCGGCTGGGGACGCAGCGGCGAGCGACCGAAAGATGCGCGGCGCCTGGGTGATAAACGATGAACCTGATGCAATCAACGGCGGCGGCATCGTCTGGAGCGCCGATGGCGGTGCGCTCGGCATCGAGATATATGCGATCGATCATAAGGATCGGTGGATCGTCAGCGTCGACCTGACCAACTACGTGTTGGTGCCGCAGCATCGCTTGAGCGACGCGGCGTGGATTGAAGGCGCTTTCAATGAATTTGGCTGGCTCAATGACAATCGCACGCTTTGGTACGAATCCGAAGAATCAGGTTTCGCGCATCTGTACAGCAAGGCGCCACACGGCGCGGCGCGCGCGCTGACGCGTGGTCAATTCGAGGTGTCGAATCCGCAGCTATCCGCGGACGGCCGCTGGTTCTACCTGCTCAGCAATGCAGTGGCACCCTACTCATACGACGTTTATCGAGTGCCGAGCGGCGGCGGGGTCATGCAGCGGCTGACGAAGCTCGAAGGGGTTGAAAAGGCCGAGGTGGATCGAAGCGGCAGCCGATTGCTGCTGACCCATTCGACGCCGTACATGCGCTCGCAAATCGCGGTGGTCAAGGCCGACGGCTCGGGCGCGCCCCGAGAATTGACGGACACGCGCACTGCGGACTACAAGAACATGACCTGGATCGAGCCCGAGATCGTAAAGATTCCATCCACTCATTTCGGCGGCGTGATTTACGCGAAACTGTACCGCGACGCCGGCGTTGCGGCCGCGAAGAAACCCGCCGTGTTGTTCATTCATGGAGCGGGGTACCTGCAGGACGTGCACCTGCGCTATTCGTACTATTTTCGCGAGCAGATGTTCAATAACTTGCTGGCGCACCAAGGCTACGTGATTCTCGACATGGACTACCGGGCCTCGGCCGGCTACGGACGCGACTGGCGCACCGCCATCTACCGGCAGATGGGTCATCCGGAATTGGAAGACATGCTCGACGGAAAAAAATGGCTGGTCGAACAGGCGGCCGTCGATCCGAAACACGTCGGCGTTTACGGCGGCTCGTATGGCGGTTTCATGACGTTGATGGCGTTGTTTCGCGCGCCCGGGGAATTTGCGGCAGGCGCCGCGCTGCGTCCGGTCACCGATTGGATGCAATACGATCACGAGTACACGGCCGGCATTTTGAACGACCCGCAGGTCGACCCGATCGCCTATGCGCGTTCCTCGCCCATTGAATTTGCGGCAGGCCTGCAAGATGCGCTGCTCATTTGTCACGGCGTGATCGATGACAACGTGCTGTTCGAAGATTCGATGCGCCTGTACGAGCGCCTGATCGAATTGCACAAGGACAATTTCAGCATGTCGCCGTACCCTCTGGACCGCCACGGATTTACCAATGCCGATTCGTGGCTCGACGAATACAAACGAATTTACCGGCTGTTCGAATCCAACCTGAGGTAGCGGCCGGCGCCGATGAAGCGCCGGACTGCGGTGTTACTTGCCGGCGATTTCCGCCGCCGCACGCACGAGGATCGCGGCTATGCGTTGCTGCTCCTCGCGCGAACTGTGCCATTTGTCGGCCAGCGCGAGTTTAAGATCGCGCCGCGCTCGATGCAGTTCGCGCGAACCGCGGCGCTCGTGATCAGGCTCCTCGCCGCTTTCATCGGCGTCGAGCGCCCGGCGTACGCGATCCATGCGCTCGCCCACTCGGCCGAATTGAGTGAAGAGGGCGTCGGCCGTGGATAGGTTCTTCGCCAGGTGCTCTTTGCCCGTGTCGGTGATGCTATACAGCTTGCGGGCGCCATCGGCGGCGACCGTCGCGTGGCCGATCTCTTCGAGGTAGGTTAGCGCGGGGTAGACCATGCCGGGGCTCGGAACGTAGAAGCCTTTCGAGCGCTCATCGAGCTCCTTGATGATTTCGTAGCCGTAGCGCGATTTTTCGTCGAGCAATTTGAGGATGAGGAGCTGCAAGTCGCTGGAGCTAAGTTTTCGCCCCATTCCTAGGCCGCGCCCGCCCATGCCGCCGCCCTCCATGAAGCCGCGGCCAAAGTGGCCGAAGCCGTGATGGCCCCGATGCCGCCCAATAAAATGATAAAAATGTTGATGCATATGTTTCTCGATATGTTTTAAGACATATCATACGATATATATATCTTACGATAATGTCAACGACGAAAAGATTCTTGACTGAGACTTCGGTCGCTTAGGGGTTTGGCCCCGACTTTGCATTGACACCTCGTGACGCGCACCGCAAAATACGCGGCTCATTTTAGGGAGGGGTACCCAAGCGGCCAACGGGGGCAGACTGTAAATCTGCTGGCTTATGCCTTCGTAGGTTCGAATCCTACCCCCTCCACCAGCGAAGGATGTGGGGTTGTGCCATTGGCTTCTACGGAGTGCGGGTGTAGTTCAATGGTAGAACGTCAGCCTTCCAAGCTGATCACGTGGGTTCGATTCCCATCACCCGCTCCAAATGGATGCGGCCCACGTAGCTCAGTTGGTAGAGCACGTCCTTGGTAAGGACGAGGTCAACGGTTCGATCCCGTTCGTGGGCTCCAGAGTTTTTCTAAATTTTTTGAGAGGTACTTGCCGTGTCGAAGGGGAAGTTTGAGCGAACGAAGCCGCACGTGAACGTGGGGACGATTGGGCATGTTGATCATGGCAAGACGACCCTGACGGCAGCACTGACGAAGGTGATGGCGGAGAAGCATGGCGGGGAGTTCAAGGCCTACGATCAGATCGACAAGGCCCCCGAGGAGCGTGCGCGCGGCATCACGATCGCCACCGCACACGTGGAGTATCAGTCCGATGCGCGTCACTACGCGCACGTGGACTGTCCGGGACACGCCGACTATGTGAAGAACATGATCACGGGAGCGGCGCAGATGGACGGAGCGATTCTGGTGGTTTCGGCGGCCGATGGCCCGATGCCCCAGACGCGCGAGCACATTTTGCTGGCCCGTCAGGTCGGTGTGCCGTACATCGTGGTGTTCATGAACAAGGCGGACATGGTCGATGATGCGGAGCTTCTGGAGCTGGTGGAGCTCGAAGTGCGCGATTTGCTGACGCTGTACAAATTCCCTGGGGATAAGACCCCGATCATCACCGGCTCAGCGCTGAAGGCTTTAGAGGGCGATGCCTCGGAGATCGGGGTGCCCTCGGTGATCAAGCTGGTGAAGGCCTTGGATGACTATATTCCGGTGCCCAAGCGCGCGGTGGAAGGGGCCTTTTTGATGCCGGTGGAGGATGTGTTCTCGATTGCCGGGCGCGGCACGGTGGTGACCGGTCGCATTGAGCGAGGCATCGTGAAGGTGAACGATGAGGTGGAGATTGTAGGGATCCGCCCGACGCAGAAGACCACCTGCACGGGAGTGGAGATGTTTCGCAAGCTCTTGGATGAGGGTCAGGCCGGAGACAACGTCGGGGTATTGCTCAGAGGCACGAAGCGCGAGGAAGTGGAGCGCGGGCAGGTGTTGTGTAAGCCCGGTTCGATCAATCCGCACACCAAGTTTGAAGCGGAAGTGTACGTGCTGACCAAGGAGGAGGGCGGGCGGCATACGCCATTTTTCAAAGGCTATCGGCCGCAGTTTTATTTTCGCACCACGGATGTCACGGGAGCGGTGGAGCTGCCGGAGGGCACGGAGATGGTGATGCCGGGGGACAACATCAAGATCGTGGTGGAGCTGATCGCCCCGATTGCGATGGAACAGGGGCTGCGCTTCGCCATCCGCGAGGGCGGCAAAACCGTCGGCGCCGGTGTGGTCGCCAAGGTCATTGCTTGATCTCATTTTTAAAGGTCGGGGCCGCCGCGGCCCCGTTGAAAGGTTTGCGCGCAGCGCATTGAACAGGGCAGTAGCTCAATTGGCAGAGCGGCGGTCTCCAAAACCGCAGGTTGGGGGTTCGATTCCCTCCTGCCCTGCCATTGATGCGTGTCCGTAGGAATAGCGTAAGTACATGGCTGAAGTGCAAACACCCGCGGTCTCGTCATCCAAAGACAGCGCCTTGTTGGCTTTGTCGATCATCGCGATCTTGGGCGGAATCGCGGCGTTCTACTGGTTCGACGAGCGGCCCTTGGTGCTGCGTATCGGTATGGTGGTTGTCGGGCTGGCGGCGGGCGCGGGGCTTTTGTGGCTGAGCACGTACGGCAGAGAGTTCGTCCAGTTTGCGCAGGCAGCGCGCGTGGAATTGCGCAAAGTGGTATGGCCGAGCCGCACCGAGACTTTTCAAACCACCTATGTGGTGATTGGTTTCGCGATCTTGATGGGTTTGTTTTTCTTCGTTCTTGACTGGATTCTCACCTGGATGACCCGCTTTTTGGGCGGCACGCCGGGTTAGCGGACGCGGAGCTTTTTATGTCCTTGCGATGGTATGTGGTTCACGCGTATTCGAACTTCGAGCACAAGGTGTCGGAGTCATTGAAGGAGCGCGTCAAGCGCGCCGGTCTCGAAGCGAAGTTCGGCGAGATTCTCGTGCCCACCGAGGAAGTGGTGGAAATGCGCGATGGGCAGAAACGTAAGTCCGACCGCAAATTCTTCCCGGGCTACGTGCTCGTGCAGATGGAAATGGATGAGGACACCTGGCACCTGGTGAAGGAAGTCCCGAAGGTATTGGGTTTCATCGGCGGCACCAGCGATAAGCCGGCAGCCATCACCGATAAGGAAGCCATGTCGATTTTGCGCCGCGTCGAAGAAGGCGTGGACAAGCCGAAGCCGAAGGTGCTGTTCGAACCGGGCGAAGTGGTGCGAGTGACCGACGGGCCGTTCAATGATTTCAACGGCGTGGTCGAGTCCGTGAATTACGAAAAGAACCGGCTGCAGGTGGCGGTGCAGATCCTGGGGCGTTCGACGCCCGTGGAATTGGATTTCTCGCAAGTCGAGAAAGGTTGATTTAACCGGGGAGCTTCCCTTGCGGGGGAGGCGCTTGTACCCACAGGAGTTTTAAATGGCGAAGAAAGTCACCGGCTATATCAAGCTGCAGATTCCTGCAGGCCAAGCGAACCCCAGTCCGCCGGTGGGTCCGGCGCTCGGCCAGCAGGGCGTGAACATCATGGAGTTCTGCAAAGCATTTAATGCGCAGACCCAGGCCTTGGAAAAAGGATTACCGACCCCAGTAGTGATTACGGTATACAGCGACCGCAGCTTCACCTTCATCATGAAGACGCCGCCGGCGTCGGTGCTCATCGCCAAGGCGCTCGGTATCCCCAAGGGCAGTGCTACGCCGAATACTGCCAAAGTGGGGAAAGTGACCCGCAAGCAGCTCGAAGACATCGCCAAAATGAAAATGCCTGATTTGACGGCGTCCAACTTGGACGCGGCTGTGCGCACCATCGCCGGCAGCGCCCGCAGCATGGGCGTAGACGTGGAGGGAATGTGACATGCCTGCCGTAGCCAAACGAACCAAGGGTTGGAAGGAAAAATTGCCGCCGGGCAAGACTTATCCGATTGACGACGCGCTGAAGCTGGTGAAGGAATTCGCCACCGCGAAATTCAATGAGTCGGTGGACGTGTCAGTGAACTTGGGCGTCGATGCCACCAAGTCGGATCAACAGGTACGCGGCTCAACCGTGATGCCTCACGGTACCGGCAAGACGGTGCGCGTGGCGGTATTTACGCAGGGCAAGAATGCCGAAGCCGCCAAAGCGGCCGGCGCGGACATCGTCGGATTCGAGGATCTGGCCGAGAAAGTGAAGGCCGGTCAGATCGATTTCGACGTCGTGATCGCCAGCCCGGATGCCATGCGTATCGTCGGCCAACTTGGACAGATCCTGGGGCCTCGCGGCCTCATGCCGAACCCGAAAGTGGGCACCGTGACGCCGAATGTGGCGGAAGCGGTGAAGAATGCGAAGTCCGGGCAGGTGCGCTACCGCACCGATAAGGCGGGCATCGTGCACGCGCAGATCGGGCGCGCGAATTTCGAGCCGAGCGCGCTGAAGGAAAATCTCTTGGCGCTGGTGAACGATCTGCAGAAGATCAAACCCGCGACTTCCAAGGGTGTTTACCTGAAGAAGCTGACTCTGTCCTCGACCATGGGTCCCGGCGTCCCGGTCGATCAGTCGAGTCTGGGTCTGGTCAAGATTTAAAGGACGGGGCCGCATCGGCCCCGGGAATTGTTGCGCGTAAGCGCATGAATTGATGGAGGGCTGCGAGAAGCCGCAAGGCCGATCGCGCCCATCGTCGAAGACCGCAGGCGAGCATTAGAGGTTCGTTGGAATCTTGAGAGCTCTTAAAAGCAGCCTGCGCAGATGGTGGGACCGGAATCAGGATTGCCTGAGAAGGTCGTGCCAATGAGTACGTAAGTACTCAAGGGTGGATGCGAACGGCGGCGTTTGTATCTGTTGTGTGACGCTTCTCTACGGGGAACCTAGATGGCACTCAAGTTAGAAGAGAAGAAAGTCGTGGTGGCAGAAGTCAACGCGGTCGCGGCGAAAGCCCTGTCCGTGGTGGGCGCGGAGAACCGTGGCTTGACTGTGACGCAGATGACCGACCTTCGCGCCAAGGCGCGCAAGGAAGGGGTGTATCTGCGAATCGTCAAGAACACGCTCGCGCGCAAGGCGGTTGCCGGCACTTCTTTCGAGTGCATTTCTCCGGCGTTGAAAGGACCGATTGTCCTGGCATTTTCCAACGATGATCCGGGCGCTGCCGCCCGCATCGTCAAGGCATTTGCCAAGGACAACGACAAGCTGGTGACGACGATCGTCTCCTTGGGCGGACAATTGCTCAAGGCCGATTCACTCGAGCGAGTGGCTTCATTGCCCACCCGCGCGCAGGCGTTATCGAAAATGTTGGGTCTGCTCAAAGCGCCGATTGCGAAGTTCGTTGGAACGTTGGCTGCCCCCAACTCGAAGTTGGTGCGGACGTTGGCTGCTGTTCTTGAAGCCAAGAAGAGCGCTGAGGCGGCGGCGAAATAATCCTGATTCGGGTTTAAGCAAACCCATATTTATTTGGAGACGATAATGGCTGTTACGAAAGACGAAATCCTCGATGCAATTTCCAAGATGTCAGTCATGGAAGTGGTCGAGCTGATTGCCGACATGGAAAAGAAGTTCAACGTCACTGCGGCGGCTCCGGTCGCGGCGGCAGCGGCGGGCGGCGGTGCTGCGGCGGCTCCGGCTGCTGAAGCGCAGACCGAATTCACCGTGACCATGACCGAGTTCGGCGCCAACAAGGTTGGCGTCATCAAGGTCATCCGCGAGATCACCGGTTTGGGCTTGAAGGAAGCGAAGGACCTGGTCGAGGGTGCGCCTTCGACCGTCAAGGAAGGCATTCCGAAGGCGGATGCCGAGGCGATCAAGGCGAAGCTCGAGGCCGCGGGCGCCAAGGCTGCTATCAAGTAGTGATTATTGCCGATATGCGCAGTTCGATGGTTGCCGCTGGAATACGCGGCAGCCTTCGGCTGCGCTTTTGATTTGAATTTGTTTAGGCGGGGCCGTTAAGGCTCCGTTAATTGGCGCGAAAGCGCCTGGAGAGCACAGCACATGGCCTATTCGTTCACCGAAAAGAAGCGCATCCGTAAGAACTTTGGTAAGCGTCCGAGCATCCTCGGTACGCCGTACCTGCTGGCGATCCAATTGGATTCGTACCGGCGATTCTTGCAAGCGGATACCGCGGAATCCAAGCGCGATGAAATCGGCTTGCACGCCGCCTTCGACAGCGTGTTCCCGATTTCCAGCTACTCCGGGAACGCGACTCTCGAGTACGTGAGTTACCGCCTGGGCGAACCGGTATTCGACGTCAAGGAATGCCAGCTGCGCGGTCTGACCTACGCGGCGCCGTTGCGCGTCAAAGTGCGTCTGGTGGTGCTCGACAAGGAGGCCAGCGGCGCCAAGAAGCCGGTCAAGGACGTGCGCGAGCAGGAAGTGTACCTGGGCGAACTGCCCCTCATGACCGACAACGGCACCTTCATCATCAATGGTACCGAGCGCGTCATCGTCTCGCAGCTGCACCGGAGTCCGGGCGTGTTCTTCGATCACGACCGCGGCAAGACCCACTCGTCGGGCAAGCTGCTGTTCTCCGCGCGGATCATTCCGTATCGCGGCTCGTGGCTGGACTTCGAGTTCGATCCGAAGGACTGCGTGTTCGCGCGCATCGATCGCCGCCGCAAATTGCCGGTGACCATCATTCTGCGCGCCCTCGGTCTGACCGAGGAGCAAATCCTCGACATCTTCTTCGAGAAGAACGTGTTCCATTTGTCGAAGAAAGAAATCGAATTCGAAATCATCCCGCAGCGTCTGCGCGGCGAGACCGCCGCATTCGAGATCCGCGTCGGCAAGAAGGTCATTGTCGAGGAAGGCCGCCGCATCACGGCGCGCCACGTCAAGGAACTCGAAGAAGCCGGCGTCAAGCGCCTGCCCGTGCCCACCGAATATGTGCAGGGCAAGGTGCTGGCGCACGACATCGTCAACACGGAAACCGGCGAGATTTTGGCGAAGGCCAATGAGATTCTCACCGTTCCGACGGTGGCGAAACTCATTGAAAGCGGCATCACCGAAATTCGCACCTTATACGTGAACGACCTCGACCGCGGTCCATATATCTCGGACACGCTGCGCATCGATCCCACCAAGACCCGCCTCGAGGCGTTGGTGGAAATCTATCGCATGATGCGTCCCGGCGAGCCGCCGACCAAGGACGCCGCTGAGAACCTGTTTCAGAACCTGTTCTTCAACGGCGAGCGCTATGACCTGTCGCCGGTGGGGCGCATGAAGTTCAACCGCCGCGTGGGTCGTGAGGAAATCACCGGATCGGGAGTATTGAGCAAGGAAGACATCATCGAGGTCATGAAGACCCTGATCGACATCCGCAACGGCAACGGCCATGTGGATGACATCGATCACCTGGGCAACCGCCGCGTCCGCAGCGTCGGTGAAATGGCCGAGAACGCCTTCCGCATCGGTTTGGTCCGAGTCGAACGCGCCGTGAAGGAGCGACTGACGATTGCAGAAAGCGAACCGATCATGCCGCAGGAAATGATCAACGCCAAGCCGGTCGCCGCCGCGGTGAAGGAGTTTTTCGGCTCCTCGCAGCTGTCGCAGTTCATGGACCAGAACAATCCGCTGTCGGAAGTCACGCACAAGCGCCGCGTCTCGGCGCTTGGCCCAGGCGGTCTGACGCGCGAACGAGCCGGATTCGAAGTTCGCGACGTGCATCCCACGCATTACGGACGGGTGTGCCCGATCGAAACGCCGGAAGGTCCAAACATCGGCTTGATCAATTCACTGGCGGTCTACGCGCGCACCAACGACTACGGATTCCTCGAGACTCCGTATCGCCGCGTGGCCAACGGCAAGGTAACGGACAAGATCGATTACCTGTCGGCCATTGAAGAAGGCCAGTACATGATTGCGCAGGCGAATGCGACCTTGAACGAGAAAGGCGAGTTCGTCGATGACTTGATCTCCTGCCGCACGCAGAACGAGTTCACCCTCTCCGGCTCGGACAAGATCAATTACATGGACGTGAGCCCCAAACAGATCGTCTCGGTCGCGGCCTCTTTGATTCCATTCTTGGAGCATGACGATGCGAACCGCGCGCTCATGGGATCGAACATGCAGCGCCAGGCGGTTCCGACGCTGCGTTCGGAGACCCCGTTGGTGGGCACCGGCATGGAACGCGCGGTCGCAATCGACTCCGGCGTCACCGTGGTGGCGCGGCGCGGCGGCAGCGTTGACTCGGTCGACGCTTCGCGCATCGTGGTGCGTGTGAACGACGATGAAACGACGGCCGGCGAACCGGGCGTCGACATCTATTCGCTGACCAAGTACACGCGTTCGAACCAAAACACCTGCATCAATCAGCGGCCGCTGGTCAATGCCGGCGATGCCATCAAGCGTGGCGACGTGCTGGCGGATGGCCCGTCGACGGATCTGGGCGAGCTCGCGCTCGGACAGAATCTGCTGGTGGCTTTCATGCCTTGGAACGGCTACAACTTCGAAGACTCCATCCTGATCTCGGAGCGCGTGGTCGAGGAAGACCGTTTCACCACCATTCACATCGAAGAACTCACCTGTGTCGCGCGCGACACCAAGTTGGGGCCGGAAGAAATCACGGCCGATATCCCCAACGTGGGCGATTCGGCGCTCGCGAAACTCGATGAGGCCGGTATTGCTTTCATCGGCGCGGAAGTGCGCGCCGGCGACATTCTGGTGGGCAAGGTCACGCCGAAGGGCGAGACCCAGCTGACGCCGGAAGAGAAGCTGCTGCGGGCAATCTTCGGCGAGAAGGCGTCGGACGTTAAGGACACCTCGCTGCGCGTGCCTCCCGGCATGGACGGCACGGTGATCGACGTGCGCGTGTTCACACGCGACGGGGTCGAAAAGGACTCACGAGCCCTGGCAATCGAGAAATCAGAACTCGAGCGGGTACGTAAGGACTTGGCCGATCAGCAGCGCATTCTGGAAGACGATTTATTTCAGCGCGTGCGCGGCATGATCGAAGGCAAAGCGGCCGAAGCGGGCCCGAAGAAGATCAAATCGGGTACGCAGATCGATGATGCCTATCTCGTGGACCTGCCGCGGGAGCAGTGGTTCGAGATCCGCTTCAAGGAAGAAGAGGTCAACACGCAGTTGGAGACGGTCTCCGAGCGCCTGAAGGGTCAGCGCAAGGCGTTTGAAAAGCGCTTCGAGGAGAAGAAGGCGAAGATCACTGCGGGCGATGATCTGGCTCCGGGCGTGCTCAAGATGGTCAAGGTGTATCTGGCGGTGAAGCGCCGCGTGCAACCGGGCGACAAGATGGCGGGACGCCACGGCAACAAGGGCGTGATCTCCTCCATCGTTCCGGTGGAAGACATGCCGTACATGGCTGATGGCACGCCGGTGGACATCGTGTTGAACCCGTTGGGCGTTCCTTCACGTATGAACATCGGTCAAATCCTCGAGACGCACCTGGGCTGGGCCGCGAAGGGCTTGGGCGCCAAGATCGGCAAGATGCTTGAAGCCCAGCATGCGATCGTCGAGTTGCGCAAGTTCCTGGGCCAGGTCTACAACGAGACCGGCGGCCAGAAGGAAGACATCAAGTCCATGAGCGATGCCGAAGTCATCGAGTTGGCCAACAACTTGAAGAAGGGCGTGCCGATGGCGACGCCGGTGTTCGACGGTGCCAGCGAGGAGGAGATCAAGCATCTACTCACGATGGCCGACCTGCCGACTTCCGGTCAAACCACGCTGCACGACGGCCGCACCGGGGAGCAATTCGAGCGTCCGGTCACGGTGGGCTACATGTACATGCTGAAGTTGAACCACTTGGTCGACGACAAGATGCATGCGCGCTCCACGGGACCGTACAGCCTGGTGACGCAGCAGCCGCTGGGCGGCAAGGCGCAGTTCGGCGGACAGCGCTTCGGCGAGATGGAAGTGTGGGCGCTGGAGGCTTATGGCGCCGCGTACACCTTGCAGGAAATGCTCACCGTCAAGTCGGACGACGTGAACGGACGCACGCAGATGTACAAGGCGATTGTCGATGGCAACCACGAAATGAAAGCCGGCATGCCGGAATCGTTCAATGTCTTGGTGAAGGAGATACGTTCCTTGGCCATCAACATCGAACTAGAGAGCGAGGCCTAATCAATGAAAGACTTACTCAAGTTGTTCAAGCAGCAAGTACCGGTCGAGAATTTCGATTCGATCAAGATCGGACTCGCGTCGCCGGACATGATCCGCTCCTGGTCGTACGGCGAAGTGAAAAAGCCGGAAACCATCAACTACCGCACCTTCAAGCCGGAGCGCGACGGTCTGTTCTGCGCGAAAATCTTCGGGCCCGTGAAGGATTACGAGTGTCTGTGCGGCAAGTACAAGCGCCTGAAGCACCGCGGGGTGGTGTGCGAGAAGTGCGGCGTCGAAGTGACTCAGTCCAAAGTGCGCCGCGAGCGCATGGGCCACATCGAGCTCGCGAGCCCGACCGCGCACATCTGGTTCTTGAAGTCGCTGCCCTCGCGCATCGGCTTGATGCTGGATATGACGCTGCGCGAAATCGAGCGCGTGCTGTACTTCGAGGCCTTCGTGGTCGTCGATCCGGGCATGACCTCGCTGCAGCGCGGCCAGTTGCTCACCGACGAGATGTATCTGGAGTCGATCGAAGAGCACGGCGACGAATTCGACGCGCGCATGGGCGCCGAAGCGGTTCATGAACTGCTGAAGTCCATGGATCTGCCGTCCGAGGTGGTCAAGGTTCGCGAGGACATGGCGAACACCAACTCCGAGACAAAGATAAAGCGGCTTTCTAAGCGGTTGAAGCTCATCGAAGCGTTCATGGAATCGGGCAACAAGCCGGAGTGGATGGTGCTCACCGTATTGCCGGTGCTGCCGCCCGATCTGCGTCCGTTGGTTCCGCTCGACGGCGGCCGCTTCGCGACGTCCGACTTCAACGATCTGTATCGCCGCGTCATCAACCGCAACAATCGGTTGCGCCGGCTGCTCGAGCTGAATGCGCCGGACATCATCGTGCGCAACGAAAAGCGCATGCTGCAAGAGGCGGTGGATGCACTGCTCGACAACGGCCGCCGCGGCCGCGCCATCACCGGCACCAACAAGCGACCGTTGAAGTCCCTGGCCGACATGATCAAGGGCAAGCAGGGCCGGTTCCGTCAGAACTTGCTCGGCAAGCGGGTCGACTACTCGGGCCGTTCGGTCATCGTGGTCGGTCCGACCCTGCGCCTGCATCAATGCGGGCTGCCGAAGAAAATGGCGCTGGAACTGTTCAAGCCGTTCATCTTCTCCAAGCTGCAGCTGCGCGGCGAAGCCTCGACTATAAAAGCCGCAAAACGCCTGGTTGAGCGTGAGGGACCCGAAGTGTGGGACATCTTGGAAGAGGTGATCCGCGAACATCCGGTGCTGTTGAATCGCGCCCCCACCTTGCACCGCCTCGGCATTCAGGCTTTCGAGCCCGTGCTGATCGAAGGCAAGGCAATCCAGCTGCATCCGCTGGTCTGTAGGGCGTTCAACGCCGACTTCGACGGCGACCAAATGGCCGTGCACGTACCGCTGTCCATCGAGGCACAGCTGGAAGCTCGCGCGCTGATGATGTCGTCCAACAACATCCTCTCGCCCGCGAACGGCGATCCCATCATCGTTCCGTCGCAAGACGTGGTGCTGGGCCTGTACTACATGACCCGCGAACGCGTGGGCGCCAAGGGCGAGGGCATGGCGTTCAGCGACGTGGCCGAAGTGCATCGCGCCTACGAGAGCCGCAATCTGGACCTGCAAGCGAAGGTGAAGGTGCGGCTGGTCGAGCACATCCGCGATGCCGGCGGTCAGTTGGTAAAGAACATCCGCGTGGTCGATACCACTGCGGGCCGCGCTTTGCTGTCCGAGATCCTGCCGAAGGGTCTGTCGTTCGATGCCATCAACCAGGACATGACCAAGAAGATCATTTCCGGCACCATCAACGCGTGCTACCGCACGGTGGGCTTGAAGGAAACGGTCGTATTCGCCGATCAGCTCATGTACACCGGCTTCCAGTACGCGACCCGTGCAGGCGTGTCGATCGGCGTGGATGACATGGTCGTGCCGCAACAGAAGCTCAAGATCCTGGCGACGGCCGAAAAAGAGGTGAAGGAGATCCAGGAGCAGTACTCCTCCGGTCTCGTGACCAACGGCGAGCGCTATAACAAGGTGGTCGACATCTGGTCGAGAACCAACGACCAAGTGGCCAAGGCCATGATGGAGAAGTTGGGAACCGACGAGGTCACCGACACCAAGGGCAACAAGGTTCGTCAGAAATCGTTCAATTCGATCTTCATGATGGCCGATTCGGGCGCGCGCGGTTCCGCCGCGCAGATTCGCCAGTTGGCCGGCATGCGCGGCCTGATGGCGAAGCCGGACGGCTCCATCATCGAAACGCCGATCACGGCAAACTTCCGCGAAGGCTTGAACGTACTGCAGTACTTCATCTCGACTCACGGCGCGCGCAAAGGCTTGGCCGACACCGCCTTGAAGACGGCGAACTCCGGTTATCTCACGCGTCGCTTGGTCGACGTGGCGCAGGATCTGGTGGTCACCGAGATCGACTGCGGCACGATCAACGGACTGTCCATCACCCCGATCGTCGAAGGCGGCGATGTGGTTGAAGGATTGGGCGAGCGCGTGCTGGGCCGTGTGGTTTCCGAGGATGTGGTGGTCGCCTCGAGCGGCGAAGTGCTGGTCAAGGCCGGCGTCTTGATCGACGAAAAATTGGTCAAGCTCCTGGAAAAGATGGGCATCGATCAGGTCATGGTGCGTTCGCCCATCACCTGCGAAACCCGTTACGGCGTTTGCGCGCAATGCTACGGCCGAGACCTCGGCCGCGGGCATCGCATCAACATGGGCGAGGCGGTCGGCGTCATCGCAGCGCAATCAATCGGCGAACCGGGCACGCAGCTGACCATGCGCACTTTCCACGTCGGCGGCGCGGCTTCGCGAGCGGCGGCGGCCAACGGCGTTGAAGTGAAGAGCAAGGGCACGATTCGCCTGCACAACATCAAGACGGTGCGCCACGAGAGAGGGCACTTGGTCGCGGTGTCGCGCTCCGGCGAATTGGGCGTGGTGGATGAGTTCGGCCGCGAGCGTGAGCGCTACAAGATTCCTTATGGCGCCACCATCACCGTAAACGACGCGGACGTCGTGGCGGCGGGCCAATCGGTCGCAAACTGGGATCCGCATACGCACCCGGTGGTCACGGAAGTGGCCGGCATGATCAAGTTCTCCGACTTCGTCGACGGCATCACCGTCACGACGCAGGTGGACGATGTCACCGGCTTGTCGAGCACTGTGGTGCTGGATCCGAAGCAGCGCGGTTCGGGTGGCAAGGACCTGCGGCCGGTGGTACGTCTGACCAATGCCAAGGGTAAGGAAGTCACTTTTGCCAATACGGATATTCCGGCGGTATACGCGCTGCCTGCGGGCGCGATCGTCAGCCTGGAAGACGGTTCCAAGGTATCGGTGGGCGATGTGATCGCGCGCATTCCGCAGGAGTCCTCCAAGACCCGCGACATCACCGGTGGTCTGCCGCGCGTGGCCGACCTGTTCGAAGCCCGCAAGCCTAAGGATTCCGCGATTCTCGCGGAGCGCTCAGGCACGGTGAGTTTCGGCAAGGAGACCAAGGGCAAGCGCCGTCTGATCATCACCAATGAAGGCACGGATAAATACGAGGAATTGATTCCGAAGTGGCGGCATCTCAACGTGTTCGAAGGCGAACAAGTGGAGAAGGGTGAAGTCATCGCCGACGGCGAGCCGAACCCGCACGACATTCTGCGGTTGCAGGGTGTCGAGGCGCTGGCCAACTACCTGGTTCGCGAGATCCAGGACGTGTATCGCCTGCAGGGCGTGAAGATCAACGACAAGCATATCGAGGTCATCGTGCGCCAGATGCTGCGCAAGATCGAAGTGCTGGACGCCGGCGACTCGGCGCTGCTACGCGGCGAACAGATGGATCGCGGCCGGTTGCTCGATGTCATTGCTCGGCAAAAGACCGAGGGTAAGCACCAGTCGACCTGGGAGCCGTTGTTGTTGGGCATCACCAAGGCGTCGTTGGCGACGGAATCCTTCATTTCGGCGGCATCGTTCCAAGAGACCACCCGCGTCCTCACTGAGGCGGCGGTACGGGGCTTGAAGGACGACCTGCGGGGTCTGAAGGAAAACGTCATCGTCGGACGACTCATTCCTGCAGGAACCGGCTTCGCGTATCATGCGCGGCGTCGACGCGCCTCGGACGACAGCCGTCGCCGCAGTTTCATGGATGTCGGCGGCGGAATGGGCGACTCGGACGATGCGGTACCGGCGGGGGACACAGAAGCTGCAGAATAGAGCGATAAAAAGAAGTATCTAAAAAATATGGCCTCGGACTTCAGGGTTCGAGGCCTTTTTTTATGGCCGCGCGGGGAAGTTTGACAACCGGCGAGCGGCGGTTTCATATCCCACCGCAGTAATGGCAATTGAAGGATCCAAAATGGGCGAAGCCTCGGAACCGGTCGGTTCCGTCGAGGTTGCTTTGGCGCACGCTACGCGCCTTCTGGAGAGCAATCCGATTCTGGCGGCTGAGCAGGCCAGCGAGATCCTCAAGGCGATTCCGGCCCATCCGCCGGCAACGTTGCTGTTGGGCGTCGCGCGACGGATCGGCGGCGACGCGAGCGCTGCAGCGGACGTCCTGGAGCCGCTCGCGACGATGCATCCCCAATGGGCGCTGGCACACTATGAACTGGCGCTGGCGCAGAGCGCCTTGGGACGCGGCGCTGCTGCCGTAGCGGCGTTGCAGCGCGCCGTGACACTCAAGCCGGACATGGCGGACGCGTGGCGGGCGCTCGGCGATGAGCTGACAATCGCGGGTGACGCGGCGGGCGCAGATTCTGCGTACGCGCAAAATATCAGAGCGTCGACCAAGGATGAGCGCCTGCTCACCGCCGGCGCCGCGCTGTGCGAGAACCGTATTCCGCAAGCGGAAGCCTTGCTGCGCGCGCACCTGAAGAAATACCCGACCGACGTTGCCGCGTTACGCATGCTGGCCGAAGTCGCTGCGCGGATCGGCCGCTACGCCGACGCCGAGATTCTACTCAGCCGCTGTCTCGAACTTGCCCCGAGCTTCGCGGCTGCGCGCCATCATCGGGCGATCGTCCTACACCGGCAGAACAAATCGGCGGCCGCGCTGCGTGAAGTGACCGAGTTGCTGGCGAAGGATCCGCGCAATCCCGGATACAACAATCTGAAGGCGGCAATTCTGGCGCGCATCGGTGAACTGCAGGACTCGATCGAAATTTACGCGGCTATACTCGCCGAGCACCCTGCTCAGCCAAAGATTTGGCTCAGCTACGGCCACGCCCTCAAAACCAGCGGCCGCGAAACCGACAGTATCGCCGCCTACAAGAAAAGCATCGAGTTGTTGCCGAGTCTCGGCGAGGCTTACTGGAGCCTGGCAAATCTCAAAACCGCTGAATTTACCAGCGCGGACGTGGCGGCCATGCAATTGCAGCTGCAACGCCCAGATCTGGCCGTGGACGATCAGTTGCACTTGCATTTCGCCATGGGCAAGGCGCTGGAGGATAAACGCGAATATGCCGCGTCGTTTGCACATTACGCGCAGGGGAATCGCTTGCGGCGAGCTCAGCTACGCTACCAGGCTGATGAGATCAGCACGCATGTCAAGCGGGTAAAATCCTCATTCAGTGCCCAGTTCTTTGCCGAGCGCGCGAGTTTCGGAGCCGCGGCGCCGGATCCCATATTCATAGTCGGCCTGCCGAGATCGGGCTCGACCTTGCTGGAGCAGATTTTGTCGAGCCACTCGCAGGTCGAGGGCACGATGGAACTGCCGGACATTGCCGCGATTGCGCGGTCTTTGTTCGAGCGGGGCAAGAAAACGCAGATTTCCGGGTATTCGGCGGTGCTTGCGGCCTTGAATGCGGATGAGTGCAGAGAATTGGGCGAGCGATACATTTCGCAGACGCGCATTCAGCGGAAAACCGCGGCGCCCTTCTTCATCGATAAAATGCCCAACAATTTCGCGCACATTGACCTGATTCAATTGGCGTTGCCACGCGCGAAAATCATCGATGCGCGCCGTCATCCGCTGGGCTGCTGTTTTTCGGGGTTCAAGCAGCACTTTGCACGCGGCCAGGGTTTCTCCTACAGCCTGGAGGATATAGGCCGGTACTATCGCGATTACGTTGAGTTGATGGCTTTCTTCGATGCGGTTCTGCCGGGCCGTATCCATCGAGTGATTTATGAATCGATGATCGAAGATACGGAATCCGAAGTGCGCAAGCTGCTCGAATATTGCGGTCTGCCATTTGAGGACGGCTGCCTGCGCTTTTACGAAAATGAGCGCGCAGTGCGAACGGCCAGTTCGCAACAGGTGCGTAAACCGATTTTTCGCGAGGGTGTGGACCATTGGCGCCACTATGAACCCTGGTTGGATCCTTTGAAGAAATCGTTGGGGCCGGTCCTCGAGGCTTACCCTGCCGCACCGACATTTTGACATTTGGCCGCAATGCCTTAGTCTGCTGCACGGCTGGTTCAAAAATAAGGGGGTGAGATGACGCGGGCCCGGCAGCGAAAACTTAAGCGTGGCGGTCTTAAACCTTCCGGCCAGCTGACATGGCGAGTTTTACCCCTGGCCTCGGCGCTACTGGCATGCATGCATCCGGCGCACGCCGCCGATACCAGTGACACCCCGGTACTGGAAGAAATCACGGTTACCGCGCAGAAGCGATCAGAAAATCTGCAAGACGTCCCCTTGAGTATCCAGGCTTTTAGCACGGCGAGGCTCGAGGAGCTGAATATCGGCAGTTTCGACGATTACGCCAAATTTTTGCCGAGCGTGTCCTTCCAAAAAGTCGGCAACCCGAGCGTTGAGCATACTTATATGCGCGGCGTCTCGAGCGGCGGAGACGGCAATCATTCCGGCTCCCAGCCCAGCGTCGGCATGTATTTGGACGAACAGCCGGTCACGACCATTGACGGCAACCTGAACATCCATCTTTACGACATCGAGCGCGTCGAAGCTCTGGCGGGTCCGCAGGGCACTCTCTATGGGGCCAGTTCGCAGGCGGGAACGATTCGAATCATTTCGAACAAACCCGATCCATCCGGATTCAAAGCCGGTTACGACTTAGACTTGAATAAAGTTGATCACGGCGGTACCGGCTATAGCATCGAAGCGTTTGTGAATCTTCCCCTGACCGATTCCGCCGCCGTCCGCCTGGTTGGTTGGGACGAGCACGATGCCGGCTACATCAACAATGTCCACGGCGCTGTGACGTTTCCTACATCCGGCATCGTTTTCGATAATGCCGCTCTGGTGAAGAAGGACTACAACACCGTCGAGACCAAGGGCGGCCGCGCGGCCCTCAAGGTAAATTTGAACGACAGTTGGACCATTTTGCCCACCGTGATGGGCCAGGTGCAACAGACCGATGGCGACTTTGCCTACAACCCGGCGGACGGCGATCTGAACGTGCAGCATTGGTTTCCGCAAAACATTCACGACTCCTGGGTACAGTCGGCGCTCACCGTCGAAGGCAAGATCGGCAATTTCGATCTGGTTTATGCCGGTGCGTATTTGACGCGCAATACTCACGAACAGTCCGATTACACGGATTACTCCCTGTACTACGACAGCGCCTACGGAAAATATTTCGTGGACAACGCGGGAAATCTGATCAATCCCGCGCAAACCATCATCGGGCGCGATCACTACACGAAGTACAGTCACGAACTGCGCGTTTCTTCGCCCAAGGAAAACCGCCTGCGTTTCGTCGGCGGCTTGTTTCTCGAGCGGCAGGTGCACGAGATCCTCCAAGATTACGTCGTGGATAACGGCGACCCCCTGGGATCCGTGGCTCCCAACGACGTTTCCGTCCCGGGGTGGCCGGGGACGCTCTGGCTCACCGATCAGGAGCGGGTCGACCGCGATAAGGCTGTCTTCGGCGAGCTTACCTTTGATATCACCGATCACCTCTCGGCCAGCGCCGGACTGCGGCACTTCACCTACGACAATACCTTGCAGGGATTTTACGGGTTTAGCTCAAATTTCAGCTCGCATACCGGCGTCGCCATCTGCTCTGTACCGTTTGTGCCCTTCAACGGCGCACCCTGCACGGATCTGGACCGAGGAACCTCGGGCTCGGGCAACTCGCCGAAAGGCAATCTAACCTATCGCTTCGACAAGGATCTCTTGATCTACGCAACCTTTTCGAAGGGCTTCCGTCCGGGCGGCGTCAATCGCAATGGCGGCGGGACGATTCCGCCTTACCAACCCGATTATTTGAAGAACTACGAGATCGGCTGGAAGACCACCTGGTTTGATGAGCGATTGCGCTTCAATGGCGCGTTCTTCCGGGAAGACTGGACGAATTTCCAATTCTCCTACCTCGGGCCGAATTCGCTCACCATCATTACCAACGCGGGACAAGCGAGAATTGACGGGTTGGAGACAGACTTGGAATTCGCGGCGACCCAAAGCTTGACCTTGTTCGGCGGTTTCTCACTGTTGGATGCCAAGCTTACGCAGACGTTTTGCGGCGATCCGAGTGTTTGCAGCGCGCCCGGATTCGATCCCAGCACCTACGAGCAGTATGCACCGTCCGGAACCAGGCTGCCCGTCACCCCAAAGTTCAAGGGCAATATCACCGGACGGTATACCTTCCCGATCGGGTCTTACAAAGGCAATGTCCAGGCCTCGGCAGTCTATGTGGGCGAGCGCACGAGCGACTTACGCACATTGGCCGCGAACGCGCTGGGCGATATGCCTGCTTACACGGTTGTTGACGTTTCGGCGGGAGTCGAAGTGAACAAGTTCCACTATCAGCTCTACGTCAGCAATGCATTCGATAAGCGTGCCGTTCTCAACAAATACGCAGAATGCGACGTCTTGCTGTGCGGTGCGATATCTCAATACATCGTGCCGAATCAGCCGCGCACCGTCGGCGTCAAGTTTGGGCAGAAATTCTGATCTCTAGCCGGGCCGGTTTAATCTGGCGCGCATGATGCTGGACGCGCTCAAGGTCTTGCCTTGCGTGACGACACCATGCTCGTCCAGGCTGTCCCAGCCTGAATTGGCGATGTAGTAAAAATAGTCGCCGACCACCACGCCGTGGGTGGGATCGCCGAGCGACGCAGTTGCGCGCTCGATGATGGACTCGGATAGCACGCGAGTCTTGGGCGCATTCAAGGAAAATCGCACCACCCGTTCAGGCGAGGTGCCGTTCTGCGTCGCGATGATTGCGTCGCCGAGCGCATAAAGGCCGTCGATGCCGCTGAGGGCATGTTTGCCTTCCATCTGGATCCAGTCGACCCGTTTAGTGTCCAAGTCGAGCATGCCAATGCCGCGCGCATAATCCGGGACGAGGATGTGTTTGCCATCCGCCATGAACCGCGGGCGTCTGCGGTGAGACGAAGTCGCCGGCATCGATGCGCACGACGCTTTCGGAGTCGCGGCTGATTCGGTACACGCCGCCATGCTCGCCGTCGGACACGATCGGATCGCCGTTTGCCGCCAGCGCCATATCGCCCAAGGCGGCCTGCGGCGGGCCTTCAATGCGCTGTAAAAGCCTTCCTGAAGGCAGGTCGTATGCCAGGACTGCGGATCTTCCCCAATCCTTCTTGGCGGCAGCCGCAAATCCATTCAATGCCACCTCCGTTGCCCAAAGAATGCGGCGGCGTGAGTCGATTTTCAGCGCCATCATGGGCCACTGATCCGGCGCGCTGGCGAACACTTTGCTGTGGCCGGCCATGTTCACTGCGAGAATCTGCCGGCTGAGAACGGCGCTGATATAGAAATGCTTGGTTCGTGGATCGTAATCGATGTCTTCGGGAATTCGCGCCGCGCTTGGCAGCCGAAAAACCTCTTCGGCGGCGGATTTGCTGGCCGCGTTCGCGGCCATGGCGGCGTGAATGCTCTGGTATCTGGGCAGGTCGCGCAGAGGATCGAATGATTTGCCGCTCAGCACTTGCTCATCAGCCTGACCCATAGCCACGAATTCATCGAAGCGGTTCAGAGCCTCGTCGGGGTTTGCCGCAAAGGCCTCCGCGCTCATCAGCTGCAGGATGGCGTGCGGCGATCCGTTGAGAAAGGTATACAGTGTTTGCGAAGCCGCGAGATATGCCGCTGCGTCGCCGCTCTCATGCGTGCGGCGCAACTCCCCCTGCAGCTGCGCGAACTGAACGATTGCCGCCGGTGCCTGCGCGGATTGCGCAACAGGCGCGGCGGGAATCATCGCGGCCGCGGCGCCGGCAATTACGACTGCCACTGCCACTGCGATCATTCGTGTAAGAGCGTTCACCCCACAAGTACCCCCATCCTCTGACAGACCCTGGACATAATATAGGCGCAGCGTATGCGAGAACACTCATACAGGTCATTGCCATGAAAGTAGAAGATCCCGAATTGCTTGAAGTGCCGCCGTTTCAGGAGTTAAACGACATTGCCCCGCGTACCACCGGTACCGTGGACGATGACGATGAGCCGCAGGATGAACGGCCGGACGAAAATGAGGCGCCGATTCGCGAGACCAGCGACGAAACCGAGGCTCCGGAAGAATTTGAGATCGACGATGAGGATGCTTTGGCCGGATCCGAAGTGAGGACGCCGATGACGAATAGAGCGGCTGAAAACTGCCCTTAGGGCGCCGGGCGCAGACCCAAGTCGGCAAGACGTGATCCGAATCACGTTTTTATCCACGGGCGCCATTATTCTTGGCGCATGCTGTTCCTTTCCGCCTTCGCCCGTCTCATTCCCCTGAGCCCGAAGCAAATGATTTGCTCGCCGAATCGCACGCAGCCCTAGGACATGTGGGGTTGACCGTCATCGCGATCGTGTTCGTGCTCGTTACCTTCTGGAAAGGCTGATTCTTTCGAAATCAAGCCTGGCAGATCGCGCATGTCGTTCGAAGGTATAGTGCGCTCCCGCCTCGATCAGGCGATGTTTGGGCGTCAGCGCGCAATAGCCGAAGACTGTCATGCCGGCTGCAACGCCGGCCCTCACGCCAGTCGGTGTATCTTCAATCACGGCGCAATCCGCGGGCACGACGCCTTGCTGGCGAGCCGCATGCAAGAACACATCGGGGAAGGGCTTGCTTCGTGCAACTTCCGTGACGCTATACATTTTCCCGCGAAATTGCGGCAATAGGCCGGTAATGCCCAAAGTCGTTTGCATTTTTTCGTGAGTTCCGCTCGATGCAACGCAGTAGGGTTCCCGTATTGCGGCCAGCACGGTGTCGATATCAGGAACCGCTTTCAGTTCCGATCTCAATGCGATTACCGACTGTGCCTGGTACTGCTCCACAAAATGCTGAGGAACCGGATGGCCCAGCAGCTTCGTGATGATCTCCAGGCATTGCGGCATGGAGCAGCCCACAAATCGTTCGAACATGTCCTCGAGCGTCACCGCGACACCCAATTCGTTCAGCATACGCGCGAATACCCGATTGGTAATCAATTCGCTGTCCACCAGCACCCCGTCGCAATCGAAGATCACCAAGCCGAATTTGCTTTTGCTCAATGCGCAGCCCTGAGTTGCCTGACATGCCGCCACGAACCCGGGGATTTTAGTACAAGCGCTGTGGCCACGCGGTTCTGGATCGCGCGGACGGCGCATTGCGCCGGTCCAACCAGCGTTTTCGGCCGCTGTTGCATTGGGGTAAACTCGGCAACGAAACGTGTGTTGTTGCGGGAGATCTCAGGCCATGACACAGACCTATTCCGGCGGCTGTCAATGCGGCAAAGTGCGCTACGAAGTTCAAATGGACATTGGTGAGGTCCTCGCGTGTAACTGCTCGCGATGCGGCCGGCTGGGCTCGCTGCTGGCGTTTGCGCCGGCCGCTCAATTCAAACTTCTCTCTGGCGACGCCGACCTGACAAAGTTTGAATTCAACAAACACATGGTAGAACACCAGTTCTGCTCGACCTGCGGCATACAGTCTTTCGCAATCGGCACGCACCCGAAGACCGGCGCAAAATTAGCGGCTGTGAACGTTCGATGCGTGGACGGCATCGAGGTGGACGCGCTCAAAGTGAAAAAGGTCGATGGCAGGAGCCTTTGATCCGGCAGCTCATCAAAATTATCCGTCGCTCATCGTTCACGCCGATACCCTGGAAAAATGGCGGTGGTATCACCCACGAAGCGATCCGAGTGCCGCCAACAGGAGATGCATTTCTTTGGCGCGTCAGCGTGGCGCAAATCGATACATCGGGCCCTTTCTCCGATTTTTCGGGATACGATCGCAAGATGGTGCTGTTGCGCGGGCGCGGAATCGCACTCGAATTCGGCAGTGGGAAACGTTGCACCTTGCGCAGTGCGGGCGATTGGCTGGAATTCGACGGCGCGATGCCCACTCGCTGCGAATTGCTCGATGGGCCGTGTGCGGACCTGAACCTTATGATATCGCAATCCCTGCGAAGCGCAGCGCGCATCGAGCGTTTGCAGGAGCCCCTTAGGGTGGCCGCAATTCACGGCCAAACGACTTTGATATTTGGTATTTCGGACTCATTGTGTTTGGACAGCGGCGCGCGGCAGTCCGAGCGGCTGGGGCCTTGGGATCTTGCTATCCTTAACGACTGCAGCGTGCATTTGAGCAAACAGGCCCCGGGCGAGGATTCTGCGCCGAGCGCGGTGTTTATTGCGACGATTAGCCCTTAAAATCAGAGACCATGGCAGCCAACCCGCAACCGCCTCCTTCGAGCGCTCGACTGGAAGATCTACGCCAGACCATCAGAGATCATGGCACCTGGCCGGAGGATCAAGCGGTGCGACGCCTGTTGCATAGCCTGGAGCTCACCGGCGGTGCGCGCCATCGCGCCGTCGCCTTAGGCATGAAGTTGGTTGAAGGGGCCCGCGCACGCCGCGACGAGCGTCCCTTCCTCGATGCGTTCCTGCAGGAGTTCGGCCTGTCGAATCAAGAGGGCATTGCACTCATGTGCATTGCCGAGGCGCTGCTGCGCATTCCCGACGATGTGACGGCGGATCGATTGATCGCCGAGAAACTTAGCTCAGGCAACTGGTCGTCTCACTCAGGCCAATCGGAGTCTTTGTTTGTCAATGCCTCGACCTGGGGCCTGATGCTCACCGGCGGCATTCTCGATCTGGATCCCTCCATCAAGACCGATGCGAGCGGCTGGATGCGCAAGCTGACGCGCAAGGCGGGCGAACCCCTGGTGCGCCTCGCGGTGCGCCGCGCGATGAAAATCATCGGCGGCGAGTTCGTGGTTGGGCGCACCATCGAAGAGGCATTGGCGCGCAGCGCGCGCGAACCAGAAGTGGGTCTGTGCTCTTTCGACATGCTGGGCGAAGGCGCGCGAACGCTGCAAGATGCGGCGCGCTACTTGAAGTCCTATCAACATGCCATTGATGTCATCGGATCGAGCGCGGCGGGACGCGCGGTTCATGAAGTTTCGAGCATTTCCATCAAACTCTCGGCCTTGGAGCCGCGCTATAGCTTGCTGCAGCGAGACCGCGTCATGCAGCGGCTGGTGCCGCAGGTGTTAGAACTCGCGAGACAGTCCGCACGCCTCGGCATTCAACTGACCATCGATGCGGAGGAGGCGGATCGGCTCGATCTTTCGCTGGACATCATCGAGGCGCTGGCGAAGGACACGGCTACCAAAGATTGGCCAGGGCTCGGGCTCGCAGTGCAAGCCTATGGCAAGCGTGCGCTGGAGGTCATCGATTGGGTTGCGGCTACGGCCCGTCAGTATGGCCGGCGGATGACGGTGCGTTTGGTCAAGGGCGCTTATTGGGATTCGGAGATCAAGCGCGCGCAGGAAAGGGGACTCGAGGGCTATCCGGTTTATACCCGCAAGCTGACCACGGACGTGTCGTATCTGGCATGCGTCGGACGCCTGTTCAAACACACCGATTTGATCTACTCGCAGTTTGCGACGCATAACGCGCACAGCATCGCAGCGGTACTGGAACTCGCGCCTGCAAACGCAGGCTTTGAGTTTCAGCGGCTGCATGGCATGGGACGGCTGTTGTATGCAGAGGCGGCCCGCCAAGTCGCGAACTTCCCGCGGGTGCGCGTGTATGCGCCGGTAGGAGAGCACAAGGACTTGCTCGCCTATTTGGTGCGGCGTCTTCTGGAGAATGGCGCCAACACCTCGTTCGTCAACCGCTTCATGGATGAGCAGGTTCCGGTCGCCGAGATCGTCCGCGATCCGATCTCGGAACTGGAGCGCTTGGAGTCGTATGCCCATCCGCGGCTGCCGATACCGCCCGCCTTATATTCCGATCGCCGCAATTCGCGCGGGATCGATCTGGGAGATCCGCGCGAGCTTGAAACCCTGCGAGCCGAAGTTTCGACTCAGCGCGCCAAGCCCTCCGAGGCGCCGACCGCGGGGCCGATCATCAACGGCCAGTTGCTGTCCGGCGAAACGCATGCCGTGACCAATCCGGCCGATCGCCGCGATCAGGTCGGTACCACGCGCGATGCGACACCCGCTGAAATAAAGATGGCGTTTGATGCCGGCGCCGCGGCGCAGCCGGCATGGAATCTAGCCGGCGGCGAGGCGCGCGCGCAGTTTTTGGAAAAGGCCGCGGATTTGCTGGAGTCGGACCGCGCGGCGTTTCACGAACTATTGGTGCGCGAAGCAGGCAAGACCATATCGGATGCCATCTCAGAGGTGCGCGAGGCGGTCGATTTTTGCCGCTATTACGCGTTGCGGGCGCGCAAGCAATTTGCAGCACCCGAGCGCCTCGAGGGTCCCACCGGCGAAGTGAACGAGCTGACGTTGCAGGGACGCGGCGTATTCGCCTGCATCAGTCCATGGAATTTTCCACTGGCGATTTTTGCCGGTCAGGTGACGGCCGCGCTCGCGGCGGGGAATGCCGTGGTCGCGAAACCGGCGGAACCCACGCCCCTGATTGCCGCGCGATTCATTCGCCTGCTGCACGCGGCCGGCGTTCCGCCGCAAGCCGTGCACTTGGTTCCGACGCCGGGACGCCTGTTCGGCGAAATCGCGCTGGCGCACCCGGCGCTCGCCGGCGTGGCGATGACGGGCTCGACGGCCACTGCCCTGACGATCAATCGTGCGATGGCCGCGCGCGGCGGAATCATCGTGCCGCTGATCGCCGAAACCGGCGGCTTGAACGCCATGATCGTCGATTCGACTGCGCTGCCCGAGCAGGTGGTCGATGATGTGGTGAGCTCGGCGTTCATGAGTGCCGGACAGCGATGTTCCGCGCTGCGCTTGTTGTTCTTGCAGGAGGAAATTGCCGATACGGTGCTGGAGATGATCGTGGGAGCCATGGACGAACTGATCATCGGCGATCCATCCAACCTGCAAACCGACGTCGGTCCGGTCATCAACGCGACGGCACGCGACGGTTTGGCACAACATGTGGCGCGGATGCGAAGCGAAGCGCGCATCGTCAAAGCCTGCGAGCTGGGCGAGGCCCACGCGCACGGCAGCTTCTTCGCGCCGCATCTGATCGAGCTTAAGAGCGCAGGTCAGCTGACGCGCGAGGAATTCGGGCCGATCCTGCACGTTGTGCGCTATCGATCGAGCGAGATACAACAGGTGCTCGAGGCCATCCGCGCCAGCCAGCTACGGCTTGACGCTGGGCGTGCAAACCCGGCTGGAATCATTTTGGCGGCAGGTATTCGCCGATACATCGATCGGCAACACCTATGTGAATCGCAACATGATCGGCGCGGTCGTCGGCGTGCAGCCCTTCGGCGGTAACGGCCTATCAGGCACCGGTCCCAAGGCCGGAGGGCCGCATTACCTGACGCGTTTCGCGAATGAACGCACGCTCACCGTCAATACCACGGCCACGGGCGGCAACGCGGCACTGCTCAATCTTGGTAACTAGCGCCAGTCAGCCTTCCTACTTTCGGCTGGTCCCCGGCGACATCAATGGCTTTTTAGGGCTGGTGGTCGACAATTTATCGGTTCTTGGCTTGCTCGCTGCCGTGTTGATCGGCGGCTACGGCGTTCCGGCAGACATCGTCTTCGGAAAGATGTTTCCCGGAACCGCACTGGGCGTACTGGTGGGCGATCTGGTTTATACCTGGCTGGCCGTGAGACTGGCGCGCCGCACCGGGCGCACCGACGTCACCGCCATGCCATTCGGTTTGGACACGCCCTCCACCATCGGCATGGCGCTGTTGGTGCTGGGTCCGGCTTTTGCAAAGTTTCGCGCGGCGGGCCTCGACCCAACCGCGGCCGGCCTCGAGACCTGGTATCTCGGCATGGCGGCCACCGCGGCCATGGGCATCTTGAAGCTGGTGCTGTCCTTCGCGGGAAGAGCCGTGCGCCGGGTGGTTCCGATGGCCGGGATTGCTGGGCTCGTTGGCCGGCATCGCGCTGACGCTGATCGGATTTTTCCCCATGGTCGACCTGCTGCAATTTCCAGTGGTCGGTCTGCTGACTCTGGGTCTCGTCCTGTACGCATTGGTCGCCAAGGGACGCGTGCCGTTCGGCTTGCCGGGCGTGCTTTTCGCGGTCATCGTCGGCACCTGCGTTTTACTACGGGGCGGGCCATTTGGGTTTTCTCGGCATGCAGATTCCGACGCCCACCATGCCGACGCTGCGTCTCGCGTTTCCGCACCCTGACGCCGGCATTGTCCACGGCTTCGCGGCACTGCGCGATTATCTTGCCTTGATCATTCCATTCTCGCTGTTGACGGTCGTGGGCGGAGTGAATAACACCGAGAGCGCGCGTGTCGCGGGCGATGACTACGACGTGCGCAGCATCTTGCTGGCGGAGGCGGCTGCAACGTCTGTTGGCGGGACTCGCCGGCGGCGTGGCGCAGACCACGCCCTACATCGGACATCCCGCCTTCAAGGAAATGGGCGCGCGCTCCGGATACACGCTGTTGACGGGCGTTTTCGTCGGCGCGGGCGGAATGCTCGGATTCTTGGCGAATCTGATCGAGCTGGTGCCGCTCGCCGCGCTGGCGCCGGTGCTGGTGTTCCTGGCGCTCAATATCACCGCGCAGGCGTTCAGCGCCGTGCCCGCGCGCCATGCGGTCGCCGTCGCCATTAGTTTTTTTCCATCGATCGCGCGGTTGCTGACCATCGAGCTGAGCGATCCCAAATTCGTTTCGCCGCAGAAATTCGCGGCACTGATGACGGCGCCGGAACATGGTCTGCCTGCCGTGAGCGTAATCGTTGCATTGGGCAACGGCTTCATCATTACCGCGACGATCTGGGCGGCATTCGTGGTCGAAATGGTCGAACGCAGGCTTCGATCCGCGGCCCTCTATCTGGCTTTGGGCGGCGTGCTGTGCTTTCTTTGGGATCATTCACTCCGTGCGCCTGGATGGCAGCGCCTATCTGCTGCCGCAGTTGGACGGTGTTGCGCGCAGTGTCGCGATCCAATTTTGCGCTGCCTACTTTGTGCTGGCCGTTGTGTTGGCGCTGCTGTCTTTGCAGCGGCAGCGCGCACTGCGGCGAAGCAAAGTTAGCGGCGCTATGTTAAGCGCGGTCCGAAGATAAATGTCAGCCGTTTCCTACAGGCAGAATTGGGGTTCTCACGTAGAATTTCGCTGATCGCCATTCGAGCACCGCCATGGATTCTGACAACTCTTCGAAAAGCTCGACTGGCGCGGTACGCAGCAGGCTGCCTCTGCCGCCCAAAACGCTGATTGGATTCTTGCTCGCCGTCCTCGCCGTGGCGATCATCGCGCTGCTCTCCTACCAGTCCTTGCAGACGACGACCACCACCGCCACCAACCTGACGCAAACCATCGAATTGCTCGGGCGCCTGGAAGGTCTGCTTTCGACGCTGAAAGATGCGGAAACCGGACAGCGCGGATTCTTGCTCACCGGCGAGGAGAGTTATCTGGCGCCGTACACGGATGCGAAGGATGCGATCCCGGACGAGTTCAAGTCCGATGCGGGCACTGCTTTTCAGATCGCCCCGAGCAGCGGCGGCGCCTCGATGCGCTCGAGTCGCTCGCGAATCTGAAAATGGCGGAACTGGAGTCCACCGTCGTTGCATCGCCGCGCGGGCAAGCCTGACGCGGCGCTGGCCATCGTCCGTACCGATCGCGGCAAGATCTACATGGATCGCATCCGCGCCGCGGTGAGCGAGATGGAGGCGGCCGAGCGGCAGTTGATCGCGCAGCGCGGGGAAGAATCGCGAAAGGCGGCGGCCGTATCGCTGGCGGTGACGTTGGGCGGAGCGGGCGATATTGGTGTTCTTGATTGCCGGCGCTGCTGTGGTCGCTTCACGGGATTTCCGAGCTCGGCAGGCACAGGCTTGGATCCGATCCGGCCAAATGGGCCTGAGTGAGCAAATGCAAGGAGACCAGTCGCTCGATAAATTGGGCAGCAACCTGCTCGGCTTTCTTGCTGGCTTCGTGGAGGCGCAAGTCGGAGCTGTATATATCGCCGAAGCCGGCAATTATCGACGTTTCGCCGCCTATGCCATTCCCGCGGATGAATCCGTGGAAACCATACGTCCCGGCGACGGCTTGGTTGGCCAGGCTGCCAAAGACAAACGCGCGCTTCGCGTACGCGACGTTCCGCCCGGTTATTTGCCGATTTCCTCCGGTATGGGCCAGGGTACGCCCAATGAGCTGGTGGTGGTCCCGGCAAGCATTGACGGCGTGGTCCAGAGCGTGGTCGAACTGGGGTTCTTCAGCGCCACCAATGCGGATCAGCGCGAACTTCTGTCGCGTGTCTCCGAATCGATTGCCGTCGCCGTGCGCGCCGCCAAGGATCGGCAGCGCCTCGAGGAATTGCTGCAAGAGACTCAGCAGCAGGCGGAAGAACTGCAGGCCGGCGCGGAGGAATTGCGCGTCAGCAACGAGGAACTCGAGGAGCAGGGACGTGCGCTGCGAGAATCGCAAGCGCATCTGGAGGTGCAGCAATCCGAACTCGAGCAAATCAATTCGCAGCTGGAGGAGCAGGCGCAATTACTCGAGCACCAGAAAGACGAGCTGGCCAAGGCCCAAGTCATCCTGCACGAGCGAGCCGACGAGCTGCAGCGGGCGAATGAATACAAGAGCGAATTCCTCGCGAACATGAGCCACGAGTTGCGCACGCCGCTCAACTCGACCCTGATACTCGCGAAGCTGCTGGCAGACAACAAGGACGGCAATCTGACCGCGGCCCAAGTCAAGTTCGCCAAGACCATTACGTCGGCGGGCAATGATCTGCTGGCGCTCATCAACGATGTGCTGGATTTATCCAGAATCGAAGCTGGCAAGGTCGAGCTGGCGCCCGAACAAGTATCAGTGGCAGCTGTGGTGGAATCGCTGGTCAAAACATTTCAACCCAGCGCCGATCAGAATCGCTTGCGCTTCTCTTGGGCGATCGAGCCGGGCGTGCCCGAGCAGATCGAGACGGATCCGCAAAGACTGGGCCAGATTCTCAAGAATCTGCTGTCGAATGCCATCAAATTCACGGAAAAGGGCGAGGTCGCATTGCGGGTGTTTTCGCCGCAGAACGGCACCGTGGCCTTCGCGGTGCGCGACACCGGCGTCGGCATCGCGCCCCATCAGCAAGACGTGATTTTCGAGGCTTTTCGACAGGCGGACGGCAGCATTCATCGCAAGTTTGGCGGCACCGGACTGGGTCTGTCGATTTCGCGCGATTTGGCGGCTCTGTTGGGCGGCGCCATCACTGTGCAAAGCGCGCTGGGCGAGGGCAGCGTGTTCACTTTGACGCTGCCCCTGGCATTCAAGTCCGGCACACCGGCACCAGAGGAAAACCGGGTTGCAAAACCCGAGTCTGATCCGAAACACGCTGCGTCGAAAAGCATCGCGCAGCAAACGCCGGCGCCATCGGTCACCGAAGATGATCGCGATGCGATCACGCCGGGCGGCCGAGTCATCCTGCTGGTGGAAGACGACCCGGCCTTCGCGATGATCTTGCGCGATCTGGTGCGCGAGATGGGCTTTCAGTGCGTCGCCGCGGCGTCGGCCACCGACGGTCTCATTGCAGCGGCGCAATATCTGCCGAGCGCAATTCTGCTGGACGTCAACCTGCCCGATCATTCCGGGCTCGGTGTGCTCGACAGGCTGAAGCGTGATCCGCGCACTCGGCATATTCCGGTCCACATGCTCTCGGTCTCCGACTACAGGCGCGAGGCGCTGGAGCTGGGCGCGGTCGGCTATGCGTTGAAACCGGCCAAGCGCGAAGAGCTGGTCGAAGCGCTGCAGCGCTTGGAAGCCAAGTTTTCGCAAAGCCTGCGGCGGCTGTTGATCGTCGAGGACGACCCACGACAGCGGGAGAGCATGCGGCAATTGCTGAGCAACGGCGATGTGCAAATCGTCGCCGTGGCGAGCGCAGGCGAAGCGCTGACGCATCTCAAGGACACGACTTTCGATTGCATGGTCGTCGATCTGAACCTGCCGGATTTGAGCGGCTACGATCTGCTCGAAAAGATGTCGCAGCAGGAGGACGTGGCATTTCCGCCGGTCATCATCTACACCGGACGCGCTTTGGACCGGGAGGAAGAGCAGAGGCTGCGCCGCTATTCCAAGTCGATCATCATCAAGGATGCGCGCTCGCCCGAGCGGCTACTGGACGAAGTCACGCTATTCCTGCATCAGGTCGAGGCCAAATTGCCGCCCGAAGCATCAGCAAATGCTCAAAACCGCGCGCAACCGCGAGAGCGCGCTCGAGGGCCGGCGGGTGCTGGTGGTGGAAGACGACGTGCGCAACGTGTTTGCGCTTGTCGAGCGTTCTCGAGCCCAACGGCATCACGGTGGTCATCGCGCGCAATGGCCGCGAAGCGCTCGATGTTTTGGCGCGCTCCGGGCGAGACGCGGCAACGCGCATCGATCTGGTGCTGATGGACATCATGATGCCGGAGATGGACGGCCTGACGGCCATGCGCGAGATTCGCAAACGCGGCGAGTGGAAAAATCTGCCCATCATTGCGCTCACGGCAAAGGCCATGGCGGACGATCATGAGAAGTGCCTGGCAGCCGGCGCGAACGACTACATCGCCAAACCTCTGGATGTCGAGAAGTTGCTGTCGTTGGTGCGCGTATGGATGCCGAAGTAAGCGGCGCAAAAGCCGCGGGACGGGAGTTCGACATCGAGTTCAAGCTCCTGATCGATGCGATTTATCACATGTACCATTACGACTTCCGCGGCTACGCCACGGCTTCGTTGCGCCGCCGGATGCGGACGGCGATGAGCCGATTCGATTGCCGCACGCTGTCGCAGCTGCAAGACAAGCTCCTGCACGATTCAACGGTATTTCCGGCGCTGTTGGATTATTCTCACGGTGCAAGTGAGCGAGATGTTTCGCGATCCCGGGTATTTTCTGGCCCTGCGCGAACAGGTCGTGCCGTTGCTGCGCACCTATCCCTCCCTCAAGGTTTGGGTGGCCGGCTGCAGCGCCGGCGAGGAGGCGTACTCGCTCGCAATTCTTCTGCACGAGGAGGGCCTGCTTTCCAAAACCATCATTTACGCGACCGACATCAACTCAGGGACCTTGCAGAAGGCGGCGGCGGGAGTCTACGAGGTGGAACGCATCGCGGGATTCACGGCCAATCATCGCAAATCCGGCGCGCGCAGCTCGCTCTCCGATTACTACACGGCTGCTTACGGCCGGGCGGTTTTTGACAAATCGCTGAAGGATCACATCGTTTTTTCCGATCACAGTCTCGCGACCGACAGCGTATTCGCGGAGGTGCAGCTGGTGTCCTGCCGCAACGTGCTGATTTATTTCAATCGCGTTCTGCAGGACCGCGCGCTTGGCTTGTTTCGCGACGCGCTGTGCCGGCAGGGATTTCTCGGCATCGGCGCCAAGGAATCGATACGCTTTTCCTCTCAAGCCGGCCGCTTTCCTGGATTTCGTGCCGGCGGAGCGAATTTTTCAGAAACGGGCGCAGCTATGAATCTCGCAGGACGCGTCGACGCCGTCGTGATTGGGGCATCCGCGGGAGGCATCGAAGCGCTTGCCGTGCTGCTGCCCGCGCTTCCTGCCGGGCTGCGTCCGCCGGTGTTCATCGTGCTGCATCTGCCGCGCGACAGGCCGAGCGTGCTCGCGGAAATATTCGCGCGTAAGTGTGCGCTGCCGGTTCGCGAAGCGGAGGACAAGGAACAGGTTGCGCCCGGAACCGTGTATTTCGCGCCGAATAATTATCATTTGTTAGTGGATGATGGTCCGCAGCTGTCGCTTTCGGCCGACGATCCCGTGCATCATTCCCGGCCCTCGATCGATGTGCTGTTCGAATCGGCGGTGGAGATCTATCACGAGCGCCTGCTGGGGATCATTCTCACCGGCGCAAACGAGGACGGCGCCAGCGGGCTGGCCGCGATTCATGACGCGGGAGGCGTCACCGTTGTACAATCCCCGGAGACCGCGCGCGCACCGCACATGGCGTTGTCCGCGCTGAAATTGCGGCCCGCAGACTGCGTGATTGCCGCTCGAGCAAATTGCGCAAATGCTGCGCACCTTGGACGCGGGCGCGGTTGTCGCGCGGATGAACTGAATATGGACACTTCGACCCTCGGCCCCATCAAGTGCTTGCTGGTCGACGATCTGGAGGAGAATCTGCTGGCGCTGTCGGCGCTGCTGGCGCGCCGCGATGTGGAAATCTTGACGGCGCGCTCGGGCTCGGAGGCGCTGGAATTGCTGTTGGTGCATGACGTGGCGCTGGCATTTCTGGATGTGCAGATGCCGGACATGGATGGTTTCGAGCTCGCCGAGCTGTTGCGCGGCAGCGAGCGCACGCGGCACATTCCGCTGATCTTCGTCACCGCGGGTGCGCGAGAACAGCATCGGCAATTCAAGGGCTATGAATTAGGCGCAGTGGATTTCATCTACAAGCCCATCGAGCCGCACATTCTCAAGAATAAGGCCGATGTGTTCTTCGAGTTGTATCGGCAGCGCCAGGCCCTGTCAGTCGAGCTCAATGACCGGACCGAAACGCTGCGACTCAACGAAATGTTCAGCGCTTTGCTCGCCCATGACTTGCGCAGTCCGTTGAGTGCGATGCTGGCGTCGGCGCACTTGCTGCAGCGCCGGACCGGCGACAAGGCCGCGCACGAAGCGGCGGCGCGCATCATCGCGAGCGGCAACCGCATGGCGCGAATGATCGAGGACGTGCTCGATTTGGCGCGCGCGCGCTTGGGCGGCGGCATCATCGTCAAGCGCGAGCCGGCGGATTTCAAGGCTCTGGTGGAGCGGGCGCTGCGCGAGCATCAGGCGGCCGCGCCGGAGCGGACAATCGATGCCAGCTACGTGGGCGATTTCGCGGGACGCTGGGATCCGGAACGCATCGCCCAGGTGGCCTCCAACCTGATCGGCAATGCCTTGAAGCACGGTACGCCGGAAGGGCCAATACACGTGCGCCTGGACGGCAGCGACCGCGATCACGTGATTTTGGTGGTGGAAAACGGCGGCACCATACCGCCGGATATTTTGCCGCATCTTTTCGACCCCTTTCGCGGCGGACAGCGTTACTCCGGCCGCGGCGACGGACTGGGCCTCGGCTTATATATCGTCTCGCAGATCGTCCAAGCGCATGACGGCCATGTGGAGGTGAAAACCGGAGAGGGCGCGGAAACTGCCTTTCACATTCGATTGCCGCGCGCGCAGAGCGGACTTAGCTCGGGACAAGATCGCTGATTAGCGCTTCGATTTCGTGGGACTCGAACGGCTTGATGATGGCGCGAACATTGGCGCCCCAGTTTTCGAGCCCGAAGTTCAGCGAGTAGCCCGAGGCGATGATGAGCGGTAGATGAGGTTTGATCGTCAGGATGCTCCGTGCAAGATCAATGCCCGACATCACCGGTAAACTCACGTCGGTGATGACGACGTCGAAGGCGTTTTCGCTGAATTTCCTGAGCGCTTCTTCTGCATCGGCGCAGGCAACGATTTGCCGATCTTCCTGCGCGAGGAGCTCGGCGGTCACCTCGCGCACGAGGTCATTGTCCTCAACATAGAGTATTTTCATAGGGACTGGATCGCTGGCGCGCGAGTCCCGCGCTTGACTCGCATCGGCGCGGTTAGTCAGCGCGTCTTCTGTACCAGCCATAGGCCCGGTTTGCCGCGGGGGCTCAAGCCCAAATGCACCAACGCGGACTTGGTTTCGAACAGACGCGCCACGGGTAGGCCCTCGTGATGCACTCGTTGTACGAACTCCTGGAGCGTGGGACGCGCGCGCGTGCCCTCCGAGCCCATCATGGGAAGTTCAACTGGTTGCTGGGCATTATTTTGGCGGCGTGCCATCGACGGAAAAGCGCCCGGCGATTTTTCCGCGGCATTGCCCTCCACGGCGTGAGAGGGAAGGCGAAGATCCAAGCGTTGTGCAGGTGCTTGAACCGGGCTTTGCAGGTGCGCCTGCAGACGATTCTGGGGCGGCGCGGCAAAGGCGGCGGAGGTCAGCAGGAACAGCGCGCCGACCTTTAATGTCGCGATCAACAAGGCCTTTGTTTTTAATTCCCTTGCCATGTTGACAGTTGACCACGAAGCGCCAGTGATGGCATTCGGTCGGGGGATCGACCGACCGTAGGAAACGTCTTAGCGAATTGCCATCGGTCGATTCCTACAGGGATTTAGGTATGCGCGCCATTCTTTCCGGCGGCGCGCAAAGCCAGCATGCTTGCACACGATTGGCAGCGGGTTGTAACGTGAAACAGCATCTCCATACCTGGGCCGTTGTGCTCGCGGCCGGCGAGGGAAGCCGACTACGCAGCTTGACGAGGGACGAACGCGGCGTCGCCGTGCCGAAGCAATTCTGTTCGTTGCAAGGGGGGCCTTGTCTTTTGCAAGAGGCTCTGCAGCGCGCGGCGTCGGCCGCGCCCCTGCAACGCATTTGCAGCGTGGTTGCGGAACAGCACCGCCAATGGTGGGCGCCGATATTGAGCTATCTGCCCGAGCAAAATGTCATCTCGCAGCCCCAAAATAAAGGCACGGCGTTCGGCATTTTGCTGCCGCTGCTGCGTATCTTGGAGCGCGATCCGAACGCGACGGTGTTGCTGTTGCCGGCCGATCATTATCTGAGCGACGAGAAAGTCATGGCGGCATCGTTGCGCCGCGCCGCCGCGTTTGCGCAATCCGATCCCAGCTCGATATATCTGTTAGGCGTCGAACCGGATGAACCCGACACGGAGCTGGGCTACATCTTGCCGGGATCGCGCGGCCGAGACGGGGCATCCGGCGTATTGCGCTTCATCGAGAAACCAAATGCTGCTCGAGCCCGTGCGCTGCTCGCTGAGGGGGCGCTGTGGAATGTTTTCATCATGGCCGCCTCGGTACGAACTTTGCTCAGCCTGTTCGACAGCCGATTCGCAACCACCATTGCCGAGATGCGCCGCTTCGGGGCTGCCAATTTGGATTCCATCTATCAAAATCTGCGCAGCGTGGATTTCTCTCGGGATGTGCTGCAAGGCCGCGAATCCATGCTCAAGGTGCTTACGGTGCCCCAGTGCGGCTGGACCGACTTGGGCACGCCGGAAAGGGTGGGCCAAATCTTAGGGCAGCTGCAAGATACCGCGACGCCGCCATATTTTCCGGCGCATGTGAGTCTTGCCGACAAATTCCTGCGCGCCAGCGCCTAATTCTTGGGCGTGGAGATTTTGACGGCGCTCAATGCGTCGAACAGATTGCGGCCTGGATATTTATTGCAGTCGGCCATGAGCGAGGCTTCGAAGCTCTTCAGGCCGTTCGAATCGAACAGGTGGCTGCCGGATTTGGCGACGGCGAAACCAAACAACCACATCATGATGGTGTCGGCGCTCTCGCGGTCCGATTGCAGCAGCTCTGCGTGACGGGCTGCGAACGTTTGGCATTCCAACCCGGTTAGATCCATCGGGTTCTTGTTGTCGGGTTTGATCCTCGTGAGCGCGTCCTGCAAGCTCATTGCGGGATTGTTTTTGCATTCCGCGTCGAGTGCGAAGCCGAACCCGGCCAGGGCGTCACCGTACATGACATGTGCGCCCGACTTGCCCACGGAATAGCCGAACAACCACATCATGGTGTTGATGGCATCGGCGCCCTGCGCGGGCACCGGTGGCGCCATGACTTCGTTTTGATATCTGACGCAGGTCAAGGTCGCCAGGTTGATTTGCGCCGCATGGCCGGCGCCGGCAAAACAGCAGAGACAGAAGAACGAGCGCGCCGCAAAGTTTCAAGGTTCGGACCTCGATGGCAGGACGCGGTTAACCTGGGCAGCGAACCGTCCGGATTTTACCCAAGATCGCGCAACATCGATATCGGGAGCGAAATATCGATCGGCTGAATAAAACAGCACGTCGCGGCGAATGCCCGGCATGAACCTCTTCGAGTCGCCGGGAGGATTTCGCGGGGCGGTGAAAATCGATGCCTTGAGCCGCCGCCAATAACTCGATGCCGACGACCGCGGCGGCATTGTCGACCATGACGAGCAAGCGGCGCGCCGCATGCGTTGCCATGCTGACGTGATCCTCCTGATTCGCCGAAGTCGGAATCGAATCGACGCTGGCGGGCGCGGCGAGCGTCTTGTTTTCGGAAACCAATGCCGCGGCGGTAACCTGCGCGATCATGAAACCGGAATTCAAACCGCTGTTGTTGACGAAGAAAGGCGGCAGGCCGCTCATTTTCGGGTCCACGAGCACGGCGATGCGGCGTTCCGCAAGACTGCCGATCTCGGCGATCGCCAGGGCGAGCGTATCGGCGGCGAAGGCCACCGGCTCGGCGTGAAAATTTCCGCCCGACAGCACCTCGCCGGCTTCGACGAATAAGAGCGGATTATCGGTCACCGCGTTGGCTTCGATCCTCAAGGTTACGCTGCAGTTGCGAATGAGGTCCAAGCAGGCGCCCATGACCTGGGGCTGGCAGCGAAAGGAATAGGGATCCTGCACGCGGCTGCAATCAAGATGCGAGGCGCGAATCGCGCTCCCCGCGATCAATTCGCGATACTCTCGCGCCACGGCAATTTGGCCAGGTTGTCCGCGAACCTGTTGAATGCGGGCATCGAAAGGCGAGTCGCTGCCTTTCTAGCGCATCAACCGACATTGCGCCGGCGACGATGGCGGCGGCGAGCAGGTCCTCGGCCCCAAACAAGCCCGCCAAGCCCAAAGCCGTGGAAACTTGCGTGCCGTTGATCAAGGCGAGCCCTTCTTTGGCGTGCAATCTGATGGGCTGCAATCCCGCCTTGCGCAATCCGTCGGCCGCCGGCACCCTCGCGCCATTAACGCGAACGTGGCCGATGCCGAGCAGCGTCGCGCTCAAGTGCGCCAAAGGCGCGAGGTCTCCCGACGCGCCGACCGATCCTTGCGCCGGAATCAGCGGATACACCTCATGCTCGAGCAGCGCCAGCAAGGCATCCATGAGCTGCATGGTGATGCCGGAATGGCCGCGAGCCAGCGCATTGATCTTGAGAGCGAGGATCAGCCGTACCACGGCATCCGGGAGCGCATCGCCGACACCGGCGGCGTGCGAGAGCAACAGATTTCGTTGCAGCAGTTCGAGCTGCTCATTGGGTATGCGCGTTTGCGCGAGCAACCCGAACCCGGTATTGATGCCGTAGGCCACATCGCCGCTCGCGACGATTTTGTCCACCAAGGCGTTGGCCGAAGCGATGCGCCCGCGATCCTGCGGCGACAAATGCAGCACCGTCGGCTGCTCATAGATTCGCCGCAACGCCGCCAGCGAGAGCGCGCCGGCTTGCAAGGTGAGGGCGTTGCTCACTAGGGCGCTCGATCATCGGCAGCTTGAGGCCTTGTTCCCGGGCACAGGCAATCGCGCTCTCGTAGCCGGCATCCGCATGACGCATGACGCCGCTCGCAGGGTCGTTCCAGAGCACGCGTCGAATGCGTTTGGCCGCGGCGTCGCTGCCGTCGCAGACGATGACCAGGCCGGCGTGTTGCGAATAACCCATGCCGACGCCGCCGCCATGGTGAATCGATACCCACGTCGCGCCCGAAGCGGTGTTGAGCATGGCGTTGAGCAAGGGCCAGTCCGAAACGGCGTCGGAGCCGTCCTTCATCGCTTCGGTTTCGCGATTCGGACTCGCTACTGAACCTGAATCGAGGTGATCGCGGCCGATCACGATGGGCGCGGAGAGTTCACCGCTCTTCACCATTTCATTGAACGCCAGTCCCAAGCGATGACGCTGACCCAACCCCACCCAACAAATGCGCGCCGGCAATCCCTGGAACTGGATGCGCGAGCGCGCCATATCGAGCCATTGATGCAGGTGCGGATCATCAGGAATCAACTCTTTGACCTTCGCGTCGGTTTTGTAAATGTCTTCAGGATCGCCCGACAGGGCCACCCAACGAAATGGTCCGACGCCGCGGCAAAACAGCGGCCGGATGTATTCGGGAACGAAACCGGGAATGGCGAAGGCCTCCGAGACGCCGGCGTCGAACGCCACTTGCCGGATGTTGTTGCCGTAGTCGAATACCGGCAACCCCATGCGCTTGAAGCGCAGCAGATACTCGACGTGCTTGGCCATCGAGCGCGCTGCAGCCGCGGCGGTGCCCGCGGGGTCGTTGACCCGCCGTTCGTCCCATTGCTCAATGGACCAGCCCTGGGGCAGGTAGCCATTGACGGGATCATGCGCGGAGGTTTGATCGGTCAGCGCATCCGGCTTGATTCCCCGTTCGAGAAGCGTGCCGAGCACATCGACAATGTTGCCGAGCAACGCCACCGACAGCGGTTTGCCGCGTTTCTTTGCTGTCTCGAGCATCGTCAGCGCATCGCTCAAGGTGCGCGCCTGCGCATCGATGTAGCCGGTCTCGAGGCGCTTGGCGATGCGGCTTGGGCGGCATTCAACGGCCAGCAAGCTGGCGCCGGCCATGGTCGCGGCCAGTGGCTGCGCGCCGCCCATGCCGCCCAGGCCTGCGGTGAGAATCCATTTGCCTGAGAGGTTTCCGCCAAAATGCCGGCGGCCCATTTCGGCAAACGTTTCATACGTGCCTTGCACGATTCCTTGGCTGCCGATATAGATCCAGGAGCCGGCCGTCATTTGGCCGAACATCGCTAGCCCCTTGCGATCGAGTTCGTGAAAGTGTTCCCAGGTTGCCCAATGCGGCACGAGATTGGAGTTGGCAATGAGCACGCGCGGCGCATCGGCGTGGGTGGGAAACACGCCGACCGGTTTTCCGGATTGCACCAGCAAGGTTTCCTCTTCGGTCAGAGATTTCAGCGTCTCGACGATGCGGTCGTAGCAATTCCAATCGCGTGCGGCGCGCCCGATGCCGCCGTAGACCACCAACTCGGCGGGATTTTCCGCAACTTCGGCGTCCAGGTTATTCATCAACATGCGCAGCGGCGCCTCGGTCATCCAGCTGCGAGCGCTCAATGTATTGCCGCGCGCAGCGCGGATGATTCTGGGCTTGGGAGGGGCGAGCATGCTATTTCCTCTAGGGATGAAAACGCCCGGACAATTCGTACCGGGTTCCGGGATAGTACAGGCGTGCCACCGAGCAGATTTGGCCGGCGGCCCAAGTTCTCCTGATCACAACCAAACAGGGCTCGTCGCGCTTCATCGCCAACAGCTTGCGCGTCCGGTCATCCGGCATTTCCGCGCGCAATAGATGTTCCGCTTCCTGCATGGGCGCAACCTTGACCAAATAGTCGTGCGGTGTCGTGCGGCTGAAATCCATATTCAAGTAATCGGGCGCGAGCGTCGGCAAGACATACCGATCCTCCAGTTGAATGGGGCGGTCATTCTCGAAGTGCACGATCAGCGAGCAATACAGTTCGCTGCGCGGCGCAATACCAAAATCCTCCGCAAGTTCTGCCACGGCGCGAATTCGTTCCAGGGAAACGATCTCGGCGCGGTGCACGTGGCCGCGTTCGCGGATCTCATCGGCGATGCCGCGGATCTGCAGCGGATGGGCACGTGCGTGGCGATCGGCGACAAAGCTTCCCGACACCCGCAATACGCACCAGTACGCCTTCGTCCCGCAATTCACGCAAGGCGCGATTAGCGGTCATGCGCGACACGCCGAAGGATCTGACGAGGTCATTTTCGGAGGGCACCCGCGTGGCTGCGCCCCACTTGCCGGATCCGATGTTGTCCAGAATGTGGCGTTTGACCTGCAAGTACAGGGGCTGCAACGACATGGCGGCCTTGCTCATGGCCTCAGATTAAGCTGTATAGACAGGTACAGTCAACTCAGCGAGCGGCTCCGTCCGCCACCCTGACAAACTTCAGCGTCATTCGGTCACTCTCCCCGATCGCCAGGTACTTGTCGCGGTCCACATCACCAAGCACGAGCTCCGGCGGCAGCGTCCACACGCCCTGCGGATGGTTGCGCGTATCCCTCGGATTCGCGTTGATTTCGGAGCGAGCGACGAGCTTGAAGCCCGCAGCCTCCACCTGCGCGATCACCCACGCCTCGGGCAGGTAGCCCGTCGTCGCGCACTTGTCCGGGTCGGTCCGCGGCGCGGCGCGGTGTTCCTCGATGCCGAGGATGCCCGTCGGCTTGAGGGCTCGATGGATCTCGCGAAGCCACGGGTCGAGGGTTCCCCAGTTCTTCATCATGTGGACTTCGCGCATCAGGAGAACCAGGTCGACCTTTCCGTCGAGGTCCAGTTTCGGCGCCGCGTAGTTGACCCGGATCACCTGAACCTTCCCGTAGAGTTCAGGCACCGCGCGAAGCAGGTCATCAAACCGCGCGCCCTCGTATGGCGTCCAGTGGTGCGTGCTCGGCGTGGGCGCGGTGCTCGACGGTTCCGTGTTCGTCGCCAGGTAGAGACCGTCCTTCGCGAGCACCGGGGCGAGGAGCTCGGTGTAATAGCCACCCTGCCCGCGGCCCCCCGGCCCGACGTCGAGCACCGTCATCGTCGGCGTGAAACCGAAAAATGCCAGCGTCTCAACGGGGTGACGATACTGGTCGCGATCTGCGGCGCCGTGAGAGCGGTGCGATCCGCCCATCATGGCTGCGATCGCGACGCTGCCGCCGGTGTCGCCGGCGTCGGCGAACGCCTGCGCGCGAGGCGCGCTGCCACAGCCGAGCAGCATCGCGGCGAGGAAGACCCACAATGCGGGGTTGCCCATGCGATCTATACCCCGTTCAGATTATTCATTGTCCGGCTAAAATCCGCGCGCAGCCGCTCGTCCGCGCGATGGCGTCCACCCTTGACGACCCATTCGCCGCCGACCATCACGTCGCGGATTGCCTTATCCGCACCGGCGAATAGCAAGCGATCCAATGCGGCATCCGTGGAGGTTCCCGCCATCGAGGGATGCTGGGCGTCCAGCACGAGCCAATCCGCGCGGCATCCCACTGCAATGCGGCCCACGGGCTGGCCTAGCGCGCGCGCGCCGTTCTGCGCAGCGTCGCGCCACAAGCGCGTGCCGACGTGGGATTCGGTCTTGGCAGCGAGAACACCGCGGCGGCGCTTGCGCAAGCGCTGCTGATATTCGAGCCAGCGCAGCTCTTCGGCCGGGCTTACCGTAGACTGACTGTCGGAACCCACGCAAAGCCGACCATTCAAGTTAAGAAAGCGCGCGGCGTCGAAGAAGCCGTCGCCCAAATTGGCCTCGGTGCTCACGGATACGCAGACGACTGCATCGGCCGCCGCCAGCCCCGCAAGTTCCTGAGGGCGTGGCATGAGTTGCATGAACGACGCACCAGTGTTGCGTCAGTAGCTGTTGATCCAACAGCAGTTCGAGAGGCCGGCGGCCCGTCGCCCGTTCGCAGGCGCGCACCTCGAGCGTTTGCTCCGCGACATGGATGTGCACCGGCATATTCACGTCGATGCCGCGCAAAGCCAGCGCGGCCTGACGTAGCTGAGCGAGTGGAACCGCGCGCAGGCTGTGAAATGCCGCGCCGGTGCGCAGCATACGGTTGCCCGCACGCCCCTCCGCCGCGATGCGCTGTTCAATGGCGTGCAGGAATGCGTCGGTGGCCAAAAAAAACCGTGCCTGCTCCGGTTTCAGCGGCTGGCCACCGAAGTCGCTGCTTTGATAAAGCGTCGGCAAAAGTGTCAGCCCGATGCCGGCATCGCGCGCGGCGTCGCTCACCGCATCCCACAGCGGATTGGCGGAGGAATATTGCGCGCCGCCGCGCGGCTGATGCAGGTAATGAAATTCCGCCACCGAGGTGTAGCCCGATTTGAGCATTTCGACGAACAATTGAGTTGCGATAATTTGCAGATCTTCCGGCTCGACACGATTCGCCAGCGCATACATCGCTTGCCGCCAGGTCCAAAAACTATCGCGCGCACTCATTCTATATTCGGCGTTTCCGGCCATGGCGCGTTGGAAGGCATGACTGTGCGCATTGGGCATTCCGGGCACGACTATGCCATCGAGCGGCTCGATCTTCTCGACGCTCGCGGCTACGCCCGTGGCTGCGCCCGCGTCGATCGCCGTGATCATCCGGTCGGAAACCGTGACCAGCACATCGCGGGCCCATCCTTGCGGCAAATACGCGGACTGCAAACGGTAAATGTTCATCTTGGCTGTATCATACCGGTGTGCCTAAATTTTCGGACAATTGGGATCAGGTGTGGTTGGGCGCAAACATTGCGACCATGGCAGGAGCCGGTGCCTACGGCAGCATGCAGAACGCCGCGCTGGCGGTGACGGGCGAGCGCATTGCTTGGCTGGGCACGGCCGATGAAGGTCGGCAGCTGGCACAGGCACGGGGCGCCTCGGTACACGAGGCGCGAGACCAATGGATCACGCCGGGCTTGATCGACTGCCACACGCATTTGGTCTATGGCGGCAATCGCGTCGCGGAATTCGAACAACGACTCTGCGGCGCATCCTACGAGGAGATTGCGCGCGCGGGCGGCGGCATCCAATCGACCATGCGGGAGACTCGCGCGGCTTCCGCAGAGTCTCTGTACCGGTCGGCGATGGGGCGCCTCAAGTGCTTGATGGCGGAGGGCGTTACGACCATCGAGATCAAATCAGGTTATGGACTGGAATTGGCCGCCGAGCGCCGCTCGCTCGAAGTGGCGCGGCAACTCGGCGAAAACTTGCCGGTAACGGTCAAGAAAACATTTCTCGGTTTACATTCGTTGCCGCCCGAATTCGCCACTCAGCGTCAGCGGTTCGTCGACGCGGTGAGCGGACCGTGGCTTGCTGCGCTGGCCGCCGACGGATTGGTGGACGCAGTCGATAGTTTCTGCGAAAACATTGCGTTCTCGGTAGCCGAGACCGAGCAGTTTCTGCGGGCTGCCAAGCAGCTGGGACTGCGCGCGCACGTGCACGCCGGTCAATTGAGCGACATGGGCGCAGCGCAGACCGCGGCAAAATGGGCCGCGTTATCGGCCGATCATCTCGAGTTCGTGAGTGCGGACGGTGCGCGCGCCCTGGCGGCTGCGGGCACCGTCGCTGTTTTATTGCCGACGGCCTATTTCACCTTGCGGCAAACGACACCACCGCCGATCGACATGTTGCGCAGCGCCGGTGTGCCGCTGGCGGTCGCCACCGACAGCAATCCCGGCACGTCGCCCTGCACGTCCATTCTGCTTAGCATGAGCATGGCCTGCACGTTGTTCGGTTTGACGCCCGAGGAGGCGCTGGCCGGCGTCACGCGTCAGGCGGCACGGGCGCTCGGCGTGCTCGATGAGTTAGGAACGATTGAAGTGGGCAAGCGCGCCGATTTGGCGTTCTGGCACATCGGGCAGCCCGCGGAACTCTGCTATGGCCTGGGCGGCAACCCTCTCGCCGCCGTCATGTACCGGGGAAAAATTCGCGGCGCCGCGGGCGCGTGAGGGGAGGGAAATTCCCGTGTTCCTTGGCATAAGATGGCTGCATGGCTAGCCGATCTCGCCGCGGGAGACCGCCACACGATGATGTGTTGACGCCCGCTGAATGGCGCACCGTGCATGCGGTCAAGCATGGGATGACCAGCCGGCAAATCGCGGAACGACGCGGCATCAGCATCGATGCGGTGAAGTACCACGTTGCCAACGCACTGGCGAAGCTGGGCATCGCCAATCGTAAGGAATTGCGCCAATGGCACCGCGCGCCTAAAGACGGTGCCCTGAGGGACAACACAATGAATTCGCCGCCCGTCTTAGGCTCCATCGCGCAGATCGCCAGATCGGTGCAGGACATCAAGCAAGCGGAAGCTTGGTATAAAAATGTACTGGGGCTGCCGCATCTCTATACCTTCGGCAATCTCGCTTTTTTTGACTGCGGCGGCACGCGATTGATGTTGAGCCAAGAGTCGGCAGTGGTTCCGGAGTCCATCCTGTATCTGCGCGTCAGCAATATCGGCGCAACGTATGAACTCCTGAAATCGCGCGGCGTTGAATTCATCAACGCGCCGCACATGGTGCACCGGCACGCCGATGGAACCGAGGAATGGTTGTCCATGCTCAAGGACCCTGAAGGCCGCCCGCTAGGCATCATGGCGCAAGCGAAACCATAGGACAGGATCCCACGCGGCAAAAAGCTGTAGTCTTGGTTGCATGCGAATTGCAGCCGCACTCCTGGCAATTTTACTGACCGGACTGTGCCCGGCAGCCGTCGCTGCCGAGCAAGCCGCTGGCGCGCTCGAGGAAATCGTCGTTACCGCCGAACGCGCGGGTCCCGGCATGTGGCACGTGCATCGCGGCGATGCGAATGTCTGGCTATTGGGCAGCATATCGCCGCTGCCGCGAGACATCACCTGGCGTTCCAAGCAGGTCGAGTCCGTGCTGGAAAGCACCAGTCAGGTGCTGGTGCAAAAGCCCATCGAAATAAGCGTGCCGCGCATATTGTGGATGCTGATTGCCGATCGCAAGCTGTTGATGGTGGGCGGCGGAAAAAGGCTGAAGGATGTGCTGCCGCCGGAACTGCACGCGCGTTTTGCCGCGCAACGAAGCAAGGTGAGCGACGATGCGGATAAGTGGGAACGCTATCGTCCGCTCATTGCGGCTGCATTTTTGCAGCAAGCCGCCTTTCATCAGGTCAACTTGTCGATGCGGCTCGACTTGGGTGCGGCGCTGCGTGTCTTGGCGAAAAAGCACGGAGTACGCGTCGAGGAGATCAAGGTCGCGGGCGTGAGCGATATGCTGGAAGCGCTCAAGACAATGCCGGCGGCGACCGAGCGGACCTGCGTCGAAGCCTCACTCAGCACCCTTGAGAGCGGCCTGCCACGACTGGTGGACCGAGCGCAGGCGTGGAGTAGCGGCAACGTTGAGCGAATCGAGAGCATGCCTGAGCTCAAGCAAGTCGACGCCTGCCGCAACGCCTTGGACGCCGGCAAAGGCGCCGTCGATGTCATCAGCCGTATTCGCCAGACCTGGCTCGAGAATATTGAAAAATATTTACGCTCCGCCGGCACGACGATTGCCGTGGTCAACTTGGACCTGATGCTCGAGCGTGGTGGTTTGCTCGATCAGCTGCGCGCCAAGGGATACGAAATCGACGCGCCGTGATGCCGCTGGGTTCGATCTGCCGCTATTTCTTCGCTTCCTTGTCCTGTAAGTCCTTCAGCTCCTGCATGGTTTCGCGCTGAATGGCCATCATTTTTTCTTGAGCAGGTTTCATGACGCCCTGCATTTCCCGCATGACATTTTGCATCACGAGCGGCAATTTCTTTACATACGCTTGGCCCGCGGCGCTCTTGTAGAATTTTATGACGCCATCGATTTCGTCCTGCGTAAACGAGTCTCGATAGGTGCGCATATAGATGGGCAGCAAGGCGTCCCAAGTCAGCATGTCGGAAGCAACCGCCGACATCTTGGCGGACATGCGATCTATGACGGCCTGGCGATCCGGCGTCAGGGTCTGACCTTTCGTCGCGTTCTGCATTGCCGTATTCATCATGGCGCCCATTTGCCCCTTCACGCCCTCGATTATCTGCCGGGCATTCGTCAGTTCGAGCATCTCTCGAATGGATGCGTCGCTCGCCGGCGCGTTGTTGGCGGCGATGGCGCCCGTGGACATCAGAATGCATATCAATGCCGTGGCAAGGCGGTTGCTCATGTGTATCTCCCCGAGAGTGCGCGGTTTCGTGTCCGGGTCCCATTGTAATCTATGCTGCGAAGCAGCAATTGCCTTGACACCCGCACGGCCGGTTCCTACAATCGCCGGCCTTTGTCTCTCGGGCACCTAGTGCCGGGCATGAGCCCGCAAATTTTTGTTTTAGCATCAAGGGACCTCTATCTATCTAGCGGTCTTCTAAAGGTATTTATGGCGACGACGACCCAATTGATCCGGACAGGCCGAAATGAGCCCGCTTGGAAGTCCAAGGTTCCGGCCCTGGCAGCTTCGCCGCAAAAGCGCGGAGTCTGCACGCGCGTGTACACGACGACGCCGAAGAAGCCCAACTCGGCGCTGCGCAAGGTTTGCCGCGTGCGCCTCACCAACGGATATGAAGTCTCCAGCTACATCGGTGGCGAGGGGCATAACCTGCAGGAGCACTCGGTGGTATTGATTCGCGGCGGCCGCGTCAAGGATCTGCCCGGCGTGCGTTATCACACTGTTCGCGGTGCGCTCGATTGCGCCGGCGTCAGCGATCGTCGTCAAGGACGCTCCAAGTACGGCGCCAAACGTCCCAAGAAATAGGCCTCAAGGCTAGAGAAGGTTTTCCATGTCCCGTAGAGCAGCAGCCCCCCATCGCACCATTCTTCCCGACCCTAAATTCGGGAACGACATGTTGGCCAAATTCATCAATATGGTGATGGAGCGCGGCAAAAAGTCGGCCGCCGAGAAGATCGTTTATGGCGCCATTGACCGTATCGGCGAGAAAGGCGGACGCGCCGGGACCGAGGCGATTGCTGTGCTGCAGCAAGCCTTGGATAACGTCAAGCCGGTGGTCGAGGTCAAATCCCGCCGAGTCGGCGGCGCCACCTATCAGGTGCCGGTTGAAGTGCGCGCAAACCGCCGTCAAACCCTTGCGATGCGCTGGGTGATCGAGGCGGCCACAGCCCGCAGCGAGAAGTCCATGGCGCATCGTCTTGCGGCCGAGCTGATGGAGGCTGCGGAAAATCGTGGTGCCGCTGTGCGCAAGCGCGAGGACACGCATCGCATGGCCGATGCCAACAAGGCCTTCGCCCACTACCGCTGGTAGGGATACGGAAGGGCTACCGCCGGCTGGTTTTCCGCGGGTTCGGCCTTATATAGATTTCTCGGACGGGGCCGCATCGGCCCCGTTAATAGTTGCGCGAAGCGCATGAAAATCGCGAAGCGCCCAGGAAGACATGTCACGCACTACGCCCATTGAGCGCTACCGGAATATCGGTATTTCCGCTCACATCGACGCGGGGAAAACCACCGCGACGGAGCGTATTTTGTTCTACACCGGCGTGTCTCACAAAATCGGCGAGGTCCATGACGGCGCCGCCGTGATGGATTACATGGAACAGGAGCAGGAGCGCGGTATCACCATCACCGCCGCGGCCACAACCTGTTTCTGGAAGGGAATGGACAAGAGCTTCCCCGAGCATCGCATCAACATCATCGATACACCGGGACACGTCGATTTTACGATCGAGGTGGAACGCTCGTTGCGCGTACTGGATTCAGCCATCGCCGTGTACTGTGCGGTCTCCGGCGTGCAGCCGCAATCCGAGACCGTCTGGCGCCAGATGAACAAGTACGGCGTCCCGCGCATCGCCTTCGTCAACAAAATGGATCGCGCCGGCGCAAATTTCCTGCGCTGCGTGGAGCAGATCAGGACCCGTCTGCGCGGCAACCCTGTGCCCATTCAATTGCCGATCGGCGCCGAGGACGGGTTCACCGGCGTGGTCGATCTCATCAAGATGAAATCCATCTTTTGGGACGACGAAACTCAGGGCATGAAATTTGAATATCGCGAAATTCCCGACGACATGCGCAAGGAATGCGAGGAATGGCGCGGCAAGATGATTGAGGCCGCCGCGGACGGCGATGAAGTGCTGCTCAACAAGTACCTGGAGAGCGGCTCGTTGAGCGATGAGGAAATCAAGAAGGGTCTGCGCGAGCGCGCCATCAAGAACGAAATCTGCTTGGTGACCTGCGGCTCGGCGTTCAAGAACAAGGGTGTGCAGGCGGTGCTCGACGCCATCGTGGAATACATGCCCTCACCCGCGGAAGTGCCGCCTGTCAAAGGCCAGAGCGAGAGCGGCGAACCGATGACGCGCAAGGCGGATGATGCTGAGCCGTTCGCTGCCCTCGCATTCAAGATCCTGAACGATCCATTCGTCGGCAATCTCACCTTCTTTCGGGTCTACTCCGGTACTTTGAATTCCGGCGATCAGGTGTTCGTGCCCAATCGCAGTCGCACCGAACGCATCGGCCGCTTGCTGCAAATGCATGCCAGCGATCGCTCCGAGATTAAAGAGGTGCACGCCGGCGACATCGCGGCCGCGGTGGGCTTGAAGGATGTCACCACCGGCGACACGCTATCCGATCTGAACAAGGTCATCATCCTCGAGAAGATGGATTTCCCGGAGCCGGTGATATCCGTCGCCGTGGAGCCGAAAACCAAGGTCGATCAGGAAAAGATGGGCTTGGCCCTGCAGCGCCTCGCGAAGGAAGATCCTTCGTTTCGGGTGCATACGGATGCCGAATCCGGCCAGACCATCATCGAGGGCATGGGGGAACTGCATCTGGAAATCATCGTCGATCGCATGAAACGCGAGTTCAAGGTCGACGCCAATGTGGGCAAGCCTCAGGTGGCTTATCGTGAAACCCTGCGCAGCACGGTGGAATCCGAGGGTAAATTTATTCGCCAGACCGGCGGACGCGGCCAATATGGACATGTCTGGCTGAAGCTCGAGCCGCTGCCGCAGGGCAAGGGTTATGAGTTCGTCAATGGCATCGTCGGCGGCAGCGTGCCGCGCGAATACATTCCGGCCGTGGATAAAGGCATCCAAGAAGCGGTTCAGACCGGGGTGATCGCGGGCTATCCCATCGTGGATGTGAAGGTCACCATATTCGATGGTTCCTACCATGACGTCGATTCCAACGAGATGGCCTTCAAAATCGCCGGCTCGATTGGGTTCAAGGAAGGATTCCGCAAGGCCAAGCCGGTGCTGCTGGAACCCATCATGAAAGTAGAAGTCGTCGTGCCGGAAGATTATTACGGCGACATCGTCGGCGATTTGAGCCGGCGCCGCGGCCAGATCGTCGGCACGGAAGATAGTCCGTCCGGCAAGGTGGTCACCGCTGAGGTGCCGCTCGCTGAAATGTTTCAATACTCGACATCCATGCGCTCCATGAGCCAGGGCCGGGCGAACTACACCATGGAGTTTGCCAAGTACCAGGAAGTGCCGGGCAACGTGGCCGATGTCGTCATGAAGAAAGCTTCTTAAGTTTAGGTATCGCAATTCCAACCGTGTTTATTTATTTGGAGAGGTAAGCCGTGTCGAAGGGGAAGTTTGAGCGAACGAAGCCGCACGTGAACGTGGGGACGATTGGGCATGTTGATCATGGCAAGACGACCCTGACGGCAGCACTGACGAAGGTGATGGCGGAGAAGCATGGCGGGGAGTTCAAGGCCTACGATCAGATCGACAAGGCCCCCGAGGAGCGTGCGCGCGGCATCACGATCGCCACCGCACACGTGGAGTATCAGTCCGATGCGCGTCACTACGCGCACGTGGACTGTCCGGGACACGCCGACTATGTGAAGAACATGATCACGGGAGCGGCGCAGATGGACGGAGCGATTCTGGTGGTTTCGGCGGCCGATGGCCCGATGCCCCAGACGCGCGAGCACATTTTGCTGGCCCGTCAGGTCGGTGTGCCGTACATCGTGGTGTTCATGAACAAGGCGGACATGGTCGATGATGCGGAGCTTCTGGAGCTGGTGGAGCTCGAGGTGCGCGATTTGCTGACGCTGTACAAATTCCCTGGGGATAAGACCCCGATCATCACCGGCTCAGCGCTGAAGGCTTTGGAGGGCGATGCCTCGGAGATCGGGGTGCCCTCGGTGATCAAGCTGGTGAAGGCCTTGGATGACTATATTCCGGTGCCCAAGCGCGCGGTGGAAGGGGCCTTTTTGATGCCGGTGGAGGATGTGTTCTCGATTGCCGGGCGCGGCACGGTGGTGACCGGTCGCATTGAGCGGGGCATCGTGAAGGTGAACGATGAGGTGGAGATTGTCGGGATCCGCCCGACGCAGAAGACCACCTGCACGGGAGTGGAGATGTTTCGCAAGCTCTTGGATGAGGGTCAGGCGGGGGACAACGTCGGGGTATTGCTGCGAGGCACGAAGCGCGAGGAAGTGGAGCGCGGGCAGGTGTTGTGCAAGCCCGGTTCGATCAATCCGCACACCAAGTTTGAGGCGGAAGTGTACGTGCTGACCAAGGAGGAGGGCGGGCGGCATACGCCATTTTTCAAAGGCTATCGGCCGCAGTTTTATTTTCGCACCACGGATGTGACGGGAGCGGTGGAGCTGCCGGAGGGCACCGAGATGGTGATGCCGGGGGACAACATCAAGATCGTGGTGGAGCTGATCGCCCCGATCGCGATGGAACAGGGGCTGCGCTTCGCCATCCGCGAGGGCGGCAAAACCGTCGGCGCCGGTGTGGTCGCCAAGGTCATCGCGTAATCTAATTTTTGGCGCGAAAGTCGCCTTGAGTAGGGTAAGATCCACCCCCTTTTCGGGCGGGGCCGGTTTCGGCCCCGTTAATTGTTGCGCGCAGCGCATGGAAAGTTAAGAGAAGACCCTTATGGCTAATCAGAACATTCGCATCCGCCTGAAGGCTTTCGATCATCGCTTGATCGACAAGTCGGCCCGCGAGATCGTCGATACCGCGAAACGCACCGGCGCGACCGTCAAGGGCCCGGTGCCGCTACCCATTAAAATGGAGCGTTTTACGGTATTGACCGCCCCGCACGGCGATAAGGATGCCCGCGACCAGTTCGAAATCCGCACGCACAAGCGCCTCATGGACATTTTGAACCCCACGGACAAGACCGTGGACGCCCTCATGAAGCTCGAGCTTCCGGCCGGCGTGGACGTGCAAATCAAGTTGAATTAAGGGGTTTTTGGTGCGGGGCCGCATAGGCTCCCTTGCGTGAGGAGCTTAGGATCCCTATACTCCCGCGTCCATTTTAGAGGTCGGAGCGCGTGGGCGCCGACGCCACATTCTCAAGGGAATTTGGGGTCCGTGTGTCCAAACCGCTGATCTGTCGCAACGATGCGAGGCTCAATCGAAGCTCTCGCTGTATGAGGATTGACAATGTCCATTGGTCTGGTTGGCCGCAAATGCGGCATGACCCGAGTGTTCACCGACGCCGGTGTTACCGTCCCCGTGACGGTGGTCGAGGCGTTACCGAATCGCATCTCGCAAGTCAAAAACGATAAAGCCGACGGTTATCGCGCGGTCCAAGTCACCATTGGCAGCCGCCGCCCTTCGCGCGTCACCAAGGCCCTCGCCGGCCACTTCGCCAAGGCGAATGTTGCCGCCGGCTATACCTCTCGAGAATTCCGCTTAGGCAAAGGCGAGGGCGACGAGTTGGCCACCGGCGGTGAGCTCAAAGTCGACATGTTCAAGGCCGGCCAGATCGTCGATGTCACCGGCACCACGGTGGGCAAAGGCTTTCAAGGCACCATGAAGCGGCATAACTTCGCCGGCGGCATGAAAACGCACGGAAACTCCGTATCGCACCGCGCGCCTGGTTCCATCGGCCAGCGCCAGACGCCCGGGCCGCGTGTTCAAAGGCAAGCGCATGTCGGGCCATATGGGCGTGCGCAATCGCACCATTGAAAACTTGCGCATCGTCGAAGTCGATGCGGTGCGCAATCTGCTGCTCATCAGCGGCGCCGTGCCGGGTGCCGAGGGCGGCCGCGTCATCGTGAAGCCCTCCGTCAAGGCGAAAGGCCAGGCGCGACGCCAGAAGTTGATGCCGAACAAGGCTCCCGCCGCCGCCAAGGGCGCTCCCGCTGCCAAGGGTGCTGCTCCTAAGGCCGGCGCAGCCAAAGCTGAAAAGAAGTAGAGCTCATGAAAGTCCAGCTAAAAAACGCCAAGCCGGCCAGCGAGATTCAGTTGTCGGATGCCGCCTTTGGGCGCGTCTACAACGAAGCGCTGGTGCACCAGGTCGTGACCGCCTACATGGCGGCCGGCCGTGCCGGCACCAAGGCGCAGAAGACCCGCGCCGAAGTGCGCGGCGGCGGCAAGAAACCTTGGAGCCAAAAGGGCACCGGTCAGGCGCGTGCCGGTTCGATCCGCAGCCCCATCTGGGTCGGCGGCGGCCGCGCATTCGCGGCCAAGCCGCGCGATTTCTCGCAAAAGGTCAACCGCAAGATGTATCGCGCCGCCATGCAAACCATGGTGTCGCAGTTGCTGCGTGATGATCGCCTGGTTGCCGTCGAGTCGATCGAGCTCTCCGCGCCGCGCACCAAACTGCTCATCAGCAAACTGGCTGAATTCGGCTTGAGCCGCGCGCTGATTTTGGTCGAGGCTTACGAAGAGAAATTGTTCCTGGCGGCCCGCAACATTCCGCACGTGGAAGTGATGGCGGTATCGGCTCTCGATCCCTTGAGCCTGGTCAAGCACGACAAGGTCATTGCCACGGTGGGCGCCTTGAAGCTGCTGGATCAGCGTCTCGGAGGCGCAGCATGAATAAAGAGCGATTGATGACCGTGCTGATTCAGCCGCATGTCTCTGAGAAAGCCGCGACCGTGGCCGAAAAGGCCAATCAATACGTGTTTCGCGTGCGCGACGATGCCTCGAAAGCGGAAGTCAAAAGCGCCGTCGAACTCATGTTCGAGGTCAAGGTCGAGGGCGTGAATCTATTGAACCGCCCCGGCAAGACGCGCCGCTTCAAGAACCTGCCGGGCAAGCGCAATGGCTTCAAGAAGGCCTACGTGCGATTGGCTGATGGGCAGTCAATCGACTTCACCGGCACCTCGGCGAAATAGGAGTCAAAGGCCATGGCACTCATCAAGATGAAGCCGACCTCTCCGGGCACGCGCTTCGTAGTCAAGGTAGACCGATCGCACCTGCACAAGGGCGGACCGATCGCATCGCTCACCACCAAGAAAAACCGCACCGGCGCCCGCAATCACTCGGGCCGGCAGACCACGCGCCACATCGGCGGCGGCCACAAGCAGCGCTATCGCTTGGTGGATTTCTTGCGCGACAAGGACGGCATTCCGGGCATCGTCGAACGTCTCGAATACGATCCGAACCGCACCTCGCATCTGGCGCTGGTGCTCTATAAGGATGGCGAGCGCCGCTACATTCTCGCGCCCAAGGGCGTCAAGGCCGGCGATGAGATCCGGTCCGGCTCCGATGCGCCGATCAAACCCGGCAATGCCATGCCGTTGCGGCACATTCCGGTGGGCAGTACGGTTCACAACATCGAGTTGAAAGTCGGCAAGGGCGGCCAGATGGCGCGCAGCGCCGGCGCTTCCGCGCAGTTCGCGGCGCGCGAAGGCGTGTATGCCAGCCTGCGTTTGAAGTCGGGCGAGATGCGCAAAGTGCACGTCGATTGCCGGGCCACCATCGGCGAGGTCGGCAACGATGAGCACAACTTGCGCGTATTCGGCAAGGCCGGCGCGGTGCGCTGGCTGGGCGTGCGCCCGACGGTGCGCGGCGTCGTGATGAATCCGGTCGATCACCCGCACGGCGGCGGCGAAGGCAAGTCCGGCCAGGGAAATCCGCATCCGGTGAGCCCATGGGGTCTGCAGACCAAGGGCAAGAAGACGCGCCGCAACAAGCGCACCGACGGCATGATCGTTCAGCGCCGCAAGAACAAACGAATCTAAGACTGGAGATATTTAAAGTGCCTCGTTCGCTCAAGAAAGGCCCGTTCGTCGATTTGCACCTCGCCAAGAAAGTGCAGACCGCCAGCCAAAAGAATGATCGCCGCCCGATCAAGACCTGGTCGCGGCGTTCCATGGTCATTCCCGACATGGTCGGCCTGACCATCGCCGTGCATAACGGCCGGCTGCATGTGCCGGTGCTGGTGTCGGAGAACATGGTCGGCCACAAGCTCGGCGAGTTCGCTCCCACGCGCACTTTCAAGGCGCACTCCGGCGACAAGAAAGTCACGGCGGCGGAATAGTCATGCAGACAAAAGCAGTTTTGCGCTATGCGCGCATCTCCCCGCAGAAGTGCCGCCTGGTGGTCGATACGATTCGCGGCAAGTCGGCCACGCTCGCGGTGAATACGCTGAAATTCATGCCGAAGAAGGGCGCGAAGATCGTGCTCAAGGTATTGGATTCCGCGATCGCCAACGCATACAACAATTTCAATGCCGATGTTGATGATTTGAAGGTGACGCGTGTCGAGGTCGATCCGGCGCCGATGCTCAAGCGCTTTCACGCGCGCGCCAAGGGCCGCGGCGTGCGCATCGCCAAGCGCAACAGTCACATCCTGGTTCAAGTATCCGACGGTAAGCGAGAGGCCTAATGGGTCAGAAAGTAAATCCAATTGGTATTCGTCTAGGCATCACGCGCGACTGGTCGTCGAAGTGGTATGCGCATTCGAAGAATTTCGCCTCGAACATCCACACTGATTTCCTGGTGCGCAAGTACCTGAACAAGAAATTGGCGGATGCATCGGTGAGCAACATTCACATCGAGCGGGCCGCACGGCGTGCCAACATCACCATTCACACGGCGCGGCCGGGAATCGTGATCGGCAAGAAGGGCGAGGATATCGAGAAGCTCCGCACCGCCGTCGCCAAGATCCTAGGCATGGGCATGAACGATGTCCGGCTGAACATCGCGGAAATCAGAAAGCCCGAGCTTGATGCCAAGCTGGTGGCCGAAGGCATCTCGCAGCAGTTGGAAAAGCGCGTGATGTTCCGCCGCGCCATGAAGCGCGCCGTGACCAACACCATGCGTTCCGGTGCGCTCGGCATCAAGGTGCGTATTTCCGGCCGGCTGAACGGATCGGAGATTGCGCGTACCGAGACCAATCGCGAAGGCCGCGTGCCGCTGCATACGTTCCGCGCCGACATCGACTATGGCCTCGCGGAGGCGCAGACCACTTACGGCGTGATTGGCATCAAGGTCTGGATCTTCAAGGGCGAAGTGTTCGACAAGCCGACGGAAGAAGCCGTGGAAGCCGAGGCCGAAGCCGTAGCGGCGGCGGCAGTCGCCAAATCCGCCGAACCTGCGGCACCTGCCGCGACGTGATCAGGTAATCAAAGATGATGCAGCCGAAGCGGACCAAGTTCCGCAAACAATTCAAGGGCAAGATCTCGGGCAGTGCGCAGCGCGGCAACACCGTGGCGTTCGGCGAGTTCGGCCTGAAGGCCACCGATCGCTGCCGCATGACGGCACGCGAGATCGAGGCGGCGCGCCGCGCCATTTCGCGCTATGTGAAGCGCGGCGGACGCATTTGGATCCGCGTATTTCCGGATGTGCCGATCACCCAGAAGCCGCTCGAAGTGCGCATGGGTTCAGGCAAAGGCAACGTCGAGTATTGGGTGGCCCGAGTGCTGCCCGGCAAGGTGCTGTTCGAGATCGAAGGCATGAGCGAAACCATCGCGCGCGAGGCGTTCCGCCTGGCGTCCGCGAAGCTCTCCGTGTCGACGGCGTTCGTCAAGCGCCAGGTCCGAACATGAAGGTGCGTACATGAAGGCGAAAGATTTGCGCGCGAAGGCGCCCAAAGACCTCGGCGAGGAGCTGCTCAAGCTGCGCCGTGAACAATTCAATTTGCGCATGGCCCGCGCCACGGGACAGGCGGCGAAGCCGGATCAATTTGCGAAGGTGCGTAAGAACATTGCGCGCGTAAAGACGGTGCTGGCCCAGGCGCAGGTGCGTAAATGACCAAGCGCTCTCATTTCTTTCACCAGATCGGACGGGGTCGTTTCGACCCCGTTGAACGTTGCGCGAAGCGCATGGAAACCTGCGCGAAGCGCATGAGGAATTCGTGATGTCGACGGAAGCACAATCAACTGAAGCAGCGGTGCCGGGCGCCGCGCCGGTCCGCGGACAACGCCTGCTGACCGGCAAGGTGGTCAGCAACAAGATGGATAAGACCATCGCGGTTTCGGTCGAGCGCATGGTCAAGCATCCGACCTATGGCAAGTACATCCGCCGCACCACCAAGCTGCTGGCGCATGATGAAAGCAATGAGTGCAAGGAAGGCGACACCGTTTCGATCAAGCCGTGCCGGCCCATGTCGCGCCGTAAATCTTGGGTGTTGGTGCGCGTCGTAGATCGCGCCCGGTCGGAATGAGAGGCCTGCCCCAATGATCCAAATGCGAACGATTTTGAATGTGGCCGACAACAGCGGCGCCAAGCGTTTGATGTGCATCAAGGTGCTGGGCGGCTCGAAGCGCCGGTACGCAGCGGTAGGCGATGTAATCAAAGTCAGCGTCAAGGATGCGATCCCGCGCGGCAAAGTGAAGAAAGGCGAGGTGTACGACGCGGTGGTGGTGCGCACCAAGAGCGGCGTGCGGCGGCCCGATGGCTCGCTGATTCGCTTCGATACCAATGCCGCGGTGCTCTTGACCAACAAGCTCGAGCCCATCGGCACGCGTATTTTCGGACCGGTGACGCGCGAGCTGCGCAACGTCCAGTTCATGAAGATTATCTCGCTGGCCCCCGAGGTGCTGTGAACATGAAGAAGATTCGCAAAGGCGACACGGTGATCTTGATCGCCGGTCGGGACAAAGGACGCAAAGGCGCCGTGATCGAAGTGCTGGCGGACGATCGCCTGCGAGTCGAGGGACTGAACATGTCCAAACGGCATCAGAAGCCCAATCCGCAGTTGGGCGTGCAGGGGGGCATCATCGAGACCGAGGCGCCGTTGCATGTGTCGAACGTGATGGTTTTCAATCCGGCGACCCAAAAAGGCGATCGGATCGGATTCAAGTCGCTCGAGAATGGCCGCAAGGTGCGCCTGTTCAAGTCGAACAAAGAAATGGTCGACGCGAAGTAACGAGTAATTTATGGCAGCAAGACTCAAACAGATTTTCAATGAAAAGATCGTGCCGGAACTCAAGCAAAAGCTCGAGTTGAAGAACACCATGGAAGTGCCGCGGATCCTGAAGATCACGGTGAACATGGGCGTGGGCGAGGCCGTGGCCGACAAGAAGGTCATGGATGCGGCCACCGCCGACATGGCGAAGATCACCGGCCAGAAGCCGGCGGTCACGAAAGCCAAGAAGTCGGTCGCGACATTCAAGGTGCGCGATGGCCAGGCAATCGGCTGCAAGGTGACCTTGCGGGGCGATCGCATGTATGAATTTCTGGACCGCTTGGTGAGCATTGCGATTCCGCGCATCCGGGATTTTCGCGGTATCAGCACCCGCTCATTCGACGGCCGCGGCAATTACAGCTTAGGGGTCAAAGAGCAGATTATTTTCCCTGAGATCCAGTACGACCAAATCGACCAAATTCGTGGCATGGACATCACCATCTCCACGTCGGCGCGCGACGACAAGCACGGGCGCGCGTTGTTAGAAGCTTTTAACTTTCCGTTCCGTAAGTAGGTAGCCCATGGCCAAGACGAATATGCTCATGCGCGAGAAAAAACGCCTCAAGATAGCGAAGAAATTCGCCAAGCGGCGCGCTGAGCTCAAAGAGCTGATCCGCGACCCGAAGACCGGGCAGGAGGCTCGCGAAGCCGCGCAAGTCGCGCTGCAAAAGCAGCCGCGCGACGCAGGCGCTACCCGGCAGCGCAATCGCTGCTCGATCACGGGCCGCTCGCGCGGCGTGTACCGCAAATTCGGCCTAGCGCGCACCAAATTGCGCGAAGCGGCCAATCGCGGCGAGATTCCAGGCCTGTCGAAGGCGAGTTGGTGAGGCGCGCACAATGAGCATGACTGATCCAATTGCCGATCTCTTAACCCGTATTCGCAATGCGCAATCCGCAGGCAAGCCGACCGTGGGCATGGGCGCCTCAAAGCTGAAGGTGGCGATTCTCAAGGTGCTGCAAGCCGAAGGCTACATCGCGGGCTTCGGCGTCGACAGCAGCGGCGCCAAGAGCACCTTGTCGATCGAACTGAAGTATCACGACGGCCGTCCCGTCATCGATCGCATCGAGCGCATCAGCCGACCGGGCCTGCGAATTTATCGCGGCAAGGACGAGTTGCCGAAAGTGCTGGGCGGTTTGGGCGTCGCCGTGGTTTCGACCCCGCAGGGCATCATGTCCGACAAGCAAGCGCGCGCCGCCGGCACAGGCGGCGAAGTGCTGTTCGTCGTCCAATAAGGCTAGGTAGGTTTAATATGTCTCGAGTTGCAAAAATGCCGGTCGACCTGCCGCAGGGCGTGACCGCCACAATCGGTGCGGAAGCCGTGACGCTGAAAGGCGCGAAAGGCTCGCTGACCCTGGCGCTGAAGAGCGGCGTCAAGGTTGTGCAGCAGGATAAGCATCTGGAGGTGCAGGCGGACACCGCGGCCGAGGGCATGAATGCCATCGCCGGTTCAACGCGTGCGCATCTCGCAAATATGGTCATGGGCGTGACCAAGGGCTATGAAAAGAAGCTCGAACTGGTGGGCGTCGGCTATCGCGCGGCGGTTCAAGCCAAGAACTTGACGCTGACTCTGGGCTATTCGCATTTGATCAATTTTGCGATCCCGGACGGCATCACGATCGAGACCCCCAGCCAGACCGAGATCATCGTCAAGGGAATCGATCGGCAACGCGTTGGCCAGACCGCGGCGGAGATTCGCGGCTTTCGGCCGCCGGAACCCTACAAGGGCAAGGGCGTGAAGTACTCCGACGAGAAGATTTCGCTGAAAGAGGCGAAGAAGAAGTAATCATGAAATTGACCAAACAAGACACCCGCCTGCGCCGCGCGCTGCGAGGCCGAGTAAAGATCAAGGAACTGGCCGCCATGCGCCTGTCGGTGCATCGCACGCCGCAGCATATGTATGCGCAGATCATTGCGCCGGAAGGCGACAAAGTTCTGGTCGCCGCCTCGACCTTGCAGAAGGACGTGCGCGGGGAATTGAAAGCCACCGGCAACATCGAAGCCGCCAAGGCCGTCGGCCGCGCCATTGCGGAGCGCGCCAAGGCAAAGGGCATCGACAAGGTCGCATTCGACCGTTCCGGTTTCATGTACCACGGGCGCGTGAAAGCGCTGGCAGAGGCCGCTCGCGAAGCGGGTCTCGAGTTCTAACTGAAGGTCTCAAGGGCAACTTATGGCGAGAGTAGAAAAACCCATGTCCGGCGACGACCTGCTGGAAAAGCTGGTCGCAGTGAACCGAGTCGCGAAGGTGGTCAAGGGTGGTAAGCAATTCGGCTTTACCGCGCTCACCGTCGTCGGCGATGGTGCCGGCCGGGTCGGATTCGGCTATGGCAAGGCGCGTGAAGTGCCGGTCGCGATTTCCAAGGCCATGATGCAGGCCCGCAAGAGCCTGGTCACGGTGTCCTTGAAGAACGAAACCCTGTTCTACGCTGTCAAAGGTCGGCATGGGACCACGCGGGTCTACATGCAGCCGGCCGCGGACGGTACGGGCGTGATTGCCGGGGGCGGCATGCGTGCGGTGTTCGAGTGCGCCGGCGTTCGCAATGTGCTTGCCAAGAGCTACGGCTCGCGCAATCCCATCAATGTGGTGCGCGCCACGATGGACGCGTTGGGCAAGCTGCGCACGCCGGATGACATCGCTGCGAAGCGCGGCAAGTCCGTCGAAGAGATTACGGGTTAATCATGGCGAGCAAAGCACACGCGGCCAAGGCGACTGAGGACAAGGCGATCAAGGTGACCTTGATCAAGAGCGTCTATGGCCAGCTGGCCAATATCCGAAATTCGGTTAAAGGCTTGGGGTTACGCAGGATCGGTCATAGCGTCGTGGTGGCGGATACGCCGTCAAATCGCGGCATGGTGAATAGAGCCAGTCACATGCTCAAAGTCGAGCCCGCACTGGGGAAGGTCTGATGAGATTAAATACGATCAAGCCGGGTGCCGGCTCCAAACGAACCCGCTTGCGGGTGGGCCGGGGCGCTTCCGCCGGTCAGGGCAAGACCTGCGGCCGCGGCGTCAAGGGACAGCGCGCTCGTAAGGGCGGTTATCACAAGGTTGGCTTCGAAGGCGGCCAGATGCCCTTGCAGCGGCGTTTGCCGAAAACCGGCTTTCGTTCCGCGATGAAGGCCTCGCGCGCTGAATTAACCCTGTCGGATCTGATGCGCGTGACCGGCTCCGATGTGACATTGGCGGGCCTGATCGAGGCGAACCTGGTTTCTGAAAACACCAAGGTCGTGAAGATTATTTTGTCCGGCAAGGTCACCAAGCCCTTCACCATCAAGGACAAGGTCATTACGGCGACCAAGGGCGCGAAGAGCGCCGTCGAATCGGCCGGCGGAAAATTCGAGGCTTAAGAGGCTAAGAGCGCATACCCGTGGCCACATCCGCTACCAATCCTGCCGCCGCCTTAGGGGATATCACCCGCTTCGCCGAAATGCGCAAGCGGCTGCTGTTCTTGGTGGGCGCGCTCATCGTGTATCGGATCGGCACCTTCATTCCAGTTCCGGGCATCGATGCGGCGAAATTTGCCGCCTTCTTCTCCACCCAGAACGGCACCCTGCTCGGCATGTTCAACATGTTCTCGGGCGGTGCTTTGCAGCGTTTCAGCATCTTTGCGCTGAACGTGATGCCCTACATCACGGCCTCCATCATCGTGCAGATGGCATCGATGGTGTATCCGCCGTGGAACCAGATCCGCAAGGACGGCGAATCCGGCCGGCGCAAACTGATGCAGTACACGCGTTACGGCACCGTGGGCCTGGCAGCATTCCAAGGTTTCGGCGCGGCGCTGGCGATCCAGAATTCCGGCAGCAATCTGGTGCCCAATCCCGGCCCACAGTTCTTGTTCGTCGCCACCATTTCGATCACCACGGGGACGCTGTTCGTGATGTGGCTGGGCGAGCAGATCACCGAGCGCGGAATCGGCAACGGCATCACCATGATCATCGTTGCGGGCATCATCGCCGGATTGCCGCGCGCCATCGGCAATACGCTGGAGATGGTTCGCACGGGTGAAATGAACGCGCTGGTCGTGGCGCTCATCGTGGTGGTGGTCGGCTTGGTGACGCTGTTCTGCGTGTTCGTGGAGCGCGCGCAGCGCAAGATCCAAGTGAACTACGCCAAACGCCAGGTGGGGCGGCGCATGATGCAGGGACAGAGCACCCATCTGCCGTTCAAATTGAATATGGCGGGCGTCATACCGCCGATTTTCGCCTCGAGCCTGTTGGTCTTTCCGGCCACGATTGCGCAGTTTTTCGGCAACAGCCCTAACCCGAATGTCATCCAGCGGACCTTGCAAAAGATCGCTGCCATCCTCAATTATGGTCAACCGCTGCACGTTGTGCTGTTCGGTCTGTTGGTGGTCGGATTCGCGTTTTTCTACGTCGCCCTGGTGTACGACGCCCGGGATACGGCCGAGAACCTCAAGAAGGCCGGCGCCTTCATTCCCGGCATCCGTCCGGGCCTGCAGACGGGCGAATACCTGGACAAGGTGTTGACCCGCCTGACGCTTTGGGGCGGCTTATACATCATGGCAGTGTGCCTGCTGCCGGAAATTATTCGCATGGTGAATCCGGCCATTCCGTTTCAGTTCGGCGGCACTTCGCTATTGATCATCGTGGTCGGGGTCATGGATTTCGTCGCACAGCTGCAGTCTCACATGATGTCGCAGCAATACGAGGGCCTGATGAAAAAGGCCAGCCTTCGAGGCATTGGAGCTAAAAAATGAAAGTTCGTCCTTCGGTCAAAAAGATCTGCAAGAACTGCAAAGTCGTGCGGCGACGCGGCATCGTATACATCATTTGTTCGTCTGACGCCCGCCACAAACAAAGGCAGGGTTAATTGATTTATAAGGGATTTTCTAATATACTAGCGCGCTTTTTTTCGAGGGCGCAGGTGGAGAAGTAGATGGCGCGTATCGCCGGCATCAACATACCGATGAACAAGCATGTAGTCATCGGCCTGACTCACATTTTCGGCATCGGCAACAGCCGGGCCGCGCGCATCTGCGATGCCGCCGGCGTGAAGTATCACGTGAAAGTGAAGGACCTGACCGATGCCGAAGTGGCGTCGCTGCGTTCCCAAGTGGCGAAGTTCGCGGTGGAAGGTGATCTGCGCCGCGAAGTGTCGATGAACATCAAGCGCTTGATGGATCTGGGCTGCTACCGGGGCATCAGGCATCGCAAGGGCCTGCCGATGCGCGGCCAGCGCACGCGTACCAATGCGCGCACTCGCAAGGGGCCGCGTAAGCAAGCGGTCAAGATGAACGCGCCGCCGGGCAAGGTTTAGTGGCGCGCAGCGCCTAGGAAGTAAAAATCAATGGCTGATCAAAAGCAAAACGCGCAGCAGGCCGCCGCGGCCGCTGCACCGGGTGCAAAACCCGCGCGCAAGAAAGTACGCAAGAACGTGCTCGATGCGATCGCGCATGTGCATGCTTCGTTCAACAACACGATCATCACGATCACCGATCGACAGGGAAACACCCTGTCCTGGGCGACCTCCGGCGGCTGCGGCTACCGTGGTTCGCGCAAGTCGACGCCGTTCGCGGCGCAGGTCGCCGCCGAGCGCGCGGGCACCGCGGCGCAGGAGCACGGCGTAAAGAACGTGGAAGTGCGTGTCATGGGCCCCGGTCCCGGCCGCGAATCCGCGGTACGTGCTTTGAACGGCTGCGGGCTGAAGATCACCAACATTGAAGACGTCACGCCGATTCCGCATAACGGCTGCCGTCCGCCCAAAAAGCGTCGCGTTTAAAAGGTTCGCAATGGCAAAATATACCGGTCCGAAGTGCAAGCTGTCTCGTCGCGAGGGAACCGATCTGTTCCTGAAGAGCGGCGTCAAGCCTCTCGAGTCGAAGTGCAAGCTCGAAGTGCCGCCGGGCGGCGTGAAGAGCGAGCGCAAGCAGCGCTTGTCGGAATACGGATTGCAGCTGCGCGAGAAGCAAAAGTTGCGGCGCATGTACGGAGTGCTGGAGCGGCAGTTCAGAAATTATTATCAGAAGGCTGCGGGCCGTCCCGGCGCGACCGGCGAGACCTTGCTGCAATTCTTGGAATGCCGCCTGGACAATGTGGTCTATCGCATGGGCTTCGCGGCCACGCGCGCCGAGGCGCGTCAGTTGGTCAGCCACAAGGGCGTGTCGGTCAACGACAAGCTCGTGAATATTGCTTCGTACCAGTGCAAGGCGGGCGATGTGATCAACTTGCGCGAACGCGCCAAGAAGCAAACACGCGTAACAGCGGCGCTGACCATTGCGAGCCAGGTCGGGTTTCCTGATTGGGTCGAGGTCGACGACAAGAAGTTCTCCGGAATTTTGAAATCGGTTCCGGATCGCCAGGAAATTCTGCCGGACATCAACGAGAGCCTGGTCGTCGAGTTGTATTCCAAGTAGTAATTGGCTATTTTTATGCGACGCAGCCTCCGCTGCGCCGTCTCCGGTTAAGTCAACGTAGGTGAAATCCATGCAGGGATCGATCAATGAATTTTTGAAACCGCGGGTCGTCAAAGTACAGCCCGTGTCGCCGCGCCATGCTCGCATCGTGATCGAGCCGTTTGAGCGCGGTTTTGGCCACACCCTGGGCAATGCGCTGCGCCGAGTACTGCTGTCCTCCTTGCCGGGAGCGGCGATAACCGAGATCGAAATCGAGGGCGTGCTGCACGAGTACACCGCGATCGAAGGCGTCCAAGAGGATGTCGTCGACATTTTGCTGAACTTGAAGGCGGTGGCGATTCGCATGCACACACGCGATGTTGCCGAAGTGCGCCTGCATAAGAAGGGCCCCGGGCCCGTGACGGCCGGCGACATCGCCGGGGATCACGACATCGAAATTTTGAACCCGGACCTGGTCATTGCGAATTTGACCAAGGCCGGCGAGTTGTCGATGTCCCTCAAGGTCGAGCGCGGACGCGGCTATCGTCCCGCGGCACAGCGCATGGCGTTCGAAGAACAGACCCGCGCCATCGGCCGTCTGCAGCTGGACGCCTCGTTCAGCCCGGTACGCAAAGTGACTTACAACGTCGAGAGCGCGCGCGTCGAACAGCGTACCGATTTGGACAAGCTCATTCTCGATATCGAAACCAACGGCACGATCGATCCCGAAGAGGCAATCCGCCGCGCCGGCGGCATCCTCAAGGACCAGCTATCGGTCTTCGTCGATCTGCAGGGCCAGGATGAATCAACCACCAAGGCCACGGAAACGCAGTTCGATCCGATTCTGCTGCGCCCGGTCGATGAGCTGGAACTCACCGTGCGTTCTGCGAACTGCCTGAAAGCGGAAAATATCCACTACATCGGCGATCTCGTGCAGCGTACCGAAGTCGAATTGCTGCGCACCCCGAACTTGGGAAAAAAGTCTTTGACAGAGATCAAGGAAGTTCTGGAGAGCCATGGGTTGACGCTGGGAATGCGGATCGACAATTGGCCGCCGCCGGGATTGAAGCGCGACGATGAGCGCGACGGTATTTGATAGCGATTAAGAGTTAAGAGAAGACTATGCGTCACAGAAACAGCGGGCGTCAGCTATCGCGAAATGCCTCCCATCGTCATGCGATGTTGCGCAATATGGCGACCTCGCTGTTGCGGCACGAAACCATCCGCACGACAGTGCCGAAGGCCAAGGAACTGCGCCGCGTGGTCGAGCCCTTGATCACGATGGCCAAGGTGGACTCGATCGGGTTGCGCCGCTTGGCGCACTCGCGCCTGCGCGACGACGCCGTGGTCGAGAAGTTATTCGCCGAGTTGGGACCGCGCTTCAAGGCGCGCGCCGGCGGCTATACGCGAATTCTCAAAATGGAACCGCGTCCGGGCGATTCGGCCGACATGGCCCTGATGCAGTTGACCGAGTCCGCCGTAGTCGCGACCGAAAAGAAAGAAGACAAAAAGGCCGCCAAAACGCCGAAGGCAGAGCCGAAGAAGACCAAGGGCTAAAAAGGGCGCTGCCGCCGCCGACGAGAGCGAGACCGAAAGCAAAGCCCAAGCGCCGCAAGAAAGCGGCTGCCTGATCGAGGCTCAAGCAGCCGCGCCTTGCGCGGCAGCGACTCGCGCGAAGGCGTCTCGAGTCATGTTCTCGGGTTTGCCGGCGGTCGCTGCGACGTTGTCTTCGATCCGAACTCCGCCGTAAGGCTTCAGCTCCTCGACCACCGCCCAATCGATATGCGCGCGCCGTTCGTCCGCATGCGCGGCAGCGAGCAGCGAGTCGATCAAATAGATGCCCGGTTCCACCGTGACCACGACACCCGGCTCGAGCATGCGCGTGAGGCGCAAATAAGGATGTCCTTTGGGCCGCTCCCGCTCATGTCCCGCAGCATCGCCCATGACACCACCCACGTCGTGTACCTGAAGGCCCAGCAGATGTCCGATCCCGTGCGGGAAAAACACGCCGGTCACGCCGTTTTCCAAGGCCGCCTGCCCAGGCAGTTTGGTCAAGCCGATCTTCTGCATCACATCTCCCAAGACCCGATGCGCCGATAGATGTACATCGCGATAGTCGCGGCCCGCGACAATCTCCTCGCAGAGCGTCAATTGCGCCTTGTCCATGGCCTTGACGAGATCCGCGAATCGCCCAGAAGCTTCGCGCATAGGAGCGTGTGATGTCCGCCGCATAACCGCGGTATTGGGCGCCGGCATCGATCAAAAAAGAGCGCAAGGGTGCGGGCGCGGTCCGTTCCAGATGCTGGTAGTGCAGGACCGCCGCATGCTCGTTGTAGGCCACGATGTTGTTGTAGGGCATCTCCTCTTCGCGTTGACGGCACGCCGCCAAATAACTCATGTGCGCGTCGTATTCGGAGCCGCCGCGCTGAAACGCCGCGAGCGCAGCCGCATGTCCAAGGGCGCCGAGCTCACTTGCTTTTCGCAGGCAGGCCAGCTCGTAGGGTGTCTTGACGGCGCGCTCGTAATCCATGAGTGCCAGCAACTCTTGGGGGTTCTGGCACGTCGGATCCGACGCCTTGCGCGCAGCCTTCGGGGCCCAAGAAGGCGACGCGGCCCAATTTGTCCCAGTGACGGTCGGCCTTCGACTCGTCCTCCATGGCGATCAAATGAACGGCGGTCGTCCAAGCAGCGGTGGGTAGATTGGCCGGCTTGTGCCAGTAGTCGTTGGGCTGATAGAAGAGGACTGTGGGACGGACGCCGGGCTTGTACACCAAGATGCAGCGCGGATTATCCACGATGGGCACCCACGCCTTGAACTGCGGATTGACCTTGTAGGGGTAGTCTTGGTCGTCGAGAAACTGCAAGCGGCGGACGCCCTGCATGTACCACTAGCGCATCAAAACCGCTCGCGCTCAGCGCGCGATCCGTGCGGCTCATGAGCACGGCTAAGTGCGCGGCGTATAGCTGATCAAGACTCGAATCGCTCACCTGACCTCCTGCGCTGAAATATCGTCTGAATTATGCGCCAGCGAGAACTTAAGCAGGAGCCTGTCCGTCACGCTTGCGGTCACGCGGAATATTCAGACAGGCTCCCGCCCCTTAACCCCGGCTGCGATTTGCCGCGTTAAAGGCGCGGCGCGAGAGGCGAAAGAGATATGAAATTGCGCCAAAACACTCTAAAATCGGCCGGGACGTTTGGGTATAGGCCCAAAAACAACACGCTCGGCCTGAATTTTTTACCTTTAATATTTCTGGGGTATCGATAGATGAAGACCAAACTTGCTCTGACCGCCTTTGTCGCTGCATTCATGTTGAGTGCCTGCGGCAGCAAGACCGAGGCTCCTGCCCCGGCCGCTGCTCCGCCTCCGTCCGCTGCGCCTGCCGCGGATGCCGCTGCCTCTGCCGCTGCTGATTCGGCTGCTGCTGCGAGCGCCGCCGCCGATGCGGCTGCCAGTGCGGCATCGGCTGCGAAGCCGTAATACGCTTCGGAGTTAGCTGATCCCACAAGCCCGGGCGGGCTGCCATCAGGCATGTTCGTCCGGGCTGTGTCTTTTAGATTGAGGATGAAGTTTCGTTGCTTGTCAGTATTCGCGATGTCAGACATTCGAAGCAGGATCGCCAGTGGATCCAGAGTGTCTACGGCGAGTACATCGAATCCCTGGCTGATTTAAATACCGGTTTGTTCTCAGTCATCGGCGCGAACAATCCGCACGAAGCGGAGATCTTCGCCAACTGGTTCTCCAATGATCAGTCGCACCCACTGCTGATTCTCAAGGGAACTGACTCCGTGGGATTCGCTCTGGTTACCCGTCCGCGCATTGCAAAGGCCGGGGAGAAAGCGGCCGATTACCGCATGTCGGAGTTCTTCGTGCGAATGCAGCACCGGCGTGCCGGTATCGGCCGCGATGCCGCGACCTTGATATTCGATCGCTTCGCCGGCAATTGGGAAATCGTCGAATACATGCGCCATCCCGGCTCGGTGGCCTTCTGGCGCCAAGTGGTGGCGCGCTACAGCGCAGGGCGCTTTACGGAAAGCTCCCGCAATGGAGAAGTGCAGCAGCGCTTCGCGAGCCGGCCCTCGGCATCGAAGAAGTAGGGGGTTTCCGGGATTAATGCATTATGTTCCTCAAGGATGAAGCAAATTGGCCGATCCATTAAATCCTGTGCAGTCCCCATCCAACGTCGCCTTTAATTTCATACGCAGCCTCGCCGAGGAACTATCGGGCGGCCACGTCGATCTGCCGTCGTTTCCTGAAATAGCGCTGCAAGTGAGGCGGATCCTGTCCGATCCGAATACGCGGGTCGACCAGATCGTGCGTGTGGTGGGCTCGGAGCCGGCGCTGGCCGCGCGGCTGCTGCGCATCGCGAACTCCGCCGCCATCAATCGCAGCGGCAAAAACGTCACCGACCTGCGCACCGCCATCAGCCCGCATCGGCCACAACATGGTGCGCAGCGCATCGATGTCCTTCTCGATGAATCAAATCCGCAAGTCCAATAAACTGGCGAGCTCTGGCACCGTATCTGAACGATCTGTGGGAGCGCAGCACCTATGTCGCGGCGTACGCCTATGTGCTCGCGCGGACCTGTACCCGGGTAAACCCTGACGAAGCGATGCTCACGGGCATGATGCATGGCATCGGCAAGCTGTACATCTTGACGCGGGCGACGGGACATCCGGAGTTGTTCGCGAGCGAAGAGGCGCTGAATGACATCATCGACGATTGGTATCCCTCGATCGGCAAGGCGATCTTGGAGAATTGGAAATTCTCCGAGACCGATGGCGCGGGCGGTGGGGCAGGAAGACTTCTCGCGCGACGGAACTCGAGTCGCCCGACCTGACCGACGTCGTGGGCGTTGCCATCTTGATGGTCTCGTACGGCACCAATATCGCGGGCCTCGAAGAAATGCTGCAAGAACTGCCCGCCGCAAAGCGGCTCGGCATGAATCAGACCAAGACCTTAAGCGTAATGCAGGATTCGGCCGCGGAAGTCACCGCCCTAAGCCAGGCGCTGGCCAACTAGGTGCCTGGGGCTCTCAGACTTCAATTGGCGCGCTTTCCGCGGCGAACGCTTCAGCCACATAGGCCACATTGTCCGGCATGATCCCCGCCAGATTCATGCGGCTGTCGGCGGTCATGTAAATGTGATGTTTCTCGCGCAGGCGCTCGACTGCATCGGGGGCACGCCAAGCAGCGAAAACATGCCGTGCTGCGCGCGAATGAAATCAAACGAGTTGCCGCCCGTCGCCTGCCGCAGCCGGTTGGCGAGCAGGGATCGCATGTCCTGAATCCGCGTTCGCATGGCATCGAGTTCCTGCATCCACTGCGCTCTTAGTTGCGGTTCAGCGAAAATTCTCGCGGCGATCGCCGCGCCATGATCGGGCGGCATGGAGTAAATGCTGCGCGCGATGTGCAGCATGTGGCTTTGCACGGCATCCGCGCGCGACGCATTTTCGCTGACGACGATCAAGCCGCCGACGCGCTCGCGGTACAGACCCAAATTCTTGGAAAACGACACGGCGATGAGCGCTTCGGGCACTCGTTCCACCACCATGCGGATGGGGGCGGCATCGGCTTCGAGCGAGGCGCCGAATCCCTGGTAGGCAAGATCCAGATAAGGAACAAGCTTGCGGCGCAGCAGCAGCTCGGTCAGCGCCTGCCACTGCTCGGCATTGAGGTCTGCGCCGGAGGGGTTATGGCAGCAGGCATGGACCAATACGACATCGCCTTCGGAAGCTGCCTGGAGGCGCTGCAGCATGGCTTCGAAGCGCAGTTCGTGCGCTGGCGGAGTAGTAAGGATAGCGTTCGAGTTTCAGCCCGAGCTTCCCAGCAAGCGGTGCATGGTTGCCCCAGGTAGGATCGCTTAAGTGACACCGCGGTGCTGGGCGCGGCCGCCTTGATGAGTTCGGCCCCCACCCGCAAGGCACCGCAGCCGCCCGGGCGCTTGCAGCGTCCGCGCGCGCCGGTCCCTGCGCGCCGGATGGCCCGCGCCGAGCACCAGTTCCTCCACCGCGCCGTTGAATTCCTCGCGGCCGGCGGCCGCCGACATAGGACTTGGTGGTTTGCGCGGCCAGAACCTCTCTGTTCCGCGCGGCGCACGCAATCCAGAACGGCGTATTGCCGCGCAGATCGCGATAAACCCCCACCCCCAGGTCCACCTTTGCGTCGGAAGGATCGGCTCGATATTTGGCCATCAAGCCGAGAATGGAATCGGCGACTCAGCCGCTCAAGTTGTTGAAACAAAAGTTAACACCCCTGTCTTAATTGACGAGCATTATATCGTTCGCACGAGCTCAGGACTTACCGTCTCCAATAAAAGACAGTGGTCCGATGACATTTGCCGGCGTTAGCGTGTACGCTTCAGCCACTCACAAGCGGGAGAGTTACTTTATGGCGCTTTGGAAAGAAAACCCCACGCCCGCCCCTCGCGGGCTCATCCGTTCCTCCATCCGGCGGTGGCACCCGGAACGAGTCCCGCCGGAACGCACCACGCAGCGATCCGGGACTGGCGGTGTCGCCGCGCCGTCCCACGCCGAAGACCGCCGTCGAGGGCGGCGAGTCGGTGATTGCCGCGAACCTGTCGATCGAAGGCAAGATCGAAGGCTCGGGAAACGTGCGCATGGCCGGCCGTTTCAAGGGCGATGTGCGCATCGACGGCAATTTCACCATGGATAGCGGCGCCCATCTGACCGGCCAAGTGCTGGCGGGCATCGTCGTCGTCGGCGGCGAACTGCAGGGCAACATCGAATCCGCCAAGCGAGTCGATGTGCTCGAGGGCGGCGTCATCGTCGGCGACGTGAAGGCGGGTTCGATCACCGTCGCGGCCGGCTCGCGCATGCGCGGCCACGTCGAGTTCGGCTGGGAAGACGAGAAGGGAAAAATCAAGCCGGCTTGGCCAGCACGGCAGCTAGAGCTGTCATGAGCGTCGCTCGTCAGAGCACCTTCGGCGCAACCCGGGTATGTCCGCATTGCAAGGCCACGGTCTTGCAAAGCGCGGACATATGCCCGGGCTGCCAGCATCACCTGCGCTTCAATACCGGTCAGCGCGGAGCCGCAGACCCAGGCGCGTTTCCGGCGATGCGCATCGAGGGATCGATTCATCATCCGGTGCGCGACGAGCAGTGCGAGTATTGCGTGGTGGTCGTCGATCACCAATGAACGCGGCGAGAAAATCGCGCGCCAAGTCGTCGGCGTCGGCGCGCTGCAGCCCGGCGAGCGGCACAAGTACAGCTTTTCGGTGGAGCTGATGCCGGTGCGCGCGCGACCAAGATCCGCCGCAAGCGCAACTGATCGCGGCACCGGCCGCGCGCTCAGCGTTTGGCTGCTGCCCTCGATGTCGATGAAGCGCAGAAACTCCGCGCGGGTACTGGCGTCGGCGCGGAACGTGCCGAGCATTTTACTGGTGACCATGGAGACGCCGCGCTTGTGCACGCCGCGCGTGGTCATGCATTGATGGACCGCATCGATCACGACGCCCACGCCGCGCGGCTTGAGCACTTCGTTGATGCAGCCGGCGATTTGCGCGGTGAGTTTTTCCTGCACTTGGAAGCGGCGCGCAAAGCCGTCGACGACGCGCGCCAGCTTGCTGATGCCGACCACCCGGTCGGTCGGCAGATAGCCGACGTGCGCGCGGCCGATGATGGGCGCCATGTGATGCTCGCAGAACGACTCGAACGAGATGTCGCGCAGCACCACCATCTCATCGTAGCCCTCGACTTCCTCGAAGGTGCGGCGCAGGTACTCGCCGGGATCGGTGGCGTAGCCGGAGAACCAGTCGCCATAGGCATCGACGACGCGCTTCGGCGTGTCGCGCAGTCCTTCGCGGTGCGGATCATCGCCCGCCCAGCGCAGCAAAGTTCTCACCGCTTCTTCCGCGGCGCTGCGGCTCACTGCGCGGCTCTTCTTCTTAGCCATTGTAATCTCCAGGCGCTAGCGAAAGCGCTACGCGCCAAAACGCCGCATACGATAGCATGGCGCCGTGAGGCCATTCTCGAGATCCATTCGGAGAACAATCTTGAAATATCGTCTTGGCGCCTGCGGCATTGCCGCGATTCTCATCGGCCTGGGTGCGCCAGCGGCCGGTCCGCGCCGCTGCGGAAAGCGATGCGGTCACGCGCAAGAACGCGCACGACATCTTCAAGCAGCTGATCGAGATCAACACCACCGATTCGGTGGGCAGCACCACCGCTGGCGGCGCAAGCCATGGCGCAAGCGTCTGCTCGATGCCGGATTTCCCAAAGCCGACGTGGTGGTGCTGGGGCCCAACGACCGCAAGGGCAACATGGTGGCGCGCTATCGCGGCAAGCCGGGCTCGAAACTCAAGCCGATGCTGATCATCGGCACACTGGACGTGGTGGAGGCGCGGCGCGAGGACTGGAGCACCGATCCATTCCAGTTCGTCGAAAAGGACGGCTACTTCTATGGCCGCGGCACCCAGGACATGAAGGACAGCGACGCCATCGCGGTGACCGACTTCATCCGCATGAAGAAGGAGGGATTCGTTCCCGACCGCGACATCATCCTGGCGCTGACGGCCGATGAAGAAAACGGCAAGTCCAACGGCGTCGACTGGCTGCTGAAGAATCATCGCGAACTCATCGATGCGGAGTTTGCGCTTGAATCCGGACGGCGGGCGGCGTGCGGCACCGACAAGCCGCAGATCGTGTGGAATTCGAGGCCACCGAGAAGCTGTATGCGCGACTATCAGGTGCTCGCCACCAACCCGGGCGGCCACAGCTCGCTGCCGATTCCCGACAACGCGATTTACCACGTCGCCAATGCGCTCGCGGCGCTTGCAGAAATGCGCCTTTCCCTTTCGAGCTGAATCCGGTGACCCGCGAATATTTCGCAGCAAATGGCCAAGCATCGAGACCGGTCAGACGGCGGCCGACATGCGCGCCATCTCTAGGCAATCCGCCGGATGCGAAGGCGGTCGAGCGGCTGTCGCAGGACGCGCGCTATCAACTCGACCATGCGCACCACCTGCGTCGCCACCATGCTGAGCGGCGGTCATGCGCCCAACGCGCTGCCGCAGCGGGCCGAGGCCAACGTCAATTGCCGCATTTTCCCGGGCCACTCGCAGGAGGAGATCCGCCTGCAGCTGGTCAAGCTGTTCAACGATCCGAAACTCACGGTGCGCTACCGCAGCGATACCGGTGAATTGGCGGAGCATGGATCGGATCGCAAGGCCATGGCGCCGCCGCCGCTGCGCGATGACGTCATGAATTCGCTGCGCAGCGTGGCCGGCAGACTATGGCCGGGCTTCGCGGTGTTGCCGATAATGGAGGCGGGCGCGTCGGACAGCATTTACACCATGAATGCCGGAATCCCGAGTTATGGCATCAACGGAGTCGCGGTTGAACGCGCCGACGACAGGGCCCATGGCCGCGATGAACGCCTGAAAATTGATGCTTATTACACGGGCGTCGAATTTTACTATGAGTTCTTGAAGGCGCTGACGACACCCGCGGGTTGAAGCCATGCGCATCTTGTGGAGCGCGGTATTCGCAATCCTCGTAACGGCGGTGGTGTCCGGTGTTTGGGCGGCTTTATTGCTCACCAATCTCGCGCACACCCCGGCATTCCCTTGGTCGAGCCTGCTCATGGCCCTGCTGTTGTGGGGCTTGTGGTCTTTTTTGGACGGCACATGGGGGCCGGTGAAAAATCGTGCGGCGCGCCGGGCGTACCTGCGCGCGGCGCCGTTGCCGCGGCGCGTATATTCCTGGGCCTTGATCGCCGGTCTTCTGTGGGTGGTTTTTTTGGCAGGCTTTTGGATTGTGCTGGAGCAACTGGTCGCCGTTCCCGGCAACAAGTTGCCGGATTTTTCGGCGCTGCCCACGGTAACGATCATCGCGACTTTGGTGCTGGCTTCCGCATCGGGCGCGGTCTCGGAGGAAGCGGGATTTCGCGGCTACTTTCAGGGCGCCCTGGAACGCGCCGGTATCGGCCCCGCGGCGATTCTTTGCACGGCGCTGCTGATGGCGCCCATCCACGCCCTGACTCAGGGTTTCGTTTGGCCGACGCTGCTGTTCTATCTACTTGTTGACGCCATGCTGGGCGCGCTGGCTTATCTCAGCAAATCGATTCGTCCGGGACTGATCGTGCACGCCGTCGGTTTGTTCACGTTTTTTGGCGTGATTTGGCCACGCGACAAGGACCGGGTGCCGATTTCGCAAAACGGCGCGGACATCTGGTTTTGGATTCATCTCGGCCAGGCGGTCCTGTTCGCGGTCTTGAGCCTCCTGGCACTTCGCCGTCTCGCGAGGCTCGCAAAGCAGGATTCCGAGACCACGCCCGCATGAGCAGCGATCGCTACGATCTTGAACGGTTCGTCAACGCGCAACGCGAGGTCTTCGACCAAGTGCTGAGCGAACTGCGTTTCGGCCTCAAGCAAACGCATTGGATGTGGTTCATCTTTCCGCAGCTGCAAGGACTTGGGAGCAGCCCAATGGCGCAGCGTTACGCCATTTCAGGCCTCGATGAGGCGCGGGCATACTTCGGCCATGAAATACTGGGAGAGCGCTTGCTTGAATGTACCCGGTTGGTAACGGCCGTGCGCACTCAGTCAATCGCGGATGTGCTCGGCTATCCGGATAATCTCAAATTCCATTCTTCCATGACCCTGTTCGCGCAGGCCACGAACCATCACGAGGTCTTTGAGACTGCACTGAGGAAATATTTTCGCTCAGAGTATGATCAGCTGACGATGGACGGGCTAGGTTTGCCGTGACCTGCAGTCACGGCGCCGGCCGGCGGGCTGTCATCACTTGACCCGCGGAATCGCGTGTCCGGTGACACCGTCGCGGGAAAATTCGAATTGCACAAGCCACTCGCGCGAGGACTGGGCGTCCGAGGGCGAAAATTTCCACTTCTTCGCGGCGTCGGTCGCCAGCCGTGCAAAATATTTGCTCGAACCATGAATTTCTAGGTTCTCCGCGACGACATTTCCGGCGCGATCAAGGGTCACGCCAACTGCTACTTTGATTTGGCCGCGGATCGATTCGCGCGAGATGCGTGAGATGGTGGGGATCTCTTGATGCACCAACGGCGGCGCCGTAGGTTGGGGCTGGGCTATCGCCACCGGTGGTTGTGCTGCCTCAGGCACGGGGATTTGCTGGGGAGCGACCGCGGCGGCCTTGGGCCGCGGCTCGGGGTGGCTTCGCAACGCCCGGGGTGCCGGCCCAGAGCGCGAGCAACACAAGCCCGACCGCCGCGGCCGGGACGAGCCAGCGGGCGGCCGGTTGTCGGTCCAAAGCCGGCTCGGGGTCTGACGCAGACACCTCGGCAACGGGTGCCGCAGTCATGGGTGCCGCAAGTACCGGTGCTTCATCGGCAGGCGCCTCCGCTGCGGGTGCCTGAGGCACGGGCGGCTGCTCCTCGGGTGCGGGATGGATCAAGTTTCGCAGCTCGGAAAGGGTGGGTCGCTCGTTGTGCTGCGGGCTCAGGCAGCGCCGCACGGCATCCGCAAGCGCCGGAGAAAGAGTCGCCGGCAACGAGGCTGCGCTCGCAGGGGCGTTCAGCGCCGGACGGATCTGAGTGAGCGCCTCCACAATGGTAGCGCCGAGCGCGCGGACGTCCCCGGCCCGATCGACCCCGGTGGCATCCCGCGCCGGCCGAATCGTGTCGCTCGCGAGTTTCAGCTGATCATCCACCACCAGAAAGTTTGCCGGCTTCAGCTGGCCGTGTACCAAGTTCTGACCGTGCAGGAATGCCAGGGCATCGAGGGCGGGAGCGAGCATTTCCCGCACTTCATCCACAGTCAGAGCCCGATGCGGAAGAATTTGCGCGAGATTCTGCTCGGCATATTCCGTGACGGCGAAAAGAAAAGGATGGCCTCCGAGCTTGCAGCGCCCCGACTCGAGCAGGCGGATCAAGTGTGGGTGGGACAGCTCCGCGGCGACTTTCCAGCGCGCGAGTTGCCCATCGGCGCGCGCTGGGTCGGCCGGAATGATCTTTATGGCGGCATTGACGAGGTTCTGCGCCCTGAAGTCGGTGAGAAACACGACGCTGTGGTTTGATCTGCCCAAAAAGCGGGCGCAGCGGGAATGTGCCGTTGACAACTTGGCTTTCCCACTTCGACCAGATCTCGGTCTCGGTCATCGATTGGCCTCCAGACCCCAAGAACTCCCATCGCTATACGAACATACCATCAAGAGCCGCTCAAGAACCGGCGGCTCGTGTCAGCGTTTAACGACACTCCACACCCGGTAGCCTCGCGTTCCGCCGTGAACTAAACGGGCTCCGAGGTTTCCAAATGCCATAATGCTCGAAGCGAAGACCACATACGAGCGGGCGATGGTTATTTTACAGTTGGTGGATGGGCGGCCGCGCGATCTCGGGGGATTCGCGGTGCGCCGGGTGCTGCCCTTCGCGGCGCGCCAGATGGTGGGGCCATTTATTTTTTTCGATCACCTGCGGCCCGACTCAATTGGCAGCGGGGTACGGTATCGACGTACGGCCTCATCCGCATATCGCGCTGGCCACCGTGACGTATTTATTCTCCGGTTCGCTCGAACATCGCGACAGTCTGGGTACGGTACGCGAGATTCGCCCCGGCGATGTGAATTGGATGACCGCCGGCCGCGGCATCGCGCATTCCGAGAGAACCCCGCGGCGCGCCGTGCCGCAGAGACATTCATGGCATCCAAAGCTGGGTTGCGTTGCCCGACGGTCAGGGAGGATGTCGAGCCGAGCTTCACCCATTACCCGGCCAGCGCTCTGCCGCGGCATCAGCTCGACGGCGTCGAGCTGGCGCTGATCGCCGGACAGGCCTTTGGGATGCACTCTCCCGTCGATACCCTGTGGCCGACGCTGTACGCGCAGGCAAAATTTACTCAGGGTTCGACATTGCAGATGCCCGCCGAGTACGGCGAGCGCGCGGTGTATGTGGTAGAGGGCGACCTGACCGTCGGAAGCCAAGATCGCCGCGGGCCAACTCGCCGTGCTCGCGCCGGGAAGAGGATCCGGCTGCGCGCTGATGGCGAGGCACGGGCGATGCTGCTCGGCGGCGAGCGCTTTCCGACGCCGCGCTACATTTGGTGGAATTTCGTGGCCTCATCGCAGGAACGAATCGAGCTCGCCAAGACAGCGTTGGGCACAGGATGATTCGCCCCGGTGCCGGTGAAACCGAATCCATTCCGCTGCCTCGCGAATGACGACGATACCTGCACGCTGATCGGCGTGCTGCTGCTTGGCGTCTGCCCGCCGCGCTCGCGGCGCGAGATCAGCCCGTAGCGCTCGAAGAGGTTATCGTCACGGGAGAACGCGCCGGACCTGGCCTGTGGCATGTGCACCGGGGCGCCGCGCAGTTGTGGATTTTCGGCACCTTGTCGCCGCTGCCCAAGGAGATGACGTGGCGCTCCAAACAGCTTGAATCGATACTCGACGGCACGGATCAAGTGCTGGTCGCCAAGCCGTTGGAAATCGGGATCCGCGCGCTCTGTGGCTGCTGCTGACGCAGCGCATCTGTTCATGGTGGGACGGCAAGAGGCTCAAAGATGTGCTGCCGGCCGAATCTGTATGCGCGCTTCGCCCTCAGCGGGCAAGTTCACCAAGGACCCGACAAATGGGAGAGGTTTCGGCCCATCATCGCGGCGGCGTTCCTCGAGGAGGACGCGCTGCACGCAGTGGGCTTGTCCACCGCTCGATCTTGCGCGAGGAGGTGCGCAAGCTGGCCCACAAACATCATGTGCCGATCGAGGAGTTCAAGATTGCCGGGTTGCACGATGTGCTGGACGCGCTGAAGACCCTGCCGCCGGCGACCGAGCACAAATGCGTCGCCGCCAGTCTTGCGACCATCGAAACCGGCATGCCGCGGCTGATCGATCGGGCGCAGGCCTGGGCGATCGGCGACGTGAGCGCTCATCCAGAGCCTGCCCGAATCCGGCGAGGTGGCCGCCTGCCGCGCGGCCATCACGGTCGACCCAGGCGCGGGCGACCTCTACACATTGCTGCGCCAGACATGGATCGAGAATATGGCGCATCACTTGGAAACCGGCGGCGTCACCCTGGCGGTGGTGAGCATGGACATGTTGCTCGAGCCCGGCGGCTTTCTCGATGCGCTACGCTCGCATGGATACACGATTGATCCACCTTAACTTTTTTTGGCGAAAACTATGGAGCTTTTATGAGCGACAAGACAGCGACGGTGCATTGGGAAGGTCGGGGCAAGCAGGGTGTCGGCAAGATCAGCACCGAGACCCAGGCGCTGAAGTCCTATCCCTACGGCTTTGCCAGCCGTTTCGAGGACGATAAGCGCGGCACCAATCCCGAGGAATTGCTGGCCGCGGCACATGCGGCCTGCTTTACGATGGCGTTTTCTTTCGCTTGCGATGCGGCAGGTTTCTCCACCACGGCGGTCGACACGAAGGCCGCGTGCGATTGGTGAAGAAGGGAGGCGGTTTCCCATCGAGCACATCGTCTCAAGCTCGAGGCCAGCGTGCCGGGAATCGATGAGGCGACATTTCAGAAAATCGCGGCCAAGGCGAAACAGGAATGTCCGTTCTCCAAGGCGTTGGCGAGCGTACCGGAGATCTACGCTGACCGCGCGATCTGGCCGCTAGCGCGCATGCAGTCCGCGCGGCGGCGCCGAACGCGCGAGCAGCAACGTGTGACCCAGCCGAGGGCGATGCCCACGAGCACGAGCAGACCGCCGCATGGACCACTCCATTGGACAGATGCGGCGGCGCGCTGCGGTTGGCCGTCAAGATCGGCCAGTGAATGAAACACATCATGGCGATCAGCAAGAGCCAAACCAGATGCCGTGCCCGATCAGGAATGACGCGGGCCTCGGCGCGCTCCGGCGCCATCCAGTAGTCGTGATTCGGCAATTTCAATCCGCTGGCGCCTCGAGTAGACCAGGCTCATCAGCACCACCAACGCAAGCGGCAGCCCGACGGTGATGCAAGCGAATTTGAGTAGCGCGCGTGCCATGAAGCGCAGTTGGCGTAGCCGGCGGCATCGAAATGCGACGCGATCAACGCCGGCAGCTGGGCGCGGTGTGGATCAAAAAAAAATCGCCAGCAGCAACGCCAGGGCAAATGCGATGCTAGGAGGTCGCTGCCTCATGGGCGAGCGCCATAGCACGCGGAAACAGAGGGTGATCCATCGGCGCCCCGGCCGGCAGCTCGTCCGCCAGTCCCGGAAATTCCGGCGATGTCTTCCAGCGCCGCGGCGCATGCCGGATGTCATCGCCCAGGAAGCGCACCGAGAACACCCGGCGCCGCTGCGTGCCGTTAACGCCGCGCGCGGCGTGCAGCGTCAGCATGTGGAAGCACACCGCATCGCCCGGCTCGAGCTCCCAGCCGAGAATGGGAAAGTCGTCGCGCGCGCGCCTCGATATCGGGCAGATCGGCAAGGCTGCCTTCCGGAAACCACTTGGCCTGGGCGTCCATGAAGGAGCGCGGCATCAGCCACGGCCCGCGATGCGAACCGGCGACGAATTCGAGCGTGGAGGCGCGGCTCACCGGATCGACCGGAATCCAGAAACTCACGTTCTGCCGGCCTTCGATGTTGTAGTACGGCTGATCCTGATGCCAGGGCGTCGGCTGGCGCGTGCCGCGGCTCCTTGGTGAGCATGTGATCGTGATACAGGCGCGCGCGTCGTGCTGCGCATCAAGCGGCGCCGCGGTTTGCGGCCAGCGCGGACTCGAAAATGAAGCGCCGATAGTGAGCGATTGTCCTGCCAATTGCAGAAGTCCTCGACGAAGCGGCCCGGGGTCATCGGCGCCGCTGGCGACGTTGGCGCGCGGGCTCAAGTGCGCGAGATTCGACTCGATGCCCGCGCGCAGCTTCGCGATCTCCTCCGGCTCGAACAGCTGCCGGATGCACACGGCGCCGTCGCGCTGGAACTGCTCGCATCGAGTTCGTCATGCGTCGATCATCGGCGGGCCAGCGCTTTCAATATATCCTCGATCAGCGCCGCACCCCGATAGGCGAAGCCGGTGTAAATCTGGATCAGATTGGCGCCCGGCACGCAAGCGTCGCGCGCGCGCTTGCGGCGCTCAACGATGCCGCCGACGCCGATGATGGGAAAGTCGGCGCCGAGTTCGGCGCGCAACTGCGCGATGACGTGACAACGACAGCGGATGCAGCGGCGCGCCGCTCAAGCCGCCGCGCTGTTCCGCGCGGCCGGCGGCGCTCGAAGCACGCTCAAATCGGTGGAGGTGTTGGTGGCGATGACGCCGTCGACGCTGCAGCGAGCGCAGCTTCGGCCGCGAGCGCCGAGATCTGCTCCGGATCGAGGTCGGGCGCAACCTTGACCAGCAGCGGCACCCGTCTTGCCGTAAGCGCTGCTGCAGTATCAGCGCGCTCCTCGAGCAACGAGCCGAGGATGCGTTCCAAGCCCTCGCGGGCCTGCAGTTCGCGCAGGCGCGCCGTGTTGGGCGAGGAGACGTTGACGGCCACGTAGTCGCGCATGCGCGTAGACCTTGCGCAGGCAGGCGACATAGTCGTCCTGCGCGTTTTCGATCGGCGTGTCGGAGTTCTTGCCGATGCTGATGCCGCGAATGCCGCGGTAGCGCGCTGCGCGCGAGCCGCGCGACCAGATGATCGACGCCCTTGTTGTTGAATCCCATGCGGTTGATCAAGCGCGCAGCTGCCGCGGGATTCGGAACATGCGCGGCTTCGGGTTGCCGGGTTGCGGCGCGCGGCGTCACGGTGCCCAGCTCGATGTGGCTGAAGCCGAGCGCGCCGAGCGCGTCCAGATAGTCGCCGTTCTTGTCGAAGCCGGCCGCCAGACCCAGCGGGTGGGCAAACTGCAATCCGAAGCAGCGCACCGCGAGGGTCGGCTCGACGGGCAGCGCCGGCCACAGCGGCCGCAGCACATTTCAGGCCGGCCAATCCCAGATCGTGCGCGAGCTCCGGATCCAGACGCCGGAGCAGGGGCAGGGCGGCGCGCGCCATGGCGGTCGCAGCACGCCTCAAACGTACTTCCAGCGTCGCCAGAGCGCCCAAATAAAAGCAGGCCTCCGTGACCAACTGAGTTGCGTCCAGCCTGTCGCCGGCGGCGCTGATTTTTTTGCGCTTGAAGAAGCCGATGAATCCTAACGCCACGGCGAGCGCAACCGCGAGTCCAATGAGACCCGGAATCCCCAGGAGCACCGCGGGGGCAAATCCGATCAGCAGCGCACAAAACTCAATGGCGCAGCGACCCATTTTAGGCGCGCGACTTGTCGGCGCGAATTGCCACAGCGGCAGACCAGCAGGGCGAAGCTGGCGGCATAGCCTGCGATCATGATCAATGCCAGCGGCACATTTCGGGCGGCCGCAAAGGGCAGTTTGGCGGCCGACAAGGCCATCAGTGCGTTGTACTTGATGAGCAGCATAGAACGCTGGCAGCAGCTCTTAAATCGAACCGGCGATGCCGGCGATCGCACGAAATTCGGTGGTCACAGAGTGCCGTGACGGCCATGGACACCATGACGGCCACGCTGCGAGGGCCAAATTTGCACTGCCAGCCAGTAAATTGCGCCGCCAATGCGCCAGATCAAGATGCCGATGCAGCGGCGCGAAGCTGGCCGGCACGCGCACTCGATGGCGCAGCTCGCGCATGCTCTGCCGCGCTTGCGCTGCTCAAGCGCGCTTCGCGTGCCGCGCCAGCGTGGCGCGCAGGTAGTGGCCGGTGTACGAGGCTTTGTTCGCCGCGATCTGCTTCGGGCGTGCCGACCGCGATGATGCGTGCCGCCGCCGTCGCCGCCCTCGGGTCCCAGATCCACCACCCAGTCGGCGGTCTTGATGACGTCGAGATTGTGCTCGATCACGATGACGGTATTGCCCTCATCGCGCAGCCGGTGCAGCACCACGAGCAGCTGCGCGATGTCGGCGAAATGCAGGCCCGTGGTCGGCTCATCGAGAATGTACAGGGTGCGTCCGGTGGCGCGCTTGGACAGTTCCTTGGCGAGCTTGACGCGCTGCGCCTCGCCGCCCGACAGCGTGGTCGCGCTCTGGCCCAGGCGCACGTAGGACAGGCCCACGTCGAGCAGGGTCTGCAGCTTCGGCTGCACCGTGGGCACCGCCGAGAAGAACGGCAGCGCATCCTCGACCGTCATGTCGAGCACCTCCTGGATGTTCTTGCCCTTGAAGCGGATCTCCAGGGTCTCGCGGTTGTAGCGCTTGCCCTTGCAGACATCGCAGGGCACGTACACGTCGGCGAGAAAATGCATCTCGACCTTGATGACGCCGTCGCCCTGGCAGGCCTCGCAGCGTCCGCCCTTGACGTTGAAGCTGAAGCGTCCGGCTTCGTAGCCGCGCGCGCGCGATTCGGGCACGGCGGCGAAGATCTCGCGGATCGGCGCGAACAGTCCGGTATAGGTGGCCGGATTGGAGCGCGGCGTGCGGCCGATCGGGCTCTGATCGATTTCGATCACCCGATCGATGTGCTCGAGGCCCTCGATGCGGTCGAAGTGCGCGCGTGCCGGCCGAGGCATGGTTCAGCTGCGTCGCGACCGCGCGAAACAGCGTGTCGTTGACCAGCGTCGATTTGCCGGAACCCGATACGCCGGTGACGCAGGTCATCAGGCCGAGCGGAAATTCCGCCGTCACTTTCTTCAGGTTGTTGGCGGTGGCGCCGATGACCCGCAGCATGCGCTTCGGATCGGGCGCGATGCCGCATGCGCCGGGATCTCGATGCGCCGCCGGCCGCTCAAGTACTGGCCGGTGATCGAATCGGGATGTGCGGCGACTTCGGCGGCCGTGCCCTGCGCCACGATCTTGCCGCCATGCACGCCGGCGCCGGGGCCCAGGTCGACCACGTAGTCGGCTTGGCGGATCGCGTCCTCGTCGTGCTCGACCACGATGACCGTGTTGCCGAGATCGCGCAGATTGACCAGCGTGTCGAGCAGGCGCTGATTGTCGCGCTGGTGCAGGCCGATCGAGGGCTCATCGAGGATGTACATGACGCCGACCAGCCCGGAGCCGATCTGGCTCGCGAGGCGGATGCGCTGCGCCTCGCCGCCCGACAGCGTGTCGGCGCTGCGGTTCAAGCGTGAGATAGCCCAAGCCCGACATTGCCGAGAAAGCCCAGACGGTCGCCGATTTCCTTGACGATCTTGACCGCGATTTCGCCGCGCCAGCCGGCAAGCTTCAGCGTGCCGAAAGAACTCGAGCGCGCGCTGCCACCGACAGCGCCGAGATCTCCGGCACGCTCTTGCCGTCGACGAAGACATTGCGCGCCGCGCGGTTCAGCCGCGTGCCGTCGCATTCGGGGCAGGCGCGCGAGGAGCGGTACTTGGCGAGCTCCTCGCGCACCGTCGCCGATTCGGTTTCGTTGTAGCGCCGCTCGAGATTCTTGACGATGCCTTCGAAGGTGTGCTTGCGCTTGACCGTGCCGCCCTTGCCGTCGAGGTACTTGAACTCGATCTGCTCATCGTCGCTGCCGAACAGCACCAGATCCTTGATCTTCTGCGGCAGGCTCTCGAACGGCGCCTCGATGTCGAATTTCGCGTGCCGCGCCAGCGACTGGATCAGCTGGAAGTAATAGGCGTTGCGCCGATCCCAGCCGCGCACCGCGCCGCCGGCGAGCGACAGATGCGGATTGGCGACGATTTTCTCGGGATCGAAGAATTCCTGCGTGCCGAGACCGTCGCAGCTGGGGCAGGCGCCGATCGGGCTGTTGAAGGAGAACAGCCGCGGCTCGAGTTCGCTCAAGCGAGTAATTGCAGATCGGGCAGGCGAACTTGTTGGAGAACACGAGCTCGGCGCGCTCCGGCTCGTCCATGTAGGCGACGCGCGCGACGCCCTGGCCCAGGCGCAGCGCCGTCTCGAAGGACTCGGCCAGGCGCTGGCCAGATCGGGCCGCACTTTGAAGCGGTCGACGATGGCCTCGACGGTGTGCTTGCGGCGCACGTCGAGCTTCGGCGCCTGATCCAGTTCCACGACCTTGCCGTCGATGCGCGCGCGCACGAAGCCGCCGGCCTGCAGCTCCTCGATGAGTTCGGCGTGCTCGCCCTTGCGCTCGGCGATGGCGGGCGCGAGCAGCATCATGGCGGTGCCCTCCGGGCTGCTGCAGCACGGCATCCACCATCTGGCTCACGGTCTGCGCGGCGAGGTCGATGTGGTGGTCGGGGCAGCGCGGCGTGCCGGCGCGCGCGTACAGCAGGCGCAGGTAGTCGTAGATTTCGGTGACCGTGCCGACGGTGGAGCGCGGATTGTGCGAGGTCGACTTCTGCTCGATGGAGATGGCCGGCGACAGGCCTTCGATGGTGTCGACGTCCGGCTTTTCCATCATCGACAGGAACTGCCGCGCGTAGGTGGACAGCGATTCGACATAGCGGCGCTGGCCTTCGGCATAAATGGTGTCGAAGGCCAGCGAGGACTTGCCGGAGCCCGACAGGCCGGTGAACACGATCAGCCGGTCGCGCGGCAGGTCGAGGTCGATATTCTTCAGGTTGTGGGTCCGGGCGCCCCGGATTCGGATATTTTGCATGTAACCAATTACTATACGCCCGGCGTCAAGCGCGGGTAAAACGCACCCTGACGGGCGTGTCGATGCGGCGCATATCTGCGACCATTGCGCGGCTCAAGCGCCGATATTGGGGCGGCGGCCGCGTGTACAATATGCGGCACTGAATTGTTGCAGGGGAAGGACATGGCGCGCGGCGTAAACAAGGTCATTTTGGTCGGAAATCTGGGTGCCGACCCTGAAACCCGCTCCATGCCGAGCGGCATGACGGTGACCAATATCCGCATCGCCACCAGCGAATCCTGGAAGGACAAGGCCTCGGGCGCCCAGCAGGAGCGCACCGAATGGCACAGCATCGCGCTGTTCGGCCGGCTGGGCGAAATCGCCGCCGAGTATCTGCGCAAGGGCTCGCAGGTGTTCGTCGAGGGCAAGCTGCGCACCCGCAAGTGGCAGGACAAGACGGGCAACGACCGATTCACCACCGAGATCATCGCCGACAACATGCAGATGCTGGGCGGCCGCGCCGGCGGTGGCGGCGGCAGGGGCGGCGGTGCGGAGCGCGGCGCCGCCGCCGAGCGCGCCGCCGCGCGATGACTATGATCAATCACCGGCGCCGGCCGGCGGCAAAGAGGATTTCGACGACGATATTCCGTTCTAGACTTCAGGGGGCTATTTGGGCGCAAGAGCAGTGCGATCACCGAGGTCAGCGGCGGCTGATTCGGGAGCGGCAAAACCACGCTCTGCTCCTGGGTCAAGGCGATATGCCGTGCACTGGACGCCGCGGGATGCGATAGCGCGGCGCTGCTCGCGGAAGCCGGCCTGGAAGCAAAATCACTGGACTGCCCGACGGCGCGCTGTCCGTTAAGCTACAGCCTGCGGCTGTGGAAAATCGCGCTGCAGCGACCGGCGATCCTGCCTTCGGCCTCAAGGTCGCGAGCCATATCAGGCCGACCAGCTTCCACGCCATGAGCTACGGCATGTCCGCCAGCTCGACTTTGAAAGAAGCGTTCGAGCGGGCGCAGCGCTATCGTCACATCGTCAGCGATGCGGTGGACTACAGTTTTTTCTGCGCGGTTCCGAGTATCACTTCATCATCACTCCGACCGCGGAATTGGGCGATGAGCCGATCGATGCGGTGGTGGGACTGTATGTGCGGATGTGCCGCTCGCTGATCGGCCGGGAATATTCGCCGCTGCGCATCGAGTTTCGCCGCTCGCGGCCGGCGAAGCTGGATGACTTCGAGAATCTGCTGCGCGCGCCCCTGGTGTTCGATGCGCCGCAGACCCGTTTGGTGTTCGACCGCGACAGCGTTGAGCGGCCCCTCGATGGCGGCAACCCGGAACTGGCGCGCCACAACGATGCCATTGCCCTGCAATACTTGTCGCAACTCGAGCGCGACAACATCCAAGTGCGGGTGCGCGAGGTTTTGACGCAGCGGTTGGCGCACGGCGAGCCCTCGCAAGAGGACATCGCGGAAATTCTCAACATGAGCGCGCGTACATTGCAGCGCAAACTCGGCGAATGCGGCACGACTTACAAAGAGATCCTGGACGACACGCGCTACGCATTGGCACTGGCTTACTTGAGCGCGCCGCGACATAGCGTCAGCGACGTAACTTATTTGCTTGGATTCTCGCAAGGCAGCTGCTTCACGCGGGCATTTCGGCGCTGGACCGGGCAATCGCCGACCGATTGGCGCGCGGGTGCGCGCGTGCTACCGCCTATCGAGCCGGTCGCATAGGGTTGGACGCCGCAGCTCAGCTCAAGGTCCCCAACGAGGTTTCCAACTCATTGGCCAGCGCGATGAGCTTGGGGCGCACCTTCTCCAGCAAGAAGTCTTTCGAAACCATGTAGGCCGGCGCGCCGCAATTGATGGGCATCGGCGGCAGACCGCCGCCGGGCCGCACGGGCACGGCGATGCCATTGACATCCTTTTGCCATTCGCCGAACGAGCAACACACGCCCAACTCGCGAATGTCGCTCATCGCCTGCGTCGACGCCCGCCTTGATTTCCGGCCAGCGATCATCGGGAACCAGCTCGCGCACGCGTTCCATGATTTCGCTTCTCTCGGTCTCCGTGACCGCGGTCATGTAGGCGCGGCCCATCGCGGAGGTCGCGATCTGGATGCGCGCGCCCATATCCAGGCTCAACGTAACTGCGCCCGATCCGCGCGCCACGTCGATGTACAACATGGACAATCGATCGCGCGTGCCCAAGCTGACCATGCATTGACCGAACTCAGCCAGTTCCTGCATGCGAGGATGCGCGAGCTTGCGGATGTCGAGGCGCGCCAGCATGGCGCTGCCGAGGCTCAAGGTTGCGATGCCCAAGCTGTACTTGGCGCTGTCTTCGACATACACCAGGTAGCCAAGCTTCGTGAGCGTGTTGGTGAGGCGAGAGACGGTCGACTTCGGCAGTCCGCAGGCGCGCGCGAGATCTTGATTGCCGAGCATGCGATCGCCATGGCGGAAACAGGCCAGCACCTCCAGGCCCCGGCCCAAGGCGTTGACGAAATGGCGATCGGCTTTGGCTGCCGCCGTGACCGCGGATATGTTCGGCTTCTTCGTCAGCGTCATTGACAACCCCTCAGCCCCATCCCCATAATTTTGCATCGAATTCAGAATTAAATTCTGTACTGCAGAACAGAACATAAACGGAAACTCCCGATGCGTCTAGAATTTACCGAAGAGGAGCAGGCCTTCCGCGAGGAGGTGCGCGCCTTCCTGCGGGAAAAACTGCCCGCTCAAATCCGCGACAAGGTGCTGAACGGCTACGAATTGAGCCGCGAGGACCATGTGCTGTGGCAACGCACGCTGCACGAAAGAGGCTGGGGAGGGATCGGCTGGCCCAAGCAATTCGGCGGTCCGGGTTGGAATTCGGTGCAGCAATATATCTTCGACGAAGAGACGGCGCAGGCAGGGGCCCCGCGGCTGATTCCCTTCGGCACCAAGATGGTGGCGCCGGTGATCATGGCATTTGGCAATGCAGCGCAGCAGCAACGATTTCTGCCGCCGATCAGTTCCGGCGCCGAATGGTGGTGCCAGGGCTATTCGGAACCGGGCGCCGGCTCCGACTTGGCTTCCCTGAAAACCCGCGCGGTGCTGGCAGGGCGATCATTACATCGTCAACGGCCAGAAGACCTGGAACACCTTGGGTCAATACGCCGATTGGATTTTCTGCCTGGTGCGCACCGACACCGACGGCCAAGCAGCAATCCGGCATCAGTTTCCTGTTGATCGACATGAAGAGTCCGGGCATCACGGTGCGGCCTATCACGCTCTTGGACGGCGGCCATGAGGTCAACGAGATTTGGTTCGAGAACGTCAAGGTTCCGGTCGAAAATCGCATCGGCGATGAGAACAAGGGCTGGACCTATGCCAAGTTTTTGCTCGGCCACGAACGCACCAACATCGCCGGCATCGGCGGCGCCAAGCGCGAACTGTCGCGCCTGAAGCGCATTGCGGCCAGCGAGCGCAAGAATGGCCGGCCCCTGATCGACGATCCATTGTTCGCCGCCCATATCGCGCAGGTGGAAATCGATCTGTGGGCGCTGGAAATCACCAATCTGCGCGTGCTGTCCGGCGGAGCGGGGCTCGCAAGGCGCCGGGACCGGAGGCCTCGATTCTCAAAATCCGCGGCACCGAGATCGCACAACGGATCTCCGAGCTCTTGATGCGCGCGGTAGGTCCTTACGCGTTGCCGTTTCGGCGCGAAGCCATGGCAGCGGGATGGCAATGGGATCCGACGCGCGAGCCGCCGGGACCGCGCTATGCCTCGACCCTGGCCGCGGCGTACATGAATCAACGTAAGCTGTCGATTTTCGGCGGCACCAACGAAATTCAAAAGAACATCATCTCCAAGATGATCGTTGGCCTGTAGCGAACCGCACCATGAACTTCGAATTCAGCGATGAGCAGCAGCAGCTGCACGACACGGTCGAACGCTATCTGACCGATCAATACACGTTCGAGAAGATTTCGCACCATCAACGCCTCCGCGGCAGGCTGGGACAAAGCGGCCTGGGCGGGATTGGGCGAACTCGGTGTGCTGGCGCTCAATGTGCCGGCGGAGCAGGGCGGCCTGGGTTTTGGCCCGCTGGAAACGCTGAGTGTCATGGGCGCCTGCGGCAGGAGTCTGCTGCTCGAGCCTTTCTTGAGCAGCGCGGTGATCGCCACCGCCGTGCTGCGGGCCTGCGCCGACGATCCGGCCGCGGCTGGAGCTAATGGCGCGCATGGCGAGCGGCGATGCCATTGCGGTGCTCGCTCACTATCGAGTCCGACTCGCGCTTCGAATCGCAGTGGGTCACTACGCGCGCGCGCAAATCAGGCGACAGCTATACGCTCGACGGCCACAAGGCCGTGGTCATGCACGCCGGCGCCGCGGACACGCTGCTGGTATCGGCCCGCATCTCCGGTGAGCCCAACGACGCAGCAAGGCATCTCGCTGTTTCGCGTTCCGCGCGACGCCAAAGGGCTGAAATTGGACCCGTATCCGACCATCGATGGCCAGCGCGCCGCGGATGTGTATCTGAAGGGCGTCGAAGTGCCGGCCGCCAGCCGGCTCGGCGCCGAAGGCGGCGCGTTGCCGATGATCGAAGCGGCACTGGACATCGGTCTGGCGGCGCTGTGCGCCGAGGCGGTCGGCGTCATGCAGGCGCTGGTCGATGCCACCGTGACGTACGTGCAGACGCGCCAGCAATTCGGCGTGCCGATCGGCCGATTTCAGGCGTTGCAGCATCGCATCGCCGACATGCTGATTCACCTGGAACAGGCGCGCTCGATGAGTTATCTGGCGGCGCTGCGCTGCATGGATGCGAACGTGCTCGAGCGGCGGCGTGCACTGTCGGCGGCCAAGGCGGTCGTCGGCCAGTCGGCGCGCTTCGTCGGCCAGCAGGCGGTGCAATTGCATGGCGGCATGGGCATGACCGATGAGCTGATCGTCAGCCATTGGTTCAAACGGCTGACGGCGGCCGAGCTGATGTTCGGCGACAGCGATACGCATTTGCAGCGCTACGCTGCGCTCACCCGCGAATAGGACAAGGTTCACATGGCTCAATTGGCAAAGGCAGTGCTGGCGCGCGAAGTCGGCAAGCCGGTCTTGGTTGAACAAATCGAAGTCGCAGCACCTCGGCACGGCGAGGTCACCGTGCGCATCGCCGCCTGCGGCGTGTGCCACAGCGACCTGTCGGCAACCAACGGCACCATCAATTATCCGCTGCCGTTGGTGCTGGGCCACGAAGGCGCCGGGGTCATCGTCGCCGTCGGCGATGGCGTCGACAATTACGCGGTCGGCGATCATGTCGTCAGCTCCTTCGTGAGCATGTGCGGACATTGCCACTATTGCCAGACCGGGCGTCCGCAACTGTGCGTTCAATCTTTGAAGTCATTGTTCACCCTGCCCGACGGCACCGTGCGCACCCGCGATGCCGCGGGCAAAGATCTCAATGTGTTCTGCGGCTGCGGCGTCATGGCTGAATATGCGACGGTACATATGGACAACGTCGTCAAGATCGACCCGAGCATGCCCCTGGACCGCGCGGCATTGATAGCCTGCGGGGTGATGACGGGCGTCGGCGCCGCGGTCAACACCGCCAAGGTCGAGGCCGGTTCGATCGCCGTGATTATCGGCTGCGGCGGCGTCGGATTGAACGCCATCCAAGGCTGCGCCATCGCCGGCGCCGGCATGATCGTCGCGGTCGACACCAGCGATGAGAAACTCGAGATGGCGAAGCAGTTCGGCGCGACGCACGGCTACAACATCAGCGCGCAAGCGAATGCTGCCAAGGATTTGTACAAGCTGTGCGGCGGCGGCGCCGATTATGCTTTTGATTGCGTGGGAAACGGCAGGAGCTCGGAAATGGCGTGGGGCGTCTTGCGGCGCGGCGGCACCGCGGTCATCGTAGGGATTGCAGGCCCCAAGGATCAGATCGTCTTGGGCGCGCAGCAAGTCGCGACCACGGAGAAAACTCTCACGGGCAGCATGTACGGGTCGGCGCGGCCGCAACTGGATTTCCCGCGATTAATCGGACTGTATCGCAGCGGCCGCCTGAAACTCGATGAACTCATCACGCGGACTTATTCGATCGATGAAGCGCCACGCGCGTTTGCGGATCTGAATGCCGGCAAGCAAGGACGCGGGGTCATTATTTTCGAATCCTAGGCGGTTCGTGCGTAGCTTGCCGCGTGAGTCCCGTCCAACGCCGGGGTCCGCACCATCGGGGGGAGACGCGTGAGCAAGAAAAATACGACGCAAGGGTGGCTCATGGCCGTGGTCCTGACTGCGCCGGCGAGCCTGCTGGCGGGACCGGTCACGGTCGACGATCTTATGAGATTGTCCACGGTCTCCGACGTGCGCCTCTCGCCGGACGGCAAGCAGGTTGCGTACGTAGTGTCGACGCCCTCGTTCGACACGGCGGCGCACGAGGCGGTTCTCTTTCGCGTCCCGGCAACGGGAGGCGCTCCCGTGCGCCTGACCTACGGGACGCGGATCTTCAACAAGCCTTTGCCGTCGCCGTGGTTGCGCTGGTCTCCCGATGGCTCATTGCTCTCGTTCGTCGCCTTCGTGGGTGACGTGCCGCAAGTAATGGCGATGGCTCCGACGGGCGGGGAGCCGCGGGCGATCACCGCGATCGAGGGCGGGGTCTCGCGCTACGAGTGGTCCCCCGATGGGCAGCAGATCGCGTTCGTGGCCTCGGATCCGGTGCCGCCGGACGACGCACGACGGATGAAGAACAAAAGCTACGTCGAACATGTGGATCACGGCAATCGGCCGCCGCGGCTGTGGCTGCAGTCAATCGCCGGTGGCACGGCTCGCGCCCTGACGCCGGCTGACCAGACGGTACTGGACTTTCACTGGGCGCCTGACGGTCGCAGCCTCGCCTACGGAGCCTCAGAACAACTTGGGTTTCAAGCTCCTTACAGCTCAGGCGTCTATACAGTCTCGGTAGACGGCGATCAGCCACGCTCGATCGTCCATCGGCCCGGCACCAACCGCATGCCGCAGTTTTCGCCCGACGGTCGGTTGATCGCATTCATTTCCACCGGCGGCCGTCCGGGCATGATCAATGCGATCGATCTTTATGTCGTCGCCGCGGACGGACGCGGGGCGTCGCCCCGCGGGCTCACGCTTGCGCGGGAATTGTGGGTCAACTCATTTACTTGGGCGCCAGACGGCCGCGCGCTCTACTACATCTCGGACGAACAGACCAACGGCAATGGCGAGCACATGTTCGAGCAAGGCATCTTCCGCGTCTCGTTGGAGGGCGAACATTTCCAGCTTCTTACGCCAGGCCGCGTCGTCAACTACTCGCTCAGCCTGTCTGCCGACGGCAGGACCATGGCGTATCGCTCGGTCGAGAGCCGCACGATGGGCGACGTCTTTCTCATGAACCTCGCGGACGGACATGCACGACGTCTCACTGACACCAATCCCCAGCTTCGCGAGCTGCGCCTTGGCGACCTCGAGCCCGTTAGCTGGAAGTCGTTCGATGGCAAGACCATTTGGGGTCTGCTGTTGACGCCGCCCGGTTACAGCCGTGCGCGGCGCCTGCCCATGGTTGTCTATTGCCATGGCGGCCCGATCGGCGGCTACACCTATGGGATCTTTCCACAATTCGCCCACATTCCGGGACAAGTCGATCCGTACCCGGTCGAGGCCATGGCCGCCGCGGGGATGGCGATTCTCTTCCCCATGCCGCGAGGCGGCTCGGGCTACGGTGTCGAGGGCTTTCGCGCAATCCTCAATCGCTGGGGCGAGGACGACTACAAGGACATCATGGCCGGTGTCGACGCCATGGTAGCGCAGGGCATCGCGGATGCGGACCGTCTCGGCATCATGGGCGCCTCCTATGGCGGCTATATGACCAACTGGATCGTCACCCAGACAGGGCGCTTCAAGGCCGCATCGACGGCGGCGAGCGTCAGCGACCTCGCCAATCTTTATTACTTCTCCGAGGGCGGCGACTTCGTCGCCGAGTACTTCGGTTACCCCTGGGAGAACGCGGCCTCGCTGGTCGCGCACTCGCCAATCACGCATGTGCGCAACATCACGACGCCGCTCCTCATCCAGCACGGGGAATACGACAACCGGGTACCGCCGAGCCAAGCGCGGGAACTCTACAAAGCGATGAGATCACTGCACAAGACTGTGGAGTTCGACATCTATCCGCGCGGCGGGCACGTCAACTTCGAGCCACCGCTCGAGCGCGAGTACATGCTTCGCAACCTGGAGTGGTTCATGCGCTGGCTCAATCCTTCGGCAGTTTTGGATTCGCGCAAGGCACAGCGCTGATTCCAGAAACGGTTGCCGGAAGCGGCCGTGCGCTGGCTGAGATATGCTCCACGTTAATGCGCTGGCGCAGATTATTGGACTGTCCCGGCACTGCCGCACGATCAGCTGCAACAAGTCTTACGGAATCACGGGCAGCTCAAACGCTGATCAGCGCTTGGTTGCCTTGAGCCTTCTTATCTAGTCGTCCTGCAGGTCTTCTCCGGGAAATAGCACTTCATTGAAGCCGAATTGGCGCAAATCGCGGATGCGGCGTGGATAGAGAATTCCATCCAGGTGATCGACCTCGTGCTGCACGACACGGGCGTGAAAATCTGTGACGGTGCGATCGATCGGTGTTCCCGCCGGATCGAAGCCTGTGTAGCGCAAATCGCGGTAGCGCGGCACCAAACCGCGCATGCCGGGCACCGACAGGCATCCTTCCCAGTCCTCGACTTGGATCTCGCCGATCGGCGTCAGCTCGGGATTGATGAGTACCGTATAAGGCACGGGATCCGCTTCCGGATAGCGCGGACTCTCTTCGAAACCAAATATCACGACGCGCAAACCGACTCCGATTTGCGGCGCCGCAAGCCCCGCGCCATTGAGATTTCGCATGGTTTCCCGCATATCGGTCAGCAGGGATTCCAGTTCGGGTGTGCCGAATTCGTCTACCGGCTGGGCAATCCCCAGGAGCCGGGGGTCGCCCATTTTGAGAACTTCGCGTATTGCCATGGTTCCTAGTATCTTAGCGGCCTTTTCACCGCGAGCACATGCTCTAAATGCCCGGACTTTTATACATAAAAACCTTTGGCTGTCAGATGAACGAATACGATTCCGGCAAGATGCGGGACGTACTCGAGGCTGCGCATGGCATGAAGAGCACGGATGACCCGGCGCAAGCCGACGTCTTGCTGGTTAATACCTGTTCGGTGCGCGAGAAGGCCCAGGAAAAGGTGTTCTCGCTCTTGGGCGAGTGGCGGCTCCTGAAGCTGCAACGGCCCCATGTGGTGATCGGCGTGGGCGGCTGTGTGGCGAGCCAAGAGGGCGAGGGCATCACCGCCCGTGCGCCGTTCGTGGATTTGGTGTTCGGGCCGCAGACGCTGCACCGCCTGCCGGCGATGATCCAGGGATTGAAAGACTCGGGCCGCTCGCAAATCGACATCAGTTTTCCGGAAGTCGAGAAATTCGATCGGTTGCCGGACGCCCGCGCCGGCGGCGCCACTGCCTTCGTATCCATCATGGAGGGCTGCAGCAAGTACTGCACCTTCTGCGTCGTGCCCTACACGCGCGGCGAGGAAATTAGCCGCCCGTTCGAGCAGGTGCTGGCAGAGATTGAGCGACTGGCGGCTCAGGGCGTGCGCGAGATCACCTTGCTGGGCCAGAACGTCAACGCCTACTTGGGTCCCATGGCGGATGGCACGCTCGCGGACCTATCGACGTTGATCCATTTCGTCGCAGCCATCGACGGTGTCGAGCGCATTCGCTTTACCACATCGCATCCACTCGAATTCAATGACAGCTTAATCGAGGCCTATGCAAACGTTCCGCAACTCAATAATTATTTGCATCTGCCGGTGCAAAGCGGCTCGGACCGCATTCTTGCGGCTATGAAGCGTGGACACACCGTGCTGGAGTACAAGCAGAAACTGCGCAAGCTGCGCGCGGTGCGCCCGAACATCTGCATTTCGACCGACTTGATCGTCGGTTTCCCGGGGGAAACGGATGAGGATTTTCAGGCGACGATGAATTTAGTGGCGGAAGTGGGTTTCGATCAGTCGTTCAGTTTTCTCTACAGCCGCAGGCCCGGCACGCCGGCCGCGGCGCTGCCCGACGAAGTGCCGCTCGAAGTCAAGCAGCTGCGTCTGGAACTCTTGCAGCAGCGCTTGAACAGCCAGGCGCGCGCCATTTCGCAGCGCATGGTGGGCAGCCGCCAGCGCGTACTGGTGGAGCGCCCGGCGAAGCGCAATCCCGCGCAGCTGGCAGGACGAACCGACAACAATCGTTGGGTTAATTTCGACGGACCGCGCGATAATCCAGGCTCGCTCATGAACAGCTTTACGGACGTCGTCATCACCGAGGCCATGCCGAATTCGCTTCGCGGCCGTCTTGCGGCGGCTGGTTCGGCATGAGTTCGGCGCCGCTGACTCGGGACATACTCTTGGCGCCTGCGGACAATGTCCGTCTGGTCGAACTTTGCGGTCCTTTGGACGAGCACCTGCGCCTGATCGAGTCGCGGCTCGGTGTCGAAGTCAGACGGCGCGGCAACCGATTTCAATTGGTGGGGCTGGCGCCCGCGATCGAGCGCGCGGAATCGGTGCTGCAAGACCTCTACGCGCGCGCGCAGCGCGAACCGGTGGATTCGGAGCGCGTGCACATCGCGCTGCAGGCGTTGGACATGGACGGCAATGATGCCGAGGCAAAGACGGAACCGGAGGATCTGAAAGTCCGCACGGCGCGCGGCGCAATACGCGCGCGCGGTGCCAATCAAACCGAGTACCTCAACAATGTTCGCACGCACGACTTGACGTTCGGCATTGGTCCCGCGGGCACGGGCAAAACCTACCTGGCGGTGGCGTGCGCGGTTGAGGCTTTGCAATCGGAAAAAGTGCGCCGCATCGTGCTGGTGCGGCCGGCGGTCGAGGCGGGCGAGCGTCTAGGGTTTCTTCCCGGCGACCTGTCGCAAAAGGTCGATCCGTATCTGCGGCCGATGTATGACGCGCTGTATGAAATGCTCGGTTTCGAACGGGTCGCCAAGCTGATCGAGCGCAATGTAATCGAAGTCGCGCCGCTGGCATTCATGCGCGGCCGATCGTTGAATGATTCTTTCGTGATTCTGGATGAAGCGCAGAACACCACCAACGAGCAGATGAAAATGTTCCTGACCCGAATCGGTTTCGGTTCCAAGGCCGTGGTGACCGGCGACATCACCCAGGTCGACCTGCCGAATTCGAAGCAATCGGGTTTGCGCACCGTGATCGATATTCTGCGCGGTGTGCGCGGCATTGCCTTCACGATGTTCACCTCGCGCGACGTGGTGCGCCATCCCTTGGTGCAGCGAATCGTGCAAGCCTATGAGGCGAGCTCCCCAGGCGACTCCTAAGTGGCAAGGCGGCTGGAACTCGATGTGAGCTACGCCTCGCGCAGCCCCTGGGCACCGAGCGGCCGGCTCTTGAGAAGCTGGGCCGAAGCGGCGCTCATGCCTATCGCGAAACCCGTGGGCCTGTCAGTGCGCATCGTCGGCAAGGCGCGCAGTCGTAGCTTGAACTCGCGCTATCGTCATAGGCCCAAGCCCACCAATGTGCTGTCATTTGCGGGCGCGGGAATCGCTCCCGACGGTCGATTATTCTTGGGCGAGCTGGTGATTTGCGCACCTGTCGTCGCGCTCGAAGCGCGCCAGCAGGATAAAACGCTCGAGGCTCACTGGGCGCACCTGACGATTCACGGCGTCCTGCACCTCAAGGGTTTCGATCACGAGCATGACAAGGAGGCCCGCAAAATGGCCGCCCGCGAGATTCAAATCCTTGATCGGCTTGGGTTTTCAGATCCCTACGTTTGATCCGGTATGCTCTGACCCCATGTCCGAACAGACTCAGGGCGGCTCCACAGGCCGCTGGTTAAAGCGCATTACTCAGTCCATGTCCGGCGAGCCGCGGGATCTTGCCGAGCTGGTCGAGAATCTGCGCGAGGCGAGTGAGCGGGGACTGTTCGACGGCGATGCACTGGTGATGCTCGAGGGCGTCCTGGCCGTCGCGGACATGCAGGTGCGGGACATCATGGTGCCGCGCTCGCAAATGGTCTTCGTCGAGCGCGACGAGTCGCCTGAGAAGCTGGTCGAACTGGTGGTCGAGTCCGGTCACTCGCGCTTTCCGGTCATTGGCGAAGATCGTGACCAGATTCTGGGAATTCTGCTCGCCAAGGATTTGCTGCGCCTGCAGGCAGCTGCGGACGAGGATTTCGAGATACGCGAATATATGCGGCCGGTGATATTCGTGCCGGAGAGCAAACGCCTCAATGTGCTGCTCAAGGAATTTCGGCGCAGCCACAATCACATTGCGATGGTGGTCGATGAATATGGAGGCGTGTGCGGCTTGGTCACCATAGAAGATGTCATCGAGCAAATCGTGGGCGAGATCGATGATGAGCACGACGTCGAGGACGACCAAACGATACGCAAAGAGCGGCCGCGCGAGTTCACGGTGCGGGCGCTGACGCCGATTGCCAAATTCAATCAATATTTCTCCAGTGCCTTTTCCGACGAAGAGTACGACACCATCGGCGGTCTGCTGATGCAGGAGTTCGGACGGCTACCGCGTCGCGGCGAAACCATCAAGATCGGCGATCTCGAGTTTCGAATTCTGCGCGCCGACCGGCGCCGCATTGATCTGTTGCGTGTGACCGTTCCCTTCGACATCGAACCGCCGGTTGCCAACGAGTCGAGCGCTTGAACGTTGCCGTGCGCGGCGCAGAGACCGCGCAATGGAAACAAGTTGTGGCGCGTCTGGTCGCTGCGTTTGCTGCCGGCGCGAGCTTCAATCTTGGCTTCGCACCTTTCGGCTGGTGGCCGCTTGCCTTGGTTGCGCCCGCGGCACTGTTCGCGCTGATCCGCGGACTGCCGCCGCGCCGCGCCGGCTGGACCGGCGCCGCATTCGGTTTAGGGCTATTCGCCTTCGGCACCTATTGGCTCTTCACCTGCCTGCACGTGTTTGGCCTGGTGCCCGTATGGCTGACGCTGCTATTGCAGACTGTCTTGGTTGCGGCGATGTGCCTGTATGTGGTCGCGCTGTGCTACCTGTCGAACCGATTCTGGCTCAAACCCGGTGCGACCCGCGATTGGCTGGTGTTGCCGGCGCTGTGGGTGTTACTCGAGTGGCTGCGCGGTTGGCTGCTCTCCGGCTTCCCGTGGCTGTCGACCGGCTACGCGATGATCGACTCGCCCCTGGCCGGCTGGGCGCCGCTGCTCGGCGTGTACGGCGTGAGCGGCGCCGCGGTGCTGATATCGGTGGCAGCAAACGTGGCGCTCATGCCCGGCGTGCCGTTGTCGCGACGTGGCATGGCGATCGGCGCCATTGCGTTGCTGTTCGCAGTCCCGGCATTCCTGGTGCGCGTGCAGTGGACGCTTCCGTCGGGGCAACCCGTTCCGATCGCCGCGGTGCAAGGCGCGGTGCCTCAGGATCAAAAGTGGCAGGCGAAAAATCGCGAACTTACCATGCAACGCTATTTGAGGCTGACCGGCGAAGCTTGGGGCGCCCGACTCATTGTCTGGCCGGAAGCCTCGCTGCCGGTGCTGTCGACCGACATTCCAGAGTATCTGCAACGGCTCAAGGAGCAGGGACGCGCGCACGACGCTGATCTCGCGATTGGTCTGGTCGACTATCGGCCTGCGAGCAAACAGTACTTCAACGGCATCCTGGTGTATGAGCAGCGCCGGCGACGGTTGGTACTACAAACGCCATTTGGTGCCGTTCGGCGAATATTTTCCAGTGCCGGCGTTCGTGCGCAGCTGGCTGCGCCTGATGAGCCTTCCTTATGATGACTTCACCGCGGGCTCTTCGCGCCAGCCAACCTTGAGCGCCGCCGGAGAAAAGCTCGGCCTAACCATTTGCTACGAGGACGCCTTCGGCAGCCAGCAGCTCACGGTACTGCGGCAAGCCACCTTGCTGATCAACGTGACCAACAATGCCTGGTACGGCGACTCGACCGCGCCGCATCAGCACTTGCAAATCTCGCGCATGCGCGCGCTCGAGGCAGGTCGATTTCTCGTGCGCGCCGCGAACGATGGCATCACGGCGGCGATCAACCCCCAGGGCAAGATCATTGCGCGCTTGGCGCAATTCCAAGAGGATGTGTTGCGTGCCAATGTGCAGCCCATGACCGGCCTCACCCCGTACGCGCGCCTCGGCAACTATCCCGTGGTTATCCTGTCTCTCCTGCTGCTTGCAATTGCGGTTTGGCGCAGGCGCGGCGGCACGTGAATTCGAGCGGCGGACCGCCGCTCACTCGAACAGCGGTTTGATTCCCGGGTCGCGCGCAATCCCACCGTACAGATTGAAGCCGCGATCCAGCCAGTCGCGCAAGGAGTCGTCACGCTCCAGCAGCGGTAGCGTGCCGGCACTGGCTGCCCAATAAAATCCACCGAGTGCAATGTAATCGGCATAATTCGGCTCGCTGCCGCCGAGAAACGGATACTTCTGCAGGTGGGTGCGCAGCGGCGCCAAGGACGCGCGAATCGCCGGCAAATAGCTCGCGCGATCCGCCGTGAAGCTTTCCAACGTCTTGCCCTTCATGTTTTTCTCGCGGCTTTCGCGAAAGTAAGGGCGATCTTCCGGGCGTGCCGCGTCGTGCACGTCCTTGATATAGACACGGAACATTTTGCGCATTACCTCGTTCATGAACCAGGCGTCCATGAAACGCACCAGAGACAGTTCCGCGGGCGTATTGAAGAGCGGGGGCTGCTGTGGGAACGCTTGGTCCAAGTACTCGGCAATGTCCCAGCTTTCCGCGAGCGCCGTGTCCGCCATGCTCCAAGATCGGAACGGTTTTGAACTTTCCGCCGAACACCGTCGGAATTTCGGTAAATCCCAAGTAGACGGTTTCGAAGGGAATCCCCTTGTGCGCCAAGGCGTAGCGGATGCGCCAGACGAAGGGACTCGCCGAGCGGCCGTCCTGCAGTGCGAGCTCGTACAAGCGCACTTTTTTGTCGAGTCAATGTACTCATGAATTTTTCCCTACGCGCCGAGCCAGCGCTTCATCCACGCTTCAACGGTTGCATACCATTGGACGGAATTCTGCGGTTTCAGCACCCAGTGATTTTCGTCCGGGAAATACAGCAGTTCGCTGGGAACACGCCGCAACTGAGCGGCGCCGTAGGCACCCATTCCTTGGTCCAAGGGCACGCGATCATCACGGCCGCCGTGCACCACGAGCATCGGGACGCTCCAGTCGGCCACGTGATCGACGGGATTGAAGCGCTCCACATTCTCGGGCTTAACCCAGGTCGGCGCGTCATCCTGCGACTGCTGAAATCCGGGGATATCCGTGGAATAGGACATCAATCGGATATCAAAAACACCGTCATGATTCACCAAGCACTTCCAGGGTTGTGCCCAGTTCCCCGCGATCCAAGCGACCATGTAGCCGCCGTAAGAACCGCCCAGCGCACAAGCCCGATCGCCATCCAAGAAACCATAGTGACCGAGCGCATAGCTCCAGCCTTTTTGTAGATCGGTGAGCGGCCGATCGCCCCAGTGGCCGATGATGGACTTGCCAAACGCCTCGCCATAGCCGCTCGAGCCGTGAAAATCAACCATGACCACGGCGTACCCCATGCCCGCCCAGACTTGCGGATTCCAGCGATAGCTCCAGGCGTTGCCGAAAGAGCCATGCGGTCCACCGTGAATGAGAAAAGCAACCGGGTATTTTTGATCGGGGTGATAGTTGGCGGGCCGCACGACATAGCCGTGCACCGTCTCGTCGTTCCATCCAGAAAAGCTGAACGCTTCGAATGAAGAAAACGGAGTTTGTGCCAGCGTGTCTTGCCCAGCGTGCGTCAGGGCTCGCGGCGCCCCGCCAATTTTCATTTCGTAAATTTGAGCCGGTGAATCGAGCGCATCACGGCTGTAGATGATCCAATCCTTCGCAAGATCAAAGCTACCGACGTGGCCCTCGCCGGTCAGCGGCTTGACGGCACCAGTCGCGACGGTAATGGCGAAGATGCGGCTCTGGCCCGTGTCTTCTGCATCCGTGTACAGCGTTTTGGAATCAGCCGACCAGGCCAGCGTATGCGGAGAGCGATCGAAAGATTCGGCGAGCGCATGCGTCGCGCCAGTTTTCAGATCGCGGATCATGATTTGCGCGCGCGGCGCGGTGAAGACAGATCCTTTTTGTGCAAGGTAGGCCAGCCTTGCGCCGTCGGGCGAGATGGCCGGCGCGGTGTCTGACGTGGCTGCGGCCGGATCGAGTCGCTGTGCGGGCTTGCTGCCGTCGAGCGGCACGGAATAAAGATTGCTCGGCTCTCCCAGGCCTTGGGCGGACCCGGAGGGGCGAGCCGAAAAAATGACCGCGCTGGCGTCAGGCGTAATCACAAATGAGGAGTCATCGCCATCGGGCCGGGCAACAATGTCGGCTTGATAGCCGCGCGTCAGTGGGATGGCATCGGTGACAGTGTCGCGGCTCAAACGCACCGAGAATAATCCGATATAGCGGCCGTCGAGATAAGTGTCCCAGAAGCGCGGCGTGGCGCTGTCGTACACAATTCCGGAGGTCTTCTCTTTCGACTTCGCCTCATCCTTGGCCTTGCTGCAAGCCAGCGTATCGCACTCGGAATGCACGATTATTGCCGCGACCAACGATTGGCCGTCCGCAGCAAGGCGATACAGGCCCACATCGAGCGGCAGCTTTGTCACCTGGGAACTCTCGCCGCCCTTGGCAGGCGTGCGCCAGACCTGAGTCGAGCCTCCGCGCGATGAGAGGAAATACAGCCATTGACCATCGGCAGACCATCGCGGCGACATGGAGGGTCGCTCCTGATCGCGCACCAGCCGCGGCGCGGAGTTCGGTGCGCTGCGGTCCAGAACCCACAGCGCGTTGAATCCGTGGTTGCCATCCCAATCGGTGGATCTCAGGTTATATGCCACGAAGCGCGCATCGGGTGAGACGCGGGGATCCGATACTCGATCAAGCAGCGCCAGGTCTTTGGCGGTGAAGGGCCGCGCCTGAGAGCCGCTGACGAGCGTAAGCGCAAGCGCCGCGCCGGCCGCGATTGTTTTCAGCATCTTTGAAGCACTCCTTCCCATTGCAGCGCGCAAGCCTAAACGCCATGTGTGCTGCTTACAAGCCGGCGAAATCGAAATAGTCCACGGCGGCGCTGCTAACATCGTTGATCAATGTCCTCCGGTCCATTCATTCCGTTCCATTCAGACGAAGAAATTGCCGCAATCGCTCGTGGCGTGCTCGAATTGTCACTGCCCAAGCCTCGCTGGACGCATGCGGCGCACTTCGCCGTAGCGCTATGGCTGATCTCCCGCCGCCAAGATTTGGACGCGTCGCGCGCGATGCCGGGATTCATTCGTGCATACAACGAGGCCGCCGGTGTCGCCAACACGGACACTGGTGGTTATCACGAAACCATTACGCAGGCTTCATTGCGTGCGGCGCGCAGCTTTCTGATGCAAAACCCGGCGCGAAGTCTATTCGAAACCTGCAATGCCCTGTTGGCGTCGCCGCTGGGCAAATCCGATTGGCTGCTAGCGTATTGGAGTCGCGCGCGGCTATTTTCGGTCGAGGCCCGGCGCAACTGGGTCGAGCCGGATCTGCAGCAGTTGCCCTTTTAACCGTTGTCTTTCTAGGAGAAAGCCGGCAGTTCGGTACCCGCCGAGCCGATTTTGGCCTCCGCAAATCGCGCCGGCAGGGCCGCCAACATTTTGGATCGCACCGCATCGCGACTGGCAGCGTCCGCCGCTTTGAAGCGCAGCTCCAAGGTGATGGCGGCGGCATCAATCTTGGTCAGGAAGCAACCGACCACCGCGGTTTCTCCGGCGATTTCGGCGGCTACACTGAGAGCCAGATGCCGCGCTGCTTCAATGTCCGCATCGCGGCTCAAGCGGATGGTGATCGAAATCGGCCAGGGCGCGTAATTGGTGCTCAAATTAATCGTCACCTGGCTGGCCGCGATGGCATTGGGCAATACGATCATGTGACCGTCCGGCGCACGCAGCGTGGTGTATCCGAGCGAAATGAGTTCCACCACGCCGATATCCGTGCCGGTGGGTGCGGTGACTTGTAAAGTGTCGCCCAAGCGAAACGGCCGATAAATCGCGATCGAGATGCCGGCCACCAGATTGCCCAAGGTGCTTTGCGCCGCAAGACCGATGACAACGGATACGACCCCCGCGCCGGTGAGCAAAGCAGTGCCCATCGAGCGCAACGCCGGAATGAGATGGGCGTACAGGATGAGAACGATGACCCAGACCAATACCGAACCGAATTGCTGCAGGAAGCTGATGGTTGTGCGATCGAAGTGGCCCTTACGGGTTAGCGACGCATGCACGCCGGCGCGCAATATCCGCGAAATCAGCATGGCCAGCAGCACGAACACAACCAGATAGATCAGCGCGCCCCAGAGCGAATCGGGCCGCAGGAAAGTCAGAATGTCGTGCTCGCCCAGCCTTGACGTCCTTGATCACGCCGGCATCATTCATTGCGCAACTCGATTGGAAGGCGGCATGTATTTTTCGCAATCCTCGATGCGCAGGCAGCGGCATTGGAAGCTGTCGTTGAGAATCGACTTCATTTGCGCGAGGCGCGTGATTTGCGCGTCCAACTCGGTAAGCTTCTTGGCGGCCAGCGCGCGCCATCGTTCCGCGGGCGTGGTGGTGAGCGGATAGCCGCTAAGAAAGGTCTTGGTTTCTTTGACGGTGAAGCCGGCGTCCAATGCCAGCAAAATTATTCGAATTCGGCCGAGCACCTTGGAATCGTAGCTTCGCCGCTTTGAGATGCGGGCTGGGGGCGGCAACAGCCCAACCCTTTCGTAGTAGCGCAGCGCTGAGGTCGAAAGTCCTGCGCGCCGCGCGATTTCGCCAATTAATAGTCCCACGAGCGCCTCCAGTAAGGGTGGATGCTTGACTTGAATTGCACTTTAAGTTGTACGCTTTGATCCCCGCAACTGAGGGACCTGCCATGTTTAAATCAGTTCCGTATCTTGCCGCATTGCTGTTTGCGGTGCTCTTGATCTGTGTGTCGGCGCAAGCTGACACGCGAACCGAAACTGCCGCGGCACGTGCCGTGGCGGATCCGCGGCGTCCGCCAGAGCAAGTGCGTTTCGATGCTACGCGCAAGCCCGCGCAATTGATCGCCTTTGCGCAACTGAAGCGCGGCGACAGGATCGTGGATTTCATGCCGGGAAACGCCTATTTCACGCGGATCATGAGCGACGTAATGGGCGATACCGGGCATGTGTACGCATTCCTGCCAACCGAGCAATTGCAGAATTGCTCTCCGCAAGAAGTTGCCGGCACGCGGTTGCTCGAACGTGATCCGGGATACGGCAATGTGTCGGTCTTAAGCGACTCGACGCGGAACTTTCGCGTACCGCAAGAGCTCGACGTGATCTGGACGGCGCAGAATTATCACGACCTGCATGACGCCTTCATGGGACCGGCCGACGTGGCGGCGCTCAACAAGAGATTCTTCGATGCATTGAGGCCCGGCGGTGTTTATTTGGTCATCGACCATGTAGCTGAGGCCGGGTCTGGGTTGCGGGACACCGAATCGCTGCACCGAATTGATCCATTGCGCATGCGGCGGGAAATTGAAGCCGCCGGTTTTGTTTTCGACGCAGAGAGCGACGTGCTGCGCAACCACGCAGACGATCACCGAGCGTCAGTGTTCGACCCGGGCGTGCGCGGCCGAACCGATCAGGTTGTCTATCGATTCCGCAAGCCTGGGTAAGCGACTCGGCTGACTGGCACGAAACCTGCTTGAGCTATTTGCCTATGCTGTATTTGAGTGTTCGAACGCGCTTCAGTTCGTTTTGTCGCCGCCAGCGGCGGCAAGATTTCGCCGCCGCCGACCGGCTGCGGCAGATTGTTGCCGCTCGACACTGATTCTTCTTTAAGAGGATAGCCTATGTCATCACTTGCCGTTCCCTCCGCCATCACGTCCACGCTGCCAGCGGTAAATATTCACCCCCATGGCCATGGCCATAAAAAAGGCTCGCTGACGGATCCTTTTGCCGATTCCTCGAGCAGCACCGCTGCCCAAGTTCCGGCCGGTTCCACGCAAAATCTCTTTGGCAGCCTGTTCAATTCGCTGCAGCAGATCATTGGCGCGCAGCCGGCGCTTGCGGCTGCGAACCCGGCCGCATCGATCACCAATGCGGCGGCTTCATCCGCGGCGGCTGGCGCCAAAGCCGCTGGGTCTGCGGCGGCGGTGGGCTCAAAAATAAGCCTTATGGCTTGATCCCTAGATCGCGGATAGCAGCTTCGAGCTGCTCCGCGGTAAAGGGTTTGCTCAAGAATTCGATGCCGCGCTCGTTCGGGAAGCGGCTCTGTAGCGTCGCCTTGTCGTAGCCGCTGGAGATTACAATCGGCAGCGCGGGATACAGCGTGCGCAGCTCCCGCACCAGAGAGTCTCCTGTCGCGTCGGGAAGTCCAAGATCCACAATCGCTGCATCCACCTGACCCTGCAGCAAGGCCAGCTTGCTCTTCGCCGCCGCCGCCGAACCCGCGATCGCCGCTTCGAAGCCCATGTCTTCAAGCTGGCTGCCGAGCAGCATTTGGATGAGATCCTCGTCTTCCACGACCAAGATGCGCGGCGGCGCCGCGCGCGCATCGAGCATGTCGCGCACTTTCCCAGACAAGGTCGCATACGCGAATGGTTTGGTAATCAGCTGCACGCCCGGATCCAAACGGCCTTCGTGCACGATGGCGTTGCGTGCATAACCCGTGGTGAACAGCACCTTGAGTTTGCGATTCAATTTTCGCGCCGCGGTGGCGAGCTGCCGCCCGTTCATGCCTCCGGGCAGCCCGACATCGGTGAATAGCAAATCGATCTCAGGATGGGCTTGCAGAGCCTCGAGTGCAGCGCTGCCATTGGCGGCTTCGAGCACCCGGTATCCCAGCTCGCGCAATATGCCGCAGGTATGCGCCCTGACATCGACGTCATCCTCGACGGCGAGAATCGTTTCGTTGTCGCGGCCCCTGGCAATTCTCGGTGACCGGTTCGGCGGGCGCGACTGACTCATTCGAATACAGGCGCGGTAGATAAATCTTGACCGACGTGCCCTGACCAATCTCGCTGTAGATTTTTACGTGGCCGCCCGATTGCTTCACGAAGCCATAGACTTGAGACAGACCTAGGCCGGTGCCGTGGCCAATATCCTTGGTGGTGAAGAACGGCTCGAAAGCCTTCGCGGCAGTCTGCGGAGTCATGCCGATGCCGTTGTCGGTGACGGCCAACATCACATACTGGCCGGGTATCACCTCCGCCTGATTGTCTGCATAGCGCTCGTCGAGCGATACGTTCGAGGTCTCGATCGTCAGCTTGCCGCCGTCCGGCATGGCATCGCGCGCATTGACCGCCAAATTGATGATCGCCATTTCCAGCTGATTGGCGTCGATATTGGTCCGCCACAGGCCGGCGGACATCACGGTCTCAATGGAGATTTGCTCGCCGATAGTCCGGTGCAGCAGATCCGACATGCCCGTCACCAGCCGGCTCAGATCAATCGGTTTGGGATCGAGCGGCTGCTGCCGCGAAAACGCCAGAAGGCGCTGAGTCAACGATGCCGCGCGCTGCGCGCCACGCATGGCGCTCTCGACCAAATGGTCGATGTTGGCGGCGTCAAATCCGGTCTGCTTGATCTGCCGTCGAACCGTTTCGAGGCTGCCGACAATGATGGTCAGCAGGTTGTTGAAGTCGTGCGCCACGCCGCCGGTCAATTGACCAATGCCCTCCATTTTCTGCGCCTGCCGCAGCGCCTCTTCCGCCCGGCGGCGCTCGGTGACTTCGACCGCTTCCGGAACAATGGCCACCACATTGCCATGACTGTCGCGAACCGGGCGCATTTGGAAATCAAACCATCGCCAGCCGCCCTGCGGCAGGTCGATATGGATTTCCTGGCGTACGACTTCGCCAGCGGCGACCAGCGGTATGGCATTACGAATCGAAATCCGACATCCCCGGCGTGGCCGCGAACCACGGCGTTTCCCAGAAGGGCTTGCCGATGACGTCTTGCAGTTCTGCCTGGATGCCGGCGAGGGAAGTTGCATTGGCATCGAGCAACGTGCCATCCGTGGACATGTAGCCCTGGTAGGTATAACTGGTGCCGAATATGGTTCGCAAGCGCGCCTCTTTGCCGCGCAGATCCGCCGTGCGGTCGGCAACTTGCTGCTCCAGCGATTCGTTGAGGCGGCGAAGCGCCTCTTCCGATTCTTGGCGCAGCGTCGCGAGATCTAGATTGGCTCGGACACGTGCGACCAACTCACGGGCGCTGAAGGGCTTGACCAAGTAGTCATTCGCACCTGCAGCAAAACCTTCAACCTTAGCCTCCTCACCGGCACGTGCGGACAGCAACAACACCGGCACATCGCGCAATTCCGAACTGTTTCGTAGCGCCGCGAGCAATCCGAAGCCATCGATCTTCGGCATCATTACATCCGAGAGGACCAGGTCCGGCTTACGTGCTCGTGCCGCGGCCAATGCTTGTTCACCGTCGGCCACAGCTTCGATTTCAAAGCCTGCGGTCTGCAGGAGCTTCTGCAGATATGTGCGCATGTCGATGTTGTCGTCTGCGATTAGCACCCTGCGCCGTCCTGCATCCGCAACCGGTGCGATGCCATCGATCTCCGCCGCGGCTGGTATGGCGCTCGCCGCTTGCCGGGACGCATCGTCCAACCAACTCAAGGCCTCGGCGATATAGGCTTGTCCGCGGGCTGTGCCGCTGTCCTGCGCGCGCGCCTTACCGATCTTGTCCGCAGGCAAATGGTCGTTGCCGAAGGGCAGCGCCACGGTAAATGCAGATCCTTGTCCCATTTCGCTCGTGACACTGATCGTGCCGCCATGGGCGTTGACCAGTTCTCTGACCAGGGCCAATCCAATGCCGCTGCCCTCGATGGAACGGCCACGCGCCCCTGCCACGCGGCGGAAGCGATCGAATAGATGCGGAAGCTCGGCTGCAGGAATGCCGGTGCCGGTGTCGCGGACGGTGATTTCCGCGCGTTCGCCGTCATCGGAGAGCCGCGACTCGACTGTTATAGAGCCATCGAAGGTGAATTTGAATGCGTTCGACAGCAGATTGAGAATCACTTTTTCCCACATGTCGCGATCCACATAGACCGGTTCGGGCAACGCTTCGCAATGCACGCTGAGTCGCAGCCCGGCCCTTTCCACAGCCGAGCGGAAATTCGAGGCCAGTTCCGCAGTGAAAGCGCCAAGTTCAATCGGCTCAAAGTAAGCCTGTGCGCGGCCGGCCTCGATGCGCGAGAAATCCAGCAGCGTATTGACCAGCTTCAGCAGCCGAACGCCGTTGCGATGGGCGACTTGAACCATCTCGCGATGCTCACTCAAGGGGTGGGCATCCGGCCGATTCAATACATCTTCGAGAGGACCCAGCATCAAGGTCAGCGGAGTGCGAAACTCATGGCTGACGTTGGAAAAGAACGTGGTTTTTGCTCGATCGAGCTCCGCCAGTGCCTGTGCGCGGCGCTGCGCCTCATCGTATGCCAAGGCATTGGCGAGTCCGGACGAGATTTGTCCGGCGACCAGATTGACGAATCCCAAATAAGCATCATCCATGCGGCGAAATGGATTGATGCCGGCTACCAGAAAGCCCGCCGGCGACTCGCGTCCCTGCTGTGCGATGGGCGCGATGATGGCTTCCCGAGGTGGCTTGTCCCACGCTCCCTTCGGCAATTCGACAAAGCGATCCTTCAGATCGCTCACGTTCAACGCGGTGCGTCGCGCCAAGATCTCATCGGCCGGCCAGCTGGCATTGGGATCTTTAGGATCGATGCGCGCGGGCGCGATGCTATGAATCGCCTCGACCCCGCTGCTGCAGGCCAAGCGAGCGTAGCCCTGCTCATCGAACAGATAAGTCAGCGTGAAAGGCAGATCCTCGAGATTCTGATTCAATTGACGCGAAATCGCCTCGAACACCACGCCCAAGGAGTTGTTGCCGGCTATCGCAGCGGCCAAATCACGCAGGCCGGATAGCCGGCGCGCGCCGATGACACGCTCGGTCTCTTCGGTGACGACGCACAGCATCCCGACGATCTGGCCGTCGTCATCGGCTAGCGGCGAGTATGAAAAGGTGTGATAGGTCTCTTCGGGGTAGCCGCTGCGTTCCAAGAACAACAGCAACCCCTCGTCCCAGGTCGCTTCGCCGCTTTGCAGCACGCGCTCGATACGCGGGCCGATATCCGGCCAGATTTCCTTCCAGACTTCGCGAGCAGAAGCGCCTAAGGCCCACTGTTGTTTGACGCCGAGAGTGGGGCCGTACGCATCGTTGTAGAACATGGTGAGTTGCGGTCCCCAACACATCCACATTTGGTAACGCGACGTCAGCAGAATTCGAACCACAGTCTTGAGGCTTTGGGGCCAAGAATCCGGGGACCCTAGAGGAGTTTCCTCCCAGCGTTTGCCACGCATGAGTTTTCCGACCGCGCCGCCGCCGGCCAGGAAGGCGGCGGTGGAGGCGACCGTGGAGGCGGCCGTCTTTCGTTCTGACATGGGTGGCTGAATTGCCCTAACGGCACTCCTGTTGCTGCGCAATAAAGTATTATTTCAATTTTTAGGAAGCGCGCAAACCGGCAGGCCTCGCCTTCACAATAGCATTATTGCATCGCAGCATGTCTCTATGCGTTAGTTGCTGCGATGCCGGCGGGCGCGGACCAGTGTTATGCCCAATAACGCCAAAGTAGCCGTCAAGCATAGATTGGCGAAGAGATTGCCAACGGCCACGAACACCGTATGCCCTCCGGCCATTTTCGGCGCCGTCACGACAATGCCATCAGCATCGCGCGGATGGCGGTAGGGATCGTTGGCATAGGTCTTTTGCAGTACTCGACCGTTCGGATCGATCAATGCCGACACGCCCGAATTGACCGCGCGCACCATGGCCACGCGCAGTTCCACACTGGCAAACACGGCGAGCGCCAGATGCTCCCAAGGCTCGGTGTCTGCGCCAAACCAGGAATCGCTGGTCAGATTGACCAGCAAGTCCGGATGCTGCTGTCCGACACCGCGTAAAAATCCCTGCAATATGTCCTCGTAACAGATGACGGGGCCCAATCGCCACGCATCGCCGCCGGGACCTCGCACGGAAATCACGCCCGGACCTGCGCCTGCCGTGAATCTTCCGGCACCTGCCGGCAGAAATTTTCTCAGCCAGGGAAATGTCTCGATGCCGGGGATGTATTCGCCAAACGCCAGCAGACGCACCTTGTCGTAGCGGCCCGCAACTTTGCCATTGCCATCGAGCAGGATCGCCGAATTGAAAGCATCCTCGCGGGCCGCATCGTACATCTCGGCGCCGATCAGGGTGGGCACGCTAAACCCGCGACGAATCATCGCGAGCGAGTCGGCTGAAAAATCGGCGCTGAAATCGCGGGGCACGGCGATCGGGAAACTGCCCTCGCTCCATACCAGCAGTTGCGCTCCTTCCTTCTCCAAGCGGCGCGATTGCTCCTGCAGGGCGGTCAGCTGGTGCAGGGCCTCGTCGCGCGAGAATTCTCCATCTATGGTGTAGGCGAAATTTGGCTGAACCAAGCCGATTTTGAGGCGCGGAGCATGCGCGGCGATTGCGTCGGTTTGACGCATTCGCACGGCGCCGAAAATGAGTGCAGCCGCCAACAGCCCCGCGGCCGCCATGGCCGGATAGCGCGCGGCGCGTGGATTGAGGATGACATCGTACAAGGCACCGTTCATCATCATCAGCAGCGCGGTGACGCCAAAGGGTCCTGTCAGTTCGCTCACCTGGATGACGTGTGGATTCCATGCCTGACTGATCCACTGGCCCGCCGGGAACAATTGCGGGACCAGCAACTCGCAGCTCACCATGGCGACGGGCGCGAGCAGGGTCATCGGAATGCGGACGCGCTTGCGGATGGCGAGCACTGCGCCGGTAAACAATAGGAAAATAATTGCGCGGGCCGCGCAAAAAAGCAGAAAAACGGCCGCCGCTCCGATCCAAGGGAAATCGGCGAAGCGGCGCATGACATCGATCAGCCAGTAATATCCGCCCGCGGTCTCCACGAACCCGGCCCACGAGCCCAAAAATAGTGCGAGGCGAAAGCTTGCCGTTCGCTCGATGGCCATGAACATCGGGACCGCCGCGATCCATGCGAGTGCCGATAAATCAAATGGCGTAACGGCCAAGAACCACAGGCAGCCGCTCAAGGTACTTAAGCCCAGCGCGCCATAAAAATTCAAGTTTCGCATGCGACCTTTGGTGAAGAGCAGTTCGCGGCCGTCCGGCATCTCGGGTATTCTGAGGCCCAATCATGCAAGAAAGATACGAACCCGCCGCTATCGAAGCGGAGGCGCAGCTTTATTGGGACCAACAACATAGCTTCGAGGCTAAGGAAGACGACAGCCGCGCGAAGTATTATTGCTTGTGCATGTTTCCCTATCCAAGCGGCCGCTTGCATATGGGACACGTGCGCAATTACACCATAGGCGATGCATTGACGCGCTTCATGCGCATGCACGGGCGAAATGTGCTGCAACCCATGGGGTGGGACGCGTTCGGCTTGCCGGCCGAGAATGCTGCCATCGCGAATGGTGTGCCCCCTGCGAAATGGACCTTCGACAACATCGCTCACATGAAGGCGCAGTTCAAATCCTTGGGCTACGGGCTCGATTGGAAACGGGAACTGACGACTTGCCGGCCCGAATACTACCGCTGGAATCAATGGCTGTTCTTACGCATGTTGGAAAAGGGCATTGCGTATCAGAAAACCGGTGTCGTTAATTGGGATCCGGTCGATAAGACCGTGCTGGCAAATGAGCAAGTCATCGATGGGAGAGGCTGGCGTACCGGGGCGATAGTCGAGAAACGCGAAATTCCCATGTATTACCTGAAGATCACGGCGTATGCCGAGGATCTGCTCGATGAATTGAATTGCATGCCGGATTGGCCTGAACGAGTGCGCGTGATGCAGGCCAACTGGATCGGCCGCAGCGAAGGCGTACGGCTGGGCTTTCCGCACAACGTCGGCGAGGGCGGCGTGCTGTGGGTATTCACCACTCGCGCCGACACCATCATGGGCGTGACATTTTGCGCCGTGGCTGCGGAGCATCCGCTGGCAGAGTTTGCCGCGCAAGACAATCCGAAGCTGGCCGCATTCATCGAAGAGTGCAAACGCGGGCCGGCACACGAAGCCGAGCTGGCTACCCAGGAAAAAAAGGGCATGCCGACCGGCTTGCACGTGCGGCACCCCATCAGCGGCGAACCCGTGCCCGTGTGGGTCAGCAACTATGTGCTGATGAGTTATGGCGACGGTGCCGTCATGGGCGTACCGGCACACGATGAACGGGATTTCGCATTCGCCAAAAAATATGGGTTGCCAATCAAGCCGGTCATCGATGTACAGGGGCGCCCGTATTCTTCCGCGGCATGGGAGCCGTGGTATTCCGATCACGGCCGCTGTGTGAATTCCGGCCCATATGACGGGCTCGATTATCAGGCTGCGGTCGATACCATTGCCAGAGATTTGCAGGCCATAGGGTTGGGTGAGAAACGCACCACCTGGCGGCTGCGCGACTGGGGAATTTCGCGCCAGCGCTACTGGGGTTGTCCGATTCCAATCATTCATTGCGGAAGCTGCGGCGCGGTGCCGGTGCCGGATGATCAATTGCCAGTGGTGCTCCCCACGGATTTGGTGCCTGACGGCAGCGGCAACCCACTGCTGAAGGACGAGCGATTCCTTAGCGTGAAGTGCCCAAGGTGCGGTGCCGATGCGCGCCGCGAGACCGATACCATGGACACGTTCGTGGATTCGTCATGGTATTTCTTGCGTTTTGCCTGCGCCGACAATGACCAGGCCATGCTCGATTATCGGGTTCAATACTGGCTGCCGGTCGATCAGTACATCGGCGGCATAGAACACGCCATCCTGCACTTGCTGTATGCGCGATTCTGGACGCGCTTTTTGAGAGAAATGGGCGCGGTTTCATTCAAGGAACCATTCGCGCGTTTGTTCACGCAAGGCATGGTGCTCAATGAGGTCTTCTTCCGCAAGACCGATTCTGGGCGACTGCAATACTTCAATCCGGCCGATGTAACACATACTGCGGATAAGAGCGGCAGTGGCAGCATCGCGGTGCTGAAGTCCGACGGCAAGTCGGTCGAATCGGGCGGCGTGGTAACGATGTCCAAGTCCAAAAACAACGGCGTCGATCCACAGGTGTTGGTGGACGAATTCGGCGCCGACACCGCACGGCTGTTCATTATGTTTGCCGCCCCGCCCGAACAGACATTGGAATGGTCCGATGAAGGCGTGCAAGGCGCGTTTCGCTTCATCAAGCGGCTGTGGAAAGCCGTGTACGACCACGTGTCGCGGGGTCGTGTGGTGCCGCTCGACAAGCCGGCGCTGACCGAGCCGCAGCGCGCGCTTCGCCGGCATTCGCACCAGACCCTCGCCAAGGTTACGGATGACATCGGCCGCCGGCGCACTTTCAATACCGCGATTGCCGCGGTCATGGAGCTATTGAATGCCGTGGCGAAGTTTCCGCAGGCCGCTGCGCAAGATCGCAGCGTCTCGCAGGAGGCATTGGAGATTGCGGTGCTGACGCTGTCCCCGATCATCCCGCACGTCACTCATGCACTGTGGCGCGGACTTGGGTGTAGCACCGCCCTGATCGACGAGCCTTGGCGTGAAGTCGACGTCGAGGCGTTGCAGTCGGCCACCGTGCAGATGGTCGTCCAGGTGAATGGCAAGTTGCGGGCGCATATCACGGTCGCAGTAGACGCGGACCAAGCCGTGGTGCGTAGCACGGCGCTGGCCGACGCCAACGTGCAGAAGTTCATCGGCAGCGCCGCGGTTCGCAAGGTGATCATCGTGCCGGGCAAGCTTGTGAACATCGTGGTGTAATGCTGCGTGGTCAGCTCGCGATATTTCGTTTTGATCGGCATTTTGAGCCTGGCCGCGTGCGGTTTTCGCCTGGCAGGCAGCGATCCGCTGCCTGCGGTCATGGCGCGCCCCTACTTATCGCTGAAAGACCCCTATACGGATTTTTCACGGGAATTCGAGCATCAGCTCAAGGCCTCGGGGGCGACACTGCAGTGGACGCGCGACGCCGCCACGGCGACCGTCGATGTCACCAAGGACTTGGTCGAGCAACGCACGCTGGCGGTCTCGGCGAAAAACATTCCCACCGAATATGAACTCACCTATACGGTGACCTTCAGCGTGCACGGCGGCGGTAAGCAGTTACTCGCGCCGCAAACCATCAGCCTGTCCAAGGATTTCAGCTTCGACGAGACTTTGCAGCTCGCCAAGGAACATGAAGCCGATATTCTGCGCCAACAAATGGCGCGGGATCTGGTGTCCATCGCCATGCGCCGACTCACGAGCTTGAAGTAGCACCGGCGTGCGGTCGCGGCAGTGCTTCTGGTCAACGGCATTGATCGACTATCCCTGGAAGTACTCTTGGATCGCTATGGTTTGACACTGCAGTTGGTGGCGCCGGACGAGGTCATCCCCGGCTCCTACTGGGGTGAACGCGAGGCCGGGCTCATGGGATCGAAGATTTTTGCACGCCTGGACACGCCGCTGCATTCGGTGCTGCACGAAAGCGCGCACTTTATCTGCATGACCCCGGAACGACGCGCCGGCTTGCATACCGATGCCGGTGGCGATCACGCGGAAGAAAATGCCGTTTGTTATCTGCAAATCATTTTGGCCGATTCGCTGCCAAAAGTGGGCCGGCAGCGAATGTGCCGTGACATGGATGAGTGGGGCTACACATTCAGGCTGGGAAGCGCAGCGGAATGGTTTGAGCACGACGCTGACGATGCGCGCGGCTGGTTGATTCAATATGGCGTGCTCGATGTCGCGAGCAGCCCTACCTATGACTGCCGCTAACGAGGATGGCATGTCGCGCCGAACTGCTCTGGCAGGGCTGTCCGCACTGTTTTTGGCCGGATGCGAGCGTCTGGGATTTTTTGCTGCCAATGCCCCCGCGGCCTTTGGCTCGTACCGACGGCACACGAACATCGCGTATGGGGCGGAGCCCCAGCAGCGTCTGGACGTGTATGTGCCCGAAAGCGCCGCCTCGAGTCCTCGGCCGGTGATTGTCTTCTGGCACGGAGGACGTTGGCGCTACGGAGACAAAGCGGACTATCGATTCGTCGGAGCGGCCTTGGCGGAGTCAGGCTACGTGGCCGTGGTCGCAAATTATCGTCACTACCCGCAGGTCAAAATGCCGGGCTTCATGCAGGACGCGGCACAGGCGACGCTGTGGGCCGCAGCGCGTGCGGACGAGTTTGGCGGTGGCCGCGATCGTTTGTACCTGATGGGGCATTCGGCGGGCGCGCACCTGGCCGCGCTGGTGACGCTGGATCAGCGGTATTTTGCGGCCAGCGGGCAGGCCGCGCCGCACATCGCTGGTGTCATTGGCTTATCCGGACCGTATGATTTTTTGCCGTTGCTCGAGCCGGACGTTCAGGATATGTTTGGTCCGCCGCCCCTTTACCCTGAGTCTCAACCTATCAATTTCGTGCGCGCGGACGCACCACCCATGCTGTTGGTGCACGGGCTAAAAGACGAGACGGTGAAGCCCAAGAATTCAATCAATCTCGCGGCGGCCTTAACTGGGCTGGGCGTGCCAATCACATTGCAGTTGTATCCCAAGCTTGGGCATGCCGACACCGTGGCCGCGCTGACCGCGCTCTTGCGCGGCAGGGCGCCAACGCTGACCCAGATCAGAACATTCGTCGGTTAGGTATGCTGAAGCGCTGGGCATTCACGCCGCGTGCGCGGCGGCCGGCGCCGCCATCGCGTAAACCTTACCGAAGCGATTCGCAAGAAACGCCTTTAGGCCGATCTCTTCCTGGCGGATCAGTCCGGACTGAGGAAGCTCGCCGGCACTCAGCATGTCGAGTACTGCGCAAATGCCGCCGGCCGTGGTGATTTGAATGGCGCTGCGCACCCTGCCACCCATCGGGGCCGCATAGATCTTGTTGGCGTAGGTTTCCTGCATGAGTTGGCCGCCGCGCATGCCGCTCACGGTGACGAATACAATCACGACATCCTGAAGCGTAATGGGCACCGCGTTCTCGAGAATGTCCTTGAGAAGCTCGCGCCGGTCGCGCAGACGCAAATCATTCAATAAGGCCTTCATGATGGCCGCGTGGCCTGGGTAGCGGATGGTGCGATAGTTCAGGTTGCGCACCTTGCCTGCAAGTGTTTCGCACAGCGTGCCAAGTCCGCCTGAGGTGTTGAACGCCTCGTACAATATTCCGTCCAGCGAGAATTCTTCGAGTTCCTCGAGCGGCTGCGTTTCGCGCAGCTGGCCGTTGACGATGGCCTCGCATGGCTCGCAATACTCGTTGATCACCCCGTCGGTGCTCCAGGTCAAATTGTAGTTGAGCGCGTTGGAGGGAAATTCCGGCAATGCGCCGACCCGCATGCGCACATCGTTGAGTTCATCAAAGTGCGACGCCAAATCGGACGCAACAATGGTGATGAATCCCGGTGCCAGACCGCACTGTGGAATAAAGGCGGTGCGTGCGCCGACGCTTAGTTGCTTGACCGCGCGCGTGCTGGCGACATCCTCGGTCAAATCCAAGTAGTGAGCGCCGCCGTTCTTGGCGGCCTCGGCGATGAGCCGGGTCGCGTGGTAGGGCGCCGCAGACAGGACCGCAAACTTACCCGAGAGCAATTTGCGCAAGGCATCTCCTTGCGTTATGTCCATCGCGGCTTTCCTGATCGGCGCGGAAGTCTCGAGCCGATCCAACTGCTGCTGCGATCGATCTACCACCGTCACGGCGTAGTCGCCGCAGCCGCCCAAAAACTCCGCGATCATGGAGCCGATTTTGCCTGCGCCTACGATAACAATGTCTTTCATGCCGCCTCCCAAGGGGCTGCCATTTTTGCCTGAGGGCATGGCAAATGGTAGGGTTGTTTTGGGCATTTTTAAGGTATATTCACTACATTACGAAGGGCAAAAGCGGCGAAATGCATGGACTCCATCGATGAGAAGCTACTCTCGGCGCTGCGGGAAAACGGCCGCGCCTCGACCGCAATGCTCGCAAGGCTGGTGGGACGCTCGCGCACCAGCGTGCAGAGCAGAATTGAGCGGCTGGAGAAGCAAGGCATCATCACCGGCTACGGGGTTCGCCTGGCGCCGGAACTTGGGGCCGGGGCGGTGCGCGCACACGTCATGATCAAACTCGGTCCGAAGGAGACGCGCGCCGTGACCGCTGCATTGCGTGAGATATCCCAAGTGCGGCTGCTGCATTCCGTCAGCGGCGATGTGGACCTGATCGCAGTGGCAGTTGCCGCGTCGGTTGCTGAAATGGATCAAGTCATCGATCGAATTGGCGCGCTCGACGGTGTGGAGCGCACCAATTCCTCCATCATTCTGTCGACGAAGTTCGAACGATGATCGATAGGTAGAAGCGATCGGGCCGCCCTAGCTCACGGCGCGGTGTTATTCGCGTTCGTCTCTTGCCCCCGCGAATCGCGCATATGGTCCAGCAGATCGCCGCGCACGGGAATCTTTCCGATACCGCACATGGGAAAAGGAATCATGCCGTACATGACGACGAAGCATCGATCATTGATCCAAAGAATCGAGCCGCCGCCTTCCATCGCTTCCACACGATGGGTGCGGGCATGATCCCAACCAAACTCAGGCTTGCTTCCCTCATCGGGGCCGAGCCCGCCATCGAAATCCAGGCCGGCGCCATGTTTATCCAAAGCACGGGGCTGCGGCTCGGCAGCCGATTGTGCTCGCTGCTTGGCAGTCAGTGCCGCTTCAGCGCTCCAATCGACGACCGCGGGCTTTTGCTCCACCGAGGGCGGTTCGGCTGGAGCTGGAACGATAACCAGTTGCGTGTCACGCGCCGGCGCGGGCTGCTTGCGCGGGACAGTGGGCGGCGGCGAAGCTTCCTCGGCTGGTTGCATGTGCGCGAGGAGCGGTAGAAAGATCAGAGATTCTTCGGTGCGCAGGTCCACGCGACTCTGCCACCGCGAGGCAATCAGCAAGAGCGCGGCATGCAGCGCTGCGACGAGAGCCAAGATGGCCGGCCGAAGCAGCCGCGTCGCCGTCCTTTCTGACCGCTCATGCAGACTCCTTGCGAAGGCGGGCACGGTGAATTTAGCTCAAGCAGCGAACTCGTGCCGCTGCAGCCGCCGCACCCACAGAAAGGGTGCGAGTACCAGCGCCGCCGTGCTGCCGGCACGCATGAGTATCGCTCCCACATGATCAGTTCCAATTCCGATGCCGGCACCCATCGATGGCGCCTCAGGCGGCACCGACACCGAGAAATTCGTCAGTGCACCAACGCAGCACACCGCCGCGATGCCGACACAGGGCCAAATCGATGTCTCACGGCGGCGCGCCGCCGCCAAAGCGAGCAGCGCCGCAACCCCGCAGGGCAACACCCACAACAGATAGACGCCGCCATAGGCGCCAATCCATTGCATCACCTGCGAAGCCGCACCCAAAGCATCGCCGTGAGCTTTGTGCCACTCAACCAGTGCGATCAACGCCAAAATCGAGGCGACAAATGCAAGTCCAAATGACAGCACCGGGGCGATGGCGAAGGCGATGCTCGGGCGCCGACGCGCCCAAGAGCGCAACTCCGGCCGCGCCAACAAAGTCGCGACCAAGTGTTGTTCTGAGCCGAGACGCGCGCTCGCGGCGAGCTGCGCATCACTGGCGCTGTCGCCGAGATTGATGCGTTCTGCAACGATGTCGGCATGATGTTCGGCAAACTCTCGCAACAGTCTGCGCGCGCGCCGCGGAGCGATTCCTGCTTGGATCATCAAGTCGAGGGAGTCGCGCGGGCGCTCATGCATGGCGGGCATCCAGAAGTGCCGCATCCACACCGCCGGAAATGCGGCGCCACTCCTGCGTTATCTTCTTCAGGTGACGCGAACCTGCGCTCGTGAGCGCGTAATACACCCGGGTGCGTCCGTTGACGCTGCAGCGCCGTGCTTTGAGCCAGCCGCGCCGCTCCAACGAATGCAGCGCCGGATACAGCACCCCTTCTCCCACTGAAATTGCCTGTCGAGTCGTCGTGCGGATCGCTCGAGCCAATTCGTAGCCGTACATCTGGCGTTCCGATAACAGCCGCAGCAGCAGCAGCTCCGAGATCCCCGACATGAGCGATGAACCCGCTTGCATTCGCCTTGGACTCCCTATACCTCGGCAGGCGAGGTATTAGTGTGATAGCAGCGCGGGCGGATAAGTTCCATGGCCTGAGAGGAGAAGAATGGGCCCTGAAGAAAAAACGGCGTGGATTTTGAGGCCCACGCCGCCGGGATATCGCACCAGCGGGGGAGTTGGCTGGCTTGCCGGCGCGAGGTTCTCCTAAACTTCAAATCCATCCTGCCAAAAACGCACAGGATAGAAAGGTACATGTTGTACCCGAGAGTGAGATTTAAATCATTTGTCAATGGAATTGATTCGTGCTAGCCAAAATCAATCCGTTGATCTTCTTGGACTATTTTCCGGCAGATTTACGGAGGCGTCGGGACCTGAGACGCCCAAGAACTCCGCGTCAGCAGCTTAGCTGCGGAAGTTCTAATCGGTGAGCGCACATCAGGTCACGGGCGAGGCGGCGGTACGGGGCTGCCGCAGGCGACGCACGATCAAATAAGCGGCGACGGCGATCAGCAGGGTAATGCAGCTGGCATTGAAATCCTGGCGCTGGCCGGGGGTGAAGGCCATCGCGATCAATACCGCGACCATGCAGGCGATTGTTGCGTAGCTCAAGTAGGGGAACAACCACATGCTGATGGCAGGCTGCGCCTCGCCGTGACGTTCGCGCCGCCGGCGTAAGGCAATTTGCGCGGCGGCAGTGATCATATAAACGAACACAATGAGGGCGCCCGAGGAACTCAACAAAAAGTCGAATACTTTTTGCGCCCCGGTGGTTGCCGCGATGATGCCGAGAAATCCCGCCGCTGCGCCGATCAATACCGAGACCACGGGCACGCGGCGTTTGTTCAATTTGACCAACGCCTGCGGCGCATCGCCGCGTTCAGCCAGCACGAACAGCACCCGCGAACTGACATAGAAGGCCGAATTCAAGCAGGACAGCACGGCCGTGAGGATGATTATGCTCATGATGATGCTTGCGCCCGGCACATGCATCGTATTGAGCGCCAGGGTAAATGGCGACTCGCCGGAACGAACCGTATTCCAGGGAACCACCGCTACGATCAGGAAAATCGACACGACGTAGAAAATCAAGATGCGCCATATCACTGTCGTGGTCATTTTGGCGATCGCGCGGCCCGGCTTGCGCCGATTCCGCGGCCGCCACAGTCGTGATCTCCGCGCCGGTCATGGCAAAGAACACGCTCGGTACTGCCCCGATCACGGCAATCCACCCGCTCGGGGTGAAGCCGCCGTAATTGACGAGATTGGCAAAGGTTGCACCCGAGGGCGACGTCCAGCCAAACGCGAAGGAAGCGGCAATGACGATGAAAACCAAAATCGCCGCAACTTTGATGGAGGCGAACCAGAATTCAAACTCGGCGTACGAACGCGCCGACATGAGATTGACGCCCGTCATGATGGCCATCAAACCAAGACCGATCTGCAGCTGGGTAAAACCCGGCAACCAGATCTGCAGAATCTTCGCGCCTGCGATGGCTTCCACCGGCACGACAATCACCCAGAAATACCAATACAGCCAGCCCACGACAAAGCCGGCACCCTCGCCCAATCCGGCGCGCGCAAACTCGGTGAAGGAACGCACGTTGGGCAGCGCCGTGGCCATTTCGCCCAGCATGCGCATCACCATGAGAATCAGCATGCCCGTGATGGCATAGCTGATGAAAGCCGCCGGCCCGGCGGCTTTGATGGAGGTACTGCTGCCGACAAACAGGCCGGCGCCGATAATGCCCCCGATTGAGATCATCGCCAGATGACGGCCTTTCAGCGATCGGCTGAGCCGATGCGTCGGGTCGGACTGATCTGAAACGATCGGCTGGGTCATTAAGCATCCCTCGGGAAAACTAGCCCTATATTACGCATCTCGTGGCGTATCCCATGTATTCCAGTGCTCGGCAACTACAAGCTGCGCAGGAACTCGATCATTGCCTTATTGACCTCGGTGGCGCGCTCCTGCTGCGTCCAATGACCGCAGCCCGGCAGCATGATAGTCCCTCGCAGCTGCGGAATGTATCGCGCCAAGTCCGCGATGACTTCCTTCATGCGAGGAAAGGCAACCACCAGATCGAGATCGCCCGCCATATATAGCGCGGGGACCGTCACTGACGCGCCCGCATACGGCGCCAGCAACTCCCAATTGCGATCGATGTTGCGATACCAATTGAGTCCGCCGCGAAATCCAGACTGAATAAATTGCTGCACATAGAAATCCAGGTCCGCATCGGTAAGCCAGGCCGGCAACTTTTCCGGGTTCGGCATCCGGGTGAGGAATCCGCCGGCGCGCGGTACCATGCCGACGCCTGCGCCCGGGCCGGCAGGATTGCGTCTCGGCACATCGCCCGATCCGGAATACAAGATCTTGCGCAGTGAAATCCCAGGATCCGCCTCGAGTTCTGCTTCCGCCACACCCGGCGCTTGAAAGTACAATTGATAAAAGCTGGCCTCGTCGTTCTGCGGCATCACTGTCGTCGGCGCGATGCTGCCGCGCGGTCGATATGGAACACTGAGTCCGACAACCGCACGGAATCGATCCGGGCGCATCAGCGCCGCATGCCACGCCACCGGCGCGCCCCAATCATGACCGGCAATCACGGCGGTCTTTTCACCGAGCGCATCGAGAACGCCGACCATGTCGCCGACGAGATGGAACAGCGTATAGCGCTCGATTTCCACAGGCCGCCCCGTCAAGCCATAGCCGCGCATGTCGGGCGCAACCGCGTGAAAACCTGCCGCCGACAGTGCGTGCAATTGATGGCGCCACGAGTACCAGGACTCCGGGAATCCATGACACAGCAGCACCAGCGGGCCGCTGCCCTGCTCGGCGAGATGAATGCGAATGCCATTGGCTTCAACGGTGCGGTGCGTCGGCTCGTTCATGGCGCTAGGGTATCAGGGATGCGACGCATGGTCCTTCATCGCCGCGAGCTTTGCTTCCAATTCCGGGCCGAAATAAGCCTGCGGCTTGGACGCATCAACGCCTTCACGGCGCTCGCGCGCGGCGATCGCCGACTTGGCCTGGTCGAATGCATCGCGCAGCGACTGCGCCTCCGGCAGTGCGTCGCGGAAAAACGCTTCGCCGAAATAAGTCAGATCGCGATCGTTCGAACAGCCAAACGAGGTGCGGTCCGCCGCGGCCGCAGTGATCACAATGCTGCGGGGGTTCTTCAGCGCATCAATGAAGCCACCGGCATAGCAAGCGGAAATGATGATTACGCGCCACTTGATGCCGGAATCGCTCGAGCGCCTCGGCGAGGTCCTGATCCGTCATGTCATTGAGCGGCAGCTCCGAGTTCGAGACCGCGATTGCCGGCTCGCGGGCGCCATGCGACGAAATAACGAGAAACAATACGTCGCGATCCAGGTTCATACGGCTCGCGAGTCCGCGAAGCGCATACCTTAGTCCTGAGACACTGGCCAGCGGCGCGCTTTCCAGATCACGTTGGTCGTTGATCAACGAAAGCGATCGGCCCTCCATGCCGTAGCGCTCGGACAGCACCCGCGATGCCAGGCCGATTTCCTGCGAAAATACCTTTTGTTCGCCAACCCCGGCAAATCCGACAAAGAACGCCTTGGGGCCGGCCGAAGCATCGGAATGAATGGCCGCGAGAGCTCGATCAATGCGCATGGACTGCTCAAACAGCACGGCCTCCGCGTCGGCAGGCGAATCGCCGCGGTCCGCAGCCTCGGCGACTTCCGCAGCGGCCCAAACATCAGGAATGGCATCCAGCACATCGCTGAGCCATATGAAGGTCATGAGAAAGGCGAGGCCGGCAAACGCGGCGCGCAGTTGCGATTCGCCCGTGAAGGCGCGCAGGCCGCGCATGATGTAGAAGAAAGAGTAAATCAGTCCACCGGTCGCGGCGATTCGCCAATCAAGGCTCAAATAAGGTACCGCGAATGCTGCAAGCAGCAGGGGTACCGGCACCAAACCCAATGACAGCAACAATGCTGCGGCAAAAGGCGGCTTCGGGTTGGATCGCCCGCGCAGCAACGCTGCGAAAGCCAGAATGGCCAGCGCGTACCAGGCAAATAAAGGAACTCCGGCGAGAACAAATTGCGGATCCGGCAGCGCTTGCCACCAATCTATAGCCGCCCACAGCAACAGCCACAGGAGACTTAAGGTAATCAGGAGATCATTTGCAGGGCTGAAGTTGGGTATGGCCTTTCTCAAGGTCCACAACTGCAGCAGCCAACTCCAGGATCGCTGCGGTTTTGCTCGCGGCAGGTCAGGGGGGTGGAATTGGGATTCAGATTCATCCATGGTCCGGGATCATAGCTTGCTGTCCGGCTGTTGCGCGCGACCGGTGCTCCGCAGGATGATGCGACAAAGTAATTGGAGGGTGTTATGAAGGTCGATGGCCGGTGCCACTGCGGACAGGTTCGCTATGAGGCGGAGATCGATGCGGACAAAGTAAACGTCTGTCATTGCTCCGATTGCCAAACGCTGACGGGGACCGCTTATCGGGTCAGTGCGCCGGCCTCCGCCGCGAGCCTGGTATTTCTGACCGGGGCGCCGAAGATCTACATCAAGACGGCGGATAGCGGTAATAAAAGAGCACAGGCATTTTGCGCCAATTGCGGCACGCCGATTTATTCAGCCGATGCGCAAAGATCCGCAGACTTATTCTTTGCGGGTGGGAACGATGAGCCAACGTGCGGTGCTACCCGCAAAGCGGCAAATCTGGTGCCGCTCGGCCTTGTCCTGGGTGTCGGACATCAGCGGCCTTGAGCGCAGCGAGCGCTCATGACCGTATACAAATTGGCAGAAGAGGCGCCCGTCATTGCCGCGAGCGCCTATGTGGCGCCGAATGCCGTGGTGATCGGCAAGGTTATTCTCGCCGAGCGCACCACGGTTTGGTTTGGCGCCACGCTTCGAGGCGATAACGAAACCATCAGCATCGGCGCCGGCAGCAACGTGCAGGATTCCGCGGTCATGCATACAGATCCAGGATTTCCGCTCGCAGTGGGCGCCAACGTGTCAATCGGACATCAAGCGATGTTGCACGGCTGCACCGTCGGCGAGGGCACGTTGATTGGCATCCAAGCGATCGTGTTGAACGGCGCCGTCATCGGCAAGGGATGCTTGGTCGGCGCCGGGGCGCTCATCACCGAGCGCAAGGTCTTTCCAGACGGAAGCTTGATCATTGGCGCGCCCGCCAAGGCCGTGCGTCAACTCAGCGCCGAAGAGCGGGAGGATTTGCTGAAAGTCGCCGCAAACTACGCCGAGCGCGGCGCATATTACCGAAATCATTTGCACACATAGGAGAGAAATGAATGGCCAACGACCGTGACGAGTTTAGCAGGCGTGATTTCGTGCAGAGCGCTGTGTCCGGTGTCGCACTCGCGGCGCTCCCTATGGGTGTGTTTGCCGCCGCATCCTCGAAAGACGCCGACAAGGCAGCCGTACTGGCACAAATTCCTAAAATGCATGCCGCGAACATCCAGCGGCTGCAGGAATGGATTGCGCTGCCGTCGATCGCCGCAGAAAACCGCAACTTCCCGCAAGGCCCCGAGCACATGGCGAAGCTCGCGCAAGACGCGGGTTTTACGGGAGTGAAACTGATACCCACTTCGGGAAAACCCGGTGTGTTCGGTAAGATCGATGCCGGCGCGCATACGAGCATGGCGATCTATTTCATGTATGACGTGAAACAATTCGTGCCGGACGAATGGAGTTCGCCGCCGCTCGAGGCGCGATTGGTGCAGAAGGAAGGCTTGGGCACCGTATGCATGGGACGCGGCGCCGTCAATCAAAAAGGGCCGGAAAATTCGTTTCTCAGCGCCTTGATGGCCTTTAAAGCGGCCGGTAAGAAGCTGCCGGTCAATTTGGTCCTGGTGTGCGAGGGAGAAGAAGAAATTGCTTCCCCGCATTTTCAGGAAGTCGTCAGAAATCCCGAGGTAATGGCTGAATTGAAGAAGTGCGCGGGCGTTTTCATGCCCGAAGCGGGCCAGGATCGCGATGGTGGAGTTCAGGTTTCCCTCGGCGCAAAAGGCGTGGTCGAGCTGGAATTGATTTCGAGCGGCGAGAAGTGGGGCCGTGGTCCGGCCCATGATGTGCATTCGAGCCTAGAGGCGCAGGTCGACTCTCCCACCTGGCATCTGGTCCAGGCGCTGAACACGCTGGTGGAAAAAGACGGCCACACTCCCGCGGTCGAGGGATTCTTCGAGAAGGCGAAGCCCTTAAGCGCGGCGCAAGAACAGATGATCAAGGAGCACGCCGCCAAGACCGCGGAAAGCACGGTGAAGAAGGCGCTCGGCGTGCAGCACTGGATACACGATAAGAGTTGGGTGGATTCGCTGATGCTGCTGGAGTCGCGACCCACCATCAATATTGAGGGGTTGGTAGCCGGCTATACGGGCCCCGGCGGCAAAACCGTGCTGCCTCACAAGGCTGTCGCAAAAATCGACATGCGACTCGTGCCGGATATGACCGCGGCCGATACGCTGGCCAAATTGAAAGCGCACTTGGCCAAACACGGTTTCAGCGACATTGAAGTGAACATGAGTGGCGGCTACAACCCCACGCAAACCGATCCCGACAGCAAACTCATCAAGACCCAGCTTGCGACCTATCGCAAGCTCGGGCTCGACCCGCAGTTATGGCCGCGCTCCGCGGGATCATGGCCGGGCTACGTGTTCACCGATGCGCCATTGAGCCTGCCGGCGGGGCATTTTGGCCTAGGTCATGGAACGGGTGCGCACGCGCCAGATGAATACTATTTGATCGAATCGACCAATCCAAAGATTCAAGGCTTGGATGGCGCCGTCGCATCGTTTGTCGAATATTTGTACGCGCTGGGCTAGGAAGCTGCGTTGCGCCGTCTGACGGCGGCGCAACGCACACTTGCGCAGCGGCGCCGGAAAAGCGATCAATAGGGAGACTCCCCGTGGAATCCTCACTTCTCGCCGGTTGGGACAATTTCTACGTGATCACGGGCGGCGCCGCGGGCGGCCTCACCGGCCTGACCTTCGTCGTGATCACGCTGGCCGCCGATGCGCACCGCGTGAGACCCGTGGGCGTGCAGGCTTTCGTTTCGCCGACGATTGTGCACTTCGGCGCGGTCCTCGCACTGGCCGCGTACTTAAGCATGCCTCGACACACGGTAGTCAGCTTGAGTCTCGGTTTAGGAGTGCTGGGCCTCGCAGGACTTGTCTACATTGCAACCATCGCCGCGGCCATTCGCCGCATGAAAGGCGACTATATTCCCGTGCTCGAAGATTGGGTCTGGAATGTCATTTTGCCCGCACTCTGTTTTGGTGTACTGCTATCCATGGCGTTTCTCTTCTCAACCAGATCCCAGCCATGTCTCTATGGCGTCGCCGCCGCGATCATGCTGCTGATGATCGTGGGCATTCACAACGCCTGGGACATCGCGGTGTGGAACAGCGTCAATAAGCAGAGCGACGCCGACCCCAAGACTTGACGTGGCTGTGTCACTTCGCGCGAGTGAAGATCACAGTGCAAGGCCGTCCTTCGACCCGATGACCTTCGCCACGGTCGGCCGAAAATCGCGCGGCAACGTGGTAGCCGTACGCGGTGCCCGCAGGTCGTTGTCCTACGGCCGCCGCCGATGCACCCACGAGTCCGTCCACGTAAAGATCCGCCGCGCCGTCCGAACCCAAGGAACCGTCGATCTGCAGCCAGCCAGCTTCGTGTGCAGTTCCCTTCTCTCCGTGCAGCACCCCATCCTTAATCGTAGACGCGAATCGGAATGAGTAGCCCAACGCGCCATTCGAATTCGCGCAGGACAGCGTGGTTTGCCACAAGCCGTCGAATTGCGCCGGGTTCCCCGCCTGCCCATCGGCTTGAGCGCCGCTGACAGCGCACAAGGTTAGAAAAACCGCCGCCGAGAAAAGCGATCGAGATGCGTGATTCACGTTTTGTCCGCGGGTTTCGGCGGCGGGCTGGCCGGCGGGCTGGGGCTCTTTTCGCCGTTGACCACCGCCTTGGTTCTTTCGGCGCCTTTTTTTGCGCTCGCCGCGACTTCCTGGGCACCTTCCTTGCTTGCCGCGGCCACCTCATGTGCGACCTCTTTGGCCGTCTCAGCCACCTGTTTCGCTCCATCCTTGGCGGCATCGGCAACCACTTTGGCATTGTGCTTTACCGTTTCGCTCACTGCTTTGGCTTGATCCCTCGCCAACGACGAATCAGCCGGCGGGTCGTCCGCAGCCTGCACGGCGGTCAGCGATAGCACCAGGCACATCGCGGCTGCGGAAAGATGACATTTCATGAACGACCTCCGACTAATCGAAAACATTGCCATATTTTTCACGCAGCAGTGCCTTCTGTACCTTTCCCGTGCCGCCGACCGGTAGGGATTCCAAGAAGATGACCTCCTCGGGCACCCACCACTTCGCCATGCGCTCGGCGAGGTACACGAGTATCTCCTCGGCCTCCAGACTGCACCCGGGCTTGAGAACGACAAAGAGCAGGGGACGTTCCTGCCATTTGGGATGCCTGACGCCGATAACAGCCGCCGCCGCCACCGCAGGATGCGCAATGGCGCTATTTTCCAAATCGATCGAGCTGATCCACTCGCCGCCGGTCTTGATCAGATCCTTGGCGCGGTCGCGTATCTGCAGTACGCCATTGGGATCGATGGTCGCGATATCACCGGTGGGGAACCAACCGTCCCGTAGCGGCGAGACATCATTTTTGAAATAGCCGCTGACGATCCACTGGCCGCGCACCATGAGTTCGCCCTGCGAGGTGCCGTCTCGAGGCAAGGTTGTGCCGTCCTCGGCGACGACTTTGATGTCGATGCCGAACACCGTCTTGCCGCAATTCGCGGCTGCTGCGTGGCGCTGTGCCGGCTGCTGCTGCAGCTGCTCCTTGGTCAGGTAGCTGATCGTCGCCACCGCCGTGGTTTCGGTCATTCCCCATCCCTGCCGTACTTCGATGCCGAAGCGCTCGTCGAACTTCGCGATCATGGCGAGCGGCACGGCCGAGCCGCCCGACAGCACCCGCTGCAGGCTCGAAAATTTCAAATTGTGCTGTTCAGCGTATTGCAGCAGCGCAAGCCATACCGTCGGCACGCCCGCGCTCACGGTCACCTGCTCGTTTTCCATCATTTCGTACAAGCCGGCGCCATCCAACCGGGGTCCAGGCAGTACCAATTTCGCGCCGCCGATGAGGCTGCCATACGGAACACACCAGCCATTGATGTGAAACATCGGCACTACCGGCAGCACGCACTCTCGAGAAGACAAGACCCAGCATCCCCGGCATGCAGATCGTCATGGCGTTGAGTACGATTCGCGCGATGCGAATACAACGCACCCTTGGGATTGCCGGTGGTGCCGGAGGTGTAGCAAATCGCGGCACTCGCGCGTTCATCGAATTGCGGCCAGTCAAACTCATCCTCCTGCACCGCAATCAAGTTCTCGTAACAATACACATTGGCAATTGCATCGAGTGCCGGCATGTTTTCCGCATCCGTCATGCATATCCAGGCCTCGATCTTCGGGCAATGCGACGGCGAGCTTCTCGATCAACGGCGCAAAGGTGCAATCGAAGAAGAACACCCGGTCTTCCGCGTGATTGATGATGTAAACCAGCTGCTCGAGATGCAGGCGCGGATTGCAGGTGTGGATCACCAGACCGCTGCCCGATACGCGCATAATAAATCTCTACGTGGCGGTGATTGTTCCAAGCGAGCGACGCCGACCGCGGCGCCGGCGGGAAGTCCCAAGTCGAAGAGGGCGTTGGCGAGTCTCTTGACGCGCGCCGCGCACTCGCGCAAACGTGTAGCGAAACACCGGCCCGTGGGTCTCGCGCGAAACAATTTGCGTCTGGCCGTGTTGCGCCTCGGCGTGCTCGAGGATCGACGAGATCAGCAGCGGCCGATCCATCATGAGTCCGGGCTGCAGCATGACTCACTTATGCGTCGGCTGCGCTTTCCTGTGCGCGGTAGGCGATCCAGCTCTGCTCGATCAGGTAGGCATGCACGTTGTCGGCATCCTGATCGCTCAAGATATCGTTGAAGCGTTCCATGCCCGCCGGCGCCAATATTCCGCGCAGCAAAATGTCCTTGAATTGCATGTGCAGTCCGTCATTGAGAGTGCGCAGATCCGGCGTGGTGCTCGGCCCGAGTTGATGGCAGCGCGTGCACTGTTCGATGAAAGTCGACCTCGCCCGCATCGATCTGCGCCTGAGTCGCCTTTTGCTCGGGCGGCTTCGGAAACGGCGGTTCGGTTCGCGCCGGCGGCATCGGCACCGCGCCGCCGCCCAGTTTGAAGGCGATAATTCGATTGGTGTTTTGATATTTGAGCGCAGCGCTGCTCGGCGGAATCGGCCGCTACGGTGATGGCGGTGCCGCCGTAGCCTGCCTGGACCGCTACATACTGCTCGCCGTTGATGGCATAGGTCATCGGGCGCGGCCATGATGTGGCTGCCGGTCTTCAAAACTTTCAGCACTTTGCCGCTGTCGGCCGCGTAGACCCACAACTCGCCGCTGCCGCGGCCCTGAAATACCAGGTTTCCGGCGGTCGACATCACGCCGCCGTCGTAGCCGCGGATGCCGGAAGAGGTCTCGTGCTCCCACACGACCTTTTCTGCCACCGGGATCCCAGGCGCGAATCAGTTCCCGCACCGGTTTGACGTGGCGCGCGGCTTTGATGGCTTGCTCATCCGGCACGGGACCGAACAAGCGGGTTGCATCCTTCGCGTCGTAGGTGTCGTCGGGAATGATGCCTTGCACCGTAAAGAACCCCTCGACGTATTTCACCTTGCTGCCGTTGTGCAAGAGGTCGACCCAGATCGTGGGAACGTCGATCACGGGAATGTAAGCGAGCCGCGTGCGCGGGCTGTACGACATCGGGTTCCAGGTATGAGCGCCGAACCAGGAGGGGTAAGTGAGCTTGGCCGTGTTGTACCAATCCGATTGCGGCGTCGTCACGGGCCTGCCGGTCTTCATGTCCACGTGGGTTGCCCAATTCATGAACGCGTAGTTTTTGGCGGACAGCAGTTTCCCGGTTTTGCGGTCCAGCACATAAAAGAAGGCGTTCTTGGAGGCCTGCATGATGACGGAGCGAGGCGCGCCATCAATAGTTATGTCCGCCAGCACCATTTTTTGGACCGCATCGTAATCCCAACTGTCGTGCGGCGTTTCCTGGTAGTACCACGCCATACGGCCCGTGGTCGCATCGAGCGCAATGATGCAGGTGGCATAAAGGCCATCGAGTTGCTTGGGTCCCAACTGGCGAAGATCATAAGGAGCGGCATTGGCGGTGCCGAAGTAGAGCAAGTTGAGCTTGGCATCGTAGGCAAAGCCATCCCACGCGGTCGCGCCGCCTTTGAATTCAGGCTTGCGGTGCGGATCCCAGGTCTTGTCGGCCGCAGCCAACTCCGGATTTTCGTAGGGCTGGCCGACGGCGGGCGGCACTGTGAAGAAACGCCACTTGAGCGCGCCCGTGTCCAAATCGTAGGCCGAAATGTAGCCGCGCACGGCCCCGTGCCCCATGTCCGCGCCGCTGTTGCCTATGACGACCACGCTGCCGGCAATCTGCGGTGCGCCGGTGCTCGAGTACGGCAGCTTGCGATCGACAATGGTGTCGGCTTCCCAGAGCTTCTTGCCGGTCGCCGCATCGAGTGCATGCAGCCGTCCATCCACGGAGGCCACGAACACCTTGCCCTTCCAGACCGCGACTCCGCGGTTGACCAGATCGCAGCAGGGATTCCTCGCCATGAAGGAATCGGCCTTGGGGTCGTAGCGCCACAGCTCTTTGCCGTTGGCCGCATCCACGGCATAGACATAACCCCAGGTCCCCGAGGTATACATGACGCCGTCGATTACCAGCGGCGTGGCCTCTTGGCCGCGCTGCGGCTCGCCGAGATCGTAACTCCAGGCAAATCCCAGCTGCTTGACGTTGCCGGCATCGATCGTGCTCAACGGCGAAAAGTAGGTGCCGTCCTTATCGCGTCCGCCCGTGAGCCAGTTCTGCGGCTCCGAGTCCGCGGCCTCGAGACGCGCCGCATCCACATTCCCTGGGCCGTTGGCCGCTGCGGAGCCGATGCAAGGGGTGAGCAGCCAGGCGAGCGCGGCGCCGCGACAGATTATTTTTAGCAAGATGGATCTCCTGAAGGGCCTCAAAGCTTAGCTAACATCCGCCTGGATGGGTACTTTCCGCTCGCGACGCGTAGGCTGATGCCGACAGACCCTCGCAGCGCCGGGGAATTGCCGGGGGTTTGGGTCGGCCGTAGCATCGAACGCTCAACCCTGCACGAGGAAAGCAACATGCGCCAGCATTTTTGGAAACCCACAGTACTTGCCTTAACGGCTCTTGCGATGACCGCACTGACCCCGGCGCTGGCCAGCGCGCAAGATCGCCCGGACGATCGCCGCCCGGATGATCATCAGGTCATGAAGGCAGACGAGCATCGGGATGATCACCGCAACGATGACCAGGCTCAGCGCTATCGACACGATCATCCGCACTCCTCAGCTCGCTGCCACGATGGCTTCTTCACCACCACCAGAGATCGGAGTCGCGCCTGCACCAAGCATGGCGGCATCGACGTTTGGCTTTCCCTATAATCTGACTTCCACTAACTGATTGGATGCACGGCCCGGGCCGATGCCGGGCCGTGCGGTATTTGCTGTACGGCCATTGGCGCCCGTAAACTCGCCGCCATGGCAGTCATCCTGAGTATCGAGGATTTTCGGCAGCTCGCCAGGCGCAGAATCCCGAGAGCGATATTCGATTACGCCGACGGCGGTTCGTATGACGAGCGCACCATTCGGCGCAACGCCGCAGATCTCGACGCAATGAGTTTTCGGCAGCGAGTCATGGTCGACGTGTCGAAAATATCGCTTGCCACGACCTTGCTCGGTGCGCCGGTCTCCATGCCACTTGCGATCGGACCTACCGGCCTCGCCGGGTTGTTTCATGCCGACGGCGAAATACTGGGCGCGCGCGCCGCCGCGGCCTGCGGCATTCCTTTTTGCCTGAGCACCATGTCCATCTGCTCGATAGAAGACGTGCGCGCGGCCACGAAGGAGCCTTTCTGGTTTCAGCAGTACCTGATGAAGGATCGCGGCTTCAATCAAGAGCTGATCGACCGTGCCGCGGCGGCGCAGTGCTCGGCGCTGATGCTAACGCTCGATTTGCAGGTCATCGGCGAACGTCGCCGCGATCCGCGCAACGGCCTGACGATCCCGCCCCAATTGACGCTGCGCAATGCCTGGGACGTGGCGACCAAGCCCACCTGGGCCCTGCGAGTGTTGTTCGGCAAGCGTCGCACCTTCGGCAATTTGGTTGGCCGGATCGGCGGCTCGAGCGGCATCAATACATTGGCCGAATGGACCGCGACGCAATTCGATGCGTCGGCGAATTGGCGCGATGTCGAATGGGTGCGAAGCCGCTGGCCTGGGAAACTGATACTGAAAGGCGTGCTGGACGCCGAAGATGCGCGGCTGGCGGCGGCGGCGGGCGCGGATGCGATCGTCGTTTCCAATCATGGCGGACGCCAATTGGACGGTGCGCCGTCATCGATTTCGGTCTTGAGCGAAATCGTCGAAGCCGTCGGCGGACGCTGCGAAGTCATGTTCGACGGCGGAGTCCGTTCCGGCCAAGACATCGCCAAGGCGCTGGCGCTCGGGGCGCGAGGCGCGCTGATCGGCAAAGCATTTTTATATGCCTTGTCGGCAGCGGGCGAAGCCGGCGTGACCAAGGCGATCGAAATCATGCGCAACGAGTTGCGCGTGACCTTGGCGCTGACCGGTACCTCGACCATCGATGCCGTGGGGCCGCATATCCTGCGCCAATAAATCGGCGGCGAACTAGATCATCGGCAGCGCGCGCGGCGCTTTGCCGCGGGGGAAATGCCGCATCGATCTTGGCTATGTCGGAATCGCTCAGCTTCACGGTGTACGCCCCGGCATTCTCGGTCACGTGCGCGATGTCGGCTGCCTTGGGAATGACAAAGGTCTCAGGATTGCGCAGCAGAAAGCGCAGCGCCACTTGTCGAGGCGTGGCGCCATGCGCCTCGGCAATTTCATGCAGGACGCGGCCTGCCTTCGATTCGCCCGCAAAGATTTCAGGGGACTGGCCAAACGGCGTGTAGGCAACAAGGGCGCTGCCGTGCTTGGCACACCAGGGCAGCACGGCATGCTCAATCGCGCGCTCCTTGAGATGATAGAGAACCTGATTGCACGCCGGATGGCCGGAACCGGCAATCGATGCAACCTCGGTCAGGTCCTGCGCGTCGAAATTGCTGACCCCCCACGCCAGGATTTTGCCCTGGCGCACCAATGTCTCAAACGCGGCAATGGTTTCTTCCAGCGGCACGCTTCCTCGCCAATGAAGCAAGAAACAATCGAGCCGGTCCGTGCGCAGATGCGCCAGTGATTTCTCGCACGCGGCCAGGGTGCCATTTTTCGACGCATGGTTGGGCAGCACTTTGGAGACCAGGAACACCTCGTCGCGCCGCCCCTCGATGGCTTTGCCGATGATTTTTTCCGACGCGCCCGAACCGTACATCTCCGCCGTGTCGATATGCGTCAGGCCGAGGTCTAGTCCGCGGCGCAGCGCCGCGACAGCCGCAGCAGCGCTCGCGCCTTCGATCTTCCAGGTTCCCTGACCGATGCCTGCGACTTGGCGGCGAGTCGTACCGAACAGACGCGTGGTGTTCTGAGCAGCCATGGATGTTTTGGAGTATTACAAGAAACTGGCGCACAATCATCTTCCAACAGGGAGGTCTTGAAAGTGTCGACGCCGACCGCGCCCACAGACCGGCCGCCAGGGCTGCAATGGGATTTCAGGCGCAACGGAATTGCCAAGGGCTACGGCTCGCTTGCCGGCTTCGCGGCGCTCTATTTTCTTCTGGTCTTGGTCGGCCTGAAGCTGCATGAGAACGTTGAGGTGCTGACGATCGTGTGGCCGTCCGCGGGCCTGTTGTTCATGGCCTTATGGCTGTCGCCGCGCCGCAATTGGGTTTGGATCATCGCCGTACAGCTCGCGGTCGAGATGTCCGCCGGCGCCGTCTTTGTCGAGAACTTCCGCCTCCCGACCTATCTGTGGTATTCCGTCGCCAACTCGATCGACGGCTTGGTCGGCGCGTTCGTGGCATCGCGGCTCATTCCGGCTCCCCGAATTCCGCGGATGCGCAATGTACTGTTGTTCATTGCTTCCGTGGCCATCGGTGCCGCGGCCAGCGCGGTGGTGGGCGCCTATGGCATAACGCGATCGCTGTTCAGTCCCGCGTATATGCGCGAGTGGCAGATCTGGTGGGCCGGCAATTGGCTCGGATCCTTATGCATCGCGCCGATCGTGATGGGCTGGGCGGTGCGCTGGCACGCCCGCCAGCATTCGGCGCCGGCGGGGCCGGCGGTCGAAATGATGTTGATCGGATTCGCGATGCTGGCCATGAGCAGTTGGGTATTTTCCGCGCCGCCCGGCGGCGTGACCACGATTCTTGATATGCCGTTCGTGTTGCTGGCCTTCGTGGTGGTCGCGGCATTTCGCATGCCGCCGCGCTGGTCGACGATCTTCGCCGCCGCAACCGCCGTTTTGGTGTCTTATTTCGCGAGCCGCGGCTTGGGACCGTTTGCGGGCGATCCGAGTCCATTCGTGCGGGTGGGCGCCGTGCAGCTGTATCTCGCGACGCTGGTGGTGATCAATTTCCTGCTCACCGTCGTGCTGCTGGAGAAAAGAAACGCGTTTCAGCAATTGCACACAAGCGACGAGCGCTACCGTAATTTCATCGAGCACAGTTCCGAAGCCGTGTGGCGGGTCGAGTTGTCCGCACCGTTGGCCCCGCATTTGCCGGTGATCGATCAAATCGCTTGGTTACAAACTCATGCCTACGTCGCCGAAAGCAATCTGACTTATTTGCGCCTGAATCGGGAAATGGGGCTGACCGAGGCCGAAGCGCGCCAGTGGCGCGCCGATATGCCGTGGTTTTCGATGTTCATCCAGCATTTTGGCGCTGCATCACATCAGGGCTATTCGATGGACGGACTGCAGTTCTCAGTGTCGGTGAATTCTCAACCGCGCACCTATATCACCGGATTTCGCGGCGTGATCGAGCAAGGGCACTTGGTGCGGGTGTGGGGAGTCGCCCGCGACGTTACCGAGTTGGTGGGACTGAACGAGCGCCTGCGCCAGAATCAAGATCGCCTGAAGCTCTATGCGCGCGAATTGGTGGGCGCCGAGGAGCGCGCACGGCGTGCCACCGCGGTGGATCTGCACGATGGCATCGGCCAGCAATTGGTTGGATTGTCGATGACCCTGGATGCACTCATGACGCGGTCGCCTCCTGAAATACGCCTGTTGCTCAGTGAAGCGACCAACACCGTGCGCGAAGTTCAGGCCATTGCGCAACGGGTCATCGCCGATTTGAGTCCGCCGGGATTATATGAATTGGGGTTGGAGCCGGCGCTCAAATGGCTCAGCGTCTATATGCGCAGCAAGGACAATCTGCAGGTCGATCTGAAAGTGACCGCCGCGGATGCAGACATCGACATCGATTTGCGAGTGCTGGTCTTCAAGGTCATCCGCGAATTGCTGCGCAACGTGGTCAAGCACTCCGGAGTGCAGTTTGCCTCGGTCACCGTGACGCGCGACCCGGATGAGCTGCGCGCCGTCGTCGAAGACCGCGGCTCGGGATTCGAATGGCAGTTGAGCTTGTTCGAGCCGCGAGCGCACGGATTCGGCTTATGGAGCGTGGCCGACCGCGTGCGGGACGCGGCCGGAGAAATGACCGTGGATACCGGCCCGGGTCGAGGTTGTCGTGTGACGGTGGTTTTCCCGCTGGGCAGGGCCGCGCGGCCGGCGCAACGCGCCGATCCGGACGATGACATCAATGATGGGACGGTGCGTTCCGCCTCTTGACCCTAGATTTTCGCCAGGTGCCGCGACATGCGCAGCGCCGCTTCCCGGCCTTGATAGTAGCCTTGCACGACGCCTAGTTGATCAAAGCCCAAGCGCGCATAAAAGATTCGCGCTGCATCGTTGTTGGTGCGCAATTCGAGATTGATGCGAAACACGCCGGCCTCCAACGCGGTTCGAGTGAGCCACTCCATGAGTTGCGACCCTAAACCCTGGCGACGATGTTCCGGCGCGACCGCGAGCAGATTCAAATGCGCGACGTCGTCGCCGAAATGCATGATGGCGAAGGCCGCAATTTGCTGCTCACGGCGCGCCACCACGACCGAGGATTCCGGACCCGAAATAAAGTGCTGCACGCGAGCCGGCGTCCATGACCAGGTCAATCCCTGTTCGATGAGATCGCGGGACATTTCCGCAATTTCGCGCGCGTCAGTCGCGCGCGCCAGGCCAATGTAAGCCAGTTCAGACACTTATTTCCCCCAGCGCCTAACGGCTACGGTATCGATCGGTTGCGAGCACGAGCTCATGTGTATTGCCGGGTTCGAATGCAGAGTGGCCCGCGTCGGGCACGATACGCAAATCCGCCTCCGGCCAGGCACGATGCAAATCCCACGCGCTCGTGGCGGGGCAGACGATGTCATAGCGGCCCTGCACGATGGTAGTGGGGATATTTCGTATGCGCGGTACATCGTCGATCAATTGGCTCTCGCTGCGCAAGAAACCGCGATTCACGAAGTAATGGCATTCGATGCGCGCGACCGACAGCGCGAATTGGTCTTCGCCCCATTTTTTGATGTTGTCGACATTGCTGTGGAGAAAGCTGCAGGCGGCCTCCCATACGGACCAGGCGCGAGCCGCCGTCAAAGCAGCGCGCTGATCCGTGCCGGTGAGGCGTTTGTGGTAGGCGCTCAAGTAGTCGTCGCGCTCATCGAGCGGAATTGCGTCGCGATAGGCTTCCCAGGCGTCCGGAAAAATTTCCGAGGCGCCGTGCTGATAGAACCAGCGAATTTCCGCGTAGCGCAGCAGAAAAATACCGCGCAACACAATTTCACTGACGCGCTCCGGATGCGCTTCCGCGTATGCAAGCGCCAAAGTGCTGCCCCAAGATCCGCCGAAAACCAGCCAGCGCTCGATGTTCAAGTGTTTGCGCAATCGCTCGATGTCGGCGACCAAGTGCCAGGTCGTATTTTCGATGAGGCTCGCGCTCGGACGGCTGCGTCCGCAGCCGCGCTGATCGAACACCACGATGCGATAATGGTGCGGGTCGAAGAACTGTCGGGCGCGTTTGTCCGATCCCGCGCCCGGACCGCCGTGCAGGAAAACCGCCGGCTTGCCGGCAGGATTGCCGCTTTCCTCGTAATAAATCTCGTGAATGTCCGAGACGCGCAAGTGGCCGTGCCGATACGGCTCGAGCGCCGGGTAAAGCTCGCGGCGCGGCGCGCTGCGCGGGCTGGGACGAGAAATTTCCCGTGCCTTCATGGTTTGCGTGGATTTGGCCGCGCTGACCGATGGCTTTTTGCCGGACGCGCGCGGGCGGCGTGATTTGGCTCGCACGGCCTTTTTCTTCTTCATGCTGATCCTCTTTATTTTCTCATCTAAGCCCGTGCCACCATCGGCCCGAGAGGCCGTCCGCCTAAAAGGTGCACATGCAAGTGATACACCTCCTGGCCGCCATGTGCATTGCAATTGATGATCAGCCGATAGCCGCTTTCTGCGATGCCTTGCTGTCGGGCAAGATCGCGCGCCACGATGAACATGTGGCCAATCAGCGCTTCATCCTCGTCGGCAATATCATTGGCAGTGGGTATAGGTTTATTCGGGACAATCAGTATATGCACCGGCGCCGCAGGGCGAATGTCCAAAAAGGCGATCACTCGCGGATCACGGTAGAGCACTGTCGCCGGCAGGTCCCCAGCGATGATCTTCTCAAAAAGGGTAGGCATTTCATATGCCTCCGATTGATTCCGGGATACCAAGACTATCAGGAAGTGCCCTGCCGCAAGCGCAGGAATGTGACCCCGTAATAGTAATGGGAACGATTCTCATATAGAATTGCGTTCATGCTGGACGCCCTCTCCATGCCCCTTGCGCTCTCGGCCCAGGCCGATATACCTCTCATGGAACTGGGCTTGGGTACCTCGGCGCGTGTGGTTTCGGTCGCGGGAGCCGATTCCAAGGCACCCGCTGATGTGGGACGGCGCTTGGCTGAGTTAGGGTTTCTGCCCGGCGAGGCGGTGCGCATCGTAGCCCGAGGACTGTTGGCGCGGGCGCCGATCGCGGTGCGAATTGGAACAGGCACCTTTGCCCTGCGACTTTTCGAAGCCGCCTGTATCCGCGTTTGTCCGGAGCAGCCGCAGCTGCCCTAGGGTCTTGTTCCATGGATGTCGCGCGCAGCGCTCCCAGTCCTCTGATTGCTTTGGTTGGAAATCCCAACTGCGGCAAGACCGCGTTATTCAACATTCTGACCGGCAGCCGCCAAAAGGTCGCCAATTACGCCGGCGTAACCGTCGAGCGCAAAGAAGGTTCGCTGCTCACGCCGTCAGGCGCACGGATTCGTATTCTGGATTTGCCCGGCGCCTACAGCCTGGATCCGCTGACTCCCGACGAACAAGTCACGGCGGACGTGCTGCTGGGGCGCCGCGCCGGCGAGACAGCGCCGGATTTTGTCGTCTGCGTGACCGACGCGACCAACCTGCGCCAGAACTTGCGATTGGTTTTGAGCCTGAAGCGCTTGGGGCTTCCCATGGTGGTGGCGCTCAACATGACCGACATTGCGCGCCGCAAGGGCATAGTCATCGACGCCGATCGCTTGGCGGTTGAATTGCGAGTGCCGGTGGTGGAGACGGTCGGCGTCAAAACGACGGGCGTCAAAGCGCTGATCAAGATGCTCGATTCGATCGCCATACCCGAACGCCCCATCCAATCCGCTGCCTGGCAGCCCTTGAGCAGAGCGGACATCGAGCACGATCAAGCGGAAGTGCGCAGAATCTTGGGTGTGGTCGGCGCCGACCGCCTCAATGGCGTCACCTTCAGCGATCGCCTCGATGCGCTGGTACTGCATCCGTTGCTGGGGCCGGTGATCCTCGCGGTAATCCTGTTTCTGGTGTTTCAAGCCGTGTTTGCCTGGGCTCAGGTGCCCATGGACGAAATCAAACTTGGCGTCGCAACGTTCGGAAACTGGCTGGCAGCGGTATTGCCCAACAGCCTGATCAAGGATTTACTCATCAACGGCGTGCTGGCCGGGGTTGGCAGCGTGCTGGTCTTCTTACCGCAAATCATCATCCTGTTCTTTTTTATTTTGGTGCTCGAGGATTCGGGCTACTTGCCGCGCGCCGCCTTCCTGCTGGATCGCGTCATGGGCAGCGTCGGCTTGTCGGGCCGAGCTTTCATTCCCCTGCTGTCGAGCTTTGCTTGTGCAATTCCCGGGATCATGGCGACGCGCACCATCCAGAATCCTCGCGATCGCCTGGCCACTATCATGATTGCGCCGCTGATGACTTGTTCCGCGCGCCTGCCGGTCTACGCATTGATCATCGGCGCGTTCATTCCACAGCGCAGCATCTGGGGCGGCTTGGAATTGCAAGGTGTGGTGTTGTTCGCGCTGTATGTCATCGGCGTGATCAGCGCGATGGCGGTGGCATTCGTACTCAAACGCCTAGGACAGCGCGGCGGCTTTCAAGCGCTGATGCTGGAGCTGCCGGCGTATCACTGGCCGAATTTGCGCAATTTAGGCATCGGCTTGTGGCAGCGAGTCGAAATCTTCATGAGCCGAGTCGGCACCATCATTCTTGCGCTGATGGTCATACTTTGGGCCTTGAGTTCCTTCCCCGCGCCACCCGCGGGAGCGACCGGTCCGGCGATTCAGTACAGCATAGCGGGACATTTGGGCGCCTGGCTTGCGGTGCTGTTCAAGCCGATCGGCTTCAATTGGCAGATATCCATCGCGCTCGTGCCGGGGCTGGCCGCCCGCGAAGTCGCTGTCGGCGCCTTGGGCACCGTGTACGCCTTGTCAGCGACCGGTAACGATGTCAGCAGCGCCCTGACGCCGCTCATCACACAATCGTGGAGTTTGCCAACGGCGTTGTCGCTGCTCGCGTGGTACGTATTCGCGCCGCAGTGCCTCTCGACCTTGGCCACCGTGAAGCGCGAGACCAACTCGTGGCGCTATCCCATCCTGATGGCGGCCTATTTATTCGCGATGGCGTATGTAGGATCATGGATCACGTTTCGCATCGCCACCGCGCTGACATGACAGCCAGCACTTAAGTGAACGCCGTACTCGATAATTTTCTCGTCGCTGCCGTGCTCTTGGTGAGCCTCGGCTATGTCCTGGTGAAACTGGGACCACGGACATTACGCCAGCGGATTCTCTGGCGCTTAAGCCTGATTTTCGCGGCGGCGCCGTCATTCTTGAGATTGGACGGCGTCGCGCAGCGGCTTTCTGCGGCGTCCGGCAAGACGCAAGCGGCTTGCGGGGGTTGCGACAGCTGCGGCGAGCCTTCATCCGCGGCGCAGCCGCCCTCTGAAATCAACGTCCCGATCGGAAAAATCGGTCGACGGACTTGAGGTTTTGCGCGGCTCCTGCGCCATAATGGTCAATGCCAATCCCTGAAGTTTTGCGCGGTCATCTGCGCTTGCCCGTCATCGGCGCACCGATGTTCATCGTTTCCACTCCGCGCTTGGTCATGGCGCAATGCAAGGCAGGCATCGTCGGCTCATTCCCGGCACTCAATGCGCGGCCCGCTTCGCAACTTGACGAATGGCTGGCGCAAATTACGGAAGAGTTGGCGACGTTCCAGCGGGCCAATCCGCACACCAAAGTCGCTCCGTTCGCGGTCAATCAAATCGTGCACAGCAGCAACAATCGCTTGGAAGAGGATGTCGCGTTGTGCGTCAAACATAAAGTTCCCATCATCATTACCAGCTTGCGGCCGCCGGCCGAAGTGGTGGCCGCAGTGCATGGCTACGGCGGTATCGTGTTTCATGACGTCATCAATCTGCGTCATGCTGAAAAGGCAGCAGCGCAGGGCGTGGATGGCATCATCGCGGTATGCGCGGGCGCGGGCGGCCATGCTGGAATGCTGAGTCCGTTCGCTCTGGTCAAGCAAATTCGCGAGGTCTATCCGGGCGCGATCATCCTGTCCGGTGCCATGAGCAGCGGCGCCGATGTGTTGGCGACGCGCGCCTTGGGCGCGGATCTGGCATATCTGGGAACGCGCTTCATTGCGACCGATGAGGGCAACGCGCCCCCTGAGTATAAGCAAATGCTCATCGACAGTGCTGCCGAGGACATCGTCTATACCTCGTTGTTCAGCGGCGTGAACGGCAATTATTTGCGCGGCAGTGTTGCGCGCGCCGGTCTCGACCCGGACCATCTGCCCGAGGCGGACAAGACCAAAATGAATTTCGGAACGGGCGGCAATACAGCGGCTAAAGCATGGCGCGATATTTGGAGCGCCGGCCAAAGCGTCAGCGGCATTCATGAGATCGAAGGCGTGGAGGCGCTGGTAGCGCGTATGGAGGCCGAATATGCAGCAGCGCGAGCCAGCTTCGATTACTAGCCAGGCGCAGAAATAGTTGCGTATACGCGCCGAACAGTTGCCGAACGTCTTGGCCCGGGGCTTGGCCGGGATTTACTTGGTCTCCGGCGATGAACCGCTGCTGGTCGGCGAGGCTGCGGATGCCATTCGCGCCGCCGCGCGCGCTGCCGGATACGCCGACCGGCAAGTGTTTTTCATCGATCGCAGTTTCAATTGGGATGAGCTGCGTCTTGCCAGCCAATCGCTGTCATTGTTTGCGGAACGCCGACTATTCGAATTGCGCATGCCGAGCGGAAAACCCGACAAGGGTGCCGGGTTGCTGGCCGAGCTCGCTGCGCAGTCGGCGCCTGATCTGACTTACCTGCTCATCACCGACAAGCTCGACAGAAAAGTCAGCGATGCTCCCTGGGTACAGGCGATCGAAAAGCACGGCGCGTGGGTGCCTGTTTTCCCGGTTGAAGCGGCTACGCTGCCGGGCTGGCTGCGTGCCAGGGCAAAGGCGCTGCACCTGGAAATCGATCCGGAGGCCTCGCAGCTGATCGTCGATCGAGTCGAAGGCAACTTGCTGGCCGCGCAGCAAGAACTCGAAAAACTCGGGCTGCTGGCGAACGGCGCGAGCATCGGCGTCGATCTGGTGCAAAGATCGGTCGGCGACAGCGCACGCTACGATGTTTTCCAACTCGCAGAGGCGGCCGCTGCCGGGGATGCGGCGCGTGCACTTCGGGTGCTGCTCGGACTAAAAAGCGAGGGAGTGGAACCGACGCTTATCTTATGGGCACTGGTGCGGGAGTTGCGTGGAATGTGGCAGGCACGTGAACGCGATCGTTTGCGGTCGGCGGGGCGCGGCAGCGGCTGGAACCTGGCCGCAAACCCGTCGCCACGCGCGCTCGCTCGATTGAAGAAGCTGCCCCTAGCGCCCCTGCTGCTGCAAGCCAGCCATACCGACCGCGTCATTAAGGGATTGTCGGCCGGCGATGCGTGGAGCGCGCTCACCGGGCTCACCGGGGCGTTCGCCGGTGCTTTGCAAGCCAGTGGGATTTAAGGCAGGGTAAGCCAATGAACCCAATGGGCATTTTTGGCGGCACGTTCGACCCGATTCACTATGCGCATCTGCGCACGGCATTCGAACTCCAGCAGGCCTTGCGCCTCAAAGAAATCCGCTTTCTGCCTGCGGGCAATCCGCCCCATCGCGATCAACCCATCGCCGATGCCAAGTTGCGCCTGGAGATGGTGCAATTGGCCGTCGCAGGCCAGGCGGGGTTCGTGGTCGATGATCGCGAAGTCCGCAAGGCGGGGCCTTCCTATTCGGTGGAAACCTTAGCCGAACTGCGGCATGAGTATCCGGACCGGAGTCTCTGTCTGATCGTGGGCATGGATGCATTCTTGAGCCTGCCGAAGTGGCATCAATGGCAGGAACTGTTGCAACTGGCTCATTTAGTAGTAGCTCACCGTCCTGGGTGGCGCGCGCCGGGAATGGGACCGCTCGGGGAACTGCTGGTGGATCGAGGCACAGGCCGTATCAACGATCTGCATGAAACGCGGGCGGGCTGCATTTTCATTCACGCCGTGACCCAGCTGGAGATTTCCTCCACGGAGGTAAGACAGCTGATCGGCATGGGCCGCGATCCGCGCTTCCTCATGCCCGATCCAGTGCGTAAACTGATCTTAGACACCCATTGTTACTCCAGGAACCGGACTTAGTGCCAGCAAAGCAAAAGCCTTCGACCCGCAAGATTCGAGACGGCAAAAAAGCTCTCGCCCCTCCCAAAACGGCGCGTACACCAAAAGCACCTTCCCTCAAAACCGTGATCCTTGCCGCCCTCGACGACATGAAGGCTCTAGAAGTGAAGCTGTTGGACGTTCGAGGCCTGACCGATATTGCCGATTTCATGGTGATCGCGAGCGGTACCTCCGATCGGCACGTACGGTCGGTTGCGCAGCGCGTGGTCGAAAAGGCCAAAGAAGCGGGTTTTCGACCGCACGGCGTCGAGGGTCAGCAGGACGGCGATTGGGTGCTCATCGACTTGCATGAAATGATCGTCCACGTCATGTTGCCGCGCGTCCGCGAGTTCTATGGGCTGGAGAAGTTGTGGGACATGACCGTCACGAAGCGCGCCGCGCGCGCCTGAGCCTGCCATGAAATGCCGGTTGATCGCTGCCGGTACCCGTCTCCCTGACTGGGTCAATAGCGGATTCCTCGAATATCAGAAGCGGCTGCGCACTCCCCTGGTTCTGGAGCTGCACGAGATTTCTGTTGCAACGCGCAGCGCAGGCGAGAATCCGCAGCGAGCCGTGCAACGCGAGGGCGCGGACATGTTGGCGGCCATCGGCCGGGATGACTATGTCGTCGCCTTGGAGATCGCGGGCAAGTCCCTGAGCACTGAGGCCTTGAGCGCATGGCTGGCCGATCGCTTGAGAGATGCGCGGCCGCTGGCGCTGCTCATCGGCGGTCCCGACGGGCTTGCACCGGCGGTCCGAGACCGGGCTAATCAGAGCTGGTCGCTGTCGCCCTTGACGTTGCCGCACGCACTGGTGAGAGTGGTGGTCGCGGAGCAAATCTACCGGGCCATGAGCTTGCTGGCCGGTCATCCCTACCACCGCGCTTGAAATCCGAAAAATTCATCTACCTTGCCTCTGGCTCGCCGCGGCGGCGCGAGCTACTGCGGCAAATCGGCGTAACTTTCCGGCTGGTCGGCGCCGATTTGGACGAAACTGCGTTGCAGGGCGAGTCTCCTGTGGCCTATGTCTCGAGACTGGCGCAAGCCAAGGCTACGATGGGATGGGAACGCAGCCGCGATTCGGGCGGCGCACCGGTCCTCGCCGCCGATACCGCCGTGGTGCTCGATGGAAGAATTCTGGGAAAACCAGCGAACATGAACGATGCAATGGCCATGCTGCTGCGGCTGTCCGGCCGCGCTCATGAAGTACTGACCGCCGTCGCGTTGCGCACCACCGGCGGAATTGAGGCCAAACTCAGCCGCAGCACGGTCACTTTTCGCTCGATCGATCCCGGCGAAGCGCGCGCCTACTGGGAAACGGGAGAAGCGTCCGACAAGGCCGGCGCCTACGCCATCCAAGGATTCGCAGCCATCTTCGTCATGGATCTGAAAGGCAGCTATTCCGGCGTGATGGGATTGCCGCTGTTCGAAACTGCGGCGTTGCTCGAGGCCGCCGGTGTAGCGTGTTGGCAGCGCGATGAGCACTGATATTCTCATCAATGCCAGCACACACGAGGCTCGCGCCGCAGTCGTGGAAAATGGCGTACTGCAGGAAGTATTTCTGGAGCGCGCCAGCCGGCGCGGATTGATCAGCAACATATACAAGGGGCGCGTCTCGCGGGTCCTACCCGGAATGCAAGCGGCGTTCATCGACATCGGCATGGAGCGCACCGCCTTCCTGCATGCATCCGACATCTTCGACGCGCGTCACGCCGATACCGGCATTGAGCCGCCGCACACCGAAAACATTCGCTCGCTGGTCGCCGAAGGCAATGAAATTCTGGTCCAGGTCGTGAAAGACCCTCTCGGCACCAAGGGTGCCCGCTTGACCACCTACATTACCCTGCCATCGCGCTACCTTGTTTACATGCCGCAGGGCCGCGGCGTGGGTGTCTCGGCGCGCATCGAGAAAGAATCCGAGCGCGAACGGCTGCGAGCAGCTGTGGAAGGCGGCGTCCTGGCTCAGGAAAATGCAGGCTTCATCGTGCGCACCGCCGCGGAGGATGGGGCAGCGGAAGCCTTGCGCGCCGACATGATTTATCTGCGCAAACTGTGGGAGTTCGTGCGCCAGAAGGGCCTGCGCACTCAGCCCGGCAATTTGGTGCATGCGGATCTGCCGCTGCACTTGCGGGTGTTGCGTGACTTGATGCGCCCGGATGTCGAGAAGGTGTTGATCGATCAGCCGAGCGCACATCGTGAAATGCAGGAATTTGCCGCGGCGTTCATGCCGGAGGCGTTGCCGCGCATCGATCTTTATAGCGACGCGCGCCCGCTGTTCGAGCTGCATCACGTCGAAGAGGAAATCCAAAAGGCGCTGGAGCGACAAGTGCCGTTGAAGTCCGGCGGGCACCTGATCATCGATCAAACCGAGGCAATGACTACCATTGACGTCAACACCGGCGCCTTCGTGGGGCACCGAAATCTCGAGGAAACCATTTTTCGCACCAATCTCGAAGCCGCGGTCACCATTGCACGGCAACTGCGGCTGCGCAATCTGGGCGGCATCATCATCATTGATTTTATCGATATGGAGGAGTCGGAACACCGCCGTCAGGTCATCCAAGCACTGGAACGTGCGTTGAATGAAGATCACGTCAAGACGAATATTTCCTCGGTGTCGCCGTTGGGATTGGTCGAAATGACGCGCAAGCGCACTCGGGAGAGCCTGGAACATTTGTTGTGCCACTCCTGTCCTACGTGCGAGGGAAGAGGCTTCGTCAAAACGGTGGAAACGGTTTGCTATGAGATATTTCGTGAGATCGTCCGCCAGGCGCGCCAGTTCGAGTGCCAACAATTGATGGTACTGGCGCACCAAGACGTCATTGAGCGCCTGCTGGATGAAGAGTCCTCGGCGTTGGGCGAGCTCGAATTGATCACGGGCAAACCGATCCGTCTGCAGACCGAAGCCCTGTACACCGTGGCTCAATACGACGTCGTCTTGATGTAAATGAGCATTCGCAAGCTTGGCAAGGTTTTGGCTTTCAGTATCGGCGGACTCCTGTTGCTGGTGCTGCTGGCGATGCTGGGCGTAAAACTCGCGCTCGATCGCGCGCCTCAGTACCAGGCGGAAATCAAAGAATGGCTGCATGCGCAGACGGGCTTCCACGTTGCCTTCGCGCATGTTTCGCCGGCGTTTCGCTGGTACGGCCCGGAGCTTTATTTCGATCAGCTGGAGCTGCGTTCCAAGGATGACCAGCGCGTGCTCGCGCGCGCTGCCGGCGGGCGCGTCGCCGCGGATGTTTGGCAGCTGATTCGCAGCGGCAAACTGCTGGCGGGCCGCATCGAACTGGAATCGCCGGCCATTTCGGTGGTGCGCACGGGTCCCACCCGCTTTGCCGTAGCCTCGGAAATTGAACTGGGCGGCGAGGACTCTTCATTCGGTTCGCTGAGCTTGGGCGACTTGCCGGCCGGGATCTTGGTGATTCGGCATGCAGTGCTGCGCATGGAAAATTGGAACGCGCTGCTGCCGCAATTGACCCTGCAAGGCGTCGATATCGAGGTACGCCGCGATGCACGCGAGCTGGCGCTCAGCTTCAGCGCGCAGTTGCCGCCCGCGCTTGGCGGCAGCGTGAGCTTCGAGGGGCACGCACGCGGCAGCGGCGCGCTGCAGAATCTGGCGTGGAACGCCCTGGCAAGGGCGCGGGCCATTTCCTTTCCCGGATGGCACAAGTTTCTGCCGGAATACTTGAGCAACTTGGACGCAGGCACCGGTGCCTTCGATATTGCCGCGCTTGGCCAAGGCGTGAACCTGGCACACGCCGATGTCGATTTCGGCGCCAGCAACGTCGTGATGCAATTGCCCGAGGGGCCGGTCGATAAATTCGATCAAATGAGCGGCGCCCTAAGCCTGGTTCATACCGGCGATAAGTGGAGTCTCAGCGGCCAGCGCGTGCGGGTGGCGCGCCACGAGGCGGAATCGTCATTCGATGCCAGCTGGCAGGAAACGCCGGGCGGCCTGCTGAACGTGCGCGCAAGCGCCAACTATCTGCGCGCCGAATCACTGCTGCCCCTCACCGGATTTCTGCCGCAAAAGGATCTGCGCGACCGGTTGCGCGAGATTGCGCCGAGCGGTGAATGGACCGATGTGGCGATCGCCTTTGAGCGCACGCGGCTCGAAGAGCCGTGGCGGATGCACGTGCAGGCCAAATTTCAGCACGCGGGTTATGCTTCGATAAACGGTGTACCGGGACTTCGCGGCATCGCAGGTTCGATCGCCGGCAACGAGCGCGGCGGACAAATCGTCATCGATACCAGCGTCGGCATATTTCACTGGCCGACGCAATTCCCGCATCCGCTCGAACTGGAGCGTCTCAAGGCAAACCTGTACTGGAAGAGAACGGCGCAGGAGCTGCTGATCGCTTCGCCCGACTGGGAAGCGAAATCGCACGACGGCGACATTCACGGTCAAGTGGCTTGGCACCAACCTGCCGATAACTCCTCGCCCGTGCTAACGCTGGTCAGCAGCATTCAAAACGGCAATGCGGGCAACGCGCGGAATTACCTGCCGAAGGGTTTGATCGCACCCGGGGCGCTCGAGTGGCTGAATCGTGCCTTCGTGGCGGGCCGCCTGGTGCGGGCGAGCGTGCTGTTTCAAGGTCCGGTGCGCAATTTCCCATTTCGCCAGGGAGGCGGCATATTCCTGGCGCGCTGCCAGATCGAGGGAATGACCTTGGACTACAGCGAGGGATGGGCGCCGGTGGAAAATCTGAACGCGACCGCCGAATTTCGCAACGAAGGAATGAGCGCGCGCCTGTCGGGCGCGCATATCGGCGATTTGTTGCTGGAATCGGGCGATGCTCGTTTCCCCGATTTCAGCACCGGCGAATTGAGAATTCATGCCAATGCGCGCGGCGATGCCGCGAGCGTACTTGGTTTTTTGCGCTCGACGCCGCTCGACACCATTGCTGAGCACGCCTTTTCGAGCGTTGAAGCCAGCGGGCCGCTCGAGGCCGCAGTGGATTTGTTCTTGCCGTTCAGGGATTTCGCGCATCGACAGGTGCTCGTGCATGGCCACTTGGACGGCGCCAACGTCAAGCGGCCCGGGTCGCCGACCATGGCGAGCGGCGTCACCGGCGACTTCGATATCGACGGCGGCCAGGTTGCCCGCGCGGACATTCATGGACAACTATTGGGCGGCGCTTTTCAAATGCTGGCGCGCACGGCGCGCAACAAGCCCGTCACGCGCACGCAGCTTGAATTCCGCGGCACCGTGACGGCGGACGCCGTGCGCACCGCGCTCTCGATGCCTGCGTCCTTGCAGCTAAGCGGGCAAACGGATTGGCGCGCCGTGCTTAAGATTTCGCCAGAGCCGGCGCGAGAGCGCTCCTTGCGGATCAGCAGCACGCTGGTGGGATTCGACATGAGGCTGCCGGCGCCGCTGGATAAGAGCGCCTCCACGCCGCTGCCTTCATGGCTCGAAATCCAGTGGCCGGAATCCGGAGCTCCGCAGGGGAGCTTCGCGCTCGGCTCCCTGGTCAGCAGCTCTTACGCGCTCGAGCCAGATTCCGCCGGTATGCGCCTCGCGCACGCATCGATGAATTTCGGCGGCAGCGAATCCGGCGGCGGCGATGCGCAGATCTTGAATATCGGCGGTTCCGTGCAGCGCTTGGATCTAGGGGGCTGGTTGCGCTTGAGTGCTACTCCTACGGATGCCAAGCCGCTGTCGTATTACATGCGCAACGCCAAGCTCAATGTGGCCGAGTTGGACTATTTGGGTCTGGCGTTTCGTGATGTGTCGCTCGATCTGAGCGTCTCCGAGCGCAGTTGGCGCATCAATGTCGGCGGTCCCAACGTCAGCGGGGCGATCACCATTCCCAGCGCCGAGAACTCAACCGAGCCTTGGAGCCTGCAGTTTGAGCGCTTGCATTTCGACGTCGCCGATGTTGCCGAGGCGCAAGATTCCGCAGCAGGCGGCAGTGTTGAAAGCATTCAGCCGGACGCCGATCCGCATGCCATTCCGGCGCTTTATTTCCATGCCAAGGAATTCATTTGGGGCGAACGGCAATTCGGCGATGTGACCGCGACGCTCGCGAAACAGGAAGAGGGCGTCGCCCTTAAATCCTTGAGCGTTACGGCGCCCACTTTTAGCGTCAGCGCGCAAGGTGAATGGCGCGCCAGGAATGCCGGCGTCAGCCGCATCAAGGGCACTTTAAGCAGTACAGACGTGCAGGGCACCCTGAAGGATTTGGGTTACGCTGAGGTGATTCAGGCCAAGGGCGGCAAGATGGAATTTGACCTAACTTGGCTGGGCGCGCCGACGAACTCGGCGCTTGCCCAAGCTGTGGGTCACGTGCAGTTGTCGCTGGAAAAGGGCCAGGTCATCGGCCTCAAGCCCGGCGCCGGCCGCGTGCTGGGATTGGCGAGTATCGCCGCGCTGCCCCGGCGGTTGGCGCTCGATTTCAGCGATCTGACCGACAAAGGCCTGGCATTTGACAGCGTTCACGGCGATTTCGATTTGCGCGACGGCAATGCGTACACCGAAAACGTGCTGCTGAAGGGCCCTGCGGCTGAAATCGGCCTAATTGGCCGGGTTGGCTTGAAAAACAAGGACTACGACCAAACTGCGGTAGTAACGGGCAGCGTCGGCAATTCGCTCTCGATTCCCGTCGCCGGCGCATTTCTGGGCGGCCCGGTGGTCGGCGCGGCCGTGTTGTTATTCACGCAGGTGTTCAAACAGCCGCTGAAGGGCCTGGCGCGAGGGTATTATCGCATTACCGGCAGTTGGGATAATCCAACGGTCGAACGCATCAAGAGTGCAGACGCAGCCGCTGCGACTGCCGAGGCACCTAAATAGATGGGCAGAGTCGCAGCAATACAAATGACCTCAAGCCACGTCGTGGCTGACAATCTGGCCGCGGCCGCCGCACTGCTGCGCGAAGCCAAGGAAGCCGGGGCACTGATCGCCTGTCTGCCGGAGAACTTTTCCTTCATCGGCCTCAAGGACGCGGACAAGCTGCAGGTCGCCGAGGCCGATGGCACCGGCACCGTCCAAGAATTCTTGAGCGCGACCGCGCGACAGCTCCAGATGTGGATCCTGGGCGGCACCATCGTAATACGGACCAGTGACCGCAATCGCGTGGCGAATGCTTCGCTGTTGATCGATGCAGCCGGAAAGCGGGTGGCGCGCTATGACAAGATTCACTTGTTCGATGTCACCATCCCGGGCCGCAATGAGCAGTATCGAGAATCCACCCATGTGCTTCCCGGCCGCGAGCCGGTGATTGCGGATACGCCGGTCGGCAAGCTCGGACTGTCGGTTTGCTATGACATGCGCTTTCCCGAACTCTACCGCGAATTGGTGTCGCAAGGCGCGGAATGGCTGGCGATGCCCGCGGCCTTCACGGTGCCGACCGGGCGCGCGCACTGGGAGACCTTGCTGCGTGCGCGAGCCATCGAAAATTTGTGCTATGTCGTTGCACCGGCTCAGGCCGGCCTGCATACCAGCGGCCGTGAGACATACGGCGATTCTCTGATCGTGGACTATTGGGGCCAGGTGCTGTCGCGCTTGGCAAAGGGTACCGGAGTGATCACAGCAGATATCGATCTTGCCAGCCAGGCGGAATCGCGCGCGCGATTTCCAGCCTTGGACAATCGCCAGCTGGGACTGGCGCGCGCCGCCGCGGTTCTGACATGAACGCACGCAGCGCGGAACTGATTCCGCAGAGCTTTGCGGTGGCCGAGAAAATGATCCTGGCACCCTCCGGTCTCGATGAGCGGCGTTTGAGCCAGGTGCTCGACACCGTCATGAGCCGCGGTGTGGATTACGCGGACTTGTACTTCGCGCTGACGCGCGAGGAATCCTGGTCGCTCGAGGATGGCATCGTCAAGGAGGGCGCGCACAGCATCGAACAAGGCGTTGGTGTGCGCGCCATCAGCGGCGAGAAAACCGGATTTGCATACACTGATGAAGTTTTGTTGCCCGCTCTGCTCGAGGCTTCCGACGCCGCGCGCGCGATTGCACGCAGCGGCGGCAAGAATGGAGTAAAGGCCTGGCAACGGCCTTTGACGCATCGGCTGTATCTGCCGATCGATCCGCTCGATGCCATCAAGGATGAGGACAAAGTGGCCTGGTTGATGCGAATCGACGCCGATACGCGCCGCCTCGATCCGCGCGTGAAGCAAGTGATGGCTTCTCTGGCGGCCGTGCATGAGATCGTGCTGATTGCCTCGAGTGACGGCACATTGACGGCGGATGTGCGTCCCTTGGTGCGCCTCAACGTATCGGTCATCGTGGAACAGAACGGCCGGCGCGAGCAGGGCTATAGCGGCGGCGGCGGCCGCTTCGGTTTTGACGAGCTGCTGCAAGGCGACGGTCCATTTGAACACGGTCGCGAAGCGGTGCGGCAAGCGCTGGTCAATTTAGACGCCGTCGCCGCGCCGGCCGGTTCCATGACGGTCGTGCTGGGCCCGGGCTGGCCGGGCATTTTGCTGCATGAGGCGATAGGTCATGGATTGGAAGGCGACTTCAATCGCAAGGGCACGTCGGCATTCTCGAATCGTATCGGCCAGAAAGTCGGTGCCGACGATGTCACGGTGGTCGATGACGGCACCCTCACTCGGCGGCGCGGTTCTTTGAACGTCGACGATGAGGGCACGCCGACACAGTGCACGACGCTCATCGAGAACGGCATATTGCGCGGATATATCCAAGACAAGATGAACGCCAAGCTCATGGGCATGGCGCCCACCGGCAACGGCCGGCGCGAATCTTTCGCACACATGACCCTGCCGCGCATGACCAATACCTACATGCGGGCGGGATCGCGTGCACCCGAAGAAATCATTGCATCGGTAGACAAGGGACTGTACGCGGTTAATTTCGGCGGCGGCCAGGTCGACATCACCTCGGGCAAATTTGTGTTTTCCGCGAGCGAGGCGTACTTGATCGAGAACGGCAAGATCGGACCGCCGGTCAAAGGCGCAACCCTGATCGGCAATGGCCCTGATGTGCTGACACGCGTGAGCATGGTCGGCAATGACCTGAAGCTCGACGGCGGCGTCGGAACCTGCGGCAAAGAGGGGCAATCGATCCCCGTCGGAGTCGGCCAACCCACGCTGCGCATCGATGCGCTCACGGTCGGTGGCACGGGCTGATGCAGACTCGCGCACTGACATAACGTAGCGTCATAACCTGGGAAAGGGTGAATGCGTCGCTTCTGCGCGACGCGGCCGGCTGCGTCCCGATGCGAATCCAGCGGGCCGTGCGCCAAGTCTCATAGCCACGCCAGTGGACTCGGTAGTCTGCGCTTCGACATCACAAGACGGAGTTTCCATGGCCGACAATTCAATGACGGGCACGTTTCGGATCCCCCAGGATCTGTTGTCCGAAGCCAAGCGCAGCAAGCCGAAGACCGATCGGCTGCATGTCGAGGGCTGGCGCAACTCATGGTTGTCGCGCCTGGCTGAAATGCTAGTCGGCAAGGACTAAACGACGCGTAGGTCGCGGTTACGCAAGAGCGTAGGCCGAGCGCTGAAAGTCAGGCTTTAAGTTAAATAGCTGGAATGCCAGCAGGGCATCCGCATTACTATGGCGCAAGGGGAGGGTTACACCCATGCGCCTTGCTCGTCCTGTTTACGAAAGCCTGCCGCTGATTTACATGCTGATCGGTGCGGCCGCGATTTTTCTTTTCTATATTAATCCGTTGGGATTTGCCGGTAAGGCAGCCTTTCTCATCGGGCTATTCACCGAGACGGCAGCTCTGACGCTGTTTCTGCGGCGGCAGGACTGCCGCGAATTGAGCCGCGAGTACAGCGGCGAGACGATCGACCTGCCGTCCAATCTCAACACCTAACCGGTCTTGGGGTTCTCGGCGCCGCTTACCACGGCGGTGTCGACGGGATCGATGCTGTTTCGCACCCGCGGCGCACGCTCATCGATGTACATGATTTCATGCTGACCCACCTGCACCACGTCGCCGTCGTTCAAGTTGTGGCGACGCACGCGTTTCGACTGCACGTAGATGCCGTTGGTACTGTTGAGATCTTCTATCAGACATGAATCCTGCTGCGTCACGATTTGGCAGTGATGCCGGCTGATGAACTTGCTGTCGATTTGCAAGTCATTGTCCGGCGTACGGCCGATCACCAACCGCCCAGGCTTCAATTCGCGCTCCACGATGGTCTTGCCTTCGCTGGCGAGCAGGATGCGTCCGACCACGGGGGTGGATTCCGCCAGCGCGGGCCGCATCATCTCCATATTCGGCGCCTTCATTTTGTTGGTGCCCGAAGTGAACTCCGTCCACTGCAATTCGCCTATCGCAGCCTGCAGTTCTTCCACGCCGACGGTGTCTTTGTCCCTGCCGAATGCCGCCATTAGGCACGTGTCGCATAGCGTGTTGATCAACCTCGGCACGCCGCCCGTGTATTTGTAAATGGTGGCGTAGGTGTCCTCGGCGAATATGCGCCGCCCTTGCGACCCTGCGACCTCGAGACGATGGTCGATGTAGGCGTTGGTCTCCGCTACGGTCAGCGCGGTCAGATGAAAGCGCAGGCGCACGCGTTGCGCGAGCTGCGTCAACTCCTGAGAGTTTAGCTTGTCGTTCAACTCTGGCTGTCCGGCGAGGATGATCCGCAGCACCTTTTCCTTGGTGGTCTCGACGCCCGACAACATGCGTATTTCCTCGAGCACGCGATGGGTCAAATTCTGCGCCTCATCGATGATGAGCAGCACCTTGCGTCCATTGCTATGTTGTTCCACCAAAAATTGATTCAACGTCGACAGCACTTCAGGTTTCTTCATGTTGAACGGCGAGAAGCCGAACTGCACGAGAACGGTCTGCAGAAACGCGGTGGGAGACAATTGCGTTTGGTTGATTTGCGCCACAATCGCGTCGCTTTGCAGTTCGCGCAAAAACGTCTCGATCAAAGTGGTCTTGCCGGCGCCGATCTCACCGGTAATCACGACGAAGCCGTCTGTGAACCAGATGGTCGACTCCATGTAGGCCTTGGCGCGCGCATGCTGTTTGCTCAAATACAAAAATTGCGGGTCCGGGCTCAGCCGGAACGGCAATTCATGCAATTTGAAGAGTTCTAGATACATATCGCTCGGAAATTCAAGGCGTTGCGGGTCTTTACAAACTACTCAGTTTAGGCCCATTGGATCAATTTTAATGTATTCGCGAGTGCGGTATCGCGCTCCTTTGGCAGGCGCTTAAGAATGGTGCAATGGCCCAATTTGCGGCCCGGGCGCGGTGTTTTGCCGTAGTCGTGGTACGCCAGGCCGTCAATCGCCAGCAAGCGTTCGCGATTCGGCATCAGCCCTAGAAAATTGATCATGGCGGTGTGCCCCAGGGCACGAGTGCTGCCGAGCGGCATGTCGCACACGGCCCGCAGGTGATTCTCGAACTGACTGGTAACGCATCCTTCGATGGTCCAATGGCCCGAGTTATGTACTCGAGGCGCCATTTCATTGGCGATCAAAGAGCCGCGCACCACGAAAAACTCGATGGTCAGCACGCCGATGTAATCGAGCGCTTTCATCACGCGTTTCAAATACAGCCGCGCACTGCGCTCCAGCCGCGCACTTGTAAAAGGTGCAGTGCTGTATCTTAAAATGCCGCCTGCGTGCGTGTTGCAGGACAGGGGATAGAACAGCGTTTGCCCGCCGGCTGAACGCACGCCAACCAGCGACACCTCGCGGGAAAAATCTTGAAATTTCTCGTAGATCAGGCTCGCGCCGCCAATGGCAGCCCAAGCCCGATCGACATCTACCGGCGCGTGCAGCACGTACTGCCCTTTGCCGTCGTAACCCAAGCGCCGCGTTTTTAGCACGCCGGGAAGACCAATTTTCTGCGTTGCCCGGATCAGTTCCTCGCGGCTGTCTATCGCGCCGTGTGCGGCCACGGGAATTTTGAGGCGGGTGAAGAGCGCTTTTTCCGCGAGGCGATCTTGCGACAGCTCGAGCGCCGCACGCGGCGGGCGAACTTGCGTGATTTTCTCGAGAGGTTGCAGCGCGCTGCCCGAGATGTTCTCCCAATCGAATGTGACGACGTCGCTGCGCGAGGCCAATTCGGCGAGCAGCGCCGCATCTTCGAGATCGCCGATGAGGCTGGGGGCCACTTGGGCGCCGGGTGTGTCGGCGCTGCGGTCAAGAAACAGGCAGCGCACACCAATGGGGTATCCGGATAGCGCCAACATGCGCCCCAACTGGCCGGCTCCGACGATTCCGACGTGCGTCAATTTCAAGAGCGGCGAGGATCCGGCTTGGCGATAACCGCAGCCGTTTGCGCCTGGCGAAACGCATCCAAGGCGGTGCGTATGCCGGCATCTTCAGTGGCGAGCATTGCGGCCGCGAAAAGCGCCGCATTGGTCGCGCCGGCGACGCCGATGGCAAAAGTTGCAACCGGCACACCGCTTGGCATTTGCGCAATCGAGAGAAGGGAATCAATGCCATTCAATGCTTTGGATTGAATTGGAACGCCCAGCACGGGAACCGAGGTTTTCGCCGCCGTCATTCCCGGCAAGTGGGCCGCGCCGCCGGCACCGGCAATGATGGCTTTCAGGCCTCGCTGACGCGCAGAAGCGGCGTACTCGAACAGCAGGTCCGGTGTGCGATGCGCCGAGATAATGCGAACTTCGTGCGCAATACTCAATCCGGTCAGAGTGTCGGCCGCAGCCTGCATCGTTTCCCAGTCGGAAGACGACCCCATAATCACGCCGACCACAGCTTTCATCGGGACAAGTTTACCAATCTATCCGAGCAACTGGCGTAGAAACGCAAAAAGTTCCCGGGCGCCGACCGGCGATCGCTGTTCCGCGCGCTCTTTTTCGGCCTTATCGAGCAGTCTCGTCAACGCCGCCCGATCGGCCTTGGGATATTCCTCGAGCAACTCGCTTAAGGCCACGGCGGGTTCCGACAACAAGCGATCCCGCCACCGCTCGATCTGCTGGAATTGGCGAATTTCCAGATCATGGCGCTGCTTGCGCTCCGCCATCTTCGCCAGCACCGGTTCCGGATCGATATTGCGCATCAATTTGCCGATGTACTGCCGCTGACGGACTTGCGCGCCGTGCGAGGGCAGACGGCGCAGGTCGCGCAGCGCGACAAACAGATTTTCCGGCAAGTCCAAGGCCTTGATCTCTTGATCGGGCAGGGCGGACAATTTCACGCCCAGTTCCTGCAAAGAGGCCGCTTCCCGCTTGCGGGCGCTCTTGCTCAGCCGTTGCTCCTCGGATTCGCCGGAATCCTGCTCTTCATTCTCGCTGCTCATATTCCCCATGCTATCACTCGGGCCGGTAGAATCACCCCTATGACCGCTACCCATACCCCAGTGCGACTTACCCAAACGGACCTGGAGTCGATTATCGAGCGCGCGCTTGAGGAAGCCCGGGCGCGCGGCGCCTCCCAGGCGGAGGCGGCCGTCAGCCAGGATACCGGCCTGTCGGTCGGCGTGCGATTGGGCGAGGTGGAGACCCTGGAACACCAACGCGATCGCAGCATGGGCGTAACGGTATATTTCGGACAGCGCAAGGGTTCCGCCAGTACCGCCGATTTTTCCATGGAGGCCGTCCGTGCGACCGTCGCCAAGGCCTGCAGTATCGCGCGCTTTACCGCCGAAGACGAGAGTGCTGGACTGGCCGATGCCGCGCTCATGGCGCGCACGCCGCCGGATCTGGATCTGTCGCATCCTTGGAATGTCAGCGCGGACCGGGCCATCGAGATCGCCAAGTCCTGCGAAGCAGCGGCACTCGCATTCGACTCGCGCATCAACAATTCCGAGGGGGCATCGGTCAGCACTCACCAAGGCCTGCATGTCTATGGAAATACCCATGGCTTCGTCGGCGGCTACCCTACTACCTCGCACACCTTGAGCTGCGTGGTCCTGGCCGGGACCGGGGAGGACATGCAACGCGATTACTGGTACAGCAGTTCGCGCGATTGGCGCGAACTCCAAGACGCGGAAGCGGTCGGCCGAGAAAGCGCGCGGCGCACCATTGCCCGTCTTGAACCGCGCAAAATCAGCACCCGCCGCGCGCCCGTACTGTTCGTGCCGGAACTGGCGCGCGGCCTCATCGGACATTTCGCCGCTGCAATCCGCGGCAGCAGCCAATACCGGCAGGCATCGTTCCTGCTGCATTCCGAAGGACAGCAAATATTTCCCGCGGGATTCAGCATCGCGGAGCGGCCGCACATTCCGAAAGCGATGGGCAGCGCGCCGTTCGATGACGAAGGAGTTGCGACCCATGATCGCGAATTGATCGCCGACGGTGTGCTGACCGGTTACATTTTGTCGAGTTATTCGGCGCGTAAGCTGGGATTGCAGACCACCGGCAACGCCGGCGGTGCGCACAATCTGCTCGTGGCACCGACTCTGGCCGGCGGGGTGCCGGCAATATTGGCCCGCCTGGGAACGGGGTTATTGCTCAACGAATTGATGGGGCAGGGCGTGAACACCGTGACCGGCGATTACTCGCGCGGTGCGGCGGGATTCTGGGTCGAGAATGGAGTGATTCAATATCCCGTGGCGGAAATCACCATTGCGGGAAACTTGAAATCGATGTTCAGCGGGATAGCGGCGGCCGGCGATGACATCGATGCTCGCGGCGGCGTGCGCGTCGGTTCGATCCTGGTGCAGGAAATGACCATTGCGGGAGAGTAACCAGACGGGCTCCTAGAACGTTGTCTGGATCAAATCCTTGAGAGTGCGGCCTTGCAAGGGTGTTTCCATGGAACTTTCCACTTCGTTCAAGAGCTCAACCGCAGGCCCGACGCTGTGAATGGCAATGGCCAGGCGGCCGCTATGCAGGGCGCGCACCACTTCAAAGATCTCGGCCAGGCCGATCGCCGAGATTTCGCGGCCCGGTACGAATTGCTCGCGTTCGGTCGCGAGCAGCAAGCCGTTCTGTTCAAGACAATGCAGCACGGGCGCCAAGGCGATGCTGGGAATGTCGAGTTCAGCAGCCAGCGCATGCGCCGACCATGAGGTCTTGCCGGCTGAAAAATCGCGTCCGACGAGGTACATGATCGACAGCGCCACCTGCTCGCGGTCCCTGCCCGTGAGTTCGAAGGATTCCTGGCCGTGGCGCAGATACTGGGGAAATTGCAGGTAAAACGCCAGCTGCGCGCCGATCAGCAAAATCAGCCAACTGAGATAAACCCAGATGAGCGTGGTCAGCACGATGGCGAATCCCGTGTAGATCGCCACCATCGAAGAGGCGTAAACAATGAACGCCGTGAACACCTTGCCGACCAGGGCCCACACGATGCCGGCGGTGACGCCGCCGATCAGCGCCGCGCGCAGTTGCACCTTGGTGTTGGGAATGAAGATGAACATGAAGGTGAAGATGACGGTGACGATCACGTACGGCAGGATCTTGCCGACCGCACTCAAGGTCCAGGCCAGCGGCTTGATCCCATCGACCCACAATGCAAAAGGACTGCGTTCAGCGCTCGCCAGAAGGCCCAGCGCCACCGCGAGCAGGATGGGGCCCAGTATCATCACCGCCAGATACTCGGTGAAGCGCCGCAAAAAACTCCGCGGGCGATCGACGCGCCACAGGTAATTGAAGCTCGTTTCCACCTTTTGAATCGTCGTGACGACGGTGTAAACCAGGAAGATCAGGCCGAGCGCCCCCAGCAGATCGCTGCGCATATTGCGCACAAACTGCAAGACGCTTTCCGTCAACTGATCAGCCGCGCCGCCCATGGGTGCGAAGAATTGCGAAAGAATGAATTTCAGATCGCCGCGCGCACCGAGGCTCTTCAAGATGGAAAAGGTGAAGACCAGCAGCGGCACGATCGACAGCAGCGTGGTGTAGGCGAGGCTCATGGCCCGCACGCTGATTTCGCCGCGCAGCCAGTCGCGTAACAGCGCGGCCGGATAGCGCACGATGCGCAGAATGGGGCCCCACGGCGCAGGCATGCTGCGCGATCCGGTAAACAGGCCATCTTCGATGGTCTCGAACCATTTGAACATGAGTCGAGCTTACGCCGTGAGCAGCTTGAGCGCCTCACGATAGTTGTCGCTGGTGCGCGCCAAAATCTCCGGCGGCAGGTGCGGCGCGGGCGGCTTCTTGTTCCAGTGCAATGATTCCAAATAGTCGCGCACGAATTGCTTGTCGAAACTCGGCGGACTGATCCCAGGCTTGTAGGAGGCCATCGGCCAGAAGCGCGAGGAATCCGGTGTCAACGCTTCATCGATGAGAAAAAGTTTGCCGGACTTGTCGACGCCGAATTCGAACTTCGTGTCGGCGATAATGATGTTGCGCGCATGCGCGTGCGCCGCCGCGAAGCGATAAACGTCGAGCGCGACGCGCCGAATTTCTTTGGCGCATTGCGAGCCCACCAGCTTGACGATGGCATCGAAATCGATGTTTTCGTCGTGCGCGCCCGCCGGCGCCTTTGAAGCGGGTGTGAATAGCGGTTCAGGCAGGCGCGCCGCCATGGTGAGACCGGCGGGCAGGGGAATGCCGCAGATCGAGCCGCGCGCCATGTAGTCCTTGTAGCCGGAGCCGATCAGATAACCGCGCACCACCGCCTCCAGCGGCAGGGCTTGGAGTTTCTTCACGACCATGGCGCGGCCCCTGAGCTGCGCGCGTTCTTGCGCATCGCTGATGACGTCCTCGACGCGCAGTTCGGAGAGATGATTGGCCGCGATGTGAGCCGTTTTCCCAAACCAGAACAGCGATATCTGGGTCAGTACTTGGCCTTTGAAGGGAATCGGATCAGGCAGCACCACGTCGAATGCCGAAAGTCGATCCGTGGCGACGATGAGCAAGTGCTGATCGTCCACATCGTAGATATCACGCACCTTTCCCTGGTGAATTTTTTTGAGGCTGCGCAAGCGCGACTCAAAAAGCGGTGCCGAATGCGAAACCTGTTCCATGTGCAAGCGCTCGCGACTGCTACCATTGAAGGTCGGCGATTGTGGCGGGACGCGGCGTGTAGGTCAACGCGAATGAGTTTGAATGGGATTTTATTTGGGGCATTGATCGGTTTTCTGCTCACCCGGAGCGCTTGGGGGGCGGCGGCCGGCGCCATCATTGGCTATATGCTCGTGCCGAAGGCTGGAGTTCGGTTTGCGGCCCCGAATGAAGCGGCCTCGATCTCCAGCGAATTCTTTCGCACCACCTTCGAGATCATGGGCTATGTGGCCAAATCGGATGGCCGTGTATCCGAGGCAGAGATCGAAGCGGCACGGCGGGTGATGCGGGAACTGAATTTGGGACCCGCCGACATCACCGCTGCCATCGCGTGCTTCAGAACGGGCAAGTCGGCCGGCTACGATGCCGAACTCAGCATCGAGCGGCTGCGCGAGTGCTGCGGCTTACGCTACGATCTGCTGCGGGCATTCGTGGATTTGCAACTGCGTGCAGCGCTCGCCGGCAATGGTATTTCGCCCCCGGCTCGCAGAATCCTCAAGGGAATCGCTCAGCGGCTCGGGCTTTCGGAGCTCGAGTTTGCCAATATGGAGGCCTCGCTGCGCGCGCGGCAGAATGCGGCGCGCGCCCCGGCCAATAACTTGGCAGAATGCTATGCAGAACTCGAGGTCGACGCTAGCATCAGCGACCAGGATCTCGTCAAGGCATATCGGCGCCAGATGAGCCGACATCACCCTGACAAGCTCGTGGCCAACGGCCTGCCGGAGTCAATGGCACAAGTGGCGAAAGAAAAAACGCAACGGATCCAAGAGGCTTACGAGGCAATACGCGCGGCGCGAGGCATGCGCTAGTTACATGAGCATCATTATCGCACCCTCAATTCTATCCGCGGACTTTGCGCGTCTCGGCGAAGAGGTCAATTCCGTGCTGGCCGCCGGGGCGGACTGGATCCATTTTGACGTGATGGACAACCACTATGTGCCGAACCTGACCGTCGGACCCGTCGTTTGTCAGGCTTTGCGCAAGGCCGGAGTAAAGGCACCCATCGATGTGCATCTCATGGTGTCGCCGGTCGATCCTCTGGTAGTGGACTTCGCGAAGGCCGGCGCCACCAATATCAGTTTTCATCCCGAAGCCACGCAACATGTGGATCGCACCATTCAACTCATCCGCCATTCGGGCTGCAAGCCGGGCTTGGTGTTCAATCCGGCGACTTCGCTAAATTGGCTGGACTACGTGATCGATAAGATCGATGTCATTTTGTTGATGTCGGTGAATCCCGGATTCGGCGGCCAGGAATTCATTCCAGAAGTTTTGCCCAAACTGTCAGAAGCGCGCGCGCGAATCAAATCCGCCGGGCGCGACATTCGCCTGGAAATCGATGGCGGCGTCAAAGTTGAGAATGCTGCGAGCATAGCCAAGGCGGGCGCGGATACCTTCGTCTCCGGCTCAGCGATTTTTGGCAGCGCCGATTACGCACGCACCATCAAGGCGATGCGCACACAAATCGAAACGGGCGGCAGAAAAGCCTGAACAAACCGAGTTAACGGCAGTGGCCATCGGTCCTGAAGTCGGCCCCTCGGCGCTTATTCGTCGTCCTCGTCATCATCGTCGTCGTCATCGTCAGGCTGCTCGGCACGCGTGGTCTTCACGCCGCCGGCGTTCGAGCCCGCACCTGCACCCGCACCGGCTTTGACCGGAACGATCAGCGGACGGGTCTTCACCTTCGGCCGTGCGTTGAACACCACGATGGTTTTGCCGGTGGCGCGCAGCAGTCCCTGTTCCTCCAACACCTTGAGCACGCGACCCGCCATCTCGCGGGAACAGCCCACCAGGCGTGAAAGCTCTTGCCGGCTGACTTTGATCTGCATGCCTTCGGGATGCGTCATCGCATCGGGTTCGCCGCACAAATCCATGATGGCGTGCGCAACGCGGCCAGTGACGTCGACGAATGCCAGATCGCCGAGCTTGCGGTTGGTACGATCCAGGCGCGTTGCCAACTGCGTCGCCAATTCGAAAATCAAGCCGGGGCTTTCCGCGGCGATCTGGCGAAAGCGCGGATAAGTCATTTCGGCAAGTTCGGATTGCTGGCGGGTGCGGACCCAGGCGCTGCGCGTCGGCTGCTCGTAGAACAAGCCCATCTCGCCGAAGAATTGGCCCTTGTTCAAATAGGCCAGAACCATTTCATTGCCGTCTTCGTCTTCGATCATGACTTCGACCGAGCCGGAAATGATGTAATACAAAATGTCCGGCAGATCGCCGGCGTGAATGATCACGGTCTTTGAAGGGACTGTCCGAATGCGGCAGTAGCTCAAGAAACGATTGATCGCTGGGATATCGCTTAAGGCTTTTGCCCCTTCTTCCATGTTCACTCCCACTGGTATTTTCGTCGGTTAAACGCCTATGCTGGCGCACGTTTTATTACATAAGTCCCGGAATCGCAAGCACTAAAGGGTCTCCACTAGATCCAATACGAGCCGCGGGTCATCAGCCGCGACGTCGCGCGCATCGCCAATGTTATTGGAAACGGCAATGGTTTACCTCCCATCGAGGCGGCTTTTGCACCGTGCTTCATCTCGTCGTGGGTCATCTGGGTCAGAATGGCGCGGCTACGTAGATCCTTTGGGCTCAAGCGTTCCAAGTGATCGCGCAGGTGCGATTCGACCTGTTTTTCAGTCTCCGCGATGAAGCCCAGACTCGCTTGATCGCCGAGGGCGCCGGCCAGGGCGCCGAGCGCCAGGGAGCCGAAGTACCAAACGGGGTTCAAAAGGCTCGGGCGGCCTTTCAGTTCCCTCAAGCGCTGTTCGCACCAGGCCAAATGATCGCTTTCCTCGGTGGCCGCCTCCTGCATCGCCGATTTGACCAGGGGGTCGCGTGCCGTGATTGCCTGACCCTGATACAGAGCCTGGGCAGCCACCTCGCCAGAATGGTTGACCCGCATCAAGCGCGCCGATTCTGCGCGCTCTGCCTCGGGCAGCGCATCCCCCGGGGCGGCCTGTGGAACGCCTCGCGAGGCGCGCGCCGGTAGGGTTAAGTTCTTGATTATTTTATCAATTTCGCCGATTAAGCGGTCCTGGATCCGAAGCCCGCGAGTTTCCATCGACACATTATAATATAGGTGAGTCAGGCTGCGGATTCTAACGCTGGTATCTACCCGCGCTGTTCTGTACACTTTCGCGCCTTTCGTCAAGACCTAAGTCGAGCATTCCATGTATACCGTATTTTCAAAGCCTGAAGAAACTCGCGGCGACTGGTTCCTGGTCGACGCCGCAGGCAAGACCCTGGGCCGTTTGGCTTCGGAGATCGCGCATCGCTTGAAAGGCAAGCACAAGCCGAATTATGCCCCGCATCAAGATCTTGGCGATCACATCGTCGTCGTCAATGCCGGCGAAGTTCGCGTCACGGGCGCAAAACTCACTGACAAGTTCTACCACCAGCACACCGGCTACGTCGGCAACCTGAAGAGCATCTCCTTGGGCAAGCTTTTGCAGGAGCATCCGGAGCGTGCGATTCAGTTCGCCGTCAAGGGCATGCTGCCGAAGGGCCCGCTGGGCCGTCGCATGTATAAGAAGCTGCATGTATTCGGCGGCAAAGATCATCCCCATCAAGCGCAGCAGCCCAAGGCGCTGGAAATTTAATTTTTAGGACAATCAATGGCAAATACAGCCGCCAACTCCTACTACGGCACAGGCCGCCGCAAAACCTCCAGTGCGCGAGTTTACTTGCGTCAAGGCACCGGCAAGGTGTTGATCAACGGCCGATCCTTGGATGAATTCTTCGGTCGCGAGACCGGCCGCATGATCGTGCAGCAGCCCTTCGGCGCGGTGCAACTCGACGGCAAATTCGATGTGGAAGCGCACGTTGAAGGCGGCGGTATCACCGGTCAGGCCGGTGCGATTCGCCACGGCATTACGCGCGCGCTCATGGCCTATGATGAGACGCTGCGATCGCCATTGCGGAAAGCCGGCTTCGTTACACGTGATGCGCGCGAAGTCGAGCGCAAAAAGGTGGGCCGGCGCAAGGCGCGTCGCGGCACCCAGTTCTCCAAACGATAACGAGAGCGCATTTGGCCTCCCGGCTAAACGATCGATCGGATTTGGGGGATCGTCTAGTGGTAGGACAACGGTCTCTGACACCGTTTACCTAGGTTCGAATCCTAGTCCCCCAGCCAAACAGGGCCCACCGTTGTGGGCCCTTTTCTTTAACGGTGCTACGGCTTAAGCGGTGTTAAGGATTTAGATGTCGGGCGAGCACAATTCGAGTAAACGGCTCGCGCCTATGGCGCTTGCGGCGCTCGGCGTTGTGTTCGGCGATATCGGCACCAGCCCACTGTATGCCGTGTCGGCCTGTTTGTCGGCCCGGGTATTGCCGTAACCCCGGACCATGTGTTGGGCGTGCTGTCGCTGATCTTCTGGTCGTTGGTTCTCGTCATCCTGCTCAAGTACGTGATGGTGGTGCTCAACGCCGACAACAAGGGCGAGGGCGGCGTGCTGGCGCTGACCGCCCTGGTGGTCAACACGGCGCGAGCGAGTCCGCGCAGAAAACTTTACGGGACCTTGGGTATCTTGGGCGCTTCATTGTTCTTTGCCGATGGCGCGATTACACCTGCGATATCGGTGTTGAGCGCCGTCGAAGGCCTGCATGTCGCGGCCCCCGACGCATCGATTCCGGTGCTGCCAATTACCCTGGCGGTGTTGATCGTGCTGTTCGTCATCCAAAAAAATGGCACGGGATCGGTCGGCAAAGTATTCGGGCCGGTGATGCTTTTCTGGTTCGCGGTGCTGGCGGTAATGGGTGTTGCTTGGATCGTGCGCGAGCCCGGCGTGTTGCTGGCGGTCGATCCGTCGCGCGCCATCGGCTTGCTTGCGCAGCATCAGGTCGGATCGCTCGCCGTGCTCGCCGGGGTATTTCTTGTGCGTAACCGGCGGCGAGGCGCTTTACGCCGACATGGGCCATTTCGGCAAGGCGCCGATCCGCTTGGGCTGGATGTTCATCGTCATGCCGGCGTTGGTCTGCAATTATTTCGGCCAGGGCGCACTGCTGATTGAAAATCCGGCCGCCATCAGCAACCCGTTTTATTTGATGGCGCCGGCGTGGTCCTTGTGGCCGCTGGTGATCTTGGCGACAACGGCGGCCGTCATCGCCTCGCAGGCAGTCATCTCCGGCGTCTTTTCCGTGACCACGCAAGCGGTGAGCTTGGGACTCTTGCCGCGCCTGCGCGTCGAGCACTCCTCGGCGGACGTCGCCGGACAAATTTATGTGCCGACAATGAATTGGATTCTGATGGTCGCGTCGCTCGCGTTGGTGGTGGGCTTCGGCAGTTCCGCGGCGCTGGGCGGAGCGTATGGCTTGGCGGTATCGGGCGCCATGACCATCGTGACCCCCTTGACCTTGAGCCTCATGAAATCGCGGACCGGCAAGAACAGCCGCGTGCTGCGCACCGGATTGTCGTTGCTGTTCATCGTCGACATCGCTTTCCTGCTCGCCAATCTGACCAAGCTCGAGGAGGGCGGCTGGGTTCCGCTGGTATCCGGCCTGACGATATTCTGGCTGATGCAGACCTGGCAGAGCGGCCGAGCCTCGCTCATGGCGCGGTTGCTGCGCGAACAGAAGCCGGTGCGCGATTTCATCGAGGACTTGAAGTTGGACCCCCCGGTACGCGTGGCGGGCACGTCGATTTTCCTCGATCAGAAGGCCTCAGGAATTCCGCGCGCCTTGCTCAACAACATCAAGTTCAATCGAGTGATGCACGAGCGGGTCGTGCTCTTGACCGTCGTGACCCGCGAAGTTCCGCGCATCCCCGCGGCCAAGCGCTTGACCGTCACGCCCGTTTGCGAAGGCATCGTCCGGGTCGTCGCTCAGGTGGGGTTCATGGAGAAGCCGAACATCACCGCGATCCTGCGCGAGGCGGAAAGCCACGGCGTGCCCTACGAGCCGGAGATCGACCACGTATTTCTTGAGCCGCGAGGAATTGCTTGCCCGGCCGGCGCTCGGATCTACCGCCGCTGCGCCGCCGCGCGTTCATGCAGATGGCGCGCAACGCGCAAGTGATCGGCGATTACTACGGGTTGCCGCACAATCGGGTGGTCGAGATCGGTACCCGCCTAGAGATTTAGGACAGGCTCCGAAGGTCCGGACGCCGCCGTCGGCCGCCACGATGAGCACATCCGCGCGGCGCCGGGCGAACAGCCCGACGGTTACCACGCCGGCAATTTGATTGATCGCCGATTCCAAGGCTTTGGGGTCGGTCGATCTTGAGATTGTGCACATCCAAGATCGGATTGCCGTTGTCGGTAAGAATCCCCTCGCGCCATACCGGCTGCCCGCCGAGCTTCACCAGCTGCCGCGCCACGTAGGAGCGCGCCATAGGTATGACTTCGACGGGGAGCGGGAAGGCACCCAGGACGGGCACCAACTTGGAATCGTCGATGATGCAGACAAAGCGCTTCGAGGCGGCGGCGACCACTTTTTCGCGCGTCAGCGCAGCACCGCCGCCCTTGATGAGAGCGCCGTCGGCGGTGGCCTCGTCGGCGCCGTCGATATACAGATTCAGATCGCCGGCAGGTATTCAATTCGAGTTCCTCAATGCCCGCGGCGCGCAGTTTTTCGGAGGTTTGGCGCGAACTCGAGACCGCGCCGGAAAGCCGTATTTTGCGGTCTTTCAGCACTTCGATGAGTTGGTTTACGGTGGAGCCGGTGCCGATACCCAGCACCATGCCGCTTTCGATGTAGCGCAGCGCGGCTTCTGCGGCGCGGCGTTTTTTTTCCGTTGAGGGTCGGATGACACGCGAAATTTCCTACCTCCAGAAACAACTGTGCCCGCTTACGCGGGCACAGTTGATTACTTTCGAAGGCTTACTTTTTCTTAGCGGCCTTTTTCTTTGCTACCTTCTTCTTCGCCTTCTTTGCTTTCGCTGCCATGATAGAAACTCCGTTATCGGGTTAGTCCGGGGTCCGAGTATATACACGAATAATTAATTTACAAGCAATAGCGTCGCGCTCTCGACACGCACAATGTGCTAGCGATGTGAGCGGCGTCACTCAAGGGCGAGGATGAAATCCCAATCCTTCTTCGTCACCGGCATGACCGATAAACGATTCCCACGGCGCAGCAAAACAAAATCCTTGAGCTTCTTCTCGGCATGCATTCGCAACTCATCGAGCGTGATGATGCGCTTGAACTTGCGCACGAACTTCACGTCGACGGCATACCAAGAGGGCGCGTCCTTTTTGGAATCCGGATCGTAGTGATGGTGCTTGGGGTCAAAGGCGCTGGCATCCGGATAGCCGTCGCGGGCGATGCTGACGATGCCGGCGATGCCGGGCACCTCGCAGCTGGAATAATAAAAAAACGCCAAATCGCCCTTTTTTATGGAGTCTCGCAGCATGTTGCGCGCCTGATAATTGCGAACACCGTCCCACGCGGTGGTTTGTTTGGGCGCCTTGCCAGATCATCAATGCTGAAAGTGGCGGGTTCCGATTTGAACAGCCAGTAATTCATAGGAAATGTTCCACTCCCGATTCTGTCGCCAATGAATCCAATCTTAGGTCCCAGGCGTCGGCGAACTCCACGTTGGTGCGTTGGCAGTCGAACGCGAGTCCGACCAAGTGCGGGCCCTTCCAGAAGCGCCGCCGCCGACGGAACGCAAGAGCTCGATCATAGTATCCACCCCCCATGCCGAGCCGCCTGCCGTCGCTATCGACGCCGACCAAGGGGATGACGATGAGATCCAGCCATTGAGGTGAGACGGCGGTCAAGCGAAGGCGATGGCACCGAAATTCCAAACTCGCCGGGTTCGGTTGCGCCGGTCAGCGGGTAGAAGCGCATGCGGCAATGACGCCGATCGCTGATGACCGGCACGAAGACGTGAACGCCGCGCCGCAACGCGGCCGCGATCAATGCGGCGGTGTCCGACTCGGCGATCGAAGGGCAGATACAGCGCAACGCGACTTGCCGGCGCGGAATGATCGCAGTCGCATGACCGCCTTGGCCGCGGCCGCGGGAGCGCTGCGAATGGTCCGGCTGCGCTCAGAGCAGCGACGCTGGGCCCGCAAGTGTTTACGGAGGGATGCCTTCATGAAAAAGGGGATGGCGCTACCCGCATATGCCGTTTTGGACCGTTGCTCCCGACCTGAGCAACAGGTGGGGCTAACTGCGGCACTTAAGGCTTTCCGCTCGAGGCGGACTTGCACAATGTTGCCAGCAAGCAATGGCCCCTGGGGTTTACAAAATTAGGGTCAGGAGGTAACCCGATCCGCATCGAACACCGCAGGCAGCGCCAAATTTAAACGTCGAGAAGGGCCGCTCAGAGCTCGAGCTGTTGACCCTTCTCCAAAGCCGACTCTACGCGCTCACGCAGGATACGCAAGCGTCCGCCGACGTCGGAATCGAGATTGGTGTCACGATTGCGGAATCGAATCAATTCATTTGCCATGTTGAGCGCGGCGATCACGGCGATGCGATCCAGGCCGACAACTTTGCCGCTATCGCGGATTTCGCGCATTTTCATGTTCAAGAACTCGGCGGAATCGAGCAGGTCGGATCGCTCCTCGATCGGGCAGGAGATGTGATACTCCTTTTCGAGTATCCGCACGCTGACTCGCGCTTGATTGTCGCTCACGCCTGTTCCATGGATTTCAAGCGGCCGATCATGGCCTCGACCCGCGCGCGCACCTGCTCATTTTTCTGCAGCAGCGTCGCGCGTTCGGACGTCAAGGTATCTTGGCGTTGCCGCAACGCCCGATTCTCTTCCTTGATATGGCTGACGGTTACGATGAGATCTTCCAGACGCTTTTCCAAGCGCTTCAGCTCGAGTTCGACCGCTGACTTCGGATTGGCTTCGTTCATAGGCTGCCAATATAGAGCGGGCCATAGCGCAATGCAAAGGGCGGTTTATGCCTCCACTGCGCTATTATTCGCCTTACCATGATGTCGGATATTCGATTCAGGGATTTCGAGGATGTGCTGGCCACCGCCGGCGGCCTGGCGGACGCCGCCGAGGCGCACGGTTCCCTGTGCGGCGCCCTGTGCTCGGTTTCGCCTTACAAAATGCAGGACTGGATCAATGAAATCCTGCCGGACGGCGCCACGCTCAGTGAAGAGTCCTGCCGCGATGACTCGAAAGGGTGTTCACCGCCACGGCGACGTCCTTCGGCGAACAGGGTATGGAGTTCGAGCCCCTGCTGCCCGATGACGAGCAGCCGCTCAATGGCCGCGCCAACGCACTTGCATTATGGTGCACCGGATTTCTCTATGGGCTGGGTACCGGCTCCATCTCCGATCTAGAAGCCTTGGGCGGCGACGTCGGCGAAATCGTCCGGGACTTCACCGAAATCTCCCGCGCCACGGGCGATGATGCGGAAGCGGACGAGTCCAACGAGCAGGCCTACGCAGAACTGGTTGAGTTCATCCGGGTTGCGGCCCAGGTGGTGTTCGAAGAACTGCTGCCGCTTCGCAGGCAGGTCTACCCGGCGCAGCAGCGGCTGCACTGAAGCGAGGCTGTAAGGTTCCCGATGGATCGCAAGGAGTTCGCACGCCGACGGCGCCAGTTCATGCGCATGATCGGCAAGGATGCCATCGCGATTTTGCCGGCGGCGCCGGTGCGCCACCGCAACGGCGATATCGAATACGCCTATCGCCAGGACAGCCATTTTTACTATTTGAGCGGCTTCCCGGAACCGGATGCGGTCGCCGTTCTGGTGCCTGGCCGTCCGCAGGCTGAATACCTGTTGTTCGTGCGGGAGCACGACGCCCTGCGCGAGTCGTGGGATGGCGCACGCGCCGGAACCGAAGGCGCGGTGGAGCGCTATGGCGCGGACGACGCCTTTCCGATCGAGGACATCGATGAAATTCTGCCGGGACTGATGGAGCAGCGCTCGCAGATCTTCTACTCCATGGGAACGCATCTGGATTTCGACCCGCGCATCTTGAGCTGGGTCAATGGACTGCGGCTGCAGTCGCGCCAGGGCGCAGGCGGCTTGCAGGAATTCGTCGCGCTGAATCATGTGCTCGACGACATGCGTCTGTATAAGAGCCGGCCGGAACAGGCCAGTCTGCGGCGCGCGGCGCAGATCGCGGTCGGCGCCCATCGTCGCGCCATTCGCTTCGCTCGTCCCGGCCGCATGGAGTACGAAGTGATGGCGGAGGTGCTGCACGAATTCCGTTCGCACAACGCGGACATGTCCTACCAGCCCATCGTCGGCGGAGGCGCGAATGCCTGCGTCATGCACTATCGCGACAACGATCAGCCCTTGTGCGACGGCGATCTGTTGCTGCTCGATGCCGGCTGTGAACACGACTACTATGCGTCGGATATCACGCGCACCTTCCCGGTCAGCGGCAAATTCACCGCAGTGCAACGTGCCGTTTACGAAGTGGTGCTGGAAGCGCAATTGGCGGCCATCGACAAGGTGCGTCCCGGCAATCATTGGAATGAGCCGCATGAAGCCGCGGTGCGCGTTGTCACGCAGGGCCTGGTCAAGCTGGGACTTGCTCAAGGGATCGATGCCTAAGCTGATCAAGGAGCAGGCCTACCTGCCGTTCTTCAATCATCGCACCGGCCACTGGCTTGGGCTGGATGTGCACGACGTGGGCGACTACAAAGTGGGCGGCGAGTGGCGCGTGCTGGAGCCGGGCATGGCGCTCACCGTCGAACCGGGGATCTACATTCGGCCCTCGCCGAAGATTCCGAAGGAGTTTTGGAACATCGGAATTCGCATCGAGGATGAGGTGTTGGTGACCGCACGGCGCGCCGGAGGTGCTGACCGGGGCTCTTGAGAAAACTCCCGACGCAATCGAGGCGCTGCGGTGAGCTTCGACGTCGCCATCGTCGGCGGCGGCATGGTGGGCGCCACCTTGGCGCGTCGCGCTCGCGCCGCTGAATTTGCGCGTCGCCCTCATCGAAGCCATTCCACATAATGCGGCGGCACAACCGAGTTTCGACGAGCGCACCACGGCACTCTCGAACGGCAGCCGCAGAATCCTCGAGACCATGGGGGTGTGGCCGGCGCTCAGCGCCTTGGCGACGCCCATCGCCAAGATTCACGTGTCGGACCAGGGCCGGTTCGGCTTCGCGCGCATCGATGCGAGGGAACAGGGCCTCAAAGCCATGGGTTACGTCGTACCCAACCGGGCGCTCGGCAGCATCCTGTGGTCGCGCCTTTCGAACTCGAGGAACAAAAGTATTTTGTCCGGCCGAGGTGTCTCGTATCTCGGCGAATGATGAGGCGGTGAAAATTGAGATTGCCGAGGCGGATGCCACGATTGCCATCGATGCCAAGCTGGTTGTGGCCGCCGATGGGGCGCAGTCGGCGGTGCGCAGCGCATTCGGTATTGCTGCGCAGGTGCGCGACTACGAGCAAACGGCGGTGATCACGACCGTATTGCCGCAGCGCTTTCACGACAACGTGGCCTATGAGCGATTTACCCCCAACGGTCCTCTGGCGTTGCTGCCTTTGGACGGCGGACGCTGCACCCTGGTATTGACGGTATCCAAGGATGCCGCGCAAGCGGCGATGGTCGTGGTCAGATCAAGAATTCCTCGCCGAAGTGCAGCGTCGCTTTGGCTTTCGCCTGGGCCGATTCCTCAAAGTGGGACGCCGCGTGCCATATCCGCTCTCCTTGACTCAGTCGGAGCGCACCAGCGCGCCGCGCTGCGTCATCATCGGCAACGCCGCGCAAGGCCTGCATCCGGTGGCGGGCATGGGATTCAATTTGGGTTTGCGCGATGTGGCCAGCCTCGCCGAACTCATTGCCGAAAACGCCAGAGGCGATGCCGATCCGGGCAACCTTGCGCTGCTGAGCGACTACGATGCCTGGCGTCGCGAGGATCGCGGCGGCGTCATCGCCTTTACCGACGGGCTGGTGCGGCTTTTTTCCAGTCCCTTGGGCTCGGTGCGGCGCCTGCGCAACCTTGGGCTGCTGGCCTTCGATCTGCTGCCTCCGGCAAAATCCGCGTTGTCGCGACTCAGCACCGGCGGCGCCGGCCGTGTTCCTAAACTCGCACGCGGCGTGGCGCTGACATGAACCGCGGACGATCGCCGGAATTCGACGTGATCATTGTCGGCGCCGGCGTTATCGGCGCGGTCATGGCAAGCCTGCTGCTGGCACGTAAATTGAGCACCGCGGGACGGGTTGCGGTGGTTGCCGAGCAGTTTGCGAGCGCGCCGCAAAGCGGCGCCGATTGGGACCTGCGTGTCTTCGCGTTGAGCCGCGCCTCGGAGCGGCTGCTGAAGGTGTGCGGCGTTTGGGACTCGCTGCCCGCAAAGCGGGTGTTTCCCTATGAGCGCATGTGCGTCTGGGATGCCGGCGGCACGCCGACAGGATCCGGCTCGCTGACCTTTGACTGCGCCGAGCTAGGCGAGCCCAATCTTGGCTACATCGTGGATGGCAAGGCATTGCAATGGCAGTGCTTGCAAGCCGCTCGAGCCGCCGGTGTTGTGCTGATCGAGGGCACAGTGGAGGCGGTCAGTGCGGGCGACGACGATGTGATGCTTTGCTTGAGCGACGGGCGAGAATTGCGCGGCACGCTGCTGGCGGCAGCGGATGGAACGAATTCCAAGACGCGCGAACTGCTGCGCATCGATACCGCCGGCCATGCCTACCACCAAGATGCCTTGGTTGCGCACGTGCAAACTGCCCAAGTTCACGCTAATACGGCTTGGCAGCGGTTCCTGAGTACCGGACCTGTTGCATTTCTGCCGCTCGAGGACGGACGCTGCTCCATCGTATGGAGCGTCGCCCGGCACCAGGCGGATGTCCTGCGAGCCATGGACCCTGAGACATTCGGCCGGGCTCTGACCGAGGCAAGCGGCGCAGTGTTGGGCCAATGCACCCTCACGACCCAGCTGGCAGCTTTCCCGCTTACACTGCAATATGCCCTGGATTACACGCGGCCGCGGGCGGTGTTGCTCGGGGATGCCGCGCACGTGGTGCATCCACTCGCCGGCCAAGGATTGAACCTGGGGCTGCTGGATTGCGCCGCGCTCGCGGAGGTCCTAGGCGAAGCTGGGGGCGCCGCAAACTTCGGCGACCACCAACAGCTACGCCGCTATGAGCGCCGGCGCCGCAGCGAGAACGTCATTGCGGCGGCCGCACTGGATGGATTGGAGCGGCTATTTTCCAATTCAGATGCGCTCAGCGTGGGCTTTCGCACTGCGGGCTTGCGCGCCGTGGCGAACCTGCCGTTTCTCAAGCGCGGGTTTGCCCTGCGCGCCCTGGGCTTAGCGGGAGATGTACCGGAGTTCCTAAAGGCGGTCTAACTTTGCCGCGCAAATAAAATCATTCACCGACAGACCGCCGATCGAATGCGTCGAGTAGGTGACATGGCAGTAGTCATAGCCCACACCCAAGTCGGGGTGATGGTCTTCGCTGTTGGCGATATAAGCCAGCGCATTGACGAAACTCATGGTGCGGTAGAAATCCTTGAATTTCAGCGATCGCTTCAGGCTCTTGGAGTCCTTGGCGATTTTCCAGTCCTTGTGCAGCTGCCTGGCAAGAAGTTTGACCTTGGCGGGCGTCAGGGGTTTTACACCCCCTTCACACGGCGCGCATTTTTTTTCCGATAAATCCTTCATGTCTGAATTCTGGCGTAAGTGCGTTCGATGTAGCGCTCGACCAGATCCTGAAATTCCTCGGCAATTCGATCGCCCTTGAGCGTCACGGTCTTTGCGCCGTCCTCATACACCGGGGCCACCGGGTGTTCGCCCGTGCCGGGAAGGCTGATGCCGATGTTCGCGTGCTTGCTCTCGCCGGGGCCGTTGACGACACAGCCCATGACCGCGACCGTCATGTCGGCGACGCCCACGCGCTGCTTGCGCCATTCCGGCATGCGATGCCGAATATGGCTTTGGATTTTCTGCGCTAGCTCCTGAAAATAGGTGCTCGTGGTACGGCCGCATCCGGGGCAGGCGATCACCATGGGCGTGAATGCGCGCAACCCCATGGTCTGAAGTATTTCTTGCGCGACGATGACTTCCTGCGTGCGATCGCCGTTCGGTTCGGGGGTCAAAGAGACGCGAATGGTATCGCCGATGCCCTCTTGCAGCAGCACGCCCATGGCCGCGGTAGAGGCCACGATGCCCTTGCTGCCCATGCCGGCCTCGGTGAGCCCTAGGTGCAAGGGGTAGGCACAGCGGGCCGCCAGATTGCGGTATACGGCGATTAGGTCCTGCACGCCGCTGACCTTGGCGCTGATGATGATCCTGTCGGACCCCAGCCCCAGCGATTCGGCGCGTTTCGCGCTGTCCAAGGCCGAAACGACGATGGCTTCGCGCATGACATCGATGGCCGCCATGGGTTCCGCCAGCTTCGAATTCTCATCCATCATGCGGGTCAGCAGGTCTTGATCGAGGCTGCCCCAATTCACGCCGATGCGCACCGGCTTGCGCGAACTTGACGGCGGTCTCGATCATTTCCGCAAATTGCGGATCGCGCTTGCTGCCGCGTCCGACATTGCCCGGATTGATGCGCAGCTTGCCCAGCGCCTCGGCGCAGGCCGGATGCGCCTTGAGCAGCTTATGGCCATTGAAATGAAAATCGCCCACCAAGGGCGTGCTGATGCCCTGCGCGTCCAGCCGCTCGCGGATGTGCGGCACCGCCGCGGCCGATTCGTCATTGTTGACCGTGACGCGGACCAATTCTGATCCGGCGCGCGCCAGCGCTTTGACCTGCGCGACCGTGCCGTCAATATCGGCCGTGTCGGTGTTGGTCATGGATTGCACGACGATGGGGGATGCGCCGCCGATGGAGACCGAACCCACTTTGACGGCGAGGGAATGTCGACGAGATTCTCATGCCGGCATTATACAGGGAGCGCCGCATCGGGTGCAGCGACGGAATCCACTGCTGAATGGCTTTAGCCCTCTGCGCCGGCCTCGACGAGTCTTGGGCGCCGGCGCAAACGGCTGGATGCCGAATTTCGGATATACCTCGCTGGGGTAATACACGGTGCCATCCTTGACGACCATGCTGATGGTCTTGATCGCTTTCAGATTCTTGATCGGATCGCCGGGGATGAGAAAGAAATCGGCGAGCTTGCCTTTTTCGATCGAGCCCATGCGCTGGTCCTGGCTCAACGTAGCGAGCCGAATCGAACGTGGCGCGTTTCAGGATTTCCGCGCGGCGTCATTCCCGCGAGTTGGTACAGTTCCAGCTCGCGATGATAGGTGAAAGAACCGCCAGTGTCGGTGCCGAAGACGATGAACACACCGCGCTCGTGCAGCATGCGCACCACCTCGATCAGCTTGTCGAAAGCCTGCCGATAGGCCTGATCGTCGCCCGGCGCAGACGTGTCCGACCAACGCCTTCATGTTATCGCGGCGCCAGCCGATCGGCATATGATCGAAGTAATCGACTGCGCCCGGCGGAATTTTGCCATCGCGCCGCTGCGTCAACTGCTCGTGGATTCCGAGCGTCGGATCGATGGCAATCTTGCGCTCCACCATCATATCAATGGTGTGCTGGACCTTGGGGCTCTGCAGATCCAAAGCGGGCAGGCGCTTGAGCGCGGTCAGACGAAACAGCGTGCGCGTATCCTCGTTCGGTTGAATCACCCAGCCGAGCGCGAACTGATTGATGTGCGTGATTTCATCGTAGCCGGCTTCGATCATGGCGTCGGCATTCGAGAACGCGGGAATGTGACCGGCGACCCGCATGCCGAGCAGATGCGCTTCCTTGGTCATGGCCGGCACCCACGCCGGCGTCATGCTGTTGTAAATCTTGATCTGCCAGAAATTGCGCGCGCCGTACCAGCGCACCGCATCGACGGCCTTCTCTTGGCTGTCGACCAGAATGCCGTTGTTCGCGCTGAATGGACTCTTGCCCTCGATAAAACCGGAGCGGATGACATGCGGGCCGCCGATCGTGCCGCTGTCGATCTGCTCGATCAGCTCGTCCAGCACCGCATTGTCATTGCCCATGTCGCGCACGGTGGTGACGCCCGCCATGACATTCAGAAGGCCATCGCTTGGGCCCAGATGGGCATGCATTTCGTACATGCCTGCGATCAACGTGCCGCCCGCGCCATCGATGGTCGTCTCGCCCGGCGTCGGCCGGGCTATCGGTGGGCTCGACGGCGGCGATGACCTTGCCCTTGAACCAGCACGGACATCGGCGGCGTCAGAGTTGAACTCTTCGGATCGAACAATCGGACATTGCGAATGCGAACGGGTCCGGCGATAGTGATGCGCGACCTCGTGCTCGATTTTCACAAAGCGCTGGCTCGACCAGGCCGCCGACATGTCGCGCAGCCGCTTCTCCTCGCCTTCGTATCCGGCGCGCACCAGAATGGAACTGGCATCGACGTCGGCAAACAAATTGTTGGCCGAGTCCAGCAAGATGATCTCCGGGTCCAGATCGATTCCAATCAGATCGTAACGCGTCACCGATATCGGGCCGCCGCTTCCATGGACATCGAAGGTCTCGCCCTTTTCCAGGCGCAGCACGCCGCCCGGCAACGCCGGCTAGTTGCATGTCCGCGGTCTTCAACAGCGCGCGTGCATAGACTCCGTTTGCCCAAGGACTGGAACTTTGCGCCAGATAAAGACTGGGCGCTCTGGATGGTCGCATGGCCCTTGCCGGTGGAATCGACCCATTCGCCGCGTTTGCCCTTGCGGCTGAAATGCTCAGCGATCTTGCTGCCGAATGTTGTGCGTGCCCTTGACGTTCCAAGCGACCGGCAAGCCGGCTGCATCCAACGTGATCGATTCCGCAATGGTGGGGCCGCGGCCATTGTTTTTGACGTCGTAATCGATGGTGGTTTGATCACCCTTGGTTTCCGCGGTCAATGGCCGACTTTTTTCTCGCCGAAAATATACGAGTAAGTGAACGTGTCCGCCAGCGCCAGCGAAGGCAGGCTGAAGACGAACATGAGGGCAATTTTTTGCAGCACTGGGGGCTCTCTTGTGATGGTCGGCGGCGCGAAGTTTTGTGGTCGCGGATTCTAAACGCAAATCGCGGTCTAGGGGTGCGCGTTTCGCTGACGCGGCATAATGCGCTTATGAAGTCGCGCATCGTCTATTCGACCGGTATCGGCAGCCTGTGCTCCAACTGCCGCCGCCCGGTGCGCGAATGCGTCTGTCCCAAAGGCGTTCCCGGTGCGGCCAAGCCCGGCGCGGTGCGTGTCGCGCGTGAGACTCAAGGCAGGGCGGGCAAGGGAGTCACGACGATCACGGGACTGCCTTTGTCGCCCGCGGACATCGAGGCGCTGGCCACGAAACTCAAAAAGCGCTGCGGATCCGGCGGCACCGTGCGCGGCGGCGTCATCGAAATTCAAGGCGATCACCGCGATTCAATCGTCGCGGAGCTGATCAAGATGGGATGGCCGGCGAAACGCTCGGGCGGTTAGCGGCGCATACGCATCGATATGGCAGTTGAGGTCGCGCTTCAATCCCTGCAGGCTCTTCGTGTATCATGCCGCCCAACTCGCGATAAGAGCTGTCTGGAGAGAGTCCTTTAACTAGGGCCGCCGAAGGCGCAACCGCCCGGAAACGCTCAGGCACATGAACGGCAGACTCTCGCGATCTCTGGAGAGCGGTCGCATCAGGCGGCCCACCGAAGGGGAGCAGCGCTCGATCTTGAGCGCGCAATCTCTCAGGTCTTAAGGACAGAGGGGCGAAGCACGAAGGTGCTGGCGTCTCTGTATTCGTTCGCAGCGAGGTTGCGATGGGCCTTAAGACTCCTCTATACGACACGCATGTCCAGCAGGGCGCGAAGATCGTCGATTTCGGCGGCTGGGACATGCCGTTGCACTACGGTTCGCAAATCGAAGAGCACCACGCCGTGCGCCGCGATGCGGGCATGTTCGATGTGTCCCACATGTGCATCGTCGACCTGACCGGCGGACGCGTACGGGAATTTCTGCGACAACTTTTGGCCAACGATGTGGGCCGCCTCAAGACTTTCGGCAAGGCGCTGTATTCCTGCATGTTGCTGCCCAACGGCGGCGTGATCGACGATCTGATCGTCTACTACCTGTCGGAAACCTGGTATCGCCTGGTCGTCAATGCCGGCACCCGCGACAAGGATTTGGCTTGGATACGCCGGCATGCGGCGGATTTCGATGTGACGGTGGTCGAGCGCAAGGAATTGGCGATGATCGCCGTACAAGGTCCGAATGCGCGGCGCAAAGCGGCGCTGCTGCTGACTCCGGAGCAGCAAGCGGCGGTTCTCGAGTTGAAGCCTTTCTTCGGTGCGGCATTTGGCTCCTGGTTCGTGGCGCGCACCGGCTACACCGGCGAGGATGGCTTCGAAATAATGATCCCGGCCGCCGATGCCGCGGATGCCTGGAAGCGGTTACGCGAGCAGGGCGTCGCGCCCGCGGGTCTTGGCGCACGGGACACCCTGCGATTGGAAGCGGGTATGAACTTGTACGGCAACGACATGGATGAGAATTTCCATCCGCTGGAGTCCGGTCTCGCCTGGACCGTTGCCTTCGAACCTGCGGATCGCGATTTTCATCGGCCGCGAGGCTTTGGAGCGCGCGCAGCGCGAGGGCGGCCGCGAGTTGGTGGGTCTGCTGCTCGAGGATCGCGGCGTGCTGCGCAGTCATCAGAAAGTTTTGGTCGGCGGCGGTACCGTTGCCGACAACTCAGGCGAGGTGACCAGCGGAACTTTTTCGCCCACCTTGAATCGTTCCATTGCGTTGGCGCGCGTGCCCAAAACATCGCAACCAACCGTGCAGGTGGACATTCGCGGCAAATTGCACGTCGCGCGCATCGTCAAGCCGCCATTCGTGCGCCATGGCAAGCCATTGATCGAAATACAGCATAGAGGGTTCCAACGTGAGCAATAACATACCAAGCGATCTGAAATACACGAAGAGTCACGAATGGGTGCGCGAAGCCCGCGGCGAAGCGCCCAACGGCGTTCTCGAAATCGGCATTACCGATCATGCGCAAAGCGCGCTCGGCGATTTGGTATTCGTCGAGGTTCCCGATGTCGGCCGCGCGTTGCAGGCGGGCGAAGCTTGCGCGGTGGTCGAGTCGGTCAAGGCAGCATCGGATGTCTACAGTCCGATGGCGGGAAAGGTCATTGCCAATAACAGCGCGTTGTCCAACAAGCCCGAGCTGCTCAACGAGGATCCCTACGGCGCCGGATGGCTGTTTCGCCTGGAAACCAGCAGCTCCGTCAATGCCGCATCGCTCATGAGCGCAAGCGCCTACGAGAGTTTCTTGGCGGAAGAATCGAAGTAGGGGACGCGCATGGCATTCATTCCTCACACGCCTGACGACATCGATCGCATGTTGGAGGTCATCGGCGCGCGTTCGGTCGACGATCTGTTCGATGAAATTCCCGCCGATCTTCGCGCCGGTGTGCTCAACCTACCCGCGCCGCTCTCCGAAATGGAAATCGCACGGCTCATGACGACGCGTGCCGCAATCGACGGGCGTCCCTTGAATTTCATCGGCGCCGGTGCGTATGAGCATCATATCCCGGCACCGGTGTGGGCCATCGCCACGCGCGGCGAATTTTATTCCGCCTACACACCCTATCAGGCGGAAGCGAGTCAGGGCACGTTGCAGCTCATCTATGAATACCAATCCATGATGTGCGCGCTCACCGGGATGGAAGTGTCGAATGCCTCCATGTATGACGGCGCCTCGGCGCTGGCCGAAGCGTGTCTCATGGCGGTGCGATCCAATCGCGGCCTCGAGCTCGCGGCGCATTTTGATGCCGCGGACCGTCAATCCCACTTACGCGCAAGTGGCGCAGGCCATTGCCGGCAATCAAGACATCAGCTTCGTGCCCGTGGATTTCGATCGCGCGGCCGGCCGTACGCTGCAGGAAGCACTCAAGCCTCACAGCGGCCAGGATTTCACCGCGCTCGTGGTTCAGCAGCCGAATTTCTTCGGCAGCTTGGAAGAAGTCGATGCGCTCACTGATTGGGCGCACGACAACAAGATCATGCTGATTGCGGTCGTGAACCCGACCTCGCTGGCACTGCTCAAGCCGCCGGGCGAGTGGGGCGCGATGATGGACGGTGCGCGCGGCGCCGATATCGTTTGCGGCGAAGGGCAGGCCCTCGGCGTGCCGCTGTCTTCGGGCGGTCCTTATTTCGGATTCATGGCAACTCGCATGCAGTACGTGCGTCAGATGCCCGGCCGAATCGTCGGCGGAACCGTGGATGTAGAGGGCAGGCCCGGGTTCACCCTGACGCTGCAGGCGCGCGAACAGCACATACGCCGCAGCAAAGCCACGTCCAACATCTGCACCAATCAGGGCTTGATGGTGACGGCGGCGACGATTTATATGAGTCTTTTGGGTCCGCGAGGCTTGGAAGCGGTAGCGCAGGCCAGCATGCAACGAACTTACGATCTGGTGAGTGCGCTTAACCAAAGTGCCCGGCGTGAAACGCGCTTTCACGGCGCCGCACTTTCATGAGGCCGTGTTGCTGCTGGACCGACCGCCTGGCGCAATCTTGGCGGCGTTGTCCCGGCGCGGAATCTTGGGCGGCTTGGACCTTAGCGAGCGCTATCCCGAATTGGGCCATGCGATGCTCGTGTGCGCGACCGAAACCAAACTCGATGCCGATATCGAGGCCTATGCATCGGCGTTGGCCGAGGTGATGAGCACGTCGCGTGCCGCGGCCTAGGAGACATGATGCAACTTAAGTCCCGCGAACCGTTGATATTCGAATTGAGCAAACCCGGGCGCGGGGCCGTCACGCAATTCCCGCCGCCGGTTGCCGGCAGCAGCTTCGGTGCCCGGCAATTTGCGTCGTAACAAACTGCCCGCGTTGCCCGAGGTTTCTGAATTGCAGGCGGTGCGTCATTTCACGCGCCTCTCGCAGATGAATTTCTCCATCGACACGCATTTCTATCCCTTGGGTTCTTGCACCATGAAGTACAACCCCAAGGCCTGCAACAGCTACGCGATGCTGCCGGAATTTCTGGGGAGACATCCGTTGGGACCTGAGCCGCAGGGCTTTCTTGCGTGCATGTACGAGCTGCAGGAGATGCTGCAGGAGATCACCGGGATGCCGGCGGTCAGTCTCACGCCAATGGCCGGGCGCGCAGGGCGAGTTTGCCGGCGTGGCGATGATCCGTGCGTACCACCGGGCGCGCAATGACGCTGCGCGCACTGAAATCATCGTGCCGCAGGCGGCGCACGGCACCAACCCCGCCACCGCGACCATGTGCGGTTTCATCGTCAAGGAAATTCCCTGCGACGCCAATGGCGACGTGGATATCGAGGCACTGAAGGCAGTGGTAGGCCCGGCGACCGCGGGCATCATGTTGACCAACCCCTCGACGCTCGGTGTATTTGAACGCAAGATCGTGCAGATTGCGCGCATCGTGCACGATGCCGGCGGTCTCTTGTACTACGACGGCGCGAATTTGAACGCCATCCTGGGCAAGGTACGCCCCGGGGACATGGGCTTCGATGTGATACACATGAACTTGCACAAAACCTTCTCGACGCCGCATGGCGGCGGCGGGCCGGGATCGGGTGCGGTAGGCGTGAGCGCTCGCTTGAAGCCGTTCCTGCCGTTGCCCATCGTCGGCAAGGAGGGCGCGCGTTACCGCTGGCTGACGGAGCGCGATCTGCCGCAATCCATCGGGCGCTTATCCGGGTTCATGGGCAATGCCGGCGTTAATTTGCGCGCCTACATTTATATGCGGCTGCTGGGCCGCGAAGGCATGGTGCGGGTCGCGGAATTCGCTGCGCTCAACGCAAACTATTTGATGAAACGGCTGCAGGCTCTTGGCTTTGAAGCGGCCTACCCAAGCGTCGTGCCAGCCACGAGTTCATCATCACTCTAAAGCAGGAGCAGAAGGCGTATCACGTCTCTGCGATGGACGTTGCAAAGCGCTTGCTGGACTACGGGTTTCACGCTCCCACGACCTATTTCCCGCTGCTGGTGCCGGAATGCCTGTTGATCGAGCCCACCGAGACCGAGGCCAAGGAGGACCTGGACCGGTTTTGCGACGCGCTGGCATCGATCCGCGAGGAAATGCAGCATGATCCCGAGAAACTCGCCTCCGCGCCGCATACAATGCCGGTGCGACGATTGGATGATGTGCGCGCGGCGAAGCAGCTCGACCTGATTTGGAAGGGAGCGGCGGCTGGATAGGAACCGGCCGGCCCTTGGCGATGTCCGATCCGAAGGCACTTTAGAGTAACCAACCCTAGGATCGGCATGTCCCGTATTTCGCTGTTTGTGATTTTGCTTGTGTTTTCGGCTACTCCCGCGTTCACCGCCCCCGCTGCTTCGCCGACCCTAGGCCCGGCTCCCGGAATTCCGAATACGCCCGCGAATTGGGCGCAAACGCTGGAGCGCATCGCCACCGGCGTCGTCACCATCCAAATCGACAGCACGCGCGCGTTCGACACCGAATGGAACACCACCGCGCAGGCGACCGGCTTCGTCATCGACGCGAAGCGCGGCCTCATCCTGACGAATCGGCATGTGGTGACACCCGGACCTGTTACCGCGCAGGCGATCTTTCTGAACCGGGAAGAAGTGCAGCTGTTTCCGATCTATCGCGATCCCATTCATGACTTCGGCATCTATCGCTACGATCCGGCGAAGCTGCATTTTATCCAGCCGGCGGAGCTGCCGCTGTATCCGCAAGGGCGCCGTCATCGGCCGTGAGATCCGCGTGGTGGGCAATGATGCCGGCGAGCAGCTGTCGATTCTCGCCGGGACTCTCGCGCGCTTGGATCGCGAGGCGCCGGAATACGGCTATGGCAAGTACAACGACTTCAATACCTTTTACTATCAAGCGGCTTCCAGCACTTCGGGTGGTTCATCCGGGTCACCGGTGATCGACATCGAGGGGCGGGTCGTGGCGCTCAACGCCGGCGGCGCCACCGGGGCTGCGTCGAGTTTCTACTTGCCGCTGACCGCGGTGGTGCGTGCACTCAAGTATCTCGAGGTCGGCAAGCCGGTACCGCGCGGGACGCTCGAGACCGTCTTCAAGTACACCCCTTACGATGAGCTGAAGCGGCTCGGTCTCAACGCCGGCACCGAAGCCAGCATGCGCAAGAACTATCCGAAGTTGACCGGCATGTTGGTGGTCGACGATGTGCAACCGGGATCGGGCGCCGATGGGATTCTGGCGCCAGGCGACATCCTGGTCGCGATCGACGGCAAGCCCATTCCAGAGTTTTTCTCGCTCGAAGAAGTGCTGGACAATCATGTGGACCGGCGGGTCAAGGTCGAAGTGCAGCGCGGCAGCCAAACGCTGCAGCATGATCTCGATGTGCAGTCTCTGAGCAGCATCACGCCGGACGAATTCATCGAATTCGGCGAGGCCGTGGTGCATACGCTGTCCTACCAGCAGGCGCGCCATTTCAACGTACCGATCAAGGGCGTGTATATCGCCAATCCCGGCTACGTTTTCGGCGCCGCCGGCATCCCGCGTGCCGCGCTGATCTCATCGTTCAACGGCAAAAAGGTCGAAAGTCTCGCGGACTTTGCCGCGGCGTTGTCCGAGCTGGCCGATGGGGCGAGGGCGCCGGTGCGCTACGTCACCATCGAGGATCCGCGCGCGGCGCAGCTCAAAGTGATTCGCATGGATCGGCGCTGGTTCCCGGCGCGCGAGTGTAAGCGCGACGATACGCTCGGCACCTGGCCCTGCATCAGCATCGCGCCGGGACCTGCGCCTTCCGTCCTCAAGCCGGCCTCGACGCAGTTCGCCAAGACGGGCGATCCTCGCATCGATCGAATGGCGCCCTCCTTGGTGCTGGTCAACTTCGACATGCCGTATTCAACCTCGGGCGTGACCGAGAAGAATTATCACGGTACCGGCGTGATCGTCGATGCGCAGCGCGGCCTGATAGCGATCGACCGCAATACCGTACCGGTGGCGATGGGCGATGTGCGCATCACCTTCGCAGGCACAGTCGAGGTGCCGGGCAAGGTGGTGTTCATCCATCCTTTGCACAATCTTGCCGTCATTTCCTACGATCCGAAGTCGATCGGCAATACGCCCGTGCGCGCCGCGACCTTGGTGACACGCCCGTTAAGTCCCGGCGACGATGTGTGGGTGGTCGGCCAGCGCGCCGACTCGAAAATTCAATCGCAGAAGACGCAAATTTCCAGCGTCGATGTGGTTTCCTTTCCGCTGTCGCGCACGCTGCGGTTCCGCGACAGCAATTTGGAAGTGATCAGCCTCATCAATCCGCCGACCGATTACGACGGCGTGCTGACGGATGAGAAGGGCGATGTGCTCGCGATGTGGTCGAGTTTCGCGTTCGAATCGCAACGCGAATTGGAACAGATCAATCGCGGCATTCCATCCGATCTGGTCAGCGAGATGATCAGCGTGGTCGCCGATGGCCGGCCGCTGTATTCCTTCGAAGCGGAATTCGACGTGCAATCGCTGGCCGGCGCCCGCGAATTGGGGCTGCCCGATGAATGGGTGCGGCGCTTCGAGGAGCACAATCCGCAGCGGCGCCAGGTGCTCGGCGTCAATCGGCTGGTTGCGGGTTCGCCTGCGGCAGCCCTGCTCGAGCCCGGCGATCTGCTGCTGGCGGTCGACGGCAAGATTGTGAATCGATTTCGCGAGGTAGAACGCGCGGTGCAGAGCCCGGCCGTATCCGTAACGGTGTGGCGCGATGGCGCTGAAAAAACGCTGCAGATGAAAACTGTGGCATTGAATGGCCGCGACATCGATCGCGTGCTGATCTGGGCCGGCGCGACACTGCAGGCGCCGCATCGCGCCATGGCGGCACAACGCGGCATCGCACCCTACGGCGTATTCGTCTCGTTTTTCTTTTACGGATCGCCGGCGACGCACTACGGGCTGTATGCGGGCCGACGCATCACCGAAGTGGACGGTCAGCCGACGCCCGACCTCGATGCATTCATCAGGGCAGTCAGCGGCAAGCCCGATCGCGCCTCGTTGCGGCTGAAGACGATCAGCTGGAACGGCCAGACCGACGTGATTACCTTGAAGCTCGACAAGCACTATTGGCCCGCCTACGAACTCAACCGGCAAGAAGACGGCACTTGGGTCAGAACCTCGCTCGACCCACCGGACGTGACGGCGGCGCTGAGATGACCACGGACAACTCCTGGGTGCTTAGGGCGGCAGATCCTTGACCAGCGACTCGAGCGCCCGCAGCCAATGCTGGTAATAGGTGTCGCCGAGATCCGCATCCCCCGCTGCACGCGCGTGGTCGATCTGCCGCGATAGCGCGGCGGCCCATTGCGGCCAGGTGAATACGCCGCGCTCATGCAGTGCCAGTGTCATCGCAAACGCGCGCGCTTCCCAAGGCTCGTTGAAAACCGGACTACCGCGTCCATGGGAATCCCCGGCAGATCCTTGAGCGACGCACGCAGCGGATGCATCCAGCGACTCCTGTCTCATGCGGGTTCCAGATATGGCTCAAACGCATCCACCGAAATGCAGGAGCGGCGGCGATCGCGCGCTCTCGCCCCATAGCTCCTGCGCGTCGAAGGTCACGGTATACAGCCACTGCGGCGATTCGCCCAAGCTCCTGGGCGTTCGTATCGGGGAATACATGCACGCCGTGCACTCGTGCAATCACACCCACCTTGCCGCGCGCGTACGCCGGCAGGCGCGTGTGGTGCTCAGGTTGCACCGCGCCGTGCGCACGCGATCTCCAATGGAAAAGCGTGCGAGGTGCGTCGCAGGCCGAGACGCCGGAAAGCCTTTTTTGATGGCCGCAACAGCGGTCGCGGCGCGCAGCACCTGCTTAGGTGGAGGCGGCGCATCGCTGAGCACGCCCTTCTCGCTGCGCCAGCTTTTCCAGTGCGGCCAGCCAGATCTCGTAATAGCTCAAGTCGCGATAGTTCGGCAGCGTTTCGCGCGCCGCGCGGTTCATGTCGATATTCGACATGCCGGTCGGTCCCATGGCGACCACCAGCGCCATGACGCGCGGCTCCCAAGGCGGCGTGAAAGTATTCGCCTTCGGGTTCCTGAATGATGGCGCCCCGCACGTCCTGGCCGCCCAAGTCGGCGTGCGAGCGGTAAGTCATGACGGCTGTTTTCGGCAGCCCGGTGCCGATCATGGAGTCGCGCGTCACGAGATCCGCGAGCTCGCGCTCGCTCAAGTGTTCTGTGCCTGCCGGCCGCTGCGGCAGGACCAAGTAGCGTACTTCGGCCGTCGAGTCCCAAATGCGGATTTGAGTGGATTGCGGCAATTCAACGCCGAATTCCTGGAGCACGCCGCGGGGATCTTTAACGGCACGCGCGCGATAAGGCGCGCTTTTGTACCACGTGGGCGGAAGCCCCAGCACCGACCAGGGATAGCAGCTGCACAGCGTGCACACCACCATGTTGTGCACGTCCGGCGTGTTCTCGACCGCAACCATGTGCTCGCCTTGGCGCCCGGCGAATCCCAGCGAGGCGATGGCGGAAGTCGCATCACTCATCAACCAGCGGCGAAATTCGGGATCGCACCAAGCACGTGCCACGACTTGCGCACCATTACGGGGCCCGATCTTCGTCTGATACGCATCGATCAGGACGTCGAGCGCGGCTGGATCGATGTAGCCCTTTTCAGTCAGCAGGGCCTCTAAAGCGCGAACTCGCAATTCCAGCGCGCTGGGCGCGCGTTGCGCATGCTCCTCATGATGGTGGTGTTCGTGTTCGCTCATGGTTCGACTAGTATAGAGGGCGGCTTCAGGAGGGCCAATCTCATGAACCACGCGTATGTCAAATCTGCGCTTCCGGCAATGGCACTCGCCTTCTTATGCCTGGGTATGGCGGTCCCCGGCCCGGCACGTGGTGCCGACTTGAGGTTGTACGTTCTCGATTGTGGGCATGCCACCTTCAAGGATATGGGGGGATTTTCCGATACCGGCGAATATGACGGCAAAGCGGGCGATATCGCGGTGCCGTGTTTTTTGATACGCCATCCCAAGGGCGATCTATTGTGGGACACGGGCTTGGGAGACCATTACAACTATCCCGCCGACGGCAGCGATGCGGCGCCGGGCGTGCACGTCACGGTACCCGTCACACTGCTGGCACAATTGCAATCGCTGAAGTTGACGCCCAAGGACATCAATTTCATTGCCTTTTCGCATTTGCATTGGGATCACACCGGAAATGCCAACGAGTTTCCCGATTCGGTGTGGATCATGAACAAGATTGAGCTGGCTTGGGCGCTGGTCTTGCCGCCGCCGGGCGGGGTGTTGCCTGAAACATGGAGCGCTTATAAGAACGCGAAGAACGAGACTATCGAGGGAGATTATGATGTGTTCGGCGATGGCACGCGTGATGATACTGCGCACCCCGGGACACACGCCGGGGCATCAGGTTTTGAAACTCAAATTGCAAAAAAGCGGCACCGTCATTCTTTCCGGCGATCTTTATCATCTGCGATCCAATCGGCTTCTCAAGCGGGTGCCGGTGTACAACACCGATCGCGCCGACACGCTGGCCTCGATGGGCCGCATCGAAACCATCCTCAGGAATACTCACGGGCGCTTGATCGTGCAGCACGATCCCAAAGATTTTCAGGGCCTGCCGAAACCACCGGGGTATCTCGATTGACTGGAACGCTAGTCCCTGCCACGCGCCAAGATCTTCCGGGAATCTTGAGTATCTACAACGAGGTGATTCGCACGTCGACGGCTGTTTACACCGAGATCGAACTGACGGCGGAACGCGGCGCCGCCTGGTTCGACGCTAAACGCTCGGGGGGCTTCCCATTCATCGTCGTCAAGGATGCAGCGGGCATTGCCGGATTTGGGACGTTCGGCGAATTTCGTGCGCCGCCTTGCTATCAGCACAGCGTGGAACACAGCGTGCATGTCCGCTCCGACCGGCGTGGTCAAGGCATTGGCCGACAGTTGGTGATTGAACTCATGAATCAGGCAGCTGCCATGCACAAGCATGTCATGATCGCCGGCATCGATGCCGACAACGCCGTATCCATCAAGCTGCATAAAAGCCTGGGCTTCACCAACGTGGGCCATTTTCACGAAGTGGGATTCAAATTCGGCCGCTGGCTCGATCTTGTGTTCCTACAGTGTCGCCTTCCTGCTACAAAGTAGTTAACAACTGTCAAACTGCCGGCCCAACAAGCGTCGCTTGTTCGCAGCGCAGTCTTGATATCATGAGCGCGTGGTAAGAGCTACACAGACCGATATTGAAATCGCCGTCGAAGCGTTGCGCGCCGGCGAATTGGTGGTGTTTCCGACCGAAACCGTGTATGGACTGGGCGCGAATGCCGCCAGCCCTCCTGCCGTGCGCAAGATTTTCGAGGTCAAGGGCCGCCCGCCCGATCATCCGGTAATCGTTCATCTGGACGATCCGCGCTACTTGCACCGCTGGGTTTCTCAAATGCCGCAGGTTGCAGAAGCATTGGCGGATAAATTCTGGCCGGGCCCCTTGACGCTGATTCTGCCCAAGGCCGACAACGTCAACGAAATCGTCACCGGCGGTCAAGACAGCATCGGCATTCGCGTACCCTCGCACCCGATGGCGCAGCAGCTGCTGAAAGCGTTCGGCGGGGGCATCGCCGCACCCTCGGCCAATCGCTACGGCCGCTTGAGTCCTACCAAGCCGGAACATGTGCGCGATGAACTCGGCGATGCCGTCAAGGTCATTCTGGACGGCGGCGACTCGCCCATTGGGCTCGAGTCCACCATCGTCTCCTGCCTCGATAATCAAGCTCGGCTGCTGCGCCCGGGATTCATCACACGCTCGCAACTCGAACAGGTGGTCGGCCCGCTGGCGGTCGGCGGAGCCGTGCCGCGTGCGCCCGGCGACCGCGCCTTGCACTACGCGCCGTCGACGCCCCTGGAAATCGTGGCCTCCGACGATCTCGAGGTGCGCGCCGGAGAGATTGTGGCGCGCGAGGAAAAGGTCGCGGTGCTGGCGATGCGGCCGCCGCTGCATACCCAGCGGCACATGACTTGGATCAATGCCGGCAAGAAGCCCGATACTTATGCGCACAATCTGTACAACCATTTGCGCACGCTGGATCGGGTGGGCTGCGTGAGGATATTCGTGCAAAGACTGCCGCAGGATGAGCGCTGGGCGGCGATCCTCGACCGCTTGCAGCGCGCCAGCGGCTTGGGCGATGATTCCTTGGAGCTGAGCGTCAGCTAAGACAGACTCGCACCCCGATGGAACTCGATCCCAAGCAAGATCCTTTCTCGCGAGAGGCGGTCCAGCATTTGGTGGCTCGCTACGGCTCGCCCTTGTTCATCATCGATGCCGAACGCGTGCGTCAACAATATCGCCGTCTCCGCGCAGCGCTGCCGGGCGTTGATTTGCACTACGCCTTGAAGCCGCTGCCGCATGCATCGCTGATCACGACCCTCAGTGGGCGAGGGCGCTTTTTTCGACCTGGCGACCAATGGCGAAGTCGAGTTGGTGCGCCGCTTAGGGGTCGACCCGAAGCGCTGCATTCACACCCATCCCATCAAGCGCGACAGCGACATTCGCACCGCATTGAGCTTCGGCGTCACGCGCTTCGTCATCGACAATCCGGACGAGCTGCGCAAATTCGTGCAATTTCGCACGCGCTGCTCGGTGTTGATTCGTGTGTCGTTTCGCAGTCCCGACGCGCAGGTGGATTTGTCGCGCAAGTTCGGCTGCGATCCGGAAGCGGTCGAAGACCTGTTCCGGCTGGCGGCGGAGCTGCGCATCAAGATCGATGGCTTGTCATTTCATACGGGCTCGCAGAATGCGGACTCCGCGATGATGGTGCAGGGCCATCGAGGTGTGCCGCGAGCTGCTGCAAATCGCGGCCGATGCGGGACATCCGGTGCACATTCTCGACATCGGCGGCGGCTTCCCGGTGGAATATCTGAAACCGGCGCTGTCGATCGAAGAGTTTTGCGCGCCGATCAACGCGTCGCTCAAGAAGCTGCCGTCCGACGTGCGCGTGATCGCCGAGCCGGGCCGCTACATCTCGGCGCCCGCGGCCATCGCCGTCGCTTCGGTCATGGGGCGCGCGCTGCGCGACGGCCGCTGGTGGTACTACCTTGACGACGGGCTGTACGGCAGCTATAGCGGTCAGATGTACGATCACGCCATATATCCGGTCGAGGCGCTGCGGCCGGACGCGCAACCATTCCCGTCGGTGCTGGCCGGCCCGACCTGCGACAGCATCGATGTGATCCGCGAAAAGCTCGAGTTGCCCAAGCTCGAGATCGGCGATTTGATCATCGGCCGCATGATGGGCGCCTATACCTGGGCGTCGGCCTCCGAATTCAATTTCTTTCCCAGCGCGACGGTGCTGGCGCTGGACCGCGGGCGCCTGCTCGAGGATCAGTGCGCATGATTAGCCGCCGCCATTTGCTTGCCGCCGCTGCCGGCATGGCTGTGCGGCACGCGGCCGCGCTTACGGCGGGCGTTACGCTGCGGCATGCCGAGCAGCGGCGCGGCGAATTGCGCTGACCAATTTGCACACCGGCGAGCGGCTGGATATCGAGTATTTTCGGGACGGCGCCTATTCGCCGCAGGCGCTCGCCGCGCTCGAAGTTTTGCTGCGAGATTTTCGCAATGGCGAGACAGCATGCCATCGATCCGAAGCTCATGGATTACTTGGTCGATGTCGCCGCGCAAATCGGCGTGCCGCCGGCATACAGCGTCATCTCCGGCTATCGCTCGCCGCAGACCAATGAGCGCTTGCATGAGCGCAGCAGCGGTGTGTCGCAGCACAGCCTGCACATGCAGGGCCGCGCGATCGATGTGCGCATGAGCGGCGTCGACTGCCGGGACTTGGCGGCGCGTGCCGAATCCTTGAAGCGCGGCGGCGTCGGCTACTACCGTGCGTCGAATTTCGTGCATCTGGACACCGGCGCGTTTCGCACCTGGCGCGGCTAGGAGCCTCATTGAATGAGCACGAGCCGACTGCGTGCCGCTGGGACTCGTGCTGTTCATCGCCGCTTGTCAGCAATCGAGCCCGGAGAACGGTGCGAGTTCCGCGGCGGGCAGCAGCGCCGAGCGCGGCGCGGCGCTGTATGCGCAAAACTGCGTGCCCTGCCACCGCGAAAACGGCGAGGGCGTGCCGAAAGTGTTTCCGAGCCTGTCCGGCTCGCCGGCCGTGTTGGGAGATCCCGATCGAACTCGCGCAGTGGGTTTTGAGCCAGAAGCGGCCGGCGAGCATTCCCGCGGGCCGCTATCCGACACAAATGCTATTGTTCGGCTGGATGAGGAACGAAGACGCCGCAGCCCTCCTGACCTACATTCGTTCGCATTTTGGGAATTCCGCGCCGCCGGTGGATGCCTGCGTTGATCGCGAAGTCGCGCGAGAAATAAATGGCCGCAACCAGCATTCATGCATTGGTCGATCGTTGCCGCGACGCTAAGTTGCCCGCCGCCATCACGAAGCTGCCCTCGGGCTGGGTGATCATGGGCGAACGCCAAGTATTGCCCGGATATTGCCTGTTGTTGCCGGATCCTGTCGTGCCGCACCTGAATGCGCTCGACGCCGATGCGCGCGCTCAGTTTCTGTTCGACATGGCGCTGGTCGGCGACGTGCTGCTGGTCATTACCGGCGGCCGCGCGCATCAACTACGCGATCTACGGCAATGTGGACCCGGCGTTGCATGCGCACATTTTTCCGCGCGACAGCGCGGAGCCGGAAAATACGCGCACCGCCCAGCCGTGGGCGCTCGATTGGAACGCCGCGCCCCTGTACTCCGATGCGCTGCACGGCGATTTCAAACGCCGCGTCGGCATGGAGCTGCGCAAGCGCTACGCATCTAAGTGACCCGCAGCTTGAGCGTGCGAGCGACTTCCTCGAGATTGTCCAGTGGCGCCGAGCAGGTCATGCCGGTGCACAGGTAAGCCACTGTCGTCTCACACGGAAGCTTCGCCGCCAGTGCGGGAGGCAGCTCAGCATCGCTGGGGATGGCAAAAATCATGCGCGTCGGCGCGTACAGCGTGCTCAAGGTGCTGGCCCAGTGGGTCGGCGCTCGGGCCTCGCCGCGAATCACCAAGATCTGCAGCGACGATAAGAGTCCTCCAGGGCGTTCACCAGGCTCATGTGCGCCTGCGGATAGTCTTGCATTGCCGACCAGGCCGCACGTAGGGTGCGTTCTGCCGAATTGAGATATCGAGTCTCGCCCAGCAAGTAATCCAAGGCGGCAGAGCGTGGATGCTCCGAAGCCGTTGCCCGACGGCACGGATTCGTCGGCGAAGGTCTTGCTGCGATGAATGAGCTGTTCGTGATCCTTGGCGGTGAAGAAAAATCCGCCGTTATCTCTGATCTTCGAACTGCTCCAGCAGCACGTCGGCTAACTGACGCGCAAACTCCAGATCGCTGCTGCGCCAGCGGGTTTGCAGGAGCTCCAGCAAGGCGTCCGCCGAGAAGGGCGTAGTCATCGAGATAGGCGGGCAGGTGCGCGCGGCCGTCCTTGTAGGTCGCCAGCAGGCGGCCGTCGCGCCACAGGTGGTGGCGCACGAAATCCACGGCCGCGCCGGCGGCTTCCGCTAGGTCGGGGCGCCCCAGCACGCGCGAGGCAATCGCCAGCCCCTTGATCGTCAGCGCGTTCCATGACGGTCAGAATCTTTTCATCGCGCGCCGGCCATACGCGCAAGTTGCGCGCCTGCAAGAGCTTCGAGCGCGAGGATTCGATCAGTGCGAGCACGGCTGGCGTCGATTCTCCGAGTGCGCCGGCAATGTCATCGAGCGAGGCATAGGTATGCAGGTGCCATGCACCTTCGAAATTGGCGGCGCGGTCCAAGCCAAATCGAGCGGAAAAGGCGCTGTACTCGCGGAGCGTCAGCAATGACTGGATCTCGTTGCGGGTCCACGCATAAAACTTGCCCTCGTGACCTTCGGAGTCGGCGTCGAGGCTGGAGTAAAAGCCGCCCGCCGGCGAGCGCATGTCGCGCAGCAGCCAGTCGGCGGTCTCATTCGCGACCTTCGCAAACAAGGGCTCGCCGGTTGCCAGGTGTGCGCGCGCATACTCGCTCAGCAATTGCCCATTGTCGTACAGCATCTTCTCGAAATGCGGGATCATCCAGGCGCCGTCGACCGAATAGCGCGCGAAGCCGCCGCCCAGTTGGTCATAGAGTCCGCCCTCCGCCATGCGCGTCAGCGTCAGGGTCGCCATGTACAACGCTTTCAGGTCAGGCTCGGTGCCGGCGCGCGTGCCACTGTCGCATGCAGCGTTCAATGCTGGTCGAATGCGGGAATTTGGGCGCGCCGGAAAAGCCGCCGAAGGTGGCATCGAATGACCTTTCGAGCGCCGCGCGCGCCTGCGCCAGCGGAGAATCGTCGAACTGGGCGTCGGACACCGGCGGCGGCACGAGAGCAGCGAGTGCGGCCAGAAGCTGCTGACTTTGCGCGGCGATCTCATCGCCTTGCTCGCGGTAGTACTGGGCCACGCGCTGCAGTAAATCGCGAAAAGCCGGCATTCCATAGCGTGGTTCTTTGGGAAAATAGGTGCCACCGAAAAACGGCTGCTCCTGCGGCGTGAGGAACATCGTCAACGGCCAGCCGCCGGAGCCGTGCGTCAGCATTTGCTGCGCAACTTGATAAATCTTGTCCAAGTCAGGACGCTCTTCGCGATCGACCTTGATGTTGACGAACAACTCATTCATCAGCGCGGCGGTAGCAGTGTCTTCAAAGGACTCGTGGGCCATGACATGGCACCAGTGACAGGCCGAATAACCGATCGACAAGAGAATGGGTTTATTTTCCTGCCTGGCCCGGTGTAGCGCCGCTTCGCCCCATGGATACCATTCGACCGGATTGTCCGCATGCTGCAGCAAGTATGGGCTGGTCTCATCGGCGAGATGATTGCGCAGCATCTTCGTAGCTCTAGTCGGTTAGAATGATGTTTACTATAGCCGAAGAATGTTCCATGACTGATTCCCGTGAAGTGGCGCAGCTGCCCGTCCTGCGCCTCAAGCGCAACGAAGATCGCCGCCTACACGCCGGGCATCTTTGGATCTTCAGCAACGAGGTCGATACCAGCCAAACGCCGTTGCCTAGGTTCAAGGCCGGCGAACTCGTGCGCGTGTTGGCGCATAACGATCGGGCATTGGGATTGGCCTACGTCAATCCCAAATCGCTCATTGCCGCGCGCGTGCTCGAGACCTGGAAGATTCCCGACACCGCCTGGCTGGCAGCGCGCATTCGCGCCGCAATGACATTGCGCGATCGACTTTACCCGAAGCCCTATTATCGACTGGTATATGGAGAATCCGACGGCTTGCCGGGCTTGGTCGTTGACCGCTATGGGTCAAGCTGCGTCGTGCAGATCGGTACTGCCGGCATGGAACAGCTGAAGCCTCAGATACAGCAAGCCTTAAGCCAGGTCTTAGGATGCGATGCTCTGCTTTTCAAGAACGACAGCGCTGCGCGCGAAATGGAGGGCTTGCCGAGCTATGTGGAGGCCGCGAAGGGCGCCTTCGATAAGCCGGCGTGGGTGATCGAAGACGACCTGGAATTCCAAGCGCCCTTGGCTGAAGGCCAAAAGACCGGTTGGTTCTTCGATCAGGCCGCCAATCGCCGCGCATTGTCGAAATACGTGCGCCCAGGCAGTCGCGTCTTGGACGTCTTCAGCTATGTGGGAGCGTGGGGAATCCGCGCGGCGCATCTCGGCGCCAGCGAGGTGACCTGCGTCGACAGTTCCGCGGCCGCGCTGGAGCTGGCGGCCGCGAATGCAGAGCGCAATCGCGTCAAGCTGGTGACGCGCAAGGGCGATGCCTTCGATGTGCTCGAAGAATTTGCCCAACGAGGCGCGCGCTTCGACGTCGTCATCATCGATCCGCCCGCGTTTGCGAAACGCAAGAAGGACTTGCCGAAAGCGCTGGCCGCGTACAAGCGGCTGAACCAGCTTGCCATGCAAGTTACCGCGGCCGAGGGGATCTTGGTGTCATGCTCCTGTTCCTATCACGTGAGCGCGGAGGAATTGCAGGATGCCATCGCCAAAGCCGCGCGCGGCGCAGACAAGCATGTGCAAATCCTCGAAATGGGCGGCCAAGCGCCGGATCATCCGGTGCACCCCGCGATCCCGGAGACCCGATATCTCAAAGCCTATTTCTGTCGGGTCAATGAGAGTTTAAAGTAGCGGCCATGCTTACCTATCCGCACATCAATCCCATCGCCGTATCCATCGGCCCTGTCTTTGGCGTTGGACCCTTGCAGGTGCACTGGTACGGCATCATGTATTTGATCGGATTCGTCGGCGCTTGGTGGCTGGCGCGCTATCGCGCGCGCCGCCCCGGCTCGACCTGGGTGGCGCTGGAAATCGATGACCTGATTTTCTACTGCGCGATGGGCGTGATCCTGGGCGGCCGGCTGGGGTGGTGCATTTTTTACGGTCACGATGTGATCGCCGAAAATTGGCTGAATGTCTTTCACATCTGGGACGGCGGCATGTCGTTTCACGGCGGCATGACCGGGGTGCTGGTCGCCTGCATCGTTTTTGCCCGCGTCAAGCACAAGAGTGTCGCCGATGTATTGGATTTCGTCGCACCGCTGCCCGGCATCGGGTTGTTCTTCGGCCGGCTTGGAAATTTCATCAACGGAGAACTCTGGGGCAAACCGACGAATTTGCCCTGGGGTTTCGGCGTGCCCGACGCGCAGGGTGTGCTGATCTCGCGCCACCCCTCGCAGCTCTACGAAGCGACGCTCGAGGGCCTGGTGCTGTTTCTGGTTCTGCTCTGGTACACGAGCACGCCGCGGCCGCGATTGGCGCCCACAGGGCTGTTCCTGCTGCTGTATGGCTGCGGCCGTTTCGTGGTGGAATGGGTTCGGCTGCCGGATGCCAATATCGGCTACCTCGTAGGCGATTGGCTCACCATGGGCATGCTGTTGACCACGCCCATGATCGTGGTCGGCGCCGCTTTCATGCTCTATGCCTATCGGCGCAACGTGCCGACGGGCAATCTGGTCGCTGTGAAGGCCTGATGCGGCAGTATCTCGATTTCTTGCGCCATATCCGCGAGCGCGGTGCGTCGAAAGGCGACCGCACCGGCACCGGTACCTTAAGCGTATTCGGCTATCAGATGCGCTTCGATCTCAACGCCGGCTTCCCGCTGGTGACGACCAAGAAGCTGCATCTGCGCTCCATCATCTATGAGCTGCTGTGGTTCTTGCGCGGGGATACCAACGTTAAATATTTGCACGAGCACGGCGTCAGCATCTGGGATGAGTGGGCCGACAAGAACGGCGACTTAGGTCCCGGTCTATGGCAAACAGTGGCGCAGCTGGCCGACGGCGGACGGCAGGAATATCGATCAACTGTCCCAGGTGCTCGAGCAGCTCCGCAACAATCCGAATTCGCGCCGCATCCTGGTCAGCGCCTGGAATGTGGGCGAATTGGATCGCATGGCGTTGTTGCCGTGCCACGCCTTGTTCCAATTCTATGTGGCCGACGGCCGCCTATCCTGCCAGCTGTACCAGCGCAGCGCCGATGCCCTGCTCGGGGTTCCCTTCAACATCGCCAGTTATGCGCTGCTCACGCACATGATTGCGCAGCAGTGCGACCTCGAAGTCGGCGATTTTGTATGGACCGGCGGGGATTGTCATTTGTATTTGAATCATTTGGAACAGGCCGATCTGCAACTCTCGCGCACGCCGTACCCTTTGCCGCAGCTGCAGCTGAAGCGCAAACCCGCCAGCCTGTTCGACTACAAGTACGAAGATTTTGAAATCCTCGACTATCGCTATCATGCTGCGATCAAAGCCCCAATCGCCGTATGAAGAAGGCCGGTCGGCGCCCAAAAACGCCACTATTTGAGGTTCGTCACTCGCGTGTTCATGGCTACGGCGTATTCGCGCTGCGGCGAATCCGCAAGGGCACCAACATCATCGAATACCTAGGCGAGCGCGTGACTCACGAGCTCGCCGATGCCCGCTATGCCGACAAGGATCCCAAGGACGGCCACACGTTTCTGTTCACCGTGGACGCGAAGACGGTCATCGATGCCGGGGTCAACGGCAACGAGGCGCGTTTCGTGAATCACGGCTGCGATCCGAATTGCCAGACGGTGCAAATGGGACAGAGAATCTTCATCGAAGCGATTCGCACCATACGCCCGGGCGAGGAACTCGCGTACGACTATCGAATCCAGCGCGACGCCGACGATGCCGCCGATATCGATGTTGTCTTTGGTTGCCTGTGCGGCGCGAAGAATTGCCGCGGCAGCATGTTGGTAGCACGTCCGAAAAAACGCCGCAAGCGGGCGCTAGCGGTGAGCGCCAGCGACCATCTTGGGTGTGAGCAGCGCCCTGGGAGTAAGCGCGGACTTGAGTGCAAGCGGGATCTCGATCCGCGAACAGTTCGCCTCGGCCGCTGAAGTTCACGCGCTGCGGGAGTGTGCGCAGGCGCGCGAAGCGCGCGGGGGCTTTGCGCCGGCTCGTGTCGGGAGGCAGGGTGCGGAGCGGCGACGCGAGAGCATCCGCGGCGATTTCACTTGCTGGCTGGACGAGCCGTTGCTGCCACCGGAACACCTGCTCATGCAGCGCATGGAGGAATTGCGTCTGCAGCTGAATCGCGAAGCGATCCTGGGGTTATTCGAGTTGGAACTGCACTATGCGAAGTATTCAGCCGGCACGGCTTATAGCCGGCATATCGATCAGCCGATGGGAAGCACGCAACGCAAGCTCTCCTTGGTGCTGTATTTGAATCCAGGGTGGCAGCCCACGGACGGCGGGGTCTTAAGAATTCACAACGCGGATGACGGCTTTGTCGACGTCGAGCCGCTTGCAGGAAGACTGGTGTGCTTTCTGACGGCGGGGCGCGAGCATGAAGTGCTGCAGGCACGCCGCGAGCGCTTAAGCATCAGTGGCTGGTTCCGCGGGCGCGGGTAGCCAAACGCGCAGCGATTTTCCTCAAGGCCGGGGTGGATTCGCGGCATCGCGCAACAGGCCGCGCCACACATCCAAATATTCGTTGCTCGGCGCCGCGCCCAGCACTATCTCGATGCGGCTGTCGCGCCGAAACGCACTATCCTCGCCCGTGAGCCTGCGGGCCGCGCGCTTGCACCAGCCAGGACGGCCCAAGTCCCGTGCGAAACACACCCTTCATGCGCCGCAGCCATCCTTGATCGGCCTCCAGCAGCCAACTCAGACGCGGCTCGATGATGGCACGCGCGAAGACCAACTCGCGCGGCAACATCCATTGCACCGCCCAGAATCCCAGCGCCTGCAGTTGAGTTTCGGTGCCGCGCAGTCCCGCAATCTCGAATACTTTCGACACAGGCGCAGCAACCGCAGAGGATTCCGGACCCAAGGAAAACCGTGGTTCGCGCTCGAATTTGCGCAGCGCCTCCGGCGGCAACTCACCGTGGCTGCAGGTGCCGAGATAAAGTTTTTGCGGATACTGCTCCGCCGCGATGCGCTGGAAATCCTGGCGCTCGCTTTCATTCGCGAGGTCCGGCTTCGACAGCAGCAACGCGTCGGCCGATTGAATCTGCGACCACTCAACCGGCGGTCGCTTGTCGAGAATGCGGCCGGCATCCTGTGGATCGACCAGACAAATGATGCTGTCGAGTTGCAGCGCCTGCTGCGCTTCGTACAGCGCCAGCGTGTCGACGATGTCCGCCGCGTGGCCGGCGCCGCTCGGTTCGATCAACAATCGCGCGGGTCTGAAATTGCGCAGAAGATCGCGCAGCTGCTTGCCAAACTCGAGTTCTCCGACGCAGCACAAGCATCCGCCCGCGACCAATCGCACATCGTAAATTCCGCGCGACGATTCCGCGACGCTGAGCGCATCGACTCCGGCGTCGGTGAATTCATTGAGAATCACCACCCATAACTCTTCCTCTGGCTTGTGCGCCATCAGCCATCGAATGGCTGTAGTCTTGCCGCTGCCGAAGCTGCCGGTAATGACGTGCGCGCGGGTGGGACTCACAGGCCCCATCTAGTCATAACCGATTGATTGCATGGCAAATATCCGCGAGCTAGCGACGGTAAAACTTAAATCAGTATAGTGAAGACATGCAACATCCTCTGCAATGTCGGTGCGGAACCATCAAGGGATGGGTAAGCGATACCCATAGCGCGAATCGCGTCGTGTGTTATTGCAGAGACTGTCAGGCCTTCGCGCGCTTCCTGGGACGGGAAAGCGAAACCTTGGACGCGCGGGGCGGATCGGACATCGTGCAGACGCTCCCCAAGAATGTGACCTTCACTCAAGGCGCGGACGCCTTGGCATGCATGCGCCTAACGGATAAGGGAATGGTTCGCTGGTATGCGGGTTGCTGCAAGACACCGATCGGCAACACGTTGGAGAACTACAAAATCTCCTTCATCGGCCTGCTGCATAACTGCTTGGAAACCCCGCAGCGCTCACTAGAGAACTCCTTCGGCGCAGTTCGCACCATTGCGAATCCACACGGAGCGATCGGCGAACCCAAGCCGAAGGCGGCAGGAATGGCCGTGACGATCTGGTGGTTTACGAAAATCATCCTCAAGGCCCGCATCAGCGGCGACTACAAGCGCACGCCGTTTTTCAGAGACGGAAGGCCCATCGCAAATCCGCGCGTGATCAGCAGCGCAGAGCGCGCGAGCGCAATGCAATTACAGGCGCGTTAGCTGGCACGAATGTTGCTTGGGCTTGATCATGTATCATAGGCCTCGTATATGCGCTTACCGTCGCTCAAATTTTTGAAGACCTTCCAGGTCGCCGCGCGGCTGCAGAGCTTCAAGGCAGCGGCCGAGGAATTGTTCGTCACGCCGTCCGCCATCAGCCATCAAATAAAGGCGCTGGAGGAGCAGCTGGGCGTGAGTCTGTTTCAACGCGGTGTGCGCACGCTGACGTTGACCGATGCCGGCAGAAATTATCTCGAGCACATCAACGACATCTTTTCCAAGCTGGAATCCGTCACGGAGCAGCTGCAAGAGCGCTATGGCCGCACCATCATCCGGCTGAACGTGCCGTCCTTTTTCGCCAACGAATTGTTGCTGCCGAGGCTCGCTTCGTTTTCACAGGCGCGCGAGGAGACGGACATCCGCATCGAAACCACCTTTTCCGCGCCAAAAACGCATCCGCCGGAAGCGGATCTGTCCATCGTCGTGGGCGCGGGTCCTTGGGACGGTTTGGTGGTGCACGAGTTGTTCGCGCAGAATTTCATTGCGGCGTGCTCTCCGGCGTTCTTGCTCGACAACCCCATCGACACCTATGCGGATCTAAACGGCAAGACCCTTGCTGCTGCACGAGGAGCGGCGCGAGGCCTGGGAGAAGTGGGCAGCCGGTCTTGGGATCGAACCGATCAAGCCCAACCGGCTGGTGCGCCTCGATACCATGTCGGCGGTGGTGCGCGCTGCCGAGCAAGGAGTGGGCGTCGCCCTGGTGCCGTCGCGCTTGAGCGCCGACCGCTTCACCGCCGGCGGTCTGGTGAAATTATTCGAAGCCGAACTGACCACCAATGAGAGTTACTACCTCTTGCACCGGCCCGAAGATCGCGCGCGCGAGGATTTGCAGGAACTGACGCGTTGGATCTTGAGCGAGTGCCGGGTCGCCTAAGCGTCGATCGCGACACATGAGACAAACCACGCACTGACAGAACAATTTCTCGTTTGTTCGCTGCAAGCCGCCGCGCTACCGTCCACATGGGGTGTTGGTATTTTCTAAACAAGGAATACCACCATGAAATTTCGGACTTTGCTCTTCGCGGCCGCATCCATCGCGGCACTTTCACCTTCCCTATCTCAGGCTTCCACTGAAAATGCGGCACTCGGCGCCTGCGCTCGCGCCTTCGCGGCGAGCATGGCATCGCCGGGATCGGGCGCGCCATCATTCAAACTGAAATATCGCAGCAGCCAAGGCGGCAGCCCGATCGCCGATTACTACAGCAGTCACGAATACACTTTCTACCTGCAAGCTCGCGATCCAAAGACCGGCGCGACGCTGGCGCGTGCGACCTGCACGGCCGATACGCGCGGCACTCAGATCGCGCTGACCGCGACTCCGCTGGAAGGGTCCGAGGCAACGCTCGCCGCACGCTACAGAGCTGGCGAACTGAGTGCGCTGGCTAGATGGTGCAGCCGGGCGTATAAATCCGTTTTCGCTTTTGAGAGGGACGGATGACGAGACCCGCCGTGGAACCGGCCGCCGTGGAATTGGTGGTCGCGGTTTCCGAGAATGATGTCATCGGCCGCGCCAACCAGTTGCCGTGGCGCTTGCCGGCGGACCTGCGGCATTTCAAGAACCTCACCATGGGGCACGATATTCTCATGGGCCGCAAGACCTACGAGTCGATCGGCAAGGCGTTGCCCGGGCGAACCAATTGGGTCTTGAGCCGCTCGAGCGATTTCGCTCCCGCGGATTGCAAAGTCGTGCGCTCGTTGCAGGAGGGCCAAACTGCGACAGCGGGCGACGGGCCGTTGATGGTAATCGGCGGCGCCGAAATCTATCGGCTGTGCCTGCCGCAGGCGCGGCGCATTCATCTCACGCTGGTGCACACGCGTAATCACAGACGGCGACACTTTTTTCAGTGCCTGGCACGGTGCTGATGGGCCGAATCCAGCCGCGAACGGCACGAGGCGGATGAAAAGAATGCCTATGCCTACAGTTTTTTGACCCTCGATCGCGCCGACATGAGCGCGCCGGCCTAAGCGCGGCGGGGCTCGAGCGCCGGCAGGCGGCTGACTATCTCGCGCTCCGCACGCTCAAAATCGACGTCTGACAGCGTACTGACCGTGCCGTGCGTCAGATCGGACAGAATCTTGGCTTGCGCGGCTCCGCGCTGTTGGGCGGTGAGATAGGGAATTTCATGGTGGAACATCACCATGGAATAGCGCGGAATGAAGCGCCGCGGAAAGCGCCGCTCGAGTTCCAGGGAGAGCGCCTGACTGCAGCTGGAACTTGGGGTCGGCGACGCTCTCGCGCATCTCCATGTAATTTTCCAGTGCCATGGCGGCGATGGCATCGGTATTGGCTTTGCGCGCGGCGCCGAATTCTGCGAACACCGTTTCCCAGGATGCATGCCGCGCGACGCAGGCATCGAATTCGACGCAGTCCTCGAAGCAACAATTCATGCCCTGGCCGTGAAACGGAACCATGGCATGCGCGGCGTCGCCGATCAGGGTTGCTTGGGCCTGGGAGTGCCACGGCTGCGCGTTTACCGTTCCGAGGAATCCGACCGGATGCGCGCTGAATTCTGCGAGCGCGTTCGGCATGAGTTCGCACGCATCGGGGAAATTGTGCGCCAAAAACTCATCGACTGCGATCGGCATCCTGGAGTGATGCGAAACTTACCGGCCCCTGCTTCGGCAGAAACAGGGTTGCGGTGAAGCTGCCGTCATCGTTTGGCAGCGCAATCAGCATGAAGTTGCCGCGCGGCCAGATGTGCAGCGCATCGTTGGCCATGCGAAAACTGCCGTGCGCTCCTGCGGGAATGGATAATTCCTTATAGCCATGCTCGAGGTCGATTTCACTGGCTTGAATGAGCTTTTGCGCGGACATCGCGCGGCGCACCACCGAGCCGGCGCCGTCGGTGGCGAGCAGCGGCTGCATCGGCACGTCGAAAATCCGATCGGATCGCAGGTCGCGAATCTGCGCCGTGCTGGCGCGCGAAATCCGCTCCTTCGAGCCGATGTTGGAAATGCAACCGTACGCCGGGTCGACCGGCCGCGATTTCGATCAGAGCCTGGTTGAGACGATGCCGAGAGACTGAATAAATCACTTCATTTGGCCGCTGCCCGTAGGGCTGAAACGCCGTACCGCCGTTCTGATGGTGAATGAGCCGGCCGCGCATCGGCAGCAGCGCGGAACCCAAGGCGTCGAATACGCCCGCCGCTTTGAGCGCGTGGATGCCGCGATCGGCCAGCGCCAGATTGATGGATCGGCCGGAGCCGGCCGGCAGCCGTCTCAGATCCGGGCGCGCCTCGTACAATTCGATCTGTTGTCCGCGGCGTCGCCAAGAGAATGGCGAGCAACGCACCCGTCGGCCCTGCGCCGACAATGCGGATCACGGGAGGATCACTCGCGCAACGCCCGCGCCAAAATCTCGACGGCGGCGAGCACATCGGCGAATGAGTTGTAAAGCGGGATCGGCGCCAGCCGCAGCACATCGGGCTCGCGCCAATCGCCGATCACGCCCGCCGCCGTGAGCGCTTCCTGGCAGCGCCTTGCTTGCGGCGGCAGGGCGCGCGATGCGCATGCTCAATTGACAGCCGCGCTGCTCCGGCGCGCTGGGAGTAATGATTTCGACCAGCTTCGGGCAAGTGCTCCTCGATGAGCTTCTGCATGAAACCCGTCAGCGCGATGGACTTGGTGCGCAAGGCGCGCATGCCGGCGCGCTGAAAAATCTCCAACGAGGCCAGCAGCGGCGCCGTGGACAGAATGGGCGGATTGCTGATTTGCCAACCTTGCGCGCCGGCGATCGGATCGAATTGTAGGATCGTAGAGAAACCGCTCCGCTTTGTTGTGTCCCCACCAGCCGGCAAAGCGCGGCAGCTGGAAATTCCGCGCGTGGCGCTCATGCACGAAGCAGCCGCCGACGGCGCCGGGCCCGGCATTGAGGTACTTGTAGCTGCACCACACGGCGAAGTCGGCGATTCCAATCATGCAATCGCAGGGGCGTATTGCCGATCGCGTGCGCGAGATCGACGCCGACGTTGGCGCCGACACGCCGCGCCGCGCGCGATCAGGGCTTGCATGTCCAGCAGTTGCCCGGTGAGATATTGCACGCCGGGCAGGAGCACCAAGGCCAAGCGGCTGCCTTCCCGTTCGATGCGCTCGATCACATCCTCGGTTCGCAAAGTACGCTCGCCGGGCCGCGGCGCAATTTCGATCAAATTTTGCGCAGGGCTTGAGGCCATGAAATTCGAGCTGAGAAACTACGGCGTAGCGATCCGACGGGAAAGCCGAACTCTCGATCAGTACGCTATTGCGCGTCGCATCCGGCCGAAAGAAGCTGACCATCATCAGGTGCAGATTCACGGTCAATGAATTCATGGCGACCACTTCGCCCTCCATGGCGCCAGCCAAATCCGCGAGGGCCGGTGCAGCGCGCTCATGATAGGGAATCCACGGACGCGCGGCTTGGGTGTGACCGAGTACGCCCAGGCGCCGCCAATCGCCAAGCTCCTGCTCGATCATTGCGGCGGCGGACTTGGGCTGCAAGCCCAAGGAATGGCCGCCAAAGTACAGCAGCCTGCGTCCCTGTGAATCGTGCGGATGATAGAACTCCTGCGCAAAGCCGGCGAGGGGATCCGCCGCATCCTGCGCCGCAGCCGCCGCGCGCTGAAGAGTCGAGCGTGGTCAGGCGGGCGCCTGCATGACCGTGCCGCAGACGCTGCAGGTGCGCTGCGCCAAGCTGGAATAAAATCGCGAAAAAATCTCCGGCAGCTCCGTTTCAATATTGCCGACCGCGACCCGTTCCAGATGAAGCTGATGTCCGCAGTTTTCGCAGTACCAAGAAAAGGCATCGAATTCCTGAGGGCTGCGCCGCCGTTCGACGACGAGCCCGACGCTGCCGGCGGGACGTTGCGGCGAGTGCGGCACTTGCGCGGGCAAGAGGTACATTTCACCCTCGTTGATCGGCACATCCACCAAGCGGCCGTCTTGCACGGTCTTCAACACCATGTTGCCTTCGATCTGGAAGAAAAATTCCTCGCTGGGATCGTGGTGATAATCCTTGCGTGAATTCGGTCCGCCGACCGCCATGATGATGAAAGTGCTGTCCTCAAAGAGCAGCTTATTGCCGACCGGCGGCTTGAGCAGGCTGCGGTTTTGCTCGATCCATTGGTGCAAATTGAAAGGTGGTGTTGCGGTCATGGGGCCATTATACCGGCGATGAACTTCAGTGCGTTTGGCACGGTCAAAACGGGTCTGGAGGCAGTATGCGGGCTTTTTGGTGGAGTGCGGGCGTCGGATTGCTGTTGGCTCAGCCGCTGTGGGCGGCCGATGCGGTCGTCGGCAGCCCGTTTCCGGCCGTCTGGAAGGAGCAGCATCTGGAGTTCACCTACCAGGGCCGCACGGCGCGCTATTCCTGCCAGGGCCTGCGCGACAAGATGCGCTCACTGCTCCTGGATTTGGGCGCGCGCCGCGATTTGCAGGTTGCGCTGCTAGGCTGCGATGAGTCGGCGCCGCTGGGCCGCGGGCTACATCGGGCCGCGCTTGAGCCTGATATTTTCTTCGCCTGCGTTGCCGGACCCATCCGCCAAACCCTTGCACCCGGGTGATTTGGCCGCAGTGGACGCTCGCTACGAACCGTTCACGCTGACGAGCGACGCGTTTCGAAATTACGGCGTCGGCGATTGCGAACTCGTCGAGGAGTTTGCGCGCGAAATCCTGCCGCACTTGAGCGCGAGAAATGTCAAGCAGGACATCACCTGCGTGCCGTATCAGGCGAGCGGCAGTCGTTTCTTCGTGCGCGGCGAGATATTGCGGGCCGCTAAGCATTCTTCGGTTTCTGCGCCCTAGGATTCATTCCTTCGCCGGCGATTCCTTAGGCGCCGCGCACGGTACCTGCACGGGCTTGGCGTCGGGCACATCGAGACGCAAGGCCGTGAGGCGATCTCCCCAGACGCATCCCGTATCGAGGCCGATGACGTCGGCATTTCTGAAGAAACCCAGCGTCGACCAGTGTCCGAAGACGATTCGCGAACCGCGCCAGCGCGCGGCGCGCGCCTCGAACCACGGGACGAGCGACTTTGTCTGCGCCTTTTTCGGCGACCCTTTGGCGCGAAGCGCCAAACGGTCTTCGGTATCGACGTAGCGCAGGCGCGTAAGACAGTTGGCGATAAAGCGCAGGCGCTCTTCGCCTTGCAGAGACTCGTCCCATCGATCCGGCTGGTCTCCATACAATCGATCGAAGAGCTTTTCGGGATTGCGCCGCAAGGCTTTCTCGAGTTCGTGGGCGCAATTGCGCGCCTGGTTCAGATCCCATTGCGGCGCCAATCCGGCGTGCACCATGCAGACGTTCAAATTCGTATCTTCGTGCAGCAGCGGCCGCTCCTGCAGCCATTCGAGCAGCGCGGCACGATCGGGCGCCGCCAAGATGTCGTCAAGTGTGTCATCGCTGCGCAGGCGCGCGCCGCCATAGGCCACCGCCAATAGGTGCAAATCGTGATTGCCGAGAGTGACGGTGGCGGCATCGCCCAAAGCGCGAATTCGGCGCAGCACTTTGAGCGAATCGGGGCCGCGATTAACCAAGTCGCCGACGAACCAGACGAGAATCTCGATCGGGTGAGAATTTCAGGGTATCGAGCAGCCTGCCGAGCTCGGTGTCGCATCCTTGCACATCGCCGATCGCGTACTGCGCCATCAGATTAGGAGCCTGTCCTCAGTGCAATACCCCGGGCATCGCCAGGCGGAAAGGCGCGATCGGCGCGTCGAACTGTTCGCCATCGTCGGCCACCATTTGATAACTTCCCTGCATGGTACCGACGGGAGTTTCGATGACGGCGCCGGTCGAGTAGCGAAATCCCTGGCCCGGCTTCAAGTACGGCTGCTCTCCGACCACGCCATCGCCGCGGGTTTCCTTCACGTTGCCGTTGGCATCGGTAATGATCCAGTGACGCGTGAGCAGACGCGCCGGCACCCGTCCTTCATTGCGAATCGTAATGGTGCACGAGAATACAAAACGCTTGTCGCGCGGGTCGGATTGTTCTTCGATGTAGGAGGTCTCCACCTCCACCCGGATCCTGAGATTCACTGGCTCTGCCGCTTCGCCTTGCATGGATTAGCTCAGGCGAATTGCAAGCACGTCGCAGTGGGCGGCGTGCAAGACGGTGTCTTCGGTAAAATTTACCAAAATACCCAATCCGTGGCGCACGCGACTGCCGAGGACGATCAAATCGACAGCTTCTTCCTTTGCAACGCGCAGGATCTCGGTCTTCTTGTTGCCGGCTTCCACCCGTGCGGTCACGCCCGAGCGCCCTAAGCGAGCCGACAACTCATCCAGCTTGAGTTTGGCGCGCTGTTCCAAATCTTCTTCGATTTGCACCGTCGGCATCAATGTCTCACCCATGGGTTCGGTCGGCACGTACTCGACCACATGCAGCAGTACCATTGCTGCGTTCGAGTGCGCGGCCATGTCGCGACCCGCGGCCACTATCTGTTCGCTGGAATCAGTCAGATCCAACAGTACCAAGATTTTCTTGTAGTCCGCCATGTGCCTTTGAGTATAACCGAGAGTGGAGCGCGGCAAGCAGGCCGAATTGCGCGGGCGTCAGCGCTTCCGGCCGGAGCTGCGAGTCGATCCCGCAGGATTCAATTTCCCCCGGCGTGAGCAACCCTTTCAGGCCATTGCTCAATATCTTGCGCCGATGCGAGAACGCGGCCGTCACCAGCATGCGGAGCACACCATCATCGCCGATGTCGAAGCGTGGCAGAATAGTTGGCCGCAGGCGCACGATCGCCGACCAGACTTTGGGGCGGGGCTGGAACGCGCCGGGCCCGACATCGAACAGCTTATCGACTTCGGCCACTGCAGCCAGCATGACCGTCAAGCGGCCGTAGGTTTTGTTCGACGGCTGCGCCGTCATGCGGTCCACCACTTCCTTCTGCAGCATGAAATGCATATCGGCAATGGCCGCTCGTTGCGACAGCAGCCGAAACAGCAGCGGCGTCGAAATGTTGTAAGGAAGATTGCCGACGATGCGCAGCGGGCCGCCATCTCGCCCGCAATCGTCCAAAGTCAGTGTGGAGCGCATCTTCGACATGCACGCGCAGTCCTTTGGCGGCGCGCGGATCGTCTTGCAGCGACTGCGCCAGGTCGCGGTCGATTTCGATGACATCCAAGCTGCGCAGGCGCTGCAACAGGTCCCACGTCAGCGCGCCGCGTCCGGGGCCGATTTCAACGACGCGGTCTTCTTCAGCGGGGGAAATCGAGTCGAGGATTCGCTTTACGACGCCGCGATCATGCAGAAAGTGTTGACCAAAGCGCTTACGAACCGGCATGTTCGCCGGAATGCTCAGGCAGGCTCCTTGCGCTTGCCAGATCGATCGCAAGAGCTACGGCGGCGCTCAAGCTTCCGGTGTCGGCCTTGCCGGACCGCGCCAGCTTGAGAGCCGTGCCGTGATCCACGCTGGTGCGCAGGATCGGCAGTCCCAAGGTCATGTTCACCGCGTTGCCGAAACCGACATGCTTGATGACCGGCAGTCCTTGGTCGTGGTACATGGCGACGATCACATCGACGGTCTTGAGGAATCGCGGCGTAAATGCAGTGTCGGCGGGGACGGGACCTTGCAGGTTCAGCCCCTCGGCCCGAAGTTCGGCAATCACGGGTTCGATTATGTCCAATTCCTCACGCCCCAAATGGCCGCTTTCGCCGGCGTGCGGATTTAGCCCTAAGACTGCGATTCGCGGCGGCTGCAACGAGAAATGCCGCTCCAAATCCATGTTCACGATGCGCAAGATCGAGCGAAGTCGATCGCGTGTGATGGCGCTCGGCACGTCGGCGAGCGCGAGGTGCGTCGTGACCAGCGCCACCCGTAACTGATCATTGATCAACAGCATCACGGGCAACGCCGCGCGGGTGCGTTCCGCAAGATATTCGGTGTGGCCGCTGAAGCGGTAACCGGCATCCATGAGCGTGCTTTTCTGGACGGGCGCAGTCACCATGGCCGCAAACTCGCCGTTGGTGCAGCCATCGCAGGCACGATCCAGCATTTCGATCACATAGGCCGCATTGCCCACGTCCGGATGTCCGGGGACCACCCGGCAGCGCGTCGGGATATGCATGACCTGAAGGATGCCGTTGCGATGCGGCTTAGGGAGCCGCCTTGCGTCATAACGTTCCAGCGTTAAGGGCAGCCCGAGCGTCTCGGCCGTGGCGGCCAGCAAGTCGGCGTCGCCTGCAACCACCAGGTCGGCTTCCCAATCTCTTTGCGCCAAGCTGACGCAGGCATCCGGTCCCACACCGGCGGGTTCCCCCGACGTGATGACGATGCGCGGTATGTACACCGCTGCGCGCGCCTACATCTTGGTTTCGATGAAGGCGTCGTCGCGCAATCGGCGCAACCACAACTCCGTTTCTTCGTCCGCCTTGCTCTCGCGGATCGCTGCAAACGCCTTTTGCCGCCGCACATCGTCGGTGCTGTCATAGGTTCGCGTGCCCAACATCTGCACGATGTGCCAACCGTAGCGAGTCTTGAAGGGCTCGCTGATCTCATTGGGCTGCAGATCGGCAATCGCCTTGTCGAATTCAGGCACAAAGGTGCCGGGTCCGCTCCAACCCAAATCTCCGCCATCGGGAGCGGAGCCCGGATCCTCGGACGAGGTCGAAGCGATGCCGGCAAAATCCTCACCCTTGAGAATTCGCTCGCGCAGCTTGGCGAGCTTTTCACGCACGGTCGCATCATCATCCAATTCATTCGGCTTCATCAGGATGTGCCGCACGTGCAGCTGATTAATGATGACCGGCGCTTCGCCGCTGCGGCGCTCATTGAGTTTCACGATGTGATAGCCGCTGGGCGTGCGAACCGGTGTGCTCACCTCGCCCGGTTTCATTTTGACGACCAGATCCAGAATGAATTGCGGCAGTTGCGAGCCCTTGCGCCAACCAAGTTGCCCGCCATCCAGGGCCGTTTGGCTGTTGGAGTTGGCAATGGCAAGCTGACCGAAATCCTCGCCCTTCTCTGCACGCGACGCCACATCCTGTGCTTTGTGGGAGATATCTTCCAGCTGCTGCGGCGTGGCGGCGGCCGGCAACGACAATAAAATGTGCGAGACGTTGAATTCATCGTTCGCTGCGGCGTTCTGTTCGCGCGCCAGGTACTGCTCGAGTTCATGCGGTGATACATTGATGTGCGCAATCACATCGCGTTGCCGCAGCGTGCTCAAGGTCAGTTCCTTGCGCATCGATTCGCGATACACCTTGTAGTCGACGCCTTGCGCGGCCAGGGCCGTGGGTAACTGATCGAAGGGAATCTTGTTGCGCGCAGCGATTTCTTGCAGTGCGCCATTCAATTGCTCGTCGGTGATAGTCAGTCCCACGTGCTTCGCGCGCTGCAATTGGATTTCCTGCAGCACCAGTCGATCAAGCACTTGTTGCTGCAACACGCTTTGCGAGGGGAGTTCGACTTTCTGTTCCACCAGCCGCTTCTGGACCGACGACATTTGATCGTCCAGTTCGCTTTTGAGAACCAAGCCGTCGTTGACGACGGCTGCGATCCGGTCCAACAATTCGCCATGAACACTGATGTCGCGCGTCTGCGCATGCGATGGCGACAGCAGCAGCATCTGTGCGATTACAAGCGCACAGACTGGAAACACTTTACGCATAGGTCAAAATCCCAAACATAATTTACGGTTGCTGGGCGCTCGGATCGCGGGTCGAATACCCGCGGATCGACTGTTCCAGGAAGGAATCCTCACGTTTTCCGACCGAACTTAGGCCCGTCAGTTCCAATTGTAATGCAATCGAGGTGTCCAGTGTGCCCCCGGCGGTGGTGGTGCCGGGACGGATGCTCAAGTAGCGGCGTTGCACCAGCTGGACCTTGTAGCAGCAACTCTTATACTCAAAACCGGCTACCTGCTCGATGGTTTGACGGTCCTGGAGCGAATAAACCCAACGCCCCACCGTGTTCCAGTGCTCCGCGATCGGCCAGGCAAAAGAGCCGTCCCACTGCTTGAGAATACCCTCCTGGAAGCGGTAGCCGATGTTGATCACGCGGCTGGAATCGGGCCGGTACTGCACTGAAATCTCCGATTTCTCGGTCTGGGACGTGTAGGGGTTCCATTGATAGTCCAGATTCACCCCGAGGTGCTTGTAGCCTGTCAGAACCACTTCCGCCACGATATCGGAGGCCGGGAACGCGCCGGGCGTCTGCGAGTTGAATCCCTGGGGTTGGGCGAAGCCGTTACGATTGATGCCGTAGATCGGCTCGCCCGGGTAGTAGGGGACGAATGGTTGGCCGCGCGCAATCAACAGTGCATCGCCGGGCAACTCCAGGGGATTGACGAGGGGGGTGTTTTGGGCGAGCTGCGCGGCGCCCGGCGTCAAAGAATCGGTGGGCAGCCCCACGCGCGGGATCGAAAAATAGCGAATTTGCCCGATGGTCGCCGACAAGAACTGGGTGCCGGAGACGGTATCGAACAAACGCGTCGTCACCGCCAGCGCTACTTGGTTGGCATCGCCAATCCGATCCGAGCCGACATAACGATTGGTGCGGAACAATTCGGTCAAATTAAGGTCCGGCAATCCGCTGTCGAATATCGGCAATTCATTTTGATTGCGATACGGGACGAAGCTGTATACGAGGCGCGGTTCCAAGGTTTGCGTGCGCTGCCCCTGAGAGCCCGCTTCGCGTTCGAACACGAGACCCGTATCCAGGCGCGCGTAGGGCAGTGAACGCGTCGGTGTGCTCGGTAGGCCAAGCCCAGCATCCTGCAAATCGTACTGTGTGAAGTCGTAGCCGACCGCGGGTTCGAAGAAATAACCTGGTCCGCGGCTCGACCAGCGTATTTCCGGCGACAAGTTCAAGCGCACGCCCGTAGGTCCGACGCCGCGCAGAAAATTGACGGCTTCGCTGTCGAACACGAACTCAAAATTGCTGTTTTCGATCGGATACAGGGCGCTCGCCTGCATCCGCGGTACGCGCGAGTAGGGCCGCTCGGAATCGACGACGGAGGTGTCGATGGTTTGAAAGTTTTGCAGTTGCGCGCGGATGCGCCACGCATCATCGTAATAAAGCAAATCCGCGCGGCGTTCCAGATACGTCACGCTAGTCTGCTCGGTTCCCACGGCAAAGCTCTGGAAGTAGTTGCTGTCGCTGACGCTCGCGATGTCGGCGTCGAAACGCAGGCCATGCCGGATGTCGGTAATATCGGTGTACCGCACATAGCTTCGATCGTCATGCTGCTGCTTGTCGTTGGGCAGAAATGTCGCGTCGAGCTGGCCGTGCGAACTCGCCGTCAAGTAGCGAAAATCCTCCGCCAATTGCACGCCGCGCGCGGTCAGAATCCCGGGAGTGACGGTCAGGTCGTAGTTCGGCGCGAGATTGAAGTAGTAAGGCACCTCCGCATCGAAGCCATTGCTGCCCGAGTGGCCAAAGCTCGGAAACAGCACGCCGCTCTTGCGCTCGTCGCCCAATGGAAAGGAGATATAGGGGGTGTAAAAAATCGGCACGTCCTTGAAGCGCATGGTCACATGGCGGGCGACGCCTTCCTGAAGCTTGGTATCGAGACTGATCTTGCGCGGCGCTCAAGCTCCAATCCTCGTTTCCGACCGGGCAGCTGGTGTAATGGACATGATCCAACGCCACCTTGCCGTCTGGATTCACACGCGATGTCCTTGGCGAAGCCGCGGCCGTTGCGGTCCATGAGCTGAAAGAAGGCCTCATTGAAATTGGCGCTGCCGGCGGTTTCGTAGCTGCCGTTGTCGCTGCGCACCCGCAGCTTCGGATCGAGAAAATCGACCTTGCCTTTGACGGTCAATTTATCGGCGGCGTAATCGTAGGTGACTGAATCAGCCGAGACGCTGCGTTCATCTTGGGTCACCGTGACGCGGCCGGTAAGCACGGCGTTGCCGTCGGCGCCGAGCAGGGCATCGCGTCGGTGTCGATGTGAATGCGATGATCGTCGGCTGCGATCTCCGGGCGGGCGCGTGTAGGTGAACTTCGGCGGGGCGGGGCAGACGTCCGCGGCGTAGCCGGCAGCGCTGGCGAGGCAGAGGAAAAGCAATGCGGCTTGGAACTGAGAAGCGCTGGACAAAATGCGTCGCCTTAGTCGGTATACTCAAATCGCCGCATTTGCGGTCTCGCGAATGGTCAAGCATGGATGTATCGGATGCAAGCGATTCCCGCCTGGCGAATTTGACGCAGTGGGTGCTCGAGGATTTGGGTTTCGCCGGCGCATCGATCGCGCCCGCGTCCGCGGATGCAAGCTTTCGCCGATATTTTCGCGTCGATCCAGGGCGCTGACTCCTACATCGTGATGGATGCGCCGCCCGACAAGGAAGATTCGGGCCCCTTCTTGACGGTGGCAAGAATCTTGGGCTCTCTGAATCTGAACGTGCCGATCATTCTGGCGCGAGACATGGATCGCGGTTTTATGCTGTTGTCTGATTTAGGTTCGCGCCAATACCTCGACGCCTTGAGTCTGGACGGCGCCGCCGAAGAGTTGTACGCGGACGCGCTCAAGAGCCTGCGCATCATGCAAACCGCCGACCCGGCTGTCTCGCAGCGTCTACCTCGCTATGACCGCGCGCTGCTGCTGCGCGAAATGGAGCTCTTGCCCGAGTGGTTCCTCACGCGGCATTTGGGTTTGACGATTGAAGCTACGGAGCGCGCGATGCTCGAGAAGCTGTTCGAGAGCTTGACGCAGGCTGCCATTGCGCAGCCCGCCTGCTTCGTGCACCGCGACTATCACTCGCGGAATCTTCTGGTCACCCCGGAGAACAACCCCGGCATCTTGGATTTTCAAGATGCGGTGTGGGGTCCGGTGACCTATGATTTGGCATCGCTGCTGAAGGACTGTTACATCGCCTGGCCGCCGGCGCGCGTGCGCCGCTGGGTGCTCGAGTATCGCGAGAGCCTGCTCGAGACTGGATTCAAATTGGACGCCGATGCCGCACAGTTCCTGCGCTGGTTCGATCTCGTGGGGCTGCAACGCCACATCAAGGTGCTGGGCATTTTCGCGCGCCTGTTCTATCGCGACGGCAAGTCCCAATACCTTCGGGATCTGCCGCGCGTGCTCGCCTATACGCGCGATACTGCCTTGATGTACCCGGAGACCGCGGCGTTTGCCGAATTCATCGTCAGCCGCATCGATGCCAATTTCCAGAGCGCGCAACAGCGCGCGCTCGGCAAGGAGCCTGTCTGAGTATTTCACGTGGCCACGAGCGTCCACGGGCGGCGATGATTATGGCAGCCGGGCGCGGCGAGCGCATGCGGCCATTGACCGATACGACGCCGAAGCCGCTGCTGCACGTGCACGGACAACCCTTGATCGAAAGGCATGTCGAGCGCTTGGTGCATGCCGGCATCGAGCGCATTGTCATCAATCTGGCATGGCTGGGCGGCCAGATCCGCGACTACCTCGGAGATGGCGCTCGCTTTGGGGCCACGATCACCTACAGCGAAGAAGCACCACGCGCTTTGGATGCCGGCGGCGGTATCTTTCGCGCGCTGCCGTACCTCTCGCCCGGCCCGTTCGCGGTGGTCAACGGCGATAGCTACACGGACTTTCCATTCCAGACGCTGGCGATCGAGGCTAAGTACGATTCGCACCTCGTGCTGGTCCCAAACCCCAGCTATTTGCAAGGCGACTTTGGATTGGAGCGCGGTGAAGCACGGGTCAGCGCCGCTCAGTTGTTCACTTTCAGCGGCATTGCCGTTTATCGCGGCGCGTTCTTCGCCGGTTGCCAGGACGGCGTGTTTCCCATCATGCCGCTATGGCGGCGTTCCATGGCGGCGGGACTCTGTTCGGCGCAGCTCTATACCGGACCGTGGGAGGATGTCGGAACGCCGGACAGGCTTGCCGCTCTTAACGCGGCGAAGCTCAAAGGCTAGGGCAAGGACACCGCGTCAAACGGGTAGAGTACAATTGGGGCATGTCCGAGTTCAAAGGCATCCCTTTAACGGCCGAACGGCGCCCAACGCGCAGCGGCGAAAAATACACGACGCCGCAAGGCTTTACCGCCATCAAGGATGGCATGAAGCAGGCGCACGTAGCCTCCGCGAATCCGCGCAAGCCCGCGTGGCTGCGTGCGCCGCTGGCCACGGGCGCCGCATTCGGCGCGGTCAAGCAAATCGTTCGCGAGCATCGCCTGAGCACGGTGTGCGAAGAGGCGAAATGTCCGAACATCGGCGAATGCTGGAACGCCGGCACCGCGACCATCATGCTGATGGGCGCGGTGTGCACGCGCGCCTGCCGCTTTTGCGCCGTCGATACCGGCAACCCGCGCGGCTGGCTGGATTTGGAAGAGCCGCAAAACGTTGCGAAGTCGGTGCAGCTGATGCGCCTCAAATACGTGGTACTGACGTCGGTCAATCGCGACGATCTGCCGGACGGCGGCGCGGCGCACTACGCGGCGGCGATCCGCGCCATCAAGAGCCTCAATCCCGACACCGCGGTCGAAGCCTTGACGCCGGATTTCCAAGGCATCATCGCGGATGTGCGTACCGTACTCGACTCGGGATTGGATGTGTTCGCACAGAACGTTGAAACAGTGCGGCGCTTGACCCATCCGGTGCGCGATCCGCGCGCGGGGTACGAACAAACCATCGAGGTCCTGCGCGCTGCGAAAATCTACAGGCCTGAGGTGCTCACGAAAACCAGCCTGATGCTCGGATTGGGCGAGACGGACGCGGAAATTCTCGAGACTCTGGCGGATCTGCGCGCGGCGCAGGTCGATGTGTTGACCCTGGGGCAATATCTGCGTCCCACGCCGAATCATTTGAACGTCGAGCGCTTCGTTACGCCGCAGCAATTCGACGCCTACCGCGAGTCGGCGCTGAAACTGGGGTTTCTCGAATGCGTTTCCGGTCCCTTGGTGCGCTCGAGCTACCGCGCCGAGCAGGCGTTAGCGCGCAATAACGCGGGCCTCGATAACGCCAAGCTCGCGGTCAAAGCTGCCGGTGCTTAAACACTCATGAGCGAGTTGCCGCTGATTCGCCAACTCGGGTTGGCGCCGTACGAACCCGTTTGGCGGGCCATGCAGAAGTTTACCGACGAGCGCCAGGACGCCACGCGCGATGAGGTCTGGTTCGTCGAGCACCCGCCGGTTTTCACCTTGGGCCTAAACGCCAGCCGCGAACACTTGCTCGCCCCGGGCGATATCCCAGTGGTGCAAATCGATCGCGGCGGTCAAGTGACTTATCACGGACCCGGCCAGCTGATGATCTATCCGCTGCTGAATTTGAGAAGGCTCAAGCTGGGCGTGCGCGATTTGGTGGTGGCGCTGGAAAATGCCGTCATCGCCTATGTGGCTGAGCTCGGCATCACAGCTGCGGGCTCGAGGAAAGCGCCCGGCGTCTACGTCGAGGGCGCGAAGCTCGCGAGCGTCGGGCTGCGCATTCGCCGCGGCGCCTGCTATCACGGGATGGCATTGAACGTATCGCTCGACCTCGCGCCGTTCGAACGCATCAATGTGTGCGGCTATCAGGATTTGCGCGTCACGCGGCTCGCGGATCTCAAGGTTGGCGCCGAGGTGAAAACCGTGGCGCAAGACCTCACGCCGCATCTGTTGCGGCAATTGGGCTATGCAGCGCCATCCCTCGCCGCTGCGCGTTCTGCAGCTGCGCCCGCCTACAACGCCATCAACACCGACTTGCAGGCCGTCAACTCCCGATAGATCTTGTCGAGCTGCTCGCGGCTGGTGGCGCGCACCGTATAGGTCAAGGCCAGGAAATTGCCGTCCGCGCTGGTGCGCGTCTTCACCTGCGAATCGGCGATCGGCCCGGCGTGGCGCTCGACGATGGCTTGCGTGAGTGCGCGCAGGTCGCTGTCATGGCGGCCCATGACCTTGATGGGAAAATCACTCGGGTATTCCTCAGGCGTGCTGCTCATAGCGCCGGCGTCTTGCCCAGTTCACGGATGTAATTGGCGAAGGCGAGGTGGATGCGCTTGAACACAGGTCCCGGTACGCCGTTGCCGACGGGCGCACCATCGAGCTTGGTGACCGGCAATACACCGCGGGTCGAGAATGCCAGCCAAATTTCGTCGGCGCCGCGCAGAGCCGATTCGGAGATGGCGGTGCTCAAGTTGCGCACCGACAAGAGGTCCGCAAGTTCCGTAACCACATCGCGCGTGGTTCCCGGAAGTATATGGTGGCCGTTCGGCGGCGTTTGAATCACGCCATCTTTCACCACATGCACGGTAGTTGAAGATCCTTCGGTGAGCTCGCCATCTTCCAGCATGATGGTTTCGAATGCACCGGCATCGGCCGCCAGCTTTTTGAGCAGAATATTCGCGAGCAGTGCAGTGGCCTTGATATCGCGCCGCGCCCAGCGGGTCTCGGCTGCGGTGACGGCGGCGACGCCGTTCTCGACCAGCGCATCCGGCAGCGGATCCAATTCGGTGCAGTAGGCGAACAGAGTCGGTTTTAGTCCTTCGGGCCAGGCGTGATTGCGGCCGAACTCCGCTCCGCGGCTCACCTGAATATAAAGATGTCCCAGATCGGCCGAGTTTCGCGAAAGCAGTTCCTGGCAGACGTGCGCCCAGTCGCCATGCGACATCGCGGGCGGCATGCGGATCCCGGCCAAGCTGCGATTCAACCTGTCCAAGTGCTGGCGCAAGCGAAACGGCCGCGATGCGTACACGGGCACGACTTCATACACTGCGTCGCCAAAAAGAAAGGCGCGATCGAAGGGCGACACCTTGGCCTCGTTGAGGGGCAGGTACGCACCGTTCAAATAGCAGGTGGGTAGCGGTCCGCTCATGCAAACCAGAGGCGAATGGTATCGATGAGGCGCCGCCACCAGCCGCCGGCCGCCACCGGTTTCAGAGGGTGCAAGGGCAGGGTGGCCAGAGCCTCTTTGCCATTGAAAACGTGCAGCGTGCCGACACTCGCATCCAATCCCAGCGGCGCAATCAGCTTTGGCTGAACGTCGACGCTGGTTTTCACATCGGACTGGCCGCGCGCCAGGGTCATGTACAAATCATCCTTGATGCCGAGCTCCGCGGATGGATTGGCGGCTTTCCACACGTGCGTTGTGGCCAACGCGGTGCCGCCCTTGACGATGAGCTTGGTGTCGTAAAACGTGAAGCCATAGCTCAAGAGCGCGGCGCTGGCATTTTCGCGCGCCTTCATGCTGGTGGAACCGAGCACCACCGACACCAGGCGCATGCCTTCGCGATGCGCCGAGGTAACGAGGCAGAAGCCCGCGGAATCGGTGTGCCCGGTCTTCAATCCGTCGACGCTCGGATCCTTCTCGAGCAGCCCGTTGCGATTCTGCTGCTTGATGCCGTTGTGCTCGAACTCGCGCACCGAATAATATTTATAGTACTGCGGATAATCGCGAATCATGGCGATCGCCAGCAATGACATGTCGCGCGCGGTGGTGTAGTGCTGCGGCGAAGGCAGTCCCGAGCTGTTCTCGAAATGCGATCCGGCCATACCCAAGCTCTTGGCGGTCGAATTCATGAGTTGCGCAAAGGTATCCTCGGTACCGGCGATGCGTTCAGCCAACGCAATGGTCGCATCGTTCCCCGACTGCACGATCATGCCGAGAATCAGATCGTTCACGGACACCGGCTTTCCCAACTCGATGAAGGTGCGCGAGCCCTCGGAGCGCCAGGCGTGTTCACTGACCGTGACCATATCCTCAAGTTTGAGCTTGCCTGCGCTAAGTTCATGAAAGACGATGTAGGCCGTCATCAGCTTCGTCAGGCTTGCGGGCTCCATGCGTTCGGTCGAGTTGCTCGCTGCGAGAACTTTGCCGGTCTGATAATCGACCAGGATGTAGGAGCGGGCATCGACTTGCGGAGCCGCAGGAATGGCCATCCCCGCCACCGCCGGCGCCGACACGGCTGGTACCGGAGCGGTCGATTCGGCGGGTGCGGCGGTCTGAGCCGCGGCAACGTGTTTGTGATGAGGCTTCGCAGCCCAGCAGGTTGCTGCGAAAACCGTGGCAAGGGTAAGGCTGACGAGAAGAGAACGAACCATAGTTAATGCATACCTTAATGAAGGCCGGCTGGTTTAGCCGGCTAGTTTACGGGAGTATCGCTGTCCGGCACAGGCTCCCGGCGATTAGTCGAGTGCAAGATGCGCGTCGTTGACGCCCACGCGCTCGAGAGCCGCGACGATGCGATCGAATTCGACAACGCTCGGTACCGGGCCGATGCGCACTCGGTACATTCTGCGCCCCGCGATTTCATTGTCGCGTACGAATACCTTGCCATAGCCGCCGCCGCGCAATTTTTCCATGAGCCGCTCGGCGTTCTTCGGATCGCTGAACGCGCCTGCTTGAATGAAAAGTGCACGCGGGACGGGAACTGTGGACGTGGCGCCGGCCGCGGGGTCTGAAACTACCTCAAGCGGCGGCGAATCCCCTGGCGCCGCGAGCGGCGCGGAGAGCGGTGCCTCTCCCGAGGCGGCCTCGAGGCTGCGCACCTCGACCATCGCGGTGCCGTTGCGCAACATGTCGAGCTTGGATGCAGCGGTATAGGAAAGATCGATGATGCGATTGCCCACGAAGGGTCCGCGATCGTTGACCCGTACCACGATACTGCGTCCGTTTTGCAGATTGGTCACACGCACGTAGGCGGGAAGCGGCAGGGTCTTGTGGGCGGCGGTCATGGCGTACATGTCGTAGGTCTCACCGGTGGAGGTTCGGACCTTGTGGAAGCCGGGTCCATACCAAGACGCGACGCCGCGTTCCACGTAGCCCACGCTCGATGAGAGCACGAAGTAGCGCTTGCCCATCACATCGTAAAACGGCGGATTACCATTTCGGGAGCGCGGTTCGCTGCGCGGCACCATGTCGGGTACGGAGCCGGACGGCGGCGGTCGTTCGCTCGGCGGCACCGGCGTGGCGCTGGGATTCGCGTTGCGGGGCGGCGCGCTGAAACAGGCAGCCATCCCGACTGCAATCACCACGCACAGCGGCAGCGCCAGCGACCGCGATAATCTCACGGCGATGTCGCGGTTGTGGCCAACGGTGCCGGCACGGGTGCGGCCTCATTCGCCAGCATGCGCTGCTTCACGGCTGCGGCGAGTTCATAGACGGCCATGGCGTACAGCGGGCTGTGGTTGTAGCGGGTGATCACGAAGAAATTGTTGTAGCCGACACGCCAGTGAACGCCATCCGGCTCGTCGGCGGCGATCAAAAGCGCAGGCGCCTCCGGCGGCAACGATGCCTCGAAGCTGACCCCCTTCGCCGTGAGCGAGCCGATGGTCTCGGACAGGGCCAATTTGCGGCCATCCAGATCGCCGGCCTTTTCAGGCAGGACCGAGGCTTCTTGCAAAACGGGTTCGCCGGCATTCCAGCCGTGCTCTTTCAGGTAGTTGCCGACGCTGGCGCAAACATCCGGCCAATCGTTCCATAGATCGATGCGGCCGTTTGCATCCGCGTCCACCGCGTAGCGGCGGTAATTCGAGGGCATGAACTGCGGTGCGCCCATGGCGCCTGCGTAGGATCCCTTCAAGGTCTTGGGATCCAGATGCGCATCGCGCGTCAGCAGCAGAAATTGCTCCAGCTCTTCGCGAAAGAATTTTTCGCGCGGCGGATAATCGAAAGACAGCGTCACCAGCGCATCAAGAACCCGGTAGGTGCCGGTGAGGCGTCCATAGTAAGTTTCCACGCCGAGGATGGCCGCGAGATATTCCGGTGCGACGCCGCTTTTGATGCTGGCTTGGTCGAGGGCCTGGCGGTGTGCGACCCAAAATTCCGTGCCCTCGCGGATGCGCCGTTCATTGAGGAAGATCGGCCGATACTCGTACCAGAGCTTGGCCTTCTCGGCGGGCTTGGACATCGCATCGATGATGGCAGGCTGACTGTCTGCCGACTTCAACAGCTTGCGCAGCGTGCGCTTCTTGAAGCCATAGTCCTTGGACATGTGCGCGATGAACTCCTTGACCTCGGGGCGCCTGATGTCGAGCCCTGAGGCGGGTTCAACCGCAAGCACCAGAAGCGCAGCGCAAATCAAACCGACCGCTGTAAAAGGAGTTCGCATTTGCTCTAAGACCCTATCAGTTTGCGGTGTGAATGCAGCGACATGAGGATGCCGAAGCCGGCCAACAGCGTGACCATGGAGGTGCCGCCGTAGCTGATCAGGGGCAAGGGAACGCCGACCACCGGCAAAATGCCGCTGACCATTCCTGAATTGACGAACACATACACAAAGAAGCTCAAGGCGATCGCTCCGCCCGTGAGACGCGCGAATGTCCCTTGCGCCTGCATGGCCAAGTACAACGCACGGCCGATCACCACGCCGTACAGCGCGAGAATGAATAGCTGGCCCATCAGCCCAAATTCCTCGCCGATGACAGCGAAGATGAAATCGGTGGAGCGCTCGGGCAGAAACTCGAGCTGCGCCTGGCTGCCCATCATGTAGCCTTTGCCAAAGAGGCCGCCGGAGCCGATGGCGATTTGCGACTGGATGATGTGATAGCCGGCGCCCAGGCGGTCGGTCTCCGGATTGAGAAAGGTCAATATGCGCTGTCGCTGATAGTCGTGGATGAAATGCCACGCGGCCCAAGCGGCGGCACCCAGCAGCGGAATGGCGATGACAATCAGCCGAATCTGCAACCCCGCCAGCAACATGACGATGAGGCCGGATGCGGCAATCAGCAAGGCGGTGCCCAAGTCCGGTTGAGTCACGATCATCGCAGTGGGAATCCCGATCAGGACCCCCATGACGATCAGATCCCAGAAGGTCGGCGGCAGCGGCCGTTCGTGCATATACCAGGCGCAGGCCATCGGCACCGCGAGCTTCATGATCTCGGAAGGCTGAAAGCGCATGAAGCCGACGTCGAGCCAGCGCTGCGCGCCCTTGCCCACATGGCCGGTAACATCGACCACGATCAACAGCAGCACCCCGATCACATAGGCGATCGGCGCGAACATGCGCAGGTATTGCGGTGTCGCCAACTTGGCGAGCGCCAGCATGGCCGTGACCGCGATGCCAATGTTGATCAAATGGTGCTGCACCATTTTCCAGTTCTGGCCCGAGGCGCTGTACACCACCAAAATGCCGATCACGACAATGATGGCCAACACCCCGGTTAAAGGGCCATCCAATCCGAGCGCGCGCAGGGTGCGGCCCCCGGCTGTCAGGGTGCGGCGGGTGCGAGACGGCGAGAATTCATCGTAGATCATGGGTCAACGCTCATGCACTTTGCTCATGACGCCGGTGAGCACCGGCCACAGCAACGCGCCGATGAAGGGGGCGAGCCAGCGGCTGAAGGTGGTCACCGGGTTGCCCGTGGCGCCGTCGACCCAGAAAAGAACGAATTGATAGCCCGTGAGCAGCGCGAACACCACGAGACATTGCGACAGCGTCGAGAAAACCCGGATGCGCAGCCGCAAATTCGTGGCCCAGGCGCCCATGAGCGTGAGCGCGAGCGCATGCTGCCCTAGCACCACGCCGTGGATGACGTCGAGCGCCAGTCCTGAAAAGAATGCCAACGAGAGGCCGCCGGCGCGTGGCGATTCAATGCACCAATAGAACACCACCAGCACCAGAAAGTCGGGGCGAAACGCATCGAGGACCGCCGGCAGAGGCACGACTGCCAACGCGAGCGCCACCAGCGCAGACAGCGCCATGGGCATGCGCCGAATTCGCGCATCGCGCATCATTTCTTCACCGCCGCGCCGGCCTTGGGCGGCGGCAATAACTCCGCCTCCTGGGGTTTGAGCCATACGAACAGCAGTTCCCTGGAGCGATCGAGTGCCGCCGCAGGTTTCACTTCGACATCCGCGAGAGATTGGGCCGGATCGCGCTTGACCTCTGCGATCGTGCCAACCGGGTAGCCGGCCGGAAATCCGCCGCCGAGGCCGGAGGTCACCAGCAAATCGCCTGCGACCACGTCCGCGCTGGTGGGCAGGTAGGGCAGCTTCAGCCGACTCGTATCGCCGGTTCCCACCACCACGGTGCGCAAGCCGGTGCGATTGATCTGCACCGGTATGGCGTGCGCCGCATCGCTGACCAGAATCACCTCGCTGGTGAGTTGCCCGACACGCGCGACCTGGCCGAACACGCCACCCGAATCGAGCACCGCCTGTCCTACGTAGATGCCGTCGCTCGCACCCTTGTCCACCAAGACGCGCTCGCGGAAAGCATCCAGATCCACGTTCATGACGTCGCCGATGAGGAAGCGATCGGTCACGCCGGCGGTGTTTTCGCGCAGCGCCCGCAGTCTCTGAGTTTCCGCTTCGAGCGCTTCGTAGCGTTGCAGCCTGAACTGCGCCACGCGCAGCTCTGCTTCGAGCTTGGTCTTATCGGCACGCAATGCATCGCGCGTGGTCACGCTGTCGCGAAACCAGTGCCAGCCTTCGAAAGGCGAAGCGACGGCAATCTGCACGGGATAGGCAACCACCGAGAGCAGCCGGCGGATTTTTCCCAAATGATCGTAGCGCTTGTCGACGATGATCAGCGCGAGGGCGAGCAATGAGTACAGCACGCAGCGGAACAAAAGTCCCGTGGTTCGACCCGAGGCGTCGGTACTACGAAAGGCGACCATGGGCGGATCCGTCGCTTGCATTACTCCAATCCGAAAATGCCGGGTCCGTGTTCCTCGGTCAGCTCGAGGATCCGGCCGCCGCCGCGCGCAACGCAGGTGAGAGGGTCATCCGCGATCACCACGGGCAAACCGGTTTCTTCCATCAGCAATTTATCGACGTCGCGCAGCAACGCTCCGCCGCCCGTCAGTACGATGCCGCGTTCCGCGACGTCCGCGCCGAGCTCCGGCGGTGTTTGTTCCAGCGCCTGCTTGACGGCGCCGACGATGCCTTGCAGCGGCTCTTGCAGCGCCTCGAGAATTTCGTTCGAGTTCAAGGTGAAGCTGCGCGGCACGCCTTCCGACAGATTGCGGCCCTTGACGGAGATTTCGCGCACCGTTTGACCGGGGTAGGCAGAACCGATTTCCAGCTTGATGCGCTCGGCCGTGGCTTCGCCGATCAAAATGCCGTAATTGCGGCGTACATAATTGGTGATGGCTTCGTCGAACTTGTCCCCGCCGATGCGCACGCTGGCGGCGTAGACGATGCCGTTCAGGGAGATGACAGCGACCTCCGAGGTGCCGCCGCCGATGTCCAGGACCATGGAGCCGCGCGCCTCCTGCACCGGCAGACCGGCGCCTACGGCGGCTGCCATGGGCTCAGGGACGATATCCACGCTGCGAGCGCCGGCCCCTTCGGCCGATTCCTTGATGGCGCGCCGCTCTACCTGGGTGGATCCGAAGGGCACGCAAACCAGCACTCGGGGAGAAGGGCTCAAAAACCGGTTGCCGTGCACCTTCTTGATGAAGTACTGCAGCATCTTTTCGGTATAGGTGAAATCGGCGATAACCCCGTCCTTCATGGGACGAACCGCCGTGATATGGCCCGGGGTGCGGCCCAACATGTTCTTGGCCTCGACCCCGACGGCGACGATGATTTTGCCTCCCCGCGTGGGTTCATCCTGCACCGCGACCACCGAGGGTTCGTTCAAAACGATGCCGCGCTCGCGGACGTAAATGAGGGTGTTGGCGGTGCCAAGATCGATTGAGAGGTCATTGGAGAAATAACCTCTAAGGCGTTTGAACATGGGGTATTTTTCGCGGCTAAATGGGGTTAAAAAAAGATCGGCTAATGTAACAACCGACACGACATATCACAAGGCAACGTGTATCATCCCCCAAGCTTAATTTGCGTGAGTTGCTGCGCATTTTGAGCACCAACCCTATGAGCCTGACCCGTCAAGACGTCGAAAAAATCGCGCACCTTGCGCGGCTGTCCATCACTGCGCAAGAGATGCCGGTGTACGTGACCAGCTTGTCGAGCATCGTCGATTTCGTCGATGAGTTGTCGCGCGCGGACACCGAGGGCGTGTTGCCCATGGCGCATCCCCTCGATGGCCAGCATCAGCGCCTGCGCGCCGACGTCGTCTCAGAGAGCGATCATCACGAGAAATACCAACAGAACGCGCCGGCCGTGACCGCCGGCCTGTACGTGGTGCCGCGGGTGATCGAGTAAATTAAAGGCTATTCTTGACGGATGCTGCATAACCTTTCTATCGGCGAACTCGCCGACCGCCTTAGCAAGCGGGAAATTTCGAGCACGGAACTCACCCAGCACTTCTTAAGCCGGATCGAGCGGCTGAATCCTGCGCTCAATGCCATGATCACCCTGACGGCCAAGCAGGCGCTCGCCGATGCGGCCGCGGCCGATGCCCGCTTAGGGTCGGGAGAGCGGGGTCCCTTGCTCGGCATCCCCCTCATTCATAAAGATATTTTCTGCACGAGCGGGGTCAAGACCAGCTGCGGCTCGCGCATGCTGGATAACTTTGTCGCGCCCTACGATGCCACGGTGGTGGCGCGCCTCAAGGCGGCAGGCACCGTCATGCTGGGCAAGTCCAACATGGACGAGTTCGCCATGGGCTCCTCCAATGAGACCAGCTACTACGGGCCGGTCAAAAATCCCTGGGATCGTCAGCAAAGTCCCAGGCGGATCCTCGGGGGGCTCGGCCGCCGCCACGGCCGCCCGCCTGACCCCCATTGCCACCGGCACCGACACCGGCGGCTCGATTCGCCAGCCGGCCGCCTTGACCGGCGTGACCGGGTTCAAGCCCACTTACGGCCGCGTGTCGCGCTACGGGATGATTGCGTTCGCCTCCAGTCTCGACCAAGCCGGCGTGTTCGCGCGCAGCGCCGGCGGATGCGGCCGCGGCGTTGCAAGTGATGGCCGGCTTCGATCCGACGCGACTCCACCAGCGTGGACGCACCGGTGCCGGACTATTCGCAGACCTTGGGCGCGCCGCTCAAGGGCATGAAGATCGGTCTGCTGCGCGAATTCTTCGAGGGTCTGGAGCCGCGCAACGCGGCGCTGCTCGAGGACGCCCTGAATATCTACACAGGCTTGGGCGCTGAAACGCGCGAGGTCAGCCTGCCGCATCTGCCGCTGTCGGTGCCTACGTACTACGTGGTGGCGCCGGCCGAGTGCTCCTCGAATCTGTCGCGCTTCGACGGCGTGCGTTACGGCTACCGCTGCGACAATCCAAAAGATCTCATGGACCTGTACAAGCGCTCGCGCGGCGAAGGCTTCGGCGCCGAAGTAAAGCGGCGCATCATGACCGGCACCTACGTGTTGTCCGCCGGCTACTTCGATGCGTACTATTTGAAGGCGCAGAAGGCGCGACGCCTGATCACGGATGATTTCCGCGCGGCATTCGAAAAGGTGGATCTGGTGATCGGGCCCACCACGCCGACGCCGGCCTTCGACATCGGCGCCAAGATGGATGATCCGGTGCTCATGTATCTGAATGACATCTACACCATCGGTGCGAACCTCGCGGGGCTTCCGGGCGTATCGGTGCCCTGCGGCTTCGTCGACGGCCTGCCCATGGGCTTGCAGTTGATCGGACCGCATTTCGCGGAGGCGAAATTGTTGAACGCGGCGCATCAGTATCAGCAGGCCACCGATTGGCATACGCACGCGCCGCGCGGGTACGAGTAATGAGCGACTGGGAAGTTGTCATCGGCTTGGAGATTCACGCGCAGCTCGCGACGCGTTCCAAGATTTTCTCCGGATCGCCGACCGCGTATGGTGCGCCGCCGAACACCCAGGCCGACCTGGTCGACCTGGCTTATCCCGGTGTGCTGCCGGTGCTGAATGGCCGCGCCGTGGAAATGGCGGTGAAGTTCGGACTGGCGGTCGACGCGACCGTGGCGCGCCGCTCGGTGTTCGCGCGCAAGAATTATTTCTATCCGGATTTGCCGAAGGGCTACCAGATCAGCCAGTACGAGTTGCCGGTGGTCGCTCGCGGTTCACTCAAAATCATGCTGGACGACGGCGCCGTCAAGACCGTGGGCATTACGCGCGCGCACCTGGAAGAAGACGCCGGCAAATCGCTGCACGAGGGGCTGGCGAACGCCTCCGGAATCGATTTGAACAGGGCCGGTACGCCGCTGCTCGAGATTGTCTCCGAACCCGATATGCGATCCGCCAAGGAGGCCGTCGCATACATGAAGAAGATCCACACGCTGGTGCGGTATCTGGAGATCTGCGACGGCAACATGCAGGAAGGCTCCTTCCGCTGCGATGCCAATGTGTCGGTGCGGCGCGCGGGGTCAGGAAAAACTCGGCACCCGCGCGGAAATCAAAAACTTGAACTCATTTCGCTTCGTCGAGAAGGCGATTCAATTCGAAGTGGCGCGCCAGGTCGAAATCATCGAGAGCGGCGGCAAGGTGGTGCAGGAGACCCGTTTGTACGACTCCGACAAGGACGAGACTCGCTCGATGCGCTCCAAGGAGGAGGCCAATGATTACCGGTACTTTCCGGATCCGGATTTGTTGCCGGTCGAAATCGACGCGTCCTTCATCGAGGCGGTGCGGGCGACGCTGCCGGAGCTGCCGGACCAGAAGGCGGCCCGCTTTGCACGGGACTTCGGCCTCTCGACTTATGACGCGGGTGTTTTGAGCGCCAGCCGCGAACTTGGCGCTTACTTCGAAGCGGTGGTCGCGAATTTGGGTGCAAGCCACGCAAAGCTCGCGGCGAATTGGGTCATGGGCGAGTTGTCCAGCGCGCTCAATCGCGACAGTGTCGATATTGAGCGCTCCCGGGTCGACCCGCAGCAGTTGACCGGTCTGTTGAAGCGAATCGTCGATGATACGATTTCGGGCAAGATCGCCAAGGAAGTGTTCGAGGCGATGTGGTCCGAGGGCAAGGCGGCGGACGCCATCATCGAAGCCAAAGGTTTGCGCCAGATCACCGACGCGGGCGCCATTGAAAGCGTGATTGACGCGGTCATCGCGGCGAACCCGAAGCAGCTGGCGGATTTTCGATCCGGCAAGGACAAGCTGTTTGGCTTTTTCGTCGGTCAGGTAATGAAGGCGACGGGCGGCAAGGCCAATCCCGCGCAGCTCAACGATCTGCTGAAAGCCAAGTTGGGCGGCGGAAATGCATGACCGCGACACCCTGCATCGCTTCCTATTCGACCGCTTCCCGATTCGGGGACATCTAGTTCATCTGGACGCCGCGTGGCGTGCCTTGATTGAGCATCGTCAATATCCGCCGGCGATTCGCGAGACCTTGGGCGAAGCCGTCGTGGCCGCGCTGTTGCTGGCCGCCACAATCAAGTTCGAGGGCGTCTTGTCGTTGCAGCTGCAGGGCGACGGACCCATGCATTTGCTGCTGGCACAATGCACCAGCGGGCTGGGAGTTCGGGGCCTGGCGCGCTACCGCGAGGGCGCCGGCGCGGCGCAGAAGATCAGTGAGCTCATCGGCAACGGCAACCTGACCGTCACGCTGGAAACCGATGAAGGCGCGCAACGCTATCAGGGGATTGTGCCCATCGAGGGCGAGCGCTTGGCCGACTCAATACAGGCCTACTTTCAGAATTCAGAACAATTACCGACGCGGCTGTGGCTGCATGCCGATGTGCACGGTGCATCCGGCATGCTGCTGCAGAAACTTCCCGGCTCCGGTTCACTGCCGGCTGCCGATGCAGCGCAGATCGAGGACGCGTGGCGGCGCGTGCAGCTCATCGGGGATACCCTGACTCCGGAAGAGCTGCGCACCCTTGCCGACGCGGAGATTCTGCACCGGCTGTTCAATGAAGACGATCTGCGACTGTTCGAGCCCTCACCCGTTTATTTTCGCTGCCGCTGTTCCCGCGAGCGCGTCGCCGGCATGCTGCAGGGACTGGGCGAAAGCGAAACCCGCAGCGTGATCGCCGAACGCGGCAAGGTCGAAGTGCACTGCGATTTCTGCAATCGCGCCTATATCTTCGATGCGGTGGACGTCGAGCAGCTGTTCAAGGCCCCGGTGGCTGCCGACAGCGGCAGCCGCGCTGGGACGCGCGTACACTGACTCAGGCTCGCGCCGAGATTACGTCGACACGGTCACAACGAGTCCTGTTTATAGCCGTGCTGGCGGGCGCCGTATCGATCGGCAGCGCGCGGCCCGACGACAGGGGCCTCACCGACAGTGGCCAGGCCGATAATAAGCCATTTTATTCGCGCAGCTTCGAGCCCATGCCCGGCGCGCTCGCGTTGGCCGCACTGGGAAAGCAATTATTTGCGGATCCCGCCCTGTCCGCGTCCGGCAAGATTGCCTGCGCGAGCTGCCATGATCCCAAGCACGATTTCGGGCCGGCCAATGCTCACGCCGTGCAGCGCGGCGGAGCGGATGGGCGCAGCTTCGGCGTGCGTGCGGTGCCCTCGCTCAAGTACAGCCAAAACGTCCCGCCGTTCACCGAGCACTTTGTCGACGACGACGGTGATGACAGCGTCGATCAGGGTCCCGCCGGCGGCCGCACTTGGGATGGACGTTCTCAGTCCTATCACGCGCAGGCGCGCCTGCCTTTGTTCTCACCTTTTGAGATGGCCAACAAGGACTCTGATGCCGTGCTCGCTCGCGTGCGGGCGGGCCACGACGCGCAATTTCGCGCAGTCTTCGGCGACAAGGTCTTTGAGGATAAGGCGCTGGCGTTCAAAGGCGTGCTCATGGCGCTGGAGTCCTATCAACAAACGCCCACCGAGTTTTATCCCTACAGCAGCAAGTACGACGCTTACTTGAGGCGCGAGGTCTCATTGAGCGCGCAGGAATTGCGGGGACTGGCCGCATTCAACGATGCCGAAAAAGGTAACTGCGCGCGCTGCCACCCGAGCGCGAAGCTCAAAGGCGCGTTTCCGCAGTTTACCGATTTCGGTTTCGCGGGAATCGGTGCGCCGCGCAATCGGGCGATACCTGCCAATGCCGATCGCCGCTACTACGATTTGGGTTTGTGCGGACCGTGGCGCACGGATTTGCAGGATCGGCACGAATATTGCGGATTGTTTCGCACACCCTCGCTGCGCAATGTCGCGCGGCGGCCGGTGTTCCTGCACAACGGCGTGTTCCATTCGTTGGGCGATGTAGTCAGATTTTACGCCGAGCGGGACACGAAACCGCAGCAGTGGTACCCACGAGCGGGGGATGGCCGTATCTTGAAATTCGATGATATACCGGCGGCCTATGTGGCGAATCTGGACACGCAGGCCCCGTTTGATCGTCACGCGGGCGATGCACCCGCCTTGAGCGACCAGGATATTGAAGACATCGTCGCGTTCTTGCAGACGCTCACCGACGGTTTTCAGTAATCAGAGCCAACGCTGCGCCGCTCTCCATGGTGATAATCTTAGGGGCGTAGCGCAGGGACCTCGAGATACAAGGGAGAATGCATGATCAGGCGCAAGCAGCGCATTGCGATGCGCGATTTCTCGAAATTGTCCGCAGAAGACGCCGAGACGGCCGCCAAGCATCGCGTCAACGGCCGCGACTTGAATCTCTTCAAGGTGTTGATGAACCATCCGGACCTGGTGCGGCGCTGGACGGTGTTCGCAGGCCACGTGCTGCGCAAGCAAACCTTGCCGCCGCGCGAGCGTGAGCTCCTGATTCTGCGGATCGGCTGGTTGAATCAAGCCGAATACGAGTGGGCGCAGCACGTCGAGATAGCCAAGCGGGAGGGCATCAGCGCCGCGGAGGTCGAAGCCGTCAAGCTGGGCCCGTCGGGTTCTTGGAGCGCTGAGGATGCCGCTTTGCTGCAGGCAGTCGATGACTTGTTTGAAAACTCGGCGGTGTCCGAAGCGACTTGGAGCGCCTTGGCAAAGAAGTATTCCACCGAGCAAATGATCGATCTGGTGTTCACCATTGGCCAGTACAATTTGGTCTCCTGGGTTTTGAATAGCCTAGGCGTGCCGCTCGATGACTATCTTCCAGGATCGCGGCAATGAGACTTCAAGGCAAGGTGGGCATTGTCGTCGGTGCCGGCCAGACCCCGGGTGACACCGTTGGCAACGGGCGCGCCGCGGCGGTGCTGTTCGCTCGTGAAGGCGCCAAGGTGCTGCTGGTGGACAAAGACTTGGCGCGTGCCGAGGAGACGGCCGCGGTGATCGCGAAGGAGGGCGGTCAGTCGCAGTGCATGGCCGCAGACTGGACGCGTGCAGAGGACTGCAAGGCCTATGCGAAGGCCTGCGTCGCGACGTGGGGGCGCATCGATTTCTTGCACAATAATGTCGGCATCGGAACGGGCGACGGGCCCCCGGAGATCATTGCGGAGGAGGCCTTCGATCGCATCATGCAAATCAATTTGAAGGGCTGTCTGCTGTCCTGTCAGGCCGTGTTGCCGGTGATGCGCGAACAGGCCTCGGGTACGATTGTGAATATTTCATCGCTCGCCGCGGTGGCGTACGCGCCGGGATTGACCGCCTATAAATTGTCGAAGATCGGCATGAACATGTTGGGTCAGCAGTTGGCGCTGGGCAACGCCAAGTACGGCATTCGCGTCAACACCATCATGCCCGGCCTCATGGATACGCCGATGGCGATCGAGGGTCACGCCAAGGCACGCAATATTCCGAAAGCAGAGTTGCGCGCGGAACGCGACAAACGCGTGCCTCTCAAGGCCAAGATGGGAACCGCCTGGGATGTCGCGTATGCCGCACTGTTCCTGCACTCGGACGAGTCGGCATTCATCACCGGCGTCGCGCTGCCCGTGGACGGCGGTCAGAGCGCACGGATCGGCTAGACTCCTCGCGCCCATGAACTCGCCACACCTTTGAGCTCATCGCCGCCACGCGAGTCCTTCGTCGAGGGCACCTATGCAAACAGCCAGGGCTCGCGGCGCTATAAGCTTTTCATTCCGTCGCGCCATGCAGGAAAGCCGTTGCCCTTGCTGGTGATGCTGCACGGCTGCTTGCAAGACCCTGATGATTTCGCGCTCGGCACGCGGATGAATGAGCTCGCCGAGGAGCGGCGCATTTTCGTCTTGTATCCCGAGCAATCCGAAGCGGCGAACCAGACTCGCTGCTGGAATTGGTTCAACGCGGCCAATCAACGGCGCGATCAGGGTGAGCCGTCGATCATCGCTGGCATGACTCGGGAGGTGATCGCTTCCTACAATATCGACGCACGGCGCGTCTACATTGCCGGCATGTCGGCAGGCGGCGCCATGGCCGCCATCATGGCAGCGACCTATCCGGAGCTGTATGCCGCGGTGGGAATTCATTCTGGCTTGCCCTACGGCGCGGCTCAGAATTTTTTAGCCGCGATGGCGGCGATGAAGGACGGTGCGGCGATCGGCACGCGGCTGCTCTCCAAGGGGATTCCGCTGATCGTGTTTCACGGGGATCAGGACATCATGGTGAATGCGCGCAATGGCGAGCAACTCGTGTCCCAATGGCTGGGCGATAGTGCTCTCAATCGCACGCAGGACACTTCCACCGCGCAGGCCCGTGAAGGCAATGGACGTGCTTTCACGCGCACGCGTTATCACGATGTCGCGGGCCGCGCCCTGGCAGAGAACTGGCTGGTGCACGATGCCGGGCATGCATGGTCGGGCGGTGGTTCTGCCGGGAGTTTTACGGACTCCGCAGGACCCGACGCCAGCCGCGAGATGCTGCGGTTTTTCTCGGCAGTCTCCCAGGATGCGGCAATCAAGGCGAGAGGCGGATTGCTCAAGCGCCTCAAGGAGCGGCTGAGCGGCGTGGGGCACCCCAAGCTCTAGCGCCGCTTTTGCAGCCACGCCGTGACGGCAGCGGGAACGCTCTTGCGCGTCTTGCCGCCGACATACAAACCGATATGCCCCGCATCTACTTCCAAGGATTCGTAGTCCTTGCTGCCGATGTGCGCGCCAAGCGGAATACTGGCGCTCGGCGGCACCAGATGATCCTTCGATGCAAAAATATTCAGCAGCGGTGAAGTGAGGTTTTTAAGACGCACCGGCCGGCCGGTCAGCGTCAATTCGTTGCGGATGAGACGATTCTCCTGAAAGAACCACTGGATGAATTCGCGAAACGCGGTGGCTGGCTGATCGGGGCTGTCGAATATCCATTTTTCCATGCGCATGAAATTCTCGAGCTGCACCCGGTCTCCCTGCAGCTGCAGCAGATTGACGTACTTCTGCTGAGTGAGGCGAAATGGCATCAAGGACAAGTAAATCAAATTCAGGAAATCCCCGGATACATTGCCCGACTGCGTCAGCAGTGCCACATCGATGTGTTGCGCCCACTTCGACAACAGATTTTCAGGCGTTTTGAAATCGACCGGCGTGACCATGGTGATCAGTTGCGCAATTTGCTTCGGCTCGAGGGCTGCGTAGCACAGACTCATCGTGCCGCCCTGGCAGACTCCGAGCAATGACAGCGAATCAATGGCGTGTTCTTTGAGCACGAACTCGACGCAGCGGCGCAGGTATCCATCGACGTAGGCCTCGAAGCTCAAAAACCGGTCCGCGCCGTCGGGATAGCCCCAATCGAGCAGATACACATCGAGTCCGGCGAGCAGCAGTTCGCGGATGAAGGAGCGATCCGGCTGCAGATCGAGGAGATAGGGCCGATTGACCATCGCGTAGCAAATGAGCACGGGCTTCAAGTTGGCGGATCGGGCCAGTGCCGAATAGCGGTAGAGGCGAATCTTGTCTTCGCTGTACACGCAGTGCTTCTCGGAGCTGCCGACTTCGACATCGCCCAGTCCCAGCATGGACTGCAACACCGATTGTCCGCGTTCTTGCATCGCCGCCGCACTTTGCAGCATTTCCGCGAAGGGATCCGACGCGGCGCTCATTTCTTTTTGCCGCGCTTGCGTGGCTTGCGGGCGCCCGACGCGGTTGAGCTCGCGGCGGCGGCTCGCATCGCGTCGCTCAGCGCACGCACTTGTCGGTGCAAGGTGTCGACTTCGGCTCTGCTCGGCAAGTCCAGATGCCGGGCAATTTGTTCGGTCAATTTTCCGCGCTCAACTTTGAAGGCGCTGGAAATATTGCAAAGCTCGGCGAGCATTCGCGCGAAGCGCTCGCTATGGGCGGCCTGCGCATAGGTGCCTTCCGCGCAGTCGATCCACGCATCGTAAAGTTCGGCGGGTGATTTCGAAGACGGCGGCGCCGCATCGAGCCGCTTTTTCATGACCTGAAAAGCATCCTGCATGATGGCGGCGTTTTGCTGCGCGAATTCGGCATAGCGCTGTTGAAATTGCTTACCTAGCTCGAGGAGTCGAGCCGCGGTCTCTTGATACTCGCGCGTCATGCCCAGAGCGGGAGCGCCGGGGAATAGCTGCGCAGAGTTGGATCCTCCCATCCCCATTTTGTCCACGAAATCCTTCCACGGGGCCAGCTGCGGAGCGAGCATCGAGGCGGGCATCGCGGCGCTCGATTGCTCGGCCAACCGAGCGAACATTTCTTGAAATGCCCCCGCTTGATCGACCCAGGCCTTGAGAAACCCTGCGCTGAACGGCTGGGTGCTTGAAAAGGGGTCATGAGCGCTCATTTAATGTTCTATGCGATGCAATATTTTCGTCAGTTTTAAGCGCTAAATCCCAGATCTAAGCGATTGTGCGTTGCATACTTAAAGCGCTATGCTAATCCTTAGGGAAGCTGGCAAAGCATGACGACAAAAAATATGTCAAATGAACGCCTCATCAAGAAGTACGCGAATCGGCGCCTATACGATTCGACCGAAAGTCGTCATGTCACCCTGGAAGACATCCGCAAAATGATCGTCTCCGGAGCAAAAGTAAAGGTGGTCGACGACAAGTCCGGCGAGGATCTGACCCGCGCGGTGCTGCTGCAAGTGATCGCCGAGCAGGACCAATACGGAACGCCGGTCTTGAGCACCGAATTGCTGGAAGCCATCATTCGCTTCTACGGAAATCCAGTCCAGGAAATGCTGACGAAGTACATGGAACAAAGCGTCGGCACGCTGGTTCGGCAGCAGGAGAGCATGCGCGCTGAGATGAGCAAGGCCCTCGCGGGACCGATGGCGCCGCTGGCCGAGTTCGCCCGTCAGAACATGGATCAGTGGTCAAAGATTCAGGCCTCGATGCTGTCGGCCTTCTCCGGCGCGAAACCTGAGCCTGCTGCGGCGCCCGAAAAAGAAAAAGAGCCCAAAACTTAAGTGAGCAAAGCATGAAGATCAAAGACAAGACCATTGTGATTACCGGCGCGGGGCGCGGCATTGGACGCGCACTCGCCGTGCGCTTTGCCACCCAAGGTGCGCACATTGCGCTATTGGATTTGAACGCGGCGGATTTGGCGGCCGCCACTGCGCAATGCGTCGAACTTGGCGTGCGCGCCATGGCGTACACGGTCGATGTATCGCGCGAAGCCGACGTAGCGGCGGCACTCGATGCGGTGGTGCGCGATTTCGGATCCTTGGATGTGATCATCAACAACGCCGGCATCGTCAAGGATGCGCTGCTGATCAAAGTGAAGGATGGGGATGTGGTAGGCAAGATGTCGCTGGAGCAATGGCGAGCGGTGATCGATGTGAACCTCACCGGCGTATTTCTGTGCGCGCGCGAAGCCGCTGAACGCATGATCAAGCTCGCCAAGGGCGGCGTGATCATCAACATCTCCAGCATTTCCCGGCACGGCAACGCCGGCCAGTCGAACTATGCAGCCGCAAAATCCGGCGTGGCCTCCATGACGGTCGTGTGGGCGAAGGAACTCGCGCGCTACGGGATCCGCGTGGGCAGTATCGCGCCCGGCTTTACGCACACCGACATCCTCGCGTCCATGAAACCGGAAGTATTGGAGAAAGTCATCGCGCCGGTGCCGCTGAAGCGCTTGGGTCAGCCGGACGAGATCGCGCACGCCGCTCAGTTCATCATTGAAAACGATTTCTTTACCGGGCGATGTCTAGATCTCGACGGGGGCCTGCGACTGTAGTCGACATCTTGGACCGCCGTTAACAGAGTCCGCGCGACCCAGCGCACGCGCGTCACCGAGCAAGCGAGCAAGTCGTCGGTGACTGTATTCAGATCGATTGCGGTCCCCAGCTTTTTGAGGCCCAGCTGGCCCGCCACCAATTTTTCGACCGCTTCGGCCTCGTACTCGCACACGGTGCGATTGAGTTGTGCGTCGGGTCGGTGCGCCAGGAAGTGCGTCAACTCGTGCACCAGCGTCAGCAACTGCTGTTCCTTGCTCAATCCGCTGCGCAGAACGATTTGTCGTTCATGTGTTTGGCCGACCACCCAGGGGCTCAAGTGGGTGCGAAACACCGAGACGCCAAGGTTCGCGCAAAACGCTTCCAGGGCGTCGATGAACTGTTGTAGCGGCATGGCTCGATCCTCGCAGATCCGGGGGGCGGGGACAACGCGTCGGAATTTTGCGAATAAACCTACCGCAACGCGTTAATTTCGATGATTTATTGCGCCACACGGAATATTCTAACCAAAAAATACTGTTGATAATTAATAAGATATGTTCAAATAAGCCTTCCGCGCAGCTTGCGTCAAATTCGTTTTGCACTGCATACTTTTTTCTGTATAATGTGCCCATCAAGTTAATTGTCGCCAGGATTAAAGGAGCCACCATGACCCAGCCCACATTTGATTTCAGCACTTTGTTCGACACCTACAAGACCGCCATGGCGCCCGTGTTTCGTGCGCAGCAGGAAGGTTTAAAGACCCTGGAGCGTCTCGCCCAGTATCAATTCGCCGTTGCCGGTGATTACTTGGAGTGGAGCCTGGCGCACGCCAAGGCCAGCGTCGGTCCGAAGACGGCCGCCGAGCTGATCGGTCAACAGACCTCGCTGAATTTGTCGTTGGGCGACAAGCTGCGCGCACGCGCGGAAGAGTTCAGCAAAATTGCGACCGAGACCCAAGGGGCGGTGACGCAGTGGATCGATGAGACCAGCGCAAAGGTTGCCGAGAAGGCGAAGAAAGCCGCCTAACCTTCAAGTTTAGCGCGTTAGGGAAAAGGGCGACCAGTGGTCGCCCTTTTTTTTACAGACACTTTCGTGCGTGCCATTATGAATGCCGGGGGAAAGAGGATTATGGCTGAATCTGCTCAGGGTGCGAGTGCGGAAGATCAATTGAGCCGCGAAATGCGCGCGCAATTGGCGGCGATTACCGGCGGTCTCGCGCCGGACGACTATGCCCAGGCGTGGTGGGATTGGTATCTCAATATCGCCCGAGCACCACAAAAACAAACCGACATCGCGCACACGGCTTTCAAAGCCATGATGGACAATTTTTCCTTCGCCATGCAGGCCTCGACCGGTCAAGCGCTGGCGCCGAGCGACGACGCCCGATTCTCCTCAGACGCTTGGAAGCAGTGGCCCTTCAATATGATGGCGCGCGGCTACCTCAACTGGGCCAAGGTGATGCAGCAGGCGACCACCAACATTCCGGGCGTGGCGCCGCGCAGCGCCGATCTCGTCGGATTTTCGACGCGGCAAATGCTGGATGCGACCTCGCCCGCCAATCACTTGATGTCGAATCCGGAACTATTGGAATTAACCCGCGAGCAATCCGGGCAAAACCTGGTAAGCGGCTTTCAGAACTGGCTCGAGGATGTGAGTCGGACTTTGAAGCACGACCAGCCGATCGGCACGGAAAACTTCAAGGTCGGCGTCAACGTCGCCGTCACGCCGGGCAAGGTTGTCTTCCGCAACGAACTCATCGAGCTCATTCAATACGCGCCTGCCACAGGCACCGTGCATCCCGAGCCGGTGCTGATCGTGCCGGCGTGGATCATGAAGTACTACATTCTGGACTTGTCGCCGCAAAATTCCTTCGTGCGCTATCTGGTTGAAAAAGGCCATACGGTTTTCGTAATCTCGTGGAAAAATCCCAATGAGACCGATCGCGACTTAGGCATGGATGACTACCACAACAAGGGCATCCGCGCCGCGATCGATGCGGTCGGCGCGATCGTTCCCGCTAGCAAAATCCACGCGGTGGGGTATTGCATCGGCGGTACGCTGCTGTCGATCGCCGCTGCGGCGATGGCGAGAGACGGCGATGATCGATTGGCGTCGATGACCTTGTTGGCGGCGCAGATGGATTTCAGCGAGCCGGGGGAATTGTCATTCTTCATCAGTCCGAGCCAGTTGGCGATGCTCGAGGCCGTGATGCACAAGGCCGGGGTGTTGAGCAGCGACAAAATGGGCGCGGCATTCGGCTTACTGCGTTCCAACGATTTGCTCTGGGCGCCCGCGATCAATACATACCTCAAGGGCAAGCGCGAGAAGCTCAATGACTTGATGGCCTGGAACAGCGACGGCACGCGCATGCCCTGGCGCATGCACAGCGAATACTTGCAGCAGCTGTATCTACAGAATGATCTGGCGAACGGGCGATTTAAAGTCAACGGCTTGCCCGTGGACCTCAAGTCCATCGCTCTGCCCATGGTGGTGTTCGGTACTGAAACCGACCATGTCGCGCCTTGGAAATCTACCTATAAGGCGCGCGGGTTGACCCGATCCAGCGACTACACCTATGTATTGACGAACGGCGGGCACAATGCCGGCATCGTCTGCGGTCCGGTGCATCCGCGACGACGCTTTCGCGAGCTGACTTGGAAGGACGCGACCACGAGTTACGAGGCGGCGGAATGGCTCGATAAGGCCACCTTGCATCAAGGCTCATGGTGGCCATGGTGGCAGCAGTGGCTCGCAGCCCATTCGGGAGCGCAAAATGCGCCGCCGCCGACTCTGGGAAACCCAGCAAAAGGATACAGCGTGCTCGGCGATGCGCCGGGTGACTACGTGTTGCAGCGATAGCTAATTGAAGGGGCGATCATGGCGACAAAGCAAAAGAGAATTGCGTACGTAACCGGAGGAATGGGCGGCATCGGCTCGGCGATTTGCGACCGATTGTGCACCGAAGGCTATACCGTGATTGCGGGCTGCGGCCCCAATTCCACGCGCAAGGAACGCTGGATCAGCGACATGCGCGCGAAGGGCTACAACGTGCATTGTTCAGAAGGTAATGTCGCCGATTGGGACTCCACCACGGCGGCGTTCCAGAAAGCCCGATCCGAAGTGGGCGAAATCGATATCTTGGTGAACAACGCCGGGATCACGCGCGACGGCACATTTCGCAAGCTCACCAAGGATTCCTGGGACGCGGTGATCAATACCAACTTGAATTCATTGTTCAATGTCACCAAGCAGGTCATCGACGGCATGGTGGATCGGGGCTGGGGCCGGATCATCAACATCTCGTCCGTCAACGGTCAAAAGGGTCAATTCGGGCAGACGAATTATTCGACTGCGAAGGCAGGCATCCATGGATTTTCCATGGCGCTTGCACAAGAGGTTGCGGCGCGCGGCGTCACCGTCAATTCCGTCTCGCCCGGCTATATCGGCACCGACATGGTGCGAGCGGTCAAGCCTGAGGTCATGGAAAAGATCGTTTCATCGATTCCGGTGCGGCGGCTCGGCGACCCGGGTGAAATTGCGTCGATCGTTGCATGGCTCGCCTCCGATGAATCTGCATTTGCGACCGGCGCCGATTTCTCGGTGAACGGCGGCTTGCACATGGGCTAGTGCAAGCGTGAGCCGGCACAAGCTTGCGCTAGCGCTACAGCGCCGAGACGCCCGCGAGCGTCGTTAAGCTCTGTGCACGGGTGAGTGCAATGAACTCTCTTATATAGGCGGCTTGCGCGCCGGCACGGCTGGTCGCGGCGTAAAGTTCGCACCGTAGTCCCGATTCGCCGATGGGGCGCGAGACCACATAGCCGCGCTCGATATAATTTCCCACCGTCCAGGAGGGCAGCGCCGCGATGCCGCGCCCGCTCGCGACCAGCTGCAGGATGGCCACGGTCAATTCCGCCGTGCGCCGTCTCGGGTTGATGTTAGCCGGGGTGAGGCAGTGCTTCATCACATCCAACATCTCGTCCGGCACGGGATAGGTAATGAGTGTTTCGGCGGCAAAATCCGCTGCTTCCAACCAGGGCTTCGCGGCCAAACGATGCCGCGGGCTCATGAGCGCCACGCTTTCATAGCGAAATAGCGGACTGAAGACGATCGTGGGATTGGCTTCTTGCGGGTCGTGGATGATGGCCAGCTCCGCTTCGCCCTGATCGAGCAGCGGCAGCGGATCCATGAGAAACCCAGAAATGATGTCGAGCTCCACCTCGGGCCACAAAGTCCGGTAGACATCCATCGCCGGCATCAGCCAATCAAAGCAGTTGTGGCATTGGACGGCCACCCGCAGGGGACCTGCATGCCCTTGGGCCAGGCGCGCCACGTCGCGGCCGGCTTCCGCCATTTGCGGCAACACCACACGGGCCAGGGTCAAGAGCCGTTGGCCGATGGCCGTAAAGCGCAACGGCCGAATATTCTTTTCGACCAGCGCGGCCCCGTAGTGACTTTCGAGGGTTTTGAGTTGGTGCGATAGGGCGGACTGGGTCAGGAAAAGCCGCGCGGCGGCCTTTGACAGGCTGCCGCACTCTGCTAAGGCCAATAGGGTCTCCAAATGCCGAATTTCGAGGGCGGTGGACGACATGAGCCTAATTCATTCCGGGTATTAAAATAATGAGATTGAGTCAAATCGTAAGCTCTAGCATGCTTAATGTCGAGGCAGTCCCTCAAGGGTCCTAAATGTCCGTTCCAGCCGTGTCGTTTGAGTTTTTCCCTCCCGGGGATGAGGCCATGGCCCAGCAACTTTGGCAGTCCGTACAACGGCTTGCCCCGCTGCAGCCTAGTTTCGTGTCGGTGACCTATGGCGCGGACGGATCGACCCGGACGCGAACTCACGAATTCGTGCAACGCGTGCTTACGGAAACCGATCTGCGGGTGGCGCCGCATTTGACCTGCGTCGGCGCCTCGCGCGATGAGGTGCTGCAGATTGCACAGACCTATTGGCAACTCGGCGTGCGGCACTTGGTGGCGCTGCGCGGCGATGCACCGGCTGCCAACTTATGCGATGGCCGCTACCAGCCTTACCCTGGCGGATTTGCCTATGCCTCAGATTTGGTGCGGGGCCTGACACAAGCCGGTGACTTTGAAATATCGGTGGCGGCGTATCCGGAAGGCCACCCCGAATCCGGCGGCGTCGAAGCCGACCTGCAGAACTTGAGCCGCAAGGTCGAAGCGGGCGCGCGCCGCGCCATCACGCAGTTCTTCTTCGACACCGATTTGTTTTTGCGCTATCGAGACCGTTGTTCTGCGGCCGGGATCAAGGCCAGCATCGTCCCTGGGATCTTGCCCATCACGCGCTTCCCGCAAATGCTGCGCTTCGCGGCGCGTTGCGGCACCTCGGTTCCCGATTGGGTGCGCAACCGGTTCGACGGTCTGGATGACGACCCTGAGACCCGCCGCATGATCGCCGCGAACGTGGCCATCGAGCAGGTTCAGCGTCTGCGCCGGCACGGCGTCGATGAGTTCCACTTCTATACCTTGAATCGGGCCGAACTGGTCTATGCCATTTGCCACGCGTTGGGCATCAGGCCGCGCATCAACGAAGCGCGGGTGGCCTGATGCCGCACGACTAAGACTGCGACGGAGAACTTCACCGCGCTGCTCAAGCAGCGCATCGTGATTTTCGACGGCGCCATGGGCACGATGATCCAGCGTCATCGCTGCAGCGAAGCGCAATTTCGCGGCGAGCGATTCAAAGACTGGCGCAGCGATCTCCGCGGCAACAACGATTTGCTGAGCCTCACGCAGCCGCAGCATCATCGCGGAGATTCATCGCGCCTATCTAGATGCGGGCGCGGATGTCATATCCACAAACACCTTCAATTCCACTTCCGTCTCGCAGGCGGACTATGGCATGCAGGCGCTGGTCGGCGAGCTGAATCTAGAAGCGGCGCGCCTGGCGCGCAGGGTCGCGGACGAGTGCAGCGCAGCGACCGGCGTGCAGCGCTTCGTCGCGGGTGCCCTGGGCCCGACCAGCCGCACCGCCTCGCTTTCGCCCGACGTGAACGATCCCGGGTTTCGAAACATCAGCTTCGATGAACTGGTCACGGCGTATTCCGAGGTCACGCGCGCGCTGATGGCGGGCGGCGTGGATATGATTCTGATCGAAACCGTATTCGACACCTTGAATGCCAAAGCTGCGCTGTTCGCGGTGCGCCAGGTGTTCGACGAAGCGGGCGAGGAGTTGCCCATCATCGTTTCCGGCACAATTACCGATGCTTCCGGGCGCACCTTGTCCGGACAGACCACGGAGGCATTTTGGAATTCCATCCGCCACGCCAAGCCGTTGGTGGTGGGACTCAATTGCGCGCTCGGCGGCAAGCAGCTTCGGCCCTATATCGAGGAGCTGTCGCGCATCGCCGAGATTTACGTCTGCGCCTATCCCAATGCGGGATTGCCCAATGCGTTCGGCGAGTACGACGAGACCGCCGAGCAAACCGCCGAGATCCTGCGCGAATTCGCGGCCAGCGGCTTCGTCAATATGGTGGGCGGCTGCTGCGGCACGACACCCGAGCACATTCAGGCCATCAAACGTGCGGTTGACGGTCATCGCGCCGCGCGTCCTGCCGCGCATCGGATCGGCCTGCCGCTTGAGCGGCTTGGAGCCCTTGACCATCGATGCGCAAAGCTTGTTCGTCAACGTGGGTGAGCGCACCAACGTCACCGGATCGGCCAAGTTTCGCAAGTTGATCGAAGCGGGCGATTACGCGGCGGCGGTCGACGTGGCGCGCCAGCAGGTGGCGAACGGCGCGCAGATCATCGATGTGAACATGGACGAGGGCATGCTGGATTCGCAGGCGGCGATGGTGAAGTTCTTGAGCCTGATCGCGGGCGAGCCGGATATCGCGCGCGTGCCGATCATGATCGACTCTTCGAAATGGTCCGTGATCGAAGCGGGACTGAAATGCGTGCAGGGCAAGGGCATCGTCAATTCCATCAGCCTCAAGGAAGGCGAGGAAGCATTCCTGACGCATGCACGGCTGTGCCTGCGCTACGGCGCCGCGGTGGTGGTGATGGCGTTCGATGAAAAGGGCCAGGCGGATACCATCGACCGCAAGGTAAACATTTGCGAGCGCGCGTACCGAATTTTGACCGAGCGGCTGCAATTTCCGGCCGAAGATATCATCTTCGATCCGAATATCTTTGCCGTGGCCACGGGCATCGAAGAGCACAACCGCTACAGCCTGGACTTCATCGAAGCGGTCGCGGCCATCAAAGCAGCGCATGCCCGCGGTGCACACCAGCGGCGGCGTCAGCAATGTGTCGTTTTCGTTTCGCGGCAATGACCGCGTTCGCGAGGCCATGCATTCGGTGTTTCTATATCACGCGATCCGCGCCGGACTCACCATGGGCATCGTCAATGCCGGCCAGCTCGCGATTTACGAAGACATCGATCCGAGAACTGCGCGAGCGTGTGGAGGACGTGATTCTGGCGCGGCGTGCGGACGCGACGGAGCGGCTCTTGGAGATCGCCGAGCGCTTCAAAGGCGGCGGCGCACAGAAGCGCGGCGATGATCTGGAATGGCGCAAGCTGCCCGTCGCCGAGCGCTTGCAGCATGCGTTGATCAAGGGATTGGACGAATTCGTGTTCGAGGACACGGAAGAGGCGCGCCTGCAGGCGAAGCGGCCGCTGGATGTCATCGAGGGCCCGCTGATGGACGGCATGAATGTGGTCGGCGATCTATTCGGCGCGGGAAAAATGTTTCTGCCGCAGGTGGTGAAGTCGGCGCGCGTGATGAAAAAAGCCGTCTCGGTGCTGATTCCTTACATCGAGAAGGAAAAATCCGGCGCGAGCCGCTCCAACGGCAAAGTGGTCATCGCCACCGTGAAGGGCGACGTGCATGACATCGGCAAGAACATCGTCGGCGTGGTGCTGCAGTGTAACAACTTTGAAGTCATCGATCTGGGCGTCATGGTGTCCTGCGAGAAAATCCTCGAGGCCGCGACGCGCGAAGGCGCGAATCTCATCGGCCTGTCGGGACTCATCACGCCCTCGCTGGACGAAATGGTGCATGTCGCCAAGGAGATGCAGCGCTTGGGATACAAGCAGCCGCTGCTGATCGGCGGCGCGACCACCTCGCCCGCGCACACGGCGGTGAAAATCGATCCGCAATACGCGGGCGCGGTGGTGTACGTCAAGGATGCGTCGCGCTCGGTCGGGGTGTGCCAGCAGCTTGTCACGGAGAGCTCGCGTGCGGCCTATGTCGCCACCATCAAGTCGGACCATGAGCGCCGGCGCGAGCAGCATCGCAACAAGGGCGCCAAGGCGCCGCAGTTGTCGCTGGCCCAGGCGCGCGCCAAGAAATTCAAGATCGACTGGGCGGCCTATACGCCGCCGGTGCCCACCTTCCTCGGCATCCGATCTTTCGACGACTATCCGCTGCAGGAACTGGTGCCGTACATCGACTGGATGCCGTTTTTCAACGCCTGGGAATTCGCCGGCAAGTTTCCGGATATTTTGCAGGATGCGCGTCGTGGGCGAAGCGGCGAGCAGCCTGTATGCGGACGCCACGCGCATGCTGAACACACTGATCGCCGAAAAATGGCTCAAAGCACGCGCGGTCGTCGGATTCTTCCCGGCCAACAGCGTCGGCGACGACGACATCAACGTGTACAAGGACGAGGGCCGGCAGAGTGTCGAGCTGCGCTTGCACAATTTGCGGCAGCAGAAAGCCAAGCCGCAGGATCAGGCGCAGCTCTGCCTGAGCGACTTCATCGCGCCGGCGCACAGCGGCCGCGCCGACTACATCGGCGCGTTCGCGGTGACCGCGGGCATCGGCATCGATGAGCATGTGCGCGCGCTTCGAAGCGCAGCACGACGATTACAGCAGCATCATGCTCAAGGCACTCGCGGATCGTTTGGCGGAGGCGCTGGCAGAACGCATGCATGAGAGGGTGCGGCGAGAATTCTGGGCCTACGCGCCGCGAGAACAGTTGGACAACGCCGCTTTGATTCGCGAAGAATATCAAGGGATCCGGCCGGCGCCGGGGTATCCCGCCTGTCCCGAGCACACCGAGAAAGCACTGCTCTGGCGGCTGCTGGATGCGGAGCGCACGACGGGCATTCGCCTGACCGAGTCCTTTGCCATGTTCCCGACCGCTGCCGTGAGCGGATTTTATTTTTCCCACCCGAAGGCGCATTATTTCGGCGTCGGCAAGATCGACCGCGATCAAGTCCTAAGCTATGCGCAACGCAAGGGACTTCAAATTGAGAGAAGCAGAACGTTGGTTGGCGCCCCTGCTCGGCTACGAGCCCGATGCGGGAGACGCGGCTGATGCCGCCTAGCTCGGCGCGCGCCGCCTTCGTGACCGGTGGGACCGGCTTTGTCGGTCTCAACATGGTCAAGGAACTGATGATCCGCGGTTGGGATGTGACCGCGCTGCATCGTCCGTCCTCGGACTTGAAATTGCTGAAGCGATTTCGGCCGAAACTCGCGCTCGGCGAGCTGAGCGACCCTGCTTCGCTCCTGGCTGCGATTCCGCAGGGAACCGATACCGTTTTCCATGTCGCCGGCAACACCAATATGTGGCGCGGCGGAAATGCCCAGCAAACTCGTGATAACGTCGACGGCACGCGCCATGTTGTCGAGGCGGCATTGGCCAAGCGCGTGCGACGACTGGTGGTGACCTCATCGATTTCCGCGTACGGCCCGGTGGATGGCGAGATTACCGAGGAAACGCCAAGTCTCGCAGCGAACTCGAGCGTCAACTATCAAAAGACCAAGTGGCAGGCACAGGAGCTGGCGGTTGCCGCCATTCCAAAGGGTCTTGAAGTCGTCATCATGCAGCCCGGCGCAATCATGGGTGCTTACGATATTGGGACTTGGTCGCGCCTGTTCGTGATGGTGCGCGACGGCAAGCTCCCCGGCGTGCCGCCTTCCTTGTTGACCTTCACGCACGTACGGGAGGTCGTGGGGGCGCACATTGCTGCCGCCGACAAAGGACAGAACGGCGGCTCGTATCTGCTCGGCGGCGAAAACAAAACCATGATGGAGCTGGTGAAGGAAATCTCCGCGCTGGTCGGCAGGCCTGTGCCTGAAAAAGAGACCTCCATGGCGTTATTGCGCATCGTCGCGGGGTTGGGCGATGTCGCGAGCCGATTTACCGGCAAGGAACCGCCCATCACGCCGGAAATGGCGAGACTGATGAGTCGAAAAGTCAGCACAGCATCCGCCAAGGCGCAGCGCGAGTTAGGTTATCGAGTCGTGCCCTTGAAGGAAATGGTGAAGGACTGCTACGACTGGATGGTCGCGGAAGGACGCATTTGAAGCTCATTTGCCAGGTCCGGTGCGCTCCCATTGCTCAATTAATCCGGGTACTGGCGTAAATAACGGATGGCACAGAGGCGTGCGCACTGTGCGCCACTGCCGGCGCAACACCCGATTTCGCACGGCCAGCTTTGCCATCAAATGCCGCCATTCATACGATATCTGCCCAGTCGTGGTCGAAATCGAGTCAACCGAACGCACCGGGCCAATCTTGCGCTTATCGAAGGCGTATCCGCGCGCAGTCGCCTCGGAATGGATTGCCGCAAGATAGGCGTTGATGGCGGAACGAGGTAAAGCGTGCGCCTTGAAGCGCTGCAGTTGCGGATGGTGCCGATAGCCGCGGGTTTGCCCGCGCAAAACCGCGCGAGCCAGTAATGCTTCGCGCCACAGCGCTATCAGGCCTTGCGTATCAAGGTAACGTGGGTGGATCGTCCAAAGTCGCATATTATTGGGTGGCGCTTAGGGCTTGGCGGCCGACAGGATGTCATCCGCAAGCACAGCATAGTTGCCATCGAAGTGATGGCCGCCCTTGACCTTCACCACTTTGAATTTATTCGCATCCAGCTTGGGGCAGAGCGAATCGTGCTCATCCTCGCCGTAAATGCACAGCACCGGGATGCCGGTAATGCGATTGACCTCGGGCAGCGTTTCGGGACCGGAATTGTCATCCGAAATCCAGCTGCTGACATGAAATTCGAAGAGTGCGTGCTCAGACATGCCTAAGATCGCTACCAAGGACACGGCGGCTTTGGTCGCCGCCGGCAAACGATTCACGGCGAAAGGCATTACATCGGCGCCTTGGGAGTAACCGATGAGCAGCACGCGCTTTTTATCGAAGTGCGAAAGATAGTAGCGAATCAATTTGTCGGTATCCGCCGCCACCCCTTGCGGCGTGCGCGCGGTCCAGTAGTAGCGCAGGGAATCCCAACCGACGACGGGAATGCCTTTCGAGCTCAATGCCGCAGCGATGTTTTGATCGATCCCGGCCCAGCCGCCGTCGCCGGACATGATGATGGCGAAGGAATCGGAAGCGGGTACATTGGGCTGTGCGGATACCTCGACGACCGGCAGATCGCCCAACGCTGCAGGCGGCGCGATGCTACGTTTTAGTCCTGCCGCGGCAAGCTTGTTGAAAGCTGCAATAACCGGCCGCTCGCTTAATCCGGGCAGCGTGGCGATGGCCGCGCCGTGCACCCGCGACACAAATTCGCGGGTTGTAGCAGCGGGACAGTCGCGATTGCTCGAATCTTGGAGGACGACCCAAGGATTGTTCAAGGACTGAATAGGCTGCAGATTTAAGCCCGCGCCGCCAGGGCCGCGCGTCACTTCGAGTCCGGAGCCCTTGCACAGCGGCTTCTGCAAATTCAAGTGCGGACAGAAACCTATGCTCAGCGCGCCGGCAAAGGTGTCTTGCGGCGCTTGCGCCAACACCGCGTAGGCCATGCTGCCGCCGGAATCAATGCCGACAAGAAGAGGTGCAAGATAGGTTGAGCTGTGAAAATAGGCTTGCACGAAGTGACTCAAATTTTCCAGGTCGCCATCAGGAAATTCGCACTGGTCGCCGTCAGCCTCCAGCACCGCCTTGAATTGCCGGAGATCGATGCCCACGACCATGGCACCCTGCTGCGCAAGCTGTTCCGCGACGGCTTCCGCGCGGCGGCCCCAGCCCTCATCGCCTGACAAGAAGAGCACGAAGCTCGACGCTTCCGCCGGTGGGCGGTAGATCACCAGGTCTTTGAAGCGGCCGTGGCTAAGGTGCGAAGGAGCGCCCCCGGCCAGGGCGCTGAATAGCATCAGGGCGCTCGCAAACAGGAAGGATTTCATCGGTTGGTCACACTTGCCGCTCAAAATGACTGCGAATGACAACGATTGATCTCGTATACATCAATGCGGGAGGAGGGCATCGCTCCGCCGCCGTTGCCCTGGAGATGGCAATTCGCGAGCAATGTCGAGACTGGCAGGTCAGGCTGGTCAATTTATTCGAGGTCCTCGATCCGCAAGACATATTTCGCAGAACCACCGGCGTGAAGCCGGAAGATTACTATAACGTGCGGCTTGCGCGCGGCTGGACCTTGGGTTTGGCGCAGGAATTGCGCATCCTGCAGATGCTGATTCGTTTAAGCCATAAATCCTTGGTCAGCCAGCTGCGTCGCCATTGGCAGTCAACGCAGCCCGATCTTATCGTCTCGATGGTGCCGAATTTCAACCGCGCCATGTACCAGGCCTCGACACTCGCCAACCCGCGGGTCGCCTACGTGACCATTCTCACCGATTTGGCGGACTTTCCACCGCACTTTTGGATCGAGCCCAATCAAGCGCAGCACTTCATCTGCGGAACCCCGCACGCCGCGAGTCAGGCGCGCGCGGCGGCGCGCAACGACGCGAGCGTGCACGAAACCTCCGGCATGATCATCAATCCGAATTTCTACCGCGACTTGAAACTCAAGCGGCGCGCCGAAATGCTGAAACTTCAGCTTGATCCGGATCGGCCCACGGGCATGGTGATGTTCGGCGGCCATGGATCGCGGGTCATGCGGGGAATCTCCAAGCGGCTGGATGATGTTCAGCTCATTTTGGCGTGCGGGCACAACGCCGTGCTCGCCGAGCAGTTGCGCAACATGCGTGCTTCGGCACCGCGCCTGGTGGTGGGTTTCACTTCGCAAATCAGCTACTACATGCAGTTGAGCGACTTCTTTATCGGCAAGCCGGGTCCCGGCAGCATCAGCGAGGCGGTGCAACAGGGCCTGCCCGTGATCGTGGTCCGCAACGCCTGGACCATGCCGCAAGAGCGCTACAACACCGAATGGGTGGAGGAGAACGCGCTGGGGGCGGTGCTGGATTCGTTCAAGGCCATTCGCGCAGGGGTAGCGCAAGTCGCCGGTCACATCGAGCTGTACCGCGCCAGCGTCAGGTGTATGCAGAACCGGGCGGTATTTGAGATACCGGAGATCCTGGAGCGAATCTTAGCGGCGCCGGCTCGGCTGGGCGTCGATCTCACCCAACATTTCGGGCCCGCCGAGCGCTTGCATCTGTCCTAGAATCCAATCACGCCGTTGCTGAACGTAGGCCGAGGGTGCGGCGGCGATGAGCCGCTGTGGATTCGGCAACACCGCCGCCAGCAAGGCGGAGTCGCTGCGCGTCAGCGTGGCGGCGGAGGTATGAAAGAACCGCTGTGCCGCCGCCTCAGCGCCGTAAGTGCCATAGCCGAATTCGGCAATGTTTAGATAGATCTCCAAGATGCGCCGCTTGGGCCAGCAGACCTCGATGAGCACCGTGAAGTAGGCTTCCAGTCCCTTGCGAAAGTAACTGCGCCCCGACCATAAAAAGAGATTCTTGGCGACCTGCTGACTGATGGTGCTCGCGCCATGCACCCGATGACTATGCTGATTCATCTCATAGGCTTTCTCGATGGCCTCCACATCGAAACCCCAGTGCTCGGGAAATTTTTGGTCTTCCGAGGCGACCACGGCGAGCGGCAGATTGGGCGAGATTTGATTTAAGTCGGCCCAGCGATGACGAAACACATAGGTGCGATCGTGCTTTTGCCAGGCAGCCAGCTGCGTCTCCGCCATGAAGGCGCTGTAAGGCGGGTTAAGCCAGCGCAGCAGCACCACGGTAGCGACGCTGGCGGCGATGCAAAAGAACAGTATCCCGAAGATCGACCATGCCAGCCGTCGGAAGAATGGTTTCTTTTGCGCCACGCCCGTTAGGATTTCACCCGGCGCACGCTTTTCATGGTCACCGCTTCCACCGGCACATCATCGAAGCCGCGCTTGCGTCCGGTTTCAACCGCTGCAATCTTGTCGATGACGTCCATGCCCTCGGTGACTTTGGCGAACACCGCATAGCCGAAATTGCCGCGCGAGTGATCGAGAAAGTCATTGTCTTTCAAGTTCACAAAAAACTGCGAGGTAGCGCTGTTGATGTCATTGGTACGCGCCATCGACAAGGTGCCGCGCTTGTTCTTCAGGCCATTGTCGGCCTCGTTCTTCACCGGCGGCTTGGTTTTCTTCTGCGTCATGTCTTCCGTGAACCCGCCGCCCTGGATGACGAAGCCCGGAACGATACGGTGAAAAATGGTGCCGTCGAAGAATCCATCGTCGATGTAGCGCGTGAAATTGGCGACCGATTCGGGCGCTTCCTTGTCGAACAGTTCGATGGTGAAGTCGCCCAAGCTGGTTTCGAAGCGGATCATGAGAGTTCCTATTGTTGTGTGTGAACGCCCAGCGTAACGCGGGGCCTGCCGGAAAAATCCGAGTAAGTTCGAATCGAAGCAAAGCCGTGCTGCAGCAGCAGCTGTGCGACATCCTGCCCTTGGGTGATGCCGTGCTCCAGCGCCAACCCGCCGCGTGCATGAAGGTGCCTGGGCGCCTGCGCAATGATATCGCGCAGCGCCTCAAGTCCGGTCGGGCCGGCGATCAACGCGGTGGCAGGCTCCGCGCACAGCGCGGTCAGCGCCGGGTCATTCGCGGCAATATAGGGCGGATTGGCGACAATCAGATGAAATCGTTCCCCCGGCACAGGGTTGAACCAGTGACCCAAACGCCACTTTACATGCGAGAGCTTCAAGGTGTGTGCATTGTGCGCGGCGATCTCGAGCGCGGCGGGTGAAATATCGACTCCCGTGATGGCCCAGCGCGGACGCTCGTGGGCGAGGCTCAAAGCAACGGCGCCGCTGCCGGTGCCCAAATCCAATACCGAACAGACTGCATCGCGCGGCAGCAAGGTCAATGCGTGCTCGACCAAAATCTCAGTTTCCGGACGCGGCACGAGTACCGCGGGGGAAACTTTGAGCGGCAGCGACCAAAACTCTCGGCTGCCCGTGAGGTAGGCAATGGGCACACCACCGGCGCGGCTGCGAATCAGCCCAGCATAGGCGCTCTCATGATTCGTCGCGACGGGGTCATCGCTGCGCGCAATCAATGCGGAACGGGGCAGACCCAAAATTGTTGCCAGCAGCAATTCGGCGTCGAGACGCGGCGAATCGCTGTGCGGCGTCAACTCTATGGCAGCATTTCTCACGGCTTCAGTGATCGTGGACACGGGATTCATTCGACTTGGTGTGCCAGCTCTTCGGCTTGATGTTCCTGATTGAGCGCGCGCACCAATTCATCCAGGTTGCCGTTCATCACGTCATCAAGCTTGTACAGGGTGAGATTGATGCGATGGTCCGTCACGCGGCCTTGCGGAAAATTGTAGGTGCGTATGCGCTCGGAGCGATCGCCGGAACCGACCTGAAGCTTGCGCGATTGCGCCTGCGCGCTCTGCTGCTTCTCGCGTTCCGCGGACAAGAGCTTCGCTTTGAGCAAGGACATGGCGCGCGAGCGATTCTTGTGCTGCGAGCGTTCATCCTGACATTCGACCACGATTCCGGTGGGCAAATGCGTGATGCGAATGGCCGAGTCGGTTTTGTTTACGTGCTGGCCACCGGCGCCGGAAGATCGATAAGTATCGATGCGCAGCTCCGCTGGATTTAAGTCCACCGCCTCAACCTCTTCCAGTTCCGGCAAGATCGCCACGGTGCACGCCGAGGTGTGAATTCGCCCTTGCGCCTCGGTGGCCGGCACTCGTTGCACCCGATGGGTGCCGGACTCGAATTTGAGTAAGGAATACGCGCCGCGGCCGATGACGCGGCTGATGATTTCTTTATAGCCGCCGTGCTCGCCGGGACTTTCGCTCAACACCTCGACGCCCCAGCCCTTGGATTCGGCATAACGGGCGTACATGCGAAACAAATCCCCGGCAAAGATGGCGGCTTCGTCGCCGCCGGTGCCGGCGCGGACTTCCAAAAAGATGTTGCTGTCATCGTGCGGATCCTTGGGCACCAACAGGCGCTGCAGCTCGAGTTCCTCGTCCAATAGACGCGGATTCAAGTCAGCCAGTTCCTCCTCGCCCATGGTCCGGGTTGCGGGGTCCTTGTCTGCCGCCAGTTCTCGCGCGGTCGCGACATCGCCCTCGAGGCCGAGGAAGCGCCGGTAGCGGCCCGACCAAGTCCTCGAGCCGCGAATACTCCATGGAGAGCTCGCGAAATTGATTTTGCTTGGAAATGACGCCCGGCATCGGACAGCAACCGGCTGATTTCCTCGAAGCGTTCGTCGAGTTTTTCCAGCTTGCGCCGGATCGAATCTTTCATGGGCGCGGATTATAGCGAGCTTACGGGCTATTGCCGGTCGCGTTCTTCGGTCAAAAGACGGGTAACGGTCTGCGCCAGCGCCAAATCGGCCAGCTCGGCCGCCTGGCGCAGTGCCTGGGTGGGCGCATGCAACAGCCGGTTGGTGAGGGTGTTGGCCAGATAATCGATGACTTCATCGGTAGATTTGCCCGCCGCCAACATGCGCCGCGCCTGTTCCACGGTTTGCTGGCGAATGCCGTCCGCTTGTTGGCGCAGTGCACGAATGGCCGGACCGGCGTCCTGGGCGCGCGACTCGGCGAGAAAACGCGCCACCTCGTCATTGATGAGCAGCCGAGCTCCGCCCGCAGCCAATTCACGCTGTTGGATGTTCTCGTCCACCAATTGCTGCAGATCATCGATGGAGAAAAGATAAACGTCTTCCAGTTCGGCGACCGCGGGGTCGATATCGCGCGGCACGGCCATATCCACCATGAAAATCGGCCGCCGGCGCCGGGCGCGAATGGCCGCTTCGACCGCCCGCTTACTGATCAGGGGCTCGGCGCTGGCCGTGCAACTGATGACAATGTCCGCCTCGGCCAGCTCGCGGTCCAGATCAGTCAAGGGCACCGCGTGCGCCTTGAGTTCGCCTGCCAGCGACTGAGCTTTTTCCAAGGTGCGGTTGGCGATTACCATGCGCTTGATGCCCGCGCTCACGAAATGCCGCGCCGTCAGCGCATTCATGTCGCCGGCTCCGACCAGTAAGGCGCTGTGGGCGCTTAAATCCTCGAACACGCGTCGCGCCAGGCTGACCGTGGCGGAAGCGAGCGATACCGCGTTGGCGCCAATACGCGTTTCGGTACGCACGCGTTTGGCGGCGGAAAATGCGGCCTGAAACAGTTTATTGAGTATCGGGCCGGTGCTGCCGCTTTCTTGCGCGATTCGGTAGGCGTCTTTCAATTGCCCGAGGATTTGCACCTCGCCCAACACCATGGAATCAAGGCCGGAAGCCACGCTAAAGGTGTGCTCGATGGCGCGCGATTCTTGATGGACATAGAGACTGGCGGCAAGATCGAGGTTATTGCCGTGATGGCGTTCCAACCATTGCGACAAGTCCGCGCCGCTGGCCGTGCCGGACCAGTACACCTCGGTGCGATTGCAGGTCGACAAGATCAAGGCTTCGGCAACGCCCAATTCTTGGCGCAGAGTCGTTAACGCGGCGACCAGCCGATCCTCGCCGAACGCCACCTTTTCGCGCAACGCGACCGGTGCGGTCTTATGATTGATACCGAGGATATTGACTGCCATGGAAGCGCTTTGGCCCGAGTTTTAAGGGATTCTGGTGTATGACGCACCGCTAGATCAAGGATGAATCCGCGGCATCGGGTGATTCATTTCGCTATAGTGCGGCCGTGTTCTCGTTTTCCATCATCGTCCGGGCTGGTTTGGGCTTAAGCGTGCTCGTTTTGAGCGCCTGCGCGACGACTCATTCCAAGTCCGAGGCCTTGGCGCCGGAATCATTTTATACCGTCACGGGCGAGATAGCCCTAGCGCGTCAGGAACCACGCGTGGCCGCACTACAATATGCCGCCGCCGCCGCACACGAAACAGATCCTGCGCTTCTGTTACGTGCCACGGAAGTGACGGCTGAGACGCTGCAGCCGTCGCTCATGGCCGGCGTTGCAGCGCGCTGGCTGACAGTCGATCCCAAGTCTCTACCGGCACAACGCGCGGCGGCGCGAGCCGCGCTGGCGCTCGATAAAGTCGATGAAGCCGCGGCTCACTACCGGGTCGTCTTGCAAAATTCTCCTGCGGGAGTCGATGCGGAATTCGTCGACGTGGAAACGGATCTGGGATCCGATGAAAATGTGTTCGGCGCGCATCAGCTCGCCGATCGACTCGCGTCGTATTTTCCGAGCTCGCCGTCGGCACTGCGGATCCAAGGCATTGCAGCGATGCGCGCGGACGATCCGGCCGCCGCCGTGCATAGCTTGAGCGGCGCGCTGGCGATCGAAGCCTCGGGCAGCAATGAAGCCAAACAGACGGCGCACAAGGAGCTGGCGCAGACGCTGCTGCGCGCGCGCATCCTGGCGGGTGATATCGAGGAGCCGTTGCGCGCCGCGCGGGCGCAGCTCGAGGCGGATCCCTCGCCGGCCAACCGCTTCAATTACGCGGCGCTGCTCATGACTGCGCAACGACTGCCGGAAGCCACTGAGCAGCTGGAAATTCTGGCGCGCAACCCGGAGTCGACCGCCGTGGCCTTGCGCCTGTTGGGGTTGCTGGAGTTTCAACAAGGGCACAACGATGCGGCGACGGCAAAGTTCAGGCAGCTGCTGAGCACCGGCAAGTTTGCCGACGACGCATTTTATTACCTGGCATTGATGGCGGATCGCAACGGCGATCCGGAACGAGCGCTGCGCTTTTTCTCGCAAGTGCAGAATGGCGAGAACGTCGTGCCGGCACTGCTTCGTGCCGCAACCTTGCTGCACAAGCACGGTGCGCCGAGCGCCGCCGAGGAACTGCTCGATCGCCTGCTTGAAGACGAGCCGCAACGCGCGCCGGAAATCTTGACGGCTCGCGCCAGGATGTACGTGCAGTCCAGCGAGCTACCGAAGGCGTTTGCAGTCCTGGAAAAAGGCCAGGTGGAATATCCGGACAGCGTGGAGTTGCGCTATGCGACCGCGTCGGTCTATGAGGAACAGGGCTTGGTTTCCGCGGCCTTGCGCGAATTGAGTCTCGTGGTCAAGGCTCGGCCCAACGATCCGGCGGCCTTGAATGCCTTGGGATTTACGCTCGCCGATCACACCAAAGACCTCGCGCGGGCACGCAAACTGATCGAGCGCGCACATGCGGCAGCGCCTAAAAATCCTGCGATTTTGGACAGTTTGGGTTGGGTTTACTATCGCCAAGGGCGCCCGGCAGATGCGTTGCCTTTTCTTAGAGCGGCGTATACCGACGATCACGATGGCGACATTGCGGCACATTTAGGCGAAGTTTTGTGGCAAATGGGTCAGCAAGACGAGGCGCAGAGAATCTGGTCCGAGGCCAGCGCCTTGGATGCCGACAATCACTTGCTGAAATCGACGCGGCATCGTCTGACTTCCGCAAACTGAAGTGACCATGCGGCGCTTGACGTTGATTTGTTGCTGTGGGCTCGCCGCCTGCGCGACCACTCGCACCGTGCCGCCGCCCTCGACCAAGTGGGAACAGCGTGCCGTGCAATTGCAAAACGCGGCTGATTGGCAGCTGGACGGGCGAGCCGCAGTTGCCTTGGGTACCCAAGGTTGGCAGGCGACGCTCACTTGGCGGCAAACAGACAACGGCGCAGAAGTGCATTTGTCAGGCCCCTTCGGCATCGGCGCCTTGGTGCTCAAGCAGACCCCGGCGGGTCTGTCGCTGAACGGCGCGCCGCCGAGCGATGCGGTTGTCTCCGCAGTTCAGGAGAAGCTGGGCTTCGATCTGCCGATCGAGAATCTGCACTACTGGTTGCTCGGTGTTCCCAATCCAGGCGCGACTTTTGATCTATCGCGCAACGATCAAGACCGCGCGAAAACTTTGAGCCAGGCAGGCTGGAGCGTTGCCTACGATCGGTATATGCCGGTGGCAGACGACTTGCTGCCCGCGCGGTTGGTTTTGACCGCCGGCGATGTGCGCGTGCGAATCGTCATCGATCATTGGGATTGGTCTCAATGATCGTCACGCGGTCGGTGTGGCCCGCACCGGCAAAGCTCAACCTGTTTCTGCATATTTTGGGTCGGCGGCCCGACGGCTATCATGAACTGCAAACCTGTTTTCAGTTCATCGATCTCTGCGATGAAATCACGATCGAAGTGCGGACCGATGGCCTGATTCGCCGCGCGGTGGAGATACCGGGGCTGCCCGCTGAGTCGGACCTGTGCATCCGTGCGGCTAAGGCGCTGCAAGCGGCAAGCGGTTCTGCATTGGGCGCCGACATCGGACTTGCCAAGAAAATCCCGATCGGCGGAGGTCTCGGCGGCGGAAGTTCCGATGCCGCCACCTGCCTGCTCGCGCTCAATCACCTCTGGGGCCTCCATTGGCCGAAGGAAAAACTGGCGGCGCTGGGGCTCAAGTTGGGGGCAGATGTGCCCGTATTTGTGCATGGCCGAGTGGCTTGGGCCGAAGGGGTGGGGGAACGCCTGACACCGTTGTACCCGCCGCTGGCGCCCCCTGAAGCTAACTACCTGATTTTAAAGCCGAATGTCTTTGTCAGCACTGCCGCGGTGTTTCAAGATCCTGAATTGACAAGGAATTCTGCGCCCATCACAATTCACGGTTTCCTGGCGTCCGGTGGAAGGAACGATTGCTTGGGCGTGGTGCGACGCCGTTACCCTGAAGTTGCACATGCGCTCGATTGGCTATCGGTCTTTGGTTCTGCGCGTCTGACTGGCACGGGGGCCTGTGTCTTTTTGGCCTGCGAGACTAAGGATCTTGCGCAAGAAATTATGCGCAAGGTGCCGCCAGAATTTGAAGGGTTTCTGGCTCGCGGACTGAATGACTCGCCCTTGCTTGAGGGATTGCGGACCGGGTGATGCCGGTTGTCGGTTTTTTTCCAAGTTGGGGTGTCGCCAAGTGGTAAGGCAGCGGGTTTTGATCCCGCCATTCGGAGGTTCGAATCCTTCCACCCCAGCCACTTATGGCAAGGTCGATGTCGCAAACTAATGAATTTGGCTCATTGTCGATCGCGGTGTTCACGGGGAATGCCAATGCGCCGCTCGCGCATGAGATCACCCGGCACTTGCATGTGCCGTTGGGGCGCGCAGATGTAGATCGATTCAGCGACGGCGAAGTGAGTGTCGAGCTTAGAGAGAATGTGCGCGGCCGCGACGTGTTCATTCTGCAACCGACGCATCCGCCGGCCGAGCATTTGATGGAGCTGCTGATGATGGCGGACGCCTGCCGGCGCGCCTCGGCGAAGCGGGTGACGGCGGTGGTGCCCTATTTCGGCTATGGGCGCCAGGACCGCCGACCGCGCGCAACGCGTGTGGCCATCACGGCGAAGCTGGTGGCGAACATGATGACGCGCGCGGGCGTGGATCGATTGCTGACGGTGGATTTGCACGCGGATCAGATTCAGGGATTTTTCGACATCCCGGTGGACAATGTGTACGCATCGCCGGTGCTGCTCGGCGAAGTCTGGAAACAGAAGTACGAGAACATGATTGTGGTGTCGCCCGATGTCGGCGGCGTGGTGCGCGCACGGGCGCTGGCGAAACGCTTGGATGATGCCGACTTGGCCATCATCGACAAACGCCGGCCGCGGCCTAATGAGTCGAAGGTGATGAACATCATCGGCGAGGTTGAAGGTAAGACTTGCGTGCTGGTGGATGACATGGTGGATACGGCCGGTACGCTGTGCCAGGCGGCGCAAGCGCTCAAAGATGAAGGAGCGTTGAAAGTCGTGGCCTACATTACGCATCCGGTGTTGTCGGGCCAGGCGATTGAGCGAATTTCGAAATCGGTATTGGATGAGTTGGTGGTCACCGACACCATACCGCTGTCGGAGGCGGGCGCGGCGTGCAATCGGATCCGCCAGCTGAGCGTCGCGGGATTGTTGGCTGAGACGATTCGCCGCATCAGCGATGAGGAGTCGGTGAGTTCGCTCTATATTGATTAGGTCGGTGCCTTGGCAATTGGTCGCGATGCAAAGGCGCTGTGTTTGTGATGTAACTGGAGAAGATTATGAAAACCTCTTTCGAACTCGTTGCCGAGTTCCGTGAGACGCAAGGCAAAGGTGCGAGCCGCCGCCTGCGTCACGACGGGAAAGTACCGGCAATTCTTTATGGCGGCCACCTGGCTGCGCGTACTCTCACGTTGAGCCATCAGAAGCTGCTGATCATGCTCGAGAACGAGCGCTTTTATTCGACCATCTTGAATCTGAAGGTGGGCGATCAGTCGCAGGCGGCCATCTTGAAGGATGTGCAGCGGCACCCATTCAAGAATGCGATCGTGCATGTCGACTTTCAGCGCGTCGAAGAGAACGAGAAAATTCGCATCAACATTCCGTTGCACTTTAGCGGCGCTTCGGTTTCGCCGGGTGTCAAATCTCAAGGCGGTATCGTCTCGCACATGCGTACGGAAGTGGAGATTTCCTGCTTACCGAAAGATTTGCCGGAATTCATCGATGTCGACATTTCCGGACTTTCGCTCAATGAGAGCGTGCACTTATCGCAGCTGAAGGTTCCGGACGGTGTAGTGCTGGTGGAGCTGGCGAAGGAAGATGCGGCAGTGGTCGCGATCCATAGTCCGCGTGCTGAAGAGCCTGAACCCACCGCCGTAGCAGCCGCTGCGCCGGGTGCGGAAGGTGCAGCAGCGGCGGCAGCGCCGGCAGCAGCTGGGGCAGCCGCAGCGCCGGCGGCCGACGCGGCCAAGGGTGCGGCGCCTGCGAAGAAAGAGGAAGCCAAAAAGGAACCGGCAAAGAAAGACGCGAAGAAGTAATTCTCTAAAAGCGTTGTGTCATGGGGGCCGTCGGTTGACGGCCCTTGTCTTTTAAAGGCTTTGTTTAATGGCTGGCTTAGCGTTGCGCATCATCGTCGGCCTGGGCAATCCAGGCCCTGAACATCAGGTGACCCGTCACAATGCGGGTTTCTGGTTCGTGGATTTGCTTGCGCGCCGTCATGGCGGCGAGTTTCGCGACTACCGAAAGTATTCCGGCGAGACCGCGAAGATCAGCATCGATGGCAACGAACTGGTGTTGCTGAAGCCCACGACTTATATGAATCGCAGCGGCCTATCGATTCGTCAGTTGAGCGATTTCTATAAAGTCCCGCCGACCGAGATCCTGGTCGCGCACGATGAGCTGGACCTGCCGGTCGGTACCGTGCGATTGAAGCAGGGCGGAGGTCACGGGGGGCACAATGGTTTGCGCGACACCATCGCCCATATCGGCGAGGCGTTCTGGCGCATGCGCTTAGGCATCGGGCATCCCGGCAACAAGGCCGAGGTCATCGATTATGTGCTGACGCGCGCGCCGCGCGCGGAAGAGGATTTGATCTTGGATGCCGTCGGAACGGCGGTGGATTGCATGCCGTTGCTGCTCGAGCAGGGCGCGGAACGCGCCATGACCCGCTTGCACAGCCGCGCAGGAAAAGTTTAATGCCCATTCGTTGCGGAATCGTTGGTTTACCGAATGTGGGCAAGTCCACGTTGTTCAACGCGCTGACGCGCGCGCAGATCGCCGCGGAAAATTATCCGTTTTGCACCATTGATCCCAATGTGGGCGTGGTGCCGGTGCCCGATCCGCGTTTGGACAAGCTGGCCGCCATCGTGCATCCGGAGAAGATTTTGCCGACCACGGTGGAGTTCGTGGATATCGCCGGATTGGTCGCCGGCGCCTCGAAGGGCGAGGGCTTGGGCAACAAGTTTCTCGCGCATATTCGCGAAGTCGATGCGATTGCGCATGTGGTGCGATGTTTCGAAAACGACGACATCATCCACGTGGCGGGAAAGATCGATCCGGCCGGCGACATCGAAGTCATCAATACCGAATTGGCGCTGGCGGATCTCGACAGCGTCGAGCGCGCGTATCAGAAGGCGCTGAAGGCGGCGAAGGCCGCGGACAAAGATGCCGTCAGACTGCGGGACCTGCTCGAGAAAGTACGGCTGCAATTGAATCAAGCGAAGGCGGTCCGACTGCTAAAACTCGATGCCCACGATCATGCGCTGCTGCGCGATCTGCACTTGCTCACCGACAAGCCGGTCATGTATGTCGCCAACGTGGACGAAGCAGGCTTCAGCAATAATCCGCGGCTCGATCGCGTGCGCGAGATCGCCGCGGCCGAAGGCGCCATCGTGGTACCCATCTGTGCCGCCATCGAAGCGGAGATCGCGCAGCTCGACGAGGCCGACCGCGCCGAGTTTCTGGCGGAATTGAAATTGGACGAGCCGGGACTGAATCGCGTCATTCGCGGCGGCTATTCATTGCTGGGCCTGCAGACCTATTTCACGGCGGGCCCGAAAGAAGTGCGCGCTTGGACGGTGCATGCCGGCTCCACCGCGCCGCAGGCAGCGGGCGTCATTCATACCGATTTCGAGCGCGGCTTCATCCGCGCCGAAGTGATCGCCTACGATGACTTCATCAAGTTCAAAGGCGAGGCGGGCGCCAAGGAAGCGGGCAAATTGCGATTGGAAGGCAAGGAGTACATCGTCAAGGAAGGCGATGTGATGCACTTTCGGTTCAACGTGTAATTAACGAAAAATCGCCAGATTTGCGTGTTGACACCGATTAGCCGGCGCTCTGCGACGTGTCGAGTTCAGGGGTCTGGCAGCGGGCTGCTGTGCGATGCGAGGCGCTTTAACGTCTGTGCGAACCGCGGATCGGCACGCAGGCCGTCAAAAGCCGGGTCCACACTCAGAAAGTTGATGGGCTGAGCACGTTGATCGATGGATTTGTCGAGCCACGAGAACGCTTCGTTCTTGTTCCCCAGTGCGGCCCATACCGTTGCGACATCGTAGGCGGCAACATACTGGGTCTTTTCGGCGGCGATCAGCTTGTTTAGCGCATCAAGGGCTTCGGCGGCCTTGCCGGAGAAAGCCAAGGCGGTCGGCAGGTCAGCTGCGCTCCCGATGGTCGTGCTGTGCCGACGCCCGAATTCCTCGATAGCTCGGTCGGGTTTTCCCAGACGAAGATAGGCCCGCCCCAAAATACTGCGCGCGTGATCGAAATTAGTTTCCATCCCGAGCGTTATTTCGAGCTGCGCAATCGCTTCTTCATAACGCCTGGCGTAATAATGAACCATCCCGATATTGGCATTAAAGTTCAGCGCCAATGGCTCAAGAGCCTGGGCACGCTGGATGCTTGCCAGCGCTTCGGTCAAATTGCCGCGCGCGATGTGCATCAATCCCCTGTAGTGATGAGCCATGGTTGAAGCCGGATTGATTGTGAGTGCGCGCGCGAAACAAGCATCGGCGGTTTTCAGGTCGAGGTCATAAACCATGCGAATGTGACCGAGCTCCGCGTGGGCTTCGGCAAGGTCCGGTTCGAGGTCCAGCGCCCGCCGGATGGCTAATAGGGCCTTCGGGAAAATATCGTGAGGAGCTCCGCCGCCAAAAACCGCGTAAACCGCATAGCAATCCGCGAGGCATGCGTAGGCGAGAGCAAACGATGGATCGCGCGCGACTGCCTGTTCTAGGTATCCGAGTGCCTTTTCAAGCGCTGCACAGCTCGGTCGTGTAAGACCCGACCAGCCGGTGACATAGAGTTGATAGGCTTGGGCGTTCTGCGTTGGCCTCCGCCGCAGTCGGCTACGATCACCGCTGCTGAGTTCCTCGACTAACGCAGCCGCTGCGCGTTCCGCAATCGCGTCTTGAATGTCGAAGATGTTGGTAAAGTCCTGATCGAAGCGATCTGCCCACAACTGCCGACGGTCTTTCACATTAACGAGTCGAGCTGAGACGCGGATGCGCTCCCCCGCCGTCTGAATGGAGCCATCCAATACATTCTCTACGCCCAGTTCCTGGCCCGCTGCGGTTGGATCCTGATGAACGCCGCCATAGGTGCGAACCGAGCTGAGCGGGCATACGGTGACACCACGCAATCCACCAAGGCGTGAAATCAGCGCGTCGGTCATTCCAAGCGCCAGAGATTCGTACTTTTCCGAGATCGACAGAGGCTTGAACGGAAGCACCGCCAGCGAGCGGGTCTCCGCGTCTTTTGCTGCGGGACCGATTGCGGCCGATTTGTTTTCGGCTGCCGGCGGCGCATCGATGACCGCCACCTCCGCGATGAAACGATAACCGCGACCGGGAGCGGTAACAATGAAGCGATGATCCGAGGGGTCTTCGCCCAGAGCGCGCCTCAATGCGGAAATGCACTGGCTGAGACTGTTCTCTTCAACGCGGACATTTGGCCAGACTGCGGCCAGCAGCGCGGACTTATCGACAACGTCGCCCGCTCGTTCAACCAAGTGGACCAGTGTATCGATGGCCTTGGTCGTCAAAGGGATGGTTTGGCCAGTTGCGCCTGTCATCAATAGCCGTCGTCTGGGATCGAGACGAAACGCGCCGAACTCGTAAATCGACGACCTTGAAAGATTATTCACAGCTGTTCAGAACACTTCAGAGCAACACATACGGCATCCCGTTAGTTTGCACCAAGGAGAAGCTACGGGGAAAGAGATGCGCACTGGGCAATCTCGGGGCGAATTGGCGGCCCCGGCACGGGTCTATGAACCGATGAATATGAACTTGGTCTCTGCTCCTTTCCCGGTCGTGCCTTCTCGCATGGCCCTGATCAATGTCGATATGCAGAACTGCTTCGTGGAAGGTTATCCGGTGTCGGCCCCCGAGGGGCCTTCAGTTCTGCGGAGAATAAACCGACTCGCCGGCGCCTGTCGTGCGGCGGGAGTCCTCGTCATCCATACGGCCCATGTGCTGCGTGTCGGTGGCTCGAACGCCGGCGTGATGCGCGAGTACATCCCCGCAATTCGAGCAGGATTGATCGACCGGGGCTCTCATGCTTCGGCGCTGCACCGTGACCTCGATGTGAGCCCACAAGACATCGTGTTGGAGAAGCCGCGTTTCGGGGCCTTCGCGGGCACTGACTTGGAACTCATCCTTCGGGCGAGGAGCATCGACAGTGTGGTCATCAGCGGAATAGCGACGAATGTCTGCTGTGAGACGACGGCACGCGAGGCGTGCATGCGCGACTTCCGTCTGTTTTTTCTAAGCGATGCAACCGCGACCTTCGATCTCGCCGGCGTCTCGCACAAAGCCATTCAAAAGACCGTTTGCGCAACGCTAACCCTCTTCGGACGGGTGTTAACCACCAATACCTTGCTCGATGAAATAACCGCAGCCCAACCCCTCAAAAAGGAGCTATGTCATGAAGGAAGCCCATCATAAACAAATGAGTCTCACATACCACGCGTATCTAGCACTTGCCGTCATATCGATGAGCGCTGCTTTCAACCTGGCCCGCGCCGACGACAGGTGGGACTTCGATGGCAATGAAGCGAGGATCATCGCCAAGGGATTTGAAATCGCGCCTGTGCCGTTGAATCTTGCGCACAAGAACCGCGAACTGGTGGGCTTGGGTAGTTACCTGGTAAACGCTGTCGAAGGCTGCAATGGCTGCCACACCGCTGACCCGGCCACGGAATACACGGCGGCCGGCAATCCTTACTTCAGAGGTGTTTCTCAGCAAATCGTGAATCAGAGTACTTATTTAGCCGGAGGAAGGAATTTCGGTGCGCTGGTGCCAGGTTTAACGCCCGACATCATATCGCGCAACCTGACGCCTGATCGAAGCGGGCGCCCCATCGGGGGCCGTACGTTTGCCGAATTCAAGCTGATCATGCAGACCGGTGTGGACCTCGATCACATTCATCCGACGTGCTCGCTCAAGATTTTGGTGGGCTGCTTTCCGGCATTTTTGCCTTTCGATGGCGATTTGCTGCAAATCATGCCTTGGCCCGACTACCAACGCATGAGCGAACACGAATTTCGCGCGATCTATGAATACCTGAGTGCGATTCCATGCATTGCAGGTCCTGACACCGGCGTTCTACACAACGACTGCAGATGAAATCGTACCCTTAAGTTATTTTCAGTTTATCGAGCCTACACTCGGCCCGCCGCGGGTGTAGGCCGCCCTGAGGCGGGCAAGTTGCGTTTGGAGGGCAAGGAGTACATCGTCAAGGAAGGCGATGTCATGCACTTTCGGTTCAACGTGTAATTGTTGAATTGCGGGCTATTTGTGTGTTGACGCGGATTGGCTGGGCGGGCTTATATATAGTCAATCGGTCCTGCTCCGGCGCACGAGAGAATGACAAACACAAACTTTAGACACAACGTCTAAATGGGGACCCCCGAATGACGCGACGCGCAAGTTGGAATCCATGGTTGCTGTCGTTTGCTTTGGTAGCGCTGGGGGGACCTGCGTCCGCTGCCGCGTCGGACGATGAAAGCGGTATTCGACAAGTGCAGGCCTCGCAGGCGGACGCCTGGAACCGGCATGATGCGACGGCTTATGCCATCGCGCACGTCAGCTGGACGATGACCGGCGCGAAGACTCCGCCCGGCATACCGGAGCCAAAACAAGGAATTCAGAGTCAGGTACTGCAGAAGAAATCCGGACATTGGTTGATTCAGGCTTTTCAAAACACCAATGGCGCGCCTGAGACGCCATTTCCACTCGGGCCGCCGGCCGGAGCCAAACCGTAGCTACACGCGAGATGAAGGAAATGGATCGAGTGAAGGGCAAAGCGAATCCGCTGGTAAGCAAGGTTCACGGCAAGGAAAAACACTGGAGCGCTGAATTCGCCGCACTTCGCGAACTGTGCCTTGGGTTGGGCCTCAACGAAGAGCTGAAGTGGGGTCAAGCTTGCTACGACCTGAATGGCGGCAAGGTGGTTTTGATTCACGGCTTCAAAGATTATTGCGCTTTGCTTTTCATGAAAGGCGCTTTGCTGAAAGACCCCAAGGGCATCCTCATTCAGCAAACCAAGAATGTGCAATCCGCGAGGCAAATCAGATTTACCTCGCTGGCCGAAATCAACAAGCAAAAGACCGCGGTTAGTGCCTATATCACGGAGGCCATTGCAGTCGAGAAATCCGGCGCCAAGGTGCAGAAGAAAGCCGTGGCAGACTACGAGGTACCCGCGGAGTTTCTGACGCGGTTGGATGATGACCCGGAACTGGCAGAAGCCTTCCGTGCGCTGACGCCGGGAAGGCAGAAAGGTTATCTGTTGCATTTTGCGGGGGCGAAACAATCGGCGACACGCGCAGCACGCGTGGAGAAACACGCGCCTAGGATTTTGAGGGGATTGGGGCTTGATGATTGAGGCCGGCTATACATGTAGTGATGCCGCAGGACTTTGTGACCACCATTCAAAATCTCCCTGTACCGGCGAGTCCCAGGTACGCGGAGTCAATGTGTGCGCGTAAACCGGCAACGAGCCTGGCGCATCGGATGAGGGCTGCTCCATGGCGCCGTGGCTTTAGAGGGCGCTCAAGTGTTCGGCGAGAGCAAACCGGCAAGCGGCCTTGAGTTTGGCCTCAACGCATGGTTAATGGCTGTCTCAACGCGCGGGGAGCCTACGGAGGCGCATCGAACCAAGTCCACGAAGATGACGGCAAAAAAGGAAAGTATCTGCGCGTGAAGGTTCAAGCGTACGAAGAGCGAGATGAGGGTGCACATTCGCTAGGCGCGGAAGTGTCGCCGTAGACGTCGATCACGGCGAAATGCAATCTGCTACGCTAGGCCTCGAAATCGAGTCCGTCGATCAGGATTCAGGCCGCTGAAATTATCTCACTCGGTAACGGGGGTGCCCTGATGGACAGCCCGGAAAGCAGGCGCTAGCCTCACCGCTGATAAACTGGAGATCGAATGTTTGCGTCACGCCTCTGGGTCATTATCATTGCCCTGCTCTCGGCTACTGTTTCGGCTGCTGCAGAACCATCGTCAACTCCCGTCAAGTCCACCGAGTCGGCCGCGAAATCGCCGCTCGATGGACTCAAGTATCGACTAGTCGGTCCCTTCCGCGGTGGTCGTGCCACGGGCGTTGCGGGCGTTATCAGCGAGCCCAACACTTATTACTTCGGCGCCGCCACCGGCGGGTTGTGGAAAACAATCGATGGAGGCACCAGCTGGAAGCCGTTATGGGACGATTTCCCCGAGGCCGCGCCCGCCGTCGGTGCGGTGGCCGTGGCGCCATCTGATCCCAAAATTGTTTATGCAGGCACTGGCGAGATCAACATTCGCGGCAACGTCGCCACTGGCAATGGCTTTTATAAATCGACTGATGCCGGAAAAACCTGGCGTTTCTCCGGGCTGCGCGACAGCCAAGTGATTGGCCGCATCATCGTCGATCCCTCCGACTCCAACATCGTTCTCGTGGCGGCGCTCGGGCATACTTTCGGCGACAATCAGGAGCGCGGTGTGTTCCGCTCAACCGACGGCGGCGCCAATTGGAAGAAGGTGCTTTATGTCGACGCCAAGACCGGCGCTTCGGACGTCGCCTTCGATCCAAATAATCCCAAGATCCTCTATGCCGGCATGTGGCAGGCATATCGCAAGCCTTGGATCATGGAGAGCGGCGGACCGGGCAGCGGCCTCTACAAGTCCTTCGACGGCGGCGAGCATTGGCGGCGTTTGAGCGGCGGCGGATTGCCGGACGGCATTCTTGGCCGCATCAATGTCGCTCCGACTTCCGACTCCAAAGTGGTCTATGCGATGATCGAAGCCAAGAAAGGCGGCCTCTTCCGCACGAATGACGGCGGCGAGACCTGGACCCTCGTCAGCGACAAGAACAGCATCAAACAGCGGGCTTGGTATTTCAATACGGTCTTCGCCGATCCCAAGGATGCGAATACCGTTTATGTACTCAACACCTCGCTCTATCGCTCGATCGATGGCGGCAAGAGTTTCAAGACGCTGAAGACCCAGCATGGTGACAATCACGAATTGTGGATCGACCCGACCAATCCTAAGCGCATGATCGAAGGCAATGATGGCGGCGCCAATATCTCTGTCGATGGCGGCGAGACTTGGACCTCGGAGATGAACCAGCCGACCGCCCAGTTTTATCACATCGCCGCCGACAACGAATTTCCGTTCCGCCTCTATGGCGACCAGCAGGACAATTCCAGTATTTCGATCGCGACAGCCGGGCGCTCAGGCGGCGTCGGCATCGAGGATTGGAACCCGGTCGGCGGCGGCGAGAGCGGCTTCATCATTCCCGACCCCACAGATGCCAATATTGTGTATGGCGGCGGCTACGACGCCGCAGCTGACCCGCCACGACCGGCGCACCGGCCAAAACATCCAGATCACGCCGTGGCCGCGCAATACCATGGGCTGGGCTGCGGAAAATCTGAAGTATCGATTCCAATGGACCGCGCCGATCATGATCTCGAAATTCGAGCCCCACGCCCTCTACTTTGCAGCGCAGGTGTTATTCCGCTCGCTCGACCAGGGCCGCAGCTGGACCGTGATCTCGCCCGATCTGACCCGCAACGACAAATCCAAGCAGCGTTCTTCGGGCGGACCGCTGACCAAGGACAATACCAGCGTCGAGACTTACGACACCATCTTCGCCGTCGCTGAATCGCCCAAGACTAAAGATTTGATCTGGGTAGGCAGCGATGACGGGCTGGTGCACTTGACGCGGGATGGCGGAGCCCACTGGGCCAATGTGACCCCCAAGAGCATGCCCGATTTTGCCACCGTGCAAATGATCGAGCCCGATCCCGAGAATCCCGGTGTCGCCTATGTTGCCGCCGACCGCCATCGGCTCGATGATTTCAAGCCTTACGCATTCCGCACCGAGGACTATGGCAAGAGCTGGACGCCCATTACCGAGGGGCTGGCGCCGGATGCGTATCTGCACGTCATCAGGCGCGATCCGGCCCTGCCGGGTCTGCTCTATGCCGGCACCGAGAGCGGCATCATGATGTCTTATGACGACGGCGCTCATTGGCAGAGCCTGCAATTGAACCTGCCCGTGGTGCCCGTGCATGACCTCGTGGTACATGGCGATGCCCTAGCCGTCGCCACACACGGCCGCGCCTTCTGGATCATCGACGATTTATCACCGGTGCGGCAGTGGGCGCCCACGATTCCGACCGAGACGGCACATTTGTTCAAGCCGGCCGCCGCCAACCACACGGCCTCCGGCGGCGGCGGGCAACTGCGTTATTTCGGCGGCGTCGAACCCGCCGGGCGGCGCGGTGATCAGCTACACCTTGTCGTCGCAGATCGGCAAACCGCGACCGCCCAAGGATGCCGACAAAGATTCCGACAAGAAGGACAAGGAGAAAGATAAGGATAAGGTTGACCCGCTCGATCAGCGCATCAGCCTCGATATTCTCGATGCGAGCGGCAAGCTGATTCGTCACTTCCCGGAAGCCGAAGATGCCAAGAGTCCGGGTGAGGACGATGCCAAATCTGAGCCGGAAGAGGAAGACGAGGAGGAAGGTGGACGTGCCTCCAAACCAGTCAAGCCGCCGCATTTCGCCGGCTTCAATACTTTCGCTTGGGACTTACGCACAGACAAAGCGCGTGCCATCAAGAACGCGCCATTGTGGGCGGGCAGCGTGGCGGGTCCCAAGGTGTTGCCGGGCCACTACCAGGTCAAGCTGACCGTCGACGGTGCGAGCCAGACTCAGCCGCTCGAGATCGTACCGGATCCGCGCGGGACGGCGACGCTTGACGACCTGGCCAAGCAGTTCGCCCTGCATAGTGCAATCAACGCCCTGCTGACTGAGGTGCATGACACCGTACTCGACATCCGCGCCACGCGCGTCAAGATCATGGCGGCAAAGAAGGCGGCAGCCGGACCGCAAGCAGCCAAGGTCGCGGCCGCCGGCGAGGCTCTCGACCGCAAGCTGACCGAGGTTGAGGAGATCTTGATACAGCCGCGCTCGCACGCCTCGGAGGACGCGCTGAATTATCCGGTACGTCTGAACAACACGCTGGCGGCGCTGGGGTCGCTCGTCGGGTCTGGCGATGCGGCGCCGACTACGCAGGAGGAGGCCATGTTCGCCGAACTGAAAAGCGAGGCAGCACCGGCTCTGGCTCGATGGCGCGAACTCAAGGGCGGAGAGGTTGCTGCGTTTGAGAAGCTCAATATGTAAGATCTAGATTGTGAAGTCGCCTGTGTCTGATTTGGCTACACTGAGCGGCACTGACAGGCAATAGGCGCCGCTCGAGCGCTGCAGGGATTGGCCATGCGATGGATAACGCGATTTGCCGGCTTTTTTTCTGTTTGTTTGGTGCAAGTGACTTTTGCTGCACCTCCGACGGCAGCGCCCTCAGTCGAGGCATTCGGCTCGATGCCAGCGGAGAGTTCCGTGGTATTGAGTCCGGATGGTCACCGGTTGGCGTGGCTCGATCGCACAGAACCGAAGCCGCGCATCATCATGTTCAATGTCGCTAACAAGACGAGGGAGCGGGTGCTCGCCGTGCCCGAAAACCTCAGGCTTAGCAGCATCCAGTGGAATGACAACGAGACGCTGCTGGCCGGTTATGTAGAGCTGGGATCCAATCGATTTCGATTCGTTGCGGTGGATGCCTCGGGAGGGGCGGAGCGGATCCTTCCGAATGGGACGCTCGTTGCGACGCGTCTCGCCAAGCCGCACACCGTCATCATGTCGATCGTGGCGCCGTGGTGCCGCTGCTTGATCGAGGTCGATACGGCAACGGCGGATAACAAAGTGATCAAAATGGGCGACGGTAAATTCACCGCCGCCTGGGTGGTAAACTCCGCCGGAGAAGCCGTAGCCCGCGAGGATTGGGATTGGCGGCACAGCTCATATGATGTGCTATCGCTGGCAACGGAAAAACCGCGAAAAATTCTCTCCAGGAAAGACAGTGAGCCGCCGAAGCTAGCCGGAGTGTTGGCGGACGGATCAGCCTTGGTTTTGCTCGATACCAATGGCCATGCCCATCAAGCGGTCTGGGCGCTACCCCTGAACGGCTCGCCCTTGAAGTTGATTTCCGAGGATCCCGACGCGGACATCACTAGGGTTTATCACGATCCCTATTCGGGAGCGATTACGGGCGTGTATTTGAGCGGCAATGTGACCAAAGTTCGATGGTTAGATCCAGCTGCGCAGCACCGCCAGGACGTCCTGGACAAAGCGTTCCCTGGACGTGATGTCGAGGTCTATGGATGGAGCGTCGACGGTAGCAAGACGCTGGCACGCGTGGAAACTGCGTCCAGTACTCCGGTCTATTATTTGGTGGATTTCACGACCCATCGCGCCGACATCGCTGCGGAAGAATATCCGGCACTTGCCAGTGTGCCGTTGGCCGAAGTTAAGCAGATTTCCTACAAGGCACGTGACGGCACCGAGATACCAGCCTATCTTACTAGTCCTGCTGCTAAGAGTTCGGGCGCCGCACCGCTTGTGGTATTGCCGCACGGGGGTCCGCAGTCCAGAGACTACCTGACGTTCAACTGGATGGCGCAATTTCTTGCCTCTCGTGGCTACGTTATTTTACAGCCGCAGTTTCGCGGCTCGACTGGGTTTGGCGAGGCATTTCAACAGGCCGGCTATCGTCAATGGGGCGGCCTGATGCAGGACGATGTGACGGACGCGGTTCACGCGATGATAGAAAAAGGAATCGCGGATCCGCATCGCGTTTGCATTGTCGGAATTGGCTATGGCGGATACGCGGCGCTGGCCGGCGCAGCCTTCACTCCGGATGTCTATTCCTGTGCGGTTAGCATCGATGGCTTCACTGACATTGTGGCCTTGCTACAGGCAAATATGCCTGCCAACAACCATACTTACTCCAGCACGCTTGATTCGTGGAAGGCACACATCGGCGGCCCTGGCGACTTCAACCTCTCCAGAAAGTCGCCGATCAACGCGGCGAGATCGATCAACATTCCCATTCTTCTCGTTTATTCGACGGCAGAGGGCGCGATTCTCAATTTGCAATCTGAGCGGATGGCCAAAGCACTGGAAGATATCGGGAAAGACGTGAAAGTCATTAAAATAGGGGACGCGGATGGCTGGTTGTGGCACAACGAAACGCGTATACAAGTTCTCAGTGCGATGGAAGCGTTCTTGGCCAAGAGCTTGCAAGGTTCAAGCGCCACCGCAAGTGCGCAATGAGCTGGGGCATTGGCAGATTAAGGCATTTCAAAGCTCCGACGAAACGCGGAGAGGGCGCTTCCGGCTATGCGGGCTTCTCGCCGCGCACGGTGGTCCGATACAGTTCGCGACGGTAGCCTTGATAGTCATTGTAAGCTTGGTGAACACAGAGACGGTTATCCCACAACACAAGCATGGCAGGCTCCCAGCGGAGCCGACAACCGAATACAGGCTGCGTCAGATGTTCAGTCAGATAGCGCAGGATCGGAGCAGATTCTTCCGGTGTCATTCCTTCGATGCCGATGCCATAGGACGGATCGACATACAGGGCCTTCTCGCCAGTCACGGGATGAGTGCGCACAATAGGGTGAGCATTGCCCTTGATCTTGCGCAGCAGACCGGCTGAAAGCCGTGCGGAATTGCGCGTTGACGCTAGACGACCGATAGGGCTGTCGCTTATTTCGACCGCCTCCTGCGCTGACTTGAGCACGTCGCGCATTGAGAAATGTACTTTGAGGCCATCGATCATCCGGCGATAGGTTTCGCTCAGCATGCTATAGGCCAACGCGGAGTTGGCCCACGTCGTGTCGCCGCCGATTGGAGGAATCTCGACCGATCGCAGAGTCGTGATTGCCGGCGGCTCTGATAGAAAGGGTGAATCCGTGTGCCAGCCCTCGCCAAATACCATTCTGGACGAGTCGGCCGCTGTCTTGATGAGTGGATGCACATTGCGGTGTCCGCGGACACCCTTCGTGTAGGCGTCCTCGGCGAAGGGTCCGAAGCGTAGGCTGAACGCCTCATGATCAGCGTGCGTGAGTGCTTGGTCACGCAGGTAGATCATTTTGTGGCGGAACAGAGCGTGCGCGATCTCCTGGAACTGGGCGTCACTAACCTCGGCCGCCTGCGCGCCGCATACTTCCGCACCCATGGCCGCGGAGAGCGGTTTGACGTCGATGTGCCGGTATTTCGCCGCTTGGTTATCGAATTTACCGGTCGGATGGAGCCGCATGCTTAGCGTAGACCTTGCGCAGTTCCCATTGTTGTTACTTGTATCAATTTTCACTCGAACGCGCGCGAGATTTGTGTGACGCGGCAAGTTGTTGAATTGGCTAGATGAGTTTTCGTGCGGCTGCGCTCATAATGCGAAGCTCGAGCATTAGTTGTTGGTGGAGGCCTGTGTATAGGATAGCGCCGTGCATATATCTCATCGCCGAATCGTCTTCTTCATGTTGGCCGGCATCTTCTGTCAGGGCGCGGTATCTGCGGATACGGCGGATCCGATAGCCCCGCCGCTGACTTATTTGCACGTTTATGCCGATGCCTCTGGCGTCTCGCACTTTCGCGAGGAGCATTTCGACTTTACGCGAGGCCGTGACGCCAACAGCTCGATTCATGCGTTGGACGCGAAGGGCGGGGCGACGCTCCTGCGTCTCAAAGCGGGCGCCTTCGAGGATTGGCATAACGCGCCGCGCGCCTGGTACTTGATCGTGGTGCAGGGCACCTCGGAAGTTACGACTTCCGACGGTCAAGTGCGCCAATTTGGTCCGGGCTCCGTGGTGTTGCTCGATGACACAAAGGGCACGGGGCATCAAACGCGGGCGATTGGGAAGATCGACCACATTGCCGCCGTCATTCCCATTGCCGACGCGCCGGTAACGGGCGCAGGATAAGCCCGCCGCTGATGAGAAGCCGACTGAGCCTGTCCGCGATCCTCGTCATTGCGAACGGCCCTAACATGCATCGGGCTTCTCCTCAGGCATTGCCGGCTCATCCGGCATCACGGGCGGTCCGCCAAGGTCCTTGCGCAAGCCCTTGTAGGAAAACAACGCGTTATAGAGCATCCGGAACTCGCCGAAATTCTGCCATCGATGGATCGGATTGGTCATGAACATCAGGACCTGGCCTGAACCCACCGGCAGATCCACGATGGCGGGGCGGTTCTTTATTTCGCACGCTCCAACCATCAATCCGCTCTGCACCATCTTCTCGCCGCCAGGGAAGCTCATCAGAACATCGTTCTGATTGCGGAAGGGCAAAGCGAGTAGTGCTGTCGTCGCCCAGCGCACCGTCAAGTTCGTGTCGCTATAACCGTAGAAAATCGGATTGGCGGGTTTCAGCACTTTGGCATTGACGATCGGGCCGGGTGCATAAAAAGCCTTGGTCGGGCGACTGACCTCGACGTCGGGTGTGATGCCGAACTCGCCGGGCACTGCGCTGGAATCACCCAACGTGATCAGGGTGCCGCCGTCGGTCACGAATTTGCGCAGTTCTTCCACACCCACGAGACCCATGCCTCCACGGATGTCGGGTGAAGATCCGTAAGCGCCCTGAGTCGGGAACTCAGCGGTCTTTGTATAGGGAAGCGGCTTGCCGCGCATCGGAATGTCGAAAACGACGGATTTCGCCGAGCGCCCCTGGCTCGGGACGAGGATCACATCATATTTCGACCGCAGACCGCCCTTCCTGATCTCGTCCTTGAAGATGAGTTCGTACGGTGTTTCAAGCTGATCGAAGGCGTAACGGATCCAACCGACATTTTGCGTCGATCCCCAAGTCGAATAGATCGCCAGACGGGGCAACGCGGCCTCATGCATCGGTACATCCGGCGTTTTATCCAGAGCGATGACCGTCAGTCCCAACGGGACGACTGCAGCCTTCAGTTTTTCATAGGCGTTTCCGTCGATGACGAACGAACCCGCGGGGATTTCTTGGTCGCCGCTTTTGAAAGGCCGTTCCGCGATGCGTACGGAAACCTTACGCAAGCGATAGCGCAGCGTCGCCATATTGATCGAGCCGTGATCGAGCACTGCATAGGCAGCCGCCGACGCATTTCCGATGCTGCCTTCGGGCTTATATTGATCCACCGGTTGCACCGCCGCCTCGAGCGCGGTCAGATCGGCGCTGGGGACAACTTTCACGTGCGCCATCATGCCCATTGACCAGGCACTGTCGTCGTAGGTCTTGAGCTTGTTGTCGGGAAACTTCTGCTTCTCCAGCAGGATTTTGGCGAGGCGGCCATAGGGCTGGTCGCGCTTGACGATAAACGAGCCCGCCGGGAATTTGCCTTCCTTGAGCGTGATCTCCGCGCTGGTCCGGCCGATCTCGATCCCCTGCAGACGCAGCAGATTGACCACCAGCAGCGACCTTGGTCATATCTGCCTGATCGCCCGGAATGATGAAAGCGTAGGGGGCTTCGGTCCTGCCGGCCGCGATGGAATTGAAGCTCTTGCGATAGAAGTTTTCCAGGATCTGCTGCGGAAACTCCGAAGTCATCTGCAGAGCAGACAGGACTCCGCTTTCCATGTAGTTGGTGTTGTTGCGCATCGACCATTCGACGGTTTTGTAGGGAGGGTTCGGCCGGTACCACTCGCGCCCCGTCTGGTCGCTTGCGTGCAGATCTTCGCCTGGCCCCTCCACCGGCTTGACGTGGCGCAGCTCGGTCGTGGCCCCGCCGTTGCCGAAGGTTTCATACATCTTGAAAAGGCCGTTGTGGTTGGTGGACATGAAGCCCACATAGCCCGGCGACCACTCGTCCACGAAGCCGTGCGTCCAGACGCCCGGCATGCCGTATTTGGTCAGCTGCGCCATCTCGAAATTGGAGATCCAGGGCATTTCGCCGAACAGGATCGGGTCAAGCGACGGGTTCTGCGGGGCCTGGCCGGAGAAGGTATAGAGAAAGGGCACGGACTCATGCAGGTCGTGCATGATCGGCGGACGCCACTGCAGGTAGAAAGCCAGTAAATTCCGAGCACTGTAACCCGGTGTAGTTGATGTCGCGATTGTTGTCGTGGAAGATGTATTTGCCCCAATAGGGCGCGCCCGGAACGGGATTCAGATCATCGGTGTCGTCGATTTTGTTGCGGTAGTACCAGTCGGTGTAGCGATCGCGGCCGTCGGGATCGCGTGGCCGGATTGATTCCGACAATGACGTTGTCGGCGGATGTTGGCGATCAGCGGGCTGTCTTCCGTCACCAGCCGATAGGCCAGCTCCATGAGCATTTCCGGCGGCCCGGTTTCCGCCGAATGCAGGCCGCCCAGCAGTAAATAAATCGGTTTCGTCTTGGGTGATCAGATCCTTGGCTTGCTCTTCAGTCAGGCCGCGCGGATCACCCAGCTTGACGAGATTTTGTCGGTTGACTTCAAGATTCGCGATGTTCTCGTCGGCCGAGATCAGGACAATCACCGTCGGTCGCCCTTCTTCGGTGGCGCCGGTCTCGATGATCTTCACGCGCTTACTCTTGGCAGCCAACGCCCGGTAATATTTCAGGATGTCCGCATAATGATCCAAAACCCGCGGCGCGCCGATATCGTGGCCTAGCACATCGCGCGGCGACGGGACGGTCGGTGGAGGCGGGCAGATGGTCGACTAGAGGGCTCGAAAATTCAGGCTTGGTGGTCCAGGCTTTCTGGTGCTCGGCGAAGACCGGATCCATTGCCTGCGCGAATCCGGCGCCCGGCATTGCAAATGGGGCCAAAAGCGCCGACGCACATAGCATTATTTTGAACATTGACTAATCAACTCCATATTCGTGCAGTCCGCGACATCGAGCAAACCCAACGATCCGACGCCGCTGCTACTGGGTATATCCAAACCGGCTACGCAGAGATCGGAAGAGTAAGCGTGAATCTTTGTGGTGCCAATTGCAACGCGTGGCGCGCGGCAAGTTGTTGAATCTATTCGCCTCGATTTTTTGCCGGCTGGTCTTGGTATGCTGCAGTCGAGTAGCGCAGCGGGGGCACACATGAAGGGCGGCGATAAACTTCTTTCGCGTCGTGACGCTGTGATCCTCTGCGGCGGGTTGGGTGCGAGCCTATTGATGCCGGGACTGGCCGCGGCTGACACGCAAAAATCTATGCTGGTTCGTTCTATTCCGCATGGCCACGGCGAAACTCTGCCAGTGATCGGTGTCGGCACGTCCGGCGTATTCAATGTGGGTGCAAGCCCGCAAGAGCGCCCCGGGCCGACCGAGGTCATCCGTGCGCTGGTGGCCGGCGGCGGTACCGTTGTCGATACCGCACCTTCGTACGGCAACGCCGAAAACGTGATCGGCGGAATCCTGACCGACACGGGATTGCGTCCGCGTGTATTCATCGCCACTAAACTTGAAGAATATCGGAGCGGGGGAGAGGCTGCGGAAGCACGGCAGTCGCTGCAGCGGCTCAAGACCGATAAAGTGGACGCGCTGCAGCTGCACAACGTACGCGACCCGAACCAGGACATGGGTGGCTTGAACGCGCTCAAAGCCCAAGGCCTGTGCCGCTATACGGGTATCACGACTACCTTCAAAGGCGCCTATGCCGCCGCGGAAGCGATCCTCAAACGAGGCAAGCCCGATTTCTTGGAGATCGACTACGCGATCGACAACCGCGACGCTGAAGAGCGGCTGCTGCCCACAGCTGCAGAAGTTGGCGCAGCAGTGCTGGTGGCGCTACCTTTCGGACGCGGAAAGCTATTTCACAAGGCCCTGGGCAGTAAGCTGCCCGATTGGGCGGCCGACTTTGACTGCGCAAGCTGGGGTCAGTTCTTTCTTAAGTTCATCCTCTCCCATCCCGCCGTGACCGCTGTCATACCGGGCACCGACAAGGCCGAGCACATGGTCGACAATCTCGCCGCAGGACGCGGACGACTGCCGGATGCCAAGCAGCGCGCGCGCATGGCGGAGTATGTGGCGTCGCTCGGCTAAGGCGCCGCGATTGCCATGACAACATGAGATGACCGAGCTGCCTCGAAGCGGAGCTTCGCGAATGCTGCGCCGAGTCGCCGGCGTGGAGCATCACGAAATCAAGGTGGCGCTCACTGCGTTCATCTATTTTTTTCTGCTCATGACCAGCTATTTCATCATGCGCCCCTTGCGCGACACGATGGGCACGATTTACGGCGTCGCACATCTGCAGGAACTCTTCACCGGCACTTTTTTGTTGAGTCTTATCGTCGCGCCGATATTCGCCGGCCTTGCTTCCCGCATCCGGCTCGCGAGTTTCCTCCCGTGGGTCTACGGCTTTATTGCCATCACGCTTATCGTCTTTTATTTCCTGTTTCGCGTCGTCGCCAACGACCGTTGGATCGCGGCCGCGTTCTATGTCTGGGTCTCGACCTTCAATCTTCTGACAATCTCGGTATTTTGGAGCCTGATGGCTGACATCTTTTCCAGCGATCAGGCGAAACGGTTGTTCGGCTTTATCGCCGCGGGCGGCACCGTAGGCACGATCTGTGCCCCCGCATTCACAATCCTGTTCGTGCGCGCGTTGGGTACCAACAATCTACTGCTGATTTCGGCAGCCGGCTTTGCTGCCACCGGGATTTTGGTGCGTCTGATGGAGAGAGAGAAGCGCAAACTCGCGGCGGTGGACGAGGATGCGCAGAAGACCTCGCTCGATCACCGGCTCGGCGGCAATCCGTTTGATGGTTTCATGTTGCTGTTCAAGTCACGCTACCTGTTGATGATCGCGCTGTTCCTGCTGTTGATGACCTGGATCTCAACCGTGATCTACTTTCAACTCGGCGATCTGATCAGCAAAGCCTTCGTCTCGCGAGTCGCCCGCACTCAGGCTTACGCCAGTATCGACCTGGCGACCAATTCCATCGCCGTATTGATCCAACTGTTTGGGACGGGCCGCTTCATCCGGCGCTTCGGTGTTACCACGGGCTTACTGCTCAATCCGGTCATCATGGTGGTTGCATTCCTGGCAGTGATCTTTTCGCCGGTACTCATCGTGCTGGCCTCGGTCCAGGTGGTGCGCCGCTTTGCCGAATATGCCATCGCCAAGCCAAGTCGCGACATGCTATTCACGGCGGTAGATCAACAGGCGAAATATAAAGCTAAAAATGTCATCGACACGGTGGTATACCGTTTCGGCGATCTCACCTCCTCCTGGCTGAGTGCGGCAGTGTTGCCCTATGGCGTAGTAGGACTTGCAATCTTCGGAGTCGTGATCTCGGCCGTCTGGTTTCCGATTGCCTATCTGCTGGGAAGGCATTTTGAACGGGCGCAGGCGGACAACATCGTCACCTCGCGCGCGGCCGCTGGTAGATCAGCGGCCTAGCCACCATGAGATTCGGCCTGCGTGACCAGCACCGCGACGCTGCCGCGCAGCCGGCCCAGGATTATTTTCGACGCCGTGTATTTCTCTTTCGCTGTTGCGGCAGGTCCGTCGTCAGCCTTTCGCAGAGCGCACGCAAGTGCGTATTGGGATCGTCCTGCCGGCGCGCGAGGTACAAAGCTGAGTAAGCGCTGATGTCCGTCAGTTGTTTGTAAATGGCGCCCTTTAACTGAATGCATTGGATTCCGTCGGGAACAATCGCCACGCCGACGCCCGCGGCAACCAGTCCAATGATGGTTGACGGCTCCAGCACTTCTCTTGCTACACGCGGCCGAAATCCTGCGTGCGCGCATATGTCCAGGATCTGCCAGTAGAGTCCGGTACCGGCCTCGCGCGGATACGTGACGAAAGGCTCGGCCTTGAGCTGACTCAGTGACAGCGACGGTCGACGCGCGAGGGGATGATCTTGCTGAATGGCGACAACCAGCGGGGCGCGATACCACTCGCTGATTTCAATTCCAGCGGGAATCCGCACCTCGGGTTTTCGCAAGATTCCCAAATCCAGCGTGCGCTCCAACAAACCATGCAGTTGTTCCAGCGACGGAACATCGTGAAGCGTAAGCACCACATAGGGAAATTGCTGTCGAAACTGCCGGATCGCAGTTGGCAGAACGTTGGAAAACATCGCAGAAGCGCTATAGCCCACATCAAGCGCCCCCAATTCACCCGCCTCGGCGCAGCGGGCCTCGATCTTTGCGCTCTCCGCCAGCGACAGAATCGAGCGAGCGTGCTGCTGAAAGCGCTTGCCGGCCTGTGTAAGGAAGACGTGGCGCTTATCGCGCTCGAACAATCGAGCTCCGACTTCATCTTCGAGCGCCTTGATCTGAACACTCAAGGAAGGTTGCGCTACGTGAAGACGCTGAGCTGCGCGGTTGAAGCCGCCCTCATCTGCAACCATTACAAAGTACTCAAGCTGGCGTAGCTTCACGATAGGCAGATTCTATCCTACGATCCGGTCCGTTGCCCGCGTGCCGGATAGGACACCTTGGAGAATCCCGGTATCACAACGAGTTCTGGTCGATTGCTGTTTTCGCATAGCTGATCGATGACAGAGTGGGCTACGGAATTCGACAGCAGCTGAGCCGGGTCTTCCATCACAAAGCGAAGGCGTGTGATCGCGGTCAAGCGATCATCCGGCGAACGAAGGCGCGGCATCGCGTGCAGCGCTTTCGTCGTCGCGTCGACGACGGGAGGTTCCTCGATGTCTTTCACGAAAGCCGGATAGCCGTCAAACATCATTCTGGCGAGGTCGATGTTCGCGCGCAGGTGCAAGGATACGTCCCTGACTTGACGCTCAATCTCAGCAACCCGGAGCGAGTCTTGAAGGTCCGATAGGGTGAGCGATGGGCCATGCGGGGCGATCTGCACATTCTCGGGTGAAATTCTGCGCTCTGACGCCTTCCAGAGCAGATGGCAATTATTGTTGGTTTGCCAGGTCAATCCCGCACTCGGCCGGCCTGATTTGCCGCTGAGCAGAATCATGAGTTGGGGCCAATTGAAGTTCTGAGATCGAAGCCAGCGAATCATGCGGTGTGCGATGTCAAGGAACGCGAGTGTAAAGGTTGCCACCATGACATCATTCAGAGGGACCGGAACGGCCGCACTATCGATGGGATCCAGGAAGCTTGCTCGCAAGTGCTCAAATGTCATCAAGCGTTCATCCGCGAGGCACGTTCTCATAAATTCAGAGCTCGCGCGGCAGGCGTAGTCGACCATGTCTGCGATCTTCGATTCGTATCCTCGATAAGCCTCCACGGCGACGACTTTTTCCCAATAGTTCGTGTCGTTGATGGAGCGTACCCGGTCGGCTGTGGCTATCATGCGATTCGCATCGTCGCGCCAATTCGCATAGCCGAGCTCGCGCAGGCGGAATATCCATGCAATGCAGGGAGCAAGATGGGAAACCGCCGTGAGTTCGACAAATCCACGGGTCGAATGTCGGAAGCTCTCAACGATCGGCGCTTGGCCGCTGCCCGGGAAGATGACGAAGTCCGCCCCGGTAATGACCAGTAGCGGCTCGCGCTCGGTCAGGCGAACCATGTGTTTGGTCAAATGCTGCCCGGTACTGTCCGGTCCGGTGTAAACGTCGTACAGGCTTCGAAAATAGTCGTGCGGCGCGTACGCCATTGTGATCTCCTCGAAGCCCGTCGCCAGTGGCTTGCAATATATCAACGCAGGCTAAGAATTCATCCGTTAAAGCGGTAGATGATGGTGTCGGTTCGAAATCGGACATCGACGGTAAGACTGTTGGAGACAGCCACATAGAGGGTACCGTCGGCACAGAATACCGCGGCGTCGGTTGCGCCTGCGGTTGGGAACTCCTCTACCAGCACAAGTTTGCCGTCGGTCCATTTGTAGATGTGCGACATGAGATTCGTGCGTGGAGCGGAAGGCTCGCCCTGAATGAAATTGACCTGCAGCAGATACAGGTTAGAGTTTGTCCGCACGACGCAGAACTCTCTACCGCCTGGTCCACTCAGTCTCTGGCTGGCGTAAAACTCCTTCCCGCCCCAGCGGTACAGGGTCGAGTCGCCTTGGATGTTGGCAAACGCCAGGTAATGATCACTATCGGCGGTGAAATATCGAAAGCAGCGGCCGGCCTTCTCGGAGAACGACTGCAATGGACTAAAGGATGAGCCATTCCAGGCCAGGAGGATTGAGTCCCCAACGTGGTCGGCGTACGCCAGAAAGTTTTGCCCTGCGATTTCGAACGATTCCCAGTTGTATCCCCACATGCCTTCAAGAGTTTGGAAATCGTCAAATTGCCGGCCGTTCCATTCATAGATGCGAGAGGTCCGAGGATTCGTCGCCTCGACATGGCCGAGTGTGACGCCTTGCGCTAAAGCCAGGAATGCGCGACGGCCGACCCGAAAGAAGTGCCACTGCTTGGCAGCGAAGGCCGCGAACGTCTGGATGGGGGCCCATGACCCATTCGTCCACTTATAGAGAACCTGGTCGGTGTTGTAGTAATAGGGCCCGTGGCCGGATCGAACTCCTGCCGTAACCAAGTAGGATTCTTCTCCGAGATTGAAGAACTCGGCATCCTCGCCGCCGCTGAGCGGCAACACACCATCCTGGACCCAGCAATCTTGTTGCCAGCGATAAATCGGGGCACCGGTGTCGCTATCGCCGCCATTCATATGCGCCGGTGTGCCCGGCACGTCAACAGCGAGCTGCGGTACGATCAGATACTGTGTGCCTGCAAGGAGGAACGGCACAACGGCGCGCGCGCCCGAGGTCGCTAGGCGTTGATGCTCGACGAGTATCAAGACTGTTTCTGCCGAAGCAGCCCGACCGCGAGGTACGCGCCGGCGGACAGCACGGCAGGAATTGCGATAAGCATGAACAACAGGCTGACAGGAACGTTCGCCGACAGCAGCCGTCCGCCGATGATAGGCCCCAAGATTGATCCGAATCGGCCAGCGGCAAATTGCCAGCCTACTCCTGCACTGCGTATGCGCTGCGGATACAGTTGTACCGAGATCGCCGGTGCGTTTTGTTGTCCTCCGATCACCAGCAAGCCGATGATGGCGAGGCCTGAATATAGTGCTGCAACGGAACCGTATAGGTAACCAAGAGAAGCAACGGCGAGGGAGCCTGAGGCGACCATCAACGTCACCACCTTGAAGACCCCGAATCTCGCCACCAGCAAAGTCGAGGTCAGCGCACCGACGACACCGCCGAGATTTAGCAGCACCCCGCACCAAGCGGCCGTTTGCGGGCTGAAACCAGACCTCGCTGCGATCAACGGCGTCCAGCTGTTCAAAAGATATGCAACCAATAGCAGACAGAAGATAGCGAATGAAGCAATGATCGTGGTCCAGAAACGCCCCTCGCTAAACAAGTCCATGAAGGACCCTCGCCCGAGTTGGCGAGGCGAGTCGCGGAGCGCAGACTGCGAAGCGTGAAGCGTTTCCCGCAGAAATAACGCGATCGGCACGAGAAGCAGCGTGACAGATCCCGCACCGAGAAACAGATTTCGCCAACCATGGACGATCAACAGGGCCGTGACCGCGCCGCCAACCACGGCCCCGAGTGGATAGCCGATGAACATCGTGGTGACGGCGGCGGTTCTTTGTTGCGGTGGAAAATGCTCTGCAACCAGAGGGACAATCGCGGCGAGCAGTCCCCCAAGAGCCAAACCTGTCAGGAAGCGCAGAGCGGCAAACATCCCAAATGAAGACGACTGTGAGCAAAGCAAAGTCGCGATTCCAGCCGTGGCGAGCGAGACCAGCACAGTGGGCCGGCGCCCGGCGCGGTCCGCGATGCGGCCCAGAACGAGGCCTCCCACCATCGAGCCCGCCAAACCGGCGGCGAATACCGTGCCGATAGTCGAAAAATTCAAGTGGAGATCTTTCGCGATCAGCGGTGCGGTAAATGACACGATGAATAGGTCGTACCCGTCGATCATGACCAAGGCAAACGAGACGCCGAGAAGCGCCCAGGGTCTTCGAGACGGATTGGCGAACTGGGTCGACGTGACTCTTGCAACTTCCATCGTTCAGAGGCCGCCGCCAAACAGGCGGTTCGGATTCTCGACCAGAATCTTTTGGCGCGCGCTTTGCGAAGGCGCCCAGCGCTCGAGCAGGCTCAGCAACTCGCCGGTGTCGCGATCGGCGTAGGAGATATGCGGCCAATCAGAACCCCACAATGCCCGCTCGGGCGCCCGTTCGACGATGGCTTTCGCCACCGGCTCCACGTATTCATAGCCGCGAAGCTTGGCGATACGATAAGCGCCGCTGAGCTTGAGATAGCAGTGACCACCGCCCAGAAGATCGAGCAGAGCGGAAAAATCCTCGCTTCGTAGCCCGTCTTCCTCCAGCATGTAACCCATGTGATCAATCACAAAATCGATCTGCAGCGTTCGCAGAAAATGGATTAGGTCGCGCACCACGTAACCGGGGGCATAAAACTGCAGATGCCAGCCCAACGGTCCGACGCGGGCGGCCATTTGTTCGATATAGCTCTTCACCGCTGCCACGGGCTCGCGCGCACGCTTGAATAGATCGAGCCTGACGGCTCTCACGCCGCGCTGATGGAGGCGTATTAGTTCTGCGTCGGGGATATCAGGCTCGACCATGACGACGCCGCGAGCCACATCGCCCACCTCGACAAGCGCGTCGAGAAGACAGGAGTTATCGCAGCCGTAGAAGCTTGGCTGGACGATCACAAACCTCTCGATGCCAAGGTGCAACATGAGACTGCGATGCTGTGCGAGTGTTCCATCCGGTAGCGTGTAATGCGGCTTGGCCACGTGCGGATATCGTTCGGCCGGTCCGAAGATGTGCACATGGGCGTCCCAGGCACCGGCAGGTAAGGGAAAAGTCGGACGCGAGATCGTCTCGAGGGGACGCAATGGCAGGGAGAGCAACGGCTCGTCGCTCATCCGGGTACCTCGTCGCTCCGGATAGCGCCTTGAGTCTGGCTGCGCCATTCTTGGATGAGCTGGTCCCATTGAACGGCTCGCTGGTTGAGCCCTGCCGCCAGGACGTCGGTATCAATGGCCGCGAATATGAGCGGTACAGCCCCGGCATTGAGCAGTTCCACGCATTGAGAGGGATCCGAACAGCCGCCGACGACCGCCAGCTTTCCACGGGCGTGCGCGGCCGCGATGACGCGCTTGCAGGCATTGAGCATGTCCGTATGGCGCAGATCATCTACGTGCCCGAGATCGACCGACAAATCGTTCATCCCAACATGCAAGACGTCGACCCCGTCGATGGCGGCGATGGCATCTGCGTTTCGGACGCCCTCTGCTGACTCGATGAGGATATGGACCGTAGTTGCGAGATCGGCGCAGCGCATGAGCTCAGCGGCAGACATGCGCCGGTATTTCGCTTGCGGCAGAAGGGCAATTTGGGAACGCTGACCGCGCGGAGGAAAACGTGCCGCGTTGACGACATGTCGCGCCTCTTCGGCCGTCTCGATGCGAGGCGCAACGATGCCTGTCGCACCGCCATCCAATAGCCTACCAATAGCACCGTACTCGCGTTCCGGAACCCGGGCCCACGCCTCCAAGCCCAAGTCGGCGGCCGAGGCCATGATCTGTACTGCGCAATCGACCGATATGCTGCTGTGCTCCAGGTCGATCCAGACCAATCCGAAGCCCGCTGTCTTGGCCATCCGCACGATCTCTGAAGTGCGCGCGTTGCGAATGCCCAGACTGAGCAGCGGCATGCCACGAGCCAGTTTTTGCAACGTCGGATTTTCCGGGCGCGGTGCGCCCGCTTGCTTACCCTGCACTGGTGAACTCCCGCGCCTCAGGTGCCGGCATCCAAATGATTTAGAAACTCAACCATCAGGTTCATAACCTGATTTGTCGACCACAGCAGGCCCGAATGGGTATCGCCCATGAAGCTCAGGTCTCCGTGCGCCGCCCCGTCCACGACATACCGCTTGCTGCGAACGCCCGCTGTCACCAACGCATCGTTCAGAATCAGCGTTTGACTGGGTGAGACCATTCGGTCCTGATTGCCGTGAAAGATCAGGAACGGCGGCGCGTTGGCGCGAACGTAGGTGATCGGGTTCGCGACAGTCGCGGCGATGCGAAGGTCGAGGGTGTTCGCCTCCGAAGCCTTGCCGATGTAATTGATGATCCCCTCGTTGGTGTAGATCGCATGCTGGGTGACCGCATCGAAATCCGCGGCGATCTTGGAAATGTCGGACGCGCCGAAATCATCGATGACTCCCTGCACATTGCTGCTTTGATTTGGATTGTCAGCCGTTGCAAAAGAGGTGTTGTCGTTGGTAACGCCGACCATGGCGGCGAGGTAGCCGCCGGCGGATTCACCCCAAACGACGACGCTGCTCGCATCGATTCCATATTGGCCGGCGTTCGCGCGCAGGTATCGGATCGCCGCTTTGACATCCTCGACGCCGTCACGATAGTTCGCCCCGTCGCGGGTTGTGCGGTACTCGACACTCGCAACCACAAAGCCTGCCTCGGCCACATAGGTGCGTAGATTCAACGCGGCTTCCTTGGCAGCCACGACGAATCCGCCGCCCGGCACGTAGACCACGACGGTCCGCTTGCGCACGTGCTCGGGAATCAGGATGTCCATCTTGAGAGGCTTAGACTTGCCACTCGACAGATGCGGGGCCGCGTACACGACATCTTTGATGGTCTTGATCGGCGTTTTACCGCATTGGATCTGATCGCTTCGATCGGGATGAATGACGATACTGGTGCTCGTCTCGCTGTGCGCAGTGCTCGCGGCCATGGGCGGCTTAGGGAGAACTCCCATGCGAAACAGCAATGGCATCAGACCGTGCATCGGCGTGAATTGGGGACAGCTGCCCCGCGCTTCAGCGTCCGGCGCTCCAGATCGCACAACAAAAAAAAGGCCGGTGCCAATTGCAGCTACGACGAGCGCCATGATCAATGCAGTTCGTGTCCTCACCGCGTCGGCTCCTGCGTGCTCCATTTGTCATTGATGAACATGCCGGCGTAGCGCCCTGCGTAAGCGCGCAATAGCATCAATTCGCATAAGACTGCCAGCACGACGGTCGCTACGGGTAGCGGCAATGGGTTGAGAAAGGCTTGAAACCATACAATGATTACCGTTACCGGCAGAAGCAAGGCGACAGCAAAGGCAGGCGCTCGGTTAGTCATCAGCATGAGTGCTGCGGCGAGATTGATCGCTTTCATCGTTGGCCACAAGTAACCGATTTTGATGATGGTGCCCGCAAATTGCATCGCTTGAGCGGTGATCGGTACCGGCAGCAGCATCCAGCCGAAGACCACGCTCCAGAAATAGCTCAGCGCAGCGCTTGCGAAAATTGCGCCGAGCACCATGCGAGGAACGGTTATTCGCCACAGCGTTTGGGTCTTCATAGGTGCTAGAGCGCCGAACCCCTCTCTCGCTACAGTTGGGCGCTGAATTGGATGCCGTAGGTACGTGGCGGCGCATATTGCGCGAGGCTCGCAAGAAAGTTACCCGCCATGGATGTATAAACGAGCGAGTTCGTGGCGTTTCGGCACCAGAGACTGACTGTGTAAGGCCCATTGTTCACGCGCCAATGGAGGGCGGTATTGACGTTGTCGTACGCGGGTTGGCGCAGCTGGTTATCGGCCTCACCGAACCAGCCGCTGTTGTGTAGGTACTGCGCATCGAGCGTCCAATCTCCTATCGACGTCGGTAGCAGGTAGCTCAAACCGACGTTGGCGGTCCACTCCGGCGTGTATGGCAATTGATTGCCATCCGCTGAGGCAAAGAATGGAGTGCTGCCGCCCGGAAAGGGGGGATTGGGCACGTTGTATTGGACTGGCGGAGTGGCTGAAGTGAATCGCGCGTGGATATAGCTTGCGCCTAGGTTTAGTCGGAGGGCCTGGGTGACTTGCGCCTCCAAGTCGAGATCCGCGCCGTAGGAAGTTGCCGCAGGGCCGTTATAAAATTGTATTTGGTTGTTGGTGGTCAGCTGGGTCAGCTGAATGTTCGTGTAATCATAATAGAATGCGGCGCTGTTCAGACGCACCCTGCGGTCGAGGAATTCGGTCTTGGCGCCTACTTCATAGGACTTCAGAGTCTCGGGCTCGAAGTTGGCCAGACTCGGCTGAGTCGAATTGTAGCCACCACTCTTAAAGCCCAAGTTCTTCGATGCGTAGATCAATACTCCATTGTCGAACTTGTGATCGAGCCCAAGACGATAGGTTAGCTGCGAGAACCATGTCGTCGGCGCAGGAGTGAGAGTACCGACGTACCCCGGAGTGACGGACAGAATCTTGTCCTCGTCCGTATACCGCAGCCCCAGCGTCAGGTGGCTGCCCGGCAGGAACTCGATGTGCGTCTCGCCGAAACCCGAATAAGAGTTGGTCTTTACTTCCGCGAAACTGTTCACCTGTTGCTCGAGGTCATAGAAGTAATACAGGCCGCCCACCCAGGTGAGCCAAGGCAGCGTGGAGTTGTCCGGCGACACCAGCTGAAACTCCTGCGAGATCTGCTTGTCATGAACGAGCGCATCCACTGTCGGCAGCGGAATAATGAGCGAGAAAGGCGGAAACGGAACCGGCTGCTGAATGGAGGTAGCCGGCGTCAGAGTGATATCAAATTTCTCATCGAAGCTCTGCTGTCGATACGCACTGATGGAGACGAACTTAGCCCAGCCCATGAGATGATCGAACCGAGCGCTGACCCCTCCCGAATCCAGGCTGTCGGAAGGGTCAAGAAAGGTATTGATATCATACGGACGCGGGATGGGCGTAGTCACCGGCGGATACTGCAAGAACGATGGATAGGTCCCTCTCGGAATGTAATCCGGCGTGGCCGAACTGCCGTAGCGGCGCGCGAAGTCAAAGATCAGATGTACGGTATCCGTGTCAGACGGCGCCCATACCCATTTGGAACGCAGAGCCAAATCCAGATTCGTTTGGTACACATCAGAGCCAGTTTCCAAATTCCGGCCGTAGCCCTCGCCTTGATGGCTGACGTGCATCGCTACGTCTGCGGCGAGACCGGGAGCTAACCCGCCCGCGACATAGCCATTGAACATGGTGGTTTGAAAATTGCCGTAGCTCACATCCATGTTGCTGCTGAAGCTCTCAGTAGGGTCGCGCGTCTCGATGAGTAGCGCGCCGCCGGTCGCATTGCGCCCAAAAAGCGTGCCTTGAGGGCCTTTTAGCGTCTCAACCTGCTGGATATTGTTCAGCGAGAGCAAGGCAGCGGAGGGCGAGGCAATATAGACGCCGTCCAGATACAGCGCCACGGAGTTCTCGACGTTAGGAATATCCGAACCGACGCCGCGGATATGCGGGGCAACCGATCCCTGAGTCGTAGTCATCTGCAGTCCGGGCGTCATGTCTGCGATGGCGGTAATGCTGCTCGCTGCCACTGCCGCGAGCTGGCTGCCCGAGACGGTGGAAATCGCGATAGGCACGTTCTGCAAGTTCTCAGAGCGCTTCTGGGCGATAACTACAATCTCGGTCAGGCCTTGATCCTCATTAGAAGACGAAGCCGAATCAGCCGCAGCAGCAGATCCTCCAGCCCAAGAGCAAAGGCCAATTGTCGCCACCAACCCATATATTGACTTCATGTCTCCCCCGTCGCTGGTTACTATTTGTAACGCTTAGAGATGCTGCAGCGATCCACGAACGTGCTCGCCTTTAGCTCTGAGTCAGCGTACGTGCTGGGCGATTCGTTCGCCAATACGCATTAGCTGCGTCCGACGATAGGAACTTCGTATAACCCGTCGGTCACGGAGCAGGCGACTTGGAGGGATTGCTCCGCCTCACCACAAAACCGATTAAATGCCACAATGCGGATTCAACGTTAAAGGGGTAGAAATCATGAGTAAAGGCTGCTCGCATGTGCACACCATCAAGAAAGTAAAACCCAGCGCGCGTGGTTGCGAGGAATGTTTGAAAACCGGTAGCGAGTGGGTCCACCTCAGAATCTGCCGGACTTGCGGTCACGTTGGTTGCTGCGATCAATCGCCAGGTCGTCACGCGACCGGTCACTATCATGCAACAGGTCACCTGATCATCGAGGGTTATGATCCTCCTGAGGGCTGGGCCTGGTGCTACGTGGACGAAGTGTTCTTCGACTTAGGAAAGAATACGACACCGCAGGATGGTCCAATCCCGCGTTATTATTAGCAGAGGCGACAGCAGGGAAAGCACACTCAAAGATGGTCCATAGGGGAAGCGATTCAGCCTCGGCAACAAATCGCACCCTTAGGACGATTTTGTATGATGAAAAGATTGCCTAACCGGTGTTCTTGGAGCGACACTCTCACTGGCAGACAGCATTGGCGGCCAGCAAAAAAATAGTAGGGAGCCCTATGCAGCAGACTCGAACTGTCACGATCAACGGTGAATCCAAAACAGTCGATGTACCTGATGACATGCCGCTCTTGTGGGTGCTGCGCGACGTTTTGGGGATGACAGGCACCAAGTTCGGCTGCGGCATTGCGCAGTGCGGCGCATGCACCGTGCATCTCGACGGCAAGGCGGTACGTTCCTGCGTTTTGCCCATTAGTGCCGTCGGCGCGCGCGCCGTCACCACGATCGAAGCGGTGGGCAACACCCCCGCGGGCGCACGCGTACAAAAAGCATGGCTGGAACTGGAGGTGGTGCAATGCGGCTATTGCCAGTCGGGACAAATTATGTCGGCGAGCGCGTTACTCAGTAGGACATCCGCGCCCGACGATGCCGACATTGACGCTGCCATGGCGGGCAATATTTGTCGCTGCGGCACGTACGTCAGGATACGCGAGGCCGTCAAGCGCGCCGCCGCCGATCGAGCCGCATCGTAAGGAGCTACCATGCACGCGAACAAGCTGGCCGCCTTACCGCGATCTCGCCGCGAGTTCATCAAGGGTGCCGCCGCAAGCGGATTTCTGCTGGCCTTTTATGTGCCCGCGCGCGCGGTCAACGAGCCGGAACAAGCGCCGGACGACACCAAGGGCAAATTTGCGCCCAACGCATTCATTCGCATCGACAAGGCGGGTACGACCACCCTCGTAATGCCGCAAGTGGAAATGGGACAGGGCATCTATACCGGTGTCGCCATGATTCTCGCCGAAGAGCTTGACGCGGATCCGACGAAAATCTTGCTGGAGCACGCCCCGCCCAATGAGAAGCTCTATACGAATCCTCTGTTGGGAATTCAGGCTACTGGTGGATCGACCTCGCTCCGTGCCTTTTGGGTGCCGCTGCGCACTGCGGGTGCCACCGCACGGGCCATGCTGCGTGCAGGCTGCCGCGCAGCAATGGCATGTGGATCCTGCCTCGTGCACGACTTCGCGCGGCGAGGTTTCGCACAACGCGAGTAATCGCAAGCTCTCCTACGGGACGCTCATCGATTCGGCCGCCAAGGTTACGCCGCCGAAGAACGTGCCGCTCAAGGATCCCGCGAAATTCGTGCTCGTCGGCACACCGCAGAAGCGTTTCGACACGCCGAATAAAGTGAACGGTAAGGTTGTCTACGGCATCGACGCCATGGTGCCGGGCATGAAATTCGCAACCCTCGCCGCCTGCCCGGTGTTCGGCGGCAAGGTTGCGCATGTGGATGATGCGGCAGCCAAGGCGCTGCCCGGCGTACAACAAGTCATCGTTCTCGATGACATGGTCGCGGTGGTCGGCGATCACATGTGGGCCGCCAAGAAGGGTCTGGAGGCGCTGAAGATTTCTTGGGCTGAGGGCGAGCACGCAAAACTTTCCTCTGCCGATATTTGGCAGGACATGCGCGCCGCTAGTCATAAGGATGGTGTCGTTGCGAAGTCCAGCGGAGACGTCGAGAAGGGCTTGTCGAACGGCCAGCGATTTGAGGCCGACTACGAGCTGCCGTTCTTGGCGCATGCGACCATGGAGCCTCTCAACTGCACGGTTTTGCTGAAAGAGGATTCTTGCGAACTGTGGATCGGCACCCAAATCATCGCCCGTGTGCAACAGACCACCGCGGCACTCACCGGGTTACCCGTCGACAAGGTGACGGTCCACAATCATTTGATAGGCGGAGGTTTCGGGCGGCGGCTCGAGCCGGACATGGCATTGAACGCCGTGCGCATCGCGCAGCACATGAAGGGTGTCCCTTTAAAAGTGGTGTGGACCCGTGAGGAAGACATCCAACAGGATATTTATCGACCGATTTACCGCAATGTCATTTCCGCCAGTCTTGCCGGCGGCAAGGTGGCGGCGTGGAAATACAAAGTCTGTGGCGCCTCCATTATCGCGCGTTGGCTGCCGCCGGGTTTTCAAAAGGGAATCGATATAGACGCGGTCGATAGCGCCGTCGACATGCCGTACGACATCCCGGATTTCCAGGTGCAATACTTAAGAGTCGAGCCGCGCGCCGTGCCGACCGGCTGGTGGCGCGGCGTCGGTCCCAACAACAATGTGTTCGCCATCGAAAGCTTTATGGATGAGCTCGCGCGAAAGGCCGGCAAGGATCCGATTGCATTCCGTCGCGATATGTTGGGCAAGCAACCGCGGCTCATCGCGGCCCTCGACTTGGCCGCAGCCAAATCGGACTGGGGCAAGCCGCTGCCGGCGCGAGTCGGACGGGGCGTGTGCGTGCAACCGTCCTTCGGCAGCTTTATCGCGACGGTGGTGGAAGCCGAGGTAGACCTGCAGGGTGAAGTGCTGTTGCGCCGGATCACCACTGCCGTCGATGTCGGGACCCTCGTGAATCCCGATAGCGTGGAGGCCCAATTACAAGGCGGCCTGGTATTCGGCCTCACCGCCGCGTTGTATGGTGAGATCACCCTCAAGAAAGGCCGGGTCGAACAGTCTAATTTCAATGACTATCGCATGTTGCGCATCGACCAAATGCCGAAGATCGAGGTGCACTTGATCAAGAGCGGCGAGCCGCCCGGCGGGGTCGGTGAAACCGGCACCACCGCAGGTCCGCCGGCGCTGCGGAATGCGATCTTTGCCGCGACCGGCGTTGCGCTCAAGCGGCTGCCCATCGATCGAGACCTGTTGGCTAGGAGCGCCAAGGCATGAACGCAACTCCATCCCCCCGCAGCGTTAAACGACGTCCACTCCTGATTGCGCTTGGTGTGCTGGTGCTGATCGCCGTGGTCGCGTTTTTCCTTTTTGTCGGGCCCGGACCGATGGCGTTCTCGAAGGGTCGCAGAGTCGAACTCGCGGATTACCATGCAGCGAATCCCAGCGGCGTTCCTGTGGCTCTCGCGCAAGCATCCTTGCTCAAGAAGGGTGAGTACCTCGCGAAAGCAGCGGATTGCTTGGTATGCCACACCGCGAAAGACGGCGTTGCCTACGCCGGCGGATTCGCCTTCGTGCTGCCCTTCGGCACGCTGTATTCCACCAACATCACGCCGGACAAGGCGACCGGCATCGGAAATTACACCGATGCGCAATTTCTCGCCGCCGTGCATCGCGGCGTCCGCGCGGATGGCGCCAATCTGTATCCCGCTATGCCGTATACCTCCTATACCTACATGACCGATGCCGATGCCTTGGCGATCAAGGCGTACCTCTTTAGCCTCGCGCCCATCGAGTCGCCCAATAAACGCAATGCGCTCGCATTTCCTTTTAATCAGCGCTGGGCGATGGGCGTATGGTCGGCGTTGTTCAATGCCAACGAGCGCTTCAAGCCGGATGCCGAGAAAAGCGCCGAGTGGAACCGCGGGGCTTATGTCGCCGAGGCCCTGGCTCACTGCGGTGAATGCCACACGCCGCGCAATCTTGCGTTTGCGCTCAATAACCGCAAAAAATTCGGCGGCGCACTCACCGCCGGTTGGCGCGCCTATAACATCAGCAGCGATAAGGCGAGCGGCGTCGGCGCTTGGCATGACGAGGAGCTCATTGCGTATCTCGCGCGAGGCCACGCCGCGGGTCACGGTTCTGCGGCGGGTCCGATGGGCGAAGCGGTAGATGAGAGCTTCAGCCAATTGGCGCCCGAAGACGTCCATGCGATCGTGGCGTATCTGCGCAGCGTGCCGAGCAGTCGCGTCCGTCCGATCTGCCCGCTAGCCTGGCTCCCGCCGCCCCGGACTCGCACAGAGAGGGACTCGCGACGGCCGAGTCACGCGGCAAGCAGGTGTACGAAGGCGCCTGCGTCAGCTGCCATGGCTGGAGCGGCATTAGCGATATCAGCGAGTACGCCACCTTGACGGGCGCCCGTGCGGTTAACGATCCGCACGGCACCAACGTGGCGCAAATCGTGCTCGCCGGCATGAAGCGCTCGACTCCGACAGGTGTTACCGAAATGCCGGGGTTTGGCGCGGCGTATTCCGATTCGGACATAGCAGCCGTCGCGAACTATGTCACGACACGCTTCGGATCGAGTGCTTCGAACCTGAGTGCGGCCGATATCGCAAAAATGCGCCGCGAGACCGCGCAATGAGCAGCGCGCGGTGCTGAGATGGATGCTGTGGATTGCCGGCTTGGTGTTGTTGACCGTCATCGTTCTCGTGGTATGGGTAGGGAATCGCGGCGGGCACTACCCGATATATAACGCCGGGAGTTTTTCGCAGCTTGCCCCGCCGAGATCCAGCACGCCGTCTAGCGGCGAACCTGTAGTGCAGATAGATGCCGGAACGCTGCGTGGCAGCAGCGTGCGTTCGGTAGTCGCGTTTCGAGGCATCCCTTACGCGCGGCCGCCCGTGGGGGAGTTGCGTTGGCAGCCGCCTCAGCCAGCGCTGCCCTGGCAAGGCGTGCGAGACGCGCTGCAGCCAGGCAGCGCTTGCACGCAGCGGACCTCGGGCCTCGTTCCCTTTTTTGCGCCGATGGCACAGGCGTATGGCTCGAAATTTGAGCAACCTCCCATTAAGTCGTCCGAAGATTGCCTGTATCTGGATGTCTGGGTCCCAGAGTGGCCAGTGAAGCACGCGCTGCCGGTGATGGTTTGGCTGCACGGCGGCAGCAACACCGTGGGCAGCGGCACGCAGTCGACCTATGACGGCGTCTCCTTGGCGCAGCATGGCGTGGTGTTGGTCACCCTGAACTATCGACTCGGCGTAATGGGATTCTTCAGTCATCCTGAGCTCACTGCCGAATCGACGCATCACAGTTCGGGCAACTATGGATTGTTGGATCAGCTTGCCGCGCTCAATTGGGTGAAGCAAAACATTGCTCAGTTTGGCGGCGACCCCGACAACGTTACATTGTTCGGCGAGTCCGCCGGCGCGATAGATGCTGCTCGATTGATGACCTCGCCGCTCGCTGCGGGACTGTTCAAACGCGTCATATCAGAAAGCGGCCCTGCGTTTGACGCGGGACAAACCTTGTCCCAGGCCGAAGCTTTCGGCAGCGCGGTAAGTGCCTTGCTGCCTGCCGATGCGCAAACGGCATCGCTGCAGAAATTGCGGGCTCTGGCGGCGAGCGAAATTGAAGCGCTGGTTGCCAAGGCCAAAGAACATCTCCCTACCGACATCACCGCCGCGACCGCGGACGGTTGGGTGCTGCCGATGTCGCCGCAGCAAGCCTTTCTTACTGGTGCAATTCAAAAGGTAGATTTGCTGATTGGTCTCAATGGACGGGAGCTCAGCGCGTTTCGTCTCGCCGCGGCAGCGGCTGCCAACGCCGCAGGGACTTCGGGCAGTGCCGCCGAATCCGGCGGCTTGAAAAGATTTACAGACGCCGCCCGCCCTTATTTCGGAAGCTGGACCGATGCCGCCATTGCGATCTACTTTGGCAGAATACTGTTGAATAAGGAGGTTGGGCTAGACGGGGCCGCCAATGACTTGATTGGCGCGTGCCCGGTTGGCGCGATGGCAAGCCTGACCCGTGCCGCGGGTCAACAGGTATTTGTATATCGCTTTGATCGCTCGATTCCCGGCAAGGGCGTGGCGGCATTGGGCGCGTTTCATAGTTTGGAGGTGCCGTACGTATTCGGTAGTTTGCGAGACCGAGAATGGCAGTGGCTTCCGTCAACTGCTGATGATGCATCGCTGTCTGAGCTGCTGCAGACCTACTGGACCAACTTTGCAAAGAGCGATAACCCAAACGCTGCGGGCTTGCCCAATTGGCCGGCCTGGAGTGATGAAAAGAAGGAATTTCTGGTGGTCAATCAGGATGCGAGCGTCACGGCGCAGCGCAATTTTCCGCCGCTATTCTCGCGCCTCGACGCAAACGAGCTGAGGCAAAGCTTCAAGTCCACGGCGCCCTAAGACCGTCGCGAACAAGGCCTTCTTGTGGCGTCAAAACGGCGCATTTCATCTGTAACAGACAAGTGGCCCGGTGCAGTGGAGAGTGAAGTCGGACAACTGCCGCTCCTTGGCGCACGCAGCACCTGAACATCTGCCTCGTGCGTGGACAGTTAAGCGCGAGCAGTTCCGCGCCGTGCCGCTTCGATAGCGGCTATGTCAATCTTTTTCATTGTCATCATCGCATCGAACGCGCGCTTCGCGGCCGCACGGTCGGGATCGGTCGTTGCGTCCAGTAGTGCCCGCGGAGTGATCTGCCAGGACACGCCCCATTTGTCTTTGCACCATCCGCACGCGCTTTCGGTACCGCCATTGTTGACGATGGCGTTCCAGTAACGGTCCGTCTCGGCTTGGTTGTCGGTGACAACCTGAAATGAAAAGGCTTCAGAATGCTTGAATGCCGGGCCGCCATTGAGGCCGAGGCAGGGCACTCCAATTACCGAAAACTCGACCGTGAGCACTTGTCCCTCCTTGCCGGCCGGGTAATCTCCCGGGGCGCGGTGGACTGCAGTCACGACGCTGTCCGGAAAAATCTGAGCGTAGAACCCGGCGGCATCCTCGGCTGTGCCGTCATACCAAAGACAAATTACGTTTTTAGCCATCGTCTGTCTCCGAGCGAGTAGAGTATGGGCAGTCGGGCGTGAATCACTTGAACGCAATCGTTAAATAGGAAGCAACGATGGAACCGAACCCGCATATTTTAAAGCACCACCATATCACCCTGAGCGTCGGCACGGCACAGGAAGACTACGATTTTCACACCAAGGTTCTGGGCCTAAAGAGCGTAAAAAAAACAGCGCTGTATGATGGGGACGAACCTATTTATCACTTTTACTACGGAAATGATCTGGGCGACGAAAGCACGCTGATCACCACCTTTCCCATGCGACAATCCGGTCGCAAAGCGCGCCCCGGAACGGGACAGATCAAGACACTGGCTTTATCCGTTCCACGCTCGTCATTGACATTCTGGGAAGATCACCTGAAGAAGCACGGCATTGAGACGCAACACAGCGAACGCTTTGCGGAGCGGATGTTGAGCTTCAGTCATCCCTGTGGCATCGGCTACGCCATGGTCGGTATCGACGACGACAACCGTCGCCCGTATTCCAACGGGAATGTTCCCGCTGAATTCGGCATTCGCGGCACACACGGAATAACGGTCTCGCTACGAGACGCCGAAAGTTCTGACGAGTTTATGCAATTCGGCTGGAGTGGAAAGCGCCGTCGCGTCGACGGGAGTTGTATCCGTTACGAGGTTGGATCCGGTGGAAGCGGTTGCATCATCGACTTTCTGTTGGAGCCAAGTCTCCCCCAAGGTTCCTGGGCGTACGGAGAAGGTGTCGTTCATCATTGCGCATTCAAAGTGGAAAATCTCGACACACAGAGCGACGTCAAATTCCGCCTGGAGGGACTTGGTTTCACTGACACGTCCGATCGCAAGGACCGGGGATACTTTGATTCGATATACGTGCGGACACCTGCCGGTGCGTTATTCGAGGCAACGGTATCCAAACCCGAGGGCTTTTTGATCGACGAACGATACGAAGAACTCGGCAGCCGACTGCAGATTCCTCCTGTATTCAAAGACAGGGAACAGAGCATTGCCTCCTATCTCGAGAATTTGAAGTACTGATCACTATTCGACGAAAGTGTCCAGACCTTGGTGTTCGCAAACGACTGACTCGATTCAAGTTTCTCTCCTAGAACGTGATAACTGTGGCTTGCGGAACTTCAAGATGAACTGATCCGTGTGGCCTTGGATGGACTTGTCAAAGACTTTAATGGTGCGGGGATCATCTGGGTTCGCGAGAATCTCATTTTCGCTATCGAGGACGAAGCCAGCGGCTTCCACTTCGCGACGTACTGTGGCGGGATCGATGCGATGTAGAGTCTCCGTGACATCGGCCGGGGCACCGGGTGCGGCTGAGTGATCGAGGATGACGTACGAGCCGCCGGGCTTCAGGGCATTGAACACGGCTTTGTTGAATGCGGCGATGTCCACCGGGCCAAAGTATTTGTTATGCAAGTCGTGATAGTTCTGCGATATCCAGAAAAGATCAAGCTGCTTCGGCAAATGGAGACTCTCAAGCGCTGTTTCGACCAAGACTGTGGTGTTGCGGTGATTGGCTGCGTAGCCCTGTAACTCGGCAGTCGACTTCGCTATGTACTGCTGAATCTCAACGGGCTCGATGGCGTAGACATGGCCGCGATTGCCGACGACCTCAGAAAACAGACGAGCGAAATAGCCGCCACCGGCATTGAAATCCGCGACCGCATCACCTGGTTTGACTCCTGAGAATTGTAGTGATTCGACCGGCTTGCGCGCCACATCGCGATTGCGATCGCCTTCCGGCCGAGCCGGGTCTGCGACGGCCGAGGTGATGGCGTCAGCTTGGGAGCTAGCGGCTTGCGCATACCCGCCGATGAGGGCGCCTGCTAAGAGCAGCTTGCAAAGGCCGGCACAAAGCGTGAATCTCATCGGATCTACCTCGGTTTGTCAGCGTAGCTTCTTAAGATGTTCTGCAAGTGGCGCAGGCAACAGGGCCACTTTGTAAAAATATCCGTGGGCCACTTTATGGTCCTCTGTTTTAGGCCGGCACGGAACCCAGCGCCCCATGGTCTTCTTAGAATGTTGGGCTTATCCTCCTATCCATCACATCCAGGGAGCCGCGCTCGGCACGGTACCCTGGTCATCGATACCGACAACCCCGGCATGCCGCAGCGAAAAAAAGGCGGTGGAGTTTTCACGATGAAAGCACGTGTAATTTTGTTGAAGGGGCTCGCCGCCGTGGCGGTAGCGCTTTCGGCCCACGCAGGGACGGCCGGTGCAGCGCCGACGAACAGTGCGCCGATGAAGATCGGCATCATCGGCGCAGGTCACATCGGCGGTACGCTCGCCAAGTTGTGGGTCGCGGCGGGACACGAGGTGCTGATCTCGTCGCGCCATCCAGAGGAGTTGCGCCCGCTAGCCCAATCGCTGGGGCCGAAGGCGAAGGTCGGCACACCGCGCGAGGCCGCGCTGTTTGGCGATGTGGTGTTGGTATCGGTGCCGTACGGCGCGCTGCCGCAGGTCGGCCGTGACCTCAAGGCGGAGCTCGCCGGCAAGATCGTCCTCGATACCGGCAACCCTTATCCGCAACGCGACGGCGACATGGCGCTCGAAGCGCGCCGCGTCGGCACAGGCGTGGCCTCGCTAAACTATTTGCCCGGGGTGCGGCTGGTGCGCGCATTCAACGCGATCAATTCCGGCGATCTAGCGAGCGAGGCGCACCGCGCGGGGCAGCCGATCGCGATCCCGCTGGCTGGCGACGACCCGGAGGCGCTCGCCGTGGCGCAACGGCTGGTAAGGGATGCCGGCTTTGAGCCGATGGTGGTGGGTCCTCTGTCGCGTGCGCGCGAGTTCGACGTCGGTACGCCGGTATACACACGCCTCATGACAGCGCCGCAGCTGCGTCAGGCACTCGGATTGAAGTAACCCCAGAGACCGAAACGCCTTCCACGCCGGAGATCAAAGCGCCCATGTTCGATATGCACGCTCCGCACCAGTTGGTCCACACTTGGCGAGACTTCTTCATCCATATCGCCACGATCGTTGTGGGTCTTTTGATCGCAGTCGCGCTTGAGCAAACAATTGAGGCTCTTCATCACCGAAATCAGCGTTCAAAGCTCGAAGAGGAGATGCGTTCAGTCTTCGAGAGCGACATCAAAGTCGATGAAGAGGACTTTAGAAAACTTGCGCGGTTTCGAGCTTATCTCGCTGAATTACGGGTTGCGATCCAAGCTCGCGTGGACGGTCAGTCATCACCTGCGGCGCCTGCGGTGGACGACCCGCGGATGGCCATTCTCATGATCTATCCGAGTCTCGCTCCGTACGAGGCCGCCAAGGAGAACGGCACGGTGGCCTTGCTACCCGCCGACCGGCTTCGCCTCTACAGCAGAATCTCCTATGCGCGTGATCTCACCGGCGCCAGCAGAGATCGATGGTACGTCGGCCTCACGGCGCTGGCATCGTTTCGGGAGCGCTATGAGGATTCAGCTGGTAGCCTGGGTATTGGCGAAGTCGCGAAAAGCCCCGAGCTCGGAAGTTTGCCTGCGACGGAACTCGCTGAGTATGCGCGGATTGTATCCGCGTCAATAAAGGAGACCGATTTTGTGGTCGCCCGGCTGAAGATCTTCGACATCGAATGCCGCGCAATTCTCGGCGGTGCGCGGAACGAGTTCGACTTGATCGAGAGGATTAGCCATGCGAATGCAGAATAGTGCCGGGGCTATCTTGGAAAGTGAACTGCAGGGAGCGTTATCCTCATAGGATTGTCTATGGCGGCGCTGCCTTTCCAACTCAGACCGGGACGCCCAGATGACGCGTTGGCGATCCTTACAGCGCAGCGCTCGGCGATCAGGCAAACTGCCGCCTCCGCCTACAGTCCGGCCATCATCGATGAATGGGCTCCTGCCGTCATCGTCACCGAGCGCGTGGAGACCTTTCAGCGCTGGATCGAGCGTGGCGAGGAGTTAATTGTGGTAGCCACGGATTCCTCTGAGAAGATCCTCGGTTTCGGCTCAATCGTTCCCACTAACTCGGAGTTGCGCGCCGTTTACGTAGACGCAGCATATGGTCGCCAAGGAGTGGGTCGTGCGCTGCTAACACGGCTCGAAGAGCTGGCTCGAAACGCTGCGCTCACCGAGCTGCGCATGGATGCCTCGATCAATGCCGTCCGCTTCTACGAGGTGAACGGCTTTATTTCACTCGAACCGGGCGAGCACATCATGCCTTCTGGCACCCGCATGGCTTGTGTACGTATGCGGAAGGTGCTTCGTTCATGAAACGTGTCGATAAAGGTTCCATCATGGCGCGATGTTACAATTCCGGCCCGCCTGCTCCCTGGTAGCTTACCGAGAGCCTGCGGAGACATTTCAACAAAGGGGATAGCAATGAAGTTCAGGTCATATGTGGTCGCCAGCCTGCTGGCGCTCGGAGTTCTCTGCGTGGCGGCTCCAGCGCTCGCAGCGGATGTGCACATGTTTGTTCGTCACGAAGTCGCAGATTACGCAACATGGAAGAAGGCGTACGATGGGTTTCGCGCGACGCAGAAAAAAATGGGCGTCGTTGCTCAGGCCGTTTACCAGTCTGTCGACAATCCCAATGATGTCACAGTCACTCATAACTTCCACAGCCTCGAGAAGGCCAGAGCTTTTGCCGCATCGCCGGAGTTGAAGAGCGCGATGGAGAAATCAGGCGTCAAAGGAACGCCGCAGATTTGGTACGCGACGAAGAGTCTAAAGTAACGAGCGACGCGCTTGATCCGGAGACAAAGCCCCGGTCACACGCCGGGGCTTTGTTTAAGGCAGGCGCGACACAAATCCGTGGGCGCCTACGATAACTGTGTTTTATTTTCGCCTAGTTCGCCGAGGATAGTAGGTATCAATTCCGAAACGGTGGGATGGATATGTACGGTATTTTGTAGAGTGGTATACGGGACTTTCGCAGCCATGACGTCGATGATCGAGTGAATTGCCTCATCAGCGCCGACACCTAAGATCGAGGCGCCCAGGATCAAGTTGGATTGCGCATCGACCACAACTTTCATTAGACCCCGGGTTTCGCCTTTTTCGGCGGCCCTCGCGACCCTTGTCATCGGTCGACTGCCGATACGAATCGCGTGGCCTTGGGCTAGGGCGGCGCGTTCAGTCAATCCGACCCGGCCTAGCGGCGGATCCACAAACAGCGCATAGCAGGGGATTCGATCACTCAAGCGCCGTCGCGGTTCACCGAATAGATTGGCGGCTACGATTTCATAATCATTATAGGCGGTATGCGTGAACGCGCCCTTGCCGTTGCAGTCGCCCAATGCCCAGATGCCGGAGACATTGGTGCGTAGCTCATCATCAACTTTGATAAAGCCGGCGCGATCTATCTCCACGCCCGCCCTTTCCAGACCCAAGTCGTCGGTGTTGGGCACTCGTCCCACCGCAACGAGTACATGAGAACCTCTGACTTGCGGAGAACCCACGGAACAATGCACGTTTGCGCTCACCGACTCGGCATCGGAGGCAAGTTGAATGCATTCGGCTTCAAGGCGTATCTGAATGCCCTCGGCTTCGAGTGCGCTTTGGATTGCCGCGGCGACTTCCAGATCCTCGTGCGGCAAGAGCCGAGATTCTTTCTCAATCACCGTGACATCGCTGCCAAATCGCCGATACATCTGCGCGAATTCAAGGCCGACGTAACTTCCGCCGACAATAATCAGGTGCGCCGGCAGGTCCTCGAGTTCGAGAAGCGATGTGCTTGTCAAGAACTTGACCGTGTCAATGCCGGGGAAGTCGGGAATTCGCGGTCTACCGCCTACGTTGATAAAGATCTGTTCAGAGGTAAGTAGCTGTCCGTCGACATTCACAGATCGCGCCGATTCGAATCTTGCCTGATCCTTGTAGACCGAACAGTTCTGCAGGCCGCGAATCCAATTCTCCAAGCCGGTCTTTGACGCATCGACTATTCGCTTCTTTCGAGCCTGAACAGCACGCATGTTGACCGCTACGCTCGCTGCAGGGAGTTCAATTCCATATTCCTGCGCGCGGCGTGCATCGTAGGCAATGCGCGCACTCGCGATCAGTGTCTTGGTGGGAGTGCAGCCGGTATTAATGCAGGTGCCACCAAAGAGATGGCGTTCAATGATTGCAACTGACTTGCCGGCGCGGGCGAAGCGCGCCGCCAAGGATGGTCCGGCCTGGCCGGCGCCGATGACAATGGCATCGTAATTGTGGTTCATCGAAGTGATGATGCCAGGATGACGGGGAGGTAGCCATTTCCGGCACGACCGCTGTCGCGCCGGATCGCCTTTGCGGTCTCTTCAAGCACGCTGCGCGAATGCGCCGCACCAGCCGCGGGATGGAACCGAGTGACCCGCGTATATGGTGCAGCCAGCCGTTGCGTCCGATGGTTTACCCTAGCGTTGCAAACATACGTCGCAATGTTGACCAGGCTTGAATGTCGGGTTCGCGTTCGCCGCGCCATCCCGATGCATCTGGCACGAAGCCGAGCGACTGCGCGACGGATCAGCCGGACCGAGCGGTGGTAGGCCGGCGGCTCTCGCATCCGCCGGGCCTAGCGCTGGAATCAATACGGCGGATGGGAGCGCGCACTTTAGAGTCACGGCGGAGAATGCTGCAAGGCATATGCTGTGCGGAGAGCGAGGAACTGCGCATCCGCTTGACGCCATACTTGCCGATATACCGAGTGACTTCGCCCGTACTTGCAGGATTGGCCAAAACCTCTGCGGTCGTACGTGATGACGCGATGACCCGCGGCAAGTAGTGCGCTGTCTGCTTTTCCCAGGACGCGCCGCTCCGCGGCCAGCCGTGGATGAGGACCAGAGGATCCAAAGCCATGATCCTCGTAATAGAGTTCAATAGGGGTTGAGTTTTCCTGGCCAACTTTGTAACTCGTGCGCTTGGGGTCGGGGCCAGGAAGGCGTGCTTCCAGCGGGAGCGGTGCGCCGTGCCAGGGCCCCGGTAGGTCACGCGGGCGAATTCGGAAAAGCAAGCTGTCATAGACGGCATTAGAGACTCGCCAAGGTCAACTGCGCACCAATCATCCGAATTTAGATCTAGAGCACGCACGTTCGAACCCTCAGGCTTGCGTCACACGCACATTCGACATTTTGCTGTGGAGCAAAACGTGGCCGATAACCGTTCCTCGAGCGGACGTCTGTTCGTGCTCGACCTGAGCGGCGGCCGCATCTTCTCCCTCAACCCCGATGGCTCGGACCCAAGAACACTCGTCACCGGATGCCGCCTTCCCGACGGCCTAGCGGTCGATTCGGCGGCGGGCTACATCTACTGGACCAACATGGGCGTTCCGCACAGGAATGATGGTTCAATCGAACGCGCGGATCTTGACGGCGGCAATCGTCGAATCATCATTCCCGAAGGGGGCACATTCACGCCAAAGCAACTCCATCTCGAGAAGGAGAGCGGCAAGCTATATTGGTCCGACCGAGAGGGAATGCGCGTGATGCGTGCCAACCTTGATGGCTCGCAGGTCGAGACACTGATTCAAACAGGCGAAGGCGAGGGCGATCGGCACAATCCAGCGAATTGGTGTGTCGGGATCACCGTCGATCCGGTTCGTGGCCAGATGTACTGGACCCAGAAGGGAGCCGATGACTCCGGACACGGGCGCATCTTTCGCGCGGCATCGATATGCCGCGCGGCCAGACGGCCGACGAATCGGCTCGACGTCGAAGTCTTGTTCGATGGGCTGCCGGAGCCGATCGATCTGGAGCTCGATCTCGAGCATCGCGTTCTCTACTGGACGGATCGGGGCGATCCGCCGCGCGGCAACGCCGTGAGCCGAACGCCGATCGACGGGCATCTCGATCAGAAAATCGTACTTCGCCACTCGATGGAGGGGATCGGCGTCGCACTGGATGTGCGAGGCAACCGGATATTCGTCACGGATCTCGCTGGATCGATCTACTGCGCACATTTGAATGGATCGGAAAAGCGACCCATCGCAATGACTCAGGGAAGTCTGGCGGGCATTGCGTACGCCGAGATTGACGCTGCATAAGCTCATAGAATACCGAGCGCCCGCGCTCGAGCCATTGCACCGTACGGTTCCGGACGTTGAGCTTGCCATAGACATTGTGGAGGTGCCATTTGAGCGTGCCTTCAGAGACAAAAATTGCTTCGGCAATCTCCTTGTTGCTCAGGCCCGTCTCTAGGCGCTTCAAAATCGACAACTCCCGCTTTGTCAGTTCTTCGCCCTTGCCGACCCGCGCTTCGCCCGGTATGTCAGGCGAGCACATCGCGCGCTGCAGGCGGCGCGCCAGGGGCGCCGCCTCGGTGCCGCGGAGTTTCTCCATATCGAGCCGATCGATCAGGACGCTAGTTCGCGACCTTCATCAAGGAACACGCGAACATAATTTCTGGGGGCAGCGATGGTAAGCGCGCGATGCACGTCCGCGAGGGCGCTCGACCAGTCTTCTTCTTCTTTTTTGGCCAGCGCGCGCAGGACGAGCAATTCCACCGAGCGGTGGGCGAGTTCGCGCCGTTGGCTGCTGTCGATCGCATGATCCAGCGCCTCCACAACGACTCTCGGCGATTGCTTGAGCAGGTAACGCGAGGCCGCGCGCACCGCCTTGTCGGAACTCAGCGGGGACGCCCCACCGGCGGGCGTTAGCTCGTGGAAGTCGAAGCGCGTTGCCACGAGTCTGGCCTCCTCATAATGTCCGGCCCGCGCAAGACTACGGCACTCTTCGGCCGCCAATGACAGGGTTACGCGCGGCCAGCCGCGCTCAACACCCAGTTCCTGCCCTTCTCTCAGCATCGATAGTGCTCCATTTTCATCGTGCCGCAGATGTTGGATGCGGGCTTGCGTCAAGTAAGCAACGATTACCGCGTCGGCATGCGCGTATTCGCTCATACTGGTCGAGGCCAGTTCGAGATGCGCCAGAGCCTGTTCGATCTCGTCGAACTCGTACGCGACGCCCGCAAGGAGTGTATGAAGCAGGCTACCCTGCCCGGGATGTCCATGAAGTTTTCGCTCAACGAGCTCGAGTCCGCGCGTGCACGCAAGCCTTGAGTCGAAGTAACTGCCGCGTTTCAGGTGCATCACGGCCTCGAGGTAAGCGGTCCAGCTCAGCGCATAGTAACCTTCGCTTTGCTCGAGCCACTTGCGCGTTTCGGCAATCGTCGCCAGTGCCGCATCGACGTGGCCCCTTGTCTTGTGTCCATAGCTGAGGACATTTCCCATCACGCCCTTGCGTCTTAACGACGCCTCTGGCCAACGTGCGAGCCAAGCCGCGGCTAATTCGCCGCCTCGCAATGCCTGATCGCGCAAGCCGGCCGACATGGCGACCTGCATCTCGACCGCACATCGCAACTCGTCGATACCGGGGACGTCTTGATTGGTTTGTGCCTCAAGATTCTTCAGCAACTGCTGCAGGCGGTAGATTTGCGCTTCATATTCCTGATTCCGGTGGTAGAACGAGAGCGCAAAGGCGTACTGGATACGGATGACCGGGTAGCGATCCACGCAAGCCTCAGGAAGGGCGTTCATCCAGCGCAGGATTGTCTGATGGTAACCGCGGCGGAATACCAGTTCCTCGACGCTGTCGGCAACCCACTGTGTCGCCTGTTCCCACTCCTCAGCGCGGATTACGTAGTTCACAGCTTCTTCAACATGGGCGTTGGCGTGCAACCATTGTGCCCCCAGCACGAGGCACTCCCTGGCTCGCGCCGGTGCCGCTCGGCGATAGGTCGCACGGAAAAATTCGCCGACCAGATGATGAAAGCGCACCCACTCCCAAGATCGATCCAGAGGAATCAGAAAGAGGTTGCGGGTTCGCAGCCCCAGCAACGCCTCTTCGGCGTCATTGGCATCAGTAACGGCTTGAGCGAGCGGCGCGCAAACACGATCGAACAACGAGATGCGGAACACGATGCTCGCGAGTTCGTTCGTCCATCTGCGACAGGACCATGTCGCACAGATAGTCAACCACGCTGGTGTCCGTGCCGGCGAAGTGCTGGATAAACGCTTTCGGCTCGCTCGACCCGGCGAGCACCAGCGCAGCGAGTTCGAGCGCCGCGGGCCAGCCTTCGGTTTTGGTCAGCAAGGCCTGCAAGTCCGGCGCCGGGAGGTCTCGCCCGAGGCGGCTTTTGTAGAACTGAGCGGCTTCCGCGGCATCAAATTGCAGTTGCTCGGCTCCGAGCTCGAGCAACTGGCATCCGTACCCGAAGACCGCTCAAGCGCAGGCCGGGATCCCTGCGAGTGCCGATGACATACTGCAGGCGTCGGGGCGCATAGTTGATCAACCAATCGAGAATTGCGCGAACTTCAGTCCCCTCGACAAGTTGCAGGTCATCCAGGAACAGGACGATGCGGTGTTGGACCTGCGCGAGGTCGTCCGCAATCGCCTCCAGCACGGACTTTGAACCACTCACGAAGTCGGCGATGAGGTCTTCCGCCACGTCCTTGCCGATGTGCGCGTTGGCCTTCTGCAGTGCTGCGATCAAATGACGCAGAAAGCGAGCCGCGTCGTTGTCGTCTTCATCCAAGGATAGCCAGGCGCAAGAAACTCCGCGCTCGAGGAGCCGTGCGTGCCACCGAGCCATCAGCGTGGACTTGCCGTATCCAGCAGGCGCGGCCACGACAACGACTGGAAAGATGCCGTCCAGCACGTCGCTGGAGGAATCAAGCCTCGGCCGGGGCAACGGCTTCCTGGTCCCGGTTGCGGGAAACAGCTTGCCCTGGATTATCGCGCGCTCGTTTTGTTTGCCGGTCATACGCTGGAGCTGTTCTCCGCCTGGTGATTTGGACCTATCTAATCCCTAACTTCGGATAGGTGCAACTCGAACCGCCGCAGGGCAAGCTTGAGCCACGTCGAATCGATTGAAAGCCTAAGATGTCCCTAGGCATGACAGCAATGACATTACCTCGAATGCCGCCCCGTGAGCTTGCCGTGAGCCGCCGCGGCTTAATCTCGTCCCGAACCAGCCACGCGGCAATGTCTTCGAGCTGCCTGCTTAACGAACGATCTATTTCTCCGGGAGGCTCGACTCAAGCTGTGCGTCCATCATCTCTCGCAATTGTCCGACCAGCTCGATCCCGCCACTTCGATCCGTGACACTGTGACTGCGGTCCCGACCGGCCTCGGATCTCGCGCGCGTGGAATCACGAAGCGCACAGCACTCCCCAAACACTTTGCTGGTACGCACATGGCGTAGCCTCATCGAGCTGCGAATCGACGATGCCTTGGCGACTGTCGCGCAGTTTGATGATCAGATAGCGCGTTCTGATGCTCCGGTTGACGGCCCGATCGCGGGAATTTGCCGAGGTATTAAGAGCCGTGCTGCTTGTGCTGAAGAGTCAGGACGGCGCGACGGTGCGCGCCGCGCTTGCGGTACTTGAAAGCCGTCACCGCTCAGGTGGGAAGAGCCCTGCGCTGACAGCGGCGCTGCGCGTCGGCTACTGGAAGGTGCGAGACTTCGATCGATACTACGCGGTGCCTCGTCTCAATCATGCCGTGCCGACTCATCGCGGCACCCACGGGCTTGCGACAATCATCGGGCCGATGTTCGAAGCCGTCGTAGAGGCTGAACAGCTCCGACTGGCCGTCGCGACCCGACTGGCAAGAAGCGCGCACGAACGCGCTGTGAGTCGTTTCGGGAAGAGATCGCCGGTGACAGCCCGGGCGGCCGTCGTGCTCGCCGAGTTGCTCTACGAGGAAGGGCACCGCGCCGGTCTGGACGCTCTGGTGATGGAGAGTCTCGCGGCAGTCCGAACCTCAGGAGACGAGGAGAGCGTCTTGCGAGGGTATCGGGTTCTGGCGCGCCTTGCCGCCCGTCGGGGGGACATGGAGTTCGCATTCCTCATCCTTAAGGAGGCCGAGGCTCTGGCGGCGGCGCGCGATTGGGCCGGAATAATGGCGGAGAGCTTGGTGCTGCGCACGCAGCTCCTTCTCAAGGAGGGGCGCACCCGCGAGGCGGCACTCTTGACCGAGCGCATCGGGACGCTCGCGCTCGACTTCGCCTCGGATGAGGCGTTGCAGGCCAGCCATGCATTGGCGCGTGCGCAGGTACTGATCGCCACTGGGGACGCGGGCCGAGCCGCAATGATTCTGCGGGAGCTTCAGGCGGCGAGCTGCGGCAAGCGAAATAAATACTGGGCGTTGCGATTGTCCGTGCATCTGGCCGATGCTCTACTCGGCTGCGGAGACCATGCCGAAGGCCGCGCGATGCTCGTTCAAGCGCTTCAGGTTGGTGCGCGCGCCGGGGTGTATCAGACATTTGTCGATGCCGGAGCGCACGTGGCCGAGCTGTTACAGTCCCTTCACCAAGCCGCCCCGCAAGATGGCCGCGTGCCCCCGGAACTCAGACCCTACATCGGCAGCATTCTTGTGGACCGCGCACAGCAGCGTGTACAGCACGTCACCGCCTCGCGCGTCGCGCGTCATGGAGTCGCTGAGCCCTCGCGAACACAGCGTGCTGCGCTCGATGAGCTGTGGACTTTCCAACAAACGGATCGCTCAACAGCTGCAGATCGCCCCCGAGACGGTAAAGTCCCACGTTAAAGGCATCTTCATCAAGCTCGGCGTGCGAACGCGCGCTCACGCCGTATCGACAGCTGGTGCTCTGGGACTACTCTGAGTTATGGCACGTCTCCAGGCCGCGGGAGTCTGGCCCACGAGCTGCCGGAAGTGCTTGCACAAGTGCGCCTGGTCGCTGAAGCCGCACCTCAGCGCAATATCGCTCAGGGACGCAGAGGTCGTAAGCATGTAGTGAGTGGCCAACTCCACGCGACGGCGCACCAGGAAAACGTGCGGTGACTCGCCGAAGGTGCGCTTGAAGGAGCGCGAGAAGTGTGCTTCGCTGCGCTGAACCAGCGCGCATAGGTCCGCGACCAGCACCGGCGCGGCGACATGGCTATCAATATAGTCACGGACTTTGCGCGCCTGCCAGGCCAGCAAGCGTCGCGTCCCATCGGGGGACTGTATCGCAGCAGGCGGATCAATCTGCCTCCGCAATATAGAGGTTGCTTCAAGCAGCGTTCCTTGGGCCGGGTGTACTGGGTTTTGAAGCTGACCAACGGCCGCCTCAAGGAGCGAAATTAACCGATGCATCCACTCGTGCGATCGCATCGCACCTAGTTTTGGTACCGCGGCCAGTGTCTCTTGTATGTGACCATCCATTGCAACGCCTTCCTCCGCTGCCATAGGGTCGTCTGTATCGGCACTTTACGCCACCTCAGAAGCGGTAGGAGTCGGCCTGCAGACTTGTATAGGTGCAGACACCCCTTGCCGGGGTGGTGCAATGCGGTCCGTCCGCACCGCGGTTACTTCAATATCGAGGGAAGGATGGCGTTAACGCTCCCGTTTAGACTCGGGCACTACGACTTAATGAATTCCAAGAGGTCGGAGTTGATTACGTCGACGTGGGTCGTCATGAGCCCATGCGGATAACCCGGGTAAATCTTGAGCGTGGCGTGCTTCAGTAACTTGGCTTGCAGCAATGAGGCGTCTTTATAAGGCACAACTTGATCATCGTCCCCTTGCATTACGAGCGTCGGTACCGTGATCGCTTTCAAATCGTCCGTTTGGTCCGTCTCCGAGAACGCCTTGATGCCTTCGTAATGAGCCAGCGCGCTTCCTATCATTCCCTGACGCCACCAATTCTGGATAATTCCTTGCACGGGCTTTGCTCCCGGTCTGTTGAAGCCATAAAACGGACCCGAAGGCACGTCGAGAAAGAACTGCGCGCGATTCGCCGCAAGCGCCTTTCGGAGGGCATCGAACACCTCCATCGGGGTGCCGCCGGGGTTTTTGGCGGTCTTGAGCATGAGCGGCGGAACCGAAGCGATGAGCACCGCCTTGGCGACGCGGCCCTGGGGCTGTCCGAATTTCGCGACATAGCGCGCGACTTGGCCGCCGCCGGTCGAGTGGCCGACATGAATCGCGTTCTTGAGATCAGAGACGTTCTACGACAGCTGAGGTATCGGCGGCATAGTGATCCATGTCGTGGCCGGTGCCGACCTGAGTGGAACGTCCGTGACCGCGCCGGTCATGAGCGACGACACGATAACCTTTTGACAGGAAGAACAGCATCTGCGCGTCCCAATCGTCAGACGAGAGCGGCCAGCCATGGTGAAACACGATGGGCTGTGCGTCCTTCGGACCCCAGTCCTTGAAAGAATATTTCGACGCCATCCGTAGTCTTTACGGTTTGCATATTCGGGTCTCCAATATCACGTGCGTGCGGTGTGTTAGTGGATGATGAAATGATATCGGCGAGCGCCGGCCATCCGCTTGCTAGTGCGAGTCCGGCGGCGACGGAAATTACGGAACGTCGTGACAGCGTACGAGCAGGCGCAGATTCCTCATCTTGACTGGATTGCTCAATGCGTCGTGTCATATCGACTTCTTTGCTGCCGACGAACGCTGCTTTCTGCGCCTCGATGAGTACGCTCAGGCCATGGACTCAATCTCATTGGAGCAGCCCCTCACCATTCACCTTTCTGCCCAGCCTACAGCACCGGAGGTGTAGGTTGATTCCCCCTTTCGGGGGTGCTGCACTCTTGTATAAGGAAGGCACCCCTTGTAAGGTGTGATCAAAGCAGTCCGTCGGGCATAGAGGCGCCGGTAGAACCCGCTCCAAGAGGTATCGCCCTGAACTCCGCAGCGCCAATAAAGATTTTGTGCGTCGAAGACCACCCGGTTTTCCGGGAGGGTTTGGCCACCATTATCGCGTCGCAGCCGGATATGCGGCTGCTAGGTTATGCGGGCAACGGGGTGGAAGCTGTGGCTGAATTTCGCCGATATCAGCCGGATGTAACCCTAATGGACCTACAACTTCCCGGCTCGAACGGCACTGATGTGCTTGTCGCCATTCGAGGCGAGTTCCCTAGAGCTCGTATCGTTATACTGACGACCTCGGATGGCGATGGGGAGATTCAGCGGGCCATGCGGGCGGGTGCCGCGGCTTACCTCTTGAAAAGCATGGCTAAGGACGACCTTCTGGCGGTGATCCGCGCGGTTCATGCCGGACGGCGGCATGTGCCGGCGGAGGTTGCCGCTCGCTTGGCCGAGCATCTGGGCGAGGAGGATCTGACCGCGCGCGAGCTGGAGGTGCTCGGACTCATTCGCGATGGGTATCGCAACAAGCAGATCGCGGACCAGTTGGCCATTGCCGAAACGACAGTCAACTTCCACGTCAAGAATCTGGTTGGCAAGCTGGAGGCAAAGGATAGAACGCATGCGGTGACGATCGCGCTTCGCCGCGGCCTGCTCCAGATTTAGCGATAGCACCTGTAGAAAGCTACAGGGTGGGCGCCCCACGCATTTACGGGGCGGCAGATGCGTGCCGCAACTACTGTCGAGACGCTATCAAACCGGTGGGATCGTCTGTGTCCGAACATCTCGAGCGTGTATGAAGCACCATCGAAATTTTCCATCGCTTGGTTCCCGGCGCCGCCCTCGTATAGCCCTCGCGATCTGCAGCATTCTGCAGCTATTTCTGCCGGGAGATCGCCTCGGCGCTTGATCCTCACCGGATGATTTCCCAATATGCTCACACCGTCTGGAGGGCCCAGGACGGCTTCCCACACGGGCCGCAAGAGTTCACTCAGACCAGCGACGGCTACATCTGGATTGCGACCGCCGCTGGGCTACTTCGGTTTGACGGGGTCACGATGGCTCCGGTGCCCACGCAAAAATCCTTCCCAACGAAGGAGGGGGTCAACCGGCTCTTGGGCAGCCGCGACGGAAGCCTGTGGATGGCCACCTATCGGGGTTTGAACCGCCTCAAGGACGGCGAAGGGTCCAGTTTCCCGATCAACAAGGGCAGTGTGGATAATATTCTCGAGGATCACACCGGTACGATCTGGATTTCTCGCAATCACTTGGGCGGCAGCGAAGGGGCGCTTTGCCGAATCGTCGGAGACAATCTGAAGTGTTATGGCAAGGACAAGAGTGATGGCAACCCAGCCCAATTTGCCGCCGCGCTTGCCGAAGACAGTTCAGGAGACATCTGGTTCGCATGCCAGATGCTATGCCGCTGGAACGGAAGTTCGATCACCCACTACATGCAAGAGCAGATGGATCATCCATCAGGCGACGGCGTAGTGGCGATTGCTGCCGGGGCCACGGGCTCGGTCTTCGTGGCCATGGACGGCGTGGGGCCAGGACTGGGAGTACGCTATTACGTTAATGGAGACTTCGCAAACTATGTGCTCCCCGGGTTCGACGGCGCGACTATTCGAGCGATTGCGCTGTTTGTGGATCGCCAGCAATCGCTGTGGGTCGGAACCGAGTCTCAGGGTCTTTATCACATTCGTGACGGCCATGCGGATCACTATGGCGCCGCGCAGGGTCTGACCGGTGATGAAGTCCATTCAATTTACGAAGACAGAGAGGGGAATGTGTGGGTCACGACGGACAGGGGAGTGGATCTGTTCCGAGACATTCCCATTGTCAGCTTCTCCTCGACTGAGGGTTTGAGCGGAAGCGATCTTAGAGGTGTCATTGTTCGAAACGACAATTCCGTTTGGGTGGGTCTTAGAGGGGCTTTGGCCATCATCCTGGGGGACTCGGTTTCCCTGACCACGGTGGCTGACGGACATCCCATTCAAGATGTGTCTGCGCTGCTCGAGGACCACTTGGGTCAGGTTTGGCTGGGGATCAATCGCACAGTGATGGTGTACCAGTTGGGCAGGTTCACTGAGGTCAAGGGGCAGGACGGGAGCCCTCTAGACCAGATCGGAAAAGTCTTTTCATTGACTGAAGACATTGACGGGAATATTTGGGCCATCGCCCACGACCAGCCTAAGCACATAACCCATCTGCTGCGCATCAAAGACCGCCGGGTGCAGGAGGACATTGATCTCTCGTCGCCCGTGCCGCACGCTCATTTTCTCGCGCCGGACCCGGCCGGCGGAATCTGGATCGGCACGGGGGACGGTAAACTTGCTCATTATCAAAAAGGCGTGGCGAAAATTGTCTCTAACGGACGTAGCGGTGCCGCGCCGGTCATGATGTTCAGTTTTTCCGTCGACTCAGCAGGAGTCGTATGGGGCGCAACCAGCGAAGGCTTGTATCGATGGGAGCATGGCGCATTGACTATCATGGACTCGCACAACGGCTTACCGTGCGCAAAGATTACTGCGGCACTCATAGATAACTTCGGGTCACTGTGGCTCGACGGGAATTGCGGGTATCTGCAGATTTCCGCGGCGGACTTGGCAAAATGGGTGGCCCACCCCGAAGCCCAAGTGGCGGTAACAAGCCTCGGCGTACTTGATGGAGCAGACCCGGGATGGAATGCAGACCGGATCCAGCCGAGTGCTGCGATGTCACCCGATGGTCGACTCTGGTTCGTCGGCCTGTCCGCTCTGCAAATGATCGACCCGGGTCGTTCATACAAGAACTTGCTGCCGCCGCCGGTACATGTCGAGCGTCTCCTCGCCGACGGAAAAAGCTATTCGCCAGCTTCCCCCATCACACTCCCACCCCTTACCCGAGACATTCAGATTGACTACACGGCGCTTAGCTTCGTTCTGCCGCAAAGGATGGGCTTCCGCTACATTCTCGAAGGCCGCGATAAGAATTGGGAAGATCCGGGCTTGCGCCGCCAGGCGTTCTACAGCGATCTTCGACCCGGAAATTATCGGTTTCGCGTGATAGCGTCGAATAACGACGGGGTGTGGAATGAAACCGGAGCGACACTGGATTTCAAGGTTGCCGCTGCGTGGTATCAGACGTATCTGGTTTCGCTTGTTGTGTTTCGTCGTCGGCGTGCTGCTGCTCTGGGCGATCTATCGATTGCGCGTGCGCCGGATTGCTGAAATCATGAAAGCTCGCTTCGATGAGCGCTTGGCCGAACGCACGCGGATTGCGCGCGACCTGCACGACACGTTCCTGCAGACCATTCAGGGCAGCAAGCTCGTCGCCGACGATGCGCTGAGCGCCACTGCCGACCCGTCGCACATGCGTCAGGCCATGGAGAAACTGTCGGCCTGGCTGGGACGGGCGACCGAAGAGGGCCGGGCTGCCCTGAATTCCTTGCGCACCTCAACCTCCGAGGCGAATGATCTTGCGGACGCCTTCCGGCGGGCGCTCGAGGAGTGCCGGATCCATAGCTCAATGGAAGTCTCGCTTCAGGTGTCGGGACAGATTCAGGAGATGCATCCCATCGTCCGTGACGAGGTATATCGCATCGGCTATGAGGCGATCCGCAACGCCTGCGTGCACTCGCATGCCACGCAGCTGAGAGTCGAGCTCTCTTATGCGCAAGATCTCAGCCTGCGTATCTATGACGATGGCGCGGGCATCGATCCGGATATCCTGCATCGTGGCAAGCCAGGGCACTTCGGCCTGCAAAGCATGGGTGAACGTGCGGCCCGCATCATGGGCAAATTCTCAGTCGAGAGCTCCCCTGGTTCCGGGACGGTAATCAGCCTTACGGTTCCTGGCGGGATCATTTATCGCACCGTGAATAAATAGAGCTGCGCCCGCAGGATTGCACAAGCAGGTTCTCAACCTACAAGCGCGCTGGCGCCGTGGTTTAGGCTTAACGAAACGGCATGTTCATTCAAGGGGTTCGCTTATTCCGGTCGTGAGCGTTTCAGAGTTCATGTGTTGGGGCGCTTTCGCCTGCTCACAGGAGCCTCGCCCGTGATCGTCCCTCCACGCTTGCGCAAGCCGCTGGAACTGCTGCAGGCCCTGATCGCCTTTGGCGGAACCGAAGTGAGCGCGGGCGCGCTGATCGATGCGCTGTGGCCGGATTCCGAGGGCGATGCCGCATACCACGCGCTCGAAAGCGCTCTTTATAGGCTGCGGCAGCTGCTCGGTGCGCGCGGCTGCGATACGCATGGAGGGCGGCAAAGTCAGCCTGAACCGGGATCGGTTGTGGGTCGACATGTGGGAGTTCGAGGAGGAGCTGCAGCGTCCCCTGATTCGAAGGCGAGTGACCTTCAGAGGATCGGCCGTCTCCGGCTTCTCTATCAGGGCCATTTTCTTCAGCACGAGGCGGAAAATCCCTGGGTCTTGAAGGCGCGACAGGAATTGCGCGATCGTTTGCTGCGCGCCATCCGCGATGCGGCACGCCAGTGCGAACACGCGCGCCGTTGGGAGGATGCCGCGAACTTGTATCGATCCGGCGATCGAGCTCGACTCGCTCAATGAGGGTCTGTATCGGGGCTTGATGCTCTGCCACCAGGAACTCGGAGATCACAGCGAGGCTCTGCAGGCCTACAGGCGCTGCCGCGAGCTGCTTGACGCGCTTCCTCGGCATACCGCCCAACGCCAAGACGCAGGCCCTCTATCACAGCGTACGCGAGCGTGCAGCCTACGTGCACCTGAGAGGCAAAACCGGAGCCTCATTGCGGTGCAATCCTCAGGCCTTTCGAAGAGATGGGTTTCAAAGCCGGGATAGGCGAGTTCGGCGTCCCGTTCCTCAATGGCGCCATGTCGGGTCTGTCGCCAGGAAGAGGGCGCTTCGCCGACGATGCGCCGGAAAGAGCGGGTGAAATGCGACTGATCGCTCATGCCGCAGCTCAAGGCAATCTCACTCAGCGATGCGCCCGTCGTAAGCATGAGACCTTGAGCGAATTCGATGCGCCGATGTCTGATCCAGATGCGGGCCGGCATGCCAAAGGTGCGCTTGAATGCGCGACAGAAGTGACCGACGCTGATGTCGAGCGACGCCGCAAGGTCTTTGATGACGATCTTGCCGGCGAGGTTGGCATCGACATGCGCCGCGAGCCGTCGCGACTGCCATGCCGCGAAACCGCCGCGCGGGATCTGTCTGGGCTCGGGTCGCTGAATGGTATGCCGTCAATCCTCGGTCCCGGGTGTCCGTCCAGCAGCGCTACAGCGCGGGCGATATGTGCTCTGGTGCCGTTGCTGTCACCGTCCCTTGCGCGGCATGCGGCCTCGATGAGCTGAGCGGTCACGACAATAAGATCGCGCGAGTTCTGCTCTGGCATCGTATCACGCGGTAGATTCTGCATGTCTGCAGGGTCGTAAGGATTCCCCCTTCCGGGGGGAGGCGGCCGCAATGAGCCGCTAAGTCTCGAGAGCGCGGGCGTCTGGAACTCGGTGGTCGTCGCTTTGATCGCCTCGTACGGCAGCGCGCCGCCGTTGGCTGTCGCCTGAGCCGCTCGATCCAACCAATCGGCGAGCGGCGCCATCGTCTGTGAATCGATGCCGCGCGCCAGTGGATCGCTGGTGGCAATGAAAGCGGCGCCCGCCAATCGCTCGATGCCGTGAAGGTTCGGCAACTGAGTCCTGTGCGGCAGCATTTCGAGCTCGAACTGGCTCAAGGTTTCAAAGTTGTCCGCTCGCGCGAGGGCCTCGATGGTATGTTGCCGACTCGTTGCGGTATCTTGCGGCGATCTCAGAAGCGCGGCGATGCTGCGCAGCACGTCTGCCAACGCGCCGCGCAGTCTCGTTACTGCCGATTCGGGCCATAGCGACTAAACACCACTGTCATGACGACGTTGCCCAACAAAATGCCGACCACGCGGTCTCGCAGTACGTCAGGTCGGTGGCGGGAGCGTAGGTCTGCAATAGTCCGAGGAAGAACGCGAAAGCGATCTGCAGCCGGCATAGGATAGGCGCTCACTGCTTGTGGCGACCCATCCCGCGAACAGCGCGACCACCGCAGTGAGCGCGCACAGTTGTCCGATATCAGTAAGGTGAGGAAGGACAAATACGATCGATAGCCCCGCATCAGTCCGCCAACGACCGCCCTGAGAGTCGCATATGAGCTTGTGAACCGTTTCGCCGAGACTGCCGAGCGCGACGAAGAAGCAGGTTACGATCGCGGTTCGTAAACCGGACCAATCGAGCATCGTGTACACGCTGTATACGATCATGATCGCGAGCGTGGTTTTCAGAGCGATTGCCAGTGAGCAGGATTGCTCAACGCTCGGCACGAACAGCCGACGCGACTTATGCGGATTATGGGCCGTGACTGCGTCTCAGTGCGGTGATTCGCTCTGCAGTTCAGCGAAGCCTGAGCCGCTGCAACTTCCTCTGGAGCGCCCGATCAGGGGCGTTGCGCGCTGGACTGCGCCCTTGCATGCGCTGAGGCAGCCTAGAACCAAATACGAGAGACGTGTGCGTTCGCGCGGCGGCATGGGGTCCGGATAGGCCTCCAGAATGACTAGTGCGTCCAGTAATCGATGAATCGCGGCGGGTTTCGGAATTTCTCGATCAGCGGCACCAAAATTGCTCGCCATTGCGCGAGCCGTCCGGCGATTGACCGCGGCTAGATGCGGCCTCGAGATCGTGATGCCTTCGTAACGCTGCGCTCGGCCACGGATGATGCCAAGGGTCCGAAAAGCAGGTTGATCAGTATCGTGGTCACCACAGGAACGAGCACGACGACCCATAACCACAGGGTGAGGCGAGTGAAGACTCAGGATTGGGCACGTCATCGACCACCGACTGCATCGTAACGGTCACGAAGCCGGCGAGGAATGAAATGGGTCCGAGGGCGAAAGTACGAACGCTGAACATGGCCAAAAAAGTCATCGCAGCCATTGCCGGCAAACGGATTGCCGGATCCCCAGGGAGATCTGTGCAAGACCCAGTGTGAAAATAACGGCAAGCGTTATGGCCAGCGCACCACCAACGGCCGTCGTCATCGTCGCTGCACTGTCGTCCTTGCTCGTCTGAAGACCAAGCCCATGTAGGCCGCGAGCTGAAGCGAAGCATCATCGCATAGCACGCTGAGCGGCAAGCCGACGCGATACGCGAGACGGCAGCCCGCCCTCCCGGCGCCAGCCTGCAAGAAACGCGAGCAGCGGCGTACGGCGCTGCTCGCCTCTAGCGAGAGCGCCATGAACTTTGGCCAGTGCGGTCACGTCCGGCATCTCGTGATCATCAATTAGTAGCTTGTGGGGACAGCTACTCGACCTATCCCCTCAATGGGGGGATGGTGACAGGAAGCCCCCCATTGGGGGGATTGGGAAGGGCCGGGATTTCCACAAAATTCCCGCCATGTCCAATCGCGCCAGCGGATACCGATGGAGTCCGTGATGCACGCCGCCAGCCCCGATCGGATGTCCTCGGAGGTCACCCAAACACCCAGTGCACTTCCGCAACGTGGCTGCGCGCAATTCGATGACGGGTGCCGCGATGCTGGTGGCGTCATGCGATGAGGGTGTGCTCGATCCGCACGGTCCCGTGGGCAAGGCGGAGCGAGTCATTCTCTACGATTCGACTGCGATCATGCTTGCCGTCATCATTCCGGTGATCGTGCTCACACTGGCATTCGCATGGTGGTTTCGCGCCAGAAACAGCCGGGCGCGCTACCGGCCGGACTGGGAATATTCCGGTCGGATCGAGATGATTATCTGGTCCATTCCGGCCCTCGTCATCCTCTTTCTCGGCGGCATCGCGTGGACGGGGTCACATGACCTCGATCCGCCGGTGCCGCTGGCAGAATCTACGGCACCGCTCGATATCGATGTCATCTCCCTCGACTGGCGATGGCTTTTTATCTATCCGCACGAGGGCATCGCGAGCTTGAATCGTTTGGTCGTCCCCGCGGGCGTGCCGCTTCGATTTCGCCTGACTTCGACGACGGTCATGAACAGCTTTTTCGTGCCGCAGTTGGGCAGTCAGATCTATGCGATGCCGAACATGGTCACTCGGCTGAATTTGCAGGCCGATGAGCCCGGCACTTTCGAGGGTCTCTCGGCGCAGTTCAGCGGCGACGGCTTCTCCGACATGCGCTTTGATCTTGTGTCGACCGAAGCCGAGGCCTTCAAGGACTGGGTCAACACCACCAAGGCGCAGGGTGGTGTCCTTGACGCGGGCACATTTGAGGATCTGGAAAAGCCCGCCAAGGCCGACGGCACACAGACCTACGCGCAGGTGAGCGAGGGTCTGTTCGATAGTATCTCGTCAAGGTCACATGGCGGCCGCATCGCCGCAACGAGGGCAGTAAAATGTTCGGCAGGCTCAGCTGGGCGGCAATTCCTTTCGATCCAGCCGGTCGTCATGATCGCGTCCGGCACGGTCGGTTTCGTCATTTTTTGCGTGTTGGCGCTGGTGACGGTCAAAGGCTGGTGGCCCTACTTGTGGCGCGAATGGATTACCAGCGTCGATCACAAGCGCATCGGCGTGATGTACATATTCCTGGCGCTGCTCATGTTGGTGCGCGGTTTCTCGGATGCCATGTTGATGCGCAGCCAACTGGCTCTCGCGGCCGGTCACGCACAGGGATATCTGCCGCCCGAACATTACGATCAGATTTTCTCGGCACACGGCACCATCATGATCTTTTTCGTGGCCATGCCGTTCGTCGTTGGGCTCATGAACTTCGTCTTGCCGCTGCAGCTTGGCGTGCGCGATGTCGCTTTTCCAGTGCTTAACTCCGTCAGCTTCTGGCTGACAGCGGCAGGGGTGCTTCTGGTCAACGTGTCGCTGGTGGTCGGCGAGTTCGCCCGCACCGGCTGGCTCGCCTATCCGCCGTTGAGTGAGGTTGCCTACTCCCCGGGAGTTGGCGTCGATTACTACCTATGGTCCTTGCAGATATCGGGCTCGGCACCTTGTTATCAGGAATTAATCTGACGACCACGATCTTGAAATTGCGGGCTCCAGGCATGGGTTACCGCCAAATGCCGATCTTTTGTTGGACGGCGCTCGCCTCGAATCTGCTCATCGTCGCGTCCTTTCCGATCTTGACGGCGACGTTCGCGATGCTGCTGCTCGATCGTTATTGCGGCTTTCATTTCTTTACAAACGATCTCGGCGGCAATCCGATGATGTACATCAATCTCATCTGGAGTTGGGGCCACCCGGAGGTGTACATCTTGATACTGCCCGCCTTCGGGGTGTTTTCGGAGGTGGTCGCGACATTTTCCGGCAAGCCGCTGTTCGGTCGCCGCTCGATGGTAATGGCAACGATGGTGATCTGCGTGCTGTCCTTCCTCGTATGGCTGCATCATTTTTTCACCATGGGCGCCGGCGCCGATGTGAACGCCTTTTTCGGCATCATGACGATGATCATCGCAGTGCCGACAGGTGTGAAGATTTTCAATTGGCTGTTCACTCTCTACGGGGGCCGTATCCGTTTTACCGTGCCCATTTATTGGGCGATCGGGTTCATGGTGACCTTCGTCATCGGAGGCATGACGGGTGTCCTCATGGCGATCCCGCCGGCCGACTTTGTTCTGCACAACAGTCTGTTCCTGATCGCGCACTTTCATAATGTGGCCATCGGCGGCGTTGTCTTCGGTGTCATGGCCGGCATCACTTATTGGTTTCCCAAGGCTTTTGGGTTCACCCTGAATGAGCGGCTGGGTAAAGCGGTGTTCTGGTGCTGGTTCTTCGGCTTCTATCTCGCCTTCATGCCGCTGTACGTGCTGGGGCTCATGGGTGCGACGCGGCGCATGCAGCACTATTCGAACATGCATTGGCAGCCGCTGATGCTCGTCGCCCTCGCGGTGCGTTGCTGATCCTCTTGGGTATCGCGCTGACCGGCGTGCAGCTCGCCGTGAGTATTCGTCAGCGCGAACGCAATCGCGATGTCACGGGAGATCCGTGGAACGGTCGCACGCTCGAGTGGTCGACGCCGTCCCCGCCGCCGCGCGTGGAACTTCTCGCTTCTGCCGCAAGTGGACCGCGCGGACGCGTTCTGGGCCATGAAGCAACAGCGCGGGACTGCGCAGGACCGCAACGCCAAGCGGACCTATGAAACGATCCATGTCCCGCGGAACAATCCGACCGGCTTCTTTCTCGCATTCTTTGCGGTATTGCTGGGATTCTCCCTCATCTGGCGCATCTGGTGGGGCGCCGGATTAGGGCTTCTCGGTGCGATCGTGGTTTGTCTCATGCAGGCGTGGCGCACCGATGGCGAGATCGAGGTGCCCGCGGAAAAGGTTGCCGCCTTCGAGCGGCTGCATGGGCCGAAGGAGAGGCGGTATGAGCGCCGCGGAGCAAGCGCTCGCGACCGGCGATGCGGTGCCGCTCTCGCTGCGGGGGCCGGCGCCGCCGCGCGTGGTCGCGGGTTACGGTTTTTGGCTGTTCTTGCTGTCCGACATCATGATATTCGCCGCGCTCTTTGCCGCGTATGCGGTGCTGTCGGGCGAGACCGCCGGCGGCCCGACGGCCGCCGACCTGTTCGACAAGAAGCACGTGCTGATCGAGACGGCTTGCTTGCTCGCCTCGAGCGTCACCTGCGGTTTTGGCTCGCTCGCGGTGCAAAGCGGAGACAGAGGCTCGACTTATTTTTGGATGATGATCACCTTCATTTTGGGCGTGGCGTTCCTGAGCCTCGAAGTGAGCGAGTTCAGTCACATGCTTGAGCATAGGCGCGGGGCCGTCCCGCAGCGCCTTTCTCTCGGCCTTCTTTACCTTGGTGGGTACCCACGGACTGCACGTGACCATCGGCCTGTGCTGGCTGATCGTCATGCTATTGCAGGTGGCAACGCTCGGATTCCAGCCGATGGTAAGCCGCCGCTTCTTCTGCTTTGGCCTGTTCTGGCACGCGCTCGACATCGTTTGGATCGGCGTGTTTACCATCGTGTACTTGGGAGCCACTTATGAGTGCCGAAATCGAAGCTCAAGGCGGGCGCCGGGCGCCAACGTACGCACCGCACGGCACGCGCCGAAGTTACCTGATTGGCTTGGGTTATGCGGTCGTTTTGACGCTGGCCTCATTTTGGGCCTCGTCGACCGATCTGATTTATTCGCCGGGCGTCCCCGTCCTGTTGGGGGTTCTCGCCATCGCGCAGATGGGGGTTCACCTGGTGTTCTTCCTGCACATCTCCAGCGCGCCGGACCAAACCAACAATATTCTCGCGCTCGCCTTCGGCATTTTCGTCGTCGGTCTGCTCGTATTCGGATCGATGATCATCATGGCCCATTTGAATCACAACATGATGCCCATGGATCGACTGATGCAGATGCAACGGTAGAGTTGCGGCGCATTCAACCTCGCCATGGCGATCGCCCGCGATGATTCTCTGTTTGTTGTTCTTTCGCGGTCAAGGTGGCGCGATTATCTGGAACTGACGAAACCCAAAGTGAGCTTGTTGATCGTATTCACGGCCATCGTCGGCATGGTGATGGCCTCACCCGGCATGGTGCCGCTGCCGGCGCTGCTTTTCGGCACACTAGGCATCGCGATGGCATCCGGATCCGCGGCGACATTCAATCACATCCTCGACCGGCACATCGATGGGCGGATGGCGCGCACCCGGCGGCGACCTCTTGACGACCGGGACACTGCGGACGAGTCAGGCTTTGGTATTTGCGGGTATCCTGTGTGCGGGCTCAATGGGGGTGCTTTGGCTCTCGGCCGGAAGTCTCTGCGCGTTCCTGACATTCGGCTCACTCATTGGCTATGCGGTCATTTATACCGGCTGCCTCAAACGGGCGACTCCCCAAAATATCGTGATCGGCGGCGCCGCCGGCGCAGCGCCCCCAGTGCTGGGGTGGGTGGCCGTGACCCAATCCATCGACCCGCAGGCACTGGTGTTGTTCCTGATCATCTTTACGTGGACACCACCGCATTTCTGGTCGCTCGCGATTGCGCGACGCGAGGAGTACGCCAAGGTAGGCATACCCATGCTGCCGGTGACTCACGGCATCCCGTACACGCGCCGGCAAATTCTGCTCTACACGGTGTTGCTCATTCTGTGCACGCTGATCCCGGCGGCCATTGGCATGAGCGGATTGATCTACCTGGCGGCCGCGCTCGTGCTCGATGCGCGCTTTCTTTACCTGGCCTTGGCTCTCCGGCGAGGCGTTCGGCCCGACCTTCCCATTCGAACCTTTCGATACTCGATCACTTACCTGATGGCTCTGTTCGGTGCGTTCATCGCCGATCACTATTGCAGGCTGCTTCTGTAAGGATACGGATACCGGCCGGCAGAACTCGTTCACCCATTGGGGGGATGGGATAGCCTCACGCCCTGCGTCAATCTCGGGTCGCGGGCCATCCAATTGCCTCTCTCCCAACGTGACGGAGATTCAATGAGCAAGAAAGTAGCGCAAGTCATTGTCGAGACCTTGCAATCAGCCGGTGTCAAGAATTGCTACGGCATCGTGGGGGATACGCTGAACACGTTTGCCACCAGTCTGAGTCGCAGCGACATCAAGTTCGTTCACATGCGCCATGAGGAGGCGGGTGCCTATGCGGCGCAGGCCGAAGCGCTTTTGATGGACCGCCTGACCGCCATGGCCGGCAGCTGCGGACCGGGCAGCTTGCACTTCATCAACGGGTTGTATGAGGCGAACCGCAATCGTGCGCCGGTCATTCTCATCGCGAGCCAAGTGGTGCGACGCGAGCTTGGGTTCGATTTCATTCAAGAAGTGAATTTCGAAGACGTCTATCGGGGCTGCAGCGTATTTTGCGAAATGATCTTGACGCCGGAGCAAGCGCTGCGAAAGACAGTGATGGCGTGTCAGGCGGCGATCTCCAAGCGTGGGGTGGCAGTTCTCATTCTCCCGGTCGACATCGCGGATTCAGATGCGGTCAGCGAGCCGCCGTTTCGCGTCCATGTCAACAAGCCGGTCATACGGCCGAGCGACGAGGATTTGGATCGGATCGCCGAATGCTGGCGGAAGGCACGAACATCACGATTTACGCGGGCTCCGGTTGTGTGAACGCCCACGACGAGGTCGTCGAGCTCGCCCAGCGCCTCAAAGCGCCGGTCGCCCATACTTCGCGCGGCAAGGACCAGATCGAATACGACAATCCGAACAATGTGGGCATGACGGGCGTGATCGGGATGGAGTCTGGATATCACGCCATCTTAAATTGCGACACCTTGCTGCTTCTCGGCACCGATTTTGCGTGGCGGCAATTCTATCCGGACCACGCCAAGATCATCCAAGTCGATATTGATTCGACCCACGTTGGCCGTCGCCATCCGGTCGATCTCGGCGTCGTCGGAAATATCAAGGACACGCTTCAGGCGCTGCTGCCGCGCGTTGCGCAGCGGGAAAATGCCACATTCCTCAATTCGTATGTGGAACGTCACAAGAAGGCGCTCAAAGCGCAGGCGGAAAGAGCCACACCGGGCCATCGCGGCAAAATCCCCGGCCAATATTTGACGTCGATCATCAATCGGCTCGCCAATAAAGACGCTTTGTTTACTGCCGATGACGGGACGCCGCTCTGTTGGATGCTGCGGATGGTGGAGGCGAACGGTAAACGGCGCATGTTCGGCAGTCTCCTGCATGGGACCATGGCGAGCTCGATCGGCAATGCCATCGGATTGCAGAAGGCTCAGCCAGGTCGCCAAGTCATCGCTTTGGCCGGAGACGGCGGCTTCACCATGTTGCTCGGCGATGCGATTACCACGATTCAAGAGAAACTCCCGATCAAGATAGCGGTGTACGACAACGGTAAATTGGGATTCGTGGAACTCGAGCAGAAGGGCGAAGGATTGCTGCCGGTGTATACGGATCTTCTCAATCCGGATTTTGGCAAAGTCGCGCAAGCCATGGGTCTCTGGGGCAGGACCGTTAGCAAGGCGGATGAACTCGAAGGCGCCGTGGCCGAGTGGCTCGGGCAGCCCTGGTCCGGCGCTGCTCAATGTCAAGGTCGAGCCGATGGAACTCGTGATGCCGCCGCACACATCGGTCGAGAACGTTTATGGGATGGCAATGTATTCAGCCAGGGCCGTCATGCATGGACAGGCGGGCGATGTTTTCGAAATGATCGGGCGATAACTTTACCTGAGCGGGAGGGCCAATCGGGGGCGCCGGTGAACTCGATACTCATTTGCCGCGATTGCGACACCGTGTATCGCGCAATTCCATTGCGCCGGGGTGATGTAGCTCTCTGCCGGCGCTGTGATGCGGTTCTCGCACGCTATTTTGGCGTGAAGGTGGAGAGTGGATTGGCACTCGTGTGCGCCGCGGCGATTTTCTTCGCGATCGCCAATCTCACGCCCACTTTGAGCATCGACGTCGCAGGGGTCGAGACCGAAGCCAATATCTGGCTTGCCGTGCGTTCGTTGCAGCGTGGGTGGATTTCCGTCGCTGCATTCGGATTGGCATTCACCACCTTTCTCATCCCCGGGGTGCAAATTGCGCTCCTCTTCTGGCTGCTGCTGTTCGCGCGCCTCGGGCGCCGGCCGCCCGGCTTTGGAGCGATCATGAAACTGCTCCACAGGATCCGCCCCTGGAGCATGACAGAGGTTTTTTTGCTCGGCGCCTTGGTCGCAATCGTGAAACTTGCGAATTGGGTTCCGATAACTGCGGGGGCCGGCATCTGGGCGATCGCGGCCTTGACGGTGGTGCTCGCGCTGCTCGGGCGCTGTGACCCGGCGTCTTGGTGGTCGATTGCCCCCGGCGGCAAGCTATGACGCCGTTGAAGCAATCACTCGAACTCGGCTTAAGTCTTTGCCGAACCTGCGGACTTGCGATGTCCCGCGCATCTCTCGAGATAGATCGTCGCTGCCCTCGCTGCCGAAGTCGAATCGAACATCGCACACCCTTCAGCACCGAGATGACGCTTGCCTGGCTGATCACAGGGATCGTTCTTTATATTCCCGCGAACCTGCTGCCCGTGATGCACACCAGCGGATTGCTGGGCGAGCAGGACAGCACCATTCTCGGCGGGATTCTCGAGTTCTGGCGCTCCGGGGACTGGGATATCGCCGTGTTGATATTCACTGCCAGCGTCGCGGTCCCGTTCACCAAGTTCATCGCGATCGGCTTGCTGCTCCTCACGGTGGGCAAAAACAGCCGATGGGAGCAGCATCAGCGGACCGTACTCTACCGGATCGTGGAGTTCATCGGTTACTGGTCGATGCTCGATGTGATCGTTGTCGCTTTGACCTCGGCACTGATGCAGTTTCAGGTGTTGGGTACCGCCGAACCGCGCGCCGGCATAGCCTTCTTCTGCGCCGTCGTCGTCGCGACCATGCTGTCGGCGTTGAGCTTCGACCCCCGCTTGATATGGGATCGACGAGCATGAGCGGCGCGCCCGTGCCGCCTCCCGAAGAGGAGCTTCCCGCGCCGGCAATTCGAAACCGGCGTTGGATTCCGCGATTGGTGTGGGTAGTGCCGATCGCCGCCGCCGTCATCGGCATTTCACTGCTCATCAAGAATTGGGAGAACGCGGGACCGCGGATCACGATCAGCTTTTTGAGCGGCGAGGGGGTCCAAGTCGGCAAGACGCTGGTCAAGTATCGGGATGTTACGGTGGGGCGGGTGTCGGCCGTCGGCTTGAGCGCTGATCACCAAACGGTCGTGGTGAGCGCCGATTTGTCGAAGGATGCCGCGAGCTTGCTGAACACGGACACCCAATTCTGGATCGTGCGGCCGCGCATCGGCGTCGGTTCGGTGTCAGGGCTCGATACGTTGCTATCGGGGGTGTATATCGGTATGAAGACCGGCGCCGCCAGGCTCGGCGAGCGCCGGTTTGTCGGGCTGGAGAATCCACCCGCTCTTTCACACGGTCTACGCGGCCGCGAGGTGCGGTTGCACGCTGCACGCGCCGGTTCTCTCGCGATTGGCGCACCGGTATATTTTCGGCAGTTCCAGGTCGGTCGCGTGATCGACGAGAATCTGCTGCCGGACGGCAGCACGCGAGTGATCGTGTTCGTCGACGCGCCTCATGACGGCTTCGTGAAGCCCGTGACACGCTTCTGGAATGCAAGCGGAATCGACGTCAAGCTCGGCGCCGACGGCCTTGACGTGAAAACCGAATCATTGGCGGCGGTGCTTGCGGGAGGCCTCGCGTTCGATGACGGGCCCATCGAAGCAGTCGCGGCCGCCGACGGTATGCCGGGTGATTTCACCCTGTACAAAAACGAAACCGAGGCGATGGCGCCGCCCGATGGCGACCCGCACTACGTCCGGATGCGGTTCGCACAAGCGCTGCGCGGCCTCGAGGTCGGCGCGCCGGTCGAGTTTGTCGGGGTTAACATTGGGTCAGTCGTCGCCGTGGACTTAGGCTACGAGCGTCAAGATAAATCATTTCCGGTCATCGTGACCGCCAAGCTCTATCCCCGGCGTATGGGTCAAGCATATGAGGCACTCGCCGCGCAGGGAAAGACCGAGAGCGAGGATACGCTCGCAGCGTTCGTTGGAACCTTGGTCAACCGAGGACTGCGCGCACAGCCGCGATCGGGCAGCCTCCTGACCGGGAAGCTCTATATGGCGCTCGATTTTCTGCCTGCGAGCCCACGAACCGCTTTTGACGCGTCTGTTCGGCCGCTGGAACTGCCGACGGTGAATGGGACTTTTCAAGTACTGGAGGCAGCGTCGGCCGGATGGTGAAGAAGGTGAACGATCTACCGCTCGAGCAAATCACGGCGGATTTGCATACGGACTTGAATGACCTACACGAAACTTTGAGCGATCTTCACATCCGGGTGCTGCCGAACGCCGTGGATACTTTGTCGGCCCTGCATGGCACGCTCGATTCCGCCGACCGGACTTTGGACCTGGACTCGCCCTTGCAACGGGGGCTCACGGAGACCTTGTCGGAGACCCGCAGCACTTTGCGGGCCGTGCGTGAATTGGCCGACGATCTCGATCGTCATCCAGACTCGCTTTTGCGCGGCAGGCGCCCGCAGAAGATGCCGCGAAAGCCGCGGCGGTATTGCCCTCGGACGCCAAACCGTGAACCGCCGCCATCTACGGTTCGTTCTTGCGTGGCTCGTGAGCTCGGTGTCGGCTGTACGTCTGCGCCGATTCGCTATTACACCTTGACTCCGCCGCCCGACAAGACCTTGCCGGTTTCGGAGACTTCCCTCGCGATCGATGTGCGGGTCGTCCACATCCCTCCGCAACTCAACCGCTCCGAGCTGATGGTTCGCACCGGCCCGACGAAGTGACGCTCTTGGAGAATGAGCGGTGGGCATCGCCGCTGAACGATGAAATCAAGGATGCGGTGCGGCTCGAGCTGCAGCGCCGGCTGGGCCGCATGAGCGGATCACGCCCCACCTTACGAAGCTGACGCTCGACCTCGACGTGCAGCATCTCGAGGCGGAACTCGGTCGCTACGCGTTGCTCGAAGCCTCATGGAGCGCAACTTTATCCGGCCCAGGCACCAATGGCGCGCGGGCTGCAACCTGTACGTTCCAGGCCGACGAAAAGATCCTTGCCGGCTACGCGGGAATGGTTGAGGGGTATCAGCGGGAAATTGCGGCGTTCGCCGACGGGCCTGACGAATACCGCAGCCGATCCCGTGTGCCGACAATCGATCAACCATTAGATTCACCAATGCGGAGTCCAACATGTTTCGCCGAGTTCACCGTGTCAGGTCGATCCTTCAGTTTCTTCGTGAACGAGCACCGCACTACGGCCCGCTCGCGAGAGATGATCTGCACAAGTTCCGCGACGAGATCGTCAAGGCATCCGTGGGCGCGAGCATCTCCGCAGCCGCGGGCCTCATCTTTGGATGCTTCCTGTCGGTCGCACTGATCGTTTCGGCTTGGGATGGGCTGCATCGAACCGCGGTGGCGTGGGCGGTTTGTTGCGGTTGGGGCGTGCTCGCGCTCGGCGGCCTATGGTATGCGCGAAAGGCCATTTCGGGCCCGCCGCCTTTTCAGCTCATGGGGGCCGCGCTGGCGCGCGATTACACGAGCCTTCTTGAGGTGGTGGATCGAGAAGAGCCAGAGGATCGAAAAAAAAAAAAAAAAAAAAAAAAAAAAAAAAAAAAAAAAAAAAAAAAAAAAAAAAAAAAAATTTTTTTTTTTTTTTTTTTTTTTTTTTTTTTTTTTTTTTTTTTTTTTTTTTTTAAAAAAAAAAAAAAAAAAAAAAAAAAAAAAAAAAAAAAAAAAAAAAAAAAAAAAAAAATATGATCGATCAGGGTGGCTGAAAAAAAAAAAATTTTTTTTTTTTTTTTTTTTTTTTTTTTTTTTTTTTTTTTTTTTTTTTTTTTTTTTTTTTTTTTTTTTTTTTTTTTTTTTTTTTTTTTTTTTTTTTTTTTTTTTTTTTTTTTTTTTTTTTTTTTTTTTTTTTTTTTTTTTTTTTTTTTTTTTTTTTTTTTTTTTTTTTTTTTTTTTTTTTTTTTTTTTTTTTTTTTTTTTTTTTTTTTTTTTTTTTTTTTTTTTTTTTTTTTTTTTTTTTTTTTTTTTTTTTTTTTTTTTTTTTTTTTTTTTTTTTTTTTTTTTTTTTTTTTTTTTTTTTTTTTTTTTTTTTTTTTTTTTTTTTTTTTTTTTTTTTTTTTTTTTTTTTTTTTTTTTTTTTTTTTTTTTTTTTTTTTTTTTTTTTTTTTTTTTTTTTTTTTTTTTTTTTTTTTTTTTAAAAAAAAAAAAAAAAAAAAAAAAAAAAAAAAAAAATGAGGGCCAACTCCCGCGATGTCAATCGCCCCCATGGAGAGCGCCAGCGCGGCCGCGGCCGTGTGCGCATTCGCACGCGCATCCTCAACTTGGGTGTCGCCCTGGACGAGGGCGTTCTCTTCGGTGGCAAGATCTGTATAGGTTCCAACCCCTTGGCGGTACGAACGCAGCGCCGCCTCGTAGGCCGTGTGCGCGGCCTGACTCAAGACGGTGGCGGCATCATATTCGGCCAGGCTCGTCAATAAGCCGTTATAGGCGCGCACCACCTGTTGCGAGGCGGAGTCGCGCGCGGCCGCCAGCTGCTCCTGCGCCTCGCGCGCTTTGGCATCGGCCATGGAGATGCGATTTCGCCGCATTCCGCCGTCAAAGAGTGGGACGCTAAACGACAGGAAAATACTTTGTCCGGGCCGGTCAATATTCGAATACGGGCCGCCGTCGGAGTTCAACGAACCGATGTTCTGAAAGGCCTGCCCCGAGAGTTCGATCACGGGATAGTAGGATCGCCGCTCGCCTTGAGCGCCGCCTCGGCCGCATCCACTTTGCCGAGCGCCGCGATGACATCCGGCCGGTGCGCAAGAGCTTGATCGACCGCCTTGGACACGCTGTCGGCCGGAGCGGGCGGAAGCGGCAACTCTGCGCTATCCACCACATCGATTTCCGTAGCGGCGGGAACGCCAAGGGCCGCAATGAGATTGGCACGTGCCGTTCTCTCGGCGCCCTCGGCCGCTGCCAGCGTATAGCGCGCTTGAGCGGTTTGTCGCTGCGCCTGCGCGACCGCGACCACGGTGGCGAGGCCGTTATTCTGCTTGGCAATCGCAGCCTCCTCAGTGGTAAGAGCCGTGCTCAAGGCCTTTTGCGCGGCATGCAGCTTCCCGCGCGCCGCGCCCAAGTCAAAATACGCCTGCGACACCTCGAAAATGAGCTTCTGATGGGCACCGGTGAAAGCCACGTTGGCGACAAAAGAGTCTGCGCGCGCGGCTTGTAATTGGGCATCGCGGCGGCCAAAGTCGAAAAGCAGCCATTTCAGAGCCAGCGCGGGAATGACTTCCCGCGTATCGGAGACGAAGTAGCCTGCCGGCACCAGGTTTTTTGGCATCGGCAACGGCGTGTGCTGAAAGCCACCGATCGCTTGCAAGGAAAGCTGCGGAAGATATGCGCTTTCTGCGAGGCCGATACCCGCGGCTGCTTCGCGCGCGACTTCCCAGGCCTCCCGCGTGTTTGGATTTTCTCTTTCCGCTAGGTCAACCAGCGCCGCCAGGTCGTATTGCTTATGCGGAACGAAAAAGCGCGTATCGCCGAGGGCTTCTGCGCGGCGAATGGCAGTGTCTGGAATGGCCCAGGGCTGTTCGGCGGCTCGGCGGCGCTTGCGCGACCGCGAGATGCGCGCCGAGCAGGCCGGCCATGAGAGCCAATCCGACCGAGCGGCGAGCATTTCAAGCAGCGGGAGGCGATCTTGCGACTCAGCGAGCGCCGTCATGATGCACTTTGACGGATGCGGTCAATCCCACGTGCATGGCGAAGGGGGGCGGGCTGTCGAGCCGAACCCAGACGGGAAATCGCTGCGCGACCACCACCCAGTTGAGATCGCGGCCGACGACGGGAAGTCCGGGGCCGTCTTGATCGGTCGATTGCACGCCGGCACCCAAGCTTTCCACCCGCCCTGTAAAGGCGCTGTTGCTCTCGGACATGGTCCACACAGTCGCGCGATCGCCGACGGCGATTCGCGGCAATTCGGTTTCTCGAAAGTCGGCGATGGCATACCACGCATCGGATTTGATGAGACTGAAGAGCGGATGGCCGGCCACGGCAAAGGTGCCTTCCGCAATTTGCAATCCGACCACCTTTCCCGCAAACGGGGCGCGCAGGGTCGTCAAGTCGTAGTTGCGCGCGGCGTTGGCCTCCGCCGCTTCCGCGCCTTCCAATTGGGCTTCGAGGCTCAAGGTGTCGCCCACCGCCTGGCGGGCCTGGGTGGCGCTTTGGGTGAGCGCTTGAAGGGATGCTTCGGCAGCGGCTTCGTTGGTCTTGGCTTCGTCCAACTGCTGTTGCGTAACGAAGCCGGGTTTCACCAACGGCTCGAGGCGCTTGCGCGTGTCCTGGGCGTACCTCAGCTGGTCGCGCGCCTTCTGTACTTGGCTTTCGGCCGCTTGGACGCCGGAACCCTGGGAGGTGACTTGACGTCCCGTCAGCGCGATCTGTGCCTTAAGGGCGGCCACCTGAGCGCGCGCCTGGCGCAGTTGCAATTCATACGGCACTGGATCGATGACGAGGAGCGGCGCACCCTTTGCGACATCTTGATCATTGGTCACGAGAATCTGGACGATACGTCCGCTGATCTCCGAGGCCATCGCGGCGCTGTAGGCAAAGATGCGCGCATCGTGCGTGCGGGGGCGCCGATCGATCGCGAAGACGACGAGAACGCCCAGAACGAGGGCCGAGTCCGATTGCCGTCGTGGCAATCATCTTTCCCGCGAAGCGATTACCTTCACTCATAGGCATTCTTCAGGACAGCCAGATCAGCCACATCGCGAAGGTGCCTGCACAGCGCAATCGCCAGCATGACGACGAAGGGGACGGGTAGTTCCTCGAGCAAGCCCGAGGCCTTGAAAATCGCGCGGGCTGCGAGCGCCAACGCGATGCCCACCAGCGCGCAAACCATCCAGGACGGAAAATAGGAGCCTAGAATATTGCGCGAGGGGGCGCCGTCGCAGCCGCCCAGTAAACCCAGCATGGGCGCCGCGCAGCCACAACCGAGCCGCCGGCGGAAAGCGGTAGAACGCGCCGCCTCGCTCTCGCGAGGACTTATCGCGATATTCATGAGAAGGCAGTGTCATCGGTTTACCCACCGCCAGCAGTCCCCCCTTTGGGGGAGCGGCTAGTGCGGCCTCGGGCGGCTAGCGAGGATTGTCAAAAAATGCCCGAATGCGATGTAGCAATGATTGGCTGGCGTTGTCATCGGTGGCGCGAACGGCCACGGCTCGATTGAGAATTGCGAGCCCACGGCGCGCGGACCGGTCAAATTCGGCATATAAGTCGGCATTTGCGGCGAGCAGGGGTTTTATGACATTGCAGTCGAGCCCGTAGAGCTTGCAATGGGTGCGAGCCGTGGCTGTGGCGGCATAGGGTGCGCCGGTGAGAAGACTGATTTCGCCGATGTAGTCGCCGGCCCCAATAAAGCCCACCGTTTGCTGCCCAGAAAGCTCGTGGGTTGGCTGATTTCAAGAATTCCCGAGATCGACAATGAAGAGCGTGGCTTCAGTGCCTCCTTGCGCGAGCAGTACCTCTCCGGGTTCGAGAGATCGCGGCTTTAAGTGGCCGGCTAATTCGGCCAATTGCTGCCTCGTCCAGGGCTTCGAAAAGGGTGATGTCTTGAAGAAGCGGCGGAGCCGCGGAGAAAGGGCGTGCCCTTCCGCTGCTCGATTATTCGATCATTTTGCGCAGCTCGCGGGAAATAGAGACCGGAATAATAAAGTTGCCGCCTGGCATGCCGCAGTAGCAGATCTTTGGTCGCCGAAAGGTGTTCGGTGTCGGAGACGGAAAAATTCACCCGGTAACGGCTCTCCGTCGATCCTAGGCGTGTCAACACGGCGGTGGAGCGCGGCGTCGGAAGAATGGGGGGGCACAGCGATGTGGCTTGTTGAAGAGTCTCGATGACTTGCTCGGGAGTCGAGGCGGCGGGGCACGAGAGCTCAATGAATGCTGAACGAACGCGAGTCGGAAAGCTGCGGTTCACGATGTCGGATTTCGCGACCACACTGTTGGGGACAATCGCCACATCATCGCCGTCGGTGAGAATGCGAATTGAACGCCAGTTCATCTGCACCACCGTGCCCTCGATTTTGTCGCCGAGCGAAATTCGATCGCCCACATTGAAGGGCGCTTCAATACCGAATGCGATTCCTGCAAACACGTCCGCCAGCGTGTTCTGCAGGGCAAGACCCAAGCACGATCGCGAGGACGCCAGAGGTCGCGAGCAGACCGCCGATGGGCAGCGCAAGCACGGAAATCAAGACAACCGATACAGCAGCGGTGTAAATCGCGGCGGCGGTGAGATCGGGAAAGAGCCGCGCCTCGCGCCATCGGCGGTTGTGATTGAGCGTGAATGACATGACCGCCACCAGCACTCGCGCGCCGAGCAGCCACCATATTCCGGCTACTGCATGCAGCCACAACGAGGCGGCGTTGCCGCTGCCCGCCGTTGCCCGGTAAGGGAGGAGTTTGATGCCGAAAAAGTATGAAGCTCGCGCCGGCAAAACACACGAAGTCAAACAAGTGGCGAACCCGCGCGGAAAAGGGCCGCAGCGCTATGTAGCTGACAATGACGAAACCAAGAATCAGAACAGGTAACAGAGAGGAAGTCACTGTGCTGTGCCGCCTAATAGGGACGCTTGCGCGAAGCGCTGGCACGTCATCGTAATGCACTCAGCGTTGTGCCTATCTCCCCCCGAAAGGGGGGAGCAACCGACAGCTCAAACTGCAGTACGTTCCCGGGCTCGGTTCGCTAAATCCTCAGGTGCTCGGGCAATGGAAAGATTCTCTCTCAAATCTTCGGCTGGGCGGCGCCTCCCAAGACACTCGCTCGGCATGCTGTGCCTCATACGTGGTCTCTCATTGCGAGTCCGCCGGCGAAGGCCGAAGACACATCCGAAATCGCGAAGCAGGCGCAAAATCCCATTGCCTCAGTGATCTCGGTTCCATTTCAAAACAATACGACCTTCGGGGTCGGCGAAAATTCGGGTGTCCAAGACTCACTCTTAATCGAGCCCGTGGTGCCTTTCAAGTTAACTTCGGACTGGAACCTGATTACGCGTACTATCGTTCCCTTGATCGAGCAGCCGACGCTGGCGCCGGGACTCGGAAGTGTGAGCGGTCTGGGCGATGACAACTATCGCTGTACATGTCGCCCGCAAAGCCTTTTCATGGCTTGATCTGGGGGTTGGGTCCCTCGTTTTCCTTCGCGACCGCCAGTGATCGCAGCTTGGGAAGCGGCAAGGACAGCGCGGGACTGTCTACCGCACTTCTCACCATTCAGGGGCCATGGTTGGTAGGCGTGTTGATCACCGACGTTGCTTCGATCGGTGGTCAAGAAGCTCGAAAGAGCGTCCATCAATTCTTGATGCAGCCATTTGTGGACTACAACTTTTCGCACGGCTGGTATCTGGCCAGCTCTCCGATCATGACTGCGGATTGGAAAGCGGCCTCGGGAAAAAAATGGACGGTGCTGGTGGGTGGCGGCGGCGGCAAGATTCTGCACATTGGCCGCCAGGCAGTGAATGCCTACGTTCAAGCGTTCGACGATGTCGTCCGACCTCACGATGGCGGCACGTGGACGCTTCGTCTGCAGGTTCAGCTCCTCTTCCGAGATAGTTATATCAACCCAAAACGGGGACTCTGGATCGGCCTCCCCCAATTGAGGGATGAAGATCTATCGACGAGAGGTGGAAAATATCGGCGACCTGCTCGGACATCGCTTTCAGAAAGGGTTCGACGACATGCTGCACGGTTTTTCTGTTCCTCTCACGCCGCAGGGCCAATCCGCATTGGCCTCGCCGCCGCCCTGGCATTACTCGAGCGATTGTCTCGCCATCGAATATTGGGCTGATCCTGCCGCGATCGCGGCGCTGTTGCCGCCCGGCTGCCGCCGGACGAGAAGTCTCGGCGGCCGCGCATTCCTGTGGTTCCTCGACTGGCAGTTCACGGCCTCGAACGATGAGATGACCGATCCCGCGCGCTATCAATATCGCGAAGCTTCGTGCTGGTCGAGGCGCACTTCGAGGGCACGCCGATCAATTACTGCCCATACATCTTCGTCGACAACGATGCCGCCATCGCCCGAGGATGGGCACAGGGATTTCCGAAGAAATATGGCAGCGTCTATCAAACGCGGAGCTTCGCGGCGCCCAGTCCGGCTGCCGCCCCGCTCGCAAAGGGAAGCCGGTTCGGGGCCAGTGTCGCGGCGCATGGCGAGCGAATGGCGACGGCGCGCCTGCAGCTCGAGGAGAAAGTCGCCGAACCTGCGAAGGTGTTCAATCGCCCAACGGTGATGCGCAGGTATTTCCCGCAGCTCACGGCCGCGCGCCAGACGAAGCCGCCGGTCGATGAACTTACCATGTCGCTGACCGACAATTTGGCCATCGTTGATGTGTGGGCTGGCGCGGCGGAGCTGACGATTCCCGAAGTGCGCGGTGAGGATATGCATTCGCTGGCGCCGTTGCGAGTCGGGCGCGGTTATCGGCTCGGCATGGCGTACTCGGTGATCGATCTGCGTATTCTGAAGAACTATGTCTCAGGAGACTAGAGCGATGCCCCTGTATACGATCACAACGCAAGCCGACATCTTGGACAGTCCCGCCAAGGCGGATCTGGCGCATAAGCTCACCACGTTTCACGTCGAATACGCCGCAGTGCCCGAGAAGTGGGTGCATGTCGTCTTTCACGAGTACCCGCGGGGGAACGGGTTCAGCGCAGGCAAACCGTCCCCGACCGCAGCACTCACACTGCTGATCCGTAGCGGGCGCTCCGCAGAGTACAAGCGGGAAATGCTCAAACGCCTCTGGACTTTGCTGCAAGCGGCAACGGGCGCGTCCGATGAGGAAATCGTTCTGGGCATTCAAGAGGTTCCCTCCAGCCAGGCGATGGAAATGGGCCAGGTGATGCCCGACATCGCAGGCTCTTGAGCAGCATAAACGGCTATATTCCACGTTCGGGTTGAACTGCACGTCGCTGCAATGCAGAATGGAGGTTTTTCATGGCCAATGTTGCGGACCGGATCGTTGAGACGCTCGAAGCGGCCAACGTGCGCCGTATTTTTGGACTGGTCGGCGATTCGCTCAACGGCATCACCGAGTCATTGCGCGTGCGGGGCAAGATCGAGTGGATTGCCGTCAGGCACGAAGAGGTCGCGGCATTCGCTGCCGGTGCACAGGCGCAGCTGACGGGAGAACTCGCCGTATGCGCCGGAAGCTGCGGTCCCGGCAATTTGCACTTGATTAATGGACTCTTCGATTGCCATCGCAACCGCGTGCCCGTGGTGGCCATCGCGGCGCATATTCCTAGCACCGAGATTGGCTCCAGTTATTTTCAGGAAACCCATCCGCAATCGCTCTTCAAGGAATGCAGCCACTACGTCGAGCTGATCTCAGATCCGGTTCAGGTGCCACGAATCGTTGAAACGGCGATTCGCGAGGCGGTCGCGAAGCAGGGCGTCGCGGTCATCGTCATTTCCGGCGATGTGGCCCTGAAGGAGGCGGGACCCGCGGGCGCCCGCTCCCAAGCCGGTGTCGCGATTGCCTCGCGTGTGTGCGGCCGAGGCGGACATCGAGGACTTGGTCGGCTTTCTGGAGGCGGTGAAAGAACGACCCTGCTTTGCGGCGCCGGTTGTGCCGGTGCCCACGATGCCGTGGTAGCCCTCGCAGCCAAACTCAAGGCGCCCATCGTGCATGCGATGCGCGGCAAGGAACACATCGAATGGGACAACCCCTACGATGTGGGGATGACGGGACTCATCGGATTCTCCTCCGGATACCACGCCATGGAGGGCTGCGATACCTTGCTCATGCTCGGCACGGATTTCCCCTATCGGCAATTCTATCCGACCAAGGCTCGAATCGCGCAGATCGATATTCGCGGCGAGAATTTGGGCCGTCGTTGCCGGCTCGATCTCGGCGTGATTGGCGATGTGCGCGAAGTCCTCTGGCGACTGACCGAACGAGTATCCGTGCGGTCCGACGATTCGCATCTCAGCGCCGCGGTCGAGCCACTACGCCAAAGCCCGCCAGGGTCTCGATGATCTTGCTAACGAGCAATCCAAACACACCCCGATTCATCCGCAGCTGCTGGCGAAACTGGTGAGTGATCTGGCCGACGAGGATGCGATTTTCACCTGCGATGTGGGTGAGCCGACCGTGTGGGCTGCACGATATCTGAAGATGAACGGCAAGCGCCGGCTGCTAGGCTCATTTCTGCACGGATCCATGGCCAATGCTATGCCGCAAGCCATCGGCGCGCAGTTCGCGATGCCGGACCGGCAGGTGATTTCGATGTCGGGCGATGGCGGTTTCGGGATGCTGATGGGCGATTTGCTAACGGTGCGCCAGTCGAAACTGCCGATCAAAATAGTGATTTTCAATAACGGCCTCTTGGGCTTCGTCGACATCGAGATGAAGGCCGGCGGATTTTTACCGGTGGGGACGCGGCTCGATAATCCGGATTTTGCCAGCCTGGCGGAATCGATGGGTATCTATGGCGCGCGGGTGGAGGATCCGGGTCAACTGAAATCTGCAATCTCAGCTGCGTTTGCTCATGACGGTCCGGCTCTCATCGATATAGTGACTGATCGACAGGAGCTCGTCATGCCGCCCGAAATCAAGCTCGAGCAAGCGAAAGGCTTCAGTTTGTGGATGCTGAAGGCGGTCCTTAATGGCCAAGCGAACGAGATCGTGGATGTAGCGAAGACGGCCCTGCTTCGCTGATTTTAAATCGCGATTTCCTTCCAACAACAACTGAGGACACTTCTCCTTGAATGCAACCACAAATCTGCCGCGAACGGAAACCGACACGGTGGCGCGCGCTTTCATCGCCGCCTGGGTGTTCTCACTGGCATTTTATTTTCTCGAGTATGCCGTGCGCTCCTCCCCGGCCGTGATGTTGCCGCAATTGGCCAAGAGCTTTGGAGTGTCGACGCTCAGTGTCAGCGACATTCTGGGCACGTACTACTACACTTACTCGACCGCGAGTCTTCTCGCTGGAGTCTTGCTCGACCGGTTGGGGGCCAAATACGTGGTCTCCGCAGGAATGGCAATCTTAGGGATTGGCTGCCTCTTGTTTATGGTTCCGCAAGAAGGGACTGGATACCTCGGACGGCTGTTGCAAGGTGGGGGCTCCGCTTTTGCGTTTACAGGCGCGGTTTATCTCGCCTCCCACGGCTTACCGGCCCGGCGTTTGGCGACGGCGATCGGCGTCACGCAGTGCGTGGGCATGCTCGGTGGCACAGCCGGTCAGCTCGTGGTCGGCCGCTGGATCGCCGACGGGCTGTCAATACCACAGTACTGGGGCCGCGCGGGGATCGCCGTACTCCTCGTGGCGGTGGGATTGTGGTGGATCACGCCAAAGGAAACGCCCAACACAACGCATGCAAAGGCGAGTGGTGGAATCCTGGCCACGTACAAAATCGTCTTCTCGAATCCGCAATCCTACCTTTGCGGCCTCGCCGCCGGATTGCTTTTTGTGCCGACAACGGTTGGCGACATGGTCTGGGGCGTGCGCTTTTTTCAGACCGATAAGTTGTTCTCTTTTTCAGATGCGGTTTTTGCTATTTCCATGGTGCCGCTCGGATGGGTGTTCGGCTGTCCGCTGCTCGGCTGGCTGGCAGATCGACTCGGGCGCCGCAAGCCTGTCTATTTAGGTGGTGCAGCAATCATGCTGATTGGCTTCGTGCAACTGATTTATGCACCGATACTCCTGCCCACTTGGCTCACGCTGTTCATCCTCGGCGTGGCTTCCGGTGCCGCGATGATCCCGTACACTATCATCAAGGAGGTGAATCCCGATGAGGTCAAGGGCAGCGCAACCGGCGCCATAAATTTCTTGACGTTTGCTGTCACGGCGGCGATCGGGCCGATTTTTGCGGGTCGGTATGGCAAGACACTGGGCAACCAGACCATCGAAGCGGCATCTCATTTCAGGCAGGCCGGTCTTTTCTGGATCGGCATTCTGATCGCGGCACTGGTCGTGGGATCGTTGCTGCGGGAGACGGGCCGGGCTAACGTGCACACCGCAGCGTAGTTACTGCTACCGCCCGCTCCGGGACGGCGACATCATCGATGCCGCTCTCCGGCTGCCTTGAGCGAGGCCTGAACCGCATGTTCTTCATTCGGCGACGAAGGAGCCTCAAAAGGGTCTCTCGCCAACAAGTCTCGAACTAATCTCAAGAGTCCAATGATCAGCAGGACAGCAAGCCCGATGATCAATATGCAGGCAACGAATACGCGCATTGATGATGATCCCATGTTCATGGACGGGAACTGGCTGAGACACTAGCGATTCTTCGAAGATCGCGCTTGTACACCGTTGTTCAATCTTGATCGAAACTGCGGTCGCGATGGATATCCAATTCTTGGGGTTTGTCAGTGCAGTAGAATCGCGATTGTCGGTACGGGCGTGATCGGCGTGGTGTGTCAATCCTTGAGCAACAAGTCTGAAGTGGCTCGGTTGACATCGCTACAGCCGGTCAGGATCATGGCGACCCTGAGCTCCTCCCTAAGAATGTCCAACATGTCCCGAACCCCGGATTCGCCAGCCGCCCCCAATGCATAGGCCCACGCCCGCCCCACGAAGCATGCCTTGGCACCCAGCGCCAGCGCTTTCAACACGTCCAGGCCAGAGCGAATGCCACCGTCCATGAATACCGGAACTTTATCTTGAACTGCGTCAAGTACCTTGGGCAAGGCGCGAATGGTCGATGTCACGCTGTCGAGCTGTCTACCCCCGTGGTTTGACACCAAAATCCCGTCGATATCTGACTGAACCGCGCGCTTCGCATCTTCAGGGTCCAGAATGCCTTTCAGAATAATCTTTCCAGGAAAGATCGACCGTATCCACTCGATGTCTTTCCAGGTAGTTGATGCATCAAAATTGTCGTGAACGAATTTTCCGTATGGAACGCCTTTCGGCATTGCTCCTGCCACGGTACCGAACTTCAGCGGCCAACCTTTAGTGACGATATCGAGAGCCCAGCGGGGGTGCGTCGCGCCTTGCGCTACGAACCCGAGCATTCCCAGGAGCGTCGGGTCCTTCTCCATCCCGTCGTGCACTTCGCTGTAACGCCGCCCGGGAGTCGCAAGATCCACGGTGAATACCAGCACTTTCGAGCCCGCGGAAACGGATCGTTCGATCACGCTCTTGACGAAACCGCGGTCTTTAAGCATATAGAGCTGGAACCAAGGAGGAATACCGGTCTTTTGCGCGACCTCGTGCACATCGCACACTCCCATGGTCGACAACGTAAACGGAATCCCAACCGCCTTCGCCGCCTTGGCCGCTTTGACTTCGCCGCGGCTCGAGTACATTCCCGCCATACCGACGGGCCCGAGAACGACCGGCAGTGATAGGAACTCATCCCACAACTTAATCGACAAGTTGAGACGCGATTCATCCACCATCACACGTTGGCGCAACAGCGTCGCCTGTAGCTCCGCGATGTTCGCGCGCAGCGAGTTCTCCTGGAAAGAACCGCCGCTGATATAGTCGTAGAGGAATCGGGGAAGCCTTGATTCACATTGTTTGCGGTAGTCCTCAATGTTCGCAATGTTCATGCAGGCCTCATAAGGAATGTAGGCGCGCTACGCCAGCGCGAGCGATCGATCTCGAATGTGATCGTGCATTAGAGCCCTAGGGTCTTTCATCCCCCGTGTGGGGGCATCACGGATCCGAGATTGCGCGCCAATCCTCGTTCGCCTCGCGGATCAACGCAGCCGTTTCGCGATCGAATACGAAGAGAAACCAAACCTCCATGGCTTTTCCAATCAGCTCGACGATTAGCCCAATCCGATGGTTCCGGACGTCCCGAGTAGCCGTCAGGGCATGCAAGTGAGAGGTGCTTTCCATCGATTAATCCGAAATTGCTAAGCCGCTGTCCGCCGCGCTTTGGAATCGCGATCCTCTGCCATGAGGACTCACGGCGAGCTCACGACCCCACGGAAGTTCGGTAAAAAGCCAATCGACGAGGAGCATCGAGATGACTGCAGCAACCGATCCCCCGACGGAGGGATAGCGCGCAAGCACACGGCGAGGTGAAAATCAGGTTATCGGATTCGATTTGTCGGTGAGGGCTAGCGTGCAGGTCGATTCGATTGCTGAACCAACGTGGACGACACGAGCGCGAGTCTTTTCCCGTTCATCAACGACGAATAATATGTATCTGACCCGTCGCGACGAGCGCTTGGCTGGATCCAAGGGAGTGTTCATGAACGCTAAAACAATGAATGTGTGGATTGCGGCGATGGTGCTAGGAATGGACGTCGCCGCTGCGGCGCCGGCTTCGACCCCGAACAGCGCGGCCTTGCTCGGAGAGAACGACAACGAATGGATGCTTCCGGCCAAAAACTATCAAGGCAATCCCTACACCAAGCTTACGCAGATCACGCCGGACAATGTGGCCTCCCTTCGGCTCGCCTGGAGTACGGCGCTCGCTGACGAAGGACAGCAGGAGGCGGCAGCGTTAAGTTGGAAAGGCACGCTATTCATCGCCACTTCGCACAATGGCGTGGTGGCGCTGGACGCAGCCAGCGGCAAACTAAAGTGGCAGTTTCCTTACGATCCTTCTTACATCATCAGCTTTTCGGTGAATCGCGGCGTCGGCATGGCCGACGGCAAGGTGTTCATGGCGACGTTGGACTGCCGCATTATCGCCCTGGATGCCGAGACCGGAAAACAAGCGTGGAACGTCGCCGGCTGCAGCGATCCGAGCAACAGCTTCTATTCAATGGCGGTCTACGTGTACAAGGGCGCAGTCATCGTCGGGCATGCCGGTGGCGACTACGGCACTGAAGGCAGCGTCACAGCGTTTAGCACCCAAGACGGCAAGCAACTATGGGACTGGTCGACGATCAAGCGCGACACTTGGCCCGGCACCTCTTGGCAGCATGGCGGCGCAGCCGTGTGGTCCGGTGTCAGCATCGATCCCAAGGACGGCACGCTCTTCGTGGCGCCCGGCAATCCGGGGCCGGACATGGTGCTGAAAGGCCGCGAAGGGCTCGATCTGTACACCAATTCGCTCGTGGCGCTGGATATCAATGGCAAGACGCCGACCGTGAAATGGCACTACCAGTTGGTCAAGAACGATACGCATGATGCCGATGCGGCGATGATTCCCGTGCTGTTCACCGCCAAAGTGGCGGGCAAGATGCAGGACCTCGTTGCCGTCGGTGACAAGGCTGGCGACTTCGTAGTCCTCGATCGCAGCACCGGCAAGCCGCTTCACAAGCTTGCGGTCAGCGACCAGACGGGGTTCTTCACCACCGTGCCCACAGTCGAGGGCACGCACGCCTGCCCCAATCATGGCGGCGGCATTGAATGGCTGGGCGGTGGTTACGATCCGGACAGCAATCTCTTCTTCGTTCCCAGCACGGAGGAGTGCGGCATCTGGAAAGTGGATGCGAAACCGCCGGTCTACAGCCCCGGGCAGGCTTACAAGGGCGGTGCTCTGCCGAAGCGTGGCAACGGCACGGGCGCGCTGACGGCAATCGATATGGATACTGGCGCGGTACGCTGGCGTAAGCCTTTGCCTTATCCCGGCCAGGGCGGCGCGCTGATTACAGCGAGCGGGCTCGTTTCACCAGTGACTTGGGTGGTTCGCTGTACGCCTTCAGTACGACTACTGGCAAGCAGTTGTGGCACGCGGATACGGGTTCTGCCATCGTGGCGCCATCACAACCTACGCGGTCGGCGGTCAGCAGTATTTGAACGTGGTGGTGGGTCAGGCCGGCAACCAGCAAACCGCGAACTTGCCGACGTCTCAGGCCAGTCGGGTACTGGCTTATCGACTTGGCGTCACCCAGCCGGTAGTCAATGGCAGCGAGGGGCAGGTAGTGCGGGCGACATCCAAAAATGCCGCTGCGGGTGAGACACCAGAGAGCATCGGCGATGCGCCTTATACGGCCGAGCAGGTCACGGCGGGCGCCGCCGTTTATGCGCAGCATTGTGCCGTCTGCCACGGCGCGCAACTGCAGGGCGTCGCCGCACCAGCGATGGCGGGTCCGGCATTCGCGCGCACCAAGCCAACTTTGGAGCAGTTGCACACCGTAGTCACAAAGAACATGCCGCTCACGGCACCGGGGACTTTGCCCGCTGCTGACTATGCCGCGATCATGGCCTACATGCTGTCATATGATTGCGTGAAGCCGAGCGGAGGCGGCAAGACGCCGTTCCCCACCGGGGATATCAACGCGCTGAAACCAATCACCTTCGGCGCCAAATCTGCCGCCGGAGGCGGCAAGGAATAAATACTGCCAGGGCGCGCTGCTTCACCCTGAGCATCCTGAAGAAACCCTCCGCGTGGGACCTTGTGTATTCGATCGCCATGGCGCTCGCCTGCCTGGTTTCCTATGCGCTGATGACAGAGCTTTTGAATGCTGCGGTGGAAGGACGTGCTGATGTCATTGGCGGGATGTGGGCGGCGGTGTCGGACAGCGTTTGTGTTTCGCGACTCCCGGCAGCATAGCCTTTCCGCAGGAGTCGGGCGTCTCATCGCGACGTGCGTGAGCCTCGCACTCTGTCTACCTTACCTGTGGCTCATTCCGCCCAATGTCGCGGGGATGGCCATACTTCTCGCAGCGGGGACTCTGGTGATGGCTGTGCTAAACCGGCGTGACGATACCGTGACGACGGCGGTTACCACGATTGTCGTCATGGTCGTTGCTTTGGAGCGTCCCCTAAACGCATGGCAGCAGCCGCTCCTCCGTCTCTTCGATACGGCGGTAGGTATCGCCGTTGGCGTTGGCGGAAAGTGGATTGCCTCCTTTGCCTTCTACAAAGCGAGAGGCGAACCCGTTCGGTGATGGTGCGCTACGCCGACACGCCCGTTTCGCGCAAGCGCGCAATCTCCGCGCGCGGCGGGGCGCCGAAGAGACGCCGGTATTCGCGGCTGAACTGCGAAGGGCTCTCATAGCCGACACGATGCCCGGCGGTAGCACATTCGATGCCGTCGGCGAACATCAGCCGCCGGGCCTCATGCAGCCTCAAGTGCTTTTGGTACTGCAGCGGCGACATGGCGGTAACCGCTTTGAATCGATGATGCAGCGCGGACGGGCTCATGTGCACGGCTGTCAGCCAGTTCCTCGATGCGCAGCGGCGCCGCATAGTGCTGCTTGAGCCACTCGATGGCGCGAACGACGCGATGATTGCCGCCCTCGCTTTGCGCGAGGTCAACCAGCCGATAGCCGAGTTCACCGCGCAACATACGATAATAAATTTCCCGCTGCACCACGGGCCCGAGCACACCGATATCCTCCGGCGTATCGAGCAGCTTCACCATCCGCAAGACGGCGTCGAGAAGAGGCTCGTCCAGCCGCGCAACGAAAAGTCCGCGATCGGCGGTGGCGGGCGAGGGTGCCGCGATCACCCAATTCCAGCACCAAACGCGCGATTTCCTCCAGATCGAGATTCAGACGAAGGGACAAGTACGGATGCTCCGGAGTGGCTTCGACCACCTGGCCCATTCCAGGCAAGGTTACCGACACCACGAGGTAATTGAGCGCGTCGTAGTTGAATACTTCACCGTTCAGTAGCGCGCGCTTGCGGCCCTGCACGACGATACCCAAACAAGGCTGATAGACCGTCGGCATGCATACCGTCGGCACGCTGCCGCGGCTCAGTCCGAGGCAAGTCAACGCCGTTTGATGGAACCCATCGAAAGGCGCCAATCGGGCAACGCGCCGCGACAATTCCTGTTGTCGCGCGGACACTGCGCTGATCTCGGGCATTCTCTGCAAGTTGCTGTCAAACATGGCTGTTTCTCAAACTGGCTTGATGGCTGAATGGTAGCGGCTCGTTACCGGGCGCGATACCTCGGGATCGCGCTGTTTGCAGGATCAGGCAAGAACCCGGCAGTAATGATCTAGCGTCCCGATGGCGCCGGCCGCTTAGCATTGAAAACATCCCCGCCTTGGACACAACACCGTCTTGGAGACACTATGATCATTCCGCGTCGCAAACTGGGATCCCAGAGCCTGGAAGTCTCGGCCATTGGCTTAGGCTGCATGGGTATGTCGGACTTTTACGGTCCGTCCGATGAAGCCACCAATCTGCGTGTGCTCAATGCCGCTGTCGATATCGGCATCAACTTCCTCGATACCGCCGATATGTACGGCATGGGCGCCAATGAGCGTCTGCTCGCGAAGGTCTTGACGACGCGCCGCGCGGAAGTCGTGCTCGCCACCAAGTTCGGCAATGTGCGCGCTGCGGATGGCGCGTTTCTCGGTATCAACGGAACACCCGAATACGTGCACGCGGCCTGCGATGCCAGTCTCAAACGGCTCGGCGTCGATCATATCGACTTGTACTACCAACATCGCGTCGACCCACAGGTCGCGATTGAAGAAACAGTCGGAGCCATGGCGGAGCTGGTCAAGGCCGGCAAGGTGCGCCACCTGGGCCTATCCGAAGCTTCGGCGAAGACCATTCGGCGCGCCGCGCAGGTGCACCCCATCACCGCATTGCAAAGCGAATACTCACTGTGGTCGCGCGATCTCGAGGCGACTATCCTGCCAACGTGCGAGGAACTCGACATCGGCGTCGTCGCCTATAGTCCACTCGGGCGCGGCTTTTTGACCGGGGCGTTCAAGAGGCCGGAGGATTTCGAGGCCGGCGATTACCGTCGCAGCAACCCTCGATTCTCGAGCGAGAACTTTGCGGGCAATCTTCAGCTGGTCGAGGCGGTATCGCAGATTGCACACGAGGGAGGCTATACACCGGCACAAGTGGCACTCGCTTGGCTGCTCGACTGCGCGCCATACATCGTGCCGATTCCGGGTACGCGTAATATCAAGCGCCTGAAGGAAAATGCGCTCTCTGTCATGGTGCGCCTCGGCGATGCGCAGCTCGAGCGACTCTACGGCATTTTGCGCGAACGACCAGTGACAGGAGCCCGTTTAGCCGCCTCATCGATGGTAACGATCGACGCGTGAGCGGTGCGCAGAATTGATTGGCTTCGCGAGCAGATAGCGATCCCCTAGCCACGCGAGGGCACGGGCAAGCGCCGATCGATAGTTCGCGACGGGCAGCGACTTGAGCGGATGATTTTGTTTATCGGTCATACAGCACTCCTCAAAAATACGGAAACATCTAGCGCACAGCCAAGCGGCCGACGAACTCATCATCGGCAGGACATTGATTGGGATGGCCTGTCCCGGAATCTCCGCGGGTTGCATCGCCGCGTCCCGCGCTTCGCGATGAACTCCACAGTCGACCTGCTTGAGCGCACTGGTAGCCGAACTTGAACAGCGATCGCATCGTGGGCGTGCGAAAGTCGAACGAGTCGAGCTGCGGGTAGGCGACGGGAATGGCTGCGAACTGAAACTGTGCACCCTCCATCTGCGCATCGGTGGCCATCAGCTCAAGGGACGTCCTCAACATGTGATTAAGGCCGGCGGAAACGCTGCGCGATAGAATCGATCTGGCTCGCAATCGGATCGCCGTAGGTTGTTCGCTCAAACGGCCATCGACGATGACGTAAACAGCCGTACCATGGGACGCGTAACTTGCGTCTCGGCTCGGCTCGAGGAAAGCCAGCGGCACGAAAAACGGCACGGCAATCATGCCATCAACGTGAACCTCATCGTAAAGGGCCTGCTGCTCTTGCACGCGGATGACGACGGGGGGGAACAGTCCCGGCACGCTGGCCGAGGCGACCAAGACGTCGCGAAACAGCGTTCTTGCGCCAGCGCCGCCGTTCATCGCGATCGATCCCAAGTCCCATATCACCTGCTCTCCTGTGCTGACATCCGTCGTGGCCACGAGCAGCAGTCGTCCGGTCGACGCCTCGCGCGCAACCGCTTGGATCAAGGCGTCGGTGGCGTACCGGTCAACCAGTTCCTTGAGCGGTGTGCCGCTATAGACGCTGGAGCCAAAGAGCACGCCTAAGCCTCGGGAATGCAGCAGGTGTTCCGCGCGACCGGACGTGTAGACCTCAATGAGCTGATTGTCCCAATCCGATCCTAAGAAAGCGTAGGGAGCGATCAAAGCGCCGGTGCTGACGCCGGTGACTACCGAAAATTGCGGCCGCGAGGCCGATCGCGCGAGACCGACCAGCGCACCAGCGCCAAAGGCGCCGTCGGCGCCGCCGCCCGAGAGTGCAAGAATGTTGACCGGCTCTCCCGCGCGCTGTGCACGAACGCGCCGCGCGACACTTTGCGAGGGCAGGGTCGAGAAGCGCTGATCGGGCCCTAGCGTGCGGATCGCGTTCGGCGCGTCCCCTTGGGATGATGCCCGTTCGCGAATGGCAGTCTGTGCGCAGCCTTGCAGGATCAGACAGATGAAAACGATGGTGATGGGGAGTCTGAGTGGCATGGTTCATACCTTATTGCACGTGGCGGCTCACAGCTGACGCACCGGAATGCGATTGCAAACCCTGCAACCAACTCATGGCCACGCGCGAGTACCTGGTGAGCAGATGGAGAAGCGCCGGCAGCCCTCCGATGGCACCCAGTGCGCCGATCAGGGCGATGACATCGATGACGTATGCGATGCCGCCCCAATACAAACCGAAGGCGGTGCCGATGCGCGTCTTCATGGAATTCGCGCCACCTTGATTGGCGCGGCATCGTTCAGCGGCTGACCCACGCCGCCGAGCGCCTTGTAGATGGCGACTACGGCTACGTTGACGGCCGACTCTGCCTGTGCCACGGCGTCCTCGGCATCGAGTTGAGTCCGCTGCGCATCCAGCAATACCAGAAAATCCGCGACGCCCTCCCGGTATTGCGTATCCGCAAGTTCCGCGGCGCGGCGCGAGGCTTGCGCCTGCTCGGTCAGACTTTTCAGCTGCGTTTGCTGTGCGCTGTAGGCGACGAAACTATTTTCGGTATCCTCGAGCGCCATCAGCACGACCTTTTCGTAGTTGGCCGCCGCGGCATCGGATTGCGCTTCGCTTGCACGCAGCCGCGCTCGAACCGAGCCGATATCGAATGCGGCCCAACTCACGGTAGGAGTGATCGACCATGCCTTAGCATTGTTGCCTTCTGAGGTGCCGAACAACCGGCCCACGTCGCCCGAGAGAAACCCAATGAATCCTGCGACATTGACGCGCGGAAACAGGTCGGCGGTTGCCACGCCGACGCGCGCCGTTTCGGCGGCCAACTGGCGCTCAGCTGCACGTACATCGGGCCGGCGGCGCAGAAGCTCGGCGGTGTCACCGATCGGCAATGCCTTGGCATAGGTTGCGACGTCCGCTGATGTAAGCTCCTGATCGAGCGCGCCGGGGCGCTCGCCCAAAAGCACTGCCAAGCGGTAGCCGGCCTGCTTCTCTGCCGTCTCGAGCGGTGGAATCGTGGCCTCCGTGGCCTTTAGGCGCGCACGGCTGCGCTGTACATCGAGTTCCGAGCCGCGGCCTGTCTCGTTGAGCAGTTGTGTGAGCTCGAGCGTTTGATGTTCGGTGCTCAAGTTTTCTCGCGCCACCGACAGACGTTTCTGCGCGCCTCTGAGCTCGAAATAATTGCGCGCCACTTCGGCAGCAACAGTAACCTGCGCGTCCTGATAGTTCGCCTGCTCGGCCCCCAAGTCGGCGCGTGCGGCTTCGACCGAGCGGCGCACATGGCCAAAGAGATCGATCTCCCACGCGGCGTCAAATCCTAAGCTGTCGCTTTGCGCGTTGATCCGGGCAGCACCAAATCCCGGCTGCTGCTCATCAAAGTGCGAGTACGAGCCGTCTAACTGCACGTGCGGTGCATAGTCGAATTTTCTCTCGGCGAACACCGCGCGCGCCGCGCGCACTCGGTCGAACGCTGAACGCAGATCCAGATTGGCTGCAAGCGCACGATGCACCAAGCTGTCGAGTTCGGCATCGCCAAACTCCTGCCACCAAAGCGCCTCGGGAGATTGCGTGGCGAATTGGGCGGACTGGGCGTTTTGCACGACGGCCGGGGCAACCGCCGGTGCGCGGTAGTTGGGGCCGACCGCGCAGGAGGCCAACAAAAGTGTTGCCAGGGGAATCGCAAAAAAATACTTGTTCATAGCGGTACCGTCATTAGCCAAGGTGTCATCAACCGGTCTCATCGCCCAATCGTGGCTGCGCCAGAAGGGGCGCCCTCGTGGGGCTGTCCTTCGCTCGGGCGCGCGTTGAGAGCTTGCGGACCAGGACATAGAACAATGGCGTCAGGAACAACCCGAAGACGGTCACTCCCAGCATCCCGGAGAACACGGCAATGCCCATGGCGTGGCGCATCTCCGCGCCCGCACCGGTCGATGTGACGAGAGGCACGACGCCCATGATGAAGGCGAGAGAGGTCATCAGGATCGGGCGCAGCCGCAAGCGTGCGGCATCGAGCGCTGCTTGCAGCGGCGGCACGCCCTCGAGTTCCTCGGTCGCGCGCAAACTCCACGATGAGGATGGCGTTCTTGCTGGCGAGACCCACCAGCACGATCAGGCCGATCTGCGTGAAGATGTTGTTGTCGCCGTGCGTCAGTTGCAACGCCGGTGATGGCCGAGAACAGCACCATCGGCATGATCAGGATGACCGCGAGCGGCAGGCTCAAGCTCTCGTACTGGGCGGCCAGCACCAGGAACACCAGCAGCACCACCAGCGGGAAGACGCAGCACCGCGGTGTTGCCGGCGAGGATCTGCTGGTAGGTCAGCTCGGTCCATTCGAAGCTCATGCCGTTGGGCAGCTCCTGCCGCGCGAGCTGCTCCATCGCCGCCTGCGCCTGGCCGGTGCTGAAGCCCGGCGCCGGGCCCGCCGTTGATCTCGGCGGTCGGGTAGCCGTTGTAGTGCATGACGCGATCGGGACCCGAGGATTGCTTGACGCGTGACGAAGGAGCCCAACGGGATCATGTCGCCGGCGGCATTGCGAGTCTTGAGCCTGACGACATCCTCGGCTTGCAGGCGGAAACTCGGCTCGGCCTGGGCGGTTACCGGGATAGGTGCGGCCGAACGCGTTGAAGTCGTTGACGTAGAGCGAGCCCAAGTACACCTGCATGGTGTCAAACAGCTCCTGCACCGAGACGCCTTGAGATTTCGCTTTCTCACGGTCCACTTCGGCATCGATCTGCGGAACATTCACCTGGTAGCCGGAGAACAGGCCCTGCAGCGCCGGATTCTGGCTGCCCTTGGCCAATAGGTTCTGCGTCTGTTTGTAGAGTTCCTCGAACCCGAGACCTCCCCGGTCCTCTATCTGCATGCGAAATCCGCCGATAGTGCCCAAGCCCATGACCGGCGGCGGCGGAAACACCGCGATGAAAGCGTCTTGGATGCCGCCGTATTGCTGATTGAGCGCAGCAGCGATGGCGCCGGCGGACAGTCGTTTCGATTTGCGCTCCTCGAACGGCTTCAAGGTCACGAACACGATGCCGGAGTTGGGACTGTTGGTGAAGCCGTTGATGCTCAGCCCAGGGAAGGACACCGCGTGATCGACCCCGGGCTGTTTCAAGGCGATCTCGCCCATGCGGCGTATCACCGCCTCGGTGCGATCGAGCGTCGCCGCGTCGGGCAGCTGCGCGAAGCTCACCAGGTACTGCTTGTCCTGCGGCGGAATGAAACCGGTCGGAGTGTGCGCGAAGCCTAGGTAGGTCAGCGCAATCAGTCCGCCATATATAAAGAGCGCGATGCCGCCGGCGCGCACGACCCGGCCTACGCCGCCGACGTAGCGCGTGGAGAAGCGCGCGAAGAAGCGATTGAAGGGTCGGAAGAAGCCAGCCGAGCAGACGATTGAGGATGCGCGTCAGACGATCAGGCGGCGCGCCGTGCTCCTTGAGCAGCAGGGCCGACAGGGCCGGCGACAGCGTCAGCGAGTTGAATGCCGAGATCACGGTGCTGATGGCGATGGTCAGGGCGAACTGCTTGTAGAACTGGCCGGTGAGCCCGCTGATGAACGCGGTGGGCACGAACACCGCGCACAGCACCAGCGCGGTGGCGATGATGGGGCCAGTCACCTCGCGCATCGCCTGGCGGGTGGCCTCCATGGGCTTCAGTCCGTTGGCGATGTTGCGCTCGACGTTCTCGACCACGACGATCGCGTCGTCGACGACGATGCCGATGGCAAGCACCAGGCCAAACAGCGACAGCGCGTTCAAGCTAAAACCGAACAGATGCATGACCGCGAAGGTGCCGACCAGCGATACGGGCACCGCGATCAGCGGGATGACCGAGGCGCGCCAGGTCTGCAGGAAAACGATGACGACCAGCACCACCAGCAGCAATGGCCTCGAGCAGCGTGTGCACCACCGCATGGATGGAGCCGCGCACGAACACGGTGGGGTCATAGACGATCTGGTAGTCGACGCCTTGCGGGAAATCGCGCTTCAGCTCCTGCATTTTTGCGCGCACGAGTTCGGAGATCGCGATCGAATTGCTGCCAGGACGCTGGAAAATCGGAATCGCCGCCGCCGGCTTGTTATCGAGCAGCGCGCGCAGCGCGTAGGTGTCCGCGCCGAGTTCGACGCGCGCCACGTCCTTTAAGCGCGTGACTTGACCTGCTGCGCCCGTCTTGACGATGATGCTGCGAAAATCATCCTCGGTGGTCAGGCGCCCTTTGGCATTGATCGCCACCTGAAATTCTGTGGCGCTCGGCAGCGGCGGCGCTCCAAGCTGACCCGCGGCGACCTGTATGTTCTGCTCGCGGATGGCCTTGACGACATCATCCGCCGTGAGGCCGCGGCTCGCGACCTTATCAGGATCGAGCCAGATGCGCATCGAGAACTGGCCCGCGCCGAACACCTGCACATCACCCACGCCATCGAGCCGCGCAAGCTCGTCCTTGACCCGCAACAGCGCATAGTTCGACAGGTACAACGTGTCGTAACGATTATCCGGAGAGACCAGGTGCACGACCATGGTCAGGTCGGGTGAGGCTTTGTTGGTGACCACCCCGAGACGCTGCACGACGTCCGGGAGTTTCGGCAGGGCCTGCGCCACGCGATTCTGCACTTGCACCTGCGCCTTGTCGACATCGGTGCTCAAGGCAAACGTGATGGTGAGCGTCATCACGCCATCGGCGGTTGCTTGCGATGACTGGTAGAGCATGCCCTCCACGCCATTGATCGCCTGCTCGAGAGGGCTCGCGACGGTCTCCGCAATGACCTTCGGATTTGCACCCGGATAGTTGGCCTTCACGATCACCGTCGGCGGGACGACTTCCGGGTACTCGCTGATCGGCAGCTTAGGCAACGCAATCAGGCCGGCGAGGAAGATCAGGGCCGAAAGGACGCCCGCAAAGATCGGGCGGCTGATGAAAAATTGCGAGAGTTGCATGACTCAACGCACCACGTGAAGAGCAACGCTCGCCTGTGCAAGTCGAGAGACCGCATCCACCGGATTTACAGCGATTGCCGTGCTCGCGGGTGCCACGCCCGGCTGGGCCGCAACCTGAGTAAGGCCGCCAGCGGCGTCGCGCATGGCAACGCGCGTGGCAGCGACACTTTGTCCGGGCCGCACATGCTGCAGACCATTGACGACGATGAGTTCGTTCGGGGCGAGGCCCTGGGTTACGACCCGCAGGCCGTTGATTTCGGGTCCGAGCTGCACGAGGCGATATTCGATGTGGTTGTCCTTGGCCAACGTCAGCACGAATTTTTTCGAAAGATCGGTACCCACGGCACGATCTTCGATGAGCACACTGTCATGATCTTCACCGCCGATGAGTCGCACGCGTGCAAACAGTCCGGGCGTGTAGCGCCCGTCCGGATTCGCCAGCGCGGCCCGCGCGCGAATGGTGCCGGTGGTCGCGTCGACTTGGTTGTCGATGAAATCTACCTGGGCCGGGTGCGGATATCCGTCCTCGTCGACGAGGCCAATATAGACATCCGAACCACCGGTGCTCGCGACTGCATGGTCACGCTTCGCCTTCGCGTAGCGCAAATAGGTCTGTTCATCCGCGTCGAAGTAAACGTAGACCGGATCATCGGATACGAGCGTGGTCATGAGGCTCGCGCTCGTGACCAAATTTCCCGCAGTGATGACGGCGCGCGATACATGACCGTCGATCGGGGCGCGCACTTCGGTGAACTCCCGATTCAGCCGCGCCTCTTGCAACAAAGCGTCGATCGAACCCAAGGCTCCCTGAGCCGAGGCTTCAGCCGCGACCTGCCGCTCGTACTCCTCACGCGAGATGGCGTGCGCGCTGATCAAGCGTTCGGCGCGTGCACGATTTGCTTTGGCGAGTTCCAGGTCGGACACGCTGCGCGCACGCTCCGCGACCAGCCGCTCGACTTCTGCTTGGAAGGGACGCGGATCGATCTGGAACAACAGCTGACCTTTCTTCACGCGCGCACCATCCGTGAAGACAACTCGGTCAACATAGCCGCTCACTCGGGGTCGCACCTCCACCGTGTTCGGGGCTTGCAGACGACCACTGAATTCCTGCCATTCACGCAGCGGCCGGTGGATCACCTCAGCCACCTGCACCTGAGGCAGGGGGGGTTGCGCGGCAGCCGGCGGCTTGGCGCGCGAATGTCCGGCGGTGGAATAGAGCGCAAAAACCGCGATGGCGGCGAGGCCAAGCAAAACGGGGAAAGAGCTTTTGTGAAAGATGCGATTGAGGGGCACGTGCAGACTCCGATCCGATATTCGAACTACCCGACCCCGGACCGACCGGGGTGACCTGAGAGAACTTGACTTACGGCCGAAACACCCCGATGCTATGTTGCGTGTGTTACCGGTCAGTAACCTCAGGTGCTACGTTAATGACCGGTCAGTCACATGTCAAGTGGAGTCCTGTATGAATCGAGTTAAGACGACGCAAGTGGCTGTAGAGGAAGAGATTATTTCTTCCGCGCCGAAGTCTCGGGTGCGCGATCGCATCATGAAAACGGCCAGCGAGCTCTTTTATCGTTACGGCATTCACGCCGTGGGCGTCGATGCGATTGCGAACGGAGCGGGTACGAACAAGATGAGCTTCTATCGCAATTTCGCCTCCAAGGACGAACTCGTGGCGGAGTATTTGCGTAGCGAGGAGCGGGAAGGTTTGCTGTGGTGGGACGAGACCCTCGCCGCGCACGCCGGCAATCCGCGGCTGCAGGTTGAGGCGCTATTCGACGTATTGGTACAGAATAATTGCGAAGAGGATTCGCGCGGTTGCGCGCTCGCGAATGCCGCGGTGGAAATCACCGATGCGGAACATCCGGCGCGTCCCGTGATCGAGAAGTACAAGGCCGATATGCAACGGCGCTTTCGCCAGCTCGCGCGTGAGATGGGAGCTCGTGAACCCAATGCGCTCGGCGATTCACTGATGTTGTTATGGGAAGGCGCTTATCTAACCCGCTTGACCATGGGCGCGGACGGCCCGGTGCAGGGCGCGGCGAAAGCGGCGCGGGCGTTGATCGCGGCGTACACCGACTGAATCAGGCGGGCCGCGCTACTTGCTGGCGCCGGATCGACTCAGCGCGACTAACGGTGATCGTGGTCGTCGTGATGATCGTCACGGTGTTCGCGATGATCGTCCCGATGTTCGTCACGATGGTGCTCACGATAGTGGGGAACGTACGTATTCGCGTACCAGTCATGCCGCACGAAGTAGACCGGCTGGCCGCAGGCGTCGTACTCGCGGCAGTGATGGCGCCAATCGCGCTCATAGCCCGGGCGCACGTGCAGGTAAATCGGCGGCGGCAACACGCCGCCATGAACGCGTATGCCGACGACGGGCGAGCGATTGATAAAGCGGGGCGCCGGCGCATCGCCGATATCCACGCGTCCGTAAAAGCCCGGATCGCCCAAGCTGATGGAAGCACCCACTTGTGCGAGCGCCGCGCCGCTGATTAGCAACGACGCAAGGCCAGTGGCGAGATGTAGTCTTTTCATGTGCACGCTCTTTAGAAGGGCTTCGGATTGGCGAGTCTTGAGGTGCACGATATGCTCCTTTCCGGCAGCGATCTGTGCGACAGCGTACAGTGGCGAAAACTCCGACAATCGCAACGCCGCCCTCAGACTCTGGTCAAGCCGATCAAATAGTTGATGTACGTATCACCTACAGATCGATTTCGTGGATCGAGTCCTGCGATCGCCCGAATTTCCGATGACGAACCGAAAAAGAGCAAGGCACTCCCGATGAGCGAAAAATAGCCGAATATCGGTTCATAGTCGGCGGATGCCTTGGCTGACCTCATCTGCTCGAAGACAGGTTCAAGTCGGTTCCAAATTGGCTTACCGACGTTTTTGACCACCCAATCGTGCCGCGGAGAGGATACCGAGAATTCTTGGAGCATAACGCGCGTTAGCAAGTGGTTGTCGGCGAAAAAGCGCAAGAATCCGGGAAGGAATGCACGGGCCTGTCGGGTCTTTTGCGCGCGAGATCCATGTAGGGCGCTGGCATCGAGTAATTGCTGGATCTTCAAGGTGGAGTCTTTCATCACCGCCAGCCAAAGCAGTTCCTTCGACTGAAAATATTTGGATAGATGGCCAAGCTGCAATTTAGCCTTTGCGGCAATCTCACGCGTTGTAGCTCCCTCGTAGCCCTTATTGGCAAAAACGATCAGAGCTGCCTTGAGGATCGCGGTCCGATTGGCAATCGCCGAAGCACGAGGTTTGCGGTTTCTCTTGATACTCATCAAATTCGTCTGACTTCACGTAGCTTTGTTTAAAGTTGTCAAATGACAACCTTGGGATTATAGTTCCATTGTCGATCTTAGTCATATTATTTATGGATCGTCTTCGTGAACGTGGCTCGAAAGCTCTACCCATTAAACGAATCTCAGCCGTATCCATTTGATCAGTGGTGGGTAGCGGCTTACGCCAAGGAGATTGGGCGCAGGTTGGTTCAGAAAACCATTTTGAATCAGACAATCGTCATGTACAGAACCGAGGCTGGCGAGGCTGTGGCCCTTAACGGATTGTGCCCGCATCGCCTGTATCCGCTTGCCAAGGGCCAGCTGGTGGGCGACTCCATACAGTGCGGCTATCATGGATTCACTTACGATCGCACCGGCAGATGTACGCATATTCCCTCGCAGCCGCAAACACCCGCTCGATTCACAACGCGCCAATATCCTTTAATTGAACACGGTGGCCTCATTTGGATTTGGACCGGCAACGCAGGCCCGCCAACCTCCCTCTCGAAGGCCGCGCTGGAAGGCATTGGCATTGGGGCGCCCGGTTGGGCGACCGAACAACACCCACCGGTCACTTTCAAGGCTCGGTATCAGCTGCTAATCGACAACTTGCTCGATCTCAGCCATATAAGCTTTGTGCATAGGACTTCCATACCTGGCGGCGGATCGGTAGTGCACATTCCGTACGAGATCATAGAGACTGAGACCAGCTTGAGCGTCCACAGGATTGGGCGCGGGGTGCCGAGCAATCCTCACTTGCAATTCCTCTTTCCCGCCCACAGCGGGCCCGTGGATCAGTGTTTCGACACGGAATATTTTGGCCCCCATCTGATTCGAACGGGCGGCGCCATTTTCACTGCAGCAACTGATAGTCGAGAGACTCCCAGGAAGCTCGGTACCACGAATTTCATCCACGCTATTACGCCGGCAACGCCGACGACAGTTCATTACTTTGTGATGACCGCGCGTGACTTTCGCATAGGCGAGGATTCAATCGGACACGCGAACTTGGCGATGGGGGCCGTCATTCAGCCGGAAGATATCGCAATACTGGAATCCATAGAGGTCAATGTCGATGAGCATGCCGACACTCGTCGCGAGCTAAGTAGTAGCGCTGATGCGGGCGCAATACGAGTCAGGCGGCGGCTCGCCGCACAGATTCGCTCTGAGCAAGAAATCGGCCAGAGGTGAGCACCTCGGATGAAAGCGCGCGCATCGAGGCGCCCCCTCTGGAGGTCGATCCATTCTCCGAGGCATTCCTTTCGTTTCCCTATAAGTATCACGCACGACTAAGGGATGCTGGCCCCGTTGTTTGGCTTGAAAAGTATGGGATTTATGCGATGGCCCGCTACCACGAGGTCAGCGAGTCGCTCAAGAACTGGCAGACTTTCTGCTCTGGTCGTGGGGTCGGACTAAGCGACTTTGCGAAAGAGGAACCCTGGCGAGCACCCAGCCTGTTACTGGAAACGGATCCGCCGCTTCACGAAAAGACGCGTGAAATCGTCGCGCGGACCATCACGGTCGCTACGCTCACGGCACTTCGCCCAACCTGGCAACACATTGCCGAGTCGCTCATAGAGGCTCTCGTCGCGCAGGGTCGTTTTGATGCTGTTGCTGATCTTGCTGAAGTCTTTCCGTTGCGAGTGTTTCCGGACGCGGTCGGAATTCGCAACGACGGACGTGAAAATCTGTTGCCTTATGGTTCATTGGCCTTCAATGCATTCGGACCGCGCAATTGGCTGACCGAGGAGGCGATGGCGAAAGCGCAACCGGTGACGCGATGGGTGGCGGAGAGTTGCAAACGCACTCGCCTTAACCCCGCCGGATTTGGCATGGGTATTTTTTCGGCCGTCGATTCTGGCGAGATAACTGAGGAGGAGGGGGAAAGACTGGTCCGATCTTTTCTGACCGCGGGACTGGATACGACAGTCAACGGCATTGCGAATATGGTCGCTGCATTTGCAACCAATCCTGACCAGTGGCAATTGCTGAAGAGCAACCCCGGCTTGTGCCGTCGGGCTTTCGACGAAGTGCTGCGATGGGACTCCCCGGTTCAAACGTTTTTCCGAACCACTACCCGGGAAACCTCGGTTGAGGGGTGCGCGCTTCCCGAGGGCTCCAAGATTTTATTGTTTCTGGCGGCAGCCAATCGCGACCCGCGTCATTGGGAAGATGCGGAACGCTTCAATTTGCAACGAAGGGTGCTTGCGCATGTCGGGTTCGGCGCCGGCATCCACGGCTGTGTCGGCCAGGCGGTTGCGCGTATTGAAGCGGACTTGATACTCAAGGCGCTCTTGAGTCGAGTCGATTCGATCGAAGTCGCCGGCGAACCTCATCGGCGCCTCAACAATACCCTGCACGCTTGGGCGACATTTCCGGTGCGAATCAAACCAAATTAGCCAGGCGTTTGATGGCGTCGCGCGAGGCCGAGAGCCAGTCTGGATCCATTGATTCCGGTGTAATTCCAGCTTTACTGTTTTTTTCCAGCGCTCTGCACCGCAGGCACTTCCGCAGTCTTGTTGGCTCCGGCCACTTTCGTTTTCTGGGATTCCTCGGCACGCATGCCGGCGAGAATGCCCGCCAGTGCATAGTTGCCTTCGTGGCAGGCGTACTCGAAAATCCGCCCCTTCGACGGGCTGAATTCGTATTCACCGCTCCACGGCCGATCCCATACCGTCGGATCCTCGACCTTGAACTGATAGAGGATGCGGTGAGGTGCGACTCGAGTGAATCGCTCGGTGACTTTCAATTCTTTCCATGCACCTTGCAGCGCCGTGGCTTCCGGGAAGTTGGTGGTCTCAACCACGAGTGTCGCGCCCTCGTACCAACCGATGGAATCGCCCATCCAAGGGCGCCCGCCATCGGTGCGGTGCTTCGCGCCGATACGGATCATCCGCACATCGTGAACCATTTCGACAACGATGGCGACCGTGTCTTTGCTCTGCGCTATTTCATAGTTGTTGTTATAAAGAAGCGGAAGCATCACCGGACCCGCGCTGTAGCCAAATGAACTCAGACATCGCTCCGCCAGCGTTTGATTCTCGGGGTTGTCGCCGTAGTGCAAGTATGGATTCTCAACCACTACGCCCGGTTTGGCCGGCGGCAGACGTCCATCGACAGTGTCGGTGATGAACGAAGTACGCGGTTCGCCGTTGACCCGCATGACGTTATTACCCGGGTCGATCCAGGCAAAGTTGTAACCGCAGCCGGCGCCGCTGAACCCCTTGCCGCACTCATGTGGGAGATCGGTTGTCTTGAATTTGGGATCCCGAGGCGCGGCGTCCGCCGCATACATTTTTGCGTCGTCGCCCTCGACTTTCTTGACCTCCTCGGGGGTCATGACCAGCCGCCCGCCATACTCCTTTGGGCGCTCGAGCACGGTCAACGTCGCATTGGTCCAGGTCCCTTCAAGATCCGGCTGCCCGTAGCTGTTCAATGGTGCCTTGTAGACTCCGGGCGCGGGATTCGCCGCCGCAAATACCGGTGACATGGTCAGCGCCGGCATCGCCGTACCGATAATCAGCGCGATTAGGTGTTTCGTGCTCATTTTCAGAGGCTCCTCGCAAGCCGCCAGTCTTAGCCGCTCGCAGGTGAGTGGATCTTGCGCCGCATTATAACCCCTCCGAGGCCCGTCTCCGCATAATGGAATCGATCCTCCCCCATCTATTCGTGATTTATACAGCGGTGGCGCAACGAGTGCGCGCCTAACACCTGATCACTCGGCCCTAACAGCTTCCACCTGGATGCGCAGCGTCACTTCCATTTTGAAACCATACTTTTGGCCGACAGTGATACCGAAGTCCGCGCGATTGAGCACACAGAACGCATCCGCGCCACACACCTGCTGTTTTGGCAGGGGTTTATCATCGATGCATTTGAACGAGTTGATCGCCAACGTAACGGGTTTCGTGATCCCGTGGAGCGTCAGCAATCCGGTCACAGTCGTTGGCGATCCGTTCACGAAGTCACCTAGCGTGCCCCTGTAATAGGCAACTGGGTACTTCTTCACTTCGAAGATCGGCGGAGCCGACGAATTAACCGAAATGTCGCTGAGATCGTCATTGCCGAAGTCGACGCTGGCCATGTCAACCGCCACATCCAGCGTGCCGGTACGCGCGGCAGAATCCAAGACGATCGTGCCACTGGTCTTTTTGAACAGACCGCGCCATACGGAAAGACCGCCCAGGTGATCGGCCTCAAACATCGGGTGAGTGTGATTCGGATCGATGTTGTACGTGATCGGGGAGGCTGAGGCAATACTGGCAGCGGTCAGGAAAATGCAAAGTGCGGCGTGGTTCATTTTGATCCTAGCGGGATGTAGATCGGGTTTTGATTCCGGGCAGCATGCGCACTAGCACCTCATCGCAGCGGTAAAAGTGGTGGTACAGCGAAGCCGCGATGTGCAAGGCTACAAGGCTCATTCCCAGGTATGAGAGCTTTGCGTGAAGCTCGAGTAGAAAATCATTGAAGCTGACCCGTTGCTCATAAGTCATGTGGGATAAATAGCTGAGGTTGGGCCAATGCAGCTCGCCAAGAATGCGCACATGCGCGTTTCTTACAGAGAGGATCGCCCAGCCCATTAGAGGTACCACGAGGATGAAGACGCGCAAAAGGCAAAGCACAATTTTCGCCAGACGGCGCATCGCTGGGTGCATGTCATGGGGCAGAGGCGGGCGAGCGTGCAATAACATCCAAACGGAACTCGACAGACTGACTGCGAGCAATGCCACACCGGCCGACATGTGCAGGCCGTAAGCGGCGCGAAAATACCCTATGTGGCCGGGGTCGAAACGGCTGAAGGACAGGGCGGAGCCGAATTCAAACAACACGAGCGTGGCGATCGACCAATGAAACAGCATCGCTGTGGGGCTGTAGCAAGGCGCGGCCATTTGCTGCCGTTGTTCTGGCATTTTGAATTTAAGTTGCATCGGTGCAGGCATTAAAAACTCATGATTCTGTCCGTCGAAGGTGACGCATCGTACGGGTTGGTTGTAAATAGGCTGTTTCTGCGGCCGGGCAATTTGTAAATCATTGTTTCCACCCAAGCTCGGCGGACTGGCTGGCGTTAGAATTGAGCCCCGGTATGAAACGCGCGCCCATCAAGATCCTTGTCGTGGACGATGATCGCCGCACGCGCACGCTTCTGCAGTGCTACCTCCAGGAGGTGGGCTTCAGTGTCGCGTCGGCGGCAAACGGCGAACAGTTGGAGGCGATTCTCGCCAAGCAAAAGATCGACCTGTTGGTGCTTGACCTCATGCTCCCGGGAGAAGACGGAATAAGCCTGTGCCGGCGCTTGCGCGGCACCGGGGTTGAGCTGCCCATCATCATGCTCACCGCGAAAGGTGGCGATGTCGACCGCATCATCGGTCTTGAAATGGGTTCAGACGACTACCTGGCGAAGCCCTTCAATCCGCGGGAACTGGTGGCGCGAATCAACGCAGTCATGCGCCGCAACCGGAAGCCTCCGATCGGCGCGCCCGCAGACAATGATGATGTGATCCGCTTCGGAGCCTTTGAACTCAATCTGGGCACACGAACCCTTGCGAAGGCCGGCGAGCGTCTTTCCCTGACGACGGGTGAGTTCGCGGTCCTCGAGGCCTTGGTGCGTCATCCGCGCAAGCCTCTATCACGGGAGAAATTAATGGAATTTGCGCGCGGGCGCGAGCACGGCGCTTATGATCGAAGCATGGACGTGCAGATCTCCCGGTTGCGTCGCCTGATCGAAGCCGACTCCGGCGAACCTCGCTTCATACAGACCGTGTGGGGTTTCGGCTACGTCTTTGTACCTGATGCGTCAGCAATATGAGGTTGCTTCCGAAATCTCTCGTCGGCCGCAACGCATTGTTCTTGACCCTCATCCTGATCTTGAACAATTTCCTGTGGATCGCCGTGGTCCGTCCGGCGGTTTACGAGCGGTACGTACAGCCGTACCAGATCTATCATCCGAAGGGCATTTTAAGATTCTTGGTGGATGTCGAATGGGCCTTATTTGCTTTGGTGGTCTGCACGGTTGGCGTCTACATTGTCTTTTACTGGCTACGACGCCAGCTACAAAGCCTGATAGGTGCGGCCCGGACTCTCGGCGATGGGCACATGCCCGCAACTTTGCCCGAGACTGGCCCGGAAGAAATTCGCCAACTCAGCCGGGGATTCAATCAACTAGCGATAAATCTCGAAGCATTGGAGTCGGATCGGCGTTTGATGCTGGTGGGCATTTCGCATGATTTATCGACGCCGCTTACTCGGCTACGACTTGCCATTGAACTGGCGCGGATGAAGCCCGAAATAAGCCAAGTTTCCGGCATGATCCAGGATATCGAGGAGATGACCGGCATTCTCGTGCAATTTGCGGACTACGCCAAGACCGGCAAGGACGAGGAGCCGGTGCTGGGTGATTTCAACCAAATTGTCGCTGAAATTTGTCAACGCTACGTTGCCGTCGGTAAGGTTTTGAATTCCGATCTGGCAAAGCTACCCGAGTTTGAATTTCGTACTCTTGCGATCCGTCGTCTGGTCACCAACCTGGTGGAGAACGCTGCTCGCTACGCTGACGGCGAAATTGAAGTGATGACGCGCTACGGCGACGGCAACGTGACATTGACCGTGCTAGATCACGGGCCCGGCATTCAGTCTGCGGATCCGAACAGCCTCATAAAACCATTTGCCCGGGAAGACGCCGCGCGCGGCGCTCACCTTGGCGCGGGGCTTGGATTATCCATTGTCGATCGAATCGCCAAGAGTCATGGCGGTAGCGTCGTACTCTGCAACCGGCCGGAGGGCGGATTGGCCGTAACGGTGACGATACCGGTCAGCTCCTAGGCGCGCGCTTGTTCTCGCAGCAGGGCCTTGACGTGGCGATGGATGAGCACGGGGATATAAGTCTTGATCCGCGCGTTCCTCTCCAGTTTCGCGAGTTCGGCGGTATAAAGCGTTTCGACGAGCTCGCGCGGCATTTGCGTCTCGCGCGACAAAAGTTCGATATCCGCATTGGCAGGAGGACTGAGCATTTGCTCGCCGATGGCAAGTGATTCATCTTTCATAAAACCAATGCTACTTGGGATCCGGCTCGGTGGCTCTTTTGCAAACCAAATTTGCCATTTCAAATGTATCGTGGGCCGAAATCGCACAGCTGACGCCCCGGCAGAGCGAAATTGGCGCGAATTGATGCGGCCGTTTGCCACCCATATAAAAGGGTCGGTGGGCTCGCTTGGGCTCGCGCTAGGACATATGAGTCTTAAAGCGGGTCAATATCGTGAAACTTGCTGTAGTCAACGTGTATAGAGCCGTCAGGCGCCTCTTCCAGAATGTCGCGAAAGGTTGAGTTCCAGCGTATATCGGCGCTGGAATATTCGCCCCGAGCTATCAATGTCTGGCCTGTGTTCTCGTCGGTACCACTTAGGCTAAGAACAAGAGTTGCCTTGGCGGCCGAGAGCGACTCGGCGGTCTCAGACTTCAAGGGGCTCGCATCATCGATGACGTGCATGATGGTCCAGCCGAGAGCGAATATGGGATGGTGGGCGCGCAGCAGCGGCAAATCGACGATGCGGCGAATGCGATAACCTTCTTCGGTTATCTCGTTACGTAGCATGCGCAAGAGTGCCGAGGCGTCCTGAACCACATTCTGTCGCTCATTCGCAGCGCGAAATATCAATGTCGGCTTGCCGCCGATGGGACGCACGACGGCATTTTTCGAAAAAAGAAAGCGCGCGTAAGGACGGGAAAAGCGGGCGAACATCAGGCCCGTAATGAGCGCCAATGACATGAGGCCGACGAAAATTTCGATCATCGCAACCAAATGACCATAGAAGGTTGCCGGATGCATCTCTCCATAACCCACGGTCGCAAGAGTTTCCACGCTGAAGAAAAAATCGCCGGCGAAACCTGGAGGATTTAAGTTGGCAATGCATCCCGGAGCCAAGAAATAGAGGAAACCGAATAACAGGTCAAAGACGATGAAAAACGTTGCCAAAGTGGCGAATAGACGCGGCCAGCTGACGGTCATGAAATGGTGGAACAGATCGTGAAATATCGGCCTGGCGATCCCTTCGGTGACGATCTGGCGCGTGCCCACCTTCACGATCCGGCGTCCCACGGGTTTGGAAGGATTCATGAGAGACATCTTAGGCGACTGTCGGCGCGGGCGGCCAGCATTGTTGTTAACCCGTCAGCGCCCTTCCGGCTATGTCGAGCTACTGCGCGGTCCAGCCGCCGTCGACCGGAATGGCGGCGCCCGTGATGTTGTGCGCGTCGGGGGCGCAAAGCCACACCGCCAAGCGCGCAATTTCCGCAGGTGAAGAAAGTCGATGCGAGGGCTGCTTCTCAGCCAGCATTGCGTCGATTGCTGCTTCGGTTGACACGCCCAACTCTTGGCGACGCTCAGCGATCTGAGGCGCTAAGAGTGCGGTGTCAACCCAGCCGGGACAGATGCAATTGACGGTCACGCCGCCGCTTTCGGCACTGCCGACGTCCGCATATTCGAGGGCCGCGACCTTGGAGAGGCCGACAAGCCCGAACTTGGCCGCGACATACGGTGCCTTATGGGTGGAAGCCACGAGACCATGCACTGAGGCGATGTTGATCACGCGTCCGTACTTGGCTGCGGCCATCCGCGGCAAAGCGTGCCGCATGGTGTGAAACGCCGCCGATAGATTGACTGCGAGAATATCGTTCCACACCGCGGTGGTGACATCGGCGATCGGCGCGGTGTGCTGAATACCTGCGTTGTTCACCAAGACATCGAGGTGGCCCCACGCGAACACCTCTGCCATCAAGGCGTCGATTTGCTTGACGTCGCGCAGATCGCCGCCGAAGTAACGGCCTTGCGGGCTTCCGGCCGCCTGCAATTCGGCGATCAGTGCTAACGCTTCGTCGGGATTGACGAGGCCATGCGCCGCAATGCGGGCGCCGGCCTTTGCGAAGGCAAGCGCGATGCTTTTGCCGATGCCGCGGTCGGCACCGGTGATCAAGGCCAATTTGCCGCGCATTTCTGTCGTCACGTTTGCATAACCGGACGGTTCTAGCCTAAAACGCTGGTAGCGGGTGGCATGTCGAGCCACAATTTCCGCAGTGCGCCATGAGGATCCCGCTCAATACGGGTGTTGCGGTCGTATACCAGCGTCGCGCGTTGCAACGGATCGAACCGCGGCCACTGAGGTATCTTCGAGTTATTCGGATCACCGCTTTTGGCGAAGGCCAGAAATGCCGACGCCAGAGCATCGCACATGCGATGCGCATCGCTAGAGCCGCTCCCCAAAATCGCATCGCGCTCGTTATGCAGCGATGCGGCGACGTCCATCGCATGCACGGCGCCGAACCTTCCATCGTACGCAGGGCAAGTCCATTCCCACAGATAGGTATAGACAGCCGCGCGTTGAGGCGCGGCCTTTGCCTCAGCCTGCACGTGGGCGAAGCGCCGAAAGCCGGCGTCGGTAATGATCTGTGAGTATAGGAGATAAGGCGACTTGGTCGGGAAGTGGTCGCGGTAGGTCCTTTTCAACAAGTCCGCCTTGGTCCCGTATCCCGCCGACAAGGTATCGCTGAGTTCTTGCTCAGTCATCGAAAATCGATCAAAGAACAAGCCGGCGTCATCCAGCGTCGTGGAAATGATCAGCGGCACGGCATCGGACAGCGCTGCGGCCTGAGATTCCAGCGGTTGCGTTGGAATGTGTGTGCCATCGACGATCGGTGAGAAGGCGTGCGCGCCGATCGCGGTTTGCGCCGCGAGAACTTGCGTCCAGGGCAGCTCTTGAATGCGAGCGAGAGTCGTCGGTGTCAAGCCAAGCTTCCCGATGAACGCCTGCGAAACCTGCGCCGCAGCCTCCCGCGGCATATGCGACACGAGCGAGCCGCTTTGGATCGCTGCCCGGTGAAATAAATTCTGTGCCGCCGGCATTGCCAGCAGCGTGCTCACCTTCCAGCCGCCGCCGGACTGTCCAAAGATCGTGACGCAATCAGGGTCGCCGCCGAAGTGTTCGATGTTATCGCGTACCCATTCGAGGGCTGCGACAAGATCCAACATGCCGGCCGCGCTGGCGTCAGTCCAAGGGCCCGAGGGATCAAGGTCGGAGAGATTCAAATACCCAAAGCTCGATAAGCGGTGCGTCACTGTGACGACGACCACATCGCCCCATTGCGCGAGTTTGGCGCCATCGTACATCGGGTGATTGCCCGAGCAGATCGCGAAGCCGCCGCCGTGAATGCAGAACAGCACCGCGCGCTTATCCTGCCGGCCAGTCCCGGGCGTCCAGATATTCAGATGCAGGCAGTCCTCGCCCATTCCGCCGAGAGCCACATTCAAATCGAACTGGATCAGCCGCGCATACTGGTGACTGACATCGTAGGGAACCTGCGGCGAAACGGCGGCGTAACCGAGACAGTCGCGCAATCCCGCCCACGGCATCGCGGGCTTTGGCCGCTGGAAGCGGTTGGCCCCGGCTGTCGACGCGCCGTAGGGGACGCCTTTGAACTGCCGGATCCCCGAACTGATCAGTCCCTGAATCCGGCCGCTCGCAGTCTCGACGCTGCAAAACTCCATGGCGATCAATATTTGTAGTTGATCGACAGACCCACCGTTCGAGGTTGCGCCAGAAACACTTGGACCGGTGCGGCCGGATTGTACTGGAGCGGTATGATGTTTGCTGAGACCTCGCCTGCCTTGTCGAACACATTGCGCAGGAACAGACCGTATTCCAAGTGATTGGGCGCACGCACCGAGAAGTTCAAGTCGGTGATGTTGTAGGAGCTCAGTACATACTGCTGACTGATCGGCGTGCCGAATCCGGCGTTGCGCTCGCCGATCCAACGATCGGTGACGTTGATCGATCCGAAGTAGCCAGCGGGCAAGTCGACGTCGTAAGTGCCGATTAGTGCAAAGTTGAAACGCGGCGACAGCGGCAGGCGAACACCCGGCGTCGTCACATCGATCACCGCCGCCGTGGAGGTGAGCCGCGCATTGGTGTACGCGGCGGAACCGCCGAGCGTCAGTGCGCGAAAGGACGCGATAGTTGAAAGCCATTTCTGCGCCGGTGACCCGAGCCGTGCCGGCATTCTCGAGCTGGTTGACGCCGCCCACATTGACCGTGACCTGAATGTCCTTCCACAGAATGTCGTAAACGTCGAAGTTTAGCGTCGCGCGCTTGTCGAGAAAGGTCGCTTTTTCGCCGAGTTCATAACTCCACAGCCGATCCGGAGCGAAGGTGGGATTGCCGAGGCCGGGCGAGAGCACGAAGTTGGGGCCGCCGGGACGGAAGCCGCTCGCCGCGCGGGCATACACCATCACATCGTCGGTGATGTGAAACTTAGGATTGATCAGATAGGTCATCACGCTCTGATCCGAGGTCGCTACCGGCGGCGTCAGGACCCCAGCCGAGCCGGTGGCGAGCAAGCCGCTCACGGTTTCTTCGTACGCTTGCTTTTGCCGGCTGTACCGCACACCCAGTCCCAATTCCAGTTGCTTGGTGAAAAAGATGGTGCCGTCCGCATAGGCCGCGTACTCGCGGTAGGTGCTGGGTAAGAAACTCGTGAAGGGCGAGATTCCTAGAATAGTGCCGCCCGCATTTGCATTATCGAACAGATCGACGATCTCGCTGGTCTTTTCGTTGCTCAGGAATGCGCCTGCCAACCACTGGAAGGTCGTGTTCTCGTGCGAGGCAACGCGAAACTCCTGGGTGAATTTCTTGGTCGTGGTGTTGACGTACAGGCTCCACGGATCAGCGCCCGCGCCCAAGAAGCCGAGCGCTGCATCATAGATCAAGCTATTGTCTGTATAGCTCGTGCCGTTATTGATTTGCAGGCCGGTAATGGAACTGAATTTGGCCCATGGCGTGTCGTAGTTGATCGCAGCCGAGTACAGCGTCAAGCTGTAATCGGAGGGCTGAAACGTCGGGTACGCCTGATCATAGGTACCATAGGTCGGCTGGTGAGTCTTCGGATCGCGAAATCCGACATCTGCGCTTTCACTCGGAATGTGCTGAGTCGACGCGCGCAGTTGTATATCGAGTTCATCGGTGGGCTGCAGCAACAACGCGACTCGACCGCCTTCAGACCGAGCCCAACCCTGGTTGTCGCGCCCGTAAATCGGATCTTTAGCGTAGCCTGAGTCATACACCTGGTACCCATCGACGCGAATCGCGGCGATATCGGCGATGGGCAGGTTGACCATGCCCGTATAGGCATGATTGATGTGGCCATGCTCAGTGGAGGACACTTCCACTCCCGCATCGAGGCCGAAGGATTTCAGATCCGGCGCATTGGGAATGTACCTGACGGTGCCGCCCAAAGATGTCGCGCCGTACAGCGTGCCTTGCGGACCATTCAATACCTCAATGCGATTCAAGTCGAACGCGTTGATATTCAAACTCTGATAGCCAACGCCGTTCGAGGTGCTGGCGCCCAAGGGGATGTCATCCAGGTACACGCCGGTCGCGCTGCTGAGTTGCGAGCCGGTGGTAATGCCGCGAATAACCAGCAGGTTGGTGCTGGGACCCGTGGAACCAAAGCTCAGGCCGGGTACGAATCCCGCGAAGTCATTCAAATCGCGTGCTTTGATCTGTTCCAAAGTGCTGGAAGTCAGCGCCGTGACACTGCTGGCAACATTTTGAATGGACTCGGAGCGGCGGGTCGCTGTGACGATGATCTCAGCAAGCTCCGTGTTGGAACCACTCGTTGCGGGTGCGACGGCTTGCGCTGCCGCCACCGATCCGCAGAGAGAGGCCGCAAGGCTCGTAAGTGCGACCTGAGTAAAGCGAAATGAAATCATGTGACCCCCTGATTTGGACCTCTTAAGCAGGAGCCGTACGGTCAGCTCTCTTATTAATTTCAGCGAACGTTGAAATTAAGCCAGACATTCAGCCTTGTCAAGAAACCTGCGATTTCTGTCACCTGACAATATCTGGCGATCAGCGCTTGGCCGCGCAGCTCTATTCCTGAAATATCGGCGGAAATTACTGCGAACCATTCCGAAGCGCGCGTGAGCGTGCGGATTTCGGCGGGCGGCCCTGTCCCCGCGTTGCTTATTCCTGGGAAGCCGCAAGCGGCTATTATTCAGCGATTGTTAAATTGAGTGCCGCAAGACGGCTTCAGTTCGAGCGTGGAGTGTCACAATAGAGGCGCGAGGCGCTTGTCGACAGCTGCGCTTCCAGAGGGGACGTCGAACAATCAACAAGAGCGAGCTGTGACCAAACTCGACCATAAAGTACCCGCAAAGAGTCGCAAGAAATCGGGCCGCGGCCGTCCGAAGCAATCCGACGATGGGGTGAAGGCTCGCGGTCGGCTGCTCGATGCCGCCGAAGCGTTGTTTGCCGAGCGAGGTTTTTACGGGGTGACGACCCGACAGGTTGCGGACGCTGCCAGTGTCGATGTCGCACTCATTTATTATCATTTCAAGAGTAAATCGAGCTTATTCGATGGCGTGTTCGAGCGTCGCGCGCGGCCGTTGGTCATGGCGCGTCGCGATTCACTGCACGCCTACGTGGCCAACAGCATTACGGTCACTGTTGAGGGCGCCGTAGCCGCTTTCATCAACCCCATGATCGACCTGTCGCTGTATGGCGATGCCGGATGGAAGAGCTATTTCGCCTTGGTCGCGCAAATCGACAATACGCCGTGGGGCGGCGAAATTATTCATCGCTACTTCGATGACAACGTGCACGAACTGATTGACGTCCTGCAGACGGCGCTTCCGGGCAGCCCTAAGCAAGGAGCTCTACTGGGCATATAACTTCCTCGCCGGCTCCATGATGTTGGCGCTCTCCGGCACGGAGCGGGTCGACCGATTGTCCGAAGGACTGTGCCGCGCGAAGGACTTGGAGGCTGCGCGCCTGCGGCTGCTCAATTATTGCGCGGGCGGATTTCTGGCCATGATCACTGCCGAACGATTGAGCGGCCGCGCCTGATTGTCGGCCATTTCCGGCAATGGAGTGCCGCGTATACCGCTAGCGCATGTATCGGTGTCGAGCCTATAAGACTCGCATCAATTGAAAAACGAGCACTGCGCATGTTTACGCGAAGAACTCTATGGAGACTGCTCACGGGCCTTCTAATGGTAAAACCCGCAATGGGCAGCGGCAGAGGGGGCGCTGCCATCACCGACGGGTGGGCCAGGCATGGAAATGCTTACGATTTTCCTGCGACACGATCAGAATAAAACGCTTGCGGAAATTAATGAACATCTAAAATCAACAGGATGGTATAAAAATTTCCCGCCGGCGGGGGTCGAAGAGTGAGTGAACAGGAGGCGTGGGGCGGCTATAGAACCGAGTTCTATCGGACTTACGACTATCGCGCGCTGTATCAGCTCGAGCAATCGAAGAACCGATAGACAGCTCGCGACCGAGATTCCTTTCTATTCCGGCGCCATGCCTTTGTCGGCGAGTTCCTTGAGGGCCTTCGGGCTTTTTGACAGGTGCGCCAAGCCCATTCCCCTTAGCACGTTCGGCGCCTTGGAGAATTGAATACCGTCGTAGCCCACGATCTCGACGCGGTTACCCCATGGATCGCAGAAATCCAGGAAGGGACCGGGCCTTGCTCGATTTGGAAACGCCCTAACGCTTTTCGATGCCCATATCCAGAATGATGCCGGTCACTCCGTCAACGCGGCGAGCATCAAGCGCGGCACGCTTTTTCGTTTCGACATCATCGGTGCTACCCGCAAGTTTAACGACGCCATGATGTACCTCGACACCGATCGAGCCAGCCGGTAGGGCACTGTCACGCTCGAGTTCTGCGCTGACCTCTTGCTGAATTTGTGTGTCATTTTTCATCGTGCGGTTCTCCATGTTGCCTGTGCTCAGAATGCGACCGGCATATGGAATTTGATAGCGCAAGAAGCGTAGGGCGGTGTAGGACAACGGCGCAACTGGGACAGCCGCGGACCGCGCGTGCATCAGCAACTTATTAGTCTGCTTGTACGCGCGCCAGTAGGAAGCCGTCATAACCTTTGTCGCCCACCGTCTGAATGACTGTCGCCGAAAGCCGTGGTTCCTGACCCACCCAGGCCGTCATGCGGCGCACTCCCTCCGCTGCCGCATCAGGCTCGTCATCGATGACCGATCCCGCCCGCACGACGTTGTCGACGAAGATTAAAGTGCCGACTCGGGAGAGCTCCAGTGCCCCCTTGAGATAGCCCAGATTGTTCACTTTATCGGCATCAATAAACACAAAATCAAAGGCCGCGGCGTTTTGCGCCCGCAAGCGCGCCAAAGTGTCGAGCGCCGCGCCGACGTGAACTTCGATCAAATCTGCAATACCTGCTGCCACAAAGTTCCGGCGGGCGACCGCCGCATGTTCTGCGTTGATCTCGAGGGTCAGGAGCCGTCCATCGCGGGGCAGGGCACGAGCCAGCCAGAGCGTGCTATAGCCACCCAAGGTCCCAATTTCAAGAATTCGCTTCGGCGCTTGAGCGAGCGCGAGCAGATGCAGGAGTTTGCCGTGAGCAGCCGAGACTTGAATCGAAGGCAAGCGGGCCGCGGCGCTCGCCTCGAGCAATGCATGAAATGCGGGGTCGGCGGGGATCAGTTCTGCTTCAAAATACTGATCGATCGCGCTCCAAGTTCTCTCGCGCATCCTGATCTCACCTTATAGAGTCGGAGCTCGTAAGAATCCCAGACTTTTCAATTCAAGTTCATGAGTCCTCTGACCAGCGAGCACCGGGTTTGAGTTTGCCGTTGGGGATCTGCCGCGGAGGAGGAGCGTTCTTGCTTTCTCTTGGCGACTTTCGTGCGCCGATCTTCAATTTTAGGGTGGGGCGAAATGATGTGGGGTTTGATGGGTTCGATTGATGCATAGAAGGGTTGGTGACTCCTTAAAAATCGCTCGCTTGTTTGAGCATTGAACTGGCTAACCTGTTAGATATTAGTGATCGGTCATGACATTTATACGTCTTCGATTTGGATTTGTCGATGCGGTTTAGCCGTGCGACGTCACAGTTCGGTGAAAGTGGATGTCGTCCGCTTTGGGATGACCATTTGACGCGCGAGGAACCGGCGCCGAAAATGCAAGTCGGCAGCGGCCAAGTCGAGATTTATGTCCGAGCCACTCGAAGGACCGTGCAATCATGAAAAAATTCGTCATACAACCCCACTTCAGGTTGCAGGAATGGGTGGCTGACGAGCAGGGCTACTTCGCGGCCGAAGGCCTCGACTACGTATTCAACGAAGAAGTGCAAGCAACGGATGGTAAGGTGCATGACAAGGGTAAAAAAGTCGGTGCCTATCAGTCATTCGAGTCTGGCCGCTCCTCCGATGTGAGCTGCGCATGTCACTGGACCGTGAACGTTGCCGCATCCAGCGGCCTGGGCAAACTCTACTCGGAGGCCTATTCAGTGGCGCCGGCCGGAATTTTCGTACCGGGAGATTCCGCCATCCGTCATCCCGGGGATCTGGCGGGCGTGCCGATTTCCGTTGGTTACCAATCGGGAAGTCACTACTCTAGCATCCAGTCCTTGGAACACTATCTGGCGCCGGACAAAATCAACTTGTCGTTCAACGAGGGCATGCTCTTCAAGCGCATGCAACTGCTGATCGACGGCGAGATCCCGGCGGCCGCACTGTTTAGCGGTCCGTACTATTTCGCGGAACAGCTCGGGTTCCGAAAGATCATCGACACCACGTTCATGATCGCGACCATGATCACCGGCGACACGGAGTCGGCTGAAGTGCGCAAGTACTTCCGCGCGCTGCAACGTGCACAACGCGACATAGACCTGCGGCCCGAGGCCTACACGCATTTTTATCGAAATGAGTTCCCCGTGCGCTTTCACTCACAGATGGACACGAAGCGATGGGGACCGGGCGAGCGCATCGTGTTCGAGCCCTACACCGAGGAAGCCTTCAACCGCTCGCGTGAATGGATTGCGAAACACGAGATCTTCGGACCGGGTGGCCTCGGCACCGGCACCTACCAGCAAGTGATTGCTTAGGAATAGCCAAGTCCTACGCTCATCAGCCTTTACTTGCCGTAAGGAAAATCCGACAGCATTCGGATCGTATATCAGGTAAATATGCCGCGACAGGCATCGAATCGAGAGTCAGGATATGGCGGCAATTTTTCGGCCTGCTGCTAACCTAGCCGTCAAAGTGACTTTATTGGCGCTCGCGGCAGTCGTTTTGTTGGGGTCATGCGCTTGGTTTTGGTGGCCGCGAACCGACTATGCGCGCAATCTCAACTCGGTGGTGGAGCAGCCCATAGCCTTCAGCCATCAGCATCACGTCGCGGGACTTGGGCTCGATTGCCGGTTTTGCCATACCTCGGTCGAGACTTCCGCCAACGCGGGGCTGCCGCCGACCAGCACCTGCATGACATGCCATTCGCAGATCTGGACCAATGCGGCGCTGCTGGCGCCGGTGCGCGAAAGCTTCGCCAACAACACGCCGATCAGTCTGGCGCCGGGTGACGGATCTGCCCGACTACGTCTACTTCAATCATAGCATTCACATCGCCAAAGGCGTGGGCTGCGAAAGTTGTCACGGCGCCGTCGAGACCATGGCGCTCACCTATAAAGCCAAGAGCTCTCACCATGGAATTCTGCCTGGACTGCCATCGCAATCCAGCGCCTAATCTGCGCCCGAAGTCCGTCATTTATGACACCGCATGGCAGCGGACGAGCGACACGCCATCGACCGCGACGTTGTTAGACCTCTACCACGTGCCCGATCGCACTCTCACCGATTGCTCGTTGTGCCATCGATGAATGCTTACGGCAGCAAATGGTGGCGAAGCCTCGAGCAAGCGGCTGCCGATCCGGAATTTCTGGCGCGTGCCGCTCAGGAGTTCCCGGGACTTGCCGATGCGTTGGCGCAACCGCTCGGTCGACGCCAAGCACTGAAGCTGATGGCCGCCTCGCTGGTGCTGGGCGGACTCGGTGCCTGCGATTCCAAATTTGGCGAAAATCTCGTTCCGGCCGTAAAAATCCCGCCCAACATCGTGCCGGGGCTGCCGAATCTCTACACAACCGCCCACGTGCACGGCGGTTATGCCAGCGGCGTGGTCGTCACCCACATGATGGGCCGGCCGATCAAAGTTGCCGGGAATCCCGAGCATCCGGCCAGCCTCGGCGCGATCGATGTCTACGCGCAAGCACAGCTTTTGGATTTTTACGATCCGGACCGCTCGGCGCAAATCAGCGTTCGAGGCGAACCGTCCGATCGTCAAAGCCTGGAAGCGTCGCTCGCCGCGCAGCGTGCGGTGCTCGCCGAAAGACACGGCGCGGGACTGCGAATCCTCACCGGCACGGTGACCTCGCCGACCTTGGCGGCGCAGATCGATGCCCTGCGGCGGCAGTACCCGGAAGCCCAATGGGTGCAGTGGGAGCCGATCTGCCGGGATGCCGTGCATCAAGGCGCGGTCGCTGGCCTTCGGACGGCCCGTCGATGTGGTCGCGCACGCTCGATCGAGTCGATGTGTTGCTCGGCGATCGATAGCGACTTGCTGAGCACGGCGCCGGGACGACTTCGCTATGCGCGCGACTTCGCGAGCCGACGCAATCCCAACCCGTACGCGAGTCATGAGCCGGGTCTATGCCGATTGAGCCGACGCCCACGCTGCTCGGATCAGTGGCCGATCATCGCTTTATCGCCGGACCTCAGGAACTGCAGCGCATCTGCTGCTGCGCTCGGCGCGGGCATTCTTCAGAACGCGCCGCTTGCGCTCAGCTCCAAGTTGGGTAGGCGCCGTCATCAGCGACCTGAAAGGTGCGCACGGGCGAGCCCTGGTGCATGTGGGACCTGAGCAGCCCGCCGCATTGCATGCGCTCGCGCACGCTTTGAACGTGGCGTTGGGCGGGCGCGGCAGCACCTTCGACTTGATCGAGCCGGTCGCGCACGATCCGCTGATTCAGGGCGAATCGTTGAAAGCGTTGATCGCCGACATGCGGGCGGGGCGAGTCACTCATCTGTTGATTCTCGACTGCAACCCGGCATACACCGCGCCGGCAGCATGGGGATTCGCCGACGCGCTGAAGCGCGTTCCCTTCAGCGTGTCGCTGGCGCAGAGCGCGGATGAGACCGCGCGCTTGACCACCTGGTTCGTGCCGCGGGCGCACGAGTGGGAAACCTGGAGCGATGCGCGCGCTTACGACGGGACCTGCAGCATTTTACAACCCCAGGCGCTGCCGCTATTTGGCGGCGTCAGCGCCCACGAGCTGATGGCGCTTTACGGGAGCGCGTCGCCCATATCGGCCGAACAAGCAGTGAGGGCTACCTGGGCGACGCGCATGGGGCCGGATTTTAGGCGGCAGTGGGCGGACGCGCTTGCCGCTGGTGTCGTGCCGGGCACGGCCAGCACCGCCAGCGATGTGCGGCTGCGCGCGGATGCCGTGCAAAGCATACCGGCGGCTAGTGTCTCGGAAAATCACCTGTCGATCCTGTTTCGCGCTGATCCCGGTGTTTGGGATGGACGCTATGCGAATAATCCTTGGCTGCAGGAACTACCGCGACCGCTCACCAAGATCGTCTGGGACAATCCATTGCTGATCGCGCCTGCTCTCGCCCGGCAAATGGATCTCAATAACGGCGATCGTGCGCGCCTGTCCATCGGCAGCGCGAGTGTGGTGGCGTCCGTGTGGGTCATGCCGGGGCAGGCGCGCCGACTGCGTCACGGCGTTTTTAGGATTCGGTCGCCGCGCCGCGGGTACCATCGGCGATGGGGTCGGCGTCGACTTCTATCCGCTGACCGGCCTGAACGGTGCAGTGGCGTTGGGCAAGGAGGGCGGCAGGGTCGATCTCGCCAGCACCGTGCACCACAACCTGCTGCTGGAAGCGCCGCCCGAGATACTTCGTCACGGCACTTTGGCGCAATATCTCGCCAATCCACAATTCGCCGCCGACGAGCAGTCCGAGCCCCACCTCTATAACGGTGAACGCTCAGGGTCCGGCGGCCTGGGCCATGAGCGTGGATCTAAATGCCTGCATCGGCTGCAACGCCTGCGTCATCGCCTGCCAGGCGGAAAACAATATTCCAGTGGTCGGCAAATCCCAGGTGCTGCGTGAGAGGGAAATGCACTGGCTGCGGATCGATCGGTATTTTGAGGGAGAGCCCGAGGCTCCCGAGAGTTTTTTCCAGCCCGTCCTGTGTATGCACTGCGAAGAGGCGCCGTGCGAAAACGTCTGTCCGGTTGGCGCCACGGTGCACGATTCCGAAGGGCTCAACGTGATGGTCTACAACCGCTGTGTCGGCACACGGTTCTGCTCGAATAACTGCCCCTACAAAGTGCGGCGATTCAACTTCTTCGGCTACGGCAACGAGCAGCATCGTCCGGCGCAATCCTGGAATCCTGATGTGACGGTGCGCGCCCGCGGCGTGATGGAGAAATGCTCGTACTGCATTCAACGCATCGCCGAGGCTCGCATCGCCGCCGACCGCGAGAACCGTGCCGTCGGCGAGGTCAAGACCGCCTGCCAGTCGGCCTGTCCGACGCAGGCTTTTACCTTCGGCAACCTCGCCGATCCGCACAGCGACGTGGTAAAGCGCAAACGCAGCCCGCTCGATTTTGCCATGCTGGAAAAACAAAATACCAAACCTCGGACCACCTACGAGGCGCTGGTCCGCAATCCGAATCCTGCCATCAAAGGCCAGCCCACGTGATCGATGATCCTGTCGTGGATCCGCGCCTCACGATCGCCGTCGATGACGGATCGCGTTTGTGCGATTGCGCTGCGCGAGAAGCCATTTCTCTGGTGGTGGATTGCCTTTGTGCCATGCATGGCATTGACATTGCTGCTCGTCATCTCGATTGGCTATTTGTTTTATGCCGGGATTGGCATTTGGGGCGTGAACTGGCCGGTCATGTGGGGATTCGCCATTTTAAGCTACGTATGGTGGATTGCCATCGCTTCCGGCGGCACCATCATCTCGGCGCTGTTTTTCTTGACGCGTGCCGAATGGCGCACCTCGATCAACCGCATTGCCGAGTCCATGATGCTGTTCGGCGCAGCGGCTGCCGGCGTCTATCCGATCCTGCACTTAGGGAGGCCGTGGCTTTTCTACTGGCTGTTTTTCTATCCGAATACCATGACGCTGTGGGCGCAATTTCGCAGCCCGCTGCTGTGGGACTTCTGGGCGCTCCTCACTTATGTGTTCGCATCCATCTTGTTCTGGTATTTGGGGCTCATGCCGGATTTGGCGAGCGTGCGCGATCGGGCGAGCACGCCTCGCAAACAGCGTATCTATGGCGTACTCGCCTGCGGTTTTCGTGGCTCGAGCCGGCAATGGCGGCAATGGCGCGCAGTCTACGGTGTGATGGCGGCTGTCATGGCACCCGTCGTCGTGTCTATTCACAGCATCGTCGGCCTCGATTTCGCCGGAGCAGCGACACCGGGTTGGCACTCGACCGAGTTCCCGCCTTTTTTTGTTTGCGGGGCGTTGCTCTCGGGGTTTGCCATCGTCTTGCTGCTCATCATCCCGTTACGCCGGTTGCTGGGATTGGAAGACCTCATGACCGGCAGGCACCTCGATGTGCTCTGCAAGCTGCTGCTCACGAGTAGTTTGTGCATTTGCTATGCGTATCTCATGGACGCTTTTGGCGTTTTTTATGGAGGGGATCGCACCGAGCGCATCATGTTCGCCGAGCGGGTCTTTGGCTACTACAAGCCGGTCTATTGGGGAGCGATGCTCTTCAACTGCTTGCTGCCGCAATTGTTTTGGTTTCGGCGCCTGCGAGTTAATCAGCCGGCGATCGTGCTGATTTGTCTTGCGGTCGTCATCGGCATGTGGCTGGAACGCTATGAGATTGTCGTCACCAGCCTGCATCGATCGCAATTGCCTTCCGCCTGGGGCATTTACCACGGCACATTTTGGGATTGGGCGACGCTTTTCGGCACGGTAGGGATGTTTTTGAGCGGCATTCTGCTGTCGCTGCGCTACGTACCCGTCGTTTCGATGCATGAAATGCGCACACTGATCGCGGACGGCCGGCCGCCTGCCGCTGCCGCAGGCACGCCCCCGTGAGACGCGTTCTTGCAGAATTCGAGTCGGCACAAGCGCTGCGCGAGGCGGTCGAGCGCTTGGCGGCCGCGGACGTGCGCGACGATCGAAACCTACACGCCCGCACCGCTGGATGAGGATTCTGTCGGGGTCGCCTCTGCCGCTGGCGATGTTTGTCGCCGGAATGCTCGGGTTTATCGGCGCAATGTTGTTGATGACCTACGCTGATGTTTATGCCTATCCGCTCAACGTCGGTGGGCGGCCCCGATTTGCGTGGCCCGCCTTCGTGCCGATCGCTTTCGAGATTGGGGTGCTGTGTGCGATGGTCGCCGGCTTTTTCGGCTACTTCGTCGTGTGCCGTATGCCGCGACTTTACGATCCGATCGATGAATGCGAGCGATTCAGAGAAGCGTCGCGCGATGGTTGGTTCGTAGCGGTGCGCTCGGAGGATTCCGAGCGCCTGGCCAAGGTGCGCGCCGTTCTCGGCAAATTGCCGTGCTGTGAGCATCGAGGAATTTGCCGAATGAGCGGCAAGCGTCGGCCTGGCTGCTCGGGCTTGGCGTGGCGCTGTTGGCCGGCTGCAATGACATGGTCGATCAGCCGAAGCAGACCGCGTATGGCCCGCAAGTCGGACCCGCCTCGGAGCCGAGCGGCATGGTGGAATTCAAGAGCCAGCCGCTCGAGGCTCCGCCGCTGACGCTGCGAACTGCTCAGCACGCGGCCAGGAACGCTACCGCATCTATTGCGCGCCCTGCCATGCGGAAGCTTGGCGATGGTCAGGGGATGATCGTGCAGCGCGGTTTTCCTCCGCCGCCGTCTTTTCATATCGATCGGCTGCGGCAGGCACCGCCGCAGTATTTCTACGACGTGATCACTGAAGGGCACGGCGCGATGTATTCCTTCGCCGATAAGGTGGAGCCGCAGGATCGTTGGGCCATCGCGGCCTATATTCGCGCGCTTCAGCGTCAGTCAAAATGCGTCGCTGGACACGCTTGCTGCCGAGCAGCGCCGGAGATTGCCATGACCGCTGTTGGCGTGGAACGCGGCGCCTGGCTGGCGGGCGGCCTTGGGTTGCTCGGTTCGGTTTTGGGCTGGATGCTCGCCCCGGCGCTGTTCCCGCATGCGTGGCTCGCGGCGTTCGTTTGCTGGATCGGCTGGCCGCTCGGTAGCATGGCTCTCATTCTCATCCATTCGCTCACGGGCGGACGTTGGGGTTTCAGCATAAGGCCGCAACTCGCGTCCGGCGTTGCGACCGTACCGCTCGCAGTGCCGGCGTTGCTACCGGTGCTGTTGCTGCTGGATGCCCTATATCCCTGGATGAACGCCGATCTCGCCGCTCGGCTCGACAATCACTTCTATTTGAACGCGCCTTTTTTCTACGCGCGCTGCTTGGTCTATCTGGTCATTTGGATTGGCCTAGGATTTCTCGTCCGACGTGCATTGCGTCAGAGAGAATCCAGAGCCGCTGCTGTACCGCATGGCGCCGATCGGATTGATCCTGCTCATGCTGACGGTGACCTTCGCGGCGATCGATTTCACTCTGTCCTTGGATCCGCACTTCAACTCCAGCATCTACGGGATGCTGGCGGCGAGTGAAGCGATATTGTTCGCGCTCTCAGTCGCAGTGCTGGGCGTCGCTGCCGCGCGGCGTCCGGAGGAGCGGGACAACATGCGGGATTTGGGGCGATTGCTGTTTGCTTTGCTGGTGCTCTGGGCATACCTCGATTTCATGCAGCTGTTGATCGTCTGGAATTCGGACTTGCCGGATGAAGCCGGCTGGTATCTCAAGCGGCTCATCGGCGGATGGGCCATCGTCGCAGTACTCTGATCGCGGTGCTGCATTTCGTGCTGCCATTCTTTGCCTTGATTTGGCCGCAAGTGCAGCGCTCGCGCCGGGCCCTCGGAGCGCTCGCCACGCTGCTTGCGCTCGCCGAAATACCGCAAGCGTGGTGGGTCGTGATTCCAGCCGCGGGGCGCCAGCTGTCCTTGTTGGATGCGGCAACAATGATGGCGATAATCGGATTCGCGGCCGGCATTGGGCTGCGCAGTTTTCGCAACACGCGCATTGCAGCGCCGGCCGCCTCACATGGGTGAGGCTGAAAGACGCATCCCGGTCGCCCGCCATGAAAAGACGGATGTCGGGGAGGGCTTCATCTGGGGCGCCGTTGGGCTTGTGCTCGGGGTTCTGATTCTGTGCGCGTGTTTAGTTTTGTGGCTCTATCCTGAGTCGCGTCTAGATCGCACTCTGAACCTGCCGCTGCCGCTATATCCCGCACCGCGCCTACAGCAGAACCCAGCCGCGGACATGCAACGCTTTCGTGATGCAGAAATGCGGCGCCTCAACGGCAGCGGCTGGGTGGATAAATCTCGGGGGGTCGTGCATATCCCGATCGCTGACGCAATGCGCCAGATCGCGCATGAGGGAATTCCGGAATGGCCCGCAGCTCCTGAGGAACCACGATGAGATTTCGCGGCCTTTGCCTGCTGGCTCTCGCCCTCGCGGCGGCAGTGTCCCGCTCGAGCCCGGCATTCGATCCGTCGCGCTTTTCTTATTCGGAGCGGCCCGGTACGCAGCTGCCCGCGCAGATCCTGTTTCGCGATTCAGAGGAGCGCCCGGCGAGCCTCGCTGATCTCGCCCGGGACCGGCCGCTGATTCTGGTGCCGGCCTACTTTCACTGCGCGAATTTGTGCGGCGTGGTGCGCGCGAGTCTGTTGCGGGCGCTGCAGCGCACCGAGTTGCAAGCGGGACGCGACTACATTCTCGCCGTAGTCAGTATCGATCCTCAGGAATCGAGTGCCGACGCGCGAGAGGCGAAGATGGCCGATCTCGCGGCTTTCGGATCCGCCGGCGCGGAGCGCGACTGGCACTATCTGACCGGCTCGAGCCAAAACATCGAGGCGCTCACCGATGCCATCGGGTTTCGTCATCGCTTCGATCCGGAGAGTAGGCAGTTCATCCATCCGACCGGCATTGTCCTTGTGACCGCCGGCGGGGTGGTGTCGAACTACCTGCTCGGCGTCGGCTACACGCCTACCGACCTGCGCTCCGCCGTGCGTCAAGCGGGCTCCGGCCGCCTCGCCGCCGCGGCGTCTTCGCTCCTGCTGATCTGCTTTCATTTTGATCCGACGACCGGACGCTACTCGCTCGAGATCCTGAAATTGTTTCGGCTTGCTGCGCTACTCACCGTTCTTACCCTCGCCGTCATGCTGTTTCTGCTATTTCGCCGCGAGCGCATGCGTCCATGAAGTGGTGGCTGCCCGCAGCGTCGAGCAATGCGGCGGAAATCGATCGTCTGCTCTGGGCACTGCTATTGATGACGGTCGCCGTGCTTGCCTTGGTCTTCGGATTAATGCTGCGCTACATCGTGAAATACCGTGCCAGCAGCACTCTGAATCGCGGCGCGGTCGCACAGAAGACCTGGACCTTCGAAAGTGCGTGGACAGGCTGCCACTTTACTGGTCTTCTTCGGGCTGTTCGTCTGGGGCGCGAATCTTTACGTGCGTCTTTTCCAACCGCCGGACTCGGCGCTCAAGATTTACATCATCGCCAAGCAATGGATGTGGAAGACGGAGCATGTCGGGGGGCAGCACGAGATCAACGCCGTGCACTTGCCCGTCGGCCGTCCCATCGAACTTGTCATGACCTCCGAGGACGTGATTCACGATTTCTCGGTTCCCGCATTTCGCATCAAACACGATGTGCTGCCCGGCCGTTACGAAACGCTGTGGTTCACGGTGAATCGACCGGGTACCTACCATCTGTTTTGCACTCAGTTCTGCGGGCTTGGACCACTCGAAGATGGTTGGAGAAATCGTGGCGCTCTCGGCGCCGCAATTTCAAGGATGGCTCGAACAGAACGGCTCGAGCGACACCTTGGCGGCGGCGGGCCAGATTCTCTTCATGCGCTTCGGCTGCAGCGGCTGTCACCAAGGGAAGGGCGGCGGCGCGAGCGAGGCGCAAAGCAGCGTGCGCGCCCCGCCGCTCGCGGGCCTATACGGCGCACCCGTCGCGTTATCGAGCGGCAAGGTGGTGATTGCCGACGAACGCTACCTGCATGACGCCATTGTGTTGCCGGATCAACAAGTCGTGGCGGGCTATGCGCCGATCATGCCCTCATTCGCGGGCCAGCTCGGCGAAGAAGATATTTTGAAGTTGATCGCTTACATCAAATCGCTCGCGCCGGAGACACCATGAGCTCGAGGACAACGACCACCATAGGAATACCCGCAGCTCAGATCGAAGGATCGTATTTAACCGACGGCGTGACCCTGCGCAGTTGGCTCTTGACCACCGACCATAAGCGTATTGCGCTGCTGTACTTGGCCAGCATTACGTTTTTCTTCTTCGTCGGCGGGATCGCCGCGGCGCTCGTGCGCTTGAACCTCATCGTACCGGAAGGGTTGCTCGGGTCGGCCGAAGCCTACAACCGCTTGTTCACGATGCATGGCGTAGTGATGGTCTGGTTCTTCCTGGTGCCTGCCGTGCCCGTGACGCTTGGAAATTTTCTCATTCCTCTGATGTTGGGGGCGCGCGATCTCGCGTTTCCGCGCCTTAATTTGTTCAGCTGGTATCTCTTCATACTGGGTGGCGCGATCACGTTGTGGGCTTTGTTTGTGGGCGGCCTCGATACCGGGTGGACTTTGTATACGCCGCTATCGACCGGCTATTCAAAGAGCCATGTGGTACTCGCTGCGGTCGGTATCTTCATTTCGGGGTTTTCGTCGATCGCGACCGGCCTGAATTTCATCATCAGTATTCATCGGCTGCGGGCGCCGGGACTCACCTGGTACCGCATGCCGGTGTTTCTGTGGTCGTTGTACTCGTTGAGCGTGTTGCTCGTGCTGGCGACGCCGGTCCTGGCCATCACTTTGTTGCTGGTCGCGCTCGAACGCCTGTTCCACATCGGCGTATTCGATCCTGCGATCGGCGGTGATCCACTGCTGTTTCAACACCTCTTTTGGTTCTATTCGCATCCGGCGGTTTATATGATGATCTTGCCGGGATTCGGCGTGGTGAGCGAAATCATTCCGACGTTTTCGCGCAAGCGCATTTTTGGCTACAAGTTCATCGTTTGGGCGAGCGTGTCAATCGCCGTCATCAGCTTCTTTGTCTGGGGCCATCATATGTTCGTGGCCGGCACATCACTCTATTCGGCGGTGCTCTTTTCGATTTTGAGCTACTTGGTCGCCGTGCCCTCGGCCATCAAGGTATTCAACTGGTTAGGCACGATGCACAAAGGCTTCATCAGCTTCGATGCGCCGATGTTGTATGCCTTGGGATTCATCGGCCTGTTCACGATCGGCGGACTGACCGGTCTGTGGGTGGCGGCGTTGGCGGCTGATGTGCACTTGACTCAAACCTACTTCGTGGTCGCGCACTTTCACTACATCATGGTGGGCGGCATGGTGTCGGCGTATTTCGGCGGCTTGCACTTCTGGTGGCCGAAGATCACAGGACGCATGTATCCCGAGATGTGGGCGCGCATTGCGGCGCTCATCATGTTCATTGGCTTCAATATCACTTTCTTCCCTCAGTTTCTTCTTGGGCCTTCTCGGCATGCCGCGCCGTTACTTTTCCTATTCACCCGAATTTCAAGTGCTCAACGTTCTGTCCTCGGCGGGAGCATCCATTCTCGCGAGCGCGTATCTGCTGCCGCTGGGCTACTTGGTCTGGTCCTTATTTTACGGTGAGCGCGCGCCGGCAAATCCCTGGCGCGCAACGGGACTCGAATGGCAGACGCCATCGCCGCCGCCGACGGTGAATTTCATCGAGACGCCTGTCATCACGCAGGAGCCGTACGCGTATCCGCCGCCCGAAAGCGTGCAACCGCATGTCTAGCGCGATACGCCATGATTTTCAGTTCGAGAGCCCGTCGCACCAGGCGCAAACCGCGATTGCGGGCATGTGGCTGTTTCTCGCGACCGAGGTGCTTTTCTTCGGCGGCCTGATTTTGTGCTGGATTTATTCTCGTCATTGGAATCAGGTCGGCTTTGATGCGGGAGCGCGCGAGACCACGCTTTGGATCGGTACCCTCAATACCGCGATTCTGGTCACGAGCAGTTTCGTTTACGCGGCGGGTCTTGCCTACATTCGCGTCGGCAACACCCGCCGGTTGATCCAGTGCTGCGTGATGACGCTCATCCTCGGCCTGGCCTTCCTTGCGCTCAAGTTCGGATTGGAATGGCGCGAGGACTTCGCCAAACACCTTTTCCCGGCGGCAACGCTGTTCAAGATTACCGGTGCGGAGCAGGGCGGCGCACGCCTATTCTTTATTTTCTATTTCATCGGCACGGGTCTGCATGGCTTGCACATGGTGATCGGCGTGGGACTTCTGGTGTGGGTCATCGCGCGCGCTCGGCGCGGTGAATTCTCGCCGCTCTATCACACGCCGGTGCATGCGGTGGGGCTGTACTGGAGCTTCGTCGACATCGTTTGGCTGACGCTCTACCCGCTGATTTATTTGATTGGGAGAGCCTAATGCGGCGCCGTTCCACAGGGTCGAGCGCGCGCACCCAGGAAGCCCGGACGGCCGCGCCAGAACTCCGGCATTTGTTGGTCACTTGGCTGCTTCTGTTGCTACTGGGCGGAGCGGAATTTGCGGCGAGCTTTCTGCCGTTGGCGCGCGCATGGCGGCCGCTCATCATGGTTCCGGCGGCGTTGATGGTCTTAGCAGTGGCCATCGGCTTCATGGAGATCAGACGCGGACCGGTGCTGGTACGCGCCTTTGCCGTGGCGGCAGTGCTCTGGTTGGTAATTTTATTGGGCCTGGGTAGCGTCGACCCGCTCACGCGCACCGAATATCGCTCTTCGCCCATTCACGACCCGCTCGATTGACAACCGCTGGCAATTAGACTGTAATCGCGAATGCGAATAATTCGCATTCATGGTGCATTATGACAGCTGATGAATCCGCCGCGCGACGCCTGAGCCGTTTACAGATCGGTGTTGGCTCGACAATTTGTCTCGCGTCCTCTTTCGGACTGCATGCGGAGGAGTCGGCCGACAAACTCTCCGAAATCGTTGTCACTGGCCGTCCGTCCATCGACGTTTACGCGACTTCGCTGCAGGACACGCCTCAGAACGTAACAGTAGTGTCTCAGGAAACCCTTATCGAGCAGGCTGCGAGTAGCGTGCAGGATGCGCTGAAAAACGTGCCGGGTATTACGCTGAACGCCGGCGAGGGTGGCACGCATGGCGACAACATCAATCTGCGCGGCTTTGCGGCGAGTGACGACTTCTTCTTGGACGGTTTGCGCGACACCGGTTTTTATACTCGCGACAGCTTCAATCTCGAGGGGATCGAGGTCTACAAGGGACCGGCCTCAACCCTGTTCGGTCGCGGCTCGACCGGCGGTGTGGTGAACCAAGTCAGCAAGGCGCCGCAGTTGCAGGATTTTATGCGCGGTAGCCTGGTCGGCGGCACGAACGATGAGGTGCGCGGCACCGCGGACTTCAATTACAAATTCGCCGATAGTGCGGCATTTCGCGTGAATGCCATGGGCCTGAAGTCCGACGTCGCCGATCGCGATTTCGTTGAAAACCGCCGCTGGGGCGTCGCACCGTCGCTGGCGTTTGGATTGGGCGAACCCACAACGCTAACCGTGAATTATTTGCATCAGGAGCAAAATGACATCCCCGATTACGGAATACCGTTCGCGTTTGGCAGGCCCGTGCCGGTGCCGCGCGACACGTATTACGGCTTGCCTTCCGACGATCGGACCCGCGCGCGCGTCGACGTCGGCACGGTGCTATTCAAGACTCAGTTCAACAAGGATTTCTGGTTCACCGACACGGCGCGCGCCGGCAATTACTTCTTCGATAGCCGCGAAACCGCAGCACACTACGGTACGGCGCCGCCGGCACCCGGTACGCCGCTCGACACCGTGGTGACATTCCGTGATCGTCCGAGCGTTCAAGGCACGGTGAGCACGCTGATGAACGATGCCGATCTGCATAAAAACTTCACGACCGGAGAGGTGCAGCAGCATGTGATCGTCGGTGTCGAACTGGACCGCGAGGAAGCGGATTTGACGCGCTTTGCCAATCAGTTGAACCAGATTCCGGGCACGCCGATCCTGGACCCGAACCCGTTTGAACCGTTTCCCGGCCACCAAACGCAAATTACCCAAACACCGGATACGGTTACGAAGACGGCGAGCTTTTTGCTGGAAGACATCGTTGATTTAGGCCGGCACTGGCAGTCAACCGCTGCAGTGCGTGTCGATCGGTTCAACGCCGAGTTCAATGAGCCGATCACCCACGCGCACTTTGAACATACCGACACGATCGTGAGCCCGCGGCTGTCGATCGTCTACAAGCCTATCGACATGGTGAGTCTCTACGCTGCTTACGGCACTTCTTACGATCCCTCGGCTGAGAATCTATCGCTCAGCGCCAAGACGGCTTCGCTGGGACCGGAGAAAGACCGCACATACGAGGTGGGCGCCAAATCTCTGGCACTCGGCGGGCGCTTTGCCTTGCAGGCTGGAGTTTTTCAGACCGAGATGACCAATGCGCGGGTGGGCGATCCCACCAATCCGACGGCACCCCAGCTTCTCGCAGGGAAGGAAAGAGTGCGTGGCTTTGAGGCCGATGCGACCGGTTACTTGACCGATGATCTCGAGATTACCGCCGGGTACACCCATCTGGACTCGACAACGCTAGAGTCAACCGATCCGCTGTCGGTTGGCGCCGCGTTGCTGAATACGGCGCCGGATCAGGCAAACTTGTGGCTGACATACGAGTTCCACGAAACGTGGAAAGTCGGCGCGGGATTCAACTACCTGAGTCGGCGAGCCGCCGATGTCGATGACACCTCACACGTTCCCGGCTACGTCACCTTCGACGCGATGGCGCGTTATAACCTCACGTCGCATATAACCGTGCAGCTCAATGGCTACAATCTGGCAAACAAGTATTACTACGCCAATTCCTATTTCAGTTCGCCAGTGGAAAATCATGTCGTGCCGGGGGCGGGACGGACGGCTCTGTTGACCGTTTCATTTGCTTATTAAAAGTTTGTTGCCCCAGGCGTTTACTCCCGGTTTGCACCGCGGCGTCCGTACCGAGGCTTTTTGACCGCGCTCGCGCGGCGTGCGGTCATTCACCGGGGATTGGCGGCAATTCGCCGAATATCGGGTGATGCTGGGGCGCCGCCGGCGCACCATTCAAATCATGGAACAACGAATGGAGCGCCCGCGTATGAGCAGGCAATCTCATGATCCCTTCACGGCCAGCCTGATGACCGGGGTTGCGCTGGTCACGGCGGGCGCATTGCTAATGCGGCAGGGCGTGGAGCTTCCGCATTCGGTCGACCTGGTGCAGATCTGGCCCGTGTTCGTCATTGTGCTAGCCTTCGCACAGATGGTTGCAACGGTCAAGGAGCGCCATCAGCAGGGCTGGGGTCTGCTCCTGGCCGGAGATTGGTTGCTTGCGAATACAATGACGAATTGGGCCTATATCGAGTTCAGCGTCCCCGTGCTATTGGCCGGATTGGGATTGATCACCATCATCCGTGGGTTGCGCGATCACAGCGGACAGTTGGATGAGGATCACCGTGCCACCGAATAATCATAGCCTCACGCCAAAATTCATCATTGGCGTTTGTCTCGTTCTGGTGGGAGTCGTGCTGGCCCTGGACCAGCTCGGCCTGCTCTATGCAAATCATTTGCTGCGCTTCTGGCCGGCCGCACTCATCGTTATCGGGCTCGTCATGCTTCAGCGGGGCGAGCGGCATAGCGCCTGCGGGCTTGGTGCTCATTGTCGTCGGCGGCTGGCTGCTGCTCAATACGCTGGGTCTGGTGAGCCTCGACTTATGGGAATTCTTTGTACCACTCCTGTTGGTGTTCCTTGGCGCCAGAATCATGATGCACAACCGCGGCCCGCGCTCCGCGCTCCGCAGGCATCCCCCCGCCCGCTCAGGGCGCCCGGAGCAATTTCGATTCCGCCTCGGTCGGCGCCCCAGCGAACCCGTGCATGCATCGCTATTTTCACTGATGAGCAGCAGCAAACGCCGCTGGGGCAAATCCGTTTTCCGCGGCGCCGAAGCGACGGCAGTGATGGGCGGATGTGAACTCGACTTGCGCGATGCCTTGATGGGCCCGGGCGAGTTGGCGGTGATCGAGGTATTCGTCATCATGGGCGGCGTCATCATTTTCGTTCCGCCGCATTGGACCGTATCGCAAGAGGTGGTGCCGCTCATGGGCGGCGTGGAAGACAAGACCCATTCGGTGCCCTCCAATCCGGCGCAGCATCTGCTGGTGCGCGGCACGGTGGTCATGGGCGGCGTCGAAATAAGTAATTGAATGCATCCCATCCTCTCCGATGCGCGACAGCTCGGACTGTATCTACTGGGATGTCTCCCCATCGGCATCGTCTTGGTCATCGGCTTGGGTCGTCAGGGCGCCTGGGTCACCGCGGCGCTGTTCTTCTTACCCTTGATGCTCATCTATGCCTTTATCGGGCTATCCGCTTATTACTTGTGCCGTGCGTTTCCGATAACCAGGGAAGATAGAACCTGGCGGGCGATACCGGCTCATGTCAGTGCGGCTGCAACAGTGGGCGGCCTGAGCGTGGCTCTCGCCTGGGCTTGGGCTCGATTGCTGGAATCACTCAACATCGGTCTGCAGCCACAGCTTTATTTAGCAGAACCTTGGTTGCTTTTCGCAGTAGGCGCGCTGCTGTTCTGGCTTGCGACCGCGTTTCACTACGTATTAATCTCTTCCAGCGCATCGCAAGACGCTGAACGGCGATCTTTGGAGGCCGGTTTGTTGGCGCGCGAAGCCGAACTCAAAGCATTGCGTGCGCAGCTGGATCCGCACTTTCTTTTCAACAGCTTGAACTCAATCAGTTCTTTGACCGCGCGCGATCCGGCAGCGGCACGCAGAATGTGTCTGCTGCTCGCAGATTTTCTGCGTGATACTTTGCGCCTCGGAGCTGCGCAGAGAATTTCGCTGCAGGAGGAATTGAATATCGTGCGAGCGATATCTCGTCCATCGAGCAGGTGCGGCTGGGCGCCAGACTCAATGTGTTGAAGGAGACGAGCCCGCAGGCGCTTAGCGCCATGGTACCCGCGCTGATCCTGCAACCGCTGGCGGAAAATGCCGTGCTGCATGGCATCGCTCACTTGCTGGAGGGTGGCACGGTCACGATTCGGGCAGATAGAGAGCAGTCGCAGCTGGTGGTATGGGTCGATCAATCCTTGCGATTCGGATCGCCCACGCCATAAACGCGCCGGCTTTGGACTTTCTTTGGTGCGCCAGCGTCTGCAATCGCAGTTTGGCCTGGCGGGCGTGCTGGAAACTTCCGAGGGCCGGGGGGAGTTTACGGCGAAGCTGAGCCTGCCATTTGAATCCCCGAGCGGGGAGATCGCGAATGCTCACGCCTAAGCCGCTTACCGTCGTGATCGTCGATGACGAAGCACCTGCACGCGCACTCATCCGGGAATATTTGGAGCCACATGCCGACGTGCACGTGGTAGCCGAATGCAGCCAATGGCCTTGAAGCGGTGAAGGCCGCAAATGAATTGAAGCCCGATCTGTTGTTTCTGGACATTCAGATGCCGAAGTTGGACGGATTCGAAGTCTTGGATTTGATCGGTCGCGATGCAGCGGGCGTGGTGTTCACGACCGCCCACGACGAGTTCGCGTTGCGCGCATTCGAGGTGCATGCGGTGGACTACCTTCTCAAGCCATTTGGGCCCGAGCGTTTCGCCGAATCGTTGCAACTGGCGCGCTCGCGCATCAGCCAGCGCCAGCCGATTCCCGCGCGAGAACTCCTCGAGACTCATCGGGAAGGTTCCGCGATTGATCGCCTCCTCATACGGGATCGCTCCCAGGTACACGTGATTCCCATCGACCAAATCGACTACGTGGAAGCGCAGGACGACTACGTATCGATTCGAGCGGCCGGACGCAGCTATTTGAAGGAGCAAACCCTAGGCGAACTCGAGGAACAACTTACAGCGAAAGGATTCTTGCGCATTCACCGCCGCTTTATTCTCAATGTGTCGCGCTTGGCAAGAATAGAACTGTCCGAAAAGGACAGCCGGGTAGCGATTCTCAATGACAAGACTGAGCTGCCCATCAGCCGCATCGGGCTACGCGAAACTGCGCGAGCTGCTGTGATAGACCGTGCCGCGACGCGGTGTATCGCAGCGCCTTGGCAAGGGTGATGCTGATCTCGTCAAACGATGCCTTCCGCAGCTTCGTGATCGTGAATCCGACATCGGCGGCGGGCGCCGCAGGACGAAACTGGGACCGGATCGCCACAGCCTTGCGCTCTTCACTCGGCGATTTCGAGCATGCGGCTACGCGGAAGCCGAGGGATGCCACCGCCCTATCGCGATCCGCCCTACGTCAGGGCTTCGAGATGATCGTTTGTGTTGGTGGCGATGGCACACTCAATGAGGTCGTGGGCGGGTTCTTCGATGGCGCGACAGCGGTTGCCCCAGAGGCCGTATTGGGTGTCGTCGCGCTCGGCACCGGCTGCGATTTTGGCAGGACGATTGAGCAGAAAGATCTCGAATCCGCCTGCGCGAGGCTTGCAGGAAGAAAGACACGATCGATCGACGTAGGTCTAGCCCGCTTTGCCGGCCACGACGGCGCGCCGACCATGCGCATCTTCATCAATGTGGCGTCATTTGGCTGTGGTGGTCTGGTGACGAGTCTCGTGAGTCCACGCCTGAAGGCCCTGAGTGGCCGAGTAGCCTTTTCGCTGGCGACACTGCGTGCGCTGGCATTTTATCGGGACCAAGTGGTCACGCTTCAATTTGACGACATGCCGCCGCGATCGCTTGCAATCACCAATTGTGCTGTCGGCAACGGTCAATTTTTCGGTGCGGGAATGAAGGTGGCACCGGCTGCGCAACTTGATGACGGTGAACTCGACGTGACGATCTGGTCTGGTTTCGGATTGATGGATTTCATCCGCAAGCGACCTACGCTTTATGACGGCAGTCACGTGCGCGAGCCGGGCACGGAGGTGCTGCGCGTCCGCCGCACGATCGCGACCAGCGCATCGACAGTGCTGCTCGAAATTGATGGCGAAAGCGTCGGCAGGCTGCCCGCGCAGCTGGAAGTGCTGGCCGGTGCGCTGCGGCTGAAGGTGTAAGGGCCCTCACGCGGTCCGATCAGCTGAGCTAGAAGGAACCCTGCGTTGCCTTTCGAAGGACTGCATCGGCGATTGGCCGCATGGCGGCGTAACCATCTAGGTTGGGATGCACACCGTCGTTGCTCAGTTCAGCACGAAACGCCCCGGACGGGGTCGTTAATGCTGAATAGTAATCGGCGTATATCAGTTTATGTTCGCCGGCGAATTGGCGCAGCCACGCGTTGAGTTGTCGGATCTGCTCGACGGGTTGAATCTCAGCGCGCCACGGAAATCGTTCGGCCGGCAGGATGCTTGCCAGTATCACTCGAATGTGACTCGCCGCGGCCAGATCCACCATGGCGCGAATATTATTCTTGAAGTCATCGGGGCTGCTTGGACCGGTATTTCCGGCCACATCGTTCGTGCCTGCCATGATGTGCACGGCTCGAGGATGCAATGCCACGACGTCCTGGTAGAAGCGCACGAGCATCTGCGGGCTGGTTTGTCCGCTGATGCCGCGATCCACTACGCCGTGTGTGAATAGCGAAGGATCACCTACACCCCAACCCTCGGTGATCGAGTCGCCCATGAAGACTACCGTCGGATGCGCACCCTTGAGGAGGGCTTCATTGTCGGATCTGTAATGGCAGAGATCGGGGAAGTCACGCACCAAGTCCTCTGCGTGCTTTTTGAGATACTCGCGCAGTTTCTCGTCCCCTTGTGCCGGCGTGGGCGGAGGCTTGGCACCCGGCTTGAGCATGGCGGCGAGCATTTCACGCGGTGGCCGCGGTGCCGGCGGCGGACAGGGGGAATCGCTCATTTGCGCAACCGGCATCGACGCTTGCGCGTGCGCAGGAAGCGGAGTTCGGATGACAACAGCGGCGAGAACCGCCAATTTGCACAGTCGTATGATCACAGTAACTCCTGGGCCCCAGCAGCGATCGAAGGACATCAGTTACCAAGATAACGCCCGGCTCTTATGATAGCCAGCGGCGAACATTCCCGATGGGGTCGTACTCGAGCCGGGAGCGAGCATCGAATATCATCGTTGCGAAGCGCTGTGAATCAAATGCCGGCCACGCCAATCCAGGCTGGCTGGGATTTCCGTTGGCGGCGAAGTTCACAATGGCGCGGCTCAGCAGCTTTGCGGCATGTTGCGCCTCCGGGGTATTGCCTGTGAACTGATCGCAGCGAGCGGTATTGTCGAAGGCGGCGGGCAAATCCATCCCGTGAGGACAACCAATTCGCCCGTCCAAAACCGGTGTGGCCAATGTGTACCAGTAGCTATACACCGGCGCTGCACCGAGCGCGTGTTTCTTGGTCGCCTGATCGACCGCCATGTTTCGCATACCCACGCCGCCCACGATCGCTGCCAGTTCTGTCGGCGGCAGATTCGGATAGGCGTTACGCAGGGCGGCGATGATGTCGGGAGCCTTGTCGCGGTGCATTTCAGGAATCGAGTCGGCCAACTTGGCCTCATCGACGTGAAGCGTCAGTGGACGAAATTCATCGCGGACATTGCCAATGATCATCGGCACAGTCGCGCTAATGCTGGGCGCGCCGGCGAGCCACGCCTCTGGAAGGACGCGGCCGTCAATAACGGGGCCGAACTGCATCCCCATCGGCCCGCCGCGTGCTCCGCGCGCGCGGGCGGCATCCATCAGTTTCCGGCTCGCGGCATCGCCAGCCGCAATCAGCCGTGCAGCATCGATGCGCTGCACTTCGCCGATGTCCTGCAACCCCAGTTCGGAAAGGGTGGCCGCGGTCAATTCCTGCGCAGTTGCGGAGCGCGTCGTGTTGGGAAAAGAACCGCTGGTCACGATGGCGCGGTGAAACAAGCCCTGGGCCGCCGGCATCGCCATCAGCGTCGATACCTTTCCGCCGCCGCCCGAATGACCAAAGATCGTGATGCGCGCGGGGTCGCCGCCGAACTGCGCGACATTGTCACGCACCCACTTCAATGCGAGTACCAGATCCAGCATGCCCACGTTTCCTGAATCGGCGAATTCCTCGCCGCCGGCTGCGGACAGATCCATGAAGCCCAAGGGTCCGAGTCGGTGATTGACTGAAACCAGCACGACACCTTGGCGAGCGAGGTTCTCGCCGTCGTACACGGGCAGTTCGTGGCTGGAGCCAGACGTGAATCCGCCGCCGTGCAGCCAAACGATTACCGGGCGACGCGCGCTATGGTCCAGGGTTTCGGACCAAACATTCAGGCTCAGACAGTTCTCATCGTGGTACGTAGCGTCGGCGTCGTTCACGAACATCAACTCGACCGGCGCGTGATTTGATGGCCGTTGCGGACATACCGGCCCGTAGATCAGCGCGAGACGTACCTCGTCCCATGGCTTGGGCGGCTGTGGGGGAAGGAATCGAGCGGGGCCGCCGGTATCGGCGCCGTACGGGATGCCTTTGAAAATGTAGACCGAGGAGCGCTTGAATCCTCGCACCTTGCCGTACGTGGTCGCTGCGACGGCATCGATGGGTGTCGTTAAGGAAACATCACGCGTTCGCTCCGGCGGCACCGAAGCTCGAGCAGAAGCTACCGCCGCCAGCCCTACGGCGGAGCCGGCGCCAATGAGCAGGTCTCGGCGCGAGACGCCCAAATCGGGTTGTACCAAGCCGTTGTCTCCGCGCTTCATCGATGCGTCAGCCCGTAGGATTCCATCCACCAGTAAAGTTCGTCGATCCAATGGTCGCTCGTGCCTCGCTGCGACATGGAAAAGCCGTGTTTGCCGGAGCGGTATATATGAAGTTCGGGAGTCAACTTCGCGGCGCGCAGGGCATCGAAGAATTTCAACACCGGTACGGCGGCTAGCGGATCGTCTTCCGCCACGGCGATGAAGGCAGGCGGCGTCCCGGTCGGAATGTTGGGTATGGCGCCGAACGGTGCGCCATAGATGGGCGCGACAAAATTGGGCCGCTCGGCAGCATTGTCGGCCAGCATCGTTCCGCAGGTCACCACACCGCCGGCGGAGAATCCGACAAACACAATTTTATCCGCATCGATACCCCATTTGGCCGCATTGCCTCGCACCACCTTGAGAGCCTGTATCCCGTCGGCAATGCCGTACTTCTGCGCTTCCTCGGGAAGCGCGCTCTGCGGCAGGGCTCCGTTCGTCGGACGGGGAACGGGTGGCGCCAACAGATTCGGCGCGAATTCTTTATCGCTTCCGGGCGTGAATGCCAGCCGGTACTTCAGTACGAAGGCCGTAATGCCATGCTGCGAAAACCACTCCGCAACGGGGTAGCCTTCTTCGTCAATGGCGAGCACCCGAAAGCCGCCGCCCGGCGCGACGATCACGGCAGTCTTGGTGCGATCGGCTGATTTTGCCGGAAACACAGTCAAGGTAGGCACCGTGACATTGCGCACGATGTGTACCCCCCGGCCGGGCACTTCGACCGTGCTCTCATGTTGCGCCGGATTGACGGTGCCGGGAATCTGTCCGTCCCAGACAGGTATCACTTGCCGAGAGGCGTATGGCATCGCCGGCGTCGGTGGCTGCTGCGCACCGGCTGCGGCCGCGAACAAACTCAAGCATGCCAGCCCAATCGATATGGCTTTTTTCATGTTCTGTCCCCGTTGTATCGAAAATTCGACCGTGTCCAGCGCACGGCTAGGCTAGGGGAGGCGCCCAGCACTGGGAATTCGGTATTGCGGATGCCAGCATTCGGCGGGACCGAATATTCAACCCACCGCGTTTGCGCGTGCAATGGCGGCCAGCACGGCCGCACTAGGTTTGGGTTGGCGCTTGAAGTTTTGCCGATCCACCGCGCACAGGCCGAAGTGCGGCTTGTAGCCGAAGATCCACTCGAAGTTATCCATTAGCGTCCAGTGGACATAGCCGAGCACAGGAACACCCGCCGCCATGGTGTCGGCGAGATGCGCGAGCGCGGCCGGAATGAAAGCGGCGCGCTGCGAATCATCGTCTGTTACCAGCCCGTGTTCCGTGACCAGCACCGGGCGCCCGGTCTGCTCGTGTACGTAGCGCACCGAGTTCGCCAGCGACGGCGGATAGATCTCTCGACCCATGCCGTCGAGGGGAACGCCGTGGGGAGGCGGCACGACGCCCTTCTCGTCGTATTGCGCGCGCTCGTAGTTTTGCACGCCGACGAAGTCATCACCTTTTACCGCTTCCAGCCAAGCGCCATAAACTTGCGTCCGCTTTTGATCGCGCCGGCTGTGCGCGCCGACGGCTTGATCGTCCATCACGGCAAGACTCACGCCCACAGGCAATTCGGGCCGAGCCGCCTTGATTGCCTGCCTGCCGCGACGATGTCCTTCAAGTAGGTTCGCCTGCATCGCGTCCAGGTCTTCGGCATTTGCGGCGTTGGAGGCTGTGAACTTCGCTACGCCGAGAGTTCGGGCCGCCTTGTCCAGCATGGCGCGCTGCAGATCTTTCATGGCGGGCGGCAGGTCAACCCAGCTGAGCAGGCGCAGTAAATTTGGTTCATTAAGGGTGGTGGCGCGGCCGATCGGCCGCGCCAAATGACGCGCCGCTCGCTCGCAGAATCGTTCGAACAGCGCCGGCGATTCTGAGTTCGTCCATCCACCGCGAGCGGCAAACCAGCGCGGGGTCGCGAAGTGATTGAAGGTAACGATCGGTTCCAGCCCGCGTGCCCGGCAACCTTCGATGATGCGCAGATAATGATCGAGCATCGCCAACGAGAACTGACCGGGGTCAGGTTCGATTCTCGACCACTCGAGCGAGAATCGGTAGGCATTGAGATTGAGCGAGTGCACCAGATCGAGATCGGCCGGCCATAGATCCAGACTGTTATTGGCATCGCCGGCGCGTTCGGTGAACAGGGTTGGCTGGAGCTGTTCCAGGAACCACATGTCGGAGTTCACGTCATTTCCTTCCACCTGATGACCGGCCGTGGCTGTGCCCCAGATGAAACCGTCCGGGAAGCGCTTGCGGGTGGACGTAGCCGCGTGCGCAGTGAGGCCTGCTCCGAGACTGGCTGTGGCGAGCCCCAGGGCCGCCAGGGTTGCGGCCGAGCCGCGTAGTACCTCGCGTCGCGCGGGTGATGTCGGAGAGTCGGAGTGTTCGATCATGAGCGGCCTCACGCAAGCGGTTATGGTCGGCGACCATTCTATAGGCTCGAATCTCCGCCAGCGCTCGATGCTACGCAGGGGTGGATTCGGCGGCACCGAATGCTCTTATCGGCAAATGCGAATTCCCAAGGGAACGCTCTGCGGCCATGCTGAACTGTTGAGCTGGGCAAAAAAAGCGTAACGAATCAGATCGGCGACATGTCGCAAGAACGGGGGTAAGAAAATGAAAATGCTGAAATTAGGCGCGGGTTGTGTATTGACGTTGAGCATGGGGCTCGCGCAGGCGCAGGCGCCCACCGCTCCCTCCTTTGATTTCGCCAAAATGCGCGCGGAGGTCGACGCATTCAACAAGAAGCCGGACACGGTTGGCACGGGCAAGTATCCGGCGCTCAAGGAGACGGTCGACTCGCTACCTAATCACGTGATCTATCGCCCTGCGGATTTGTCCAAGCTCGGCAAGGAAAAGTTGGGGGTACTCGCCTGGGGCAACGGTGGTTGCGCGGCCGACGGGGCCGGCGGGCGATTTCATCTGGCGGAAATCGCCTCGCATGGCTACCTCGCGATTGCCAGTGGAACGATCCAAAGCGGACCCGGCGCACCGCCGAAACCCCCCGGCGACACTCCCCCGGGGCCACCAGCGCTGGGCGCAAACGGCATGCCGTTGCACATCCCGCCGCCCGCCACTAAATCCGCATTGCTCACCGAGGGCATCGATTGGGCGCTGGCGGAGAATCAGCGCAAAGGAAGTGCTTACTACGGCCGGATTAATCCCAGTTGGATTGCCGTCTCGGGTTGGAGTTGCGGAGGCTTGCAGGCGCTCGAAGTGGCGGCCGATCCTCGGGTTCGCACCGTCATCATCCATAGCAGCGGCATTTTCGCCGATGCCAATCCCATTCCGGGCATTACGATCACCAAGGCGGCGCTGCAGAAGCTGCATACGCCGATCATCTACATCCTGGGTGGACCGAGCGACATCGCTTATGCCAACGGCATGGATGATTTCAAACGTATCAGCTCCGTGCCGGTATTCGTCGCCAACATCGATGTCGGTCACGGCGGAACCTTCATGGAACCCAATGGGGGACGCGAGGCGGCCGTCGCCGTGAGCTGGCTCGACTGGCAGCTCAAGGGTGATTCGCACGCAGAAAAGATGTTCGTGGGCGCCGACTGCGGCCTTTGCAAGGATTCAGATTGGAAGGTTGAGAGCAAAAATCTGACGCCAACGAGCCACTGAGATGAGAAATGCGACCATCGCACTGGCGGTCCTCTTGTCGGTCAGTCTGTTGGCAAGTCTTGTCGCGAATGCAGCGCCGGTCGCGATACACATAAATTCGGGTGATCTTGCAGGAGAGTCGCTGGCAACCGGCGGCAGCGTATTCAAGGGTATTCCTTATGCGGCGCCGCCGACCGGAAACAGGCGCTGGCAATCACCTCAGCCGGTCGCCGCGTGGCGGGGTACCCGCGCGGCCACCGCGTATGGGGCCGCGTGCGAGCAACCCGCCCAGGGCTGGAATGAGTCGGTCGTCGCATCGATGAGCGAGGATTGCCTGTATCTGAATGTGTGGACACCCTCCGCCAAGCCAAAGGAACGATTCCCGGTGATGGTTTGGATTCACGGCGGCGCATTTACCGGCGGTGCCGGCACCGATCCCATATTTGCGGGCGAGGAATTGGTCAAGAAGGGCGTGGTTTTAGTAACGCTCAATTATAGGCTAGGCATTTTCGGCTTCTATGCGCATCCGGATCTCACGCGTGAATCGGTGCATCGCAGCTCGGGAGACTTTGCCCTGGAAGACCAGATCGCGGCACTGCAATGGGTGCGCGACAATATCGGCGCATTCGGCGGCGATGCGGAAAAAATTACCGTTTTCGGCCAATCCGCCGGCGGCATGAGCGTGGTCGCGATGCTGGCCTCGCCGCTCACCACGGGAAAATTTAAAACAGCCATCATCGAGAGCGGTGCGATTCTCGCGGCGCCGCCTTTGAAACGCCTGAAGGACGCCGAAAACCTGGGCGCCGAATTTATGGGCGCAGATAGTCTGCAGGCCTTGCGCGAACTGTCCGCCGCGGAATTGCTCAAACGATTCGGCTCGTTTATGACGGCACATCGCGAATCGCGCATGGGTCCGGTCATCGAAGGGTATGTGTTGAGCGCCGACCCCACCGAGACTTTCAGGCAGCATCAAGAACACAAGGTGGCCTTAATCATCGGCAACAACGCCCGCGAGGGATTTGGGCGCTTGAGCGAGGATGCGCTGCCGAATGCGATACAACAATTCTACGGCCCCGAAGCCGGCGCGGCGCAGCCTTTGTATGCGGTGCCAGATCCCGTGCTGGGCACTCCATCTGCGCAATGGCTGACGGATACTAGTTTCCGTTGCAGCGCCGTCGTGATGGCGTCGCTGCACGCGAGCGGCGGTGCCACTGTGTATTCGTATCAATTCGAGCAGTCCCTCCCGGGGCGCGAAGCGGACGGCGCGGCGCATTCCTATGAGTTGCCCTACGTATTTGGAAACCTGCTCGCCAACGGACCGCTGGCCGGCCCATTCGGTGCGGCTGACCAGCAACTATCAAATGCCATGCGGTCCTATTGGACCAACTTTGCAAAGCATGGCGACCCGAATGGCGCGGGACTACCACCGTGGTCAAAATTCACGGTGGCGACGGGTTCTTATCAGCGCTTTTCGACGGCGCTGGCGCAAGACGCGCAGCCGGCCGAAGGACTTAGGAAACCGCAGTGCCAGTTGTTCGAGGCGAAACTCGCGAAAGCACAGTCGCACTGAGAGAGCGAAACTTGGTCAAGTGCGCTTCAATCATGTGGGCCCTTCTCGACTGCGGGAGCCTCTCAGGCGCGACTCATATAATTGCCTAAACCGATTACGATGGTCGCAATGACGAGCAGGGCGACTCCCTGCCAAACGATTCGTTTGGTGCGTTGTTTCGAGCCGGCCCATTCATGCAGTACGAACCCCCAAATGGTGGCAAAGATGATGATGCTGGCCATGTGCAGAGTCCAACTGGAAAACGCAAACCGGCCCATTTGGCTCTCGCCCATGGTGTAAAAGAAGAACTGGAAATACCACGCGGTGCCGCCAAGGGCGGAAAAAGCGTAGTTGCGAAGCAGCGGTGGTGGGTTGCCGTCTGCATCGGGTGACGGACCGCTGCCGCCGACGAGCTCGCGCCCGGTGCCATTCTTTATTATCAGAAACAGGCACCAGATGAAGTTGGTCGTGAATCCTCCAGCCAACACTACACAGAGCACGGGTAGGCCCTGACTTAAGACAGAAGTCCCGTGTGCCAGAGTGAGCGCGCGAATCGGTGCGCCCGCATCCAGTCCAAAAGCGAAGCAGCTGCTCATGACTCCGGAGAACACGGCGACTACAACGCCGCGCCTGAAATTAAATTCCGCGATGGTTACGCGCGCCTCTTCCGGCGTGAGCTCCCGCTCTTTGATCCGTCCGGCTTTACCGACGACTATGACGCCGAGCAACGCCAGGGCAATCCCGAGAAAAGTGACGAAACCGCCGCGGGATTCGGCCAATGCGCCGATGCTGGCATGAAAGATGGGTGGGGCGATCGTGCCGATGACCATGGTGAGTCCGAGCACGGTTGCCATGCCGAGAGACATTCCGAGGTAGCGCATGGTGAGACCGAAGGTGAGTCCGCCGAAGCCCCAAAGAACTCCCCAGAACCAGCACCATAGAAGCGTGTCCGACGGCGTGGCTCGCAGAACTTCAAACAAATGCTCGGTGCGAAACAGCGCGAACAGCCATGGAGCGATGATCCAACTGAACGTACCGCCTACGATCCAAAAGATCTCCCAGGACCAGCGCCGCACGCGCCTGTACGGCACGTAAAAGCTTGCGCTGGCGAGTCCGCCCAACCAGTGGAAAAAGACGCCGAGCAGAGGATTGGCAAGCATTGTTTCTTATCCGTGTATTTGCACTGATCTGGACGTGGCGATCAACGGGCGTGCTCGGCTGCCTCGCGCCAGCGGGCGCGGTAGGCCGACATGTCGACCGGCAGGGGAGAAATGGTTTGCAGAGATTCGTGGCGGGCTTGTTTGGCCAATCGCAGAGCGCCGTGAGCGACGCCTTGCTCATCGGAGCTGACGAGGATGCGCATGGTCGGACGTAGATTGGCGAGCGCTTGTACGAAGATCGGCGCCCGGGAAAATCGGCCGTCGATGACAACGGTATCGCAGCTGCCGATAAGGTCGAGGCAAGTGTCGGCGAGCAGCGCCGCATATAGGTGCGCCTTGACCATTGCAGTGCCGCGGCCAGAAATCGGCAAGACCTTTCGCGAAGGAGCGTTTGGATAAGGTCCAACGCCCGGCGTGCAGGACGGAAGAAACATATCGCCGCTTTCAACGGCTTTGATGGCGGCAGCCTCCCCTGCGTCATGTTGCAAAGGCGCGTCGGTGCCGGCCAGCAGTTCGATTTCGCGGCCTCCCATGAATCTTGCGGACGGGATCGGCGTACCCGCCGTATCGACATTCAGCAAACAATCACGCGCCTCGGGCACGGCGATCGATACAGGACCCGGTTTGCCGAGCGGCGTACGCATCGCCACAAACCAGGTGCCGGTCGACAGTATCGTCGCATCGCGGTCCTCCAGGTCAGGATGACTTCTTGCGTTCAATAACGCCGCGTTCGAATCGTGCAAGCCGCAGTACACCTCAACGTTTCGCGATAAACCAGTCGCATCGACCCATCCCGGTTGCAGCGTGCCAAGCACGGCGCCGGCGCTCGTAACGGGAGCCAAGCGCTCCGCCCATCCTCGGCGCACTGCGAGTTCGGAAGGGCCGCGCTCGTAAGGTCGCCACAGATCGGTATGGCATCCCAAACTGGTGACTTCCGCGCAGGGAACACCGGATAGGAGCCAAGCCCCAGTACTGCGGCCAGGGAACGATTTGCCCCGTCGCCGCGCCGGCGGATCCGGTCGACTCGAGCCAGTGCAATTGCATTCCCAGATTAAGTCCGGCCGGGAGGGCGGGGGATCCCGTGGCGATGAACGGATCGCGCTGCAAGTCGTAGGCGGCTCGTTGTGTTGCAACCCCAGTCCATTCGTAGTCCAGCGGCGCCTCAAGCAGTTGCCCGTTGCGCATGAGCGCCATGGCCGCTCCGTGCGCGACCGGCACGATGGCGCCGACCGGGCCCATTTTCGCGAACTCCGGCAGAATTTCGCGAAGCCAGCGTTCTATCCCTGAGAAATCGAGCGTCATGCGATCCGCCGATTCCAAACGGGGATTGGCACGCGCTCGTTGCGCGACGCAAAGTCCGGCCTCGTCCCAAAGACTTGCTTTGGAAAATGACTTGCCAATGTCGAGAACGATGATCCAGCCGCCCGCCATCACCCGTCCAAATGATTAATTATGATTACTTTGTACCGATTTTGATTGTTTATTGCAACGTGAGTTCGTATTATCTGGCCGGCGAACCAGGCTCAAATCACCAACTGAGTGAGCGAATGACTGCGAACCCTGCGCTGACGTTTCCGATTCCCGCCAACCGCTGGTCGGTGGCCGCCGCGGCAGATTTGAGCGGCGCGGATCTCTTGCTCTATCGATCCAATCTGTTGGGATCGGATCTGACCGTAACGAATTTTGGCGGGGGAAATACCTCAGCGAAACTGCGGGAACGCGATCCGTTGAGCGGCGAATCGGTAGACGTGCTTTACGTGAAAGGCTCGGGCGGCGATCTCGGGTCGATGCAGCTCGATGGTTTCTCGACGCTGTATCTCGACAAATTACTGCAATTGCAGCGGCTCTATCGAGGCGTGCAATACGAAGACGAGATGGTGGCGTTTTTACCGCATTGCACCTTCAACCTGAATCCGCGCGCGGCATCCATCGATACCCCCCTGCATGCGCTGCTGCCGTTCGCTCACATTGATCATGTTCATCCCGATGCGATCATTGCTTTGGCGGCTTCTTCGAACGGCGAACAAGCCACTGCGGCGATCTATGGCGACACCGTGGGGTGGGTTGGGTGGCAAAGACCGGGATTCGATTTGGGCGTCCGCTTAAAGGAATACATTCGATCGAAACCCAAGCTTCGTGGCGTGATGCTCGCGGGCCACGGGATCATCTGCTGGGGAGAGAGCTCTAAATCTTGTTACGACAACACGATTGACCTGATCACCCGCGCCGCGTTGTACCTCAATCAGGCATTGAACAAACAGCCGGCCTTCGGCGGACAAAAACTCGCAAGCCAGCCGGCGGAAAAGCGCTCACAAGCGGCGGCCGAGCTCATGCCGCGCCTTCGCGGCATCATGGCCGGCGCGACTTCCAAAGTCGGGCATTTCACCGATGATGCGGAAACGCTGGAATTTGTCGGCTCGCATGACTTTACGGCGTTGGCGGCCATGGGGACCTCTTGCCCCGATCATTTCCTGCGTACCAAAATCGCACCCTTGGCGCTGGACCCGTCCTTAGTTGCTTACGCCGATTATCTGGCCAACGCTGTTGAAGCCTATCGGCAGAATTATGCCAAATACTATGAGCGATGCGCCGGTGCGCAGGATCCGCCGATGAGGGACTCCAATCCAGTGATCGTGTTGCTGCCTGGAGTAGGGCGCTTTGCCTTTGCCGATAACAAGACAACGGCGCGACTGGCGAGCGAATTTTACGGCAATGCCATCAACGTCATGCGCGGTGCGACTGCCATCGGTACCTACGTAGGGCTGGCGGAGGCGGAGGCATTCGCGATCGAATATTGGGCCCTCGAGGAGGCAAAGCTGCGGCGCATGCCCAAAGCGCGCGCCTTGGCCGGCAGAATCGCGCTGATAACGGGAGGTGCCGGCGGCATCGGCCTGGCGACGGCGAGGCGGCTTCTGGCGGAGGGAGCCTGCGCGCTGATTGCCGATCGCGACGTGGAAGCTCTGGCCGCCACGGATGCCGACCTCGTCAAAGCCTATGGTCGAGACATGGTCAGATCGGTGGCGTGCGATGTCACCGATGAGCGGCAGGTGCGGGCCGCGTTCGACACCTGCGCCAAAGAGTTCGGCGGCTTGGATATCTTGGTGGCGAATGCAGGTCTCGCCTCCTCCGCGCCGATCGAAGACACCACCGTGGCTTTGTGGCAGAAGAACTTCGATGTTTTGGCGCAGGGTTACTTTCTCACCGCGCGGGCAGCGTTTCCCTTGATGCGCCTGCAAAAGCGCGGCTCCATCATATTCATCGGATCCAAGAACGCGTTGGCGGCCACGCCGAATGCGTCGGCCTACGCCTCGGCCAAGGCCGCATCGGTCCACCTGGCACGCTGTTTGGCATTGGAAGGCGCAGCGTCCGGAATTCGCGTCAACGTGGTCAACCCCGACGCCGTGATACGAGGCTCGAGAATTTGGGATGGCGACTGGCGCAAGGAGCGCGCTCAGGCTTACGGGATCGATGCGGGCGGGGAACTCGAGGAGTTTTATCGCAATCGTTCGCTCTTGAAACAATACGTGCTGCCGGAGGACATCGCCGAAGCCGTGTATTTTCTGGCTTCAGATGCGTCAGCCAAGTCCACGGGGAATATCATCAATGTCGATGCCGGAAACGCGCAGGCGTTTACGCGTTAACAAGAGGGCTTGCCGTGACAAACTCAAAGCGGTCTTTGGATGAAGAACTGATTGCCCGCCACAACGCGTCGCGCCTCGCAGCGCTGCGCGACGACTACGAGGCTCTGAGCCGTACTCTCGAACGACGCGGAATCGCGATCGAAGCCATTAAAGGCAAAGCCGCCCGGCTGGAGCTGGCGTTGCCGAGTTGGGGCGCCGGTATCGGCGGTACTCGCTTCGCGAGGTTTCCGTTGCCTGGCGAGCCGACTTGCTTTGAAGAAAAACTCGAGGATTGCGCGGTAGTACAGCAGCTCTGCCGCATAACCCCGCGCGTGTCTCCGCATTTTCCTTGGGATAAAATTTCAGACCCCAAGGCGACCCGCGAGCGCGCGCAACAATTGGGCATCGGATTCGATGCGGTCAATTCCAATACCTTTCAAGATCAGGCCGAGCAAAAGCAGTCGTATCGATTTGGTTCTTTGACGCACACCTCAGCCGCGGTTCGCGATCAAGCCATCGCGCACAATATTGAGTGCATTCAACTGGGCAGAGCGCTGGGGTCCAAGGCCTTGACGGTTTGGGTGGGCGACGGCACGAATTTTCCAGGTCAGCAGCAACTCGGCGAATCATTGGACCGGTATTTGAGCAGCACGCGCGTCATTTACGCGGCGCTGCCCGAGGATTGGCGCATGTTCATCGAGCACAAGCTGTACGAGCCGGCATTTTACTCGACGGTCATATCGGATTGGGGCACCAGCATACTCGCGGCCAAGGAACTGGGACCGAAGGCTCAATGCCTCGTGGACCTCGGACATCACGCGCCCAACGTGAACATCGAGCAAATCGTGGCGCGTGTGCACGCCTTCGGCAAGTTGGGCGGATTTCATTTCAATGATTCGAAATATGGGGACGATGACCTGGATTCCGGGGCCATCAATCCGCATCAACTATTCCTGGTATTCAACGAACTAGTCATTGCCGAGCAAGATCGGCGCGTTGCGTTCGATCCGGCCTACATGATCGATCAATCACATAACATTACCGATCCGGCGGAGAGTCTGCTGTCCTCCGCGGAGGCCATTTCTGTTGCCTTCGTTAAAGCACTGATGGTCGATCGGGCTTTGCTGTCGGACTATCAGCGCGCAAATGACGTTCTGATGGCCTTTCGCACCTTGCGCGACGCCTATGGTTTGGATGCGCGCCCGATTGTTGCCATGGCACGCTTCGAGGCCGGCGGCGCCATCGATCCGATCGCGGCGTTTCGAGAAAGCGGCTGGCGGGCGTCAAAGGCATCGATTCGCAAGGCCACGAGCCGCGCCGCGGGCATCGTTTAATGATGCACGCAGAAGATCGCGAGCGGACCATTCTCTCGATGCTGGAGAAGCGCGGGTTCGTCTCCTTTCGCGAACTGGACAGGCGGCTTTCAGCCAGTCCTGCGACTGTGCGCCGCGATCTCGATCGGCTGGAAACGGCCGGACGGATCGTGCGTGTGCATGGCGGCGCCAAAGTCCCTGATACAGCGATGAGAAATCTTCAGGGCGTTCCGTTTCACGAGAATATCAAGAAAAATGCAGCGGCCAAAGCGGCGATAGGCAGGGCCGCGGCGCGCCTTTGCGTGCCGGGTGAGTCCATCATCATCGACGGCGGATCGACGACACTGCAGATGTGTCCTCATTTGGAGGGTCTACATCTCGAAGTGGCCACCAATTCCCTGCACATTGTCTCGGCGCTGCTGCCGCAATCGACCACGCGCATATATATGCCCGCCGGGGCGTTGTATCGCGAACAAAACATCGTGCTCTCGCCGTTCGACGATGATGGAACGAGCCACTACGCCGCATCCAAGATTTTCATGGGTGCCGCGAGCGTGGGTCCGCTCGGACTGATGCAAACGGATTTGATTCTGCTGCAAGCCGAGCGCCGATTGATGGCCCGAGCACGCCAGGTCATATTGCTGGTTGATAGCAGTAAGTTTCACAGTCCGATCGGCGAAGCCCTTTGCAAGCTCAGCGAGGTGACAATCGTCATCACCGATGCTGGAATTGCGAGCGCTCATGCGAAGCTCGTCGAGCGCAGCGGCGCGAAATTGATCACGGTGGACCTCGGCTAATACGTCTGGCGTTCGCTTCACGCCCGAACATCGAGCATACGATGAGGGTGAAAGCAGGCATCCGCAAAACCGAATTCCCGCCCTGGTGCGGTCTCGCTATGCTCGGGCGCATGCTGATGAGGCTGGCTCTGAACCCAAGGACTGTGCTGCTCGTTGCTGCTTGTGGATTGCTGGCGGCCAGCGGCCAGGCTGCGCCGGCGACGACCGCTTCGCACCCAGCATTGCGCGGTCAAACCTGGGATTCCATCAAGCGATTGCCCGATTGGTCCGGGGTCTGGGCTCCGAGTCGGCCGATGCGGCCGCGTGGCGCGGGACCGGGGATAGGTTTTGTATTTGGCGGCGATGTGCCGCTGAAGCCTAAATACGCGGCGCTACGCGACGAGCGCATGGCGGCGGTGCGCGGCGAAAGGGGTAGAGACAAAATTCCGCTCAGCAATAGCGGTCTTTGCCTGCCCAACGGTACACCCGCGAATATGGGTCCCGTCGCGCACGAATACCTGTTCTCTCCCGGCCGCGTGACAATTCTGCTGGAGAACTCCGAGATTCGCAGAATTTGGACCGACGGGCGGCCTCATGTCCCTGATGATGAGGTCAATCCCAGTTTCAGCGGCGATTCCATCGGGCATTGGGAGGGCGACACACTGGTCGTGGACACCATCAATATTTTTCCGGAGGCCGAGTTGTACATTGGAGGGCGCGTGACTGAAAAGACCCACGTTTCGGAACGCATTACCCGGGTGGGAGATCGGATGCGCATCGATACGGTGGTGGAAGACCCGGAGCTGTTCACCCAGCCCTGGGTTTATACGCGCTGGTATGACCACGAAAAGGGTCCACCGATTGACTACAACAGTTGCACCGAAGGAGACCGCGCCAAGAAAGGCGAGGAAACGCTGCTCAACATCGACTTCACCGCGCCGAAAGACGGTCAGGTGCCAAAGGAGGGACAGCAGAAATGAGACCGCTTCGATCGATGGGAACCCTCGCCGCGCTCGCTGCCGCGTTGTCCTTCAGCGTTGCTGCTCCACCGGTGTTTGCACATCATTCGTTCGGTCTGTTCGACATGAGCAAGACGGCCGAAGTCCAAGGCACCATCGTCAAATTAGAATGGAGCAATCCTCATTGTTGGCTATTTCTGGCGTCGGGTCCTTCGGACGCGGAGGCCGTCAATTACGGCTTTGAACTGACCAGCGTCGGGGAAATGACCCGACGCGGCTGGACTAAGACCTCGGTGAAGCCGGGCGACAAGGTGAAAGTGACCTACCACCCCGTGCGCGATGGTAGACCCGCCGGTTACATGGTGAGCGTGATGACCGACGACGGTAAGTACATCGGCCGACCGCCCGAAGCGCAGAACCCACCGCCGCCGCCTGCGGGGTGATGCCGCGCAACGCGACGCCGCGTTGCTATTTTGAACCCGCCGCCGCCTTGGCGCCTTCCAGCGTCGCGCGCTCATCTTGGGCGCCTTCTTGAGGACAATTCGGCTGCCGTGCCCAAACTTCCGAAAATTATGAGATAAAACAGGAGCTTGATTTACAATGAGCCTATGATGGGTGGGCTAATCTTAAGAATTACAAAGACGCACGACGGCCCTGGCACCGCTCTCCCATGAATTTGCATCGTCTGGACTTGAATCTACTGGTTGCGCTCGACGTCCTGTTGGCTGAGCGCAGCATCACGCGTGCGGCCGAGAGGTTGAATCTAAGCCCGTCCGCGACCAGCGGCGCCCTGGCGCGCCTTCGAACCTATTTCGATGATGAGTTGCTGACGCAAATTGGGCGGCGCATGGCGCCGACGCCGCTCGGCGAAAGCCTGCAGGCGAGCGTGCGTGATTGCTTGCTGCATGTGCAGGCCACCATCGATATCAGGCCGCAATTCGATCCGCAGAATTCAAAGCGCAACTTCAAGCTGATGATGTCGGACTATGTGTCGACCGTGCTGATGCCGGCAGCGCTGCGGCGCCTGCAAGCGGAGGCGCCCGGCATCACCATCGAATTGCTCGGCAATGAAAATGAACCCTGGGAGGCGTTGGGCCGCGGCGAAATCGATTTTCTCGTGCTGCCGAAAAACTTCATCCGCGAAGGTCATCCGGCCGAGGTGCTGTTCGAGGATGAGTACGTGTGCGTGTGCTGGAATGAAAATCCTCTGATCGGCGATCAGATCAGTTTGGAGCAGTGCCTGCAAATCGGCCACGTGGTTGCGCGTATCGGTACGCTGCGGCCGCCGACCATCGATGCCTGGTTCTTCGAGCGCTTTGGGCACGCGCGCCGCGTCGAGGTGATTGCGACGAACTTCAACAGCGTCCCGCATTTATTGGTGGGGACCAACCGCATTTCGATCATGCACCGACGTCTTGCGCTCGCCTATTGCAAAGCGCTGCCGCTAAAGATTCTGCCCTCGCCGGTGACCATGCCGGCGCTCATTGAAATGATCCAGTGGCATAAATACCGCGACCGTGACCCGGGCAGAATATGGCTCTTCGAGGTCCTGAAATCGACGCTGGAAAGCTCGCCTCGCTAGGCGCGCCGACCATTCGGCATCGCCGAATGCAGGTATCCGTATAAACGCCTTCCCGACGAATTAGCCTCAATCTAACCTGCAAACACTGTGCGGTACGCAATCGTGCGGATCTGCGTGCGACCTCATATATCAATAATGCGGTGCGGGGAGGAATCATGAGCTGGAATAATTATGGTATCTGGTGCGGGGCGACCCTATTTGCCCTATGCGGTTCGAGTGGCGTGGCGTTGGCGCAACAGGCCGCTGCGGCAAGCGACGCGCCGTTGGCTGAAATCGTAGTCACCGCAGAAAAGCGCGCCGAAAAAATTCAGGATGTGCCCGTCGCGGTCACTGTGGTGACGGGTCAGCAGCTTGCTGACCAGCATATTTACAGCATTGCGGATCTGGCTCGAACGACGCCCGCGCTGGAAATGGTGCAGGCGTTCGGCGGCCCGGGCGGCGGCGGACAGATTCGCGGCATCGGCACCAACTCCTTCAGCCCCACGGCAGAAGGCGCGGTAGGCATCGTGGTCGACGGCGTGCCGCAAGGCAACGTCAACATCACCAATCTGTTTGACTTGCAGCGGGTGGAAGTTTTGAAAGGTCCGCAAGGAACCTTGTTCGGCCTGACAGCCTCGGCAGGCGTCATCAACATGGTGACGGCGGCGCCGGATCCAACCAAGTTCATGGTCAGCGCGCATGTCGATTACTCGGATGACGGTCGATTCGGCTCAAACTTCGGCGAGGAGACCGAGCGCGTGGTCGTCAATGCGCCGCTTTCAAGTATTGCAGCCGTCAGGTTGGCCATCTCGGACGATCGTATCAAGGGGGTGCAAGTCAATGACTTCACCGACACGCCCAATGTGTCCACTGAATGGGGCGGCCGGGTGCGCTTTCTGTTGCAGCCCACCGATGAATTCGAAGTAAACATCATCGCCGATTACGACCGGCGCGGGCAGAACTATGCCGATCCGCAGTTCAATTACGTTTCAGCGACTCCGATGTTGACGGCCGAGTTGGCTGCCTGCGGCATCACGCCCTCGTATTCGAATCAGGCACGCTGCTGGAGCAACGCCAACGACACCAACTATCGAAACTACGGCGCATCGGCGCAATTCGACTATCACTTGAGCGGCGCGACGCTCACCTCCATCACCGGTTACCGAAAACAGATCACCGCGCCCAGCGATTTCGATGCCATTGGTTTGAGCTCGGACATTCCGCAAATTTTCAACAAGGGCGATGCGGCATCGGGGCGGCAGTTCTCGCAGGAGCTGCGCATCGCCTCGAGCGGCGTGCAAACGATCGACTATGTGGCCGGTCTGTTCTATTCCAGCTACTCGGCGGAAACCCATTTCGTTCCGGGCGGCGCCTTCAATGTCGGAATTTTCCCGTTTCCCGGAGTTTTTGTACCCTTCGTGCAGACGGCCACCTCGACGGCCACCACCAATAAGTCGGAGGCGGCCTTCGGCCAGCTGACCTATCACGTGACTGATCAGCTGGGCTTGATCGCGGGTTTGCGTTACACGCACCAAGAGCTCTCGGCCTTCACCTCGGCAAATCTGATACCGCCGGCGCTCTCGCCCGCGCAATTCGGCTCGCTTGACAAGGACAATGTCTCAGGCCGTTTGGGCGTTCAATTTAAAATCAATCCGGATCTCACCAGTTATTTCACGGTGGTGCGTGGTTACAAGGGACCGCAAGTCACGCCGGCGGCTGAAGGCACACCGCAAACCGTGATCGGCGCGGAAATTCCGACGGCCTTCGAACTGGGCATCAAAGGCAGCGCCTTGGACCACCGGCTAGGCTGGGACGGTGATATCTTTTATTCGCGGGTCCACGATTATCAGGGCCAAGCCTGCACCATCAATCCCGTGGGCGCCTTGGTATGCGTGGGTCAATCCGTCGACCAAGTCACGACCAAGGGCGTCGAATTGAACGCCTATGGACAGATCGCGCCGGGACTGACGATCACCGCGGGGTATATCTACGATGTCGCAAAGTATCCGAGCGGCTACACCGGCTATGACCCCAACAACTTGGTTGGCGGAACGACCGATCTTTCAAACCAACAAATCGTGGGCGTACCGAAAAACAAATTGTCGCTGTCGGCTCTGTACGATTTTCCCATCAGCGCCGCGGTTCACGGTTTCGTGAATGCGGACACGGTATACAAATCCGCCATGCGCTTGGGTCCGACCGCGGATCCGCGCTTCGTCTATCCCGGTAATTGGAACACCGGGCTTCGCATAGGAGTAAAGTCTCCCACGGACACGTGGAGCGCGGCGATATTCGCGCGCAACTTGGGCCAAGATCATGAGCCGGTGACCCTGTTCGGCGGTCCTTCGTTCACGCCGCCCGGCGTGGTCCCGTTCCTGCCGTTCGGCGCCATCAACGGCGTTTCAGGCTGGCAAACGGTGAACTCGCTGCGGCAAGTGGGCATAACACTTGAAGCCAAGTTCTAGAAGCCGTTGCCTGTTCCTAGCTTCACTGTTAGTGCCGCTGGGTACGGGAACCATGGCGCTTGCCGCAGAAGCGGAGGAAGCGGACGCACTTGCGAACGGCTTTGCGCAGCCGCCGCAATCGGCGGCGCCGCGGGTGTGGTGGCACTGGATGAACGGAAACATCACGGCTGCGGGCATCAAGCTGGACCTCGAGTGGATGAAGCGCATCGGCATCGGCGGGTTTCAAACCTTCGATGCCTCGTTAGGTACGCCGCAGGTCGTCGAAAAGCGCTTGGTGTTCATGACACCGGAGTGGAAGGAAGCTTTCTCATTCGCGACGACATTGGCGGATCGATTGCATCTGGAGATGGGCATTGCAGGATCGCCCGGTTGGAGCGAATCCGGCGGTCCGTGGGTAGAGCCCGCCCAAGCGATGAAAAAAATCGTTTGGAGCGAGACGACGATTCCAGCGGGTGCGGCCTTCAACGGCGTGCTGCCGAAGCCACCCAACATCAGCGGACCATTCCAAAACAAACCACGCTCTGAGCTGTTCAGTTTCAATGGCCCGGAGGCCAAGCCTCCGCCGGTTTTCTATGCTGACAGCGCCGTCATCGCGTATCGAACGCCCAGCACTGAGAAATCGCTGCCTGCGCCCAAGCTCGCGGCGAGCGGCGGTACGCCGGATTTTGCGCTGCTGAGCGAGGGCGACCTCGTCAAGAGTATGAGCCTGCCAGTGGGTCCGAACGGTGAGCCCGCCTGGATTCAATACGAGTTCGCCGCGCCGCAAACCATCTATGGCGTCGCTTTCGGTATCCAACATATCGGGCTGCCCTTGATATTAGGCGGCGTTGCAGCGCTTGCCGAACTGCAGAGCAGCGAGGATGGCGTTCACTTCCGCAAAGTTGCGACGCTGCCGACGGAACGCGGCGGCTTGGCTCAAGACCCCGGCCAAAATACCGTCGCTTTCGCCCCGGTGGCGGCGCGCTTTTTTAGGGTGCAACTCAGCTATCCGAAACCGCCGCAAGGTGCAGCGCCCATCGATGTCAGCGCTTTGGGGCTGCCCCCGGCTGCGCCAGCCACAGAATTTCGCGTCACGAAGCTCGCACTGCAGGCCGCGCCGGTGGTGAATCATTTCGAAGATAAGGCGGCATTCGCGATAGCGCCTGATCTTTATGCTGCTGCAACCCCGCAAGTGCCGGCCGCGGCGGTCATCGCTTCGGCCGATATAGTCGATCTCACCGATCACATGAGTGCCGACGGGCGTTTGACATGGACTCCGCCGCCGGGGCGCTGGCGGGTTCTGCGCTTTGGTTATTCACTCACGGGCGCCAAGAATGGGCCAGCCTCATCTGAGGCTACCGGACTCGAAGTAGACAAGCTGAATCGCGAGGCGGTGCGCGGATACCTGGACCATTACTTAGATCTGTATCAAGACGCCAGCAAGGGTTTGATGGGCGCGCACGGACTTCAATTCGTGGTCACCGACAGTTGGGAGGCCGGTGCGCAGAATTGGACCGACGACTTATTCACCGAGTTCAAGCAACGGCGCGGCTACGACATGCATGCGTGGATGCCCGTCCTCGCCGGCCATGTTGTCCAGAGCGCGCAAGCCAGCGACCGTTTTCTGTGGGACTTTCGCGCGACCTTGGGCGAACTGGTGGTAGAAAATCACTACGCACAGGTGGCGCAATCGCTCAAGCAGCGTGGGATGGGTTTGTATAGCGAATCACATGAGAGCGGCCGCGCGTTCATCGGTGATGGCATGAGCGTCAAGCGCCGGGCGACAGTGCCGATGGGTGCGATGTGGACCCAGATGCCGGGAGTTAACGGCGAGCAATTCGGATATGACGCCGATATTCGTGAGTCGGCGTCCGTCGCACACATCTACGGTCAGAATCTGGTGGCGGCAGAGTCGATGACCGCGGCCACGGCTCCGTGGGGCTGGTCGCCGGAGGATCTGAAGCCAACCGCCGATCAAGAATTGGCCATGGGCCTCAACCGTTTCGTCATTCACACCTCCGTGCATCAACCGCTCCTTGACAAGCCGCCGGGACTCGCTTTGGGCCCGTTCGGTCAGTGGTTTACGCGCAATGAAACTTGGGCGGAGCAGGCATCGCCCTGGATAAGCTATCTCGCGCGCTGCAGCTATCTGCTGCAGCAGGGCCAATTCGTCGCTGATGTCGGGTATTTCTACGGTGAAGACTCCAATGTGACGGCGCTGTTTGCGGCAAAAGCGCCAAACGTGCCGAGCGGCTACAACTTTGATTTTATCAATGCCGACACCTTGCTGACGGCATTGCAGGTTGAGGGCGGGTTGATTACGACGCCCGGCGGTATGCGCTACCGCGTGTTGGCGTTGGATCCGAATGCACAGCATATGTCGCTGCCGGTGCTGCGGCGTTTGGCCGAGCTTGTGAGTGCCGGCGCGGTGGTGGTCGGTGAGCGCCCGCTCGATACGCCAAGCCTGGCCGATGATTCGCAAGAATTCAGCCGCCTGGTCACCGCACTGTGGGGATCCGGCGATGGCAAACATGAGTACGGTAAGGGCGCGGTATTTTCGGGCCAGGCGCTGGACGCGGTGCTGCTTTCCGTCGGCGTCGCGCCGGATTTTCGCGTCGAAGCGCAGAGCGGCACGGACTTACGTTTCGTGCATCGAAACTGGCCCGGCGGCGAGATTTACTTCATCGACAATCGCCAAAACCAAGCCGTGCGGTCGACTATCAGTTTTAGGGTGGATGGAAAAGTACCGGAACTCTGGCACGCGGACAGCGGCGCCATTGACGCCATCTCCTATCGGATGAGCGCCGGCCGGACCCAGGTATCGTTGACACTCGATGCGCACGAGACAGCTTTTGTCGTGTTTCGCAAACCTGCAACGAGCGCGGAACGCACGATTCCCGCAATCGTGGAAAAACCCTTATTTACAGTCGCGAACGCTTGGCGGGTACAGTTTCCCAGTGGCCGTGGCGCACCGACAGAGGCTCGTGCCACGATCTTGAGTTCGTGGAGCGACGACCCCGACAAGGGCATCCGATACTTTTCCGGAACCGCGATCTATACAACCACGTTAACGGCACCGCCGAATTGGTTCGGAGCCGCGCAGCGCTTATGGCTGGATCTGGGTAAGGTCAAGAATATTGCGCAGGTCGGCGTGAACGGTAAGGACCTCGGTATCGTGTGGAAAGCGCCGTTCCGGCTTGATGTCACCCATGCTTTGAAACCCGGTATCAACCGTCTCGAGGTTAAAGTCACCAACCTTTGGGTGAACCGCTTGATCGGCGATGCGCAGCCGGACACCGCCGATAAATACACTTTTACCACGCAGGCCTTGTACAAGGCCGACTCGCCGTTGCTGCCGTCGGGGCTACTGGGCCCGGTACGCGTGCTGCGCGACAGCCAAGGGATGAAACATGATTCTGTTCATTAATACGCGCGTGTTCGATGGCAGTGGTACGGCGCCTTTTGCCGCGGATGTACTGGTGGACGGCAATCGTATTGCGGCCGTGTCGCGTGCCGGCGGCACCGCATTGCCTCGCGATAACGCGCGAGTCGTTGATGGCGCGGGTGCGACCCTCATGCCGGGGATGACCGAAGCCCACGCGCATTTGAGTTGGCCGAGCTCGGTGGAGCGCTTCGTCCCGGGCATGAGCCTGCCCGCCGAAGACTTGCTTCTCAATACGGCGCGTAATGCACGAATACTGCTCGATCATGGATTCACCAGCGCCTACTCGGCGGGGGCATTGGGAAAGACGCTCGAAGTGTCCCTCAAGGCGCAGATCGACTCCGGCGGCATGCCGGGGCCGCGCCTCGTGCCATCATCGTTGGAGCGCGAGCCGCCGAACGAAAGCGCTTATATGGAAACGGGAAGCGTCGCCGATCACGGCAAGGGCCCGGACGCGATTCGCGCCTTCATCAAGGATTGCGCCGCAAGCGGCGCGAAGGTCGTCAAATTCCTGCTTTCCGGCGAAAGCGCGCTGAAGCCGGGCGCTTCCATGCAAATTCTCTACAGCGAAGAAGAAGTTCGCGCCGCCGGGGAGCAGGCGCGCGAATCCAATGTCTGGCTGACTGGGCACGCGCACGCGGCCGCCGCAATCAAGATGGGGCTTAGAAACGGCTTCCGAGTTCTCTATCACTGTACTTATGCCGATCAAGAGGCCATTGAAATGCTGGCCGAGCGCCGGCACGAGATCTTCGTAGGCCCCACCCTCGGAATCGTCCAGGCCACATTGGACGCGGCGCCGCCGCCGCATATGGATATGAGCCATATGAAGGCCGATGCGGCGATAGTGCTTCAACACCAGCAGAAACTGGGTCCGGAACTCAAGAAAAGAGGCGTGCGGCTATTGCCGGGCGGCGACTATGGATTTCCGTTCAATCCGAACGGCCGCAACGCGCGGGACTTGGAACTCTTTGTGCGCTATTTGGGCTTCACGCCGACGGAAGTGCTGGTGGCTGCCACCCGGCTTGGGGGCGAAATCATGGGGATGGAAAACGAACTGGGGCAGGTCAAGCCGGGATTCCTCGCGGATCTACTCTTGGTCTCGGGAGATCCGACTCAAAACGTCGCGATCCTGCAGGACAAGAAAAATCTTCGCGCCATCATGAAGGACGGAAAATTTCACAAAGCGCCGGTTGCGACCGACTGAAGCAAACGACACTGGTTTATCGAATGCAAGAAGCTGAAACACACCGGGCAGGCGACGATGTTGCGCGAGAGAACCGCATCCGCGCACATGGACCGGTGCTTGATCTGCATTTTGCACAGGCGATGTATAAACCGTTGCTCAAGAATCAGCGCCGTGACGGCGTCGAAGTCAGCCGTGACATTGCCTACGGCAATGATCCGCGCCACCGCTTGGATATCTACACGCCGCGAAACGATGCCGCAGCGCCTCATCCGGTCATGATATTCATCCCCGGCGGCGGCTTTATTCGCGGCGACAAGGCGGATCGCGAGAATATCGGCCAGCGCTTTGCCCGAGAAGGCATTGCCGTCGTCGTCGCAAATTACCGTCTTGCCCCTGCGCACATCTGGCCAGCCGGTGCAGAAGACGTGACGCGCGCCTATCAGTGGGTTCGGGATAATGCCGCGCGTCTGGGATTCGATCGCGCGCGAATCATTCTGGCCGGAGAATCCGCCGGTGCCGCTCACATTGCGGCAGCCACGCTGATACGGCGTTTTCACCCACCGCACGGCTTCGATCTCGCTGGAACAATTCTGATTTCAGGACCCTACAATCCCGTGCTGGAGAAGCTCGCACGCGAGCAATTCGGCGTGGCGACACCGGATCCACGCAACGAAGCGTATTTCGGCTCGGATTTTGCGCGCTACCGGCAAATGTCCACGGTCGCGCTGCTCGATGCACCACCGACCGCGCCGCTTTTGATTACATTCGCCGAACTCGACCTTCTGCAGATGCAGGTGCAGGCCGCGGAGTTGTTCGCCAAGCTGGTGACGGACCACAATGCAAAGCCGCGGTTGCGAGTCATTCGCGGTCACAACCATCTGACGCAAGTCTATTCGGTCAACACGGGCGACGAATCCTTGAGCGCGCCGTTGCTTGAATTCATTCGAGAATGCGCATCCCAGCCCAAGGCACCTTGAGTCCGGCTAGGAGCCGCTGACCTCGAAGATTTGCTTGGGCGTGCCATGAAGGCATTGGGAAGGTCCTCGCGCCTCAATCAAGTACACATCGGTGTTGTGCACGAACATGCGCTGATTGAGAATACCCGGGTGGCAGACGATGGCCATGTGCTCTTCGATCGTCATGTCTTCGTCGTCGCGGATTAGCGGCCGCTCGACCATGTCGTACCCCATGCCATGTACGCTGAGCCGCCGCTCCTCCGGCATCTGGCGCTGTTTTAGATACGCATTGTGTTCAACGTATATGTCCCTGGCGTAGCTTCCAGGTTTCAACAGCGACAACGCAAATCGCTGTGCGTCGAGCACGGCCGCGTGCGCATCGATCAGTTCGGGCGGCGCGGTGCCCAGCACGAAAATCCGCGACAGCTCAGTGTAATAGCCGCCCGCGCCGTTGTTTTCGACCAATAGCGAATAAATGTCGCCGCGCTCGAGCGTGCGCCCTTGCATCGATCGCGGCCGAAAACTTGCCGCCTGTCCCCAAGGAGCCGAGGAGCACAAAAATATGCCTTGTTCGCTGCCGAGTTGCTGGCCGACGTATTGCGCATAGGCGGCGATCTCGAAGTCCTTCAGTCCCGGTCGTATGAATTCCCTGACCCGTTGCATGACTTCGTCCTGCATCGCCGCAACTCGCCGGATCAGCGAGCGTTCTTCGTCGCTCTTGATCGCCTTGATCCGATCGACAGTGTCTGTCGCATCGACGATATCGGCGCCTTTCAGAGCTTCGCTCAGGGCGCGGCCAAAACTATGATACATCGATGCAGGAGCCACGAATCCCACGGTCTTGGCGCCCAAGCGCTTAAGTTCCGCGGCCGCAATATCGGCATCATAGCTGCCTGAATAGGCGACGGACGGGTAACTCGGGGTTGTCAGGCGGCGTGCAATGCCGCTTGCCGCCAGTTCGTCCGGGCTCGAACGTCTCTCTCCACCGAAAGGCCCTTGTTCGATGAATGACATGCCGCCCTCCAGTGGAAACACCAGGCTGCTGGGGTAGCCGTTGGTGGCGGGCTGATTGCTGAACCAGCGGATATAGCCGCCAACCCAATCGCTGGAATTCTGCACCACCAGGGCATCGATGCGCCGCGCGCGCATGGCGCCGCGCACCAACGCCCAGCGGCGGTGCATCTCTTCGGCAGAAACACTATTCAATGCGCGAGTCGATCGGTTCTGCATGGTGTCGCGAGTGTCCTATGGTCAATCAATGTGCAACGATATTCTTCATGCCTGCCATGTCGCCGGCGAGAAACTTTTCGATGTTGTCGCGAACGATGGGGTAGGCCTGGTCAAGGTACACATCGCTCATGCCGCCAATGTGCGGCGTAATAATGATCTTCTCGTCGCTCCACAGAGGATGATCGGGCGGCAGCGGCCGCTCGCGAAAGACATCGAGCGCCGCGCCGGCCAGGCGTTGTTCACGCAGCGAGTCGAGTAGTGCAACTTCGTCGAGCACGCCACCGCGTGCGACATTGATGAGATAGGCGCTGGGTTTCATGCAGGAGAGCACGGCAGCATCGATCAGGTTCTCTGTTTGCGCGCTGTGCGGAACGATCAGCACGAGAAAATCCGCGGCTGCGGCGCCGCGCTGCAATTCGCTCCGCGGCAGTATTTCATCGAAGCCTGCGGGCCTGCGGCTTGAATTGGAAATCCCCCAAACCGTCATGCCGAATGCCTTGCAGCGAGGCGCCAGCACTTCGGCGATGGCACCCACGCCGACGATCACGACGGTCTTGCCAGCCAGCAGGGGTTGCGGCCAGCGATCCCACCGATGCGCCGATTGGTTGCGCTGCATGCGGGGAAAGTTACGCAGCAGGGCGAGCATCTGTAGGAACACCAATTCCGACATTTGCTGCCCGTGCATACCGCGAGTCGAGGTGACCGTCACCTCGGGGCGCAGCGCAGCCAATTGCAAGATGGCGTCGGTTCCCGTCGTGAGGGATTGAATCCAGCGCAATCGCCGCGCGCGTGTGAGCATTTCCTCATCGAATTGGAAATGGTGCCCAATCAGCGCGTCGGCGTTATCGAGATGCGGCAAGGTACTGCTGCGATCGTTGCTGGCGTACAAATCCAGGCCGGGAAAATCTTCGCGCGCCCGCGCCGCAAATTGGCCGGCATCCGCATCAGCGGAACCGATAAAAATGATTCGGTTACTCATCAGTTTGTTTACGCCAGGTCAATGCGAAGGCCGCGCTGCCGCCAAACAGCACGAATGGTACGATCGCGAGCAGGACCGCCGCGCTGCTGCCGCCGCCGGCCAAGAGCACGCCGGCAAACAGCGGACCCACGACCGATCCCAAGCGACCAATCGCCACAGCGGCGCCGACCCCGGTGCCGCGTATGGCCCTCCTATAATACAGAGGCGCCAGCGCAAACAGGATCAGCTGCGCGCCGACGATGAAAACGCCGGCAAGGGCGCATGCCAACACGGCAACAACGAACACTTTGTTGATCGAGGCTACCGCCGTCAAAGCGGCGGCCATCCCGGCATACGTCACCAGCACCCATTGCCGGCGATGGGTGCCGGCGTGGAGTTTGCCGAGAAATCCCGCGCCCGCAGCGCCGCCCAAATTGAAGCAAACGGAAGTCCAGCTCGCCTGGCTGCGCGTGAATCCAAGCCCGATTACCAAGCTGGGCAGCCAATTCAACATGAGGTAGAGGACCAGTTGCGTAAAGAAAAATCCCGCCCACAGCAATCCGGTCGTCGGCGCCCGATCATGGCCGAACAATGTGGACGTGAGGCTGTCGATCTGAGCGGGTGCTGATGGCAGCGACGCTGTCGCCTTTTCGAGGATCCGGCAGCAGGCGCATCATGAGGATTGCCGTGACAATGGGCACAATTGCGCCGATGTAGAAGATGACGCGCCAATTCCAGCCGATTTGACCGCCCAAGGATACCGCGGCCGCCAACGCACCGCCGAACGGCATCGCCGCCATGATGAGAGTCACCACACTGATGCGCTGATCCGCTGGCGTCGATTCTGAGGAGAGCGATATGAAGTTTGGCATGGCGCCGCCCAATCCGAGCCCGGTCAGGAATCGCATGAGCAACAGCGACTTGGGACCCATGGCGAGCGCCGTCAACAAAGAACAGAGCCCGAATAACAGTAATGTCGCGATCAGAGTGCGCTTACGGCCCAAAAAATCGGCAAGGCGGCCGCCAATACCGGCGCCCAAAAATAGTCCGATGGTGGCCGCGCTGAAAATAAAGGTTGCTTGGGTGGTCGACAAGGCGAACTCGGCGATGACGCGCGGCGCCGCCACGCCCATGGATTGATTGTCGAACCCTTCGAATAGCGCTGCCGCCGCGCATAGAGCCAATGTCATGCGCGCCTGCCGAGGCGGCAGTTCATTCATAAGCAACGTGCTGTTGACCCTTTGAGCCCGAGCATCTGACGCGCTTCGGCCGGCGATGCGGCCTCGCGGCCCATCTCGGCCAAAATGCGCTTGATCTTTTGCACTTGCTGAGCGTTGGACTCGGCCAACTTGCCGCGTTCGATGAACAGGCTGTCCTCGAGACCGACGCGCACGTTGCCTCCCAGCAGCGCTGCCTGCGTCAAAAACGGCATTTGGTGACGGCCGGCAGCCAGCACCGACCACTGGAAGTTGGCGGATCCAAATAGACGGTCGGCGGTTTGCTTCATGAACATGAGATTGTCGAGTTCCGCTCCGATGCCGCCGAGAATGCCGAAAATGAGCTGCACAAAGAAGGGCGGTTTGACGAGCCCGTTGTCCAAAAAATGGCCGAGGTTGTACAGATGACCTACGTCGTAGCATTCGTGTTCGAATTTCGTACCCGCGTCCGACATCGTCTCGAGGATGTATTTGATGTCGCGAAAGGTATTGCGAAATATGAAGTCATCGCTATTGCGGACGTAACCTTCCTCCCAGGAGTACTTCCATTGCTTGATGCGATTCGCTGCGGGAAAAATCGCGAAGTTCATCGAGCCCATGTTGAGCGAGCACATTTCCGGTTTGAAGCGGATCGCGGCCGCGAGCCTGTCTGCGACCGTCATGGTGGGGCTGCCGCCGGTGGTCAAGTTGATCACGGCGGTGGTTTGCCGGTGAATCTGCGGAAGAAACTGCGAATAGACCTCAGGCCTTCCGGTCGGCTCGCCGTCAGCCGGGTTGCGCGCATGCAAATGAATGATGGCCGCGCCGGCATCCGCTGCCTCGATGGATTGCGCTGCGATCTGCGCCGGCGTGATGGGCAGGCGTCCGACATGGTTGGCGTGTGCATGGCGCCGGTGATCGCGCACGAGATAATGACTTTGTTGTTCATGGTTATGCTTGCTCCGAAGCCAGCGGCGCACCGAGGCGATTGTCCTTGATTGCCAAACACAGAAGAAAGCCGACTCGCCATCACTGCGATGGGCAGCCAAAGCACGTGCTCGATGCCGAAGCGCTGCGCGACGTGTCCGACGATGACCGGCGCCAGACCGCCGCCGAAGAGTTCACCGACGGCGATGACCAGCCCGGAAGCCGTGGCCATCAACGTAGCCGGTACCGCCTCGGCACACAGTGGCCCAACCGTCAAGGCAATGAGCGCGTTGTTGAAGAAATGCACAAAGAACAGGAAAGCGAACAAAATTGCGACGTCATTCCCGGTATTCGCCAGAAGCAAAAGCGACACCAGCACGCCAACGCTGGACAGCGCCATGACCGGCCTGCGGCCGACTTTGTCCGAGAGCCACGGCAGCAAGAATGTGCCGGCGGTGCGCACCGAGGCCGATGGCGGACATCACGACACCCATTTGGCCGGGCCGAAGCTTCAGGTGATCGACGAGATAATTCGGCATGAAGGCGCTGGTGGTAATCAGGCAGGTCAACCAACACAGCATGAGCAAAGCGGCGACTCGAACATTGGAATAGCTCAAGACCGCCTTCCAATCGGACCAACCGGCGCGGACCTCAGATTTGCCGGGCGCCGAAAGCTTGGGAATAGTCTTCCATACCGAGAACGCCAGCAACAATCCGGGGATGACAAAAATCAGAAATACCAGGCGCCAGTCGATGAAGCGCAATACGCCCGCGACAAAAAGCGGCGCGAGTCCCAATCCAAACAGCGGCAGCATCATCTGCTGGATGCCAATATTCAGGCCGCGCCGGCTGGCGGGAGATGCCGCCAATGTCCCGGCAATACTCACCGGAGTGTAGGCGCCATCCGCAAAGCCCATGACCACGCGAACGGCAATCAAGCTGAGAAGTCCGGTCGCGAGGCCGCTCGCGCCAATCAGCAAGGAGAAGACGATCAGAGAAATGACGAGCACCCGCCGCCGGCCGATTCTGTCGGACAAATTTCCCATGAATAACGCCGAAATTCCCCAAGCGATCGCCAGCGCACCGGTGATGACGCCGATGTCGCCATAACTCAAGTGCAAGTCGCGCGCGATAACCGGGTACATCGTGCTGATCAGAAAGCGATCGATACCGACCAGGCCGAATCCCAAGGACAGAACGGCCACTGTGCGAACTTCGACGGAGGTCGGCTTCATGGGCGAGAATTCGTACGCTGCGCCAGGAGGCGTTGCGCCAACAAATGCGCGGCGAGCTTGCGGCGCAGGTCATTCATTTCACTATCCGACCAAGTCCGAAAGCCCTCGCCCGACTTAAAACCCAGCCGACCGGCCGCCACTTGAGCTTCGAGGTAGGGGTTCGGGCCGTCCGAGCGATCCAACTCCGGGATAATCGTTCTGTGAACATCGAGCGTCAGATCGAGGCCCACCAAGTCTGCGTTCTCCAATGGCCCTAAAACTGCTAGGCGCAGACCAAAGCTGTTCTTTACGCAGGCGTCGAGCGTGGCGGCATCGCAGACACCCGCGGCAACCATCGCGATGGCTTCGCGCCACAGTGCATGCTGCAGTCGATTGGCCACAAAGCCGGGAACATCCTTGGTCACATGCGCGGGGGATTTACCGACGGACTTGAGGAGTTCCATGGTGGTTTGAATCGTGGCGTCCGAGGTCTGTGCCGATTGAATGACTTCGACTAACGGGATGAGGCCAGGAGGGTTCCACCAGTGCGTTCCGACGATTCGCTGCGGCGTTGCCAGTCCGGCCGCAATACGATGAATGGGAATTACCGAGGTGTTCGACGCCAAAATCGTCGCGGCGGGACACGTCTCGACCAGGTCGGCGAATATCTTTTGTTTGAGTTCGAGCTTTTCCGGCGCGGCTTCGGTGACATAGTCGGCGCGCGCGACCGCCTGCGCGAAATCGTCGGTAACGCGCGACGGCATCTGCCGGCACTCGCCTCGAGACCATACAGGCTCAAGGTCTCCGCAATGCGCGAGCGGACAGTGGCGCGAATGTGTTCCGCAGGTTCGAAAACGGTTACCGAATGACCGGCGAGCGCGAAGACCTGCGCGATGCCTGCACCCATCAGGCCGCCGCCGACGATCGCGATTGATCGCGGTCGGGTCATTTGCTTATCCTGCGGTATATCCGCCGTCCGCGTAGACGACGTGTCCGGTATGGAAATCCGACGCGCGCGAACACAGGAACAACAGGGGACCGGCCAGATCCTCCGGCTCTCCCAGACGGCCGATGGGAACTCGCGCAAGAAATCCGGCGCGCACGGCGTTCGCTTTTTCGTTATCTTCGAACATCCACGCCGTGAGCGGCGAGCGGAAAACAGTCGGTGCGATGGCGTTGACGGTAATGCCGTACTTGCCCCATTCACAGCCCAGCGCCTTGGTCATACCGTCGACCGCGGATTTGGAAGCGCAATAGGCCGAATACCCGGCCGGGTGGCCGAGCTTGCCGCGCGCAGAAGAGGTAAACACCACTTTTCCGCCGCGGCCCTGCATGATCATCTGCCGCCCGACGGCACGCGCAATGAGCCAAGCACCTTCGACGTTGGCCTGCATGACGCGGGCGAAGCGTTCCGGCGCCATATCGACGATGGGTGAGACGTCATTCATCCCGGAAGCGACGACGAGAATATCCACGCCGCCATGCGCGCTAACCGCAGCATCGACGATGGCCGCAGCATCTGCTTCGCTGTTGGAACGCTTGGCGACGGCAGTCGAATGGCAGCCTGCGGCATCAAGTTCCTGCGTCAGCTTCGCAAGCTCCGTCGCGTTACCGGCCGCGACGGTCAGTAGGGCGCCGGCCGCGCCGAGCGTCGCACAAGCCACCTTGCCAAAGGCTCCCGTTGCACCCACCACCAGCGCGGATTTGCCCCGCACGTCGAACAGGCCGCCCGGATTGATGGCGGGCAGCGTCATGGCCGCGGCGCCGGGTGGGGCATGACGACCAACATCGTGGCGACATCGTTGCCCCGATTGCGGATCGAGCGTGCCTCGCCGCCCGGAATGTGGCAGCTATCGAGCGCCTTGAGAACATGCCGCGTGCCGTCGCCCAGCTCGATCGTCACCTCGCCCGCCAATACCACATAGATTTTCTCCAGCGGACCGGCATCCATCTCGGCACCGCCCTGCGGCAGAAAGTGCGACAGTCCCACCCAGGCAAACTTGGAAGCAGAGATGTCGAAACCCTGCAATCGTAGCGACCGCATGTCGAAATGTTTCGGGGCGTCGTAACGCTGCGCGTCTGCAAAGCGAGTGATCTGCATGGCGGATAGCCTACTCGGAACGACCGGTCTCAATTCTAAATTTGCCGCTGGGGTCCGTGATCGCGACCAAGCGCACGATGCAGCCGTCTCCTTTCTTCCAGCGCCAGGGGAAGGCGGCAAAGGTGACGCGTTTTCCGGTGACCTTATCGATATCGCCGCCGATATTTTCAAAGCCGCATATGCCGGCGGACAAGATGGCGTTGTGGCAGGGTTCCCATTCGGGAAAATCTTCGATTACCTTGCGCCCGGTGGTGCGCTCGTACTCTTCGTTGAGCCTTGGCAGCAGCCCAAAAGGTGCCCCCGGTCCATGCGGTCCGATGGCAGTGCCGAACGGATGATCCAGCGCTTGCGTGTCGTTGCCGCACATTTTGACCTTGCGCTCAACGAACCATTCGCCCGCTTCCTTATAGAATCCCGGCGAATAGCCGTAATAGTGCTGGTTGTCGCCATAGTACTTATGCCAGCCGGTATTGACGATGGCGATGTCGCCCGGCCGAATTTTCGGCCGCGCATTTTCCAAGTCTTTGGCGGTGATCACTTCCCATTTCTTCTTGGGTATCGACACCACGACACCGGTGCCGAAGAAGTAGGGCAGGGGCACCTCGTCCATGAACGGCGTTCCCGGAACCACATGCGCAGGTGCGTCGATGTGCGTGCCGGAATGCATGACCGTGGTGATCCTCTGGGTGAGCACGCCTGATCTCGACATGTTATGCAGCCGCTCGATCTTGACGTCTTCGAAATACGGCCAACAGGGCTGGCCCAATCCCCAGGGATGGCTCAAGTCATAGAACTCGAGACCCATTTTGTTGAGCAGGTTCGACTCTTCGAACTTGCATAATTCTTCGTTGCGCCAATCGCCTTCTTGCCACCCGGGCATATGCTTCTCCTGCTACTTGAGTCTGTTCTGAATCTTGAGCAAACCGGCCCCCGCGCACAGCTCGTCCTGATGACCGAAAGGCATGCCGGCCGCGCCGCTCACGCCAATCGCACCGATGGTCTCGTGATTGACGACTATGGGCAACGCCCCTCCCATGACAAACATGTTCGGTTTGATGCGTGCGAGCAGGGCTTTGTCGCCGCCAACCAGATCGGCGGCTTTCGCGCTCGGCATTTCTGTGGCCAACGCCGTCAGTGCTTTGCGCATCGCCACGAATACATGGCTGCCGTCAGCCCCGTCGGCGGTGATCATGGCGCGAGCCTCGCCGCTCGAGTCAATGACGCTGACGCCGATCCGATAGCCCTTGGTGCCGCAGGCCTCGATCGCAGCCTGAGCGGCCTCGAGCGCCAAGGCCAGTGATGGACCGCGCGCCGTCGATTCGGGACCTGCGCCCGGCTCGTGGTGCAAGCCGCCTGGCGGCAGCGCCGGGAGCGGCACCAGATTGCCTTGGGCGTCCAACATCCGAAACGGCGGCAAATTGTCCGCGGGCAGGCTGCGCGCAGAGTCGGGTTTGTCGCCGAAGGGACCGACCGCCGCCTCGGTGTAACCCCAAGCCCCGATCACTGCGCTCAACAACAACACCGACATAGCCCGATTGGTCTTCATCTTAGAATCCTGCCTGCAAACGCAGGCCGTAATAGCGATTCGAATCGCGGGCAGGCTGGCCAACCACGGCGTTGGAACCCCATGGGCCCGACCAGAAATCCTCCATGTCCGTGAAGTAATGGTGGTCGGTGAGATTGTTGACGAAAAGCGTCGCGCTCAATTTGCCGTTCTTTTCGCGTATGCCGGCATTGAGGTTCAGCAATCCAAATGACCCTTGAATGGTTTCGGGATTTTGATCCGGCTGAAACTGATCGCGTGATCGATAGGCGTAGGTCCCGCCGACAAATCCTTCGTAGTTGGTGCCGCCGAGCGGGATGCGCTGCTCGGCTGACAAGGTGGCCTTGAATCTCGGCGAATTGGGCATGGTTTGTCCCGAGACGTCCTGCACACGGGTTCCCGTGGGTACACCGCCGGGACCGAGCACATCATGACAGCCGAGTGCGTCGGTTTGAATGATGCCGTTGCCCCAGCAGGGCGCTCCTTGGTAATCGACAAACTCCGCGTCGATATAGGCCAGATCGAGCCCAATGCGAGTCAAGGGCGTGAGCGCATAGGCAGAATCGATTTCCACGCCTTCCGTGCGCGCCTTGCCTGCAGGCGTCAACCCAAGAATCGGCGCCACCTGACCGACGATCGATTCAGAAGTTTGAATCTGATAGTTCGTGTACACGGTGTAAAAGGCCGAGACATTGAATTGCAATTGCTGCTCGAGATACAGGCCCTTCGAGCCGATCTCGAAATGATTGATGTGCTCCTGCCCGGTGACCGGCAGAGCAGCGGTCGGCGCGGCGGCATTGCCACCGCTGTATACACCGGTGTTGAATACCCGCGGCGCGTAACCGCGCGCATAGGTGACATATGCCATGGAGTGAGAGCCAAGCTTTTGTTGCAGGCTGACATCGCCGACCACAGCATTCGAGTCATCGCTATTCGCAGTGTGCACGGTCCCGCCCCCGAGCTGGTCATATCGGTAGCTCAGATCATCGTGGTTGAACCGCAGACCGGTCACCAGCGAAGTTGTGGGTGCGAAACGCCAGGTCGTCCGGCCGTAAACATCGTAAGTCTTCGTGCTGCTATACACGTCGTAGTCGGTGAGGGCCGGTGTCAACGTACGCGCTGCAATCATATCCACGGTCGAATCCGAGAAAAATATGCCCGCGACATAATTGAAGGGATTTTCCGGCGCAGAAGCCACGCGGAATTCCTGGCTGGTCTGTTGGACGACGATGTCTTGAGTCTGGGTGTTGTTGAAGTCCGCCCACGTGCCCGGCGAGCCGGGCGGCGGCGGATTCGGCGCAAACAGCGAGGCAAACGCGTCGCGAAAATTGTTGGAGTAGTAACTGGAATTGACGAAAAGGTCCTGGACGTTGAATTGCGTTTCGCGCTGATAGGCGGTGGTCGAACTCAAGGTCAGGTCGCCAAGCCGATAATCGATGTTCACCGATCCCATGCTGTCCCTGATGTCCGATCCCGAAGCGACGGGGGTATTGATGAATTGGTTGGTCATGCTCGGCGTAATGCCGGTGAGCACTGCAGCTTGGCTCAACGCACCCGTGACGAACGGCGGCAGCGGCGGAAACCCGGGTTGCGAGGGCAGGCCGAGCAGTAGGTAGGCGCCCGGCGTTACATATGTGTAGAGAAAGTTTGCGCCGTGCGATGTCGATTTTTGGTATGCGCCGGCCAGGGTGATATCGAGAGCATCGTTCGGCTTGAACACCAGTTTGCCGCGAACGCCGCTGTTGTCTTGATCCGACTTGTCTCCGTTGAATAGATTGGTAATGGGAAACTGGCGCTTGTTACCGTAAACCGACAAGCTACCGAGCAGGTTCTCCGCCAAGGGGCCGCCCACAAAGCCGTTGAAGCGGTACTCGTGATCGTTCGTGGCGGTGACATTGACATCGCCGGTCAGGTGATCGGTCGGCGTCCGCGTCACGATGTTGATGATGCCGGCAGCGGCGGTGCGGCCCCCGAGAGTTGCCTGCGGCCCTTTCAGAACTTCGATGCTCTTGACGTCTTCGAGCTGATTGCCGGCCTGCGAATCGGAGGGTACCGGTACGCCGTCGATCATGATGGCGACGCCGGAGGCAAGGCCCACCGTTGCCTCGTTGGCGTTGCTGGAAATTCCTCGTATCCCGATCGGTACGCGGCCATTAAAGGTGCCGACCAAATCCACCGAGGGAACCAAATTATTCAAATCCGTGATGTCGCCGGCGTTGACTCGCAACAGCGCATCCTCCGAGATCACCGACGCGGACACCGGAACGTCAGCAAGCCTTTCCGTGCGCTTTTGCGCAGTGATGACGATTTCTTCCAATGGCGAATTGCTATCCGCGGTGTCAGCGATTGCGGCGGCCCATTGGATGGCCAACAAGTTGGCCGCGGCCAGTGCCAACACCTTGCTATTTCTGAATGACATCGAAGCCCCCTGTTTCTCGGCCCTTCGCTGTGCGGCCGGCTTGGATGTGCCCACAACGAAATGCGCCGTTCGATGATTATTGTAGTGATTCACCTATACCGTATTACGGTACAGGCGGTTCGAATCATAAGTCACCGAGCACGGCTTTGTACAGCGGCCGCGGTTTGGCTCAACGAGCCATATTTAGGTCAATATCAGCTGCTGGGCTGCTCGCAGGAAAAGCTCTCGGCGCGATTCAAATCGCCCGAGCGGTAGCGGGCAATCTTTGGATAGGGGCACAGCGGGCGGGTGCGGCCGGGCCATGGCGACATCGGACCCGCCGCGGCTTGAATTCGATCCGGTGCGGTTCCGTTTTCCACCCAATCGACCACCGCAGCCAGTGCGTCGTACTGATCGGTGGCTGGGCCGCCGGCACAGTGATTCATCCCAGGCACCGTAAAAACTCGCACGAAACCGGCAGCAGCGCTGTGATTGGCGGCATCGACCTTATGCCACCAGTCGATGGTGTCGTTGATTGAAAAGACGGGGTCCGAACCGCCATGCGGAACAATGAGCTTGCCGCCGTGCTCACGAAATCGTGTGAGATCCGTCGACTGCGCACCTACGAGTTCCCACCCCGAACGCGGAAATTCCGCGGAGTGTCCGAATATCTTTGGAGCATCGCGGTCGAAGTTGAAATCGAGCTGATAGCGCAGGCCGGCTTCGGGCATTGCCGATACATCGACCGGCGGCGTGACGAAAAGCGCGGATAATGCCGGTGAGCCGAGCATGACATTGATCGATTCCATGCCTCCGGGAACCCCAATCTTCCAGATGCGCCAGCCAACGCTGCCGATCCCGATATCCCAAGGCCATTCGGCGTAAAGCGCGTGCCCCTTTGAATCGTGTGGACCACCGAGTGATCGAATCAGCGTGTCGACTTGATCTCGGCTAAGACACGAGGCTTCCTTCGCGGCACTGCATGTCCGGGCCTCCAGTGCTGGGCGAACGCGAACCGTGGAGCATTGCGCCAGATTCTGAACCATCCCGTCGACCGCGCCGTCCAGAGCGTCGCAAGCCTTGGCCACTGCTGCGGTGACAATGGCAAAATCCGCATCGGAAAAGGTCTGGACCAGATCCGGCAACCCATTTTTTTGCTGCTGCCTTTCACGTGTCGCGAGCGCTGCGAACGCCTGGGTGTCCCACGCTTCGGCGATCGCCGCCTTGGGAACGGCAAAGGCGGGAGCAGCCGCTACGATGCCGTCGAACTGTTCGGGGAAGCGTTGCGCGAAAACCATGCCTTCCCGCCCGCCGTTCGAGCAGCCGGCAAAGAAATTGCGGCGCGCGGCTCGCCCATAGAAGCTTTTGACGATTTGCTTGCCCGTGGTCGCGACGCTATCAAGCGCCTTCTCGGAATATTCCAAGCGCGCCAAATAGTCGTGTCCGAAAGCGACCGTGCCTTGCTTTGCCGCATCGTTATTGACGGCGTTGTCGTGGCCGGTATCGGTACTCACCACCGCATAGCCACTTTGCAGCGCCGTAGGCATTCCTGGCTGCAATGCACCGTTCGCCAGGCCCAACATGCCATTTGTGCCGCCGCCGCCCTGAAACAGGAATCGTCCGTTCCAGTCGAGCGGCATGCGTAAATGGTATTTCACGGCATAGTGCTGCCCGTCGGTGCCTGTGCGCTCGCGCAGCACACCGATCACTTCACAGTGCGCGGGCATGGGAGGAATGGGGCCCATCCACGGCGGCGCTGCCGGGTCGACTCGTGCCTCGGATGGTGCATTGAGCGTCGCCGTCAGGATGCGCGCGGTAGGTTCGCCGAGTGCCGGACCTGATTCATGGGTCAACGCCGTGCAGCGCTGCGAATCAGCAGTAATTTTTGTGGCAGTTGCGGCAGGCTCGGCCCATGCCGCTTGAGCGAACAAAATCGAAGCGGCAATGCATGGCCCAACGTGTACCCATTTCGACATATCCAGCCGTCCTTTGAGCGCGACCATGTATAGAAGTTGTTTGGAAGCAAAGCGTAGAGACCTATCTCCCGCTTGGGAAATCCGTTTTGCGGACAACAGCTTTCTGTATGACCGAATACTGAAGCAGGAACCGTGAGCGGCCGTCAGCTAGGGGCGGGTATTGGGACCGAGTGCGTCAATGATCAAGGCGCGTGCGTTCAGCAGCTCCTTGATGAGGGTGCTTTTCATTCGTTTGAACCGGGTGGTAGGGACGGGAATGGAGAGCGCAATGCTGCGCCCCAAGGGGTCCAAGAATGCGGTGCCGACGGCACAAATGCCTTCAGTGTGTTCTTCGTCATCGAACGCTATCCCGCTCCTTCGACTGCTGTCGATGGCGGCACGTAGTTCATTCGGCTTGACGATGGTGGAGGGGGTCAATCTGGCCAGCGGCTCGCGCAAGAATCGTTCTAGATTGTTTTCCGGCATGACACTGAGCAATGCCTTGCCGTTAGCAGTGCAGTGCAAAGGGAACGAATCGCCTACGGCGGATACCGCACGCAGACGGTGCGCGCCTTGAACTTGATCGGTAAAGACAGCGGAAAAACCCTTCAAAACCGAAAGATCGACAGTTTCGCCGAGTTTTTGCGAAAGCTTGACCATCAGCGGCCGGGTAATAAGGTCGAAATCCACGCTCGCGGACGCGGCAAGCCGGATTAGCGCCGGGCCCAAACGCACCCCAGATGTGGGCGTGGCAGCAATGACAAACTGCTCGGCGCGCAATGCATCGACAATTCTTTGCACGGTGGAGCGGGCCAAATCGACGCGCTGAGCGATCTGCGCCAAGCTCAATCCGGATTGCTCGCCCTCGAGCGCACGCAGAACGCTCGCCGCCCGCGCAATGACTTGTATGCTCTGTCCAGTGGAACGGCTTTCAGAGGCCGTCGTTTCGGTCTTGGCTTTTTTTCGCATTGAGCGGATTCTAGCGCGTCCGCAAAAAAACGCGGTTGCAGCTTCTCAACGCTTGCCGTCCGCCTCGGCGCGCCGAAACTTTTGCGCGGATCCCTCCATCCCCGCCGCCAGCGCGCCGCTGGTCGGCGGGCGCATCTCGAACACTTCGCGGACAGCGGTGTACTCAAAGTACCCCAGGCGTGCCAAGGGGCGAAGACGCGCGATATCGATGCGCCCATGGGTGAGTGCAGCATCGTCAATATGGATGGCTAACACCCTGCCAAATACGATGTCGACCGTACCCGCTTCGCTGTTGCCGGGAAGGCGCAATGTTTGCAGGTAAGCACATTCGAAATGCACCGGCGATTGCGCTACTCGGGGCGGACGCACGATGCGCGATGCGGCCTTCTCGAGTCCCGCCCGCTCGAACTCATCGACGGCCGGTGCAAATTCCTCGGAAGTTATATTGACCGCCTCGCGAAGCGCATAGGTCGCCATGTTCCACACGAATTCGCCCCCTTGCTCGGCATTTACCACTGAGTCCTTGCGGCCGCCGCCGGCACGTTGATTGGCAATGAAGAGCACTGTGGGAGGATCGAACGTCACATTTTGGAATTGACTGAACGGGGCCAGATTATCGATTCCCGCAGCGCTCGTTGTTGATATCCAGCCGATGGGTCGCGGTACGACACAGGACTTAAAGGGATCGAACGGAAGTTGATGATCGCTGCGGCCCGGCTCAAAGTACATAAGGACTCCTCGATGTAGGACAGCGCACCCTCAGATCGCAATGATACGCGAGGGCAGCAGCCTGCTATATGGACTATTGTGCGGTTCGGCCACCTACAATACTGAAAGGTACCAGCGCATGCGATTTCGCGGTCTTGATCTCAATCATCTGGTCACGCTGGAGACGCTTCTAAGCGAGCGTAGCTTGACGCGAGCCGCCGAGCGGCATTTTTTGACGCAGCCCGCGATCAGCAATGCTCTCACGAAGCTACGAGAATACTTCGGTGACGATCTGTTGGTGCGCGTCGGCCGGGAAATGGAACGGACGCCGTTCGCGGAAACGCTTCTGCCCGCCTTGCGGGTCGCGTTGGTACAGCTGCAATCGGTGGCTCTGGCGAAGCCGGCGTTCGATCCATCGACGATAACCCGGACTGTGCGAATACTGACCTCGGATTACGTCGCACAAGTGTTCTTGTCCGATGCCATTCGCCATTTTTTCAAGCTGGCGCCGAATGTGGCGATTTCGCATGTCCCCATGAGCGCCGAGGCCATCGAACAATTCGAAAACGGCGAGATCGAGGCGATGATCCGGCCCCTGGCAAATGAAACGGCGAGGCTGCACGGAAAGTTGTTCCTGGAGCAATGGGTGTGCGTGGCGCGCAGGGATAACAAATCATTTGGAGAATCCTTGACCGTTGCTGACTATTATCAGGCACCTCACGTCAGCCCGTCCTACAAACACTACATCATCGACAGCCATTGGCAGCCGCCGGACAATGTCGTGGTTCGACCCGCCGCGAAACTGCCTTTTTCCGCCATTCCCATTCTGGTATCGCAAACCGACTACATCGCGGTCCTGCCGGAACGCCTGGTCCGAATGCATGAATCGCATTTGCCCCTGCGCCGCATCGCCACCGAGCCGCCCCTGCCGTCAATCCAAATGGCTGTCTACTGGAACCAAGAGCAAACGATGGACGCTTTCCTGATGTGGGCCATGGAGCAGTTGGTCGTGGTGGCCGGGTCGCTCGACGCATAGCTGCGCCAATCACTGATTTCTATTGCTCTGATAGGGCGAAGTGATTTGTGGGCAGCACTTTGCCCAAGCAGACTGCGGCCGATCGAGCAAAGGGGGGAGTGCCTATGATTTCAACGGGACGGGCGGCTATTGCAAAATTAGTGCTTGCGATAGCGGCGATTGCCTTGATCGCCTCGCGTCCGGCGCAAGCAAGAATAGTTGCACTCGACATCGACATCATTCTCGATCAAGTCTCTCCCGAAGAGCCGGGCATGAAGGTCGGCATGCATCACCGAGCCCGCATCTATTACGACGATGCCAAAATTGACGCTGCGACACGGCGCGTTTGCGTGCTGCATCAGCAACATACGCCCATGTTGATCCCCAAGCATTTGGATCCTTTGGCGGAGCCGATGACCAATGCCTGGCTCGATTTGAGCGCCAAGCCATACCGCTATCACTATGCCGCATCCCCCGTCGGAGGGAACTGGCCCTTTCCTTATGCCATCCTGTTCGATGAGCAATCGATGCGAATGACCATCCGCAAGCAATCCGACGGAACTCTGCTGCTTTCAGGGCCGTTCACGGTCGGGACCACGCCCATCACGGGACCGGACGTGGACGCGGTGGTCGCATCGTCGGAGCCCTTGAGAATGCCGTGGGAAAAAGGGCCGGCCATGAAAATGCCGCCGCGCGCCCCCGAGTCCGCGCGCTAGCTCGATAGTCTCGATACGAGAGTCCCTACATAAATAGAGTCGGAGTGTTTCGAATGCGCAATCCCGCTTCATTGAAGATGCTGCTGATCGCGAGCGCGCTCGCATTCTGCGGCTGGGCGGCCAATGCCGAGGCGAAAATCGTCTATCTCGACATGGATGTCGAATTGGATCAAGTCGCTCCAGAGGACGCCAAGATGTACCGGGTCGGCGGCCACGATCTGGATCGAATTGCGTATGACGACAGCACCGTGGACCCCGTCACCCACAAGGTCCGAATTACCTATCTCGCGCATTTCATCATGGGCCGGTGGATGCCGACGACGCCAACCGATACCTCGACCCTCGATCTGAGCAGCCAACCCTACAAGCTGGATTTCATCGTCGCAGCCGATCATGGTCAGCCGCTGCTGGTGATATTCGAAAGCGCCAATCAAAGAATGGCGATTCTCGCCCGTCCCGACTTTCACATGCTGATCGCCGGCAAATACACGATCAGCGCCAAGCCGCTCACGGCAGCCGCGGCCGCCGAACCACCTGCGAACGCGAACGATCCTTCGACCATGCCGATGCGCTCCGGCATGCCGCCGCCGAAGAACCCGTAGCGCGTGACCACACATGCCGCCCACCATGGCGCGGCGTTGCATCCAGGGGAGTAATCGATGATCAAGGTCCGCATTTACTGTCTCGTCGCCATCACAGCCGCGCAGTTCTGTGGATCCGCGTTCGCACAGACCATCAACGATCAGGGCGCCGCCGAACTGACCGAAATCGTGGTCACGGCGCAGCGTAGAACCGAGGATCTGCAGAAAACGCCTTTGGCCATCACAGCCGTATCTGCCGCGGCGCTGAATGCGCAAGGGATCGTCAATCCGGTCGGCCTGCAAGACCTGGTTCCAAGCCTAAATATCGTCGAGCGCGGCGGGACCGGAACCAATATTGCCATTCGCGGGTTGGTGACCGACACCACAGCTCCGCAAGGCGGCCCGTCGGTCGCTGTGAATGTCGATGATATTTTTGTTGCCCGTACGCAGGCGACCAATGCGAACTTCTACGACATCGACCGCATCGAAGTGCTGCGCGGCCCGCAAGGAACCCTATACGGTAAGAATTCGACCGCCGGCGCAGTCAATATCATTACCAACAATCCCGGTGACGCATTTGCAGCCAATGCCGCGGTCGAGACCGGCAACTACGGCACCATCAATACCTCGGGCATGGTGAACCTCCCCATCACCGATAACTTGGCGGTACGCGGCGCCTTTCAAACGGTGAAGCATGACGGCTATATCGGTCAGCTCGATGACGCGGATAGCTACGCCGGCCGAATCAAGCTGCTGTATACGCCCATTGCGGATCTCGCGATATTGGTCACGGGACACTACAATCACATCGGCGGCCATGGACCCACAGACGTGGGTTATTCACTCGCGCCCGGCGCCGTCAATCCAAGCAATCCTTGGACGCAAAATTTATATCCGCCCGACGCCGGACGCCTCGACAATGAGCTCTGGGGCATCGATGGCCGGGTCACTTGGAATTTGCATTTCGCGACGCTGACCTACATCACGGGATTTGAAGCGCTCAATATCGATAATTCCCAGATCACGCAGCTGCAAGCTGTTTCAACTTTCAGTCAAGTGGCTCACCAGGTGAGCAACGAACTACGATTGTCGTCCAACAATCAGTCCACGAGCGCCGGCTCACTGGTCTGGGTCGCCGGGCTTTATTCCTTCAATGAGAAGCAATCATACAGTCCCAACATCGCCAGCGGACCGCTGCACGTCATCGAAGTAGAACCTTCGATTCCAGACAACTCGCAGGCCGTGTTCGCGCAGGGCACCTATTCGCTCACCGATACCTGGCGGCTGACCGCGGGTATTCGCTATACGCACGATTACGCGGCGCAAGAAGGCACTTTCACCGAGATGATCGGCCCCAACAGCACCTCCTTTCCCATTACGGGGGACGTGCATTTCACCAATACCAGCTGGAAGGCAGGCTTGGAGAAGGATTTGGCTGAACGCGTCATGGCCTATGCCAGCGTCACCACCGGATATCACGCGGGAGGCCTGACGGACTCGATTCCGGCGACCGCACCACAAGGCAACACGTATCGGCCCGAACATGTAACCGACTATGAGGCAGGGCTCAAGGGTCGCTGGTTCGACAATCGGGTGCAACTGAATACGGACCTGTTTTATTACGACTACAAGGATTTACAAGTGGGGGTATTGGCGCCGCCTTTTTTTCCCACGACCTATAACGCGAACAAAGCGCGACTCATGGGTGCTGAGTTTGAGGGCTCGTGGCTGATAACCGCCAACGACTTGTTCAGCTTTTCGACGATTTATGAGGACAGCAGATATCTCGATTATTGCGTGCCGAGCGCTTTTTATAATGGTTCGGGCCCGATAGTCACTTGCCCGAACGGGAATCTGGGCTACGACTATAGCAATCAAGCTTTCTCCAATGTTCCGAAGTGGGCCGGCAACGTCAATTACCAGCACATATTTCCTCTTCCCGGAGGCTCAAAAATCGTGCCGGCGATCCTGAGCCGCTTCAAAGGACGTTACACGGCCGGAAACGTAACCGAAGTGCTTCCCTCGTACACCAATTCGAGCGCCACGCTGACCTTTTCCGCGCCCCGCGACCGCTGGAGTGTGATGGCATTCGTGAGGAATATCGAGAACAAGCCGGACTACACATCGTCCGGCACATTGATCGTTCCAACACTCGACTTACGGACCCTGGTACCGCCGCGAACTTATGGCATCCGACTCACTGCGAACTGGTAGAACCTTACACCGAAGCGACGTTGACCGGAGCGTTGCGCTTCACGGATAGTGCCGCGGCTTCTGCGAGGACGAGCGAGGCGACGCCGTCGCGGTAGCCCACCGCCGGCGTTTGGCCCTCGCGCAAAATATCCACAAAATGCCGCATTTCGCGGCGATAGGCTTCCGCGTAGCGCTCGAGAAAGAAATTCTGCAGCGCATCGCTTGCCGATCCGCGCTCCGTGCAAGTCGACACGGTGCTCATGAGCACATTGTCGACACGCGCCGTGCCGGCGGAGCCGTACGCTTCGATGCGCTGGTCGTAACCATAGCCTGAGCGGCGTGTGTTGCTGATGACGCAGAGCCGGCCAGTCCCTGTGCGCAGCAGAATTCGTGCGGTGTCGACATCACCTGCTGCTGCGATTGCCGGATCGACCAGGCAGCTCGCGCTTGCAAAGACCTCGGTGGGCTCTTCGCCCAGCAGCCAGCGCGCCATATCGAAGTCGTGAATTGCCATGTCCTTGAACAGACCGCCGGACGTGCGTATATAGGCAACCGGCGGCGGCGCTGGATCGTGACTGACTATGTTCAATGTCTCGAGCTTGCCGATGGCTTGCGAGTCAATCCTCGCCTTGAGCGCGGCGAAATGCGGATCGAAGCGCCGATTGAATCCCACCAGCATGACAGCGCGGGACAATTGGGGCGCGGCGCTTCGCGCGCGCGCCAGATCGAGATCCAGCGGTTTCTCGCAAAAAATCGCTTTTCCTGCCGAGGCTGCCAGTAAGGCTTGGTCCAAATGCGCATTCGTCGCGCTCGCAATGATGACACCGGAAACCGAGCCGTCGCCCAAAACCGCATCCAAATCCACAACCTTGGCAGCGGTTTGGCCCGCGAGTACATCGGCCGCTGCACGGTTTGGGTCAACCACATACTTGAGCGTCAACTGCGGCAAGGCCGCGGCGTTGCGGGCATGGATTTGCCCGATGCGGCCCGCCCCAAATATCGCAACGTTGATCATCACCGCTCCCCTAACTGGATCGCTCCACGCTCATTCGAACGATCGTTCGCGCGAGTATAATCAAACGCTCAATTCTCGTTGCGTGAGTTCCTTGTATCCTACGGATAAAACCCTCGATCTGATTACCATGGGTCGCTCCAGCGTGGACCTGTATGGTGAGCAGATCGGGGGCCGGCTGGAAGATATGGGGTCGTTCGCCAAGTACGTCGGCGGCAGTCCGACCAATACGGCTATTGCCGCGGCCAGACTCGGATTGAGAGCGGGACTTTTGACGCGAGTCGGCGCCGATCACATGGGGCGCTTTATTCGCGAGCAATTGCTGCGCGAGGGCGTGGATGTGCGCGGCGTGCTGACCGACCCGGCGCGCTTGACCGCGTTGGTGGTGCTCGGGATCCGCAATCGCGAGTCGTTTCCGCTGATTTTTTATCGCGAGAATTGCGCCGATATGGCGTTGTGCGAGCAGGATCTCGATGAGGCCTATCTCGCATCGACCCGCGCGCTTTTGATCAACGGCACGCATCTCTCCACGCCGAGCGTGTTCGCCGCGAGCTTAGGAGGCTGCGCGGCGAGTCAAGGCGCATGGAGGACGCGTGGTCTTTGACGTGGACTACCGGCCGGTCCTTTGGGGATTGACGGCGAAAGATCTGGGCGAAAATCGCTTCGTATCCAATGCGCGAAGTTACGGCATGCCTGCAGACCGCGCTGCCCTGGTGCGATTTGATCGTCGGCACGGAAGAAGAACTCTGCATTTTGGGCGGATCGGAACAGTTGCTTGCCGCCATCAAAAATATCAGGGCGCAAACGACGGCAACTTTGGTTTGCAAGCGCGGCGCGCGGGGCTGCGTCGCCTTTGCGGCGGGATTCCCGACGAGCATTGAATCGGGCTTGGTGGTACCCGGGTTCCAGATCGAAGTCCTCAATGTGCTGGGTGCGGGTGACGCATTCATGGGTGGCTTTTTGCGCGGCTGGCTGCGCGAGGAAACTCTCGAGGAATGCTGCCGCTTGGGCAATGCCTGCGGCGCGATCGTGGTATCGCGTCACGGCTGCGCCCCGGCGATGCCTACTTGGCAGGAGTTGCGATCGCTGCTGGGCACTGCAGGGGCGCCTGTAACGGAATCATTTACCCGCCACTTGGATCATGTGCACTGGGCAGGGACGCGCAGCACACAACTATCCTGAGTTGATGGTGCTGGCCATCGATCATCGCAGTCAGTTCGAAGACGCGGCGAACTTCGGGGCCGCGGACAAGGAGCGGATCGCGAGCTTCAAGACCTTGGCGTTGCGTGCGATGCACGCCGTTGCGCGCCAAGACCGCGTTTCGGCGTGCTGCTCGATGGACGCTACGGATTCGAAGCCTTGAGCGAGGCGGCGGACTTGCCCTATTGGGTCGGCCGCCCCATCGAGATTCCGAAGTCTCGCCCGCTCGAATTTGAAGGTTCAGCCGATGTCGCCGTCGAGCTTTCGAGCTGGCCGCTCAAACAGGTGGTCAAATGTCTCGTGAGCTACCATCCGGACGATGCGGCGGATCTTAAGGGGCGGCAGGATCGCCAGCTCAAGCGCTTGTTCGATGCATGCCGCAAGACGCGCCATGAATTGCTGCTCGAAATCATTCTGCCGCGCGAGATGCCGGAGGATGCGCAGACGATGGCACGCGCACTATCGCGAATATATGCGCTGGATGTGCGGCCGGACTGGTGGAAACTTCCGCCGAGCGGCAACGGCGCCTATTGGCAGGCCATTCAAGATACGATTCGACAAGCGGATCCACTGTGCCGAGGCGTCGTGCTTCTAGGATTGTCGGAACCCGAGGCTGAGCTGATCGCGTGCTTCGCCGCTGCTGCGCCATTTGAAATCGTCAAGGGATTTCGCAATCGGCAGGACCATCTTTCAAGAAGTGGCTCGCGCCTGGTTCGCAGGCGCCATGAGCGACGCCGATGCCTGCACGGCGATGGCCGCGAATTTCTGGAGGTTGGCTAGCGCGTGGCAGCATGCGCGCAGGGCGGTTGCGACATGAAGACGCTTCGGTGCACCGCGGCGCAAGCGGCGGTTCGATATCTGGCGAATCAGTACATCGACACTGGCTCGGGAGAAGTGCCGCTATTTCGCGGGCGTATGGGCCATATTCGGCCATGGCAATGTCGCCGGCCTCGGCGAGGCGCTTTACGCCGCGCGGGAGCAGCTGCCGACTTTCGAGCCCACAACGAGCAGGCGATGGCGCACGCCGCCATCGCCTTTGCAAAGCAGCTGCGGCGGCGGCGCGCCATGATTTGCACCAGCTCCATAGGACCGGGTGCGACCAACATGGTGACTGCGGCGGCTTTGGCGCACGCCAACCGATTGCCGGTACTGTTTCTTCCGGGAGACGTATTTGCCACTCGACGGCCCGACCCGGTGCTGCAGCAGATCGAGAGCTTCGCCGACGGCACCGTCTCGGCCAACGACTGCTTTAGACCGGTGTCTCGCTACTTCGACCGCATCGCTCGCCCCGAACAATTAATCGACGCGCTGCCGCGTGCCATGAACACCTTGCTGGATCCGGTCTCGTGCGGTCCGGTAACCTTGGCATTCTGTCAGGACGTGCAAGCCGAAGCGTACGACTACCCGGACGCGTTGTTTCGCCGCCGCGTGTGGAGCATTCGCCGCTCACCAGCGGATAGGCGCGAGAGATTGAGCAACTCGCGAGCTGGCTGAAATCAGCGCGTAACCCGTTGATCATCGCCGGCGGCGGCGTTCACTACAGCGGCGCAGAAGCGCAACTCGCGGAGTTTGCGAGCAGGTTTGGGATTCCCGTAGCCGAAACGCAAGCGGGAAAGGGCGCGTTGCGGTGGGATCATCCTTTCAATCTCGGCGCCATCGGCGTTACCGGCACCAGCTGCGCCAACGCGGCGGCGGCCAAAGCCGATTTAGTCTTAGGTGTGGGTACGCGCTTGCAGGACTTTACGACGGGTTCACGAGCGCTGTTTGCCGCACCGAATTGCCGCTTGGTGCAAATCAACGTTGCGCCCTATGACGCCGGTAAGCACGAAGCTGCGACTGTGGTGGGCGACGCTCGAGAGGTGCTCACCGCGCTCGCGGAGCGTCTGGCCGGCTGGCGGCCTGACCGAGAAGCGGCAACGCTCCATGCAGAAGTCGCGCGTTGGAATCTCGCGTGGGAGGACGCGACCGGCGCACCCCGCGCGGGCCTGCCTTCTGATGCGCAAGTCATCGGCGCCCTATGGCGAACCTGTTCGGAAAACGCGGTGGTCGTCTGCGCGGCAGGCGGATTGCCGGGAGAACTCCATAAGCTTTGGCGTTCGAGAGCACCAGACGATTATCACGTCGAGTACGGCTACTCCTGTATGGGGTATGAGATTGCCGGCGGCTTAGGTGTCAAAATGGCGCAGCCGTTGCGCGATGTCTATGTCCTGGTCGGCGATGGAAGTTATTTGATGCTCAATTCCGAATTGGCCACGTCGGTGGCCTTGGGCCACCGATTGGTGGTCCTCGTGCTCAACAATCGCGGATTTGGCTGTATCAATCGGCTGCAAAGAGCGACCGGCGGCGCGGCCTTCAATACGCTGTGGGAGGATTCGCCGCACGCAACTCCTCCTGACATTGATTTTGTTGCGCACGCGACGAGCTTAGGTGCCATCGCCGAAAAGGCCGCCTCGATTGCAGCGCTGGAACAGGCATTGCAACGTGCGCGCCACTCCGAGCGCACCCATGTAATCGTGATTGACACCGATCCCGGCATCACGACGACGGCGGGCGGCGCGTGGTGGGACGTCGCCATCCCTGAGGTGTCGTCTCGAGCCGAGGTCGATGCTGCCAGAGCGGCATCTCTGGCTCAGCGTAAGAACCGACGGTTGGGAGATGACGCATGAGCATCCGCTTTGGCGTGAGCCCCATCGCGTGGATCAATGATGACCTGCCCGCCCTCGGGGGCGATACGCCCCTCGAATCCGTGCTCGAGGAAGCCCGCGACGCAGGCTTTGCGGGCATCGAACTCGGCGGAAAGTTTCCGAAAGATCCCAACGTTCTTCAGAGCTTGCTGAACCGATATCGGCTCAGGCTGGTCGGCGGCTGGTACAGCGCCAACCTGTTGACCCGTTCGGCAGCAGCTGAAATCGAGGCGCTGCAAGCTCACTTGGCGCTGCTCAAGGCGATGGGCTGCAGCGTGTTCATTCTTGCTGAGACCAGCAACGCCATTCATTGCGATCAAGCTAGCGCGCTGTCCGCGACACCGCGGCTCGCCGATTCAATGTGGGACGAGTTTGGAAAAAAATTGACCGATGTTGCCGACTACCTCGCCCAGGCGGGGCTGCGGATGGCTTATCACCACCACCTCGGGACCGTGGTGGAATCGCAGCAGGATCTCGATCGCTTCCTCGAGTCCACCGGCCGCTCGGTCGGGCTGACCGTTGATACCGGCCACGCCGCGCTTGGCGGTATCGACACCTTGGCACTCATTCGCGATCATCCGCCTAGGATCGTGCACGTACATTGTAAGGACATCCGCGCGCCGGTCTTTCATCGGGTGAAATCCGAGGCTAGGAGTTTTTTGAGCGGTGTGATCAGCGGGATGTTTACCGTTCCGGGTGATGGCGACCTTGAATTTGCAGCCGTGATGCAGGCGCTCGCAAAAATTGGCTATGCTGGGTGGGTCATCGTCGAAGCGGAACAGGACCCGGCTGTTGCGAACCCCAAAACATACGCGGCGTTGGGCCTGAAAACCCTGCGGCGTGCGGCATTGGCAGCCAACCTGCGCGAGGCGGAGCATTCATGAGCAAGCTTTTGGTTCAGTCCGGCACTCCTGATGCAGCCGGCCGTGTGCTCAACATCACACCGCAGAGTGCCGGATGGCGGCACATCGGATTTCAAGTGCATCGCCTCACGCCCACACAAATCGTGCGCGGCGGAGCGCAGGACCGCGAGACTTGCCTGGTGGTGCTCGCGGGAACCGCCGACATCGTCATCGATGACGAACACTTCGAAGGCATTGGACAACGCGAATCGGTTTTCGACGATGCGGCGCCGGGCGCAGTGTATGCGCCTGCCGGCCGGACCTACTCAGTGACGGCGAAGGGCGAGGTTGAATTGGCGTTGTGTTCGGCGCCGGGTAAGCCAGGACGTGCCGCGCGTGCCATTGCCGCGGCCGAAATGAGCAAAGAAGTGCGCGGCAGCGGCACGAACACTCGCTATGTCAGAAATATTCTTCCGCAAACCAAGGAGGCAGATAGCTTGTTGGTCGTGGAAGTCATTACGCCGGGAGGACATTGGTCGAGTTATCCGCCGCATAAACACGACACAGCGGCTCTAGGAAAAGAAACGGCCCTGGAGGAGACGTACTATCATCGCGTGAGCCCGCCGCAGGGGTTTGCTTTTCAGCGCGTGTACACCGATGAGCGTGATCTTGACGAAACGATCTGCGTGCACGACGGCGATGTCGTCCTGGTGCCTCGCGGCTACCATCCCGTTGGCGCAGCTCACGGCTATGATTTGTACTACCTCAATGTCATGGCGGGGCCTGAGCGCAATTGGGTTTTTCGCAACGATCCCGAGCATGCCTGGCTCGCCCAACAACCCAACCCAAAGGCGCCGCATTGATGCGAATGAGCCGCGGAAAACTTAACTGTGCGGCACTTGCGGCGACCGTGCTTCTCGCAGGCGTGCTGCTCAGCGGCGCCGGATGCTCGGGCAAGGCGGGCGGGAATTCAATTCAAGTCGTCGCCAGTTTGCACGACATGACTGAACCGTTCTTCGTTGCAGTCAAGCGCGAGCTGGACGCGGAGGCCGGACGGCTCGGCATCAGCATTGCAGTGGAGGACGGACAGTCGAACTCCGCCAAACAAACAGCAGACATTGAGGCCGCCATCACCGGCGGCGCGCAAGGCATCATTCTTGCGCCGAACGATGTGAACGCCCTCACGCCGGGCGTCGAAGCGGTGATCAAGGCCGGAATTCCAATCGTGACCTTGGATCGTCGAGTCGACAATACCAGCGTTAAAGTTCCGCATGTTGGGGCGGATAACGTCGCAGGTGGACGCATCATGGCGCAATGGGTGATCGATTCCTTTCCGAACGGCGCGCGAGTTCTGCTGATCACAGGCCAGCTGGGATCCAGTCCATCCATCGACCGAACGCGCGGCATCAAGGAAACGCTTGGCGGCCGCGGGGGCGAAATATCAAATCGTCGCAGAGCAATCGGGCACCTGGAAGCGCGAGCAAGGGCTGACCGTGACCCAAAACGTCTTGACCTCGCTCGGCGGCCAGTCGCTGCAGGCCGTTGTCGCGGAAAGCGATGAGATGGCCCTGGGGGCCCTGGAAGCCTTGCGCTCGAGCGGCGTCTCCGGCGTCAAAGTGATTGGATTTGACGCGACACCGGAGGCGTTAAAATTGGTGCGCAGCGGTGAGATGGGGGCCACAGTCGAGCAATCACCGATGAATCAGGCGCGAACGGCACTTCGGCAACTGGTGGCGCAGATCCGTCAGCACACTCCGATGCAGGGCGCGAGCATCGCGCCAATGCTCATTACGCAATCCAACGTCAACCAGGCCGAGCGCATGGGCGAAGTGCGGTAGCGGCGCGATGTCCGCACCGAAGCTCTTGGATGTTCGCGATATTTGCAAGCAATTTCCCGGCGTCAAGGCCCTGGACGGGGTGGACCTGCAAGTGCGCAGGGGGGAAGTTCACGCGCTGCTGGGCGAAAACGGCGCAGGTAAATCGACGCTCCTAAAAATACTGTCAGGTGCTGTGCGTGCGGATCGGGGCGAACGCAACGCTGGATGGGGCGACGCTGAAGCCGAGCGACACGCCGCGCGAGCGGCAACGCTGAGGCCTGGTTACCATTTATCAAGAATTCAATTTGTTGCCGTTCATGTCGATCGCCGAGAACCTTTATCTGGGCCGCGAACCGCAACGCCGCGGATTCATCGATTGGGCCGCGATGTATGCCGATGCTCGCGCGCTGCTGGCCAGCCTGGGTCTAAACGTCGATCCCCGGCGGGAAGTGCGCCATTTGAGCGTCGCCCATCAACAAATGGTCGAAATCGGCCGCGCCGTCGCGCAAAAAGCGAAGCTCATCGTCATGGATGAACCGACCGCCGCTTTGGGCAGCCGCGAAGTTGAAATTCTGCACGGCGTCATCGGAGAGCTAAAAACGCACGGCGTGAGCTTCATTTACGTAACGCACCGGTTGGATGAAGTAAAGCTGGTTTGCGACAGTTTCACCGTGTTGCGCGATGGCCGCTACGTCGCGTGCGGCGAGGTGAGAAGCGTACAGACCCGCGATTTGGTGCGTCTCATGGTCGGTCGCGACGTGGAGGTCTTGAAACGTACGCGCAAGTCGCCCGCAGAGCGCAACGGTACTGGCGGTGAAAGGCGTGTCGCGCGCGCGCGAAGCCAGCGGCCGGCACGCCATGGCGCTTAACGATCTGTCGATCGAGGTGAAAGCCGGAGAGATTCTGGGGTTCGCCGGCTTGGTGGGAGCGGGCCGCACGGAACTGGCGCGAATCATTTTCGGCGCGGATCATTGCGATCAGGGGGTGCTATACCTCAATGGTTCGAAATTGAATCCGTTGCGATCGCCCAAAGAAGCCATTCGCGCCGGGCTTGCGCTGGTGCCTGAAGATCGAAAACAGCAGGGATGTTTTCTGGAACAATCGATCAGCCAGAACATGATGCTGCCGAGCCTGAAGCGAATCGCGCGCTGGCGCATTTTTGTCAATGCCACGAAGGAGCGTCAATTGGTCGAGAAATACCGGGCGGCGCTGCGCATCAAGATGGCCAACTCGGCCGTGGCGATCGGCACCCTGTCCGGCGGCAATCAGCAGAAGGTCCTGCTGGCGCGCTGCATGGCCCTGCAGCCTAAAGTCTTGATCGTCGATGAGCCGACCCGAGGCATCGATATCGGCGCGAAGGCCGAGGTTCACCAACTGCTGTTTGACATGGCGCGAAGCGGCATTGCATTGATCATCATCTCTTCCGAGATGCCCGAGGTCCTCGCGCTCAGTGATCGAATCGTCGTGTTTCGCGAAGGCTGCATCAGCGGCTTTCTCGATGGGCGGGAGGCGACGGAGAATGATCTAATGGAACTGATGGCCATTTCATCGGGCGCAGAGCCCGTGCGCAGTGCAGCGAGATGACTGAAAGCACAGTACCGGAGCAAGACGCGGCTGCCCGCCGCTTTGATGCCGTGGCGTGGCTGCGGCGCTACGGCACCTCATTGTTTCTCCTCGCGCTGATGCTGTTTTTCGCGCTGGAAAATCCCCGGTTTCTATCGCTGCGCAATGTAACCAACATTCTTACCGAGGTTTCGATTTACGGCATCATTGCGGTAGGCATGACTTTCGTCATCTTGACGGCCGGCGTGGACCTTGCCGTGGGATCGCTGCTCGCGTTTGCAGGCATGGCCGGCGCTTTCGTGATGCAAGCCGTGGCAGCCGATTCCTCGTTAGGCTGGCTCGTGGCGCTCGTCACGGCAACGGCAATCGGCACGCTGGTCGGATATTTGCAGGGCAAAGCGGTGACCTTCTTCAGCGTCCCGCCATTCATCGTGACCCTGGGAGGCATGACTGTCTGGCGCGGTGCTACGTTGATACTCAATGACGGCTCGCCTATTTCAGGCTTTGATGCGAGCTATCGGTGGTGGGGAACCGGATCGATCGCCGGGATACCGGTGCCGATATTGCTGTTTGGATTGATCGCGGCAGCGGGCTTTGTCACGGAACGCTATACGCGTTACGGCCGCTACATTTATGCGGTCGGCGGCAATCCCGAGGCGGCACGCCTCAATGGATTGGATGTGCCGGCAATCATCACCAGCGTGTATTTGATCGTGGGAGCGCTCGCGGGATTGGCGGGATTCTTATTGTCCGCACGGCTTGGCGCCGCCGAGGCGGTCGGCGGCATTGGCTATGAGTTGCGCGTGATCGCCTCAGTGGTGATCGGCGGCACCAGTCTTGCCGGCGGACGCGGTGGCGTCGGCGGAACCGTCATCGGTGCGTTATTGATCGGCGTGCTCACCAACGGTTTGGTGATCATGCATGTCTCGTCCTATTGGCAACAGGTGGTGATTGGACTCATTATTGTCGCTGCCGTGGCGTTTGATACGTACGCCAAGTCGAAGCATTGAGAGATTTCCATGAAGCTATACTATTCCGCGACCTCGCCGTTTGTGCGCAAATGCTTGGTCAGTGCGCACGAGTTGGGATTGCGTGAGCGAATTGAGCTCCAGCCCGCCGCGCCGCATCCTGTTAATCGCGATCGCGCACTCGTTGTCTGCAACCCGCTGGGTAAGGTGCCCACGCTTGTTACCGATGATGGTGCGGTGCTCTATGACAGCCGCGTCATATGCGAGTATCTGAACGCGCTGGGTGACGGGCATCTCATTCCTGCGGAACCCGCGGCGCGATGGTCAATCCTTCGGGACGAGGCGTTGGCCGATGGTATGTTGGAGGCCGCAGTCCTGGTGCGCTACGAGACTTTTGCGCGCCCCGAATCACTGCGCTGGAAGGACTGGATCGACGGTCAGATGGACAAGGTGACTTGCGGACTGACCGAGATCGAAAAGCGCGCCGGCGCCTTCAATCAGCGTATTGATTTGGGGACGATCGCCATCGGCTGTGCCCTGGGATATCTCGACTTTCGATTCGCTGCGCTCGGCTGGAGGAATGACCCATCCTAAAACAGCCGCGTGGTTCGCGCGTTTCGCCGCGCGCGAATCGATGCGAGCCACCGGTCCGCCGGCGGCTTGACGAGATCGGCTAGTTAAGCTCGCGAATCCAGATATTCCGGAAGCTGATGGGCGCCGACGGATCGCCGTGCGCCTGAAGTTTGATAGCCGCGCGATCATAAGGCCGATAGCTGGGCTGCCCGATATAGGTGGTTTCGCCGGCCAGCTGAAAATGATTTTGGACCAGCACGCCGTTGTGAAATACCGTTACATAGGCAGGAGTCTTGAGCGCTCCGCCGGTTGCAAAGACCGGCGCGGTCCACACCACGTCATAGGTCTGCCATTCGCCCGGTCGGCGCATGGCATTGACCAATGGCGGCGACTGCTTGTAGACGCTCGCCGCTTGACCGTTGACATACGTTTTATTTTCCCATGAGTCGAGAATCTGCACTTCGTACCCGTCGTCGCCGGGCCCCGTGGCAGCCACGAACAGCCCGCTGTTGCCGCGCAATTGGCCCTCGCCGGTGATTCCTTTTGGAACCTGCCATTCCAGGTGCAGTTGATAATTCTTGAAGTGTTGTTTGGTCTCGATATTGCCAACCGATTTGTCGACCGTCATCACGCCGTGAGCCACCTTCCAACCTGCTGGCGCATGATCCTTGGTGTTGATCCATTGATCCAAGTTTCGGCCGTCGAACAGGACGATGGCATCGGAGGGCGGTGCATCGGGGCTCGCGCCCGGCATGATGACGGCGGAACGGGTTCCCACTGCTCGGTTGCCTTCGGATCGCCTTGCGGGGCTTGCGCCGCGGCTGGCTGAAAACAATAGAGTGCAAGAATGACGGCCGCCAGGGCCGCAGAGCTGTGCAATTTCAACAGGTCGAATTTTCATTTCGGTTCTCCGTGCGCAAAGGTTATACCGTGCAAATCCGCAGCGCTTCAGCGAGCGACAAGAACGCATCGCTGCGGGTGGGTACGAATTCGTGCGCGACATAGCCTTGAAAGTTGAGATCGGCGATGGCGGCGGCGATGGCGTGATAGTTCAGTTCCTGGCTGTCGTTGATTTCATGCCGGCCGGGAACACCGCCGGTATGAAAATGTCCGATCCAGTTGATGTTGTCGCGGATCGTGCGGATGACATCGCCTTCCATGATCTGCATATGATAGATGTCATACAGCAATTTCACGCGCGGTGAGTTGACCGCTCGCACGACGGCCACGCCAAAGGCGGTGTGATCACCCTGATATCCCGGGTGGTCCACCTTGCTGTTGAGCAGTTCCACGCAGACCGTGACGCCGTGCTTTTCGGCAAGGGGCGCAATCTTGGCGAGTCCCGCCACACAATTGGCGATGGCGGTGGGCTCATCGATGCCCGGAACGCGATTGCCGAACATGGCGATGAGATTGGCTACGCGCGCCTGCGCGGCCTGCGGCAGCGCCGCCTCCAGTTCTCCCAAAAGCAGCGCATGATTGGCAGGATCATTGAACCCGGTTGCGATGAACTTGTCGCGCCGGCTGGCGTATCCCATGGAGACGGCGAGTCCGCTGTCGCCGGCGGTGGTCCATTCGTCCGGGAACAGCAGGTCGATCGCGGCAAATCCCATTTGCTTGGTGCGGCGGCAGAAGATCCGGCAGCGCCACCTTTGAGTAGGGCCAGCGGCACAGCGATTGTTTGAGCCTTCCCGAGCCCGCCGCGTTTGATTGCATCAGCGGAGCGCTGATTGAGCGAAATGGTCCCGCGACAACGCCGCCGGCTGCGATGCCAACGGCTGCAGAGCGGCTGAGAAACTCTCTGCGCGAGAATAAACTCATGTCGACATCATGGTTGAGGAATCGCGATAGAATAAGCCGAAAATTGACCTAAGGTACAACTGATGGCTGATCGCTACGATGCGATTGTGGTCGGCTCCGGTATTTCCGGAGGCTGGGCGGCAAAGGAGCTCACCGAGAAGGGACTGCGCGTCTTGCTGTTGGAACGCGGCCGCAACGTCGAGCACGTAAAGGACTACGTCAACGCCACCAAGGGACCCTGGGAATATTTGCATCGCGGCGGCAGGACTTACGCGATGGAGCAGGCCTACCCCGTGCTCAAGCGGGACTATCCACTGAATGAGAAAAACCTGGCTTTTTGGGTGAATGAGAAAGACTCGCCTTACACGGAAATCAAACGGTTCGATTGGTACCGAGGGTATCAAGTGGGCGGCCGCTCGCTGACGTGGGGGCGTCAGAGTTATCGCTGGAGCGATTACGACTTTGAAGCCAACGCGAAGGAGGGCGTCGCAGTTGACTGGCCCATTCGCTACAACGAGCTAGCGCCGTGGTACGACCATGTCGAGCGGCACGCCGGGATCTCCGGCTCGCACGAGGGGCTGCCGCAGCTCCCTGACGGACAGTTTCTGCCGCCCATGCCTCTCAACTGCGGCGAAGAACTCATTGCCGGGCGGCTGAAGAACGCATTCGGCGGCAAACGCCGCATGATCATCGGGCGCGTCGCGAATGCCACAAAGCCCTTGGAAGGGCGCGCACCTTGCCAATACCGAAATGCCTGTTGGCTCGGCTGCCCATATGGCGCCTACTTCAGCACGCAATCTTCAACTCTGCCCGCGGCGGTCAAGACCGGGAAGCTCACCTTAAAGCCCTGGTCGATTGTTACCGAAGTGCTCTACGACAAAGATCGCAAGCGTGCGACAGGCGTAAGAGTTCTCGACGCCGTTTCCGAGAAAACGACTGATTATTCGGCAAAGGTGGTTTTCCTCTGCGCCTCCACGCTCAATTCGACCTGGCTGTTGATGCGGTCCGCAACCGACATCTGGCCCGCCGGGCTGGGCAGCAGTTCGGGCGAGTTGGGCCACAATCTGATGGACCATCATTTTCGTTGCGGCGCAGAAGGCAACCTGCCGGGATTGGACGACAAGTATTATTACGGCCGCCGTCCGAACGGCATCTACATTCCTCGATATCGCAATTTGTTCGGCGACAAGCGCGACTATCTGCGCGGTTTCGGCTATCAGGGAACAGCGAGCCGAGACGGATGGATGCGGGCCGTCAAGGAATTGGGACTGGGCGCGGAATTCAAGGACGAAATGACTTTGCCGGGCCCGTGGAAATTTGGCGCCACCGCCTTCGGTGAGATGCTTCCCAATCACGCCAACTGGGTAGGCATCGATACCGCGAAAAAGGACAAGTGGGGATTGCCGGTACTCAAGATCGATTGCGCGACGGGCGAAAATGAACGCTTGATGCGCAAGGACATGATCGCCGACATGGCAGAAATGCTCGAACAAGCCGGCGCGAAAATGGTAAAGACGTTCGACGCCGGTTCTTTTCCGGGGATGGGCATCCACGAAATGGGTACTGCGCGCATGGGACGCGATCCGAAGACCTCGGTGCTGAATTCGCACAATCAGGTTTGGGATGCACCGAATGTTTTCGTCACCGACGGCTCCTGCATGGTCTCCAGCGCCTGTCAAAATCCATCGCTCACCTACATGGCGCTCACTGCTCGTGCGGTGGACTTTGCGGTGAACGAACTCAACCGCCGCAACCTTTGAACTGATATGAATGAATCATCTGATACAGAGCAGCTGCACCTCATCAATCGGCGCGAGGCTATTCGCCGCGTTAGTGCCCTGTTGGGCGGAGTCGCATTCGTCGGCGGCAGCAATCTGTTGGCCGCAGTCGAGAAGGCAGCCTCCGCAACTGAGGGAACCGCCGGGAAGTTCAGTGCGCAAGATATTGCATATCTTGACGAGATCGCCGAAACAATTCTTCCTGCCACCAAGACACCCGGTGCGAAGGCGGCAAAAACCGGCGCGTTCATGGCACTGATGGTCACCGATTGCTACAGTCCCGCGGAGCAGAGGGTTTTCTTCGACGGCATGCACAAAGTGAACGAGGCTATGAAAAAGGCCAACAACGTCTCGTTCATGGCCGCGAGCCCCGCGCAGCGGCTGGCGGTGCTCACGCCGCTCGACCGCGAACAGAAGCGTGTAATGGACGCACGCGAAGCGGCGGATCGCAAAAGAAAGGGATTGTCGCCTGTGGTGGAGGGCGATGAGACCGAAGCGAAAGCAGAAAATGTGCCCGGAACGCCGGTCGGTCGCAGCGGAAGCTCCTGGCCCGGAGCCTGCGCACTACTTTCGAATGATGAAAGAACTCGCGTTGCTTGGCTTTTTCACCTCGAAGATAGGTTGCACTGAAGCGCTACGTTACGTCGAAGCGCCGGGCCGCTTCGATCCCTGTCTGCCGTACTCGCCGGGCGAGGCCGCCTGGGCGGCGCATGCTTGAACTTAAGTCCAAAGGCAGGACAATTCGATTCCGTTGCCGATGGGCAGCAGCACGCTTTGCAAGTTTCCCTTACGGGTGACCGCAGCTCGGTACGCTTCGGCATCGGCGCGCACGATCTCAGGAAACAGCATATTGTCCGCCACAATCACGGCGTTCGGCGCAAGCTTGCCGTAGAATAACTCCAGACAGGGCACATATAAGTTCTTCCACAGATCGAGCAGCACGAAGTCGAACGGTCCTTTCAGATCCCTCAGCATCTGCGTTGCATCGCCCAGCATCCACTCGACCTGCGCCGCGAGGCCGGCCTCTTCGAGCCGGGTTCGCGCGTACTGCTGTTTATTGGCGGCAAGATCCATGGTGTAGACCCGGCCGCCGGTCTGGCGGGCGGCGTCCGCGAGGAAAGCGGTCGAGTAGCCATACGATGTTCCCAATTCCAGTATGCGCTTGGCACCCCGACCGATGATGAGCGCGTGCAGGAGTTGGCCGACCTCGGGACCGACGGCAAGAAGAAATTCATCGCGTCGCCTGGAGACACCCGCTGGATCGCTTTTCATCACACGATCTTCGTCCGCCATGCGTGCGTGGTAGTGGCTCAGCAATTCCTGAAACTTTGAATCCATGCGTTCTACCTTGTTTGGCCGGTGAGAGTTGAATTGAACACGCGCAGGAAGTTGCCACCCATGATCTTTGCGACTTCCCGGTCGTGCATTCCGCGCGCGAGCAGCGCTGCCGGAATAAGGCTCCAGTCGCGGTAACTGCGCAGCACAGGCTTGAAATTGGCGTCCATGTCGGTACCGATGGCCGCGTGATCAATTCCCACGGTATCCACCAGGCGTTGGATCGAGTCGATATAGTCCGCAAAGCTCGCCTGCCCTACACCTGAAGGCCAGGAGCCGATGATGCCGCCCGCAGAGGCGACCAGCTTCGCGTGCTCGATGCTGATGAGGCGCGGATGATTCACGCTTGCTGTCGCGATATTCGTGTGGGAGATCATGATCGGCTTGCTCGATGCGTTCAGAACATCCTTGGTCACCGCAAAGGTTGCGTGCGCGAGATCGATGATGATCCCGGCGCGGTTCATTTCGGCGACGATGGATTTGCCGAGCGCCGTCAAGCCGTTGTGCACCGGCGCTTCCGTTTGTATGTCGCCGATCTGATTGATGTGGTAGTGCACCAAGGTGACTGCACGCACGCCGTCGCGAAAGGCTTCATGCACTCGCTCGAGCCGTTCTTCAATGAAATCTCCGCCTTCCACAGCGAAAATCGCGCCAGTCTTGTGGCGTCGATGCGCGGCGTCGATATCGGCGGGAGCCAATCCCGGAATGAGGGCCTGATTCGACAGCAGCGCCTTCAATTCTGCGGTCTGCCGGCGGTAGTCCGCGTACGCCTCGCCTGGCGTCCAGTCCCGCGCCGCGCGCAGACCCTGAGCGGGTGTCATTTCGAGCAGCCGCATATCGGCCACAGCGCAAAACAGGGCCGCGCTGACATTTCCCGCGGACAGATCCGCGATCGCCTGGTCTTCAAAGGCCTCCCCGAAGGCCCGGGTCGTCGGTGTTTGATCGACAAGCTGCTTTAGAAAGAATCGGCCCGGATGACTGTGCGTGTCGACTGTCGCGTGCCGCTTCAGGAACGCCACGCCGGCGTCGCGCTGTGCCGCGCTCAGTTGCATGCCAAGGTCGGTGAGCGGCGCGGCATCGCCGACCGGCGCCTTGATGTCCTTCGCGCGGCCGGCACCAAACCCGAACGCGCCTGCGCCGGCGCAGGCCAACAGGCCGCCGAGAGCTTTTCGACGCGTAAGATGTTGCGACACGGCTGCTTCCCCTTCTGAGCGTGTTTTTAAGCAGAGTACTGAGTTCGACCGCCGACGACCGTGCGCACGATCTTGATGTCCTTGATCTTAGCCGGATCCACGGTATGCGGATCCTCGGCAAGCATGACGAAATCGGCAAGCTTGCCGCGCGTGATCGATCCCTTGATCGCTTCCTCGCGCGTCGCATAGGCGCCATTCAGCGTGTTGACGCGCAGCGCCTCAGCCACCGTGATGCGCTGATTGGCGCCCCATACTTCGCCGTTCCATCCCGTGCGCGTTACCATGCCCTGGATTCCCATCAAAGGCGAGAAGGGGCCGGGGTCGAAATCCGAGCCCGCGGCCGCCGGCACCCCTGCATCGAGCAGCGTGCGGTAGGCCATGCAGCGCTTCATCAGCTCTTCCCCGTAGAAGTGAAACTTATCGGGGTTGTAATACGCATAGGAAGTAAAGAGTGCAGGGACGGCGCCGATGGCCTTGATCCGACGCACGAGGTCATCGGTGATGAGCGTGCAATGCGTGATTTTTGGCCGCGCATCGGCGATGGGATTAAGACGCAGCGCGCGTTCGTAGGCGGTGAGGACGTGATCGATCGCGACATCGCCATTGGCGTGGCAGTTCATTTGAATTCCGGCGCGATGCACCCGCTCACACCATGAATTCAGGTCCTCTTGAGTTTCCGTCACATTGCCGCGATAGCCGTTGCTGCCGGGATAGGGGACGCTGATGGCCATGGTGCGCTCGGAGAACGAGCCGTCCGCGGTGTGTTCGCAGGTCGCGCCCAGTCGAATCCACTCATCGCCCAGGCCGGTCGACATGCCGCCGCTCAACATGGCCGCGAGTTCCGGCCCTTCGGCCTCATAACTCACCCGATGCAACAGGTCGCCTGCGGCGCGCACCTCCTGCAACGCCTGCAGATTACCCGCCTCGTGGCAGACGCTGGTGAGGCCGTAGCGGACGAACTGCTTGGAAATAAACGCGAGCCCATCTCGATCGCGGCGCATTGCTCCTCGCCGGAGTAGGTCATGTGCTTGCCCACGGCGTCGAACACCTCTCGCGCCCGGTCGGTAACGCGGCCGGTGAGTTCGCCGTTCGCGTCGCGATCGAAAGTGCCTCCGGCAGGATTGGCGCTGTCTTTGTTGATGCCCGCCATTTGCAGCGCCTTGCTGTTGTAGAAGGCGGTGTGGCCGCCGCGATGCTGCACCATCACCGGCTGTTGCGTGGAGACTTGGTCCAGGTCTTGTCGTGTCAGCGCGCGCTTGTCGGTGACCTTGGTATCGTCGAAGAAATAGCCCTCGACCCAGGTGTCGGCGGGCGTCTTCTGTGCTTTGACGCGCAGTTTGTCGATGATGCTGGCGATGGTGACGAACTCGACCTCATAGGGATTTCCCACCAATACCTCGTACAGCAACTCGTTGCCCGGCGCGTGATTGTGGCTGTCGTTGAATCCGGGCACGACGGTCATCCGCTGTGCATCGATCGTCTGCGCCTTGCCGGCCAGACTCTTCATCGCGGCCGTCGAGCCCAGTGCGACAAAGCGTCCGTCTTTGACTGCAAAGGCTTCCACCTGCGGCAGGTGCGGATCCATGGTGTAGACCTTGGCGTTTAACACCACGAAATCCGGCGCGGTCCAATCGGCCAGGGCGCCCGCGGCGCGCCCTGTGCGACTAACCAGCAGTGCCAGGCCGGCGCCCGTCATGGCCACGATTTGGCGGCGGTTCAGAGTTTTGATGGTCATGAGGGTGCCTCGCGTAGGATCGCAAATACGGATATTGCATTAGATTTGAATGACCGTCATTGTCATCGCCATGCGATGTTGGCTTTTGATGTGTGCCGCGCTGAGCGCGCCGGCGACGGTGGTCGCCGAGCCGCCGGCCGTGTACTCCGAGGCCGACCATCTGCGGGGTGGCTATGGCCCTTATCGGGCCAACAACGATTTGCTCTACTACCACCTGGATGTGCGGGTCGATCCTGACAAACAAACTTTAAGCGGTAAGAACTCCATCCGCTTCAAAATGCTGAAGGACGACAGCCGCATTCAGCTTGATCTCGTGCCCGTGTTCCAGGTCGATAAAATTCTCTTGCAGCAGCCGAATCAGGCCTCGTTGCCACTGCGCTTCGAGCGTGCTGCGGGCCGAACCGTTTACGTCGATTTCCCAAAAAAGCTGCTCAAGGGCGGAATCTATACCATTGACTTCCATTACTCCGGCCACCCGGTCGAAATGGGCCGCTTTGGTGGTTTTGTATTCCGCAAAGATCCGATGGGACGGCCGCTGGTGAACACGGCCTGCGAGGAAGAGGGTGCCAGTGTCTGGTGGCCCAACAAGGATCAATGGCGCGACGAAGTGGAAAGTATGGACATTAGCGTTGAGGCGCCCAGTGACCTGGTGGAGGTTTCGGGCGGCCGCTTTCAGGGCAAGGAGGATCTGCCTGACGGCTACACCCGTTGGAATTGGCATATCAATTATCCGATCAACAACTATGACGTGTCGTTGAATATCGGCAAATACGTGCACTTCAGCGATCGATATGGCGATCTGACGCTCGACTACTACGTATTTCCGGAGGACCTGGACAAGGCTGAACGACAATTTGTGCAAGTGAAAGACATGCTCAACGCATTCACTCACGTTTTCGGCGACTATCCGTTCCCCAAAGATGGCTACAAGCTGGTTCAGGCGTTGTACTCGGGCGTTGAGAATCAGACCGCCATCACCTACGGCAATCATTTCGAGAACGGCTACGTGGGTCACCCGGCCGAAGGCATCGCCACGCGCTTCGATTTCATCATCGTGCACGAAAGCGCGCATGAATGGTTCGGCAACAGCATCACCGCGAAAGATCGCTCGGACATGTGGATCCATGAGGGCTGGGCGAACTACAGCGAGGCGTTATTCGTCGAATACATGTGGGGAAAACGTGATGCACTCATCTATGTCAACACTGGCAAAGACAAGGTCAAGAATGAATTTCCCGTGATTTCCGAGGAGGGCGTTTTCAGCACGCCTCCGGCGGATCAGTACAAGAAGGGCGCGCTATTTTTGAATACGCTGCGCAGCGTCATCAACAACGACGACAAGTGGTTCTCGCTGCTGCGGACTTACTATCAGCGCTTCAAGTACCAGACGATCATGACCACGGACATGGTGGCTTTCTTCAATCAGTACACGGGGCGCAAATTGGGTCCGATCTTCGATGAGTACTTAAGGCACGCCGCCATACCCACCCTGGAGCTGCGTTTCGACGCGGCAGCGCACACAGTTGCATATCGTTGGCTGGCTCACGAAAAACGCTTTGCCATGCCGGTGCGCGTGGGGCTCAAAGACGCTTGGCAGATCATTACGCCGACCGCTGCTTGGCAGCGCATGGCCACGCCCATCGGCAAGGACGATTTCGAGGTAGCCGCCGATCTTTACTACATCAACGTAAGCAAGCAATAGGACGAATCATGGGAATCTCAGAGACAGGTTCGGCGGTGGCGGCGACAGCCATGCTACTGGGCGGTTTTGCTGCACATGGCGCCCCGGCGAGGCAGGCGGCCGCTACTTCCGGTTATACGACGTTGGTGCAGCTCTTCGAGCAATGGCGAGATTTTGAGCATCCTGTCATGCAGGGCAGTGTGCCCGACTACGGTCCGACCGCCATGGCGGCCAAGGCAGCGGCGCTGGCCGCGTGGCAGAAGAAGCTTGCGGCCATCGACACGCAGGGATGGCCGATTGAGCAGCTCAACGACTATAAACTGGTCCGGGCAGAAATGAACGGCCTCGATTTTAACTTGAGAGTCTTGAGGCCCTGGGCGCGCGATCCCGCCTTTTACGTGAGCGTGTGGTCCGCACGCTCCGATGTTCCCTTCGCGAGAGGGCCCAAACGTCTATCCGGAGATTGAACTTTATACCTACCGCTTTCCGCTCTCGAGCGGCGCGCAACGCGAACTCACCGCAAGGATTGGAGCCATTCCTGCGCTGCTCAATCAGGCGAGGGAAAATCTGAAGGGCAGCGACGCCCGGGACTTGTGGGTGTATGGCGCGCAGGAGCTACGCGGTCAATCGCGCACGCTCAGTGCGCTGGCGGCGGGCACACTGACGGTGAGCACGCTCGAGGGCAGCCAACAGGCTGATATCGCCGCCGCCGTGCCGGAGCTCAAGACAGCGATCACTCATGCTCAGAAGGCCACGGACGATTTCATTGCGTGGCTCGAGCACGAGGCTTCGAGTAAGCGTGGACCCTCGGGCATCGGCAAGGATGACTACACTTGGTATCAACAGAACGTGCACTTCGTGCCATTCACCTGGGATGAGGAAGTAGTGTTGCTGCGCCGCGAATTGGAGCGCGCGCAAGCCGCACTCAAGCTCGAGGAGCACAACAATCGGAACCTGCCGCAGCTCGAGCCGGTGAATGACGCGGCGGCCTTCGATCGGCTTAAAACAGCGCGCCTGGATAAGTTCGTAGAATTTCTCGTCGCGCAGGACATCATTCCCGACAAACCGTATCTCAAGGCCGCACTGATTCCGCAGCTTGGGCAGTTCGTGCCCGAAGAACAGCGCGTGTTCTTCACCCGGGTGACCCACCGAGAACCCATGCTGCTCTTCTCGCATGACTATCACTGGTTCGACCTGTCACGGATGCGCGATGAGCCACACGCGAGCCCAATTCGGCGCCGTGCGTCGCTGTCGAACATCTGGGACAACCGCGCGGAGGGTTTTGCCACGGCGTTCGAGGAGATACTAATGCACGCCGGACTCTACGATGACAATCCGCGTGCCAAGGAACTGGTGTGGATCATGCTCGCCAATCGCGCGGCGCGCGGCTTGGCCTCGCTGTACGTTCAGGCCAATGAATTCGATTTGGAAAAGGCCGGCAAATTCCACGCTGCATGGACGCCGCGCGGATGGGCCAACCCCAAAGACTCGCTCACCGGGTTTGAGCAGCTCCTTTATCTGCGGCAGCCAGGATACGGCACCAGCTATATCACCGGAAAGTTACTGGTGGATCGACTGATGGCCGAATATGCCCACCAGCAGGAATTGGCGGCCAAACCCTTCAACTTGCGCGAATTCATGGATCGTTTCAACGGCTTGGGGTTGATACCCCTGGCCCTGATGGAAGACGAGATGATTTCAAGCAACGCACGCCTGCCGCAATAATCCGATGAGCGAAACCTCGCCCGCGAATTTCGAGCTGACGGTTGTGCTGCCGCTCGGCGTGATTGCAAATCAATTGATGAAACTCGAGGCGGACCTGCGATTCCTCAATGCCAAGACATCGAGATATGCAAGCGAGCCGCCGGACAGCGTTCTGGCCGCCCAGGTCGCAACCCGCATCGAAAAAATCAACGAGGCGCTCGAGGCAATACGCACTCTCGTGGTGGATATCGCGGCTGATATTCAGCCTAGATCTGCGAAAAAATTTGCCAAGATGCACACCGATCGTGATGATTAGCGCCGCCGCAAATTACCAAACCCGGCAACGGGTCTGTGGGGGCCGCACCATCGGTGCGCCGGCCTGGCACGAGAACGCCTGCTGAAATTCCGGTGTATTGGACAAGGGTCCCAACACCCGAAACTTTGGCACCGGATGCGGGTCGCCGTTGACGAGTTGTCGTTGCGCCTCAAGGCGCATGGCATGGCCGCTGGTTTGACCCCAGGAAATGAAAAACTGCTGCTCGGGCGTGAAACCGTCAACTATTGGAACAGGGTGAGCTTGCATCGACTTCTCGAGCGCCAGGTAGGCGATGCGCACGCCTGCGAGATCGGCAATGGTTTCGTCGCGCACGCGCTCTCCATTATGGTGAACGCCCGGCTCGATGAAGTAACCCTCGAACTGGTCGATCAGGCACTGGCCGCGCTTCGCGAAATCCTGCCGGTCTTTCTCGCTCCACCAATTTTGCCGATGCAGCTGCAAGTCGATTGCCGCGCCAGTGGCATCGATCGCATGGGTGAGATCATGGGCAATGGCAATGCCCATGGCGCCGTAATTCACGGCATCCGTCGCCTCCGGACTGAAGAACGGCGGCTGCAACGTGCCGGCGGTTAGGACCATGGTATTGATCTCAAGAATGATGTAGCTGTCGGGCGAGGAGGGCGAGACGCGCCAGAGGTTGCGATTTGTGGCCTTGCCGACTTGTTGACGGTTGAAGTCGACATTGAATCGACGACCCGCGGCTACGTTTGCCCAGAAGGCGTCGCGCCGTATACGAACGCTCGAGTAATCGCGCCACGTATCCGGATATCCAATTTGGATGTCGGTGGCCGCGAAACTTTTGCAGTGCCATCTGTTTCGTGCCGGGCTGCATCCATGGAGCAGCCCTGATGCGTTCCTCGAGAGCCGACTGCAGATTGCGGACTATTTCAGTGGCTTTGGCCTTGGAGGCAGGCGGAAAATAGGCCTGCACATACTTCTTTCCGAGCGCTTCTCCAAACAAAGTGTCGGTAGACTCCACGCAGCGCTGCGCTCGCGGTTTCTGGCTGCTGTTCGCCAGGTACTGGTCGCGGAAGTTGAACGACTCCGCTGCGAACGGCTTGGACAGCCAAGGTGAAGCGGAATCGAGCAATTGCCACTTGAGATACGCCTGCCAGGTCTCAATCGGTGTGTTTTCCAGCTCCCGGTCCAATTGCACCATGAACTCGGGCTCAGCGACATTCACGTCATTGCGCGGCAGTCTGGCCTCGGTGAAATACCCGTTCCAATCGATGTGCGGCGTCAATCGCCGCAGCTGCGCGAAGCTCATTTTGTGATCCGTGGCCGCGGAACCTACGGCCGCCGCGCCATCCAATGACGACTCCGCCAGGCGCTTCTCCAAGGCAAAGATGTCGGCTGCCGCCTTCTCGGCTTGAGGGGGAAGTGTGCCGCCCAAGGTGAGCAGCTTGATCACGTGCAAGCGGTAGCGAGCGCGCGCGTCGACGTAGCGCGGCGCCGAACCTAGGTAATAGTCTCGGTCGGGCAGCCCTAAGCCGCCCGGCAGGATGTTCTCGATGAAGTCATTGCCGTTTTGAAAGTCCGCTTCGCCGTTGGTTGTAAAGGCCGCCGGCACCGCCAAGTCGTGCAGGCGACGAATGACGCGCTGCACGTCGCCCGCGGCGCGAATCGTCTCAATCTCGGCCATCAATGGCGCAAGGGGTTTCAGCCCTGCATCGTCCACTGCAGTCTCGTCCATGCACGAAGCGTAATGATCTCCCAGCATTTGCTCGACGCTGCCGGCCGGCCAGTCGGCCTTGCGTGAGACTTCCTCGAGCACGCTTTGTTGCCGATGCCAGTTCCCCTCATGTGCCGCGATGCGACGGCTCCATCTCGGCTGCCCTGCGGGAATGGGGTTTTGCGCGCGCCAGGCACCGTTGGCGAATTCATAAAAGTCGCCGCAGGCTTCGGTGTGCCGGTCCAGATCCTCTGCATGAATTCCCCGCGGCGCGAGCGATGTCGCATGGGCTGCCGACGGTGCCGCAGCGGCGAGGACAATAGTTGCGGCAAGCGCAAAGGGATTTTTCATATGCTGGACACTTTGCATCGCGGCTCGGTGCTTAGAAATACTGCTGCGGGACAATCGTCGGACGAAACGCGCCATGCTGTGGCGGTTTTTGTCCGGTACTTGTCCGATAGCCGTATTTATCGTACAAGGCTAAGGGGCGCAAAATGGTTTAACCTGACACTTAGCCGAGGCAATTTATGTCCCATTCGCGAACTGCGTTACTCGTCATCGATGCGCAACAGTCGTTTGAGCATCGCCCCTATTGGACCCCGTCGGACGCGCCGCAATTCTTCGATCGCCTGCAATGGCTGGTGGATGGCGCCAAGATCAGGCAGATCCCGATCGCCCAGATTTTTCACGTGGAGGAGTCCGGCGCATTTTCGTTGGAGTCGGGATACGTCAAGACGCTGGCCTCATTGTCGATTGCGCCGGATGTCATTTTCCACAAGCAACGCCACAGCGCGCTCATCGGCAGCGGATTATCGGTGTGGCTAACCGAGCGCGGGATTCAGCACCTGATCGTATCGGGGATCCGTACAGAACAATGCTGTGAGACCACGACGCGGCACGCATCGGATTGCGGGTATAGCGTCGATTTTGTCAGCGAAGCCACGCTGACCTTCGCCATGACCGACCGCCACGGGCGCCATTGGACGTCCGCCGAGATCAAGGCGCGAACCGAGCTGGTTCTCGACGGACGTTTCGCTCGCGTGCTGGCGGCGGGAGAAGCGCTGGCAGCGTTTGACAAGCAACGCAGCGAGGCGGGGCGGCAAGCCGCATGATCAGGCTCGAATCGCGCACCCTAGATGTGTGGGTTGTGCTGCCCGAGCGCGTGCTGCTGCTGGACATTGCCGGGCCAATGGAAGTCCTGCGTCGCGCGAATGTGGAACAGAACGCGCTTCGGTTCAATGTTCACTATGTGGGATCCAATGCGCGCGCCATGTCCTCTGTCGGCATTCCGCTCGCCGACATTGCACCGCTACCCGCGGCCTTGCCCGACGGCGCGATGATCATCGTCCCCGGATCCGCGGATAAGATTGCCTTCGCGGAGGATGCAAGTCAGGCGGTGGTGCGCCAGGATGAGCGCGCCATTGTCGACTGGCTGCGAGCCTGCGTTCGCCCCGGACATACGGTAATGACCATTTGCTCCGGCGCTTTGTTGGCAGCTCGAGCGGGACTGTTGGATGGCTTTTCGTGCACCACGCATCACGCTGAATGCGGCGAGTTGGCCGCGCTGGCACCGCGGGCCAAAGTCTTGGATAACCGCCTGTTCGTGATTGACGGTGAACGCTATACCAGCGCCGGCGTCACCGCCGGATTGGACCTGATGCTGAACGTCGTCAGCTCGCTCACCGGACATGCTTGCGCGCTCGCCATCGCGCGACATCTGGTGTTGTACCTGCGCCGTGAAGGCGCGGATCCGCAAATCTCACCCTGGCTTGCAGGCCGCAATCACCTGCATCCGGCGGTTCATCGTGTGCAGGACGCGATCATCGCGAACCCTACTGAGAATTGGACACTGAGCCGCCTCGCCAAGATCGCCAATACCAGCTCGCGCCACTTATCGCGCCTGTTCAATGAACATGCGGGCATGAATATCACCGCCTATATCAATAGTCTGCGGGTGGCGCTCGCCCATCAGCTGCTTACGAGCAGCCGTCTCGACATGGAACGCGTTGCGGAGCGCACCGGCTTCGCATCTTCGCGCCAGCTGCGCCGCGCGTGGCGCCGATCCTATGACACGCCGCCCGTTGCTCTGCGGAGCACTTAATGCGTTGCGCTACGCAGCGCCGCCAGATACTTCATTCGGACGCCGTTGATATCCTCTGACCACGCCTCCGGCCATGCAGAGTTGATGACTACAACCAGATGCTCTGCTGGAAAGACGGACAGGGTCTGCCCGAAGATACCCTCGGCCTCGTAGCCTCCGGGAATGATCCACCAGAAGTAGCCGTAAGACGGATCCGCGACATGCTGCGCCGTGGCGTCCTCGATCCAGCCGGCAGGCACAACATCGTGTCCCGCCGCTTTGCCGTGATCCAGCATGAATTGGCCGACACGGCCGTAGTCTCGCAAGGTCATGCTCACGCAGCAGCCACCGCGCTCGTGGCCAGCAACATCCTCGACCCAGATGCCGTCTTGTTCCATGCCGTAGGGCTGCCAGATTTTCTCGGATAGATACTGCGCCAGCGGTTCGGCGACGGCGTTGGAGAGCAGTATCCCGGCCAGATCGGTCTCACCGGTCTTGTACACAAACTTGGTGCCGGGAGCCGCCTCGCGCGGCAGCCTGCGCATGTAGCTGACGACGGGATTAACACCCGGCTCAAGAATGCTCAAGCCCACTTTGGCCACATCCGAATTGGGATCCGTATAGCTTTCGTTCCATTTCACGCCCGAGGTCATGGTGATCAGCTGGCGCACAGTGACGCCTTCGTAGGCGCTTCCCTTCAATTCAGGAATGTAGAGCGTGACTGCGTCATCGAGACTTTTAATCTTGCCGTCCTTGATCGCCGCGCCGATCAGCGTGGAGGTGAGGGATTTCGCGACTGAAAACGAGGTCCAACGATCCTTAGGTTCGCGCCCCAGTCCATATCGCTCGAGCACGATCTGGCCATTCTTGATGACGAGCACACCCGAGGCGCGAAACTCGCGCATGTAGCTTTCGGTGTCGTAGGTCCTGTCGCCGGCATTGAACTTGGGATTGATCTGGGCCGCCAGCGGTAGCGGGTGCACGGTTTTGCCGCGCTTGAACACGCGAACCGGCGCGATCTTTTCCATGTTCCGATAGCCCCAGGCCTGCTGCTCGGGCGTCCAGGTCAGGATCGCCGCGCCGCCGGGCGGGAGTGTCGGATCGGTCGGCGCGGCGATCAAGTAGCCGACGCCGAAAAGCCAAATAACACCAATGACAGCGGTGGATATTTTTTTTCTCATGCATTGCTCGCGTACTGGAAGGCAATGCGCCACCTTAACGCAGCGACAGGGCAATTAGAAAATCTGATGCGGCGGGGGCGCTCCGTCAGGGCGGGGCTCGTCGTTATTGCCGATGTGCCCGAAACCGCTTTTGTTTCTGTGCGCAGACTCCTCCCCCGGCTTGCGCTGCGGCGGGTTAGGCACATCGTTCGGCGGCTGATCGGGATCGCCGCCCGGGCTGGGCGGTTGATCCGCGACGCCCTTGCTATCCTGGGTTGTCATGGCGCCGACACTAGCGCGAGCGCGCCAACGTGTCTGTCTGCGCGACGACCCCACCACTTGCCGGTGCGCTCCTACGCGACTACGTACCGAGATTGCAGCCGTTGCTTTTCTGCTCGCGAAGACTTTAGCCGCAGCCGACTTTACGGCGGGCGCTGCGCGGTCGGGGGCGGTTGCGCGTGAGGAAAAGTCGGGCAACTGATATACCAGGGGATCCTGAGCATTCTTGGAGCGCTCGAAAACGCGCGCGCTGTCTGGATCAGCACTCAGGCTCGAATTTCGTCCGGACGCAAACGCTAAATTCACGACGATAAACAGCGAGTTGCGAGCCTTTATCGGTTTTGGAAACGAGCGTGCTGCGATGGGGCACGAGCGGGATAGTAACGACGCAAATTGAGGCGGATCGGGCGCGTCCCATTACCGCGCCCTGAGGCCTGCGCCGTGTTGAGCGGGTGTCAAACAATTTACTGTTCTTGGATCCGCTAGGTGGCTTCCCATCCATGGTGTGGCGTGTTGTAATCCTCTGACAAATAGCTCCGGCAGCGTTGGGATGAATGAACGCAGCACGGAACTCGTAGCACTTGGGATCGTTTCTTTACCGAAGGGAGAGAAGAATGGGGAATACTAAACTGCAGTACGCGGTGCGTGCTGTGTTGGCCGCAGCTGCCGCATCGGCTGTCATACCAGCCCATGCACAAACTGCTCCGGCCGCTGCCAATGACACCGCATTACAGGAAGTGGTTGTCACCGGATCGCGCCTCGCGATTTCACCGAACGATGTTTCGATCAGTCCGATCACCAGTCTGGACTCGCTCGACATTGCGAAATCGGGCTTGGTGCGAACCGAAGACTTGCTGAACAACCTGCCGCAGGTCGTCGCCGAACAGAGCGGCGGCACCTCGATCAGTTCCAACGGTACCGCCACTGTCAGTTTGCGCGGCTTGGGTTCGCAACGAACGTTGGTGTTGGTGAACGGCACTCGCTTGGCGCCGGGCGCGGGTTTGGCGTGCCCTTACGACTAGCAGTGCGGACATCAACCAGATCCCGGCTGATTTAATCGAGCGCGTCGATGTTCTGACGGGCGGCGCGTCGGCCGTGTACGGCGCAGACGCCGTCGCGGGCGTGGTCAACTTTGTATTGAACACTCACTTCGAAGGCGTCAGGATCGACGCGAACTACGGGTTCGGCCGCTACAACAATGATCACTCGGACCTGCTCGCGGATCTCGCTGCAGCCCATGATCCCACTCCTCCCAGCGTGACCGACGCGGGCTTCAACAAAGATGTGTCCTTTCTCGCGGGCTCGAACTTCGCCGACGGCAAGGGTAATGCGACCGTGTACGCCACCTACCTGCGCACCTCGCCGGCAGTGGGCTATCAATATGACTACGCCGGTTGCAGCTTGAACACACCCAGCACGCTCCCCGGCCCCGGCGGCTTGCATTGCGGCGGCTCCGGAACGCCGGCCGGCGGTCGCTTCGCGGTCTACGGGGTGGGCACGGCTCCCAATGCGCCGCTGAAACCTGTGACGCCCGCTTCTGCTTACACCATCGATCAGGCGACAGGCGCCTTCAGACCCTACGTCAGTGCGACTGACAGCTACAACTACGGCGGTTTGAGCTTCCTGCAGCGCGCAGCTGAACGCTATACGGCCGGGTCGTTTTTGAACTACGACATCAACGACAACACCAACGTGTATTCGGAATTCATGTACGCGCGCAACAGCTCCGAGGCCAACTATGGTCCCAGCGGTCTGTTCACTTACACTGCTGCGACCATCAGCTGCGCCAATCCGTTGTTGTCGGCGCAGGAAGTCGCAATCCTCTGCGCGCCCGCCGCCGTCGCAGCGAACCAGAGGGCCTTTCCGCAGAACGCCGGCACAAACAATATCAACTTGTATGTGGGCCGGCGCGCCGTCGAGAATGGTCCACGCGAAGACAATTATCTATCGAATTCTTTCCGCGAGACCCTCGGTGTCAAAGGAAAATGGATCGACGGTTTGTCTTACGACCTTTACGGTCAGGTCGGCATCAACACGATGCATGATAGCGAAGGCAATTTCATCAACAGCACCAGTGGTACCAACGCGTTGAACGTGGTTACCGATCCTGCAACCGGACAGCCCGCCTGCGTATCGGCGTTGAACGGCACCGCACCGACCTGCGTGCCGTGGAACATCTTTGCGAAGGGTGGCGTGACGCCGGCGGCGATCAACTACATTGATGTGCCGTCCACATACTCGGTAACAACCCGGGAGTTCATCGTCGATGGTTCAGTCACCGCGGACTTGGAAAAATTGGGCTTCAAGTTGCCCACCGCGTCGTCGGGCCCGAGTGTCAACCTGGGTGCCGAGTACCGTTCGGAAAGCTACGTTCTGGATCCGGACTATATCTTTGAAAATGGTTTGAACTCCGGCGGCAATGGCGCGCAGAACCCAATCAACGGCGGATTCCACGTTTCGGAAATCTTCACTGAGGCGCGCCTGCCGGTCTTGAACGATCTTCCGGCCGCTTATGATCTGAACTTCGATGCGGGCTATCGCTATTCGAAGTACACCTCGGGCTTCGATACCAATACTTATAAGTTCGGCGTCGAATACGCGCCCATCAAGGACGTGAAGCTTCGCGGCGGCTACAACCGCGCCGTGCGCTCGCCGGGCGTGGGTGATTTGTTCGCTCCCGCGGTGATCGGCGCAGGCGGCACGGCGGATCCCTGTTGGGGACCGGTGGTCGGCGGTACGGGCGGTACGACGGGTACCATCCAAGGCCATGACTTTGCGTATTGCGCCCGAACCGGTGTGACCGCCGCGGAGTGGGGCAACATCACCACGAATCCCGCAGCGCAAATCAACACCTCGGTGGGCGGCAACACCAATCTGAAGCCGGAAATTGCCGACACGTTCACGTACGGCTTGGTATTCCAGCCCTCTTTCGTGCCCAACCTGGTCGCGTCCCTCGACTTCTATTACATACGCATTGAAGACGCGATCCTGTCGTTGTCCTCCAACACCATCGTCAATAATTGCGGTGAGAACAATGTTGGTTGCGACCTGATCCATCGCGGTGCCGGCACCGGTTCGCTTTGGTTCAATAACAACGACTTCGTGACGGCCACCGAACAAAATATCGGCACCATCAGCACCAAGGGCATCGACCTGGCATCGCACTATTCGTTCGACACCGGATACGGCAAGCTGGGATTCCAGTTGTTGGGCACGCGGGTGCTGAACTTCTACACGGCACCGATCGCGGGCGGCGCAGCGTATAACTGCGCGGGCTACTGGGGCTCCACCTGCGGCGCTCCCACGCCCGCATTGGCGGCATGTGTTGAATACGGACTGGCAGGCGCCGTGGGCCGGCTTGGACTTGTCGGTGCGATGGCGCTACATCGGTCCGACCCAAACCGATCACTCGAGCCAAGATCCGCAGCTGGCAGCGACTTACTTCCTGCCGACTGCGCACATCGGCGGGTACTCGTACATCGATCTGTCGCTGTCCGCGCCGATCGCTTCCTCGGGAATCGATCTTCGCATCGGTGTCAACAACCTGACCGACAAGGCGCCGCCGATCATCCCCAGCGGCAGCTACACGGAATGCCCCAACACCTCATGCAACGACAACACTTGGGTTGGAACGTATGACACGCTGGGCCGTTACCTGTATGCGCATGTGCAGCGTGAAGTTCTGATCCAACAATAGAAATCGTTGAAACGACAAAACTGCGGCGGGACTCAAAAGCCCGCCGCTTTTTTTGTGCGCCAAATTATTTGAAGAGCGGGTAATCTTCTACCAGCTCCTGCAGCGCCGCCCTTAAGGGATCGAGCCAAGGCTCGAAATGGCGCCATTGTTCCAGCCCCGCCTTATAAATGGGCCGGCGTACTTGTTCGGAGCTCAATGGTCTGCGCGACGCGTTGATTCTCGTAGAATCGCAGGCACTCAGCGCTCGAACGGCAAGCGGCAGTATTCCAGCAGCCGGCGCACTTCATTCTCTGTGTCGGTGACCAGCCGCTCGTAGTGCAGCGATAGCACGCGGCCTGGCAGCACGGAGTCGATGTGCTCCATCAGTTCAGCGTAGTCGCGGTAGTACAGGCCCAGCTCACTCAAGTCGTAGGCGAAGTTCATGCCCGGATTGAAAAGTTGTTTGTAGCAGGCGAAGCCGGACGCCATGGGATGACGCCTGCGTATCGATGACGGCCGCACGTGGGAACATCAGGTGGATGAGGCCGAGGCTGGCGAAGTTGCCGTGCATCTTGTCGACGAAATCGCGGCCTGCCCGCCGGCCGGTGCTTATGGGCACTGGCGAGATAGCGCGCCGCGAGCGCCTCGACCTGTGCCTTACCGAGGGCTGTCAGATTTTCGGGATATCGCGCGGCGGTTTCAGGCGGCCCCGCCAACTCGCGCGCGATGGTGGGCAGATAGGCGAGCTCGCGCGTGCCCTCGACACTCGAGTGGCTGGCCAGGATCTGTTCGAGCAGGGTCGAGCCGGAGCGCGGCAGACCCACGATGAATATGGGATCGCCAGCCGACTGCCCCCAATCGGCGCGCTCGGCAAAGTAGCGGCTCGTAAACGTCGCTTTGAAGCGCTGAACAAACGCAGTAGTGGCTTTCGGATTGTAATCGAACGCGGCACGGGCGAGGCGATTGCCCTGCTCGTAATGTTCGAATGCAGCCGCGAATTCGGCCGCGATCTTCCAGCGCCCTGCCGAGGCGAATTCCAGGCCCGTGGCGTCGGCACTTGCCTTCGGTAGAAGCGTCAGTTGGCGTTGCATCTTTTCAACTTCTGTGCTGCGCAAAACGGAATGTCTCGAAGTTCGAGAGTGCCCAATACGCCATGCCGTACCCAGGACGAAGCTCGATGGCGCGCCGGTACGAATTGACCGCCTCGCTCGTGCGGCCGATGTAGCGTTGCTGATTTCCGGCAAGCAGCCAAAGCTCGGCCTCATCCGGATGGTCCGCAATCAACTGAGTGATCAGCGCCAGGCCTTCGGCATGGCGTTCGGCCAGCTGCAGCGCCAGTGCCTTGAGAACTCCATGTGCGCTGTTGCCGGGTTCAGCGGCTAGCAGCCGATCGATCAACGGCAGCGCCTCTTCGGTACGGCCCTGGCGGATCAACAGACGAGCCAATTGTTCGCGCGCCGCCGCCATCGCAGTCGGCGCGCAGCAGCACCGCATTGAGCGCTTCTTCTTCCGCAAGATCATCGCCGTGCCGCAGCGCGATGGCGGCCAATAATGTGAACGCCGCCACTTCGTTGGTGCCATCGCGCAGGCGACGCCGCACCAGTGCCTCCGCCGTCTCCAGGCGGCTTTGATCGAATGCGGCGTAGGCGTCGGCAAGATCCGGCGGGTTCATTGCGAGACATCCGGAATTGCTTGTAAGCCGCATCTGCGGCGGGCTGTCTCACCCGCGAGCAGCCTCTGTTCCGAGAGTTCTCGCCATGCGTCGGCAAGACGCGAATCAAGCGCAAGCGCTTGTTCGAGCGCCTGCTTGGCGTCATTGTCGCGGCCTGCGGCGGCATACGTGCGCCCGAGTTCCAGCTGTACCAGAGCCGAGGTGGGCTGGGCATTAGCCAGGGCCTCGATGATGCCGATAGCGCTTGATGAGTTGCCGAGCCGCCGGCATGCAGTCGTCAGAAGCAGGGTTGCGGCCTCGTGCCCGGAGTGACGCACGAGTATCGCACTGGCATGCGCGCGCCGCGGCAGCCGGATCCGTCTCCAGCAGCATCGAGGCGCGCATGAGCTCTAGGTCGGCGGAGGCGCTCAATGTCAAATTCTCCTCAAATTAACTGCGCTCAGGAGGCTGTTATACAATGCCGCCATGAATTCTGCTGCTCCTATACCGCTCGACGAGGCGACCATTATCCGCGTTTTGCAGGCCGCGAAAGCCGAAGAGGCCGCGGGCCGCATGTCGGAATCCGACCAGTTGCTGGCCAATGTGGCGCAGCGCGCGCCGAACCACCCGGCCGTGCTCAACGAACTTGGCGTGCGCATGCTGGCGCGCGGCGTCGCCGATCAGGCGCAGCTTCTGTTCAGCCGCGCGGCGAGCGCCAATCCCGAGTCAGCCCTCGATCTGGGCGAATCTTGCCAGCAGCCTAAAGGCGCTCGGCCGGCGCATCGAGGAATTCGACGCCATCGAAAAGGCCCTTGCCCTTGAGCCGCGGCATTTGTCCGCGCTGCTGCAGAAGGCGGATTATTTCGAGTGGTGCGGAGATCCGCGCAATGCTGCTCAAGCCTACCAGGCGGCGCTCGATTCGCTTCCGGCCGGCGCCCCCATTCCGCCGCATCTTAAGTCGGCATTCGAAGTCGCCAGAACCAAAGTGGAGGCGGACCGCGTTGCCTTGGGTAACGCGCTCGAAGAGTCTCTGGCGGCAGTTCGCGAGCGGCACGGCGGCCAGCCGCAGCCGCGTGTCGATGCCTGTTTGGATACCTTGATGGGCAAGCGCCGGGTATATCACTCGCAACCGACCTGGATGTATTTCCCGGGATTACCAGCGATCGATTTCTTCGACCGCTCGCTATTTCCCTGGCTGGCGCCGCTGGAGGCCGCAAGTCCCGAAATTCGAGCCGAACTCATGCGTGTGCTCGTTTCCGACCGACCCGGCTTGCAGCCCTATATCGATTTTCCGGACGGCCTGCCGATCGATCAGTTCAAGGACTTGAACCGTTCGCGCAAGTGGAGCGCGTATTTTCTGTGGAACCAGGGACAGGCGAATGCGAGTCACATTGCGCGCTGCCCGATCACCGCGCGAACGCTCGAAGAAGTGGTGCCGCGCTGTCGCGTGCAGGGCCGCGCACCGACCGCGTTCTTCTCGATTCTTGATCCCGGTACACGCATTCCCGCGCACACCGGGATAACCAACACTCGCTGCACGGTGCATTTACCGCTGATCGTGCCCCCCAACTGCGGATTCCGCGTCGGATCCACCACCCGTGAATGGGTGCAGGATCAGGCCTGGGTGTTTGACGACACCATCGAGCATGAGGCATGGAACCTCTCCGACACGCCGCGCGCCGTGTTGATTTTCGACGTTTGGAATCCTTTGCTGAGTGCGGCGGAGCGCGACTTGATTCAGACCGCCACCGAAGTTTATGGCCGCTACTATTCACAAGGTCCGGTGAGCGCCGCATGAATCAATCGACCATCGCGATGACTCTGATCCTGACGCTGGGGGCGACAACAGCGACGGCCGCGACCAGCGATGCCGACATGATGCGCTGCGCCGCCATCCCCGCGCGTGATCTTCGGCTTGACTGCTACGATGGGCTCGCGCATCAGCTGTCGAGCAAAGCGGCCGCGCCCACCGCAACTCAAATTCCAACCGCACCCCCGGCACCGTCGTCTGCACGTGCGGCCGCATCCGCGGATTCGCCTGCGGCGACCCAAGCGCCCCCTGCTGCTGTGGTTGCCGGCGATCCGAAAAACTTCGGATTATCGGCCGTGCAACAGCACACGGCCGACCTTGGTCCGCAAATGATCACGGCGAACATTTCGATCTTGAGTTCGAACCAAAAAGGCGAAACGTTCGTGGTACTCGACAACGGCCAAACCTGGTCGCTGGCAGACAACGATGGTTGGCTCGCGACGGGTCAAGCGGTGAAGATCAAGAAGGCAGCAATGGGGTCGTATCTCATGCTGATTCCTTCAAATCACTCGTACCACGTGCGCCGGCTCAAATAGCGTCGGCTAATAACCTAGGCGATCAATCCAAGGTTTGAGCGCCGGCAGGGCCGGTGCGAGTTGCGATTCGTAGTGGCGCCACTGCGCAGTCGCCGAGGTGATAAGACCCAGCGACAGTTGTGCGGTGCTCGGGGTGGCATGCTCGCGGGCCTGAACGCGCTGCGCAAATTGGCCCATGCTGTCCATCCACTCGAGTTCCAGGACGTCGCAGATCGCGCGCATTTCTTGTTCGAAATTGGCAATCAAGCGCTCGTAACGGACCTCGTGCCACTGAAGATGCAGTACTCGTTTGGCTGCGAAAGCGAACTGCATGGTGGCAGCGTAGAAAGTTGCCGCCCCGCCAACCGTTAGCAACTCGTACATGGAAGGGTTCATCTGGAAGCGGCGCCGAAAGCAACTCAAGACCACATCGCGTGGGTCGCGCACCGCGAACAGAATCTTCGCGCGCGGAAAGAGTCGTGCGATCAGCGGCAATTTCAGGCTGTTCAACGGATGTTTATCGACGAACACCTTGCCCGCGACTTCAATGCCCGCGCTTCGCACCCGCTGCCAATAGGCCTCGCGCAATGCATTTAATTTCGGTTCATCGGCCTGCGCCAGCGCGTCGAAATTCAACGGTTCACGCATGAAGGCGAGCACCCCGTCGGCCAGCAGCTCGTGTTCCTCCAGGCTGACGACTCGCGGGTTGCCGTCCAGCACGACCTCTACCAGGGTCGTGCCGGTGCGGGGAAAGCCCAACAAAAACACGTGGCCTGCCGCATCGCCGGCCGGCGCGGACTCGTGGCGGAATGTCCAGCGGCTCGGATCGAGTTTCTCCATCGCCGCAGTCAATTCACGCACATAACCCAAGAGGTTCGAACTTGCAAAGCGCTGCTGTAATTGCCGAATTGCCCCGTTGCAGATGCTGTAGGCCTCGAATGCCTCCTCGTAGCGCCCGCTAGCGTCGAACACGTCGGCGAGCTGCCCGGTCGCGCGCGCGCGGTCGGCTGCGCCGGCGCGCGAATCGTTGATCAGCTGCCGTAGCCGCGCTTCCGCGGCCGCGCCGTTGCCGGCAGCCAATTCCGCAGCGGCCAGACACAAGATTGCATCCGGGAATCCGGGAACGACGCGCAGCGTGCGCTGCGCCCACTCTTGAGCTTCCTCATGCTGGCCACGATGAGTTGCAATCGAAGCCAAGGCGGCTGTCGCCGAGAAATTCCGAGGATCGAGTTCAAAGGCGCGCAAATGGCTTGAGCGGGCACGGCCCAAAGAGCCCAACGCCATTAGCGCGTTGCCTTTATTGACGTGGACAAACGGCAGGTCCGGCTGTTGCCGCAGGAGCTCATCAATATGGTAAAGAGCCTCGCTCGGCCGATCCAGGCGCTGTAGACAGAGGGCTAGGGCGTTGCGCGCGCCGATATCCTTGGGAGCGATCGCCACCGCGCGCGCGAGCAAACGTTGCGCCTCTTCGTACTTGCCTTCCTGTTCCAGCCGTGTTGCGGCGGCATTCAGGAGCATGGGGTGCTCAAAGCCTTCTGCGAGCGTGCGCTCCGCCAAGTTCGCTGCCGCAACAAAATCGCGGCTTTGCGCCAGGCGCTGCACCGTGCGCAGAATATTCATGTCAGCTTCAAGATCGCGGGTCATGACAACTCGTCAATTGTTTGTCTCAAGGCTACCGGAATCGCCAGGATATGGGAAAATTAACGTGGACGGCGGCGACCGAGGTGATCTTGAGCGAGGCATTCGAAGGGTTGATGGTGGAGGCGGTGCATTTGCAACGCCAGAATCAGCTTGCGGAAGCGATGGCGGCCTATCGCGCCATCCTCGCGCGCTGGCCCAAGGCGGCGGATGCCTGGTACAACCTTGCCGTACTACAGCGCAAGAGTTTTCGTTATGATGAGGCGCTTCATTCCTACCAACGGGCACTCGCTGCGGGAGTGGCCCGTCCCGAGGAAGTGCACTTGAACCGCAGCGTGATATTCAGCGATGTGTTACGCGATCACGTCTTGGCCGCCGCGGAGCTGCAGCACGCCCTCAGCCTCAATCCAGCCTATACGCCGGCATTGTTAAATCTTGCCAACCTGTACGAGGACGTAGGCAAGCGAGCCGAAGCCAGTTCGCTGTACGCACGCATTCTGTCCATCGAGCCGCTTGCCTTCGAAGCGCTGGCGCGGTTTGCGAATCTGCAGCCTGCCGATGCAATCGACGTCGCGTTGCTGCAGCGGCTTCGAGATGCCCTCGCGCTTGCCACCTCCATGTACGATCGTGCGAGCTTGGGATTTGCTCTCGGCCGGCTGCTCGATGCCCGCGGCGAGTATCGCGAGGCATTCACTGTCTACAGGGCAGCCAATGAGTCAAGTCGTGCAAGCGCTGCAAATCGCACCGTGCCGTATGACCGCGCTCTACAAGAGGAGTTTGTCGATCAGATGATTTCCGGCGGGACACCGCACGTTTGCGCGAGTGTAATCGTGGAACCGCGCCCCATCTTTATCGTCGGTATGTTTCGCTCGGGCTCGACCTTGACGGAGCAGCTGCTCGCCGGCATTCCGGGCGTCGCTGCCGGCGGCGAGATCAATTTCTTGCCGCAAGTGATCGAAAGTGAATTGATGCCGTTATTTTTTGAGTCGCTCGCTGCCATGACCACGTCGCGCCTGGACGGTATCGCGGCTCGCTATCAGGCAGAGCTGCTGCGCGTGTCGCGGGGCGCTGCGTTCGTCACAGATAAGCGTCCAGACAACTTTTTGCACATCGGTCTGATCAAGCGACTGTTCCCCAAAGCCAAAATCGTGCACACGACGCGCGACGCATTGGATAATTGCCTCTCTATTTACTTCCTGCACCTCGAGCAGCAGATGAGCTATGCCTTGAATCTCAAGGATATCGGGCATTTCTACCGGCAGTACCGGCGTATGATGGCGCATTGGAAAGGCCAATTTGGCGACGATATATTCGACCTTCATTACGATGCTCTGGTGGCCGATCCTGAGGCGCAGTTCAAGGCATTGTGCGGGTTCTTGGAACTTCCTTGGCCCGGGCGCGTGCCGGAGGTCGCAGCACGCAGCGGCGCCGTCAAAACAGCCAGCGTATGGCAGGTGCGCCAGCCGCTATATAGGAGCTCCTCGGGCCGTTCGCGGCACTACTTGGAGGAACTTCAGGAGTTGCGGCCGGAACTCGTAGATATTGCATGAATGCCGTTGCACCCACCGTCATGCCAATTCTGGCGACCCCTCTCGGTATTGCGACGATTCCCGACGCGGCTCAGTTTAACGGCGAGTTGTGCACGCTATTCACGCAGCGCGCTGCGGCCGGATTCGGGGCTGGGCGCGGAGATCCACTGCGAATTTGCGGCAGTGATGACCTCATGGAGTGGCCGGAAGCGCCGGTGGGGCGTTTGCGGAGCGCCATGGTCGGCGCTGTGTATCAGTTTGTCGGCAGCGTGAGCGAGATCGCTGAGCCGCATCTGCGTGCCTGCAAATTGGAAGCTCGCGCGTGGTTCACGCTGATTCGTCCCAATGGGCGCGTGCCTGCTGCCAACTATCCATTGACGACCTGGTGCGCAATTTATTGCGTGGCCGCACCACTTCCGGTCGATGCGCGCGCGGATAGCGGGATCGTGCGCTTATATGAGACCCGTTTGGGTACGACTTTTCAGGACGCCACCAACGCTGCGATGCGCATTCCGTATTCGCAGGCGCACTACGCGTGGCGGCCGGCGGCCGGACAATTGGTGATCTTTCCGGGATCGCTGACTCATGAGGTCGCGCCGCTGCGCGCCGCGAGCGAGCTGCTGCTGGTCACCGCGCGCTTTCGTTTCGTCGGATCGGGCCAGCAAGGGTTTTCCCGATGGTAGACGCCGCGCTTAAAGTTCGCCCCGCTGTTCGCCACGCCGTTCGGCGAGGTGCGCCTGAAAAATTGCGAACGCTTGAACCGCGAGCTCGAGATGCTCTTTTTACAGCGCGAGACGGAGGAATATCGGAATCCCTCGCCAAGCCATGTGCCGCAATTGGAAACTTTTGAGAGCCGCTTCAACTTATTTCGCTGGTCTGAGAGCTGCGTGCAGGAACTACGCAACTTTATGCTGAATGCGGTGGCGCAGATGGTGATCGAGACCACGTCGCTAACACCTCAGGATATCGCCCAGCTCAGTTTTCAAAATCACACCTGGTTTCATATTTCACGGTATGCGGGTTCATTCGTCCTGCACAATCACCCGTTGGCATCCTGGTCCGGCGTGTACTGCGTGCGGGCCGGTGAAAATGTTCCGCAACATCCAGACAGTGGTTTGCTGCGATTCTTCGATGTCAGGCAGGGCGCCAATGCATATCTGGACCCCGCAAATGCAACCTTGCAGCGCGCCTACGCGCTCGCGCCGGTCGAATTGAAACTCGAAGCGGGTCAGCTGGTGATCTTTCCATCGTATGTTTTCCACGAGGTCACGCCTTTTTACGGCAGCGACACCCGCATCACAGTCGCCACCAATTGCTGGTTCGGCTGAAGGATTTCTCCATGAACAGTACACCGGCTCCCTCGGGCAGCATCCTTTTGAATATTGCTCGCCAAGCCATGACGAACAATGGCCTGCTGCCGGACTTCGGCGACGCCGCCTTGCAACAGATGGCATCGATTACCGGCCCGGCGAAGAATCTAAGTCCCGATATTCGCGATTTGCGCCATCTTTTGTGGGCGTCGATCGACAACGACAATTCGCGTGACCTGGATCAGCTCACGGTTGCTGACGCGGCAGGCGCCGGTGCGGTCAGGATCCTGGTGGCGATCGCCGATGTGGATGCCGTAGTAAAGCCCGGCTCGCCCGTTGACGATCATGCGCGCATCAATACCACCTCGGTCTATACGCCGGCGGCTATTTTTTCCATGTTGCCTGAGAAGCTCTCCACGGATCTCACCTCGTTAGGCGAAAATCAGGAGCGCCTCGCCCTCATCATCGACATGACGGTTGATGCCGCAGGCGCAATCGTGAACTCGGATTTATATAGAGCGCAGGTCGTCAACCGCGCCAAACTGGCTTACAACGCCGTGGGTGCGTGGTTTGCGGGCAGCGGCCCGCCGCCGCCGGGAGTCGCGGCAGTGGCCGGCATGGATCTACAACTTCGTAGCCAAGACAATGTGGCGCAGTTGCTGCGCGCAGTCCGCCGCGCGCGCGGCGCGCTCGATTTGGAGACGCTCGAGGCGCAGCCCGTATTCAGTGAAGGTGTGTTGAGCGATCTTCGTCCGGATGAACCCAATCGAGCGAAACAATTGATCGAAGAGTTCATGGTGGCCGCCAATGGCGTCACCGCGAAGTTCCTCACCGCTCACGGCTTTAGCTCGCTGCGCCGCGTGTTGCGCGAACCGAAGCGCTGGGACCGCATCGTTGCGCTGGCAGCCGCCCTGGGAGAGAAATTGCCGCCGGAACCCAGCGCCCCGGCCCTAAACGCGTTTCTCGCCAAGCGCCGCCAAAGCGCGCCTGAGCTATATCCGGATCTGTCCTTGTCTGTCATCAAGCTTTTAGGATCGGGCGAATACGTGTTGGACAAGCCCGGACAGACCATTGACGGGCATTTCGGCCTCGCTGTCCTCGATTACACGCATTCCACGGCGCCCAATCGGCGTTTTCCGGACCTCATCACGCAGCGCCTCATCAAGGCGGCGCTGACGCAGGGCGCCTCGCCCTACACAGACGCCGAACTGCAACAATTGGCGGCGCATTGCACGGAGCAGGAGCACAATGCGGCGAAAGTGGAACGCGCAGTCAATAAATCGGCGGCCGCCTCATTGTTGGCCGCGCGCATCGGCGCGAAGTTCGATGCCATCGTCACCGGCGCATCGGATAAGGGGACCTGGGTGCGCATTTCTTCGCCCACGACCGAGGGCAAAGTGGTCAAGGGATTCGAAGGATTGGATGTCGGAGATCGGCTGCGCGTGGTGTTGCTGCACACCGACGTCGCGCACGGCTTCATTGACTTTGCGAGAACCCAATGAACATGAAAAATCACACTACGGAAGAATCTCTCGCGTACCTCGATCCGGAGTTTCTTGCAAGCGATGACGCGCGGCCGCTGCGAATAATCGCCGAGTACTTAAATCCGCTGCGCCGCCTGCGGCTGCAGCGCGTGCATGACACCATCGTGTTCTTCGGATCCGCGCGCCTGTCGGCTGAGGGGCCGTTCGGCCGCTTTTACACCGAGGCGCGTGAACTCGCACGCTTGATCACCGTTTGGTCATCGAGTCTGCCCTCGCATGTGCATCGCTTTGTGATCTGCACCGGCGGCGGGGGCGGCATTATGGAAGCGGCAAACCGCGGAGCGCGAGATGCCGGCGGCCGCACGATCGGGCTGAACATCAATTTGCCGCAGGAACAGCAGCCCAATTCTTATGTGACGCGCGAACTGCTGTTCAAATTCCGCTATTTCTTCATGCGCAAACTCTGGTTTGCGCACCTCGCTCGGGCAATGGTGGTTTTCCCCGGGGGTTTCGGGACCATGGACGAACTCATGGAAGTGCTCACTTTGGCACAAACCCAAAAGCTCGCCCGCAAGTTGCCGATCATCCTGTACGGCTCCAGCTATTGGAACGAAATCATCAACTTCGAAGCCTTGGTCCGCCACGGAATGATCAGCCGGGCCGATCTTGAGCTTGTTTGCCTTTGCCGACGATCCTGCAAGCGCGCTTACGCTGCTGCAGAGTGCGATCGAGGTGCGTACCGAAGCGAAGACGCCCGCTTTTGCGGCGTCTCGCTGTGATAAAGACATCCTAAGCATCATTGACTTGGCAATGCGCGACAAATTGGCGCAGCGGATCGCGACAGCACCTTTCTCTCGTGACGAATCATCGAAAAACTTCGCGTCAGACGCGGTAGAGCGGTGGTCAGCACGCTCAAGCGCTTGCCAGCCAGCAGATTGCGCACCACCGAACGCGATAAGCAGCTTATCCCCAAGCCCTCGGCCGCGGAGTTTTTGATCGCTTCGGAACTGCCGAGGGTCATCGACGCAGGAATGTTGAGCAGATGCGGAAGCAGTGCTTGCTCCACGGTTTCGCGCGTGCCGGATCCTGCTTCACGCAGCAGCCATTGTGCCGCGGCGAGCTGCTCGACTTTAAGCTTGCGCCGTTTCGCAGCTCTCGCCAGGGGATGAGAGGGCGAGGCGACGATGACCAGTTCGTCTTCCAGCCAGGGAACGACGATGAGATCCTGTCGCATGGCACGGCCCCTCGATGAATCCGATATCGGTTTCGAAGTCGCGCACCGCCGTGACCACATCGAGCGTGTTGCCGATCTGCAGCTCGAGGCGCGCGGCAGGTACTCGTTCCTTAAAGCGCGCCAGCATAGACGGCAAAATGTAATTGCCAATCGTGGTGCTGGCGAAAATGTGCAGCTCGACGGGCAGTGCTTGGGCATTGGACAGGAAGGCAGTTTCAAGGCTGTGCGCGCCATCCAACACGCCGAGCGCCATCGGCAGCAAGGCCCGACCGGTGTCGTTCAAAAGAAGCCGCTTTCCTACCCGATCGAAGAAGCGCGCACCGAGAGCTCGCTCCAACTCTTTCAGCGCGGCACTTGCGGCTGATTGCGATAAGGGAACGGACAAGGCCGCAGCCGTAGTACTGCCGGTCAAGGCGATGGCACGAAATATCTGCAATTGGCGCAGGCTGACCCGCATTCTTGGCTGCATTAACCTATAGAGTAACTTGATTATAGATAAATAATCAATTTTACGAATAGATTGGATACGCGCATAGTCTGGTGGCGCGATGATGCGCGAGAGCCTGAAGATTTATGCGCGCAGCAACCGATCCCCTGGTGCTATCCGGCAAAGCCGCGAAGCGCCCGCCGCCAGCAACTGATGAGTTTTCTGCCAGGTATGCTTCTGACGGGCTGACCATCGCGCTACTCGCAACCGAACTCGCCAAGAGCGCTTGGATGCAGGCGAACGGCATCAGCGCACTGACCCTTGCCATCGTGGGCGGCATGATTGCCGGCAACACGATTTATCCGCGCATCGCATCCTACAGTGTCCGCGGCGTGGCGTTCTCCAAGCAATTTCTGCTGCGCGCGGGCATCATTTTGTTCGGATTGCGGCTGACGTTTCAGGAAATCGGGCAGGTGGGTGTGGTTGGCGTCATGATCGATGCCATCGTATTGAGCAGCACTTTCGCCTTGTCGTGTTGGGCAGGGACGCGGTTCTTCGGTTTGAATCGCCGCACAGCGATGCTCATCGGCGCAGGGAGTTCGATTTGCGGTGCGGCTGCGGTGATGGCGACTGAACCGGTGGTGCGCGGGCGGGCTGAGGAAGTCTGCGTCGCGGTGTCCACCGTCGTCGCCTTTGGCACGCTCGCCATCTTCATTTATCCCGCGCTCTACCATTTGAATGATCGCATGCATTGGTTAGCGATCACGCCCTTTGCGTACGGTATTTTTACCGGTTCTACTGTTCACGAGGTCGCTCAGGTGGTCGCGGCCGGCAAAGCCGTCGCCGAGATCGCGGCGAACACCGCCGTGATAACGAAATTGGTGCGCGTCATGATGCTCGCGCCCTTCCTGGTCCTGTTATCGGCGTATTTGTCGCGCAACTCCGAGGAAGCGGCGGTGCCGGCAGGCCCGTCTCATTCCTGGCGTGGCATCATTCCCTGGTTTGCTCTCGGCTTCATCGCGGTGGCGGGATTCAATTCGCTGGCGGTGTTGCCGCATTCCTTCGTCAGCGCCGCCATCGATCTGGACACGCTCGTCCTGGCGACCGCAATGGCCGCACTCGGGGTGAGCACGCAATTCTCTGCGATACGCGCGGCCGGCATCAAGCCGCTCGGGCTGGCGGCACTGTTGTTCGGATGGCTGATCTTTGGCGGCTTTGCGATCAATGCCGGTGTCTCGGCGCTATTCGGCAAGCTATTGGGACACTGAAGATCGCTCAAAGACCGCGCCACAGGCGAAGAGACCTGTGGCGCGGCGGCTGTATTATGCTTAGTGCTTCTGATTATAAATACGGCGGCTATTCTCTGTTCTCAGATCTGTTCAAGCGGCTCTGTTCGCCCTTGGTCAGATGACCGTTGTGTTTGGCCTCGTCAACGCTTTCGCGCTTCGCAATATTGGCGTCGTGCGCTTCATCACGCGCGGCCTGCTTGCCGGTCATCGTGCCGTTGGCCAGGCCCTGATTGATGCGGGCCTGCTGATTGTCGAGCCGCTGATTGACTTCATTCACGCGGGGATGGTCCGGAACGGTCTGCGCCAGCGCGAGCGAGGAGCCCAATGCCGTGCAGCACAGAGTTGCGAGGATGAGTGCTTTGGATTTGATCGTCATGACATCTCCTTTAGATTAGTTCGATCCCATATGACTAGAAAAACGTCTCCGGCGCCGATTGGTTGACAGCCAAAATGAACTCAAAAAAGACGATTACGTCACATGTGCCCGCAGGCTCGATGGTGCAAGTCAAATCCATGACGTCCACTCAATACGATGTACTCGTCATCGGAGCGGGCGTTGCGGGACTCAATGCAGGACGTCTGCTCGCCGAAGCCGGCCGGCGCGTCGCCATCTTGGAAGCGCGCAGCGGATCGGCGGCCGTATTTGGACCCGGCCGGTTTCGCTCAAGAATTCGCCGTTGCCAATTCACGTTGAGTTAGGCGCGGAATTTGTTCACGGCTATGCCGCCTGAGAAGTTGGTCGTTGATTGGGCAGGCCGGCTTGAAAACCTTCGAGATCGACGGCGTATCGTTTTGGTTTGACGGCAGCCGATTGATGGCGGCAACCACAGCAGGGAGCAGCGGAAGGCGTGCTGGAAGAGATGACGCAATGGATGCAAAACCAACCCCGCGGTAGCGACCTGAGCTTCGTCGAATATTTGAGAGGCCATGCGCTGGATCCGCTCGCCGCGCGTGCGGCCAGCAACTACGTTGAGGGTTTCAACGGGGCTGATCAATTGATACATTTCCGTAGCAGCGCTCGCCAAACAGCAGGCTGCGGAGGATGCGATTGCCGCAGATCGACTGTTTAGCATCGAGGCAGGCTATGCGGCCTTGCCGAATTTCCTGGCCGATAGATTCATCGCCGCGGGAGGCACTTTGATTCTTGAGGCCGCGGTGAAAACAATTGTATGGAAACGCGGGGCGGTATCGGTCGAGACCACATGTCCTGAAGGTCAGCGGCAGTACCATTCAAACCGCGCGGTCATCACCGTGCCGTTAGGCGTGCTTCAGGCACAGACGATCGAGTTTGTTCCTCAGGCAACGGAGGTGTTGTTTCAGGCCAATCGGCTCAAGATGGGCGCGGTGGTGCACCTAACCTTGGTATTTGAACAAAGATTTTGGGACCCACGCTTGAGTTTTCTGTTTGCGCCCGCCGAATCTCCGCCAACCTGGTGGACGCCGGCGCCGCATGAAGCGCCCGTGCTCACGGCGTGGGCGGGTGGCCCGAAAGCAGAGTTACTTCTCAAACTCATCACAGCGGAGGGCGATGCCAGCGCGCTCCGCGATCAGTGTCTTTCGACGCTGGCGAAAATGTTTGCGCTTCCCCTACCCGACATCCGGCAAATGCTATCGAGCTGGCACCTGCACAACTGGCAGAGCGACGAATGCGCGCGAGGTGCCTACAGCTACGTGCCGGTGGGTGCCTTGGACGCGCCGGATAAGATGCGCGTTCCCGTCGAGCAGACCCTGTACTTTGCCGGAGAACACACGGATGTCGCCGGACATTGGGGTACGGTGCATGCGGCGCTTGCGAGCGGGTCGGGCGCGGCGGAGCACATCATGGGCGAGAGCGGCGCGCGTGGTTGATCTTGAGCGGCGCTCCTTGATAATTGGCATTGGTTCCCTTGCCGCTGTTTCATCGCTTTCGGCGGTGCGCGCAGGCACCAGCCCGACGGAAGTACCTGACGAGCTGCAGTCCCTGATCTCTCGCGAGCGGGACAACATTTTGGCCGCAATGGCCAGCGACGATGTTCCTGGCGCCGCCGTCTGCCTGATCTACCAAGGCAAACCGGCGTGGGTGGAAGGCTTCGGCATCACGGACGGCAAGTCCCGGCGCCGCGTAGGCCCGGATACAATATTTAGCATTCAGTCGACTTCCAAAAACTTCACGGCGACCGCGATCATGCTCGCCGTGCAGAGCGGTCTTCTGGACCTCGATAAGCCGATTAGTGATTACCTCGGAAATTTTACGGTCCAAAGCCGATTCGAAGCGGCCCCGCAAAAGAAAATGACTTTGCGCCTTCTCTTGAGTCATCGCGCGGGCTTCACGCACGAGGCGCCGGTCGGCAATAACTTCGATCCCGCATTCCCGGATTTTGAGACACATATTCGAAGTATTGCCGCCACTTGGCTGCGATATCCCGTTGGCGAGCGCTACCGATATTCCAATCTGGGCGTTGATCTCGCGGGTTACATCTTGCAATGCGTCAGCGGCAAACCCTTCGCCGCCTGTCTCAAATCGTTGATCTTTGACCCGTTGCGCATGGTGGACAGCACTGTCGCGACGGAGGTCTATGCGCGGCGCAGTAATCGCGCCATCGGCCACGAGAAAGGCTACGCAGCGGTACCATTGAAAACGCCGCTCATTCCTTCGGGAGGCGTTTACACCAGCGCGCGTGACATGGCTAACTATTTGGCGTTCCATCTCAGCCGCGGCCAGTTCGAGGGAAAGAAGGTACTCGAGGAGTCCTTATGGCGCGAGATGCACAGCTTCTCGCTCGGCGGCGATTACGGCCTTGGTGTCATACGAACCGAGCTGCGCTACGGCGATACGCCGATTCGCATGCTCAATCACAAGGGCGGCGGATTTGGATTCGGCTGTGTTTGCAACTACTGCCCGGAAGCCGAGTTGGGGTGGATCGCAATGTTCAACCGGCCGACCGCGGCCGCGTACCAATTCGGCGCCGGACTTCTCGACAGCCTGCTCGCGCGCCGTTGCGGGGTGCGAAAAGCAAGGCAGTCGGTTGAGGATTTATCGGCGATCGAGCTGCAACCGAGTCAACTCGCGCAATTTGCCGGCAGCTACATCGGTCGTGACTTCTATGGCGAGATCAGGCTCGAAAATGGCGAGCTGGGGATTCGCGCGGGTTCTACGTTCACGCCTTTGCGATTCACCTCTCCCATGGACTTGTTCATTGCGGGGCCGGGAGGAGAGGCCGTCACCTATCGTTATTTTCCCGCCCTTCAGGGCGAACCTGCCCACCTCGAGTGCGCCATTGGCGAGGACAGCCTCGATTACAATGACGGTCCTGAGGATTCCGCCGGCGCAAATTCCAAAGAGTGGGAGCCCTTCGTGGGCGGGTATCACATCGACCAGTGGGGTAAGCCGGCGCAGCAATTCATTGTGCACCGTAAGAATGGTTACCTGTACCTGAATGATTGGCGTCTAACTGAGTTTAAGCCAAATCTGTTCTTCACAGCTGATGGCGAGGCGGTGGACTTTAGACCGCCCGAGCCGGCCTGGCGAAACATCCGCTTATTGCGTGCATGATCTGATTGCTGCGCCGAAGGTTACTGCAACTTTCCGCGCTGCGCCGGGTTATTCCTCGAGCAGTTCAACCATCGTCCATCAAATAAAAGGTCTAAGGCCATGCTCTTGCGCATCGTATTGATGTTGGTCGCCCTATCCTTTGGAGGCGGTGGTCAGGCCCTCGCCGATGGCCTGAACCCGAATAGTGCCATCTACAACCAAGTCAAAGCGCTCGACGCCAAGGTTTTTGCAGCCTACAACACGTGCGATCTAGCGACCCTCGCCGACCTGGTCGACGATAGACTGGAGTTCTATCACGATAAGACCGGCCTTAGCCTTGGCAAGGCCAGCTTTATCAACGCAATCAAAAACAATATTTGCCACAAGGTGCGGCGCGAGTTGGTGGCTTCGAGCCTAGAGGTGTTTCCTCTGCAAGATTACGGCGCGATCGAGATAGGCCGGCACACATTCTGCAACTTGACGGAAACCCCGGTGTGTAAGGACGAAACCAATGGCAGCGGCAAGTTTTTCATGCTGTGGCAGAAACAGGGCGATCAGTACCGTTTGACGCGCGTCGTCAGTTACGATCATTTGTCGGATCGCGAGCGCAGGGTATTGAACAATCATTGAACGCCGCTAGGTTTTCATCTGCTTTGCATGCAGCAGCGCAAGATTGGAGTTATGCCCGGCGCGGCCGATCCGATAAAATTGAATGCAGAAGATAGAGATGCCGAGTAGCACCACAATCAGCGGCACGTAAGTAAGCGCAAGGTTGCGCAATACGCCAGCCGGCACGCGGCCCCGGCCGCGCGCCTTCCGGAAATTTGACCCAAGCGAGCACCAAACCGCCCATAAAGATGCCGAGGCCCGAGACGCACTTCTGCACAAAGAACGCGGCGGCGAAATACAGGCCTTCCGTGCGTTGATGCGTACGAATCTCGTTCTCCTCCACCGTATCGGCCAGCATCGAGGTCACCAAGGCGCCGGAAACCACGCTCATCGTGCCGAGCGCGAGGGTAAAAATCAGCAGAATGCGGCAGTAATGCGGGCGATGAATTGTCGACGAACCATCCACACTCGCGCAGGATGATCGGGGCAGGAGCGAGCGCGAGTGAAATAATGGAGGCAACGATCGCGCCGCGTTTCTTATCCAGCCGCCGAGTGATGACAGGCGCCAGCGCCAGGGCGGCAGCGGCGGAAATCAGCGCAGAGAGCAACAGTAGTGAAACCTGATCGGCCGAGAGTTCCCAGTAGTACGTGTAAAAGTAAATGCTGAGCGTGGCAACGAGCCCAAGAGCCATCGCGGAGAAGAAGCCGCAGGCGATCATGGATAAGAAGGGCAGATTGGCCAGCGCCTCGCGAATTTCGCGACGAATCGCGCCAGAAAGTCAACGCACGCTTCGGCGGTGGCGCGCGCAAGTAGGGAATGTAATGGTGCGTTCCGGCAGTAGAGATCAGGATGGATGCAAACATCAGCGTCGCCGCCGCAATGGAGTATCCATGATAACCCGCGCGATTCAGCAGTCCGACGGCTTGCTGCGCGGTCGGCCGCAGAAAGACCGACAGTGCAATCACGCCCATCAGCACCGCGCCTAAGTACCCGAAGAAAAAACGATATGCCACCAACGAGGTGCGCAGATCGTAGTCCTCGGTCAGCTCCGCAAGTAGCGCCGCGCTGGGAACTTCGTAAAGCGCGATGAGGATGCGAACCAGGGTGGCTGTGATCAGCAGATACCAGAACAACGCGAACTCGCTCCCAGTCCCACCGGCGGGTTCCAAAGCAAGTAGTACACAAGCGGCACGGCAACGCCGATACGTACATGAAGAAATGCCGCCGGCCGAGACGGGAGTGAAAGCGATCCGATATGTGCCCGATCAAAGGATCGGAAAAACCGTCGATGATCAACGCGATCATGATGGCCAGGCCCACCAGTTGTGCCGGCAGGCCGAGCAGCTGATTGTAGAAAATCAGCAGCAAGAAGTTAAAGCCGTTGTCCTTGATGCCGTAGGCAACCGTGCCGAAGCCGTACAACAACTTGGTTCCGGAACCGATCGTGCCCAGCGCCATGGAAGATTCCGATCAGTGGGGGCGGGAAGTTCTACTATTTATCGTGCAAACGTCGTATTAGTATACATAGCCTCAACTGCTCGCCGCGGGATTCCTATGGCGCTCACCACATCGAAATTTCGCGAGGATTTTGAGCTTTCCTGCCGCAGCGGCGTAGTCGAGGAATCGCCGCCGCTCGCGGCGGCTGCATTGATGGCCCACGCAGCATTTGTTCAGCCGGAGCGCCAGATCGCCATTTTCGACGCCATCGCCCATGCCTGGCTGGATGTCGATGAGGCTTCCGATCGGCCCGCGTCTTTGCGCCATGATCTCTCCTGGTTGACCGCGCCTCCTGTCGTCGAGGGATGGCAAACCCCGCGCGCGGTCTGGGATGCATTTTGGAGAGTCGTTGATGCCGAGCCTGGAGCTCAATCGAACACGGGCGCCAAGGATGCTGCGCTCGACTTTACGGGCCGAGTCGTGCTCATCGGCATGCACTACGATGCTGAACTATTGATGCGCTGTGAACGGGCGCATTACCTGCATGAGGACGTCAAGAAGCTTCTGTCCCAGCCGGAAGTGCGCATGACGACCAACGATTTGCGCGATTGGCCGAAGGACAGCCTGGGGACCAATCTACTCGACATGCTCACGTCCAAGGGCTACGACCTCGAGGTGATCAATCCCGATGATGTGATGCTGCCGCCGGTTTTCGTCGCGCAAAACCGCACCAACCGCCGCATTCTGCAGTTGCATGATGTGTGGCATCTGTTCGCGGGTTTCGGGTTCACGGCCCAGGGGGAGGTCGCGATTTCAGGTTTTCAGCTGGCACAGTTCGGACAAAACTATTCAACGCGTTTTCTCGCCGCCACTACGACCATGATGTGCCTGCGCCCCGTCGTCGACATCGATCAATTCATCTCGCTCATCTCAGAGGGTTGGCGCCACGGTCGTCGTGCGCCGCCCTTGATGTCGGTGGAATGGCATAAAATGCTCGGGCGCTCGATTGCGGATCTGCGTGCCGAGATGCACGTCGCGCCGTTCAAGAGCCGCACGCCCGAACTCTTGAATTTTTGAGCGCGGGGCTTCCGGGCAGCCCCTTGCAACAAGAATCGGAAAACCCGATGACGCGAGCGGCCGATCTGTCGAGCCGATCCGCGGCCATTGCTCGTGTACGACGCGGATTGTGGCTTCTGCGTTTACTGGGCACGGTATTGGCAGAAATTGACGGGCGACGCGGTCAACTACCGGCCGTATCAAGAGGTGGCGTCGCAATCTGCGCAGATCCCGCTCGCCGACTTTCAACGCGCCGTGCAGTACATCGCGCCAGATGGACACCATGCCAGTGCTGCCGAAGCGAGTTTTCTCACCCTAAGCCATGCACGCGGTAAGGGATTCTGGCTCACGCTCTATAAAAAACTGCCCGGCTTCGCGGTAATCGCGGAATGGATTTACGCCTTCGTTGCAGCGCACCGTTCAGCCTTTTATCGCGTAAGCCTGCTTCTATGGGGCAGGGACTTCGAGCCGCCGCGCTACGAACTGGTGGCTGCTATTTTTCTGCGCTTGATGGGCTTGATCTACCTCTCGGCATTCGCTTCCTTTGGCGTGCAGGCGCTCGGACTGATTGGCAGCCACGGCATCTTGCCGGTAGCCGAGTTGGTAAGGCTCATCGGCAATAGCGCCGGCGCCGAGCGCTTCTATGTAATGCCCATGCTGTTTTGGATCAATTCCAGCGATCTCGCCATTCGCTTGGTGTGCTGGACCGGGGCGGGATTTTCGCTGCTGTTGATCATGAATGTGCTGCCGCGCCTGAGCCTGTTTGCGCTCTACGTGCTGTATCTGTCGTTGCTTTATGGCGGACAAACATTCATGTCCTTTCAGTGGGACACGTTTTTGTTGGAGGCGGGGTTCCTTTCCCTGCTATTGAGCTTCGCAAGAACACCGGGGATCTGGTTGCTGCGTTGGTTGCTGTTTCGATTTATGTTCATGTCGGGCGTGGTCAAGCTTTTGAGCGGCGATCCAAATTGGTGGAACCTTTCTGCGCTGACGTATCACTTTTTCACTCAGCCTCTGCCCACACCGCTCGCGTGGTATGCCGCGCATTTGCCGCCGCCGGTGTTGAGAGCCGCGACGGCCGGCCTTTTTTTCGTCGAATTAGTACTGCCTTTTCTGATCTTCTGCCCGCGGCGGCTGCGCTTTTGCGCGGCGTTCGGCATCCTGCTGTTGCAGAGCTGCATTCTGATCACCGGCAATTACAACTGGTTCAATCTGCAGACCATGCTGCTCTGCCTGCTGTTGTTCGATGATGCAGCATTGCGGAAGTGCCTGCCGCGGCGCCTGACGCCGCTGCTGTCGGGGCGCGTCCGCCCACTTTCGTCAAAACCCGTCACAGTCATGGTGGCTGTGTGGGGATTGGTGCTGGTGTTCTTGAGCCTCGTGCAGATGGATCTGCGCTTCGGCGGCAGCCCGCCTACTGCGCTACGCGAAATGGATCAGTTGCTCGAACCGCTGCGCATGGTCAGCAGCTACGGTCTTTTTGCAGTCATGACGACCGAGCGAAATGAAATCGTCATTGAGGGGTCGGAGGACGGCGCCGAATGGCGCGAGTACGAGTTTCGCTACAAGCCGGGCGATGTCGCGCGCCCCCTGTCTTGGAACATCCCGCACCAGCCAAGACTGGATTGGCAGATGTGGTTCGCCGCGCTCGATGACCCGCGGCGAGTGAACTGGTTTCCCCATTTTCTGGAGCGGCTGCTGGAAAACGAGCCCACCGTGACCGCATTGCTGCAGAAGAATCCTTTCGCGGCCGAGGCGCCGCAATACATCCGTGCGCAATTCTACGACTACACCTTTTCCAGCGGCGAGGAAATGCGCCAGGGGTTGTGGTGGCGACGTCGCTCGGTGGGGTTGTACTTTCCAGTGGTGCGGCTGACGGGGAGCCTCAAGGCGGAATGAACACGATGATCATTTGGTCTGCTTGGGTAGACTAGCGCGTTCTTCCTCCGCCCAATCAATCGGTCCGTGTTCCGCAGCGCGTTTCAGGTGCTCCAGAGTCCACGAATCGCCAAATTTGAAATTCTTCAAGAGTGTGTCAAAGGCGGGCGTCGGCAGAAATCCCACGCCATCCAGTTCGACCTGCGAGCGGTCCTTGGAGATCGAGCGTAGGTTGATTGCCGTCACCGTTTTGCCGAAGTCCTCGGCATGCTCAAAATTCGGGGGCGCCTGCACATTGCGCAGCACCAGGAGTTGCGCGGGTACATAGGCCACAATCGAGTTCTTGATGTTTCCAGGTTGCCCGCGAACGGCCGTCGCCGTGTAACTGGTTTCCACCATGCCGCCGATACCGAAATCGACCCACGCGACGGGAACCGCCCAGCTTTGCCAGCCCTCGCTGCTGATCAAAAGCTTCCAAATCTTGCTGACCGGCGTATCGATAGTAATGGTGAGCTTCAGCACGCGGCTGCCATTCGGCTCGGTGTAGGAATCATCGCGTACGTTCGGAAATCCCGCAGCGATGGCTTGGGGGCACACCGTTCCGAGCAGGCACAGCGCAAAAAAGACTCGAAGGAATTTCATGCAAGCTCCTCCCGCGCCGCGGCGCGTTGTAGCGTGGTGAAGTAGTGTCGCAAGGTCGCAACCGCCGCATCGAATGGCCGAAGATCCCGATACGTGCGCGCCTGCATCACGGCACCTTCCATCACCGTCAGGACGAAACTGGCGGTATGCCGTGTGTCGAGGTCGCGACCCAAAACGTCACGTGCATCGATGAGGCAGTTCTCGACCTGATCGATCCATCCAGTGAAGTTGCTGGCGAGCAGCTGACGCACGGCGGGATCCGGCTCATGCAGTTCCAAGGCCAAACTGCCGATGGGGCAGCCATAGGCGCAGTGGCTCATGTCGAGCAGCAACCGGTAGCGCGCAAGCAGCGCAAAAATTCGCTCGACGGGGTCGCAGACGTTGGCCCAGGCGGGCTCAATGAGCATGGGCACAATCCCCGTGCGATAGCGTTCGAGGACCGCGAGCAGCAAATCCTGCTTGGTAGGGAAGAAATGATAGAAGCTGCCGCTGTGGCAGTCCGACTCGCGCTGCACGTCCGCAACGCTGGTCGATTGATAGCCTTTCTCACCAAACAATTTGAGCGCGGCACCGATCAGCCGCTCGCGCGTGGACTCGTCTTCCATCATTTCTCCACTTGATCGATCAATCAAACCATAACTTGAGTGATCAATCAAGTTCGATCGAGCGCCGCGCGGTCCCAGTGGCCGAGATCGGCAGCCGCCGCATAAGTGGTCTGGAAAAACTGCAGCAGTTCTTCGTCTGGATTGGATGCCGTGCGCAGTGCTTCGTATGGCAGCAAGAATTCCCGGGCGGTGGTGTCGTAGTGTGCGGAGGCCGGCAAGACGCCGCGCGCTGCGTAGCCTTGCGGCTCGGGATAAGCGTAAGCATAGAAAGATGGCTGCGATTTCTCATCGCCCGGCCAGAAGCCGCAGCTGCTGCATTCACGGGAGTACGCTTCGACCATCACCCAATCCGGGCAGTGGGGCGCACCGCCGGGATGCCGCGGTGCCGGCCGTCCGGAAAAACGTGTGCTGGCAAGGTCGAAGCTGCCCCAAAAGAAATGCACCGGACTTTGCTTTCCGGTGAAGGTGCCGCGAAAGGTCTGCAAAACTCGCTGTGTATTGAGAAGAATCAACCAGCATTGCTGCGCCGCATGGGCATGGTAGGTCACGTGTTCGCGGTCCTGTGAGAAGGGGATCGCTGTTACAACCTCGACAGGCGCTGCATAAATCTTGGGATCAATCCCCAACTCGTGCAGCGCGGCCATATATCGTGCAAAAAAGTCAGCCACGCTCATTGAAACAAGCGGGATGGCACGCCGAGAGCCATCGCTTACCTGTATTAGGAGCTGATGCGAAATGAAATCGAATTGGACCTCAACGCCCTGGTTGCCATGAGGCATGACAGAGGTCGTCAGTCCGCGAGCAGTGACGTACAGAGCCACTTGCCACCAATGATTCTCCATCGGTGCGAGCGCAAGACGGGTTTTGCCGACGATTTGCGACCACATGTGGATCGTGGCGAAAGTAGTGCGCCAATCGGCTAGCGGCATCTCGGGCCATTTGACAGTGCGCACGGTTTTCATTGCATTTATTGCCGCTCAGCCCCTGATTGTCAAAAAACAGACCCCGGTTCGTCCGCTCGGAGCGCGGATGCATATGTAACATGCGTCCATTTCACACTTCCAGCAAATGACCGCCCAAAACCGGCCGATCTGTGGCGCAATGTCGCGATAGCTAGGGAGGGTCCATCCGTGTTCGACAAGATCTCTCGCAGTTGGTCGCTCGCCGGGCAATGCTGGAACGTGCTCAAAGAAGATCCGGCACTGCTGGTGTTCCCTTTGCTGTCCTCGATTGTCTTGTTGGTTCTCCTCGGATCCTTTGCACTGCCGGTGTTTTCGCTGTATCACAGTTTACAGCCTGCTCTGGCGGACGACAGCACCACGCACACCAGCCGATTATTGTTCTACATCACGATGTATGCATTCTATTTCGTGAGCTATACCGTCATGATGTTCTTCAACTGCGCATTGATCAGCGTAGCGCTCAAACGACTCGACGGCGAAACCGCCAGCGTCAGCGAAGGGCTGCAGATGGCGCTTGCGCGCCTACCCGCCATTCTGGCCTACGCCGCGATCGCAGCCACGGTCGGCACCGTTCTGCGCGCCATCGAGGAACGCGTGGGGTTCATCGGTCGCATAGTCATCGGCATCATCGGCGCGGGATGGACCATCGCGACGGCGATGACGCTGCCGGTGCTGATAGAGGAGGATGTCGGTCCGGTCGAAGCCATCTCTCGCAGCCTCGCGCTTTTGCGGCGCAACTGGGGCGAGAATCTCATCGGCAACGGCGGCATCAGTCTTGGCGTAGCCGTGGTGGCGATTCCAATCGCCGTGCTCGGTTTACTAATCGTGTTTGCCGCCATGTCGACGCGGGCGACCGCATCGATCTTCCTCGCTATGGCACTGTTTGTACTTACGATGATCGCGCTCAGTCTGGTGAGTACGACATTACACACGATTTACACTGCGGCGCTGTATCGCTTCGCGACCGGCAGCAAGGACAACGCCGGAATCGATGGCGACCTGTTGGCGGCAGCGTACCGACAGAAGTAACAGCCCTACATGCCATAGTCAGTCAGGGATGACGTCAGTGAAGACGAACCCATCGCGTTCGAGTGTCTGACCGATCGAGACACTGATGGGCACCGAGAACATCGGGCCTTGTGTAACCACAGTATGAAACTCACCATTTTCTCCGCACGGATCGATATGTGCCGGAAACTCTCGCAGTAGCGCTGAATCGAAGCGCCGCCCCGCAAGGCTCGCGGGGATTTGCTTCGGATCCAAGCACGCGATGTGTGCGACAATTCCGCTGTCGATCATCTCGGCGGCCAGGCGCTGCGTATGGCGGCCCCACAGCGGGAAGATCGGCGTCATGCCGATCACGGCGAGGGTGCGCTCGCGATAGGCGCGAATGTCTTCGAGAAAAAGATCACCAAATATAATGTGCTGAACCCCGGACGCTTTGATAGCCGCGCAGGCGTCGGCCATGCGCGCCTCATAGATATCGTTCGTACAGGGACTGGGTATCAGGACCTTGATCGCGGGCAGGTTCAACGCGGCAATCTGGCGATCGAGCAGTTCGGAACGCACACCGTGCATGGCGACGCGGTCGAACCGTTCGTTGACGGTCGTCAACACGCCTACGACCTCGGCCAGCCCCAGTCGCCGAGCCTCGCACAGAGCAAACGCGCTGTCCTTGCCGGAACTCCAAGATACAAACGCTTTAGGCGGCTTGTCAGTCGGTGTGCTTCGCGACATTCGACTCTCGAATCAACGCGAATGCAGCGCCAATGAGCCCTTAGGTCCCACAATAGTTGCGGCCAACCGCAACTCGTCGGACTGTCGGATCTGGACATCCAGCTGCAATTTGGCGGCCAGCCCGCGTAGCACGCCCGGGTCCGGAGCAGTAAGCCAGAGATCCTCCAGCCGGCAGCCCTTCGGCGCATCCGCTGATGGATGCAGTGAATCGGCACCCCATTCAATGAAGAACGGCAATATGCCGTCTCTGTCGTCTTTCAAGGTCAGAGACGCCCATTTCAGTGTGGTTCCGTCCGGGCGATTTCGCGAGCCCGGTTTCGGACCCACACATTCGACACCGGCGCTTCGCAACGCCGCTGCGAAGTTCTTCACGTCGTGGCGATGTATGGCCCAGCCCACCAGCGCTGGACTGCGCAAACTCGCCACGTCACGAGGATCAGTCGATGCGGCTTGCAGAGGATCAGGCGCGATTATCTCCAAATAGCGCGATGTGCCCAGAGACAGCAACGCGTTTTTCGTGCCGGCTCCGGGGTGCACACCCCCCGCCGCAGCTCGAACGCCGGTTCGCTGGTAAACGTACTCGACGCCCGCATCCAAGTCGTTGCAACCCAGGATGATGTGGTCAAGAGATTTCGGCACTTTGCCCGACGAGGGCCATGCCAAGCGAGGCGCAACCAACAGGCTGGTGACCGCGAGGTTGAACGCCCGGCGCGAAACGTGTCTCATGCAGCCTATCCTACCGCACGGTCGGCCCGACGGTGCGAAGCGTCGATTCGCACCGTGCTATGCAGTCGTCAGCCCTTATTTCCCCAACCCAAGACTTGCCAAGGATTGCCATTGCCAAGTCTTGCCGCCATCTACTGTCGTCTTGATGGACCAGGAAGAGGGCAAATTGGCTGGGACAGCGCATTCAGCCGGTTGGCCGACGCCGTGCAAGTTCGGGCTAACCTCGCTGGAAACAGAATTTGATGGCGGCACGATTCTGAAGTTAGCGTAATCCACGCAGGCGTTAACTTCCACGGTGCTCGGCGTCTGCTGAATGGCCGCGTCGACGCCGGTCGAATCGGCGGTGTAGTCGCCGTTGGGCCCGACCACGAGGTCAATTACATCTCCTGCGGTCAAAGCAATGCCCTCGTTCCGCGTGGACCAATTCTGCACGGATCCAGCTCCGTTCACAAAGCCGTCGAACAGGCTCACGTGATTTCTCTGAACGTGGACGTCGGTCGTCGCGCCTCCGCCGACCACGATGCTGAAGAACGACGCAGTGATCATGTAGGTCGCTGACTTGGGGGCGGTCCATCGCAGCGTGGCGTAGCCCAGTCCGGGCGGCGCCGGATGCACGCCGACTCCATTGGCGCTACGCTCAACGATGGTGACACCCGGATCCGCAATTGAGCAGGTCACGGCATTGCATCCATTCGTGACGCTGACCGTTGTACCCGGATCTCCGTAAAACTTGGTGACATACGGAAATAATTCGAATCCGGAGAAATAGGTTCCAACCCACTCGGCGACCGCACCGTGAGACACTTGATAAGGTATTTGCGCGGTCCGCGTAAATATCTTGAAGTTACCCCCGACGGTATCTGTCGATCCGTAACTCCATTGTCCGTTTGGATTGGAGCTGATCTTGAAATCGTCAGCGAGGTTCCAGGTCTGCACCGATGTGGAACCGGACTGTTGGCCGACAGCCGATCCCGCGATGACTAACATACTTAAGATCGCACACTTTTGATGCAACCGCAGGCAGTTAAGTTTGTTTGCGATCGAAGAGAAAGGTCGGCGCTCGATGAGATCGTTGTTATTCATTTTCATTTGCTATCCCTGCGTCACGCGGTAGGATTGCTCGAACCTTGAAGTAGCGTATTCCCATAAAAAATCTCAAACTGTGACGCGCATCACAGTTTTTGCCGCCATAACTTGACCTGCCTCACCGACTTCGCCCGAAATTTTGCCGCGATCGGGCTTCTCGCGACGCTGTCTGCCGCACCGGCAGCAGCGCATGCGTACTTCGACGTCAAAGCCGAACAAAATGTGCTCAGTCGTTTGCTCGGCGATGGCGCCAAGCAGTTCGACTTGAGGGCGATGCCGGCCGAAGGCGGCCATGAGCGGTTTCGCATCTCCGGCGCAAACGGACGGATCAAGATCGAAGGTACGACTCCGAGTTCACTGCTCTTCGGCGCGAATTGGTACTTGAAATACGTTGCACAGGTGCAGATTTCAACCAACGGCGCGCGGCTGGGTGCTGCGCGCCGCTGGCCGCTGCCTGTGGCAACGATCGAAAGGGAAACACCTTATACCTACCGTTATGCGCTGAACCAGAACATCGACGGTTACACCGCGCCATATTGGAGTTGGGCACGCTGGGAACACGAGATCGATATTCTGGCGCTTTCCGGGATCAATGCGATGATCGTTGAGCGCGGTATGGATGCTGTACTCTATAAAACATTTCGCGATGTCGGTTATTCGGACGCTGAAATCCGCGGTTGGTTGACGCAACCTGCACATCAAAATTGGCAATTGATGGGCAACCTATGCTGCTTCGCGGGTCCGATCAGCACGGAGCTGATGCGCAAACGCGTAGCCTCAGCTCGGCAGATCATTGCACGCCTGCACGAGCTTGGCATGACGCCGGTGTTGCCGGGATTTTACGGCATCGTGCCCGCCGATTTTCACAGCAAATTTCCGCGCGCGCACGTGATCGCGCAAGGTGAATGGGCCGGGTTCGTGCGTCCCGGGTGGCTCGACCCGCGTGACCCGATGTTTGCGAGGCTGGCGGCCACATTCTATCGGCAGCAGCATGAGCTGTTCGGCGACAGCAGCGTCTATGACATGGAAGTGTTTCAGGAAGGGGGCGATTCCGGCGATGTGCCGGTGCCAGAGGCCGCACGCGATGTGCAGAATGCACTGGCCGCCGCGCACCCCAATGCCAGCTGGATGATGCTTGCGTGGCAGGGGAATCCGCGCCAAGACTTGTTGAGCGGCGTTGATCGCGGACGCCTGCTCATCATAGACATCGACCACGATCGGGTGCCGCGCGATGATCGGCTGAAGGATTTTCAGGGCGCACCCTTCCTGTTCGGCGGCATTTGGGAATTCGGCGGCCGCACGACCTTGGGGGCGAATGTCCAGAACATCACCGAGAGGTTGCAACGCCTGGGAAATAGCAATTCCAACATGGTCGGCACGGCCGTTTTTACGGAGGGTATGGATACCAACCCATTTGCTTTTGATCTATTTACCGAGATGGCATGGCGAAACGAGCCGTTCGACAGTGCCGAATGGACTGCAGCTTATGTACAGCGTCGATACGGCGGCGCCGATCCGCATGCGCAAGCGGCGTGGAAGTTGCTGCTCCATACCGCATACGGCATCCGGGTCGATGCGGTTGAATTCAATAGTGAGCGCGACGCGGCACAAGAATCTCTATTCAACGCACAACCCGGCCTCACCGCAAACCGCGCGTCGCATTGGTCGCCGGAGGCCATGCGCTACGATGCGCACGAATTTAAGCGTGTGCTACCCGAGATGCTGCGCGTGGCGCCGGAATTGCGCAGCAGCGAAACGTACGCGTACGATCTGGTGGACATCGCGCGGCAGACATTGGCGAATGAGAGTCGCTTACTGTTGCCCCTAATTAGAACAGCGTTCGAGGCCAAGCAGCGTTCGCAATTCCGCACTCTGACCCAACGCTGGTTACATCTCATGGATCTGCAGGATGAACTGCTCGCCACCAGCCGCTTCTTCTTGGTCGGAACCTGGCTTGAGTTCGTACCGCCATGGGCCTCGAGTCCCGAGGAGGCGGCGCGTCTCGGCTATGACGCGCGCTCCATCCTCACCACCTGGGGTGATCGAAAAGCCAGTGAAGGCGCGGATCTACATGACTACGGGAATAAGGATTGGGCAGGACTCACGCGCGATTACTACCGTGTCCGCTGGCAGACTTACTTCGCGTCGCTCGACGCCGAACTTGGCACGGGAGTCTCGAGCAAGCCGATCGATTGGTTCGAGTTGGGCGATGCGTGGAATCACGGCTCTCAACCCTATCCCAACCGGCCGCACGGCGACTCCTACGATATCGCCGCGCGCATTGCCAGGACGCTGAATCTCGATGTGGCCCAGCCTTAGAGTTATCATTCTGAGGATGCTCACAAAATCCAAGCACATCGGAATCGTGGCATGCAGCGTCGAGGGCGCGGCCTTATGTTTTCGCGAAATCGCTGCATATTCGCTGAAATTCATGGGCGAGCATCTGCATCCACAGATAACGCTCAGCTGCATTGCAATGGGCGAATGGATGCCGGCCTTCAATCGCGGCGATTATGAGGGCGTCGCCGAATTCATGCTGCGCGAGACCGGCATCGTTGCACAGGCCGGCGCTCAGCTCGCGATTTGTCCGGACAATTCCGCGCATCTCGCATTCAAGTATGTCGCTGCGCGATCACCTATCCCGTGGCTGCACATCGCGGAGGAAGTCGCGAAGGCCGCGGTGCGCCAGGGCTACCGGCATGCCGCCTTGCTCGGAACGCGATTCACCATGAGCGGGCCGGTGTATCCCGAAGTGTTTGCGAAGTACGCCGTCAAGATCAGCTCGCCCGCCACAGCGGATCAGAAGCTGGTCGATGACATCATCTTCAAGGAACTGGTGAACGGCGTATTCACCGAAGCATCCCGCCTTCGCTATAACGGTGTCATCGACCGCATGAAAGCCCTCGGCTGCGATAGCGTCATCCTCGGTTGCACGGAGATCCCCTTGCTCGTGCGGCAGGACGATTGTCCGCTGCCGGCTTTGGATTCGACGCGCCTGCTCGCCCGGGCCGCGGTTGACGCGGTGTTGCAATCAAGTTGAGCGCGGCGTCACGCAGCGCGCAGTGCTGTCGCCACGGGGAGTCTTGCCGCTCGCAGCGCGGGAAGAAGTCCACCGGCCAAGCCCATCGCGAGCGCCCAGGCGATGCCAATCAGCCCTAGCGAAGGCGTCACCGCCAATTGAAAGTTGTAGCCGAAGGGGCTCGCCGACAATCCATTGAAAAACACCCAGGCGAGCGCGCCCCCCAGCAGCGCGCCCGGCAGGGCAAATAACAATGACTCACAGAGAATGGAGACGATTACGGCAGCCGGGCGGAATCCGATCGCACGCAACGTGCCCAACTCTCGGCGACGCGAGTCAACAATTGCATACAGCGAGTTCACCGCGCCCAATGTCGCGCCGATGGCCATGATGGTGCCGACGAAGTAGCTGGCGAAATCGAGGATTCCCTTCAGCTGCTGAAAGTCTTCCAGCACCGCCTCGCGCTCATGCTGCGCTTCAAGGTGCAGCGTCGGGTTGGCCTGCAACGCGTCGCGAAACTACAGCGAAGCTCTGCGCGAGATTGCAGCATCACCGAAACCTGGTTGTAGGTGTTGCGATTGAAGGTGGACATCAGCACATCGACGTCGGCATACACGAGACATTGCAGCGCGTGTCCCTCGTCAAAGTGTCCGACGACGCTCCAGTCGATGCCGCGAATCGCAGCGCCGATCGCCGATCTCGAACCCGGTGAATTGGCGGCGGCAGGAGTTGCTGGCGATGAGTTCGTGCAGCCCGGGCCGAAACATGCGCCCGTCCGGTTAGCTGAATCTCGGGCCGGAACTGGGTCAAATTGGTGGTGGTGCCCACGAAGCGGAAAGAACACTCGGGTTGCCGTTACACGCCTGCGCGCTTCGATGGGAATCAACGAGGTGAAAATCACAATGGGGGCACCGCTTTATATCCTTCTTAATGCCCGGGAGGTCGCGGGCAATGACTGCTTCATCCCTCGGGATACTGCTCTGAATGCCGCGTGTACCGGTGCTGCTCAAATTTACGCGGTCGGCGCGTGCATTCTCCATCGCCTGACGCTGCATCCCGATGCCCATGGCCAACATGGAGACGAGCACGCCGACAGCGCAGGCCACGCCGATGATGATGGTCAGCACCGCCCCCGCTCTCTGTGCGGCGCCCGACAGACTGACGCGCAAGATGCCGAAGAATTGCCGGAGGAAATTCATATCGTTCCGCTAGCCGTTTGCCAACGCAGTTGCGACTTTGAGGCGGGCTGCCTGAACGGCCGGGACCGCGGCGCTGATGAGCGCCACGATGATGGCCAATCCGAGGCCGCTCGCGATGACGATCTTCGGCATCGAAAGTCCCACTACAAACATTCCTGCAATCGGCAATAGTAGGGTTGCCAGCGCGAGTCCAAATGCGCCGGCGGCAACGCACACCAATAAAGCTTCCGCCAGTATGAGGAGGAACACCGTGCGATCGGTGAAGCCCACTGCCTTGAGGACCGCGAGCTCCAATCTGCGCTCGCGAATCGATTGCATCATCATGCTGGCGGTGGCAAAAAACAGCGCCGCCAGCGCCGCGCCGACAATCGCGCGGATGAGAAAATTCATGTCGCCGATCGCTTGCGCTTGCGCCTGCGCCAGTTCCAGCAATGATTCGGTTTTGGTTTCCTGAGGGGAATTGGCGAAGCGCCGGTCGATTTCGTCGGAAACCGCCGCTGCCTGCTGCGGATCTGAAATTGCGACGTTGAAATGCTGAACGGTTCCCTTCCCGAGAAAGCGCGCCTCTTCGAGGTAGGCCAAATTGATTAGAATGTTGTCTCGCCCGCTGCCGACGTCGCTATCGCGGAAGGTTCCCACCACATCGAAGGCCCAATCCGTCGACCCGTCCATTTGCGCCGTGTGGGACATCAAAGGGATTCGATCGCCGATCTTCCAACCGTACTTCTCTGTCAGTTCATATCTGACCAGGGCGGCGGTGCGCAGTTTCTGGAAGGCCGCGAGATGTTCGGGCGCTATCGCGAACGTAAACGCAGACGGCCAGTCTTTGACGAGGCTGATGGCGACAACCCCCAGGCCTTGCGTGGGCTTTTGATAGGTGGCTCGGAAGATATCCACGGGGACAACCAACTCCACGCCGGGTACCGACTTGATCTGATCGAGCGCGCCCGCAGGCAGCGATGCGGCGAGAAAACTTAAGCGGCTGTGAACTATCAAGAGATCAGCGCGCGCGGCGGCGGCCGCGTGGTCCACGCCGGTTTTCATGCCCTGGAGCATGCCGAAAAGTGCAAATGCGACACTGACTTGAAAGAAAATGAGCGCCGTCCGGCCGGGTTTGCGCCAGATGCCAGACCAGAAAAGCGGTAGAAATTTCACGAGGCTTCCGGGTCGAGCGCAACGTGCACCGCACGCGAAAAACTCTCTATGTTCCAGTCATCCAACAGCTCGCATTGCGCGGCGATCATCTCGGCTTCATCTATAGTGACGGCCTCCACGGTGTAGCACGCGACGGTAGCGCCGTCGCTTCGCACAAAGCGCGCGATCATTGCATCGTCATCAAAAGTGCGCGTGGATACGACTCTGCGTTTCATCAAGAGTGCCTGAAGGCCATCGGCATCAGGAATCGACGCCAAAAATGCCGCCATTTCGGCGCCATCGGCGAATTTCGCATGCGATTCCGTGATCTTGCGATCGGTAGGGGGCTGCATCGGAGCGAAACCTCTCGGAGCTAACTGGCCGACGTCGTGAGTGCTTATTCTGTCAGAGGATACCGGTGCCGCTCGGATTTTCCAGTCAGCGTACCCTACTTGCCGGGCGGCGCGTTGGCCGGATGCCGACAGATTGTCTTGGCAAAGATCCCGCCGACCGCTGGCGCGTCCGAATGCCAAGCGGCAATTTGATAGCAGTCGGCATTTATCCAAACGATCCAATCACCACTGGCGGTCTTCATCTGATCGCCGGCGTGATGTTCGCGCGAACCTGATTCGTCCAACGCGGATGACACCGATAGAGCGCTATTCTTAGTCTGATGTCCGCGGATCTCGAAAGCGCGTACGGCGCGGTGCGCTTCCGCCGCCCAGTTCACGGCCGGCCCTTGACCATCGGGCGCTGAACCCGGGCCCGTTTGGGTTGAAGAGTTGAGCACAGGAGCTACAAGGGCGGCCACAACATTGGTGCTCCAACGCTGGGGCCGAGGATTCTCGATCCGCACTTTCGGGGGATTCACGGGAGGCAGGAATACCAGCTCAATGGAGTCAGCGGCGGCGGAGATGTGCAGGGTTCGGGACTGCACAAGCAGCAGTGCGAGCATCGCCAGATGCGCCGCGAACACGCTGAAAAGTACCGTAGGTCGCAGAGGTTTCGCCCACATTCGTTCGAATGTCCAGAATTCGCTCAGGGAAAAGGGTGCGTTTGGATGTTGACTGCGAATACTGGGTGAGGTTCCAGCACGACACAAGCAGCCCTGACGATTGGGGCCGTGCGACGCTACAGCGCTTGACTATAACTAAAAGGTTATATAACCTATTAGCTATGTTAGATCTCGATAGAACCTTTGCCGCACTTTCTGATCCGACACGCCGCGCAATTCTCGGGCGTCTCGCCTTGGGCGAGCAGACGGTCATGGAATTGGCGCAACCGTTTGATATGTCTCAGCCCGCTGTCTCGAAGCACTTAAAAGTGCTCGAGAGTGCCGGCCTCATTGCGCGGCGGGTTGAGGGCACAAAAAGGCCCTGTCGCCTGGCGAAGGGCGGTGTTGAAGCGATCGATCAATGGCTTGCGATGCTCCGCAAGGCGTTGGCAAGCAACTACGAGCGCCTGGACGCCCTGCTGGCGGATATGAGGCCCCCAAAAGTAAGGAGGAAACGATGAGCAAACTTACGCTTAAGACGGAAGGCGACAGGTACGTTGTCGTGACCCGGCGCTTCGCCGCGCTGCCCGAAGCGGTATATCGGGCGCACACCGATCCAAAACTGGTCCAGAAATGGATGTTGGGCCCGGAAGGTTGGACGATGCCCGTGTGCATCTGCGAAGCCAAGCCCAAGGGCAAGATACGATACGAATGGGCCAACGGAAAAGGCGCAGGCTTTTATCTGACAGGAGAATTCATTGAACTCGAGCCAAACCGACGAATAGTGCACGTGGAGCGCATGCACCTGCCGGAGGCAACTCCGGATAACCGGATCGAAACGTCTTTTGAACCCGATGGCGGCGGTACTTTGATGACCATGCGCATGACTCTGCCCGATATTGAAACGCGGACTCGCATGCTCTCGAGCGGCATGGAGCCGGGAATGGAAGCGAGTTACGCCCGGCTGGAGCGCCTGGTCTAATGCGCTTGATTGCCGTATCAAGCATCGCTCAGACTTCGTGGCAGTGAAGAAGAATGCTGCAAACCCCGGGCGGACGCCGCGAATCCGACGTGCGGCTTCCGACATGCGCGCCCAGGCGCTCGCTGCCGCTCGGCGACTAATCGTGGAGGGGAGCGACGAGGTCCTCACGATGCGCGCGGTGGCGGACGCGGCAGGAGTCACTTATCCCAATTTGAGCCATCACTTCGGCTCGGCCGCGGGGCTGCATGCCGCGATTGCCGAAGACTTGGTGCGCGAGCTGTTGGCGGGATTGCAGAGTGTCGATGTGGAGATGGACAACCTGGAACACGACTACCGCGCCGTGGTGGTCCGGGTTTTCGATCTCTTTAGCCAAAATGGGCTTGGGCGCGTGTTGGGCTGGCTGGTTCGCTCGGGTGAGACCTCGCGGCTGGAGCCGGTGAATCGCATGTTGGCGGATTTCATCTCCAGCCGCGCACGCCCCCGCTCCAAGAGCGATGCCAGACGGATATCGCGCATCGCGTTGATTGTGGCGTTCGCTGCCTACGCGGAATCCTCGGTCGGACCGCTGCTGGGTGACATCCTGGGCGCGAGTGCCGCTAAGCGCAGGGATTATTTCGCACAAGCTCTTGCCGCGCTGCGCTAAATTTATTTATGCGACCATCAATAGCGTATTGACGGGTACATAAATAGCGGTTATTGTAAGGGCTCCTCTTTTTGAGCAGTACGTGCCATGGATTATTCTTCTCCTACCCCCGCGGATTTGCAGATCCAACCCCGCAATGTGATGTTCGGGCGCGGCCGAACCACGGAGCGGTGGTGGAACGGCGGCGATGCGGTCGCCACGGCGTTCTACAACAGCCTGTCTCTTACCTTTCCGAAGGGCGAAGCGTTTTTCATCGACAGCGTGAGAAATTTTCGAGACAGCGTGCCGCCGCCGCAGCAGGCGCAAATCGACGCCTTCATCAAGCAGGAAGCCGCCCACAGCCGTGAGCACAACCACCTGAACAATCAAGTCGAGCAAGCAGGCTACGATGTGCGTCCCATGCACGCGGACCTCGACGCCCGCTTGGCGGAGTTGAAAGACAAGCCACCCATCTTTGGCTTGGTGACCACCGTAGCATTGGAGCATTTCACTGCCATCATCGCCCACGCCTGCTTGAAGAGCGAGCGTCACTTCAAGCGCGCATCGCCAGATGCTGCGCGACTGTGGAAATGGCATGCCATCGAGGAGATCGAGCACAAGGGCGTGGCGTTCGACACCTTTCTCGCCGCCACGCAAAAGCTGTCCACCTATCAGCGTTGGAAGTTTCGGTCGCTGGTGATGTTGCATATCAGCTATACCTTCCTGCGGGGTCGCGTGCGCGCCATGCGAGAGTTCCTCAGACAGGACGGGATGAGCGGACCGCGCACGTGGTTGCGCATCTTCTCGTATCTAGTGATTTACCCCGGCTTACTACGCCAAATATTTCCGGCGTGGTTGTCGTTCTTCCGGCCCGGTTTTCATCCTTGGCAGCATGATGACCGCGGTTTAGTGGCTGAACACGAGGCTCGATTGGGCCTACCCGTGTTGAACAAGGACGCTCTGGTCAGATTGGCCTAGCCGTCGGTTAAACTGGCGCTAGGTTAAGGCCCGGTGAGGATTCACCGATGGCCCAGGAACTGGCCATGACCGATATCAGCAGTGCCGGAACATTCGCTCTAGGAACTCGCCGCGTGAAGCGGGTCGGGTATGGCGCGATGCAGCTCGCTGGCGCGGGAGTGTTCGGGCCGCCGAAAGACCCGCAGGGTGCGGTCACAGTGCTGCGCGAGGCTATAGCGAGCGGAGTCGATCACATCGACACGAGCGACTATTACGGTCCGCACGTCACCAATCAACTCATCTGCGAAGCCCTCTACCCCTATCCTAAAAATCTCGTGATTGTCACCAAAGTCGGCGCGCGTCGCGGAACAGACGGATCGTGGAATCCGGCCTTCTCCGCAGAGGGCCTGACAAGTGCCGTGCATGACAATCTGCGAAACTTGAAGGTGGACGCGCTTGATGTCGTCAATCTGCGCCTGATGTTCAGTATCCATGGGCCCGCCGAGGGCCCCCTTGAGGAGCCGCTCGCGGTACTGGCGGGGCTGCAGCGCCAAGGGTTGGTCCGTCATATCGGCCTCAGCAACGTGACGAGAAAACAGGTCGAAGCCGGGCGCGCCATCGCGGATATTGTCTGTGTCCAGAACCATTTCAATCTCGTCCATCGAGAAGACGATGCGTTGATTGACGAGCTTGCCGGTGCCGGCATTGCCTATGTGCCGTTCTTCCCGCTCGGCGGCTTCACGCCGTTGCAGTCGAGCGAACTCTCAAATGTCGCCAAGCGGCTTGGCGTAACGCCAATGCAGGTGGCGCTCGCCTGGTTACTGCATCGGGCACCGAATATTCTCTTGATTCCCGGCACCGCGTCCGTCAATCATCTGCGCGAGAACCTCGCGGCGGCCCACCTTAAACTGCCGAGCTTTGCCGTGAGCGCGCTGGATACGATTGGGGCCGCCGCAGCTGGTAAGTGAGGTACCCTCGGCGCGTCAGTCGCCTTTACGACGAACCTCAATTCGATATTGCACTGCAATATGAACGCCCTTTTTTGCTGGGTTGCCTGCATTCATAAAATTCCAATGTGGTTGCGGTAGCTTTGCATGCATGAATAGGTCGCTGCCACTAAGAGGCGCAGAGCGCATGAGATCGGATGATGAGAATGGCGTATCTCAGAGCACGGCGCGGCTCGATAAGGCGCTCTACGAGAAACACCTGTTGATAGACAAGATAGTGGGCTTGGCTAGCGCGACGCCGCATGAGCGTTTCGAGGCCTTCGCGCTCTCCGTGCGCGAGTTTCTGGCAAGACGCTGGGTGGATACGGAGAATACCTATGCGCTCGAGAACCCCAAGCGAGTCTATTACCTCTCGATGGAGTTTCTGATTGGCCGATCGCTCGCCAACAACGTCGCTAATCTTCTTTTGGATGCCGATGCGCGTCGCGCCGTCAGCGAGATCAATCTGGATTGGCTTGCCATTTTGGAACAGGAAGCGGACGCAGGGCTTGGCAATGGCGGTCTTGGGCGCCTGGCGGCCTGTTATTTGGACTCCATGGCGACCTTGAGGATTCCAGCCATGGGTTACGGGCTGAGGTACGAGTACGGCATGTTCAAGCAAGGGATCCTAGATGGATGGCAAGTCGAACATCCGGATAACTGGCTGGCGCGCCATGACCCATGGGAAATACGCCGGGTGCGCGATCAAGTAGAGGTTCAGCTCAATTGCTCATTCGAGGTGCGCGAGGGCACTCTGCGTGCCATCTCCGACAAACCATCACGCCTGATTGGAGTTCCCTACGATCGCCCGATCGTGGGTTACGGCGGCAACACCATCACCACGCTGCGCCTGTGGGCCGCCCGAGCGCCCGCCTATTTCGACTTCCAGGCCTTCAGTCACGGTCAGTTCGTCGGCGCCGTGGCCGAGGCGCTCGAGGCGGAGTCGTTGACCCGCGTGCTGTATCCCGATGACTCGACCAGCTTGGGACAGGGACTGCGCTTCGTACAAGAATATTTTTTGGTGGCTTGCTCCTTGGCAGATGCCATTCGCCGCTTTCGCAAGCACAACACGGACTGGAGCCTGCTTCCGGAAAAGACCGCGCTGCAGCTCAACGACACTCATCCGAGCTTCGCCGTCCCAGAACTGATGCGCATCCTGTTGGACGAAGCCCACTTGGATTGGGACACCGCGTGGAGATCTCGGCTGCCGTACATTGGGATATACGAATCACACGTCTGCTGCCTGAAGCCCTCGAAAGATGGCCGCTGCAGTGGTTTCAATTGCTCGTGCCGCGTCAGCTTGAAATCATCTTAGAGATCAACCGACGCCTGTTGGAGGCGGTCCGCAGCCGCTACCCGGGCGACGAAGCCCGCGTGCAACGAATCAGCCTGATCGAGGAGGGCGCGACAAAGCACGTGCGGATGGCAAATTTAGCCATTGTTGGGTCTCACAGCACCAACGGGGTCGCAAAGATTCATTCCGAATTGTTGCGCACCATCACAGTCAGGGATCTCGCCGAGATGTTCCCGGAGAGATTTAGCAACAAGACCAACGGCGTAACACCGCGCCGCTGGCTTTTGCTGGCGAATCCGCCGCTCGCAGATTTGATTACCGATGCCATCGGCAGCGCGTGGATCACGGATCTTGAGCAGTTGGCTCGGCTCAAGTCGCTGGCTGACGACGCGGGATTTCTCGACAAGTTCGTGCAAGTGAAGCGCGAGAACAAGAGACTTTGCGCCGAATGGTTCAAGATGAAATTCGGCTTCAGCGTCGATGCCGAAACAATATTCGATTGCCACATCAAACGTATCCACGAATACAAGAGACAGCTTCTGAACGCGCTGCGCATCGTCGTGCTCTACAACCGTTTGCGAGACAATCCCCAAGCGCTGCAGACGCGGCGGACGTTTTTTTTCGCAGGCAAGGCCGCGCCGGCCTACTATGTTGCAAAGCTCATCATCGGCCTCGGAGTTGCGCGAGCGGATCGTCGAGGAGCTCGACTACGAGCTCGAGGCGCAGAACCAGCGGCGGATCGAGCGGCTGCGCCGCGGCCACCCGTTCATCTCGGTGCCCGCGGTCAACACCGAGCTCTCGACGCGGCGGGCGCTGGTATCGGAGTACATCGCCGGCGAGCGGTTCGAGGCGGTTCGCCGGCTCGACGAGCCGCAGCGCGACAGCTACGGGGAGATCGTCTTTCGGTTCTACTTCGGCCTGCTGTATCGCGAGCGGATCGCGCTGGGCGACCCGCATCCCGGGCAACTACCTGCTGCGTCCCGACGGGCGCGTCGGGTTCCTGGACTTTGGGTTGCTGCGCGATGTCAGCGAGAGCGGGTCGCCGCCGAGCGGGGGATCGCCTTGGCGGTCCGCGCCGGCGATGCCGCGCGCGCTTAAGTCCGCCCTGATCGCAGGCGGGTACCTGCCGGCGGACCGCGCGGAGCTGGTCGACGCAGAGCTGGCGCTGAAGCTGATGCGGCGCGCGACGCGATGGTACGCGGTTCCCGGTGAGCGGCGTTTCGCCGAGGTGAGCAGGACCGCCGCGGCCGCGAGCGCCGGCCGGCTGGACGCGGAGCGCCGGGCCGCAGGCCAGGGATCAGCTCAGCCAGTTCACGCTGCCGGCGGAGACGCCCTGATCCGGCGGATGCACGCGATCGTCGCGTCGTGCTGCAGTCAGCTTCGCGCCGGCGCCGACTGGGGGGCGATCGCCGCCGAGTACCTCCATGGCGAACCGCCGGCGACGGCGCTCGGAGAGGTCGAGGCCGAGTACTTCACGAAGCGCGTCGGCGGCTAATCCGAGAACAGACGCTCGAGGAATCGCTCGCGGGAGTCCAGAAACGCTCGGGTGAGCCGCACCGGCTCAGCATCCTCGTAGTCGACTTCCTGGACTCCGCTCGCGGTGAAGGCGTAAATCATCGCCTCGGGGTAGGCGAGGAGGATCGGCGAGTGGGTGGCGATGATGAACTGCGATCCGTCGGCGACGAGTTCGTGGATGCGCCGCAGGGCCGTGAGGCAGTTCTGCGTCGAGAGGGCCGCTTCGGGCTCGTCCAACAGGTAGAAGCCGTCTGGACCGAACCGGTTGATCATCACCGCCAGGAACGATTCACCGTGGGACTGCTCGTGCAGCGACGCGCCGCCGTAGGCACGCAGCGAGCCGACCGTCGTCGAGCTGCTCGAGGTAGGTCGCGGCGGTGAACAGGCTCTCGGCTCTGAGAAAGAAGTCGGTCCTGGGTCGGCGGGCGCCGCGAACGAGCCGGATCTCCTGTCCGAGCTCCGAATGGGACTCGCGGGTGGAGAAGGCGAAGTTCGAGGACCCACCTTCGGCATTCATCCCGGCCGCGACGGCGACTGCCTCGAGCAAGGTGGACTTGCCGCTGCCGTTGTCACCGATCAGGTAGGTGACCTTCTCGTGCAACGCCAATCCGCGATCGAGTCCCCCGACCACCGGCAGATCCCACGGGTAGCCGGTCCGGCGCCCTGGTTGATCATCAGCCGCGGGCAGCAGTTGAACCGCCCTGACGAGTCCGTCGTCCACGGCGTTGAGCCTAGCTTTGGGGTAGAGCGGACAGTGCTGAGCGCTGTTGCCCCTCCGGGTCGAAGTTCCCGGGGTCAAGCCACGCTGAGATCAGGTTCTTGCGGACGGCCCAGTCGGTGTCGGTCATCGCAAACCATGCGGTGTCACGGTTGCGCCCCTTGTAGATCGTGGCCTTGCGCCAGGTCCCCTCGTAAACGAAGCCCAGTCTGCGCGCGGCCGCGATCGAGCGAGCGTTGAGCGCATCACACTTCCATTCATAGCGCCGGTACCCGAGGTCGTCGAAGACGTGGCCGGCCATCAGGTACATCGCCTCGGTGGCGGCTGGGGTCCGCTGCAGGTCAGGGCTGTAGATGATGCCGCCGACCTCAATGGACCCGATCTCTGGATCGATCCGGGCCCACCCGGCCATGCCCTCCGGCTCACCTGTGCGGAGGTCGATCACCGCGAGCACGCGAATGGCTGCATCGCTGACAAGCGCATCGACGCACGCCGCGAACTCAGCAGCATCGCGAAACGGGCCCCAGGGCATGTAGGTCCACTGGCCGCCGCTCCGGTCGCGGAGGTTGAGCGCGTCGTGCAGAGCAGGCACATGCCGAGTCACCAGTATCGCGGCGCCGATGAGTCTCGCGCGCTCGGCGGTCCTGTATAGACCCCGAAACGCCAAAGGAGCGCCATGGACAGCCCGAGCCGCGTCAGACGACCAACCTCGCCACCCTCTATGACCAGGACCTGATGCCGTGGAGCCGCGCCGCCGCGGCGCTCGGAACGGGCTCACTCGGTCCCGAACCGGCATCTTTCTTGGCACCGTTCGCCCCGACGGGCGCCCGCACTCCGCTGGCGTGGGCCTCGTCGCGCATGACGGCGATCTGTTCTTCACCAGCGGTCCCGCGGCGCGCAAGACGCGCAACCTGCTGGACAACCCCTCCTGCACCATCTCCATGCGCCTCGAAGGCATCGATCTCGTCGTCGAGGGCGAGGCGCGCCGTGAGACCGACCCCGCCACGCTGACCGCGGTGGCGGCCGCCTACGACGCGGGCGGGTGGCCGGCGCAGGCCGACGGCGACGCGATCACCGCTTCCTACAGCGCTCAGAGTGCCGGGCCTGGGCCGTGGTACCTGTTCCGCTTGCGCATCGTCACGGCCTTCGGCGTCGGTCTGCGCCCGCCCCACGGGGCCAGCCGCTGGGACTTTTAGGCCGAGGGCCCGATCACCGGGCCGTTGCGCGTCGCCTCACCTGGGAGGATGATGCGCGCATGCCGCGTCGCATCGTCACCGGCCACGACGCCGCCGGCAAATCGGTCGTGCTCTCCGACGCCCCGTCGCCCAAGACGCTCGACATCGGAACCGCGGCGTTCCACGAGATCTGGCTCACCGCTGAGACGCCGGCCCCGATCGCGGCCACCGAGCCGGAGCCGACCGACCGTCCCGTGCGGACACCGCCGCCCGCCGACGGGGTGGGCGTCCGGTTCACCGAGATGGCGCCGGGCGCCGAGTCACCGATGCATCGCACGGAGACCGTGGATGTCGGCGTTGTGCTCGACGGCGAGACGTGGCTACTGCTCGACGACGGGTCCGAGACCAGGGTGGGGCCAGGTGACGCGGTCGTCCAGCGAGGAACCAACCACGCCTGGGCCAACCGGTCCGATCGACCCGTGCGGATGCTGTTCGTGATGATCGATGGCAGGATCACCGACGAGTTGCGGGCGACGGTCGCGCCGCTGGAGTTCTTCGACCAGGTCCTCGAGTAGCCCGCTTGACTGCGACTAGCCTGTCGCTGGTGCTCGTACTGCTCCCACCCTCCCAGGGCAAGGCGTCGCCCGATCGCGGCCGCCGCGCCGGCCTCTCGACGCTCGTCTACTCGCGGCTGCGCGAGCCGCGCGAGCGGCTGATCGACGCCGTCGATCCGGGCCTGCGGACCGCGCCGGCGATCCCGGCGGCGGAGCTCTACACCGGCGTGCTGTTCGCGGCCCTCGGTCTGGCGGACCTGCCGTGGGACGGCGTGCTGATCGCCAGCGCGCTATGGGGCGTCGTGCGGCCCGGCGACCGGATCCCCGCCTACCGGCTCGACATGAGCGCCAAGCCGTCCGGCATCGGGGGACTCGCCGCCTACTGGCGTCGAGCCGCTGCGCGCGGCGTTGCCCGATCGTGGCCTGGTGCTCGATCTGCGCTCCGGCTCCTACGCGGCGGCGTGGCATCCGCGCCGCGCTGCCCACCTCGCCGTCCGCGGGTTCACGGAGGCGCCTGACGGCACACGGACGGTGATCACCCACATGGCCAAGCGCGTCCGCGGCGAGGTCGCACGCATGGTGCTTCAGGCCGGGGGCGCCGAGCGCCCCGAGGAGGTCGCGGAGATCGCGACCTCCGGCGGCCTGCGCGTCGAACTCTCAGACGGGCGTGCTCGACGTGATCGAGTGACCGGGCCCGCGACGTGAGCCGCCACTCGGCGGCGCCGAGCGACCGCTCCAACGGGGACCGGTATGGTCGGTCTCCTCGACTGCGGATGCGAGCGGCGGGGATCTGATGCTCACGCGCGAAACGGCCACATTCACCGACGGCGACGGGTGGAACTGGGAGTTCGACCTGAACTTCATGCTGTCTGACTACCAGTGCATCTGGGGGCGGGGATGCCCGGACACCAGGCGGCAGGGCACGCCCGCGGCTGCTGCGTGGTGGGTGTCGAGATCTACCGGGGCGACGGCGATGCGGCCGGCCGCGAGGACCTCGCGATGATCCGTGGCCGGGTCGGGCAGCTGACCGATGAGGACTGGCAGAACCGCGCCGTGGCGCTGCGTCGCGGCGGCAGCGACCCGTGGGGCAAGGCGCGGTTCAGGCGCGGCAGCGTTCACACCCGCATCTCATCGCGACGCGTGCATCTTCCACAACCGCGCCGACCACCCGGCCGGCGCCGGCTGTGCGTTTCATGTCGCGGCGCTACGCCGAGGCGAGGACCCGATCGACTGGAAGCCGCGGATCTGCTGGCAGGTCCCGCTGTTCTTCGACATCGACGACGCGACGAGCACGACCACGGTCCGCGCATCCGGAGCGCGGACTGGGGTGTCGAGGGGACCATGGACTGGTGGTGCACCGAGCAAAAGGACGCCTATAGGGCGGATCGGCCGGTGTACGTGAGCATGGAGCCGGAGCTGCGCGCTGTTGCGGCGATGCGGTCTACGACGAACTGGCTGCGTATTGCCGGGCACGTCGGCGCGCCACGCAGACTCCCGTTGCTTCCGATGGCG
>CAVYUD010000009.1:0-114757 GCA_963771615.1 uncultured Gammaproteobacteria bacterium
CCAGCAATACGTGGATAATACATTAATAGAAACAATGTGAATAATATAATGACAATCAGGGATGACCGACAGTAAAATTTAATTTCAATTGCGCACTCTTACATTATCAAATGAATTCGTTAGCAAACAGCACACTTTTTTCAAAGCAAGCTCCTTTTCTCTAGAAAGCCAATTCTTACGGTATTGTTTCCAGGGATAACTACAACGAGGCTTTATACTCTTGCAAGTCCAAGATGTAAATGCATTACAAGCTTCAGAATAAGAAGTCAATCCATGAGTTAATTCCTCTCTAGCAGAGTGATACTTTCCTCAGATTTCACTTCACCTTACTTAAATTCCTCAAAATTGCCAACCATAAAGCTAAAGAAGGTTCGTATGATAGCCTCTTTTCCAAGAAGAATGAGAATTGTGAACAATAAGATGGGGAAAAGCCTGGGATTGAGATTGAGGTAACAATAAAGAGAAGCAGGAAACAGAGACTCAAATTACGCAGCTTCTTGGGAAATATTTCACAACTACTCCAGGAACATTAAGGACTTGCGAGAGAAGTACAAGTTGGAAACCTAAGCACCAATTGTTCTCAATTGTAACTTGGAAGACTTGTGCTTAAAACTCAATATGAGGTAAATGGGGGAATCCATTACTATGAAAGGGAATAACAATAAGGATGGCATTTATTAGAAGCCAATTGAATTTTACTTTCTGAAGCTCTTGGTCAAAACAGAGAACCCAAACAATGATTACATTCTTATTCAGGAATTTGATTTGGATATGGTCAAAGAAGAATCTGAAAAGGAAGAAGAGAAAGGCTTGATTGAGAACCTATGTTCAAATAGCCTTGACCAGAACTAAAATTTTGATAAAATTTTATCAAGGAGTGAAGAGTATAACCCATTAGGAGTGTCGCCTTAAATTCTAAAGTAGATTGAAGAAGTAAAGGAGAGGAGCGCTTAGAGTCAAGGAATGAGAAAATCGATGAAGAGGGACAACAAGATCATGGATAAAGCTTAACATCTGACGGGAATAATGGTCTGAAAGACAAAGAAAGAATTTAAGCGAACATAAAAGGAACTTTTTGAGTCTAAGTTCTGAGAAACAAGAAAGGACATGTGTCATTTGTATAGACTGAGATGGGAAATTCCTTTGCCTCAATTGAGAACTGTCCTCATATTTTTTGTCTGGAATGTATAAGATAATGGGCTACATGAGCAAGAATAGTTGCCCTCTCTGCAAGAAGAAATTCAATAAGATAATTTTAACTGACAGCAGTGAAGTCAAATCCGAAATTCCTATAGAGGACAAACGCTAGACGCTGGAACACTAAGTTGAAGAATAGGATGATTTCTGTTTGATTTGTTAATTAGATGACTTCTAAGAGTGTCTGATAGAATGCGATAACTGTGCATAGAGATGTGTCCATAACTTTTGTATGGAATAATTGACTGATACATGGCTTTGTGCTTTCTGTGAGGACTACTTCAACAATATTCTTGATACTTCCTCAAATGTTTCATCAGATGAAAGGATTCCTTTTGCTAATGTGGGTAGGATTATTTATTCGTACAATTAGCAGAACTTCCGAAATTTACTTAAGGGGAAATTTGTGGAGTTCCAGGAAGGGCATAAGCTGCTTCTCTAAACATCAGCATTGGCTTACATTGGTTTTAGGGGTTACTATGAACAACTTCCCAAACCGAAATTCAGATTCTCCACAGCTTGTTATCATTAGCGACTTCTTAATAGAGGTTTCCCTCTCAACAAGTTTATGGAACTCAATGATATCCACGCTGATTTTTTCCCTAAACAGGGCCTCAACTGCATCATCACTTTATACAACCTTGAGAAGAACCTCAAACTAGCTAGACAATTTCCCAATTGCATGTTTGATGATATCGTCCTCATGTGTGCTGAATTTGCCATAATCATCTCTGATAGTCCCTACCCTTACACTCCAGATTTCTTCTGGATGGTTACACTACACATAATTCCCCGAACTAACAAGCACTTGTTTGCGAAGAAGCCTCAAATTTTGGAGAACTACATGCCTAGATTTGCTTTCCTTCAATAAAACCTTTTGAGAAAATAATTAATTGCACTCTACAATACTTTTTTGAAGTTCCTCTTCTACAGATCCCCTACAAGCAACATTTCTTTAGATACTTCAATTGATGAAATCCTAGTAGAAATTGAGGGTGCTGATGGTGAAATGCAAAGTAGCTCTAATAGAGGAGTTTTGCGACTCAGGATTTGAGTGAATTAGTGATTGTCCTTTTATTTTAATGTCTCTTAATCTTAATTAATTTAACTACTACTTAACTTCATCTATAAGTACAGGTTTCATTAACACGGGGTTTTGGGGTTTTGGGGTAGATTGAAAACCACCGGAGAAGTCGGGCCCCAGGACGCGCCGCCGAACAAGTTGACGGTCGCCCAATAGCTGTCGAGTCGCACCGCGGGCAGGCGCGTGCCAAGATTGCCGCTCACCGAATACTGGTACGACGCGGAGGTCATGAAATGCGGCCCCCAAAGGTAGGACAAGCCGACCTTGGGTAGATTCCCGTGGGTCGTCTCCACGTCGATGCGCCGATCTTCGATTTGCGCCGACAATTTATGAACAAAGGTACCGATGACACCGAGGGCCTCGATTTTGTAATCGAAGTCCCGTCCGGCATCGCGACCCGGACCTTCGTGCGCTTCGCCGTAAAAGCTATAGCGCTGATTGTCCGGCCCGACGGCCGCGGATCCATTAAGGACGCGAATGTCCACTGTGCATCCGCCAATACTTGATGCTCCACGGCAATTCCGAGAATCGTGCTCGCGTCAAAGTTGTGCAAATAGCCAAGGGAAGCACCGCCGCCGCCATTGGTTCCGGTGAGAGTCGTGCCGTCGGCGCTGACCACGATTCGATCTTCCGCGGTCGAGCTTGGCGCAGACGCGGTTGGTGCGGGCGTCCCTGGAGGGGGAGTGCTGGACGCTGGTGCGACTTGCGCGAAAGCGGAGGACTCGGCGAAACCACAAGCCAGCACCATAATTCCCAAGCACGCCACATTCATCGGAAAATCTTTCATTTAAGTTCGCGCCTCTTGTCGATCGTCTCAGGCGCGCCGCTCGGGGCGTGCTTGACCAAATGCGCGGTGCCGGCGGCTCGATCGGGGGAATCGGCGCGCGCCACCGGCAGCAGCGAGACACTGTAGAGACGCTGCGCTTCGCCCGGCAATGCGATTTCGGAACTCGTAACTTCATAGACGCGAGAATCGATCTCGATGTGCATCTTGCGCCGCCGAGTGAGTCCAGATTCCCACCACGGTAACCCGGCGACCAACTGGGACAACAATTGCTCGGCGCTCGCACCAATCGTGACGCCGCTGAAGAGCGCTGCCGTGGGTTTGTTGAAGGCGCGGACGTGTCCGAGGCCATCGACCACGAGTGCCGCAGCTTCTGAGGTATCCCACGCCGCCTTCAGGCAGAAGGCCTCGGTGACGTCCTCCAGCGTCAACAAGGTCAATCTGCGTTTCTTGTGCACAACCTGCAGCACTCGCACCTGCGCCAAACGCACTTCCTCCGCGACATGCAACGCCGTGAGTGTTGAGGTGCCGACCGCCCCGGCGATCATCTCCTGCACGAGATCGACAAACGAGAACCGAGCTACTTCGAATAGATTGAGGCCCTCAGGCGTGCTGTCGCCGAGATGCAAGAATGTGCGCGCGCTGTCGCTGCAGGCGACAATCCGCAACGAGGTCGGATCGATGAGCAGTCCCGGGATCGGCAACCGTTCTATCAGGGTGGCCCAAAGCTCCTGCGCCTTCTCGCTATCGGATCGAGCCAGATTGCTGCTGGCGAGCAGCCGCTCGAAGATCGTGCCGACATATTCTGCGGCCACTGCGCACGCGAACAATACGACGCTAAACACCTCCAGTACCGCGACAAGATAGCCGGTTGGGGCATAAAAACCTGCGAAAGACGCTTGCGTCTCCGGGCCTTGCCGGCGCGAGCCAATCTACCAGCCAGCCGCCCTCACCGAACAACGCGCTCGCGTACGAACGCAATTCTGGGGCTTGACTCAGAGCCACGCCGCTGACGACCAAAATACTCAGCAGGGCGATGAGGAAGGGGTGCCAGCGCGAAAGAAATATCGAACCCATGACGGGCAACACGAAAACCGTCAGAAATAGCGGATTTTGCAGGGCACCTACATGGGCCCAGATGAATCCGATCAGCAGAACGCCGATGACATCCAACAAAGTCAGCGCGTATTCGCGACTCCGTCCTTCAGAGCGGGTCGGTGATCCCAAAAATGTGAATGCAATGTGAACTCCGCCGAGGCCCAGTAGCGCCCAGCTGGCGGGTCCCGCCTGCACCGCAAAGCCGCTGAAAAGCCACGGTACGCCGATCGCCACGATGATCGCCACGATGGTCAACAACCACATGTCGTCAAGCAGATGAATCCGCGGGTTCTGCCACTGCGGGCGCTGTGTTGACTGCGGTGTGTCGGTTTCAGGTGTCATCATGGCGGCGAGGGCTTCGAAACGGTGCGGCGGCGGTCGCGGCGCTGTCGGAGCCGTTGCCGAAATTGTTGTTGTCCAGAACCGGCTGCGAAACTGCTTTCTGGCCGTTCGGCGGCTGGAAATTTTCGACGTGCAGCGGGAACGCGTGGGCGCGCAATACTTGGTTGTGGCGCAGATTCGGCGAGTCGCCGATCACATCGATGCCGTTGAACTTCGGCTCGATGATGGTGTTGTCGACGGCGGTGCTGGCGTTGTGCGGGTCGCCGAGCACGAAGGCAATCCCATAGCCGCAATTGTGCAGCCGGTTGGCGCGGATCAAAACGTTGGACGAGCCGCGCAGCATGATGCCGTAGGCGGTAAGTCCTTCGAGTTCATTCTCCTCGATGATCGTGCCGCGAGCGTTTTCCCCGACGATACCCATCGAAGCGCCGCCATTGATGTGGTTGCTGCGGATCACGGCACCGGCGCCCACGATATGAATCGCGGCTTCGTGCGCGTTGATGAAGTCGTTGCGCTCGACCAGCACCGGAACATTGCCGGCGACTATCCCATTGCCGTCTTCGGTGAACTTGTTGTCGCGAACGGCAATGGCTGCGTCTTGCGATTCAGGCGCGCTGCGCACCGCCCATAGCCCGCGTCCTTATCCTCGATGAACTCGTTGTTCGCCACCACCGAATTCTGGCGCGACGCACTGAAGCGGACCCCCAGGCGATCTTTGACGAACTTGTTTTTCTGCAGAAGCGTGTCGCTGGCATTCTCTGCAATCTCCACGCCGACGTCGCACGACTGGATGGTCGAAGTGGCGAGCTGGAAATGCACCGCGCGTACCAAAACGGCGATGGCCGGACAACCTTGAATCGTAATTCCTTCAATGGAGATATTAGGCCCCGCAATGTCCAGCACCGGTCCCTCGGTGAGCGCCTGCGCATCGATTACCGCGCCCGGCGCTTGTCCGACGAGTTTCACTTCATGAGAATTCACGAACGCAGGTAACGCCGTTTCGAGTTTGATGCTCGGAACTTCGATTGAAATGCTGGTGGCGCCGGTCGCGCCCGCGACCAAAAATAATGCTTCGCGCAAGGTGCCGGGCCCGCGATCGCCGGCATTCGTCACGTGCACCGTCACGGACTTTTCCGTGGCTGGCGCCGGGCGCTTGACCCGCTGCGTCTCATACCAACTCCCGAGAGCGACCACGGCGCCCAGCATGAGAAAAACAGCGAGCGCGAGTATCGATCGACCCTTCATGGCCATTTTTATGATCCCCGATTTTTTCTTTCCAATACAAACACGGCATGCCATGAATGCTTGACGGCGCGACGGCCAAAAAGCGCGTCGATCGGCAAGGAAAGGGCAGTGGCGAGGGCTAGAAGGCTTAACCCGGCCAACCTTGGCAGCTTGCGTAAGTATGGCAGAAGCCGCTTGGTGAAGGGCGCGGGATCTACGCCCGTGAGCGCGACAACTTCGAGGCCGCAGGAGTCGATCAAATCCAAATAAACATCGCGTTCGCGGGCGGTAAAAATGCTGGTATCGCAGCGGCTGACGCTCGCCGTAGGCGCCGCCTCCAGCAGAATCATGCGGCCTCCCGGCGCGAGATGGCTCACCATGGCCGAGAGCGCTGAACGAAAAGCAACGGGATCCAGGATGTGCTGCAGGACCGTCACTCCCAACACCAGATCAAACTGCTCCCCGAGTTCGAGGTGAGCAAGGTCCGCGACGGCAAAACGACACCGCGCCTCGACACCCTGTTCCGCGGCTCGACGACGCGCCTGCGCGATCATGGTCGGGCTCAAGTCGACGCCGAGCACGCGGGCGCCGCGCGCGGCCAGAAAGCGGCTCCAGCGTCCGATGCCGCAACCGACATCCAATACACGGGCGTCCGTTTTAACCTTGAGCCAGGGTGCCAGCGCCAGGCGTTGTTCGAAGTCGATGGCGCGATTGTAGAATTCCGGCATGCCGTACGCGCAAACGGCCGCGAGTCCGTCGCGCTCGCCGGCAAAACGCTGTGCCCGATCTTCCCAATAATGAGGCGGCGAGTACTGATGCGGGGCGGGAGCCGGCACGCCGCGTACGGTCATCGCATGAGCCCCATTTTTTCCGTGCCCAAGTCTTGGACCACGGGCTTTTCATAATGGTCCTGATAGACGCGCCGTCGAAAAAGCCTGAGTCCAAAATAGTTCGCAAACCCCACGGTCATCGGCACGATGTGCACGAGGGCGTAGCACAGATACAAAGGAACAATGGGCGCCACATACGAGCGCTCACGCTTCGGCACGACGGTGAATAGAGCGATCACGCCCAGGGCGAGGTAGCTGCTGATTGCAGCCGTAAAATATTCTGGGTTGAGTAAATTCTGCCTGGGTATGACATTGTCCAACAGCAATGCATCCAGCCCGCTCAACAGGCTGAGCACCAGCACGGCCGCGCTCACCACCTTGATCAAGTGCATCGCCAAGGAGAGTCCGCCCACGTAGATGATGTAATGATAAAAGGCAAAGGGCGAGCGGCGGCTGACGCGCAGAACTTGGCCGAAGCGCTCTATATAGACCTTGAGCAGTCCGTGATACCAACCGACCCGCTGCGAGAACCAGCGGCCCAGCGTGCGCGGGCCCTCCGTGCTCACGACCAGCCGGCCGTCGTAGTAAATCTTCTCTCCATGGCCGAGCAAAATGACGGCATTCTCCAGATCCTCGGCGTAAACGGACAGAGAATGCTCGTTGAGCATGCGGGTCAACGCGCTGCGGCGATACAGCGATACGCAACCCGAAGTGATGCTGAAGTCCGACAAGCTTCTGCGGCCGACGCAGAACGACAACGCATACTCAAACGACTGGAAACGTGCGAGAAATCCATCGGGCTCGATGATGATGCGGGGACATGCGGCCGCAGCATCGGACTGCTGGAAGTCGCTCACGAAATGATTCAAATCGATGACGCTGCCCTCGCCCCGTCCGCGGATGCGAATGTCGGGATCGATCACCATGATGGTTTCAATGTGACTCGGGATGCGTTCCAGCAGGCGGCGGATCGCGCCGGGCTTGCGCCGGTTGATACCATCGTCGAAACAGCGCCAGCCGGCCTGCGTCAGGCGCAACACGGTATTGTCCGTCGAGCCGTCGCTGATGAGCCAGACGCGATCTCGATAGGGTCCCATGATCTCGATGAACTCATCGAGGTGATCTTCGAGATTGAACACCGAGGCAATAATCGCGTACGGCGAAACCGGTACCACCAGGCGCGAGTCGGCGGGCACAATCGCGTCGAGATCGATGGAGATATCCTTGATTTGCTCGCTGCCGGAGACCCCGCTGCTTCCGACCGTGTTGCGCCTACGCATGTACAGGCGCAAGGCAAAATCGAGGGCATCGGTGTAGACGATGAGATTCGCGACCGCAAAGATCAGGATCGAGAAGCCGATCGCTTGGGCATTTGCCACGGACAAAGCAATCCAGGCGGCCAGCAGGCCGCAAACCGCGAGCGGCGCGAGTACCGAGTACGCGTGCTTTTTCATGCGGTAGCCTCCACGCGCGCGGTTTCGACCGGCAGCGATTCCAGCGCTACCAGTGTTGGCAGCCGCGCGGCCAGCTCCTCGCGAATCTCGCTTTCGTCGGCAATGAATTCGCCAAACTCCGCCAGTATCGGCATGGCGCTCAAGATCCACAAAAGCGAGCGCACCCGCGAGGGCATATGCGCCGCGTGCTTCTCAAAGGTTGCGAGCATGGTCTCGAAAGCAAGTTCCATGCGCAGAATGACGTCCCGCACGACAGGGTCAATCGGCAGAATCTTCGCCGCTTGATCCCACGCGACGTTCGTCCCTGCGACCTGTCGGCGCAGGTAGCGAGTGTGCGGCAACAGACTCGGGTCGCGCGCGAAGGCCGCTCCCGAAAAGGGAATGACATAGGGATACATGCCAATTTCGCATCCTTTGCCGCAGCCAGCGATATGCGCCGCGCAGCGTTTGCACGACATCCGCCAAACTGGCACGCGGCGAACTCAGAATGATATCGAGAAACGGTGTGACGCCGGTGGCGAGCGCGGCGGAGAGCATTGGCTCAATATGCCGGTAGATCTGCGCTTTGTTGAACTCCGCGAGCACGCGTTGCGAGAAGCTCTCGATGCCAAATCCCAATACACGAAAACCAGCGCGCCGCATCGCCTTGAGGCGCTCCTCGTTCATCGCATCGATTCGGTTGGTACTGATGAACTGCAGCTGTGCCGGGATTCGCCCGTGCTTTTTCGCCTCCACGATGGCTTCGCACAGCGGCAGGATGCGTTTATCACTGGTAAAGGTGAAAATGTCGTCCTGAAATATGATGGTGCGCACCCCTGGGTGCGCCGTGACGATGCGCTCGATCATCGTCATGCATTCGGCAACGTCGAGTCGTGCAACGCCGGCGACGCCGCCTTGCGCCTCGTGCAGGAAATTTGTTGCGGAGCAGAACGAACAGTTCATCGGGCAATAGTTCAGGGTGATCAATCGCACCGAACGAATTTCCGCAAGGTGGGCCTCGCGGGCAGCTTTGCTCGGCAGCGAGCCGACGCGATAAGCGGCTTCGAGGCGTTGCCAATAAGCCGTGTAAGGCATCTTTTCGTAGGGGGTGTTGAAGATCGCGTCGCGCAGCTCCTCTCGGCTCAACGCGCGTTGTGGAATCGAGATCAGCGTTCCGTCGGCACCGCGTTGCGCGACCCCTGCCAGGCCTTGCAAGGATTGACCGGTGCGCAGACGGGCGGCGAGTTCCAGCAGTGGTCTTTCACCTTCGCCCAACATCACCAGGTCGAAGGGGCCCAGTTCGAACATGAGTCCCGGCCGGAAGGTGGCCTCCATGCCGCCGGCGACGATCAATGCACGCGGAAGCATGCGGCGTGCAATGTACGCAAGCTCCAAATCGAATTGCAGCGTCATGCCCGTGGTGGAGATGCCGATGACATCCCACGCGCCGTTCAAGAGTTCGCGTTCGAGCGCGCGTTGCGGCGTCTCACGACAGCAGTTTGGATCGAACACGCTCGCCGCGATGCCCGCGGCTTGCAGAACCCCGGCCAGGCGCCACACGCCGAGCGGCGGCGCGAGGAAAGTATATTCGCCGCAATGCGGATCGTACGGCCCGATCAGCAATACTTTAGGCGCGTCCACATTGTTTTTATCCACTGACATAGTCTCCGGCGATGCCACCAAAGCCGGCAATCTGCCTGCCCTTCAAGGTTGCTGCCCTCCGAGTATGCCGCACGCTGCGAGTGCGTAAAAATTGTTTGCGAATCCGGGCGGGGCAGACAAACAATTGCGCGTATTCCCTATCAAAGTCAATCAGACGACATGCTGACTTTCTAATATGTCAAAGGACGGGGGAACAAACTGCACGCTTGGCTTTAAGCCGCGCGCGTAACTCCTTAATTTCACACACCTGGTCACGCCAAGGAGAGGTGCGCCGCGGCACCGCTGTGCGGCTGCCGTGAACCCATGCGGCCGCGAAGACCGCGGCCGCATGAGTCACATCGCACATCAACCCCCGCTGCTACTCGATCGCTAGTGCCACCGGCTCGGCCCCGGTGCCCGTTGCGATTGGATGGCCCACTTGAGTGAGCACGCCGGCGTTTGCTCCCGTGCCTACGGTGTACATCGATATCGTGCCATCATTGCTGTTGACTACGTATGCAAACTGGTTGGACGGATCGATCTTGATGTCGCTTGGTCCATTGCCGGTGGGTACCGTCCAATTGATAAGAGTCAGGGCACCGTTCGCCGCATTGATCGAAAACGATGAGACGGTGTTATCCGTATAGTTGGTGACGTAAAGGTATTTGCCGGCAGGATCAATCGCCATGCCTTGCGGGCCAGCGCCGTTCGTGTTGAGAGGCGTGCCAGGGATTGTCGACAAGTTCCCCGAGCCGTCGTAGGCATATCCGCTGACCTTGAGAAGCCCGCTATCCGCAATGTAAATGTATCCCCCGCTCGCGGTGCCCAAGGGCCAAACAGCCACGGCCCCACTCCTCCCGTTATTACCGATAGGAGTATTGCCCGCGGTGCTTAGAGCGCCGCCGGTCCCTATGTTGAAAGCATAGACCTGGTTCGAGGCCGAAGTTGTCGCGAATACCAGACTGCTCGTTGGGTCCACCGCTATCGATGTCAGCGGATCCGGCGTTACGAATGCCCCACCGCTCAGAAAGCTTAGAGCTCCTGTGGCTGGTGTGACGCTGGCGCCCCACGCGGCACCACCCGAAGCGTCGTAACCGCCGACAAAGACATACTGGTTCGACGGCGTTATGGCGATGGACGCCTCAGGCACAGCGTTGGTGGCGACATTCGTTTGTAACGTCAACGCACCAGAGCTGCCAATTGTGAAGAACGAGACATCCGCTGAATGCTTGTTGCTGACATAGGCATATTGGCCGACCGGATCGATCGCGATGCCCGTCGGCGTATTGTCCGCAGTAACGGGAGTGCCGATCATCGTCAATGCGCCGCTGCTCTGGTTGATTGAAAATGCCGCAACGTCGCCCGGGTTGCCGTTGTCGATCGAGTTTACTACATAAACATACCGCCCAACCCCCACGCAGTTGATGGTCACCGAGGTCACGTTGCTCGCCACGATTGTCCCGGAGCCATTAGCAACGGTGCACGTTGCCGCGGGGCTCGTGGGCTGGGCCGCAACGGTCACAGCGTAAGTCGCGCCGACGGGCAGCGGAGTAGCGAATGTGAAGCTGGTGCCGAGCGGCTGTGACGGTGAGGTTATCGCCGCCGTTGTCTTGCAGCACCAAGCCGCTGCCGAGAGTACCCGGTGATAGTTCCGCCGACTGTAAATGTTGCAGGTACGCAAGCTACAACCACGCTGGTGATATTGGTTGCACCCGCGGTGCCCGAGCCGCCGGCGGTCACCGTGCAGGTCTCCAAGGGCATCGATGTCGGTTGCGTCAACACGGTCACGCTATACGGCGCACCCTCGGGCACCGCGGTCGCGAAAGTGAACGTCGTGGCACCTGCGGCGACAGTTAGATTGTCGCCGGCATTGTCCTGCAGTACGAGTCCGCTTGCAGCCAGACCCGAGATGGTGCCGCCCACCGTCACGGTCACGCTCGAGCAAGCAATACTGACCGTGGTGACGGCAGTGGTACCGGCAGTGCCGGAGCCGCTCGATACGGTGCACGTTTCGCCGGTAGGCTGAGTCAACACGGTGACGGCGTATGGGGAGCCGGTCTGCACGGGCGTCGCGAAAGTAAACGTGGTGGCACCTGAGGCGACAGTCAAGTTATCGCCGCCGTTGTCTTGCAACACCAGCCCGCTTGCCGTCAGACCGCTGACGGTGCCGCCAACCGTCACCGCTCCGGTCACGCAAGTGATACTGACGTTGGTGACGTTGGCCGCGGCAACCGTGCCGGAGCCGCCGGTCACCGTGCAGGTTTGCGCAGGGTTCGTCGGTTGAGCCGAGACCGTCACTGCGTAGGCCTTGCCCGATTGCACGGCCGTCGCGAACGTAAATGTCGGTGGCACCTGCATTGACAGCCAGAGTGTCGCCGCCATTGTCCTGCAGCATCAAACCACTACCGCTGAGCCCGCTGATCGAGCCGCCGATCGTGTAGGTTGCCGGAGGGGGAGGAGGAGGCGCGCTACTGCCGCCGCCGCCGCCACCGCAGGCGGTGAGCAGGGCCGCAAGCGTGAATAGCGATGCCGTTGCGTAGGTTTTGCTGAATGACTTCAGGTAAGCGGTTTTCAATGACATATTTGTGCTGCTTTTGGTCAGTTGGTGGTACGGAGGCTACAGATGATTTATTAACTCACGGCCGGCTGACCGTGGTCACTTCTTATCTAATCTGCGGATCACTTCACACTATGATCATCGAATTCTGCGACATATTCTATGTCGCCGACAAAATAAACTTTCGTCCTACAAACAGTGGATTGCGACGCCGCGTTGCAATGACGCAACACAATATCCATATCTGAAAAAAATGCAGCAAAGGCTCACGCGGGCTCGCGGCGTTTTCCTACAGACACTTCAAGGACAGCCTTCGGATTGCTGGCGATCGCCCGGCGCACATGGTCCTCGAAAGCCGGGATCAACAGAGCCGCGCCGGGCGCTTGAAAAATGTCTGTATGCGCGCCGGGAAGACGAGCGACGCTGAGACGCGGACATAGCCAGCGCCATATTCCAAACGTTTTCGCTTGGTATTCTTCGCTGACGGCCAGAAACGTCTCCACATCGAGTGGCGAAGGCGCCCAAGAGTGCAACGTGTGTTCTCGGAAGAGACGAAACAAATAACGTCGGATCCTATATTGAAAGGACCACGGCATCCGATTGAGCGCCGACAACATTGATGTGCGCGCGAAGTCCCAAGATAACGCTGCGCGCAACCTCGATCGCCTCTTCCAGCTACGAGATTGCGCAGATGTTCGTCCAACGCCGCTCGCCGCCAACCCGAATTTCGTGTCAAAAATTGCTAACAGCGCGACCTCGCGACCGTTGTCGATCAGCGCCCGCGCCGCTTCATAGGCGACGCTACCGCCGAAACTATATCCCGCGAGCACAATTGGACCGGAAGGCTGCCTGCGCTCAATAGCGAGCGCAGCTATCCGGCCGATTTGCTGCATGTCCTCAAGCACCGCTGCGGATTCATTCAGATCTGCAATATCGAGAAGGTTGAAGGCGATCCTTCCACGCAGCGCGCGCCGAAAGCTTGCCAGGCTCGGTTCGTCGCCAAGGAACCCAGGCAATAGATGAACCAGCGGCAGGGCCCCCTCCTGAACTTGCGGACCTTGCTCGATCAAGGCTACCAGCTCACCGACATGCATCGCGGGATCGATCATGTCGAACGACAGCACGCAGCCACAGCGGCGCTCAATCTGGTGTAAGAGTTGCAGGATGCCGAGTGAATCACCTCCGGCTTCTTGCCAGCTTTGCGCGGGGTCGATCTGTTTGATCTTCAAGGCCTGCTGCCACACTTCGGCGACCAGCGCCTGCAAGGACGGCGCTACGCCGGCAGGCGGATTCATGCCGCCTGCTCACCAGCGAAGGCGTACAGGGCCTGCGCGCTTACCTTTCCGCCGGGAAGCCGCGGTATGGCATCCAGAATGAAAATACGCGACGGAATCATGAACGCGGGCAGCGATGCACGCAGCGCAGCTCGCACGACCGGTTCCAAGTCGTTTGCCGCTCCTGGCCGAGGGACAATGAACGCGATCATGATGGCGGCGCCATGTCGCATTGCAGGCAAAACTTCTGTTTCGCAGACCTCGGGACAACGGCGGATCAGTGCTTCGACTTCGGCCGGCTCGACCCGCTGTCCATTGACATTGAGCATTCGATCTTTGCGGCCGACAACGACAAATACGCCATTAGCGTCGCAGCGCGCGAGATCGCCAGTACGATAAACGCGCCGAGTCGGGTCCTCACGGTCAGGCTCCAAGCGCCCGGCAATTAGCCGACCATCGACCCATTCACCAAGGGCGTTGTAGCGGCTGCGGATAATCAGTTCGCCCGTCACGCCGCGTTCGCACGGTGTGCCGTCATCGGCCAATATCATCGCTTCGGTGTCGGGCATCAACACGCCAGCAGGCACGCGGACTGAATCCTGGCAGTCGAGCGGATGCGCGAACCAAGTCAATCCGCTGGCTTCAGTCGAGCCATAGGTCGAGCGAATGAAGCAATGGGGCGCAAGTACTCTTCGCAAGTCGTGAATATCACTCATCAACAACGGTTCGCCATACGACTGTATCAACCGCAAACCCGCAAACGCCTGCTTCGCATCGGGAAGCTGCACGATGCAACGTAGAAGCGACGGCGCAGCGCGCAATATCGTCACCGGTTCGGTGGCAAGCAGATTGAGCAGGCCCGTGATCTTGCGAAGTTTTATGTCGAACAACTGAATCGCCGCACCGGCGAGCGGATTGCTCAGCAGTGCCACAAAACCCCCGAGCGCCGACAGAGAGGATAGAGATAGCACGCGATCAGCCGTGTTGACGTGCATGCCGTCGTGCGAAGCACGCACCCAGTGAAGCATCGTTCTTTGACTATGCACGATGGGCTTGGGATGGCCGGAGCTTCCTGAGGTGCAGAGAATGAATGCGGGCGCGTCCAGAGGGAAATCGGTAATGCAATCGTCGCTAACGGATTGCGCGTTCGTCGGGTCAAACGAAGCGCCAGGATCGAGCGCTACTATGCCGGGCCAGTCGGCGGAAGTTTCGGAGCGGCGGGCAATGAGAAGGCCTACACCGGTAGCGGCGGCGATGGCTTGATTGCGTGCAAGCGGAAACGAGGCATCGAGCAGCACCGCGACGCGCCGGGCAGCGAGGCACGCGAATACGGCGACGATGTAGTAGTGATCGGCCGGCAACAGAATGCCGACGGGTCGATCGTCGGTCTGCGCACTTTCAATAGCGCGTCCGAGCTGCAACGCCGACCGCCACAGCTCGGCAAAACTTAAAGATACGTCGCCATCCGCGATGGCAAGAGCTTCGGGGTGCCTCTGCGCAATGGCTTTTAGCCGTTGCAGAATCGGCGCGGCATCTGCCGGATCACCGAATGGCGTGAATGAACGTTCCGTAGGGCCACGGTAATCTGGGCGAATAAGCGGCGTTGCAATCCACAAGGGCAGTTCCTCGATCACTCTCGCTTGATGATATCAAGGCAGTCGGCGCGACGAAGCGTCACTCCACATATGGCGGCAGGGTTTACCATATTTGGACGCTCACCTTCCCTAGCACTCACGAACGAGCAATGCGTAGGCGCCGTCGGATCGCGTAATAGCTGATCCAGCAAATCAACGCGACTGTCGCGAATGCACCGAATGGAGTTGGATAATCACGTATCAGAAAGTGAAATTCTCGCAGGTGGCCATTTTCTATCGAGAATTCATTGGAGAATGACAACGCAGTAAAGGTGATCCCCAGCCCGAACAGCCATTTCTGCCATCCAATGAGCGCGCGGGCGCGCCGCAACGCGCGCACCTCGATGTCGGACGACAACAGAGGGTCGGACGACAGAGGTTGCGCGATCGATGTCAAATTATTCGCCGATAAGGAACGGACGCGTTGCGCAAGTTCCGGGTCCTGTCGCAGGTATTCGTCGATCAGCGCGCGTGTCGCGGGGCTTGCCTCACCGGCAAGATAGATCGGAATGAGGTCCAAAATCACTTCTCGTGTTACCTGCATACGTGCTCTCCTGTCGCTACGCGTCTCGAACGCCTGCCAGAGCAAGACGCGCCCGGTGAATCTTTACTTTGACGGCTGCCAGGGAAATATCCAGCACCCGCGCAATCTCGTCGTAGGCCATCCCGTCCACGGCGTGCATGAGCAGCGCCGAACGGCTCGCTTCCGGCAGGGTTTGCAGTTCCCTGAGCACTGACTGCAGCCTTGCGCTCTGCTCGGCCTGTCCCGCAGGGCCTAGGCGAGTATCCGGCAAGTCCTCATCCAGCACGTCATGACGTGACGTCTTGCGAAGTGCGTGCAAAAACAGGTGTCGCGCAATGGTAAACAGGTAACCCTTGACCGTGGCCATCACAATGGGTTCGGGGGACGCCCACACTCGCGCAAAGGTCTCCGCAGTGATGTCCTCGGCATCGGCGCGCTGCCCGGACAAACACAGCGCGAAGCGGTGTACATCCGGCGCGTACTGTTTATAGAGCGCGCTGAAGTCGCTCATGCTGAAGTGCCGGCTCGGATCTAGATTCCAAAGATGCCACTGGCAATATCTCCCCAAGCGTGCGCCACCATGCCCGGTCGCAGGCTGTTGCGCCACAGCGCCAATCCGCCGAACACGAGGCCAAACACGGCGATTCTCGCGCACGCTTCGATGCCCTGATACCCATGACTGATTCCGAAGAGTGCCGCTTGCAGCAGTAACGCTGTGGCCCGACTGCGCGTGATTGCTGCGAATTGGCGCTGCAAGTAGCCGCGAAATGCCAGTTCTTCACACACTCCTGCACTGATGGACACGGCAATCCACAATACTTTCTCCAGGGCTCCTTGGGGCAGGAGAACCTGTATCGAAGCAGCGTGGTTTGGCCCCGACCAGTGATTCCAGAGCAGCTGAACCAGCGACCAGAGAGCCCAAATCGCTAGCGCAAGGCTGAAGTCGATTACGACCGCACGTGCGCTCGCCCAACGGCCGCCCACCAGTTGCCGCATTGGAAATCCTGCCGCGTAAATGCCCTTTCTCACGAACAGGAACAAGGCGCATTCCATGGCCAGCAGCGAAAGGTAGAGCGGCACCACATTCGTGTGTTGCTGCAGCATTCGCGGGTCGACCGAGGCCTGATGCTGAAAAAGCGCGCCGCTGAGCGCGAACGCGGCAAATATGGCAACCAAGAGACCCGTGTGCCACAGCGGCGCGATGAGCATTGAGTCCGGCGACCCGCCTTGCGCTGAAACGGTGGTGCTCATGGCTCCTCCCGTGTGGGATTCGTGGTGGTTGATCGGTTCTCGATACAGCTATCCGCCGGCGGCGCGAAAGTTACCGAGCTTCGCTGCATATTTTCAGCACCCATCGACGCCGTCTATCGAAGTAATCGAAAAGAATGACGGCGCGAATCGCGCCGCGGGAATATATTTGCGCTCAACCCTTCCAGCTGGAGCCGGCCATGAACAACGCGACTGAAACAAAGTGCCCTTTCACTCATACCTTCGGCGGCGGTACGTCGAACAAGGACTGGTGGCCGAAGCACTTGCCGCTCGACCTATTGCATCAGCATTCCTCCAAGTCCAACCCAATGGGCGCGGATTTCGACTATGCGAAGGAGTTCAACAGCCTGGATTTTGCGGCGCTCAAAAAGGATCTCGCGGCGCTGATGACCGACTCGCAGGAGTGGTGGCCGGCAGACTTTGGCCACTACGGGCCGCTGTTCATCCGCATGGCCTGGCACAGCGCCGGAACGTATCGCACGGGCGATGGTCGCGGCGGCGGCGGCAGGGGTCAGCAGCGCTATGCGCCGCTCAATAGCTGGCCGGATAACACCAACCTCGAGAAGGCGCGGCGCTTGCTGTGGCCGATCAAACAGAAGTATGGCCGCAAGATTTCCTGGGCGGACCTGATGATCCTCACCGGCAACGTCGCGCTCGAGACCATGGGATTCAAGACCTTCGGCTTCGCCGGCGGCCGTGCGGATGTGTGGGAGCCCGATCATGACGTGTCATGGGGCACCGAGAAGACAATGGTTGGGCGCCGACACGCGCTATTCCGGAGAGCGCGAGCTCGCCAATCCGCTGGCCGCGGTGCAAATGGGCCTGATCTATGTCAATCCGGAAGGCCCGAACGGCAATCCCGGACCCGCTGGCCTCGGCCCGCGACATTCGCGAGACCTTCGGCCGCATGGCGATGAATGACGAAGAGACGGTCGCGCTGATTGCCGGCGGCCACACCTTCGGCAAGACCCACGGCGCCGGCCCCGCCTCGCACGTCGGCGCGGAGCCGGAAGGCGGCGACATCGAGGCGCAGGGCCTCGGCTGGAAGAGCACGTTCGGCACCGGCTGGGCGGGAGATGCGATCACCAGCGGTCTGGAAGTCACCTGGACCAGCACGCCGACCCGATGGAACAACGATTTCTTCAAGAACCTGTTCGGCTACGAATGGGAGCTGACGAAGAGCCCGGCGGGCGCACACCAGTGGCAGCCGAAGAACGGCGCCGGGGCGGGCACAGTGCCGCGATGCGCACGATAAGTCGAAGCGCATTGCGCCGTCGATGCTGACGACGGATCTCGCGCTGCGCATTCGACCCTGCCTACGAGAAGATCTCGCGCCGCTTCCTCGAACACCCCGAACAGTTCGCGGAGGCCTTCGCGCGCGCCTGGTTCAAGCTCACCCACCGCGATATGGGTCCGCGTGCCGCGCTACCTCGGTCCCGAGGTGCCGAAGGAAGAGCTGCATTTGGCAGGATCCGATTCCGGCGGTGAACCACAAGCTGATCGATGAGCAGGACATTGACCGACCTCAAGAGCAGGATCCTGGCGTCGGGATTGACGCGTCTCGCAGCTCGTCTCGACCGCATGGGCCTCGGCGTCCACGTTCCGCGGCTCCGACAAGCGCGGGGGTGCCAACGGTGCGCGCATTCGGCTCGCACCGCAGAAGGATTGGGCGAGTCAATCAGCCGGCTCAGCTCGCAAAAGTGCTCAAGACGCTGGAAGACATTCGCAGCGTGTTCAACAAAGCGCAGAGCGCCGGCAAGCAGGTGTCTCTTGCGGATCTAATCGTTCTCGCCGGATGCGCGGGCGTCGAGCAGGCGGCTCGGAACGCCGGTCACAGCATCAAAGTCCCCTTCACACCGGGACGCATGGACGCCTCGCAGGAACAGACCGACGTCGAGTCCTTCGCCGTGCTCGAGCCGGTCGCGGACGGTTTCCGCAATTATCAGAAGACCCGTTCCACCGTTGCCGCCGAGGCGCTGCTGCTCGACAAAGCGCAGTTACTGACGTTGACCGCGCCCGAAATGACGGTGCTCATCGCCGGTCTGCGCGTTCTGGACGTGAATGTCGGACAAAGCAAGCACGGCGTTTTTACGCAGAGAACGCAGGCGTTGACCAACGACTTCTTCAAGAATCTGCTGGATATGCGGACGCAATGGACGGCGACCTCGGAAGCGAAGGACGTCTACGAAGGCCGCGATCGCAACAGCGGCGAGCTTAAGTGGACCGCCACGCGCGCCGATCTCGTGTTCGGGTCGAACTCACAGCTACGCGCGCTCGCCGAAGTCTATGCAAGCGCGGATGCGCAGCAGCAGTTCGTCAGCGCGTTCGTTGCGGCGTGGAACAAGGTGATGAACTTGGATCGGTTTGATCTGCTGGGTTGAACGATGCTACGCACTGGCGGCGTTCAACTGCTCGATGTCGGCGGCATCCAAACTGAGGCGCGTGGCCGCGACCAATTCGTCTAATTGTTGCACGGTTGTTGCGCTCGCGATCGGAGCGGTGATGCTGGGCCGCGCAATCTGCCAGGCAAGGGCCACACTGGCGGGCGAACTGCGATGTCGCTTGGCGACATCGTCGAGCGCCGCCAGGATCTTGAGGCCGCGAGCATTGAGGAATTTCTCCACGATGCCTTTGCCGCGCTTGCTCTTCACGGCGTCCGCAGCGGTGCGGTACTTCCCCGTCAAGAAACCCGACGCGAGCGCGAAATAGGTGACGACGCCAAGCTGCTCTTTCAGGCACAGCGGCTCGAGTTCAGATTCGTATTCGGAGCGCGCATACAGATTGTAGTGAGGCTGCAAAACCTCGTATCGAGGCAGCGCGCTCTTGCCACTGACCTCGAGCGCTTGCGCGAGGCGGGCGGCCGTGTAGTTCGAGGCGCCGATGGCCCGAACCTTGCCCGCGCCAATCAACTTTTGATAAGCACCCAGTGTCTCCTCGAAAGGCACCGTTGTATCGTCAGAATGGGAAAAATATAGATCGATGTGATCCGTCTGCAAACGCCGCAGTGAATCCTCGGCGGAGCGCGTGATATGCGCAGCCGATAACCCCTTGCGATCCGGGGTCATTTGCATGCCCACTTTGGTGGCGATCACCACGTCCTTGCGCCGTCGCCGGCTCTTACACCAATTCCCAATGACGGTTTCGGATTCGCCGCCCCGATGTCCGGGTACCCATGCGGAGTACACATCAGCAGTGTCGATAAAGTTGAGGCCGGCCTCGACCAGTGCATCGAGCACCGCAAAGGACGCGGCTTCGGTCGCGGTCCAACCAAACACATTGCCGCCGAGGCACAGCGGCGCGACTTGCAAACCGGAACGGCCTAAATTGCGAAGCTGCATAAGACCTCGAAGAGCATGCCGCGATACTGGCACAGCCCTGCGAAACCCCAAAGCGATTCCCGCTCGCGGCTTGCGCTTAACCCCGTCCCCGATTGCCTATTTTATCGGCGCCATCAGATGCTGATAGGGCGTGTCCGGCCACATCAAATAGGGGACGCTGGTGTCGGGGTCCGCGGCCTTCGGATACTGACTATAGAAACTCGGATCCGCGCCCACGACCATGATGTGCGGCCCGGTCTTGATCCAATGATTCTCGGTGGTGGGCTTTTCGGCGTAGGGATCGGTATTGCTCGCGTCGGTGCCGCCTTCCAGCATATACATCAGCCCCACTTTGCCGGCGGGCGGCGCTTTGTGTCCTACCCACGCATGAATCCATTCCATCGCATTGGCATCCGCGCACATCGGATCCGGGCCGGGCGTCGCAGGATTGTCCGGCATACATGTGAAACTATTGGTGCCCTTGCGCAGCGTCCGCATCTTACCGTCCGCCTCCATCGCGACGATGGTCGCGTTTTTGCCGACCGCAGCCGGCGCGGCACTCATGGCGCTCTTGATCAATTCGGCATCGCTGGGTGCGGCCTTGACGGCCGCCTTGGGGGTGTCCGCGTTCGCCAGCAGGGTCAGGCCCAAGGCCGCGTGATTGTCAAGATTTGTCAAGAACCCGTTGCAGTTTGCGCAAGTGACCGGCTGAGCGTCCTCCGTAGGCTAGGTAAATGAAAATCCCCAGCGTTATCCAGATGCCGTAGACCACCCAGGTACGCAGGGGTATGACAAACAAGAGTCCGCAGCAGATCAGAAGACCGGCGATTGGCACGAAAGGTACAAGCGGTGTGCGAAACGGACGGTGCAGGTGCGGATCCGTATGACGCAACACCAGGACAGAAACCGCCACCGCGATGAATACGGTAAACGTGCCAACCGACACCAACTGCACCAAGATCGAGAGCGGAAATAGACCGGCCAGGACTGCCACCGACAAACCGCAAATCATCGTGCCCCAATGAGGCGTGTGGAAGCGCGGATGCACTCGCGCGAACACCGGCGGGACCAATCCATCGCGGCCCATCGCCATGAGCACTCGCGGTTGCGCCAGCATGACGATGAGCACCACCGAGGCGAGTCCGATGACCGCCGCAAGATCAACGATGGGTAAGAGCCAGGTCAAGGACGGCCCTGCGCCGCGCAGCGCGACGACGAGCGGGTTTGCGCTGTCGAGCGTTTGATACGACACCAGGCCGGTGAGAACCAGCGATACCGCGATGTAGAGCAAGCTGACCGCACCCAGTGATCCTAAGATGCCGATGGGGACATTGCGCTGCGGATTGCGGGTATCTTGGGCGAGTGTGGCGACGGCATCGAACCCAAGATACGAAACGAAAACAACCGCTGCCGCGCGCAACACGCCGCTCCAGCCATAGCGGCCGAAGCCTTCGTTCGCGGGCATGAACGGCGTCCAATTGTGAGGATGAATGTGCAGGCTGCCAAAGCCGACAACCAGAAGCAGCGCGCCCACTTTGAGCGCCACGATGACTCCATTGACGATGCTCGACAGCCGCACGCCGCGCAGTGCGATCAGGGCCATCGCGACAGCAAACAAAAAGGCGGGCGCATTGATCAAGTATCCCGTGGTCGTCACGCCGTGCGGCCCGATCGCGAATGGCGCATTCGTCAGCGCAGCCGGCAGCATGACGCCCCACTGCGATAGCAGCGACATCATGTAGCCGGACCAGCCCACGGTGACGTAAGACGCGGCGAAAACGTATTCCAGCAGCAGATTCCAGCCGATGAGCCACGCGGCCGCTTCGCCAAGCGCGGTGTAGGTGAATGCGTAGGCGCTGCCGGCGGCCGGGATCATGGCGGCCAATTCCGCGTAACACATGCCGGTGAGCGCACAGCCGAATCCCGCGATCAAGAAGGACAGCACGATGGCGGGTCCTGCGAATTGCGCCGCGGCGTTGCCGGTCACGACAAAGATCCCACCGCCGATGATCGCGCCGACGCCGACCAGCACCAAATCGAGTGGACCCAAAACTCGTTTCAGCGTCGTCGCCGCGGATTCCTGCTCGAGCTCGCGGACTGCCTGCGCAATCGATTTGCGATGTACCCAGTCGTTGTTGTTCACGTTTTGCCTTTGTTGTTGTCAATGGGCCGCCGGCGCAGAGTACCGTGTCCTGCCGCCGATCGATATGATGATGCTACGATCGACGCGACCATAAGAACCCGCGGCTCTTCATCCAAGGCGGAGACAACATTGCGCACGCACGGCAGGCATTTTTTATTGCTCGTTCTTTTGTTCGCTGTGGCGCTCGCCGCGACTCCTGCCCCCGCGGCGGATGCTACCCGGAACATTGCCGCTGAAGCCGCTCCGCCGGAGGCCCCGCGTGATCTTAAACAATTGATTGGCGAATACCGTTCGACGGACGCTCAGCTGACGATCTACGAAGCAGGCGGGCAGCTGCACGCGGAAGGGGTTGGGCTGCACCAGGCGCCGCTGCGGCGGCTTAGCTCGACGCGCTTTGTTACCGACGCGCCGCCGCCCCCCGGGACTCCCGTCCAGTTCGAATTGAATCCCGACGGCCAGGCCGCCTCGGTCATGGTCGACACCAGCCGGCTGCAGTTCAAAGACATAGGTTATGAGGTCGTACAGCAGATTCGTGCCGGTGTGAAGTCGGACTCCGGTCAGTTGCGCGCAGCAGCGCTGGCCGCGAAGCCGCCCGCTGAACCGGTCCCCAAGCGCTCGTTTGACCTGGTTGATTTGGCCAGTGTCGATCCGACCATCAAATTCGACATCCGCTATGCGAGCTCGAACAACTTCATCGGATTCCCGCTGTATGAGCGCGCGGCCGCCTACCTGCAGCGGCCGGCGGCGGAGGCACTCGGTCGCGTCGAGCGCTCGCTCGCCGCACAGGGCTATGGGCTACTGATTCACGACGCTTACCGGCCCTGGTTTGTGACCAAGATGTTTTGGGATGCGACTCCCGAATCGGCGCACGTTTTTGTCGCCGATCCGTCCGAAGGCTCGAGGCACAATCGGGGCTGCGCGGTCGATCTGACGCTCTATGATTTGAAGTCGGGCAGGGCCGTTGAAATGACCGGGCGTTACGATGAGATGTCGCCGCGATCCTATGCTGACTATCTCGGCGGCACGAGCCGTCAGCGCTGGTTGCGCGAACTGCTGCGCAGGGAAATGGAGGCGCAGGGATTTGCGGTGTACCCCGAGGAGTGGTGGCATTTCGATTACAAGGATTGGAGCGACTACGGCATCGGCACGGCCACCTTCACACAGCTGCGCACGGCGTATGAGCATTAGCGGGTCGCTTGCCGGGCTGCGGATCATTGAGATTGCCGGCATTGGCCCGGCGCCATTTTGCGCAATGATGCTCGCAGATCACGGAGCGGAGGTGATTCGCATCGTTCCGCCCGGGTCTGATCGCCCGGGAATTTCCGATTTGAGCAAGGACATTCTTGCGCGCTCGCGCAAATTCATGATTGTCGACCTGAAGCAGCCCTCGGGAGTCGAGGCGATGCGGGATCTTTGCAAAACCGCCGATGGCCTGATCGAGGGATTTCGACCGGGGGTCATGGAGCGGCTTGGTCTGGGCCCCGAGACGCTGCTCAAGGACAACCCCAGACTGGTTTACGGTCGCATGACCGGATGGGGCCAAACCGGACCGCGCGCGCACACCGCCGGGCACGATATCAATTACATCGCGTTGTCCGGTGTGCTCGGCTGCGTCGGGCGCGCCGGGGATAAACCGACACCGCCAATCAACCTCGTCGGAGATTTCGGCGGCGGCGGCATGATGTTGGCATTCGGAATGCTCGCCGCGATATTGCACGCCAAGAAAACCGCGCAAGGCCAGGTGATCGACTGCGCGATGGTGGACGGTTCGGCGCTGCTGGCATCGATGATCTGGGGCTTTGCCGCGCAAGGTGTTTGGTTGGATCAGCGCGGCAGCAATATGCTCGATAGCGGGGCACACTTCTACGATACGTACACTTGCGCCGATGGCGGCCATATTTCGATCGGCCCCATCGAAGCGAAGTTCTATTCCGAGTTTCTGAGCCGACTCGGTATTCCCGAGACGGATGATTACTCGCGCCAGCATGACCGAGCCCTCTGGCCTGCGCTCAAAGAACGGCTCGCCGCTCTGTTTGCCACTAAAACTCGGGCTGAGTGGTGCGCGCTGTTTGAAGGCAGCGATGCCTGCGTCGCGCCGGTGTTGTCCTTGGCCGAGGCGCCGCATGACCCACACAACGCTGCGCGCAACACATTTGTGAATGCCGGCGGTGTGATGCAGCCCCGGCCGGCTCCGCGCTTCTCCGCAACGCCGGCGAATGAGCCTGTCATGCCGAGAATCGCGGAGGGCACCGATTCGGCGGCGCTGCTGCGAAGTCTCGGCTATAGCGAGGAAAGGATCGACTCGCTGCGCGCCTGCGGTGCAGTTTCTTAGTTTTACGGCTTGCCCAGAAAGCCCTCGAGAACACTCATGAAGGCGTCCAATTGATCGTGATGCACCCAATGGCCCGCATTGGCAATCGTCACGACCCGCGCGTCACGGAAGTGACTCGCGCGCCCGTCCTTCTCCGGATTCGACGCCCAACTTTTGTCGCCGTAGCAAAGCAGGGTGGGACAACTGATCGCGTGCCACAGCTCCTGCAACTGTTCCGGCGCGATGTCGACCGGCGGAAACACGCGAATATAGTTGTCGAACTTCCAACTCCACGTGCCGTCTTCGTTGCGGCTGGCGGCATGCTGCGTGAGATGCTGGGCTTGTTCGGCGCTCAAGTATTTATTTTCGCTGCGCATCCGTTCCAAGGCATCGGCCAGCGTTGCATAGCGGCGCGGGCTACGGGCGCTCACCGCGCGGCGGTCGCGGATCCAGTCCTGCCAGCGCTGCTGCAGCGACTGTCGTTGCCGTTCAGCCAGCATTTTCGGCGAGGGCCCTAAGCCCTCGATGGCAACCACCTGCCGCACATTGTCCGGATACAAGCCGCTATATCGAAGCGCCACATTGCCGCCCAGAGAATGCGCCACGATGGTGAGGGGAGTCAGTTCGAGCTGATGGATGATCTGTGCGAGATCATAGACGTAGGCGGCCATCGAATACTCGCCATCCGGAGACCAGGCGCTGTCCCCGTGGCCGCGTAGGTCCGGAGCCATGACGTGCCAGTCGGCACGCAGCCGATCCGCCACCCAATCCCAACTGCGGCAATGATCCTGGCCGCCATGCAGGAGCAGCAAGGGCGGCGCCTGTGGATTTCCCCAATCGACGTAGTGCAGCTTTAGCCGCTGCGAAATGTAACTATGCGAGGTAGGACTGGCGCTGATCATGTTCTAAAGACGTTAAATGTCGACCAACCAGTATAATCACATCCCCGTGATCATTGGCGTAGGCCAGATCAACGACCGCGACGAGCAAAATAAAGCGGGCTTGAGTTTGGACTCGTTGGGTTTGATGGAGGCGGCGCTGCGCGCAGCGGACACGGATGCCGGCGGGGGCTGGTTGGGCCGGCTCGACTCACTCGGCGTGGTTGACCAAATATCTTACCCAGAACTTGGCGATGTCTCCGGGCCATTGGCGCAACGCGTGAATGCGGTGCCGCGTATTTGCTACAAGTCAGGATATGCCAGCGGCGACAGTCCAATCTTGTTATTGAACGAGGCCGCCAATCGCATCGGCGCCGGTGAAATCAACGTCGCCGCCATTGTCGGCGGCGAAGCGCTGCGTACCGCGGCGCGCCGCCCTGCGTCCGCGGCACCCGACGGCGCGCCCGGCGACAATGCGGTGCGCAAAGTTGCCCTGCGTCGCGGGCCTTCATATCGCCATCGCTACGGGCTCATTGCGCCGGTGGACGTGTATCCGCTGTATGAAAATGCGGGTCGTGCCGCGTACGGACAGACCTTGGCGCAGGGGCAGGAAGAGAGCGCTGCGATTTGGGCGCGCTTCTCGGAAGTAGCCGAGAGCAACTCCGGCGCGTGGCTGCGACGCCGTGTTTCCGCCGATGAAATCAAGACCGTATCGGCGGCAAATCGTCCCATCGCCTTCCCTTATTGCAAGCTGATGGTGGCCAACAGCAGCGTCAATCAGGGCGCGGCATTCATCGTCACCAGCCTGGCCGAAGCGCGGGCGCGAGGCTTCAGCGACGACAGAGTGATCTTCGTCGGCAGAGGTGCGGCGGCACATGAACCGGTTGACCTGATGGCGCGCGCCGGTTACGCCGAATCGCCGAGCATGGCCGTTTCGCTTCGCAAAGCGCTGGAACTCAATGGCCTGGCGACGGCCGATCTGGATGTTGTCGAACTTTATAGTTGCTTTCCCTGCGTGCCCAAAATGGCACGACGCGTGATCGGTTGGCCCGTGGAGCGCGCCGCCAGCGTTTTTGGCGGTCTTACCTTTGGCGGAGGCCCCATCGGCAACTACATGAGTCACGCGGTGGTGAGCATGGTGACGGCGCTGCGCCACACCGGCCGCCACGGTTTGCTGTTCGCGAACGGCGGACTGGCCACCCACAATCACACGATTGTCTTGAGCCGTACCCCATTCGCATCAAACATTTTTCCGCAGAGCTTCGACTTTCAGGCAGAGGCGGATTCGCTGCGCGGGCCCGCGCCGCCCGTTCAAGAGGACTATCTGGGTCCCGCAATTGTTGAAACCTACACCGTGCTTTACGATCGCGACGGGTCGGTGCAGCACGGCGCCATCATCGGGCGCGCACCAAATGGGGCACGCTTCATCGCCAAGGTTTCTGCAGCCGACGATGCCGCGATTCACTGGCTCACCTCAGGCGAACAAGAACCGGTCGGCATGCCAGGATTGGCCGTAAAGGGCGCGGACGGCGATACCTGGTGGGTGAGGACAGTCTCCTAAACCCGTTCGATGATGATGGCCGGGGCCATGCCGCCGCCGGCGCACATGGTCGCGAGCCCGCGTTTCAGATCGCGGCGTTCGAGTTCATCCAGCAACGTGCCGATCAGGATGGAGCCGGTCGCGCCGATCGGATGGCCGAGGGCAATCGCGCCGCCATTCACATTTACCTTGTCGCGATCGAGCTTCAGGTCGCGAATGAATTTTTCAGCGACCACCGCAAAAGCTTCGTTGATTTCCCACAGATCGATATCCGCGACGGTTAAGTCCCGCGCGTTGCAGCGCCTTTCTCGCCGCCGGCACGGGTGCGTTCAGCATCAGAGTGGGCGAGTCGCCCATGTTGGCGTAGGCAACCACGCGCGCGCGAGCCTTCAGCCCACGCTTGCGCGCGTACGCCGGCGAAGCGATCAACAGCGCCGCTGCGCCATCGACCACCCCGGAACTGTTGCCGGCGTGATGAATATGCGTTATTTGCAGGCCCGGGTATTTCTGTTGAATCAGGCGCCGATAGGTCATGCCTTGCTCGTCCAACGGGTAGTCGGCCAGCGCAGCGAACGAAGGCTTCAATGCCGCCAGTCCTTCCGCCGTGGTCTGCGGGCGCGGAAATTGCTCGTGGTCCAACGCCAGGCTGCCGTCGGGATTCGACACGGGAACGACGCTGCGATTGAAATGGCCCGCCTCAATGGCACGGGCCGCGCGCCGCTGGCTTTCCAGCGCCAACGCGTCGACGTCCGCGCGGCTGATCTTTTCCAGGGTCGCGATGGCATCGGCGCATACGCCCTGGTGCGACTGCGGGTGCAGCGCCCGCAAGTGCTCATTACCCCGATCCATGAAGGGAGAGCCGTGCGGCAGATTGGCGGTAAAGGACATCATTTCCGTGCCGCCGGCCACTACCAGATCTTCCATGCCGGACATGACCGCTGCGCTGGCCATGTTCACCGTGGTGATGCCGGATCCGCAAAAACGGTCCAAGGTCACCCCGCTCGAAACGATGTCGTAGCCGGCATCCAACGCCGCCATCCGGCCAAGATCGGCGCCTTGTTTGTCGACCTGCGTCGAGGTTCCCCAAATGACATCGTCCACTTCTTTCGTATCCAAGTGGTTGCGCGCGGCAAGTGCCTTGAGCACGGTCGCGGCAAGATGTTGCGGGTGCAAGTGTGCGAGAGCGCCTTTGCCGACCTTGCCGATGCCGCGCGGCGTTCGGCATGCGTCGATGATCAATGCGTCAGGCATGCGATACCCCATAAACGATATGGCATCATAGTATTGTTGGCTGCCAGGGGTTGGCCAGTTTTTCCAAAAAATCGCGTAGTTGAAGGGTAATCTTAAGTGCAGGAAGGCAAGGCGATCGGCGCAGCGGCCTCAAGTGTGAGCGATGCCATCTTATCGCGCCACTCGTGCCGGTCTTTTAGCGCGCGGCCGGTCGGCATGGCGAGCATTCGCCAATTGCTCGAGACCGCGCGTTTTGCGCCATCCGGCGGCAATCTGCAGCCTTGGATGGTGCACGTGCTCTCAGGAGCCGCCATGACGCGATTTCGCGCGCAACTGACGCCAAAGTTTCTGGCCAACCCTCTTGGCGGCTCCGCCGAATATCATGTGTATCCGCCCGAACTCAAAGAGCCATATCGCTCGCGGCGGCACAAGAACGGCGAGGATTTGTATCGGCTCATCGGCATTCCGCGCGAAGATAGGGCCGCGCGGCATCGCCAGTTCGCGCAAAACTATAATTTCTTCGGTGCGCCCGTCGGGATGTTTTTCTTCCTCGACCGGATCATGGGACCGCCGCAATGGTCCGACCTCGGCATGTTGATCCAAAACATCATGCTGCTGGCGCGCGAGCAGGGATTGGAAACCTGCGCGCAGGAGTCCTGGGCTATCTGGCACAAAGAAGTGGTCGAATTCCTGAGCGTCGATCCGAGCTTGATGCTGTTCTGCGGATTGGCCTTAGGTTATGGCGATGATGCAGCGCCGATCAATCGGCTGCGCACCGATCGCGCCGCATTCGACGAGTTTGCGGTATTCCACGACTGATACGCGCGACAGGCTTGATGCGGGAGTAAGCGATGCCAGTGCTCGATGTGCCGCCGCCTGCCTTCATGCAGGATCCGGAAATCCAAATGTTCGCGGACTCCGCGAATCGTTTCTTCGAGCGTGCCGCGCCCGCCGAGCGGGTGTTGGGCTGGCGCGAAGCGGGCCAGGTCGAGCGCTCATTCTGGCGCGAAACCGGCGCCGCGGGGTTTCTCGGCGTGACCGTGCCGGAGGCGTACGGCGGTCCTGGCGCTGACTTTCGCCACGAATTGGTGTTGCTGGATGTCGATCGCGCGGCAAAATCTCGAGGGTTTCGCGCTCGGGCTTGCACAATGTCATCGTCACGCCCTACATCGTGTTGCACGGGACCGAGGAGCAGAAGCGCCGCTGGCTGCCCAAGCTGGTTTCCGGTGAACGCGTGTGCGCCATCGCCATGAGCGAGCCGGGCGCCGGATCCGACCTGCAAGCCATTCGCACCACGGCACGCCGCGACGGCGACGGCTATCGAATCAGCGGTTCGAAGACCTTTATCTCCAACGGACAGATCGCCGATTTCATCGTGGTCGTTGCGAAGACCGACCCCGCACTAGGGTCACGCGGCGTGTCCCTGCTGATTGTGGAAACCGAGGAGGCACAGGGTTTTCGCCGCGGCAAGAAGCTCGACAAGATCGGACTCGATGCCCAGGATACTTCGGAACTGTTTTTTGACGATGTCTGGGTGCCCGCGGAAAACTTGCTGGGGATGCAGGAGGGCAAGGGATTTTCTCATCTGATGGCGGAGCTGCCGCGCGAACGCCTGCTGATCGCCATCGGCGCCATCATCACGATGGAAAAAGCGCTGGAAGCAACCATCGAGTACGTCAAGAACCGCAAGGCGTTCGGTCAACGGCTCATGGATTTTCAGAACACACAGTTCAAGTTGGCGGATGCCAAGGCGAAGGCTACCGTGGCCAAGGTATTCATCAATGATTGTATTGCACGCGTGCTCAATGGTTCGCTCGACGGCACCACCGCGGCGATTGCCAAGATGTGGGCGACCGAAACCGAATGGCAGATCGTGGATGACTGCCTGCAATTGCACGGCGGCTACGGTTACATCAACGACTATCCCATCGCGCGGATTTTTCGCGACTCGCGCATCTCGCGCATCTACGGCGGTTCCACGGAAATCATGAAAGTCATCATCGCCCGCTCGCTGTAGCGGTGCGTGCAGGATGGCGGGAGAATTCTCAACATGAGCGCATTCAAAGAAAATTTATTGGCGGGTAAGACCGCATTCATCGCCGGCGGCACCAGCGGCATCAATCTAGGCATCGCCAAGCGATTTGCAGAGTTGGGCGCGCGTGTCGCGGTGGCGGGGCGCAATCCTGAAAAGGCGGCCAATGCCGCGGCCTTTATCGGTGCGGGCGCATTGGGGTTCAGCTGCGATGTGCGCGACTTTGCGGCGACGCGCGCCGTCCTCGAAAGCATCGCGAAACAATTCGGCGCGCTGGACATTGTCGTTTCCGGCGCGGCGGGAAATTTTGTGGCGCCTGTGACGGGCCTGTCAGCCAACGGCTTTCGCACCGTCGTTGATATCGATCTGAATGGGACCTTCAACGTGTTCCGCGGCGTGTACGATTTGCTGCGTACCCCGGGCGCTTCGTTGATCGCGATCAGCGCCGGTCAAGCGGTGCGTCCCATGATGGGCCAGGCCCATGTCTGCGCGGCAAAGGCGGGCGTGAATCAGCTCATTCGCGTATTGGCGATGGAGTGGGGGCCCATCGGTGTGCGGGTCAACGGCATTGCCCCGGGTCCCATCGCCGGCACCGAAGGCATGGCGCGACTGGCGCCGACTGCCGAGGCCGAACAGGCCATTACCGGGCGAATCGCGCTTGCGCCGCTACGGCGCCATTTCGGAGATCGCGGAGAGCGCGGTGTTTCTATGCAGCGATTCTGCGGCGTACATCACCGGAACCATTCTCGACTGCGACGGCGGCTCTCAGCTCGGGGATACGCGCTGAGCGGCGCGTTCGACGCGCGCGGACCTCAGCATTTGCAGCGCCGCATACACGACTACGATCAATACCAGCCACCGCAACCACGCAATCGGCAGCGAGCGGACGATGAATGCCGCGACCAGCACGCCCGGGATCCCGCCGATCGCGAGTCCCAAGGCTGCGCTCACGTTGTAGCGGCCGCTGCTTACGAATCGGGCGCCGCCGACCGGCATCAGCAGCGCGCAAGAACCCATCATGATGGGGAAGGCCGCCAGCGGGCTCATGCCGAGCAGGCTAACCAGAATGAGACAGGGCGCGAACAATCCCACGCCCAGCATCATCAGGGCGCCCAATAGAAAATTGACGCCGACCGCAAAGATCAGCGTCGGTCCATGCAACGCCAACGCATCGCCGCTGCCCGGCATCCAATCGAGATTTTTCACGAGAAAGAGCAGCGCCGCGCACATCAGCGCGCCTCCCATGCCAAGTTGAATCGCGCGCCGCGACAGTCCGGAGACGATGCCCACGCCCAGCCAGGCGCCGAGCACCGCCGCGGCAATCATGCTGACCAGGGTGGTCATGTCGACGCTGACGATGGCGATGAAAATCAACGCCTCGGTCATCGCCGGCAGCGCGTGGCCCGTATTCAAAGTGCCCGGGATTTCATCATCGGGCATGCGCGAGCGAAGCTTGTAATACGCGGTGGTCGGCGCAAAACAGCCTATACCCAGGGTATCGAAGAAATTGGTGACGAATCCCACGATTAGATCGGAAAGGCGCGGTTTTCGCGGGCGCGTAGGATCTGCGCCTCGCGCTCGTTCCAGCCACCACCAGCTGGCGATGTACGTCAAGGCTCCGAGCGCAATGGCGCCGAGCAACAGGTTTCTTGCGATGTTCACGCCGACGCTTATTCCATGTCCGGGTAAGGGCCCTTGCCGCCGTCCGCGATAAAGCGATCGACGCGCGCCTGCAGCACCGGGATCGGCACCGATCCCAGTTCCAACACGGCATCGTGAAAGGCGCGCAGGTTGAATTTTTCGCCGAGCGCCTTCTCGGCCTTGGCGCGGGATTTCAAGATCGCATCCTCGCCCAGATAATAGGACAGCGCCTGCGCGGGCCAGGCGATATAGCGATCGATCTCGGTATCGATTTCGTGCAGCGGCAAGGCGGTGTAATCGCGGAAGTAGGCGATCGCCCGATCGCGGCTCCATCCTTGGGAATGAATGCCGGTGTCGACCACCAGCCGCGCGGCGCGCCAGATCTGATAGTTCAGCATGCCGAAGCGGTCATAGGCTGTGTCATACATGCCCATCTCGACACCCAAAGTCTCGCAGTACAGCGCCCAGCCCTCGCCGTACGAGGACAAATAGGTGTGCTGGCGAAATTCCGGCTGCTGCTTGTGCTCCAGCGCGATCGGCATCTGAAAGGCGTGCCCCGGTGCGGACTCGTGCAGGGTCAGCGCGGTCAAATTGTAGAGCGGCCGTCCCGGCAGGTTATAGGTATTGAGCAGGTACACGCCCGGGCCGCCGCGGCCCGAGGTGTAGAAAGGCGCAAGATCGTCGGGGACCGGCTTGATGGCGAAGCGCGCACGCGGCAAGAGTCCAAAAAATTGCGACGCCTTGCCGTCAAATCGCTTGGCTATCCAAGCCGCGCGCATCAGCAGTTCTTCGGGAGTCTTCGCGTAGAATTGCGGATCCTTGCGCAGGAAGGCAAGAAACGCAGGAAAATCGCCTGTGAATCCGGTCTCCTTCATTGCGCTGAGCATTTGCGCGTGCAGGCGCGCGACTTCCGCTTCGCCGAATGCGTGGATGGCCGCCGGATCTTCATCGAGCGTGGTGAAATTCAAGATCCTCGAGCGGTAGTAGGCCTTGCCGTCCGGCAGGTCGTAGGCGGCCAACGTGGTTCGCGTTCCGGGAAGATATTCGTTGCGGAAGAATGTCAGCAGTTCGCGATACGCCGGCTGCACCGTGCCCTGAATCGTGCTGATGGCCTGCTCGCGCAGCGTCTTCTGATCGGCCTCCGAGATGCCCGGCATGTCCTTGAACGGCGTGTAGAAGAGGCTCGCCTCCGGCGTCGCATCCGTGACCGCGGTGAGCGAGGCGTCGCGCCCCTCGAGCGTCACGTGCGGCGGCGTGAAGCCGCGCTTCAATCCGGCGCGCATCTCGTCGGTCTGTTCGTGGAAGTAGCGCGGAACGTCCTTCATCTGGCTGATCCAGTTGCGATAGTCCTGCAGCGATCGATACTGGCGTCGCGCGGTGTAGCCGAGATCGGTCCAAAAGGTGGTGTCGGCATTGGCAGGCATTTCGAATTCGCGAAATTGCTGATCGGCGATCAGCGCCTCGATCTGCGGAACGTACACGTCGTAGTTCAGCTGCTCTGCAGCCGAGAGTTCCGCGCGCGGAATCGCCTGAAGCTTTTGCAGCACGTCCTGCCACATCTGCAGGCGCTGCGCTTGGGCTGCAGGGTCCACTTTCGGCAGATGGTCCTGGATGCGCTTTTGCGCATCCTCGTTGTCCGGGAATTGCTCTTCGCGCCACTTCCACTCGTCGCGGTAAATCTTTTGCAGGCGCGCATCGGCATCCGGCTTTTTGGCTGCACGCCGAGAGGGTCAGATCCATGCAAGCGGCGGCGAGCGCCCAGAGCAATCGTGTGTGCATGGAAATACCTTTGTGCTTCGAAGTCTAAAAGCGTTGCAAATCGAAGGCGGCTATCGGAATCGGCGGCTCGCGGCCGGCTACCAAGTCCGCGACCAATTCGGCCGTGAAAGGCGCGAGCGTCGAGCCGATGTGCTGATGCCCGACGGCATAGAACAATTTCGCCGGACCCGGGGCGCGGCCGATTCCCGGCAGATAGTCGGGCAACACCGGACGCGACCCCACCCAGCTTGGGCCTTCGGGCTCGCAGGCATAGCCCAGCGCGCGCAATTTCTGCCGCAGGCGCGCGGGTTTGCGCGGGTCGGCCGGCGCGTCGGGCTGCGCGAATTCCATGTAGCTGGTCGCCCGCACGCGTCCCGCTCATGGGCGTAACGACCACGCGATCATCGACATAGGCGACCGGTGCATCGAAGAAAGTTGCCTGGCCCGGCATTTCAACGTGATAGCCGCGCACCGCCTGCAATGGGGCCCGCAAGCCGAAGGCGGCGAGCAGCGGTGCGGAGCGCACGCCGGCGCAGACCACGCGCGCTGTCGACGATGAGCGGAGCGGCATCGTTCAAGACTTCGATTTTGTCGCCGCGCGGCACCAGACCCGTCACCGTCGAATTTTGAAAGGTCGCGCCGCATTTCAGCGCCGCGGCCACCAGCGCACGCACCGCCTCCAAGGGATCGATGATGAAGGCCGAGTCCTCGAACCACAGTCCTGCGCCGGTCGCGGCATTGGCGGCGCGCTGCAAGGGCAACAGTTGTTCGGCGCGACACGGGCTGGGTCTTGACCCCGATCTCGGCCATCTCTTGGCATAGGACTGCATGTGCTCGCCGCTTTTCGGTCCCAACGAAATCTCGTAGTGCCCATGACGCTTGAGCAACTCCGGCCGGCCGATGGCCTTCACCCAGCGCTCCCACACCTCGGCGGAAGGGCGCACCAGCGGCGCCAAGTGGCGCGTGTTCTCGCGTGCGCTGAAACGCCGCCGCTGCGAACTTGCGGATCCAGGGCACCATGCGCAGCGCCTGCCGCGGCGGCAGGTCGAGTATGCCGCCGAATCGAATCAGCTCGCGATAAAACCAAACAACAGCTTGGGCGAGGGCAGCGGCTGCAGCATCTCCGCTGCGATATGCCCGGCATTGCCGAAACTGGCGCCGGCTATCCCCGGTTCGGCCCGATCCAGCAGCAGAACCTGCCGTCCTTCGCGTGCCAGAGCGAAAGCCGCGGCCGCGCCGATCACGCCGGCGCCGATCACGGCGATCGTATCTTGCTCGACCCATGGCCGCACCGTATACGATCTACGATCCTGCAGGCAACTCCATTTTGGAAGCAATTCATGACCAAACCCAATCCCTGCGCGTGGTCCGGCGTGTTTCCGGCGGCGACCACGCAGTTCGATGCTTCGATGCAGGTTGATTTGCCCGCAACCCAACGCGTGCAAAAAGCGCTGCTCGATGACGGCGTTCATGGCCTGGTGTTGATGGGAACGGTCGGCGAGGGTAACTCTTTGTCCGCCGAAGAGAAGCGCAGCGTGTTGCGGGCCGCGGTCGAAGTCAGCGCGGGCAAGGCGCCGATCATCGTCGGCGTCTCCGAATTCACGACCGCGACGGCGTCGCAATTCGCGCGCGATGCCGAGCGCCTGGGCGCCAGCGGCTTGATGGTACTGCCGGCCATGGTGTACGTGCCGACGGCCGCGGAACTCGAGCATCATTTTCGAACCGTGGCGGCCGCCAGCGGGTTGCCCGTCATGCTGTACAACAACCCGCCCTCATATCGGGTGAACATCGACATCGCGACTCTTGGCAGGCTGGCGGACGTCCCGAATATTGTCGCGATCAAGGAATCCGCTCCCGATTCGCGCCGCTTCACCGACATCATCAATGCGTTTGGCGAGCGCTTCGTGCTGTTCGCCGGGCTCGACGATGTCGCCTTCGAGGGCCTGACGCTCGGCGCCAAGGGTTGGGTGTCGGGACTGACCAATGCATTTCCGGTGGAATCGCTGCGGCTGTATGAGGCGCTGCGCAAGGGCGACCTCGATCAGGCGCGCAAGCTGTATCGCTGGTTCATGCCGTTGCTGCATCTGGATGCCGAACACGATCTGGTGCAATCCATCAAGCTTGCGGAGCAAATCATGGGTCGCGGTTCTGAGCGCGTGCGGCTGCCGCGGTTGCCGCTGTCGGGCGAGCGGCGCGCCGCGGTGATCGCCATGATCGAGCACGCGCGCGACACACGGCCTTGAACCTCAGGCAGGCTCCTAGCATGCACTCGATACGCGTCATCGATTCGCACACCGGCGGGGAACCCACACGCTTGGTCCTGGAGGGAGGGCCCGATTTGGGCGAGGGACCGTTCGCGGAACGCGCGCAGCGTTTCCGCGAGCAATTCGATGACTATCGCTGCGCCATCGTCAATGAGCCGCGCGGGTCTGATCCCTTGGTGGGAGCGCTGTTGGTGAAACCGCATCGCGGCGATTGTGCGTTCGGCGTCATCTACTTCAACAACGTGGGTTACTTGGGGATGTGCGGCCATGGAACCATTGGCTTGATCGCCTCGCTCAAGTTTGCCGGCAAACTGTCTGTCGGCGCCCTGAGGATCGACACCCCGGTAGGGGCGGTCGAGGTCGAACTGCGCGCCGACGGCCGCGTCCGCGTGGCCAACGTGGTGAGTTACCGTACACATGCCCATGTTGCGGTGAACGTTCCGGGAATCGGCCGCGTGGTCGGCGATGTCGCCTGGGGAGGCAATTGGTTCTTTTTGATCTCGGAGCACAGCCAGATCATTGATCTGACGCACGTCGAGGCGTTGACTGATTTTTCATGGCGAGTGCGTGCGGCGCTCAATGCGCAAGGTCACCCGCTGGTCGATCACGTCGAGCTTTTCGGGCCTTCGCTTCTCCCCGCCGTACAGAGCAGGAACTTCGTGCTCTGTCCGGGGAAGGCCTACGACCGCTCGCCATGCGGCACCGGCACCAGCGCGAAGCTCGCCTGTCTCGCGGCCGACGGCAAACTTGCCGAAGGTGCCGCCTGGATGCAGGAGAGTCTGATCGGCAGCACCTTCGAGGCCAGCTATCGCTGGCACGATCGCAGCAAGGGTGAGGTCGTGCCCTCGATCACCGGGACGGCGCACGTAACCGGCGAGAATCTGCTGCAGCTGGATCCCGACGATCCTTTCTGCTGGGGCATTCGCGCATGACCGAAGCGCTCGTGCAGTCGATGACCAGTCAGCTGATCGTGCGATTTCGCGACCGTATTCTCTCGGGCGCGTATGCACCGGGTTCGGCGCTGCGCCAAGACAGCCTTGCGGCCGAATTCGGGACCAGCAAGATCCCGGTTCGCGAGGCGCTGGTGCAGCTGCAGTCCGAAGGCTTGGTCGATATATTCCCGAATCGCGGTTTCCAGGTGCGCCCATTGGCCAGCACGGAATTAAACGAAGTCTTCCGGCTGCGGCTGCAAATCGAACCCGGTGCCGTGGCGCGCGGCGCGACGCTGGCATGCGCTGCCGATCATGCGGCGGCGCGAACCGCGCTGGAGCAATTGAACGAAGCGACCGCCGCGGGCGAGTTCGGCTCTTCCGGCCAGCTCAATCGTGCCTATCACTTGCTGCTCATCGTGCCGCGCCTGCAGCCCGTGGCGGCCGAAATCTTGAGTCGCCTACACACGCTGGCACAGCGTTACGTGCAGGCGCACCTGAGGCCCGACGGCCGGGCAAAGCGCGCGACGCGTGAGCATGCCGCGCTGCTGCGAGCATGGAGCGCAGGGAAATCGCGTGAGGCGCGTGCACTCATGCATTCGCACATCAAATCCACCAGAGATGATCTAGGGGAACGCCTGCGTTAGGTGAACACAGGCAGCTGCACGTGTACAATCCGACGCTTGCGCGTAAGCCATAACAAGGCATCACCGATGCCGCCGACATCATGAGTTTGTTGCTTCGAATCAATGCCGCGCTGGCCGCCGTTTTCTTGCTTGCGTTCGCGCTGGCCGGATATATTTGCTGGACCATGCTCGAGAGCAACGCGCAGCGCGAAGTTCTTGCGGAAGCGGGCTTGATGATGGACAGCGCCGCAGCCGTGCGCTCGTATACATCCAACGAGATCCTGCCGCTGATTTCCGCAGGAATGAAGGAAAAATTTCCACCGCAGAGCGTACCTTCCTACGCCGCAACGCAAAATTTTCTGCATTTTCACGAACACCACCCTGACTATGCCTACAAGGAGGCGACGCTCAATCCGACCAATCCGCGCGACCGGGCCGCCGAGTGGGAGGGCGACATCATCCAGCGCTTTCGCAACGATGCGCAGACCGAGCAAGTCGTCGGGGTACGCGACACACCGATGGGCAAATCGCTGTACATGGCCCGCCCGATTCGCGCGACGCCGGAGTGTCTGGTCTGCCATAGCGTTCCGTCCGCTGCGCCGCAGAGCTTGATCGCGCGCTACGGCGGCGATAACGGTTTCGGCTGGCAACCCAACGAAGTGGTCGCCGCGCAAGTCGTCTCGGTGCCTTTTGCGAGTGCCACGGCGAATGCCGACAAGGACTTTCGCGCCTTCATGGTTTTGTTGATCTCGGTATTCGCTGCGGCCTTCGTGGTCGTAAACATTCTTTTGTACCGGCTGGTCGTGCTGCCGGTGCGAAGGATTGCACTGGTTGCCGACCAGGTGAGCCAGGGGGACATGTCGGCGCCGGAATTCCCGCACGGCGGTGCGCCGGAAATCGCATCGGTGACCCGCTCATTCGAGCGGATGCGCAAGAGCCTCGAAAAGGCACTGCGCTTGTTGGAGACTTAAGGACGTGGCGCGTGAAGTCTTCATTAGCTACTCCCAGCCGGACTATGCCTGCGCCATCGAGATGGTCACGCGCGTCGAAGCTGAAGGCATAGACTGTTGGATAGCGCCGCGCGATATCGCGCCGTCTGCGGATTGGGCCGCCGAAATCATCGATGCCATTTCCAATGCGCGCGTGATGATATTGATTTTCTCCGCGAGCAGTAACGACTCGCCGCAGGTGCGCCGCGAAGTGGAACGCGCCGTGCACAAAAACGTGAACATCTTGCCGTTCCGCATTGAAAGAGTGGCGCCTTCGAAGAGCCTCGAATATTTCTTGAGTTCACAGCACTGGATGGATGCCTATTCGCCGTCGCGGGAGGCGCACTACGAAAGGCTGTGCACTTATCTTAAAAATTATTTGGCGAAGGCTGAGCCGAACCGCAGCGCCGCACCGGACATCACCAGCACCCAGCCGGCGCCCATTTTAGTCAAGCCGCAGTGGGATACGGCCGAGGTCGTGCGCATCGAACGCCTTCTGGCGGGCTACATCGGGCCGATCGCCCGGCACTTGGTCAAAACCGCCGCCGCGCAAGCCTCGAGCCTGGAAGAACTGGTGGCCCGGGTGGCGACAGAGTTGGAAACCGAAACGGATCGGCATGAATTCAACCGGCGGTGGCGCAGCGGCGAGTCCCGCGCCCGTTAGTTCGACAAAAACATCACTCCTACACGCGATTTCCAGTCTTAAACCGCGGGCTGTTAACTCCGTCGCGGACCCGGCCGGTCCGCCGCCCTATATTCCAGGATTGCAAGCCGGTTTCACGGTGGTACATGCCTTTGAGCGAAGAACAAGCCAAGTCCTACATGGTCAAGCTACTGGCGGCGATGACGCGCGCCGGCGGCTCGGACTTATTCGTCTCGAAGGACTTTCCTCCCAGCATGAAAATCCAGGGCAAGATGCAGCCGCTGGCCACCCAGAAATTGTCCTCAGAGGTCACCCGTGAACTGGCTCACGCAATCATGAGCGAGCGCCAGCGTGCTGAATTTGCCAAAGAGCTGGAATGTAACTTCTCCCTGGCGATCCCGGATCTCGCCCGCTATCGCGTCAATGTGTTCGTTCAGCAGCTGAATGTCGGCATGGTCATCAGAACCATTCCCAACGAGATGCCGAGTTTCGAGCAATTGGGACTGCCGGAAACGTTCAAAGAAGTCGTGATGACCAAGCGCGGCATGGTGCTGGTGGTCGGCGCCACCGGTTCGGGAAAATCGACCTCGCTTGCCGCAATGATCGATCATCGCAACCGTTCCTCGCCCGGCCATATCATCACGATCGAGGATCCGGTCGAATTCATCCATCAATCGCAGATGTCGCTGGTTACGCATCGCGACATCGGCCTCGATACGCACACTTGGCATCACGCGTTGAAAAATACCCTGCGGCAAGCCCCCGATGTGATCCTCATCGGCGAAATCCGTGATGCCGAGACCATGGAACATGCCATCGTGTTCGCGGAAACCGGTCATTTGTGCATGAGTACGCTGCATTCCAACAGTGCCAGCCAGACGCTCGATCGCATCATCAACTTCTTTCCGGAAGAGCGCCGCAAGCAGCTGCTCATGGATCTATCCAGCAATCTGAAGAGCATCATTTCACAGCGCCTGGTGCGCAAAGAAGATGGCAGCGGCCGCACCGCCGCCATCGAGATCCTGCTCAATACCCCCATCGTGTCCGATAAGCTGCTCAAGGGCGAATTTCACGAATTGAAGGAGATCATGGGCAAGTCGCACGAGCAGGGCATGCGTACCTTTGATTGGTCGCTGTTCGAGCTCTACGACAATGGCGTGATTGCCTATGATGAAGCCATCCGCAACGCCGACTCGGCCAATGAGTTGCGCTTGAACATCAAGCTCAACAGCAAGCGCAGCCCTCCGTCGAATACCGGCATATACCATCAATTGAGCTGATTTGGCCGTTTTGGCGATATTTCGCTAGAATGTAAATCGGTTAATTGTTTCTGTAGCCATGTATGCCGCGCGCCTTATCCAAGTCCAAACCTGAACCGCGTGTCGTTTTGACGGGTGCGGTGCTGCGCGCCTCGGCGCTGCTGGAAATCACCCAGGCGAGCCTGGCTCAGATATTGGGTTTGAGCCCTTCCACCATCTCGCGCATGGCCAATGGCACCTATACCCTCGATGATCAAAAAAAGGAGTGGGAACTCAGCGCCTTGTTCGTGCGCTTGTTTCGGTCGCTGGATGCGGTGATCGGTTCCAACGACTCGGCGGCCAGAAGTTGGCTCAATGGCGAAAACAGCGGGCTGGCCGGTCGTCCGATCGAACTGATCCGCAGCACAGAAGGGTTGGTGCGTGTCGTCCAATACTTGGACGCCGCCCGCGGTCGACTCTGAGGCACGTCGGGCGACACGGCGGCTGTGGCGAGCCGTGGAAGCCCAACATATCGCTTCAACGCTGCGGCTGGTTGCGAACGTCGAAGAGCAGCTGATCCTCGAGCGGATCTTGGATCAGAGCAAGCCCGCGCTGCCGAAAGAGGCCGCCGATTTGCACTACTTGTTGGCCACGCCGTTCAGATATGCATCGCCCATCGGATCGCGATTTCGCGCGCCCGGCGATCCGGGGGTCTGGTACGGAGCGGAAAAAGAGCGCACCGCGTGCGCGGAATTGGGATTTTGGCGCTGGCGATTCCTGATGGACTCGCGGGACTCGACAGCTTGGGTCCCTCGCCGCAGACCGTGTTTCGCGCCGCGATTGACGGCCGCATGGTCGACCTCACCGAAGCACCGTTCAAGCGTGCTCGTGCGGACTGGACCGATCCCAACAACTATGCAGCCTCGCAGCGTTTTGCGCACGTGGCGCGCCAGGCGAATCTGGACGCGATTCGCTACGAGTCGGTGCGCGATCCGGAGCACGGCGGCGCCGTCGCCGTGCTGCGGCCTTCCTGTTTCAAGCCGCGTCTGCCCTGGGATCAGCGCATCTGGCTGTTGACCGTTCGACCCGACGCGGCGATCTGGCAACGCGAAGGACAAAGCCACGAGTTCCTGGCAAAGGAGTGGAAGCCATGACGCGGGCAATGGGTCGCGCGTACAATTGCATGCGGCACTCTCACTACGGCGGTGAACTCTCTTGGGTCGGAATTTCAGCAGCGACCATGTCGCTCCCGCGTGCGATGCCATCCTCTCGGCCGTCAACAAGGCCAACGCAGGGCTTCGTCACTTCTTATGGCGGCGATGAGCTAACGGCAAAGCTGCAATCCACGGCGAGCGATCTGTTCGAAAAACAGGTCGCGATTTTTCCGGTGACCAGCGGTACGGCTGCCAACGCGCTCGCGCTGTCGCAACTCGTGCCTCCATACGGTGCCATCTATTGCTTCGAGGCCGCGCATATCGTCACCGATGAGGCCGGCGCACCGGCGTTTTTCAGCGGCGGTGCGCAGCTCATCGGTTTTCCGGCCGCCGATGGCAAGATTCACCCCGAGCAATTGACAAAAGCGGTCGCATACGCCGAAGACCTCGGGATTCATCACGTGAAACCGGGTGCGGTCACTGTCACCCAGGCCACGGAGTGGGGCACGGTGTATGAACTCGAGGAAATCGCGGCCATCAGCCAGGCGGCCCGCCGGCATGAACTTCCCGTGCACATGGATGGTGCGCGCTTCGCCAACGCCTTGGCGCACTTGGGTTGTACGCCCGCGGAAGCGACGTGGAAGTGCGGTGTTGATGTGCTCTCGCTCGGCGCCACCAAGAATGGTGCGCTCGGCGCCGATGCGGTTGTGTTCTTTGATCCTGCCATGGCGCGCGATTTCGAACGGCGCCGCAAGCGCGCCGGACACTTGATGTCGAAACTTCGATTCCTGAGCGCACAGTTGATTGCTTACTTGAATAACGAGCTGTGGCTGGACAATGCGCGTCACGCGAATGCCATGGCGCTGCGGATGGCGCAAGGGCTCGAGCGGGTCAGCGGCGCGAAGCTGCTGCATCCCGTGCAGGCCAACGAACTGTTCGTGGAGTTGCCGGAGGAAACCGTGAGCAGCCTGGAAAGCCAGGGATTCGATTTTTACCGCTGGCCGCTGCACCAGTCTAAGTCCGGTGTGACCATCCGCTTGGTGACTTGCTTCGCCACCTTGAGCGCCGAGGTGGACGAATTCATCGCCGCGGCGGCCGCGATCAAGCCGCGCGCCTAGGCGCACCGGTGAACGAGGTCGATTGCATCGTCATCGGCGCGGGGGTCATTGGCTTGAGCGTAGCCAGGGCGCTGTCACGTCGCGGCCGCGAAGTGATCATTCTGGAAGGCGAGCGCCACTTCGGCATGCACACCAGCTCGCGCAACAGCGAAGTCATTCACGCCGGCATTCACTACGAGCCGAATTCCCTCAAGGCGCGGATGTGCGTCGCGGGCCGCGATCTTTTATACCGCTATTGCGCCGAGCGCGGCATCCCGCATCGGCGCTGCGGTAAGTTCACGGTCGCCACCGATGATACGCAACTGGCGAGGCTCGATAAAATCGAATCGAACGCGCGCGCCAGCGGCGTCTTCGATCTCGAGTGGCTGGACCGGCGCGAGGCCCGTCGTGCCGAACCTGAACTCGAGTGTGTTCGCGCCCTGTCATCGCCTTCCACCGGCATCATCGACTCGCATGTCTTGATGCAGTCATTGCTGGCGGACGCCGAGGCGAACGGCGCCAACATTGCCTATGACACCAAGGTTTCCGCCCTGCGCGCAACGCCGGGCGGTATCGAGATCGCCATTAACGCTGAGTCCATGCCCGTCGTGCGCGCCCGCGTCGTCGTCAACGCGGCGGGACTTCAAGCGGATCGCGTGGCCTCGAGCATCCAGGACTTTCCGGCGCAATTCATTCCCAAAGTGCAGTTCGCCAAGGGCAGCTATTTCGCCCTGTCGGGCGGCTCGCCATTTTCGCGCTTGATCTATCCTGCGCCTCCGCCCGGGGGCCATCTCGGGATTCACATGACCATCGATCTGGGCGGAGCTGCACGCTTCGGACCCGACTCCGAATGGGTGCACAGCCTCGACTACGCCGTTGATCCGCAACGTGTGGCGCTGTTTGCCGAGGCTATTCGGCAGTACTGGCCGGGCTTGGACGCAAGACGGCTGTACCCGGCCTACGCCGGTATCCGACCGAAGATCTCCGGACCGGGCGAACCGACGCGAGATTTTTGCATTTCAGGTCCGACGGAGCACGGCGTCGCCGGCGTCGTGAATTTATTCGGCATCGAATCGCCCGGCCTCACCGCATCGCTGGCGTTAGGGGAATACATTGCGGCCCTGGCGGATTGATCGATGCGCCGCCGTATGCTGCAATGCTGCGCCCCCAAATCTTGAACAACTCGGACGACAGAAAAATGCGCGACTCCACTTTGACTAACGGAACCAGCCGATTGTTGAGCGCGGGACTTGCGCTACTGCTGTCGGTGGGTGTGAACGCTGCGGCGGAAGCGCCTGCCCCGCCTGCCGTGACCGCGCTGCTATGCGGTCACCTGATTGATACCGTCGCCGGCAAGGTGCTTGGCGAAAGCACCATCGTGATCGAGTCGGGCCACGTCCGGGAAGTATTGAACGGTGCCCAGGCTCCCGCGGGCGCCACGGCCATCGATTTGAAGAGCCAGACCTGCATGCCGGGATTGATCGACAGTCACACGCATTTGACCGGCCAAACGAGCCGCACCGAATATGTGGATCGCTATCACTGGAATGTCGCCGATTACGCCATCAGGTCGACCGTATACGCACGCCGCACCCTGCTCGCGGGATTCACCACGGTGCGCAACTTGGGCGACGGCGCCAACGAGTCCGCGGCGCTGCGCAATGCCATCAACGCCGGGGTGGTTCCGGGCCCGCGAATTTTCACGGCCGGGAAGGCAATCGGCTCGACTGGCGGCCATGCCGATCCGAGCGATGGCTTGAATCAAACACTGGCCAGAGATTTGGGCGCGGTCGACGGCATCATCAATGGACCCGAAGACGCGGTGAAGGCGGTGCGCGAGCACTACAAGCTTGGCGATGATGTCATCAAGATCATGCCGTCGGGCGGCGTGCTCGATGAGGGCGCGAGCGGCGATAACTCGCAAATGACCCTCGAGGAAATCCGCGCCGTCGTGAACACGGCGCATGACTATGGCTTCGCGGTGGCGGCGCACGCCCATGGCGCGGAAGCCATTCGCCGCGCGGTGATCGGCGGCGTCGATTCCATCGAACATGGAACCTACATGGACGCGGAAGACATGAAATTGATGGTGGAGCACGGCACGTACTACGTGCCGACCATCATCGCCGGCGACTTCGTCGCGCGCCAGGCGAAGATTCCGGGCTACTACCCGGCGACCATCGCGCGCAAGGCGCAAGAAATCGGCCCCCTGATTCAAGCCACCGCCGGCCGAGCCTACAAGGCGCACGTGAAAATCGCGTTCGGCACGGATGCCGCGGTGTATCCGCACGGCGAAAATGCTCACGAGTTCGAGCTGATGGTGGGCGCCGGCATGCCTCCCATGTTCTGCATTCAAGCGGCGACCGTGAATGCGGCAGCATTGCTGCGGCAGAAGGATTTGGGCTCGGTCGCTCCCGGCAAGATCGCCGATGTGGTGGCGGTGCCCGGCAATCCGATCGATGACATCAGCCTCATGAAGCGCGTGAGCTTCGTGATGAAGGATGGCGTCGTCTACAAATTGAATTCCGTGCCGGTCGATACTGGCGCTGTAGGCGGAGATGGACCTTCAACTTGCGCAGAAAATTGCCTTGGTCAGCGGCTCCACCGCTGGGATCGGCAATGCCATCGCCACGGCATTGGCTCGCGAGGGCGCGACCGTGATCGTCAACGGCCGAACATCGGCTGCGGTTGAGGCAGCCGTCGCGGCCATGAAGAGCGCAACCCCGGGCAAGGTGCTCGGATTCGCCGGAGATTTGGGCGTCGCCGCAGTGGCCGAGAAGTTGCTGCAGCTGCATCCGCACGTCGACATCTTGGTGAATAACTTAGGCATCTTTGAGGTGCGCGCGTTCGAGGACATCAGCGATGCGGACTGGCAACGCTTCTTCGATGTGAATGTCCTGAGCGGCGCACGGCTGTCGCGCCTGTATTTGCCCGGCATGCGCCAACGCAATTGGGGCCGCATCATTTTCATCTCGAGCGAGAGCGGCTACCAGATTCCCGCCGAAATGATCCATTACGGCATGACCAAGGCTGCGCAGATCGCCGTGGCACGCGGATTGGCGGAAGCGACCGCGGGTACCGGCATCACCGTGAACAGCGTGCTGCCGGGGCCGACGCGCTCGCGCGGCGTGGGAGACTTTGTCGCGGATTGGGCCGCCAAAACCGGCAAGAGCGCGAAAACGGTGGAGGACGAGTTCTTCAAGACCGCGCGCCCGACCTCGTTGATCAAGCGCTTCGCGACCCCGGAAGAGGTGGCGGCGATCGTCGCCTTTGTGGCGAGTCCGCTATCCGCCGCGACCACTGGCGCGGCGCTGCGCGTCGATGGCGGCGTCATCAAGAGCGCGTTTTAAAGATCGCTCAGAATTGATCTCTTGGTGCAGTTGCGCGGCAGCCGCGCGAATCGCCGTCGCTGCGCCGCCGCCCGCATAGATGATGCTGCGCGATGCGCTGATCAGCAATCCCATTCCTTGTGCGTCCAAGCCCGCGGCGAGTACCGCCTTGAGATCGCCGCTTTGCGCGCCGATGCCGGGTACCAGAAACGTCACGTTGGGATGCGCGGCGCGCAGCTCCGCCATTTCCGCGGACAAGTTGCGCCGACGACCAGCATGACGTTGCCGAACTCATTCCACGGACCGGTCGCGCGCGCGTGCGACATGACGGTACAAGGGCAGCCCGTCGAGGATCAGGTTTTGAAAATCCTTGCCGCCCGGATTGCTGGTGCGGCACAGAACCAAGGCGCCGCGATCTTTGCGCGCGAGGAAGGGGCGCACCGAGTCCTCGCCCATGTAGGGATTCACGGTGACGGCATCCGCGTCGTAGCGATCGAAGGCTTCGCGCGCGTAGGCCTCGGCGGTATTGCCGATGTCGCCGCGTTTGGCATCGAGAATGATCAAGGCGTGCGGGGCACTCTCTCTGATGTAACGAATGGTTAAGGAGAGCTGATTCTCTGCGCCCAGGGCGCTGTAGAACGCAATCTGCGGTTTATAGGCCGCAGCAATGTCGAAAGTCGCATCGATGACGCGCCGATCGAAGGCGTGCAGCCGTGTTGCTTCCTCGCCCAGATCGTTGGGGAATTTGCTGGGGTCCGGGTCGAGTCCCACACAAACCAGGCTGCCGCTGCTGGTTAGCGCGTCTTTCAGCCTTTGGGCAAAAGTCTGGGGCACGGCCCATGATACCAAGCGATTAAAGAGTATGCTGTAGGGTCTGTATGGCTCAACTGACCCATCTGAGAGCCGCATTGCCCAGCAAGCCTCATACTGGACCGCGATTGGTGTTGCAGCCGGCGAATCGCCGCGCCGCGCGACATACCAGCACCAGTGCACTGAAACGTTTCTTCGCCATCGCCGATGCATGGGAGTTGTCGCCGCTGCAGCAATGCCGCCTGCTCAAAATTCCTTCGCCGCAAGTGCTGCAACGCTATCGCTTGGGCCAAGCACCGCGCCTCTCCGCCACGCAGCAAGAAAGAGCCGCGCTCATCGCCAATATTCAGTTCTCGCTCATGGCCGAGCCGGGCCCCAAGGATCGGGCGTGGGCCTGGGTGCACGCACCCGCGGAGCGCGCGCCCTTCGACGGCGACAGCCCGCTCTACTTTATGCTGGAAAATGGCCTTCCGGCCTTGCGTGAGGTCGCGCGGCTTCTGGTTCGCGAAAGCGAACCCCGTTAGCTATAATAGCGGGCTGAATAGACGCGAATGTGGCGGAATTGGTAGACGCGCCAGACTTAGGATCTGGTGGGGCAACCCGTGCGAGTTCGAGTCTCGCCTTTCGCACCACCGCTTACCTTCGCTAACCCAATAAGGACAGTCATGCAGGTTTCCGTCGAGAGTATCGGCAAGTTGGAGCGCCGCATGCAAGTGCAGGTGCCGGCCGAGCGCGTGAGCGAGGAAATCGCAGCGCGCCTGAAGAACATCAGCCGCACCGCGCGCTTGAACGGGTTTCGTCCCGGCAAGGCGCCGCTCAAGGTTATCCGTCAGCAATTTGGCAGCCAGATTCACCGCGAAGTGATCGGCGAGTTGCTGCAGTCCAGCTACGCCGAGGCGGTGACGCAGAAGCAATTGACGCCCGCCGGCAGCCCGCGTATCGAGCCGCAGAGCATGGATGAAGGCCAGGACCTCAAATACGTCGCGACCTTCGAAGTGTTTCCCGAAGTCGTACTGCAGCCGATGGAAACGCTCGAAGTCGACAAGGTGACGGCGGAAGTCACGGAAAGCGACATCGACGCCATGATCGAGCGGCTGCGCAAACAACAGATGAAATATTCGTCGGTCAGCCGGGGTGCAGCAAATGGCGACAAGGTGACCATTGATTTCGAAGGCGCGATCGATGGGGTGGCCTTCGCCGGCGGCAAGGGAGAAAACATCGGCATCGTCTTGGGCGAGGGGCGCATGTTGCCGGACCTGGAGCAGGGTTTGATCGGTGCGGCGCCAGGCGAGAAACGCGAAGTGACGGTGAATTTTCCGGCCGATTACCGCGCCACGGAACTCGCGGGCAAATCTGCGATTTTCGCTACCGAGGTCAAGACGGTCGAGGAGCCGGTGCTGCCGGAGGTCGATGAGGAATTTTGCAAGGCATTCGGCGTCACTGAAGGCGGCCTGCCGAAGCTGCGCGAGGATGTCGCCGCCAATATGCGGCGCGAGCTCGAGCAGGCGCTGCGCAACCGCAACAAGGCGGCGGTGATGGAGAAGCTGTACGCCGCAAATCCAACGGAAGTGCCCAATGTATTGATCGAAGGCCAGATTCGCGACATGCAGGTGGAAGCGATGCGCCGCGCCGGCACGAAGGATGCCGCCCAGGCGCCGCCGCGCGAGCCGTTTGTCGAACCGGCGCGCCGCCGCGTCGCGCTCGGACTGCTCCTGAACGATGTGATCCGCAAGGAAAATCTGGTCGTCGATCGCGCCAGAGTGAACGAACGCCTGGATGAAATGGTGTCCGCCTACGGCGATGCCGGTGCGATGAAGCGCGCCTATATGCAAAACGCGGAAGCCATGCGCCAGGTGGAGAGCCTGGCGCTCGAGGACCAAGCGGTGGACTGGATTCTCGAGCATGCCAAGGTGCGCGAGGTGAAGTCGACCTTCAAACAATTGATGAACTTTGAGGGCTGAGCGGCAGCATTTCTCTTGAAATGATGCTAAGAAGTCCATACAAAGGTTAGGGCTTAGGGTACCGGTAATTAAAGGCAAGCTATTCATGACGACTCGCGCGCTGAATTTGGTTCCAATGGTGGTGGAGCAAACCGCTCGCGGTGAGCGGGCCTACGACATTTATTCGCGGCTGCTAAAAGAGCGCTTGATCTTCATCGTGGGTCCTGTCGAGGATTACATGGCGAACTTGATCGTCGCTCAATTGTTGTTTCTGGAATCGGAAAATCCGGACAAAGACATCGCCATCTACATCAATTCGCCCGGCGGATCGGTGAGTGCGGGTCTCGCCATCTACGACACCATGCAGTTCATCAAGCCGGACGTGAGCACCATTTGCGTGGGGCTTGCCGCCTCGATGGGCGCGGTGCTCCTGGCCGGCGGCGCCGCCGGCAAGCGCCATTCGTTGCCGAACTCGAAAATCATGATCCACCAGCCTTCGGCTGGGTTTCAGGGTCAGGCCTCGGATATCGACATCCATGCCCGCGACGTCATGGAGACCAAAACACGCCTGAATGCGATCCTGGCCAAGCACACCGGCCAGACCGTCGAGCGCGTCAAGGCCGATAGCGACCGGGACAACTTTATGACCGCCGAGCAGGCCCGGGCCTATGGAATAGTGGATTCCATGCTGGAAAAGCGCGGCGAACTCCCCGTAAAGGCCTAAGTGACGCCTGATTTGACCTCGCACGCCTTAGTGCGGAACCCGGTCACGCCCTGAAAGACCTTATCTTTGCGTGGGGTCGGCTGGGTGCTATATAGTCTCTACTGTAGCTGCGTTGCCGGCCTTGCAAAGGCCGGCTGCGCGGCCAATTTGAGGACAGCATGAGCGAAGATTCGCGCGGCAAACATGATGACGGCAAGCTGTTGTACTGTTCTTTCTGTGGGAAGAGCCAACACGAGGTTCGGAAACTCATCGCCGGCCCGAGCGTTTTCGTCTGCGACGAGTGCGTCGAGCTCTGCAACGACATAATCCGGGAAGAGCTGGAAGAGCGCGCCGAGCGCACCCGCGACAAGCTCCCCAAGCCCCAGGAAATCAAGAAAGTCCTCGATGAATATGTCATCGGCCAGGAACGCGCCAAGCGCGTCCTGTCGGTGGCCGTCTACAATCACTACAAGCGATTGCAGACGCGCGGCGCCGAAGGCGTCCGTTCCCGCGACGATGTGGAACTGGCCAAGAGCAACATCCTGCTGATCGGGCCCACCGGCTCCGGCAAGACCTTGCTGGCGGAAACACTGGCGCGCCTCCTGAATGTGCCTTTCACGATCGCCGATGCGACCACCTTGACGGAAGCCGGCTACGTGGGCGAGGACGTCGAGAACATCATCCAGAAGTTGCTGCAAAAGTGCGACTACGATGTGGAGAAGGCGCAAACCGGCATCGTCTACATCGATGAAATCGACAAGATCTCGCGCAAATCCGATAACCCGTCGATCACCCGCGATGTGTCGGGCGAGGGCGTGCAGCAAGCGTTGCTGAAATTGATCGAGGGAACAATTGCCTCCGTGCCGCCGCAGGGCGGCCGCAAGCATCCGCAGCAGGAATTCCTGCAGGTCGATACGACCAATATTCTATTTATATGCGGTGGGGCGTTTGCGGGTCTGGAAAAGATCATCATGAACCGCACCCACAAGAGCGGCATCGGTTTCGTCGCCGAGGTCCGCGGACATAACGCGCGCCCGCACGGCAACGACGTGTTTCACGACACCGAGCCGGAGGATTTGATCAAGTACGGTTTGATCCCGGAATTCGTCGGCCGCTTGCCGGTGGTTGCGACACTGGAAGAGCTCGACGAAGAGGCGCTGATTTCGATCTTGATGCAGCCGAAGAATGCGCTCACCAAGCAATATCGCAAACTGTTCGATATGGAGGGCGTGGAACTGGATTTCCGCGAAGAGGCACTAAGGTCGGTGGCGCGCAAAGCCATGCAACGCAAGACGGGCGCTCGGGGTCTTCGCACCATTCTCGAGAATGTGCTGCTCGACACGATGTATGACCTGCCGTCTCTGCGCAATGTGCAGAAAGTGGTGGTCGACGAACAGGTGATCGAAGGCCACAACAAGCCCTACATTATTCACCGTACCGAGGAGACCCGATTGGTCGCCCCGGTTGAGGAACAGCGGCGCCCGACGGGCTCGGACCATCTTTGAGCCGAGCTTGAATCTACCCCCGGCGGCCCGCATGTACTCAAAGTGAAGATTTGATGTACGTGCCACAACTTAAAAGGCCAGCCTAGTGAGCGATGAACCCTTAGCTTTAGTTCCTGAAATCGTGCCACCCGCGAGCGGCACGCCGGTATTGCCGCTGCGCGATGTAGTGGTTTACCCGCATATGGTCATTCCGCTGTTCGTCGGGCGCGAGAAATCCATCGTTGCACTGGACCTGGCCATGAAGGCCGACAAGCGGATTCTGCTGGTCGCGCAGAAGCAGGCCGATGTCGACGATCCGAAGGCTGAAGACCTGTATCGAGTGGGCACCATCGCCACCATCCTGCAGCTTCTGAAGCTCCCCGACGGCACGGTCAAAGTTCTGGTCGAGGGGGTTGATCGCGCCAGCATCGAAAAGCTGACCGAGGGGGAGTTCTTTTCCGCCGAGGTCACGCCTCTGCCGGACCAGGAGCGCTATGAAGAGCGCGAAATGGACGTGCTGACCCGGTCGGTCATCACCCAATTCGAACAATATGTCAAATTGAACAAGAAGGTGCCGCCGGAGATTCTGACCTCCTTGGCGGGTATCGAACAAGCCGGGCGCCTGGCCGACACGGTCGCGGCGCACATGTCGCTCAAGCTGTCCGAGAAGCAAAAGGTTCTCGAGATCCCGGACGTGCGCAAACGCCTCGAGCACATGCTGGCCGTCATTGAAGGCGAGATGGATGTGCTGCAAATCGAAAAGCGCATCCGCGGCCGGGTCAAGCAGCAGATGGAGAAGAGCCAGCGCGAGTACTACCTGAATGAGCAAATGAAGGCCATTCAGAAAGAGCTGGGGGAATTGGACGATGCGCCGAATGAAATCGGCGAACTTGAAAAGCGCATCAAAGCGGCCGGAATGCCCAAAGAGGCGCGCGAGAAGGCAAATTCCGAACTCGCCAAACTGAAGTTGATGTCGCCGATGTCGGCGGAAGCCACAGTGGTGCGCAATTACATCGACTGGCTGGTGAAATCGCCCTGGAAGAAGCGCAGCAAGGTCCACTTGGACATCGCGGCGGCCGAGAAAGTGCTCGAGGCCGATCACTACGGCTTGGAGAAGGTCAAGGAGCGAATCGTCGAGTACCTGGCGGTGCAGCAGCGCGTCAAGAATCTGCGCGGGCCCATCCTGTGTCTGGTGGGGCCTCCCGGCGTCGGCAAGACCTCACTGGGTCAAAGCGTGGCGCGCTCCACCAATCGCAAGTTCGTGCGCATGTCGTTGGGCGGCGTGCGCGATGAGGCGGAAATTCGCGGCCATCGACGCACCTACATCGGTTCAATGCCGGGCAAGATCATCCAGAATCTCGCCAAGTGCGGCGTCCGCAATCCGTTGTTCCTGCTCGACGAGGTCGACAAGATGTCGACCGATTTCCGCGGCGATCCTTCATCGGCGCTGCTCGAAGTGCTGGACCCGGAGCAGAACAGCACCTTTAACGACCACTATCTCGAGGTCGATTTCGACCTCTCCGAAGTGATGTTCGTCTGCACGGCGAATAGCCTGAATATTCCTGCGCCGCTGTTGGACCGCATGGAAGTCATCCGCATCCCGGGCTACACCGAGGATGAAAAGAGCAACATCGCACGCCGCTACTTGCTGCCGAAACAGATCAAGCAGAACGGTTTGAAGGACGGCGAGCTGAGCGTGGCCGACACGGCCATTCACGACATGATTCGCTACTACACTCGCGAAGCCGGCGTGCGCAATCTCGAGCGCGAGATTTCCAAGATCGGGCGCAAGGCGGTGAAGCAACTGCTGCTGGCGCCGGCGGAAAAGACCGTCACGGTCGATTCGAACAATCTCGACAAATACTTGGGCGTGCGCCGCTTCCGCTACGGCAAGGCCGAGGAGAGCAACCGCATCGGCCAGGTGACGGGTCTGGCGTGGACCGAGGTCGGCGGCGAGCTCTTGACCATTGAAGCCGCGGTGGTGAACGGCAAGGGCAAACTCACGCACACCGGCCAGCTCGGCGAAGTGATGCAGGAGTCGATCCAAGCAGCCATGACCGTGGTGCGCAGCCGCTCGGCGCTGCTCGGACTCGATGTGGATTTTTATCAAAAAGCGGACGTGCACATTCACGTGCCCGAGGGCGCCACGCCGAAGGACGGCCCCAGCGCCGGTGTCGGCATGGCCACCGCATTGATTTCCGCACTCACCAAGATTCCGGTGCGCTCGGATGTCGCCATGACCGGCGAGATCACGCTGCGCGGCGAAGTGTTGCCGATCGGCGGACTCAAAGAGAAGCTGCTGGCGGCGCACCGCGGCGGTATCACGACCGTCCTGATACCCGACGACAACACCAAGGATCTGGCTGAGATTCCGGACAACATCAAGGAAAAGCTCGATATCCGCTCGGTCAAATGGATCGACGAGGTGCTGCAAGTCGCCTTGACGCATATGCCGGTGCCGCTCGGACCGCCGCTGGATCCGGCGAAGCCGCCGGAAGCGATCGCGGGGGAGAAAAAGAGACGCGCGGGCCGCGTCAAGAGCCAGGTGCGGGCGCACTAGCGCCCGCATTGCCAAGGCTTAGGACCTCGCGTAGACTTCCGCGCCTCTTCCAGGGGGTGCTTAGCTCAGCTGGTAGAGCATCGCCTTTACACGGCGAGGGTCGGGGGTTCGATCCCCTCAGCACCCACCAACAGCGGAGTGGTAGTTCAGCTGGTTAGAATACCGGCCTGTCACGCCGGGGGTCGCGGGTTCGAGTCCCGTCCACTCCGCCATTTCCCGAAGTGATCCTGCGCGAGCCGCTTGGCCGCGCTGCGGTGACGCGGTAGGTTAGAAGCCAAAGGTTGGATCATGCTGCAAACGTATTCACGACAAATTGAAAGGATGGGTGGCCGGCGTGGTGCTCGGCGCCATCGGTTTGGTGTTCGTTTTTTGGGGCATCAATTGGACCTTGAGCGCACCCACCTACGCCGCCAAGGTGAATGGCACCGAAATCTCCGCCAACCAGGTACGCCAGACCTATCAGCAGCAGTTGGCGCAAATGGAACGCCAGAGCAGTGTCCCGCTCGATGACACCATGCGCAATGAAATCAAACGGCGCGTGCTGGAAGAGTACGTGGCGAGCGAGGCGTTGGCCACGCGCGCCGATGATCTGGGTTATCGGGTCAGTGATTCTGAGTTGCTCGACGAGATGGCCAAGGTGCCGGCGCTGCAAGTGGATGGAAAATTCGACTACGGTCATGCCTTGGCGGTGTTGAATGCCCAAGGCCGTTCGCCGGCGGAAATCGAAGAATTATTCCGGCACGATGCGAAGCTGCGGCAACTCGACACGGCGCTCAATGCCTCGAGTTTCACCACTCCAACCGAATTGAAGGAATTTCGCGCACTCACCCAGCAGCAGCGCGAACTCGCCTGGCTGACCGTATCCGCGGCAAAATATGCGGCCAGCGCCACACCGGACGAGGCGGCTGTCAAAGCCTACTATGACGCCCACAAGGCCGAGTATATGACGCCGGAGACGGTCAACCTGCGCTACGTCGAACTGAGCCTCGAGAAGCTGGCCTCCAAAGTCAGCGTCGATGATGCGCAGCTCAAGGCTTATTACGAAGAGCAAAAAACCAAGACTCCCGAGCGTTTCTTGCAGGCCGAACAGCGCCGGGTGCGTCACATCTTGCTGTCGGTCAATGATCCGAAAGAGGATGCCGCGGTCAAGCAGAAGGCCGAAGGGATTTTAAAGCGCGCCCAAGGCGGCGAGGATTTCGCGAAATTGGCGAAGGAATTCTCTCAGGATCCGGGATCCGCTCAGCAGGGCGGCGATCTGGGATGGTCGGAACGCAAGGTTTTTGTCGGCCCGTTCGCCGACGCCGCCTTCGGCATGAAAGTCGATGAAATCAGCGGGCCCGTTAAAACGCAGTTCGGATATCACATTCTCAAGCTCGACGGGATTCAGCCGGCGACCGTGAAGAGCTATGAACAGGCCAAGGCGGAACTGGAAACCGAATACAAGCGCAACGAAGCCGAACGCTTGTTCAACAATGCTCAGGACAGTCTCGCGGACGCGGCCCTGCAAAATGCCACGGATATTGATGTGGTCGCGAAAAAAGCCGGATTGACTGTGCAGGATGTGCCTGATTTCAGCCGCAGCGAAGGCGGCGGGGCGCTGGGCAAGGTACCGGCGGTGATCGATGCCGCTTTCAGCCAAGACGTCCTCGACGGCCGTTTGAGTTCGATCGTTGAAGTGGAGAAAGGGCGCGGCGTCGTTCTGCATGCCACCGATCACAAACTGCCGCAGCAAAAGCCCCTCGAGGCGGTGCGCACCGAGGTGATCGCCGCGTGGAAGAAGGAGCGCGGCGTGGAACTCGCGGCGGCTGCCGCGGCGGACGCCGTCAAGCGTTTGAATGCCGGCGAGAGCTGGGACGCGGTGGCCAAGAGTCTGGGAGCGGCCGTGCAGGCGCCGAAATTCATTGCGCGCTCCGATCAAGCGGTGCCGATGGAAGTTCGCGTCACCGCCTTCAAGGCACCGAAGCCCGCGCAGAAACCAGTCTACGAGACCTTGAGCTTGGGCGACGGCGATGCGGCGGTCCTGGCTTTCAGCGCGGTGCGCGAGGATCCGAACGCGGCCAAAGTGCCGGATGCGGACCTGCGCTTGCAATATGCGGCGCAAATCGCCTCCTTTGAAGCGCAGAGCTACGCCGCAGCCGCACGCGCCGACGCGAAGATCACGCTGAATCCGAAGGCCATTGATTAGGACTGGCTCCTAAGTTGGCCGGCTTACTGCACCAATTTTCGGATTGGTATTTGTCGGTCTTGAGCCAGGGCGGTTATTGGCTCATCGCGGGCTTGATGGCGCTCGAAAGCACGTTCGTGCCGCTGCCGAGCGAAGTGATTATCCCGCCGGCCGCTTATCTTGCGCATACCGAAGGGCAGATGTCGTTGCTCGGCATCATCCTGGCCGGAACCTTGGGCTCCTGGATCGGTGCGGCCGCCATGTATTGGGCGTCGCGCTTGTTGGGAAGGCCGCTGGTTCTGCGCTTCGGCCGCTACGTCGGGATTTCAGCCGCGAAGATCGAATTGGCGGAAGCATGGGCCGCCCGCTATGAATCCGCCGGCGTATTTTTCTCGCGGCTGCTGCCGGTGATTCGGCATTTGATCGGCATTCCGGTGGGTATTTTGCGCATGGACTTTCGCTGGTATGCGCTGGCCACCCTGGCCGGATCGCTGCTCTGGTGCTCGGTGCTCGCCTGGCTCGGGAAAACCATCGGCCAGCACCCGGAACTTCTGGCCGGCTCGCTGCACCGCTTCTTCGCGCTCGTTTTGGCTGCCGCAGCCGTGCTGGCGGGGCTGTATTACTTTTTCGTACAAAGGCCCGCCGCCAAGAGACGGTAGGGCCTTTGCCTGGACCGCGCCTTAGGTCTTGGCGCCGCTGACCGGGACCGGCGCCCCGACCGGGAACTTGGCAAAGATCGCCGCGGTGGCCAGGTCGATCTTTTGAACCGCCTCGGGACCCGACAGCTCGTAGACATTCATGCTGGCGCTCGCATGCCAGATGGGCTTATGCGTCTTGGCCTCGAATAGGTCGACCGAGATGCGTGTTTCATTCTCGACCCACGGGCCGTCATATCCCCAGCCGCCGCGGAAGCCCCAGCCACGCCGATAGCCGCCGAAGCCCCATCCGGCGCCGTAGTAACCGCCGTAGTAGCCGTCGAACACCTGGCGCGAGCCCATCGCGTAGCCGACCACGCAATCAGCCGAGGCGCGATCCACCAATTGGATCCCTCGGGCGGACATGTTCGCCTGAATGGATTGGCGCAAGCGCTCTGCATTCAAGGGATTGGCGTACGCAGCGGGCTGCTCGCCGTTGGCGACATGCTCCGTGGCGAACGCATAGGTATGGCAAATAGACGCCGACATATCCCTGGCATAGTCGGTCCTGACCGCAACCGTGCTGCAAGCGCTTAGGCTGAAGGTCACCGCACCGGCGATCACCGCAACCAAACTCCGATTTAACATGCGATACCCCTTTGAGAACTCAGTCTGCTCAAACGTTAGATCCGTGTAGGCGTTGACACGGCGGCGATCACTATAGTTCAGAGTGTCGCCTGTTTCATGCTCCGTCTCCATCTGATGGAAAACTCATGCCCACCGTATGGAAGCCGCCGTCTACATAGAGCACTTCGCCGCTAATGCCGCCGGCCAGGTCCGAACAGAGAAACGCTGCCGCGTTGCCCACATCATCAATGGTGACGTTCCGTCGGATCGGGGCGGTCGCGGCTACGTGGCTTAGCATTTTGCGCAAACCCGGAATGCCCGCGGCGGACAGTGTTTTGATGGGTCCCGCTGAAATCGCGTTGACGCGAATGCCCTGGGGCCCTAAATCCGCGGCCAGGAAGCGCACATTGGCCTCGAGACTGGCTTTGGCCAACCCCATGACGTTGTAGCCGGGAATGGAGCGCATGGCGCCCAGGTAGCTCAAGGCAACTATCGAACCCGAGCGACCTTGCATGAAGGGCAGCGCCGCGCGTGCCAAGGCCGTCAAGCTGTAGCTCGAGATATCGTGGGCCACTTTGAAGGCCTCACGCGAGGTCGCGCTCAAGAAATCGCCGGTGAGCGCCTCGCGCGAGGCAAACGCGACGGCATGCACCAAAATGTCGAAGGACGGCCAACGAGTCTTAAGAAAGGTGAAGCCTTTATCGATGTCCGCATCGCCGGCGACGTCCATGACAAAGGTGATATCGGAGCCCACCTGTTTGGCGAGGGGCACGACCCGTTCGGTCATGCGCTCGATATGCGCAAAGGCCAGTTCGGCGCCCTCGCGATGCATGGCCTGCGCGATGCCCCACGCAATGGAACGATCCGTGGCGAGCCCCACGATCAAGGCGCGCTTGCCGCTCAGAAACCCCATAATTTTTACTACCCCTGCTGCCGGCCCGAATCTACATACATTACCAGTCGTTGTCCGGCTTTTATTTGATGATGCTCGTTCAGCCCGTTCCAGCTCTTCAGCTGCGTGACCGACACCTGAAACTGATGCGAGATGCTGTACACGGTGTCGCCGCGCCGAACCGTATAGAGCATGCGGCGTCCCGATACCACGCCTTCATCGCGGAAGCGGCGGGCGCTGGCTTTGATGACCAATCGCTGGCCCTTCACCAAGGTATCCTGCGCGCCCATGTTGTTCAGCCGCGCAAGCGTACTCACTGGCATGCCGTGACGGCGAGCGATGGAATTTAGCGTCTCGCCCGCCCGCACCCGATAGACGATCTGGCGCTGATGGCGGCCCACATCCGTCTCCGGCCGATCGACGCGTGCGGCGGCAAGCAACACCTTGTCGGGCAATTCGCCGCTGATTTCAGGAATCTTCAAGGTGTCGCCGGGCGTTACCTTGCCGCCTTTCATGTCGTTGATCTTGGTGATCACGGCGACCGAGGTGCCGTATTGTTTGGCGATCATCGCCAGCGTTTCCTTGCGCGCCACTTCGTGGCTCGCGAAGCGTACGCGATCATCGGGACCCAGGGTTTTCAGCGCCGCATCAAAGCCGTCGGCATTGTCGATGGGCACCAACATGCGATGCGGACCGTCAGGATCCGTCGCCCAGCGGTTGTAACCGGGATTCAGCGCGACCAGTTCATCGTAGCTCGTGCCGGCCAGTTGCGCGGCAATCTTCAAGTCGATTTGCGAATCGGTATCGATGACGGCGAAGTAAGGTTCGTTCGGTATCACGGCGAATTCGAGTCCATAGCGCTCGGGCTCCGCCATCAAGCGTTTCAGCGCAAGCAGCTTCGGCACGTAAGCGCGAGTCTCGGCGGGCAGCCGCAAATGCCAGAAATCCGTGGGCTTGCCGTTGGCGCGGTTGAAATCCAATTCGCGCTGCACGGAATTTTCGCCGACGTTGTAGGCCGCAATGGCGAGCAGCCAATCGCCGTCGAATTGATCGTGCAGTGCTTGCAAATAGTCGAGCGCCGCGCGCGTCGATTCGACCACATCGCGGCGGCCGTCGTACCACCAGTCGCGCTTCAAGCCAAAGCGCGCGCCGGTATCCGGAATGAATTGCCACAAGCCCGCGGCGCGGCTGCTCGAGTAGGCAAAGGGTTCATAGGCGCTCTCGACCACCGGCAGCAGCGCGAATTCCAGCGGCATGCCGCGAGCTTCGACCTCGGTAATGATGTGGTACATGTAGCGCTGGCCGCGCTGAAATACCCGCTCGAGATAGTCGGGATTGTGCTCGAACCAGGCAAGCTGCACATCGATGGCCGGTTCCTGAACTTCATCGAAAGCGAAGCCGGCGCGCATGCGGTCGAATAAATCGTCGTAGTCCTCGCCGTTGTGATGCTGCCACTCGCGCGGCATCGAGATGGAAGGCGCCGCGGACGCCGGACCGGCGTCGGCCGGGTGTGATCGGCGCCTGTTCCGCGGGCGGTTCGGTCAGTGACCACCGGTTCGCGCTTCGGCTGCGCCGGCTGGTGAGCGCAGGCGCTCAAGCACAACGCGATGCAGCCGAGTGAAGTAAAGTCGCTTGATGGGTGCCATGCGCATTTCCGCTAGCGGAATTCGTCCTTCCAGGCGCGCAGCACGGCGAATACCTCGAAAGGTTGAGGCAGAGGCTTGCCGGCGTGGGTTTCCGCGGCGATGCGCACGCTCGGTATGTCGCAACGCAAAAAGGGATTGACCTTGATCTCGAGGCTCAAGTTGGAGGGCAGACTGGGGCTGCCGGCGGCGCGAATGCGATTCACGCTTTCCTGGTAATCGAGAGCGGCGCTATTGGCCGGCTCGACCGTCAGGGCAAACCGAAGGTTGGCGGCGGTGTATTCATGGCCGCAATATACTTGCGTCTCCGGCGGCAGCTCCCGCAAGCGGTTCAACGATGCATTCATTTGCTCAGGATTACCCTCAAACATTCGGCCGCAACCCGCGCTGAACAGCGTATCGCCGCAAAAAAGCGCGCCATGCCCCCAAAAAGCGATGTGGCTCACGGTATGCCCGGGCACTTGTAAAGTCTTGAATCCAAGTCCCAACTCTGGCAATTCGCACAGCTCGCCGTCGCGAACGGTGCGGGTTTTTAATGCAATGCGCGCATCGTCGGGGCCGATCACCGGCACCCGGCCAAGACGCAGCAACTCGGGCACGCCGCCGATGTGATCGGGATGATGATGTGTCAGTAAGATGGCCGCGAGCTTAAGATTACGGCGCTTCAATTCGGCGATCACCGGTTCGGCTTCGCCGGGGTCGACGGCAACCACCTGCGTGGGCACCGCCGGAGACTCGATCAGCCAGATGTAGTTATCGGAGAATGCGCGCACCGGGCGCACGTTAAGATGCGAGGGAAGGATATGCATTTTGCGGCGTATTTAACCTGTAACATTAGAACTTCGCTAGTATTTTCAAGAAGGAGAGCGGGTTGGAATCGATGGCGGATACCGTTCTGCAGGACTGGTTCGAGGGCCCCTTAGGGGTCCGCGTTCTGCGCGAAGAGGCGGCGCTGGCCACCTTGGCGCTCGATACGGTTTTTGGCTTTGAGCTCCTACAGGTGGGTGCCTGGGGGCCTGCGCGCCATCTGCTCGCCGGTGCGCGAACCCAGCACACCACGCTGATGGCACCCGAACTCGCCCCGGGCGTCACGCTGTGCGCGCCGCTCGACACCCTGCCGTTCCGGTCCGATTCCATCGATGCGATTCTGTTGCCCCATACACTCGAGCTGGTCGAGGACCCCTATGCGGTGCTGCGCGAAGCCGAGCGAGTGCTCACCGGGGAGGGGTGTCTCATGATTTGCGGCTTCAATCCCTTCAGCGGCTGGGGTGCTCGGCGTGTGTTCGGGCGATACTTCGGCCGGCCGGCTTTTCCGCCGCACACCGAGCGCATGCTGTCAGAGCGGCGGCTGCGCGACTGGGTGGCGCTATTGGGGTTCGATGTCGACAGCGTTCATGGCTATCTGGGTTTCCTGCCCTTGAAGGGCGGGACCGGACGAGGTCCACCCGCGGCGTGCCTTGACGGCGGGGGCTTACTTGCTCAAGGCGCGCAAGCGCGTGTCAACTCTCACCCTGATCCGGCCGCGCCGGCGAGTACGCCAGCGGGTATTGGTGGGTGCCGCGGAACCGACCAATAAAGTGCGGCCATGACGGAAGTCGAGATCTTTACCGACGGCGCCTGCCGCGGCAATCCGGGGCCCGGCGGCTGGGCGGCACTGCTGGTTTTCGGCAAGGAGCGCAAGGAAGTTTCCGGATACGAGGCGGCCACCACCAACAACCGCATGGAACTTTCCGCGGCCATCGGCGGCTTGGGCGCCCTGAAACGGCGCTGCGCGGTGAAGCTGTACACCGATTCGAAGTATGTGCTGCAGGGTGTCACCGAGTGGCTGCCGAATTGGAAGGCACGGGGCTGGCGCACCGCGGCACGTACCCCCGTGAAGAATCAAGACCTGTGGGAGTTGTTGGATGCGGCCGTGGCGACTCAGGATATTGAATGGATTTGGGTGAAAGGACATTCGGGACATGAAGGCAATGAGTATGTCGACAGACTCGCCAACGATGCGATCGACCGCATGTTGGCAGTACGGTAGATTTTAGAATGCGTCAAATCGTTCTCGATACCGAAACCACCGGGCTCGAAGTTGAGCAAGAGCACCGCGTCATCGAAATCGGTTGCGTGGAGCTCTTTAATCGGCGCCTGACCGGCCGCTCCTTCCATCAGTATTTGAACCCCGAGCGCGACATTGATGAAGGCGCGGTTCAGGTGCACGGGCTTACACGTGAGCGGCTGGCCAAGGAACCGCTCTTTTCGCAGGTGCACGTGGAGTTCCTGGAGTTCATCCGCGACGCCGAACTGATCATCCATAACGCGCCCTTCGATGTGGCTTTTCTGAACGCGGAGCTCGCGCGAATCGCCTTCGAGCATCGCGTGTCCGATCTATGCCGCGTGCTCGACACCCTGGCGCTGGCGCGGCAAATGCACCCCGGGCAACGCAACAGCTTGGATGCGTTGTGCAAGCGCTATTCGGTCGACAACTCGCATCGCGATTATCACGGCGCATTGCTCGACGCGCGCATTCTGGCCGAAGTGTACTTGGCAATGACGGGCGGCCAGGGCAGCCTGACATTGAGCGCCGAGTCCGACACCGTTCGCAGCCGCGCGCGCCAAGCCGCTCCGATGCGATCGATGAGCGACATCCGCCTGGTCGTCATCAACGCCAATGAGGAAGAGACCGCGGCCCACGAACACATCCTGGCGCTGCTCGACAAAGCATCGTCCGGCAAAACGGTATGGCGAAGCTTGTGATTCCGATCGTAACCAGCGCCGGCGGTATCTTGTGTATTATCACGCGCAACTTTTGTGAGCTGAATCCGACATGAGCAAACTGAACTCATCTCTCCCTGCTTGGGGCGCGGTTGCCGCGCACGCCACAGAACTCGGCAAGGCGAAATTGCGGGATCTGGCGGCCAGCGATCCGAAACGTTGGCAGAATTTCCACGTTGAACACGACGGCTGGTTGCTGGACATCTCTCGCCAGCGCATCACTCATCAGACTCTGGCCTTGTTATTCGACCTTGCCCGGGCCGTGGATGTGTCGGGTCGAATTGCCGCGATGTTTCGCGGCGATCCCATCAACACCACCGAGCAGCGCGCGGTGCTGCATACTGCTTTGCGTTCGGATTTTGCCGGCGGCCCCGCCATTCAGGCCGAAGTCAAAGCGTCGCGGCAAAAGCTCGTCGCCTACGTGGCCGCCGTGCGCAGCGGCAAGAAAGCCGGCGCCACGGGCAAGAAATTCAAGCACGTCGTCAACATCGGCATCGGCGGATCGGACCTAGGGCCGCTGTTGGTGTGCGATGCTCTGCGGCACGAGTGGAGCGGCGGCTTGACGCCGCATTTTGTTTCAAACGTCGACCGCACCCAGCTCGAAGACCTGACGCGCACGATCGATCCGGCGGAGACGCTGGTGATAGTCTGCTCCAAGACTTTCGTGACCCAGGAGACCCAGTCGAATGCCAATGCGGCCCGCGAGTGGATCGTCGGGGCGCTCGGGGAAAAATCGCCTGCGAATCACTTTGTCGCGGTGTCGACCAATGGTCCAGCCATGGATAAATTCGGCATCGCGCCGGATCACCGCTTCACCATGTGGGATTGGGTCGGGGGGCGATACTCGGTATGGTCCGCCATCGGCCTGATCGCCGAAATCGTCATTGGCAGCGAGCGCTTCGAAGAATTCCTGCGCGGTGCCAGCGATATCGATCGGCATTTCATCACCGCGCCGTTCGAGAAAAACTTGCCGGTGCTGCTGGGACTAATCGGGGTGTGGAATCGCACCTTTTTGAATCTGCCCACGCTCGCCGTGCTTCCCTACGATCAGCGCCTGGCGCGGCTGCCTGCCTACCTGCAGCAACTCGAAATGGAGAGTAACGGCAAGTCGGTCTCGCTGGATGGCGTGCACGTGGATTTTGCGACGGCGCCCATCGTGTGGGGAGAACCCGGATCGAACGCGCAGCATTCATTTTTCCAAATGCTGCACCAAGGCACCTTGACGCAGGCACTGGATTTCATCGCGCCATTGCGCGGTTCCTGGGGCGGCACCGAGGGACAAGATCTGGCGCTGAAGAATTGCTTCGCGCAGTCTCAAGCGTTTGCCTATGGACATACGCTCGCGGATGTCGAGGCAGAGATGCGCAAGGCCGGGGCGAGTGCCGCGGAAATCACCCGCATCGGTCCGCATCGCGTGCATGAGGGCAATCGACCGAATTCGCTGTTGATGTATCCGCAAACCACCGCAAGGACCCTGGGGCAGTTGCTGGCGCTGTATGAGCACAGTGTGTTCGTGCAGGGCAGCGTCTGGGGTATCAATTCCTTCGATCAATTCGGGGTGGAATTGGGCAAGAAGCTCGCCGCCGGCATCGACATGACGGGAGCGAAAGCGCCGCAAGGCAATGGGGCGGCGGGATTGGCGGCACTCATCGACTATGTGGCGAAGCATCGCTAGCAATCAAATGAAACCACGCAAAGGAATTATTTTGGCGGGCGGCGCCGGCACCCGTCTGCACCCGATCACGATGTCGCAGTCCAAGCAGCTGTTGCCGGTCTATGACAAGCCGATGATCTACTATCCGCTGGCAACGCTGATGTCGGCGGGGATTCGCGATTTTCTCATCATCACGACGCCGCGCGATCAGACCGCTTTTCGCGATCTGTTGGGGACCGGATCCCAGTGGGGACTGTCATTCGAGTACATCATTCAAGAGACTCCGAATGGAATCGCGCAGGCGCTGGTTCTGGCGGAAGCGTTTCTGGACGGCGCGCCGTCGGCGCTGATTTTAGGCGACAACATATTTTACGGCGCGAATCTCACCTCGCTGCTGCAGTCGGCATCTCAGCGTCAAGCCGGAGCGACGGTATTTGGTTATTACGTGCAGGATCCCGAGCGCTACGGCGTGGTGCAATTCGATGCGAGCGGCAAAGTGGTCGATCTATTGGAAAAACCCGTCGCACCGCCATCCAACTACGCCGTGACCGGGATTTATTTTTACGACGGCCAAGCCTCGCAACTTGCGAGGTCGCTGCGTCCCTCGCCGCGCGGCGAACTCGAAATCACGGATCTTAATCGGGCCTACTTGAAACTCGGGCAATTGCACGTCGAGCGCCTGGGTCGAGGTACGGCCTGGCTCGATACCGGTACCCACAACTCGCTGCTGGATGCCGGCGTGTTCGTGCGGATCATCGAGGAACGGCAGGGGTTGAAAGTCGCGTGCGTCGAGGAAATCGCCTGGCGCTCAGGGTTCATCGACACCGAGCACCTGGTCAAACTCGCCCAGCCTCTGGCCAAGAGCGGCTATGGCGAATATCTGTTGCGGCTCGTCAAGGAGCAGGCGTCGCTGTGATGCGCATGCCCCCATGAAATTTCAAGAAACTCCGATTCAAGACGTGGTTCTGATCGAGCCGCAGGTGTTCGGCGATGCGCGCGGATTCTTTTTGGAATCCTGGCAGTCGCAGAAGTTTGCCGCCGCGGGCATTGCCGCCAATTTTGTTCAAGACAACCATAGCCGCTCCTCGCAATGGACCCTGCGCGGTTTGCATTTTCAGACCGAGCATACCCAGGGCAAGCTGGTACGGGTCACGGCCGGGAGTGTCTTTGATGTGGTGGTCGACCTGCGGCGCAGCTCGCGCACCTTTCGGCGCGTGGTGGGGCGTGGAGCTGTCCGCCGACAATCACCGCATGTTGTGGGTGCCGAAAGGTTTGGCGCACGGCATTTTAGTGACCTCCGACCAAGTAGACTTTTTATACAAGTGCACCGACATCTACAGTCCGGCGCATGAGAAAACGCTGGCGTGGGACGATGCCAGCCTTGGAATCAAGTGGCCGCTGCCCGCCGGCGTTCAGCCGAAGCTGTCGGCAAAAGATGCCAAAGGCACCTCATTCAAAGACATCGAGACGTTCGCGTGAAGGTCCTCGTGCTCGGCGGCGGCCAAATCGGCGCCGCAGTCATGAAGGCCGCGCCGCAGCGGCATGAAGTCATCGCCCTCGCGCGCGTGCATTTGGATATTGCCGATTCCAAAGCCGTGGCGAAGTCGCTGGCAGAAATCAAAGCTGACTGGGTGGTTAACGCAGCGGCCTATACGGCCGTCGACCGTGCCGAGGACGAGCCGCAGATCGCGCAGGCCGTCAACGATACGGCCGTAGCAGCGCTCGCCGCCGGCGCGGCGCGCGAGAATTCCAGGCTGCTGCATTTATCGACGGATTTTGTGTTCGACGGCACATCCGGGCGCCCCTATTTGCCAAGCGATGCGACCAACCCTTTAAGCGTCTACGGAGCCACCAAGCGGGCGGGCGAACTTCACGTTCTGGCGGATCGGGCGGGCATCGTTCTGCGCACGTCGTGGGTGTACGCGTCGGTGGGCAAGAATTTCGTGCTGACCATGCTCAAGTTGATGAATGAGCGGGCTCAGGTCAACGTGGTCTGCGATCAGATTGGTTCCCCGACTTGGGCGGTGAGCGCGGCGCGATGCCATTTGGGGACTGATCGAGGCGGCAGCAGTGGGCGGCATCTACCACTGGACGGATTTGGGCGTTGCCAGTTGGTACGACTTTGCCGTTGCCATTCAAGAAGAGGCGCTCGCGCGCGGCTTGCTGACGCGCACCGCTGCCGTACTGCCCATCCCGAGCACGGCCTATCCGGCGCGCGCCAAGCGTCCGAGCTTCAGCGTGCTGGATACGACGCAAACACGAGCAGCGCTCAAAGCCCCGGGGCAACATTGGCGGCATCAATTTGCGCAAAATGCTGGATGAACTTCGTGCCGCATAATGTGTTCATTACGGGTGGGGCCGGTTTCATCGGTACCAATTTCGTGCGCCATTGGCTGGCGAATACTCAACAAGGGCGCGTGATCGTGTTCGACGCCCTGACCTACGCCGGCAATATCGAAAATCTAGCCGGCCTCGATCAAGATCCGCGCTATGATTTTGTGCGCGGCGATATTTGCGACGAGGCCACGGTACGGACGCTGCTCGAGCAGTATCAGATCGATACCGTCGTGCATTTTGCGGCGGAGTCACACGTCGATCGCTCCATTTTGGGACCGGATGACTTCATACGCACCAACGTGGTGGGCACGCACGCGCTGCTCAAGGCCGCCAAAGCGCTTTGGATAGACCAAAAGATGGTGCCGGCGCATCGCTTCCACCACGTTTCGACCGACGAGGTGTACGGATCCTTAGGGCCTCACGACCCGCCCTTCAGCGAGACCACGCCCTACGCTCCCAATTCCCCCTATTCCGCGAGCAAGGCGGGATCGGATCATCTGGTGCGGGCCTATCACGAGACCTATGGACTGGCGACCACGGTGACCAATTGCTCGAACAACTACGGTCCGTATCATTTTCCGGAAAAATTGATTCCGCTCACCATCGTCAACATTTTGCTCGGCAAGCCGTTGCCGGTGTATGGCGATGGCTTACAAATTCGCGATTGGCTGCATGTGCGCGATCACTGCCAGGCCATCTCAGCCGCACTCAAAAATGGCAAACCGGGCAGCGTGTACAATGTTGGCGGCAACAGCGAAACCGCCAATATCGACCTGGTGCGAATGCTGTGCGGATTGGTCGATGCGCGGCTGCGCGCGCAGCCGGAATTGCAAAAGGACTTTCCGGCCGCGCCGGTCTTCAACGGCAAGAACGCCGTGGACTTGATCACGCACGTGCGCGATCGGCCGGGGCATGACCGCCGCTATGCCATCGACTTTCTCCAAGGCAGCGCGCGAGCTCGATTATGCTCCGGCCATGTCGCTCAAGAGCGGCTTGGCGGAGACGGTGGACTGGTATCTGCACAATATCTCGTGGTGGCGGGCGCTTGATGAGCAGGGACTACGCCGACTGGCTGCAGCGCAATTACGGGCATTGAAGGCCGCCAATTTGCCAGTGCCGATGGACCTCTCTACAATCCCCGGCTCGCCAATGAGCTTAAAGCCTTGTTTTCAACCGATAAAATTCTGCATGCACATAATCGCCGTCCGCCTCATATAGCGCCCTTGACCTGATGCGCTTCAGCCCATTTCCTATTCTCTTGGCCACGCTGCTCGCCACCTTGCCGGCCATTGCGCAAACCCCGACCGCCGACCAACTGTCGGTGCTCAAGAATTTGCCGCCGGATCAACAGCAGCAGCTGATGCAGTCCGTACTCGGCGGCAGAGGTGACGGCACGGGCAAAAAGACCGATCCGAATCTGCAGTCACCGGAGACGGTGCGTCAGCGAAATGAGCAGTCCGATCAATACGACAAGTACGTCAAGGGCAAGACCGTCGATGGCAGGCCGCTGCGCATGCCGGATGAGGATCCGGAACTGAGGCCGGGGGATACCGTACTCATCGACCTGTTGACTATTGAGCGGCGGCGCAGGCCTGTCGTTCAGGACTCGACCACGACAGCTGGCGGTGCGGGCACCAGCGTGCTCAATGGCCGAGATTCGCAAGCGAATAATGGCAACAATGCCAACAACAACGCCAACAATGTCAATTCGCCGCAAAACGAAAATGCCGACAAGGCCAGGGAAACCGACCCGAAGCGCAGCTACGGTCGATCCCCCTACGAGGACCGGCCGCTCGACCGATGCTGACAAGGAAAGGATCGAGGATTTCCGGCAGCGCATTCTCAAGAACAATCCCTACAAGCTGAATCGCTATGGCGACTTGGAAATTCCAGGGTTGCCGTCGATCCCGGTGGCGGGACTGACTGCGCTCGAAGCTACGGATCGCTTGAGCGCGGATCCGGATTTGCGCGATTTCATCGTCAAGGTGACCTTGCTGCGTCTGAAGGACGTGGGTGAAGCCGCACTGAAGCCCTTTGGCTACGATCTATTCGAGGGAGTGCCGAGCACCTTTGCGCCGGTGTCGGACATCCAGGTGCCCAGCGACTACATCGTCGGCCCGGGCGACAAGCTTGAAGATTCAGCTCTATGGCAATGAGCCGGCCAGTTATTCGTTGACGGTGGCAGCGCGACGGCCGCATCAACTTTCCGAAGCTGGGGCCCATCAGCGTCAGCGGGTTGACCTTTGAGAATGCGCGCGTCGGCCATCGAGCAGCGTGTCTCCAAACAACTGCATCGGCAGCCACGTCAGCGTGACCATGGGGGATTTGCGTTCGATCCGCGTGTTCGTGCTCGGTGAGGCGGAAAAGCCGGGTTCCTATACGGTGAGTGGACTCTCATCGATGACAAATGCGCTGTTCGTCAGCGGCGGCGTCAAAAAGATCGGATCGCTGCGCAACATTCAGCTCAAGCGCAACGGCAAATTGATCACGGTGCTCGACCTCTATGATTTGCTGCTGCACGGCGATACCAGCGGCGACCGGCAGCTGTTGCCGGGGGACGTGATTTTCATTCCGCCCATCGGCCACACCGTGTCGGTCGATGGAGCGGTGCGGCGGCCCGCGATTTACGAGGTCAAAAACGAAAAAACCGTGGCGGATGCGGTGGAACTTGCGGGCGGTCTAAGCCCTGAAGCCGACGAGAAGCTGGCGCAGATGGAGCGCATTCTGCCCTCCAGCCTGCACGAGATGCAGAACGTCGACCTCACCTCAGAGGCGAGCCGCAAAATGCTGCTGGCGAATGGCGACAAACTGCGCATACCGCTGATTCGACCCACGCTGGAGAATTCGGTCACGCTCACCGGCTATGTCTTCCGGCCGGGAGAGTTCGAATACAAGGCCGGCGTGCATTTGAGCGATGTTTTGGGGAGCTTCGATGAGCTTCGTCCGAACGCCGACCGCCACTACATCATGATCCGGCGGGAAATACCGCCGGAACAAAAGCTCGAAGTCGTCTCGGCCGACTTGGCGCGAGCGCTGGCCAATCGGCACGGACCTGACGATCCGGAACTGCATCCGCGAGACAAAATCTTCGTATTCGATCTGTCGGCGAGCCGCGAACGCATCATTGCTCCGATCATTCGCGATCTCGAGCTTCAGGCAACGCCGGAGCAACCGACTCAATTGGTGACCGTCGACGGCAAGGTCAAAGCGCCCGGTAAATACCCGCTGCAGCCAGGCATGCACGTGTCGGATCTGATTCGAGCAGGCGGCAGTTTGGAAGATGCTGCTTTCGGCGGCCAGGCAGAACTTACGCGCTACGACGTGATCAATGGCGACGCGCGCCAGACCGATCTAATTGCGATCGACCTCGCAGCCATCCGCCGCGGCGACGCGTCGGCAAACGTTGAGCTGAAACCTTACGACGTTCTGGTCATCAAGCCGATCCCAATGTGGGATCAGCCCGGATCGATCGTGCTCATGGGCGAGGTGCGCTTCCCCGGCAAGTATCCGATTCACCGCGGCGAGACCCTGAAATCTGTACTGCAGCGCGCCGGTGGGTTCACCCAAACCGCATCTCCTGAGGGCGCGGTTTACATCCGCGAAGAGCTCAAGCAGCGCGAAAAGGATCTTCTCGACTTGCTCGTGAGCCGCATGCAAAGCGATTTGGCTGCATTGACGCTCGAGTCGATTTCTTCGAGCGTTGCGACTTCGAACGGTCGGCGCTAGCAGCAATGCTACGACCAGCATCGCGATCGGCCAACAATTGATCACGCAATTGCGTGAAGCGAAGCCCGTTGGACGACTGGTGCTCAATGTCGAGACGGGTTTGGAAAAGCCCGGCAGGCTCCGCGGATGATGTCGAATTACGGAATGGCGATCAATTACTGATCCCGAAGCGTAATCAGGAAGTCACGATTTTGGGCGAGGTGCAAAGTCCCACATCGCACGTATGGCAGTCCGGGCTCACGCGAGACGACTATATTGCGAAAAGCGGCGGCGCAACGCAAAAAGCAGATCGAAAGCGAATCTACGTCGTCAGGGTCAATGGCGATGTCTTTTCGGGCGAGCGTACCGGCTGGTTCCGGCGCTCGCAAAATGTCGAGATTCATCCGGGCGATACGATTGTCGTGCCGCTCGACACTGAACGCGTACGGGCGCTGCCCCTTGTGGCAGGCCGTCACGACGATTATTTACAATCTAGCTGTGGCGTTGCTGGCGGTCAGAAGCGTATAGATGCGTCGTCAAGCATCGTTATCGGCGATCGATACCGGAGTATTTTTCGCGATCAAAACTCAAGGTGGCAATTGAATTCCGGCGAAACAATCGTGCGGGAGCAAGCCGATGAAGTGGATCTCGTCGCTATTTGGAAGTTGGCGTGGGGCTTCAAGTACCTCATCTTGACAATAGCCCTTTTGTGCGCAGTTCTCGCTGGAATCTACGCATTCAGCCTTAACCCGATTTTTCGTGCAGAAATCGTGGTGCTTCCGGTGCGCAGTGGGGGCATGGGTGGGGGAGGGGGTCTATCTGGGCAACTCGGCGGATTGGCAAGCATCGCGAGTCTCGCCGGAGTAAATCTCGATTCGGGAGGTGGCGCCGAGCGCGAAGCAAAAGCAGTTTTGGAATCGCGCAAAATGGACGAAGAGTTCATCAAGCAGAACAATCTGATCGGAGTGTTACTTCCCAATTCCAAGAACCCCACGCTGTGGCTGGCCGTCAAGGCGTTCCGGGAAGGCGTGCTGACGATTAAGGAAGATAAGCGCACCGGCCTTACGACGATTGATGTTGACTGGAAGGACGCCGCGGTGGCCGCGCAGTGGGCGAATGGCTTTGTGGCTTTGGCGAATGAACGTAACAGGGCGCGCGCAATTGACGAGGCGAATCGGAATATCAAATTCCTCAACGAAGAAATCGAAAAAACGCGAGTTGTCGAAGTCCAACGCGCGATGTACAACCTCATTGAAAACGAGACGAAGACCTTGATGCTAGCGAATGCGCGGGCCGAGTACGCATTTACGGTGGTCGATCCGGCGGTGCCCTCGGAGCGAAAGCTGAGCCCGCACCGCAGTCTTTATATTCTTTTTGGCGGCTTCGTAGGAGCGGCAGTTGGCTTGTTTGTCGCATATTTGCGTCGCGCGCGCAGAGCTGGTCGCGAGAGTCCCGGAGGCGCGGGCGTGTCTGCATAGTTGACTATCCGTACATATTGCCTACACTGTGAGCGTTCAATTAGTGAACGCAGGCCCAAATTAGGTAATGATTACTCATCCTCGCGCGGCGAGATCCCGCGTCAACCGACGATGGCGGCCTGTGGCAAAAGCGAGAGGGAATTTCTTGTGTGCTGGTATTTGATCCATACTAAGCCCGGCCGAGAAGAGGTAGCCGAATCGAACTTGCTACGCCAGAGTTTTCAGGTGTATTACCCTCGTTTGTTGCGACCCAGGCGGTATCGGGGGAACTGGGTTGATCAAGTTGCCGCGCTCTTTCCCCGCTACCTATTCTTCCGTCTGGCGCCGAGTCAGGATTTAGGGCCAGTGCGCTCCACGGTCGGCGTCGCCAACATTGTGCGTTTCGGGAAAGCTTACGCAGTCGTCCCAGCTCGGACGGTAGAGGATTTGCGAAGGCGAGCTGATCCTGAGACTGGTGTGCACCGCCTACAACGCTCACAACTTGAGCCCGGTTCCAATGTCAGAGTCGTCGCCGGCATTTTCGACGGTCTAGAAGGCGTTTTCCAGCGAGAATCCGGGGATGAACGGGTTGTGTTGCTGCTTAGGTTATTGGGGCACGGCACCCACGTTGAAGTCCCTGCAAGATTTGTTTTGCCTCGATCCGACTCTCATATAAGGCTTGTCGCCCGATAGGCGCGCTTCCCCAAAATTGGGGTAAGGGTCACTCTTTCATGCGAACACAATTGCGTGTACTTCGCAGGGCGGTAGCGTGAGTAAAGCGTTTCTCAACAAGATCCAACTTAAGGGCGTCGTTTGAATGTTGCGGTGCGAAGCATGCTGACCGACGAAGTTCGCTACAAGTTACTGGGGTTGCTTGAGGCCAATCCTAAGTTGAGTCAGCGCGATGTCGCGCGGGAACTTGGAATCAGTCTCGGCAAGGTTAATTATTGCCTCAAGCTGCTGGTGGAGAAGGGCTGGATCAAAGCGATCAATTTTAAAAACAGTAAAAATAAAGTTGCGTATATGTATTTGATGACTCCGCGCGGCATCGAGGAAAAAGCAGGGGTTACCGTGCGGTTCCTGCAAAGGAAAGTAAGGGAATATGAGGAACTACGGGCTGATATAAAGAGGATTCGGCAGGAAGTGAGTCGGCAGCGCGAATCGTAGCGTTGCACCTGGGAGCTGGCATTTTCTTCGACAAACAACCTCTACTTAAATTAGTGAGCGCCTAGTTGGTAAAAACCAGCATTTTCCCGGTAGGCCTGCCCAATTTGCTGATTCGACTCTGGCGTCACTTGAGTCGGCGCCGTCAGCGCCAATTCGTATTGCTCATGGGTTTGATAGTACTGGGCGCACTCGCTGAAGTCGTCAGCCTAGGCGCCGTGTTGCCGTTTCTAGGCATGCTTGTGGCGCCCGATAAGGTATTCAAGCACGCCGCGGTCGCGAATTTCGCGCGGAGTTGGGGTATCACGACGCCGGAGCGCCTGCTGTTGCCTCTCACGATCGTCTTTGCTGCTGCCGCCTTAATAGCGGGAGCGATCCGCGTCCTTTTGTTGTGGGTAAGTAACCGACTCGCATTCGCAACAGGCGCAGACTTCAGCATCGATGTGTATCGGCGCACTCTCTATCAGCCCTACATGGTGCACGTGACACGCAATAGCAGTGAGGTGATCAGCGGCATCACCAGCAAAGTGAATGACACTGTCGCCGTATTGAATCAGATGCTGACGCTGATCACCTCGCTGGTATTGTTGGTAGCGATTACGCTCGCATTGTTTGCAATCAATCCCTTGGTGGCCTCGTTGGCGGTTGCCGGTTTCGGTGCGAGTTATGGTTTGATTTCATGGATGTCCCGCCGACGACTGCAGCTCAACAGTGACCGCATTGCTGAGGGACACACCCAGGTACTCAAGGCACTGCAGGAAGGTCTCGGTGGAATTCGCGATGTGTTATTAGATTCGTCTCAGCCACTGCACTGCGATATTTACCGGCGAGCAGATCAGCCATTAAGGCGGGCACAAGGGGCCATCACCTTTGTCAGCGCCAGCCCACGTTTTGCAATGGAAGCGTTAGGAATGGTAGTGATCGCCGCTCTAGCCTACAGCCTGAGCGGCCGGGACGGGGGTGTCGCTACCGCTCTTCCGGTGCTTGGCACGCTCGCGCTCGGCGCGCAACGACTACTGCCCGCCCTGCAGCAGAGCTACAGCGCTTGGGCGATCATCACAGGCTGTCAAGGCTCATTAGCCAAGACTATCGAATTGCTCGATCAGCCCCTGCAGCCGGAGCTACTGCAGTCCGCCCCCCCGCCGCTTCACTTCCAGGACGCCATCTGCTTCAGCGGCGTACGTTTCAGATACGCCGAAGACGGACCATGGGTGTTAGATGACCTCAATTTCACCATCCGCAAGGGTACTCGTGTGGGCTTCGTCGGCAGCACCGGCAGCGGTAAGAGCACCACGCTCGACCTACTCATGGGGCTGCTGACGCCAACGGAGGGCGAGGTTCTGGTGGACGGCAAGACCGTCGTTGGCAATCGGGTGCGAGCTTGGCAGCAAACAATCGCTCATGTACCGCAAAGTGTCTACCTGGCCGACACCACGGTAGCAGAGAATATTGCGTTGGGCGTACCTCGGGAATCTATAGACCTCGGGCGCGTTAGACAGGCTGCACATCAAGCACAAATTGCGGAGTTCATCGAAGCTTGGCCAGAGGGCTATAACGCCTCGGTCGGGGAACGAGGCATCAGGCTCTCTGGCGGCCAGCGCCAGCGCATAGGCATCGCCCGTGCGCTCTACAAACAGGTCAGCGTGTTGGTGTTCGACGAGGCGACGAGCGCGCTCGACAATGCGACCGAACAGTCAGTGATGGAGGCTATCGACCGGCTCAATCGCGACCTCACGATTGTCCTCATCGCTCACCGCCTCACGACCGTTCGGCGCTGCGACACCATCATGGAACTAGAACATGGCAAGTTGGTAGCGCAAGGGACGTATGAGCAGCTGCTCGAGTGTAGCCCGAGTTTTCGCCGCATGGCAAAGGCGGTCGCCTAAATGGGCATCCTGAAGTGAACAAAATTCTGGTCACCGGCGCCGATGGTTTCATCGGCTCACATCTGACCGAAACTCTGGTTCGGGCAGGCTATGAAGTCCGCGCCTTCGTCCTATACAACTCCTTCAATTCCTGGGGCTGGTTGGATCGGTGCGCTGACGACGTTAAGGACCGGTTCGAAGTATTTGCCGGCGATATCCGTGATCCGCACGGTGTGCTGACCGCAATGAAAGGATGCGACGCGGTCTTGCACCTGGCTGCTCTGATAGCAATTCCGTACTCGTATCATTCGCCCGATACATACGTCGACACCAACGTTAAAGGAACACTGAACGTCGTACAGGCGGCGCGCGATCTGGGTGTTGCAAGAGTCGTGCATTCGTCCACCAGCGAAGTCTATGGCACGGCGCGCTTCGTGCCGATCACCGAAGAACATCCCCTTCAAGGTCAGTCGCCTTATTCCGCGAGCAAGATCGGCGCTGATCAGATCGCGTTCTCATTTTACGCGTCATTTGGCACTCCGGTCACCATCGTGCGCCCGTTCAACACATACGGCCCGCGCCAGTCCGCACGTGCGGTCATTCCCACCATCATCACGCAGATCGCGAATGGAAAGCGTAAAATCAAGCTGGGCTCCGTGCATCCGACCCGCGATTTCAACTATGTAAGCGACACGGTGGCTGGTTTCATCGCGGCGCTCAACTGTGAGCGCGGTAGCGGCGAAGTCATCAATCTTGGCAGCAACTTCGAGATTTCGGTCGGCGACACAGCTCGTACTATTGCTGAACTCATGCACGCCGAGATCGAGATTCTGACCGACGATCAGCGACTGCGTCCCGCAAACAGCGAGGTAGAGCGGTTGTATGCCTCAAATGAGAAGGCTCGCAAGCTGTTGGGCTGGGCACCTCGGTACGCCGGTCTGGATGGACTTCGTCGCGGGTTACACGAGACTGTTGACTGGTTCAGCATCCCGGAAAACCTCGTTTCGTATCGATCGGACGTCTATAACCAGTGATTGCCGCACCCAACCCTACAAGCCTTGCGGGTCAGATCGTGGAAGCCATCGAAAGGGCAGCGGGCGCGCCGCCGCTCGCCTTGCACGAACCGCGCTTTGCCGGCAACGAGTGGGCCTATCTCAAGGAATGCCTCGATTCGACATTCGTCTCCTCAGTGGGAAAGTTCGTTGACCGTTTCGAGGCCGATCTCGCGACATACACCGGCGCCAAGCATGCTGTGGCCGTCGTCAATGGCACGGCAGCTCTGCATGCGGCATTGCAGCTGGCCGGCGTTGGCCCCGGCGACGAAGTGCTGATTCCCGCTCTCACATTCATCGCGACAGCCAATGCGGTGTCCTACTGCGGAGCTGTTCCCCACTTCGTCGATAGCGAGGAGCGCACGCTGGGACTGGACCCCGGCGCGCTTCGCGATTATTTGAAGAGTACCACCGAGATTCGCAGCGGCGAATGCGTAAACCGCGTGACCGGCCGCGTTATCCGGTCTGTCGTCCCGATGCATGCGTTCGGTCACCCGGTGGACATTGAATCTTTGCTCTCGGTCGCGCGAGATTTCCACTTGGTACTGGTCGAAGACGCGGCAGAGTCTCTCGGCAGTACGGTCGAAGGCCGTCACACCGGCACTTTCGGCCGGATAGGCACGCTCAGTTTCAACGGGAATAAGACGATCACGACCGGTGGCGGCGGCGCATTGCTCATCAATGATACGGCGCTCGCCAAGCGCGCCAAGCACTTGACCACAACTGCCAAGGTGCCGCACCGATGGGAGTATCGGCACGATGAAGTCGGCTACAACTACCGGCTGCCGAATATCAACGCGGCCTTGGGCTGCGCCCAGCTCGAGCAATTGCCGAATTTCCTGAATGCCAAGCGCAAACTCTTTTGCCAGTACGCAGCCGCCTTTGCCGGGGTGACCGGAACGCGGATCGTTCGCGAGCCGGACGGCTGCCGCAGCAACTACTGGCTGCAAGTGCTGCTGCTCGATGAATCCGTCGAGCAAGAGCGCGATGCAGTCCTTGCTGCCACCAACGACGCCGGGTTCATGACTCGACCGACTTGGACGCTGATGCACCGGCTGCAGCCATATCGAGAGTGTCCGAGGATGTCGCTACCCGTTGCGGAGTCGCTGGGGCGCCGGCTTATCAATCTGCCGAGCAGTTCCTTCCTGGTAAGGTCGTGCTGAACGAGTTTCGCCACCGCCAACTGTCACTGCCAGAAGCGATAGATGCATTTCAAACCTTTCCAGGACAGTGGCAACTCGCGTCTCTGCACCCGCAGATGGTGGAAATCGATGCCTTGAGAGACGCGTTGTTGCATCCCATCCACTGGTATTTTGAGGCGGGAGATAGGCGACTAATGCACAGCTTTCAGCTTGCCGACAACCCCGGACTCCCTATTCGAGATATTCAATCCGCGTACGGTTATGGTGGCCCCCTATCAAATTCCGATGACCCCGAATTCTTGAAAGCAGCCGAGTGCGCTTTTGCACAGTGGACTCGAGGCAACGCCGTCATTGCCGAGTTTCTGAGATTTCATCCTCTCGTTCCGCATGGCAATTGGTATGCAGGTGAGATCGTCCGGAATCGAGAAACGGTTCATATCGATCTTGCTGGGGGACTATTCGAGCAATATCAGGCCAGGCGACGAACGGACGTGAGGCGATTCCTCAAGAGTGACCTGCGGGTAGAGCGAGTTTCGCCTCTTACTATGACCGAGGTTTTCCCAGAGATGTACAAAAAAAACATGGATCGCATTGGTGCGACCCCCGACTACTATTTTTCGGATCGCTATTTTGACTGTCTTTTCTCTTTTGCAGGGACCGAAAATTGGCTTGCATACTCCGGCACACAAGCAATTGCCGGCGCGGTGATGTTGGTGTCTAACGCGGCAGGAGTCGCTGAGTATTTTCTAGGAGCCAAGGTTCCGAACGCCGACGAGCAAAAGGCCATGATTGGATTGCTGCATCATGCGGCTAATCACTACAAATTGTCTTCTTTCCGATATCTGTATCTTGGCGGCGGGCGCAGCGTTGACTCCGATGACAGTCTGCTCTTTTTTAAGAAGGGCTTCTCACCATCGACCGGCCAGTATCAGATCGGATCACGAGTGTACGACCCCGACACTTATGCGCGCCTTAAAACAATGTTGCCTGAAAAAGCAGCCACTGGACGCGTTCTATTTTATAAAGCTTGAGGAACGTGAACAATGTATGACCCTGTGTGGGACCGGATTTTCAGCAGCCGTTCATGGGGCCGATACCCGGCTGAGGAGTTGATCCGCTTCGTTGCGCGGGAAGCGTTTTCGGTGCCTGACAGGGCCACGCTCAAAGCGCTCGAACTGGGCTGCGGGCCAGGGGCAAATCTGTGGTTCTTGGCCAATGAAGGCATCCCTTTTGATGCAATCGACGGGTCAAAATCTGCCGTTGCCCAAGCTAAGGCCCGATTGGACCAAGAGAAACCGGCCTGGAAGGGCAGGATTGAAATCGGCAACTTCCATCGACTTCCGGAAGATTTTCGCGACTACGACTTTGTCTTGGATTCCGAGGCAATCTATTGCAATGACTTCGAGGAGAGTTCAAGAATTATCGGCGCAGTGCATGATCGATTGAAGAGGGGTGGGGCGTTCTGGTCTCGGACATTTGCGCCCGGCACCTGGGGTATCGAAAGCGGGACGCGCATTGGACAGGACTACTGGCTCGCTAGTGAAGGGCCTCTGGCAGGGAAAGGGCCTGTGCGCCTCACACCACTGCAGTCTGTGCCGCAACTCTACGGTCCCGATTGGGATTCAATCACAGTCGGGGAAATTACGCGCCACGACGGCGACCCAAATCGGGTTGTCCGAGAATGGACCATTGTGGCTCGCAAACGCGAGTAAAAGAGAGAACCGATGATCTTTATCATTGCAGAAGCTGGTGTTAACCATAATGGCGACGTCGACAGAGCCATGCAAATGTGTCGCGTGGCTAGCCGTGCGGGTTGCGACGCAATCAAGTTTCAAACATTCCTTGCGGAAGAAGTGGTCACAGCCTCTGCGTCCAAGGCGAAATATCAGCAAAATTCGACGGGCGAGGGTACTCAACTAGAGATGATTCGCGCCCTGCAGCTGTCTTGGCCCAATTTCGTGGAGCTCGATAAGGAATGCAAGCGCCTTGGAATTAGATTCCTCTCAACGGCGTTTGACACAGTGTCTCTCGCCAATCTGAACGGTTTGGATTTGCCTATGCATAAGATTGCTTCGGGCGAAATTACCAATCTACCCTTCCTTCGCTGCGTGGGCCGATATGGAAAACCGGTAATCCTCTCCACAGGCATGGCGACTCTTGGCGAAATTGAAGCGGCGCTGGATGTGCTTGCGGATGCCGGCCTGGCGCGCGATCGCGTAACGGTGCTCCACTGCAACACGGAATATCCGACACCTATGGGCGACGTGAACCTCCGCGCCATGGTTACGATCCGGGATGCTTTCGGTGTAGCCGTGGGATACTCCGACCATACACAAGGGATCGAAGTGGCGGTCGCGGCGGCAACTTTGGGCGCATCCGTTATCGAAAAGCATTTCACGTTGGACCGCAATCTTCCTGGTCCGGACCACAAGGCCAGCCTCGAGCCCGCCGAACTGGGGTCAATGGTTACCTCGGTCCGCAACATAGAAAAGGCCCTCGGTGATGGCATCAAGCGCCCGAGCGCAAGCGAAGCGATGAACAAACTTATCGTTCGTAGATCGTTGGTGGCGGCGCGCAGCATCCCCGCCGGTGAGGTCTTCAGCGAAACGAATCTTGCAGTCAAACGCCCCGGTACCGGCTTGTCGCCCATGCGCTGGGATGAAGTGCTAGGTCGCACGGCACCACGCAATTTTGCGGCCGATGAGTTGATTGAAATATGAGTCGAAAGATCTGTGTCGTCACGGGGACCCGAGCTGAGTACGGTTGCCTGCGCTTGGTAATGGAGGGCATTCAAAAAACGGCTGGTCTCGAGCTCCAACTGATCGTCACGGGAATGCACCTCTCGCCAGAATTCGGTCTCACCTATCGGGAGATAGAAAAGGACGGCTTTCAGATCGACCGCAGGGTGGAAATGCTTTTAAGTTCGGACAGCCCGACAGGGCTCGCCAAGTCCATGGGGCTGGGATTGATCGGTTTTGGCGAAGCATTTGCGGAACAAAAACCCGATATTTTACTGGTACTCGGAGATCGATTCGAAATTTTTTCAGCCGTCGCCGCGGCCATGGTCGCGCGAATACCGATTGCGCACCTGCATGGTGGTGAAGCTACGGAGGGCCTGATCGATGAGGCAATACGGCACTCGATAACAAAAATGTCGCATCTTCATTTCGTAGCGGCGCAGGAATACCGAAAGCGCGTCATCCAGTTGGGGGAGCATCCGGACCGAGTATTTCTAGTGGGTGGTATGGGTGTCGACGCCATCAAAAAATCGGACCTACTGGATCGCACCGCGTTGGAAGAGGCATTGGGATTCCAGCTGGCGTCAAGGAACTTGCTCGTGACCTTTCACCCGACGACTTTGGAGAATTTGACTGCCAGCCAGCAAATGACCGAATTGCTTGCTGCACTTGAGCCGCTTGTCGACACGCATCTGATCTTTACTATGCCCAATGCCGATACCGATGGTCGTGTGCTGTTCGAGATGGTCGAACAATTCGTCGCTAAACACTCCAACGCCAGGGCGTATACTTCTTTGGGCCAACTTCGATATCTGTCCTGCATGCGGCAAGTTGATGGGGTAGTGGGTAACTCATCAAGCGGCCTGTGTGAAGCGCCCAGCTTTGCCATTGGAACGATCAATATTGGCGATCGTCAACGGGGACGTCTCAAGGCCTCGAGCGTCATCGATTGCGCGCCAGAACGTGCTGCCATTGCTGCCGCCCTGACGCAGTTGTACTCCCCAGAATTCAAGGAAGAGCTCGGTATCGTTCGCAATCCGTATGGCGAGGGCGGCGCCAGTGAGCGTGTCGTGGAGACTTTGGCCAAGATTTCGCTGGACGGCATCCTGAAAAAAAGCTTCTACAATTTGTCTGGCTCATGAGAATTGTTTTCATAGGGGCGGTGGAGTTTTCTCGAAGAATTCTACGATCAACTCATAGCGATGCGCGCCGAGATCGTCGGCGTCTGTACTCTAAAGGAATCGAACTTCAACGCTGACCACAGCGATCTCAGCGCTGTTTGTAACGAGAGGTGCATTCCTTGTGTTTATGCGACAGACATTAATTCGGAATCGGCTCTCCAATGGGTAGCAGAAAAGCGCCCCGACGTCATATTCTGTTTCGGTTGGTCTAGGTTGTTGCAGAGGAAGCTGCTGAATCTCGCTCCTCTCGGCGTGGTTGGCTTCCACCCGACGGCGCTCCCGGCAAACCGCGGCAGACACCCGTTGATATGGGCGCTCGCATTGGGCCTCAAGGAAACGGCATCAACCTTCTACTTCATGGATGAGCGAGCTGATGGAGGCGACATTCTTTCGCAGGAAAAAATTGCAATCGACGAGAATGACAATGCCGGATCACTCTACGAAAAGGTAACCGTATGCGCCTTGGGCCAAATACGCTCATTCGTACCGCAGTTAGCCTCGGGCTCCTTCCCCAAAGTGGCGCAGGATGAACAGTATGCGAGCACATGGCGAAAACGGAAAAAAGCAGATGGACAGATTGACTGGAGGATGTCCTCGCGCGGCGTCCACAACCTCGTCCGAGCGTTGACCAAACCTTATGTCGGGGCGCATTTTCTGCATCGCGGGCGCGAAATCAAAATTTGGGTGACCGAATTGGTAGCTGACCTTCCGAAGAATGTGGAACCTGGAAAAATTATCGAACTGAGTGCCGGAGGGCCAGTTGTGAAATGTGGCGAGCACGGAGTGAGGTTGATTAAGACGGAACCACTTTTTGACCCGTTTCTCGGAGAATACCTGTGAAAACTTTGGTTGTCGCTCCGCATCCCGACGACGAGACTCTCGGGTGCGGCGGAACGCTTCTGCGGCGTGCGGCAAGCGGAGTGGAAGTGGGCTGGCTCATTGTCACTGGGATTTCCGAACAGAACGGTTGGCCGGCCGAACAGGTCAGCCGGCGAGATGCGGAAATTGCTCAAGTCGCCGCCGAGATCGGCTTCACGAAGGTTTTCAATCTGCGGTTGCCAACAGCGCGGTTAGACACGCTGCCCTTGAGTGAACTGGTCATGCAATTCGCCGCTGTCTTTAAGGCATTTCAGCCTGATGAGGTTTTCCTACCACATCGTGCCGACGCGCATTCCGATCATCGGGTGGTGTTCGATGCGGCTACGGCGTGCACGAAGTGGTTTCGTTACCCTTTCGTGCGGCGCGTACTGGCCTACGAGACAATCTCTGAGACTGAGTTCGGTCTCGATTCTGGTTACACCTTCCATCCGAATTGTTTCATCGACATCAGCGGTTTTCTGGAGCGCAAACTGGAAGTCATGGCCATTTACCAATCGGAGCTGGGGGTCTTCCCATTTCCGCGGAGCATCGAAGCCGTCCGTGTTCTCGCTAAATTACGCGGCACGGCGTCGGGCTTCATGGCTGCGGAGGCATTCCAGCTGCTACGTGAGCGCGAGTGACAGATAAGAAGCCGCTGGTAATTGGACAATCCTCGAATTCGGCTGAGGCGGAAGGCCTGTGGCGCAAGACACTGCTGCCATCTGATGCGAGCTTACGGCACGCCATCCGCAGTCTTGATGAATCAGCGATGCAGATCGTGTTGGTCGTCTCGGCCGATGACCGCTTGGTCGGAACGCTCACCGACGGGGACATTCGGCGAGGCCTGTTACGAGGTTTGGATTTGAGTAGTTCCATCGACGCCATCGTGTATCGCGAGCCGTTAGTGGTGCCCCCGCAGGTATCTCGCGACACAGTGCTGCAGATCATGCAGGCCAACAAGATTCACCAAATACCGGTGATCGATGTCGATCGGCGCGTCGTCGGGTTGCATCGATGGGAACAATTGATTGTCCCGACGAAACGCCCCAATTTGATGGTAATCATGGCGGGTGGCGAAGGCAGCCGTTTGCGGCCCCATACCGAAAATTGCCCCAAGCCGTTGTTGCCGGTGGGCGGCAAACCCATGCTGGAACACATCATCGAGCGCGCCAAAGCGGAGGGCTTCCAGCAGTTTGTTCTGGCCATTCGTTATCTTGGCCGCATGATCGAAGACTATTTCGGCGACGGCAGCCGATGGCGAATAAAAATCGATTACTTGCGCGAAGAATCGCCTCTGGGCACCGCTGGTGCCATCAGTCTCTTAAATCCGCGACCCGATGTCCCGTTTCTGGTCTCCAATGGAGATGTGCTGACCGATATCCGCTATGGTGAATTGCTGGACTTCCATTGCCATCACGGGGCGTCGGCCACGATGGCTGTACGCCTGCACGAGTGGCAGCATCCCTTTGGCGTTGTTCGCACTAAGGGCGTCGACATCGTCGGATTTGAGGAAAAACCTATTGCGCGCAGTCACGTAAATGCCGGCATTTATGTTCTGGAGCCAAGCGCACTGGATGCCCTAGCCGCAGGCGATCGCTGCGACATGCCCACGCTTTTCAGCCGTCTACAACAGCGATCCGCGCGTACGATTGTTTATCCCATGCATGAGCCCTGGTTAGATGTGGGCCGTATGGTTGACTACGCCTCGGCGCAGGAACGTATGGACGGTGGGTCGATTTGAGGATTCTTTCAGTGATTACCGCGCGAGGTGGCTCGAAACGCGTTCCAGGGAAAAACATCCGCAGCCTGGGCGGCAACCCCCTAATCGTGTGGAGCATCAACGTCGCTAAGGACATACCGGAGATCTGCGACATTCTGGTATCCACTGACGACTCCAAGATTGCTGAAATCGCTCGGGTTGCCGGCGCCAAGGTTCCGTGGCTAAGACCAATGGACCTGGCCAGCGATACAGCGTCCTCAGTGGACGTATGCCTGCATGCTCTGGATTGGTATGAATCCGCGTTCGGGAAAGTTGACGGATTGCTGTTACTTCAGCCCACATCTCCCTTCCGAAGTCGCGACACCGTGTTACGCGGTATAGATCTATTTCGTCGCAACCAGCGTCGGCCGGTAATCGGAGTGTCGCCGGCCCTTTCTCATCCGATGTGGTGCATCCAGATAAAAGGCACGACTATTCGTCCTTTTATCGACGGGGTCAATTTTGAGTTGAGATCGCAGGATCTTCCTCCGGCCTTTGTATTGAACGGAGCATTCTACCTTATCGAGCCAGCGGCTCTACGAGGCCGACGTTCGTTTTACACCGACTCAGTAATGCCGCTGCTCATCAGCAATCCTGATGAAGCTCTAGACATTGATACTGAGTGGGACTGGCAAATGGCCGAAGCCGCCTTGCTCGTGCGAAACCGCACGAAGTCAGCATGAGTAAAATAATCTACTTGATTGAGCAGCCACTGGATGAGCGGAACTTCGATAGATTCGGTATTCAGAAATGGATCGACAGAAATTGGGAGGTGGAACTATGGGATCTGACGCCGCGCGTTCAACCTCGCGTCTGGAGGAACTTCCTTGAGTCTGGACGCAAATTAAAGGTGTTTGCGGGATATTTTCCGATCGCATCGCATCGCGACCTAAGAAAGCGATATCGCGAGTGTGGGCAGGTTGAGTATTTTATAGACTTAACCGGAGAGACGTTCCAGTCGATCTGGGTCAAGGCTCTGCTGGCTAAGAAAGGAATCTCCAGAATTATCTGTCTTGCCGGATCAATTCCGATTGCCAACGACAATGGCGGACACAACCTGTCTCTCAAGCTACGCAGGATTGCGGAAAAAGGAATTGGCCAGGTTATCTATTTGCTGTGTTTGGCATTCGCTCGAAGACTGATGGAACCCTTCATTAGACCGGGATTGGTGATAGCGTCTGGAGAATCGTCCGTCATTGCTGCCGGAAAATGTCGGGAAAGACTGAATGCGCACAGTTTTGACTATGATGTTTATCTGACGCTGGCGAGGCTGACAGTTTCCGCGACGAAACAATATCTCGTCTTTATTGATCAAGATGTTTGCTTTCATTCGGATTTTATCTATCAAAAGATCCCATCTTTCATGACACCCGAAAAATACTTCCCAACGATTTGCAATGGCTTGAGAAGAATTGCGGGTGCGCTAAACGTGGGGGTGCAAATCGCTGCTCATCCCCGAGCTACGTATGGCAGCAGAGGCCACGATTATTTCGAGGGCTATTCAATCGAATACGGAAGGACTGCTGAATTAATAAGAGACAGCCGGATAGTCGTATGCCACAACAGCACGGCGATACATTTGGCCGTGCTGTTTGAGAAACCGGTGATTCTTGTAACAACGGACCAGCTAATAAATTCTTACGAAGGCAGATTGATTGACCAGGCGGCTGAGCAGTTGGGCAAGTCAGTTATTAATCTGGATGGGGATCTGCAATCGGTCACGTGGCATGAGGAATTGAAAGTCGACCAAAAGAAATACGTCGAGTACAAAAATAGATACATAAAAATGAATGGCAGTCCGGAGCGCCCAATGTGGGAGATCGTTGTCGACTATGTGGAAGAAGCCAGGGACCCGGCTGGCCGATCACGAGTTTGTTGATGGTACTCAAAACGCGTGTTCTATCGAAATCGATCGACCCTTCTTCAGAGTGGAAAAGAACTCGAGACCGCCATATGTGGACCACACGGTTACGTAACCGTACGAGTCCGACCATGCGACTTCCCCGCTAAAGAGCTCTTGTAGATTCGTGACGCCCTCCGCGGGCAATTCAGCATATGCAGTCTCCCTCACAAAGGGCTCCAAGCGGTCAGGAGAGTAGAATTTGAAAACCACCTTCGCGTCCGCGGGGCATCCGCCGTATATTTCGCTAAGATCAACCCACAGCAGCGTGGAGGCAAACTCTTTCGAGACAAGCATCCATGAGAAGTGCTTGGGCGGTCTCTTATGGTGGGCCACGCCCAAGGAACATTCCGCGGCTATGGTCGATGCGTCGCGGTTCAGCCTCAAACCTGTGACAATTCTTGAGGGAAGCGAGCCATCCTCGCGCCAAAACCTGATTCGCAGGCCTTTGTTGCTGTCGAACTCCTTTCGCACGATTTGCGGGGGCATAAAGCCTAGCTCGAAATCTTCACCCGTCATTTTATATTGGCCAGCGTCTGTGTCAGGGTACACGACGATCTCTTGCTTCAGTCCGTCGTCGAGAACAGAAGGCGTCAGCATATAAGCGACCGCCTTTTCGACCTCCACCTTGTCCGTTTCGTGGGTCGAATAGTCGAAATTCGTGTGGGTGACCTGCAGTTGGCTCCAGTCGGTCGCCCTGACTCCGCAAAGACACCTTGTGAATGCACCTTCCAAGCGAAAGCTCAATCGACCATTGCCAGGCCGGTTGTCCAGCCACGTGACGATATCGGGAAAGTACTTCCGCGGTTCGACCACGACCGTCTCGAAAGGCGCAAGGCTGGGAACGGGAAAATCGATGCTCCTCTCGTCGCCGTTCGACCTTCGAATCCGCAGGCGCGCTACTTGCTCCGCTTTGCGGGAGGCCCCGTTGTGGAATACGCAGAAAGATGTGACTGCGTTTGTCTCGCGAAGCGTCCAACAACCTTCCTCGCCCACACATATGGTTCTGCCATCTTCGATCTCATGCTGAGAGTAAGCCCGTGTGTATGAATGGACCATCGTGATGGACTCGGCGCATTCGTACACGGCCATAACGGCCGCATAAGGTATCCGCAAATTCTTTGTGCTGAACGCCTCGACTTCAACCGTGCCCGTGAACCCCGCGGGAGGCGACAAATTGACTACCTCAGCTGCGCTGAAATCTATCCTATTTCGCGTAATCAACTTTCCTGTCGCGTCTCTGAAATTTGCCAACACGCACACTTCGTTCGAATTCTTATACTTCCAATAATTACTGATACTGATGGTAGTCCGGATATGTACGTCGTTGGGCGCCCAGAATAGGGCTGAGCTGCGCAGAACTTCGCCAAAATTGGCCGCGTAGTTATCCCTTTGAGAAATCAGCACCCTGGGCGATGAAACTTCACGCAGCGCGGAGCGCGCGATTTCCCCGCTGACGGCGGGTTGACCTTGCGAAAGCGATTCGTCGTGTTTCGGAATCATATGCGTCCCTCACCGATTGGCTCAATACTAGCACTGGCCGCGCAGTGTAGTCGATTGTCCGCTGAAATGCCGCGAGTCAACTAAGCGCGACTCGACCGCGAACTCCGTATTTCCTTTCGTGTCGCGCACACACAATGCCTTTTTTATTTCGCAGCCTCGCAGCGAAAGTCGCATCCATGTTGAATTCGCGATGTCGTATAGGTCGGTTTCATGATGCAAAGTAGCGATCGGCAACGCTACCAGTAAACGGCAGATAGCGGCAGGCCGGGTAGGCTCCAACGACAGTCGTCCGGCGGGGCACGCGTGCGTTTAAAACGAAGGCGTTTGCGCCAAATACAACGTCTCTCCCTACCTTGCAAGAGCCTATGACAGCAGAGCCGGAAAAAAGGACAGTTCCCTCCGAAAAGACCGGATAGGTCCCGATATTCGTGCTGCCAACCGTGCAGTTCTGGTACACCATGAAGAAATTCTCATATTTCGCTTTTCCGAGCACGGTACCAATCGGATGGATAAACAGAAATATTTCCGGGAGTTCGAGCGCGCAATAGGCGTCGATGCCGTGCAACATTTTGTTCAGCAGGAAAATCGCCTGCGCCAAATCGGGCCTGCGGCCACTTCTGTGTATCGTGTTGCACAGGAGGTAAAGGTAGATTGAATAATGGTCACCATGAAGATGCGAAAAAACGGAGCGGCCATTCTCGAAAAAATACTTTTTCCGAACCGCACGGAAACACCTCTCAAGACGTTCTCGGGCCTCGGGCAAGAATGGTTTTAGATCGGTGCGAGATATCCGACGGCGAGGCGCGGAGAATAGCGAAAGTTGGTTGGCCGTATAGGAGGCCAGATCATACTCTGTCAACGACCAAGCCATTGGTCGCTTTCGTGTTGAGGTACGGTTTGCCATTTGAAAGCCTAGAAGTTCTTTACTGGAATTCCTTTTTTCCTTGAGAGGATCGCGCACGGATTGGATTGTTATTCCGTACGGTACGCGTTTCAGCACGGCGCCAATCAACCACAACTACAACTACAATGCAATGACGACGGAATTCGTCAGGTGCCGAGGCCAGCAACGATGGGCTGAGACTCAGGACCATGGTGAAGCGCAGCCCCGATCCGATGCGCGCGCCTCAGCGGCGCGCCGCTGCCGCCGTCACGAAGTTCAAATCGCGCCGGCATGACCGGCAATGTTAGGTCAGTGATAAACTGTTGCTGATGTTTGATCAAAAAGAGAGGCACCAGTGAAACCGGTCGTCAAACCAGCAATAAGGAGGTTCATTGATTTCTCGATTGCCTCTGCAGGGAAAACTTCGGTCGGGCGATATTGCTATGAGCGGATCATCGACAATGTAAGGGAGCAGACGTTGATGATGGAACATAAGGGAACGAAACTGATTTTCTCCATTCCGAATGAGTTGAATAGATACCGCGTGGACACATTTGCCACAAAAGAGCCCGAAACTCTGGAGTGGATTGACAGGATTGCGGACGGTGCTGTGGTCTGGGATATAGGCGCCAATGTCGGACTATATTCTTGCTACGCAGCCAAGGCGCGCGGCTGTAGAGTCTATGCCTTTGAGCCTTCGGTATTCAATTTGGAAGTTTTGGCGCGGAACATTTTCTTGAATCGATTAACGGACCGCATTACAGTGATTCCGCTGCCACTTTCTGACGGATTGGCGTGCAATACGCTCAATATGACCACGACACGGTGGGGAGGAGCGCTGTCAACATTCGCGCAATCCTATGGTCATGATGGAGAGCTCATCAGCAAGATTTTCGAATTTCCGACCGTTGGTATTTCGATGGTAGATGCAGTGTCGCTGTTAAAGATTCCGCGACCCGAATACATTAAAATGGATGTCGACGGAATAGAGCATCTTATTTTAAAGGGCGGCATGCCGATATTGCGAGACATCAGAGAGGCGTCAATCGAGATAAACGATAAATTTACGACTCAAGCCATCGACGCAAAGAGGTATTTGGAGGAGGCCGGCCTATCCTTCAAACAGAAGAAGCACGCAGATCATTTTGAGCTAGAAATGGGTCCGACAAAGTACACATTCAACCAAGTCTGGGTTAGATCGCAGAGTTAATGAACTTCCTTAAGGTTGGCATTGCCGGCTACGGCGTGGTTGGCAAGCGACGGAGGGATTGCGTTTCCCGTCATCCAAGTCTGCGGGCAGTCGCTGTGTGCGACCAAACGTTCGAAGATGAAGGCACGCTGCCTGATGGGGTTCGGTACTACCGCGATTACAAACGTCTATTGACTGAGGACTTAGACGTTCTTATCGTCTGTTTGACGAATGATATCGCGGCCGAGGTCACAATTGCCGGTCTCGAGACTGGCCTGCACGTGTTTTGCGAAAAACCTCCCGGGCGCAACGTTGACGACATTGCGAAGGTTATCGCATGTGAACGCCGACATCCGCGTCTTAAGCTCATGTACGGATTCAATCACCGATACCACGAATCGGTCCTGGACGCACTTAAAATTCTTCGTTCCAGCGAGCTTGGGCGCGTCATCAACATGCGCGGAATGTACGGAAAGTCAAAATTAATTACATTCAATCAACCAGATTGGCGCACGAACCGCGATATCGCCGGAGGCGGGGTGTTGCTCGATCAGGGCATTCACATGGTCGATCTCATGCGTTTGTTTGCGGGCGAATTCACTGAGGTCCGCAGTTTCATCTCAAACGGCCACTGGGGCTACGACGTGGAAGACAACGCCTACGCGCTCATGCGGACCACCGGTGGCGTCGTCGGCATGCTCAATTCCTCTGCCACCCAATGGAGACACCGCTTTCATCTCGATATCAATCTGGAGAGAGGCAGCCTCATTCTTGGAGGAATATTGTCAGGGTCAAAAAGCTATGGTGCCGAGACATTAACCGTGGTATACGCGGACCCGGACAATGACCAGGGAGACCCGAGGGAGCAGGTGACCCGCTACAATCGCGACCCATCCTGGGACGGCGAGATTGCTGCATTTGCGGCAAGTATCCTGACTGATCTGCCGGTGCAAAACGGGACTTCTGATGATGCTCTGCGTACCATGCAGCTAGTGTTCAAGATTTACTATGCGGATTCCACTTGGCGTGAAAATTATGATATTCCCAACCCAGATATCCACGAATAATCTCGATCGCATTTATACGTCCAATCCAGTGGATTTCGCTCGCGAATATTTGGACTATGTGCAATCGGTACTGCGGCGAATAAACACCGAGGAAGTGGGCCGTTTTATTGAATTGCTGTTGCAGGCGCGGGAGCGTGGGTCTACCGTTTTCTTCATCGGCAATGGCGGGAGCGCTGCAACCGCCAGTCACTTCGCGAATGATATCGCCGCGGGGACGAATGCATACGATAAGCCGTTTCGCGCGCTGAGTCTGACGGACAATGTCCCGCTCATCACCGCCCTGGGGAATGATTTCGGGTACGAAGAGATTTTCGTCAGGCAATTGCGCATTCTCGGCAAGACAGGCGACGTCTTGATCGGCATTTCGGCATCCGGCAACTCGCCGAATCTAATAAAGGCCTTTGAGCACGCGGCTGCCGTTGGCATTACTACAGTGGCAATTACGGCGTTTGACGGCGGAAGGATGAAAATCATCGCAGACCAGGGAATACATGTCCCTACCGGTCCGAAGGAGTACGGTCCGGCAGAAGACGCGCACATGGTGCTTGATCACCTTGTCGGAGCCTTTCTGATGCGATTTATCAAGAATGACTGAACTCGATGCGTTGTTGGAGTTGGCCAAATCTGCAGTTGTAGGGGCTGCCAAGCGCCTATTGGATCAGCGAGATCGGAATGACTTAAATTATGTCCATAGCCGCGACTGCCAGCGAGAAATCAAAGCAATCGCGGATAGCATCATGGAGAAGGAAATCCTGCGGATTCTCGCGAGCGCTGAACTTCCAATCCTTAGCGAAGAGTGCGGCTATATTGGCTCGCCGCGACATTCGGAATTTTGGTTCATCGTGGATCCGCTCGACGGCACCTTTAATTTTGTGAAAGGCTTGGGTCCCAGCGTCATTTCCATTGCGCTGTGGAAAAATCAATCTCCCGTATTTGGTGTAATTTACAGCCTCCAGGGGCGCCAGCTGACGTGGGGCGGGCCAGGTATCGGAGCATTTGAGGGAGGGCGGCGAGTTATGGTATCCGAAACTTCAGATCAGTCGCGGGCCTCCATCTGTACCGGGTTTCCCTCGCGAATGGATATGGAAAGCCGGTTTGCCATGCAGCAATTCTGGAGCACGGTTAGACCTTACGCAAAGGTTCGAATGCTTGGTTCGGCAGCAGCATCCCTATTACATGTCGCGAATGGCTCCGCGGATGTCTACTCGGAAAAGAGCATTATGCTCTGGGACGTCGCGGCGGGGATGGCAATTGTGCAGGGCGCGGGAGGCGAGTGCTTGAAGAAGCAGGTCGCTAGCCAAGAGTGGGCCTATGAAGTGTTTGCCTCAAATCCCGCTCTGCTCTCTTACTATCAAGAAGAAGATGGACCGCATTAGTCGGATGTACTGCCTCGGAGACGGCACTGGACCACCTATACACTAGTTCCGGCGTGGCCGAGAGGTTGCTTGCGTTCATCAACTCGGATCTCTTTACGATCCGGTCTGGCACGGCAAAAAGCGAGTACTGGAAACACCAGAGCGAGCTGCTGCGGACGACGGTCACGGGAAATTCGGTCCAGGTTGGCGGAGAGTCCGGCTTTTACCTGCCCCTGAAAGCGTCATTGCTGACGCGACTGGTTCGAAAGGCCCTACGCGGCGTCAGGCAGCCCACGAAGGTCGCCGCCTGGCTGAAGCACGCCGTTCTGTCGACATTTACTGTGCCGCGAATGATGCCGTACGACCGTGCGTTCGACGCGGTCATGACGCATGCCGAGATATCAGTTCCGATAATTTCGCCGTTTGTAATTAATCATCGGGAGCTCGCGCGACTCCCGGGGGTGTTCGCTAGCGCAGCATCTGTCAAGGCGCACTTCCGAGCCTGGTCGGGCTTCGAAGCATCGGCGAACATCTACAATCACTATTACTACCAAAATATACTGCGGCGGTTCGCGGACGTCGGCCAAACAAAAACTGTGCTCGAAATCGGTGCCGGGAACGGCAATTTTCCAGCGATTCTTTATCACGACTGGGCGCCGATCCGGGTGATTTTGATCGATTTGCCAGAAACCTTGGCCGTATCGATTCCCTTTTTGAACAGCGTTTTTCCTGAGGCCGCTATCGCGATGCCTCATGAAATTCAAGCGAACGGCTTACCCGCTGAGTTCAATTTTGCCTTCCTGACGGTCGACCAGTTGAATCATGTGCCGGAAAATAGTATCGACCTTGCCATTAATTGCCATTCATTCCAGGAGATGACGCACCCTCAAGTTGCAACCTATATTGACTTCGTGCAACGAGTCTGCCGAGAGTCGGGCCTTTTCTTCACCGCCAATCGAATCGAGAAAATTCCCTGCGGTCCGGATGGGCTTGCCGTTGAACAGTTCGATCCCCCGAACCGAATGGCGGAGTTTCCGTGGAATGCGCAAAACAAGGTTGTCGTCCATGAGATTTCCAAGTTGAGCAGACTTGTCCAGCTTGATGGCGTCTCAATTCGCCTCGAACGTATTCGTAAAGAGTAGCGACACCGATTTTCGACGATACGCTCGCGAATCGTAAAACTTATATGCCTCTGCAAGAACCAAAAGGCGAGTCTTTGACACCAATAGTTGAAGGTCGAGTTAGAGTTGCCGTCTGTTCCCGATCGTTTTCCAGAAATCCGATTTTGCGCGCTGAGTTGCTGGCGCGTTATCCGCAAGTAACCTTCAACGACGCCGGCCTGCAGCTAGAGGGTGATAGCCTGGTAGAGTTTCTGAAGGGGCATGACAAGGCGATCACTGCTCTTGAAGTCATTGACGCCTCTGTATTGTCGCGTCTGCCGGAACTAAAGGTGATTGGCAAATACGGCGTCGGTCTCGACATGATTGACTTGGTTGCGATGCGCGCTCTTGGCAAGCGCTTAGGTTGGACGGGAGGAGTCAATCGACGATCTGTTTCTGAACTCGTGATCGCCTTCGCGATTGCGATGCTGCGACATGTACCTGCTGCGCATCGCGAGGTACTTTCCGGTACGTGGCGCCAGTCCGTTGGAAGTTATTTGACTGGAAAGACGGTTGGTATCATAGGTTGCGGGCATGTCGGTAAGGATCTCGTCCCACTGTTGAAGGCCTTTGACTGTCCATTACTGGTCAACGATATTTTGCAGTATCCTGATTTCTATATGGCTCACGCGATAGAGCCGGTCGGCCTCGAGGCGCTGTTGCGACGGTCCGACGTGGTGACCTTGCATGTTCCCCTCAACGCGACTACTCGCGGCCTGCTCGATGCGGATCGGCTGGGCATGCTCAAGCGCACCGCTGTCCTCATCAATACTGCGCGAGGAGAGTTGGTAGATGAGGCTGCGGTTAAGCGCATGTTGCTGGAGAGGCGTTTGGCGGCCGCAGCTTTCGACGTCTTCGCAGTAGAGCCGCCTGTGGACCAGGAACTACTGGCGCTCCCTAATTTCCTGGCGACGCCGCATATAGGAGGCAGCGCCCACGAGGCTGTCCTGGCCATGGGAAGGGCTGCGATTCGCGGCTTGGATGTGCACGATATACCGGAGATCGCGTAGAAAATGCTGTTTAGGCGATCGAGGAAAGCTCAATGACTATCCGTCCGAGGCGCTCGTTGTCGAATTCCGAACTGCAGCGGCCGAGCGCACTGACTTCGATACCCAGAGACCCCGCGCGGTTGTGGCTCGACAAGAACGAGAATTTGGATCCCGAGCTGATGGAACTGTCGCACAGCGTGCTCTCTTCAATACCGAGGGCGGCATTGGCAACGTATCCGGAAGCGGGTGATCTGTATCGCAAGCTTGCGTCCTGGGTCGGTGTGAGTGCAGATTCTTTGCTGCTGACTCCGGGAAGCGACGGCGCAATTCGTCTCGCATTCGAAGCGTTTGTCGAACACGGCGACCCTGTTATTCACACGACTCCGACCTTTGCAATGTACCCTGTCTACAGTCAAATGTTCGGTGCGCAAGTCCGGCAAATTAATTATTCACCAGCGGCGAATGGCCCGTTCCTGGACCCCAGAGCTATTTTCAATGCGCTACAAGAGTACAAGCCGAAGCTGTTGTGCCTGCCAAACCCGGATAGCCCAACCGGCACAATTCTGGCGCTCCAGACTCTGCGAGAGATTCTTATCGCTTGCGAGTCAGTTGGAACGGTCTTGCTGGTGGATGAGGCCTATCACCCATTTCACGAATCATCGATAATTTCGTCGACTCAGGCCTCGCCTAATCTCATAGTGGCGAGGACGTTCGCCAAGGCTTGGGGCGTCGCCGGCCTGCGTATTGGATACGCGGTGGCTCATCCACAGACGATCGCATTGCTGCACAAGCTTCGACCGATGTACGAGACCAGCACACTCGCGGTCGAATTCATGTACAGAATGCTGGATCACAGCGCTGCGATGACTCAATCGGTGGCAAGAATAAATGACGGCAAACACTTTTTTGAGAACGAGATGCGTTCTTTAGAATTCGGTGTGGCGAAGACCGCAGGCAATTTCACGCATATCGCTTTTGGCGAGCGCGGCAAGCTAGTGCACGCCGCCCTCTTAGGCAAAGTGCTGTATCGCGCGTCATTCGATCATCCGTGCCTCGCGGGGTACAGCCGATTCAGTGTGGCGCCCCGGCCGTTCATGACGCAAGTTGCGGACCTCATAAAGCTATCAATAGGACATCAAGAAATAAAATTGGACAGGGATCATGCAAGATAGGATTGTAAAAATCGGCATTATCGGATGTGGACGAGTATCAGGACACCATTGCCGATCTATTGTCGAAACTCCGGGCGCGGAGCTGGTGGCGGTCTGTGATCTGATTCCCGAGAAGGCGAATCTTTATCGCGATCAATTCGGTGCGAAAGCTTACAGCAGCTATCATCAAATGTTGATCGAGAATCCCCAAATAGACACAGTCGCAATAGTCACGCCCTCCGGGATGCACTACGAACATGCGCTCGATATTATTTCCCGCTACCGCAGAAATATCATCGTAGAAAAGCCGACCTTCATGAAGCCCTCACACGTGAAGGAGGTTTATGCCAAAGCCGCAGCGTCGGGCGTGCAAGTATTCGCGGTATTCCAGAATCGGTACAATTTGGCTGTGAAGCGCGTGTTACATGGATTGGCGCAAGGGGAACTCGGTCGCGTGCGGTCCGTTGCGGTACGAGTCCGATGGTGCCGGCCACAACGTTATTACGATCTTGCGGCGTGGCGCGGGACGTTTTCCATGGATGGGGGCTGCTTGACAAACCAGGGTATCCATCACATCGATTTATTGCGCCTTACAGGAGGCGAAGTCAATTGCGTTTGCGGCGTCAACAAGACTTTGGGAGCTTCGATTGAAGTGGAGGATACCGCGGCAGCCGCGATTGCATTTGAAAGTGGTGCGATCGGTACGCTGGAGATTACCACTCAGCGCGTCCAATTGACTACGAGGCTAGTCTATCGTTGGTCTGTGAAAATGGTTTGGCGCAAATCGGCGGAATTGCGGTCAACGAGCTCCAAGTCTATACGCCCGATCCGGCGTCATGCATAAAGAACACCGAGGATTTCTCTGGAAACGTTTACGGCAATGGCCATGCAAAAATCTACGAACAGATCGTTGCGTCCCTTACAAAGGAGCTGCCGTTCCCGGTAACCTACGAAGACACGCTGGCAACAATTCAGCTGTTGAATTCTTTCTATGTGGCTGACGAGACGCACAGCTGGGTCAATGTCGCCACCGCCGGCGATAGCAGACGGCTCGGGCGGGCCGACGATGAGCTTGCGAATATGTACCGATCCGCTGTGACTAGCGTTGAACCGTCATGACAAAAGCTAGAGGTATTGCGTCTCGACATATCACGTTTACAACTGGGGGCGTAAAAATGCGAATAATTGGAATTATCCCGGCGCGAATGGCGGCGTCACGTTTCCCGGGGAAACCGCTGCATATGATTCACGGTCGTCCGATGCTGGAGCATGTCTATTTGCGCGCCAAGATGTACGCGGACTGGAGCAATCTGGTATTGGCGACGTGCGATGAGGAAATTGCTCGCTTTGCGGCGGATAGGGCGATCCCTGTCGTTATGACGGGGTCTCATCACACTCGGGCGCTGGATCGGGTTGCCGAAGCGGTCGAGCGCTTGCGAGAGGCGGTAGATGACAGCGATGTCGTCGTATGCGTTCAGGGCGACGAGCCCATGCTGCAGCCGGATATGATCGATGCGGTGGTATCGCCGCTTCTTAACAAGCCATCCATTCCTTGTACCGTGTTGGCGATTCATATTACCGACGAGGATCAATGGCTGAATCCCGATATCGTCAAGGTCATTCACAATAGTGCCGGCGAAGTCCTTTATACCTCGCGAGCACCGCTTCCATATAGCAAGAATGAGTTTTCTTCTGCGTTGATGGCGCGCCGCATCGGCGGTATTTTTGCGTTTCGCTGGGAGTATCTGAAGGCATTTACTCAACACTCCGAGACCCGCCTCGAGCAGCTTGAGTCCTGCGACAGCAATCGTATTTTGGATATGCCGTTCCGCCAATACATTGCGCCTTACCGCGCGCTACATGCGTTTTCCGTGGATAGTCCAGCGGATATCCGGCTTGTCGAGGAACACATGCAGTCGGACAAGTGTTGGGCTCGGTACAATTAAAAACTCTTCATCAATGAAGCGTAACGTCGCCTATCAAACGGACCAATTGGGCCGCTACTTCGCTCGCAACCGCGTTGCGTGGCCGCAGTTTTATGAGTCCGAGCGCGTCATCATCGATCGGTTGAACCTCGATTCCCGTCACACAATTCTAGACGTCGGCTGTGGTTGCGGCGGTTTGGGCTTGGCGTTGCGGGACCGGTTTGGTGTGCAAAACTACACTGGGGTGGAGATCAACGCGTCAGCCGCTGAGGCCGGTCGGGCGCTGAACCCGGCAGCACACATTCTGTGCGGAGACATCCTCGATTTGTGTGAGAATGAACTTCGCGAACGACGATTCAACACCGTATTTTCGCTTAGCTGTGTCGATTGGAACGTCCGTTTTGCGGACATGCTCTCCGTGGCATGGCGCTGCGTTCTCCCGGGAGGTTATCTGGTCGCGACATTTCGCCTCATCGATGCACAAGGATGTAACGACCCGGACCGGTCCTATCAGTACATCAACTTCGACGGGAAGCGGGAAGGCGAACGTGCTTCATATGTCGTCCTAAACGCGGGAAAGTTGATTCAGGAACTGGTCGCGTTCGATCCCAGTGAAATAAATGCCTTCGGCTACTGGGGTGTACCGTCTGTCACGGCCGTGACTCCGTATGAGCGACTTTGTTTCTCCGCATTTTCAGTTCGCAAAAGGCTCGGCGATACCGGTGCCGTTCGGTTTGATCTGAACCTTCCCGCGGAAATCCGGACCGTCATGGATTTTTCGAATCGATGACGGCGTCGGTTTCCGTATGGGATCAAGAGGACGCTCCACCGGCTGCTTCGGAACTAGTGTTGTGCTGGCAAAGCTACGTCGAAGGCGGTGCGATTTCCTCCGTCCCGCGCTATCTGGAGGAGCACGCAGCGCGAATCAGGTCAAAGTATCTAGCATTCATTCACGACTTGGGTGAACGCCCGATTGCGGGCAAGCGTATCGTCGATCATTTGGATTTGGGTGACGGGTTTAGTTTCTGGTGGATGACACATCTAGCGGAAAAAAGCCCTTTAAAGTCTCCGCGCATATACGATTGCCTACGATTGATTGCGCTAGAGGAAATTCTAGCGACAGTGCGCCCGTCTCAGCTGACTCTTGTTACCGCCGATAGAGTTCTGGCGCAGGCAATCCGCAGGCTATGTCAAAACCTTAGCATAGGTTTTCGTTGCCGCTTGAGGGGCGGATCGAAACGAGCATGGTCACTGCGTCGATTCTATGATTGTTTGCCGTTTTCGGTGCGAGGTCTGCTCAGCTTTCGGCATGTCGTGATGCGGTGGCCACTCCGTAAATTGCAGAAGCCGACATGGTTCTCTACCGAAAACGCCATCTTTGTTTGCTCCTACTTCATTCACCTCGATCCGACTCTGTGTGCGCAGGGGCAGTTCTATTCGAGACAATGGGAGGAACTACCAAAGGCTCTGCAAAAGAGCGGAAAATCGCTCAACTGGATTCAGCTGTTCTTATTCAGCGCCGTCGTTCCTGATGTCGCCACGGGCCTTCGCTGGCTGCGGCAATTCAATCACGATGCACGCAATCAAGGATCGCACGCGTTTCTCGACAGCTACGTGACCTATCGAAACCTGCTTGGCGTACTAAAGAATTGGCTGTGGCTCAACCTTGTCAGTTGGCGTCTACGGGGCATCCGGTCTGTCTTCTATCCGGACGGATCTGCAGTTTGGCTATGGCCGATTTTGCGCGGCGACTGGCACTCGTCTCTAAATGGGCCGGTAGCCCTGAGCAATTGTCTTTGGATCGCGTTGTTCGATGCAGTCCTTGTCGATATGCCGCGGCAGAGAACGGGACTTTATCTGTGCGAGAACCAGGGCTGGGAAAAGGCCCTGCTGCGCGCGTGGCGTAAAAATGGCCACGGTGAGATTATAGGGGTGCAGCACGCTACAGTGCCCTTCTGGCATTTGTACTATTTCGATGATCCTCGTAGTTTCAATTCAAAACAGGTCTGCGCATTGCCGTTGCCCGATCGTCTGGCCGTCAACGGCGCGGCGGCGGAGCAGGCCTTCATCGACGGGGTTCTTTCCGGCCGAAAAGCTGATCGAGGTAGAGGCACTTCGTTACCTAAACCTTTCGGAAATAGTTGCAGGAGGCGCGCAGCGTTGCGCGCGGCAACCAGAGCTGAACCGGTCGGGGTCCGAGGCTGCAGGCGTCAATGTCCTCGTTCTCGGGGATATGATGCCGACCTCGATGAGCTACTTGCTCAGGTTGCTTGAGAAGACCTATAAGGTGCTTCCGAGCGGATATCGGTTCACATTCAAACCTCATCCGGGCTATTCAGTCAGTCTATCGGACTATCCCGGTCTCGAGGCAGATGAGACCAGGCAGGCCTTGAGGGAGATACTCGGCTCCTATGATGTGGCCGTGGCTGCAAACAGCACTTCAGCATCCGTTGATGCCTATCTCGCGGGCGTGCCCGTGATCATCGCGCTCGACGGGGATGAATTGAATTTGAGTCCCCTGCGCGGCCGCGTCGGTGTGTGCTTCGTCAGCACATACGATGAATTGGTCGCCGCTTTGAAGACGGCTGGACGCAAGCCTGCAATTGCGGAATCCGATCGCAAGGGATTCTTTTACTTGGATCGTGACCTGCCACGATGGAAGCGATTGTTGGCGTTTTGATAACTAGAGGACAATTACGGGCATGGTCATGATGAGAAGAATTTACATTGCCGGTTGTGGCGGGATGCTCGGGGAGGCGTTTCAAAAGACATTCAGTAAGAATTCAATCCTGAAGTGCACGGATATCGATATCAACGAACCATGGATGACATACCTGGATTTCAGAGACTTTGATGCATACCGAAAAGATGTCCTGGAGTTCAAGCCGGATTACCTCTTTCACTTGGGTGCCCATACGGATCTAGAGTTTTGTGAACGCCATCCGGAAGACACTTATCTCACAAATACCATTGCGGTGGAAAATGCGGCATTCATTGCAAATGAGCTGCATATTCCGCTTCTGTATATCAGTACAGCCGGAATTTTTGATGGCAAGAAGGACGTCTATGATGACTGGGATCAACCCAACCCGTTGGGTCATTATGCGAGGTCGAAATTCGCGGGCGAGGTTTTCGTAAAGGAAAATGTCGCGCGGCATCTCGTTTGTCGCGCCGGATGGATGATGGGCGGCGGGCCGCAAAAGGACAAGAAATTTGTTCAGAAGCTCATGAAGCAACTCAAGGATGGGAAAAAAACCATCTACGTGGTCAATGACAAGCTGGGTACACCCACTTACACGCACGATTTTGCGCAAAATGTGGATCTGCTGCTGCAGAAGCAGTACTGGGGATTGTACAACATGGTTTGCGGGGGAATCACCAGTCGCCTGGAGGTCGCCCAGGAGATCATCAGTCTGTTGGGAGTGCAGGCAAGTGTGAAAATTGTCGAAGTGACTTCCGACTATTTTAAAGAGGAGTACTTTGCCGAACGCCCGCCGTCGGAACGATTGATTAACCGACGGCTGAATCTGCGTGGTCTAAATACAATGCGGCACTGGAAGATAGGGTTAAGTGAATACCTGGATTCCTACTACAAAAGCTACATTGAAACAAAATGAAAGGCCGACGGTCGATAAAATGAATCTGCCTTTGATCACGGTTGCAATTTGTTGTTTCAATGGGGAACGATACCTCGAAAAAACGCTCAATAGTGTTCTTGCCCAAGACTACTCCAATTTCGAAATCGTTATCGTTGATGATGGCTCCAATGACGGTACAGCAAAAATCATTGAGCGGTTCGCCAGTCAGAATAAAAATATTCGGACGTTCCTCAGAAGCAACCATGGATTGCCAGCATCGAGGAATTATTCATTTGCCCAAGCAAAAGGTGAATGGATAGCAATTGTCGATCAGGATGATCTGTGGTATCCAGCCCGGTTGTCACGGCAATTGGCAATTGCCCAAAGCTACCCAACAGCGGGCCTTGTCTTCGGTAATGTCCACCACATCGATGAGTCAGACGAAATCATTGATGACCATATGTCTGCATTTTCGCTTCCGGACTCGTTCATCGCGAAAGGGGATGCGGGCAATCTTTTGCTCAAACGAGGCTGTTTCAGTGCTTCTGCGTCTTGTTTCATAAAGCGCGAGACGGTACAAGTGGTCGGGGCCTTTGACGAATCCCTGGCGTATGCCTGCGACTATGACTATTTCATCCGGGCCGGATTTGAAGTCGACTTCGCCTATACGCGGGATTTTTTGGCGGCATGGCGGAGGCACGCAGACCAGGCCACAAGTACTTATAGAAAGAGGGACCACGAGGTTCGTTCTGTATTGTGGCGCCACTGGCGCGGTAGCAAAGTATCCGGTTGGACCAAGGCGACCCTGCCAGCAAGGATATTTCGAGGATATGTGGGCGAGCTGGTGCGGAAAGCCAGTGGATGATTCCGAACCACGTCGTTTAAACTGCAGATGCTAAACAAGAAAGTCGATTTCAACAGCATACTCAGCGGCGCGAATATTCTCTTCGCGGGTTTCCTCGTTTACGCGTTCGCGCAGAACGGCGTCAATGAATATGTCGATCGGCAAACGATAGTCCTCGGAGTCGTACTTTCGGTTCAGACTCATGTCGCTTTATGGTTTGAGAGGCGACGTCGCGATCCATTTGTTATTTTGCTGTCATTTTTGACGATATTTTACTATTCACTTCGCTTACTTACATTGACTCTGTATCCGTTTTCAGTGGTATTTGACCGATATTCCTACGCTGCAAGCGATTCAAATTACGCGCTGACATTTATTATTGTCGCCAATTTATTTCTTTACGCCGGCTTCTACCTTGGCCGATTCAAAGGCAAGCTCGCAATAAATGCAGGTCAATGGAAAGCAGCATCGCCCATGCGAGTTGTATTTCTGATTCTCTTTGTCATTACTTTTGCCTACTTTACGGGTCACTATTGGACTGAGGAGAATGTCCCGAGGGTATTTAATTTTTTGACGATCTTCGTAGCGCAGGACATTGTGCTTCTCATGACAATGGCGTACTACTTTATGTTCAAGCAATCACTCAGCAAGAAGGTTGGATCCTTTATCGTTGCAATGATTGTAATCGATATTGTCATTCATACCCTGCTGGGCAGTCGCAGCGGAATAGTCGACACCATACAGAACTATATTTTGGTTGCGCTTGTCATTCGGGGTTGCGTCCAGGTTGCCAGAAAACATGTTCTACTCGGGATTGTCTTTTTCCCGGTCCTTGTAGTTCTGCTCATCGGTTCATTTGCCATCAGCACCTACAACAGAACCTTCAAGGGCGAAGGAACCCTCGATGTGAGCCGAGCTGTTGATTTGGCGGTGGAATCGAGATCTGAATTATCGATGGAAAACACGCTCGATAAGGTAGTTCCGTTGATAGCGGCCCGCGCTGGGTTCTTCGATTTTTCGGCGGAGATCATCGCGCATAAAGATCAATACGCTTCGGTGATAAATTTATCGTCATACGCGAAAAGCATCGTCGATAATCTACTGACGCCGGGGTTTGACGTTTATGATCAACCCAAAATATCAAACGCGCTGCAGTTTGTTTACAATGGATGGGGCTCCCCGTCGAAGGAACTGGTGAGCGAATCGTATCAATCCGATCAACTGGGCATCTATGGCGAATTCTACGCGTTGTTCGAATACGCCTCGATGCCGTTGTTTCTATTGACTGCGTTCCTTTTCAAGAGGGTATATGGACGCGTGAGAAGCGAGAATCCTTTTGTTCTCGCCATGAAGCGAGTCGTCGTCTTGTGGGTCTTCATTAGAACGCTGAACAGCTACGGATTCGATTGGACGCTTTTAGAAATCATTCCGCGGATTGCGGCGATTTACATTTACCAATTATTCTTCCGCAGCAAATTAATCCCTGGTGGAGACGCTGATTGGCATCATCCGATCGCCAATTCGTCTGTTGCTCTGCCAAATGCAATTGCAGCCGCTGAGAACGTGCGGGCGCTGTGACCTGGCTGATTGGTAGATTCACAGGCCTTCCGAATAGCCGGACGCACGTATGATCGATTTCGCTCGCCAAGAAAGCGTCGGTGCGATTTCAATGTTTCCGCTTGGTATCAATCATGAAGGTGTTTCTGCTTGAGAGTCCTGAATGTGATCATGTCGCTTGATCGTGTGACCGGAGGCGGCTCGGTCGAGCGGACATTTCAGATGAGCCGTTCGCTCGCAAAGGCCGGCGTGCAGTGCTCGATCCTGACTACCAACATTGGGGTGACCCCCGAACGAATAAAGGAACTCGAAGGGGTAACTATTGTTGCTCTAGATTGCTTGTCGCAACGCTTCTACGTGCCCAAATTCAGGTACAAGGAAATAGAGGATCTGGTAAGAAACGCGGACATTATTCATTTGATGAATCATTGGACGTTTTTGAACGCGTTGGTGTATTTCATAGCTCAACGCCACAAAAAACCTTACGTCGTTTGTCCGGCGGGAGTACTGCTAATTTACGGAAGATCCAGAGTAATAAAAACACTCTACAACTGGGTGGTTGGTAGGAGTTTAATTCGGAACGCGACCAAGCATATTGCGATAACCGCCGATGAAATTCCGCAGTTCAAAACCTACGGTGTGTCAGAAGACAGCATTGCGATTATTCCAAACGGAATTGATCCGGAGGACTTTAAAGACAATAAAGTGGATGACTTCAGAGCCAAGTATGGTTTAGGGCGTGCTCCATTCATATTGTTCATGGGCCGACTTAACGCTGTCAAAGGACCCGATCTGCTATTGAGAGCGTTTTGCAATTTGCGCGAGAAACTGGCTCTGTACCATCTTGTATTTGCTGGCCCGGACGAGGACATGTCAGCAGAATTGCGAGCGACAGTGGCGCAGCATGACGTTGGCGATCGGGTTCATTTTCTTGGATATGTAGGTGGATTGGATAAATCGCGAGCCTATCATGCTGCCGATCTGCTGGTTATTCCTTCTCGACGTGAGGCAATGTCAATAGTGGTGCTTGAGGCCGGGATCTCCGGGACGCCGGTTTTGATGACCGATCAATGTGGCTTCAACGAGATGGCGGAGACAGGGGGTGGAGTGGTCGTCGGGGCATCGGTAGAAAGCCTGGCGAAGGGGCTTGTTGAAATGCTTGGCAATCGTGACGACTTGAAAACAAAAGGTCAGAATCTTAAGGCGTTTGTATCGAAACATTTTCTCTGGGATTCCATGATTCACAAATATATAGGGCTTTATAAGAGCTTTGCCTGGGATGGGCCGAAACCCGCGCTCGCCCGCAACCATCAATGATTGCCCGTTAGAGTGACAAGAGTCTTGGTCACTGGAAGTTGCGGTTTCATAGGTGAGCACCTAATGAAATCATTGGCTAGCGACCACTACGAATCTCTAGGTGTTGACTTACGACCGCCAAAATCCGACGCACCGCTTGGTTGGTCATTCGCAGAGTGCGACATACTGGATACCGGGAAGCTACGCAGCATCGTGAGAGACTTTGCGCCGGAAGTCGTAGTTCATCTCGCGGCGCGCACAGACATCGACGGCCAAAGTGTAGCTGCTTACTCGGCGAATGTAGAAGGGACGCGTAATCTGGTTGCCGCTGTCACGGCCGCCGGCACGGTTCGACGAGTCCTCTTTGCATCGTCCCAGCTTGTATGCCGAGTCGGATACGTGCCTCGCGGCGATACTGATTACTGTCCTGTAAATCCTTATGGCGAAAGCAAGGTATTGGCGGAAAACATTGTTCGTGAAAATATGCCGAGGCAAATTACTTGGTGTCTGTTGAGGCCTACGACGATTTGGGGCGAGGGTATGTCCCGCCACTATCAGCGATTCCTGGGCCACTTGCAGGCGGGCCGCTATTTTCATTTTGGTAAGGGTCCACTATTCAAATCTTACGGGTACGTCGGGAACACCGTTTTTCAAATCGTGAAATTCATGAACATTGATAGTGCGCAGATCGATGGAAAAACCTTCTATCTTAGCGACTATGAACCACTGTCACTTACCGCGTGGATAAACCGGTTAGCCCAAGCGCTGGGTGCCCCGCCGCCGCGGAGCGTTCCAATCGTGGTGGCGCGTTTCCTGGGATTGGTCGGAGATTGCGCAAATTGGCTGGGGCTAAAGACATTCCCATTGAACTCCTACCGCGTGCGCAATATTCTCACGGAGTACATATTTGATATGGCGGCGACCCAGAAAATTTGCGGTGTCTTGCCCTTTACGACGGATCAAGGCATATCTCGCACGGCGCGGTGGTTCAAGGAGCTACCAGTCGAAAAGACATAGTAAGAAGCCATGGGAGTCTTTCGACGTCAGCGCGTGTAGCGCGATACACTAAAAGAACGAGCGCTTGAGCGGTTCGCCGCAGAGCCGCTTTTCGAGCCGTACCCCGGAGGTAAAGACATGTTGGGCCCTGTAAAGCGCATATTGCGCAATCTTTTGGCTCGTCGCCGCAGCGCACTGGGAAAGAGATGCGCCGACGCTGTAGGAGCCGTGCTATCTGGCGACGCCATCGTACTCCTCGATGTAGGCGCTTCCGGGGGCGTCATTCCGAGGTGGAGTCCTTACCGCGCGAATATCGCTTTTATAGGCGTCGAACCTGACGCACGGTCCGTGTCGGCTTTGCTAAATTCTCCGGAATCCACCCTTTTTAGAAGCTACGAAATTTTCCCTTTCGGCGCTTGGAACGAGACCGGGGCAGTAAGGATTTCATTTACTCGCAAGCCGATGTGTTCGTCGCATTTCGCGCCGAATATGCCTTTCCTTTCTCGTTTTCAGGAAGCTGAGAGATTCGATATCGTCGGTTCAACGGAAGTCGATTGTCGGACTGTTGATGACCTGTTGTCGCGCTCCGGCAGGTCAGTCGATTTCATAAAGCTTGACCTTGAAGGTGGCGAGCTGGCCGTACTCGAGGGGGCGACGAAGTCAATCGAGGGGTGCTTGGGATTGCACATCGAGGTCTGCTTCCAGGCCATTCGAGACGGCCAACCTCTATTTGGGGACATTGAGAATTTCCTACAGCGGCGCGGAATTGAATTTGTCGATTTCGTAGCGCTGATTCGGTGGGAGCGTAACTCGTTCAGAGGCCTGGGGCAGGCAATATTTGGGGACGCGCTATTTCTGCGAGCGCCGGAAAACGTCGTTGCCTTGACAGGCGAGCATGTTCTTACTGCGCGCCGAGCGCGGGCTTACGTCGCTGTCCTGATGATCTACGAAAGGTTCGATTTGGCCACGAGATTCATCGACCTTCTGAAGAAAGACGAGGCTGTCTTGAGCCAAAACGAAATCGCGCGCCTTGTGGCAATTATCAAACGGCGAAAGGAAATCTTGGATAGGCGGTACAGTTTGGTCCGCTTTCTCGGACGCGGCTTGTCGCACTATGCGGGGGAGAACTTTGGCTTGCACCTCATGTACTAGGTTCGCCCCAGACACGCTCGCTGTCCTCGGTCGCGAATTCAAATTCCGCTGAAAATTCTCAATGTCGCCACTGTAAATAACGGTGCCGTCGCCCTATTCATGCCACGACACAATTAGCAATGTTTTCCTTGGTCATTTTGGGTGCTAGCGGATTTATTGGCAGGACTCTTATTGCAGAAGGGCATTCCCTACTACGCATTAAGGCGGTGGCGCGAAATATTCCATCCGACGTGGATAGCGCTCAAAAGGACGTACACTGGTTCGAGGCCGATCTCTCAAATCCGACATCGCTCTATGATTTGCTGACCGCCGGCGATATGGTTATCAATCTGGCTTACAAGACTGATGGCAATCAAATTGATAACATAGCTATTATCGACAATATTATTAAGGCATGTTTGCGTTCCCGGGTATCGCGGTTGGTGCATTGTTCGACCGCCGTTGTGGTGGGTTCGACGCGTGTATCGCGAGTAATCGAATCAACTCCGTGTTTGCCCATAACGCCTTATGAGCAGGCCAAGTGGGCAATTGAGCAACATGCGCTCGCAGCGCTGCCTGGAGGACTTGATGTCGGCATTTTGCGGCCGACCGCAGTAGTAGGACTTGGTGGGCAGAACCTTCTTAAGCTGGCTACATCGCTGGTGAGCGACAGTGCGTTTGCTAATTATTTGCGGGCGAGCTTATTCGGAAGGCGGCCAATGCATTTGGTACCCGTTCGAAATGTAACCGCCGCGTTACTCCATTTGAGTTTCCTACCCGCGGCCTCAAACGGGAATATATATATAGTATCGTCAGACCACGATCCCCTTAATAATTTCCGCGATATTGAAGAAATTATGTTGCGATCCCTGGGGCTTGAGTCCAGGAAGTTACCGCTCTTGCCCATTCCTTCAGAGGTGCTGTCACTAGCGCTTCGATTGCTAGGTCGCTCGGAATTAGGTGTAACAAGGATTTATGATTCCGAGAAACTACATGCGAGCGGCTTCAAACCGATTGATTCGGTGGAGAACGCAGTTCGAGAATTTGGGGAAAAAATCAAGAATGGTAAATAACTACCGAAGCAATAAACGTCCTGCTGGCGTGGCGATGCGTCTTCTGGCGACCCAAGATTGAAAGTATCTATTATTACTGCAGTCTACAATGGCGGGCCTTCAATCGCTGAGACGCTACGCTCTGTTGCCGAACAGGATTATTCGGACATCGAACACATCATAATCGACGGGGCCTCTAGCGATGATACCGTCGCTATCGTGCGCTCAGTTGGGACCCGTGTGGCGCAACTCGTTTCGGAGCCTGACAACGGCGTATACGACGCGTTTAACAAAGGATTGCGCAGAGCTACGGGTAACGCCATTGGATTTCTAAATTCCGGGGACACATATTTATCCAGGGATGTGGTTTCAAGAATTGCCAAGGAGCTCTCGACCTCCGGTACTGAAGCTGTATTTGGCGACCTCTTGATCGTAGAGGCTGAACGGCGAGCCCGGATTGTGCGACGCTACAATTCAAGGCGCTTTACACCCAACATGATGGCGTACGGGTTGATGCCGGCTCATCCGACGCTCTTCTTGCGCCGGGAGGTCTATCAGCGAGTCGGTGAATATGACACGCAATTTAGAATTGCCGGTGACTTTGAATTGTGCCTTCGAGTATTTGGTCTGAACGGCGTCCGATATCGCTATATACCCGAGGCACTTGTCACAATGCCGCGAGGCGGTTTAAGTAACCGCGGTTGGCGAAGCACTTGGCAGATCACGCGGGAAATGCAGCGCGCTTGTGCGCTTGACGGCGTTCGCACCAACTGGGCGAAGCTGAACCTGCGGATCCCTTTGAAGATTATGGAAATGTTTTAACCAATGCCCGCTGATGCCCGTGAGGGGGCTTCCACCGCATTAGTGACCGGTTCCAATGGATTTGTAGGCCGTATTCTCTGTGAAACGTTGGCGCAACACGGCTGGCACGTTATCGGCGTGAGTCGACGTCCGGCGTATAGATCAGGTATTCCGGGAGTGCGAGACATTTGCTTGTCCTTAAATGCCGCACCCGACCAATGGCGCGAAAATCTGGTCTCGACAGGTTGTGTGGTTCATCTGGCCGCTCGAGTTCATCAGCTGGGTGAATCCGCCGGGCATGCTGATGACAGTTACCGAGTGAATGTTGAGGATCGCGATTTGTAGCCGAGCAAGCGGCTCTTGCCGGGGTGAAGCGCTTTGTCTTCTTAAGCAGCATCAAAGTGAACGGAGAGGGGGAAATCGGCCGGCCGTACACACCTGAGGACGCTCCCAATCCGAGCGACAGCTACGCACAATCCAAGATCGACGCTGAGCACGCGCTCTTAGAAATCTGCCGCAATGCTGGAATGGAATTGACGGTTGTAAGGCCTCCGCTAGTCTATGGCCCGGGAGTGCGCGCTAACTTTGAAAGGCTGCTGAAGTTAGCCGCTCTCGGTTTACCTCTTCCATTACTTGCAATCGAGAATCGGCGGAGCCTAATTAGTGTATGGAACTTGGCAAGTTTCATTGAGACCACAATGAGACATCCGAAAGCGCCGGGGGTTTGGTTGGTATCCGACGGCGACGATTTGTCCACCCCTGATCTATTCGCTAGGTTGGCGCGATTGATGGGCAACAAACCGAGATTGTTTAAGTTTTCACCTATCTGGCTGAAGCGCATCGCCACCATCAGTGGCTTTGGCGCCGAAGTCGACAGGTTGTGCAACTCTTTGCAGGTCGACATGTCGACTGCGCTTGCGCGGTTAAATTGGGTACCCCCTATTGGCGTCGATGAGGGACTCGCCCGAACCGTTCAATCTTACCGCGCAACGCGCAAAATATGATTCTATGCATTCCGAAAGCCAGAACGGCGTCCAAACAACGGCGAGAGACCGCCAAAAATGTATCTTTTAAAGCATCTCATCGGTGCATTCGCGACACCGTTGACCATTGCGCTCGTGATCGGCGTGATGGCAGGTGTTTGTCGGATGATCGGGCGGCAGAAAATTGCGAGTTGGTTGTTGGTCTCTTCCTTGGCGGTTATATACGTGTCCGCGACCTCACTGGTGAGTAACGCGTTGCTGGCTCGCCTCGAGAACCGCTATGCGCCGTTGCGCGAGGATATACCCCTCCCAGCGGTTGAATTCGTTGTGGTACTGGGAAGTGGTTACACACCGCATGACGGGGTTCCGGTCACTGCCGCACTGAGCGAAGACGGTCTGGTGCGCATTTCCGAAGGCATTCGTCTTGTGCGCCGACTAAAGAACGCTCATCTCGTCGTGTCAGGTGGCGCTCCGCCCGGGCAAATGCCATCGGCATTGGGTTACGCATTGCTCGCGCATGATCTCGGCGTCGACGAATCTTCGCTGATCGTACTCGATCGTGCCCTCGACACCGCGGCAGAAGCCAAAAGCGTATTTTCGTTACTGGGCACGACGCCATTTCTCATGGTTACTTCGGCCTTCCACATGCCGCGCGCCATGCGGCTGATGGAGCAAGAAGGAGCACATCCAATTCCGGCGCCGACGGGCCAAAAGGTGAGTAAATCGATGCCCGCCCGGCTGGCGAAGTTTGTTCCCCACAGCGGACGGATTGCGCAATACCGACCGTGCATTGCACGAATATTTGGGTCTCGCGGCAATTGCCGCTGGTGCCGGCTGAGCGCGCGGCCGATGACTTCAAGCGTCGTGTTGGTGGCACTTATAGCATTTTCCATCGCTATAATCGCCACCGGCCTAATGCGTCGATACGCGTTGAAAAAAAATCTCATCGACGTTCCAAACGCGCGAAGCTCGCACGCAGTCGCCCACGCCGCGGGGTGGGGGCGTCGCAATTGTTTTTGCCTTCTTTGTCGCGACGCTTTTGCTCGCATTTCTCGGATTGCTTGACAGGAGATTGACGGGTGCCCTTTTAGTTGGCGGCGGTGCGATGGCGCTCGTTGGTTTTCTCGATGATCGCCGGCATTTGCGCGCCAGCGTGCGTTTTGGCGTTCATTTGGCCGCTGCAATCTGGGTGGTAAGCCTGCTCGGCGGGGTATCCGAAACGGCGCTCGCCAACTGGGGATTACACGGGCTATGGACAGGCAGACTGTTTGCCGTTTTAACTTTGGTATGGACAATCAATCTTTTCAATTTCATGGACGGATTGGACGGCATCGCCGGCAGCGAAGCGCTCTTTGTAAGCGGCGCAGGAGCTTGGTTGTATTGGCGTGAAGGAGGTGCGCCCGGCTTGACGGCAACCATGGCCAGCCTCGCGGCCACTTGCCTGGGGTTTTTGCGATGGAATTGGCCGCCTGCACGAATTTTCATGGGCGACGTGGGCAGCGGATTTCTCGGCTTTTCGCTTGCGGTTCTGGGCTTGGCTGCTAGCCAAGAAGGAATGCTGCCCATCGAAATCTGGGCAATCCTAGGCGCAGTCTTTCTGGTTGATGCCACTGTCACGCTCATCAGGCGACTCGCACGACGCGATAGGTGGTTCGAAGCTCATCGAACGCACGCATATCAAAACCTAGCTCGTCGTTGGAAGGCTCATTTGCCTGTGACGATATTGGTTATGACAGTCAATATATTTTGGTTGCTTCCATTGGCCATTCTTGCAGCCAATTTCCCGGCAAATGCGCTGTGGTTTCTTGCACTAGCCCTGTCGCCTCTAATAGGCCTCGCCATTGCCTTTGGAGCCGGGAAAATGGAGAGATGAATTCCTATCGAATTGACGGCGGACATGGTCACATGGTCGACTTATTTGGAACCGCCTTGCCAATTGCAGCACCCAATATCGCAGCAATGCAACGACATTAGACCAAGCGCCCGCCACCACTGGAGCGGCGACGCTGCTATCGGTTCGCGCAGCGTCGGCGAGTGCGCCTTGATGCGATTTCCCGAGAACCCATCAAGTAATAATCGCATTCGTGTCCCAGACGCATAACAGCATTCGGGCGCATAAAATGGACGAAGACGATGCAAGAGTGGCACGATACGCTGGCGGCACGCATCTTGAGCAAGGATCGGAGCGACATTGGCAAAGACGGCATTGATAACCGGAATTACCGGGCAGGACGGGGCCTATCTGGCGGAGTTGCTGATCGCAAAAGGCTACATGGTGCATGGGGTCAAACGGCGCGCATCATCGTTCAACACAGACCGCATCGATCATCTCTACCAGGATCCTCATGAAAAGGATCTGCGGCTAAAATTGCACTATGGGGATCTGACGGATTCCACGAACCTCATTCGGATCATCCAAGAGGTTCAGCCGGACGAGATTTACAACCTAGCCGCGCAGAGTCACGTCGCGGTGTCATTTGAAACGCCCGAGTACACGGCGAATTCCGACGCGGTGGGAACTCTGCGCGTGTTGGAGGCCATTCGAATTCTTGGCCTGGAGAAGAAAACGCGATTTTATCAGGCATCCACCTCCGAAATGTTCGGCAAGGTGCAGGAGATTCCGCAAAAGGAGACCACACCATTTTATCCTCGTTCGCCCTATGGTGCCGCCAAGGTCTATGCCTACTGGATCACAGTGAACTACCGCGAGGCGTATGGCATGTTTGCCTGCAATGGCATCCTATTCAATCACGAATCTCCGCTGCGCGGCGAAACTTTCGTTTCGCGCAAGATCACCCGCGCGTTGACCCGCATCAATGTTGGACTGCAGGAAAGTCTTGCATCTGGGAAATCTCGATTCGCGGCGCGATTGGGGCCATGCGCGCGACTACGTGCAAGGCGCAGTGGTTGATGCTGCAGCAGGACGTCGCCGGAAGATTTCGTGATTGCGACGGGCAAACAGTATTCCGTGCGCGATTTCGTGGTCGCCGCCGGCGAGCGTTACTGGATATGAGAATCGAATGGAAGGGCAAGGGCGTCGATGAAGTGGGCATCGATTCAAACAGCGGCCGCACCATGGTGCGGGTGGACCCACGCTATTTCCGCCCGACCGAAGTCGAAACCCTGCTGGGCGATGCCTCCAAGGCGACGGCAAAAGCTGGGGTGGACCGCGGAGGTGACTTTCGAGGAATCTGGTCGCGGAAATGGTCGGCGTCGGATCTCGACAGTCGCCAAACGCGATGCATTGGTCGCCAAAGAAGGCTTACAAGGTTTACAGCCATCACGAGTAGCGAGAGTGACACTGACTCAAGAATCGCGGATTTACGTCGCCGGGCACCGCGGCTTGGTGGGTTCCGCGGTGGTGCGAGCTCTGCAGAGGCGCGGCTATCGAAATCTGATCGTCCGCACGCATCAGGAACTTGATCTGACCGAGCAGAGCGCGGTTCGAGAATTTTTCGATGAGACTCGTCCCGAAGCCGTGATCATGGCGGCCGCGCGCGTCGGCGGCATTCACGCGAATAATTCTCATCCGGCCGGGTTCCTCCGCGACAACCTGCTGATTCAAGACAATGTCATCGATGCGGCGTAGCGATCGGGCGTCGCCAAATTCGTATTCTTGGGTTCGAGCTGCATTTACCCGAAAATGGCGCCGCAGCCCATCAAGGAGGACTACCTGCTCACAGGTCCGCTCGAGCCGACCAACGAGTGGTACGCGATCGCCAAGATCGCGGGCGTGAAGATGTGCCAGGCGTACCGCCGCGAGTTCGGGTTCAACGCCATTTCATTGATGCCAACCAACCTGTACGGTCCTGGCGACAACTTCGACCTGCAGAATTCGCACGTTCTTCCGGCGTTGATCCGAAAGTTTCACGAGGCCAAAACGCCGGCGCGATAAGAGCGTCGAGATTTGGGGCACCGGCAACGCCGCGCCGCGAATTTCTGCACGTCGATGATTTGGCCGACGCGATTTTGTATCTTTTGCAATCCTATGATGATGAACCCATCGTGAACGTTGGCTGGGGTGAGGATCTGACAATCCGCGAATTGGCGGAAGTGATCATGTCGGCGATTGGCTACAGCGGCGAACTAATTTTTGATCCTTCCAAGCCCGATGGCACTCCTCGCAAGTTGCTGGATGTTTCGCGACTGCATAGCCTTGGCTGGCGTCCGCGCATTTCGCTGCAGGCTGGCATCGAAAGCACCTACGCGTGGTTTCAAGAGCACGCTGCGGACGCGCGACTTTAGCGTCATCGCTAGTCAACCGCACATCGGGATGCAGCGTTACACGCTTAAAGTGTGCGTAATGTTCGAACACGATGTTTTATTCTCTTGCGGATTCGGTACACTGTGTCTGCGTAGGGAATTGTTGTCGAAGAGGCCAGAAGCAAAATGGTCTCATCGAGCAAACGGCTAGCTGGGGCTGACTCACGGAGGTTCGATTGGATCCCAAGTTGATGCTGAAAGGCGGGGATTTCGCGCGCAAAACCGTGGAACTACCGCGCCGCTTGAAGCGTCTGATTTCCGTTTGTACCGACAGTTTGATGCTCCCCCTGGCACTTTGGACTGCAATCAGCCTCAAAATTGGCCGTCCCGAGTCCAACCTCTCTGACTGGCCTGCCTTCGTGGCAGTCATTGCCGTCAGCATCCCAATCTTTATCCGCGCGGGACTGTATCGCGCGGTGATCCGATTTCTGGGCCACAAAGCCATTTTCGCCGTGGCTTTATCCGTCGCAGTCAGCGCCGTGATCTTGGCGGCGGCGGGCATGTTGTTTCAGATTCCCGTGCTGACTTGGAGCGTGGTGGCGATTTATTCCGTGGTCGCGTTGCTCTACGTTGCCGGGTCGCGCTTTGTGGTGCGCTACTACCTTCTGCGGCGCTACCTCATGCCCACAGTGGCGCGAGTCGCGATCTACGGCGCGGGCGAAGCAGGCGCACACTTGTCCAACCTCTTATTGACCACACGGGCATTCGATCCCGGTCATTTTTATCGACGACAACAAGGGCCTGCGCGGCCGCTTGGTTAATGGGATAAAAGTGCAGCTGCCCGACCACTTGCCGTCGCTGATCAAAGCGCATGGCATCGATCGAATCTTGCTTGCGGTGCCGTCACTGACTCGGCGCCGCCGGCGCGAGATTCTGACGCAGCTCGAGCCGTTGGGCGTCCACGTTCAAACCGTTCCCGATATCGAGCAACTGGTGACGGGCACCGCAAATTTGGCGGACTTGCGTGAAGTGGATGTGGCGGATCTCCTGGGACGAGATGCGGTGCCGCCGAAAGACGGATTGTTCGATGCCTGCATCCGCGACCGGGTAGTCATGGTCACCGGCGCGGGCGGTTCGATCGGTTCGGAACTCTGCCGGCAGATCATCGGCTTGAATCCGCGGCGCTTGGTTTTGTTCGAAATGTCGGAACTCGCGCTCTACAACATCGAGAGAGAACTGCAGGGCTTTGGCCGAAAAACAGGCATTGACGGTCGAATTGGTCGGTCTCATTGGCAATGCGCACGACCGATTTCGACTGCGCGATATTTTCACGGCTTATCGGGTTCAGACCGTGTATCACGCGGCCGCTTACAAGCATGTGCCGATCGTCGAACAAAACGTCGTCGAGGGCATTAATAATAATGTCATCGCCACCTGGCATGCTGCCGAGGCGGCGCACGAGGCTGAGGTCGAGACTTTCGTACTGGTATCGACCGATAAAGCCGTCAATCCCACCAATGTCATGGGCGCTACCAAGCGCTTTGCCGAGATTGTGCTGCAAGGCTTGCAACGGCGCGGCAGCAAGACGCGATTCTGCATGGTGCGCTTCGGCAATGTGCTGGCTTCTTCCGGTTCGGTCGTGCCGCTTGTTCAATGAGCAGATCAATGCCGGCGGCCCCGTGACCGTCACCCATCCCGAAGTGATCCGCTACTTCATGACCATTCCAGAGGCGGCTCAGCTCGTGATTCAAGCCGGCTCCATGGCCGATGGCGGCGATGTATTCGTGCTCGACATGGGCAAGCCGGTAAGAATCGGCGATCTCGCGCGGCGCATGATTCACCTGGCCGGATTGACGGTGCGCGATGAGAAAAATCCGGAAGGCGACATCGAGATTTCCTATACCGGCTTGCGTCCGGCGGAGAAGCTCTATGAAGAGCTGCTCATCGGCAACAATGTGACCGGCACTGAGCATCCGATGATCCTGCGCGCCATCGAACATTCCTTGCCCTGGGAGCGCGTGCAAGAACTACTGAACGAGATCATGGCGGCTA
>CAVYUD010000010.1:0-344855 GCA_963771615.1 uncultured Gammaproteobacteria bacterium
GCCAAGTAGTCGAAAAGATCGTAGGTCGTGCCGTTGCTCACGAAATGAACATTGGGGAGCTGCCCCGAGCGCATTGGAAGCGACTGCGCAGTCTGTCCCCTGCGCACCTCGCGCACCGGTAGCAACCGGTCGGCATGCCGAAAGGTCTCAACCTCGACGTCGGGCCGCAGGAGGCCGCTGTATACGTCGCGAATCCCAGGCAAGGGCAGTGCAGGTGGAGGCGCGGGTGCCGTCGCCGCCGTCGCGCTCAGGGCGGGCGCCGCCAAATACGCGATGACCAACAAAAGCTCACGCCGAGCAAGCCGCCAGCGCGACCTTCGAGCGATGAGCTCAGTCATCGAGGCCCAATCCCTTCAAAATCCTGGGCACATGCTTGTGCACACGGGCGGCACGAGTCGCCGATTGCTTCGCCCCGGCGAAATGCAGCAAATAGCCCTTCTGTCTTCCGGGTGTCAGCGCGTGAAAGGCTTTGCGCAACTCAGCATCATCCGCCAATCGCTCGCGAAATTCCTCGGGCACATCGAATTGCGCCACGGTCTTCATCTTTACCTTGGCGCCGGATCCTTCAAGCGCAATCGCCTCCTTGATATAGGCCGCTATCGCTGCTTTTTGCCTGGTGATGTCCGCAAGAGAGGCGAACCTTATTTGCCTGGCAGCCTGCACGGTTTTCGTCTGCTGTATGAGGATGCCCTTCGGATCCTTGAGCAACGCTCCTTTCATAAAAAGCAAAGCACAGTACTCTTTGAATCCATGGATCAAGACCACATTGCCACCATTCAAGTCGTAGCAAGCTTGGCCCCATTTGAATTCCTCATTGAGGCCTGAAGCAAGACAGAGCTGGCGCAGCGCGCCGTATTCAGCGCTCCAGCATTTTTCCTTGGCATGCGCCCTGTTCACGAGTGGATTCTTCTTTGTCACGCTCCCTCCCGCTGTACGAGGTTCGACCACAGCCGGTGCGGGACGAATTCGCAATCATATCGGTTCAATCAAAAGAACTCGCCGTCGCTCCCAGATGTTCCCATTTATATCTTCCTGTAAGCTACGTTACCCTAAGAGGACCTGGGAGAGCGAATTGTCAGGGATAGACCGTCGATGCGGCGCGCACGCGTTGCTTGTTGTCTTCCTCCTGTCTGTTGTGTCTTGCAGTCAGGGACCCTCCACCACCGGACCTGTTGCCGCCATCGTGCCGGCGGACAGCATCTACTATGGCGGCGACATCCTCACGATGGCGGGCGATAGCCCGCAATACGCCGAGGCGCTTGCGGTGACTGGTGGAAAAATCACACTCGTCGGCACTAAAGCCGAGGCGGATAAGCTTAAAGGCCCGGCGACGGTCGTGAACGACCTTCAGGGTAAGACTCTTTTACCCGGGATGATCGACACGCATTTGCATTGGGGCCAGTTCGTCATGTTGTCGGCGCTCGACCGGGTCAATCCCGTCGAGGTTGGCAACGTCGATTCCTACATTCAGCATCTGAAAGACGTAGCGGCGAAAACTCCGGAGGGCGATTGGGTCATCGGTTACGGCTACGAGAAGCTGCTGATAAAACCGTACCGTAACCTCACCCGTCAGGATCTCGATCGTGTTTCCACAAAGCACCCGGTGATTGCGCTTTACAACAATCTACATTGGGCTACGGCAAACTCCGCGGCCCTGAAGAAGCTCGGAATAGATAAAAAGTCGCCGACCAACATGGCGGGTGGCGGCGTCATCTTCAAGGACAAGGCGGGAGAGCCGACTGGATTGCTGACCGAATCGGCCTTGTTCGTCATTGGGCCAGTGGCCGCATCGCTGCTGTCGCCGGAAAAGCAGGCAAGTTTGCCGTATGACATCGCGAACCAACTTAGCGCCAATGGGCTGACGACGGTCGCGGACATGAGCTCCGGCAGTTCCGGTGGAGCAGACGAAATTCTGGCCATGCAGAAGCTCGTCAACGATGACCGGTTTCCGCTGCGCTTCAGTGCCGCCGTCATGTACGACGTGCTGCCAAAGTTCCCTCACCCAATTCCATGGGATGGGAAGTTCCAAGCGTCGAGCTGCAAGTTGTTGCTCGACGCCTCGCTCGCCGGGGGCACGGCCGCCACATTGAAGCCGCAGCTCAACGGCTCAACGGGTAACCTTAATTACACACCCGATGCCTATAAGAAGGCCATCGCAGATTGTATGGACCGGGGCTTCAGCGTATCGACACACGTGATGGGGGACCGGGCCCACAAAGTGTTGTTACAGGCGTTTGAAGAACTGAAGCCCAATTACGATTACAGCAAGTTCCACAATACCATCGAACATTCCGCGATCATCGATCCATCAGACTTGCCGCGAGTGAAGAACCTGAACTTCGCGGTAGGATTTCTCTCACCGTTTATCGATGTCTATGGCGATCCGTTGAGGGACATTGTTCTCGGCGATGAAATGGCGTCTCGACTGTTCGCGATGCCTTTGTACGATAAAATCGGCATTGATACTTCGCTTCATTCCGACGGACCGATCGTCGAATCGAGGCCCATGTACCTGGTCTGGAGCGCTGTTAACCGCACGACATCGAGCGGCAAAGTGCTTGGACCCGAGCTGAAGGAGCCTGTCTACGGCGCTCTGCTCGGCGTGACACGAAACTCCGCACGGCAGCTGGGGCTCGGAGCCGAGCTCGGAAGTTTGGGTGTCGGCAACAACGCTGACCTAGCAGTCCTGTCGGAAAACCCGCTGAAGGTCGATCCGACCAAGATCCGGGACATCCAAGTGCTGGAGACGATCAAAGGCGGCAAGACCTACTTCAAGAAGTAGCTGTTTTCCGGGGCACCTTCGCGCCCGCCTTGCGCGCCTCGGACAGCCCAATGGCGATTGCTTGTATTCGACTCTTTACCGTCTTACCGAATCGTCCGCTCTTCAGCGTTCCATGCTTCATTTTTCGCATCGCACGGGCGACCGTTCGAGCGGCAGTTTTCTTCTTGGCAGCCATTGAGTGCCCCTTACCGCGAGATGAGCCTCGCACAGCGGTTCGTGTTTTGCTGGCCATTGATCGAAGTCTCCTAGCTGGCTGGCATAGTTAATAGGTGTCAATATTGCGTGAGGTCCCGCAACAAGCGTGTAAGCACACGACGCGATGCAATGTCGGCCGAATGCCACGCGCCGTGCAGCACAGCGCTATCGCGGTGCGGAAGAAATAGTCGCATTCGGTAAACGGTGGCGATAGAGAAGCGCTATCGCCATTATCTAAAGAAACGATTTCTGTCTATGAACGAACCGCGCTATCTTCGTGTCATGAAGTGGCAGCCGAATCACTCGATACATACTACGTGTCATCCCCGTGAGTCGCGTAACTGCTGCGGCGTTGCTTTAAACCATAAGGTACCCATCACATGACTACCGAGAGAAAATGCCCTTTTAACCATGCCGCGGGCGCCGGTAAATCCAACCGAGACTGGTGGCCCAACCAGCTGAATCTGAAAATTCTCAAACCCGCTGCGTCGGTCGACCCGATGGACAAGGGGTTTGAGTATGCTGAAGAGTTCAAAAGCCTGGACCTGGCGTCGGTGAAGAAGGATCTTCATGCATTGATGACGGATTCCCAGGACTGGTGGCCGGCCGATTTCGGTCACTATGGCCCTTTTTTCATCCGCATGGCCTGGCACAGCGCAGGTACGTACCGCACAGGCGACGGTCGGGGCGGCGCCGGCTCTGGTCAGCAGCGATTTGCGCCGCTCAACAGTTGGCCGGACAACGTGAGCCTCGACAAGGCAAGGCGTCTGATTTGGCCCATCAAGCAGAAGTATGGCAACAAGCTCTCTTGGGCCGACTTGATCGTGCTGACCGGCAACGTGGCGTTGGAATCCATGGGGTTCAAAACCATTGGTTTTGCCGGCGGACGTAAAGACGTTTTCGAACCGCATGAGGACGTCTACTGGGGCAATGAGAATACGTGGATGGGGGACGATCAACGCTACATGCCCGCGCAGGACACCAAGAAGGAGCATGAAGGCGTTCCCGATCACGGCGCCGTACTTGTCGCCGATGACGAGGAGAATGCCGAGAAACAAAGGCAGGGTGTGGCACGGCGGCGGAATCTGGAAAATCCCCTGGCTGCCGTTCAGATGGGTTTGATCTACGTCAATCCCGAGGGCCCGGCCGGCAATCCGGACCCGGTCGCCGCCGCACATGACATCCGCGAGACCTTCGCTCGGATGGCCATGAATGATGAAGAGACTGTCGCGTTGATCGCGGGTGGCCATACATTCGGCAAGACCCACGGTGCTGCGGATGCCGCGCATCTTGGCCGCGAGCCGGAGGCAGCGGGCATCGAAGACCAGGGCTTCGGCTGGAAGAACGCCTTCGGGACTGGTAATGCCGCGGATACCATCACCAGCGGCCTGGAAGTAACGTGGACCAGCGCGCCGACTCGATGGACCAACGATTACTTCGAAAATCTGTTCGGCTATGAGTGGGAACTGACGAAGAGTCCTGCGGGCGCACATCAGTGGAAGCCAAAAGGCGATGCGGGGGCGAACACTGTTCCGCACGCGTACAACTCCGCCAAGCGTTTGGCACCGTCCATGCTCACGACCGATCTCGCTTTGCGGTTCGATCCGGCGTACGAGCAAATCTCACGGCGCTTTCGCGCCAACCCGGATGAGTTTGCCGATGCCTTTGCGCGAGCCTGGTTCAAATTGACCCACCGCGACATGGGACCCGTTGCCCTCTATCTGGGATCCGACGTGCCAGCGGAACAGTTTCTATGGCAGGACCCCATTCCGGCCTTAAATCACGAGGTTATCGATGCGCAGGACATCGCCGCGCTGAAGCGCAAAATCCTGGCATCGGGCTTGTCGATTAAAGAGTTGGTGTCGACCGCGTGGGCATCGGCTTCGACTTTTCGCGGCTCCGACAAGCGGGGTGGTGCCAACGGCGGGCGTCTGCGGTTGGCCCCGCAGAAGGATTGGCAGGCCAATCGCCCTGAGCAGTCGGCAAAGGTCATAAAGATCCTGACCGCCCTGCAGAGCGACCTCCTGAACGCGAAACAAGGCTGGAAAGAAAGTCTCGCTTGCCGACCTCATCGTTTTGGCGGGTTGCGCAGGAATCGAAAAGGCCGCTGAGAGTGCCGGACACCCGGTGACGGTGCCCTTCCTTCCGGGCCGCATGGATGCCTCGCAGGATCAGACCGACGTCGAATCCTTCGCAGTCCTCGAACCCATTGCCGACGGGTTTCGGAACTACCTGAAGGGCAAGTACACCGTGTCGGCCGAGGCGCTCCTAATCGATAAGGCCCAATTGCTCACACTGACCGTGCCGGAGATGACGGTGCTCGTAGGCGGCATGCGCGTTTTGAATACGAACGCGGACGGGTCGAAGCACGGCGTCTTGACCGATCGACCGGAGCAGCTCACCAACGATTTCTTCAAAAACCTGCTCGATATGAAAACGCACTGGAAAGCCGTCTCGGATGCCCAAGATCTGTTTGAGGCTGTGGATCGCAAAACGGGCGAGCGCAAATGGAGCGGCACGCGGGTCGATCTGATATTTGGATCGCACGCACAGCTACGCGCAGTTGCAGAAGTTTACGCAAGCACTGGCTCCGAGGAGAAATTCGTACGCGATTTTGTTGCCGCATGGGACAAGGTGATGAATCTCGATCGGTTCGAGAGACGCGGAAGAATTTGACCACCGTCGATTTATTTACAAGAGGACAATTCCATGCCTGTTGATGTCAAATATAAAACCACCGCTACCGCCACCGGCGGCCGCGATGGTACAACCGCCACGCAAGACGGCAGTCTCAACCTCAAGCTCTCGATCCCAAAGGAACTGGGCGGAGCGGGCGGTCCTGGCAATAATCCCGAGCAACTCTTCGCCGCGGGATACGCGGCATGCTTCATCGGCGCGATGAAGGCGGTTGCGCCCGCGCAAAAACTGCGCGTCCCGAACGAGGCGTCGGTAACCGCGACGGTCGGCATCGGGCCGAGGTCAGAGGGAGGATTTGGCATCACGGCAGATCTCAAAATCAGCCTGCCGGGCTTGGACCGCGCCGATGCAAAACGACTCGTCGATGCCGCACACCAGGTCTGTCCATACTCGAACGCGACGCGCGGTAACGTCGATGTTGGACTTACTCTGGCCTGACCTCGTCACGGGCCGCGGGGTTGGCTCGTATTGCCAAGACCATTGCCGTATACGACTATAGGTCGACAACAATAAAATTGGGGGCTCCCGGATGGCCGACGGCTTGCTTAGCGGGATAGTGGGTGAAGATGATGAGAAAGCCGAGCCAGAGGCGTCAAATACACTCGGTGGCACGGAAGCTTTCGCTGCGGCGGTTGCAGCGAAACTCGCCGGCAACGACCCTGGAGTCGCCCGCAAGACGGAACATTTCCTCGACAAGCAGGCGCTGCTACTAGATACCCAGAACGAACATCTCAAAGCGGAACACGCCGCGCGACTGCATTTTCTGCAAGGCCAGGCTCGCGAAGTGGACATTCGCCGGCTCGGCCTTCGGCTGCGGGTCGGCTTCCAGCTGTTCTTGGCGCTCGTCGCAACGGCGGTTGGCTTCGGCGGTGTGGTGATGGTCCGTGATGCGGTGACGTCCCGCCGAGTAGTCATTGAGCCCTTTCATGCGCCGCCTTCGCTGGCCGCCCGGGGCATCGACGGTGCGGTCGTTGCCGCGGAACTCCTCGATGCCTTAAGCCGCCTGCAGGATGCCACGCGCAGCAGCTCCGCCGCGCGCAGCCTCTCCGGCGCGTGGACCGGCAACATCAAGCTCGATGTGCCGGAGACCGGCATTTCCCTGAGTGAAATCTCGCGGCTGCTCAGGGAGCGATTCGGGAATGATGTGCAAATCGAGGGGGATCTCGTAGAGACCACGGCAGGAGGCCTCGCGCTGACGGTTCGAGGCAATGGCGTGCCTGCGATAACCTTCGAAGGGACCGCCACAGAGCTCAAGCAGCTCACCGGCAAGGCGGCCGAGTACGTGTACTCGAAATCGCAGCCCGCGCGCTGGGCCACCTACCTCACCAATGTGGGCCGCAACGAGGAAGCGATCGCATTCTCCCGCGCGGCGATGGCGGGCGCCGATCCGGCGGAGCGGCCTTGGCTGTTGAACGCCTGGGCCATCGGCCTGCAATCGAGCGGCGGCTCGGAGCGTGAGGGCCTGGGACTGTTTCGCGCGGCGGTCAAGCTGCAGCCCGATTATTGGGTCGCGCACAGCAACGTTCAGAATTCGCTGATGACGCTCGGTGATGAGGAGGGTGCATGGCAGGCCGGTGAGGCGATGCGCGCGGCCGCAGGCGGCCGCCCGGGCAAGGCGGCAGAGCCGCTCTACACCAACTGGGACTATCTGACCTGGAATTTGCGCGCTTGGCTTGATGCAACCATCGCAGATTCGGAGGCGAATGGCGGGTTTGGGACAGGCTCGCAGGCATCCGGGCCGTCCGTCGCCGACATCTACACACGACTGCATGAGCCGGAGTCAGCTGAGCTCGCGCTGAAAACGAGCCGGGAAGACCCGAACGACCCGGCCGGCGCGGCGATGATCCACCATGTTCGCGGACGACTGGCGGCGGAGGCAGGCGATTTGGCCACCGCGGTCGCTGAAATGGAGGTCTACGGCACTGCCTATTCGAATCCGGCCGTGTTCACCAACAATGCCGGCTACCACTGCTTGATCGCACCGATCGAGGAAGCGGCCGGGCATCCGGACAGGGCCGATGCCTTGCTGAAAACGGCCGGCACATTCGTAGATTGCTACCGATTTCGCGCCGACATCCTTGACGGTCGTGGCGACTGGCAGGGGGCGCAGAAGGCGTATGCGGAAGCCGTCGCGCTCGCCCCGGACCTGCCTGCGGCCTATTACTCCTGGGGGCTCGCGCTCCTGAAGCATGGCGATCTCGCCGGAGCCGAGGTCAAGCTGATGGATGCAAACAAGCGCGGTCCGCACTGGGCCGATCCGCTCAAGGTGTTGGGTGACGTGCTCACAAAACAAGGACGCACTAAAGAGGCGCTCGCAAAGTACGACCAGGCGCTCAAGTACGCCCCGAACTGGAAGCAGCTGCAGGAAGCTCGCAGCCTGGCGGCGAAGCCGCGAAGCTGATCCGGCCGTCGCATCACTCTTTAGCGTTGCGCGACGCGATCATCCTTCTGCAGTCGCTTTAACGCGAGCTGCATTTGAGCAAGCTCATGCTTCATGTCTTGCAGTTGCGCCCCCTGGGTCGCGATCTTGTCGTCTAGAGCGCGCTTCTGAATCATGGCCGCCCGGCGTTCTTCCTGCATCTCGTTCAACATCATCGGTGCGAGTTCCTCATAGCGCAGTCCCTCGATGGTCCCGGCGGCATCGCGAATTACGAGCTCCGGATAGATCTTGGCGACTTCCTCGGCGATCAGGCCGTACTGGGGCACGCCGTCGGGATCGGTCTTGAGACGAAAAGTGACGGGACGTAGCTGCAGCAGTTTTGCGGAGTTCGCGCCCATCGCGGCGATCGCCGTCTTGTAGCGCTCCGAGGAAGCCATGACTCCAAGCTGTCCCGCGGATGTGACGTAGACGGCGCCGCCCGTCACCTTCGAATTGGCAATACCGGCAACGTAAACCGCGAGCTGAGCACTCGCCGCGCCAATCCTGATGACGGAGCTTTCCCCTGCGACGCCGCGGCTCGCAATGTCGATATTGCCGCTTCCATTCGTGAGATTGGCTCCGGCGTACGAGCCAATCGCGATGTTGTTGTTACCCTCGTTATACTCCAGGGCGTACATACCCACGCCTATGTTGTTGGACCCTTCCGAGTTGCCGTAAAGCGCGCCGTATCCGAACGCATTGTTGTTCGTCCCCGTGTTGAGGTAATAGAGCGCGAAATTGCCGACCGCATTGTTCAGCTTGCCGGTTGTGTTGCCGTACATCGCGGCGTAGCCCATCGCATCGTTGTCATCGCCGTTGGTGTTGTACATCGTGAACGCGCCTATGGCGTTGTTGCGGCTGACTGTCTTGCCCGAATAGAGCGCGTAGAACCCGGATGCGGTGTTGTAATCGCTGGTGCTCGCGTACAGCGCATTGAATCCCGAGGCCGTATTGCCCTGACCGCTGATATTGGAATAAAGCGCATTTCCGCCGTTGGCGGTATTGAAGGAGCCGTAATAGTTACTGTAGAGGGCGTAGAACCCGGAGGCGGTATTCTCGTTGCCGACCGCGTTGATGTAGAGTGCGTTTGCGCCGAATGCGGTGTTGTCGCTACCGGCCTCGTTTCCAGCAAGCGCCTGCGCTCCGGCGGCGGTGTTGTTGACTCCGCCATTGCGCAGTCCGCCCAACGCCTGTGACCCCATCGCGGTGTTGAAATTTGTGTCGCTTGTCACCACGTCCGGGGGCTGTTGGCCATAGGCCGTTGCAGCCAGCGTGACTAGCGCAAGGCACAATATAAAAGCTGAAGTGTAGGAGCGGTTCATGGCGTTACATCCTTGCGTGATTGTTGATTGCTATACCGAGCGGGTTCGCGCGCTTGTCGAGTGTCGGTAATCCGGATCGCGGCCAATTTCGTGCATCCCAAGTATAGGACTTTGCCATTGCGGATTGCTTTGGACATAAGGAGGTCCAATCCACTTGGCGCTGCATGCGCGGATGGGCCCAGTTTCGCGAGGAGCTGTGTTAACCTTTTGAATTAAGAGCTAAAAAATAGTAGGGCAGTCAGTGGCGGATATTTTTGTCTCCTACTCCCGCGCGGACAAGGCGCGCGTTGCGCCCCTGGTCGCCGCTTTCGAGGCCCAGGGCTGGTCGGTATGGTGGGACCCGGAGATCACGCCCGGGGACGAGTTCGACAAGCTCATCGGTGAAGAACTTGAACGCGCGCGCGTCGTCGTGGTGGTCTGGACGCGCTCGTCGGTGGATTCGCGCTGGGTAAAAGGCGAAGCCCGCGACGCCGCAGACCGGGAGGTCCTGGTACCGGTGCGCTTCGAGAATGCCCGTTTGCCGATCGACGTGCGTTCCATCCACACGACGGAAATGGATGACTGGGGTGGAAGCCGTGACAGCGCTCCCTTCAAGGCCCTGTGTGCCGCGCTCGACACGAAACTGAAGCGCTCGGAGCCCAAGGCAGCCACGGGTCCCAAGAACGAACGCACGGCGGTCTCCATCTGCGTTCTCCCCTTCAGCAACATGAGCGGCGATCCGGAGCAGGAATACTTCAGTGACGGCATCACCGAGGACATCATCACCGACCTGGGGAAGGTTTCGGCCCTCTCCGTGGTCTCACGCAACACGGCCTTTTCATTCAAGGGCTCCGCGAGCGACATGTCGCGGATCGCGCGCCAGACCAAGGCGTCATACATTCTGTTCGGCAGTGTAAGGAAGGCAGGCGCGCGCGTGCGTATCACCGCGCAGCTGGTCGCAACCGCGAACGATGCTCAAATCTGGGGCGAACGCTACGACCGTGACCTGAACGACATTTTTGCGCTCCAGGACGAGATCTCCAAGGCGATCGTGGCGGCACTGCGCCTCGACGCTGCTGCCCGAGGAGAAGAAGGCCCTCGAGCAACGCTCCACCGCCAGCAGCGAGGCGTACAAGCTTTACCTGATGGCACGGCAGTTCTGGCTCATGGACAGCGAGCGTAATAACGAGATCGTCGTGCGCATCTGCCGCCGCGTGGTCGAGATCGATCCAACCTACGCGCAGCCATGGGCAACGATGGCGCTTGCGCAGTGGAACATGTTCTGGCTCAGCGATTCAGGCGACGACGGTGAGGGCGCGGCGCAAACCGCGCTGAGGCTGGACCCTACGCTCGCCGACGCTCACGCCGCCATAGGGGCAGCCTTCCGCGCCAAAGGACGCTTCGAGGAGGGGATCAAGGCGTCCGAGGAGGCACTGCGAATTGAGCCCCGCTCGTACGTGGCCAGCCGCATCGCCGGGCTCTGTTATCTGGGCCAGCGACGCTATGAAGAGGCGATCCGGCATTTCGAGACCGCCGCCGCCGCCATGGCGTCGGACTTCACGGCGATTTCATTCGTGTCGCAGTGCTACAAGGCGCTCGGCGACTCGGCGCGCCAGCATGCCGCCGCGCGCGCAACGCTTGACCGGATCGAGAAGATCATTGCGAACGACCCGGGACACAGCCGGGCGATTGGCATCGGCGCCTGCATGCTCTCCGACCTGAATGAACGAGAGCGCGCGAAGGAGTGGGTGATCCGCGCCCGCCTGGTTGACCCGAGCAGCATCAACCTCCACTACAACCTTGCATGCGCGATGGCGACGCTCAAGGAGGTTGATATGGCGGTGGACACGCTCAATGAAATCTCGGGCAATCTCTCGCCGGGCATGATGAGCTGGCTGGAGTCCGATAACGACTTTGACCTGATACGGCAAGAGCCGCGATTCCAGAGCATGCTGGAGAAGGTGAGGACGCGCCTGAGCGCCCTGCAGCCCAAGTAGGTTAGGACCCTGGATTGATTGGTGCGCCCGGACGGATCGCTTCGGGGCCTGCGGCCCCGCCCTTACGAGAGCTCCCCAACGCCACCGAATCTCCAGACTGCGAGCGCGAGCCCCCAGGCCAGCAGGAATAGCCCGACGACGATATAGCCGAGGCTGCCGAAGTCGAGCCTGGAGATAGCGTCACAAAAGGTGCCGCGAAGTCCAAACACGTTGATCAGGACCTGCATCAGCTCGATGGAACCAATCACGAGCGCCACTGTTACTGACAGACCCGTGGATGCGACGTTGTAAAAAATCCTTCTGACCGGGTTCAATAGCGCCCAGTTGTACGCTTGTGACATCAAGGCCCCATCGGTCGTGTCCATAAGCGTCATGCCAGCGGCAAATAGGATGGGCAGCGAAAGTACCGCTAGAACGGGCAGATTGCCCGCAGAGCGCGCCCGCGGTCATCGCCAGCGATCCGACCTCTGAGGCCGTATCAAATCCCAGGCCGAACAGAAAACCCAGCGGGAACATCTGCCAGCTGTGATTCATGACTTTCTGAAGACGCCCGCCGAAAAGCCGGTTGAGCAACACGCGTTGCTGCAGCAAAGTCTCCAGATGCGCATGACTGTGAGCGCCGGATTTGGCTTGTCGCCAGACCTTGAGGAGATCCAGCAACACGAAAAGATTCAGCGCCCCGATGACCCACAAGAAGACCCCCGAGACGCTCGTGCCAACCACCTCGCCCACCTTCTGCAACTGCGGCAGCTCGCGCGTGACCGCGCCGGCGGCTCCGGCAATGGCGATTGCGAGACCGACGACAAGTGTCGAGTGGCCGAGCGAGAAAAAGAACCCGACAGCCAAGGGTCGCCGGCCCTTTTGCAACATAAATCGCACGGTGTCGTCGATTGCCGCGATATGGTCCGCATCGAACGCATGGCGCAAACCGAACAGATAGGCAACCAAGCCGAGTCCCACCAGCGATGGGAAACGCGCGGTAAAATGCAAATACCAGGCCCCAACCCGCCAGGTGCAGAAGCGCGATGCAGCCATAAAGGCCCGCCAATCGGATGCGTTCAATCTTCGAAAATGCAAGGAAAGCGCCCGGCCGATGGCATGACTCTGCAACTTGAACAACATTTGACAAGCGTCCTGCTCCTATGACGCTCTTAACAGGTCCATCCTGCCGTTCAGCAAGATTCCTTTGACCATCAATAAATTCATCGGCAGCGAAATCATTTTCGTGCGGATGAAAGTGCTCGTATGAACACTCACGGTCCTGATTGGCGCTTGGCGCGCATCAGTTCTTGGCAACGTGCCACATGTCGCCATAATAGCCATTACCGGCGACATCGCCGGGCTTTGTGTCTTCGGCAAAGGTGTAGAGCGGTTTTCCTTTGTACGCCCATTGCTTGGAGCCATCGGTGCGGGTGGTCATCGACCAATTGGCTGGCGCGTTTGCGCCTTCCTTTGCCACCATGGGCGGCCAAAGCGTTGCGCACTTGTTGTAGCAAACGGATTTGTCGGGCATGTCCTTGTCGAACGTGTAGAGAGTCATTCCGCGCGCATCGGCCAGTACCTCTCCCGCGGCGGTGGACCTGATGGTTATGCCGCTGGGTAACGCCGCGTCGCTTTTCTGAGCAATCGCCGAGATGGAAAAACACAGCGCCAGTATTCCGAGTTTTAGATATCCCTGCTTCATCTTCGGATCTCTCCCTAACTATGTCGTTTAAGAAACGATTTTACGGCCGCATTTTAGAAATCAGCGCCACTCGTAGTAAAGAATAAAGCGCACTTCATCTAGGTGCTGATTCGCGGGCCCCTGCTGTGAAACGTGGGCATAGCGACTCACCAGCTTGAGTCCTTTCAGCGCGCCGCTCCGCGCACTCCATTGCACGTAGCCGTCGTATTCTTGCTGTGCGTACTGATTGATGACGCTCGGAGTCGAACCATGCACCCAGGCGGCGTACATGCTCAGACCCGTCACTCTTGGAAAATTATACGCCGCGCGCAACATCGTCGCATTCTCGCCGGCCCGGTAGAAGTTCTCGACCAGTAAGCCGGTGTAGCCGGGATAGCCTCCCCACGGATTGCGCAGGCTCGTGAAGCTGCTGTTGTTGCTTGTGCCGACGGTGGTACCTGAACGCGCCACCGTCAGCAGTGCCGGTCCGTTCGCAAGGTCAGCCTTCAATCCATATTGATCGCCAGCGAACGAGTAGCCGGTGAGCAGGTTCTGACCCACACTCCGTTGGTCTGTGTACTGGGCATTAAGCGACAGGCGCAGGCGGTCGACTAGCGGGATGGTGTACGTGATTTCGGTGTACGCGATATTGATGATGTCGGCACAGTAGTATTCGGTCGCACCTACCGAGAGCCTGCCCGCCTTGAGGTTTGCGCCGGCGACATAGACGCCTCGGTCCACGCCGGCGGGCGCGCCCATGGCAGTGGCCATGGATTCGAACTCCTCCGATGTGCGTTCTTTGATCTTGTCGACGTAGGCCGCACCAAAATTGATTTTCCTGTCATCCGCACTACCGATTTCCCCCTGTACCCCGTAAACCAGAAATGTGTATGGGGTCATGAGGCCGTCTTGAGTGTTTATGAACGGTGTATCGAATCCTCGGCGGCCCACCGTAGCCAGGATCTCATCCGTGATCTTGAACTCACCGTATAGTTCTCCCATCACCGTGTAGGCCGTTTGCCCCGGCGCGAGGATCGGAGCGCCGGGTGTGCTGGCCGGCGCATTGACGGGTTGCGACGTATAGCCGGTGGCGCCAAACGCAAAGATATTTTCGAAGTATCCGGTTTTAAACCCCGCCAAACCGCCGGCAGTCCACGCCTCGCTTTGCGAGTGGTTGAAATTGTCCTGGTCAAGATAGTAAGAGCGGAACTGCACGGCAAAGCTTGTATCGCGAATGCCGACCAAACTCGATTCTTGAAGCAAACCTGCGATCGGTCGGTGCTCGAAACTCCCCGAGCATGGCAGACGCAGGCAATGATGTGCTGTGCGTCGATGTCGATGAACGCAAAACCGCGATGCTCCAGCGCGGCGAAGTGCCGATTCACGAGCCGGGCTTGGACGCGCTCATCAAGCGCAGTGCCGATGCGGGGCGGTTGCGATTTACCACCAACGCCAAAGAAGGCGTCGATCACGGATTCTTTCAGCTCATCGCCGTAGGGACGCCTCCCGACGAGGACGGCTCAGCGGATTTGCGCTATGTGCTGGCCGTGGCGCACACCATCGGCGAGCACATGAACGACTACAAGGTGGTCGTGACCAAATCGACCGTTCCGGTGGGAACCGCGGATAAAGTGCGCGCCGCGGTGCGCGAATCCTTGGGTAAGCGCAAGGCCAGCGTGGACTTCGACATGGCCTCAAATCCCGAATTCTTGAAGGAGGGCGCTGCCATCGGCGACTTCATGAAGCCGGACCGGGTGGTCGTCGGCACGGACAGCAGCCGCGCAGCGGAACTCCTGCGCACCTTGTACGAGCCGTTTACCCGCCAGCACGACCGCATGATCGTGATGGATGTGCGATCGGCTGAGCTCACCAAGTATGCGGCCAACGCCATGCTGGCGACCAAAATCAGCTTCATGAACGAACTGGCGAATCTGGCGGAGCGATTCGGCGCCGACATCGAGTCGGTGCGCGTGGGCTTAGGCTCGGATCCGCGCATCGGCTACGCCTTCATCTATCCGGGCGCGGGCTACGGCGGCTCGTGCTTCCCGAAGGACGTGCAGGCCTTGCAGCGTTCGGCTCAAGACGTCGGTTACGATGCCAGCATCCTGGCGGCCGTGGAAAGCGTCAACAACCGCCAGAAGCAGGTCCTGTTCGACAAGATGAAGGCGCACTTTGGCAGTTTGCGCGGCAAGACGCTGGCGATTTGGGGTTTGGCTTTCAAGCCCAATACCGATGACATGCGCGAGGCTGCCAGCCGCGTGCTCATGGAGTCGCTGTGGGCGGCCGGAGCCAAGGTGCGCGCCTATGATCCGGTGGCCATGCCTGAATGTCTGAGAATTTATGGCCGGCGACCCGACCTTACCCTGTGTGAGACCAGCCCCGATGCGCTACAGGGCGCCGACGCACTCGCCATCGTGACGGAATGGCGCGAATTTCGCAGTCCCGATTTCGATCACATCAAGGCAGCTTTGCGCTCGCCGGTGATTTTCGACGGACGAAATCTCTACGACCCTGAGCAGATGCGCAAGGCGGGTTTCGACTATTATGCGATCGGCAGGGGGAAGATTTCCGTGAGTAAAACGTGACCACCGTGATCCCGGTCATTTTGTCGGGAGGTGCCGGCACCCGGCTCTGGCCGTTGTCGCGAGAGATGTATCCGAAGCAGCTGCTGGCTCTCACCGGCAAGCAAACCATGCTGCAAGACACCGTGGCGCGGCTGGCGAAGATTAACGGTGCCATTCCACCCATCGCAGTATGCAACGAAGCGCACCGCTTTACGGTGGCGGAACAGATCCGCGCGTTGGAGCTGCACGCCTCGGCGATCTTACTCGAGCCCTCCGGCCGCAACACCGCGCCCGCGGTGGCGCTCGCGGCGCTCAAGGCGCAGGATTTGAGTGCCGATGCCACGCTGGTGGTCGCGCCCGCGGATCACGTCATACGCGACGTGCACCAATTCTCGCAAGCCGCCGATGTCGCGGTGTCGTTGGCGCAAAAAGACAAGCTCGTCACCTTCGGCATCGTGGCGCATGCGCCCGAGACCGGCTACGGCTACATCCGCCGCGGCGAAGGCGCTGGGCCTGCCTATCCTGTAGCCCAATTCATTGAAAAGCCGCCGCTCGATCTTGCCGTGCAATTTGTCGCTACCGGCGACTACTACTGGAACAGCGGCATGTTCGTCTTCAAGGCGAGCCGCTACCTCGCGGAGTTGCAGCATTTCGCGCCGGATATCCTGGCGGCGTGCACGGCGGCGTACAAAGCCGCCAAAGCGGATCTGGATTTTGTACGCATCGACAAGGCCGAGTTCATCAAATGCCGCAGTGAATCCATCGATTACGCCGTGATGGAAAAGACCAAGGATGCCCTGGTGCTGCCGCTCGATGTCGGCTGGAGCGATGTCGGTTCTTGGTCCTCGCTGTTCGATGCGCTGCCGGCGGATGAAGAAGGCAATGTATTGCAGGGCGATGTTCTGACGCATGACACGCACGACTGCTACGTACACTCGACCAGCCGCTTGGTGGCCGCGGTCGGCATGGAGGATCACATCATCGTCGAGACCAAGGATGCGATCTTGGTCGCGCCGAAGGACCGCGTGCAGGACGTGAAGGATCTGGTGGCCAAGATCAAAAAATCCGGCCGCACCGAGTCCGCGCTGCACCGCGAAGTGTTCAGGCCGTGGGGCAGCTACGACAGCATCGACAGCGGCGATCGCTTCCAGGTGAAGCGGCTCTCGGTCAAGCCCGGCGGCGTGCTTTCGCTGCAAATGCATCATCATCGCGCCGAACACTGGATCGTGGTGCAGGGTACCGCGCGCATCACGCGCAACGAACAAACCTTCTTGCTGGCCGAGAACGAATCGACTTACATTCCCGTCGGCGCAACGCATCGCATCGAAAATCCGGGCAAGGTCCCGCTGCACATCATCGAAGTGCAGTCCGGCTCCTATTTGGGCGAGGACGATATCGTCCGCTTCGAAGATAATTATGGCCGTAAAGGGACCAACACGTGACATCGATCACGTGTTTCAAGGCTTACGATCTGCGCGGCCGAATCCCCAATGAACTCAATGACGATGTGGCCTATCAGGTCGCGCGCGGGTACGCCCAGTTCCTGCAGCCGAAGAAAGTGGTCGTTGGGCGTGACATTCGCCTGAGCAGCGAGAGTCTCACTGACGCCGTCTGCCGAGGCCTCACCGACAGTGGTGTCGATGTATATGACATCGGGGTGTGCGGCACCGAGGGCGTGTACTTTGCCACGTTCGATGGTGGCTACGATGGCGGCATCATGATTACCGCGAGCCACAATCCACCCGATTACAATGGCATGAAATTCGTGCGCGAGCAGTCCAAGCCGATCAGCGGCGACAACGGCTTGGTCGAGATTCGCGGCTTTGCTGAACGCGGCCAATTTGCCAAGCCCCCGCGTAGCGGCGAGCGGCATCGCATCGATACCGCGCAAGCCTATGTCAAGCATCTGCTGTCGTACGTTGAAGTAACAACGCTCAAACCCTTAAAGATTGTCGTCAACGCCGGCAACGGTGGGGCAGGGCTCATCATCGACCGGCTCGAGCCGCACCTGCCGTTCAAATTCATCAAGATCCATCATGAAGCCGATGGCCGCTTCCCGAATGGCGTGCCCAATCCGATGCTCGAGGAGAACCGCAAGCCGACCGTGGAAGCTATCGCTAAGCATGGCGCCGACTTCGGGATCGCCTGGGATGGCGACTTTGACCGATGTTTTCTGTTCGATGAACAGGGCGGGTTCATCGAGGGTTATTACATTGTCGGACTTCTGGCGTCGATTCTGTTGCGCGGACAACCCGGTGGCAAAGTAGTGCACGATCCACGCTTGACGTGGAACACCATCGAAATCGTGGAGTCGAGCGGCGGCGTCGCGGTGCTGTCAAAATCCGGCCATGCCTTCATCAAGCAACGCATGCGCGAGGTCGACGGGGTATATGGCGGCGAGATGAGTGCGCATCATTATTTTCGCCGCTTCGCCTATTGCGACAGCGGCATGATTCCCTGGCTGGTCGTTGCGCAAATTCTGTCCGAGTCCGGTCGGTCATTGTCCAGCCTGGTCGGCGAGCGCATCGGCCGATTTCCGGTGAGCGGCGAGCTCAACTACCGAATTCCGGATGCCAAGGCGGCCATTTCAGCGTTCGAGCAGCGCTACGCACCAAGCGCCCTGACCGTGGATCGCACTGATGGAGTGTCGTTCGAGTTTCCGGAATGGCGTTTCAATTTGCGCACCTCGAATACCGAGCCCTTGATACGCTTGAACGTCGAGGCGCGCGGTTCGGTGCAACTGATGCAGTCGAAAACAGCGGAATTGCTGCAGCTGTTGCAGTCCCGCGGCGCGGTGGCGGCGGATCACTGACATGTCTACGCCCAAAGTCAGCATCGTGATTCCGGTCTACAACGAAGAGGCCGTGCTGCCGACCTTGTTCGGTCGCTTGTATCCGGCGCTTGATGCGCTGCAGATTCCTTACGAGATCGTGTACGTCAACGATGGCAGCAAGGATAAATCGGTGGCGCTGCTGCGCCAGCAGTTCCAGGCGCGCCCTCATGAGACCCGCGTGGTGCTGTTTCACGCGAACTTCGGCCAGCATTCTGCGGTGATGGCGGGCCTGGCCTACGCGCGTGGCGAGTATGTCGTGACGCTGGATGCCGATCTGCAAAATCCGCCCGAGGAGATTGGCAAGCTGGTCGGCAAACTCGATGAGGGCTACGACTACGTCGGCACGATCCGCCAGCAACGGCAAGATTCGTTGTGGCGGCGCAGCTTCTCGAAGGTCATCAACAAGATTCGCGAGTGGATCACGCCGGTACGCATTACCGATCAGGGCTGCATGATGCGCGGCTATGCACGCTCGGTCGTGACGGCGCTCAATCAAACACGCGAAGTGAATACGTTTATTCCGGCGCTCGCCTCGTTGTACGCGATGAATCCCATCGAAGTGCCGATTGCCCATGAGGAACGCTTCGCCGGGCGGTCGAAATATTCGCTCTACAGCCTGATCCGCCTGAATTTCGACCTGATCACCGGCTTCTCGGTCGTGCCTCTGCAATTGTTTTCCATGGTGGGCATGTCGGTGTCGTTGCTGTCGGCGCTGTTCTTCGTGTTCTTGTTCGTGCGCCGCCTGATCGTGGGACCGGAAGCTGAAGGGTTGTTCACGCTTTTTGGCGTCGTATTCTTTCTCATTGGGGTCGCCCTGTTCGGCATCGGCCTGCTCGGCGAGTATGTCGGACGGATCTATGCTCAAGTGCGCGAGCGGCCGCGCTACATCGTGGAAGGTGTTCTCGAGGAAAGCGACGGCACGGCCATTCTCGAGCGGAGGGTGGCGCAGCATCGTCCGCAGGGCGTCTCGTGACCGCGGCGATCGTGTTTGCGTACAGCGAAGTCGGTGTGCGCTGTGTACGTGAGCTTTTGGCTCAAGGAATCAAGATTCCGCTGCTCTTCAGTCATGCCGACGATCCGAAGGAAACCCAGTGGTTCGGCAGCGTGCAACAATTGGCCGCCGAGCATGGGCTGAAGGTCGCGACACCGGACTCGCCGAACACGGCGCAGTGGATTGCGGAGGGCGCATCGTTCAAGCCTGATTTTGTTTTTTCCTTCTACTACCGCTACATGCTGGACAAGGCATGGTTGGCGATGCCGCGCTTGGGGGCGCTCAACATTCATGGATCGCTGTTGCCCAAATACCGTGGCAGGGCCCCGGTGCATTGGGCCATCATTCACGGTGAAACGACGACCGGGGCGAGTCTGCACTACATGGTGGAGAAGCCTGATGCCGGCGCCCTGGTGGATCAAGAAGCGGTGCCGATCCTGGAGAACGAGACGGCGCTCGATGTATCGATCAAGGTTGCCGACGCGGCGCAAACGCTGCTGCGCCGCAGCCTGCCGCGCCTGATCGCGGGCAGCGCGCCGTCGCGGCCGATGGACCTCAAGCGGGGGTCGTACTATGGCCGTCGCACCCCCGAGGACGGGCGCATCGATTGGCGTTGTGGGGCACGCGCCATTCACGACCTGGTGCGTGCCGTCGCGCCGCCTTTTCCGGGTGCCTTTACCGAGGTAAACGGGTGTAGGCTTGAGATACTAGAGACGCGCATGGATTCGCATCCCGTGATGTATCCCACTCAGACCCCTTGTTTGTACTCATCGAACGGCACTTGGTACGCCGACTGCGTCGACGGCCGACGCCTTAAGATTTTGCAATTGAGCGCAAATGGCGAGACCGCTGGTAGAAAATACGCGTGCCGCGCGCCCTCACGCAGCAGCCGATCGCGCTCGCCTGAAAAAATAGAGGTTCATTTGAAAAACGTTCTGATTCTTGGCGTCAACGGCTTCATCGGCCATCACTTGAGCAAGTACATCCTGGCCCATACCGATTGGCATATTTACGGCATGGACCTGCAATCCGAGCGGGTGAGTACGCTGCTCGGCAACCCGCGCTTTCATTTCGTCGAAGGCGACATCACCATCAATTTGGAATGGGTGGAATATCACGTGCGCAAGTGCGATGTGATTCTGCCGCTGGTGGCCATCGCGACCCCGGCGACCTATGTTCGAGAACCGCTGCGCGTGTTCGAGTTGGACTTCGAGGCCAATCTGCCGATCATTCGTCACTGCGTGAAATACAAAAAGCGCGTCGTGTTTCCCTCGACTTCCGAGGTGTACGGCGCCAGCCGCGACAAGGAATTCGACCCGGAAACCTCTGAATTGGTGCTTAGGTCCCATCCACAAGCAACGCTGGATTTACTCCTGCGTGAAACAGCTGTTGGATCGGATCATCTGGGCTTATGGACAGCAGGGGCTGCAGTTCACGCTGTTTCGCCCCTTCAATTGGATCGGTTCCGGCCTTGACAGCATGGACGATCCGAAGGAGGGCAGCTCGCGGGTGCTCACGCAATTCCTGGGCCATATCGTACGCGGCGAGCCGATCAAACTGGTCGATGGCGGCACGCAAACGCGCGCGTTTACCTTCATTGACGACGCGGTCGAATGCCTCACGACGATCATCGATAATCCGAACGGCATCGCCGACGGTAAGATCTACAACATCGGCAATCCGCATAATCTGTACTCGATTCGTGAGCTTGCGGAAATGATGCTGGAAATAGCCTTGTCGCGTCCCGAGTACGCGCCCACCGCGCGCAACACCAAGCTGATCGACGTTTCGGCGCTCGATTATTACGGCAAGGGCTACGCCGACATTCCGGCGCGGCTGCCGTCGATCAAGAACACCACGGCGGAACTGCATTGGACGCCGAAGACGGATATGCGTGCGGCACTCAAGGCGATCTTCGATTCCTACGCCCACGCCTTGCCGTCCGCCTCGGCGCTGTTGTCGCGCGATGCTTAAAGACACGCACATCGGCCTCAAGGTCGATGTGGATACCTTACGCGGAACCCGCGAAGGCGTTCCCCGGCTCGCCGCGCTGTTCAAAAAGCTGGGCGTGGATGCCACCTTTTATTTTTCGGTGGGTCCCGATCACACCGGCCGCGCCATGCGCCGGGTGTTTCGCAAAGGCTTCGCGCAGAAAGTCGCGCGCACCTCGGTGCTCAAGCACTACGGATTGAAAACATTGCTCTACGGCGTGCTGCTTCCCGGGCCCGATATCGGCCGCGAAGCGGGGGCGGTGATGCGCAGCGTGCATGAGCCAAGGCTTCGAGGTCGGGCTTGCATACCTTCGATCATGTGCGCTGGCAGGACTATGTCGCCAGGTGCTTCCGAAGCCTGGACACGGATCGAGTTCGAGCGCGGTATGAAGGCCTTCGAGCGGGTGTTCGGGTTCTTCCCCCAATCACACGCCGCTGCCGGCTGGCAAATCAATGCTCACGCGCTGGAACTCGAGCGTGAGTACGGCTTGCTCTATGCCAGCGACACGCGCGGCCAGACGCCATTTTGGCCGATGCTGAATGGCGAGCGCAGCACCTGCCTGCAATTGCCGACGACGCTTGCCGACCTTCGATGAACTCCTCGGACGCGACGGCATCGAAGAATCCACCATCGCGGAGGCGGTGTTTGAATTGTCGGAAAAGAACGCGGCAATGAGCGCACACAAATTCCAAGTATTTACCTTGCATGCCGAGCTGGAAGGAATGTTGCTGCTGACTGCCTTCGAGGCGTTGCTGCGCAAGTGGCAGGCTGCAGGCGTCGCGCTCACGCGCATGGCGAGGATTCACGAACTCGCGTTGCAGATGCCGCTGCCTGATCAGACCGTCATCATGGGTGAAGTGCCGGGGCGTTCGGGGTTGCTCGCGATTCAGCCGCCGAACGCGGAGGCGGCGTGAATCTCAGCGTCGATCCGAGCGCACGCGCACGCTGGTTGTATATCGGGCTCGCCGGGCTCTTGAGCCTGGTGTGGCTGGCGACTTTGGCAGGCCGTCCGCTCTTCAATCCCGACGAAGGGCGCTACGCGGAGATTCCGCGCGAGATGCTGAGCGGCGGCGATTGGGTCATTCCGCACTTGAACGGACTGGATTACATCGAAAAGCCGCCGCTGCAATATTGGGCAACGGCAGCAGCTTATCGATTGCTGGGCGTCAGCGAGTTCTCCGCGCGCCTGTATACCGCGCTGACTGCGCTCGCGAGCCTCGCCGTCGATCGGATTTCTGACGGCGCGGCTCTGGGGCGCAGGCGCCGGCTGGCGCGCCGCGGCGGTTCTGTCCGGCATGTTCATGTTCGTCATTTTAGGTCAGCTGATGACCTTGGATATGAGCCTGACGTTTTGGATGACGGCAAGCCTCGCGGGTTTTTTGCTGGCGCAGCACGCACAGTCGGCTCAGCGTGGCTGGATGGTGTTTGCCTGGGCTAGCGCGGGCTTGGGCGTATTGACCAAGGGTCTGGTCGCCGCCGCAATCCCCGCCGCGGTTCTCGTGATTTACAGCCTGTGCTCGCGTGATTTTTCGCCTTGGCGCAAGCTGCATCTTAAGGTCGGAGTGCCGCTGTTCTTGTGTATTACCGTGCCCTGGCATTGCGCTTGCCGCGCAGCGGCTCAATGACTTTCTGCAGTTTTTCTTCGTTCGCGAGCATTTCGCGCGCTTTTTGACGCCCATCGCCGATCGTCGGGAGCCCTGGTGGTTTTTCGGCTGGGTTTTCCTGGCTGGGACGGTGCCCTGGACCGTGCCCGCATTGCGGGTGCTCGTGAGCGGCTGGCGCAGTCCCCGTGGCTCATTCAGCCCGAGTTTATTCCTGTGGATATGGGTTGTTTTCATCTGCGTGTTCTTCTCGATCTCCGATTCGAAACTCATGCCCTACATCCTGCCCGCGATGCCCGCCTTGGCGGTGCTGATCGCCGCGACTCCGTCGCCGACTCTGAAGCGGGATTTGCTGGTCACGGCGCATCTTGACGACGGCCGCGGCGCTGGTGTTGGGCGCGGCAAGCTTTGAATTGCCGTCGGCTCATCCCCGCCTCGGGCCGCGCGCCCGTACTTTCTGCTGCTGGCAAACCCGGCGCAGGAGGCCGCGGCGCTGTTGCTGTTATCGGGCCTTTTCGTCCTGGTGCAGGGTGCCCGTGATGCGACGCGTGCGGGAGTGGTGCTTGGGGTCGGATGGTGCCTGGCGGTGCTGATCTTGATGCGCAGCGCGACTCTGATCGCGCCGATCTATTCCGGAATCGACCTGGCTGCGGCATTGCCCGCCGCCGAACGCGACGCGCCGCTGTACAGCGTTCGTACCTATGATCAATCCCTGGCCTTTTATTTGCAGCGACCGTCATGCTGGTCGGGTATCGTGGCGAGCTTGATTACGGTCTGGGCAAGGCTCCCGATCGCGAGATCAGCGGAGGATGAGTTCCTCACGATGTGGAATTCACAATCCAAGGCCTATGCAGTGATGGACAAGAGGACATTCAGTACTTTTAAGGAGCGTGGTATTCCCATGCGTACAGTTGGTCAAACGGTAGGTCGAGTCCTGGTGGCACGGCAATGAGTTGGGTGACCTGGGTGTTGATTTTGACAGGCGTGGGTTTAAATGCGGCGGCGCAATTGCTGCTCAAAGTGGCAACCCGGCCTTTGGCTCATTTTGGCGTGTTCAACACCGATGTGTTGAGCAACAGCATCGTCATCTTATTTAAGAGCATGCCATTTTGGGCCGGCATGCTGTGCTATGCCGCCAGCGTCTGCGTGTGGGTTGCTGCGCTGTCCAAGGCGCCGGTGAGCACGGCCTATCCGATGCTGTCCTTGGGCTATGTCGTGGTGGCCGCCGTATCGGTGGCATGGCTCGGAGAGACGCTCACGCCGGCCAAAATGCTGGGAATTGCGCTCATTTGTGCCGGCGTGGTGCTGGTATCGAGGAACTCGCTTTGAAACCCTTCTTACCCTTCACGCGCCCCGCCATCGATGAGCAGAGCATTGCCGCGGTTGCGGAGGTTTTTCGCTCGGGACAACTCGCCAGCGGTCCCAAAGTGGCGGCGTTCGAAGCGGATCTCGCTGCTTACTTGGGCGGCGGCCGTCATTTACGGGTGATGACCTCGGCGACGGCCGGTCTCGAAATGGCTTTGGAAGTCGCCGGCATCGGGCCGGGCGATGAAGTCATCGTGCCGGCAATGAGCTTTGCGGCCAGCGCCAATGTCGTTGCGCGCCTGCGGGCAAAACCGGTATTCGTCGATATTGATCTGTATACGCGAAACATCAATCTCGATCGTGTCCCGGCTGCGATCACGCCCAAGACACGAGCCATCATGCCGGTGCATTTCGCGGGACTGCCCGTGGACATGGATGGCCTCTATGGGCTTGCGGCCGAACATGGACTGCGAGTCGTGGAAGATGCAGCCCATGCGATCGGCTCGAAATACCGGAACAAGCCCATCGGCAGCTTCGGCGACCTGGTGGTGTTCAGTTTTCACCCCAACAAGAACATGACGACCATTGAGGGCGGCGCGATCAGCACCAGCGATGCCAAGGCAGCGGAGCTGTTGGAGCAATACCGCTTTCATGGCATCAAGCGCAATGCCGCCGGTGAAGTCGATGTGATGTTCCCGGGTGCGAAGAGCAACCTGACCGATGTGGCAGCCCAGGTCGGAATCGATCAACTAAAGCGTCTTGACGGGTTCAACGCGCGCCGCCTGGAATTGGCAGGCCGCTACTTCGATGAGTTTCAAGGGTACAAGGGCGTGGTCCTGCCGGCGCGGGGCGATTCGGGGCACAGCTGGCACATGTTTCAAGTGTTGATTGATTTCGCTGCGCGCGGCATGACTCGGCCTGGCTTTCAAAAGGCGATGGCGGACCGGGGCATCGGCATCGGCGTTCACTATCCCAGCATTCCGAGCTTGAAGTTTTATCGCGAGGCGGGCTACCGAGATGAAGATACGCCGGTCGCCGCCCGCGTCGGACGCGAAACGGTAACCTTGCCGTTGTTTCCCGCTATGGCGGATGAGGATGTCACGCGCGTAGTCAGAGAGATAAAAAGCACGCTGAAATAGTCGCGCTTGCACGTCCACGCTGCAGACAAATTCGCCCGCTTGCGGCGTATTTATAGATGGCGCAGACTGCGTTCCCCACGCTAATTTCAACTCCAAAGGAATTCTCATCATGAAGCGTTTAATGATTCTTGCGCTCGGCGGCGCGGTACTTGCAGCGCCGTTGTACGCGGCTCTGCCGCAAGGCGCTCAAGCTCCCGACTTCACCACCCAGGCGACGCTCGCCGGCAAGCCATTTACGTTTTCTCTGGCCGATGCGCTGAAGAAAGGTCCGGTGGTGCTGTACTTCTATCCGGCCGCGTTCACGCCGGGTTGCACGGTCGAGGCGCACAATTTTGCCGAGGCGACGGACAAGTTCAAAGCCTTGGGCGCAACAGTGATTGGGGTTTCGCACGACAACATCGACACGCTCAATAAATTTTCCGTGAGCGAGTGCCGCAACAAGTTTGCGGTTGCGGCCGATGGGGATCAGAAAATCACCAAGGAATATGATGCGGTCCTGGCACGAAAGCCCGAGTATGCGGACCGTACTTCCTATGTCATCGCCCCAAACGGCAAGATAATTTATGAGTACACGGACTTGAATCCCGACAAGCACGTCGAGAACACCATGGCCGCTGTCGAGAAGTGGAAGGCGGAGCACAAGAGCTAGATCGTCTGTTCAAAGCCGGACCGGCCAGCGCCGGTCCGGTTCAGACCTCTTGAGCCAGGGCAGCTCGAACCGAAAGCAGCGATTCATTGTGCAATCTACGCCCTTAACTGCGTGCGGGCACATTGATGCCAAAAGTCCATTTCCATGCATCGCCGTGTTTAACGTAAATCGACGAGCCCCAGACAGGCCCGACCTTCTGCCCAAAGCAGGTGCCGTCGGCCGTTGCGTTAAAGGTCAGGATGCCGACGGTCGGCGAAAGCATCGTAGCTGCGGCGTCGGTGAGGCTGACGCTTTTGACCTCACACCCGGTACCGGACCAGTCCTTTAACGCATCGGCCTTGGTGTCGAGATGCGTACCAAATATATTGATAAATGAAATATTGTTGGCCGTGAGATCCGCGATTTTTTTGGCATCGTGTTCTCGCCAGGCTTCCCACACGTTTCTTTCGATCGCAAGTAGGGCGTCGGTCTGAGAATCTCGAGCGGTCGTCTTAGCCGAGCTCTGTTTGCGCTCAGGTGACGGGGCGATCGTTCTTGGATCAACGATGTCAGATTGCGCGTGGAAGATTGCCTTCCATTTGTCGCCGTCGCGCACGTATGCGCTCGCTGTCCAGTTCATCGCCGGAATCTTTTGTCCGCCGCATGTGCCGTCAACTGCCGTCTTGTGCGTGATCAGCGCGGCATTCTCGCCCAACAGGGTGACCTCTACGTCGGATAGCGCGTCGCTCTTGATGTCGCAATCTGCGCCCGTGTATTCCTTTGTCGCTGACGCCTTGTCGAGCCTGGATGATCCCCAGCCGACAAATCTGTCCGACAGAAACAAGTTCCAGTACTTCGCGTCCTTGGATTTCCAAGCGTCATAGGCGCTCTTTTCGAGTGCCACAAGCGCAGCCTTGGTGTTTGCATTGTTCGCCAATGCACTTGCGGGGCCGGCCGTCAAAACAAGAGCCGCCGCGGCTAACACAGAATAGTTGATATTGGTCATGTGTTGTGGTCCCGAAAGTTAGTTGTAGTTAGAGTATACGGAACTCTACTTGCATGATTATTCGCGAGGTTTCGGCAAGAGACCAAGCTGATGCAGAAGTGCAAACCGATCCGGAATACCCCAGTGTTCCACCATCATTCCATTCTCAAATCGACACACGTCCATGACACCCATCATCACTGGCTTGCCGGAACGAGGATCGTTGCCCCTGGCGACCATTCGCGCCCATACCTTGTCTCCTGAGGCCACGATATCCTCGATAGTCAAATAAAGGTCACCAACTTCCTTGCGAGCGGACTGGATCTCGATTTTGAGTGTTTCCGGCCCAGATAAATTGGTGGGCAAAAGGTACTGATGCTCAGAGAAGGTTTGTGCGCACACTTCATCGGCCACAGATAGGTCACCCTGGTTAAAGCCTCTTTCGATGACGAGACGAAAAAGTTCGATGTTATTTCTCACGATTCATGCCTCCCTCGACACTCGCAAATAGCTTAACGCAGGCCGCCAACCCATGGTGGCGTTGATCTTTCGGATGCTTGGACCCATTTGCCGCTCGTGCGATAGACTGCATCGCTAGAACACGCCTGTGGTTCAAAGGAGTTATTTGTGACCGATAAAATCGCCTTCTACCACAACCCCCAATCACGGGGCCGGATCGTGCATTGGATGCTCGAGGAGGCGAATGCACCCTACGAGGTCAAGGTCGTGGATTTCCAGCAGATGGAACACAAGGCGCCTGAATACCTCGCCATCAATCCCATGGGAAAGATACCTGCCATCGTTCATCGCGGCACGGTGGTTACGGAATCAGCGGCAATTTGCGCGTACTTGGCGGATGCCTTCCCGGCAGCCGGACTTGCGCCGGCGCTCGATGATCCGAAGCGCGGCAGCTATCTGCGCTGGCTGTTTTTTGGCGCGGGCTGCGTGGAACCGGCCGTCATAGATCAGATGTTTTCCCGCCCGCCCCCCAGCCGGCCGACCGCGATGGGCTATGGGAACTACGCCGACACCATCAATACTTTGGAGAAGGCGCTGACGCCGGGGCCCTTCGTTCTCGGCGAGAATTTCAGCGCGGCCGACGTGTACTTGGGCTCCGCCATCGGCTGGGCCTTGTCGATGAAGGCTCTCGAGCCACGGCCGGTGTTTGGCGCCTATCTCGGGCGCATCGGCCAACGCCCGGCGTATCAGCGCGCGATGGCGCAGAACGAGGCGCTCGCCAAGAAAGCCTAGTGCTCGTGGGCTCTCGGCATGAGCAACTTGGCGATCAGCGAAGTCCATCCCGATTGATGCGACGCGCCGATACCTCGGCCGCTGTCGCCGTGAAAATATTCGTAGAACGGGACGCAATCCTGGTAATAAGGATCCAGCTGTAATTGCGGCTGATGGCGCAGGACCGGTCGATTCCCCAGCCCGTCTTTCAAAAAAATGCGCGACAGACGCGTCGCAAGTTCGGCCGCCACTTCTTCCAGTGTCATAAACTGTCCCGATCCGGTCGGGCACTCCACCTTGAAGTCGTCGCCATAGTAGTGATGGAATTTCTGCAGCGATTCGATGATGAGGAAGTTCAAAGGAAACCAAATGGGCCCGCGCCAATTGGAATTGCCGCCGAACTGCCGGGTCTCGGATTCACCGGGGGTGTAACGCACCGACTCATTCACCGAGCCCAGCTTCAACTCGAACGGGTGCTCCAGATGCCACTTCGACAAGGCGCGCACGCCGTAGTCGGAAAGAAACTCGGTCTCGTCCAGCATGCGCTTCAGCAGTTTCTTCATGCGATGGCCGCGCAGCAGCGACAGCAAGCGGCGTTCGCCGCGGCCCGGCGACTGCCAGTGCGACACCAGATTGGCCAGGTCCGGCCTATGCATCAAAAACCACTCCAGGCGGCGCCGAAATCCCGGCATTCGATCCAACGCTTCCGGCTCGAGGGTTTCGACTGCGAATAGCGGGATCAGTCCGACCATGGAGCGGATGCGCAAGCGCACCCGCTTATTGTCAGGCAGGCACAGAACATCGTAGAAGAACTTATCTTCATCGTCCCACAGCCCCACGTCATCGCTCACCATGCTGCTCATCGCCGCGGCGATGTTCAGGAAATGCTCGAAGAATTTGCTGGCGATGTCCTCGTACACATGATTGTGGTCCGCGAGCTCCAGCGCGATGCGCATGAGATTGAGCGCGTACATGGCCATCCAGCTGGTGCCGTCGGATTGATTGAGGTAGCCGCCGGTGGGCAATTCGGCGCTGCGGTCGAATACTCCAATGTTGTCCAGACCCAGGAATCCGCCCTGGAAAATATTTCGGCCCATGTTGTCCTTGCGATTGACCCACCAAGTGAAATTGAGCATCAGCTTGTGGAACACGCGCTCGAGGAATTCCAAATCGCCTTTACCGGCATTTTGTTTGCGGTCCATTTGATAGACGCGCCAGGTCGCCCAGGCGTGCACCGGCGGATTTACATCGCTGAAGGCCCACTCGTACGCAGGTATCTGGCCGTTGGGATGCATGTACCATTCGCGCGTGAGCAGCACCAGCTGATGCTTGGCGAACGCGGCATCGATCAGCGCAAACGGTATGCAATGAAACGCTAAGTCCCAAGAGGCGTACCAGGGATACTCCCAGTTGTCGGGCATCGAAAGAATGTCGGCATTGTTCAGATTGCGCCAATCCGCGTTGCGGCCATGCAGGTGCGAGTCGGGAGGCGGCGGCTCGCCGGGATCGCCTTTGAGCCAGCGCGCCACGTCCAGGTAGTAGAACTGCTTGTTCCAGATGAGTCCGGCAAACGCCTGACGCTGCACCACGCGTTCGTCGGCGGAGTGCATGTCCTTTTGCAGGTCGGCATAAAAGGCATCCGCTTCGCGATGCCGCTCCGCCAGCATCCCGTCGAAGTGCTTGAAGGGCTGCGCCACGGTGTGCCGCGACAGCCGCAAGCGAAATTCCCGCTTGGCGCCGCCGGCGATCATGGCCTGATACCATACGCCGGCCTTGGTGCCGTGCTGCGCGGGGTTCACGCGATCCGTGCGGCCGCCGACGATGCGCTCGTGAAAGGCATCCTTGAAGTAGCCATCCTCGCCGCAGTTCCACAGCCGCGGTGCATTCGACTCGTTTTCGGTGTAGAGCACTTCGGCGCTGCCGTCGAAATACAATCGACTCACGCCCAACCCGGCCGGCTCCACCGCGATGGCGCCGTGCTCGGCGGCTTTGAGCAGCGGTTTTTCTGAGCCCGGTTCCCAGGTCCAGGTGTTGCGCAATACCAGTTGCGGTATCAAGTGCAGCTTGGCAGTGGGGCCGCGATTCCAGACCGTGACCTTCATCAGAATGTCGCCGGGCTCGACTTGCGCGTACTCGATGAACACATCGAAATAGCGGTTCTCGGCAAAAATACCGGTGTCCAGCAATTCGTATTCCGGGACGTCGGTGCCGCGCCGCGCATTTTCCGCAACTAGATCGGCGTAGGGAAATGCTCTGTGCGGATATTTGTAGAGCATCTTCAGATACGAATGCGCTGGGCGTCGCGTCTAGATAGAAATAGTGTTCCTTCACATCCTCGCCGTGGTTGCCTTCGGCGTTGGTGAGACCGAACATGCGCTCCTTCAAAATCGGATCCGCGCCATTCCACATCGCCAGCGACAGGCACACCAATTGCTCCGCATCGCAGATCCCGCCGATGCCATCCTCGCCCCAGCGGTAGGCGCGGCTGCGGGCATGATCGTGCGGGAAGTATTCCCAGGCGGTGCCGCCGGGACTGTAGTCCTCCCGCACGGTGCCCCATTGGCGCTCGCTCAGATAAGGACCCCAATGTTTCCAGCCGTCGGGGCCAATTACATTGGCGAGCACACGCTCTCGCTCGATGTTCATTCGCAGTTCCTTAAGTCTTCGAGATCTTGCGCTCGAGATAAATCCATGCGCGCAGTATCTCAGCGACGCTCCAGGCCTGCGCGAAACAGCCCCTCGCACTGTGAGGTGCGTCACCATCAAAAATCTCGCTGACAGAGCCTATGCAGGCGGCGTTGATGTGTTGGGCGATCGGATCGAGCAGGGATTGCGCCTGGCGCGCGTCGCCATACACCCGGAAATGGGCGCGGGCGAAGGGACCGAGCAGCCAAGCCCACGCGGTGCCCATGTGATAGGCAGCATCGCGCTGCCACGGATTGCCGGCATAAGATCCGAGGTACTTCGGGTCTGCGGCGTTCAAGGTGCGAAGGCCGTAGCTGGTGAGAAGATCTCGGCCGCAGCGTTCAACCACCGCACGCATCTGCGATGGCGGCAGCGCGCAGTAGGGCAGGGAGATCGCGAGGATCTGGTTGGGCCTAATCCGATCATCGCGTGCATCGGTGCCTTCCACGTCGATGACGTCGTACAGACAATGGCGTTCCTCGTTCCAGAAGCGCTCGAAACTGCGGCTCGCGCGCTCCAGCAGGGACTCGCAAAAGCGCTTCTCGGCCAAGTTGTGCACGCGGCTCGCCGACCGAACCATGACATTGAGCGCGTTGAGCCACAAGGCATTGATCTCGACCGGCTTGCCGACGCGCGGCGTAAACGCTTGATCGCCATTCTTGGCATCCATCCAGGTGAGTTGCGTGCCCCACTCGCCGACGCGCAGCAGGCCGTCTTCAGCATCGACCCGGATTCCGTAGCGGGTTCCATCGACGTGCGCGTGAATGATCGAGACCAAGGTAGGAAACAGATGTCCCAGCAACTCGGGATTGGGCTTGGCCTGCAGGTAATCCTCGAGCGCATGAAACATCCACAGCGTTGCGTCGGCCGTGTTGTATTCCGGGGTCTCGCCGCCGTCGGGAAAACGGTTCGGCAACATGCCGCCATCGACGAACGAGGCATACGTCTTCAAGATGTTGGCGGCAATGTCGTAGCGGCCCAAAACCGTCGCGAGGCCCGGCAGCGAAATCATGGTGTCGCGGCCCCAGTCCGCAAACCAAGGATAGCCGGCAATGATGCTGGCGCCGGCAGCGCCGGCATCGCCGCGGCGGACGATGAACTGATCGGATGCGCGCGCCAGACTTCGAATCCACGTCGGCGCGCTCTTCGGCAGACGCGCGCTCAATATCTTGCTGTCGTTGTGAATTGCCTTGACGACCTCGCTTCCCGCAGCCGGCGCCGCGCGCTCCGCGGTGGCAATCAAGAACATCGGGCTATGGACCGCAAGCTCGGCGCTGAAGCTGCCGGGAAAAAATAGATCCTCCGACGCATCGAGGCCACGCTCGGCTTCCTCCCGGTGCCAGAAATTCCAATACCAGGAGGGAGTCGGCGTGAACTGGCCCTGAGTGACGAGGAGGCGGTAGGGGCGGGCTGATGCGGAAGCTTGGATGCGGCAATGATCGGCAGCCGATTCCAATTCAAAGGGCTGCGCGCCGTGAGATTGATGGTGAAAGTCGCGATACGCGACATAAGGTTTGAGCGCGACCCGCAGAGGCGCGCTGCTTCTAAGCAATTCCACGCGCAAATAGCTGGTATTCGCGCCCTGCGCCATGAAAATCTGCAGTTCCAAAATCGCATCCGCCACGCCATAACGCCAGGTGGGAATACCATCGATGACCGCAAAGGATTCCAAATGCACGAAGCCTTGCGGACTGATCGTGCCGCCGGCGAATTCGTTTGCTCCCAGATCGGTCTTCACGCCCAGATACTCGACGCTCAGATCGACTTTGGCGACCAGCAGCGTGCGCTGAACCGGGGGCGCCAGGCTCGCCATGAGAAAAGCGTGATAGCGGCGCGTGTTGGCGAGCGCCACCGTGCCGCAGGCATATCCGCCCAGGCCATTGGTCACCAGCCACTCATAACGGGTGGCACCTTGCCAATTGCCGCAGATTTCGCGGCCGAGCGTCAGATTCGTGACCTTTTCATAACAAACGCTGTTGTTTTAATACTAACGGTAGAATACCGGTTTGATCCAACCAAGGTGTCGAGTGGCGCTAAAAATTCCGAACGAACCTACCGCTTTGATTTGCGGCTCCGTGGCCTATGACACCATTCTAGTGTTTCCAGACCGATTTAAGAGCCACATCCTGCCTGACAAGCTGCACACCTTGAATGTGTCCTTTCTGGTGCCGGAAATGCGCCGCGAATTCGGCGGCTGCGCCGCGAATATCGCCTATGGCCTGAATTTGCTCGGCGACCGAGGGGTCGCCATGGCCACGGCGGGTCACGATTTCGCGCCGTACCGCGAACGCATGATCTCGCAGGGGCTGCCGGTGCAACACATTCGCCAGGTGGAGGACACCTTTACCGCGCAGGCCTTTATCACCACCGACTTAGACAATAATCAGATCACCGCCTTTCATCCCGGCGCGATGCAGTTCGCTCATCTGAATAAGGTCAGCGACGCCGGAGCGGGAATTACGCTCGGTATCGTGGCGCCGGATGGCCGTCAGGCCATGATCGAGCATGCGGCCCAGTTCCATGCGGCTTCCATTCCCTTCATTTTCGATCCCGGTCAGGGCATGCCCATGTTCGGCGGCGACGAATTGAAGACCTTCATTCGCCAAGCGCGCTGGGTGACGGTCAATGACTACGAGTGGGGCATGCTGCAGCAAAAAACCGGCCTGAACGCCGCCGAGGTCGCCTCCCAGGTGGAAGCGCTGATCGTCACCATGGGGTCGGAAGGATCCACGATCTATGCGGGCGGTTTAACATTGCGCATCCCGTGTGCTGCGCCGAAAGCAGTAATCGATCCCACAGGTTGCGGGGATGCCTATCGGGCTGGTCTAATTCACGGGTTGCTGCATGGCCTGGATTGGGAATCTATCGGCAGGACGGCCTCGCTGATGGGCGCGATCAAGATCGAATCGCGCGGGCCGCAGAATCACCGCTTTACCCGGACCGAGTTTGATCAGCGATTCCGGGATAATTTCGGATAAATTTCAAGGAATTACATTCATGAGTAGAAGTAGCTTCTTATTCACGTCGGAATCGGTCTCTGAAGGCCATCCGGACAAAGTCGCGGACCAGATTTCGGATGCCGTGCTCGATGCGATTCTGGCGGCCGATCCGCGCGGGCGCGTGGCTTGCGAAACGCTGGTGAAAACCGGCGTGGTGATCGTAGCCGGCGAAGTGACCACCACGCGCGTGGGTGGATGTCGAAGCATTGGTGCGAAAGACGGTCTTGGACATCGGCTACGACACCTCGGACATGGGCTTCGACGGCGCGAGCTGCGGTGTTCTCAATATCATCGGCAAGCAGTCGCCGGACATTGCGCAAGGCGTGGATCGCAAAGATGAACGCAAGCAAGGTGCCGGGGATCAGGGATTGATGTTCGGTTATGCCACCAACGAAACCGATGTGCTGATGCCGGCGCCCATCACCTTGGCGCATCGGCTCGTGAAGCGCCAGGCCCAGGTTCGCAAGAACGGCAAGCTGCCTTGGCTGCGGCCGGATGCGAAGAGCCAAGTCACTTTGCGCTACGAGAACGATCGGCCGGTCGGTCTGGAAGCGGTGGTGCTCTCCACGCAGCACTCGGATGACATCAGCACCAAGCAATTGCGCGAAGCAGTCATGGAGGAAATCCTCAAGCCCGTGCTGCCTGCCAAGTGGATCGACAAGCGCACCAAGTATCACATCAATCCCACTGGGCGATTTGTGATCGGCGGACCGGTGGGCGACTGCGGACTCACCGGACGCAAAATCATTGTCGATACCTACGGCGGATTTGCCCGCCACGGCGGCGGCGCGTTCTCGGGTAAAGACCCTTCCAAGGTCGATCGCTCGGCGGCGTATGCCGCGCGCTACGTGGCCAAGAACATCGTGGCCGCAGGCCTGGCCGATCGTTGCGAAGTCCAGGTCTCCTACGCCATCGGCGTCGCCGAGCCGACCTCCATCATGGTGGAGACTTTCGGCACCGGAAAACTCTCGGATGCGCGCCTCACGCAGCTGGTGCGGGCGCATTTCGATCTCACCCCGTTCGGGCTGCGTGAAATGTTGGACTTGGCGCGGCCCATTTATCAAAAAACCGCTTCTTACGGCCATTTCGGCCGCAAGGAAGACGAATTCAGCTGGGAGCGTACCGACAAGGCCGCCACGCTCGCCGCCGAATCTAAAGCAACGCGCGCTGCCTAAGCCGCTTTAAGGAGTCGAATCGTAATGAATGCAGCAATCAAGGCTCAGGCCGATTTCATCGTCAAAGACCTCGCTCTCAAGGACTGGGGACGCAAGGAAATCAAAATAGCCGAAACCGAAATGCCGGGTCTCATGGCCATTCGCCACGAGTTCGCCGCACAGCAGCCGCTGCGCGGCGCGCGCATCACCGGATCCTTGCACATGACCATTCAGACGGCGGTGCTGATCGAAACGCTGAATGCGTTGGGTGCGCAAGTGCGCTGGGCGTCGTGCAATATTTATTCGACCCAAGATCACGCGGCGGCTGCCATCGCAGCGGGCGGCACGCCGGTGTTCGCGGTGAAGGGCGAGTCGTTGGCCGAATACTGGGACTACACGCATCGAATTTTCGAGTGGCCGGACGGCGGCTATTCCAACATGATTCTGGACGACGGCGGCGACGCCACGCTGTTGCTGCACCTCGGTGCCAAGGCGGAGAAGGATGCGTCGCTGATCGCGAAGCCGGGCAGCGAAGAGGAAGAGCATTTGTTCGCGGCCATCAAGGCGAAGCTCAAGGTCGATCCGAAGTGGTACTCGACGCGCCTGACCAAGATCAAAGGCGTGACCGAAGAGACCACGACCGGCGTGAAGCGGCTCTATCAAATGGCGAAGGATGGACAGCTCGCATTTCCGGCCTTCAATGTGAACGACTCCGTCACCAAGTCGAAGTTCGACAATTTGTACGGCTGCCGCGAATCGTTGGTCGATGCCATCAAGCGCGCCACCGACGTGATGATCGCCGGAAAGGTGGCCGTGGTGTGCGGCTATGGCGATGTCGGCAAGGGCTCGGCTCAGGCGCTGCGCGCGCTGTCCGCGCAAGTGTGGGTCACCGAGATCGATCCGATCTGCGCGCTGCAGGCTTCGATGGAAGGTTATCGCGTGGTCACCATGGACTATGCCTGCGACAAGGGCGATATCTTCGTCTCGGCCACCGGCAATTTTCACGTCATTACGCACGATCACATGCGGCGCATGAAGGATCAGGCGATCGTCTGCAACATCGGCCACTTCGACAATGAAATCGAAGTGGCGGCGCTGCGCCAGCACACCTGGGAGAACATCAAGCCGCAGGTCGATCACATTATTTTCCCGGACGGCAAGCGCATCATTCTGCTGGCGGAAGGCCGACTGGTGAACTTGGGCTGCGGCACGGGACATCCCTCCTACGTGATGAGCTCATCGTTCGCCAATCAGGTACTGGCGCAAATCGAATTGTTCGGCAACACCAAGAAATATCCGGTCGGCGTGTACGTGCTGCCGAAGCATCTGGATGAAAAAGTGGCGCGGCTGCAGCTCTCGAAACTCGGCGCGCAGCTGACCGAGCTGACCGAGGTGCAGGCGAAATATATCGGCGTCGACCGGCAAGGTCCTTACAAGGTCGATCAGTACCGTTACTAGGAGCGGCGATGACCGGCAAGAGCGCTTCGGCAAAAGTCTTTCCTGACGCGGCGTCCGCGCTTCACGGCGTGGTCAAGGACGGCATGACGTTGATGTGCGGCGGATTCGGCGTGTGCGGCATTCCGGAGAACCTGATCGATGCGCTGCACGCCTCCGGCGTGCGCGGACTTGACCGTGGTGTCCAACAATGCGGGCTTCGACGGCGTCGGTTTGGGATTGCTGCTGCAAGTCGCGTCAGATCCGCAAAATGATTTCCTCCTACGTCGGCGAGAACAAGGAATTCGAGCGGCAGTACCTGGCAGGGGAACTCGAGATCGAGTTCAATCCGCAGGGCACGATGGCCGAGCGCATCCGCGCCGGCGGCGCGGGGATCTACGGATTTTTCACCAAGGTCGGCGCCGGCACGCAAGTGGCCGAGGGCAAGGAAACGCGCACCGTCGATGGCGAGACCTATGTGCTGGAGAAGGGATTGGTGGCGGACGTTGCGCTCGTCAAGGCTTGGAAGGGCGACACGGAAGGCAATCTGATCTATCGAAAGACCGCGCGCAATTTCAATCCCAACATGGCCACGGCCGGCCACGTCACCGTCGCCGAGGTCGAGGAGCTGGTGGAAGCCGGCGATTTAGACGGCGACAGCATCCATACGCCGGGTATCTTCGTGCATCGCATCATTCAAGGCGCCCGCTACTCCAAAATGATTGAAAAGCGCACGGTGCGTAAACGCTCGGAGGCCGTCCGATGCCGTGGTCGCGTGAGGAGATGGCCGCCCGGGCGGCGCGCGAACTGCAGGATGGGTTCTACGTCAATCTCGGAATCGGCATTCCGACGCTGGTGGCGAATTACATTCCGCCGGGCATGAACGTCGTTTTGCAATCCGAGAACGGCATGCTGGGCACCGGGCCTTTCCCATTGGAAGGCGAAGAGGATCCGGATCTGATCAATGCCGGCAAGCAAACCGTGACGGCGCTGCCGATGACTTCCTATTTTTCCTCCGCCGACAGCTTCGCCATGATTCGCGGCGGGCACATCGATTTTGCCGTGCTCGGCGCCATGGAAGTCGCGGAAAACGGCGATCTGGCCAATTGGATGGTGCCGGGCAAAGTGGTGAAAGGCATGGGCGGCGCCATGGATTTGGTGGGCGGCGTCAAGCGAGTCGCGGTGGTGATGGAGCACACCTCGAAGGACGGCCAGCCGAAATTCAAGCCGCGCTGCGAATTGCCGCTCACCGGGGTGAACTGCGTCGACATGATCATCACCGAGCTGGGTGTCTTTTCGCGGCCGTCGCGCAAGGATCTGTTCAGACTGATCGAGGTGGCGCCGGGCGTGACGCGCGACAGAAATTCGCGGCAAAACGCCGGCGAAATATCTCGAATAGATCTAGACGGCGGCCCGCAGGCTCGCGCGGCGCTGCTGTTCTTCGCGCACGTCCGAATCGGCCAGACCGGTGTTCGCGGCGATGATTTCGATCAGCCGATGCGTCGGGTCCTTGGGCAAATTGACCTCATGAATGCGCTCCCAAATGCGAATGCGTTCTTCCGCGGTTTTCAAGCGCGAGGATTGCTCGGCTAAATCCAGTCGGCGCCGTTCGGCTGCTTCGGCTTGCTGGTGCACCAAGCGGGCGCGAAAATCCATCATCGGATCATCTGCGGACGGCGCCGCAGGGCGCCCCATGCTCGACATCGGCTTATATTGACTCACAGATGCTCCTGTTGAGTGTGCACCATACCACTGTCCGGTAGGTCGCGAGCCACATTCGTCGATCCGGCAAGCCAGGCTGGTATACTTTTTTTGATCATGAAAGTCATCACCAACGCATTCAGGCTTTCATTTGGCCGGTTTTGAGGATTATGGCATTCGATAATATGCCCGCGCAGCGCCGCAACAGCGTATCGCGCACCACAGCGGCACCGCGCATCTATTGGCTGACCACGGAGTATTTTCCTCCCGAGACCGGCGGTACGGGCATGATCGCCTCGCGCCTGACGCAGGGGTTGGCCGGGCGCGGTCTCGAAGTTCAGGTGATGACGCGGCAGGTGATGCCGCATGCCGCTGCGCAAGAACGCGTCGGGCGAGTGCAGGTTCGGCGCATCAATCCGGCCGGCCGGATGAAGGGCGCAGGCTGGCGAGCGTTGCCCGCAATGCTCGCCTTCATCGGCAGGCTTGCGCGCGCCTTGATCGCAGACCGGAATGCTCTATGATTTGGTGGTGGTCTCCGGGATGAAGACGATTCCGATCACCGTCGTCCCGGTGTGCCGCTTGCTTGGGAAGAAGTGCGTGGTGCGGGTCGAATCGCCCTTTGAACTGGTGGAGCCCATTTCGGCCGAGAGCCTGCAGATGATGAACGGCTTCATCGGGCGATTCGTTGAGTCATGTGATGAAGGTGCTGCAGCGTCGCGTATTGCGGCACGCGAGTTGCGTCATCGCCATATCCGCGGACATCGCCAGGTTGTTGCAGGGCCTGAAGCATCCGCCGGCGCATGTCGCGCGCATCGCGAACGCGGTGGACTTGAGCGAATTCAAGCCCGTGGCGGCCGTCGATCGAGAGGCCTTGCGCGATCGGCTCGGTTTCCCGCGGGGACGCACCATCGTCCTCTATGTCGGCCGTCTGTCGCGCGCGAAGGGCGTGATGATGCTGGTTGAAGCGTGGCCGCAGTTGGTTGAAAAATACCCGGACGCCTACCTGGTCATGGTCGGCAGCGGTCACGGCTCGTGGGACGATTGCGAAGCCGACATCGTCGAGCATGTTCGCACTCATGCGCTGACTTCGAATGTGAATCTCGTCGGCCACAGCAACCGCGTCCCGGAGTATCTACAGGCGGCGGACTTATTCGTATCGCCGAGCGACTATGAGGGCTTCTCGCTGACTCTGGTCGAGGCGCTTGGCTGCGCAATCCCGGTTCTCACCACGGCGGTCGGTGCGGCGCCGGAAATCATCCGTGATGGCGTCAACGGATTTTTGTGCCCGCCGAGGAACAAGGAAGCGCTCAGCGCGGCGATCCAGCAGGCCTTCGCACGGCAACAGGAGTGGCCGAGCATCGGTGAACGCGGGCGCGTATCCGCGCAAGCCTTCGACATCCCCGAGGTGGTCACGCAATACGTGGCGCTGCTGCGCGAGCTGCACGCTCAACGGAACGGCGAACGCAAATAATGCAGGAACACCCGGCGAAATTGCGGCGGTGAAAAAATGATGCGCTTCGCATCGATCAAGGTGCTGGTCCCTGCGCTCGACAGGGTATGCAGCCCGGCGGGGTAGGGCCCGCGCGAGTCAGGTTCGACGGTTGCCGCGGGGACTTCGCGATACGCCGTCGTGGTCAACGTCACCACGCGATTGATGATGATTCTGTCGCCGTAGGTTTTCGTGCAATCCTGAGCCGGCCGGTACAGGACGCCGTCGGCGTAAAACGGCGTGCCTCCCGGCCGCGCCGAACGGACATCGATTTTTACCGGATTGCCGGCATGGGCATGCCAGGGACCGCTTGGCGCGTCGGCGTACCAGAGATTCAATTCGCAGCTTGCTCCCTTGTGAGTCGGCTCGGAACCCGCGAGCCACCATCGCCCCTCGTGCTGGAACAGCGTTGCATCAACGACCAGGCTAGCCTCGAGAAGATTCGCGACTTTGACCCAGCGATCCGGAAAATTTTCGAGCTCGTACAGGCCGACTTCCGCGGCCTGGTAGGACTCGGGTACGCACAGCAACCGGTTCTCCGCCTCGAAGAGGTAGGGGTACGAGAGGTGTACGGCGGGTTGCGGTCCGATTCGCACCGCGACAGGCGTACTTTGCGCGTCCGCATTCTGCGCGCATTCGACCGCGGCAATCGTGCCGCGATTGCTGCCATAGCTGAAATGCTCGTACAGAACGGTGAGGCGATTATCGCGCCAGACGCCGAAGGGATCGGCGAAGTACTCCGAACGGCGCGGCGCTTTGAGCCAGTGCACCTTCGCCGCGGCGTTTGAATTCAAGAACGAGGAGATGGGCCGATCGATGCGTCCGACGTTCCATTGGTCATGACGAAACAGCGATTCGAAGCCGGTACGCGCCGCACGCGCAAGGAGTCGGCAGCGGTAGTTCAATTGTTGCACGCGCGTTGGGGCCTTGCGTTCGGGCGCGGTCGTGAGCAGCGGCGCCGAGGTCAAACAACCGGCAACGCCGTTGCCAAGATCGATGCACACCTGCGCGGGCCAATGGACGATGCGGGCGAGCAGTTGCTCGCGATTGCGCGCGGCGGACAACAAGTCGGTGCGCACATACCCTTCACGCAATACGATCACCGCATTCGGGTCCTGCTGCAGGCGCACCAGCAATGCCGCGGTAATGGGGCTCGCTTCGTACACCTCCCAAAAAGCGCTCGGGCTTTCCGCGATAGCGGCTCCAGTCGCCGAAGTGCAGCGCCCATACACCATGCCGCGCCGCCTCGAGCAGTCCGGCGGGAACACGCGCCGCGCTGAAACTCAGAGATGAAATCCAAGTCATGCTCGCGCAGATGCTGCGTCAACGATTCTTCTGGGAGCGCGTTAGGGTCTATCGTGATCGCGGGCAGTATCCCGGGTACGGCGAGCAGTTTCTCCACGCAGCGCTGCTGCCAGGCTTCGAAGCCGGTGTCGTCGCAAAGAATTGCAAAGCTAATCTTCAAATGTGCCTCGAGTGTGATGAACGCGTCCCATATGCTGCGATTTCTTTGCACATCTTAAACCTGCACCCGCACGCATTCCCAAGCGTGACGTAAGCAGTGACTTCGCATATGCTACCAAAGGCTATTTTGGGCCCATCGGGATCGGGATGTTAGAACCTCATACAAGCGATCCGAATCCCGCGCGTTCCGCAGTCTCCGAATCGCCGCCGTTTTCGGGTCCGCTGCTCTCCGTGATCGTTCCCACTCTCAATGAAGAAGGCAACATTGCCGCGCTGGTCGATAAATTGCGGCCGGCGCTACGCGGCTACGACTGGGAAGTGATTTTTGTCGATGATGACTCGCGCGATCGCACCCGCGCGGTGGCGTTGGAATTGGCGAGGACCGACGGGCGCATTCGCTTGCTCCATCGTATCGGCCGGCGCGGACTGGCATCCGCCTGCATCGAGGGCGCGCAAGCGAGCTCGGCGCCGTTCATTGCCGTGATGGATGCGGATTTGCAGCACGATGAATCTTTGCTCCCTCGGATGCTGGAAGCGCTCAGAGCCCAGGATGTCGATATTGTCGTGGGCAGCCGCTACGTTGATGGCGGCGATAGCGGCGGCTTGGACGCGCGCCGAGCCCGCATGTCGCGCCTCGCAACGCGCCTCGGACAATTGATACTCAAGATCGATGTCGCGGATCCGATGAGCGGCTTCTTCATGCTGAGCCGCTCAGCCTTCGAGGGCTCCGTGCGCCGCTTGTCCGCCGTCGGCTTCAAGATCCTCATCGATATTCTGGCTTCCGCCGAGCGCCCCCTGCGGATCAAGGAGCTGCCGTACAGCTTCCGGGCGCGGATCTCCGGCGAAAGCAAGCTGGACAGCATGGTGGCATGGGAATACGCCGTATTGGTCGCTGACAAGACCGTCGGCCGCTACGTGCCGGTGCGTTTCCTGCTGTTTGGCTTGATCGGGTTTTTGGGCCTCGGGGTTCACTTGGTGGTCCTGTGGCTCGGCCTCAATGTCGCGGCGCTGCCGTTCGCCGCCGCGCAGGCGACCGCGACCGGCGTCGCGATGCTCGGCAACTACACCCTCAACAATTGGTTAACTTACCGCGACCGGCGTTTGACCGGGTGGCGATTCATTCGCGGTCTGGTTTCGTTTGTGCTGATTTGCGGGATCGGCGCGGTCGCCAACGTGGGCCTCGCGTCATTTCTATTTGGCGACGGGCGATCCTCGTGGTGGATTGCCGGCATCGCCGGCGCCGCAATGAGTTCTGTGTGGAACTACGCGGTATCCGCCATATTTACCTGGCGGGCGCGATGAGCTTCGCGAAGCGAGCACAAGCCGCGCTGCTCGCGGCGATGGTGCTTGGCGTGTTGGCAGTGATGCTGGGGTCGCTGCATCACACCTTTTTGCACGTACCCGTCGACAACAATGAAGGGTGGAACGCCTATCATGCGCTCCTCGCGCTGTCGGGCGGCGTCCTCTATCCGCCGGCCGATTCGCTCATTTCCACCAACTATCCGCCGCTGTCGTTCTTCATCGTCGGTTTTGCCGGTAAATTGATCGGCGACAACATCATTGCCGGCCGACTGATCTCGATCGTCAGTTTATTGGCGGTCTCGATCAATGTTTTCTGGCTCACCCGCCTCCTGGGCGGCGCACGCTTTTTCGCTGCATTCTCGAGTCTGCTGTTCTTGCTGTATATCGGCGCCAATGCTGCCGTCTACGTCGCGATGAATGATCCGCAGTGGCTTGGCCATGCGTTCACGACCTTGGGAGCCGTGTTTTTTTTGGTCGCGCAACAGCGCAGTCAACCTGTGCGCGGCATGGTGCTCTCGAGTGTGCTGTGCGTGGTCGGCGTACTCATCAAGCAAAATCTCGTGGTGCTGCCGTTGGCGCTTTTCGCGTGGGCGCTATTCAACGAGCGGCGCCAATTGTGGTCATGGACTTTTTTGAACTTGAGCATAGGATCGAGTCTGCTGCTGCTTGCGGTGCTGAAGTACGGGCCGGTTTCACTGCAGGATATATTCTTGCATCAGCGCGTCATCTCACTGAGCAAATTACAAGCGAATGCCATACGGTATGTCATACCGCTGCTGCCGCTGTTGGTCTACGCTGCGATTTTGGGAGCGGCGAGGTGGCACGACCGACGAACTCGATTCGCGCTTATCTATGTGCTGATCGCCGGCGCGCTCGGGCTTTTCTTTCTGAGCGGCGAGCTCTGCGATGTGAATATGGTGTTCGATCTGATCATCGCATTATGCATAACCGCGGGTCTGTTCGGCACGTGGGTCATTTCGATGTTGCAGGAGAGCCATCGACAATGGGCTGCTGCAGTTGCTCTGATTCTGGCGTCGGCATGTCTTCCCGAGTTGGGCCGATCGATGTTCGAGAGTCTCAATAGGGTTCGGGAGGATCACGCGCTTCGGCAGCCGTATCAAGACTTGATCGGTCAAATTGCCGCGAGCCCGGGCCCTGTGGCATGCGAGATGACGTCGCTGTGTTACTGGGCCGGGAAAAATTTTGAACTCGATGCCCACAATTACCTGGAAAAAATCAAGAAGGGCAAGGTCACTGCGGACCGTTTGAAAAAACTCATCGACGATGAGTCTTTCAACTATCTCGAGGCGACGGCGCCGCTCAGTGGAACGCGCCCGGTGACGGTGAACCTGGTAGGTGAAGATCTGAGCCGCGACGTCGATGCTCACTACGTCATCGTCAGGCAGGTGGGAGAGCAATGGCTGCTGGCGCGGCGACGCTAGTACTCCGCCGCGCCGCTAAGATTCGTGCCAGCGGCGTCGCAATATTTGGACATATTGTTTTTCGAGCTGTGGCGGGGTCGACACATTTGCGTTCGAGCGCGGCACAGCGAGATGCGTCGGACCTCGATCGGGTTATTCGTCGACTCGGCCGCCTGTATACTGTCGGCTTATCCCCCACGGAAGAGCCTAGCGCGTAATGAAAATCGGCATCGTCGGCTGCGGAATGATATCCAGCCACCATTTGACCGCGGCGACGCGCTATCCCGGCGCTGAAGTTATCGCCTTGGTCGATCAGGACATCGCCCGCGCACGCGCCCAGGCGGAGCGCTTCTCGGTCAAACGCTCATTCGACAATTTGGCTGATTTGCTGGCCCTCAAGCCCGATGTGGTGCACGTTTTGACGCCCCCTGCATTGCACCGCGGCGTGGTCATTGAAGCGCTCCAGGGCGGCGCCAATGTTTATGTCGAGAAGCCCATGGCGCTATCGGTCGCCGACTGCGAAGCGATGACGCGGCGCGGCGGTCTCCGCGGGGCGGCAGCTTTGCGTGGGCCATAACTGGTTGTATTCCCCGGCGCTGCTCAAGGCGCAGAGCGCTGATTGCAGGCGGCAGCACCGGCGCCGTCGTGCAGGTAGGCGCCTCTTTCAACTATGACGTGCGCCGCAACCCCACTTTTGGTCAGGCTCACTGGTCCAAAGACCTGCCCGGCGGGCTGGCTGAAGACCTGGCCGTGCACTTGCTGGCGGTACTCATCCACCTGTTGGGGGCGCCCCGGCACACCTTTTCGGTCAGCCGCCCCAACGCCGTGGTTCCGAACGGCAAGAGCGCGGACGTCAGGGCCGTGGTTGAGGCCGAGCGCGGCTTAGGTTCGATCGCAGTCTCCTTGCGCGCTTTGCCCGACATGGCCCTGATCGACATTTGGTGCGAGCGCGTGATGCTGCGGGTCAATATTTCGAGCATGACCTTGACGGTTGAGCGTACTTTGCCCGTCAAGCGCAGCATCGCGCGTGGACTTGCGAACTTCGATCTTGCCACGCAATTGGTGGGGTCGACCCTCGGGCTCGACGTGGAAACTGTTGCGCCGGAAAGTCGACGGCTCCTACGGCATCGTCCCGATGATCCACGCCTTCTACGCTGCGCTCGAAAACGGCCGGCCGGCTCCGGTGGGCCCCGTCGAGGGCACTCAAGCGGTCGGCGTGCTCGCGTGATATTTGGCCTGCGACACCCGCAGCGGCGTTGAGGGACACCGGTTCATGAAGGTACTGGTCACCGGTGCCACGGGCTTCCTCGGCTCGTACTTGACGCGAGCGTTGATCAAGCGCGGCGATGCGGTGCGGATTCTCGCACGCAATGCCGAACGAGCCGGGCCTCTGCGAGCGGCCGGTGCCGACGTGCGCCTCGGCGATCTCAACGACCCGTCCAGCATTCGCGGCGTGGCCGACGGGACGGAAACGGTATTTCACCTGGCGCGTTCGGCGACCGCCGCGTCGATGCAGACGTTCGATCGGATGGATGTGGCGGGCACCGAGCAGTTGCTGGGTGAAGCAAAACGCGCCGGCGTGCGGCGTTTCGTCTATGTAGGGACGTTGGCGGGTTACTCCCTCGCGCAGCAACCCGATGGCGCGGTCATCAATGAGCACTCTGCATTCGATGAAACGGGCCAGCTCGGAAATTATGTGCGGGCCAAGGCGCTCGCCGAGGCGGCGGTGTTGGCCGCGAACAGTCCAGGCGGCCTGGAGACTGTCATCGTAAGGCTTGGCCTCGTTTGCGGCATCGGCGCCGGCGTGTTTCCGGCTCACGTGTGTCAGCCGTTTGCGAAGGATCGGGTGATCCTGTTCGGCGACGGCGGTGTGCCGCTGCCGCTGGTATATGTCGACAATGCCGTCGATGCGCTCATGCTGGCCGCCAGCGCGCCCGGCGTCGGCGGGGAAACTTTCAACGTCGTTGACGATGAGACGCTCACTCAAAATGATTATGTGGCGCTACTGCAACGTTCGGCCGGCGGCGCCCCGCGGGTGCTGCGGCTGCCGGTGGCGGCATACTACTTATTGGGTTTCGTGTCGGAAATTGCCGCACGTTTGCGTAAGAAAGAGCCGACCACCAATCGATATCGCATCAAAACAAGGCTCGCGCGAGTACGTTGGGACAGCGCAAAGGCGCGGCATGTGCTGAAATGGCAACCTAGAGTGTCGTTGCGCGACGGGTTGACCGTGGTGTTTCGCGACTATGCCGACGCACGAATGAAGGGAGGGTAAGGCTATGAAAACAACGCAATCTCGGAAGACGTTTTGGTTCGCAGGTGCTGTGTTCGCCGGCGCCGCGATGATGAGCGCCACGCTGCACGCGCAAACAGTTCCCGATTACCGGGTGCACCCCGGCGATAAATTGATCGTCGGCGTCTACGACGATCCGAAACTGTTGCCGCAGGAAATTACGGTGGCGCCAGATGGAAAGATTTCCTATCCCATGGTGGGCGTGCTGGTGGTCGGCGGCAAGACGGTCGAGCAAGTTCGCACCGAGATGGAGGCGAGGCTCAAAAAATACATTTCCGATCCGATCGCGACGGTGATCGTCACGGATGTGAAGGGAAACGTGGTGTACGTCATCGGCCAGGTCACCAAGCCCGGGTCCATCACCATGAATCCGACCATCAACGTACTGCAAGCCTTGAGCATTGCTGGTGGCGGGAACCCCTACGCGAAACTTGACGGCATCATCGTCATTCGCAGCAGCGGGGGTACGCAGCGCGTGCTGCCGTTCCGCTACGGACAGGTCGCCTCGGGCAAAGACCTGCAGCAGAACATAGATCTGGAAAGCGGCGATGTCGTGGTTGTGCCGTAGCCATGCGCCCTCAGGAATGCAGCTTGAACATCCGCGACCGCCTCGTCGTCGCTCTCGCCACGGCTATCGCGTCGGCAGCGGCGGCGCCGGCTTTCGCGGCGGAAGTTTACTATCAGCCGCAAGCGAGTCTGACCGTTGAAGGCGACACGAACTTGGATATGGATCCGGGCAGCCGCTCACGGACCGAAGGCAATATCGTCAGCCTCGCCACGGTCATCGGCATCGCCACGCCAAGTTCGGACTCGACGATCAGGCCGCGGGTCGAATACCGGGATTATCCGGAAGACTCCGAGGATAACCGCTTTGAAGGGTACCTCGATTTCAATTCGACCCAGCGTTGGCAGCGCAGCACCGCCTCGGTCTTCGGTAGCCTCGAGCATCGCGACGAAATCAACGCTGAATTCAACTCCGCGCTCTATGACACGATAAACCCGGTGTCGCCCACTTCGCCGCAATCGGGAAAGGCGGTCATCGGCGCCACGCGCGATAGCGGTTTATTGGTGCCGAGCTACACCTACAAGTTCACGCCGGTATTCGGCGCCGGCGTGTCGGGGATTTACCAGCACGTCAATTATTCGCCGAACGACGATATCGATCATGTGAATTTCAACTACTACTTGGGAAAGGCCGAGCTAACTTGGTCCGTAACACAGCGATCCGAATTGTCATTTGGCGGCTTTGACTCCAAGTATCAAGCGACTCGTGCCGATATTCATGCGACCGGATCCGGGGGCACGGTCGATTTGGACACGAGCTGGACGCCGCTGTGGTCGACTACGCTATCCGCGGTCTATGAGCACGCCAATGTCACCGAAACGCAACCTGAAGTATTGAACAGCACCGCGAACGCTTGGGGCGCCACGGTGAGCGTCACGTACAAATCACAGGTCGGCCAATTCCGTCTGAACGCCGGCCGCTTGATCACGCCTTCATCGGGAGCCGGCGCGCTCTACGTCAATGACCAGATAAAGACCCAGTACGATCGCGAAGTGAGCGAACGGTTCGGGTTCACGGCGGCGTTGATCGGCCTGCGCAACCGTGGAATTACGGGCAATGTGGCGGGCGATGATCGCAAGTATTTGCAGACTGTGCTCGAAGCGAAGTGGATGCTGACGCGGACGTGGTACGTGCAAGGCGGCTACCAGTACAGTTGGCAAAAATACGAAGTCGATCCGGATGGTGCCGCGAATAACAAGGTCTATATCAGGATCGCTTATCAGGGCCTGGGCCCGCAGAGGTGAATGTAATGAACGAATCAACGGGCGCGCCTCCTTCAGTCGGCGATTATTTCGGCGCGCTGCGACGGCGGATTATTTTTCCGGCGCTGATCCTGCCGGCGATGCTGTTCATTTGCCTGGTCGCGGCCTTTGCCATCCCGCCGCTGTACCAGTCGACGGCGACCATCATGCTCGAGCCATCCTCGGTGCCGAAGGACATCATCGAATCGACCGTGATCAGCTATTCCGATCAGCAAATCGAGATCGTGCAGAGCCGCGTGATGACGGTGCCGAGCCTCGAGAATATCGTGCGGCAGGCCGATCCGTATCCAAAACGAAAAGACTGGAGCGCCACCGAGAAGGCGCAGCACATCCTCGATGACACCACGGTGGAGCGGGTCGATCCCGTCACGCTCAAGCCGCAGGCCGAATCGAACGCATTCTCGCTGCACTATAACAATCCGGATCCGGAGATCGCGGCGGCGATCGATGCCCGGCTGGCGCAGCTTTTCCTGACTTACAATCAGTTGCGGCGCACCGAGGCGGCGGGCGAAGCGGCCGGATTCTTGCAGAAGCAGTCCGAGGATGTCGCGCGGCAGATGCGCGACGTCGACGTGCAGCTCGCGGCTTTGAAGAGCAAGTACGGCGAAGCCACGCCCGAGTTCATGACGCGCAACCAGGCCTCGGTCGAGGATACGCAGCGTCAACTGGAAAACGTGCAGCAGCAGATCTTGTCCGCGCAGGAAAAGGAATCGGTGCTGAGCTTGCCGTTGAGTCAGATGAGCCCGAATCTGATCACGCAGTCCGGCGATCTGACCGATGTGGCCACGGTGCGGGCGAAGTTGACCGAGGCTGAGCAGCGCTATACGCCTGATCATCCGGAAGTGAAGCGCCTGAAGCGCGCGCTCGAGACGCTGATGGCGCAATCGGGCGGGACGGCCGCCAACGAGAGCGGCAGCCAACAATCCGCAATATCTGATGACCGAGACCCAGCTGAAGGCGGCGCGCAACGAATTGGCGAACCTGCAACGCCTGTCCGGCTCGATTGCAGCGAAACTCGAACGGACGCGCGGATTGATGCAGCAAACGCCCGGCGCCGAACGCGAGTTCTCCTCCGTGCTTCGCCGCAAGGAAGTTCTGCAAAACGAATACCAGCACATCCAAGACCGTCTGCAGAGCGCCAATCTGGCGGAGACCTTCGAGAGCGCGCAAGGCGGCGAAAGATTCACCATGATCCATGCGCCGAGTGTCTCGGCCTGGCCGGTGTATCCGAATCGTATCGGTCTCATCTTGCTCGGCTTGGTGTTGGGCGCCGCGCTCTCCGGCATCGCCGTGGCGATCGCCGAGAGCGGCGATTCGAATGTGCGAACGGCACGGGATGTGCAATTACCGGCCGGCGTGCCGTTGCTCGCGAGCATTCCGTTCATCAACAACAAACGCGACCGGCGGCGCCGCGCGATTATGTTGACTTCGCTTTTTGGCGCGTATTCCGGCGGCGATTGTCGTGGTAGTCGCCGTGATAATATCGAGCCGCTATCATTAGCCGCGACAGCCATGCAGTCGGCCAGGAAACTAGTACATCATGTCGATAATTGAACGCGCCCTGGAAAAGAGTCGAGTGCCGGCACAGCAACAGCGAGTGCGCTCTCGGCGTGCCGGAGAGCACGATGCTGAGCGGACCGCGGAGCGCGCCGAACAAGCGGCCTCCATCGATCCTGCGGCACGCATCTTAAGTCTCGCGGTGACCGTCGACAATGCGCGCTGCCGCGAGCGGCGCTTGTTGCTGCGCAGCTCGACCGGCGATGACGGCAATGCCATTGCCGCCTACCGCATGCTGCGCACGCGGCTTCTGCATCGGGTACGCACGCAAGGCTGGAAGATCATTGCGGTCACCAGCGCGGGCCCGAACGACGGCAAGACGTTAACGGTGATCAATTTGGCGCTCAGCATGGCGCGCGAGAAAGGCCGCGAAATCGTGCTGCTCGACCTGGACATGCGCAATCCGAGCGTGTGCCGCACGCTCGGCGTGCATCCGCCGCGCGAACTGCGTGATTACCTGGAGCAGGGCGAGGGTGTGCGCGAGATGTTCTTCTCGGTGGGCAGCGATAATTTATTCATCGCCGGCAGCAACGCGCCGACCGATCAGGCCTCCGAGCTGCTGGCCTCGCCGCGATTCGACGATCTTCTGGACGTCGTGCAGCGCGGTACCGTCGATCCGATCGTGCTGCTCGATTTGCCGCCGGTGCTGGTCACCGACGATGCATTGGTGGTGGCGCCGAAGGTTGACGCACTGCTCGTCGTGGCCTCCGAGGGAGTCACCGGGCGCGAAGAGCTGTCGCGGGCGTTGGGCCTTTTGTCGGAATTTCCCATTGCGGGCGTGGTGCTCAATCGAGCCGCCGAGACCACTGCGGGATATGATTACCGGTACTATTCCGACGCCGAAAGCAAGGGCACGAGCGACTAGGGATTCTGGCCCGCCTCATCCCGGAGTCGAGTATGCGTTTATATGATCGCAGCAAGGCGCGCCGCTCGCTGTTCGACACGATCACTTACCGCGTCGCCTCCCAGCTGGCAACGGTGCTGGGTTACGTGGTGCTGGTGCGCACCATGTCGAAAGAGAACTTCGGCCTCTTCAATCTGTTGTATTCCTTCATTCCCCTAGTCGGCACCGCAGCTTCGCTGGGACTCGAGCAAACACTGCGGCGTTTTCAGCCCGAGTATCTGCGCCACGGCGACAGCGTGGCGGCGGCATGGCTGGTGCACCGCATCGCCGCGCTCCGGTTCGTGACCAATCTGCTCGTGCTCGGCGTCGTGCTGTTGGTTTGGAATGCGATTGCGCCGCACTTCGATCTCGGACCCTATCGCACCGAGTTTTCGATCTTTTGCCTGTTGATACTGCTGCATTTCCAGGTGCAGATACTGCAGCTCTCCCTGGCCTCGCACATGCTGCACCGCTTCAGCGTGGGATCGGTCGCGATGCTGTCGTTCGGCAAATTGATCTGGTACTCGGCGCTGGCCGCCGCCGGCGCATTGACCCTGCGCAATGCGATCTGCGCCGACCTGCTCGCGTATGCCGTCATCTATGTGTTCTTGCGCATCATGTATCGGCGCCAGTGTCTCGCGCAGGTGCCGGCGCAGGTCTATCGCCCGGGCGCGGAGGAACGCAAGCGGCTGTTCAAATACGGTCATGTTCAACAACTTCAACGACGCGGGCACCTTGTTTCTGGACTCGAAGATCGACAATTTCTTCATCGCCGCCTTCATGAATCCCGTCGCGGTCGGCATTTATTCCTTTTATACGCGCCTGAACGAAATGGCGATCAACCTGCTGCCCGGCAGGCTGTTCGACAACGTCATCCAGCCGATGTTCTTTGCCGGTTAAACCGGCCGATGCCGATGAACGGCTGCCGCAATACTTCACCTTCCTGCTCAATGCGAATCTGCTGTTGCTGTGGCCGCTGCTGTCGTTCGCCATTGTTTATCACGCGGAGATGGTGCACGTCGTGTTCGGCGGCAAGTACGTCGAACAATCCTGGCTGCTGCCGCTCATTTTGGGCTTCGCCACCATCAATGCGTTCCAGACGCCGGTCGCCCTGGTCGCGCAGTACGAGGAAAAGGCGCACATCCAACTGCTCAGCAAGATCTTCGCGGTGTACAACGTGATCGCGATGCTGGTGCTGATCCCGTATTGGGGTATTTATGGCGCCGCGCTCGCCATCGGTTCCTCGCAAATACTCAAGAATTCGTTCGTGTGGTGGCACGTGCGGCGGCGCGCGGTGTGGCTCAATGCCGGCGTATCGATCGGCGCCAGCGTGGCGCTGTGGGGCGGCGCGGTGGGAGTTTGCTATGCCATCAAGAGCCTGCTTTCCGCGCCGGCCCTGGTGCAGCTCATTCTCGGGGTCATCGTCATCGGCGCGGTCGCGCTGGTGCATGTGCGCGGACCCGTGCTGTGCGCGTCCGATCGCGACCTGTTGCTGCGGCTGTTTCAGGGCAAGGAGGCGCGCATGTTGCGAATCCTGGGATTGCTGAACCCTTCCGCCGGCCTGCGGACCGCGCGTTAAACGGGCCTAAGATGAGGCGGCTGCGGTTGTTGGTCGTCTCCTCGGATACCTATCCGCCGACCCGCGTCGACATGGCAGTGCTGTTCGGAGTCGAAATGGCGGCCCGCGGCCATGAGATCGACTTGATCATTCAGAGCGAGGCCGCCTGTTCGCGCGCCTACGTGACCTCGTGGGGCGGCGGCCGTGTCTGGGTGGGCGCCACGGATTTAGGCCATTCCTTGTTCAGCCGGATCAGGAAGCATTTGTTCGGCCTGAGCAATGACCTGCGCCTGTTCTCGCGACTGCGCCAGTCGCGCTACGATGCAATCGAGGTCAAGGACAAGTTCCTATCGGGCATTTTTGCGCTGATCGCCAGCCGCTGGTATCGGACGCGGTTCATCTATTGGCTCTCCTATCCTTTTCCTGAGCACTATTTGTTGCGCGCGGAAGAGGGCGACACACGCTATCCGATCTTGTACAAGGTGCGGGGCCTGGCGTTCAAATGGCTGCTGTATCAATGGCTTTTGCCGGCGGCCGATCATGTGTTCGTGCAGAGCGAGCAGATGCGTCTCGATGTCGCCGCCCAGGGGATCGCGCTGGAAAAGATGACGGCGGTGCCCATGGGCGTTCGCAGCGATTTGGGGCCGGCGGCGGTCGAGCCCGCGCAACGCCGCGTACTGCCGCCGGGAGTGCCGTGCGTGCTGTACCTCGGCACCCTCAACCGGGTGCGCAAGCTCGATTTTCTAATCCGCGTGTTTGCCAGGGTCAAAGCGGCGGTGCCCGCAGCGCTGCTGTACATCATCGGACAGGGCGACCATCCGGAGGACGCAGCGTTCCTGGCTGAAGAGGTGGCGCGACTGAATCTGGGCACAAGCGTGGTCTTCGTCGGCCAGCTGCCCCAGGCTCAGGCGCTCGAATACGTGCGCGAAGCCGATGTCTGCACCTCGCCTTTTTTTCCCACCGCCGTGCTCCGCTCGACCTCGCCGACCAAGTTGGTGGAGTACATGGCCATGAGCAAAGCGGTGGTCGCCAACGATCATCCCGAGCAGAGGCGAGTCATCGAAGAGAGCGGCGCCGGGTACTGCGTTCCTTACGCCGAAGAACCGTTCGCCGATGCCATCGTGAAACTCCTGCGCGATCCGGTGAGCGCACTCGCCATGGGGCAACGCGGCCGCCGCTACGTGCTCGAGCACCGCGCCTATAACGTGATTGCCGCGGCGGTGGAGAAGCGCCTCATGGAGGCGTGCCTGAGCTGAGACCGGCGGATAGCGCGGAGGCTACCGCGTCGGCGGCGATGGCGTGCGCGGTCGCATTCCAATGGCCATCGATCGGCCAGAAATCCAAACGGATCCCTAAGTTGAGCGCCGCCGCAAAGGCGTCCTCCAAATGCAGGACCGTGAAACCCTCGAGTGCGGCTCGCTGTGCGAATACGTCGACGTCGCGAACGCCGCCGGCTTCCACGAGTTGTTCGCGCCGATAGCCGGGTGCGAGCAGAAAGATGACCTGCGCGTGACGGCTGCTTTCAATCTCATGAAAGGAACTCAGAAAGTAGCGCGTGGCCGCGGTCTCGAACGCATCGTCCGTGCACCCCAACACGGCGTGTAACGCCTGCGGGTTCCAGGGTGCGTCGTCATCACGCCGCCATCCCTTGCGACCAATTGGCGGCCGCATGCAAATTGTCGTAGAGGTAACGAAACAGCATGGATTGGTTCAGCCAACGCTTGATCCGCGACGGCGGCGCGCGCTCCACCAGCGCCATGGAGATCTCCCCCTGCGCGAAACGCAAGTGGTGCTCGCCGGCGCGGGGCATGCAGCTGTGCGCCAAATCGCCGGTCGTGAGCAGGACCAAAAAATTGTGGGCGTCAAACTGCTCGCCGGCCCAGCGCGCAGCTTCAAGGTAATCCGCGAGTGAAAAGCCGTCCACGCCGACGCCGTAGGCGGGACGCTGCAATTGGGCGGCCAGGCGCTCAGTGATCGTGTCGGACGGCGTGACGGCATCCGCCTGAATGAATGAATTGCCGATAACAATGAGCGCTCGAGGGTCACGCAGATAGTCATGCGAGGCGCGAAAACCGTAGTTGTTCAATACACCGGAATTGTCGAGATGAAAACTCCAGTCTCTCGAGTACGTATAACGCGAGTAGGCAGCGCCGCGAGAGATGGGATGATCAGCATCCACGCCGCCCAAGTGATAGCCGGTCGAGACGGGCAGTGCGTGCAGCAGCAGTTCCGCGAGCAGGGTGGCCGCTAAAAAACCCAACAGCAAGGGAATGATGCGATTTTTCATGTCAGAAATTGAAATAAATGAATTCCGAACGTTGATGGGATGCATTGATCACCGCGAACAGCGACACGGCGAACAGCAACGCGCCTGCGATCAGCCAGGCGGTGCGGCCGTCGATGTTGCGCATGCGTGAGGTCGTATCCTGCGTGGTCGGGGTCAACCAGACCAGCGCAAAGCCGACCAAGAAAAACCCGCCCAGGTAGGCGAACGACGTCGGCGGCAGGACGATGCCGCGAAAGATCTGGTCGAAACATCCGCCGCTGCAAGGCGTCGTGCGGAAACTGAACATGCCCTGCAGGACGCGCGCCGCGCCGTCAAAGGTCGTTGCGCGGAAAAATACCCAGGCAATGACGACCGCGAGAAAGGTGAGCGCAGCGCCCGCGAATTTACCGAGCGCGGCGAGCACGGCGCCGGGGCGCGGCAAGCCCGCCGCGGCGGCTCTCCAAGCGTGATTGATCAACAAATACGTGCCGTGCAGGCCGCCCCAAACGACGAAGGTCCAGCTGGCGCCGTGCCAGAGGCCGCCGAGCAGCATGGTCGCCATCAAGTTGGCATAGCGGCGCGCCGCGCCGTGCCGGTTTCCGCCGAGCCGGAAGTACAGGTAATCCCGCAGAAACTGCGACAGACTCATATGCCAGCGCCGCCAGAAGTCGATGATGCTGGTGGCCTTGTAGGGCGCGTCGAAATTCAGCGGCAATTGGATCCCGAGCATGCGCGACAGGCCGATCGCCATGTCGGTGTACCCGGAGAAATCGAAGTAGATCTGCAGAGTGTAGGCGAGCGCGCCGGTCCAGGCCACGATGAATCCCAGGTGCTGACCGTCACGCGCCGCGTCGAAAATCGGCGAGGCGTACTGCGAGAATTCGTCGGCGAGCAAGACTTTTTTTGCAAGTCCGACCGCGACGTTGAACAGGCCGGTGACAATGTTGTTTGCCTGCACCCGGTAGATTTCCGGGCGGCGAAATTGCGGCATCATCTGGCTGTGATGCAGGACCGGGCCGGAAATCAGATGCGGAAAATACGAAACAAACAGCAGGTAGTGGATAAAGTTGCGTTCGCGCACTTTGCCTTCATAGCAATCCACCAGGAATGCGATTTGGGTGAAGGTAAAGAATGAGATGCCGATCGGCAGCACCACGTGCAGCGCGCGGATCTGCTGCATGGAAGCGGCATGCAGCGCGAGATTCACATTGTCGACGAAGAAATTCGCGTATTTGAAATAGGCGAGCACGCCGAGATTGACCGCCACCGCCGCGAATAGCCGCCAGCGGCGCGTAGCGGCAGCGGCAGGCTGCGTATCGGTCGGCGTCAGGTACAGGCCAAAAACATAGTTGACGCAGATCGAGGCGATCAGCAGCGGTAATGCCGCGATGCTCCAGTAACCGTAAAAGAACAACGAGGCGATACCGAGCCAGGCAGCGGCGAATCGATGATTCCAGCGGCCCACGAGGAAGAATACGATGAACGTAACCGGGAAAAAGCCCAGCAGGAACGGATAGGAGTTAAACAGCATGCAATCGCGGCGGCGTCGATCTCGCCGCCGAGTCGCTATGAATGCCGCAGAAAACCCCGCTAAACTTGGTGATGATTATGTCAGTGACAAGAATGAGACTCATGCCGAATATTGTCGCCTTGTTGTAGACGGTTAGGTAGACCGCGTGCGACATTATTGACTATGCCCGAGAAGCCGAGAAAAGCACAAGACCGCGCGGCGCCGCTGTGACGAACCTCCAGATTTTCGACGCAGTCGGTTAAACGTGCCCAGAGTCTCGAGCGGATCGCTGTCGCCGCCTGTTTCGATTCCGACGCCGCTTTATATCGTCGTGGCTGCCGCGCTGCTCGCGGGGCTTTACGGACGATTCGTGGGTCTTGGACTGTGGCCGCTCGGCGTCGATGAGTTTTACATCTCGCGCTCGATCGACAACATATTGCGCACCGGACTTCCAGGCTTCTCCTGCGGCGGGTATTACAATCGGGGCGTTCTCTATCAGTACTGGGTTGCCGGCGTCCGCCTATTCGGGCTGACGCCCGAGTTGGCCGGCCGCTCGGTTGCCGCTGTGTGCAGTCTCGCGGTGTTGCCCGCGGCCTATCTGCTCGGCAGACGCATCCACGGATCGCTCACCGGCTGCTTGGCGGTCATCATCCTCAGCGTATCGATCTGGGAAGTGGAGATGGCGCGCTTTGCGCGCATGTACGCGCCGTTTCAAGCGGTCTTTGCCTGGTACCTCATCTGCTATTTGCGCTACATCGCCGACCCGCGCCGCTCGGCATTCGTGTGGATGGTGGCCCTGTCCGTGATCGGCGCGCTGACCTGGGAAGGCGGGGTGTTGTTGGCGGTGGGCAATCTGCTGGCAGTCGTGCTCGCACGTGGGCACGAACGGCTGCAACCGATCGATTGGAAGCGCCTGGCGGGACTCGTGGTCTTGCTGGCGCTGCTGTATTGATCGGGACGAACGACTTTCGCGGTCACGTGGAGGAGGCCGCAACGCAGGCCGGCGCCAGCGGCGGGGCAGCCGAACACGGCCAGCAACTCATGGGATGGTGGGCCGCGCTGCGCGCACACATCGTCTGGGCATGCGCCTGGCTGGCGCTGTGCGCATTCGCTTGTGTTTCACTGCGCTGGATCCGGTCCTATTGGCCGCGCTGGCTGGCGGCTGCGGGTCTTGGGGTCGCGCTGTTGGCCGCTGCGCTGCAAATGTTCACCATCACGTTGGGCGTGCTTGCGTTGTTGCTCGTGTCGGGCTTCATCGATTGGAGAGAATTCACCGATCGGCGTGCGCGTTACTTTGCGCTCGCCTTGACGTGCATTTTTCCTCTTCTGGCTGGCGTTTGAGTATTTGGCCGCGGGCGCGGGTGTGCGCTCGATTGAGCGCCTGTTTGGATTCCCCGATGTTTACGATGCCGTCATTCGGCCCTGGGGACATACGGTGCCGGTGCTGTCGCTGGCGCTGGCGCTGGCGCTTGGCTATTTATACTCAAGGACGGTTTTGACCCGCGAGACCGGAACTCCCGTTGCCGTGTTGCTGAGCCTGGTCATCGTGATCACCCTGATGGTCGGGGCCAAGCCGGCTGAACGCATCGAGACCCGCTACACATTTTTTCTGTATCCGCTGCTGATCGTGCTGGCCGTCAGCGCATTGTTGATGCTGCTCGAGCGGCTGCGCGTATTACGCCGCATGCCCAACGGCTTTATCCGCGGCTTTCTGCGCCGCTGTACCCCTGCTATGCTTCGCTGCCACCGAGGATTTTCAACCGAGGCATCTCGCCACGGTGGATTCGGCGGCGGTGAATTTTCGCGCCGGCATGTCGGCGGTGCTGGCGGCGCACTATTATCCGCGCAATGACATGCGCACCGTCGGACGAGTGGCTCGCCGCGCACGTGGCCGCCGGCGATGTGGTCATCACGGGCATACCCAATCTGGATGAGTATTACGATCGCTTCGACTACTTTTTCCTGGACTCCGAGGATAGCCGCTATGAGGCATACGTCTGCCGCGACGGCCGTACCGATCGCTGGACCAATCATCCGTTGCTGTTTCCGGAGGATCAGATTGAAACCCATCGTCAGCTCTGGGCATCGCGTCTTCGCCAGCGTCTATCCGGATACCGAACGGCACCTGCGTGCGCTGGCCCAAGTCTGAAGGCTGGTCGATCGAGCGTGTGTGGAAGTCGAATTACGGCGATAATGACCTGTTGCTCATCGCGGCGCGTGCCCGCGCTCACGAATAGCGGCGCAATCACATGCAAATTTTCACACTCATTCTGCTTGTCTGCGTCATGCTGAGTGACTTCCTGGTCAAGACCTTCACCTTGCCGTCGGTGCTGCGATTCATGCCGGAAGCCATGTCCGCGGTGGTGGTGCGTGTACGTGCTGCTGGCGGGGACGCGCGATCGTTTTCGCCTGGTGGCGCCGAAGTACTGGTTCACGTTCGGCGCCCTGGCGATCGTGATCGTGTGCGGCATCATCAACAATGCCGCTGAGGTCGGACCGATGCTCAGCGGCATGAGATTCTACTTGCGCGCCGTGCCGCTGTTCTTCCTGCCTGCGGTGCTGCCGCTGACCGAGGATCAGCTCAGGCGACAGCTGAAATGGCTGCTGGCACTCTCGATTTTGCAGGTGCCGGTCGCCGTCTATCAGCGCTGGGTCGTGCAAAGCGAGGGCCGGTTTACCGGCGACGACGTCCGCGGCACCATCGGGGATTCAGGTATTTTGTCGCTGTTTCTGATCTGTGTGGTGCTGGTGTTGACCGGAATGATGTTGCGCGGCCGCATTCGGCCCCTGTGGTATTGGACGTTGTTCTTTCTGCTGCTCCTTCCAACCACGATCAATGAAACCAAAGTGACGGTGTTCTTTTTGCCCGCAGGGTTGCTGGTGACCCTGTTCATCGCCGTCGAGCGGGGCAAGCGGCTCAAATATTTCGGGATGGCAACGGCGGCGCTGATGGTGACGGGGGCGCTGTTTGTGCCGATCTACAACTACACGCAAGAGCACAATCCCTATAAGAACGAGCGGGATATCACCGCGCTGCTCACCGATCAAAAGGCTTTGGGCCGGTACTTAAGTTCCGATGTCGGCGGAGTAGGCACCAAGAAGGATGTGCGCCGCGGCGATGCGATCGTGGTGCCGTTCGAGTTTCTGGCGCACGATCCGGCGACTCTTGATGTTCGGTCTCGGCATGGGCGCGGTGTCGCCCTCCAACTTCGGCAAGAACTTCGAGGGCGCCTATTATCTGCTGTTCAAGCAATTTCTCATTCTGTCGTTTACTTTCTTCCTGCTCGAGTTCGGCATCTTCGGCCTACTGCTGATCGGCGTGCTCTTCTGGATGGTGTTCTCCGATACGCTGAAAGTGGTCAGAGAAGATCGCACCACGCGTCGGCGCCCTGGCCGCCGGCTGGAGCGGCGTCGTGGTCATTTTCGCCATCGACGTGATCTATACGATCTTTCACGAATTCGCGTCGGTCACGTATTTGTATTGGTATTTGTCGGGCGTGATTTGCGCGCGCTGTGTGTCGCTGGCCTACAAAAAACGCGCCGTCGCGCGCGCCTCGCGCAAACCGTTGCCTACGGCGGCTGCATAGCCGCCTGTCCAGGTGTTTCAGCCGGCTTGCGTATAAAAATCGTAAGATATGGCGGTAGGGCGTGTCGGTGAGATAGCGCCAGGCAGCCAATTGCGGCAGCACAAAAGGCTCAAACCGGCGCAGTGCGACAATGTGCTCCAAAGGCACCGGCGTGCGTGCGGGAATGTCGTCCCAACCAAATACAAAATAGCCGCCGTCGCGCAAGCGCGACCAGCACATCTCGATCGCGCGCTCAATGTGCTCGTGGGCGTCGAGGCCGAAGCCGTAGACGCCGTTGCAAAAAATGACATCGAAGTGCCGCGCGGGAAAATGCCGGTCGAGATCCTGCAAGCCGGCGGTGAGATGCTGGCGGCCGCCGAATTTCGCGGCCTTGGCCGACATATCGATGGTCCAATAGTCGCGATCTCTGAAAAATGCTTGTTGGTAGTGCTTGGTGTACCAATCGCAGCCGACGAATAGGATGCGCTGGGTTTGCGGCAGCTCAAGAATCTGCTTGAAAATAATCTCCTCGAGCACACGCCGATCTTCCGTCTCCATCGGCACGGGCAGCCCCAGCGCATAGCGCACGACACGGCGCGTGAATCCAAAATCGGTGAACACCCGCAGCAGCGGACTCGTCGCGGAGGTCTCAGGGAGGCGCGCAGTACCGCGATAGATTTCCGCTTCGCGCCGTTTAGAAGAGTCGTTCCGCAGCATGTACTTTCCTTTATCCGCCTTATTTCGTGTGAGCCGGTTTGCAACGTTGCTTTGACCACATTGAAGGCATCGAATTCGCGCAGTCCGGAAAAAATACACCACAGCGTCTTGCCATCGGCGCTGATCCATTTGAGCGGCATGCGCAGGCCCAAGAAATCACCTGACCCTGACGCTCCATAACCGCCCCAATCCTGGTAGTAGCCCACCGTTGCCCAGGGTCCCCAGGGATGCGGTGCCTCGAACAAGCCCAGCTGCCCGATCGACGAGTCGCCTGCGCGGCCCGGAGCAGAATGGCCGAGGCTCAGCAAGTATCGGTGCAACTTGGCGTCATAAGCAACCTCCGGCGAATCCACATTGTTGGGATCGAAGAAAATGGCGGCGGCCTGCGTCTCCAGCCGCGACCAACCCCGGGGTCGCCCGCGCGGATCGACACCGGTGAGATATTGGTAGCGGCCTGGGACGGAGGGGTCGTCGCGCAGATTATGTTTAGACACTCGCTTCAAATAAAGATGTTGGGTGTCGAGCTGGCGCAGATAGTAAATATAGACATAGTCATCGATTGCGCCGGCATTATCGCGGCCAAAATTAAGGAAAGTCCCCAACGAGGCGGGCGTCGACCAGGGGGCGATGCGCCAGCTTTGACCGAGGTCGGTCGACCACAGCAAGGTATTCAGGGGCCCGCTCTCGCCTTGGCGCAGCGGCTCCGCGGCATCCCGCGCCGTCCATAGGCCCCCGATGGCATAGAGCACGCCGTCGATGGAGATCATGCTGCTGACTTTGCCGCCGAAACTTGCGGGGTGCTCGGCATAAGGCAGCGTCCCCCAGACGTTTCTGCCGACAAATCCGGGCGAGGGGTTTTCTCCGGGATATCCACTGATCCGTGCGAAGCCGAGGCTCGCCCGGCCCACCTGGTCGTCGTTGCCGTCAAAGCCGCCGCCATCGCCCCAGGCGCAATAAAGATTGTTGTCGCGCGCCCAGGTGCAGGGCCAAAGATCGCTGCCGATGGCCGTGCGAAAGGCGCTTTGTTTTGAAAAGTCCCAGCTTACCCCGGGTATCGCATGGCTTTGCGGATAAGGCGCGGGCGGAGATGTCGGCGGCGCCGGCTGCATTGCATCGCGGGTGAGCGGCGATCGACATGCAGACAACCCGAGCGCAGTTACAATGATGGCTATGAGCGCAGTCTTTACCATAAGGACCGATCGCGTAAGTTCGAGCATCGCCCGATTATGACGCAACCACTGCCGAACTCTTACTGGGTATTGCCGAAGCGCCTGCTCGCGGGTGAGCACCCGTGGGGCGACAACGAAGCGGATACGAAAGAGCGCTTGGAACGATTGCGCGAGGCCGGCATCAATTACTTCATCGACCTGACCGAAGCAGGCGAGACGCCGGATTACCGCCCGCTACTGCCGGCGCAGAGCCACTACTTGCGATGCGCGATCCGCGACATGGAGGTGCCGCAGGAGGTTGCGCACATGCAGGAGCTGCTGATGCGGATTCGCACGGCGCTCACGCTCGAGCCGGCGCATCTATATTCATTGCCGCGCGGGCATCGGCCGCACCGGCACGGTCGTCGGCTGCTATCTGGCGGAGGGCGGACTTGGACGGAGAATCGGCGCTCACCAGTTTGAATCGACTCTGGCGCCTGTGTGAGCGCGCCAAGAGCTGGCCAACGGTGCCGCAGACCGACGAACAGGCGGACTATATCCGCAACTGGCCGCGCCATCGGCAGACCGCGAAGAAAAATGCGCTGCCTGAGCGGCGGCGGCGCCCGCCGCCCTAAGCCATCCTCTTAGGGGTAATTTCCCGGATACGCGGTATGGGTCAAAGGATTCGCTGCACACGTGGCTGCAAGATTCGCCCATTTCGCGACCATCCGGTATCGGCGCTCCATAGGATGCCTCAGTGCCGAAAAAGTGCGTCCAGAATGCGTGCGATGCGTAATAGGTCTGATTGAACGCGTGGATGATGTCGAGCGGCGTCCACGGGCCGCCGAACTGAGCGAAGTAGGGCCCGACCATCTCCGCCGACTGCACGTCCATCATCGGCGACATCTTGCCGCGCAAGTCGCCGAGTGCGCCGAATTGATCGGTTCCCAACAGCAACTGCATGCCGTCCGAGAGCTTCGACGTTCCGTAGGTGTCGATTCCCGTCTGACCCCAACTGTCCGCGCTGCCCGGCGCGATGCGGTTGTTCGCCATCCACTCCGTCAGCGCGACGGTCGAAGGAGGGCGGTCAAACCAGGAGTTCGCCATGATGACGCTGGTGGTTGGCCACGCCGCTGTCGCGGCCGTGAGCAGCCGCTCGAGTCTGCGTCAGCCATGCGTTGTCGGAATAAGCCGGATCGACGGGTTTGAACGCGCTTGCGGCTTGCGCAATGGTCGCATCTTCTTGCACGTAGATGGCCTCGACATACGGGTCGTCATCGAAGTGCTTGCCGAGCGCCTGCATCACCGCGATGAAGCGGTCCATCACCGCCGGGTTATACAATGCCGGCGCGTACATGCCCGTCGAGACACCGTTCGCGCTCTTTCCCCACCAGCCGTATCTGCCGTCGACAGGGCTCGGTCCATAGGCGCTGTTTTGTTGGATATACAGCGGCACAACGCTGCCGTCATTCGAGCCGATGGCGTTCTGTCCGTATAACCACAAGCCGATGACCAGCCGCTTTGGCTTGTTGTAAGCAGTCTTTAAGCGCGCCAACACAGTATCGAGGGCGGAGAAATCGTAATTCCCCTGCGTCGGCTCGAGCACTCCCCAGGTAACCCAAATGCGATATCCGAGAATGGCATCCTGATTGTTCAGATCGTTCATCTCCGAGTTCAAATTTGCCACGGACTTGCTGCTGTAAAGCGTCGACTCGGAGGCCATGTAATGGCCCGGATTCCATTTGATTTTTCCCGAAGACGGTGCGACGGGGCCGGTCGGCGAGGTCGTTGCGCATTGGCCGTTGACACAAATCTGCGGCGGCGGATTCGGCCTTGCAGCGGCTTGCGCTTGTGCCGAGGATGCGGCTGAAGGAAACGGTTGCGCCGAGAAGCGCAGCGAATGCAAACATTTTGATTTGGTCAGTCATCGGAAGCCCTTCCCGCGGTAGCAATGGTGCCGCCTTCAAATTGCCGGCTTGAGAAAAACATGATCGGCAAACTATGTTCGCTGAGCTGACGGTCAACGTGTCTTGGCTTCGCGACAAACAAGAAATGCAAAACTAAAATTTTCCCGCAGATTCTCGGCAAACAACGATGCTCTCGAGTTTGAGCGGACGTTGCTCACCGCCGACGCGTCATCATAGTTTATTTGACATTTTGTTTTCACGCGCAATTGCAAAGATGTGATGCGCCTCACGCTCGCGCGCGCAAAAAATATTTCGCAATTCGCGCGTGTCGTTGTGAGACGACATATTGCAGCCGCGCGCCGCGCATAGTTGACTAGCTCCACGAAAAGGGCAAACCCATCGCGAGATGGGGGCGCAAAGCTTCCGGTCTGTGGGCTGCAGATAGCGGGGTTGCCGGTGATGGTGCTGTACCGTTGCTGTGAACTCTGCTTTTTGCGGTCTGCCGGCTGATTTCAATCAAGTCAGGAACGGTGGAAATGCAATTAACTAAACGTGTTTGTGCGGGAATTTGTTTTGACGATTATTTTCGGCGCCATGCTCAGCGCCTGCGACGATGCCGGCAACGGCAGCGCCTCTCCGCCTCGAGCGGCGGCCTCTCGATCTCCGGTACTCCGGCTCAGCAGGCTGCCGTCGATGGCAAATACAGCTTCGAGCCCACGGTTCAGGCGAACGACGGCTCGACGCTGACCTTCGGGATCACCAATAAGCCTTCGTGGGCAATATTCGATCCGACGTCCGGTCAGCTCTCGGGCACACCTACAGCCGCAAACATCGGCGAGACCGCGCAAATAACGATCACCGTCAGCGACGGCACGAACACCGTGTCGCTCGCGCAATTCAAAATTGACGTCACGGCTTCGACGGCGGGGACCGCGGCGCTTTCCTGGGCTGCACCGGTGCTGAACAGCAGCGGCAACAACGTGGAACTCGCCGGCTACCAAATCTACTACGGCAACGAGCCGACGAACATGACGCATGTCATCACTATCAGCGGCACTGCGACCACCGAATACACGGTGAGCCAGCTGACTTCGGGAACGTGGTATTTCGCCATCACGGCCTACGACACCCAGCATGTCGAGAGCGGTCTGTCGGCGATCGTGTCAGTTGCGATCTGACGCAAACGCGTCGTGCAACTCGCGATATTGCTGTAGCGGCAGTGCGCAGAAGGCTTCGGCGTGGCGGCAGGTGCCGCCGAGCAACGCCGCCGAACGATAGGCATTGAGACCGAATTGCGTGTGCGCATAGTCGGCTTCGGCCAGTTGGCTGCGGTAGTGCGTCAATGCCTCACGCTTCAGCGCCAACGTCGCGTCGATGTTGACGAGGCAGTTGGGAAACAGCGGCGTCCACACTTCGTAGCCCAGGCACTGAAACTTCAGGTCGGTGCCGTGGGCCGCGTCGAGCAGAACCCGACTCGCGGCGCGGTGATCGGCATGCTCCTCCAAGAAAAACGGCAGATAGACCAAATCAAACCGGCCCGCGAGCAGAATCGCCCGCAACTTGTCGGCAAGCGCCGGCGTCGAGCGCAGCGCGCCGTCCTCGGCGTCGAGAAAGTGATGATGCTGAATGCCGAGCGCCGACAGCGCGAGCTGCGCCTCGCGCTTGCGCGTGACGGCGAGCGGCTCCGCCGGCGAGGCTGGATCCTGCTGCGCACCGCCGGCTGCGCCGTCGGTGAGAAACGCGACGGTGACCGCAGCTCCCTTGGCGATGTGTTTGGCGAGCGTGCCGCCGCAGCCGATGGTTTCATCGTCCATGTGGGGCGCGAGAACCAGCACGGTTTCGCCGAGGGTTCCCACACGAGCGCCGAGCGATTGAATACTTTGGCGGTCTGCAATAGACCGTAGGTCTTCAGGTGCGGACGGGCGGCGCGGCTGAATGCCTTGAGGAGAAACTTGGAAAGGCTGCGCATTTCGCCCCCAATGCGAACGCGTCAGCGGTAGACGGAGGAAACCCGGTCGGGAGCCTCGTGCGCCGCGTACTGAATCACTCGATCGACCTTGTAGTCCTTGCTGCCGCCGGCGTGCGTGAAGATGATCAACTCGCCCAACAACCCCAACGCAAAGATCTGCACGCCCAGCACGATGAGCAGCGATGCCAGCAGCAAGGCGGGCCGATCGGCGAGCGGCGTGTGGAAATAAATTCTTTCGAAGATCAGATACACGAGTTCCAGAATTCCGAGTCCGAACGTCGCCACTCCGATCATGCCGAAGAAGCGCAACGGCTTCTTGGTGAATCGCACCAGAAAAAACACGGTGAAAATATCCAGGAAGCCGCGTGTGTAGGTGCGCGGCCGGTACATCTCGTCGCGCCTATCGTCCTTGGACTGGTGCACCGGCACCTGTGCGATTCTGAAGCCTTGCCGTTCGGCGAGCAGCGGCAGGAATCGTTGCTGATCGCCGTACAGATGCACCTCTTCGAGGACTTTTCTTTTCAGCGCCCGCGCCGCGCAGCCGAGATCGCGAAAACTCAGGCGCGTCACGAACTTCAATAAGCCGTGGAAGGCACGCTGCCGCAGTCTCTGGAACCAGCTGCTGGCCCGCGGCTCACGGTAGCCAACCGCAATGTCGGCGTCCTCGAGCGCGGCGACGAGCTTGCCGATTTCCCGGCCTTCCACCTGCAAGTACGCCGGCATGGTCAGGATGATGTCGCCCGTGGCGTGCTCAAAGCCAATCATCAAGGCCGTGGCTTCGCCGAAGTAGCGCGTCAGCGACACGACGATGATGGGCTCGCCGCGGGTCACCAGCTTGGTCAACTCGCTTTCCACGGTGGGCTGCGGACCGTCGAGGACGAATATCACCTCGAATGGCGCGCCTAACAGCCGCAGGCCCGATTTGTATTCGGCGTATAAAACATCGATGGGCGATTTACGCTCACCGACCGGTACGATCACCGATATCAGCGTCTGCGCGGCCAGGGACGTCAAGAAATGCTCCTCTCGCGGTTGGATCTCATCGTGAGCCGGGCAAAGTCCTGAGGGCGCACGTCGCCGAGCCGATAGATCAGTTCGCCCAAGGTCCCGCTGGCCGTCAGCGTCACCGCCGCGCTGAGGAAAATAATTCCCGTCCCGGTCAGGGGCAAGGACATGGCGCCGCTCGGCATGTCCACGAGCAGTCCGGCAATCAGCGCGATGCTGCCGATCAGCACCAACGGCAGGCACAGCAAACTGAACCAGACCAGCGGACGCGAGGTGAACGAGGCCACCGTCTTGATGACCATCAAATCGAGCAGCACTTTGTAGACGCGCGACAGGCCGTACTTCGATTGACCGAATTGGCGCGCATGGTGGCGCACCTTGATTTCGGCGATGCGCGGGCCGGCGATCGAGGCCATCGCCGGAATGAAGCGATGCATTTCCGAGTAGAGCGGAATATTTTTGATCAGGGCGGCCGCGAAATGCCTTCAGAGAACAGCCGTTGTCCGTGATCGGAACGCCCGTCACCTTGCCGATGAGCCAGTTGGCGATCTTGGAAGGAATTTTGCGCGACACCAGTTTGTCCTGGCGCTTGTGCCGCCAACCCACGACGATGTCGTATCCTTCCGCCATCTTGGCCAGAAAGAGTTCAATGTCCGCGGGATCGTTTTGCAAATCCCCATCCATCGTCACCAAGAATCTCTCCACTTGCGTACTCGATTCCGGCCGCCATCGCGGCCGTCTGACCATAATTTCGCCGGAACTTCACGAACCGGACCCGCGGGTCGCGGCGCGCGATTTCTTCGCCCCGCCGGGCCGTGGCATCTTTGCTGCCGTCGTCGACGAACACCATTTCGAATGGAATTTTCAGCGGGCCCACCGCGGCCACGATCGCCTCGTGCATCGGACCGATGCTCTCCTCTTCGTTATAGAAGGGCACGATGACGGAAAGCTTAGGTGGGAGATGCAAGCCGATTCTCGCTGCCTTTCAGGGCGACGCGGCAATTTAACACAGCCATGCGTATTTCAGAACCAAGCCGCGGCGCGCGTCGAATCTGTTACGCAGGTCGCCATTTTCCGCGGCCAATGTTCAATCGCGAATTGTCATAAGTTCGAAGTGAGTATACTCCCGCGGCAATGAAAGTACTCGTCACGGGCGCCGCGGGATTTATCGGAGCTGCCACCGCACAACGTCTGCTCGATCGCGGTGCGGAAGTGTTCGGGCTCGATAATTTGAACGACTATTATGACGTGTCGCTCAAAGAAGCGCGGCTTGCACGCCTGCGGCCGCATCCCGCGTTCCGTTTTCTGCGCGCCGATCTGGCCGATCGCAGCGCAATGACCGAATTGTTTGCCGCCGAGAGATTCGAGCGGGTGGTGCATTTGGGCGCCCAGGCCGGCGTTCGCTATTCGCTGAAGGATCCGCACAGCTACGTTCAGAGCAACATCGTCGGCACGCTCAACGTGCTGGAGGGCTGCCGCCATCACGGCGTTGCGCATCTGGTGTACGCCTCATCGAGTTCCGTGTACGGCGCCGGCACCAAGCTGCCGTATTCGGTGCATGAATGTGCGGCGCACCCGGTGTCGCTGTACGCGGCAACCAAACGCTCCAACGAGCTGATGGCCCACAGCTACTCCAGCCTGTTCGGATTGCCGACCACGGGGTTGCGATTCTTCACGGTGTACGGTCCGTGGGGACGCCCGGACATGGCGCTATTCCTGTTTGCGCGCGCCATCCTCGAAGGCCGGCCCATCGAGGTGTTCAATCATGGCCATCACCAACGCGACTTTACCTACATCGACGATATCGTGGAGGGGATGGTGCGCGTGCTCGACCGCATCCCGGTGCCTGATCCGAACTGGGACAGCGCGCGTGCGGATCCGGCCAGCAGCAGTGCGCCGTATCGCCTTTACAATATCGGCAGCAATCGCCCCATCGCACTGCTGCGCTACATCGAGGTCCTGGAGCAGTGCCTGGAGAGGACAGTGCCGAAAGTCATGCTGCCGATGCAGCCGGGCGATGTAGCGGACACGTTTGCGGACGTGAGCGAACTGATCGAGGATGTCGGCTATAAGCCCTCCACGCCGATCGAAGTGGGCGTTCGCAACTTCGTCGACTGGTACCGTGAGTATTATCAGCGCCGCCCGAATTCTGGCTAAGCGCGGCGAGGGGCTGCGCGGCCTGATCAGCCCATGTCCGTGCTGCGGCGTCCGAGGATGTTGCGCCGCTCCTGCCCCGACCAGTTCATCCGTCTTGAGACGACATCCGAGGCGCGGCGCAGGGTACGGCGGCGATCTTGGTGATGCAAGTAACGGCAGGTGCAGGCCTTCGCGGTGCATCCCTCGAGCGGCAGGGCCGGAGCGTCCTGCGATAGAAAACGGGCGCGAGACATGCTGCGCGCCTTGGCGCAAGCACCCGTATGCAGCACGATCGATACGGCATGCCAGGGATTGGAGATGACGTGGTGGCGCGCGGTGCGCGGCGGGACCTTGGGCGGCTCGCCTCGTGCTCCGAAAATGGATTTGATCAGCGTTGTCAGCGACATTCGCCTTCCACGAGAGTCTCAAATCAGTCGTTTGTCTTATGCCAGTGAGTTTGGCTAATCATTTAGTATAGTGCAAGGCATCTGAGACTCAGGAATCAGCGTCATACCAAAGCTTAGAATTCTGCTGATTTCGGCAGACGAATTTTCCGGGGTCAGACCCGGGCTCATGGCGGCCCTCGAGCGCGCGGGGTGCGAGGTGCTCTACCGCCGCCAGACCCTGCGGGAGCTGGGGCTTTGGCGATATTGGTATGCATTTTGGATCATTCTCAGCGCCTATTGGGTGTATCGCGGTGCGGCGCGGGTGATGCGCAACAGAACCCGCGCGGCCTTCATTGCCCGATCCAAGGTCAACACCCGGCTGGTTGAGCGGCACGCGGCGGTCGATGCGGTCATCCTCATGACCGCGAATTCAGGCTACCGGCCCTTCCGAGGCGCAAGACCCCGATTGGCGATTTACACTGATTACGGCAATCTGCTGTCCAAGGCGCTGCCGGACCGCGGCTTCTCGCTCGATGAGCGCAAGACCTATTCGACCTGGAACGAGCTGGAGCGCGAGGCCTTCCTGGCACAAGATCGGGTCTTCGTCATGGGCGCGCACGTCAAGCCCGCGCTCGAAGCGGCCTACGACATCCCGCCGCTGAAAGTCATCGCAGTGGGGGCGGGGCCGGGGCTCGATGTGGATATCGAGCGCGATCGGGCAGTCAAGGAGCCCGCGCCCCGCTCAATTCTCTTCGTCGGTAAGCTGCCCGGCGTCAAGGGGCTCGAGGTGCTGCTACGAGCCTTTGCCACCGTGCGAATGACCCATGCGGATGCCGTGCTGCATGTGGTGACCGGAACGCCGGTCACGGCGCCCGGCGTGGTATTTCACGGCAAGCTGTCGGCGGAGGAACTCAAGGCGCTGTTCTATTCGTGCAGCATCTTCACCATGCCGGCGTTCAAAGAACCCCTTGGCCTGGTGTTCCTGGAGGCCATGTTTGCGAAGTGCGCCTGCATTGGCACGGCCACCGGTTCGATGCCGGAAATCATCGAGGAAGGGGTGACCGGAATGCTGGTTGAGCCTGGAGATTCCACAGCGCTGGCCGATCGGCTCATTACGCTGCTCGGCGATCCTGCCAAGACTCGCGCAATGGGGGAACGCGGCTACGCAGCCGCCAAAAAATACTGGAATTGGGATGCGGTGGCGCAGCGCATGCTTGCAGGCCTTGGCTAGGACTGTCCTAGGCCTTTCTGGCGCAAAACATCACGGACAAGAGCTCCAGCTGATTGCGGGGATCTTGAAATTGTCGGTCTGCGGCAAACTCATGCGGGGAATTCGTGGTCTCGAGCGGCGTGATCGAGACATCCCCCCATCCGTGGGCTTCGAAAATCTCTCGGTAGCGATAGGGGCGCACTCGATTGGGAATGCCGCGAAACCAAAAGCTGCGGTACACCGCGTTCGAATAGCGATAGATATTGTTCGGATCTTTGACGCGGATCCAGCGGGAATGCGTCTTTAAGTCAATTTCCGCCACGATCAACGCGCCGGGCTTACAGACGATGCTCAGCTGTTCGACGGTTTTAACGACATCGTCGAAATGCTCGAAGGCCGCCTGGCTGAACACGAGATCGATGCTGCCCGGTCCAAATTCAGCGACCAGATCGAAGTCCGGCCGGACGGCGAGACGCAGACGCGACTTCGAGCCGCCGCGCGCCAGGGCGAGTTGAGCTTTCAGCACTGCCGTATCGGCCGTGCTCTCGACGGCGCCGATTCGAGCGAGGAGCGCCTCGTAAAAACTCGACGGCACGTCCTTCATCAGGTCATTGACGTCGCAGGCGTTGTAGCCGGCGGCGCCCTTGGCGAGCAAGTACAGGCCGACGCCGAGATCGGATCCGGGCCCCAGTTCGAGCACGTTTTTATCGCGCAATAGGCCGTCGCGGCCACTATAGGTTTTCAGTTGCGCTAACCATTCATCGACCACCTTCAAATCATAGGCGATGCAGCGCTCGGTATCGGAAAGCTGGAAGGTTTTCGGCGAGCTGTAGCCGTGCAGCACATTTTTGGCTTTCGCCAGCGCCAGGAAGCCAATTCCTGCCGCGTACATAAAGGCGTTTCGCATCAGTGAGGTTGCGCGGGCCTCGTAGCCTGGATGGCTAGTATCGAGGGCTGACCAGCGACGCGTTTCATCACCTGCATGGTCGATTCCGCGATGTCGTCCCAGTTATAACGCATGCACGCCGCACGCAAGCGCTCGCCGATGACTGCGCGCTCCCGAGGCGTTGCCGCTGCAAGCTCGCGCAGCCGAATGGCCAGCGTGTCGGTGGCGCCGACCGGGAAGTAGCATTCCTCGTCCAGACCGGTCTCGCGATTGGCGGGAATGTCGCTCGCCAGGACCGGCGTGCCGAGGCGCATGGCCTCGAGCAGAGAAATCGGCAAGCCTTCGTGCGAGGAGGGCAGCGCAAAAATGCCGGCATGCGACAGCAGCTCTTGGACTTCCGGTCCCGACAGGAATCCTGTGTTGATGATTGCCTCGTTGCCCGCAATTTGCTCGCGCACCAGTTCGGCGTAGCGCTGCGATCCCTGGGCGCCGCCGACCAACAGCAGTTTCCAGCCGCGCAGCTGCGCGCTATTGAACGCTTTCACCAGGTCGAGTTGGCGCTTTTCGGGCACCAAGCGGCTCACCTGAATCACGTAGCGCTGCGGCGTGAGGCCGTACTTTTCCAGCAGGGAGCGGCTCTTCACCGGCTTCAAATTCGCCACGCCGTTCGGGATCAGAATGGAATCCCGATGGTACTTGTCGTGCGCCATATCGTGTATCGAGCGTGAGATAACGATGCGCTCATCCGCGAAGCGCATGCCGAGGCGCTCGCCCAAGCGCAGTATGGCGCGTGCCGGACCATGCCACTTTTCGCGCAAATAATCCTGTCCGTGGTGAGTCACCACCACCTTGAGCCCGAAGAGCTTGGCCAACGGTACGAACAACCAGGGGCCCACCGCATGGATGTGCACCACATCAGGGCGGCGCACGGCCGCATACAGCACGCCTAGGAAGGTGTGCACCAGAGCTTCGACTCCCTCCATTTTAGGCGATGCGAGCCAACGTACGGTCACTCCGCGCCACATGCTCGGCGAGTCGGTCGGACGGTAAGGGTTGCGTCCCAGCACTGTTACGTTCGCTCCCAGCGCCTGCAGGCGGGGGTACAGCTCCGATGCGTGGACCTCAACGCCGCCCGGGACGTTGGGTATTCCGCGCAGCCCAAGAGCCATGATACTCAACCCGCCGGTTGAAAACTTCCTCATTCCTTCCCCCAATTCTCAATAAAAATCAAATCAACGGTTTCGTTTTTTCATCCGCATTTTATTTTATTGATCAATGTCTTACGCCAATATCCTCATATAGTGCACTCATCCGCTCACGATAGCGCCCCGGACTAAATTCGCTGCGCATCCACTCGCGCCCTGCGCGGCCAAGGCTGCGCAGGCTGGCGGCTGGTAGGCGCTGCATTGCTTCGAGCCGCTCTGCCAATGAGTCAACATTACCACTTTGGAATACAAAGCCGGTCTCCCCCGGCCGAATCAATTCGGGGATACCGCCAATGTCCGCGCCGATGACAGGTCGCGATAGCGCGCTCGCCTCCATGATGCTGAGTGGTGCGTTCTCATACCATTCCGAGGGTATCACCACCGCGCGCGCGGCAGAAATCGCGGCGCGCAGCTGCGCGCCGCTCAAGTATCCGGTGAACTCGACATCGCTGCCCAGTTCCTGCGCCAATTGCCGCAGCATGGCCTCCTCGGGTCCCGTGCCGATGATGCGCAGGCGCACCCGTGCCTTGGCCGCGGCCCTCACCAACGTGGCCACGCCCTTCTCGGGCACCAGTCGTCCCAAGTACACGAACGCATCGCCCGGCTCGTCGGTTGACTCGAGCGCGTCGACATCGATGGAATTGGGAACGTGCGTGAAGCGGGTGGTGTCGACTCCCCACTCGCCAATCTTGTTGAGAAAAAACCGGCTGGGGACAACGAACCGAGTGACGTTGCGTTCATACAAGTCGAGCGACTTGTGTACAGTCGCTTCGAGCCAAACCAATGTGCTCATGGCCGTCGAATTTTTGATACAACGACGCTTAATGACATTACGCAACGCGCCTCCGCGGCAGTCTTCGCAAATCGTGCCTTGAGTATGCATCTTATAAGCAGGGCAGACCAGCTTGAGATCGTGTAGGGTCAGGACGACAGGGATGTCCTGACGATGCAGCTCAACCAGCACGGACGGGGATAAATGGTGGTAAATGTTGTGCGCATGCGCAATATCGGGCCGCGCCAGCGCGATTAGGCCCCGAATCCGCCGTGCGGCCTCGAGCGAATAGATGGCATTCGCCGCGCGAGTAATTTTTTCAAGCGGTGATTGTTCGGCCCGCTCGGATTCGTTCACGAAGTGCGCCGACCACGGCGTGGGCTCATTCAGTGCATTGTGCATGGAGAACGGAATGACCGTCCAACCCGCCTGTTCAAACAGCCGGTTGTGCTCGAAGAACACTACTTCGGAGCCGCCACGCCGGTAATAGTAGTTATTGATGGACATAAGCTGGGGCATGGTTAACTTATCGGCACCGATCAAATGTAGGACTGAGCATGTTCGGCGACATGGCGGAATTACCAACAGGTGCGCGAAACGCGCCTGTGTAGCATAAACGTGTAAAGCCTGGGGTGCGCCAGTTCACACAACTGTGTTGTCATAAGGCTCAGGTCCTGTGACACACGTCGTGCTTTGAATAATGTCCTATACTGTTGAGGGTGATGCAGCGCTGCGTCGCGGCGAGTTTCGCATATAGTAGCGCCGCCCGCTCGCACAGGTTTTCGCGAGCTCACAGCCGCTAGTGACTAGAGAGGACGCCGATGGATTTGACCGTCATTCCAACGTTTCGCTGCAACTCGCGTTGCCAGATGTGCTACATCTGGAAAAACCCGACCGAGCCCAAACTCGAGGTCACCGCGGAAACGCTGGCGAAGCTGCCCGGCGGATTCGACAACCTCAACTTATCCGGCGGCGAACCGACGTTGCGCCGCGACTTGACGGCGCTGGTGGATATTCTCTATCCCAAAGCCCGCATCATGGAAATCAGTTCCAACGGACTGCATCCGGAAAAGCTCGTCCCGATCATCAAGAAATATCCGAACATCAAGGTGCGTTTCAGCCTTGAGGGAAATGAGTCCACCAGCAATCGCATACGCGGCGAGGACGACGGTCATGCGACCAAGATAAAGGGACTGCGCATGCTGCGCGAGGCCGGCGGCACGGACCTCGGTTTCGCGTTCGTGATTCAGGACGAGAATGTCGATCAGCTCGTGCAGACGTACGAGTTTGCGCGCAGCGAAGGTTTCGAACTGGCCACATCCACTTTGCACAACGCGTGGCAATTCTACAAAAACGATAATTATTTCTACGATCGGGTCAAAGTCGCGCGGCAGGTAGAGGGCTTGATCACCAAAATGCTACAGAGCGGCAAGCTCAAGAATTGGTTCCGCGCGTACTTGAATCTCGGCTTGATTGAAAAGATTCTCGGCCACCCGCGCCTCATACCTTGCGTAGCCGGCACCGGATTCGCGTTCATCGATCCGTGGTCGGATGTCTGGGCCTGCAATGTGCGCAGCGACCTGCCGCTGGGTAACCTGGCGAGGCAAAGTTGGGCGGACATCATGGCGAGCGAGACCGCGCGCCAGTCGATCGGAAAAGTCGCCGCGTGCGAGCAGAACTGCTGGATGGTGACCACGGCGCGCACCGCGATGCGCTCGAAGCTCATTCCGCAGGCGCCAAAGGCCGGCCCGCTGCTCTGGGTATTGAAAAATAAACTCAAGGTCGCGACCGGTCAGAAGATCGACTTCGACAACTACATCGACTACTCGGACGTGAAGCCCACGCCGCACGTGCCGCGAGTGTCATACCTCGAAAACAGTCCCAAAGTCGTCCTGATCCGCAATCGCGACACGACGGACAAGCACTATCCCTTGAAGGTATTCGAGAACTCCTGAGCGACTACAGGGCTTAATGCAGTGAATGACAAGCCGTCGACGCCGGTGACCCAGCGGCGAACCTTCATCTTGGGGGCTTTGGGAGCGGCAACGCTTGGGTTTGTCGGCTTAACTTTCAAGTGGCGCCAGGACTTTGCACAGCAAAGCGAGCCGGGCAATCTCGGCCAGATCAAGGCGACCGTGCTGGTCTTCGTCGGCGCCATGTTCGGCCGCGCCTTGGTGGGCGAGGACCAGGCGGACATGGCCGATCGGCTCGACCTGTTTTTCTCCGAGGATGCAGCCCTGCGGCACGAAGGCGCCGTACTGACCCGCTACCTGGATGATCAAGCGCAGGCTCGCGCAGGCACGGCTTTCGTCGCCTGCAACGACGCACAGCAACAGGCGATTCTCACGCAGGTGATGATGATCAACCCCAAATCGATCAAGGCCCGGGTCCTCTCGCGACTCTCGGCCAGCGAGCGCGATCACTACCGCATGCGCTGGTCGATAATCCCGTCCCTGGGGTGGCTGTATCGCCATTCCGCCGCGGCGTGGCGCGCGCGGGGTTACACCCGATGGCCGGGCGTGGCGGGCGACTGGCACGAAGTTTTGGCGCCGGGTGCGCCGTATCCATGAGCGCGGCGCGGCGCTACGACTTGGTCGTCGTCGGCGCGGGATTGGTCGGCGGCCTCTTGGCAGCCAAGGCAACCCGTCTCGGCAAGAGCGTGGCGCTGATCGAGGCGGGCCCGCGCTTTGACTTCTCAAAGCGCAGCGCACAGCTGCGCCACCATCAGGTCTTCGGCGGCCTGCGCTGGCCGTATGAGGTCGCCGAGCGCGACCGCTATACGGATTCCTCGCTGCAATCGATCGGGGTCAGCTATCTACTGGAATCCCACCGGGTCAAGGGCGTGGGCGGCTCGACCCTGCATTGGGGCGCACGCATCAACCGCCTCATGCCGACCGACTTCAAGTCGGCCTCAACGTTTGGCACCGGCGTCGATTGGCCGATTTCCTACGATGAGCTCGAGCCGTACTATTCGGCCGCCGATTGGGAACTCGGCGTTTCCGGAACTGACAACGCCGGGCTTCCGCATCGCAGCCGGCCCTATCCGAATCCCGGCTTCCCAATGACGGTCGATGACCAAATGTGGCTGCCGGTCGCCGAGCGATTGGGAATTTCGGTGTATCCCACCGCCTTCGCCATCAATTCGCAGCCCTACGGTGGGCGCTCGCCGTGCGTGGCGTTCGCGGCCTGCGAAAGTTGCCCGAGCGGTGCGCGCTACAGCGCGGACTTTCACATCGCCGAGGCCGAGAAAACCGGACTGTGCGATGTGTTCGCCAACACGGTGGCGCGGCGCATCGATTTGAATGCGGCGGGCACGGTACGCAGTGTGCACGTGTCGACCCTCGACAAGCAGGAACGCGAAATAGAAGGCACGAATTACGTGGTCGCCGCGCATGCGATCGAGTCGGCGCGCCTGTTGTTGCTGTCGAAGTGCGGCAATCACTCCGACCAAGTCGGCCGCAATTTCATGGAGCACATCTATCTCTCGGCCAGCGGCTTAAAGCCCGAGCGACGCTTTTATCCGAAGCGCGTCGGCTACGAGGTGTTGGAGAGCGTTTCGTATTACACCGGCGCCGATCGCCGCGAGCGTGGCGGCATCAAGGTCGAGTTCCTGTTCAGCGATTGGGATCCGCTGCACGACATGGAATCGCGGCGCCTGTGGGGCAAAGCGATCGCCCGATACGACAAAGAGAACTTCGGTCACTGGGTCGGCATCGAAACGCAATGCGAGCACCAGCCCAATCCGGACAGCCGCATTTCGCTCGACCCGACCGTGCGCGACCTGTTCGGCGACCCGGTGCCGCACCTGAATCTGGCCTTTAGCGATGTCGATCTGCGCACCCAGCGCCGCGCCCGCGAAATCATGCAGGAGTTGCTGCAGGCCGCCGCTGTCAAGGACATCACGCAGGATAAGCTGTCTTCCTACTCATTCGGCGCGCACCACATGGGCACGTGCCGCATGTCGGACGATCCCGACCACGGCGTCGTCGACCGCAATTGCCGCGTGCACGGCGTCTCGAATCTGTATGTGGTGGGCGGCAGCGTGTTTCCTTCGGCCGGAGCGCTGCAACCCAGCCTCACAATCGCGGCGCTTGCGCTGCGGATGGCCGATCACCTGTGGCCCGCTTGAACTCGAACGCATCGGTCAGCCACTATCGGCCCGACATCGATGGCCTGCGCGCAATCGCAGTCTTGAGCGTCGTTGCCTATCATGCTTTTCCACACGCGGCGCGCGGCGGTTTCACCGGCGTCGATGTGTTCTTCGTGATTTCCGGGTACTTGATCTCGGGCCTCATTCTCGAGGATTTGCAGCGCGGCCGTTTCAGCTTTCGGCGCTTCTACGCGCGGCGCTTCAGGCGCATTTTCCCCGCGCTGATCGTGGTGCTGGGGGCATGCCTGGTGTATGGCGCGGTAGCGCTCGCGCCCGATGAATTTCGGGAACTCGGCAAGCAGGCGGCCGCCGGCGCCGGTTTCAGTTCGAACCTGCTGCAATGGAGTCAAGCCGGCTACTTTGACCAAAAGGCCAGCGCCAAACCGCTGTTGCACCTGTGGTCATTGGGCGTCGAAGAACAATTCTATTTTGCCTGGCCCATCATTCTCGTCATGCTCCAGGGGCGCGCGCGCCGCTTCGTGTATGTCTGCGGCAGCCTGCTGTTGCTCTCCTTCGCCATGAACCTGTGGCTGACGCGCTCGAGTCCCAGCGCGGCATTTTATTTACCGCTGCCGCGTTTCTGGGAGTTGCTGTGCGGATCGCTGCTCGCTTACGCCGCACGGTCACGCCCCGCCGGCTCTGATGCTCCTGACACAACTGCGCACGGAATCGGCGCGAGCGAGTGGCGCGCCGTTGCGGGACTGGCATTGATACTCGGCGGTTTTTTTTGGATCGACGCCGAGCGGGCTTTCCCAGGTTGGTGGGCGTTGCTGCCCGCGGTCGGCACGACGTTGCTGATCTCCGCGCCGCGCGCCTGGCTCAATCGCAAACTGCTGTCGTGGGCGCCGCTGGTGTTTGTCGGCTTGATCAGCTATCCGCTGTATTTGTGGCATTGGGTGCTGCTGACTTTCGCGCGCATCGCCAATTTCGGCGAAGATCCGGCGCGCGCCGTGCGCTTCGCGGCCATCGCATTGAGTTTTATTTTGGCGTGGCTGACCTATCGGTGGGTGGAAAAGCCGATCCGCTTCAGCGGCCAGCGCGATGCAATTCCTCGCGGACTCATCGCTTCCATGGCGGTGTGTGCGCTTGCCGGCGCCGTGATTTACATGACGGACGGATTCGCATTTCGCTATCCAGCGCAGATTCGCCCGCTGGCCGCTTTTCACTATGACCAAGAGCGTGATTTTTACGAAACCTCCTACCGCGGCGGGGAATGCCTGTTGTCCGCCCAGGAAACCTTTGCAAATTGGTCGCCGCGCTGTGTCGATGCGGTCGCCGGCGCCGCACCGCTCGTGGCCTTGTGGGGCGACTCGCACGCGGCCTCGCTGTATCCGGGCCTGAAGGCCGAGCAGAAGCAGGACGGCTTCCGTGTTGCGCAATTTACCGCCAGCGGCTGCCCGCCGGTGCTTGGACTGACGAGCGCGCGGCGCCGCAATTGCGAGGCGTTCAATGATGCGGTGCTCGCGCAGTTGCAGTCGCTCAAACCCGCTGTCGTCATTCTCGAGGCGCATTGGGCGCTGTACGCGGGCAACAACGGCTGGCCTGAGCTGGACGCCGCGGCTCTGCGGCGCACCATCGAAGCCCTGCAGAAAACAGGTTTGCGGCACATCATCATCATGGGAAGCTTGCCGACGTGGAAGATCTACCAACCGCGCGTGGCCTTTGAGATTTGGCGGCACAGCGGCGCGTTACAGGACCGCACGGCTGAGTATCTGGATGCCGCACCATTTGCCGCCGATCAGTTTGTGCGCGATGCAACTCGCGGAACACAGGCTACGTTCATCTCACCGCTGGAATCGCTCTGCCGGGAAGGGGCCTGTTTAATCTCCACGCAGCCGAACTCGGCCATGCCGCTGGCCTGGGACAATGATCATCTATCGCTCGCCGGTTCGGCCTTTCTGGTCGAGCATGCCTTCAAGTCCGTTCTGAGCGCACGGGAACCAGCGCTTTGAATCGCAATCTCACCGCCTTGGCAAACGAATCCTTCGATCTGCTCATCATCGGCGGCGGGGCGTTCGGCGCGGCCGCGGCCTGGGATGCGACGCTGCGCGGACTGAAGGTCGCATTGGTAGAACAAAGCGACTTCGGCAGCGGCGCCTCGGCCGAGTGCTTCAAAATGGTTCATGGCGGGATTCGCTATCTGCAACACGCGGACATTCGGCGCCTGCGTTCTTCCTGCGCCGAGCGCTCGGCCATGCTGCGCATCGCGCCGCATCTGGTGAATCCGCTGCCGATTTTGATCCCCACCTACGGCCACGGACGGCAGGGCAAGGCCTTTCTGGCCGCGGGTATGTATGTGTATGACGCATTGACCGTCGGCAGAAATGCCGGCATCGCGGATGCCACACGACGCATCAAAGGCACACAGCTGTTATCGCGCGCCAGAACCTTGGAACTGTTTCCGGAACTGGAGCAGCGGGGCTTGACCGGCAGCGCGGTTTTCGAGGATGGCCAAATGTACAACACCGCCCGGCTGGTGCTGGCCTTCGTCGAATCGGCCGTGCGGCGCGGCGCCAGGGCCGCCAATTACGCGCAGGCCACGGGGTTTCTCTGGGAGGGACGCCGCGTCTGCGGGGCGCGTGTCCGCGACGTGATCAGCGGCGATGAATTCGATGTGCGAGCCAAGCTGGTGCTGAACGCTGCCGGGCCGTGGGCCGAGTATTTACTGCAGGAAAACGCGAACTTCGGCGAGCATACGCGCGGCCATTTTTCACGCGATGCCTGCTTCCTGGTGGACCGTCGGCCGCAATCTGCCTATGCCTTGGCAGTGCCCGGATCGAGCCGCGACAGTGACGCGGTGGTGAGCCGCGCGGCTCGACACTTGTTCGCCGTGCCGTGGCGTGATTGCACCCTGATCGGCGTGTGGCATCGCCTGTTCACGCAACGTCCGGATACGGCGCGGGTCGAAGAATCCGAGCTGGCAGAATGGATTGCCGAAATGAATGCCTCGTATCCCGCGTTGCAGTTGCGTCGTAGCGATGTGATTTACGCCAACTGTGGCCTCGTCCCCTTCGGCGACAGCCGCACTGCCGACGGTGAACTGAGCTTCGGCAAGGAGTCGCGCATTACCGACCATCGCGGCCAAGGGATCGACGGGTTGGTCACACTGATTGGAATCCGCTACACGACGGCGCGCGGCGATGCCGCACGCGCGCTCGATCTGTTGCTTAAGCAAATGCCAAACGCCCCGGGACGCAGTGCGACGCAGTCCACGCCCTTGGCGGGCGGCGACATTCAAGACTTTGCGGCGCTGGGCGCCGCTGCGCAACGCGCGCTCGGCGATAGCGTATCAGCGGCAACGCTCGAGGCCTGGCTGCGCAATTACGGCACCGACTATAAAGCGTTGGCGGAACTCGCGACGCGTGCCGGTCAAACCGCGCGCATCGGCCATTCGGATACGGTCACCGCGGAAGTCACCCATGCGGTGCAAGACGAAATGGCGCTCACCTTAAGCGACGTGATCCTGCGGCGCACGAACTTGGGCTCCGGAGCGCACCCGGGCTCCGAGGCACTGGCGGACGCCGCCGCCGTGATGCAGCCGCTGTTGGCGTGGACCGATGCAAAACGGCGCGAGGAACTCGCGGCGACTGAAAATATCCTGCGAGATCACCGAGCCTCGGTGCCCGCAGCGCAGCCGCGCCAGCGCGTGGCGCAGGGCGGAGTGTTGCAATGAAAATATTGGTGACCGGCGGCACGGGCTTCATCGGATCAAGATTGGCATTGAGGGCGCGCGGCGACGGGCACGAAGTCGATGGTTGCGGGGCAGTTGAATTCCGATGCCGAACGCGCGCGCCATGCAGAACTCGCGCGCGCCGGCGTGCAAATCGAACAGGGGCCGTTGCAGGATGCGCAGTATGCACAGCGCATGACTGCCGGATGCCAGGCCGTGATTCATCTGGCCGCGGCTCAGCATGAGGCCAATGTGCCCGATGAATATTTCTTCGATGTGAATGTGAATGGCACGCGAACGCTGCTCGAAGCCAGCCAGCGCGCGGGAGTTGCGCGTTTCGTGTACGGCAGCACCATCGGCGTTTACGGCGAGTACCGCGGTCAAGCCTTGGATGAGGAGTCGCCGCCGCGGCCGATGAACGTTTACGGCCGCAGCAAACTGGCCGCGGAAGAGGTGGTCAAGGCGCAGCGCGGCGCCATGCAAACCAGCATCGTGAGAATTTCCGAGACCTACGGACCGGGCGATTATCGCCTGCTCAAATTGTTCCGGGCGCTCGAGCGCGGCCGGTTCCTGATCATCGGCCCGGGGCTGAATCGCCGTCAGGCCATCCACGTGCCGATCTCGTGCACGGGCTCATGCTGGCTGCCGAGCACCCGGCGGCGGTCGGTGAGACCTTCGTGCTGGCCGGTGAGGAAACCATGACGACGCGCGAGATGGTGGCGCACGTGGCGCAGGCGCTGGGGCGCCGCGCGCCGCGCTGGCATGCGCCGATGTGGCCGTTCCTGGCGGCCGCCGTGACATTCGAGAAAACGTTTTCGCCGCTCGGCATTCAACCGCCGCTGCATCGGCGGCGCTTGGATTTTTTTCGCAAGTCCTTCGTCTTCTCGACCGCCAAGGCGAGCCGTGTGCTCGGCTTTCGGGCGAGCGTGCCGTTCGCCGCGGGCAGCCGTGGAGACGGCGAATTGGTACCGAGACCAGGGCCTGCTGGCGCGCTAAGCCGCGACCGGCCTTACGCCAAGTGCGGCGATTTTCTTCGACACGATGCGCACCTTCTTGCCGTACAGGCGGAAAATGATTTTCATGCGCGAGCTCGAGCACACCGGTGACGGCCAAGACCCACATAGTTGAAGGGATTCTTCCAGAACACGTACAACTTGAGCGCGAAGGGCTCGATGGATTCGAATCCGGCCAACTGCAGCACTTGGCCGATGCTGTATTCGGTCAGGTTGTAAAAATGATCGATGTTGTGGGCGAGATTCTCCGAACCCACCAACGGATTGGCGCCGTTCATCGCATAGACGATGACCCGCCCGCCCGGACGCAGCGCGACGCGGCACAGCTGCAAAAATGCAATGGTTTCATCCAGCGTCAAATGGTTGAGCTCTTGCTCAGGGATGATGCAGTCGTATTCGCCGCTCTGATGCTGCGACAGAAACGGGAAGACTTCGGCGACTTCGCAAGGCAACCTGCGACGCAGCGCGTGCTCCACTTTCGCCGCGTCCGAGTCGATCCCGAGGACGTTGCGGTAACCACAGTGCACCAGCAAGTCGACCAAGTAACCGGGTCCGCAGCTGATGACCAAGGATTTTCGCCGCCCGATCGGCAGGAATGTGCGGCAAGTAATTCGCGCGATAATACGCACTGAATGATTTGTAGCCGCTGTCCACGTCCTCAGGCGCCTGCCAGTAGGAATCAAATGGCTCCAGCCGCGCGGCCAGCTTGGGGTTTGTAAGACCGCCCGGCAACGCGGTCACGCTGGCGCGGGGCGCACGTCTACGGCAGGCGCATTCGCAATGATAAACGGCTGATTTTTCGACATAACTCAGATCCCCAGGAGCTAAACCAAGAAACTCATAAACAGGTTATATTGTAGATGACCAATCATGCTGGCGGGGCTCGATCTGCAATCTGACAATAACTGCGCTGCGGCATGAAGATCCTTTTTTGTAATTACGAGTATCCGCCGCTGGGCGGTGGCGGCGGCGTGGTCATGGCCGCGCTGGCGCGCGAATTGGCGCGACGCCACACCGTGACGGTATTGACCTCCCGGGCCCTGGGACTCGCCGCCGAGAGCCATGAGGGCGGGGTGCGCATCGTGCGTGCGCCGGTGTTTTTTCGGCGCGAACTCGCCGTGGCGAATTTTCCCTCGATGCTGGCCTATCTGCCGACCGCCGCCTGGCGCGGCCTGCGGCTGCACAGGTCGGACGACATTTGACGTAATCAACACGCATTTCGTGGTGCCGACCGGCCCGGTGGGGCACTTGCTGGGGCGGCTCTGGGGAGTACCGAACGTGCTGTCGCTGCACGGCGGAGATCTGTACGATCCGAGCAAGGGCAGCTCGCCGCATCGGCACGCGTGGCTGCGCGCGCCCATCAGGCATTTGTTGAAACGTGCCGATGTGCTGGTGGGCCAGTCGCGCAATACTCTGCAACATGTCGAGAGCATCTACGGCGTACGGCGCAGCGCCGAGTTGATTCCGCTCGGCATCGAAAGGCCGCCCCCGGCAAGCGCGGCGCGAGCGAGTTTTGGTATTCCGGCGGATGCCTTCGTCATCATTACGATCGGCCGGCTGGTGGCGCGCAAAGCGACGCTCAAGCTGCTCCAGGCGATGCAGGCGGCGCAACGCGCCGATACGCATCTGTTGATTGTCGGAGACGGCCCGGACGCCGAGGCCATCCGCGTGGCCGCGGCGCAGGCGGGCTTGAGCGATCGAGTCCACATGGCGGGGCAGCTCTCGGAACAGGGCAAGTTTCAGGCGCTGGCGAGCGCGGATATTTTCGCATCGTGCAGCCAGCATGAGGGATTCGGCTTGGTATTCTTGGAAGCCATGGCATTCGGGTTGCCCATCGTCTGTTTCGATCATGGCGGGCAAACCGATTTTTTGCAGAGCGGCGAGACGGGGTTCGTGGTGCAGTTGAACGATATGGACGCCTTTACTCGCGCGCTCATCGAGCTTCACGATTCGAGGCCGTTGCGTGAGCGGATGAGGCAGACGAACTTGCAGAGAGTAGAGGGCTATTTGATCGATACGTGCGCCGCGCGCTACGAAGAGTTATTCGAGCGCGCGCTGCGCGATCATGCGGTTGCGCGAGGAGAAATTTGATGTGTGGTATTGCCGGAATCGTAGGAACCTTGGATCCCGAGGGCAAAGACATCGCGGCGATGCTGCGCGCTCTGGTGCATCGCGGTCCCGACGGCGAGGGAATCCACCGCGACAACCACGCGGTGCTCGGGCATCGCCGACTGTCGATCATCGACTTGGAAGGCGGGCGCCAGCCCTTGCGCAATGCCGAGGGAACGATTTGGCTGGTGTGCAACGGCGAAATCTACAACTACGTCGAACTGCGGGCGCAGCTCGAGGCGCGCGGACATCGATTCGTGACGCAAAGCGACTGCGAAGTCATCATCGGTCTGTATGAAGCGTACGGCGATAAGCTGCTCAAGCACCTGCGCGGCATGTTCGCCTTCGCGCTCTGGGATTCGCGCAAGCAGCGCTTGCTCGCGGCGCGCGATCATCTCGGGCAAAAGCCATTTTTTTACGTGGCGCAACCCGGGCGCTTCGCGTTCGGCTCCGAAATCAAGTCGCTGCTGGCCCTCGATCCCAGCTTGCGCCAATTGAATCTGGCCGCGCTCGATCAATATCTGGCGCTGCGCCTGATCGCGCCGCCGCTCACGATGTTTCGCGACGTCGTCAAGCTGCCGCCCGGACATTTCCTGGTGCTGGAGCAGGGCGGAGCACCGCGCGTAAGCGCCTACTGGAATCTGCAGTTCGAACCCAAGCGGGCCGCGACCAGCGAGGAGCAGCTGATCGACGAATTGGAGGAGCAAGTCGTTGAGTCGCTGCGGCTGAACATGGTGAGCGATGTGCAGGTGGGCGCTTTTTTGAGCGGCGGCCTGGACTCGAGCCTGCTGGTCGCGATGCTGGTGAAGCGCCTGGGCGTGCAAGGATCTGCCCACCTTTACCATCGGGCTGCCGTACAAACAATTTGACGAGGCGCCGCATGCACTCACGGTGGCCAAGCGCTATCAAACGGATCATCACGAGCTGACCATTCAGCCCAGCCTCAAACAGCTCCTGCCCGATCTGGTGTGGCACCTGGATGAACCGTCCGATCCCTTGTCGCTGTGCGCCTGGCACGTCGCCAAGTTGGCGCGTCAGTACGTCAAGGTGGCGATCGGCGGCGACGGCGGCGATGAGCTGTTCGGCGGCTACGACCGTTATTACGGAAATCTCTACGCGGGCTACTACGGCAAGGTGCCGCGCATCGTGCGACGCCAGTTGCTGGGGCCCGCACTCACGCTGCTGCCGGCCGCGGGCTGGTACAAGAGCGTCGGCCATCAGCTGCGCTGGTTGCACCGCCTGTCCTTTCTCGACGGCAGCGAGCGTTATGCCGCGAGCCTGTCTTATTTTTACTTCGACCATGAGCGCCGGGCGAGCTTATTTACCAACTCAGCCTTGAATGAATTGGCCGATGCGGATGCGGAGAACGCACTCAAGGCGCCGTTCGAGGCGCTGCAAGGGCTCGTTGGTCGATCGCATGCTGTATGCGGACAGCAAGGTGCGCCTGCCCGATCACCCGGTGATGATCAGCGATCGCATGAGCATGGCGCATGGGTTGGAGACGCGCAGTCCGTTCATGGACCATAAACTCGCCGAATACGCCGCACGATTTACCCTGGACCCTGAAAGTGCGCGGCCGGCAGCTGCGCTACCTGCAGCGCAAGCTCGCGGCGCGCTACCTGCCGCCGGAAATCCTCTCGCGCTCCAAGCAGGGTTTCTCATCCGCGCTGCCCTATGTGCTCAAGGATGAATACCGCGAAATGTATGACACGTACTTGCAAAATTCGGAGCTGGTCAGAGCGGGGGTGCTGGCGCGCGCGCCCATTCAGAACCTGTTGCAGGAACACTTGAGCGGGCAAGTCGATCACGGCAACCGGCTCTGGCTGCTGATCAACTCCGAGATCTGGTATCGGATGATGATACTGGGCCAGTCGAAGCAGGAGATCAGGGGACCTACCTTAAGCGCTTCGATCGCGACGGCGGCCTGAGTCTAAAGAATCATGCGCATCGGCATAATGCTGCGGCATTACGATCAGCATGGCGGCGGCGTGCGGGTCTACACGCACCAGATTCTGCGCTCTATGCTCGCGCTGAATTCACCGCACGAGTTCGTGTTCCTGTACAAAAATCCGCAGCTCGTCGGTACGTATGGCAACGATGCGCGAGTCACCGAAGTCGCGCTTCCGGGCGAGAACATTTTATGGTGGGACCAAGTGGCCGTGCCGCGCGCCATCGCCCGGCATGGCATCGACGTGCTGTACAACCCCAAATATTCGCTGCCGCTGCGCGCGAGTTGTCCGACCGCCTGGGTCTGCCATGGACTGGATTGGTATGTCATGCCGTGGGCATCGCGGCGCATCGATCGTCTCAGCCACAAATTTCTCGTGCCGCGCTATGCGAAGAAAGCCGACGCCATCATCGCCGTCTCGGAAATTACCCGAGAACACGTCTTGGAATTTCTGCCGATTCCCGCCGAGCGCGTCCACACGGTGTACTCGGGGGTCAACGATGGCTTCAGGCATACGGCAACCCCGGAAGCGCGCAACAGCCTGCGGCAACGCTATGGCCTGCCGCAGCGGTTTTTCCTGTACTCCGGCGCGATTTATCCGCCGAAGAATTTCACCCGGCTGGTGCAGGCCTACGCCAAGGTGGGGCCGGCCGCCGGCATCAGCTTAGTGATCGCCGGCGGCGAGAATCGTTTTCTCTCCGAGCACGAACTCAAGGTTCCCGACGAGCTGGGATTGTCGGCGTCGGTGAAGTGGCTCGGTTGGGTGGATCCTGAACTGCTGCCGACCTTGTATCAGATGGCCGAGGCGCTGCTGCTGCCCTCGTTGTTCGAGTCCTATGGGTTGCCGATCGCCGAGGCCATGGCCTCGGGCGTCCCGGTGCTCACGGCCGATCGTTACGGCACGAAGGAAATCGCGGGAGATGCTGCGCTCCTGGTCAATCCGGAATCGGTCGAGGCGATAGCCGCGGGCATGCAGCGCCTGGCGAACGAGCCCGAACTTCGCGCCCGGCTGATCGCAGCAGGAACGGAGCGGGTGCGGCCGCTGACGTGGGCGCGCTGCGCCGAGCAGACGTTGCAAGTGCTGGAGAACATCGCAGCGCATCCTCGGCGCCCGGGACGCTGATGGCCGCCGCCGCATCTGAAATCCTCGCTGCACCCAGCACCGCATCCGGCGCGAAGGGCGCCGATTTCTTCGTGCCGCTCGAGTCCTTGCGCGGCGTGGCGGCGCTCATCGTGGTCGTGTATCACGCGGTGTGGCTCAATCCGGTGACCAACTCGCGCTTCTTCTTGAACGGCGCGCTCATGGTGGATTTTTTCTTCGTGCTCTCCGGCTTCGTCATTTTCCACAGTTACGGCAGCCGTCTCTCGAGCCTCAGAGACTTCGGGCGCTTTCTCTGGCTGCGGCTGGGACGCTTATATCCCTTGCACTTCGCGTTTCTGTTGGTGTTCCTGGCGATCGAGGTCGCGAAGTATTTCGCGCAAGTGCGCTTTGGCATCGTCGCGGATAAGCCGGCTTTTACGGTCAACGGCGCGGGCGCATTCGTGCAGAATTTGTTCCTGGTGCATGCCTTGAGCTTCTCTGCGCCGCTGACCTTCAACTACCCGAGCTGGAGCATCAGCGTGGAGTTCTACGCGTACGTGCTATTCGGCATGGTGTTGATCGCGCTCGGCCGAGGCGTGCGGTTCTTGCTCGCGGCCGGTGCCATTGTCGCCGCAAGCGTTGCGGTGCTCTGGATGGGCGGCCAATTCTCGCTGGCCGACAGCGGCAACGGCTGGGCTTTTTTCCGCTGCTGCGGAGGATTTTTTCTCGGCGTGTTGACCTACAGCCTGTATCGAGCGAGCACGTCGCGCGCAACGCAGCGTCGCGAAGTCCTTAAAACTTGGCTGGCGCCCTGCGTCCTGGGCTTCACGATCGTATTTCTCTCGTTGGAATTGAAAGCAGCGTGGTCGTATTTGTTGCCGCTGCTCGGCGCCGCGCTGATTTATTCAACGGTGGTGTATCCGAATCGCTGGCTCACTGCGGTGTTGACCGCCGCGCCCTTGCGCTGGCTCGGCAAAGTCTCGTATTCGATTTACATGGTGCACGCCGCAATCGTCTGGACTTTGACGCAATGCCTGACTGTGATTTTGAAAATTCCGCACGTCATGATCGCAGGTGAATCGCACGTCGACACCTCGGCAGCGCTCGGGCTGCTGACCTTGGCGATCTATTTACCCTTGGTGTTATTGCTGTCGCATTTTACCTTCCGCTGGATCGAGGATCCGTTTCGCAACTGGTCGCGCCGGCTCATCGGCAAGTAGGGATTTTCCTTACGCGCTGAGGGCACTCCGGGCGCCGCTCCTGTCGGGCAGTTGCGACACTTGAATGAATCGATTCGGCGCGGTTTACTTCAATCGTTGACTTGGCAAACCCGCTGAAAGGCGGGGACGCAAAGCCTCCGGTCTCAAGAGTCCCTAAAGACTCTAGATAGCGGGGTTGCCGGTGGTCGCATTCATGCGCACTGTCGTTAGACCCCTTTTGAGTCTCGGAAGCTGCACGGCGCCAAGCCGCACGACCGATGTACTCGAGGGGTAACATAAGATGGCTTACCGCATTATTCTTGGCTTGCTCTTGGCAGTGAGTCTCGCCGCCTGTAACGACGACGGCAGTTCAACTTCAAACAGTTCTAGCAGTCCAAATGCGACGCCCGCCGCCACGACGGACAAGCCGGTGATCAGCGGTATGGCGCCCGCCACCGCGGTCGTGGGGCAAACCTACAGTTTTCAACCGACGCGCCAGTGACCCGACGGGCGCACCACTGACGTTTTCCATTGCCAATGGACCGAAGTGGGCGGCCTTCAATGCCGCCAGCGGCCATATGATGGGTACGCCCAACGCCAGCGAAGTCGGGACCTACCCGAATATCACCATCACGGCGAGCAACGGCAAGACCAACTCGGTCCTGCCCGCATTCAGCATCGTGGTCAGGGCTGCTACGGCGACGGACGCCTTGAGTATTTCGGGCACCCCGCCTACCGCGGTGGTGGTCGGCGCCCCGTATAACTTTACCCCGAACACCGCTGATCCGAGCTCCGGCAAGCTGACCTTCAGCATTCAAAACACACCGAGTTGGGCCACGTTCAACTGCCGCGACGGGCGAATTGTCGGGTACGCCGGCCGCGGGCGATGTCGGCAGCACTTCCAACATCGATCATCAGCGTCAGCGACGGCACGACGAGCGCTGCTTTGCCGGCCTTTGCCATCGCCGTCGTACAGAGCGCGAATGGCAGCGCCTCCTTGCAATGGGTTGCGCCGACCGAGAACACCGACGGTACGCCGTTGATGAACCTGGCCGGCTATCGGATCTATTACGGCACCAGCGCCACCACCATGACGCAAACCGTGCAAATCGCGAATGCCAGCATCAACACCTACTTGCTGGCCAACTTGACCCCGGCAACGTGGTTTTTCGAGGTGAAGGCCTATACGACCGCGAACGTGGAGAGCGCAGCATCGGCAGTGGCGAGCAAGGCCATCGATTAGCGGTGGCGAGCTAGAAGGACTTGCTGCCGATATTGGACAGCGGGCCTTCGGCGCCAAACGCGTTGTAGGCGCTCACGGCAAAATAATACGTACCCGACGCCAAGCCATTGACTACATAGGTGGTCGAGGCCGGGTCGCTAACATCGATAAGTTGATTCAAGTCCGTGGCGGCGGAGCCGAAATGAATGCGGTAGCCCGCCAGATCCGTTATCGGCGTGCCGTCCTCATTTTCGGTCGGCGCGTCCCAGGAAAGCAGGGCCGAACCAATGCTGGGAGCCTTGGCCGGGACTGCAACCGGGGCTGGCGTTGGGACCGAACCAGAGGGCGCCGAATCGGCGTTTTGACTGATTTGTACTCCGGGGCATCCTGCCAGGCTTGCGGCGAGCACAGCCGCGCTCAGCCGCAAAAGCGCTGGATTTCTTATTCTTGGCACGAAGCCGGCGCCTAGCTCGCTATCTTCCATGCGATACCCGTTGTCGTCTTGGCACGGACGGTGTGGGAGACGGGCATTAAATGACGCATTCTCATCGTCCGCAATCATTTATTTGGGGTCCGGCTTACGATCTTGCGGCCTGATGCGATTTTCCATAAACCGTGGATTTTGCGCAGCGCGTCTTAGTGCGGGGAGGGCGAATCGCCTAGGCTGCATGGATTGAAGCGCGTATAAATCGGTATCGAGGTAGCATTAGTTTGGTGTTAGCCTTTAAATCCATGAAAACACTAAAAATCCTACCGGCTGCAGCCATGCTCTGCGTGCTGGCATTGATGAGCCTACGAGCCCCCCTTCCTGCGAGCGCCGCGGATACCCCCGCGCCCGTGTCCGACGATTATTTGATTGGTCCGGGCGATACCCTGGAAGTTTTCGTCTGGCGCAATGCCGATCTGACAGTCACCGTCCCGGTGCGACCGGATGGCAAGATATCGACTCCTCTCGTCGAGGACATGGTTGCCGTGGGCAAGACGCCTTCAGGCCTCGCGCGCGATATCGAGAAAGCTTTAGCCGTATATGTCAAATCGCCGCAGGTCAATGTCATCGTGACGATACCGGCGAGCGCCTTCAGTCAAGTGAAAGTCATCGGTCAAGTCGTGCATCCGCAGGCGCTGCCGTTTCGCAGCGGCATGACCGTGCTCGATGCAGTGCTCGCGGTCGGCGGCTTGAGTCAGTTCGCGGCCGGCAATCGCGCACACTTGGTGCGCAACGTCAACGGCAAGTCGCAGGAGCTCAAGGTCAAGCTCGAGGCATTGGTGAATAACGGCGACATGAGTCAAAACCTGGCGCTGCAACCCGGCGATGTGTTGGTGGTGCCGGAGACGCGCTTTTGATTGGCGCCAAACTCAAATGACCCCCGCACTGGAAAAGGTTTTCGACGAGGCGCGCAGCGCCTGGCGCTTCCGCTGGCTCGGCATGTTGGTGGCGGTGCTCGTTGCCGTCATCGGCTGGCTGGTCGTATTTGCGCTGCCGGACCGCTACGAATCGTCCGCCCGCGTGTTCGTCGATACTCGCACCGCGCTCAAACCGGCTTTGAAAAATCTGACCGTGGATCAGGATGTCGATGCGCAGATCAATTACGTGCGCGAGTCCCTGCTCGCCGGTCCGCAGCTGGACAAGATCGCCAAAGAGGTGGGCCTCCTGCCGGCGACGGTGACGGACGAGCGCGAGCACATGCGAATCTTAGGCAAGCTCGCCGACAGCATCACGCTCACCGTTTCGAGCGCCGGCAATCAAGGCGATGAGCGCAGTACCGCGGGCACCATTTACAGCATCAACTACCTCGACACCAATCCGCAGCGCAGCTTCAGAGTGGTCGATACCCTGCTCAACACCTTCGTGGAGCAAACCTTGGGCGGCAAGCGCGAAGGTTCTCAAAACGTGCAAAAATTTCTCGGGGCGCGCATCAAGGACTATGAGCAGCGCTTGAGCGCGGCGGAAGATCGTATCGCCGCCTTCAAGAAGCAAAATGTGGGCTTGATGCCGAGTGAGCAGGGCGGTTATTTCGCGCAGCTGCAAAACGAAGTCGATGCCGCGAAGAAGGCCGATACCGCGTTGGCGATCGCCCTCAGCCGCAAGGATGAGTTGACCCGGCAGCTTCACGGCGACGTCGCGGTCTCGGCTGCCGGCACGTCGGCGCCGGCTTCCGGCGCGCAAGGCGTTGCCAACGGCAGCGATCACCTTGAGCCGCATCCAAGAAGCGCAGGCGAAACTCGATGAGCTGCTGCTACGATTCACCGACAAGCATCCGGATGTCATCGCGATTCGGGCAACGCTCGAAGAGCTCAAGAAACGCCGCGCCATAGAACTGGAAAGCTTGCGCCGCGGCGATGCCAGCGCCGTGGCCTCGAGCGGCGCGGGCAGTAATCCTGTGTACCAGTCAATTCAACTAGAACTCAATAAGGTGGGCGTCGAAATCGCCGCCTTGCGGCGCGAATCGGAGCAGCATCAGAACACGGTCGCGGAGTTGCGCAAGCGCGCGAACAGCGCACCGCAAGTCGAGGCCGAGTTTCAGCAGTTGAATCGCGACTACGATGTGAACAAAGCGGAATACACCGCGCTCTTGGAGAATTACCAGAAGGCCCGCTTGGGCGAGCAAGCGGACAACGCTGGTTCGGTGCGCTTCGAAGTCGTGCAACCGCCCACTGAACCGGTAGTGCCGGTGTGGCCGCGGAGAAATCATTTGATCGCGGAAATTTGGCTGGCTGCCTTGGCATTGGGTTGCGGGGTGGCCTATGGGTTGCAGCTGCTGCGCCCCGTAGTGCATTCGGTGCGCGGCGTGAGTGAACTGACGTCGCTTTCCGGTGCTCGGGGCCGTGAGCGTGGCCTTTCCGAGCAAGCGGCGGTTTCTCGCGTGGCGCTACGCATTGCGCTTTTCGGCCGCGAGCCTGTGTCTCGTCGGTGCGCTGGTGGCGGCACTCGTGCTGAATTATTCGGGCGCACGGCTGCATGTCAGCGTCGTGAAGACCGCGGTGAGCTTATGAGCCTGGTGGAGCAAGCCATGACGCGCATGCGGCGGCCAGGCGAACCGGCGGGCGAGGGGACGGCGACGCAGCCGGTCGCAGCGCCGCTTACCGAACGTGCGGCTGAAGCCGCCAAGATCAGGCCAAGCAGCTGATGATCGACATCAATCTGCTGCGCGCACGCGGCTATCTGCCCGAGGAGAGACAAGGATCGCCAGTTCGCCGATGAGTACCGCAAGATCAAGCGTCCGCTCATCCGCAAGGCTTTGGCGGCTCCTGCCGGCGGCGCGGCCGCCGATCCGCGGCTGATCATGGTGACGAGCGCTCTGCCGGGAGATGGCAAGACTTTTACCAGCATCAATTTGGCATTCAGCCTGGCGCGTGAACGCGATATCAGCGTCGTGCTGGTGGATGCCGACCTGCCCAAACCGCATGTGAGCCGGATTTTCGGAGTGCAGCAGGAGCGCGGTCTGACCGACGCGCTCACCGACGAAAGCATGCCCATCGAGTCATTGGTGATCCAGAGCAACGTACGCGGCTTCTCCATTCTGCCGGCGGGCGCCTCGCAGGAGGGAAGCTCGGAGCTGCTGAGCAGCAATCGCATGCGGCAAGTGGTCAAGAGCTTGTGCGCGAACAACCCGCGGCGCATCGTGCTGCTCGATTCGCCGCCGCTGCTGATCACCACCGAAGGACCGGCGCTGATCAGCGTGTCGGGTCAGGTAGTCTTGGTGATTCGCGCCGGACTCACGCCGCGCCGCGCCGTGCTCGATGCCATCGGCATGATCGATGAAGACCGCGCGGGCGGGATCGTGCTCAATGAGGCCCAAATGGGACGTCATGCACGGCTATTACGGCTACGGATATGGAAACTACGGCGATGCCGCTTCGCCGAAACCCTAAACTATTCAGCCGCAGCTCGATATTGTTGACCCTCGCATGCGCACCGGCTGCGTTGGCTGCGACCCTGAACTATGGCGTGGATGCGGGAATCGGCGAAACTGATAACGTCAATTTGGTCGGCAGCGACAAGACCAGTCAGACCATGGCGATCGCGGATGTGGATTTTTCTCTGCTGGAGCAGCGGCGCTTATTCGATGTCAACGCAACCGGCGCATTCAGCTATCTCGACTTTTTGCAGGGCGCCTACAGTCCGGAACTGATCGGCCGCTTCGACGGCTTGGCGCGCTATGCACTCGTCCCCGAGAGACTGATCTGGGTAGTGCAGGATGATTTCGGCCAAGGCGCAGATCGACCCGTTTGCCCCGGTCACGCCCACGAATCGAGAAAACATCAATTACTTGAGCACCGGACCCGATTTAAATCTTCGCCTGGGCACGCTGGGTTTCATGGACGTGACAGCCCGTTATGCCCGAACCGAATACCAAATCAGCCCGTTCAACAGCAATCGAATTTCGGCCGGCCTCGGTGTGGGCCGTGCGCTGTCGGCGGGTTCCAATATTTCGCTTCAGGTCAGCACGCGAGCGAGTTCTGTTCGAGAACACGATGCTCAATACCGATTTCGACCGCAGCAGTGTCTATGGTCACTACGAGGCTGAGGGATGCGCGCACCGAATTCAAGGCGGATCTCGGCGCCACGCAAGTCGATGCAGGGAGGAACATCGCTCACCGGACCCCTGGTGAAGCTGCAACTGTCGCGCAAAATCTCTGATGCGGCAAAACTGACTTTCAGTGTCGGACGCGACATCACGGATGCCAGTACCAGCTTCAGCAGTTTACAAAGTGGCGCACTGGGCGGCATCGGCACAGTGGGAGCGATCGGCACCGGTTCGGCCGGTGCCACGGGCCCGACAAGTCCCTTCGGCGCAACCGGTTCGGTCGGTACGATTGGCACGGCGCCGGCCGCCGTCACGTCGACCAATTACACGATTACCTACGCCTCGGCGGGCTGGGAGTACGTACGCAATCGCACGACATTCAAGCTCAATGGCCAGTGGGAGAAGGACGCTTACGATTCTAGCCCTCGCTGGATCTGAATCGCGGTACCGTCGCAATTGAGCGTCGAGCGAAAACTCACCGCCTCATTGAACGCACAGCTGATCGGCAGCGTTTATCGAACCGACTACGCCAATACCAATTTCACGGAAACAGACGGCTTGATTGGCGCGGTCTTGACGCTGCGAGCGGGACGAAATATCGAGGTCAAGCTACGCTGGCGATCACGCGTCCCGGGTGGCCGCGGGAACCGGCACGGGTTACACCGAGAATCGCGCGTTTTTGACAGTAGGTTATCGGCCGCCGAAAGCGGCGGCGCATTAGACGCTAGCAGATCGCGTGTTTAAGCCTTTGGGGTCTTGGCGCGCCGTCCACGAAGCACGGCAAGGGTTCCCAACATCAAAGTGAGGGCAGCGATTGCCGAGGTGGGATCCATCTCAGGAGCCGCAACCACCGGTCGGCGCCCTGGTGCATTCCCATTCGGGGATCTTGAAGGACCAGTCACCGATGGTGATTTTGACTTCTTCCCACCCACAGGTTTGCTTGCCGACTGGAGATGCCGAAGCAGCGCCTGCGGCGAATAAAAATACGGCTGTTAAGGCGAGCTTTTTGACCACTTTTTTCACATCCCAGCAGATTAAGAGAAGGGCGATGGTTGCAGATCGTATCGCCGCATTTGCGAACGTGCAATGGTAATTAGCCATAAAGCCCGATCCCTCACAGCCTAGAAACAATATGTTAAGCCCGGGTGTCGGAGTTCTGATCAATGTTTTAAGGCCGGCGCACAAAAATGGCTTGACAAAACCTTAGGGAAACCGGGCGCTTGTGCGCGTTACCAAAGCTGCCACTGACCAAAGATGACTACAGCGATCGCAATCAATGCGTTGGTGATGCCGTGTGCGACGACCGGCTCGCCCAGGCTGCCCTTGCGCATCAAAAGCAAACCATAGACGAGGCCGGCTGCAATGCCTGGCAGCCACATCGCGCCGTGCGCTAAACCAAAGACAATTGCCGAGGTGAGCAAAGGGAGCCAACCCACCGCCGCATAAGGCACGGATTCGAACTCCGCGCTGTGCAGTCGGCGCATCAAATAACCTCGGTATGCGAGCTCTTCCGCCAACGGCACGGTCAGAACTGACGCGAGAACATGGCTAGGCAATCCAAAGGCCTCGCGCGATTGGCGAGAATGCCGCCAAGGGGTCAGGCATCGCGGATTCGCGCAACAAAAAATGAGCGCTCATGTATCCATAGCAAGAAAACGCCTAGTCCGGCAAGCGGTGCGCGCCAACTCCAATGCCATTGCATGTGCTTTCAGCCTATTGCGATACCGCCACAAGTATCGCGAGGCAGGCGACGAGTCGTAGCGGATACAAGAGTTTCAAATTTTCCCGACAAGGCATGCGACACAACGCCGGCTGCGATGATTGCCAGAAGCGGCATGAGATAGGCGGCCGTCGGATTGTTGACCGTTGCCGGCGCTGCGGCGGCTGATACCGTGCGTGACAGCCACGCGCTACGCCGACTCATCAGCACCAGCCCGCAGGCTACGACATTGAAAGTAATCCACCCGGCTTGCGAGTGAAATCCATAGGACGCTATCTCGGGGAAACCAGCGCTGCCGATCACAATCAGCGTGGCGATGCGCACTATATTCAGCACAAACATCGCCACCAAACCTGCGGGGATCAAGAGCAGCGCGCGTGGGAAAATGTATTCATGTCGAAAATAGAGCAGCCAAGCTCCGGTAAACGCCATATGAGGCCCATGCCTTCAAGACCTGAACACACCTCGGTGACCTCGACCGCAAAGCGATCGGTGCTCAACACGCGAGTGGCCCCATCGGCGCTCAGGGTGGGAAAGACTGGTAAGAGCAACAGCCGCACAAGGTTGAAAGTCAGTGCGGCGGTTGGCTGCCATAGGGTTTGACTCAACTGCATCGCGCTGACGGCGAGAAGCGCCGCAATGGCGGCGTAACACCATATGATTCCCAGGCTGCGTGCCGCACCGAGCCAAATTGAACCGTTGGCCATTGCCAAGAGAGCGCTCAGCACCGCGCCTGTGCCGAGCACCATCCAAAGAGCGAACATGGCTGGGAACGGCAGCGAGCCGTCATATAGAGCGGAGCTCACAGGTATCAAACAAGCAATCAGCAAAAAATGCGTGAGCAGCCAGCTGACGCGCAGACCACTCGCTTGCACACGAGCCGCGGCCACGATGCGTTGCGCCTCGCCACGCACAAACGCAAAAATGGTCAACGCGGCAAGCATCGCGACCACAAAGCGAAATACCCAATGCTGTGCAACGCGCACGAAACCACCTAATCCCAGAGCAGTTTGCGCAGCTTGCGAATCGACAAAGCTGTCGAGCAATAGCTTCTCAAGGAAGAAGATCGCACCCAAGATGGCGAGCCGCGCGGCGAGGCCGAGCTTGGGGATCGGAATGACTATCCGAGATGAGATTTCATTCACGAGCGGATTCTAGCGTCAAAAGTTGGCGCAAGTCTGTCCGACTCCACAGGACTGCATGAAGCCAAGAATCAACTAAGTGTTTTTCTACAGGATCGGAACGGTATTATCGCCGATTCTGGTCGCGCCCGAGATAACGGGCTCGCTGCTCACCGGTGATCGTCGCACTCTGAACTCGATTTTCCAGAGCAATAGAAAAATCAGCGGTCCTCGTACCAGATAGCGTTTGGCCATGCGCTTCGGGTTTTGCAGCAGGCGAAACAGCCATTCGAATCCGACTCGCTGCATCCACCGCGGTGCACGCCGTTCGATTCCGGTCAAGTAATTGATCGAAGCACCGACGCACAGCGCCAGTCCACGCGCCTGGCCGCGTTCCTTGAGCTTTTGCGCGATGATTTCCTGCTGAGGTGAGCCAATCGCGAGAAAGCAAAACCGGAAAGGGCCTATGCCCTCAATTGCGCGCAGACAATTTTCCACGGCCGCCGGATCATGGATGAATTTCATTGGCGGATCAATATGGTGAAGCCGTGTCAATCCAAATCGATCCCGAAGTTCCTGCGCTTGCTGCGCAGATGCGCCAACGAGCACGATGACGTCCGATGGCTTCGCCACTTTGCGTAACACTTCAGTAGTCAGGTCGCTGCCTAAGCAAACGCGAAATACCTGGCGTTTGACCAAGCCGACGGTATGCGAGAGAAAGCGACTATCCAGTAATACGTAGGCGGCCTGCTCATATAACGCACGAAAGCGCTGGTCACGATGATGACGAATAACATGATCGACATTCGGGGTGACAACGTAGCCGAAGCGCTCGCTTCCGTAGCAGGAGGCCATCTGCAGGGCTTCTCGCAGATCATAGTCGTCGATGTGTAAAACGCTTCTCATATTTTCCGCACAACCGGATGTCGAGCATTCGTGTTGTTTATGTAAATCGTGGCATCCAAATTATATCGTTCGGCAAGAAGCTTATTTGAGCGACCCGTCTCGGTTCCTTCGGCGTGGAACCTAAATATCTTCACTCAGGAATCAGAGGCAGTTTAATTGTCGATTGTTTCAGTCAGCTGGCAAGGCGCAAATTTAACAATTTTCTCGAGAAAGCGCGCGCTTTCAGATAGCCTAAATAACGCCTCGACGCCTAAGTTCATTGTTTTCAAAGGGTTGGGCGATATTTCTGGTCACGCTTTACGATCCGCGCCACATCACAACCTCAACCCATGAGAGTAACCGATTTACGCTCTCAGCGTGCACGACAGTGCTCGGATTTAAGCGCATGACGTAAACACAGTGTGACTTGAGTCGCTATTTGATTTCATTCTTGCGACAGCGTTGAGTTCAATCGAAATACCTAGTCTGATAGTCTCATCCACCTGATTTAGGCCATCCCTGCGCTGTTGTGGGAGGCGAAATAGAAACGAGAATGCCAATGCGAAGTCTTGCAGAATCGAACTTAGATTACTTCCTTCCACTCGCGCGAATGCGCGAGATTGAGGAGTCAGCTCATTCCGCGTACATCAATGCCAAGCCATTCCCGCATTTCGTTGCGGATAACTTTTTCAATCCCGAAATCGTCGATCAGGTGCTCGCAGAATTTCCAAAGCCAGATGCCATTCGTTGGCAAAGCTTCGATAACGCGGCCGAAATAAAGCTGGCATCGTCAGCCGAGGCATCCTTCGGTCCGGTGACGCGTTTATTGATGTATCACCTAAATTCCATTACGTTTCTCGAATTTTTGAGTCGCGTTACTGGCATAGTCAATCTGATCCCAGATCCAAGCTTCGAGGGCGGGGGTCTGCATCAAATAAAGCCCGGGGGTAAGCTCGGAGTTCACGCGGATTTCAACCGACATCGAGCTTACGGTCTGGACCGGCGCCTGAATCTGCTGTTGTATTTGAATAAGGACTGGCGCGAGGAATATGGCGGACATTTGCAGCTATGGAATCGAGAGGTGACTCGCTGCGAGCAGAAAGTATTGCCGCTGTTCAATCGTATGATGGTGTTCGGGACGACTGACTACACCTATCACGGCCATCCCGACCCGCTGTCATGCCCAGAGGGCATGACGCGAAAATCACTTGCTCTTTACTATTTCAGCAACGGTCGTCCGGCAGAAGAAGTGACGGGCGAGCATTCCACCTTGTTTCGCGCTCGAGATGAAAAGGACTTCCGCTTAACATTCAAACAACGCCTCAGGAAAGTCGCGGCTGACTTCGTCCCGCCTATCGTTTCTCGCCAACTGCGGAAAGTCCGCTAGTCATTCGACGTCAGGGATCGTCTCCATCTCGCTTCGAGCGAATCCATTCCCGTTGTCGCGCGAAAAGAAACTTGCAGGTAGATGGGAATTTTCGCCAGTGAATAGATCGGCGCCAACGCCAGGCTTCCCATTGAAATGATGTGTCTGCCAAAGCGTGACCACGATGCGAGAATAGATATGCTAACCAGCGCTGCGGCTGCGGTAATCAGCTCGAGCGGAAGTCGTGCGCTGGTAATGAGCCAAAATACAATGCACACCATCCAAAGTGCGGCAATCTGCAGCACCAATAAGGCCAGGGGCGGCACGCTAAGATCCAGAGCCATCGCCAGTCTGTCGAGGCTTAGCGATCTGACGGATTCCCACAACAGCCTGGGCGCCTCGTTCAAGATAACGCTCAAATGACCGTGCTCCCAGCGCGTTCGCTGGCCGCGCGCGGCTTCTGTGGTCGTCGGAAAGCGGCTGGTGACAAGCGCCTCGGGACAGAAAACCGGCGGGAATCCGGCGCGAGCTAACTCGATACCGAGCTGCAAGTCCTCCACAATGTGCGCCGTGGCTAACGAGGCAGCGCTGATCTGAACCCAGGGAAACGCCATGCCCGTTCCCATGAGCTGGCACGGCAACCCCATTCGCAGTAGTCCCAGGGGACGAACGTAGTTTTTCATTGTCCAAGCAAACTCAGCGATACGCATCTTAAGTCCCGCTTCTTTGCCCGCGGACATCAGATACAAGGACTGAACAGGTCGATTGCTCAGGGCGCAGCGCCGAGCCAGCAGATCGATCGATCCTGGTGCGACCTGGCAATCGGCATCGATGACGATGACGATGTCCGGTGCGTCGAGAGCAAGGCGGCGAACTCCGTAGTCGAGCGCGTAGCCTTTCCCACGGTGGGCCAGATCCGTTCGAACGATCACTTCTGCGCCGGCCACGGATGCGATTGCAGAAGTCTCGTCCGTGCAATTGTCGGCGACCACCAAGAGCCTGTCGGTCTCGCCCAATTGTGGAATAACGGAGAGAAGCGATTCAGCAATGACGAGCGCTTCGTTGTGCGCCGGCATGAGTATCGCGAGACGTTGCCGCGGCTGATCATCCGTAGCGATATTTTTAGGGCGGGGGAGGGCGAACATGACCTCGGCAAACAATACCGTGGACGGCAACAACAGGAACATTGTCGCAGCGCTCAGGAGGATTTCCACTACCACCGACACTCGTATACCCACTGCTTGGCGACATCCGGAGCGCACGCGGCATTGTGAAACGCAGTTCTAAGTTTATTCATGTTACAGGGCTGCCGATCCCCGAAAAAGTTCGCTGAGTTTGGTCGCCTCCAAATCAATCGAATGGCGTTCCAATACACGCTGATGTGCCGCATTCCCCATACGACGAAGATCTTCATCGGTCCTTTGTAAACAGTCGTGCATGGCTAGCATGAGTTCATCAATAGAACCAGCAGGAAACAGCCAACCGTCGATACCCGGTCGGACCAATTCCGGGATTCCCGCGATATATGTAGAGAGTACCGGGCGCATTAGCGCCATGGCCTCCATAATTACGACGGGCAGGCCCTCGGCAAAGCTGGGCAGTACCAGCGCTCGGGCCCCTAGAATCTCACTTCGGACCTCGTTGCTGCTAATCCAACCTGTAATACGCACTTGCTCGGCCAGTCGATAATGATCGATCAGCGCCTCGATTTCTCGGCGCATCGGTCCATCTCCTGCCAGTACTACTTCAACGCGTACCTTTTAGAAGCGAATTTCGCTGCAGCCTCAATTAGCAAAAGTTGTCCTTTGGCCTCACACAGGCGCCCAACACAAACAAGTCGAGGTGCGGATGGAGCATCTGATGCCGCGGATCCGTAAAACGACGGTTCTACTCCGCAATGCACCACTTTAATTTTGGACCAGTCCGTATGCCGGGATCTCAAATATAGCTGACTGCGACCAAATGAGCTGACCGCCACCACGAAAGCCGAGCGGCCGATTTTCTCTTCGAGCCCCATAAGCTTTACAAATTCTTCGGGGCCATGGGCTGTGAAGCTATAGGGTGGTCCGCCCAAGATGCGAGTGAGCATCGCCACTTCAGCGGAATTTGTACCGAAATGCGCATGCACATGTTCAGCGCGACATTCATGCAACCACCCAAGAATACGGCAGGCCTCAGCAACGTAGACGAGATGATAAGTGGCTCGGTGATCCGACTGGGTCTGCAATATGCAGTGCCAAACGATAGCCCTAAGGAATCGCAGAGGGTGACGAAGCAGGACGCTTATCGCCGGCAGACATAGGCCCCATGCGCCATGTCGCAGCACATATCGAGTTTTTGCCTGTTCGTCGCGGTCGGCTGCGATCGGGAAGCGACTCATTCCATCCTCGCAGAGCAAAGCGCTCAATCTGGAAGCCCTGCCGCTCCAGCGCGAGGATTTCTCGCCGAATGAAACTATGGCTCACTTTCGGGTATTGATTGATGAGATACGCGATCTTCAAGAAACACGCATTATTTGTATTCAATGAACCGCGGCATCATGCAAAGTCTACGTTATAACGACCACAAGTCTCGGGCTGATTTTTGAGATAGGCTCACGTCTCATTCCTCAAACGGACCGTAACTCATGGCAAAAACCGGCACAATATCCCGGTTCGTGATTGACATTATGCGGGTTTCGTCCCGACACAGGGTAGACTTCGATTGCCCAAATTAATGGGTGCCGCGGCCACAATGGTTAACGCGAAATGGTAAATATGAGCGCAAGAGAATTTGAGAGATTGCCGCACAACGCAGTTTATATGGAAACCGAGCCGCCCGAGATTTCCGCCACTGCGGCGGATTGGTCGCGCGAGAAGAAAACTATATTTCAGTGGATTCCTTCTCGTTCTTTGCTTGCGAGCATACGCGGTTACCAGTCCCATTCGGCATCGAACACGTGGTGGTCGACATTGCCGCGATTCGTAGCCGTCCTTCGACATCATTTCTGGAGCATTGTAACGGGCGCTGATATTCCTCTGAATTGCCGGCTCGGCGGGGGGCTTCTGTTGCCGCACCCAAATGGTATCGTGATTCATCCAGACGCAGAGATCGGGCCAAATTGCTTACTTTTCCAGCAAGTAACATCGGCCAGGTAAGGGCGGCGTGCCCATCTTAGAAGGGCATGTGGACGTAGGCGCAGGCGCAAAAATCCTGGGCGCCGTTACAATAGGCAGGCATGCAAAGATAGGCGCCAACGCGGTAGTCGTGAACAACGTGCCGAGTCGTGCAACCGCAGTTGGAGTGCCGGCGAAAATCGTGCCACACTCATAAATTACAAGGCGCGGATCGATTGAATCGAGCCCTCGACCAAGCCAGGCTTTTGCGTGCAGGACCCGCACAGGCTATATAAGTTTTAATCGAGGACGGAGCACAAAATGTCGACGAGAACAGTAGTTGAAGCACAGTTCCAGCAGGTTGCAACAGAGCAGAAACGAAAACTCGCGCGACTGTCCGATGACTTAAAGCTGTTGGAATCAGGCCTCGACTCGCTAAGCTTTGCATTAATCGTTGCGAGGCTCGAGGAGGAGTTGGGGTTCGACCCTTTCGACACCGTGGACGAGGTTAGGTTTCCAGTGACATTCGGGGACTTTGTCCGCTTGTACGAGAACCGCAACAAGTAAGCGGTGCCGCAGCGGACGGTTGTCTGAGCAATTTCCCCAGTAGGCTACAACGGGCGATTGGATCTAAGTGACGATCTAATTTTGGGCCAAATGCTTCGCTAGACGCGTAGCGGTATATTCGGCCCCGTACGCAAATCGCAGAAGAGGACCAAAACTGTTGGCGGCTGCCGCGCCGACGAAATACAGTCCCTTTACGGATGATCCGAATTGTCTGTTCAATATCGGCGTATCCGCTACAACGGCAACGCGCTCCCTGAGCGGTGGGTCTAGAAACGGCAGCTTGGAGATGGCAACTTTGTAACCGGTTGCGGCGATGACGTGATCGACTTCCATCTGTCTGCTCGCTCCATTGGAATCGCTGAATTTCAGACAGATTTTTTCGCCGCGGGCGGCAGAGCCGGTGATGGTTGCGCCTAGATGCATTGGCAAACGCCCCACGACGGCGTCGCGCAGAAACCAACATGGGGCGGGTCCGAGATGACTGGCTACCACTCGCAGACGGAAAGACTGCGGCATCGCATGAAACACCAACGGAACATCCGTGGACATTCGAGATCGCCAACCTAATCCGAGCCCCGAACGTGGTTCTTTTATTCTCTCCAGCAGTGATCGCGGTTCTTTCGGAGCATCGTGAAACTGAATTTTCGAACGTCGAGCAATTAACTCCACGTCGGCGCCGGCACTCTGCAGCAGCGCAGCGATATCCACCGCAGATGCGCCGGCGCCCAGCACCGCGACTTTGCGACCGCGAAAACCCCCCAGGTCACTGTGTTGCGAACTATGAGAGAGGAGGTTTTTGGGGACCGCCGCTAATTCTGGTGGTATGAATGCGAAATTCGAGATTCCGGCCGCGACCACGACTTGGCGGGCGCGCAGGGTTTCCCCCGTGGAAGTGGTCAGCGAGAAATCTCCAGACGACTCTTTAACGGAGGTAATCTGCGTGTTCTCCAAATGAGGAACATAGCGCCGCTGAAACTCGCAGCCGTAAGAAATAAACGTTTCGATTGGCACAGGCAAGCCAACATCCGCATAGGGGAGCGACATCTCCGCGCAATAGGCTTTCAAGGGAAATTCCGCGGCTGGATCTGAAAGAGACGAAGCAAATCCCTCTGACTTCAAGTGCATTCCCTGCGGCATGTGATGTGACCAGAACTTCATCGGCGAGCCAAAAATTCTCACCCTTTGCCCGCGATCTTTTAAGTGTGCTGCCAGGGATAGTCCATAGGGTCCTGCCCCGACAATCGCGATGTCTACAACGTCAGCAGTCAATTTACGCTCCACAATGTTCGACGATGAGTATTGGCGAGCCCCCAAAAACGCGAAAGCAAAACATAGCGGGGGTCCGGCTTAAGCCGGCAGCAAATATATACAAACAGTACTTAATGCTCGCGGATTGAGTACGCAATTCTTGGATTTTGTAGCGAATTCGCGCGGAGTCGGAATTTGCAGAATACAACGGGTCTCATGTGGCATGAGATCCGCTATTCTGCTCGCCTTTGTTCCTATGCCTTACCTGCGAGATGGCTAAGTTTCCTTGTTGCGATTATGGTAAATGGTAACCGGGCGTGTCAATTGACGAAACGAGCCGCTTTCCGCAAGCACACCATAAGGAACCATCGCTTTGGATGGTAGTTCTCCATCAGTCTTGATTGTGGCGGCGAAATGGTGGCCCGCGTCCTCGCGGCTGGCCGTGGCATTCCGCCGACACGGCTGCCGGGTCAATGCCATCTGTCCAGCGGGGCATCCGCTGAGACATGTCACAGGCTTAGGCCACGTTTTCCGATATAGCGGACTATTACCGCTGCATGACCTGCGTCTCGCCGTGCACCAGTCTGGGGCGGACGTAGTTGTCCCCTGCGACGACGGCGCGGTCGCACAGTTGCATGCGCTCCATGAGTTCGACCCGTCACTGCGACCTGTCATCGAGCGTTCTCTTGGATCCCCCCAAAGCTATTCCGTCGTCGACAGTCGCTTTCAACTGCTCAATTTGGCGGCCAAAGCAAATATCAACGTACCAATCACCCGGAGAATCGCAACCGCCGATGACCTGGTGAAATGGCATGACGAATTTTCTTCTGGAGCTGTCATCAAGGTGGACGGAGAATCTGGCGGGAATGGCGTAAGGATCTCGCGTTCGCTTAGCGAATCAATCGCTGCATGGAATGACCTGCGAGCGCCTCCCGGCCTTTTAACGGCGTGGAAACGACTAGCCATAGACTGCGACCCGCTGGCGCTGTGGTCACGTCGGCATTACGGTGCGCGAGAAGTTACCGCGCAAGAGTTTATTGTTGGTCGGCCGGCTAATTCCATGGTCGCATGTTGGGGCGGCAAGGTATTAGCCTCAATTTCCGTGATTGTGGTATCCGCCGAAGGTGAGACCGGCGCGGCAACAGTCGTTCGAGTGATTCAAAATCGACTGATGCAGGAAGCTGCCGAGCAGCTTGTGTCGCAATTAAACCTCTCGGGATTCTTTGGATTCGACTTCATCATTAGATCCGGCAGAAATGTGCCTTATTTGATTGAAATGAACCCTCGCTGTACCCAGCTGGGGCATCTCGAATTAGCCGGAATGCAGCCTAGCGCATGCCTTCAGCAGAGTCTTGGGCGCTTCCTCCGCACCTCCTGCACAAGTAGCCATTCGCGGCGACATGATCGCTCTGTTTCCTCAGGCGCTCGCTGCCGGCGAGGCATGCCGTCCATTCGTTGAGTCTAGGCTATCATGATGTGCCTTGGGAGGAACCTCACTTGAGGAATGAGCTGATGCTGACTTCGTGGCCGCAGCGTCGCCGCTTCGCTCGTCTTTATCATGCATTTAAGCCTCTCAGCCGGGCGAAGCCAGTGGTATTCGAGGACGTCCACACCGCCGCCATTGCGCTCGAGACTGATGTTGCCGGCGCGTGCAGCGCCGGCTGCACCGTTTTGATCGGCGTCTCGTATCACGGGCGATCGCGGTACAAGCAGCTACATTTGGCGCTGACATGACTGATTTCGATATCGCGGTGGTGATTGTCACCTATAAGTGCGCGGCGCTGACAATCGAAAGCCTAAGATCCGTCGCCGCGGAGCGATCAGCGCCGGGATTCCATATACGAGCCATCGTCGTCGATAACGCGTCCGGCGATACGCCCTCACATCGCCGAGGCGATCGAATCGAATGGCTGGCGCTCCTGGGTCACATTGGTGACCGCGGCGAAAAATGGAGGCTTTGCCTACGGCAACAACCTTGGAATCGCGCGAGCTTACGAAGATCGTGTTCCATCGTATATCTACCTGCTAAATCCCGATGCCCAGGTCCGACCCGGCGCCATCGGAACCTTGGCTGCGCTTCTTGGAGGCACACCCGGAAGTCGGCATTGCAGGAGGTAGCTTTGAAAATCTAGATGGGAGCGACTGGCCAATCGCGTTTCATTTTCCGTCTTGATGAGCGAAATGCTCCACGGGATGGAATTGGGCCCCTTGATGCGATTATTCAAGCGCTGGATGGTCGCGCAACATATGAGCAAGGCGTCCCAGCCAATTGACTGGATTTGCGGCGCCTCCATGTTGATTCGCCCCGCTGTTCTTCGAGTCGATCGGAGGAATGGACGAAAACTATTTTCTGTACTTCGAGGAAACGGATTTCTGTTACCGCGCAAAAAAAGCCGGCTTTGCGACCTGGTATGTCCCGGAAAGTCGGGTAATGCACATCATGGGACAAAGCACAACGGTAACGGATCTGACAAGGGGACCGAAGCGGCTGCCGTCTTATTGGTTCGAGTCCCGACGGCGCTACTTCGCAATGACATATGGAATTGGCCACGCCATAGGAATAGACATCGTTGCCTTGCTTGCATGTTCGATAGGCGCTCGTGAAGCGCGCCGTTCTCGGGCGCGCGCACACCGCTACTCCTCACTTCGTTCGGGATCTTATCCGCCACAGCGTCATATGGCCGCGAAACCGCAAGTTTCCTGCCGTACGATGTTGATCCGTCGCATGGCCGAGGCGATGAGAGTCAAATGACGTGGCGACTCAGTCACCCGAGACAGGCTGCGCCGCAGTTCGGTGGACCCTTTGCCCGCCACCGCGAGCCGCAGGCGGCCCCCAGCATCTAGCATGTCGGCGCGGAAGGAATCCTCGAGACGCTTGACGTGCCAAAACTAATCTTTATCAGGCGTCCTTCACACTGGATGTCACTTGGGCTCGCACCCACTGGTAGGTATTTTGTATCCCATCTTTCAGAGGCCTGCTCGGCCTCCACGCGAGCTTTTCCTGAATCAATCGGTTGTCGGAGTTCCTTCCGCGAACACCGGTTGGACCCGGGATGTTCCTGATCGACAGCTTTTTTCCCGCTATATTCATTACCAATCTTGCCAGATCATTGATGCTGATCATTTCATCCGATCCGATGTTTACTGGGCCGGTCCAGCCCGATCGCGTCAGGCGAATCGTGCCCTCGATGCATTCGTCGATGTATAGGAATGAGCGAGTCTGCTTGCCGTCCCCCCAGATCTCGATCGACCCACCGTCTTGTGCCTCAGCCACTTTTCGGCACAAGGCCGCCGGCGCCTTTTCCTTTCCGTTGTTCCACGAGCCCTCTACGCCAAAAATATTGTGGTAACGGGCGATTCGCACCTCCATTCCATAATTGCGCGCGTAGGCCAAATAGAGTCGCTCAGAGAAAAGCTTTTCCCACCCATATTCACTGTCCGGATTCGCCGGATAGGCCGAATCCTCCGCACAATTCGGATTGTCCGGATCAAGCTGATTATGCTCGGGATACATGCACGCAGACGAAGAATAAAAGATTCTTTTGTTGTTTCGTTTTCTCGCGGCCTCGAGCATATTCAGATTGATCGTCGCGCTGTTATGCATGACAGCCGCGTCATGCAGCCCCGTAAATATATACCCGGCTCCGCCCATATCGGCGGCAAACTGGTAGATTTCATCGAACTTTTGATCCACGACGTCTGCGCAAATGGCCGGATCGCGCAGATCTGCAACAAGAAAGTCGTCGGCAGCCGTATCGCTATAGATCGGGAATTTCAGGTCGACGCCTCGGACCCAAAATCCCTCCGCCTTGAGCCTCTTGACCATGTGCGAACCAATAAATCCACCCGCGCCGCAGACCAGAGCTTTTTTCATGTTCGCCATCCGTAGTTCCAGAACACCGTTAAATGGTAACGTAATTAAGCCAATTCAAAATGCGAATTATCACGCTTAAATGGATATTCGACTGATACTGATTCCGGCATTTTTTGACCGACGCGGAAAGCGCTAGCGGCACAAACCGATGCATTAGGGACCGGTCTCCGCACAGCGGCAATCGGAATCTCACCCCATCTCCTCAACCAGGGCTGAAAAGGCCAGTCTACAGAGACGCGGCGGCAAATTGGTCCGCCCGTGTCGTTGCTCTTGTCAGAATCTGCACCATGGCGGCGCAGGCTGGCATATTGCACGATTATGTTTGACATAGATCCGCGCGTCCCGAGGGATGTCTGCATGAGCCGTCCCGGCAAGCGGCTCACAAGCGGCGATTCGGCACGCAAACGTACGGGCCGGTAACATTCTCCGTGCAAAAGAATTGCGCGTATTCGAGTCTAGGCTCGGGTCGGCCACAATAGATCGAAGGGACGGCTCTCGGACTGTGTGATAATAGCTGGTGTTACGCCAAGTCGGAGAGCAGGCGAATCTGGACGACAACTGGAAAGTTACCTCGAGGATATACAAGCTGTTTATGGGACTTCTCGATTACTTTGATCGGTTGGCGATTATCCATTTGCCAGATCGCGACGATCGCCTGCGTGCGTTGACCAAAGAGTTAAAGGCATGTGGAATCGACATCAATAGATCCCAAGGTGGTCATTCCACATGCTCCGATGCCGGCGACTGCCAATGGATTTCGATCGCGCGGAGTCTATGGCAGTTTTCTGAGTCATTTGGAAATTCTCGAAGCCGCGTACAAAGATGGCCTCGAGACCGTCTGGACAATCGAGGACGACGCGATTTTCAGCAAAAGATTCCGGCTTCAACAAGAACAGATCGCAAGCTTACCTTCGCGAGAATGAATGGGATCTCTGTTTCATCGGGCATTCCGGCGGGGTCGAGCGGGGAAGGAATTCCCAAGTCGCCGACCGGCCTTCTGCGTTATTCCGGTCCTTTCATTTGGGCGCATAGTTACGCTGTGCATCGACGAATCATGCCGCGACTGATTGAGTTTCGTTCGGGGTTCGAGCGAACGTGAGGAAGGACACCCGGAGGGTGGCAAAATCTATATCGACGCTGCCTATTTTTTCTTTCGGCAATTCAATCCTGATGTTGTCAGCATTGTCAGCTCGCCATGTCTTTCGGTCCAGAAAGGATCTGAGAGCAGCCTAAATACTCGAAAGATCCATGATCGAATTTTTGGCATTAGGTCACTTGCAAATTTGGCGCGAGCGGTCCGCGATGAGTGTTGGCGTCAGGGGTGGCTTCGCATTCACGGGCCACAGGATGTGTTGAGCGACAGTTTCAAAGTTACATCCCCGCCAGCGCAAGTGTGGCCGACGAATGCGAAAGTTAGCACTGGCAAAACCGGGGCCTCCGCGAAAAGTTGATGACGGGCTCCCTCGATGGCTCTACGCGGCAGAAGGTCGCTTCGGCGCTTTCTGCAGTAAGGATCGAATTCTTGGAAATTAGAGCACTGATAGTTGCGGAACACGCCTCCTTAAAATTCGGCGGGGAAGCGGCACTTCCCGTGCACTACTATCGGGTTCTGCGTCGAAGGAAAATCCCCGTGTGGCTGGTGGTCCACGAGCGAACTCGCAGTGAATTGGAGTCGCTATTTCCGCTCGACCGCGACCGAATCGTGTTACGTTCCCGACACTAAGGCACATCTCCTCGTGTGGCGCTTAAGTCAGCTATTGCCCGACAGAATATCTAGCTTTACAGCGGGATTTATCCTGCGCTTTCTGACTCAGGTCGCGCAGCGACGGGAGATTCGGCGATTGCTTCGCGAACAAGCCATCTCAGTCGTTCATCAGCCAATCCCTGTCTCGCCGAAGGAACCCTCCTTGATTTTTGGGATGAACGTTCCTGTGATCATCGGACCTATGAATGGCGGCATGAACTACCCACCCGGCTTTCGAAAACTCCAAGGAGCGACTGAGCGTCTCGCGCTTGCCACGGGCGCCGACTTGCCGATTTCATGAACTGTTTGATGCCAGGCAAGCGGCAGGGCGGCGATGTTGTTGGTCGCGAATGAACGTACGCGTGCGGCGTTGCCACGAGGGGTATGCAGCAACGTCGTCGATGCTGGTGGAGAACGGAGTCGACCTCGCGCTGTGGAGCATGCCGCACACTCCGCCGAACGGAGTCGCGACTCAGCTGCGCGCTTTGTATTCATGGGTCGACTCGTTGATTGGAAGGCTGTCGACCTGTTGCTGCTGGCGTTCAAGCAGCATCTGCCCAAACCGCAATGACTTTATCAATCATTGGCGGCGGCGACGAGCGATCAACTTGGAACAACTGGCGCGCACTTAGGTATTTTCGAGGAACGGAGCGATCAACCCGGAAAGGTGAGTTTCCTCGGCTGGATGTCACAGGCTGAATGCGCCGCGTCAGCTCGCCCATTGCGATGCCTTGGTGCTGCCGAGCATGCCGAGTGCGGCGGCGCCGTCGTGCTGGAGGCGATGGCGATGGAGGTGCCAGTAATTGCCACAGCATGGGGCGGACCCGTCGACTATCTCGATTCCTCCTGTGGAATCCTCGTGGAACCCTCCTCCAAGGAGGCATTCGTGGAGAACTTGGCGCTTGCTCTAGTTCGACTCGCGACACACCCGCAGGAGCGGCGTGCAATGGGAAAGGCTGGAAGGCTTAAGGTGATTCGAGACTTCGATTGGGAAAGCAAAGTGGATCGAATGTTGGAGCATTATCGGTCATGCATGGTCGCGTGGAATCGTGACTTGAGTATCGCTAATTGACATGGCATCGAACGCCGCCATTAACCGATGCCCGCGGCGTTCTGAACGCTTGTCCTGGAGGCCCTTGAGCAACAAATCAAACCGTTTGTGGTGGGGTTCTAATCGATGACGGACCCGACAGCCGCTGCCTCCAGACATTGGGATGTGATCATTGTCGGCACCGGTGTTGGCGGCGCGACAATTGGTCGCTCGCTCGCTTTGGGAGGTCTCAGCGTACTGTTCTTGGAAAAAGGAGGTCGCATTGGCCCAAGCGAAGAAAGCAACTCGGCAGTCACTCCCGAATCCCGCATCGCTCACGGCTGGTGGCCACATCCAATAACCCGTCTACTACCTAACGGAGACCGCCAGCGCTTTTTTGCTGCCGTCGGCTGTGCGCTAGGTGGGTCGTCCATTTATTACGCGGCCGCCCTGGAACGCATGGCAGCCAGTGATTTCGATGGCCTGCACACGCCGAATGCGTCGACGTCCCCCTGGCCGGTCAAGTTTTGGGGAATTCGTACCTCACTACGATGCTGCCGAAAAACTCTACGGCATAAGCGGCGAGTCAAGCGACATCGCGGAAGGACGAATGAGTGAATGGGACCGAGCGCTGATGGAGCAGATGCGCCAAAACGGCCTAAGACCGGACCCGCTTCATGTAGCCATTCGCTACGATGAGCAGTGCAAAGAGTGCATCGGAAAAGTTTGCCCGAGAGATTGCAAATCCGATGCTCGCGTTGCCTGTCTAGAACCGGCACTGCGGCAACCGCAATGCCAAATCCTCGAACATTGCGACGTACAGACACTGGATGCCGACAAAAGGAGCGTTCGCGTAGTGAAAGCGCTTCACCTAGGACGCGAATTGGAATTACGCGCCAGTATTGTCGTGCTGTCCGCGGGTGCACTGCATACGCCCCAGATCCTGCTACGCTCGCAGCAACGAGTTCTGGCCGCGAGGGCTTGCCAACAGTTCCGATCAAGTCGGGCGGAATCTGATGTTTCATACGTCCGACATCTTTGCGTTGTGGGCCCCGCGTCGATTGGCTCGACAGTCGCGTCAACGCAAATCGATTTCTGTGCGCGACTTCTATGTTCACAAAGGCCAGCGCTTGGGCTATGTGCAAAGCATGGGTCTGGACGCGGGCCGAGGCGAGATTGCGGTTTATATTAAGGACCAATTGCGCCGACGCGGCGTGCGCAATGAGCTGCTACTGTCCTTGCTTGCGAAGGTGCCTTCCCATATTGGCGCGTTCATGTTTGGCGGCGCAGGCATTTTCGCCGCTATGACCGAGGACGATCCAAATCCGGATAACCGCATAATGCTCGACCCCAGTGAGCCCGACGGCGCCAGTTTTTCCTACACCATTACGGATGATCTACGCCGGCGGGCTGACGAACTACGTCTCGCGTTTTCGCGGAGCGTGCGGCCCTGGCGGATGCTGCGGATTTCTACAGAGCTGGAAATGAATTACGGGCACCCTTGCGGAACCTGTAGATTCGGAAATGAGCGTAATTCCAGTGTGCTTGATAGCAACTGCCGAACGCATGATCTCGAGAATCTCTACGTAGTAGATGCCTCATTCATGCCGCGTAGTGGCGCGATCAACCCAAGTCTTACTATCGCGGCCAATGCCTTGCGAGTTGCACCGCAAATTGCCGCTAAGCTTATTGCGCAATAGTCAAACATTTCTAAACGGCGTGGCCAGACGATGCTTAGTGAAGCGCCCGCTAAATCGGACGGGATTTCGACTCCGTCCCTGGTAGGTCGTCTGTATGCCTCATCGCGTGCCCGAGCCGAAATCGCCCAGGTACAGAACCGACCAACAACTTGTTGTAGCTTGTGTCACCGAAGTCATTGGACAACGAGATTCGTTGGAGGCGCAGGCACCGGCAGCGCTTGCGTAGAATACGTCCAACTCGTGACAGATTGATTCGAAAAAAAGTACCCAGTCGCGGCCGTGAATCCAACGTAGCCGCTGCTACCCCCAACAATCGAGGGGATATTGACGGTATAGCTCCGCGTGAAATGGGCGGAGGTCACAGTATCGGTGACAGTTTCAACCAGCGCTGTGCCGTTGTAGCTTAAGTTGACAGTCAGCGGATGCCCGGAAAGGAGCGATACGCCCGATGAACTCATATCGATGCTGGAGCCTTTTGGTACAGCTCCATTTGTGTAAAGCCCCGTGAGATTACCCGATCCATTGGCATAGTCGAAGATAACCGCGATGCTATTGCTAATACCGGTATAGCCTAGGTTGGTAGATGTCCCACTCAGTGTCCAGGGGCCACCGCTCACCGAGACAGTGCCGAAGGGACCATTGCCCAATGTCCAGTTGTAATTCGTGCTTGTCGAAGTCTGGGGATAGTTCTGAATGACAAAGGCCATACCATTCCCACTAACCGCCGTGGGAGCGCTAACCGCCGTGGGATTAATCGTAAAAGTTGTGTCAAACGTCTGAGTGTTTACAGGCGCCGCATACCAGGCAGCAGCAGCTTCAAATACATTCTTTGTGTCCGTAAGAACGATATTGCCGCCGTTGATCGTCGCATTACCGACGGGTTGAATGAGCCCATTCGCGTTTGCAAAGCCGCTCGGGAAATTGATGATTGCCGGGCTGGCCTGAATCTGATAATTACCTTGCGCGACATAACTATCCGTAAAACCGGCCTCCACGGCCACTGCCTGGATGAGCTCGCTTGAACTGACGCTGATGGGTGTCCCGGCGTACCGGGTGGAGGTAGTCGTCGGCGGCATGCCGTTCGTCGTGTAGTAGATCGTGGCGCCCGAAGGGCCGCTCAAGGAAACCGATTGCGTCGAGGTGTATGGCCCTGGGCTCACGCTGAAAGTCGGCGTCGCCAAGCGCGTGTTGTAGCCTTGCGAAAACGACCAGCTCAGGACTTTAGTCACCGTTGCACTACTCGAAGCCTCGGGCGTCGAACCTGTGAAGCCGATATAAGCAGTGTTACCCCCCACGATTGCCGGAATATTAACTGGCCAGCTCAGGCGCGTCGTCGCTGCCGTCGAAGTGTCAGTCAGCAGCATTGTCAGAATGGAGCCGTCATAGGTGATGGTGGCTTGCATCACATCGTTGCTGCCGACGCCGATATTGAACCGATGCAGATCAACCTCTGGGCCGAATCCAGCGAGCGGCCCATTGCCCCCTATCGCCGGGCCTCCGTCCACGTAGAGGCCGGTGCTGCTTAGAGGCCCTGGCGCTACAAACCAACTTGGCGTATTGAATGGCGTGGCGTCGAACTTGATGCCGATGCTGTTTCCCAAAGCGGGTTGCGAGGCTCCGCCACCTGCACCGTAACCCATTCCGTTGGCAGAATTGCCGCCAGCATTTAATCCCGAGTACCCCGGATTGGTCGTGCCATTGGAGTTCTGGATGACAAAAAACATGCCGTAACCATTCATACCAGGAAGCTGGAAAGTAAACGTGGTCGTGAATGCTTGAATATTCTGGGCGGTGTTGTACCAGAAGCCACCACCATTGTGGCTCTGCCCGTCGGTCAAATGGACCGCAGAGCCACTGATTGCCACAGTGCCCGTCGGATGAATGCTAGGAGACCCTGAGAAATCCGGGTAATTGAAAACTGGGCTTGCGCCGGTGCTCGCGGCGGAAGCGGCTTCGCAGGCCGCGACCATCAGTGCGATCACCGCCAGTGTCGTGTTGAAAACTCTCGGAGTTCGCGCTTGGTACATCATGACCTCTACATAAAAATCGATTAGGTTCCGAGGGTCGACGCGCGTGGCAGCGGCAAACCCCTGCAACGAATGATTGCCGGCCAATAACCGCGCTGTGTTTCAGGTCCTAAAATACGCACACTGGACGCTGTGCATCACGACCCCACACTGCCTTTGCCCTTTCAGGTTGTCTGGCAGTAAACAGTTTTCGATTACCTTGCGCAATGTGACGCAATCTGCCGACGCCTTTGCATTTACACGCGAGAGCATCGGAATTCTTGAATTGGGAACCATTTAACAATCCGCCGATAAAGCAACGAGTTATTTGACATAACCGGATGATTTGTGGGAGGGAAACGTAATCGAGCTATTCCGGTTCGGTATGCACCGCAGCGACGTCCATGTGGCGTTTGCGACTGCCAAGGATGGGCGATCTTAGCTTTCGCAACAAGGGCGCGCACTGGATTTGGGGGCACTGAGGTCGCACGACTTTAGCTGATGCGGAAGGACGATGAATCTTCGGACGAATAGCGAAAAGTGTCGGGGGACTTCAGCTCGATGCCAAAACAGGTCTGACCGTGAACGCATTAATCTGAATGGGATCGAGTGGCCACTGACCCATCGCTTCGTGCTCTCACATAATCGTCGAGACCCTAACAAAGTTCCGCGCGACTTAGCAATTAGAGTGCAATGAACATATCTGCGTACATCTTGCCCGCGAGGCCCTAGGTTATTTTGTGTTCGACGTCTCGATGACCCGAGCGTATATCTCGAGTGCCGATTCAACCACCTTCTGGGCTGAGTGTTGTTCCATAACATGTTGGCGAGCTGCCCGTCCCAAAGCCTCTGCCCTGTCCTTATTATTCATGACTGCAAGCATCTGCCGAGAGAAACTCTCGGGATCCTCTGATTTTGCCAATACTCCTGTCACGCCATCGACGACACTCTCCGCGCACCCGCCGGCATCGGTACTAACCACCGGGCAACCTTGGAACATCGCCTCCAATAGTGCATAACTCTGATTTTCCCATCTCGAAGCTACCACCGTGAGCATCGACTGAGTGCGTAGAATCATGACCGCATCATTGGGCTGACTACCGCGAAAGTCCACTCGCGCTCGTACGTCCGCCGGAATCGTGGAGTCACAAAATTCATCGAACCGTAGATTCTTACCGCCAGGTCCGGCTACGCCGTTGTCGGGGCCCACAAAAACCATCCTAAGATTCCTATTTTGCCTGAAGGCCGAAGCGAACGCCCTCAAAACAATGTCGGCGCCCTTAATCAAATCGAAACGCCCGACAAATAGGATGCAGTTCGGATCGCATAAGTTCCGACTCCATAGGGGTGTCCCTTCACTCATCACCAGCGGATTGACGATGCGCCGCGCGTCTCGCGGCTTCAAGTGGTATTTCTGGATAGTTCGACGCAAGACCAATTCTGTTGGAGAGACGATTGCCTCTATTTTAGAGAGTGCGCGCCCTTCGCGTTGGATTCTTTCGATTCCGAGCGGCGATTCCAGCTCATCTTTGACCATCGTGGTGAACGCCGGCCCGTGAAGCTTAACCACTAAGGGCAAAGACGTCAGCCGCGCCACATCTGCGCACCAACCGAAGGATTCCTCCATCTCAACGATGTCTATGGGATCGCGTCGATGTACTTTTTTCATTGCCCGGGCGATTTTGGTGCCAAAGTCGAATATTCCCCGAGTAGTTCTGGCGCCGACGTCGGATATGCCTGAGTTAAAGGCCCCACCCAAACCTATGCCGCTGTCGAGACCAATTAAATGCACATTTGGATCCTGCGACGTAGGATCGAGCTCGGCTGTGAACACCGAAACACGATGTCCCTGCAACTCCAGTTCGCGCTTCATCCAATGAACGTACGTTATGACGCCGTTCTGAAATTTCTGAAGCGGCCACGCCGGAGACCAGAAAGCTACATGCACAAAGCAATTCCTCGACGAATCAACTCCGTCTCATCCTATATATCAGAATCCACGTAGGGCTTGACCGTACTTTCCAGCTACGCGCGCAAATAGCGGCATACTCAAGTTCGATGCTCGAAATTGGCCAGACCTGTCACCAAAACCGTCAACTCCTAAAAACACAGATGCACCGAGAAAGCTTTCGGCTCATGTGCAGGGTATGGCACGCTTGGCCGGAGAAATATTTCTTGGCTGATGATTCGCAGCGGCCTATTGCCGCGCCGAAATCCGTTTCAGTTCAAACGTGTATCCATCGGTCATTGCGCTCGAATAAACGCTTTCCTGCTCTGGCTTGTGACCGAATGGCATCAGAAATTGATCGGGAGATCGTCTACCTCAAACCACAGACCTGGCATCTTTCCTGCTTATCACACGGCGCAAAACAACGTCCACTTGCTCGGCTGCCCGCGCAGTTGTCAGATGCTGCATGTAATCGACTGTAGCAGCCTCGACGAATGACTGGCGTTTACGAGGATGTAAAAGCAGTTCCTGGATGGAGGTGACCCATGCATCAATGTCATTGTTTTCGATCAGGGCTGCACTAATGCCCTGCCGGAAGAAAAGAGGAATTTCCAGTTCACTGCTTGTCACAACCGCTACTTGCGCGGCCATGTATGCCAGCAACTTGCCAAATGATTTGCCGCTACTCACAGTGTTTTCCATACAGATGGGATTGAGACCGATCGCAACCTCTTCGAGGGAGCGGATAAACTCATGGTAGCCCATATGCCACAGTGTCCGAGTCTTCACCCCGACTTTCTGCAATGGCTCCAAATGTGCTTCGGCCTGCCATTGGATGTTAGCGCCGTATAGCCAAAACTCAAAAGAGGTGCGGGCAGCCAGCTTCAGTAGCACCGCCCGAAGCAGCTTCGCCTCTAGTGGGAATGCAAATGGATTGCTTGGGGCCCATGTTACGATCGGAGCACGGTCTGATGGCGGGGTCGCCCGCGGGCTCGGTAATAGATAGGACCCAGTCCAAATGACGGTAATGTCGTCACTGTATGGCTGGAAGGCTTTGGCGAGCCAACTATTCCCAACAATCACACCACGACATTGGCGGGCACAATCGATAATACCGTCGGAAATGAGTGGATCGGCAATATCGGCATCGTCAACATCAAGAATGCAAGGAATCCCCTCATAAAATCGCGGGTGGTTTAACCGGTGCCGAGTCTGCTGGAGCAAAATAACCGACGGTCTTTCTAGCCGAACCAGACGTTGCCGTTGTCTGAGGTCCAGTTGTCCAGGGACAACGGTCACCCGCCAGCCCAGATCTTTCAGCGCTCGACCTACAGCTGCGCCACGCAGGTCGCAAGCTTGACCAGCAAGAAAGTTTTCGATGAAGATCATTACACGCGGGCAATCCGAAGGCTGCCGAAGTCTGGTAACGTGGGTTAGCCCTTCGCGCAGTCGGCGAGTGATATCTGATTTAGTCGACATTATTTTCCATCTTAGGAAATTCGATAGCACTCTAGCGAATCATCCGATAGGCATGTTTTACTCAATTTGAGACAGTGGTCCTGCTTGACCCAAGACAACACAAGAACACGGCAAGATGCGGACAAACTGGAGCACCTAACCTCGAGCGACATTTCAACGATGGTGCGCACTCAACTGTTGAGGATACGCTGAATGCAATGCTGGAGGCGGAAGCTGAACCAAGGATAGCCCTTGTCACGGATTAGCCGCTGAAACAATCGCTATCTCTCCGCGTGGGCAACCAACTAGCCGTTCGTGATTTTCGAACATTTACTCCGATCGCGCTTAAAACCAGGCGATAGAAGTCAGAAAATTTGATCCGACCAAGGCGCCCGCGCACTTCCTTGTCGACGCCCCGCGCAGCGTTCTGCTTGCATATAGATCATGTTAGGAGCAGTAAAACTCCATCACATACTATAGCAACAAAATGAGGAATGCGACGTGGAGAAAATTGCTGAACGTGGCAAGATAGAACATTCTGGCTGATACGCATTTGGAAGATCACCCCTGACGCACGAAAGCGCGAAGGATTTTAAGGCGCGAGCCGATGGCGTGACTTTCTGCTTTCCTACCAGTACTAGCGTTCCAAATTTCGGAATCGCGAGCTGTTACTTAATCTCTAGATAATGTGATCAGATTACTATGTTGCCGAAATTCCACCGTAGAAAACAGATGCAAGATGTTTTCGTTATTGAACCTGGGCAGCGCGAACTTCATTACTGGCTTGAGCTTTGGCGGTATCGAGAACTATTTCAGGTCCTCGCATGGCGTGACCTTTCGGTCCGCTACAAGCAGACCATTATCGGCGTTCTCTGGGCGTTAATTCGACCATTTCTCACTATGTTAGTCTTTACCGTCGTATTCGGACGCGTTGCCAAGTTGCCGTCTGACGGTTCCGTGCCTTATCCACTTATGGTCTTTGCTGGGCTGCTGCCCTGGACGTTCTTTTCTACCGGTTTGGCTGAGGCATCCAATAGCCTGATCAGCAATTCGAATCTTATTAGCAAGATTTACTTTCCTCGATTGCTCGTGCCGGCTGCGACCGTCGCAGTTGCATTTGTCGATTTTCTCATTAGTTTTTGCATCTTGGTCGCGATGATGGTTTGGTATCGCTTTATTCCAGAATGGCGGATATTGCTGCTGCCTCTCTTCGTGCTTCTTGCATTTTTGGTCAGTCTGGGGCCCTCCCTGTGGATCACTGCACTCAACGTCAAGTACCGCGATTTTCGCTACGTAATCCCATTTGTCCTGCAGCTTGGATTATACATTTCGCCAGTTGGATTCAGCTCCAACGTTGTCCCCGAAAAGTGGCGCCTGCTCTATTCGATTAATCCGATGGTAGGGGCAATCGATGGATTTCGCTGGTGCATTCTAGGCGGCCAAAGCCAGCTTTATTTGCCCGGCCTGGCGTTAAGCTTGTTTGTTGGCGCCTTTTTTCTGTACCTAGGTATCGCTCGGTTCCGGAAAATGGAAAAGAGCTTTGCAGATCTAATCTGAGCCCGGCTAAATTGTGAATCATGTCTGAAGTTGTAATTGCCGTCGAAAATCTCTCAAAACGATATTTCGTGGGTCATCAGACCGCACGAACTAACCAGCATACGTTTCGCGAGTCGATAGTTCGCGAAGCACACAACTTCTCACGCAAAGCGGTTGATATGTGGAAAGGGCGGCAAATCATTCAGGGTGATGAAATTGAGGATTTCTGGGCTCTGAAAAATGTGAGCTTCGATGTCAAGCAGGGCGAAGTTATTGGCATTATCGGTCGCAACGGAGCTGGAAAGAGCACTCTACTAAAAATCCTTAGCCGCATTACGGAGCCGACCCACGGGCGCGTGACGCTGCGGGGACGCGTTGCCAGCCTTCTCGAAGTGGGCACGGGCTTTCATGTGGAATTGACGGGCCGCGAAAATATCTATTTGAACGGCGCCATTCTCGGAATGAAGCAGCGCGAAATACGTAAGAAATTTGATGAGATTGTCGCGTTTGCCGAAGTCGAACGCTTTCTCGACACGCCAGTGAAACACTATTCGTCGGGCATGTATGTCCGGTTGGCTTTCGCAGTGGCCGCACATTTGGAGCCGGAGATTCTTATTGTTGATGAGGTCTTGGCAGTTGGAGATGCGGAGTTTCAAAAGAAATGCCTCGGCAAAATAGATGAGGTCTCTCGGCGTCAGGGCAGGACAACGCTTTTTGTAACGCACAATATGGAGACGATGTTAAAGATTTGCGATCGTGCCGTTCTATTGCGTGCCGGACAAATTCAAACTGATGGAGACCCCAATACAGTTCTTTCGACTTATTTCGAAAATGAACAAACTTCGTCGAGAGTAATTGATTTGCGAAAGGCATTACGTCGCGCGAATTCGCCGCCGCAACCGTTTCGTCTTGTGCAAGTCTCGACTCGAAACCAGAAAGCGAGTTGGGCATTCCTGTACGGCGAGGATGTCGAACTGGAACTGTCAATCGAATCGCAGGTATCACTCGAGGACATAAAAATCGTAATCGCTCTTTATTCCTCCCGGGGCTTTGAAGTGGCATCTTGGTCGAATAGTTGTACAGATACGAAACTTTCTCTGTTTCCGGGCTCCAATGTTTTTCAAGTGAGATATGACAACTTGAGTTTGTTGCCAGGACAATACACGTTAAGCTTTGGCGTACATTTTTCCCGGGATGAGGATTTGGTCGACAACGCTGTTACGTTCGAGGTTTTACCCAGTGAAAAGTCCGCGCTTTTTAACGCACATAACTTTGGTGGCGCGATAGTCCCCGACATTAAGATTTTCAAACGAGGATAAGGGCTTCTTTCAATTGTGTGGAAGGTACTAACATTTTCTGCACGATTCGCCTATGGCCAAACTAGCTGCGTCCGTATCATAGAGGCGCCTGTTCAAGTTATGGGTAGCGATAAGGCCGCGGATTCGGAGCACTGGAAGTGGATCCGCGTTCCCTGTTCCGCGCGACGATGGGTCGTGGAGCCGCTATGGCCAATACCGATAACGACGAAATCAGCGCGGTCCAGCGGCACGCTCAGTCGTCTCACTTGCTTACGATTTAAGCAACGAAATCCTTGGCTGACCTAGCCTGCAGGTGCCTCGCGTGACTCTCGCCTTCAAAGAACTGATCGTAGTCGTGTTGATCTCAATCGGAGTTTTCAAGCTTGCTCAGCCCGTTGCCCAATTATATTGCCCTAGCAAAGACTTCGCGCGCCGATGCAAGGTATGGATTGCATTGACGGTCGCAGTCTTCTTAGCGCCGAATTTTTGGGTGTTCGTGTTAGTGGCGACACCGATGCTCATAATGTTGGGAAAAAGAGATTCAAATCCCGCCGCAGCGTTTTTGTTTTTGCTTTACCTTATACCTTCGATCTCGGTTCCGGTACCGATGATTGGTCTCTCGTCTCTATTTCATCTGGACTTTCCTTTGCTTTTGACTATTTGTCTGTACTTACGCCAACGGCATGGCGGTTGTGGAAGCATAGGAATGCATCCCGGACGCCTGGTTTGAAAATACTAGAGATTTTGTTGCTCACTTACTGTGTGCTGACGGCTTTTGTGTTCCTGCAACCAGAGGTCGCCCGGGGCGTTCTAATGCAACCGACATTTACGGATTGTTTAAGGCGAACATTCGAGATTGTCTTTGGTTTATTTGTCCCCTATTTTGTGATCAGTCGAACGAGCTACTAATCGTGCCGCTATCCAAGGACATGATCGCTAGCTTCAGCATTAAGTGCGCTCTACTCGCTGCCGTGGCGAGCTTTGAGTACGTCCGAAGTTGGCTGTTGTATGGAGAATTGCGTCGCGCTGGGGATTCGGGCCAACTGGTTACATTTCGCGTGGAGGAGACGTTCGGGCGATGGCGTCTGCCGGTCACCCGCTTGTTCTGGGTTACTTGCTCGCGGTGGCATTTGGATTTTGGCTATATTTGCAACAGAACGTCCAGTCCAGAGTGTCGCGATTGAGTATTACTGGCCTATTTCTTTTTGGACTAATGGCGGCGTATTCCCGCGGTCCCTGGTTGGGGGCGATTGTTATTTATTTTTCTTTTGCTGCGCTTGGGCCGCGAGTAGTCCCAAAAATGTTCAAGGCAATTAGGTGGTATTTTGCTTCTTGCATTGGCGGTTGCTAATTTCGCCTTTAGGAGCAAAAATAGCGCGAGTCATCCCTTATTTCGGCGGCGCTGTCGATATGGGCAATGTGACGTATCGAGAAAGACTTTTTGCGCTTGTCCTGGCAGATCGTGACGGATCATCCTTGGTTTGGCGATCAGCTGGCCCTGCTGAAAATGCAGGAACTGCGGCAAGGGGAAGGAATCATCGACTTAATGAATGGTTTCATGGAAATTCTGTTGAGCAATGGTTTTTTTGGACTTTCGTTATTCCTTCTTTTTATTGTCATTGGCTCGTTCAAAGCGTTTAGGGTAAGCGCCGGCGACCGCGAAGAGCGATCCGGATCTGAGCAAACTTGGCGCTTGCTTAGTGGCGTGCATACTCGGATCTTTGGTGATGATGTGGGTCGGTGGATTAATTGACATGATGACGTGTGTCTTGGTCGCTCTAACAGCCGCCTATGTCGATGTTGGCCGGCGCCTGGCTTTCGGTCGTCGGCCCGGCGGACCTGCGCCAATTACTTTAAAGGCAGCCATCTGACAAATCCTCTACGGGCTAAGCGACGATGATTGAAGCGCGCGGCAGATGCCGAGCGCTACTATGAGTGCAAGATTCAGGTGTCCACCAAACCTGGGACGTCCAGTCCAGCTTTTTACGAGTTCCGGCCGTTTTTGGGCGATGATGGCGGAAGGCTGCTTAGACGCCTGCCGTGCCCAAACGAACTTTTATCATGAGTCCGTCAAATCGGTCGTCACTTGTGCTCGGACGGATAGTTTTTGCAAGCCTCTCGTGCGGTTTAGGTCTCCAAGGCCAGTGCGATACTGCGATCATTGAACCGGCCGGATAGTTGGAGCGGTGGGGCGCCCGCGGGCGATTGGCCCGCACCGATAGTGCCCGAACAACTCGGCCACCAACAAGGATTTCCCGAGATAAAATTTTGAATGGCTTGCCATTTTGGCGGAGCGCTGCTGAGCAGGGGTCGTTTGCATGATCGATTCAAGGGCACCCCAGGAGCCATAGTTGCTCTCAACTCCAACATCATTGTAGTACATAAAGAGCTGTCCACCGCCGGCCTTCCATTGCTGGAAATACCGTGCATATGCCTGGCCCATTCGCGGGTCGCGGTTGGCCGCCATGTAAAGATTATTGAGCGCGTCCGTCGAACCGTTCGCAAAAGTTCTGTCCGCCTTCGTACGCCAAGAGAGGCAGCTTGTAAGGGGCGAGATTCGCCGTGAAGTCTTCGAGCCATGCGGCATCTTGGGTCATAAACCCGCCCGCCGGAATGGCGGGATCATTTTGCGAGTACAAGGATTGAAACAATTTCGCTAGGCCTCCATCAGCCTGCGATGTCCAGGCCAAAGGTACGGCGCCTCCCATGTAAGGCGCTATGGCCACCGCATTGATCGCATGTCCGGAACAGGGAGCGCCCTGAGTCCAATACGGGCATTTCAATGCCTCGGATCGCCGAGAAGCTCCAGGCGGCCTGCGCGCCAAGAACACATACGAGCCTGGGTTCGGAACGCCAGACCGATCGCCAAATATCGCACATTTGTGCGGTGCGCATTCCGTACCACTGACGATTATATTCATAACTGCCTCGCCCGATGACCGTGTAGGCCAAAGAGCTTGGCCCCGACTCGACGGCGTATTTGTACTGGCTGAACGAGACGTTCCACACCTCATTGCTGAGCTCCACATAGATCTTTTGGCTGCTGCCCAATTGACTATGGACGAGCGTCGCCATCTGGCTGATGTAATTGTCATCAGCCATGACGGGAACGTTCATCCACGCGTCGGCTGACACCGCGTTGGCGAGTTCCACCGCGATCTCGATCGGAACTCCCTTTGAAGTGCCGAAGAATGCATGAGTTGGGAATGGGGCGATCAGTCCATGACGACAGCGTGCTGCCATTGGTTTGGAACCAATCCATAAAGCGCAGGGCGCGAAAATTCTGAATGAGCTTGAGAAAGGCGGGATTGAAGATTTCCCCGCTTTCGCTGCGGCCTCATTTGCCGCCAGTCATCACTCTAATGTTACGCAGGTAGTTGCCGGTATGGAGGGGATCGGTTGCGACGATGCGCAAATCGATTCCATTGTTACTGGGCGTGACATTGATAACGTCTCGACCCGGTGAGCGACGTACCAAAGCGGCGTCAGATCCATAGCTTAAGCGTCCCCTGGCCGTCGTACAGCACGACGTACTGACCTGCCGGATAATTGCCCTTCGCGGTATTCGGCATACCTAGAAGAAATACAACACCCAATGAATTGAATTGCTGCGTCGTAGGCTCGTTGATGCTGTTAAGGGTGATCGGCCATCCGTTCGCGTCGAGGTTAACGTATTTCTCCTCGTTGGTATCCCAAGTGGAATTAGAATGTGTAATCCACCGCTCCGACGACGCGAAGCTATTGATGAACGGTTGCTCGGTCGCGTAGTAGTTTACAGCCCCAAGATTCATGCCCATCCCGGATTGGGCATTGAAAGGGGTGGCAGCGCGCACTCCGCCGGACCACACCAACATGAGCGCGGTAAGCCAAATCAATCCAAGCACCGCGATTGACATTTGGATTCGGCAAATATCCGAGCAAGAACAATCGAATCCTGAAGTGTTACTTGCCATTAGCATTCCAACGTTAGTACCGGGGGGTCCAATCACGCGAATGCTTGCAGACATCTTGGCTGTCATTCCTTGGTCGGACGAATTCTCGCTTCGGTCGTTGATAGTTACGCGTATTTTTTGATCAACTCGCTTCGGTGAGCGAACACTGCCTCGTCGTTGTAGATTTCGCGGCTGGCTGCAGCTTCTCGCGTTAATCGTCGAAGTTCCTCGCGGCTGTTGGCAAGTCGGATTAGATTTGCAGCAAGAGCATCCGAGTCTCCTATCGGCGAAAGGTTTGCTCCACCTCGCTGCCCGACCAGCTCGCGCGCATAGCTGCTCTCGTAACCAACCAGCGGCAACCCCGAGATTAGCGCTTCAATCAAGATCCGAGGGGATTCCGGAGTGACATGGCAAAATAAAAGCACATCTTGGTGGCGCAGAAAAGCGAGTACCTCCGCGCGATCGCCAACGAAACCGGCAAATTGGATGCACCCTTGGAGTTTAAGCTCGCGCACCCTTGCTCGCGCCTCCTCGAGGAGTGGTCCATCGCCGAGCCAGACGGCTTCAATTCGTTCGGTTCCGAGAGCCTGTACTGCCTTGGCAATTGCATCGATCCATTGGAGTGGCGCCTTCATTGGGTGGGTGCGACCGACATACCCGATTCGAATTGAGCGTCTGGCTCCGAGTTGAGTCATCTTGGAGGCTAAATCCTTTTCTGATATTGCATCGTTGGGACTGACATGGACATCGTGGACCAACGCCGGTTGTCGACAGAGCGGAGCGTAAGCGTCATACACCGTTTGCCCGTGGAACAGACCCAGATCGCAAGCGCTGATAGCGCGATATGTCTCTCGCTTGATTAAGGCCGCGTAAATCCAGTTGCGGATCTGCTCTTTGGTTGAACGCTGATCATCGGTCGCCATTTCGTGCAAAACCCAATCGAACCACAAGCTAAACTTTTGCTTTTTCCGACGCGCTGCCGCGACTCCGAAGTTACCCCAGGAACCAAACGCCCCAGAGTAGAAAAGCATAGGTAGCGGTGATCGGAGACCAACGAATCGAATCGGCGTATCACTTCAGAGCGAAAGCGGAAGTGATCTCTCGGATGGTATCCCCAAGGAAATGGCTCGAAAACATGACGCCCTCCTGCAAGTAATTCGGACGGGTCGGCCCATACAATCGTGGAATCGCTGCCTTTAGTCAGAGACAACTCCGGCGCGCAAACGGTCACACGGTCAAAGTGCTTGGCCCACAATCGCAGTCCGTTCAGCGCCTGAGCCTCAACTAACAATCCCGTCGCCGTTCTGCCGAACGGCACTCCGAGGTCAAGAAGCAGGCTGGACTCACTCATGGCATCCTCTTAATCATAGAGTGTTTTCACTCGTAACATACGCGTAAAAAAGGGCCCGGCTACAAAACATTTTCGAGATTATACGTGCCCGCGGTCGACATTAATCACATTGGAACCGCACGCATTCTCAAATCTACACGTTTCGCAAAAGTGTTCGTAATTCCTTCTGCGCTCTCGGAAGCTCACGACATCCGACCTCGACCGATGCGCTCTTTAAGAATCTGAGCTATGCTCGCCGGGCCGCAAGGCCGGGATTTTCAGGTGGGTTCTATCGTCGTAGTTGCGCAATGGGGCGTGCTCCCGAATGCTATTTAATTCGCTGACATTTTTTTTCTTTTTAGCGTGTGTTTATGTCCTTTACCGTATATTGCCGTTTCGATTTGCAGAATTGGATGTTGCTCGTCGCAGGTTACGTGTTCTATGGATTCTGGGACGTCCGCTTCCTATTTCTGATTGCATTCTCCACGACTGTCGATTTTTCTATCGGCATGCTCATGGCCGACACCATAATGACAGCGCGACAGCGCTGGACGGCGTCGTTATTTCTCATTGGAGCCGCGTTTTTTTCGCTATGTCCCAACTGGTTGGCGCTGAGCGGAAGCATTAGCGGCAGTCAAAGCGCCGCCTTTTTTACGCTACAACCCCTTGGTCTTAGGGTGTTGACGGCCACAGTAGTGTTCGTTCTCATTGCAAATCTGATGATCTCGGCCATTAAGCAGCCGCCCACTGAGAGAAGGCGCCAATTTTATATTTGTTGTTCGGTGTTCGTAAACCTGGCTTTTCTGGGGTTTTTCAAATATTTCAATTTCTTTGTCGACAGCGCCGAGCACGCGTTGCACGCCATTGGAATCAACTCCACTAATTTCCGGCTCTCCGTCGTGCTACCCGTCGGCATTAGCTTCTATACCTTTCAGTCGCTCAGCTACACGATTGATGTGTATCGGCGTCGTATTGGTCCGACGGCACGGTTCTGGGACTTCGCACTTTTCGTCGCTTACTTCCCGCCGATGGTGGCGGGGCCCATTGAACGGGCGCGACACCTTCTGCCGCAGCTCACTAGGCCGCGCCGAATCCGGCTTATTCAAACAATGGACGGAATTGTTCTAATTGTCTTAGGCCTCTTTAAAAAAGTGGCCGTTGCCGATGGCATTGCACCTGCAGTCGCCTCAGTTTTCGCCTCGACGGGAGCTGTTTCTCGGTCCGACATCGCCATCGCCACCGTCCTTTTTGCCGTTCAAATATTCTGTGATTTTTCGGGTTACTCGGATATTGCGCGCGGGGTCAGCAAGCTGTTTGGAGTCGAACTGATCTTGAACTTCGACTTGCCTTACTTTTCGAAGAACCCGAGTGAGTTCTGGAGACGTTGGCACATCAGCCTTAGCTCGTGGCTTCGAGACTACCTCTACATTCCTCTTGGAGGAAGCCGACGCGGTTCACTCCGTACGTACTGCAATCTGTTTCTCACCATGTTATTGGGCGGCCTCTGGCATGGCGCCGCATGGAATTACGTATTATGGGGTGGGTACCAAGGGATGCTGCTTTGCGGCCATCGGTTAATGACTCACGGCCGCGAGACGCTACCAACTTCCGGTGAGGCAATTAGAGGCACCAGCACGCTGCATGGAGGCGCGGTGCGTGCTTCGCGATTGCTTCCGCCTTGGCTTTCAACGCCGCTTCGAATCGCGGTGTTCTTCTTTTTTTGTTGTTATGGATGGCTGCTGTTCCGTGCGCATTCATTTGAGCAAATTAAAGCCTTCACGGCGCAGCTGCTTGGCTTTGGCACGAGCGGACCGTCAGTCATCGCAAAGCCAACCACTTCGGCGCTCGTCGGAATTGCGGTCTTGGGTCTCTTGCAATTCGTCGATTATAGAAATGGTTGCCTCGAAAGCTTCAAACGGTGGCGCTTACCATTTCAAGGCGCACTTTATGCGACGCTCATTTTCATCTTGATCATGGGGACAAGCAATGCTCCCGTCCAGTTCATCTACTTCCAGTTCTGAAGCCGCGCGCTCCGATCGGCAATATGGTCACGCTCGGCTCCGTAGCCGAGTATTGGTTGTTCTATTGTGGACGATTGCCGGCTTGGTCGTGATTGATGTTGCCGTCGGTTTGGCGTTCCGCATGCCGGCTGATGCCGCGGAGAGAAGGGTCTTCTTTGCAAAACTACTTTAACTACGGTCGATCGATCGAGGGGAAGCTTCGGTACCTGGTAGGAAGGACGCCGGACGAAGATGCCCCGATCGTTAAGGCGGGCTGGCTCTCGCAGGACTGTGACGTCGAGAGAAGCTTTCCCTCTGGCAAGCGGGGATTCGACATCTATGGGATGTCTTTCTCCGGCTATATAGCGGATAAAATGACAGCTCTCGACCCTGAACTCGCGAGCCGACAGTTCGGTGGCCCGGCCGCGCCGCCCAATCACACTTATGCGTGTTTTTTGCGGCGGTTCGAAGCTAGGCGAGATCTCGCCCCAATCCAAATCGTGGGCGTATTGGCATCGAGCGTTCGAAGGATGGAGACCATTAGCGGCCTTACCACGAGTTTCGAGAGTCCAATGCCGTTTTCATACCCCCGCTACTCTTTGAGCCAAGACGGCCGCCTCTTGGGTCACATGCCGTCGATCGATTCCGCAAATGATCTGCGTGTGGCGCTCAACGATTCAGACAAATGGCGCGAGTTCGAGCACGATGTCGCGAGCAATGACTATTTTTACTCGCGACCGGTGTTCCAGGCTGATGTCCTTGATCACAGCGTAATCGCGCGAATGATCCGTCGCGCATGGGGCCAGCGTTTTCTGAATGAGCGAACTGACGCGCTTCGCGCAGCGGACGGATTTTCAGGTGCCCCCGATATTCCACGCATCCTTGGCGCCATTCTGGTCGACTTCGCAAAGAAAGCGCGCGCCAGGGGAACTCGCCCGATGGTGATTCTCATCGAGGATCGGGGCTATGGAGAATCGCTTTCCAACATTGCAGTTCCTATGCTCAAAGCAAATGATATTGAGTTTGTAGCAACATCCGCGATCGTGAGTCCCAGATGATTCGGCTAACTTCGTGGGGGACGGACATTTTACTCCCGTGGCTTTCGAAAAAATCGCCCGTGCCGTACTTAAATTATTGGGTGACGATATGCCGCAATCCCCCGCCCTGTGACCCACCTCGAAGCGGGCGGCGCGCGCAAACAGCAGAATGCACGATGCTCCAACTCACAGGCATATGTTAAATCAAAAAGGCGAGGGCGGAGCGAAGGATGGCAAGACAGCGGTGGACTTAATGCGACGATTTAAAAAAAGACCTTTGCCTTGGTTTTTTGTTCAACATCGACCTGCGCAGAATTCTCCTAGGGCGTCTCGGTGATCGTCGTTGCTGCTACGTTCGTTGCGGAGCCGTTGGAGACCCCTCTCGCCTGGCTATTGGAGGAACTTGATCTCAAGGATGAGATTAGTTTCGCGCCTTACAACCAGATATTTCAGCAGCTGCTCACCCCGACTAGCGAGATTGCACTCAACACCAGTGGCGTGAGTGTGGTGTTGGTACGAATCGAAGACTTTGTCCGGGATCTTACGGAGCCGACGGCAGCGCGAGAAGCCGTCGAACGCCTCACGCAAGAACTTGGTGACGCACTTGAGAACTTTTCCAATCGCGCCAAAGGCGCGGTCATATTGGTCATCCTTCCACCGGGACCCCCGGTGCAGCCGGAACTTGTCGGCGCTCTGTTTGACGCCGGCGGCTCACTCGCAGAGCGGGCGCGTGGTCTGCCGCAGATTCATTTTCTTGATGATGCTCAGATCGCCGCAGTAGCGAGTGCGGATCGCTATGATGCCGCGCGCGACGAACTTGCCCATATCCCATACACCGAGACATTTTTTGCTGCTCTGGCGCTTGCAATCGCTCGCCGAGTCCACGCGATTAGATTGATTGCAGCTAAGGTCCTGGTTTTGGACTGCGACAACACATTATGGCGAGGTGTGGTTGGTGAGGACGGCGTAGGTGGTCTCGAGATCTCTCCGCCTTATTTGGCAGTGCAGGAATTCGCGATCGCGCAGCAGGCGAAAGGGGTTCTCGTATGCCTCGCCAGCAAAAACTCTGAGGCAGACGTTCTGGAAGTCCTCGAGAAGCGCCCCGATATGCGCCTCAACGCAAATCACATAGTGGCGCACAGAATCAACTGGCAGCCCAAGTCCACGAACATTCGCTCGCTTGCTGCGGACCTGAATCTCGGACTCGATGCCTTGGTCTTCCTTGATGATAACCCGGTCGAGTGCGCGCAGATGCGTGCAGAATTACCGCAAGTAATCACGCTTCAACTTCCACCTGAACACGAGATCCAGGCGTTTTTAACGCGCCTATGGATGTTTGACAAACTGACCGCGACTGCCGAGGACGCTGGTCGCACACGGATGTATAAGGAGAACTCTGCCCGGCGAGCGCTGGAGTCAACAGTTGCTGACATTGGCGAGTTCCTCGCCACGCTGGATCTTAAAATCGACATTGCGGCTCCTTCCCAAGATGAATGGGGGCGGCTCGAGCAACTGACGCAAAGAACCAATCAATTCAATTTTACTACGCGCCGTCGCACGGCTCAGGAATTGAAATCTAGTCTGGCGAACGGCGCACATGTGTTTCGCGTTCGAGTATCCGATCGATTCGGCGACTACGGTCTGGTGGGTGCCATCGTCGCGCAGAATGCCGGCACCACCTTATTGGTCGACAATTTGATGCTCAGCTGTCGAGTGCTTGGCCGCGGCGTCGAACATGCGATGGTTCGGCGACTTGGGGAACTCGCCGAGGAGTTAGGGCTTCAAGACGTGTCGCTGCCCTACATCACCACGTCGCGCAACGTACCTGCAGCTGCATTCGCCGACAGCATCGCAGCCGAGTTTGCCGAACGGGCGCCTGAACAGGCCCTATATCGCATACCGGCAGCGCGCGCCGCAGCCATCGTGCATCGACCGGGCCACGATCCGGCCGAGGTCATTGAAGCGCGCATCGCCGATGAGAAAAAGACTGTGGCTCGCGTCGGCTGATGTTCCAGATAGATCAGAACGGTATTCGCGCTTCGCCCGCGTGTTGATTTCTGGACAGGCGGTGTGCGAACAAATGGCAGATCGCCCGCGTCGCGCGCGGCCGATCCCGGGAGAAGCGATTCCTCCGACCTCGGCAGTCGAATCGGAATTACTGCAGATTTGGGAAAAGGTGCTTCAGCTTGAGGGGCTCGGGGTCGAAGATGACTTCTTTGCATTGGGCGGTACTTCTTTGGTATCGGTCGAACTGTTCGCGCAAATTGAACGTCGACTCGACGTGAAATTGCGTTTGACCGCAATTCTCGATGCTCCCACGGTACGCAGCCTCGCGCACCTACTCGAGGATTCTGCCGTCCGGGAGCGAAGTGGAGTGGTATGTCTGCGGCGCGGAGGTTCGCAGAATCTATTTCTAGTTCACGATGGCCTGGGAGAAACCCTGCTCTATCTCAATCTGGCGAGGCGACTGCCGAAAACGATGGCCGTATACGGCATCGAACCCAAGCGCCTGCCCGGCATCCCGCTCGCGCATGCCTCTATCGAAGCAGATGGCTGCATTCTACGTCGACCAAATCCGCAAGATTCAGCCGCGAGGGCCTTATTTACTGGGAGGAATGTGCGCGGGCGGCGTCATAGCGTATCAAATGGCTGCTTGCCTTATGAGCGCGGGCGAGCCCGTCCAGATGGTCGCAATCCTTGATGGCGCGACGCCACAGGCTGAAAAGCGCGTCGGACTCGCGACACGTCGTCGACTCTCGCGACTCGAGGATGCCGTCGCACAGTTCGTGGTGCAGGCGGCGCGCCACTGACTCGCGCCTTGAGGATCGCAGGCGCAATTGTCCGTAAGGCTCTCAACGTGGTTTTTTACGAGCTTTACTCGTTCGGCGAAAGAATTTCTGTGCGATTGCGTTTCGCCTTGCTGAAAATCCTGGTTAAGCGTGGTGCTTCATGGCCGCCGAGCGCTGCCGGAATTGTCCGTTATGCAGATCTACAACGCGCTCGAGTCGCGGTATATCCCTCCGGTTCTTGCCGACATCCCTATTCTTTTGGTGCGCGCCTCCGCCGGTGACGGTACGGATACCCCGTATCGGGATCTCTATCGTGACGAGGATTTCGGATGGAGAAAGGTGGCTGGCAAATTAGAGTTGGTTGATGTGAAGGGCGGACACTCCAGCATGCTGCAGAAGGAGGCAATTGAATCCCTTGCAAGAGCGATGCTCGAACGCTTCCCCGTATTATTTTAGTGACGCGAGTGTCTGAAGCGATTTAAGCGGGTAATTTACCGGGAGTGGGTTGCCATGACTTATCGAGCCATTCTGGCCGTGCACAGAGTTCGTCGCTGACGATCTTTTCCATCATTGCGCGCGGCCCACTGCGAGTAAATACGTGATCACCGCCATTGACGGTATGTATGCGGCAACGGTCTGCTAGGCGTTTGACCGAAGCCCCCGCTTGCAGTTTCAACAGGTCGATGCCGGGTTCGCCACGCGCAAACACGAAAACCACCTTAATCCCGCGGGCGACAACTTCCTCGAGTTCGGTGCCGAGATCATTTGGCAGACGGAGGCGCAGGCGGCGGGCGATGTCCCGCAATGTGGAGTCCGCCGCGAGCAGCGGGCGCTGCAAATAAATCCTCGCGATGCGCACAATATTGACCCGACCGGTCAACATTCTTTTCCACGCGGCAACGGAAAATACTCGCGCACGGTAAACGCCCGGATTGTGGACGACTTCCACCAATTGCAGGCCTTGCAACGATTCACCAGGCTTCCAAAAGTAATTCTGCGGGTTGACCATGAGAATGCGATTGACGGACAAGCCTGCGACGGCTGCGCGGAGCGCATGATAGGCGCCGGAGCAAAGTCCCGCTAGCGTAATGTCTCGGACACCGTAGGTGTTGCGAATAAAATCGATTGCAGCGCGGATATCGTCCAATGCTTCTTGTGGAAATACATCATCTTCTGCGTGGGAGGGGCGCGTGCCGCTATCGCCCACGCCACGCCAGATCCATGCGCAATACAACGTAACCGTATTGCGCCCAACGCCGCGCCATCGATACATACATCCGGCTTGCGCCAATATGATAATCCGCACCGGCATTGAGGAGAATGACCGCGCGCCTACGAATCTCATCGGGCGGTGGTTGTGTGACGATTCCGAATAACAATGCATCGGCGCCAAAAAAAACGGGCCTTTCCGTGCGGATGACCTCAGGAGTGGAAATGGTCCCTGCCAGAGTCAATTCGTTCGGCTGCCCGTGCGAGTCGAAGTCACCTGGCTGCCTGGCAGTTCGATCCGGCACGCGGGCCCGTATCTCCGGGAAGTTGCAAGAGCCAATCCACAGTTCCCGCAATCATTTCTTTTGGCGCCTGCGCAAATTGCGGCGGGGTCATCAGCATCTCAACCAGGCCCGGGAATGCAACGCGCGTTGTTCGGCCATCTACCGCCGGGGCAGGCAACGCGCCATTCGCTGCGGGCGTCATCGGGCGGTCAATGACAAGAGTCCGCGGCAGCGGCGGGGATTGAAGAGCGGCTAGATCGACCGTCGCGAGGGTGGCCAGTGTGGCTGGCGAGAAAGAGAATCCGCTCACTTCCATTCCGCCGGCGCTCGCCGGCTGTTTATCAATCGGCGATTCCGAATGATCGAGTCCTAAGGACGCCGCCATGCGCGTGGTGCGTAGCTCGCGCAGGTAACGCCGCCCAGAAACAATTGGGGATATTACGATCAGCGCGCTGAAGGTTTTGCGTTCGGCAGCCGCGAGCGTCGCAAGGAGTGCGCCAAGGCGAAATCCAAGCAAGCATACCTGCTGAACGCCTGTCCGTGCGCGTAGCTCGTCTGCAGCAGCCAATACATCTCGCGTCCAATTCTGTATTTGATCGGCATCGGGACTGATCTCGGCCGAATCACCGGTGCCCAAATAATCAAATCGGAGCGCCGGCATTCCCGCCGCCGCGATGGCCTCGGCAAACGCTCGTACGCCTCGATGTGCGCAAATCGCCTCGTAACCGAATGGCTTGCAGATAACGACCCCAACATTTGCCTGCGGCTCATTTCGCGAGCGATGCAGCCAACCGAACAGGCGCTCCCCGCCGGAGTCGAAGTAAAGAGCTTGCGCCGAGCCAACCGCTCCGACTGGACTTTGCAGCAAATGCACTTCAGCTGACATGGCTTACTAACATTCCATAAAGCCGTATTATCGTTATATCCTATCGGACCTTAATCGGAGCAATGACGAGTTGTCCCCCAGTTTTCGTTTCGGTCGTAATCCGGCTCGTCGCCACAATCGCCCAATTGTGATCGGCATCACACGCAGGAAAAAGGTCATCCATGAACGCGGATTTGGCACTCGGGGTTTAATTCAGCTAGCCCGACGCTATTATGCGCTACAGTTCAGCCACTGTGCGGACCGCGGTGCCGTAAACCGGGCCGGACCCCAACGGTTCAAGATGCGCACGATCCCATTTCGCACTGATCACGAAGCCAGGTCCGATGGCACTTGACCAGCTTAAAACTGACTTACCGCTCGGCATTAACACCAACATAACTGGCGAGATCGGCGTCGTCGTCATCGGCCGCAACGAAGGTGAACGGCTCAAACGCTGCCTCGAATCGGTGCGGGGGCAGGCCGCTTGCGTCGTGTACGTCGACTCGGGCTCGACCGACGAGTCACTCGCTGCCGGTCGTGCACTGGCCGACGCGGTCGTCGAACTGGACATGAGTAGGCCCTTTACAGCGGCTCGGGCGCGAAACGAGGGCTTCCAACGGCTACTGGATCTAAAAGAGGGCCTGACGTATGTCTTTTTCGTAGACGGCGACTGCGAGGTGGTCGATGGTTGGATGGACAAGGCCAGGCATTTCCTGGCAGAGCATTCCGACTTTGCTGTCGTTTGCGGTCTTCGGCGGGAGAGATACCCAGAGAAGTCAATTTACAATTTGTTGACCGATATCGAATGGCTGGGATATCCGCTGGGCGAGACCAAATTCTGCGGCGGTGATGCCGTGGCGCGAATTGAAGCCATCCGCCAAGTGAAGGGATTCCGGGCGGACCTCATCTGCGGTGAAGAGCCGGAGATGTGTGTCCGCTTACGCCAAGCGGGATGGCGTATTTATCACTTGGACACCCCCATGACGCTGCATGACGCGGCGATTTATCGTTTTGGTCAGTGGTGGACGCGAATGGTGCGGGGTGGTTACGGTTTCGCACAAGGCGCGGCGATCCATGGGGGCCCGCCCGAGAGATATGCCATTCTGGAAACCCGTCGCGCCTTTATTTGGGGTTTCGCGATTCCGGTCATCGCCCTTATCTTGGCGCCCATCATCAAATGGTGGGCTTTGCTGATTTTGACTGCGTATCCTATTCAATTGATTCGCCTGAGAATAGGAGGTCCGCGGCCCTCAGCTCGCGAGAACTGGTTACGCGCAGGAGCATTGCTTCTCGGCAAGTTTCCGGAGATGGCCGGTCTCATGAAATTCCATATTGATCAGATGCGACGCGCGCAATCCGGGCTGATCGAATACAAATAATCAGATTCGCTAACCGACAGACGGGCCACTAAATCGTCTTAGAGCCAATCTCGCTCGGCGCGCTTTGTGTTCCATCCGACGCGACTGCCGCCACCGAGAAGTACCAGGTACCGGATGTGAGCCCCGTGATTTCGTAACTGGTTGTAGCCGCGCCGCTGACCGCCACCGACTGAGTCATTGAGCCCGCGGTGTTGCCGTAGTAGATGTGATATCCGGTCAGCGTCGTCACGGGGGTGCCATCGGTGTTCGTGGTGGGTGCATTCCACGACAGAGTCGCCGTACCGTTTGATGATGCCGTTACAGTGACCGTCGTGCTTTGACTGGCCGTGCCACCCGAGCCGGTGCAGGTTAGGGTATAAACCGTGCTCGCATTGACCGCCCCCGTGCCTTGAGAGCCGTTGAGAGCGACCGGACCGGACCATCCGCCCGATGCAGTGCAGGAAGTGGCATTGGTCGAAGACCAGTTCAAGGTCGAGCTGCCGCCCTGGGACACGCTGGCGGGGTTCGCGCTCAAGGAAACCGTGGGTGGCGCAGAGACCGAGACCGTAGCGGATTGCGATGCCGTGCCGCCGGCACCGCTGCAGCTTAAGGTGAACTTCGTGGTGGCGCTGAGCGCGGCCGTAACCTGCGAGCCCGTGGTGGCTTGGGCTCCGCTCCAACCACCCGAGGCGCTGCACGACGTGGCATTCGTGGACGACCAGGTCAACGTCGAGGTCGCGCCGCTTTTCACGGTGGTGGGATTGGCGGCAATGGTCACGGCGGGGGCCGGCGTACTTACCGATACCGTCGCCGACTGCGCTGCGCTGCCGCCCGCACCGTTGCAGGTCAGGGTGTAGGTTTGGGTGGCGCTGAGCGCGCCGGTTGATTGCGACCCGCTAACGGCTTTGGCACCTGACCAGCCGCCGGATGCGGCACACGCCGTGGCGTTGGTCGCCGACCAGCTCAAGGTGGCACTGCCGCCGCCGGCAATCGTGCTGGGACTCGCGCTCAGCGTGACCGCGGGAGCAGAGGAGGTGACCGATACCGTCGCCGACTGAACCGCGCTGCCGCCCGCGCCCGTGCACGTCAGCGTGTAAGTGGCATTGGCGGTCAACGCAGCGGTCTGTTGCGAGCCGCTGGTGCCCAGGGAGCCTGACCAAGCCCCTGACGCCGAGCAAGAGGTGGCGTTGGAGGTTGACCACGTCAGTGTGGATCGGCTGCCACTGGCCACCGTGCTCGGGTTGGCCGCGAGGTTGATGGTCGGCACCGGTTGAGTGACTGACACCGTGGCGGATTGCGATGCACTGGTACTGCCGCTGCCGGCGCACGTGAGCGTGTAAGTGGCATTGCCGTTGAGCGCGCCCGTGGATTGAGACCCGGAGATGCTCTTGGCGCCCGACCAAGCGCCCGAGGCGGTGCACGAGGTTGCATTATTGGACGACCAGGTTAACGTCGATGCGCTGCCCCGATTGACCGTGCTGGGGCTTGCGCTGAAGCTCACCGTCGGCGACGGATTCGCACTGACGGTGACGGTCGCGGACTGCGCTGCGTTACCGCCACTGCCCGTGCAAGTCAGGGTGTAGGTCGCGTTTGCGCTGAGCGCCCCGGTGGACTGAGTTCCGGTCAACGCCTTGCTGCCCGACCAGGCGCCGGAGGCGGCACACGAGGTGGCATTGCTCGAGGACCAGGTCAGCGTCGCCGAACCGCCGCTCTTGATCGCGCTCGGACCGACGCTGAGACTAACGGTTGGCGCTCGCCGCCTTGACCGAAACCGTTGCGGATTGCACGGCACTTCCACTGGCGCCGGTACACGCCAGCGTGTAGGTCGCATTCGCCGAGAGTGCGCCCGTGGATTGCGATCCACTCACCGGCTTTGAGCCTGCCCATGCGCCGGATGCGGTGCACGCGGTTGCGTTGGTCGCTGACCAGGTCAACGTCGAGCTCGAGCCGCTGGTAATGCTGCTGGGATTGGCGACGAGTGTGATGACGGGCGCGGACGAGTTCACCGATACGGTGGCCGATTGCGACGCACTGCCCCCGGATCCCGAGCACGTCAGTGTGAACGTAGAGCTCGCGCTGACAGCGCCAGTGGATTGTGAACCGCTCAATGCCTTGCCGCCTGACCACGCGCCCGAGGCAGTGCAAGTGCTCGGCAGGACTCGCCGACCAGGTCAGCGTAGAGGATTGGCCCGAATTCGATCGTGCTCGGACTGGCGCGTGAGCTGCACCACCGGTGGCTGGCTTGAGACGGTCACCGTTGCCGATTGCGTGGCCGATCCACCGGGGCCAGTGCAAGTGAGTTCATATTCCGTCGTGTTGGTGAGCGCACCGGTCGACCACGTGCCGCTGAGCGGAACTGCGCCACTCCATCCGTCTGATGCCGGTGCAGCTGGTCGCATTCGTCGCATTCCAAGTCAAGTTCGAACTGCCGCCGATGTCCACCGTCGTTGGCGAGGCAGTCAGGGTCACCGCGGCACTCGGTACGGTGACATCGACGTTGACGGATTCAGTTGCCGTGCCCCCTGAACCGACGCAGGTTAAAACATAGCTCGTCGCCTCGGTCAGAGGCGGTGTAGTCATGGTGCCGCTGGGGGGTTGCGGGCCGCTCCAGCCGCCCGAAGCAGTACAGCTGTCGACGTTAGATCGCGCTCCATTGCAACGTGACGCTGTGTCCCATCGGCACTGTGTTTTCACTTGATTTCAGCGTGAGTGTCGGCGCAGTTATTTCGCTGCGGTAATAGTCCCCGCGTTAGTCGTCACGTTGGTCGACGTACCTGAGCACGCCGCGAGCGCATTCAGTGCGGCAAACGCAAGCATTGATTTCAAAACGAATGCGCAGCCGACACGCTTGCCGCTTCGAGTTGATTTCATTCTTTGTGTCTCCCTGATTATTTTCGCGGCGTCTTTCCCGCCCGCATCGGCGGCCATCGAACCGCCAGTTCAGAGATCACATAATTTTTCTATTTTTAAAAACTGCCAACCTGTCGCCGTTTGCGCACGATATATGTTCAATCAAAATATATGATTGGGTTATGACAAACGAGTGAATTAAAAAAACTTGTTCGCGAATTTGTATTTCGCTGATCGCGATCCGCGCGCCGATTTGCGCTTAAAAATCTACTTCACAAAAACAACGCGCCTCAAGAGATTTTGTGTGCGACGGAGCACGGACCTGCGAAGAGCTCGTGCGTACATGCGGCTCATCTGTTTGCGGAGCTGTAAATGCCTACCGAAAGCCTACTGAAATTTGGTGCGGGAAATGTCGCGCTGAATCCGTCACCGATCCGTCCCGATTGGATTCTGGAAGGGAATCCCGTCGCCCGCAATCGCGTCTTGTCGAGCAGCCCGATGGTTCGGCGTGCACTCTGATTTGGGACTGTACCGCGGGGAAATTCAATTGGTTTTATAGCATCGATGAAACGGTCTACGTGATCGAGGGCTCGGTCATCGTGAAGGATCCCTCCGGGCTTGGTTCGGCGCGTGCGGCCCGGGGGAAACCATATTTTTCCCGGCCGGCTCGCGCGCCGAATGGACCGTCGAAAAATACATTCGCAAAATTGCCTTCTGCCGAACCGTTACCGCGGCCGCTGGTGCTCGCCAAAAAAGCCTTCAGGTTCCTGAAGCGCATGACCAAGGCCCGCGGCAGCATGCAGCAGAAGCACCTGCCATGTTTTTCGGCGGCTAATTCAATTTAATTTCGCACGCAGAATCTGCCGCGGTGGCGCCGTCGACTTGCTAAGACACTCGCTGTCTGGCATCGGGCTCTCTAAAATAAAAATCCCAATCCTGCCTGATGTTGCTTGCATGCGATCGCGCCGAAATCTTCTCAAGCGCCGCGCTGTCGTGCGCGCTATAAGCCCAATTTAGTTTCTCGATTCATGCGCCAGAAATCGGCATGTCACTTTTATTGCAAGTATTTTTAAATTGCACTCGCATGTCGGCTCGTCGCGACAATTGCAATGTGTGACGTGGATCGCTTAAATCGCCGCTCGTTTCGCTTGATGAGCGCGCGCGAAATGAAGTGGCAATTTTATTTTTGAAGGGGAACCAACGAATGCCAAGCTTGAAGTACGCCATGGCGTCATGATTACTGCGCTGCTATCGATGGCCTGTTTTTCCGCCAATGCTGCGGCGATGACGATTTCCGGGACGCCCCCGGCCACCGCCACGGTAGGCCAGCAATATAATTTCAGTCCCGAGCGTCGATAACGCCAATCGCGAACCAATTGGAATTCTCTTACGTCAATCTTCCGGCCTGGATGCCGGATTACCGCAAGTGCGGATGCCTCATCGGCGTGCCGAATGCGCCGGGCGTATATGCAAACATTCAGATTCAGGCTTGGGACGGCGAGCATTTCGCGCAAACGCCGCCCTTTACGATTACTGTGCAGGGCACAAAAACCGCAGCGCCGGCGAGTCAGCCGCTGAAGATATCCGGCTCGCCGTCGATCGACCGCAGAGGTCGGTGAATTCTATAATTTTGCGCCTACTGTCGTGGCACCGAGCTGGTGCGGCTTTGACGTACGCGATCGCCAATAAGCCGGGTTGGACCCAATTCAGCACAGCAACGGGTACTCTTTCCGGCGTACCCGCGGCGAGCAGTGTCGGGACCGACACGGGCATCTCGATCAGCGTGTCGGACGGCGCGATGAGCGCAACGTTGCCGCAATTCAACATTGCAGTGGCAGCCTGCCGCGGCACCCGCCGCGGGCAGCGCGACTTTGACTTGGAGCCAAACCGACGCAAAACACCGACGGTTCACCGCTGACCAATCTGGCTGGGTATGTGGTTCGCTACGGCACGAGCGCTGCGGCGCTCAACAGCCAAATCTCGGTTGGATCTCCCAATTCAACGGATGTAGAGATCTCGAATCTGGCCGCGGGCAATTGGTACTTCGAAGTCGCGGCGATCAACACATCCAATGTGGAGAGCCAGTTTTCGGCCCTGGCGAGCAAGGCGATCCCGTAAGGGGGCGCGAGAGAAAGCGCGCGGCTTGATGCGGGCTGCGCTAGTAGGCGTTCTTATCGCGGCCGAGCAACGGCACGGTTCTCGCGATGATTTGCAAATCGAGTTTCAGCGACCAGTTCTTGAGGTAGTCCAAGATCGTACTGCACGCGCTCGTGCATTTTGTCGACGGTGGAGGTCTCGCCGCGGAGGCCGTTAACCTGCGCCCAACCGGTAATGCCGGGCCGGACTTTGTGGCGGATCATGTAGCCGCTGATCAGTTTTCGATACTCTTCGTTGTGCGCGACGGCGTGGGGCCGGGGGCCGACGAAACTCATCTTGCCTTCGAGCACGTTGAGAATCTGCGGCAATTCATCCAACGAAGTTCGCCGCAAGAACCGGCCGAGCGGTGTCACCCGACTGTCCTGCTTGGTCGCTTGCGAGACCACGAAGCCATCTTCGCACACCGTCATCGTGCGAAACTTATAGACCAGAATCTCTTCGGCATTGAGCCCGTAACGGCGCTGTTTGAATAGAACCGGGCCGGGCGAAGAAACTTTGATCGACAAGGCGATTGCGATCAATACGGGCCACATGAGCAGCAGGGCAAGGCTTGCGAGAGCCACATCGAATACTCGCTTCCAGACCGCGCTCATGCCTTGTAGCGGTGAGTCGCAGATTGAGAACGCCGGCATGCCATTGATCTCGACGCAGCGGGCTTGCACCAGATCGAACGCGAAAATATTGGGTACGAAGTAAATTGACGCGGTGGTGTCGCGCAATTCCTTGATTAACTCATCGATGCGCGGCGTCGTTGAGATCGGCAATGCCAAATACACTTGGGTGATCGAATGATTGCGCACAAAATCAGCAAAGTCCCGCGCCGTGCAATTCGCCTTGACAGTCTTTTCGGCACCGCCCGTTAGCCGACCAGGGCTGCGGTAGTCGAAGAATCCGCAAAATTTTCCGCCGGAATGCGTTTGTTCGAAGCGCCGCGCCAATTCAAGGCCCAATTCATTCGCGCCGATGATGATGAAGCGCTGAATCATCGTCTGTTCGGCCGCGAACCATTTCGCAATTCGCATGCTCAGCGTGTCTGCAGCTAGCAGCGCAACGGGCGTTGCTACGAACCAACTGATTACGATGTTGCGCGAAAACACATGCGTGAGCTTAAAAGCCATGGCGAGGAAAACCAGGATGGCCACCACGCAGCTCCATTCGAGCAGAATGCGCGTGGCTGCTTTCCAGAATCGCTTCGCGTCGTTCAAGTTACGCAGATCCAACGGGCTCAATATTTGCGCCGTGATCAGGAACGAGACGAGTTCTAGTGCGTAAAATTCTCGCGGCCAGGGATTCCCGGAAATGCGCATCACCAGCGCCAGCACGAACACAGCCAATAAAGGCAGCGCGCTGCGTTTCACCAAAGTTATATGTGCGGGCTCGAGGCTCCCAAAGCGAACCGCTTTATTTTGAATGGAACCGTTGCCGAGCAAGGCAGAGGTTCGCCGCTTGAACCACTGAAGGCGTAGCGGCGGAGTGTCGAGCATCCAAATCACCCCTTCGATTTAGAATTTTTTTGAACTATACACGCTCGCACGGCTGCAATATTAATCATTCATGACTTAAAAATGCGTTATGTCATATGCACCATTTTCGCAACAACATGCAAAACGTGAGCACCACTTTGATCCGCGCATCGACGCTGGCGTGAAGCGCAAAAGAGCGCGAGAAAAAAAATAATTTGAGCTAGTCGCGCCGATCAGCGCCCACTTCGCTCCGGCCGGAATTGGCCGCCGCGCTCTTGCGCGAGCCTCAAAGCGTGCTCGTGTCACTTGCTGTTTTTACTTATCTCATTACGAGTTGCGGGCCCTGTCATGACCCGCGCAGTTGCCTTTGCGCGGCGTGTTCGACGAGTGCGAAGCTACTCGCACGGTTCAGTTCACCATTGCGATTGCACAGGGAAATCTAGCGTATGTACGGGAAACTTAAAGTATTACTTGGGTTGAGTCTTATGGCGGCTGCGCCGAGCGCATTTGCTCAATACACCGTGGATTTGACCGGTGTGGGCAACGGCACCGTGGCGGACGGCGTTTACGTCAGCCCGTACCAGGGCACCATCACCGGCAACGGCGTAAATTATTCGGGCTTCATGATCTGTGACGATTTCCTGCACGAGTCCTTTCTGAACATGCCGTTTTCGGCGACCATGACAAGCGCTGACAACTTGGACGGCTCCGAGAAATTTGGAACCCCCGAAACGTTTACGTTCAACGGAATCACCTACACCTACACCGCACAGCAAACGTATAACGCAGCCGGTTGGCTCGCGAACAATCTGCTGAGCAGTAGCAATGTCAACAATCCCGGCAGCCAAGTAGACTACTCCTTCGCCATCTGGGACCTCTTCGATGGCCAGCAGACAGATCCGAACGGCGGCGCACAACTTCTAGAAAGCCAAGCGTTTTCAGCGGTTAGCAACGGATACGTTGCAAGCAACGTGAGTGTGTTTACCCCGAACCCGGTGAATGCGAGCCAAGAATTCCTGGTAGTGCGAGCGCCCGAGATCGACCCGGCCTCTGCCATGAGTGGATTGACCTTGCTGCTGGGTGGATTGGCGGTCGCCCGGGGTCGCCGCTCCAAGCAAGCCGCGTAGTTTGAATCGCGCCGCCGCAATTTGTTCTTGAAAGTCATCCGAGCGAGCGCCCCAGCGAAAACTGGGGCGCTCGCTCATTTAGTACGACAGCGCGCCAGAAGCGCCGTGAGTGGTGGGGAAAAGAGCAGTGGCGCGGGGCTGCCAGACAGTCTCGATGAGCTGTCGGGCAGCCTAGCGCGACCTCAGAACGTCAATCAGCGGGATCCACATCGCGCGCCGACGCCACATCAAAGTGCCGCCGAGCGTGCGCGGATTGCAGGGTCGAATCCCTAGAGCCGGGCATCTTTGCCGGGTTATGCTAGCTTGTTTCGTGGCGGCAAGAGGATTTCTATGGCTGATGCGCTGATTGGGCTTTTTGCGACCGTGCTTGGCGTAGCTCCCGAGCAGTTGAACGATAAGTCGTCTCCGAGCAATACCTCGAGTTGGGATAGTGTCGCGAATATCATGCTGATCACGGAACTTGAAGAGCAATTTGCTATCGAGCTGAGCACCTCAGATATTGAATCCATGAAGACTATCGGCGACGTCCGCGCCGTGCTTCAGCGACTCGGGGCATACCCCAAGCTGATCTATGTCGCTAAGTGAAATGCGGGCACGATGGCTCCACCTGAACCGGAGCAGCGTTCCCAGAGAAGGCAATCCAGACCACTTTGTCGTCGCGGCGACATTTACTGCCGAGCCGCTGGTTCCGTACTTGGGAGTCAAGTACACCGGTGACGATGCCGCCATTCCTGTTATCACTGTCGCGCCCTACGATCAGATATTTCAGGTTTGCCTGAACTGGAAAGTCGATGTTCGCCGATCGCATACCGACGGCGATCATCATCCTGTGGCGTATCGAGGATTATCTTCGCTCCGAGTTTCAGGATTTCCTGCGCGGCAAGCCGGACGGGTTGGACCGCGCCCTCGACAAGGTGGAGGAGCTGCGCGCCGCCATCGCAACGCTCCGCCAGAGCTTCAGCGGCACAATCGTGGTTTCGATACCGCCATTTCCCCACGGCGCCGACCATGACATCAGAGCCGCGCAAACCGCGTCGACTGCGGGTTTGTTCCATCGTCGGATCATCGACCGGTGGGTCACCTCAGTGGATGACATGCTCGGAGTTTCGCTGCTTGACCTGGACAGCAGCCAGCGAATAGTCGGCGTGGAAAAGAGCTTCGATCCGAGAAAATGGTACCTCTACAGGCAACCCTATACGGAGGAGTTCTGGCATGAAGTGGCGGACGAGCTGTCTCGAACTCTGAAAAGGCAGCGCAGCGGAGCCAAGAAATGTCTCGTAGTCGACTGCGACAATACTCTGTGGGGTGGAATCATTGGTGAAGACGGATTGGAAGGGATCGCGCTCGGGGAGGATTTTCCCGGATCGGCTTTTCGGGATTTCCAACAACAACTGCTGACGTTGCGTTCCAAAGGCGTGATGCTGGCCATTTGCAGCAAGAACAATGAGGCCGATGTGTGGGACGTCTTCGATCGGCACGATGGTATGATCTTGAAGCGCGAGCATTTTGTGGCCCACCGAATCAATTGGACCGATAAGCCGACGAATATCGAGAGTATTTCGCGCGAGCTCAACATTGGAATGGACAGCATGGTATTCGTCGATGACAGTGCGATTGAGATCGAACTGGTCCGCAACAGTCTGCCCATGGTCACTTGCCTTCAAGTCCCGAGTGATATCGCGCGATTCCCGGCGAGCATCAATTCTTTCAGGCTCTTCGATCGTGAGCGAGTCAGCGAAGAGGATCGGAGCCGATCCGATATGATGTTGCAAGAGCGCGCGCGTAAAACCGTCGAAACCTCGCTCAGCCCGGAGGAGTTCATCAAGGCTCTGAACTTGCGGGTGGATGTCTTCGTGGTCAAAGCCGAGCATGTCACACGCGTGACGCAACTCATCAACAAGACGAACCAATTTAACCTGACCACTCGGCGGAAAACCGCGGGAGAGGTCTCCGCGTTATCTGATTCCCCTTCTGCAGCGGTCCTCGCCTGGCGCGTTACGGATCGTTTTGGAGATTACGGTCTGGTCGGCGTGGTGATTTTGGAGGGCGCCGGCGAGTGCATTGAACTAGAAACGTTTCTCATGAGCTGCCGCGTGCTCGGGCGCGGCGTCGAGAGCGCAGTATTCGCCGCCATTGCCGATTTCGCGCGCCGGCGTGGCGCAACCCGGGTGCGAGGCCGATATATTCCATCGCAAAAAAACGCGCTGGTCGCCGATCTGTACCGAGATCACGGTTTTCGGCCGATCGGCGATGGCTATTGGGAGTCGGAAAATCTTGATGCATTTTCTTGGCCGGACCACATCGCTCGACCGGGACTTTAGGCATGAACATCATACTCGAGGACTTGAAGGCTCAACGCGAGGGACTGCTCGGCCTGGGATTTTGGGCGCTCCTAATCTATCGATTCGGTCACGCTCGGTTCATCATCAAGAACAAGATCATCCGTGCTCCCTGGACAATCCTCTATATGATCCTGCACAAGCTCGCGGAGATCTTTTGCGGAATTAACATCGGGTCGACCGCCAAAATAGGCAGACGCTTCAGCATCGAGCACCACGGCTGCATCGAAATACACGGTGCCACGGTCATCGGCGACGACTGCATGATTCGTCATGGCGTCACTCTCGGCAATACCGGATTCGGTGATCCCTTGGGCGCCCCGACGATCGGTAACCGCGTGCAATTCGGCGCCGGTTCAAAGATCGTCGGAAGGATCACTATCGGAAACAACGTGATCATCGGCCCTAATGCGGTGGTCATTCGCGATGTTCCGGACAACGTAACGGTCTTCGGCATTCCGGCTCGGGTATTCTCAACATCGACTCCCAGCGTAGCGGTCGATAAGCCCGATTAGGACCTGCGCGTTGCGCAACGAATTACAAGCGTTCGCGTGGTCTCGACCGCGCTTTGCATACGCTTCGCGAACCCCCGCATCATCGATCAATTGACGGACGGCTGTATACAAGCCTGATTCGGACTGTGCCAGGATTCCGGCCTTTTTTTGCTCCAGCACATGGTCGGGGTCAACGCTCAGGCTGGTCACGACCACGTCGCGCAACCAGGCTTGCACGAACGTGTTAGGGAAGCCCTCGTGCGTGCTCGTATTGACGAATATGTGCGCCCGGGCCAGCAGTTCGTTGACCTCCGTGTGGCTTTTCGGCCCTACGTATTTCAGATTCGCTGCTGTCACCGATACTGCGCATCAGAGATTCTTGCCACGCCTGGTTTCGAGCTCCTTCGGCGGGCGCGCCGACCATGACGAATCGCACCTTCTCGTCTGTGCGAAATTGCTGCGCCAGTCGCACAAATGCTTCGGGTCGCTTCCACGGTTTGAGGTTCGCAATCCAAACCACGGTCAGCGGCCCAGACTTGTCGATTGACTCGGTGGCTGGCGGATGAAAATTGGGAACGACCGCTGCCGCGGTCCGACCGAAGTTTTCTTTCAATAGATCCGCCTGGTGTTGGGTCTGGCAGATGACTGCGGTGGCGCGCCGCGCGCCAAAGGCGACCGCGTGCTTCTCCAAGTACAAACGCACAAGATTCCTGGCCGGATCGAGCGAGGAGCGCGAGACTTCGGTGTCGTGCGCGACGTGCCAGAGGAGCGGTGTCGAGCGACGACGCGAATAGGCTGCGCAGATGCCCGTGTAGGCGCAGGCGACCCGCTGATAAATGACGCAGGGATCAAGCTCGCGCAATTTGCGATACAGCGCAGGCGCGTCCATCAGGTATCCGAGTCGGGGAATCGGACCGCCGTCGCCTATTTGGTGTACGTGATAGTTGCGCGTTCGCTCGCGCGTATCCGGGAAACGGGTCAGAAAGTGCACCTCGTAGCGCCCTTCGGCGACCACGGCATCGATCAGCAGACTGAGCTGATATTCGGCACCGCCCCCATGTTCATAGGGATTGACGATACAAAGCTTTGGTTTGCTGCTGCTCAACGGAGGCATCTTATGCGGGGTCAGCGCCCACCGCTCGCGCTCGCGCTGGCGCGAGGCGGAGCAACCAGTGCGAACTGATCCAAGGCAGTGGCACGTACGCGGACGAACGAGGCGCAGATGTGGGAGCCATCCTTGGAAATGGGCTTGCCGCTCGAATCCTGTACCGGACAAACGCTGCCGCTGCAGAACCAATCCATCGGCTCGAGGATTTCGGCGCCTGCTCGCTCGGCAGCGGCGCGGACTCGGGTGTCGACGGCGGAAAACGAATTCGTTAGATCGGCGCGCGCGACCGCATTGACCTGCGATGGCTCGAGGAATGACCCGGCGGTAATCCACCATTTTCTTGGGATCAAAGGGATCACCCGGCGGGGGACGACAACAGCACGACGACGCGCTTGCCCAGTTGGCGCAGGTGCGCGATCGAATCCGAGAGTTGATCAAACACCCAGGCGTTGCCGGGAGCCAGCACATCGAGCGGGGCGCCGTCCGGCGTCCCGGGGCGGAAGTAATCGTTATAGTGAACGAGTCCGCTCCATTGAGCAGCCAGCACCACGATCTCGACATCGGGTTCGGCGGCGCGTGCGAAACCGTCCGCCACGAACTGCACGCATTTTGTGCCTTTGCGATCGATGCCGGGAATCGGCGCACATCCCCCCAGCGTGCGGAATTCGATCGTTCTTCGGGCCTCGGTCTGTTGGCTCAACAACAACAAACGCGGCCAGTATTGCTCCATGTGGCTGTCGCCGAAAAATAGGACGGAGCGGCCGGCGATGCCGGGGATGGTCTCATTGGCAATACCGTCCCAGTCGGCATCGGCCGCCGAAATCGCCGCGATCTTCGGATCGCCTGCCGACACCGAGCGAACGACCTGATTGGCTGCCAGAGCGCCGATGAGAGCCAGCACGACCATTGACTGGCGCCAGGCGCCATGTGACGCGGCGCATCCGGGGAGCGGCCTTCCCATGGCGCAAGGGCAGCTCCACGAATGAGTACGTCAGCCACGCGAGCGCAACCGTCGCCGCCAAAGCTGCAGCGCGGTACGCGATCGAGGGCTTGTTGCTCATGATTTCGCCGAAGGAAATCAAAGGCCAATGCCATAGATACATTGGATAGCTGATGAGGCCGATCCACACGAAAGGGCGGCTGCCGAGAATTTTTCTGTTGATCCATGCCTGCGAGCCCGCGCCGATGATCAGCGCCGCGCCGGCGCAGACGAGCAACGCCCACCAACCCGGGAAAGGTTTCCGTTCATTGATCACAGCGAGCGACAGCAAGATAGCCGCGACACCGAGAATCGAGATGACGTTTGCCAAGTGAGGGCCGAACCGCGCCGAGATTGGCCATCGCCCGCCGATGCCCGCGCCGGTCTTGGCACGCGCCCAGTAAGCGAGACCACTGCCGATCATCAATTCCCAGAATCGCGTGAGCGGCAGGTAATAGGCCGCCGATCGGTCGCTGGCCGTCAGTTGCAGATTGAACCCAAACGAGATCAGCGCAAGCGCGATTAACAGGACTATGGTGGCGGAGGCGCGCTTGCGGCATAGATAGAGCAACGCGGGCCACAGCAGGTAGTACTGCTCCTCGATGCCAAGCGACCATAAATGACGCAGCGGCTTGCGTGCAGAGTCGGAATCGAAATACCCGGACTCATGCAAGAGCACGAAATTGGAGCTGAACAGCGAACCGCCCACGACGTGTTTGCCCAGTTGCCGAAATTGGTCCGGCATGAGGCTGAACCATCCGAAAATCAGGCAGGCAGCGCATACCAGCAGTAGGGCAGGGAAGATTCGGCGGATTCTGCGACTGTAGAATTCGACAAAACTGAATTTCCCGCGCTCCAAGCCCTGGAAGATGATTCCAGAGATCAGGAAGCCCGAGATGACGAAAAAGATGTCGACTCCAACGAAGCCCCCGGGCAGGCGACTCGGGAAGGCGTGGAAAATTAGTACCGACGAGACGGCGACCGCGCGCAGGCCATCGATGTCCGGTCGATAATGCGCATTGCCCGTGACGCCCACGGATCCGACGCTACTCAACTTTGAACTCCGCGAAGGGATACTGCGGCATCTGTTTTATGAGCCGGTTACTCGCACGCTGGGGCCGGATAGCCGCCACGGAATGGTAGCTTATTCAGGCGCGGCGGAGCATCCAATGCTACTGATCTGCGTCATGCAGCCGATCGCTACCCACAAAGGGAATATCGCGCGCGCGGATTACAGGTGCGCGCCACGCCGGAATTCGCCCGAGGGCTTACGCGCGTTTTCGACCGCGCAGCACTGCGAGGCCGCCAAACAATAGCGTCAGCGCGCTGGTCGCGGAGGCAGGATCGATTTCGGGGGCCCTAACCGCCAACAAGGTAGTCTCAACGCCATTGGCCGACGCGAGTCCCGTTGCGAGAGTACCGAGCAACCCGATGCACAATCCCCAAAATACTTTCGATTTCACTGTGACGTTCCTTTGAGTGCTTAAGCTGCATGGAAACTACGCGAATGACCGCGCAAATGCCGTGATGCCCGAAGCGAAACAAAACACGCTATGTAAAACTGAAGCTGCGCTGTGATATGGCAATCGCCAAGACCAAAGCCGAATGGCGAACGAGCACGATGCTCGCGATGCTCTCTTGGAGGGACTGGTGGGCGGTACAGGGATTGAACCTGTGACCCCTGCCGTGTGAAAGCAGTGCTCTACCGCTGAGCTAACCGCCCACGTCGTGCGCAAAGTATGACACCGACAATCGGCTAAAACAAACGGCCGAGGCAGCGCGTGCCACCCTCCGAGGCGGCTCTGCTAGACTCGTCGCCCCCGATAGACTTTCGACCCACGCTCATGACCGTCCGTACGCGATTCGCTCCCAGTCCCACTGGCTTTCTGCATATCGGAGGACTTCGCACCGCGCTTTTTTGTTGGCTATATGCGCGCCGCCATGGCGGCGAGTTCATTCTGCGAATCGAGGATACCGATCTCGAGCGCTCGACCGATGCGGCAATTCAACAAATTCTGGACGGCATGGAATGGGCCACGCTAGTCCAAGATGAAGGTCCGTTCTTTCAAACCAAGCGCTTTGACCGCTATAAAGAAGTCATTGAAGAGATGCTGGCGAGCGGCACCGCGTACCGCTGCTACTGCAGCCGCGAGGAGTTGGAACAAATGCGCGCCGAGCAAACGGCGCGCGGCGAGAAGCCGCGCTATGACGGTCGCTGGCGCGAACGGACCGATTACCCTTCGAACCTGCCGTTTGTCGTGCGCTTTAAAAATCCCTTGAGCGGCGAAGTGGTGGTGGAGGACGTCATTCACGGCCGCGTGGTGTTTCAGAACAGCGAACTCGACGATTTGATCATCGCGCGCTCTGACGGAACGCCCACCTACAATTTCTGCGTCGTGGTCGATGACATGGATATGCAAATCACCCACGTGATCCGTGGTGATGACCATCTGAACAACACGCCGCGGCAACAAAACATGTTGCTGGCGTTGGGCCAACGACCGCCCGTCTACGCACACCTGCCCATGATCTTGGGCTCGGACGGTACCAAATTGTCGAAGCGCCACGGCGCGGTGAGCGTGCTGCAATACCGGGATGAAGGATTCTTGCCGGAAGCCTTGCTCAATTACTTGGCGCGACTGGGGTGGTCGCACGGCGACCAAGAAATTTTTACGCTCGAGGAAATGATTCGCCTGTTTGATATCGCCGATGTGAATAAATCGGCTTCGGCATTCGATGGTGAAAAACTCGCCTGGCTCAATCAACAGCACATGATGCGCGTGCCTGCGGCGCGCATCGTGCCGATTCTTCGCTGGCAATTGGAGCGCGAAGGGGTACACGCCGACGATGCGGCTCAACTCGAGCAAATCGTCGTGTCGCAGCGCGAGCGCGCAAAGACCGTACGGGAAATGGCGCTGAATAGCCTGTTCTTTTTCCGGCCGCCGTCGTCCTACGATGAGAAAGCGGTGCGTAAACACATCACCAGCGAGGTACTACCGAAGCTGGCAGACACTGGCGCGCGAGTTGGCGCAGCTGCAGAACTGGTGCGCCGCGGACATCCACGGGCTCATCAGCGCGTTTTCCGCCTCCCAAGGCCTCTCGCTCGGCAAGCTGGCGCAACCGATCCGATTGGCGGTTTCCGGCGGCACCGTGTCGCCCCCGATCGATGCGACCTTGGCTATTCTCGGGAAATCCGAATCGCTGTCGCGATTGGCGCGAGCGCTGGCCTCCTGGCAAGCCTAGTGCATTCATTTTCTTGACGAATTGGCACTTGTCAGGTAACGTCCCGCGCCTCCATGTGGGGCCATAGCTCAGCTGGGAGAGCGCTTGCATGGCATGCAAGAGGTCGGCGGTTCGATCCCGCCTGGCTCCACCAGTTTTTGTCGCGGTAAGCTCGATTTTGGTCTGCGTCCCCATCGTCTAGAGGCCTAGGACACCACCCTTTCACGGTGAGAACCGGGGTTCGAATCCCCGTGGGGACGCCAATTTCTAATTCCAAGTCCGGCGCGCCGGGATGAGCCGGTGCAGCAACCACGCCTGAACGCCTTCGGTCGAGCGCGCCTTGAGGTAGGCGCGGTGCGCGAGGCCCGAGTGCAAGCGAGCGCCTCGTTGATACGCGGACTGGTAGATGACTTCTCGCGGTCCCCAACGGGTCTTCGAGATATCTTTGGTCGGCGACAGATTCACGGTGTTGAGGCCCTGGGCGATCGCGTATTTGATTGCCTCGGCCACGGTTGTTGTCATGACGCTGTATCGAGCCCACTGCGGATCGAAACCCGAGTAATACAAGTAGAGACTGTCCGCTACCACGAACCCGATGCGGGTGGCGACGACTTTTGACCCGATGCGCAATTGAAAAATGCGCACGGCGCCCCGCGCAGCCAATTGCCGGCAAACCGAGTAGAGAAAGTCGCGAGAGACCTTGCTGGAAAAGCGGTCGGGGTGCATGACCGAGGTTCTGTAGTTGGCTCGCATGAGGTGCAGCCTGAGGAATTCGTCCAGCGCCGCGTCGATATCCTCCGGTCGCTCGATCACGACACACTCGAAGCGGTGACCGTCCTTTTTTAACGAGTTGTAGCAGTGCCGCAGAGACTCTCGAATATTGCGTTTCAGGCCGGACTGAAATTCGCGCCACGTTGTGGGCAGATCGAGCACGTAAGCCGACAGGCCCGGTTGCCAATGCAATTGCCGGGTGTCCAGGGATTCGCCAAACGCCGCGCTGATGTCGGTCCAATCGACCCAGTCCCACGCGCCTTCCTTAGCCAGGTGATCTTGCACGGCGCGTGCAGTGATTTTCTCGTAGCCAGGTTCGATGAGAGGGGCGCGGATCTCGGTGATGGCCGGATCGGCGCCGAGGAAATTGACCGACAGTACCTTGAGCGGCCCAAGCATGCGTCTGCAGCTGACAAAAGGGACGATCGCCACGCATTCCCGCTCAGCATTCCGTAGTACGTAAAATAGGGCTTCTTCATGGATGCGTGGATTGCAATTCAGGAAATGTTCGCACCACGCGACATGCCATTCATGCAACGCAAATGGCAAGGTGTTGCACGCAACCCGGCTCAGGCGATCGTAATCGGCGCGCAGCGCCGCAACGTCCGCGACGGTCCGGATCGTTTCGATAATCACGGTCGCGTTCGGCCGCAGTTTCGCAGAGGCTAAGATCTCGGCACTTCAGCGCCAGCCTTCCATATGTCGCGTCCTTAAACATTGGAGTTCGAAGTTTGCGCAGAACACCAGCAGCTCTCCAATCGGCGGAGCATCGCCGCTTGCGGCGCCCGGGCGAGCCTGCAGGAACTACCCGCACCTGCTCACCATCTGCCGCATAGATTGACGTCTCGCGGCTAAAGTGAGTATACCTTACCTGCTTTTTGTAATTTGTAGGGCTTTGCCCGAAGCCCCGATCTCAGGCCGTATTTCCCGCATCGATGGTGATCACGGTGCCGGTGATGTTGCGGCCGCCTTCGCCCAAGAGAAACTCAACGCTCTTGGCAATGTCGATCGGCTCGGGCATGCGATTCAAGGCGCTGCGCCGCGCTATTTTCTCGCGCTGCGATTCCGTCAACTCATGCGTCATCTCGGTATCGACGAAGCCCGGCGACAGCGCATTCACCGTAATGCCGAGCGGTCCGACTTCGCGCGCCAGCGAGCGCGTAAAGCCGATCAACGAGGCCTTGGTGGCGCTGTAGACCGACAGTCCGCTGTAGCCGGTGGCTGCGACGATCGAGGCAATATTGACGATGCGTCCCTCGCGCTGCGTCATCATGGATCGAACCACGTATTTCGACAGGACGATGGGTGAAACGGTGTTGAGTTGAATCAAGCGTTGAATCTGCTGATCCTTCATGGTGGAGAGCAGGCCGCTGCGTGCCCAATCCCGCGTTATTGATCAGCCCGTAGAGCGGTCCGAAGTCGGCGCGGATGCCGCGCACCAGCGCGGCGATCAGATTCAAGTCAGACAGGTCGCAGGCGCGGAATTCGATCGCGCCGCGGCCCTCGCTCGCAGCCGTGGCCTGCGCCGCAGTCAGCTCAGCGCTCAAGCTGCGGGCGACGGCAATCACTCGATATCCGGCGGCCGCCAGCGCACGGCTCACGGCGAGACCTAAGCCCCGGCTTCCGCCGCTGACCAGCACATTACGCACTGGGCCGCACCAGCTTGCCGGCGGCACTCAATTCCAGCGCGGGCACGAAGCGCAGCAGCGCCGGCACCTTGTGCGCCGCCAGGGTGCGGCGGCATGCATTGAGGAGGTCGTTTTTCACTTTTTCTGCATCCTGTGCCGCAATCGATTCTGCGCCCTCCGAGAGCACGACCTCGGCGACGACCAAGGAGCCCGTGATCGGGTTGCGGCGCGCCTTCACCAGCGACATGCGTACTCGCGGATCGGCGTTGAGCACGGACTCGACTTCTTCCGGATAGACCTTAAGTCCCCCGACATTGATGATGCCGCCCTTGCGGCCTCGAAAATAAAAGCGGCCGTTGGCCAATTCGACCATGTCGCCGGTATCGACGTAGCCGTCCGCGCAGGCGATCGCAGCAGCGGCGTCGCCGACGTAGCGCGCCGCCGTGCGGCCGGAGCGGATCCATAAGGTGCCATCCTGAACTTTCAGGTCGATGGCGCCTGTCGAGTTGCCGATCAACTCCGCGGGAAAGCCCGCCAGTCCGTCGTTCACGTCGAAGGCGACCCCGGCCTCGGTCGAGGCAAATGCGTGCGCTACACGGGCATGCGGCCAAACCGCGCGCAGTTGGTCGAGGATGGTCTGGTCGGCCACCTCTCCTGACAGGCGAACGTATTCCGGCGAAATCAACGTGATATCGCCGCTCATTAAGGCGCTGCGCCAATGCGAGGGGGTTCCGGACATATGCGTGACCCCGGCGGCGGCGGCGCGCGCGAGGAATTCGCGCGTGGGTTCGCCGGCGCTCGAGAGCACCAGCGGCGAGCCGGACAGCACGGCACGCAGATAAATCTGCAGGCCTCCGTAGCGGCGGATGTCATAGAACGTGCTCCATACCATGGGCCTTGCGGACGTGGGCTGCCGCGGCAGCGCGCCGGCGAGGCTCTCCAAGGTATGCAGTACCAGCTTCGGCTCGCCGGTGGTGCCCGAGGTCAAAAGGATCCATTCTGTGGCCTCGCTCGCGCGACGATCTACGTTTTCTTGCACGGGCTGTGCTGACACGGTATCCAAAACGGCATCGGCGCCGGCGGCGGCGCACACGCCCGCAAGCCGCTCCGGCGTCAAGTCGGGCGTGCAAAGAACGATTCGCCGCGCAATGCCGTCGAGTTCGGCGAGCGCCACCGCGGCGGCTAACTGCTCGCGCACCGCCAGCACGACCGTGCGGCCGCGCAGCGATTCTAATTTTCCCTCCAGTATCGAGGCGCCCGCCAGGTCCTTGAGTGCGATGCAGCCGTGGCGGCCGTAAAAGGTGCCGCGCACTGGGCCGGGGCCGCTTGAGACGAGAGCCTGCCACAAGGAATTCATGCGCCGCATTCTAGCAGCGGCCCGTCGCAGCCCAACAACGCCGCAATCGGCATTCTGTCAAAATATCCAACTTGAGATACCGAGAGCCGATCATCAGCGCCAATCCCGCGAAATTGTCGATCAATTTGCGTAGCCTGTTCCCGTCTGGCGCGCTCGCCGCCGAGCTGCGCGGCCCCGGCGATCCTGCGGCACTGTTCCCCGACGAAGCGGACTGTCTGCGCGGCGCGGTTGCGAAGCGTGCACAGGAATTCGCCGCCGGAAGACTGTGCGCACGGCGGCTGTTGTCCGAATTTGGCATCGAAGATTTTCCCCTCAAGGCGGCCGAGGATCGGCAACCACTGTGGCCGGATTCGCTGGTGGGCAGCATCACGCACACGGCGGGCTTCTGCGCCGCGGTGGCGGCGCGCAAGAATGAGATCGGCGCCGTAGGGATCGATTCCGAGCTCGCCGCGAGCGTCAAGGAGGAACTCTGGCGCTGGATTTGTACCCCCGAAGAAACATCCTGGCTCCGGACATTGCCGCCGGCCGAACAATCCGCCGCGGCCACCCTGATCTTTTCCGCCAAAGAGGCCTTCTACAAATGTCAGTTTCCGCTGGTGCAGGAGCGCCTATATTTCCATGACGCGAGCGTCGATGTGGGGTCTTGGGGAGCAGGGCAGGGCGCTTTTGAAATCCGCGCGAATCGCCCCATTGCCTTGGCCCGTTATGCCGCGCTGCCGCTCGAAGGACAGGTATTTATTCCATGAGGAATGGCTTACCACCGGCATCGCGCTCAATACGCCTTGTCGTCGCGAAACACTTTGACGATGGTCAATAAAATGATTTTGATGTCGAGCATCGGCGACCAATGCCGCAGATAGTCAAGATCGTAATTGACGCGGGCTTCCATCTCTTCCAATTTCGATGTTTCTCCGCGGCAGCCGTTTACCTGCGCCAGGCCGGTAATACCGGGCAACACCTTGTGGCGAACCATGTAGCCCTTGATGAGCTTGCGATACTCCTCGTTGTGCGCCACCGCATGCGGCCGTGGGCCCACCAAGCTCATGCGACCCTGCAATACATTGATGAGCTGCGGCAGCTCGTCCATCGATGAGCGGCGCAGCACTCCACCGACACGCGTGACGCGGCCGTCGATTTTCGATGCCTGGCGAATCTGCGCACCGTCCTCGGTGACTTGCATGGTGCGAAATTTGTACACCGCGATCTCGCGCCCATCCAGGCCATAGCGGCGCTGCTTGAAAATGATGGGGCCGGGCGAGGTGACCTTCACCATGACTGCAATCACCACCAGCAGCGGCAGCAGCAGCAGCAGGATGAGGGCGCTGAAGCCGATGTCGGTGAGCCGCTTGGCCACGCCGCGATAGCCATAGAACGGGGTTTCGCACATGGCGACCACGGGAATGCCGTGTATTTCGCCGGAGCGCGCTTGAATCAGGTCGAACACGAAGATGTCGGGCACATAGTAGATTGACGCGGTGGTATCGCGCAGATCGTCCAGCAGATTCATCACTCGTTTGACGTGGCGAATCGGCAAGGCGATGAAAATGACATCGGTGCGGTTGTTCTTGACGTACTGCGACATGTCGCTCAAAGAACCGATCAGCTGCGCATCGGTTTCCATTCCCAGCCGATCGCTGCTGCGGTCGTCGAAGAAACCCAGCCACTTCCACGCGCATGCCGGGATTGCTTTTCAGGCGCCGCGCCAGTTCCAGACTGCTCGGGTTGTAGCCGGCGACGATGGCGCTGCGATTGTCGAACGCATTCATCAGGAAGCGGCGCATGATTTCCTGCATGACCAAGGTCACGCCGATCAGTGCGACCGGCGTCACCGCCGCCCAGGTGAGGAATATGCGGCGTGGAAACCCATCCAGTGATTTGGTCACGTAGCCCACGGCGAGCAGCACCGCCAGCAGCAGCAGCCAGCGCATGATCACATCGGCCACGGCCGACAGGCGCGCCGAGGTCAACTGCGTGCTGACTTCGCGCGGCGGCTGAACCAGTACCAGGCACAGCACCGCCACGATGACAAAAGCCGCCGAAGAGGGATCGAACCGGTGTCCGAACAGCAGCACGATCACGTACAGCGAACCCACGGCGACCACCGCCGGCACCAGGGCTTGAATGCCGGTCAATAGCGCGATCAGAAAGCTCTGTTTCAGCAAAACCGGCTGGGTCATCTTAAATCCGTTGAAGCGGCAAGGGGTTTCCTTATATTCTTCCTGCGCTCAGCGCAACATGATCACCTTGCATTGTCGGCCAATTCCACCGATTAGGCGTGATACCAGATCTGCAAAATGTTAAATCGGTCCATTGAGCCCTGCATGCGGCCGGGCTTATGACGAATGATATTGTAGGCGGCAATGACTAACGTTCCATTACTCGATCTTAAGGCGCAATACGCGCAAATTTCCGCTGAAGTCATGCCGGTCATCGAGCAGGTGTGCGCCAGTCAGCGCTTCATCCTCGGCGAGCACGTACTCGCGCTCGAGGCCGAGGTAGCAGGCTATTGCGCCGCCTCGGCCGGCATTGGCGTCTCCTCCGGCACCGATGCGCTGCTGCTCGCGCTGATGGCCTTAGGCGTGGGTGTCGGCGATGAAATAATTACAAGCCCCTTTACCTTTTTCGCCACGGCCGGAACGATCGCGCGCCTGGGCGCGCGGCCGCTGTTCTGCGACATCGATGCGGTGTCATTCAATCTGTCGCCGAGCGGCGGTTGCCGAATTCATTGATCGCCATGCAAGCCTGCAGGGCGGCCGCTTGATCAATCGCGCCACCGGCGGCCACATCAAGGGAATCATGCCCGTGCATCTGTATGGCCAGTCTGCGGACATGGATCCGCTGATGGCCCTGGCCAAGCAATATCAATTGAAGGTAATCGAGGACGCCGCGCAGGCCATCGGCACCGAATACCAGGGCGTGCGCGTCGGCTCGATCGGCGATATCGGCTGCTTCTCATTTTTTCCCAGCAAGAATCTCGGCGCTTTCGGCGATGCGGGCTTGTGCACCACCAACGATGCCGAGCTGGCCGAAAGCATGCGCGTGCTGCGCGTGCACGGCGGCAAGCCGAAATATTTTCATGCGGTGATCGGCGGCAACTTCAGAATCGATGAATTGCAGGCCGCGGTGCTGCGCGTCAAGCTCAAGTACTTGGACGGCTGGACCGAGGCGCGGCAGCGAAATGCCGCCTATTACGACGCGGCATTTGCCGCCGCCGGTTTGGGCGGAAACGGTCATCACGCCGCAGGCGAAAGTGGTGGGCCGTCACATCTTCAACCAGTACATCGTGCGCGTAAAAAATCGCGATGCGTTGAAGGAGCACTTGACCAACGCGCAGTATCGGCACGGAAATTTATTATCCGGTGCCGCTGCATCTACAGAAATGTTTCGAATATTTAAAGTACATCCGCAGGTGATTTTCCGGAGTCCGAGCGCGCGGCTGCCGAGACGCCTGGCGTTGCCCGTTTATCCGGAACTGACTCGAGCACAACTCGATCACGTAGTCGCGAGCGTCGCCGAGTTCTACGCCGCCGCGGCAGCTCGCAAGGCCGCGGGCTAGCCTTTCTTGAAGTCGTCCGGCAGCAGCTGGTGGCGCGACAGCAATTTATAGAAATCGGTGCGGTTGCGCTTCGCCAGACGCGCGGCCTGGCTGACGTTGCCGGTCGTGATTTGCAAGATCTGCGATAGATAATTGCGGGTAAATTCATCGCGCGCCTCGTCGAACGAGGGCAGACGCGTGGGATTGCCGCCGAGAGACTGCTGCACCAATTCTGCCGTGATGATGGGACCGTGCGAAAGGGCGACGTTTTGCCGCACCACGTTGTACAGCTGCCGCACGTTGCCGGGCCATTCCGCGGTCGCCAGCAGTTCGACCGCTTCCGGCGCGTAAATCTTGCGTTGACCGCTTTCCTTCGCGATCTGCTCCAGAAAGTGCGCGACCAAGAGGGGGATGTCCTCGCGGCGGCGCCCGAGCGAGGGCACCTCGATGTGCACCACGTTTAGCCGATAGTAAAGATCTTCGCGGAATTGACCGGCGACCATCAACTCGTGCAAGTCGCGATGCGTCGCGGAGATGATGCGCACATTGGTCTGCACCGCGTCGGCGCCGCCCACGGGCCGAATCGTGTTGTCCTGAAGCACGCGCAGCAGTTTGACCTGCAGCCGCATCGGCATGTCGCCGACTTCATCGAGCAGCAAGGTCCCGCCGTCGGCGGTTTCAAACAGCCCTTTTTGCGCGCGGGTCGCGCCGCTAAACGCGCCGCGCTCGTGACCGAATAGTTCTGATTCCAGCAGATTCTCGGCCATCGCACTGCAGTTGACGGAAACGAATGGTCTATTGCGGCGCGGGCTGGCCTCGTGAATGGCGCGGGCAAGCAATTCCTTGCCGGTGCCGCTCTCGCCGGTCAGCAAGACTCGCGCATCGGTGCCGGCCACCATGTTGGCCTGGGCCAATTTGTCTTCCATGAGCTGATTGCGCGTGATGATATTGGCGCGCCAGTCCTCATCGACGTGCGCAAATCCGGACACCTTGAGCGCTTTTTGTACGTGATCGAGCAGCTCCTGCTTGTCCACCGGTTTGGTGAGGAAGCCGAATGCCCCGCTTTGCGTCGCGTGCACGGCATCGGGAATCGTGCCATGTGCGGTGAGAATAATGACGCGCAGGCCCGGCCAGCGGCTCTGCAACTCTTTGAGTAAACCGATGCCGTCCATCTGATCCATGCGCAGATCGGTGATCACCAGATCCGGACGAAAACGCACGCACGCGGCCAACGCGGCGGCGGCGCTCTCGACCGCTTCCACCTCGTAGTTCTCGGCGCGCAGACGGATCGTCAGCAGGCGCAGCAGACCCGGGTCATCGTCGACCACCAGGATGCGCGCCTTGCGCTTCTGCGGTGTCAGTGAGTCGCGCGTGCCCGGCTGCAGGCCGAACGACAGGGGGGCGGTGGCAGCATTCGAATAGGCGTTCAGTGCAGTCTCTCCGGTTAGGCGTTATGGCGTGTGGGGGGCGCCGGTTCCGCGGTCGGTGACAGATCGTTGCTCGATATGTGTTACCGCTTCGAGTTTAGCCCTAGCCTCATCCAAGGCCTTGCGCAACTTCGCATTTTCGTCGGTTTCGGCTGCCAGGCGACGATTGATCGCCTGCAGCTTGTCATGCGAGTCATTCGGCACGGTATCGCGCATACGCGCATTCTCGGCCTGCAGTATCAAGCGTTGCTCAACCTCTTTGAGCTGCACCATGGCTAATAGGCGCTCCACAGGGAGTAGAGTTTCAGGCCTGGCCAGCAGTTCCGCCAACTGTCGCTGCGCCGCGACGGGATCGGCCCCGCTGTAGCCCGGCGTCGCCAGGGCCAGCGCATAGCGAAGTCGATTGCTGGTGGTGGGTTGCAGCTCGGCGGCATCCTTCGCCTGCTGGAAGATCTCTGCCTGGCGCGCGGGATCCCCCTGCGGCAGGTTGTTCATCATCTCCAACAGGGGTGCCACCGGACTGATGTCGACTTGAGGGCGTTCAGGCGCGACGGGGGCGGCCGTCTTGGGGCTGCCCATCATGCCGCAGCCGCTCACCCCTAGGCACACCAGGGCGCATGCTGCAACGCGATTGCTCTTATGCAGCATGAGCTTTTTCGCGCGCCGCAACAGGTGCCGGCGCACGCAGCGGCAGGCGCACCCGGAAATGCGCGCCGCCGCTCTTCGCTTCGAGGATCTCGATGCTGCCGCCATGGGCATTGACGAACTCGGTGACCACCGAGAGGCCGATTCCGGTGCCCTTGACGTGCCCGCCTTGCGGGGTCTTGCCTTGGTAGAACGCTTCGAAAATTCGATTGCGCTCGTCCGCGGGAATGCCGGGGCCGCTGTCCATGACGTCCAATATCAATTGCTCGCGCTCGGCGCGCGCGTGCAGAGAAATGGTGCCGCCACGCGGCGTGAACTTGACGGCATTGGAGAGCAGATTGTCGAGAATCAGGCGCACTTTGCTGCGGTCGGCCAAGGGCATGAGATCTTCCACCTGCACGTCGAGCCGCACGCGCTGCGCCACCAGCGTGAGCTGCTGATTTTCGAGCACGCTCTTGATCAAAGGGCGCAGCTTGAATTCGGAGATCTCCAAGCCGACGCTCTTCGCCTGCCAGGCGCTGAAGGACAAGAGATTTTCGATGAGTCGCTGAAGCTTCATGCCGTTCTCGCGCAGGATTGCCGTGACTTCGCGTTGGCCGCTTTGCAGCTCGCCAACCGCACCGTCCATCAACAGTTCGGTTCCCTCGCGGATATTTGCCAATGGGGTCTTCAATTCATGCGACATATGTCGCAGAAATCGGTTCTTTTCCTGCGCCAAATCGAGCAATCGGCCCCGCAGCCACTCCAGTTGGGCCGCCAAGCGCTCAAGATCGGCGGGCCCGCGAATCGCAATGGGCCGCGAGAACGTACCCCGGCCCAGCTCGCTGATGGCGCGATCGATTGCGCGAATCGGACGGCCAAACAGGTATGTAAAGACGCCGACCACGGCCAGCGTCATCGGCACCAGCAGCAGCGTTTGCCAGACCAAATTTTGCTGCGCGCGTTGCGTCGCCAGTTCCAGGCTCGAGGTTTCCTTGTCGATCTGCAGATTGATGCGATCCGATACCCCGGAGGCTGCCTCCAATAGCTGGGGAAAGGCCGCGATCGCTTCCGCCATGCGGGCCGAATTGGGCGCCGCACGCCGTAGATCTTGCTGCAATTGATTGGCTTTGGATTCCACCGCACGCACGCCCTCTTGCGAGGATGCATCCAACGGCAGCGTGAGAAGCTCGCGGGTGGCGGTGATCAAGCTGGCATGATGCTTCGCGTAGGCAGCGAGCAGGTCCGCGCTGCCGGTGACCTGATACAGGCGCGCTTGACGATCCAACGCCTCGATCTCTTCAAACATGCGTTGATTGTTGCGGGTTCCCTGCATGCCGTGAACCACCAACTCCTGGCTGCGGATCGACAATCGATTCATTTGCACGGCGGCATTCACGATGGCAAACAGCAGGGGTGCGGCCACGATCGTGAACCCGATCAGCATCAGACCACTTAAGGATTTGGGGCGGGGCAAGCGCATGGCGGGCATTCTAGCAGCGTGAAGCACTCAAAAAGGAGTGACGGGGTCGTAACTGTACAATCGACGCCGTGAGTCGCGAAGCACCTTATTCCCAGCTATCTCCCGAGACCGTGCTCGATGCGATCGAAGCGCTGGGTTTTCGCTGCGACGGCAGGGCGCTGGCGCTCAATAGCTATGAAAACCGGGTGTATCAGATCGGTATCGAGGACGCGGAACCGCTGATCGCCAAGTTCTATCGCCCGGCGCGCTGGAGTGATGCGGCAATCCGCGAGGAACATGCGTTCGCCGCCGAGCTTGCGGCCCAGGAAATACCGGTAATCGCGCCGTTGCTGCAGGCGGGCGAATCCATGCACGTGCATCATGGGTTTCGCTACGCCGTGTTTCCGCGGCGCGGCGGACGCTGGCCGGAACTGGGCACCACCGACGAGCGTGAATGGGTGGGGCGATTTCTCGGTCGAATCCACGCCGTCGGGCGAGCCGGACGGTTCAAAGAGCGCGCAGCGCTCAACATGGACGATCTGGGCCGCAATGCCCGTGATTTCGTCTTGGATGGCGATTGGATGCCTGACTACCTGGCGAACAAGTATGCGGAAGTGACGGATGAGTTGTTGGAAGCGGTCGAGGCCCGCGCGCTCGACTGGGGCGGCGCCAGGCTCGGACGCATTTTGGGCGACTGCCACCGCGGCAATATTCTGTGGACCGATTCGGGGCCGCATTTCGTCGATCTTGACGACTGCGTGACGGGACCTGCCATTCAAGATCTGTGGATGCTGCTCTCCGGCGGCCATCAGGAAATGCGCACTGAATTGCGGGATCTGCTCAAAGGCTATGAGCAGTTTCTGCCCTTCGACCGGCGCGAGATCGCCTTGATTGAACCGCTGCGCGCGTTACGGATGATTCACTATTCCGCATGGCTGGCGCGGCGCTGGCACGATCCGGCTTTTCCGAAGGCTTTTCCGTGGTTTGCGGAGCCGCGTTATTGGGAGCAGCACCACCGCTCGCTGCAAGATCAACTCGCGGCGGTGCTCGAGCCGCCGCTGGAGTTGTGACGGAGGCTGGTTGTGATCGGTGACATATTTGGTAATGTTACGAGCATGGCTGGCGAGAAATTGATGACGAGCGCAAAAGTTCTGCTGCTTTGCATGGCGGTAGCGGTGGCCGGCTGCAATCGAGACACAGACTCGGCAGCGCCCGCGAAGAGCGTAACGCATATCAAGCCGCGGGCACCGGTTGCCCCCAAGCCCGGCGCCACGGTCGCGGAACAGACGGCGGGCATGGTGCAGGCTGTCGGACAAGGCAAATCCCAAGTGCCGGTCGAATTGAAGTTCGACATCGCGCAGCGGCCGAAAGTCGGACAGCCGCTCGATATCAACCTCGCGCTGATTTCGCAAATCGCGGCCAGTCCGGCAACGATTCAGGTGACCGGCGCCGATGATGTTTCAGTCGCCGGCGCGAAGCAATTCGATATTGCCTCCGCGGAAGCCGGCGAAGTCTATCGCGAGACTATCAATGTCACGCCCAACGCCGAGGGCGTCGTGGTGCTCGGCGTGACCGTCTCGCTCAAGCACGACGAAGTGGTCGACCAGCGGGTTTTTTCGATTCCCATGATCGCCGAACGCTGAAATTAGGGCGTTGGACGCCCAAACGTCGTATAATGGTGAGTTTCCCTTAAAGGCCTCATCGTGACCCAGAAACTTCGCAACATCGCCATCATCGCGCACGTCGATCATGGCAAGACCACGCTCGTCGATCAACTGTTGCGTCAGTCCGGCACGCTCGATGCGCGCAAGGATTTGCAGGAACGCGTCATGGATTCGAACGATCTGGAGCGCGAGCGCGGAATCACGATCCTGGCGAAAAATACCGCGATCACCTGGGGCGACTTTCGCATCAACATCGTCGACACGCCGGGTCACGCCGATTTCGGCGGCGAGGTGGAGCGGGTGCTCGCCATGGTCGATTGCGTGCTGCTGCTCGTGGATGCGGTGGACGGCCCCATGCCGCAGACGCGTTTCGTCACGCAAAAGGCCTTTAAACATGGCCTGCGGCCCATCGTCGTCATCAACAAGATCGACCGCGACGAGGCGCGACCGGGTTGGGTGCTGGATCAAACCTTCGACTTATTCGACCGTTTGGGCGCCACCGACGAACAACTGGATTTTCCCGTCATCTATGCATCGGCGCTGCGCGGTTTCGCCGGACTCGAGTCGACCGTTCGCGACGGCGACATGCAGCCCTTGTTCAAAACCATCGTCGAGCATTGCCCGCCGCCGGATGTGGACGTCGACGGTCCGCTGCAACTGCAGGTCACGCTGCTCGATTACTCCAGCTACGTCGGCGCCATCGGCATCGGCCGCATCAAGCGCGGCACCATCAAGCGCGGCATGACCGTGACGGTAGTGTCGCGCGAGGGCAAGCAGCGCTCCGAGAAAATTACGCAGATTTTGGGATTCCACGGCCTCACCCGAATTGAAGTGGAATCCGCCGGGGCAGGGGACATCGTGGCGTTCGCCGGAATCCCGGAGCCTAAAGTTTCGGATACCTTGTGCGATCCGGCGACCGTCGAACCGTTGCCCAGCCTGACGGTGGATGAGCCCACCATCAGCATGACCTTCGAGGTCAATACCTCGCCCTTCTTGGGCCGCGAAGGCAAGTTCGTCACCAGCCGCCAGATTCGCGAGCGTCTCGAGCGCGAAGCGATCCACAACGTTGCTTTGCGCGTCGAGCCGACCGCCGATCCCGACAAATTTGTGGTCTTCGGCCGCGGCGAACTGCATCTTGGCGTATTGCTGGAAAACATGCGCCGCGAAGGCTTTGAGATGGCGGTCTCGCGGCCGCGCGTCGTGGTCAAGCAAGTCGACGGCATGGCGCATGAACCCTATGAGCAGGTCACGGTGGATGCAGACTCGGCCGCGCAGGGCGACATCATGTCGGCACTCGGCAGCCGCGGCGCGGAGCTCAAAGACATGCAAGCCGACGGCCGCGGCCGGATTCGCCTGGACTACATGGTGCCCTCGCGCGGCTTGATCGGCTTTCAGACCGAATTTCGCACCATGACGCGCGGCACCGGGCTGCTGCATCATGTGTTCGATCATTACGGTCCCGTGGTGCAGCGCGAACTGGGCCAACGTCCGAATGGCGTGCTCATCGCCAACGGCCAGGGAACAGCGCTGGCGTACTCGTTGTTCACTCTGCAGGAACGCGGCCGGCTATGCATCGGCCCCGGAGAGGAGGTCTACGAGGGAATGATTATCGGCCTCAATAATCGCGAGGACGATCTGGTGGTCAATCCCTTGAAGGGCAAGAAATTGACCAACATGCGCGCGGCGGGAAAAGACGAGAATGTGGTGCTCACGCCGCCGATTCGCTTCACTCTGGAACAGGCCATGGAGTTCATCGATGACGATGAACTCATCGAAGTCACGCCGAACTCGGTACGCCTGCGCAAACGCAATTTGAAAGCGACTGACCGCAAGCGCTCGGAGCGCGAAACGGCGGATCAGGGGATTTGACGAAATATTGCAAAAATCGAGACGCGCATCACGCCGCCTCTCAGGGATCTCCCTAACATCTAACGCATCAGGTGCCGGGTAACATCGGCTCAAGTGCGGGAGATCTTAGGCCTTGTCACGCGATACCGCGGCTGCCATTCGCAGCGAGCCAGCGCCGTCTGCAGACAGCCTCAACCCTCTGTTGCAACGGCAGATCGCGGAGACGCGCGGCCACGCCGCCGAGCCTGATCTAGACCGGCTCCTGAAAACCATCAGCGCGCACTACGATCGGCTCGATGCCGAACGGCGCGGCGTGGTGCGTTCCATGCAGCTGATGTCCGACGAGGCGCAGGCGATGACTCGCGAAATCCGCGAGCAAACCGCCACCCACTTGCAGGCAATTCTCGACAACGTCAAGGATGCCATCATCACGGTCGATGCTGCCGGCCGCATAGAATCGTTCAATCACACCGGCGAGCGGATCTTCGGCTATGTGGCCGCCGAGATTCTCGGCCGCTCAGTCGGGCTCTTGTTGGCCGATGTGGATGCGAGGCATCCCTGCGAGTACCTCGAGCGCCTCGCCACCAAGATCGACGATACGCACGTGGACTTGGCCGCTACCCAGACCTGGGGCTTGGTCAAAGGCGGCAGCCGGGTCGCGATCGAAGTCGCCATCAGCAAGGCCAAGCTCAATTGGTTGGACGGCTACATCGTCTGCATCCGCGATATCACCGAGCGGCATCTCGCCGAAGTGTCGGTGCGCGAAAGCGAAGGCCGCTACCGCACGCTGGTGGAGCATGCTCCCGAGGCGATCGTGGTACTCGACGTCGATGCGGGTAAATTCGTCGACGTCAATGACAATGCATGCCGCTTCTTCAAAATGACCCGGGCGGCGCTGCTCGGCAGCGGGCCGGACAAGATCAGTCCGCCCATGCAAGCGGACGGCACGTCTTCCTTCGGTGTGGCGCGTGGCTACATCGACAGCGCTCTGGCCGGCGCGGTACCGGTGTTCGAGTGGGTGCACTGCGATTCCACCGGTCAGAATTTTCCGTGCGAAGTGCGTTTCGTGCGTCTGCCGAGTTCCAGCGGGCGCCTGCTGCGGGCGAGCATCATCGATATCACCGAGCGCAAGCGCGCGGAGGCGATCGCCTCCGGGGAGCGCCGGGTCTTCGAAAAAATTGCCGCCAACGCGCCCTTGAACGCGGCGCTCGAGTCAATCTGCGAATTGATCGAGCGCGCCATACCCGAGAGCTGTTGCGCGATCAACCTCTTCGATCGGGAAAAACAAGCGTTGAGCTTCGGCGTGGCGCCGAATCTGCCGCGCGAGTTCGTGCAGGCGATGGACTATGCGCCCATCGGTATCCGCTACGGCTCGTGCTCCGCGGCGGTTTACCTAAGCCGCCTCGTGACGGTCGCCGACGTCGAGACCGACGCGCTCTGGGAATACCGCCGCGAAGCGGCGCGGCAGGCGGGATTCAGGGCCGCCTGGTCTGCGCCCATCGTGGCATCCGACGGCCAAGTGGTCGGCACCTTCGCCGTGTACCGCCGGCAAACGGGCATTCCGTTGGCGCGCGATCATGAACTCATGGTGCGCATGGCGCAGATTGCGGGCATCGCCATCGAACGCCGCGCTGCGGAAGATGCGCTGCGCAACAGCGAGTCGAAGTTTCGCGGCCTGTTTGAAAGCGTCATGGAGGGCGTCTATCAAACGACGCCCGACGGCCGCATTTTGGTCGCCAATCCGGCCCTGGTGAATCTGTTGGGTTATTCCTCCGCCGAGGAGCTGTACAAGGTGCCCGCCGAGCGCCTTGTACTGGTATCCCAATGATCGCGAGACCTTCGCGCGCCGCGCCGAAGTCGAGGGCGAGCTGCGCAACGAAGAATACGTGATGCGCCGCAAAGACGGCTCCATGCTGGTGGTGGTGGACAACTGCCGCGTGGTGCGCGATGCCAACGGACGCGCATGCGGCTTCGAGGGCACCCTGACCGACATTACCGAGCGCAAGAAGGCGGAGACCGCCGTGTTTCAGGCCAAGGAGCGCGCGCAAGTCACCTTGCAATCGATCGGCGATGCGGTGATCACCACCGACTCGGAAGGGCGGATCGACTACATGAATCCGGTCGCGGAAAGCTTGACCGGCTGGGAGAATCGCGAGGCGCAAGGACAGCTGATCGGCAATGTCTTGACGGTGGTGGATGAGGTCACGCGCGAAGGCGGCGAATCGCCGGTGGCGCGCTGTCTTCGCGAGGGTCAAGTGCTGGGCCTCGCCGAACACACGGTGCTGGTCAACCGCCGCGGCCAGGAAATCGCCATCCAAGATTCAGCGGCGCCGATTCGCGACCGCGCCGGCAATCTCATTGGCGCCGTCATGGTGTTCCATGACGTCAGCAAGGAGCGGCGCCTGCACCGCGCGCTGCACTATCAGGCGAGCCACGATGCGCTGACCGGCCTCATCAATCGGCGCGAGTTCGAGAATCGCCTGACCGTCGCGGTCGAGGACACGCGGCAGAATTCCGCAGGCACGCCACGTGCTTCTGTACCTGGATTTGGATCAATTCAAGCTGGTGAACGATACCTGCGGACATCCGGCCGGCGATTTGCTGCTGAAGCAAATAACCGGCGTGCATCCAATCGCGAGTGCGCGGCGGCGATACGCTCGCGCGTTTGGGCGGCGATGAGTTCGGGATTTTGCTGCAGGACTGCTCGCGCGATCAGGCGCTGCGTATCGCGGAAAACCTGCGCCAGGGCATCCGCGACTATCGATTCACCTGGCAAGGCGGGGTGCTCGCCGTCGGCGCGAGCATCGGCATCGTGGAAATCACCAACGAGATACCCACCGTCGCCAATGTCATGAGTGCCGCCGATGTGGCGTGCTATGCCGCCAAGGATTCAGGCCGAAATCGCGTGCAGTTGTACAAGCCCGATGACATGCCGGAGCGGCACCGCGAGATGCATTGGGTCTCCAAGCTGGCGCGCGCCCGCGACGAGAGCCGGTTCGAATTGTTCTATCAGCCGATCGTGCCGATCCAGCCTAGGCCGCAGGAGCGCGAGCACTTCGAACTGATGCTGAGATTGCGCGATGAGTCCGGAACCATTGTGGCGCCGGCGGAATTCATTCCCGCGGCGGAACGCTACAACATCATGCCTTCAATCGACCGCTGGGTGGTGCGCCAGGCGCTCGATCGACGTCGTGCATCGCATCCAGTCCGGCGTCAAGCCCTTCACCATTGCGGTGAATTTGTCGGGAACATCCCTGAACGATGAGCGGTTCCTCGAGTTCCTCATTGCCGAACTCAGCGCCGGCGAATTGGCAGCCGGCGCGATGTGCTTCGAAATCACCGAGACCGCGGCGATCGAAAACCTGAGCAACGTGGTGTACTTCATGCGCGAGCTCAAGAATCGCGGCTGCCACTTCGCGCTGGATGACTTCGGCAGCGGCCTGTCATCGTTCATGTATTTGAAAACACTGCCGGTCGACTACCTGAAAATCGACGGCCAATTCGTCGAAAACGTCACCCGCGACCCGGTCGATCGCAGCATGGTCGCCGCCATCAGCCAGGTCGGCAACGCCATGGGAATTCAAACCATCGCCGAGCGGGTCGAATCGCCGGAAGTCCTGGCCGAGCTGGGCCGCCTCGGCATCGGTTTCGCCCAGGGTTTTTACATCGCCAAACCCCGCTCCACCCGCGAATTTCCCTATCTTCGCTGATATCCCCGACTGACGAATTCCTTCGAATGGCGTAGGCTTTAGGACCTAAAGGGGGGTTCAATAAGCCAGTACGGAGGGATTCGCCATGATTCTTGGGATGTCAGTCGCCGCGTATACGCAGCTTCACGTGATCATCAGTTTAATTGCCATTCTCAGCGGCATCATCGTCGTCTTGGGGATGCTGGGCGCCAGACGCATGCCCGGCATGACGGCGCTATTTTTGATTACCACAGTGCTGACCAGCGTCACCGGCTTTCCGTTTGACACGCCGGCGGAGGCGCCCCGCGTGATTGGATCGCTCGACCCAGCCAAGATCATCGGCGTCATTTCGCTAATTTTTCTGGCCTTCGCCATCCTCGCCCTGTACAGCTACAAGCTGGCCGGTGCGTGGCGCGGGGTCTACGTGATCAGCGCGCTGGTCGCTTTATACTTCAATTGCTTCGTGCTGGTGGTGCAGTCGTTCCAGAAAATATCTTTCTTCCATGCCCTGGCACCGACCCAGAAAGAACCGCCTTTCGCCGTTGCGCAAGCGATTCTCTTGATCCTATTCGTCGGACTCGGCATCGCGGCCTTCAAGAAATTTAGGCCCTTCGCGCAGGTGCCGGCCGCGGCATGAGGGATGCGAAAGGTTTTTAAGCTGAGGCAAAGAGGCTCACGGGCCGGCGTCCTGCTGCTGGCCCTGCTTCTGTTTCGTTCCTATGTTCCCGCCGGCTTCATGCCGGCCGACGGGGTTCCATTCGCCCTGCAACTGTGTCCCGCCGCCATGGCGGGCATGCCGGACCATTTGCATCATCATGCCGGGACGCATGCGCAGTTTGAATCTTGCCCCTTCGGCAGCGTTCCTGGCGCGGGACCGCTTTCCCACCACATCCATTTTCCTTCCGCTGGGCCCGCCACCTTCCCAGCCGATCCTTGCCTTCGAAGCTCCCGCCTTAACCCAGCGCGCCGAGCGCTCCCACCCGCCTCGCGGACCGCCCTCACTCGCCTGAATTGATACCGACCGGATTCGCGCGATCCTCTGATGGGCGCGCGCATATCAATTACAAGTGGAGAGAGTTCCATGATTTCGTTCGATCGATTGAGCATTGTGCTCGCCGCCCTGTTGCTGGCGGCGGCGCCGCTGCGCGCCGCCGATGTGGGAAGCGTCCGCGGAGTCGTGCACGACCAGCAGCATCGGCCGCTTTCCCAAGTCCAAGTGCAGCTGAAATCCGCCACATCCCAGTGGCTGGAAGCCGCCACGACGGATGCCCAGGGTGAATTTTCATTCATGACCGTGCCGCTCGGCGACTATGTCTTGAGCTTCAGCGCCGCTGACTTCGCGCCGGCGGCGCAGGCGGTGTCAGTGATCTCGGGCTCCTCGCCGGTCGCCCATGTGCAACTCGTCAAAGGTCCGGCTTTGGACACCTTGACCGTGACGGCCGCGGCGCAAACCGTGGTCCTCGATACCGCCACCCCGACGACGGTGGTGAACCGTGCAGATATTGCACGTGCGCCCGGGGCGGATCGCAGCAACAGCTTGGCGATGATCACCGACTTCGTGCCCGGCGCCTATGTCGTGCACGACCAGTTGCACGTGCGCGGCGGCCACCAAACGACCTGGGCAGTCGATGGGGTGGAGATTCCGAACACCAACATCGCGAGCAATTTGGGCCCGCAAATCGATCCGAAAGACATTGATTACCTCGAGGTACAACGCGGCAGCTACCAGGCGGATCAGGGCGATCGCACCTACGGCGTATTCAATGTCGTGCCGCGCACCGGCTTCGAACGCGACAACCAGGCGGAACTCATCGCCAGCGGCGGATCCTACGGGCAGACCAATGATTACTTCAGCGTGGGCAGCCATACGGAGCGATTTGCTTACTATGCCAGCGTCAATGGCAATCGCAGCGATCTTGGCATCGCGACGCCGGTGGCGCAGATCATTCATGACGCAGAGGACGGTTACGGCGGCTTCAGCACTCTAATATTCAACGCCACTCCGGACGATCAGTTTCGCTTGGTATTCTCCGCGCGCCATGACAGCTATGACATTCCCAACTCGCCGGGCCAGGTCGCCGATGATGTACAGCGCGAAACCGACGCGTTCGGTATTTTTTCCTGGGTGAGAAAACTGGGGTCCGACGCAGCCTTGACCAGTTCGGTGTTCTTTCATCAGAACCAGGCCGACTTGGACGGCGCGCCGAACGACATTCCCATCAGCACCACCGATCAGCGCTCCTCGACCTATGTCGGAGGGCAGGAGACCCTTCGTTGGCATGTGGCCCAGCACGATCTGCAGGTCGGAGTGACGGGGTTCAGCCAGCGCGACAGCGAGAGCTTTGATGTGCTGTTCAACGACGGCAGTGATGCGCCGCCCATCGCGCAGAGGCTCAAGCCTAGCGGCTCGCTGGTCGCCGCCTACGTCGAAGATAATTATAAGGTCACGGATTGGCTCTCCTTCGCAGGCGGGCTGCGGCAAACCCATTTCGCAGGCGCGCTGACGGAGAATGCCACCAGCCCGCGCTTGGGCGTCAGCGTGCGGTTGCCGAAAATCAACTGGGTACTGCGAGGCTTCTGGGGAAAGTATTATCAGGCGCCACCGCTCACCACCCTGAGCGGTCCCTTGCTCGAGTTCGCGCAAGCCAACGATTTGGGCTTTATTCCGCTACACGGCGAACGCGATGAGGAGTATCAGGTCGGGTTGACGATCCCGATTCATGGCTGGACGGTCGATGTCGATCATTTCCATACCCAGGCCAAGAATTTCTTCGACCATAACAACATTGGAAATTCCAATGCGTTCCTGCCTCTCACCATTGACGGCGCGCTGATCCAGGGCAACGAGCTGTCGATCCGCTCCCCGAGGGTGTGGAATGTCGGGCAATTTCACCTCGCCTATTCGAATCAGACCGCGGACGGCTTGGGCGCGATTAATGGCGGCTTGACCGACTTCAGCCCGCCTGCGGGGAGCTTCGCCTTGGATCACGACCAACGCAACACCGCCAATGCCGGCTTTGACTTGAATCTACCGCGCGGCGCCTTTGCCTCGATGAGTGTCTATTATGGGTCGGGGTTCGCCAATGGCGACGCGCCGCCGACCCATTTGCCCGGCCATGCGGAAATCAATTTAAGCGGCGGAAAATCTTTCGGCGAGAGTTTTTCGGCGTCTCTGACCATTCTGAATATCGCCAATCGGCACTTGTTGGTCGACAATAGCCTCACGTTCGGCGGCGTGCACTACAATGATCCGCGCCAAATTTATGCCCAGATTCATTACCGCTTCGGTTATTGAGGATGTCCCATGAGCTTTGAGCTTCAACCTCATCTACAGAATGACCTGATCAAGCTTGAGCCGCTGCAGGCGGGCGATTTCGAAGACCTCTACGCGGTGGCATCGGATCCGCTGATTTGGGAACAGCACCCCAGCCGGGATCGTTACCAGCGCGCGGTGTTCGAAAATTTCTTCAAAGGCGCGATGGAATCGGGCGGTGCGTTTCGAGTGATCGACAATACGAACGGTGAACTGATCGGCAGTTCCCGCTACAGCGGTTATGACGAAGCGAAGCGCCAAATCGACATCGGCTACACCTTCATCGCGCGCAGCCGCTGGGCCAGGCACTACAACCGTGCGCTGAAGACCCTGATGCTCGATCACGCCTTCAAGTTCGTGGATCGGGTGATTTTCAAGGTGGGAATCAACAATTGGCGCTCGCGCAAAGCCATGGAAAAACTCGGCGGCATTTACATCGGCGAGGAGTCGGTGAGCTATTCAGGCGAGCCCAGTCATCCCAATGTGATGTTCAAGATCGACGCCGCGGATTGGGCCAAGCGAGTGCGCTGATTGGTCCGATCAGCCGATCCGCTGCAGGGTGACTTGCAGGCCGTCTTTGGGTTTGGCGATCGGCACCAGCTGTTGGGGCATCACGTATCCGGGGGCGATGCTCCAGCGATAGCGCAGCAGCAGTTGGTGCATGATGGCTTTCACCTGCAGCGTCGCGAAGTGCTGGCCGATACACATGTGCGCGCCGCCCCCAAATGGCACCCAGGCATAGGCATGGCGTTTGTCTTCCTGGCGTTCCGGACTGAAACGTTCCGGGTCGAATTTGAACGGATCGGTCCACAGCGAATCCATGTAGTGCACATGGATCGGGTAGACCCCGACCAGCATGCCCGCCGGAATCTCAAATCCTTGGAACACCGTATCCTTGATGCACATGCGCGGCATGGATGTGAGCGGGGGCGTCAGACGCAGCGCCTCGCGCATGGCCCAGGACAGCTCCTCCACCTGGTCGAGATCATCGAACTCGAGCTGCCTGCTTGCCCAGCGCGATCGCCTTGGCGCGCAGCCGTTCCTGCCATTCGGGGTGGCGCGCCAGCAGGTAGATCATGGTCGTCAGCGTGCTGGTGGTCGTGTCATGCGCCGCCATCATCAGGAAAATCATGTGATCGATGATTTCATCGTCGGTGAAGCGCTCGCCTTGCTCGCTTTGGGCGTGGCAGAACTCACTGAAGAAATCGCTGGTATGGGTGGCGCGCTTCTCCGGCAGCAGCGCACGGAAACGGCGCACCAGCAATTCGCGGCCACGTATTCCGCGCCACATCGCGAGGCCCGGTATCGGCACGCGCACAATTGCCAGCGAGGCGGCCACGGTCGCCATGAAAGCGCGATTCAGTGCCTTGGCGCTCTGGCCAAGTTCCACCCCCATGAACACGGAGGCCGCCAGATCGAGCGTCAGCTGCTTCAGCAGCGGAAACATCTGGCGCTCCGCCCGGAGCGTATTTGCGGGAACCCACGCTTCGATCCCTAAATCGATCGGCGCACTCATTTGCGCAAGATACGTGCGCAACGCCGGCTTGCGAAACGCAACTTGCATGATGCGCCGCTGGTAACGATGTTCATCGCCGTCCATCGCCATGATGGCGCCGGGGAAAACCTTGCCGATGTAAGGTTCCCAGCCGCGCGCACTGGAAAACGCACCGTCGCGATTCTTCCAAACGAACTCCAGTGCGTCCGGTCCCAATAGGCTGATCATGCCGCCTCGGCCGATTGCGATCTTCCAGACGGATCCATGGATCTTCTCGAGCGCCATCAGATGGCCGACGAGATCTTTGCGCATGGCCAGTATCTGCCCGAGTACCGAGGATCGCTGAACGGGGAGCGGCTTGCGGAACGCCGTGCTGGGTTGAGCAGGCGGCAGAAGCTCGGTTACTTGTTCGTTCATGCTGCACCGAAGGGTGGCGATTTGCCGGGCGATGGTAGCAGATACCTCGGTTAAACCTGTTTTTTTCCTATGGCGTGCCGTCGCGCTATGCTGTCTGCACGTATGGAAACAGCCGATGAAAGAAGTCGACGCAATTACGCCAGACGTGACGCCGCCGTGGTGATCGCGGCCACTCTGTTGGCCGTCATTGTCTGTGCCAAGTTCGATCTCGGCGAAGCGGTCACCGGGTGGACGCGGCCGTACGAACGCCTGCAGCTCGACGAGCTGCCCTTGATTCTGCTGGTCATGGCCATCGGCCTCATCTGGTTTTCGTCGCGCCGATATGGCGAGGCGAAGCGCCAGCTGGCGCTGCGCAGAGCTGCCGATGCCAAGCTGGCTGAAACCCTGACTGAAAATCAGCGCCTGGCATTGAAATACGTCGACATGCAAGAACATGAACGCAAGACTCTCGCCCGCGATTTGCACGACGAACTGGGCCAGTACGTCAATGCGATCAAGCTCGACGCCGTGTCGATTCGCGAAGCTGCAGCGGATCGGCCGGCGATTCGCGACACCGCGCGTGTCGTGATTGCCAATGTGGATCGGGTTTACGAGGTGCTACGGGGTCTGATTCGCCAGTTGCGGCCGGTCGGTCTGGACGAGTTGGGCTTGGTCGCGGCGCTTGAAAATTGCGTCAACGAATGGCGCTCGCGCTTGCCCGCAGCGCAAATCGAGATGCTCTGCGGAGCAGAACTCGATGCGCTGGACGAATCCCGCGCGTTGGTTGTGTTCCGGCTGGTGCAGGAAGCGCTGACTAATGTTGCGCGGCACTCCTCGGCGACTCGGGTTGAAATCCACATCGGCAGCGCGGCGTCTGCGCAGGGAATCGATATTTCCATCATCGACAATGGCCGCGGCGCAGACCTTGGCGTGCGCGGCACCGGCTTGGGTTTGATCGGCATGCGCGAGAGAGTGGCGGCGCTCGGCGGATCGATCAGCGTATCCAGTGCGCGCGGTGCGGCGGGCTTCGAAGTACGCGCATTTCTTCCGCAGGAAGTTCATGGGCGCAAGTGACACCGCCGCCCGGATCGGCGTGCTGCTGGTGGACGATCATGCGGTCGTGCGCGAAGGATACAGGCGTTTATTGGAGCGCGACGTTCTCCTGAACGTCATCGGTGAGGCGTCGAGCGCCGCCGAAGCGCTACGCCTCGATGCCGAGCTGCAGCCGGACGTGATTGTGCTCGATATCGCACTGCCCGGGGTCAGCGGCATTGAGATCTTGCGGCGTCTCTTGTCGCGCAGGCCCGATGCGTGCGTACTGATGTTCAGCATGTATCAGGATGGAATTTATGCGACACGGGCGCTGCAATCGGGAGCTCGAGGCTATGTCAGCAAGGCCAGCGCGCCTGAGCTCTTGATTGAAGCAGTGCGTGCTGTGGCATCCGGCCAGCGCTTCGTCAGCCCCGACGTCGAAGCAGCGATGACAAAACAAAGGTCGCTGACCAGCCAGCTTGCTTATGCCTTGTCCACGCGCGAGTTGGAAGTATTGAGTCTCCTGACCCAGGGTCTGCGCTTGGATGAAATCGGCGAACGCTTGGGATTGAGCCCAAAGACAGCGGCCAATCATCAGTCTTCGATCAAGCAAAAATTGGGAGCCAGCAGCGCTCTGCAATTGATTTTAATCGCTCAGCAGTACGGACTCGATTCAGTCAAGTGACAGAGCCAGCCCGGTATCTGGCGGTAGTGCTGGCCTTTTGGGCGCTCGCGGCCGCTTCGACCGTAGTCGCGAACGCGGCTCAAGATTCCTCGACGCCTGATTCTTTGACGATATACGTTGCCCGCCGTGGCTGGCATATCGACATCGGCGTGGCGACGGCCGATCTGTCGCCGCCGTTGAATCAAGCGGCCGGATACCTTCCGGATGCCAGGTATGTTTTCTTTGGCTTCGCCGATAAACACTACTTGCTGGCCTCGAATCATAATGCCCCGGTGCTGCTGTCGGCACTGTGGCCGGGCGCAAGCATTCTGCTGACGACGGGATTGACCAATTCTCCCGCTGAGGCGTTCGGCACGGCGCACGTCATCACGCTGCACGTCTCGCAAGATCAAATGCACGACTTACAATCCTTCGTCTGGCGCTCCTTGCGCACTCAAGACGACATTTTAAAGGTCTATCGCGAGGGCCCGTACGAGGACAGCGTCTATTTTCTGGCTACGCAAAAATATTCCGCTTTCCACACTTGCAATACGTGGGGCGCGGAGGCGCTGCGAGCGGCAGGCTTTAAGGTGCATACCGCCGGGGTCATTTTTGCCGGGCAACTGTGGACCCAGGCGCGCCGCCTAAAGCGCGTCCAACGCGTCCAAGATGGAACGGTTCAAGACAGAACGCTCAAGCCTGGAGCTTCCCTGCTCTCCGGCGGATCCCATTGACTAACGGCAGGGCGGCTGAGTGCCGTCTTGGCAAACGACTGTCGTTGACGAGCCTGGCGGGACGACAACGGTCGTTTTCGCAGGCGGATTCGGGCTGCCGCTGCTAATGCAGCCGCACAGCATGGCCGAGGCCACCACTAGCGCTGATAGAATTTTCATTGATTCCTCCGGTATTGGATGTTCGATGGACGCCCAAATTCTGCGTAACGGAGCGGCCGGCGGCGAGGCGCGCAGGGCGCATGGCCGCATGAGGCGATGGCTCTAGGCACTGTCGTCGGCTTCCTACAGGCGGGTCAATGCCCTGCAGGCATGGCCATATACTCGTCCGCGACTATCCGCTGCGGGGGGATGTCCGGATAATACAAGCCATGGCTACGATCGGAACAGAACGCGTATTGACGGTGCATCATTGGAACGACACGGTGTTTAGTTTCACGACCACACGCGACCAGGCGCTGCGCTTCGAGAATGGGCATTTCATCATGCTCGGGCTGCGCATCGACGAGAAGCCGGTGATGCGCGCTTACAGCATCGCCAGTGCGAACCATGAGGAGCACCTGGAATTTTTGAGCATCAAAGTCCCGGACGGCCCGCTGACCTCGCGCCTGCAGCATATCAAGCCGGGCGATGAGGTCTTGATCAGCCGCAAACCGACCGGCACTTTGCTGCTGCATGATCTCAAACCGGGCAAGCGGCTGTACCTATTGAGCTCCGGCACCGGGCTGGCTCCGTTCATGAGCCTGATCAAGGATCCGGAGGTTTACGATCGGTTCGAAAAGGTCATTTTGGTGCACGGTGTGCGCTATCGCAGTGAATTGGCGTATCGCGACTACATCGAATGGGAATTGACGCATCACGAATATCTGGGAGAACAAGTGCGCGAGAAACTGGTTTATTTTCCCACAGTGACGCGCGAGCGCTTTCGCTATCAGGGCCGGGTGACGGCGTTGATCGAAACCGGCAAGCTGTTTGAGGACATCGATGTGCCCGCGCTCGACCCGGCGGAGGATCGCGTCATGATTTGCGGCAGCCCGGCGATGCTGACGGATCTATCAGCCATGCTGGATGCGCGGGGATTTAAAATTTCCCCGCACGTGGGCGAGCCCGGCGATTATGTCATCGAGCGCGCATTCGTCGCGCGTTGAATTTCGCATATGAACGGGCCTCCCAACGAAGAGACGCTGCAGTCTTGCCGACGCTGCGATCTATGGAAGCACGCGACTCAGCCCGTGGCCGGCGAGGGAGCGCGCAGCGCTGCCGTCATGCTGGTTGGCGAGCAGCCAGGCGATGAAGAGGACCTCAAAGGCCATCCGTTCGTTGGCCCGGCGGGCAGAATCCTCGATGAGGCGATCGCGGCGGCGGGCATGCAGCGTAAGAATCTGTTTGTGACCAACGCGGTGAAACATTTCAAATGGGAACCCCGAGGCAAGCGGCGCCTGCATAAGCGGCCGGGTGCCGGCGAGATCAAGGCTTGCAATATCTGGCTGGAGCAAGAACTCACGGCCGTCAAGCCCCGGGTGGTCGTGGCCCTCGGCGCCACCGCACTCAAAGCCCTGACGCACTCGTCGCTGTCAATCGACGCAGCGCGTCGACAAGCGCTGTCTCTCAAGAACGGCGTGCAGCTGATCGCGACGTACCACCCTTCTGCGATCTTGCGAGCCGAGGGCGCGCGCGCCCAGGAACTCAAAGCGATTTTGATCGAAGATTTACGCCGCGCCGCCCAGGCCGCGGTCGCTATACAGTAGTCGGCGTCGCGGACTACTGGATTTACGAGCGCCGTGGCGCCGCGTAAAATTCCTGCCATGCCGCGCAATTTTATCGGTCACCAAACCTTCAAGGGGAGGGGTTCCACCTCCAATGTTGCTGGACGATTCGACTCTTTGACCCTGGAGAAGGCCGACGATGGCTGGTATCAAGACGAGATAGTCGAGAGTTTGACCGAAACAGTGCTGCCTGACCGGGCGCGCAGCGTGATTACCTCGAACGACTCGCCCGATGTCGGTTTCGATGTGTCCATCAATCCATATCGTGGCTGCGCCCACGGTTGCGTCTATTGCTTCGCGCGGCCCACTCACTCGTATCTCGGTCTCTCGCCGGGCCTCGATTTTGAAACCAAGTTGTTCTACAAGGCCGACGCCGTCAAGATCTTGGAAGCGGAACTCGCCAAGCCGAAATATGTTTGCAAGCCCATCGCGCTGGGGATCAATACCGACGGCTATCAGCCGCTCGAGAAGCGGCTGCAGGTGACCCGCGGTATTCTTGCCGTGCTGACGCGCTGCCGCCACCCGGTGACCATCGTCACCAAGAGCGCCTTGATCGTTCGCGATCTGGATTTACTGACCGAACTCGCCAAGGACAAGCTTGTATCCGTCATGGTGAGCGTCACATCGCTGAGCAACGACATCAAGCGAACCTTGGAACCGAGGACAGCCTCGCCGCAAGCCCGGCTGCGAGTGATCGAACAGCTGAGCGAGGCGGGCGTTCCGGTCGGGGTACTGGTGGCGCCGGTGATTCCGGCCATCACGGATCATGAGATGGAAGACATCTTATCTGCGGCCAAGGAGGCGGGAGCGTCCCGCGCCGGCTATGTGCTGTTGCGCTTGCCGCATGAGCTCAAAATTATCTTTCGCGACTGGCTCGCCGAACATTATCCGGATCGCGCCAAGCATGTCATGTCGCTGATCAATCAGTCGCGCGGCGGCAAGGATTACGATTCGCAATTCGGCACCCGCATGCGCGGCACGGGTCCGTACGCGGAGTTGCTGCGCACCCGCTTTGACCTGGCCAAGCGCAAGCTGGGCTTTGCCGGCGCCGAGGAACGCTACGAATTGGATACGAGCTTGTTCCGGCCGCCGCAAGCGCCCACGCCGCAGCTCAGCCTGTTCTAGGCCGCGGCGGTCGCGGCGCCCGACCGGCGCTGCGCTTACGCGTCGGCGGGATTTCGCGTCACGATCAATTGAAATTTACGGGTGCGCTCATTGAGCGCAATATCCGCGACCACCGCGACCTCGAAAGCCACGTTTCCCAGGCCCTTTTGCGCCAAAATTTCCGAGAGCCGCATCTTCACGCCCGCGGCGGCGATGGCCCGTTCGCGCTCGTCCAGATCGGGCTCGACGCAGATCGGAAAGCGGAACGAGCTCGGGCCTGTAATCTGCATTTGAAATCGTGTGACGCCTTTGACGAAAATCTCGTTGATGATGTGCGGGCTGATGAAGTCCTTGACTCCCGCGCCATTGACGAACACGGGCATCTGCTCGGTGCGCCCGACGAGATTTTGAATTTGAGTGCGCGGCGCATCCGGAGCGCTGATCGGACGCAGAATGTCGGACATGCGATAACGGATGAGGGGCAGGGTGTGGTTGAAGAGATTCGTTATGACCGAATGATCTTCGTGGAACTCGAAAATCAAATTATCGTCGGTGAGCGTCATGGCCTCGCCTTGCGGGTCCGATATCCCGAGCATGAGATGTTCTGTGCACGCATACAGGTTCAGAGCGCTCGCGCCCTCAAAGGCTGTGGATAAAAACTGCATGTCCGCCTTGGTTACCGTTTCGCCGGTCGCCACCACGGCCGCGGGCCGGATATTCAACCTTCCCGCGCGCTGTTCATCGCCGAGCATTTTGAGGGCGGTGGTGTACCCCCAGAGCGCGTCCGGTTTGAATTGATTGAGTCGCTCAATAACTTCCGGCAGCGGCGTATTGACTTCAAATGAGCGGGCATCGATGAACAGCTTCGCTAAACCTCGCTGCATCGATGCCATCCCCGTGACGCCGGCGAAGTGGCCGCCGGTGGCGCCATAAAAGGCCAGCCGCAGCCGCCGCAGACGGCGGCCGAATCCCGGCAGCAGGCCGCGAAAAGCCTCGCGGTTAGTTCTTGACCCGGAACGCACTCGGTTAAAATCCGCCGGCGCAAAGACAAAGTAACCGACTTCGCCCGAAGTTCCGGACGTGTGCACGACGGTCAGCTCATCGAACAGCCGCTCCTTCGGATCGGTGGAGCGCGACAAGAAATCCGCGATGACCTGCTTGGTGACACGCCGATCGGTGACGATGTCGTTGAAGTTCGCCATCAGCGCGGATTTGGTGAGCAAGGGAAAGTCAGCGGCTTGGCAGGTGTTCACATCGAGTCCGCGCTCGCGGATGATATTGGCGTAATACGGCGCGCGCGTGGCGGCGTACTGAATCAGCGCCCGGAATTTTTGCGCCTTATCTGCCTCACGCTCGGCACGCGTTGCCTGCATCAGCGCGCCGCAATCTCAACGGTCGGCGGCAATATCCGCCAGCGCGTCGCGCGAACGTTGGTGCTTCGGATCAATGGACAGTGCGCGCTCGAACACAGCCTTGGCCTCGGACTTGCGGCCTGCCATCTTGTAGGCGCGGCCCAGTCCAAAGGCCGCGTCAGCTGACTGTGGATAGTCCCGCAGATTGTGTTCGAGCAAAGCGACTGCCGCAGCAACGCTGCCCATTTTGAGCGATTGATAGCCGATGACCTCCATGGCCGCTTCAGTGTTGGTCTCTGGGTAGGCATTGCGAAAATCATGATAAGTCCATTGAACCGCATCCGCATCATCCCGTTCCTGGAATATCTGATCCATCGCGATCTGCAGCGCAGTCCGCCGTATTGGCGGCGGGGCGAACATGGAGACGTCTAGTTTTTGGTTGACCTCGATGCGGTCGGTCTGAAAGCGATTGAGTTCCTTGCCCGTGGCCAACTCGACTTCCACATTGAGGAACGCGAACCGCACGCCATTCACCACGCGATAGTCGCTCCAGCGCGTTTCGCTCGCCACGTCTGACCCGAACGCATGCACTTTCGCCACTTTTCGGTCCGCGACCACCAGCCACGTCTCGGCATCGATGAACTCATCCTGCTCGAAGCCATCCAGCATTCGAACCCGTAGTTGATAGGCGCGGCGACCATCGATGTTCGCCTCGCCGAGCAATCGGATGGTCGAGCCTTGCTGCTTGAAGTCCACCAAATTTCCGAGAATGTACAGGCCGTGACGTGCTGCCGCGGATGCGGGACCCACCGTGCGAAGCACGATCCCAGGATCGCCGTAGAATTCCCATGCGCTGCCGTCATAGCCCTCCTCGAATTCCGCAGAGCGCTGCTGCGGATCGCCCACAAGCTTGTAAAAGGGCCGCATGCGCGCGAGCTGAGCGGCGCCGCTTTGCCCATGTTCCGTATAGGTGCCGCGAATGACGAGGTTCTGAATCGACGTCGAGGTTCTCCTGTCCGCCGAGCGCGGCGATGTGGTGTCTCAGGATTTCGTCGACGGACGGCGGTGCGGCGAGTGCCGGCGGCGGCGCGATCGCCAACTAGCGCTGATAAGGTTAGTAGCGCGGAATTCAGCCCCATCGGCAACAGCCTCTTCTTGATGTTACCAGTCATAGTGTTACAGAATGTAACATACAATTCGAACGCGGCGCAGCTATACTCAGCGGGAGTCATTAAAACAATATCGGAGCCCACCCATGACAAACCGTCGCCAGCTGCTGCAATTGGGCGCCTGTGTCGCTGCGAATAGCTTGTTGCCGCGAGCGATGGCGGCCGATTCGCAGCCGAAGACCCTGTTGATTCTGGGCGGTACCGGATTCATCGGTCCGCACCTGACGCGCGAAGCGTTGCGCCTTGGCTGGCACGTGACGCATTTCAACCGTGGCAAACACAGCCCCGACGGGGTGGCAGATGTCGAGACGCTGATCGGCGACCGCAATGGCAAAATCGACGCGCTGCGCGGCCGCAAGTGGGACGTCGTGATCGACGATACGGGGCAGATTCCAAAATACGTCAAGATGTCGGCCGAACTACTCGCGCCGAACGTCGGTTATTGCCTGTACATTTCGAGCATCTCTGCCTACGCCAGTTTTGCCAAGCCCAATGACGAGAATTCGCCCACGGGCAAACTGACAAATCCTGATATCGATAAAACCACGGATGAAACCTACGGCCCCATGAAGGCGTTGTGCGAGCAGTATTCCGCTCAAGCGTTCAAAGGGCGGGCCAGCATCGTTCGCCCCGGCTACATCGTGGGACCGCTCGACTCATCCGACCGCTTTACCTATTGGCCGGTGCGCGCTTCCAAAGGCGGCGAAATGCTGGCGCCGGGTACGCCACACGATCCAATTCAAATCATCGACGTACGCGACTTGGCGGCGTGGATGATGAAGCTCGCCCAGCAGCGCACCACTGGTTATTTCAATGCCATTTCGCCGCCGCGCGCCTTCACCATGGGCGATCTCATCACGGCGAGCCTGCACGCGACTCCAAGCGCGGGCACCAAGGCGACCTGGGTGCCGGAAGACTTCCTGGCGAAGCGCTGGAAACCGGAGGAACTCGATTTGCCGCCGTGGTCGCCCATGAGCGGCGACACTGCCGGCGCGTCCCTCACCTCGACGGCACGCGCCCAAAAGGCCGGCTTAAAGACGCGCCCGATGCAAGAAACGGTGCACGACACGCTCGAGTGGTTTCACTCCTTGCCGGCCGATCGCCAGGCGAAACTGCGTGCAGGCTTGGACTCGCAAAAGGAAGTCGACACATTGCAAGCCTGGCACCTCAGCGGGCGCTAAGTTTAGCCGCGACGGATTTGGCTGCGTCTCACTCCAGCACCCAGTGCTTCACTGCCTGCTCGTTGAGAAACTCACGCGCTTTGGCGCCCTGCAATATCGCCAGCGTTGACAGCATCCCCGCCTCGGTGCAGCTGCTGGCCGCGACGGTCACCGAGCGGGGCGCATGCAGCACCGGCCAACCGGTCTTCGGATTCAGCACATGTCCGTAACGCACTCCGTCGCGAAGCAAGAAGCGTCGTGCGTCGCCGCTGGTCGCCAGCGCACCATGCTTAAGATGCAGCATCATGCACGCGTCCCGTTCGCGGTCCGGCCTTTCGATGCCGACCTGCCAGAATCCATTGGGCGGAGGGCCGCTGGCGCGCAAGTCGCCGCCAAAATTGATTAAAAAGGGGCCTGGCGCTTTCTTGCTGAGCAACTCGTAAGCGCGATCCACGGCGTATTCTTTTCCGATGCCGCCGAAGTCCAGCTCCATGCCGGCAGGCAGCTCGAGGGTTGGCGACTGCCACTTGAGTTTGCCAAATCCGATATACGGCAGCAGTGCGGCGACTTCCTCCGCTTGCGGCACTCGGTCCGAGCCATCGAACGTCCACGCTTGGCGCAAGACACCCGAGGTGATGTCGAACATGCCATCGCTGATGCGGTAACAGCGTTGCGCGAAGTCGAGCAACGACGCTGTTTCTTGATCCACCTTTACCGGGGTGCCTCGATGCGCATGCAAATGCGCGATGACGCTGTCGGATCGATAGCGGCTGAATTTTTCTTCGATGCGCCACGCTTCCTCGGCAGCGCATTCGCCCAGTTCGCGAGCCATCCCTAAATGCGAGGCGCGCAGCAACACCTCGCAAGGACTTGCCATGGCGTTGAAACACACCGCCACCAAATCCGTGCCCCGAGGTTCGACAGCGATTGGACCTAGAAGCGCCAACCGAACTGCACCAGGATCGCTTTTAGGCCCGGGTACAGATCGAGATTCTGCAGCATCACAGGCGCTGCCAAGCGATGATCTTGGATTTGTTGATAATATTCGAATCGCACGCTGAACTCCGAGCCTCCCAACCCCGCATCGCTCGACAGCTTATACGCATATTTCACGCCATACGTGAATGCGTGGAACGCGCCGAGTCTGGAGTCCGATGCCTGGAAGCCCGTCGCAGGTTGCACCTCGGTTAGCCAAGGCGTGTAAAAATCAGCGGCGCTTTGCCGGTACCAACGGATCGAGGGCTCGAGATATTGCTGCCGATCCGCAAACGAGAAGTGCACATGCGCCTGCGCGGTGTCGGAATGAATGCCCCAGTCATCCTTCATATAACGCAGCGCCAATCCTGCCGAGACATTGCTCCAGCCCACCCGATTCTCCAGATAGGCGCTTTTGCGCGTGCGCTCGTCCGGTCGACTCTCGTATACATAGCCGAGGGTATTGCCGGCGGCGTCGAGCACCGAGGTAATCTTGTACGGATCGTTCAAGTAACCATGAAATCGGTCCCACGAGAGGTTTAGTTCGGTCAGCCAGTGCCGCGTCATTACCTGCGTCAGTCCAAGGAGCACCCCCAGTCCATCCTTGGTCTTGGTGCCATCCTTGTCGAACGCGGCGTAGTCGCTGTCCGGCACCGGTGCTCCGCCAATCGGCCGTAAAGAATCAAATTCATTGTTGATGCCCAGCAACACCGTGGTGTTCTTTTCGTTGAAGTCCTGCGCGATCGAGGCACTGAGCGTCGCCGAAATGAAATCATCTTCGCCCGATACTTTCCCACCAAGGCTGAGATGCGTGAGCCGAGACAGCGGTAACTCCCATGCGCCCGCCACCGCGATTCGATCGTCTTGGTAGTTGGGATCCGCCGGCAGACGGCCGGGCGCAATGCTGTACAGATGACGGCCCGTGATCAGGCTGGTGCCGGAAGGCGAAGCAAAGGTTTGCGGCATGTTGCTGGGCAAGGCGCCGTTGGGACTGGCGCCGGAAAGACTGTCGAAGGTGACATTCAGCGAAGCCACGTCGCCGCCGGCAAAGGTCTTGCTGACGTTGACGACCGGCTCAATGGCCTGAATCCGTCCATCCTCGCGGTAATACGCCAACGCGGAATCGAACGACACGCCCTCGAGCAACCGGTTTAAGAGACTTTCCTCCTTCTGAGTCCCGACGGCTTCTTGGGCGTTGGCTGCGCCCGCGCCCAGCAGCGCGCAGCTCGCCGCCATGAGCTGACGCTTGACCTGCATAGTTGCACGACGCGAGGGCGGCTTTTTCAATTGCAGCCGCAGCCGCCACCGGCGTAGGACCGGCCTCCGGAGGAGGCCTCTTTGCTGAAGTACATGTGGTCATCAATCGCGTTGTCCACCGGGTTTGCATCGAGGCGCATCTCATCGCGCGCCAACAGATCCCGATCATAGGCTTTGACACCCAGTGCGGAGCAGCCGCTCACGAGTGAAAGTACGACAAAGGCGGCAACCAGATGCAAGTATGTTTTGCGCATGCGATACACACTCCAATGTATGAGTATTACTTTGTATTGCAAAGTAACGCCTGTCAAGTCGGCGCAAAACCGTCGCCTTGACTCACGCTACTCTATGAGGCAGAGTTTCGCGCAGCAGTGCTGCAAAAAACAGAACGCTCGAGACGCCGGACCTCCGCAGTACTATTGTTGGGCATGCTGTGCTGGCCGGTCAGCAGCTTCGCCGACTCCTTTTCGATTGGCGATGTCCTACAAGACACCAAACTCTACTTCACGGCGCCGTTACGCTGGGACAGCCAGGACTGGCTGTACTTTGGCGCGGCGCTGACTGCGATTGGCGCAGCGCACGAATTCGACAGCCGGGTGAGGACGCATTTTGTCAATCCCAAGGACCCGTTGAATGGCGAGGACAAAAATGCAGTTCGCGATGCACTGCCGGCGCTCGCTCTGATTGTCGGTACCGGCTTGTATGCCGGCGCGATCGGTGATCGCGATGGATATAAAGAGACCTGGTCCTTGCTCGAAGCAGGGGTATTCAGCGGTGTGACCAGCGAGGTCTTAACTCTGGCGGCAGGACGCGAACGGCCGGATGCAACCACCTCGCCCAACATGTGGCGTCATGGCGGGGACTCATTTCCGTCGGTGCATGTGAGTGCCGCCTTTGCCATTGGCACCGTTTTCGCGGAATCCGGTAACGATGAATATCGGTGGATCCGCCGCATCATTGGCTATGGCATCGCCGCCGGCACAAGTTACATTCGTGTGCGCGAAAACGTGCATTGGCTTTCCGATACGGTGGCCGGGTCGGCGCTCGGAATCGCCACCGCGCGATTTGTCTTGAATAGACAAGGCGGCGAACAGCGCGCAGCGCTTCAATTTGAGCCCCTGAAAGACGGGTGGCAGCTTGCCTACACGGTGCGAACGCCGTAAAGCGGCTGTCGTTCCGATTCAACCGCTCAGCACCGCGCATCGACCGTTCGACATGTAATTCCCGCCAATCGCCGCCCGCGCCGTATATTTTCGCTCGTCAAGGTGACGCACAAGTAGTGACCGAAACTCAAGAGGCAAGGCATGACGGCAGCGCTCGTTTCCCTACAGGGAATTGTTAAACGCTACGTTCGCGGCAAACAGCGCGTCCAGGTTCTGCACGGCATCGATCTTGAGATCCAAACAGGCGAGTTTCTGGCGCTCATGGGTCCATCCGGGTCCGGCAAAACGACCTTGCTCAATCTGATTGGCGGCATCGACCGTGCTGACCAGGGAGAGCTGCTCGTCGCGGGCGAGCGCATCAATGCGCTGAGCGCGAGGCAGCTGGCGCAATGGCGGGCTCATCACGTCGGCTTCGTGTTCCAGTTCTACAACTTGATGCCGTTATTGACGGCCCAGCAAAACGTTGAACTGCCATTGTTGATGACCGATCTGACCAAGGCGCAGCGCAGCGCCAATGTCAAAGCAGCGCTTGAACTGGTCGGTCTGGCCGACCGGGCCACGCACAAGCCTGCGGAGCTCTCCGGGGGGCAGCAGCAGCGCGTCGCCATCGCACGGGCGTTGGTGGCTGATCCCACGCTGCTGGTGTGCGATGAGCCCACCGGCGATCTTGATCGGGAAATGGCCGAGCAAATTCTCGATTTGCTGCAGATCGTGAATCGTGAACAGCACAAGACCATCATCATGGTCACGCACGATCCGAAGGCGGCGGAGCGCGCGACCCGGCAACTGCACCTCGATAAGGGTCGTCTGATCGACGCTGATTCGAGTTTGGCGGCATGAAGTTCTTGCCGCTGGTATGGAGCAGCCTGTGGCGCAAGAAGGCGCGCACGATCTTCACGCTGCTGTCCATCGTGATCGCGTTCCTGTTATTCGGGCTGTTGCAGGGCGTGAATGCCTGGCTCAACGCCTTTAGCATGGGAACCGACACCAATCGCTTGTATGTCGTGAGCCGCGTAAGCCAGGTGCAGCCGCTGCCGAGCGCCTACCTGCAGCAGATCGAGGCCGTCCCGGGCGTTCGTCGCGCGACCTTGATCGCTGGTATAACCGGCTATTACCAGGAAAAGAGCAACAATGTGTTCGCCCTGGCCACCGACGTGAGGGCGTTCTTTGAACTGTATCCGGACTGGCGCATCGCGCCCGCGCAGCTCGCGGCCATCGAGCACACGCGCGATGGTGCAGTCGTGGCGCTACCGCTGATGCGCGCCTTTGGCTGGAAAATCGGCGATCGCATACCGCTGCGCACTTCGAATTTCAAACAGGACGGTAGTGCGGACTGGGATTTCGAGATCGTCGGAAGCTTCGATGTGCCGAGCGCACCGGCGGAGGCAAACCGTATTCTGGTGAACTACGCTTACTTCGACGAGGCGCGCCGCTTCGAGCGAGGTACTGCATGGGCGTTTGTGGTTGCTGCCGATGACGCCAGCCGCTCCGCGCAGATTTGCGCGGCGGTGGATGCGCTGTTCGTCAATTCGGCCAATGAGACGATAACGCAGGACGAAAAGTCCTATGTGCAAGGACAGCTGCGGCAACTAGGCGATGTGAGCTTGATGGCCAATGCCATCGTCGCGGCCGTGCTGTTCACGCTGTTGTTTCTGACGGGCAACACCATGATGCAGTCGGTGCGCGAGCGCACGCCCGAATTAGCCGTTCTAAAGACGGTGGGGTTCTCGGATCGCTCGGTAACGGCATTGGTGCTGATCGAATCGCTGCTGCTATGTGTGTCGGCCGCCGCGCTCGGGCTCGCCGCGGCGGCTGCCCTCTTCCCGGTGGCCGCCGCCCTTGGGCTCGGCGGGGCGGCGCTGCCGCTCAAGGTCGTGGCAGTCGGGTTAGGTGTAGCGGTGATGCTGGCGCTGGTGAGCGGATTGCCGCCTGCGTGGCGGGCGCAGCGGCTGGTCATCGTTGACGCGTTGGCCGGGCGCTAAAAGGGTCATTGGGATGCGAGCACTGAAGCAAATTGCCGCGGTCACGCTGATGAATTTGAGGAGTGTGCCGCAACGTCTCGGCGCATCCTCGGTGATCGTGATCGGCATTGCCGGCGTGGCTGGGGTGCTGGTGAGCATTTTGGCCATGGTCGGCGGCCTTTCGCAGATGATGACTAGCACCGCTCGCGCCGATCGGGCCATCGTCGTCAGCACCGGTTCGAGCTTCGAAACCTTGAGCAATATCACGCGCGAGGCGACTGAAACCATTATGAACGCGCCCGGAATAAGGCACGGACCAGCCGGCAAGCCGTTGGTCTCCGCCGAAGCGCTGGCCATTGTCCGCTTGCCGCTGAAACGCAGCGGGGGCAACGGTAACGTGGCGCTGCGTGGTGTGGGTGAGCAGGGCATGGCCGTTCATTCGGAGATTCACGTGGTTGAGGGCCGCCTGTTCGGATCTGCAGTTCGCGAGGTCATCGTCGGACGGACCCTGCAACGCCAATTCAAGGATATCAAGCTCGGTCAGCCGCTCAATCTGCGCGGCGCCGAATGGACGGTGGTGGGCGTGTTTGAAAGCCACGGCGACCCGCACGAGGCGGAAATGATCACAGGCGCGGCAACGCTGCAATCGGCATTCGAAAGAAACACGTTTCAAGCGGTTGTCGCCGTGCTCGAATCGGCGGATGCTTTTGCCGAGTTCAAAGGGGCTTTGAGCAGCAATCCGGCGCTTAGCGTAGATGCGATGCGCGAGGCGGATTACTATCGGCAGCAGTCGCAGGCGTTCTCGCAGCTGTTGTCCATCGTGGCCTATGTGATCGGCGGCATCATGGCGGTCGGAGCGGTATTCGGTGCGCTGAATGCCATGTATTCTGCAGTGAGCACCCGCACAGTCGAGATCGCCACCTTGCGCGTGTTGGGATTTGGTGCCTCGGCCGTCATCCTCTCCGTGTTTGCGGAAGCCTTGTTGCTGGCGCTGGCGGGCGGCGCGATCGGCGGGTGCCTGGCGTGGTTACTCTTCAATGGTCATGCGGTGAGCACCAACGGCGGAGGATTGACGCAGTTGTCGGTGCCGCTTGCGGTTGACTTGAGCCTGATCGGTGTTCGGAGTGCTTTGGGCCTGCATCATTGGCATGGTCGGCGCCGCCTTTCCTGCCATCCGCGCGGCGCGCGCGCCCTTGGCGGCGGCGCTGCGCGGCACATAAATCGGTGCCGCCGAGTAGAACTAGATTATGAACGACGCCGAACAATCGATCGCCCCGCCGAAGTCGCAGCTGGCCTATTGGATCTTCCAGCTGACCGGCTGGGGGATCTATACCCTGTCGCGCTTCTTTGGCGGCATCACGGTAATGAAGCTTCCCTGGCTGCACTTCGGGCTGCAGTTGCTGTGCGTCGATGCGCTGGGATTTGGTCTTTCGCATTTGCTGCGCGATTACGCGCGGCGCCATCAATGGCGCGCGCTGCCGCTTCGCAAGCTGATACTGCGCATGCGTTGCCGCCGCATTAGTCTGCGGCATTCCGCTCGGCGTCCTGACGCAATTCACCGATGTGGCGTCGTTGCAGGATCCGAATGAGTTCCTCGAGGGGATGAGTTCGGCGTTGCGAATTCAGTTGGCGCTGCCGGTTGCGATTGCCTTGGAGATCGTCAATTGGTGCCGCTGTGTTCCTGGTCTGGCTGACGATTTACTTTACGGCGATCGCCGTGCGCGAATACCGCTCAGCGCAATTGATACAATCCGAGATGGCGCGCGCACTGCACTTGGCCGAACTGCGTCTGCTGAAAACTCAACTCAATCCGCATTTTCTATTCAATGCCCTCAATACCGTGCGCTCACTCATCGCTGAAAATCCCGCGCGCGCGCAAAGCGCCGTGACGCATCTCGCCAATACGCTGCGTTATACCTTAAGCTCGCGGCAAGATGAGCTGGTCACGCTGTCGCAGGAACTGGACATTGTCGCGGACTATCTGGATCTCGAGTCCATGCGATTCGAGGACAGGCTGCGCATCGAGAAACAGATTTCTGCGGATGCGGCGGGAGTGCGCATTCCGGTGATGCTGCTGCAGACTCTGGTTGAGAATGCGATCAAGCATGGCATCGCCGAATTACCCGCAGGAGGCCTGCTGCGCATCTGCGCCGCCGTGCAGAACGGCATGCTCAATTTGGAGGTGCAGAATCCGCGGCCGGCGGCGGCGACCGCGGGCGGTGCATGAAAGTGTCGGCTTACGCAATGCGCGCGATCGATTGAGGCTGCTGTTCGGCGCGAGCGCGAGTCTGGATTTGGATCTATCGCAGCCGGCTGTCGCCACCGCCGCGATTGCGCATTCCGCTGCAACCATGAAGGCCATGATCATCGATGACGAGCCGCCGGCGCGCCGTGAATTACGGCGGCTGCTGAACGACTTTGCCTGGGTGGAGGTGGTCGGGCGAGGCCGGCAACGTCGATCAAGCCGGAGAATTGATTGGCTCGCTCACCCCGGAACTGCTGTTCCTCGATATTCAAATGCCGGGTGGCAGCGGCTTCGATTTACTGAGCCGTTTGGAGGACCTGCCTCAGGTTATTTTTACCACGGCGTACGATGAGCATGCGTTGCGCGCATTCGAGGTCGACGCGCTCGACTACTTGCTCAAACCCATCGATCCTTCGCGCTTGGCCGAGGCGCTGGGCCGGGCCAGAACCGCTCGAGGCCGTGCGCACGCCGCCGCCTGGAGCGGTGCTGGAGCAGATCTTTGTGCGCGATGGCGAGCGCTGCTGGTTTGTGCCGCTGCGTGAAGTGCGCTTGCTGAGTTCGGAGGGCAATTACATTCGCTTGTCTTGGGGAAAGGCGAAGCCCTTGCTGGGACGAGCGTTGGCGGCGCTCGAGCAGCGGCTGGATCCGAATCGCTTCTTTCGCGCCAATCGACGCCAGATCATCAATCTGGATTTCATCGAGAGCGTGGATCTCGGCGTGAATGGACGCTTGCATGCGCAGTTGCGCGACGGTCCGGAGGTGGAGATATCCCGCCGGCAGTCGCGCTTATTCAAGACCAAGATGAGCGTCTGAGTTAGCCGACCCGCCACTTTCGCGACCATCGTCAGCGGGGCAGCGCGCTCATGCGACTTGCCGAGCGCCAGTGCGATAGCCACCCAGACAGCCGAAATGAGTGCGCCGGCCCAGCCGACCCCCGATGGGCCGAGGCCTAGGCCAGCTGGTCAGTAACTGGTACATCGACGCACTGGTGGCATCGCCACCCCGATAGATAAAGGTGTCGATCAGGCTCTTGGCCTTGTACTTCTCCTCGCGAGTACAGACGGTGTAGAGCGAATCTCGGGAGGGGCGGGTGATGGCGTATTCGCCGACGCGGCGCACCGCGAACACCACAACCAAGACCGCAAAGCTCGGCAAGAGCGCAAAGATGGCATAGCCGGCAGTCATGATCAGGGGCACGGAGACCAGCAGGGCCCGAAGGCCGATCCATTTGAACAGCCGGCTGAAGAGGAACAGCTGCGTCACCAGAGAGAAGCTTTGCACCCAGAAATCCACGTTGGAAAAGAAACGGGTGCGCTCGTCGCGGGTCGCAAAGACTTTGGCGACGAAGGCCTGCTGTTCGAGATACAGAAACGTCGACACCCAGGAGAGCAGGATCACGAACAGCGCGATACCGAGCAGATAGGGCGAGCGAATCACTTGATGAAAGGCTGCCAGCATGTGGCCGCCGAGCGGCTGGTTCACTTCGGCGCCGCGTGCGCCGGAGCCGAAATGCTCGTGCCAATGGATGACGCGTCTCATGAAAAAGAGCGAACTCGCCAGCAGGGTCGCCGAGATGAGCAGCAGATTGATGGTGCCGAGCGGCACCGCAAGCCGGCCCGCGACCAGGGGGCCGAGCAGACCGCCGGTGCTGGCGCCGGCCGCGATGAATCCGAACATGCGCCCCGCTTGCTCGCGCGTGAACACATCCGCCATCAAGCTCCAGAACACCGCGACGATGAAAAAATTGAAGACGCTCACCCAGACATAGTAGGTGCGTGCGATCCAGGTGTGATCCTGCTGCAGATTGAACCAGAAATAGAATGCCAGCAGATTGGCCGTGAAAAAGGCGTACACCCAGGGCAGAAAAACCGGCCTGCGAAAACGCGAGGTCAACCAGCCGTACACCGGCTGCACTGCCAGCATGCAGACAAAGGTGCCCCAGAACAGGTAGGGCAGATTCTCCAGGCCCGAGGTGATGCCCATGGTGTCGCGGATCGGGCGCAGTATCGTATAGGCGAAGAACATGCAAAACAGCGTCGCGAACGCCGCCAGCAGCGCCGGCAGTTCTTCCGGCTGCACCACCACGAGACGGTGAACGAGGACTGCGATCCGAGAATCGCGCCTCAATGTCCGTTGCCTGATGCCGCGCGCCAAGCCTCAAGAACCGCCTGTTCGCGCTCGGGTGTGAGGCCGGCGGCTAATTTTGCCCGCTCCTCTGCCGGGCGCTGCAGATACCAGGCCAGTGTGTCATTGACGGTCGGCTGAACGGGTCGGATGGAGAGACCCTCGCGCAACGCGCGCGTAACGCTTGCGTCCGCAAAGCCGGCATACTCGCCCGATGCGTTGAATCCATACCGGCATGTCCGACCACGGCTGGACTTTCTGCTGCTCGAGGAATTCCGCCGGCACCCATACAGGACTTGGTGCGGGACTGGGCTTGACCGTCGCATTGGCCGCGGCGATGCTCGCCGACACCACATCGCCGATCGTGAACATGCCGGGAGGCGAGGTGGCATTAAAGGTGCCGACGGTTTCGCGCTCAACCAGGCGCAGCACAAACGCCGCCAGATCCCGGGCATCGATGAATTGGACCCGGTCACTCGGCTTGTCAGGCGCCACCATTTCACCGCCGCGCGCCGCGCGCGCGGGCCAGTAGGTGAATCGGTCGGTCGGATCTCGCGGCCCAACGATGAGGCCCGGCCGCACGACGGCGACGCGCCCGGGCATCGCCTTTTCAGCCGCTTTTTCGCACAACGCTTTCAACGGTCCGTAGGCACCGCCGTCGACCTTTTCCGTGGTTTCGTCCGCCAACTTGCCGACGGGCGAGTCCTCGGTGTTGGGATTGGCGAAGCTCGCGTAGACCGAGATCTGGATATGAAGATATAGCGGTGCACATTGGGTGCGAGCAACTCGGCGGATAATTTGACGTGCCGAGGCACATAGCCCGAATCATCGATGACGGCATCCCAATGTTTGCCTTTGAGGGCGCCAAGCTGCGCATCGCGATCGCCCTTCAGGTGCACGAGCTGCGGGAAGAAGTCGGCGTTGGTTTTGCCGCGATTGAATAGAGTGACCGAGTGGCCGTGCGGAGCGCAAGTTCGACGATATGCACCCCAATGAATTTCGTGCCGCCGAGTACCAGGATGCGCAGCGGCCGGCGTGATTTCTCTTTGGCCGTGACATGGCTTCGATGCCGCCAGTGCCGCGGCCGACATGACTTGAACAAATTGACGTCGATTCATCCGGCCACCTCGTTATGTATTGCGCGTTTGTAGGAGCAGGCAGTGAATACTACGTGGGCTCTGCTTGAGTTGCGAACGTTTTGCGGCGAGTATGTGGGGTCTGCACCTGTAAATTGGGCACTGTTGACTGACCATGCGCGACCTTGAACCCCGGCACTTAAGTACGCGATCGGCTGCGCCGCTGGACCGGCGCGTATGCGTTGCGCCCATGATGGATTGGACCGACCGTCACTGCCGTTTCCTGCACCGGCTTTACGCCCCGCACGCGTTGCTCTACACCGAGATGATCGTGGCCGCGGCCATCGTCCGCGGCGACGTGCGTCAGTTGCTGGATCATGATGCGGGCGAGCATCCGGTAGCCCTGCAACTGGGCGGCTGCAACCCCGCGGAACTGGCGAAGGCGGCGCGCATCGGCACCGCGGCCGGCTACGCGGAAATCAACTTGAACGTAGGATGCCCCAGCGATCGCGTGCAAAATGGCTCGTTCGGGGCCTGCCTCATGCTGAAGCCCGCGTTGGTCGCGGATTGCGTGCGCAGCTTGCGGGAGGCAACTCATTTGCCCGTGACCGTCAAATGCCGAATCGGCATCGACGAGCGCGACGACTATGAGTTTTTCTGCGGCTTTGCCGACACAGTCGCGGCGGCGGGAATCGATGCGCTGATCGTGCACGCGCGTGTCGCCATACTCGGCGGCTTGTCGCCCAAGCAAAACCGCGAAATTCCACCGCTCAAACACGATCTGGTGCATCGCTTGAAACGCGATCGCCCCGACCTGACCGTGATACTGAACGGCGGCTTGTGCGATAGCACCGCGATCGATGCGCACCTGCGCCAAGGCATCGACGGCGTGATGCTCGGGCGCGCGGCCTATCATCGGCCGGCGCTGCTGGCCGAACTGGAGCGCAGTCTGATCGATCCGAAGTGGACGATTCCCGAGCCCTGGCAAATCGTCGAGCGCATGGTTCCTTACGCCAAAGCGTGCGCGCAGCGCGGCATGCGGCTGCATTCCATCACACGCCACATGCATGGCGTCATGGCGGGACGCGAAGGCGCGCGAGCGTGGCGTCGGTTTCTTTCCGAGGTGGCGGCGCGCCCGGAAGCGGCGGCCGAGACGTTGTTTTCGGCCCTGCCCATCGTAAAACAGGGTATCGCTGCCTAAACGCCCTAAGCGGCCTGACCCTACGTTAAGTATAATAGGCTTGGCAATGGGCAAAGAAATCGAAGTAGCCATCCTATTTGCCGATGTCGTCGGCAGCACCAAGCTCTACGAGTTACTGGGCGACCTGCGTGCGCGCGACATGGTGGGTATCTGCATCGATGTGATGCGCGCGGCCACCGACCAGAATCACGGCACGGTCATCAAAACCATGGGCGACGAGGTCATGTCCACCTTCCCCACGGCGGACGATGCCTTGAATGCCGCCGCCCAGATGCAGAAAGCAAATCGTGCTCGCATCCGCAGCTCAAAGTCGATGAACAGACCGTGGCCATCCGCATTGGCTGCAACTTCGGCCCGGTGGTGCTCGAGAACCGCGATATTTTCGGCTCCGCCGTGCACACGGCGAATCGCATGACCAGCCAGGCGAAGGCCGGCCAAATCATGACGACCGCCACGATGGTCGACCGACTGTCTGCCGATTGGCGCGCCCAGGTGCGCCAGATCGACGTTGCCACCCTAAAAGGGCGCAGCAGCGAGGTGGCTCTGTTCGAGGTGCTGTGGCAGCCCGAGGATGTCACCAGCATGGTGCCCGGCCATCGCCATCACCGCGCGCGAGCGCGAGAAGAGCGGCAAATCGCACCGGCTGCGGCTGCGCTATCAGGGGCAGGAAGTGCTGGTCGACGAGAGTCGCGCGAATATCACGATCGGCCGCGCCGAAGAGAATGATCTGGTCGTGAAGGGCAACCTCATTTCGCGTCTGCATGCGCGCGTCGAGATCAACCGCAACAAGTTCATGCTGATCGATCAAAGCACCAACGGCACTTTCGTCCTCGGCAAGGACGGCGAGGAAGCGTTCGTGCGCCGTGATTCGATGCAGATTCGCGGCGAGGGCCTTGATCGGGCTCGGCAAGGCGCCCGATAGCAATTCTTCTCAGGTGATCCGCTATACCTGCGAGGAATGAACGCGCTGCACGAGCGCCTTGTAGTTCAGTCCTGAGAGCAGCCGGCACGCGCTCGCCGAAGCCCTTTAGGTACTGATCGATCCCGGCGAATTCCTCTTGCCATAGCTTGGGATTGACGGCCAACAATTCCTCGAGCGCAGCCGGGCGTGATTTCCAATCCTTGCAAATCCAAATCCGCAGGCGCGGGCAGATGGCCGATGGCGGTTTCGCGCGCGCCGGCTTTGCCCGTGCAGCGATCGATGATCCAGCGCAGCACGCGCAGATTTTCGCCGAAACCCGGCCATAGATATTTTCCGGCGCTGTCCTGGCGGAACCAATTGACGTGAAAGATTTGCGGCGGCGACTTCAATTTGGCGCCGACGTTGATCCAATGCGCCCAATAATCGCCGAAGTTGTAGCCGGCGAACGGTTTCATCGCCATGGGATCGCGCCGTACCACGCCGACCGCTTCGGTGGCCGCAGCGGTCGTCTCCGATGCCACGCCGGCGCCGACGAGTACGCCGTGCAGCCAATTGCGCGCCTGGTACACGAGCGGCGCGAGCGCACGCCGCCGGCCGCCGAAAACGATCGCCGAAATCGGTACACCGCCCGGTGCATCGGCAAGTTTGGAATAACTGGGATTTTGCTTGGCGGAGACCGTGAAGCGCGAATTGGGCTGCGCCGCGGGCCCATTCTTCGGATCGTAAGGGCGGCCTTGCCAATCGGTGACGGGTTTGCCCTCCGTCAATCCCTCCCACCAAGGCTGGTTGTCCGCCGTCAAACCGACGTTCGTAAAAATCGTATCCTTGCGAATCATCTCGTAGGCGTTGCGATTGGTTTTGGCGTTGGTTCCCGGCACCACACCGAAGTAACCCGATTCCGGATTGATCGCGTATAGACGGCCGTCCTTGCCGGGGTGCAGCCACGCGATGTCATCGCCAACGGTCCAGACCTTCCAACCGGGGTAGCTCGCCGGTGGAATCAACATGGCGAGATTGGTCTTGCCACAGGCCGACGGAAAGGCGCACGCCAGATAATGGGTCTCGCCTTGAGGATTCTCGATACCCACAATCAGCATGTGCTCCGCCAGCCAGCCTTCGGTGCGCGCCTGCCAGCTCGCGATGCGCAGTGCGTGGCATTTCTTGCCGAGCAGCGCGTTGCCGCCGTAACCCGAGCCGAAGCTTTTGATCGACAGCTCTTCCGGGAAATGCATGATGAAGCGGCGCTTCGGATTCAAATCGCCGGTGGAATGCAAGCCTCTGACAAAAGTGCCGTCGCGCGTGATGCGCTCCAGCGCCGCGCGGCCCATGCGCGTCATGAGGTGCATGTTCAGCACGACGTAGGCGCTGTCCGTGATCTCGACGCCGCAGCGCGAGAAAGGCGAGTCGATCGGGCCCATGCAATAAGGCACCACATACAACGTGCGCCCCTGCATGCAGCCGGCGAACAAGGCGTCCATTTGGGCATGCGCCTGCTGCGGCGCTATCCAATGGTTGTTCGGCCCTGCATCTTCCTTATTCGTCGTGCACACGAAGGTGAGATGCTCCACGCGCGCCACATCGGAAGGGTCCGAGCGTGAGAGCACGCAGCCGGGAAAGCTTTGCGGATTCAGCGGCAGCAATTGCTTGTCTGCGATCAACTCGCGTTTCAGGGTTTCGAACTCAGCGTCGCTGCCATCGCACCAATGGATTTTTTTCGGCTGCGTAAGTTTGGCAACCTCATCCACCCAGGCCGCGACGTCATGATTCATGGAGGCGAGGGTTACGTGCTGAGCTGCTGTGGCCATGACTGTCCCTAGAAGAACACTTGATAGATCGATAAGGATGACAGATGGGTGTGGGCGCGCCAACTCCCGTCAGCGCGTGAGATGTCTCTGACAATCAAATATGTTGCGCGGCGCCAGGGATTTGTCAAACACACGATAGAATTCAGCTTCAGTATAGTTTCTAACTAATTGATTATGAATGTCTTAAAATGACAGGAGCGATTGCTCTGGCGTACACTTAAGAATATGTACCGAACGCTCTTTGATCCGCGGCGCGGATTGCTGATTACCGCCGCTGTGATCATTGCCCTGCAGTGCCTCGCGGCGCCGGATCCGATCAGCATCAAAGCGATCGCAGAGGTGGAGCAATCTACTCAAAGCCACGGCCGCGAAACCACGAAATTGATTCAGGCCGACCGCGTGGTGTCGGGCGACACCGTGATCTATACCCTCGAAGTGCGCAATACGGCTGCGACGTCCGTACCGCGGCCGGTGATAACTTATGCCGTTCCCGAGCACATGACGTACACGCCTGATTCTGCGGTGGGTCCTGGCACCGAGGTCAGCTATTCGGTCGACGCCGGCCGCAGCTTCGATGCGCCGGAGAATCTACGGATTCAAGAACCTGGCGGCGAACTGCGCGCGGCCACGGCGGCCGACTATACCCACATACGCTGGCAGCTGAAGAATCCGCTCAAAGGCAATTCGGTTGCATTCGTTCGGTTTCGTGCACGAGTGAAATAGTCGGCCGCGTTTTCGTCTACGCTTGAGCGACGAAGGCCACCCTGCATGAACAGCGACTACAAAGACATTTTCACCCTGGGCGGTCCGTTGGCACGGGCCATCCCGCACTACGCCTATCGACCGGAGCAGGCCGTCATGGCCAAGGCGGTGGGGGCGGCGCTAGCTCGACTCGAGCCTCTGATTGTCGAAGCCGGCACCGGCACCGGCAAGACGTTTGCCTATCTCATACCGGCACTGCTCTCCGGACGCAGCGTCATTATTTCCACCGGTACCCGCACATTGCAGGACCAGCTGTTTCGCCGCGACGTGCCCATGCTGGCCAAGGCGCTGGGCTTGCCGGCGAAGCTCGCGCTTCTCAAGGGACGCACGAATTATCTGTGCCGCCATCGGCTGGAACTCGCGACCCAGCAGGGCGCGTTATTGGGCCCGGAGCGTGGCGTGGCACGGCTGCTGGCACGCGTGTCGCGCTGGGCTGCGACCACCAAGAGCGGCGACCTTGCCGAACTCACCGACCTGCCGGAGCAGTCCCCGATCTGGCCCAGCATCACCTCGACACGCGAGAATTGTCTCGGCCAGGAATGCCCGCAGTTTTCGCGCTGCCACGTGATCGAGGCCCGCCGCAATGCGCAAGCGGCCGATATCGTCGTGGTGAATCATCATTTGCTGCTGGCGGACCTCGCTCTGAAAGATGAAGGCTTCGGCGATCTGCTGCCCGGCGCCGAAGCGGTCATCTTGGATGAGGCGCACCAAGTGCCGGATATCGCGGCGCAGTTTTTCGGGCAGAGCTGGTCGGTGCGCCAGGTTCAAGTGCTGATGCGCGACATTACCGCCGAGCTCAGCGCGGCGGCGATCCGCGCGCCCTCTTTGATCGAGAGCGTGCTGGCCGTCGACGGCCATCTCGATGGATTGCGATTTGCTCTCAATCGCGGCGCAGGACGCTATGAGTGGGCAAGTCTGCCCGACGCGTTTCTCGACGCGTTGCCGGAGATCGAAACTACCTTGAGCGCATTGAGCGCGCAGCTCGAGGGATTGGGCGGCGGCGCGGGCACCGCCAATTGCGCGCGCCGCGCTGCGCATCTGGCCAATGCGCTGGCCGCAGCTGCGCGAGCTCTCGGACGAGGCGGGCTTGCGATGGGTGGAGGCGGCCGACCAATGGGTTGACGCTGCAATTCACGCCCTTTGAAATCGCGGAACGTCTGCGCGAGTACGTCGAGTCGCGGCCCTGCGCGTGGATCTTCACTTCGGCGACGCTGGCGATCGCCGCGGATTTTTCGCATTTTGCCGAGCGGATCGGCCTGCACCGACGCGCGCACGCTGTGCATCGACAGTCCCTTCGACTATCGCGAGCAAGCGCGGCTCTTTCTGCCGCCGCGCATGCCGGATCCGCAGGATCCGACGTTCGCGGAAAAATTCATCGAGGCCTGCGCGCCGCTCATCGAAACCTGCGGCGGCCGCGCGTTCCTGCTTTACACCAGCTACCGCGGCTTGGCGGAAGGGGTGCGGGCGCTGAAAGCGCGTTTTCCCAATCCCGCGTTTCCCGTGCTGGTACAGGGCGAGGCGCCGCGCGAAGCCTTGCTGAATCGATTTCGGGAGCTCGGCAATGCGGTGCTCCTGGCCACCGGCAGTTTTTGGGAAGGCGTGGACGTCAAGGGCGACGCGCTCTCCATCGTTGCGATCGATAAGCTTCCCTTCGCCGCGCCCGACGATCCGCTTATTGAAAGCGCGGCTCGAAGGCATTCGCCGGCGCGGCGGCAATCCCTTCTTTGAATATCAATTGCCGCAGGCGGTGCTGGCCTTGAAGCAGGGCGTGGGACGATTGATCCGCGACTTCGACGATTTCGGCGTGATCGTCCTCGGCGATCCGCGCATCACGACCAAGGCGTACGGGCGGGTGTTTCTGGAGTCGATGCCGCAGAGTCCGGTCCTGACCGATGTCGCGATGGCGGCGGAATTCCTCCGAGACCGAATGCGAACACGCCAGGCACCTGTGCCGGCTGTGCAGGCGACCTGATGCGGGTGCTGGCACTTGATGCGGCGACCGAGGCTTGCTCGGTCGCGCTGCTGTCAAACGGTGCACTCATCAGCCGCACGATTGAATCCGGCAAGAACAATGCGGCGAAGATTTTGAGCATGGCTGAAGAATTGATGGCCGAAGCGCAAGTTTCGCTGTCCCTGCTCGATGGCATCGCCGCCAGCATCGGCCCAGGTAGCTTCACCGGCGTCAGAATGAGCGTGGCGGTCGCGCAGGGTCTGGCATTCGGCGCGGACCTGAAGGTGGTGCCCGTCACGACTCTCGAGGCGATGGCGTTGCAGGTGCTCGATGGCCCGGACGGCGGAGCATTGGCGTGCCTCGATGCTCGGATGGGAGAGGTCTATTGGGGGTGCTTCGCCTGGGACGCTGCGCACGGCATAGTGCAACACGGTGCGCTGCAGGTGGGACCGCCCGGCAATGTGACCTGGGAGTTCGGCGGGCGCTGCGTCGGTGTCGGCCGCGGATTTTCGGCATACCCGATTCTCGCCACGCTTCCCGGAGTAGAGACCGACGCGTTGCGCAGCGCCGCCTTGCCGAATGCCCGGGAGATCGCGCGCCTTGGGGCGCTGCGACTGGCAGGCGGCATGGCGCTCGACCCGGCAGACCTCAAACCGCTCTATTTGAGAGATAAAGTGGCCTTCACCGCCGCTGAAAGAGCGGCACAGTCGTCCTTGTAACGGAAGTGTCACAATCGAGGCCTGTAATACTCGGCTTTGGAATCAAGGGACTATCCTATGTCGGCCAGGCGCATTCTCATCGTCGAAGACGAAAAGCCCATACGCGACTTGATTGCTTTCGGGTTGCGGCGTGCGGGGTACGATGTTCGCGAGGCGGAGGACTGCCGCGAAGCGCGCGCCCGGATCGTCGATGTGCGGCCCGATCTCATGCTGATTGACTGGATGCTGCCCGACATGAGCGGCCTGGAGCTGACGCGCTCGCTCAAGCGCGCCAAGGATACCGAGGAAATCCCCGTCATCATGCTCACCGCGCGCGCGGAAGAGCAGGATAAGGTCAACGGCCTGGAGGGCGGCGCGGATGACTACATCACCAAGCCTTTCTCGCCGCGCGAACTGTTGGCGCGGATCCAAGCCGTGCTGCGCCGTGCGGCGCCGGCCGGCGCGGACGACATCGTCGAGGTCGATGGCTTGAAACTCGATGACTCGAGCCACCGGGTGAGCGCGGGGGAGCGGGAAATTGCGTTGGGGCCCACCGAATACCGCCTGCTGCATTTTTTCATGACCCATCCGGAGCGGGTATTTACGCGCGGCCAGTTGCTCGACCGTGTCTGGGGAGGTAATACTTACGTGGAAGAGCGCACCGTGGATGTGCACATTCGCAGACTGCGTAAGGCGCTCGAACCATTCTCACTGGAAAGGTTGGTGCAAACAGTGCGTGGCGCGGGATATCGGTTTTCGACGCGAGACGCCTAAGCGGCATAGGCTCTTCCCATGGCAGCGATGTGGACCTTCGCGCTCGCGCGGCTCGCGGGCATGTTGCTGTTGGGCCTGTGCCTGGGTCTGCTGCTAGGACCTATTTGGCTGTGGATTCTGGGCGCAGCCTGCTTCTATCTTGCCTGGCAATTGCTGAACCTGTACCGCGTCGACCGCTGGTTGCGGCTGCGATCGCAAATCGATCCGCCCAACATCGGCGGAATCTGGGGCGACATCATTGCGCAGGTCATCCGCCTGCATCGGCGCAAGCAGTACCACAAGCAACGCCTGGTGCAGCTATACCGCGAGCTGCGCCGCTCGACCGCGGCGCTTCCCGACGGCGTCATCATCTTGAGCACGCAACGCGAAATAGTCTGGTTCAACCGCCAGGCGGCGCGGCTCTTGGGCCTACGCAGGCCGGTCGATGTGGGGTTGCGAATCGATAATCTGATTCGTGCGCCTGAATTTGCGCACTATCTGCACGGCGATGATTTTGCGCTGCCGTTGGTGATTCGGCCGCCGGTGCAGATCGACATGTTCCTGGCGCTGCAGATGGTGCCCTACGGCGGCGGCCAGTCGCTTCTGTTGGTGCGGGACGTGACGCGTCAAATGCGTCTGGAGGCGATGCGCAAGGACTTCGTCGCCAATGCTTCGCACGAATTGCGCACGCCATTGACCGTGATTTCCGGATATTTGGATACCCTGGCCGAGGATCCGTCGGTCGATCCTGCCTGGGGCGGGCCGATCAGGGACATGCGGGCGCAAGCGCAGCGCATGAATACCATCATCGCCGACCTGCTGGAGCTATCGCGCTTGGAGTCCGCAGACGGCGAGGCGGCACGCGACCCGATCGATGTGCCGCGCATGCTCGAACGGCTGCAGCGCGACGCGCTCATCAGTCCCGATCGGCCGCGGCAAGTGCTGCTGGAACTGGACAGCAGCGACGGCCTGTACGGAGCGACCCACGAGATCGAATCCGCCTTCACGAATTTGCTGGTGAATGCGGTGAAATACACCCTGCCGGAGGGCACCGTACGAATGCGCTGGTGGACGGACGAAGAGGGCGCCTATTTCGCCGTCATCGACAGCGGCATCGGAATTCCTCCGGAGCACATCCCGCGGCTCACTGAACGCTTCTACCGGGTGGATGCAGGGCGTTCGCGCGGGCAGGGTGGCTCAGGATTGGGCCTCGCGATCGTCAAGCATGCCTTGCAGCGCCACGGCGGTTGGCTCGACGTGCAGAGCATCGAGGGCAAAGGCAGCACCTTCACCTGTCATTTTCCGCAGCAACGCATTTGGAGATTGGAGATGCAGGATGCCGCGAGCGCTGCAGCGAGCGCATGAAAGTCACAAATATGATGTACACGGTTGACGTACGCTGCAATCAGATGTAAACGAACGCTGCACGCATATAAGAGAGTGCATCAAGGTCAAATCTATGGAAACCGCCGATCTTACCCATCACATCTCCCGCCGCTTCAATGAGGACTTGGAGAAGGTGCGCAATCAGGTGCTGCAGATGGGCGGCTTCGTCGAACAGCAGCTTCACAAGGCGATCACCGCGCTGGTCGAGGGCGACAGTCGTTTGGGCGAATCCGTGGCAACGGACGATTACAAGGTCAATGGCATGGAATTGTCGATCGACGAGGAATGCAGCCGCATCCTCGCGATCCGCGCGCCCGCGGCGGGCGATTTGCGGGTCATCGTCGCCATCATCAAGACCATCACCGATCTCGAGCGCATCGGCGATGAAGGCGAAAAAATCGGCTACATCGCCTCGCGTCTCGCCACCATGGAGCGGCCGGCCGACAAGTACCGCGAAGTGAAGCATTTGGGCCGGCAGGTTGCGCAGATGGTGCATGACGCCTTGGACGCCTTCGCGCGCATGGACTCCCAGGCGGCACTGAAAACCGCCCAGGAAGACAAGATGGTGGACGAAGAGTACGAATCGATTCAGCGGCAGTGCATCACCTTCATGATGGAAGACCCGCGTACCATTCGCCGCGCATTGGAAATCATGTGGATCGTGCGTGCCCTGGAGCGCATCGGCGATCACGCGAAAAATATTTGCGAATACGTGATCTACATGGTGCACGGCAAGGATATTCGCCATTCCTCGCTCGAGGACGTCGCCAAGCAGATCGATGCGGCGCACGCCCTCATGCGTCGCTGATGACCGCTCGGCGCGGAAACGTTCTCGGTTTTCTGGTTTGCGCGTGCCTCTTGGCCTACGCCTACTATGCTCAATTCGTGATGCATCTCGAGCCCTGTCCTCTGTGCATCTTTCAAAGGATCGGCGTGTTCGTGCTCGGCGTGCTCTTTCTGGCCGCGGCGCTGCATGATCCTGCGGCTTTCGGCAGACGTGTTTATGCAGTGCTCCTGTCGCTGGCGGCGCTGGCGACCATCGGCATTGCACTGCGCCACCTTTACATTCAGAGCTTGCCGCCCGATGCCGTGCCGGCCTGCGGCGCCTCGCTCGACTTCATGCTGAAGGTGTTTTCCTTGAGCGAAGTGCTGGTGAAGGTGCTGACCGGGTCGGGTGAGTGCGCGAAAATCACCTGGGAATTCCTCGGCCTCGCCATGCCGGCATGGGTCTTGATCAGCGCCGTGTTTCTGGGCGGCTGGGGATTGTGGGTGAATTTGCGCCGCCAACCGCCGGTGCTGCGCTTCTGATGTCGGCTACCCTGCAGTTGACTCAGCAGTTGATTGCACGTCAGTCGGTCAGCCCCACCGACGGCGGCTGTCAGGCACTGATGATCGAGCGTCTGGCGGCAGTGGGATTCACCGTCGAAAGTCTGCGCTTCGGTCCGGTCGATAATTTTTGGGCGAAGCGCGGCAGCGGTGCTCCGGTCTTTTGCTTCGCCGGCCACACCGATGTGGTTCCCTCCGGGCCCCTGGATGAATGGCGCTCCGATCCCTTTGAACCCGTCATCCGCGATGGCCTGCTGTATGGCCGCGGTGCGGCCGATATGAAAAGCGGCTTGGCGGCCATGCTGACCGCCAGCGAGGAATTCATCGCACAGTATCCGCAGCATCGCGGCACCATCGCCTTCTTGATCACCAGCGATGAGGAGGGGCCGTCGGTGGATGGCACCCGCCGGGTAGTCGAAGTGCTGCGCGAGCGCCAGGAGAGCATCGACTGGTGTCTGGTCGGCGAGCCCTCGAGCGAAAATACGCTGGGCGATACCATCAAAATCGGCCGCCGCGGCAGCTTGAGCGGGCGTCTCACGGTACACGGAATTCAGGGACATATCGCCTATCCGCAGCTGGCGGACAATCCGGTGCACGCTCTGGCGCCGGCGCTGGCCGAATTGGCCGCACGCGTTTGGGATCACGGCAACGAGCATTTCCAGCCCACCAGTTTTCAAGTGTCGAATATTTCCGCAGGAACCGGTGCGCCGAATGTGATTCCCGGTGAGCTGCGCGCACGCTTCAATCTGCGCTTCTCCACCGAACAAACCGTCGATGGGCTGAAGCAGATAGTCGAAGAAATCTTGCGGCGCCACGGCGTCAAATACAGTTTGGAGTGGTTCATTTCCGGCCAGCCATTTCTGACGGTTCCCGGAACGTTATCGCAGGCTGCTACGCGTGCCGTGCAGGAGCAACTGCAAATCAGCCCGAAGCTCACTACCGGCGGCGGCACCTCGGACGGACGATTTATCGCGCCGATGGGCGCGCAGGTGATCGAGCTGGGCGTGATCAATGAATCCATCCACAAGGTGAACGAATGCGTGCGAGTCGCGGATATCGATCGCTTACACTCGATCTACAGGCGTACTTTGGAACTCCTGCTGGGTTCATAGTGTCTGACATAACGGCGGATCCATCGAATGCAAAAATTCAAAGCGATTTCAGCAGCCGGTCTGGTGTTCATTCTCGCAATGGCACTGAATGGTTGCGCCGTATTTCAGAAGTGCACGCCGGAGAACTGTGCCACGGATAAGCAGATCGACGCAGATGTGAGTCAGATCTTCCGCGAACATACGGAATTCGGTCCGCCCGCGACGCTGCATATACAAGTCATCAATGGCGTCGTGTATATGAGCGGTCCTGTTGATTCGGATTTCGAGGTGCGGCGCGCCGAGGCGCTGGTTCGCCAGGTCGCCAACGTCAAAGACGTCGAGAATAATCTCTATCCGCGCAGCAACTCTCGCTAGCGGCGCGAGATCCTACAGGTTTTCCGGCGTAATACGCAGCGATATGCGCACGCTCGTGCCGCGGTCGGGCGCGCTCGCGATGGCCAAGTCGGCGCCGATGAGCTGTGCCTGCTCCCGCAGGCCAACCAGTCCAAAATGGCCGGGCCGCGAAACGGCGGGGTCGAAGCCGACGCCATCGTCCTCGATCGATAAGACCAGATCGGTGCCGTCGGCGATTTTCAGACTCAGCCGCACTCGCGATGCTGCCGCGTGACGCTCAATATTCCGTAAAGCCTCTTCGGTCATTCGAAATACCACATCGGCCCGGTCGTCGCCAAAACGCGCGGCGTCACCGTCGATGACGAGCTCAACCGCGAGACCGGTCCGATCCTTGAAGCGCTCGATGGCTTTGAGCAACGCGGGACCTAGGCCGGTGTCCCGTGCGGAGTGGCTGCGCATTTGCGCGATGGCGGAGCGCGCCTCATTCAAGCCGGCCTGCGCCACTTCTTCGGCACGCGCGAGTTCCTCGGCAAGCGAATTCGGATCATGCACCTGAATTTTTCGCAGCAGCCGCACCTCGCTCAACATGGCCATCATGGAATGTGCCAGGGTGTCGTGCAGATCGCGCGCAATCTGCAAGCGCTCGCGCACAATGGCGGCATAGCGGGATTCCTCGGCGAGGCGTTCTACCTCGCGGGTCCTGACGGCCACGCGACGTTCCAGTTCGCTGCTCAAGTTCAGTAATTCGGTGCGCTCCTGGCGCAAGTCGTCGAGCACTTTGGCGAACGCCGCAGCGAGTTGTGCGACCTCGTCGCGGCCTTTCGGCACCTCGATGCGCGCCACTTCGTTGCGGCCCACGGCAGCGGCGGACAGCGTCAAATTCTTCAGCCGGTTGGTCAGATGCCGCGCGCCCAACGCGCCGAGTGCCGCGGTCGCCGCGCCAAGGCAAATCGAAATCCACCAAATGCGAATCGCCAAGGCATTGGCGCGCTGGTAAACCAGCTCCTTCGGCTCGCTCAGCTGCACTTGCCAGGCGTTGGGCATTTTGGAGCCGGCCAGGCGCACCGCCGCCCGTGTGACGAGCACTGTTTTGCCATCCGGCAGCCGCTCGAAATGGGCCGCAGCCGATTGGCTGTCCGACCCGAGCGGCGAGGATTCGTTGAGCGGTACGCCGTTCCACGCGTGATTGCGCAGCGTGGCCGGTCCGACCACGACGATGCCGGCCGCATCCAGCACCAGCGATTCCGCCGAGCCGCGTGAGTCAAGGGCATTGCTGCGGCGTTGGATGTCGCTCGACGCCCATGCCCAAGTCAAATGCGCGCCGATCACCCCGACCAGCCGGCCCGATGCATCGTTGAGCGGCGCCGACATGTCCCCCAGGAAGGGGACGTCCGCGGGTGGCGGGGATGCTTCCACCAGCCCGATCCACAGGCCCGCCAGTCCTCGCGCAAACCAGGTCTCTCGCGCCGCGTTGCCCTGTGCAGCCAGGGCGCGATTGCCGGCAACGATGGCGCCGCCGGCATCGGCGATGCCGATCCAGCCCAGGTCCGGATAGGCGGTGGTCAGATGTTCGAACAGGGCAGCAGGCGGCAGCGCGCCGGCGGATCGCACCGCTTCGATTCTTGCGCTGATCGCCTGACCCAAATCGGAAGCCAATTGTTGGGTTTCGAGCATCGATCTGCGCGCGTGCTGCTGGACGACGATTTCCCGCGCCACGCTACCGGCCCACACGGATGCAGCAATCGCAAAGCTTGCCGCCAGCGCCACCATCAGCCAAGTGATGCCGGCGACCAGGCTATGCCGCGGATCCAGCTGTTCGAGCACGGTCTTTGGCATGACTATCAGCGGGTCTCAGGGTAATTTAGATTCATGGGCACTCAAGAAGTCTCACCCGGCGTTAAGGTGCGCGTTTTGATTGCGGAAGACCAGGCATTGGTCAGGCGCGGTACCAACGTGCTTTTATCCATGGAGCCGGATATGGAAGTCGTCGGCCAGGCGTGCGACGGAATCGAGGCGGTCGCGATGGCGAGGCAACTCCGTCCCGACATCGTACTCATGGACTTGCATATGCCGCGCTTGAGCGGCGTTGCCGCGACCCGGGAAATCACGCGCGATCTGCCCGGCACCCAAATTTTGGTGCTGACCACCCTGAGCGATGACGAGACCGTTTTCGAAGCGGTGCGTGCAGGCGCGCATGGTTATCTCTTGAAGGATGTCAGCGAGCAGGAATTGCTCGAGACCATCCGCGCACTGCGGCGCGGAGAGTCACATCTGACACCCCAGATCGCGCGCAAGGTGATGGATCAGTTTCGCCGGCTCGCTTCCTCCGAGTTTGCCGCGACCAGCACGGCTGCTGCCAAGAAGACCACTGTGGGGGCCGAGCCGCTCAACGACAAAGAGGAAAAAATCTTGCACCTGATCACCGAGGGCATGAGCAATCGGCAAATCGCGGCGGCGATGTTTCTCGCCGAAGGCACGGTGAAGAATTACGTGAGCCGCATTATGGAAAAGCTGCATGCCAATACGCGGACCGCATTGGCCGTCATTTCCGCCAAGCAGCGGCGAGGTGATTGAGACTGGGCGAGGGATTGTCCTACTCCGTTTTGTTGCGAAAATAATACAGCTATGCGCTAATGTTTGTCACGTATGTGATATATGTGGCATCTTATTCGAAAGGCAGTAGAATTATCGCCAAAAGCGATTGTCATCTTGCTGTAACAATACGTCGATTAAATCCAACAATCGAAAACCGCGGGAGTTAACGCAATGCATAAGTTTCAACTGCGCAAGCCAATCCTGGCTGCCATAGGGGTCTGCGCCACTATCGGCATCTCGCCAGGGATCGTCCTTGCAGATGACGCACAGGATATTCAGCAGCTCAAAGATCAAGTGCGGCAGATGCAGCAAAAGATCGATCAGCTGAGCGGCCCGCCAAACCTCGGCTCCTGCGCCTGCGCCGGCGCCCGGCCCGCCCAAGGCTAAGAAGGGCGATTCAGGCTCGCTGACATGGAATGGCATCACGCTGTACGGCACCGTCGATATCGGCGTCGAGTACGTGTCTCACGGCGCGCCGCTGAGCCAGACGTGGGGACCGGGCCTGCCGTCCTTCATTCAGAATTTCAGCAACCACTCGATTCTTTCCGTCAACGGCAACGGCCTCAGCCAGTCGAAGATCGGTCTGTCCGGCGTCGAGCCCCTGTTCGGGTTTGGCGATTGGAACGGCATTTTCAGAGTTGAAACCGGCTTCAATCCCTGGTACGGACGCCTGGTCGACGGCCCGGGATCGTTGGTTGCCGACAACGGCAAGGCCGCTGCGGTCAAGATCTCTGCCGGCGACTCCAGCCGCGCAGGCCAAGCCTTCAATGGCGTCGCCTTCGCGGGCGTGAGTTCCAAGACTTTCGGAACGCTGACCTTCGGCCGCCACAACGGCCTGATGCTGGACATGCTGACCAAGTACGATCCGCAGCTGCAAGCGCAGGCGTTTTCTCCGATTGCGCTGTCGGGCACCTCGGGCGGCTTGGGCGACACCCAGAGCAATCGTCTGGACAACTCGATCAAGTACAACCTGCAAGTCGGCCCGGCCCGCGTGGCTTACATCCATGGATTCGGCAGCGACGGCTATGTGCCGCAAAACTCCAACGAGTTCAGCGTCGGCATGGATATGGCCGGTTTCTCGATCGATGCCTTGTACGGTCTGGTGCACGGCGAGGTGGCTGCGGCTTCCTTGAGCGCGGCGAAATTACGGCGTTGAACGCCGCCACGCCGCTGCCCGCGTGGTCGATGTCGAACACACTGGCTGCCACCATCTCGGATAACACCGGTTATTCGCTGCAGATGAGCTACAACGCGAAGGAATATTTCCCGATCAAGTTCTATGCCGGTTGGGAGCGCATCAAGTACAACAATCCCTCGCACCCGATTCCGGGGGGAAGCATCGACATCGGCGGCTATCAGCTCGGTGCTGCCAACTCCGCGAATTCCGATATTGGGAACATCGTCAACAATGCCGCCTTCAATATCCAAAAGATCTTCCAGATCTCGTGGATCGGCGCGCGTTGGTCGGTCACGCCTGATTTCGACTTGACCGCGGCGGGTTATGGCTACAACCAGAAGAGCTTCGCGGCCAACGGTTGCCACAATGCCAGCGCGACTTCCTGCGCCGGCGAGTTGGCGGACATCTCCTTGGTTGGCGACTGGCACTTCACCAAGCGCTTCGACACCTATGCCGGCGTCAACTGGTCCCGGGTGCAGAACGGCCTGGCCAGCGGCTTCCTGTTCACCTCCGAATACAACCCGATGGTGGGCGTGCGTTACAACTTCTAAGTCGATGACGGCGCGGTTCATGGCTTAGCGGCCATGAACCGCCTCGTTCTCAAGGGTGGGTCGACAGCCCCGCCGCACCGCGCGTAGCATAGGCCCCAGTCGAGAATCCTTCAGGGGCACGCGATGAACACCACAGAAAAAAAACGCGGTGGCTGGAGCTGGTGGTACCTGCTTTTCGTCATCCAATTTGCGGTGGCTCTGTGGCCGCCTTTCTACAATAAAGCCGATCCCTACCTGTTTGGAATTCCGTTCTTTTACTGGTTCCAGCTGCTGTGGGTGATCGTCAGCGCCGTGTTCACGGCCATCGTCTATTTCGCGGTGGAAGAATAAGAAAAAACTCGAGGGGACGCCCGTGCCGGAACTGAATTGGGTTGCGCTGACCATTTTCGTGTTGTTGTTCGGCTTCATCACCTGGCTGGGGTTCGCCGCGGCTCGCTGGCGCCGCGGCGACCTGGACCTGCTGCACGAATGGGGCTTGGGCGGCCGGCGCTTCGGCACCGTGATCACCTGGTTCCTGGTCGGCGGCGATGTCTACACGGCCTACACCTTCATCGCGATTCCCGCGCTGGCCTTCGGCCAGGGCGCGGTCGCGTTTTTTGCGGTGCCGTACACCATCATCATTTATCCGCTGATGTTCTTGATCTTTCGCCGTCTGTGGAATGTCTGCCACAAGCACGGCTACATCACGGCCGGCGATTTCGTGAAGGGCCGTTTCGGCAATCGTTGGCTGGCCCTCGCGGTCAGCATCACCGGCATCGTCGCGACCATGCCCTACATCGCCTTGCAGCTCGTCGGCTTGCAGGTGGTCATCGGCGCGCTGGGGGTCTCCGGCACCGGATTGATGGGCGGATATGCCGCTGTTCATCGCGTTCGTGATTCTGGCCGCCTTCACCTATTCCAGCGGCCTGCGCGCGCCGGCCTCGATCGCCATCGTCAAGGACATTCTGATTTACATCACCGCGATCGCCGCCATCATCGTGATTCCCTATGAGCTCGGCGGATTCGGCAAAATTTTCGCCGCGGTGCCGGCGCAGAAGCTGCTGCTGGCGGTTCCCGGTCCCAACACCACCGGCGCGTACAGCGCGTATGCGACCTTGGCGCTGGGATCGGCGTTGGCGCTGTTTCTCTATCCGCACTCGCTGACCGGCATCTTGAGCGCCAGCAGCGGCAAGGTCATCCGCCGCAATGCCGCCATGCTGCCCGGCTACACCTTCATGCTGGGTCTTCTGGCATTGTTCGGCTTTTTCGTCATCGCCAGCGGCGTGGACAAGCTTCCCGAATACGCGGCCGGCTTCAAGCAGTTCGGCAATAACTTTGCGGTTCCTGCGCTGCTGCTGCACAGCTTTCCGGCGTGGTTCGCGGGCGTCGCGTTTGCGGCCATCGGCATCGGCGCCTTGGTGCCGGCGGCCATCATGTCGATCGCCGCGGCCAATCTGTACACGCGCAACATTCATCGCGAGTTCATCAACAAAAATCCCACCGACAAGCAGGAATCGCACATCGCCAAGTTGACCTCGCTCATCGTCAAGGTGGGCGCGTTGGTGTTCATCTTTATTCGTACCCACCAAATACGCCATGCAGTTGCAATTGCTCGGCGGCATCTGGATCATTCAAACCCTGCCGCCGGTGATGCTCGGCGCCTACACGCGCTGGTTCAATTCCTGGGCGATGCTGGTGGGCTGGGCGGTCGGGCACGTTTGCCGGGACCTGGATGGCCATTTCGGTGCAACTCACCAACACCTATCCCGCTGCAGTGGGCGGCCATACCTTTCCGGGATATAGCGCGGTGTACAGCGTGATCCTGAATCTGCTGATCGCGATCGTGTTGACGCCGGTATTCAATGCCATGGCCGCGAATAAAACCACAGGTGGACCAAACGCGTCGCGGCCGACTATCAGAGTTGAGGCGGCCCAGGCGCTGCGATCTGACGGGGCTCAAGCATCGCTTAAGCCCCTTGATTCCGATTCGGCTGTAACAAAAGCGTCACAATTCGTCCCGATAATCCCAGCCAACCCAAAGCTTCAGGCCCGAAGAGCGCCGAGGCGGGTATCAACTGGAGCTACCATCGATGAAAACTATCAAACGCCTTCTGATACTCGGCGTCGCCGCCTCGTTGAGTATGGCGGCCTCGGCCGCAGACATCTCCGGCGCCGGCGCGACCTTTCCCTACCCGATTTACGCCAAGTGGGCGGATGCGTACAAGAAGCTCACCGGCGTCGGCCTCAACTATCAGTCCATCGGCTCGGGCGGCGGCATCAAGCAGATCAAGGCCAAGACGGTGACTTTCGGCGCCTCGGACATGCCTCTCAAGCCGGACGATTTGAAGTCCTCCGGACTGATCCAATTCCCCATGATCATCGGCGGCGTCGTACCGGTGGTTAACATCAAAGGATCGGGCCCGGCCAGTTGCATTTGGACGGGGCCACGGTTGCCGCGATTTACATGGGCGACATCACGCAGTGGAACGATGCCGGCCATCAAGAAACTCAATCCCAAGCTGACGCTGCCGAGCACGGCCATCGCGCCCGTCTACCGCTCGGACGGATCGGGAACGAATTTCCTGTTCTCCGACTATCTGTCCAAGGCCAGCCCCAAATTTCAATCCACATCGGCGCCAACACCTCGGTGCAATGGCCGGTCGGCATCGGCGCCAAGGGCAACGAAGGCGTGGCAAACATGACGACGCAGACCGATGGCGCCATCGGCTATGTGGAATACGCGTACGCCAAGCAGAACAAGATGTCTTTCACCACCTGACCAACAAGGCCGGCAACGCCGTGGCACCGAGCGCCGAGTCGTTCCAGGCAGCCGCGGCCACCGCCGATTGGGCGGGTGCCGACAGTTATTACTTGATCCTGACCGACCAGGCGGGCGCGAAGAGCTGGCCCATCACCGGCGCGAGCTTCATTCTGGTTTACAAACAGCCGCGACGATGCCGCGGCGGTCAATGAGGCGTCTGAAGTTTTTTGCGTGGGCGTACAAGGACGGCGCAAGCATGGCGGCCGAACTCGACTACGTGCCGCTGCCTGCCGCATTGATTGCCCAGGTGCAAAAAACTTGGGTCACGCAAATTACCTCGGGCGGCCGCCCGGTCTGGAGCGGCAAGTAAGCGCGTCTTCGCGGATTCGCTAGCCAAGATTTAGGGAGTTAAGATACGGTAGGTCGGGCCCGGCGTAGCAATATGCCGGGCCCGAGCTACTTTAGCGCAACGCGGAGCGGAACTGACATCGTGGCGATCATAGATCCGGGGCACGCCGCAAAGCAGCTGATTTACGAAAGAATCTTCCGTTCCGCCACGCTTGATCGCGGCGATCTTGGTGCTGTTGATCTTGGGCGGCGTGGCGCGTTTCTCTGTTGCGCGGCGCATGGCCGGCGCTGACTCACTTCCGCTTCGCATTTGTCACCCGCGAGATTTGGAATCCGGTCACCGACCAATTCGGCGCGCTGGCGCCGATCTACGGCACCGTGGTGACCTCGCTCATCGCCATGCTGATCGCGGTTCCCACGGGTTTCGGAATTGCCTTGTTCCTGACGGAACTGTGTCCGCCGTTGCTGAAAAGGCCCATCGGCGTGGCGGTCGAATTGCTGGCGGCGGTGCCGAGCATCATCTTCGGAATATGGGGCCTGTTCGTGCTCGCGCCCGTGCTGCAACGGCATGTGCAGCCCTGGCTGATTCGCAATCTGGGCGACATTCCCGCCGTCGGCCATCTGTTCAAAGGTCCGCCTTACGGGATCGGCATTCTCACGGCCGGCGTCGTGCTCGCCATCATGGTGCTGCCCTTCATTGCGGCCACCATGCGCGATGTGTTCGATACGGTGCCGCCGATGTTGAAGGAATCGGGTTACGGGCTGGGCGCCACGACCTGGGAAGTGATCTGGAACGTGGTGGTGCCGCACTCGCGCGTCGGCATCGTCGGCGGCGTCATGTTGGGTCTGGGCCGTGCGCTCGGCGAAACCATGGCGGTGACGTTCGTCATCGGCAACGCGCATCGCATCAGTTCCTCGCTGCTGGCGCCCGGCACCACCATCTCCTCGGCCATCGCCAATGAATTCACCGAAGCGGTGGGCGACTTGTACACCTCGTCGCTCATTGCCCTCGGGTTGCTGCTGTTCCTGATCACCTTCACGGTCATCGCGCTGGCGCAGGCCATGCTGCGCCGGCTCGAGCGGCGCAGTGGGGCGGTCGCATGAACCGCCGCATGTTTCGCAAGATCAAAGAACGGCGTGTTTCTGGCGCTGTCGCTCGCCGCCACGATGGCCGGGCTGGCCTGTTTGGCCGCCATCCTGTGGACCTTGATTTCGCACGGTGTATCCGGCCTGTCGGGGCGCATATTTACGCAGATGACGCCGCCGCCGGGCAGCCAGGGCGGACTGCTCAATGCCATCTACGGCAGCGCCGTGATGACGCTGCTCGGCATTCTGATCGGCTCGCCCATCGGCGTGCTGGCGGGAACGTACCTGGCGGAATACGGCAAAACCTCGCGCTTGAGCACCGCGATCCGCTTCATCAACGATGTTCTCTTGAGCGCTCCCTCGATTATCGTCGGCTTGTTCGTCTATGAAATCGTCGTGGTGCGCATGGGACATTTCTCCGCCATCGCCGGCGCGCTGGCACTGGCCATCCTGGCGATCCCGGTGACATTGCGCACCACCGAGGACATGTTGAATCTGGTGCCCATCGGCATGAAGGATTCTTCGGCGGCGCTGGGTGCCTATCCCTGGCGCACCACATTGAGCGTGCTGTATCCGGCCGCGCGCAGCGGCATCGTCACCGGCTTGCTGCTGGCGATCGCGCGCATCAGCGGAGAGACGGCGCCGCTGTTGTTCACTGCGCTCAACAATCAATTTTGGAGCACCAATCTGAATGCGCCCATGGCCAACCTGCCGGTGGTGATTTTTCAGTTTGCCTTGAGTCCCTACAAGGACTGGCAGGATCTGGCGTGGGCGGGCGCATTGATCATCACCGTGACCATTTTGATCTTGAGCATCTCCGCCCGTGTGTTGCTGGCGCTGCTGCAGGCCGAGCGCGGGGCGGGGCGATGATTCCATCGACCAAACCGCCGAAGCATTTGAAGATGCGCGTGCCGTATCCGGTGGCCGCGGAACCTGCGGAAGATCTGGGGCCGCCGAAGATCGAAGTTCGTTCGCTGAATTTTTTCTACGGCGCGCTGCAATCGCTGCACAACATCAACATGACGCTTGCCGACCGCTCGATCTCCGCATTCATCGGGCCCTCAGGCTGCGGCAAGTCGACACTGCTGCGCGTCATGAACCGCATGTATGCGCTGTACCCCAAGCAGCGCGCCGAAGGCGAGGTGCTGATCGGCGGCCGCGACATTTTGGGCGCCGACTGTGGACGTTGCGGAGCTTCGCTACCGCGTCGGCATGGTATTTCAGAAGCCCACACCCTTTCCCATGTCGGTATTCGACAACGTCGCCTTCGGATTGCGTCTGGCAGGGGGAATGCGCCGCGCCGATCTTAAGGTGCGGGTCGAATCCGCGTTGCGCGATGCCGCCATTTGGGACGAGGTCAAGGACAAGCTCAACGCCGATGGCCGCAGCCTGTCCGGCGGACAACAGCAGCGCCTGTGCATTGCCCGCGCCATCGCCGTGCAGCCGGATGTGCTGCTGCTCGATGAACCGACGGCGGCGCTCGATCCGATTTCGACTCTGCGCGTCGAGGAGACATTGCAGGCGTTGCGCGAGAAGTATTGCATCGTGGTGGTCACCCACAACTTGCAGCAAGCGGCGCGCGTATCGAACGTGACCGGATTCATGTTCATGGGCGAACTGGTTGAGATCGGGCCATCCAGCCAGATTTTCACCTCGCCCAAGAATCGCAAGACCGACGACTACATCACCGGGCGCTTCGGTTGACGCCCATGAACGACATGAACACGCTCGATAGTCTGACCGGCGCGGCTGAGGCCGCACCGCGCCGTCGCCCGCGACAGAGTGTCCGATCCGGTCATGACGGCGCGCGGCGTCAGTGTTACTTACGGCGACAAGTGCGCCGTGAGAAACGTCACGCTCGATATCGGCCGCAATCAGGTGCTGGCGCTGATCGGTCCTTCGGGCTGCGGTAAATCCACTTTTCTGCGTTGCCTCAACCGGATGAACGATACGATCCCGAGCGCGCGCGTCAGTGGCACCATCACCTTGGATGGCCAGAATATCTACGATAAGCGGCAGGATGTGGCGCAGCTGCGCGCGCGGGTCGGCATCGTGTTTCAGAAGCCCACGCCGTTTCCGCATTCGATCTATGCCAATGTGGCGTACGGGCCGCGAATCCATGGACTGACCAAGAGTCGCGCCGACATGGATGAATTGGTCCAGACCAGTCTTGCGCGCGCCGGTCTCTGGGAAGAGGTGAAGGATCGCCTGTCGACCTCGGGCACGAGCCTATCGGGCGGCCAGCAACAACGGCTATGCATCGCCCGAACCATCGCGGTCAATCCGGAAGTCATTCTGATGGACGAGCCGACTTCCGCGTTGGATCCGATTGCGAGCGCCAAGATCGAGGATTTGATCGATGAGCTGCGCGAGAATTATGCGATCGCCATCGTCACGCACAACATGCAGCAGGCGGCGCGCGTCTCGCAGCGCACCGCCTATTTTCACATGGGCGATCTGATCGAAATCGGACCGACCGATCGTGTCTTCACCAACCCGCAGCAAAAGCTGACCGAGGATTACATTACGGGGCGTTTTGGTAGGCCGGCCCGTGAGTGCGCAAGGCTGCTTCGGCATCGAGATCGGCGCGCCGGCATATCCTTCTTTGCGGCATACGCCGCAGAGCGAAATCGATAGGCGAGGGCATCTTGGGGATTGAGTCGCGATTGCGGCCGTGAGGTCGGCAATGGCTGCGTCCGCGTCATGGCGGCTGAGCGATAAATGGCCACGGCCGCGAAGGGCTTCGGCGTCCTTCGGGTTTAGCGCGATGGCTCGATTGTAATCATCGAGCGCGCCCTTGCTGTCACCGCCTTCTTGACGGAAAAAAGCGCGCTGCCGATAGGCTTCGACACTGTCTGGCTTGAGCCGAAGCGCCTCGCTGAAATCCGCGATGGCGTGCTCGCGATCATGCGTGGCTCCGAAGGCCTGGCCGCGATTGAGATAGGCGGCATAGGCTTTGGCATCGAGCGCGATGGCGCTGCTGAAGTCCGCGATCGCAAGATCCCACTCGGCTTTGCCCATGTGCGCATCGCCACGGTCGACATAGGCGGCCGGAAGATTGGCGTTGAGACTGATGGCGCGGTCGAAATCGGCAATGGCTCGGTCCGTATTGCCGCTCGCGAGATGGACATCGCCACGCGCCTTGAATGCCTGAGCATCGAGCGGATTGAGCGCGATCGCCTGGTCAAATTCTGCAAGCGCGCGCGCAGCGCGATCCGGGCCCTGCACGCTCAGGCCCAAATCGAGATGGGCGGCCGCCAGGCTGGGATTCAATCGGATTGCCTCCGCCGCATCGGCAGTGGCCGCTGCCGTGTCACCCAACGCCCGATTCGCGAAACCGCGGTTTCGCCACGCCGTCGCGTTGGCTGGATTCAGCTGAATTGCCTTGGTGAACTCGGCGACGGCTCGGCTCTGGTCCCCGCGCCGCGAATATATCGTGCCGCGGCTGACGAAGAGCGCAGAGTCCAGCGGGTCAAGCAGGGTCGCCCGATCGAGTTCGGCGATGGCGCGATCATCTTCGCCGCGCTTGCTGTAGATCGTCGCGCGATTGAGATAAGTCGAGACCAATGTTGGATCGAGAGAGGCGGCCTTGTCGTAGTCTGCGAGGGCCGCGTCGTCATCGCCTTTCAGAAAATGCATCAAACCGCGATTCAGGTAGGTTTTTGCTTCGACGCCGTGCTGCTCGGGACGATTCAAGGCGGTGGTGTAGTCGGCGATGGCATGATCGAAGTCGCCCAATTGCTGGTATCGATAAGCGCGGTTGCGCAGCGCGATCGCGCGCTTGCCCTCGTCCTCGCGCTGGTCCTGAATGATATTGGTACAGGCGACCAACGCGATTTCCGGCTTGCCGGATGTGCAGCGGATGGCATCGCCGCCGTGTCCGCCGCCATGCTGCGCCCCTTGCGCGGCGGCTCGCGGCGTGCCGACGATCGCGCATAGCACGAAGGCGGCCAGTGTCAGCCGCGGTGTATCAATGCCGTCGCGCGCGCCTATGAGTGCCCGCCGATGAACCGATAACCCGCGTCATTCAGACTGGTGCGTACTTTAAGCACTTCTGCTGCATCGACCGGAGGTGTGGTGCGCAGGTCATAGATCGCGCCGCTCGGGACTCTGAGTTCATCCCGCAAAAACGCAATCGCGTCGCTGCACGGGATGCTGCTGCCTTGGGGCTCACTGGGAAGCGCAACGACACAGGCATGCTGCGTTCCGTCGACGGTGACAATCACATCGGGCTTGGCTGCAATCACCGGCGCAGTCGAAGAACCGCAACCCGCGAGCAAACTTGCACTGCAAACCAACATGAGTGCGAAACAGTCAGCGACATAGCGATTCATGCGTTCTCCTAAATCGTAATCTCAATGCGGTTGCCGTCGGGGTCCAAGACGACGCTTTCAAAGTAGCCGTCGCCGGTGCGACGTGGGCCGTCCACGACCTGGAAGCCGTCCAACTTGAGCTGCGCCGTCAGCTCCTCAACGCGCCCCAGCGATCCCACCGAGATCGCCAAATGCGCAAGCCCCATCCGCTGGGCGCCCCGATCGTGCTTCACTGGATTCAAGGTCGAGCTTCGCATGATTTCAATCCGTGCGCCGCCCGCAAAGCTCAGGAAGCGCGATTCGAAGCCCTTCGCCGGATTGACGTACTTCGAACCGGCGGTGGCGCCGAAATATTTTTCGTAGAAATCAACCAGCCGCTCGAGTTCCTCAGTCCAAAAGGCAACGTGTTCGATTCGCAGCATCGGCGGCGGGGTGCGCCGCTAGCGGGGCGGCGCCTCGGCATTCAGCGATCCCCGAACCCGCGCGACTTCACCGGCCGTCACGCTCGAAGCTTGATTTCCCCAGCTCGTTCGAATGAACGTCAACAACTCCGCGACTTCCTGGTTGGATAACCGCCACGCAAAGCCGGGCATGCCTAGAGCCGAGGGCGCCGCCGTGGTGCCGGGCAGGGCGCTGCCCGCCAACACCAAGCGGATCAGGGAATTGGGATCTTCAGCAAGCACCGAGGAGTTGCCGGCAATCTTAGGAAGCGCCTTCGGGCTTCCCGCGCCGTCGGTATGGTGGCAGGCGGCGCAGTTATCGTCATACAGCTCTGCGCCGCGATTGGCCTCGTGACCCTTGGCCAGATCGGCCGCCGTCGCCGGATTTGCGGCGAACTTTGGGGCATCGCCGGACGAGGGCGCCAAGGTCTTGAGGTAGGCGGCAATCGCTTGCAGGTCCGCCTCGTTCAAGTTTTGCGTGCTATGGACCACGACGTCGCTCATCGGCGCGCCGATAACCGACTGCTGCGCGTTGCGCGCCGTGCGCAGCGTCGCGACGATATCCTCCTTCGACCAGCCGCCAAGGCCATCGCCGACATTGCCGCTGAGGTTGACGGCAACCCAGCCACCGATCCGTTGCCCGCCTGCGAGAAAGGAGCTCGATGAATCGTCCAATGCCTTCTCCTGCAACGTGATCGCGCGCGGCGTATGGCAGGCGCCGCAGTGCCCCGCGCCTTGAACCAGGTAAGCGCCGCGCGCCACGACCGGATCGGCATAGCGCGAGCTTGAAGGCGGGCGCATCGGGGGAGGGCGCAAATAGCTTGCGCCAAATCGCCAGGGGCCAGCGGATCGACAGGGGCCACGGAATACCGTTCGCGTGTTCGGTGCCCGGCGCCGGCTCGACACCGTGCATGAAATAACTCGTACAGCGGCGGCGATATCCGCATCGCTCATCAGCGCATACGAGGGGTAGGGCATCGCCGGATACAGGGTCACGCCCTCATCGTCGATGCCGTGCCGGACGGCGCGATCGAAATCATCGAGCGTGAATTTGCCGATTCCGGATTCGGGGTCCGGCGTGATGTTCGTGCTGTAAATCGTACCCAAGCGGCGAATCGATGGCAAGACCGCCCGCAAACGGCTTGCCGCCCGGCGCGGTGTGGCAGGCGGTGCAATCAGCCGCCACGGCCAGGTATCGGCCGCGCTCGAGCGACGCCGCATCTGCGCCCGCTGATTGGCTTGCCGCGATCTGCCGCGTGTGCGTCGGCAATAGCGCAAAGATCAAGGCGCCGAGGAAAACGAGAACCAACAGGCCGAGTAATGTGAGCAAGACGCGTAGAGTTTTTCATGGCTGCTGCTACGTGTGGACCAAGGCGCCGGGACTCTTGAGGTACTGCTCGCGAATGGCCTTCGCGGCCCAATAGGTCAGCGCTCCCACCATGCCGGTCGGGTTATAGCCGTTGTTCTGCGGAAACGCATTGGCGCCCGGTGCAAATACATTCGGCACATCCCAAGATTGCAGATAGCGGTTGAGCGCGGAGGTCTTCGGATCTGAGCCCATGATGGCGCCGCCGCAGGTATGCGTGCTCTGATAACGCGTGATGTTGTAGTGCTCGCCCGCTTTCTTGGCGTCTCCGGACAACGCTTTTGGATTGAGCACCTTGCACATGTCCAACGCCTTGCCGACCAGGAATTGCGAGGCACGAATTTCGTTATCGTTCCAGTCAAAGGTCATGCGCAGCAACGGCCGCCCGAATGCGTCGCGGTAGGTCGGGTCGAGGTCCAGATAATTGGCGCGATACGACATGCAAGCGCCCTGCACCTCGTAGTAAAACGAATGTCGGAAGGCATCCTTGACGCCTTGTTTCCAGGCGCTGCCCCAGTTGGGCACACCGGGAGCCGTGCTAATGCCGCGGATGGGGCCCGAGCCGGGTTGTCTCGCCCAAATCACCCCGCCGCCGACGAAGCCCGCCTTGGCGTTGTCCAGCTGATTGCCGTTCAAATCATCGAAGGTGGCGCCGCCGCCGCCGATGCCGATGAAGCCATTCGCTTGCACGCTGTCATCGAAGAACAGCGTGACACGATTTAAATTTTGGTAGGAATAGTTGCGGCCCACGGTGCCGGTCTCGGAAACCGGGTCGTAGGGTTTGCCGATGCCCGAGAGCAGCATCAGATGCACATTAAACAGTGAAAATGCGCACAGCAACACCAAGTCCGCCGGTTGCTCGGTCTCCTTGCCGTCCGCGTCCAGATAGGTGACGCCGGTGGCGCGGCTGCGCGGCACTGTCGAGATTAACCTTCAAGACCTGCGCATGCGCGCGCAATTCGAACTCCTTGCGCAGCCGCAGCACCGGCAGAATGCTCGCATTGGGCGAGGCTTTGGAATAGTTGAGGCAGCCATAGTCGCTGCAAAATCCGCAGAAATTGCACGGTCCCATTTGGCAGCCGTAGGGATTGACGTACGGCGGCCGAGGCATTCGATGCAGGAATCGGATAGGCGCTGTAGCCCATCTCGCGCGCCGCTTTGTAAAACAATTCGGCGCCCAGATAGTTGCGGTTGGGCGGCAAGGGAAATTCGCGCGAACGCGAAGCCTCGAACGGATTGCCGCCGGGAATCTTGGTGCCATTGAGCACCCCCGCTTTACCCGAGGTTCCGCAGACATACTCAAAATGATCGAAGTGCGGCTCGAGCTCATCGTAGGTGACCGGAAAATCCGCAATCGTCATGCCGTCGGGAATGAATTTCGCGCCGTAGCGCTGTTTCATATTGCTGCGCAGATTGAAGTCCTCGCGCAGCGCGCGAAAATGGCAGCCGGACCAGTGCGTGCCCGCGCCGCCCACACCGGTGCCCGGTTTGAAGGAGCCCATCTGCCGGTAGGGCACGGCGGTGTCCTTGCTGCTGTGGCGCGCGGTGACGGTTTCCTTCGCCAGGCTCTGCAAAAACTTGCGATGGATGGATCCTTCCAGCTCATCGACGACCCGCGGGTAGGCGAAGTCCGGCTGCGTGTCGCGATCCGGACCGCGTTCCAATGCGACCACCCGCAGGCCGGCGTCAGTGAGTTCCTTGGCCATGATGGCGCCGGTCCAGCCCATCCCCACGATGACCGCATCGACTTTCGGTTTGACGATGGCCACGCTCAGCCTCGCTTTCCGGCCAGGTCGACCGGCGGCAGCGGATAGGGTTGAATCGCGAACCTCGACCCAATTGGTGTAATCGGCCCGCATGCCGGGATAGCCGATCATCTTCCACGCCGACATGTTCTTGTTGCCGCCGTGCTTGGGATCGCAGAAATAACCCATGCGCGTCTCGTTCAAAAGTTGAGAGAAGAACTCTTTGGCGGAGATATTCTCGAGCTCGAGCTTGCCGGCCTCGGCGGATTTGAGCAGCGCCTCCTGATCCTTATGGTCGAGCTGTGCGAAGCTCTTGCCGTTGAACTGCTTCGCGCAGTGAGCATCGATCCCCTTGATTCCCACCCGCAGAATATCGCGCACCGGCAGCCGGCCTTGATAGCCGAATTGCGGCGCGGCTTCGATGAAGGGACCTTGCATGTACCAAATGTCGCCGCTGGCGTAAGGCGTCTGCATGTGACGGTCGATGAACTCCGGGACGCCGGCTTGCGCTGCACTCGGGCCGATGTTGTCGGCCGGAATCAATTGATCGCAGGCCGCCTGGATGAAGGCCCACTCGGCGGCATTGAAAAAAGCCGGTTTGTAGTCGCCTTGGAGCGCACTCGAGTCCGCGGGTTTATCGGCCTCGCGGGCGCAACCGGCGAGGCCGACGGCCGCGATGGGGACGAGCCCTAAGCTCTTGAACAATTGACGCCGAGACGCTGAAGGCGCTTTGTCATCGCTCATTTTTGGCCCCTGGCTTTCCTAGCGAAGCAAATCTTACCTAGGCACGGCGCGAAATGTTAGTCGGCGTTGCGCAGCAGTTCGTTCAGCGAGGTCTTGGCGCGGGTCTGCGCATCCACGCGCTTGACGATGACGGCGCAGGCGAGACCGTACTTGCCGTTCGCCGCGGGCAGCGAGCCGGGAACCACCACGGCGCCGGCCGGTACCCGACCATAGAGAATTTCGTCCCGTTCGCGATCATAGATCCGCGTGCTTTGGCCGATGAAAACCCCCATCGAAATGACGGCGCCGGATTCGACCACGACGCCCTCGACGATTTCCGAGCGAGCGCCGATGAAACAGTTGTCCTCGATGATGGTTGGGCCGGCTTGCAATGGCTCCAGCACACCGCCGATGCCGACGCCGCCGGATAAGTGCACGTTCTTGCCGATTTGCGCGCAGGAACCAACCGTGGCCCAGGTATCCACCATGGTGCCGCTGTCCACATAGGCGCCGACGTTGACGTAGCTGGGCATCAGAACCACGTTGGGGGCGATATAGGCGCCGCGCCGCACGGTCGCCGGAGGCACGACGCGTACGCCGGCGGCGGCAAAGCGCTCGGCGCTCCAGCCGCTGAATTTCAGCGGCACCTTGTCGTAGAAATTGAGGGCGCCCGACGCCATCGCTTCATTGTCGTTGATGCGAAAGGAGAGCAGCACGGCTTTCTTGAGCCACTGATTGACGCGCCAGGCTCCGCCCTCCGGCTGCGCCACGCGCAGCTGCCCCTCGTTCAAGAGATCAATGGCCTGCTCGATCGCGGCGCGCAGCGCGGCCGGTGTGTTGCGCGGGTTGAGTTGCGCCCGCGCTTCGTAGGCCTCATCGATTATCTGGCGCAGCTCGTCGTGGGAATTCAAGATCGTGCGACTTCGCGTTTATCCAACGCCTGCATCAGCGCTTCCTGCACGCGCTGGCACGATTCTTCCTTGAGCAGGCCGCCGTCCTCGCGCGTGATATAGAACACGTCTTCCGCGCGTTCACCCACGGTCATGATTTTGGCGCCGTTGATCGCAACGCGTTCGGCGCGAAATACTCGTCCGACCTCCGACAAAAGACCCGGACGGTCGGCCGCGATCAGCTCCAGAATCGTGCGCTGGTTGCGGGTATCGACACTGAAATTGACCTGGGTGGGCGTCCAGAACATGCGCACCTGCCGCGGTGCCCGCCGCGTCACGGCGGGCGGCAAATCCTCGCCCTGTTGCAATACCCGCCACAAGCCGCGCTCGATTTCTCGAATGCGCGTCGGATCGGTGATGACCGCGCCGTTGTCCTCGAGCACGACGTAGGTTTCGAGGCTAAACCCATTGGCACTCGTAATCAGGCGCGCATCGACCACATTGAGGCCCATTTGATCGAGCAGGCCGGTGGTGCGTGCAAAGCTGCGCAGTCGCCGTGGCGTGTACGTCAGCACCGCCGTGCCGCCGCGATCGGTGAGTTGGCGTACTGCGACCAGCGGCGTGTCGACGTTGGGCGGCCGCTCGGCAAGCAATGCCGTGTGCCAGGCGATTTCCTCCGGCGTGTAGCGCAGGAAGTACGCCTCGGTCCACTGGGTCCACACGGCGGCGGCCTGATTTTGAACATCGGGCGGCAGCTTGGCGAGCGCTTGATCCTGAGTCTCGCGGATCAGCTGCTCCTGGTCGATCGGCGTCTCGAGCCCGCGGCGCAGTGCCCGCTTGGTGCGCTCGTAAAATTCTTCGAACAGCCGCGCCTTCCAGGAATTCCACAATTTTGGATTGGTGCCGCGCACATCGGCAACGGTGAGTACGTACAAGTAATCCAAGTGAACTTGATCGCCGACGTGCCGCGCGAATTGCTGGATGATATCCGGATCGCTGATGTCCTTCTTTTGCGAAGTGATCGACAGGATCAGATGATTGCGCACCAACCACGCGACCAGGCGCGCTTCGTAGCGCCCCAATCCCTGTTCCAGGCAGAAGGCCTCGGCATCGACTGCGCCCAAATCCGAGTGATCGCCGCCCCGGCCCTTGGCAATGTCGTGAAACAGCGCCGCGAGATAGGCGACTTCCTGCCGCGGCAAGGATTGCATGATCTGGCTCAACGCCGGAAATTCGTGATTGAACTTCGGCATGGCAAAACGGCGCAGATTGCTGACCACGAATAGCGTATGCGCATCCACTGTATAGGCGTGAAACAAGTCGTATTGCATGCGGCCGACGACGCGGCCGAAGGACGGGATGTAGCGTCCGAGCACGCCGTAAAGATTCATGCGCCGCAGTTCGTGCGTGACGCCCACCGGCGCGCACAGGATCTCGATGAACAGCCGATGGTGGCGCGGATTTTGGCGGAACTCCTCATCGATGAGGGAGACATGAGTGCCGATCAGACGAATGGTCTCGGCGCGCACGCCGCGCACCTCCGGGTTTTGCTGCAGCAGCACGAACAGCTCGAGCAACGCGGAGGGATTGCGCGCGAAAACATCCGGATGCGTCACTTCCAGATAATCATTGCGAATTTGGAAGCGCGCGTTGATGGCCACCGGCGGCGCGCTTTGCGTCAGAATGGCCTCGCGAAAGAGCTGCAACAGCATTTCGTTCAGCAGGCTGATGTCCATGACGGTGCGGTAATACTTCTGCATCAGCTGTTCGACCGCGAGGGTGAAGCTGGCATCCTCGTAACCGAACAGTTTCGCGAGCTTGATCTGGTAGTCGAACAACAGCCGGTCCTCGCGCCGTCCGGTCAGCATGTGCAAGCCGAAGCGAACTTTCCACAGGAACGACTGCGCGGCTTGCAGCTTGCGCAGCTCCTCGCGGGTCAAAAATCCATGCGCCACGAGCTCATCGAGCGTATCGGTTCCGAAATGCCGCTTCGCCACCCAGCCGATGGTTTGAATGTCGCGCAGGCCGCCGGGGCTGGATTTGACGTTGGGTTCCAAGTTATAGGCGGTGTCGAAATAGCGATGGTGGCGCTCGGTTTGCTCCTTGACCTTGGCCTCGAAGAAGTCCTGCGATGACCAAAGCCGGTCCGGCGCGAGCGCGCGCCGCATTCCGGCGAACAGCGGTTCGGGCCCTGCCAGCAGGCGCGCTTCGAACAAGGTCGTCGCGACGCTGATATCGGCGAGACTCTCACGCTGACACTCATCGATCGAACGAACGCTATGACCGACCTCGAGGCCTATGTCCCACAAGAAGGTGAGGAAGCGCTCGATGTCCGGCTGCCAGTCCGCCGAGTCGCTCTTCGGCAAGAGCACCATGATGTCGATATCGGAGCTCGGATGCAGTTCGCCGCGCCCATAGCCGCCGACCGCAACCAGGCCTAGGTCTTCGGTAAATTTGCCGACGTGACTCACCCACGCGGCGCGCAGGGCGACATCCACCAGACGCGCGCGATCGCGCACCAGATCTTCGATGGGATCGTCGGCAACGAAACGATCTTTGAGCAGCTCGCTGCCCTGGTCGAGAACCTGGCGAAAGATGATTGGAGAGAATTCGCCCTCTTCGAGGGCGGCGGGTACGGCCGTGAGGTATGGCCAGTCGGCGATTTGATCTAAGAACTTACCGTGGGCGTTCAAGTGGCGGGCACGCCCGAAGCCGCCGCGGCAGCCGGCGTACCAACGCTCGCGGGTAAGGTGAGCACTTCGTAACCCGCGTCGGTCACCAAAATCGTGTGCTCCCATTGCGCGGACAGAGACTGATCCTTGGTGACGACCGTCCAGCCGTCGGGCAGGAGGCGCACGTCCCGCCGGCCCGCATTGATCATCGGCTCGATGGTGAAAGTCATGCCGGGCGTCAGCTCCAAGCCCGTGCCCGGTTTGCCGTAATGCAGCACCTGCGGGTCCTCGTGGTACACGCGGCCGATGCCGTGACCGCAATATTCGCGCACCACCGAGAAGCTATTGGTCTCGGCAAAGGTCTGGATGGCGTGGCCGATATCGCCCAAGTGCGCGCCGGGCTTGACCTGCTGAATCCCGCGCCACATCGCCTCATGGCAGGCCGCCGTGAGGCGACGGGCCAGGATGGGGGCATTGCCGACCAGGTACATGCGGCTGGTATCGCCGTGGAAGCCGTCGCGGATCACCGTGACGTCGATATTGATGATATCGCCGCTCTTCAAGCGCTTATCGCCCGGTATGCCGTGGCAGACCACGTGATTCACCGAGGTACAGATGGTTTTCGGGAAGCCGCGATAATTCAGGTTGGCGGGAATGGATTTCAGTTCCTCGACGATGAAGTCGTGGCAGCGCTTGTCCAATTCATCGGTGCTCACGCCGGGCTGGACATAGGGCTCGATCATGTCCAGGACGCTTGCCGCCAGGCGCCCGGCGGCGCGCATTTTGTCCTGTTCTGCGGGGGTTTTGATGGTCACATTCATAAGTAGGTCAGGCAAACCTTAAAGGCTGGCGGGCTTTGTTTCCACTAGGGGTTCATGGTATAAAGCGCGGCTATTTTTAACAACCCCGCACGCGTGTCGTCACAATCGACTGGGTGCCCGGTCAAGCACTGAAATGAGGGTTTAGGCCTCTCGTTTCAAGGCAAAACCGGGTTGCCGATTGGGACACGCGGAGGCTCAACCCAACCAGGAGTTTTTTATGACCAGCGTGTCCATGCGACAAATGCTGGAAGCGGGCGTCCATTTTGGGCACCAAACCCGCTTCTGGAACCCGAAAATGGCTCCGTTCATCTTCGGCGAACGCAACAAAATCCATATCATCAATCTGGAAAAGACCCAGCCCCTGTATGCCCAGGCGGCCGCCTTCATCAAGGGCGTGGCTTCCGGAGGCGGCAAAGTGCTGTTCGTCGGCACCAAGCGCTCGGCGCGAGATGCCGTGCAGAAAGAAGCCACTCGTGCCGCCATGCCCTATGTCAATCAGCGCTGGCTGGGCGGCATGCTCACGAATTTCAAGACCATTCGTCAGTCCATCAAGCGGCTGAACGAACTGGACGAGATGGCGCAAAGCGGCGCCTTGGACCGTCGCGGCAAGAAAGAAGCGCAGATGCTGCGTCGTGAAATGGACAAGTTGCTGCGCAGCCTTGGCGGTATCCGCGACATGACGGCGTTGCCGGATGCGCTGTTCGTCATCGATGTGGGTCATGAACAAATCGCGATCCATGAAGCGCAGAAACTCGGCATCCCCGTCGTCGCGGTGGTGGACACCAACTGCTCCCCGGACGGCATCGATTACGTCATTCCGGGCAACGATGACGCCATGCGCGCCATCCTGCTGTACGCCGGCGGCATCGCCGATTCGGTCCTGGAAGGTAAGGCCTCGTTGCCCGAAGTGCCGGTGGGCGAAGACGAATTCGTCGAATTGGACGAGGAAGGCAATCCGAAGAAGCGCAGCGCCGGCGGGCGGCGTCCCGCGGCACCGGCGCGCGGTCAACGCAAGCAGCCGCCGCGCCGCAAGGTGCCCGTGACGGTTGTACCCAGCGTCGCCGCCGTGGCGGCATCGCTGGACGAGGTGGAAGTCGAGGCCGACGACGTCGATGCCCCGGATACACCGCCGGCAGAAACGCGGCCGGCCAGCGCGCCGCGGCGTCGGCCCGCGGGTCGGCGTGCTCCGGCACGCGGCGCGTAAACTTTCAAGGCAAGGCGCAGCCGCCGCCTTGGACTCGATTGAAATCGCTCAATGAGGTATCGCGCAGTCCGATGAACATTACGGCAGATACAGTCAAACAACTTCGCGAGCGCACCGGCGCTGGATTCATGGAGTGCAAGAAGGCGCTGGTCGAAGCCAAAGGTGATTTGGACGCCGCGGCCGAGCTCATGCGCAAGAGCGGACTCGCCAAGGCGGACAAGAAAGCCGCACGGGTCGCCGCGGAAGGTACGGTTGCGATCGAGCGCTCCGGCGACAGCGCCGCGCTCGTCGAAGTGAATTGCGAAACCGACTTCGTCGCGCGCAGCGACGAATTTCAGGCCTTCGCCAAGGCAGTCGCCGCCGCAGCCTTGAGAGCGGCACCCTCCAGCCTGGAGGACCTGCTCAAGCTCTCGCACGAGGGCTCGACCCTGGATGAGCGGCGCCGCGCCTTGATCGCCAAGATCGGCGAGAACATGGCCGTGCGGCGCTTCGTGCGCGTCTCCTCTCCGGGACCTCTGGGCACCTACATCCATGGCGCCAGAATCGGCAGCGTGGCGGCATTGCAGGGCGGCGATGAATCCCTGGCGCGCGATATTGCGATGCATGTCGCGGCCGTGAATCCGGCCTACATCGATGTCGGCGACGTGCCGGCCGACTTGCTGCAGAAGGAGCGCGAAATCCTCACTGAGCAAACCAAGGGTGAAAAGAAGCCGCCCGAGATCATCGCCAAGATGGTCGAAGGCCGCCTGCGCAAATACCTCGCGGAAATCACGTTGGTGGGGCAGCCGTTCATCAAGGACGAGGACATGACGGTTGAAAAGCTGCTGAAGCGTGCCGGCGCCAAGGTCACCATGTTCGCGCGCTATGAGGTCGGCGCGGGCATCGAGAAGAAACAGGACGATTTCGTCGGCGAAGTGATGGCGCAGGTAAAAGCGCAGGACAAGGACAAGAAACACTAAGCGCCTATGAGCACGAAACCCGGCACGGCTCGTTATCGAAGAATTCTAGTCAAGTTATCCGGCGAAGCGCTGCTGGGAAATGAGGATTACGGCATCGACCCGCTCATCCTCAAGCGAATCGCCGGGGAAATTCGCGACCTGACCCAGATGGGGGTTCAGGTCGCGGTCGTATTGGGGGGCGGAAATATTTTTCGTGGTGCGGGACTGGCGCGCGCCGGCATGGATCGGGTGACCGCCGATCATATGGGCATGCTCGCCACCGTGATCAATGCGCTCGCCATGCAGGATGCCCTGGAGAGTCTCGGCACCTACGCGCGCGTCATGTCGGCGCTGCGCATCAACGAGGTCTGCGAGGACTACATCAGGCGCAGAGCCGTGCGGCATCTCGAAAAAGGCCGCGTCGTGATATTTGGCGCGGGCACCGGCAACCCTTTCTTCACCACCGATACGGCCGCCAGTTTGCGCGCCATCGAGATCAACGCTGAAATCTTGCTGAAGGCCACCAAGGTCAACGGGATCTACGATTCCGACCCGGTCACGAATCCGCAACGCCAAGCGCTATGCGCGCCTGACCTTTGATAAGGTGCTGAACGATCGCCTCAACGTCATGGACGCAACGGCCATCGTCATGTGCCGAGAAAACAATTTGCCCTTGCAGGTCTTCAATCTCTTTAACGCCGGCGATTTGATGCGTATTGTCCAGGGCGAAGACGTCGGCACCGTGGTGTCGGCCGAAGCTTAAAGTTTAGGGGGATCCATGCTCGATGATGTGAAAAAGGACGCGACCGTGCGCATGCAGAAATGCGTTGCGGCGTTCAAGGAGCAGCTGAAGAAGATGCGCACCGGCCGGGCTCACACCAGTCTCATCGAGCATATCAAGGTCGACTATTACGGCTCTGAAATGCCGCTGAATCAGGTCGCCAATATCGCCACGGAAGACGCGCGCACCTTGACCGTCAGTCCTTGGGAAAAAGCCATGGTGCCGATCATCGAGAAAGCGATCTACAAGTCGGATCTGGGGCTCACGCCGAACACCGCGGGGCAGATCATCCGTATTCACATGCCGGCGCTGACCGAAGAGAGGCGGCGCGACATCATCAAGGTCGTGAAGGCCGAAGCGGAAAATGCGCGCGTCGCCGTGCGCGGCGTGCGCCGCGAAATCAACACCGAACTGAAGGAAATGCTCAAGGAAAAACTCATCGCGCAAGACGATGAGCGGCGCGGCCAGGACGACATTCAAAAATTGACCGACAAGCATGTCGCTGACATCGATCACGCCATGGCGGACAAGGAAAAGGAGCTCATGCAGGTCTGACTCAAGCCGGACCCGCATCTCTCAAACCGCCTATGGCCGACTCGCCGCAGCATGTCGCAATCATCATGGACGGCAATGGCCGCTGGGCCCGATCGCGCGGCATGCCGCGGGTTGCGGGACACCGCGCCAGCGTCAAGGTGGTGCGCAAGATCGTCGAGGAATGCGCCGCGCGCAAGGTCCGCTACTTGACCCTGTTCGCCTTCAGCAGCGAGAACTGGCGGCGCCCCGCCGATGAGGTCGGCATGCTCATGGGCTTGTTCCTGGATGCGCTGGTGCGCGAAGTGGCCGACTTGCATCGCAATCAAGTGCGCCTGCGCTTCATCGGCGATCGCGAATCGCTGGGCGCGGAGCTGCGGCAAAGAATGCAGGATGCGGAGCAGCTGACGGGCGGCAATCAAGGCCTCGGCCTGTTGGTCGCCGTCGCGTATGGCGGGCGCTGGGATATCGCGCAGGCCTGCCGGTCGCTGGCCGCGGATGTTGCCGCGGGCAAATTGCCTGCCTCCGATATTTCGGAGGAGCTTATCGGTGCGCGCCTGGCGCTCGCGGGAATTCCGGATCCGGATCTCCTGATCCGCACCGGCGGGGAGCAGCGCATCAGTAATTTCCTGTTGTGGAATCTTGCCTACACCGAATTCTATTTCACCCCAGCCCTCTGGCCGGAATTCTCACCGGCGCTGCTGCAGACGGCATTCGAGTACTTCGGCCAGCGCGAGCGGCGCTTCGGCAAGACCTCGGCTCAGATCGCGGCGAAAGCGGATGCATAAAGGGTTCCATGCTTAAGACGCGGGTTCTCACCGGCAGTATCTTGGGTGCGCTGTTGTTGCTGGGGTTGTTCTTGCTGCCGCCGTTTTGGGCCGTGCTGGCATTTGGAGTGGTGTTTACCATCGGGGCATGGGAGTGGGCCGGGTTCGGCGCCTTGCGCACGCCCGTGCTGCGCGCGCTGTACACACTGATCGTCGCGCTCGCCTTAGCGGTGAGCTGGCGTTGGAGCGGTGCATCCTCGCATCTGATCATGCTCCTGAGCGCAGCGTGCGCATGGTGGGTCATCGCCTTCTTTTGGCTATCGCGGGCGCCGACGTGGAATCGGCCGGCGCTCACGCTCGTCTGCGGGCTGGCCGTCCTGGTGCCGGCCTTTGTGGCGCTCGCCCGTCTGCAGATTTCCGCGGAAGGGTTTGCGCGCGGCCCGCTCATCGTGCTGTGGCTGGTTCTCATGGTGTGTGCCGCAGACATCGGTGCTTACTTTGCCGGGCGGGCCTTCGGACAGCGAAAATTGGCGCCGCGGGTGAGCCCGGGCAAGACGTGGGCGGGCGCCGTGGGCGGGCTGGCCATGGTTGCTTTGGTCGCTGCGGGGGGCGCCGTGTATTTCGGCCTGCCGCCGCTCAACGTCGTTGCATTCGGCTGCGGCGTGGGAATTTTTTCCGATCATCGGCGATCTGACCGAGAGCATGTTCAAACGCGCTGCGGCGCTCAAAGACAGCGGCACATTGCTGCCGGGACATGGGGGTCTGTTGGATCGCATCGACAGTGTCACGGCGGCCGCGCCCTTGTATGCGCTGGGCCTGTTCGGTTCAGGCGTGATCCGCTGATCATGCAGGGCATCGCCATCCTCGGGTCGACGGGCAGCATCGGCCGCAGCACGCTCGCCGTCATCGCCCTTCACCCGGAACGCTTCAAGGTCGCCGTGCTCGGCGCTTTCAACAGCTGGCAAGTCATCGTCGAGCAGGCGCGGGAATTCAACGCCGAAACCGTGGTGCTGGTCGATGCGCGAGGCCGCGGCATGCGCGCGCGCGGCGCTTACGAGAATGGGTTCCACGACCCGCGTCGAGAGCGGCGAGCAGGCTCTCAGCAGTGCCGCCAGCGCCGCCAACGTGCAGATGGTCATGGCGGCGATTGTCGGCGCCGCGGGCCTCTGCCTCGACATTGGCTGCCGTGCGCGCCGGCAAGCGCGTGCTGCTCGCCAACAAGGAAGCGCTGGTGATGACCGGCCGGCTGCTGATGGACGAGGTGCGCCGCGCCGGCGCGGAACTCATTCCCATCGACAGCGAACATAACGCGATCTTCCAATGCATGCCCGGCGGCTACTTGCCGGGCGATGACGGCGCGCGGTGTGACCCGCGTCATACTCACCGCTTCCGGCGGTCCGTTTCGCAGCACCACGGCGGCGAAAATGGCGCACGCCACGCCTGATGAAGCCTGCGCGCATCCGAAGTGGAAAATGGGGCGCAAGATTTCCGTGGACTCCGCCACGCTGATGAACAAGGGGCTCGAGGTCATCGAAGCCACGCTGCTGTTCGGTCTGCCCGAGTCGCAGGTCGATGTCGTCGTGCACCCGCAAAGCGTGGTGCACTCGCTGGTCGAATACGCGGATGGTTCGATGCTGGCGCAGCTCGGTGCTCCCGACATGCGCACGCCCATTGCGCAGGCGCTGGCGTGGCCCGAACGATTTGCTTCCGGTGTACAATCCTTGGATCTGCTCGCGATTGGACAGCTCGGATTCGAGCCGCCGGATCATGTTCGATTCCCGAGTTTGACGCTGGCACGAGCCGCTGCGCGCGCCGGCGGCACCGCTCCGACGGTGCTAAATGCGGCCAATGAGGTCGCCGTTCAGGCGTTTCTTGATCGGCGCTTGAACTTTGTAGGGATTTCAACGGTCATTGACAAAGTACTGCAGCGACTCAATGCGTCTCCGGTCAAGGCTCTCGGCGATGTTTTGGAGGCCGACGCTGCGGCGCGTCGCCTGGCGGTTAGCATGATTGAGCTTAGTGCTGGAGCCCCCGCATGATGTTTTTGGTGATCCCGGTAGCCTTCTTGGTTGCGATCAGCATCTTGGTTGCCGTGCATGAGTTCGGCCACTATTGGGTTGCGAAGAAACTCGGCTTCAAGGTCTTGAGGTTCAGCATCGGCTTTGGCAAGCCGCTCATCACGCGCGTCGGCAAGGATGCGGACCGCACCGAGTATTGCTTGGCGGCCATCCCCTTGGGCGGCTACGTCAGGCTGCTGGACGAGCGCGAAGGCGAAGTGGCCGCCGTCGGAGCTGCATCGATCTTTCACGCGCCGTCCTATTTCGCATCGCATCGCCGTGCTGCTGGCGGGACCTGCGATGAATCTCTTGTTTGCATCGCTGCTGTACGCGATATTGGCGATGGTCGGCACCGAGATCGTCAAGCCGGTGGTCGGTCAGGTGCGGCTCGACAGCCCGGCCGCCATCGCAGGCCTGCAGCGCGGCGATCAAATCGTTGCGGGTCGGGGTCACACAACGTGAGCGACACGGAAGAGCTGCAGATTGCGCTGATCCGCCAATTCAGCGACGAGGGCTTGATGCCGCTGCGCGTGCGCCGCGACGGCATCGAGCGGCCCGTACTGCTGCGGGTCACGCGGCGATCGGCGCAGCGTTGACCGAGCCGGGCAAATTGCTGCCGGGCCTGGGCTTTGATCTGGCGACGTGGAACGCCGCCACGAGCATCGAGGCGACGCCCTCCGGCAGCGCGGGCGCGACGCGCGGCTTGCGGCCCGGCGATCGCTTGCTGGCGGTGGACGGGCAGCCGATCGCCAATTCGAGCGCTTTCCGTTCCATCGTCGGCGAAGCGGCCAATCGCGACATCTCGATCGAAGTCGAGCGCGCACGGCGAACGATTGCGTATGGTGGCGGCGGTGCCGCGCGTCATGGAGGAGGGCAAGCCGGTCGGCCGGCTGGGAATCACGCTCAAAGAGGGCGCGCCGGTCTGGCCGCCGGGGCTGGTGGAAACGCATCGTTCCGGGCCGATCGATGCAGTGCTCGTCGGCGTCAAGAAGACTTGGGAAATGTCCGCGCTGACCGTGCAGATGCTGTGGCGCATGCTCACGGGTCAGGTGTCCGCCAAGAACATCAGCGGCGTCGTCAGCATCGCAGAGTTCGCCGGCATCAGCGCTTCGCTGGGGGTGACGGCGTACATGGCGTTTCTTGGCGATCATCAGCGTGAGCTTGGGCGTGCTCAACTTGCTGCCGGTGCCGTTGTTGGACGGCGGGCAGGTGATTTATCAGGCGGTGGAAGCGGTCAAGGGCAGCCCGCTGTCCGAGCGCACGCAGCTCTTCGGCCAGCAGATCGGAATCGCGCTGTTGGTGGTGTTGATGAGTTTGGCCTTCTATAACGACATCTCAAGACATTTGAATTAACGGGACATCATGATCAAACCCAAGTTCCAGCCGTACGAGCGGCGCTGCCTGCGCAGCGTCGCCCATCAGAATTGCATCCGGTCGTTGCCGCGTGCGGCTTGAATTTCGCCTAGCCTTGTTGGTGGCGCTGGCCAGCCAACCAATCTGCACGATTGTGCGGGCGCAAACCGCCCAAGAAACCTTCACCGTCGGCGACATTCGCATCGAGGGCTTGCAGCGAATCTCCGAGGGCACGGTATTCAACTATCTGCCGGTGAACATCGGCGATCACCTGGACGGCGCACGCATCGGCGAAGCGATGCGCGCCTTGTATGCGACCGGATTCTTTCGCGATGTGGAATTGCGCCGCGACGGCAACACGCTGCTGGTCGTCGTGGTGGAGCGGCCCTCCATTGCCAAGTTCGAAATCAAAGGCAACAAGGACATCAAGACCGAGGATTTGACCAAGAGCCTGCGCAACGTCGGCCTCGCGACCGGCAAGACCTTCGATCGCTCGGTGCTCGATGAGGTGAAGCAATACCTCACCGATCAGTATTTCAGCCGCGGCAAATACGCCGTGCGCGTCGATACCAAGATCACCGATCTGCCCGGCAACAAGGTCGACATCATCGTCGACATCAAGGAGGGCAAGCGCGCCAAGATCGAGCAAATCAACATCGTCGGCAACACCAAATTCAAAGAGAAAGACATCCTCGGCAGTTTCGAGCTGAAAACGCCGAATTGGCTGTCCTGGTACAAGCAGGATGACCGCTACTCGCGCGAGTCGCTGACCGGCGATCTGGAGAAATTGCGCTCCTATTACATGGACCGGGGCTACGCGAATTTCCAGATCGAATCGACGCAGGTGACGATCGCGCCCGAAAAAGACGACATGTACATCACGGTGAACGTCAGCGAGGGCGAGGTCTTCAAGGTGAGCGAGATCAAGCTGGCCGGCACCATGGTGGTGCCGGAGGAGCAGCTGCGCCGCTTGCTGCTGGTCAAGCCCGGCGACACCTATTCGCGCAAGCAAGTCACCTCGACGCAGCAATTGATGAGCTATCGGTTGGGCGCCGACGGTTATGCCTTCGCCAAGATCGATCCGGTGCCTACCGCCGGACAATGAGCACAAGACCGTGGCGCTGACGTTTTTCATCGAGCCCGGCAACCGGGTCTATGTGCGCCACATCAATTTCAACAACACCACCGCGATCAATGACGAGACGCTGCGCCGCGAAATGCGCCAGCTGGAGGGCGGCTGGTTGTCGAATTCGGCGGTGGAACGCTCCAAGGAACGCCTGCAGCGCCTGCCCTACGTTGAAAAGGTGGAGTTCGAGAACAAGCCGGTGGCAGGCAGCGCGGATCTGGTCGATGTCGACTTCAACATCAAGGAAGGACTGCCGGGACAATTCGGCGGCGGCATCGGCTACTCGGAATCCCAGAAATTCAGCTTGAACGGCAATTTCGTGCATAGCAATTTCTTCGGCACGGGCGATCGCATCGCCTTGGAAATCAATGCCGGCAAATACAGCAAGAGCTACACGTTTGCGCACACCGACCCTTACACGACCATCGACGGCATCTCGCGCACGACTTCGATCACCCTGCGCGACGTCACGCAGTTCGTCGCGGCCTCGTCGGCGTTCGCGACCAAGCAGATCACGGGTGCGGTGCAATGGTCCTACCCGATCAGCGAATACCAATTCTTGAGCCTGGGCACCTCTGCCAATAAAAACAGCCTGGTGGTTTCGCAGGGATATAGCGCGCAGCAGTCGGTCGATTGGGTCAAGCAGAACGGCAATACGTTCCAGCGCGAACTCACCGACACCAACGGCGATGGCGTGATCAACTCGTTGGACAGCCCGTATACCGTGTACGGCTCGGATTTCTATACTTACGAGTTGACCGGCGGCTGGTCCTACGAGGGCCGCAACCGTGCGCTGTTCCCCGACCGCGGCATGAAAATAACGCTGTCGGCACGCTATGCGTTGCCCCTGAGCGATGTTCGCTATTACCAGACCAACTTCGACTTCATCAGATACATACCGCTGTGGAAGCAGTTTTTGATCTCGGTGCAAGCATCGGTGGACTATGCTTCCGCGCTCGGCAAGACCACCTCTTTGCCGCCCTATCTCAACTACTTTGCGGGCGGTCCCGACAGCGTGCGAGGCTATCGCGAGAGCCGTTTGGGGCCGAAGGACAACATCGGCATCGGCAACCCCTACGGCGGCAATTTCCGCGTGGTCAACCGCTACGAGCTGATTTTCCCCGTGCCGGACAAGTGGAAGAGCGCGGCGCGCATCAGCTGGTTCTACGACATCGGCAACGTGTTCCAAACCGGCAGCAAGGTGAAATTCCTGGGGGTCGATGACATAACGCCGGTCGATTATCACTTCAGTTATGCTAATCTAAAACAATCAACCGGCATTGCAGTGCAGTGGCTCGCGCCCTTGGGTCTGTTCCGATTCTCGTACGGCGTTCCCTTGAATCCATTCCCGGGCGATACGGTGCGGTTCGGGGACGAGACGGAACGTTTTCAATTTTCCATCGGTCAAGCGTTTTGACCGCAATTTGAGGTCCTAAAGATCAACATGTCGTATCTTCGCAGCATTCCGCTCCTGGCCTTAGGTCTCTGCGGACTCATGGTGTCGCAGCAAGCTAGTGCTGAAATCAAGATCGGCTACGTGGACTTCCAAAAACTCATGTCGGAGGCGCCTCAGGTCAAGAGCGCGATGCAGGCGCTGCAGAATGAATTCGGTCCGCGCCAGCGCGAGTTGGTGGCCATGCAGAATGACCTCAAGGCGCGTGATGAGAAATTGGCGAAGGAGGGTGCGATCATGGCGGAAGCCGATCGCGCCAAGGCGGAAAAGTCGCTGCGCGACCAACAGCGCGAGTTCTCGCGCAAAGGCGGCGAATTCCAGGATGACCTGTCGACCCGCAAGAATGAGGAACTCGGCAAGGTGCAACGCTACCTGCTGGAGGAAATTCGCACCTACTCGAGTGCGCAAGGTTTCGACCTGGTGCTGGGCGAGGGCGTCTTCTACAACAAGCCGCAGCTCGATATCACGGCGCAGGTATTGGAAGTGCTGAAGTCCAAGCCGGCGACTGCACCGAAGCCCGCGGCCGCGCCGGCCGAAGCCTCCGGCCGCCAAGTAGGCAGCCACCGACTGCACTGAGGGAGTGCTAGGGACCCGGGAGCCTGAGTGCAGGAAGAATTCAGTCTCGGAGAGTTGGCGGTACGCTTTGGGCTCACGCTGCGTGGTGAGCCTGAGCTCAAGGTGCGAAGCGTCGCTACCTTGTCGCGGGCGGAGCCGGGGGCCTTGAGCTTCCTGGCGAACTCGCGCTACCGCAGACAATTGGAGAGCACCCGGGCGACCGCCGTGCTGGTCAACGCCGAGGACGAAGCCCATTGTCCGGTCGCGGCATTGATTCATCCCAGTCCCTACCTGGCGTACGCCCGCATCGCCTCGCTTCTGCACCCTACGTTGAGTCCGGCGCCCGGGAAGCACCCGAGCGCCGTCATCAGCAGCAGCGCGCACATCGCAGCTTCCGCAAACATTGGCCCGTTGGCCGTGGTTGAAGACGACGCCGAGATCGGCGATCGTGTCACGATCGGTCCGGGCTGTATCGTTCAGCGCGGTGCGCGGGTCGGAGCCGACTCGGTTCTGGTCTCGCGGGTAAACTTGTACCCCGGGGTGACCCTGGGACAGCGCTGCATCCTGCACGCCGGCGCGGTGGTCGGTGCCGACGGCTTCGGTTTCGCGCCGAACGCCGGGAGCTGGGTAAAAGTCCCGCAAGTGGGCAGCGTGCGGATCGGCGATGACGTGGAGATCGGGGCCAATACCACCATCGATCGCGGCGCCATCGATGATACGGTTGTCGAGAACGGGGTCAAACTGGACAATCAGATCCAGGTAGGTCACAACGTGGTCATTGGCGCCCATACGGCCATTGCGGCGTGCACCGGGATTTCCGGCAGCACGGTGATCGGCCAGCGCTGCATGATCGGCGGCATGGTGGGCTTTGCGGGGCATTTGACCATAGCCGATGATGTGGTGGTCACGGGGTGCAGTTTGGTCAGCGCGTCGATCAAAAAGCCCGGCAGTTACTCGAGCGGTATGCCGACCGTCGAGACGAGACTATGGCGGCGAATGGTCGCTCATTTGCGGCGACTGGATGGACAGGAGAAATAATGTCGGAGTCCGATAGATTGGATATCGCAGCGATCATGCGGCAGTTGCCGCATCAGGTATCCTTTCTTGTTGGTGGATCGAGTCTTGGAATGCGTCGCAGGACAACACTGCCTGGCGCTCAAGAATGTGACCGTTAACGAGCCGTTCTTTCAGGGACACTTCCCGCACCGGCCCGGTGATGCCGGGAGTTCTCATCATCGAAGCCTTGGCTCAGGCCGCCGGCATTCTGGCGTTCAAGACCGCCAAAGTCGTGCCCGACGTAAACACGCGTTTCTACTTCGTCGCCATCGACAATGCGCGATTTAGAAAACCTGTCGAGCCCGGCGATCAGCTCATGCTGAGGGTCGAGCTGAAGCGCTCGTTCAAGGGGATTTGGAAGTTCGACTGCCTGGCGCAAGTCGACGGCAAAGAAGTGGCGTCCGCGGAAATCATGGTCGCGCCCGAGACCAAGGCGCCTGCGCGTTCGGGAGCCGCCAGGATGATCGATTCGCGGGCGGTGGTATCGCCGCAAGCACACATCGCGGCTGACGTTGAAATCGGGCCATTCTCGGTAATCGGCGCCGACGTGGTCATTGGTTCCGGAACCTGGGTAGGCCCGCACGCCGTGATCAACGGTCCGACGCGCATCGGCTCCGACAACAAAATATTCCAGTTCGCCTCGTTGGGGGATGCGCCGCAGGACAAGAAATACAACGGCGAGCCGACTCGCCTCGAGATCGGCGACCGCAATGTGTTTCGTGAATCGGTGACGGTGAATCGCGGCACGACGCACGACAAAGGCGTGACGCGCATCGGCAACGATAATCTGCTGATGGCCTATTCTCATGTTGCGCACGATTGCCAATTGGGCAATCAGATCGTCATGGCGAATTGCGCGACCCTCGGCGGTCACGTCGAGATTGGCGATTGGGTGACGATGGGCGGTCTGTCCGCGGTTCATCAATTCACCAAGATCGGATCGCATTGTTTCATCGCGCATCATGCTGCCGTGACGCGTGATGTGCCGCCCTACGTCATGGCGGTGGGCCGCCCGGCCGAGCCGCACAGCGTCAATGCCGTGGGACTGCAGCGCCGCGGCTTTACCCGGCGCAAATCCTGAATATTCGCCGCGCCTATCGTTTGTTGTACCGGTCCGGCCTCAAATTGAAAGCGGCCATCGAAGAGCTCGAGAAAGCGGCGGCGACGCAGCCGGAAATCGTGCCCTTCGTCGAATTCATCAAGCACAGTTCCCGCAGCATCGTTCGCTAGACATGCAGGAGCCGCTGCGAGTGGGTCTGCTGGCCGGGGAAGCCTCAGGCGATACGCTGGGTGCCGACCTCATCGCTGCCCTGCGCCGGCGTGCGCCCGACGCGAAATTCTTCGGCGTGGCGGGACCGAAGATGCAGGCCGCGGGCTGCGAGAGTTGGGAGCCGTCGGAGTCCCTCGCGGTCATGGGCCTGTTCGATGTGCTGCGCGATTTGCCGCAGGCTCGCGAAGCTGCTGGCGCGCATCAAGAGAATGTTCCTCACGGCGCACCCGGACGTCTTTATCGGCATCGATGCGCCGGACACCAATTTGCGCGTGGCACGCCGTCTGCACGCCGCCGGCATCCCGACCGTACAGTACGTGAGTCCCCAAGTTTGGGCCTGGCGGCAAGGCCGCGCGCGCAACATGCGTGAATCGGTGGACCTGGTGCTATGCCTGCTGCCTTTTGAGAAGCGTTTCTACGACGAGCATGGCATCCGCGCCGAGTTCGTCGGCCATCCGTTGGCGGATGCCATACCGGAAAACATCGACCGTGACTTGGCACGGCGCACGCTGGGTTTGGACCGCCACGCCAGCGTGGTCGCGCTGCTGCCGGGAAGCCGGCGCGGCGAAGTGGCTCGGCTGGCTGCGGACTTTGCGGCCACCGCGCGCTGGCTGGCGGCGCAACGGCCGGATATGAAATTCATTGCGCCGATGGCAAGCGCTGCAACGCGGCAGATATTTTCCCGCGTGCTCGAGCGCGATGCCCCCGGCGTCGAAGTGCAATTGATCGACGGCCAAGCGACGCTGGCTTTGAGCGCCGCCAATGTGGTCCTGGTGGCCTCGGGCACGGCCAGCCTGGAGGCGGCCCTGTGCAAACGCCCCATGGTGGTCGTCTACCGATTGGGTGCGCTGACCGGCTGGATACTCACCCGCTTCAATTTGGTCAAATCCAAGTTCTTTGCACAACCAAATCTACTTGCGGATCGGCGCGTCGTCGGCGAATATTTTCAGGACCAAATTATCCCAGAGTCAATCGGAGCGGAGCTCTTGATGTGGCTTGACGATACCGAACGGCGCAGCGACTTGGAACGCGAATTCGCGCGCATCCATGCCGAACTTACGCCGTGGTGCCGGCACCCGAGCCGCGCAAGCGATTCTAGAACTGCTGAGCGCCCGCCAGACTGCGGTAGCATCGCCCTCGTGAGGCGGATTGCCGGCATCGATGAGGCGGGCCGCGGACCTCTCGCGGGGCCGGTGGTGGCGGCGGCCGTGATTTTGCGGCCGCGCCGCCCCATTGAAGGCGTGGCCGATTCGAAATCCTTGAGCCCCGAAGAGCGATCGCGTCTCAGCATCGAGATCCGGCGCGAAGCGCTGTGTTTCGGGATCGGCTGGGCGGACCATGTCGAGATCGATGCCCTGAATATTCTGCAGGCGACGTTTCTTGCCATGCGCCGCGCGCTGCTGGCCATGACGATGACGCCGGATCATGTGCTGGTGGATGGCAATCAGCTGCCCAATTTGAACGGATTGGGCAAGGTGCTGACGGCGCGTGCCATCATTGACGGCGATGTCACCGAGCCCGCCATCAGCGCCGCGTCGATTCTGGCGAAGACGGCGCAGAGATAGTTATATGAATCAAATGGATACGATATATCCCGCATATTGTTTCGCAAGTCACAAGGGCTATGCGACTCCCGATCATCAGCGCCTCTTGAGCTTACATGGGCCCTGTCCTCTGCATCGGCGCTCCTTCGAGCCGGTACGCCTCGCCCTGCGGTGCGTGCTTTGACGCAATTCGTTCACCTCCGCTTGCACACCGAGTACTCGTTGGTCGACGGCATCGTGCGCGTTCCGGATCTGATGGCGGCGGTGGCGGCGGCCGGCATGCCGGCGGTTGCGCTCACCGACCAAAGCAACCTGTTCGCGATGGTGAAGTTTTACAAGGAAGCGCAAGCCGCCGGCGTGAAGCCGCTGATTGGCGTCGATGCGTGGATCCGCGAGCCGCTGGAGCGCGCGCCTCCCTCGCGCATCGTTTTCCTTTGTCAGAATCTCGTCGGTTACCGTCATCTGACTCAGCTGGTGACTCGCTCCTATCTCGAGGGCCAACATCGCGGCGTGCCGATGCTGGAACGCAGCTGGCTGAACCGCGAGGCGCTGCAGGGTTTGATCCTGCTCTCCGGAGGGTTCGAGGGCGACATCGGTCAGGCGATTGCGCGCGGCCGCGATGATGAGGCCGAGCGCTGTCTGGAACGCTGGCTTAGCCTTTGCGGCGATCGGTTTTATCTCGAGGTGCAGCGCACCGGCCGGGCGGGTGAACAAGTTTGCTCGGAAGCAGCGATGGACCTGGCGCAGTCGCGCGGGGTCGGCGCGGTCGCAACCAATGACGTGCGCTTTTTGACGCGCCCGGAATTCGAGGCGCATGAAGCGCGCGTCTGCATTCATGACGGCGCGCAGCTCGGCGATGCCAGCCGGCCACGGCGTTATTCCGAGGAGCAATACCTTAAATCGCCGGCCGAGATGCATAAGCTGTTCGAGGACGCGCCGGAGCTTCTGGCCAACGCCGTTGAAATCGCCAAGCGCTGCTCACTCGAGATTCGCTTGGGCGCCTCCATGTTGCCGGCTTATCCGGTGCCGCCGGGGTCGAACACCGACGACTTCCTGCGTGAAGAATCGCGGCGCGGCCTTCAGAGCCGCCTCGCGGCCTCACCGGCCTTGCCTGCCTCGGCGTCGGTCGCAGCCTACGAAGCGCGCTTAGAATTGGAGCTGGGCGTCATCTGCACGATGGGTTTTGCCGGATATTTTTTGATCGTCGCCGATTTCATTCGGTGGGCGCGCGAGAATGGCGTTCCCGTAGGTCCCGGCCGCGGTTCGGGTGCCGGATCGCTGGTGGCCTATGCGCTCGGCATCACTGATCTCGATCCGATCGAGCATGATCTGTTGTTCGAGCGATTCTTGAATCCGGAGCGGGTGTCGATGCCGGATTTCGACGTCGACTTCTGCATGGAGGGACGCGATCGGGTCATCGAGTACGTCGCGAACAAGTACGGCCGCGATCGTGTTTCGCAAATCATCACTTACGGCACCTTGGCTGCCAAAGCGGTGGTGCGCGACGTCGGACGCGTTCTCGGTCATCCGTACGGCTACGTCGACAAGATTGCCAAGCTGATTCCCTTGGAAATCGGCATGACGCTCGACAAGGCGCTCGAGCAAGAAGAAGAACTGAAGCGCCTGTACGACAGCGAAGCCGATGTGCGTGAACTCATCGAGCTGGCGCGAACGCTGGAGGGCCTGGCGCGAAACGCCGGCACGCATGCCGGCGGCGTGGTCATCGCGCCGTCGATTTTGACCGACTTCACGCCGCTTTATTGCGAAGAGGGCAGCAGCACGCCGGTCACGCAGTTCGACAAGGACGATGTCGAGGCCGCGGGCCTGGTCAAATTCGACTTTTTGGGGCTGCGCACTCTCACCATCATTGACTGGGTGGTACGCGACATCAATGCGCAGCGCGCGGCGGCAGGCGAAGCGCCCTTGGTGATGAGCGCCTTGCCGATGGACGATGCGGCGACTTACGCGTTGCTCAAGAGCACCAAGACGACAGCCGTCTTCCAGCTCGAATCGCGCGGCATGAAGGACTTGATTCGCCGGCTGCAGCCCGACCGATTCGGCGACATCGTCGCGCTCGTGGCCTTGTTTCGGCCTGGCCCGCTGCAATCCGGAATGGTCGAGGATTTCATCGCACGCAAACACGACACCACCGGTGCGACTGTCGACTACCTGCATCCGGACTTGAAGCCGGTATTGGCGGCGACCTACGGCGTGATCCTGTATCAGGAGCAGGTGATGCAGATCGCGCAAATTCTCGCCGGCTACACGCTCGGCGGCGCCGATCTCCTGCGCCGCGCGATGGGCAAAAAGAAAGCCGAAGAGATGGCGAAGCAACGCTCTGTGTTCGTCGGCGGAGCGGTCGCGCGCGGCGTGCGCGAAGCGCAGGCGACGCACATCTTCGATCTCATGGAAAAATTCGCCGGCTACGGATTCAACAAATCCCATTCCGCGGCGTACGCGTTGTTGTCCTACCAGACCGCGTGGCTCAAGGCGCATTATCCGGCCGCGTATATGGCGGCGGTGCTGTCTTCCGACATGGACAAGACCGAGAAGGTCGTGACGTTGATTGACGAGTGCACCGGCATGCGTCTCATAGTGCTGCCGCCCGATGTCAACGCGTCGGTCTATGCGTTTCGCGTCGCGGGCGCCGATAGCATTCGTTACGGCATGGGGGCAATCAAAGGCGTGGGCGCTTCCGCCGTGGAAGCCATTATCGAGGAGCGCGAAAAAAACGGCTCCTTCAACAGTCTCTCGGATCTGTGCCGGCGCATCGATCTGCAACGGGTGAATCGGCGTGTGTTGGAGGCGTTGATTCGCTCCGGCAGCCTGGATCTCATCGGCGCCAATCGCGCTTCCCTAACCGCGGAGCTCGAGCGTGCCATGCACTTGGGGGAACAGAACTCGCGCGCCTTGAGCGTGGGTCAGGTCGATCTGTTCGGCTTGAGCGCTGCCGAAAATACCGTGGTGGCGGATTGGTCGGAAGCGGAGCGTCTGGCCGGCGAACGCGAAACTCTCGGGCTATTCTTAAGCGGTCATCCCATTACGCCATACGAACCGGATTTGAAATTCTTGGTGAGCTCGCGCTTGGCGGATGTCGGCGGCCCGAGACCGCCCGTCGTCGAGGGGGCGCGCAGCTGGTCGGCCGGCAAGCCGGCGACCGTTGCCGGGCTGGTGCTGGAAATTCGGCGCCGGCCGAATCGGGTGACTTTGATTCTGGATGATCGCAGCGCGCGCCTGGAAGTCAGTTTGTACGAGGAAGTCTTTCAGCAGCATCGCGATATCATCGTCAAAGACGCCATCTTGATCATCGACGGCACACTGCGTTTCGATGATTTCATCGAGGCTTGGCGTCTGCAAGGCAAGTCTTTGATGGATATCGACCGGGCGCGCGAACGCTTCGCGCGGCGCCTGTGGCTGCGCTGGCCCGCGGAATTCGATGGGCCCCAGGGAATGAACCGCTTCGAGCAGTTGCTGAAGCCCTACCTGAGGGGGCCCTGCGGCGTGAGTGTGGCGATCAATCGCCCCGAGTACTGCGGCAAGGTCAATCTACCCGATGCCTGGTCGGTGCGCCCGACCCGTGAACTGTTGGATCGCCTCTCAGCGCTAGTTGGGCGCGAGGGGTGGTATTTAGTGTATGGTCCGCGAAATGACGTGCGCGGCGAGGAAACTTCTTCATGGCGATGAATTTTCTGGAATTTGAACAGCCGATCGCGGAGCTCGAGGCCAAGATCGAGGAACTCAAATTCATCGGCAGCGATGCCAGCGTCAATATCACCGAAGAGATCAAACGCCTGCAGTCGAAGAGCAGGGCGCTCACCACCAGCATCTTTGCGAACTTGACGCCTTGGCAGATTACCGAGCTGGCGCGGCACCCGCAGCGTCCGTATACGCTCGACTATGTCTCGATGATTTTTAGCGATTGGCAGGAATTGCACGGCGATCGCATGTACAGCGATGACCTGGCGATTGTCGGCGGCCTGGCGCGGATCGATGGCATGTCGGTGATGCTCATCGGTCATCAGAAGGGGCGGGACACCAAGGAGCGGGTGAGGCGCAATTACGGCATGCCGAAGCCGGAAGGCTATCGCAAGGCGCTGCGGCTGATGAAGATGGCAGAGCGCTTCCGCATTCCCGTCATTACGCTGATTGATACGCCGGGGGCCTATCCGGGCATCGGATCCGAGGAGCGCGGACAGAGCGAAGCGATTGCGCGCAACTTGTTTGAAATGTCGCACCTCGCCGCGCCGGTATTGAGCGTCGTCATCGGCGAGGGTGGATCCGGCGGCGCGCTGGCCATCGGCGTCTGCGACCATCTGCGTCATGCTGCAGTTCAGCGTGTATTCGGTCATTACGCCGGAAGCGTGTGCCTCGATTCTGTGGAAGAGCACCGAGAAAAAGGAAATTGCCGCCGAAGCGATGGGCGGCACTGCGGAACGCCTTTACAAGCTTGGGCTGGTCGATGAAGTGCTCAAGGAGCCTCACGGCGGCGCGCATCGCGATCCGCAATCGATGGCGGAAACGATGAAGCAAAGCCTCGTGAAGAATCTGACTGAACTGCGCAATAAACCGATCACTCAGTTGCTTGACGCGCGCCAGGCGCGCTTGCGCGGATTCGGCGCGTTCCGCGAAGGTTGAATCAAGGAGCTCGGATTTGAGCTTATCCGCGGCCTTGTACGCGGCGCTCGAGGCTTCCGTGCCGGCCGGGGTCAGCGGCCTGGTGGTGGCTTTGAGCGGAGGCCCGGATTCCGCCGCTCTGCTTCGTGCAACCGCCGCCCTCGGCAAGAATTTCCGCGCGCTGCCGCTGCGCGCGGTGCACATCGATCATGGTTTGCAAGCCGCCGCCGCCGATTTCCGAGCAGCTTGCGCAGCATTGTGCGAGCAGCTCGGCGTTCCGCTGCGCATCGTCGCCGTTCCGATTGCGCGCGATGCCGGGTTGTCGATTGAAGCAGCGGCGCGCGATGCACGCTACGCGGCGCTCGCCGCTGAAATTCAACCAGGGGAATGTCTGCTCACGGCGCATCATCGCGAGGATCAAGCCGAGACTTTACTGTTGCAGGCACTGCGCGGCGCCGGCATCAAAGGCATGTCGGCAATGCCGGCGTGCCGCGCGTTTGGCTTGGGGTGGCACGTGCGGCCGTTACTCGACGTGGCGCATAGCGAACTCGAGCAGGCCGCCGAGCAGCCCTTCGGAGTGCTCGATCCGATGAACCGGGATTTGCGCTTTGACCGCGTGTATCTGCGCACCGCAGTCTGGCCCGCTGATCGAGAAGCGCTGGCCCGGCGCGGCAGTCACGCTGGCGCGCGCTGCCCGTCACATGTCCGAGGCGCAGCAACTGCTGGAATTGGCGGCGGGGCTCGACGTAGGGCGCCTGCGCGACGGCGATGCGCTGTCGATTCCCGGCTTAAGAGCCTTGTCGCCGTTGAAGCGCGTGAATGCAGTCCGGCTGTGGCTGAACCAAGAAGGTGTGGAAGCGCCGCCCAGCGCGCGCCTGGCCGAGGCGCTGCGCCAGGTATTTGATGCGGAGGCTGACCAGCAGCCGACCATCATCTGGGGACCGCATGCGTTGCGGCGTTACCGCCAGAGACTATTTGTAACCCCCGCCGTTGCACCGCAAGTCCCCGATGCGCAGCCCTGGATAGCGGCAGCAGGATCCTCGGTCGAACTGGGCCCGCGGCTGGGAAATTTGACCTGGTTTGCGCAGCGCGGCGGCATTGCCGCGGAGCTTTTGCCGGGCCGCGTGAGCGTGCGACGGCGCGAGGGCGGGGAAACTCTCAAGCCTGCCGGCTCGGCCAAAACACAAACGCTGCAGCACCTCTGTCAGGCGCTCGGCGTGCTTCCTTGGATGCGGGACGCTTTGCCGCTGGTGTTCGCGGGCGATGAATTAATCGCCGTCGCTGATTTGTGGCTGGATGCGCGCTGGTGCGCGGCCGGCGACGCGCCCGGGCTGGGCATTGCGTGGAACAATGCGCCCCTGGTCACGTAATTGGATTGTCGAGTCCGCGACGATCTGCTAATCTGAACTCCCGTCGAATTCCCATTGTTCCTTTTGGCTTCGTTTGTCCCTCCGCTTCGATTGCGGGGCGCAAACGTTTAATCGGCGGTGACCCATATGAATCGATTCGTTTTTGTCACCGGCGGCGTGGTTTCCTCGCTGGGCAAAGGCATCGCCTCGGCTTCCTTAGGCGCCATTCTCGAGGCGCGCGGCCTCAAAATCAGCATGGTCAAGTTGGATCCCTACATCAATGTGGATCCCGGCACCATGAGCCCGTTTCAACACGGCGAGGTATTCGTCACCGCGGATGGCACCGAGACCGACCTGGATCTGGGCCACTACGAGCGCTTTGTGCGCACCACGACCGGGCGCAACAGCAATTTTACGACCGGCAGAATTTACGAGCGCGTGATTGCGAAAGAGCGGCGCGGCGATTACTTGGGCGCGACAGTTCAAGTCATTCCGCACATCACGGATGAAATCAAGCACCGGATTCGCATGGGGGCGGGAGAGTCGGACGTTTGCATGGTGGAGATCGGCGGCACGGTCGGCGACATCGAATCGCTGCCGTTTCTCGAGGCCATTCGTCAAATGGGCGTCGAACTGGGGCGCGACAAGGTGCTCTACATGCATTTGACCCTGGTGCCGATCTTAGGCGGCGCCGGAGAAATCAAAACCAAGCCCACCCAGCATTCCGTCAAGGAGCTGCGCGGCATCGGCATTCAGCCCGATATTTTATTGTGCCGTTGCTCGCAAAGTCTTCCGGATGAGCAGCGCCGCAAGATCGCCTTGTTCACCAACGTCGAAGAGCGCGCGGTGATTTCGGCGGTGGATTCCGACGACATTTACAAGATCCCGATGCTGCTGCATGAGCAGGATCTGGATGACATCGTGATCGACAAGCTGCGCTTGAATGTGCCGCCCACGGATCTCTCTGAGTGGCGGGCCGTGGTCTCGGCCAAGCAAAATCCCGAAGCTGTGGTGGATATCGGCATGGTCGGGAAATATGTGCAGATCCGCGACTCGTATATCTCCTTGAACGAATCGCTGATGCATGGCGGCATTAAAACGCGCACGCGCGTGAACATTCATTATTTTGAATCGCAGGATATCGAGCGTTCGGGTCCTTCGGCACTGCAAAAAATGGATGCAATCCTGGTGCCGGGCGGCTTCGGCGACCGTGGCATCGAGGGAAAAATTCAGGCGATCCGTTACGCGCGCGAGAACGGCATTCCGTATCTCGGCATTTGCTTAGGCATGCAGCTCGCCATCATCGAGTACGCACGCAATGTGCTGGCGCTCAAGGGAGCCAACAGCACCGAGTTCGACCGCGCCACCAATCATCCGGTGATTGCACTGATCACCGAATGGCAGGATCTGGAGCGCGGCCAACAGGTGCGCGACGAGAAGTCGGACTTGGGCGGCAGCATGCGGCTTGGCGCCCAAGAGGCCAAACTCATACCCGGTTCGTTGGCGCGAGCCCTGTACGGCAAGGAATCGATTTTCGAACGTCATCGCCATCGCTATGAGTTCAACAATCATTATCTGGACGAGTTGGCGGCCGCGGGATTGCGCTTCTCGGGTTTCTCGGCCGACGGCTTGGTGGAATTCATCGAGTTGCCAAGCCATCCCTGGTTTGTGGCCAGCCAATTTCATCCGGAGTTCACGTCCACGCCTCGCGATGGTCACCCGCTGTTCTCGGGCTTTGTAAGAGCGGCGCGCGAATATCGGGCCTCGTTGCAGCCGGGCCGCGCCACCGCATGAGCGCATGAAGCTGACATCCTTCGAGGTCGGGCAGGATCGCCCGTTCTTCTTGATTGCCGGTCCCTGCGTCATCGAGAGCCAGGCTTTGGTGATCGAGGTGGCGGGACGCCTCAAGGAAATGACCGCTGCGCTCGAGATCCCTTTCATCTTCAAAGCATCTTTTGACAAAGCGAATCGCTCCTCGCGCTCGAGTTTCCGCGGTCCGGGACTCGAGGGAGGTCTCAAAGCCCTCGCGGCAGTGCGCGATCAGATCGGCGTTCCGGTACTGACCGATGTGCATGAAGACACGCCGTTGGATGAGGTTGCCGCGGTGGTTGACGTTTTGCAGACGCCGGCATTTCTCTGCCGACAGACAAATTTCATCGTGGCCGCCTGCTCGCAAGGCAAGCCGGTGAATATCAAAAAGGGGCAGTTTCTTTCGCCCTGGGAAATGCAAAACGTGGTCGACAAGGCGCGCTCCACCGGCAATATGCAAATCATGGTGTGCGAGCGCGGATTCTCCTTCGGCTATAACAATCTGGTGTCCGACATGCGTTCTCTTGCCATCATGCGCAGCACCGGATGTCCCGTCGTGTTTGACGCAACCCACTCCGTTCAGCTCCCCGGCGGGAAGGGCGACTCCTCCGGCGGCCAGCGGGAATTCGTGCCGGTGCTGGCGCGCGCGGCCGTCGCCGCAGGCGTCGCGGGAATATTCATGGAAACCCATCCCAATCCTGCCAAGGCGCTGTCGGACGGCCCGAACGCCTGGCCTCTGGATCGCATGAGATCGCTACTCGGCACGCTGGCCGAGTTGGACCGTGCGGTGAAGAAACAACCCTTCGAGGAATCACTGTTATGAGTCGGATTGTCGATATTCGCGGCCGCCAAATCATCGATTCCCGCGGGAATCCCACCGTCGAGGCGGACGTGGTGCTGGATTCGGGCACCATCGGCCGGGCCGCGGTTCCCTCGGGCGCTTCGACCGGCTCGCGCGAGGCCGTTGAGTTGCGGGACGGCGATATGAAGCGCTTCGGCGGCAAGGGCGTGCTCAAGGCAGTCGCTGCCGTCAATGGACCGATCCGTGACTGCCGTCATGGGCGCCAATGCCCAGGATCAAGCGGCGCTCGATGCGCAAGATGATCAAATTGGACGGCACCGAGAGCAAATCGAATCTTGGCGCCAATGCGATCTTGTCGGTGTCGTTGGCGGCGGCGCACGCGGCCGCGACCGATCAAGGTTTGCCTTTGTACCGGCATCTCGCCCAGAGCGGCGATCTCACGCTGCCGGTGCCGATGATGAACATCATCAATGGCGGCGCGCATGCGGACAACAGCGTCGACATCCAGGAATTCATGATTCTCCCCTTAGGGGCGCCGTCCTTTTCCGAGGCGGTGCGCTACGGCGCTGAAGTGTTTCACACGCTGAAGAAGGTCCTGCACGGCAAGGGATTGAACACCGCGGTGGGCGATGAGGGCGGATTCGCGCCCGATCTACCGTCCAACGAAGCGGCGATCACGACGATTTTGGAAGCCATCGATAAGGCCGGTTACCGCGCGGGCAAGGATATTTATCTGGGACTGGATGTTGCCAGCACCGAATTCTTCAAGGACGGCGTGTACGATCTGGAGAGCGAGGGACGCAAGTTCAATTCATCGCAGTTCGCCGACTATCTGGCGGGATTGGCCGCAAAATATCCCATCGTCACCATCGAGGATGGCATGAGCGAGGGCGACTGGGAGGGATGGGCCATTCTCACCCGCAAACTCGGCAGCAAAGTACAGTTGGTGGGCGATGATCTGTTCGTGACCAACACCAAGATCTTCGCCGAAGGGATCGCCAAGAAAATCGCCAATGCCATTCTCATCAAGCCAAATCAAATCGGCACGCTGACGGAAACCTTGGCCGCCATCGATATGGCGTTCAAGGCGAAGTACGCGGCAGTCGTATCGCATCGCTCCGGCGAAACAGAGGATGCCACGATCGCGGATATCGCAGCGGCAACGACCGCAACGCAAATCAAAACCGGATCCATGTCGCGCTCGGATCGAATCGCCAAATACAATCAGCTGCTGCGCATCGAAGCGGAACTCGGAGCGAAAGCATCCTATGCCGGCGCGCGTGCTTTATCGGTTCCAATATCTTAAGAGTTCGTGCTAAGCTTCTGTCCCCATGAGGATTTTCGCCGCCGTACTGGCCATCGCACTGATCTTGCTCCAGGGTCGACTCTGGCTCGCGGATAAAGGCTTGCGCGAGGTTTCGGGACTCAAAGCGTCTGTCGAGACGCAGCGAGCGGCGAACCTGCGTGCAATCCGAACGCAATCGGCAATTGAGCGCCGAAGTGGCGAACCTCAAGACCGGACTCACGGCACTCGAAGAGCGGGCCCGCAGTGAGCTGGGAATGGTCTCCTCCAGCGAAACTTTTTATCAAGTTGTGACGAGCCAATACCCGGCTCCCACAGCGCCTGCCGCGCCCGTCACCGCCCGCGCGCAATGAGCGTGCAGGCAGCGCGCCGCCTGTGGGCCATCGTTCCTGCGGCAGGCCGTGGCGAACGCTTCGCCGCCGCCCAGCCACAAGCATTCCAAAACAGTACACGCCGCTGCGCGGCAAGAGCGTGCTCGAGTGGTCGCTGCGCGCGCTGCTCGGCGAGCCTCGCATACACGGCATCGTGGTGGTGCTGGCCGCGGACGATGAGCGCTGGCCCGAAATCGCGCGCAGCCTTGATTCGCCCAAGTTGCTGACCACGATCGGCGGGGCGCAGCGGCAGGACTCGGTCATGAATGGTTTGGCGTATCTGGCGCCTTCGAGCACAGCCGCACGATTGGGTCTTGGTGCACGACGCGGCGCGGCCCTGCTTGAGCGGCAGGGATATCAGCGCTTTGGTCGATGCGCTGGAAAAAAATCCGCAGCCGCCGCAGACATCGGCGGCGCGGTATTGGCGGCTCCGATCGTCGATACGGTCAAGCGCGAGACGGCCGGACGGGCTCGAGACCGTGGAGCGTGCCGGCCTGTGGCGCGCGCTGACTCCGCAGGTATTTGCCTACGCAGCGCTGCGCAAGGCGCTGCAAGATGCGGCTGGCAGGGGGCTGGCAGTCACCGACGAGGCGCAGGCCATGGAACATCTCGGCGTTCGTCGCGGTGCTGGTGCCGCGGCTCGCCGTTCAATATCAAAGTGACGCGCGCCGAGGATTTGGAGCTGGCGGCCGCGATACTCAAAATGGGAGAGAGCAGCCAAATGCGAATCGGGCAGGGAGTGGACGTACACGCCTTCGGCGCAGGCGATCATGTCGTGCTGGGTGGCGTGCGCATTGCGCACTGCACAGGGCATCGTTGCGCACTCGGACGGCGATGTGGTCATTCACGCGCTGTGCGACGCCTTGCTTGGCGCCATGGGCGATGGCGACATCGGCCAGCATTTTCCCGACAGCGACCCGCGCTATCGCGGCGCCGACAGCCGGGTGTTCCTGCGCGTCGTTGCGACGCGCATGAAGTCGGCAGGATTACGCTTGGTCAATGCGGATATCACGGTGCTCGCAGAGGCGCCGCGCATCGGCGCTCATCGCAGCGCCATGGCTGCGAATCTGGCGCAGGATTTGGAAGTTGCGGCTTGCGGCAATCAACATCAAGGCGACCACCACGGAGCGCTTGGGATTCATCGGCCGCCAGGAAGGTCTCGCCGCGATGGCCTCAGTGTTGTTGTCCGGCTGAGATCCGCTCTTGACTGCTTTTATTCAAGATCGCTTCGATCGCCTCGAGCGATACCAGCAGGTCCTTATGAACGATCTGCGCGTGCTGGGTTGGTTTGACGCCGGTGCTGCTGCGCGTAAATAGCGGATCGGCAAACAAGGCACGCAGCTGCTTGAGCGCGTGGCTGACGGCGGGCTGCGAAATCATGAGTATTTTCGAGGCGCGGGTCACCGATCTTTCACGCATCAGCACGGCGAAGATCACCAGCAGGTTCAAGTTCACGTTGTCGAAGGTTTTGGGGTTCAAGTTAGCGCCCGCCGTCTCGCGGCTGCCATTGTTGCGCAAATTCTGCGCGATTTCCTCGCGCACCACATTGCCGATCAAAGCAATGGCCTTGCGCATGAATGCGCTTTTTGGGCGGCGCGTCGATGTCACGATCGATAGCGGAAACATCAGCGTCGGATTCAAGATGGGCTTGATGAGTACCTGATCCGCCCAGGGTGAAGACTTGATCGCACTGAGCGACAGCACCCCAAAGCCATGACCCTGACGCACCAGATCGACAATCGCGGCAATGCATTCGACCTCGTGTGCGATCTGAATTTTCTTGCCGATATTCGACAACGCGTGCTCGACCGTCATGCGGTTCGCATGCGGACGGCCGGGAATGACCAGCGGATAATCGGCTAGTTCGCTCAAGGATATGGCCAGAGGATATTTTTTGCTTCGGGACGCGGATGCGATCAGAAATAACTGATCCTCGAGCAGTGGCGTTACATCGAAGTCTTCGGAGGCAGTGGCGTTGTAGGCGAGGGCGCAATCGATGCGGCCGACGCTCAAGCGTTCCAAAATATAGGCAGACAGGCCTTCGGAAAATGCCAGCCGGGATTTCGGCAAGCTTTTCGCGAATGCTTTGACCAGAGGAACGGTTACGATGATTGCCGAGACTCGATGGCAGCCCCAGGGTGATGTGCCCGGCATCGCCGCTGCGAGTGGTTTCCAATTCCTGGCGCGCTCGTCCCACTTGCATCAGGATGCCGCGGGTGTGCTCGAGCAGCTGGCAACCGGCCTGGGTAAGCACCACGCCGCGGCCGTTACGGTCAAACAAGTCCTGACCAAACTCCATTTCCAGGTCCGCGATCTGACGGCTCAAGGTCGGCTGGCCAACCGACAGGAAAGCGGCGGCATGAGTGAAACTGCCGAGTTCAGCCACATGGCGAAAATATTCGAGCTGTTTGAGATCCATGCCGACTCGCGCAGTTATTTGATATTTACATATCAAGGCATATTCATGCCGATTTAGTATACCCAGCGTAGTCGGCGGCGATGCTAGTCGCAGCTTGGGTATGCGCATGCGTTAATATGTCCGGCATGATTTCGACGGTTGTCATCGTGGGGGGCGGACAAGCAGGCGCCCAAGCCGTCGACACGCTGCGCCGCGAAGGCTTCACAGGGCGGCTCGTCCTGGTCAGCGACGAGAGCTCATTGCCCTATCAAAGGCCGCCGCTGTCGAAGAAGTTCTTGTCGGGTGAGATGGCGGCGGATCGGCTGCTGTTTCGGCATCGCGGTTTCTACGATGAGCATACTGTCGAACTCAAGCTCGGCGTTCGCGCAACCGGCATCGAAGCCGGCGCGCGCCGCGTGACGCTGTCAAACGGTGAGGAAATCGGTTACGACCGGCTGTTGTTGTGTACCGGCGCCGCGCCGCGGCGCATGATCTGTCCCGGTTCCGATCTGGACGGTGTGCACTATTTGCGCAATCTCGACGATGCCGCGGCCATCGGTGCGGGCCTGAAGTCCGGAGCGCGCGTGGTCATCGTCGGCGGCGGCTACATTGGCCTGGAAATCGCGGCAACTGCGCGCGGCCTGGGTTGCGCCGTCTCAGTTCTGGAAATGGCCGACCGCGTCATGAACCGTGTCGTGGCATCGAACGTTTCCGAGTTTTTCGAGCACGAGCACCGCACCCAAGGCGTCAAGATTATCTGCAACACCCGCGTGGTGCGTTTTGAAGGAAGCGGCCGCGTTGAAAGGGTGATTTGCGCGGACGGCAGCATGCACCCCGCAGATCTCTTGGTCGTGGGCATCGGCGCAGTCGCGAACTCGCAGTTGGCCGCGGATGCAGGCCTGAAATGCGATAACGGCATCCTGGTGGATGAAACCTGCCGAACCAGCGATCCCGCCATTTTTGCAGCAGGCGATTGCACCAACTATTTTTCACCGCGCTACCAAGCCCGCGTGCGGCTCGAGTCAGTGGACAACGCTTTCGAGCAAAGCAAGGCGGCGGCACTCAATATTCTAGAGCGGCCGACCGTGTACGACCGGGTACCTTGGTTTTGGTCGGATCAATACGACAACAAGTTGCTGATCGTCGGGCTGTCCCACGCCCACGACCAGCAATTGACGCGCGGCGACCCGGCCACTCGCAGTTTTAGCGTGTGTTATCTGCGGGGCGGCGAATTGTTGGCCGTCGAGGCCATCAATCATTCGAAGAGATTATATGGCCGCCCGCAAACTCATTCCCGAGCGTTTCCGGCCCGACCTCGACAAACTCGCGGACCCTCAGTTGGCGCTCAAGGATGCCGGCGGCGCGAGCCGCGCCGACTCCCTGAACCAATTTGCAGCTCTGATGCGCGCGTTCGAGCGTAGCGCAAGTCGCATTCGCCGCCGCTTCGCTCATCGGTCCGGAGATCACCTGAAACATCGCGCCGGGTGCGCGACGTGCCGGGCGAGCGGGTGCGAGCACCGCAATGTCAGTGAGCTCCTTTGCGAATTTGCGCTGCAGTTCTGCGCGCTTGCGCTCCGCGCCGGCGGCGCTGCGCGAATCGGCAAGTTGCAGATGATAGAACTGATTGAGTTTTTCGCGGGCTTGGTTCGATTCGAGACCCTTGCGGATACAGCACCAAGAAGGCTTGCAAGGAAGCAGCGGATGGATCGCCTTGCAGCGACTGCCACGCCGCCGCGCGCTGCAACGCCGTGATCTGGTATTTCGCGTCTCCCACATGCACGCCGCCGCTCTCGGCCTTCAGGTATTGCTCATAACTCGCGATGCTATTGCTCGCTTGCGCGGCGCTCCAAGCTTGTTCATCCCGCAGCGCGAGAATCCGGCCCTTGGCATTGTCGGCGTGCTTGTTGTCCGGATGTTCCTTTAGAAATGTTTCATACGCTGCGATGGTGTTGGCCAGCGTCGCTTTGTGCCAGTCGCTGTCCGCCATCAAGCCGCACGCGCTTCAATACCGCACCCGCACAAACGACAGCCGGGAGCCACAATCGAGTGTTCATGTGCATCTCCTTCCTCTACGTTTATTTGATCCGATCCGTAATCTGAAGTTCCCAAGATGCGCAGCAGCATCGCGTGCCGCGGCGCCCGCCATCAGGCGCGCAGCAGCACATAGACCGCTCCGGTTCCGCCGTCGATGACCTTGGCGGAGGTGAATGCCATGACATCGAGATGCCGGCGCAGCCATAAGTTAACCGCCGTCTTGAGAATCGGTCCGCGCGCGCCGGAGCGATATCCCTTGCCGTGCACCACGCGCACGCAGCGCAGACCGGCATCGCGGCTGTGCGCGATAAAGTCCGCGAGCTGATCGCGCGCCTGCGTTTGATTCATTCCATGAAGATCCAGCTCATCCTCGCTGGGGATCAAGCCGCGCCGCAATCGGCGCATCACCTGATCGCGAACGCCGCCGCGTTGAAACGTCAGGGTTGCGGCCGCGTCCCCGTCCGCGGCGGTGGCAATCAATGGCATGAGCTCATCGAGGTCTTCGGCGGCGCCCTGCTGCGGCCGAATGCGCGTGCGGCGCGTCGGTCTCGGCGGTGCTGTGGCGTGCCGGATGAGCGGCCAACGGCTTGACGTCGCGCATGGCTGTGCGAAATGCGGCGGCATCGGTCGAATCGACCTGCACCTCTGGAGTCCGGTTTGCGCTTTTTGCCCATGGATAAAGTATAGTCCGCGAGGCACCCGGCGGTGCGGCGCATACTGTTACGTAGTGAAGATCCTTCTTTCCAATGACGACGGCTACCGTGCCGAGGGCCTGGCGGCTCTCGGAGAAGCGATCAAGCCGCTCGGCGCCGTTACGATTGTGGCTCCTGATCGAAACCGCAGCGGCGCCAGCAATTCGCTGACACTGGATGTGCCGGTGCGAGCCGTGCGCTACGATGCGGATGCTTACTACGTCAATGGCACGCCGACCGATTGCGTGCATTTGGCGATCTCGGGGTTGTTCGACTATCGAGCACGACATCGTGGTCACGGGCGTCAACGACGGCGCGAATCTGGGTGATGACACGCTGTACTCAGGCACTGTCGCGGCCGCGGTCGAAGGTCGATTTTTGGGTCTGCCGGCCGTCGCCGTTTCGCTGTGCCTGACGCCGGACAGCCCGCGCAATTTCGCCGGCGCAGCACGGGTGGCGGCGCAACTCGTGCAGCGGGTCGCGCAGCATCCATTGCAAGGTTCGGAGGAGGGGCCCGTCATTCTTAACGTCAATGTTCCAGACCTGCCGGACGGGCAATTGCGCGGCATCAAGGTGACGCGGCTCGGCAGCCGTCACCGCGCCAAGCCCATCGTCAAGGCGAAGGACCCGCGCGGCCGCGAGGTGTACTGGGTAGGAAATGCCGGTGCCGGGCAAGATGCGGGCCCGGGTACAGACTTTCATGCCGTCGCGGAGGGCTACGCTTCGGTCACACCCTTGCAAATCGACCTGACGCGCCACGCCGCCCTGAGCGATCTGAAGCGATGGCTCGAGATTGAGTAATTTTATGGAAGGCCCGCGTCTCAGCGGTATCGGCATGACCTCGGCGCGCACTCGCGAGCGCCTGGTGCAGCGATTGCAGGAGCAGGGCATCACCGATCAACGCGTACTCGATCGGATTCGCAACGTGCCGCGCCATCTGTTCATGGACGAGGCGTTGGCGAGTCGTGCGTATGAGGACACGGCGCTGCCGATTGGATTCGGCCAGACCATCTCACAGCCCTTCGTGGTGGCAAAAATGACCGAGGCGCTGCTGGCGGCGGGCGACGCGCCGCGGGTGCTGGAAATCGGTACCGGATGCGGCTACCAGACCGCCGTGCTGTCGCCGTTGGTGACGGAGGTCTACACCATCGAAAGAATCGCGCCCTTGCTCGGGCGAGCGCGCGCGCACGTTGCGCGAGCTGCGAATTCGCAATGTCAATTTTCGCCACGACGACGGCAACTATCGGCTGGGCTGCGCGCGCGCCCTTTGACGGCATCTTGCTGACGGCCGCGCCGCACACCGTGCCGCCGGCGCTGTTCGAGCAGCTGAAGATCGGGCGGCCGCTTGATCGCGCCGGTGGGCGCGGAAGGAAAACAGGAACTGTTCCGTTACACGAAGGGCGAAACGCGGATTGACCGTCAGTCGCTCGGCGCGGTGAGCTTTGTTCCGCTGGTCTCAGGATTGCAGCGCTAACACTCGATCAGTGACATTGCGCCCTTCGCGATGGATCTGCGTTCTGGGCCTTTGCTGCCTGTTGCTGCATGGCTGCGCGGATACCGCGGACAGACACCGGCAGCAGGTGTACGTGGTGCGGCCGCAGGATACCCTCTACAGCATCGCTTGGCGTTACGGTCTCGATTATCGCGACCTGGCGCGCTGGAACAATCTCGGCCCGGACTTTCGCATCACGGTAGGCGAGGTGCTGAGCTTGGCGCCGAGATCTTCCTCCACGGCCACGCCAAGGCCGCCGCCGTCTTCCCCGAAGACGCCGATCCGCGCGGCGCCGATTGTTTCGGGAATAGCGTGGGATTGGCCCACGGCTCGATCCGGCACGCCGCTGCCGGTGCCGAGCGGCGGAATTTTGCTGTCCGGACAGCTGGGCCAAGAAGTGCGTGCCGCTGCGGCGGGACGGGTCGTCTACTCGGGCACCGGTATCCGCGGCTACGGAAATCTCATCATCATCAAGCATGGCGAGAACTGGCTCTCATCGTATGCGCACAATCGCGACTCGCTGGTGCGGGAGGGTCAAGAGGTAACCCGTGGCGAGGTGATCGGGCACATGGGTGAGGGGACGCCTAACAAGCCGGTGTTGTATTTCGAAATTCGCCGTGACGGCAAACCGATCGATCCGCTAAGTTTCTTACCTCAAGTGAAGTGATATCTCTTTTAGTTACGTAACTATATGAAATTACTAAGTAATGAAGTTTTTACTAGCATTGTCGGGGACTTGCGACAGATAGTTACGTATGTTCTACTGCGAGCCGTCGGGAAGATCCATTGCGGGGCGCTAGGCTTACACGTTTAATCAAAAAACAACAACAAGATCAATTAGAAGAAGAATATTTCTCGATAATAGATTGGTTGTGTATTTCGCTTATCGCCCTGCTATTTTTTCTTGAAATCTCACAGCACCAACATCGCCGCCACGCGGCGCTGTTCTCCCACCAAGACGTTGAATGTGCGGCACGCTGCGCTGGTATCCATGACCTCAAAGCCAATGCCGGCGCGTAAAAACTGCGCGCCGAAGGATGCAGCGGGAAAGATCTGCCGCGCGCCGGTGCCGAGCAGCACCAGTTCCGGTTCGAGCGCGAGCGTGCGCGCGAGTCCCATGCCTGAGCAGATCGTCGAGATTTTGGATGTTCGCATCGACGATCACCGTTGTGGCGCTCAGGATGAGCGCACCACGATAAACGTTTTCATTCACACGAATCTCGCCGTTGCCGTAGGCGCGGATGACATTGATGCCTGAAGTTGAGTCCTGGGCGAATCGCATGCGCTTAAGATACTCAAATTGCTGCCGGAGCGTTTGTGTCTAGCCAATATTGTCGCTTTGTTGCGCGTGGCAACGCGCAGTCGCGCAGCCGCGCTCCGCTGCTGGAGCAATTGCTGGCACGCGCGGATGATTGGGTGCCGGTAGCCGACTGGCGCGCCGACGCATTCCGCGTGATCGCGCCGCAAGCGGCCGGCATGCCCGCCATCGCCCCTGCCGCGTTGTGCGCCGCTCGCGCCGCAGGTGACCCGGACGCCGTGGATCCGGGTCCGAGTGCGGCGTGGGTTTGCGTGGCAACCCCCGTTCACTACGTGGCGGAGATGACCAGTGTGCGCCTGCCCGCGGACGGTGTGCTGTCGCTGACGCCGGCCGTTGCTGAAACCTTGGCCGCGGATTTCAACCGAGTCTGGAGAGGTTCGGGAATTCGCATGACGGCGGCCGTGTACGCGGCGACGACCTCCCAATCGGCGCAACTTTTTTGTATTTTCGACCGCGCTTTCGAGGTCCAGACGCGCGATCCGGAGGAGGTATTGGATCGGCACATCGAAGAATTTCTCCCGAGCGGCGCGGACGCGCCGCCGCTGCGGCAATTGATCAGTGAAACTGAAATGTGGTTGTTCGAACATGCAGCGAATCGGGCGCGCAGCGAATTGGGTCTGCCGGCCATCAACGGGCTTTGGTTCTGGGGCGGTGGAGCGCCGATTGCCTCCCTGCCGACCGTCCAGGGGTGGGCCGCGGGAGATGATTTGTTTTTCAACGCCGTTGGCTTTCAGCGCACTGAGGAAATTCCGTGCGGCGTCGTGGCCGCAGCGTGTGTCCCGGGCAGCGATCAGTGGCGTGAGGTCGAATCGCGCTGGCTGCGTCCGGCTATGATGGCGCTGCGAACCGGCAGGATAGAGCGGCTGCAGATCTCTGCGGCGGATCGGTGTTTCACGCTGACGGCGCGCGCTCTGCGCCGATTTTGGCGCAGAAGTAAACCTTGGTGGGAGTCATTTGAGTAGCCCTATGGAGATCCGCCGGCGCACGCACGAAGTTTCTGAAGGATTTGCCGGGCATCTGCATCCGGTACTGCGGCGCGTCTATGCTGCTCGGGGCATTGCCAGCGATTCCGAACTGGACCTATCGTTGGATCGGCTGTTACCGGTCGGATCTTTGGAAGGGCTCGATGCGGCGACGCGACTCCTAGCCTTGCATCGCGCCGCGGGCCGGGTCTTGGTTATAGGCGATTTCGACACCGATGGCGCCACCAGCACAGCTTTGCTCGTCAGGGCGTTGCGGGCCCTGCGCTTCGCACACGTGGATTTCTTGGTACCCAATCGCTTTCGCTTTGGCTACGGCCTGACGCCGGAGATCGTGGCGCTCGCGGCTTCGCGTACGCCATCACTCATCGTCACAGTGGACAATGGGGTGTCGAGCGTTGCCGGTGTCGAGGCTGCACTCGAAATCGGTGTGCCGGTGCTCGTGACCGATCATCATCTGCCGGGAGCCGTGCTGCCGCGCGCGGCAGTGATCGTGAACCCCAATCTACCGGGCAGCCAATTTGGAAGTCCCGCCTTGGCCGGGGTCGGCGTAGCCTTTTATCTGGTCGCCGCGTTGGCGAGGGCGCTGGGCGAGACTGACTTTCGCGCGGCGGACTATCTGGATCTGGTGGCGCTGGGAACCGTCGCCGACATGGTCCCGCTCGATCGCAACAATCGAATCTTGGTGTCCCAAGGCATCAAACGCATCCGCGCCGGGCGCTGCGTCGCCGGCATTCGCGCGCTGCTCGAATCGGGCGGACGCAACGCAGAGCGGCTCACCGCCGCTGACTTAGGGTTCGGTGTGGCGCCGCGCTTGAATGCGGCCGGAAGGCTCACCGATATGAGCGTCGGCATTGCATGTTTGTTGGCGGACGACTTCGCAGAGGCGCAACGCCTGGCCGCATTGCTGGCGCAGCTCAACGATGAGCGGCGCGACATCGAGCAGCGGATGCAGCTGGAGGCGGTGGGGCTTGCCGAGGATCTGCGCGACAGCGAAGCCAGCGAATCGCTCGGGATTTGTCTGTTCGATGTGAGTTGGCATCAGGGAGTTGTGGGACTGGTTGCGGGAAGAATCAAAGACCGGCTGCATCGCCCGGTCATTGCGTTTGCGCGGGCCGAGGACGGTTCGTTGCGCGGTTCGGCGCGCTCCGTTCCCGGCATCAATATTCGCGACGCCCTCGACAGCATTGCCGCGCAGCGACCGGACCTGATCGACAGATTCGGCGGCCACGCCATGGCGGCCGGGCTTTCCTTGCGCGAATCGAATCTGCCCGCCTTTAAGCTGGCATTCGCCGCGGAAATTGCGCGGCGTGCGAACCGTGAATTGTTGAGCGGGGCCATTTATTCCGACGGGGCACTGAGCGCCGCCGAGCTCTGCATTGGCACCGCCGAAGCGTTGCGCAGTGCCGGTCCTTGGGGTCAGGGATTTCCCGAGCCGGCATTTGACGGCACTTTCATAGTCGAGGAAGCGAGGATTGTCGGCGACAAGCATATGAAAATGCGGCTGCGCCTGCCGCATACAGGCGCGGAGGCGATCGATGCGATTGCGTTCGGCTACATCGGCAGCCCATCCGAAGATGCCAACTTGAGCGGCGGTGCGACGGCACAGTTCGTCTATCGACTCGAGATCAACGAGTACCGCGGCGCTGCGCGCGTTCAGTTGAATTGCCAGCACCTCAAGATCGAGTAATCAGTGTGTTAGGATTCGCGCCCATGGAAATCAACCAAATCAAGCGGTCGATCAAAGATCTCGAGGAACGCACCGATTCCTTGAGGAGGTATCTTTGATTACGACAACAAGCACGAGCGCTTACAGGAAGTAAACCGGGAACTCGAGCAGCCGGGCATCTGGGAAAATCCGGAGCGCGCCCAAGATCTAGGCAAAGAACGCGCCAAACTCGAGCAGGTCGTGATGGGCCTGGATCACCTCAAGCGCAGCTTGAATGATGCCGCCGAACTGATCGATCTGGCTGCGGAAGAGTCGGATCTGTCAACCGCGGAACAGATCGAGGCGGATGTGAGCCGCTCGGCCGCGGAAGTGGAACGCCTCGAGTTTCAGCGCATGTTTCCCGGCAAGATGGACTCGCACAATGCCTTCCTCGACATTCAGGCCGGCGCCGGCGGCACCGAGGCACAGGACTGGGCCGCGATGCTGCTGCGTATGTACCTGAAGTGGGCCGACTCGCATGGCTTCAAGACCGAAGTCATCGATCAAAGCCCCGGCGAAGTCGCGGGAATCAAGGGTGCGACCATCGAAATGATAGGCGATTACGCTTACGGCTGGCTGCGCACCGAAACTGGCGTTCATCGCCTGGTGCGAAAATCGCCGTTCGACTCCGGCAACCGCCGCCACACCTCATTTGCCTCGGTGTTCGTATCGCCTGAAGTCGACGACGATATCGATATTGAGATCAATCCCGCGGACCTGCGCACCGACGTGTACCGATCGAGCGGCGCAGGTGGCCAGCACGTGAATAAGACTGAATCGGCGGTTCGAATTACGCATATCCCGAGCGGCATCGTGGTGGCCTGCCAGGGCGAGCGTAGCCAGCACAAGAACCGCTCCACCGCCATGAAAATGCTCAAGGCCAAGCTCTACGAGTTGGAGTTCAACAAACGCAACGCCGCCGCCAAAGTGCTCGAGGATTCCAAATCGGACGTCAGTTGGGGCAACCAGATTCGCAGCTATGTTTTGGACCAATCGCGCATCAAGGACTTGCGTACCGGCGTGGAGATTGGCAACACCACGGCGGTCCTGGATGGCGCGCTGGATGAATTCATGCAAGCCAGTTTAAAGCAGGGTCTGTAACCTAAGAGTTATGAGCGACAACGACGAAAATCACTTGATCGCCGAGCGCCGAGCAAAACTTGCCAGACTGCGCGAGCGCGGCAATCGCCTTCCCGAACGATTTTCGCCGCAATGCGTTGGCCGGCGACCTGCTGACCGCCTATGGCGCCAAAGTCGGGTGAGGCGCTCGATGCCGCGGCCATCCGTGTCAGCGTGGCGGGCCGAATGCGCGCCAAGCGTGTCATGGGAAAGGCGAGTTTTGCCAAGCTGGAGGATTCGAGCGGCGCCATCCAGATATTCCTGCAGCACAGCGCCCTCGGCGAGATTTACGATGAGTTCAAAGGCTGGGATGTCGGCGATGTGATCGGCGCCGAGGGGGTTTTGTTTCGCACCAAAACCAACGAATTATCGGTGCGCGTCGAGAAGATCTTGCTGCTGACCAAGTCGCTGCGGCCGCTGCCCGACAAATGGCATGGAATCGCGGACACGGAAATGCGCTACCGGCGCCGCTATGTCGATCTGATCATGAACGAGGAGAGCCGGCGCGTATTCGAGACGCGCACCGCGATCGTGCGTTACTTGCGGGCCTTCCTTGATTCGCGCGGCTTCCTCGAGGTCGAGACGCCGATGCTGCATCCGATCCCCGGCGGTGCCGCGGCGCGTCCCTTCAAAACCCATCACAACGCGCTCGATGTCGACATGTATCTGCGTATCGCGCCGGAACTGTATTTGAAGCGCTTGACCGTGGGCGGCTTCGAGCGCGTCTATGAAATCAACAGGAATTTTCGCAACGAGGGCGTCTCGACGCAGCACAACCCCGAATTCACGATGCTGGAGCTGTACCAGGCCTATGCCGATTACCAGGACTTGATGGAACTGATTGAAAAGCTGTTCCAGGGCCTCGCCGACACGTTGATCGGATCGCGCAAGCTGCTCTATCAAGGCACCGAGTTCGACCTGTCGAAAAGCTTTGCACGCATGAGCATCGAGGACATCATTCTGGCCAACAATCCGGACCTCGATCCGATGTCATTGCGCGATGCCGCGTACCTGCGCCGCGTCTGCGATCAGATGAAGATTGCGTATAAGGCCGGCGACGGACCCGGAAAACTGCAAATCGAGATATTCGAGAAAACCGGCGAACACACCCTGATCCAGCCGACGTTTGCCTACGGATATCCCGCCGAAGTCTCGCCGCTTATCGCGGCGCAATGATCAGGATCCATTCATCACCGATCGATGGGAATTTTTCATCGGCGGCCGCGAGCTGGCAAACGGCTTCTCCGAGTTGAATGACGCGGAGGACCAAGCACAGCGCTTCAAGGATCAGGTCACGCGCAAGGATGCGGGAGATGAAGAGGCGATGTACTACGATGCGGACTATGTGCGCGCGCTGGAATATGGCATGCCGCCGACCGCGGGCTTGGGCCTGGGCGTCGATCGTTTGGTGATGTTGTATACCAACTCGCCCTCGATCCGCGATGTGCTGCTATTCCCGCACATGCGGCCCGAGTAGGGCGTACGGCAGCGGCAACTCCGCGGCCTCTACCAAAAGCTCGTCTGCGCCGCCGGCGGCGGTACTCGCTTCGACGCCGAGCACTGCGAGGGCCTCGGTGCGTCCGCCGCTTTCGATCACCTCGGTCAATCGTCCTTGACGCCCGTCGGTCAATCGCACGGGCTGTCCAACCTTCCACGCGCCGGCCGGCAAGCTTAGGCGAAAGAGTCTGCGTTTGATTCTTCCCAAGTGCTGGGTGCGGGCGATGATTTCCTGCCCGGTATAGCAGCCCTTGCTGAAGCTGATGCCGTCCAGCAGGTCGAGATTCAGCATCTGTGCAACAAACGCCTCGCTCGTCGCCGCATAGACCTGCGGCAGACCGGCGCGAATGTCGGCGAGCCGCCATGCATCTTCGAAGCGTTTGGCTGCGGCGGCATCCACCGCGGCCGCAATCTTCTCCGGGCGGCCGATGATCCAGTGACGAGTCGCATCGTGACCCACCGGCGCGATGCCAACGCCGTCGTCTTCGACATAGCGGGAAGCGGCCTTCCAGGCCGCGCCGAATTGACCCGCCACGACCAGGTCCGCAGCCTCTTCGATTCGCACCTTTGCGCGCAAAATATATTTGCGCATGCGTTCCATGGTGGGCAGGAGAATTTCGCGCGGCAAGATTGCAGTCACGCCGCTGGAATGCGGCAACAGATATATGAGTGCCAGCACGCGGCCCTGTGGGGTCGAGTACGCAGCCAAGACGGGGGTGCTGTCGCTGAGTGGCTGCGTGTCGTTGGACACCTGGCCCTGTAAGAAGCTCAGTGCATCGGCACCGGTGAAGCGCAGGATCCCGAGATGCGCCAGACGGCCTGACGCTGCGAAGTCGGTAGTCATTATATATGAGATGGGAGCGGGAGCCGCGATGTCAACCCCTTGCGATTGCCCCGTTCGATCGTGTTTTCTGGCAAACTTTCATCCGTGATGTCGACTCCCGAAGATTCATTGCCTTCGATTCCGCCCGCCGATGTCAAGCCGGACGGCGAAAAGCCTCCGACCGAGATTGGCGGACGCGAGGGTCCGGAGCCGACGCGTTTTGGCGATTGGGAACTACGTGGCCGCTGCATCGATTTTTAACTGCGCTTTGCGCTCAACGTTGGTCGCAAGGAGCAGGTGATGCCCGAGCGCATACGTCCCACTTCGCCGCATGCGCAGATTTACCGTTGGCAAATCGGCAACACCCTGTCGATTCTGCATCGCTTGACCGGCGTCGCGCTGGCCTTGGGGTTGCTTGCCTTGAGCTATTGGTTCGTATCGCTGGCAGGCGGCCCGGGTTCCTATGCCGGCGCCACGCGGCTCCTCGTCAGTCCGCTCGGCCTCGCGCTGCTACTGGGGTGGACCTTTTCATTCCTGTATCACCTGCTGAACGGCGTGCGTCATTTGTTTTGGGATGCCGGCAGGGGTTTCGAGCGCACGCCGCGGCATGTGAGCGGCTGGCTCGCCGTGTTGGGTGCCATTGCCTTGACCCTGTGCGTCGCCGCGTGGGTTTGGCCGCGCCTATCATGAGCTTGCGCAGCCCTTTGAGCCGCGTGTTGGGGCTGGGCTCGGCCAAGGACGGCACGGCACATTGGTGGGCACAGAGGGTGACCGCGGTGGCGCTCGTTCCACTCACCTTGTGGTTCGTATTCTCGCTGCTGACGTTGCCGGATTTTGAGTACGAAACCGTGCGAACCTGGCTGTCGGTGCCGATCACCGGCTTCTTGGCATTGCTGCTGGTTGCCGTGCTGAGCTATCACTCCTATCTCGGCACCATCGTGATCATCGAGGACTATGTGACTTCGAGCGGAATGAAAGTGCTCAGCCTCATGATTTTGCGATTTCTGTATGTACTGGTCGGCGGCGCCGCGATGTTTGCGATCCTGCGCCTTGTGTTCGGATTCGCCAGACTATGAGCGAGTACAAATTCATCGATCATACCTACGACGTGGTCGTCGTCGGCGCGGGCGGGGCGGGGTTGCGCGCAACTTTCGGTCTGGCCGAAGCGGGGTTGTCGACCGCCTGTTTGACCAAGGTATTTCCCACGCGCAGCCACACAGTCGCTGCGCAAGGCGGTATTTCCGCGGCGCTCGGCAACATGGGCGCCGATGATTGGCGCTGGCACATGTATGACACCGTCAAGGGTTCGGATTGGCTGGGCGATCAGGATGCGATCGAGTTCATGTGCAAGGAGGCGCCCGCCGCGGTGATCGAACTCGAACATTACGGCGTGCCCTTTTCGCGCACCGAGGACGGGCGGATTTATCAGCGGCCGTTCGGCGGCATGACGACTCACTTCGGCAAGGGAATTGCTCAGCGCACCTGCGCGGCGGCGGATCGCACCGGCCATGCGATGTTGCACACGCTCTATCAGCAGTCCTTGAAGCATGAAGCGAATTTCTTCATCGAGTATTTCGCGCTCGACCTCATTATGGAAAATGGCGAGTGCCGGGGCGTGCTCGCGCTCGACATGGCGGAGGGCAAACTGCACCGCTTCCGGGCGCATCAGGTGATATTGGCGACCGGCGGTTATGGCCGGGCTTGGTTTTCATGCACCTCGGCGCACACCTGTACGGGCGATGGCGGCGGCATGGCGCTGCGCGCCGGCCTGCCGCTGCAGGACATGGAATTCGTGCAATTTCATCCCACCGGCATTTATGGCGCCGGTTGCCTCATCACCGAAGGCTCGCGCGGGGAGGGCGGTTACCTGACCAATTCCGCGGGCGAGAGATTCATGGAGCGCTATGCACCCAACGCCAAGGACCTGGCATCGCGCGACGTCGTCAGCCGCGCGATGACCGTGGAAATCCGCGAGGGCCGCGGCGTCGGCAAGCTGAAAGATCACATCGATTTGCATCTGGAACACTTGGGTCCGGCGGTGATCAAAGAACGGCTGCCCGGAATCGCCGAAACCGCGCGCATCTTTGCGGGCGTCGATGTCAACAAGGAGCCGATCCCGGTGCTGCCCACGGTGCACTACAACATGGGCGGCATACCCTGCAATGTGCATGGGGAGGCGGTGACGCGCAGCGCGGACGGCGAGCAGCTGGTGCCCGGGCTCATGGCGATCGGCGAGGCGGCCTGTGTCTCGGTACACGGCGCGAATCGCTTGGGATCGAACTCCTTGCTCGACCTGGTCGTATTCGGCCGCGAGGCCGCGCAGCACTGCGCGCGGGCAGTGCGGCCGGGAACGCCGCATCGAGCCCTGAAGGCGGATGCGGCCGCGGCCGCCGTCGATCGTCTGGATAAGTTGCGCCATGCCAACGGTTCGCAACGCACCGCGGACATCCGCTTGAACATGCAGCGCGTGATGCAAAGCGACGCGGCCGTATTTCGTACCGCCGAGACCCTGAATGAGGGCAAGCAGAAATTGGCCGAAGTGTTCGCCTCATTCTCAGACGTCAAGGTCAGCGATCGATCCTTGGTCTGGAACAGCGATTTGATTGAAACCTTGGAACTGGACAATCTGCTGGGGCAAGCCATTGCCACGCTGCATTCGGCAGAAAACCGCAAGGAAAGCCGCGGTGCGCAGGCACGCGAAGATTTCCCCAACAGAGACGATCAGAAATGGCTGAAGCACACACTGTGCTGGGTCGACCCGGCGGGGCTCAGCCGGTTTGACTACCGCGCGGTGCATTTGAATACCTTGAGCGACGATGTCGAATCGATTCCCCCGAAGGCGCGGACTTATTGAGGAGCATTGATGGCTGAGTTTTTTCTACCTGCCAATTCGAAGATCCGCAAGGACGGGCAGGTCTATAAGGCGCCCGCCGGCGCCAGCAATATTCGCGTCTTCAAGATCTATCGCTTCGACCCCGATGGCAAAGAAAATCCGCGGCTCGACACCTACGAGTTGGACATGGATCACTGCGGCCCGATGGTGTTGGATGCCCTGATCAAGATCAAGAATGAAATCGACACGACCTTGACCTTTCGCCGCTCCTGCCGCGAGGGCATCTGCGGATCCTGTGCGATGAACATCGACGGCAAGAATGCGCTGGCCTGCATCAGCGCATGCGCCGACGTCAAGCGCGATATCAAGATCTATCCCTTGCCGCACATGCCGGTCATCAAGGACCTGGTGCCGGATCTCACCAACTTCTATGCCCAGTACGCGTCCATCAAGCCCTGGCTGCAAACCCGCACGCCGCCGCCGCCGGACGCTGAACGGCTGCAGTCGAAGGAGGACCAGGAAAAGGTGGATCGGCCCTCCGCCTGCATCCTGTGTGCGTGCTGCTCCACCAGCTGTCCGAGCTATTGGTGGAACAGCGACCGCTACTTAGGTCCGGCGGCACTGTTGGCTGCTTATCGTTGGATCGTCGACACCCGCGATGAGGCGGCGGGCGAGCGCCTGGACGATCTTGAAGATCCGTTTCGGCTGTATCGCTGCCACACCATCATGAACTGCACCGAAGCCTGCCCAAAGGACCTGAATCCCGCCAGGGCTATCGCTGAAATCAAGCAGATGATGCTGCACCGGCGTTATTGATGGCCGACGATGCGGGCAGATTGCGCTGGCATTGCCGGCGGGGAATGAAAGAGCTCGATATCCTGCTGGCTCGATACCTGGATGAGCAGTTTGGCGCAGCCTCTTCCCAGGAGCAGGAAGCATTCCGGCGCCTGCTGGAAATACAGGACCCGGTGATTTACGCCTACTGCCTGGGCGCGGAACGCCCCCCCGAGCACCTCGCGGCGCTGATCGGACGAATTACAGCCAACCCGTCTGCTCAAACCGGTTCCTGACGCCAACCGCCCCCCGAGCGGCTGATAGAATCTATCGTGTGCGCAAATTCACGTTTAATCGACCTGCGGCAGGAATTGTCGAACTTTTCCGCCCGCGGTCGGTCTATCGCGACAGGCGTAGGCTTATCGCCGGTTTGTGATCACCCATGAGCGTCGAAGAGAGTGATCTCAAACTGGTCGAAAGAGTCCAGCGCGGTGAGCGCGCGGCGTTCGATTTATTAGTACTGCGATACCAGCACAAGGTGCTGAAGCTGATCATGCGTTACGTGCACGATGCAACTGAGGCTGAAGACATCGCACAAGAGGCCTTCGTCAAGGCGTTCCGTGCGCTGCAGTCATTCCGCGGCGATAGCGCCTTCTATACTTGGCTTTACAGAATAGCGATCAACACCGCCAAGAACGCGCTGGTTGCAACCAAGCGGCGGCCCATGGACTACGATTTGGATTTGCAGGACCCCGAGCAATACGACCTGCATGCGCGTCTCGCCGAATCGGAAACGCCGGAAGGGCTTCTGCTCACCGACGAGATTCGTGAAACGGTGAATCGGGCGATCGAAAACCTGCCCGAAGATTTACGTACCGCCATCGTGCTGCGCGAACTGGAAGGCTTGAGTTACGAGGATATTGCCCAAACGATGGATTGCCCCGTGGGCACGGTGCGCTCCCGAATCTTTAGAGCGCGAGAAGCGATTGACAAAAAGCTGCGGCCGATTTTTGATGGCGGCTTAGGAAGGCCTGAGGACACATGAGCGAACAAATTCGTGAACAAGTCTCGGCGTTTCTCGACGGCGAGCTGCCGGACACTGAAACCGAACTGCTGTTGAAGCGCCTGACGCGAGACGGCGAATTGCGCGAAAGCTTCGGGCGCTATGCGCTCATCGGCGAGGCGCTGCGAGGTGCGGGATCGCAGATTTTGACTCGAGGCTTCGCTTCGCGGGTGAATCTCGCCATCGACGGCGAACCGGCGCAGGCGCCTGCACTGACTGCGCGGCCACGCGCCGCGAGATGGTGGCGGCCGCTGGCGGGAGTGACGGTGGCCGCGGGCGTAGCCGCGGTCGCAATCGTTGCTTTGCAACAACGCGCGATTTCTCCGGGATTGAAAGCGGTTTCGCCCCTCACGGCGCAGAATCTCGCCACGCCGCTGAAAACCGCCGCGCGCAACGAACTGCCCGCGCAGGGTGGCGGGGGGCCGCGCGAGGCGCTCTCTTACACGGTACCGGCGACCTCGGCCGATGCACCGTCGGTGCTGACGCCCGCCCGCTTGACCAACTACGTGTTCGCGCACAGCAAGTACTCTTCCGGCTTAGGCCAGCGCGGAGTGCTGGCGGACTTGCTGATTGAGGACGATGAACCGCAATTGGTACCGGTGCAACGCGCAGCGCCACCCCCGCCGACACCGGACATTCGCGTCGCTCCATGATGCCCAGCTCGTGCCTACAGCCGGGCCAATTGGCTCGTACCGTGCGCCTTGCTCGGCGCGCTACTCGGCTCCATTCCGCAGCGTGCGTCCGGCGCCGATGATCCGCGCGAATGGTTGGAGCGGATGAACAAGGCTCTGGCGACGCGCAATTACGACGGCACCTTCTTTCATATCAGCGGTGGTCGGGTCGAGACCATGCGCATCGTTCACCGGGTACGCTTAGGACGGGTGACGGAGCGGCTGCAGTCGCTCGACGGCTCGGGACGCGAGTTCGTGCGCGCGAACGACGAGCTGACCTGTTATTTGCCCGACCAGCATACGGTGCTGGTCGAGCCGCGCCAGGACCGCGGACCCTTCTTGGGTTCTCTGCCGCATTTTGACGCAACGGTAAGCGATTTCTATCATATCGAGGCTCTTCCGGACGGCCACATTATGGGGCGGCCGGCGAGGGTGATTGCCGTCAATCCCAAGGATCAATTCCGTTTCGGCTACCGTTTGTGGCTCGACGAAAAGACCGCGATGCCGCTGAAAACTCAGCTGTGCGATTCGCGCGGCCAGGTTCTCGAGCAAATATTCTTCGCGCGTCTCGACATGCCGGAGAGCATTCCGGACAGCGATCTGGCGCCAACCGTACATACCGACGGCATGCGCTGGGTGCGCCAAGGAGCCGCGGTTGAGAATGGCTCGGCGGCTCTGTCGGCCTACCGCGCGAGCGAGCTGCCGCCGGGATTTCGTCTGACCGTGCAGGGAGCACAGACGCTCGGCGATGCCTCGGCGCCGGCCAGCCACCTGGTCTACTCCGATGGGCTGGCGACCGTGTCAGTGTTCGTCGAGCAGAGCAGTTCAGATTCGGGAGCCGTCGCGGTGCCCGGATTCCCAGGCTCAACCGCCCATGCAGGGACTGGCCCGGGTCGGCTCCGGATACGCCTTTTCCACCGTCGTGCAGGGTCATCAAGTCACCGCCGTCGGCGAAGTGCCCGCGCAGACGGTGGAGTTCATCGCACACTCAGTGAAAATCTACAGCGGCGGCGAGATTCCTCGTCATTGACCGTAAGCGGTTTCTGCTCTATTCACGCCCCGGCTGCGGCCTATGCGAAGAAATGCTGAGCGAACTCGCCGCGTTGCCCTCAGCCCAAGGCGTCCCCATCGATGTCGTCGACGTCGATCTCGACCCCGCGGCGCGGGCACGTTACGGGCACAAAATTCCGGTGCTCATGTTCGCCGGCGAGGTGCTGTGCCACGGCCGTTTGGACCCGGAAGAAGTAGATAAGACCCTCAAGCTTCACCGCCGACCGGTATAATGCTGGGTTTGCCCAAGCAGGCTTAAGCTCCGGTCTAGATGAAGAATATCCGCAATTTTTCCATCATTGCTCATGTCGATCACGGGAAATCCACCTTGGCCGACCGGTTCATACAGGAATGCGGCGGCTTGGATGCGCGTGAAATGCAGGCCCAGGTGCTCGATACCATGGACTTGGAGCGCGAGCGCGGCATCACCATCAAGGCCCAGAGCGTGACCTTGGGATTTCAATCCACCAGCGGCGAGCTGTACCAGCTGAATTTCATCGATACGCCGGGACACGTCGACTTCTCCTACGAGGTGTCGCGTTCGCTCGCCGCCTGCGAGGGGGCCCTGCTGGTGGTCGATGCCGCGCAAGGTGTCGAGGCGCAGAGCGTCGCCAACTGCTACACCGCGCTGGAGCAAGGCCTGGAAGTGCTGCCGGTCATCAATAAGATCGATTTACCCTCCGCTGATCCGGCGAAAGTCATTCATGAAATCGAAGAGATCATCGGCATTCCGGCGGAGGATGCCGCGCTGGTGAGCGCGAAAACCGGCGAAGGCGTGCATGCCTTGCTGGAACAGTTGGTCAAGCGAATTCCGGCGCCCAAAGGCGATCCGGACGGTCCTTTGCAGGCATTGATCATCGATTCCTGGTTCGACAATTACGTGGGCGTGGTGTCCTTGGTGCGCGTCATGAATGGCGCGTTGCGCACGGGTGAAAAAATCCGCGTGATGTCGACCGGCCGCAGCCATCAGATCGATAAGCTCGGCCGGTTCTCGCCGAAACCGGTGACCCGGGAAGCGTTGGGGACCGGCGAAGTCGGCTTCGTCATCGCGGGAATCAAAGGAGATCGACGGTGCGCCGGTCGGCGATACCATCACTTCGGAGAACAACCCCGCGAAACAGCCGCTGGCCGGATTCAAGCAGGTGCAGCCGCGGGTTTTCGCGGGCTTGTTTCCGGTGAGTTCCGACGACTATGAACAATTTCGCGACGCGCTGAAGAAGCTCAAACTCAACGACTCGGCGCTGCATTTCGAGCCGGAAGTCTCGACCGCGCTCGGCTTCGGATTTCGCTGCGGATTTTTAGGACTTGCTGCACATGGATATCGTGCAGGAGCGATTGGAGCGCGAGTACGGACTCAATCTGATCACCAGCGCGCCCACCGTCATCTATGAAGTCCTGCTGACCGACCAGTCGGTCATCAATGTCGACAATCCGACCAAGCTGCCGCCGCAGGATCGGATCGAAGAGCTGCGCGAGCCCATCATCATCGCCAACATTTTGGTGCCGCCGGATCATGTCGGCGCCGTATTGACCCTGTGCAGCGAGAAGCGCGGCGTGCAAAAAAAGATGCTGTTCTTGGGCAGTCAGGTATCGCTGCAATACGAGCTGCCGCTCGCCGAAATCGTGCTCGATTTCTTCGACCGCCTGAAATCCTCGAGCCGCGGTTATGCGTCCTTTGACTACGAATTCAGCCATTTTCAAGCCGCGCCGTTGGTCAAGCTCGATGTGTTGATCAATGGCGATCCGGTCGATGCGCTGTCGCTGATCGTGCATCGCGATAATGCCTATGCGCGCGGCCGCGAGCTGGTCGACAAGATGCAGGAGCTGATACCGCGCCAGATGTTCGACATCGCGGTGCAGGCGGCGATCGGCAGCCATATCATTGCCCGCGCCAGCGTCAAGGCGATGCGCAAGAATGTACTGGCGAAATGCTACGGCGGCGACATCACGCGCAAACGCAAGCTGCTCGAGAAGCAGAAAGCGGGCAAGAAACGCATGAAGCAGGTCGGCCAGGTGGAAATCCCGCAAGAAGCTTTTCTCGCGGTCTTACAAGTCGGCAAGAAGGCGAATTGAGCATGTCTTGCGCTTTTGATTAGGGTGGGGGTATTTCGTGAATGATGGCGATCGTATTTTCGTAGGGCTGTTGTGTGCCGCCGCCGCGTGCGTGCTGGTGATCCTGATCGACGGCTGGTTCTTGAGACCGCGGCGCGATCCGGGCGCGACCAGCGCTGAGGAGCCATTGCTGCCGAAATTGTCGGCCTATGCCTTGGTCGGACTGGCTTTGGCAATGCTGTGGCGCCTGTTTCGTTACGAAGCGGTTGATTTCAGTCTCATGCTGGTGATTGTCGGCGTGGTGTCCGGAGTCATTTGGGCCGCCGATGCGGCATTTTTCGCCCGGCGGCGCCGAATTTCCGCAGCCGCCGCGGGGACCCCCTCGGACCGCGTGCGCGAGCCGATCGCGGTCGAGTACGCGCGCTCCTTCTTCCCGGTCATCATTCTGGTGTTGGTGATCCGCTCCTTCCTGTTCGAGCCGTTTCGCATCCCGTCCGATTCCATGATGCCCACCCTGTTCGATGGCGATTTCATCTTCGTCAGCAAGTATTCCTATGGCTTGCGCCTGCCGGTCACGAACACGCTGGTGTTCGCCACGGGCACGCCGCAACGGGGTGATGTGATCGTGTTCCGCTTGCCGCCCAATCCCAAGATCAACTACATCAAGCGTCTGGTGGGGCTGCCGGGAGACCGCATCCGTGTGGATGAGAACAACCAGCTATACGTCAACGGCAAGCCCATGCCGCAGACTCCCGGGCCGTCGTATACCGGACCGAAGCAGGATCTGTGGAACTATACGGGCGTCCCGACGGCTTTCGAACAGCTGGAGACCAAGCGCCATCGCATCATGTTCGCGAATGGCAGCGTGAAGAGCGGCGAATGGCTGGTGCCCCCGGGCCATTATTTCTTCATGGGAGACAATCGCAACAACAGCAAGGATAGCCGCTGGCTCGATGAACCGGATGCCCCGGGATTCGTTCCGGAGCAGAATCTAGTCGGCAAAGCAGTGCGAATTTGGCTTAATCTTGATACTCGTGACGGACCTCTCTGGAGAAGGGTCGGAAATAAGATTGAATAGGGCTCTTTTAGGGAGGTTTTATGCGTAACCACCAGCAAGGCATGACATTCATCGGATTGCTCTGCATTCTCGCGTTGGCCGGCGTGGTCGTGTACGCGGCGATTCGGCTGACGCCCCTGTACCTGAATTACATGAAAGTCTCCAAGCACCATGGAATCGGCACCGCGAGCGAAGTCAAAGGCGAAAATCCGGATCCGGCCGAAATGCGCCGCATCATCGAACGGCATTGGACCATGGACGATCCGACCGGTTGATGCCAAGGACATCGAGATTACGAGGGACGAAGGCGGCGTGCAGATGCATGTGGCTTATGACGATGCCGTGCCCTATGTGGCGAACGTTTCGCTCAGCGTGCATTTCGAAAAGACAGTGAAGGTGCGGTGATTCCACTGCGCCAGCCGGACGATCTTTCGAATTGGGTCGAGCGATCATTCGGCCATGTGTTTACGACGCCCGCGCTCTGCTTCAATGGCGCTCACGCATCGAAGTGCCGGCGCAGAGCACAACGAGCGCTTGGAATTTCTGGGCGATTCGATTCTCAATTGCGCCGTGGCGCGCCTGCTCTACGATGCGCACCCGCAGGCGGATGAAGGAGATCTGTCGCGCCTGCGCGCCTCATTGGTCAGCGGCGAAAGTCTGGCGCAGATCGCGGCCGATTTGGGATTGGGCGAATACCTGCGTCTGGGCGCCGGCGAACTGAAATCCGGCGGTTTTCGTCGAGCCTCGATTTTGGCGGACGGCTTGGAGGCGATGCTCGGCGCCATATTCTTGGACTCAGGGTACGAGGCGGCAGCGGCCGCTGTGACGCAGCTTGTCACCGCGAAAATGTCGGAACTGCCCGCCGCGGGAACCTTGAAGGACCCTAAGACGCGGTTGCAAGAACTCATGCAAGCGCGGGGTCTGGCCCTGCCGGTGTATACGCTCACGGCGGTCGGCGGGGATCCGCACGCGCAAAACTTCACCGTGATGTGCGAGGTTCCGGTGTTCGGCATCGCCGCCATGGGCGAGGGCGCGAGCCGGCGCCGAGCGGAACAATTGGCCGCGGCGAAAGTCATCGATCTGTTGCCTACTGAAATCCGCACCCCATGAATGAATCCAATTTTCGCGCCGGCCATGTAGCCATTGTCGGCCGCCCCAATGTAGGCAAATCCACTCTGGTCAATGCGCTGGTGGGACGCAAAGTCACGATTGTGACGGCCAAGCCGCAGACCACGCGGCACCGAATCTTAGGCCTGGTGAATCGTCCCGAGGCGCAACTGGTCTTGGTCGATACGCCGGGCCTGCACGAGTCGACGCGCCGGGTCATGAATCAATATATGAATCGCGTCGCGATCTCCTCTTCGCAAGATGCCGATGTCGTCTTATTCGTGATTGAGGCGATGCGATTCACCGAAGAGGATGAGTGGGTGTGGGAGCGGGTGCGGGGCTTGAAACAGCCGCTGTTCTTGGTGGTCAACAAAGTCGATCGCGTATTCCCCAAGGAGCAACTGCTGCCGTTTCTCGAAGAGATGAGTACACGCGTGCCCGCCTCGGGAATCATCCCGATTTCGGCGTTGCAGTCGGACAATCTCAACCGTTTGGTCGATGTGGTCGGTGCCCGCCTGCCGGTATCGCCGCCGCTGTTTGCCGCGGACGTGCTAACCGACCGCGACGAGCCGTTTCACGCCGCTGAAATCGTGCGCGAAAAGCTGACTTTGAAGCTGCGCGAGGAACTGCCCTATGGCATCAATGTGCAAATCGAGCGCTTTGCGGATGAAGACAATCGAATTATGATCAACGCGGTCATTTGGGTTGAGCGCGCCGGACAGAAGGCCATCGTGATCGGTCAGGGCGGCGAGCGCTTGAAGGAAATCGGCCGCCTGGCGCGCATCGAGCTCAACGACCTGTGGCAGCGCTCCGTGCATCTGGAGCTCTGGGTCAAGGTCAAGGAAAATTGGGCCGACAGCGAAATGGCATTGCGCCAATTTGGGTACGACACGTTGTGAAGAGCATGGGCCGGCCATCCGGGCGGCGTGTATGGCTGGCACCAGCCTACGTATTGCACCAGTACGCTTATCGGGACACCAGCCGAATTGTGGAGGTGTTCACGGCCGAGTATGGACGGCTCACGCTGTTCGCACGCGGCGCCAACGGTCCGAAATCGGCGCTCAAGGGAGTCTTGCGGCCTTTTCAAAGGCTGTTGGTTTCCTGGTCGGGTACCTCGGAGGCCTGTCCGTTGGTCGGCGCGGAGAGCGACGGTCAAATCACGCGTCTCGCGCCCGAGCGGCTCATGAGCGGGTTCTATTTGAATGAATTGCTCTTGAAGCTGACCGAGCGCCGCGATCCGCATCCTGAAATTTTCTTCCTGTATGCCTCCTGCGTCCAGGCGCTGTGCGACGGTGAGGTTGAAGAGCGGGCACTGCGCCGCTTCGAAAAGCGCTTACTGAATGAGTTGGGTTATGGGCTGGAGCTGACGCAGACCGGCGATGGCATTCCGGTGCAGCAGGATAAGTACTATCGATTTGCGCTGCAGAGCGGTCCGCAACTGTGCGTGGCGGACGCTCCCGGCGCCGTTTATGGTCAGTCGCTCACGGATCTGCAGGCGGAGAGTTTCGAGGATGTCCGCTCGTTACGCGACGCCAAGCGCCTGTTGCGCGCCGCCATCGATATCTGTCTTGACGGCCGCTCGCTAAAGTCGCGCGAGGTGATGCTGGCGCTGCGCCACCGCGAGCCGCTGCGCCAGGAGACAGGCTCGCGGGAGGGGTCGTGAGCGAGCCCAAACTCCATGGCAGCATCGCGCTCGGTGTAAACATCGATCACGTGGCGACGCTGCGCCAGGCGCGCCGCGCGCGCTACCCGGATCCCTTGTACGCGGCCCTGGTCGCGGAGGAGGCCGGCGCCGACAGCATTACCCTGCATCTGCGCGAGGACCGCCGCCACATTCAGGATCGCGACGTCACGGCGATGCGTGAGGCCCTGCAGACACGCATGAATCTTGAAATGGCGGTGACGGAGGAAATGGTTCGCATCGCCCAAAACCTGAAGCCGCAGGACGTTTGCCTGGTGCCGGAATCGCGCCAGGAAATCACCACGGAAGGTGGACTCAACGTTCTAGGGCAGAACGCACGCTTGCAGGACGCCGTGGCTGCACTCAGCGCGGCCGCTATCCGCGTGTCCTTGTTCATCGATCCGGATGAGGCGCAGATCGAGTCGGCGCGCCGCGTGGGTAGCCCGGTCATCGAACTGCATACCGGTGCTTATGCTGAAGCAACCGGAGGCGCGCGGGCGCGCGAGTTTGAACGGCTGCGCAACGCTGCAAAGTTCGCAGCCTCGCTAGGGCTGACTGTCAATGCCGGCCACGGGCTCAACTATCACAATGTCGAGCCGATCGCCGCGATTCCCGAAATCATCGAGCTCAACATCGGGCACTCGATTGTGGCGCGCGCCATCATCGATGGGCTCGCCAAGGCGGTTCGCGACATGAAGGAATTGATGTGCCGCGCGCGAGCGGGTTCCAGGATCGCATGATTTTCGGAATCGGCATCGACGTTTTGCAAGTGGATCGGGTCGAGCGCGTGTTCAAGAAACACGGCGAACGATTCATTCGACACCTGTTATTGCCCGAGGAGCGCGCGCAGCTGGAGCGCACCGCACGTCCGGTACGCTTTCTGGCCATGCGTTTTGCCGCCAAGGAGGCCATCGTCAAGGGCATGGGCACGGGCTTTTCGCACGGCGTGTGGATTCGCGACGTGGGCATCGTACAAAATTCGTGGGGCAAGCCCGAAGTGGTCTATTCCGAACGTGGTGCCAAGGTGCGCGACGGTTTGGGGATCGGCGAGGGTCACGTGACCTTGACTGACGAGGCCGGATTGGTGGTTGCCGTCGCCATTCTCATGCGGCGTGTCGCGGCTTGAATACCCTGGTGTTTGATATCGAAACGGTCCCTGACACGGATCTGGGCCGGCGGCTCTATGGTTTGCGCGAGTTGTCCGACGAGCACGTGGCGCAGATCATGTTCACCAAGCGTCGCCAGGAGACCGGCAGTGAATTTCTGTCGCACGAGCAGCAGCGCATCGTGGCGATTTCCGTGGTCATGCGTTCCCGCGAATCGCTCAAAGTGTGGAGCTTGGGAGATGAGTCCTCCTCGGAGAAAGATCTGATCGAGCGATTTTTCGACGGGCTGGACAAATTCACGCCGGATTTGGTCTCGTGGAATGGCGCCGGCTTCGATCTGCCGGTGCTGCACTACCGAAGTCTGTTGCATAGCGTGGCCGCGGCGCGCTACTGGGAGTTGGGGGATAGCGATCAGAGTTTCAGATACAGCAATTACCTGAGCCGCTTTCACTGGCGGCACATGGATTTGATGGACATTCTCTCGGGCTTCCAAGGCCGCGGCCGAGCGAGTCTGCAGGACATCGCCACCTTGCTGGGCCTGCCGGGAAAACTCGGAATGCATGGCTCCGAGGTGTGGAGCGCCTATTTGCAGGGTGGCCTGGCCCGGATCCGCGACTACTGCGAAACCGATGTGCTGAATACTTATCTCATTTACCTAAGATTCCAGCTGATCCGCGGACAGTTAAATACAACGGAGCACGCGCATGAGCTGGCCCGGGTGCGCAAACTGTTGGCCGAGTCGAACGCGCAACACCTCAAAGAATTCTCGGCAGCGTGGCCCGAGACCTAAACTCAAGTCCCGTTCAGGAAGGCGATATCGTCGATCTGGCGCACGATGGCCGCGGCGTCGCGCGCATTGCGGGTAAAGCGGTATTCATCGAGGGCGCGCTGCCGTCGGAGCGCGTGCGCTTTCGTGTGCACAAGCGCCGCCGGCAAATGGACGAGGCGGGCTTGGTCGACGTGTTGCTGGCTTCACCCGACCGTGCGGTGCCGCGTTGCGCTCACTTCGGCATCTGCGGCGGTTGCTCGTTGCAGCACCTTGCCCCGGCCGCGCAACTGGCTGCCAAAGAACGCCAACTACTCGAGAATCTGCAGCGTATCGGCAATGTTCAGCCGCAGCGAGTACTTGCGCCGTTGCGCGGACCGGAGTGGGCGTATCGGCGCCGCGCGCGCCTCGGTATCAAGTACGTGCACAAAAAAGGCCGCGTACTGGCGGGGTTTCGCGAGCGAGAAAAACCCTATATCGCCGATATCAGACGTTGCGAAGTGTTGCTCGCGCCGCTTGCGCAGCTGCCGCAAGAGTTGGCGGCGCTGACCGAGACCCTGACGATTCGCGAGAAAATGCCGCAAGTCGAAGTGGCGGCAGGGGATGGCGCGACGGCACTGGTGTTCCGGGTGCTGGAACCGCCCAGCGCCGCGGACGTGGAGAAGCTCGCGGCGTTCGGCGCGCAGCGCGGACTGCAAATCTTCTTGCAGCCGGGCGGCCTCGACACGGTGCGGCCGCTGCGCGATGACTACCCGCCGCTCAATTACGCGGTGGACGGCGGCAACATCGTGATCGAATTTGGGCCGATCGATTTTATCCAAGTGAACCGCGACATTAATTCATCCATGGTTGATGCGGCCATGACTCTTTTGCAGCCGCAGGCAGACGATGCAGCACTGGATCTATTTTGCGGATTGGGAAATTTCACTTTGCCCTTGGCGCGCCGTGCCCGCCAGGTCTTAGGTGTGGAGGGCGATGCTTCGCTGGTTTCCAAAGCGCGCACCAACGCCTCGCGCAACGGTATCGTCAATGCGGACTTTGCGGTGGAGAACCTGTTCGAGCCGCAGACCTTTGGCGCCTGGGCCAAGGAGCACTACGATCTGGTGATGCTGGATCCGCCGCGCGCCGGCGCCGCGGAACTGATGAGCTGCATGTCACGCTGGAGTCCCCGGCGGGTCGTGTATATTTCGTGCCATCCAGGGAGTTTGGCGCGGGATGCGCAGATTCTGGTCGCCGATCACGGCTTTGCGCTGACCGCAGCAGGGGTGATGGATATGTTTCCGCATACGACGCATGTCGAATCGATCGCAGTGTTCGAGAGGCAGCCGTGAGCTTAGGTCCCCTGATGGTCGATATCGCCGGCACCGAGCTGACGCCGGATGACATCGAGGTGCTGTCGCATCCTTTGGTGGGCAGCGTGATCCTGTTCAGCCGCAATTATCGTGACGTAGCTCAAGTTTCCAGCCTGACGGCGGCCATCCGCGCGGTGCGCACCCCCTCCTTGCTGGTCGCCGTTGACCATGAGGGCGGCCGGGTCCAACGCTTCCGCGAGGGCTTTACCCGCCTCCCGCCGGCACGCGCATTGGGCCGCCGCTATGACGAGGACCGCCGCGAGGGGCTGGCCCTGGCCCAGGCGGCCGGATGGCTGATGGCCAGCGAATTGCGCGCCGTGGGCGTTGATTTTAGCTTTGCCCCCTGCGTCGACCTGGACTATGGCGTGAGCGAAATCATCGGCGATCGCGCCTTCCATCGGGATCCCGATGCCGTAGGCGCGCTCGCCGTGGCCTACATGTCGGGTATGCGGGAGGCCGGTATGGCCGCTACGGCCAAGCATTTCCCCGGTCACGGCGCGGTGTTCGCTGATTCTCATGTGGCTTTGCCGATCGACCGGCGCAATTTCGTCGATTTGGAGCCCGATATCCGGCCCTATCGGCTGCTGATCGAGAACAATCTGGCCGGGGTCATGGGCGCCCATGTGGTGTTTCCGGCCGTCGACCCCCTGCCAGCCAGCCTCTCGCAGCGCTGGATATCCGGCGTGCTGCGCGGCGAGCTGGGCTTCCATGGCTGTGTGTTTGCGGACGACCTGACCATGGCCGGCGCTGCCGCCTTTGGGGGGGTGATTGAGCGGGCGGAACTGGCATTTGCTGCAGGTTGCGACGTCCTCCCCATTTGCAACAATAGACAAGCGGTAAAGTCTGTGCTCGAACATTTCGGGCCGGATGTAGGCTCGCCTGCCTCGCAGGCCCGGGTGGTACGAATGAGGGCACGTGGCGAAGCCCCGGCAAACCTTGGAGCAGACCGGCAGTGGCAGCAGACGGTAATAATGATCGCAAGCCTTTCGGCAACACCCCCCTTGGTGCTGACGGAGGGCAGTCGTGACGGCATTTGACGCGGGACTGTATCGACGTCTGGTCGAGAGCTCACCCGAGGGCGTGGCGCTGATCGATGCGCAGGGCACGGATCACCCGGTCCTCTATGTCAATCCCGCGTTCGAGGCGCTGACCGGATATACCGCGACTGAACTGGTCGGGCGAAATCTACGCTTGCTGCAAGCCGATGATCGAGAGCAGGACGGGCGCCACCGTTTGCGCGACGCGATGAGCCGCGGCGAAACCTGCCGCGTATTGCTGCGCAACTATCGCAAGGATGGCAGCATGTTTTGGAACGAAATGACGGTGATGCCGCTGCGCCACCCTGACGGTTGCGTCACGCATTTCGCCGGGCACCACCGCGACGCCGGCGAGCGCTTGCGCATCGATCCGAAAATTTCCAAGGATAGCTTGAGCGGCGCTCATCAGCCGACGGCCATCGCGGTGCGCGACGACCGCTTGACGGGCCTTTATACGTTGTCATACCTCGAAGAATTATTGAAGCGCGACTGGTCGGTCGCGCATCGCGAGCAACGCAGCATTGCTGTGTTTGCGGTGGATATCGATTCTCTGGATCTTTACAACACCACCTTCGGGCGCGCTGCGGGCGATTCAGCCATCCGTCGCGTCGCGCATGTCGTATCAGCGTGCTTGCGCCGCTCGAGCGACGTCACGGCGCGCATCGACGGCGGCAGCCTGATCGCCTTTGCGCCGGGCCTATCGATCGAGCAAGCTTTGCGCGTCGGCCAGCTCATGGCCGAACGCGTGCGGGATTTGCGAATTCACAATCCTCGCTCTGCGGTGCTGCGCTATGTCAGCGTTAGCGTGGGTGTGTGCGCCGCCATTCCGGGCGCCTCTGACAGCCCCTCTGATCTCTTGCAAAAGGCCCAGCAGCAGCTGCAGTTCGCGAAGAAGTCGGGACGGAATCAAGCGGCGTAGCGCACGGCAGGGCCTCGATTCTTCTCACTCTCCCTGACGAGAACTCGCGCCGATTGATATCACGACGTCGGCGCTTCGCTCGACCCATGGTCGCCATTCGAAACTCATCCAGCCCATGCGAGCCGCTCAAAATCTCTCGCATGCTAGACTGGTTGCGAGTTCGAATCACCGCAAGCGAGGGAGCGATTGGACGCATCCGCAATCGCCAGCCGCGAGGCCGGGCTGCATAAGGAGCTGAGCCGCCCGCAGCTCGTCATGATTGGTCTCGGCGGTGCGATCGGCACCGGCCTATTCATGGGCAGCGGCCTGGCGATTGGTTATGCCGGGCCGGCGGTAATCCTCAGCTATGCGATCGCGGCGATCGCCGCCGTGGCGATCGTCTTTAGCCTGTCGGAGATGGCGGTGATGCATCCGACCGCGGGCTCTTTCGGTACCTATGCGGAAATTTACCTAAACCCCTGGGCCGGAATCATCGCGCGCTACTCCTACTGGATGGCGCAAGTCATCGCCGTCGGCGCCGAGGCAGTGGCCGCAGGCGTCTACATGACCTTCTATTTTCCCGGCACGCCGGTGTGGTTGTGGTCGGTGGGTTTTGCCTTCGTGCTGCTCTACTTCAATTCGCGATCCGTTCACAATTTCGGATCCATCGAGTATTGGTTTGCGCTCATCAAAGTGGTGGCGATCGTCATCTTCATTATTTTGGGGACCGCGGCCATCTTTGGACTGTGGACCGAGCCGGTGGGTTTCCATAATCTGAGCGGACTTCCGGGCGGCTTCATGCCGCACGGGTTCGGCGGTGTTTGGATGGCGGTGATCTTGGGCATTCTGTCTTTCAACGGCATCGAAGTCATCGCCGTGACCTCCGGAGAAGCCAAAGACCCGGTGCGCACGATTCCCGCGGCGCTGCGCAGCATGGCGCTGCGATTATTTCTGTTCTACATCCTGGCGCTCACCATCGTCGTCACCATCGTTCCCTGGACCGAAACCGGCGCAACCGTGGTAACGCAAAGCCCGTTCGTGCGCATTTTCGCGCACTCCGGCATTCGTCACGCTGCCGGCATCATGAACTTCGTGGTATTGAGCGCCGCGCTGTCGAGCATGAATACCAATGTCTACCTGTGCTCGAGGATGCTGTTCTCCTTGTCGCGGGGCGGATTTGCGCCGGGATTCTTGGGCAAGCTCGGCAAGAACGGCACACCGATCTTCGCCATTTTGGTTTCCGGCGCCTGCATCCTGGCGGCCGCGGCGCTTTCCAAGCTGACCCCGCGTGCTTACAACATTTTGTTCGGCATCGCGCTGTTCGATGCCATGATCGTGTGGATCATCATTCTGCTGAGTCATCTAAGCTTCCGGCGCCGGCACAAATTGGCCGACTTGCCGGTTCGCACCCCGGGGTTCCCAGTCGTGCAGATTGCCGGACTGCTGCTGCTGTGCGCGGTATTGATCACCATGGGGTGGGACAAGGAAACCTGGCGCATCTCGTGGATCGTCGGCATTCCGTGGCTGCTGCTGCTTTCGGTCGGCTATTTTCTCATGAAGGCGCGGCGTGCACGCGGCGCCGCGGCCGCCGCGCCGCCCTTGAGAGTCGACGCCGGTTGAGTCTGCTAGGGCAGCTGGCCGCGCAGGATGGCGGCGAATACATCGTGATCGATATTGCCGCCGGAAACAACGGCGCACACCTTGGATTGCGAATACTCGGCCGCCAGGGCAGCAGCAACCGACAGCGCTCCCGCGCCTTCCGCCACGATGCGGTTGTTTTCCGCGAGCAGCCGGATCGCCTGCGCCACCTGCGCGAGCGAGACGGTGACCACCTGATCGATCATTGCCCGAAGCAGAGGCCACATTTCAGGCAGCACCGAGCCATAGCCCACGCCGCTGAGGAAACCCGCGTCGTGCGCGGTGGGAGTCGGGGCACCGGCGTCGAAGGCAGATCGCAATGGATGCGCGCTGGCGAGTTCGCAGGCGATTATTTTTACCTCGGGCCTTAGCGCGCGAACGGCGCAGGCGATGCCGGATGCCAGGCCACCGCCGCCAAAGGGAATCAGGATTGCCTCGACGTCGGGCCACTGCGTCAGGATCTCGACGCCAATGGTGGCGTCGCCGGCAAGCGAGGCCGGGTCTCGCACCGCATCGATGTACACGCCTTCCTGGTCCGCGAGCACGCCGCTCTGAATCGCAAGCCACCAAGCCTCGACCGAGCGCATTTCAATACGTGTGCCCAGACCCCTTAGCTTTTCAAGCTTGGCCTGCGGCGCATCGGCCGGAACGATGGCTGTCGCGCTCACGCCTAGATGCCGTGCCATCCATGCGACGCCAAGCGCGCTGTTGCCGGAGCTGGTGGTGTAGAGACCGGAGCGCAATTCAGCAGGATTCTTGGTGAGAACCGCGTTGGCAATGGGGCGGATCTTGAATGAGCCTATCGGCTGCAGATTTTCCAGTTTCAACCGGATGGTCTTGCCGAGCGGTGCGGGTTGGTAGCCGACCAGCGGCGTCAGCACACTCAATCCCTCGATGCGCGCTCGCGCGGCCTCGATTTGCGTGATACCGACCGCTTTTACTTCCTCGAGCACAAGCTTCCTTTGGCAAATGCGCAGCCGCCACCCGCCCCGCCATAATTGCATGTTTATATGACTGTGCATATAATTCTTCATGCAACAAAACTTCGAAGCGCTGCGCAAGGAATTCCCGGTACTGCAGCGCAAGACCTATCTCAACAGCGGTTCCTACTGCGCACTCGCGAACGAGGTGAGGGTCGCTTTCGACGCCTACATGGAAGATCGGCTGCTGGTGGGCGCGAACTGGGACGTGTGGGTGATGAAGAACGAGTCGGTTCGAAACTTAACGGCGACGTTGCTGCATGCCTCGCCGGACGAGATCGCGGTCACTGCGTCGGTGTCGGCCGGACTGAACTCGCTGGCGAGCGCACTGCAATTCAGCGGCGCGCGCAACAAAGTTGTGATCAGCGACTTTGAATTTCCCACCAATGCACAGATCTGGCATGCGCAGGAACCGCGCGGCGCGCGCGTAGTGCATGTGCCGCGTGCGCCGGACGGCTATATTCCGACGGAAATGTTTGAAAAGGCCATCGATGAGCAAACGCTGCTCGTCGCCATTACGCACGTCTGTTTCCGCAACGGCGCGAAACTCGATATTCCCGGCATCGTGCGCCTGGCCCGCGCCAAGGGCGCAATGGTGCTGTTGGACTGCTACCAGTCCGTCGGTTCCCTCGATATCGATGTCAAGGCGTTGGATGTCGATTTCGCGGCCGGCGGCATGCTCAAATACTTGCTGGGTACGGCGGGGATCGGCTTTCTGTACGCGAAGGACTCGTGCGTGCGGTCACTGGTGCCCACCAACAGCGGCTGGTTTGCGCAGGCCAATATCGCGGCAATGGATATCACCGCAAATCGTCCGGCGCCCAGTGCGCGCAGATTCGAGGCGGGTACTCCGCCGGTCGTCAATTGCTACGCTGCCGAAGCAGGTCTTAAGATGCTATTGCGTGTCGGCACGCCGGCCATCACCGCGCGCAACTACGCACTGACGCAGCGCTGCATGCAGAGACTGGAGGAAATTGGCTGGCCGAGCATCACGCCCACCCAAAATGAGCGCCGCGGCGCCACCGTCGCGGTGCCTTCACGCGATAGCGCCAAACTGTCGGCGGAACTCATGAAACACGACATCGTAACTTCGCATCGCGACGACAACGTCAGAGCCAGCTTTCATTTCTACAATAACGAGGACGATATCGAATCCTTCGTTGCAGCAATGCAAGAATTGCGCAGCTCCTTCGGCCCTCGCTGAGGTGGAAATTCGGATTTTGCGCGGCCCGGAGGTACGTCAATTGCTGCCCATGGCGGAGTGCATCGATCTGATGCGCACCACCATGATCGCCGTCTCCGAGGGGCGGGTCGTGCTGCCGTTGCGTTCGATACTGGTGATGCCCGGCGATCGCGGCATGATGGGCATGATGCCGGGGTATCTTGCGGAACCGGAGTGCTTCGGCGTCAAGCTGGTGAGTCTGATCCCGCGCAACAAACCGCCGCAATATTCATCGCATCTAGGGCTGGTGTTGCTGTTCGAGGCGGAACACGGCCAACCGGTGGCGCTGCTCGATGCCGCGGAAATCACCGCCATCCGCACCGCCGCCGCGAGCGGCCTCGCCACGCGTCTGCTGGCGCGCCACGACGCCGGCGATCTGGCGCTGCTGGGCGCTGGCGAGCAGGCGCGCAGCCATCTGGAAGCCATGCTGACTGTGCGCACACTGCGGCGTGTCCGCGTATGGGCGCGCGACCGCGACAAGGCGCGAAGATTTGCGGATGAAGAGGGCGCGAAGCACAGGATTGCGATCGAAACATCACCCACAGTGCGCGAAGCCATTGCCGGCGCCGACATCATTTGCACGACGACCAAGGCGCGCGAACCGATATTAATGGGCGACTGGCTGACTCCCGGCGTGCATCTCAACGTGGTCGGCTCCAGCATCGCCGCGGCCGCGGAGATCGACACGCCGGCCGTCGCCAAGGCGCGCTTCTTCGTCGATTGCCGCAACTCAACCGTCAACGAGGGCGGCGAATACCTGCGCGCACTGCGCGCCGGAGCGATCGGCCCGGAGCATATCCTCGCTGAGATCGGTGAAGTTGCCAACGGATCCAAGCAAGGCCGAGGTTCGCCGCTGGAGGTGACGATTTACAAGTCGTTGGGGATCGCGCCGCAGGATCTTGCCGCCGCGCACCATGTGCTCAACAAGGCGCGTGCGGCAGGCGTAGGCCAGGTGATTGATTTCTAGTCCGCTGCGATTGCCAAGCAGCGCGCAGCTTGCTGGCGCGCGCCAAAATATTCACGGCATTGCGATTCGAACGCCGCTGCTCAAGCTGCAAGCGGAGCTTCCGGACATGAACATCTTTCTCAAGCTTGAAAATTTGCAGCCCTGGGGATCCTTCAAAATCCGACCCGCCGTCAATGCCCTCGCATGCATGGATCCGGAACGTCTTCGGCAGGGCGTAGTAAGCGCAAGCTCGGGCAATTTCGGCCAAGGGCTTAGCGTGGCAGCGCGGCGTTTGGGCATTCCAGCGACCCTGGTGGTGCCGGACGGTGCGGCGCAGACCAAGCTCGATGCGTTGCGGGAACTGGGCGCCAACATCGTTCGCTTGCCCTTCGAAGACTGGTGGAGCGTGCTCACCGCACGCCGTTATAGCGGCGTGCAAGGCGAATTCGTTCACCCGGTCGCCGACAACGCCGTCCTGGCAGGCAATGCCACGATCGGCGCGGAGATTCTCGAGGATCTGCCTGCGTGCGATGCGGTCGTGGTCCCATTCGGCGGCGGCGGTCTGACTTGCGGCATCGGTTCGGTCATGCGCCGATTGAAGCCGACGGTGCGTATGGTTGTCGTTGAGTCTGAAGCGGCGCAGCCGGCTGCCGCGGCTCTCAAAAACGACGCACCGATTAAAGTGCCGCACTCGCACAGTTTTGTCGATGGCATGGGCAGCAGCACGGTTCTTAAAGAGATGTGGCCATTGCTGAAACAGTGCGCGGATGCGGCCTCATGCGTATCGTTCGAGCAGATCGCCGACGCGGTGCGCCTGCTGGCGGCGCGGCATCATGTGATCGCCGAGGCTGCAGGCGCGGCCTCGCTGGCCGCCGCGATGGCAGGACGGGCCGGTAAGGGCAATATTGTCTGTATAATCTCCGGCGGCAACATCGACGCCGCAAGACTGGGAGCCATTCTCAGCGGCCAGAGCCCATTTTAATCATATGGCGTCAAAGAAACGGATTCCCGCAAACCATGCGATCTTGAACCCGAAGGCGGCTGAGCGCCCGCTGTTCGATGATTTTCTTCCGCATCTGATTGCGCGGCTTGCGTACCAACTGAATAGCGATCTCATCGAGAAATTACGACGTGAGCGCATCAATATTACGCGTTGGCGCATCTTGGCGGTTCTGTCGATGGGCGACGGCATTACTATCAAGGAAATTATCGATCGCGCCATGGTGCAGCAATCGGCACTGAGCCGCGCGCTCATGCGGATGGAAAAAGAAAACACGGTGCGTCGCGTTTTGCGGCGCGATGATGCACGTTGCGTCGAGGTGTACCTGACCGAGAAAGGAAGGGCCTTGTTCAATAACTTGAACGTTGTCGTGCGCCGCCGCGAGCAAAAGCTGCTGCAGGGATTCTCCGCAGCGCAGAGGAGCGCGGCTTTTGCACTGGTTCGGCGCCTAAGCCGCAATATGTGCGGAGGATCTGCGTGACCGCCCCGACCATTGCAAATCGCAAGGGCTACTACTTTGAGGTCAAGGCGGGGAAGCGCTACCTGTGGTGTGCCTGCGGACGCTCCAAGTCGCAGCCGTTTTGCGATGGATCCCATGCTGGAAGCAAATTTCTGCCGGTGGCTTTCACGGCTGAGCGCGACGAAGACGTCATTTTCTGCGGCTGCAAGCAAACCGGCACCGGACCGTTCTGCGACGGCGCCCACAGCAACCTGCCCGGCGGTTATCTCACCGACGACCCGGATAGCCCTGAAAATCGCGCCGTGGCGCTCGTCGAGCCCGGCTCAAGTCCGATAGTTAGGCTCGATGGACAATGCTACGTCTTCTCCACTCGGCGGGCTTCATTCAACGCGCGCGGCGCGATGCGTTACTGCCAGGTCGTCACCCCGGCGCTGGGCGCATTATTTCAATCGCAGTTCTACGCGGAGGTCGCGACCGGTAGCTCGCCGGTGATCGCGGCCGACGGTCGTCATACCGTGCTGTTCGTCATCCAGGGCAACGGCGCCATCGAGATTGGCGGTCGGCGCTTCGCCGTGGAGCCGCTGACCGGCATCTATGTGCGGCCTTCCGAAGCATATCGAGTGCATAACCAATCCGCGGCGGCGCTCACATTCTTCGTTTCCAACGGTCCCGGCAGCGAGGACTTGGTCTTGATCGACGCCATGCCGGCGACTTTCGAGTCGCAGTTTCCGGATCGAGTTGCCTCGATTGACCCCGCGCAGCGCCACAAAATGGCCGAACGCTACTATCAGATGCTGGTCAACCGCGAGCACGGCTCGACCGTGGTGACGCAATTTATCGGCAACATTCCGCTCTCCAAAGCCGAACCCCATCGGCATTTGTACGAAGAGGCGCTGATCTTCCTCAACGGCGCAGGGATCGTTTGGACCGAGCGCACCAAGACCAAGGTGGTCGCAGGAGATGTGCTGTTTTTGCCGCGCAAGCAACTACATTCGGTTCAATGCACAACGCCCGGCGGATTTGATATTGTCGGCGTCATCTATCCCGGGGATAACCCCTCCATCAATTATTAGAGCACCATGGCCACCCACTCACAGACTCTGTCCACCCTGGTCGAAGGCATCATGCGCGGCGGTATTCGCGTCGTCGATCTGACGGTGCCGCTGGAAGCCGCCACGCAAACGATCCGCTTGCCCGAACAATTTGCGCCGTCGAAACCCTTCGCACTGGAGGAGATTTCGCGCTACGACTCCCGCGGTCCCGCATGGTATTGGAACAACATCAGCTGCGGTGAACACACCGGCACGCATTTCGACGCGCCAATCCACTGGGTGACGGGCAAGGATTATCCTGACAATGCGACTCACAACATCCCGGTGGAGCGATTCATCGGTCCGGCTTGCGTCATCGACGTATCACCGCAAGTCCGCGGCAGTGCGGACTTTTTGCTGACGCAAGGCATCGTGGAGCAGTGGGAGACTCATCATGGCCGCATCCCCAGCCGCGCCTGGGTGCTGATTCGCACCGACTGGTCGAAGCGAGCGGGCGATTCGTTTCTCAATTTTGCTGCCGACGGCTCTCATACGCCGGGCTTTCATCCGGAATGCGTGCCGTTCCTCGCGCGGGAGCGCGATATTTTGGGAGTGGGCGTGGAAACGGTGGGTACCGACGCGGGCCAGGCGCACACCTTCAATCCCATGTTTCCGTGCCATACCATCATGCACGGCGCCAATCGTTTTGGTCTGGCGAGCTTGACCAACTTGGATCAGCTGCCGCCGACCGGCGCAGTGGTCATCGCGCCGCCGCTTAAAATTGTGAACGGCTCCGGCAGTCCGCTGCGCGTGCTCGCGCTGGTGCCGGTTTAGCGCTCAGCGCCAGGCAATTCAGATCGGATTTAAGCCGAGCCGCAACAGATCGGCGATCTCCGCGGCGATCTGCGCCTTGCGCTGATCATCGCCGCGGACCAGACCCTTGGCGAGCCAGCTGCCGGCGCCGCGCATGAACAGCAGCAGGCAATCGCGGTTTACATCGCGCATCGAGCTTTCGTTGTGCGCCTCGCGGCACAGTGCACGGTAGGCCTGCACCAGTTCCCTGCCGCGCTGAGTCGCCAGCACCTTCTCCGCTTCGCTCAGCGAATCGTATCCGGTCGAAGCGCGCAGCGGCTCGATGTCGTCGCGCTGATGCGAGATCGAATTCGCGCGCAGTACCGCAATCAATGTCTCGCTCGCGGAGCCGCCCTGTGCCGCAGCTTGTTCGCGGATGAAGGAAAAAATTCGATCGGTCCGGGCGTAGCAGGCGGAGAGTATGGTTTGCTTGTCGCCCACATAGTGATAGAGCGTCCGTTTCGTGGCGCCCACCGCGGCGGCGATGTCGTCGAGCGAGGTCGTATCGACGCCGCGGCGATTGAATAGTTGCGAGGCCGCCGCGAGAATCTTCTCGCGCTTCGCGTCGAACTGCGCGCCGCGGTCGAATAGACCGCCGGGTTGAGCCAGCAACGGCGCGAAGTCGATGGGCGGCGGATTGACCTCGCGCGCGCGATCGGCGCCCCAGCCGTTCGCCAGGATGTCATTGGCCGCGGCAACGATGTCACGACGGCTGACGCGCAACGCTTCGGCCAGCGCCGAATTCAGGGGAATCGAATGAATGATACTGATTATGGTGCGCGCCGCGATTTCAAAATCGCAGCAGCGAATTCGTCCAGCCTTGGCGCCCGCTTCGAGCAGGCTGGCGAGCCGCGCGACCACCGCTTGGAAAATTCCCAGCACGGTTTCGCGTGCCGCCTGGTCGAGCAGTCCAATTTCGCTCAACGCGGCAAGCTCCGGCTCGGCCGGGTCCAAAATGCTGGAGATGAACTTGCCGAGCACTTGCAGCGTGCCCTTTTCGGATTGGGCGGCCTCTTCCAGGCGCCGCGCCATGATTTCGGAAGAGCGCAGATACACCTGAAACATCAGGTCTTCCCGATCCTCGACATAGTAGTACAGCGAGGCGCGCGAGAAGCCGAGCTTGTCCGCGACGTCCGTCAAGGAGGTCATCGAAATGCCTTTGGAATTGAGTTCGCGTGCCGCTTGGTCAAGCAGCTGCTCACGGCGCGATTTTGCCGCTGTGTCCATGCGGCGCGCGGCAGCGGCGCTTTTGCTGATCAGTCGCATCGCGTCAGTATTCTATTGCGCAGCCCTGCGGCTGGGTTTGCGTTTTTTGCACGCGCCGTCCGGCGATAAGATCATCCAGCGCGGACTTCACGTATTCGCTGCCTGCGAGGTCGTCTGCGAAGACTTGATCGTTCATGGCGCCTTCGTATGCCAGCGTGCCGTCGCGATTCACCACGAAAAAACTCGGCGTCGTCTTGGCGCCGTAGCTGCGTGCGATACTGCCGTCGACATCGAACAAGAAGGCAGTAACGGTGGCGTGCGTTTGCGCGATGCGCGCGCGCGCCGCGGCCGGCGTCAGATATCCCGCCTTGTCGGCCGAGGCCGTGTCGATGGAAAGCCACACGATTTGCTGCGAAGCTGCGTAACGCTGTAAGGCTTGCATGGCTCCGCTTTTGTATTTGACGGCGGTGAAAGGGCAGACGGGGTTGGTCCATTCCAATACCACCAGCTTGCCCGCGTAGTCGTGCAAGCTGTGCTGCTTGCCATCCGCGCCCATTGCCCTGAACTGCGGCGCTCGAGTTCCCACATCGACGCGGCTCAGGCCGCTCGCATGTGCCGATCCAGCCGAGCCGAGGCCGGCGACCGCAATCGAAATAATTGAGGCGGCCCGTGCGAATCCCTTCAACGAATCAAAGGTAGACAACACGGGCCGCCACGAGGGTGCTACTGGCCGCCTCCGCTCTTCTCGGGTGCCGCAGGAGCAGGCGCACCGGGCGCGGGCTGTGCTTGCGGCTGAGCTGCTTGCTGGCGACGCTTCTGCGCGTTGGCTTGTGCCGCCGCCAACTCATTCGGCTCGATGAAGCCGTCATGATCGGTGTCGATCTTGGCGAACGCATCCGCGAATTGCTTGCCGATCGGACCGGTCATTTCCGACATATCCAGCTTGCCGTTCATCTTCGTGTCCAGCATGCCGAACACGCGATTCTCATTCAGCTGCTTGTCGTACGCGGCAAACTGATCCATCTTGTCCGAGGTCTCTCCGACCCACTCATAGTGGAATGCGGTGTAGAGCATCTCGTCAAAGGATTGGTCGCCCCAGGGCACAACCCGATTGTGATCCGGATTCGCCGGATTTCTCACAGAGTTGTCGTAGGTATAGACGGCCAGCAGTTTCGATCCGGCCGGAACCTTGACCGGCGTAACGAAGTTGTACTCACGCTGCCAGTTGAAATCGTAGTGCGGCAGGGAGACCAGCAGGGTCTTCTTGCCGTTCGGCTCGATCAGGAAAAACTGCGAGGACGCGCCACGGTAGTGTGCGTGCGGGAACGCACCGTACAACATCATGTCCTTGGGCACATCGATGTAGGCCTGCAGTTCGGTGCTCTCCTTGTTCGCCGGAATCACGATGTTCGCGTTCAACACGACCGAGTTGCGCATCACGTACTTCGGCTTGTCCTTCCAGAAGTAAAGCGCGATTTGCGAGTGCTCGGTGACTTGCTGGCCATAGGGCGTGTAGTGCACCTGGAAGCCGATGGCGCCGCCGGGCGGTATGTAGGCGCCGGTGTCCTTCGGTTCGACGAAGGATTCCGCGCCGACCGCGTAGCCTCCCAACGAAGTTCCCCACTTGCTCTCATTGGCCGTTTGGCCGGGACCGGGTACTTCGGCCATGTATCCGGTGAGGATGTGATGCACGGTCTGGCGGTTGACGACCTTGATGGTCGAGGCCCGCAGCCACTTACCCTCTTTCGAGAGGATTGACGACGTAGGGGCGCTGATAGTCGACGATGCCGCTCGCGGGTATGGTGTAGGCGGGAACATCCAGCACCAAGTCCGGCTTGCCCAACGGCCATTCCGGCGCCGTGAACGTCTTCGCTGCCAGCGGATCGGCTCCGGTGCCGCGCGGCGCGCCGGCTTCAACCCAATGCACCAATGTCTTGATTTGCGTCGCCGACAAGCTGCGATCGCCGAGGAAATGTCCAACGCTGGGATCGGCGCGCCACGGCGGCATGCGCTGCGTGCGGATCATTTCGCGAATCATGGGCGCGAACGGTGCAATCTCTTCGTATTTCGTGAAGGGCATCGGGCCAATGCCGCCGGGCTCATGGCACGAGACGCACTTTTCCTCGAACATCGGTGCAATGTTCTTCACGTACGTCACGTTGCTGGTGGCAATTTTCGCCCGCTCTGGGAAGTCGATGATGCATCCGACGGGCTCGACACGGGCGACTGCTACCGGCTTGCCGGCGAGCAGGGAGTCCAGGGCGTCCTTTGCCCAAGTGTGGTCGGCAGCGGCTTTCTGACGCTCATAGGTGACTTTGTCGTCGATCGGACCGCGGTAGACGATATTCCAGGTCTTTGGATCGATGACGATGACTTCGGCAGTTCGGGTCACACCCAGTTGCTCACCCACCAGTTGATTGGTGTCCATGAGGATCGGAAGGTTGTAGCCGTAGGCCTGCGCCTCCGCGACAATCGCTTCGCGCTTGTCCGACGGCGTGGAGTTCAGCATGAAAATCTCGACGCCCTTGGCCGAATATTGATCCTGCAACGCTTTTACCGCGGCGCTGGTATTGCGGCTCACCGGGCAGTTGTTCTCTTGCGTGATCAGCACCACGGCGCTTGCGTCGCCGAGCTGTCGCAACTCGTGCGAATGCATGTTTTGATCAGGCAGCCGGAAGTCATCGACCGTAGCCGGCAACGCAACTTCAGCGGGTGCTTTCGCAGCCGTAGTCGCCGTCGCGCCGCTCAAGCCTATGTAGCTTAGCCCTGCGACCGCAATCAATGCCGCTGCTGCGGCAGATGTACGAGTCTTCTTCATAGTCGTTAACCTTCCCCGGTGGTTCGCCATGGTATGCGCGCGCCTAGAGGGCACGCGGAATCTACGTTTCGGTGTCATTATGCCACCAAATGTGGGGGAAGTCTCAACATGGATTTTCAGGCGATTCGTGAGTTAATGGGAGCATGAATGCCTCTCGCATGAATGCCTCTCATAGGCTGCGCCGCGTGCTCATTTGGGTCGGCGGGACGCTCCTGGGGCTCGCCGCCTTGGTGGTCGTGGCCGCCTTTGCTCTGGATGCGGGGTATCTTCGTGGTCCGCTGCTCAAACTGCTGCGAGGCGCACACGGACCGGCCAATTCGCGTGGACGGAGCCCTGAAATTACGGATCTTCTCCCGCAATCCGCGCTTGGTGGCCGAGCGTGTGACCATCGGCAGCCCGGCGTGGACTCCTGCCGGCAAGACCGCGGAAGTGGGCAAAGTTACGGTGGTCTTTGCCACGCCTCACCTGGGCCAGGAACTGATCGTCGATCGGCTGCGATCGACGATGCAACGCTGCATTTGTTTCGCGACGCCGACAGGTCACGCCAACTGGCAGCTCAGGAATCCGGACCAAAACGCTCCGCGTGCGCTGATCGTCATCCGTTCGCTGTCCATGATGGACGCGCATGTGCTGCTCGACGATGCACAAAAACACCGGCAATTCGACGGCACGATCTCCGCCCACGATGCGAATCGTCGCGCAGGGCGAGCAGCCTTTTCACATCGAAGGAAAGGGACAGATGAATGGCAGGCCGGTCAACTTCGAGTTCAGCGCTGATCCGCTGCGCACCGCGAGTCGCGACAAGCACTATGCCTTTCGCTTCAACGAGCGCTCGAGCGGCTCGCATCTGGTCGCAAACGGCTTCTTGCATCAAGCATTCGATTTGCGTTCCTATGATGCGACTTTCGAGGTTTCGGGCGCCGATCTTAGAGACATGCAATATCTGACCGGCACGAAACTGATCGACACCGGCGTTTACCATCTGTCGGGAAACATGGCGCGGCGCGGCTATATCTCCTCGTTCACCGATTTGATGGTCAAGAGCGGCCAGAGCGATTTGCGCGGATCGGTGTCGATCGACTCGGCCAAGGGCCAGTTCAATGTTGATGGGGAATTGGAATCGCAATTCCTGCGTCTCGCCGATCTGGGTCTGCGTGCCGCGGGCCGCGATCCTGAACCGCCATCGAACGAATTGCTCTTGTCCCGTGCGGCGCCCGATCCGGCCGCGCTGCGCAGGGGCAGGGCAGCCGTGCAATTTCACGCGCGAACGCGTTGCTGCGGCCCACGTGACCTTGAACGCCCTTGCCTTGAAATTCACGAACGATCACGGCGAAGTGAGCATCGCACCGGTGTCCGCGGAAATAATGGGCGGCACGCTTGAGCGGTGAGATCAACATCGATGCGCGCAAAGAGATTCCTGCCGAGCACGTGGAAGTTAAGATCGAGCGATATGCAGCTGGCACAATATCCCCGCAAAAAAGCAGGACCGCCGCCGATCGAGGGTGCGATGGCAGTGCGCATTGACCTCACGGGCCACGGTAAGTCGCTGCATGATGCGGCTGCCAGCGCCAACGGCACCGTCACGGCGAGCTTGCCGGGCGGCTTGGTGCGAGATTCTCTGGCGGAGCTCACCGGCATCGACCTTCGAGGCCTGGGACTGCTGCTCGCCAAAGACAAAAAAGAGGTGCCGGTGCGTTGCGGAATCGCGAGCTTTCAGGCGCATGACGGCACGCTGACTGCACAGAATCTGGTGCTCGATACGGAGCCGGTGCTGATCGCCGGCGAGGGATTCGTTCGTCTGGAGACCGAGACCTTGGACCTGATCTTGCGCGGCTACCCCAAGCATGTACGGTTTTTTCAATTGCGCTCGCCGATTATGATTCGCGGCACTCTGAAGTCCCCGTCGATTGGCATTCAGGCGCACGATTCCAAACTGGTGCTCATGGATCCCGGCAAGGCGAAGGATGCCGACTGCGCGATCCTTGCTGCAATGAATCTCACCGTCGCAGTCGGCAAGGGCGATCACGCCCAAGGTCCGGAGGACGCGCCGGTCACGCTGGTTGAGTACGGCGATTATCAATGTCCCTATTGCGCCGACATGAATCCGACCATCAAGGCGATTGCCAAGTCCATGGGTACGCAATTGCGTTTCGTGTTCCGCCATATGCCGCTGCTCGAGATGCATCCCTATGCGCAACATGCGGCGGAAGCGGCCGAGGCGGCAGGCGCCCAGGGGAAATTCTGGGAGATGCACGATGCCATCTTGCAGCATCAATCCGAATTGGGCTCCGATTTGCTGCATCAGCTCGCGGCAAAAATCAATCTCGACATGCAGCAATTTTCCGCTGACTTGGAAGCGCGCCGTTATCGGCCAAGGGTCAAGCGAGACTTCATGGGAGGGATGCGCAGCGGCGTCGCCGGGACGCCGACATTCTTCATCAACGGCAAGCGTTACGAGGGCGCCCTGGATCATGCCTCGCTCTTATCGGCGGTCGGGCGGGCCTAGGTACTAAAGCCTGACAAACTCCAGCATACGATTGTTGGCAGGCAAATCGTGGTCGACGCGAAGCCGCAGCGCATGGCGTTCGGCAAGCGCGCTGAGATCGGTCAGGTCGCGCAGCCCGGATTTGGGATCTCGCTCCTTGAGCATCAGATCGAAGTCACGATTGCTATCCGAGGTGTAGCGGCCGCTGTAACGAAACGGACCGTATATGCACACCACTCCGTGCGGCGACAATGCGGCGTCGATTCCGCGGAACATCGCCTCCACCTCAGCCCAGCCCATGATGTGCAGCGTATTGGCGCTGTAGATCGCATCCACGCTGCGCAATGGCCATACGGTTTGCTTGACATCGAGAACCGTGGGCTGGCGCAGATTGCGCGTGCCTTCGAGTTTGACGCGCGATGCAAGATCGGCGAGGTAAGCCAACTGCTCGGTGGGATGCCAAATCAGATGAGTTAGCTGCGCCGCGAAATACACCGCGTGCTGGCCGGTGCCGCTGCCGATTTCCAGAACCTGGGTTCGATCCGCAAAAGCGACGCGCAGCACCTCGAGTATCGGGTCCTTGTTGCGCTCGCAGGCTTCGGAGAAAGGCAGCATGGGGCGTATGTTACAGTGGCGCCCCCCGCTCGCAAGACTTCAGGAGATTTGGATGGCGACCTTGTATGATTTTTCGATTCCCGCACTGACGCGTGGACTCACCAACATGTCGGCGATTCTCGATAAAGCGGCCGCCTATGCGACCGCGAAGAAAATCGATTCGACGGTGCTGGCGCAGGCACGCTTGTTTCCCGATATGCACCCGCTCAGCCGCCAGGTGCAGATCGCTTGCGACACCGCCAAGGGAGCCGCGGGCCGCCTGGCCGGTATGGAAGTGCCGAAGCATGAGGATACCGAGACCACTTTGCCGGAGCTCAAAGCGCGCATCGCCAAAACGCTGGATTTCTTGAAGACCGTAACCGCCGCAAAATTCTCCGGCGATGATGCCCGCACAATTGAATTGAAGTTTCCCAATGGCGCGTGGAAATTCACCGCGCTGAGCTACGTCAATGATTTCGTGCTGCCAAATTTTTACTTCCACTCCAGCATGGTCTACGCCTTGCTGCGTAAGAGCGGCGTGGAAATCGGCAAAGGCGATTTTCTCGGCGCCATCCAGTAAACAACTAGGATCCAGTAAACATCGAGTAGGCGCGCCGTGTACTCGCACGGCGCGCCGTTCGAGCGCGCGTCAGAGCTTCACGCCAGCTGGTTCACAAGCTCCTCGACCCGCGTAAACAACGCTTCTTCAGTGCGCGCGACGTGCCCGAATCGCAACTTGAGCGGGCCGTCGAGGCGGTATTCCTTGGGTTTGCCTTGAATGAGCTTGAGCACGCGCTTCGGGTCGATCTTATTCTGCTCCTCGAACAGGATGTAGCCGCTGCTGGCGCCGGCGTCGATCTTGCGGATGCCGAGCGCCGCCGCGCGCAGCTTAAGATAGGTGGCGCGAAATAAGGATTGCGCAAACGGCGGCATCGGACCGAAGCGGTCGATCATTTCGACTTTCAATTCGTCCAGTTCCTCGCGCGAGGGCGTGCTGGCAATGCGCTTGTACAGCATCAGGCGCAGGTGTACGTCCGGCACATAGTCCTCCGGAATGAGCGTCGGCACGTGCAATTCGACCTCCGGTCCCGCATCCATCGGCCGTTCGAGGTCGGCTTGCTTGCCGGATTTCAGCGCCGCCACGGCGCGCTCCAACAGCTCCATGTACAGGTTGTAGCCGATTTCCTGAATTTGTCCGCTCTGCTCATCGCCCAACAGTTCGCCGGCGCCGCGAATTTCCAAATCGTGTGTGGCCAGGGTAAATCCCGCGCCCAGCTCTTCGAGCGATTCCAGCGCCTCGAGACGCTTGATGGCGTCGGCGGTCATGGCTTTTCGCGGCGGCGTGATCAAGTAGGCGTACGCGCGATGGTGCGAGCGGCCGACGCGGCCGCGCAGTTGATGAATCTGCGCCAGGCCGAATTTATCGGCGCGGTCGATGACGATGGTATTGGCCGTCGGCACGTCGATGCCGCTTTCGATGATGGTGGTGCAGACCAGAACGTTGAAGCGGCGGTGATAAAAATCCAGCATGAGCTGTTCGAGATCGCGCTCGCGCATTTGTCCGTGACCGACCGCGACTGTGGCTTCCGGCACCAATTCGCGTATCGCTTGCGCGGTCTTCTCGATGGTCTCGATGGTGTTGTGCACGAAATAGATCTGGCCGCCGCGGCGAATTTCGCGCAATGCCGCTTCGCGCACCACCGTCTCGTTCCATTCCAGCACGAAGGTCTTGACCGCCAGGCGCTCGGCCGGCGGCGTGGTGATGAGCGACAGATCGCGCAAGCCCGCCCATCGCCATGTTGAGCGTGCGCGGAATCGGGGTCGCCGTCAGCGTCAGCACATCGACCTCGGTGCGCAGCGCCTTGAGCTTTTCCTTGTCGCGCACGCCGAAGCGATGCTCCTCATCGATGACCACCAAGCCCAAGTCCTTGAAGCGGATTTTTCCCTGCAGCAGCCGTTGCGTGGCGATGACGATGTCCACCGTGCCGGCGGCGACGCCGGCGATGACTCCCGCCGCCTCCTTGTTGGTGCGAAAGCGCGACAGGCTTTCGACGCGCACCGGCCAGTCCGCGAATCGGTCGGCAAAGGTGGTGTAGTGCTGTTGCGCCAGCAGCGTGGTCGGCACCAGAACCGCCACCTGTTTGCCGGCCTGCACCGCGATGAATGCGGCGCGCAGCGCGACCTCGGTTTTGCCGAAACCGACATCGCCGCAGATGACGCGATCCATGGGCTTGTCGGATTTCAGGTCGGCGATGACTTGCTCGATGGCGGCGGCTTGGTCGGCCGTTTCCTCGAAGCGGAAAGCCGGCTTGAAACGCGCGGTATTCAGCCTCGCCGGCCAGCATCCGCGTGCCTTGCCGGGCGGCGCGGCGCGAATACAGATCGAGCAATTCGGCCGCGACGTCGCGAATCCGCTGTGCGGCTTTGCGGCGTGCCTTCTGCCACTGGTCGCCGCCGAGCTTGTGCAGCGGCGCCGTTTCCGCCGGCGCGCCGGTATAGCGCGACACCAGGTGCAGCGATTGAACCGGTACATACAGCTTGTCGCCATCGGCATATTCGAGCACCAGAAATTCACCGGTGTAGCCGGCGATATCCATGGTTTGCAGTCCGATGTAGCGGCCGACGCCGTAGGTCTCGTGCACCACCGGCGCGCCGATGCGCAGATCCGACAACTCTTTCAGTATCTTCGCCGGATCACGCTCCGCCCGGCGTCGCCGGCGTTCTTGGCGGGCGCGATCGCCGAATAATTGCGACTCGGTGAGAATTTCCAGCGGCGGCTTTTCGAGCGTCAGGCCCGACACGGCGGCGGAGACCGCGATTCCCAACTTCAGGCCGCTCGCCTGGAAAGCGGCAAAGTTGTCGAAAACTTTTGCCTGCACACCGCGCGCGCGCAGCAAGATCCAAAATCAGTTCGCGGCGGCCGGCCGATTCGGCTGCAATCAGAATGCGCGAGTCGGCGGCATCGATGTGCGCCGCCAATTCCGCGGCAGGCTGTTCCGCGCGCGCGTCGATGCGAACCTGGGCCGGCGCCGCGGTGGAGAAATTTTGCAACGGACCCTGAGTCTCGGGAGGCCATTCAAAGGTGTGCAGTTGTACCTTGGGCCACGCAGAGAACGCCTCGAGAAATTCCTCGGGCGGCAGATAGACCTCGGCGGGATCCAAGATCGGGCGGTAGCGGTCGTGCCGCAGCTGTTCATGGCGCTGCGCGATCCCGCTCCATAGCTTGGATGCGCCTGAGGCCGCATCGTTGATCTCCACGACGAGACTGGTCGGCGGCAAATACTCGAACAAATGCGAGGTGCGCTCGAAAAACAGCGGCAGGAAGAATTCGATACCCCCGGGCGCCATGCCGGCGCTGACGTCGCGGTAGACCGCCTGCTCTGACAGGTCGCCGGTGAAGCGCAGCCGATAGCGGCGCCGGAACTCGCGCACCGCGTCCGGGTTCAACGGGGTTTCGCGCGCCGGCAGCAAGTGAATGCGGTCGAGCTTGTCGAGCGAGCGCTGCGTGTCAGGATCGAAGCGCCGAATGCTGTCGACGTCTCGATCCAACAGGTCGATGCGGTAGGGCGTGTCCGAGCCCATGGGAAACACGTCGATGAGCGAGCCTCGAACCGCGAATTCGCCATGTGCGACCACTTGCGTAACCGCCGAATACCCGGCCATCGCCAACTGCGCGCGCAGCGCCTCGAGGTCGAGCGTTTCGTTGAGATGCACTTTGAGCGAGTAGGCCTCGATGTAACTGCGCGGCACCAAGCGCTGCAGCAGCGTGTCTATCGCAACCAACCACACGCCTTGGCGCGCGCGCGGCAACTCGGCCAATGTCGCGAGCCGGGCAGAGGTGATGTCGGGGTGCGCGGAGAAGCTGTCATAGGGCAGCGTCTCTAAATCAGGGAACACTCTGATGTTGAGATTGGGTCCTGCGAAGAACCGGATCTCCTCGCTCAAGGTCTCGGCTTCGCGTGAGCTCTGCGCGACCACCAGCAACGGGCCGGCGGCCTTGGGAGCCGCTTCGGCGATTGCCAGCGCCGGCGCCGCGCCATACAGCCTGCCCCATTTGACTTGGGCTGAGTCGTTAGCGGGAAGGATCGGATCGAGTAAAGACATTTCAGCGTTTTGAAAAAATAAAAAACGCCCGCCGCGAACGAGTCGCGGTGGGTCCTTGAGATCAATTAAATGATGTTACGCGAAACCTAAGTGCGGTTACGCGCTATTAACTTTTTAAGAGCTGACTACGACGCTGTGAATGACGTGCTCATGCTCGAAATACACGACGAAGCCGGGGTACTCCCAGCGTGAGATCGGCGGCTGTCCGACGGCGGGAACCTTGGTGGCAGGAGCGCCGAACTTGCCGGCAACTTGGTCCATGGTCATGCCACGGGTTGGCGTGGGCACCTCGGACTGTTTAACCGCAATGCCATTATCGACGGCGATGGTTTCGGCCCCCGCGAGGCCGCTCGCGAGCACGGTGGCTAGCAGCAGAATTCGATACCTCATGGCGTACCTCATATGTTACCGATATCCTATGTTTACTTTGGGCCCCCTGAAACTATACCACTGCCTTTATGGACCAATACTTGACTCAATTAACACTCTGATTGTGTTGCCAATTAACCGGTCCATGTAAGGATTCGTCGCCGCTCATGTTTCAACCCCTCCCGGTCTTTGTGGGTCTGCGGTACTCGCTGGCCCGCGAGCACAGCTTTTTCGTCTCTTTTATCACCTGGGTGTCGCTGCTCGGCGTCGCTGTGGGCGTGGCGGCGCTGATTACGGTGCTATCGGTGATGAACGGCTTCGAATCGGAGCTGCGCGGGCGTCTGCTGAGCTTATCGGCCCATGCCACGCTGACCTCGGGCGGGGAGGCCATTCCCGACTGGCGGGACCGTATTGGCCAATTGCAGGGCTCGCCCGGCCTTACGGGCGCGGCGCCGTATTTGGAAACCGACGCCATGCTGAGCAAGCAATCCTCAATGAGCGGCGCGATCGTGCGCGGCATCGATCCTGAATCGGAGCCACAGGTTTCCTCGATTGCCGATGACATGCGCGAGGGCAAGCTGACTGATCTTAAGCCGGGATTGAACCGAATCATTCTCGGTCGAATGCTGGCGTATCAGCTGCAAGTGGGTCCGGGCGATACCGTCGTGGTGATGACCCCGGGCAATTCGCTCAGGCGGAGGCTTCACGCCGCGCCTGCAGGAGTTTGAGGTCGTGGGCACCTTCGAAGTCGGTTTGGAGGAGCATGACAGCGTGCTGGCGTTGATCCACTTGAGCGACGCCGAGGCGTTGCGCGGTCTTTCCGGACCCACCGGAATTCGCCTCAAGTTCGATGATGTGCTCAAGGCGCCTGACCTGGCGCGCGTCGCGGCCGCGCGCTTGCATCCGGCGCTGCAGGTGCGCGACTGGACTCAGGAGAACGAAGCGTACTTTCGCGCCATTCGCATCGAGAAGACGACGACGGGCTTGATTCTGATGCTGATCGTCGCGGTGGCGGTGTTCAATATCGTGGCGACGCTGGTCATGGTCGTGAATGACAAGCGCACCGACATCGCGATCTTGCGAACCTTGGGGTTGAGTCCGCGCGGAGTGCTCGCCGTCTTCATGACCCAGGGTGTGCTGATCGGCTGGATCGGCACGGCGCTCGGGGTGGGGCTGGGTCTCGCTCTGGCCCTCAACGTCGATGTAATCGTGCCGTTTTTGGAATCGACTTTCGGCTTTCACATCATGGATCCGGATGTGTATTACCTCTCCGGCATCCCGAGCGAGCTGCATCCGCCGGATGTGGTGCGAATTGCCGCGGCCGCGCTCATTCTCACCTTCGTCGCGACGGTTTATCCGGCCCTTCGGGCCGCGCAGACGCAGCCTGCCGTGGCGTTGAGGTACGAGTGAAGCGCTATTGGTACGAAGGTTTCCTGGGGTTTCGCTACCTGCGCGCCTCGCCGCATCGCGGCTTCGTATCCTTGATCGCCGGCATCGCCATCGTCGGATTGGCGCTCGGCGTGGCGGTGCTGATTATCGTGCTTTCGGTGATGAACGGCTTCGAGGAGGTGTTGCGCGACCGCATCTTGAGCCTCACGGCGCATGCCACTATTTCCGGCATCGAAGGCCGCCTCGCCAATTGGCGTGCGGATATCGCAAAACTGCAAGTCTTCCCCGGCATCAAAGGCGCGGCACCGTATATCGAGGAGCAAGGGTTGATGACCCACGGCGATAAATCATCCGGGGTCCGACTGCGCGGCATCGACCCTGCGGCGGAATCGCAGGTTGTGGATTTGAGTCCGCATCTCTTGAGCGGCCATTTGGCCGATCTGACGCCGGGCAGCTATCGGGTGATTCTGGGCAGCGCATTGGCGCAAGAACTTGGCGTCAAAGTCGGCGACCGGGTCGTGTTGATCGTCGCCCTCGGCGATGTCACGCCGCTCGGCGTCTTGCCGCGGATGCGCGCATTTGAAGTGGCCGGAATTCTGTCGGTCGGCATGTACGAATACGATCGACGCATTGCCGTGATGGCGATGCAGGACGCCGCGAAACTGCTGCGCATGGGCGACGAGGTCTCCGGAATACGCCTGAGCCTCACGGATATGTACGCCGCGCCGCGCATATCGCGCGCCGCCGCCATCGCCATCGGCGGCGGGGTCGAAATTCAGGACTGGACCAACGAGCACGTGAATTTCTTTCGCTCGATCACCATCACGAAGCGAATTTTGTTCGTGATGCTGTCGTTGATGGTGGCGGTCGCGGCATTCAACATCGTCTCCACCATGGTCATGGTGGTGAAGGACAAACGGCGCGACATTGCGATCTTGCGCACTTTCGGCTCCTCGCCGCGCAGTATCCTGTCGATATTCGTTGTTCAGGGCAGCCTGATCGGATTGCTCGGCATCCTCTGCGGCGTGGCGCTTGGCGTGCTCATCGCTGCGAATCTACAGGCGCTGGTGCACGCGCCTCGAGGCCATCGTCGGATTCAAATTCCTGGATGCACGCGTGTACTACATGAGCGATTTGCCGGGGCACGTACGCCTGAGCGACGTGCTGCGCATCTGCGGATTCGCCTTCGTCCTGGCGTGCATTTCCACCGTCTATCCGGCGGTGCGCGCCGCGCGCCTGTTGCCGGCCGAATCTTTGCGAAATGATTGAGGAAAAGACGATGTCGACTTCTAATGGATGCGGTGCTCGAGGGCGTGGATCTGGTCAAGGAGTTCGTCCAGGGCGGGGTGACGCTGCAGGTGTTGCGCGGTGCGAGCATCAAAGTCCGCGCCGGCAGAGCGCATCGCCATCGTCGGCGCCTCAGGGTCGGGCAAGACCACGCTGCTGCAGCTGCTGGGCGGCTTGGATCTGCCGACGCGCGGCACCGTGGATATCGCGGGATCGGCAATGAATCAATTGAATGACACCGAGCGCGGGCGCCTGCGCAACCATGCGGTGGGCTTCGTTTATCAATTTCATCATTTACTGCCCGAATTTACGGCGCTCGAGAACGTCGCGATGCCCCTGCTGGTGAGGCGCATGAGGCCGCGCGCCGCGATGCAAGAGGCGCAGGCTCTATTGACGCGCGTGGGCTTGGCCGAGCGCCTGGATCATCGTCCCTCGCAACTCTCCGGTGGCGAACGGCAGCGGGCCGCTGTCGCCCGCGCGCTGGTAACGCGGCCCAAACTGGTGCTGGCGGACGAACCGACCGGCAATCTCGACGGCAAAAATGCGGCGCAGGTGTTCGAGCTGATGCTGGAGCTCAACCGCGAGCTGGGCACGAGTCTGGTGATCGTCACGCACGACGAGCGACTGGCGGTGCGCCTGGATCGAGTGCTGACCCTGACCGACGGGAATCTTAGTCGAGCGCGATACTGCGCACGCTTGAGCGGGCGCGGCGGCGCCGCAGCTGATAGATGACTCGGGCACGCCATGCGGCTTGTGCCAGCACATAGCCGCAAGCGGCGGCGACGAGCCCGAGCACCAGCGCGCCCAGCAGCAGCGGCGGCCAGAGCACGCTCATGTCCGCCCAGAGAGTGCGATGGCTGATGGCGTGTAGGAACGGCATCAAGTCCAAACCCAAGAGTTTTGCGCCTACCCAAAGCGAGCCGGCGACCTGGGGCACCCAGGTGAACGGATTGCTGACGAAAACCGTGGCAATCAGCACCGGCAGATTCAGGCGAAAGTAAACGCCCAGCAAGGCGCACGCGACCAGATGCACGGGCAGTGGCGTCGGCGGAATAAAGGCGATAAACAGGCCCAGCGCGAACGAGCGCGATACGCTGCTGCGATTAAACGTCCAGCAGCGGCGGTCGAGCATGAAGGCCGTGAAGTGTTTCAAACACCAATGCCTTTCGAGCGTGCTTCGGTCCGGAGTGACGCTTTGCAGCCAGCGTTTCATGGTTTTTGTTTTTACGCCTCCCGAGCGGTCATTATGCCGATTTCGTGACGCCTGCACTCGACTCCGTGACCATTTGGGAAATCAATGGCTTGTAGCGGGTGGCAAAAGCACTGTCTGAACAGTCGGCGCTCAAGTATCATGCCCGCAGCATTCGTATTTGACTTAAACGAGAGGGCGCAATGTGGGAGATTATCCGCGCGGGCGGCGGCTTCATGTGGCCGATCATTATATGTTCCATCGCGGCAGTCGCCATCATATTGGAGCGCCTCTGGACTCTACAGAGCAATCGCGTCATCCCGCGTGACCTGGCTCAAAAAGTCTGGAATTGGATCGAAGCGGACCAGATGAGCGACAAGTTGGTGCTGGCGCTGGAGCAGAACTCGCCCCTCGGCAAGCTGTTGGCCATCGGACTTGCCAATCGCGACAAGCCCCGGGAGATCATGGTGGAGCGACTCGAGGATGGCGGCCGCCACGTCATTCATGATTTGGAACGCTTCCTGAATACTCTCGGCACGATCGCCGCGGTTGCGCCATTGTTGGGACTTTTGGGAACCGTGGCCGGCATCATCCACGCGTTCAATGCCATCACCGCCAGCGGACTCGGTGATCCGCGAACGCTTTCCGGCGGAATTGGCGAGGCCCTGATCACCACCGCCGCCGGACTGACGGTGGCAATTCCCTCGCTGATTGCGTATCGCTTTCTCAGGAGCAAGGTCGAGCGCTTGGTGATTCGAATGGAAAAGGAAGCCATGAAGCTCGTCGATGCGCTCGACGAACGCGGGGGATTCGCCCGACGATGAACCTGCGCCCGCGCCGCCAAGAAGATCCGGAAATCAATCTGATCAACATGATCGATGTGTTGCTGGTATTGCTGATCTTCTTCATGGTCTCAACGACCTTCAATCAAGAAGGAAGGGTTAAGGTTCAGCTGCCGCAATCGAGCGATACGCCCATACCGCGTGGCTCGCACGATCCGCTGGTGATCACCGTCACCGCGGAGGGCGCATACCGCGTGAATGAGCGAACCTTGATCAACTCCAGTCCCGACACGCTGCGCGCAGCCCTCATCAAGGAGGCCGGCTCGGACCGCGGGCCCCATCACCATCCGCGCCGATGCCCGCACCACGCATCAGGCCGTGGTGACTGCCATGGACGTTGCGGGAAAGCTCGGGTTTGCGCAGCTCAACATCGCGACCGTGCACGAGGATCACGCGCCTTGAGCGCCGCGCCGGCGGCTGTCACCCCCGCCACCGACGGCTGGTCAATTTATCGCCGGTTGATCAAGTACGCGAAGCCGCACGCGGGCATGTTTTTCATCGGCGTGCTCGGCGCGATCTTGTTTGCCGTGTCGAATGCATCGCTGGCGCTACCTGGTGAAGCGGTTCATGAAAGGCACCTTCGTACTGCAGGATCCCAACGTCATCTGGCAGGTGCCGATCGGCGTGGTGGTGCTGTTCACGCGTGCGCGGCATCGGCGACTACATCGCCAACTATTTTCCGAGCTGGGTGGGACGGCAAGTCATCAAAGGCCTGCGCCACGATTTGTTTCAGCACTACATGCGCCTGCCCATCGGCTATTCGGATCAACAACAATCCGGGCACCTGCTGTCCAAATTGACCAACAACATCGAACTGGTCGCGGCGGCGGCGACCAACGCCGCCATTTCGCTGATCAGCGATACGCTTGAGCATTGTGATTCTGGTCGGGTACCTGTTCTATTTGAATTGGCATCTCGCCGCATTTTGCATTGCCGCGGCACCGGTCATCGCATGGCTGATGCAAATTGCAAACCGTAGTTTCCGCCGCTACAGCCAGCGCATTCAAAACTCGATGGGCGATATCACGCGCGTGGCCAAGGAAGCCATCGACGCCTTGCGCTTGATCAAGATCTTCAACGCCGAGGATCACCAGACTCAACGCTTCGAGCAGGTCAACGAACACAACCGCGCATCGAACATGAAATTGGTGCGGGCCAAGTCCATCAGCAATCCGGTGGTGCAATGCATAGCCGCCATCGCCTTGGGCAGCGTGCTGTTCGTGTCGATTCGCCAGGTGCAAGCCGGCAATCTGACCGTGGATGAGTTCTTCGGATTCCTGACGGCGCTGTTCCTCATTCCCTCGCCGTTGCGCAGCCTGGTGAACATGAGCGGCCCGCTGCAGCAAGGCATCGCCGCCGGGCAAAGCGTGTTCGAGGTGTTGGATCAACCCACGGAGGGCGAGGGCGGAACACGCGCGCTGACGCGCGCCCGCGGCGAGATCGAATTCCGCAACGTGTCTTTTTCCTATGCAGGCGAGAAGGGCGATGTGCTGCGCGATGTGAGTTTTCAGGTGCGACCCGGCGAAACCGTGGCCATCGTCGGTCGATCCGGCAGCGGCAAGACCACGTTGGTGGGTCTGGTGCCGCGCTTCTACGATGTGCAACAAGGCTCGGTGCTGTTGGACGGAATCGATGTACGCGAATACCGCTTGACCGACCTGCGTTCGCAGGTGAGCCTCGTCAGCCAGGAGGTCGTGCTGTTCAACGACACGATTCGCAATAACATTGCCTTCAATGCCGTCGGCAAGACCAGATGCGGAAGTTGAGGAGGCGTCGCGTGCCGCGAACGTCATGGAATTCGTCAATCAACAGCCGCAGGGTCTCGATACCATGCTGACCGATCGCGGGCAGAATTTTTCGGGCGGCCAGCGGCAGCGGATTTCCATTGCGCGCGCGCTGCTCAAGGATTCACCGGTGTTGATCCTCGATGAAGCGACCGCCGCGCTCGACAACGAATCGGAGCGGCGGGTGCAGCAAGAGCTGGCGCTTCTCATGCAAGGCCGCACCACCTTGGTCATCGCTCATCGGCTCTCGACGGTGGAAAATGCCGACAGAATCATTGTTCTCGACCAGGGACGGATTGTCGAGATGGGAAGTCACCAGGACCTGCTGGCACGCGGCGGCCTGTACGCCTCACTGCACGGAATGCAGTTCAATGCTTGAGCGGCGACTCTCGAATGTCAGCGCAATCGTGGCTCGATAAATTCTGGTACGGCGGTGTCGCGCCGCCGTGGTGGCTGAGGCCGCTGTCCGCAATTTTCGGCGCCGTATCCAAGACGAGGCGTTTTGCTTACGGCCGCGCATCTGGCGCCTTCGACGCGCCTGGCATGCCCGGTCGTCGTCGTCGGCAACCTGACTGTCGGAGGGACAGGGAAGACCCCGCTGGTGTGCTGGCTGGCCGGCCAATTGATCGAACTGGGGTTCAGGCCCGGTGTGGTGAGCCGCGGATACGGCGGCGCATCGCGGGCGGCGCGGCTCGTGCAAGCCTCCGATAGTTCAGACCAGGTCGGTGACGAAGCCATCTTGCTGGCGCGCCGCAGCCGTGTTCCGGTCGCGACCGGGCGCAATCGACCGGCGGCCGCACAACTGTTGATCAATGCCGGCTGCGACGTGATCGTCAGCGACGACGGGTTGCAGCACTATGCTCTGCAGCGCGACTGTGAAATCGTCGTCATCGACGGCGATCGCCGCTTCGGCAACGGGCGCCTATTGCCCGCCGGCCCAATGCGCGAGACGCCGGCGCGTCTGCGGCAGGTTGATGCCGTCGTCGTGAACGGCGGAGATGCAGCGAGCGACGGCACGCTGCGCATGCGCTTGCTGGCGACCAGCGCGGTTGCGATGAAGTACGGCACGACTAAACCGCTGCGCGAGTTTGCCGGCCGCCCGGTGCATGCGATTGCGGCGATCGGCAACCCTCAGCGCTTCTTCGCCATGCTGCGCGCGGTCGGTATCAACGTCATCGAACATGCGCTGCCGGACCATGCGAAGCTGAGGATTGACGATATATCCTTCGCCGATGATCTTCCCGTGCTCATGACGGAAAAAGATGCCGTAAAATGCCGAGATATCGCCGGGCCGCATCATTGGTATGTTCCCGTTAGCGTTGCCTTCGCGGCGGGCGATGCCGAAAAGCTGCGAAGCATCGTGGCCGTGGCGGTAGAGAGTCGCGCGGCGCACACGTGAGGACCTATGGATAAGCGCTTGCTTGAATTGCTGGTTTGCCCGATCTGCAAAGGTCCGCTGCGCAGCGTCGGCGGCGGCAGCGCGCAAGAACTCATTTGCCGGCCGGATCGGCTGGCCTATGCCGTGCGCGACGGCATTCCGCTGATGCTGCCCGACGAGGCGCGCGCACTGAGCGCGGATGATCCGCTGCTCGAAACTTAAGGCAAGCGCCCAACTTACGGTGTTTCACGTCATCATACCGGCGCGTTTCGGATCGACTCGGTTGCCTGGAAAACCATTGCTCCTGATCGGCGATCGGCCGTTGATTCAATGGGTTTGGCAGAGCGCCGTCGACAGCGGCGCCGCCTCCGTACTGGTGGCAACGGACGATGAGCGGATTCGCGCCGCCGCGTTCAAGTTCGGCGCCGAGTGTGTGATGACATCGCCGCATCATGTTTCGGGTACCGATCGAATTGCCGAGACTGTGCGCGGCAAGGATTTTGCCGCCGACGATATCGTGGTCAATCTACAGGGTGACGAGCCGATGATGCCCGCTGAAACGATTGCGGGCGTGGCGCAGGCGCTGCGCGATGTCCCCGGAAGCGAAATCAGCACCGCGGTCGCGCCGGTGCAAACGCTGCGCGAATTCCTCGACCCCAATTGCGTCAAGGCGCTGCGTGCGCGCGATGGGCGCGCGCTGTATTTCAGCCGTGCTCCGGTACCTTGGCCGCGCGACAGCATCGCGGCTGAACGCCCGGCGGCGTTCGACGGCGCATGGCGCCACATAGGTATCTATGCCTACCGGGTTCGCAGCCTGCTGCAGTTTTCTGCATGGTCGCCGACGCCGCTCGAGTTGACGGAGAAACTCGAACAATTGCGCGCGCTCGAGCACGGCATGCACATCCACTTGGTGGCATTGGCGCAGCCGCCACCCGCGGGCATCGACACGCCAGAAGATCTGGAGCGCGTCCGCGCGGAACTACAAAAATCTCACGGTTAGCCGCTTAGAAAGATCAGCGCGGGCGGGAGTTCTCAACCCCCGCCCTTTTGGCTCATCGTTTACTAGTAGATCCACACCAATACCGGGTAAGAGGCGATACCGTTCGCGACCACCTCCAAGACGCTCAGACCTGATTCCTGTTTTGCGGACACCTCGAAATGCGTCGATACGATTGCATCCGAAGCCACCGCCATGCTGCTGTGGTTGTGGGTGCGGCTGTAGAAAACGTGGGAAGTTTTCAAATTCCTGATCCGTACCAACGGGAAGTTTGTCGCCGCCTGGACGTCATCGCCATAGAACGCCCCTTGAGTCACGCCATTGAAGCCGGTCCCTTCGATTTGATAGGACTCGCCTCGAGTCAGCGCCAGAGGTGTGGAAAAGACGACCGGAGCGATTCTTCGCTCAAATTGCAGATCCTTGACAGCGATGCTGGGATTGTAGATCTCAATGTCGCCTGAAAAATCCGTGAGCAGGATCTGTCCGGTGGGCAGCAGAAGCATGTTGCCGTAATAGGATCCATCGGTCGGCGCATTCGGAGGTCCCGGAACCTGATTCAGCCTGTGCCCATCCCATTCAAAGAAGAATGAAGGGGGATTGCCGTACTCGGGACTCGCCATCATCAGCACCTTGTCATTCGGCTCCCACGAGGCCGGACCGTCGGCGATATTGATATCGGTGACGCCGTCAACGCTGGGAAACACGGGGCCCGGGTGCCAGAGCCGATCCTTGGTATCGTAGATGGCGGTAACCCCCACGCCGTTGGGACAGGTATTCGAACCCGTGTAGAAAACAGTTCCATCTGAGCGCAGCACAGCCGGCCCCAACTCAAACGTTGGCGTGGGAGCAGGAGCACTCAGCTCGCCGCAGCCGAGTCCCGAATCCCAGAGTTGAACGATGGTGCTGCCGGCACTCTGCCACGACCCCGTCTTGGAGTTATAGAGCTCTGAGTTCGTGCCTGTCGGAATATAGGGGATGTCGAGCGGAACATAGGCATCCACCGCAAGCACCTCGCCGTTCGGCAGCAGAGTCCATCCCTCCTCGTCGTTATCGTCGTACTTGCCCGACCCTGTCGGCGTCCACTTCAGGGTCTTCGCATCGAGCAGCGCTTGCTGCTTGGTGCAGCAATCCGCTTGCATGTAAACGCCGTTCGGCAGGACGACGCTTTGAGCATCGCCGATCGTCTGCATCAACGGGGCGGGGGGCGGCAGAATCTGAATGGAACTGAAGAACGGAGGCGGCGCCACGGACGTCCAGACGTTCGCGAGCGGATCGTAGATCGCGCCCTGGGCGGTCCAGATGGGAGTAAAGAAAACGCCGTCAACTACATTGTATTCTCCGCCCATGATGATAACTCGCCCGTCGGGCAGAACCGCGGAAGAGTGATAGAGCGGAGCGTATCCGTCCGGCAGTGAGGCGATCTGTGTCCACGTTCCATTGACATAGCTGCCCGTGTTGTCTGGAGTCAATCGCCACCAATCCTGACAACCCGCATCCTGAACGATGACCGTGCCGTCGGTGAGCAGCAGTGGGTTGGCAGCGCCCGGAAAACCGCCGTTGCAGGCGTTCGTGGTGAATGGTGGTTGATTCTTGAGTGCTTGCCAGGGCGATGCAGTCGATGAATTCGCGGACACCGCCCGTGCCGGAGCCACCGCCGCTGCGCGCGGACCGCGCGGCGGGATGGGCTTGAGCCGGGGGAACGTCTGCGCGTCCGCCAGTCCCACATAAGTCAGCGCCGCAAAGACACACATGATCCTCATCCGAGTGGTTTTTTTCATGGAGCGTCCCTCTTGCTTTCTTGGAGTTAGTTATCAAGCCAACAGAATCTTCGTTCAGTTTGGCTAGCTTGTGAGCGCGCCGCCCACTGCGCCGCAGTTAGTGTATCAGGAGTTCGCCGAAATCGCGGCCGTCAGCGCGCGCCAGACGTCATAATGACCGCATGGCTACAATTCAAAAATCCGCAGGATTGAAACGCACACCGCAGCGCGTGCTATTTGTTTGCCTGGGCAACATTTGCCGCAGTCCGACGGCCGAGGGCGTGCTGCGGCATATGGCTGCGCAGCAAGCACCGGGTCTCGCCCTGGAAATAGATTCGGCGGGAACCGCCGACTATCACATCGGCGCGCCTCCCGATCCGCGCAGCCAACGCGCGGCGCTCCGGCGCGGCATCGATATCAGCGCTTTGCGGGCGCGCCAAGTCAGCGTGGATGATTTCGCGCGCTTCGATCTGATCCTCGCGATGGACGCAGCGAATTTACGGGATCTGCAAGCCATGCAGCCGCGCGGCTCGCGCGCCGCACTGAAGCTTTTTCTCGAGTACGCGCCCGACTTGAAGTTGCGCGACGTGCCCGATCCTTACGATCGGGACGCCGCCGCGTTCGAGGAAGTGCTCGACCTGACTACCGCCGCTTCGCGCGGTTTGCTCGCCGCCTTACAGCAGGGTGCGTAGCAGCCAATACAGGCCACCCGCCAGCGCGATCGATACCGGCAGCGTCAGCACCCAGGCCATCAGCAGCGCGCGTACCGTGGCCCACTGCAGTCCGGAACCGTTCGCCACCATCGTTCCCGCCACGCCCGATGACAGCACGTGCGTCGTGCTCACCGGCAGGCCGTACATTTCGGCGGCGCCGATGGTCGCCATCGCCACGATCTCCGCCGACGCGCCTTGCGCGTAGGTTAAATGGGTCTTGCCAATCCGCTCACCGACGGTCACGACGATGCGCTTCCAGCCGATCATGGTGCCCAGCCCCAGAGCGATCGCAACGGCGACCTTGACCCAGGTGGGAATGAACTTGGTGGAGTGGTCCAGCTGCTTCTTGTAGGCATCGAGCGAAGCTTGGTCGGCGGCCGACACGTTCAAGGACTTGTTCTTGGACATGAAGCGCAGGCCCTCGCTGACCAAGTACATCTCATTGCGGATGTTGACCATGGAGCCGGCCGGGACCTTATCCATCGAGTGGTACTGGCCGACTTCCGAGCCGATTCTGTCGGTCAGCGCGCCGAGTGCGGCAACGCCTTCGGGCGTGGCCTTGCGATCGCGCACCAGTTGTACCGCGGCTTCGCGCGGATCGGCTGGCGCGGCGCCTGTACGCGTAATGCGACAACGCGGTATGAGCCTGCGCCGACGCCGCCATGAAGGTATTCACGTCCGCCTCATGCATGGTGCGATTCAGCGCGTAGGCGGTCGGTACCGTGCCAATGAGGATCAGCATGATGAGCCCCATGCCTTTCTGGCCGTCATTGCCGCCGTGGAAGAAACTCACGCCCGTGCAGGTCAGGATCAGCAAGCCGCGGATCCAGAATGGCGGCGGCTGTGTTGCCATCCGGCTCTTTGTAGAGCGCCGGGATTTTGATCACCGACTTGAGGATGGTCAGCAGCAGCCAAGCGGCGCTGAATCCGATCAGCGGCGAGACCAACAAGGTCTGGCCGATCTTGGTCGCCTGGCCCCAGTCGACGCCGCTGGTGCCGGAGCCGCTCGCCGCCATGAGCTGATTCATGAGCCCGACGCCGATGATGGATCCGATGAGGGTATGCGAGCTCGAGGAAGGAAGACCGAAATACCAAGTGCCCAAATTCCACAGAATGGCAGCGATGAGCAGTGCAAACACCATGGCAAAGCCTGCGCCGCTGCTCACCTGCAATATCAATTCGACCGGCAGCAAGCGAGACGATGCTGAAGGCGACGGCGCCGGTGGAAACGAGCACGCCTAGAAAATTGAATGTGCCGGACCAAATGACCGCGAGGTTCGGCGACATGGAATTCGTATAAATGACCGTGGCGACCGCATTTGCCGTGTCGTGAAATCCATTGACGAATTCGAATCCCAGTGCGATCACCAAAGCGATGCCGAGCAGGATGTAGGGATATGCTCGCGTGTCATGCACTACGGATAAGTCATCCGCCAGATGGTAGCCGGCGTATATGATCCCGGTCACCACCACTACCATGGCGAGAACGTTGAACCACGGACTAGGCTTATGTGTGACCAGTCTCGACGAGGCCGGGTTGTTGATTGCTAGCGGCATCGAGCGGGGCAGTATTGGCCATTTGTATTCCCAACATATTATGAGGCGCAGTCCGCATTATATAGATTCGAATTGTGACAATTAGATGACACCCTAGAGCTGCGCCCATGCCTTTCACCATTTCTCACACCGCTGTTGTATTGCCTTTTGCGCGCTGGCTTGCCCGCTGGCAACTATTATCAGCTGCAACTATCGGCGCCATGGTTCCGGATTTTCGAGTATTTTTTCCCGGCATGCCGCGCGTGGAGACGCACAGCACCGTGGCTTTGTTCACATTCTGTTTGCCGATTGGATTAATCACTTACTGGGTGTTTCAGCGATTGATCAAGTCGCCCATCCTCGAAGTGCTGCCCGAAGGCCCGTATGCGCGCTGGCGTCCGTTCGCGGCCGAAGCGAATATTCGGTCTGATGCGGCAATGGTTGCTGGCCGCCTGCGGCGTGTTGGCGGGAGCCTATGACGCACTTGGTTTGGGATGCGTTTACACATGACGGCGGCAGGGGCGTGCGAATGTTTCCGGTGCTCGATGATTCCATCATCGAGGTTGGCAGTCGGCATCTTCCCGCCGTGTACGTGTTGCAGGATTTGGGCTCGCTGATCGGACTGGGCGCCGTGCTCGCGATGATGTGCTACGGCTTGCGCCGTGGGCATCAAGCGGCGGTGCCGAACCGGCTGGTCTCGAGCCGCGAGCGTCTCGTGTGGTTGTTGATCTACGCGCTGGCGGCGGGAATTTTCACAGCGGTGTTTTATCATTGGGCGAAGCTGAGCCTGCCGCCCACCCGCTCGATTGTTGCGCGAGCATCCGCTACGGCAGTCGCCAGCTTGCGCGGCCTCGCGGCCGCGCTGCTGAGCGTTAGCTTGGCGCTCGATCTAAGACTGCGCGTGCTCCATCAGCGTTCATCGGGACCCGATTGAGTCGGAGTCGAGGACCAGACCACATACTTGTTGTCCGTTCCCGTGCTGGCCGGCGCCGGCTCAACCGCACGCGGGGGCGCCGGTATTGCCGCAGGAGCCGAATCGCGCGCCGGAGCCGGCTCAGGTGCCGAGTTCGCCGCGGGCTGATCCCGAGTCGGTTCAAAGGGTGCGCGCTCCGCAGGACGCTCGTAGGCGGGCGTCGCCGAAGGGGAGGCCGCCCCAGGAGGAGTCGCCTCTCCCAAGTTGTTAGCCGCACCTTGGCCCGAAGACTGATTCGGACCTGAACCATTCGCGGCGTTTTCCCCGCCGTCACGTCGGCCGCGGCCGCGTCGGCGCCGACTGCGACCGCCACGCTCGCTGCGTTCGCCGCGCTCATTGGGGGATCGCTCGGCTTCATTGCCGGAGCGGGGTGCTTGGTCATGGCGCGGCGCCTGCTCCTGGCGCGGCGACTGATCTTGGCGCGGTCCTTGCTCTTGGCGAGGCGGTTGGTCTTGACGCGGCGATTGCTCTTGCCGAGGCGATTGCTCTTGTCGAGGCTGCTCGGTGCGCTGGCCCGGATTCTCAGGCCGGCGCGGGTTGGCCTCATTGCGATTATCGCGCGGATGCTCGCCGCGCGGACGGCCGTCGCGGCGCGGATCCCGCGGACCGTCACGGCGGATGTCGCGATTGCGGTCGCGGTCGCCGCGATCGCGATTTCTATCTCGGTCGCCCCCGCCGCTGCGATAGCGGTCATGCCGCACATCGCGATGCTGCGGCCGGTCGCGTTGCGGTTGCGCCGGTGCAGTAGCCGCCTTGGCTGCCGCGCGCGCGGCCGGATCGCCAAACAGCCAATGCCAGAACCTGACCAGAGCGCCCACTTGCGGAGCCGCGGCGGGCGCTTTGGCGCTCAGCCGCCACCGGCATCGGCACGATCGGCGCGGTCGATGCGGGCAGGATGCTGGGAACCAGCGGGACGTCGCCCGGCGGCTTCTTATCCCGATTGCCGATATTGGAGTCATCGACGGCGGGTTGATCCGCCAATTGATAGCTGACGGTGCTGTTTTCCGGCAGTTCCTTCTCGTCATCGCGCACGCGGCGCAAGGTGTACGCCGGCGTTTGCATGTGAGGATTCGGCACGATCACCAGCGATACTTTGTCGCGCGATTCGATCTGATTGAGCTGTTCGCGCTTCTCGTTCATGAGGTAGGTCGCAACATCGACAGGCACTTGTGCGATCGACGCGGCCCGTGCGCTCTTTGCGCGCCTCTTCGCCGATCAGACGCAATAAGGCCAGCGACATCGATTCCACGCCGCGTATCGTGCCCATGCCGCTGCAGCGCGGGCAGTTGATGTGCGTGGTTTCGCTCAGCGCCGGGCGCAGGCGCTGGCGCGACAATTCGAGCAACCCGAAGCGCGACAGCCGGCCGAGCTGGATACGCGCGCGGTCCATTTTCACCGAATCGCGCAGCATATCTTCCACGGCGCGTTGGTTGGCCGTGGATTCCATATCGATGAAATCGATGACGATCAGGCCGCCGATGTCGCGCAGCCGCAGTTGCCGCGCGATTTCCTCGGCAGCTTCCAAGTTGGTATTGCGCGCCGTGGCTTCGATGTCGCCGCCGCGGGTGCTGCGGGCCGAATTGATGTCGATCGAGACCAGCGCTTCGGTGTGGTCGATGACCAAGCTGCCGCCCGAGGGCAGCGTCACCTTGTGCGCATACGCCGATTCGATCTGGCTTTCGATCTGATAGCGCGTGAACAGCGGCACCGGATCGTTGTACAGCTTCAGCTTGCGCTGCGCATCCGGCGGCATGAAGCGCTGCATGTATTCTTGCGCTTTTTGAAAGGCCTCAGGCTGGTCGATGAGGCACTCGCCGACGTCATCGGAGAAGTAGTCGCGCAGACCGCGCGTCACCGCATCGCTTTCCTGAAAAATCAGGAACGGAGCCGGCCTGCCGTCATTGGCGGCGACGATGGCGTCCCACGCGGTTTTGAGATTGTTCAGATCCCATTGCAATTCTTCGGTTGTGCGGCCGACACCGGCGGTGCGCACGATTGCCCCCATGCCGTCGGGGATGACCAGGCCGTTCATGGCGTCGCGCATCTGCTCGCGATCCTCGCCTTCGATGCGCCGCGATACGCCGCCCGCGCGCGGGTTGTTGGGCATCAACACCAAGAAGCGGCCGGCAAGACTGATGAAGGTCGTGAGTGCCGCGCCTTTGTTGCCGCGTTCCTCTTTTTCGACCTGCACGATCAGCTCTTGGCCTTCCTGTAGCAGATCCTTGATGTTGAGCCGGCCGCCGTTGGCAGGCTGCGCGCGAAAGTATTCCTTGGAGACTTCTTTCAGCGGCAGGAAGCCATGGCGCTGCGCGCCATATTCCACGAACGCCGCTTCGAGACTCGGCTCTACGCGGGTGATTCGGCCTTTATAGATATTGGATTTTTTCTGTTCCCGAGACGGGATCTCAATCGATAAGTCGTATAGTTTTTGACCGTCGACTAGTGCAACTCGCAGTTCTTCTTCTTGAACTGCGTTGACGAGCATTCTTTTCATGTGCCCCAACTAAAGTGGTAGGGGCCGAGGAGAGCTTGAGAATAAAAGCCGGGGTCGTAACGCAGGAATGCGGCAAAGAATAGGGATGCGCCGAACGCGAGGTACGCGACCGGTATCAACTCCACCACTTTAAGCCAAAACGTATACGGCAAGCCCGGGGCCTTGTTCTCGGTTAACCGCTTATCAGCCGCCTAAGCTCAAGATTTGAGCTTTCGCGCGTCTGTCTCATCGGCCGAGCGATGGTCTGGAGTTCCAGAACCAACTAATATGCGGCTCCCCAACGGATGGGGGACCACTGGAAACCGGTATCTATATGCGTCACCTAGACTAGGCGATTGCCCTTCAAAGGTTATCGCGCCTGACACGGTTTTAAGACATTATCACGACAGCGCGTCAGGGTCAATATAATCAATACCTTAGATCAATACGCCTATAATCCAAGCGATACAATGAACATCCCCGTTACTGACCTGCCGCCTGCGCGCGGGCCAAAAAGTCCACTGACGTTGCGCACCGTGACCGCGGATGAGTCCGGCCAGCGCATCGATAACTTCCTGATGCGACACTTCAAGACCGTGCCGCGGAGCCGGGTGTATCGCCTGTTGCGCAAGGGCGAAGTGCGCGTCAATCGCAAGCGCGTCGATGCGGAGTACCGGATCCAGGCAGGCGACGAGGTACGCCTGCCGCCGGTGCGAATCGAGGTCGATGCGCAGCCCGGCCGGCCCTCCAGCAGCCTGCTCGAATTGATCGAGCGAGCGATCATTTTCCAAGACCGGCATCTGCTGGTCATCGACAAGCCGGCAGGCGTCGCGGTTCATGGCGGCAGCGGCATGAGTTTCGGCGTGATCGAGGCGCTGCGCTCATCCAGGCCGCGCGAAACGCTGGAGTTGGTGCATCGTTTGGATCGCGATACCAGCGGATGTCTGCTCATCGCGCGGGACCGCAGCACGCTCACCGCATTGCACGCCTTGATTCGCAATGGCGGTATGCACAAGACCTACCTGGCCCTGGTGGCCGGCAGCTGGCAATTAGGCACCAAGCGCATCGATGCACCACTCGCCACGGATAATCGACAGCACGGTGAACGCCATGTGCGGGTGGCCGCCGCCGGCAAGGATTCGGTGAGTGTCTTCAAACCGGTGCAGTTTTTCGGTTCGTTGGCGACGCTGATGGAAGTGGACATTCCAACCGGACGCACGCACCAAATTCGTGTGCATGCTTCTTTCGCCGGTCATCCGCTGTTGGGCGATGACAAGTACGGTGATCGCGCGCGCAATGCGGATCTGAAGTCCCATGGATTGAAGCGCACATTTTTGCACGCGCAATCGGTGGCCTTCGAATGGCCCGGTTCCGGCGTTCCGTTCCACGTCAGCGCGCCGTTACCCGCTGAATTGGCGGCAGTGCTCGATGCCATCACGCCCGTGAAGCGCATCCGGCGCAAAGAAAAGCGCCCGCGCGCGGCAAGCCCGCGAAAAGGCTAGGGAACATCGAAGCCGGCGGCGCGCAACGCCGCGCTCAATCGTATCAAGGGCAGTCCAATCAGTGCGCTTGGGTCTGCACTGTCGATCGACTCGCACAAGCTGATGCCGAGGCCTTCGCTTTTGAAGCCGCCCGCGCAGTCCAAGGGCTGCTCCTTGGCTATATAACGCTCAATGGTGGATTGATCCAGGACGCGAAAAATGACTCGCGTGACATCGGTGAATTCGATCAGCGCCCGGTTTTCCCGGCGCATCACGGCTACCGCAGTGAGAAATTCGACGGCTGCGCCCGGAGCAGCTGCGCAGCTGCTCTTGGCAGCGGGCCTCCGTGCCTGGTTTGCCGAGCGACGCCTGGCCTGCGGACCATCAAGGACCGCGATCTGATCGGAGCCGATGACCCAAGCGTCGGGCTGCTGCACCGACACGGCGGACGCTTTTGCGCGCGCGAGTCGCGCGACCAGCTCGCCCGGCGCCTCGCCGGGATGCGCGGTTTCATCGACTCCCGGCGCGATGCAAGAAAAGGTCAATCCGAGTCTGCTTAGAAGCTCTTTCCGGTAGCGCGATGTCGAGGCCAAAATAAGCGGGGGTGGAGACTTCAAAAACAAAGACTTGCACCGGATTCGTTTTGACAGGGGGGTACCTGCGCCCTATTATACGCGGCCCATGGCATCGGGCCCGTCCGACCGAGTCGATTGCGCGCGCCTGGCGGCGGATGCGGCTGTGTTGGAGCGCGTCTACCCCTTGAGCGAGCTGCCTCGCTTGAAGGACTTGCTGGCGGATGCGCGCGGATCGGTCAAGGCGCGATTCGCTTTTTCGAAATTGGCGGCGGGCCGCGCGGGCGCGACTGTCGCCGTGCAGGCGGCTCCATGGCTGGTCTGCCAGCGTTGTTTGCAAGCATTTGAATTGCCGGTGAGCGGCGACAGCGAGATTGAGTTTGCGACGAGCGAAGCAGAGGCGCCTGCGGAGTCGCTTCGAGAAATTTATCTGATGGATGAAGGCTCTGTGTCGTTGCGCGAATTGGCTGAGGAAGAATTGTTGTTGGCCTTGCCCGTGATTGCCTCCTGCAGCGCGCCGGAGACTTGCGGTCGAGCGCCGCGACAGCGGACGATGCGGCAACGGCCGTTTGCGGTATTGCAGGATTTATTGAAGAAAACTTGATAGGACAGACAACCCATGGCAGTTCAAAAAAGTAGAAAGACCCCGTCGAAGCGCGGCATGCATCGCTCCCATTCGGCGCTGGCGGCACCCGCCGTGTCGATCGAGCCCAAGAGCGGTGAGACCCATTCGCGACATCGCATTTCCCGCGATGGTTTTTATCGCGGCAAAAAAGTGTTGCAGACCAAGGCGGATGCGGCAGCAGCCGAAGAATAAGCCGTCAACCTAGCCGTCGGCGAATCGCGCACCGTGTCTGCGCCGCTGCATATTGCCATCGACGCCATGAGCGGCGATCGAGGACCGTCGGTTTCCGTTCCGGCGGCGCTCGCGGCGGCGCGCGAGTTCGGCGATGTGCGTTTTACCTTGACCGGCAGGCAAGCCGATCTGCAGCGCGAACTCTCGGGCGCGGCGCCGCCGAATGTGGCCTGCCTGTTCGCCACGGAGGTGGTCGAGATGACCGACCATCCGCGCGAGGCACTGCGGCGCAAGAAGGATTCATCGATGCGCCGCGCCATCGATCTGGTCAAAAGCGGCGACGCGCATGCCTGCGTCAGCGCAGGCAACACCGGCGCGCTGATGGCGACTGCGCACTTCGTTTTGAAAATGTTGCCGGGAGTCGAGCGGCCCGCAATCGTCTCCATCATTCCTTCGCGCGGCGGCCATACCTACATGTTGGATCTTGGCGCCAACGCGTCTTGCACGCCGGTGCAGCTGGTGCAGTTCGCAGTGATGGGTTCGGTGCTGGCGGCGGATCTTGCGGGCGCGCATGAACGGCCGCGCGTGGGATTGCTGAATATCGGTGAGGAAGAGGTCAAGGGCAACGATGTCGTCCAGGCCGCGCATAATTTGATGTTGACCGCCGACATCAACTACGTGGGCTTCGTCGAAGGGCATGACATTTTTTCCGACAAGGTCGACGTCGTCGTCACGGACGGGTTCACCGGCAATATTGCGTTGAAAGTCATGGAAGGCGCCTCGCGTTTGATTACCGGAGCCATGCGTGAAGAGTTCGAGCGCTCACCGCTGCGCAAGTTGGGTTATCTGGCAGCGCGTCCGACCTTGAATGCGCTGCGCGCAAGGATCGACCCGCGCCGCTATAATGGCGCCGCCATGGTCGGCTTGAACGGCATCGTCATCAAGAGTCATGGAGGCACCGACCTGTTCGGCTTTCAACGCGCAATCGAAGTGGCAGTTTTAGAGGCGCGCAACGGCGTGCCGGCACGCATCGCGCAACGCTTGGGCGTTTCACGCGGGACTTGAAGGGATTTTGATGTACTCAAGAATCGCCGGCACCGGCAGTTATCTGCCGGAAAAAATTCTCACCAACCGCGATCTCGAGAAACTAGTCGATACCAGCGATGAGTGGATCCGCACGCGCACGGGCATTTCGCAGCGCCATGTGGCCGCGGAGGGCGAGACCACCACGGATCTCGCCGAGCATGCGGCGCGCCGCGCCATCGACGCGGCGGGCATCCTGGCTTCGGATATCGATCTGATCTGCGTCGGCACGACGACGCCGGATCTGGTGTTTCCCAACGTCGGCACGCTGCTGCAGGATCGATTGGGAATACACGGCTGTCCGGCCTTCAGCATGGAGGCTGCTTGTACCGGATTCGTTTACGCCTTGAGCGTTGCGGACAAATTCGTGCGGCTGGGCGAAGCAAAATGCGCGCTGGTGGTGGGCGCGGAAACACTGACGCGAATCATCGACTGGAACGATCGCGGCACCTGTGTGCTGTTCGCCGATGGGGCGGGCGCGGTGGTTTTGCAGCCATCGAGCGAACCTGGAATCCTCAGCACGCGACTGCATTCCGACGGCAAGTACAAGGATCTGCTCGCCTACCCGGACGGCGTATCCAAGGGCTTCAAATTGGTTCGTGAAGGCAAAGCCAGCGTGCAGATGAAGGGTAATGAGGTCTATAAGGTGGCGGTCAATACCCTCGGGGCGCTGGTCACGGAGACATTGAACGCCAACAATATTGCCAAGGAGCAACTTGACTGGCTGATTCCCCACCAAGCCAATATCCGCATCATTGAGGCGATCGCGAAACGCCTCGATCTACCCATGGAGCGCGTCATTGTGACCATTGACACCCAGGGCAATACCTCAGCGGCGTCGGTGCCGTTGGCGCTCGATACCGGAATTCGTGATGGCCGAGTGCAGCGCGGCCAGCTCTTGCTGCTCGAAGCATTCGGCGGCGGATTTACTTGGGGATCGGCGCTGATTCGTTATTGAGGCGCAAGGTAAAAAGGGGGTGCGACAGGATAATCCCACTACCGGCGCATAGGGATGCCATTGCCGATAGGTGCCGGGGAAAAGAGCTGTCGCACTCCGAAAACCGCGGGAGCATCCGTGATCAGGGCGAAATGGTCTGTACGGTAGCCCGCTTATCGGAATATTTACGTACTGATATCCCATCCCATGATGATCATCGTTCTGATGCAATCCTCAGGCAAATACGCCATCCATTGAAGGATGTTGTCCTCCGAACGCCTGATGTCATCGTCTGCCCGTGCCTTGACCGGCGAGACGACGTCTGATGAATCCGATGAAGCCTCGAAAAAAAATCGCTGTAGAACCTGAGTAGTCGCATCCATCGATTTACTCCTGAGGTTGGCGGTTCGTTGTAATAATTTCACGACGTATCGATCGCCGCTGTGCGGTACCGTACATAGGCAGCACAAAGAAAAACGCCGCGGGGTTACCGCGGCGCCTAAAGTCAAAAATTAACTGCTCGTTTACTTCGAGACAGACTTCTTGAACATGCGATCGATCTTCTCGTTGATCGCTTCGATAGCGGTCGAATTTGCCTGCGCCGTCGACAGGGCTTGGTTTGCCGTGCTCTGCGCGCCTGAAGCCGCCGATTGAGCGCTATTGGCCGCCGCGTGCGCTGCAGCCGCATCGCTCGAGGCCCGCGCCGTGTCGCCTTGCAGCTTGCTGACCTGTGACTTCAGGTCATCGATCTGCGCCTGGATCGGCTTGAGGTCAGTGCACCCCGCGAATGCGATGACGCAAGCCGCGGCGAGAGAGACCTTTAGTGTGGTTGTCAGATTCATAAAAATATTCCCCTAGGGTTAATTCATTTGTGTCGGAAGACTCCGATGTGTTGCCACAGCAGGTACAGTCACGCTATCGAGCCGGCCCGCGTCGCAGCACAGTCCTACATAAAGCCAAATTCGCGCCTCGATTGCAACTGAAAATAACGATTTGTCGGTATACCGAGACGCTTTTGCGCGTAGTTCATTTCTGACAAGCGCCCATATATTAAGAATGTGCCATCTGAGTGCAATTTTTGCCGTCTCAATTAACCAAAGGTCTGATTGCAAAACGCAGAAGCAATCATTCGATTCGAGTGCAAGAGTGTCTTGAGAGAATCGCAAGGCGTGTGGATTTATGCATGTGGCGAAAGCATCGCGATCGGACACTGGACCAGATGGACTGTGCCGGAGGGTTTGATTTGGGCGCTGTATGACACGCATAGAAGGGACGCGGTCTTTCACATGCATGAAAGTCGCGTAGTGTTTTTCCCGATATGTGAGAGATGCGGGTTTTTCTCATCCGATGCCCAGCCGGTGGTAACCAAAGCGCTGCTTGGGCGAGAAATATTCGATTTGGCAGACTTGCCAAGCGATTTAGACTGTATATAATAACAGTCACTGTCTACATATACAGGTGACGCATGACGGACCTTACACCCCGCCAGACCCAGATTCTGCGGCTGATTCAAAACGCTATTTCAGAAAGCGGCATGCCACCCACCCGTGCGGAAATAGCCCGCACGCTCGGCTTCAAGTCTCCGAATGCGGCCGAGGAGCACCTGCGCGCCTTGCAGCGCAAAGGCGTGATCGATCTTATCCCCGGTGCTTCTCGCGGCATTCAACTCAAAGATATTTTGCGCGAACAATTGGGTCTGCCGCTAATAGGCCGCGTCGCCGCCGGTCGGCCGATCTTGGCTGAAGAGCATATCGAAAAGCGTTATCAAATCGACCCGCAGCTATTTCAACCGCAGCCGCACTATCTTCTGAAAGTGCAGGGCATGAGCATGAAAAATGCCGGCATTCTCGATGGTGATTTAGTCGCCGTGCATCGCACGCCTGAAGTCCGCAATCGGCAAATCGTGGTCGCGCGTTTGGAAAATGAGGTCACGGTCAAACGTTACCGGCAAGAAGGTGCGATTGTTTGGTTGCTGCCCGAAAACGCCGATTTCGAACCCATTCGCGTCGATCTCAAAGCACAGCCCATGATTATTGAAGGGGTGGTCGTCGGTGTCCTGCGTCGTGGTAAAGACGTGGATGCCGCGTGAGAAGACCTCACTTGCGGAAATCTTGGCCGATGCGCGCGTCTGGAAGTTAAAAGACGCCTCGGCTGCCCCCGCTCGTCCGGTCTGGTCCACCGGTAAGAGCTCGCTGGATGCCCGCTTGCCGGGAGGTGGGTGGCCGACGGCGTCGCTCATCGAAGTGTTGCTGGACGATACGGGTCTCGGCGAAGTTCAGCTCTTTTTGCCGGCGCTGGTTGCATGCCAACGCAGCGCCGCCTCAGGCAGCGACGATGCACCGTGGATTGTGTGGATTGCTCCTCCTCATGAACCTTATGCGCCTGCCTTGGCGCAGTCTGGTATCGAGCTTAAGCGTTTTTTGGTGGTTCGCCCGACTACGGCCACCGAGGCTTTGTGGGCAGCTGAGCAGGCATTGAGCTCGGGTGTTTGCGCTGCCGTTTTGCTTTGGTTGAAGGGCACCGATGATCGCTGGCTGCGGCGCTTGAAGCTCGCCGCCGAGGCAGGCGGTTCGCTCGGCGTGCTGTTTCGTCCCGAGAGACATCGTTTCGAATCCTCACCTGCCAACTTGCGCATTGCCATGAGCCAAGGCGCGCCCTATGCGCGCGTCGATTTGCTCAAAGTGCAGGGCGGCCGGCCCGGCCCGGTGGATCTGGGTGGCCCGTGAAATTGCGCTCAGCGAAATCACGCACGGCAGACTTATTTGCCGCGGCGCTCCCCGAGCGCCGCCCGCAGGTTTCATCAGCCGGTAGCCCTGGCGCCGCAGGCGCCCGCGCAGCCCACTGTCAATCGGCTGCGCCCAAAACAGCTGTGGTATGCCGCCGTATTCCCGGCCATGGCGCAATGGGAATCCTTGCGCCGCTGCGCTACAGAAGCTCTGCCTGCACGCGCAGGCTTTCACTTCTTTCGTCAGCATCGAGCCGCCCAACGCGCTATTGCTGGAGATCAAGGGCAGCGTGAAATTATTCGGTTCACTGCACCAACTGCACTTGGATATAGATGATTGTTGGCGCCGCCTAGCGCTGCAAGCGCACAGCGCCACCGCGCCCTCGACGCTGGCAGCGTTATGGTTGGCGCGCGCCGGCGCCGCGACGCAAATCGAAGATATCGGGCTGCTGCGTAAGTCTCTGGGGAAAGTGCCCATTGCTTGCACGGCTTGGGATGCCGAGCGGCTGCAAACCTTGCGCGCCATGGGCGTCACGCATTTAGGTGAGCTGATGCGCTTGCCGCGCGCGGGCCTTGCACGCCGACTGAGTCCTGCCCTGGTCAGGGATCTGGACATTGCCTTGGCGCGGCAGCCGGCGCCGCGCAGAGCCTTCGTGCGGCGCGAGCGTTTTCGGGAGCGTTGTGATTTCGAAACGGAAATCGAGCATGTCGCTTATTTGGAAAAAGCGCTCGAGCCCTTGGTCGAGCGCTGCGCGCAATTCTTGCGCCGGCGTCAGGCCGGCATCCAGGCATTGCGGCTGAAATTGCAGCATCGGGAAGGGCCGGCGACTTGTGTGCAATTGGGCTTGGCCAGCATCACCAGCGAACGCCGGCGCTTGAGCGATGTGCTCTGCCAAAAACTGGCGCGGCTGGAGCTGCGGGCGCCGGTTCGGGCCATGGAACTCATTTCTGGTTCCTTGCGGGGGTTGTCGGCCAGTTCTCTGGATGTCTTTGCGGGATTCACGGGCGCGGGCAGCCGCGACAGCGCGCCGCAATTGGTGGAGCGTTTGCGCGCACGTTTGGGCGATGAAGCGGTGTATGGCGTTTGCCTGATTCCGGAACATAGGCCGGAGGCGGCATGGCGGCGAGTACATGAACTGCGCTTGAGCGCCGCAGCCCGAATTGAAGAGGAAATCATCGATCAGAGGCTGCCGCGTCCGGTGTGGTTGTTGAACGAACCGTTGCCCCTGCCGCAGCCGGAAATACTGCAAGGTCCTGAACGTATCGAGAGCGGTTGGTGGGATGGCAAGGGCGTGGCGCGCGATTACTACATTGCACGCCATTCCGATGGCGTGCGGCTGTGGGTTTTTCAGGAGCGCCAGTCTAAACGCTGGTATGTGCACGGCGTATTCGCTTAAAGAGCTCAGCGTGTACGTCGAACTGCATGCCTTGAGCAATTTCTCCTTTTTGCGCGGCGCCTCGCAGCCCGAAGAATTGGTCGAGCAGGCCAAGGCATTAAATTACGGGGGATTGGCCCTTACCGATGAATGCTCCCTGGCGGGTGTGGTGCGTGCCCACATCGCCGCGAAAGAGCATGGACTGCCTCTGATCATCGGCACCGAACTCAACTGTCTCGATGATCTTAAAGTCATCGTGCTGGCCACCAATCGGGCGAGCTACGGCGCGTTGAGCCGTTTGATCAGCAAAGGCCGCCGTGCCACCCGCAAAGGCTGTTACTCGCTGACGCGTAATGACCTTGAAAACGCGCTTCCTGAATGCTTGATGATCTGGTTGCCGCGCGTCGACAAAGCGGGGCTGCTGCGCCAAGAGCAGGACGGCCGCTGGTTGCGCGAGCGGTTCACCGGACGTCTATGGGTCGGCGCGGAACTCACAACTTGCGGCTACGATGCACGGCGCTTGGAATGGCTCGAAACACTGGGCAAAACGCTGCAGCTGCCATGCGTGGCGGCGGGCGATGTGCATATGCATCGGCGCAGCCGCCGCGCCTTGCAGGATGTGCTGACGGCGATTCGCTTAAAAGTGCCCTTGCATGCCGCAGGTTACGCCTTGTATCCCAATGGCGAGCGCTGCTTACGCTCCCTGCAGCGTCTGCGCGAACTGTACCCGGCAGCGCTGCTGGCGCAAACATTGGCGATCGCGGAGCGCTGCACTTTCAAGCTCGATGAGCTGCGTTACGAGTATCCGGAAGAGATCGTGCCCGCGGGAGAAACCCCCGCGAGTCATTTGCGGGCGCTGACCATGCAAGGCTGTGCCTATCGATGGCCGCAGGGAGCGCCTGCTGCCGTGCGCGAGAACATCGAGCATGAATTGCGCTTGATCGCGGAGCTTAAATTCGAGCCATTTTTTCTGACCGTGCACGATGTCGTCGAATACGCGCGATCGCAAAACATTCTCTGCCAGGGACGAGGCTCCGCGGCCAACTCGGCCGTCTGCTACTGCCTGCGCATCACGGAGGTGGACCCTTCGCGCATGTCCATGTTGTTCGAGCGCTTCATCTCCAAGGAGCGCAACGAGCCGCCCGATATCGATGTGGATTTCGAGCATGAGCGGCGCGAAGAAGTCATCCAGTATATTTACGGAAAATATGGACGCGAGCGGGCGGCATTGGCCGCCACCGTGATTTGTTATCGGCCGCGCAGCGCGTTGCGCGACGTCGGCAAAGCTTTGGGACTCGATCTGGCGCAAGTCGACCGGCTTGCCCGGGGCATGCAATGGTGGGACGGCCAGCGCATCGATCCGGAACGCATTCGTGCATCGGGATTCGATCCTGAGGATGCGCTGATTGCGCGGCTCATTGCGCTCACGGCGGAAATTTTAGGCTTCCCGCGCCATCTGTCGCAGCACGTGGGCGGCTTCGTCATTGCCCGCGGCCGCTTGGATGAGCTGGTGCCCATCGAGAATGCAAGCATGCCGGAGCGCACCGTGATCCAGTGGGACAAGGACGATCTTGATGCGCTGGGACTCTTGAAGGTGGATGTACTGGCCTTGGGGATGCTGACCGCGATACGGCGCGCGTTCGACCTGGTCAATGAATTCGGCGGCTCAGCGGCCGTCCCAGGCAAACTCGAGCTGGCGAGCGTGCCGAGCGAGGACAGCGCGGTATACGACATGATTTGCCGCGCCGACACCACCGGGCGTGTTTCAAATCGAATCGCGGGCGCAAATGTCCATGTTGCCTCGCTTGAGGCCGCGAAATTTCTACGATCTGGTGATTGAGGTGGCCATCGTGCGGCCCGGGCCCATTCAAGGCGAGATGGTGCATCCTTATTTGCGCCGCCGCAGCGGCGAAGAGCCGGTGAGCTATCCCAGCAAGCAGGTCGAGGCGGTGCTCAAGCGCACCTTGGGCGTACCGATTTTCCAGGAACAAGTCATGCAGCTGGCGATTGTCGCGGCCGGCTTCTCGCCGGGCGAGGCCGACCGGCTGCGCCGCGCCATGGCCGCGTGGAAGCGCAAAGGCGGATTGGAGCCCTTCCAAAAGCAATTGATCGACGGCATGCGCGAACGCGGCTACGAGGACAGTTTTGCGCAGCAAATCTTCAAGCAAATATTGGGATTTGGCGAATATGGATTTCCGGAATGTGTCGTTGGCGAGACGCGGGTGGTCGATGCCGATTCCGGAAGATGGCTGACCATCGATGAAGTTATCAGTGGGCGTGCGCACCTGAACAACACGCTGGCATGCGATGCGGACCTGCGTTTGCGGAAGCGTAAGGTTTTGCGCGTGATTCGAAGCGGCGTGAAACCAGTATGGCGTTTACGCAGCGCTCTCGGACATGAAATCATGGCAACCGCCGAACATCCTTTCATGACCATGGGAGGATGGCGTGCACTGGGCAAGCTTAAGGTCGGCGATCATGTGGCGACGGCACTCGAAAGTATTGCGGAAATTCTGCAGTCACGCGATCTTTCGCGCCTCGCTAGCTCCGATCTCTATTGGGACCGGATTGTGGAGATTGAGCCGGTCGGCGACCGGGAAACCTATGACTTGCAAATCGAAGGCGATCACAATTTTTTGGCCAATCACTTTGTCGTTCACAATTCTCATTCCGCCAGCTTCGCCTTGCTGGTCTACACCTCCGCCTGGCTGAAGCATTACGAGCCGGCGGCGTTTTGCGCAGCGCTCGTCAACAGCCAGCCGATGGGATTCTATGCGCCGGCGCAATTGGTGCGCGATGCGCGCACCCACGGCGTGGAAGTGCGTGCCGTTGACGTGACGATCAGCGCATCGGATTGCACGCTGGAACGGCGTGAGGATGGCCGTCCGGCGTTGCGCTTGGGGTTGCGCCTGGTGAAGCATCTTTCGCAGGAAGGCGCCGCACGGCTTCTGGCGCGCACGCGACGTGCGCTCCTTCGACAGTATTGCGGACATGGCAGAGCGTGCCGCTCTGGATCGGCGCGATCTTGAAGCATTGGCCGCTGCGGATGCCTTGGCCCGCCTAAGCGGGCATCGGCATCGCGCGGTATGGCAGGTCACGGGCGTGGAGCGCGCGTTGCCTTTGCTGCCGGCGGCAACGGCGATCGATGAGGGCATTCCGCTGCTGCGCGCACCGCGCGAAGGCCAGGATATCGTCGCCGACTACGGCAGCCTGGGACTGACGCTGCGCCGTCATCCTCTGGCGCTGTTGCGCGACAAGCTGCAACGCCGCGGCATTGTGCCCACGCAGGAATTGTGGGAGCAACCCAACGGCAAAATGGTGATAACCGCGGGTCTTGTCATCACGCGGCAGCGGCCTGGAAGCGCGGGCGGCGTGACATTTCGTCACGATGGAAGATGAGACCGGCTATGTGAATCTAATCGTCTGGAATCGTGTTGCCATGGAGCAGCGTGCGGCCTTGCTGGAATCGCGTCTGCTCGAGGTGCATGGCAAATTGCAGCGTGAAGGCGATGTGCAGCATGTCATCGCGCAGCGCCTCACGAATTTGTCCTCCATGCTCGGCGATCTCGTGGTGGCATCGCGGAACTTCCATTGACGAGCCGATTCCTTCACTGCACGTCCAGCCTACACATCCAGCCCGATGGAGCGCATCAGCTCAATGCCGTTGCTCTTCGTGACGATGCCGGGCCGCAACTTGAAATCGAATTTGAGCTTGCCGTCCACCAGTTCGTCCTGGAAATGAACATTCTCGATGCCGCCGGCTTCGAGTCCGGCAATTTCCGTCAGGGCAAGATCGTGCGTGCTGATCAATCCGATCGAACCTCGGTGGATCAGCGCGCGAATGAGTCCTTGTGCGCCGACGCGTCGATCCGCCGAATTCGTACCCTGCAATAGTTCGTCCAGTAAGAACAGCAGCGGCAAAGGATAGGGCTCGAACAGGCGGCGTAGACGGGTGATCTCGGCATAAAACCGCGAGCTGCCTTCATGCAGCGAGTCGTTGATGCGAATGCTGGCGCCGACCTGCAGGGGCGTCAGCTGCAGCGAGGCGGCGCGCACCGGTGCTCCGGCCATCGCCAGCACGGTATTGATGCCGATGGTGCGCAATAGGGTGCTCTTGCCCGACATGTTCGAGCCGCTCACCAGCAAAACTCGCGTGGCGCCCTCGATTGCCACATCGTTGCAGACGCGTACCGCGGCAGGGATCAAGGGATGGCCCAGTTGCGTCGCCTTGAATGTCGGCGCGCCATCGAGGAATTCGGGGAACGGATCCGCAGACTGTTCGTAGGAGTACTGGGCGAGGGACAGCAGGGCTTCAAATTCGCCGAGCACTTCGAGCCATGAGTGAATGACTGCGCCGTGAATGCTGCGCCAGCGCTCAGCTGCGAGCGCGGTCTGCAACGGGTACATCAGCAACAGCAGGAATGGGGTCAGAATCGGGTTGCGGCGCGCTTCGACGAAATTGACGATGGTCGCGAGTTTGGAGAGGGCGGCGGAGGCGTTCAGGCTGTGCGATGACAGCTTGCGTTGCAGTTCGACCAAGTGCGCGGCCTCAAAGCGCTGTGCCTCGATGAGCTTGAACAGGACCGACAGACCCTTCAAATCGTCGAACGCACTTTCGACCGTGGTGATGGCCTCATGAATGGGCTTCCTCAGGAAATAGCCGATCGCAGCCTCGACGAGGATGATGGCGAGAAGCGGAAACAGCAGGCCCCAAACGGCCCAAATGGCGACGGTGCCGACCGCAATCCCGGCGAGCAGCGGCGCCGTCCAGCGTATCCACCGATTCTCGAGGCGATTCGGCACCCGCGCCCACGCGTCCAGCACGTCAGGATGTAAGTCAATTTTTAATGATTCGCCGTCGATTGCCATCGACTCGCGGAAATCGAGGCGGGCGCGCAGGTCGACGATGCTCGCCTGGCGCGCGCGTATCACACTCAAGTCGGCGGGCGCGAGCAGCCATTGCGCCAGGATGTTTTCGCCCAATTGGGTTCGCGCCGCGCACAGCAGCTCGTACAGACTGTCCCTGCCGAACAGATCCAGATCATCGCCATAAATGTGATGCTGCACATCGAAGCGTGCGCCGCTCGTGCCTTTGCCGCTCCATTGATCGTTCAGGCGATCCAGTCCCGCTTGATAGAAATCCGCCGCTCGCCGTGCCTGGGTACGTCGATTGCGAATCCGCTGGTGATAAACCAGCAGGGCGATGAACCCCAGCACCGGAGCCGCAGCCACAGCGCAGAAACCCGTGCAGGGCCGAAGCACAGCCACGCAATGATCAAAAATGAGGCACCGATGCCAAGGCGCACGCTCTCAATGCGTGCATTGAGCGCATCGAATCGCGCGACGCGTGCATTGCGATCCGCCAAAATTGTTGAATATTGTTCTGTCGGCGACACAAAAAAGAGTTTGGCACATTTCTCGCAGCTTTGGCCTTGACGCGCCATTTGCGCCACGTGCACTATCGCGTTCCTTTCCCGGAGCACCTTGTCCAGCCGCATCTTCAAGCCCAGCGAGACCGTGGATTTTGTCAGTCGTGGGATCGGGCGCCGCCGGCGGCGTCATCGCCCGCGAATTGTCACAGGCGGGCTTCAGCGTCGTGGTGCTGGAGCAGGGACCGCGCTTCGGTCCCGGCGATTTCGAGCACGACGAACTCAAATACAACTATCTGAGCGGCATCACCAACGATCCGCAGATCAGTCCGCAAACTTTCCGGGTGGATGCCAGCCAGGTACGCGCAGCAGCCGGCAATGGGGCAACTCGCTGGTCTACGCGCGCATCGTCGGCGGCAGCAGCACGCATTTCACCGCCAATTTTTGGCGCTTCCATGCAAACGATTTCAACGAGCGCAGCTTGCTCGGCGGCATCCCGGGCACCGGGTTCGCCGATTGGCCGATCACCTATGAGGAACTCGAGCCTTACTACACCAAGGTCGACTGGGAAATCGGCGTCTCGGGACTTGCCGATTCCAGTCCCTTCGATCCGCCGCGCAGCAAACCCTATCCCATGCCGCCGCTGCCGGTGAAGTCTTCGGGCGTGATGCTCGAGAAGGGCGCGCGCACGCTCGGGCTGCATGCCTTTCCCGCGCCCATGGCCATCGTCTCGCAGCCGTATCGCGGCCGGCCCGGGCTGCGCGCACTGCGGCTTCTGCATCGGCTTCGGCTGCGAAGTCATGGCGAAGTCCTCGATGCTGTACACCATGATTCCGGAGGCGGAAGCCACCGGCCGCTGCGAGATTCGGCCGCACAGCTATGTCTTCAACGTGGCGCTCGACAAGCGCGGCCGAACCACCGGCGTGCATTACTTCGACGCGGCATAAGCGCGAGCAATTTCAGAAGGCCAAGGCCGTGGTGCTCTCGGCCAATGGCGCCGAAACCTCGCGTCTGCTGCTCAATTCCGCGAGCGGCGCGCTTTCCGCAAGGGTTGGCCAATTCCAGCGGCTTGGTCGGCAAGTACCTGATGTTCAATCAGGGCTCCGGCGTGCATGCGCTGTTCGAGCATGAGCTCAACGAATACAAGAGCGTGCAGGTGACGCGCGATCGTGCACGACTTCTATGACGCGGACCCGAAGCGCGGCTTTTACGGCGGCGGCGGCATCGATGCGCGCATGGGCGGGCAGCCGATCGGCTGGGCCTTGCCAGCGGCGGCGAGTTGCCGGGCTGGGGGCGCCGATACAAGGAGCGGCTCGAGGCATTTCCGCGCTCCATGATGGCGGCGGGGCATTGCACCTCGCTCGCGATGGAGACCAACAACGTCAGCATCGATCCGACGCTCAAGGATGCCTGGGGCATGCCGGCCATCCGCGTGACCTACAAGGATCATCCGGATGATCTGGCCATGGCGGAGTTCCTGCAGGACCGTGCGCACGAAATCATGCAGGCGGCGGGCGCGCAAAAAGTCTGGCGAGCCGCGCCGCGCCTGGCGCGCGGCGGCGTGCATTTGCTCGGCACCTGCCGCATGGGCAACGATCCGGCCAGCTCGGTGGTCGACAAGTATCACCGCACCCACGATGTGCCGAATCTTTTCATCTGCGACGGCTCGAGTTTCGTGACTTCCGGCCGCGGGCAGCCGACCATGACCATCCAAGCGCTGGCTTTTCGCGCCGCCGATCACATCGGCCAGTTCGCCAGGCGCAGCGAAATCTAAAGTTACGAAGGAGTACAACATGGAGTCAGCTGATCGAAGATCAGGAACGACGATCTCGCGGCGTTCATTTCTGCTCTCGAGCGGCGGCCTGTTTACCAGCCTGTGGGTTGCGCTCGCAGTGGCCGGCCATCGCCGCGGCCGCGCATCACGCCGAAGAGGCGCCGGCGGATCCGGCGCCGGCGCATTTTGAATTCTTCAGTGCCGCCGATGCGGCCGATGTGGAAGCGATTTGCGCCCAGATCGTGCCGAGCGGCGCCACGCCGGGCGCCCGCGAGGCGCACGCGGTGTACTTCATCGATCGCTCACTGTCGACTTATTTTGCGCCGATGGCGCCGGATATTTCGCAAGGGCTTGCGGACTTTCAAGCGCAATTTCATGCTGCGCATCCGGCGAGGTCACCTTCGCCGCCGCCGACTCCGAGCACAAATCGCTTTTCTGAAAACCGTGGACCAAACGCCGTTCTTCGAGACCACGCGCATGCTCACCGTCCTCGGCATGTTCACCTCGCCGAAATACGGCGGCAACTATCAGGGCGCGGGCTGGAAGCTGATGGGCTTCGTCGATCAGCACGCCTTCACGCCGCCGTTCGGCTACTACGACGCGCGAGTACACAGGGCTTCGTGCCTATACGACAGGAAGCCTGCGTGAGCGCCGCAAATTCAAGCCGGGCGAGACGGTCGATTTCGTGGTGGTGGGTCCGGCGCGGCCGGCGGCGTGATGGCGCGCGAGCTGTCGCAGGCCGGCTTCACCGTGCTGGTGTTCGAGCAGGGGCCGCGCCTGGGGCCCGCCGACTTCGAGCACGATGAGCTCAAGTATTTTTTCTTGAGCGGCATCACCGTCGATCCGAAGATCAGCCCGCAGACCTTTCGCAAGACCATCGCCGATGACGGCGCAAGCAGCCGCCGGCGTTCAGCCGGCGCTGTACGCGCGCATGGTCGGCGGCAGCAGCATCACTACACCGCCAATTTCTGGCGCTTCCACGAAATCGACTTCAACGAGCGCAGCGTGCTCGGCGGCATTCCCGGGCACCGGCGTTCGCGGATTGGCCGATCAGCTATCAGGAACTCGAGCCCTATTACACCAAGGTCGAGTGGGAGGTCGGTGTCTCGGGCTTGGCGTACGCCAGTCCCTTCGATCCGCCGCGCACCAAGCCCTATCCGATGCCGCCGATGCCGGTGAAATCCTCCGGGCGTGCTGATGGAGCGCGGCGCCCGCAAGCTGGGACTGCATCCCTTTCCGGCGCCCATGGCCATCGCCTCGCAGCCCTATCGAGGACCGCCGGCCTGCATCCATTGCGGCTTCTGCATGGGCTTTGGCTGCGAGGCGCGCGCCAAGTCCTCATCGCTCTGTACACCATGATCCCGGAAGCCGAAGCCACGGGATCGTGCGAAGTGCGATCGGGCAGCTACGTCTATCACGTCGACACCAACGCCGCAAGGCCGCGCCACCGGCGTGCATTATTTCGACGCCGACAAGCGCTCGCACTTTCAGCCGGCGCGCGCGGTGGTGCTGTCGGCCAACGGCGCCGAGACCGCGCGGCTGCTGCTCAATTCCACCAGCAACCGCTTTCCGCACGGCCTGGCCAATTCCAGCGGCATGGTGGGCAAGCACCTGATGTTCAACCAGGGCGCCGGCGTGCACGCGCATGTTCGAACATGAACTCAACGAATACAAGAGCGTGCAGGTGACGCGCATCCTGCACGATTTCTACGACGTCGGACCCGAAGCGCGGCTTCTACGGCGGCGGCGGCATCGATGCGCGCATCAATCCGCAGCCGGCGCATCTGGGCCCTGGCGTCCGGCGGCGATCTGCCGCGCTGGGGCGCGGAGTTCAAGGCGCGCCTGGAGGCGTTTCCCGCGCTCCATGGTCTCGACCGGGCACAGCACCTCGCTGCCGTCGAGACCAACAGCGTCAGCATCGACCCGACGCTGAAGGACGCCTGGGGCATTCCGGCCATCCGCGTCACCTACAAGGATCATCCCGACGATTTGGCGATGGCGAAATTCCTGCAGGATCGTTCCGACGAGATCATGGAGGCGGCCGGCGCGCAGAAGATCTGGCGCGATGCGATCGAGGAGAACGCCGCCGGCGTGCATCTGCTGGGCACCTGCCGCATGGGCAACGATCCGAAGACCTCGGTGGTCGACAAATATCATCGCACGCACGACGTGCCGAATCTGTTCCTCTGCGACGGCTCGAGCTTCGTGACCTCCGGCCGCGGCCAGCCGACCATGACCATCCAGGCGCTGGCGTTTCGCGCCGCGGACCACATCGGGCAATTTGCCAAGCGCAACGAGATCTAGCGACTGCGCTTAGCGGCCTTTCTTTTTCTTGCGCGCGCCTTGCTTGATTCGCCGCTTTCACCGGACTCGCCGTCGTCGTCGGCTTCCGCGTCGTCGGCTTCCGCGCCGCCGATCTCGTAGTCGTCGAAATCGCTCATGCAGCTCCGCGGTGCGCCGCTCTTCCATGACCCGTTCCAGGCGCCGCCAGGCGGGCTCGGCTCCCTTGGGGGCGCGGCGCCGCTGCGAATCGACGTCGCGCATGATGTGATCGACGTCGACATCGTCACCGCCGGGCGCCGCATCTTCGGCGTCCTCTTCCTCGAATTCTTCGGATTCGGGCTTTTCGCTCATGCTTCCGAACTGACACGCGCGCGTTATAAACGGAAACGCGGTTCCCGTGCAATACCCCGGCGCACAGATAACTATTTGACCAGGTCGTTGAGTTGGAATATCGGCAACAGGAGCGCAATTACGATGAACATGACGATCGCGCCCATGAATACCACCATGAGAGGCCCCAACAGATTGGTCATGTTGGACAGCAAGCCGTCCATTTCACGTTCTTGGTTGGTGGCGGCCCGCTCCAGCATCTTCTCCAATTCGCCGCTGCTCTCGCCGCTGCTGATCAGGTGAATCATCATGGGCGGGAACAGCTTGCGCGCCGCCAAAGACTTGCCGATGGGTGCACCTTCACGAACCCGCAGCGCCGCTTCTTCCACTGCGCGTCTTCATCGGCAGGTTGGTCACCACTTCGGCGGAGATGCGCAGCGCCTCGAGCACCGGCACCGCGCTGGCGGTCAAAATGCTGAAAGTGCGCGAAAATCTGCCGGTGTTGAGGCCGCGAATCAATCGTCCGGCCACCGGTAGCCGCAGCAGGAACCGATCGAAGCGCAAGCGCGCTTCCGGATTCTTGAGCCAGCGTAGGAACCCCCAAACCACGGCGCCGACGACGGCGAGGCCGTAATACCAATAGTGGCGAATCAGATCGCTCATGCCGATGAGGATTCGGGTCGCCACGGGCAATTCCTGATTGCTCGACTGAAACACCGCGACCACCTGAGGAACCACGTAGGCCAGCAAGAAGGACACGATGCCGAAGGAGAGCACCAACAAGACAATCGGATAGACCAGAGCATTGCTGACTTGCTGGCCCATGACTTGACGCGACTCGGTGTAGTCCGACAACCGTTCGAGGACCTGATCCAGCTTGCCGGACTGCTCGCCCGCGGAAACCGTGGCGCGATATATCTCCGGAAACGCCTGCGGGAAATCCCGCAGGCCGTCGGCCAAGGGATGGCCTTCAACGACCTTGCTGCGCACGCCGAGGATAATGCGTTGCACGCGCGGCTTCTCGGTTTGTTCGGCGACGGCTTGCAGGGTTTCCTCGAGGGGCAGGCCGGATCGCAGCAGCGTGGCCAATTGGCGGGTCAGCAGGGCCAGATCCAGGCTGGATAAGCCGCGCCGCATGAAGCGCCGGCGCCGGCTTTGCTTCAGCTCCTGAGCAGCCGTCTCTTGGATATCCATCGGCAGCAGTTGCTTCTCGCGCAGCAGCTGTCTGACATGCTTGGCCGTGTCGCCCTCGATGAGGCCCTTGCGTTCGCGGCCTTGGGCGTCCAGTGCCGTGTATTCGAATGCACCCATCAGGAGTTTTTGACCATCGGCTACGGAGCCTAGTCTTCGCGCGTGACGCGCAGGACTTCTTCCAAGGTCGTTTCGCCCGCCATCACCTTGCGGCGGCCATCGTCGCGGATACCGGGGCTCGCGGAGCGTGCATAGCGCTCAAGTTCCTGTTCGGAGGATCCGTCATGAATCATGGTGCGCATATGATCGTCGACGGCAATGAGCTCATAGATTCCCGTGCGGCCGCGATAGCCGGTACCCGGATCGGCACTCGGCCGATACAGCTCCACGGGCCCGCCTTTCGGATCCAGATTGAGCAGGCGCCGTTCATATTCGCCGGCCGTGAACTTTTCGCGCGTCGAGGGGTTAAGGACGCGCACCAAGCGCTGCGCCAGCACGCCGATCAAGCTGGAGGAGAGCAGGAACGGCTCAATGCCCATGTCCCGCAAGCGCGTGACGGCACCGACAGCCGTGTTGGTGTGCAAGGTTGACAGCACCAAGTGTCCGGTCAAGCTCGCCTGCACCGCAATTTGCGCGGTTTCCAAGTCGCGGATTTCACCGACCATCACCACGTCGGGGTCCTGGCGCAATATCGCCCGCAAGCCCCGCGCAAAGGTCATTTCGACCTTGGTGTTCACCTGCGTTTGGCCGATGCCGTCGATGTAGTACTCGATCGGGTCCTCGACGGTCATGATGTTGCGCGTGTTGTCGTTGATGCGCTCAAGGCTGGCATACAGCGTGGTGGTCTTGCCGGAGCCGGTGGGGCCGGTCACCAAAATGATGCCGTGAGGCTTGTGGATGATTTCATCCATGGTGTCTTGAGTGCGCGGATCCATCCCCAGCGAGGTCAGCTCGATTCTGCCGGCCTGCTTGTCGAGCAAGCGCAGCACGACGCGCTCGCCGTGCCCGGAGGGTAGGGTGGATACGCGCACGTCCACCGCGCGCCCGGCGATGCGCAGCGAAATTCGGCCGTCTTGCGGCAGCCGGCGCTCGGCGATATCGAGCTTCGACATGACTTTGATGCGCGAGACGACCAGCGGCGCCACGGCGCGCTTGGTTTGCAGCACCTCGCGCAGCACACCGTCCACGCGAAAACGGATGACGAGCCGGTTCTCATAGGGCTCGATGTGAATATCGGAGGCGTTTTCCTTGACCGCCTGCGTCAACAGCGCGTTGATCAAGCGGATGATCGGCGCTTCGTCGTCGCTTTCGAGCAGGTCGGAGGATTCGGGAATGTCCTCGGCTAGATGCGCCAGGTCCGTGTTGTCATCCAAGCCTTCGAGCATTTGCATCGCGGCGCCCGAACCTGCCTCGTAGGCGGTGCGCAGCATGGCATCGAAAGTCTCCACCGATACGCGCTGCAGCTTGATTGGAACGCCGACGAAGCGGCGCACTTCCGCCAAGCTCTGCGGGGTGACGCCGGGCCGGCAAACCGTGTCGGCCACGCCGTCGGCGACGCCCCGCACCAAGACGCCATGGCGCTTGGCAAACGGAAACGACAGTTTGCGCGGTTGCTCGGGCTCTTGAAGTTCCGCGTTCATGGTGGCGGCGTGCTCGGCGGCGGTGTGCCGGGCGGCGCGCTCGGCGCCGGCTGCGTACTCTCGGGTAAGGGAACGGTGAACGGCGTCGGCGGATTAGGCGTTGCGCCCTGCGGGTTGGTTTCCGATGGCGGCGGCGCCGGCGGGAAGTGCAATACCGGAGGGAATCGAGGGCACCAGCCGGCTGTTTCTGGCCCGGCAGCAGAGTGATATGGCCGCCGTTGATGCCCTGCTGCATGCGCCGCATCTCGTTGTACTTCGCCTCGCTGGTGCTCTCGGTCGCATCCGCATCGCGCATGATTCGGGGACGAATGAAAACCACCAGATTTTTCTTCTGCCGCGAGCCGCTGCGCGACTTGAACAGATTGCCGATGAGCGGAATGGCGCCGAGTCCCGGCACCCGATCCTCGCTCTCCGTCACCGTATCCGACATCAGTCCGCCAAGAACGATGATGCCGCCGTCTTCGATCAAGACGGTGGTCTTGATCGAGCGTTTGTTGGTGGAGATGTCAGCCGAATCGGTCAACTTCGCGCCGGGCGACGAGTCTTCCTGTTCAATCTTCAATTGAACCGAATTACCCTCGTTGATGTGCGGCGTCACCTTCAATATCGTGCCGACCTCTTCGCGCTGAATGGTCTGGAAGGGACTCGTTGTGCCCGAGACGCTCGCGGTGGTACTCGAGAAGGATCCGGTGATCAGCGGGATCTCCTGCGTGACCTTCACTTCGGCCTCTTCATTGTTCATCGTGATCAAGGAGGGCGTCGAGATGATGTTGCTGCTGCCATCGCTGCGTAGCGCTTGGATCAGCGCCGCAAAGCTCACGCCGCTGTTGACCACTCGGCCGACCGCCACCGTGGCGCCGGTGCCGACGGTCGAACTGCTGATCGTGGGCGTTCCCACGACCCCAGGAACGGTCGTCGTGCTCGTGGTGCCCTGGGTGAAGCCCAACGCCGCTGCGGCCAGATCAACGATGCTGGTGCCGGTTCCGGGCAGGTTGATGACGCCCGCCGGTACCGTGCTGTTGCCTTGGCCGAACAGCAGCCACTGCACGCCCAGATTTGAACTCTTGTTGACGTCCACTTCAACGATGATGGCTTCCACCTGAACTTGGGCACGGCGGATATCGAGCTTGTCGATCACGCCCATGAGCGAGCGCATGATCTTCGGGGGCGCCGTAATGATGAGCGCGTTGGTCGCGACATCCGCCCAAATCGTGACGCTGGCATCGACATTTGACGCACCGCCGCCCGCGGCCGCCGGATTTGCCGTCGGCGGGCCGCCTTGCGCTTTCGCCGAGGCGGTTGCCTGTCCTTTGAGCTTGTCGGCAATCTTTTCGGCGTCTGCGTAGCGCAAATAGCGCACTTGGACGTCGCCGCCCGACGCCGTCGGGGTGTCCATGTTGATGATCAGGGCCTTGAGCCTCAAGCGCGCCGATCGCTCACCCGTCAACAGGATGCTGTTGGTGCGGTCATCGGCCACAACCTTGGCGAGGGCGCCGCCTTCGGCACCGGCACCGGAATTGAGTGAATTGACCGTTCGCACCACATCGGCGGCGCCGGCATTATGCAGCGGCACGACCTCAATGGGTTCATCGCCGGCCTCGTCCATGCGCTCAATGATTTTCACGACTCGGCTGACATTGCTGGCACGATCCGAAATGATCAGCATGTTGCCGCCCGGATAGGCGGCAAGATGCCCATAGGTCGGAACCAAGGGACGCAACATCGGAACCAGCTGAGCCGCGCTGACATTCTTCAGGGTGACGATTTGGGTCACGATCTCATCCGAGGAGGAACTGACGCTGTTGGGCAGGTCATTGGCCGGCAGTTGGCGCAGGTCAGTGTTGGGGACGATCTTAATGACTTTGCCGGCCGGCACCGCAACATAGCCGTATACCTGCAGCACCGCGAGAAACGCCTCATAAAAGGCCGCCGGAGACATCGGTGTCGCCGACAACATCGTGACTTTGGCATTGACGCGCGGGTCGATGATGAAGTTCTTGCCGGTTACTTCAGCGACGGCCTGGATGATTTGGCTTAAATCCGCGTCTTTGTAGTTCGGCGTGATCGTTGCGCCGCCTTCCGGGGGTCGCGGCTGCGGAGCGGCAGGCAGCGAAGCCGACACGATCAGACCGGCGAGCGCCAGCGCCGCAAATTTGCGTTTGGTTTGAAATTCGGTCGGCTTGAAGATCATGGCTACTCGCATATTGAACGGCTTCGACCGCCCTCGGCACTATTCGTTTGAACTTTCATTGGGGGTATTTGGCGACGGGTTGGGCGGCGGCGGCGTGCCGTTGGGTGGGGCGCCGGTACTCGACTCGCCCTCGAGATCCCGGGTTGCTTGTGCCGCTACCTGCGCGATGTTCAATGTGATGTCCTGCCTCTGGCCACCGCGTTCGATGGTAACGGTGACGTGATCGGAAGTCTGGATGGTGTTGAACACGTCCTGACTACGCTGTGGGTCATCCAAGGGTGTGCCGTTGATGGCGGTCACCAAGTCTCCGGCCTTTAAGCCCAGTTTGCTGAATATCGCGCGATTTCGGCCCGGATAAGCACGAAAGCCTCTCAGTTTGCCCGCTGCGTTGTCATAAGAAGCCACCGTGCGCATCACCTGATCCAAAATACTGGGGTCTTGCTGCACCATACGCCGAATGTTGTCGACCGCCGCCGCGGTACGGGGGTCGCTGCCCGGAACACGCCGGGTCACAGCCGGCGCACGGCCGGACGGCGGCAACTGACGCGGCAACATCAGGGTTTCCAATACCCCGGCACGATCCAGAATCACGTGGTCCAGGTACACCGAATGCAAGGCTGCGCCGCTGATCCGCTCACCGACCGAATAAACCTTGGAGGGAGCGCCGCCGTCGCTGATGATTGCGACTCCATGCCTCGGATCCTGGGTTGCGATGGTTCCCGCCAATAAGAGGTTGGCCGAGGATTGAGGCGCGTTTTCCGGGTCCTGGGCCGAGGAGTCGGCCGCCGCCACGCCAAACAGGTGCGCCGCCACCACGGCTTGAATGTCCGCGCCGGAACGCGGTGCGCGGGGCAGCGCTGCGGCTACCGGCTGGGGGACCTTGAGAGGCTTGGAGATGAGCGAAGAGCCGATTACCAGCAGTTGCAGCAAAATCAATGCACCGAACACGAACGACACTAATTTGGGCCCATTGGCTTGCAGCCTGGACAACCAATCGTTTGTGTGAGTATCGAGCATCAGCGGCAATCATACGGGCTCTGCACTTGGACCCTCAAGCATTTGTTTTTACTTGTTAAAGTAAAGTGACAGTGATTGGCGACAGTGGGCGGCAGCCAAGATCTATGAACGCAATTTGATTTGCCCCAGTTGTCGGGTTT
>CAVYUD010000011.1:0-318358 GCA_963771615.1 uncultured Gammaproteobacteria bacterium
GCCAGGGAGGGAATTGAACCCCCGACACGCGGATTTTCAGTCCGCTGCTCTACCAACTGAGCTACCTGGCCGCTGCGAGCCGCGTATTAAACAGACATGGCCGCTGGTCGTCAATGAATAATCACAAAATCAAGCGCTTACGCGCGAACGCAAACATTAAAAGCGCAGGATCGGGATCGGGGCGAGGACCGGTAAATCGACCGTTTGAGCCCCCATCCATTCAGCTGATCTCTCAAGCTCGCGTTCGAATTGCCGACACTCTCTAGATGAGCCCAATCAATAATGTCTCCGCATTCAATCTGCCGGATGCCCAAGACAGTGGGCTCGCCGCTATCGCTCGTGGCAGCCAGATGCTGAGTCATGACGCACAACAGATCGCCAATCCGGACAGCCCAAATGTCGTGAGCTCATTGGTGGACCTAACTCAATCGCGAGTGTTGACTGAATCCGGCGCAAACGTGCTGCGCACGGAGAACAAGATGCTGGGGACGCTATTCGATATGTTCGCGTAGGGATCGAAACCGCGAAACACTTCTACTCGGATTTTCTGCCTCAAACGCAAAGTTGCGCCCGCAATCCCGAGGCGAGAAGATTCCTGAGAGTCTAAACGAGCCGCTGTCGCACATAGTCCCCTAACCGTACGAGGATTGCTCCATGCCGATCATGAGAGAATGGCGCGCAGAAATTCGGCGCGAATTGAAGGACGAGTATGTAGCTTACGTCAAGGCGACCGGGATCGTCGGCTACAAGCAGTCGCCCGGCAATTTGGGCGCGATCATTGCCACGCGGGACGTCGATGCAAGGCGCACCGAGATCGTGACGTTGAGTTGGTGGGTGGACGAGGAGTCCATCAAGGCATTCGCAGGCAACGATATCAATCGCGCGCGCTACTATCCCGAGGATGACCGCTACCTGCTGACGCGGCCCGAGACCGTTCAGCACTATGACTCGATGCGACCGTAGACATCGGAGCAAATCGACTGCTCGCCTGCGTCGCATTCATAGCGGTACCCCAATATAGAATCGAAGTGGGCCTTGACGGGGTGAGTCTGTATTCCTAGATTGGCATCCGCAGGCAAGGCCGATAGTTTTCTCGAGATATGAATAACCAATCGGAACATTCGGCCGAATTTCGGCGTCTCATTACCCGCTCTAAATTCGTTAAATTACTGGCGTTCTCGCTGTCCTTGTTTGCGGTCTTGGTCGTATCGCAAATCTTGATCGGCGGCATCGGCCACAATTTGCCGCCGGTAGCGCGGCCTCTTTGGTTGGTGGCGACCAGGTCTTTATATGCGGTTGCCATGCTCTGGCTGTACTCGTTTCAGGTTCGGTATTTCGAACGCCGTCGGATTTCCGAGTTGGCGCCGCGCGATATAGCGCGGAACGCGAGCGCCGGCATTGTTGTCGGTTTCATGCTGTTCAGTTCGGTCTTGGCATTGTTGTATTTGGGCGGATTGGTGCATCACGTACAATTTGACGCTGATGCCCGCTTGACGACGCAGGCGAGCGCTTCTCTCGCAGCTGCAATCGGCGAAGAACTATTGTTTCGCGGCGCGATTTTTCGCATTACCGAAGAGTGGCTGGGCACGACCGCCGCGCTGATCATCTCTGCGTGTTTGTTTGGCGCCGCGCATGCGCTCAATAGCGGCGCGACCGCCATCGGCGTCATCGCAATCGCCCTGGAGGCAGGAGTGCTCCTGGGTATTGCCTATTCTGCGTCGCGCAGTTTGTGGCTGCCGATCGGAATGCACTTTGGTTGGAACTTTACGGAAGGAGGTCTATTTGGAACTGCTGTGTCGGGCGGCCAATCTCATGGCCTGGTAACAGTGACGCTCGTTGGACCCGCACAATTAACCGGGGGTGCTTTCGGGCCGGAGGCATCGATAATTGCCTTGGCCGTCTGCTTGTTTGCCGCAACACTACTCGGCATTTACAGCGTGCGCCGCGGCCGCTGGGTGCGATGGCCGCATCGCTCCAAAGCCTGATGTCCCCTGTTAGAGCAATTCGTTTTGATAGGCAACCGGGCGGATGAAGCGCGCGAGGGCGCGTGTGCCCACGGACGTAAAGCGGCTGTCGGTGGTTGCCGGAAAAGGACCGCCGTGTACGGTCGCCCGACCGACTTCAACGCCGGTCGGAAAACCGTTGAACACCAGGCGTCCGGCGCGCTGTTCCAACGTCCACAGGAATTCATCCTGGCTCTTCAGCTCGTGCGGCTCGGCCCACACTGTGGCCGTCAACTGGCCTTCGAGAGTTCGCGCGCAGCGCAGAAAGTCTTGGGGACCCGAACAGTGCACGATCAGACTGGTGGGGCCGAAGATTTCATCTTGCAGCGCGGGCGTGCGCAGGAAAGTATCGACATCGACACGCATCAGCGCGGCGCCCACATGGGATGAACCTGCGGGCGTCGGCGCCTGCGCAACCGATCGAACACCTTCAATCCTCGCGCGTTCATCGACCAGGCGTTGGCATGCGGCGCGTATGGCCGAGGTCAACATGATGCCCGGCGCGCTTTGCGACAGCAGCGGCGCGAGTGCGTCGAGCCAAGCCTGTGTCGCGGCATCATTCACCACGAACACCAGACCCGGCTTGGTACAGAGTTGACCGACGCTGCCCGTGATCGAGGCGTGCAGACCCGTCGCGATGATCGAGGCCTTGGCCGCGGACGCGCCGGGGAAGACAAAAACCGGATTGACGCTCGACATCTCCGCAAAGAATGGAATGGGCTGAGGACGCGACTGGGCCGCGCGCCATAACGCGATGCCACCCGAGCGCGAGCCGGTGAACGCGCCCGCCATGATCTGAGGATGCTTGACCAGCTGCACACCCACTTCGTAGCCGACATCAAACAGCAATGAGAACACGCCCTTGGGCAAGCCGCATTCGGCGGCTGCCTTGCCCACCACTTGTCCCACCAGTGCGGAGGTATCCGGATGTGCCGAGTGCGCCTTGACGATTACCGGGCAGCCCACCGCCAAGGCTGATGCCGTGTCACCACCGGCCACTGAAAAGGCCAACGGAAAATTGCTGGCACCGAATACCACGACCGGACCCAAGGGCACGAAGCGTGAGCGGATCGTCGGTTTTGGCTGCGGCGTGCGTGCCGGATCTCCCGCCTCAATGCACTCGTCGATCCATTGGTTGCTCTCGGCAATGTCGGCGAACATTCGCAGCTGGGCACAGGTCCGACCCCGTTCGCCGACAAGGCGCGGCTCTGGGAGCGCCGTCTCGCGTGCAGCACATTCGATCAGCGTGCTGCCGAGCCCTTCTATGCCCTGCGCAATGGCGCGCAGGAAGCGCGCGCGGAGGCCGGGAGCGCTGCGGCCATAGGGATAGAAAGCGGCTGCGGCCGCTTCGGCGGCTTCATTGACTTCGTCGAGCGACGCGGATTTGGCATTCATGCAATGGGTTCCATGGCAAACCGGGAATCGGATAAACCTTTGACATTCACCTGGTAGACAAACACGTCGCCGGCATTGGGCTGCGCCGCGAGCGTCGCTGCGCTCATGCCCTCCCGTGCCGAGGTGACAAACAGCAAATCGAGGGCCGGCCCACCGAAAGCGATACAAGTGACCTGGGTCGTGGGGATCTCAACGGTAGCACTAATCGATCCGTCGGGCGCGTAGCGCACGACTCGGCCCGCGCCCCAATGCGCGGACCATAAGTAGCCCTCCGCATCGACATTCGCACCGTCTGGAAATGCGCCTTTCGGTGTCTTTGCAAACGTCTGGCGATTGCCCATCGTACCGCTCACCGCATCGATGTCGTAGCGCACAATCATGCGTCGCGGAGAGTCTGCAAAGTAAAGATGCTTACCGTCCGGACTGAAGCAAATGCTATTGGATATCGAAATTCCGGTCAGACACACTGTCACCTCGCTTCCATCGAGGCAGTACAACTTGGCCTTCGCTTCACCTTCGCCCTCCACCATGGATCCCGCCCAGAAGCGCCCTCGCCGGTCGATACGCCCGTCATTGAAGCGCACGTTGCTGGCATCGTGTTCCGGGCGCGCCACCCATTGGAGTTGAGCCGACTCGGGGTGATAGAGCGCAAAGCCCGACTCGAAGGCAGCGACGATTTTATCGGAGTCTTTGATGAAGCCGAAGCAGCCCAACCTTTCCGGCAGATGGAATGTTTCAAGCGCCCGGCTCCGCGGGTCATAGCGGAACAGTCGCCGTTCCTGGATATCGGACCACCACGTGCGCTGACCCACAGGATCCCACAACACGCCCTCGCCCAGCGTATTTCCGACGGAAATGATTTCGATGAGTTCGCTGTGGATCGGGGCGGCCATTGCGGTGAATTCGTTGCGGTTGCGTATGATATCGAAATCTGCTGTGCTAGATTTCTACTGTCCGATTTAATGTCAGACAAAAGGGAATTGCAATGGACCCTCTCTCGCGCCGCTCGATATTGAAGCTCGGCGGCCTGGCAGTCGCGAGTGCCCTGGCCGGGCGAGCCGCCGCTAAAATATCCCCAGTATCGACGGCGGACACGCTGCAGTTTGCGGATCGCGCGAGCGTCACGCTGCTCGATGGCCCGATGCTCGAGCAGTTCCGCGCTCACCACGCCACGCTCCTGGCCATGAACGAAGACGCGCTGCTGAAACCATTTCGCGTCGCGGCTGGCTTATCCGCGCCCGGCGAAGATCTCGGCGGCTGGTATAACGCATCTGCCAACTTCAGTCCGCCGCAGGACATGCATGGTTTCATACCCGGCCATAGTTTCGGACAGTACCTGTCGAGCTTGGCGCGCGCCTATGCGATCACGGGAAACCAAGAAACCCGGCAGAAGGTGCGGCGCTTGGTCGCCGGCTACGCCGCGGCCATCTCGCCGCGCTTCTACGACGGATACACGCTGCCCGCCTATACGTTTGACAAGATCAACATCGGACTTATCGACGCGCATGCGTTTGCTGCCGATCCCCAAGCCCTGGCGGCGCTCAATCTTACAACCGACGCAGCGCTGCCTTTTCTGCCGGAGAAAGCACTGACGCGTCCGGAGATGGCGGCGCGCCCGCACCCAAACATCGCGCATACCTGGGATGAGTCCTATACCTTGCCGGAGAATCTGTACCTCGCCTGGAAGCGCGGCGCGGGCGAACGCTACCGCGGCCTCGCGCGCCGATTCTTGCTCGATCAGGACTATTTCGAGCCGCTCGCGCGCGGAGAAAATGTGCTGCCGGGCAAACACGCCTACAGCCACATGAATGCCTTCAGTTCCGCCATGCAAGCGTATCTGGTGGAGGGAAATCCCAAGCATCTGCACGCTGCGAAGAATGGCTTCGACTTTGTGCTGGGGCAGAGTTTCGCGACCGGCGGCTGGGGTCCCGATGAGCGCTTCATCGTCCCCGGCTCCGGCGCGCTCGGCGATTCGCTGCACACCACGCACTCGAGTTTTGAAACGCCTTGCGGGGCATACGGTCATTTCAAAGCCGCTCGTTATCTCATGGCTGCCACCGGCGACGGCCTCTATGGGGACAGCATGGAACGTGTGCTTTACAACACCATTCTGGGCGCCCCGCCGATGCAGCCAGACGGCACTGCCTTCTACTACTCGGACTACAACGACACCGGCGCAAAAACCTATTTCGACTTGAAATGCCCGTGTTGCTCCGGAACATTGGGTCAGATTCTCGCCGACTATGGCATGAGTGCCTATGCGGTAGCCGAGCACGGCATCTTCGTGAACCTGTATACCCCTTCCCGCCTGTCTTGGCGGCAACACGGACGCAACGTGACCCTGGAACAAAGCACCCAGTATCCACTCGACTCCGAGGTCAGCATCCTCGTCAAGACCGCGACGCCACAGACGTTCTTGATCGGTCTGCGTATCCCTGCTTGGGCAGGCGCGGCGAGTTCACTCGCCGTTAACGGCAAACGGCTCGATGGACCGCTTACGCCGGGGACATTCCACCGGATCCAGCGAACCTGGAATGATGGTGATCGAATCGAACTCACGATCGATCGACGCTCTGCGGCTGGAAGCCGTGGACGAAAAGCATCCCGATCTGCTCGCGATAATGCAGGGACCGCTGGCGTTGTTCGCCGTCGGCGACCGTTTTCTGCCGTTCAATCGCAATGAATTGCGGACCGCGCACCAAATCTCGCCAAGCTCGGCGGACTGGCGGATCAGCACCGGCGATGGCGTTCAGGCCTTCAAACCTTATTTCGCCATTCAATCCGAGACGACACGTCTGTACCAACCCGTATCGGCGTAGCGCTTACCAGAACGCGATGTAGAACAGCCACCACCGCCGCGAGCACCACCAGGCTCAGCGCGACATCACGCCCATTCCAGCTGGCGCGAGTCGCGGCTTTCTCCTGCGGAGTCGCGCCATACCAGGTGAATTTCACGCACGCCGGGACTCGGCGGCTTCGGTGAGCAAGCTGATCGCGATCATCAGCGCTGCCGTCACCAGCAGCAGAATCTGCGTGTAGTAGAGCCAGTGGATATTCCAGAAATCGAAGATCCAGCCATGCGGCGCTGCGAATCGGCGCGATGGCGGCGTTGTATTGCTCCAGCGTGATCGCGTGATGGTAGAGCTGCTGCTTCGAGGTGGTGACGGTCGCGCCGTCGTTGCGCATGACCAGATCGGCGGCCAGACGCGCAAAGCCGCCGGCGACGCCGACGACGAAAGCCGCACAGCGCCGCGGGAGCGGTGGCGCGCTTCCAGAAAACGCCGAGCAGGAACAGCACGGCGATGGCCGGGGACAGGTATCCCTGCACGCTCTGCAGATACACATACAGATCGGAGTGCAGGCTCTTGATCACCAGCACCCAGCAGATGCCCATGACCACGATGACGGCGGTGGCGATGCGCCCGACGACCACTTCAGTTCTGCCGGAGGCATTCGGATACCACTCGCGGAAGAAATCCATGGTGAAGAGCGTCGCCGAGGCGTTGAACTTGGATGCGAGCGACGCCATCAGCGCCACGATCATCGAGCAGGCGACCATGCCGCGCAAGCCATGCGGCAGGATCTGCGCCACCAGCGAGGTGTACGCGGCGTCGCCGCTGGTACTTGAATCCCATTTCCGGCGCTTTGGTCAGCGCGAAGGCGATCATGCCCGGCACCAGGAAGATGAACACCGGCGTCAGCTTCAGGAAGGCGGCGAGAATCGTGCCGCGCCGCGATTCCTGCTGATTTTTTCCGGCGAGCACGCGCTGCACGATGTACTGGTCGGTGCACCAGTACCAGAAACCGATGATCGCGGAGCCCGGCAACACCGCCGCCCATGACCAGTCCGGATCATCCAGAGGTCGGATGAGGTGGATGTTGGCGCCCGCGGCCGCAACCGTCGCATGCCACCCCGCCAGCCAGATTGCCATGACCCAAAGCACTCAAGCCCGTGTAGAGAATGCACAAGCGACCCAAAGATCAGAACCGGCGCCTGCAGCACCGCGGTATACATGATGACGCGCAAGCCGCCGAGCACGGTGTACAGGCCGGTGGTAAATGCCAGGCCGAGCGCGATCACCCAGAACACGTCCACCTGCAAGCCGAGGATGTTCACGCTGTCGATGCCGAGCAGAGTGCGCACCACCACATCGCCGGCATAAATGGTCACGGCGATCTTGGTGAGCACCAGGCTCGCGATGGTGAGCAGGCTGAGGACATTTCGCGAGCCGCGGCTGAAGCGCAGCTCCAGGAATTCCGGCATCGTGAACACTTTCATGCGGTCGTAGAGCGGCACGAACACCCAGCCGAGCACGAGGATCAGCCAGGATTGAATTTCCCAATGCGCCATCGCCATGCCGGTGGCAAAGCCCGCGCCGGCGAGGCCCACCAGGTGCTCCGAGCCGATGTTGGACGAGAAGATCGAGGTGCCGATCTGCAGCCAGTTGCTGTCGCGGCCGGAGAAGAAATAATCCTTCGCCGACTCAGCGGTCGTGCGCATCGAATAGAGCACCACGCCCAGCATGACCGCGACAAACGCGGCCACCACCAACCAGTCCGCGCCGTTAAACGCGCTCATGCGACGAACGGCTCGACGGAAATGTACCGGGCGATCAGGAAAATATCCGCCACCAGCTGCAGCGGCCGTACATCGACTTCCGACTTTCCCTGCCGAATCAGCTGCGCGAAGCACGCATAGATCGTCCTCATACTCGCTGGCCAGCGCGCCCGGGTCGGGAGGAACAGCTCGAGTTCCAACCGTGAGTTGGCCACCGCCCGCGGACAGCTTGATCGACCCTTGATCGGTCGTCGAGGTCGATGTCCCAGGTCTGAGGACCGGTATGGCGGAAATCCAGCTCCGCCGAAATGCCCACGCCGCGATCCGTGACGAACTCGAGCTCCGCGGCAATCGGTGCTGCGCAATTCGAGGGCACGGACAGGCAAGCGGACTTGACGAAAATCGGTTCGGCAATGATCTCGCGTCAGAATGGAAATGGCGTTGATCCCAGGGTCCAGAACGCCGAAGCCGCCCGGCTCAAAGATCCAGGCCTGTCCCGGATGCCATTGGCGTACATCTTCCTTCCAAGTCACCCGACCCTGCTTCAGAATTTGTTGCTGCAGCAGCCGCGCCGCGGGAGCCACGGCGTGTGCGTGCCGAGAATGCCAGGTCTGATATAGAGTGCGGCCCGCGATCCGCGCCAGCCGCACCAGGTTGCTCGAACTGGGTCAGCGAGGTACAGGGCGGTTTCTCCAACAGCACGTGCTTGCCCTGCGCCAAGGCCAGTTTTGCCGCCTCATAATGCGCCTGCGGCGGAGTGCAGATGGCCACCGCGTCGAGATCCGGGGCCTGGGCCAGCATCTCCTCAATGACTCGAGAAATTCGCCACGCCGCTTACTTGCGCGTGCCGGCTCGCCGCCGCCGCGAAACTCGAGTGCCGAATTCCCCAGGATCGCGGGAATGTGCTGATCGCGCGCAATCTTGCCGACACCGACTATCCCAACGCGAATCGGCTTCACGAGTTTGTCATAGACAGCGAACTGCGCCGCCGGGTGGCCGCGACGGTTTTCAACGGATTGCGCAGCGGCAGCGAAAATGGTGGCGCCTCGATCTCGAACACATCTCCATCCTGCGCCTTGACTTTGTCGGCGAAGGACAGCGTGGCGGTTCCGAAAAAGTGCACGTGCAGGTCTCCTGGCCTGCGGAATAAGGCGTATTTGAAATGATGATGTTCCAGATTTCGGACATGGTGGGACATATTCGCCTCGCCGGTGAGGAACGGTTTTTCCCATATCGTCTGTCCGGCGCGCGTAATGCGCGCGGTGCCGCGGATATCGGCCGGCAACTCGCCCAGCAACAACTCCGGCCCGAGGGCTGCGTGACGCAATTTCGAATGCGCCAGATACAGATAGTTCATGCGCTCCATCACATGATCCGAGAATTCATTGGCGAGCGTAAAGCCGAGACGATAACGGAGTGCCGTCCGCGGCGATCAGATAAATTCCCGCAAGCTCGGGTTCCTCGCCGCCGTCGAGCGCGAACTCCGGCGAAGGTAGCGGTTTTTCCGGCGCAACAATGCTGCGTCCGTCACCTTTGTAAAACCATTCCGGCTGCACGCCGAGCTGGCCGGCTTCGCGCTTTCCGCCCTCCAAGCCCATGCGAAACATTTTCATCGAATCCGATGCGTCCGCCGAATGCGCTTTGGCATGCATCTTGTCGCGCGCGTCAGCGGAACCCAGATGCGTCAGACCGGTTCCGGTCAGGAAAACCCGCGCCGAATCCGGATGATCGACCGGCGCCAGCACTCTGCCCTGCTGCAAAGCCGCGCCTAGATCGACAGTTTCGGCGCGTCCCGCGGATTCGACCACAGCCTTGAGCGTCGACTCGGCAGCAATTGCCGTTTGCGCCAAGGCGAGAACGGTGGTCGATCCTTTGAGGCGCCAAGCCGGCCCGCCGTCGCTGAGCGCCACTACGCACCTCTCGCCGCTGACGCTCAGCATTTGAACCAATCGCAACGGCATGGCGGGTCTCTGGAATCGAGGCTGACGGCAGGATTGTAGGATAACTCAGACAATAAGTCAGCAACAGCGGCGCGCTTGCGCGAGCGCTGCCGCGGCCCTATCTGGCTCGGCGCCGCTCAGCGCTTCGCGAGATCGGCGTGTCCTCGCGCGCCAGCACGATGAGTTCGCTCATGGCCTGCTCCGCCTTGACGGCGTTCTTCGCCGCGATGGCCTCGAACACGCGCACGTGATCCGGCATCGGGTCGCGGCGCAGCGGACCTTTGCGAGATTTGAATACCGTCGTCGCGTTGATGGCCGCGCTCACGCTGCTGGTCAGAGAAATGATGAATGGATTGTTGGTGGCATCCAGCAGCGTCGTGTGGAAATCCAGGTCGGCCTGACGGCCCTCTTCCGTTGCCAAGGTGTGCGTCGCCATTCCCCGCAGGGCCAGGCGCATGGCCTTCAAGTGCGCCGCCGAGCGGCGTGTCGCCGCGAATCCCGCGGCAGCCGATTCCACCACATTTCTCAACTCAAATAGACTGTTTAGGACATCCAGATCCGGTTCGGATTCAAAGATCCAGGCCAGCACGTCCGGATCGAGAAGATTCCACTTGGATTTCGAATTGATGCGCGTGCCGACCTTGGGCCGGGCATCAACCAGTCCCTTCGCCGCAAGAATACGCACCGCCTCGCGATAGGCCGTGCGCGAAACGGCAAACTGCTCGCTGGATGAGATTTCCCCGTCGAGCAGATCTCCCGGTTTGTATTGACCGGAGACGATGGAGATTCCCAGCGTCCGCGCGATTGAGCCGTGCAGCCGCAAAGCCCTGGCCGGCGCTTCAAACGTTGTGGGAGGGCCGGTCATAGCCAGGTGCGCCTTTTTCGAGATGATGGTCTGCAATCCTACTATTCGCGCGCACCGGTTACCACGATCGCCTGGATCGGTCCTGGCCTTCATCCGTTGCGCGCATGGGTTGCAGGCCGACAATCTTGCCCGGCTGCCTGAACTGGCTTATTGTCTGAGTTATAGATGCACGATAATTGGCCGGCAGCGTTCGTGTAAGCGGGAGAGTACACATGCGGGCAACTTTGAGCAGCGCAGTCATGACACTGGGCGTCGCGACGCTGGCACTGGGCATCGCCGATGGCGGCGCGCAAACGGCGTCTGGGCTCGGGGCCAGCGTGTTGATTCATACCGATCAGCCGGGCGCCAAAATTGACCGGCACATTTACGGGCAGTTCGCCGAGCACCTGGGCCGCGGTATCGAAGAAGGCGTGTGGGTCGGCGAGCACTCCGCGATCCCGAATGTGCGCGGCTTTCGCAAGGATGTGGTCGCAGCGCTGCGCGAGCTGCATGTGCCGGTAGTGCGCTGGCCCGGCGGTTGCTTCGCGGACGAGTATCACTGGCGCGACGGTATCGGTCCGCGTGCTGCGCGTCCCGTGACCTTGAACACGAATTGGGGCGGTGTGCCTGAGTCCAATGACTTCGGCACGCACGAATTCCTCGATTTCGCGCGAGATGATCGGCGCCGATGCCTACATCAACGGCAACCTGGGCACCGGCTCGCCACGCGAGATGGCGGAGTGGCTGCAATACATGACCTCCGATCAAGGCCACCTCGCTGACCGCGGAGCGTGCGCGCAACGGCCATCCCAAGCCTTGGAAAATCGCCTACTTCGCCGTCGGCAACGAGGCCTGGGGCTGCGGCGGCAACATGACGCCCGAGCATTACGTTGACCTCTTCCGCCAGTATGCCAACTTTCTCAAGGCGCCCGCAAGGCGCGCGTCCCACCATCGTGGCAAGCGGCGGCAACGATGACGACACGTCGTGGACCACGGCGCTGATTTCCAAAGTCAACCCCGATATCGGGGCGATCAGCTTCCACTACTACACGATTCCCGGCGATCGATGGCAATCCAAGGGCCCCACCACCGGCTTTGGCGAGGATCAATGGATTTCCACTCTGGCGCACACCCTCAGGATGGATGACTACATCACGCAAAACAGCACCGTGATGGATAAATATGATCCGGCGAAGAAGATCGCCTTTGCCGTCGATGAGTGGGGCACTTGGTACGATCCGGAACCGGGCCGCGAGCCGGGGTTTCTGTATCAACAAAATACGCTGCGTGACGCCGTCGTTGCCGCGCTCAATTTCAATATCTTCCAGCATCATGCCGATCGCGTGCGCTTGGCCAACATCGCGCAGATGATCAACGTGCTACAGGCAATGATTCTGACGAGAGGGCCGCAGATGATCCTGACGCCCACCTATCACGCATTTAAAATGTTCGAGCCGTTCCAGGATGCGACCTACTTGCCGGCCGAAGTGATCATGCCCCGCTACAGGCTCGGCAACACGTCGGTGCCGGCCTTGAGCCTATCGGCTGCGCGTACGCCCGGCGGCACGATTGCCATTGCGCTGGTCAATTTGGATCCGAACAAAGCCATGCCCGTGACGATTGCCCTGTCAGGTGGCGACGCGCTTTCGCAAGTAACGGGAACTGTGCTGACTGCCGACGCGATGGACGCGCACAACACGTTCGAAGACGCGAATGCCGTGCACCCGGCCGCCTTTACCGCCGCCTCACTCAAGGGCGGCGCCGTGACTCTGACGCTGCCGTCAAAATCAGTTGTGGTGCTCGATCTGCGTTGACCCTCTATTTGCTTGCGCGAAATGTCAGAGTCGTCGTCTCCGAATAGGTTTGACCGGGACGCAGGATCGTTGAAGGAAAGCTGGGCTGATTAGGCGAGTCGGGAAAATGCTGCGTCTCCAAGCACAGACCCGTGCGGTACTTGAATGCAGTGCCGAGGCCGGCGGGTTTCCCGTCGAGGAAATTGCCCGAGTAGAACTGCAACCCTGGTTGCGTCGTGCGAAATTCGACCGATCGTCCGCTGCCAGGGTCGCTCAGCACGGCCGCCAACGTCAAGGAACGGGGCGCAGTCGTATTGAGCACCCAATTGTGATCGTAGCCGCCGCCCAAACGCAGTTGCTCATCCTTGTCGTTGATCCGGCTGCCGATCAAATGAGGCGTACGAAAGTCAAATGGCGTTCCCGCGACGGCGCGCATTTCACCGGTGGGAATGAGGGTGGCATTGACCGGGGTAAAGCGGTCGGCGTTGATTTGCAGCACTTGATCCAGAATCGTGCGCTCGGGATCTCCGCTCAGATTGAAATAGGCGTGATTGGCAAGATTGACCGGCGTTGGCGCCGTCGTCGTGGCTTCGAATTGGATCGTCAGTGTGTCATCGTCGTCCAGTCGATAGGTCACGTGCGCAGTCAGTTCTCCGGGATATCCCTCCTCGCCTGCCGCGCTGACGTACGTCAAGCGCAGCGAGGAACCCGTTGGTGCCTCGATCGGCTGCGCCTTCCAGACTCGTTTGTCGAATCCTCGATCACCGCCATGCAAGCTATTCGGCGCGTTGTTCTGCGGCAGTTGGTAGTGCTTGCCATCCAGCATGAATCGACCGCCCGCGATGCGATTGGCGTATCGGCCGACGGTGGCGCCGAAATACGGCACGCCGGCCGTGTAGGAATCCAAGGAGTCGAATCCCAGGATGATGTTTGCCAATTTCCCGGCGCGATCCGGAGTCTTCAATGAAACCAGCGCGGCGCCATAGGTCATGATGCGAGCTTCGATGCCATGAATGTTGGTGAGTGTGTAGATTTGCACGTTGGAATCTCCGGCTCGACCGAAACCGGCATTGCCGATCGAGTGCTGCGCAGTCTGCTGGCCCGCTGCTGCCAGAGAGACGACGCCAAGCAAGGCAAAGTAAGCACTTCTGCGCATAATTCAGCCTGCAGTAATCACGCTTGGACCGGACTTAGTTCTTGGCGAGAAAAGCTCTGCTACCCTCGCCGCTATCTTGCCAAGGCCAGGCCACTATGGCAATTTGTCTGAGTAAATATGAGAGCATAAGCGGCCAATTCGGTTGGCTTTTCGACCCTGCGAGCGGATATTCAGCATGAACTCGGGCTCTTCACCGCGCCGCCTGCGCTCACGGGCATGGTTCGACGATCCGGACAACGCCGACATGACTGCGCTGTACCTGGAGCGCTATTTGAATTTCGGTCTGACCCTCGAGGAGCTGCAGTCCGGAAGACCCATCGTCGGCATCGCTCAAACCGGTTCGGATCTGTCGCCCTGCAATCGCCACCACCTGGTCCTGGCGACTCGCATACGGGAAGGCATCCGCGATGCCGGCGGCATTCCCCTAGAATTTCCGGTTCATCCCATTCAGGAAACGGGTAAACGTCCGACCGCCGCCCTCGACCGCAACCTCGCCTACTTGGGTTTGGTGGAACTGCTTTATGGCTATCCCATCGACGGCGTCGTGCTCACCATCGGCTGCGACAAGACCACACCGGCCTGCCTGATGGCGGCGGCAACCGTGGATATTCCGGCGATTGCTTTGTCCGTGGGCCCCATGTTGAGCGCCTGGGCGGAAGGAAAGAGAATTGGCTCGGGAACGGTTGTCTGGAAGGCACGCGAGCGATTCGCCGCGGGGGAAATCAACCGAGCGGACTTCATCAAATTGGTTGCCTCCGCGGCGCCGTCCACCGGTTACTGCAACACCATGGGAACGGCGACCACCATGAATAGTTTGTGCGAGGTGCTCGGCATGTCGCTGCCTGCCTCCGCGGCCATCCCAGCGCCGATGCGCGATCGACAGGAATGCGCTTACGAGACCGGCCGGCAGATCGTTGAAATGATCCACGCAGACCGTAAGCCGTCCGACATTCTCACGCGCGAATCCTTCATCAACGCAATTCGCGTGAATTCCGCACTGGGGGGCTCGACCAACGCGCCGTTGCACTTGATCGCACTGGCGCGGCACATCGGCGTGGAACTCTCCATCGATGATTGGCAGACCTACGGCTACGACATTCCGCTGCTGGTAAATTTGCAGCCCGCAGGCGAATATCTGGGAGAAGACTTTTATCGCGCGGGCGGAGTTCCCGCGGTAGTTGCACAATTGTTGCAGCAGGGCCTGCTGTTCGAGCAGGCGCTGACCGCCAACGGCCGAACGCTCGGCGAGAATTGCGCAGACGCGGTCATCCGAGATGAAGCGGTCATTCGCCCCTTCAACCGCCCGTTGGCTCGGAAGGCCGGGTTCCTGATATTGCGCGGCAACTTGTTCGACTCCGCCGTTATGAAGACTAGCGTGATCTCAGAAGAATTCCGCGATCGGTACCTGTCCAATCCGCACGACCCAGATGCTTTTGAGGGGCGCGCCATTGTCTTCGACGGACCTGAGGATTATCACGCTCATATTGATGATCCGGCGTTGCAGATCGATGCGCAGTGCGTGCTGTTTATGCGGGGAGCGGGCGTCATCGGCTATCCCGGCGGCGCGGAAGTCGTGAATATGCGTGCTCCCGTGCAACTCATTGAACAAGGCTTGCACGTCCTGCCCTGCATCGGCGATGGCCGCCAGTCGGGTACCTCGGGCTCACCCTCAATCTTGAATGCTTCCCCCGAGGCAGCGGTTGGCGGTGGTCTGGCGATTCTGAAAACCGGAGATCGGGTTCGAGTGGATTTGCGGAAAGGTCAAGTGAATGTCCTTCTGACCGACGCGGAAATACAAATACGCCGCGAGGAGCTGAAAGCGGCCGGTGGTTACAGCTATCCCGCCAGCCAGACGCCTTGGCAGGAAATGCAGCGCGCAGTCGTCGGCCAGATGGACACGGGATCCATTCTCGAGCCCGCCGCGAAGTATCAGCGCATCGCGCGCACCAAGGGAATTCCGCGCCACAATCACTAGTTTGACGTAATAACCCGGCGCGCAAACGCGGCCATAGGGAATCCCGTGGACAAAGCAAAAGTGATTCTGGTGACCGGCGCGAGTTCCGGTCTCGGCTACGCAATCGCCAAGGCGCTGGCGGCAAAAAGCCATCGCGTGTTCGGAACCGCACGCAACGTGCGCGACGGCGCATCGCAGGACTTCACCACCCTGCCCTTGGATGTCACGCAAGATGAGTCTGTGGCGGCCTGCGTTGCCGAAGTCATCCGGCGCGCCGGACGAATCGATGCCGTGATCAACAACGCCGGCTTCGGGATTGCCGGCGCGATCGAGGACACCACCGCCCAAGAAGCGCTGGCGCAGTTCGAGACCAATTTTTTCGGCACGCACCGTGTCTGTCGTGCGGTCCTGCCTTACCTGCGCGCGCAACGGGCCGGCTCGATCCTCAATATGAGTTCGCTCGCCGGACGAATTGCCTTGCCCTTTCAAGGCTTCTATAGCGCGACCAAGTTTGCAATCGAGGCCTACACCGAAGCGCTGCGCATGGAGGTCCGCTCCTTCGGCATTCACGTTTCGATGATCGAACCCGGCGACTTCGCGACCTCCTTTACCGCTAACCGGCGCATGACACGCGAGTGTCTTCCGAGCTCGCCTTACTACGACTCGGCGCTGCGCGCCGTCGCCACCATGGCGCGCGATGAGCAGGCCAATCCGGACCTGACACCCGTCACCCAAGCCGTCGAAACCATTCTTGCATGCCGGCGCCCCGCATTGCGTTATCCGCGGGCGAACCTGGTCCAGCGGACTTTCAACGCCTTGCGACCCTTGTTGCCCCAGGCCCTGGCCGAGTCCCTGATTCGCACGACGTATGGTTTAAAGTGATGGCTGAATGACCGTTAAACCATACTTTCGAACCGTTTGTCATGAATGTCAGACACGCGGGGGCCCGGCCGTGCATTCTTGGCGTGCACCCAGGAGTCAACGAATGAATTTGCGGATGATGGCGGCGGTTGCCGCGACGTTTTTTGTGACCACGGCTTGGGCCGACGCACCGCAGGCTCAGCGCGCTGCGCAAGTCAGTGCCGCAACTCATGCACTCGATCGCGACGATCTCGATGCCTGGCTGGACGGCCTGGTCCCCTATGCGCTGAAAAGCGGCGATATTGCGGGGGGCGTCGTTAGCGTGGTGAAGGATGGAAGCGTTCTTCTGCAAAAAGGCTATGGCTTTGCCGACGTCGGCAAGCACGTTGCCATGGACGCCGATGCGACCCTGACCCGGGTCGGATCTACCTCAAAACTCTTCACCTGGACAGCGGTCATGCAGCTGGTCGAAGCGGGCAAGCTCGACCTTAACCGGGACGTGAATGATTACCTGGATTTCAAAATCCCGACGGCCGCCGGCAAACCGATCACGCTGCTCGACTTGATGAATCATAGGGCGGGATTCGAAGAAGGGCTCAAGGATGTCCTCGCGACGGATCCCCATCATTTGCAATCGACAGAGACTTACCTGAAGCAGCATCCTCGGCCGCTACTTTTTCCGCCAGGTTCGGTGCCGGCGTATTCCAACTACGGCGCCGCCTTGGCGGGCTACATCGTTGAGCGGGTCTCCGGAGAGCCGTTCGAGCGCTACATCGAGAAGCACATTTTCGCGCCGCTCGGCATGTCGAATTCCACTTTCGAACAGCCGCTTCCCGAGCGCTTCAAGGGCCATGTCGCGCTCGGTTACCGAACAGCGTCGACGCCGCCTCAGCCTTATGAACTGGTGGTGACGGCTCCTGCCGGCAGCATGGCCACCACCGCGGCCGACATGACGCGATTCATGATCGCGCATCTCGAGGATGGGCATCTGGGGGACGCGCAGATCTTAAGCGCTCAAACGACTCGCCTGATGCACAGCCCTTCGGAATCCGCGTTGCCCGGATTCAGCACGATGGCCCACGGTTTCTTTTATGAGACCCGCAATGGCCGCATAGTCATCGGTCACGGCGGCGACACGGTGTTCTTTCACACCGAACTCGATTTGCTGCCCGAACAGCATGTCGGTGTCTTTTACAGTTTCAACAGCCGAGGCCGGGACGAAGCGGTCTACGCTCTGCGAAAAGCGCTTTGGGACGGCTTTCTGGAGCGCTACTTTCCCAATGCCTCGCCTGCAACGGCTGAGGCCGCGACGCTATCGACCGCCTCGAGCGATGCCGCGCAGATCGCGGGACGGTATCAGAGCTCGCGCCGAATTGAGCATGGTTTCTTGAGTGTTTTCTACCTGCTGCAACAATCGGTGATTGCGGCGCACGCCGACGGCACTATTGCAGCGCCTCGATCTGCTGAGGCCGGCGAGGATACACTGCACGAGGTCGCGCCCAACCTATGGAAGGTGGTGGGCGGTACTCGGCAATTGGCGCTTCAGCAGATTGGCGGCGTGAAGACCGTCGTCGACAGCGAGGATCCCATATCGGTCCTGCAAGCGGTGCCTCTCGCTCAATCGGCGGCGTTGAACCTGACGATACTGCTGAGCGCGCTCGTCATTCTGCTGGTAACGGTGGTGGCGTGGCCGGCCTCGTGGCTCGTGCGACGCTCCCTCGGGACGCCGTCAAGCGATTCCGCGCCGCTGCGACGCCTGAAACGGCTGACGCGTGCCGCCGCAGTGGTCGATCTGCTGTATCTCGCGGCATGGATGCTGATGCTCAAGCCGGTGTTGAGTCTGTCGCTCGAGGTTTACTCGACAGCGCTCGATCCGGTGGTACGCATCCTGCAGTTCTCCGGCCTTCTCGCCATTGCCGCCGCCGCAGTCGGCATCTTCAGTATGTGGCGGCTGTACTCGTTGCCCGTGTCGCGGCTTTATAAAATTTGGAACGGTCTGCTGGCGGCAGCGATGCTGGGCGTTGTCTGGATCGGATTGATGGGGGGTCTGCTCAGTTTCAACCTGAACTACTAGAGGCGCCGCATCGGTTTTTCCTGGGGAGCGGCTGTCGGCAGCGCACGCTCAAATCGCTCGTAGCGCCGATGCGATCGGCAGGCGCGCTGCACGAATGGCCGGAAATAGGCCGCCGATGAAACCGATGAGGCTGGCCACGGCCACGCCGATGAGGGCCAAGCGTAGAGTCACGCTGATATCGAAAATAAGTTGGGCGTATGCCGTGCCCTGTGTGGTGCTGACCGAGCGCCCATCGAAGAATAGCCATGCCGCACAGGCACCGAGCATGCCGCCCGCCGCGGCCAATAGAAGCGCTTCGATCAAGACTGAGACCACTATCGGCGCGGATCCAAAGCCAATGGCGCGCAACGTCGCGATCTCGGTGGTCCGGGTGCTGACCGCCGAGTACATGGCATTCAACGCGCCGAATATGGCACCGACCCCCATAATGGAACCAACTACATAGACCAATACCGACAACAACCGGCTCACGGTATTCGATTGCCGCGCGTAATAATCGCGCTCGCGCGTGACGGCGACGTGCAGCGAAGGATTGGCCGCCAGCGAATCTGCCAAGGTGCGCAGCGAGTTTGGCGCATCGAGCGTCACGGTGATGCTGGCATAGGTCGAACCGCCATCCGCGGACATCACCGTATCCGCATCGGCCATCAGCTCCGACTCATGGGCGTCATTGTCGGTGGTAAACGTTCCAACCACCACCCACGTGGCCGTGCGGGTCGTGATGTGACTGCCGATTTCCGTGCCCCGGTATTGAGCCTTCGCCGCCTTGCCGACGATGAGTTCGTTGACCGAGGGCCGAAATAATCGCCCTTCAACAATTTTGAACTCGGGCCGGACGAGGGGTGCTTGCGCGCCGAGGCCGCGAAGAATTGCGGTCACTTCGGAAGCATCATCGCGCCGGAACAATTTGAGCAGACGTAAGGGCTCGGCAGTTACCAGAGGCCTCCCTTGGGAATCATGTTTGATCCCAGGCGCGTCCAGTACGATTCGCGCGGCATTGCGCGTCAGGGCGCTCCCGGATTCCGATGCCGACCCATTGCGTAGAATGATGGCGCGGTCATCGCGGCCGGCACCTTGCAGCGTTTTTGTCATCCCGGCCGCCATCGCCAGAATCGCGACCAGCACAGCCACCACACCGGCGCTGCCGATGATGATCACAAACGAGGGGCCGAGCCGTTGCGGCAGGCTGCGCAAATTCATGGCAACGACCGCCCAGATTTGTGGCACGAAGTTCATTGGCATCCCTTATCGGCCGGCCAGCGCGTCGACGATGTTGATCCGCGTAGATCGCCAGGCCGGTGGTAGACCGCTCACGACCGCTAACAAAATGGCCACACCCAAGCCCATTTCCAGCACCAACGCCGAGGGCGACAAGGCACCGAACAGGGAGCCCATGAAGCCAAACGCCAATCTCGCCAATCCCAGTCCAGTCACTCCGGCAACGACGCATAGCACCAGGGCTTCGACCAAAACCAGGGTGAGCACCTGGTTGTCTGAATAACCCACCGTTTTCAGAACCGCGAATTCAGGGATACGTTCTCGCACCGATTGCATCATGGTGTTGCCCGTTAAAAACAATAAAGTGAAGAACGCTGCGCCGATGATCGAGTTCGCAATCAAATTGATATCCCCGATTTGCTTGATCTGCGATTGCGCAAACACCTGCTCGGTCTGCGTCGTCGTTTCATTGCTCGAGTTGGCAAATAGCGCGTCAATGGCGGCGGCTATTTCCGAGCCACGACGCGGATCCGCGATGCTGACGATGTAGTACAGGACGCTGCCGTGGCCGAAAGCCCGGGCTTCGTCCAAATAATCGTAGTTGATGTAAAACGCGGGAAACGATCCAGCGTTATACGCGGAGACATCCATGATGCCGACCACATCAACCGGGTAGGTATCGGTGCCGTCCTTTTTAGTCCAGATGGAAGTTTGCAGGGGAATCTTGTCGCCGATTTTCCATCCGTACTTCGCGGCGATCTCGGTACCAATGATGGCTCCCGTACGAGTGCGCTGCATGGCCGCGAGCTCATCATCCGATATTTTTATTTTTGGATACACGGCAAACTGCGTCGCAGCGTCGATCGCAAATACCGGCAGGCTGTTTTGTGCGTTTTGGAAAAAGCCGCCAAAGTAGCTCCAGTGCGTTACGGCCCGCACGCCCGGCACCGACTGGATTTGCTCGAGATATGCGATAGGCAGTCCGTCGCTCATGCTGATACGGCTCTGGACGTACAGCCGATCGACATTCAAACTTTGAAAAACATGGCTCATGCCCTGATTGATGCCCTGCAAAAGGCCAAACAGTAGAAACGCAACCACGATCGACAGCATCGTGAGAATCGAGCGCGCTTTTTTGCGCCACAGGCCCGCCCAGACGAGGACCAGGTATTTCATGCAGCCCTCGCTGCACCGACCACGAGCAGACCCTTGTCCAAATAAATTTGACGCGTGGCGTAACTGGCGGCGATCGGATCGTGCGTGACCATGACGACGGTCTTGCCCTGATCTCGATTCAGCATTTGCAACAGCTGCAAGATGCCTTCGGCGCTGTCCCGGTCCAGATCGCCTGTAGGCTCGTCGCAGACGAATATCGACGGGTCCGCGACCAGGGCGCGGGCAATCGAAACGCGCTGTTGTTGACCGCCCGACAGCTCCGCGGGCTTATGATCGGAGCGATCGGCCAGCCCGACCAATTGCAGCGCAGCGGCAACGCGCTCTTTTCGTTGCGTGGCGCTTAGCCGCGTCAGCAGCAACGGCACTTCCACGTTGCGAGCCGCGGTGAGCACCGGCAACAAGTTGTAGAACTGAAACACGAAACCGATGTTTCGCGCCCGCCAGGCCGAGCGCTGCGCCCGCGACAGCTCGTCGATGCGCTGGTCTGCAACGACCAGTTGCCCCGACGTGGGGGTATCGAGTCCGGCAATCAGATTGAGTAAAGTGGTTTTACCGGAGCCGGAAGGGCCCATTATCGCAATGAACTCTCCCTGGCCGATGTCAAGGCTCAGCCCATGCAGGACTTCTAGCTTTTGTTTGCCGCGGGAATAGGTCTTGGTAATGCTGTGGAGCCGAATTGCCGGGTTCATGGGCCAGTCGCCTTAGGTCACGGGTACTGTGCGAAAGGCTAGCGGCCCGCCCTATTCTGCGTCGCGCCGAAAAACTCGAACCCTGGTTGATTTTAGAAATCGACGCGAGTTTTCAGAAATCGGTGAGATTATGTTGGGGTTAGAACCCGGGACTGCTCGGCGTGCGCCCGGGCTCGGTAGGCCGACGGCGTCATTGCCTTGGCATCCCGAAAGGCTCGATTGAAGGGATTGATCGAGTTGTAGCCGACCGTCAGCGCGATGGTGAGAATCGGCAGGGAGTTCTTGGTGGGGTCAGCCAAGGCTTGGCACGCTTCGGCGATTCGATAGTCATGCAACAGAGCGTTGAAGTTTCGGTAGCCTAACTGCTCGTGAATGAGCTTGCGCAGCCGATACTCGGGCATGCGCAGCTTGACCGCCAGAGAGGCGACCGTGAGATCGCCGTCGCGATAGACATGCTGCTCGGCAAAGGCGTGCCGCACTGCCGCGATCGCCGAGTCCTGCGCACCGACAGCCGCCGTGCTCGTCGCTTTGATGGTCGGCGCGCACTTCTCGTCGCGGAACGGGTCGATATAGCTCGGCTCGGCGGTTCGAAATGTGGTCAAAAGCGCGAAAACCGCGAGCGCGGACTGCAGAATCGACAGGGTAACGTGCACGTAGAACGTGCCCAAGCTGTCCCAGGGAAGAAGCAATCGCTCCAGCAAAATTGCGAGGAACATGAACGTGCCGACGATCAGCAGAAAAATCCAGCGCAACCTGCGGCGCGCCTCTACTAAATCCGCCCGCCAGCCCTGAACCATCCAATACAACGCGCACGCCACGAACAACAATTGCAACAGGGCCGGCACTGCCTGAAACAAGTCATACTGCCATTCAGACCCGTTCGTGGCGCGCAGGGCGCCGACGCATTCCATCAAAACCTGCACCGCGAACGCACCCAGCAACCATCGCGGCAATTTTGCCTCGTCCTGGAACAGAGAATGGCACAGGAGCATGAGCAAGCCAGAGGTCAGGTTGCGGGCGATGTGCAGCGGAATCCGCAGTAGGCCGACGTGCAGCTGATAAGCCTCTGGAATCCAAAACGCGTAGTCCTGCCGCGCGAGAATGACGGCACAGGCCGAATTGAAACAAATCAATGCAAGCAGGCGCGCGTTGCGCTGCTTGGCGCTCGTGACCAGGATGCGCAAGCCGAACAGCAGGACCGAAAAGATTCCGATCACATCGACGGCAAAGAACACGAGCTGCGCGGACATAGGGTGTGAACTTTAGCGCGATCCGCGCCGCGCTTCGCAGATTCTTGCCGCTGACGCCATCGCAAGTCGCTTAAGGTACGCTAGGGATTCCACCGGCAGACGAGTCATCGACCCATGCGCCTCGTTTTTATCGTCCTTGCCAGCGTCGCGCTGATTTATGCCGGGCTCTGCCTCGCTCTTTTTTTGGCGCAGCGCTCTTTCATCTATTTTCCGCAGCCCAGAGCCGCGCGCGACGACAGCCCAACTCTCAGCCTCGAGGTCGAGGGTGCGACAGTCTTGGTCGATACACGGCCCCGCGAGGGTTCCGAGGCCGTCATCTACTTTGGCGGTAATGCGGAAACGGTCTCCTACAGCCTTGCCACGCTGGCCGAGGCCTTCCCCGAGCGCTCTTTGTACGCGCTCAACTATCGCGGCTATGGCGGCAGCACCGGCTACCCCTCAGAGACCGCTCTCATTGCCGACGCGCTGGTTTTATTTGATCGCGTGCACCTGGATCATCCTCATATCACGGTGATTGGCCGCAGCTTGGGCAGCGGCGTCGCCATCCACATCGCGAGCGAGCGCCGCGTCGATCGCCTGGTTCTGGTCACACCCTACGACAGCTTGGTGACGATCGCGGCAGGCCAGTTCCGATACTTTCCCTTATCCTGGCTGATGCGCGACAAGTTCGAATCGTGGCGCTACGCACCCAAGATAGCAGCCCCGACCCAACTGATCGCAGCACAGAACGACGAAGTCATACCCCTGTCGAGCACCGAGGCACTGCTTAAACAACTCCCTCCCGCGCTATCGAAGCTCGCCGTTATTCCCGGCGTGGGCCACAACACCATCTCCGAGAGCCCGCAATACATACCGCTCCTCAGGGGAACGCCCTAGTCTTTGAGGAAATACGGTATGGCCATGAGCGCAATCCCTATTCCGACCAGCAAGATATTGTTGGACACGAAGTAAGGAAAGACCATCAATGCCAGGCCGCACACCAACGGCACCACCGCGCGCTGCTTACGGCCATAGATCAGGAATCCCAGCCCGATTGAGCCAAACAGCAATCCCCAAAGCAGCGACGCCGTGTTCATGCGCCGTTACGGCGGCATGCGATTCAGTACCGCCCAATACAATCCCACCTGCGCGACGACCTGGGTGAATTCCGCGAAATCGACCGGTTTCACCAGGTAGCTGTTTACACCCACCTGGTAGCTCTCGATGATGTCTCGATCTTCTGCCGACGAGGTGAGTACCACCACCGGGATGAGTTTGGTGCGTTCGTCCGCCTTCAGTCGGCGCAGCACATCGAGCCCGCTGAGTCTCGGCATCTTCATATCCAGTAGGACGAGCTTCGGATTGCCGCCCGGCCGTTTGAGAAAATCTCCCTCATGGAACAGGTATTCGAGGGCCTCGACGCCGTCACGCACCCGCACAATCTTGTTCAGAAGATTGCCCTTGCGCAACGCCCTGAGGGTCAATTCAGCGTCAGCATCGCTATCTTCCGCCAGCAGAATGTCTGCCGCTACCAAGTCATCCATTCGTCTCTCCTGTAGGCAATGCGAAGCTGAAAACCGCTCCTTGATTGATCGCGCCTTCAGCCCAGATTCGGCCGCCGTGCCGAGAAACGATCCGGTGCACGATCGCCAGTCCCACTCCCGTGCCTTCAAATTCGTCGGCGCGGTGCAGCCGTTGGAAGACGCCGAACAGTTTTTCGACATAGTCCATGCTGAATCCGACGCCATTGTCTTTGATGACATAGGCGCATTCGGTCGAGCTGCGTCGTCCGCTCACGGTGATGATGGGCTGCGCGGATTTGCTGGAATATTTGAGCGCGTTGGAAATGAGGTTGACCCATACCTGGCGCAGCAGCCCCCTGTCGGCATTGGCGGTCGGCAGTTGCTCGATTTGTATCAGCGGCGGCGTGCCCTTGTGGTCGCGCAGCGCTTCGTCGAGTACTTCGCGCACCAGCGCTTCCATATTCACGGGCGATTTGGACACCGCCTGCCGGCCCAATCGCGAAAAAGCCAGCAAGTCATCGACCAATGCGCCCATGCGTTTGGTATTTTCTCGAATCACGGTGAGATAACGGCGTCCTTCCGCATCCAGCCGGCCGGAATAATCCTCTTCCATCATCAAGGCAAATCCATCGATGGCACGCAGCGGCGCGCGCAAGTCGTGCGACACCGAATAGCTAAAGCTTTCCAATTCCTGGTTGCTCTCTTCCAGTTGCTTCGCCTTGGCCTGCAATTCTCGTTCGAGATTTTCGCGTACTTTCATTTCGCCGCGAATTCCGCGGAACAGCCCCATGAAAAGCATGGCCGCGAGCGCCAGAGTAATTACCAAAGATATGAAAGTGACGACGCGGTTGTGCTCGGACGCCGCTTGCCGCTCGCTCAACAGACGGACTTCAACCCCGTCCATGCGCGTCACCAATGCGGGGATGTCGGTGTCGGCATTCGCGTGGCGCGCAACCGCGACCACCGCGCGCGCAGCCGCCACACCGAAATGATCAAAGGCGGTAAAGGCTTCTCGCATCACCTCGATGCGGCGGGTCACCGCCGCGCGCAGCACGGCCAGATTCGCCAGTTGCGACGGATTGTCCGCGACCAAGCGCGACAGTGATTCCAGCCGCTCGGTGCCGTCATCGATCAGACGCTCGAAGCCCTCCTTGCGCCCTCGGTCCGCCGTCAGCAAGAAATCCCGCTGCGCCAATTCGGCATTGGCCATGGCGCCGGATAATTCCGCCAGCGATACGCGAACTTCTTGGGTATGCGCAACCCACTCAACCGAGTCGGCAAACGCGACGCTGGTCGTATAGGTATATCCTCCCGCAAATATCAGCAGTGCCAAGGCAACCAGAAAGGCGGCGAGAACCTTGATTTCGACGCGCCGCAGGTCGCGTCCCATTGCGCTTGGCTCCATCGAGGAGCGCGGCAGCGATACCAGGATCGCGATTCCGAGAAGCACCAGGCAGATCGCCGTATTGAGGGCGACCGGCGGCAGCCAACGATCGGTGATGACCTCGCCGGCGTTCCACAAGTATCCCAACAGAGAGATACAGCCGATGGCAAGCAGCGCCGAAGTGGCCGGCACCGTGATACTGCGCAGCGCGGGCCGCGCCATGGAGGCGAGCGCGATTCCGGCTGCGATAAACGCGACTGCCGACATCGGGGACATGCGGCCGGGCACGGGATTGTAAGCATTGGCGGTGTCGTTGATGAACAACTCATCGATGCTCAATCGCCAGCCGAACAAAAATTCGCACAACGTGGCGGCGCCAACGGCTGCCACCGCGCACGCCAAGACTAGCGCCGCGTTTTGCGCCACCGCGGACTGCCGGCGCACCAGCGTCAAGGCGATTCCCGCCAGCAGCAACGCCAGCGCCGTGTTGACCTTCATTTGAACGGCGCCCGGAATGAGGCTGCGCAACGCGGGGAGTGAAAATACCCAGCCGCATAGCGCTGCGATGGCCGCGAGACAGATCATCGCCACCGCGGCCTGCGCCAACAGTCGACTATGGGGGCGTGACTCCATGCTTGAGGGCCTTATCGGTCGGCTTTCCAAAATCTTTAACTCGCCGGGCCCGCAATTCGTCCCGCACTCTCGTGCCAACGCAGCACGCGCAGCGCGCGCAGCGTGTTCCAGCGGCTCGGCTCGCCCACCGACTCTCCGAACTTGAAGGCGAGCGCTTCGTCGTGCGCACGGTCGAGGAGCCATCGGCCATCCTTTTGCTGCCGGCTCTCGACGACCTGCAGGGCATCATCGATGCGCGCATCGGCCCGGATACCGGCGTTTCTGAGATGGTCGAGCGCCCGCAGCACGTCGTAGTGATAGCGGGGCGGGAACGCGAAATCCAGAAACGCCGCATTGGCGACCTCACCGGTGGAGCGACGCCGGAATAGCCCGCGCTCGAGCAGATATTCCTCGCCTCGCCTTCTCGCGGCCGCGATCTGCGGCGCGGGTCCGACGGCACGCTCGTACTCGAGCAGGCCCTCCAACACGCAAATGGTGGTATGGAACGATGCGCGAGTGCTTTTCGGCGCTTCGCAATTCCAACCGCCGTCATGCAGTTGCTCGCCAATGAGACGGTGCGCGAGTTCCTCAGCCGGCCGCCCGAAGTAGCGCGCCGAGCGCCAGCGTGCCGCCGTTGATGCAGGGTTCCACCTCGCCTTCGAAAAATGACTTCTTACCGAAGGCCTCGTCCCAGCGGAAGCCCGCCTCGAGGCGTGTCACCGCCGAATCGACGGCCGGATCCGCGCGGTCAACGCCGGCCGCCCGCAGAAAAATCATGGTGAACAGGGTCGGCAACCAGTCGGGAGCGTCGGCTCGATGCCACGCGCCGTCCGGTCCCTGGCGCCCGAGAATTTCTGCCCCCACCCCTTCGTGCGCAACCCGGGCGCGCTCCGCGGCGACTGCCGCGGGCGAGGCGTCTGTCAGATCGCGCATCACCTGCCAACGGATGGCGGGGTCCGAATCGAGCAACCAATTGAGAACATCCATGATGGGATATTACCCTGGCTGGACAATTGGCAATCAGGACGCCGCCGACACCGTTCGCGACCGCGGCCGGCGCAAGCGCGGTACTTCGGCTCGCTCGAAGGCCACGTTTTCAAAAGGTGCCGTGCAAATCGACAGGATTTTACAGCGCGTTTTACCCACAGCCACATAGGCGTGCGCCATGCCGCTGTCAAAATAGACCGAGTCACCCGCAGCCAACCGCAGCGGCGCATAGCTTTCGCTGTGCAACTCCAACTCTCCGCTCACGACGAAAATAAATTCCTCGCCGTCATGCCGATGAAATTCTCCCGCCTCCTCCAGAGAGCGGGCTTTGATCTCGCCGATGATCGGTGCAAATTGCTTGTTCGTCAGGTCGACACTTAGATAGCGGAGCGATTGCATCGGCGTTTCGAGAATCTGTCCCTCTCCCGCGCGGTTGATGCTGCGACGCGCTGTCTGCACGGGTGCGGCGTCTTGCAGGTCTCCGGACAGGAGTTGCGCCATATCGATGCTCAAACCCAAGCTGAGCTTGCTCAGTTGATCATAAGTCGGAGAAATCTGATCGGTCTCGATGCGCGACAATGTCGACACCGGCAAGCCCGTTTTTTGGCTCACCGCAGCCAATGTCCAGCCCTGTTTGTGGCGAAACGCCCGCAGCGCCGCGCCGGGTTTCGCGACCGATGCTCTTGGCAAAGCGCGCCCCTACTTCTTCGCAGGCAGGCCGATCGCCAGGCGCTCGATTCGATCGGCGATTTTGGATACGCCCACATCCTTGCCGATGGCGTTGGACAGCACCACGACCGTTGTTTTGTCATCGGGGAATTCGGACAGGGACGCGCTGAACCCATAGATCCCGCCGCCATGATCGATTTTTCGATGGCCCTCGAGTTCGGACAGAAACAGCGCATAGCCGTATTCATGTTTGGTGGATTGCTTCGGCTGCCGGCGCGCCCGCCGCCGCCATCATTTTATCCATGGCCGTGCCGGAGTTCTCGCCGTTGCTCAACTTGCCCGGCGTCAACATCGCCGCGAGCGAAGCAGGTTTGAGAACCTTGCCGCCATAGAGAGCGGCATTCCATTTGGCAAGATCGGTGGCCGTCGAACGAATTGAACCCGCCCCGCCCGGAATCGACATGGATATGAAAGGCGCGTTGGTGAATTTTCCCGGAGCGGAGCCCGAATAACCCGCGGCTCGGCCGTCGACGATTTCGGTCTCGTCATCGAATGCGCTGTGGGTCATCCCGAGGGGCACGAAAAGCCGGGTTTTCAACACTTTTGCCAATGGCTCAGCGGATGCCTTCTCCACGACAGCCGCCCAGAATGAAATAGGCCGAATTGCTGTAGGACCAATTGGTGCCAGGCTCGAAGTCTTGAGTTTTCGGCAGCTTGCCAATGAACTCCACCATTTCATCGGTGCCGCGGTGGATCATGCCGTCAACCGCAAAATTCGGCTCCGAGGTGTAGTTGAAAATGCCGCTGGTGTGATGGAGCATTTCATCCAGCGTAATGTCATTGGCGCGCGGAAAATTCGGGTAGTACTTCGCCAGTTTGTCTTGCAGGGATAGCTTGCCCTCTTCGGCCAGCAGCAGCAGCGCCACAGCGGTAAATTGCTTGGTGACGGAACCGATCCGGAAAACGCTGTCATTGGCGACCGGAACGTGTAGCTCCAGATTGGCGGAGCCGTAGCTCTTCACCAAAACCGGTTTGCCGTCTCTAACGACAGCGACCTCCAGACCCGGGCTCTCGCCGGCGGCGACTGCGGCGGTCGCCACCTTATCGATCGATGCGGCAAGCTTTTTATCATCGCCCGTTTGCGCAGTTGCCGTCGACGCCAAAAATCCAAAGACCACGGCGGCGGCGATAAAACTCTTCATTGAATGATTAATGTGCTTCCCCTTGCGCGGAAAAACTCGGTGCCCCACGCAATATCGCACGTTCGCGCATTTTCCGAAAGTGGAAATTTATTCCATATATGCAAAGCCAAACTCAAGCGGCGGGCCGATCGATCACAACCACGTCTGAGCGTGCCTGCGCGCGTTCGAGTATCGCTTCGGTCCCATCGCTGGAGAGGTCAAAGTCACGAACGTCGAATTCAGCCGGCATGTGCGTAAGCTGCTGCATGGCGCCCGTCTGAAGATCGACCATCCAGAGATTCTTGTGCTGAAGCTCGCCCTGCAAGAACACTAATTTTCGGCCTCCCGGCAGCAGCGCGAGATGTCGCGCGCCGCGCGTCAGAACCAGTTCCGGCATGGGATGCACGGCGCTCTCCGCGGTCGCGGCTTTGACGGCAAACTTCGTGCCGATGTCGGGTCCTGAAAAAATGACGAATTGCCCGTCCGGCGACCAGGTCGGATCGACAGAATAAGTGCCGATGAAGGGCGTCGGCGCACCCCCTTCGATGGGAATGCGGAACAAATGCGGGACACCCTTATCCTCGGCGGCGGAGATGATGGACCTGCCATCCGGCGCCCACGCCGGCGCGCCGCGCAGCTGCAGCGACTCCGATACGACATGCGCTCTTGAGCCGTCGGATCCCATCGCGTAGAGCTGCGTCCGATCGCGCTGCCGTACCGAGAAGGCAATGAACCGTCCGTCGGCGGAGACTGCCGGGGCGCCGATGATTCGTGCCTCGCTACTTGCCCACAACTGCGTGGCCGACGTGCCCGACATCTTCCAGATACTCTCGCCCGTACCGGCCGACGCGACATACAGCAGATAATTCGGTCCGACGCGCGGAGCGAACCCGCTGCCGCTGGTCATCGCTATCCGCACTGGAGCCGATTCGTTCGATGAATCACTGATGGGGACGCGCCAGAGTGTCCGTTGCGGAGTGGATACCGTGGCGATCACGCGGTGCCCGTCGGCGCTCGCAGCGAGCGAGGTGTATTGCTCAACACCCGCGGTCAGCCGATGCGCCACCCGCCGCTCCACATCCATTCCGTACACCCAGGGTCCGGAGCCGTCAGGCGCGCTGGCCAGGTAGAGCAAGGTGCGCCGATTGAGAAGTACCGGATAGGTAACGCGCGTCGAGTGGGACGTAATGCGTTCGGGACTCTCCCCTCGCGAGTCAACGCGCCAGATGTCCAGCTGATCAGGAAGGTTACCCTTGGAGAAATAGATCTGGTCGCCGGCTGCCCACACCGGGAAATGACTGTGCAGTCCCGAAGGTGCGATCAAGATCGGGGCGCTGCGCGAAAGACCTTTGCCGTCGCCGATGAACAGCGGATCCCCCGGTAGCGTGGTGTGATAGGCCAGCTGAGTGCCATCGGGCGACCAGGTGACTTCGGCCGCGCCTTCGAGATACGGCCTCGGCTCGCCCCCCAGCGTCGGCACCGCCCAGATACTAATGTCCTCTCCCGGCGGACCCGCCTGCCTGCGAAGCCAGAAAGTGACCAGGGAACCGTCGGGCGAGAACCCCAATTCACGGATCGAGGGATTGACCAGTTCGCCGTCGAGGCCGCGCGTGAGGTTGTGGAAACGCCCCGATCCGACCTGGGTGACCCACACGTCGGTGCGTCCGCCTCGATCCGAAAGAAATGCAATGAACTGACCGTCGCGCGAGACGGCGGCTGCCTCGTTTCGGCCGTCGAAGCCCGTGACGGATTGATAAGCCGCGCCCGCGAAAGGGTTTTGCCAGAAATGATCGCTGCGCTCGAACCAAACGATGAGCCCAATGGCGAGGGCGCCGAGCGCACCGGCAGCTGCAATGGCAGGCCATCGAACACCGAAAGTTGCGGCGCCGGCGCGTCGCGAGACGGCAGGATCGTCGGCAACAGGTTCGGTTGCGGTCTGCGCGGCTCGATCGCTGCGCGCGTGCATCCACGCGTCGAGCTCCGACTGGAACGCATACACCGAACCCATTTTGTCGTGCAGGTGGCGATGGACGGGCATTCCCTCCCGCTTCTCCCAACGCTGGACCGTGGTTATGTCGCGTTTCAGATAGACCGCGATCTTCTTCCACGAGTCGAGACGGCCTTCATTCGGTCCACGCTCCATTTGTGAAGCATTCTATGCTCTAAAAGGCGTCCCCTCCCAGCAGCGGTAAACAGCGGCATTTCACGGCAGTGCGCGGACTCCGTGCATTGCCGTTTGACCCAAACGGGCGCCGCATCCGATTGTTCGCGAGCGCCTCGAGCGCGAAATGGCCGGAGTGAGTTACTTGAAACGGGAGGCATATCGATGAAGAAGCAAGCGTTGAGGTGGATCGCGCGCGATCTGGCAATCCTGACGGTGGCGGGTATCGGCGGATTCACGCTGGCCCTGGCGGGCGAACGAGAGGAACCACCGCCGGTGCACTACATCGGCCTCATCAACGACTACACGCCCTCGGCCGCCGTCGTCAAGGGCGGTCCGTATGAAATGCGCGGCCGATGGTCGCTCGATGTGAATGAACGGCGAGGCACGGCCACGTTTTCAGCCGCGATGAACATGGAGACATCGGACTACGGGATCGTGCAGGGCACGGTGGACAAGGACGAGGTCGATCCCACCAAAACACGCGGCGCGCACACGCACCACATCCTCATCACCGACGGCAAGGTCAGTTCCGATTGGGCCGCGAGCTGTCCGAGTTTCGCTCAGCCGGTGAGCGGCGGATTCGTGGTGACAGGACCTGCCTACATCACCGTCAATGGCGGTAAAACGCCATTTGCCAACCCTTCGACGGCGACGATCTGCGTGCTGGGGGGCAGCGAAGTCATGTTCTCGAACTTTACACTGACGCTGGCAGCGCCCGCGAACTCGCATTTTGGCATGCAGCCGATCCACGGAGTCGTGGAAAGGTGTGCCGGACCCTGGGAGTTCGAATCGAAAGATTGCGCGCTTCAAATACCAGACTGAAGCCTGCACTCGCCGGCGCAGCCAAGGGCCCTCGCCTTGGCTGTTTCCGACGGCTTGGCATTTCTTCGCATTTATGCGACATCGTCCGCGAGGGCAGCGGGAAGGATCACGCCATCTGATGGCGTTTTCTGACATACACCGGGCTTGCATGATTCTAGGCTAAATGCCTATGAACGAAACTCCGGACTCCCCTCTCAATCAGCTGAGCACGGGGTGGGGGCTGCGACAGATGCTCGTGGCGCGGATGAGCGGGGAACTCAGCGACGATGAGTTTGTACAAGCCATTCGCGGGACCTGCACCAAGAGTGAGTTCGTTGATGCCGTAGCGAAGCAGCTCGCTGCAGAGCCGCACTTGATACCGGCCATCATGACGCTGATCACTCGGCTGTCTCAGCGCGGCGATATTCCGCCCGATCTGGTGCGTCTGCTCGAATCGAGAATCACGGGCGAGAGCCGCGGCGCGCAAGACGGCATCACCGTCGATCTGGGCAGAAACGCCACAGAATTGGCTTGCATCGATCGCCAGCCGTCAATGCTGCGGGTGGAGGTCGGCTGCGTTCTTCGGGATCGGTACGAGATAGCGCAGTTCTTGGGCACCGGCGGCAAGGGCAGCGTGTTCAAGGCGCGGGACCGCTATCGGTCCAGCCTGCCGCCCTCCCTGCAATATGTCGCCATCAAATTGCTTCACGACAATCGCGGAACTCAAGATGAAGCGATCGAGGCACTGCGGCGAGAGTTGCAGTCCGCTCAGACTCTGTCGCACCCGAACATCGTCAAGGTCTATGACGTGGATCGGGACGGAGAGGTCGATTTTTTCACGATGGAGTTATTGGAAGGCGAGCTGCTGAGCGATCTGATGCGGCGATTTCAGCCGCTGCCGATCTCCCGGCCGCAAGTTTGGTCCATCGTAGGGCAAATCGCTGCCGGCCTTGAACACGCGCACGCTCGCAACATCGTGCACGCGGATTTGAAGCCGCAAAACATCATGCTCACCAATTCGGGAGAACTCCGCATTCTCGATTTCGGTTCCTCCTACCCGTTCGCGAAGGAAAGCCAGGTCGAGCCACTTTGGCGCCGCTCGTCCGCCACGCCGGCGTATGCGTGCTGCGAGTTGTTGGACGGCCGCACTCCGGACCCACGTGATGATTTGTATTCTCTGGCATGCATCACCTACGAGCTGCTCACCGGAGCGCACCCTTTCCAGCGGCGCAGCGCCAGACAAGCGCGCGACTTCGGCGTCGTGCCCGCGCGGCCCGCCGGCCTCAGCAGGCGACAATGGCAGACTCTGCTCAAAGGCCTATCGTGGCACCGGGCGGCCAGATCGATTTCAGTGGGCGACTGGTTCAAGGCCTTGAAACCGGGTCCGCACCCGACCCAGCCTTGGACCAGTATCAGCGAACTCAAGGCGGCGCCCGTAACGCCGCAGCGCCCGCCGCAGTTGAGCGCCTCCGCGGTCTTTAGCGTGCTGATCAGCATTGCGGCAATTTCCATGCTGTTTGTGCGTATGGCGCCGGGCGGTAAAGTGAGTGGCGAAGCGCTTTCCGCATCTGCAATCGATGAAAAGAATGCGCCAGCCCCTCAAGCGAGCGAAGAACTCAGCCCAGGCGTGGCAGTCGCGCCGAGCATAGCGCCGGCTCCTGCGAGCGCGCCGCAACCGGCGCCAAACCACAGCACCTTGATTATGCCGAGCGAGTATCAAGTACAGCCCGGTCAACGTTTTGCAGAGATCCGCTTGCACCGGCCCCCGAATGCGCGCCGCGACGCTGCCCTGACTTGGTGGACGGAGCCCGCTTCGGCGAAACCCGGCGTCGACTATGTGAGCCAGGCAAAAGTGTCGCAGTCATTTCCGAAAGGCCAAAACTCGATGAGCGTCTTCGTAAAACTCCTGCCAAAGGCAAAACGAGGCGAAGGCGGGGTCTTTTACATTGCGGTAGCGGATCAGGACGCGAAGTCTGCGCGCCAAATCGCGCACACCGCGGTGCGTTTACCGTCGAGCGGAAACTCATCGTAGCATTAAAAATCAATGATTTACATGATTTAATTAATGTCAAAAAGCCGATTGCTCGCCGCTGCCGCGGTAATTCTGGCTTCTGAGCGATGAATCATGTGGCGTCTGAGCAGGTCTGGTAAGGTTCTATTTGGCTAAAGCAATGAGTGCTTTGGAAACCACTGTGAGAGTGAACTCTGAAAATCAGACGTTGATTCTGGCCGGCGAGGCGGTTCCGCGGCGTCCCTTGACCATCGTCGCCACGCCCGTCGATGAGCCCAAGCTGATCATTCAGGGCGACTTCGAAGACCTCAGCCTGGATTCAACCGCATTGCCTCGAAATCTGGTCGCCTCCTACCGAGTCGTCGACCGTGGCAGCGCCTTTAACGCGGCCAACGCCTATGCTCGCACGCAGGGTTTATCGGCCAGTAACGCGCACACCGCGATCATCGATACGTACGCGTAAGAGGCTTGGCGTTGCGCCAGCCGGTTGATTACCTTGACCCCAAGCTCCCGGCGGATTTGGCTTGCGTCGAAATGCCTATGTTGGATGCGACCAACGAGACTCTCCAGGGATATGGCTGCCTCATAGACGATCCGAGTCATTGCCGAATCGAGATCGTACGCTGGCCGGCGCAGGGCTCACGCCCCATCGACGAGAACACCGGGGATCAAGGCGGTACCACGCAAGGCGTGTTCGTCAGCGAGTGGCGCGGCGACATTCTCTATGGGCGTAACGAAGCCGTGGACGGCCATTACATTCTTGCCTATGCCTGCGATCCGCCATTGGCGAGCAGCGATCACTCCTCCCCGCCCCGCCGTATGCTGCTGTGGCACGCCAACTATCACCCCGACGGCGGACAATTGTTTTTTCCGCTGGAGCGCGCCCCATTTTATGTGCCGCTGGCGCTGGCAGGCGATGATGTGACCCCGACCCGCTTCGTCTGCTTTCGCTTTGATGGGCATCAGGGTCTTTATATCCATCCGAATATCTGGCATGAAGGGGTGTTCACGCTGCGCGGCACCCAGCGTTTTTTCGACCGTCAGGGCGCAGTGCACGCTCGCGTTTCGGTGGACTTTGCCAGGGAGTTCGGCTGCCTGTTGGAGGCGCGGATCGAGGCGGACGGCGACTAGAACGTCGAACTTGTTTGACTTAATTTGCATCCGCGGCCGACTCGGGAGCGAATAGCCTTTCGTACCCCAAACAGAGGCGATTCAAGCATGCGTCTTGCAGGTCTGAACAAACCAATCGGAATCATCGCCGCCTTGCTGTTTGCGGCGCAGGCCAATGCCGCGCCGATTTCCTGGCAGACCCACTGGGGCGATGCCGTTTTCGCGCAGGCGGCCAAGGAGCATCGCTTCGTGATCCTCGACTTGCATGCCGTGTGGTGCCACTGGTGTCACGTCATGGATGAGAAGACTTATAGCGATGCGAAAGTTCAGGGGTTGATCGCGCAACGCTACGTGGCGGTGAGCGTGGACGCCGACAGCGACCCCGATCTCAATAGCCGATATGGTGACTGGGGCTGGCCGGCTACAATCGTGTTGGCGGCGGACGGCACCGAGATCGTCAAGCGGCGCGGCTACATACCGCCCGAACAAATGGCAGCGTTGCTGCAGGCGATTATTGACGACCCCAGCCCGGGGCCTTCCGTGGCGCCGCCCGTCGTCATCGCGAGTGGCGGCAGCTCACGGCTCACGTCGCACCAGCAAACAGCAGCGCTTCAAGCCTACGATAAGATCTATGACGACGAACATGGCGGCTGGGGCGATGTTCACAAATTCATCGATGCAGCGGCGCTGGAACTGGCTTACGCAAATATCGACGCCGACGATAGCGCGGCGCTGCATCGCGCCCGCCAAACCCTCGACGCGAATTTAAGCTTGATCGATCCGGTATGGGGCGGCGTGTATCAGTATTCAGATGCGGTGGATTGGCAATCGCCGCATTTTGAAAAGCTCATGGCGTTTCAGGCCGACGACCTGCGCCTGTACAGCGAGGCATACGCACGTTGGAAGGATCCCCGATACCTCGCCGCTGCGCAGTCGCTCTACCGCTATATGACGAAATTTCTCGCCGCTGCGGATGGCGGCTTCTACGTGAGCCAGGATGCCGACGTCTCGGCGCAAATCAGCGGGCATGAATTCTACCCTCGCGACGATGCGGGCCGGCGCGCCCTTGGCATGCCGCGCATTGATACTCACGAATACGCCCGGGAAACGGGTTGGGCGATTCGCTCGCTGTGCAAATACTATGACGTAACCGGCGATGAGAACGCACTCAGCCTCGCGGTACGCGCGGCCCGCTGGTCAATCGCCAATCGACTGGCGCCGAGCGGTGCATTTCGCCACGATGCCGAAGATCGAGGCGGCCCGTTTCTCGACGACTCGCTGGCGATGAGCCAGGCCTTTGTTGCGCTGTATCGCTCCAGCGGTGATCGGCAATGGCTCAGCGCTGCGAAATCCGTGCTCGCAGCGATCAACACGCAACTGCGCGATCCCAAGGCAGGCTTTGTGGCCGCGCCTGCCGCCAAACTCAAGCGCGGCGTATTTCGGGATCCCATTCGTCAGCCGGAACAAAACGCGGCGCTGGTGCGCGTGGCCAGTCTCATGCATCACTACACCGGGGACGTCCGCTACCAAAAGATGGCGACCCATGCCATGCGGTATCTGGTGGGTTTTTCAAAAGCCGCTCCGGAGCAGCTGCATGCGGAGATCTTGTTGGCTGACCGCGAACTTGCCGCGGCACCGATTCATATCACCATCGTCGGCGGCAAGTCGGATCCCGCGGCACGCGATCTGCACGCAGCCGCGCTGCGCTATCCGGCGGACTATCTGCAGATCGATTGGTGGGACCGAGACGAAGGGCCGCTTCCCAACCCCGAAATCCAATATCCGCCATTGGATCGAGCCGCGGCATTTGCCTGCACCGCCAGCGCGTGTTCCATGCCGGTGTTCGCATCGGCCGAGATCGAGCGGGCGGTGCGCGCGGCGCTCGCGCCTTAACGAGGTTACCGGCCCCATTCGAATCGAAACACAGGCCCGTTCCAGCGCTCATCGTGCAGGTCCAGCTCCTGGAGCTCCGAGGCTTTGGCTGAAAGCTCGATGGTCTTGCGCCAGAACTCTCGGGCGTGCGCGTTGCTGCGTGCCACCGCCACCTCCCATACGCCTGGGTAGCGCGAAAAAATCGACTTCGGCGGCGATTCGAGCGACGCCTTGACCTCGATGCTTTCTTAAAATAAAAAACTCCGCCATATTTCGCTGCGCCGCGAGGCCGGAGTGAGTCTTGTCGTTGACGAGGCAAAATCCAGCCAGCGCGCGATCGCGCCACAGCAGCATCGCCGCCCAATTGTCCCGGGACCAGTACTCATCCAGCGGATAGGCATCGAACAGGCCTTGCGCATTCAGTTCGCCTCGCGCTGTGCCGCGCCAGAACTCTGAAAAATCATGCGTGTAGAGTTGCATGAGGTTTTGAAATATCGGCGCTTGCGCACGCTCGGCGAGCGTCACTGACACGGAATCTTGATCGGCCACTGTGCGCTTACCATGTAGGATTTTGACGGACGCCCGCTGTAGGCGCGGACCACTATACCGAAGCAGGGCCCACGCGCATGCTTTTGGCGCAAAGCGCGCTGGCGCAAAGAGGAATACACATGAAACTACTCATGACGGTTCTGCTCGCAGCCTGCGTAGCCGGATGCCTGGGCAACGGCGGTAACGTTCCTCACGAGGACAGCGAGGGCTCGACCCCGCACAACGAAGGGGCGCCCCTGTGCCACGACGGCACCCCACCGCCCTGCGTGATCCGCAACTAATTTCCCGCCTGCTCGGGCGACACGAGAATGGCCCTGGCCTCGGCCATTTTCCTGACCACGCCGAGGCTGCCTGCAACGCCCACGTTGATCGATGCGTTATGCGTATAGGTTTGCGAACCGACGCCCGTGCCGAGCGCGAAGGGATTTGAGTCGGAGAAATTCTCGAGCAACAGGCCGTTCGCGCCCAGCTTGGCCGCTTGCGTGCGCATCTCTTCAATCATTCTCGCGATCGCTCGCTCACCCCCGGCGCTCGAAATGCTCTTTCTGGACGCGCTCAACATCGCGATTTCCTCGAAGCGTTGCGGCGCCTGGGTATAGACCCTGACCGCGGTTGGCGATATCGGCGCACGCGGCGTGCCTGTCAGCACTTGAGACGAGGTGGCACACGCAAGCAGCGTGCAAGTCAACAGCGCGCACAGCAAGCGTAGACTTAAACGCAATTACAGCCGCCTTGCCGCCGCGCTATTTTGGCGGCGTCGGGCTCGCAGCGGGCGCAGCCGATGCCGCCGGTGCGGTATCGCCCTTGGTGGTGCGTTTGGTGAATCGCCAGCCATCCTTGGTCTTGACCAGGCTGTCGGTGTAGCTTGCCGTGCCCACAATGCTCGGCGGCTTGGTGCTGAAATCGACCAGCATCAAATAGACCGAGCCGTTGGCTTCCTTGGCACTTCCGGTGATCTGCAGGTTATTGTTCCAATGCTTGCGCGTGGCGCCGCCGAGTTTTTCGCGCCAGGTCTTGACGAAATTGACCAACGCATCATGGCCCTACGAACGTGTTGAACACACCGTCCGAGGTGAACGTCGCGGCCCAACCCTCGGCATCGCCGCTGTCGATGGCATTGTTGTAGCGTGCGTAGAGCTGCTGTATTTCGAAATAATCCTGGGCACTTAGCCCGCCCGCGGCTGCACAGGTGCCGGCGAACATGAATTCCGGCCGCCAGTGCCGAGAGTATTATTTTTTTCATGGTGATTCTCAGTATGATTGTGATGCTTACTTAGCTGGATTGACCAGCGCCTGATACGTCAGCGCGCGCGATAAATTTTCGAGGTCCGGTGCACCGGGCGCTATCAGCCAACGCTGCACGATGCCGACGAAAACCACATCGTTGGTCGGATCGATCCAGAACCACGTGCCGGCTACGCCATCCCACAGGAACGTGCCCTTGCCGGCGGTACTGCCAAGTTTTGCGGGATCTTCAAGAATGGCAAAGTCGTAGCCGAAGCCGAGGCCCGGTTGCATTTGATAGAAGCCGATGCCGAATTTCCCGGCTTTTTTAACCTCGTCAGAAATGTGATTGGTGCGCATGAGTTCGATGGAACTCGGCGCCACCAGCCGTACGCCATTCAACTCTCCGCCGTTCAATACCATTTGCGCAAAACGCAAGTAATCGCCGCGCGGTGGAATACAAACCGCCGCCGCCCGAAGCCAAACCGGGCGGTTGAGTAATTCCCGCGTCCCGCGGCATCGGGGTCGCGCCCGGATTGGCGTCACCCTGATAAATCTGTGCGACGCGATCGAGCTTCTCCGCCGGAACATAGAATCCCGTGTCCTTCATGCCCAACGGCACGAATATGCGCTCGCGCAAGAAATCGGCAAACGGCTTGCCCGAAAGCTTTTCGACCAGATAGCCTTGGATATCGACCGACACGCTATAGACCCAGCCTTCCCCAGGCTGATATAGCAGCGGCAGTTTGGCGACGCGCCCGACGAAATCTTGCAACGTCGGTGCATTCAGGAGATCCGCCTGCTGGTACATTTTATCGACAGCGGTTGATCCAAAGACGCCGTACGTAAATCCGGCGCTATGCGACATCAATTCGCCCATGGTTGGCGCATGTCCGGGTTTATCAAATGTGGGCTTGCCGTCCTTGTCGACCCCGGAATAAACCTGCAGATCCTTGAACTCAGGGATGTAGCGCGCGATCGGGTCGCTGGGTTTCCATTTTCCCTCCTCGTACAACATCATCATGGCAATGCCGGTGATCGGCTTCGTCATCGAATAAATACGAACGATGGTGTCCTTTTGCATCGGTTTTTGGCCCGCGACGTCCGCGTAGCCATAGGTCTTTTCTTCCACGATTTTGCCGTGCCGCGCGAGCACCGTAACCATGCCGGCCAACTTCTTGGAATCGACCAGTGATTTCATCGAGCTGTCGAGCCGCGCAAGACGTTCCGCGGAGAAGCCCACCGATTCAGGCTTGGTTTCCGGGATCTCGCCGCCCGCAGCCGCCGCGCGCGCCGGTTTCGGCGTCTGCGCGCCAACCTGGCTCGCCGTGGCGAGCAGCGCCAATGTGATTACCCCAAGGACACGTCGCATCAACATTTGCATCTCCCCTTCATTTTTTAGCCGACGCCCCGAGTACATGCCCGACAATGTGTGCATTCGTCTAGAATAGCGCGACGGCCCATCATTCGAGGGCAGCAAAAACTACCGGAACGGCGGGGATGAGCGATTCAACCGACCAAGGCGTGGGTACGGATAGAGCAGCGCTGCTCAATCAACTGCGCATCGATCGCAGTGAACCCCCCTCCTCGGGTGGCCATGGCAAGTGGTGGGCCACCGGCATCGCCGTCATCCTCATCGCCGCTTCTGCGATCTGGTACCTGATGCGCCCAGCGGCGTGCCGATCACGACGGCGATGGCGCAAGCCGTGACGAGCGGCGCATCGGGGGCCTCGGCCGGTGCTTCGCTGCTGGATGCCTCGGGTTACATCGTGGCTCGGCGGCGCGCAACCGTGTCGTCCAAGGTCACCGGTAAGGTGGTCAAGGTCATGCTGGAGGAAGGGCAGCGCGTCGAGGCGGGACAAATCATCGCGCTGTTGGATGATTCCAATTGGCGCGCCGCGCTCGCGCAGAGCAAGGCGCAGCTGCAACAGGCCGAGGCCAACGTCGCGTCCGCGCAGACGGCATTTCGATGATGCCAAGCCGATATTCGAGCGCAGCGAAAAGCAGAAGGCTGCTGCCGTCATCAGCGCGCAAAGCTTCGATGAGTCGCACGCGCAATTCAACGTGGCGCATAACAATCTGTTGATCGCGCAAAGCGGTCTCGAGGCGGCCCGCGCCGGCGTCGAGGTCGCGCAACGCAGCCTCGACGATACCGTCATCCGCGCGCCGTTCGCCGGCATAGTCACCGAAAAGGCGGCACAGCCCGGGGAGATGGTCTCGCCGATTTCCGCCGGCGGCGGCTTCACCCGCACCGGCATCGGCACCATCGTCGACATGGATTCGCTCGAGGTCGAGGTGGACGTCAGCGAGAACTTCATCAATCGGGTGCGGCCGCAGCAGCCCGTCACCATCAAGCTCAATGCCTATCCGGACTGGGATATCCCCGGCTCGGTCATCGCCATGATTCCGACCGCCGACCGCGCCAAGGCGACCGTGAAGGTGCGAATTGCGATCAAACAAAAAGATCCCCGCATCATTCCTGAGATGGGTGCCCGAGTCGCTTTTTTGAGCGACGATGAACCCCCTGCGGCAGGCACCGCCAAGAACCCGGCAGCGGGCGTGGTCATACCCGCAGACGCCGTCACGACCAGCGGCACCAGCAGCGTGGTCTTTGTCGTGCATGGCTCGACCGTGGAGCGGCGCGCGGTGCGCCTCGGCGGGAAAAACCAGTTCCGGCCAGATCGTGAGCGCGGGACTCGAACCTGGAAACATGGTGGCGCTCGGTGACTTGAGCAAACTGAGCGATGGCGCGCGCGTCCGCGTCGAAAAACAGTAAGGAGCAGCAATGAGCACCCTGGTCTCTCTGGAAAATGTCGTGAAGCGCTATCAACGCGGCAAGCAATCGGTCGAGGTGCTGCACGGTGTGAATCTGTCGATCGAGCAGGGAGAATTCTTGGCGCTCATGGGACCGTCCGGTTCGGGCAAAACCACGCTGCTCAATTTGATCGCCGGCTTGGATCAGCCCACCGCGGGCGAGGTAACCGTGGCAGGCGAGCGGATCGATCGTCTGTCCGGCGGAAAACTCGCCAAATGGCGCGCCCGCCACATCGGATTTGTGTTTCAGTTCTACAATTTGCTGCCCGTGCTCTCCGCGGCGCGCAACGTCGAAGTACCGCTGCTGCTGACCAACCTGTCCTCGAAGCAACGCAAGCAAAACGTGCGCGCAGTGCTCGAACTGGTCGGCCTCGCCGATCGCGCCACGCACAAGCCGAGCGAATTATCCGGCGGACAGCAACAGCGCGTCTCCATCGCACGCGCGCTCGTGGCCGATCCGACATTGTTGGTGTGCGACGAACCCACGGGCGATCTCGACCGCGAGAATGCCGAGGAAATCTTAAGACTGCTGCAAATGCTGAATCGCCAGCAGGGCAAGACCATCATCATGGTGACGCACGATCCGCTCGCGGCTGATCACGCCTCGCGGACTCTGCATGTGGATAAGGGCCGCCTGGTCGACTCGCCCGAGCGCAGCGCCGCATGAAATACTTCATGCTCATTTGGGCCGGCTTGTGGCGCAAGAAAACGCGCACCATCCTCACCATGCTGTCGATCGTCGTGGCCTTCCTGCTGTTCGGTCTGCTGCAGGGAATCAATCAGGGCATCAAGCAGGGTTCCACCGACACCGGAAACCACCGTCTCTGGACTGCAGCGCGCATGAGTTCGGTCAGCTCCATGGCCGCGAGTCTCATGGACCGAATGCTGACGGTCAAGGGTGTACGGGAGGTCGCGCACATCAGCTTCTTCGGCGGTTACTTTCAGGATTCGAAAAACGCCATTTCCGCCTTTGCCACCAATGTGGACAAGCTCGCGATCCTCTATCCGGAGCTGAATATCACACCCGCGCAGGTTGCGGCCATGCAGAGCACTCGGCCCGGCGCACTCATCGGCCGGCCCTTGGCCAAGAAATATGGCTGGAAAATCGGCGACAAGATCCCGCTCGGCACGACGATTTGGACCAACAACGACGGCAGCAATAACTGGGCTTTCGACATCGTCGGCATCTTCGATCCGAGCCCGCAGTTCGAAAAATCGCCGCTCGGCAGCGCCTTTTGGATCAACTACGATTACTGGGACGAGGCGCGCAAGTTCGACAAGCATCGGGTCCATGAATTTTTCGTGCAAATCGACGATCCGCAGCGCGCCGCCGAGATCTCTGCGCAGATCGACAAGCTCACCGAGAACTCGCCCGAGGAGACCCGTACCCAAACCGAAAACGCGGCATTGCAATCGCAGCTCAAGCAGCTCGCGGACATCAATTTTATTGCCAACTCCATCGTCGGCGCGGTGATGTTCACGCTGCTGTTCCTGACCGCCAATACCATGATGCAATCGGTGCGCGAACGCATACCCGAGTTGGCGGTTTTGAAGACGCTGGGCTTTACCGGCGAAAAGGTATCGATACTGATACTGATCGAGTCGCTGCTGTTGTGCATTTTCGCAGCCGTGGTCGGCTTGGCGCTGTCTTCCGTCGGGGTAAAAATGATCCCCATACTCGGGCCCAGCAGGCTGCTGCCGATCGTCGTGATCTCCGGGCTTGGCATGGCGGTGGCACTGGCCATCGTCAGCGGCCTGCCGCCGGCGCTGCGTGCGCAGAGGTTGAACATCGTCGATGCGCTCGCGGGCCGCTAAAGGATCATGAGCGCGCTCAATCAAATTGCCGCCGTCTCCGCGATGAACCTGCGCAGCCTGCCGCAGAGGATCGGAACTTCCTCGGTGGTCGTCATCGGAATCGCAGGCGTCGTCGCTGTATTGATTTCGGTCCTCGCCATGTCCACCGGCTTCATCCGGACATTGGAGAAGACGGGCCCCGAGAATCGCGCCATTGTGGTGCGCACCGGGTCGAGCACCGAGCTGGTCAGCGTCTTGACGAACGAGGCCGCGCTGACCATCGCAGACTCCGCGGGCATGAAGAAAGGCAGCGACGGCCATCCGCTGGCCTCGCCCGAGACGCTGCTGCTCGTGAATCTGTCCAAAAAGGACGGCGAGGACGCCAGTGCGCCGTTTCGCGGCCTCACGCAGAATGGCTTTGCCGTTCACCCTGAAATCAAGCTGACCGGCGGCCGCATGTTTCAACCCGGGGTAAACGAGATGATCGTCGGCAAGTCGGCGCAGCGCCTGTACAAGGGAATGGATGTGGGTTCACAGATCAAGTTGTTCGGCGCGACCTGGACCGTGGTGGGCACTTTCGAAAGCAGCGGCACGGGGCGAGAGTCGGAGCTGATCGCAGACAAGCAAACGTTGAACTCCGCCTATCAGCGCGGCAACGGCGAACAGAGCATCTGGGTGGTATTGGACGGCCCTGAGGGCATTTCAGACCTTCAAGGACTCCGTGACGACCAATCCGCAGCTGCAGGTGGAGGTGTCCACGGAAAAGGATTACGGCACGCAGCAGGCATGCCACCATCAGCACCATCTTAAAAATCGTCGCCTACGTGGTCGGCGGAATCATGGCCGTCGGCGCCATCTTCGGCGCGCTCAACACCATGTACTCCGCCGTGAGCACGCGCTCGCGCGAGATCGCCACGCTGCGCGCCATTGGCTTTGGGCCCGGTGTCGGTGGTCATCTCGGTGTTCGTCGAAGCATTGCTGCTCGCGTTCATTGGCGGCGCGATCGGCGCGCTGACGGCATGGCTGCTGTTCAACGGGCATTCCGTCGACACCCTGGGAGGCGGATTTGGCGGACAATTGATATTCGACTTGGCGGTGACGCCGACGCTGGTGGCACTCGGCATTATCTGGGCATGCGCCATCGGCGTGGTCGGCGGACTGTTCCCCGCGATTCGCGCCGCGCGGCTGCCAGTGGCGACCGCGCTGCGAGCCGTGTAAGCGGTTCCTACATAAACAGCGCCCGCATCGCCGCGACCAACGCCAGCGGCTGGTCCACCGGCACATGATGATAAGCGGAGGGAATGATGATGGGGCCGCGCCCATTGCGCAGCGCCTTGCCGATACGTTGCGCGAGCGCGGTCGGCACCACCTCGCTGAATTCTCCGGCGATGAAATCCATCGGCAGATCGATATCCTTGAGCAATTCGCCCTCCGCAACTTGCTTCCGAGCCGACGCTGCCGACCGGGTTCTCGTCGAATTTCCAAACAAAACCGCCGCCCTGCCGCTTGATCGAGTGCACGGCAAGGTGCTGCATGATGCGCGGCAGGACGGGCGGCTCATCCGGCACGAAGCGAAAGCGCGCGCAGGCCGTCGCCAGATCCGGATACACCTTCTTCGGCCGCTGCGCGAAGCGTGTCCGCAACGGCTGATCGGCAAATCCGATATTGGTGTCGACAATCAGCGCGCGCTTCAGAAGCTGCGGGATATTCATGCGCGACGAATACGGCAATGCGGCCGCCGAAACTGTGGCCCACGAGCGTCACCTCGCTTGGGACCGATCATCTCGAGCGTCGCGTGCACCTCCGCCACGAAATCGCTGCGGCGGTACTTGGGCCGGGAACTGCTGTCGCCCATGCCGCCGAAGTCGATGGCAATGACGCGATACTCCGGTGCGAACCACGGCGCGACGAAGTCCCACCAATGTGCATGGCCGCGAAAGCCATGCAGCAACAGCATTACACGCGGGTTCGACGGGTCGCCCCACTCCAAGTAGTGCGTCACATGATCGCCGCTCTGCAAGTGGCCGGAGCGCCCCGGCGTGTCAATCATTCGCTGCACCCAGTCGTCGGCGACGGGCGCTTGGGTCTTTGCAAAGCTCAAACGGGATACTCCAGCGCCGATGGTGCTGTGAACATTATGCCAGCTACGTGCAGCTCCGGTAGAATCAGGCTCGAATCCTCATCGGAGCACGCCATGCTGAAATCCGTACCCGCCGGCGGCGACGCCGCAGCGCGTTATTCGCCGGAAGAGTGGGCGATACGCGTCGACTTGGCCGCCGCCTATCGGCTCGTCGCGCACTTCCATTGGGATGACCTGGTCTTCACCCACATCACCGCGCGCGTGCCGGGACCCGAACATCATTTCCTGATCAACCCCTACGGCATGATGTTCGACGAGATCACCGCGTCCAGCCTGGTCAAGATCGACATGCAGGGAAACAAGGTGGGAGACAGCCCCTGGCCGATCAATCCGGCCGGCTTCGTCATTCACAGCGCCATTCACGGCGCGCGCCACGACATCGAGTGCGTGCTGCACACCCATACGCTGAACGGCGTCGCGGTGTCGGCGCAGAAAGCCGGCGTGCTGCCGCTGTCGCAGCAATCCATCTTCGTTCTGCAGAGCCTCGCTTATCACGACTACGAGGGCGTCGCGCTGCGCGATGACGAGAAGCCGCGCTTGGTGGCGGATATGGGCAAGAAGAGCTACCTGATGCTGCGCAACCACGGCCTGCTGACCGTCGGCAGAACCGTCGCAGAGGCCTTCCAGCTGATGTATACCTTCGAGGCCACCTGCGCCATCCAAGTTCGGGCGCAGGCCGGCGGCGGCGAACTCATTCCGATTCAGCAAAGCATCATCGACTCCGCCATGGAACAAGCGCGCGTGGTGTCCAACAATCAGGGTCCGCACATGCTGGTATGGCCAGGGCTGCTGCGCCGACTCGATCGACTCGATCCCTCCTTTAGAACCTGACTGCGGCCGTGCACCCATAAAAAAGGCCCTCTTTTTGAAGGAGGGCCTTTGCAACATCGACAATCCGGGATTCTTGCTGGTCCCTTGGGTTTTGGTTTACTTCAAGCGGTACTGTACTTCCACGCCGTACGTACGCGGTGGCGTCAAGCCCAGGGTTTGAAGCAATAGTAGGGCTGCCTGCCATTGAAGCCGCAGGCCGGCGTGCCGGGCGCCGGCGTGATCACCGCATCGGCCCCGACGCCGTCATAGCCCAGCTTGTTTTGCAGGTTCTTGATGTAGCCGAAAACCGTGAAGCGATCGGCGGCATCGTTCCAGGTCAGGCGCATATCGACCTGCGAATAGGAAGGCGCAATGTAGTACTCTTCGCTGAAAATGCTGTCGGGCGTCTTGGCCTTCCAGACATAACTGACCGAGTAGTTCAACGAACCCGGCGTGAAGCGCCACGTGTAGTTGCCGTTCGAGCGCAATCTTACTGCGCGGCGATTCCGGCACGGTATTGCCGTTGGTGTTTTCGAATGCGCCGCTGATCACGTTTTGATAGCACGAAGACACCGGTGTCGTGGTACCGCAGGCACCCGACTCACCCTTGATCGTCGCACTCAAGTACGAGTAGTCGAACAGGAATTGCATATCCGTCCACGGCTGCCAGATCGTCTCGAACTCAGCGCCGTAGGATTGCACTTTCGGTATATTGACGATCGAGGAGATGTTCGGCCCGCCGTTGAATCCCTCGAGCGTCAAAGGAATCTGCTTGTCCTTGTAGTTGTAGTAGAACAGCGCGCCATTGACTTGCAGAATGCGGTTGAACACTTCCTTACCGCCCAACTCGATGGCATCGAGATGCTCTGCTTGCGACTCAGGATTGACCGAGATCGTACTGGCATTGAAGCCACCCGATTTATAGCCGCGGCTGTACTTCAAATAGGCCAGCGTGTTGGCGTCAGGAGTCCACTCGAGTCCGAGAGTGCCTGTAGGAGCATGCCAATTGGCGCCCAGGTCGCGGGCCCAACTGCCGTTCGGCAGCAGGTAGGGTGTACCGCGGACGCCCGGATACTTGCAACCAATGCCATTGAAGCAATTGGCAATCGCGGGATCGGAGGCGGTGATGTCATTCACCGGCGTAAATGCGCCCAATATATAGGGAGTCGGAATGTTCCCAAAAACATTACCGAGACAGGCCGGCAACCCGAAGCAGAGTTCGCGGAATTGTTCGCCGCCTTTCAAAATATCGTACGTGTAGCGCAACCCCGTGGTGAGCTTCCAGGTTGGCGCAAAGGTCCAGTCGGTCTGCGCAAATGCCGCATAGGAATTGTCGTGCATCTCCTGTTGCTGCAAATAAATCGCGTTGCCCGGATTCGGCGCGGCCGGGCGCAGTAAAGTTGATGTTCAGTGGCGTCGCGAGCTGCGTTTGATTGGGCTCGTACAAGTTTCCCGGCGTTTGATAATTCCGTTCGTTGTACTGGAACAGACCGAAGATCCACTGCAGCGGCGAGTCGCTATGCGAGGTGATATTGATTTCGTTGCTGAAATATTTCTTGGTCTCGACGTAGTGGGAATAAGTTTGCGGAAATACGGTGAGCGGCGGGCAATCAAATACTCCCACGCCGGGCACCGCGCAGCCGCCGGTTCCCGGAATCACTGGGAACACGTAAGAGCTGATGCCGGTGCTGTTGTCGGACGCGTCGTAGTCGTTATACAGGCTGTAGTAATACGTGGTGTACGCACCCAAATACTTGACATCGGCCGCCCAGGGCGTATGCCAAGTCAGTTGCGGCGTGACCTGGTAAGTCCTGCTCAGCTTGGCGGTGTTGCCATTGTCGTTGCAGTACGTATAGATATTGTTGTTGGCAGGATTCGTGGCACAGGCCGGAACAAACGGCGAGAAGGTGGTGGGCAGCGGCAGCGGCGTCGTTGGCTGCAGTCCTACGACGCCGGAGGCGCCGAATGCGGCGCCCGGCGAAAGCGAATGACGCAGGGTAAGCTGCGTAGTCGTAGGAGCCGATGGCATTCGTGGGCACGCGATAGGCGTCGTTGTACCCCAGCTGGTCAAATCGCATCCAAAATTGGACATCTGGCGTGATATCCCACTCGAGCTGTCCTTCCCAGTAAAAGAAATTTCCGTTGCTGAGGTTGCTGCCCTCGGATCTTGCCGTTGAGTACGTTGCGGAAGTAGCCGTCTTGTTGGGTATTGCGATAGCCGCCGAATTTAAATCGCATGGTGTCGCTGATCGGACCGGAGATCATGCCTTCGAAATCATGAGTGCCGTAATTGCCGACTTTCACCCGAATTTCGGCGGTCCAGTCCTGGGTCGGACGCTTCGAAATGGAGTTGATGGTGCCGGCAATGGCGTTGCGGCCGTACAAAGTGCCCTGCGGTCCGCGCAGAACCTCGATTCGATCTTCGAACAAGTCATCGCCCGACGCCGCCACCACGCTGGAGTTATAGACACCGTCGGAGTAGGTCGCGACACCCGGATTGGTGGAGAGGTTATTGGTTTCGCGTCCGACGCCGCGGATGAAGGCGCGGTCCAGCGAAGTCGAGTACGCCAAGCCCGGGGTGAAATTGGTCATGTCCTGAATCGTGTCGATACCGATCAGGTCGCGCGTTTTAGAGGTGTAGGCGGAAATGGCGACCGGTACCGTCTCGAGGCTTTCATTGCGCTTCTCGGCCGTGACGACGATTTCGGCGATTCCGTTGTCGTCGCTGGGCGGTGCCGCTGCGGCCGGCGCTGGGGCCGGGGCGGGTTCGGCGAAAGCTGCAAGTGAAAATGCCACCGACACTGCGCCTGAAAGCAACAGTGCCACTGTTCTTGTCGTCATTTTTTGATCCCCCAGAAACGGTTAGTAGACCGTTTGTCCATTAGAAACCACCCCATCCGGGCGTGATTGCGGCGCTACCGCCGTCACGCAGCCTAAGCGTATAACCCTATCGCTACAGCCTTTTCAGATGCCAGTCCCCGCCTCATTTCGGTGCGCTTAGTATTTTCGAAGTCGCATCGACGCACGCATTATTCGACTAGTTGATATCGTAATGTCAATAGCGCGCGAACAAATGCTTTCGGTGCGTAGCGGAAATACCACGTGAATGTTCGCTCGCGTTTTCCATATCGCATTTGGCGCTCGCGAGAGCCAGCGAATATGCACGCAAGGATCAGCGCTTGACGCACCCTGCACTATTGATATATCAGCGCCACACCAACTGATGGACGATGGCGAAGCACGTCCGCTGGCGAAATCAGTGCGGCTTCGAGGCGCCTTGCAATCGAAGACTCACCTGCTCGGCCTGCCGAAAGCTCGCAACAGATTCTCCCCCGCCAGCTTGGCGATGTCCGCATCGCTCCAGCCCCTGCGCATCAACTCCGCGAGCAGCGCGGGATAGCGATCCACGCCCTCGAGCCCGACTGGAGCGTCAGGAATGCCATCGAAGTCCGAGCCGATGCCGACGTGATCGATACCGGCCACTTGGCGGATGTGTTCGATGTGATCGGCGACTTGCGCGAGCGTCGTGACAGGCATGGGATGCTGCGCCTCCCACTCCGCGAGCGCCGCCTTGGCGCGCTCCGGCTGACCGATATACAGGCCTGCAAAGGGCGGGCTGTTGAAGCGGGTTCGCTCCGCAGCATGGTCTGCCTCCCAGCGATTGCGCGCCGCTGAGACATAAGCCGGAGCGAAATTCACCATCACAATTCCGCCATTGGCCGCGACCGCCCGCAGTACATCATCGGGCACATTGCGCGGATGATCGTCCAGCGCGCGGGCAGAGGAGTGGGAAAAAATAACCGGGGCTTGACTCGCAGCGAGCGCGGCTTTCATGGTGTCGGGCGACACGTGGCTCAAGTCCACCAGCATTCCCAAGCGGTTCATTTCTTTCACCACCTCGACGCCAAACGGCGTGAGACCGTGGTGCGCCGGCGTATCGGTCGCTGAGTCGGCCCACGGCGTATTGGTTGTGTGCGTCAGCGTCATGTAGCGCGCGCCGGCGTCATACATCTGGCGCAGCACCGCCAAGGAATTATTGATCTGGTGGCCGCCTTCGATGCCGATCAGCGAAGCGATTTTATGGCTTTTGTGGATGCGTCGAATATCCGCAGCGCTGTAGGCCATCGCAAAGTCCGCCGGATATTGCGCCGACATACGTTTGACCAGATCGATCTGCTCCAAGGTCATTTGCACGGCTTCGAAGCCCTGGGTCTCCACCGGTATCCACACCGACCAGAACTGCGCGCCGACATGTCCGGCCCGCAATCGCGGGATATCCGTCATCAGGGCTGCCTGTCCCGCTTCCAACGGCAGATGCCGGGTGTCGGATGACAGGTCTACCGCGGCGACATCGCTCTTGAAGCGCTCGCGGATCTCCCACGGCAAATCGTTATGCCCGTCGATGAGCGGCGTTTGCAACAACACCCGATCGACGCGATGTTGATAGTCCTCAGCCGCCCAGGCGGCGAGCGGCAGGCACAATAAGAGACAGAGAAGGCGAAGCATGGGCATGCAGGTTCACTCTTTAAAGGTTATTTCAATCGGGCTCGACTCCCGCAATCATCCCGCGCAGCGATTCGCCGCGCTTGATCGGCACCGACACCTGCGGGAGTGCCGGTGAAGATCAGATCGCCGGGCGCGATTTCGACATAGGTGGAAAGCGCCGCGATTATTTCCGCGACGCTCCAGATCATGTCCTTCAGATCGCCGCTCTGGCGCACCCGTCCGTCGATGCTCAAAGAGATCGCGGCCGATGCGGGGGGAATGCCCAGCGTCAAGCGGCCCGATCGGCGCCGAATGATCAAATCCCTTGGCCATATCCCAGGGGCGTCCGCTCTTCTTCGCCTCCGCTTGCAGATCGCGGCGCGTGAGGTCAATTCCCACCGCGTAGCCAAAAATCATCGCCGCGGCATCTTCGACGCCGACATCGATGCCGTGCTGATGCAGCGCCACCACCAATTCAACTTCGTGATGCAGTTCAGCCGTGCGCGGCGGAAACGGCAGCTCGCGCGCATTGCCGACCACCGCATCAGGCGGCTTGCTGAAAAAAAATGGCAAATCTTGGCGCGGATCCTTGCCCATTTCGCGCACGTGGTCGGCGTAGTTTCGACCGACGCAGTAGATCCGGTGCACCGGGAAGCGCTGTTCCGACCCGGTGATTGCGATGGTGGGTACGGAAAGCTGAGGAACCTTGAGCATCGCTGCGCATTATGCCAACGCCGCCCGCAATTGGTGGTGTATCGGTTGTTCGGTGGATTGCATGTGAGGAGTCTCCCGAGTAATATCCTGTATCCCATTGAGTTATAAGTTTTTCGCAAATGCAGGCGCGGTTGACAACATAGACAAGGTTGACACAATCTGTCTATACTGCACGAGTGAACATAACGTCGCCCCGCCCTGCCGACCCAGAATCGCGACTCTCCGCGGTGCTCGACGCCGCCATCAGCGTGTTCGCGCGATTTGGCTACCGCAAAACCTCGATGGATGATGTCGCCCGTGCGGCCGGCGTGTCCCGACAAGGGCTCTACCTATCGTTCGCCAATAAAGAAGAGTTGTTTCGACGCGCTCTGGAACACTCATTGAGCGATCAATTGGCCTGCGCCATCACTGCGTTGTCACGTGCGGAAGATAGCTTGGAGACCCGCATTATCGCCGCCTGCACCGAGTGGTCTGGGCGTTTCGTCGGCTCCCTCGGCGCGGATGCCGCCGATCTCATGTGCGCGAGCACCTCATTGGCAGGCGCGACGCTGACGGAATACGAATGGCAATTTGAGGATGCCCTCGCGAATGCCATGGGCGGAACGGCCCTGGCCGAGCGTTGCGCTACCGCCGGCTTGAACGTTGCCGACTTCGCGCGTGCGTTGCACGCAACGGCGCGCGGTCTCAAACAGGCCTGCAAGACTCGAGAAGAATTTGTGAAGGGTATGACGGCTGCGGTTCGAATGGCATGCATGCCGTCCAATCAGCAGCGCCAGCATAAGGGGTTTGCTCCATGACGACATCGATAAAATTTCCTCGACGCGCCACCGCGGATCAGGTGCTGGCGGGAATAGACCTGACGGGTAAATACATCATGGTCACGGGATGCAATTCCGGACTGGGATTTGCAACGATGGATGCGTTTGCCGCGAACGGCGCAGCCGTGATTGGATTGGCGCGAACCCATGAAGCGGCGTCGCGGGCATGCGCCCTGGCAAGTCCAGGCTGCATTCCGGTGGCGTGCGATCTGTCGGATTTCGACTCGATTGCTGCTGCGATCGAGACAATCCGCGGACTCTCCATCCCGCTCGATGCCATCGTTGCGAACGCCGCTGCCGCGAATCTGCCGTCCTTGGAGACTCGCTATGGTGTTGAAAGGCAGTTTCTCACCAATCACATCGGCCACTTCATGCTGGTGAACGGCATTGCGGATTTATTGCGCGACGGCAGTGCGCGTATTGTGATGGTCAGCGACGGCGCAAGCATCGGTCAAGCGCCCGACGAAGGCATCATGTTCGGCAATCTGGATGGTCATCAATTTTACGACCCGTCGGTATTTTATGCGCAGTCAAAATTGGCAAACGCGCTGTACGCCAAGGAGCTGTCGCGCCGCTTGGCGGCTCGCGGCATCGCCGCGAACTCGGCCGATCCCGGCAGCGCGCGCACCGCCATTCGCAAAGGATTTTTCGCACGGCTGTTCTCGAAGACAGCGGCACAGGCGGCCGCGACCCAGGCGCTGCTGGCTGCCAGCCCGGAAGCTTCGGGTATCAGCGGCGAGTACTGGTCGAATTGCAAAATTTCCAAAGGCAATGCCCTGCTGCAGGACACCGTACTCGCGGAACGCCTTTGGGATGTTTCGCAGGATATTCTTGATCGTCAGCGGCGCGTCGCGAGCGCGGCTCTGCAGCGCGCCGCTTAATCCAAAGGAGCAATGCTTCACGGCGTCGCGCGCGCCAGCGGCGCATTCCGCGGATACGCCAAAGGGTTTATCATCCGGCCGTATGCCCCGACGTGAAGCATTGCCTTCCCCCCACGCTGCCTGCACCTGCGGCAGCCTTCGCAAGGCGTCGCGGCGCATCTCGCAGTTCTACGATGCGGCGTTGGCGCCCATGGGCATCAAATCCACGCAATTCTCCATCCTTGCGGAAGTCGAGCGCGGCAGCGCTGCCGGGGCCCCTCAGCATGTGCGAGCTGGCGACCGCCATGGTCATGGACCGCTCGACGCTGGGTCATAACTTGCGGCCTTTGCAGCGCGATGATTTGCTCAGCCTGCAAGCTTGCTGTGACAGATCGGCGCAAACGTCACGTGGCATTGACCAAGAAAGGCAGGACAACTTTGCAGCGGGCGCGCCTGCTTTGGAGCACGGCCGAAGGGCGGTTCGAGAAAATCTTTCGGTAAGCGGCACGCTGCGGATCTGCGCGCCGTGCTCCTGAATATTGCGGGAAACGATGAATTAAATTCCCTGCCGCTGCGCTGACTTTGGCGTCTGCTTGTCAATTGACTTGTCCAGATATATCACTTACATTCACGGACCCTTACGGGCATATGCCCCTATCCAATCACAGGTAGCACATCGTTTGCTCGCGCTTGGTTTCTTGGCGCTCAACTTCTGTTGCTGTGCTAATCCGCGCCATCCCGTGCAGCGGTTAACGGTCTGGTTCGCATCGGAGTGCACCGTGTGGATCGTTAGAGTAGCGTTACAGCGCCCCTACACCTTCATCATGCTGGCGGTGTTGATCGTGCTGCTCGGCGGCTACGCGATCTTGAATACCGCGACCGATATCTTCCCGAACATCAAGATTCCGATTGCCGCGGTCATTTGGCGCTACAACGGCATCCTGCCGGAGGAAATCGCAAACCGCATCGTTTTGTTTTCCGAACGCACCGCGCAGACGGTGGTGAACGACGTCGAGCACACTGAGTCGCAATCGGTGGTCGGCACCTCGATCGTAAAGTACTTCTTTCAGCCGGGCGTCGATCATGGATTTGTCGGTCGCGCAGATTATGGCGGTCTCGCAGTCGACAAATCGCCTTCTCGCCGCCCGGCACCACGCCGCCGTTCATCTTGTCGTACAACGCTTCCACGGTGCCGATCCTGCAGCTCGCGCTCAGCAGTCCGACCTTGACCGAAGCGCGCATATTACGACCTGGCCAATACCATCCTGCGCACCCAGCTGGCGACGGTACAGGGCGCCTCGATCCCCTACCCCTACGGCGGCAAGCAGCGCCAGGTGCAGGTCGATCTCGACCCGCAAGCCTTGAACGCGAACGGCTTGTCAGGCAATGATGTGGTGGCGGCGATCGGCGCACAAAATTTGATTCTGCCGGCCGGCACCCAAAAAATCGGCGCTCTGGAATATTTCATCAAGGTCAATGCCAGTCCGCTGGCGATCGATGAAATGAATAACCTGCCGATTCGCGCGCGCAACGGCACGGTGACCTATGTGCGGGACGTGGCCCATGTGCGCGACGGCTACGCGCCGCAGACCAACATGGTTCGCTTAGGCGGCCGGCGCGCGCTCTTGATGAGTGTATTGAAGACCGGCAAGGCCTCCACCATCGACATCATCAAGAGCATCAACGAGAAGCTGCCGCAGATCCGCGCGGCCATGCCGCCGGACCTGCGAATCGAGGCGCTCAGCGATCAATCGGTGTTCGTGCGCGCCGCCATTTCCGGCGTCATCCGCGAGGCCGTGATCGCGGGCGCGCTGACCGGATTGTTGATCCTGCTGTTTCTGGGCAGCTGGCGCAGCACCCTGATCATTACGATTTCGATTCCTCTGTCGATTCTTGCCTCGATCTGTCTGTCTGTCGGCATTGGGCGAAACCATCAACATCATGACCTTGGGCGGCTTGGCGCTCGCGGTGGGCATTCTGGTCGACGATGCAACCGTGACCATCGAGAACATCAACTATCACCTCGAGCAAGGCAAGGATGTCGAAGCCGCGATTCTCGACGGCGCGCATCAGATCGCCTTGCCGGCTCTCGTTTCGACCTTGTCGATATGTATTGTGTTCGTGCCGATGTTTTTGTTGGCCGGGATCGCCAAGTTTCTATTCATTCCGTTGGCCGAAGCCGTGGTGTTCGCGATGCTGGCCTCTTACCTGCTGTCGCGCACCCTGGTGCCGACACTTGCAAAATTTTGGCTCAAGAAACACGATGCCAAGCGTAAAAAGCCGGGATTTTTGAGCCGCCAGCAATTGCGATTCGAGCGCGGCTTCGAGCGCTTCCGCGAGAACTACCACACGCTGCTCGGCTCGGCACTCAACAGCGGTCCGCGCTTTGCCGCCATTTTTCTCGGCGCCATGATTGCCACGGCGATCCTAGCGTTCCCTCTGGGACCGCTGCCGGGATTGGGGCAGGACTTCTTTCCGTCGGTGGACGGCGGCCAAATCAAGCTGCACTTTCGCGCGCGCACCGGCACACGCATTGAAGAGACCGCTGCGCTCTGCGACCACATCGAGGCGACGATCCGGGAAATTATTCCCGCCAAGCAGATCAGCAGCATCGTCGATAACCTGGGTCTGCCCTATAGCGGCATCAATCTGTCGTATAGCACTTCGGCGCCGGTGGGCCCGGGGGATGGGGATGTCTATGTCAACCTCACTGAAGATCACAAGCCCACCGTGCAATTCGTGCGCTTGTTGCGCAAGAAACTGACCGCCAGCTACCCGTCCACGCAGTTTGCTTTTTTGCCGGCCGACATGATCGGGCAAATTTTGAATTTCGGACTTCCCGCCCCGATCGATATCCAGATCATCGGCGACAATGTTCAAGCCAACCATGAATTTGCCAATGTGCTGCTGCAGAAACTGCGCGGCGTCGCGGGTTTGGTAGACCTGCACGTTCACCAATCAAGCGACTATCCGCAATTCAATGTGGATGTCGACCGAACCAAGGCGCAGTTGGTCGGCCTGACCGAGCAGAGCGTGGCAGGCAACATGCTGGTATCGCTGTCGGGCAGCTTTCAGACATCGCCCAGCTTTTGGGTCGATCCGCAATCCGGAACTCAATACCAGGTCGCCACCCAAACTCCGCAATACCGCCTCGAGACGCTCAACGATCTGGGCAACACACCGTTGAGCAGCACGGGGGGCGGCGCATCGCAGCTGCTGTCGAATGTCTCCAACATCCATCGCAGCGTCGCGCCGGCCGTCGTAAGCCACTACAATGCGATCACAGTCCTCGACATTTTCGGCTCGGTGGACGGCACCGATTTGGGCTATGTGTCCGCGCAAATCAATAAAGTCATCGCCGGCGAGAAGCAAAACCTGCCGAAGGGCTCGACGATTGTCGTGCGCGGCCAAGTTCAAACCATGAAGGCATCGTTCAACGGATTGCTGATCGGCCTGATCGGCGCCATCGTTCTGGTCTATATGTTGATCGTCGTCAATTTCCAGTCCTTGCTCGACCCCTTCATCATCATCACGGCCCTGCCTGCCGCGCTCGCGGGCATCGTCTGGATGCTGTTCCTCACGCACACGACCGTGAGCGTGCCGGCCCTCACCGGCGCGATCATGTGCATGGGTGTGGCGACCGCCAACAGCGTGCTGGTGATCAGCTTTGCGCGCGAGCGCATGAACGCCGGCGACACCGCCATGCAGGCCGCTCTGCAGGCTGGTTTCACGCGTCTGCGCCCGGTGCTGATGACGGCGTTGGCCATGATCATCGGCATGATCCCGATGGCGTTGGGACTGGGAGATGGCGGGGAGCAGAATGCTCCCTTGGGACGCGCGGTCATCGGCGGCCTGATTTTCGCGACCGTTGCCACACTGTTTTTCGTGCCGACCGTATTTTCGATTATTCACGGGCGCAGCTCGCTGCAGCCGCTCGAGCCCGCGGAGACTGCCCATGTCTGATAAAAAAATCCGCCGCTACGCGTGGATTGCCCTGATTGTCGCCATTGCGCTCGGCATTTGGGGCGAGGTCAGCCGGGTGCTCGCTCGCTCCGAGCTCGTGAAGCAAAACTGCGGATGCGGCCATCCCGACGGTGACGACCACGACCGCAGAGCCCAGCGCGGCCGGCGAGGAATTGGTGCTGCCCGGCGCCGTGCAGGCTTTTATCGAAGCGCCGATCTACGCGCGCACGAGCGGTTACCTTAAATCTTGGAATACCGACATCGGCACGCAAGTCACCAAGGGCCAATTGCTCGCGCTGAAATTGAAACCCCGGAAGTCGACCAGCAATTGATGCAGGCGCTAGCCGATCTGGCGACGGCGCGCGCGAACGAGAATCTATCCAACAGCACCAACGCGCGATGGCAAGGACTGCTTGCCACCGAGTCGGTATCCAAGCAGGACGCGGATGAGAAGGCCGGCGATGCGGCTGCCAAAAAGGCCGCCGCCGATTCAGCCGCGGCCAATGTGGCGCGGCTGCGCGATTTGGAGTCGTTCAAACGAGTGGTCGCGCCCTTCACGGGCGTCATCACCGCCCGCAATACCGACGTCGGCGCGCTGATCAACGCAGGGCAAAGCAGCCGGCAACGGAACTGTTCCGCATTGCCGATACGCACAAACTGCGCATTTTTGTGCGGGTACCGGAACCTTTCGCCGCGGCGACCCAGCCAGGACTCGAAGCCGCGCTGCGATTTGCGGAGCACCCGAACGGCACCTTCCCGGCCACAGTCGTGCGAACATCGAATGCCCTGGACCCGACGCTGCGCACCTTGCAGGTCGAACTCGAATTGGATAATGCCAAGGGTGAGATCTTCCCCGGCGCCTACGCAGAAGTGCATTTCAAGCTGCCTCGCCAGCGCCGAAACCATGCGCCTTCCGGCCAATACGGTGTTGTTCCGTGCGGCGGGCCTGCAGGTCGCCACTCTCGACGCGCAACAGCGCGTCAAGCTCAAGAGCATTGTTCAGGGCCGCGACTTCGGCAATTCAATCGAGGTGCTGTCAGGCCTCGCACCGCACGAGACGGTCGTGGTCAATCCCCCGGATTCCATTGCCGATGGCGTGCAGGTGCGAATTGCCGCACCCGACGCGGCCAACCCGAAGGCCAATGGCAAAACCTGATGACGGCCCGTCTCGCTGCAATCGGCACGATACTGGGCTTAAGCGCCTGCTCATTCGCGCCCGCGTATAAGACGCCGGACAGTGCACCGCCCGCAGCCGTCTACCAGGAAGCGGGCGACTGGAAGTCTGCGGAACCTGCGGATTCGCAAGCTCGCGGCGCATGGTGGGCTGATTTACCAAGATCCCGCCCTCGATGCGTTGGAGGCGCAGGTCGCTGATGCCAACCAGGATTTGAAGGCCGCCTATGCGAGACTGCAGCAGGCGCGTGCCGCCACGCGAATCGCGCGGGCGGATCTGTTCCCAACGCTGACGATTGGATCGTCGGCGACCAGATCGCGCAGTTCGGTCAATTCACCGACATTCCCAAAAGGCGCGGAACCGGTCGGAAATAATTTTGATCTCGAGGCTGACCTGTCCTATGAGATCGACGTCTGGGGCCGCGTGCGCAACGCCGTCGCCTCGGCGCGCGCAAACCAGCAGGCGAGCGCGGCGGATCTCGCGACGCTCAACTTGAGCATTCACGCCGAATTGGCGGGCGATTATTTCTCGCTGCGCTCGCAAGACACTCAGCAACAGCTGCTCGACAAGACGGTCGAGGACTACACCAAGGCACTGCGAGCTCACGCAGAATTTATACAACGGAGGCGCTGCCGCGCTCACGGATGTCGCGCAGGCGCAAGCACAGCTGGAAACGGCGCGCACCCAGGCTGCCGATATTCGCTTACAACGTGCCCAGACCGAGCATGCCATTGCGGTGCTGCTGGGGAGAAATCCGACGGCGTTTCAACTGGATCGCGAGCCCGATGCTGATCTCGGCCGTCCCGCCACCCATCGACCCGGGACTGCCCTCTACGCTGCTCGAGCGCCGCCCCGATGTCGCGGCCGCGGAGCGCCGCACGGCGTCCGCCAATGCGCAAATCGGCGTTGCGCGCGCCGCGTATTTTCCGGTTTTCAGTTTGGCGGCGGCCGCCGGCTTCGACAGCACCAGCGCCTCGAATTGGCTCAGCGGCGCCGAGCCGCTTGTGGTCGGTGGGACCCGCAGCCGGCATATTGACGGTGTTCGACGCGGGACGGCACCGCGCGCAATCCGCTCAGGCGAAGGCTGTTTACGACGAACAGGTGGCGGACTATCGCAACACCGTACTGACGGCCTATCGAGAGGTCGAAGACAATCTGGCCGCCCTGCGGCAATTGCAGCAGGAAAGTGTCAGCGAAGCCGCCGCGGTCACCGCCACCGCGACGGCGCTCGCAGCAGGCCCAATATCGGTACAAGGCGGGCCTGGTGACTTATCTCGAAGTCGCCACCGCGGAGAACACCGCGCTGCAGGCGCAACTCGCGAACGTATCGATTCAACTGAGGCGCCTGAGCGCGAGTGTGCTTCTGGTCAAGGCACTCGGCGGTGGTTGGCGTAGCGGTGAGCTATCCGCCGATGGCACCGAGCCGTCGCGGTGACGGCACGGTTGCTCTACTATCGACTATCGACTATCGACCGAGATTGTCGGCGGCGAATCCCCAATTCGCGAGCTTCTCAATCAAGGCGTTGACGTAGTCGACCCGCCGGTTCTGATAGTCCAAGTAATAGGCGTGCTCCCAGACATCGATCGTCAGCAGCGGCTTGGGTCCCTCGGCCAGGGGCGTATCCGCGTCGGGGGTCTTGAGTATTTTGAGCTTCTCGCCGTCTTGCACCAGCCACGCCCAGCCGCTGCCGAACTGCGCCACCGCTGCCTTGGATAGTTCCTTCTTGCATTGGTCCACTCCGCCGAATGAAGCCTCCATCATGCGCTTGAGCGTGGCGGGCGGTTCGCCGCCGCCTTTCGGCTTGAGGCTCTTCCAGTAAAAGGTGTGGTTCCACGCCTGTGCGGCATTGTGGAAGATGGCGGCCTGATCGGCGTGGCCCGAAGTGGCTCTGACGATGTTTTCCAACGGCATATCCGCAAATTCCGTGCCGACGATCAATTTGTTCAGCGTCTCTACATAGGTCTTGTGATGTTTGCCGTAATGAAAGTTCAGGGTATTGGCCGAGATGATCGGCGCCAGCGCACCCAAGTCGAAAGGAAGCGGCGGGAGAGGAATCGGTTGAGAGACAACAGCTGCGGTATTCATAGGCACTCCTTCAATATTGCCGGCATCCGGGAAAATTAGCGTTCAGACTATCGAACACTCAGTTTCCCGGATACCGGCCGGTGCCAGCAGGCTGCGTAGGCTTAGACTGACCCCGCGGCGGCAAGATTTGAACGCCCGAACCTGCGCACGACAGCGGTTATTTCTTCGTGCATAACCGCACCTCGCCGCTGTTGCTCGTCAGATGAATGCGAGCGGAGGTATCGCCGGTCTTGAACGTCAACCGCTTGCCGGGGCCGTGCCGCGGTTCAACCGGCTTTGGGCCGAAGCAATTGTCGATGTCGCCGCTTAAGGTTTGCACGTCGAAATCCGCCGCGGGCTCGCTGGGAAATTCCAGCTTGATATCGCCGCTCACCGGACTCGCCGTCAATTTGCGCATCGGCAGCCGCCGCCAGCGATGCGGAAATGTTGCCGGACACGGTCTTGAAGCGGGCGCGAGTTACGGTCCCGAGCGTCAAGTGCGCATCGCCGCTGACTGAACTGGCTTCGATATCGGTATTTCCGCCGGTCAGCACGATATCGCCGCTGATCGCCTTCACCTCGATCCGCTTGGCCGCCATGGCCGTAAAGTGAATATCGCCGCTCACATCATTGGCGCGCAGGTCGCCGCCGCCATCGCCGCTGATACTGCCGCTCACCGTGCGTAGCTCCAGTGCGCCATGCACGCCGGAAACTTTCAGGTCAGAACTCACCAGTGAGGTGGAAACCGAACTGTTCGTAGGCACGTGAACCACCAGGTGCGCTTCGCCGTCTCGCATGCTCGAATGCATGCCTCGCGGCAGCACCACGCGTATGGTGGTGCGATTGGCATCGCCTGTCACATCGACGCGCTCCACATCCTTGCCGATGGTGCCGGTCACAGCGACCTCGGATTTATCCCATGCTTGCACCTCGATCGAACCGGCGACATTGTCGATTTCAACGGCCCCTTGGGGATTGACCGCACGATGCTCATCGACGGACGATGCCGCGTAAGCCAGCGACCACGGGGACATCAGCACTGCGAGCGCACAGAGGCGGATAGAGTTCGAGTTCATGATCAAGTCCTCGTCATAGTGGGTTGCGTCGCCTGAACGACGCGGTCATAGAGGTCAAACTCATCGTTCCAGGTGCTCTCCCAAAGCTGTTCGAGCACCGGGCTTTGCGGATCGGTGGCCAGCGCTTTGCGGATGTCCTCGTGCGCCTTTTGAATGACCGCCAAACTCGCTTCAATTTTTGCGCGAGTCGCAGGCTCGAGCAATTCGAGCCGCTCACGAAACGTCTTTTCCACCGCATCGCGCGCCAGCACGTATTTCGGATCGCGCGGCTCCTCGAATGAACTCGTCGCGGCCACGGTCTGAATGACCCGCGGCACAGACCGGCTCTCGAGCACTGCCCAGGTAAAGAAGCTGGCGAGACCTGCCGCGGCCATCGCAATGGCAGCAGCCATTGCCATCGGCGGTGCGCGCCGCGTTCTCACCGACAGCCGCGCGGCGATGCCCGGCCACAAATTGCCCGGCGGCACGACCTCTTTCGGCAAACTCGCGATCAGCCCGATCAAGGGATTCTTGTTGGCGATCGTTCATGTTTCCTCCAGTCCCAGAGTTGAACTCAATAGCTGACGCGCGCGGTGCAGCTGAGCTTTGCAAGTTCCTTCCGCGACGCCCAGAGCGCTCGCCGCTTCCGCATGACTAAATCCGTAAATGCCGACCAGCACGAGTACATGCCGTGCTCCATCGGGTAACCCGGCGATGGCTCGCTCTATATCGAGCGGCGGCGCGCCGCCGGCTGGATCGGCTCGATCGGGCAGGCCCGCCACAGGCTCGGCAACTTCGTACTCGGCCCGCAGGCCCTTGCGCCGCGACAGCACGCAATTGACGGCAATTTTGTGCAGCCAGGTCGAGAAGCGGCTGCGGCGCTCAAAGCGCCCCAACGCGCGCCAAGCCGCTACAAAGGATTCTTGAGTACAATCCTCCGCGGCCTCTCGCTGGCCGGTGAGCCGCAAGCATAGACCGTATACGCGAGGCGAGAATTGCCGATAGAGGCGCTCAAACGCTGCCATGTCACCGGCTGCGGCCGCCGCAATCGTATCCAACGGCTCGCGGCTTGTATCCATGGCAAAAACTCGCTGCAGCGTCTGAATCATGCCGGATTAGAGGAACCCGCCCCCTCAAAGGTTTAAAGGCAAGGCCTCACGCGTGTGAATTGAACAGGCCGGCAATGGTATTGACGGCGCGCTCCGCTTCGCTGCGGTCCGGCACGGCGGTGTCATCATTGAAACCATAGTAGTCATCCTCGCCGACCACTTGAAACACCAATCCGTCACGCCGCGGCACAAACGAGACACCCTTGTAGAAAAGCCCATAATTGATTTCGGGCTGCGGGATCACGCGCGCCAACTGTCCGCGCACCGGCGTGAGCGATTGATCGCCAAACAAGGCACGCGCGCCATAACCGGTCGCATTGATCAAGGTTTTCTCGCGCAATTTGGCGAAATCATCGGGCGTGTGAAACTCGGCAATTTCAATTTTGCCGCCATTGGCGCCGAAATCACCGAGCAGCAGCCGCGTGTACGAGGTCAAATTGAACATCATGAGTGAGCTGCGCCGCAGATACTTGGGGCCGAGCGAATGGCTGCCGGGCGAGAAGTCCGCGCCTTGCGTCAATAAGTCCGGTATCAGCTCGCGTTGCAGATCCGCGAACCGGGGCCGGCTGTCCGTGACGCCGCGGCGGCGCGCCGCGCGGGTTCATCGGAGACAAAGTAGTTATCGATGAATTCGACCGGCGTACCGCTCAGGCCAAGAAAATTCTGATAGGTCTGGAATGAGCTGCGTGCCATCTGCTCCCAAAGCTGCTTGAAAGCCGGTGTGGCATTTTCCTCGAGACAAATCCTCGAGTCGGGAGTCAAAGAGTCCGGTGGCCAAAGAGGATCTGACGTTCGGCGGCAGGTCCTTGGCATAAATGGTGACCCTGGCGCCAGCCCGCTGCAGCAGCAACGCTGAGGTCAGTCCCAATGCCCCACAGCCGATGACCGCGATGTCGCGCTCACCGCTCGCCATGGCCTTGCGAACCGCGACAGCGCTCGAGCCCCAGGACAAGGACCAGCCGCTGCCGCCGTGGCCATAGTTATGAACCACGAGCTTCGACACCGACCTGCTCCGCATCCAGCCGCGGCCCTTGGGCCCGAAACGGCCGGGTGCACACGGTGATGCGCGTTATTCGATCGGTGCCCGCGCGCAGTGGCACAAGCTGCAGCGCAGGCGCTTTAGCGGTCGCTTTACCGCCGAAGCGTCGCGCAGCCTTCGAGCCCGCCGAGCAAAAGCGCTGCGCCAGTGCCGGTCAACAACTGGCGGCGTCCGATCGATCCTTGCATCCTCTACTCCGAAAAAATTCGATTGCTGCGGATTGTAGGCGGCAGCCTCGCCGCATGCTAATTTATACCGATGAGAATCATAGCGCGCGTGCTACCGACTGTGCTGATTGCGATGCTGTTGGGCCGGGCCGATGCGGCCTCGCCGCGCAACGACAAGGTTTATCAGGCTGTGGAAGCCAACCGCGCCGGCGCGCTGGAACTGCTACAGGAAATCGTCAACATCGATTCCGGCACCGGCGATGTGGAAGGCGGCACCCGAGTCGAGGCCGTGCTGCGAACGCGGTTGACCCAGTTGGGCGCCGCGGTGCGAACCGAACCGGCTGAGGCACCGGGCCTGCCTGAGAATTTGATTGCCGTCTTTCACGGCACGGGCAAAGGCAAGATCCTCATCATCGCTCATATCGACACGGTGTTCGGCCCGGGTACGGCGGCTGCACGGCCCTTTAGTATGGATCAGGAACGTGCGCACGGCCCCGGCGTTGGCGATGAAAAGGCGGGCGTGGTGAACTGCCTTTACAGCGCTGAAGATTCTGCACGACTTGGGATTCAAGAATTTCGCAACGATTACTTTCCTATTGGATGACAGCGAAGAGCGCGGCTCGCCCGGTTCGACTAAATTGATCAGGCGGCTGGCGCGCGAACACGATGTGGAATTCAATATGGAGCCGGGTGACCCGCCGGATGCGCTTGACAGTCTGGCGCAAGGGCGCCGCCGGCATTCGCATTCAAGTCACGGGCCGCGCCGCGCATGCGGGCATGGCGCCTCAGAACGGCCGCAATGCCGCGGTTGAACTCCTGCATCAGCTCGCCGCTTTGCAAGGGGCCTTCCCGACCTCCGGCAGCGGTATCACAGTCAACCTCACGGTTTTGCGCGCCGGCGAACGCACCAATATTATTCCGGATCAGGCTGAAGCAACGCTCAATGTTCGCTACCGCAAGGCAGAGGAGTTCGACACGATCCTTGCGAAGGTTGAGGCTGGAACGCACAACACGCAGGTTCCGGACACGACCGTAACCATTGCTCACGACCCTGCCTTCCCGCCCTTGACCGAGAATGCGCAGATCGATGCCCTGGCGGCCCGCGCGCGCGCCATTTATGCCGAAATCGGCAAAACAGTTGAATTGTCCGGCAACGGTGGTGCTTCGGAATCTGCCCTCGCCATGTCGGAGGGCACGCCGGCGCTCGACGGTCTGGGTTTCGTGGGCGGAGATTTCCATACCGACCATGAATGGATCGATCTCAACAGCGTCACCCCGAGGTTGTATCTTTTCACCCGGCTCCTCATGGAGACCGGCGCCAAGCCGCACTGAACTTGCGTTCAGCCTTGTCTTACGCCTAAAGCCGGCTCACGGGAGACTGTCGCGACGGCAAAAGACAGCTAGTGTGCGCATCACACCGGGATATCCCCGGCTGAATGAGCGTATGCGTGACAACTGAGACAACTGAGGCTGTAGAGCGGATTGAAACCAGGCCGCCGCGCGTGGGCAGAGCACCACCCACAAGTCCGCGCCGGTGGATTCGGCGGCTGGCGCTGGCCTTAGGTATTCTCTTGGTCTTGTTGATCGTGGCCGTGGCGCTCTTGCCCGCGGGATTTTGGCGTTGGTTGATTGTGCATGAAGTTTCGAGCGCAACCGGGCGCCCCACGCAAATTGCCGGCAACGTCACGGTTCACCTGTTCACCTTTAATCCAGAACTGACCGTCGAGGGCCTCAGCATCGCCAATCCGGAGTGGGCAGGTCCGCGCGACATGCTCAGCGTAAAGAAGTTCGACGCCACCTTGAGCCTCAAATCGCTATTGCGATTCCATCTTATATTTCCGCAGGTCACAATCGATACGCCTGCGATCGATGTGCAACGGGACTCATCCGAACATGCAAATTGGGATTTTTCCCGGCTCCGGCAATCATAAGGCGAGCCGCTCGGCCGCAGAACCGCTGCACCTGCCCGTCATACAGCAATTGAATCTCACCAACGGTACGCTCACTGCGGTCGATCGCGTCCGCAAGCTGACCTTCAATGGACAAGTCTCCGTGGCTGAAACACAGAACTCGGCTGACAATCATGCGCTGAAGTTGCGCGGCTCCGGAACGCTCAACGGCAAGCCGTTTCAGCTGAATCTCGATGGCGAGCCGCTCATCGGCGTGCAGCCTTCCAAGCCCTATGGTTTTGACCTGAGTGTCACCGCCGCGGATATCAAGCTCAGCGCTCATACCAACATCCCGCACCCTTTCGACTTGGCCGCGCTGCAGGCGAAGTTTCATCTGTCGGGAAGCGATTTGGCCGATGTGTATTATTTGACGGGATTGGCCTTGCCCAATACACCGGCCTACGATGTTTCCGGCACGCTGGTGCGCGACAAACTGCGCTTCACAGTGGATGATTTTCGCGGCAAATTGGGCAGCAGCGATGTATCCGGAAATCTGTCCATTGATACCGGCCGAGAGCGGCCCAAACTGACGGCGACGCTCGTCTCGAAACAACTCAACCTCGCTGATTTGGCGGCGCCGCTGGGAACCGAAGCCACGCCGGTCCGAAAATCGAACACGCTGGCGACGCCGCCGGCCGCTGCCCCGCCGCCGCCCGCGCTACTGCTGCCGGATGCAGACCTGCAAGTGCAACGCGTCCGTGGAATGGACGCCGACGTGCGCTTTGACGCAGCATCGGTAACCACCTCGAAAATGCCCATGAATAAAGTGCGCTTTCACTTGAGTCTGGACAACGGCAAAATCGCACTCGATCCGCTCGCCTTTGCCCTGCCGCAAGGCGAGTTCTCAGGCACGGTTACGATCGATGCACAAGGCGCGATACCGCAAACCAGCATCGATATGAAGCTCAGCAACGTGGACCTGGCACAGTTCAAACCAAAGACCTCCAAGGATTCGCCGCTCGAAGGCCAGCTGCTGGGCCGCATTAAAATGCATGGATCAGGCACTTCGGTGCACAAAACAGCGGCAGATGCGAATGGTGACATCACCTTGGTCATTCCCAAGGGTGAGATGCGCGAAGCCTTCGCCGAGCTGACCGGCATCGACGTCTCGCGCGGACTGGGACTCATCCTGACAAAAAACGAACAAAAGGCTGAAGTGCGCTGTGGCGTCGCGAACTTCGCGGCGAATGACGGCGATTTAAAAGCAACTACGCTGGTCATCGATACTACGAATGTGTTGGTTACGGGCCAAGGCCACATCGATCTGCACAACGAAACACTCGATCTGTCGCTGCGCGGCCAGCCGAAGAAGGTACGCATTTTGCGTCTGCGGACGCCCATCCTGGTGCGCGGCACGCTGTTGCAGCCGAAGATAGGCGTGGATCCAGGAAAGCTGGCGGCGCAGACGGGCGGCGCCGTGGCTTTGGGCACGCTGCTAACCCCGCTGGCAGCCGTTCTCGCCTTCGTCGACGGCGGGCTCGCGAAAGACGCAAATTGCGCGGCACTGATCGGGCAGGCTGAGCAAACTCAAGCTCTTCCGAAGCAGTGATCCTGTCCGGCAAATGCCTACATGCGGATGCGCCCGAAACCGCTGCAATACTGAGTCGGCATGCGGCCCAATCAATCGACAGGCTACTTCGGGTCGATAGGCTACTTCAGGAGGACTTCGTCATGGGATTCGACCTCGATCGATCGGAAGCAAGTGACGCAACACCCATGCCGCCAGAGCAGTCTGTTTTCGGCCGGGCACTGTCACGAAATCTCCTCGCCGAAAGATTCGCCATTGATGCGTATCGAAAGATCGCCGAAAGCGGACAGAACTATGACCAAGCGACCCTGCGGCTGGTCAAGGTGGCGCTCGCGGTCGAGGAAGAACACGCAGAAATCCTCACCGCCCTGATCGAAAATCTACGCCATGTAAACGGCGCTTTGGCGGGCTAAGACACAGCGGGGGAATAGTCCAGGGCGCAAATTTGATAAATGGCATCGGCGGATTCTGACAGGAGGCGTAGCCGGCAGGCGACATCAGCGCAAGCGACAGTCGGCTACAGTGCTGTATGCAATCCGAGGCGATCAACACCGCTGAGCTCCTCCAGGTCGCTTTGGAGTCGGCCGGCATGGGCAGTTGGGAGCTTTACCTCTCGACCGGTGCGGTACATCGCACCGCCAGGCATGACCAGATTTTCGGATACTCGGACATTCAACCGTTCTGGGATCTCGAGACAACCTTGGCCCACATTGTGGACCAAGATCGCGCCGCCGTTCGACAGGCGTTTTCGCAAGCAGAACTCAGCGGAGAAATCGACGTGGAAGCGCGCACGCGCTCAGGGCCGGGCAGCGACACTCGATGGGTGCACCTGCGCGGGCGAACGTTCTATGTCGATGAGCTTCCAACACGCATCGTCGGTGTCATTGCCGATGCGACTCAGCGTCGAGCAGTGCAAGATCATCTGCGACAGGCGCAGAAGATCGAAGCGCTGGGTCAACTCACGGGCGGTGTCGCGCATGATTTTAATAATCTATTGCAGGTGATATCGAGCGGCTTGCAAATAGTCGGCCGTCAAAGCGACCCGGCGCGCCGCGAACAGATTTTCACGGCGATGAGACAGGCCGTGGATCGCGGCGCCAGCTTGTGCCGTCAGCTGCTGGCCTTCTCCAGGCGTCAGGCGCTGAAGCCGGAGGCGGTTAATCTCGAGCGATTGGGCGGCGACATGCGGGAGTTGTTGACTCGCAGCCTGCGGGGCGACATTCAAATCAAATCCTCCTTTGCCGAGCACTTATGGAATGTGGAAGTGGATCCGGGCGAACTCGAATTGGTCATCCTCAATCTGGCTGTGAATGCACGCGACGCCATGCCGAGCGGCGGGACGATTGAAATTAGCGCGAGAAACTGCCCCGCGCTCGCCGATCAAGATCTTGGCGGCGATTTTGTGCGCCTCGACATCGCGGACTCGGGCGTGGGCATGTCCCCCGAAACCCTGGCCCACGCCTTCGAGCCCTTCTTCACCACCAAAGAAGTCGGCAGCGGGTCCGGACTGGGGCTCGCTCAAGCTCATGGATTTGCGAAGGCATCCGGCGGGGCGGTGCGGATCGAGAGCACGCCCGGACTTGGAACTCTCGTGAGCTTGTTCCTGCCGCGTACCCTGAAGACTCCGGCGTACAGCCCTGAGTTGATGCGGCAAGCCTCCGACGACACTGCGGGCAACGCCGCTCAGGTGTTGGTGGTGGAGGACGATGATGAGGTGGCGGCATTGACCGTTGAGATGATCAATCAACTTGGCTACGACACAACGCGCGTCGCGAGCGCCGAGGCCGCGCTCGGTGCGCTCGCCGATCGCCGCTCGGTTGACATCGTCTTCTCCGACGTCATGATGCCGGGAAGCATGAATGGTGTTGAACTGGCGCAGGAGATCCGGCGCCGGCGGCCTAATCTGCCGGTACTCTTGACGAGCGGCTACGCAGAGGCGGCACGACGCAAGGCAGGAGCCCAGATCAAAATCATCCCTAAACCGTATCGAATCGACGAATTACGCGACGCTTTGGCGGCCGTGAGGCAAGATACTCGGAAGTCCATCCGAGAGCATTGAATGTCGTCGGTTATCGTTTGTTCATCGTGTGACTTGGCACACCGCGCCGGTGTGGCACCGGCATCCGAGGGCACCCGATGCGCCCGTTGCCGCGCACCGTTGCAACGGCCGGAGAACGGCAATATCGATACGGCGATCGCCCTCGGGCTTTGCGCGCTGGTATTGTTTTTCCTCAGCAACGCCTATCCCCTGGTGACGATCCAGGTAAACGGGACCACACGTGCCACCACGCTCATGGGAGCGGCGTTCGGACTCTACTACCAAGGCCACGCCGGTCTCGCGGCGCTGGTATTCATCACCACCGTACTCGGACCCTTTTTGCAGATTGCCAGCCTCCTGTATCTGCTGCTGCCCCTGCGCCGTGCACGCGAGGCGCCGGGCCAGAACACGATATTCCGGCTGCTGGCCCAGGTGCGCCCGTGGACCTTTGTCGAGGTATTCATGCTGGGGGTATTGGTGGCATTGGTCAGGCTGTCAGCGTACGCACTCGTCATCCCCGGCGTCGCGCTCTGGTCGTGTGGATTACTCATGCTCACGCTCGCGGCCTTGACCAGCCGCACGACGCCCGGACAGTTCTGGCGTTGGGTTGAGCGGAGCCGCACGTGATGGCGCCGACCGGACGGAGCCTGGGGCTCTTGGTCTGCCTGCAATGCCGCGCCACGGTGCGCGCGCTGCAAGTGGCCTATCCGCGCTGTCCTCGCTGCTACGCGCATCTGTTTCAACGCAAGCCCCACAGTCTGGCGTTGACGGCTGCACTGCTCATCTGCGCCGCGATTCTTTACATACCCGCCAACCTGCTGCCGGTGATGTATACGCGCACGATTTTTGACGACGAGCAGGATACGATCATGAGCGGCGTGTTGGTGTTGCTGCACTCATCGTGGCCCATCGCCGTTCTGGTCTTTATCGCCAGCATCGTCGTGCCGCTCCTGAAGATTCTCTCTCTTGGCGTGGTAGTCTTTTCAGTGTGGCGCCGCTCGACGCGTTACCGAACGCAGAGAAGCGAATTATTCCGCATGGTCGAATTCATAGGACGCTGGTCGATGCTCGATGTCTACGCCATTTCGATGCTGGTCGCGCTGGTGCAAATCCGATCTCTTGCCTTCGTCTCGGTTGGCTGGGGTGCGTTGGCCTTCGCCGCCGTCGTGGTACTGACCACATTCGCGGCGCGCACCTTCGATGAACGCTTGCTTTGGGAGGCGCCGCCGTGAGCGAGGGCCCGCACCCAGATTTTGATGATCTGCCTGCGGCGGTGCCGGCACGATCCGCGTGGGGACGCTTGCCGCTGGTATGGATCCTGCCGGCGGTGGTCGTTCTGGTCGGTGCTTTCGTCGTGGTCCGAGAAAAAATTGCTCAGGGCACGTCGATCGAAATACGCTTTGAAAATGCCGAGGGATTGGAGGCGAACAAGACCAAAGTACGCTACAAGGATGTCGACATCGGCGAGGTTCGAGATATTCGTGTCGGCGATGATCGCAAGGAAGTGATCGTAACGGCGGATATTCACCGCAATGCCAAGTCCTACCTGGTTGAAGATACGCGCTTCTGGGTGGTGCGGCCTCGAATATCCGGCGCCGGCGTATCCGGACTGGCGACGCTGGTGTCCGGCGCCTATATCAGCGTGGATGTCGGTCACGCGACGGCAAAGCGCGACCACTTCGTCGGTCTGGAAATCCCGCCCATCGTGACCGCGGACCTGCCAGGACGCGAATTCATTCTGCACGCAGAGGATCTGGGATCCCTGGACATCGGTTCCTCAGTCTTCTATCGCCACATCACCGCAGGCCAAGTCGTGGGCTACAGCCTGGATCCGGGCGGCACGGGCGTGACGATCAAAGTGTTCATCAATGCGCCTTTTCACCTGTACGTCACCGGCGAGACTCGCTTTTGGCAGGCGAGCGGCATCGACATGTCCGTCAACGCGGATGGGGTGAAACTGCACACCGAATCACTCGCATCGATTCTTGAAGGCGGCATCGGGTTCGGCACCCTGCCCGGTTTGCCGACTGCGCGGGTCCCGGCCGATACGGCATTCACGCTCTTCAATGACGAAGACCGCGCGATGCGTCCGTCCGAAAGCGAAATTCGTACCTTCGTCATGTATTTCGGCGGCACGCTGCGCGGCTTATCCGCCGGCGCGCCGGTGGATTTGCAGGGCATCACGGTGGGCGAAGTGAAGAGTCTCGATGTGGAGTACGACGAACGCTCCAAACAATTGGCGTTTCCCGTGGTGGTGGAGCTGTACCCGCAAAGGCTGCGCGGCCGCGCGCAGCGCGCCCCGGGCGGCGGCGCGCGCAAATCCGGCGCCTGGTATCGACAGCCGTGCGCTCATCGACAGCCTGGTCGCGCACGGCCTGCGCGCGGAATTAAAAACCGGCAATCTGCTGACCGGTCAGAAGTTCGTCGCCCTGGACATGCACCACGATGTTGCGAAGGAAAAAGTCGTGTGGAATGAGCAGCCCGCGATATTTCCGACCATTTCCGGCGGTCTCGACGACATTCAAGACTCGGTCGGCGTGATTGCGAAAAAACTCAGCAAAGTGCCGTTCGATCAACTATCGGCACGCTTGATCAGCGCCATGAACTCGCTCGATCTGACTCTCAAGAGCGCGGATCAGCTGTTGCACAACGTCGACAGCAATCTTGCGCCGCAAGTCCAGGCCACGTTGGCCGAAGCACAGGCGGCGATGAAAAATGCCAAGGACTTGCTGGGCCAGGATGCGCCGCTGGAGAACGATTTGGGCTCGACGCTGCTGCAGGTATCGCGCGCCGCAAAATCAATCAGCGCCCTGGTCGACTACCTAGAACGGCATCCCGAGTCCTTGCTTCGCGGCAAACCAGCAGGTTCACCATGAAATCGCTCGCCTTGGCTCTCTCCATGCTTCTGCTGGCTGGTTGCGTATCGCGGCAGCACGATCACTTCTATGTCCTGAATCCCCTGCCCGCCGCCGTAAGCGCGCCTCGATCGCAGTTTGATCGGCAGGTAACGGTGCGAGTCACGATACCTTCCATGGTGGACCGCGGCGAGATCGTGATCGCGACCCCGAGTGGCGTGTCGGTGATGGATCACGAACGCTGGGCTGCACCGCTCGCCGACATGGTCAACGGCATACTCGCCCAAGACATCGAGCGCCGCCGCGGCGACGTAGTCGTATTGCCTAAAAGCGCGGACAAAGCGGGGATACCGCTCTTCAGGATCGTCGTTGAAATAGACCAGGTGAACGCGCGCATGGGCGATCATTTGAGTATCGAGACTCACTGGCGGGTTACCGACGCCCGCACCGGTAAAGAAACGCTCGGTCGCGATACCTTCGTCAGTCACCAGCAACCGCAAAGCTACACGGAGTTCGCCGCCGCTTTCAGTGACTGCATCGCCCTGTTGGCGGATCGGTTGGTTGCGGAAATTCCGACGGGATAGCCACGCTGTCAGGCCCTATAAATAGTGGAGCGGGCACTTCGATCGCGAAGTGCCCGCAAATTTCCATACATCAATCTTGAGCTTTAAGACTCTTACGGTTCGATCGTAATGTCGTTGTGAACCGAGTTCACGCCTTCCGTGTTCTTGGCAATCATCGCCGCCAAGTCACTCGCATCCCGGGTGGGCGCCCGGCCGCTCAACCACACCACGCCGTCCGCATCGGTATCGACCTTGATTCGCGTCAACGTCGACAAATGCTTCGCCGCCAACTTTGCTTTCACCTTGGTGGTGATCGCCGAATCCTTGACGAAATGATGCGATTGGTTATCGGTCGCCTCGTCGGCCATCGCCAATGGCGCACATGCCACGCCGAGCGCGATCATGCCGCATAAAATAACGTGCTTCTTCATCGTTCCTCCTGGTTTTATGTAGCCTGTCGGCTTTGCTCATTCTCCACGCAATGCTGCGCGATGCGCCGCGGCATATATGTAGGCGGCAAATCAGACCCCGTGACGGTGATATCCGACACAAGTCACGCGTGGGCGCCGGGCCGCTCGCCGCGCGCGCTGGCCTGTTTTGCGACCTTCTCGGGGATGGAAAGCAATCTCGCCGTATTGACCAGCGCCATGTGCGTCAGCGCTTGCGGAAAATTTCCGAGCATGCGTTTTGCGCGCGGATCATATTCCTCGGCAAACAGGCCCACGTCGTTGCCGAGCGCGAGCAGGCGCTCAAACAGCGCTTCCGCCTCCTTGCGGCGCCCGGTGAGCACATAACAATCCGCCAGCCAAAAAGAGCACGCCAAGAATGTCCCCTCGCCGGCCGGCAAGGCATCCACGAGAGTGGCCGTCGAGTAGCGCAGCACCAAGCCGTTGATCAGCAGATGCTTCTCGATAGCTGCGATCGTGCCGAGCACACGCGGATCATCTGCCGGAAGAAATCCCACTTGAGGGATCAATAGCAGGCTTGCATCCAGAAACTTCGATTCGTACGACTGCACGAAGCTGTTGGCGGCGCGATTGAATCCTCGCTTGCACACTTGCGCATGAATGCGCGCGCGCACGCGGCGCCAGCGGGCCACCGGGGCCTTGAGCTTCTCTTTTTCCGCATCCTTGATGGCGCGGTCGAATGCCACCCAAGCCATGATTTTGGAATGCGTGAAATGTCGGCGCGGGCCGCGGACTTCCCAGATTCCCTCGTCCGGCTCCTCCCAGTGAGACTCGAGAAACTCGAGCAACGCCAGCTGCACGATTCCATGCCTCAGGATGAGGCTCGAGGTCCGCGGCTCGCGCCAGATGCAAGGAATCCATGACCTCGCCGTACACATCGAGCTGAAACTGCGTCGACGCGGCGTTACCGATCCGCACCGGCTTCGATTTTCGATAGCCGGGCAGCCACGGCAATTCGAATCTCGTCGAGACGCCGCACGCCGGTTACCCCGTAAACGATCTGCAAGTCCTTCGGCGAGCCTGCGATCGCGCGCAGCAGCCACTCGCGCCACGCGGCGGCCTCCTCGTGGTACCCCGCCAACAGCAGGGCATTCAAGGTGAAAGTCGCGTCGCGCAGCCAACAATATCGGTAGTCCCAATTGCGCACCCCACCCAGCTGCTCCGGCAGAGAGGTAGTCGGCGCCGCAACCACGCCCCCGCTTGGCTTGTAGGTCAGCGCCTTTAGCGTAATCAGCGAACGCAATACCGCCGGGCCCCAACGGCCGCGGTAGCGGCAACGTGCCGACCAGCGGTGCCACCGCGACAGCGTGCGCTTCAATGCCTTGGACGGCATCAATGCTCGGCCGCGTCGGAAAGTGAGAGGGCCGGTAGTTGAGCACGAAGGATTCCCGTTGGCCTTTGCGCACCGAGAATTGCGCCACGGTTTTCATATTCTCACCCTCAAATTTGACCGAGGCGGCCAATTCGAGCGTGTCTGGTCCGGCGGTAAGCAGCAGAAGATCTTTTACGCGGCGCACCCAGGGCACGATGGAGCCGTAATCGAAGCGCACGATCAATTCCATGCGCATCGTCACCGTGCCGCTCAGCCCCTCGACGATGCGCACCACATCCCAGCGCTCGTCTGAAACCGGCATGAAATCGATCACGCGAACGCGGCCGCGCGCGGTTTGAAACTCGGTTTCCAGGACCAGTGAATCATCCAAGTATTGGCGGCGCACGCTCTTGATGTGTGCGGCCGGCGCCAGCAGCCAGCGTCCATGCTCCGCGCCTCCCAGCAGCGCCGCAAAGCAGGCCGCGGAGTCAAACCGAGGGAAACACAGCCAATCGATCGAGCCGTGCCGGCCCACCAAGGCAGCAGTATGGCAATCGCCTATTAACGCGTAGTCCTCGATCGACAGCCTCCTTTCGGAGGCATGGGCCGCGCGCTTCTTCACCGCTTGAGTTTTTTCAGATGCCTCTCGCGGACTTCATTTGGATTGGTCGGGTCGCTCGGATCATTCTTAAAGCCGCCCGGCTTTGAGGCCGGCTTCGCCTTGCTTTCCTCTTCCGCCTGACGCTCGTCCTTGGATTTGCCCGTACCGGCCGGCTCGGCAGCGGCGGTCGATAGCAGCGTATTGAGCAAGCGCAGATCCTTCGCGGAGTTTCCGGCACCGTTCACAAAAGCGAGTGAAGCGTGCATATGATCACCCTTAGGTTATTTCCCGCGCACCAGTTTGCGCGGGGCGGGCCTCGAGGCAAAGGCGTGAGCGCCGAATCGAGTGCAGGACAAATCTGACCGAGGGCCCTGGCGAGCATTAACTTGCCTCTCGACTCAAGCGCGCCTACCGTTCACCCATGGAAGACGCTTCTCCCGATCACGACGAACGTCTCAAGGACTTCTTTGCGCGCCATGGCGGCCCCGGCCCTCGCGGCATACGCCGAGGTCAGTCGGCCGGAGGCGTGCAAGGCTGGTCCGAGGCACACGCCAGCGATGGCTATATCCTGCGCTGCGACTGGTCGACGTTTGGAACCCGGGACGAAATGAAATATTCGGAAATAGCTCCTAAGCCCTAAGGGGACACCATGATCCGTAAAATTAGCAGCGGGGAATATCGTCTCTATTCGCGCAAGGTAAACCCGCAAACCAAGCGCCGCCGCAACCTAGGCACTTTTAAGACACGCGCTGCTGCCGAACAGCACGAACGCGAAGTTCAGTATTTCAAGAGACACTAGCGCGCGCTTGCGCGGAGATCTTGTTTGCGTTACCGCACCCTCGGCAGCAGCTCGCTCGTGGTATCCGAAATCGCTCTCGGCTCTTGGCTCAATGTTTCAGAAGGCGACGCCAAGGCGAAGGCCATTGCCTGCGTGCAGCGCGCGCTCGACTTGGGCATCACTCTGTTCGATACCGCCAATGTGTATGGGCGAGGCGTGGCGGAACGGGTGCTCGGTGAAGCCCTGGCGAGTGTCAAACGCGACAGTTACGTGCTGGCGACCAAGCTTTATTTCCCCATGACTCCCAGCGACCGCGGCCTTTCACGTGCACAGGTGTACAAACAACTCGACGCATCGCTCGCTCGCCTTCAGGTCGACTACGTGGATCTGTACCAATGCCACCGCTATGACAGCGATACGCCCCTGGAGGAGACCATGGCAGCGTTGAGCGAGGTGGTGCGCGCCGGCAAAGTCCGTTACCTGGGATTCTCAGAATGGCCGGTCGATCGCGTGAAAGCCGCACTGGCAATCCGCGGCACCGAAAAGTTTGTATCCAGCCAACCGCAATATTCGCTGCTGCATCGGGATCCCGAGCGTGAGTTGTTGCCGATGTGCGCGGAAAACGGCATCTCGCAGATCGTCTGGTCGCCGCTGGCGCAGGGCGTGCTGACCGGGAAATATGCTCCCGGTAGCCCACTGCCGCCAGAGAGTCGGGCCGCCAATGATGCAATCAATGGTTTTTTCAATCGGGCCTGGCTCGCCCCCGGCGTGCTGCGCGCCGTCCAAGCCCTGCGTCCGCTGGCCGCGCAAGCGGGTTGCACGCTCACGCAATTCGCGCTGGCCTGGGTGCTGCGGCAGCCGAACGTGGCCTCCGCAATCATCGGCGCATCGCGCCCTGAACAAATCGACGAAAATGCCGCTGCTTGCGCTGCAAAGGTACCGACGGAATTATTTCAGCAAGCCAAGACGATAGTGGCGAACGCGATCGGCGTGCAGGCGAAGACCTGAGCAAGGCCTCAGAAGCCCTGCGCTGCTCGACGAGCAGCGCAGGGCTGGTTGATTAGCGGTCCTGTTTCGAATTCTTGTTCAAGTCGTTCTTGACGTCGCCGTACTTTGCCTGCGCCGCGCCCGACACTTTGTTGGCCGCACCCTTGACCTGTTGCGTGGTGCTGCCAACCGTCTTGCCGGCGACTTCCTGAACCTTTCCTGCCGCTTCCTTGACTCGTCCTTCCACCTGATCTTTGTTGATGCCCATGCCTTGTCTCCTGCGGAATTCGCCGGCGAACGGCCGACACGTTTGACCAACGCACGATGATACGAAGGGCATTTTCCGACTGTAGGATTGCCAACTGAATCGCTGTCGGATTTTCGCCCAAGAATTGCAGTATCCTTGCGCGTCGCCGCTCAACTAAGGACGCCCATGCTATCTCGACGAGTTTTCTTGCAAGGTGCCGCCAGCGCGCCGCTGCTGGCCGCCGGTGCGGCGCTCAGCCGCGCTTCGGCCGCGCCCCTGAAGTCCCTCACTGCTGACGCCAAGCCCATTTCCGCAGAAGAGCGCCACGCGCGGATCGGTAAGGCGCAGTCGCTCATGGCGCAACGCAAGGTCGCGGCGCTATTGGTCGAGTCGGGCTCCAGCCTCGAATATTTCACCGGGATCCGCTGGCATCGATCCGAGCGCACGACCTTGGCGATTATTCCGGCCTCCGGGGACGTGCTGGTCGTGACTCCGGCGTTCGAAGAACCCTCGGTTCGCGAAACATTGCAAGTGGGCGGCGATGTCAGGCCATGGGACGAACATGAGAACCCGTTTGAAAAAATCGTGCAGGGGCTCAAAGAGCGCGGCATCAATTCCGGCGTGCTAGCCGCCGAGTCGACGATTCGTTTCTTCATCGTCGCCGGCATCCGCCAGGCGTCGAGTACCTACGAAATCATCCCAGCCGATCCCATCGTGCGTGCGTGCCGGCTGATCAAATCCCCTGCCGAGCTGGCTTTGCTGCAGCTGGCAAACGATGTGACCATTGAGGCGCTGCGCCAGGTGCATGCACAGGTCGCCTTGGGGATGAGCGGCGCCGACATCATGGCCTTGATGGATCAGGCGACCCTCTCTTTGGGAGGCGCACCCGAATTTTCGCTGGTGCTGCTCAACGAGGCCTCCGCCTACCCTCACGGCTCAGTCAAGCCACAAAAAGTTCGCGAAGGCTCGGTGATTCTCATGGACTGCGGTTGTGCGGTGCATGGCTATCAATCCGACATCTCGCGCACCTGGGTGTTCGGTCAGTCCAGTGCACGGCAGCGCAAGGTCTGGGATACCGTCAAGCGCGGTCAGGAAATTGCGTTGCAAACCGCCAAAATCGATGTTCCGGTCGGCAGCATCGACGACGCAGTGCGCAAGTACTATGAAAGCGAAGGCTGGGGTCCGGGATATAAATTACCCGGCCTGTCGCATCGCACGGGTCACGGCATCGGTCTCGATGGCCATGAACCGCCCTATCTCGTGCACGGCGACACCACGCCGCTGCAAGCGGGCATGTGCTTTTCAGACGAACCGGGAATCTACATACCCGGCGAGTTTGGCATTCGCATGGAGGACTGCTGGTACATGACCGCCTCCGGACCGAAGCTGTTTACTCCCTTGGCAAAATCGCTGGAACAACCGATCTGACTTAGGTACCCAGCGATGATTGCGCTGTTGTCATTATGCGCGTGGATATATTTGTTCTTCGCGCACGGTGCATTTTGGCTTTCACGCCCGCAATTGTCGGCGGCAACACCGGAGGCCTTTCCCGACGTCGATGTCATCGTTCCTGCCCGAGACGAAGCCGAAACGATTCAAGCAGCAATCGCATCGTTGCTGAAGCAGGATTATGCCGGCAACTTTCGAGTTATCTTAGTTGACGACAACTCGACCGATGCCACGGCCGAGCTGGCGGGCTCCGCGGCAAAGCTTAAGATCATCCGCTTGGATTCGAAACCCGCGGGTTGGTCGGGAAAGCTTTGGGCCTTGCATGAAGGACTTGCCGCGAGCCACGCACCCATCGTACTGCTGACCGATGCCGACATTGTGCACCAGCCCGCGCATCTGGCGTCCTTGGTCGCGAAACTGCAGGGCGGACAACTTGATTTGCTCAGCGAAATGGTCAGGCTCAACTGCAGCAGCTTCGCGGAGCGGATGCTCGTCCCGGCTTTCGTCTACTTCTTCCAAATGTTGTACCCGTTCGCGCGGGTCAACGATCCGCACTCCGCGGTGGCCGCGGCCGCCGGAGGTACGGTGCTGCTACGGCGCGAAGCGCTTGCACGGATCGGTGGGATCGAGACCATTAAAGATGCCCTGATCGACGATGTGGCCCTGGCAAAGGCGGTGAAGCGCGGCGGCCCGATTTTTCTGGCCCACTCCGAACTCGCCGCCTCGATTCGACGCTATCCCGGATTTTCGGATCTCTGGCAGATGATTTCACGCACCGCCTTTACGCAGCTGCGCTATTCAACGCCGTTGTTGCTGCTGACGATGGCGGGACTCACCGTTGTCTGGCTCGTCCCGCCCTGGGAAGTGGTTTTCGGCAGCGGCTGGCGTTTTGGCTGTGGGCTAGCCGCCTGTGCGCTCGCTGCATTGAGCTACCTACCCACCCTGAGCCGCTACCGGCGCCTCAAGTTGTGGGCACTGACACTGCCACTGATCGCGCTGTTCTACATGGCCGCGACCGCGGCTTCCGCCGTGAACTACTGGCGCGGCAAAGGCGCCAGCTGGAAGAATCGTGCCTACCGAGGCTAAGGCTGCGTCGAGACCGCCCTAACCTGTCGCGGCACTGGCCACAGGAGCCGGCAGCGGCTTGAGAACCTCGGCTTTCACCGAAAAGTCGTTGACGTTCACTTCGTGAGGCACGCAGTCAGTGCGGTAGTTCAGAGCGCGCAGACTGAAATTCTTCGACAGGATGTCCTTCATCTCGTCGATGAGTTCGCAATCCCCGTGGCCGATGAAATAGGGGCGATTGGCCGTCACTTCCACAGGCGTCCAGCGCGCCTGCACAGTGTTGGCGGCGTTGACATCGGCGCTGGGCGAGAGCGAGTAGAAGTCAACGTCGACAATGGCCGTGCGGCCCGGACGGTCATACCCGCCCGGGCATCCGTAGGCGTGGACGGTGAGATCTTTGCGAGCCCCCAGGTGTCGCAGAAGCGCACTGATGTTGGTTTCCAATCCCGAGCAGCTGTAAAGCGAGGTAATCCCGTAGTAGCTAAAACTCGCCTTGTGATGCTCCCAGGTGCCCGCAACGATCGGGCCACTGGCCGAATTCTCGTCAGCGGCATTCACGACCGGTAGCGCTGCGAGGGCGAAAAGCCCGGTCATGGCGGAGAAGATCAAGATCCGTTTGCTGCATTGCATGGCATTCCCCTTTCAAATATCGGTCCGTAGTGCAATAGACCGCGGATTAGACCTGCAGTTCAGAAACGTCTAACGGGATGCACTTTTGGCGAGTTGCAGGGCCTTGTTCGCATCAACGACGGTGATCGCGGTCATGTTTACCAACCGACGCACGGTGGCGGCCGGCGTGAGAATATGCGCGGGCGCCGCGCAGCCGAGCAGAATGGGTCCCACCGCCACATTATGGCCGGCAGCGGACTTCAGCAGATTGTAGGCGATGCTGGCACTGTCCAAATTTGGAAACACCAGCAGATTTGCGGTGCCCTGCAACGTCGTGCGCTCGAGCACCGCGCGGCGCGCGGCTTCATTGAGCGCGGCATCGCCGTGCATTTCTCCGTCCACCTCCAGCTCCGGCATGTTGGCGCGTAGCAGCGCCAAGGCGGCGCGCATTTTTACCGCCGAGGCAGCATTGCTCGAGCCAAAGTTGGAGTGCGACAGCAACGCCACTTTGGGCACCAGTCCGAAAGCCGATAGTTGATCTGCCGCGAGTTGCGTCAATTCGGCGAGCTGCTCCGCGGTCGGGTCGAGGTTGACGTGAGTATCCACCATAAAGACCTGCCGGCCCGGAAGAATCAGGCCCGTTAGCGCGCCGTAAACACTCGCCCCCGCTCGATGGCCGATCACTTGATCGATATAGTGCAAATGCCGCGCCGTGGTGCTGATCGTTCCGCAGATCATTCCGTCCGCTTCGCCTTTTTTCAGCAGCATGGCGCCAATCAGCGTGGTACGTCGCCGCATTTCAAGCCGCGCATACTGCGCGGTGACGCCGCTGCGCTCCGTCAGACTGTGGTAAGCCTGCCAATATTCGCGAAAGCGTTCGTCCTGTTCGGGGTTGACGAGCGTGAGCGTTTTCGCCGATGCGTAACCGCAGGCCATGGCGCTTGATGGCGCGCTCAATGACGGCGGGCCGGCCGATCAGAATGGGCGTCGCCAGCTTTTCGTCCACCACGATTTGCACGGCGCGAAGGACGCGCTCATCCTCGCCCTCCGCATAGACGACGCGGCTGCGCTGCGCAGCGACCTGGCGAGCCGCGACGAATATCGGCTGCATGAGCGTGCCGCTGTGATAGACGAATTGCAGCAGACGCTGGCCGTAGGCCTCCAAATCGGCGATGGGACGCGTGGCCACGCCCGATTCCATCGCCGCCTTGGCGACCGCGGGAGCGATCTTGACGATCAGACGGGGGTCGAACGGTTTCGGGATCAAGTATTCGGGACCGAATGCCAGATCCTCGATGCCGCCATAGGCGGCGGCGACGATGTCGCTTTGCTCCTGGCGCGCCAATTCGGCGATCGCGTGCACGGTGGCGATTTCCATCTGCCGCGTGATCGTCGTCGCGCCCACATCGAGCGCGCCGCGAAAAATAAACGGAAAGCACAGTACGTTGTTGACTTGATTGGGGTAGTCGCTGCGCCCGGTCGCGATCACCGCATCGTCGCGCACCGCCCTGACCTCTTCCGGCAAGATCTCGGGAGTCGGATTGGCGAGCGCCAGAATGAGCGGCTTCGCGGCCATGCGCTTGACCATATCCTGGGTCAGCACGCCGCCGGCGCTCAATCCCAGGAAAACATCCGCGCCGCCGATGATCTCAGCCAGCGTGCGCGCCGACGGTGGGCTGCGCGAAGCGCGCCTTTTCCGGATCCATCAACTCCGTTCGTCCCTCGTACACGACGCCGGCCAGATCGGTCAGCCAGACGTTCTCGCGCTTCAGCCCCAGATCCAGCAACAAATCGACGCATGCCAGCGCCGCCGCGCCGGCGCCGCTCACCACCATCTTCACTTGTGCAATGTCCTTGCCGACGACCTGCAGTCCGTTGATGCACGCAGCGCCGACAATGATGGCGGTGCCATGCTGATCGTCGTGAAACACGGGAATTTTCATGCGCCGCCGCAGTTCGCGCTCGACGATGAAGCATTCCGGCGCCTTGATATCCTCCAGATTGATGGCGCCAAACGTCGGCTCCAGCGCGGCGATGACCTCAATCAGTTTGTGCGGATCGCGTTGTTCGATCTCGATATCGAAAACATCGATGCCGGCAAATTTCTTGAACAAGCACCGCCTTGCCTTCCATCACCGGCTTGGCCGCCAAAGGACCAATGGCTCCGAGCCCGAGCACGGCGGTGCCGTTGCTGATGACGCCGACCAAATTGCCGCGCGCGGTAAATCGAAACACGTTGAGCGGATCTCGACGATCGCCTCGCAGGCGGCGGCGACTCCCGGCGAATACGCGAGCGCCAGATCGCTCTGGTTCAGCAGCTGCTTGGTGGCGGTGACCGATAATTTCCCGGGTACCGGGAACTCGTGATAATCGAGCGCTTGCTTTCTCAGCGCCTCTTTGATTTCGTCTCTCTTCATAGGATCGCGTGGCACGACATCGGTGGGTCGAGCAGCATTATAGCTACTCGCCGCCGCCGATGCGCGAGTCTACGCGCCCTTGGGACCGCGGCGCTGCGCCTTCCTCCGCGGGCCGCGCTGCGCAGCGCGCGATCCTAACTGATAGGTGAATACGTGCGTGAATTCCGCGCCCAGTAAAAAAATCTGCGCCGAATAGTAGATCCACAGCAGCAGGACCATGATGGAACCCGCCGCGCCATACGCGGAACTCAACGAGCTGCGCCCCAGATACAGTCCAATGAGCAGCTTACCGACGGAAAATAAGCACGCTGTCACCAGCCCGCCAATCCAGACGTCGCCCCAGGCAATGTCCTCGCGAGGAACGTATTTGTAAATCATGGCGAACAGCACTGTCGTCAGGCCTAAGCTCAAGACCAGATCGAGCGCCGGTAGAATGACGCTCCATTGCTGCATGTAGGCACTGAACCATGCACCCAAGGCAGCGAGCGCGGCGCTGATGAGCAGCGACACCATCAAGAGAAACCCGACTCCCAGAATCAGGCCCACCGATAATATCCGCGAGCGCAGGATTCGCCACCAGGCCACGCTATCTTTCTCCGGAGACTTCCAAATGTAGTCAAGCGTATTTTGCAGCTCGCCGAATACGCTGGTCGCCCCGACCAGCAACGTCACCACGCCGATCGCCGCGGCCATCCCCTTCAGGCCGCTTTGATGCGCGCTGGAAAGCAGGCTTTGCACGGCCGCAGCACCCGCCTCGCCAAGCAGACCTCGCATTTGGTCGAGCACATGGGCTTCGGCGACGTGCGGGCCGAAGATGGATCCCGCGACAGCCATCGCAATGACCAGAATCGGGGCGATGGAGAACAACGTGTAGAACGACAGGGCTGCGCCCAGACTCGACGCGTTGTGCTTGATCCATTCAGCCACGGTATCCTTGACGACACCCCACAATAGGTGCATGGCTCCAGCATCGTGCAGCCTGAGTGATGGGGTCGACATGAGTAAGACCATGTAACGATGCGAGGGATGGCGACAGCGGCAGATGACCCTGCAACGCGTCGGCGTTGACCTACGGGCTGTCCTTAGCCGTTCAGCGCAGCCGCCAATGTGTCGGGCTGCTGCCGAACACACTGCGAAAGCTTGCATTGAAATGCGAAATATCGTTGAAACCTGTCCGCAGGGCAATTTCAGACACGGGCGCGCGCGTGGTCAGGAGATCATTCGCGGCGGCGCGTAGGCGTGCGTTCAACACATACTGAGTCGGGCTCTGGCCGGTCACCGTGCGGAAAACGCGCAGAAAGTAGCACGGGCTCAAGCGCGCCAGGTTGGCCATCGACTTCAGGGGCCAGGGCTCATGATAGTAGCGCTCGAGGTGGCGAACGATGGACAGCACCCGCTGCTGATTTCGCGCGGACACCGAAGCAGGCGCCGTTCCGCATTGGTTCGCACGCAACGCGGCTTCGGCCAACTCACAGGCGGCTTCTTCGCGCCCCTCGTTGTTCAATGCCAGGCGGCGCATGGCCCCGAAGACGGCGCCGGAGAAGCGTCCCGGCGGAATCGCCGCCACGTGGAAGCGCGCCGCCGTCAAGCCGCAGCTATCCGCAACTTCGTTGAGGAAGTCCTGACGAAACTGCACCACTTGCCGGCGGTTGCCGCTGCCATCTTTCGGTTGGCAGCGAAAATATTCTGCGCGATTGCCGAGAATGACCGTCCCGGGCACGGCCGTGGCCGCGCCATTTTGCGCCCGGTACTCAAAGCTGCCCGACAGCACCACGCCCATCGCGGATTGCGCGTAACGTTTCTCGCGCGCGCGTTTGCGCGGAGATGGAACGCACATCTCCTCGCCCACGGTGTATCGGGACAACTGCTGCATGGAGACCAATGATGCTACACGGTCGTAATGCGGATCGGTGCTGTTATTGCCTGCTTTGCTGACCCATCCCGCCGGCTCCGCGTCGCGCTGAGGGCGTCTCATCGCTGCCGGGAAACGCGGCGTCGCCCGACTCGAAACACAGCACACGAATAAAGTCGTTCGCGGGCATGGGTGCGCCGAACCCGACACCGCTTCGCACCAACGACCGGGCGCCGGGTAGAGCCCGCCCCCGCGAGTTCGGCGGACACAGGTAGTCGATGATGGCAGCGCCGGTGAGTGTCACCGCGCCGCCGGGCGGAAAGGGCGATGCCGACCATTGCACCGTATCAAGGGCGTCGATTAACGTAGCGGCGCCCACAACCTGCGCGAGCGTATTCCAGGCGCCGGTCTCGAAGGCGACTGTCTCCGGCAGGATGCCGTGCATGGCGGCCTCCGCTCGCACGATCAATTCAAAAATCTGGGTGGCGTGAGCGCGGACCTCCGGCCCGATTTGCGCTGCGATGAGCCGATCGCGCACCGAAGCCCAGCGTGCCGGTTCCTGCGGAAACGCGAGGGGTATGTGTCCGAAATATTTGTCGAAGGGCTCGATCTCAAACCGATGTCCGGTAACTTCGTAGTCAGAGCACGCAACGAGAGTACAAACCACCGGATAGGGATCGTCCAAGGTATCGATGGCAGAGATGACACGTTGCTCGAAGCGCGGAAACGCATCGAGGACGGCCGCAATAAACATGTCGCCGGTCAAGCCGCCGAAAAGATTGAGATGCAAATGCAACGTCGCCCCCGGTATGGTCGGCCCGAGACTACGGCAGCATGATACCGGCAAGGCGCCTGAATTGCTTAAAAACGGGTAGGATTAGCCCTGGGAGCGCGACGACGTGAGAGCACGATTCCCGTCAACGCGCCGGCTGCGGCGGCCACACCTGCGGCGCGGTACGGCGATGTCTGCAGCAGCACGTTCGCCCGTTCGCGCAAGCTGACGGCGTCATGTCGGATCTCGGCTTTAAGATCCGCGGCGAGCCATCGCAGAACACTTACGCCCATGAAAAAATTCGCGCTTCCCTTAAGAAACGATGCCATGTTCATTGCGCATTCTCATAGGTGCTGCGAGAGGGCTGATCTGGCAATCGGATGAATCTCGACCACATTGGCGCGCTGCGCCGGGTCGATGGGATTCAGCACACGGGTTTGATTGGCCGCACCGCGCGTATCACTCAGATTGAAATAATATTCAAGGTGATGATGCGTGCGAACAAACAAGAACAGACTGCCGCGCGCGGACAAATGCTTAAGCATGAGAATTATATAGCCTTCCTGTCTCACGCCGGTCTGTCATCCAGGGTGCTAATCCGTTGTAGGACAGGCTGACGCCGCGGCTTTGCGCCCGCGTCACCTTCTTGACGCAGAAACGCGAGCACCAAGGTTTCTGCCTTTCGAGCAGAAGCTGCCGTCAGCTTCCCATCGATATTCTCGTGGATGCTGCCCGATCGCCAGCTGTCGAAGACGGCCGGATTGATATACGACTTGCGGCAGACCGCCGGCGTGTTGCGCAATTCCGCGGCCACTTGCTTGACGACCTCGACAATCTTCTTGTTCAGGGCGCGCTCGCTGGGATGCTCCGGAAGCGGCGTGCGCGCGAGCAACGTAATGGCGTGCAGAGTGGCGCCCCAGGTACGGAAATCCTTGGCGGTGAAGTCATTGCCCATCGCTTCGCGCAGATAATCGTTGACCTGGCCTGAATCGATCGGACAGCGCTGCCCATCGTCATTGATATACTGGAACAAATGCTGGCCCGGAATCTCCTGACAACGGCGCACGATTTTTGCGATGCGCTTATCATCGATCAGAATTTCGTGCGGTACACCGCCTTTGCCGCGGAAATTCAGAACGGCGCGGCCATCGCGGATGAAGGTGACATGCCGATTGCGCAGCGTCGTGAGACCGAAGCTCTTGTTGTCGCGCGCATACTCAGTGTTGCCGACGCGGATGCGGGTTGCATCCAGCAGGCTCACAACCACGGCCAGCACTTTCTCGCGCGGCAAGCCCGGCAACGCCATGTCGCGCTTCAATACGCGCCGCAGCTTCGTCAACTGCTCGCCGAAAGCAACCATTCGTTCGAATTTCGCGCTGTCGCGGAGTTCGCGCCATTCACTGTGGTAGCGGTATTGTTTGCGCCCGCGCGCATCTCGGCCGGTGGCCTGTAAATGACCACGCGGCTTCATGCTGATCCACACGTCTCGATAGGCGGGCGGGATCGCCAAGCTCGCGATGCGTTTCAGATCCTTTTCGGCTTCCAAGCGGCGGTTTTCCGGCGTGACATAGCGAAAGCCCCTGCCAACGCGCAGACGACGGATACCAGGCTCGGTATCGGACACATAAATGAGCCCGGCTTCAATGGCCATTTGCGCCGCTTCCGCCGCGCTGCCACTGAGCTTGTCGCTGTCCGGTGCCGATTTGAGGGTCATAGCGAATGGCTTTTAGCAGGTCACTTGTCCGCAAACTATGGACAAACGCCGACGGCGTGTAGGACCGCAGCGCTGCATTTGCAATCTGCGACGCAGTTCAACCGGCGAGTGTGACGCTCTCGGCTAAGCGACCGCATATGGCGCCGCCGTGTTTGCATAACATCGAAAAATTCTGAATTTACATAACGTTATGCGAATTCGTAGGCTTATTGCTTGCATTTTTCGCAGCGGCGCAGCATGGCGTCGAGCGCCGCTTTTCCTACGTCGGATCGCGCCGCAGACAACTCGCGCAAGCTTTTTGCTTCGGCAAAGATGCCGCCAGCAAATTCCGCTATCGTGATGAGAGTTAGGAGAAGAAGATGAAAGGTACTTTTTTCGCACTCATGTTGACTTTGCCGCTCGCGGCATTCGCGGCATCAAATCCCGGACGCATCTTTTTATAAGAATGCGGCCGAAGGCGGTATCTCCGAAGTCGATGCCGGCCACCTGGCGCAGGACAAGGGCAATAGCCAGAAGGTAAAGGATTTCGGCGCCATGATGGTGAAGGATCATTCGGCCGCGAACGAGAAGTTGCAGGCGCTGGCTTCCTCGAAGAATGTGACCCTGCCGACCAGCGCAAGCGTGGGTCAGATGGCCACCAAGGCCAAGCTCGAGGTACTTTCCGGCGACACCTTCGACAAATCCTACGTCAAGGGACAAATCAGCGCGCACCGCGACACCATTGCCTTGTTCCGCAAGGAAATCAGTTCCGGGCAGGATGCCGATGCCAAAGCGTTCGCCACCGCGACTTTGCCGACGCTCAGGGCGCACCTGAAGGCGATCACGGCGATTGCAACGGATATGGGTATCGCCACGAAGTAATCCTCGAGAGCGGCACTGCCCTTCAGCGGGGCGGTGCCGCTTGTCGGGACCGGCGATGCGCTGCGAGCTGCCCTAGTCCGATCTCTCGCTTACCGAACTCCGTCAATTTGAGACCGCGTCCCTCCATATCCCGCGTCATCCACTTTCGATTCAGCGCCAGCTCGAGTAGTGCGGCGCCCAAGGCTCCGCCGATGTGAGGCCGGCGCTCGCTCCAATCCAGACAAGCAAAAGCAAGCCGGCGGCGCATGGAGCGCAGCGCATCGACATCAATGCCGAGGCGCCCTAAGCCGTCCGTGCCGGCGCGGGTCACCTCATAGAGATCTTTGCCTGGCACCGCGCATTGCAGCCAGCCCAATTCCTGCATGCGATCGTGAAGCGCGACGGCGGTCTGTCCCGCCATGTGGTCGTAACAGGTCCTCGCGACGCGCAACCGGCTCGGCGTATTCGGCACGAATCCCGCCTCGCTGCCGCCCGCCACGACGCTCAAAGCCTCGAGCGCTTGCGCCACATGCGCGTCTTTCAAGCTGTAATAACGATGCTTGCCCTGCGCATAGACCTTCACCAGTTGATAGTCTCTAAGGCGCGCCAAATGCACGCTGGCGGTGGATGCACTGACTTCCGCGATGATTGCCAGCTCGGTGCCGGTGCGTGCGTGACCGTCCAGCAGGCAGTACAGCATACGGGCGCGGGCCGGCTCGCCGATCGACGCGGCAATCCCAGATATTTGCCCGTCCAGATATTCGACATCCATAATTTCATGCTAGACGAAGTGTCGATGTCGTGCAAGCCGTGCGCACGCGAGCCTTGAGCGCTTATCTTTGCGCAAAGCTCATGACTTCCTCGGCCATCAGATCGAGTACCTGGCCGACCCTCGGCACCAAGCACCGGCCTTCCTCGTCAAACACGCTCTCCGCCGAATTGATGGCAGCCCCGAGCGGCGTCGGCCAGCCGCGCAGCGCATGCACGATGTCGCGCAGCGCGCTCAATGTATTGATGGCGCCGGGCCATCCACCGGCAGTGGCGATGCATCCCACCGCCCGACCGCTGAAATACGGGCGCGGATCGGTACGCAAGTCCTCGGCATAGTCCAGCGCATTTTTGACCAGGCCCGAGATGCTGCCGTGGTATCCGGGTGAGCCGATGATGATGCCGTCTGCGAGCGCAAGCTCAGCGACCAGGAGTCGCGCGCTCTCGCTGCGCTCTGAATTCTCCGGTTGATAAAGCGGCAATTGCAGCAGCGGGCCGCTGATCAGTTTGATGCGAGCGCCGATTCGCTGGGACGCACTCAGCACATGTCGCATCGCCCACTCCGTCGAGGAATGGGGACGCAGAGTTCCGCCAACGGCGACAATATAGGGTGAGGTCACGGCAATGATGCTACACGATCAGCGAATCAGTGCGCCGGATTCGCGGCGCGGGCGCCGAACGGCGGCTTGGAGAGCCAAATAAAAGGAATCAGCGCCAGAAAGATCAAGCCCATCAGAAAATAGACGTCGTTGACGCCCAGGGTCGAGGATTGGCTGGTAATGACTTGATTCGCGAATTCGGAAGCGCCGACGCCGCTGATATGGTGCGCGCCAAGCTGGGCTTGGTACAAGGACCACGAGTGGGAAGAATTGTTGATGTGCTCGGCGAGCACCGCGTGATGATAATCGCTGCGCCGGTTCCAGAGCCATACCGTGATGGCGGTCGAGAAGCTACCGGCCATGGTGCGGGTGAAGTTGCTCACGCCGGAAGCGGAGGCCAGCTCGTTGGAGGTAATGCCGGACATCAAAATTTGATTCAACGGCAAGAAGAAAAATGCCATTCCCATGCCTTGCAGGAAGCGCGGCGTCGCAAATTGAAAAAAACTGGCGCCTTCATTCAGCGTCGCGGTCCACAGGACCGAGAATCCGAAAACGCAAAACGCGAAGCTGGCGGCGAGGCGCAGATTCATCCGCCCCATGTTGCGGCCGACGATGGGCGCGATGAACAGGCCCAAGATCCCTACCGGCGCGACCGCCAATCCCGCCCAGGTCGCGGTATATCCCACCGTCGTTTGCAGCCACAACGGAAAAATGATGTTGATGCCCGAGAACGCGAAGAAGGCCAGTGCCAAGGTGCCGGTGCCGACGCGAAAATTGCGCTTTGCGAACAAGTGCAGATCCACCACCGGATGCTTGTCGGTCAGTTCCCAGGGAATGAAGAAAGCGATGGCCACGACCGCCGTGGCCGCCGCGCTCAAGATCACGGGTGAGTTGAACCAGTCCTTCTCGTTGCCGTTGTCGAGCATGAACTGCAGGCTACCGACGCCGATTACCAGCAGCGCAAGACCCACGGCATCGATGGGCAGTTTTGCGATGTTCGACTCGCGATGACGCAGAATCGACCAGCTCGCAATTGCCGAGAAAGCGCCCACCGGCAGATTGATATAGAACAACCAAGGCCAGGAAAAGGTATCGGTAATCCAACCGCCGATGATGGGTCCAAAAATCGGCGCGATCATGATGACCATCGACCAAAGCCCGAGTGCCAGGCCGCGCTTCTCGATAGGATAGTTGCGCAGCAGTATGGCTTGCGCGACCGACATCATGGGGCCCGACACAAAGCCTTGGATCAATCGTGCCGCCACCAGCATCGGCAGGCTGTTGGCCATGCCGCAAACCGCCGAGAAAGTCATGAACAATAAAATCGACGTGACAAAGGTTCTGACTTCGCCGAAGCGCCGCGCGATCCAGCCGGAGAGCGGCTGCATGATGGCGGCGGCCAGCATGTAAGAACTCACCGCCCAGGTTCCCTCCGACGGCGTGACGCCGAGGCTCCCGGAAATCGAAGGCACGGAGACATTGACGATGGTCATGTCAAGGATCTCCATGAAAGAAGCGGTCGCAATCGCGACGGTAAGGAAAAACAACTTACCGCCGTGCAAGGGTGGGTAGTCGCCGGCGACCGCCGGCTGCGGCAGATCAGCCATGGGCAGTCGTGTCGCTAGTGCTCGATGCCAAGATTGCGCCGCACGACGGCATCGGCTTCGGCATTGGCTTTATCCAAATCCTGGTTATATACCTGAGTGTCTCCCACCGGCTTATCGCCGGCCTGCGTCGCCAACACCGGGCCGTCGCGAGAGGTCGTATCAACCGTTACCGTGGCGGAAAGCCCGACCCGCAGCGGCGATTTGATCAGGTCGTTATCGTCAATGAGAATCCGAACCGGCACGCGCTGTACCACTTTGATCCAATTGCCCGAGGCATTCTGCGGCGGCAGCAGCGAAAATGCGGCCCCGGTGCCTGCCGACATTCCCTGCACGTGGCCGTGAAAAATAAACGAGCCGCCGTATAGATCGCTGCGCACCTCGGCCTTCTGGCCGATGCGCAAGTTCCGTAACTGGACCTCTTTGAAGTTTGCGTCGACCCAAAGCGAGTGAAGCGGTATCACCGTCATGAGCGCCTCCCCGGCCTGGACATGCTGCCCGAGTTGCACGCTGCGCTCGGCAACATACCCGGACACCGGCGCAACGACCGCATTGCGGTGCGCCGCGATCCATGCGTCGCGATACGCATCCTTGGCCTGCAGCACCGTCGGATTGTCTTCCACCGGCGTTCCGTCGACGAGAGCATGCGCGGACAGCGACTGGCGTTCAGCCTGGGCCAGCGCGGCGCGCGCCAATTGCACGCTCTCCTGCGCGTGCCGTACTTCTTCGCCGGCGATGGCTTGATCGGCCACGAGCGGTTCGCGTTTTGCCAGATCGGTTTGCGCGCGGGCAAGTTCCAGCTTGCGCGATTCTATTTCCGAATCGTATTGCCCGGCCGTGGCCTTTTGCTGCCGAACTTGCCGCACCGCCGACGCCAAGGCGCTGGCCGCGCGGCTCAAAGCCGTTTGCGCATCAGTGGGATCGAGCTTAACCAATACTTGTCCGGCGTTGACCAGTTGGGTGTCGTCGGCCAATACCGCTACGACGGTGCCGGAAACCTGCGCCGAAATCACCACCCGGTTGCCATTTACGTAGGCATCGTCGGTTTTTTCGCGCTTCTCCAGCACCAAAACCCAGTAGGCAGCCCACAAGGCTGCAATGACGATGAAGATCACCGCAATGAGCAGCAAAATCCTGCGTCGCTTGCCGTTGGGAGGATTCGTTGCCGTTGGATCTACTGCGTTCATGGTGTACTGGTCGTCAAAGAGGAGTTGGCGAGTTTCTGCGGACTCTCGTAACCGCCGCCGAGCGCGCGCTGCAGAGCGATGTCGGCCGAGAGTGCCGCGGAATCGAGCTGCAGCAAGCCGTCACGCTGGTCTATCCAGGATTCGGTCGCCATCAATTCGCTGCGCGAGTCGCTCAAGCCCTGACGCACGCGCGCAGCGGCGGCCTTTTTCATGCGTAGCGCCGCATCGACTTGCTTCGCGCGCTGGGCGCGCTGGGCTTCGATCTGCTCACGGGTCGTGGCCTGAGTGGCGACGTCACGTGCCGCGCCGATGACCGTATCCTGATAAGTTGGAGACTGCGGAGTCGATTGCCGCCTGCGCACCGCCGTAGCGCGCCTTGAGCCTGCCCGCATCGAAAATCGGCAAATGAATCGCAGCGCTGATCTGCGGCACGCGGCTGCCGTACTCGAGCAATCTTCCCGACATCAATACTGGAAACACCCAGCAAGCGCATTGACGCTGACGTCGGGAAAAAAATCCGCGCGCGCGGAAGCCAAGCTTTTTTCCGCCGCCTCCACCCGCCAGCGACTGGCGGTGATGTCGGCTCGCCGCGATATCAAGTCGATTTTTACATTGTCCGGCAGAGTTCCGGGAAGTGAGGGCAACGGCTTCGCAGACAAGGGCGGTAGTTCGCTCACCGGGCGCCCGACCAGCGCCGCCAACTCCACCACGCGCAGTTTCGCGGATCCTTCCAGCATCGCGATCTGCTCGCGCGCCGCGGCTAAGGCGAGATCCGCGCTGTTCAGCTCATCGGCCGAATCCAAGTCCGCGCGCACGCGCGCGCCGCTCACCCTGCCCTGCATTTCGACGGCGAGCTCCTTCTCCCTGGCGAATTGCAGACGATTTTGGTCGGATTGCCAGCCAAAATAGGCATCGGCTATGGAACTCGCAAGCAGCAGCGCCGCGGCGCTGCGGTCCGCCTGAGCGGCGTGCGCCTGGTCCATCGCCGCCTCCACTGCGTTGCGTTGCTTGCCCCACCAATCGAAGGTGTAGCTGGCCTGCAGACCCAAGTCGTACTGGTCGTACCAGGTGAATCCAAGCAGTTGCGGTGGGAACACACCGTTGTCGCTGAGCCGCTGCCGGTCCGCGTCGGCGTTGGCTTGCAGATGAGCGCCGGACTCGGCGGCCGCAAGGCGAACCGATTGGCGCGCGGAGTCATAGCGCGCATGCGCACTCGCCAGGCTCGGTGAGTTGGCGCCGCCGAGCTCGATCAACTGGTCCAATGTCGGATCTTGGTAGCGCTTCCACCATTCTCGCGCGGGCCAATCGCCGCCGCCCGCTGTTTCGATGCCATCGAGCGGCGCAGCATCGGACAATTGCACGGGCTTATGCTTCGGCGGCAATCCTGCGCAGCCCGCGAGCAAGGCGAAAAACACCGCGATCCCAGCCCGGCGCCTTCTCATAGCGCGGCCTCGGATGCGTGCGGGAACGCTGAGTTGATCCAATTCGGCGCCCAGCCTCTTGAGCTGCGCGGCCAACTGACGTTGTTCCGACTCCGGAAAATCCTTCAACATGCTGCGCAGCGGCGCATGCAGTTTCGGCAGCAGATCTTCGAACGAATTCTTCGCCCTCCTCCGTGATCCGCAACACCATGCGCCGGCGGTCATGGACGCTCGACACGCGCGTGATGAGACCGCGGCTCACCAGCGCATCGCTGATGCGCGACATATTGGCGGGACTTTGCGAGGCGCGCGCGCACAAGTCGCTGGGATGGGCGACGCCGTCGGGTTGCGAGAACAATGTCGTCAGAACGCGAAACTCCGCTTCAGCCAAACCGAAGGGCTTGATCTGCTGTTCAAATCTCGCCGCCATTTCCCGGCCGATATGCAGCACCAGGCGGCATAGCAAGATCCCGGAGACAGGCAGGTCCGGCATGCGCTGTTTGAGGTTCTGGAGATTGGCCTCCATTAAGTCAAACTGGAATCGGGTATTATTCATTTGCATACTAACTATTTAATAATATATATTTTATCAAGTGAATATACTATTGCGCAAATATCTGTCCGCTTTTAGCGGCCGGTGACGGCGCGAAAGCCTTTACGATGACGCGCCCCTTCTTGGTATGGCTGAACGATCGGCCCGAACGGACTCTATGCGAAAATTCATTCTCGCCAGTTTCGTCTTGACCGCCGCGTGCTCTCACAAAAGCGCGCCGCCGCCTCCGCCGCCGCCCGAAGTCGCGGTTCGTCACCTTGCGAGACTGCAAGCCGGTGGTGATCGTCACCGAACTGCCCGCACGCACCACGGCATTTCGGGTTGCGGAGGTGCGTCCGCAGGTCAACGGCGTCATACTGAAGCGGCTGTTCGTCGAAGGCAGCCAGGTCAAGGCAGGTCAGCAGCTCTATCAGATCGATCCGGCGCCGTTTCAGGCCAGCTATGAAAGCGCCCGGGCCGCGCTCGAGCGCGCGCCAGGCCGCCGCCACGTCGAGCCGGCTGCTGGCACAGCGCTACAAGCCCTTGAGCGAAGCGCGCGCGGTCAGCCAACAGGACTACGACAATGCGGTGGCCTCGCAAGACCAGGCCGCCGCCGATGTGGCCTCGGCCAAGGCCGCGCTGGAGACCGCGCGCATCAATCTGGCCTATACCAAGATGTTTGCGCCGATTTCAGGCCGCACCGGACGCTCCTCGGTCACCGAAGGCGCGTTGGTCAGCGCGAATCAGACCAACGCGCTGGTGGTGATTCAACAGCTTGATCCGATCTACGTCGATGCCACGCAAGCGAGCACGGTGCTGCTTGCATTTGCAGCGGGCATTCGCGGAAGGACAACTGAAGAAGGTCGGCGACTCGCAAGCGGAAGCCAAATTGATTTTAGAGGACGGCTCGCCGTATCCGCTGACGCGGCAAGCTGCAATTTTCCGAAGTCACGGTCGATCCGGGCACCGGATCAGTCACGCTGCGCGCGGTCTTTCCCAATCCGCAAAGCACCTTGTTGCCCGGCATGTTCGTGCGCGAGCGCTTGGAGGAAGGAGTCAACGAGAAAGGCCTGCTCGTCCCGCAGCGCGCGGTCGGCCACAACGAACGGGGCGAGGCCACGGTCACGGTCGTCGGCGCTGACAACAAGGCGGCAGTGCGCGTCGTCAAAACCGACCGCGCCATCGGCGATCAGTGGTTGGTGAGCGCGGGCGTCGTCGCCGGGCGACAAGGTCATCGTGATCGGCATCCAAGCGGTGCGCCCGGGCAGCGTGGTACACCCGCATGAAGTGACGGCCGACGAACTCAAACCGGCGCGCTGCCGGTGCGCCTCAGCAGCCGCAGAAAGTAATCCGCCGTGTCCGATTTTTTCATCGAACGGCCGATATTTGCCTGGGTTCTCGCCATCGTCATGATGCTTGGCGGCGGCCTCGCCATCAAAACCCTGCCGATCGCGCAGTACCCGAGCATCGCTCCGCCCGCCATTGCCATCACCGTGATCTATCCGGGCGCCTCGGCCGACACGGTGCAAAGCACCGTCGTGCAGGTGATCGAGCAACAGCTGTCGGGCATCGATCATCTGCTGTATTTCTCGTCGGAGAGCGACAAAGACGGCAGCATGACCATCACGCTGTAGTTTCGAGCAGGGCACCAACGCCGACATCGCGCAGGTGCAGGTGCAGAACAAGCTGCAGCTGGCGACGCCGTTGTTGCCGCCGGAAGTGCAGCTGCAAGGCATCCGCGTCGCCAAGTCGACGCGCAATTTCCTGCTGGTCATCGGATTTTTCTCCGAAGACGGCTCCATGTCGAGCAGCGACATCGGCGATTTCATCGCATCGAACGTGCAGGACCCATTGAGCCGCACGGCCGGCGTCGGCGACTATCCAAGTGTTCGGCGCCCAATATGCGATGCGCATTTGGCTCGATCCGGCCAAGCTCAATAATTTCTACGCTGACGCCGGGCGACGTCAGCCGCGGCGATTCAGGCGCAAAACGTGCAGATCGCCTCGGGCGAACTGGGCGGCCTGCCGCAAGTGCCGGGCCAGCAACTCAACGCCACCATCATCGGCCCGACGCCGCCTGCAACACGCCGGCGCAATTCGGCGCCATCCTGCTGCAAGGTGAATCCGGACGGCTCGCAGGTGCGCCTGCGCGATGTGGCGCGGATCGAACTCGGCAGCGAGAACTTATCAGTTCGCCAGCGTGCAATGGAACGGCCATCCCGGCCTCCGGCATCGCCGTGAAGCTGGCCACCGGCGCCAATGCGCTGGATGCCGCCGCTGCCGATGCGCGCCACCATGGACAAGCTCAAGCCGACCTTCCCGCCCGGTTTGCAGGTGATCTATCCCAACGACAGCACGCCGTTCATTCGAATCTCGATCGAGGATGTGGTGAAGACGCTGTTCGAGGCGATCGGCCTGGTGTTCCTGGTCATGCTGCTGTTCCTGCAGAACATGCGCGCGACGCTGATTCCCACCATCGCCGTGCCCGTGGTGCTGCTCGGCACCTTCGGCGTGCTCAAGGCCTTCGGCTACTCCATCAACGTGCTGACCATGTTTGCCATGGTGCTGGCCATCGGACTGCTGGTGGATGATGCCATCGTCGTGGTCGAGAACGTCGAGCGCGTCATGGAGGAGGAGAACCTCTCGCCCAAGGAAGCGACGCGCAAGTCCATGCATCAGATCACCGGCGCGCTGGTCGGCATCGCGCTGGTGTTGTCGGCCGTATTTCTGCCCATGGCGTTTTTCGGCGGTTCCACCGGCGTCATCTATCGGCAGTTCTCCATCACCATGGTGTCGGCCATGACGCTGTCGGTGCTGGTGGCGTTGATTTTCACGCCGGCGCTGTGCGCCACGCTGCTGCGTCAAGCAACGCAAGCAAGCCGCGCACAAGAACAGGCTTGTTCGGCTGGTTCAACCGCAACTTCGACCGCGCCAACCAAAAATACGAGAGCGCCGTGGTGCACATGGTGCATCGTACCGGGCGCTACTTGTTGATGTTCGTGCTGATCGTCGTGCTGATGGCGCGTGTTGTTCATCCGCGATTCCGACATCGTTCCTGCCCGATGAGGACCAAGGCGTCATTGTTCGCCCAGGTCACTTCGCCGCCCGGTGCGACGCTGGAGCGCACCGAAAAGTCGCTCGACGCAGATGCGCGATTATTTTTTGACGCACGAAAAAGATGCGGTGCTGGGCGTGTTCACCGTGTCGGGCTTCAGCTTCGCGGCGCGCGGCCAGGCCTCCGGCCTGGTGCTTCATCCGCATGAAGGACTGGCGCGATCGGCCCGGCAGAAAGAACCGCGTGCAAGCGGTGGCCGCGCGGGCCAACGCGGCACTTCCGCAAGATAGCGGATGCGCAGGCCTTCGCCTTCGCGCCGCCCGCGGTGCAGGAATTGGGCAACGCGACGGGCTTCGACCTGGAACTCGTGGACCGCGCCAACCAAGGCCACGAGAAGCTCATGGCGGCGCGCAACCAGCTGCTTGGCCTGGCGCGCAAGGATCCGCAGCTCGACGCAGGTGCGCGCCAACGGCTTGGACGATGAGCCGCAATATCTGTTCAACATCGATTGGGAGAAGGCCAGCGCGCTGGGACTGAGCATCGCCGACATCAACAGCACGCTGTCGGCCGCCTGGGGATCGCTGTACGTCAATGACTTCGTCGACCGCGGCCGCGTGAAGCGCGTGTTCATCCAGGGCGACGCCCCCTCGCGCATGCTGCCGCAGGATCTGACCGGCTGGTATGTGCGCAATCGCGCACGGCAAATGGTGCCGTTCTCGGCCTTCTCCGACGCGTATTGGGGCTACGGCTCGCCCAAGCTGGAGCGCTTCAACGGCATACCCTCGGTGGAAATACTCGGCGCGCCCGTCGCCGGGGTCAGCACCGGCACGGCGCTCGATGCCATCCAGAAAGCACATGCAAAGCAATTGCCGCCGGGCTTTGATCTGCCAATGGACCGGCCTGTCATTCGAAGAACGGCTCTCCGGCTCGCAGGCTCCGGCGCTCTACGCCATCTCGCTCATCGTGGTGTTTTTGTGCCTCGCCGCGCTCTACGAAAGCTGGTCGATTCCGGTGGCCGTGATGCTGGTGGTGCCGTTGGGCGTCTTCGGCGCCATTCTCGCTACGCTGCTGCGCGGACTCGAGAACGACGTGTTCTTCCAGGTCGGCTTGCTCACCACGGTCGGCCTGTCCGCCAAGAACGCGATTCTGATCGTCGAGTTCGCCAAGGAAAATCACGACCGAGGAATGGAGCTGGTGGAAGCCACCGTGCATGCCGCCCGGCAACGGCTGCGGCCCATACTGATGACCTCGCTGGCCTTCATGCTGGGCGTCATGCCGCTGGCCATATCCAGCGGCGCCGGCTCCGGCGGCCAAAATGCCATCGGCACCGGCGTGATCGGCGGCATGCTGTCGGCAACGGTTTTGGCAATCTTCTTCGTGCCGGTGTTTTTCGTCGCGACATTGAAATGGCTGCAGGGCGCGACCCCTCACCATGCCGCCAGCCCGGAGTCGAATGACGCAACACCGCGGGGCTCGCCGTGAAGAATCAAACCTTGCTCGGCGCCGGCCTGATTCTGTGTCTCGCAGGCTGCACGCTGGAGCCGCACTACCAGCGCCCGCAGCCCGCCGTGACACCGGATTGGCCGCCGGTCGAACCGGCAGTGCCGGCGAGCGCAGCGGCGCCGCCAGACTGCGCGGCACTTCCCAGCGCACGTGCCGCGCATGATCGGTTGGCGCGAATTCTTCACCGATCCCAAACTGCAGACACTGATCGAACTGGCGCTGCAGCACAACCCGGACGCGCGGATCGCCACGCTCAACATTGCCGCCGCACGCGCGCAGTATCAAATCCAGCGCGCCGAACTTTTTCCCAAAATATCCGCAAGCGCGACCGAAGAGGTGGAGAAGTTTCCCGCCGCGGTGGCGCCGCCTCGCCTCCGGAGCGGGCACGCGACCGGCGCGGCGCTGCGGCGCCGTCCAGCGGCTCCGGAGTGTTCCGCTACTTCGATGTCGGCATCGGCTTCACCTCGTACGAACTCGATTTGTTCGGCCGGATTCGCAGCTTGAACCATGCGAAATTGCAGCAGTATCTGGGTTACGTGGAAACCCGCCGCAGCACCCAGATCAGCGTCATCGCCGAAGTCGCCAATGCCTATCTGACCTGCTGGCCGATCAGAAGTTGTTGCGCATCACCGAAGACACGCTCAACAGCCAGCAAGAGTCTCTCAAGCTGATTCGTCTGACCTTCGAAGGCGGCGTCGGGACAGCGCTCGATTTGCATCAGGCCGAAACCACCGTGGCGACCGCGCAGGCCAACCTCGCGCAATACCGGCGTCAGGTGGCGCAGGATCAGAATGCCTTGGTGGTGTTGCTCGGCGCGCCGCTGCCGAGCGGATTCGTCGCGGACGTTGAACTCGACGAAGAGAGCCTGCTGACGGATTTGCCGGCGGGCGTGCCCTCGGATGTGTTGGTGCAGCGGCCCGACATCCTCGCGGCCGAGCACAATTTGATCGCCGCCAACGCCAACATCGGCGCGGCACGCGCCGCATTTTTTCCCAGCATTTTATTGACCGGCATCTTACGGCACCGCGAGCACGCAACTGTCGGGGCTGTTCAAGCAAGGTTCCACCGCCTGGACCTTCTCGCCGCAGATCAGCCTGCCGATCTTTGCGGGCGGCGCGAATGTCGCCTCGCTGGATCTGGCCAAGGTCCAGAAGAACATCTTGGTGGTGCAGTACGAGCAGGCGATTCAAAGCGGCTTCCGCGAAGTCGCGGATGCGTTGGCGGGGCGCGCAACGCTGGATTCGCAGCTGGCCGCCGACACTGCCCTGGTCGAGGCGAGCAGCGAGAGTTTCCGGCTGTCCAACATGCGTTTCACCGGCGGCGTCGACAACTATCTGGGGGTTCTGGATTCACAGCGCTTGCTTTATAGCGCCCAACAATCCTTGGTGAGCGTCAAACTGGCCCGGCTGCAAAACCTCGTCACCTTGTACAAGGCGCTCGGCGGCGGCTGGTATGAGCGCAGCAGCTGAGTCGAGGCGCGCTGTACACGCTAATTTATTCTTAAATTCAAATAGATATATCGTCTATATGAATTCGATTCTAGAATAGATCGCCGGAACACCCGTGCAATCGCTCTACGGACGCAATTTAAAGTTCACAAAATCCGCGTTGCGTTTCCGTGATTGTCTTGTATATTCCAGTCGCAGAGTCTTGATTTAACAAGGCTGCCCGGGAGGCAGCAGCCTCGAAACCACTTTAGGTTTGCGTCTTTATTTACCGTGGGGTTATATGATCACTGCTTGGGAATGTTTCCACTTTGCGACACTCGAATTGGTGCGATCGACGCCGATCAAGCAGCGCTTGGTCTGCGCTTACCGCCGATACTTAGGTTCGCTGTCGGCCGATGAAGTCCCAACCGAGTTGCGCGAGCCCTACGGTCAAGTGATGCGCAGTCTTTGCGGCGTGAAACCCTTGCGCGGCGAGGACGCCGTGGCTGCCTCGGTGCGCAAGATGTCGAATCAGGAAGCCGACGAGTGTGCCGCGCAGATCGTCGAGATTTTCGGTCTGATGTGCAAGTCGCAGCAAATCGCGCCACGCACCAGCACCGTGGTGCAATTGCATCCGCTCGAACGCGCGGAAGATCGCACAGCGATGCTAATTCAATCGAGTTTGAAGTCGATCGTGTCCCAGCGCGTCGTTTCTTGATGGCGCGCCTGGCGGCGCAGCGCATCGATTAAATTGCGTTCGTTCCAGGCGCTCACTTCGTCGGCAAGATCCTTGATGGCCTTGGGCAAAGGCTCCGTGGAACCAAAATTTTCCATTGCCACGATGGGCTTGTCGGCCGCTTTGGCGAAGTTCATCTGAAACAGAACCAACTCCGGTGCGATGCGATACACGGCCGGTAGGACGATGACTACTTCGCATGGAGCAATTTGTCGGCGCAAATCCTCGCGCTGCGATTCCTTGTCGATGGGCTTGGCTGGCTTGAGGCTGGCTGGTGTTGAAATAGTAGAAAGTACCGGACGCTTCGAGGTATTCGAAGACACGCGTGTAATCGTCATTCTCCAGCCACGCGTGGGTAACGAACAGGCGGATGGGATTGGCCGACATGTGGATAGTGTAACTTGACGATGAGCATGCGCGAAGCATCACCGGCCAGATACAATGGCTGGTGCGATTGCTGATTTACAATATACGTTATGCCACCGGGACCGGGCCCGCCTTCCACCTGCCCGGTGCCCGGCGCCGGCTATCTTCGCTCCAGCCGGCAGGTGCTGTCGCGCATCACCGATTTCATCAAGCAACAGGACCCGGATGTCGTCGGCCTCATCGAAGTGGACACCGGCTCCATCCGCACCGGAATGGTCAATCAGGCCGATTTCATTGCCCGCTCGCTGGGCCACTACTCGACCTACGAGTGCAAGTATGGCGTCGCATCGGTCAATCATCTGGTGCCGATCGTGCGCAAGCAGGCCAACGCTTTTCTGGCGGCGCCGCGCGTTCGCGGCGAGCGCTTCCATTATTTCGACACGGGCATCAAGCGCCTGATCATCGAATTGGAACTCGATGACATCGCCATATTCCTGGTGCATTTGTCCTTGAAGTTCAGGCACCGTCAATATCAGCTGCGCTACCTCTACGACTTGGTGCGCAAGACCGCGCAAGCCGGTGATCGTCGCCGGAGACTTCAATACCTACTGGGGCGATCACGAAATCTATCTGTTCACGCAGGCGGCGGGCCTGCGCAGTGCCAATACCGAAGGGCTGTTCTCCTATCCCAGCCGCAGTCCGCGCAAGGAATTGGATTTCATTTTGCATAGCGCGCAAATTCAAGTGAATCGCTTCGAAATACCGGACGTGCAGTTCTCGGATCATTTGCCGTTGATCTGCGATTTCACGATTCTCGGGTCGCGCGCTGCAGGCCGCATGAGCAACTGGGCGCTGCAAGTCGACGCCGACCGGGTTGCCTGGCTCACCGCCGACCTGGTCGGCAGCTCCGCCAACGTGCTGTCGGGCGACATGGTGCGCGAGCTGGCGGCGAAGCTGACCGAAGTCGCGGCACTACGGCCGATCGGCATGGTGGTGCAATCAGGCAAGGCCAGCGGGTTCATCGCCGGCGCCGACATCAAGGAATTCGTGAAGATCGGCTCGCCTGCTGAAGGCTACGCATTGGTGCGCGCCGGCCAGGCCGTCATGCAGCAGCTCGCAGATCTGCCCTGTCCGACCGTGGCCGCGATCCGCGGCTTTGCATTGGGCGGCGGATTGGAATTGGCCTTGGCCTGTACCTATCGAGTCGGCGCCGACGACGCTTCCTTGTCGCTGGGGCTGCCGGAAGTGCTGCTCGGCATTCACCCGGGCTTTGGCGGCACGGTGCGCAGCGTGCAGTTGATCGGCGTGCGGCCGTCTTTGGAGCTGATGCTCAAGGGCCGGCCGTTTCGGGGCGCGCGCGCGCTCGCACGTTGGCTTGCTGGATGAACTCGTGCCGCCTGCCGAGCTCGCCGCGCGCGCCAAGGCGCTGCTGTTGCGGCGGCCCGGCGAAGCGGTCGGCGCCCTTCGTTCGATCGGCTGATGAACTTGAGGCGCGCTGCGGCCCTGGGTTGCGAAGCGGACCATCGCGACACTGCAGCACAGTGTGCGGCGCGAGCACTATCCTGCCCCCTACGCCATCGTGGATCTGTGGCAGCGCTACGGCGCCACCGGCAGCGCTGCTTACGAGGCTGAAGCGCGCTCGATCAGCGAATTGATGTGTTCGCCCTCATCGCGAAATTTGGTGCGCGTTTTTTTGCTGCAAGATCGGCTGAAGGGACTGGGCGGCGATTCGAGTGCCGCGTTCAAACATGTGCATGTCGTCGGCGCCGGAGTCATGGGCGGAGATATCGCGGCCTGGTCGGCCTTTCGCGGCATGACGGTTACATTGCAAGATCGAAGCGAAGCACTGATTGAACCGGCTCTGCGACGCGCCCAGGCGTTTTTCGAAAAGCGCCTCAAGGATCCCGGCGGCCGCTGCGGCGGCGGCCTCGCGCCTCAAGATGGACGTGCATGGCGATGGTGTGGCGAATGCCGATGTCGTCATCGAAGCAATCTTTGAAAACGTTGCAGCGAAGCAAGCGCTGTATGCGGAGCTCGAGCCCAAGCTCAAGAACTCCGCGATCCTTGCAACCAACACCTCCAGCATCAAGATCGAGACCTTGAGCCAGAATCTGACGGACCCAAGCCGCTTGGTCGGCATTCATTTTTTCAATCCCGTGGCGCAGCTGCAGTTGGTGGAAGTCGTGCAGGGCGCGGGCACCCGGGAACAGGTGCTGACCGATGCGCTCAAGTTCACGCGCAAGCTCGATAAATTGCCGTTGCCCTGCCGCAGCGCGCCCGGATTCGTGGTGAACCGCATTCTCACCCCGTACGTCAACGAGGCGTTGTTCGCGCTCGAAGCCGGCATACCCGCAGAAGTCATCGACCGTGCCGCCGTGCGCTTCGGCATGCCGATGGGACCGATCGAACTCACCGACGTGGTCGGCCTGGATGTTTCGCTGCACGTCGGGCGAGTCTTGAGTGCAGCCTTTCAGCGCGAAATTCCGCAGATATTGATCAAGCTGGTGGAGCAGAAAAAACTCGGCCGCAAAAGCGGCGAAGGCTTTTACCGCTGGCAGGACGGCAAAGCGCAAAAGAATGCGGTCGGAAATGGCGCCGCACCTGCGGACTTGGAAGATCGGCTGATTTTGCCGCTGCTCAACGAAGCGGTTGCCGTGATTCGCGAAGGGACGGTGCAGGACGCCGATTTGCTGGACGCCGGCGCGGTATTTGCGACCGGATTCGCGCCTTTTCGCGGCGGTCCGCTGCAATACGCCAGGCAGCGCGGCATCGCGGAGATTGTCAGCCGTCTGAACGAGCTCGCGGATCGTTACGGCGAGCGCTTCCGCCCGGATGCGGGCTGGAGTCTAATTTCCACTTGACAGCAGTCCGATGTGAACCACTGCGTGGTCGGATCCACCGCCGCGTATGGTAGCATTCGCAGGCAAAATCATAGGGTTGAGCCTTAGGGGCGAAAGAAATTTTTGATGGACGAGCGACCAGTAGACCTTGCTGTTTTAAAAACCTTCTCGCCGCTCGATGGCCTGAAGGCTGAAAACCTGCACGCGCTCGCCCGCAAAACCGTCGTTCGTGACTTGGGCGCCGGGCGCTTGCTGTTCAAGGAAGGCGATACCGACAAGCGCACCTTCTACCTGGTGAGCGGCCAAGTGGAGCTGCGCGCCGACGATCGGATCATGGGCGTGATCAAGTCCGGCACCCCGGAAGCGCGCGCAGCGCTCGCGCCCGGCCTGCCGCGAAAATTCACCGCTCGCGCCGCCATGGACATCGAATACATCATGATCGACAGCGATCTGCTGGACGTGCTTCTGACCTGGGATCAAACCGGTCAATACGAAGTGGCGGAACTGCGCGGCGACGGCCTCGATGTCACCGGCGATTGGATGACGACACTGCTGCAAACCAAGGCGTTTCATCGCATCCCGCCGGCGAACATTCAAGCCATCTTCATGCGCATGCAGCGCATCAACTACCGCGCCGGCGATGTCGTCATCAAGCAGGGCACCGAGGGCGATTACTTCTACGTCGTGGTCGCCGGCAAATGCGTCGTGACGCGCGAGACGCCCCTGAACAAGGAAGGCATCAAGCTGGCGGAATTGGGCCCCGGCGACAGCTTCGGCGAGGAAGCGTTGATTGCCGAGGCCAAGCGCAACGCCACCGTAACCATGTCGACCGACGGCACCTTGATGCGTCTTGGCAAAAATGATTTTCAGACGCTGCTCAACGAGCCCCTGCTGCAGTGGGTGGATCAGCCAGACAGCGCGAGAAATCGTCGCGGGCGGCGGCAAGTGGCTGGACGTGCGCCTGCCCAGTGAATTTCAGAATTTCCGCATCGACGATGCCGTCAACATCCCGCTGTATTTCATCCGCTTGAAAATCAATGCGCTCGACAAGAACATCCAGTACGTCGTGTGCTGCGACACCGGCCGGCGCAGCTCCGCCGCCGCGTACATCTTGAGCGAACGCGGCTTCGAGGCCTATGTTTTGAAAGGCGGACTGGCGGCAAGCGAAGCCGCGCGCTCGCGCAGTGGCTGAGCCCGCGCCTGGTCCCGGCGGCGACCGGGGCCCAAGCAGCTATGCTCCCAAGCCCCGGTTCGAATACCGGGCGCCCTCCATTGCTGTGGGAGCACCGCTACCTGCTGATTATTTTTGTGCTCGCGCTCATCGTCACGACGGTGCTGCTGTTTCGCGCGCCGCATAAGCAGTTGACGATCGAGCCGCCGCCGGTCCTGACCGATTTACGTCGAACCGATGTCCGCCGAGCGCTCAGTAGCCGTCGGGAGCGCGCGGCTGAGCAGCCTCACATGGTGTGCGTGGGCTTGTCTCCGCCGAGCGCGCCGGCGAGATAGTTTTCGATTTTCTTCTGGGTATTGCCGCGATCCTGATCGCTGAACTGCACGCCGATGCCGGCGGTTCTCTTGCCCTGCGCGCCCTTGGGCGTCATCCAGATGACGCGGCCGGCGACCGGCAGCTTTTCTTCCTCGCCCATGAGGTTCAGCAGCATGAACACTTCATCGCCCAGCCGATAATTGCTGTTCGTGGGAATGAACAGTCCGCCGTTCTTCACGAAAGGCATGTAGGCGAGATACAGCGCGCTCTTGTCCTTGATGGTAAGCGTCAGCAGACCCGGTTTATTACTTGGACTTCTCAATTCCTAAGATTCCCACGATAACCTCACTTGCCCAGCGCTGCTCGACCACCGACCAGCAAGGCCTCGAGCGCCAGTTGTTGATTCATACCGGTCGATGCGAGACGTCTGACGTCGCGCGCAGCGTCCAGCAGCTCGAATAGGGCTCTTATCTTGGGCTTAAGTAAAGCGGCAGGCAAGCGGACCGGTTCCGCAGTTTGATGCGAAGTCGCGGTCCCGAGCGCCGCATGTACGCGCTGTGTGATCCAGTTCTCAAGCCAAGTGATACGCACGCCCGGATTGGATCGCACCCAGCGCTCCGCGAGCAAGCGTGATGTCCACGGAACCTGCCGCCAATTCGGCAATGCTCTGGCGCATATCGGCATCGAGCGCGGACAATCCCTCGGCGTCCAATTGCAGCGCCAACAGCGGCGCTCCGCCGGCCAGCGCCAGCGCCGCGCTCCACGACTGCGCCGCCGACGAATGGGTCTTGAGCCACTCCATCGGCGGTCTCCGCTCGACGGCGGCCGCAGAGTCAGGCGCAAGCAGCGGCTGGCGATGGTCGCCGGCAGGCGGTGGTTGGGACGCGCAATCATGATGAGCAGCGTGCGCGCCGATGGCTCCTCCAAAGTCTTCAAGAATGCGTTGGCGCCGTTGGCATTCAACGCCTCGGCGCCCTCGATGATGCCGACCTTGAAGCCGCCGCGATAGCTCTTGAGCGCCAAGGACTCGATCAGTTCGCGCACCTGATCGACTTTGATCTGCTGCGCGTCCTCCTCGAGACGCACGGCATGGACATCGGGATGACTGTCGGAGCGCAGCAAGCGGCAGGAGGCGCAGACATCGCAAGGCCGCTCGCCCGGCGACTCGCACAACGCCAAGCGCGGTAATCCAATTCGCCAATTGCTCCGCGCCCAAGCCCGGCGCGCTCAACAGCAGCAGCGAATGCGGCAAACGGCCTGCCTTGAACGCCGCGCGCATGCGCTGCTGCGCGTCTTTGAGCCAGGGCAGAGAATCGGCGCTCAGGAAATCCATGCGCGTGCCTTCAGCAGCTCGCAGAATGCGCGCGCCGACTTCATCGACGGATTGCGTGGCATCCACCAGCGCGATGCGCTCCGGCTCCGCGGCCGCGCGGCTCAGGTACGCTTTCCTGACCCGCTCGAAAAACTCGCTGCGTTCACTGCTCAAAACGGTCCGCGGCGGATCCCGCATTTCGCGCCGCGGCGCGCGCCAAGCGCGCCCGCAACCGGCGCATCCAGCAGGATCGTGAGGTCCGGACGCCGCGTTCCTTGCACCATGTCCTCGAGGTCGCGAATCGGCTGTGCAGGCAACCGCCGTCCGCCGCCTTGATACGCGTAAGTCGCGTCGGTGAATCGGTCGCAGATCACCCACCGGCCTGCCCGCAGGTTCGGTTCGATGTGATTTGCAAGGTGCACCGCGCGCGCCGCGAACATCAGCAACAATTCGGCGGTGGACGGCAGCGGCTCTTCGCGTGCCCGTCAGCACGACCTGGCGGATGCTCTCGGCCAACGGCGTGCCGCCGGGCTCCCGCGTCACGACGTGGTCTATATCGCGCGCCTTCAACGCATCCGACAGCAGCGCCACCTGCGTGGTCTTGCCCACACCCTCGATTCCCTCGAAGGTCACAAACTCGTCGCGGTGCTCATCGCGCGGAATCCTGCGCAGCTTTGCGCTGGTGCGCGACATAGGCGGCAACCGCCAGCGTTGTGCTGCTCGAGCGTCGCTGAAAATACGTGGCTGCCGTCGCCCTTGGTCGAGGCGACGAAATAGATCGCGTCGGTCTTTTCGGGACGCGCGGTCGCACGAATCACCGCCGCGCCGGCCAGGGCGATGGGCGTCGGCGGCAGCCCGACGCGGGTATAGGTGTTGTACGGCCCGTCGGTTTGCAAATCCACGGTGTGAATATTTCCGTCATAGCGCTGGCCCAGCCCATAGATGACGGTGGGATCGGCCTGCAGGCGCATGCCGATGCTCAGCCGATGCAGATACAGACCGGCAATCTTGGGCAATTCTTGCGGCAAGCCGCTTTCCTTCTCGACGATGGAAGCCATGATCAGCAGCTCGTATGGCACTGTGCAGCGGCAGATCCGGATCGCGATTTGTCCAAGCCGCGTCCAGTTCGTGCAGCAGCGCCGCATGGGCCTGGCGCAGCAGCTCGATGTCGGTGGTGCCGGCGATGAAGCGATAGGTCTCGGGCAAAAATTGTCCTTCGGCATCGGTGCCCGGACTCCCCAGCTTCGCCATGAGCTCGGCGGCTTGCGCAGCAAAACTCGCTTGCTCGGGCAGCGTGCCGGCGATGTCCGGACTGCGCCGCATCGCCTCGAGCAGGTCCTGCACCCGCCAACCATCGACAATCGTGAACGAGTGCAGCAGCACTTGGCCGTTGACCATTTTCGTCAGCAGTTCGCGCGGCGTCGTGCCCGGCTGGACCTCGTATTCGCCCGCCTTGACGGCCGGCGCCAAGCCTTTCAGGCGCGCATACAAGGTCCAGGCTCTGGGATTGGCGACCACGCCCTGCGCGGCCAAATCGCCCGCGACGTGCGCGAAACTCGACCCCGGCCGGCACCTTGAAGCGCAGCGGCGCCGTGAGATGCAGCGGCGTATCAAGACTGCGGACGCCCCTCCACACGGTCGTGGCCGCGGCTGCGGCCAGCAGCAACACGACCAGCGAAACAGCCCCAATGGTCGGCTCAAAGCCGGCGGAAAATGAGCGAACCGTTGGTGCCACCGAACCCGAATGAATTGGAAAGGGTGTAATTCGAGCGACATTTGCCGCGCCGTATTCGGCACGTAATCCAGGTCGCAGCCCTCGCCCGGCTGGTGCAGATTGATGGTCGGCGGCGCGACTTGGTCGCACAACGCCAGCACCGAGAAAATTGCCTCGACCGCGCCGGCTGCGCCCAGCAAGTGTCCGGTCATGGACTTTGGTCGAGCTGACCGCGAGCTGATCGGCGGCGGCGCCAAAGGCACGGCGGATCGCCAGCGTTTCGGCGCGATCGCCGAGCTCCGTCGAGGTGGCGTGGGCATTGACGTATTGCACTTGCTCTGGATTCAGCTGCGCATCGGTGAGCGCGCCCGCCATCGCCTTGCGCGCGCCCTCGCCGTCTTCCGGCGGCGCGGTCACATGGTACGCATCGCCGCTCATCCCGAAGCCGACCATCTCGGCGTAGATCTCTCGCGCCGCGCGCCTTGGCGTGTTCGTATTCCTCGAGCATCATGGCGCCGGCACCGTCGCCCATGACGAAGCCGTCGCGATCCTTGTCCCAGGGACGGCTTGCCGCCTGCGGATCATCATTGCGCTGCGAGAGTGCCTTCGCCTGCGCGAAGCCGCTCATGCCGGTGACGCAGGTCGCCATCTCCGAGCCGCCGGCCAACATCGCATCCACTTCGCCCCACTGGATCATGCGCATGGCCAAGCCCAATGGCGTGCGTCGAGGTGGTGCAGGCGGTGGCCACCGCCAGATTGGGGCCGGTGATCTTGAAGATGATGGACAAATGTCCGCCGACCAAATTGATGATGCTGGCCGGAATGAAAAACGGCGATACTTTTTTCGGAGAGTGCGTCTCCATGTACCGATCGTAGGCCTCTTCGATGGACTCCAGGCCGCCCATGCCCGACCCCATCATGATGCCGATGCGCTCCGTATTGGCCTCGGTCACTTGCAGCCCGGAATCGCGCATCGCCTGGATGCCCGCCACCACGCCGTACTGCATGAAGGCGTCCATGCGGCGCGCATCCTTCGGCGTCATGTAGGGTTCCAAATCCAGCTTTCTGATTTCGCCGCCGAAGTGCGTGGGAAAATTCGTGGTGTCGAACCTTTCTATCGGCGCGATGCCGCTGCGGCCGGCGAGAATCGTGGCCCACGCAGTCGCTACGTCATTGCCGACCGGCGAGACGATTCCAAGACCCGTAATGACGACGCGCCGTTTGCTCAATATCAACCCCTATGATCTGAGCAGTGGGACGCTGCGCGGGATCGACAGGGCTTCAGGCCTTGCCCTTGTGCGAATTGATGTAGTCGATAGCCTGCTGCACGGTCGTGATTTTTTCGGCGTCTTCATCCGGGATTTCCGTCTCGAATTCTTCCTCGAGCGCCATCACCAGTTCCACCGTGTCCAGCGAGTCGGCCCCTAAATCGTCGACGAACGAGGCATCGTTGGTCACTTCTTCTTCTTTCACTCCCAACTGCTCGGCCACGATCTTTTTAACCTGCTGCTCAACAGTACTCATCGTTATGGTGTCCTCTCGGAATTGCTATTCATGCGGTATTAGAACTCCCGCGACCTGTGGCATCGACCGGGCGCGTATTTTATGTGAACGCGGCGACGACGGCTACCATCGCAGCATATTTGCTGCCGGACACGCCTCGCCTGCCTTGACAAACCAGTGCATCTGAGGGTCCAAAAAGCGCTCACGGCATGTACATGCCGCCATTTACGTGCAGCGTCTCGCCGGTGATATAGGCCCCGTCGGCCGAGCACAGAAACGCCACCGCGGCGGCAATATCCGCCGGCTGCCCCAGTCTTCCCAAGGGAATTTGGGCGTTCAAAGCCTCATGCTGAGCCGGGTTCAGCGCACGGGTCATGTCCGTGTCGATGAATCCTGGGGCGATCGCGTTGGCGGTAATCCCTCGCGATCCGACCTCCCGGGCCAGCGATTTGGTGAAACCGATGATGCCCGCCTTGGCCGCGGCATAGTTTGCCTGGCCGGGATTGCCGGTCAGACCGACCACCGAGGTGATGCTGATTATGCGGCCCTTGCGGGCCTTCATCATCCCGCGCAGTACCGCTTTCGAGAGTCGAAAAACGGAAGCCAGATTGGTCTGCATGACGGCGTCCCAGTCGTCCTGCTTCATCCGCAACAAAAGGGTGTCGCGCGTGATTCCCGCATTGTTGCAAAGAATGCCGATCGCGCCCTCCTTGCCCTCGATATCCGCGAGCAATGCATCGATCGACTCCTGGCGGGTGACATCGAGCACCGCGCCGCGGCCGCCGCGGCCGTTGAGTTTCTCGGTGATGCGGGCGGCGCCCTCCGCGGTGGTGGCCGTCCCGATCACGCGCGCGCCGTCCGCAGCCAAGCGCTCCGCAATTGCAGCACCAATGCCGCGCGAGGCGCCGCTCACCAAGGCGATTTCTCCGTTCAACATGGGTCAGGCCACCATCGCCAGCGCTTCATCAAAGGCCCGCGGATCTTCGAGCGCCAGCATTTTAAGATCCCGATTTTTGTCTATACGCCGATTCAGCGCGGTCAACACTTTGCCCGGACCGCACTCGATGATTTGCGTCGCGCCCGCGGAAATCATGGTGCGCACCGTTGCCGCCCAATACACCGGCGTCGGCAACTGTTTCACCAACCCTGCGCGAATATCATTCGCACCGGTGTGGAGCTTGCAATCCACGCCATAAACCTTGATCTCGGAGCGCTCGGCCACCGCAGTGCCTTCGAGCCGAATCCGCAGCTTGTCGGCCGCCGGTTTCATGAGCGAGCTATGCGCCGGAACGCTCATCGGCAGCGCCATGGCGCGGCGCGCGCCTTTCGCCGTGGCGATTTCGATTGCGCGCGCCACGGCGGTCGCCAGACCCGCAATCACCACCTGTCCCGGTGCATTGAAATTGACCGCCTCCACCACTTCGCCCTGGGAGGCTTCCTGACACGCCGCTTCCACATCCATATCCTCGAGTCCCAAGATGGCCGCGATGCCGCCTTGCGCCACTCGGCACGGCGGCTTGCATGAGTTCGCCGCGATACTTCACCAAGTCCACCGCGCTCTTGAAATCCAAGTATTCCGCCGCCACCAGCGCGCTCCATTCTCCGAGACTATGCCCGGCCATCATCGCAGGCTTAGCGCCGCCGCGTTCGCGCCAGAGCCGATAGGTGGCGACACCCGCGGTCAACATCGCCGGTTGAGTGCATTCGGTCGAATTGAGCAACTCGGCCGGGCCTTCCTGACATCGCTGCCAGAGATCGTATCCGAGCACGGCGCTTGCCTCGGCAAAGGTAGCCGTAATGATCGGAGAGACCTGCGCCAAGCTGCTCATCATGCCGATGGACTGAGAGGCCTGGCCGGGAAATACGAAGGCGAGCGACATGTATGTTTCTATCCTTAAACTTTAGCGCTGGCGAATTATAGCGGCCCGCCACGACAGTGCGGCGCCTACCGCAAATCCGCAGGCCGCCCCGTACAAATGGGCATCCACGACCACCAAGGGCGTAGGATGTCCGCCCCATTGCTCCCATGCCAATTTGACGCACAGCCCCACCAGCAGCAGCCACCGATCCCAGGCGCGGCTGGCCAGATGCTTGGCGGTTCCAGCCGCCATGACCGCGTGCAGCACGCCGGAGGCGCCCACATACCAGGCGACGTGCGGACTCAACCACCAAAGTCCGCTGCTGATCGCCAGCGCGCCGCTCAACACGATGGCGCACCACTCCTCCGCGTCGTAATCCTGGGCGAACAGGGACCACATCAATACCAAACCCAACTCATTGAGAATCAGGTGGTGCGCATCGAGATGCACGATGTGGGCGGTAAGCAACCGCCACCAGCCTCCCGCCGCAATAGCGCTGCGATCATAACGCAACAGTGCGCTGACACTGTCGCCAAGACCCAACACGCCGCCCAGCAGCAGCAAAATAATAAGCAACCAAATCCATCGGCCGCGATCCCACTGTAGTGCCGCAGCGATCAGGCGCGAAGCGGTTTGCGGACTTACGGGGCATCGATCTTCTCTATTTTGCTATTATCAGGGGAATTTTCGAGGTCACTATGCGTCATCGCCAAAGCGGTTTTACCCTCATTGAGATCATGGTCGTCGTGGTCATTCTGGCAGTGCTCGGCGCACTCGTGGTGCCAAATATCCTGGGCAAGGTCGATACGGCGCGCATTACGGCGGCAAAGACCGATATCCGCTCGATCGGCACCGCCTTGGATTTGTACCGCCTCGATAACTTTAAATACCCGACGACCGAGCAAGGATTACAGGCGCTGGTCAAGCAGCCCGCCGATCCGACCATCACCAACTATCCCGCCAATGGATACTTGAAGACCATTCCCAAGGATCCGTGGGGCAATCCTTATCTGTACGCGAGCCCGGGCGCCGATGGACGCGAATACGACATCATTTCGTATGGGCGCGACGGCAAGCCCGGCGGCGAAGGTCCGGACGCAGACATTGCAGTTATACCCTCGACCAGAAATAAGCCCGGGAGCCTGTCTGACGATGCCGCCGGGCCGACCGTGCGCAGCAAGGGCTTTACTCTCGTAGAAATTTTGGTCGTGATGTTGATCATCGCCGTGGTCATTTCGCTCACGGTGCTCTCGGTGAGTTCCACCGGACGCGACAGCCAGCTCGACGAGGAAAGCCGCCGCATCGAAGGCTTGGTCGGAATGCTGCATGAGCGCGCGCTCTTGGAAGGCCGAGATTTCGGATTGCGCATCGAGCCGACCGCCTACGAATTCGTCGTCTACGACACGCGCCGCGATCGCTGGCTGATGCTCGACCAAGAGCGCGAATTTCGGCATCGCGAACTGCCCAAGGGCATCAGTTTTCAGCTGCAGCTGGACTCGCAAACCGTGGTCATCAAACCGGTCGATCGAAATCTGTCCAGCGGCGCGCCGCCCAATCCGCAGATGGCGATCGCCGCGAGCGGCGAAGGCACGCCATTTCGCCTGATTCTGCTGCGCGATGCGACGCAAGCCAAGGCGGCGGTCGATGGCGATGCGCTCGGCAAGACTTCGCGCGAGGGTTCAAACCAAGTGGAAAAGCGCAGTTGATGCACGTGTACCGATCTCGCGGCTTTACTTTGGTCGAGGTGCTCGTGGCCCTGGTGGTCGTCGCACTCGGTTTGACCGCACTGATGGTGGCAGTGAACGGCACGGCGCGCACCAGCGGCTTTCTGCGCGACAAAACCTTGGCGCAGTGGATTGCGCTCAATCGCCTCTCGGAGGTGCGCCTCAATGTCACAAAGTTCGGGCAAAACACCGACACCGGAGAGCTCGATTTCGGCAATCGCAAGTGGCACTACGATACGCGCTACTTCGACACCAGCATTGCCAGCATGAAACGCGTGGTGGTGCGGGTGTATCTGGGCGAGGCCAAGACCAAGGGTAATCCGCTCGCTCAAGCGGTCGGTTTCCTCGGCGGCTCGCTGTGCGACGCCGGGATCGACCACCGCGGATTGGACTGCCGGCATCATGACCGCTCCAGTCGCGGGCACGCCCAATCCGTCGCAACCCGGGACGGTCGGCACGCCCGCACCCGGCACTTCCGTGCCCGGCACGCCAACGTCCGGCACTCCCATCGTGCCTTCGCCCTCGCCCACTCCGCCGACTTCGCCCAAGCCGTGAAACGGTCGCTAAAAATGCGGCACGGCGCAGCGGGGTTCACCCTGGTCGAAATCTTGGTGGCGTTGCTGATCTTGGCGATCATGGCGGGACTTGGGTATTCGACCTACCGCGCGGCGCGCATCTCGGCTGAGCGCACCGAGGAGTCCTTGAAGCGCTCCCGGGAAATTGAATTCGGCATGCGCATCATGGTTGCGGATTTTGCGCAGATCGTGCCGCGCCCGGTTCGCGACATTCTTGGCCAAAGCCGGCTCCCTGCATTGCGCGGCACGCCGGGTGCGGGCAGCGTGACCGCAACCTCGGCGAGCCTGGGTGCGAACTCCGGCGCCAGTTCGACTACGAGCTCCGGCATGAGCTTCAATTCCGGCCTCGCTCCAGAATCCCGGCATCGAGTTTCAATTCCAGCATCGAGCTTTGGATCAACGACGGATCCGAATGCGGTTTCGATGGTGGACCTGACTCGCGCCGGATGGTCCAACACCGCCGGCCAGCAACGCGGCACCTTGCAGCGGGTCTCCTATGCCCTGGTGGGCGATGTGCTGAAGCGCAGCTATCAGATCAATTTGGATACGCGTGCAGGGCAATAAGCCGCATCGTGCAAGACTTGCTGACCGGCGTGAAGGGCGTGCAGCTTCGCTATCTGGACAGCAATCAAGCCTGGCAAAACCAGTGGCCGGAAAGCACCGCCATTCAAAACGGCTCGACCGTCGACTGGCAGTCGCGGCCTATTGCCGTTGAAATCATCGTGCAATTCAAGGATTGGGGCGCCATTCGCCGCCTGGTCGAGGTGTCAGGATGAGGTCCTTTCAGCTGCCGCGGCAGCGCGGCGTCGCGTTGATCATCGCGCTCGTCTTGGTCGCTCTGGCGACTGTGTTGGCGACGAAATTGAGCTTCGATGGCTTTCTCGAATTGCGGCGTACCACCGGCATGATGGCCGCGGAGCAGGCATTGCATTTCGGTCTGGGCGCCGAGGCGCTGGCTGCCGATGTGCTCATGCAGGATGCACAAACCAATCCGCAGTTCACCACGTTGACCGGTCCTTGGGCGCAGGCGACCCAGCCGTTGCCCATCACACCGGATAACAATCCGGAGGGCGAGCCCATCGGCACCTTGCAAGGTTCACTGGAAGACATGCAGGGGCGCTTCAATTTGAACAGTCTCGCGCGCCTGGGCGCGGACGGCGTCACCGAAGATCCCTTGCCGCTGCAGCAATTCCAGCGCCTCTTGGCCTCGGTCGGCGTTGAGCCGAAATGGGCGGGATTGGCGCGCGATTGGATCGATCAAGACGACGTCGTGGGCAATCCGGACGGCGCCGAGGATGCGGTTTACACCTCGCAAACGCCGCCCTATCGCGCCGGCAACTGGCCCATGCTCTCGCCGAGCGAGCTGATGAACCTGCCCGGTTTCGGCGCCGACCGCTATCGCAAGATCGCCCCCTACGTCACCGCCCTGCCCAATGCGAATAGCAAGATCAATGTCTGCACGGCGCCGGCGCTGGTGCTCGAGAGCCTGGTGGAGGGCTTGAACGGCGAGTGGTCAGACAGTCCGGCGGTGCTGACGGCCGGGCGCAAGACCGGCTGCTTCCCCGACGTACAGACCTTTCACCAATGTGGCCACGAGTTTTGCCGGGCCCAAGGCCATGGCAAGCATCGGCAACCCCATCGGCACGCAAAGCCAATACTTCCAGCTCACCACCCGCGTGACGCTTGGCACTACGGAGTTCACCTTGTACAGTCTTTTGTTTCGCGGCAGCGCCAAGGTCACGCCGCTGCTGCGATCATTTGGGACGCCCTAAGCACATGCCGCAATCGCTGTTACTACGCCTACCCCCGGCGGGCCAAGAAGAGACCGAGTGGCTGATGCTGGATCCAGTCGGCGCGCCCACCCCGACGCGCCAGCGAGGGTCCTTGAGCCTCGCAGCGGCCGTGTGGCGCTCGGGAAAGGTCGTGGTGCTCGCGCCGGCGACCCAGATTTTGTTGGCCGAGGTTGAGTTGCCTCCCGGCGGCGGAGCCAAGCTGGCACGGGCGGTGCCATTTGCGCTCGAGGAACAGTTGACGGAAGACGTCGATCAACTGAGCTTCGCGATCGGCCATCGTCGCAGTAACGGCGGTACACCCGTCGCCGTGGTATCGCGCTCGGTGTTGCAGGGCTGGCTCGCTGACTTGAGCGCGGCCGGACTCGATCCTCAGGCGATTTATCCCGATATTTTGGCGATGCCCGAGAATCCGTCGCAAACCGTTCTGTGGCTGGAGAACGATCGCCTCGCCGTGCGGCGACCCGGCGCCATTCCCTTTGCGGTGGAACTCGCGCCGGTGAAGGAGGCGCTGGTGGTGGCGGGCGTGATCAGCGACCCGCTTCAAGCCAGCGAGGAGCCGAAGCCCAAGGAGAGCGCCATTCTTTACGTGACGCGTGAAGACTGGGCGCGAGTGCAAGGCGATTTTGAAGACCTGCTGGAAGAATTCGCCTCGCTCAAGGTTCAGTTGCTGGCGGACGGGCCGCTGCCTTGGTTGGCTCGCGGAGCTGAACAGCGTCGATGCCGTGAATCTGCTGCAGGGCGAATTTTCGCGCAGCACCGATTACAGCGAACGCTGGCAGCGATGGCGCCTCGCGGCAGGCCTTGGCGCCGCATTGCTCGTGGTTCATGTCGCCGCGCAGGCGCTGCAGATTCGTCATGCCAAGGTTCAATCGGCGGCGCTCGACAGCGAAATCTCACAGGTCTTCTCATCGGCCATGCCCGGCGATGCGGTATCGGATCCACGCCGGCAAATGCAATCCAAGCTCGAGCGCATTCGCAAGTCCGGCGCCGGACCGCAATACTTTCTGCGCACCCTGCAAACTTTGAGCGGCGCCATGGCCGTGGCGCCAAAGACCACGATCAGTGCCTTGAGCTATCGCGAGAACGCGCTCGATATGACGGTGAACGCGCCGAGTCTCGCTGCACTATCGCAAATTGTCGCAATTCGTGGGCAAAGAGGGGCTCGCCGCCGACATTCAATCCTCGAATCCCGTGGCCACGGGCGTCGAGGCGCATCTTCAGATTCGCGATCAGCGCGCCGGTGCGCGCGATGAATAAGCTAAGAGCATGGTATGCGGGTCTGCAGCAGCGTGAGCAGCGCGTGGTGGCGGTGGGCGGCGTCGCCTTGGGCCTCATCATCCTGATCGGCGGGATTCTGTTGCCGTTGCAATCAGCCGTGTCTCGGGCGATCAAGGGCAGCGAAACCCGACGTGAGGACTTGGCTTGGATGCGCGTCAATGCGCCCGAGATCCGCGCACGCGGCGGCGAAATTCCCGCCGACACCGGTGAGGCGCCGGTGGTGCTGGTCGATCGGGTCGGACGCGAGGTGGGCCTCGCCAGTTCGCTGCGCGGGACGCAGCCCAACGCGACCGGGGGAGTGCGCGTGCAGCTGGAAGGCGCGCCGTTCGACACCTTGGTCACCTGGCTCGATACGCTGGATCGGCGCTATGGTCTGGCGATCGAGTCGATCACGGTGGATCGCACACCCGCGCCGGGCCTGGTCAATGCCAGCATCACGTTCAGCCAGCCGCGACATTAAGCGCCCGCCGCCGGCGAGAGCGAGACGCTGGCCGCTCATCCTCCTCGGTCTGATCGTTCTGTCGGCGGCGGTGATCTTTGCGCTGCCGGCCTCGCTCGCCGCGCGTTTCATGCCGGCCCAAGTACATGCCGAGGATTTTTCCGGCAGCCTGCTGCATGGCGCCGCGGGAAAGATCAGCATCAACGGGCGCAATGCCGGCGCGATTGAATGGCGGGTGCATCCGCTCTCGTTGTTGCGGCTGGCGATCGTTGCGGATATTCACTGGGTGCAAGTGGGATTTGTCATCGACGGCACGGCGGAGATCACCCCCGGCGGATTTGCGGCGCACGACATTCAAGGCGGCGGTCCACTCGAGGATTTGCAGACACTCGGATTCGCCGAAGGATGGAAGGGCACCGCTCAGCTGACCTTCAGCAGCATCAAGGGCACTTTCCGCAAGCTGCAAGACAGCGGTGGGAAAGATCGAGGTGGCGAATATTTCATCCGCTGGGCATCGCGGCCGGCTCCGATTTGGGCAGCTATCGTGCTGCAACTGGCCGTCCAGGCAGCATTGACCCCGAGGGAAACCTCAGCGCCACGCTCAACGACAATGGCGGACCGGTGGAGGCTCAGGCGCAGATTCGATTCTCCCCCGCTACCCGCACCGGCATGCTGTCCGGCACGCTCAAGGAGCGGCCCGAGGCCTCCCCGGCCCTGCGCAGTCAACTGAGCAACTTATCGCAGATTCACCCGCGGGATGCCGCCGGACGTTTTCCGGTCGAACTCGAATTTTCGTTCTAGCCGCCGACGAACATACTGTTTATATATCCAGTAGTGCCGATTAGTCAACTGGCTCTTCGGGGCTCCATTCACGCCAGGCGCGCATCAGGGGAAAGTACAGTCCCAAGCGGATCGGTTGCGGTCCTAAGCGCCGCGCCATGCGTGCATAGCGCTCAAGCTGGCCGCGGTACCGCTCGACCTCGCGGTCCAGGAACAGCTCCAGACCGCCGCCCAGGTGCTGGCTGGTTTTGTAATCGATTACCCATCGAATGCCGGCATCGTCGATGAAGCTGCGATCGAGCACCACTCGTGAAAATGCGCCGCGCCCGTAGCCCGACAACGCATGCTCGCGCAGGTCCTCGCGATAGCCGGACGCCAATATCCAGCGTCCGCGCGGATCGCCATGCACGCCCAGAAGCGCCTCGACGACGCGCGCGGTGGCTTGATTCAATCGATCCGCGGGCACGCCGTGCAGCTCGAGCCAGCGGCGGAAGTGGCCCTCGCGGGCGCGAATCGCCGCTTCATCCGACCGGCGAGGTCCATCTTCTGAAGTTCGGCGTGCACCAAGCTGCCAACCCGCCGCGCGGTCTCGCCGGCCCAATCGAATATCGGCGTCTCGTCCCTCGCCAGAGGCATGACAATCGCCGCGCCCGCCAGCGGCGCAAAGTCACGGTCCTGCGACCACGCCAGTGGCAGCCGCTTCAGGGGCCCGCCGCGAGGCGCGTCGTCGCTGGCCTGCAGTTGCTGCAGCGGTGCCGTGGGTAGCACGAATTCATCGGCGAGCACCGGCCAGAGTGCGCGCAGCAAGCTTGCGGCAGGCGGGCGGAAGATCCGCCGTGGCGCCGTCTCGTCGAGGTCATCGGCATCTTCGGCGGCGATGACGGCGGTCAGGCGCAATTGGCACTTTGCGCGGGTGCAGGCCACGTACAGCAGGCGCTGTGCTTCGAGCACGGCTGCGTCGCGCCGCTGGTAGCGCAGGAACTCAAACAGCAGGTCGGATTCAGTGCCCACAGGCGGACGGGCCGCCATCACCATGCCATCGCGCCCGGTGCGCGCGAACTGGTGCGACAACAACAATTGGTTGCGATCGGGCGGCACGGCACGATCAAGTGCCGGCAGCACGACCAGATCGAATTCCAGACCTTTGGCCTTGTGAATGGTCATGATTTCAACGGTGCCCGCAGCGCCGTGATCGGCGAACAGGTCCGCAAAAATTTCCGGCAGCTCCGCGGCATCCGGCATGCCGCGCTCCTCCAGCATCCGTATGCGGGCAAACGCGGCGCTCGCCAGTTGCAGATCTTGCGCACTCGTCATGCAACTGGGGCCGCCCAAGCCGAGCCAGGTTCTTTCGATCCAGCGCGCCACGCCGCTCTCATTGCGGACCTCGAACGCGGCCTGAAGCGTCAGCCGCAGGCGCGCACAGCGGGCACGGCCATCCTCGCTTAAGCTGAGCAGCAGAGCATCGTCTCGAATCGCATCCCACACCAGAGAATCGGCGCCTGGAGATCGTCAGCAAATCAGCCGAGCATGAGTCCCGCCCACGGCGCGCGCAGCACAGCCAACCAGGCGATGCGGTCGCCCCAGTGGAGTAACGCTCGAGTGAGCATCATGATGTCGCGAACCGCGGCGCGATCCTGCAAGGGTTCGATATCGACCGCCCGAAAGGCGATGTTCAACGCGCGCAAACTGGCGGCAATCCCGCGCGCATGAGTTCTGGCGCGCACCAACACGGCGATACGCCAATCCGGATGCCGCTCGATTTCGCCGGCAATCATCGCGGCGATCGCATTCGATTCGGCGCTGCGGCTTGCGAATGCCTGACACTGGGCGCCGCATTCAGCGGCATTGGCCGCAGACACCGCAGCCTCGCTGGCACGATAGGCAATCGCGCCGCGGTTACGATCATCGACCTGCGGCATCAGCCGCGCGAAACAGCGATTGGTCCAGTGCACCAGCGGCGGCGCGGAACGAAAATTGCTGCGCAGACGCTGCACTTCGAAGCGCAGCTCGCCAATGCCCTCCTCGGCGAGTTCCAGGAATGCCCGCACCTCCGCTTGGCGAAATCCATAGATGGATTGCATCGGATCGCCCACGCAAAATACGCTGCGGCCATCGCCTTGTTGCCACCCCGCGGTCAGCAGCCGCACCAATTCCAACTGCGAGCTGGATGTGTCTTGAAATTCGTCGACCAGAATGTGCTGCAGCCGGTAGTCGAGACGCAGGCTCAAATCGGTCGGCGCATCGACGTTGCCGAGTGCGCGCAACGCCGCAATCGATACCGCGGAAAAATCCACGGCGCCTTGCTCGCGAAACACTCCATCGAGTTCAGCCGCCGCCAGCACCAGCACCTGCGCCACTTCGCGCACCCGCGCCCACGCCGCATCGCTGTAGTAAGGATCCGGCAGCGTGCGCAACTCCACCAAGACATCCACAATGCGCGAGTCTGTCGGCGAATTTTTCCAGGAGACTCATGCATCGATGTCTTGTCCGCACAGCCGGGCGGAAAGCCCTGCCTTCTATCGATCGACTTACGCAATCCGCGCCCGTCTGCTTTCAGCAGCAGCTGCGCCATGCAGCGCCAACGCGCTGCATCCTCAGGAACGGCGCGCAACGGGCTTGGATCGTGACGCCACACGGCCATCGAGGTCGGATCATCCAGGCGCTGCGCCGCGCCGTGCACCAGCGACGACAGCGCCGCAATATCTTGCCCTCCCAAAGCCTCGCCCGCGCGCAGCAAGACCCGAGTGACCAGCAGCCGCAAATCTTCGTCGAAATGCCGACGCACGCTCGCCAGCTGCGCCTCGTCAATCGCGCTCGCCGCCCGCAGGCGCCCCGCGAGCAACGGCAGCCAGCGGTCGCGGCTCGGCAGCATCTCGGCGATGAGTCTCACCAGCTTGCGCCAACGCTGATCGTCGAGCTCGAGCACCCGATCAACGGCGAGTCCGAATTGGTCACCGCCCTCGTGTGCCAAGGCACGGCGCGCTGCCTCCTCATAGGCGGGCGCCGCATCGGTCTGGATACGCAGCCCGGCCGCCCGCGCCCGCGGCAATCGGCAATTGATTGGCGAGCCAGGAATTGAATGCATCGATGGTCTCAATGCGCAACCGCGAAGGCTGCGATTGCAAGTCGCACTGCAACGAGTCCATGTGCCGTTGCGCCGCTGCCGCCAGGCTCCACGTGAGTTGATTCATCCCCTGCGGGCATTGCGCAAGCCGCGCAGCCTGCAGGGCGCCGAGCACACGTTGCCGCATTTCTTGAGCAGCACGGCGCGTGAAGGTCAGCGCCAAAATGCGCTCCGGCGAATCGACTGATGCCAGCAGGCGCAAATAACGTTGCGCGAGCAGTGTCGTCTTGCCCGAGCCGGCCGGCGCCTGCACCAGCACCGAGCCGCTCGCGCTGATTGCACGCTCACGCGCGGACGCATCGACCGCGAGTCGTGCGGTGTCACTCATGGAACTCGTCCACTTCTTCCAGCGCCGCCGGCACACGGCACAGGCCCTGCAGCTTGCAGCTCTGGCACGCCTTGATGGTCGGCGCCACTTCCGCGCGCCCGGCCGCAAACTCGCCGGCGATGCGCTCGATGCGCCGCGACCACACCGGCACCAGCTCTGCGAAAGTCGTCATCCCCTCCAATTCGCTGCGGCGTGTTCGCGGGAAAATATCGCCCCGCTCCGCTTCGGCGACAAAGCCGGATTCTGCGGCATTCACTTTGGCGTAAGCGACTGCGACCAAGGCGTGCGGGGACAACAGCGCATACACCGGCAACTGTGGATTGTCAGGCCGCTCGCCGCGCCAATCCGGATTGGCCGCGCCGGTCTTGTAGTCGATCAAGACGCGTGCGCCATCCGACATTCGATCGACGCGATCAATGCGCACGCGGAATTCGAGCCCGCCAAAACGTGCCGTCTGATCGCGACCCTCGAGGGCTTCGACGACGAAGGGTGCACGCGTCCGTTCAAGCTGCAGCCACTTTCCCAGCAAATTCTGCAGCCGGGTTGCTTCGCGCAGACGCCAGCGCCGCCCCGGGTCGCGCCGTTGGCACACGAGCTCGATTGCAGCGGCGGCAGCCGCTTCGAGCAGCCGCTGTTCTGCGTCAGGAAGCACGGCCTTCAGAGAGCCCGAGTCGCGCAGGACCGTCCAGACGTGCTGCAGCGCATGGTGCACGAGCTCGCCGCGTTCGCGTTCGTTGAATCCGGGCACCGGTTGCTCGAGAGGCTGGGCATCGAGGCGGGTCTCCGCAAATCCGCGAAATGCGCAGCGCGATTGGGCTCTTAAGGTGCCGACGCCGCGCGTGCGCTCGTTCCCCCCATGCGGCGGAGCCTGTTCATCCCAGAGTGATTCCAATCCCGGCGCCGCTTGGAGCATCTTCAGCCAGTGAGGTTGAGGCGCGGCGGTCAGCGGCAAGTCAACCGTTGCGATCTTCGGCAGCAACGGGCTCGGCATGCTCGAACTGCCGTCGCCGCCGCCCGCGCCGGAATCGGCCAGACTGAACACGCACTGATTCGCGCGCTGCTGCCAGCGGTTCTGCAGATCGATTGCCAGCGCCAGCTGCGATTCCGCGCTCGCTGGGATGACTCCGTATTGCGCGCTGCACGCTGATCGGGCAGCAAAGCAATCGGGGCGACCGGGCGGCGGCCATTGTTCATCGTTGCAACCACTCACCCAGAGACCGCCATAGTCGAGCCATGGGTCGAGCAGTTGGCCGCTCACCCAGATGGCTGGAACGCCGGTTTGCGACTTGGAACGCCGTTTCGCGAGCAGCTCGTGCAAGAATTCGTTGCGCCGATTCGCGCGAATGCGTTCCGAACACGGCATCGCCCGTCGCCAAGCTCGCGAGCAACTCCCGGAAGCGCTCCGCTGCTTGATACTCGACGCTCGACCAGCGTCGGCGAAACATCCAGGGACCGCTCTCCAGTGCGCGCCATCCAAACGGCCACCCACTCGCTCAGGCGCCGCGCGCCGCGCAACTGCGACAGCACATGAGAGGCGGCGCGCAGCCGCTGCACCGCCGCCGCCGGGGCCATTTGCTCGCCTCGCGCCACGCGATCTGCCAGCTCCAGCCAGCCCGCAAGATCTGCCTCATTCGATGCGCGGCGACGCAGCGCAACGTCCAACCGCGCCGCGCCGCTGGCCTCTGAGCTCGGAATCCTGTAATTCAGGCGCGCGCAACAGTGCGCTGAATTGTACGAACGCCACTGAACCTACGCTTGCAGCCAGAAATTCCAAAGCCGCACGCACCGGCGCGTAATCCGCGAGCGGCGTGCCACCTGCCACGGCATACGGCGGCCTCCCGCGTATCGCCGCGCAGGGCGAATCGCTGCGGCGCCAACGCCGCATCGAAGGCATCGACCACCTCGGCCCGACGCCGATTCAAGTCCGGGACACAGATCCAGGCGCGAAATCCCTCCTCGCTCAATTTGCCTCGCGCCCAATCTGCGATCGCGGCCAGCTCGGCCGCGGGCGACGGCGCCCTCACGAGCGATAACTCGGATTGAACCCGGCGCTGCGGCGGCAGAGCGCGCCCGTGCTGCTGCAGCCAGCGGCGCGCCGCGGGCCGCCAGTGGGGGCTTTCGATCCAATCGATGTGACCGCTCGGCCCATCAAGACCTGCCAGCAGACTATCCGCACTGACGCAGCCCAAGGCGCGGCAGCGACGCTCGAATGCGCGGTTCCACTCGAGAAACGCCGCGCATTCCGCGGAGTGCGCGGCATCGAGGGCCTGCACGGGAATCGCGTATTCGAACAGCGTGCGCCGCGCGCGTCGCGCCGCGCGTGCCGCACCGGCGGGATCTAGGAAATCGGCGCCGCTCTCCGCTGTGTCGATAACCGTTCGCCAAAGCTCGCGCTCTTCCACCTCGCTTAAGAGCCGCGGCGCAACAGCCTCGGCGAGCTGCCGCAGCATATGCTGCTCGCGAAGCCAGCTCGCATAGTCGCGCACTCGCGGAGTTGGCCAGACCTCATCGCCGGCATCTCGGTGCGCGCGCTCGACCGCATCGAACAGCGCCGCGGCCAATTCTGCATTCGGCGTGAGAACGGTACGGCCGGCCGCGACGGCCGCCAGCAAGGCGGAAGAAACGCGTTCGGCGCTCAGTGCTGCTGGACCTGAGAGGAGGAAGCGACGACCTTGAGTGCCGGACCTTCTGCGGCCTGGGTCTCGAGCAGTTCCTCGATACGCGAGAACACCGTCGCGAGAATTTGCGGTTCCGGCAAGTTGGTGATGCGGAAGGCATTGCGATAAGCCACATTGAAGCTGACGCCGGGCGCCACCAAAACGTGTTTCTTTTCCAGCAGGTCGAGCGCAAAGGCTTGATCGTCGAAGTCCGGCAACGCGTCGCTGCGAACCTCGACAAACGCGTACAAGGCACCCATCGGACGCGCCAGTTTCAGATACTTGCTGCGCGCCACCCCGTCGATGATGGCCTGACGCGATTCGTACAGTCGGCCGCCGGGACGCGTCAACTCCAGGATGCTCTGATAACCGCCGAGCGCCGTCTGCACCGCCCACTGCCCGGGAACATTGCTGCAAAGCCTGCAGCGATGAGAGTAGTTCCAAGCCGCTCAGGTATTCGCTCGCACCCTCGATATCGCCGGAAAATGCTGCCCAACCCACCCGGTATCCGCATGCACGATAGACTTTGGACAGACCGCTCATCGTGCAACACAGCGTGTTATGCACCAAGGTCGCCATCGGGACGAATTCGGCACCATCGTAGAGAATGTGGTCGTAAATTTCGTCGCACAACACTACCAGGCGATGTTTCTCCGCGAGCGCAGCGATCGGCGACCAGGGTTTCGCGCGGGTAGACCGCTCCGGTAGGATTGTTCGGATTGACGATGACGATGGCGCGCGTGCGCCTGGTGATCAGCGACTCGATCTCCTCAGGATCAGGAATGAAGCGCTGCGCGGCGTGACAGGGATAATGCACCGCGCGGCCGGTATTCAAATTCACCGCCGCAGTCCACAAAGGATAGTCGGGACTCGGCACTAAAACTTCATCGCCGGGATTGAGCAATGCGCGCAGCGCAAGATCAATCAGTTCGCTCACGCCGTTGCCGATGAACACCTCTTCGGCCGTGACGCCGCGCACTCCGCGCTCCTGCTGCTGCATGACCACGGCTTCGCGCGCGGGAAAGATGCCCTTCTGGTGCACATATCCCTCGCTGTTGCGCAGATTCTCAATCATGGCCAAGCGCATCGTCTCGGGTGTGCGGAATCCGAAGGCAAACGGATTGCCGATGTTCAAGGATACGATGTCATAGCCCAAGCGCTCGAGCGCCAAGGCGCGCCGCGCCAGCTTGCCTCGAATCTCATAGCGTACATTGGCGAGCCCATCGCTCGGCCGCACAGGCTTTCGTTGCGTCATGCGTCCTAGGATAGCGGATTAAGCGTCTCGTGCGAACGGTGGCAGGCGACCCAGCGTCCTGCAGCAATTTCGAGAAGGGGCGGATCGCTGGAGGCGCACAACGGCAAAACGTAGGGACAGCGGTCGCGAAAAGCGCATCCATGCGCCTAGCGCAGCCGCTGCCAGAGTGCGTTCAGCGAGCGGCGCGGGCGCGCCCACAATCGGGGGAATGCGCGGCACGGCAGACAGCAGCGCGCGCGTATAGGGATGAACCGGCGCGTCGAACAGCGTCTCGCATGCAGCCACTTCGACCAATTTTCCCAAGTACATCACCAGCACCCGATGACTTAAGTGTCTGACCACGGCGAGGTTGTGGCTGATGAACAGCATCGCCATGCCCATATCCTGCTGCAGATCCAGCAACAGATTGATGATCTGCCCTTGTATGGACACGTCGAGAGAACTGACCGCTTCGTCGCACACCAGGAGTTTCGGACGCAGCACCATGGCGCGAGCGATGCCGATTCGCTGACACTGACCGCCGCTGAATTCATGCGGGTAGCGGCGCGCCATGTCGGCTGCCAGCCCCACCCGTTCCAACATCGCGGCGACTTTTTGCCGCCGTGCGCGCCGCGCGCAATTCGGGCTCGAATATCAGCAACGGTTCGGCGATCGCATCCCCGACGGTCATGCGCGGATTCAAACTCGCGAGCGGATCTTGGAAGATAATCTGCAGGTAGCGGCGCTGCGCGCGCATCGCTGCCGGCGGAATTTTGAGCAAGTCCAGGCCCGAGAATTCCACGCTGCCGCGTGCCGGTTGCAGCAGGCGCAGGATGGCGCGCGCCAAGGTCGATTTTCCGGCACCCGACTCGCCGACGAGCCCCACGGTCTCTGCGCCGAGCATCTCGAAATTCACATCCCGTACGGCTGCGCAGTTGGCCGAATTCGACGCGTAGTTCTCGTACCTGCAACAGCGGCGCATTCATGACAGCGGAAAGTGACAGGCTACTTGGCTGAGGGGCGCGCCGGTCAGCGCCGGGGGTTCTACCCGGCAACGTTCCACAGCGCGCGGGCAGCGCGGCGCAAACGGACAGGCGAGGAGTGCTTCGCCGGGCTGCGGCGGCTGTCCCGCGAGAGTCGGCACGCGCGCCAAGCGCGGCCCGGACAAGCTCGGCACGCACTTGAGCAATTCCGCGGTATAAGGATGGCGAGGTCGCCGCAAGAGCTCGTCGGCCGCAGCATTTTCGACGATCCGGCCGGCATACATCACAAGAATACGATCGGCGAGGCCCGCGATCACGCCCAGATCGTGACTGATGAGCACCAGCGCCATGCCAGCTTCAGCGCGCAAGGTGCGCAACAGCTCCATGATCTGCGCCTGGAGGGTTACATCCAGCGCCGTGGTGGGCTCATCGGCGATCATCAAGTCGGGCTTGCACAACAAGCTCATCGCCAGCATGACCCGTTGCCGCATGCCGCCGGACAATTCATACGGGTACTGATTGCAGGCGACGCTGCGGATCCGGGATTCGCACGTGCTCGAGCATTTTGCCCGCCGCACTGCGTGCCTCTCGCCACGATTGCCCCAAGTGACAAACCAGCACCTCGGCCAGCTGCGTTCCGATCCTCAAGTGCGGCGTCAACGATGCCATCGGATCTTGAAAAATCATGGTGAGCTTTGAACCGCGCACACGATTGAGCGCCGCGGTGTTCGCGCCCAACAATTCGTTGCCCTCGAAGCGGATGCTGCCGCTGAGCGTCGCACGGCCGGCGAGCAGGCCCATCGCGGCCAGGAACAACTGGGTCTTTCCGGAGCCGGATTCGCCGACCACCCCGACACATTCTCTGGGAGCAATGCGCAGCGACGCGCCGCTAACCGCCTCGAGCTGTCCCGGTTCGATGGGCGAAGCGGATATTCAGCTCATCGATGCTGAGAGTCGCAACCATTCTTACGCCTCCTTGACATCGAGCGCGTCGCGCAGACCATCGCCAAAGATGTTCAGGCATGAGCAGCATGACCGCCAAGAGGCTGCCGGGTACTAAAAGCATCCATGGAGCCGCCTCCATTTCGCCGACGCCCTCGGCAATGAGGGTGCCCAAGCTCGCGCCAGGTTCTTGAATACCCAAGCCCAAGAAACTCAGAAAACTCTCGAACAGAATGATCTGCGGCACGGTCAGCGTGGCATACACGATAACCGGCCCGATGACATTGGGGACCACGTGTTTTGCGATGATGCGGCCCGGGCCGGCGCCCGAGGCAACCGCCGCGGCAATGAATTCTTGCTGACGGATGCTCAAGAGTTTGACCGCGCACGATTCGCGCCATGGTCAGCCAACCGACCGCGCCGATGGAAATGAATAACAAGGACTCGCTGCGTCCGAAAATAACGGTTAAGAAAATGACAAAAAAAATCAGCGGCAAGCCGCTCAAGATTTCGATGATGCGCATCATCAAGTGATCAGTACGACCGCCGAGGTAGCCGGCAATGGCGCCGTAGCTGACGCCGACCAGGATGCTGATCAGGCTCGCGACCAATCCAACGGCAACGCTGACGCGCGCGCCTGGCAAGCGTGCGGACGTACAGATCGCGGCCCAAGCGGTCGGTGCCAAACCAATGCGCGCTCTGCAGTGTCGGTCGCGCGGCCACATGCAGCCAATCGAGCGTCTGACGTATCGTTGGGGTTGAGCCAGGGGCCGAGCAGCGTGATGATCACGATGGCAACGAGGATGAGCAATCGCGGGCACAGCAGCGGGACTGGCTCGCAAGCGTCGAATCGCGTCCTCGCCCAATGCGCTCACTCGCTAGAGTCTCACGCGCGGATCGAGCCACGCGTACAAGAGATCGACCAGCAATCCCATCACGATGAGTAGCGTCGAATAAATGATCACCATACCGAGCACCAGCGTGTAGTCGCGGTTGATCGCACCTTGCACCAGATATCTTCCGATGCCGGGCAACCCGGCGATGGACTCGACCACCAACGATCCGGTCAGGATGGACGCGACCGCGGGAACCAGGTAACTCGGCCACAGGCAGCGAGCGCCGGGCGCAATGCGTGGCGAAAAATCACGCTATGAAGAGGCAGCCCTTTCGCGAATGCGGTGCGGATGTACTGGCTGCGCAGCACTTCCAACATGCTGCCCCGTAGTCAGGCGCGCGATATAGGCGAGCGGCGGCAACGCCAGTGCGATGACGGGCAGCGCGAGGTGGCGAAGCGATCCGCTTTCCCAACCCGCTACCGGCAACCAATGCAGATAGACGCCGAATAGCAGTCCGAGAAACGGTAGAACGACAAATGAGGGAATCGCGATTCCCGTCACGACGAGGGACATCGTGGCGGTGTCGGCTGCCGAGTTGTGATGGAGCGCGGCAAATGTTCCCAATGGAATTCCCAAAAACAAGGCCAACGCGATTGCCATGATCCCTAGTTGCAGTGTGACGGGAAAGCCCTGCGCGATCAGTTCGGTGACCGTAAAGTCCTTATATTTGAACGAGGGTCCGAAATCTCCTTGCACGAGCGACTTCAAGATAGCGGCCGTATTGCGTCCAGACCGGTTGATCCAAGCCGTAAGCACGCTGCAGATTCGCCTGGATTTCCGGCGGCAGAGCTTGCTCTTGATCGAAGGGGCCGCCGGGGGCGGCGCGCATCAAAAAAAACGTAATCGTGATGATTATGAACAGCGTGGGAATAGCGCCGGCAAGCCGCGTGAAGAAATAGCGCGTCATCTGCGCTCAAGTCTACTGACTGACCGCAAGGTGGACAAGGGAAGTATGGCTCCTTAAACTAGCGGGTTCACCAATCCTCGAGGCTTCATGGATTCCACTCGCCCCATCCGCGCGCTGATGCGCGGGCTCGATGCGCTGACTGTTCTCAACTTACGCGACGGTGCGACGGTTTCGGAAGTGGCTCATGAAATCCGTTTGCCGCGCACCACCGTCTATCGAATTTTGGAAACCCTGTGCAACTCCGGTTTCGTGTATCGCGACAGCGCGGACGAGCGCTATCGGCTGACTATTCTCGTGCGCGGCTTGAGCGGAGGATTTGATGACGAAGCATGGGTCAACCAAATCGCCAAGCCGATGATTTACAGCTTGTGCGCTGAAATCGTCTGGCCCGTGAGCATTGCAACCCTGTCCGGCACGAAAATGATGCTGCGCGAGGCCACCGATCACAGCACGCCGTTGGCGATTGAACGCTATTCGGCAGGCTTTCAGTTGCCGCTGCTGAACACCGCCACCGGCCGCGCCTATCTGGCGCACTGCCCGCCCGTCCAGCGCGACGCGCTCATCGAAATACTGGCGCGCTCGAACAAGGAAGAGGACAAGCCGGCGCGCGATCGCGCCGGGTTGCTACGCGCACTGACGGAAATCAAATCGCAAGGGTTTGCGACGGCGACGCGGACTCGGCGCCTGGTGGATGAATACACCATTAGCGTGCCCGTGAGCCTGAACGACCGCACCTTGGCCGCCTTGACGGTGCGTTTCATTGCATCCGCACTGCCCTTGAAGACCGGAATCGAGCGTTTTCTTCCCAAGTTGCGCCAGTGCGCGGCTAAAATCAGCGCAGTATTTTTGGAACAACAGGCCGGGACCCTTGCAAATACGGTACCTCGAGCAACGGTTTAAAGGAGCTTTTCGTGCAGAAGATCATGGTCGGAATCAAACGCGTCGTTGATTACAACGTGCGGATTCGAGTTAAGCCGGACGGCAGCGGCGTCATGCTCGACGGGGTAAAAATGAGCATCAACCCCTTTGACGAGATCGCTCTCGAAGAGGCTCTGCGCATCAAGGAGCGCGGCGGAAACATCGAAGTCGTCGCGGTCAGCATCGGGGTTGCCGATACCCAACAACAATTGCGCACCGCGCTGGCCATGGGTGCCGACCGCGCGATTCTGGTCCAAACGGACGCGGCCGTTGAACCCTTGACCGCCGCCAACGTTTTCCTGGCACTGGCAAAAAAGGAAAATCCGGATTTGATCCTGCTTGGCAAACAGGCGATCGATGATGATGCCAACCAAACCGGGCAGATGCTCGCAGCGATTTGGGAGCGGCCCCAGGCAACGTATGCGTCGAAGATCGAAATTACCGCCGGCAAAGCCGCTGTCACGCGCGAGGTCGATGCCGGATTGGAGACCATCGAGGTCGATTTGCCCGCGGTGATCACCGTGGATCTGCGCCTGAACGAGCCGCGCTATGTGAAGCTGCCGGACATCATGAAGGCCAAGAAAAAGCCCCTGGATGTCACCTCGCTCGACGCTCTGGGAATCAGCGCGGGGGTACTGCTCAAGAGCCGTGAAGACCGAGCCGCCGGCACAGCGTCAAAAAGGCGTCATGGTCAAGGACGTGCCCGAACTCGTCGATGCTCTCAAGAAAAAAGGTTTGATCTAATGCCCAAGATACTCATCGTCGGCGAACACGACGGAAAAATGTTGAATCCCGCCACCGCGAAATGCGTGACGTGCGCCACAGGGAATAGCCGATGCAGAAATCAGCGTCGTACTGTTGGGCGCCGACACCGCCGGCGTCGCCGTCGCAGGCCGCCGCGTTGACGGGCGTTAAGTCGGTGTTGCGGGTGGATCGGCGCGGAGAACCTGCATCCCCTCGCCGCGGTGTTTGCGCCGCAACTCGCGGCACTGGCAGCCGACTACACGCATGTCTTCGGGCCCTCGACCAGTTTCGGAAAGGATTTGATGCCGCGGCTGGCCGCGCTGCTCGGCGTTCCGCAAGTCAGCGACTTGATGGCGGTCGAAAGCGCCTATCGCTTTCGCCGCCCTATCTATGCGGGCAACGCCATCGTGACGGTCGAGGCGGACCCGGCGCGCAAGCTGGTCGCGACCGTGCGCGTCGCGTCATTTCAAGCTGCGCCGTCCGGCGGCACCGCCGCCGTGGAATCGAAGACAGTGGACGTGCCATTGCCGTCGCACACCCGCTACGTCGGCGCCAAATCCGGCTCTACCGACCGGCCGGATCTACAGACCGCTGCGCGCGTGGTATCCGGCGGCCGCGCGCTCGGCAGCGCAGATAACTTCAAGTTGCTGTTCAGTTTGGCCGACAAGCTCGGCGCAGCGGTCGGGCGCATCGCGGGCGGCGGTTGACGCAGGCTATGCGCCGAACGAAATGCAGGTCGGCCAGACCGGAAAGATCATTTCTCCGGAAATGTACATCGCGATCGGAATCTCCGGCGCGATTCAACATCTGACGGGAATCAAGGACGCACGCACCATCGTCGCGATCAACAAAGATGGCGAAGCGCCCATTTTTGAAGTGGCCGACATCGGCTTGGTCGGGGATCTATTTCAAGCCGTGCCCGAGTTCGAGAAGCTATTGGGAAACAAATAGCTGCCTAGAGCTGCTTCAAAACGTAATCAGCCGCAGAGACTTTGAATTCGCCCGGTGCCTCGACGTTGACGTGAGTCGCAACGCCATTCTTGACGATGACGGCGAAGCGCTGGCCGCGCGTTCCCATGCCGAACTTGCTGCCATCCATTTCCAGGCCCAAGGCCTTGACGTAGGCGCCATTGCCGTCGGCGAGCATCAATATCTTGTCGCCGACACCGCCATGCTTGCCCCAGGCATTCATGACGAATACATCGTTCACCGCGGTACAGGCAATGGTGTCGACGCCCTTAGCCTTGATCTGATCGGCCAGTTCCACGAAGCCGGGCAGGTGCTTGGCATCGCAAGTCGGCGTGAAAGCGCCCGGCACGGAAAACAGCACCACGGTCTTACCGCCGAATAACTGCTCCGTCGTCATCTTTTGCGGGCCATCCTTGGTCATGCGCGTAAAGGCGCCCTCGGGCATTTTGTCGCCGGCTTTGATGGTCATAGATTGCGTCCCCTGGCCGCTTACGAGCCGAGCTTGTCCGAATACAGTTCCCATAACTTGAGCACGCGCGGACTGATGTTCGGAACCGACTTGAGCTTCTCAAACGCCTTCTTCGCCTCGGCGTAGTTCTTCAACGCTACTTGCGAGCGGCCGAGATAGACATAGGCCTCGTCCAGCTGCTTGACCTGTCCTTTGCCAATCCCGCGGCTGATGGCGGTCGCGGCATTTTGGTAGTCGCCGGCTCCAAAATAGACTTCGCCGAGCTTCACATCGAGTTGTCCGGCCGGATTCTTCTGGGCCTCGGCATCGAGCTGCGGCAGGCCCTTCTTGTCGGCATCGGCGCGCGTCTTCAACGCGGCCAATAGGCGGTTTGTGCGTTCCTTGTGCTCGTCTTTCAGCACGCCCGTACTCACCGCCTTCTCCAGAACCATTTGCGCTTCGCCCGGCAGACCTGCATCGCCCAGCAATTGCGCCATCTCGATGTAGTCGGTGTCCGCATTCATGGAATTGGTGTCAAACATGATGCGGTAAATCATGCGTGTGTTGTTATCGTCGCGCTCATCCTGGCGCTCCAAACGGATCAAATTGTTCCAATAGTTCGTCTTGTTGGTGAGCCGCACAAGGTCATAGAGCGCAGCCTTCATGGCATTCGCGTCACCGCTGTCGCTAGCGCACTGCAATTTGATCTGATAAACCAATTCCTTGGGCGCCTCGCCTGTCTTCTTCGCAGCCGCAACGGCCTTATCCGCCCAAACGTTGGCATCCTTGCAATCCTTCTGCAAATAATAGAGCTGACTCATGATGGTGACATCTTCAAGGGACCCTTGGGGTCCGTCGGCAAAAGACTTGCCATACTCGATGGCCTTCGCATTTTGCTGACTGGACGCCGCTATGCGAAACAATGCTTTGGTCTTTTGTGCCGCCTCTTCAGGAGTGTATTCGCCGGTCGCCATTGCAGCCTCAATGGCTGTTTGTGCGGCCTTCATATTGTTCATCTTGATATAAACAAAGGCTTTGAAATCGTTAATTTTAAACTTGTCGAAATTGGTCAGCCCCGGTTTGGTCTCAGCGGCCTCCAAATTCTTCAATGCCTCAGCCCACTGTTGCGCGGCAATCGCCTTTTGCGCTGCATTCATTTCCTTGCCAATTCCGTGGCTAATCTCCTGCTTTGGCTTATCAGCCGAAAATGCTGCCGGGGCGATGGCGGCAAAACCGACAACCGCGCAGAAACAAAGAACGAGCGGATGGCGGTGAATTTTCAATATCGAATGACTCATTAGCTAAGACCTCGCTATGTCTCAAATTTGGCTGGCACGGCGTTCAAGCTGGCGCCACGGCATCTTAAGTTGTTTCAAACAAACGGCGCGTATCCCAACAGGGCATGACGCGCCGTAAAACCACTCAGGGGTACCTTTCTTAGAAGAAATCGTTGTTGACGAATCCTATCTTTTTCAAACCACGATGCTGCAGGTCCGCCAATGTTTGCGCGACGATCTCGTATTTTGCGAACTTGTCCACCGTGATATGAACTTCAGGCTGCGGGTCCTTCTGCGCTTCAGTCTCGATGTAACCCTGCAAGGTTTTGCGATCCACCGGGCTCTTGTTCCACAGCAACGTGCCGTCAAAGTCGATCGTCAGATCGATCACTTCCGGCGGCGGCGGCGGGACGAAATTGGGCGGCGGCGGCAATGGGTTATCGATCTTCACCGCGTGCGTTTGATTCGGCAGCGTAATGATGAAAATGATCAGCAACACCAACATGACGTCGATGAGCGGCGTCATGTTGATTTCCGAATAGGATTGGCCCTCGCCGCTCCCGCCTACACTCATGGCCATGTACTAAATCTCCTACCGTGAAGTGGGGCGATCGGGCTCGGTGATGAACGCAACTTTGCGAATACCGATCTTCTGCGTCGCGACCAGCACCTGGCCCACAAATTGATAGCGAACATTGGAATCGCCGCGAATATGCACTTCCGGCTGCGGTTCTTGCCGCGCGATACCGCGCAGCTGCGCCAGCAATTCGTCCTGGCCTGACAGCAGCTTGGTATTCCAGTAAATGGCGCCCTGCTTATCGACGGCAATCGTGATGTTTTCCGGCCGCGTCTGCGTGACCAGATTCGTCGCCTTCGGAAGCGTCAGCGGCACCTGCTGCAAAATCACTCGAATGGTGATGATGAAAATGATGAGCAATACCAACATCACGTCCACCAGCGGCGTGACGTTGATATCCGACATCGCCGAAGCCTCTTCCTCAATGCCTCCTACGTGCAGCGCCATACTCTAAGTCCTAGCGAGCGACCGCTGCGGCGGGCGGCTTGATGCCGGCGGACGGCGGCGGCTTGTCCATGCCCAGACCCATCTTGACGCCTGAGATCAGGTAAGCGTGCAGCTCATGCGTGAAATGGCTGACCCGTTCTTGCACCGTCTTATTGCGGCGCAATAGAACATTGTAGCCAAGCACCGCCGGCACGGCGACAACCAGACCGATGGCAGTCATGATCAAGGCTTCGCCGACGGGGCCGGCCACCTTTTCGATCGAGCCCTGTCCGGATACGCCGATTGCGATGAGCGCGTTGTAGATGCCGATGACGGTGCCGAGCAAACCGACGAACGGCGCCGTTGCGCCCACCGATGCAAGCACAGGCAAGCCGGTTTGCAGGCGGCTGATGATGGCGTCCGCGGTGCGCTGCAGCGACTCGGTGATCCACTCGCTGGTGCCGATCGCACCGGAGAGACGGGTCTTGTTCACTTCGTGGTACTCGTACGCTTGCTTGCCGGTCTCGGCCAGCGCGCGGAACGGATTGGAGCCGCCCTTCAGCTTGCCGATGGCATCGGTCAGCGTGGTCGAACTCCAGAACTCTTTTTCAGCTTCGATGGCCTGAAGCCGTAACCGTCGTTGGTCGAAGAACTTCGTGATCATGATGAACCATGTCATCAGCGACATGATCAGCAAAACGGCGAGGATCGATCTGCTGACGATATTGCCATTGGCAATCAGCGCACCTAAGCCATATGGATTTTCAACAGTTGTCTCTTGCATTGACCGATTCCCTCTACTTAGAAAAGCTTATTAATAGTGTGTGTAAAACTCGAGTCTTATGTGACGCCTACTTTCCGGTTAACTTCCAAACGATCGCAAATGCGAATTGGCCTTCGACCGGCTTGCCGTCTTCCATGCCGGGAAGCGCCTTTTGTCCTTTGACGCCCTTCAAACACGCGTCATCCAAGCGCGGAAAGCCCGAGCTGGTTTGGATTTGGGCATCGAGAATATTGCCGTTGGCGGCGACATGCGCGAGCACGATGCAGCGGCCTTCCTCACCGGCGCGCTTTGAGGCGTCCGGATAGTATTCTTCGCCTATTTTAAAGGGGTGCTTCGGATCCATCTTTGCGCCAACGATATTGTGCTGCACGGCGGCCACGACGGGCGCTGGTGGCGGGGTCTTCTGTTGGGTGACCACGGAAATGGCGTTGGTCTCTGGCGGCGCTGCCTGGATGTCTACGAATTCAGGCGGCGGGACGTACGGTTTGATTTCTTCGAGCTTCGGCGGCGGGGGTGGAGGTTTATCGACATCTTTGGGCTTCTCGATCTGGGCGATTTCGACCGGAGGAATAATCTTTTGCACCAGCTGCCCGGCCAAGCCCGTATAAAAACCCCACACGATCACCACATGAAGAAGGATGACGGCAATAAAGGCGGCGCCTCTCTTGCCTGAGAATAACGAAGGCTGTTCGTATCTATACATAAGTCTGTGCGACCCTACCCCTAGATCTGATCTTGCGCATCGCGCACGCCGTAAACTCGCAGCTAGATTTCCCAGCAGCTTCCCAGCAAGTTCCCTTCGGCGAGTTCAAGAAGACTGACACATATCCCGCCTGAACTGCAAGCGCGATGTAAGTCCAATATCGCTCATGTGAACGTCAGACTTTACGAGGTCTTGGCGGCCTTTGATGCGCTTGGCGCCAGATCTGTCACGGCTCCCAACGAGGCGCTGCTGACTTGCCGGGAATACTTCGCCAAGGCGCCGCGCCGCGCATACGGCTGCGGCGCCCGCCACGATTTACCGCGGCGTTTAAGCTCTCCGGAAGCGACATGCAGAGAGATTTCACGGCGTTTCGCGTCTATCGTGATCTCATCCCCGGTCTTTACCAGGGCCAACGGGCCGCCGAGAGCCGCTTCCGGTGAGATATGGCCCACCACGAAACCATGACTGCCGCCGGAAAATCGGCCGTCGGTGATGAGCGCAACCTCCCGGCCCAAGCCTTTACCCATGATGGCGCTGGTCGGACTTAACATCTCGCGCATCCCGGGACCGCCTTTGGGACCTTCGTAGCGAATAACCACGACATCACCGGCTCTGACCTTGCCGTTCAAAATTCCCTCGAGCGCCTTCTCTTCGGAATCGAATACGCGCGCCTTGCCCTTGAAGCTCAAGCCTTCCTTACCTGTAATTTTTGCAACCGCGCCCTCGGGCGCGAGATTTCCGTACAAGACCACCAAGTGGCTGTCTTTCTTGATCGGATCGCTCAAGGGCCGGACGATCAACTGGTCTTCAGGGTATGCAGCCACGTCGCGAAGATTCTCAGCCAGCGTCGCGCCGGTCACGGTCAGGCAATCGCCGTGCAGCAAGCCCGCATCCAACAGCGTTTTCATCAGCGGTTGAATACCGCCCACCGCAACCAATTCGGACATCGAATACCGGCCGCTTGGCCGCAAATCCGCCAATACCGGTACGCGTTTGCCGATGCGAGTGAAGTCGTCGATTTTCAGTTTGACATGCGCGGACGAGGCCATCGCCAATAGATGCAGCACAGCATTGGTTGAGCCGCCGAGTGCGATCACCACCGTTATCGCGTTCTCGAAGGCCGCACGCGTCATGATTTGACGGGGTGTGATTCCGCGCCTGATTAAGTTAACGACGGCCGCGCCGGCTCGTTGGCAGTCATCGCGCTTTTGACTCGAGATGGCATCCTGCGCGGAGCTATTCGGCAAACTCATCCCCATGGCTTCGATCGCGGATGCCATGGTATTGGCGGTATACATGCCCGCGCACGCACCTGGACCGGGAATGGCGGTGCGCTCGACGAACTTGAGTTGCTGCTCGGATACCGTTCCTTGCGCACGTCCACCGACGGCCTCAAACACGGAAACGATGTCGCGCTTATCGGCGCCGGGGCGAATCGTGCCGCCGTAGACAAACACCGCCGGGGCGGTCGAGGCGCGCAAGCGCCATCATGCAGCCGGGCATATTCTTGTCGCAGCCGCCGATGGCCACAACGCCATCAAAGCCTTGCGCACCCACGACAGTCTCGATGGAGTCGGCGATAACCTCTCGAGAGACCAGCGAATAGCGCATGCCAGGCGTGCCCATGGAGATCCCGTCGGAGACCGTAATCGTATTGAACGTCACGGCCTTCGCTCCCGCCCCATCGGCGCCGGCGGCCACCAGACGCGCGAGTTCATCGATGTGCATATTGCAGGGCGTCAAGTTGCTCCAGGTGGACGCAACGCCGACTTGCGGTTTTTCGAAGTCGGCGTCGCCGAAGCCGACGGCGCGCAGCATCGATCGGCTCGGTGTCTGCTTCAGGCCATCGACCACCAAGCGTGAGTAGCGGCGCGAATCGACGGCGGTAGATTTCTTAGGCATGCCCTCAAGCTTACGCGTGCGCAATGCCGAAGCGCTCGGCCAAATAGCGATAGACGCCGCGCAGCGCCTGAGCTTCCCCGCCGACACCGCGGCCGGGACGGTCTTTGGCGTTCCATGCGTAGAGATCGATGTGCACCCAGGGCGACGCAGTGACGAAGCGCTTCAGGAACAAGGCGCCGAAAATCGCGCCGGCGAAAGTCGAGGATGCAACATTGTTCAAATCCGCGACTTTGCTGGCAAGCTCATCCTCATAACCCGCCCATAAAGGCATGGGCCAGAGCGGATCGTTCTCGGCAGCGGCTACCCGCGCCAGCTCATGCACCACGCCATCCTCGTTGCCGAATAGGGCCGGAAGCTCGGGTCCGAGCGCGACCCGAGCGGCCCCGGTCAGGGTGGCGAAGTCGATGATCAGGGCAGGTTCCTCGGCGTCCGCAAGAGCGAGGGCGTCGCACAGTACCAGCCGTCCCTCGGCATCGGTGTTGCCCACTTCTACCGTGAGACCTTTGCGTGTCATGAGTACATCGCCCGGCCGGTAGGCATTGCCGCTGATGGCGTTTTCCACGGCCGGCACCAGCACCCGTAGCTGGGCACGGATCTTGGCACTCATCAGCAAGTGGGCGAGCGCCAGCGCAATCGCGGCGCCGCCCATGTCCTTCTTCATGAGCGCCATGCCGGCGCTCGGTTTGATATCCAAGCCGCCGCTGTCGAAACACACCCCCTTTCCGATCAGCGTTACGCGCGGATACGCCTCCCCGCCCGGGGGAGTCCAACGCAATTCGAGCAGGCGCGGCGCCTCGCTGCTCGCGCGTCCCACGGCATGAATGGCTGGAAAATTTGCCGCCAGCAGATCCTGCCCTACCCATTCCCTGAACGCGGCTTGATGCCGATCGGCAACCTGACGTGCCGCTGCAGCCAGTTGCGCAGGGCCAAAATCCCCGGCCGGCGTATTGATCCAGTCGCGCGCCATGCGCAGCGACTCCGCGGCATGCGCGACGTATGCCATATCGGCATGCGGCGGCGGATCCAGCGCCGCCAACTCGTTCTTGGAAGCACGATACCGATCGAAGCGATATGCGCCGTAAGCAAAACCCAAGGCGAGCTGCGTAGCCGCGGCTGCATCGAATTCTTGTGCGAGGCGAAAACGGCGCGCGGGCAGCCTCTCGACCAATCCTGCCGCATGCCAAAGCGATAGTTCTGCCTGCCGCTTGCCGAGTCCCGCCACGGCCGCGGCGAGGCCGCCGTTCGCATCCGGCAACAGCACGACGCGATGCTTCTCGGCTTTGAAGTTTTGTTCGACGAGCCACTGGCGGGCGAGCGGCGCCTGGGCTGCGCGCCAGCCTTCGATTTCGTCTTCGTACAACAACCACAAGGGCGTTGGAGAATTACTGCCGAGATTCATGCAAACCGGTCCTCACGAGCACGCGCCGATGGCTGAAACGCGAATCCCATAGCTTCGCGTTGATTCTGCGCATGCTATATTTTAGCTCCACGCGGACTGCGGCGCAGTACTCTGGGGCGCCGAAGCGCGAAACGTCTGTGGGAGACCCCGCTTGAGGCCGTGAGAGTCTTTAAGCGGGGTTTCGCGTTTTACGGAACCCTGTTTAGTACCGTCAGGATTGGATGAGGAGATTCGAATGCGTCTGTATTCCCAAAAGGACGTCGATAAGAAGGCCTTGCGCGGCGCGCGCATCGCGGTTCTCGGCTACGGCAGTCAGGGACGCGCGCACGCGCTCAATCTGCGCGACAGCGGCTACGATGTGGTGGTCGGAGTGCGCAAAGGCAACAGCTGGACCCGGGCCAAGAAGGATGGGTTGCAAGTGGCGGAACCCGTCGCGGCCATAAAAGGCGCGCAGTTGATCGCCATGCTGGTTCCCGATCTGACGCAAAAATCGCTGTATGCCGAAATCCGCAAGCATATTGAGAAAGGCGCGACCCTGCTGTTCGCGCACGGTTTCAATATCCACTTCAAGCAGATCAAACCGCGCAAGGATCTGGATGTGGTGTTGATCGCGCCGAAAGGTCCAGGGGATCTGGTGCGGCGCCAGTACAGCCAAGGCCGCGGCGTGCCCTGTCTGCTCGCGGTTGCGCAGAATGCCTCCAAGCACGCCAGACCTAAGGCACTGGCCTATGCCGACGGCATCGGCGGCACTCGCGGCGGGGTACTGGAAACCACTTTTGCCGAAGAAACGGAAACGGATTTGTTCGGCGAACAGGCGGTGCTGTGCGGCGGCGCGACGGAGTTGGTCGTCAAGGGCTACGAAACTCTCGTGGAAGCGGGCTATCAGCCGGCGGTGGCTTATTACGAGTGTCTGCACGAGCTCAAATTGATCGTCGATCTGCTGCATGAAGGCGGCATTACGAAAATGCACCGTTTCATCAGCGAGACCGCCAAGTACGGCGACCTCACCCGTGGGCCGCGCGTCGTCAACAAGGCCACCAAAAAAGAGATGCGGAAAATACTCGCGGAAATTCAACAGGGCAAGTTCGCGCGGCAATGGATTGCGGAAAACAAGGCCGGCCGGCGCAAGTATGCAAAACTGCTGAAGGCGGATTTGACCCACCCGATCGAGAAAGTCGGCGCGCAACTGCGCGCCCGCATGCCCTGGCTGGAAGCAGGCTGACTAGCGGACGCATGACGGCCCGCACGCTATTCGACAAGGTCTGGTCGGCGCACGAGGTGGTTGCCGAAACGCGCGACACGCCTGCCGTGCTGTATGTCGATTTGCACCTGGTTCACGAGGTGACGACACCGCAGGCGTTCAGCACGCTAAGGCGGCATGGACTGCCGGTTCGCCGCCCCGATCGGACGCTCGCGACCATGGATCATTCCACCCCGACGCAGAGCGCACAGGTGTTCGGCTCCGTGCCGATCAACGTGGACGCGGCCGCAAAACAAGTGCGCCAGATGGAGCAGAACGCAGACGAATTCGGCATAGAGCTGTTCGGCATGCGCGACGCGCGCCGTGGCATCGTGCACATCATCGGCCCGGAACTCGGGCTGCACGCAGCCGGGCATGACCATCGTGTGCGGCGACAGCCACACGAGTACCCATGGGGCTTTTGGCGCCCTGGCCTTCGGCATCGGCACAACCGAAGTCGGGCATGTGTTTGCCACTCAGGCCCTGTTGCAACGCAAGCCGAAGAGTCTGGCCGTCAATATCGAGGGGCAGTTGCAGCGCGGGAGTCACGGCAAAGGATTTGATTCTCGCCATCATTGGACAGATCGGCGTTTCGGGCGGCACCGGTTACGTCTTGGAATATCGCGGCTCGACCGTGCGCGCGCTGTCGATGCACGAGCGTATGACGGTATGCAACATGTCGATCGAAGCCGGAGCGCGCGCCGGCATGATCGCTCCGGATCAGGTCACGTTCGACTACTTGAGGGGCAGACCGCGCGCCCCACAGGGCGCAGGATTGGCAGAGCGCCGAAGCGCGGTGGCGTACGCTTTGTCACCGATCCTGAGGCTCGCTTCGACGCCTCGGTCGATGTCGATGCCGAGCGCATCGAACCCATGATCACCTACGGCACGAATCCCGGGGATGGTCGTGCCGATCGGCGCCGCGATACCCGACAAGAAAGGCGATGCGGTATTCGACAAGGCCATGCGCTACATGGGATTCCGCGGCGGCGAGAGCATGCTCGGCAAACCCATCAACGTGGTTTTCATCGGCAGTTGCACCAACGGGCGCTTGGAGGATTTGCAAGCGGCTGCAGCAAATCCTCAAAGGACGCAAGGTCGCGCACGGCGTGCACTTGCTCATCGTGCCGGGCTCGCAGCAGATCAAGCGACAGGCCGAAGCTTTGGGTCTGGCGGAGATTTTCAAAAGCGCGGGCGCGGACTGGCGCGAATCCGGCTGTTCGATGTGCCTCGGGATGAATGGCGACACCGTCGCGGCCGGGCAATACTCCATCAGCACGAGTAATCGCAATTTCGAAGGCCGCCAGGGAAAAGGTGCGCGTACACTATTGGTCAGTCCATTGACCGCCGCCGCGTGCGCCGTCAAGGGCAGCATCGCCGACCCGCGCGAGTTGCTGTAATGCAGCCGTTGACGGCGCATCACGTCGCGAACCGTCGTGATTGCATCCACTGATATCGACACCGACCAGATCATTCCTGCGCGGTTTCTGACCACCACCACCAAGGAAGGCTTAGGTCAAGCAGCTGTTTGCCGATTGGCGTTATCAAGAGGATGGCTCGCCAAAACACGAATTTGTGCTGAACCGTCCCGAAGCTCGAGGCGCCGCAGATTCTGGTGGCCGGCCGCAATTTCGGCTGCGGCTCGTCGCGCGAGCATGCGCCATGGGCGTTGCTCGATTATGGGTTTCGCGCCGTCATCAGCACGGAGATTGCCGATATCTTCCGCGGCAATTCCCTGAAGAACGGCTTTTTGCCCATCGTCGTCGATGAGCAGACCTCGCAATGGCTGCTGCAGCATCCCGGCGCCGAGCTCGAGATCGACCTCGAGGCGATGCGGCTTGACGCTTGCCCACGGGCGCGTCGATTTCCTTTGCCATCGAGCCCTTCGCACGCCACTGCTTACTGAACGGCCTGGACGAATTCGGTTACTTACGCAGCAAGCTGGACGACATCGAGCGCTTTGAGGCGGCGCACGGCCTGATGCACGCCAAGATCGCAGTGCTCGCCGGCGACGGTATCGGCGCGGAGGTGACGGCCGAAGCGGTGCGCGCGCTCGAGGCGGTCGCGGCTCGATTCGGCTCATCGCTTCGAATTCGAAGCGGCGCTCCTGGGAGGCGCCGCCATCGATGCAACCGGCGAGCCGCTGCCGCCCGCTACGCTGGCCCTGGCGAGGCAGGCCGATGCCGTCCTGCTGGGCGCGGTGGGCGGTCCAAAATGGTCCGACCCGAATGCCAAGGTTCGTCCGGAACAAGGCTTGTTGCAGCTGCGCAAGGCGCTCGGCCTGTTCGCAAACCTACGGCCCGTGGTGCCCCACGCGGCGGTCCTCGATGCCTCGCCGATCAAGGCGCGATCTACTGCGCGGCGTGGACATCATGGTGGTGCGCGAACTCACCGGCGGCATTTATTTTGGCGAGAAATCTCGCACCGCTACGGAAGCCGTCGATGTGTGCCGCTATAGCGTCGAGGAGATTGAACGCGTCGTACGGCTCGCCGCGGGATTGGCGCCGGGCGCCGCGAAAAATTGACATCGGTGGACAAGGCCAATGTGTTGGAGACCTCGCGTCTTTGGCGCGCCACCGTGAATCACATCATGCCGGTCGAATTTCCCGACGTGACGGTCGAACACCTGCTGGTGGACTCCGCGGCCATGCATCTTTTGCAAAGGCCGCGCGACTTCGATGTCATCGTGACTGAAAACATGTTCGGCGATATCCTCACCGATGAAGCGTCCATGCTCGCCGGATCGATGGGATTGCTGCCATCGGCGTCGCTCTCCGCCGAGGCACGCGGCGGTGTGTTCGAACCCATTCATGGCTCCGCGCCCGACATTGCCGGCCGCGGCATTGCCAATCCGTATGCGGCGATCTTGAGCGCCGCGATGCTGTTGCGCTATTCCCTGCGCTTGAACGCCGAGGCGCAAGCGCTCGAGCACGCGGTCGACCGGGCGATCAGTTTAGGGAAGCTCACAGCCGACCTCGCCGCCCCGGGCAAAGGCATTACGACGCGCGCCGCTGCCGATGCCGTGCTGGCTGCAATTTAGCAGGGTGCGCAGCGCCAAGCGCAGCCGCGTGCGCAGCGGCTCGCGCCAGTCCCGCTTGCAGGTCGGCGATAAGATCCCTGGGATCTTCGATACCGACCGAGACGCGCAGCAGTCCGGGGCCAATCCCCGCTCGCAACCGCGCCGATTCCTCCATGCCGGCATGCGTCATGCTCGCCGGGTGCGCAATCAGGCTTTCCACACCCCCTAGGGATTCAGCCAGAGTAAAGCACTGCAGGCCGCTGAGAAACGCCTCGATCGCGGCCTCGCCGCCGCCGAGTTCGAAACTCAGCATCGCGCCGAAACCGGTTTGCTGCCGGCAGGCGATTTCATGGCCCGGATTATCAGCGAGGCCCGGGTAGTAGACGCGCACGACCTCGGGGTGATGCGCCAGAAACTCGACCATGATCGCGGCATTCTCGCCGTGCACCCGCATTCTCGCATGCAGGCTGCGCACGCCGCGAAGTGTCATATAGCTGTCGAAGGGCGCGCCGGTGACGCCGATGGCGTTGGCCCACCATGCGAGTGTCTGGTGCAACTCCTGCGTCGCCGCAATCACGGCGCCGCCGACCACATCGCTGTGGCCATTGAGGTACTTGGTCGTCGAGTGCATCACGTAGTCCGCGCCGAGCGCGATGGGCTGCTGCCAGATCGGCGATAAAAAAGTATTGTCGACCGCCACCAGCGCGCCGGCCGCATGCGCGGCATCGCGCGATCGCCCGAATGTCGACTACCCGAAGCAAAGGATTGCTGGGTGTCTCGATCCATACCAACATCGGCTTGGCTTCGAGGGCCGCGCGCAGCTCAGCCGGCTTGCCTTGATCGACGAAATCCACGACCAGATTTCCCTTCGCATGCAGTGCCGTGAGCAGGCGATGCGTGCCGCCGTAGCAATCGTAAGGCGCGAGCACGCGCGCCCCGGCCGGCAGAGTCGCCAAGATCAGGGTGATGGCGGCCAACCCGGTGCACGTGACAATTGCGCCGGCGCCGCCTTCCAGGTCCGCCAACGCGCCGCCGAGTTGGTCGCGCGTCGGATTGCCGGAGCGGGTGTAATCGTACTTGCGCGGCTGCCGATAGCTCTCAAATGCAAAATTCGTCGACAGGTAAATCGGCGGCACCACGGAGCCGTGGTGCGAGTCGGACTCGATGCCGGCGCGAACCGATCGAGTCGCGATATTCTTGGGCGTCACTTTGTGCTCATGGCTGCTGCTCCGCAAGGGCGTGCTTGATAATGGGTGTGAGGGCGGCGCCTTCCTTCAAGAAAGCGTCGTGGCCAAAAATTGAATTGATCTCGATCAACTGGCGCGGACCGTTCAAGCGCGCGGACAGCGCCTGCATGTCGTTGAACGGCACCAATTGATCCTCGCGCACGGCAATCAACGTCGCCGGCGTATGCACTCGAGTCGCATCCATCTCATGCAAATCGATCGATTCGCTCAAGCTCAAGAAAGATTCGGCGCGGTACTGCTGGACATAATCATCCCCGCGGGCGAACAGGTAGTCTTCGATCGGGAAGCGAAACCGGTCCGCCATGCGTTTCGGGGCTCCGCCAAATCTGATCGCGAACTCGACAGGGCTGCGGTACGTCGCCATCGCCAGGGCGCGCGCCAGCTTCAGTCCGGCCGCCCCGTCGCCGCGCGCAATGGCCTCGCGCACGATTTGGCGCTGCACGCTGCGCCAGGCGGTCGACAATACTTGCGAGCGGTCGGCGGCACTCAGTACGACGATGTGGCCGACCAGCTCGGGGTAGCGCTCGGCGAAGCACAACGCCACCATGCCGCCGTACGAGGCGCCGACGATGGCATGCAGGGATCTCAATTCCCAAATGGCGAACGATCCGGCTGAAAGCCTCGGCTTGATCATAGGAACTGATGGGCGGAAATTGGCCGCCCACGGCGGGCGTCGAGCTGTCGCCGCGGCCGCCGATATAATCGATTCCCAGCACCGAATACTGGCGCGTATCGACGCCGAGCCCAGGTCCCACCATTTCCGGCCACCAGCCCTCGCCCGGCGCGCCGGTGACGATGCGATGCGCGGAGATTCCGCCGAACACGACGACCACGGGCCCTTGCCGGTTGCCCACGAGTCGAAAAGATACCCGTGCATCCGGCAGCGCATCGCCGTAGTGCAAATTGAAGGACGTGAGACGCAAAGTCTCATCGACTGGATTGAGGAAATTTTCGACCACGAACTGCGTAAGCTCCTTAAAGGCAATTACCCCTGGAGCATCGGCTCGTAGCCCATTGAAGTCGCGGGAAACCCGCGCAATTGGCTGCCCATCTACCGGATCCGCGTCTTTCGTCGCATCACCGCAGGAGTTGGCACCGTTCCGATCCTCCCGCCAAGGAGACATATCGTTGGTTGCCCCGGCTTCTAAGGGCCTTTCCCTCAGCCGGTCTAGATAAGCCATTGAATTTTAGGCAGTCGCTCACTGCGCGTCAAGCATTTTACCCGGCACACGGCTTGCGGCGTCTCTTCCAATGTATTAATGTAATAGTGCATTAATACATTGGCGATTCGAACATGAAAACCAATCGGCCGGTAACCCAACGGCAGGAACAGCAGCATGAACGGGCGCTGTGCGCGGCCATCCTGGCGCTGCGCTCGGTCGACGAGTGCCGCAGTTTCTTCCGCGACCTGTGTACGCCTGCGGAGCTGCAGGCCATGGCGGACCGCTGGGCGGTGGTCGAGCTCCTGGAGCGCGGCCTTCCCTACCGGGAAATTCACAAACAGACCGGCGTGAGCGTCACCACCATCGGCCGCGTCGCGCGCTATCTGATGTCGGGCAATGGCGGTTATCGCGCCGTGACAGAACGCTTGAAACTCAATGCATAGCGCAAAGACGAACGGGGACTCCATGCGCCTCAAGATCGCCGTGCAAAAAAGCGGCCGGCTTACCGACAATTCGTTGGACCTGCTGTCGCGCTGCGGCCTGAAGTACAGCCGCGGCAAGGATCAATTGATGTGCTACGGCGAGAACATGCCGCTCGACGTATTGTTCGTTCGCGATGACGACATCCCGGACTTGGTGCAGGAGGATGTCTGCGATCTGGGTTTGGTCGGTTTGAACGTCATCGAAGAAAAACGGCTGGCATTCGAAGCGCGCGGCGTGAAGTCCTTATTCGAGACGGTACAGCTGCTGGATTTCGGCCGCTGCAGGTTATGCATCGCCGTGCCCGATGGGTTCGACTATCAAGGCCCGGACTCGCTCGCAGGGCAAGCGCATCGCCACCACTTATCCGCATATTTTGGCGCGCTTTCTCAAGCAACATGGCATCGCCGCCGAGGTGGTGGTGTTATCGGGGTCAGTAGAAATTGCACCGCGGCTGGGGCGCGCCGATTTAATCTGCGATTTGGTCTCGACCGGCTCGACCCTCGCGGCGAATCATCTGCGCCATGCGCACACTGTGATGGAAAGCCAGGCTGCGCTCATTCGCACGCCCATGCCGATTCCGCTGGAGAAGCAGGAGTGGACGCGCCGCCTGCTGATGCGCATCGACGGCGTGGAACAGGTGAAAGGCAGCAAGTACATCATGTTGCACGCGCCCCGCTCCGCTTTGGCTGCGATTGCGAAATTGCTCCCGGGCAGCGAGGCGCCCACGGTCATACCGCTGGAAGGCTTGGGAGACCGGGTCGCAGTCCATGCCGTGTGCCGCGAAAATGTCTTCTGGGAGACTCTCGAGGACTTGAAGGGCGCCGGCGCGACCTCCGTGCTGGTTCTGCCGGTTGAGAAGATGCTGGCTTAGGCAAGGTATGCCATGAGAATTCTCGAGTGGAACTCGTCGTCAAAAGCGCAGCAAAGCGCGGCCTTGCAGCGGCCGGCGCTGAAGGACGCTGCACGAATCAACGCCGCAGCGCGCGATATCATCGAACGCGTGCGCCGCGAAGGCGATGCGGCGCTGCGCGCGCTGACGCAAGCAATTCGACGGCGTTCGTCTCGAAGCCTTGGCAGTGAACGGCGAAGAATTTGACGCCGCCGAACGCTCGCTGACGTGCAGAACAGCACGGCGCGATCGAGCGCGCGATCGACAACGTGCGCCGTTTCCACGCGGCGCAAGTTTCGCCGCCGCTGCGCGTCGAGACCTCGCCCGGGGTGATTTGCGAGCGTTTCAGCGTACCGATCCGCGCGGTCGGCCTGTACGTCCCGGCCGGCTCGGCTCCCCTGCCCTCCACCGCCCTCATGCTGGCGGTACCCGCGGCGCTCGCCGAGTGCCCGGTGAAGCTGATGTGCACCCCGCCGAATCGCGCGGGCCGCGCAAACCCAGCAGTTCTGGTCGCGGCGCGTAAGGCCGGTGTGGAACACATATTCAAGGTCGGCGGCGCGCAAGCCATTGCCGCCATGGCCTACGGAAGCGAATCGATCCCGAAATGCGACAAGGTTTTCGGGCCGGGCAACGCCTACGTCACCGCAGCGAAAATATTGGCAGCGCAAGACGCCGGCGGTGCTGCGCTCGACCTACCGGCCGGCGTGACGGAAGTCATGGTCATCGCCGATGAGGAGGCGCGCGCCGAATTCGTGGCCGCCGACTTATTGGCGCAAGCCGAGCACAGCCCCGAGGCGCAAGCCATTCTTGTGACGACGCAACCGGCGTTGGCGGCAGCGGTATTCGCGCGAAGTACAACGCCAGTGCGCACTGCTGTCGCGCGCGATGATACTGTCGGAGTCGGTGCGAAGCGATGCGCCTGATCGTGGTTGATACGCTGCAAACCGCGTTCGAAATCGCAAATGCGTACGCGCCGGAACATCTCATTCTGGAGATCCGCGAGGCGCGGCGGTGGTTGCCGAAAATCAGCACGGCGGGCGCGGTGTTCCTCGGCCACTGGTCGCCGGAGTCCCTCGGCGACTATTGCAGCGGCCCCAATCATACTTTGCCCACTTATGGCTACGCCCGTTCTTATAGCGGCTTGTCGCTCGAGGACTTCCAGAGGCGCATCACTGTCCAGGAACTCACACCGGCAGGGCTCCAGGGATTGGGACCGACCGCGAGGATCCTCGCGGGACTTGAAGGCTCTGGATGCGCACGCCGCGGCGGTGAGCATTCGACTCGAGTCGCTGGCGTGAATCCGTTTGATTTCTTTGGCGCGCCCGGACATCGTTTCGCTGAAACCTTATGCGCACGCAGCCTGGCTGCCTTCGCTGACCCGCATGCACGCAAACGAAGCGCCGTGGCGGCCCGCAGGCGACAATACCATCGCCGGTCTCAATCGCTATCCCGAGCCGCAACCGCAAGCGCTGATCGATCGCTTGGCGTCGCTTTACGGCGTAATCCCCGCGCAAGTGCTGGCAACGCGCGGCGCTGACGAAGCCATCGACGTATTGTCGCGCATTTACCTGCGTGCCGGCAGCCGACGCAATTCTGCAGTGCAGCCCGACCTTCGGCATGTACCAAGTCGCGGCGCGCATCCAGGGCGCCGCAGTGATCGAGTTGCCGCTGGACCGCGACCACGGCTGGTGCTCTCGATCCGGAGCGCGTTCTGGCGGCATGGCAACCGCACGTCAAACTGGTGTACCTCTGCTCGCCGAACAATCCGACCGGCAATCTCATGAGCGAAGCCGCACTGGCGCACATCTGCGCGGCGCTCGACGGCAAGGCCATCGTTGTCATCGACGAGGCATACATCGAATGGTCTCGCGCCGCGAGCCTGGTCGGATGGCTGCAGCGATTTCAAACGCTGGCGATTTTGCGTACCTTGTCAAAGGCCCATGCGCTCGCCGGCGCGCGCCTCGGTGCCCTACTGGCGTCGCCGGATTTGATACAAATCGCCCGGCGCGTGATTCCGCCCTATGCGCTGGCGCAGCCCACCATCGAGGCGGCATTGCGCGCTCTCGAGCCCGAGGAATTGGCCGCCTCGCGCGCCCGATTGGAATCACTGTTGATGGAAAGAGATTATTTGCCCCGTGGCCTCGCCGCTTCTCCGCTGGTCGCGAAGGTCTGGCCCAGCGACGCAAATTTCCTGCTGATCGATTGCCCTGATGCCGATCGCTTTATGAACCGCAGCATCGCCGGCGGTTTGATAGTTCGAGATTTGCGCGCCCACCCGGCGCTTCCCCATTCGTTGCGCGTCTCGGTCGGTACGCGCGCGCAAAACGACAGATTGCTCGCATTGCGTGGGGTCTCGCATGAGCGCAAGACGGATCCTATTCCTCGATCGGGATGGCACGCTGAACGAAGAGGTCGCGGATGAGCAAATAGACAGCTTGGCGAAAATTCGCCTGATGCCAGGCGTCATTCCCGCGCTGCTGGAATTGAAACGTGCCGGCTTCGCGTTTCGTCATGGTCACCAATCAAGACGGGCTGGGGACGGCGAGTTTTCCCGCGCGAGTCCTTCGACCTGGCCCATCGCTTCATCTTGGATCTTTTCAGCTCGCAGGGGATCGAATTCGAAGCGGTGTTTCTGTGCCCGCATTTCAAGCGCGATGACTGTCGTGTGCCGCAAACCAAAACTTGGGATGGTCGAGGAGTTCTTGAGCGCGAATGACATCGACAAATCGCACAGCTTCATGATCGGCGACCGCGATACCGATCTTGAGTTCGCTGCCAATCTTGGCGTGCAGGGCATGCGAATCTGCCTTAGGAGGCCGCGCCGAGGAAACCTGGCCGGCCATCGCCGCCCGCATTCTGGGCAATGCGCGCAGTGCCCGGCTGCATCGCAAGACCAAGGAAACCGACATCACGCGTCGAGGTCGACTTGTCGCGCGAGGGCCCCATCGAAATCGCCACCGGGTCTGGGCTTTTTCGACCACATGCTCGAACAGATCGCAAAGCACGGCGGATTTGCCTTGAACCTCAAATGCCGCGGGGATTTGCAGATCGATGAGCATCACACCGTCGAGGACTGCGCGCTGGCATTGGGCGCGGCGCTGCGCGAAGCGCTGGGGGATAAGCGCGGCATTGCACGTTACGGTTTTCTGTTGGCAATGGATGAGGCGGAGGCGCAAGTCGCCCTCGATCTCAGCGGCCGGCCCTACTTCGTTTGGCAGGGCACATTCAATCGCGAGCGCATCGGCGAACTGCCCACGGAACTCGTGCCGCACTTTTTCAGATCGCTTGCAGAAGCCCTGGGGGCGGCCTTGCACATCAGCGTTCGCGGCGAGAACTCCCACCATATGGTCGAGTCCTGCTTCAAAGGCGTGGGTCGCAGTCTGCGCCAAGCGATTCGTCTCGAGGGCGCGGAGATACCCAGCAGCAAGGGGAGCCTTTGAGCAGCGGCAATGTCGTGATCATTGCCAGCGGCGGCGCCAATATCGCGTCGCTGCAATTTGCACTGCAGAGACTCGGCACGACTTCTGCGGTATCGGCAAACGCGCGCACGATTCGCCAGGCAAGCCACGTCATTTTGCCCGGTGTGGGGGCCGCGGCGCATGCCATGACCTTGCTCAGGCAGACCAACCTGGACTCCTTGATTCCTTCATTGCAGCAGCCGGTGCTGGGAATTTGCCTCGGAATGCAATTGCTATTCGAGGCGTCCGAGGAAGGCGAGGCACAATGCCTGGGCATCATTCCGGGCCGTGCGGCGCGATTGCACTGCGACTCGTCGCATCCGGTTCCGCACATGGGATGGAATACCCTTAAAATCGATCGCCCAAGCCGCGCTGCTCGACGGCTTGCAGCAGGACGACTACGCATATTTCGTGCATAGCTATGCGCTGCCGCGCAGCCCGGCAACGATCGCGAGCAGCGACTACGGGCTTACCTTCAGTGCCTGCGTGCAGTGGCGCAATTTCTTCGGCGCGCAATTTCATCCAGAGCGCTCGGCCAAGGTCGGTGCGCGATTGCTGCAGAATTTCCTTAACCTGTAGCCCGCTTGCGATGCGACTCATTCCCGCCATCGATTTAAGAGCCGGATACTGCGTCAGATTGCTGCATGGCGACTTCGAAGCGGAGACACGCTATCCAACGGACCCTGCTTCCCTGCTGGCCAAATATCGCGACGCCGGCGCGGACTGGCTGCACATCGTGGATCTGGATGGTGCCCGCGACGGATCACTGGGCAATCGTGCCATCATCGTCGAGCTTGCGGCACAGAAAACGGTCAATCTGCAAGTCGGCGGCGGCTTGCGCAATGCCGCCGCACTCGCGCAAATGCTGGATGCGCGGCGTCGCTCGCGCGGTGATCGGCAGTGCGGCCGTTGCGCAGGTCGCGCAAGTGCAAGAGTGGCTGGCGGAGTTCGGTGCGGAGCGCCTGACGCTGGCATTCGATGTGTCAATCGATGACAGCGGCACGCCGCGGGTCATGACCCATGGATGGCAACGCCAATCCGAGTACTCGCTGTGGAATGCCCTGGATAATTACTCCGCATCTGCGCCCAAGCACGTGCTCTGCACGGACGTCGGCCGCGATGGCGCTTTGACCGGCCCCAATGTCGAACTTTACCGTGAAGCCGTGCGGCGCTACCCGCAAATCGAGTGGCAGGCCTCCGGGGGAATCCGCAATGCCCATGATTTGCGGGCCCTGTCCGAAGCGGGCGCGGCCGCCGCGATCAGCGGCAAGGCGCTGCTGGAAGATTTGATCCCCATCGAGGAATTGCAGCCATTCTTGCCAAGCGCCTGATTCCCTGTCTCGACGTACGCGACGGCCAGGTCGTCAAGGGCATACGCTTTCGCGATCATCGCGTGGTCGGCGACATTTTGGAACTCGCCGCGCGTTACCGCGATGAGGGTGCTGATGAGTTGGTGTTCTATGACATCTCCGCGAGTCCGGAGGGCCGCACGGTGGATCGAACATGGGTGTCGCGCGTGGCGCGAACGCTGGATATTCCGTTTTGCGTGGCCGGCGGAATTCGTTCGGTGGCGGATGCCGAAGAAGTGCTGGCGGCCGGCGCCGAAAAAATCTCGGTCAATTCGCCCGCGCTCGAAGATCCGGAATTAATCAATGCGTTGAGCGAGCGATTCGGCGCACAATGCGTGGTCGTAGGCATCGATAGCCAAACCATCAACGGTGAATACCGCGTGCAGCAATTTACCGGCGACCTAGCACGAACCCGCGACGCCGCGCGCGGCACGCTCGCATGGGCGATCGAGGTGCAGCGGCGCGGCGCCGGCGAGATCGTACTCAATTGCATGGCGAGCGACGGCATGCGCCGCGGATACGATATTGCCCAATTGAGTGCCGTGCGCGAATGCTGTCACGTGCCCTTGGTGGCATCCGGCGGCGCGGGCGCAGCCGAACACTTCATCGAAGTCTTTCGCATGTGCGCGCGTCGATGCGGCGCTGGCCGCGAGCGTCTTTCACTCCGGCGAAATTGCCATTCCAAGTCTGCGGCGCGAATTGCGCGCCCAAGGAATCGAGGTGCGACCTTGAAATTGCCAACGCTCGAGTGGGAAAAAATGCACGGCCTCATCCCGGCCGTCGTCCAAGATGCCAGTACCGGCGCCGTGCTGATGCTCGGCTACATGAATCGCGAGGCGCTGGCAGCCACCGAAGCCAGCGGGCGCGTCACCTTTTGGAGCCGCAGCAAGAAGCGGCTGTGGACCAAGGGCGAAACCTCGGGCCACTTCCTCGAGGTTTGCAGCATCAGCGCCGATTGCGACCGCGATACCCTGCTGATTCTGGCGCTGCCTGAGGGCCCGCCTGCCATCTGGGTACCGCCACCTGTTGGGGCGCTGACGCGCCCCGCACGCTGGCGCACCGCCTGGAATTCTTGGTCAGGCTCGAACAGATCATCGCACAGCGTATCGCGGATCCTCCACCGGGCAGCTATACCGCAAAACTGGTCGAGGAAGGATTGACCCGCATCGCCCAGAAGGTGGGCGAGGAAGGCGTCGAACTGGCCCTGGCGGCGGTTACGCAGGATGACGAGGCGATGATCGGCGAGGCGGCCGACCTTGTGTATCACACGGCGCTACTGCTCAAGGCCAAGGGCTTGTCGTTGGCTCAGGTCGCGGCCGAACTGGAGTCGCGTCACGCCGAGCGCGGCGACAGCGGATTAGTGGGCATGCGGACTGCGGCCCATCATGCGCTACGACTTCACTGCCCGATCTTTGGCAGCACCAGCGTTTCGGCGCAACGCGTAAATCGCAATCCCCATCCACACAATATTGAGCGCCACCGACGGCCACGCATTGTTATAGGCGCAATTAACGATGAATCCGGCGGACCCTACGATATTCATCGCCTGATAGACCCATGAGCTCGGCAGGATTTTGCCGAAGGAGATCAGGCAGTAGGCGCCCAGAATGAGCAGTGCCGCCACCCATCCTGCGATCGACACGAAAGTTTGCAGCGTCATGCGTCATTAACCCGTTCGGTACAGGCGACTAGGCAGGCACCGGCGCGGGAGCCGCGGTCAAACGCAGCCTTAATTCTCTACGCACCAGCCACAGGCTGAACACCGCCTGCGAGGCGACGCTCGCGACCGAGACATACCAAACCTGGACCATTTCAAAATGGGGCTGTGCCGACAGCCATAGCACCGGCAGCACGAAGCTCACCAGCCTACTGGCCGAACTGATCACCGCGGGTACCGTATTGCCCAAGCCCTGAAATACCGCGGAGCAGGTGAACACGAATCCAGACGCCACGAAGTTCCAGGAAATAATCTGCAAATACTGCGTTCCGACGCTGATCGCCGTCGCATCCTTGGTAAACGCTCCAACCACCGGAGCCGCTCCCCACTGACAGAAAAATGTCATCACGACCATGACACAGCTGCCGATGAGAGTCGTCAAGACAAAGGTTTCTCGCACCCGCGCAAACTTACCCGCCGCGAAGTTTTGCCCGACAATCGGGGCCGCGGCGAACGCCACCGCCATGGCCGGCAGGAACATGCTCTGCATGATGCGCATGCCGATTCCAAAACCGGCCTGCGCATCGGCGCCGAAGGGCCGCAGACGCCCAATACAGGACCGCCATAACGACGAACATCAGCAGAAATTCGCCGCCCGCGGGCAGACCAACGCGCAGCAGCCGGCGCCAGACCGCCATCTGCGGCCGCCATTGGGCTCGATCGAAACCCACGTATTTCTCGAGGCGGTGAAAATACAAGGCGAGCATGACCACCCCGACGGCCAGCGCGAGAGAACTGGCCAGGCCCGCGCCGGCCACTCCCATGGGGTGCCCCGTGCCCCAACCGGCAATGAGCACCGGCGCCAGGATGGCGTTCAGCAACACCGTCAGCACCTGCACAACCATGGTCGGCTGCACGATCCCGGTGCCGCGCAGCGCCGACCCCATGGAAACCACGGCGAACTGCAACGCCAGACTGGGCAGAAACCAGTGAAGATATTCAATTCCCGCAGCCACCGTCGCCGGACTCGCACCCAGCGTGCTCACATAGTAGGGTCCGGCAAAGAAACCCAGTGCAAGCGTCAAAACGGCGCAGCTCGCAGCCAGCGCCAAGCTTTGGTTGAACACCAAATTCGCGTCTGCCTGGTCCTTGCGCCCGGCGGCATGCGAAATCAGCGTAACCGTGCCCACGCCGAGCACTTGGGTGATCGCGAACACCACGAACATCACGTTGCCGGCGGCGCCCACGCCGGCAATCGCGGCGTCTCCCAATCCCGAAACGAAATATAGGTCGATCAGAAAGTACAAGGTTTGAAAGAACATGCCTGCCGCAATCGGCAGCGCCATCTGCAGAATGTTCTTGGCGATAGAACTGTCGGTCAAATCCTTCATAGCTTCCTCAGTTCAATTGCATGGCGCATTGTGCCATAGCGGTGAAGACTTACTAGAATGTGCGTGCAAATGCTACGCTGCGCCCATGACCGTACTTCCTACGTTCGACATGTTGCTGTTCGGCGGCACCGGCGATCTGGTGACGCGCAAACTGTTGCCGGCGCTGTATCGGCGCTTTGCGGCCGGCCAAGTGTCGGCGGAGTCGCGCATCTTCGGCGTCGCCAGATCGCCGCTGTCGCGCAGCGCCTACGCGGCAAAAGCCGAGGCTGCGTGCCGCGAATTTCTCGGCAAGGAATTCGATGCCAAGCAGTGGGAAGGATTCAGCCGGCTGCTGGATTATCTGAAGCTCGATGCGGGTGCGGCGGACGACTATGCGGCGCTCCCCGCCTGATTCCAGAATCGCGATAACTTCGTACGCGTGTTCTTCTTTTCCACCGCGTCGAATCTTTTCTCCGTGATCTGCCAAAACCTTGCCAAGGCAAAGGTGGTCACGCCGCTGTCGCGGGTCGTGCTGGAAAAGCCACTGGGCCATGACTCGGCCTCCGCGAATCTCATCAACGAGCAGGTCGGAGCGGTCTTTGCCGAAAAGCAAATTTATCGAATCGACCACTATCTCGGTAAGGAAGCGGTGCAAAATCTCATGGCACTGCGCTTCGGCAACGCTCTGTTCGAACCGCTGTGGCGGCGCGGCTTCATCAAGCACGTGCAGATCACCGTCGCCGAAGAGCTCGGCGTGGAGCGGCGCGGCAACTTCTACGACAAGACCGGCGCGATGCGCGACATGGTGCAGAATCACCTGCTGCAGCTGCTGTGCATCATGGCGATGGAACCCCCGGCCAGCAGCGATCCCGACGCCGTGCGGGACGAGAAACTGAAAGTGTTACGGGCCTTGCGGCCGTTGCGCGATCGCGATGTCCTCACAAAATCAGTGCGCGGCCAGTACAAGGCCGGCGCGGTTCGCGGCGTGCCGGTGCCGGGCTACTTGCAAGAGGCCGACATCGCGGCGGACAGCAGCACCGAAACCTTTGCCGCGCTGAAGGTCGAAATCGATACCTGGCGCTGGGCCGGGGTGCCCTTTTATTTGCGCACCGGCAAACGGCTGCAGGATCGCCTGACCGAACTTGTGGTCACATTCGATGAAGTCCCGCATCCGATATTCGAGATGCCGAGCGCCACGCATACCGCCAATGAACTGGTCATTCGGCTGCAGCCCGACGAAAGCATCACCATGACCATATTGGCCAAGAATCCCGGGGAAGGGATGCGACTCAAGCCCGTGAGCCTGGCACTCGACCTCGGCGAGACATTCAAGACCCGCAGCCTCGATGCCTATGAGCGTCTGCTCATGGACACGGTGAAGGGCAACCTCACGCTGTTCATGCGCAGAGATGAACTCGATGCCGCGTGGGCCTGGATTGATCCGATTCGAGCCGGCTGGGAGCGGTACGACGAGGGACCGAAGATCTACATCGCCGGCACCTGGGGACCCGCTTCCTCCAGTGCCATGTTGAGTCGCGACGGATTTGGCGTGGCATGGCGAACTCTGACCCGCCAGCCACGAAATTCGCCGACAGCGACGTGCTGTCGCGCACCCTCAGCGGCCGGCTCGCTGCGAACCTTGCGGCCGCGATCGCCGCGCGCGGCCTGGCCAGCCTCGTGGTTTCCGGCGGCAACTCGCCGCGCAAACTGTTCGAGCTACTGCGCGCCGAAAGCCTCGATTGGAGCCGCGTGTGCGTCGCGCTCGCCGATGAGCGCTGGGTCGATCCGTCCGATCCTGCCAGCAATGAGAAGCTGGTGCGCGACGTGTTGCTGAAAGGCCCGGCGGCGGCGGCGCGGTTCATCGGCCTCAAAAATGGCGCGCCCACCCCGGATCTCGGCGCCGTGTCGGCCTGGGAGACCTTCGCGCGTGTACCCCGCCCCTTCGATGCGGTCGTGCTCGGCATGGGCGATGACGGGCATACGGCCTCGCTGTTTCCGCGCTCGCCGAATTTAGCCAGCGCGCTCAACCCGCGCGGCGGTCGCAGGCTGCGTCGGCATGTGGTCGCCCGGATGTTCCGCATCCGCGATTAAGTTTGAATTTGAGTGCGCTGCTGGATTCGCGCCGCATCGTGGTGCTGATAACCGGAGCGCAAAAATGGATGACCTATTGCGCCGCGAGCGCTGATGGGCCGGCGGAAGAGATGCCCATTCGATGCGTGCTACGGCAGCGCCACACGCCGGTCGAAGTAATGTGGGCCCCTTGAGGCTGCGGGCAGCCGGAAATCAGGCTACGTGCGGCAGCAGAAAGCGCATCGTACGGCGCAGCGGTTCGGCGGCGCCCCACAGCAGTTGATCGCCCACCGTGAAAGCGGAGAGATATTCGCCGCCCATGGAAAGCTTGCGCAGCCGGCCAATCGGAATTTCCAATTGTGCCGCTGACCGCGGCCGGGGACAATTGGCGAATTGAGGCCTCTTTGGTGTTGGGCACGATCCGCACCCAGGGATTGCCGCTGCCGATCAGTTTCTCGAGTTCCTGCATCGGCAAATCTCGCGTGAGCTTGATGGTCAATGCCTGAGAGTGGCAGCGCATCGCACCCGACTCTCACGCAAATTCCCTCGATGGGGACGGGACGCGACTCGGTGCCGAGGATCTTGTTGGCCTCCGCCGCCGCCTTCCATTCCTCGCGGCTTTGACCATTGCCTAAATCCTTGTCTATCCACGGGATAAGGCTTCCGGCCAGCGGCACCTCGAAGTGTGCACGAGGAAATTCCTCGCGCGACAAAGACGCGCTCACGGCTCGGTCTATCTCGAGGATGCTCGATGCAGGATTACTCAACAGGGCTGCCGCCGATTGTGCAGCACGCCCATCTGCTCGAGCATTTCTCGCATGTTCTGCGCGCCGGCGCCCGAAGCGGATTGGTAAGTCATCGCGGTAATCCATTCCACGACTCCCGCGCGCATCAGGCCGGCCACGGCCATCAGCATCAGCGACACCGTGCAATTGCCGCCGATGAAATCTTTGATGCCGTTTTCGCGCGCGGCTTGCATCACCTCTAAATTTACGGGATCGAGCACCATCACGGCATTTTTTTCCATGCGCAACGCCGAGGCTGCATCGATCCAATACCCCTTCCAGCCGGCCGCCCGCAAGCGCGGGTGCACGGACTGCGTATAGTCGCCCCCTTGGGTGCTGATGAGGATGGGCAGCCGCGCCAAGTGCTGCGATGTCGTTCGCGTCCTGCACCTCGGCAGTGGATTTGCCCAATTTCGGGCCGGCTGATCCGGCCTGCGACGTGCTGAAAAAGGTGGGCGTGACGAGTTCGAAATCCTTTTCCTCGCGCATCCGCTCCAGGAGCACCGAGCCCACCATGCCGCGCCAACCAATGATGCCGACCTGTTTCATTTCTAAATGATAAACTTCTCGGGCCGGCGGACGCCGGTTATAGTTCGAGGACATGGCGTATCCATAGGCTCCGCAGTTGGCAATGAGAATTACGTCACCTTCGCGGGTGTCGGGAAGCCAGCGATCCGCACCCAATTGATCGGCGCTCTCGCAGATTGGGCCGACGACCGTTGACCCGGTGGCTCATCGGCTCATCGAGGCGGGTAAGATTGCGGATGTCGTGATGCGCGCCGTAGAGCGCCGGGCGGATCAAGGAATTCATGCCGGTCGCGATCTCCGACGTAATGCACATCGCCCTTCCCTTTCAGTTGGGTGACGAGCGCGACCAGCACCCCCGCCCTCGCCACCAGAAAGCGGCCGGGTTCCATCCAAAATTCAATGTGCGGAAAATCCTTCAGCAACTCCGCCACTCCGCGATCGAGTGCCGCCAGATCAATTTCGCTGGACCCGAGTTGATCCGGAACCCCAATACCGCCGCCTAAATCCACGACCGCAACGTCGGGGAAGCGCTTGCGCCAGCCCGGCGAGCAGCGCGCCGGTCTCAGTCCAATTCGCCACGTCGAAAATCCCGCTGCCGGTATGCGCATGCAGCCCGGTCACGCGCACGCGCCGCCGACCGGGTGAGCGCAGCAAGTTCATCCGCTTCGGATAGCGGAACGCCGAATTTCGTATGCACACCGGCCGTACGCACATGGCTGTGGTGGCCGCGGCCAAAGCCCGGATCGATTCGCAGAAAAATCTCCCTGCCGCGAAACACCTCCGGCCACATTTTCAACGGATAGAGATTGTCCAGCGTAACCCTGACGCCTTTGTCGAAGCCGAATTCGTACTCGGCGCGCGGCGCAAAATTGGGGGTGAACAAGACGCGCTGCGGGTCGAGCGCCGGCACCGAGGCGAAGGCATGCTCGAGTTCGCCGCGCGACACGCATTCCAGGGTGAGTCCGGCGGCGTAGATCTTGCGCAAGTATCTCCGGATGCCAATTCGCCTTCATGGCGTACGCCCAGCGCTTGACCGAGCGCACGCGCAGCACGGCAGCGATCGCCGCGTCCAAAGTCTGCAGGTCGTAAACAAAGGCGGCGGACTCGCGCGCCGCGATATCGAGCAGCGTGCGGCGCTTCTGCGGCTGCTCCCACCAATTCAAATTCCGCGCCGCAACCGCGTCCTTGTCGCCGAAACAGTTGCGTCCAAGTCGGACCGAGAACCTTATCCGAACCGATGCTCTGAATCAGCCGCTCATGAAGCTGGTGTACCAGCCGGTCGCCCTGCGCCTCGTCGATGACAAAGGTGAAATTCAAATCATTCGCGGCCTGCGTCACCAGATAGATTTTCTGGTCCTGAAACAATTCGAACGCCGAGCCCAGTTCATGCAGGATGCCGCGAATATTCTGCCCCAACAAACTCAATGAGGCGCAGGGACCCAGGATTTCGACGCGGCAAATCTCGCTCAAGCCGCTCGTCAGTCCTTCGAGCGCGGCGCGATCCAGAGTGTTGGCGCTGGGATCCAAAGACACCGTGACATTGGTTTCCGATGTCGACACCAGATCGACCGACAGACCGTGCTGCTTGAAGACTTGGAAGGCGTCGGCCAGAAAACCGACTTGATGCCACATGCCGGGACTTTCCATGGACACCAGCGTGATTCCCTTCTTGATCGCAATGGCTTTCACCTGTGCGGCCGTGTCGGCAACGTTGGCGCTCACCACCGTCCCCTCCAAACCCGGCGCTTGCGTAGCGTATACGTGCAAGGGAATCTTGTACTGCCGCACGGGCAGCACGCAGCGCGGATGCAGCACCTTGGCGCCGTTGCTGGCGATTTCCTGCGCTTCATCGTAATGCAGCTCGCGCAGCAATCGTGCAGTCGGCACCGCGCGTGGATTGGCGCTGAACAGGCCGGGCACATCGGTCCAAATCTCGAGACGCGCCGCACTGAGCTTGGCCGCGAAATAGGCGGCCGACGTGTCTGAGCCGCCGCGGCCGAGCAATACCGTATCGCCGCGCGCATTGGCCGCGATGAAGCCCTGCGTGAGTACCACTTTGCCGAGCGAACGCCAGTTCGCTTGAAGAGTCAGGTCAGGGGCGAAGTCGCAGGTCGCCGAAAGCAGGCTGGCCTTATGGGTTGCATTGAGGCGATCATCGGCGCGCAACACCGACCGCGCGTCGACCCACACTGTGCCGATTCCTTGCGCATTCAAAAACTCAGCACCGATCGTCGTCGCCAGCAATTCGCCCATGGCCATGACGCGGGCGCGCGCAGCGTCGCCGATGCTGCGGCGCTCGGCCAGCACGGCCGCGAGCTCGCGCAATTCCCGCACGAATTCTTCGAACTGCGCGTTCGGAACGACGTTCAAGCCTGCCGCGAGGCGGCGGTGGCTGAGCTCGATCTGCTCGATGAAAGGGACATGGGAGCCGTGCATCGTGGCCGACAGCAACAATTCGAGCTGGTCCGTGATTCCCGTCAGAGCGGAATGAACCACCACCGGACGGAAGCCTTCGGCGGCGCGCGACCGCAATACTTGCGCGATATTGTGCCAATTGACGGTGGAGGAGACGCTGGTGCCGCCGAATTTGAGGACGAGCCAGTCTGCAGCTGTGTCTGGCAAGGAGGAAGACATGTGATTTAAGCCCCGCGAAGCCGGACGCGCGCGGCGTCAGCGTGCGACGATTTACTCGTCCTCAAATATTTCGCGCAGTTCCTTTTCTAACTGGCGCTCGGCCAGGACATCTTCAACACGGCTCCATGCCGCCTTGCCGCGTTTGCCGGCAGCGGCCACTTTCGGACGCCGCTCGGTGCGCTCAATGAGCGGATCGAAGTCGTGCGCTTCCTCGGCTTCGCCGAGAAACTCATCGTCAATATCGAAATGTTCGTCTTCGCGTTCGCTCATTTTTGAAGAAAAGCCCCTGAAATCAATGGCATCGATCAGCTCAGTTCGTGAAGCTGCGCACTATATCCGATTCTGTCCGGCATTCAACTACTGCCACAAGAATCGCTCGATTGTTGGACCGGAAAGCGGCCGCACAGTTTTGGGTTCACTGGCTTTGAAAAGTTTATCTTTCTATATCAATCGCTTATACCATTGCCGCTAGGTCCCGGTGCGGGTGGAATCGGCCCGTTCCGAGAGCGCCCCCAACGCAATGGCTCGGTTTACCGCCGATACGACCGCCAATAGCGAGGCGGTAACGATGTTGGGATGCATGCCGGCTCCAAATAAGGTGCGCCTCGAGCGCGTGGTGATCTCTATATAAGAGACCGCCTGCGCACCGCTTCCCTTACCGCGCGAGTGCTCCTCGTAAGAAAGCACATCGAAAGGCAACGCGAGAGCATCCACCATCGCGTCAATAGGGCCGGAACCCTGACCGTACCAAGTCTCGAGGTGGCCGCAATTTTCAATTTGCAGGGTCAGACGCTCGTGGTCCGCACCATCCGTTGAGGCGCTGAGCTGATGCGCCCGGTAGACATAGGGTCGTCTCGGCACGAGATATTCGCGGCTAAACAAGTCCCATATCTCCTGAGAAGTCAACTCTTTACCGGTGATATCTGCTGCGGACTGTACAACCTGGCTGAACTCAATCTGCAGCCTGCGCGGCATCAGCAGCTGATAGTCGCGCTCCAACAGGTAGGCGACCCCGCCCTTTCCGGACTGACTATTGACCCGAATGATCGAGTCGTAGGATCGACCCAGATCCGACGGATCGATGGGCAAGTAGGGAACGTCCCAGATGTCGGCCTCGGTCCTGGCAGCCAGGCCCTTCTTGATGGCGTCCTGGTGCGATCCGGAAAAGGCCGTGAACACCAAGTCGCCGACGTAGGGATGACGCGGGTGAATGGGCAGTTGATTGCAGGCCTCGGCGCAACGCGCGGCCTCATTGATATTGGAGAAATCCAACTTAGGGTCAACGCCTTGGGAATACAGGTTGAGCGCCAGGGTCACGATGTCGACATTGCCGGTACGCTCGCCGTTGCCGAACAAAGTGCCCTCGACGCGCTCGGCACCGGCCATGACCGCCAAGTTCCGCTGCGGCCACTGCCGTGCCCCGATCATTGTGCGGATGCACGCTCAACACGCTGCAAGCGCGATTCTTGAGATTGCGCGAGAACCATTCGATTTGGTCGGCATAAATATTGGGCGTGGCCATCTCCACCGTGGCCGGAAGATTGAGAATGGATTTGCGCTGCGGCGTCGGCTCCCACACCGCGTTCACCGCATCGCAAACCTCCACCGCAAAATCCAATTCGGTGCCGGTGAAACTCTCCGGGCTGTATTCGAAGGTCCAATCCGTGTCGGGTTGCTTCAAGGCATGCTCGCGCACCACGCGTGGCGCCGCGTACTGCAATGTCGATGATTCCGGCGCGGTCGGTGCGAAACACCACGCGGCGCTGCGCAACGGAGGTCGAGTTATAAACATGCATGATTGCGCGCCGCGCGCCGCGCAGCGAATCATAGGTACGCGCGATGAGTTCAGGACGCGCTTGGGTGAGCACTTGGATGACAACATCGCTCGGAATCAGTTCTCGCTCGATCAGTTCACGCACAAAATCGAAATCGGTTTGCGAGGCGGCGGGAAACCCAACCTCGATTTCCTTGAAGCCGATTTTGACCAACATGTCGAACATGCGGCGTTTGCGCGCCGCGTCCATCGGCTCGATCAGAGCCTGATTTCCGTCCCGCAAATCCACGCTGCACCACGTGGGAGGCGCGGCAATGACGGAATTGGGCCAGCTGCGGTCGGCCAGATCGATTGGGGCGAAGCTACGATATTTGGAAGACGGATTGCGCAACATAAATTTTCTTCCCGCTCAAGAGAATTGAAACTCGCGACGCTAAAGGCGCGTTTTTGAGGATTTTCCGGTCTTGTAGGCGCCGACCGATGGCGCTTTGGTTGAGTGGCGCCTAGCGGCGCAGCAGCAGCGCGAGCGAACCCAGGCACAACTTGGCGCCGGGGATGAAAGATAATTTGCTGCTGGAAGAATGCATTACGGGGGAATCTAGCACTGCTTGCGCGCTAGGCGCAAGATTCAATTCATGGAACACGGCTCCGGCACACACACTGTTTTCAACCAGACTCCGCCCTTGACGGACTACAACCTGTACTCAAGCGATCTGGCGCTGCAGGAGGCGGTGCAGCGCGAGGGGGGGTCTTGGGCCTCGTCTGAACTGACGTTGGCCGGCGCCGAATTGGGCACGTGCACTCAATTCGAGCATGCCCGGCTCGCGAATCGTTTCCCACCCGTGCTGCATAACTTCGACGCACGGGGTGAGCGCATCGATTCCATCGAATTTCATCCCTCCTGGCATACGCTCATGAGTGGCATCGCGGCACGCGGCTACCACAGCAGCCCTTGGGCCGAACGACGCGGCGGTGCCCGGCGCACATGCGGCCCGAGCTGCGGGCTATATGATGCAGGCACAGATCGAGAGCGGCACACTGTGTCCGACGACCATGACCTATGGAGCAATCGCGGCGCTGCGCCGCGAGCCTAAGCTTGCGCGTGACTGGGTGCCTCGATTGCTCACGCGTCAGTATGATCCGCGCGATATTCCCTTCGAGAAAAAAAGCGGCGGCTTGGTCGGCATGGGCATGACTGAAAAGCAAGGCGGCTCCGATGTGCGAGCCAACACCACTCGCGCGGTCCGGGACAGTCGACGGCACCTTTCGCATAACGGGACATAAATGGTTCTTTTCCGCGCCGCAATGCGACGCACACTTGGTGTTGGCGCAAAGCAGCGGCGGGTTGTCGTGTTTCTTCATGCCGCGACGCATGCCCGACGGCAGCCTTAACGGCATTTACATCCAGCGCCTGAAGGACAAACTCGGCAACCGCTCCAATGCCTCGTCCGAAGTCGAGTTCGTTGACGCGTGGGGATCGCTTTTGGGCGAGGAAGGACGCGGCGTCCCGACCATTCTCGAGATGGGCACGTATACGCGCCTCGATTGCTGCACCGGAAGCGCCGGCATGATGCGCCAAGCCGTCGTTCAGGCTTTGCACCATGCGCATCACCGTAAGGCATTCGGATCATTGTTGATCGAGCAGCCCTTGATGCGCAGCGTGCTCGCCGATATGGCGCTGGAATCGGAGGCGGCCTGTGCGCTGAGCCTGCGCTTGGCGCGCGCATTCGACAGCGACAGCCCCAGCGAAATTGCGCTGCGCCGCGCCCTGACTTCGGCCGCCAAATTCTGGGTGTGCAAGCGCGGCTGCGAATTGGCGGCGGAAGCCATGGAGGTGCTCGGCGGCAACGGCTACACGGAGGAATTGCACGTTGGCGCGCATCGCGCGCGAGATGCCGGTGAATTCCATCTGGGAAGGCTCGGGCAACATCATGTGCCTCGACGTGCTGCGCGCCTTTGGAAAATCGCAAGCCACGCGCGAGGCGGTACTCGATGAGCTGTCGGGCGCTCGCGGCCAAGAGCGGCACTTCGATGCCGCATTCGAGCGATTCGCCGCGAGCATCGATGGCGATGCGTTGACGGAGGCGCAGGCACGGCGATTTGCACAGTCCTTTGTCACTCTGGTGCAGGCTAAATTACTCATCGCCGGGGCGACCAACCCAGCCGCGGGCGCAGTGGCCGAAGGCTTTTGCGCCACCCGCTTGGGAGATCAAGGGTGGGGTGCCGTATTCGGCGCCAGCATTGCGCAGGTCGCTGACACCGCCATTCTGGCGCGCGCTTGGAATCGGGATTAAACCCAACCCGTGAGCCGATTCTGGATGATGGCCGCCAACGCTTGCGCGTGCTCATCGTCGTCGTTCAAGCCGGCGACCAGCGTGAGACGTTTCCCGCCCCACTCGAGAAATCGGTCGCGATATTCGATGGCGACCTCCTCGAGCGTTTCCAGACAATCCACCGCAAAGGACGGCGAGGCGACGGTAAGATCGCGGATGCCGCGATCCGCCAATTCCTTGATCTTGTCGAGCGTGTAGGGTTGCAGCCAGGCTACTCGACCGAATCGGGATTGGTAGCAATGCGACCACTCGGTTTCATTCAATCCCAAGCGGGCCGCGACCAGACGGGTGGTCGCTTCCGTCTGGCGCTGGTAAGGGTCGCCCTTCTCGACATAGGACAGGGGGATGCCGTGATAAGAAAAAAGCAAATGCGAGCGCTCGCCTGCCGCCTCCCAGTGCCGGCGTATTTTTTGGCTTAGCGCGTCGATATAGCCGCCGTCATCGTGATAATCGTTGATGAAGCGGGTTTCCGGCAATGTCCGCCAGCGCTTGAGCGCGCGATTGGCGCCATCGACCACGGATCCGGTGGTCGAGGAACAATACTGAGGGTACAGAGGCAGCACCAGCAGCTTATCGATGCCCCGCGCCGCGAAGGATTGAACGGCACGAGCGATATTCGGGTTGCCGTAAGTCATTGCCAGTTCGAGATGAACCCCATCCTTGAACCTCGCACTCAACACGGAACCGATTTTGGCGGCGAGCCGCTTCGAATACACGGCCAACGGTGAACCCTTCCTTCATCCAGATTTTTCGATAGTTGCGCGCCGTGCGCAGGGGACGAAATGGCAAAACCACACCATAGAGAAGCGGCAGCCAAACAAAGCGGGAGGTATCGATGACGCGACGGTCGCTCAAGAATTCGCGCAAATAGCGCTGCACGGCGAAATAAGTCGGCGCATCCGGCGTGCCGAGGTTGACGAGCAGGACGCCAATTCGATTCGCCTTCGGGGTGTCTGGCGACGCTGTGGCGGGTGCCACCGCGTGAAAATAGGGCATTGATCGGATCCTAAAGCTCAGGCGAGCGCACAGTATACTGCGCTACGCATGAAGCCTCGTACCAAGAGCTGACAATGATGTGGCTGAGTGCCAATGAGAGCGAAGCGCTGGCCTTGAGCTTGAGCGTTGCGACTCGCAGTGTCCTCTTGAGTCTGCCGCTGGCCTTGGTTTTCGCATGGGTGCTGACGCGCAAGCAATTTCTCGGCCGCACCATGCTCGATGCATTGGTGCATTTGCCGCTGGTGCTGCCGCCGGTCGTCGTGGGTTATCTGTTGCTGCTGCTATTCGGCGCTCGCGGCCCGATCGGCGGCTGGCTGGAGCGGGTTTTCGGCATCGAACTCATATTTACCCGCAACGGCGCCGCATTGGCGACCGCGGTGATGTCCTTTCCGCTGATGGTGCGCGCCATGCGCATTTCGCTGGAGAATGTCGATCGCGGACTGGAGGATGCCGCACGTACGCTGGGCGCCGGCGCCCTGGATCGCTTTGCGAGCATCACCTTGCCGCTCATGTTGCCCGGCGTATTGGCAGGCGCCATCACCGCATTCTCGGCTGCCCTCGGCGAGTTCGGCGCCGTCATCACTTTCGTTTCGAATATTCCCGGCGAGACGCGCACCCTGCCGCTGGCCCTGTACACCGCCCTGCAAACGCCGGGCGGCGATAGCGAGGCGGCACGCCTGGCGATTCTGTCCTGCGTGCTTGGGACTCGGTGGCTTGTTGTTGTCGGAGTGGTTTGCGCGGCGCGTGCGGCGCATGTTGGGGCGTTGATGCTCAAAGTAGCTGCCAAGAAACAGCGCGGTGCCTTTCTGCTGGACGCCGAATTCGAGATTCCCACGCCCGGAGTCGTCGCCTTATTCGGGCGGTCGGGCTGCGGCAAAACCACGCTGGTCAATGTCATCGCCGGTTTGCTCGCCGCGGACCAGGGTTACGTCGCGCTCGACGACAGCGTTTTGCTCGATACCGACCGCGGCATCAATGTAACTCCCGAGACGGCGCCGCATCGGCTACGTGTTTCAAGACGCGCGCTTGTTTCCTCACTTGAGGGTCGAGGCAAACCTGCGCTACGCGCTGAAGCGTTCCGCGAAGCGTGCGACGCGACCGCGAAGCGTGCGGCCGCGGCGTCATTCATCGGCGTGGATCGGGTCGTGGAGCTTTTGGACTTGGGATCGCTGCTGGACCGTCGTACGCATGAGCTGTCGGGCGGCGAGCGTCAACGCGTGGCTATCGGTCGAGCGCTGTTGTCGCAGCCGAGCCTCTTATTGCTGGATGAGCCGTTGGCCTCGCTCGACGCTTCACGCCGCGAGGAGGTTCTGCCCTATCTGGAGACTTTGCGCGATCAATTGGCCATCCCGATGGTGTATGTCAGCCATAACTTCGACGAGGTGCTGCGGCTGGCCACTCACCTCGTGCTCATGGAAGCGGGCAAGACCATTGCGCAGGGGGACCTCGGCGAAATGAGTTTGCACCCCCAGGTCCGCGCGATCATCGGCACCGACGCGGTCGGCGCCATCGTCGACGGCACGGTGCTGGGCAAAGATTTATCGAGCGGCTTGACGCGGGTCCAGGTCGGCCAGGGCGAACTCAAAGTGCAATTCGGCGCGGCGGCGCCTGGCACCAGGCTGCGAGTGCAATTGCTGGCGCGCGATCTCATCGTCGCCACGGAGCCGCCGCGGCAACTCAGCGTCCGCAACAGTTTGGCGGGCGTGATAATGAGCGTCGCGGATGACGTAGACGACTCTGATCTGATCGCCATCGATATCGGCGGCATTCTCATCATGGCGCGAGTCACCAAGGCCGCGACTTTGGAATTGGGGCTCGCAGCGGGGAAAGGCGTGTGGGCGCTGGTAAAAACCGCATCTTTGCGGCCGCACGCTTATTTAACCGGTGTGCCCAGATGCAAGATGGCCACTATGTGGTCATCGCCGCAAGGCCAACTGCCGCCTTGACTCTGCGAACTGTAGGCCGCGGGACCGGTCTTCCACATCGACACCGTATTCCCAATTCGGTTGCCGCCAGCAACAAGTTCTCCACTGCCGCGCCCGCGGCAATCACCTGCTCGATTTCCGGTACCTTGGGGATGTCCTTTCTCACGACGCAGCCGGCCACCAAGATGCTGGGCGAGCGCCTGATTTTCTCGCGCTCGAGCTCCATCTGCTCATCCGTATATGCGGGGTTCTGGTCGCGCCGCGACTGCGCCACCGCGTCGGCGAACGGTTCTCGCTGCAGCGCCATTGACCGCGATGAAACGCCAGGGCTTGAGGCGACCGTGGTCCGGCGCGTGGCCGGCCGCCTCCAGCAGCCGGGCGAGTTTGTTCGGCCGTCGGCCCAGGTCCGGTCAGCGATTTGGCGGTCGAGCGCGATGCAATCGCATCGAATAATTCCATAAGAAAACCCCTAAATAAAACCGAAAAACGAGATAAGCGCTCAGCAAGCCCTTGGCTTTGGGCTATGATTTGCGCCCGGGAGCCTAAGCGGCATTCCGAAATTATACCCGTACGTCTTCAAGGAGCCTTCAATGAACCGTATTGTTTTGGCGTCACTGGCTGCACTATTCGGCGCGAGCGCCTTTGCAGCGCCGGTCACCTACAATCTCGACCCGAATCACACCTTTCCGAGTTTCGCTGCCGACCATTTCGGCGGACTGTCGGTTTGGCGCGGCAAATTCGACGCGACCTCCGGCAAGGTCGTCTACGACAAGGAGGCCAAGACCGGTTCCATCGAAGTCACAGTGGATATGAATTCCATCGACTTCGGCATGCCCAAGCTGAACGAACACGCCAAGTCGGCTGAGATGTTTCGATGTGGCGAAGTATCCCACCGCCACGTTTACCGGCAAATTAGCCAAGTTCAACGGCGCGATCCCCACCGAAGCCGAAGGCACGCTGACCATGCACGGTGTGACCAAGCCGGTCACGTTGAAGATCAATTCCTTCAAGTGCGTGCAAAATCCGATGAGCAAGAAGGAAGTTTGCGGCGCAGATGTCAGCGGCACGATCAATCGCGCCGATTTCGGCGTGAATTATGGCGACAAGTACGGTTTCAAGATGGATGTGAAGTTGGAGATTCAAGTGGAAGGCAGCCCCGCGGGCTAGCTTTCATTTGACTGCGGAGTCGGCTTCGCGCGAGGGAGCCGATTCCAATTTTCATGGCATCGATTTTTGCGCGGCTACCGCGCCAGCTTTTTCGCCAAGTGCACGCGCAGCGCTTTCACCTGCTCCTGCGACAAATCAGCCAGTATGCCGCGACGCTCGGGCGGAATATGCTCGATCGAATCGACGTGGGCGCCGAACACATATTGCTCGAAGAACGCACGCCAAGCCTGCCGCGATTCGGGCGGCAGGCCACGAATGCTTAATATGCCGTGCAGCAGTGCATCGAAAGCTGAATCGGCATTTGAATTGGCGCCCAGCAGATCGTGCCACCAATAGTTAACCAACACATTGAAGGGCTCGAGCGATTCCACGTGGTGCCACCAAAGCGGCGGAATGAATAGTGCGTCGCCCGCTTCCAGAACTGCCACCTGGGCAGCCGCCAGCGCGGTGCGAAATTTAGGATAGCGCGTAAAATCCGGATCGCGCAGCGACACCATGCTCATCGCCGCGCCCGTGGGCGCGAAGTCCAGCGGCCCGACGTAGAGATTTGCAACTTGCTCCGGCGGAAACAGCGTGAAGCGCCGCCTGCCGGCCACGACGCAAGCAACATTGTTCCATTCATCCACATGCGTGGGTGTGGTGATTCGATTTCCCAGCCAAATGCGCGGCAGAATTGTCTCGTCAAGCAAATTCAGGGCATTTTCCGCAGCGAATCCCGGCAAGCAATCGCGAATCAACGCGCTTTGCGCGGCGACCGCGGGGGGATTGGGAAATTGCGCGTAGCGCAGCACCTGCGCGGCAATCTCCGACAACGGCAGCCGATTGCGAAGAAAGTTGAAGCCGTTCATGGCCGCGTTATAGGCAATCTCGCCGTTGGCCTCAGGCGCGGTCATGAGGGCATCGACGGGCGCGCCGCTGTCGAGCTGCTTGAGGTAACCCACCAAGGATTCGGGTGATTCCGCAGACTCGCGCACCGCGCGCCAGTTGCTTACCAAGCCGCGCAATATTGCAGGATGCTTATCGGGCAGCACGTCGCGCCGAATCTGCTCGACGGTCAGTCCCGAATGCTCCTTCACCAAAAGTAAACCTGCAGCGTCTGACCGCTGCGGCGCGGCGGAATATTGCTGAGAACTTCCCGATGATCTTTATAGTTGGCCGCGCTGCGCTCGAGCAAGTTATCGATTTCCGCGATGCCGAATGTTTTTTCTGAAAGCGTTGGCGGGCGCAGATTGTCTGGGTCCGGGAAAATGCCCATCCCTGACATGATCGAGTACCAGGAGAATACGGGGTAGCCCCGCCCCAGCGACTGCTTGCGCACCGTGGGCGCAATGCTATTCCCCGACATCCATAGATTAAGCAGTTGCTTCAAGGGTTCTGACAAGTTGCGATTGGCTGCATTCGCCCGCCAATATTCGGTGTCGGTGCGGCTGTTGGTCTTGTAGTGAGTGACAATGTAGTCGCGAGTGCCTTCGAAATGCTCGTTGACATGCGTATTGAAGCGCTCGTGCGCCGCTTCACTCAAATCTCCGCGCTCCAGGAAATCGACGAAGACTGCGGCAGTTTGTTGTATGAACAGCAACGCGGTTGCCTCCAAGGGCTCAATAAACCCTTGCGACAGTCCCACCGCGAGACAGTTCTTATTCCAGTGCTTGGTGACCCGTCCTATTTTCATCTTGAGGTGACGTGCGGGTAGGTCCGAATCGAGCTGTCCTAAGCGTTCTCGCAGCTCCGTTTCCGCTTGATCGGCGGAGCAAAACTGCGTGCTGTAAACATAGCCGTTGCCGAAGCGTTCGGTAAGCGGAATTTTCCATGCCCAGCCATGCTTCATGGCGGTCGAAACCGTTTCCGATGGAATCGTCTTGCCGATGGGTGTCGGCATGGCAACGGCAGCGTCATTGAATAGATTTTCCGAGAAACTCACGAACGGCGTCTTCAATGCTTGGCTGATGAGCAGGCCCGCAAATCCGGTGCAATCGATGAACAAATCCGCGCTCAGCGTGAGGCCTTCCCGCGTGCTGACTGAAGCGATGGCGCCCCGTTCGTCCAGATTTGCGTGGGTTACATGCGCGGTCTGGTAGCGAACACCGCGTTGCAGGGCTTTCTTGTGCAGAAATTGACCCAATAGCACGGCGTCAAAGTGGTATCCGTGCCAGATGTCGAAGGGGAAATGCTCGGCAGGCTTCGGCGCCAGATGTTTCTGTGCCAGACGGGCCGCGATGAAAAATCGATCCGGGTCCGCGCAGACGTCGGCACCGCGGATTCTGGCGTCGCTGTTATGCACGAACTGGGTCATGGTGAGGTTGTCGAGCATCGAGGCGAAGGGATGAAAGTAGCTGGCGTGACCCGGTTTGGTTGACCAGCCATCAAAAGTAATGCCGCACTTATAGGTGGCGTGGCATGGCGGCATCCACTCCGCCTCCTCGATATTCAAGCTGTCAAAAAATCCTCGTAGCCACGGCGTCGACCCCTCGCCCACCCCGATGATTCCAACCGTGGGCGACTCCACCAAAGAAATCTCGACTCCTTGTTCTATCAGCGAGCGCGCCAAGATCAGCGCCGTCATCCAACCGGCCGTTCCACCGCCGACGATGAGGACTCGCCGCAGGGTCGGCGGAAGCGCCGATTGCCGCGCTTGCCGCTGCGATTCCTCGGGCGTGCGATTGTAAACCGTAGCCGTGTCGCTCATAGCGCCCCCCTTGAATATCAGGCCAGCATTCGGCGCAACGGCTGTGCCCAATCCTCGGCAGACCCCGGGATTAGCAACTGCATGAAGCCGCCGGCCGGATGAGCCACGCCGCGAATGCCGAGCGTTCGAAGCGCAGGCTCATCGACAACTTTCGGATCGGCGATGCGCACGAGCACGCGCCCCGCATGGCATTCAATGTCTGCGACGTTGCCGCGGCCGCCGAGCGCGGCGAGCATCGCAGAGGCGTCCGGAACGCGCGCGCCCTGCAAGGCATTCGCACGGCATCCGGGCGCGAGGCACCCTCGCGCATCGCATCACGGATCTCGCCGGCGACTTGATCTGCGATCGGGCCTAAGACTACCTGCAGCCCGGAATTAGCGGTGCGCAACAGGCCACGAGAGCCCAGCCGCGTTAGTGCCGGTTCGTCAATGGCGCGATTGTCGATGAGGCTCAAGCGCAATCGAGTGGTGCAGGCGGTGACCTCCGTCAGATTCGCCGCGCCGCCGAGAGCATCGACGAAGGATCTGCCGCGCGTGCCGATCGCTGCAGGCGCGCTCGCTTGCGCGAACGCGTCGTCGGCCTCGCGGCCGGGTGTCGAAAGATTGAGGCGCACGATACAGACTCGAAAAACGACGTAGTACAGGGCGAAGTATGCAATGCCGATCGGTATCAACAGCAGCGGTCGCTGCGCATGCGTGAAATTGAGCACGTAGTCGAAGAGTCCCGCGGAGAAACTGAAGCCCAAATGCACCCCAAATGCATTCATCAGCACCATCGCGAGGCCGGTTGCGACTGCATGCAAGGCGTACAGCACCGGGGCAAGAAACATGAAAGTAAATTCGACCGGCTCGGTGACGCCCGTGAGGAAGGAGGTCAGCCCCAGCGACAGCAGCAAGCCCGCCACGCCGGCGCGGCGCTCGGGCCGCGCAGTGTGATACATGGCGAGACAGGCACCCGGCAAGCCGAACATCATGACCGGAAAAAACCCCGACATGAAGGCGCCGGCGCTCGGATCGCCGGCAAAGAAACGGTTCAGGTCGCCGGTGGCGCCGTGATAGTCGCCGAGGATAAACCACGCGAAATTATTCAAGATGTGATGCAGGCCGGTCACGATGAGTATCCGGTTGAGCACGCCGTAAGCGAACAGGCCGATCGAACCGGCACCCAAAATGGCGTGGCTGGCAGAATCCATGCCGCGCTCGATAAACGGCCACGCATACCCAATCACCACGCCGAGCACCAACCCTGAGATTCCGCTGACAATCGGAATGAAGCGGCGGCCGCCAAAGAAGCTCAAGTAGCTGGGCAAGGTGATATTGCTATAACGATTGTAGGCGACGCCGGCGATGATGCCGGACAGCAAACCGACCGGAATGCTGAACTTGGAGAGCGAGTCCGGCGGCGCATGCAGCAAAGTCTCCGCCGCGCGCATCGTGACCACGTAGCCCACCAACGCCGCCAGCCCTGCGGCGCCATGATTTTCGCGGGCCAGCCCCACGCCGACGCCCACCGCAAACAGCAACCCTAGATTCGAAAACACGGCCTTGCCGGCCGCGGCCATGGCGATCCAATTCAGTAGATCCGGTTGCCCGAGACGCAGCAACAAACCGGCGATGGGCAGCACCGCAATGGGCAGCATCAAGGCACGCCCGAGCTGTTGAAATCCTGTGAAACGAAAATTCAAGCGCCACCTCCTACGTCGCCGGCAAATCTCTCAACCAGACCGCGCACTTCTGCAGCCGAACCCAAGCCAAGACAGCTTTGCGCGAGTCTCTCGCAGTCCGCCATGCGCAGCGATCGAATCTGGCTCTTGAGCGCGGGAATCGCGGCCGGCACGACTGACAGTTCACGAACACCAAGGCCCAGCAGGATCGGTACGGCGGTGTGATCGGCCGCGACACCGCCGCAAACGGCCACGAGCTTGCCTGCCGCCTTGCCTGCGCTCGCCGCTGCCGCAATCAATTGCAGCACCGCCGGATGCAGCGCATCGGTGCGGCGCGCCAGATGGGTGTGGCCGCGATCCATGGCGAGCGTGTACTGGGTCAGGTCATTGCTGCCGATGGATAAAAAATCGACCTCCCGCAGCAACGCCGCTGCCGTCAAGGCGGCCGCGGGCGTTTCAATCATGGCGCCCAGCGAAACCCGTCCTGGCAATTTGAGCTCAGGATAAGTTCATCGACGACCCGGCGCACGGCAATGATTTCCGACACGTCGGTAACCATGGGGATCAGCAAGCGCACGGTCCCAAATGGGGTCACGCGCATTGCAGCCCGCAATTGCGTTCGCATCAGATCAGGATGTGCCAGCGCGGTACGCACGCCACGCATCCCCAGCGCCGGATTCGGCTCAGGAGGCAGCGGCAAGTACAGCAGCGGCTTATCGCCGCCCACGTCCATCATTCTCAATATCAAGGGCCGGCCATCCAAGGCGTTCGCGATACTTTGATACGCCGTCAGTTGCTCAATTTCAGTGGGAGCCGTGGCCCGATCTATAAATAAGAACTCCGTTCGCAGCAGCCCGCAACCTTCTGCGCCGTTCTCGACTGCGGCCAGCGCGTCCGCTGTACTGCCCAGGTTCGCGAAGACTTCAATGCGCGTGCCGTCGGAAGATCGGCCCTGCTCAACCGCCGCCGAGCGAAGCGCGGCACTTCGCGCGAGCCGGGCGGCGACGATCGCCTTGGCCTGCGCTACCGCCTCGGCCGTGGGCGCCTCGTGCAGCGTGCCATGGTCGGCATCGACGATGATGGTCTGGCCGTCCGCTACGGTTCGAAGCACCGGGCCGATCGCGATCAGCATCGGTATTTCCATGGCCGCAGCCAGAATGGCGACATGGGACGTCGCGCCGCCGCCGCTCAACGCGATGGCGGCCAACCGGCGCCGATCCAGCGCGGTCAATTCGGACGGCAGCAAATCGTCCGCGAGCAGGACGGCCTGATCCGGCAGCGGCAAATGCATCGGCCTCGCCTCGCCGGCCAGCGCCAGCAGGACATGGGCTTCGACGTCCAACAGATCGTCGGCGCGCTCGCGCAGGCGGGAGTCCTCGAGAGATTGCAGTGCCGCGATGGATTGCCGCGTGGCGCTGCGCCAGGCAAACCCAGCGCTCTTACCCTTGGCAATGAGTTCGTTCGCGGTCCCATTCAAGCCGGGGTCATCCAGGAACTCCAGATGTGCACCGATGATCTCCTGCCGTTCAGCACCGCCTGCATTGCGCACGCGCTCCAGTCTCAGCTTGACGTTGGTTCGCGCCCGTTCCAGTTCACCCTGTTCGTGCTGAGTGCCACCACCTTGCTCACTGACTTCGATCTCGCGGCGTTCGATGCGCGTCGCGCGTCCCACTGCAAACCCAGGTGCGGCGCAAATTCCGGTCATTTCGCCCGGCCGAGTGGCCCGCGCCGCTACGCGGGCTGTTGGCGCCCTCACCGCGGCATGCGCCAAATCCAGCCGCTGTGCTTCCGTGAGCGCGGCCAACATCTCCGCGACAGCACCTGCCGCCGCCTCGCCATCGGCTTGAATGAGAAGCTCATCGCCATGGCGCACACCGAGCGCCATGATGCCGACGACGCTACGCGCATCGGTTGCCCGACCGTGCGCCCGAAGAGTTATCAAGGTCGCCGTGCCTTTGGCGCGCCGCGCCAGTAGTGCCGCCGGCCGGGCATGCAAGCCCTGGGACAGAGTGACCACGAGTGCGTGCTCCACGCGGGTGGCTGCTGCGCCGCCGAGGTTGACGCGCGCGGCGCTGGTCACGGCAGCATCCACCTGAAATAACAATTCACCCGCGCTCACCGCGCCCGGGGCGCGTCGCTTCGAAATCACGGCGCCATCCGAGGTCACCACGATGGGGGTCATCAGGCTCTTCGCGCCGCGCGCCACGAGGTCCAAATCAAAACGAATGAGTTCCTCGCCGCTTTGGACCCGGGCTCCCGGTTTGACGCGCGCAACGAATCCTTTGCCACCGAGTAAAACCGTATCGATGCCGATATGAATCAATACTTCCACGCCATCCAGGCTGCGAATCGATACGGCGTGCGCGCTCTCCGGCAAGGTCAATACCTCGCCATCGCAGGGTGCCAGGACGATGCCGTCTGTCGGATCGATCGCGAGTCCATCGCCGAGCATGCGGCCTGCAAAGACCTCGTCGGGCACCTCGTCCAGCGGCGCGCACCAGCCATCGAATGGCGCGATGATCTTCGGCACGTGCCCTACCCGATCTCGGCCCAATCGAGCGCCCACAGCGGATCGAGGCGCGGACGAGCAAACCTCAAGCAAATGTCGTGTCGACCGGCAAGCGCCGGCAATGGCTGTGCCGGCAGTATCGTGACCCCGTCGCGCATCGCGGCCGGCGCGAGCGGCAGGACAATAGGTGGTGTCTCGCAGCCATCGATGTGGACCTCCAGTTCGCCCTCAGGGGTGCGTGCATCCCCGACGCGAATCTTCGCGGCATCGGCGCCCAATTCGTAGTTGAACGGCAGGGGCGCGACTGCGGCGGTGAAGCGCGGTCCACGAGACAGATCCGCGCCGCGATAAATCCAGCATGGATTCATGATATCGACCGCAAACGGCGCATCGGTTGCCGCGCCGGCGCTGGGCTCGAGCAGCAGGCCCACGGCATTGCCGCAGGCCTCGAGTTGATGGCTGGTACGCCGCGCCGCGCTATGCGGGTCCAAATGTGCCGCAAAAATGCGCGAAACCTGCTCGGAGCCTAAAAACGTCGCGGCACGAATTTGAGTGCCGGGTGCAAGATCCAGGGGCTGCGAATAGCGCATTGACGCTAAGTTCGGCTCGCTGCCGTTCAGCGTGTAGTGAATGCTGGCATCGGCCGCGGCACCTTTGAGCTCGGGCAGATTCGAGAGGGTCACGTGAATCGTGCCGCTACCTTGCGCGTACTCGGAGTCGATGCCGAACACGCTGTCCGCGTAGTCAATGCCAAACGCACGGTAACGCGCGAACAGGGGCAGCAAGCGCCTGAGGAAATCGGGCCAGTTTCTCTGCTGCGGGGACCAGCCTACCTCCGCCAAGGCTGCCGCACGCGGCAATGCCATCCAATCGACCCGGCCTTCGGTCTGCATGTGCTCCGTCCATAACTCCGCTTGGAGTCCGAGCACGTGGCTTTGTTGCGTTTCCGAGAGCGTCGCGTCATGCGGCTCAAAGTCGTATACGTCCTTGACGGAAAGAATCTGGATACGCCCCGGCGGCTCCGTCGCCAGCGCGCTCTGCCGATGATCGAGATACAACTGAGGATCCGGCGCCAACACGGCATCATTGCCTCTGATCGCAGCGGCATGCGCACCCGAGACGCCGTGCCACGACATCACCACCGTGTCGGCCGCCAAACCCGGCTGCATAATCTCGTCCCAGCCCACTGCGCGCCGCCCCTTGGCGGTCAAATAGCTGCTGATCTTTTGAGTGAAATAGCTTTGCAACGCATCAGCATCCTTGATCCCCAGCTGACGCGCCCGCGCCTGAACGGCAGCCGACGCATTCCACTCAGTCTTGACCGCTTCGTCTCCGCCGATATGTATGTAACGCGATGGGAACAGTTGCAGCACTTCATCGAGTACGTTTTGCAAGAACTCGAAAGTGGCGGGCTCTAAATTGAAAAGATGTGCATGCACACCCCATTTGGCCGAAACCGGCAATATGGGATGGCTGTCGATGGCACCGAGATCAGGGTAGGCGGCCAGCGCCGCCTGCGCGTGGCCGGGCATGTCGATTTCCGGAACGATTTGCACGTGCCGAGTTGCCGCAAACGCCACCAAGTCGCGCACCTGTTGCTGGGTGTAGTAGCCGCCGTACGGCTTAGGCTGCGGACTTCCCGGAACCGACGCCGGAATTCTCCAGCCTCCCACCGCGGTGAGCCTGGGGTACTTGCGAATCTCCAGGCGCCAGCCCTGGTCGTCGGTCAAGTGCCAGTGCAGCACGTTCAGCTTGTGCCATGCCATCCAATCAATCATGGAACGCACAAAGGCCACCGATTGAAAGTGCCGCGCCGAATCCAGCATCAAGCCGCGCCAGGCATAGCGCGGCTCATCGATGATGGTCTGCGCCGCGATCTCGCCGCCGCCGGCGTGCGGGGGCAACAGCTGCCAGAGCGTGACGGCGCCATAAAAAAGCCCCGTGGCCGTCGTTGCGGAAACAGTGATTCGGTGCGGGGAAACTTCCAGCCTATAGCCTTCCGCGGCAAATCCAGGCGCCATTTGAAGCACGATGAGCGAGGCGTCAGCGGGGACGGCATGGGTCGAGGAAACCGGTAACGTCAGGTGATTGGATCGCTCCCAGAGTGCGGCGAGATAGCGGGCGCTCTGCAGCTCGGCGGCGGTGCCGCGCACTGCCTGGATGACGGTCGCCGAGCTCACCGTGAACGACCCGCTGCCAGGTTCGATCTTCGCAGGTCGCGGGATCACGCCTGCTTGCCCCGCCATGGCCGGCAGCGCACACAAGGCAAGGGCGGCGATTTTCATCGCCGCCCTTGTTCGTTGCATCATCCTCGAGCCCTGCCGCACGCTTGACACTCTACCTCATCGCCACCGGCGGCAGCGCTTCGACGGCTTACATCTTGAAGCGAGCGGTCAGGTAGTACTGGGTGCCGTTCTTATAGAACGCTCGCGGCTGCTCCTGGTTCAACGCATAGTACTTGAGTGTCGGATTGTTGAGATTCTGCGCATCGAAGGTAACCGAGAAGTTCTGGTTGATGGTGTAAGCCAGGGACGCCGAGAGATCACCAATGCTGTCCTGGGTAAAGGCGGTATTGCGGTCGAGACCACTGTAGAACGCCGACCGGTAGGTGTAGGCCACGCGCGCGTTGAAGTGCGCGTTCTCGAAGTAACCCGTGACGTTGTAGGTGTTCTTCGAGGTGCCCACCAGTCGATCATCGCCGTTGATGGTGATGTCCGAGGTCTGCTTGCCGTCGGCATAGGTGTAGTTGGTGATGATTCCAATGTTATCGGTGAATGCCTGTTGATAGGCGAATTCGGCGCCTTCGACTCGGCCTTTGGCATTGACCGGCACCGTCAATAGGTACGGCAGGAACGCGCCATTGGGGAAGGCGGTGCTATAGGTGAAATAGCTCTTGTTCACCGTGCCGTAGCTGACGTAGTTGCGCAAATCCATGTAGAACAAGGTCGCCGACAGCAGCGAATGACGCGCGAAATACCATTCCAGCCCCGCATCGAAATTCGTGGAAAGAATCGGTTTCAAATCAGGGTTGCCGCCTGAGCCGCTGCCGACCTCGCCGACCGCTCCCGGGGGCGCCAGACTCGTGAAGCCGCCGAGCGCGGAATAATCGGCGCGAGTCATGGTCTCGGCGGCCGCGAATCGCGCGACCAAATCCGGCGCCAGATCGATCTTCAGATTCGCGCTTGGCAGGACATCATTGTAATCGTGCGATGTGGGAAGCTCCGATGTACTGGCCAAAATCCGAGTACTGCGAACCGGGCGTCAAAGCGCTGACTGCCGTGTAGGTCAACACGTCTTCCTCGGTGTGCACGAAGCGGATACCCACATTTCCGGCCCAGTTGCTGCCCTTGAAGTCGGCCTGCACAAAGGCCGCGGTGTCGAACTCATGCACCTCGAACATGGAATTCCAATCGATGCGCGTCGCCGGATTGCGATTCACGTTGGTCGGACTGTCGTAGGCCGCAAGTTGTGCCGGGGTCCAGTACCAGACGTCGGTGGGCATGCTGCCGCCGAAGTTGGTGAAGTTCGACGGATAGTTCGAGAAAGTCGTGGGGTACGCCGCAGTGCTCTGGCCCGCAGCGGTGGGACCCTGGCCGATCACGTCCGCAGAGGTACGGCCGTGACGCTCGTAGCGCACGCCGAACTTCAGGTCCTGCCAGGCACCGCTATCGACTTTGAATGCGCCGTCGATCTTGGCCCATTCCTCGCGATCTTTCACATCGATGTTCTGATCGCCGAATATCCAGCCGAAGGCCACCGGCACGCCGCCCGGCGTCGGCGTCGTGTTGTTGGTCGTGCCAAGATTAAAGCTCGGGCCGGAGCCGATGCCATTCAGGCTATAGGCTGCGCCTGAACCGATGCCGGGGTTGGTCTCAGAAACATCTTGCTCAGGGGTCTTGCCATCGCCCCAGGAGTAGCCGACTTGTCCGAGAAAACTCAAGCGATCGGTTGCATCCCAAGTGGTGTCGAGATTGACGAAGTTTGCGGTTGCCGATTCATCCGGCCGCGAAATCTGATCGTATACACCATAGGCAGTGCCGGCCACGGGCGTGAAGGTTGCGGACGTCAGGGTATTGTCCTGCACGACGTAACCGGGATCCGGCGCCTGCCCGGCACCCGAAGCCACGAAGTGGGTCGACCACAACAGGTAATTGCGGTTGTAGTTGCTGGCGAGCAGCCTGGATGAGAACCCGGACAGATCCAAAGTCAGCGCATCGTTCGGTTTGAACTCGAAGTCCACCATGCCGCCGTTGCGCTCACGCTTCTGTGTGAACAACGCGGCGCCGATGTCGGTCGGATATTGCACGCCGGACAGATCCGGGTGCGCCGTCGCGATTGCGCTGCCCGGTGCGATGGTGTCGTAGCCCAAGATTTCCACGCCGTCGCGGCGCAGATCGCGGGTTTCGGAGAACAGTTGCAGCATCACGCCGAAGTTGTTCGGCGTCGTTCTTGAAGTTGCGCGAGCGCGCTGTATTGCCCGTCGGTTTTGGACGGCAAGCTGGCATACACGGCGCCGGCGGATGCTTCGAGGGTGAACGGCTTGCGAGAAATCCAGCGGCTTGCGCGTGATGATGTCGACCGAACCCGGCGACGCCGCCTTCGACCAGTGAGGCGCTCGAGCTTTTTTCGCACCACGACCTTGCTGACGATTTCGGAGGGCAGCAGGGTGTAGCTGACGCTGCGGCCGACGGTTCTGGACCTGGTCGAGCACGAACCAGTCGCCGGCGGCGACGTTGTGGCCGTTGATCAGGGTCTGCGTCAGGCTGGGATTCGTGCCGCGCATGCTGACGCGATCGTTTTCGTCGAAGCCGCCTTCGTTGGCGCCGGCCGCGCTGGTGGTAACGCCGGGCAAGCGCGCCAGGGAGTCGGCGACGTTCTTGTCCGGCATCTTGCCGATGTCTTCCGCGGTGACGACTTCGGTGATCTCCGTCGGAGCTGCGCTTCGCCGTCGAGCGATGCGTCCACGGATTTGCGGATACCGGTGACGACGATTTCCTGGAGTGCGTTGTCGTCGGGCGGCGTCGCGGCCAGTGCGAACGCGGGCGGCGCGAGCATGGCGATGCCCAGTGCCGACTTGACCGCTAGTGCGATCCGATTCATATAGATATCCCCTGTCCGATTCATATCGATGCCCCCTGTCCTGTCACCAATTTTGTTGAGAGTCCGCCGCATCCGCCGGGTGGTTGCCGTCTGCATGCCACACCAATTAAAACCCAATATAATACCAATTATTAGAAATCGCTAGTGCCGTGTAATAAACACATCGAATTTGGCTATTTTATGTACAAAATCAACTATTTAAGCATTTCAATATGCAGTTGTTGTTCTCATAGTGGTATTTGTTTGGTATTATCCGATGACCTAAACCAACAACGGAAGCGCCTTCGGGCCCCATGACATCGCTCGCTAAAACCATTGGTCCTTTGGATGGTCAGGGCAATTTGCCGCTCTACCAGGAGTTGCAGCGGGTGCTGCGAAAGGCCATCGACAGCCGGATTTTGGGGCCGGACGACGCCCTGCCTTCGGAACGCGATCTCGCGACGGATTTCGCGGTGTCGCGCATCACCGTGCGCAAAGCTCTGGATGGATTGGTGGCCGATGGGCTTCTGGTCAGGCGCCAAGGTGCGGGAAATTTCGTCTCGGCGCGCGTCGATAAGAACTTCGCCATGCTCACCTCCTTCTCCGAGGACATGCGGGCGCGCGGGCGCACGCCGCGCAGCGTTTGGCTGAAGCGCGCGGCAGGCACCGTGACACCCGAGGAAGCGCTGGCGCTGCGCCTGAGTCCCGGGACGCCGGTGTTTCGCTTCAATCGAATTCGTTATGCCGACGATGCGCCCATGGCATTGGAATACGCCACCATCGTCGCCACCGCCCTGCCGTCACTCGAGGCGGTCGACGCATCCCTGTACGAAGCGCTGGAGCGCGCCGGACATCGTCCGGTGCGGGCGTTGCAGCGACTGCGCGCGGTGCTCATCAGCGCCGATCAGGCCGAGTTGTTGAAGGCCAAGGCCGGCGATGCGGGCCTGCTGGTCGAGCGATTGGGATCGCTGCCCGACGGGCGTGCGATCGAATTCTCGCAGTCGTATTACCGCGGCGACACGTACGATTTCGTCGCCGAGTTGAGCACATGAGTGCGGAGCGTTCGCGATCGGCGGAGCGAACGCTCATGTTCGAGGAAGCCGCGGACGCATCCAATGCGGTGCGTGCGCAATTGCAATATGACTCCGCAGGCATGCGCGCGCTCGGCGCCGCGCTGCGAGAGCTCAATCCCCGCGCGGTAATTACCTGCGCACGCGGCAGCTCCGATCATGCGGCGACTTATGCGAAGTATCTGATCGAAACTCATGCGCAAGTGTTGACCGCCTCGGCTGCGCCGTCGGTGAGTTCGGTGTATGGCGTCACGCAGGATGTTCGCGGCTGTCTGTTCATCGCGATTTCCCAGTCAGGCCGCAGCCCCGATTTGCTGGCTTCCGTCGCCTCGGCAAAGGCCTCCGGCGCCACGGTCTTGGCGCTCTCCAACAGCGCCGATTCGCCCTTGATGGCCGCAGCGGATCTCGTGATCGAGCTGAATGCCGGGCCTGAGACCAGTGTCGCCGCGACAAAATCCTACCTCGCGTCCCTGGCCGCGCTCGCTCGGCTGGTCGCCGCTTGGACGCTGGATGCCGAACTCGATTCGGCGTTGGCAGAGCTGCCGGACCTGATGGACCGCAGTTGGGCGCTCGACTGGTCGGCGGCGCTGGCCGAGCTCGAGTCGGCTGAGAATCTCTACGTGGTGGGCCGGGGGCTGGGGCTTGGCGCGGCCCAAGAGATCGCGCTCAAGTGCAAGGAAACCTGCGGCATCCATGCCGAGGCATTCAGCAGCGCTGAACTTCGGCATGGACCGTATACGTTGCTGCGCAAGGGATTCCCGGCTTTGCTGCTGGCGCAACAGGATGGCACGCGGCCGGGAATCGAAGCTCTCGCCCTGGAGCTGGCACGTCGCGGTGTGCCGCTGCTGCTGGCCGGCGGCAATGCGGCAGGTTCGATATTGTTGCCGACGATCGAGGTCGCGGCGGAACTCGCTCCGATCCTGCTGGTGCAAAGCGCCTACCGCATGATTGCTTCGCTCGCGGTGAGGCGCGGTCTCGATCCGGATCGGCCGCCGCACTTGCACAAGATCACGGAGACCGTGTAGTGCGCAGCGCACTCGTGAACGGCCGGATCTTGGCCGGCGAGCGCATCGTGACCGGACAGACCGTGCTGCTGGCCGAGGGCCGCATCGAGGCCATCGCGCTTCCCTCGGATCCGCGCTGTCGCGATGCCGCGAGCGTCGATCTTCAGGGACAACTCTTGCTGCCGGGTTTCATTGATGTGCAGGTCAACGGCGGCGGCGGGCTGTTGTTCAACGATGACCCGAGCGCGGAAACGATCCGCGCGATCGGCGCCGCGCATCGCCAATTCGGCACTACCGGCTTCCTGCCGACTTTGATCAGCGATGATCTCGACACCATCGCGCAGGCGATCGCCGCCGTGCAATCTTCGCTCGATGCGCAGCAGCCCGGCGCACTCGGCATTCACATCGAAGGACCGTTTCTGAACTGGACACGCCGCGGCGTGCATGATCCGAAGCATTTGCGGCGCCTCGACAACGGCGTGATCTCGCTGCTGTGCAGCCTGCGCGGCGGCCGCACTGTGCTCACCCTCGCGCCGGAAATGACCACCACCGACATGATCGCGCAACTGGCCGCCGGCGGCATTTTGATCTCGGCGGGCCACAGCGATGCAAATTATGCCCAGACCGCCGCCGCGATCGCGCATGGCGTTCGCGGCTTTACGCATTTATTCAACGCCATGGCGCCGCTGACGCCGCGCGAACCGGGAATCATCGGCGCCGCTCTTTACGATCCCGAACACTTGGTGCGGCATCATCGTCGATGGGCATCACGTCGATCCTGTCATGCTGAAGCTCGCATTGCGCTGCAAGCGTCATGACCGATTCATGCTGGTCACGGATGCCATGCCGCCGGTGGGGTCTCCCGCGACAAGTTTTGTTCTGCAAGGTCGCACCATCCAGGTGGTCGATGGCGTGTGTCGAGACGAGAATGGAACGCTCGCCGGCACCGGACTCGATATGGCCACTGCGGTGCGCAATGCCGTGCAGTTGCTGGACTTGAGTATTGCCGAGGCGGCGCGCATGGCCAGCGAGTACCCTGCGGCGTTCTTGGGACTCGAGCATGAGCTCGGCCGAATCGCGCCAGGACTTCGCGCCAACCTCGTCTTGATGGACGATGAATTTCAGGTGAGGCGTACCTGGATCGAGGGAATTTCCTCCTAGGTTAACTGCGGCGTTGGCTGCGCGCAGCGGCGATGGCGTCATGCAGCGTGGAAAATATGCGTGCTGCGCCGACGGCCGCCGTGATGCCGTGTCGGTCCATATCGGATTTCAAAAAACTACTCACGCGGCCAAAGATGATCGTGACGTTGCGTCGCGCCATCTCATCGAGCAGGTCGCGCACGGATTGCGCGGCGGTGCAGTCGATGTCCGTAATCGCGCTCGCGTCGATCACCACGGCATGCACCGGGGTCGGCGCACGCGCCACCAGCGCGCGGACCTCGTCGGTGAAGCGGTTCTGATTCGCATAAAACAGATCCGCGCCGAAACGATAGACGATGAGTCCAGGTTCAGTAACCTTGCCGGGTTGCGCCGGCACCGTGACCCATCTTCCCTCGGCATTCGCTTCCATCATCATGGTGTGCGGTCGATAACTATGACGCACGTGCCGGAACAGCGATAGCGCGATCGCCAGCAAAATTCCCTGCTCGACGCCGAGTGCGACCACCGCGGCTGCGGTGGCGACTGCGAGATAATATTCTCCGGGGCTTTCGCGGCGGATATCGCGAAGTCGAGTCAAGTCGATCATTCCGACCGCGATGGTGAACACGATAGATGCCAGCACGCAGCGCGGCAGATACTGCAGCGGTGCGGTGAGGAACAGCAGCACCAATAACACGACACCAGCCAAGACCAACTGCGCCAATTGCGAGCGCGCGCCCAGCTTTATCTGCCATCGCCGTCTGAGTCGGACTGCCGTTGACGACGAACGTACCCGTGATCGCGGCGGATAAATTCGCGGCGGACAGCCCCAACATATCCGCATCGATGTCGACTCGCTCGGCGTAACGCAGCGCGAATGCCCTCGATGTCGCCGCGCTTTGCGCGATGATCATCACAAAACACGAGCCGGCCACCGGCAGCAGCGACAGGATTTCACTCCAGCTGACCTGCGGCAGTCGAATTGACGGAAGTCCGCCGGTAATTGGACCTAAAACCGCGACACCCAGGTCCGAGAGGTGCAGCGCGCTGCTCGCCGCGATCGACAGCACCACCGCAACCAACGACAGCGGCAGCCGCGGCGCGAAGCGATTGCCGAGCAATATGCCGGCTGCCACCACACCGGAAAGCGCGAGCGTCAGAACATGCGGCTGCCCCAGGCTGGAACAGATTTGCCACAGCCGAACCAGCGAGTAGCTGGAAGTGGCGGTGATGCCGAACATATCGCTCAGCATGGCGATGCCGACCTGGAAGCCGACGCCGGTCAAAAATCCGAGAAGCACAGTGCGCGACAAAAAGTCTGCCAGGAATCCCAGCTTGAAAATCCGCGCCAACAACAAATACCCGCCCGTCAGCAGCGCCACTAAACTGGCCAGCGCCACATACAGCTCGCTGCCAGGGACGGCGCTGTGCGACAACGAGCCGGCGATGATCGCTGCGGTGGCCGAGTCTGCGGCCACCACCAAATGGCGTGACGAGCCGAACACTGCGAATCCGACGAGCGGCAGCAGCAGCGTATAGAAGCCCGTCACGACCGGCATGCCCGCAATGCGGGCGTAGCCAAGGACCTGCGGCAGATTGATCGACGCAAGAGTCACGCCCGCCAGGCAGTCGCGCAGTGCCTGGCGGCGATTGAATGGACGCAGACCTGAAAACAGGGTCAGCGGCATCGCGGCACTTCGTTCATTTCTCTGGCCCAAGTCCTCCATCTGAGCGTTGATGTTATGCTTTTCCGCGGCTCGCAATCGCGCTAAAGCGCGTGCTCTCAAGAGGATAGGATCGTGGCGAAAGAATGCTTTAACACCGTTCCACATTGCCGTGCAGGTGCGCGACATCGAAGAGGCACGCCGTTTCTATGGAGATATTTTAGGCTGCGGCGAAGGCCGCAGCGCCGCGCACTGGGTCGATTTCAATCTCTACGGCCATCAGTTCGTCTGCCACTTGAATCCCAACCTCGGCGCCCATGGCAAACTTGCGAGCCATTTCAATCCTGTCGATGGCCAGGGTGTTCCCGTGCCTCATTGCGGCGTGGTTCTGCGACCCGTGCAGTGGGCGGAACTCGCCGAACGTGCGCGACGCCACGGCATCGAATTCGTGATCGAGCCCTACACTCGCTTCAAAGGTCAAACTGGCGAACAGTCCACGATGTTCTTTCTCGATCCCACCGGCAATGCACTCGAGTTCAAGGCGTTCCAAGACATCGACGCCCAGCTATTTGCCGCGGATCCCACCACCGCACTGAAGTGACTCTCGGTGTGGGCCGTGGCGCGCAATTTGTAATTTTTACCATACGCCTGCGGGTACTTCCGAGGGCCTCGTTTAACATTAAATTGTTTATGTTAAGGGTGCAGTCCTACGCGCTTGTTCATGATATCCCACACAAACTTAATTAACTTAGGGTGCGACGCATTTGGTAGCCTTCGGTGTCGTTTGCCGTGCCGGCACATGCAGCAGCGACGCTCTGTCGGGCGCCGAGATGAGCAAAATAAGATTTAGGGGATTTCTTTATGGTGAAGGGTCAGATGGTGGTCGGCATTGAACATCAAACAACTCCGGTCAGCCCTACACACCCAAGCAGTATTTCCCTCGCATTAGTTTTCGCATTAGTTTTGCTCGCTGGAATTGTTTCCGGATGTGGCGGATCTTCTCCTAAGTCATCGTCGCTTACAGATACCGACGCCCCTACTGCCCCCGCTGCCTTGACGGCGACGCCCGCTTCAGAAACTCAAATCGATTTGACGTGGGCGCCCGCCACCGACAACGTCGCGGTGACCCAATACATGGTCGAACGTTGCACAGGCGCGGCTTGTACCAACTTCACCCAGGTCGCGACCTCCCCCACTACGGTCTACGGCGACAGTGGCTTGAGCGCCGCGGCCACCTATGTGTACCGAACACGTGCCGCGGATGCCGCCGGCAATGTGGGCCCCTATTCCACTCCCGTCACTGCGACGACGCCCGCCACGGGCGACGTACAAACGCCGACGGTTCCGGGCGCATTGAATGCGACGGCGGCGTCAGCAACGCAAATCAACCTGAGCTGGACAGCCTCCACCGATAATATCGCCGTGACGCAATATTTGATCGAGCGCTGCGCCGGCGTGGGATGCACTACTTTCAGTCAAGTGGGCACCGCTCCAAGCACCACCTACAGCGACACCGCACTTACCGTAGGCACCAGCTACAGTTATCGAGTCCGTGCGAGCGATGCGGCCGCCAACTTCAGCGCCTACTCGAATACGGCCACGGCGGTTACCACTGCACTCGTGGACACGCAGGCACCCACCGTGCCTGGCAGCCTAACCGCGGCATCTGCCTCTTCGAGCCTGATCAATCTGAGCTGGAGCGCTTCCACCGATAACGTGGCTGTGACGAGCTACCTGATCGAGCGTTGCCAAGGAGCGGGCTGCAGCAATTTCGCCCAGATCGGATCGGCTACCACTGCGAGCTTTGCGGATTCAGGCTTGTCCGCCGCCACCGTATACCTGTATCGAGTGCGCGCAACGGACGCAGCGGCCAACTTGAGCGGATATTCCAATACCGCGACGGCGACGACTGCGGCGGCGAGCACTACCCACACCGATGTGCTCACATATAAGAACGACCTCGCACGCAGCGGCGCCAACACCACGGAAACGATTCTCACGCCGGCCAATGTCAACTCCACCAATTTCGGGCTATTGCGCACACTGCCGGCGGACGGTGCCATTTTCGCTCAGCCGCTGTACGTGTCGCAGGTGCAGATCGGCGGTGCGGCACACAACGTGGTGTACGTCGTCACCGAACATAATTCAGCGTATGCCTACGATGCCGACACCGGCACGCAATTGTGGCATGTCTCCTTATCTGCGGCCGGCGAAACGGCGAGCGATAACGTGAACTGCTCGCAAATTAGTCCGGAGATCGGCGCAACCTCCACCCCTGTCATCGATCGCAACGCCGGCACGGCCGGCGTGTTGTATGAAGTGGCAATGTCGAAGGATAGTTCCAGCGTATATCACCAGCGCTTGCATGCACTCGACTTGGCGACGGGCCAGGAATTATTTGGCGGGCCGCAAGAGATTCACGCGACCTACCCCACCAGCACTGGAACCACGACGTTTGACCCTTCTGCGTATAAGGAGCGCGCGGCGCTGCTGCTGCTGAATGGCGAGATCTACACGACCTGGGCATCCCATTGCGATAACAACCCCTACACCGGCTGGATCCTCGCATACGACCAGCACACGTTGGCGCAAACGCGCGTCCTAAATATCGCGCCAAACAGCGCTGACTTGGGCCCCGCGATTTGGATGAGCGGCGGCGGCCCGGCGGCTGATGCGGCCGGAAATATCTATATCATGGCCGGCAACGGCGTGTTCGAAACCACGCTCGACACGAATGGTTTTCCAAATGCGCAGGACTACGGCAATTCGTTCCTGAAAATTTCGACGGCCACTAGCGGCACACTCGCGGTCGCCGACTATTTTGCCATGTGGAACGAAGTCAGCGAATCGATCGCCGATCTTGATTTGGGTGGCAGCGGCCCGGTACTGCTGCCTGATTTCGCCGATGGAAGCGGTGCTTTGCATCATTTGGCGGTGGGTGCCGGCAAGGACGGCAACATTTATGTCGTCGATCGCGATTCGCTCGGCAAATTCAATAGCTCTCGCAACAACATATGGCAAGAATTGGACGGCGCCGTATCGCACGGCGTACGGTCCACGGGCGCGTATTTCAATGGAAGAATGTATTGGTCCGATCGAGATGTCCCGATGAAGGCGTTCAGCATTTCAGCGGCGAAATTGTCGGCAACGCCGACCTCGCAGACCAGCGTGTCCTTTGGCTATCCGGGGACAGTCCCTGTGGTATCGGCGAATGGGATCAGCTTTGGCATCGTCTGGGCTGCGGAGGTCACAAATCCCGGCGTGCTGCACGCGTTCGACGCGAGCAACCTCGCCACGGAACTGTACAACAGCAACCAGGCTTCTGGCGGCCGGGATCACTATGGCACCGGCAACAAATACACTGCCCCCATGGTGGCTGACGGTAAGGTCTTCATGCCCTCACAAACTGGCGTCGGGGTGTTCGGCTTGTTGCACTGAGAGCACCTAATCTGAGCTAGATGCCCCGCACGGTCCGCGCGCGCCTATACTCGTACGCAGTAAAGGTGGGGATAAAAGACCCTTGCTTTGGATTTTGGCCTCCTTATTTTTCGCCTGGTGCGCGTTTCGAGAAATTCGCGCCAGCATCGTCGCGCCGGCCGGCTTTGATTTCCCGAGGCCCGTCTCAAAAACCTACCTCGCATTGGTTTTGGGGCTCGCTGCCGCCTTTGCGTGGCCGCCGCTTCACACCTGGTATTTTCAATGGTTCTTGTCAGTGAAGGCGAGCGAACTGGCTGACGGTCATCGAGCCCGGGTTCACTGCAACACGCTGTTCGATACCATGCTCGATCCTGAGATGCTCGCATCAGGGCATGCCAATCCGAAAAGCGGCAGCATCGTCGTGCAGAAGCCGTGGTGCGGCACCTTGATGGCCTACTTGCGCCACCCCGGCCGAGCATCCCACGAAGAGCTCAATAGTCTGGATTTGTTCACTCACGAAAGCATGCACGTGCGCGGCGAGATGAACGAAGCGCGCACTGAATGTCAGGCAATACAGCGAAATTATCGGGCCGCCAGGCTCTTGGGTGTTCCAGAGGAAACTGCGAGACAAAACGCCCTCGATATTTACAACATCAACTATCAGGAACGCGGCAAAATCGGCGGCATGCAAACCGCCTATTACTCAGATGAATGCGCGCCGGGCAAAGCGATGGATGAACATCTGATTGACTCTACCTGGGGCTCACCCTGAAGCGAAATGATCGGAGAACTCATGCGCAAGCGACTGGCCGTATTGGTATTGCTGTTTTCGTCCGCGGCGGCGCATGCGGCGGATGAGCCGCTCAACGTCAAACAGCAGGCGCTATGGGATCACTTGCGACTGGCGGTTGCCGAGGTGGAGCAGCAGCTCGACGGCGTTCTGGGCGTCGCCATCTTGGACTTAAGCTCGGGGCAGCAGTTCCTCATCCGACCGGACGAGGTATTTCCGCAGGCGAGTTCGATCAAGATCGCCGTGCTCGCGGAGCTTTATCACCAAGCAGAGCAAGCGGCGCACGGCGTTAGCGGCAAAGCGACATTGAAGGACCGCTATGTGGTCCGGGCTGCGGACATCGTTGCAGACAGTTCCATCCTGGGCGGGCTCACGCCGGGAGTTTCTTCTCTCACGAATCGTGATCTCGCGACCATCATGGTCGCCGTCAGCGACAACTCAGCTACGAATATTCTCATCGACCGCGTCGGCATGGATAACGTGGTGCGCTTGACGGAATCACTGGGTCTTGCGCACACGCAATTGCGCCGCAAGATGATGGATCTTCAGGCGGCGGCTCAAGGCCGGGAGAATATCTCCACGCCGCGCGAAATGATGCAGCTGCTCGAGCAACTCTATCGAGGCAAGGTCATCGGCTCGCCGCTGCTCGATGATTTCTTCACCGTATTGGCAACCAACAAAGACAGTTGGATACCGCGCGACCTGCCGCCCGACCTCAAAGATTGCCAACAAACCCGGTGAGCTCGAGGGCGTGCGCAATGATTCTGGCATCGTGTTTTTGAAGAACCGGCCCTACGTGATTTGTGTCATGACGACGTATCTTGCAAACGAGCGCGCCGGGGAAGAGGCGATCACTCGAATTTCGCGTTTGACTTTCGGTTTGTTCGACCGCCTGAGCCGTGCCTCCGAGTTAGGCAGGGTGATTTCGCCGGGCAATGGCGCGGCGCGCTAGCCTACCGCGCCTGCGCTTGAAGGATTTGCGCCATCTTCTGGTGAATCAGGTTCACCGCTTTCAAAGGGCGAAGCATCACTTTAAATTCGGTGATCTTGCCGGCGTCGTTCCATTTGATCATGTCGACACCATTGACCACGATTCCGTCGAGGCTAACCTCAAATTCGAGCACGGCATCTCGATCGCCTTGCAACTCGCGCACGTAGCGAAAAGATTCATTGAAAAAGACATGAATGGCGGCCGTGAGATACTTCTTGGTAAGGGGCTTGCCGACTTGCGGCGTGTGCACCACCGGGGAATGGAATACCGCCTCCTCGGCAAGCAGCGCATCGAGCGCCTGAACGTCACGGTTTTGGACGAGGTGGTGCCAGGTCTTGATTGGGTCCGACTTCATCAGACGATCGTAGCACTAGCGGTCGCAACCTGGTTCGTCCACGATGCGGAGTATCGGAATCGCCGCCTTGGCCTTGTCCATATCGCTTTGACTTGCCGGGGCGTTGCCTAAGTTAAGCGTTTTGGCTGTGCCGTCCGCAAAGGAGATGCTTGCCCAGAGGTAGTGTCCGCACTTGGTGGTGACCACGAGCTCGGTGGCGTGGCTGCTCGGTGATTTAAGCGAATCGCCGATGAGATCGCCCAATTTTCTGGCTGTCCCCGCAAGCTGTTCTTGATTGCGCCGAATCACTTCTGGAGCGATCAGGCTTGAGGGACCCGGGGCCACGTAGAGCGCGCCATTGTCAGCCGCGGCGGGCAGCACTGCGCCCCCGACACTGAACAGAGCAAAGCCGACGAGGGCGAGAACGCGCATGGTGGATACCTGTCCGTGTTGGCAACCGAGCACCCGCCCACTCTAAAAGCTTGGCAAAGGCTTGCCCGTGACGGGTCGCTCATTACGCTAGAGTTTTCACGTCGGCGGGGCCTTATTGGGCACCCTGCTCCACACTATGACAAACCGGACCTCGCCTTTTAGTAGCGGTACTGATCGGTTTTATACGGCCCATCTTGTTGAACCCCGATATAACGCGCCTGCTCATCCGAGAGCACAGTCAAACGAGCGTTGAGTTTCTGCAGCTGCAAGCGGGCGACTTTTTCGTCCAGGTGTTTGGGCAGCACATACACGCCAATCGGATAGTTTGCCGTATTCGTATAGAGCTCAATCTGCGCCAAAGTCTGATTGGCAAACGAGGAACTCATGACATAGCTGGGGTGACCGGTGCCACAGGCTAAATTCACCAGCCGACCCTCGGCCAGGAGAATGATGCGCTTGCCGTCGGGGAATATAACGTGATCGACCCCCGGTTTGATGTTTTCCCAGCTGTATGCTTTGAGCGAGGCGCAGTCAATTTCGTTGTCGAAATGGCCGATGTTGCAAACAATGGCGTTATTCTTCATGCGCTTCATGTGATCGTGCGTGATGACATGAAAGTTGCCGGTGGCGGTGACAAAAATATCCGCGTGCGCGGCTGCGTAGTCCATGGTCACGACGCGGTAGCCCTCCATCGCCGCCTGAAGCGCGCAGATCGGATCGATCTCTGTTACCCAGACCTGCGCCGAAAGCGCGCGGAGCGCCTGCGCCGACCCCTTGCCCACATCGCCGTAGCCGGCAACGACGGCAACCTTGCCCGCCACCATCACATCGGTGGCGCGCTTGATGGCATCGACCAGCGACTCGCGACAGCCATAGAGATTATCGAACTTGCTTTTGGTTACCGAGTCGTTGACGTTGATGGCGGGTAGCATCAATTGACCTTCTTTCAGCATCCGGTACAGGCGCTTCACTCCGATCGTGGTTTCCTCCGACACGCCTCGAATGGCCCGGAGGCGCACTGAGTACCAGTGCGGGTCGTGCTTGAGCGTCGCTTCGATGGCTTCGAACAGGGCGCCCTCCTCATCGTTATTCGGATGCGCAATCACGGTCTCGTCGTCCTCCGCACGCGCGCCCAAGTGCAACAGCATCGTCGCATCGCCGCCATCATCGACAATCATGTTGGCGTGTGTCCCTTCCGGCCACTCGAATATGCGATGGGCGTAGTTCCAGTAATCCTCGAGCGTTTCGCCCTTGTAGGCGAAGACTGCTGTTCCGCGCGCGGCGATTGCCGCTGCTGCGTGGTCCTGGGTCGAGAACACGTTGCAGGAAGTCCAGCGCACTTCGGCACCCAAAGCCTGCAGGGTTTCGATCAGCACGGCGGTCTGTATGGTCATGTGCAGCGAGCCGGCCACGCGCGCGCCACGTAGCGGTTGCAGCGGCGCATATTCGGCGCGAATTGCCATGAGGCCTGGCATTTCGGTTTCTGCAATCAGTATTTCTTTGCGACCCCAGTCGGCAAGCGACAGGTCGGCGACATCGAATTCGCAGGTATCAGCGGGTCTGAGTAAGGTGTTCATGGCAAGCTCCAACTCCTGTTCAAGTTGTGAGCGCCGTTGGCCCTAAAGCCACGGTACCGCAAGCCTGGCTGGTCTATATCCAGTCGCAGCGCCCCTTGCGGCACCAGCGCGCCAAAGAAGCGCGCCGTAAGCATTAAGAATACCTGATCCGGATTTTAAGGGCGAGAATCTGCGCGCTCCGGTGCGCGCAATTACCAAATGTAAACTATAGCTATGTTCTTTTACCCATTGATTATACTGATAAATAATTGAGACTGTTCCGAGGCGCCCGCGGGGCGCGCCTCGGCTTTAGTCTCAGACACTCATGCACACCGACTTGGTTTCCAGATAATTCTTGAGCACTTCGCTGCCCATCTCGCGACCCCAGCCCGACTGTTTATAGCCGCCGAACGGCATCGAGGCGTCGAAAATGTTGTAACAATTGACCCAGACCGTACCGGCCCGCAGTTGATCGGCGATGCGATGCGCACGCTTGATGTTGCTGGTCCAGAGACCTGCGGCCAATCCGTATACGGTGTCATTGGCGCGGCGAATCAATTCGTCGTCGACTTCTTTGAAAGGCATCACGGTCACAACGGGGCCGAAGATTTCCTCCTGATACACCCGCATTTGATCGCTGGTGCCGTCGAGCACAGTGGGTTCGACGAAAAAGCCAGTGTCGCCATAGCGCTTACCGCCGCACACCGTGCGAGCCCCCTCCTCCTTGCCGGAACGCAGGAAACCGGTAACGCGATCGAATTGGGTTTTTGATACGAGCGGTCCCATCTCGCTCTGTGGATTTAGACCAGGGCCTAAGCGAATGGAGCGCGCCGCTTTGCTGACCCCTTCCAATACACGATCGTAGCTCTTCTCTTGCACGAACAAACGCGAACCTGCGCAGCAGCATTGGCCGTGGTTGAAAAAAATCGCGTTCGCGGCGCCCGGAATTGCCACATCGAGATCCGCGTCGTCGAGCACGATATTGGGCGATTTGCCGCCCAGTTCGAGCGTAACTTTTTTCAAATCATTTGCCGCCGCTTTGACGATCAGCTTGCCCACTTCGGTCGAACCGGTGAAAGCGACTTTGTCCACTTGGCTGTGCGCTGCCAGCGGCGCACCGCACGTCTCGCCGAATCCCGTCAGCACGTTGAGCACGCCGGGAGGCAGGCCGGCATCCAAACACAGTTGCGCGAGCCGCAGCGCCGACAGAGGCGTTTCCTCGGCTGGCTTCAGCACGACGGTACAGCCGGCTGTGAGGACGGGGCCCAACTTCCAGGCCGCCATCAGCAACGGAAAATTCCACGGGATGATCTGCGCCACGACACCGATCGGTTCCTTGCGCGTATAGGCGTGGTATTGCGCATCGGGTGTGTAAGGCACCGAAAGGGAGAGCGTACTGCCCTCGATCTTGGTCGCCCAGCCCGCCATGTAGTGGAATAGATCCGCGGCCAGGGGCACATCGGCGCCCCGCGCCACCGCAATGGGCTTGCCATTGTTGAGCGATTCCAGCTGAGCCAATTCCTCGAGATTTTCGAGGATCAGATCGCCGATTTTCCACAGGATCCTGCCGCGAGCCGAAGGCGACATGCGCGGCCACGGCCCTTTATCGAACGCTTTGCGTGCCGCGGCCACCGCCAAGTCCACATCGGCGCGCTTGCAATCGGCAACGCGAGCGATAACGGATTCATTGGATGGATTGAAGACTTCGAAGGTTTCACCCGACTGGGCGTCCTGCCAGCGGCCGTCGATCAAGGCTTGACGAGCCTGGCTTACGAAGCGCTTGACCGGTGCGGTCAGCGAGACCATATCGACTGCAGTGTTCATTGGACAATCTCCTAATGTTGATACGACTCGAGGGACGTGGAGGAACTCTAGACCTAAAGCGGGTGGGACTCCAACCCTGAGCGGTGGGTTCCACAAATCGGTGCGATGCGTCGCAGCAGCGCGTTCAAATATTTATTCCGATTGCCAGTGCGTACCCGGCAGCCATTTAACCGGAATAACGTCGATTTGCCAATTACCGTCATTACCCTGGCGGAGTCTAGGACCAACTGCGGCCCCGCCCTCACTTCCGGCATTAGACACATGAAACCCAAGCCCCGCTTTTCCTCGCGATACGGCTACGTGGCACCGCTCCTGCTGCCTCCCAATCTCCGATCCTTTGGCTCCGTCGCCTTCACGGCGCACGACTTTAGGGTATTGGACGCCTGGCTCGCCGAGGAGGGCTGGCCCGCCGAGCACATGGACGCCGCGATGCTCGAGGGTTACCTCGTGGCGCTGCTCGTTTGGCCAATCCAGCTTTCACCCGGCGCATGGCTGCCGGCAATTTGGGGAATTCGAGGTTGGAAAGTGGCGGCAAAGATCGCCACGCCCAGAAACCTATGAGAGATTCCTGGCGCTGGTCATCGGACTGTTGCAGGAGTTGGAGCGTCGTCTCGCTGCCAAGCCGCCCATGCCTACTTTTGTGCTGGTCGATGAGAGTGCGCTGAGTTCCACGCGCTATTTCGCGGGAGCGGCATGGTCAACCGGATTTATATCCGCATTGCAGTTCAATGCAAACGGCTTGGATCGCGTTCCGCGCTGTCCGGGCCGCTATCGAGAAGATTGTCGGATATCGCATCGTTGCGATCCAAAGAGCCGCGCGCGATGCGAGATGGTCGCCAGTGCGCTGCGCGCGTCGGTTGCCGTTTTGATGGATGAACGCCCTTCCCGAAGTGCTGCCGCTTTGATTCCGGCCGGCGTATCAGTCGCAACCCAGCTGGGATAGAGCGCCGCCTTAGCATCAGTAGTTTGCCTTGGCGTTACCGCTGAAGAACTGCGGACACGACGTGTACTTCGGCACGTCCTTGAGCGTGAACTGCTCCCCCGGATACAAAACTTTCGACCACTCACCGAGGATGAGGACAACCTGTTTGGGACCATGGTTAATCGCTTGATAACAGCCGTCATACCAGATTCGAACGTCGCTGCATGCGTTGCCTTCGCAGGGCACAGGTTTTTCGCGGGGGCCGCCCTGCGCCGTGCCGCTCACGCCAACGAACGCCACAAGGATTCCGCAGGCAATGCCAGGGACACGTTTCATCGCGCCATCCTCCTCGCCAGCGACAAATGCGATATTCCCAGAGGCGCACTGTAGCGATGCGAGAACGGGAGCACAATACGCCGTCTCGGCAAGCTATTCCGGGTTCTTGAACTGACGCAGCATGTTGCCGTTGATCTCGGCTCTGGAAAGCGATGGGCCCAACCCGGTGTTTTTGTAATAAAGCGCCTTCAAGAAGGCTAGATCGCCGGCCGTGATCGCTGTCGGCTTTTCACGCGTGCTGCAGCTCGCCGACATGAGGTCCAAAATGCTCGGCAGCGGATCGCAATGGTCGGGCGATTGCGCGACCGACAACGTCAACATCGCCAAGTAGTCGGCAATCGACCCGATGGTGTAGCCGACGACTTTGGTTGTGTCGATGACCAGGATGACGATGCCGATTCCACTTCCACTCCCGCTACCAATCCCCAAACGCCCCACCATGCCTGTACTTCCGATGTACTTTTGAGTGATCTGCGGCCAAACAGGCAGAACGCTGAGCCCTACTAATGCCACGTCGGTATTCAGGACGGCGGCGCCGCTGCTGGTCGTCATGTACCAGCCCTGAATCGCGTGGTCGCTGCGAAACGCGATCAGATTCTTCTCCCCGCCCGTATAGCGGTTGCGAAAGGCGGTGCCTGTGGCCCATTTCCGAATCGAATCCATTTTTGCCTCGGGATTGCTCGTGAACAATATTTGCACATTGGCTTTGCATTGCGGGTCGGCTTGCACGGGCGCGCCAACGTAGGCGGCGAGCGCGCGCAGTCGCGCCGTTACGAAGGCGTTGTAGCCCGGGGTGAGGCCACCCGTTATCGGGCAAATGCTCTGCTTGCCGCCACGCCAGCGCGCAAGATTGCGCGAGGTGCTGGTATCCACGTAGTGCGTCGTAGCGTGGTGCAGTATGAATTCCTCCAGGCTATCTCCGGCCAACTCCTGATCGGTCGGCGGACGATGCGCAATCACAGTCACATCGGGCATCTCCAGAGCCGCACTCGCATCATCTCGGGAAGGGGACTCCTCCGCCTTGGGCAACGGCGTCTTCGCGACCGCACCAGTCCCATCGGCCGCCGTAAGACTGCCGATTTTCGGTCCGACCGATGCGCTGCGAATGGCGACGGTTTGAGTGCCAACGCGCGAGAAATCAAGGCCAGTTCCGTGCAGCAACGCGCTCAATCCGGCGTGAATCGAATAAGTTCCATTCAACCCGTCCGAATGCAGACCCGAAACCGTCGCATCGGCCGCAGCCACGCGGATCCCGCTTTGCGCCGAAAATTCGAGCAGCGCGCTCGCGAGCGGCGAGGCAAGAATATGAAAACTCACGCCGCGATCGAGGACGTCGTCGGCGCGCACGGGCTCAAGCCACGCGACTATCAGTACCAGGGCCAGCAGCGCCCAATGAATTCCAGACTTACTTCCTGGCGACACCTTCGGCGCGCGAGCGAATGAGTATTTCATTGGTCCCTTGGTCGACCACTTTGACGTCATAAATTTGCTCCAATGCGTTGAGCCATTCGCGAATATTCGGCGGCGAGAGCGTCCCTGTGAATCGCGTCTGTTGAAATGCGGAGGAGACAACCACATGTCGTGAGCTGTAGCGATTGACGGCGCTGACCACATCCTCCAAGGGCTCGCTCAAGAATTGCAGCGTCCCGTTGCGCCATGACCCTGCGCCGCTTGGATCGCCGCTCACTACACTGAGATGCTGTGCAGACTTGGAGAAACTGACTCGTTCGCCTGCGCCGGCGTGCACAGCCTTCGCCGTGCCGGGCACCACGCTCACCCGGCCCTCACTGACTATGACCACCGTGTTATCCGGGCCGGTCCGCACATCAAACGCCGTGCCCAAGGTCGTGACCGTCAGGTTAGCGACGTGCACCACAAATGGCCGCAGCGCGCTATGCGCAACGGCGAAAAAGGCTTGTCCGCGCTCCAGTCGCACGTCGCGCCGCGTTAGGGTGAGACGCGTGCTCACGCGAGAGTCTGGCGCCAAATCGATATGCGACCCGTCAGATAGCTTGATATGGCGCAGCTCTCCGATCGATGTGTCAAGCACCTGTATCTGCGGACGCGAGATGAGCCATCCGATCAAGCCGACGCCGAGTACGAGACTGGCGGCCAGCAAAATCAGTCCGCTAGGAGATTTCAGACGATTGGTGGTTGGCGGCTCAAGCAAGCGCCCGTCGCTCGCGGTCGGAAATGCGTCCCATACGCGCTGCATTTGTTCAAATGCGGTCAGATTTAGTGGATCCGATTCGCACCATTGGAGCCACTGATCGGCGGTCACTTGCTCGTTTGACTCGTTCAGCCGCTGCACCCATTCACTGGCCTCTTGTAGCCGCTCAACATTTGGCACCATAGGGTCTGATTTGCTCACAGGGACACCTTCCGTCGTACTTGATCCGCCGTCATTCCCTGCAAACGCAAGTGGCAGTAGAGCATTGCGTAGGTAACGTAGCGCCGGACCATGCGTTGCGAGAAACCCAGTCGCTCGGCGACGGCCTGCTGTGGCATGCCTTCCAATCGGTGAAGGTCGAAAACGCGTTGGCACTTGCTAGGCAGCTCCTGCAGATATCCCAGCAGCTGTTCAGCTTGCTCGCGCGCCAAGAGTTGTTCGGCAGGATCGTCCAAACCCGCAGGAATTGCGGTCAATTCAGTCCATAGAGCCGGTTGTTCTGCGGCCCGTCGTTGGGTTTTCCGATGCCGCAAGCGGTCGATGGCAAGGTTCGTTGCGGTCTTAAATAAATAGGCCCGCAACAAACCCGGGGCGCCTGGCTGCGGTAACTGCAACAGACGGGCGTAGGACTCCTGGGCGACTTCCTTCGCCTCTTGCACCGACTGGAGACGAACAGTGAGGTAGCGCACCAGCATGTGATTATGTTCACGAAACAATTGCGATACAGCAGCGGCGGTCGATTCAAACGGCGCAGAGGCCTTCTTGAAGGGTTCCGCTTGCTGCTGGTCCACATCTGCCATTCGCCCGCGCCCTTCCGAGATTGCCCGCATATATAAGATACGATTGACGCCGGATAAACGGAACCGCAGGCGTGAGGTTAATTCGTTCCGTGAAACGGTAACCGCGGGACCTGCGCCCTCGCGCTTTGGTGTTGCCATGTCGATCGAGCGCAGAAATAATGCAGACCGGCGTTAGCGCATAAAGGACGAGCAGAGTCATGGAAAAAATTGGCGGCGATTTGAATCAGATGCAGCGCACGCCGCTCGCCGCCGCTCACGTCGAAGCATTGCGCAAGGCTGGTGCTGTCGGTAGCTATCCTGCCGGCTCATTGCTCACGCGCCCCGGCCAACCTGTGGATCGTTTCGTTTATATCGAGGAAGGTGAAGTCGAGGTAGTCAATCCCTTTACCGACGAACGTCATTTACCCGCGACGATGGGCCCGACGCAGTTTCTGGGCGAGATCTCCCTGCTGAACGGCGGCAATTGGTCGATGGCGATGCGCGCGGTCCGGGACACACGGGTTATAGAAGTGCCGCGCGAAGCCGTGCTGACGCTGATGTCTCAGATTCCGGAGATGTCCGACATCATCATCACTGTGTTTTCGGCCCGCCGCCGCCGTCAGCTTGAGGAACGGATCAGCAGCTTACGGTTGATCGGTGAAGATGATGACCGAAACGTGCGCCGCATCGCGGAGTTTGCGAGCCGCAACCACATTCCGTACATTTCGTTGCCGTTGGGAAATCCCGAAGCCGAAGCGCTCGCCCGTCGCTGCTCTATCGCTCCGGGCGTACCCGGCGTCATCTTCGGTCGCGATGTCGTTGTGACCGACCCCACCCCCGACAAGATCGCACGCCTGCTCGGACTCAATCTTGATTTCGGCGACAACGAGGTATTCGACGTGCTAATCGTCGGCGGCGGACCGGCTGGGGTGGCCGCAGGAGTGTATGCGGGAGCCGAAGGTTTGCGCGCCTTGGTCATAGAGGATGTTGCGATTGGCGGTCAAGCCGGAACCTCGAGCCGTGTGGAGAATTATATGGGCTTCCCAACAGGCATTTCCGGTTCCGACCTGGTCTGGCGGGGGGAAGTGCAAGCAATGAAATTCGGTACGCGTTTCGCGATGCCGCGGCGGGCGGCAGCTCTCGAGAAGCTCGAAGATGCGAGCTTCTGCGCCACTTTCGATAATGGCCAGCGCGTTCGCGCCAGAGCAGTGGTGGTGGCGACCGGAGTGCAATATCGCCGGCTGCCGATCGCAAGACTTCCTGAATTCGAAGGCGCCGGTATTTACTATGCGGCGACCGAGATGGAAGCGCGCTATACCAAAGACGCAGACGCGATCATCATTGGCGGCGGAAACTCCGCGGGACAGGCCGCAATGTTTCTCAGCCGCTCGGCGCGTTGCGTACGCGTCTTGGTCCGCGGTGCCTCACTTGCCGCCTCGATGTCGCGTTACCTCTCGAGTCGGCTCGAAGCCGATCCCGGCATAACAATCGAGTATGGTGCCGAGGTAAGCGCGTTGCATGGCGCCAAAAACCTGGAAGCAGTCAGCATTCGCGATGTGAAGACGGGGGCGACCCGCGTCGTTGAGGCACGTGCACTCTTCGTCATGGTAGGGGCTGCGCCAAACAGTGAGTGGCTCTCGGGCTTGGTGAAACTCGATGATAAAGGATTCGTTATCACCGGTTTCGGCGAAGGGGCAGCGGCCTCACCATTCGCGACGTCGCAGCCTGGCATCTTCGCGGTCGGTGATGTGCGCTCAGGCTCGGTGAAACGCGTGGCATCAGCGGTGGGCGAAGGATCGGTCGTGATCTCGAAGGTCTGGGAGTTCGTCAACCGTAGAGCCTGACGTTTGCGCCGCCCACCCAACGCCGACCGCGCAACACGCATAGTCCGCCGACCAAAAGCGTGATCGCACTCACCGCGCTCGAGGAGTCAATTTCCGGGGCGGCCGTTGGGTGAGTTCCCGCCGCGTTGATGGTCACTGGGATGGTTGGCGAAGAGCCGCTATATCCGGCGACACTACCGCTGGGAGTGCCATCAATCTGCAGCGTTAACAGAGAATTCGCACCCGTGGGGTCGGTGGTGTTAATCAACGAGTAGGAGGCCGTCGGGTCAAGCAAGAATACGGACAGCGTGTCCGGCAGCGAACCGCTGCTCGGCGCATTCGTTGTCGCATTCACCTGAAGCGAAATCGTCGACCCCAGCGTGATGCCTTGCTGCAATTCGTTAAAGAACGATGCATTGTTCAGTATCACCGTGCCGGGCAGCGCGCCGCTCACCGAACCCGAATTCACGCCGCCTGGCAATAAAGTGCCATCGGTCGAAAAGTCCAAGATCGACGTCGTGTTCGATTGAGTACCGCCCCCGGAAATGAGATCAAATGTGAGTGTCGATCCGGTTCCGAGCAGGCTCGATGTGTCGAGAGTCACGTCATAAACTTGCGCTCGAGCAGGTGCATAAAAACAAAGTGTGCAAAGCGTGGCAGCGATCGCTGGCAACGCAGATGCCCGCGTTTTGCACCCTTGAAATTTCAGTCTGCTCATATTGCGGGCTCCTGATATTGCGTCAATGTTGGCTGAACTGATTAGGCATTTTGGCCAGGTGCATGGCAATGGCTTGTCCCGTGTTCACGGTACACGCGACGCGAATTGCTTTATTTTACGGGGCGGTTCGCCTTTGACCTCCGATGTTATGTCTCATTCGGCGCTGATCGACCTAACCAGCGTTTGCGGCGACCGACGCAAGACGTGTCCCTAGAACACGGTACAGCGCCTTGCAATACCTTGATCGACGACTCCTAATCCAAGCCACAGAACGTAAAGGAGTCCGCCGCATGATTCGCTTCCCTTCGCTGCGCAAGCTCTGTGCCCCGGCGGTATGTCTCGTCGCGCTCTTCGCGGCAGCTGCGCAGGCGCAAGTATCCAGCGTGATCCCAGACAGCGCAGTGCATGTGAGCTTTTCTGGCCTGCTGCTCAACCGCACTACGACAACGTTCGATACGACGGCGAGCTTCACCAACACCTCGCCGCAGGAGTACTCCGGAGTCTTGTCGCTCGAGGTACCGCAGATCTCGCTGGCCACGGTGACGCTCGCCAATCCCACCTGCGTGATCAATAACGTCGCGGTCATCGTGTTCTCTCTTCCGAACGCGGGGCTCGCGCCCGGCGGGGTCTTCAACGGCGTGCAACTTAAGTTCAGCGACCCGGCACGCGGCGCGTTTAATTTCACGCACACCTTGGTTCAAGGAAATCCCTGCGGCGAGGTCGCTTACCTTCGCGCCTTCAGCGACTCGCGCGTCATCGATCCGAGCGCGATCACCCCACTGCTGCCGGTGCTGGCGCCCGTGCTCTGCCAGACCGTACCCGCGAATCCGATGACGCTCGGACAAGCAATGAGTTCCATCCAGACACAGCTCAACCAGATCGGCGGTGCCGGGGCACTGCAGAGTTATCTAGCCGGCAACACCGGCACGGCGCCCGAGTCGCTCACTGCACTCGCCGCCAGCCAGGTGGTGAATCAGCGGGGACCAGCTGCTCTGGCCTCGCTCCTTGCAGCCCATCAAAATGAGCCGTCCAATCCTGCGCACCTGGTGAACGCGGCCGGCGCCGCAGCACTCATCGGCATGCCGAACGAGGCGCTCGCGCTGCTGGATGCCGCCGATGCCACGGGCGGGGACTTCGGGGCCCCCATGGGCATAGACGGTCACGCCGTCGCCCTCAATAACCGCGGTTTCGCACTGCTTCAGACGGGCCAGTTCGCGGCGGCACAGGGTGTGCTGAACACTGCAACAGCAGCTGAACCTTACCTTGCTGAGGGGCGGATGAATCTCGCCATCGCGCAGCTGTGCCAGGGGCAGGATGCAAGCGCAACCTATCTGTCGGCGCTGCACCGCTCGCCTGGTACTTTGACCCTCGATAACACCTTCGATCTTAGCCAGGGGGTCGCACCGCAACTCCCCGCGCTGCAATACCCGGGATCAGCGGAGCTGCTGCACTCCTTCGCGGATGCCTGGACTGTGCTCGAGCAGGGTGTCGCTGATGCGGGTATTGCCGCCGAGAATCAGCGTCAATCAGTACGCCACCAATGGCAGCAGCGCGACTCGGCCGACCCGCCGTTGCTACTGACCTCAGTGCGCTTCGCTGACATAGACGGCGACGGCGACAAACTCGGTACACCGGTGTTCGATAACAGCTCGCCGCCGGGCTTGAGTGACCTATACACGCGATACGTCACCGCCGAGAACGCGGTCAATGCGCTGTACAATGACGTCGTGAACCAGTTCAATGATTGGTCCACGCGCCTCTTCGCAGCGGTCGACCAATGTAACGCTCAGCAAATCCCTTCGTCGCAATGTGAACCCTATCTGACGATTCTGATGCAGGGGCGCACCACTGTACGCGAGGAGCTGCCGGTGTTCCTGCAGCGCCAGGGAACGACCGAGCAAGCCTTCCGTGCCTTCGCCGATCCGTGGTACCGCGACCTCACGGGGCTTGCCGCGAATCTGTCGGACCCCTTGTACCACCAAGATCGCTCGCTGCGCGCGCGCGCGGATCTGCTGCTCGCTTACAACGGCATGGTCGCTCAGGGAAACGCGATCCAGACCGAACTCGGCGTCTGGTGGGGACTCGCGCAGTCGCCCGAGATCCCCGATTCGATCTCAATCGCGACTCCGGATGAAATGGACTCCCAAGGTTGCCCGGACGTCCTCAAGGCGGCGACCCTGCAGCTGCCCCTAGCCCCCGGGCTCGATGCCAGTATCAACTGCGAGCAAGTGATGCTGAGTTTGTCCAGCCCAGGGGTTGGCCCGTTCGCCAACGGCACCATTAATTACAAGGGGAACTGGACCGTCATTGCCGGCGTCAGCGCCAGTGCGACCGTCATTCCCCCACTGAAGGCGAAAGCGAGCGTCGGAGCTTATCTCTCGGGTAACTTGAATCGCATAACGGATTTGGGCATCAAGACGACCGCCTCATTCGGTGCGGGTCCCCTGCAGCTAAAAGCCGGTTCCACCATGAGCTTGGCGGTGTCCCAGTTGTGCGCGATTGGATGTGACTAGACAGCCGCCGTCGGCCCGGTATGACGAGCGGTTCTGAACTAGCGATCGGCGCTCGCTGCGACCGCCACATCAGAATTTGATTTCAAATTTGTCTCTTGCGTACGGTAACGCACATATCTTGCGCGCGACGTTCTGTACAGTTTGCTTTGCATTGCAAAGACCAGACTCCACGAACGAAAGGTCCACTCCTTGGTCGGTATGCGCCCGGTTAACCTGCATCACAAAAACCTGCGGCTTTTTGCTCTTGGACTTCTCTGTCTACTGAGCGTCAAGAGCTGGGCGGTGCCGAGCTTTGCCCGACAAACTGGAATGACATGTGCCGCCTGTCATACGGTATTTCCCGAACTTACCCCCTTTGGGCGCGAGTTCAAGCTGAACGGCTACGTGCTCGACAACATAAAGCAAATAACGGGAATCGACATTGATTCCCGCCAAACCCTGGCACTGAATTCCATCCCTCCGATCAGTATGATGGTGCAGATTTCCTACACGCATACCAGCACGGCACTTCCAGACAGCGCGCTGCCGGGAGCGCTTGCCAAAGATGGCGAAGTGCTCTTTCCGGATCAAGCAAGCTTTTTCTATGCAGGTAAAATCGCCAATGAACTCGGGGCATTCGTGCAGCTGACTTACGATGGCGTCGCCGATCACTTCGGGATAGACAATACTGATATTCGCTATGCCCATCACCTGTCTTTCGGAGGCACCGACGGCAACAGCCATCATATGATCCTGGGCATTACCCTGAACAACAATCCCACGGTCCAAGACGTCTGGAACTCGACCCCCGCCTGGGGCTTTCCCTACGCTGGAAGTTCAGTCGCACCGGGACCAACTGCAGCCACCCAGATTGATGGAACGCTGGCTCAATCAGTCGCAGGACTCGGGGTGTACATGTGGCTTGATGATCATTGGTATGCCGAGATTTCCGGATACTCCCCTGCGATTGTCGGAGGTGCCCATCCGCTGGATAGCACACAAAGCAATGTGGCTCATGGGCTGGCTCCGTATTGGCGCCTAACCTACGAGCAACGCTGGGATCGCAACTCATTGTCCGTAGGTACCTATGGAATCGATATAAAGACCCACCCGGCAAACGGCACGGCACTGCAGGGCCCCACCGATCAATACAAAGACGTGGCTGTCGACATGCAGTATCAGTTCATTGGCGAGGAACACCTGGTGACGGTGCTGGCGACGTATATCCACGAAAACCAAACGCTCAATGCGAGTTTCCTGGATCAGTTTGCGGCGAATGCCACCAACACTCTGAAGACCGCGAAGCTCACTGGCGAATACAGTTACCAGCGCCGGATAGGCGGTTCACTCGGGTATTTCAGCACCACCGGCAGCAATGACACTGTCCTCTATGCGGCCGCGCCGGTCGTGGGTAGTGCAAACAGCAGCCCCGATTCAAGTGGCTATATCGCTGAGCTCAATTACTTGCCTTGGCTCAACACGAAATTGCAGCTCCAATATGTCGGATACGACAAATTCAACGGTGCGAGAACCAACTATGACGGCTCAGGACGCAACGCGTCCAACAACAATACTTTGTACGGTCTGGTTTGGGTCAATTTCTGACATGTTCGTCAAAAGCTGCTTGATGCGAAACGTGGTTGCCACCCTGAGTGCGGGGTTATTAATGGCTGGCACTGCTCACGCCGCGGACGCGAATACGGATCGCGTGACCGATTCGCAAAAAACCCAATTGCAAAAGACCATAGAGACGTGCAGCGCTTGTCATGGGCCCAACGGCCGAAGCGTCGCGCCCACCTTCCCTAATTTAGCGGCCCAAACAGCACCGTATATTGAATTGCAGTTGCATGCTTTTAAGGATCAAACACGCGCGGACCCGGACGCCCAAGCCTACATGTGGGGTATGGCATCGCAACTTGGCGACCCATTGATCAGTGCGCTCGCGGCATATTTTTCCGAACAGACGGCGGCCACAGGCAAGAAGGGAAGTGCGACGCTCATCGCTCAGGGTAAACAAATCTTCATGGAAGGCGTGCCGGGACGACAGATACCGGCCTGCGCTTCGTGTCATGGCGCCCAGGCGCAAGGCAATGGACCGTTCCCGCGCCTTGCCGGACAACATGCTCCCTATCTGCTCAAACAGCTGCTAGTGATTCAAAGCGTTCTTCGCACCGCGCCCGTGATGCATGGTGTCATCAAAGATTTGACCCGCGACCAAATGCAGGCCGTCGTTGCGTATCTCGAATCGGTATAGACACGATAACTCGCTACTTTTCAAAGCCAGCCCGAGGCGATGAACGCGCCACTGACTCAGGCTCGCGGCTGTGAAAAAACCGCGCGACGATGACAAAGAACAGCGGCACGTAAAAAATCGCCAAGAGGGTTGCGGTCAGCGTTCCTCCTGCCACCGCGGTGCCGATGGCAATTCTACTTTGCGCCCCCGCTCCGTGCGAGACGGCCAGCGGAATCACGCCCGCGATGAATGCCACCGAGGTCATGATAATCGGGCGCAACCGAACCCGCGCGGCAACGAGCGCTGCGTCAATCATGTCCTTGCCATCGCGGCGCGCCTTCTCGGCAAACTCGACGATGAGAATCGCGTTCTTGGAGGTCAAGCCTATGGTCGTTAGCAGACCCACTTGGAAATAGATGTTGTTCTCGAGGCCGCGGATTGCGACCGCCAACACCGCGCCGATGACCCCAAGTGGAATGACCAGCAGCACCGCGAATGGCACCGACCAGCTTTCGTACAGGGCGGCGAGGCAGAGAAACACAACCATGATCGACAACGCATACAATATCGGCGCCTGGCCGCTCGACTGAACTTCCTGGAAAGAGAGCCCGCTCCAGGCGTAGCCGGTATTCGGGGCAAACCGCTTCTGAAGCTCGATCAATCGCTGCATCGCTTCCCCGGTGCTGACGCCGGCGCTCGGCTCCGCGTCAATTTCGAAAGCCGGATGCCCATTAAAATGCGAAACGCTGTTTGCGCCTTTCAACCACTCTGTCGTCGCGAACGCTGAAAACGGCACCATGTTTCCAGTCGTCGCGGAGCGCACAAACCAGCCGTAGAGATCATCGGGTAGTGCTCGGAATGGCGCGTCCGCCTGCATGTACACTTTCTTGACCCGGCCGCGATCAATAAAATCGTTGATGTAGGCGCCGCCCCACGCGGCGCTCAAAGTACTCATCACGTCCGACTCTGCAAGGCCCAGCACCGCCAGTTTCGCCTCGTCGAAATTCACGCGCAATTGCGGGGTATCCTCCAGGCTCGCGGCGCGCACCTGGTTCAACATGGGATCATGATTGGCGGCATTCACCAGTGCATCACGCAGCGCCACGAAGTCATCGCGCGGGATTGCATTGGTGTTGAGTAATTGAAACATGAGGCCCTGAGACTGTCCAAGACCCCGCACCGTGGGAGGCAATAGCACCAACATCTGAGCATCGCGAAATGCGTCGAATACGGCGGCCGCTCGCTCGTTGATGGACGCAGCGCTATCGTGACTGCTGTTGCGCTGGCTGAAAGCTGCCAGGCTGGTGAACGCCATGCCGGAATTTTGGCCGGACCCCGAAAAACTCCAGCCAGTAGTCGCAAATACCGTTCGTAGGTTATGCGCCTCGGCGGTCATGAAATATTCGCTGATGCGGTCGCGAATGTGATCGCTGCGCTCGACGGTTGCGCCCGGCGGCAGTGTGTATTGCACGATCACCTGACCCATGTCCTCTTGCGGCAGAAAACTGGTCGGAACGCGCAAAAACAGCACGGCCAGCAAAACCAGCACGCCGGCATAAATTCCGAAGTAGATGCCGGGCCTGGTGATGACTTGCAGCGCTCCGCGCACATAGCGATCTGTGCCTTTCTCAAACCAGCGGCTGAGACGATTGCTCTCCAGATGGCTCTGAGAACCTCCTTTTAATAGCGTGCTGCACAGCGCCGGCGTCAGTATCAAGGCCACCAATACAGATAGCAGCATGGCCGAGACAATCGTAACGGAGAACTGCCGGTAGATGACGCCGGTTGAACCCCCAAAGAATGCCATCGGCACGAGCACGGCGGAAAGCACCAACGCGATTCCAATCAGCGCGGAACTGATCTCGCCCATGGATTTGACGGTGGCCGCATGCGGATCCAGCCCCTCCTTTGCCATGATGCGTTCGACATTCTCGACCACCACGATGGCGTCATCGACCAACAATCCGATCGCCAACACCATCCCGAACAACGTCAATGTGTTGATCGAATAGCCGAATGCCGCCAAGACCCCAAACGTCCCCAACAACACCACCGGCACCGCAATCGCCGGAATCAAGGTTGCACGCCAAGTCTGCAGGAAAATGAACATCACGATCACGACCAGAATCACGGCAATGATCAGCGTCTCGACGACTTCCCTCACCGACAGCCTGATGAAGTCGCTGGTGTCGCGCGGGAAGGTAATTTCGTAGCCGCTCGGCAGGTTGGCCGCGAGCTCTCTCACCCGCGCTTTGACCGCTTCGGAAGTCTTCAGTGCATCGGCACCGGGCGCGAGCTGCACAGCCATGCCGGATGCCGGATGCCCGTTTACCGTGGACGACGATGAGTAGTCTTCCACGCCCATTTCCACCCGCGCCACGTCCGAGAGGCGTACGACCGATCCGTCGCGCTGGGTTTTTACGATGACATCTGCGAATTCCTGAGGGGTCTTCAGCCGCGATTTCGCCAGGACGACGGCGTTGAGCATTTGCCCCTTGAGCGCGGGACGCTGACCAATCTGTCCTGCCGAGACATCGGCATTTTGCGCCTGCACCGCATTCTGGACATCCGCGGGCATCAGCTTGACCGCCGCGAGGCGCGCCGGGTCGAGCCAGATTCTGATGGCATGCTGAGAGCCGAACGCTTGCGTTTGACCGACGCCGTTCACACGCGCGACTTCCTCCTGCAGATTGCTGACCAAGAAGTCCGACATGTCGCTGTCGGAGGCGCGGTCGGTTTTATCAAAGAGCGCAACGAGCAAAAGGAAATCCGGGTTTGACTTGGTCACCGTCAAGCCGAGCTGCTGAACTGCGGCCGGGAGGCGCGTTACCGCCTGCTGGACCTTGTTTTGAACCTGCACCTGAGCAGTGTCGGGATTCGTGCCTTTGACGAAGGTCACGGTAATACGCGCGAATCCTGACGAGTCCGAATTAGACGAGAAATACAAGAGTCCATCGAGACCTGTGAGCTGCTGTTCCAATACTTGGGTAACGCTGCTCTCCAAGATTTGAGCCGACGCGCCCGGATAGCTGACGCTGACGCTCACGGACGGCGGCGCCACATCCGGGTATTGTGCAATCGGCAAAAACAGGATCGCGCCGATCCCGACCATCATCACAGACAGCGCGATGACCCAGGCAAAGATCGGCCGGTCAATGAAAAACCTGCTGATGTTCACCTTACGCGCCTACGGAAGGGTAACGGCGACCGGCTTCACCGTCGATCCTGCTTTTATCTTGCCGGTGCCCTCGACAATGACTCGATCCCCGGCTTTCAGGCCTGATGTTACAAGCCACTTGTCGCGGATGGCTTGCGTCGCCACAACTGAACGCTCTTCAACCTTGTTGTCTGGGCCGACGACAAACGCGGTCGCGTCTCCCTTCGCACCGCGTGCTATCCCTTGCTGCGGAACCACGATGGCATCCTTCAGCACGCTCTGTGGGACTTCGACACGCACGAACATGCCGGGCAACAAGAATCCATCGGGGTTTGGGAATTTCGCCCTCAATGTCACGGTGCCGGTGTCTTCCGCGACCGCGATTTCCGCGAACTCCATGGTTCCCAATTGCGGATAGGCCGTCCCATCCTCGAAGCGCAGTCTTACGGCGGTGCTGGCCGGCGCGACAGCTCCCTTGCTCAAAGCGCGGCGCAGCTGCAGCAGTTGCTGACTGGATTGGGTCATGTCGACGTAAATCGGATCCAGCTGTTGAATTGTCGCCAGCGGAGTCTGTTGGTTGGCGGTCACCAAGGCGCCGGGTGTGACGGTTGAGCGACCAATTCGTCCGGTTATTGGCGCGACGATCCGCGTATAGGCAAAGTTGATCTGTGCCGCCTGCTGCTGCGCTAAACTCTGATGAACGCTAGCCTTGGCTTGCAGAGCAGATGCCGTGATGTCATCGACGTCCTGCTTGCTGATGACTTCAGCTGTTGCGAGTTTTTTGTATCTCGCCTCCTTGGCTTCAACCGCAGCAAGATTGGCTTGCGCGCTTTCCCGTTGCGCGGTGGCCTGATCAAGCGCCGCCTGATACATCGAAGGATCGATTTGATACAGGATGTCGCCGGCCTGGACGATGGAACCTTCTTTGAATCGTCGCGACTGCACCACGCCATCGACCCGCGGCCGTACGTCAGCGATCAAAGTAGGCGTCGTTCGGCCCGTGAGATCAGCGACGGTCGTGATACTGCCGCTCGCCAGCGTGACTACGCCGACTTCGACGGTCTCCTGATTAAGCTTCTCGGGCTCTTTGGGGGCGCAGGCCTGAAGTAGCAGGACGATAAACACCGTCGATGTGCACAGAATACCCGTGGAGCGCATCTTTAGCCTTGTTTGAGTATCCACGCCGTGCGACGAATGATTCTCATCCGAAATCAGAATGAATAATTCAAATCAATTTCAATTAATTGATTTTATTGCAAAAATGGTGGGACGGCTGGGACTCGAACCCAGGACCAAAGCCTTAAAAGGGCCTTGCTCTACCAACTGAGCTACCGTCCCATTTGCAGGCGCGCATCATAGCCGAACTTCGGCGCTAGATCACCGCTAAACGCCCGGGCGGTAACGGGTGGGATCAGGGATATTTGCCGCCGCGAAACCGGCCGCGCGCAGCCGGCAAGAATCGCATCTGCCGCAGGCCCTGCCATCGGCGTCGGCCTGATAGCAGGAAACCGTCGCGCTGAAATCCACGCCCAGCCTCAAGCCCGCCTGGATAATCTCCGCCTTGCTCATCTCGATCAGCGGCGCGTGAATTTTGAAGCGCGCGCCCTCGATTCCAGCCTTGGTGGCGAGTTGCGCCAGTTTTTCAAACGCTTGAATGAAGGCGGGCCGGCAATCGGGGTAGCCGGAAAAGTCGAGGACATTGACGCCCACGAAAATATCGTTGGCACCAATTACTTCGGCCCAGCCGAGCGCCAGGGACAAAAACAAAGTATTGCGGGCCGGAACATAGGTCGCTGGAATCCCTGGCTGCGGCGTTTCGGGCACCGCAACGCGAGTGTCGGTCAGCGCCGAACCGCCGATCCCGGCGAGATCCACGCGCATGATGCGATGCTCGTGGGCCCCGAGCGCGGCTGCCACCCGCCGGGCGGCGTCGAGTTCGGCGTGGTGGCGCTGGCCATATTCAACGCTCAGCGCGTAGCACTGATAGTTCTTGGAGCGCGCCATGGCGAGCACGGTCGCGGAATCCAGACCGCCCGACAGCAACACAATGGCGCGTGCGCTAGTCATCACGCATCACTTGCCGGGCACATCGCCCCACAAAATTTTGTGAAGCTGCAGCTGAAAACGCACAGGCAGACGATCTGCCAAAATCCAATCCGCCAACATGGTCGGTGAAAGCTGATGGTAGCTGGGCGAAAAAAGAATGCGGCAGCGCTTCAGTCAAGGCATGATCAAGCAGGAAAGCCTTGCTCCAGTCGTAGTCCGCGCGCGAACAGATCACGAATTTGAGCTGGTCGCGCTGCGAAAGATGCTCAAAATTTTCAATCCGATTGCGCGAGGCCTCGTTCGAGGCCGGCGTCTTGACATCGATTACCCGAGAAACACGCGGATCAACCTCTGCCACGTCGAGCGCACCGCTGGTTTCCAGCGAAACTGCAAAACCGGCATCGCACAGCCGTTCGAGCAGTCTCAGGCAATTGGGTTGCGCCAAGGGCTCGCCGCCGGTCACACAGACGTAGTGGGCCTTGAAGCTCGCTGAACCTTCAGCAGGATGGCGTCAAGATCGAACCATTCCCCGGAATGAAAAGCATACTCCGTGTCGCAATACTGGCAGCGCAGCGGGCAACCAGTCAGCCGTACGAACACCGTTGGAAAGCCGACGCTGTCGGCCTCCCCTTGCAACGAATGAAAAATTTCATTGATGCGCAATCGATCTGGTTTGGACCGCCTGCTCACTCAATGTTTCTCGGCCGATATCTTATCGAGTCGCTGTTGCGCCAAGCGCGCCGCTGGAGTATCGGGAAATCGCGCGATCACCTGCCCAAGCACTTCGCGCGCGGACTGAAATTGCTTCGTTTCGTAGCGGCAGAAGCCGATCTTGAGCAGCGCATCGGCGAGCTTGCGCGATTGCGGGTACTTCTCGACGACGCGCTGAAAGGCGGCTTCCGCTTCCGGATAGGCCTTGTTCACGTAGTAGGCCTCGCCCAGCCAGTACTGCGCATTGTCGGCCAGCGAGCTATCGGGATAGGTCGCCAGAAACTTTTGGAATGCGGCGATGGCGCGGTCGTATTGGCCGTCTTTCAGCAGATTAAATGCCGCCTGATAGGCGGCTTGTCGTCGCCGGAGTCCGTCGGCGCTCGGCGCCGGCTGACGCGGCCGCGGCTGCGGCGCTGGGCACGTAAGCGCGGCGGGGGCGCGGAGCTCGCCGCGGAAGCGCGCCGCCGCGCGACTCGAGATTTTTCAGACGCTGATCCAGGTCCGCATACATGTCTCTTTGCTGTTTGCGGCTCGATTCCAAGGCTTTGCTCAGCTGATCCACATCATTGTGCATCGAGCGTACGTCGCTGCGCAGCGCTTCCAGTTGATTCGATACGTCGAGCAGGCTTTGATTGGCCATGACGCGTTCGATCCGCACCAGACGCGTATCCAGGTCCTTCAATTTGATTTGCACCGGATCTTCCTCCGGCGGAGTCGATGCGCAGCCGCCCAGCGCCAAGGCTAGACAGGCCGCGCCAAGACCCAGCGAGACCCGCGTTTTCACGGCAGATAGACCACTTCGACGCGGCGGTTTTTCGCCCATGCCGCCTCATCATCGCCTTCTGCCGCGGGCCGCTCGGCGCCGAAACTCACCGTCGTGACTTGCGATTCCGCCACGCCTTGCAGCATCAGGGCCCTGCGCACGGCCTGGGCGCGGCGCTCGCCCAAGCCGATGTTGTACTCGCGCGTGCCGCGCTCGTCGGTGTTGCCCTCGAGCTTCATCTTCATGCTCGGGATTGCGGTCAGATTGTGTGCCGCGGTGGTCACGATGTCCGCGTATTCCGGCTTGATCTCCGACTTGTCGAAATCGAAATAGATGATCTTGCGCGCCAGGGGCCCGGTGCCTTCGCCATTCAGGCCGCGCGCGCTGCTATTGGCATCGCCGCCCAGCGGGCTGGTCGAGGTCGATGCGCCTTCCGCCGCGCTCGAGCTGGAATCCGGAACCTGGGTGCCCGCGACAGGTGTGTCATGCACATTGTGCTTCTTGGGACAACCGGCCAGCAGTGCGGCACCTGCGATGAGCACAGCGATCGAAAGGATGCGTTTCATTTATTTCTCCGTCCGAGTCCTAAGGGGATCCAATGGGTTGTAAGGGTACCGGCGATGGGCTGTTTGTGTATTAGTTTGAAGTCAGAATGGCGCCCAAGCGGGCTCCTGAAGCTCTCCTTCGCTTGAAACCAGTCGCTGCTGGACTCGGCCATCGGCGCTGACCAGTGCCAGCACGCCTCTTCCCTTATCGCGGCTGGCGTAAATCAGCACCGCGCCGTTGGGCGCGTAACTGGGCGAAACATCGAAATGGCCCTTGGTCAGCACTTGGACATCGCCGCGCCCGCGAAGATCCAGGGTCGCGATGCGATAGGCCCCGTCCTCCTGGGTCACGAACGCCAACTGCGATTCATCCGGGGAGACGCGCGGCCGCGCGTTGTAGCTGCCTTGAAATGTGAGGCGCCGCGGCTTGTCGCCCGGCCTGATTCCGACCTTGTAAATCTGCGGGCCGCCTGCCCGGTCGGAGGTGAAATAGATGCTCTGGCCATCCTTGGACCACTGCGGTTCGGTATCGATGCCCGGGATCATCCGTGATTCGCGACAACTGCTGGGTCGTCAGGTCCAATACATAGATGTCCAAGTTGCCGTCGCGCGTGGAGAGCACGAGGGCCAGCTTCTTGCCGTCCGGCGACCAAGCCGGCGCCTGATTCACGCCGGCATGCGATGAGACGACGTGCCGGTCGCCGCGATTTCAAAGTCTGCACATACACCGTGGGCAATCGCGCTTCGAAGGATACGTAGGCCAGACTCGAGCCATCCGGCGACCAAGAAGGCGACATCAGAGGTTCGTGAGATTGCATGACCACGCGCGGATTCTCGCCGTCGGCATCCGCGACGATGAGCTGAAAGGTCTTGTTGGGCAGGTGCCCCAGCACGGAGATGTAGGCGATGCGGGTGGAGAATGCGCCGCGGATTCCGAGGATTTTTTCAAAGACGGCATCGGCGATTTGATGGCCTGCGGATCGCAAGCCCGGCCGATTGGAACTGACCTGAAAGCCCAGCAGCCGCTGCTTGGTAAGGACGTTATACAGCTCGTAGGTGATGCTGTAGTGATCCGTGCCGTCCGCTTGCATGGAACCCGACCACGATGTAGTCGTTGTTGAGCCGGCGCCAATCATCGAAGCCAATATTGGCACCGGTGTGCGGCTGCTCGATCATGTCCTTGCGTTCCATGGTCCTGAACCGGCCGCTGCGGGCGAGATCATCACTCACCAGCTGCGCGACATCGAACGACGCGGCGCTCAATTCCGGGGATGCGAACGGCACGACGGCAATCGGAATGGCTTCCGTCTGACCTTTCGTAACCTCGACGACAAATTCGGAGGCGTGCGCCAATGGGCACAGCCATGTCAACGCGAGGACAGCCAAACAGGAAAACAGCTTGTGCATGGGTGAACTCTACTCGTCTGGATGAAAGTGAATCACAAGATTGCGCTCAAATAATGCCGGGTCCGGGGGCGCCGGCAAGGGCGATGCCCGGTATACCGCATTCTCGATCGACTGGCGGGCCGCGGCGTCGCCATTGCACTGGCTGACGTGAGCGCTCGTCACCTCGCCGCCCGGAATCTGTGTAATGTTTACAATGCAATCGAGCCCGGCACGGGCCGATGGCGGCTTGATCCAGGCATTCTGAATTCTCGCGGCCAACCGCGCAATGTATTGCGCGCGCGCCGGACTGGCTTCCACCGCGCTCACATGCTCTTCATCGGCAAGCTGACGCTTGAGCTCCGCCTCGCGTTCAGCCTTGGCCTTGAGATCCGCGGCGTGCTTGGCATCCTCGGCCTGCTTGGCTTCCGCCGCGCGCTTTGCTTCATCGGCACGTTTGGCGTCCTCTGCCCGCTTGGCGTCCTCGGCGCGCTTGAGTTCCTCGGCATGCTTCGCCGCGGCAACCTTCTGCGCCTCAGTTGCGCGTGCAGCCTCGGCCTGTTTGGTGCGCTCAACTTCGGCCGCGGCGCTCTTCGCCTCCTCCGCCGCGCGTTGCTTGTCCGCCGCCGCTTGCGCTTCCGCGGCGCTTCTGCGCGGCCTGGCAGCCTGTGCGGCGGCCTCGGCGGCGGCTTTTGCCTCCGCGGCCGCGCGCGCCCGCGCTGCTTCTTGTTCGGCCCGCTCGGTCAGATCACGCTGCGCGGCGTGCAGGACTTGGGAATCGACGACCACCGCATCGACGGGAATCGGCTGCACAGCTGGGCGATCGGATGATTGATGGAAATCAGCGCCGCCGCCAACAGCGCGGCCGCCAGCAATCCATGCAGAGCCACGGACAAGACCGATCGGCCACGAGTGTTCGCGCAGAAATCCCGGCATTTAGCGCGCCCCGCTGGCGGCTCCGTTGGGTGCGCCGCGCTGCCCGGGCGCCGTGCGCACCGGGTCGGTCAGAAAGCCAACCTTCGAGGCACCGGCCTTCTGCAGCAGCACCATGGCCCGCACCACCGTGCCATAAGGCACCGTGGTATCGGCCTTCACCAGAACCGGCGTTTGCGGATCGCGCCGCAGTAGCGCGGCGGTGCGCGAACTGACGGTCGAGTCCGACACGGGTTGATCTTGGTTTTGGCCAAAGTTGATGTACAAGCGGCCGCTCGAATCGATCGTCAAGATGAGCGGCTCGTGTTTTGCCAGGAAATCCGCATCGATCGGCTTCGCACCGGCATCCGGCAAATCGACCTTGACCCCTTCCTTGAGCAAGGGCGCGGTGATCATGAAGATGATGAGCAGCACCAGCATCACATCGATGTACGGCACGACGTTGATTTCGCCCATCAACCGTCGGCGGCGCTGCGGCGTCGGCATCTCTTACGCCTGCACCCGCGTGGAACCGTGGCGCTGCAAGATGGTGGAGAACTCTTCGACAAAAGTATCGAAGCGCAGTTCCAGGCGGCTGACCTGATCGGCGAGGCGGTTATAGGCGATCACCGCGGGGATGGCGGCAAACAGGCCCACGGCCGTGGTGATCAGCGCTTCGGCAATGCCGGGCGCGACCGCCGCGAGCGTCGCCTGCTGCACATTACCCAGATTGTGGAACGCACTCATGATGCCCCAGACCGTGCCGAACAAGCCCACGTAGGGACTGGTCGAGCCGACCGTCGCCAAAATCGCGAGGTTTTGCTCCAAGCGGTCCAGCTCGCGCAATTGCGCGACGCGCATGGCGCGCCGCGCGCCGTCCAAGAGCTGCTCCGCCGGCACCCCTTGCTGACGCAGCCGGCTGAACTCGCCGAACCCCGACTCGAAAATGCTCTGCAGACCCGTGCCCGCACGTCCCTTGGTTTCGATATTGCGGTACAGCGTGGCGAGATCGCCGCCGGACCAGAACGCAGTTTCAAATTTCTGCGGCCTGGCGGCGCGAGCGTCCGATCACCTGGCTCTTGCGAAAAATGACTGCCCAGGAGGTCAGCGAAGCGATCAGCAGCAGCGCCACCACCACCTGCACGATGGGACTCGCATCCAGCACCATGCTCCAAACCGACAAATCATTGGGCATTGCGCCACTCCGTGAAAAGATCCTTGGGGATGGCACGCGGTTTCAGCGTACCCGAATCGAGGCAGGCGACACGCACAGTGGCATCGATCAAATGCTCATCGCCCCGCTCTATCGTTTGCTTGAAATGTATTGTCGCACCGGCCAGACGCTCGAGGGTAGCCGTGACGAGAATTTCATCATGCAGCAGCGCGGGCCGCAGAAAATCCACGGTGATATTTACCACCACGAACTGCAGGCTGCGCTCGGTGCGCAAGCGCTGCTGATCGACACCCATCGCCCGCAGCCAATCGGTGCGCGCGCGCTCCAGGAATTTCAGGTAGTTCGCGTAATACACGACGCCGCCCGCATCGGTATCTTCCCAGTAAATATTGAACGATGCGGCGAAGCTCGGTGCAGAGCCCATTTACTGGCTGTCCCGGAACAGCGACAGATTCAGATCCCGATCGGGGAGGCGTCAGGCGAAAATGCGCGTAGGCGGCGCGCGTCGCGACGCGCCCACGCGCGGTGCGCATCAAGAATCCCTGCTGAATGAGGAACGGCTCGACGACATCTTCGATCGTGCCGCGCTCCTCGCTCATCGCCGCGGCCAGACTGTCCACGCCCACCGGGCCGCCGTCGAATTTCTCGATGATGGTCAACAGCAGCTTGCGGTCGAGCATGTCGAAGCCTTCAGGGTCGACTTCCAGCATCGTGAGCGCGGCCAAGCGCAACTTCGCCGCTGATGACCCCCTGCGCTTTGACTTCGGCATAGTCGCGCACCCGGCGCAGCAGCCGATTGGCAATGCGCGGCGTGCCGCGCGACCGCTCGGCGATGCGATCGGCGCCGTCCGGCTGCAAGTTCAACTGCAGAATCGACGCGCTGCGGCTCACGATCTGGGTCAAATCCGCGGTGCTATAGAACTCCAGCCGCTGCACGATCCCGAAGCGATCGCGCAGCGGCGAGGTCAGCAGGCCGGCCCGCGTGGTGGCGCCGACCAGCGTAAACGGCGGCAGATCGAGTTTGATCGAGCGCGCGCCCGGGCCTTCGCCGATCATCAGATCGAGCTGCGAGTCTTCCATCGCCGGGTACAGCACCTCCTCGACCACCGGACTCAAGCGATGGATTTCATCGACGAACAGCACATCGCGGGGTTCGAGATTGGTGAGCAACGCCGCCAGGTCGCCGGCGCGCTCGAGCACCGGACCCGAGGTCTGCCGCAGATTCACCTTCAATTCGTTGGCGATGATGTGCGCCAGCGTGGTCTTGCCGAGACCGGGCGGCCCGAATATCAGTACATGATCCAGCGCCTCGCCGCGCATGCGCGCCGCCTGGATGAAAATGTCCATTTGCGTTTTGACGTTCGGCTGGCCAATGTAATCGCTCAAGGTCTTGGGGCGCACCGCCCGATCGACCAATTCATCGTCGCGGCGGCTGGTGCTGGCAATGACCCGATCCTGTTCGATGCCCATACGCGATTTTAAGCTTTCACCGCGGACTTGAGCGCGCGCCGGATGATTTCGGTGGTCGACAGGCCCGGTTCATCGGCCGACTTCAACAGCCGCGTCACTTCCGGCGGCTTATAGCCCAAGGCGATCAGCGCGCTGAACGCCTCGCTTTGCGCCGATTGCGCGGCACCTGGGTTCAGCGGATTGCCCGCGAGGGCGGGCAGCGAGAGCTTTTGCACGCTGTCGCGCATCTCAATGATGATGCGTTCCGCGGTTTTTCGGCCGATACCCGGAATTCGCTGCAGCATCGCCACATCCTCCGCCTCGATGATGCGCAGAAAATCCTCCACGCTCGCGCCGGACAGCACGCCCAAGGCGATCTTCGGCCCCACTCCCGATACTTTGAGCAGCCCGCGAAACAGGCGCCGCTCACTGTCGGTACCGAAGCCGAACAGAATGTGCGCGTCCTCGCGCACCACCAAGTGCGTGAACAGCGCCACCGGCTCACCGGTGGACGGGCAGTCCATAAAACGTCGACATCGGCGCTTCCAGCTCATAGCCCACGCCGTTGACATCGAGCATCAGCGTCGGCGGCTGCTTCATCGCCAGCCGGCCCTTGAGAAATCCGATCATCCGCCTGAGGCCGCCTGCAGCAGAATCGCGCGAGCCGCGAAGCGCATGGCACACCGCCGCCGCCAGCGCATCGGCGGCATCCGCGGGCACCGGGCCGTCGAGCTTGAGCAGGCTGCGCATCATCATCTGCACCTGCGCCTTTTCGGCGTTGCCGGTACCGACGACTGCTTGCTTGATCTGGCGCGTGGCGTATTCGAACACCTCCACCTTGGCGTCGGCCGTACCGCATATGGCCGCACCGCGCGCCTGGCCCAACTTCAAGGCGCTGTCCGGGTTGCGGTTCACAAAGACCCTTTCGATGGCGATTTCCTGCGGCTGATATTGCGCAACGATGGTCTGCATGCAGCGGAAAATCTCGCACAGCCGAGCCGCAAAATCGACCTGCGTGGTGCGGATGACGCCGCTCGCCACGTACGTCAAGCGGGGGCCCGCGGCATCCAATACGCCGAAGCCGGTGCGTTGTGAGCCCGGGATCGATGCCGAGCACGCGGATGACCGCGACCTCACGCTCGTGCAATTTGATTCGTCGTAGTGGCTGACATGGCCCTAGTATGATACCGGCAATGGCCGCCTAAACCCACCGCAAGAGCATGGAAACCACCGCACCGATTCGAGTCCCGAGCGGCCGATTGCATGCCGCCATCACGGCATTGCGCGAGATCGAATTGCCGCGCCGAAGGCGAGCGGTGCGCAGACGCCGCGTTGGAGGTGGCGGACATCGTGCGCTTGCTGGACGCGGACGATGACGTCGTGGCCGCGGCGATGATTCAACCGCTGCTCGACGCCGGCTACCTCGAGCGCGAGGCTGCGGCGAAACGCTTTGGCGATGAGCCGCTGCGCCTCGCGCGCGCCTTGAGCCAGCTGGGCGAATTCGGCCTGCCGGCCGACTGGGCTCCGGAGCGGGGGCTCGAAGCGGCGCAAGCCGAAGCCTTGCGCAAAATGCTGCTGGCGGTGATCGGCGATGTGCGGCTGGTCGTCGTGCGCCTCGCGCAACAGCTGCAGCGAATGCGCTCCGCCAAGAGGCGTCGGGCGCGGCGCGGCAGCGCAAGCTCGCGATTGAGACTCGCGAGGTGTATGCGCCGCTCGCCAATCGCCTCGGGGTGTGGCAGGTGAAATGGGAACTGGAGGACCTGGCATTCCGCTATCTGGAACCGCTGCAGTACAAGCACATTGCCGAGCGCCTTGAAAACGCGCCGCTCCGAGCGCGAACGCTACATCGATGAACTGAAAACGGTGCTGGAGACGGCGATGCGCGGCGCCGGCATCGAAGCGGCGATCGAGGCGCGGCCCAAACATATTTTCAGCATTTGGCGAAAAATGCAGGTGAAACAGCTGGCTTTCGAGCAGCTGATGGACATCCGCGCGGCGCGCGTGCTGGTCAACAACATTGCTGATTGCTATGGGGCGCTGGGCGTCGTGCACTCGCTCTGGCAATTCATTCCCGGCGAGTTCGACGACTACATCGCCACGCCGAAGGACAATCTGTACCGCTCCATCCACACCGCGGTGATCGGTCCCGGCCAAGAGCCGGTCGAGATTCAAATCCGCACCCACGAGATGCATGCCGACTCCGAGCGCGGCGTCGCGGCGCACTGGCGCTACAAGGAAGGCGGCCGCGGCGATCAGGCCTACGAGCGAAAAATCAACGAGCTGCGCTCGCTGCTCGCGCCGGCCGAAGGCACGGACGGCAACCGCGATTTTCTCGATCGGGTTCGCGTTGATCTGTTTCAAGACCGCATCTACGTGATCTCGCCCAAGGGCGAAATCGTCGACGTGCCGGTGGGCGGCACGCCGCTCGACTTTGCCTATCAAGTGCACACGGACCTAGGCCATCGCACGCGCGGCGCAAAGGTCAATGGACGCATGGTTGCGCTCGACTACCGCCTGAAGAACAGCGAAACCGTGGAAATCATCACCGCCAAGACCTCGCAGCCGTCGCGCGACTGGCTTTCCGCCCAATCGGGGTTCTTGGCGAGCCCGCGCCATCGCAACAAGGTGCGGGCGTGGTTTCGCAAACAGAACGAAGCGCAGAACAAAGTCGAGGGCCGCGCCATGCTGGAGCGCGAGTTGCAGCGGCTTGGCGTCAAGAGCCCGCCCATGGTCGAATTGCTGCGCGAACTGGAACTGGATAGCGCCGAGTCCTTGCATGAAGCGCTGGGCTTGGGAGAGGTTAGCGCCGCGCAGGTGGCCGGGGCGATTCAGCGCTTGCTGCATGTGCGAGACGCTCGCCCCGAGCATCAGCCGCGTAATCAAAGCGCTCGCGCACCCGAGACCGAAGTGCAGGGAATCGGCGATCTGCTGTCGACCTATGCCCGCTGCTGCAAGCCCGTGCCGCCCGAACCCATCGTTGGCTACATCACGGTTGGGCGCGGCGTCAGCATCCACAGTCAGGCTTGCGCCAATCTGGCGCGGCTCAGCGCTCAAGTCGCCGGCTCGCGTGCTTGCAGTCGATTGGGGAAAGATGGGGAGCGGCGAATTTCCGGTCGACATCGAGGTGCAGGCCTTCGACCGCCGCGGACTGGTGCGCGATGTCAGCGCCGCATTGGCAGACGAGAAAATCAGCATCCAGGGGATGACCACCGTCACGGACAAGCACGACAATGTCGCCCACATGCGCATCGGCATTTCGATCTCTGGATTGCCGCAGCTTATCCAAAGTCCTGTCGCGCATCGCGCAGCTGCCGAACATCATCAGCGCCAGGCGCAAAAAATAGGCTTGGCCGCCTGTCCCAAGGCTTTTGCCCGAGCCGCTATGGAGCGGCAGTATAGGGGATCGAAACGGTTCCGGATTTGGCGGTTCCCGCGCTATTCACGTAGCTGAAGCCAAACGCCAACGTGGAGCTGGCCGCCGCGGTCGGCGCGTAGGTCAGCGAGACTTGGCAGGTTGCCCCGACGCTCACGCTGGCGCAGGCCAAACTGCTCGCGGGCGCAGTCCAGCCGAGCGGCAACGCCGAAAGATCCGCCGAGAGTGCGCTGGCGAAATTGCCGTCATCGGTATTGAAGGTGACCACCACGACATTGCTGCTGCCGGTCACGGCCGCCACGGCGGTCGGATTGGCCGTGCCCACGACATTGTCATTCGTCGTCGTTTGGTACGGTATGCCGACAGTTCCGCTCTTTGATTGGCCGGCGTTATTCACATAGCTGTAACCGAGACTTAAGGTGCCGTTGTCGACCCCGGTCGGTGCATAGGCAAGCATGAGCTGGCAGGTCGTGCCGCTGGTCACGACACCGCAGCTGAATGTGCCTGTGCCGGCGCTCCATCCAGCAGGCAATGCGCTCAGGTTGCTGGTCACCTGCAGTGCGGTGGCGAGACGGCCATCGTCGGTCGTGAACGTGATGCTGACGGGTTGGCTGGGCGAACCCAACATTGCCGTGATCTGCCCCGAGGGCGCTGCGGTGCCGGCGACGTTGTCATTGGTCGTCGCGGCGTAGGCAATATTCACCACGCCGAAATTGGGTACGCCGCTGGCATCGTCATATTCGTAGCGCAAGGTTAAGGTCCCGGCGGTCAGCGCCGTCGGCGCGTACTGCAGCTGCAGCTGGCAGCCGTTACCCGTACTGACGCTGTTGCAGCCGAAGGTGGTCGCGGCACTGCTCCAACCCGGCGGCAGCTTGGTCAGGTTGGTCAACAGGCTTAAGCCCGTGGCCGTCTTGCCGTCTTCGGTATCGAAAGTGACCGCCACGGACCGCGTGCCGCCCGTCATCGCCGCGTTGACCTGGCCGGTCGGCGCCACACTGGCTGTCACGGTGCCGTTGGTTGTCGTGGCATACGGGATATTGACTGCGCCGCTTCGCGCAGCACCGGATCCATCGACGTAGGTGTAGTTCAGAGTCAGCGTGCCATTGCTCGTCGCCGTGGGCGAAAATGCCAGCGGCAGCTGGCAGCCGCTGCCGGTGCTCACCACGGCGCAGGACACTCCGGCCACCGTGCTGCTCCATCCTGCCGGCAAGCTGCCTAGGGTCGCGCTCAATGCCGTCGCTGCATTGCCGTCATCGGTCGTGAAAGTGACATTGCACGGATTGTTTGCTGCCGCCGATCGCCGCATCGACTTCGCCGCTGGGCGACAGGGAAGCCACAACATTGTTCGAGGCGGTCGAGGCGTAACGCCAGCGTCAGGCAGGGACCCGGCGTTCTGGGCAAGCCACCGTTGTCGACGTACACGCAGTCGAGACTCAATGTGCCGGTCTCGATTACGGTGGGCGTGTACGTGAGCGTTAGAACGCAGCCGCTGCCGGGCCCGACTGTCGCGCAGGTCAGACTGCTCGGCGCACTCCATCCGGCGGGCAGCGAGCCCAAGCTGCCATACACTGAGAACGCGGTGATCGGCAGGCCGTCCGTCGAAGTGAAGGTGATGTTGATGGTCTGGCTGGCACCGAGCGCAACGCTCAATGATCCGACCGACGCTGTTGCGGAAACGTCGTTATGGTCACCGCCGGTGCCGCTGCCGCCAATCGGTCCTGTCTTTGGCGGCGTGACCGGTGCGGTCGGCGTGGTGGGATCCGTTCCCTGGGGCGAGACCGTGCCGCTTTCGCTGCCATGAGAACTTGATCCGCAGGCAGTCAAGATCGGCAGCGATAAGACTCCCAGCAGCAGCCAGCGATGGCCCAGTAGCATTTTTTCCCACCTCAGCCCAGTGTCGTACAAATCGAACGTCTCGGACCTGCGACGGCGTTCGAAGGGCTAGGAAGGTATGACGGGGGGTCTTTAGTCGGCGTGAACTGCGTCACGCAGCGAGGCCGCTCTCGCTTTTAGTCAAATGAGATTTTACTCAGGCTCGCAGGCAGGGGCCCGCCCGCGAATGTTGGATAAACGCTACAGGCTAAGCTGGCGCCGACCGCGCATTGCCGCGGCTAACGATTCAGCGCGTCGATTGCTTTCTTGTCTACGGCGAGCGCCGCCTCGTGAATCGCTTCCGACAAGGTCGGGTGCGCGTGAATCGTGCGCTGAATGTCTTCAGTGCTCGCCGAATATTCCATCGCCAACACGGCTTCAGCGATCAACTCGCCCGCCATCGGCCCGATGACATGAACACCGAGCACTTCATCGTCGTCCTTCGCGGAAACAATCTTTGCCATACCCGCGCCGGCTTCCATGGCGCGCGCGCGGCCGCTCGCCGCAAACGGGAATGCGCCGGTTTTGTAGGGCCGGCCGCTGGCCTTCACCTGCTCCTCGGTCTGCCCCACCCAGGCAATTTCCGGCGCGGTGTAGATCACCGAGGGAATCACTTTGTAGTTCACTTCGCCGTAGTGCCCGGCAATCAGGTCGGCAACCATCACGCCCTCCTCCTTGCCCTTGTGCGCGAGCATCGGGCCGCGCACCACATCGCCGATCGCCCAGACATTCGGCACGCTGGTGCGGCAGTGCTCATCAACCTTGATGAAACCTCGCTCGTCCAGTCTGCACGCCGGTGCCGTCGGCCAGCAATCCTTCCGTGAATGGCCGGCGGCCGACCGCGACAACCAGCTTGTCGACTTGCAGGGTGTGTTCACCTTGCGCATCGCTGTAAACGACATCTACGGCGTCGCCGGACACAGCCGCACTCGACACCTTGGCGCCCAATTTGATATCGATGCCTTGTTTTTTGAAATGGCGCTGGGCTTCCTTCGCGATGGTCTGGTCAACCATCGGCAGGAACGTTTCCAACGCTTCGAGCACGACGACTTCGCTGCCGAGCCGGCGCCACACGCTGCCCAGTTCCAGACCGATGACGCCGGCGCCGATGACTCCTAGGCGCTTGGGCACCGCGTCGAACTCCAGAGCATTCCAGGAATCGACGATGTACTTGCCATCGTGCGGCACGGATCTCAAGCGGATGGGGGTGGACCCCGAGGCGAGGATCACGTTCTTGGCCTCGAGAGTTTTCTCGGTGCCGTCCGCGGCCTTGACCAACACCTTGTTGCCTGGCAGCAATCGACCGTGGCCCTGGATACCGACCACGCCGTTGGCCTTGAACAACGCATTGATCCCGTTGGTCATGGTCTTGACGATGGAGGCGCGGCGCTTTTGCATCGCGCCCAGATCGAGCGTGAGCGCGCCGATCTTGATGCCGTGGATCTCGAACTCATCCTTGGCGCGCTGGAATAGTTCGGACGATTCCAGCAGTGCCTTGGACGGAATACAGCCGGCGTTCAGACAAGTCCCGCCAAAGGCATAGCTGCCGTCGGTGTTTTGCCACTCATCGACGCAGGCGACCTTCAATTTGTTTTGGCCGGCGCGAATCGCCGCCGGATAACCTGCGGGTCCCGCGCCGATGACAACAACATCGTAGACGTCACTCATATATGCAGCACCATGCGCGCCGGATCCTCCAGACACTGCTTCACCGTGACCAAAAACTGCACCGCTTCGCGGCCATCGATGATGCGATGGTCATAGGTCAGGGCGATGTACATCATCGGCCGAACCACGACCTGGCCGTCGACGACCACCGGCCGATCCTGAATCTTGTGCATGCCCAATATGGCGCTCTGCGGCGAATTAACAATGGGCGTGGACAACAACGAGCCGAAGACTCCGCCATTGGTGATGGTGAAGGTGCCTCCGGTGAGCTCCTCGATGGTGATGGAACCGGCGCGTGCGCGCGCCGCAAAGTTGGCGATCGACTTCTCGATGTCCGCAAAACTCAATTGATCCGCATCGCGCAAGACCGGCACGATCAAGCCACGATCGGTCGAAACGGCGACGCCGATATCGAAATATTCGTGATAGACGATGTCATTGCCGTCCACCGAGGCATTCACTGAGGGAAATTTCTTCAGCGCTTCGACGCAGGCCTTGGCGAAAAATGACATGAAGCCCAGCTTCACGCCGTACTGCTTCTCGAATTGATCCTTGTAGCGCGTGCGCAATTCGTTGACGGCCTTCAAGTCGACTTCATTGAAGGAGGTCAGAAGCGCCTGGGTTGCTTGTGCCTGAACCATGCGTTCCGCGATCCGTGCGCGCAATCGCGTCATCGGCACGTGCTGCTCGGCGCGATTCCCGCGCGCACTGGGCGCGGGAACGAATTGTGCCGGCGCCGCCTTGGCGCCGGACCCGGCGCAGCCTTACTTGGCGACGCCGAACTCGGCGCAGCCGCAGCCGGACTTGGCGCAGCGCCCTCCTTCGCCGACAAATAATTCACGATGTCGGACTTGGAAACGCGGCCGTCGCGGCCGGAGCCGGCAACCGTTTTCGGGTCAACCTTATTTTCTTCCGCGACACGCTTCGCCGCGGGACTGAGCTTGCCGCCAGCCGCCTCGGGCTTCGCGGCCGCATCTTTCGCCGGCACCGTCGCGCCGCTGGAGGCGGCCAAGATCGCCGGGCGCACTGGCGCCCGGAACCGCGGCGGCGGTCTCATCGATGACGGCCAAGAGTTGGCCGCTGGTGACCGTGGTGCCGTCGTTCAATTTGATTTCCTTCATGACGCCGGCTACCGGAGCAGGCACCTCGAGCACGACTTTGTCGGTCTCGAGATCGACCAGATTTTCATCCCGCACGACGCTGTCGCCGGGCTTCTTGTGCCACGAGACCAACGTAGCGTCAGCCACCGACTCCGGCAGCTGCGGCACGCGAACTTCAATAGTCATTCTAATTCCCCGAGGGATGCGCTGATGTCAAGACCTGTCCTGGTTTGAGCGGCCGGTACGCGGATGGTTTGTCGGGAGGTTTCTTCCGGCGGCACGCCCTGCAGCGCCGCGGTGACCAAATTTTTCTGCTGCTGCTCGTGCAGTGCTGCGATGCCCGTCGCGGGCGCCGCGGCTCCGGCGCGCCCCGCATACAGACAGCTCGTGCTGTCGCATCGAGCTTCGACTGCAAGCGATGGCGGATTTGGTACCAGCTGCCCTGATTCTGCGGCTCTTCCTGGCACCAGACGATTTCGCGCGCGTTTGAATATTTCTGCAATATCGACTCGTATTCTTCCGATGGGAATGGATACAGCTGCTCCACCCGCACGATCGCCACGTTTTCCACCTTCGAGTCGCGCCGCGATTTCAGCAAGTCGAAATAGACCTTGCCGCTGCAGAACACGATGCGCGTCACCGCCGAGGACCGGAGCTCGTCGATCTCATCGATTATCGTCTGGAAACCGCTGCCCGATAACTCGTCCAGACGCGACACCGACAAGGGATGCCGCAGCAGGCTCTTGGGCGTCATGATGATGAGCGGTTTGCGCAACGGCCGCAGCATCTGCCTGCGCAACATGTGAAACATTTGCGCAGGGGTCGAGGGAACACAAACCTGCATGTTGAATTCGGCGCACAACTGTAAGAAACGCTCGAGGCGCGCTGAGGAATGTTCCGGGCCCTGGCCTTCGTAGCCATGCGGCAGGAACAAGGTGATGCCGGACACCCGGCCCCACTTCGCCTCTCCGGAACTGATGAACTGATCAATGATGACCTGCGCACCGTTGCAGAAATCGCCGAACTGCGCCTTCCCAAATGGTCAGGCAATGTGGCTCGGTGGTCGAAAATCCGTACTCGAATCCCATGACAGCTTCTTCCGAGAGCATCGGAATCAGTGACGGTGAACTTCGGCTGATTCGTGGCCATGTGCTGCAGCGGGATGTACGAGCGCCCCGTGGCCTGGTCATGCAGTACGGCGTGACGATGGAAAAAAGTGCCTCGGCCGCTGTCTTGTCCGGTGAGGCGAATCGGGTAGCCTTCCTGCAACAGGCTTGCATAGGCAAGATTCTCGGCGCAGCCCCAATCCAAAGCCAGATCGCCATTCACCATCTTCTCGCGCGCCTGCATGATGGCGAGCACTCGCGGATGCAATTTCCAGTCCGTGGGGTAGGTCGTGATCGCCTTCCCCAACACTCGAAGCCGCGCCAAGTCCACGCCGGTCTTTACCGGCTCCCAGTCCGCGCCCAGGTACTCGCTCCAATCCACTGTGTAACGATTGCCGATCAAACCCAGCGCGGCCCGCGCCTGCGGCTTGCCCTCGTCCAAGCCACTGCGGTATTGCTCCATCATGGCGGCGGCTTCGCCCGCGCTCAAGATGCCCTCATCAGCAAGCTTGTCCGCGTACAACTGCCGCACGGTGGGTTTCTTGCGGATGATTTGGTACATGAGCGGCTGTGTCGCGGCCGGCTCGTCGGCTTCATTGTGTCCGTGCCTGCGATAGCAGACCAGATCGATGACCACATCCTTGTGAAATTTCATCCGGTAGTCGAGCGCGAACCGCGTGACAAAGCACACCGCTTCCGGATCGTCGGCATTCACGTGCAGAATCGGCGCTTCGATCATCTTGGCGACATCGGAGCAATACAACGTCGAACGCGCATCGTGCGGATCGCTGGTGGTGAAGCCAATTTGGTTGTTGATGATGATATGCACGGTGCCGCCGGTATAAAAGCCTCTTGCTTGCGACAGCTGCAGGGTCTCCATGATCACGCCCTGCCCGGCAAAGGCTGCATCGCCGTGAATCTGCACCGGCAGCACTTTATCGCCCAGTGCATCGCCGCGCCGCTCCTGCCGCGCGCGCGCCGATCCTTCGACTACGGGATTCACGACTTCCAAATGCGAGGGATTGAAGGCGAGCGCCACGTGCACATTGCCCGAGCCGGTCTTCAAGTCGGCGGAAAACCCCTTGTGGTATTTGACATCGCCGGAGCCGCGCAATTTGGCGAGGTCGTACTGGCCCTCGAATTCGCTGAACAGATCTTTCGGCGACTTGCCCGAGCAGGTTCACCAGCACATTGAGACGGCCGCGATGGGCCATGCCGATGATGGTTTCCTCGACGCCGCCTTTGCCGCCATACTGGACCAAATCGTCCAACGAGGGCATCAGACTGTCGCCGCCCTCCAGCGAGAAGCGCTTCTGACCGACGTACTTGGTATGCAGATAGCGTTCCAGACCTTCCGCGGCGGTCAATTGCCACAAAATATTCTTCTTCTCGTCGGCGCTGAAGCGATGCTGCATCCTGCCGACCTGGAAACTGTCTTGCAGCCACAAACGCTCTTCCGTATCCGACACATGCGCGAATTCCGCACCGATGGTGTCGGTGTAAATAAACTTCAGGTCACGAAGGATATTCTTGAGCGTGGTGCGCTCAGGGATGGCTTGATTGCGGCTGCCGGTAAAAAATTCCGTATCCAGGTCCGCATCGGACAGACCGAAATATTGCAAGTCGAGGACGTAGGGCTTGGCTCGTTCCTGCAATCCGAGGGGATCGAGTTTCGCGATCAGATGACCGCGGTTGGCATAAACCTGAATGAGGCGCGATACGGCGCCCTGCTTGGCACTGGCTCCGTCCGATGCAGCGCCTTGAACCGGTGAGGCCGTCGCGGCAGCCGGTTTTTGCGCGCGGGCCAATAGACGCTCGCGGATAGGTCCGTGGGCGATCTCGACACCGCTTCCCCGCAAGTCCTTAAAGTAATTGACCCAGGCTGGGTCGAGGCTGTTCGGGTCCCGCAAGAACTGTTCGTAGAGATCTTCAATGAACCCGGCGTTTCCGCCGGACAGCGCCGTGGTCGCTAATTGGTCGGCAAGTGATTGGCTCATGAGTGCAGCGGTTTACGAAAAACCTCAAATACATCAAGGTGATAAGGGGGGAGGAATGGCTCGAAACTGGCGCCTTAGTTTAGCCGAAGGCGACACAATATGGAATGTGACGCCAGTCTGGGATTTTACAAGCCCGGCATGTCGCTCGTGCCTTTCAGCATCCAAATCTCATAGCCGATGAGCCACGCATAGACCACCAAAACCACGTACAGCATCAGATCGACCCGCAGCACGCGCATAAACCGATACCGCGACAGGAACACCATCACCACGATGCTGATGCCGGTCATGGCCATTTTGAAGGCCGCAAACCCGGTCACGCTGCGGTATACGAGCACGGCCATGACGGGATTGACCTCATCGGCCCCATGCAGCAGCAGTATCGTCGTCAAGAATGCATCGGCCGCGCTCAGTGCCAGGATGCCAATGGACACAGCCAGCAAGTGCGCGGAATACCAATCAATGGGGTGAAAGCGCGAGTCGTTCAGCCGTCGCGACGGGTGCCGCCGACGCGGGTTGAAGCTGCCGTAAAGAACGGACCAGAAGGCCCGATTGCGACGATCGGTACGGTTGCGGCGATCAGAACTATAAGATGGCGGGTGCGCCGCAGAACTTTCCTTCATCGGTGCCACTATCCCGACTTGCAGCCTTTGGGCCAAGCCCCTTTGAGTCATAATACGGGCGCACGAACGATTTTTTTTAAGAAGCCGTCACCAACTTCGCCACGAAGTCGCTGACCGGCATTGCCATCAAAGCCTTTCGATCCGCAAACATGGTTTTGATTGATTCGGTCTGCTTGGGTTGAAACTGCGCGGCAACGCTCGCCTCGAATTTCTTGACAAGCACCGGCATACCCTCGTCGCGCCGCTTGCGATGACCGATTGGGAAATCCACGGCCACGCGCGCACTGCTCGAGCCGTCCTGGAAGAACACCTGCACGGCGTTGCCGATGTAGCGCTTTTGCGGGTCGTAGTAGTCTTTTGTGAACGCGGAGTTTTCCTTGACCTGCATTTTTGCACGCAGGGCATCGACACGGGCATCCGTCGCGACGGCATCCTCGTAGTCGGAGGCTTCCAGCCTGCCGAACAGCAGCGGGATGGCGACCATGTACTGAATGCAATGATCGCGGTCCGCCGGATTGGAAAGCGGACCGGTCTTATCGATGATGCGAACCCCCGGCTCTTGGGTCTCGATCACCACGCGGTCGATTTGGTCGAGCCTTGCCGCGATCTGCGGATGCAGCGTCATGGCCGCTTCCACCGCGGTTTGGGCATGAAATTCTGCCGGGTACGAAATCTTGAATAACACGTTCTCCATCACATAGCTGGCCAATGGCTGCGGCAATACAATCGGTTTTCCCTTGAACAGCACGTCTTGGAAACCCCAGGTTTTCGCCGACAGCGCCGATGGATAGCCCATCTCTCCCTTGAGCGCGAACAACGCATGGCGCACGGCTCTGCTGGTCGCATCGCCCGCAGCCCAACTTTTGCGCGAACCGGTGTTCGGCGCGTGCCGGTAGGTTCGAAGTGCGCCGCCGTCGATCCACGCATTCGATACGGCATTGATGATCTGTTCCCGCGTGCCGCCCAGCATGGCGGTTACAACGGCCGTGGAGGCAACCCGCACCAGCAGCACGTGATCCAATCCGACTCGATTGAAACTATTCTCCAAGGCGAGTACGCCTTGTATTTCGTGGGCCTTGATCATGCCGGTGAGAACATCCCGCACCACGACGCGTTTGCCGCCGCGAGACAGGTAATCGGCCACGGCGAGGATACCGCCAAGATTGTCCGAAGGATGACCCCACTCCGCCGCCAGCCACGTGTCATTGAAATCCAACCAGCGGATCATCGCGCCGATGTTGAACGCCGCGGTGATGGGGTCCAATTCATAGGCGGTTCCCGGAACCCTCGCCCCATTGGTGAGCGTCGCGCCCGGCACCACCGGGCCCATCAGCTTGGTGCACGCGGGGTACTTCAAGGCCTGAAAGCCGCAAGCCAGCGTATCCATCAAACAATAGCCGGCGGTTTCATAGGCCAGCGAGCTGTCAATCTGGTAGCTCAGCGCATAGTCCGCGATTGCCGTGAGAACCGGATCCGGCGCTGGTCGCTCGGCAGACTTGATATCGTGGGACATGGACTACTTTCGCTCCGCGAGTGGCACAAAGGATGAGATTTTCAGGGCCGGTATAATTGGCGCTCGGGCGGATAATTTTTCCGTCCTCGCGCTGCTCGATGACATGTGCGGCCCAGCCGGAGGTGCGGCTGATGACGAACAGCGGTGTGAACATTGCCGTGGGAACACCCATCAGGTGATAGGAGACGGCTGAGAACCAATCCAGATTGGGAAACATCTTTTTGATGTCCCACATGACGGCCTCGATTCGCGCGGCCACCTCGAATCCGAGCATGTCGTTCGCCTCGCGCGCCAGCGTTCGTGAGACTTCCTTGATCACCTGATTGCGCGGATCCGACACCGTATAAACCGGATGCCCGAATCCAATGATGACTTCCTTGTTTGCCACGCGTTTGCGGATGTCCGCTTCGGCCGCATCGGGCGTCGCATAGCGATTCTGGATTTCGAATGCCACTTCATTCGCCCCGCCGTGCTTGGGACCACGCAACGCGCCGATGGCGCCGGTGATGCAGGAATACATGTCCGAGCCGGTACCGGCGATGACTCTGGCAGTGAAGGTCGATGCATTGAATTCATGTTCGGCATACAAGTTCAACGAGGTATGCATGGCACGCACCCAACTCGCCGAGGGTTTGACTCCATGCAGCAAATGCAGGAAATGCGCACCGATGGAGTCATCGTCCGTCTGCACATCGATGCGCCTGCCATCCTTTGAGTAGTGATACCAATAGCACAGCATCGAGCCCAAGCAGGCCAATAGACGGTCCGCCACCTCGCGCGCAGCCTCGCTCTTGTGAGCCGCTGGTTCAGGCTCGCAGCAGCCGAGGGCGGAGACGCCGGTGCGCAACACGTCCATGGGATGGCTGGCGGCGGGCAACTGCTCGAGCACCGTGCTCACCGCGGCGGGCAACGCACGCAGACCCTTGAGCTTCTTTTTATATGCGGCAAGCTCAACGCTTATTGGGCAATTTTTCGTGCACCAACAAATAGGCGATTTCCTCGAATTCGGACTGGGTGGCGATATCGAGTATGTCGTAGCCGCGATAATGCAAATCGTTGCCGGTTCTGCCGACGGTGCACAGCGCCGTGTTGCCGGCGGTGACGCCGGAGAGTGCGACGGATTTCTTCGGTTTGAAAGCGCCCGCAGGCGTAGGCTCAGAGTTGCTGGTCACTTTTCCTTTCCTTCGGCGAATAACTGGTCCAACTTGGTTTCATATGCGTAGTAATCAAGGTACTTGTACAAGTCGGCGCGCGTTTGCATGGTGCCCAGCACATTCTTTTGCGTGCCGTCGCGTCGAATCGCTTGGTAGGTGTTGAGCGCCGCCGCATTCATTGCACGGTAAGCCGAACAGCAGTGCAGCACGATGTCGACGCCCACCGTCGCCAATTCATCGCGCGTGTACAAAGGCGTCTGGCCAAACTCGGTGATGTTGGCGAGGATCGGCACTTTGACCGCGTCCTTGAAGAGCCGATACATGCCGAGTTCCGTGATGGCTTCGGGAAAAACCATGTCGGCACCGGCCTCGACGCAGGCGACGGCGCGATCCAAAGCCTTCTCCATCCCTTCCACGGCGAGCGCGTCGGTGCGCGCCATGATCACGAATTGCTCGTCGGTGCGCGCATCGACGGCCGCTTTGATGCGATCCACCATTTCCTGCTTGGAGACGATCTCCTTCCCAGGTCGATGGCCGCAACGCTTTGACTGAACCTGGTCTTCGATGTGCAGCCCGCCTGCACCGAACTTGGTAAACGACCTGACGGTGCGCGCAATGTTGAATGCCCCGCCCCACCCGGTATCAGCGTCCACCAACATCGGCAGCGGACAGGCGTCGGTAATCCGGCGAATGTCGATGAGCACATCGTCCATGCTGCTGATGCCGAGATCCGGGACTCCCAAGGAATTCGCCGCGACACCGCTGCCTGCCAGATAGATTGCTTTGAATCCACAGGCTGCAGCCATGCGTGCGGCGTAAGCATTGATGGCGCCGACGACCTGCAAGGGTTTCTCAGCGACGACCGCTGCCCGCAGCCGTGCGCCGGCTGAACTCTGTGTGCTTGTCATACACGCCCCGCAACTGGAATGAGTGCACCGGTCACCGCACTCGCCTTGTCGGACACCAAAAACGCGATGACTTCCGCAGCCTCGTTCAAGGTTACCCAACGCTTGAAGTCCGCCTGCGGCATGTCCAACCGATTCTTCGGTGTATCGAGAGTGCTTGGCAGGATGGCATTGACGGTAATGCCGCGGTCTTTCAACTCATCGGCCAATGCTTCGGTCAATTGCGCCACGCCCGCCTTGGATGCGGCGTAAGGGCCCATGCCGGCTGCCGCCTTCTGCGCGGCCATGGCGCCGACATTGACGATGCGCCCGCCCGCCGACTTGAGCAAGTGGGGCAGCGCGGCCTGGCATGAAACCACCGTGGTCCTCAAATTAAGCTGGTACATGATGTCCCAACTGTCGATGGTGCCTTCGCTAAGCTTTTCCCAGCGAAATCCGCCGGCGACATTGATCAGGCCATCGATACGCCCGGCGTCTTGCGCGACGCGTTCCATCGCCGAACGCGTCGCCGGCTCGAGCGTCAGGTCGATCCCCCCATAGTGCCGCGCGCCGGCCGGCAGCGTTCCAGGGACTGCGCCCGAGTGCGTCAAGAGCGCCAGTTTCGCGCCGTACCCGCTCAAGGTCCGAACCACGGCTTGGCCCAAGGCTCCGTCGGCACCGGTCACCACCAAAACTTTCCCCGATAAGTCCATAGCGCAATTATCCCTCGATTAGCTCTGTGACGTGCGGCGAAATTCTGCCGGCGAGGCGCCGGTCCATTTCCGAAACGCACGATGAAATGCACTGCGCTCGGAGAAGCCCAGCTCCAGAGCGATATCCATCACGCTGCGGTTTGAATGGCTCAGATAGCTGATTGCCAGATCTCGGCGCAACTGATCCTTGATCGATTGATAGGACTCACCTTCTTCATTCAGGCGTCGGCGCATCGTCGCGGGCGTCATGCTCATTTCTGCGGCCAGTTCTTCGAAATCCGGAACCGTACCGGGCAGAAATTGGCGCAGCCGCCGCCTGACCCGGGCGGTGAGGCTACTGACATTCTTGTATTTCAACAAGATGCTTTCCGGCGCCGTTCGCAAAAACTCCTTGGCGGACCGTTCGTTTTGCACCACCGGCAGATCCAGGTAACTTGCCTCGAAGGCCAGCAGTGTGTTCGGGCGGTCGAAACGCAAGTCAGCGCAATACATCAAGCGGTACTCGGCGCTGTGTGCGGGTTCCGAGTAGCTGAACTCGGTGCGCAGGATGGGGATGCGCCGACCCACCAGCCAGCAGGAGACGCCGTACAGCAGCATCAATAACAACTCGTGGGCAAAGACCCGTTGCGACACACCCGCCGCGTGGCCATGCAGAATAATTCTCGCCTCCTTCGCGTCCCGCTCGGCGCTGCCGGAGATGTCGTCCAAAATCAGCGCGTAGAAACGCAGGCTGCGATCCAATGCCTGGCCCAAGGTCTTGCAGCTCAAGACCGCATGGCAGAGCATGGCAAAACTTCCAACTTTCATGCGCCGGGAATCTTGACCGAAGAATTCATCGTCAAGGGCAGCCGCGATCGCGCGCCACAGGGCGCCGTAATGTTTCGCGGATACTCGTGCCTGAGGCACCTGTAGCAGGCTCGAAGAGAGGCCCACGTTGGCCAGCAGTTCGTCCGCATTGAGGTTGCGTCCGTGAACGCTTTGCAGCGCGGCGGCGACGAAGCAAATCGCGATGGTTCCCGGTTCCGCCGTGGAATTTTGCACGTCAATAGTTTACGCGATACGGTCAACCGGGGGATCAGGTATCAGCTAAACTAGTGCATCACCCAAGATGGCGCGCTCTGAGACTGAAGAGGCAAACATGATAAGCAAACCTGCCGCGCAGGCGAATCCTGTGCCCACCGTCAAAATGCTGCTCGACGGCAAGTTCATCGAATCCCAGGCCAGCGAATGGCACGACGTCATCAATCCGGCGACCCAGGAAGTACTGGCTCAGGTTCCTTTTGCGACCGATGACGAGCTAAACGCCGCGGTCGCGTCGGCCAAACAAGCCTTCAAGACCTGGAAGAACACACCGCTGGCCGCGCGCGCGCGAATCATGCTCAAGCTGCAGGCGCTGGTGCGCGAGCACATGAGCCGCATCGCGCAAACTTTGAGCGCAGAACAAGGCAAGACGTTGGCCGATGCGGAAGGCGATGTGTTCCGCGGCCTCGAAGTGGTCGAGCACGCCTGCTCGATCGGCACCCTGCAGCTCGGGCGAATTTGCCGAGAACGTCGCGGGTGGCGTGGACACCTATACGCTGCGCCAGCCGATCGGCGTATGCGCGGGTATTACGCCGTTCAATTTTCCCGCCATGATCCCGCTGTGGATGTTTCCCATGGCCATTGTCTGCGGCAACACATTCGTGCTCAAACCCTCCGAGCAGGATCCACTGACGCCCATGTTGCTGGCGGAACTCGCGCTCGAGGCGGGCGTGCCGCCCGGAGTCTTGAATATCGTCCATGGCGGCAAGCGCGTGGTCGATGCGATTTGCACTCACCCCGACATCGTCGCCGTCTCGTTTGTCGGCTCGACCGCGGTCGGTACGCATGTCTACAGCTTGGCATCCGAGCACGGCAAGCGCGTGCAATGCATGATGGGCGCCAAGAATCATGCGGTCGTCATGCCCGATGCGAATAAGGAACAGTCGCTCAATTCCCTGGTCGGCGCGACTTTCGGCGCCGCCGGGCAGCGCTGCATGGCCACCTCCGTGACCGTGCTGGTCGGCGAAGCGCAAAAATGGATACCCGACATCGTCGCCAAGGCCAAGGGCTCTGAAGGTCAATGCCGGCGTGGAAAAGAACACCGACTTGGGACCCGTGGTCTCGAAGAACGCCAAGCATCGCATCCTGGGATTGGTGGAGGAAGGCATCAAGGAAGGCGCCAAGCTCGAGTTGGACGGCCGCAGCATCAAAGTGCCCGGCTATGAACAGGGCAATTTCATCGGCCCGACAATTTTCTCCGCGGTCACGCCCTCAATGAAAATCTATACCACGGAGATTTTCGGGCCGGTAATGGTGATCGTCGGCGTGAAAACCTTGGATGAGGCGATCGCTCTGATCAACAATAATCCTTTCGGCAATGGCACGGGAATCTTTACGCAGAGCGGCGCCGTGGCGCGAAAGTTCCAAAGCGAAATCGACGTGGGCCAAGTGGGAATCAACGTGCCGATCCCGGTGCCGGTGCCGTTTTTCAGCTTTACCGGATCGCGCGGTTCCAAGCTCGGCGATTTGGGTCCCTATGGCAAACAGGTCGTGCAGTTTTACACCCAGACCAAGACGGTCACCTCGCGATGGTTTGACGATAATGCCCCGTCCGGCGGCGTAAATACCACCATCAGTCTGAAGTGACGCTCGCGTTTAGCGGCGCTGTAGATGAGCGCTAGTGGAATCTTGAGCGAAATTTGCAATCACGTAGCGCTGGTCACGCTGAATCGCCCCGCTGCCCTCAACGCGCTTTCGCTCGCAGATGATCTTGCGGCTGCGCGTCTTGTTCGCCGATTTTTCGGCAGATCCTGATGTCTATCGCGGTCCTGATTAGAGGCGCCGGCGAGAAAGCGTTCTGCGCCGGCGGAGATATTCGTGCCCTGTACAAAAGCTTCAAAAGCGGAGATTCGTTGCACGAGCGAGTTCTTCGCCGCGGAATATCCGCTCGATTACCTGCTGTATTCGTACCCTAAGCCGTATGCCGCGCTGCTCGACGGCATTACCTTGGGCGGCGGAATGGGAATTTCGCAAGGCTCGCGTTTGCGCATCGTCGGCGAGCGAACGCGCATGGCCATGCCGGAAGTTGCGATCGGGTTTTTTCCCGACGTCGGCGCCAGCTATTTTTTATCCCGCCTGCGGGCCAGCTGGGGCGCTATCTCGCCTTGACCGGCGTGCAGATCGGCGCAGCCGATGCGCTCTACAGTCAACTCGCGGACCTGTACCTGCCGCCGCGCGGCCATCGCCGCGCTCGTCCACGATCTGCCTGCGCTGCGCTGGAGCAGCGATCGGTTTGCCGACTTGCGGCAATTCTTACATGCGCGCGCAGCAACGCCTGACGTCTTTGGCCACGCTGCCCGCGTTGCGCGCCGGCATCGATTTGCATTTTTCGAAAGCCTCAATCCCCGCCATCTTGGGCTCGCTTGAAGTCGGAGACACGCGCCGCATACGCGCCGTGGGCCGACGAAACCGCTGAACTCATGCGCAGCCGTTCGCCCACCCTCTTGAGCGTAACATTGCGGCAATTGCAGCGCGGCGCGAGCATGAGCCTCGCCGACTGCTTTCGCATGGAGCTCGGCATGGCTGCGCACAGCTTCGAGCAAGGCGACTTTCTCGAAGGGGTACGCGCCGTGCTCATCGACAAGGACAACCGTCCCCGCTGGCGGCCCAGCCGCATCGAAGAGGTCAGCGAGGCGGCGATCGAGGCTTTCTTTAAGGAACGCTGGCGCGCCGCAGAGCATCCTCTTGCGGCGCTGGAATCCCACGGCGCCGAGCTTGTCTTAAGAGCGCCAGCGTGGCCGCGTCTTGAGCGCGCTCAATATCTCGAGACGCCGCGCATCAGCTGGCAGCCGACCACTCCGCAATTTCGCTCGAGCGTGCGCCGGCATCCGATGCACAACCCTTGCGCATTGAGCCGGCAAATGTTGATGCAGGGGGAAGGTACCGCGGCGGCTTTCAGTGCTGCGTCGACCATTGACTCACCACTCGGTGGATGGCATCCAAACCATCGGTCAATGCCGCTGGTCCCGGCTGCAGAATGATCGGGGACTTGATCTCGTGCAACTCCCCATCGCGCACCGCCGGCACCGCATCCCAACCGGCGCGGGCCGCCACGAGATTGGGCCGAAAGCGCTTGCCGCACCAGGAGCCCAGGATGATGTCCGGGGCGCGGCGGATGACTTCGCTGGCATCGCCCAGGATGCGGTCCTTGCCGAGCGCGCACAGCGCGCGCTCCGGAAAGACATCATCGCCGCCGGCGACACCGATCAGTTCGCTTACCCAGCGAATTCCGGTAATGAGCGGCTCGTCCCATTCCTCGAAATACACGCGTGGCCGACGCGGCAACAGCGCCGCCGCCTGCCGCACGCGCTCGATATGGGCTTCGAGCTTTAGCGCGTAATCTTCCGCGCGCTCGGCGGCGCCCACTAACGCGCCCAGGCGCCGCACATAGCCGAGGATGCCGTCGACCGAGCGATGATTGCTGATCCAGACTTCGATGCCGCTCTTGATCAGCGACTGCGCGATATCCGCTTGGATATCGGAGAAGCCGACTGACGAAATCCGGCTGCAAGGCGAGAATGCGGTCGAGCTTGGCGTTGATGAAGGCGGAGACGCGCGGTTTCTCGCGGCGCGCGCGCGCCGGACGCACGGTAAATCCCGAGATGCCGACGATGCGCTCTTCCAACCCAAGGGCGTACAGAACCTCGGTGGGCTCTTCGGTCAAACAGACGATACGCCGCGGATAACGCCCGTCCATTGGGTTTAAAGCGCGGACCTCGGCGAGCGCACCGGCCGCGCCGTACACAATGCTGTGAGCCAGTCCCGCGGACTGGGACAGCACGTAGTCGGCATAGAAGCGCGCGGTCAAAATCTTGGCCTCGTAGAAAGCCGTATCGCCGCCGCTCGCTTCGGTCAAACGCCGTTGCGCGATCGACGCCGAACGCAGCAGCTGCCAGCCGCCGGCCACGATCCCGAACAGTTTCAGCATCGGCACCGCGCCCACGGAGACCGCGCGGATGTCGCTGCCGTAGTTCTCCACGACATACGCGATCGCTCGCTCCAAGGCATCCACGGCTGCGGAAAAAGCCGGCGCGAGCGACGACAATTTCGGCTCGGCGCTCAATGTGCTCGCCAGCGCGCGCATCTCTGCGACCAGTGTTTGCGCCGCTGCGCCGCCATCGCGCGCCAGCTTGCGGCCGATCAAATCGTTGGCCTGAATCGCCGTCGTGCCCTCATAAATCGGCGTGATGCGCGCATCGCGCAGAAACTGTGCGGCACCGGTCTCCTCGACGAAGCCGACGCCGCCATGCACTTGTATGCCCAAGGAGGCGATTTCCACGGAATTTTCGGTACACCAACCCTTGATCACCGGAATCATGAGATCGGCGCGGGCTTGATGGTGCTCGCGCTCCTTGGCATCGGGATGCAGACGGGCAACGTCCAGAGAAACCGCGACCACGCCGGCGAGCGCACGCATGGCCTCGGTCTGGGATTTCATGAGCAGCAGCATGCGCCGTACGTCCGGGTGGCGCACGATCGCCACGCGCGGACCGCCGCGGATTCCCGCTTCGGTGCCCTGGATTCGCTCGCGCGCATAGGCCAGCGCAGTTTGATACGCGCGCTCCGACAAACCCACACCCTCGATTCCGACCGAGTACCGCGCGGCGTTCATCATGATGAACATGTATTCCAGTCCGCGATTTTCTTCGCCGATGAGCTCCGCGACCGCGCCGCCGTTCTGACCGAACGCCAGCACGCAGGTGGGACTCGCGTGGATGCCGAGCTTGTGTTCGACCGACAAACAATGCACATCGTTGCGTGCTCCGAGCGAGCCGTCCGCATTCACCAGAAACTTTGGCACCAGAAACAGCGACGTGCCTTTGACGCCGTCCGGCGCTCCCGCAACGCGCGCCAAAACCATGTGCACGATATTGCCGGTGAGATCGTGTTCACCGTAGGTGATAAAAATCTTCTGACCGGTGAGCAAATAGCGGCCATCGCCGGTGGGTACCGCCCGGGTGCGCACCGCCGACAGATCGGAGCCTGCCTGCGGTTCCGTCAGGTTCATCGTTCCGGTCCACTCGCCGCTCACCATTTTCGGCAGATACAAATCGCGTTGCGCCTCGGTACCGCGCAACTCCAGCGCATCGATCGCGCCGCGCGTCAGCATCGGACAGAGCGCGAACGCGACATTGGCGCCGTTCCACATCTCCTCGATCAACGCCGACAGCGCGCGCGGCAAGTTTTGGCCGCCGAATTCCGCAGGACAAGACAGTGCGTTCCAGCCGTCTGCGGCAAAGCGCGTGTAGGCCTGCTTCCAGCCGCCGGCGGTCAGCACCTGACCATCCTGCCACCGCACGCCTTCCAGATCGCCGCTGCGATTCAGCGGCGAAAGCACCGCAGAGGCGAATTTCGCGGCCTCATCCAACACGGCATCGGCCACATCCGGTGTCATTTCAGAGAAGCCGGGCAGCTGCGCGAGCAGTTTCATGTCTACCAACTCGCGCAGCACAAACTGCATGTCGGCAATCGGCGCCTGATATTCGGGCATACGATCCTACATGTTGCGGCGGTAGCGGCCGCCGACGTCGTACAGAGTATGCGTGATCTCGCCCAAGGAGCAGTGGCGCACGGCTTCCATCAGCACCTCGAAGGTATTGCCGTTGTCGATCACCACACGGCGCAGGCGCTCGAGCAGCAATTGCGCCTGGACGGCATTGCGCTCATGAAACTCCTTGAGGCGCTTGAGTTGCGACTGCTTCTCCGCATCGGTCGAACGCGCCAGCTCGATCGTCGCGGGTGCCGCCTCACTGTGCGGAGCGCGGAAGGTGTTGACGCCGATGATGGGATAGGAGCCATCGTGCTTCTGCCGCTCGTAGAACAGCGACTCCTCCTGAATTTTCCCGCGCTGATACCCCGTTTCCATCGCGCCGAGCACGCCGCCGCGCTCGGAAATGGCGTCGAATTCCTTGAGCACGGCTTCTTCGACCAAGTCGGTCAGTTCATCAATGATGAAGCTGCCCTGGTTAGGGTTCTCATTCTTGGCCAGTCCCCATTCGCGATTGATGATCAGCTGAATGGCCATGGCGCGGCGTACGCTCTCCTCCGTCGGCGTCGTGACCGCCTCGTCATAGGCATTGGTATGCAGGCTGTTGCAGTTATCATAAATCGCGCACAGCGCTTGCAGCGTGGTGCGTATGTCATTGAATGCCATTTCCTGTGCGTGCAATGACCGCCCGGAAGTCTGTACGTGATACTTGAGCTTCTGACTACGTTCGTTCGCGCCATACCTGTTCTTCATCGCCACCGCCCAAATGCGGCGCGCGACGCGGCCAATCACGGAGTATTCCGGATCCATGCCGTTGGAGAAGAAAAATGACAAATTCGGCGCGAAGTCATCGATGTGCATGCCGCGCGCCAAATAGGATTCGACGAAGGTGAAGCCGTTCGCGAGCGTGAACGCCAGCTGCGAAATCGGATTCGCACCGGCTTCGGCGATGTGATATCCGGAAATCGACACGGAATAGAAATTCTGCACGTGGTGGTGCACGAAATATTCCTGCATGTCGCCCATCATCTTGAGGGCAAATTCGGTCGAGAAAATGCAGGTATTCTGTCCCTGGTCTTCCTTCAGAATATCGGCCTGTACCGTGCCGCGCACCGTCGACAAGGTCCACGCCTTGATCTTCTGCTGTTCATCGGCAGTCGGCTCGCGGCCATTCTCGCGCTGGAACTTCTCCAACTGCTGGTCGATGGCCGTGTTCATGAACATGGCCAGTATCATCGGTGCCGGCCCGTTGATGGTCATCGATACGGAAGTCGTCGGCGCGCACAGGTCAAACCCCGAGTAGAGCACCTTCATGTCGTCGAGAGTCGCGATGGACACGCCGGAATTGCCGACCTTGCCGTAAATATCGGGGCGCAGATCGGGATCCCAGCCGTACAGGGTCACCGAATCGAACGCGGTCGACAACCGATGTGCCGGCATCCCTTCGGAGACGCGTTTGAAGCGCTGATTGGTGCGAAAAGCATCGCCCTCGCCGGCAAACATGCGGGTCGGGTCCTCGCCCTCGCGCTTGAAGGCGAACACGCCGGCCGTATAGGGGAAGGAGCCTGGAACATTTTCCTTCAGGAGAAAGCGCAAGATCTCGCCGTCGTCTTCGTAGCGCGGCAGGGATACCTTGCGAATCTTGGTACCTGAGAGGGATTCCGAGGTGAGCTTGGTGCGGATCTCCTTGTCGCGAATTTTCACGACATACTCAGGTTGTGAGTACAGCTCCAATGTCTTCGGCCATTGCTCCAACAACTTGGCCGAAACCGGATTGAGCTCGGCGTCCTTCGCCGCAATCAACTCATCGAACCCGGCGCCGCGCGGCCGGACGCCGCAAATAGAGTCTTCGCAACTTTGAGCGACTGGCGCTCGCGCGCGATGCGCGACTGCTGCGCCAGGGACTGGTGATATTCGCGCAAGCTGGCGGAGATTTCCGCCAGGTAGCGCACCCGCTGCGGCGGCACAATGGCGCGCCCGCGTGAGGAAGCCTTCACCGCTACCGGCGGCAACTTGCCGGCCTGGAGCTTGAGGCCCTTCTCCTGCAGCCGCGGCATGATGGCCTGATAAAGCGCGGTCACGCCGTCGTCATTGAACCTCGAGGCCATGGTGCCGTAAATCGGCATCGACTCGCTGGGTTGCGTGAACAATTGGCGGTTGCGCTGATATTGTTTGCGCACGTCGCGCAGTGCATCTTCGGATCCCTTGCGATCGAACTTGTTGATGGCGACAAAGTCGGCGAAATCGAGCATGTCGATTTTCTCCAACTGCGATGCGGCGCCGAATTCCGGGGTCATGACATAGACCGACGTGTCGACCAACGGAACGATGGCGGACTCGCCCTGCCCGATGCCGGAGGTTTCCACCACGATCAGATCGAAGCCGCTGACCTTGCAGACGGCCAGCACTTCCGGCAAGGCCGCGGAGAGTTCCGTGCCCGTATCGCGTGTCGCGAGCGAGCGCATGAAAATTTGATCGGTGTCGATGGCATTCATGCGAATCCGATCGCCCAGCAGCGCCCCGCCGGTGCGCTTGCGCGACGGATCAATCGAAATGATGGCAACGCGCAGGCGATCGTTCTGATCGAGACGCAGGCGCAGGATGAGCTCGTCGGTGAGCGAGGACTTGCCCGCGCCGCCGGTCCCGGTGATGCCGAGCACCGGAGTTTTAATGGCGGCCGCCGCCTGCAGCAGTGCCTGGCGCACTCGCATGGGATAGGTTCGATTTTCAACCGCGGTGATGACGCGTGCCAGCTGCCGGCGGTTGCCGGAACGCAGCGCCTCCAAGGCGTCCTCTGCTGCAGGGGCCAGGGCGCTCAAATCGTAGTCGCTGGTGCGGATGACGTCGTCGATCATGCCCTGCAGGCCAAGCTTGGCGCCGTCCTCAGGGGAATACAGGCGGGTGACGCCGTAGGCCATCAGTTCGCGGATCTCGGCCGGCACGATCACGCCGCCGCCGCCGCCGAACACCTTGATGTTGTCTCCGCCCTTCTCGCGCAGCAAATCCAGCATGTATTTGAAGAACTCGACGTGCCCTCCCTGATAGGAGGTGATCGCCACGGCCTGCACGTCCTCCTGCAGGGCCGCGTTGACGATCTCTTGCACCGAGCGGTTGTGGCCCAGATGAATGACCTCGGCCCCCGAGGCCTGCATTACGCGGCGCATGATGTTGACGGAGGCATCATGGCCGTCGAACAGCGAGGTTGCCGTCACGAAGCGAACCTTGTTGGTCGGCTGATACGGCACGGGCTTGGCGGCGATGGATACGGCGCTCATAGGATCACTCCATTTTAGAGAACTTGGGCCTTTAAAAACATGCCCAAATCCCTCGCCGCCGGTGAGCGAATTTGCAACATCAAGAGGCTTTAATCGGCGTCCCAACGCGGGGAACGCTTCTCGATGAACGCCGCCACGCCTTCCTGCGCGATCTCATCGACCATATTGCACGCCATGGCCTCCCCGGCAAGCCGGTAGGCGGTTGCAAGGTCGGCTTGCAACTGCCGATAGAACAAGGCTTTACCGGCCGCAATGACGGAAGGTGGCTTGGCGGCAATCGCGTCGGCCAATCGCCCGATCTCCTCATCGAGACGTTCGGTGGGCACGCATCGATTGACCAGTCCGCGTTCGAGAGCCGTCGCGGCATCGATGAACTCCCCGGTGACCAGCATTTCAAACGCTGCTTTGCGCCCCACGTTGCGCGACAGCGCAACCGAGGGCGTGGCACAGAACAAGCCTACGTTGATGCCCGAAACCGCAAAACGTGCCTCATCCGCGGCGACCGCGAGGTCGCACGTAGCCACCAGCTGACAGCCTGCCGCCGTCGCGGTCCCGTGGACCCGCGCAATGACAGGCTGCGGCAAGGACTGGATCCGCATCATCAAGCGGCTGCAATCGCCGAACAGCCGTCGGTAATACGCCAAGTCCGGATGGGCCTTCATCTGCTTGAGATCGTGGCCCGCGCAAAACGCTTTGCCGGCACCGCCCAACACCACCACGCGCACGGACGCATCTGTGCTGAGCGCATTCAGCGTCCTCTCGAGCGCGGCCAACATTTCCTCGGACAGTGCGTTGTACTGCGCCGGACGATTCAGCGTAAGGTACGCGACCCTCCCTTGGCGTCGTTCCAAAACCAGAGGCGCAACATCGCCGGCAACTCTCACTGTACTCATCGCAACATTATGCTCTCACCGGCGCATCGTTCAACGCAATGTTCTATGATCTTTCAAGGCGGCTGCGACCCATCCGCCGGCTACATATCAGGAGTTTTCGCATGCAGTTGAAGGATGTGAATGCCATTGTCACGGGTGGTGCCTCGGGGCTGGGACTTGGCGTAGCGACTCGAATCGTGCACGCCGGCGGCAAAGCAGCAATTTTCGATCTCAGCGTTGCGCAAGGCAGCGCAGCCGCGGCGGCGCTGGGCGATCGCGCGACGTTCTTTGCAGTCGACGTGAGCGATGAAGCCGCGGTCGATGACGCCGTGAAACAAGCAGCCGCCAAAATGGGCAGCGTCAATGCGGCGATCAATTGCGCTGGAATTGCCACGCCGGGGCGCCTCGTCGGCAGACAGGGTCCGATGGCGGGAAGTTCCTTTCGCCGTATGATCGAAATCAATTTACTCGGTACGGTCTTGGTCGCCAAAGCGGCCGCGGTTGCCATGCAATCCAATACGCCCAACGCGGACGGCGAGCGTGGCGTCATCGTGATGACGGCATCGGTGGCCGCATTCGACGGACAAATTGGCCAAATCGCCTATTCTGCTTCCAAGGGCGGGATCGTCGGCATGACGCTGCCGATGGCGCGCGAGTTGGCGTCGAGCGGTATTCGCGTCATGACAGTGGCGCCCGGCCTGTTTGCGACACCGATGATGAAGGGCCTGCCGCAAGAGGCCCAGGATTCCCTCGGCAAGCAGACACCGTTTCCGCCGCGTCTCGGCCAGCCGGATGAATTCGCAGCCTTGGTGATGCAAATACTCGAGAACGTCATGCTGAACGGCGAAACGATCCGTCTCGACGGCGCGGTTAGAATGCAGCCCCGCTAATAGGCTCATCCTTGACTGCGCCCCTCGCCGATGAAACCCGATAATCGATTGCTGTTTGGGCCGCTGGCCGCTGCGCTCTTGGCCGTACCGCCACAGCGCGCTGTGGACAGAAGTGAAGCCCGTCTATGGTCTCATGCAAAGATCACTGTTCGCGGCTTGGTTCGGCTGGTGCACCGGTATCGCCCTGCTGCTCCGGCAACAACGGCGCGCCAGCCCGTAGCATTTTCCGCCGGCGCCTTAAGGCCGCGCCTCCAGTACCAGATTGAATGGCGTCTCCGTCGCGCGCCGAAATTTTGCAAAACCGCCGCCGCCGACCACGACTTCCCGCAAGCGTGCTTCGCCCGCTTGGGCTCCGAGCGCAGGGCCTTTGCGCGCCAGAGAGACCGGCACGCATATTTGCGACGATGCGCCGTACATGACGCGTCCCACCGGGTTGAGATTGTCCTGAAGCTTGTCGTTGGCGAAAGGCTCGACGATCATTGCCGTGCCGTCGGGTTTGAGGGCCTGGCGCGCGTGCCGCGCGACGCCCACCGGATCGCCCATATCGTGCAAGCAATCAAAAAAAGCAATCACATCGAAGTCTTTGCCGGAGTAGCTGACCGCATCGCTCACCTCGAATTGCGCATTCGCAACTCCCGCTGCGGCCGCCCGTTCACGGGCGACGCGGATGGATTCGCCGTGATAATCGTATCCGACAAAGGTTGACTTGGGATACGTCTTGGCCATCAGCACGGTACTGGCGCCATGGCCGCATCCGACATCGGCAACGCGCGCGCCCCGCTTGAGCTTGTCGACGACACCCTCGAGTGCGGGCAACCAGGAAGTGACCAAGTTCGCGTTGTAACCCGCGCGGAAAAACCGCTCCGTACCGTGGAACAGGCAGGGATGATGCTCGCCCCACTCCATGCCTTTGCCGCTTTTGAAGTTCTCGATGGTCCGCCCGAGCGCATGGAATGTCGCTTCGACAATGTTGTAGGCGCCGGGCACATCGACCGGCCCATTCGGATCGGCCAGGCACAGTGCCTGCTCAGGGGTCATCGACCATTTGCCGTTTGCCGCATCATATTGAACGTAGCCGCTTGCACCTTGATTGCCCAACCACTCGCGAACGTAGCGTTCGTTGGTTCCGGTGCGTTGCGCAAGTTCGGCGGAAGTGACTGCGCCCTTCGCAAGTTCCTTGTAAAGTCCTAAGCGATCGCCGACCAGCACCAGCGTGGCGCTGAGCGCGGCGCCCAAATCGCTGACCGCCTTGCCGAGGAATTCGTTGAGCTTTGACTCGTTGATGGCCATGGTTTATCTCCTTGAATTCGCGCTTCAATTTTGGAGTTATGAATGACGGGTACGAAGATTACTCTGCGGCGCACATGACTGCCATGACCTGGCCTGATATACCTTGACGCTCGCAATGCATCAAAACAAATTTCTCAATTGGGTGCCGGCCATCCTGCTGTTGCTCGCTGGATGCGCCGGCGAGAAGCCTGAAAGCACGCCGGTTGTAAACACCGCCGACGCCAAAGCGCTGATCGCCCGATCGTTGCCTCGCAGCGCGTCCGACAAGGCTGGATGGACCGCCGACATTTACAGCGCCTTCACCGTACTGACCGTCACGCCGACCCATGAGAACATTTGTGCGGTCGTTGCCGTGATCGAACAGGAGTCGGGATTTCGCGTCGATCCTGTCGTACCCGGCCTTGGCGCGATTGCCCGCAAGGAAATCGACAGCCGTGCCAGCCGCGCGCATGTGCCGCTGGTTCTCGTCAACGGTGTGCTGCAGCTCAAGTCATCTGACGGCCGGACATACGGCGAACGAATCGACGCCGCTCGAACCGAAAAAGACTTGAGCGACGCGTACGAAGACTTCATCGCATCGGTGCCCCTGGGTCAGACACTATTCGCGGATCGCAACCCCATACGCACCCGAGGTCCGATGCAGGTCAACGTGGCCTTTGCCGAGCAGTTCTCCTCCGCGGCTCCGTATCCGTATCCGGTCCAATCGAGTATTGCCGATGAGTTGTTTACGCGCCGCGGCAGCGTGTATTTCGGCGTCGCGCATCTTCTGGACTATCGCGCACCCTATGACCAATTCCTGTACCGCTTCGCGGATTTCAACGCCGGACAATATGCAAGCCGCAACGCCGCGTTTCAAAATGCGCTGAGCCTTGCTTCAGGAGTCCCGTTGATCGCCGACGGCGCGCTGCTGCCGCATGACGGCGATGTCAACAATCCGGGCGCCACGGAACTGGCGCTGCGTACTTTGGGCGCGCGCCTAAAAATGAGTACCGGCGCAATTCATAGCGCGCTGCTCGACGGGAAAACCAAGGGTTTCGAAGCGACAACGGTATATCAACGCGTGTTCGCCCTGGCTGAGCAGCGTTCCGGCATCAAGCAACCTCGCGCCATGGTGCCGCGGATCAAGCTGGGCGGACCGAAGATCAAGCGCACCTTGACGACGGACTGGTACGCGCATCGGGTCGATGATCGATTTAAGCGCTGTTTGGCCGCACCGTAGACTTTAGCGCGCCAGCACGCCGGGGAAGTTTCCGGCCCTGCTCACCATGCCGGGCAACTCTCGTCCCATGTTGCCGGACAGCCAGCCCGCTGCCTCGATCACTCGATCGAGATTGAGCCCCGTGCGATAGCCCGATCGCTCCAGCATGTAAACCACGTCTTCCGTGGGCACGTTGCCGGTGGCGCGTGGCGCAAACGGACAACCGCCCAAGCCGCCCAAGGAAGCATCCACGGTTTTGGCACCCGCCGTGACCGCGGCCCAGACATTGGCCAAGCCGGTGTTTCGCGTGTTGTGGAAATGCACGCGCACCGGCAGCGGTGCAATGGCCGCGCGGACTTTCGTCACCAGGTCCTCAACGTCACGCGGGGCCGCAACGCCAATGGTGTCCGCAATCGCCACCTCGATGGGCCCCGCCGCTGCCGCAATCTTGGCCATGTCGATGACGCGCTGCGGATCAACTTCACCGTCGAATGGACAGCCGAACGCGGTGGAGATGGTGATCTGGGCGCGCCGCCCGGCTTCGCGCGCCAGGCGCACGACCTCGCAGCACATGGCCAATGATTCAGCGGACGTTACACCTTGATTGCGCTGCGCGAATCCATCGGAGGCCGCGCACACGGCGCCCAGCTCATCGAGTCCCGCCTCGAGCGCGCGCAGCGCGCCGCGCTTGTTCAACACCAATCCAATGTAGATCACATCGTCGCGGCGGATCAGTCCCGCGGATACCGCTTCGGCGTCCGCCATCTGCGGCACCAACTTGGGATTGACGAAACTGGCCGCCTCGATGCGGCGAACGCCGGCGTCGATCGCGCGCGCTGATCAACTCCAGTTTCTGCGCGGTGCTGAACAGCACCGATTCGTTTTGCAGTCCGTCGCGCGGACCGACTTCGACAATTTCAATCTTCATATAATACTTTTATTAACAAATAGTTACACGATTAATATAATCTATTTTATTTACCGTATCCGCCGCCGCCCGGCGTGCACACCACCATGACGTCATCGACGCTCACCTCAACCTGACCGATATGCCCCAGTGTCTCGCGGCGGCCGTCGGCGCGTTCAACATAGTTCGCGCCCACGGCGCCGGACTCGCCGCCTGCCATGCCGAACGCTGCCACTATACGGCCGTTGCTCAAGATAGACGCCGTCATGGGCTCGAGGAAGCGAATGCGCCGAATGCCGCCATCGCCGCCCCGCCAGCGTCCGCGGCCGCCTGAACTGGCGCGAATCTCGAATGAATCCAGCCGCACGGGGAATCGAAATTCCAACACCTCCGGATCGGTCAGCCGGGAATTGGTCATATGTGTTTGGACCACGCTCGTGCCGTTAAATTCCGGTCCCGCGCCCGAACCGCCGGCGATGGTTTCGTAGTACTGATACTGGCCGTTGCCGAAGGTGAAATTGCTCATGGTGCAACCGCCGGCAGGCCATGACGCCGAGCGCCCCATACAGCGCGTTGGTGACGCACATGGAGGTCTCGACATTGCCGGCCACGACCGCCGCCGGCGGCCGCGGATTCAGCATGCATGCGTCCGGCAGGAGGATCCGCAGCGGCTTCAGGCAGCCCGCATTCAGCGGAATGTCATCATCGACCAGGGTGCGGAATACATACAGCACCGCGGCGGTTGTGACCGCGCGTGGCGCGTTGAAGTTATCGTGCAGCTGGGCGCTCGTGCCGGTGAAATCGATGCACGCGCTTCGCCCGGCGGCATCAACCCGCACCGCGACCACGATGTGCGAGCCATTGTCGAGCGGCAAGGTGAACTCGCCGTCCTTGAGCGATGTGATGACGCGGCGCACGGATTCTTCCGCATTGTCCTGCACGTGCTGCATGTAGGCGCGCACGGTGCCCGCACCATATTGCGCGACCAAGGCCTTGAGCTCAGCGCTGCCCTTGGCATTGGCGGCGATCTGCGCGCGCATATCGGCGAGATTTTGCGCAGGGTTGCGTGAGGGGTACGTGCCGCTGCTGAGCAAGTCGTGCATCGCGGCCTCGCGCAAGGACCCGTCCGCGACCAGCTTGAAGTTGTCGATCAGCACGCCCTCCTCGTCGATGTTCGCGGAGAACGGCGGCATCGATCCAGGCGTGACGCCGCCGATATCGGCATGATGACCGCGCGAGGCCACGAAGAAAGCCGGACCAGGATCGGCGGCAGCCAGATAAACCGGCGTCACGACCGTGATGTCGGGCAGATGCGTGCCGCCGTGATAGGGATCGTTCAGTACGTAGACATCGCCGCTGCGCATCTGCGGATTGCGGTCGATGACAGTGCGAATCGATTCGCTCATGGAACCCAAGTGCACCGGCATGTGCGGCGCGTTGGCGATCAGCGATCCTGCGGCATCGAACAGCGCGCAGCTGAAATCCAGTCGCTCCTTAATATTGACCGAATAGGCGGTGTTCTGCAGCCGCAGACCCATTTGTTCGGCGATGTTCATGAAGATGTTATTGAACAGCTCGAGCACGATGGGATCAGCATGCGTGCCGAGCGCATGCTCGTTGCGGCGGCGCTCGACGCGGCGCAGTTCAATGCAGCCGCCGGCAACCCCTTGGGCTTCCCAGCCGGGCTCCACCACCGTGGTTGCGTTGCTGTCGGCGAGGATGGCGGGCCCTGCGATCCGCGCTCCCGGCGCGCAAATCATGCGCTTGGTAGAGACGCGCTTGGCGCCAGCCGGCGGGAAGTGCGTCTGCCAGACAGTACATGGAAATCTCTGCGCTCGCGGCGGGTTCGTAGGGCGCGCCCGCATCGTGATCCTTCGAGGCGGCGCGCATCCGCCCCCGGCGCGACACATTCCACGGACACCGCTTCGATCACCATCGGTTGGCCCGGCATCACGAATTCAAACCGGAGTCGATAGCTGCGCTCGAAGTCATCGCGTACCTGCGCAACGCTCGCTTCTTGCGGCATGGAAGGCAGCGCACAGGGCAGCGCGGTATCGGTTCCCTGATAACGGATATGAAGCCGCGCGATGCGGTTGAGTGCATCGCCTGCCAACCCCTGGGCCTTGAGTTCCGCAGCGGCCTCGTCCAACAAGCGCGCGGCAAGCGCCGCTGCCGCGATTAAACCCGCAAGATCCAATTCGCGCTCGAGCGCCGCTTCGCGCATCGCGATCTGATCGGCGAGCCCCATTCCATAGGCGGAGAGCACGCCTGCAAAGGGGTGGATGAAGACGCGCGACATGCCCAATAGATCCGCGACGAGAGCCGCATGTTGCCCCCCTGCGCCACCGAAGCATTGCAAGGTGTAGGCCGTAACATCATGACCACGCATCACGGAAATTCGCTTCACGGCATTGGCCATGGCACCGACGGCAATCCGTAGCGCGCCGGCGGCGATTTCTTCCGGTGCCACGTCTCGCCCGGTGGCGCTCGCGACGCGTTGCGCCAGGTCGCCAAACTCTCTCGCGACGATTCTTTCATCCAAAGATTCATTTGCCGCGGGCCCGAACACTCGCGGAAAGAAGCGCGGTTGAATGCGCCCCAGCAGGACGTTGGCATCGGTGACGGTAAGGGGCCCGCCGCGCCGATAACTGGCAGGACCGGGGTTGGCGCCGGCCGATTCGGGGCCGACCCGCAAGCGCGCGCCGTCGAATCGCACAATGGACCCGCCTCCGGCGGCAATACTGTGAATGCTCATCATCGGCGCACGCACCCGCACGCCGCCCACCTCGGTATCGAATGCGCGTTCGAACTCGCCGGCAAAATGGCTCACATCGGTGGATGTCCCCCCCATGTCGAAGCCGATCAGCTTGCCGTGTCCGCGCGCTTGCGCCGTGCGCACCATGCCGACGATGCCGCCGGCCGGACCCGACAGAATGGCGTCCTTGCCGTGAAACCGCTGGGACTGCGTCAATCCACCGGAGCTCTGCATGAAAAAGAGCGGCACACCGGGCATGAGATCCGCGAGCTTGTCGCAATAACGGCGCAAAATCGGCGACAGGTACGCATCCACCACGGTCGTATCGCCGCGCGACACCAGTTTCATGAGGGGACTCACGCGGTGCGACACCGACACCTGCGTGAATCCGACGTCGCGGGCAATGCCCGCCGCGGCGACCTCGTGGTGCACGTAGCGGTAGCCGTGCAGAAAGACGATGGCGCAGGAGCGAAAACCGTCTGCGAATGCGCTTTGCAATTGCGCTGCCAGCGCCGCCTCGTCCAGACCCTGGATCGTTTCACCATGCGCGCCGACGCGCTCGACCGCTTCGATGACCCGCTCGTACAGCATTTCCGGGAGCACGATGTGGCGGTCGAACAAGCGCGGCCTGGCCTGCGTCGCGATCCGCAGCGCATCGCGAAAGCCCCGCGTGATCACCAACAAGGTCCGCTCACCCTTGCGCTCCAATAATGCGTTGGTGGCAACCGTCGTGCCCATCTTTACGCAGGCGACTTGCTGCGGCGTGATCAATTGATCCGGCGACAGCTTCAGCAGTCCGACGGATGCCTTCGACAGCGGCATCGTCGTAGTGGGCGGAATTCTCCGAGAGCAACTTGAGGGTATGCAGCGCCTGGTCCGGCGCGCGCCCGATGACGTCCGTGAACGTGCCGCCCCGATCGATCCAGAATTCCCAGCGACTCATGGTTCGACGGCGCTTTCCATGAGCACGCGGCCGCGAGTCTCCGGAATCGCCAATGCCGAAACGATGACCAGGGCATAGGCCGCGACCGCAAATCCGGCGATGGCATCGCCGAGCGAGAAGCGCGTGCTCAGCAGCCCGATCAACGAAGGACAAAATCCCCCGAAAGCGCGGCCGACGCTATAGGTAAATCCCTGCCCCGAGCCGCGCACCGCACTCGGGTAGAGCTCCGCCAAGCAGGCTCCCATACCTGAGAATATTCCCAGAATGAAGAAACCCAGTGGAAAGCCGATCAGAAACATTCCGCCGGCAACCGGCATGCGCGTGTACAACAAGATCAGCACCATTGCGCAAGCGGCGAAAAGAATGAAGCCGCGTCGCCGGCCGATCGTGTCCGTCAGCCACGCACTCACCAAATATCCCGCCAGCGAACCGCTGATCAGCATCAATAAATAGCCGGTGCTGGCGCCCACCGAGAGATGACGTTCGTTCGCCAAGAAGGTCGGCAGCCACGTCGTGATGGAATAATAGGCCGCCATCATTCCGGTCGACAACAGCGTGGCGAGGATCGTCGTGCGCAACAGCGGCGGGCGGAAAATATCCAGGAAAACGCGAAGCGGCGCGCCGGCTTCTCGGCGCGAGCCGCGCGCTGCGCGCGCATCTGCACAGAATATCGCCGGCTCCGGCACCTTGCGGCGGATATAAATGACCAGCAGTGCCGGCAGGATGCCGAGCCAAAACAGAATCTTCCACGCCATGGCGGGCGGGAGCGATGGCGCTCACCGCCCAGAACGCCAAGGCGGCGGCGGCCCATCCTACCGACCAACTGCTTTGCACCAGCCCGGTTGCCTTGCCGCGATGGCGTGCATCGATGATCTCCGCGACCAGCACCGAGCCGACGGACCACTCGCCGCCGAAACCCAATCCCTGCATGGCGCGGGTCACGAAGAGCTCGCCAAAGTTATGGGTAAAGCCGCTCAAAAAGGTAAATACCGCAAACCACAGAACAGTCAGCTGCAAAATACGCGCGCGCCCGAATCGGTCAGCGAGCACTCCGGCAGCCCATCCGCCAATCGCCGAAGTGATGAGTGCGGCGCTCGCGATGTAGCCGGCTTCCGCCTTGCTCAGGCTCCAGAGCGTGAGCAAAGTCGGAATGATGAAGCTGTAGATCATGAAATCAAAGCCATCCAACCCGTAGCCGGCATAGGTGGCCAGCAGCGCGCGCCGTTCGCTTACAGAAGTGGATTGCAGCCACATTAGATGCGGGTACCCAGTCGCAAGCTGTTCCAGCTCGCATCGGCCAACCAGCCGCCGTCCACCGGCAGGCTGACGCCATTGATGAAGCCGCTGCGATTCGCATCGAGCAGAAAGTCGATCGCTTCGGCGACATCCTGAGGGCGTGCGAACCGAGCCAGCGGTACGCGATCGACGATATCCGTGGTCACTGTAGGCGCCTGCGCCCTGGTCGGCCGCGTCCATTTCCGTCTTGATCCATCCCGGACACACGGCATTGACGCGTACGCCGCGCCCGCCCCACTCTGCGGCCAAGGTCTGGGTCAGCCCTACGAGCCCATGTTTGGATGCATTGTAGGCGCTGCGATGACTGACCGCCGCGAGGCCCGCGATCGATGCGACATTGACGATACTGCCGCTGCCGCGCGCGAGCATCTGCGCGCCCAAGTATCGGCAGAGAAGAAATGGCGCAAACAAATTGATCGCCATGACGCGCTGCCATTGCGCGGCGCTAGTCTGCTCGGCGGGCACGATGAGGCTGATGCCGGCATTGTTGACCAGTCCGTCGATGGCGCCGTACTCGCTATCGATCATCTTCGCCAGTTCCAGCACAAACGCTTCGGAGGAGACATCGCCGCAAACACCGTGCGCCTCTCTACCCAAGCCTCGCAATCGCAGGACCTGTTCTTCGACGCGGTTGAATGTCGACCAGAATCACCCGATATTCGCGCTGCGACAGCAGAGTGGCGGCGGTCAAGCCGAGGCCTTGCGCTGCGCCCGTGACCAGCACGGTTTTGGTCGCCGGCGTCATGCCTTGCTTGGGCTGCATATCAAGGCAGATCTGCACGGCGTGGCCCAGTGATCCGGCGGACTTGTCCGCGCCGCGCAAGGTCGGCCCGGCGCCTACTTCGTCTTCTTGCAGCAGCATGCCGGGAAGGTACACGGCCACGATGCAGGCGTTGGGAAACTCCTTGCGCAGGCTTTCCGCGGCCGCCTCGCCGCGGCTGCGCTCTTCGCTTGGGAAGGCGCTGACCACATAGACGATGGATACGGCCTGCGCCGCATTCTCCGGCGGCGCAGCTTCCAAATCCTCGACCGACATATGGCGCGCGTCGATTTTCTGGTCGCGCAATATGCGCACCAGCAGCTCGGCGGCCAGATCATCCGCCATCGAGCCTAAACTTACGCAAATGATGACGGATCCCGCCGGCACTGCTAGAGGCCCTTGCCAGCGCCCACTGATCTGTTCGCGCTGCTGGCGCAGCAACCGGCCGGCGGTCGACTTATCGAGCACAGAAGATCGTAGGCGGCGCGACGCCGCGCGGCGATCCCCGCCGATGGCCGCGATCACCGCCACCATGGCCGCGCGCACTCGCGTTTGCTGCTCCTTGCTGATGGCGCCCGACACCAGGTCCAGGCGCGCCAGATGCAGCGCCGGCAACAACACCAGATCGCAATAGTTGGCAAATGAGTTGCGCTTCAAAAATTCGCGCGCGCTCGCGATGATTTCATCCGAATCGGCCGAGAGCGCGCGTTGATAAAAGCGCTGCGGCATGGTCAGTGCCTGGGTGTCGCCCAGCAGGATGTCGAGCAAACTCAAGGCCTTGATATGCCGCCCGGCGACCAACAGACACAGCGTCAGCGGCGTCGATACGATCAAACCGATCGGGCCCCACAGCCAGCTCCAAAATATCGCCGCAATCACCACCGATAGCGGCGACAGGCCGGTGGTATGCCCGTAAAGTTGCGGTTCGACCAGCTGCGCGGCGATCAACTCCACAATCACAAATAGGCCCAGCGTCGCAATCGCCATGCTCCAGCCGGCATCGACGGCGGCGGCAAGCACCGCGGAGCACAGCGCCGCAATCCACACGCCGACGTAGGGAACGAAACGCAGCAGCGTGGTCAGCGCCGCCCAAACCATCGGATGCGGCAAGCCAATGACGCTCAAGCCCACCCAAATCAGGACGCCCACGCCGAAATTCACCGCGAATTGCGAGACGAAAAAGCGCGACAGCCGCTCGCCCGCGTCGTTGATCACGAGCGTCGTCAGCCGAATGTCCGTGCCGCCGGCAATACGGATGAAGCGATCGCGCAGCGCTTCTTGTTCCAATAGAACGAACACCAGCACCACCAGGACGATGCCGGCCGTTTCGATCGGAACCCAAACGGATCCCAGCACCTTTTGCAGAACCTGCAAGGAGTTGGCCGGCGCCTCGTGCAATTCGACCGGGATGGGTGTCTTGTCGGCGACAGCGGGCTGCAGCATCTGCGGCTGCGCCGGCTCCGCGTTCCTGTTGAGAACCCGTCCTGCCTGAGCGGTGAACGTATTGACGCGCCTCACGGTGAGCCTGTCCAAGGTCTCCAGCTTGCCCTCGAGGGTCCGTTCGTACTGCGGCAGGCTTGCCGGCCATGTGCACCAGCTGCGAGCCGATCACGGCGGCGATGGCGCCGACAGACAGCGCAAGCACCATCACCGCGGCCAGCACCGAGAGGGTCTGCCCGAGTCCGATGCGGCGCAACGCCCGCACCAGCGGCGCGATCAACAAACTCAAGATAAAAGCCAGGGTGATCGGCACCAGTACGTCGCGCGCAAAGTACAACAGCGCAAGCAAGGTCGCGGTCGCAATGATTCCCAACGCGCGATCGCGAGTCGACACGTTGGGCGGGACGGCTGGCGCGTCAGAAGTCATGCGTCATTTTGGCACAGAGGCCGGCTCATCCGCGGCGTTGACCGCGACGAAAATGCAGCATTTGACCCTGTCTGCCAACGTCGCCCGTTTGGAACCAGACCACCACGAGCCGCCGGTCGGGCGGGGATAATGGCCCAGAACGATGAGATCGACATTCAGTCGATGGCGAATAGGCGATGATTTGATCCAAGTAATCGCCGCTCGCGAGGTGGCCATCCGCGCTGACGCCGCGAGCCTTTAGCCATTCAACGGACTCGCTCAGCAGTTTGCGGTACTGCGCCGGCTCATCCACGATACAGGCCTGCCCCGCGGCTCCCGCCAGCACTGCGGCATTGCCAACGCCGTCGGTCACAATGGAAAGAACCGATACATGCGCGCCCAGTAATATCGCGAGTTCCGCGCCGCGGCGCAGCGCTCGCCGGCCCGCCTCGGTACCGTCATAGCAAAGCAGCACGCGCTTAAACATAAGATTCACTCCAGTTCGAACTGAAGGCTCACTGCGCCGGTGGGCTCGCCCGCCGCATCCCAAGTCCACTCATCAAAACATGCGCGCCGGCTTTCATCAATGCGCAACACCGTCGAGCAGCGCGTGCCGTAGTCAGGCGCACGTATGAAGGCGCTGGAAAGCAGGCGCTCCCACGCCATGCTCACGCCGGTGCGCGGCAGTTGATCGTCCGGCGCCGGCGCTTCATCGCGCAGCAATGCAAGCAAGGCGTCGGTCGTGCTCAAATCGGCCAGCGCCTGCGACAGGCGCGACTTGGCGGTTTGCACCTTCGGCCAAGGCGTGTCGAGCAAATGATTCGACAGCCCGTAAATGCCCGGCCCCAACACTCGTCCGCTGCCGCGCGCGCTTTCATAGATGGCGAGGCGCTCGCCGTCGGAAAATAACAGACTGAAGCCATTGTAGTCCGCGCTCGACGTTGCGCAAGTGCTCGAGGCTTCGCTCGATCGACTCGCCGGACATCAAGATCGACGCAACCAGCGTGCCGCGGCTGGGCGTATCTGGGCGCCGCTGCTCGGGGTCGCGATAGTTGGTAAGTGCGGCGAATCGGCCGCTTCGCGTCATGCCCAGCCAGGTGCCGCCCGCTGACAGATCCTGGCCGGCGAGTATCGGTGGACGCGACCGCCACCAATGTGCCGGCGCCGCTCGGACGCGAGTGCAGTTCATCGCGATTGGCTGCAACGACGCAGGGATATTTGGCGTCTCCGCGCCAAGCGATCAATACCAGGCACATGCAAGCTCCTTGAGTGCGAACTCTACTCGATTGCTAGCGCTACGACGCACGATATACACTTCGCGGAGGCTTGCCGCTTCATCCTGGGGGACAATGAGATGCACACCAAGCAGAATCGTTCTATTTGCCGCGCGGCTGTTGCTGCCGCGGCGTATTGCGCGATCGCCGTGGCGGCACCTTCGGCGAGCCGAGCCGCCGACGCGGCTGCAAGCAGTTGCACTGGCAATGACACCGGGCTGACGGTGCCAGCGGGTTTTTGTGCAACTTTGTTCGCAGACGGCATCGGACATGCGCGCCATCTGGTCGTAGCCGAGAACGGCGTGGTCTACGTGAATACCTGGTCGGGACGCTACTTCGGCAACGACACGCCGCATGCCGGCGGGTTTTTAGTGGCGCTGCAGGACACGACCGGGAGCGGCAAAGCCAATGTGAATGAGCGATTCGGCGCAACCGTGCAAAGCGGCGGTGCCGGCGGCACCGGCATCGGCATCTATCAAGGCTGGTTGTACGCCGAGCTCAACGACAAAATCCTCAAGTACCCCTTGAAGAAAGGCTCGGTCGTGCCCGGCGAAGCATCGCAAGTCGTCGTCAGCGGCTTGCCGCTCGGCGGCGATCACCCCATGCATCCGTTTGCAATCGACGCGAATGGCGATTTGTATGTTGATGTCGCCAGCGCAACCAATTCCTGCCAGGAGAAAAATCGCACTCTCAAATCGCCGGGCAAGAATCCGTGCACGGAACTCGAGACTCGCGGCGGGGTGTGGCGCTATGACGCGAAGAAAACAAATCAAGTCTTCTCGCCTGCCGCACGCTACGCCACGGGAATTCGCAATGCGGAAGGATTTGGAATCGATGCGGCCGGGCATCGCATTTTCGTGACGCAACACGGCCGCGATCAGCTGCATACCAACTGGCCCGATATCATCAAAGATGCAGAGCAAGAAGCGACGCTGCCATCCGAAGAGGTGCTGCTCCTCAAACAGGGCGGCGACTACGGCTGGCCCATGTGCTACCACGATCCATTTCAACAGTCCCTGGTGCTCGCGCCTGAGTATGGCGGCGATGGAAAAACCGTGGGCGTGTGCGCGCAGAAAATCGCGCCGACTGCTTACTTCCCGGCTCACTGGGCCCCCAATGGCATGGTGCTCTACAACCAGAAGCAATTCCCCGCGCACTACCAGCAGGGCTTGTTCATTGCCTTTCATGGTTCGTGGAATCGCGCGCCCTACGCGCAAGGCGGCTACAACGTCGTGTATCAAGGCTTGTCCGGCGATAAAGCATCGGGCAAGTGCGAGATATTCGCCGATGGATTTGCGGGGGCGGACAAATCGCCCGGCAAAGCATCGCATCGTCCCAGCGGCTTGGCGGTCGGACCGGACGGCGCACTGTATGTCTCGGACGATGTGGCAGGCCGCATCTACCGCATCGTGTATCGAGGCGGTGCGGCGGATGCGGGCGGCGCACAGACCGTGCCGTGTCCCAGCGCAACCGACTCGCCCGGTCCCATCGCTGCCGCGCAAGCGAAGCCTCCCGAGGGCACGCATCCTGACGCCGGGTCGGCCACCGCCGGCCTGTCCGCACCGCCGGGCGCGACGCCGGCCATGGTGGCATTGGGCGATCGCGTCTATCACGGTCAGGTCGGCGGCGCCACGTGCACCGGCTGCCACGGCAACGATGCCAAGGGATCGCCGCTCGGACCTGATCTAACCGCAAACAAATGGGTGTGGAGCAACGGCAGCTATTCCGGAATCGCCGCCACGATTGCTGGCGGGGTGGCGAAGCCGAAGAATTATCGCTCGCCGATGCCCGCCATGGGTGGCGCGCAACTCAGCGGCGATCAGGTCATGGCGGTGTCGGCCTACATCTGGGCGCTCAATCATCCCGGCGCTTCGCCCTAGGAGCCTGTTAGAGGCGTGTCCGCATCCGCGTCCACGGTGAGAAGTTCCTCGAAGAAGCCGCCGATTTCGCGCCCGCGGTCAATGAAGTGAATTTCCAGAATCCAGTGGCGCGGCTGCCCGTTTCGGTCCGGCTCGCGCAGGGAGATCGAATTTCCGTGCCGTATCCTTAAGGCGTCGGGATCCTGCGGCCTAACCTCATGCGGAAAATGCCCGATCAGATGTCCCGCGGTGCGTGCGCCGAACTCCCAGCCGTATTCCGGCGCGAGACCTGCAACGTAGTCATACAGCTCTCCGGCGGTAAGATTTGGCGACTGTTGGTACAAACGCTTGCCGCGTGCGAACGCTCGGGCCAGGTCGCCGACCAGACGATGCTTGTGTGGATTCGATCCCACCACGTAAGTGCGGCCGAAATCCGCCTCCCACGCCTCGAACACAGGACCGAAATCCAAGTAAACAATATCGTCATCGACGATACGCCGATCCGTACTCGCATCGTGGTAGGTCAGCAGCGTGTTGGGTCCAGCGCGGGCGATCCGCTTGTGCCAATGGCGGCGCACACCGAAACGCGACTCCGCGAGTGCGTGGATTTCCGCTGTGAGCTCGCTTTCCAGTTTACCGGCGCTCACCAAGCCGCGCTCCACCACCTCAGCGAACAGCGCTTCGGCCTTCCTCTGCGCCGCCAGTAATTCTCTCGATACGTCCTCCATCAATTCAACGCCTGATCCAGCATTTCAATCCAATGCAGCACCTTGAGCGAGGTTCCGGATTGCAAGTGCTGAATGCAACCGACGTTCGCGGACAAGATGAATTGCGGCTCGAGTTTGGCAAGATTGAGCAGTTTCCGATCTCGCAGTTGCGTGGCGATCTGCGGCTGCAGGATGGAGTACGCGCCCGCCGACCCGCAACACAAATGGCTTTCATCGCAAGCCGCCGACACGTCGAATCCCAATGCCCGCAATTGCAGTTCCACTACGCCGCGCAATCCTTGGCCGTGCTGCAGCGTGCAAGGTGCATGAAAAGCCGCGCGCGACTTGAGGTCAGGACTCAGCCTGTCCTTGAGCGCCGGCACCATCATCGGCAGGAGCTCGCACAAATCCCGCGCCAGTGCGCTGATGCGTTGCGCTCGATCCGCATACGCCGGGTCGTTCGCCAAGGCGTGCCCATAGTCCTTGATGGCAAGCGCGCAGGCACTGGCAGAAGAAATGATGGCTTCTATCTCGCCCGAAGCCAGCTGCGGAGTCCATGCATCAATATTGCGTCGCATGTCTTGAAGGCCGCCGTGGCTGTCGCTTAAATGCGTGCGCAGCGCTCCGCAGCAACCGGTGCCGGAGGCGTACACCACTTGGATGCCCGCTGCGTCGAGCACTCGCTCGGTTGCCCGGTCAATGTTGGGCAACATCGCCGGTTGCACGCAGCCCTGCAGGATCAGGACTTTGCGCAAATGCGTGCCGCGGACGGTACCCGCAATCGGCGCACTCGTGCGCGCCGGCACTTTGTTCTGCAACACTCGGGGCAACAGGGGCCGCAACGCTTGCCCAACTTTGAGCGCCGGAGCGAATAAAGACGAGGTGAGCCCCTCCCTCAGTAACCAGCGAGTGGATTTTTCGACCGGCGGGCGCTCGACCCGCTGCTCCACCAGTTTTCTGCCAATATCAACCAAGTGGCCATATTCAACGCCACTCGGACAAGTTGTCTGGCAATTGAGGCAAGTCAAGCAACGATCCAAATGCTGCTGCGTGCTGCGCGTGACGTCGGCCCCTTCGAGCATTTGTTTGATGAGATAAATGCGGCCCCGAGGACCATCGAGTTCATCACCGAGCAGCTGATAGGTGGGACAGGTCGCATTGCAGAAACCGCAGTGCACGCATTTGCGCAAGATGGCGGCCGCCTCCTTGCCCTCGGTCGTGCCGCTAAATTCCGCGCTCAAGTGAGTTTGCATGGCGCTCAGAGTCCTTGGTACAGGCGCCCGGGATTGAAAATGCGCGCTGGATCGAAGGCCTGCTTCAGTCCTTGATGGATGCGCATCAGTACAGGGTTCAGGGGCGCAAAGACACCGGATCGTTCCCCACCTTTGATCAGCGTCGCATGCCCGCCCGCGCGCGCGGCGGCATTGCGCACAACAGCGGGCTGCGCGCTTGTCCGCCACCAGCGCTGCGCGCCGCCCCACTCGATCAATTGCTCTCCCGGCAGGCTCAACACAGCGGTGACGGCCGGCACGGACAGTCGCCACAGGGCCTCGCCGCGCGTGGGATTTTCTTCGCCGATGGAAAAGAACTCAGCGCTCTGGTCACGCATGCTCAACCACCACGCAGCGGCTGCGGATGGCTCCAGTCGTTCCCCACCCAGCCGTTCGCAGGCTGCCGCGACCGCGGCGCGCGCGCCCGCAAGACGTACGCGTAGCTGACCGGCATGCCATGCGGTGGCATTGATCGGCAGCGGTTGCGCGCCCCAACGACACATCGTCTCAAGCGCTCGCGCTTCGTCCCACTCAAAGCTTATGGTTTCAGTAGCCACGCTGCGCGGCAAAACCTTCAGCGATACATCGCAAATGACCCCGAGAATACCCAGGGATCCGACCATCAAACGCGACACGTCATAGCCGGCGACATTCTTTGTAACCTGTCCGCCGAAGGTCAACACTTCTGCGCGTCCGTTCAGTAGGGTTACGCCGAGCACATGGTCGCGCACCGACCCAACGCTGGCGCGCGCCGGACCCGATAATCCGGCGGCCACCATCCCGCCGACCGTGCCTCCCGGTGCGTAGCGCGGCGGCTCGAACGGCAGGCACTGTCCGTGTTCCTGAAGCAGAGCTTCGAGATCCCGAAGCGGCGTTCCCGCCCGAGCCGTCACCACCAGCTCCGTCGGTTCGTAGCAGGTAACGCCCGACAGCGGCGACACCTCGAGAGGCGTGCCGGCGGGCGACTCCCCATAAAACCGCTTCGTACCCCCGCCGCAGATGTCGAGCGGCGTACGGCGCGCACAGGCGTCGGCCACTTGATCGATGAGACGCGCTAGCGCGGGATCTTGCTCCATCAGAATCTTGGCAGCTCGGGAAACGGCAGCGCTCCGCGGTGCACATGCATCTTTCCGTACTCCGCGCAGCGATGCAGCGTCGGAATCACCTTTCCGGGATTGAGCAATTCGCGCGGATCAAAGGCGCGCTTCACTCCCATGAACTGCGCCCGCTCGGCTTCCGAAAATTGCACGCACATCGAGTTCAGTTTCTCCACGCCGACGCCGTGTTCACCCGTGACCGTGCCGCCGAGCCTGACGCTGGTCTCGAGAATATCCGCGCCGAACAACTCGCAGCGGTGCATCTCGGCGGCGTCTTCTGCATCAAAGAGTATCAGCGGATGCAGATTGCCATCGCCCGCGTGAAATACGTTCACACAACGCAAGTCGTACTTCACTTCCATTTGCTGAATTGCGCGCAGCATCTCGGCCAGACGCTTGCGAGGAATGGTGGAGTCCATACACATATAGTCGGGGCTGATGCCGCCGGATGCAGGAAAGGCATTCTTTCGGCCGCTCCAAAATTTCAGGCGCTGCGCCTCATCGCGGCTTACCTCAATGCGAGACGCCCCAGCGGCGTTGAGCACGGCTTCCATGCGCAGAATCTCTTCCTCGACCTCTTCCGGCGTGCCATCGCTTTCGCACAGCAAAATGGCAGCAGCCTCGAGATCGTAATCCGCGTGCACGAACGCATCCACGGCGGCGGTCATCGCTTTGTCCATCATCTCGAGACCCGCGGGAATAATGCCCTGCGCGATGACGCTGGCGACGGCGGCGCCCGCCGATTCGATGTCGCGGAAGCTCGCCATGATGCAGCGGGCCAATAAGGGCTTGGGAATCAGCTTCACGGTGACTTCCGTCGTGACCGCGAGCATGCCCTCGCTGCCAATGACAATGGATAGCAAATCAAGACCCGGGGCATCCAAAGCCCGCGACCCAAACTCCACCGCCTCGCCATCGACCATGAATCCCCGAACTCGCAACACATTGTGCAGAGTCAGGCCGTACTTCAGACAATGCACGCCGCCGGAATTTTCGGCCACGTTGCCGCCGATGGTGCAGGCAATTTGGCTGCTCGGATCCGGCGCGTAGTAAAGGCCATGCGGCGCGGCCGCCTCGCTGATGGCCAAATTTCGCACGCCGCATTGCGCGATTGCCGTGCACGACACCGGGTCGATCGTCATTTTGTTGAATTTCGCAAGCGACAGAACCACGCCCGCATGGTGCGGCGTCGCGCCACCCGACAATCCGGTGCCGGCGCCGCGCGCCACCACCGGCACTTCCATCTTATGACAGATCTTTAGGATCGCGGCGACTTGATCCTCGGTTTCCGGCAGCACCACCACCATGGGTGAAGTTCGATACGCCGTCAGGGCGTCGCACTCAAAGGGTGCAGTGTCTTCATGGCGAAATAAGATCGCGGCGCGGGGCAAAATCTCGGCCAGCGCAGCGACCACCTCGCGTTGCCGCCGGGCCCGTGCGGCGTCAAGATCTGGGGCTGACAATGCAGTGTTCATCGTTATTATTATGCACCCAGTGAGGCGTCTGCCCAGCGGTCATGTCCCGACGCCAGGCAGCTTGCGTGCTGTTGGCCCCGTTACGGATTTGCGGTTATTGGAGTAGGATTCAGCGAAAGTGAAGCGGTGGCCGTAACAAACCGCAGTGGGGAAATAGATGTTCCATCAATTGTTGACGCCGGTCGGTGACAGTCTCGGATTGTCGTTCCTGGTCGCCATACTGCCCATCGCAACGGTCTTGATACTCCTCGGCGTCCTCAGGCGCCCCGCCTGGCAGGCGGCATTGGCCGGCCTCATCGTCGGTCTCATCATCGCCATCGCTGTCTGGGGCTTGCCGGCTCCAATCGCCTTTGCCGCAGCTTCCAACGGCGCCGTGTTCGCGCTCTGGCCGGTGATGTGGATCGTGATCACGGCGCTCTTCGTTTACAACATCGCCGTCTCCTCGGGTCGCTTCGATGCATTCCGCGCCTGGATCATCAAGCATTTGCCCAATGACCGTCGCATCGTGCTCATCGTCATCGCTTTTTGCTTCGGCGCGCTGCTGGAGGGCATCGCCGGTTTCGGCACGCCGGTCGCCATTACTTCTTCATTGCTCATCATGTGCGGTTTTCCGGCGCTCGAGGCCATCGTGTTCGTGTTGATTTTCAATACCACGCCGGTGGCATTCGGTGCACTCGGGACGCCGATTACGGTGCTGGGTGCCGTCACGGGACTTCCGGCACACGAGTTGGGCCAAATGGTCGGCCGTCAACTGCCCATCATGGCCGCCATGCTGCCGTTTTATGTCATGGGGCTGTATGGCGGGTGGCGCTCGATCCGTTCGTTGTGGCCGGTACTGGCAGTTGCTGGCTTGAGTTTCGGTCTGGCGCAATTCGGCGCATCGAACTATCTGGACTACACGCTCACCGACGTCTTCGCGGCGCTGTCGTCATTGGCGGTGACGCTGCTGTTCCTACAAGTGTGGCGCCCCGCGCCCGACCCGGAATTTGTCATCGACCACAAGTCCGCCGAAGCCCCCAACCCGGCCTTCAAGGACGTGCCCGCCTGGCAGGGTTGGATGCCCTGGCTGGTCGTAACAGTCGTGGTCATTGTCTGGACATATTTCAAGGTGGCTGCGATGGGACAGCACGCCATCCCCTGGCCGGGCCTGGATAAAGCCGTGTCCATCACGCTTTACAAAGACAAGCCATACGCGGCGGTGTGGTCATTCCAGCCACTTGCCACGGGCACGGCGATTCTGGTTGCGGCGCTCATCGTTGCGCTTCTGGTCCGAATATCGGTCTCAGAACTCGTTCAATGCTTCGTGCGAACCATTCGCCAGATTTGGCAAGCCGTGGTTACGGTCATGTTCATCGTCGCACTCGCCTATGTCATGAACTACTCGGGTCTTGCGTATTCCATTGGTCTCGCCGTGGCTTCGACCGGCCATTGGTTCGTATTGTTTTCACCCTTCCTGGGTTGGATCGCGGTATTTCTGTCGGGCAGCGACACCTCCGGCAATGCGCTGTTCGGCAATTTGCAAACAGTCGCTGCGCGGCAGCTGAACTTAAATCCGCTGCTGTTTGCCGCCACCAACTCTTCGGGCGGCGTTCTCGGCAAGATGATTTCTCCGCAAAACATCGCCACGGGCGTTTCGGTCACTAATCTTAAGGGCCAGGAAGGCGCGGTGCTGGCGCGCACCTTCGTTCACAGCATCATCCTGACCTTGGTGCTGGTGGTGATCGTCATCGTGCAACAATATGTGGTACCTGGAATCATTCCGGCTTTCGTTGCAAAATGAACCGAGAGGTGACCCATGCAAATTCGTATTTGGCCGGTGGCGATGCTCGGTATTCTACTAGGGGCGTGCGCCGCGTCGCCGTCGAAGCCGCCGCCCAGCAACGTGGTGGCGACCACCGCTGTAAACTCCGAGGAGCGGATTGCGGAAGCCGCTAAACGCGCCAAGGAAATGGGTTATCACATCGAGACGCGGCACGGCGATCAGTTCTATTGCCGCACCGTCGCGCCAATCGGTTCGCGGCTGACCGAGAAAGAGTGCCTGACGGTGGACACGATGATCCAAACCGCGCGCATGGCGGAGGAAAACCAGGCCGCCCAGCGACAGGGGCAACTCTGTCAAGGCGCGAACTGCGTGATTAAATAGTGCTGCCATAATCCATGCAGATTCGTAGTTGGCCGGTGGCGCTGCTCAGCGTTCTTCTGCTAGGCGCATGTGCCGGCTCGCCGCGGAAGCCGCCGCCCGTAGTCGCGAGCACCGCGCAAAACTCCGGCGCTCAATACGATGCCCGGCTGGCTGAAGCCGCCAAACGGGCCAAAGAAATGGGTTACCACATCGAGATGCGTCACGGCGATCAATTCTATTGCCGCACCGTCGCGCCGATCGGTTCGCGCCTCACCGAGAAAGAGTGTCTGACGGTGGATACCATGATTCAAGCCGCACGGATGAGCGAGGAGAACCAGGTTTTCCAGCGGCAGTCGCAAGCCTGTCAAGGTGGGGGCTGCTCAGTCAACTAGCGCTGCCAGATAAAGAGTGCCCCGGGCAGGAATCGAACCTGCGACCTAGCGCTTAGGAGGCACTCGCTCTATCCACTGAGCTACCGAGGCAGGCAGGAAGTAGAGGCCGGAGTCGGACAACCGGCCTCTAATGGTGGTGGAGGAGAAGGGGATCGAACCCTCGACCTTCGCATTGCGAACGCGACGCTCTCCCAACTGAGCTACTCCCCCGAAAAGGGCGAAGAATACTAGCAGCAAAGCATCGATCTGCCAAAGTATCGCGCACATTGTGGCAAAGCATAAGCTAGCATGTTGCGCAGGAGGAAAAAGTATGCTGAAAGCGGGAGAGCGTGCGCCGGAATTCACCCTTCCGGACGACACAGGGACAGATCGATCTCTGACCGAATTGCTGAGCTCCGGTGCGATCGTTTTGTACTTCTATCCCGCGGACTTCACCCCAGGTTGCACGCGCCAAGCCTGCGTTTTTCGTGATTTGCACGAAGAAGTGCAGCGCGCCGGCCTGCGCGTTGTCGGCATCAGCCCGCAAAGCCCGGAGTCGCATGCTAAATTTCGAGCCAAGTACAACTTGCCCTTCGTGCTGTTGTCGGACCAGCACAAGGCCGTCGTCAAGATGTACGGAGTCAACGGTCCCCTAGGTATCGGCGTGCGCCGAGCCTCGTACCTAATCGACGGCGGCCGCCGCATTCGCGACTGCGGTCCTGGCGGATTTCAGGATAGGCAAGCACGCGGATTTCATTCGCAAGGCAATTCTATTGCGGCGGCTCAAATCCTCAATAGCTCAAGCGCAGCACATTGGCGTGACCGATGCGCGGCACCGTCACGATGTACAAGGTCCCGAATTCCTGTCTCGTCAATCGGCGGAATATCGCTACGGCCGGACAAGGCAGCGACGATCTGCGGCACCGTATTGACGTGTCCGATGATCATCACCCGCTTGCCGCTGTTCTCCCGCAGCACGCGATGCGCAAGCCCTTTGGGATCGTCGCTGGGTGCCACGATGGGAACGATTCCAAGTCGCGCTGCGAGCGGCGCGGCGGTCATTTGGCTGCGCACGGTAGAGGATACGTAGATGGCGTCGAGGCGGGCGGTACTCTTAGGCTCGCCGAACATCCGCGCCAGCAGCGCTGCCCTCGCCTCCCCGGCCTCCGATAGCGGCGGATCCGGCGCACTGATGGATTCCTTCTCGGCATGCCGGATGACGATCACCACGGTCGAATTCGCGGTAAATAAGATCCAAAGCGCCAAAACGGCGACGATGAAAATCGCAATGGCCCCGATGGCGGTAAGCCAAATGGGTATCAAGAATGGCCCGCGTTGAAGATTTGCATGCGCGCTTTTCATGCCAACATGATACCAATGAACGCGGCTGACTCTCACCCACTGCAAATTGTCGTCCTGGCGGCCGGTTTTTCTTCCCGCTTAGGCCGACCAAAACCGCTGGCCCGCGTGCATGGCGTCAGTCTGCTGCGACGAGCGCTGAAGCTGGCCTCGAGTATCACGGCAGATCGGATTATTGTCGTGGTGCCGCGCAACGCCGTGCGCTATCGGATCGAGGCTCGGGGAGTAAAGGTGCGCTGGGCCGCCAATGCGCAGCGGGCCACGGGCCTATCGAGTTCCGTGCGCCGCGGCATTGCCGCAGCGCGCTATGCGTCCGCCATATTATTGTTGCCGGTGGATTTGATCCACCTCACCCGCCGCGATCTTTTCAGGTTGGCGCAGCGCTGGCGCTCTGCCCCGCGACGCCTGATTGCCCGGAGAATCGATCTTTCCGGTGCCACACCGGTGATTCTGCCGCGATGGCTGTATGCGCGCGCATCGAGTCTGACGGGCGATGTCGGTCTTCGCGATCTCATCGGACACTTGCCCGCCGAGCGGCGCATGCTGGTCGACTTGCCGTCGGCTCGTTGGGATGTCGATACGCCGCAGGATCTGCGGCATGCGAGACGCCGATTTCGGCGCCCTGACGGCTAGGCCGGCCAGTGTGGATAGTCGCGGAACGCCCGTATTGCCACATCGATTTTCGCGCGCGGCAAATCCATGTGCGTCATGAGACGGGTCCGCGGCGCAACGCTTGCGATGATGCCACGCTGCCGTAAGTGGGCCTTCAGCCCATCGATCTGCGAAGCGGCCACTTCGATGTACACCACGTTGGTTTGCGGCGGCGTTACCTTGAGGCCCGCTGCGCGCAACCCTTCAGCCAAGTATTCGGCGTTCTCATGATCTTCCGCCAGCCGCTGCACATGATGATCCAAGCGCGTATAGCCCTGCCGCCGCCAGCACCCCGGCTTGGCGCATACCGCCCCCCAGCGCCTTGCGCCAGCGCCGCGCAGCAGCGATGAAAGGCTGAGAGCCCATCAAAATCGATCCAGCGGGAGCGCCCAGGCCCTTCGACAGGCAGACCGATACCGAGTCAAAACCCGCCACCGCGCTGCGCTCGTCGATTTGCATTTTTACGATGACATTGAAAAGGCGCGCGCCGTCGAGATGTGTCGCAAGGCCCCGAGAATGCGCAAACTCCGTCACCTGCCGCAGGTAGTCCATCGGCAGCACGCGCCCCCCGATGGTGTTCTCGAGCGCCAATAATCGCGTACGCGCGAAATGATAGTCATCGGACTTGATTGCCGCAGCGATGCGTTCGAGCGCGATTCCACCATGAGGCTCGTGCTCGAGCGGCTGCGGTTGAATGCTGCCGAGAACGGCTGCGCCGCCCTGCTCATACTTGTAGGTGTGCGCCTCTTGCCCGACCAAGAATTCATCGCCGCGGCCGCAGTGCGCCATCAGAGCTGCAAGATTGCTCTGCGTGCCGGTCGGAAAGAACAACGCGCCCGCAAATCCAAAGCGTTCGGCAGCGACTGACTGCAGACGATTGACGCTCGGATCGTCGCCGAACACATCGTCGCCCACTTCCGCGGACGCCATGGCGGCGCGCATGCCGGAAGTAGGCCGCGTCACGGTATCGCTGCGCAAATCGATGGTTAGGGGCTGATTCATCGGACACAGATGCTAACAGCCGCGGACAGGGTCCGGCCAATCTTCATGCGGCTGCCGGCCTTGAGCCGGCGCCATTCTTTGTTTATGGTTTAGCCGGGCTGGCGTCGGGCGTGAACGACTTCAGCGCACTGGTCCCGTGGCAGCCCACTCCCTCGCCGCATACCTCGTTCACGGGGCACACCACAGGCGTACCCTTGACACAGCCACGCGCATCGGCGCCGGGCGAACGCGGCGCACAACGCTCCTTGCCGTTGCAGGTCCGATGATCGTCGCAATCCGCATCGCTGCTGCAAACCATGGCCGATTGCTCGCGCTCGACCGTGGCGAGTTCGCCTTGCTTGGCAATCACGCCGGACAAGGTGGCGTCGAGCAACCGTTGCGGCGCTTCCCGGCCCGAAGGAATTTCCACATCCGCGGAAACCACCTCCCACGCAGGCGCCACCGGATTGCCGGCGCGATAGTAAAGCGCGAATCGCTGTACATCGCGCGTATCGAGCGCATCGTTCAATTTGACCGGTATGAGATGTGTAGAAGACGGCAACCAAGCTTCGCCATGGACCAGCGGCAGACGCCGGACATTTTTGCCGGCCTCGTAGATGCGCAATTCCAAATCGCTGCCCGCGCTCAGTTCTGCGTCGCCGGTAACGACGCGAACTTCAAGACGAGATACGGGTACCGCATCGGCAGCGGTGGCGCAAAGCGCACATGCCAATAACATCGGCCAGATTGACAGTGGCAGCTGTAACTTCATGGCGCCCTCCGGTTAATCGATGAGTTCGCCGCTATCATAGCCGATCCTAAGCGCACGCTCGCCGCGAGCTGCGGTGGGCATTTAACAATAGTCGGAGATGTCAGCAATGAATGCGCTTTCTGCCTTCGCCATCACCCAAAAATGGCCGCCAAATCATCCTGAGCGAATTCAGTTGTACTCGCTGCCGACCCCCAACGGCGTGAAAGTATCGATCATGCTCGAGGAAACCGGCCTGTCCTACGAGCCGCACCTGGTCAGTTTCGATACCGATGACCAGAAGAGCCCGGAATTTTTATCCCTCAACCCCAACGGCAAGATACCGGCCCTGATCGATCCGCAGGGCCCCGGCGGCAAACCTCTCGCACTATTCGAATCCGGCGCGATTCTCATTTATCTCGCGGACAAGAGCGGACTGCTCATGCCGAGCGAACCCGCTCGGCGTTACGAGACGATTCAATGGCTGATGTTCCAGATGTCCGCCATCGGCCCGATGTTCGGTCAGGTCGGTTTCTTCAATAAGTTCGCGGGCAAGGACTACGAGGACAAACGCCCACTGCAACGTTACGTCGCCGAGTCGCAGCGTCTACTTAGCGTGCTCGATCGGCGTCTTGGCGAGGGCGCCTTGGATCATGGGCGATGAATACGGGATCGCCGACATCAGCACTTTCCCCTGGGTCAATAATCTGATTGGCTTTTACAATGCCGGCGAACTTGTGGGCATCGCCGACTTCACGCATGTCATGCGCGCATTGAGATCATTTTCTCAGCGTCCGGCGGTCATTCGCGGCAGCGACATTCCGGAGCGCAGTCCTAAGCGACCTAAGAAGCGCTTAGCGATTCAGGCGCTTGAGGCGCTTGATGAATGCGGCGCGCAGCTCCTTGAGTTCCTCGATGTGCAGCAGTATGCCGCTTGCGGCAAACAGCGCCGCCCCGGCAAATACCGTGACCAGCAGCGCGGCGATTTTGGGCAACAACGCTTGGTGCTGCCAGTCGGCCAGAAGCCACTGGGACGAGGCCGCGCACACGGCAATTAACGGGACGCTTGCCAGCGCCACTTTTCCCAGCAACAAAAGCAGACGGCGCGACTCGAGACCTCCGAGGTGAGCCTGCATCAGCGAATACAGCAGCAGGAAGTTGAAGGTCGCGACGCAGCCGGTGGAGAAAGCCAGGCCGCGGTGGCCCCAGCCCAAACGAAAGGTGAAAATCCAATTGAAAAGCAGATTCAAGCCCACGGCCAGGAAGCTCACCAGCATCGGCGTCTTGCGCCGGTCGAGCGCATAGAAGGCATTGACCAATACTTTCAGCGCCGCATAGCCGGCGAGACCGATGGCATAGAAGCGCAGCGCACCCGCGGCTTGCGCTGCCTGGCCGGCGTCGAATTTCCCATGCTGATACAGCACCGAAATGATCGGCTCGGCCAGCATCATGAGCCCCACCATCGAGGGCAGCGTGAGCAACAGTGCCCACCGGATCGCGCGCGCCAATTCACTGCGAAATTCCCGTGTTTTTCCCGCGACCACCAAGCGCGACAGCAGCGGCAGCGTCACGGTTCCCAAGGCGACGCCAAACAGGCCGAGCGGCAGCTGCATCAACCGGAATGCGATCGCCAACCAAAAAATGGCGCCGTCGCCCAAGCGTCGATGCAAACATGGAATTGACCAGGACATTGACTTGCGTGGTGCTCGCGGCGATCACCGCCGGACCCATCAACAGCAAGATGGCCCTGACGCCCGGATCGCGCCAGCGCATATCCGGGCGGAAGCGATAGCCGAGGCGCGCGAGCGAGGGCAGCTGCACGGCCAGCTGCAGCCCGCCGCCGATCACCGTCGCAAACGCCAGGCCGATCAGGGCGCGCGGACCGAAGTGCGGATCGATCCAAAATCCCAAGCCCACCCCGCCGATGATCGAACCAATATTGAAAAAGCTCGATGCCATCGCCGGCATGCCAAAGTAGATTCTTGGCGTTCAGCATGCCCATCACCAGCGCGGCGAGCGACACCAGCAGAATGAAGGGAAACATGATGCGCGTGAGGCGCGCCGTCAGTGCGGCCTTCTCGGGATCGAATCCCGGCGCAAGCAGCGCCACCAATTGCGCGGAAAACACCATGCCCAGAATGCACAACAGGCCCAGCACCAACGCGGTCATCGTGGCGACTTTGTTCGCGAGCCGCCACGCGTCCTGCATCGCCGCCGCGCGCGATGGTCTTGCTGAAGGTCGTCACGAAAGCCGTGGACAGCGCGCCCTCGGCAAACAGATCGCGCAATAGATTTGGAATGCGGAAGGCCGCCGTGAAGGCGTCCATCGCCATGCCGCCGCCGAACAGCGCCGCGAAAATTTGCTCGCGCAACAGGCCCGAGCAGCCGGCTGCACATGACCGCCAGGCCGATGATGCCCGCCGCCTTGGTGTTCAGGCGGTTGCTGCGTTCGTCGGTTGCAATGGCAGCGGCAGTGCTGGAACCTGAATTTTCTATAGCTGGTGGGGCCGGTCACGGCAATCTAGTCTACAGGGTCCGCGGCGTCGCTCGTCTAACTGGTACTCATCATGGCGACGACGGTGACTCGCCATGACGCCGGTGGCCGCCCACCCCAGACGGCGCAGCCGCGGGCGGATGACGAAGTCACCCATGACATCCTTGCGCGACGCGAGAATCATCATCACCGCCATGATCGGCACGGCGATGATGCCGTTGATCTCGGCGCTCCACACCAGCGCGCGCACCGGATCCAGAGTGCGTGAAGGTCAAGCCCACGCCGCCGATGGTCGCGATCCCGATGATGCCGTAAAAGCCCAAGGCCTCGGGCAGCTTTCGATCCATGCCCGCCTGCCAGTCGAAGCTCTCCGCGACTGCATAAGCGGCCGAGCCGGCCAGTACCGGGACGGCCAGCATGCCGGTGCCGATGATCCCCAAGCTGAACAGCAGGAACGCGGTCGGACCGCCCAACGGGCGCAGCGCCTCGGCCGCCTGCGCGGATGTTTGAATGTCGACGGTGCCCGCGAGATGCAGGGTCGCGGCGGTGCTCAAGATGATGAAAAAGGCGATGAGATTCGAAAATCCCATGCCCACATAGGTGTCCCAGCGAATGCGGCGCATTTGCCGGCGCGCCACCTCCGAGGTATGCGGCAGCGTGGCGGCGCTGCCGTTGCTCGCATCCCTGCCACCCGCAAATCCTCCATCTCTTGCGCGGCCTGCCAGAAGAACAGGTACGGACTGATGGTCGTGCCGAATACCGCCACGATCATGGTAATGGTGTCGTGATTGAGCACCAGCCGCGGCAACACCATCTCGCTGATGACCGTGCCCCAATGCACGTGAATGGTAAAAATCACGGCGACGTAGGACAGCAGCGCCAAGGTGAGCCACTTCAGGTAGCGAACATAGGTTTCGTAGCGCAGATAAATCTGCAGCACCAGGCACAGCACGCCGAAACACACCGAATACAAGTGCGCGTAGCCGCCCAACAGCAGGCGCAGCGCCTCGCCCATCGCCGCGATGTCCGCGGCGATATTGATGGTGTTGGCGACCAGCAAAAATCCGACGATGGTGTAGAGCACCGGCCGCGGAAAAACCGCTTTGACATTCGCAGCCAGGCCCTTGCCGGTGATGAAGCCGAGCCGCGCGCTGACCATCTGAATGCCGACCATCAAAGGATAGGTGAACAGCACCGTCCACAGCATGTTGTAGCCAAACTGGGCGCCGGCTTGGCTATAGGTGGCAATGCCGCTCGGATCGTCATCCGCAGCGCCCGTGATGAGGCCCGGCCCCAATTGCTTGACCCGGGGATCGTCGGTGAAACTCTTCAGCAAATTAACCATCGTCGCTCTCCACAGAGGCACGACTTGCGGCTGATTCGAATACACAAGCGGATCAACGGAGATTCAGCAGTGCGAACCCCCGATCAATCCGACCTGGCGAGGCCAGGCAATGCGTGGAAATCGTCCCGCGTCGTCAGGCAAGACGACGCTAATGGCGGACCTTAAGCGTTATCGAGCCAGAAGCGAGCCGGACACGGCGCCGATTAGTCGAACAACAACTCACAAGATCTACCATGTAACCCATAACGTCGCGGACGATAAACTGTGCCTCTACTGCTGTAAAGCACAAATTTACCGCTGCGCCACGATTATGCGGTCAGGGCTGCCTTGGCTTTCGCGACTTCGGCGATGACTTCGTCCGCCACGTTGCGAGGCACCGGCTCGTAGTGTGAGAACTCCATCGTGTAGGACGCACGGCCGCTGGTCATGCCGCGCAGTTGTCCGATATAGCCGAACATCTCCGAGAGCGGCACGATCGCCACCACAGCGATATTGGTGCCGCGCTCCAACTGGTCCTGCACGGAGCCGCGCCGACGATTGATGTCGCCGATCACATCGCCCAGATAGTCTCCCGGCGTCACGGTTTCGACCTTCATGACCGGTTCGAGCAATATCGGCGCAGCTTTGCGGATTCCCTCGCGAAACGCCGCTTTGGCGGCGATTTCAAAGGTCATCGCATTGGAGTCGACGTCGTGGAAGCTGCCGTCGATCAGGGTTGCCTTGAAGTCCACCGTCGGATAGTGCGCAAGGACGCCGTCTTCCTTCTGCACCTTGAGGCCCTTCTCAACCGACGGCACGAATTCGCGCGGCACCGAGCCGCCGACGGTCTCGTCGACGAACTGGAAGCCGGCGCTGCGTTCCAGCGGCTCGAACACGATCCACACTTCGGCGAATTGCCCGGAACCGCCGGTCTGCTTCTTGTGAATGTATTGTTCGGTGATTTTCTTGGTGATGGTTTCGCGGTACGCCACCTGCGGCTCGCCCATGACGCCTTCGACGCCAAACTCGGTGCGCATGCGATCGAGCGTGACCTCCAGGTGCAACTCGCCCATGCCGCGCAGAATGGTTTGGCCGGTCTCGCGGTCGGTTTCCAAATGCAGCGACGGATCGGCGCGCACCATCTTGCCCAAGGCGCTGCCGAACTTCTCCTGTTCGGCCTTGACCTTGGCCTTGACCGAGACGCTGATGACGGGTTCCGGGAAGCGCATGCGCTCGAGCACAACTTCATGCGCGGCGTCGCACAGCGTGTCGCCGGTTTCCGTATCCGCCAGGGAGACCAAGGCAATGATGTCGCCGGCACGCGCTTCTTCGACCGGATTGGCTTCCTTGGCGAACATTTCGACCATGCGCCCGATTTTTTCCCGTTTGCCGCGGGTCGAGTTCATGACCGAGGCGCCCTTGGTCAAGACGCCGGAATAGACGCGAATGAAGGTCAGCGCGCCGTAGATGTCGTTGATGACTTTAAAAGCCAGCGCGGAAAACGGCTCATCGTCCGAGGTTTTGCGCTCGCCGATCGGATTGACCGTCCGCATCGACGGTCTTGATCGAAGGGACGTCGGTGGGAGCCGGCAGGTAATCCACGACCGCGTCCAGCACCTGCTGCACACCCTTGTTTTTATACGACGAGCCGCAGAGCACGGGCGTAAACGCCGAATTCAATGTTCCCTTGCGCAAACAAGCTCGCAAGATATCGCCGGACGGCACGGTGCCGTGCGTGAGAAAGGCTTCCATCGCCTCATCGTCTTGCTCGAGGCAGGTATCGACCAATTCGGTGCGGAACTTATCGACGTCCGCCAGCAGCTTGCGGTCGCTTGGGACGGTGATGTGCAATTTGTCTGCCAGATCAGCGGTCACTTCCAGCGACTGCCACTCGGCATCCTTGTCGTCGGAGTCCCAGACCAGCGCCTTCATTTCAACCAGGTCGACCATGCCCTTGAAGTTGTCTTCCGATCCGATCGGGATCTGCACGGGCAACGGCCTTGCGCCGAGGCGCTTTTTGATCATGTCCACGCAGCGCAAAAAGTTGGCGCCGCTGCGATCCATCTTGTTCACGTAGCAAATGCGCGGAACGCCGTAGTTGTCGGCGAGGCGCCAGTTGGTTTCGGATTGCGGCTCGACACCGGCGACGCCATCGAACACCACGACCGCGCCGTCGAGCACGCGCAGCGATCGATTTACTTCGATGGTGAAATCGACGTGTCCCGGCGTGTCGATCAAATTGATTTTCTTGTCGCGCCAGAAGGCGGACACGGCCGCGCTTTGAATGGTGATGCCGCGCTTCTGTTCCTGCTCCAGATAATCGGTTGTCGTCGAAGTCTTCAGATCCTTCGTATCGTGAATGTCGATAATGGTGTGCTTACGCCCCGTGTAATACAGGATGCGCTCCGTCGTCGTGGTCTTACCGGCGTCGACGTGGGCGATGATGCCGATATTGCGGATATCGGAGAGGGGGGTAGTACGAGCCATAGCGAAATTCCGTAAAGTTGCTTAAAAGGTGGCCGCGAGGGCCGGGTCAAAAGCCGCGTATTTTGCCACGACATCGAGGTGCCTGTCGAAAAAAGCGTGCTATAGAGCGCCAGGGCCCAGAAAGGGCCCTAGCCGGCGATGAGCAAGGAGCGCAACTGCCTTACTTGACGCTGTATCCGCGCCCTTCAAGGCAGGCGCTTTGAGCCCGCAGGTAGTTGGATCGGTTGCCCGGCGCTGTGCCGCCCCCGGGCTGTGTCGGATCAAAGCCGGTTTGGCCGACCGCCCAGCGATGACACTCGAACTTGTCCTTGCCTATCTGCTCGTCGGTCTGACCGTTCTTCGGGTAGGCAATCAGCTCCGACGCAGCCGGCCCCTTGCGGGCCCGACCGCCTGATTCTGGATGTCCGGCAGGCGGGGCAACTGTTTCGTACTGGCCCACGCCGTCATTCCAGCGGTAGTAGGTGTTGTCGGCGTAGTAGTAAGGAACACCGCCCCACCAATAGGTCGAGTAGTAGTAAGGCAGCGTTGCGAAATAAAGTCCGAGCCCCAAGCCGCCCAAACCCCAGCCCCAGGGCCCCCAAAAGCCGCCGCGCCAACCATACCCGCCATGCCAGCCGCCGTAGCCGCCATGCCAGCCGCCGTAACCGCCATGCCAGCCGCCGTAACCGCCATGCCAGCCGCCCCCATGCTGCGCGAATGCCGGAGCACTCGTGCCTAGGACAAGCGTTGCGCACAGCGCGAGGGAGAGTGAACGAATTTTGTTGAGCTTTTGCATGAGAGCACCCGTGGCTTCCAGGCCCATATAAAGTGAAGTTCCATTATATAAGACTTGCTTTGCCGGCGGCAGTTCAACGCCTGCATTTACGACCACGGTCACGGTAGTATTGGATGCAGGGGAAACGGCGCCTTGACACGGGGACGCTATGGAAAATGGGGAAGGTTCAGGCTCGTTGAGCCGGCGCCAATTGCTTCGCATGATCGGCGCCACCGCGGGCGCTGGCGCGATGTACCAGGCGATGAGCAGCTTAGGGTTTGCCGCCGAATCGCCCTATCAAGGGCCAATCGATCTGCAGGGCGCGCCGCGCAGGCGCCTCGGTCTTGATTCTAGGCGCCGGCATGGCCGGCATGACCGCCGCGTACGAGCTGCGCAATGCGGGCTACCAGGTTCAGGTGCTCGAGTACAACGGCCGAGCCGGCGGGCGAAACTGGACGCCTGCGCGGCGGCGACCGCTACACGGAGCTCGGCGGCGCCACGCAGCAATGCGAATTCGACAAGGATTTGTACATCAATCCCGGCCCGTGGCGCATTCCGTATCACCATCACGGCATGATGCACTACACCAAGCTCTTGGGAATTGCCCCTCGAGCCGTTCTTCCAGGTCAATTACAACGCCTATTTGCACAGCAGCAACGCGTTTGGCGGCAAGCCGCAGCGCTTCCGTGAGGTCAAAGCCGATTACCAGGGACATGTCGCCGAACTGTTGGCCAAGGCCACGCGGCAGAATGCGCTCGATGGCGCGGTCACCAAGGAAGACCAGGAGATGCTGCTCGAGTCGCTGCGCCAATGGGGCGCGCTCGACAGCAACTACAGCTACGTAGCGAGCGAGGCGAGCAGCGATCGGCGCGGCTACGAAAAAAATCCCGGCGGCGGCTTGAGCGCGCGGCCGGTTCCTTCGAAGCCCATCGCGCTTCACGACATCCTCGATTCAGGCTTGTGGCACGGCGTCGCCAACGGCGATACCTTCGACATGCAGACGGCGCTGTTTCAACCCGCGGGCGGCATGGGCCGCATCGGCGAGGCATTCGGCAAGCGAGCTCGGGCCACTCGATTCGCTATAACGCCAAGGTAACCGACATCCCCCAGGATGACAGCGGCGTCAGCGTCACGCTTCATCGACACGCGCAAGCCGGGGACGCCGCAAACTGTGCGCGCCGACTGGTGCCTGTGCACCATTCCCCTGCCCATTCTGGCGCAGATCCCCATGAACGTCGGCCCAACGCTGGCGGCGGCGATTTCCGCGGTTCCCTATGCCTCGGCGATCAAGGTCAGGATTGCAATTCAAGCGTCGCTTTTGGGAGGAAGACGAACAGATCTTTGGCGGCATTACCTACACCGACCTGCCGATCATGAACATCGGCTATCCCAACACCGGTTTTCAAAGCGGCGGCAAGGGCGTGCTGCTGGGCGCCTACATCTGGGGCTTGCGAGCCATGGAATTCACCGCGATGACGCCGCCTGAGCGCGTGCGAAAGATCGTCGACTACGGCAGCCAAATCCACCCGCAGTATCACAAGGAATTCGACAACGGCGTTGCCGTGGCGTGGCATCGCTCGCCTTTCACCATGGGGTGTTTCGGCATGTGGACCGCTGCGACGCGCGCCAAACACTACGACAACTTGTGCCAGATCGACGGACGCATTGCGCTCGCAGGCGAGCACGCATCGTTTCTCGGCGGATGGCAGGAAGGCGCGGTCACCTCGGCGCTCGATGCCATCGGCCGACTCCATCAGCGTGCGATCGCGCAGGGAGAAAAGGCATGAGGAACCCTGCGCTGACCGTATGCGCGGAGTATTGCGCTGGCCGCGGCGCCGCTGCTGCTCATGTTGAGTGCGCACGCAGACAGTCCCATGTTTACCTCGCGCGCAACCTTAGGTTCGCTCAACGGCGAACAGATCTATGATCACATTTGCCAGGGCTGTCACATGCCGGGAGGCCAGGGCGCCGTGGGTGCCGGCTTCTATCCCAAACTCGCCGCGAACAAGAAATTTGTGTCTTGGGCGTTCGTGGCCGTGACCGTGCTGGACGGACGCAACGGCATGCCGCCATTCGGCTTCCCAGTCGGCACCAGGATCAATTCGGGGCCCGCGCACTTGAGCGATGCGCAGATTGCGGCTGTGGTCAATTATGTACGCAGCCACTTTGGCAATGGGTACAAGGCCGAAGTCACCGCCTCGCAGATCTCCGCCCTGCCCCATCCGGCCGCTGAACTTATGGGGCCGCAATAGATCACACAGAACAAGGGGATCACTCAGAAGCGGAGTATCAGTTAAACCTAGTTAGGGCACACAGGTACTCACGACCGGCAGAGGACAATTGGCCACGGAATTTCGGGAGGTGTGTATGCGAAGCTTTCTCGGTATTTTGGCGTTGATCGGTGCCTTGGGCCTGGCGCGCCCTGCGGCTGTACTCGCGCATGGCGGTGGTTCGTCCTCGGGTCCTGCGGGAATGGTAACGGCGACGCCGCGTAACGGCGGAGATGCCGCAAAGAGCGCCTATAACGAGGGCGTGCGCTATATCAAGAAGGCGCAAGAGTACGACGCGGAAGCAGCCAAAGCTTCGACGCCGGAAAAAGCCGCCAAAGCGCATGACAAAGCTCAAAAGGCCTACCATGATTCGTTGGGTTCCTTCATCAACGCCGTCGGCGCGGATCCAAAAATGTATCAGGCCTGGAATTACCTGGGCTTCGCCAATCGTCACATGGGGAATTATGAGGATGCCCTGTCCTCCTACGCCAAGGCGCTGGAAATCAATCCCAATTATCCGGATGCGATCGAGTATCGCGGCGAAGCTTATCTGGGCTTGAATCAGATTGAAGAGGCCAAGGGCGCGTACATGGCCCTGTTCAGCGCTTCACGGCCACTCGCCGACGAATTGATGGTCGCGATGCATCACTGGGCCGAGGCGCGCCGGCAGGACGCTCAAGGCTTGTCATCAGCGGACGTTGAGGCCTTTTCCAAGTGGATGGATGAACGCTCAGGAATAGCCGCGCAAACCGCGTCGTTGGCTATCGGCGCAGCGCAACCCTGGAGGCAGGGACTGCGTTAATTCGTGACTTCCTTGCTTTGGTGGCGGCGTGCGCAACGGCGTGCGCCGCGGTTGATGCCGTACACGCCGCTACGCACGACGCCGACGGCATTGCCGCCGTAAATTACGAGTGGCACCTGCCGCCGGGGTTCCCCCCACCCGCGGTTCCGCTCGACAACCCGATGTCCGGCGCGAAGGTCGCACTGGGGCGGCGGCTGTTCTTCGAGAAACGCCTGTCATCCTCCGGCCGATACTCTTGCTCCAGTTGCCATCGGCCTGAAATGGCGTTCACCGATGGCCGGGCGCACGCGCGCGGCGCCACCGGCCAGAGCGTGAGACGCGGCGCCATGAGTCTCACTAACGTGGCTTACAACCCTGCCTTCACCTGGAGCAGCGATAAAGTGCGCTCCCTCGAATCGCAAATGCGCCAGCCGTTGTTCAACCAGCATCCGGTGGAGATGGGCCTCAGCAAAAGCGCAGCCATGGCAGTGCAAGCTCTGAGTGCGCGACCCAAACTACGCCGCGCAATTTGTCGCGGCCTTTCCGGGCGACGCCGAACCGCTTACCTTGAAGCACATGATTCAGGCAATTGCTTCCTTTGAACGAACTCTCATCTCCGGCCGCTCACCCTTCGATCGTTACGTCTTTGACGATGACCGAACCGCCCTCTCGGATTCGGCCAAGCGCGGCATGGCGCTTTTTTACTCGGCCCGGATCGGCTGCGCCCAGTGCCACTCGGGAATCAATTTCACTGGCGCGATGGTCTACGAGGGTCAAGCCACGCACAGGCGCTGTTCGCCAACACCGGTCTCTACAATCTCGATGCGCACGGTGCATACCCGGCAATCGATCAGGGCCTGATCGAGGTCACGCATCGCGGCGCTGATATCGGCAAATTCAAGGTTCCCACGTTACGCAATGTGGCACTCACCGCGCCGTACATGCACGATGGCAGCTTGCCGACGCTTGACGCGGTGCTCGATCACTACGTGCGCGGCGGTCAGAAAAATCCACTGCAGGACGCGCCGTGTGCGTCCCTTCATCCTTCGTCAGAGCGAGCGCGCAGATCTGTTGGAGTTTCTTAAAAGCCTGACTGATCGCGAGTTCATCGAGAATCCGGAATTTTCCGATCCAAATTGAGCTTGATAAAAACCTAACGGTGTCCCGCCGAGACCGTAGAATCCGCTTCGTGAGCACGCTATCCCCCCGACCGAAGTTATGGCAAACTGCCGACGGCGCGGCTTGCTGCTGGCAGGTCTCGGTGCCGTCGGCTTTTCCGGCAAAGCCATCATCGTCAAGTTGGCGTACCGCTACGGCGTCGATGCCGTCACGCTCATCATGTACAGGATGTTGTTCGCGCTGCCCTTGTTTGTATTGTTGGCGTGGTGGGCCGGGCGAGGCAAACCCGCGCTGACCTGGCGCGACGCTGCGGACCGTGCTGGGCCTGGGATTTTGCGGCTATTATCTCGCGAGCTTTCTGGATTTCGCCGGGTTGCGCTATGTCAGTGCGAGTTTGGAGCGGCTGATTTTGTATCTCAATCCGACCTTGGTGCTTGGGCTCGGCGCTTTCTTGTTTCACAAGAGAGTGACCCGCGCACAAGCTTCTCGCTCTGGCCGTCAGCTACGGCGGCGTGCTGTGCGTATTCGGACGCGAGATGTCCTTGCAGGGAGCAGATGTGCCGCTAGGCGCGACGCTCGTGTTCGGCAGCGCCGTCAGCTACGCCATTTATTTGGCGTACAGCGGCGAGGAAGTCAAGCGGCTTGGCGCGCTGCGCCTGACGGGCTGGGCAACCACGGTGGCTTGCCTCATTTGTATCGCGCAATTCTTGTTGCTGAAGCCGATCAGCAGCATGAATGTACCGGGCGCGGTGCTATGGCTCTCCGTGCTCAACGCGACACTCTGCACGTTCGCGCCCGTACTGATGGTCATGATGGCGATCGAGCGCATCGGCGCCTCACTGACCGCGCAGGCCGGCACCATTGGCCCGCTGTCGACCATCCTGCTGGCGGTGCTCCTGCTGGGTGAGCCGTTTACAGCATGGATTGCGGCGGGCACCGTTCTGGTTTTGGTGGGCATCTGGCTGCTGACGAAAGCGCAACCCATTCCAACGGCTGATATCAGTCCATGATCGGTACGCGCTTCCCGGGATTTGAGACCGTGCCGCCCCAGGCAAGAGCCGGTCTTATCATCGTGCATGGAATCGCTGAACATGGCGCCCGTTACCGGCACGCGGCCGACGCGCTGGCGGCGAGAAATATTGCCAGCTTCGTCTATGACCAACGCGGGCACGGCACGAGCCCCGGCACGCGCACGCACATCGCGGATTTCTCGGACTTTGCCGCCGACTTGGGCTTGATCGGTGAGGATGTGCGGCAAAGATTCCCGGAATTGCCGTTGTTTGTTTGGGGGCACAGCATGGGATCCGTGGTGGTGATACTTGCCGCCCCGGATCTTAATTGGGCCCGCGGCGTGATAACCACCGGTTGCGCGCTCGATGCCATGCCAAAGTTGGACGGGGCCGCCGGAGTTCTGCTTGCGGATTGCCTCCGTGCTTGCGCCACGTCTGAGAATCAGCTTGGCGATCGATGCCTCGCGCGCTCACGCAGGTTGTGGAGGAGCAGCATCGGCATATGAGCGATCCGCTGGTCCCGCGCACCGCAAGCTTACGACTGCTGTATGGTTTTGCCGAGGCCTGCCGTGTTTGCCGCATAAATGCCCCCAACATAACGTTGCCCTTCCTGGCAGTACACGGGGAGGCGGACAAGGTTTGCCCGATCAGTGGTTCACGAACGCTCATCGACGCCCTCGGCTCGCGTGATAAGCAGCTCGTGACCTACCCCGATCTTCTCCACGAAGTGCACAACGAAGACGAGCCTTCGCGCGCCGCGCTGTTTGATCTTATGTCGCGCTGGATGCTCGAGCGCGCCTACGGAGCCTGTCCGAGTATTGCCCGTTGGCATACACTGCGCATCGGGCTTTTGCCGAACAACATTTAACTGGGGAGTCCTCGCATGCATTTTCCGCGTTTACTGGCCATTGCCTCTTTGGCCGCCCTCACCGTTGTCGCCAGCGATGGCTGCGGTTCATGAATTGCCCACGGCCAGCGCGGAAAGCGAAGGCATGTCGGCGGAGCGCCTCGTCTCGCTTGAGCGCCGGCATGAAAGAGCTCGTCGACAGCGGCCGTCTGGCCGGCGTGGTCACCATGGTGTCGCGCCACGGCAAAGTGGTGGAATTCGATGCAGCCGGCAAACGCGACATCGCGGCGAATGCGCCGATGCAGAAGGACAGCATTTTCCGCATCTATTCGATGAGCAAGCCGATCACCGGCGTCGCGATGATGATGTTGTTCGAGGAAGGGAAGTGGCAATTGAACGATCCGGTGGCGAAGTACATTCCGGAATTCGCCAAATTAAAAGTCTACTCGACCGACGCCAACGGCAACGTGGTCATGAAGGATCAAAATCCATCCCGTGACCATGCGCGAACTCATGTCGCACTCCGGCGGCTTCACGTATGGCTTTTTCAGCCAAACGGCGGTCGACAAAATGCAGATGGAAGCCGATCTGCTGAACCCCAACAATACGCTGGACGAGTTCATCAAGCGCGTCGCCAAGCTGCCTTTGAATTCGCAGCCCGGCACCGAATGGCACTACAGCATCTCGGTCGACATCCAGGGCTACATCGTGCAAAAGCTCTCCGGCATGCCATTCGAGGAATTCCTGGAAAAGAGAATTTTCAAACCGCTCGGTATGAGCGACACCGGCTTCTACGTGCCGAAGGAGAAGCTGAATCGATTCGCGGAATTCTATAGCTACGACAACGACGGAAAACTGCATGCGGTCGGCGTGCGCGAAGGATTGAATCACGATTTCTCGGCCAAGCCCGCGCTCTCCTCCGGCGGCGGCGGCTTGGTTTCGACTGCCACCGACTATATGCGATTCTGCCAAATGCTATTGAACGGCGGTCAATTGGACGGCGTCAGAATACTCTCGCCGCTGACCGTTGAACTCATGCGCACCAACGTGCTGCCCGCGACCGTGCCGATTCTTTGCGCCGGGCGCCGGCTTCGGTTTGGACTTTGCGATTTATACCGATCCGGTCGCGGCCGGCGGTTACTACGGCAAGGGCTCCTATTGGTGGGGCGGCGCGGCGGGGACTTGGTTTTGGATCGATCCGGTGAATGATTTGATCGTCATCGGCATGATCCAACAAGCAGCGGGTACCGGCGCCGCGGCGGTCGCGGCGGTTCCCGATGTCCGCGGCTTGTCGCACGCATGGACGTATCAGGCAATAGTTAAGTAAGGCCTCGCGCAGCGTTTAGTCAGTCAGCGCACAGCGAGCACGCATGATGGCCAGCCGCGGCGGCTGGCCATCCATACCTTGATGCGTTACGGTCGTTCACGCCGTGCTCAATCTTTACCCTTCTTTGCAAACTAATATATCTACTAATATATCTGCTGCCAGGAGTAGCATCGGCTTCGGGGTTGTTGCGCAAGAAGCGCGCGATTTAACGCATAGCGCACATTGACTGAGGTCAAGGCGATGCGCGGCCGGTGTTCCATATGCGGTTCACCGGCTCAGAGGATGCGGCGCAATCAAAGCGTATGGCGACTATGAAGTGAGCGGCAGCGATCGTTCACCGCATCTGATAACGCATAACCAATTGAGGAATCTATGAAAACCTATGATTTCGCGCACTACACGCGTGTTGGTGCGCTCGTGCTCATTGGATTGGTGGCAGCAGTCACTGGCTGCTCAAGCGACTCTGCAAGGCCGCCTGTCGCGCCGCCGCCGCCGGCCGCACCGCCGCCACCTGCCACCGCCACCGCCCACCGGCATCATCACCCTCAACATCAATTCAACCACGGCCATGACGGCGCCCAGCCAAATGCCCGACATTCGCCGGCATGACGTTCGGCCCGGTCGGTACCTACGACAAAATCCGCGGCACCGCGAGCGGCACACTCGATCCGAAGGATCCGAAGAATGCCGTGATCACCGACATCGCACTCGCGCCCGTGGACGCCAATGGACTGGTCGAATACAACATGGATTTCTACATTTTGAAGCCCACCGATTTGACCAAGGGCAATCACAAGGTGTTTTTCGAACTGCCAAATCGCGGCGGTAAGCAATACGGTCCGCTCAACTCTATCGGCCGGCGGCAATGATCCGACCACGGCGGCCGACGCGGGCACGGCGTTCCTGCAAAATCAGGGCTACACCATCGTCTGGGGCGGCTGGGAGCCGACGGTGTCGCGCGCCAACAATTCGATGGGCATTACGTTGCCGGTCGCGGTGAACGCCGATGGTTCAGCTCATCACCGGACCGGTGTACGAATACATCGAGTTCGACAATGCGACCACGATGTCCTCCACCACCACCTACACCACCAGCACCACGGACACCACGCATGGCGACGCTGACGGTGAAACAGCACTTGACCGACACGCCGACGACGATTCCCTCAACCGGATGGACATGGACCAGTCCCACCACCATCGCTCTGCTGCCCGCGGGCACAACTTCACGCAGAGAGCAATCTACGAATTGGTGTATACGGCGAAGAATCCCTGGGTGGCGGGCATCGGTTTTGCGGCGATCCGCGACCTGGCGTCGTTTCTGCGCAACGCGACGGCCGATACCAGCGGCACCGCCAACCCGCTGGCGGGCGATGTGAAGCGGATGGTGAGCTTTGGCTCTTCGCAGCCTGCCCGCACGATGAACGACTTCATCTGGCTGGGATTCAATGAGGATCTTGAACGGCAAGCAAGTATTCGACGGCGTGTTCAACTGGGTGGCCGGCGGCGACGGCGTGGCCATCAACTACCGCTTCGAGCAATCGGGCATGACCGAACGCAATCGTCAGCAGCATTTGTATCCCGGAAGGTATTTTCCCGTTCGCCTATGCCACCATCACCGATCCGTTGACCGGCAAGACCGATGGACGCGATTCGCGTTGCTCGGCGTCGAATACTTGCCCGCTGGTGATGAATATCAACTCGGCGAATGAGTATTGGGTGAAGGCGGGATCCATGCTGCATTCGGATGCGAACGGCGGCGATCTGCCGGATGCGGTCGAATATCCGGACTTACTTGATCTCCGGATCTCAGCATGGCGGCCCTGGCGCAGCGAATTCGCTCGGTGTCTGCGCACAGTTCGTGAATTCCACCGATCAGTTTCCGGCGTTGCGCGCGCTGTTCGAAGACCTGGATCAATGGATCGATGGCACCGCTCCGCCCGACAGCAAGGTGCCGCGAGGTTGCGGACAACACGGCGGTATCTCGACCACGGTGAATCCCGCCGACCGAGGCAATTGGATCGGATCGGTGTCGCAGATCGCGACTCGGCTTCCCGACCATCCCGGGAGTCAACTACGACGGCCTCGTCACGGTCCACAACGTGTGGAATTGGGGGCCGCAGTTCGATCAAGGAATCATTTCGGTGGTGCCGCCCACGCCACGGGCAAGGTCTATCCGAATTTCGTTTCCAAGGTCGATGTGGACGGCAACGAAGTCGCGGGAATCCGCTTGCCGCCGGTGGCGGTTCCCGTCGCCACGACGGCCGGCTGGAATCACCGTGCGACTGCGTTCGGCGGGCCGGACGGCTGCGAGTCTTCGGGACTTCTGGTGCCCTTCGCGCCGGATCAGGCAACGCGCACAGCGATCGGCGATCCGCGTCTCTCGTTGACCGAGCGCTATGGCACGCATGCGGCATACGCCTCGGCCGTCGCAGCAGCCGCAAGTGCTCTGCAGGCGCAGCGCTTCCTGTTGCCGATGGACGTTCAGACCTACATCACGAACGCCCAGAATCCGATCACCGTCACAGGCAATCCCCTCTACGGAACTTACACTTGGTAAGACCTTGACGGCTTAGCCGGTGCCGCCCATTTTGGGGGGCGCCGGCCTTTTCTGGCCGCTGCGGCCGATTTGCTGCGAATTTCACGCTCTGTGACGGCGGCCGCGTTTGGCCTCGTTGCAGCGCTCAAGGCGACCCTTTCCACGCCGATAGGAGGGGTATAGGACAGTCGCGGTTTCTACGTCCCGGAGCGCCCATCATTTCTTCGAAATCATCTACATTTGCGCGGCTCCGACAGTTTGCTGAGGGCACCTGGTGTTGGCTTGTAGGGATCGGCGCGGCGGTGGCTGACTTTCACCCCTTATCCACCCATCACGCCAAGGCCTCGCCGTTCAAAGGACTGGAGCAGGTCACCCGCAGTGCGGGGGTGCGGATCTGGGAGTGGGACGTCGTTCGCAACACCATGCATTTCAGCGGCGATCTCGCTGAGATTTACGACGCAGAGCTTGCCGCCACCGATAAAAATGCCGATGCCACGATGCTCAATAAAGTGCATCCCGATGACCGCGAGCGCTACCGCGCGGAGTTCATTAGGGCGCTCAAGGGCCAGGCGCCGATGGAAATCGCGTATCGCGTCAAAGAGCGCGACGGCACCATCCGCCCGGTCCAATTGCGCGGCGAGGTGTTCCGCAATGCTCAAGGCCGCGCGATTCGCGTTTTGGGCCTGACCATCGACATGAGCGATCAGGCCCATGCCGCCACGTTGCTGGCCGAGCAAGCGGAACGGCAAACTCAGCTATTGTCGAGACTAAAACTCGCCACGGATACGGCCGGCATCAGCATTTGGGAAAGGGACTTGGTCACCGGCGAACTCACCAATGATGGCAGCTTGTGGCACTTATTCAACCTGCCGCCTTCACCCACTTTAAATCCGAGAGACCTGATCCATCCGGATGACCGCGCTCGAACCGGGGCCGCTATCCGTGCCCTGCTTGCGGATCCGAACGAGACTGCGATCTTGCCGCTGCGGCACCGCACCGCCAATCCGCGTCCCGAACCCCAATACGTACAAACGCACATGCGCGTGTATCGCGATGCGAACGGCACGGCGATCCGCATGATGGGCGTGACGTGGGATGTCACCAAGGAGGTGCTGCACGCCTCGGAACTGGAGAGCAAGGCCGCGCAAGAGAGCGCACTGATCGAACGCCTGAGTGTGACCACCCAGGCAGCAGGAATCGCACCCTGGGAATTCGATATCAAATCCGACTGCTTTTCCTGGCATGGAACGCGACCTGCCTGCTTCGGCTTGGATCATGTGCCGTTGAAGGACTATTTTCGAAGTCTCACGACCATCATCGTGCCGGAAGACCGCGAGATTTTGCTGAAAACACCGCGCGACGCGATTGCCAAGAAATTGGATTCCTACGAGTACCTGTTCCGTGTGCAGGGCATCGACGGTGAAATCCATCATATGCAGAACTATGCGCGCATCATGCGTGACGAGCAGGGACAGGTGCGTTATATCGTCGGGGTGACATGGGACGTCACCCGCGACGTACAGACCACGGAAATGCTCAAGAGCCGAGCGGATGAAAATCGCCATCTCGTGGATCGCATCAACATCGCCACCGACAGCGCAGGGATCTGCTCCTGGGAACTCGACCTGGTCGCGCGCCGCTATTTGTGGCTCGAAAATCCCATCGAAGCGTTGACCTATCACGGCGCCGCCGACAACTTGGATGTCGAGCAGCTTGAACGACTGGTGTTGCCCGAGGATCGACGCGTATTGCGCGAGTCGGTTGCCGCAGCGCTTGCCAACAAGACCGATCGGATCAGCATCCGCTACCGGGCGCGCGGCGCCGACGGCGCGCTGGTGCATGTGCAAAATTTCGGGCGAATAATTCTCGATGAGAAAGGCGCCCCTTCGAGGCTACTCGGCGTCTCCTGGGATGTCACCAAGGAAGTCGTGGCCTCGGAATTGCTGCGGCAACAGACCGAAGCCGCGCATGCGGCGAGCCGCGCCAAGAGCCATTTCCTCGCCAATGTCAGCCACGAGATTCGCACGCCGATGAACGGCATCATCGGCATGACGGGACTGCTGCTGGATACGCATCTCGACCGCACGCAGCGCGACTATGCGGAAACCATTCGCTCCAGCGCCGACTCCCTGCTTACCGTCATCAATGACATCCTGGACTTTTCGAAAATCGAAGCCGGCAAACTGGAGTTGGAATCGATTGAACTCGATTTGCGCGCCAATATCGAGGATGTCGGCTCCGCGATGGCATTTCAGGCAGCGACCAAGGGTCTGGAGCTCATCGTCAATGTCGAACCGCAAATCACCGGGCGCGTGCTGCGGGGACCCGCAGCGCCTGCGCCAGTGCTTGGTGAACTTGGTCGAGCAACGCGATCAAGTTCACCAAGGAACGGCGAGATCGTCATCGAAGTGCGCGATCGAGTCGAGCGGCGGCACTCCTCTGACCTATTTCGAGGTGCGGGACACCGGCATGGGAATTGCCGAGAAAACACTGGACCTGTTATTCCAACCGTTCGTGCAGGCAGACTCATCGACGACCCGTCACTTCGGCGGCACCGGCCTAGGCTTGTCCATCGTGCGCAAGCTGGTGGAACTGATGGGCGGCGAAATCGGCGTGTCCAGCGAAGTGGGCGTCGGATCAAGATTCTTACTTCACGTTGCCATTGAAACCTGCGCGAAGCCCTCGCGCCCGAGCGCCGGGCTCGCGCCGAAACGCGGTGGCCGGATCCTGATTGTCGATGACAATGTCACCAATCAACGGGTCTTGAGCGCGCAGCTGGTGCATGCAGGCTACACGGTAACCACCGTGAGCAGCGGATTCGCGGCGCTGCATGAGTTGCGAGACGCCATGGCCTCGGACCACCCGTTCGACATGGTCATTACCGATTTTCAAATGCCCGACATGGATGGGGCGATGTTGGGCGAGCGGATCATCGCGATGCCGGGGCTGGCCGATACTCGATTGGTCATGCTCACTTCACTGGATCGGCACGGCGACACGCCCAGGTTGGCTGCGCTCGGATTTCGCCGCCTATCTCACCAAGCCGGTGCGTGTAAGGGAATTGATCGATGCGGTCGCGCGAGTGATGAGCGGCGGCCCGCGGCAGTGGCAAATGGAAACACAGCCGATGATCACGCTCAATATGCTGACGCAACCGCCGGCTCAGCAGCGATTTTCCGGACATGTGCTGCTGGTCGAGGACAATTTCGTCAACCAGAAGGTCGCGGTGAGATTTCTCGAGCGCTTGGGATGCACCGTCGAGGTCGCGGGCAATGGCGCCGAAGGCGTGGCTGCGTGCCGCGAGCGGCACTTCGATATCGTATTGATGGACTTGCAAATGCCGGTCATGGACGGCATGACTGCCACGCGCAAGATTCGCGAATGGGAGACCTCGAGTCACATTCCCATCATCGCGTTGACCGCGAATGCCATGACCGGCGATCGGGAATTGTGCGAAGCGGCGGGGATGGACGGCTATTTGACCAAGCCCATCGAAGTGGAGCGATTGCGAAATATCCTGGCGAAATTCGGTCTGGAAAAGACCCAGACGGCTGCCGCGGACATTGCAGCAGCCGTCGGATCGAGCCGCGTCGGCGGCGCCGGCAGCACCGGTCGATCTGCGCGAATTCCAAAATGTCACGGATGGCGATCAGGCATTTGCACAGGAATTGGTGACGTGCGTTTATCTTGAGCGGCGAGCAGCAATTGGCGGAAATAGCCGTGGCGCTGGCGCAAAGCGATCGTGCGGCGCTGGCAAAGGCCGCGCACAAGCTAAAGGGCGCCTGCGCAAATATCCATGCGCCGGTCCTGAAGTCGCATCGCCGAACGCTTGGAAATCGACAGCGCCGCGGCCGCTGGGCAGGCGCTGGATCAGTGCAACGCGCAGCTGCGGCGCGAATTCGATCGCGTGAAGGCTTTCCTGACCGATCCTGCCGTGGTAGCACACCCTAGCAAAGCGGCATCGTAATCGCCGATAAGCTCTAGTAACGCCAGCTCTTCAGGTCGGCACCGGGCGGCGCAGTGGCCTTGATGCGCTCCAGAATCTGCGGCAGGTATTGGAAATTGTAGTGCAGCCGCGAATACGCGTTGGCCTGCTTCGGATCGCCGTTCCAACAATGTTCGGCCCGATCGCCGTAGGCCACCGATCCTCCGTAGGCCGGCTGCAGCGCTTCGAGCTGCTCCTGCCCGAAATACACCGAGTCGGTCAGATAGTAGTTATCGCCGTTGCCGACGTAGAGATGTATTTTGCCCTGCAGCTTGGGCGCAAGGCTGTTCCAGTCGCGCGCGATGATGTGCGATAAATCGAAATGATCGCGCCAATAGGCCGCGACGGAAGGATCGATGACGCCGCTGACTTTGTCGAAGATCGGCTTAGGATAGCCGTCCGCCCCCACCGGGCTGAACACCGCTTGCCAGATATCGTACTGGCCTCCCGAGCGGCTGCGGTCTCCCTGCGCCAGTTCCATGTAGTTTTCATCGCGCTGCGTGGCAAACACTTCACCCAGATAGTTACGGAATGCGGGACGCTCCACCGAGGAGGCTTCGCCCTTTAAGGTGTAGGCGTTGGCATCCTTGTAAATGTCGATGACGGTGTACGCGCGAAAATCGATGGGGTCCGGACAGGCGGCGAAGGCGCCGTTGTACATATCGGGATAAAAGACCTGCGTGGCGAGCGCCTCCCATCCACCGGTCGAGCCACCATAGGTAAAGCGCGCCCAACCGGCTCCGATGCCGCGAAAGCGGCGTTCGACCTCCGGGATCAGTTCCTTGTTGATGGCATCGCCATAAGGACCGAGATTCGCGGAGTTCACTGCGTAGCTGTCATCGTAGTACGGATTGGCGTGCTCGATTTCAATGACCAGAAAGCGCGGGAAATCGGCCGAGATCCATTTCTGATAAAAGGCGTAGGCCTCTTGTTGCTGGATGCGATTGTAGCCCGCCAGGTGGAAGCGCTCGGAATAGTCCGGCTTCAAATCCGGATCCGGCGGCGTGGTGCGAAAGTCGGAAATATCGTCCGGATAGTGGCCGTGGAACACCATCAGCGGATAGCGCGCTTCGGGGTGCGCATCGAAGCCCTTCGGCACCAGGATGTGCGCGCCCAGATACACGTCGCGGCCCCAGAAACGCGATAGCAATTCGCTGCGGATCCGGATGTGTTTTACAAACTCGGTGTCGGTCTTAGGTTGAATCGGTCCAATCTGTTGATCGAGGAGCAACGCCGTTCTTGCCGGATGAGATGCGTCCACATGCAGCTTGACGGGCGTTGAATACAGATTGCCGGGTTTACTCGCCCACTGTTGTCCCTCGCCCTTATCGGGCGCCAACTTCAGCGTCCGGCCGTCGGCAAGGTGAAAGGTTTCGTAACGATTCAGCACCGCTTGGACGTAGTAATCGCCCGAGGGAAGCGCCGATAAGTGCGCAGCGGGCCAGCCGAACGCGTTGTCGTTGAGCACAGCCGCAGCGCCTGGCGCAAGCCCATCCACATTGAGACCAAACAAGTACGGGCTTGCCAGCGGTTCATTGGCCTCGACATGGGTGCGCGGCTCGCGCGTCATGTCGCGGCTCAACAGGAGAATGACCCGTCCGTCGATCGGCCCGGCGGCTTGCGAGGCAGGATAGCTGACCGCAAATTCAGGTCCTTTAGCCGGCGCGGCGACCGTGCTGCCGAGAAATCCGATCCATCCCAATGCTAGCAAGGCGACATAGCGCATCGAATTTCCTTTGTTATTTCCTTCTAAGGGTGATCTGGCGGCCTAACGGCCGCAGCCACTCTTGGGTGGGCCAGGACTTCACCCCATTGGCGACGGAAGGTCAACTGGTTTGGGCTTGAGAAAAACGCTTGAGCTTAAGAAAAACCGAACTCTCATCGAGGTTCTTGCTCGAACATAGTATATTTACCGGCTCATCGAGGATTCCGGCGCTGTGCCAATAAGAACCGGCGGACGTTCGAGAGCTACTTAATACTATCGCGCGTCGAGATTCCTAATTGCCCAAATCAGCATCCTTGCTCAACGCACAGTGTCAGTCGCGCGTGAGGCCCGCCATTGCGGCCTCAATCCTGGTGCTGCTCGCCAGTTGCGCAGTCGGCCCTAATTTCAAACGACCCGCTCCTCCCGAAGTGACCGATTATGTTGCTGCACCGCTCTCGACTACCACGAGCACTCCGAACACCGTCGCCGGCGAACCCCAGCGCTTTGCGGGCGGGGCGGATATCGCGGCGGATTGGTGGACGTTGTTTCATTCCGCACCACTCAATGAGTTGATTGATCGTTCGCTTTCCAGCAACCACGATCTGAAAGCTGCGCAGGCCGCACTTAAGGTCGCGAAAGAAAACATGCTGGCGCAGCGCGGCGCGTTTTTCCCGAGCGTCTCGGCCAATTTTGACGCCTCGCGCCAGCGGCAGTCAGGGCAAATATCCCCTGCGCTGAACGCCAACGTATTTCTCTACAACCTTTTCACGCCTCAGGTCAGCGTCTCGTATGTGCCCGATGTCTTCGGCTTGAACCGGCGCACGGTCGAGTCGCTGGAAGCGCAAGAACAAGAAGCCCGCTTTCAGATGATCGCGACTTACACGACCCTGACTTCCAACGTAGTTGTCGCCGCGATCCAGATGGGGTCGACGCAAATGCAAATCGACGCGACGCACGAGTTGATCGACAGTGCCGACAAGACGCTGAAGATCCTGAGATATCAGCTGGACAAGGGCTACGCGAGCGGTCTGGATGTGGCCGCGGTCGAGGCCCAGCTTGCACAGTTTGCCGCCACGTTACCCCCGCTCATCAAGCAGGAGGCTCAGTTGCGGGACCAACTGGCCGTCTTGGCCGGTCGCTTTCCGAGCCAGGCACCCGAGTTGAGTTTTGATCTCGCAACGCTGCAACTGCCGCAAGATCTGCCGGTGAGCCTGCCGTCGGCGCTGGTATCCCAGCGCCCGGACGTGCTGCAGGCCGAAGCAAACCTGCACGACGCGAGCGCGAAAATTGGAATCGCCATCGCGAATCGGCTGCCTAATTTTCTGTTGACCGCCAACGCCGGCAGTTCCGCTGCACAAATGAATCAGCTCTTTACCGAGGGTACCGGCTTTTGGGGAATCGGCGCTTCGGTCGCCGCCCCCATCTTCCAAGGCGGCCAGCTAATGCATCAGGAGCGCGCAGCGAAGGCCGCCTACGAACAAGCCGCGGAGCAATACCGCAGCACGGTACTCACCGCCGTTCAGAATGTCGCCGACACCTTGACTGCGCTCGAGCAGGACGCCGAAGCGGTGAAGGCCGCAGCCAATGCCGCGGATTCGGCGAAGGCCACGCTGGATCTGACGCAACGACAGTGGCAAGGCGGCTATGCCGGCTATCTGGCATTGCTCAGCGCTCAACAAACCTATCAGCAAGGCCGAATCACTTTGATACAGGCTCAAGCCAATCGCTTCGCCGATACCGCGGCCTTGTTTCAAGCACTCGGCGGCGGTTGGTGGCACCGGACGGAACTCGCCCACCAGCCATGAAGAATAAACTGAACATGATGCGGATTCTGATTGCATTCGAGCTGTCGATATTGATTTCAATGACCGCCTGTTCGCCTAAAGCCGATGTGAACCCGCCGGCGCCGTCCGTGACGGCGAGCAACGTCAAGCTCACGCCCGAACAGCGAGGCAACCTGCGCCTCTACAAGGTCGCAGAGTCCTCATTCCATAAAACGGTCGAGACCACGGGTGTGGTCGACTTTGACAACGATCAAGCCACCAGTGTGCTCGCGCCGTTTTCCGGTCCGGTATCGCGGCTGCTCGTTTCCTTGGGTGAACACGTTAAGCTCGGGGCACCGTTGGCCGTGGTCGCTTCGCCGGATTTTGCCGCAGCGATCAGCGCCTATCGCAAATCCATTTCCACCGCCCAAACCCTGCGCCACCTGGCCGATTTGGACAAGGATCTGATTGAGCACAACGGTGTTGCCAAACGCGAAGCGGCACAAGCGGAAACTGACGCCGTCAACGCCGAGGCGGATCGCGAGGCTGCCCTGCAACAACTGGTTTCTTTGCAGGTCCCGGCGGACAGCATCAAAGCCATTCAGGAGGGCCGACCCGTCTCGCGTATCGACGGGGTGATCCGCGCGCCCGTGGCGGGTACCGTCGTGGAAAAACTCATTACGCCCGGTACAATTGCTGCAAGCCGGTACTACGCCCTGCTTCACCGTGGCTGACTTGTCGCGAGTTTGGGTGTTGGCGCAGGTTTTCGGCGCTGACCTCGAAGCCGTGCAAGTCGGCGACTCGGCCGACGTCGTCACGGGAATCGGCGAAAATACCTTTTCCGGCACCGTCGATAATATCGCCGCACTGGTGGATCCCGGCACACGTTCCGTGGCGGTGCGCGTGGTCGCAAAAAACCCGGCGGATTTTCTCAAGAAGCAAATGTATGTGCGCGTGCTGATTCACGCGCAAAAGCCCAGCACGGGCACGCTGATCCCGGTATCTGCGGTGTTGCGAGATGATGTGAACCTGCCGTTTGTCTATGCGGCGCAACCGGACGGCAGCTTCGCTCGGCGGCACGTGACATTGGCATATCGCACCGGCGATCAATACGACATCGCCGAGGGCCTCAAAACCGGCGACGAAATCGTGGTCGACGGGGGCCTGTTCGTTCAGTTCATGCAGTCTCAATGAGCGCCGATCCGACCCCACCCGGCGGCGCGCCGCGCTCCGCATCCTTCATGAATCGGATTGTAACCTCGTCGTTACGCCAGGGATTTTTGGTGGTTCTGATGACGGCGGTGCTCATCGGCGCCGGAACGCGCTCACTGGACCGGCTCCCGGTTGACGCCTATCCCGATTTGTCGCCGCCCATGGTCGAGCTCATCACGCAATGGCCGGGGCATGCCGCCGAGGAGGTGGAACGACTGATCACCGTTCCGGTGGAACGCCAGATGAATGGCATCCCGCAGATGATCACCATCCGTTCGATCTCACTCTACGGTCTTTCCGATGTCATCATGACATTTGAAAATGGCACGGATAAATACTTCGCGCGACAACAAGCCTTCAATCGCATCGGCGATGTAACGTTGCCGAGCGGCGTGTCGCCGTCCATGTCGCCGCTGTCTTCGCCTTCCGGTCTGATCTACCGCTATGTCTTGCAAAGCAGCGACCGCTCGCCGATGGAACTCAAGACTTTCGAGGATTGGGTCATCGAACCGCAATTCAGATCAGTGCCGGGCGTCGCGGATGATTCCGGATTCGGCGGCGGCACGATGCAATACCAAGTTTTGCTCGATCCGGCCAAGGTGGCGTCGGTCGGACTGTCGGTAACTCAGGTTGAAAGCGCGCTGTCGGCCAATAACAGCAACGGCGGCGGCGGATTTTATTCCCAGGGCGGACAGTTCTACTACGTTCGCGGCCTCGGTCTTCTCTCGACCGTGGAGGACATCGGCAACGTCGTGATCGCCGTGAACAACGGCACCCCGGTGCTGGTCAAGGATGTCGGCCGCGTGCAGATCGGAATCGCCCCGCGCCTCGGCGAGTTCGGCTATGAATCGCAGGATGACGCGGTCGAAGGCGTGATATTGCTTCGAACCGGTGAGAAAACTCAGGATGTCCTGAAGCGGGTGGAAGCGAAGACCAAGGAACTCAACGAAGAAATTCTTCCGAAGGATGTGAAGGTTCTGCCCTTCTATGATCGCAGCGACCTGGTCGAACTGACGACTCAGACCGTCGAGCGCAATCTGCTGCGCGGCATGTTGCTGGTGGTCGTGGTGTTGATATTTTTCCTTTACAACTTCCGTGCCGGCCTGATTGTCGCGGCGACCATCCCGCTGGCCTTGCTGTTCGCGTTTATCTGTCTCGATTTGCAAAATGCATCCGCCAATCTCTTGTCCATCGGCGCCGTGGACTTCGGAATCCTGGTGGATGCCGCCGTCGTCATGGTCGAAAACATTTTCCGCCAAATCGCCGCGCGCCGCGGAACCGCGGTCAACATCAAGACGATCATTACCGAGGCCGCAGCCGAAGTGGATCGCCCGCTGTTCTATGCGGTTGCGGTGATCGTTGCCAGTTTTCTGCCGATCTACGTGCTCGCCGGTCCTTCGGGCACGCTGTTCAAACCGATGGCCGACACGATGGTGTTCGCGTTGATCGGCTCCTTGATCGTTACGCTGACGCTCTTGCCGGTGCTATGCGCCTGGTTCATGCGCAAGGGCGTGCAGGAGAAGCGCAATGCGGCATTCGAGCGCATCAAGTCGCTGTACACCACGGGCCTGGATTTTTGCCTGAAGCACACCTGGGGCACGACCATTGCTTCCGCAATACTGCTGGGCGTTTCGCTGCTGCTCATTCCGCGCATCGGCGCGGAATTCATGCCGCACCTGGACGAAGGCGCGCTCTGGGTGCGCGCCACGATGCCCTACACCATCTCATTCGATGAGTCGGCAAAAATCGCGCCCAAAGTGCGCGACATTTTGCACACGTTTCCGGAAGTCACCACGGTCGCCTCGGAACTCGGCCGCCCCGACGACGGCACCGATCCGACCGGCTTCTTCAACGTCGAATTCTTTGTTGGCCTGAAGCCGTACTCACAGTGGACGGGTTCCTACCGCAACAAAGCGGGATTGATCGAGGCCGTCAATCAGAAGCTCTCGTCATTTCCCGGTATCAACTTCAATTACACGCAACCGGCTGAGGATGCGGTGGATGAGGCGGAAACCGGCCTCAAGAGCGCTCTGGCAGTCAAGATTTTCGGCTCCAACTTGGACACGCTTGAGCAGAAAGGCAAAGCCATCAAGCAAATCTTGGAGCGGGTGCGCGGAATCCGCGAGGTGACCTTGGTCCAGGAATTGGGGCAGCCCAGCCTGACCATCAAGATCGACCGCGCTAAAATCGCGCGCTACGGACTCAACGTCGCGGACATAAACGGTTTGATTCAGACCGCGATCGGCGGCGATGTCGCGACCCAGGTCGTGCAGGAAGAAAAGGAGTTTGACCTGATCGTGCGGCTGGAGCGCCAGTATCGCGACAACCCCGAAGAAATTGCCAACATTCTGGTGGCGACTCCTGCCGGCCAACAACTTCCTCTCAAGGAATTCGCCGATATCAAAGTCGCCAGCGGCGCGTCGTTCATTTATCGGGAAGACAACTCGCGCTACATCGGCGTGCAATTCTCCATAGAGGGCCGCGATCTGGCGGGCGCAGTCAACGACGCCATGGCCCAGGTCAACTCGAAAATCAAGCTGCCGCGCGGCTATCGTTTGGACTGGGGCGGCGAATACTCCGAATACACGGCTTCTCGCCACCAACTGAGCATCATCATCCCGCTGACGACGTTTCTCATTTTTCTGCTGCTATTTGCGCTGTATAGTAATTTCAAGTTCCCGTTTATCACTGTGCTCGGGGTGGTGCTCTCGGCACCGGTGGGCGGCATTCTGGCCTTGTGGATCACGGATACGCCATTTTCGGTATCCTCGGGAATTGGCTTTCTGGCGTTGTTCGGCGTTTCCGTGCAAACAGCCGTGGTCTATATCTCCTACGTCAACGAGCTGCGGCGCAATGGTACGCCTGTCGCGCAAGCCATTCGCGAAGGCGCCATACTTCGGTTGCGCCCAATCATGATGACGGCGCTGGTCGCCGCGTTGGGATTGCTGCCGGTCGCGCTCGCCACCGGGGTCGGCACCGACTCGCAACGGCCATTTGCCCTGGTGATCGTCAGCGGCTTATTCACGCGGCTGTTGATCAGCGTTTTTCTGATGCCGGTCGCTGTATGCGTTGGTCGCCCGCCCGGACGACCGGCTCGAAGTGTAGCGTCGGATTCGACTACGAATCATCCTCCAGCTCCGGGACGCGAGAGTTCACTTCTTCCGCGATCTTGGCCGGATCCGCGCCCGCGACTGGATAGGACTTCGACCACACCAGCGAGCCGTCGCTCACTTTGAAGATCTTGACCGATAGAACCTGGGCCGCCGCCTCGGTTCCGATGGCGCCGCAAAGAACGTAGGCCGAGTGGTTCAAGCGCCCACGCTCCAGGGCGGATTTTGAGTCATCGCATGGCGCGGACTCCTGGCTTAAACCGACGCGGCCGCGATGCGCGATGGCCAGCTTGCCGTACACCAAGACGAAGGTGCTGTCCGCGACTTTCGCAGCCTCCGTATTGCCCGCCGGCGCCGTAAAGGGTATTGCCAGCAGCGGGCTTCTCTCCGCTGGTGTTTCGCCCGCACCGTCCGATGTGATGCGCGCGATCTGCGCCGCGAGCTGCGAGATATCCTTTTTGTCGAAACTACCGTGATATTTTTCCGAGATCGCGTGCAGCCGTTCCGTATCCCCCGAGGAAAGTCTCGATGCTCGGTGATCATCCGAACTGCAGCCCTTCGACAGCAGTGCGATGCACAGCCACACGTAGACAATGGCTCTGACCCAGCGCGGCAATTGGTTGAAGAAAATCCAAGCTGAGCGCAAGGCCCAGCCGACCACGTGCAACCAGTATTGGACTTTCGACTGAGAATTCTGCGCCGGAAATTCCGGGTACTTAACCGGCAGCGCCGGACTGGCGCCGGGCTGAGCGGCGATGCGCGCGGTCGGTGCCGGCGCACGCGGCCCGGCCACAGGCTCGCCCGAGACGAGCCGCTTACACAAGGATTGCAGCGCAGCGTTGGGTTGGCCGCCGGGAGCGCGCACCCATTGGATCGACAAAAATTTCTCTGGAACGCGCGCTCCCGCTTGACTGGTGTCGTCGATAACGACGGGCAGGAGAAAAGCGTGATCATCAGCCATGTCGAGAGTCCTCTCGACAGCCAGGCGCCACTCGCGGCGAAAATATCCTTCGTGCCGCGCCTCGGTTTGCGCCGAGATGAGAGGCATGAAGTAGTCGCATTCGCGGATTTGCTTGCGGATCTTCTGATCCCAGATCTCACCGCCGCCCAGCTCACTTTCGTCATACCAGACTTCGAGGCCGAAAGTCGGCAGCGCGTCCCTCAGCACGCGCGCGGCCTCGCGATCCGCGGAGGCGTAGCTGAGGAATACCGTAGGTGCGCGGCTAGAATTCATTAAGCTTGAACGTCAGACAGAGCCCTGATCAGGGCGCTATGCATGTAAGCGTGGTGTTCCTCTGTCGCGCCGCGAACTATTCCAGTCAACGTAGTGAACCTCGCTTGTGCGTATTTGGCGCGCGCATCGTTCCCCCAAGCATCCTGCCAGGCAACGATCATTTCCTGCACCTCTTCCCACCGGCCCTTGGAATGGACGCGAACGAGATTCTTCATCCAACGAATCGCGCGCGTCAGGCACATCCAAATGAGCATATCTGTCGTCACCTCAGGCATGCGTGCCGAAGGCAGCGGCTGATCCGAAACGGCATAGATTATTCCCCAATATCGATCGATCAAGTCCGCGGGTGCTTCAGCGCCACGCTTCTTCACGCTTAGCGCGACAACGTCGGTCGCGAGCCCGCAAATTGCCTCGACGCCGAGTTCGAACCGGCGGACCTCGTCAAACTGGCAGAAAGCAGCGCAGAGGGCCGCTCCATTCCTTTGTGCGATGGTTCGTCGCTTGGCCACTCACGCCTCCGTTACGTATTCGTACGCAAACGCCACTGCGTACCAGTATAATGCATGGCCCGGATGCCACAGCATCGACCTCGAAGATCAGTGGCCGCCCAAATCTCAGCTCTGATCCTTGCGATAATTGCCATCGCTAATTGTGTAGTAGTCACCGGCGTCGGCTACAAAAATGTGGCCAGCAAGCTTTAAGCCCGTGGGACCATCAATGGCACCCGCACACACCGACGTCGTCGCTGTACCATCGATTTTCCAGAACAATGTGGACCCGCAGCGACCACAAAAACCGCGCTTCGTCCGGGCGCTCGATCTAAACCAGCGTAGCGGTTCGTCGCTAACGAAATGCAAATCGTCATTGGCAGTGTGCGTCGATGCCCAGAAGTGCCCGGTCTGTTTGCGGCATTGGGTGCAATGGCATGCGATTATCGCATCGAGCTCGCCGCGCAATTCAAAACGCACACCACCGCAAAGGCAGGATCCGGTTTTCATCAGCAACACTCCGAGCAGCCGTTGGCTATGCGAAAATATCCAGTCAGTAAACTATCCGATTTTGGAGACTATCTGTGCACCGTACCTCGTTAGTACGCCGCTTGGCAGCAATCGAAATGCTCTCGCTGTTAGGTGTTGATCCGTCCCGGATATCTGGCTTGTAGGCAGGAAGAGCTTGTGAAGCCCACCTCGACCACGGATCTCCTTCGATTTTACGGTGGAGGTCGTTGAAGACTCTTCCTCTAAGGGTTCCGCGTTCGCGGTCCTGCAGTTCAGCCGCCCCGGTGGGCGCTTCTGTATCTGCTGCATCGGTGTCTATGCAGGTCAGATGGGGACCCACGTCGCGCACGCGCCAAGATAGGGCTAGAAGGCATAAGCCGCAAGCTCATAGAAGCCGTGAGGGAAAAGCGCTCGAGCGTGTTGGCCGTTGAGTTCGCGGGGAAGGATCGTGAAGGAGAGCCGGCCTGCGCAACAGTGCCACTGTTGGGCGCAGGCTGGCACGTTGCATGAAGCAGTCCTCGAACACGAGCGATTGCGGGGCCGACGCCGCAATGCCGACGCCGACCCTCAACGGCTTTGAGAAACGTGTACCGCTCCGCTACGGTTGTTTGTCAAAAATGATCGTCGTCTTCGTGCCGTGAACCATATCGTTGTCGACCAAGTTGATCGACTTACCGTCAGGGGCAACCGTCCACAAGACGACATCAAAGACCTTGCCGCCGCGACGGTCGGTCTCCTCGATCTGTGTGTCGCTGATCTTTTTTAACGTGACCATCGTCTTGCCCGGATCACCGACGGTCGGATACTCTTTTCCATCGAACTTGGCATCGGTCGTCTGCCCGTTCATAGTCATCTTCAGCCCATTTGGCGTCGCCTGCAAAGTGCCCGTGAGCCCGCTATCCGTCATATCTGAAACGCTGTCCTGGATCCACGAACCGGAGATTGGAAGAGCGCCCGTCGGGGCCGGAGCTACCCGTTTCTCGGTAAACGTACCGGTGACCGGCTTTTCGCCGGAGTTACTGGTGAACTTACCGGTGAGCTTCGAGCCATCAGCCGAAAGCGTTTCCGATGTTGTATTCATCACCTTGCCGGCAAGCTTGTCCGTGAATTCGATCGACGAGGGACTCAATACTCTCACCGCCTCATGATCTAGATAGGCGTGGCCCGGTACCGGTTGGTCCGTGCCGTCGGCCTTGATCTTGTAGGGCGGCGCACAGCTCTTGCAGTCGTACACCCCATTCTGGATCTCGAAAACCTCAGGCTTGCCCGTCACCTGAATCGAATCGACGCGCGCCTTCCAGTTGCCGTCGAACGCGCTTTGCGCCATAGCGATTGCCGGAATGAGCAGCCCCAGTGCCATTAATTTTTTCATTGGTCTCTCCCGTGATGTTCTTATGAGCCGGTTGAGCCACCGAAGTTTACACCCGTTTCAGAATCAAATTCCAAGCAAGCTAGTTGGCCGAGAGCAATGACAAAGGTGGCGGAGAGGGTGAGATTCGAACTCACGAGCCCCGTAAAGGGCCTCCGGTTTTCAAGACCGGTGCATTCAACCGCTCTGCCACCTCTCCCGATAATTTAATCTTACCTGACGCGCATGGGCACTGCGTAGCGGGAGTAGCCCACACCTCGCTGAAGAGGAACATCGTCGAATGACTTTTCGCGCCAAAGCGCTCGTTCTGCTCTGCCTTTTCGGCACCGGCGCCGTCTTGATTTGGCTCCGACGTCCCACCCCCGTCGCCTTCACTCCGGCTACACCACCGCATGCGGAACAGGGCAATCGGGAAACCGGGACAAAGCCCGTTCCAAAGCCGGCCGAAACCGTCGCGATCTCGAGCCCGAAATCCAAGGCAGCAAATGATGACTTTGCATTCGTCGCCAATTCCGCAAAGAAAGCGCTCGACGGCGACGGCAAAGCGGCCCTGCAGATTGCAGAGGTTCTCGTAAAATGCTTGCCGACAACGACTCAATACCGCGCTAAGCCGGATCCGCAGGCGGCCTTTGAAAGTGATCTGGCAGATCGGAATCTTCCTCAATGGATCCGCGAGCGCATGCGGACGAAATTTTTCGAGTGTCGCGGCTTCATGCGTGGCAACCGCTTCGCCGGTTTGCCGGACCGACCGGGCGGATACGAGTCCATACGCTTTTGGAACGACTTGGCTTACCAGGAGAACAATCCTGTCGCGCTGACGCAGCATGCCGCGGCTCAGGCCGGAATCATTACCGGCACCGCGGATACGTCCAAAATTCAGATAGCGCAGTTGGACATCGACAGAGCCGCGGTCACAGGAGATCCGGAAGCTCTATTTCGAATCGGACTTCTTCTGGCCGACGAACGCGTAGGTCAGGACCCCCTCAACGGGTTTGCCCTAGCGATTGCGGCGTGCAACCTGGGGTACGACTGCACCACGAACAATGAGCTTGCGTTCCCCGGATGCGTCGCCGCGAATATGTGCGCGGAGGGCGAGATTTACCCCGACATAATTAGAGAAACCGTTGGCCCGGCAAACTACGCAAAAGCCTATAGCCGCGCCCAGCAGTTTCAGGAAGCCCTCGCCCGCGGCGACACGAGTGCTGTGCAGCAATTTGTGCAACTGAAGCGCGCGTCCCCAATCACTCCTCAGTGACAACGGTGTTTCAGTTTTGGGCCCCGCCTGAGGCGACGCCTCGCCACAGGCGCCGGCACACCCCAAAATTATCCGCTCTGGCTGGCCGCCAAGGCATTGAACGGCCGCGATTTAGCTCTATATCGGCCGCATTCCGGCTAAATCGGCGCCTGCCCTGCGGGGGTGCTAAAATAGCCACTCAAGGCTAATTGGAGGACTCGATGGCCACTTTCCCAAGTAGTAACTCTGCTTTTCCGAGCTCTGGCGTAGACAGCCGAGCTCAATTCATCACGCGCACCTACACCCATGTGGTCGGTGGCATCTTAGGTTTCATTCTGGTCGAGCTGGCGTTGTTCGAATCCGGACTCGCGGGCCAAATCGCGAGCTTCATGCTCGGCTTCAACTGGTTCCTGATTCTTGGCGCGTTCATGCTGGTGGGTTGGCTCGCCACACGCACCGCGCAGACCAGTTCCTCGCTCGGCATGCAGTACTTCTCGTACGCGGCTTATGTGGTTGCGGAAGCGCTGATCTTCGTGCCGCTGCTCTACATCGCCGACCGCAAGGCGCCCGGCGCCATCGACAGTGCCACATTGATCACGGCGTTGGGCGCCGGCGGATTGATGGTAGTCGCGCACCGCACGCGCAAGGACTTTTCTTTCCTGCGCGCCATCCTGATGTGGGGCGGCGTGGTCGCACTCTTGGCCATGATCGGCGGTGCGGTATTCGGCTTCCAACTGGGAACCTGGTTCTCGGTGGCCATGATCGGCTTCGCCGGTGCGGCCGTGTTGTACGACACGTCCAACATCATTCAGCATTATCCGGAAGATCGCTACGTGTCGGCGGCGATGCAGCTATTCGCATCGATCGCACTGATGTTCTGGTACGTGCTGCGCCTGGTGATGGGCAGCCGCAACTAAAGGTCTACGCACCCTGCTGCGGATTACCGCAGCAGGGTTGCTCCACCCATGTAAGGCACCATCGCCGTCGGTATCGTGATGCTGCCGTCTTCGCGCTGATAGTTCTCCAAAATCGCAACCAACGCGCGTCCCACTGCGACGCCCGACCCGTTCAAAGTGTGCACAAGCTCCGGTTTACCGGTTTCGGGATTGCGCCATCGGGCCTGCAGGCGGCGCGCCTGAAAGGACTCGCAGTTGCTGCAGGATGAAATCTCACGGTACTTTTTCTGCGAGGGCAACCAGACTTCGAGATCGTAGGTCTTGGCACTGCCGTTTCCCGTGTCGCCGGCGCACAGCAATACCACTCGATAGGGCAACTCCAGCGCCTTGAGTACATCCTCGGCGTGTCCAGTCATCTCTTCGAGCGCGGCATAGGAATTGTCGGGACGCACGATCTGCACCATCTCAACCTTATCGAACTGATGCTGTCGGATCATGCCGCGCGTATCCTTGCCCGCAGCGCCGGCTTCTGAGCGGAAACATGGCGTGTGCGCTACAAATTTGAGCGGCAAGCGCTCCGGCGCCAGAATTTGATCGCGGACCAAATTCGTCAACGGCACTTCGGCCGTAGGGATCAAGTAGAAGCCGGGATCGCCGCGCACTGCGAATTGGTCCTGTTCGAATTTCGGCAGTTGTCCCGTACCGACGAGCGCCTCGGCATGCACCAGGTAGGGCACGTAGTGTTCGCGATAACCGTGATCTTGGACATGCAGGTCCAACATGAATTGCGCGAGCGCGCGGTGCAGCTTCGCCAGCATTCCGCTCATGACGACGAAGCGCGCGCCCGACATGCGTCCGGCAGCTTCAAAATCCATCCCCAAGGGTTCACCCAGTGAGACGTGATCCTTCGGTTCAAAGGTAAATTCTCGCGGCATGCCGAAGCGGCGAACTTCCACATTGGATGATTCATCGCGTCCGTCGGGGACGCTGGCGTGCAAGATATTAGGCAGTCCCAATTGCAGGTCCGCGACTTGCGCCTGAATGAGTTCCAGCCGCTTTTCGATGCTTTGCAGGCTCGCTCCCAACGCTTCTCCCGCCGCCAACAGCGCGGCCGCATCCTCGCGCCTCGACTTCGCAATTCCCACCGCCTTCGCATTGGCATTGCGTTCGGCCCTCAAGCGATCCGCCTCAACTTGCACGCTCTTGCGCTGCTCTTCCAGGGAGGCGAACGCCTCCACATCGAGCACAAAGCCCCTACGCGCCAACGCGGCCGCGACACCCGGCAAATCGCTGCGCAACAGCTTCGGATCAAGCACAATTTTTCCCTCTTCTCATGATTTGCCGGCGTCTTGGACTTTGGAATCGCGCGCGCGACGCGCCGCCAGCGCTTCGCCGATTTTTATCTCCAGTCCCCGCGTAACCGGCACATAATAACGGCGATCCGGCATCTCATCCGGAAAATAGCGTTCGCCGGCCGCGTAGCCGCCCGGTTCATCGTGGGCATAGCGGTAGCCCTTGCCGTAGCCGATCTCCTTCATCAAGCGTGTGGGTGCATTGCGAAGGTGCAGCGGAACCTCGAGCGATCCTAATTTCGCGGCATCTTCGCTGGCTGCATTGAACGCGGTATACACCGCGTTGCTCTTGGCGGCGCAGGCCATGAAGACGACAGCTTGAGCGATGGCCAGTTCGCCCTCGGGGCTGCCGAGACGCTCGTATACCGCGCAGGCCTCCAGCGCCATGGTCAGCGCCCGCGGGTCGGCATTGCCGATATCCTCGCTCGCCATGCGCAGCGCGCGCCGCGCGACATACAAAGGATCGCAACCTCCCGCGAGCATGCGGCATAGCCAGTACAGCGCCGCGTCGGGATCGCTGCCGCGCACCGATTTATGCAGCGCCGAAATCTGATCATAGAAATTCTCGCCGCCCTTGTCGAAACGCACATAGGTGCTGCCGATCACCGCGCGCATGGTGTCGGTATCGAGCCGGCGGCCCGAGCCCGTCCGGGGTGCTCAAGTCCGCCGCGGTTTCCAGCAGATTGAGCATGCGGCGCGCATCGCCATCGGCAGCCGCCAGCAGCAGTTCGCGCGCACCCGCGTCGATTTGCAGATTGAGCGCGCCCAAGCCGCGCACTTGATCCGACAAGGCACGATCCAGGAGCTTGCCCAAGTCCTCAGCTCGTCAGTGATTTCAGGACATATACGCGCGCGCGCGACAGCAAGGCGTTGTTGACTTCAAACGAGGGGTTCTCGGTGGTGGCGCCGATGAAAATCAGCGTGCCGTCCTCGACGTAAGGAAGAAACGCATCCTGCTGCGACTTGTTGAAACGATGCACCTCATCGAGAAACAACACCGTGTCGCGGGTGCCGCGCAAGCTGCGCGCCTGTTCCACCACCGCGCGGATGTCTTTGATTCCTGCTTGCACCGCCGACAGCCCGACGAATTCGGCGTTCGCGCCATTGGCAACCAGGCGCGCCAGCGTGGTCTTGCCGGTGCCGGGCGGTCCCCACAGAATCATGGAATGCGGATGTCCGGACTCGAGCGCGCGGCGCAGCGGCGCGCCTGACGCCGAGCAGATGGGATTGCCCGACATACTCATCGAGGGACTGCGGGCGCAGCCGATCAGCCAACGGCCGATACGTGCCGCCTGCCGTCACTTGCCGCCGCGCCCGATCACGTCGACCCCCGGCGGCGGCACGAAGGTAAACAGATCCGCCGCAAATTTGGCGTTGCGCTTTGGAGTTGGTAAAGGTCAGCTGCGTGACCTGATTGAGCTTGTCCGCGAGGAACATGGAATCTAAGTCGCCATTGCGAAATCCGATGCGCACCAGCTGGAAGTCGGTGTCCGGGTGCTTGGGGATCAGTTGATACCACTCGAGTCCGTCGCTCGGCGGCAGCGCCGTGACATCGAACTGGCTGCTCAACGATCCGCCGCCGGACAGCAGCACCGCCGGCGTGTTCGCCAGACTCGCGTCCATGTTGCGCACATTGGCCTGCTGCAGGTCCTTGTCGTAAAACCAGATCTGTTTGCCATCGGCCAGGATCAGCTGCTCGGAGGGTTCCGAATAGTCCCAGCGAAATTTGCCGGGTTTCTGCAGATACAGTCTGCCGGCGGCGCTGCGCACCACCTTGCCATGTCCATCATCGATGGTCTGCTTGAAATCCGCCGACCAGGTCGCAAGACCGCTTCAAGTATTTCTCCACGTCGGCTGGTCGGGGACGCGAAACAGACTGATGCGCTGAGCGTAAGCCGCGATGAGCACATGCGCGCGATGGTGTGCCTGAGCATGCACGTCACTCCTCGGGCGGCGCTGCGCCGTAAATCTCTCGATTGCCGTTCGATTGCAACGGACCGACCAATCCCGCCGCTTCCATGGCTTCGACCAGCCGCGCCGCGCGGTTATAGCCGATTTTGAGCCGCCGCTGCACACCGGAAATCGATGCTTTGCGGGTCTCCGTGACGATGCGCACCGCTTCATCATACAAGGGGTCCGCTTCTGGGTCGGCCGGGGCCGCCTTCGGCGCCCTCCTCCTCGTCAGACGGAAATCCGGGGATGGGATTGCGCGGACCTTCCAGGATTTCATCGATGTAGATCGGGCGGCGACGCGGTCTTCAATCCCGCGACCACGCGATGCACTTCTTGGTCGGACACGAAGGCGCCGTGCACCCGGGTGGGGATCGAGGTGCCCGGCGGGAGATACAGCATATCGCCGTGACCTAGCAGCGATTCGGCGCCGCTCTGATCCAGAATCGTGCGCGAATCTACTTTTGCAGAGACTTGGAAGGCGATGCGCGTGGGGATATTGGCCTTGATCAGGCCGGTGATGACATCCACCGAAGGACGCTGCGTCGCCAGGATCAGATGGATGCCGGAGGCGCGGGCTTTCTGCGCGAGGCGCGCGATCAGCTCCTCGACCTTCTTCCCCACGATCATCATCAGATCCGCAAGCTCATCGATGATGACGACGATGAAGGGCAGCGAGGTCAGCTCCGGCACGTCTTCCTCGACGATGCCCGGGACGCCCTGCGCAATCTTTTGCATGCGAATCGGATCCTTGATGGGTTTTCCGGCATCGGCCGCGTCCTTGACCTTACGGTTGAAGCCGCCGATATTGCGCACGCCGAGCGCGGACATGAGTTGATAACGGCGCTCCATTTCCGCGACGCACCAGCGCAAGGCGTTAGCCGCCTGCTTCATGTCGGTCACGACCGGCGACAGCAAATGCGGAATGCCTTCGTACACCGAAAGCTCCAGCATCTTCGGGTCGATCATGATCATGCGCACGTGTTCCGGCGTGGCCTTGTAGACCAGACTCAACACCATGGCGTTGATGCCGACCGATTTGCCCGAGCCGGTGGTGCCGGCGATCAGCAAGTGCGGCATGCGTGCCAGATCGGCGACGACGGGCACGCCGCCGATGTCCTTGCCCAACGCCAAAGCCAGCGGCGAGCCGACTTCGTCGTAGGGTTTTGACTTGATGATTTCGCCCAAGGTCACGATCTCGCGCTTCTCGTTGGGGATCTCCAAGCCGACCACGGATTTGCCTGGAATGACTTCGACCACGCGCACGCTGACCGACGACAAGGCACGCGCCAGATCTTTGGCAAGATTGCTGATCTGGCTGACCTTCACGCCGGGCGCCGGACGCAATTCGAAGCGGGTAATGACAGGGCCCGGCAGCACGGCCACCACCTCGACCTCGATGCCAAAATCCCGCAGCTTGATTTCAACCAGGCGCGACATCGCCTCCAGCGCCTCGTCCGAATAGGACTGCTCGCGCGTGCCGGGCTCGTCGAGCAGCGACAGCGCCGGCAATTCGCTGGACTTGGGCGCATCGAACAGCGGTACCTGGCGCTCGCGTTCGACGCGATCGCTTTTTTGCGGCAGCGGGCGCCGGCGCTTCGATTCTCGGCGGCGGTCGGGTCGAGACTTTCTTTTGCTCTTCGCGCACCACTTCCTGACGAGCCTGCTTGCGCAGCTGTCCGGAGGCGAGTTCACGCCGTTGCTCCATGCGGCTGCGAATCCACTCGATCGCCTTGAGCACCGCGGCGCCGAGCCTATCCATTACCTGAAACCAGGAAAGCCCGACGAACAAGCGCGACGCCGGCGAGCCACAGCCCCAACAACAACAGCGTGGCGCCGAGGAAACTCAAGCCGTGTGCGCTGCCCTTGCCCGCCAGATCGCCCAGTACGCCGCCGGCACTGTTGGGCAGGCCCGACGCCGCTCCAGTGCAAGGAGGCGAGACCGCAACTGGTGACGAGCGTGAGAACGAATCCCAAGGCCCGCAGCAAGGTGTTGATGCGCGAGCGCGTGTCCGGCAGGGATTGATCCTTGTGCACCAACCAGCCCGCATAGGCCAGCATCACAGGGAAACAGATACGCGGGGCGGCCAAAGATAAACAGGAAAAATCCTGCGAGCCATGCGCCCACCGGGCCGATCCAATTGCCAACCGGGCCGGGCTCGCCGGTGTCCGAGAATCCCGGATCATGCGGATGATAGGACAGCAGCGCCAGCAACAAGAGCAGCGCCAGCGCACCGAGAACCCACAGCGTGCCTTCGCGCAAAGAACGCGACACGGCGGCGGAAACTTTCATCTTTTGCCTGGGCTTCTTCGCCGCCGAAGCTTCTGCTACATCTAGAGCTTTAATGATGATTACTTCTTAACTAGTTGAATAATATGTAATAGTAACTCGCGAAACGAGATGCAACAACCACAATGGAGTAAGCGCGATGCGGACTTGTAGGAAGTGGCTGCCGGCCCACAGATTTACTTACCATGGGTCGGTTAACCTTAAGCCATCGCTTACTTTACGACCTAAGCGACTTTTCAAGACGAGAGGCAAATTATACATGAGCGTTGTCAGGCACAGTCGTCTCCTCATTCTGGGCTCGGGTCCAGCAGGCTACACCGCGGCTGTCTATGCGGCGCGAGCGAATCGCAATCCGTTGCTCATCACCGGCCTGGAGCAAGGTGGACAGCTCATGACCACCACCGATGTGGACAATTGGCCGGGCGATGTCGAGCATCTTCAGGGACCTGCGCTCATGGAGCGTATGCGCGCCCATGCGGAACGATTCAAGACCGAGATCGTTCCTGACCACATCAACAAAGTCGATCTGCGTCACCGTCCATTCCGCCTCGCCGGCGATAACGGCGAGTACAGCTGCGATGCGCTTGATCATCGCCACCGGCGCCTCGGCCCAATATTTGGGCCTGCCCTCCGAGGAGATCTTTCGCGGCAAAGGCGTCTCGGCCTGCGCCACCTGCGATGGATTCTTCTATCGCGGCAAAGCGGTTGCCGTCGTTGGCGGCGGCAACACGGCGGTCGAAGAAGCTTTGTATCTCAGCAATATCGCATCGCACGTCACTCTCGTGCATCGTCGCGATAAATTGCGTGCCGAAAAAATATTGCAGGACCGCTTGTTCGCATTGGCATCGTCCGGCAAGGCCAGCATCGTCTGGAATCACACCATCGATGAGATATTGGGCGACGACTCCGGCGTGACCGGCGTGCGCATGCGTGCCGCGCTCGGCAATGCCACGCGATCCATCAACGTCGACGGCGTATTTATTGCCGTTGGCCATGTGCCCAACACACAGCTGTTCGATCAGCAACTGGAGATGCGCGGCGGCTACATCGTCGTCAAGGGCGGCAGCGAAGGCGGAGCGACCGGCACCAGCGTGGCTGGTGTTTTCGCCGCGGGCGATGTAGCGGATCACGTCTACCGTCAGGCCGTTACCTCGGCCGGCACCGGATGCATGGCGGCGCTCGATGCCGACAAATACTTGGAGCGAATTGGAAGCCGAGACCCACGCCGAACCGCGCGCTGCCCACGCGTGACGCTTCGCGTCGGCGCGATTTCTCGACAGCATTGCGCAGATCGATGCGCAGCGTTGGAATGCGCTTGCCGGCGGCACCCAACCTTTTCTGCGGCACGAATTTCTGTTGGCGCTGGAGGAATCCGGATGCGCCGCGCCACGCACCGGCTGGGAGCCCAAGCATCTCGTGGTGGAAGACTCCGCAGGAGATCTCGCGGCTGCGATGCCGCTGTTCCGCAAATCCCATTCGCGCGGCGAGTTTGTTTTCGATTTCTCCTGGGCCGGCGCCTATGCGCAACATGGTCTGCGCTACTATCCCAAACTGCTGACGGCGGTGCCCTTCACGCCGGTTTCCGGTCCGCGCCTGCTGGTGGGTTCGCAGGCAGGCGCCAGAGCCGACCAAGATACTGACGCGCGCCGCGATCGAGTATGCTCGGGAGGAGCGCATGTCCTCCTGGCACGTGCTGTTTCCCACGGAAGACACGGCCGAGCCGATCTCGATGCGCGGGATTGATATTGCGCCGCGACTGCCAATTCCACTGGTACAACCACGGCTACGATTCATTCGAAAGCTTTCTTGCCACCTTCACCGCGGAGAAGCGCAAGAAGGCGAAACGCGAACGCCGTCGAGTCGCGGAAGCCGGCATCGAATTCGATACGCTGCATGGCGGCGATATGAACGCATCCTTGTGGAGAACGGTTTACAGCTTCTACGCCGACACCTTCCATCGACATGGCCACGAGCCGTATCTGAATCTGGATTTTTTCAAGCGCGTTGCCGCTGCCATGCCGAAGCAATTGATGCTCAAGGTGGCGCGCATGGGCGATGAGCCCATCGCCGTCGCCATCTTCTTCGTCGGAAGCGACGCGTTGTACGGCCGCTATTGGGGCGCCGGCGGTAACTTTCATAGCTTGCATTTCGAGGCTTGCTACTACCAGGGCATCGAATATTGCATCGAGAACAAGCTGCAGCGTTTCGAGCCTGGAACTCAAGGCGAGCACAAGGTGCCGCGCGGCTTTGTTCCGACCCTCACGCATTCTGCGCACTATATCGCCGATCCGCGCTTTGCCGCGGCCATCCGCGATTACGCCAAGCGCGAGGCGCGCGGCGTCGATCATTACGCCGCGGCGGTCAATGAACACGTGCCCTATCACAGGGCGCCGGATGAGGAGCTGCGCCTCTGAGCCGGCTGGTGTGGCTGGGCGAGCAGGCGGATCCGAACTGGTTCCCGCCCTTGGATCAGGCGCTGCGCGAACCGCCGGGCCTGCTCGCGGCAGGCGGAGATTTGAGCCCGGCACGCCTGCTCGCGGCCTACGAGCGCGGCGTGTTTCCCTGGTATTCGGCCCAGCAACCCATTCTGTGGTGGTCCCCCGATCCGCGCATGGTGCTGTTTCCGGGCGAATTCAAATGCTCGCGCAGCCTGAGCAAGACGTCTGAGGCACGGCCCTTTCAGCACGCGCCTCGATCATGCCTTCGCGGCGACCATCCGCGGCTGCGCCGCACCCCGCCGCTCAGGACCCGATACCTGGCTGAATGCGCAGATGATCGACTCATATGATCAGCTGCACGAGCTGGGATTCGGGCACTCGGTGGAGACCTACCGCGATGGCGGCTGGTCGGGGGGCTTTACGGAATCCAATTGGGACAGGTTTTCTTCGGCGAGTCGATGTTCAGTCTGGAACGCGACGCCTCGAAAGTGGCGTTGGCGCGCCTGGTCGAGGAGTGTCGCGCACGCGACATCAAAGTCATCGATTGCCAGGTGGCGAGCACGCACTTGGCAGGTTTGGGCGCCCGCGAGGTCTCGCGCAGCCAATTCGTGGCGTTGCTGCGTCAGTATGCGAAGCGCGAGCCCGGCCGCAAGTGGGTGGCTTCGGCCGGGTAAAATTGCATTAGCCAGGTGCTTTATGCACAATGCGCCCGGTTTCACGCATACCACAAGGACGCATGTCAAAAGAAGAGGCCATTCAATTCGAGGGCGAAGTCGTCGAGACTCTGCCGAATACGACGTTTCGCGTCAAACTCAAGACTGGCCATGTGGTTACCGCGCATATCTCAGGCAAGATGCGCAAAAACTACATTCGAATTCTCACCGGCGACCAGGTTACCGTCGAAATGACCCCGTACGACCTGACCAAGGGCCGCATCGTCTACCGCGGCAGATAAGCCGCGGAAGCCCCGGCTCGCTCATAGACCTCATTAAGGACGGGGTCGCATCGACCCCGTTTCGAGTTGGCGCGCAGCGCCTAGCCAGTGGCGCGCAGCGCCTAAGTAGCGGAATCCTTAACTTGCCCACTTCCTTCATGCGAAAGCAGCGCAGGCTGATCGGCGCCGCGCGAGATGAGTTTGAGTTTCTCGCCATCCTCGCTCAAGGTCACTTCAACATGACCGCCATTCACCAGCTTGCCGAATAACAGCTCCTCGGCCAGCGGACGCTTGATGAACTCCTGAATGATGCGCGCCATCGGCCGTGCGCCCATCTTCGGATCGTAGCCGCGTTTTGCGATCCAGCGCCGCGCCGGCTCGTCGACGGAAATCGAAACGCCCTTTTGCTCCAGTTGCGCCTCGGCTTCGACCAGGATTTTGTCGACCACGCGCTCGATGGTGTCCGGATCCAGGCTGCCAAATTGGATGACGGCATCCAGACGATTGCGAAATTCGGGTGAGAACAAGCGACGGATCGCTTCCATGCCGTCGGCGCCCGTGTCCGATTGGGTGAAGCCGATGCTCGGGCGGCTCATTTCGAATGCTCCCGCATTGGTGGTCATGATGATGATGACATGGCGGAAATCGGCCTTGCGCCCGTTGTTGTCCGTCAGCGTGCCATGGTCCATGACCTGCAACAGCAGATTGAAGACATCGGGGTGCGCCTTCTCGATTTCATCGAGCAACAGCACGCAGTGCGGATGCTTGGCGATGGCTTCGGTGAGCAAACCGCCCTGATCAAACCCAACGTAGCCCGGCGGCGCGCCGATGAGGCGCGAGACCGTGTGCCGCTCCATGTATTCGGACATGTCGAAGCGGACGAATTCCACGCCCATGGCGATGGCCAGCTGGCGGGTAACCTCGGTCTTGCCGACCCCGGTCGGACCGGAGAACAGGAAGGAACCCACGGGCTTGCGCTGATCGCCCAACCCGGAGCGCGACATTTTGATGGCGGCCGCCAAGGCCTCGATCGCCCGGTCCTGGCCGAAAATCGTCAGCTTCAAATTGCGTTCCAGGTTCTTCAGCACATCACGATCCGACATCGACACATTCTTTGGCGGAATACGCGCGATGCGCGCCACGACATTTTCGATCTGCGTCACGGTAACGGACTGCGCGCGCTTCTCCACCGGCTGCAACCGCAGGTTCGCGCCCGCCTCATCGACGACATCGATGGCCTTGTCAGGCATATGCCGATCATTGATGTGCCGTGCGGCCAACTCCGCGGCGGCGCGCAGCGCGTCGTCCTCGTACTTGATGCCGTGATGTTCTTCGTAGCGCGACTTCAAGCCGCGCAAAATATCAACCGTATCCTGCACGGAGGGTTCCGTGATGTCGATTTTCTGGAAGCGCCGCGCCAGGGCGTGGTCTTTCTCGAATATGCCGCGGTACTCGTTGTAGGTGGTCGAGCCGATGCAGCGCAATTCGCCGTTATTCAGGGCGGGTTTGATCAAATTCGAGGCATCCATGACGCCGCCGGATGCGGCACCGGCGCCGATGACCGTGTGAATTTCATCGATGAATAGAATCGCGCCGGGCTGTTTCTTCACCTCGGCCAGCACCGCTTTCAAGCGCTTCTCGAAATCGCCGCGATACTTGGTGCCGGCCACCAGCGAACCCATATCGAGAGAGTAGATGGTGGCATCGAGCAGCACGTCGGGCACTTGGTTCTCGACGATCATGCGCGCCAGGCCTTCCGCGATCGCCGTCTTGCCGACGCCGGCCTCGCCCACGTAAAGCGGATTGTTCTTGCGCCGGCGGCACAGAATCTCGATGGTGCGTTCGACCTCGAGCTTGCGTCCGATCAAAGGATCGATCTTGCCCTTGCGCGCCGACTCGTTCAGGTTCGTGGCATATTTCTCCAAGGCATTGCCGCTGCCATCGCCTTCGCGCTCGGCATCGGGCGAAGCGCGCGCCGTCGTCCCGTTCGCTGCGCTCCTCGCCGCCGGCCTTGGAGAGTCCGTGCGCGATGAAATTGACGACATCGAGGCGCGACACGTCCTGCATGCTCAGCAGGTAGGCCGCATGCGATTGTTTTTCGCTGAAGATCGCCACCAGCACATTGGCCACGGTGACTTCTTTCTTGCCGCTCGATTGCACGTGAAACACGGCGCGTTGCAGGACCCGTTGAAACCCCAAGCGTGGGTTGCACGTCCCGGTCCTCGCCTGCCGGCAGGCGCGGCGTGGTTTGGTCGATGAATTGTTTCAGTTCGGTCTTGAGCTTGGCGGTGTCCGCACCGCAGGACTTCAATATCTCTCGGACCTTGGGAGTATCCACGATCGCGAGCAGCAGATGCTCGACGGTCATGAATTCGTGGCGCGCCTCGCGCGCGCCGGCAAATGCATCGTTTAGACAAAATTCCAGTTCTTGACTTAGCACATTACGCCTCTTCTAGCGTTGCCATCAGCGGATGCTGATGTTGTCGCGCGTACGCGATTACTTGGGCCACCTTGGTCTCAGCGATTTCATAAGTGAAGACTCCGCACACCCCCTTGCCTTTGGTATGCACCTCCAGCATAACCCGAGTAGCTTTGGTGCGGTCCATCGCGAAGAACCGCTGCAGGATATCGACCACGAACTCCATAGGAGTGTAGTCGTCATTTATTAGAACTACTTGATAGAGCGGCGGTCTTTTGAGCTTCGGCGCCGCTTCCTCGACGATTAAGCTCGTTCCGTCCCGTCCGCGTTCAATGTCACTCATGAGTTATCAGTTTATAGGGCGCGATCGGACCGTTTACAAGACATACGGCCC
>CAVYUD010000012.1:0-42555 GCA_963771615.1 uncultured Gammaproteobacteria bacterium
GAAGATACATGCCTGCCCATTACATGACGGATCCCCGGATAAATGTGGCCCTGCACTATGCAGTATAGCAACGCGGGCATGCGCGTTGCTGTCATGAGCTTCAATTGGCCGGCGTGCTTCTAGCTGGCTTCCCACGACTTCGACGTCGACCCGCCGGTCGGGCTGCAGACAGGCGATCAGCTTGGGGTTCGCTTCTCACCCGGACATTCGTCGGGCTTGGTCACCGGATCTGTCACCGTCTGCTCCCCGCGCAATGACTTTGTCCGCGGGGATGCCGGCGGTTTCTACCAGGTAGGACTTCACCGATTCGGCGCGGCGCTCCGAAAACTTCAAGTTGTATGCGTGCGATCCGATCCGGTCCGTGTGCCCGGTGACGGTGATGACCTCGAATCGGGCGCCCTTCAGCTCCGCCGCAAATTTATCGAGTGCGCGCTTGCCCGCGGGCCTCACGGTGTCCTTGCCGAAATCAAACAGCGAGTCCGCCGAGAAACTCACTCGCTTCCGGACTGGCGGCGGCGGCGGAGGCGGGGGCGGAGGCGGCGGCGGCGGTTCGAGCGCGGCTCGGCAACCGGCGCTGCAACGCACGACGGCGCGGGCGGCGGGGGCGGTTCCGTGCGGCCGAATTTGAACACCAGTCCCGCCGAATAGAGATCGATATCTCCCTTGTTGCCGACGGCGTCGTCGATTCTGTAGCGCTCCGCCTCGATGCGCATGCCGACAGACGCGGGTGAAATCATATTGCGGCGCCGAATCCGAATTTGTAGTTGGCGGCCCATTTGCTGGGGCGAGGGGTCGATCACGGCGACCGATCCGGTTCCGGCGAAGGAATCTTTGGCATCGGCGTAGTTCAAACCGGCGCGCGCAAACAGGGAGAACTTATCGCCGAGGGGCACGCTGCCCACCAGCGTCGAAATTCGCGCCCATGATTTTGATATCGCCGCGCAAGCTGCCCGCCGGCAGCGTATCCGCGCGTAAAGCCGAATCGCCCAGGTCGAAATACCCGCTTTCCAGGGCAAAGTAACGATTGAATTCATACCCGCCGAATGCCTTGAATCCAAAATGACGGTCGTCATTGTTGATCGAGGTCGTCGTGAAACCATCGATCCAACAGGTCGTCGGCGATCCTTGCATCGTCGATTTTCGCTCTGGACTGGCCGGCGTTGAAGCCGATATACCATCCGGCGTCGTCGGCGAATGCCGGGCGCTTGGAGCCACGGCGATTGCCGCCAGAGCTCGCGGCATCATCCTAAGAGGTCGCGCAATTTTCATATTCTGCTCCACGAGAATATCGAACACGTTACGGGGCAGGCACATTGATGACGGTGTCCACCAGCGTGACCGAAGCGCCCAGGGACAGGACCCTGCCGTTCAAGGTCACAACCGCGGTATTGCCCGCCGGTTGAGAACGCTGCTCCCGCCTGGGAAATGATCGTACCGACCATGGTTCCACCGCCGGCCGCGTTGATCGTCGCAGCACTGCCGACCTGCCAATAGACGTTTTTCGCCTGCGCGCCGTTGACCAGAATGACGCTTTCGGGGGCCGCCGCACCCGGCCCTCCCACGGTGAGCGTCGTTGCCATCTGAAACACCCACACCGCATTGGCGTCGCCGCGCGCATCGAGCGTCAGATTACCGCCCTCGAATCATGAACGAGCCGGCAGCGGCGGTGTAGTCGCCGGGCACCAACACGAGGTTGGCCAAGTTGCCGGCTCCGGGATCGGGACCCGCCGGCAATGCCACCAGGGCGTTGTAGGCGATGAGTGCATCGGCCTCGGCCTGCATGGCGATCGCGGCGGTGGCGGCGGTGCCTTCGTTGGGACAGCTCACCGTCGGCGGAGGCGGCGCCGTATAAATCAATCCGTTGACAGCGCCGACGTCGGCAGCCGGAGTTTCCGTGTAGATGCAACCGACGCCGGAATCGTGAAAGCCCGTGACCTCGGTGGAGACCGCGGTCGTGCCGATGTTGCCGTTGATGACGGTCAAGATTCCCGAATTGGTGGTTCCGGCGGAACCGCCGAAGGTACCGAAGGTTGCGGCGGACCCGAGCGGAATCGAGGCGGGAACTGCGCAGGCCGCAGGCTGCCACCGTAAAGCTCCAGGTGAAATTGCCGGCCAAGGTGTCCGGCGGGGCGGCCGTGTCCGCGACCCCGTTGGCACCGCCCAGAATCGTTGCCGTGTAGGTCACGCCGCCCATGAGAGGATTCTGAGGCGTGAACGTCGCGATGAGTCCGGTCGCGGCGTCGAGGGTGACCGCTGTGGCGACAACCGGAGTCGAGCCGGGCGCGGGTCCCGTCACGGCAAACGTCGTCGCCGTCAACGTGTTTGGATCCATGCGCTGACCGGCGGGTACGGCAAAGGTCGCATTGATGCCCGCGTTTGGACACACGTTCATTGCGTTGGCAGCAGGATTGGTGGACAGCACCGACACATTTCCGGCGGCGCTCGGTGCGGCTGCGGTGAATGTCCACACATAGGCGCTTGCCGCAGGTAGTGGTGCCTGATTGCCTGCGAGCGCATTGCCGGCCAGGTCGGTGACCGCCGTGGTAATTGTGGCCGTATAGGTATCGCCTACGGTCAAGCTGGCGGTGGGCCTGATACACCGCGGTTCTCGCGGCCGCCGAGTAGCTGACGGTTCCCGTGGGCGAAACACAGGTGCCGTGCAGGTCAGCGTAAAGCTGGTCGCGGTGATCGTTGCCGGCGCCATGTTCTTGGTGAACGATGCGCTGATGGCGGTGTTGCTGGGAACGCTCAAGGTCGGTCCCGGCGTCGTCGTGACGGGGTGGGTCGCCGATACGCGGGGCCGAGTCAAGTCTGGGGGAGCCCCGACCGTAGTAAATTGCCAGGTGAAGGGACCCGCCATGGCGACGCCGCTGGAGAGAGCCGTGGCGCCGCCGATCGTGGCGGTATATAGCGTGGCTGTCGCCAACGCGGTGCCCGGCGTCAGCGTGAATGTGGCGACAGTGTGCGTGGCATCGAGGGTCACCGTGCCGCTGGCGTTGACGCAGGGGGCTGCGCACGTCACCGTCATGCTGGCGCTACCGGCTATCGGCGCAACCGGCTCATTCAACGTTGCGCTAACTACCGAATTGGTCAACACGCCGGTTGCACCGCTCAGCGGCGCAACAACGGTGACTGCCGGCACCAGTGCCGCAATTCCAGTGTTGCCGAAAATGGCATCCTTGTTGCAGCCCGCAACCAATGCGCCGAGTGCCAGCGGCACCAGCCATGCCGAGCACCGGGGACACGTCACAACCATATTCATGCACATCCCCGGTTTGGTGAATTGAAAACAGCTGGAGAACCCATGCTGCAGTTCAGGCGCGCGGCCGCCTACAATCGCGTGGAATATGACGCGCGGCCGAGCGAGCGTCTGTGCGGCTCGCGCACTTTGGACGGCGGGAAAAATTGTATTTTTTTCCAAAACTGGCCGATCCAAATCCTTTGATAGCGAAGCTCCGCTATCATCCACCCTGGTGCTTGAACTCTTTTTTCGGGAAAATGTCCCATCATTTCGTGCGCAGTTTCGAATCATGAATGATCACTTCGCGCAGGAATTATGATTGCCGAAACTGCGGATCACTTCCCGCACCCGCCTAAACGGCGCGGCTGGCTCATCGTCGCGATCATCGCTGTCGTTTTAATCATCCTCGTAGTCGTTCATCTGGTCAGAAGCAAGAAGGCGAAGCCCGTGCTGTCGGCGCAGGTGGTGAGCGTCGCCGTGGCGACCACGGGCGAGATGCCGGAAATCCTGAACGAACTCGGTACGGTTACTCCGATCGCGACGGTCAACGTGCTGCCGCAGTTGAGCGGCTACCTGACGGCGGTGGGTTATCACGAAGGCGAGGACGTGGCGAAGGGTCAGTTTCTGGCGCAAATCGATCCCCGGCAGTACCAGATCAGCAAGCAGCAGGCCGAAGCGCAATTGGCCAAGGATCAGGCGACCCTCTCTCAGGCCCGGTCCGATCTGGCCCGCTTCACGCAGTTGAATCAGCAGAAATCGATTGCCGAACAGACCTTCGTCGACCAGAAATTCTTGGTCCAGCAGGACGAGGCCGCGGTCGAGGCAGACCGGGCAAGCATCGCGCAATTCGATCTCGACCTGATCTATTGCCGCATCACAGCGCCGGTCGCCGGGCGCGTGGGTCTACGCCTGGTCGATCCGGGCAATTACGTCACCGCAGTCGACTTCTCCCGGCATCGTGACCATCACCACCATGAAACCGACCACGGTGGAATTCACGGTGCCGCAGAACGCGCTCAGCTAAAGTGCTGGAACGCTTCAACTCCGGCGTGAAGCTTGCGGTCACGGTATACAACAGCGACAACACCACTGAGCTTGGCCACGCGGCACGCTCTACGCCATCAGCAATCAGATGGCCACCAGCACCGGTACCGTCACGCTGCGTGCGATGTTTCCCAACGATGACGAGGCGCTTATTCCCAAGCGAGTTCGTCAATGTCAGGTTGCTGGTCGATACGCTGCAAAACGCCGTGCTGGTGCCGACGCCGGCGGTGCAGAGCGGTGCGCCGGGGGAATACGTCTATCTGGTCAATGCGGACCAAAGCGTCTCGGTCCATAAAGTGACACCCGGGCCCGAGCGACGGCAAGAATACCGTCATCCTGTCGGGCCTGACGGTCGGTCAAACGGTGGTCACGGACGGTATGGACCGCCTGAGCGACGGCGCCAAAATAAAAATCGCCGCGGCGAAACCGGCCGCTCCCGCCGGCGCGGTTGCGCCCGTCGCGCCGGCGCCCGGCGCACAACAGCGGGGCAAAGGATCACGCGCCAAGACTCCCGCTTCGCCGGCCTCTTAAGCGACGTGCGCAGGGCAGGATGAACATCTCCCGCCTGTTCGTGCTGCGGCCGGTGGCGACCTCGCTGCTGATGATCGCCTTGGTCTTGGTGGGGCTGGTCGCGGTGCGTTTTCTGCCGATTTCATCGCTGCCCAGCGTCGATTATCCGACCATCCAGGTGCAGACCTTCTACCCCGGTGCCAGCCCCACCGTGATGGCGACCACGGTCACCGCGCCGCTCGAGGTGCAACTGGGAGAAATCCCCGGCATGCAGCAGATGACCTCGAGCAGCTCCGCCGGCGCGTCGATCATCACCCTGCAATTCGATCTGGCGTTGAGTCTGGACGTCGCCCAGCAAAACGTTCAAGAAGCCATCAACGCGGCCAACAGTTTGTTGCCGGCCGGTTTGCCGGCTCCGCCAACCTACGCCAAGGTGAACCCCGCCGACCAGCCTATTCTCACGCTGGCGGTCACTTCCAACTCCATGTCGCTGACGCAATTGCAGGACGCGGCCAACAACCGGCTGGGTGCAAAAATCTCCGAGGTCCCGGGCGTGGGCCTGGTGACCCCGGCCGGCGGCAACGTGCCGGCGGTGAGGGTCGAGGCCGATCCGCATAAGCTCGCCTCCTACGGCCTCAACATCGACGATCTGCGTTCGTTGATTGCGAACGTCAACGTGAGCCAGCCGAAAGGGCAATTTCGACGGCCCCAACCTCGATTACACGATCAACAGCAACGATCAAATTCAAGATCCCAAGGATTACCTCGACACCGTCATTTCCTACCAAAACGGCGCACCGGTGTTGCTGCGCGACGTGGCGCGCGTCACGCCAGGCGGCGCAGAACACCGAGCAAGGCGCCTGGTACAACCGCACGCAGGCGATCGTGCTCAACGTGCAGCGCCAGCCCGGCGCAAACGTGATCGCCACGGTCGACAAGATCAAGAAGCTGCTGCCGCAGCTGCAGACCACGCTGCCGGCGGGGATGAAGGTCGAGATCGTTGCCGACAGCACCGGCGTGATCCGCTCGTCGGTATACGACGCCGCCTTCGAACTCGGCCTGGCGATCGTGCTGGTGGTGCTGGTGATCTTCGTGTTCCTGCGCAATGTGCCGGCGACCATCATCCCGAGCATTTCCGTGCCGGTCTCGCTCATCGGCACACTCGCGGTGATGTATCAGTTGAACTATTCGATCGACAATCTTTCGCTGATGGCGCTGATCATCGCCACCGGCTTCGTCGTCGATGACTCGATCGTCATGATCGAGAACATCGTGCGTTATCTGGAGGAGGGCAAGACGCCGCTGCAGGCCGCGCTCGAAGGCGCCGGTCAGATCGGCTTCACCATCATCTCGCTCACCGTCTCGCTGATCGCGGTGCTGATTCCGCTGTTGTTCATGGGCGGCGTAATCGGGCGGTTATTCAGCGAATTCGCCGTCACGCTCGCCGTCACCATCGTGATCTCAGGCATCGTGTCGCTCACGCTGGTGCCAATGCTTTGCGCACGCATCTTGCGCGCCAAAGGCGATCGCAATCCGAGCCGTTTCGAGCACATCAGCGAAAAACTCTTCGACAAGACTCTAGCGGCGTATGAACGCGGCTTGCAGTTCGTGATGGCGCGCCAAACCCTGACGCTCGTCGTGTTTCTCGGCACCTTGATCCTTACTTTTATCCTGTACGTCACGATTCCGAAGGGCCTGTTTCCCGTGCAGGACGTCGGCGTGATTCAGGCCATCAGCATCGGCGACAACTCAGTGTCATACGCCGCCATGGTCGATCGGCAGGCGGAACTTGCGGATGCGATACTGAAGGACCAGGACGTGGTCGGCCTAACCTCGTACGTGGGTATCGACGGCACCAATACCACGCTCAACAACGGCCGGTTTTTGATCAACCTGAAAGCACGCGACGATCGGTCTTCGAGCGCGGCCGAAATCGCGAGGCGCTTGCAGAGCGAGGTGTCGAACGTATCCGGCATCAAGCTGTTCCTGCAGCCCGAGCAGGATTTGACCCTCGACACCACCGTCTCGCCGAACCAGTACCAGTTCGTGCTGCGCGGGCCCGAGCCAGGAAGCGTTCATGCAGTATGTGCCCGCCCTGATCGCGCGCATGCATGGCATCGCCTCGATCACCGATGTCACCAGCGATCTGAACAACGACGGACTGAGCGTCAACATCGAGGTCAATCGCCAACTGGCGGCGCGCTACGGCATCACGCCCGCGACCATCGACAACGCTCTTTATGATGCGCTCGGGCAGCGCATCGTCTCGACGATTTTCAATCAGTCGAGTCAATATCGCGTGATTCTGGTGGCGAAGCCGGAGAGTCTGCCGACGGTCGCGTCGCTGGGTGAATCTGTATCTGCCGAGCCAAACGAGCAGCACCGGCCAGGTGCCGCTGAAGGGCATCGCCAGCATCAAGATCACCAAGTCGCCGCTGGTCATCAGCCATCTGGCGCAGTTTCCCGCGGTGACGATTTCGTTCAATCTGGCGACGAATACCTCGCTCAGCAAAGCCGTGGATGAAGTCAATCAGGCCGAGCGCGCGGTGCATCTGCCGCCGTCGATCACCTCCTCGTTTCAAGGTGCCGCGCAGGCATTCAAGGATTCGTTGTCGAGCGAGGTGTACCTGTTGATCGCGGCCTTGGTCGCTGTGTACATCGTACTCGGCGTGCTCTACGAGAGCTTCATCCACCCGGTCACCATTCTCTCGACGCTGCCGTCGGCCGGCATCGGCGCGCTGCTCGCGCTGATGCTCGCCGGCAGCGACCTGGACGTCATCGGCATCATCGGCATCGTGCTGCTCATCGGCATCGTCAAGAAGAACGCGATCATGATCGTGGATTTCGCACTCGATGCGGAACGCAACCACGGCAAGCCGCCGGAAGAGGCGATCTTTCAGGCCTCGCTGCTGCGATTTCGGCCCATCCTGATGACGACGCTCGCGGCGATGCTCGGCGCGCTGCCCATGCTGCTCGGCAGCGGTACCGGCTCGGAACTGCGGCGGCCGCTGGGGCTTGCGATCATCGGCGGACTGGCTTTGAGCCAGCTGTTGACGTTGTTTACCACGCCGGTGATTTATTTGTTCTTCGACCGCTTGGCACTGCGCTTCGCGCGCAAGCACCCCGATTCCGCGTCAGAGCCTGCGCCGTGAACATTCCGGGGCTGTTTATCAATCGTCCGGTGGCGACCACGCTACTGGCCGTGGCGATTTTACTGTCCGGCACGCTGGCGTATTTTCGGTTGCCGGTGGCGCCGCTGCCCAACGTCACCTATCCAGTGATCGTGGTACAGGCGTCGATGGCCGGCGCCAGTCCCGACATCATGGCCTCTACCGTGGCTGAGCCGCTCGAGCGGCGCTTAAGATCGATCGCCGACGTCAATGAGCTGACCTCGACCAGTACGGTGGGCGCAGCCAGTATCACCATTCAGTTCGGCTTGAGCCGCGACATCAACGGCGCCGCCCGCGATGTGCAGGCTGCGATTCAGGCGGCGCGCGCGGATTTGCCGACCACGCTGCGCAATAATCCAACCTATCGCGAGTTCAACCCAGCCGATTCGCCCATCATGGTGCTGGCGCTGACGTCCGAGACTCTGACCCGCGCCCAGCTGTACGATTCGGCCGACTCGGTGCTTCAGCAACAGCTGTCGCAGGTGCCGGGCGTGGGCCAGATCACCTTGGGCGGCAGCGCTCTGCCATCGGTGCGAGTTGAACTGCAGCCCGATCAGCTCAACAGCTACGGTATCGGTTTGGAGGATGTACGCGCCGCCATCAGCGCCGCGAACGCGGACAGCGCCAAGGGCCACATCGATCAGGCCGGCCAGCGCTTCGAGATTTTGTCCAACGATCAGATCAGCAAGGCCGCGCCGTACCGCGACTTGGTCATCGCCTACCGCAATAACGCACCGGTGTTGCTGCGTGATGTTGCGGATGTCGAGGACTCGGCGGAAAACCTGCGCAACGCGGGCCTATACAACGGCAAGGATGCGGTGCTGGTGATCGTCTATCCGTTGCCGGGCGGCAACATCGTGAAGACCGTGGCGCAGATCCGCAAAGTGTTGCCCTCGATCGAGGCAACTCTGCCGCACGATGTGCACGTGGGAATTGCGGTAGACCGCTCGCAATCGGTGCGAGCCGCGGTAGCGCGATACCGAGCGCACGTTGTTCATTGCCGTTTGCTCGTCATCGGCGTGGTGTTCGTGTTCCTGCAATCGCCGCGTGCCGTTTTGATACCGGCTGTGGCGCTGCCATTGTCCATCGTCGGCACCTTCGGTCCCATGTATCTGCTCGGCTACAGTCTCGACAATCTGTCGCTGATGGCACTGACCATCGGCACGGGATTTGTGGTGGACGACGCGGTAGTGGTGCTGGAAAACATCGTGCGCCATGTGGAATTGGGAATGGATGTGCGGGAGGCTGCCATGCGCGGCAGCGCTGAGGTGAGTTTCACCGTCATTTCGATGAGCTTGTCCCTGATCGCGGTGTTTTTGCCCATCCTATTGATGCCCGGCATCATCGGCTTGCTGTTCCACGAATTTGCCATGACCTTGTCGATCGCAATCCTCATCTCGCTGATTATTTCACTCACCGTCACGCCGACTATGGCGGCTTATCTGCTGAAGCGCGGCGCCCAGCTGCGCTCCAAGTCGCGCTGGGCGGTCTGGTCCGAGCGCCAGTTCGAACGCTTCAAAAACGCTTATGCGCGCTCGCTCACGGTCGTATTGGACCACGCGCTGTTGGTGGGTTTGACGCTCCTGGCGCTAATCGTACTCAATGTATTTTTACTGCGGCTGGTGCCCTCGACCTTTTTTCCGGAACAGGACAACGGCATTCTGCAGGGCCAGATCATCGCGGATCAAAGCATCTCTTTTCAGGCGATGGAAAAAAAGCTGGCGCAATTGCAGTCCATCGTGCAGCAGGACCCGGCGGTCGCTTCCGTGGCAGGCTTCACCGGCGGCCGCGCGCTCAACACTGCCAATGTGTTCATCGAACTGAAACCTTTGTCGCAGCGCAAATTGTCCGCATCCCAGGTCGTCAGCCGCTTGCGCCCGAAGCTCAATGCGGTCTCGGGCGCCAGGCTGTTTTTGCAGGCAGCGCAGGATCTGCGTATAGGCGGCCGCCAGTCGGCAGCAGAGTATCAGTACACACTCACCAGCGATGATCCCAATGCGCTGTTCACGTGGGTTCCGAAGCTCGTGACCGCGCTCAGCAAGGATCGCGCCGAGGTTGCCGACGTGAACTCGGATTTGCAGCAGAACGGCTTGCAGATCTATGTCAATATGAATCGCGCCACCGGCGCTCGCTACGGCTTCGCACCGAACCAGATCGACAACGTGCTCTACGATGCCTTCGGCCAACGCACTGTCTCCACCATCTACAACCAGATCAATCAATACTTCGTGGTGATGGAGGTGGCGCCGCAAGTATTGGCAGTATCCGCAGATGATCGACCGCATTCGTTTCAGCACGGCGGCGGGCAACGCCAGCGGTACCCAGCAGACTCAAATGCCCGGCAACACCGTTACACCGGTCCGGACGTCGGTGCAGACATCCGCACCGGGCACCAACGCGCTCAACGCCAATGCCGAAGCCAACGTGCTCACCAACGCCATCGCCAACTCCAAAGGCGGCAGCTCGAGCGGTAGCGCGGACAGCACGGCGGCCGAAACCCTGGTGCCGTTTCCTGCATTGGCCTCATCGGTCAGCAGTCATACGGCCACGCAGGTAAGTCACCAAGACGGTTTGGTCGCCGCCACCATTTCGTTCAACCTGCCCCCCGGCGGTTCATTGAGCAAGGCGACCGCTGAAATCAATCGTGCCTCGCAGGAATTGGGTCTGCCGGCGTCCATCCATGGCAGCTTTGCAGGCGCCGCGCAGGTCTATGCGCAGTCGATGTCGACCATGCCGCTGCTGATCGTCGCCGCGCTCGCGGCCGTTTATATCGTGCTCGGCATCCTTTACGAAAATACCGTTCATCCCATTACCATTCTCTCGACGCTGCCGTCCGCGGGCATCGGCGCGACATTGGCGCTGCTGATTTTCGGCACGCCATTCTCGGTGATCGCGATGATCGGCATCATTCTGCTCATCGGCATCGTCAAGAAGAATGCCATCATGATGATCGATGTCGCCATTCACCTGCAGCGCGATGACGGCATGGAGCCGCAGAAAGCCATTCACGATGCCGCCGTGGTGCGTTTGCGGCCGATCATGATGACCACCGCCGCCGCCGTGTTGGGCGCCGTGCCGCTGGCGATCGGTATCGGCCAGGGCGCATCGCTGCGCCAGCCGCTCGGCATCACCGTCATGGGCGGCTTGATCTTCAGCCAGGTTTTCACGCTGTACACCACCCCGGTGATCTATTTATACCTGGACCGGCTGCGTGCCAGGCTTGCGCGCTGGTCAGCCACGCTGCCGTGGAACCGACAAACCAGCGCGAGCGCATCGCCATGAATATGTTTCGCAAAGCTCCCGCCGCCGCGCTCGTGCTGCTGCTCAATGGCTGTTTGGTCGGGCCGGACTATCATCGCCCGTCGGTCCCGGTACCCACCGACTACAAGGAACTTGCGGGTTGGACTATTGCGGCGCCCGCGGCCGATGCTCCCAAGGGCGATTGGTGGACCGCGTTCAACGATCCCTTGCTCGACACGTTGGAACCCATGGTATCGGTGTCCAACCAAACCGTGCGCCAGGACTACGCCAACTACCAGCAGGCACTCGCGGAAGTGCAGGTGGCGCGCAGTGCCTTGTTCCCGACGGCGGCGGTGACGGCCTCGGCAACCAAGCAGCACGATACCAGCGTCACTTTCGGCAAGCCCGTCACTGTTACTGCCGGCTCTCTCGAGGGCAGTGTGAGTTGGGCCCCGGATCTGTGGGGCGCGGTGCGGCGCGCCATCCAAGAGAGCAAAGCAACGGCGCAGGCGAGCGCAGCAACGCTCGCCAATGCCACTTTGTCCGAACAGACCGCGCTGGCGACCGCGGTCATCGACTTGCGAGTCACCGATGCCGACATCGATCTGCTGCAGAAGACGGTCGAGGCGTTTACCGAGTATCTGCGTGTGGTCTCGAACCAGGGTGCGGCGGGCACCACGCCGCCCTCAGACGTCATTACTGCGCGTACCCAATTGGAAAACACTCAGGCGAGCCTGATTGCGCTCGGGGTGGCGCGTGCGCAGTATGCCCACGCGATTGCGGTGCTGGTCGGCAAGAATCCCGAGGAACTCGACATTCCTCATAGCGCTGCCGTGCCCGAATTGCCCGCTGTGCCGGTTGGCGTGCCCTCGACGCTATTGCAGCGGCGGCCGGATATTGCCATCGCCGAGCGCCAGATGGCCGCGCAGAATGCCGCGATCGGCGTGGCCGAAGCCGCGTACTACCCGACTCTTTCATTGTCGGCTGCCGCCGGATTTTCGCAGTCGCCGCTCGCGGGTTTGCTGCACGCCGCCAACCATGTCTGGTCGCTGGGCGCCGATGCGAGCGAAACAGTGTTCGATGCCGGCGCGCGCCACGGCCAGGTCGCCGCGGCCAAGGCAGGATACGAGGCGACCGTGGCGAATTATCGCGGCACGGTGTTGAAGGCGTTTCAAAACGTCGAGGATGACCTGTCCGGACTGCGCATTCTCGCCCAGCAGGGCGAAGTGCTGGACTCTGCCGTGAAGGACTCCACGCGCGGAGCCGAGATCGCGCTCAATGAATACCAGGCCGGCACGGTGGATTACACGACGGTCGCCAGCGCCCGCGCCACGCAGCTGAGCACGGAACAAAGCGCGCTCAATGTCAAGCAGCAGCGCTTGCTCGATACCATATCGCTGATCGGTGATGTGGGCGGAGGCTGGTCGGCGAGCGAACTGGACGATGCGGCTAAACCTGCGGCGCCGCACTGAATCGTTGCGCGGTCTCGAATTGCGCTGCGTTTGCCGCTACAATCCGTGTTTCCACGGCATGCCTGCCAAAGGGTGATAACTAAAATGAAAGTCCTGACTCACGCAAGCGCAGCTTGCTGCTGTCGCTTATTTTCACGCAATTTTTGGCAGCCACGGTTGCTGCCGACGAAGCTGCCGCGCCGGGCCGGGTTTTGATTCGTGCGGGCCACGTGCTCGATGTCCGCACCGGCAACGAAGCCGCAGATCAGACCATCATTGTCACGGCGGGGGCGATTTCCAGCATTGCCGCAACCAATGCGACGCCAAAAAATGCCCAGGACCGCGAAATTGATTTGCGCAGCCTGACGGTGTTACCCGGATTGATCGACGTTCACACCCACCTGACGATGGACACGAATTTCGACCCTTACCACGAGCTGTCGACGAGCATTGCGAAGAGTGCGCTGATCGGCGCGCGCAACGCCAAAGTCACGCTGCTGGCGGGGTTCACTTCGGTGCGCAATGTGGGTGCCGAGGGGTTCGCCGATGTCGATCTGCGCGACGCCATCAATTCGGACCTGGTCGAGGGTCCGCACATGCAGGTCAGCGGCCCCGCCTTGGGGATCACCGGCGGCCATTGCGACGACAACCTGCTGCCGTTTCAGTATCACGCGGTCGGCGGCGGCGTAGCCGATGGCGTCGAGGCAGTCCAGCACAAGGTTCGAGAGAACATCAAGTACGGCGCCGATCTCATCAAGATCTGCGCGACCGGCGGCGTCCTGTCCAAAGGCGACGATCCCCAGGCATCGCAGTACACGCTGGAGGAACTCAAAGCCATCGTCGCCGACGCACATCGGCTGGGGCGCAAGGTGGCTGCTCACGCACACGGTGCGCAAGGCATTCTCTGGGCGACGCAGGCGGGCGTCGATTCGATCGAGCACGGCTCTTATATGAACGATGAAGGCATTGCCGCGATGAAGTCGCACGGCACTTACTTCGTGCCGACGGCCTATCTGGTGGATTGGATACAGGCGAATGGACACCTGCCGCCGTTCTACTATCAGAAAATGATGGACGTCAGCGCGGTGGCGAAGTCAAATGCCAAGAGAGCCATTGCCGCCCACGTCAAGATCGCGCTCGGCACCGATGCCGCCGTGTATCCGCATGGCATGAACGCGCACGAGCTGCAGGTTTATGTCGAACAATTCGGCATGTCGCCGCTTGCCGCAATCCAGACCGGAACCCTCAATGCTGCCGATCTCATGGGCTGGTCGGAAAAGGTGGGGACGCTCGAGGCGGGCAAGTGGGCCGACATCATCGCGGTGAAAGGGCGATCCGCTGCGCGATATTAAATTGCTGCAGCACGTCTCATTCGTGATGAAGTCAGGCGTGGTCTATAAACAAGAGGCGGATTGAGTGGCGCCGCGGATCATGTAAACTTACGCACAGAACCCCGGCGCACCCGGGGTTTGCTGTTTAGGGCTAAGTGGCAGAGTGGTCATGCAGCGGCCTGCAAAGCCGTGTACGCCGGTTCGATTCCGACCTTAGCCTCCAGAACTTTTAATGCACGGGCGGGAACGGGTAGAATCCGGTCCCATGTCCGAAGAAAGCTCGAATTTGGCGACGCTGAGAGCGGCCAGCCCGGCCAGCGCGGTCGACCTGCGCCGCATCGGCGCCCACCCGGATCAGTGGTATCCGTTGGCGTGGTCCGATGAACTCAAGCCCGGTAAAACTTTGGGCCGGCGCTTCGCCGGCGACCCCATCGTCCTGTACCGCGGCAGCAGCGGCCAGGTCTTCGCACTGGAGGATCGCTGTGCCCATCGTCAGGTTCCCTTGCATCTGGGCGTCGTCAGCGGCGACGATCTGAAATGCCACTATCACGGCTGGGTTTATAACTGCAGCGGCAAATGCGTCAATGTGCCGTATTTGGGCCCGGAGCGGCTGCCCACCGGCGTGAAGGGCTATCCCGCGCGCGAAATCGACGGCTTGATTTTCGTGTTTCCGGGCGATCCGGCGCTGGCCGAAAGCCGCGTGCCGGCGACTCTGGGTTCATCGCAGCGCAAGGACTACAAGACGCGGCGGCTTGAATCGCGAAGTTGCCTGCCATTACACTTTCATGCACGAAAACCTGTTCGACATGAATCATCAGTTCATGCATCGCAAGCAGATGGGATCGATCCGAGCCCGTTGCCTGGGACGTAATCATGGCGAGAATTGGGCGGAAGTTGAATACAGCTTCAGCCGCACCGAGGGAAAGTCGTCGGTCGGCGAGCAGGTCATCGTCGATTTGATGCGCAAGCGCGGCGAGGCAAAAAAAGATTTTTCCGATCACATGCGAATCCGCACCGACTATCCCACGCAAAGCCTCAAGGTCTGGGTGGGCCGCGACATCAAGCAAACCGACGATCCGGTGCTGGATGTGTGGCTGGGCTATACGCCGCTCGATGCCGAGCAGCGCACGAATCGCACTTATGGGTATCTGTCGGTCAAGAAGCCGGGTTTTCCCGGAATCATTCACGCGGTCTGGCCGTTCGTGACCTGGTTTACCGAGAATATTTTCCGCGAGGACAAGGAAATCGTCGAGTACGAGCAGAGGGCGTACGACGCTCAGGGCGCGGATTGGAACAACGAGGTCTTTCCGCCGATTCGGGATCTGCGCGGTGTGTTGGCTCGCTGCGGCGCGCCGATGAAGCCGATGAAATAGGCGCGCGATAGTCGCGCAACACATATTTCTTTCGCTTTGATGACCAACCACAATCTGGCGTAAAATAAGCCTGACGTAATGCTGAACCCAGAACTCGTATCACATCCGCTCCCAGCGGCGAATCGACCGTGGGACGCCCGACTGGCGCGCCGTCTGGTCGCGCCCCTGGTTCACAGCTGGGTGACACCCAACCATTTGACCACGCTGCGGCTGCTGGTCGGACTGGCGGCGGCCGCGGCTTTCATTCCCGGCAGCTATGGCTGGTCGAATATCGCCGCGCTGCTGCTGATTTTGTCGAATTTTCTGGATCATACCGATGGCGAGTTGGCCCGCATGAGCGGCAAGACCAGCCGAATCGGGCATCTTTATGATCTGGCGAGCGATGCCGTGGTGACAATTCTGCTTTTCATCGCGATCGGCGTCGGCGTCGCGGCGAAGCCGGGTACTGACTTAGGATTGCCGCCCGCCATCTTGGGGCTGGCGGCGGGTACGGCGATCGCCCTGATCTTCTACCTGCGGATGCGCATCGAAGAGTTGCTGGGCAAGGCCGGCACACAACAGGCCTCATTCGGCGGTTTCGAGACGGAAGATGTGCTGTACCTGTTTCCGCTGGCGACGCTCAGCAACGCGCTGGTTCCGATGTTGCTCGCGGCTTCGATTTGCGCGCCGTTGTATGCCGTTTGGGTCGTGATTGACTATCAACGGGTGCTGCGCCGAGATCGCCGCATGGCGACTGGGGTCGCCGGATAAGCGTGGCGGCGCCCGCAACCGGAGGCGAGCCGGCCTTAGCTTCACGATTGGACTCCCTCGACATGCAAGGGCTGCGCGGCGAGTACATCCGGCAAGGTTCCTTTCTCTACGTCGAAAATTTCCTGCCGGCAGAAACGACGGCGCGACTGATCGATGCAGTTGCCGCCGTCGGCAAGTCGGTAAATCGCAATTATTTGCCAGGCCATAAGCAGGGCGGCAGCGTCAGCCGGCACACCATCGACCTGCAGGCGCCGGTCATTGCCGAACTCTATCGCTCCCCGGCCCTGCGGCGCTGGCTCGATGAGCTGACCGGCGAACGCCTGCAGCTCTCGCCACCCGATGACCCGCACGCCTACGCGCTTTACTTTTATACGCGCGCCGGCGATCACATCGGTTGGCACTACGACACGTCGTACTACGCCGGCCGGCGCTACACATTGCTCTTGGGCGTGATCGACGATTCTTCGTGCCGCTTGGATTATGAGTTGCACACGCGCGAAAAAGGTGCAGCGGTGGTGTCGGGGTCGATCAAGATCGTCCCCGGCGGTTTGGTGTTTTTCGACGGCGATGCTCTGCGACATCGCATCAGTCCTGCGCGCGAGGGTGAGACGCGTATTTCCTTGACCTTCGAATACGTGACCGACCCGCGCATGCATCCATGGTGGCGTCTCATCTCCAATATGAAGGACGCCTTTGCTTATTTCGGCTTCCGTCAGGTGTTTCAGCGCTTTCTGGGCCGGCGCTGATGACGCGGACGGCGAGTTGGCTGTTGAGCATCGGCGTGCTGCTGTTCGTGGGCGTGCTGCTCTCGCAGGATTTGCCCGCGATCCTGACGACACTCGGGCACGCCGGCTGGGGGCTGCTGCTGCGTGGCGCTTTTTCACTTACTGCCGCTGGTCATCGATGCCGTGGCGATCTGCGTGCTCTTCCAGCCGGGCCTTGAGCCGCAGTCCGCTGCGCGACTCGCTGCTGGCGCGTTGGGTCGGCGAATCCGCCAACAGCCTGATGCCGGCGGGTCAGCTTGGCGGTCCGGTGCTCATGGCGCGCCACCTGGCGCAGCGTGGGCTGCCCATGGAAGAGGCCGCCGCGGCGATCACCGTGAGCACGACGCTGCAGACTTTCGCGCAAATTGCGTTTGCCTTGCTGGGCGTGGTCGCTCTCGGCCAGACGACGCATTTTTCACCGGCGGCGCTGCGCACCGCGGCGTTGATTGCCAGCGCCTTCCTGGCGATTCAAGTGGGCGGGTTTTATTTGATTCAGCGGCGCGGGCTTTTTAGTAAACTGATGCGCGCGGTGAGGCGATTTTCCCGCAAGCGGGACTGGTCGCAGTGGATCGCGCAAGCGCAGGCCATTGATCTGGCGGTGCAGGCGACCTATCGGCGCAACGGACCTGTCACTGCAAGCTTTGTCCTGAGTCTGGTCGGCTGGATTGCCGGTACAGGCGAGGTGTTTCTGATCGCCGGATTCCTCGGACACGCCGGTCAGCTGGCGTGATGCATTTGTGCTGGAAAGCTTGGGGCAGGCGATTCGCGGCGCGGGATTCGCCATTCCCGGCGCGTTGGGCGTGCAAGAGGGCGGTTATTTGTTGCTGGCGCCGCTCGCGGGACTGGCGCCCGACGCTGCGTTGGCGTTGTCGCTGGCGAAGCGCGCGCGCGAATTGTTGCTAGGCTTGCCTGGCTTGTTGTACTTGCGGTTCGCGGCGCACGACGCGGCGCCTGCCGCCGGTGCGGCCCCGCCTTGAGTTAAATTGACGGAAGGATACGTGATGCGCGCGATTATTTTGGCGGCGGGGCGGGGTATTCGCCTGCAACTACCCGAGGACAGCCAGCTGCCCAAATGCCTGCTGCGATTCGACGGCATGACGCTGCTGGAAAGGCATTTGCGCATGCTGAAAAGCGCGGGCGTCACCGACGTGGTGCTGGCGCTGGGCTTTCGCCACGAACTCGTTGAAGCGGAGCTCGATCGTCTGGCCTGGGCGCCGCGGCCGGAAATCGTGCTCAACATGAATTTTGAACTTGGCAGCGTGCTCACCGTGCACAGCGTCGCGGATGCGCTGACGCGCGGCGGCGACGTGCTGTTGATGGATGCGGACGTTTTGTACGATGAACGCATTCTGCAGGCCCTGGTGGCCGGAAGCGAGCCCGCTAAACCGCCTGTTGATCGATCGCGACTTCGAAGCGGGCGATGAACCGGTCAAGCTGTGCATGCAGAGCGGTGTGCCGGTCGAGCTGCGCAAGCAGCTGGCGGCCGATTTGAAATTCGACACGATTGGCGAGTCGGTCGGTTTCTTCCGATTCGCGCCCGCCGGAGCGCGGCGGCTGGCCGAGCTGGTGGCGGGCTACATCGAGACGCGGCCGCGCCCACATGCCGCACGAGGAAGCGGTGCGCGATTTGCTGAAAGAGAGCAGCCAGCGGTTCGATGTGGCGGATGTCACAGGACTTCCATGGATCGAAATCGATTTTCCCGTTGATGTTGTGCGTGCGACCCAGGAGATCTTGCCGCAACTTCAACCTTTATCGAGAGGTAGCCAATGAATGCTTCGGTACGACCCGCAGGGCACGCCCAAAAGAGCGCCAAGAACACCGCGCAAACGCGCAGCGCCAAACTGCGTCAGATGCTGCACAGCGCGGAGCTGGAGTTTCTCATGGAGGCGCACAACGGCTTGTCGGCGCGCATCGTGCGCGAGGCGGGCTTCAAGGGTATTTGGGCTTCGGGTCTGACGATATCGGCGCAGTTTGGCGTGCGCGACAACAACGAAGCCAGTTGGACGCAGGTCGTGGACATGCTCGAGTTCATGGCCGATGCCAGCGATCTGCCCATATTGCTCGACGGCGATACCGGGTACGGCAATTTCAACAACATGCGCCGTCTGGTGCGCAAGCTCGAGCAGCGCGGAATTGCCGGCGTTTGCATCGAAGACAAGCAGTTTCCAAAGACCAATAGTTTTTTGAATGGCGAGCGCCAGCCGCTGGCGGCCATCGAGGAATTTGTCGGCAAGATTGCCGCCGGCAAGGATACCCAGCAGGATGCCAATTTCTCGATTGTGGCGCGCGTCGAGGCGTTGATCGCGGGTTGGGGCATGGAGGAGGCGTTGCGTCGCGCCGAGGCTTACCGCCTGGCAGGTGCTGACGCCATCCTCATTCACAGCAAGCTGTCGAAGCCCGACGAGATCGTCACTTTCTCCAAAGAGTGGGCGCGCCGCTCGCCCTTGGTCATCGTGCCGACCCGCTACTACAGTACGCCGACGGAGGTGTTCCGTCAGGCCGGCATCAGTACCGTGATTTGGGCCAATCACCTGGTGCGCGCCGCGGCATCCGCCATGCAAAGCGTCGCGAAGGAAATTTTCGAAAGTCAGACGCTTGGTGAACGTCGAGGACCGCATCGTCCCGGTCAACGAGATCTTTCGCCTGCAGGATGCGGATGAGTATTCGGCGGCGGAGCGGATTTATTTGTCGAATTCCGAGGCGCCGCGCGCCGCGGTGGTGCTGGCGGCGAGCCGCGGCAGCGGACTGGAGGCCATGACGGCGGAGCGTCCCAAAGTGATGCTGCCCATCGCCGGCAAGCCTTTGCTGCGCTGGTTGGTCGATGGCTTCAAGAAGGAGAGCATCAACGATATTACCGTTGTCGGCGGCTATCGGGCTGATGCCATCGATACGGCCGGGATCAAACTGGTGGTCAATGAGCGCTACGCCGAGACCGGCGAATTGAGCTCCTTGGCGTGCGCGCTCGATTCACTGGATTCGGATGCGGTGATCGCTTACGGCGACCTGCTGTTCCGCAGCTATGTGCTGCGCGATCTGCTCGAGTCGCAGGCGGACTTCTCCGTAGTGGTGGATTCACTGCTGGCAGGCGGCAGCAATCATACGGTGCGCGACTTTGCCTACTGCTCGCGCGGCGATGATCGCGGACTGTTCGGAACGCCGGTTTTGTTGGAGCGTGTGACCGGTGCCGCAGATGCCGAGCGCGCGCCGCACGGGCGCTGGATCGGCCTGCTCAATGTGAGCCGTGCGGGCCTGGGCAAACTCAAAACTGCCATGAATAGCTTGCGGGGCGAAAATCATTTCGACGCATTGGATATGCCGGCGCTGCTCAATGCGTTGATTGCCGCCGGGGCGAAAATCGAAGTTCAATACGTGCATGGACACTGGCGCGGGGTGAACGATCTGGAGGACTTGCGTCAGGCTGTGGATTTCGCACACGCCCAGGGCCCTTTGGCCCGATGATCGAGGCGCGCAATTTCGTGGAGGCCGCGCGCCAGCGAGGATTTCGCTGGTATGCCGGCGTGCCTTGTTCCTTTCTGACGCCTTTCATCAACTACGTGCTGCAGGATCCGTCCTTGCACTATTTGTCGATGGCGAATGAAGGCGATGCCGTCGCACTGATTGCCGGCGTGGCGCTTGCGGGCGATGCGAGCGCGGCGTACGGGCGCGGAATTGCCATGATGCAGAACTCCGGGCTGGGTAATGCCGTCAGTCCGCTCACCTCACTCACTTGGACTTTTCGATTGCCGCAGTTATTGATTGTCACCTGGCGCGCGCAACCCGGCATAGCCGATGAACCGCAGCATGCGTTGATGGGCCCGATCACGCCCGACATGCTCAAGATCATGGAAATACCCTGGGAATTGTTTCCGACCGAGAACGCGCAAATCGGACCCGCCCTTGACCGGGCGGTCGCGCACATGGACCAAAACGGGCGGCCCTACGCGTTGATCATGCAGAAGGGCAGCGTCGCCGCTTATCCGCTCAAACCGGGCGTCGGCACGATCAGCAGCCGATCGAGTGCAACCGCAGCCGATTGGCGCGGTTCGGGGCACCGCTGTCGAAGCGCGAGCCTCGCGCCAAGAAGCGCTGCGCGCCGTCGTGGCCCACACATCTCCGGAAACAACGGTGCTGCTGGCGAGCACCGGATTTTGCGGCCGCGAATTGTACGCAATTGCCGACCGGCCGAATCATCTTTACATGGTGGGGTCGATGGGATGTGTCTTGCCATTGGCTCTGGGACTGGCATTGGCGCGCCCCGATTTGCGCGTGATCGCGTTGGACGGCGACGGCGCGGCGCTGATGCGTCTGGGCGCTTTCGCGACCGTGGGAGCGTACGGGCCTGCAAATCTTTGGCATCTGCTGTTGGATAACGGCGTTCATGACTCGACCGGCGGCCAAGCGACGGTTTCACCTCGGGTTTCATTTGCGGAGCTCGCTGCCGCCTGCGGCTACGCCTCGTCGCTCGAAACCGACGAACTCGACCGGATCGCAAGTTGGCTGAATGAGCGCCCGCTCGACGGTACGCGCTTTGCGAGGCTCTTCATTCATCCTGGCACGCCCGGTGATCTGCCTCGTCCCTCGGTTACGCCTGTCGCAGTAAAAACACGCCTGATGCAGCACATTGGCGCGCCGAGCGGAGTTCACTAGTGCTTCTGCTCAATCCCGGACCCGTCACCTTGAGCGAGCGCGTCAGGCGCAGCATGCTGCAGCCGGATTTATGCCACCGCGAGAGCGAGTTCTTCGACCTGCAAGACGAAGCGCGCCGCCGCTTGCTGGCAACATACTCATTGGATCCGGCGCACTGGGCAGCCGTACTCATGACGGCCTCGGGCACGGCAGCGGTTGAAAGCATGATGGCCGCCTTGGTGCCGGAGACGGGGCGGTTGCTGGTCGTCGAGAATGGCGTGTACGGCGAGCGGATAGCACACATGAGTGCGCAGTACGGAATCGCCCACGAGCGCATCGAGGGCGACTGGATGCGGGCGCCGGACTATGCCGCGATCGGCGCGCAACTCGGATCACGTCCGAAAAATTCTCGCTTTACGCATGTTGCCGTGGTTCATCACGAAACCACGACAGGCCGGCTCAATGATCTGCGTGCGCTGGCCGCCCTGTGCCGGGAACACGGCGCGACGTTGTTGGTCGATGCCGTGAGCAGCTTCGGCGCCGAGGCCATCGATTTCAGCGATCCGACCTTGACCGCGGTCGCCGCCACCGCCAATAAGTGCTTACACGGAGTGCCGGGAGCCGCGTTTGTGATCGTGCGACGCCAGGACCTGCAAAATGCGGCCAGTCGCACCTTCTACCTGGATTTGGCCCGATTGGCGCGCTTGCAGGATGAGCGCAATACGCCGTTCACGCCGGCCGTGCATGTTTACTATGCGCTGGTTGAAGCGTTGCGCGAGTACCAGGAGCAGGGCGGCAGGGCTGCTCGATACGATCGCTACGCGGTGCTGGCCGAACGCGTTCGCGCCGGGCTCGCCGCTCTCGGCGTTGCCGCGGCCATTCCAGCGGATGAATCTTCCGTGGTATTGCGCGCTTACAACCTGCCCGCGAAATTATCGTACGCGCAACTGCACGACGCATTGAAGGCCGATGGCTTCGTCATTTATGCCGGACAGGGTAACCTATCGAAGACTGTGTTCAGAATTTCAACCATGGGCAATTTGACACCCGCCGACATCGATCGGCTGCTTCTGTGTTTCGCGCGGCTGCTGAAGTGAAGCGCCTAGTCAGCCTGGTCGCTGCCGTCGGGATTGCCGCGGCTGCGCCGTGCTGGCCGCAGGTCCCGCCGGGTGATCCCGGATCCCAGCCGCCTCCGGGGCCGCTGCCTGCGCCACCGCCGCCGAGCCCGGCGAAACCGGCATGGACGAAATGGTTCAATCCGGAGACGGCACCGTTCATTCCGGTGCCTGAGATCGCGCAGGACCCGAACGGCGGTTTGACCCTCGGCTTGATTCCGACCTGGGTCAAAACCGATGAGAATCACAATGTCAGCCGGATTATCGCGCCCGATATCATTTACAACCCTAACTTTGGGGTTGGCATGCATGCGCGTATTTATTCGTATTCGTCGGGCGATGAACAATGGTCGGTCGTCACGGGGATCAAGGAAAGAGTCGAGCGCGAGTTTGACGCTGAATACCAAATCGGCCGATTGCGTGAAGAGCGCTGGTCGATCAATTACAGTTTGATTTACGACCGCGACGGCACGACACGCTTCTATGGCATCGGCAATCAAACTCATTCCAGCGATCAAACCAATTACACCGACTCGCAAGAGTTAGGGCAGGTGGAAATCGGGCTGAACTTCAATCACACCTGGCAATTGCTCTATACCATGCGTCTGCAGTCGGTGGATGTGTTGCCTGGTACGTTGAATGATGTGCCCTCAATCGACACGCGCTTTCCACAAGCACTCGGCACCAACAAGCAATTTCTCAATCGCCTCTCCCTGGTCTACGACACCCGCGACGACTTGACCGTACCCGGCCGCGGAATGAAATGGGTGTTATACGTGGGCGCCGCGGCAAAGAATGGTCTGGTGAATGACTCCTCGTACAGCGAAGCCGGTATCGACGGGCGCGGCATCTTTCCCGTGGCAACCGATACCGTGCTCGCCGCTCATATGTCGCTGCGCTATTTGCCGACCGTCAACGACATACCGTTTTGGGCGCTGAGCAGCATCGGCGGCGGCCAGAGCGTCATCGGCGGAGAACAGCCGCTGCGCGGCTTTGGCGCCGGGCGATTCTACGATCGGGATTCTTTTTCTGCGACTGTCGAACTGCGCCGCAAGGTATTTTCATTTGACGCGGTCACCACGCTGCTCGACATCGAGGTTGCGCCGTTCGCGGATTTTGGCCGCGTATTCTCGGGTTCAGGTACCAACCCGCTCGAGCATATACACGAGGTGGTCGGAGTCGGATTTCGCGGCATCGCGCGTCCCTACGTCGTCGGCTATGTCGACATCGGCTACGGCACCGAGGGCGCAGCCGTGTTCACGGGTCTTAACTATCCGTTTTAACGCTCATCGGGCGGCGGAACCGCCGTGCTCTCGTCTGCCTTCTGTGGCTGCTGTTCCACGATTTCATACCAAATCGCGTTCAACACGGCAAAAGATAGCGCCAACCCGGTTCCGAGAATCCAGCTGAAATACCACATCAATAACCCTCATGGTCATGCATATTTTCGAGCGTTATTCTGCCCCGCAGCACCCTAAATACCCAGCCCGTGTATCCCAGAACGAGAGGCAGGAAGACGGCCACGGCAATCAACATCAGTAAGAGAGTCTTGGCGCTGCTCGAAGCATCCCACACAGTCAGGCTCTGATTGGGAAAAGTAGAAGAGGGCATCAAAAACGGAAACAGGGCAAATCCGCCGGTGAGAATCGTGCCGCCTTGAACCATTACGCTCGCGGCGAAGGCGGCGGGCGCATACCGCGCGCGCAGCGAGACATATGCGCCCAAAGCGCCCGCCACGGCGCAAACCGGTGCGGCCCACATCCAGGGCCAGATTCGAAAATTATTGAGCCAAGCACCCGTGACGATGGCGACAGTCTTGCGGGTGGGATCGGATGGCCCGGCATGATCCATTGCGCTGCTCAGTTCGTAGCCGCCCAGCGTCGAGGACACCCAGAATCCAGCGCCCAGAAATGCCACGAGAAAAACCACCGAGGCCACGCGGCCGAGCAGGCGCGCGCGGGCTGCCATGGGCTCGCCGACCTTGAGGAAAGCATAGGCGTTACCGTGCAATATCATCATGGAAAGACTGACGACCCCGCCAAGCAATGCGAACGGACGCAGCAGGCCAAAGAAGCTGCCGGTCACCACCGGCCGCTGCAAGCTGTCAAAGTGAAACGGCACGCCCAAGAAAAGATTGGCGAAGGCCACACCGAGTAGCAGCGCGGGGAGCACGCCCCCCAGCGTCAAGGCAACATCCCAGCCGCTTCGCCAGCGCGCGTCGGTTAATTTTTCGCGATAAGCGAAACCCACCGGACGCAAGATCAATGCAACCAGCACGAGAAACATGGCCAGATACAATCCTGAGAAGGAGGCGGCGTATAACAGCGGCCACGCTGCAAATACGGACCCGCCGCCCAGCACCAACCAAACTTGATTACCTTCCCAAACCGGCTCGACCGATGCGAGCAACGCGCGCCGTTCGGCATCGGTTCGCCCGAGAAAGGTGAAGCTGGCTCCCAGTCCCAGATCGAAACCGTCGGTGATCGCGAATCCCACGAGCAGTACGCCCAGGAGCAACCACCAGATCACCCGCAAACTTTCGTAGCTCACGGCGAGTAACCCAGTCCGTCCGGCCCGCGGCGTATCGTGCGCACCAGCAGAAAGGCGTCAACGACGGCCAAGGCAGAGTAGAAGATCACGAAACCCCCCAAAGACAACCAGACATTGCCCACCGAGGTGCGCGATACGCCGAGGAATGTCGGCAGCACGCCATCGACCGCCCAGGGCTGCCGGCCATACTCGGCGACTATCCAGCCCACCTCCACGGCAATCCAAGGCAGCGGCAAGCTAAAAAATGCGAGCTTGAGGAACCCGGGATGGCGCTCAAACCGATGGCGCGTCGCAAGATAGAATGCGGCTGCAAACAGCGCGATAAAATACAGACCGAGGCCCACCATGAGCCGGAAACACCAGAACAACACGGGAACGTTCGGCACGGTGGACCAGGCGGCCGCATCGATTTGTGCAGGGGTGGCCGCGGCTGGATTATCGGTAAAACGCAGCAGCAATAAGGCATAGCCCAAGTCGGCCTGATGCGCTTCAAATCGGCGCAACACCTGCTCATCCGGCGGGTCCGCTGCGCGCAGCAACTGAAGCGCCGAATAAGCCTCGATGCCGGCGATGATGCGCGATCGCGCCCGCGCCACCAAATCATCGATTCCTAAGACGGGCGTGTCGATGGAGCGTGTCGCAATGAGGCCCAGCACCCAGGGTATTTTCACCTCGGCGTACGTCTTGCGAGCGGCGACGTCGGGAAGCCCAAACAAGGTAAAGCTGGCCGGTGGCGCTGCGGTTTGCCACTCAGCTTCGATGGCAGCAATTTTCATCTTCTGATCTTCGCCGTCCAAATAACCCGATTCATCTCCCAGAACCACTACCGAGATTGAGCATGCCAAACCGAAGCTCGCCGCAACCGCCATCGAGCGCTTGGCGATCGCGAGATTGCGTCCGCGCAGCAAATACCAGGCGCTGATCGACAAGACAAAGATTGAACCCATCACATAGCCGGCGGCGACGGTGTGCACGAACTTCGCCTGCGCTACCGAATTGAACAGCACCTCGCTGAATGAGGTCAGTTCCATGCGCATGGTGTGGTAGTTGAATTGCGCGCCCACCGGATGCTGCATCCAACCGTTGGCAATCAAAATCCATAGCGCCGATAGGCCCGAGCCGAGCGCCACCAAGCCTGTGACGACGAGGTGGCCGATCTTGGAGAGCTTGTCCCACCCAAAGAAAAACAGACCCACGAAAGTGGATTCTAAAAAGAATGCGACCAAGCCCTCCAAGGCGAGAGGGGTCCCAAAAATATCGCCGACGTAGTGTGAGTAGTAAGCCCAGTTGGTGCCAAATTGAAATTCCATCGTAATGCCGGTCGCGACCCCCATCGCGAAATTGATGCCGAACAGCAGGCCCCAGAACTTGGTCATGCGCTTCCAAATTTCCCCGCCTGTCATCACGTACACCGACTCCATGATCACGAGCATCATGGAAAGGCCAAGGGTCAAGGGAACGAACAGGAAATGATAGAGCGCGGTGAGCGCGAACTGCAGTCGCGACAAGGTCACGACGTCGAAATCGATCATGCTCCGTGCCCCCTGAAGAAAAGACACCAGAGCAGAATCAATCCCAACAGCTTGAGCACCAGGGCCCAGGTGATTTTGGTCTTGAGGTCGCGCCGCCAATCATCGATTTGATCCGGTGTGCTGATGGGACTGCCCCAGGCAGGGAGACGCGCCGATATTAGCGCATCGGCGACAATCGGAGGCCCCCGGATGATTGAATGGCCGTAAGTGGTGCATAATTAACCGCATGAGTGTCAACCGCCCCTCGCGCGTGCGCCCTGCAGGTTCAATTCTGGTCACCCGTGCCGTGCGCGCTCCGCAGCCGATCCGTACGGCGAGCGCCACCGTGTTATTCGCCGATCTTCGCGGCTATACCGGCATGGTCGAAAGCTTGCCTGCCGCCCAGGTGGTGCCGCTGCTCGAAGAGTTCGTTCGCGTGCTCGGCGGTGCTGCCAATAAATTTGGCGGCGAGGTCTACCATATGGCCGGGGATGGGATCATGGCGGGCTTCGGCGTCAACGCCGAAAGCAACGGCGGGGCCTGCGAGGCGCTCGCAGCGGGGCATGCCATGTTGGAGGGGTTTGCGGTGGTGGCAAATCGTTGGCGCAGCGAGCTGTCGATCGACGCGGGAATCGGAATCGGGCTGCACTTGGGGGAGGTCGCATTCGGAGCCTTCGGACCACCCAAGCGTAAGGTCACGACGTTGGTGGGCGATACCGTCAATGTCGCCGCGCGACTATGCAGTCGGGCCCGCGCCGGCGAGGTATTATTTTCCTGCACAGTCGCTGCAGCCTTGAGCGTCTCGCCCCAAGGCGGCCCCGCATCCACCTCATTCCTGCAGTTGCCGCAGTTCGAATTGCGCGGCCGTCGCGGTCCAATCGATATCTGGTGTGTGCCGGCCCCTGAGCGGCTGGCCCTCTAGTCCGCAATCAAGACTGGTGCCCCGAGCCGGGGTCGAACCGGCATGACCTTTCGGTCAACGGATTTTCGTACCTGCTACGGCTTTCGCCGCCGCGCCGAGGCGCGTTTGGGGTCTGGAGTGCGCCACGACCATGAGAGTCCATCAGAACTGCCTTTAGGTCCCCGCCGTCCACTCTCTACACCTGCCGGCCGCTCTGCGCAGTCCGGATTGGCTCGGCGTTGCCTCGGAACCTCCCGGGGATTCGCCGACTTTGACGGGATTCAGCAGGGCGTTTCCGCGGCTGCCGCTCAATTTTTATAAGTCCGTTGCGTCTACCAATTTCGCCATCGGGGCAAGCTCGCCAGTGTACCTGGGAACAGCCGCTCGCGGCGAGGTGCGAAACAGCGGCTCGGGACCCGCGGGCAGCCCCGAACCGCTCACTTCTTACTTGTCGAGCTTGGTGATCTTTGAACCTTCAAGAGAGACATCGCCGATCAGACCCTTTTCGCCGAACACGAAGCCAAGGATCGGCCGTTGCAATGTTTTGGTGTCGTAGTCGCCACCCGCACCCTTGGAGAGCACGGCAACATTAGTGTCCGCGCCGACCGTCCAGCCGTGGCCGCTCATGAATTTATCCAGCGCTTCCTGGGTCATGAACAAAATGATTTCCTTGTGCTTTGCCAGGCCCAGCGTGAGGCCGACGGAGGCCGACGAGATGCTGTAATAGGCGACAGTCTTGCCGTCGATACGCAGCGCTCCCTCGCCGAATTCGCCGCCGACGCCGACCCCGCCCTTCGTGACGTGCGGAAATACCAGAACGCCCTTGGCTCGCGCAACCAGATCTTTGTGCTGCGGATTGAGCTCATAAAACTGATGCATCGCGGTATGTACGCGCTCATCGATTTGCGCCGCCGTTGCAGCCGAATGACACCGCGCTCCATAGCAAGGCAGCGACTGCTAAACCCGATGCCGCGAATATTTTTCGAGGATTCATATATCTTCCTAGTTGGCTAATTAACGCCGCATAGTCTACGCAAACAGCCGCAGCGCGATACGCTATGGGGCCGCATCGTGAAGTAGGCTTTTGCTTACGCGTGTCGCCTTTTACGCCGACAGATCCAGTGTTTGCCGGGCGCGTGCAGAATAAAAGGAAGCATTCTGCTGTCCGCGCGCCGCTTCGCGCGAGAACTCTATCAAGTGATAGGCGATGAAGCCGACGCCAAACAGCGCTTCGATCTGTCCGCGCTTGATGGCTTGCCACGCCATGCGCCAGAACGGCCGTCGATAGTCGGCGATCAAGCCGACGCGCACCAGCAAATTGGCGAGGAGCGTCACGCCGCGCTTCAGGTTGGAGCGCGTCAGCCGGGCAGCCCCGGGGGTCACCAGCCGATTGGCGTACGTCGCCTCGATTTGGTGGGTGAAGCGCGCGTACAGCCGCTCCGGGTCATAGGCATATTCGATGCAACGGCGCCAGGTCGCGACGACCTCATCGTAGGGGCGCAGAAAGTTCACGTTGCTCTCGCGGCTGCCGTCCTCGATTCAACCTTCCATCTCTTGCGAGGCGGTCCCAGAGCGCGGTCTTTGGCAATGCCTGTAATAGATTCATGGTGAGCATCGGAATCTGCGAGCGATTCACAAAATCCGTAAGGTGGGCTTCGGTCTCGGGCGTATCGGAGTCGAGACCCAGAATGATTCCGGATGCGACTTCCAAGCCATAACTGTTGAGCGTGCGTATCGCTTCGAGCATGGGCAGCGCCGCATTGTGTTCCTTGCGCATCGCTTTCAACGCTTCCAGCTCGGGCGTTTCTATGCCGACGAACACAGCGTCGAATCGCGCCTCGCGCATCATGGCCAGGATTTCAGGTTGCTTGGCGATATTGAGCGTCGCCTCGCAGGCGAATGAAACGGGGTAGCCACGTTTCTTCTGCCACGCAACCAAATGCGGCAGCATCTCCCGCGTCGCCTTACGATTGCCGATGAAGTTGTCATCGACAAAATACAAACTGGCAGGGTGGGTCTTTTGCGACAAAATGAAATCCAGCTCGCCGATCAGCTGCTGGGGCGTTTTCATCCGGGGTTGGCGCCCGTAGAGACCGGGTATATCGCAGAACTCGCACATGTAGGGGCACCCGGATGAGAATTGCAGCGTGCCGAGAAGATACTTGTCGAGCTGGACGAGGTTATACGCCGGATACGGAAAATCGGTCAGGGGCAAACGCTGCGCGCCGACGTAGCGTATTTGTCGAGGCGGTGCATCGATCGTGGCATCGATGCGGGCAATGAGATAGTCGGTCGCGGCGCCGAGTTCTCCAATGTGCAGGTAGTCGTAGTCCGGATATTTCTCCGGCGCGGCCGAAACTGACGGACCGCCGAGCGCCGTTGCCTTGCCGCAGGCCTTGGCGCGCCGGCAAACATCATGAATTTCGGCGGCTTGAATATGCATGCCGGTGACGCACACCACATCCGCCCACTCGAAATCAGCTTGCTGGGCACGCTGCATATTCTCGTCTATGAACCGCACCTCCCAACTTGCCGGCAGATAGTTGGCAATCAATAAAAGGCCCTGCGGCGGCATAAAAGCCTTGGCGCCGACCAGGCGGAATGCATGCGAAAAGGTGCCAAAGGCGGGCGCGTACGCCGGAAAAATGCACAGAACGCGCCGGTGGTTTGTGGTTCGGACAGGGGTGCGCATCCCCCCAATGCTCAGTCGCATGCCGCTGCTCGACAATCGCATGGAGTTCTGCGACTGAAGACAGCGCGAGGCCTTCTGCTACGTCAGACTAATCTTACTGGTGCGGCTTGCGGCCGAAGTGATAAGTGAGCGACGCTTTACCCAAGCTGTTGGCTTCGATCTCTTCGAGCATTGCCGGCGAGGTGGCATCGGCCGGCACCGCCAGCGTCGCCACCTTCAGCGCATAGACGGTCATGACGTAACCATGCGGTTCGTCGGTCGGAGGCGGGCATGAACCGCTGTACCCCGGCGCCCGAAAACCGTTCCTGATCTGTGCGGCGCCGGCGGGCAACCTTGAACCATCATTCTTGCCGGCATCGCGATTCAGCGAGGTGATGCTCGCCGGAATATTCACCATCAGCCAATGCCAAAAGCCTCGTCCCTGCATGGCATCGGGATCAAACAGTGCGATGGCATAGCTTTTCGTTCCGTCGGGCGCACCGCGCCAGCTAAGCGCCGGTGATTGATTTGCGCCTGCGCAGCCAAAGCCGCTGAAGACGAAATCCTGCGCCAAGGGCTTGTCCGGTCCAATGTCCGTGCTCGTCAATTGAAAATCAGCGGCAAACGCGCGGCCAAGTGCAGCGGCGGCCAGAAACGCAGTGATCACTCTCATCGGGTGCCGATTTCTCATCGCTGTTTTCCCCTTTTGGCGGAGCCTATCAGAGGTGCGGATAACCCGCATGTCACGAGCGCTTCGAGTAATATAGATGGATACGTGAATAGAGGAACCTTTGTTGCTCTGCTGCCGGTCCGGTGGCTGAACCGATTCTCGCTGTCGCCGACCGATCTGCTGCGCGACAGGACCTACCGCAGGCTTTGGACCTCAATCCTGATTTCCTCCTTTGGCGGGCAGGTGACGCTCCTCGCCATTCCGTTGACCGCCGCCGTGCTGATGCACGCTGCGCCCACTCAAATGGGCCTGCTGACCGCGATGGAGATCATTCCCTTCGCGCTGTTCTCGCTGCCCACCGGCGTCATGCTCGACCGGGTCAGAAAACTGCCGGTTTATGTTTTCGGCGAGCTGTCGATCGCCTTCGCCGTCGCCACCGTGCCGATCGCGTGGTGGCTGGGTTGGCTCTCGATGTCGTGGCTGTATTTCGTGGCGTTTGTAATCGGTGCGGTGAATACGACGGCGGGCAGCGCTGCGCAGATCGTTCTGACACAAATAGTGCCGCGCTCGCGTCTGGTCGAAGCGCACGCAAAAAATGCGTTGGCCTCGGCCACGGCGGAAGTAACGGGACCCGCCGCTGCGGGTGCCTTGATCAAGTTGACCGGTGCGCCGATCGCCCTGTTGGCGGATGCGTGCCTGCTGCTTGACCTCGGCATCCATTCTTCGCGGGGTGCCGGTGAGAGAAACTCCGAGCAAGGTCAATCCGCCGTTTTGGGCCGCCATGCGCGAAGGCTTGGATTTTGTGCGCGGCCACAAGCTCCTCATCACCATGGCTTCTTGCGTCGGAATTTGGCAAATGTGCAGCCAGTGCGCCACGGTCGTACAGATTCTTTTCGCCATCCACCAGCTGGGGCTGTCCGAGCGCGGCGTCGGATTGAGCTACGTTGCCTTGGGGGTGGGCACGGTGTTCGCAAGCGCCAACGGGCATCGGGTCGTCAGGCGCCTGGGTCCCGGTCCGACATTTGTTTTGGGTTTTGCAATCTCCGGTACGGGGTGGCTGATCCTCGCAATCGCACCAGCCAACACCCTGGGCGTGTTCGCCTACGCAACGATGCTGTTGATGTTCGGTGTGGGCGCGATATTTATCTTCATCAATTTCCTGTCCCTGCGGCAGTCTGTTACGCCGGGGCCGATGCTCGGCCGCATGACCAGCACCATGCGCTGGCTCATTCTGCTGCCCGCCGGACCGGGTGCACTTCTCGGCGGCTGGTTGGGGGAGCACGTCGGGCTGCGCGCGGCGTTGGGATTTTCAGGCGTTACGGCGCTGTTGTTGGCCGGCGTCGCCTGGCAGTTGCCCGTGGTCCGCAGCGTCAAAACATTACCAACTCTTAAGGCCGAAGCGGTTACGCCTTTTTCTTCCGATTCTCAATGACTTACCCATTGCACGGGCGGGCGTGAATGCGGCGCCGTCCTACATACGTGCGCTGACCGTCAACGGAATATACTGCGGTGCCGTTTAGGCAATAAGTTTGGCTGCTATGTGACCGAACGACATCAAAGAAGGAGTAGTGAATGAAAGCTTCTCGTAAGGCGTTATTTCTGGGTTTGTGCATGGCTGCGAGCGCGCGTGGCTGTGCCCACGATTGCATCTGCCGGGGTCGCCGTTGACATCGATATAGCACCGCCGCCGGTACGCGTTGAGACGGTGCCGCCGCCGCGCGTGGGCTACGTTTGGGCGCCGGGATATTGGGATTACCGGGGTCATGATCACGTTTGGGTCCCAGGCCGTTGGGTTCATGAGCGCCATGGATATCACTGGGTTCCGGACCGTTGGGAACAACGCGGGCCGCATTGGCACCACGAACCGGGACATTGGGAACGTTAGGTTTCCGATGAAAGGCTGAAGCATTGCGGCGCGGACTGAAGACGCGCCGCAATTTTTTTATGAACGCATTGCGAGTCGGCGTTATTTCAGACACCCATGGCCTCTTGAGACCGGAGGCGCGGGCATTTGCCGGGGGCTGCGATTATATAATTCACGGCGGCGACATCGGGTCAGCTGCAATTCTCGATGAGCTGTCGGCTTTGGCGCCGCTGACCGCGGTCAAGGGCAACAATGATCGGCAAGCTTGGGCCGCGCGTTTGCCCGAAACCGAGATGATTCGAGTGGGCGGGGTATTCATTTATATCATCCACGACATTGCCCAGCTCGATGTCGAGCCGCATGCCGCAGGCGCGCAAGTGATCGTATCGGGGCACTCACACAAGCCGCTGATTGGGCTTCGCGACGGCATCCTGTACGTCAACCCCGGAAGTTGTGGCCCGAGGCGCTTCAATCTGCCGCTCTCTGTCGGCGAGATCCGTGTCGAGGGCACCAAAGTCAGGGCACGTACTCTTGAATTTGTTGAGCAATAAATCGACCGGAGGATGTCATGCTGCAACTTCGCCCATCTTGTGAATGTTGCGATCGGGAGCTGCCGCCGGATTGCGCCGATGCGCGCATTTGTTCATTCGAGTGCACCTTTTGTGCCTCGTGTGCCGATTCGGTGCTGCAAGGGAAGTGTCCCAATTGCGGCGGTGAATTGCTGGCACGGCCGCGGCGTCCCGCGGCAAAACTGGCCGTATATCCGGCCTCGACGACACGGGTCTACAAGCCCGGAATCTGCGCCGCGCCGCCGCCGGCGTAGCCTTTAGTCGCCGGGCTCGATCACAAAACAGAATCCGACCGTTGGTTAAACCTTCAACGGCCCCCCGGGCACTCACTCGATATATCGCGCACCTTGGCGCTGCCGCATTCCTCGAGTGCACTCGGAGACACGATGCTTTCGATTTTGGTGTGCCACTCTTACTTTCTGCGGCTGGACCAAAAACAGATCGCACGTGCCAAACCGTATCCGCCGCTTGCTACTTTGCAAGTGGTGTCCACTGCTGCGCGAGGCCGGCCACCGGGTATCTTTTTTCGACGCCATGCTGGCCGAGGGAATCGAGGAGTACGAGCGCTTGCTTAAGGCCGAAGCTCCCCAACTGGTGCTGTTCTACGAGGACAATTTCAATTTCTTGAGCAAAATGTGCCTGGCCACGATGCGCCGCAGCCGCGTGCGACATGATTGCCTCAGCACGGCTTTCCGGCGCGCGCGTCATCGCCGCCGGCCCCGATGTCAGCGATGCTCCCGGGCCCTACCTGCGTGCGGGCGCCGATTTGGCGCTGGTTGGGGAGGGACTAGGCACTCTTCTGGAACTGCTGCCAAGACTTGACGCGCAACTTCAGCGCCGACAGCGCAGATTTGGTGCGCGGGCTGTCGGGTCTCGCCTCCTTGAGCGGCGGCAAAGTCCTCGAGGCGATCGGCAGCAAGCGATTGCCGCTGGCTCACGACGCGGGGCTCGCGGCCTGGGACCTTGTGGACATGGATCGCTACCGCGCCGTATGGATGAAGGCACATGGTTACTTCAGCCTGAACATGGCGGCCTCGCGCGGGCTGCTCTTTCCGATGCACCTGGTGTTCCAAGCCCATCTGGGGAAATCACTATCTGCAGCGCAGTCCCCTCGAAGTCGCCGCGGAAATGGCGCACCTGAAGCGCACGTTCCAGCCCGACCACATCTGGTTCGCCGATGACATCTTCGGCTTTCGCGTCGACTGGGTCACGCAGTTCGCCGCCGCGACCCACGCGGCCGACGCCCAGATTCCATTCAACATACAAACCCGAGCGGACCTGATCAGCGAGCGCATGGCGCAGGCGCTGCGCGATGCGGGTTGCAAGGAAGCGTGGATCGGGGCCGAGAGCGGCAGTCAAAAGGTTCTGGATGCCATGAACAAAGGCACGACCGTTGCCGAGATTCTGACGGCACGCGCGCGCCTGAGGTCGGCGGGAATTCGCGTCGGCTTTTTCATTCAACTGGGATACCTGGATGAGCAACTCGATGACATTCTGGCGACTCGCGACTTGTTGGCGACGCGCAGCCCGGACGAGATCGGGGTCAGCGTGTCTTATCCGTTACCCGGCACCAAATTCTACGATCTCGTCAAGGCGCAAATGCGTGCCAAGACGCACTGGCAGGAAAGCAACGACCTGGACATGATGTTCCAGGGAACTTACACCTCGGATTTCTATCGCGCGGTGCGCAACTTGCTCCACGATCAGATCTCATTGCAAACGGCCGATACGCCGCTGCTCCCTGAGCACGAGAGAGCCGCCGACGCAATAGAACAACGCTGGCAGGAATTATCGAGGAACGAATTAAAATACCGCTCCTCCGCCCAAAAGTCGGCGGCGATAGCCTAAGTCATGCATGGCCCTTGCAGCGCGCGCTGCACCCCATCGACCAGCTTGCTGGGCGATAACGCGGATCGAGACTACTCGGCCAAGCTGCGCAGCTTCAATGCATTCGCCGAGCCCGAGCTTCGTGCGCTCATCCGCGGCCTGGAACTGAAGCCTGGGATGCACATTCTTGACGCCGGTTGCGGCACCGGCGAAGCGCTGAGTTGGCTGGCGGGCGAAGTACAACCAACCGGCAGGGTGGTCGGCATCGACCTCGCGGCGGCACATGTGGCTGCCGCTCGAATTCATGCTTCACCCTCTATTCAGATCCATCAAGCCGATTTGTTCGATGTCTCGATGAAGCCTGCAAGCTTCGATCTCATATGGTGCGCCAATACCATCAACCACCTCAGCGATCCGGTCGATGGCGTAAAGCACCTCGCCACGCTGCTGCGCCATGGGGGGCGTCTCGCGCTCGGCCAAAGCTCATTGCTGCCCGACATGTATTTCGCGTGGGACGCGAGATTGGAACGGGTAACGAACGAGGCTGTGCGCAGCTATTATCGGGATCGCTACCACCTTGAGGAGCGGGATCTTGCCGCCGTGCGTGCCATTGTCGGAATTCTGCACGGCGCGAATCTGCGCAACATTACCGCACGAACAATCGTAATCGAGCGGCTGGCGGCGATGGACGCGGCGACCGAGTGCTACTTGAGGGACGCCATTTTTCGCGATACCTGGGGAAGGCGTCTGCGTGCATATCTCTCGGATGAAGACTACGCCGAACTCAGCCGTTTATGCGATCCCCAGCATGCTCAGTTCGCGTTGCGCCGCGCCGATTTCCATTTTTTGCAGAGCTTCACGCTGGCGGTCGCCGAGGTCTAGCGCAGCTCGCGTAGAGTGCCTGAAAACATTCAGCTGTATGGTTCGCGTCCTCGCGCACGGCCCTGCGCAGGGCTTCCCGCGCCATGCGCAAGCGCAAGTCTTCGTCTTGCAGTAATTGGCCGATGATTTTGCCCAAGCCAGCCCAATCTCCAACGTGCGAACACGCCGCCGCAGCGGGCGACCATTCGCGAATATGTCCGACAGCGGTGCCCACGGTGGGGACGCCCGCGACAGCCGCCTCCAGCATCGCCATGGGGCCGGCCTCATGGCGCGAAGAGAGGATCATGAGATCGGCGGCTTCAATGATCGGCCGTAATTGCCGCTGCGGCAGGAAGCCGAGAAAGCTTACCCGCTCCGCAAGCCCCAATTCCGCCGCCTTTGATTGTATCGCGCCATTCAAGGTGTCTTCGCCCACAATTTTCATCTCGAAATTCAGGCCGGAGCGCATGAGCGAAGCGAGCGCTCGCAGCAGCGTCGGCTGGTCTTTCACGCGGTTCAAGCTTGCCACATGAATGAGTTGCGCCGGTCGCTTTACATCGCGCGGTGCCGGATCGCGCGGCGGCCACGCGCTCAGGTCCACTCCCAGTGGCACGCGCTGCGCCGTTACACCGAGCTGCGACAAGATCTCGATGATGGGAGTACTGGTCGCCGTGACCGCGGCTGCGGCATGTAGGTTAATTGCTTCGCGCAATCGTCCGTGCCATTTCAGCCTGCCGCCGTAGCCGATATCCGCGATGGAAACGGGTTCCCCTCCCGTGACATGTATGAGGCTCGGGATGCGCAAAATTTTTCCGCAGGTAACCGCAATCAGACCGCCCCAGCCTGACCAGATTGAATGTATGAGATCGAATGGCGCCGCGCGATGTTGGGCGCATATGGAGCGGACCGCCCGAAAAAGCGTCCGCTTCGAGCCTATATTGCGGATATGCGCTCCCGCAGCTTGCCATTCGCCGGCCTCGATCTCCTGATGTAAGGCGAATACCTGTACGTCGTTGTTGATGGCAAGCCGGCCGATCAAAGCCAGGAGCGCGGGAATCACCCGATATTCCAAGGATCGGTCGACGCCTCCGGGGACTATTAAGGCTATGCGCATCGCAATCTTCTCGAGTCCAGCAGCCTAGGGTGTGCGCTTGTCCAGTAAGGCTCGCAAGACTTCGACGGCCTCCAGCGGATGCCGACCCCTACGCAGTTCGAAGGCAACGAGGTTGCATACATGCTTCTTGAAAATCGGCCATTCCGGTTGGTTAGCGGCATATGCTTGAGTCTTCGCGAGACCTGCCAGTAGTTGCCGCTTCGATAGCCGCCGCAGAAGCGGGCCCGTGCCGGCGCTCCGCGGCGACAGAAATACGACCGCGCCGATCTTCAGGGGAGCAGGCGCGAGCCTGTAACCGCCGCGCCTCAGGTCAAGCTCAAATTTCTTGACGCCGCTTCGCCGGCGGATTACCGGCGAGCGTCGAATCGCCGTCGCATCACGGTGGCGCTTTAACCAGCGCAGCGAGTCTGCGCGAACGTGCAGAAAGTTGGCGACACCGGTTGCAAGCAGCGAAACAGGTGCGACGAAGACAGCGTCTTCTGAGAGGAAATCGAAACCCTGCAGCAGGCACAGCAGAGCCACTGTCGACTTTCCCGCGCCACTGGGCCCCATCATCAGAACCCCACGTCCACCCACACCTACGCACGCTGCATGCAGCGATACCAGCCGCTGGACTCGCTGCGCCAGACTGAACACGGCGAATTCGATCAGTTCGTAGCGAGTGTGATAAGGGAATCGCAGCATTTGCGGCGCAATGCCCACCAGTGCCGACCGCTCCTGCTGAGACACGACAACGAAGTTTGAACCGTGCGTCGCGCCTCCCAAGAAACCTGCTCCGGAAATCATGTTGAGCGGCGGAGGCTCGAGACGTTGACGCCAGCGCTGCGGGTTGCCGGACATCAAGTGCAATCCGACTCTCAGCGGCGGTCCCGCGTCCGACAATCGATGCCGCGGCAGGCCCCCATAGGCGGACTCGACCAGCCGCAGCAGTTGCCGGCTATTGCTCTGAAACTGGAAGCGGGCGCCCAACAATTGCAGATGCTCGCGCAGCGCCGGCATCCGCTCGCCGAACGGATCGGCGTCCAAATCGGGTATTATCTTTGGCTTCTTGCGAGTCATGTAGCCTGTCTAGCATATCGGTAACGCCATGCTGGCGGCGATACGTATTCATTCGATGACTATGAACCAAGCCCGCACACCGCATTTGCGCGACACTCAAGAGGCGTTCGACAGCGTCGCGGCAGACTACGACGGTCCGCGCGGCAACAATGTGCTCATTCAGGAAATGCGCCGTGAGATGTGGCGCTGGTTGGACGCGACATTCGCTCCCGGCAGCCGCTTGATCGATCTGGGCTGCGGCACCGGCCTTGATGCCGTCCGCATGGCGCAAATCGGCCATCATGTCACGGCCACGGATTGGTCGGCGCAAATGATTCAGCGGACCTGCGACCGTGCGCAACGCGAGAACGTGACCGATCGGGTGCGGGCGATCGCGGTGGGCGCGCACGAGCTGCAGCGGCTCGACGGGGAGGGCGCCTATGACGGCGCCTACTCCGATCTTGGTCCGCTCAATTGCGTGCCGGATCTCGCCGACGTCTCGCGCGAGTGTGCCCGGTTGCTCAAGCCCGGCGCAGCGCTGGTGTTTACGGTGATCGGCCGCTTCTGCCCATGGGAATTCGCGCACTATCTGCGCCGCGGGCGCTGGGCGAGGGCGAGAGTGCGTTTCGCGCGCAGTGTAGTTCCCGTAAATATGAACAATCACACCATTTGGACGCGCTATTACAGCCCGCGCGAATTCTATCGCGCGTTCGAGTCGCATTTCGTGCTCGAACATTATCGCGGGCTATGCGTCTGCGCGCCGCCGCCATATTTGACTTGGCTGTACGATAAATACCCCCGCTGGCACGACCGGCTGTGGCGTCTTGACCGGCGAGTATCTGGATTTCCCGTAATTCGCGGGTTCGGCGATCATTTCCTCATGGTCATGCGAAGAAGGTGACGCGGCGTATACGCGCCGCCGCCACATTCGGATCACCGCCAGAACCGCGATTGCTCTCAGTCCGTCGATATCGGAGCGGTAGGTCATAAAACGAATGCCTCACGCGCGGCGCCGGCGTTTCAAGAACTCGAGCAGCCGACGCGGCACGTACGGGCGTAGCAGCACCGTCTTCAGACCACTCAGCCACCATCGCGGACAGGTCCAGGAGTACGCCAAGCTCTCCCACAGCGCGCGCAGCATGCGGCCTTGGGCGCCGAGCTCAGCATGCGTCGCGGCGAGCTTCAGTGCATTTTTCATGCGCTCCTCACGCAACAGCGAGCGCCGCCCGCCGATGACGAGTTGCTGGCGTCGGCTGAGCGAGCTGTCCCGACCCAGGAAGGCACTTTCCCAGTCGCTGGTGTGACTGTCCTGGTGACGACGCACATAGAGGAGTGTCTCATCGACAATTGCGACCTCGCTGTAGAGGGCGAGCCGCAGCCACAGGTCATAGTCCTCTCCGGACAGCAGCAACTCATCGAAGCCACCCGCCTGCGTGACCAACTGGCGCGTGGCGAGCACGCTGGGGGTTCTAATCTGCGCGCGGCCCGTCACCACCTGCTCGAAAATGTCGCCCTCGTGAGGTATCCACGGTCTTTGCGCTTCCTCCGGCAGGGGATCGCCGGATCCATCCACCTGCAAGAATGCCGTGTAGCTCCAATGACAATTGACCCGGGCGCGCAGGGTCTCGATCTGACGCTCAAGTTTCCCGGGCGCCCACAGGTCATCGGAGTCGAGGAAGGCGACGTACTCTCCGGCCGCTCTCAGCAGGGCTGCGTTGCGGACCACGGATGGCCTGCCGGTGTGCGGCAGCCAGGCCACGGTGATCCGCGGATCAGCCGCCAGCGACTGAAGACATTGCCTGGTCTCGAGATCCGAGCCATCGTCGGCAATTATCAACTCCCAATCGGCGAATGTCTGCGCGTATACGGATTCTATGGCCGGCCGAAGAAACTTCAGTCGATTGAAGGTGGGCAATACCACCGACACGATTGCCATCAAATGCGCCCGCTACGCGCGTCGGGGCGCAGCGCAGTACACATCCAGGAGACCTTCCTGCCGCTGTGAACCACGCAAACTTCGTCTACGGTTTCGTATGATTGCTTGAGGCGCCGCAGTAATTCGGAACTGCCGCGAGCGGCCGTGCACAACGACACCAATAACAGGCCAGCAGGGTTCAGCGAACGCGCATATCGTTCCACGGTGCGCAGCGGATCGCGCAGGCAACACAGCACTTCGTTGAAGACGATGACGTCGAAATGCTCCGCGGGCAAATACGCCTCGCAGTCCGCCGCAAGAAACGTGCTGCGCTCGTTCCCGCACTCCTGCGCCACGCAGATTGCGCTGCTGGAAACGTCGATCCCGACATATCTCGAATAGCAAGACGCCGGGAGTCTGCGCAATAAAACGCCTTGGCCACATCCTGTATCCAACACTGCTGCGCCTGGCTTCAGGTGGCAAATATAGCCCGCCAATACGCTGAAGCGCGCCAGCTCGGAAAGCTCCGCAAGGAAGTCCCACCTTCCTGCGGCATACTGCGTTTCCCAGGTCTGGGCGGACTGCAATAAGCCATCGGAGCCGCGGCCGCGGTGTACAAGCGACTTCAGCCAGCGCCCAGCGTGCCGGAGATCTCACGGCGCTCGATCCGTGCTTACTGAGGCTATCAGTAATATTCTATGAACCATGTCGGCGCTTCCCATTCTCAATTATCACAACGTCGCCATGGCGCCCACAGACGCGCCGTTCAAACTGCTGTACGTGAGCCCGGACAGCTTCGAGCGGCAGCTGTGGACGTTGCGTTGTCTCGGCCTGCGCGGCGTCTCCACCAGCGAAGGCATTGGCCGGCTGAGCAATGGCACCTCGCGTGGTTGTGTGGTGCTCACGTTTGACGATGGATACGCGGACACGCTCCGACGGCCGCGCCGCTCATGAAGCGGTATGGTTTCGCAGCGACCTGTTACGTCGTGAGCGGCGCGCTCGGGACATACAACAGCTGGGACGCGGAGTATCTGCGGGAAAGAAAGCCACTGATGAGCCGCCACCAGCTGGACGAGTGGTTGGCTGCCGGCATGGAAGTGGGCTCGCACTCGCTCTCGCATCAGCGGCTGCACGAATTGCCGCAAGATGTGGCGCAGCACGAGATCGCGGAGAGCCGGAGTGCGTCTGCGCAACATGCTCGGCGTCCCGATCGAGCATTTCGCCTATCCTTCGGCCACTTTACCGCCGAAATTGTCGAGTTGGTGCGGCACGCCGGCTACTCCTCGGCGATGACGGTCGTGCCGGGAGTGGCGCGGGCATCGGACGACCGACTGCGGTTGCCGCGGATACTGGTGAACGGCGAACATGGCTTGTGGAGATTTCTGCTGCACGTCGCAACTCCTTACGAACGCCTGCGCGGGCGCCGGCGCGCACTCTGAAAGACGGCGCAGTGTACCCTGAGATTTTGGAACGAGGTTTTTCCGGATGGCGCCAATGGCATCTGAGCGATACCACTTCACTCCACTCCCTTTCATCCCGTTCTCTAATAGGGGCGGCGAAGCCCTGAACAACAACGGCGTGGTCGCCGGCGGGATTGCCAACTCTGACGGGTCTGTTTCACTCGCCGAATGGTCTAACGGCGTGCTCACCAACCTGGGCGTTCCGTCCGGGCTTCCGAGCCACGATTTCAATATACCGCGGGTATTCGGCATAAACGACTGCGGGGCGGTCGTCGGCACCGTCCACACCTCTGCCGGCGACCTACCGTCACGATGGTTTATATATGACCACGGTCGTTTCACTGTCCTACCGCTGGCAGACCCGAGGGATCTTGGCGGCGCTGCAATCGGCATCAACAACCGGGGTGAGGTGGTTGGATATGACCATACCTCGAAGAAAAAGGTAAAAGGTTGGCTTTGGTCCAATGGCGCCTATTCCAGCTTACCCGTATCCGGAAGCAACACGACCGCACTGGGCATAAATTCCAGCGGCACCATCATTGGCAACCGCCGTTTCCGCCTCATCCGGCGTCTCTTCACCGGCCAATTGCGGCCCACGGGCGAACGCGGTTACGTTCTAAGCCACGGCACGACTCAGTACCTCACTGGGTTTGTCTATGCGATAAACGACTTGGGCGAAGCCGCCGGCGGCTCCCTCTCAGATGGCCAAGCGATGGCAACTGTGTTCAAGAATGGCATCGCTAGCGTGATCCTGAAATTGCCCAGCTCTGCGGTCGGAATAAATTCTGCCGCGACCGTGGTCGGATCCTACCAACCTGCCGGTTACAGCCGAAAGCATCTCTTCAGGTGGAGTGCGAATGCGGGAACTTTCGACCTGACACCCGACGGTTATCGTTCTGCGGAGGCGGCCGCTATCAACAACCGCGGTGACATTTTGGGTTTCGGAGAGACGCTGAGCGGCGAAGCACAGATCTTTTTCTCATGCCCC
>CAVYUD010000013.1:0-60387 GCA_963771615.1 uncultured Gammaproteobacteria bacterium
TGCGATCGCAGGCCTCGTCATTGCATTCTGCGCCGTGCATTTGCCATGGATAGCGAGGTTGCTCCCGGTCATGGACTCGACATGGTTGAGTATTGTGCAAGAGCGCTCGCAGTTTCTGTTCTTGCGGCTCTGGTCATTTCGAGACTGGGAAATTAATGCACGACCATTCTTCTATTTGACGTTCATCGCCTTCGCTACTCAAGACGTTCGCGTGCGCAGACTCTGCGTGGCGGTCGCTATCGTAGGCGCTGCTGGCTTGGTTGTCGCGCTCATCGCCGATGCAGTCGGCCCTGTCGCCATATTAGTGCAAGGCCAAGCGTGGCGATGGGTCTGGGTTGCCGTGTTTGTCGGCGTCTTGCTGTTGCCCGCTACAATATTGCAAGTCTGGCCTGACAAAAAATGCGGACCGCTGTGCGCGATGTTGTTGCTGCTAGGCTTGACCCTTCCGGGGTCAAACGGAACCGCATGTGTTTCGTTGTCCATGAGCTTGTGGTTGATGAGACCCCGCTTCTCAATTCGTGCGGTTCTGTTCCTCCGCTGGATTTTTTTGGGCTTGGTTCTTGCGGTTGCTGTTTGGGTAGCGATTCATTCCTGTGAAATAGTCCGGCCCGCATTTAACAATCCGGGGAGAACGGCTACCGTGCAGCTGCGCGATTTTTTCGCGCTCAAAATTCCTGCCATGGTAGGCGTATCACTTATTTGGTGCGGATTGCGGAAGAGCACCGGCGTCCGAGTGCCGATTCTGCTCTGTTGCGGTTTACTTGCCGTGTCGATTTTTGTTTTGCCTGCCGCATTCAAGCAATACCGCTCGCTAGCCTCCGCTGCAGACATTAGCGAATTCTCGGACTGGGCCAGAATTATTCCTGCAACGAGCACGGTCCTAATCGCACCCGCTCGCGACGTGGGAACGTTTGTCTGGTTTACGCTGCAGCGGCCGAACTATTTGGCAGTCGATCAGTCCGCCGGCGTGGTTTTTTCCCGGGCTACGGCCCTGGAAGTTCAGCGTCGTTCCCAGGTTCTGCTTCCTGTTACAGACCCGAACTGGAAGATACGGTCCGAGCTTCGCGCCGCGGCCGCTTCCGGGAAGCATCAGATCGAGGCGGCGAGCCGCCCCCTCACCGCGGCAAATTTAAGACAAATCTGCGCGGACACGCTGCTCGGTTTTGTCATCTCACCGCAACACCTCGGTTTCGATCCTGTAACCCATAAGGATAGCGGGCCATGGATGGACTGGGATCTCTACGACTGCAGCAAAGTACGAACATGGGCGACAGTCGAGTGAAGATTGCCATCATCGCCGGAGCCGGACCTGCGGGGCTGACGGCTGCCCTCGAGCTCTTGCGGCGATCCGATGTTAGGCCGGTGGTGTTCGAAGCCGACACTCAAGTGGGTGGACTTTCCAAGACTATCAATTACCGCGGCAATCGCATGGATCTCGGAGGCCACCGTTTTTTTTCCAAATCGGATTGGGTGACGCGCTGGTGGCAAGAAATTTTGCCAGTTGCGCAGGGCGAGCTGAGCGAATCGGGCTCGCTGCGGGTCAGCTATCAGGGGGAATCGCGGAATCTGACTCCCTGCAGAATTGCTCCTGCAAATTCCGATGCTGTCATGTTAATGCGAAGGCGGCTGTCTCGCATTTTTTATCGCCGCCGATTTTTCGATTACCCGCTCGCTCTGAACGCAAGCACTCTAAGGATGTTGGGAACGACGGAGGCACTGAGAATCGGGGTGAGCTACGGGATGGCGCAACTGAGACGTCGATCGCCGGAGTCTTCATTGGAAGACTTCCTCGTCAACCGCTTCGGCGACCGTCTCTATCAGACGTTTTTTAAGAGCTATACGGAGAAGGTGTGGGGGGTTCCCTGCGGCGAGATCTCTGCGGAATGGGGCGCGCAACGCATCAAAGGGTTATCGATTGCCAAAGCGCTTTCGCACACGCTCGGCAGGTTTTTTAAATCCGATGACGCAGCGCCAAGGCACACCGAGACGAGCCTGATCGAGCGATTTCTCTACCCTAAGTTTGGACCTGGCCAGATGTGGGAAGAAGTCGCGCGTCGGGTCTCTGAGCAGGGTGGGCTTATTCATCTCAGGCATCGAATAGCCGGGATTGAACAGGCGGCGGGAAAGATTGTGGCAGTCAACGTGATAGACGAAAGCACGCAAGTGGTCCGGCGCGTGGCATGTGACCATTTCGTCTCCACGATGCCGGTCTCCGACCTCATCACCTTTTTGCGGCCACCCGACTCACTAGTGCGGCGAATTGCGAGCCGTCTTCCTTATCGCGACTTCATGACGGCCGGTCTGTTGTTGCGTCGGATGAAGTCGGCGTCGGACGCGCGGGACAAGCGCCAAGCCAACGGAATGCCTCCGGATAATTGGATTTACGTTCAAGAGACTGATGTCAGAATCGGACGCATACAGGTCTTCAACAATTGGAGTCCAGCCATGGTTGCCGATCCGAGCACAATCTGGCTGGGCTTAGAGTATTTTTGCAGCAAGGATGATGAGCTCTGGTCGATGAATGACCGCACGTTCATTGATTTCGCGATCTCTGAGCTTGAGAAGATCGGCTTAATAGACCGCGAAGATGTAATGGATGGTAATTTGGTGCGCGTCCCTAAAGCTTATCCTGCGTACTTTGGCGCTTATGGTGAATTCGATCGAGTAAAAGCCTATTTAGACCAGATTGCCAATCTTTATCCCATCGGCAGAAACGGAATGCATAGATACAACAATCAAGATCATTCAATGCTGGCGGCGCGGAGCGCAGTGAATTCCATCGTCAATCACGGCGCCGGTAAAGAGGACATCTGGCGTATCAATGCCGACGATGAGTACCATGAACAGATTGGCACGACTTCTTGATCCATCAATGAAACTCTCTTTGTGGAACTGACAATACTTATGCCCTGCCTCAACGAGGCCGAGACCATAGCGATTTGTGTGCGGAAGGCGAATAATTTTCTAGTCCGTTCCGGTATCAGGGGTGAGGTCATCGTCGCAGACAACGGGTCGACAGACGGATCGGCGAATCTTGCGGTTGCAGCGGGCGCGCGCGTGATAGCCATCGCTGACAAGGGCTATGGGAATGCCCTGATCGGCGGAATTAACGCCGCTCAAGGTCGATTTGTGATTATGGCTGATGCGGACGATAGTTACGATTTTTCGGAGTTGGGCTCATTGGTCGAGTCTTTACGATCCGGCAATATGATGGTAATCGGCAATCGATTTAGCGGCGGCATTCGTGCAGGCGCGATGCCGTATCTGCACCGCTTTATTGGTAATCCGCTGCTCAGTCTCGTGGGTAGGATGTTCTTTTCGTCCGCGATCGGAGACTTTCATTGCGGCCTCCGCGGCGTTGATAGGGCGGCTGTGCTGAAATTGGGATTGCAAGCGCCCGGCATGGAGTTCGCAAGCGAAATGATCGTCAAGGCGACTCTCGCCGGTTGGCGGATCGCCGAGGTGCCCACTACGCTATCGCCGACCGGCCGTTCGCGCCGGCCGCATCTGCGCAGCTGGCGAGACGGATGGCGTCATCTACGCTTTCTTCTCATGATGAGCCCTCGATGGCTCATGCTGTACCCTGGCGCCTGCTTGGTCGCCATCGGCGTCGCCGCGCAAATTGCGATCGCACATGGTCCGATTGTGGTTTCCGGTATTGGTTTTGACATCCACACCATGCTTTACGCAGGAGGTGCGGTCATTCTTGGGGTGCAACTCGTGCTGTTCTCCGTCTTGGCCGGCGCCATCGGCGTGCTTAAGAATGTGCTGCCGATGCGTCCAACGTTCTCCCGGTTCCTACGAGTGTTCACGCTGGAACGCGGCATCCTTCTCGGCTTGCTGCTCGGCGTCGGCGGTCTGGCCCTTGCCGTCTATTCGCTTACCACTTGGGCGCAGACCCATCTCGCGGCGCTTGAGCCAACAGTTGTGATGCGCGTGGCAATTCCTTCTGTGACTTTGATGATTACAGGCGCGGAAATCATTTTTTCTTCGTTTCTGCTGAGATTCATCGATGTTCACGCAACCCCCAGAGATCCATAAGCGCGCATGGCCCTTGGACCTTTAATCAGACGTTTCTTAGGACCGCGCCTTTCCCGTAGAGCGGGCGAGCATTACAGGGCAATTTACGTCGACCTAGAGAAAGTCGCGGCAGTGTTGGCGGCGGTGATACCGCGCGATGCGCACTTGCTCGATGTCGGCGGGGGCGATGGCCAGCCTCTGAATCACCTGTTGTCGAAACGCCCAGACTTGACAATTACAACGCTCGATCCCGCACCAGCGGTTGGGCAGTGGATTGAGACACGCTACGAGAGCAGGGTAAAGCGCTTGGCGCAAACCAGTCTCGCGGAATATGTAGCGCGCCCGCAAGCGCATCCCGACGCCGTATTAATAGCAGACGTGATGCACCACATTCCGAAGGCCGCGCGCCATAAATTTCTCGGTCCTGTCGAAATCCTTCTCGAACGCATACCGGGCCTATCCATTATCGTCAAAGACGTCGAGCCCGGACACTGGCGTTCGCTGCTGGGCTGCTGGTCCGATCGCTACGTCACCGGGGATCATAATGTCAGTCTGATTTCCAGAGACGACATGACGCGCCTCTTCGAAGAAGTATTGGGACCATTGCACTGCGAGGACACCAATCTTTTCAAAGAGGACGTCCCGAACTACGCCGTCGTCTTTCGTCGGTAACCCAGCGATGACCGCCAAATTTTTATTTGTCGCTTTCACCGTAAACTCCGTCATCAGCCAGTGGTTTCTACACCTTAATGGCCCTATCGGCATGGCTCGTCTATGGCGAGACCCTCTCAACTGTGCAATGGGCCGGCATCGCCCTCGTCACGCTCGGAGTAGTCTTTATCAGTTTGGGCGGCACAGGCGTCTAAGACCGATTTGCACGATAGCTGAGCCTATAGAGGGACGCCAGTGCGGCGGCAATTGGCCTCGGCCAAAGCGCATCGAATACTACGCGATCCTCACGCTCGCGCGCGCGATTCGCGATGGTCGCCGTGGTCTCGCTGGCGGCATGCACGCCCTTGGACACCAGCCGTTCGCGCACATACACGAAGCCGCCAGGCCGGCGCGCAAATTCGAGCCAGGCCATCCAATCCAAGTTGGTCTGAAATCCGCCAGGAAAGTGGAAATCAGGCAAGCGCGGTCGATTAAACATGACGCTGGGACAGCAGATCGGGTTGCCGAGGGACAGCAGGCGCACCTTGTCGCGTGTGTCGGCGATGCATTCTCGCGCGCCGAAGGCGCGTTGGCGAAGCGCGCGCTTGATTCGTAGGTTGATATTGCTCGGGCGCGCGCCAAGCGGCGTGTGCTCCGAGTAGTCGCAGAAGGCAAGGACTCCCTCCGGGATGACGCTGCAGAACGCTGCTCAGTGCCGCAACGTAGGTCGATGCAATATAGTCGTCCTGATGAGCCAGCGTGACGAAGCCAGTCTGCGCCGCGCTAAAGCGAAGTTCCAGTCCGCGGCGATATCGATGCGCTGTGGATTGACGTGCAATGGCAGCGCATGACGTCTAGCAAAGGCCTCAAGCTCCGCTGAGGGCGTCGACGTCGCCAGCAGGATTTCGCTGCGGATTCCCCGCCTGTGCCCGCAGCGATTCGACCAGTGTCGCCGAGATTGGGCGCCGCCCGGTACACGGGAATGGCAAAGGTATGGTCCATTGAGATCCTAGCATAACGCGCACCGCCCCGTCAAGCTCGGCTAACGCTACAATGGGACGCCATGCCGAAACCCGCCGTATTGGTAGTCGACGATGAACCCGATATTTGCGAACTCCTGTCCATTACCCTGCAGCGCATGGAGCTGAATCCTCGAACGGCCAATACATTGGCCGCGGCGCAGCGTCTGCTCAAGACGCGAGCAATTCGATCTGTGCTTGACCGACATGCAGTTGCCGGACGGCGACGGCTTGGAGCTGGTCGAGTGGATGCAGCAATACACGCCGAGCGTGCCCGTCGCTGTGATTACCGCTCACGGCAACATGGAAACAGCCGTGCGCGCTCTCAAAGTCGGCGCTTTCGATTTTGTCTCCAAGCCTTTGGATTTGCGGGTCTGCGCAAATTGGTGGCCACCGCCATCAAGCTATCGGGTACCAACGATGGCGATACCAGCGTGTTCGGTCCGCGCTTGCTAGGAACCTCGGCGGCCATGCAGCACATGCGCGAAATGATCGGCCGCGTCGCCCGCAGCCAGGCGCCGGTGCATATTTTCGGCGAATCCGGTACCGGCAAGGAGTTGGTGGCGAAACTCATCCATGAATCCGGCCCGCGGCGCGATGGTCCCTTCGTGCCGGTCAACTGTGGCGCCATTCCCACGGAACTCATGGAAAGCGAACTGTTTGGCCATAAGCGCGGCAGCTTCACCGGCGCCGTAAGCGATAAGAAGGGTCTCATTCAATCAGCGGAAGGCGGCACGCTGTTTCTCGATGAAATCGCCGATTTGCCGCTGCACATGCAAGTCAAACTGTTGCGGGTCATTCAGGAAAAGGCCGTTCGTCCGGTCGGCGAACAAGCGGAGGTCGCATCGATGTGCGAATACTCTCCGCTACGCACAAGAATCTCGCCCAACTGGTCGCCGAAGGGAAATTTCGTGAGGACTTGTTTTATCGTGTGAATGTCATCGAAATGCGGGTTCCCTCGCTCCGCGAACGGCGGGAGGATGTACCCGAACTCGCCGAAGCCGTACTGCGCCGCCTCGGCCGGCGCATGAAGATCACCCCGCCGATGCTGGGAAAGGACGCCTTGGAGGCGCTCGAGGCATATGCCTTTCCGGGAAATGTGCGCGAACTCGAGAACATCTTAGAGCGCGCTATCACTCTCAGCACCAGCGGCGAAGTGCGCGCCAGTGACATTCAACTGCAGGCCGACTCCCGTCGGTTCGGCTGCGGCTGTCACCCCACCGAATGCGGGCGCGCTCGGCGACCATCTGGAAGACATCGAACGCGATGCCATCGTCAAAGCACTCGAGCAGACGCGCTTCAACAAGACCGCCGCCGCCAAGGTCTTGGGGATGTCCTTTCGCGCTTTGCGTTATCGGATCAAGAAGCTCGGGATCGAGTAGTACGGCACAAAAGCGTGATTACTCTCACTAATTTTTGGCACTCATTATGTTCAAGTACCCCTATTCTCGAACACTGGAACTAAAACGATGATGCTCGACTGGTTCAACGCCCGTGAAGCCGCTGAGATCGGCACTGCGCTAGCGGACCAATTTGCACCACAAATGGCGCCTGCGTCCGCGCGCAGGGATAACGCGGCGCAAGATAAATCCACCAGGGCGCTCGAGGTGTTGCTCCGGCGCGCTGACAGCGAAGTTCGCAAGTTGCGCCTGAATTTCTACAAGAAGGCAAAATTCGCGAACTCCTTCAAGTGGAAGTTGATCGAGAACGGCGTGAAACCGGAGGTCGCCAATGAAGTGACTCAGCGCCTGATCTTGCATCTCTCCCAGAAGGTAGCCGACACCGCGTCACGCGCTGGCGCGGCGGCCGCTCCTGCCGTTCAGCCCGCCTCCGGAAGCAATAACGATCTCTTTACGCGAGCCAACAAATCCTTCGCGGAAGGCGATTTCGCACAGGCGGCCGCCCTTTTTAGCGAGTTTGTCGAGCAAGTGCCGCGCCGCGCGGATGCACTCAATACCCTGGGAGTTGCTCTACTGGAGCTGCATCGCTACGAAGAGGCGGAACAGCGCTACCGCGAGGCCATCGAAATCGATCCCGGGTTTGTTGAGGCGCTGTGCAACCTTGCCAGCGTTCTGCAGGGGGATCCACAGGAAGCCGAAGAATACGTGCGCCGTGCCCTGAGAGCAAACCCGAAACATGTAGGTGCTCGAACCAAACTTGGCAGGACTCTCGCTTTCGCGGGACGCGTGCGCGAGGCGAAGGCTGCATTTCGCAAAGCGCTGAAGATCGCTCCCAACGATTCCAATGCCTTATTGGGTATGGCGCAGATCGAACGGACGGAAGGTCGCTTCGACGAGGCCGAGTCCTTGAACAAGCGCGTGCTCAGTACTAACCCGAAAAACCCGATCGCCTGGGCGGCCCTGAACAGCACTCGCAAGATGACCACCGCTGACAGCGACTGGATTAAGGGAGCGGAGCAGATTGCCGGTAGCGGGATTTCGCTATGGGAGGAAGCCGAACTGCGCTTTGCTATCGGGAAGTACTTCGATGACGTGGAGGATTTCGCACGCGCTTTCCAGAACTACCGGCGCGCCAACGAATTGCTGAAGTCTGTCGCCCCAAAATATGATGCGCAAACGTACTCTCGTTTCGCCGATGACATGATTCGCGCCTACCCGCAGCAGGCTATGGCCAAAATCGGGGACGGCGGATCCGCTTCGATGAAGCCGGTCCTCGTGGTGGGAATGCCGCGCTCGGGCACGTCGCTGGTGGAGCAAATCATTGCGTCGCACCCGTCCGCAAGAGGCGCTGGCGAACCTGAGTTTTGGCGCAATGCCGCACGCGTGCACCAAAGCGAAATTCGTCAAGGCATACTTGCAGAGCCCGCCAGGAAAAAGCTGGCTGAGGAGTATTTGCACCTTCTCGAGCGTTTTTGCCCGGGAGCGCCGCGCGTCGTCGATAAAGCGTCAGTCAACTCCGATTACCTCGGATTGATACATACGGTGTTTCCGAACGCGCGCATCATCCGCATGCTGCGCGATCCAATGGACACCTGTCTCTCCTGTTATTTCCAGCATTTCTCGACGGCAATGAGATTCACGATGGACCTCTATGACCTGGCCGACTATTACCGGGTGAACCAGCGCCTGATGAATCATTGGTGCAGCGTGCTGCCTGCGGGGACGATACTCGAGGTGCCTTACGAGGAACTCGTGGTCGATCAAGAAGCCTGGACGCGCAAAATATTGGATTTCCTTGGCCTCGAGTGGGACGAGCGCTGCCTGTCGTTCCATGAGACCCGGCGCTCTGTCAATACGGCCAGTGCCTGGCAGGTGCGCCAGAAAATGTACACGCAATCCGCGGGACGCTGGCGAAACTACGAGAAGTTCATCGGTCCGCTTAAAGGGCTGAAAGACTAGACAGCTCGGCTGCCAAAAATTGTCACTGTCTGACGCTGGCCGCCACTAGCGGCGCAGGCTGACGACAGTTCTATGTTAAGCGCACCAAAGCGAATTCGCAATTAACATAGACAGTTCAAGGACTTAGTTGCGACGCGTGATGATTGGCACACCACTTGCTTTCTTGATACTACCGGCACGGGCCGTTGTTCGAATTATTCGACTCGAAAGTGTTCATCATCAGGAGCCAACATGTTTAAGAAAGTGCAAAGGGTTTCACCCTCATCGAATTGATGATCGTGGTCGCGATCATCGGTATTTTGGCGGCCATCGCCATTCCTGCGTATCAGGACTACACCGTTCGCGCCAAGGTGACTGAAGGTATTAGCCTCGCGGATTCGGCGAAGATTGCGATAGCGGAAGCCTACCAGTCGAATGATATGGCGGGTGTTCTCGCCGCGGCATCGACGTGGAACGCGGCCTTTACGCCGACGAAATACGTGATCGCTGGTACAAATATCAACGGCGGCACCGGCCTCATCACGATTATGTTCGGACCGAACATAGCACAGCTCAATGGCTTGACCGTTACGATGGAGCCTTCGATTGGCGGTGCCGTATTGGCGCCCGCTCTGACGGGTTCCATGGACTGGGCTTGCGCGTCCCTGGGGAACGCCACGGCGGCCGCCCGCGGCTTGCCGTTCACTAACGGTACTGCGCTGGCCCGCTACATGCCGACCGAGTGCAAGTAACGCTGAGAGGCTGCTAGCGGTCTTGCGACTCAAAGCAGCAACCGAAGCCCCTCTCCGGAGGGGCTTCTTTTTTGCAGCCTGCCACAGAAGCCTAAGAAGCCCTATTTTGCGATCAATGTCACGAGCGCGTGGGCGCCGATGTGCGACGATCCACGGATGATTTGACAATTGCTCAGCTAGCTATGGATAGTAGGCTAGGGATAGGCATGGGGTTTACTGTAAGTCCATGAATGATAACGCAATAGCGTCAGTTGGCAAGCACCAGCCGCGTGGCATTGGGCGGTCTTGCCCAGCGACTGGTGCAGGACGGTCTGGTGGACGAGAACGCCATGCAGGATGCTATCGCCAAGGCTAAGGAAAAGCGCGTCAATCTGGTCACCCACCTCGTGTCAACGAATTTGGCGAGTGCGCGAGACATTGCCATCTCCGCCTCGAATGAGTTTGGCGTGCCGTTACTCGACTTGGACGCGGTCGCCATCGATCAGGAAGCTATTCGGGCCGTAAGCGACAAACTCTTGCAGAAACATCGCGTTTTGCCGCTGATGAAGCGCGGCAAACGACTGTTCTTCGCCGTAGCCGATCCGACGAATCTGCATGCACTGGATGAGATCCGCTTTCAGACCTCGATGAGCATTGAGTTTGTAGTGGTCGAGGACAACAAGCTACAGACGGCGGTGACGAAGGCGATCGATCAGGCTGAATCGGTCATGCCGACCCTGACCGATGATGACTTTGATCTCGAAAATCTCGACGTCAGCGGTGGCGACGAAGATCCCAGTGGCGACGCGTTGAGCCGCGACGACGTCGAAGACGCTCCTATTGTCCGTTTCGTGAATAAAATCATGCTCGACGCCATCAAAAAGGGCGCCTCCGATATCCACTTCGAGCCCTATGAAAAGATGTTTCGTATCCGCACGCGCTTGGACGGCGTTCTGAAAGAAGTAGCCGTGCCGCCGGTGCAATTGGCGGTCAAGATCGTGGCCAGACTCAAAGTCATGGCGCGGCTCGATATTGCGGAGCGTCGCGTGCCGCAAGACGGCCGCATCAAAATGCGCTTGTCCAAGAATCGGGCCATCGATTTTCGCGTCAGTACCTGCCCGACGCTCTTCGGCGAAAAGGTCGTCACCCGTATTCTCGATCCCTCCAGCGCGATGCTGGGCATCGATGCACTTGGCTACGAGCCCTTTCAGCGCGAGCTTTACCTCAAGTATTTGGCCAAACCTCAAGGGATGATCCTCGTCACCGGACCGACTGGCAGCGGTAAAACTGTGTCGCTCTACACCGGTCTCAATATCCTGAATACAGAGGATACCAATATCTCGACCGCCGAAGATCCGGCCGAAATCAATTTGCCTGGCATCAATCAGGTGAACGTCAACAACAAGGTCGGACTAACTTTTGCATCAGCGCTCCGAGCATTCTTGCGGCAAGATCCCGATGTAATCATGGTCGGCGAAATCCGAGATTTGGAAACCGCTGAGATTGCCATCAAAGCGGCGCAGACCGGCCACTTGGTTCTATCGACACTCCATACCAACGATGCGCCGCAGACCTTGACGCGCATGGTGGATATGGGGGTCAAGCCTTACGCGATTGCGACCTCGGTGAGTCTCATTATTGCCCAGCGCCTAGCTCGCAAGCTCTGCAACAATTGCAAACAGCCGATTGACATTCCGGCTGAAGCCGCCAAAAAAGAAGGCTTCGATCCGGGAGATATTTCAAACGGCATCAGAGTCTTTAGAGCCGTTGGTTGCGGCCAATGTACCGACGGCTACAAGGGACGGCTCGGCATTTATCAAGTCATGCCGGTTACGGAGACAATCGGCCGCATCATCATGGAAGGCGGCGGAGCCGTCAACATAAACGACCAGGCGACCAAGGATGGGATTTGGAATCTGCGCCGCGCGGGATTGGAAAAAGTGAAGGTCGGTTTGACCAGTTTGGAAGAAGTAAACAGCGTCACCATCGAATAGGCAGTGACTGCGAGGGACTGATTTATGGCGATATCGGCAACAGCAAGCAAGAAAGATACCCAGTTTGTATGGGAAGGCAAGGACAAGCGCGGCCATAAAGTTCGCGGCAAGGCTCTGGCGGCGAATGAAGCAGGCGCTGCGAGCGGACCTACGGCGCCAAGGGGTGGCAGCCACTCGCGTCAAGACGCAGAAGCAAGATGGGTGGGGGGAAAGTCCAGCCGCAAGACATCGCCGTATTTGCCCGCCAGCTCGCAACTATGATGTCCGCCGGCATTCCCATGGTTCAGGCCTTCGAAATCATCGGCAACGGCCATGAAAAGCCGTCGATGCAAAAACTGGTGCTGGATATCAAAGTCGAACATCGAGGGCGGCAGCACGCTGCACGAGTCGCTTGCCAAAGCATCCGCTTTATTTCGATGATCTCTTTGTGAATCTGGTCGAGGCCGGCGAGCATGCGGGTGCCTTGGAGAACTTGCTGGACAAGATTGCGACCTACAAGGAAAAGACCGAAGCGCTGAAAAAGAAAATTAAGAAGGCGCTGTTTTATCCCGGCGGCCGTTCTCGTTGTTGCTGTCATCGTCACTGTAATTCTCTTGATCTTCGTCATCCCGCAGTTCGAGTCACTGTTCAAAGGGTTCGGCGCAGATTTGCCGGCATTCACACAGATGGTCGTGAACATGTCTAAGTTCATGCAGCACCAGGGATGGGTCGTGGCAATAGTAGTTGGCGGCGCGATCTACGGCTTCATGTATTTTCACAAGCGCTCGCGAAATATGCGACGGGCAATAGACCGAGCGGCCCTGAAATTTCCGGTCATCGGGCCAATCTTGGTCAAGTCCGCGATCGCGCGTTTTGCCCGAACCTTGTCGACGATGTTTGCGGCCGGCGTGCCGCTGGTCGAAGCGATGCAATCCGTGGCAGGCGCGACCGGCAACATCGTCTACGAAGAAGGCACCCTGCGTATGAAAGACGAAGTAGCGACAGGTCAACGGCTGCAGCGCGCCATGGAAAACACCGGATTGTTTCCAAACATGGTGGTGCAGATGATCGCGGTAGGCGAGGAGTCCGGGTCTCTCGATACCATGTCTGGCAAAGTCGCCGAATTCTACGAGGCCGAGGTCGACAACGCGGTTGATAGCATGGCAAGCCTCATGGAGCCCTTGATCATGGCTGTGCTCGGTGTTCTGGTCGGCGGCATGGTAATCGCCATGTATCTGCCCATCTTCAAGCTCGGCGCCGCGATTTAAGTCGTATTTTCGGACATACGGCCGCTATCGTTGTTTAGCCCATGCTGAACGACATTGCGATCATGTATTTCTCAAACCCCGCGCTCTTCGCGGGGTCTGTTTTTTTGCTGGGCCTGATCATCGGCAGCTTTCTCAACGTCGTCATCTATCGATTGCCTGTGATCCTCGAGCGCGATTGGCGCTCGCAGGCCACTGACTTGCTGCGCCCAGCCGGCGAGGCATCATCTGCACCCGCTCCTCGAGCGCTTCACATTGAGCACCCCCCGCTCCGCCTGCCCGAAGTGCAAGGCGCCGATCACCGTCCTACAAAACATTCCAGTGGTGAGCTGGCTGGTGCTGCGCGGCCGCTGTGCTTCCTGCAAAGCGAAAATCTCTGCTCGCTACCCCTTGGTGGAAATGACCAGCGGCATTCTTTCCGCCTGGGTCGCCTGGCATTTCGGCTTTGGCGCGCCTGCGGCCTGCGCCCTCTTGGTAACCTGGGCGCTCATTGCACTGACCGGCATCGACATCGATCATCAATTGCTGCCGGACAACATCACCCTGCCGCTCATGTGGGCAGGCCTGCTGGCGGCTGTCGTGGTCGGTCCGACGCCTGGCATGGCCCTGCCGGTCTCCCCGAAGGATGCCATCATCGGCGCGGCGGCGGGCTATATAAGCCTGTGGCTGGTGTTTCACGCATTCAAGCTGGTCACGGGCAAGGAAGGCATGGGGTACGGAGATTTCAAGCTGTTTGCGGCGCTGGGCGCCTGGCTGGGCTGGAAGGTGCTACCCATGGTGATCGTGCTGTCCGCCGCGACCGGCGCCGTGCTAGGGATTGCCATGATTGCCCTGCAAGGCCGTGATCGCCGCGCGCCCATGCCGTTTGGGCCCTATTTGGCCGCTGCCGGGTGGCTCGCCATGTTGTACGGCGATTCGCTGCTCAACGGCTATCTGCGGATATCGGGGCTCAAGCATTAACCCATGACACGACCGCTGCGAATCGGCCTGACCGGCGGCATCGCAAGCGGCAAGAGCACCGTGACCCAGCGCTTCGCGGAGCTCGGCATTCCTGTGATTGACGCGGATGTGGCGTCCAGAAATGTCGTGCAACCGGGCACGCCGGGACTTGCACAAGTGGTGCAGCGCTTTGGCACGGGCGTCCTCGACGCGGATGGCCGGCTCGATCGGCGTGCGCTGCGAAGTCTTATATTCAAGGACTCATCCTTGCGGCAGGCCCTCGATGCCATCCTGCACCCCTTGATCCGCGCCGACATGGAACGCGAGGCGGCGCAAGCGCAAGGTCCTTACGTGATCATGGCCATACCCTTGCTGGTAGAGGGCGGCAGGCTCAGCTAAGCGAGTGGATCGCGTATTGGTTGTCGACGCGGATGAAACGCAGCAAATTGAGCGGCTGCGAGCGCGCGACGGCAGCTCGGAAGACGAGGCTCGCGCGATTTTAAGCTCGCAGGCGAGCCGCGCCGCACGCTTGAGCGTAGCGGATGACGTGCTTTTGAACACCGGAACGCGTCGCGGATCTGCGTCAGGCCGTCGATCGCCTACATGCGCAATATTTACAGCTTGCGCAAACATTGTCATCGCCGCGGCATTTAAACTAAATCCAAGGTTTACCCTAAGCCTCGGGTTGGCTCACAATAGGGACATGAACTCTTACCCTGACATTTCTTCCCAGGCAGAGCCTGAGGCAGCGCCGGTCGTCTACGAGCAGCCGCTCAACGAGCGCATGCGCACGTTTCTGCGGCTCGAATTTCTTTACACCCAAGCCACATTCCACGCCGAATCGGCCAGTCCTTGGAGTGCGCGCGCCGCCGTCTCCAGCCTGCTCGAGATCCTCGCCATCACCGCGCGCGGCGACTCGCGCAGCGACGTGCTCAAGGAACTGGAGCGGCAAGTCAGCGTACTCAAGGAATATCAAAGCAAGAAGGGCGTTGATCCGGCGCGGCTCAAGTCGCTCATGTCCAACCTGGTCAAGCTGCGCAGCGATCTGGCGGCGATCGGCGGAAACTTCATGGCGCCGCTACGCGATTCGGAATTTCTGAGCGCGGTGAAACATCGCAGCGCCATCCCCGGCGGCACCTGCGACTTCGACCTGCCGGACTACTCCTATTGGCTGAATCGGCCCGCCGAGATTCGCGCCGCTGAATTCAATAGTTGGTTGTCTTTGATCCGGCCATTGTGCGATGGCATCGCCGAATTGCTGTGGTTGACGCGCCAGAATGCCCAGTGCAAATCCGAGCTGGCCATAGGCGGCATTTTCCAGCTGCAGTTCGACCGCGAGAACCCGTGCCAGCTGGTGCGCATCACCTTGCCGTCAGACACCGATCTGTTTCCGGAAATGAGCGGTAATCAGCACCGCTGCACCATTCGTTTCTTGAATTGGCTGGATGCAACCGCGCGCCCCGCGCACATCGAGCTCGACGTGTCGTTTCTGCTGACCTGCTGCCCTTAGATTTTCGTTCTTAGGTTCGATGGCAACGATAGTGAAATGTCCCACCTGCCGGCGCGAGGTCGAATGGTCGCCGGCATCTCAGTACCGGCCGTTCTGCAGCGATCGCTGCCGGCTCATCGATCTGGGTGCATGGCTCACCGAACAACACAAGATTCCGGACGAACCGGGAAGCGCAGAGGATCAACTGCATCCGGACTCCGCCGAGGAATCTTGACGCGTGCAGCCTGACTTCTGGCTGAATCGCTGGTGCACCGCGCAGATCGGTTTTCATCAAGCAACCGTCGATCGGCATCTCAAGGCCTATTGGCCGTTGCTCAAGTTGCCGGCTCACAGCAATGTGTTTGTGCCTTTGTGCGGCAAAAGCCTCGACCTGATGTGGCTGCGAACAGTAGGTCACGCCGTGAGCGGGGTCGAACTCTCGCCGGTTGCTTTGGAGTCCTTCGTAATGGAGCACGGCATTCCCGCGAGACGCCGCATGCTCAAATGTTTCGACGTGTACGAGGCCGACGGCTTCACGCTATTTTGCGGCGACTATTTTAAATTGACCCCGGCGCTGCTCGGCAGCGTGTCCGCGGTCTACGATCGTGCGGCGCTGATTTCCTGGATGCCTGCGGCACGCGAGTCATACGTCAAGCATCTCACCTCGTTGACGAGCCCCGGAACCCAAACGCTGTTGATCGCGATCGAATTTCCGCAGGAACAAATGAGCGGCCCGCCCTTTCCGGTGACCCGCGAGACTATCGATGCGCTGTACGCGGATCATTATTCAATCGAGGAGCTGGGCAGGCATGAGATATTGGAGCTTGAACCTCGGCTCAAAGCGCGCGGGCTGACAGAGTTGCGCGAGGTTTGTTATCGGTTGACCCGGCTGTAATACAATTTCAATAACGAATAGGGTTTGAATTCCATGACCGATACTCGTAACTCGGGCAGGTACTTCGCGCCGGCGTTGGTCGCCTGCGCCGTTGCCACGGGCGCCAGCGCCGCGGAACTCACCATCGATCGGCTGTTCGACGCGCCGCCGCTGGCCGGGCCAACCATTGTGGGCTTGAAGATCTCACCCGACGGCTCGCGTGTGACGTATCTCAAAGGCAAGGCGGATGACAAGGACCGCCTCGATCTGTGGGAATACAACATTCACGATGGTCAGGCCCGAGTGCTGGTGGATTCAAAAGTTCTCGCGCCCAAACAGGAGAAGCTCTCCGACGAGGAAATCGGACGCCGTGAACGGCAAAGAACCGCTGCATTGTCGGGCATCCTGGAATACACCTTTGCCCCCGCCGGCGATGCGCTGCTCTTCCCCCTGAACGGCAAGCTCTACTACTACCCGCTTGGCAACCGCAAGCAAAAGCCAGCGGTGCAGTTGATCGACACACACGGCTTTGCAACCGATGCAACCGTCTCGCCGGCCGGCGGCACGATCGCCTATGTGCGCGATCAGAATCTCTACGCCTATGACATCGCGACCAAGACCGAGAAGGCCCTGACCAGCGACGGCGGCGGCGCCATCAAGAACGGCATGGCGGAGTTCGTTGCTCAAGAAGAAATGGACCGCAGCACCGGCTATTGGTGGGCTCCCGACGGTCGGCACATCGCCTTCGCGCGCGTCGATGAGAGTCCGATCAAGGTGACCGAGCGCTTCGAAATCGCCGCCGACAACGTCGCGACCTTTGCGCAACGCTATCCGACCACCGGCGGTCCTAACGTGCTGGTGCGCTTGGGGGTCGCGGACCTTACCACCGGCGCGGTGACATGGTTGGATTTGGGCGCCGACCCAGACATTTATCTTGCCCGGGTAAAGTGGCTGCCGGACAGCAAAACGCTGGCGGTTCAACGCGAGAGCCGCAACCAACGCAAACTGGACCTGCTGTTTTCCGACATCGACAGCGGCAAGAGTCGAACCGTGCTCACGGAAACCAGCAATACCTGGATCGACTTGAATGACGAGCTGTCGTTCCTGAAGAAATCCCACGAGTTCATCTGGGCGTCTGCCCGGGATGGCTACACGCATCTCTATTTGTATGACACCGATGGCCATTTGATCCGCCAGTTAACGGCAGGCGAGTGGGTTGTCGATGACTTTCGCAAACGCGCGATAATGGGCATCGACGAACAAACGCGCACGGTGTATTTCTCGGCCACCGAAAAGAGCCCCACCGAGCGGCATCTGTACAGCACTTCACTCGACACCGCCGACCCGCACCGGGTTCAGCGCATCACTCAAGAAGCGGGCGTGCACGGCATTTCCATGTCGTCCGATGCGCGCTTCTATATCGATAACTTCACCAGCGCAAGCCAGCCGCCGCAGGTCAGCTTGCACGCTGCGGACGGCACCCTCAAAGCCTGGCTGCTGGAAAATCGATTGGACGCCCAGCACCCGGACGCGCCTTATCTTGCGGACAATTCGCTCGCGGAAGTCGGCACGCTGACCGCGGCCGACGGTCAGACGCTGTACTACCAGTTGTTCAAACCGCTGCACTTCGATCCAGCCAAGCGCTATCCCGCCATCGTCGATGTGTACGGCGGCCCGGGGGTGCAGCGAGTGATCAACAATTGGCACGGCAGCCTGTTCACGCAGATTCTGACCCGCGCCGGCTATGTGGTCTTTACTCTCGATAATCGCGGCAGTGCGCACCGCGGCACTGCGTTCCAGAATCCAATTCACGACCGCATGGGCGACGTCGAAGTCGCCGACCAAGTGCAGGGTGCGCGCTGGCTGGGTTCGCAAAGCTTTGTGGATCCCAAACGCATCGGCGTGTGGGGCTGGAGCTACGGCGGCTACATGACGCTCAATTTGATGTTCAAGGCTGCCGACGTATTTCGCGCCGGCGTGGCGGGCGCCCCCGTCACGGACTTCACGCTATACGATACGCACTACACCGAACGCTACTTGGACCGGCCTCAGGACAATGCGGCGGGCTACGCCGCGAGTTCGGTATTGCCCTACGCAAAAGATCTCAAGGGACCGCTGCTGGTGATGCACGGCATGTCCGATGACAACGTGCTGTTTCTCAACAGCACCAAGTTATTTCGCCGTCTACAAGACCTGGGCAAGCCATTTGATGTGATGGTTTATCCCGGTGCCAAGCATGGGCTGCTGCGCCAGAACGACGGTCGGCACGGCTACAAAATGATCAAACGGTTCTTCGACGAGAACCTAAAACCCTAGAGCTCGTTGAGTCCCGTAGCGCCCAGCGCCCAGGCGTTCTCGAGCTTCAGGCCCGGCGTGTAAACGGGAACGGCGATCAACTCGCAAAGTGAGCGCAGCTCAGTTTGCGAGAGCTCATTCTGCAAGACGATAAAGTCCGCGCCGGCATCGCTCGCCGCCATCGCATCCGCCATGCCCTCGCACATCACGCCGCGCAGTCGTCCGGCGGCATCGGGTTCGGCCGACCGCCCCACCACATAGTCGCGCGTGACGGCCTGCGATAGGGTCTCCGGCAAGCGCAGCGCCGCCACGATCGGACCATCGGCGGGCAGCAATTCCACGAACTCGAGCTCATCCAGAGTGCAGCGTCGTAAAGCTTGACCCTCGAGCCCACGCGGCTCGCCGGAGTACTGGCGCACCACCCACATGTCGATCAGCACTTCGCCATAGTCGTAGGTATGGCGCACCCGAATCAACGGGCGGGGTGGTCCTGACAAGGTGATTCCGAGTTCCTCGCGCAGCTCGCGCGCCAATCCTGAGCGCCGCTCCTCGCCGGGCTCGAGCTTGCCGCCGGGAAACTCCCAGCGTCCGGCCAAATGCTTACCCGGCGGACGCTGGGCGATGAGTACGTGTGCCGCCGCGTCGATCACGCCGGCGGCGACGACATGGGTCAACGGTTCAGCCCGCCGAGTCAACCGCTCGCTTGCTGCAGGGTGCCGTGGCAGTGCTTGTATTTGCGCCCGGATCCGCAGGGACAGGGCTCGTTGCGGCCCACCTTCGGCACGGCCCTGACGAAGGGCGTGGCCGCGGGGCTCGGTACGCGCGGCTCCATTTCCATGACATTGCCGCCAGCCGCCGCCTGCGGGCCGGGATCTTCCACGCCCGGCTGGATCTGGATCGGGGAAACCGCGTCAGCATGCTGCGCTTGCAGCGCGCGTGCCAGGCGCTGCTGGCGCTCGAGCGCTTCGCGCTCGAGTTCCTCCTCACTGCGCACCTGGATCTTGGAGACCGTGGTAACCGTGTCGAATTTAATGCGATCAAGCATTCCTGAGAACAGCTCGAACGCCTCGCGCTTGTATTCCTGCTTCGGATTTTTCTGCGCGTAGCTGCGCAGGTAAATGCCCTGGCGCATGTAGTCCATCGCGGCGAGGTGTTCGCGCCAATGCTGATCGAGCGTGCGCAGCGTGATCTCCTTCTCGATGTAGCGCATCACCTGTGCCCCGACGTTGGCTTCCTTCTGGTTATAGGCCTCTTCCAGCGCGCGCACGATCTTGCCGCGCAGCACGGAGCCGTCTCCGGCTTCTTCCTCCTTCACCCAGTCGACGACCGGAAGAGCAGGGCCGAAATCCTTTTCAATCGCCTTGGCCAATCCGGGCGCATCCCATTGCTCTTCGGGCGCGCCGGCGGGAACGTATTGATCCACCAATTGTGTCGACCACATCCTCGCGAATGCCCTTGATCGCCTCGGCAACGTCTTCCGCGCCCATGAGGTCGGTGCGCTGGCGGTAAATCACGCGGCGCTGATCGTTCGCCACATCGTCGTATTCCAGCAATTGTTTGCGCGCGTCGAAATTGTGCTGCTCGACCCGTCGTTGTGCGCGCTCGATTTGACGCGTGAGCATGCCGCTCTCGATCGCCTCGCCGGCCTTCATGCCGACCCGGGTCATGAGTGCCTTCATGCGCGTCGGATCGCCGAAAATGCGCATCAAGTTATCTTCGAGCGACAGGTAGAAACGGCTCGATCCCGGATCGCCCTGACGGCCCGAACGGCCGCGCAATTGGTTGTCGATGCGCCGCGACTCGTGGCGTTCCGTGCCGATGATGTGCAGGCCGCCGGCGGCAATGACCTGCTCATGGCGCTTGAGCCAATCGGCCTGAATGCCTCGCAGATCGGCCTCGTTTGGGTTCACGATGGCATCGATCTGTGTCTGTGAGCTGCCGCCCAAGACGATGTCCGTGCCGCGGCCCGCCATGTTGGTGGCGATGGTGATGGCGCCGGGACGTCCGGCTTCGGCAACGATGTGCGCCTCGCGCTCATGCTGCTTGGCGTTCAGCACCTCGTGCGGGATCTTTTCGCTCTGCAACAGCTTCGCGATCCGCTCCGAGGCCTCGATCGAGGTGGTGCCCACCAGCACCGGCTGGCCGCGCTTCACGCAGTCCTGGATATCCTCGAGGATGGCCTGGAACTTGTCGTGCTCCGAGAGGAACACCAAGTCCGACTTGTCCTTGCGGATCATCGGCTTGTGGGTCGGTATGACCACGACTTCCAAGCCGTAAATCTGCTGAAATTCGAAGGCTTCCGTATCCGCCGTTCCGGTCATGCCGGACAGCTTCGAATACAGCCTGAAATAATTCTGGAAGGTGATGGACGCGACGGTTTGATTTTCCTCGCGCACCTTGACGCCTTCTTTGGCTTCGACCGCCTGGTGCAGACCATCCGACCAGCGCCGTCCCTGCATGGTTCGGCCGGTGAATTCATCGACGATGATGACCTCGCCCTGGCGAACGATGTACTCGACATCGCGCTTGTACAACGCGTGCGCGCGCAGCGCCGCGTTCAAGTGATGCATGAGGCGAATGTTGGTCGCGTCGTACAGGCTCTCGCCTTCGCGCAGCAGCCCGAGTTCCGCCATCAGCTGCTCGACCTTTTCATGACCCTCCTCGGTCAAGGTCGCCTGCTTGGTCTTCTCGTCGACCGCATAGTCGCCGGGGCCGTCCTCCGTCTTCTGCTTGGTCAGGCGCGGAATCAGGGCGTTGATCTTGATATAGAGTTCGGTGCTCTCTTCCGCCGGCCCTGAAATAATCAGCGGCGTGCGCGCCTCGTCGATCAAAATCGAGTCGACTTCATCGACGATGGCGAAGGACAGTTTGCGCTGCACGCGATCCTCGAGACGGAACGCCAGGTTGTCGCGCAGGTAATCGAAACCGAATTCGTTGTTGGTGCCGTAAGTGATGTCGCACGCGTAGGCCGCGCGCTTCTCATCCGACGTCTGGGCGTTCTTGATGACGCCGACTTCCATGCCGAGGAAGCGGTACACCGGAGCCATCCATTCCGAGTCGCGCTGCGCCAGGTATTCATTCACGGTCACGACGTGCACGCCATCGCCGGTCAGCGCATTGAGGTATGCAGGCAGCGTCGCCATGAGCGTCTTGCCTTCACCGGTCCGCATTTCGGAGATCTTGCCGGCGTTCAAGGTAATGCCGCCGATCAACTGCACGTCGAAATGCCGCATGCCCAACTTGCGGCGCGAGGCCTCCCGTACCAGGGCAAACGCCTCCGGGATCAGGTCGTTCAGCGGCGTACCGGAAGCAAAGCGTGCTTTGAGTTCACGGGTCTTTTCCGGAAATTGCTCGTCCTTCAAGGCGCTGACGCTGGCCTCGAAACCATTGATGGCCACCACGGTGCGGCTCATCTCTTTGATGATGCGCTGATTACGGCTGCCAAATACTTGCGTCAGAAGCTTCCACACGCGGGGAGAGTCCTTTGAGAAAACTGGGTATTGTACGGATAGACCCGAAGAGCAGGAAATCGTTTCGACATCGGCCTTTTCAAGGGCCTGGCGTCCTTTTTACGGACTAACGATCTTCTCCAATAAAGCGCAGGGGGTCGACCTGAGCGCCGTTTTTCAATACTTCAAAATGTAGGTGCGGGCCGGTCGATCGGCCGGTCGAGCCCATCAAGGCGACATCCTGGCCCTTACGCACCATGTCGCCCTGTTTCACCAACAACTTTTCGTTGTGGCAGTACCGCGTCGCCAAACCGTTGCCGTGGTTGATTTCCACCATTTGGCCATAGCCCGCGCGATCGCCTGAATAGGTCACCACGCCCGCCGCGACCGAGCTGACCTTCGTGCCCTCTTGCCCTGCAAAGTCCAATCCCTTGTGCACTGCAGAATAACCGGTGAACGGATCTGCCCGGCGGCCAAAATACGAGGATATCCAGCCTTCTTGAACCGGCCGGCCTTCCGGGTAGACCTGCTTATTGAGCTCGCGGGTCAAAATGAGGTTCTCGAGCACCCCCAATTGTTGCTCGCGGCTCGAAAGTTGGGTCTGTAAATCGTCCACCATGGCGGTCAGGCTGGGGATTTGCGCCGGCTGGCCGTCAGCACCGCTCTCCGCGCCGCCCAAGGCCGGGGGGTGGCCGAAATCGAATTCGCCGTCATCGAGATTGGCCATGCGCGTCAAGCGCTTACCGAGCGCGTCGAGGCGAATGACGTTGGCGTTCATCTGCCCCACCCGCATTGCCAGGGCGTTGACCTTCTCCTGCAGAACGCGCTTGGTGTCCTCGATCTGTGCCTTCTGGTGCATCAGTTCGGACGACCAAGTGCCTAATTGATCGATTGGATTGCCGCTGCCGTGGCGGGCGCCCAAACTCACTCCGATCGAGAAGGCCGTGCCGACGATAGCGAGCACCAATAGCACCACACCCGACATAATCACCGGATGTCGTAGATCAAATTGTTTTACTCGGCCCGACTTGCGCCCGACAAAAATGACATTCATACGGATTTATGCCTCGAGCAGTACGGGTAGACTATGCAGATAAATGTCTTAAAACAAGGATTTCCGTACGCTTTCTACCCACCGGTCCGCGGCCCGGATTATTGTTGAATGCAAAACTCCAAGAGTCTCAGCGAGTTACTGGCAAGAGGTGGCAAGCGGCTTTCGCTTCTCACGACCAAGGCCGCGCAACGCTCTCAAATTGTGGAACAGGTCCGCGCCGCCTTGCCCGTCCGCCTCGCTGAATCGGTGGTCAGTGCGGGCCTCGAGGAGGGTCGCTTGACCATCGGTGTCGTGGGGGCGGTGTGGGCTTCCCGGCTGCGCTACTCCACGGAAGCCATCCGCAAGCGGGTCGCCAAGTCTGCAGGCCAGGACGTCTTAAAGGTACGAATCCGGGTGGTGCCGCCCGGAGCTTAAGCGCGCGCAGTGGCGGCGGCGACGTAGGAAATCGGTGCGTCGGCCAAACTTTCGAACGTGACTTCTTCCCACGCGCTTCGCGTGGCAATGAGGCCGCGCAGCAATTTGTTATTGAGCGCATGGCCGGATTTGAAGCCGCTGAATTCCCCGATCAGGCTATGCCCAAGCAGGTATAGATCGCCGATGGCATCCAGGATCTTGTGCTTCACGAACTCATCTTCATAGCGCAGGCCGTCCTCGTTGAGCACCCGGTAATCATCGAGAACAATGGCGTTGTCCATGTTGCCGCCGAGCGCCAAATTGCGCGCGCGCAGGCTTTCTAAATCGCGCATGAATCCAAAGGTTCGCGCGCGGCTGATCTCGCGCAAAAACGAGGTGGTCGAGAAATCCATCGACGCCACTTGGGAATGCTTCTTGAATGTGGGGTGATTGAATTCGATCTCAAAATTCACTTTGAATCCGTCATAGGGATCAAAGCGCGCCCACTTGTCGCCATCATCGACCCGCAGAGTTTCCAGAATGCGGATGAAGCGCTTCGGCGCTTTTTGTTCCTCGATGCCGGCTGATTGCAGCAGAAAGACAAAAGGTCCCGCGCTGCCATCCATGATCGGCACTTCGCCCGCACTGACTTCCACCAACGCATTGTCGATTCCGAGTCCCGCGAGCGCGGACAGCAGGTGCTCGACCGTGGAGACTTTGATCTCGCCGCGATGCAGCGTCGTGCCCATCATGGTGTCGCCGACGTTTTCTGCATGAGCCCGGATATCGACGGGGTGATCCAGATCGGTGCGGCGAAACACGATTCCGGTGTCAGGCGACGCAGGACGCAAAGTCATGAGAACTTTCTTGCCCGTATGCAACCCGACGCCGGTGGCGCGAATCGAGTTCTTCAGTGTTCTTTGATTCAACATTAAGTGAAACCGGACTATGTTACCTGCCAAAGGTACCACACGCTGCGCCCTACCCTGAACTCAAAAGTCCATTTTTAGTTGACAGGACGAGCGCTTTGCGTGGCTACTCTTTTCTTTACACTTCTCGACAAGACCGGTTCGACAAGACCGGCGCCCCTAAGGTTTCCCCAATAGGGCGCCAAATTTGGAATGTCGAACGGCTCGGTCTTTAGTCCGCTTGTCGTCTTAAAAACGCCGGTATATCCAGCAAGTCCTCCGAGTCGAGTTCAGCGCGTAAGCCATCGCCCACCGCGCGCTGCCGTTGCACGGTCGGTTTGTCGAGCATGGCGTAGTCGGTCGGCGCCATCGCCGATCGCTGCCGGATCACCCGCATGGTGAGCGGCGGCGCATGGGCCCCGGCTGAAACCGGCTGCGGCGCAGCCCGAGCAACAGGTTTGCCCAGACCGGTGGCCACGACCGTAACGCGGATCTGGCTGCTCATCTCAGGATCGATGACCGTACCAACGACAACCGTCGCATCATCGGATGCAAACTGCTTGATCACGTTGCCGACTTCCTGGAACTCGCCGATCGACAGATCCATGCCGGCGGTGACGTTCACCAAGATGCCCTGCGCGCCCGACAGATTGATGTCCTCGAGCAGCGGGCTGGAAATGGCGGCTTCGGCCGCTTCGCGTGCGCGATCGTCGCCCGATGCCGTGCCCGATCCCATCATCGCCATGCCGGTCTCCGACATCACCGTGCGGACATCGGCGAAGTCGACATTGATGAGGCCCGGCCGCGTGATCAGTTCCGCGATACCCTGCACGGCACCTTGCAGCACGGTGTTCGCCGCCTTGAAGGCATCGAGCAGCGTGGTGGAACTGCCGAGCACCGACAGCAACTTCTGGTTCGGAATCGTGATCAGTGAATCGACATACTTGGACAGTTCCAGCATGCCCTGATCGGCGACGCGCGAGCGCTTGTTGCCTTCCATCTCGAAGGGACGCGTGACCACCGCGACGGTGAGAATCCCGAGTTCTTTCGCCACTTGCGCCACCACCGGCGCCGCGCCGGTACCGGTGCCGCCGCCCATGCCGGCGGTGATGAACAGCATGTCGCAGCCTTCGATCAGTTCGATGATGCGATCGCGATCTTCCATTGCCGCCTGCCGGCCGACCTCAGGATCGGCGCCCGCGCCCAACCCCTTGGTGATGTTGCAGCCGATCTGCAGCGCGGTGCGCACTTTGGAATGCTTCAACGCCTGCGCGTCGGTGTTGATGCATATGAAATCCACGCCCTCGAGTCCGGCCTGGACCATGTGCGAGACAGCGTTGCCGCCGCCGCCGCCCACGCCCAGCACCTTGATGACGGCGCTTTGGCTATAAGAATCCATCAGTTCGAACATTCCAGTTCTCCTACGTTAGTTGTCATTAACTCAGTCAAAAATTGCCTTGAAACCAGGCTTTCATTCGATCCAGCAGACTTTTCATGCCGCCCGCGAGCAGCGGCGCTTCCGTGCGTTGCGTGTCCATGGTGCTTTTGGCGTACAGCAACAGACCCACACCCGTGGCGTGGATCGGATTGCTCACGACTTCCGACAAACCCGTGACGTATTGCGGCACACCCAAGCGCACGGGCATGTGAAAGACTTCTTCGGCGAGTTCGATCGCGCCTTCCATCTTGGCGCTGCCGCCTGTCAGTACGATCCCCGTGGCGACTTGCTCTTCGAGCCCCGCGCGGCGCAGTTCATCGCGGATCAGCCCGAACAGTTCCTCATAGCGCGGCTCGACGATTTCAGCGAGAGTCTGGCGCGCCAGGCGCCGCGGTGGGCGATCTCCGACGCTCGGGACTTCGATGGTTTCATCGGGGTTCGCGAGTTGCGAAAGCGCGCAGGCGTACTTGATCTTGATGTCCTCGGCGTACTGCGTGGGCGTGCGCATGGACACCGCGATGTCATTGGTGATCTGGTCCCCGGCGATCGGGATCACCGCGGTGTGACGGATCGCGCCGCCGCCGAACACGGCAATGTCGGTGGTGCCGCCGCCGATGTCCACCATGCACACGCCGAGGTCCTTCTCATCCTCGGTGAGCACCGCATAGCTCGAGGCCAGCTGCTCCAGCACGATGTCATCGACTGCGAGGCCGCAGCGCTGCACGCACTTGACGATGTTCTGCGCGGCGCTGTCGGCGCCGGTGACGATGTGCACCTTGGCTTCCAGGCGCACGCCGGACATGCCGATCGGATCGCGGATGCCTTCCTGCGCGTCGATAATGTATTCCTGCGGCAGCACATGCAGAATCTTTTGATCCGCCGGGATGGCCACCGCCTTGGCGGCATCGATCACGCGCTCCACATCGCCCTGCACGACTTCTTTGTCCTTGATGGCCACGATGCCGTGCGAATTCAGGCTGCGCACGTGGCTGCCGGCGATGCCGGCGTATACCGAATGAATTTCGCAGCCCGCCATGAGCTCGGCTTCTTCAACCGCGCGCTGAATCGACTGCACCGTGGACTCGATGTTCACCACCACGCCCTTCTTCAAGCCGCGCGAGGGGTGGCTGCCGATGCCGATGATTTCCAGCGCGCCGTCGGCTTTGATCTCGCCGACGATGGCGACCACTTTGCTGGTGCCGATGTCGAGGCCGACTAATAAGTTGCGATCAGAGCGCTTTGCCATGTCTTTACAAAATTCCTCTAGGCGTCGGCATCGTCGGGATGTTTCGCCGTGCTTAAGGCCGGCGTGCCCTGATTGCGCCAACCGATGGCAAAGCCATTGGAGTAGCGCATGTCCACGTAATTGATTTCCGTCAAACGATGGGCAATGACTTGCGATGCGGTGTGGATGAAGCGATCGATGCGCGCGTCGACGTCGCGCCTCCCTAAGCGCACGGTCACGCCGCTGTCCAAGTCCATCTCCCATGCACCACGTTCGTCGAGGCGCAGTGCAGCGATGCGCATGCCGGCCTCGAGCATCCGCCCCTGCAGCGACAGATAGCGTTGCGCCACCTGCGATTCGCTGCCTTCCGGGCCGCTCAGGCGCGGCAGTTCCGCGGGCACGTGAGTCGCGGCTCTGACGAACAGTTCGCCGCGCGTATTGAGCAGTCCTGCCTCGCCCCAGCGCGCCGCCGCCGTCTGCTCACTCACCGTCACGCGCAGACTGTTCGGCCAACGACGTGCGATGCGCGCGTGGTCGACCCAGGGCAGCGCCTCGACCGCGCGCTGAATGTCCTCGAGATTCGCGGACATGAATCCCTCATTGGCGAACGGCGCCACGGCCTTCTCGATCTGGCCGGGACTCACGCGTTGGAAGCTGCCGTCGATTGAAATCACCCGCACCGGGCGATCCAGAGCCCAGGTCAGCGCGCTCAAGACGCCCACCAAGATCAATACCAGCGCGCCGCGGCGTGCGTACAGGCGCCAGTCGCGCACGAAAGCCGGCCACTTCCAGCGCGCCTTGTCTGCTTTGGGCTTGCTCTTGAAGCGATTGCGGTGCATTACGCCGATCATCTAAATCGCCGTGTGGTCATTTGCGCGTCCTCGCGAAGCTCGTTTCCAGTACGCGCCACACCAGTTCCTCGAAGTCGATGCCCGCCTGGCGCGCGGCCATCGGCACCAAGCTGTGGCTGGTCATACCCGGTGTGGTGTTGATCTCGATGAAGAAGAACTTGTTGCTGGCGCGATCGCGCATGAAATCGACGCGTCCCCAGCCTAGGCAATCGGTGACCTTGAATGCGGCCAGGGCCGCCGCCTGCAATTCCGCTTCGTCTTTTGCACTGAGGCCGCTGGGACAGAAATACTGCGTGTCGTCGCGGAAATACTTGGCCTCGTAATCGTAAAACTCGGTCGCGGGCACGATGCGGATCGAAGGCAGGGCCGCGCCCTGCAAAATCGACACCGTGTACTCGTCGCCGCTGACGAAGCTCTCGGCGAATACCACCGGGTCGATGGCCTGCGCCGCCGCGAAGGCTCCCTTGAGTTCGGCCGCGGCTTTGACTTTGGTCATACCGACGCTCGATCCCTGGCTCGCGGGCTTGACCATCATCGGCAGGCCGATGCGCTCGAGCGCGGCCGCAAGGTCGGCCTCACTCGATAGCACCGCATACTCCGGCGCCGCATAGCCGGCACCGACCACCACGCGCTTGGTCTTGAGCTTGTCCATGGTGAGCGCCGACGCGAGCACGCCGCTGCCGGTGTAGGGCACGCCGATCCATTCGAGCGCGCCCTGCATGGTGCCGTCCTCGCCGCCCGGACCGTGCAACGCAATCCAGGCTCGCTCGAAGCCCTCGCTGCGCAGAGCCTGAATGGGGCGATCCTTAGGATCGAACGCATGCGCATCGACGCCGCGGCGCTGCAAGGCCGCGAGCACCGCGTTGCCGCTCAACAGCGAGATCTCGCGCTCGCTCGAATCTCCCCCTAAGAGCACGGCCGTCTTGCCGAATTCCTTCGCCGAGCCCGCGCGCCGTGCGGCGCTTTCTTTGAGCAGGCTCATGCCGGCTCTCCGACGATGCGCACTTCGGTGTGAAGCTCAATGCCCTGAAGCGCGGCGACAGTCCTCTGCACGTGCAAAATCAACGCCTCGATGTCGGCGGACCGCGCCGACCCGTGATTGATGATGAAATTGGCATGCTTCTCCGACACCGACGCGTCGCCGATGCGAAACCCCTTGAGGCCGGAAGCCTCGATCAACCGGGCGGCGTGATCGCCCGGCGGATTGGTGAACACCGAGCCGCAACTCCACTCGCCGATGGGCTGCGTCTCGCGTCGCTTGTCGAGGAGTTCCTTGATGGCGTCCGTATTGACGCCCGGCTTGCGCTCGAATTCCAGCCGCGCGCCGATAAACCATTCATTGTCGGGTCCTTTCACCTGCCGATAGCCGATCTCATAGTCGGCCGGCGTGCGCGTGTGCCGAACACCCTTGCGATCGAGCACTTCCACTTCGACCACGTGCTTCCAGGTCTCCCCGCCCCACGCCCCCGCATTCATCGCCAGCGCGCCGCCCAGGGTTCCCGGAATACCGGCAAAAAATTCCGCAGGTCCCAAGCCCCACTTGACGCATTGCCGGGCGATGCGTGCGCAGGGCACGCCGGCCTCCGCGCGGATCCGCGTCGCGCTGTGCCGCTCGAGAGCGCCCAGCGCGCCGTGCGTGGCCACCACGGCGCCGCGCACACCGCCGTCGCGCACCAAGAGATTGCTGCCCAAGCCGACCCACAGCAACGGCACTTCCGGCGGCAACTGCCGCACGAAGGACGCCAGATCCATGATGTCGCGCGGCGTGAAAAAGAAATCCGCCGTGCCGCCGGCGTGCCAGGAGGTGTGCTTGGCCATCGACACATCACGCAGCACGCGGCTGCTGAATTCCGGCGCGAGATCCAGGCAGTGCTGTGCGTTCATGCGGCAGCTCCGGCCGCAAAGCGGCTCTTGAGATCCAACGCGACGGCGCCGAGATTGCCCGCGCCCATGGTCAGAACCACATCGCCGTCGTGCAGCACGGCGCGCAATGAATCGGCCAAATCATCGACGCTCTCGACGAACACGGGCTCCACGACCCCGCGGCTGCGCACCGCGCGGCAGATGGCGCGGCCGTCGGCACCCGCGATCGGCGCTTCGCCGGCGGCATAAACTTCCGTTATCAAGAGCACATCGCACTCGCCCAACACCCGGCCGAAGTCATCCAACAGGTCTCGTGTGCGGGTGTAGCGATGCGGCTGAAACACCAGCACCAGGCGCCGCTCCGGCCACCCCTGGCGCACCGCATCGAGGGTCGCCGCCACTTCGGTCGGGTGATGGCCATAGTCGTCCACGATCAGCGCGTGTCCGCCCGGCCATGAAATCTCGCCGAGCTGCTGCAGGCGCCGATCGATGCCTTGGAAATTAGCCAGCGCCCGTTGAATCGCTTCGTCCGCAATCTCCAGTTCAGTGGCGACCGCGACCGCTGCCAGGGAATTCAAGACATTGTGGCGGCCCGGCAAATTGAGGGTCAGGCTCAGGGGCGGGCGACCTGCGCGCACGGCCTCGTAGCGGGATTGCAGTCCCAGCCGCTGCACGTTGACGGCGCGCACATCCGCGCCTTCGTCGAAGCCATAGGTCACGAACGGGCGGCCGACACTCTCCAGGATGCTCTGCACCTGTACATCGTCCGTGCACAGCACGGCGAGGCCGTAGAACGGCAGGTTGTGCAGGAAATCGACGAAGCTCTGCTTGAGACGTGCAAAATCGCCGTCATGCGTGGCGAGATGGTCGTTGTCGATATTGGTGACGATGGCGATCATCGGCTGCAAGTGCAGAAAGGATGCGTCGCTCTCGTCGGCCTCAGCGACCAGATAGCGGCCCGCACCCAAGCGCGCGTTGCTGTCGGCGCTCTTCAAGCGCCCGCCGATGACGAAGGTGGGGTCGAGGCCGGCTTCCGCCAGTACGCTCGCCACCAAGCTTGTGGTGGTGGTTTTGCCATGCGTGCCCGCCACTGCAATCGAGTAGCGAAAGCGCATCAGTTCGCCCAGCATCTCTGCACGCGGCACCACCGGAATGCGCCTGGCCAGCGCGGCGGCCACTTCAGGATTCGCGCGGCTGACCGCGCTTGATACTACGACCGCATCCGACTCGCCTAAGTGCCCGGCGTCGTGGCCGATGAAAATCTGCACCCCCAGGCGCGCGAGCCGTTCGGTCACCGCGTTGCGCTTGAGGTCCGAGCCCTGCACCTCATAGCCTAGGTTCAGCAGCACTTCGGCAATCCCGCCCATACCGCTGCCGCCGATGCCGACGAGGTGAATCCGCTGAATGCGCCGCATCCGGTCTTCCAAGCGCGTGCGCACCGTCATGCGGGCGCTCCGGCCGCCATGCACAGGTCCGCCAGGCGTGTCGCGGCATCGGTGACGCGCGCGGCGCGCGCGGCTTGCGCCATCTGCAGCAATTTGGCGCGATCGGAAATGATCCCGGCGAGAATGTCGCCCAATGCTTCGGGTGTGAGATCGCGCTCCTGAATGATTCGCGCCGCGCCGATGCCCACCATGACGGCGGCATTTTTGGTTTGGTGATCGTCGGTCGCAATGGGGAGCGGCACGAAAATCGCGCCGAGCCCCGCCGCTTGCAGCTCCGCGACGGTCATGGCGCCCGCGCGGCATACAGCCAGGTCCGCCCACGCATAGGTCTTCGCCATGTCATCGATAAAAGGCAGCACTTCGGCCTCGACTTTCGCTTCGAGGTAAGCCGCGCGCGTTGATTCCAGTCCGCGCTCGCCGGACTGATGCAGGACCTGCGGACGATCCTGTGGCTTGAGCTTGGCGATCGCCTGCGGCAGCACCGCGTTGAGTCGCTGCGCACCCTGGCTGCCGCCGAAAATCAGCAGTCGCGCGCGTGAGTCGCGTCCCGCGAATCGCTCCGTTGGTGCCGCGATCGCCGCAATATCCTCGCGTACCGGATTGCCGATGGTGCTGGCGCGGACGTGAGGACCGAAGCTTCCGGGAAATGCCTCCAACACTTGCGTTGCCACGCGTGCCAGCCAGCGATTCGTCATGCCGGCGATTGCATTTTGCTCGTGGATGAGCAGCGGTATGCGCATCAGCCATGCCGCAATACCGCCGGGACCGCTGACGTAGCCGCCCGCGCCCAGCACGGAACGCGGCTTCACGCGTCGCAGCACTCGCATCGATTGAGCCACGGCATTGACGAGCCGCAGCGGCGCAAGCAGCCAGGTCAACAGCCCCTTGCCGCGAATGCCCGCGACCCGCACCCACTCGATTGGAAATCCCTGTGCCGGTACCAGCCGCGATTCCATGCCGCCGGGAGCGCCCAGCCACACCACGGCAATGCCGCGGGCACGCAGTACTTTTGCGACCGCCAGCGCCGGAAACACATGGCCGCCGGTGCCGCCCGCCATGATGAGCACAGGACCGCCGCTCATCGGCTGGCTCCCGAAACGCGCGTCACCGCCGAGCGTGAGCTGCACTTGACCTCGTGGTAAATGCGCAGCAAAACACCGAGCCACGCCAGGCTGACGAGCAGACTGCTGCGGCCGTAGCTCAACAGCGGCAGCGTCAGCCCTTTGGTGGGCAGCACGCCCATGTTGACGCCGATGTTCACGCACGCTTGCAGCCCGAGCCAGATCCCGAAGCCCATCGCGAGATAGGCTTGGAATCGCAGACCCGCCTGCGCCGCCAGGCGCGAGATATGAAACGAGCGCCACACCAGGGCGACGAACAAGCCGATCACGCCGATCACCCCGACTAAGCCCAATTCCTCTGCCAGCACCGCGAACACAAAATCCGTATGCGCCTCGGGCAAATAAAATAGTTTCTGCACGCTGCTGCCGAGGCCCACGCCGAACCACGAGCCACGCCCAATAGCGATCAGCGATTGAGTCAGCTGAAAGCCGCCGTTGAACGGATCGTCGAAGGGATGCAGGAAAATCAACAGGCGCTTCAGGCGATAGGGCGAGGTCAGCGCCAGCAGCGCGAAGGCCAGCACCGCGGTCGAAACCAGCAGCGCAACATATCGCAGGCGCGCGCCGGCAATGAACAGCACGGCAAACCCGGTAGCAAACAGTACAGTGGCCGCGCCGAAGTCCGGTTCGATCAACAGCAGCAACGCGGTGACCGACAAGAGTCCGAAGGGCTTCAGCAAGCCGGGCAGCGTGGTCTCGAGTTCCTCGCGCTTGCGCACGCAGTAGCTGCACAGCCAGGTCAACACCAAAACCTTGGCCAGCTCGGACACTTGGAAATTCAGCACTCCGATCCGCAGCCAGCGCCGAGCGCCGTTGACCCGCGCGCCCAAGCCGGGAATCAGCACCAGAGCCAGCAGCAAAAGGCCGAGCAGCAACAGTGCCAAACTGTATTTGTCCCAGAGTTCCGTCGGCACGCGCGTGACAATCCAGGCGAACAACAGACCCGCGACGGTGAAAAGGAATTGCCGCTCGAGAAAATAGAAAGGATCGCCCATGTCGCGCGCCGCGATCGACATGGAAGCCGACGTGACCATGATGAGCCCCACCAGCAGCAGTGCGGCCACCAAGCCCAAAGTGATCGAGTCCCAGGCAAAGGGCATGCGTTCTCGTGCGCGCACGCCGTACGACATGGTGGCGGTACTCATTTGAGCGCCAGCACCGCGGCGGCGAAGACATCGCCGCGATGTCCATAGTCGCGAAACATGTCGAAGCTCGCACAAGCGGGCGACAGCAGCACGGTGTCTCCGGCATGCGCCACGCGCTGTGCCTCAGCGACCGCCGCCTCCATCGACGCCGCGGTCCGCGTCGGGCATGCGCCCTTGAGCGCCGCGGCGATGGCGGGCGCATCCTTGCCGATCAGCACGGCCTCGCGCACCTTGCCGCGAAACACATCCGCCAGGGGCTTGAAATCCTGGCCCTTGCCCTCGCCGCCGGCAATCACCACCAAAGGTCCCGCCATGCCTGCTACGGCGGCGATCGTGGCGCCCACATTGGTGCCCTTGGAGTCGTCGATGAAGCGCACGCCGTCGACATCGGCCACCCACGAGGATCGATGCGACAGTCCGGGGAAGGTCTCCAGGGCCTGCAGCATTGGCGGCATCGGCAGCCCGACCGCTTCGCCTAAGCTCAAGGCCGCCAGGGCGTTGGCTGCATTGTGCATGCCGGAGATTTTCATGCGCGCGATGTCGAGCAGCTTCTCGCCACGGCGCGCCAGGAATATTTGGGTCCCGCCGCGCACCAGCGTGAAGTCCGCATTCGCGTGCTGAATGGAGAAAGTGAGGGTGCGCACGGCATGGCTGCGATAGCGGGTATCGCGCATCGCCATCACCCAGGGATCGTCCGCGTTCAGCACGACGGTCGATGCCTTGGCATAGATTCTGCCTTTGGCGTGCGAGTATGCCTCGATGGAGGAATAGCGGTCCAAATGATCGGCGCTGACGTTCAGCACCACGGCTGCTTGCAGCACCAGCGAGGCGGTGGTCTCCAATTGAAAGCTCGACAATTCGAGCACGTACAAATCCGGCTGAGGTCTCTCGAGCAGATCGAGCGCCGGCTCGCCCAAATTGCCGCCGGCCAAGACCTTGCGTCCCGCGGCGGCCGCCATGCGTGCCACCAACGTGGTAACGGTGCTTTTGCCATTGGTGCCGGTGATGCCGATCACGGGGGCTTGCACGTTTCGTGCGAACAACTCGATGTCACCCAACACGTCGATGCCGCGAGCCCGCGCAAGCTTGGCAATCGGCTCCTCGAGCGAGACGCCGGGAGACATCAACACCTGCGATGCGCCCTCGAGCAGCGACTCGTCGAAGCCGCCGAGCCGCAGATCGACCGACGCTGCCAGCTTGCCGAGCTCTGCCAGGCCCGGCGGCGTCAGCCGCGAATCGGTCGCGCTCACGCGGTCGCCGCGTTTCACGAGATAGCGGATGCACGAGGCGCCCGTTTTGCCCAAGCCGACGACGACACTGTTCATCAACGGATCTTCAAGGTTGCAAGACCCGCCAACACCAGCACGAAGCTGATGATCCAGAAACGTACGATGACTTTCGGCTCGGCCCATCCCTTGAGTTCAAAATGGTGATGAATAGGGGCCATGCGGAATATCCGTTTGCCCGTGAGCTTGAAAGAGGCGACTTGCAGGATCACGGACACGGTCTCGAGCACGAACACGCCGCCCATCACGAACAGAACGAGTTCTTGGCGCACGATGACGGCCATCGTGCCGAGCGAAGCGCCGACCGCCAATGCTCCGACATCGCCCATGAACACTTGCGCCGGATAGGAGTTGAACCACAAAAATCCCAAACCCGCGCCCACCAGCGTCGCGCCGAAAATGAGCACTTCTCCCACGCCGTTGATAAAGGGAATTTGCAGATAGCGCGCGAAATTAACGTTGCCGGTGGCATAAGCGAAAATGCCCAACGCGGCCGCGACCATCACCGCCGGCATGATGGCCAGCCCGTCGAGCCCGTCGGTCAAATTCACCGCGTTGCTGCTGCCGACGATGACGCAGTAAGAGAACACGACGAATGCCAGCGTCGACATCGGCAATGCCACGGCCTTGAAGAAAGGCACGTACAGTGAGGTTTCGGCGACCGATTGGTGCATGCCATGCAGCGAGAGGGCGATGGCGAGCGCCGCGACCGACTGCCCCAGGTACTTGTAGCGCGCGGCCAATCCCTTGGAGTTGCCCACTACGATCTTCAAGTAGTCGTCGTAGAAACCGATCAGGCCGAACGCCAGCGTCGTTCCGAGCAGCACCCAGACGAAGCGGCTGGACAAGTCGGCCCACAGCAGCGTGCCGATGCCCATGGCAACCAAGATCAATCCGCCGCCCATGGTAGGCGTGCCCTTCTTTTGCAGATGAGATTGCGGGCCGTCGTTGCGCACGACTTGGCCGATTTGATAGTGGCTGAGCAGCGAAATCATGCGCGGCCCAATGAGCAACGCCATCAGCAAAGCGGTCACCGCGGCAAGGATTCCGCGCAACGTCAGGTATTGGAAGACGTGGAATCCGCTGTAAAACTTCGCCAGGTATTCGGTCAGGATCAGCAGCATGCGCTAGCTCGCTCTCATCATGGGATTGGGTCCGGTGCCGCCGCCGGTGAGCGCCTGCACGACGCGCTCCAGACGATTGATGCGCGAGCCCTTGATCAGTACCGTCACGCCGGACGTGAGCTCCGCCTGCAGACGACGCGTCAGCGACTCGGCATCCGCAAACCACTCGCCGCCCGAGCCGAATGTCTCCACGGCCCTGGAACTCAACGGTCCCATCGCAAACAGCCGCTTGATGCCGCAATCGCGTGCGTACGAACCGATGTGCGCGTGGCTGTCTTGACTCGATTCGCCGAGTTCTGCCATGTCGCCCAACACCAGCCAGGTCGCACTGGTCAGCGATCGCAACAGCTCCAGCGCGGCGCGCACCGAACTGGGATTGGCGTTATAGGAATCGTCGATGATCCAGCTACCGCGGGTACCGGCTTTCAGCTGCAGCCGGCCCGCGACGGGACGAAAATCGGCCAGGCCCAACGCGATGTGCTCGAGCGATGCGCCGGCCGCGCTCGCGGCCGCCGCGGCGGCGAGCGCATTGCCGATGTTATGCGCACCGCCCGCCTTCAACATGATGGCGCGCTCGCCCAAGGGCGACACCAAGGTGAATCGCGTCGCGAACTCGCCGCGCTCGATGCCCTGAAAGATATTTTTCGCCATGAAATCCGCGTGGCTGTGCACGCCGAATGTCACGATGCGGTGCGCGCCGGATACGCCGCGCCAATAGCCCGCGTAGGCATCGTCCGCGTTGATGATGGCGGTGGCTTCGACCCCAAGGCAGGAAACGGTTTCGCCCTCGCCCTTGGCCACGCCATCCAAATTGCCGAACCCTTCCAGATGCTCTGCGCCGGCATTGGTAATGAGACCCACGGTGGGCTGCGCGATGCGCATCAGCGCGGCGACGTCGCCGATCGCGTTGGCGCCCATCTCGATTACGGCGCTTCGATGTGAAGGCTCCAAGCGCATGAGCGTCACGGGAACGCCGATGTGATTGTTCAGATTGCCGTGCGTTGCCATGCAGGGCCCTACGCGCGACAAAATGGCCGCGGTCATCTCCTTCGCCGTGGTCTTGCCATTGCTGCCGGCCACGGCGACCACGGGCAAAGTGAATTCCGCGCGCCAATTCTTGGCCAGCTCTTGCAGCGCGCGCAGCGTGTCGGACACCAGCACTTGTGGCAACTCGCCAGGCGTGACCCGTTCAGTCAGGGCGCCGATGGCGCCCTGCGCGGCCGCCGCCTGCACAAACGCTGCGCCGTCAAAGTTTGGACCACGCAACGCCACGAACAGCGCGCCTGGTTTCAATGTACGGCTGTCAGTGCAGACGCAACCGTACTGACGATCCTCGCCGATCAGTTCGCCGCCGACGATTCTCGCCGCTTCGCTCAAGGTGCGCTTCATGCCGCGGCCTCCAAGACACGTAGCGCTTCGCTGCGGTCGCTGAAGGAGCGGCGCGTTTCACCGTAAATTTGGTAGTCCTCATGACCCTTGCCCGCGATCAAGACCAAATCGATCGCCCGTGCAGCCTTCAGCGCGGTGGCGATGGCTTCGCCGCGATCGTGTATTACCCGTACATCGCGCGATTTGATCCCCTCTAGAATGTCGCGCGTAATGGCCTGCGGATCCTCGGAACGCGGATTGTCATCGGTCACGATGATCTGATCCGCGAGACTCTCGGCAATCCGGCCCATCACCGGGCGCTTGCCGGAATCGCGGTCTCCGCCGCAGCCAAATACGCACCACAGCGCACCCTCACAATGTTCGCGGGCCGCGCTCAATGCCTTCGCCAACGCATCGGGCGTGTGCGCGTAATCGACCACCACCGTCGGCTTATTGGCAGCGTCGGTCTTGACCACTTCCATGCGCCCCGGAGCCGGCTTGCACTCCGCCAATGCTTTGGCCGCTTCCTCCAAGGAGACGCCGAGCGATAGCAGACAGCCCAAGACCACCAAGGAGTTTTCCGCGTTGAAACGCCCCATGAGTTGGGTCTTGACCGTAACTTTGCCGAAGCTGCCGTCCAACTCGATCGAAATGCCGCGCGTCTCGATTCGTACCTGCGTCGCGTGCAGCGCGCGATCGGCCAGCCAGCCTGAATCTCCCGCGCCCACCCAGACCGCGATCAACGACGCACTGCCGACGCGGTTTCGGGCCAATGCACGGCCGAATTCGTCGCCGATGTTGAGCACGAGGTGCTTGAGGTCAGCCGCTTGAAACAGCTTGGCTTTTGCCGCGCCGTAGTTCTGCATGTCGCCGTGGTAGTCCAAGTGATCGCGCGTCAAATTGGTGAATGCAGCGATGTGAAAACGCACGCCGTCCACGCGGCCTTGGTCCAGCGCATGCGAGGAGACTTCCATTGCCACCTCGCGCACGCCGGAGCTGCGCAGTTGCGCGAGCGTGCGATGCACCGTGACCGCATCGGGGGTCGTATGGGTGGGTTCCGCGAGGGTTGCCGGACGGCCCCAGCCAATCGTCCCCATGTAGGCCGCGGCGAGACCTAACCGCTCGAGACATTGCGCCAGCAAGAAGGCGCAGGTGGTCTTGCCGTTGGTGCCGGTGATGCCCGTAATACGCAGCTGCGAGGACGGCCAGTTGAAAAAGCGGTCCGCGATGCGCCCCACCAAACTCTTTAAATTCGGTATCGCGGCTCCAAACACGCCGGGCGGCAATGTCGGCGCCAAATCGGTACGGGACTCCCACAGGACCGCGCTTGCGCCGCGCGCGGCGGCATCGGCCGCGAACTTGAGACCATGCTCCTTGAGCCCGGGCAGCGCGAAAAACAAACTGCCGGCGCGCACTTGGCGGCTGTCGAGCGTCAGGTCAGACACGCGCGCTTCGGTCGTGGGAATTTTTGCGATGCCGTCGAGCAGCCACATGAGCGCAGCACTCATTGCGCACCATCTGCCTGCACCAGCGTCGCCGCCGGCACATTCTGCAAATCATCCGGGGGAATATCCATCAGGCGCAGCGTTCCGGACATGATGCTGGCGAACACCGGTGCTGCGACCGTGCCGCCCTGCGCGAGCGTGCCGCCCTCTTGCACATCGCGGCTCGGCTCATCGATTACCACCACCGTGGCCAGTTTGGGGTGGGACGCCGGCACCAAGCCGGCAAATACCGCCATGATTCGGTCGGTGGAATAACCGCCTGCTATGGACTTAAATGCAGTGCCGGTCTTTCCGGATACTCGATAGCCGATGAGCGAGGCGCGCGTCGCCGTACCGCCCTTTTCCACGACCTGCTGCATCAACTGCACCAGCTCGTGCGCGATCTTCGGATCCATGACGCGCTCGCCGGCCACCGGACCGGTCACCTTTTCGAAGGAGACAGGACGCTTGATGCCCCCCGCACCGATGGTCGCGTAGGCATGCGCCAGCTGCAGCGGCGTCACCGATAAACCGTAGCCGTGTGACAACGTGGCGATTCCGACCGGCCGCCAGTGCGCGTAGTTGCTCAACATGCCGGCCGACTCGCCGGGATAATTGCTTCCTGTGACCTGGCCCAATCCCAAACCGGTCAAGGTGCTCCAGATTTGTTCGGGCTGAAGCGACAGGGCGATCTTTGCGGTGCCGACGTTGCTCGACTTGGCCAGGATCGTCGCCAAATCGATCACACCCAGGTTGTGTTCGTCTTCCTCGACTTTGTTGCCGACCTTGAAGAATCCGGGGGACGTGTCCACCACGCTGTCAGGGTGATACTGGCCGGAGGCCAAGGCGGCGGCCATGATGAAGGGCTTGATGCTCGAGCCTGGCTCGAAAATATCGGTGGCGGCACGGTTGCGATACAAGCCCGCCTTTAACTGATCGCGGTCATTCGGGTTGTACGCAGGCTGGTTCACCATGGCCAGCACTTCGCCGGTCTCGACGTCGATCACGATCACGGAGCCCGCACGCGCGCGGTATTCCTGCATCGCCGCCTTCAGTTCTCGGTATGCGAGATATTGAATGCGCAAATCGATGCTGGTGACCAAGTCGCGGCCCGGACGCGGCGCGCGGATGCTTTCGACATTCTCGACGTAGCGGCCCAGAGAATCCTGAATGACCCGTTTCGCACCGTCTTCGCCGTTCAACAACTGGTCGAACCCCAGCTCCAGTCCTTCCTGGCCCTTGTCATCCACTGTGGTGAATCCGACCACGTGTGCCGAGACTTCGCCGGCCGGGTAATAGCGCCGGTATTCGCGCAGCAGGTACACGCCGGGAATGTCCAATGCCTTGATGCGTGCTGCCTGCTCCGGCGGCATATGGCGTACTAGATACAGAAACTCGCGATCGAGATTACTGGTGATGCGCCGCGCGAGGGTCTGCTGGTCCTCTTTTAGCGCACGCGCCAGCTTCGGCAACTGATCGATGTTCTCATCGATTTCCTGGGGATTGACCCAGATGCTGTCCACCGGCGTGCTCACCGCCAGCGGTTCGCCATTGCGGTCGGTGATCGCGCCGCGATGCGCTGCAATCTTCACTACGCGCATCGAACGATCGTCGCCTTGCTTGGCGAGAAAACCGTGATCGACCAGCTGCAGTTCGACCGCACGCGCGGCCAGTCCGATGGCGCCGAGCACCACCAGACCTAATACCACCGCGGAGCGCCAGCGGTAGGAATTCGCTGAACGCTGGTTGTCGCCGGAACGCAATTTCACGGCCGGACGATCCTCACGTCGCGCATCTGAGGAATATTCATCTGCAACTTGGCGTTGGCGACGCGTTCGACGAAGGCGTGGGAAGACCAGTAACTCTGCTCGAGCTGCAAGCGCCCCCAGTCCATGTCGAGGGTATCTCGTTCGGCGTTGAGTTTCTCCAACCGCACGAACATGTCGCGTGCCTGGTGGCGTTCGTAAATGACCTGCACTGCAGATCCCAATACGGCCAACCACAGTAACGGCAGAACGAGAGGCAGCCAGCGGCGGTGTTTCATGCGGCGAGTCCTTCGAGACGTTCGGCGACGCGCAGATGCGCGCTGCGCGAGCGCGGATTGAGTGAGATTTCGTTGTCGTCGGCTTGAATAGCCTTGCCGACCAAGCGCAGCTTGGGCTGCGCGTGCACGGGGATATTGGGCAAACCGGCATACATGGGATCGGCCAACGAGTGACGGCGCATGAAGTGCTTCACCATGCGATCCTCGAGCGAGTGAAAGCTGATCACGGCCAGCCTGCCGTGCGGCGCCAGGCGCGCGAGCGCAGCGTCGAGCGCAGTTTCGAGTTCCTTCAGTTCACCGTTGACGTAAATGCGCAGCGCTTGGAAAACGCGCGTCGCAGGATGCTTGTGCCGTTCGGTGCTGCGGGCGACGCGCGCGATCATTTCCGCGAGCTGCAGCGTGCGCTCAAAAGGCCTGACGTCCCGGTCGGCGACGATGGCGCGTGCGATGCGCGGCGCCATGCGTTCCTCGCCAAATTCACGAAAAATGCGGATCAGTTCCTCGAGCGGCGCGCCGTTGACCACGTCCGCGGCGCTCACCCCCTCGCCCGGCGTCATGCGCATGTCGAGCGGGCCGTCCTGCATGAAGCTGAAGCCGCGCGCTGCGTCATCGATCTGCGGCGAGGACACACCGAGGTCGAACAGAATGCCGTCGAGCTTGAGTCCCGGCTGAACCCGATCGGCGACGGTTGCCAGCGATGAGAATGGCGCCAAAAAAATTGAGAAGCGCGGATCGGTTGCGAACCGGGCGCGGGCTGCCGCCACGGCCTCCGGATCACGATCGAGACAAATAAGTCGGCCGTTCGCGATTAGCTTCTCCAAAATCGCCCCTGCATGTCCGCCTCGGCCAAACGTGGCGTCCATGTACGTGCCACCAGCCTGAATGTTCAACGCCGTCAGTACCTGGGGTAACAGGACGGCTGCGTGAACCCCCGCAATCTCTTCCACCGCACCGACCGGCTAGAACGACAACGTGTCAAGTTCGGCCGGCAAGTCCGTGGTGCTCTCCGGACTCGCCAGCCATTCGTCGCGTCGCTCGTTCCAGCGCGCCTCATCCCACAATTCGAATCGCATCCCCTGCCCGATCAACATGGCGTCGCGTGTCAATCCGGCGAATTCGCGCAAGCCGGCGGGCAGCAGCAGCCGTCCGTGTGAATCGAGTTCCAGATCCGTGGCATGTCCGATCATCAGGCGCTGTAAGCGCCTCACCTGAGGGTTCAAGGTGGGCAATTTGTTGAGCTTGCGTTCGATGTCTTCCCAGTCCGGCAGGGGGTAGAGGAGCAGGCACTGGTCCTTGTCGACGGTAATGACCAAATTGCCACCACAACGCTCCTGCAGGCGCTCCCGGTAGCGGGTGGGCATCACCAGCCGGCCTTTTACGTCGAGCGTTAGTTTATTGGCACCCCGGAACATAGTTTGATGGGCCCGAAAACCCATTTTCTCCCACAATTTCCCACCGGTTGCCACTATAGGGATCGAAGGAGAGAACTGTCAACGCCTTATGGTAAAAAAAACCCGTGCCGACAGTGACTTAGGTCACACTTTGGGACAGCGTGTCGCGCTGCGATTGCAGGTGCGAGGCGAATCAATCTCTTAGGGGATTTTTATAAAAACTACTGCAGCTATCAAATGTCGCGATCTTCTTCGAAGTTCGGCGATCCTGCTGCTAACGTGCAATTTTCACGCGCAGCGTGTTAAAAAGAGTCGGCCGATAAGCCGGGTTCTGTCTTGGACAGTCATTCCTCTGGCATACGCGTCACCGCGCAGCTCTAGCGACCTACCCGGAAGCCCATGTGGGCCACATGTAGCGGCGATTAAGCCGCTCGCTTCCCTATTTGGTCTTGCTCCAGGTGGGGTTTGCCGTGCCGTTGGTGTTGCCACCCGCGCGGTGCGCTCTTACCGCACCATTTCACCCTTACCGGCGCCGCTTGCGCGGCACTTAGGCGGTATCTTTCTGTTGCACTTTCCGTAGGCTCGCGCCTCCCAGGCGTTACCTGGCACCGTGCCCTGAGGAGCCCGGACTTTCCTCCATGTGCGAAGCACACAGCGACTGTCTGGCCGACTCGGTGTGCACCATACGCAGGTCCGGGCGTTATTGCGAGGCGGATTGCTCTTTGAGGAATAGCGCGCGTTTATAAGTCTCATTGTCACGCGCGCCCGTGATCCGCGCGGCGAGGCGTGCCGCTTGTTTCAAGGGCAACTCGGCCAGCAGCGCAACTAGCACCTTGTCCAGCCGCGATTTGGCCTCCAAGTCGCCGTCGGCGGCGGCCGCTTGCGCCGCGCCGGCTACAACCAAGACAATTTCGCCGCGCGAGAAATCCGCATCAGTGCTGGATTGATCGAGCAGTTCGCGTAACGAGCCGCGGTAGGTGGTCTCGTGCAGCTTGGTTGCTTCACGCACTACGGCGGCCGCGCGCGTTCCGCCGAAAACGGTCACGCAATCCTCCAGGGTCTCGCGCACTCGGTGCGGCGATTCATAGAACACCAGTGTGCGCGGCTCTGCTTCAAGCGACTTCAGCCGCAACTTGCGAGCCGCGCCGCGCGCCGGCAGAAATCCTTCGAAGCAAAATCGATCCGTCGGCAATGCACCGATTGACAGCGCCGCGATGGCCGCGCAGGGCCCGGGTATGGTCACAACCTTCATGCCGGTCGCCGCGACTGCGCGGACTAGTTCAAACCCGGGATCGCTGATGGCCGGCGTGCCCGCATCGCTCACCAGTGCGACGGATTTGCCTTCACGCAGCAGTGCAATTATTTCAACGGCCCGCGCGCCCTCGTTGTGATCGTGGAGCGACAGCTGCGGTGTGCCGATCTGAAAATGTTTGAGCAGTATTCCTGTGTGGCGCGTGTCCTCCGCCGCGATCAGGTCGCAGTTTTTCAGCGTGGCCGCCGCGCGGGGGCTCAAATCGCCTAAATTGCCGATCGGCGTAGCAACTACGTAGAGCGTTCCCGCCGCCGGCAGCCCTGTCTGCTGCGTTGTCACTTATAATCCAGCCTATATTCGAAGTTTCAGGAGCGGAAGGGTATGGCAGCGATCTCTCGGCGTCCACGGCTGACGCAAATTGCGGTACTCGCTCTGGCGTTGATCGCAGCGGCTTGCAGCCTCGTCAAGCCCACAGAAAACACCGCGGATAAACAGGAACATGCCGCACGCCTGGCGCATGACGGCAAGCACGCGGAAGCGGCGAAGTTGTACGCCGATCTGGCGATGCAATTGCCGGCAGAGAGCGACAACTACGAGCTGTTGAGCGCGGAGCAGTGGGCCGCGGCAGGAAATGTTGCCGCTGCCAAGCAGGCTCTGGCAGAAGTGTCGCCCGAAGCCCGCACCAAACTCGCGACGCCGCGCGCGCTGGTTGCCGCCGAAATCGCCTACGCTGAAAATGATCCCGCGCGCGCGATTCGCGAACTCGATCAAATTCCGGTGCCAACATCGCAGGAACAAGCCCAGAACTACTTTTGGATTCGTGGCCGCAGCGCCTTTCTCACCGGCCATCCGGTCGAGGGCGTGCGCGCACTGGTCGAGCGCGAGCGTTTCATCAGTGATCCCGCGGCGCTGCGCGCGAATCGGGATGAACTCTTGACGCGAGTGCGCACGGCTGCGGAGCGCGGCGCACCGATGAAGGCGCCTCCAAAAACTGATCCTATCGTCGTCGGCTGGCTGGAATTGGGGCCGGTCGCCGTCGAGGTGGAACGCAATCCCGCGCGCGCTGCGGCGGCGCTGGACGCCTGGAAACGGCAATACCCGCAACATCCCGCCAACACTACGGTTCTCTCGGCGGCGCAGACGCAGATTGCCGTCGCCACCGAATATCCCAATCAGATTGCGCTCTTGCTGCCGTTGTCGGGTCGGGCCGAAGCATTTGGCGTTGCGGTACGGGATGGCTTCATTGCAGCCTATCTGCAGCAAAGCGCCGCAGCCCGGCCACGCTTGAAGATTTACGATGTGGCCGCTGAGTCCGTTAGCAGCGCCTACAACCGCGCCATCGCCGACGGCGCCGGCTTCGTGGTGGGCCCGCTATTTAAGGATGAAGTGGCAGCGGTTGCGCCGGTTACAGGCGGCCGTACCCCGGTGCTGGCGTTGAACTTCCTCGGTGAGACAGTCTCGCCGCCCAAGAACTTCTATCAATTCGCGCTCTTGCCCGAAGATGAGGCGCGCATGGTGGCGCGCCGCGTGGTCGCCGATGGCCACCCCAACGGCGTCGTGATCATGCCATCGGGCGAATGGGGAACGCGTGTCGCCGCGGCATTCGCCGAGGAATTAAAGAGTCTCGGCGGCACGGTGCTCGACAGCGGCCGCTATGACCCCGCGCAAGTAGATTTCTCCGACGTCATCAAGACGGTCATGCAATTGAAGGTCACCAAGGTCGAAAAGGGCGAGAAGCCCGAACCGCCGACCCATCGCAGCGATGCGGCCTTCATCTTCGTGGCCGCGAGCACTGCCGGTACCGCGCGCCTCATCCTGCCGCAGCTGAAGTACAATTTTTCCGGCGACGTGCCCGTATATTCGACCTCGGACAGCTTCGAACCGGATCCCAACGCCAACTCGGATGTCGATGGCATGTTCTTCCCCGATATGCCGTGGATGATTTCCAACGACCCCGCCACGACCCAGATCCGCGACAGCGTGCGAGCGGCGTGGCCGGCCCCCACCGCGCGGCGCAACCGCCTGTATGCATTTGGTTTCGACGCGTATCGGTTGGTGCCCGGCCTGCGGTCGGGCAGTCCCGCGGCCTCGAGCGAAATCGCGGGCGTGACTGGAAAATTACACCTCGATCAGCAGAATAAGATTCGGCGCGATCTGGATTGGGCGCAAGTCAGAGGCGGCGCACCCTTTGTTTTATAATCTGAAAGCCGCTGCGCTGATTGCTTGCGCAACGCTGTGCGGTGCGGTGCACGGCGCACCGGCCGATTCGCGGCCGGCTGCCGATCTCATCATTCACAACGCGCACATTTGGACTGTGAACCCCAAGCAGCCCGAGGCCGATGCCCTCGCTGTGCTCGATGGCCGCTTTGTTGCGGTGGGCGGCGAGGCTGCGGTCATGCGTTGGCAAGGACTGCGTACCCGCATCATCGACGCCAAGGGGAATCGACTGTTGCCGGGATTCAACGACGCCCATGTGCATTTCTCGGACGGCGGTGCGTCATTGAGCTCGGTGCAGCTCGTGAACGTTAGCAGCCTCAAGGAGTTCGTGCAGCGCATCGCAGACTTTGCAGCGCATGCCCCCAAGGGCGAATGGATTCGAAATGGCGAATGGGACGAGACCAAGTGGTCGCCCGCGAGATTACCCACGCGCCAAGATATCGACGCGGTCACGCCCGACAATCCAGTCGCGATCGATCGCTACGACGGCCACATGCTGCTCGCCAACTCCAAGGCATTGATGCTGGCGGGCATCACCGCCAAGACTCCGGATCCTCCGGGCGGTCTCATTGTGCGCGACGCGACTGGCGAGCCCACCGGCGCGCTGAAGGACGCTGCCACGGAACTATTGCAGAAAGCGGAGCCGCCGCTGAGTTTGGCCCAGCGCCGGCGGGCCATCGACGCCGCCCTGCGCGAGGCCGCCATGCGCGGTGTGACCAGTGTGCAGGACATGTCCTTGGATTACGGCGACCTGGCGGTGTATTCGCAGCTACAGGCCGAAAACCATCTCACCGTGCGTGTGTATGGCGCGCCGCTGATCGCCACGGTCGAGGATCAGGCGAAGCTCGGAATCGGACATGCCTTCGGCGGAACATCTTTGCGAATCGGCGCGCTCAAAATGTTCGCCGACGGCTCATTGGGTTCGCGCACCGCGTACTTCATGCAGCCCTACACCGATGAGCCGGGAAATCGCGGCCTGCTGTTCTCCGATATGCTGCCGCTGATCAAGGCCGGCGAGAGATTGATGCGCGCGGACGCGACCAACCTGCAGGTTTGTACGCACGCCATCGGCGATGCCGCCATCAAAACCACGCTGGACCTGTATCAGGCGGTGGACAAAAACGCCGGCCGCAAAGATCGGCGTTGGCGCATCGAACACGCGCAGCACATGGCGGCAGCCGACTTCGATCGGTTTGCGCAACTGCATGTCATCGCCTCCGTGCAACCCTACCAAGCCATCGACGACGGGCGCTGGGCGGAAGCGCGCATCGGACATGATCGCGCCAGCAGGACGTACGCGTTTCGAACCTTCATGCAGCACGGTGTGCGGCTGGCCTTCGGTACGGATTGGCCGGTGGCCCCGCTCGACCCGATGTTGACGCTATATGCAGCCGTAACACGCGCGACGCTTGACGGAAAGTACCCCCAGGGCTGGTTTCCCGAACAAAAACTGTCGATTCAAGAAGCCATCGCCGCGTACACCATTGATTCCGCGTTCGCGGAATTCCAAGACCGTGAGAAAGGTTCTATCGAACCCGGGAAGTTGGCCGACATGGTGCTTTTGAGCCAGGACGTGCTGACGATTGCGCCGGCCGCCATTCGCGACACACGCGTGCTCAAGACCTTTCTGGGTGGCGTCGAAATTTACGACTCGACGATCAAGCCGTAATTTGCGCAAATACGCCCGATATTCCAGCTGCGGAGATCAGCGGCGTAGCGGCATGATGCCGCATGAAGGATTTGCGCATGCAGCGCGGCGTGGCAGCCGAGGAACTGGCGGCGCAATACCTCAAAGTGCGCGGGCTTACGGTTCTCGCGCGCAATTTGCGCTGCAAGGCCGGCGAACTCGATCTGGTATGTCTCGATGGGGGTGTGCTGGCCATCGTCGAGGTTCGCCAACGCGGCAGCGCTGAGTTCGGCGGCGCCTCCGTCTCAGTCACCTGGGCCAAGCAGCGCAAGATCATTCGCGCGGCTCAATTTTTCTTGGGACGCCAAAAGCATTGGAGAAATCTCCCCATGCGCTTCGACGTTCTGGCGATCGAGGGATTGCCGCAAGGCGTTCATCGCGTCGACTGGATCAAGGACGCCTTTCGTCTTATTTAACGACCTGTAATTTCGGCCTCTTAGGCGCAGCGCCGCTCGGTTTGCCGCTGCCGGGACTGGCGGGCGGGCTGTCGGTCGGATCCGGATCGGCATCGCCCTCGGGAAAAATCATGCCCTGCCCGGTCTCACGCGCATAGATGCCCAGAATTGCGCGCACCGGAACCTGCACGGCAAAACCCACCCCGCCAAAACGAGCCTCGAAGCTCACGAAATCATTGCCCAGTTTTAGCAACTGAGTCGCGGAGAAGCTGACGTTGAGCACGATCTTGCCGTCCTTCACGTACTGGCGTGGGACGGTGACACCCTCGGCGGAGGCATCGACCACGATGTGCGGCGTTTCCCCGCTATCCGAGATCCACTCGTGCAAAGCGCGCAGCAAGTACGGGCGCCGCGGTTTCAATGGCGCATCTCCCGTTCCGCATCGCTCAGGCAGGCACGGAAGGTGGAGCGCGCAAAAATGGCATTCATGTACTTCATGATGGGCTGCGCCTGCGCCGGCAGCTCGATGCCGTATACCCGCAGACGCCACAAAATGGGCGCAATACTCGCGTCCACCAACGAGAATTCATCGCTCAGGAAAAACGGCTTGGCCTTGAAGACCTCTGCGCTCGCGCAAATCGCTTCGCCCAATACCTTGCGGCTGTGCTCCGCAGTCTTGCTTGCCGGATCGATTTCGATGTCGTGCGCCAGGGCATACCAGTCGCGCTCGACCCGATACAGCGCCACGCGAAATTGAGCACGCGTCACCGGATCGATCGGCATCAGCGGCGGATGCGGAAAACGCTCGTCCAAGTACTCGATGATGACGCGCGAGTCGTACAGCACCAAGTCCCGATCGACCAGCGTCGGCACGCTGTGATAGGGATTCAAGTCGATCAAGTCCTCGGGTAACGCCAGCGGGTCGACATTGACCAATTCGATGGCAATGCCCTTTTCAGCCAAAACCAGGCGTGTCCGGTGACTCCACGGATCAGCCGGTGCTGAGAATAGCGTCATCACCGAACGACGTGCCACTAACCGGACCTCCTAGCGATTCCCAACGGGACGGCGCCCGCCAAAGTCAGTGGACGTCCTTCCAATATTCTTTCTTCAGTAAGTACGAAAATACAAAGAAGACCAGCAAGAACAGCACCACAAAGATGCCCATCGATTCGCGTTTCGACTTGATGGGTTCGGCGGCATAGTCCAAGAAATTGACGATGTCCCGAACGTATTGATCATACTCCTCTGGCTTCATGGAACCCGGGATCATTGGCTCAACGCCTGCCAGCACCATTTTGGCGTTGCCGTGAGGGTCTTTTTCATTCTTGTATGCAGGCTTTTGTAATCCCTGGCGGTAGTACAGGATGTGCGGCATGGCCGTGCCCGGCAGGTATAAATTATTCACGCCCCAAGGCCGCGTCTTGTCGGCGTAGAAGCCGTGCAAATACGAAAATATATAATTGGTGCCGCGTTCTCGGGCCATCAAGGTCAAATCGGGCGGTTGTTTGCCGAACCAGTCCGCGGAATCCGCGGGCATGCCGAAAGTCATTTCCTCGAACGGTTTGGCGCCGTCAAATATCAAATTTTTGGAAAGGTCCGCCTCCGGGATTTTCAGATCCGTCGCCAAGCGGTTGTAGCGCAGGTACTTGAGCGAGTGGCACCCCGAGCAGTCGTTCATGAAATTTCGCGCGCCGCGCTGCAGCGACTCGAGGTTCCTGATATCCGTGCCCGCCTCGAGCAGCGGAATCTCGCCTTCTTCGGCCAACGCGGTGCCGGCACAGAGAAGTCCAAAGGCGGCTAAAACACTGGCTTTAAACATGTCCCGTAACCCTTTCCGGCACCGGCTTCACGCGGTCGAACTTCGTGTACCAGGGCATCAGCAAAAAGAATGCAAAATAAACGGCGGTGCAAATTCGCGCCAGAATCGGATAGATGCCCGACGGCGGTTTCATGCCGCAGACCGCCAAGCAGACAAACGCCACCGAGAACAGCGCCAGCATCACTTTGTAGATCGGACCTTTGTAGCGGATGGACCGCACCGGCGATCGATCGAGCCAAGGCACGAAAAACAGCACGAAGACCGCGGCGCCCATCACCATCACTCCCCACACCTGCGTGCCGAAAGCCGAAGGGATGGCGCGCAACATCGCGTAGAACGGGGTGAAATACCACACCGGCGTGATGTCGGGCGGAGTTTGCAATGGGTTTGCCGGTTCGAAATTCGGCGACTCCAGAAACAAGCCGAAGAAATTCGGCGCGAAGAAAATCACAGCGGCAAAGATAATCAAGAAACCGGCCGCGCCCATCAAGTCCTTGACGGTGTAATAGGGATGAAACGGTACGCCGTCCAAGGGATGCCCTTGCGCATCCTTGTACTTTTTGATCTCGATGCCATCCGGATTGTTGGAACCGACCTCGTGCAGCGCCATGAGGTGCGCGATCACCAAGAAAACCAGCGCCAAGGGCAGCGCCGCCACATGCAAGGCGAAAAACCGGTTCAAGGTGGGATCCGCGATGTTGTAGTCGCCGCGGATCCATTCAACCAACGTGCTGCCGATGATCGGCAAGCTGCTGAATAACGACACGATAACCTGGGCGCCCCAAAAGCTCATGTTGCCCCAAGGCAGCACATACCCCATGAACGCCTCGGCCATGAGCAATAAAAAGATGAGGCAGCCGAAGATCCAAATGAGTTCGCGTGGCTTGCGATGCGAGCCGTACAGCAGCGCACGAAACATGTGCAGGTACACCACGATGAAGAAAGCGGACGCGCCGGTTGTGTGCATGTAGCGGATCAGCCAGCCCCATTCCACATCGCGCATGATGTATTCGATCGAGGCGAACGCCTCGGCCGCGGACGGCTTGTAGCTCATGGTCAGGAAAATGCCGGTGACGATCTGGTTTGCAAGCACCAGCAGAGCCAGCGCGCCGAAGAAATACCAAAAGTTGAAATTCTTCGGCGCGTAGTACTCGGCAGCGTGTTCCTTCCACAGTTTCGTCAGCGGAAAGCGTTGATCGATCCAGCCAATGAATCCTTTGCCGGTGCCGGCGGTCTCGGGTGCTGCGGCCATCGCTTACCTCTTGCTTTACGAAACGGGTTTGGAAGCGTCGTCGACGCCGATGACAATGCGCGTATTCGCAGCGATTGCGTACGGCGGCACGGTCAAATTCTTCGGCGCCGGCATGCTTTTGAACACGCGGCCCGACAAATCATATTTCGAACCGTGGCACGGGCAATAAAAGCCGCCGGGCCAGTTCGCACCCAAGTCCGCGCCCGCGACTTGGAACGAATCGTTCGGCAAGAAAGCGCCCAACGGCGAGCAGCCCAGGTGAGTGCAGACCGCGAGGCCCACCCAGTACTCGGGATTGCGCGCACGCGCCGCGCCGGTCGATTTAATGTAGTCCGGCTGCAGCGAGTCCTCGGACTTGGGATCCGCGAGCATGTCGTCGTGCCCGCCCAACTGATCGACGACCGCTTTGACGCGGCGTACGACGAACACCGCCTGACCGCGCCACACGACCTTCAGCATTTGACCGGCTTCGAGTTTCGACGCATCGACATCCACCGGAGCACCCAAGGCTTTGGCCCGGGCGCTGGGCTTCCAAGACGCGATAAAGGGTATTGCGGCAAACGCGGCGCCGATCACGCCGGTGCCGACCGTAGCTGCCGTCAGCAACCGGCGACGGCTGTGGTCTACCTCTTCAGTCATGCGATCGTCCTCGAAAATGGTTGACAAATCTTCACGCAAACCCCTATGGCGGCAGTGTTTCCCAAAGAATATTGGGAGCGCATTATACACAGTTACGCAGGTCACCCTTAAGGCTCGAGGAGCGATATTAATTGCAGAACACTCGCGTCCTCGTGAGTTTTTTGGTCAGAGCGGTCGTGGTCGGCCTGGCCGTGGCATTTCTCGTGGTCTGGTGGAACCCGACGCTGCTGGGCGCACACGCCACGGCGACCCCGCCGCCGCCCGTGACTCCTGCTCCCGCGGCGCCGAGCGCCACCCCCGCGGCGCCGGTGGTCATGCAGAGTTTTGCGGATTCCGTGGCGCGTGCCGCGCCGGCCGTGGTCAACATCTACACCGCACGGGTGGTTCGGGAGCGCACCCAAGCAGCCCCCTTGAATCAATTGTTCGGCGATTATTGGCCAAGCTATCGGCAGCGCGTGGAGCGCAGTTTGGGTTCGGGCGTCATTGTCGATGCGATGGGCACCATCATCACGAATCAGCATGTCATCGCCGGTGCCGATTCGATCCGAGTGCAACTTGCCGATGGACGGATTGCCGATGCCACCATCGTGGGGCAAGACCCCGACACCGACCTCGCAATCCTCGATCTTGAGATCGGCAACCTCCCCATCATGCCATTGGGCCGATCCGATACTCTGCGCGTCGGCGACATCGTGCTGGCCATCGGCAACCCCTATGGCGTGGGTCAGACGGTGACTCAGGGGATCGTCAGCGCAACGGGACGCGGTCAACTGGGCCTGGCGACGTTTGAAAATTTCATTCAAACCGACGCGGCCATCAACCTCGGCAACTCCGGAGGTGCGCTGATCGATGCGCATGGCGATCTGGTCGGCATTAACACCGCTGTACTCAATCGAGCTTATGGAGGACCTGAGGGCATCGGCTTTGCCATTCCCGTCAACCTGGTACGCGGTGTGATGGAACAAATTCTGCTCAACGGCCACGTGGTGCGCGGATGGCTTGGTTTTGTGCCGCAGGACTTGAGTGAAGAGCAGTCCGCTCAGATCGGCACGGCGGGCGGCGGCGTCACCGTGGTCAACATCATGGTCGACAGCCAAGCCTACGAGGCGGGCGTGCGGCCCGGCGATCTGGTCACCGCTTTGGGGGGCGAAGCTGTGCACAACGCGCAAGACCTGGTGGCGCGCGTGTCCTCGCTGAAACCCGGCTCACAGGTCGAGCTCGAAGGCCGTCATGCTCGGCAAAGTTACAAGCTGAAATTGACGGTGCTGGAACGCCCTACCCGGTCAATCCAAAAACGTTGAGGCTGGCGCGGCGAAGCCTCAAGGCGTACGGCGGATTTTCGCCCCCAGTTGCTGAAGTTTTTCCTCGATCGCCGCATAGCCGCGGTCAATATGATAGATGCGCTCGATGTCGGTGCGGCCGTCGGCCACCAGCGCGGCGAGCACCAGGCTCGCAGAAGCGCGCAAATCCGTTGCCATCACCGGTGCGGCGGTCAGGCGTTCAACCCCCTTGATGATGGCGGTGTTGCCCTCCAGACGGATTTCCGCCCCCATGCGGCGCATTTCCAGCATGTGCATGAAACGATTTTCGAAAATCGTTTCGATGATGGTGCCGACGCCGTTGGCCACGGTGTTGAGCGCCGCGAACTGCGCCTGCATGTCGGTCGGGAAAGCCGGATAAGGTGCCGTGCGAATGTCGATGGCCGTGGGCCTTTTGCCGCGCATGTCAACTTCGATCCACGAGTCGCCGACCTCGACGCCGGCGCCGGCCTCCTTGAGCTTGTCGATGACGGCATCGACGTGATCGGGCCGCGTATTTTTTACACGAATGTGCCCGCCGGTGATGGCACCCGCCACCAGATAGGTGCCGGTCTCGATTCGATCCGGCAGCACTTCGTAGGCCGTGCCGCTCAAGCGCTTCACGCCCTCGATGACGATTCGATCGGTGCCTGCGCCCTTGATCTTGGCGCCCATGGCAATCAAGAAATTTGCCAGGTCCACTACTTCGGGCTCGCGCGCGGCATTCTCGAGGACCGTCTCGCCCTCGGCCAAGGTCGCGGCCATCATCAGGTTCTCGGTGCCGGTGACGGTCACGGTCTCGAGCACGAGGCGCGCGCCTTTCAACTTCGAGGCACGCGCTTTGATATAGCCGTTCTCGATGTGAATGTCCGCGCCCATGGCCTGCAAGCCTGCGACGTGAATATTGACCGGACGCGCACCGATCGCGCAGCCGCCGGGCAAGGACACGTCCGCCGCGCCAAAGCGCGCCAACAAAGGTCCCAGGACCAATATGGATGCGCGCATGGTCTTCACGAGTTGGTAGGGCGCGAAATATTCCTTGATGGTCGACGCGTCGACCTCGATGTGCATTTTTTCATCGATGGTCACCGACACGCCCATACGGCCGAGCAGCTCGATCATGGTCGTGACGTCCTGCAGGTGCGGCACATTCGACACCGTCACCGGACCGTCGGCCAGCAAGCAGCCGGCAAGGATGGGCAGCGTCGCATTCTTTGCGCCGGAGATGCGGATCTCGCCCTCGAGCGCGATGCCGCCATGAATTTGCAGCTTATCCACGACCCTGCCTTGCGTACTCATCGGGCGTGAACACCTGCAGAGCGAGGGCGTGAATTTCCGTGCCGACCGCCGCGCCCAGCGTCGAATACACCATTTGATGGCGCTGAATGGGCTTCTTGCCGATGAAAGCGGGCGCAATCACCACGGCCTCGAAGTGCACGTTGTCCTCGCTGGTCACCATGGCATGGCTGCCGCCCAAACCGTCCTCGATCAGTTGTGCTACCTGTTGTGGATTCATTCCGTCTCCTAAAAATTCAGACAAGCTTACCTGTATTATTCGCAGATGAATTCCGACTACACCGACGAGGGTCTCGTCGAACTCGGCCGCCAGGCGCTGACCGTAGAAATCGACGGTCTGCGCGCGCAATTACCCCGTCTCGGCTCGGATTTTGCACGCGCTTGCCGGATTTGTCTTAACTGTCGGGGCCGTATCGTGGTGACGGGCATGGGCAAGTCCGGGCACATCGGCGGGAAAATCGCCGCCACTCTGGCCAGTACCGGCACGCCGGCGTTTTTCGTGCATCCCGGCGAGGCCAGTCACGGCGATGTCGGGATGATCACTCGCGACGATGTCCTGCTGGCACTGTCGAACTCCGGCGAGACGGCTGAAATTCTGACCATACTGCCCGTGATCAAGCGGCTCGGCGTGCCCTTGATCGCCTTTACGGGAAATTCGGATTCCGCGCTGGCGCGCATCGCCACGGTGAATTTGGACATCGGCGTGCCAGCCGAGGCCTGCCCGTTGAATCTCGCGCCCACCGCCAGCACCACGGCGGCGTTGGCCGTCGGCGACGCACTGGCCGTCGCATTGTTGAAAGCACGCGGCTTCACCGAAGAGGACTTCGCACGCTCGCATCCCGCCGGCGCCTTGGGCCGCCGGCCCCTCCTCTATGTGAGGGACATAATGCGCACCGGCAAACAGGTACCGACAGTTCGAATCGACACAACGCTTGCCGAGGGGCTGCACGAAGTCACCTCCAAAGGTCTCGGCATGACCGCGATCGTCGATGACTCGATGCGCGTGCTCGGCGTTTTCACGGACGGCGATTTGCGCCGCGCCCTCGATCGCGCCGCGGATTTGCGTGCCACGCGCATGGATCAAGTGATGACCGCGCACCCGAAGTTCGTCCTGCCTTCAATGCTTGCGGCGGAGGCGGTGCACTTGATGGAGACGCATCGCATTACCTCCCTGATCGTGCTCGACGATGAGGGCAAACTGGTCGGCGCGCTCAACGTGCACGATCTGCTGCGCGCGGGCGTATTTTGAAAGCACGCAACGCCACGCCGCTGGCGAAAATCCAGTTGCTGATCTTGGACGTCGATGGCGTCTTGACCGACGGGCGGTTGTATTTCGGCGCCAAGGGCGAAGCGCTCAAGGTGTTCCACGTCCGCGACGGCCACGGCATCAAGCTGCTCATGTCCGCCGGCGTGCAGGTGGCGGCCTTCAGCGGCCGGCGCTCGGCTGCCGCGGCCGTGCGCTTGCGCGAACTGCACGTGCCCACCGTGGTCCAAGGCTGCAAGGATAAGTTACTCGCACTGCATACGCTGACGAAGCGTCTTAAGGTCGATCCTTTGAATTGCGCTTGCATCGTCGATGACACGCCTGATCTAGCCTTGATGTCCGCGGTCGGCCTGGCGGCGGCAGTAGCGGATGCCCATCCCGTCGTATTGTCGGCCGCGCACTGGATTGCGCGCTCGCCCGGCGGCTCGGGCGCCGTGCGCGAGCTTTGCGATGCCATTCTTCGCGCCCGCGCCGGAGACTCATAATGTTTTTTCGCGTTTTTACCGTGCTCGCGGTCGCGGCTCTGGTGATCATTACCTGGATATACAGTTCGCCCAGCCACCGCCCCTCCGAGCAAAGCGGCGCCAAGCAAGCGGATTTGCCCGGCTATTATCTGAAGAACGCCATCCTGACGGATTACGATGCGTCGGGCGCGCCCAGCATTCGCATCGAGGCCGAACGCATCGACCAAATTGACCACGGCAACGAGGTGGCGCTGTCCAACGTACGTGTGAACTATGACGCACCCGGCGGCCAGGCATGGGTCCTGTTCGGCGACACGGCGCATGTTCAACCCGGCGGCAAGATCATCGATGTCGCCGGCAATGTGCGGCTGCAGGGCGAGAACCCGGGCACCCCGGGCACCGCGGTGATCCACACCGACCTGCTGAGCTACAACGTTCCTGAAGGGATTGCCAGCACCAAAAGCGACGTGCGCATCGACTACGGCGGCCACGTTCTCACCGCGCGCGGCCTGAGTGCGAATTTGAAAGAGCGCACGATCCGCCTAGAATCCAAGGTCAATGGCCGTTTCCTCCCGTAACTGTCTTGCCCTGGTGGCACTGCTCGCGCCGCTGGCTCAGGCGGGCGCGGCTCCGGTCCTGGTGCACGATCGTCAGGCGACGATATTGATGGAGTCGCAGTCCGTCACCATCGACCTTAAAACCAACAGCGCCTTGTTCAGCAAAATCCGCATCTCGCAGGGCGCGATGTCGATCACCGCCGATCAAGGCCAAGCCAACCAACAGCGCTCGACGGATTTGTATTTCGAAAACAATGTTTGGAATTTTCGCGGCAACGTCAAGATCACGGTCGAACAAGGCCAACTGTTCTCCGACGATGCGCAGATCACGTTCGTCAACAACGTACTCAGCAAGGCAGTCGTCAATGGCAAACCCGCCTCGTTCGAGCAAACCGTCGCCAAGACCGGAAAGCTGGCGAAAGGCAGCGCCGAAACCATCGACTACGATGCCTCGAAGCACTTGGTGCGGTTCGTGAAGAATGCCTATTTGAGCAATGGCGACAATGAGATCCGCGGGCAATCGCTGAAGTACGATGTTCTGGCGCAAAAGGTCATTGCCGAGGAAGCCGAACAGAATTCCCAGCGAGTGCACATCACCATCACGCCGCCGCCGCCCAAATCGGCTCAGCCCAAGCCCAATCCATGAGTGTATTGCGGGCGTTGCAACTCGCCAAAAGCTACAAATCACGGCAGGTACTGCGGGATTTGTCCCTGGAGGTCGAAAGCGGTGAAGTAGTCGGGCTGTTGGGGCCCAACGGCGCCGGAAAGACCACCGCGTTCTACATGATCGTGGGTTTGACCCGCTGCGAGCATGGCGAGATCTTCTTGGACAATAAGGATATCAGCCGCCTCCCCATGCACCGCCGCGCGCAATTGGGCTTGGGCTATTTGCCCCAGGAACCCTCCGTTTTCCGCAAGCTCACGGTGGCAGACAACATCATGGCCATCCTCGAGACCCGCCCGGGTCTGGACGACGCGGGCCGGGCCGCGCGGTTGAAGGAGCTGTTGGGCGAGTTGCACATCGGCCACGTGCGCGATAGCTTGGGGATGAGTCTCTCCGGCGGGGAGCGCCGCCGGGTCGAAATCGCCCGGGCATTGGCGGCCGATCCTCGATTTATGTTGCTGGATGAGCCGTTTGCAGGGGTCGATCCGCTCTCCGTCGCTGATATCCAGCGAATAATCAAGCACTTGTCCGACAAGGGCATAGGAGTGTTGATTACGGATCATAATGTGCGGGAGACCTTGGGTATTTGCGCCAGAGCCTATATCGTCAGTCAAGGTAGTGTCCTCGCCTCTGGATCTGCGGACCAGATTCTTGCCAACCCGCAGGTTCGTGAGGTGTACTTGGGCCAGGACTTCAAGTTATAGGTTTAGGTTCGAAAGAAATATGTTGAAGCCAAGTCTGCAGCTTCGCATTGGTCAACAGCTGACCATGACCCCGCAGTTGCAGCAAGCGATTCGGCTGCTGCAGCTGCCGTCGCTCGACTTGCAGGCTCATGTCCGCGAGACCCTCGAAACCAATGTGATGCTCGAGGGCGAGGAAGAGACCGAGGCGCCGGACGCTACGCGGGAGCGTGAAGAACTGCCGGTCCGGCTCGATGAGAAATACGCCGAATTGGATGGCATCAGCACACCCGTTGATCAGCGCGAAACGCCCGAAGTCGAGATCGCGGATGAGGCCTGGGGCGAACAGACCAGCGGACCCTCGGATCGAAGCTATTCCGGCGATGACGATCGCAGCAGCGATTTCAGCGATCAACACGGCCAAACCTTGCAGGAGCAGCTGATCGAACAGTTGGAACTGGCCAAGCTCTCCCCGATCGACATGGCGATTGCCCGCGTCATCTCCGATGCGATCACCGACGATGGATACCTGAAGGACTCGCTCGAGGACGTGCGCTCGAGCTTGCTGCCGGAGATCGACGCCACACCTGCCGATGTCGAGCGCGTGCTCGGCATCGTTCAATCGCTGGAGCCTGCCGGCGTCGGCGCGCGCAATCTGGGCGAATGCATAGCGCTGCAGCTCCGGCAGCTGGATCCGCAGACGCCCGCTCGGGATGTGGCGATCCGGGTCGCGCTCGAGCATTTGGATTTGGTCGCGAGCCAGCAGCTCGCGCTGCTGCGCCGGCAGCTGCGCTGCAGCGAAAGCGATCTGGAAATGGCGCTGGCGCTGGTCCGCTCATGCCATCCGCGGCCCGGCGCTGCGGTCAATCCGACCCAGGCGCAATACGTGATCCCCGATGTTTTCGTGCGCCGCACCGATCACGGCTGGACGGTCGAAATCAACCAAGCCACCGTGCCGCGGGTGCGCGTCAATCAGAGCTACGCCAACTTGATATCGCGCGCGCCTGATCACGCCATGCTGCGCACCCAACTGCAGGAAGCACGCTGGCTGATGCGCAGCTTGGAAATTCGCAATGAGACATTGGTGAAAGTGGCGCGCTGCATCGTGCAGCGCCAGACGAGCTTTTTCGAAATCGGCGAAGAGGCGATGGAGCCTCTGATCTTGAAGGATGTGGCCGAGGCGGTCGAAATGCACGAATCGACCATCTCGCGCGTCACCACCGCGAAGTACATGCACACACCGCGCGGCGTCTTCGAGTTCCGCTATTTCTTTTCGAGCCACGTTGAAGCGGCGGACGGCACCGAGATGTCATCGATCGCCATTCGCGCCAAGATCAAGAAACTGATTTCTCAAGAGAATCCAGAAAATCCGTTGAGCGATGCCAAGTTGGCGGAAATTCTGTCGCAAGAGGGCATACCGGTGGCCAGACGCACGGTTGCCAAGTACCGCGAGGGCATGCAGATCGCGCCGTCGAACGAGCGCAAGAGAGCCGCTGCCCGCGCGTCTTAAAGTGAAAGGAGGAAACATGCAATTGGATCTCAGCGGTCATCATGTGGAAGTCACCCCCGCGCTGCGCGGCTATGTCATCAAGAAATTCGAGCGAATCTCACGGCACTTCGAGCAACTCATTGACGTCCACTGCGTACTGACGGTCGAAAAAATGACTCATAAGGCCGAGGCCACTTTGATGGTGCGCGGCAACAAGATCTACGCGGATGCAACCGAAGAGAACATGTATGCCTCCATCGACGCGCTGGCCGACAAACTCGACCGCTGCGTCAAGAAGCACAAGGAGAAAACCTCCGACCACCGCGCCGAGGATGTGCTCAAAGCGCGCTAGCCGCTCATGTCGATGCGGCTGATCATCGTGAGCGGGCTTTCCGGCTCCGGCAAGAGCGTTGCCTTGCACATGCTGGAAGACATCGACTTCTACTGCGTCGACAACATTCCCGCCGCACTGCTCAAGCCCTTCATTTCGCACACGGTCCGCGGCATGGGTGACACCTACCCGCGGACCGCCGTCGGCCTGGATGCGCGCAATCGCGCTAACGAAATCGAAACCATCCCCGCCCTGGTCAAGGAGCTGCGCCGCAGCGGCATCGAATGCGAGGTTCTGTACCTGCACGCCACCGAGGAAGTGCTGCTCAAGCGCTATGCGGAAACCCGCCGCAAGCATCCTTTGGTCACCGGCGAGGTCGACTTGCGCCAAGCCATCGCCTTGGAGCGCAAGCTGCTCGAACCGATCACCATCGCGGCGGATTGGGTGATCGATACCTCGAGCATGGGCGTGCACGCGCTGCGCGAGATCATTCGCGAGCGCATCGAGCGCCGACGCGAGGGCCAGTTATCGCTGATGTTCGAGTCCTTCGGCTATAAGCATGGCATTCCGGGCGATGCGGACTTCGTATTCGATGTGCGCAGCTTGCCGAACCCCCATTGGGAGACCGCCCTGCGCAATTTGAACGGCCGCGACCCGGCCGTCATCGAGTATCTCGCGGGCTTCGACAGCGTACGCAGCATGGTTGCGGACCTGACCGCGTTTCTGGAGAAGCGCCTGAGCGAGTTCTCGCAGGCGAATCGCAGTTATTTGACCATCGCCATCGGTTGCACCGGCGGCCGGCATCGTTCCGTCTACGTTGCCGAGCAGCTCGCCGCGCATTTCCGCAAGGCCAACCCGCAAGTGCTGGTGCGGCACGACTCGCTGCAAAAGGCCTAG
>CAVYUD010000014.1:0-19586 GCA_963771615.1 uncultured Gammaproteobacteria bacterium
GGGCACGGCCGGCTTGTTCGGGTCGCCGTCGAACGGGCCGTTGTACAGGCGCTTCGGCTCGAAGAACACGACCGGATCATCATCCTCGATGCTGGTGATCAACAAACCCTTTGGCGTCGTATGGATTGGAGGGCATCACGACCTTGATGCCACTGACGTGCGTGAAGATGGCCTCGGGGCTTTGCGAGTGGGTCTGCCCGCCGCGAATTCCGCCGCCGCAGGGGGTTCGGATGGTAACGGGTGCGAAAAAATCGCCGGCGCTGCGATAACGAATACGCGCCAGTTCGCTGACGATCTGATCGAATCCAGGATAAATGTAATCCGCGAATTGAATCTCGGCCACGGGCCGCAGGCCATTCACGCTCATGCCGATCGCGGTGGCGACGATGCCGCCTTCGGCAATCGGCGTATCGATGACGCGGTGCTCGCCGTACTTGCGTTGCAAGCCCTCGGTTGCGCGAAACACTCCGCCGAAATAACCAATGTCCTCGCCCATCAGCACGACCGCGGGATTCCTGCCCAGCATGATGTCCATGGCGGAATTGATGGCTTGGATCATGTTCATATTGGCCATGGCGCTTCAGCCCAGTTCCTTGCGCAGCAAGGCCTGCTGGCGCTGAAGATTCTGCGGCATGTCCTTGAAGACATCCTCGAACATCGTCTCTGGATTCAGTCGCGGGCCTTCGGTCATGGTGCCGAACTTGCTCGCCTCCTTCCAACTCGACACCACCAGTGCCTCGAGTTCGGCGCTCATGGCCTGGTGCCGCTCTTCCGACCATTCGCCGATTTTGATCAGATGCGCCTTCAGGCGCTGGATGGGATCGCCCAGCGGCCAATGTTCGGCGTCATCCTTGGCGCGGTAGCGCGCGGGATCGTCGCTGGTGGAATGCGCGGCGCCGCGATACGTCACCAGCTCTATCAACGTCGGGCCGGCGCCGGTACGCGCGCGCTCCGCCGCCCATTGAGTCACCGCATAGACCGCCAGGAAGTCGTTGCCGTCGACTCGAATTCCCGGCATGCCATATCCCGGGCCGCGCGCGGCAAAGGATCGCTGTTCGCCGCCGGCATAGCCCTGAAACGTCGAGATGGCCCATTGATTGTTGACCACGTTGAGAATCACCGGCGCCTGGTACACGGAGGCGAACAACAGGGCGTAATGAAAATCCGCTTCGGCGCTGCTACCCTCGCCGATCCAGGTCGCCGCCAGATTGTCTTCACCCTTGATGGCCGCGGCCATGGCCCAGCCGACTGCCTGCGGAAATTGTGTCGCCAAGTTGCCGGAGATCGAGAAGATATTATTGGCGCGCGAGTGATACATCACCGGCAGTTGGCGGCCCTTGCACATGTCTTTGGTGTTGGACAGGAGCTGCGACATGAGATCGACCAGGGAAATGCCGCGCACGATTTGCGCACCCTGCTGGCGATATGCGGGAAACAGCATGTCGGAAGGACGCAGCGCCATGGCCTGCGCGACCCCCACCGCTTCCTCACCGAGCGAGCGAATGTAGAACGAAATCTTGCCGGCGCGCTGCATGCGTTGCATACGATCGTCATACAGGCGCGTGAGCAGCATGTGCCGCAGGCCCACCTGCAAGTCGCTCGCCTCGAGGTGCGGATGCCACGGACCCACGGCATCGCCGTTGTCATCGAGCACGCGCACCAGTTCGACACTCAAGGAACCCATGTCGCGGGCGCGGGCATTGACTTCGCGGTCGCGGCACCGCACCGGCGGGTGAGACTTGAACGTAACTGAAGTCGGGAGTTTCGCCGGGACGTGCAGGAACGCGAGGCAGATGCAGGCGAGATTTTTTGGTCATCCGCGTAATTTACGTCTCCGAACCCCAAGATGTTGCATTCATTAGGACTGCAGCGAATAATCCGGTATATTCATTCCGAATCTGAGCGCTTTATGGAACAAAACAACCGCCCGACGATCGACCGCCTGGATTTGCGTTTGCTCGACATTCTACAGAGGCACGGCGCGTTATCGGTCGCCGAGGTGGCCGCGCAAACGAAATTATCGACCACCACGTGCTGGCGGCGAATTCAACAACTCGAACAAAACGGCGTGATCAAGGCGCGGGTCGCGCTCCTCGATCGCAACGCACTCGGCCTCGATGTGACCATCTTTGCGCACATCAAGCTCGCCACCACCGGACGCGACGCGCTCGCCGAATTCGAAGCGGCGATTCGCGACCGCGCCGAAGTGCTCGAGTGCTACACGCTCACCGGCGAATGGGATTTCCTTCTGAAAATCGTCACCAAGAACATCAAGGCCTTCGAGGCGTTCTATCTCGACTATCTGTCGCGCATTCCGTGCGTGCGATCAGTCAATTCGTCTGTTGCGGTCACCGTGATCAAGGAGTCAACCGCGCTGCCCCTAGGGATTTGAGCGCAATCAAGGCAGACAGGATCGTCGACCCGGTGGTTTTGCGGCCTTCGAGATCGCGGTGCGCCTGCGCGGCATCGCGCAGCGGCAGCCGTTGGCCGATATGCGGCTTCACCGCGCCCGATGCGACCTTTGCGAATAGATCGGCCGCCCGCAGGTTGAGATCGCGCGCGCGTTTTGATGTAGTCGAACAGCGTGGGGCGCGTCGCGTACAGCGAACCGCCGGCGGCGAGATCGGAGAACTTGAAGTCGGTGATCGCTCCCGAGGACTGTCCGAAACAGACGAACAATCCGCGCGTATGCAGGCACTTCAGCGAGCCGCGCCAGGTGTCATTGCCCACGGAATCGTAAACCACATCGCAGCCCTTGCCGCCGGTGATCTCCTTGACGCGCGCCGCGAAATCTTCGGTCCGATAGTCGATGACGTGCGTGTAGCCGGCTGCTTTAGCGGTGGCGGCTTTCTCGGCGGACCCCACCGTACCGATGGAGGTCGCGCCGATGGTTTTCAGCCACTGACCCATCAACAATCCGACGCCGCCCGCCGCCGCGTGCACCAGCACAGTCTCGCCCGCCTGCACCGCATAGCTGGAATTCAATAGATATTGCGTCGTCAGGCCTTTCAGCATCATCGAAGCGGCGACCTCGAAGCTTGATGCCTTCGGGCAATTTCACCAGACGCTCCGCCGGCACTACGCGCCGCGTTCGGTATGCGCCGATGGGCAAGGTATACGCCACGCGATCGCCGGTCTTGAAGTCGGTCACGCCCTCGCCCACTTCCTCGACTACTCCCGCCGCTTCGCCGCCCGGTATCAGCGGCGACATCGGCCACGGATAGTGACCTTGGCGATAGTAGGTATCGATGAAATTGACGCCCACGGCGCGCTGCGCAACGAGTACCTCGCCGCGCGCCGGCGCGGCGGTCTCTACCTCGGCCCATTCAAGCGCCTCCGGGCCGCCCGGTGTACGCACCACGACTGCAAAGTCCGTTGATTTCGTCACAACCACCTCGTCAACATTACCTCGCCACGATTAATTCCCTAAAGATCCGACATAACGGCGGATGCGCCGCATCGCTTCGCGCAGCGTCGCCTCATCCGTGGCGAAACACAGCCGCACGAAGCCGCGAGTCGCCTCGCCGAATGCACCGCCATCGAGCACCGATACCCGCTCGGACCTGAACAATCCGCTCATGAAATCGTAGCCCGAAAGACCCGTGCCCCGTACATCGATCAACGTAAACATGCCGGCGTCCGGAACAGCGCAGCGAATACCGGGCAAGCCGGCGAGGCCCTCGAGCAGCATGCCGCGCCTCGATGTGCAGAGTTCGCGAACCCTTCGCTCTGGCGCATCCGATCCCAAGAGCGCGGTGAGTGCCGCTTCCTGAATGAACCCCGGCAGTCCGAACAACATGCACATGGCAAGAGATTCCGCATGCTTTACCAGATCCGCAGGTCCGACCATCCATCCGGCGCGCAGCCCCGGCAGCGAATGCGACTTGGCCAAGCTGCCGACGGTCACCACTTGCTCTGGCAAACGCGTCGCCAGATTGGGAACGCGGCCCCCCGGTGCAAGCCCCGCATACACCTCATCTGCCACGATCCACAAAGAATGCCGGCGCGCGAGATCGCCAATGACCTGAAGATCCTCCTCGCTCAATATCACGCCGCTGGGATTATTTGGCGTCGCGAAAAACAGTGCACGGGTTCGCGGTGTGATGGCCGCTGCGAGGGCGCCCAAATCGGGATGAAATCCCGCGGAGGCCGGCGCCGCAACGCGCACCAGCAGTGCGCCCGACGCGCGGATGGTTGCCGGATAACTCGGGTACAACGGCTCCAACGCCAGCACTTCATCGCCCGGGCCGGCGACACACATCGATGCGGCGAACAACGCATTCTGTGCGCCGGAGAGAAAAATAACATTCTCCGCACCCACTGCTTGACCCGTGCGCCGCTGATGCGTTTGTGCAATGGCCTCGCGCAGCGCCAGGCGTCCGGCCGCCGGCGTATAGCGAACATCGCCGGCGCGCAGCGCTTCGATCGCACGCTCGAGCACGGGCGCCGGCATTTCCAGTTCCGGATCGCCGATGCTGAGCACGATCACATCCTCGCCGCGCAGTTGCGCTTCGCGCGCTTCGTAATGAGTGGTCCATGCCGCGACGCTTTCACCCTTGATTCGATCCACCAGCGGAGAAAATTTCATGACATACTTTACTATGCCATTCACACTCGAACACTCTCTTCGCTGTCGCAAGGATTTTCCCGCGCTCGCGCGCACGCCCGAAGCATTGAATCTGGCGTATCTCGACGGACCCGGCGGCAGTCAAGTCCCGCAAACCGTAATTGATACGCTCGGCGACTTTTACGCGACCTGCAACGTCAATACGCACGGAAATTTTTGGCCTTCCCAGGAAGTCGATCGTCGCATGGCCGCGGCGCGCGAAGCGCTCGCCGCATTTCTCGGCGCCGAGACTGCCAGCTGCATCTCCTTTGGGCAAAACATGACCACGCTCAACTATGCGCTGAGCTCAGGCATAGGCCACACACTGAAGCCGGGCGACGAAGTCCTCATCACGCAGCTCGATCACGAGGCCAACCGCGGCCCCTGGCTGCGGCTGCAAGAGCGCGGCATGATCGTGCAAGAGGTGCGCCTGCTGCCCTCGGGACAACTGGACTTAGAGGACATGGCCGCCAAGATCACGGCGCGGACCAAAGTATTTGCGCTGGGCGCCTCCTCCAATGCCTTGGGCACCGTCAATGACCTAAAGCTGGCGCGCCGGCTGACAAATGAGGTCGGCGCGCTGCTCGTGATCGACGCCGTTCACTACGCGCCGCATTTTTCGTTGGACGTGAAAGACCTCGGCATGGATTTCCTCTTATGCTCGGGTTACAAATTCTACGGGCCGCACGTCGGTGTGCTCTATTCGCGTCCGGGGGCCCTGGATCGACTGCCTACCGAGCGCTTGAGCGTGCAAGATCCCGCAGCCCCCTACCGCATCGAGACTGGCACTCTGAATCATGCCGCGATCGATGCACTGCGCGCTGCAGTTGAATACCTCGCCTCCTGGGGCCAGGGCTCAAGCTTGCGAGAGCGCCTAGTCGACGCGATGACCGGCATCGCCGCATACGAGCACGGCTTGGCCAAGTTCTATCACGACTCGGTGCGCGAGATGCGCGGAGTGCAGGTGTGGGGACCTGATTTCAGCCAGCGATCCCGCGCGCCAACCGTTTCGATCACTTTGCAGAAAGTGAGCGCGGCGCAAGCAGCCACGGCATTGGGGAAAGAAGGCATTTGCGTTTGGGACGGACATTTTTACGCAGCGCGCGCGGTGCAAGTGTTGGGCTTGAGCGATCGCGGCGGTTTGCTGCGAACCGGCGTGTCGATGTACAGCTCGCGCGAAGATCTTCAGCGGCTGCTGGCGGGAATCGGCAACCTCATCTAGCTGTTCCCGGCGAGATGCGCGGCGAGTTGCTCCGCGTGCTGGGTCAACTCCGCAGCCGCGGTCGCATCGAGGTGATCGGCTCGCAACATCGGGCCCAGATAAAAGAGCCGCTCGCTAACACGGCCGTCCGCATCCACGCAAGCTCCAAAGCGTGCGGTGCGTATGCCGAGTTTCAGGGCATCCGTCGACACCAATCCAGCGGTGCGCAACGAAATGATCAGCGGATCAGACGATCGTTCGATGTCGTAGTTCGGACCCGTAGCATTGATCACCATGTCCACGTTTAGCTGCGCCGTCGCGCCGCCGCCGCGCGGACGCCACGAGACTGCCAAGCGGCCGTGGTCAACCGCGACCACCTTTTTGATGTGCCCGGCTCTCACTTTCAATTTGCCGCTGCGCCGAAGATGCTCCAAGCGCTCGTTCAATTGCGGCGGCAGCCGATGCCGATGGGCGTCCCAATGCACCTGTAGATGCCGCACAAAGCGTCGCCGCTCAGCTTCAGGCATGCGCCGCCACAGGGCAGGCGCCAGATTGCGAATGAAGGAGACGGCCTCGCGCCAATCGCCGCCGAGTTTCTCGACCTCGCGCGCCAGATTGCGGCAGGCGCGCAGCAATTTCCGCAACGAATGGCTCAATGACAGCAGCGTTTCGCCGCTGCCCCGCATGGCGTCAGTATGAAAGGTGGTTTGGGTTTTCGGTATCAGGCCGCGGCGTGAAATCGTGTGCAGCGTGGGAACCCGTTCGGGGTGGCGGCTCAAAGCCGATGCCGCGTCCGCCATCGTCAAGCCGTTTCCGACGATGAGAACCGAATGTTCCACGCCCAGCGTTTCGGGCAAATCCCGCGGATCTTGACGGAACGCTGCGTGACCATTCAATTCTTTCGCCCAGTGAGGCAAGGGCGCCGACGGATTTCCCAGGGCAAGGATCAAGGCGTCCCCACGGATCGGCGCTCGGTCTGCAAATTCAGCCGCCAGGGCATTGCCCTCGTTCAGCATGGCAATGCCCGTCACCTCGCCGAATACGCGTATCAGGCGCGCCTGCGGCAGCGCCTGACGCTCCGCACGCAGCAGCAGGTCCTGTAGGTAGTCGCCGTACAGCGCCCGCGGCAGGAAATCTTCGCCGTCGACGTTTGCCAACTTGTCTTGCGCGAACCGGAGGAATTGCAGCGGATCATGCGAATCGGCCGACGAGCGGGCCGCGGGCACGTTCAGGAGATAAGGAAATTCGTGCGCTGCGTACGCCACGCCGCGGCCCAGGACATTGCTGCGCTCGATGAGTACGACGTCCGCGCCGCCCGCGGGCGGGCGGCGCAGCAGGTTGGCCGCGAGCACCGTGCCAGAGAATCCGCCCCCCACAATTACGAAGGTTTTTCGCATACTTTGGAAATTCTACCAAGCGATGACGGCTAGAAGGCCGTGCGGCGGGGGTATTCTTCGGCTAACATTTGGCCAGGTTCGTGGTCAAATAGCATATTCATAAGAGCGAGGGGCAACGATGCAACTCAGCAAATTCAGCTATTACTCCGATTTCGTGGTTTATCCGATCACGGTAGTCGCGCTGACGGCCGTCAATTTTCGGCAATTTACCTGGCATGGCAGCCTCGAATGGCTCGGCGCGTGCCTGGCGGGCCTGATTCTTTGGACATTGCTGGAATACGTGCTTCACCGCATAGCCTTGCATCGCATGCCGGTATTCTCCCCGATGCACAGTCTGCATCACGGCGAACCGCTCGCCTTGATCGGCACCCCGTCGTGGGTCAGCGTGACCGTCTGGCTCGGCGTCATCTTGCTGCCGTTATGGTGGGGGGTGGGTTTCAACGTGGCAAATGGTCTGACAGTAGGCGTAATGATCGGCTACTGGTGGTATGGCTACGTGCATCATGTGATTCACCACCACGCGCGCAAGACTTCGTCAACCTATTTCAACGAGCTTCGAGCCTGGCACATGCGCCACCACCATTCGCCCAAGCGCGGCAATTTCGGCGTGACCACCCATGTATGGGATTACGTGTTCGGTACCGCCATCTCGGCGCAAAACAAAGTCATCGTCTCGTCATGAATGCCGAACTCAGTGTAACGAATCCGATGCGCACCGACGGATTCGAGTTTGTCGAGTACGCCGCGCCCGATCCTGAACTGCTGCGCCGGCTGTTCGAGGGCATGGGCTTGCCGGCGGTCGCGCGCCACCGTTCCAAGAACGTGACGCTGCACAATCAAGGCGACATCAACTTCATCATCAATGCAGAGCACGACAGCTTCGCGCAGAAGTTTGCGCGCGCGCACGGGCCTTGCGCCTGCGCCATGGCGTTTCGGGTTGCCGACGCCCGCCTGGCATATGCACGCGCGCTCGATCTGGGCGCGAAACCCGGCCCGGTCACGGCGGGGCCCATGGAATTGAATATTCCATCGATTGAAGGAATCGGCGGCAGCCTGATTTACCTGGTCGATCGCTACGGCGAGCGCACCATTTACGATGTCGACTTCATCCCTGTGATCGATACCGAGCCGCATGTTCCCGTGGGATTGCAGCGCATTGATCACCTCACGCACAACGTCAGGCGCGGCAACATGAATGCGTGGGCCGGCTTTTACGAGAAACTGTTCAACTTCAAGGAAATTCGCTACTTCAGCATCGAAGGCAAGGAGACCGGCTTGTTCTCGCGCGCGCTCACCTCGCCTTGCGGCAAGATCCGCATTCCGATCAATGAGAGCCAAGACGACAAGAGTCAGATCGAAGAGTATCTGAATGAGTACAAGGGCGAGGGCATACAGCATATCGCCCTCGGAACCGACAATATCTATGAGACCGTGGATGCGCTGCGCGCTCGGGGCGTCGAGTTCCAGGAAACGCCCGCGACTTATTACGAGGGGGTGGATGGCCGCGTGATCGGTCATCGTGAAGCGGTACCAGAGCTCGAGCGCCGCGGGATTCTCATCGACGGCAGCGACAAGACCGGCATCCTGCTGCAGATCTTTACCAAGAACGCCATTGGCCCGATCTTTTTTGAAATCATTCAACGCAAGGGCAACGACGGGTTTGGCGAGGGGAATTTTCAGGCTTTGTTCGAATCCATCGAACTCGATCAAAAGCGGCGCGGCGTCCTCTAGCGGCGGCAGCCTGTAACTTTGGGCGTTGAACTTCGCCTGAGCGCCCATATCTAACTCAACAAGGTCAATTCGACCTACTGGGGGCTTGCCATGCGGAAATTAGTTCTTGCCGCTGCTGCGTTGAGTATTGGAGCGACATTCGCGTTAGGGTCGCCGAGCTTTGCGCAAGCTGCTGATCCGACAATGGATCAAATCTATGAGGTCGCCCGCGCCGGTCATCTCGACGAGGCGCAGCAAATGATTACTCAGGTGCTGGCCCATCATCCTACCAGCGCCAAAGCGCATTTCGTGCAAGCGGAGCTGTACGCGAGAGAAGGCAAAAGTTCGCTCGCCCGCAGCGAGTTGGGCACGGCCGAGCGCCTGAATCCGGGCCTGACCGAATTCAAGCCCCGTTCCGTTGAAGAATTGAAATCGCAGCTGGGGTTGGCCGAACGCTCGGCGCCTCAGATCGTCTCGATTCCGGCGCGCTCTGGGCCGCATATCCCCTGGGCCGGCATATTCTTTGGCCTCATCGTGGTCGGCCTTTTGATGATGCTGTTTCGCCGCCGGACGCCTTACGGCCAGTATCCCGCCGCCGGCGGCCCCATCGCAGGTGGCCCGGGTGCGCCCCCAGGCTACGGAGCGGGTTATGGTCCCGGTTACGGTCCTGCGCCGATGGGCGGCGGTATGGGCTCCGGCATCGCCGGCGGCCTAGCCTCCGGCTTGGCAGTGGGCGCGGGCGTGGTTGCCGGCGAAGAGCTCGCGCATCACTTTTTGGATGGCGGCCGCCGTGAAGGGGGAGTCATTCCCTCAGCCGACGCGGCCGAGCCCGGCTATGACAATAGCGACATGGGCGGAAACGACTTCGGTGCCAACGACCCGGGCTCTTGGGACGACGGTGGCGGTGGTGCGGCGGCGGCGGCGACGATTGGAGCTGACCGCGCGCAGCACGGCGAGCAACAGCCGACCTATTTAAGAAATTCCCCGTTCGGGCGCCTCTCAAAGGCGCCCTTTTTATTTCAGGATTTGCTGCTATTTCAGGATTTGTTGCGCTGCAATAGCGCGCTCATTCGCCGGCCATCAATGTCAGGTACGCGTCACGTTAGCGATGCGCGCAGTGACACCACGTTAGTGCCGCGACACAACGGCAGCGACCGCGTCGTGCAATGACTTCATGCCGAAAGAAATGTCCTGAACCACGCCGTTTAGAAAGAAAGTCGGCGTGGCGCGGATGTGGCTCAAACGACCGCTGGCAATGTGTTCGCGCACCTTCTGCAAGTAAATGTGATCGTCCATCTCCGCCACATAGCGCGCCATGTCCAAATTCAATTCGCGCGCATAGCGCTGCAGATCCGCGGCCTTCAAATGCGCCTGATTGCGGAACAACAGATCGTACATCGGCCAAAATTTTCCTTGGGCCGCAGCGGCCTCGGCAGCCTCGGCGGCCAGCAGCGCATGCGGGTGCGCCTCTTCCAAGGGAAAATGTCGAAATATGAAACGCACCTGATTTGGAAAGCGTTCCATCAACAGCGACGGCGTGGTTGCCGCAACTTTGCAGCTCGGGCACTCAAAATCACCGTACTCGACCACTGTCGCGCGCGCATGCTCCGGGCCCTGAGAGTGATCCGTGGGTTCAGGCGGGACCGCCAAAGTGACCGGATGCGTTGCACTCATTCGCCACCCCTCTGCTGTACTTACTTGGCGCTCGCTCGATGAGCCGGCAATTCTATCGGCCGTATCGATGTCTTGATAACGCTCGACCTGCGCAATAATTGCAATTCGCACTCCCGGCCAATCAGGCTGGCATCGAGAGTGCGCTGCAGGCTGTCGATTCCATTGATGCGCACGCCGTCGAGCGCAACCATGCGATCTCCCGTCTGCACACCGGCAAGAGCGGCCGGGCTGCCTGCCACGATGTCGGCGACATGCACCGCCGTGTTGCCCGGCAAGCTGAAATGCCGCACCACCCTGGTTGCGATCGGCACGGTAGCGCCGGAAACACCGATGTACGCCCGGCGTACCCTACCATGGGCGAATATCTGGCCAATGACCCATTTTGCCGTATTGATTCCGGTGGCAAAACAAATCGCCTGGGCTTGAGGGATCATCGCGGTGTTGACCCCGATGACGCGACCTTTGGAATCCACCAGTGGACCGCCGGAGTTGCCCGGGTTGAGCGCAGCATCGGTCTGAATGACATCGTGCATGAGCCTGCCGGACTTGGCGCGCAACGTGCGGCCGAGCGCCGAGACGACGCCCGTCGTCACCGTCTTGGAATAGCCGAGCGGATTGCCGATGGCGATGGCAACCTGGCCCACCTTCAAACGTGACGAATCGCCGAATTCCGCATACGGCAGCGCGCTGGGGTGTCCGATGCGCAGCACCGCCAGGTCCGAGTCCGGGTCATTGCCCACGAGATCAGCGTGAAACCGCGTATCGTCATTCAGACGCACCGTGATCTCATCAGAACCGTCCACAACATGACTGTTGGTGAGCAGGTAGCCGTCCGGCGTGAACAGAAAACCCGAACCGCTGGCTTGCTCCGTGCGCCGGCCGCGTGCGGCCGCGCGGGCGGGCCCCACCACCTCAATGAAAGTCACTGCGGGCGCGACGCGCTCGAGAGCGCCGATCACCGCCCCTGAGTAGGCGTCGAGCAACGGCGCGTCATCGACATCGGGATTGCCGCCCTGGGGATTGGCACCCGTTGCCACGCCGTCATTTGCAGCCCATTGCGGCGTCAGCATCATCAGCTCAGGATAATTTTAGGCTGCGCGGAAAGACCTTCCACGATGAGCCTGTTTACGCGCCGCACGAAGCCTGCCGGGTCGTCCAATTCGCCGCCCTCCGCCAGCATCGCCTGGTCATAGAGCAGCTGGGCGAGATCTGCGAAAGCCGCTTCGTCGCTCGTGTCCTTGAGGCGTAGGGCGAGCGGGTGCTTGGGATTCAACTCGAGAATCGGCAGCGTCGCGAAAGGATTGGTCTGTCCAGCCTGTTTGAGGATTCGCCCCATACGCAAACTCAGGCCGAACTCACCCGCGACCAGCACCGCGGGGGAATCCGTAAGACGCGCCGATACTTGCGCCTTGGCGATCTTGCCCGCCAGCACCTTGGCAAGGCGATCCAAGGTGTCCTTGAACGCGCTTTCCGCCGCGGCCTTCTCCGGCGTTTCGATCGCTGAGGCGACATCGGCGGCGGCGCTCGCAACATTCGCGAGGGGCTTGCCCTCGAACTCATGCAAGTGACCCGCCACCCACTCATCGATGCGATCCGTCAGCAACAACACTTCCATACCCTGGGCGCGGAAGCCCTCCAGATGGGGGCTGTTGCGGGCTGCCGCCAAGCTGTCGGCCGTGAGGTAATAAATTGCCTTTTGATCGGGCTTCATCCGCGATACATAGGCTTCCAAAGTGACACTGGGTACATCGCCGCTCTCGATGGTCGAATGGAAGCGCAGCAGCTTCGCAATCCGGACCTTGTTGGCCGGATCATCGATGATGCCCTCCTTCAGGACCGTGCCGAAAGTTTTCCAAAATTCCGCATATTCTTCCGGCTTGTTCGCGGCCAGATCCTCGAGCAGATCCAGCGTGCGCTTGACCAGGGCCGCTTTGATTTTCTCGACGGTGCGATTGTTTTGCAGCAGCTCGCGCGACACGTTCAGCGGCAGATCGGATGAGTCCACCAATCCGCGCATGAAACGCAGGTACGGCGGCAGAAGTTCGGCCGCCTTGTCCATGATGAAAACACGCTTCACATACAGCTGGATGCCGCCTTTCTGATCGCGGTCGTACAAATCGAACGGCGCATGCTTCGGTAGGTACAGCAGCGAGGTGTACTCGATGTTGCCTTCAACTTTGTTGTGCGCCCAAACCCGAGCGTCCTCGCTATCGTGAGAAATGTGCTTGTAAAACGCCTGGTAATCCTCGTCCTTCAGTTCCGATTTCGAGCGCGTCCAAAACGCCTTCGCCTGATTCAGCGTCTCTTCCGTTTCACCCGATTTGAGGACGATCGGGATGCTCAAATGATCGGAGTACTTGCGCACCAATTGCCGTAGCCGCGCCGCCTCGAGGAATTCCTTGTCCTCATCGCGCAGATGCAAAATGACCTCAGTGCCGCGGTCAGTCTTGTCGGCGGGCTGAATCTCGTATTGGCCCTCGCCGTCGGAGTCCCAGCGCACGGCGGGCGAATCACTGCGCTTGGTGAGCACAGTCACCTTGTCGGCCACGATGAACGCCGAATAAAAGCCGACTCCGAATTGACCGATCAGCTGCGCATCCTTGGCGGAATCGCCGCTCAAAGTCTCGAGGAATTTCTTGGTACCCGAGCGCGCGATGGTGCCGAGATTGTCGATGATCTCCGCCTCGTTCATGCCGATGCCGTTATCCTTGATGCTCAAGGTCCCGGCACTGGTGTCCGGGGTCAGCGTGATCGACAGCGCATCGCCGCCCAAGAGTTCCGGCCGGGCGATTGCCTCGAAGCGCAACTTCTCGCAGGCGTCGGAGGCATTCGAGATCAGCTCGCGCAGGAAGATCTCCTTGTGCGAGTACAGAGAATGGATCACCAGGCGCAACACCTGCTTGGTTTCCGCCTGGAACTCTTTGATTTGCGGCTTCTGTTGCGCCGCCGGCTCGGTTTCTGTCGTCATGGCCTTGGCTTTTAGGGTTGGTCAGGCTTCAGTGGGGGCCGACCGCCGATTCTTCAAGCGATTGTTCAAGCTAGAATCCGGCATGGCGAAAAGTGGCACTTTGAAGGCGGTTTGGGCAGCTTTGGCGGGCAATTTGCTGGTGGCGGCTGCCAAATTCGCTGCTGCCATGCTGACCGGCTCGGCCGCCATGCTGAGCGAGGCGGTGCATTCGCTGGTCGACACGATCAATGAGCTCCTGCTGCTGTACGGAATCGCACGCTCTAGTCGCCCAGCGGACCGCGAACACCCCCTGGGCTATGCTCGGGAGCTGTATTTCTGGAGCTTCGTGGTGGCATTGCTGATCTTTGCGCTGGGCGCCGGTGTTTCAGCCTACCAGGGTATCCAGCGCCTCTTGCAGCCGCAACCCATCGAAAGACCGCTGGTGATTTACCTGGTACTCGCCGCGTCCTTGGTGTTCGAGGGAGCCTCCTGGATCGTCGGCGCGCGGGCATTCAGGCAGTCCAAGCGCAATCTCGGTTGGTGGCAGGCGTTCCGCCAATCCAAGGACCCTCCCGCATTCATCGTGGTTTTCGAAGACTCGGCCGCGGTGTTGGGGATCTTGGTCGCAGCCGCCGGCACGACTGCCGCAATCATGACGGCCGACAGCCGATGGGACGGCATCGCATCGTTGCTGATTGCCGCCATTTTGGCGGGCGTCGCGGCGCTGCTGGCCCAAGAATCCAAGGCGCTGCTCATCGGCGAGCGCGCGGATCCCTCCTTGAGCGATGCCGTCATTCGCATTGCCGCTGGGATGCCCGGCGTGTGCAACGCCAACAGCATCGCCACCGTGCATCTCGCGCCGAACAGCGTGGTCGTGTACTTGAGTCTCGATTTCTTCGACTACCTGAAGGCACCGGAAATCGAGCGCGCGGTGGTCGATATGGAGAAGCAGATCCGCGGCACCCATCCGGAAGTGTCGGCGGTCTTCGTGAAACCGCAAAGCGTGCAAGTCGCGCGGGATCGCCAGGGCGAAACGCTCATGTCGCCCGACTACGTGCTGCGCGAGGACGTGCTGACCGGCGGCTAGCCCTAGGTCCTACGGCCAGTCGGCGCGCGGATCAAATTTGAAATCGCGCTTCATTCGCTCGTAGGCTTCCTTGTGCGCGGCGCTTTGCGCAGCCGGCGTCACCAATTTGATGGTGACGATCTGGTCCCCGGCCGGGCTGCCCGGCAGTCCTCTGGCGCGCAATCTCAGCTTCTGGCCCGACTGGGCTCCCGCAGGGACGGTTAGCTCCACGGTGCCGCCGAGCGTCGGAACCGCGACCTTCGCGCCCAAAGCCGCTTCCCAGGGTGCCAACGGCAACTCGATTAGCACGTCCTTGCCGGCCACCTCGTAGAGATGGTGCGGGCGCAATCGAATTCGAAAAATCAGCGACGTGCGGCCGCCGACGCCAGGAATGCGCAGCGACTGTCCCTCCGTGACGCCCGCGGGAATTTGCACATCGACCTGGCGCTGGCGAGCGTGTTCGTTGAGCGTGACCCGCCGCTTGGTGCCGGCGAATGCCTCTTCGATCGTGACGTCCAGATGACCCGCATCGGCATCGGCGTGGGCGGAAGGGCCGGCGCCGGGACCCGCGCCGCCAAACAGGCTGGAGAAGAAATCGCTGAAGCCATTGAGATCGGAGAATCGCTGGCCGCCGCCCGAATTGCCGAATCGCTGCGACCAGTCAGGCGGCGGGCGGAACTGCTGCCCGTTGCGAAAATCTCGCCCCAGTTGATCGTACGCGGCGCGCTTATCGCTGTCGCGCAGCACTTCGTAGGCCTCCTGCACCTCTTTGAATTTGTCCTCGGCGTTCTTTTCCTTGCTGACATCCGGGTGGAACTTGCGCGCCAACTTGCGGTACGCACGTTTGATTTCATCGGCGTCGGCACTTCGCGTCAGCCCCAAAATTTCGTAGTAATCCCTATACTGCATGCCCTAACTCTGAAAGATTAATGCTATATATTACAGAAACATAGCGAAGCGCTGTCCGTATAGTGGTCAATTGTGAATCCATGCAGAGAAGCCACCCCATCACTCTAACTTGAAATTGAACCCCAACGTCCCGACCATGATGCTGCCGCGTTAGCATATTGCGGCTCTTTTTCCCGAACCGAAGCCCCATGAAGCGCATTTTCCTATTCGTCCTGACCAATCTTGCGGTGCTTGCACTGCTCAGCGTGGTGCTGTTCGTCGTCGAGAATGTATTTGGCGTGCAGCTGTTTCAGGGCGGCACCGGCGGCTTGCTGGTTTTTGCGGCCATTTTCGGCTTCGGCGGATCTCTCATTTCGCTGGCGTTGTCCAAGTGGACTGCCAAACGCATGATGGGCGTCCGCGTCATCGAGAGCCCCCAGTCCGAACTGGAACGGTGGCTCGTGGGCGCCGTCAAGCGGCTGGCCGAGCAAGCGCATCTGGGGATGCCGGAGGTCGGTATTTTCGACGCCGAGGAAATGAATGCCTTCGCGACCGGCGCGCGGCGTAATGCGGCGCTCGTGGCGGTAAGCAGCGGTCTGCTGCGCAACATGTCGCGCACGCAGGTCGAGGCGGTATTGGGTCACGAAATCACGCACGTCGCAAACGGTGATATGGTTACCCTCGCGCTTTTGCAAGGTGTGCTAAATACATTCGTGATATTTCTCGCGCGAATCATCGGCGGTATCGTTGATCGGGCAATCCTGCGCAACGACCGGCAGGGTTCGGGCATCGGTTTTTTCGTCACCACCATGTTGGCGCAGTTCATATTGGGCATTCTCGCGACCGTGATCGTTTGCTGGTATTCGCGGCGCCGCGAATTCCGTGCGGATCGAGGCGGCGCGGATCTGACCGGTACTGCCAACATGATCGATGCGCTGCAAATGCTGAAGCGCAGCCAAGGAGAGCCGCTGCCGCAGCAATTGCAGGCTTTCGGCATTAATACGGGCCGCGCGGATGGAATCACGCGGCTATTCATGAGCCATCCGCCGCTGGAAGAGCGAATTGCGGCACTAAAGACTTAAGGTTACCCATGACGCCAGAAAATGAAATCGTGATCGAGTCCCCCGCCGCAGTACGGGTGGGTACCGAGCTCTCACGCTGGTTCGGCAACAGCGACTTTGCCACGCGCCCGCGCGAGCTTGCACAAAAAGACGCAGGAAGGCACATCGATTGGGCGCGGGTTTTGCCGTTCCTTCTCATGCATGCCGTCTGTCTCGCGGTGATTTGGGTCGGCTTCAGCTGGATCGCACTGGCGGTGACTATTGCGCTGTACCTGGTGCGCATGTTTGCCATTACCGGTTTCTACCATCGCTATTTTTCGCATCGCACCTTCAAGACCTCGCGCGTGGGGCAATTCATCTTTGGCATGTTGGGTGCATCGGCGGTGCAACGCGGCCCGATTTGGTGGGCAGCACATCACCGACACCATCATGTGCATTCGGACAAGCCGGATGACGTGCACTCACCGGTGCAGCACGGCTTTTTTTGGAGTCATATGGGCTGGTTCATGTCCCATAAGCACTTCGCCGCGGATTTATCGCGGGTAAAGGACCTGTTGAAATATCCCGAGCTGCGATTTCTGGACCGCTTCGATGTGGTGGTGCCGACAGCTCTGGGCGTTGGGGTATTTTTGCTCGGCGTGCTCTTGAAGCACGTTGCGCCGGGCCTTCACACGACGGGCTGGCAGATGCTGGTCTGGGGTTTCTTCATCTCCACCGTGCTGGTCTACCACGGCACCTACACGATCAATTCGCTGTCGCATGTGTTTGGTCGCCAGCGCTACAAGACCGGCGATGCCAGCCGCAACAATCCCTGGCTGGCCCTCATCACCTTGGGCGAAGGCTGGCACAACAACCACCATCACTATCCCGCTTCCGTCCGCCAGGGCTTTTATTGGTGGGAGTTCGACGTCACCTTCTATCTTTTGAAGGCAATGTCCTTTCTCGGCGTGATTTGGGATTTAAAACCGGTACCCGCTGCGATTCGCGACGGCGGGGGCAAGCGGCTCTAGCCAGCAGCACCGTCCATGCCGCGCCCGCCTAGTTCCGCGACGCTCGCGGAACTCAAAGAACTGGTCGGTCCCGGTAATGCGCTCGACTCGCCCGGCGACGTAGCGCCCTACCTCACCGATTTTCGGCATCTTTATCAGGGCGCCACACCGCTGGTGCTGCGCCCCCGCAGCGTCGAGGAGGTCGCCGGGATCTTGAGAATTTGCAGCCGCGACGAGCTCGCGGTGGTGCCGCATGGAGGCAACACCAGTTACTGCGGCGGCGCGACGCCGGATGAGAGCGGCTCGCAGGTTGTCGTGTCGCTGCAGCGCCTGAATCACGTACGGCAGGTCGATGCGGCCAATTATTCCATGATTGTCGAGGTCGGCTGCACGCTCGCCGGTGCACAAACGGCGGCGCGGGACGCGAATCGCCTTTTCCCTTTGAGCTTGGGATCGGAAGGGACCGCGCAGATCGGCGGCAATCTCTCCACCAATGCCGGCGGTACGGCGGTACTGCGCTACGGAATGATGCGCGACCTGGTGCTGGGATTGGAGGTGGTATTGGCCGATGGCCGCGTGCTCTCGGCGCTGAAAAGCCTGCGCAAGGACAATACCGGATACGACGTGAAATCCCTTTTTATCGGCGCAGAAGGAACGCTCGGCATCATTACCGCGGCCTCGCTCAAGCTGTTTCCGATACCGGCCGATACCGCCACGGCGTTGGTCGGCATCGACTCGCCGCGCCATGCGCTGGATTTGCTCGCGCGGCTGCGCACCGCGGCAGGCGATCAAGTGACCTCGTTCGAATTGATTCCGCGCATCGCCGTGGAAATGACCGTGAAGCATGTTGCCGGAGTCGCGAACCCCTCGAGCTTCGAGTGCCCCTGGTACTTGTTGATCGAACTGAGTTCGCCGAACCCAAATCAAAACCTGACGGCGCTATTGACCTCGGAACTGGAAGATGCGGCGGCCGGCGGCGCCGTGAAGGACGCCATGCTGGCGACCTCGCTTGCACAGGCACAGGCAATGTGGAAGCTGCGCGAGTCGGTGCCGGAGGCACAGCGCCGTCACGGCGCCAGCATCAAGCACGATGTCTCGGTGCCGGTCTCCGCCATTCCCGAGCTCATCGAGAAGGGCAGTGCGCTGGCGCTGGAACTGGCCCCCGAAGGCGACGTGGTCTCCTACGGCCATGCGGGCGACGGCAATTTGCATTTCAATTTGAGTCAAAAGCCCGGCGCGGACACTGCGCAGTTCCTTGCCAGAACGCACGCGCTTGAACTGGCGATGTTCGATCTGGTCGAGAGCCTGGGCGGCAGCATCAGCGCCGAGCACGGCATCGGGCGGCTCAAAGCCGCGGAATTCGCGCGGCGCGCGGACCCCGTTGAACTTGACGTCATGCACGCGCTCAAAAAAGCCCTCGATCCGAAGGGCATTCTGAATCCGGGCAAGGTATTGTGCGCAAATTAAAGCTGCCGGTCCGCACGGCGCGTTTGAATTTACGGGAGTTCGTGGCCACGGACTTCGCAGCCGTGCACGCCTACTCATCGGATCCGCGCGTCACTCGCTATCTTTTTTTCGGACCCCGCGACGAGGAGAGCACGGCGGAATATCTTGAAGAACTCCTGGCATCGCAACGTGAACTGCCGCGCGTGCGGTTCGAGCTGGCGGTGGAAGAAATCGCCTCGGGCAAGCTGATCGGGGCCTGCGACTTGTCCTTGATCGAGAGCAATGTCGTCGACCTGGGCTATATGCTCGGGACCGAGCAGTGGGGCAAGGGATACGCGACCGAAATTGCGCTGGCCTTGGTCGATGCGGCGTTTTTCGATTTGCGGGCGGAGCGAGTGATTTCCACGGTCGACGTGAACAATGCCGCATCGATCCGCGTGCTGGAGAAAATCGGCATGCGCTGGGAAGCGGTGTATCGCAAGCATCGCCGCGCCAAGAATCGCTGGTGGGACTGCCACCTGTTCACCTTGCCGCGCGAGGTATGGGAGGCCTCGACCAGCGTCAGGGAGCGGTAGGAGCCGGTCTGGGACAGGCTCTTAGC